>CAXXNW010000011.1:0-295679 GCA_963663125.2 Bacteroidales bacterium | reverse complement strand
GACCAAGTCTTAATTACGACTTTTTTCTTAGAATCAACCGCCTCAAGTACTTTTTTCTCGAGCTTATAGTGAACGAACGGACCTTTCTTAAGTGAACGACTCATGTGTTTAAAGCTTTAATTCGATTTACTTTTTCCTTCTTTCTACAATCAGACGGTTAGAGTCTTTTTTACGAGATCTGGTCTTGTAGCCTTTTGCTGGCATACCCTTACGAGATCTCGGATGTCCACCCGAACTTCTACCTTCACCACCACCCATTGGGTGATCAACAGGGTTCATTACAACACCACGAACACGCGGACGACGACCGAGCCAACGTGAACGACCAGCTTTGCCTGATACTTCAAGACTATGGTCTCCATTCGAAACGATCCCGATAGTAGCTTTGCATGTCTGCAAAATCATACGGGTTTCACCAGAAGGCATTCTTACAATTGCGTATTTACCATCACGCGACATAAGCTGCGCAGATGTGCCGGCACTACGGACAATTTTGCCTCCTTGTTCTGGTTTAAGCTCAAGATTGTGAATTAAGGTACCGAAAGGAATTTCACTCAGATAGAGAGTATTACCAATTTCGGGAGCCACGCCTTTTCCCGAGGAAACCTTCTGGCCTACTTTCAAGCCATTAGGTGCGATGATATAGCGTTTTTCACCATCAGCATAAACCAACAGAGCGATACGGGCAGTACGATTAGGATCGTATTCAATAGATTTAACCGTTGCCGGAACAAGTTCCTTATCACGTTTAAAGTCAATCATACGATACATCTTCTTATGACCACCACCCATATAGCGCATGGTCATCTTACCCTCATTATTCCTACCACCCGACCTTTTTATAGGTAGAAGCAAGCTTTTTTCCGGAGTGGAGGTTGTAATTTCATCAAATCCGCTTATAACCTTAAAACGTTGACTTGATGTTGTCGGTTTGAATTTCTTTAAAGCCATTTAATTAGATATTGCTATAAAAATCAATAGTTTCACCTTCCTTTAACGTTACAATTGCCTTTTTAATAGCACTTGTTTGTCCGCTAATAAATCCGCTCTTGGTGTAGCGAGTTTTGGCCTTTCCTGGATTAACCATGGTATTGACACACTGAACTTGTACGCCGTACAATTCCTCTACGGCTTGTTTTATCTGCAACTTATTCGCTTTACGCTGCACAATAAAACCATAGCGGTTCAGCTTTTCTCCCATGGCCGTCATCTTCTCAGTGATAACCGGTTTAATTACGATGCTCATTTTTTATAACCGTTTTAGTCTGACAGTGAATGAATTAATTACTAAAAGCTTTTTCAATTTCACTGATAGAGCTCTCAACAATTACCAAATTATTGGCATTCATAATGTCATAAGTATTTAAATTAGAAGCCTTTATAAGCCTAGTTTGGCTCAAATTTCGGGACGACAAATATACGTTTTTATTTGTATCGGTAATGACAAAAATCGTTTTTTTATCGGCTAAGTTTAAACTCTTTAGCAAATCAACAAACGCTTTTGTTTTTGGAGCCTCAAAATTGAAGTCCTCTAATATAACGATGTTATTACCTTGAGCTTTGGTTGAGAGCGCTGATTTACGTGCAAGCCTTTTCAATTTAATGTTAAGCTTAAAACGATAATCACGGGGATGAGGGCCAAATACGCGGGCACCTCCTCGCAAAAGTGGAGATTTGATACTTCCTGCACGAGCGCCACCAGTCCCTTTTTGCTTTTTCAGCTTACGGGTACTGCCTGAAATAGTTGACTTCTCAAGAGAGTCATGTGTTCCCTGGCGTTGGTTTGCTAAATACTAGCTTTACATCAAGATAAATAGCATGATTATTAGGAGTAACATTAAATACTTCATCATTCAATGTTACGGTCTTGCCCGTATTTTCTCCTTTGATATTATATACTGTTAACTCCATCTTTCAATAATTAAAAATGAACCACTTGGACCTGGAACAGAACCTTTAACTATGATCAGATTTTTCTCAGATACAACCTTCAATATTTGAAGGTTTGCAACTTTTATTCTCTTACCGCCCATTTGGCCAGCCATGCGCATACCTTTAAATACACGTGAAGGGTAAGAAGATGCTCCAAGAGAACCGGGGTGTCTCAATCTGTTAGCTTGTCCGTGAGTCGTTCCACCTACACCCTGAAAGTTGTAACGAGTAACAACGCCCTGAAAACCTTTACCTTTTGAAATACCCAGAACATCAACATATTCACCCTCTTGGAATAAATCTGATTTAAGTGTTGTTCCTAGTACATGACCATGGTCATCTTCAAAATTAGTAAATTCAGCTACAAACTGTTTTGGTGTAGTGTTTGCTTTTTTAAAATGGCCTTTTAAACCAGCCGAAGTATTTTTCTCCTTCTTCTCGCCATAAGCCATTTGAATCGCATCATATCCATCCTTCTCGGTGGTTTTGATTTGAGTCACTACACACGGACCAGCTTCGATTACAGTGCATGGTACATTTTTCCCAGAGGCATCGAAAATACTGGTCATTCCTACTTTTTTTCCAATAATTCCTGACATTTTCTTTTGCGATTTATGTCAATTAAAAATAATACGAGCTTTCTATACTTGTACTTTCATTATACTTTGATCTCAACCTCAACTCCGCTTGGAAGTTCAAGCTTCATCAAAGCATCAATGGTTTTAGACGTGGTGCTGTAAATGTCTAAAAGCCTTTTGTAAGTACAAAGTTGAAATTGCTCTCTTGACTTTTTATTAACGAAAGTCGATCTCAATACTGTGTAGATCTTCTTATCGGTGGGCAAAGGAATCGGCCCGTTTACGACAGCACCGGTCGACTTTACGGTCTTCACGATCTTCTCTGCTGATTTATCAACCAGATTAAAATCGTACGATTTTAGTTTGATTCTAATTCTCTGACTCACTGTTCTTTTATTTTAATAGTTACTCAAATTACAAACCCTTTACTTTCTTGATCACCTCTTCAGCTATACTCGTAGGAACCTCTGAATAATGAGAGAATTCCATACTTGACGAACCACGTCCTGAGGTTATCGTACGCAATGTAGTAACATAACCAAACATTTCGGAAAGGGGAACTTTTGCCTTTATGATTTGTGTCTTCACTTTTGCTTCAATGCCTTCAACGAGTGCACGACGTTTATTCAAATCGCCTGTAACATCTCCAACATAATCATCAGGAACAAAAACTTCAACTTTCATAATAGGTTCCATAAGAACACATTTTGCCTTACGGCCAGCTTCCCTAAATCCAAGTTTGGCAGCCAATTCAAATGACAGTGCATCAGAGTCAACAGGATGAAATGAACCATCCTTCAGTACCACTCTTAAGCTTTCTAATGAGAAGCCTGCCAAAACACCGTTTGACATAGCCATTTCGAAACCTTTTTGTACTGATGGAATAAATTCTTTCGGAATGTTACCACCTTTCACTTCATTAACAAACTGTAGGCCTTTGAATCCTTCTTCTGCCGGACCCAAATCAAAAATGATATCAGCAAATTTACCCCTACCACCACTCTGTTTCTTGTAAACTTCGCGATGATGAACGGTTGATTTCACTGCTTCTTTATAAGCGACCTGAGGGGCGCCCTGGTTAACATCTACTTTAAATTCTCTTCGTAAACGATCAACAATGATTTCAAGGTGAAGCTCACCCATTCCTCTAACAATGGTTTGGCCACTGTCATGATCTGTATGTACCTTAAATGTCGGATCCTCTTCAGCAAGCTTAATAAGTGCATTATCAAGCTTATCAACATCATCTTTCGTCTTCGGTTCTAGTGCAAGCGCAATAACCGGTTCAGGGAATGACATGGATTCAAGAACAATCGGGAACTTTTCATCACAAAGCGTATCGCCTGTTCTGATTGTCTTAAAACCAACTGCAGCTCCAATATCACCGGCTTCAATTCGATCAAGTGGATTTTGCTTATTCGCATGCATTTGCATGATACGAGAAATACGTTCCTTTTTACCGGTAGTTGAATTCAGAACATAAGATCCAGCTTCAAGAGACCCTGAATAAACACGGAAGAAAGCAATTCGACCTACAAACGGGTCAGTTGCAATCTTAAATGCTAATGCACAGAATTTACCATCAGGATCAACGCTACGGAACTCTTCTTTATCCGTATCAGGATTAGTACCGGTAATGCCTTCAACATCATTAGGACTAGGAAGGTAAGCTGCAACAGCATCCAGTAAGGATTGAATTCCTTTATTCTTAAATGAAGCTCCGCATAATACCGGGAAAATTTCCATTTTAATAGTTGCCTTACGAATAGCATCCATCATCTCTTCCTTGGTGATAGATTCAGGATCCGTCATGTATTTCTCAAGAAGAGCTTCACTTTGTTCAGCAACCGCTTCAATTAATTTTCCACGATACATTTCAACATCTTCTGCCATATCGGTTGGAACCTCTCCCTCAATTACCTTCATACCTTTCGAAGCTTCGTCGAAATAGTATGCTTTCATCTTGATAAGATCGACCACACCTTTAAAGTTTTCTTCAGAACCAATCGGCAACTCTAAAGCTACCGGATTAGCGCCAAGTTTTTCTTTAATTTGGCCAAGTACATCGAAAAAATCAGCTCCCGCGCGATCCATTTTATTAATAAAACAGATACGTGGAACTAAATATCTATCTGCTTGTTTCCAAACAGTTTCGCTTTGAGGTTCAACACCACCTACAGCGCAAAATAAAGCGATAGATCCATCAAGAACACGTAATGAACGCTCTACCTCAACAGTAAAGTCAACGTGACCCGGAGTATCGATAATATTGTATTTGTATTTGTCCCCTTCATAAGTCCAAAATACAGTTGTAGCAGCAGAGGTAATTGTAATACCCCGCTCTTGCTCCTGAACCATCCAGTCCATAGTGGCGGCTCCTTCGTGAACCTCGCCTATTTTATAATTAATACCGGTATAATAGAGTATGCGTTCAGTCGTTGTGGTTTTCCCCGCATCGATATGAGCCATAATCCCGATATTTCTTGTAAAGTTCAGTTTTGCCGACATTGATAATTGTTATTATTTTTTATTCCCAGAAAAAGAGAGAATAATGATTTTTAAATTTTTTGTGCTATTTTACTGCTAAAATAGATACTGTATTAGAATCTGAAATGTGAGAAGGCCTTGTTGGCTTCTGCCATTCTGTGAGTATCTTCCTTCTTTTTGAACGCAGAACCTTCTTCTTTGTATGCAGCCATAATTTCAGATGCCAGCTTTTGAGCCATTGTCTTTTCATTACGTTTACGTGCATAGTTAATTAAGTTCTTCATGCCAATCGACGCTTTACGTGACGGGCGAATTTCTGAAGGAATCTGGAAAGTTGCACCTCCAATACGACGGCTACGAACCTCAACACTAGGTGTTACATTGGTTAGCGCTTTTTTCCATATTTCAACACCGTCTTCTTTCAGCTTTTCATTGATAATGTCAATTGCATCATAGAAGATGTCATAAGCAATGTTTTTCTTACCACCATACATCAAGTTGTTAACGAACTTACTTACAAGTACATCGTTAAACCTTGGATCGGGGAGAATAATTCTTATTTTTGGTTTTGCTTTTCTCATTTCGTTAAAGCTTAACTATTAACTTCTTATTATTTTTTAGCTTTCGGACGCTTTGTACCGTATTTCGATCTTCTCTGGTTCCTACCACTAACCCCTGAAGTATCAAGTGCTCCACGGATAATATGATAACGAACACCTGGTAAGTCCTTCACACGACCACCACGGATCATTACGATTGAGTGCTCCTGAAGGTTGTGTCCTTCTCCCGGAATATAGGCATTTACTTCCTTGCCATTGGTCAGCCTTACCCTTGCTACCTTACGCATTGCCGAGTTTGGCTTCTTTGGAGTAGTTGTGTATACACGGGTACACACGCCTCTTCGTTGCGGGCAGGAATCTAAAGCAGGAGACTTGCTCTTGTCTGTCAGCTTTTGACGTCCTTTACGAACCAATTGTTGAATTGTAGGCATATCTGATTTATTTTTTGATAAATTTTATTCGTAAACCCCTCTTTTTTTGGGGACTGCAAAATTACATATTTTTATGATACATCCAAGGGCTTATTTATTTTTTTTCATATTCAAGCACTTAGAATAATCTGTCAAAAACAGAAGCTCTTTTAAGTTTTACAGAAAGGGGGAATTTTGAATTAGAGAGGCAGATTATGACTATCGATGCAATTACTTTAAAAACACTTTGCACCGGCAGAAACCTATAATTGTCCAACTTTGTCAGGTTTCCCTCTTACTGTTACCGGATATTTCCGGTAACTAATCCGATTTTTCAATCAGATAGCTTCAGGGTTTTGAGGGTGCAAAATTAATACTATTTTTCAGAAAAACAAACACGTACACAAAAAAACTTCATTTTTTCTTATTTTGAGAGATTATTAACAACGTATTTTATAATTTTATAGACGAAAGATCATCTCTGATATGGAATCCCATAGACGGAATGATGAATGGAATCAACCGGCAAGACGATATATGCCACGCTCTATCACTTCCAGATATTCATTCAAACATGAAGATATAATTCGCTTCTATCCCAAGACCCAATTTTTTGTTATCCTATTCTTATTCTAATCGACCTCTAATACATGGTAGAAGGAAATTAGAGTCACATTAGAATTACATTAGGCTTAGATTAGGATAAGGTCCTCTACATCGGTTGGTTTTCAGTGTGATGTATATAAGAGTTGGAATGTGGTCTCTAAATTCTCACACACTGTCGCCTTACTGATTTTTTTGCAGATAAAATAAGTGGTAACTTTGCAACCGAAATTTAAAGGAATATAGTGAAAGAAATTCTTGAATCATTAAATGATGCTCAGCGCGAAGCTGTTAAACAAATCAAGGGGCCGGTGATGGTTATTGCAGGAGCTGGTTCCGGTAAAACCCGCGTACTCACCTTTCGCATTGCCTATTTACTTCAAAAAGGAGTTGATCCCTTCAATATATTAGCACTTACCTTTACAAACAAAGCCGCAAAAGAGATGAAAGAGCGTATTTCCAAGCTCGTAGGTTCTGATGCCCGTAATGTTTGGATGGGTACTTTTCACTCAATATTTGCACGTATTCTTAGAATAGACGGCCATTTACTAGGCTATCCATCCAATTTCACCATTTATGATACCGACGATAGCAAAAGCGCCATTAAAAGTATTTTAAAAGAGATGAATCTTGATGTGAAGGTATACGACCCCAATTTTGTTCTTCATCGTATTTCCTCGGCAAAATCCAATCTGCTGTCGGCAGAAGATTATGCTACGAACAGCGAAATCCAGATGCAAGATAAAACTGCCGGAAAACCTTTGGTTGGCGAGATATTCCTTAAATATAGAACCCGGTTGTTCAAAAATTCCGCAATGGATTTCGACGACCTCCTTTATTATATGAACATTCTTCTGCGTGATTTTCCCGATATACTTTATAAATATCAGCAAAAATTCAAGTATATCCTTGTCGACGAGTATCAGGACACCAATTTTGCTCAATATCTTATAGTAAAGAAACTGGCAGCCCGTGATGAAAACATCTGCGTGGTTGGAGATGATGCACAAAGTATCTACGCCTTTCGCGGAGCCAATATTCAAAATATATTGAACTTTCAACGCGACTATAGCGATACAAAAGTTTTTAAACTTGAACAGAACTATCGATCTACACAAAATATTGTCAATGCGGCCAACAGTATCATCTCTAAAAATAAAGATCAGATATTCAAAGAGGTCTGGACTGAAAATGAAGAGGGGGAAAAGATACCTGTTTTAAAAGCAAATTCTGATACTGAAGAGGGAGCCTTGGTTTCTCATTCCATCTTCGAAACCAAAATGAATAATCAGCTCCATAATCACGATTTTGCTATTCTCTACCGTACCAACTCCCAGTCCAGATCAATGGAAGAGGCTTTACGTAAAAGGAATATTCCCTACCGTATTTTCGGCGGACTTTCTTTTTACAAAAGGAAAGAGATTAAAGACTTATTAGCTTATTTCAGAGTCGTTATTAATCCAAACGATCAGGAAGCGCTGAACAGGATTATCAATTACCCGGCCCGTGGTATCGGAAAGACAACCATCGAGCGATTAATGGTTGGTGCTGCGGCATCAGGGCTTACACTTTTTGAATTTATCGGAAACATCAATACATATGATATAGGTATAACCTCTGGCGTCCGCGATAAAATTGAACAGTTCGTCATCATGATCAAGAGCTTCAAGGCTCAACTCGAAATAAGCAATGCACATGAATTGGCACAACAAATCGCAACCTCAACCGGAATTTTACGCGACCTAAGCGAAGATAAAACACCCGAAGGAGTTAGTCATCTTGAAAATCTGGAAGAACTGCTCAACGCAATAAAAGAGTTTTCTGAAAAAGATAGTGATTTAGCCTTCGAAGAATCACCAAGTACACGTACCCTCGCCGACTTCATGTCGGAGGTAGCATTACTCACCGATGCCGATGAAGATGATGAAAAGGATACGGATAAAGTAAGCTTAATGACGATTCACGCTTCTAAAGGTCTTGAGTTTCCATACGTATATATAGTAGGATTAGAAGAAAATCTTTTTCCTTCGCACATGGCGCTTAGTTCACGTAGTGAGTTGGAAGAGGAACGTCGTCTCTTTTATGTTGCGCTAACCCGTGCAGAAAAAAGGGCAACACTCTCGTATGCTGAAAGCCGTTATCGTTGGGGATCACTGACGCTATGCGAGGTCAGCCGCTTTGTAGAAGAGATCGATCCCCGTTTTTTGGAGATGACCGTCAAGATTCAACCTAAGCCAGGATATACACAAGAGCGACAGGCTTATAATCAACCGGTACCTCAACAGAATCATCCTGTGTCGAAAGCTGAAACAACAGGACGTAATTTAAAAAAGATAGGAACTAGCCAACCCTTAAGGCCTGCCGCCTCTCTTTCATCCAATCCTTCTCCAAATCAGAGTTATAATTCCAACTTTCAACCTTCAGCTATCGAGGCAATCCAAGTGGGAATGGAAGTTGAACACCAAAGGTTCGGACAGGGAAAAATCATGACCATTGAAGGTAGTGGTCCTAATAAAAAAGCGACGGTTTCATTCCCTGTGATCGGACAAAAACAGTTATTGTTGCAATATGCGAAACTCAGAATCATTGAATAATACGGGTTTTGGCTTGATTAAAAAAAAATAATATCGGGGATAAGGATAGTTTACTGATTTATAGTATCTTTGTTGCACAAATCAAAACCAGAGAGCCCAAATGCCTTCTATGCGGAATGGGTAATTTTTTTTTGACCTTCATAAAACAGGTTTTGATAAAATTAATTACCACCAGAAACCATTATTTATCATGGAATATAACACAACACGTCCCAGTATGATCATTTCCGAATATGGACGTAACATACAGAAAATGACAGAGTATGTCGTTTTATTAGACGATCGTGATCATCGAACCAAAATGGCACATGCGTTAATCAATATCATGGCGCAGATGCATCCCGATTCACGAGAATCGGTTGATCTGAAGCACAAGCTTTGGGATCACTTATATATTATGTCTGAGTTCAAACTCGATGTTGATTCACCGTTTCCACCGCCATTACCGCAAGCGCTTTATACCCGTCCTGATCGTATTGAATACCCGCAGGAAGAGATTGCACTTCGCCCCTACGGTAAGATCATTCATAAAATCATTGCCGAGGTTAGCAAAATGGAAGATGGACCCGAAAGAGAACAGCTTGTAAAGAATATTGCAAATCACCTTAAAAAATCGTATCTCAATTGGAATAGAGATTCTGTTAATGATGAATTGATTGCTGAACACTTAGAACTATTATCAAATGGAGTTCTTAAGCTAAGTGGTGATACCAGATTAAGTCATACCAACGAGATCTTAGGACGTAATCGTCCTGTAACCGCCAATAAACAAAAGAGGATGCAAAATGGACGTCCACAAAACAATTCGAATAATCGTTCCCCCAGAGACGGCAACAACCCCTCAGGTCGCAGAGACTTTAAAGGAAGACGAAGACCATAACCATAAATCTGAAAAACACGGCATAACAGCATGAATTCATTCGAGATAGTCGGAGGCACTCCATTAAAAGGTGAGATAATTCCACAGGGAGCAAAAAATGAAGCCCTGGAGGTAATCTCAGCTGTTCTACTCACTTCTCAAAAAATCATTATTAAAAACATCCCTGATATCAGTGATGTTAATAAATTGATAGAACTTCTTAAAGAACTTGGGGTAGACATTGAAAAATTAGCGTCCGACACTTACTCTTTTAAGGCTGAATCCATTGATCTTGAATATTTTAAAAGTGACAGTTTTCGTACCAAAGCTACCAGCTTAAGAGGATCAATCATGCTTATCGGCCCCTTACTCGCCCGTTTTGGAACAGGATATATTCCTCAACCGGGTGGTGATAAAATTGGGAGACGAAGATTGGATACCCATTTTATCGGACTAAAGAAATTGGGTGCCCACATTGAATTCGATATTGAGAACCAATCTTACCGGGTTGAAGCTTCAGTTTTAAAAGGAGCGTATATGCTTCTCGATGAGGCATCGGTTACCGGAACCGCTAATATTGTAATGGCTGCAGTTTTGGCACAGGGAGTCACAACCATCTTTAATGCGGCCTGCGAGCCCTATATTCATCAACTTTGCAACATGCTGAACAACATGGGGGCAAAAATAAGTGGTGTAGGCTCAAATCTATTAACCATTGAAGGAGTATCAAGCTTAAACGGGTGTACCCATACCCTACTGCCCGATATGATAGAAGTCGGATCATTTATAGGTCTGGCCGCAATGACGAAATCCGAAATCACCATCCGGAATGTAAATTATAAAATGCTTGGAATAATCCCTGAAGTATTCAGACGATTAGGGATCACAGTAGAACATCGTAACGATGACATTTATATTCCGGTACACGAGCACTATGAAGCTGAGAAATTCATGGATGGATCAATAATGACTATTGCCGACGCGCCATGGCCTGGTTTCACCCCCGACCTAATCAGTATTGCCCTTGTAACTGCCATTCAAGCAAACGGCAGTGTGCTTATTCATCAAAAGATGTTCGAAAGCAGGTTGTTTTTTGTCGATAAGCTTATCGACATGGGTGCCAGAATTATTTTATGCGATCCGCATCGTGCTACCGTCATTGGCTTAAATCATGAACATCCTCTACGTGGCATTAGAATGAGCTCGCCTGATATTCGTGCAGGTGTTGCACTTCTCATTGCTGCACTATCGGCTAACGGCACCAGTATCATTGATAACATTGAACAAATAGACAGAGGGTATCAGCAAATTGATGAACGGCTCCGTAAACTGGGGGCTAATATAAAAAGAATTTAGCTCAATTATTTTCTGTCATTTTGACTGTTTACATATAAATGGCAAAATCTTTGATTAACACTAGCGGTTTCGTCTGGTAACCGCCAGATAAGTATTTTAAGACATTTTTCAAAAATATTAATGCATGATCCGTAATAAATCAGCGCAAGCAGAAAAAGAAAAAGAAAAAAAGGCTCAGATGACAGAGAATATGGACGATAATATGAAGGAAGTTGTTGATGGAGAAGAAGAAAATTCAACAATAAACCAAATGGAAAAGGAAGAGCCTGGTGTGATTTCGAAAGAAGAATCAGCCCAATCGGCTAAACAAACTATCGAAAATGAAACCCCGGAGTCTAATCCTGATACTGCTGCAAATGCAGGTCAAACTGACAATAGTGCAGATACGGTTCCATCAGATGACACCTCATTACAAAAGAAAATTGATGAGTTAAATGATAAATACCTCAGAATCTATTCTGAATTTGATAATTACAGAAAACGTACATTAAAAGAACGTATAGAATTAAGCAAAACGGCATCGGAAGAGATTATTAAAACACTCTTACCTGTCATCGACGATCTCGAAAGAGCGCTAAAGTCGTATGAAAGCGCTAAGACTATACAAATCCATACAGAAGGAGTACAACTCATCTACAATAAGTTACGAAATATTCTTTTGCAGAAAGGACTCGAAGAAATTCAAGCAATGGGATTACCGCTAAATACCGATTTTCATGAAGCTATAACCAGAATACCAGCACCAACTCCTGAATTAAAAGATAAAATAGTTGATGTAATTGAAAAGGGGTATACCTTACAAGGAAAGGTGATCCGTTTTGCAAAAGTGGTAGTCGGTAGTTAAACCCGATCTTTAGTTTAACGATAATGAAAGGAATACAGTGACTAAAAGAGATTATTACGAAGTATTAGGTGTTTCGCGAGATGCTGCAGCTGATGTAATTAAAAAGGCTTACAGGAAAATGGCTATCAAATATCATCCTGATAAGAACCCTGACAATAAAGAAGCCGAAGATAAATTTAAAGAAGCTGCAGAAGCATATGAGGTTTTAAGCGATCCCGATAAACGAGCCAAATATGACAGGTTTGGTGTTGATGGTTTACGTGGTGGAGGAAGTGGATTTCAGGAGATGAATATGGATGACATTTTCAGTCAGTTTGGAGACATCTTCGGAAGCGCTTTTGGAGGCTTTGGTGGCTTTGGAGGAGGACAAGGAGGTCGTCATAAAACGGTAAATAAAGGTTCAAATCTTAGAGTAAAAGTAAAACTCAGCCTCGAAGATATTCTATCCGGCGTTGAAAAGAGAATAAAAGTAACAAAATATATATATTGTCCCAAGTGTAATGGGACGGGGGCTAAAAACGGAACCGCTTTTCATACCTGTTCAACCTGCCACGGCACAGGACAAGTAACGCGAGTTACCAATACCTTTCTCGGGCAGATGCAAACAGCATCTACCTGCCCTACATGTGGTGGTGAGGGAAAAGTAATAACTGATAAATGTACTACCTGCTTTGGAAATGGCGTTATAAAAGGCGAAGAAATCATTACTCTTAATATCCCGGCCGGAGTTTCTGAGGGAATGCAATTATCAGTCAGTGGAAAAGGAAATGCAGCAGCCCGTGGTGGAATAAACGGCGACCTAATTGTTGTCATCGAAGAAGAAAAGCATCCACATCTTCAAAGAGACGGAGAAAACCTGATTTACGAGCTCTACTTAAGTTTTCCTGAAGCAGCTTTAGGTACTTCTATTGAAGTTCCCACGCTTGAAGGTAAAGCTAAAATAAAAATTGAAGCAGGTACGCAAAGTGGCAAAATTCTTCGTTTAAAAAACAAAGGTCTTCCCACACTCAATAGATATGGCAGAGGTGACCTTCTGGTCAGTATATCGGTTTGGGTTCCACGTACACTCTCAAAAAGCGAAAAAGAGATGCTCGAAGGACTATTGCATTCTGAAAACTTTAAGCCAAACCCAAGTAGTAAAGACAGAGGGTTCTTCGACAGAATGAAAGAGTATTTTCAATAGTACCTATTTTCTCCTTTACGGAGTCTATATATAATCACGGGGATGAGCATAATTCTACGCTCATCCCCGTTTTGCTTTTTATTTACCGGTGACGGTGTTTGTCTCTTTCTAATAATCCATTTCGAACTCTATTTTCAAGCATTCATCTTCTATTTTTAACAGTTCAACAAATTATCGTCTACATTAATCCTAAATTCTCTAAATTCGCAAATACGTTTAATTTGTAATAAATTTATAAGTCTTTTCTTCAAATCAACCGAAAAGTATATGGACCTATTTGTTGCCAAAGACGTTACCAAGCGCTTTGCTGATTTTACAGCACTAGACATGGTTAGCATCAATGTTCCGGAAAATAGTATTTATGGTCTGTTAGGACCAAATGGCGCCGGAAAAACTTCACTTATCAGAATCATCAATCAGATTACAGCCCCCGATCATGGAGAACTCTTTATTCAGGGAGAAAAACTTCAGCCGAAACATTCTGCAATGATTGGATATCTTCCGGAAGAACGCGGCTTATACAAAAAAATGGCTGTTGGAGAACAAGCCATGTATCTGGCCCAGCTAAAAGGAGTACCTGCACACGAGGCTCAAAAACGACTCAAAGCCTTGTTCAATAAATTTGAAATTCAATTTTGGTGGGACAAAAAAGTCGAAGAGCTTTCCAAAGGAATGCAACAAAAGGTTCAATTCATCGTAACCATTATCCATCAACCTAAGCTTCTGATTTTTGATGAGCCATTTAGTGGCTTCGATCCCATCAACGCTACATTGCTCCGTGATGAAATACTTGAATTACGTAAAAATGGAGCTACCGTTATCTTTTCGACGCATAATATGGCATCTGTTGAAGAGTTATGTGACGATATCGCACTTATCAATAAATCGAAGAAAATATTGGAAGGACGTGTATCCGACATTAAAAAGACTTATCGATCAAACAGTTATGAACTAAGTTATACGGGATTTTCCGGAGATTTAAACACCATACTTCCTGTAGATTTCAAAATCTTATCTCAGGTAGATGGCGAGAAAAGCAGAACCGTTAAGATTAAACTTCCCCTTGAAGAAAAGCCCAACACATTATTGCAAAGTGTTATACCACATCTAGATGTTATCGCTTTCAAAGAGGTTCTACCATCAATGAACGACATCTTCATTGAAAAAGTCCAGGAAAAACCCGAAGAAGTATCTGAAAACCTTACAGAATAATTAGCCATGAACAAAATTAGTCTCATCATACAACGCGAATATCTTTCAAGAGTAAAGAAAAAATCGTTTATTATCATGACCTTTCTTGGCCCAATATTGATGGCAGCAATGTTTATTGTTCCTGTTGTTATAGGTTTGGTTGCCAATACAAAACGCGAAATTCAGGTTCTCGATGAAACGGGTTGGTTTCAGGGTAAGTTTAAAAATGATAACGGTATTACCTATAAGGCCTTCAATGGAACGCTCATAGCCGGTAAAGACAGTGTAAGCAAAGGTAGCTTTTATGCCTTGGTTTATATTCCGAAATCAGAGCTCAACCTCCCGGCTAAAGCCATCATCTATGCCGAAAAGCAACCTGACATAAACATTAAGAATACAATCAGCTCCACCATGGAGAAAGAGATTGAGCGAACCAAACTTGCGGCTCAAGGAATTAGCGAAGAGATGATCAAAGCATCTAAAGCAAATGTCAATGTTATAACCATGACAATAAATGAGGGTGGCAAAGAAGAAAAAAGCTCTACAGAATTAGCCATGGGATTAGGTTTTGTAGGTGCTATCCTGATTTATCTCTTTATTTTCTTATATGGTACTCAGGTCATGCGTGGGGTTATAGAAGAGAAGACAAGCCGTATTATTGAAGTAATTATCTCTTCCGTTAAGCCCTTTGAACTGATGATGGGCAAGATTCTCGGTATTGCATTGGTTGTATTGACCCAATTTCTGCTATGGGTTGTACTCACCCTTGGTATAGTTGGAGTCTTTAAAGCCGTAGTGCCCGATAAAGTAAAAACATCAAGTACCGAACAGATTATCAGCCAGTCTTCGTCTCAAAACAACGGCTCGATAAAGGCAGCAAATGACCAATCCGCTGAATCAGGTAGTCAAGTTGAAAATGATTTTCTGGACGGATTAAAGAATATTAATTATCCACTTGAAATCTCAATGTTTATCTTTTACTTCATTGGAGGATATCTTCTTTACGCCGGTCTATTTGCAGCCATCGGAGCATCCGTAGATAATGAAACCGATACCCAACAATTCGTACTTCCTATTTCAGCTCCACTCATTATTTCAATTGTTGCAGCACAGGCTATTATGCAGAATCCAGACGGACCACTCGCTTTTTGGCTTTCCATCATTCCATTTACATCGCCTGTTATTATGATGATCAGATTACCTTTTAATGTTCCTTGGGCGCAAATTGCGCTCTCCATAACATTATTGGTTGCTGGTTTCATATTCACTACATGGATTGCAGCAAAAGTCTACCGTACAGGTATACTGATGTATGGTAAAAAAGTCAACTATAAAGAGATATGGAAATGGATCAGATATAAAGGATAATCAACCCCTTATCTTAAAAATAATTAAAAAAGGAATCGTTTCGCTACGGTTCCTTTTGCATTTGGTATAAAAATTGTAAATTTGAAAGTATAATATACTTGATTAGTTATGGCAAAAATACTAGTTGTTGACGATGAAAGAGCTATCAGAAACACCCTAAAAGAGATACTCGAATATGAAAAATATATTGTCACAGATGCGGCTGATGGCATGGAAGCCCTCGAACATGTAAAGAACGACCAGTTTGATGCTATTTTGCTCGATATAAAAATGCCACGCATGGATGGCATTGAAGTCCTTGAAGAGATATTGAAGATTTGCGACACGCCTATTGTAATGATATCAGGACACGGGAACATAGAAACAGCCGTAGAAGCGATCAAAAAAGGCGCTTATGACTATATTGCAAAACCACTCGACCTAAACAGATTGCTGATCACTATTCGTAATGCTTTGGATAAATCTCGCTTAGTAAGCGAAGCAAAGATACTACGCCGAAAAGTGAGTAAACAATATGAAATGGTCGGCGAAAGTAAACCCATCCTACATATCAAAGAGATGATAGATCGTGTAGCACCTACCGATGCACGTGTTCTTATCACAGGAGACAATGGGACGGGCAAAGAATTGGTTGCCCGATGGATTCATGAGCAGAGTAACCGTTCAACCGGACCTTTTGTTGAAGTAAACTGTGCCGCTATTCCTTCAGAATTAATAGAGAGCGTATTATTTGGACACGAAAAAGGCTCGTTCACCTCCGCTATCAAACAACGAAAAGGAGATTTCGAGCAAGCTACCGGCGGGACACTTTTTCTTGACGAAATTGGTGATATGAGTCTATCTGCGCAGGCAAAAGTATTAAGAGCGCTTCAGGAAGACAAAATCATGCGCGTAGGAGGTGAAAAAGAGATTCCGGTTGATGTCAGAGTCATCGCTGCTACCAATAAAAACCTAAAAGAAGAGATAGAAAATAAAAACTTCAGAGAAGATCTCTTTCACCGGCTCAATGTAATTCCTATCCATGTTCCGACTTTAGCCGACAGGGTTGATGATATTCCACTTCTGGCCAACTACTTTATGGAACAGATATGTCAAATTAGCGGAAAGCCAGTTATGGCATTTGAGGATGAGGCGATTCAGAAGCTCCAGCAGATTCAGTGGACAGGAAATATTCGTGAATTACACAACGTTATAGAGCGATTAATCATTCTTTGCGACGGAAACATTACCGGAGAAGACATACAACGTTATGCGATGGTTTAAAACGGCTCATAACATTAGCGTTTCACAATCCCATAACTGAGCATGTGTAAAATGCGTTCTGTTCTATGCTCAGGCAACTTTTCATTTTTGTCGGCAATCATAGGAGCTTCCAGACCTATAAGTGCAGTGGCAACCGCCAGAGCAGCTAATTCAGCATCATCTATTCTAAAAAGTCCGGAATCTTTTCCCTCTTGAAATAATTTTTTCAAAAGAATGATCTCTTGCTTATCATAATTTTTCCGCATTTTCTTCACAAAATCCAGCTTAAGCAAATAGTCACTATGAAGAGTTTGATAGTAATTAGTAAGGGCGTTTATAACCTCCATACGGGTAGTGACATATTTTCGGAATTTTTCAATAGGATCGGTCACGCTTGAAATGGCTTCTATGAGTTTACTCTTCATAATTTCTGCTTCAGTTTCAATAACCGCACGAAAGACCTCCTCTTTAGAGGTGAAATAATAATAGATGGAGCTTTTCCCCATTCCGGTAGCTGCTGCTATTTCGTCTAATGTTGCTTTCTTATATCCATAAAAAGCAAATATCTTTCTGGCAACATCAATAATTCTATCTCTATTTTTACTTTTATCCATACCCAATAATTATAGACCGTTATTCCTATCTTGTCCAAAGTTAGCACAAAAAAAAGTTTCTACATACACCTATCAATAAATATAAACAAAAAGAGATCAGATGCCATTCAAAATGTGTACTTTTGCAATGCTATACAAAGTACTCTGGGGTTGTTTGGTTTTGACAGCGAGGGAGTGGGAGTGTAAGCATGCCGGGCGTTGTGAAAGTGGCCCGTTAATCCCAATTCTCACAGCCTTTAAATGGCAACGATTACAATTATCAGTTAGCTGCTTAATCTAGGTATTAAATAGCTACTTGTTCTACGGGAAGCCTCGACCGACGGCGGCTCGATTCAGAACATCGCAAATGTCGGAATAGTTTTGTCTGCTCCCCGCAGCCAGGGCGAAATAACAGGGGATACGAAACAGGTAGGTCCGCTGACTGCCGGCTTGTTTTCGACAACCAAGTGACAGATAAGCATGTAGAAAGCAATTTTGCTACTTGTTTGGACGCGGGTTCGAATCCCGCCAGCTCCACAAGAGAAGTGTTAAAACGTCCTGTAAATATTACATTTACAGGACGTTTCTTTTCTACTATATTCTTCATACATTCGGGATCAATCAGACACGGAAAAAGTAATTAACAACACTAAAATCTTCTTCATTTTCTATTTTGTAAAATCAGTTTGTGAAAAATTAAGCATCAAAGTATTCTTCTTCGGGGTCATTCTGAAGGCTATCCCATCTCCGGGTTTAGAAAATGAACCCTTCGTAGCCGTAATAGAATAATCTAAGCCCTTATACTGACAATCAATCCGAGAAGGAGTATACTTTTTAAAAGGTAAGTTTACATTATCTGCGGTGGTTAAATCAAGAAACCAATTAATCGATTTCCTTCCTTTCATTTGCATCTCGATCCCTCTCTCATCTATGTCCATAATAAGGGCTCCCTCAATGGTCTTCAATGGCCATAATATATGCAACTTACCGGGAATGGAGTCGCTTACAATCGGATCTTTCCCTTCTATTGATATTTCTTTCCCGTTTACAATAGCCTTAAACCGTAAGCCGGCTATTTTTTCAGGTGAACTCCAAATATTTCCATCGACAAAAGGAAGTGTATAAAAAAAGCATTGGCTGGAGGTCCCTCTCTTTGTCAAATAATCTGACGGAAGATCCTCATCAAACAAATGAATATCACGAAAACGTAACGTGCCATCCTCCCATAATAAATTAGCTCTATAGTATCGGCAATTAAACCACACCGTTTTACGGTTACTTCCATTCAGATCATTGTTTACCATAACAGAAGTTGCAGGAGTCGTCTTATAATTTTCATGAAACCATTGTCCGGATTCTGCTAATGTCTCTACCTTGACCTTCTGTTCATCTCTCAGTTTAGCAATCAAGGGTAATTGTATTTCAAATCCTTTTGCCATTGCATCCCATGTAAACGAATTTTCCTGTCCAGCCTGAACATAAGCATATTCCATACATTTTCCCTCAATAAACTCCTTGAAATACCAGTGAACCCACGTAGAATCACCTCCTCCATATTTATAGACCGGTTCAAGGGTAACAACTCCCTGTCCGTTAGTTCCCAGACCATTATCATATTGACGAATAGGATCACTTCCCAACATTCTGAAAATAGGAACAGGGATCTGATTCTTTTCATTTTGAGCCGGCATATATGCATTTTTCACACTGGGATAATATGCCTGATTCCAATATCCGCCCCACATCGTATATCCATCAGTACCTATCTGATCCTTGCAATTGCAGGAAGCAACAATTCCATATTTCTGATACATATAGTTCAATGTGTGTGCATCAATAAACCATGAGCCAACCGACTTGGGATAGTGACCGAATATCTTTTTAAAATCATTCATATATACATCCGTCAGTTTCTCACGTTCTTCGGGTGTATATCCTGTAGCAAAGCCAACATCAGCATGCCAATCCCATGAATAGCGTCCCCGCCATTTCAGTCCGGCATTCTCCACTAGTGGTTGGGGGATTTCCCACCATGCGCCAATTTCAAACGAGCTGTCGGGAAGACTTTTTAATAGTTGCTGATAGCGTGGATCAAGCAAGGCATCATACTGTAATAAAAAAGTGCCCCTCAGTTTGTATTTTTCTATCATTTTAACTTGCTGAACAACTGTTTCGTAAAGCACTTCTTTTGTGACTTTAGCATCCCTTGGTTCGAGTAAACGAATGAAATTGATAATGTTTACTATTTTAGGATGCTCTTTTTCTGGATTTCCTGGATATTTAGCGGTACTGGTAAATGAACTTAACAAGAATGTGCTAAGCAACATAAAAATAAATAAATTCCTATTCATCGTAACTTTGATTTATCATTAGCTCTATTTGAGGCATTTCTCTTCAATAATCAATTTATAATAATATTCTTTTTTTCCTTTCGTAAAATGAATAGCTTTCAAAAAAGTTTTTCTCACAAATTCACATTTAAAGAAAAAATAGTATTCATATCATTGTCTTATTTCCATATTATTTTCTATCTTAAATAGGCAGGTAATAATGAATCACCTGCCTATTTTCCTACAAAATTATTACCAACCTGGATTTTGTTCCAATTTATACCCGTTTTCTAAATAGAAAGCAACTTCTTTCGTTGGTAACGGCTGCCAATAGTGCTTATTAGGATTAAAGGTCCTTTGAGTTTCAACGGTTATAAATCCATTTTCATCCGCCCTTTTTTGATAACTATCTCCACTATATGGAGCCCTATGTTCCCAATCCGTACCCTTGATTTTAATTCCTTTCACATCTTGAGACATTTCTGTTTCTGCGATCTTCCACCGACGTAAATCGTCATATCTGAATCCTTCAAGCGCCAATTCGATTGTTCTTTCACGTCTAATTTCTTCCCTCATGTTCAAACTATTTGTAGAGACAAAAGCGTTTGTTAAATGTGGCATATTGACCCGATCTCTCAATAAATTTATTGATTTATTGAGATCTTCATCTGAAATGTTTCCATTTCTTTCATATTTGGCTTCAGCATAGATGAGTAAAACCTCAGCATAACGAATCAAATGTCTATCATAATCAAATAAACTGGCATCTCCATTCATTCCTGAATTATTTGCTGCTGCATCTTCTGACATATATTTATACAGGATATAACCAGTACCATCTTTTCTTTGTGGGCTATTCGGCCAATTTTCCACTTTAGTAACCGAATAAAAAACCCTATTCGTTAATGTCCCCGGAATAATCATTGTCATTGTCATTCGCGGATCACGATCCAAATATTCAGATGTAAATGTATTGTATCCATGAAAAACAGATGACTGGTTTGTTATCGGAAGTCCATTCCTATCCAAATACATATCAGCTAGTTTTTTTGTCGGATTATAGCCAGTCCCATTATATTCGTATGGCATATCGTGACCAAGTACATTTCGCTCATATCTACGATCCAAAATGCATTCCGGAGAATCATCACCAGCTTCAATAAACAAATAACGATAACTTTGATCACCTTTCGCATTAAATAAAGAATATTGAGCGCTATTCATCACTTCCAGTGCAGATGATGCAGCAAGATCAAGATATTTATTTGCATTTGCCTCATTCCTGAACTTTTCCCAAGTCCCTTCAAATAAAGCCACCCTTGCCGCCATTGCTAAAGCCGCCCCCTTGGTTACTCGACCTATTTCAATATTCGATAATTCTTTTTGAGTTGGCAAGTTTTTTGCTACATCAGCGAGATCAGCCAAAATAAAATCAACGGTTTCTGTCCTGCTTGAGCGCGATTTGTATAATTCAGGATCATTCACATCCGATACTTTTTGAATTAAGGGAACCCCGCCATATACCCGAAGCATTTTCCAGTAATTATAGGCTCGAAAAAATTTTGCCTCAGCTAAATAACGTTTTATTCTAGAATCGGTGAAAGAACTTCCTTTTTCCAATATAGTGTTAGCTCTCCTTATGTAAACATACGAATTGGTCCACAAAGAAGAAGTTTCAGAAGTCTGATAAGTTCCGTTACTTACAGAATTTGGATCATTAAAAGCAATATCCGATTGTGTATCTTCAAATCCAAATCTCTCCAGCCCATTATACAGGTCATTAGTGGCCGATTTAAAATCATCCGCAGTTTTCCAAAACGTACCATCAGATAAAGTGTCTTGAGAAACAAGATCAAGTTTTTTGGTACAACCTGTCCAAAGTATTACTATCAAAAATAATATAGTTAAATATCGATATTTCATGATAATTTTCATTTAAAATTTAACATCCAAACCCACTGAAAAAACCTTATTAAAAGGATAAGTCGATTCATTACGATTTCCGTCTTCCGGGTCAAAACTTCCACCCAATGTTCCTTTCGAGAATGTAAATAAATCTTGTCCGCTTACATAAATTCGAGCACTTTGCATCTGGATTCTTTTACAAAATGAAGACGGAAGATTATATCCCAATGTAATCACTTTCACCCTTAAATAGGCTGCATTTACCATTCGCATCGAAGAAGTTCTCCAATTCCAGTCTCTTATTTCATCAGAACCTACTCCGCCCGGAATTATCCTTGGGTATTTAGCATTTGGATTTTGAGCAGTCCATGTTTTTCCATAATAATAATCAAGCGATGGCCACCAATTCCAATAAATAGGGATACTAATAAAATCGGTATACATAACCTTTCTCTGCCCTACTCCTTGAAGAAATAGTTGTAAATCAAATCCTTTATACGAAAGATTTATATTTGTAGAATAAGTATATCGAGGTAAAACATTACCTAAATAAACCATATCCCCAGAAAGACCCTTTGTTTTATCTCCGTAAGCCGTAATTTTACCATCGCCATCCACATCTTTATACATCACATCGCCAATTTGAATACCAACAGGAACACCTATCAACTTTTTGTATTCGGTCAGCTGATCCTGTGTTTTAATAATTCCTTCATATACATATCCAAAATACGAATACATGGAATAACCTTTACGAACCGTATTTAATCCTTCATAATAATTATCACTGTTCTTCAGCTCTACCAATTTGTTTTTGTTGTCACTTAACTGAATAGAAATACTGTATTTGAAGTCATTAATATGATCCTTCCATGTTAAAGATGTTTCAAATCCTTTGGTCACCAATTTGCCTTGGTTCTGAGACGGAGGAGTTCCGCCAAAAGTTGCAGGTACTGCTACATTAACCAACATATCATTATTCGCCTTATTAAAGTAATCAAAAGAATATGACAATTTGGAATCAAGCATTGAGACATCAAGTCCAATATTCTTATTTTCAATAGTTTCCCAAGTTCTATTTGCTGAAGCGATGGTTGGAATAGCGCCGGTCTGTCCAGCATTAGGAATACCTAATGGATAATTACCGTTAATCGAAATTAATTGCATATAATCATAGAGACCTAAAGTTCCTATTTCCTGATTTCCCATCTTGCCCCAGGAACCTCGGATTTTAAGCATATCAAAAATATTAAGAGATTTTATAAAATTCTCCTCTGATATATTGTAGGCCAATGCCACTGAGGGAAACACTGCACTCCAACGTTTTCCAGGCGAGAATTTAGAACTACCGTCTGCACGAGTAGTTATATCCAGAAAAGCTTTATTTTTAAAAGAATAACTAGCCCGGGAGAAATAGGAACTCAAAGCCCAATTGGTCAGACTTCCAGTAAAATTTGCAAAAGCAGTTTTAGTACGATCAGCAAGATTAAGCGTGAAAATATCATTGCTTTTAAAGTTATATCCCCATGTCGTTTGGCCTTCATAATCATTTTCTTCATGTGATCCTCCGACCATCAAGCTTATTTTATGATCTTGGCCAAATGACTTGTTATAATCCAGATAACCTGTGTACATTTTGTTTAGATTTCTGCTGTTTGTATAATATGCAGAATTCGGAGTGTTCCGTATATCTTGAACACCTCCGGTCCAGTTCCATCGCGTAATGGTTCGATAATTAGCATTATCATTATAATAATCCATTTTTATCGCTGCCTGACCAACAAGCTTTAAGCCTTTAAAAATCTCATAATCCCCTTTAAAACTAGTATTCAACCGGGAAGAAATTAATTTTCGTGTTCCGCCCTCAGTTAAATATTGGGCCGGATTCTGATAACCTTGATATCCGTAAAATTGCCCAACAGAGTTATAAACAGGTATATAAGGAAACTCACATTGTGTATTCTGCAAAGCATTATCTAACATACTTGGTTCTTTGGTTACTTGGTTTTCAAAGCTGGTCCGCGTTTCAATATTTAAGCGATCCAATATTTTAAAATCATAATTCAGTCTTAAGTTATACCTATCAGACTTGTCTTGACCATAATTAAAGACACCATTATTATTATTATACCCAATCGAAATCAAATAAGTATTGTTTTCGCCCCCACCTGAGATGGAAAGGTTGTGTGATTGTTGAGTAGCATCTCCATATATAACATCATTCCACTCGGTATTTCCAAAAAATCCAGGATAATCTGTAACTCCATAATTCCAGCCACCATTAATCTCAGGTGCTGCATTTGCTCTTATTTTGTCAAAGACACTTTCTGAAAAGCCAGGTTTACCAATATTTAGTAAACCTTCATTCAACATCTCGGCAAAGTGAAGTGTGCTTGTTATTTTCTTCAAAAACTGAGGAGTTTTAATGCCATAATTTGCAGAATACGATATCGTTGGCTTTCCCTTTTTTCCTTTTTTGGTAGTAACCAATGTAACACCATCTGCTGCACGAGCTCCATAAATAGCAGCTGAAGCATCTTTCAAAACAGAAATATCGGCAATGTCATTAGGATTAATAGTACTTAAGTCTCCGGGAACTCCGTCAATCATAACCAATGGTTGATTTCCGTTAATTGATGAATAACCTCGAATCTGTAAAGAATAACCTTCATTACCAGGGCGACCACTTCCTTTAGTAATCGTAACACCCGGGATTGTGCCTTGTAACGCATCTAAGCTATTATTTTGGGGTCTGTTTTCGAAAATTTCATTTTTCACAGTTGAAATGGCTCCGGTTACAGCTCCTTTTGTTTTGGTTCCATATCCGATCACAATCACTTCATCCAATCTTTTTACATCAGTTTTTAATTTTACGTCAATAACCGATCGCCCGGACACAGGAACTTTTTCAGTTATATAACCTACAAATGAAAAAATAAATACTGGGTCTGTACTTGGAGTATCAAGTGTGTATCTACCATCGGTTCCGGTTTGGGTACCTTTTGTCGTACCTTGTATCATAATGATTACCCCAGGTAATGTTTCACCGGTAGTTGCATCTGTAACTGTACCTGAAAAGTGTTTTGCTTTTGATTGTAACTTTTGTGCTTGTACAGAAATAATTATATGCGTACCACTAATAATAAAAGTACAATTTGTTTCTTGAAGTAATTGTGTCATTACTACATTAAGCATTGTCCTTTTTGGAAGAGAAGTGACTATTTTATTAACATTAATTGTTTTGGCATCGTAATCGATTGAGAAATTGGTTTGTTTTTCTATCTGAGCAAAAGCCTCTCGCAAAGTAATATTATTCCCCGAAAGTTGTACTTTTTGGTTTTGAGCATCCGCTATCGAAGTAAAACCGAATAAGAAGAAAATGATCAATAAATACGAAAAGGCTAAGACTCTTTTCACATTTATTAAATTAGTAAAATATTTCATATCTTTGTATGTTTTTTTTAATTAAGATACTGTTTGTTAAAATAAAAGTTTAGATAAACTATTCTTTTTCAGATGGTATTTTTACGATTTCAAAACCCGGGAAGACGTGTGTGGTAACTCAACTTCCCGGTTTCTTTTTTTCATGATGTACTCTCCTATTGTTTAGTTAATAAATACGGTTGCATTATTTATTTTAAAGGTTAATCCGTATATCAATTGACTCAAGACCCTTAATGCTTGATCAATCGACTCATTCGGGTTGAATTTTATGTAGTATGATCGGCCATTATATTTATTAGCATTATAGTTAATCTGAACATTATATTTTCTTTCTAATGTAGCAATGATCTCTTCAAATGTGGCATTCTGAAATACCAAGTAACCATTTTTCCAAGAATCCATCTTTTTTGCATCAACGGTTGCAACCGAAATTTTTTGTGATTGATGTCTATAGATCAGTTGTTCATTGGGCTTTAAAATAATAGAAAAGGTCGCCTTTTGATTAATTTTAACAAGGACACTTCCCTCTTCGAGTGTTGCTTTCGTAAAAGTAGTATTTGGATAAGATTGTACGTCGAAGGCGGTTCCCAATGCCCTTACACCTATATGCTTTGTTCTTACAATAAAGGGTTGATTTGGATTCTTGGTTACGTTAAAGTTAGCTTCACCGCTCAAGTAAACGGTTCGTGTTCCAGCTGTAAACTTTTCAGGATAAATCAATACGGATCCGGCATTTACCCACACCGTAGAGCCATCGGCAAGCTTCACTTTTTGACGTTCACCATAAGGAACAAAAAATTCTAAAAATTTTGGTGATGGAACT
The DNA here is from genome assembly GCA_963663125.2 of Bacteroidales bacterium. Taxonomy (GTDB): domain Bacteria; phylum Bacteroidota; class Bacteroidia; order Bacteroidales; family Cfx3-03; genus Cfx3-03. The sequence goes on along the minus strand of CAXXNW010000011.1, from coordinate 269,377 downwards.
ATTTGGGTCCGTTCGGAAAAATAATAGGTAGTAACTGATGTAAGTATAAGGAGTAACACTACAGCTGCATATTTGACTACCTGACGATACATTATACGCAAATGATTCTTTGCGCTGGTCTCTGAAATAAGTCCCCGTATTTGTTCTAAATCATCCCACGTTTGAGCAGTTATAACAGAATGGCTTCTGTCCCATAGCTCCTGCATGGCCTCATCTTTCTCTAATTGATTATCTTCTAATCGAAACCAATAGCGAAAGGATAATTGGATATTTTTCGAAAATCTATTTTCAAAAAATATTCGAATGAGATTCTGTATCTTTACTTTCACTATTATGGCTTTTCATATAAGTAAGCAAAACAGCTTCTAACACACAGTCTAAAATCAACTTATTTTAAAAAAATAATATAAGGCTCATTTTAACTACTTTACGAATATCTGAAAGCGCCATAGTTAGATGATTTTCTACAGTTCGTTTATTGATTCCCAATCGTTCTGCAATCTCATCATTACTTAACCCATCTACTCTACTCATTTGATAGATTGACTTACGTTGTGGAGGCATTTTACTGACCGTAATTTCTATTAAGACTTGTAGTTCTCTTGCAAAAAGTCCTTCTTCAACACTATTTGTTTCTATTGGGCGAGAAAGTTGTTCTATTTCAAATTTTTCATTGACCAGTGAATGGTCATAGAAATTACATATAGCATTTCTCCCCATTCTGAAGAGATAGGCCTTGAAAGAGTTTATCTGAGAAAATTTTTCATGATTATTCCATACACTGAGAAATATATCTTGTGCCATATCACGAGCCACCTCCTCATCTTTGATAAATCCATTAAGGAAATAAATAAGTTTAGGTTGGTAATACAGAAAGAGCAATTCAAAAGTTTTAGTATCGCCCCTGCTTAATGCTTCAATATATTTCTCCTCCGAGATATTCTTCATTCTTTGACTAAGTAAGGAAAAGATAAAGAACAAAATAGATACCTTATCTAATGCAAATATATAATTTACTTAATGCAAGTCATAAATATATTCTGATTTTCTTCTTAGTGCTACACGCAAACAATTAGTAGGATTTTGCGAAACTACTTAATAAAGAAACTTTTAAGGATCAATCTAAAAAGTTAAGGGGAGCTTCCCTCCATAACACGATAATCATTTTACCATAATGAAAAGACTTCACGTACTTTCTCTATTTACTTCACTCACCATTTTCCAGCAATTCGATTTTTTCTTTCCAGGGTGAAGGAGTCTTTCTATTTTTGCCGAAATTATTAAATTTAATACTAGCTACGCGATTCGGCCAATGTCTAAATTTATACGTTATTTCAGTTAAACAACGCTCATTGATGGTTTGTCGATAAACGGAACATTTTGTAACCAATATTTAAATAATAGCGGAAGATAAAAAAGATAAGAGATAAACACGAAGGTGTGTAAAAAAAGATTTGAAATAAATTACATGTAGGTCTATCCGGTATCTAGTATCCCGGTCAAACCTATATCAATCCTAGTTCAAACATAGGTTAAATTTCTTTTAATATGCCCTTATGGATCAGTCATACCAGACTCATATCTTCCTTATATTCTCCTTTCTATTCGGACAAAAGCTAAAGATTTATTCTTTGATCTGATTATTTTGTGCTTTTGTCATTCCCTATTATGGAGATCATTAAAAAATCAACCACAACTTGCAAGTTGTTATCCTGAACAAACTGTGATTTTTTTCATTTCAGTTCGTCGTATTTCTTTATCTCATATTTTTACTTTCCAGCTTTTCCGACTGATCCACAATAAGCTTATTGAAATTAACTATTATATATAAGCAAATTGGTAACCCGTTGATTGAATTCTTTTTATATTTTCAGATTATCAAACAGTTAGCATATTTTTCTATTATCTCAAATCTGTAATTAATTTTGATCATTTTCCAAATTAATTCAACCAACGGGTATTAGTAATCAATGCTTGAGTCCACTCCGAAAAGTGGACATATTAATTAATAATTTATTAATCAGATAATAAATTACATAAAATGAATTATTTTATGTAATTATAAATGATTCAATTTTAATTTCCGATAAAGAAGCGAACACATCGGCCTAAACTTTAATTGGATTTTGCACTTGTCCAGATTGATTCCATCGGATATACCTTCAGACTTTTTACATCAATTCGGTTGCCAAAAAATTCAAACTCTTCTTTATTTTTAGGATCAGATTTATGCACAATGGCGTATGAAAATGCTCCATCCCGGTGAGTTAAAAATCTCGATTTCGATGTTCAGTTCAGTCGCTGTTTTCAGCGCATGAAGATCGGCGATAACCCCTTCTTTTGAGATATTGTCGGAAATCCAATGCCAGTAAACACTGGTCTGAATAGAATCGGGTATGGTAACAAAGCCGGATTCAAGAGAATTGTCAGAAACATATACTTTTTTGCTACACATGCTATAACCAATATTGTTGCAAAATGCAAATCATCCATCTCATTTTTTTCTTACCAATAGTTAATAATTTTTACATTTGAGTAACGATCTTTTCTTTTTCATTTTATTAATCAATAAACAAAGCAGAAAGGGATGCATTACTTCCACGAACATGATTAATCCGAATCCTGACGCTACGGTCAACATTTATCAGAACATATTTTCCATTCTGGTAATTTCTGACCTGTTTTACAGGCATCAGCAAGGCTTTATTATTCAAGTCGAAAACTTCAATGGCAGATCGCCTACCTTCTTTTTCCCAATCTACCATATAAAGGGCAATCTGATAGGGCTGATCCTGCTTGCAATGGATATCTATCGACATCGTCTGAAGGCAAGCTGACGGATCTTTAGTTACTATTGCCCCTAGTTTACGCTGCTTCTCCTTGTCCAGATATGATATCAATGCTCGAGGATCATCAGTTGTACTGGATAAGTGAGCATCGCCATTTAATCTAAAGTCAATCCCCCCGATAAAATCGGGCAACTTTTTACAATGACCATTAAGACTATCATAGTTTAAAAGATAATATCCCTGATTCCCATATTTACCTTTCCAATTACCTTGGGTGACAGCATCTTCTGTCATAGGTTCATAGAGGTAAGTGAAAGCCTCTTTAGGTGCTGTAATGATCTTCCCAGTCGACTGAAATTTTATACAATAATGTCCGGCAGGCAATTCTCCGATATAAACAAATTGGTTATCCTCTCCTTCTAAAGAGCTATTTTTACCGTTCACCAGAATGTTTGTAATCATTTTTCCAGCTTTCGGAATTCCTACTTTGGCGACCGTTTTATCAGGTACAGTGAGCTCCATTTTTCCACTTTTCGCATTATAGGATAATTCTATGGCGCCTTGCAAAGTCGGTACTGAACCTTTTACCCATTTAATTTTTGATGTAAGGTGAGGCTTCACATTAAAGGTTGTAAAACCCGGAGTTGTCGGCTTGACACCTAAAACCTCCTCAGAAAGCCATTTGGTGACTCCAGCGCTCCAGGGGTGTGCCAAACTTGTATATCCACATTGATTATTTATCGGTGCACCATTGTGATCAATAGCTTCATTCCATGATGGACGGTACACCTCAAAAAAAGAGGTACCACCATAACGTAACTGGCCACCCCAACAATCATCGATCGTTGTCAGCGCTTCTTCATATTTTCCCATCCGGGCCATTGCCTGAACAATAAAAAATTGATTGAAAGGAGAATAGGACAATCGCTGCTGCCTGTCACTGAAAGAGTTTTTCCATAGTTTCTCGTTTTCTGTAGATTGGGTAACTCCCGCATTCAAAATATTGGAGGCAGCATGGACACCTAGGATATAAGGCCAGTTTTCTGTTTGACGTAGTTGAAGCAACTTTTCATCGACAAATTTCTCATATTTTTTTGCCAGATCTTTTCTTCCAAACCAGTTCATCAGTTGGCTAAACTCCTTCCATGCCTGAATTGAAAGGGTTCGATAAACATATTGAGACTCCAAACAGTTCGGATTTTCAAATCCAGCTCCCAATCTTTCATCCCAACCATTAAATTGTAATCCAGTTGTGCGGTCAAAATGAGTATATGCTTCATCCAGCTTTTGACAGGCATTCTCCAACAATTCATGCAAAGTGGCTTTATCACCAGTATAGTTGCAATAATCAACCAGACTTAACACCCAGTAAACAGGATAACTGGCTATGCCGTTCGATTGAGTCGAGGTATTAAAAAGATTCTTCTTAACAAAGTCATAATTGCCGAAAGCCACCATAGATGCCGCCTGTGCCGGATAGGCATCACCTGTCCATGAATTACGATCACTCCGTTCCATCAGAATCGCTCCAAAATAATCTTTCTGGAGGTTAAGCTTCACGGTATATGCACCGGTATACCACACACGGGTCAGTATGGTATTACTGCTCGAAAAGCTTCCTTGATAATTAGTCGGCTTCACTTGGCAAACCAAACGAACATCTTTGATTGTGCAAGGCCGATTAAGGCTTTTGATATGAATCCAACCGAAACGAACACCCTCATAAAATTCATTATTCAGCTCTAGTCTGTAGGTTGAGCCATATCGAATCGGCGTCAGCGTCTTTTTAGGGTTCTGAGCACCTGCATTTAAAACCGCAGGTTCATTGTATTCACTGATACTCATCTCGACCTTTCCATCAAAATCATCTGAATCAAATTCCAGCCAGCCGGCATTCTCTCTCCCAAAATCAAACATCAGGTTGCAGGCACCATTTACTTTGATAGGCAATATCTTGTCTTTCCTATATTTTATATTTGACGGATGATCCGAGGATATTAATTCGGGATGTAAAATATAAATCTGAAGGTTATCATCTGCCGAAGTCTTGTCCCATTTATATCCGACCAAAGGATCTGAAGATCCGGCCACATCACTACTTGTAAACTTTCCGGAAATATAGGGATAAGGTTCAGCCATTTTAGAACGTAAAGACAAATCCAGACGTTGTCCATACGACAAACTAATCCCTAAAAACACGAATAATATAACGAAGTAATATCTTTTCATAATATATATTGTTTATTATAAGCTAAATTATGTTATTTATGTAGAAGTGATGATTGAAAGTGATAAGAACCAGAACCTACAGCATAAACAGCAGCCCCATTTCGAATAAAAAGACGATGCATCAAGACTCATCATCTAGGCATCTATAGATGTTTGACCATCACCACCATAGCCCATCCGTTCGCGGTACGGACAATCAACCATAGAACCACCAAGATTAAGACACCGTATTGTCCATAGATTAGTTTCATATATTTTATTGATCAGATCGTTTGAACATTCAAAACTTCCTGCTTTTTCAAGAAATGTACTAGTTCATCCCGACTTAGCCAGGCAATATTACTACCCAGTAGCTTAGTGTCCATTCGAATGCGTTTCCCACTTACATTAAAATCAATACATTGATTTTAATGTAAGTTCTGCAAACAGAACATCAAACAGATTCTCGTTCCCTGCTTTGGCATAATCATTCACACGTTTACGAAATAAATAATAGGTTGATTCTGTTGGTACTGCATCATCTGCATTAAATAATCCTATCGCACTTCGTGTAAGCATATTAAAACGACAGTTTTCAAAGAGCTTTTGGTCACTTAAGCCTTCGGCTTCTTTCAATATCATCATTGCAATCAATACACGTACCGGTGCATTGGGTGTTCCATTATTAGCACAATATAATGGACTAAAAGAACTTTCATTGATGCGCATTGTAATTTGTTCACGAAATATATTATACCATGTTGTTTTGTCTTCATAAAACTTAAGTGCATTGCCTGAAAACAATGTCACTGGTGAGGTGAATATGCTAAATTGGGCTGTTTTGGCTGTCTTACTAAACATATTGTATTCCGTTAATGATGATACTAAATTACATAAAACAGCTCAAATATGAAATCAATTATCTGATTAATAAATAATTAATTAACTTGTCCGCTTTTCGAAGTGGACAAGTTAATATTTTTAATGATTAATTCGAGCTTAATCGATGAATCATCGATTGGATACTTGCGCTATATTTGCTGTGAATGACAAACCGAATGAGCAAAAAATAGAAAAGAAACTACTTATTGATCATTATTCGAAGTGAATGTCGGTATTGGTTTAATCAGTGGGCCATAAATATGGATAATAACCCTTTATAATTGAGCGTACCTCGTTTGAAAGTTTATCCAAAGTCACTGGCTTATCCTGAGGGCGGGTTTGTTTTTGATTTATCTCTCCCATCAAGCTCCATCGTCTTGTCATTTCTTCCGGTTCTTGTACTTTCAAATCATATCGGGTGAAATCAATTACTTTTTCAGGGGTATTCACTTTCCAGTTTCGCAGTAATGCCAATCGAAATTTTTTGTTCATAAACCAACGAATTTCCATATCAGCATCAGATCCTCCGATTCCCGATCCTTTTTCATCAAAACGGTAATTAAAATTATTGTTCTTATAATGATCTCGCCATATTAGACCAAATTCACCTTGAGTGATGAATTTTACATCAGGCCAACGATTTTTTATTTCACTTAACCAAGTGCTTAACCCGGTCATATCAAAAGGAAGACACAATTCCCAACAATTGGTAACCCAGGCGAAACCATTCAATTCAAATCCGCGATCATAATGAATAGCTGTGCTATGAAGCATCTCTTTTAACCCAACTTCCTGTCCGTATCGGCCAATCGTCTCAATCGGACCTACACCCATTCTGCTGTTGAATCCTTCGGCAAATCCCGCTCTACGAGCAGCCAGAAAATCCGTCGTCCATCCATCCAGGTTCACACAATCAATAAAATCATTCTTCCCTTGTGCCGGCTTACAGAAATGTTCCTTCGACGGGTAATACGGATAAGAAACAGAGCCATCTCCATCTTGATTATCAATAGAATATTGACTCCATATATTTCCCTGACATACATGAATACCTTCCTCTTTCACCAAGTAGTCCTGATTCTTTGCCGACAAAAAACCTGCAACTATACTTTTAGGACGATACTTATTACCTACAATCTCCGAAACTTTTGCCAGTCCTTCATGTAAATCCTTATTCACTTGTTCTGTCGTATTGTATGCATTTGCAAAATAAGCTCCGGGAATAAAGGTAACCTCATCCCCGTATTTATAATGATAACCGACAATCAGCTTTCGGATTTGTGTATAGCTAGCAGTAGTATCATGTAATGCCAGCCAACTAAAAGACCAGGTTATCCTTGCACCGGGAAATCCTTTTTCTATTGCTTCTCTGAATGCAATCACTCTCTCGGGAGTATGCAGACTCCGTTCATCTACACCTTCGTTTCTGTTTCTGGAAACTTCAATCTGATTCACCCTGATCACCGTATTGAAAGTCAGAAAACGATGTCCCATTAACGACGTTGGCTTATCGGGTTTAGTATCGCCTATATTTGATGCATTTGCTAAAAATGTCATAAACATCAAGCAAAGAGAAAAGAAAAATATCTTCATATTAATATGTTTTATTATTTTGAGATCGTGATAAATTAAGCATCAAAGTATTCTTCTTCGGGGTCATTCTAAAGGCTACCCCATCTCCGGGTTTAGAAAATGAACCCTTCGTAGCCGTAATAGAATAATCTAAGCCCTTAAACTGACAATCAATCCGAGAAGAAGTATACTTTTTAAAAGGTAAGTTTACATTATCTGCGGTGGTTAAATCAAGAAACCAATTAATCGGTTTCTTTCCTTTCATTTGCATCGCTATTCCTCGCTCATCTATGTCCATAATAAGGACTCCGTCTATGGTCTTCAATGGCCATAATATATGCAACTTACCGGGAATGGAGTCGCTTACAATCGGATCTTTCCCTTCAATTGATATTTCTTTCCCGTTTACAATAGCCTTAAACCGTAAGCCGGCTATTTTTTCAGGTGAACTCCAAATATTTCCATCGACAAAAGGTAGTGTATAAAAAAAGCATTGGCTGGAGGTCCCTCTCTTTGTCAAATAATCTGACGGAAGATCCTCATCAAACAAATGAATATCACGAAAACGTAACGTGCCATCCTCCCATAATAAATTAGCTCTATAGTATCGGCAATTAAACCACACCGTTTTACGGTTACTTCCATTCAGATCATTGTTTACCATAACAGAAGTTGCAGGAGTCGTCTTATAATTTTCATGAAACCATTGTCCGGATTCTGCTAATGTTTCTACCTTGACCTTCTGTTCATCTCTCAGTTTAGCAATCAAGGGTAGTTGTATTTCAAATCCTTTTGCCATTGCATCCCATGTAAACGAATTTTCCTGTCCGGCCTGAACATAAGCATATTCCATACATTTTCCCTCAATAAACTCCTTAAAATACCAGTGAACCCAAGTAGAATCACCTCCTCCATATTTATAGACCGGTTCAAGGGTAACAACTCCCTGTCCGTTAGTTCCCAGACCATTATCATATTGACGAATAGGATCACTTCCCAACATTCTGAAAATAGGAACAGGGATCTGATTCTTTTCATTTTGAGCCGGCATATATGCATTTTTCACACTGGGATAATATGCCTGATTCCAATATCCGCCCCACATCGTATATCCATCAGTACCTATCTGATCCTTGCAATTGCAGGAAGCAACAATTCCGTATTTCTGATACATATAGTTCAATGTGTGAGCATCAATAAACCATGAGCCAACCGACTTGGGATAATGACCGAATATTTTTTTAAAATCGTTCATATATACATCCGTTAGTTTCTCACGTTCTTCGGGCGTATATCCTGTGGCAAAGCCAACATCAGCATGCCAATCCCATGAATAGCGTCCCCGCCATTTCAGTCCGGCATTCTCCACTAGTGGTTGGGGGATTTCCCACCATGCGCCAATTTCAAACGAGCTGTCGGGAAGACTTTTTAATAGTTGCTGATAGCGTGGATCAAGCAAGGCATCATACTGTAATAAAAAAGTGCCCCTCAGTTTGTATTTCTCTATCATTTTAACTTGCTGAACAACTGTTTCGTAAAGCACGTCTTTTGTGACTTTTGCATTCCTTGGTTCGAGTAAACGAATGAAATTGATAATGTTTACTATTTTAGGATGCTCTTTTTCTGGATTTTTAGCGGTACTGGTAAATGAACTTAACAAGAATGTGCTAAGCAGCATAAAAATAAATAAATTCCTATTCATCGTAACTTTTATTTTTGTTATTATTTTTCATTTGCTGTATCAACCTTCAATAATCAACTTATAATATTCTTCATAAGAATGAAGGGTTTCGTAAAATCAATTTATTATAAATAATCTATCAATTCTCAAATCATAAAAAGCACATTAGTTAAGTATCATCCAAATCACATAAATAATCTCAGTATCCATATTTACCTTTCAATGCAGCTTAGTTAAAGTTGTAAAACTTAAAACATCATATTAGATGTTGATAAAATTAATATTTTCAATATTCTCAAAGTGAAGTTTCTCCGAAATCTCTTTTAGTCTCGTTGATGTTTCTAAACGTTCAAATCAGAATAAATAGTGTAAAATTAAGTCTTTTCATCTTTTTTAAGCGCTTTTAATAGGATGGTATTGTCTTATGGCCTCAATCCGTTTATGAATCACCTAAAGTAACCCAGATTCCGTACGATAAAATACTATGCAAATTATGTTTTCAAAGCATTATATTTCACTTATGCCCTTTGCTATTTTTTCATAAAATCACTTCAGCATTTGTTCTTATATTTTTTTATAAAACAGAAGCAGGTAATATATAATTACCCGCCTCCGTTTTTATAAAAATACTACCAACCTGGATTTTGTTTCAATTTATTCGGATTAAGCGATATTTCTTTTGTAGGTATTGGCAAAAGATAATTTTTGGCCGGATCAAATTTACGTTGTACTTTAGGTTGTAATACTTTACATCCATTTTCCAGCTGGTCTGCTGACAAATTGTAAAATACACTGGCAATACTATTACTACCAATCGTTATTTGTGGTGCATCCCATTGTGTTCCTGTAACTTTTACGCTCAACAAGGAATTGGGGAGTTCAGTTTCAGCTGTTTTCCATCTGCGCAAGTCATCCCATCTAAATCCTTCAAATGCTAATTCAACAGTTCTTTCCCGCCTAATCTCAGTTCGCATATCTAAACCATTCGTTGTAACAAAGGCATTTGTTAAATGAGTCATTTGAACTCTATCTCTTAAAACATTAATTGATATATTCAAATCGTCATCCGAAATCACACCATTACGTTCGAATTTAGCTTCTGCATAAATGAGCAATACTTCTGCATATCTTATAACATTCCAATCAAATTCGCTGCCACCGTTACCGGGGTTTGGAATTTCAGAAATGAACTTATATAGCATGTATCCTGAATTTATATTTCTATTATTACCATCTCCAGGCCATTGAGGAGTAGCTACGTCAAACTGAGGTCTAACAATACTTTTTGCAGGTAGAATGAATGACTGTGTCATTCTTGGATCTCTGTTATCAAACTCCGACCGGCATAAATTATATCCCTCAAATAACGAAGACTTATCAATGGGTAAACCATCCGTACACAAATACATATCTGCAATTTTCTTGGTAGGGCTCATTGCTCCCCATGAAATGCCATAGGTCCATCCGTTTATATTAATATTAGTCCTGTATTTTTTTGCCAAAATTGATTCCGGATTGTCTTCACTGGTTTGGTCAATAAACAAATACCTATAACTTTCGGATCCTTTACCCTTATACAAAGTATAAAATTTGCTATCAATAACATCTTTGGATTCTGAAACGGCTAAATCTAATAATGCATTTGCATCACCTGTTCCGTGAAATTTCCTCCAGGTTCCTTCAAATAAGCATACACGTGCTTTAAAAGCTTTCGCAGCTTCTTTACAAACCCGTCCGGTTTCTGAAGAACTTTTTACAGCTAAATCAGAAATAGCTTTATCTAAGTCGCTTATTATAAAATTCACAATCTCATCTCTCGATGCACGCTCATTATAAATCTCAGGACTACTCGGATCCAAAACTTTATCAATAAGAGGAACTCCACCAAAACTTTTCAGTAATTTAAAATAATTATATGCCCTAAAGAAATAACCTTCTCCTAAATAAGGCAATATATCATTTTTAATAGTGGAATTTTCGCCTTGTGTAATAAGTTTATTCGCATTTCTTATGGCTGAATAAGCGCCATTCCACACCCCGTCTTGTTCTGGGGCGACATAAGTCCCCGAACTTATTTGATCAGGTTGAACATCAATAGCAATATCAGACATGTTATCATTATTAATAGTACCACCACTTTGAGGATCATCTAATGATGAAGGGTAAAACCAATTTGCTGCAAGTTTAAAATCACTTGAAGCTTTCCAGAAGGTAACATCGGTAATATCCGATTGTGGCTTTAAATCAAGAAATTTATTACACCCTGAAATAAGTACAAGGATTAAGCCGAAACTTAATATCCCAACGATATGATTAATTTTTTTCATAATTTCTGACTTTTAAAAATTCACACTAATTCCACAAGAGAATGTCCTATACATAGGGTAATTATACTCAGCACTACTTTCTTCCGGATCGTAATTGTTATCCCATGTACCTTTTGAAAAATCAAATATATCCTGCCCGCTAAGGTAAACCCTTGCATTTTTAAGGTTTAACTTACCTAAAATTATTTTTGGGATAGTATAGCCAATTGTGATATTCTTCACTCTCAGATATTTTGTATTTACAAGATAAATGCTGGAGCATTGATAATTATTACCTTTTACAGTTCCACTATTTGACACCCTTGGATATTGAGCATCCAAATTATCTTGTGAAAAAGTTTTACCATAAAAATAATCAAGAGGCTGAAACCAAGGTGCAGAATAAGGAACTCCAAAATTCCCATTACCTCGCCAAGTATACTTATCTCCGGTTCCCTGTAAGATTAGTCCAAAGTCAAAATTCTTATATTTAAGTCCTGCATTTACGCTATAAGTATATTTCGGATCTGCTGAGCCCAAAAATACTGCGTCACCACTGTACCCTTTTGATTTGTCACCATAAGTTGTAATTTGACCATCACCATCTATATCCTCGTACATTACATCACCAACACCCAACCCCTTATATCCGTTGGCTTGAGTAGCGGGGACAATGCCTTTTCCGGCAAATTTAGCAGCATAGGCATCCAATTCACTTTGCGTTCTTATAATTGAACCCTTATATCCGAAATATGAATTCATTGGGTAACCCTGACGTGAAGGTGTATATCCTAGATCATAAGTGTCTTTCCCTTGAAGGTTTGTCAATATATTCGAATTGTAATTTAAGACAAAACCAATATTATATTGGACTTCTCCAATTTTGTCGTTCCAATCACCGGATAATTCCCAACCTTTGGTTACAAGTTTACCGGCATTTGATGTTGGTGCCGAAGCGCCTAACGTTGACGGATAGGATACACTCACCAGCATATTCGTATTCTCTTTCCGGTAAACATCAAAAGAAGTCTTCAGTTTTGAGTGGAATAATCCCAGATCAAATCCAAGATTTTTAGTTTCGATTGTTTCCCAAGTACGCATAGGTGATGCTATTCCATTCATCCATGCTAATTTAGAAATTGCAGATCCATCAATCGGGTATTGTCCGCCAATTTTGATAAGTTGAATATAATCAAACAAACCTAACGAGCTAATATCCTGATTTCCTGTTCTACCCCAGGATACTCTTGTCTTGAAAAGATCAACAACATTTTCATTAATTAATGATTTAAAAAATGATTCTTCAGAGAGTTTCCATGCAGCAGAAATGCTTGGATATATATCACTCCAACGTTTCTCCGGTGAAAATTTCGAACTACCATCCTTTCGAATCGTACCATCCAAATAATATTTTCCATCATAAGAATAACTAAAACGACCAAAATATGATAGCAAAGCCCATGGATTATTGTCCCAAGTGTCACCAGTACTTAAATTTTTGGGATCAGACAGCGTCAAGGGAAAAATTTCATTGCTTGACAAATCGGCACCATAAATATATTTTGAATTTCGAGTCATTTTTTCCTTGGAGGCGCCTGCCATTAAATTAATACTATGTTTATTAAAAAACGTTGTATTATAATTGATATATGTACTGAAATTCTTATAAAGCGTATTATAATCACTATAATAAGCAGAGTTGGGCGAATTTCGAGGCAGGCCGTTTATTGAATTGTCCCAATTAAAGCCATAGAAAGTTGCATAATTGGCATTATCATCATAACGTTCAATATTTACGGCTGCTTGTCCTGTCCAAACCAAACCCTTTATTGGCTCCCAATCCAATTTAAAGTTATTGCTAAGTCTTGTATTTTTAGTATTTCTGCTACCTCCCAATTCTAACTCTTGAAACGAGTTCTGATAACCCTGATATGTATAATAATTTCCTGAAGGATTTCTGTATGGAATATAAGAAAATGCCTTAAGTGCATTATTAATTGCATCACCTAATTGTGAAGGTTCTGTTATAGTCTGGTAATCATATGAGATATTGGCATCAAATTTAAGATTCTTACGTATCTTGGTTTGAGTACTCATTCTTAAATTATATCTATCCGATGAGTTTGACCCTGCGGTTATATTTCCATCATCGTTCAAATAACCCGCAGAAAATAGATATGTTGAATAATCGGTACCCCCTGAGATACTCAGGTTGTGTGTTTGGCGTTGAGATGTTTGAAACAGATCCTTATACCAATTGTGTGATTGAAAGAACATTGGGTATGACGTAACTCCCCAATTTTCGCCAGGTCCAACTCCCGGATCATTGACCGCAATTTTGGCAAGTGTTGCATCAGAAAATGTTTGTGGATCACCATCATTCTTATTGGCTTCATTAAACATTTTTACCAAATGTTCCGTAGTTGCCGGCTTCTTCATCATATACGGTTGTTTCAAAGCAAAGTTATAGGAATATGAAACCTCCGGTCTATCTGATTTCTTGCCTCTTTTTGTGGTAATCAGTATTACACCATCGGCAGCCCTTGCTCCATAAATTGCTGCTGCTGCATCTTTCAAAACAGTAAGATTGTCAATATCATCTGGATTAATCAAACTGATATCACCAGGTATACCATCAACCAAAACTAAAGGGGCATTTCCATTGATAGAAGATGTACCTCTGATTTTAAGATCATACCCCTGTCTGCCGGGTTGTCCGTTTTGACGGGTTATAGTAACGCCCGGAATTAAACCCTGTAATGCGTCTAGTGTTCCAGCCACTGGTCGTAATTCTATTTTTGAAGCATTCACTTTTGAAACCGAACCGGTTAGTTCGCCCTTAAGTTTGGTTCCATAACCAATTACAACAACTTCATCCAGTCTTTTTATATCGGTCTTTAATTTTACGTCAATAACCGATTTTCCGGATACAGGAATTTTTTCAGCTGTATAACCTACAAATGAAAAAATCAATACTGCGTCTGTACTTGGAATGTCAAGTGTGTATCTACCATCGGTTCCGGTTTGGGTACCTTTTGTCGTACCTTGTATCATAATGATTACACCCGGCAATGTTTCGCCGGTAGTTGCATCTGTAACCGTTCCTGAAATCCTATTTTTCTGTTGTTGAACCTCTTTCTCATTAACAGGAGTTAAAATGATATGTCGATCTTTTACAACATATTCAACATTTTCTCCTCCGAATAATTTGTCCAAGATATTATCAATTTTATCGTTTTTAAACGACACATTGACTTTTCGATTTACATCAACCAATTCGTTGTTGTACAAGAAATAGTATTCACTCTGAGCCTCTATTGACTTCAATACCTCTTTTACAGTTGAGCCTGTTTTAGTGATTGAAATTCGAGTTGTTTGTGAATATGACGTTTCTGCTAGGACATTTAATGCACTAAACAGAAGCAAAAATGTTGTTATACGCATAACTAACAATATTTTATTGCACTTTTCTCTTATTGAGTGCAAGGGTGTTTTGCTTTTTTTCATAAATTTACGTGTTTTTAAATTCTTTTTAAAAATGACTCTCTTCTTCACAAGAGAGGTTAAGGGGAGGTGCTTCAACACCTCCTTTTTTAATAATACATAGTTTTGTTACATCATAGGCAATATGGTTTAATTATTTTTTCTCAATATAAATTTTTGATTTACTCTTTATCTGGTTTGTCTTCGGATCAAGAACATTCGCTTTATACTTGATTTTAATTGGAGATGATATTTCCAGCATTTCAAGAACATTTTTGAGTGTCTCATCCTCAAACTTGGTAGTGATTTTATATTTATAAATTTCCCGGTCTTTAACAATTATTTCAGTTCCGTACCATCTCTCTAATTGCTTTGAAACTTCAGCAAAAGGTGTATTATCGAATATCATCATTCCCTTTCGCCAAGCAGTAAATCTTTCCGTGTTTTCACTTTTAGTCAAAATTGCACCATTCTTATTATCAACGATGGCTCTGGTTCCTGGAGTTATAACAATTTTTTCTTTCTTTTCGCTAATTGAAGGATAAAGTTCAACTTTGCCTTCTTCTAGCACTACTTCCGTCTTCTTCTCATCATCATATGCCTTAAAATTGAACTTAGTCCCAACAACTTTTACTTCAAGGCTGGCTGAATTAACATAGAATGATGAACCAGGAATTTTAGAAACTTCAAAATAAGCTTCTCCATTGATGGCAACTCTCCGGTTCGACTTTATAAAGGGAATTGAATAAGAAAGACGGCTTCCGGAATTTAACCATACAATAGAGCTATCCGGTAATTTTAATATCGAACGCATTCCAATGGGACTCTTAATACTATAAATAGATGTGGTGAACGGTTTTTCTATTTGCTTTGTCTTAAAGACATACCATAAACTTCCAATCAATAAGGGGATAAAAAGTATTGCCGCAACTTTTTGAACCCTGCTTATGATTTTATATGCCCATATTTTCTTATGCATATGCTCCTGCACAATTGCATATGCTTCATCAACCTTAATATCATTTATTTGTGATATTACAAACAAAGCTTCTTTAACTTCTTCATCAAAATCCATCGACTTTCTCCTATCGATGAATTCAGGGATCTTTTCGTTTTCCATATTGGATCAATCTTTAATTAATACAACTAAAGATACAATCACACGTAAGCGAAATCAAAAAAAATAAACGAATATGATTATGATGACAGTTCAGAAAAGGCCTAAAAGGAAAAGTAATCCTACATAATCTTTAAGTTCAGCTTTTAAAATCTTGATCGAATTGCTAATATGTGCCTCAACTGTCCGTTTTGAAATATTAAGTTTTTCAGCTATCTCTTCATTTTTAAGTCCATCAAAACGACTCATCTTAAATATCTCTCTATTTCTTTCAGGAAGTGCATCAATCGATTTCTTGATTTTCTCTTGTAATTCAGATACAATATAGATATCAGGATTATAAAGAAGACTATTGTCTGAGAGAGATACTAAATCATGAATAGATTGTTTTTTTACTTTCTGTTGTTTTAAAAAGTTAAGGCAACTATTCTTCACCGATTGAAAGAAATAAGCTTTCAAAGAATCAGCGGACCTTAGATTGCCTCGTTTCTCCCACAAACGGATATAAAAACCCTGAACGATATCCTCAGACTCCTCCAAATCAAGTGTAAATTGTGAAGCAAAAGCCACTAAACCGGCATAATAGAATCTAAATAGTAATTCAAAGGCGGTTTCATCACCATCCTTCAACCTTTCAATTAAAATTTCCTCATCAATTCCATTAATACGTTGCATATGTAAAAAAAATAATTGCAGAAAGTTTAGTTTATATTGCGACAAATATAAAACAAAAAGGTTCACTATTACCCCAATATTTTTTGCCGACGGCTAATAGGCAGGGTAAATAACAGGAAAACGGGCTACTTGTCATTTCATTTTTCGGGTTAGATTTATATACCGTTTCTTAAAACCCAAATATGCTGACATGAAATAATCACAAATATTTACAGTTTAAGGAAAACAAGTAAATGACTCATCCTGAACCTCCAGATATGGCATATATTCGAAGTCAGTATTTCCATTGACTGCAAAATGTAACGGTTTTCCGACGACCGATTTAAGGCTCTTTATCAACTTATCCTGACTTGTTTCTAACTTCAGATCTCCCTTCTGTCCTTTCATGCTGACATAGGCCATTAAGATCGGCCCATATTCTAATGCATAATGTTCATGGTTAGAATCAAACTCTTTCCCTTCATATTTGGTCATCCTAAAACTCATTGGGAGCGTGAATGAAATTGTATCTCCATTCTTCCATTCCCTGTTTAATGTCACATATGTTCCCGGATTACCGCTTATAATCTTTTTGTCATTTACCATAACATACATCTTTTGTGCCGCCCATGAAGGTATACGAATCCTGATTTTGGACACCACAGGGTTATCAACATTCACCATAATTTGTACTTTTTGATCATATGGGAATTGAGTAACCATTTTCAAAGACATCTTACCAGTCTGAGTTGCAAAATTAATCGTTGATGGAGCAAATAAATCAATATATACACCGTCTTTGGCTATAGAGTAAATGAATTCAGGAAGTGCTCCTATCATTCGTGTTCCCTGTCCTTCACAACATGTACTCATACTGAATGGCTGGTTATTGTTTGAATCTTTATGATCAACCAACACGGCATGATAACGAATGCCTTTATCACCTGTCTGATTAGCTATTAATACATTATATATGGATTTTTCTATTTCATTAACGTACTTTTCTTCTTCAGGGTTTAACAAATGGAACCGTTGATTCAGAAAAGCCCAAAACACACTTCCACATAACTCACCTGTTGAACGGTGCAAATAATATGATTTTGGAGGATAGAGATCTGTTCCCTCACATATTGCTATTGAACCGCCAATGTGCTCCCAATCGTCATGATATAAATTCCAACCACCCAATGCTGCATCAAGATACTTTTTTGCTCCGGTTGCTCGATACATATCCAGATAAGGTTCAATAGCAGTAATAAGATAATTATGCGGCCGATCATAAGGATATAACCAAATAGCTTTCTCATCTTTGTTAGCTAATTGTTCCATCCAATAATTTTCCTGGAAATATTGCTGAACAACCTGTATATCTTTAGGCTTCCCAACTGGTGTAAAATACATCCGGGTACTGGGAATGATCCCCTGAGAGCCTTGTCCTGCACGCCGTAATAATTCCGGAAGATAGCAGGAATTATTGAACCAATCATAAAAATTGCGTAATAAAGGAAATGCCTTTTTGTTACCGGCATACCCTGCTTCTATCAGTCCATGCGTAACCCATGATCTTGTATAGGCACCATATTCACCGGAAAAGATCTTATTTTTCGGATATGCCATGATATAACCATCAGGTTCCTTACATTCATCGATTACATCCACTATCCGGTCCATTCTTTTTCTAAGTTCGGCATTCTCCATCCATCGCAAAGTATTACCCGCCCCCATCAGAAAGCGACCTGCTTCTTGGCCGGGCAAATCTACAAACCAAAAGTTATTCAACCTATCATCCAATGGTTGCACGGGTTTTCCTGCCTTTACATAGAAATTTCTTGCCAGTTCATCGAAAGTGAAAGATGACATCAGGTAACGCATATTGTTTTCCATTGTCTTTTTGAAAAGACCATCGCTGAGTTGTACACCTGCTTTTGGAGTCTGCGCTTTGTAAGTTACCGGGTTCCATTTCTCCACAGGTATTATGTTCTCAGGGTTATCGGTAACGACACCTTCACCTTGTGGACGTGCTGAACGGGTTAAAACAGTTATTCCCAAATTTCCCGACTCCGAATCAGATGCTTGACAGCCTTCGGCAATATCTTTACCATTCGACAAAACCGTGAGTTTAGTCAATGCCAAACATCGTTGTCTAAGGTGAACAGCCGTTAAACGTATATATCTTGCATTGACTTCTTTGCCTGAGAATGTGACGATCTCATCATATGGATCTTTAAAGTCTTCTCTGGTTTGGTTTTCATACATAATAGAAGCTTTAAATTCAGGATCGTCCGATACTTCTATTTTAAAGCGAGATGGGAATCCTTCAGATTGCACATAGCCCCATGGAATCACCTTGGGCAAAAGTTTAACTCCGTCTATTTTTTTCTTTTCGCCTAAATCTACTTGAATCCATCGAATTTCTTCATCTTTCTGTGCCGGTTTAGATTGATAAACAGAAGTAAAAAACCTCGCTACACGTTCCACTCCCATGCCTGCATCTTTCCGCTCATCTGATGACATATATTTTATCTGAGCCTGTAGCGGCAAATAACTTATCCCTATTGTGACAAGTATTAAAAATGTGCACTTTTTTGAAGCACGCAAATAAGCCAGAAAATTTGTGATCATAATACTGCGTTCTAATTTTTGATAAATTTAATCTTTTTTTCACATTATTGTTCCGACAAAACTTAAATTACCCGTCACTCATCCATCTGCATATTCCAGCCATAAATTAATATAACCATGATTTATGTAAAAAAATCTCATTCATGATCATGAAAGAGGTGTGATTTTCATCATGTATTCAGGTATTGATTAAAAGCCGAAATCATCAACTTTTATTTTTTTATTCTCCTGCACCTTAAATGCCTGAGCTTGCCTATGTACCACATTCCCTTCTACATGAATGGCTCTATATGGACGTACCGGACAAACATATTCACATCCGCCGCAGCCTACACAAATATCCGGATTGACAGAAGGAATAGTCAGCCCGTTTTTGTAAGGCACCATAGAGACTGCCTGTGTCGGACAATGTTCTGAACAAGCACCGCAACTGGTGCCATCCGTATGTACGATACAATTTTCCTGCATAAAGACAACCCGGCCGACCTGTGTCAGATGCTTTTCTTTGATAGTAAGCGGTTCAATAGCGCCGTTAGGACAGACATCGCCGCATACAGTACAGTCGAAATTACAGAATCCTTTTTCATAACTCATTATCGGTTGCATCATTCCTTCCAAACCATACTCCATAAATGCCGGTTTCAGTACATGCGACGGGCATTTGCTAACACAAAGATGGCATGCCGTACAATGTTTTAACAGATGTTCCGTACTCTTCGAACCGGGAGGACTAAGCGGATGTTTCCGTGTGTAAGCTTTTCCATGTATTAAATTTACAATCTTTTTTTGAGCCATAGCTTTAGGCATGACAACAGCCATAGCCAATGCCGATAACAGGAACTGTCGCCTGGAGCCATCTGATTTTGCTTCGGTCTCCTTAGCCACTACTTCCTTTGCCGGCAAAGCAGGTGTAAAACCTATTGCGTTCTGTTTGCAGCTACCCAGACAATCGAAACAATTTACACAACGGCTGTAATCAATTGTATGCTCTTTGCTATTGATACAGGAGGCCTTACATTTTGTAGCACATAGTCCGCAGGCGTTGCATTTTGTCATATCAATCCGCACCTTAAAAAAAGCATATTTGCTAACTAGGCCTAATACTGTTCCAACGGGACATACCGTATTACAATAGAGACGACCATATCGCCATGCCAGAAAACCAATAGCAAAAAAAGTAACAATACCCACACAAAAAGCGAAAACGCTCCGGATGATTATACTCACCTTATAGAAAGTGTAATTATCAAACCGGGTAAAGATAGATACCAACAGGTTATTTCCAGCCATGTAAACAGGCTTGAATACATTTACCATCATTCTTCCATAGGCGCTATACGGATCAAGAAGGCTCAACAAAAAAGTAAATCCTAATAAAAAGGCGATGAAAACAACACCCAATACCGACCAACGCAGGGTGTTTTTTGCCGGACTGTATTTATACTTCTTTTTCTTTTTGCCTAAACGACCTGAAAAATGACTTACAACATCCTGAAAGAAGCCCATTGGGCAAATTGTTGAGCAATAAATTCTACCAAACAATAATGTAGCCACTAAAAGTATGGCAAGTACTACAATGTTTAATGCCAGTAATGCCGGAATAAATTGTATTTTTAATAGCCAATTAAAATAAGTGGGCAACAACCCTGCAAAATCAAGAAAGTAAAAGGTAACCAGTGCAGATATAATTACAGATACACCCACTCGAATTTTTTTCAACATAATAATATCACTTTACATTTTTATTCTCTTAATATTCAACTTCTTCAGATCCATTGTTCCTACACGCAAAGCCTGAGCTTTTGCCAAATGGGCAACAGAATCAAGAGGCATTGGTCTTATCTGATTAAAAAACATCGTTGCAGCAGTGTCAACGGCAACAATATCCTGTGAGATAAAAAGTCCCTTTGCAGTAACTACATCCGCTAACGATGTACCACGCGGACCATTAGTCTTCATGACGCGGTAGGCATCCACAACATTAAGAACAGCTTTTTTCTGGATTGTGGTAATATCGGCAATACATTGTTGTAAATCGTTTTTATGAAACACTCCTCTATCCCACACAATGCCCATATGGTTTTTCATGGATATGGTGAGGTTAGCGCCTCCGTGATTTTTTAATATCGGCACATTTATCCAGACATCACAATCAAGAATTGCTTTGTGTACTTTCGCACTTTTCAGGCTCTTTCCCCGGGGAAGAGATATTTCCCGATAATAAGATTCTTCATCTGCAGGAACAACCTTTGCTCCGGCTTTTTTTGCAGCATCTTCAATGCCACTATTTTTATAACACTTACGCCAATCATCACACGAGTGATCAAAAACAGTTACTTCTTTCGCACCTGCTGCTAAGCATTCACGAATAATTTCCACCACTAGTTTCGGATTTGTGTTTCCAGCCATTTCAGGGGTCTTGTCCCACCCGATGTTGGGTTTTATTGTTACACGATAACCCGGTTTTACAAACCTTTTTATTCCTCCCAGTTCAGCAATTCCTTTTCTGAACATAGCGTCAGGTTCACCACCCATTACAGCAACCATATCCACCGGCTTTCCAGCATTTTGACCCGGCACAGTCTGAACCAGAACATCCATTGCTCCGCTTGTTTTGACTGTCATAACTGCACCTGTCACAGCTACAGCTTTTAAAAAATCTCGTCTGTCCATATTATCTGCTTATTTTCATTTAATACTACAAATCATTTCCAAGTACTGATGAAATAAATGTCAGATCTCGAAACAGATCCATAATTTCACCAATCATCTTTCGTTCATTACTTTTCAAATCTTAGCTAGCAATTAAAAAAAACGTCCACTAAAAATCTGAATAAATACTCCAGGAATTTCAATACAAGAATCGTGTATAGCCACAAAGAAATCTTTTACCATGATCCATTCAAATACAGTTTCTACAAGTTAATAGCAATATCTGCCTTTCTTATCAAACGTTCCAGCTTGTCCAGTAAAATACACGCTGAAGAAGTCCATAGATTGATAAAATAAACTTTTGATGCTTCCATAATCTTTATCTTCATTCTATTCTTTATTTACTTCCGCCTCTCTAACAAGAAATGTAGCCAATTATTATTAGGACGGCTTCCCGTTTATGATTATCATCATATTTGAATACAATATTAGCAATTATTTTTTTTATTTTTTTGCTTTATCTGATTAAAACGAAAAAGAGGAAGATTATACGCACCTCCTCCATACAATTAAATACAAATCAAATAATTATACTTATCTGGAAATACATTCTATGAAACTAACCGATTCATTTACATCATGTATAGTAGACTTCTTCGGATAAATGAAGTATCATTTTAGGCCGTATTATTATATTTATCAGTACTTTTACAATCCTTATGCATTCTATGGAATATCAATATTATACCCTGCCTAACGGTTTACGCATTGTCCATCGTAGGGTTGCAAGCAAGGTTTCACATCTAGGTGTTATTATCAATGCCGGTACACGCGACGAATTACCGCACGAACATGGAATTGCCCATTTCATTGAGCACATGATTTTTAAAGGGACCAAGAAACGTAGTGTTTTTCAGGTACTTTCACGTCTGGATAGTGTGGGCGCCGATCTTAATGCTTATACCACCAAGGAAGAAACCACTATCTATGCATCATTCCTTACCCCCTATTATGAGCGAACGATAGAGCTATTTTCCGATATCCTGCTCAACTCAACTTTTCCGCTAAAAGAGATAGAGAAAGAACAAGAGGTGGTAATCGACGAAATCAACTCCTATAAAGACTCTCCATCCGATCAAATCATAGATGATTTCGAAGATCAGGTTTTTGCCGGACATGCACTGGGGAAAAATATTCTAGGCACTCCCAAAAAGGTAAAACACTTTACACGCGAAACTATTCAGCATTTTATCGATGAGAACTATATTCCTTCAAAAATGGTGATCTGTTCCGTTGGGAACATTCACTTTGAACGGGTTATTAAACTGGCATTAAAGCACTTTTCACAGTTCCCTTCAAAGCCGGAAGTCAGGGTCAGGGAAGCATTTAACCATTATCAGCCTACACAAAAAGCCATTCAGCGTGTCAACTATCAAAGCCACCTGATACTTGGCTCGGCGGCCTATAGTTACAGTGATCCGAAAAGGGTTGCTTTGAGTTTAATAAATAATCTACTTGGAGGACCTGCCATGAATTCCAGACTCAATCTTGCGATTCGCGAAAAGCATGGCATCGCTTACACTATCGAATCTCAATATACACCTTATTCCGATACCGGCTTTTTCAGCATTTATCTCGCTACCGACGATGTTAATATTGAAAAAGCAACCGACCTTGTTCACGTTGAATTGGCTAAATTGAGAGACACCAAATTAAGTAGTCGTCAGCTTCATCAGGCAAAACGACAACTCATCGGTCAATTGGTTCTTTCTTTTGATTCCAACCTAAATGATATGCTCTCAATGGGAAAAAGCATGTTAGTATTTGATAAAGTTGATAGTCCAATCGATGTATTTAGTAAGATCGAAATGATTACGGATGAGGATGCGTTGGAAGCTGCGAATGAGATATTTGCCCCCGAATATTTAAGTAGTCTTTCATACCTGAATAAGCCAAAGAATAAACCGAAGAATTAAAGCAGCATGATTACAAAGGAATTAGAAGAGTATGCATCCATACACAGCACGCCTGAATCAGAACTTTTGAGACAACTTTGGCGTGAAACTAATTTAAACGTTCTTAGTCCTGGTATGTTATCAGGCCATTTGCAGGGAAGGCTTTTAAGTGTATTAAGCCATCTGATTCAACCTCAACAAATTTTAGAGATAGGCACCTTTACGGGCTATTCCGCACTCTGCTTAGCCGAAGGACTAGCAAAAGACGGCGTATTGCATACCATTGAAGTCAATCCCGAACTGATTGAAATCATTACACGTTATTTCACGGCTTCAGCATACAATGAAAAGATTAAATTACATCTGGGAAAAGCCCTTGAGGTGATTCCAGATATAGAGGGATTCTTTGATCTGGTTTTTATTGATGCCGACAAAGAAAATTATATCAATTACTACAATATGATATTTGAAAAGGTAAAACCCGGAGGACTGATACTGGTTGACAATGCATTGTGGCACGGCAATGTTTTAAAGAAAAATGACAGAGGGAAAGAGACAACTGCAATCAGAGCTTTTAATGAATACATTAAGAAGGATAAACGGATTGAGAAAGTATTGGTACCTCTTAGAGATGGCTTGATGATGATCTATAAATCTAAATAAAAATGCCCTCGGTCATCCGAAGATTTCCAAGAGGCATTTCTATTTTCTCAAAGTTATCTATACCTGTTTTTCTAATCTATTTTTTTGAATTGTGAAATTAGTAATCCTTTGTTGAGTCATTGTACCATCAAATAACATCAACTTTTATCTACCAAAAACATTACAAATTTAAGCTGTCGATTAAGAGAAAGCAATAAGAAACATACTTATTGTATGAACCCCCCCCTTTTTTAGGATGAACCCCCCCTCTGGCTGTATGAAACCCATTTTAGAGGTTAAAATAAAAGCATAAAAAAGGCACTTTTTTCACTTTTTGAGCCCTTAAAATGACAAAAAATTCCACTTTTTTCTATGTTTAAGAGATTAACCGAAATAATTGGATCAAGACAGTTTTGCTATTTCAATTACAATTGTCATTTTTCATAAGGAGTAATTCAAGCTCTGTCATTTCTACTGGAAAGAGAAATCACCATTAACGGATAACATTTATCAGATGGCTTCCTTATAAAGCACAAACAACTGTTTTACAGATCATGAACTTATTCCGCGAAGATATATGCATTATAAAAACAAAAAAAGCTACATCATTTAACTTTTAGTAACTTTGTACATTAAATAAAATTCTTCTTTAATATGAATCCGAAAGTAAGTATTATAATGGGCAGTACTTCGGACTTACCAGTAATGGAAGCCGCTGCTAAATTTCTTAACGAAATGCAAATTCCCTTTGAGATGCATGCCTTATCAGCTCACAGAACCCCTGATGCTGTTGAGAAGTTTGCCACAGGAGCCAAGGGACGCGGAATAGGAGTTATCATTGCAGCAGCAGGTATGGCCGCTCATTTACCCGGTGTAATTGCAGCAATGACACCATTGCCGGTAATAGGAGTTCCCATTAAAGCATCGCTCGATGGACTCGATGCAGCGCTGGCTATTATGCAAATGCCTCCCGGTATCCCTGTTGCTACCGTAGCTATTAATGGAGCGCTCAACGCTGCCATTCTTTCTGCTCAGATTCTGGCCACTGCAGATCCTGTTATTGCTCAGAAAATGGTAACTTACAAAGAAGATCTGAAAAAGAAAATCGTTAAGGCGAATGAAGAATTGAAGAGTGTGAAATTTGATTACAAAACAAACTGATTCATATCTTTAATCATTAAGGAATCTAACTATATAAGCACATTTTTATCTACTTTTGCAAATCTTATTGAATTCAATGTCACTGAACTAATTTCAACCTTGGGCTCAATTTTTTATATAATCCAAACCATATCTTTTCATGCATACCATTACCGTTAAAGACAAAATATTCTCGCCATTCATCACTGCTGATAAACTTGATAAAGTAGTAAGCCAAATTGCTGCATCAATGGAATCCGATTTAATGGAAAAAAAGCCACTCTTTCTCGTTGTTTTAAATGGCGCTTTTGTTTTTGCATCAGATTTAATGAGAAAATTGCATTTTCCCTGCGAGATTTCATTTATCAAACTATCTTCTTATTCAGGTCTTGCCTCTTCAAATAAGGTCCGCGAATTAATCGGTCTTAATGAAGACATCACAGGCCGTACAGTTGTCGTTATAGAAGACATTATTGATACCGGAGTTACGTTAGGTGAATTATTGGAAATTGTCAAATCTAAAAATGCGGCCGAAGTAAAGCTGGCAGCACTCTTATTCAAGCCAAGCGCATTCCGTAAAAACTATAAAATTGACTATTTGGGATTAGAAATTCCAAACGATTTCATTGTAGGATATGGTCTTGATTATGATGGGTTTGGAAGAAACTACCCCGATATTTATAAAATTGTAGAGTAAAATTATCACCATATTGTACCTTTCATTTTATAATAAACCTCCTAGCTATGCTAAATATTGCACTTTTTGGCCCTCCGGGCGCCGGTAAAGGGACTCAATCAATGCTGTTGATTGAAAAATATAACCTTACCTACATTTCAACAGGAGACATTCTTAGATCGGAAATCAAAGCAAAGACTGATCTTGGACTGCAGGCTCAAGCCATTATTGACAAAGGTGGATTAGCGCCTGATGAATTGATTATTCAAATCATCGAAAAAAAGATTTTGGAAAATGTTGACAGTAATGGCTTTTTATTCGACGGGTTCCCCAGAACCATGGTTCAGGCTTACATTCTTGAAGCGCTGCTCCTAAAGTTGAATACAACGCTCAACTGCATGCTTTGTCTTGATGTTCCTGAAGATGAATTAGTCCACCGTATTTTAGAGCGGGGAAAGATTTCCGGTCGTGCTGATGACAATGAAGAGGTAATACAGGTCCGTTTAAAAGAATACAACACCAAAACACTACAAGTAATTGATTTCTATAAGGTGAGAGATCAGTACATTCCTATAGAGGGGTTAGGATCGATTGAAGAGGTTTTCGAACGTCTGGTTGAAGCTATTGATCACACGTTAACAAATGTTTGGTTAAACATTGTATTACTCGGTGCTCCGGGTGCAGGAAAAGGCACACAAGGAAGATTAATTGCTGAGAAATATAACCTATACTATATTTCAACCGGTGCTAAACTTCGTCGCGAAGTTAAATCCGGTACTGAAATCGGAAAGAAAGCTAAGCCTTTCCTCGACAAAGGAGAGCTGGTCCCCGATGAAATCATCATTCAACTCATCGAAAGCGAAATCAAAAAACATGCAAATGAAAGGGGGTTCGTCTTCAAGGGATTCCCGCGAACGATACTTCAGGCTTACATTCTTGACGGACTACTTCGCCGGTTAAACTCTTCGGTTTCGCTTGCACTCGAAGTAAGAGTTCCGACCCTCGAATTACTTAAACGACTACACGCAAGAGGCTTAACCGAAAAAGCGCGTAGTTATGACACGAGTATCGAACTCATTATAAATCGGTTAGATGAATATGAACAAAAAACTGCACGTGTAGTAGAATACTATAAAAAGCAAGGAAAATATCAGGCTATTGATGGAGTTGGTTCTGCTGATGAGATTTATGACACACTCTCAACAACAGTAGAAAAAGCATTCCGCCAAGTTCGCTAAACAACTGTTCCGCTCCTTGTTAAACGTGGTTATTTAAATTATAAAAAAAAACATGGCATCATCAAACTTTGTTGATTATGTAAAAGTTTTCTGCCGCTCAGGAAAAGGCGGCGGTGGTTCTGTACACTTTTACCGGGGTAGGGCTATACCGTTTGGCGGTCCTGATGGTGGAAACGGCGCTAGGGGCGGACATGTTATTATCCGGGGCAACAGTCAGTTATGGACTTTATTACATCTAAAATACACTAAACATCTTCATGCACAGGATGGTGGATCGGGCAAAGGTGCAAATCAAACAGGCGCTGAAGGAGAAGATATTTATATCGATGTTCCTTTGGGAACTGTGGTTCGCGATGCTGAAACAGGATTAGTCGATCTGGAAATAACAAAAGATGGAGAGGAGAAGATATTAATGGCAGGTGGCCGTGGAGGAAAGGGAAATACCCATTTCAAATCGGCAACCATGCAAGCTCCTAAATTTTCTCAACCCGGTGAAGAGGGTATTGAAGGATGGAAAATTATTGAGTTGAAGATACTTGCCGATGTTGCTTTGGTAGGATTTCCAAATGCAGGAAAATCCACTTTGCTGTCTGTCGTTTCTGAAGCTAAACCTGAGATTGCCGACTATCCGTTTACTACACTTACCCCAAATCTTGGGATGGTTTCGTATCGTGAAAAACGATCCTTCATCATGGCAGACATTCCTGGAATTATTGAGGGAGCTCATGAGGGACGAGGGCTTGGATTGCGTTTCCTTCGTCATATTGAGCGTAACTCTGTACTATTGTTCATGGTTCCCATTGATGCTGAAGATATCAAGAAAGACTATAACATACTGCTCAACGAGTTAAAGATGTATAATCCGGAATTATTAGATAAACCACGACTATTGGCTATTACAAAATGTGATCTTGTTGAGGATGAGGTTGTGAAGAAGTTGGCACGCAAAATGCCAAAGATTCCGCATGTCTTTATCTCAGCTCACGCTAATAAGAATATATTAAAGTTGAAAGATCTGATTTGGAATACTATCAATCAACCAGACCAGAAATAACCGGTTATTTCTGGTCTGGAGAAATATCATATTCGGCTTGTGAGGCTACCTTCTATTTCATCTTTCTTCGATTGAATCTGAATAGATTGCCTCAGTTCTGATTTTCAGTAACTGGTTGCCATACCTAGCCACAAGATAGCCTATCAGCGATCCGAAGAGTCCGCCGCACAATACATCGCCCGGATAGTGAACGCCAAGATAAATACGGCTATAAGCAACCAAAGCAGCCCAAACCAGCATAGCAGGCAGTATCCATTTGTAGTTCATTCGCAAAAAGAAACCTAAAAAGGTAACCAAGGCAAAAAAGTTGGCCGCATGTGAAGACACAAAGCCAAAATCACCTCCCCTATAGCCATTTACTACATGGACTAATCCCTGAAGTGAGGGTTCATGACTTGGACGTAGACGCCGAACCGTATTTTTAAATAACAGAACCGAACCTTGGTCGGCAAGAGTAATTGTCAGAGCGACTAAAAGAACAACATACCACCCTTTTTTTCCATAAGTCTTAAAAACTAAATATAACAATACCAGATAAACCGGTATCCAATTCACTTTTCCGCTAATAAAAACCATTACAGGGTCCATAAAGGAGCTGTGCCATCCATTAATAGCAAGAAAAATAGACTGATCGAGGCTGATAAGTGCATTCATTGTGTTGAGATAATCAGAATAGAGAATAAATTAGTAACCAAGCTTTCGTCCCGTAATTTCATCAATAAGGACCTTATAAGTACAGACTTCGTTAACAGCTGGCGTACCATAAGTAAATTGGCGATCGGTATATTTCGACATGATCACATTCAAAACATCAACCTTTTCATCAAACGCCTCAATAAACTCAATACGGCCGGTTACAATCACACTTCTGAACTTCATGGCATAGCTGCATGCAACGTTTTCATTCTGATATTTTAGCTGATGATCTGTACTAAATGCAATACATACATGATTATTCTGTCGTAAAATATCCATTTTCTTTCCGGTTTGAGCAGAGTGCAGGTATATCACACCATCTTTTATTCCAAAATTATATGGAAGCACGTAAGGATGGTTATTCTGATCAACCATACTCACATAACAGGCTTCACACTTCTCTATTACCTCAAACATTTCGGATTGATCGGTTATCAATTTGCTTCGCATAGTAAAAATTATATTTTAGCTGTTTAAATTCCGTTCAGATTAATAGAAACCAATGCTTTAGTCACTATATCTCCTCCATTGGGTTGTACAACCTGAATACCTAATTCGAATGGGAACATAAAACGGAAGAAGTGAACATCGGCAGTAAGCTCCACACCTCGCCCCGCTATTACTTTTTTCAAGGTTGTATCATAAAAGAAGTTCGCCTTTATCCGTTTAACATATGCAATCGGCCCAATGCTTAAATCAGGATAGCACAAAGGTAACTTGTAATTAAACGAAAGCGTTGATTCATTATTGGTTGCAGGCGTCGGATTACCTCGGGGATAGTTGATCATATTGCCAAATACCATGGCACCGGCTTTACGTTCTTGATAAGCCACATAGATTTTAAATCCATCATGGCTCAAGATACCGGGCAAATAAACATTTCCTTCAAAAGCAAAGATATTTCCGGCAGAAAGGCCACTAAAGGGGGTATTACGATATCCGAGATAAGTACTTACACCTAAACGAGGCGCAAGATCACGTTGTCCATATTTGCGATAGATATATGTATATAGTTGATAATCCATTGAATGAAAAGTTCCGCCATCTACTCCTTTGGGTAATCCTGATTCAGGATCCATACGTTCTATCGTAGTTTTTATTTGAGGTTGAACTCCAAAATAGGTGGGACCACTACTAAATTTAAGCGGAAGCCGGATAGCCACAGAAAACTTATCATCATCATAATTATAACGATGATACTTTTTATCTTTGGTCCGATAGTAAGAATAGTCTCTGCCTTTATCATAGCTTACATCAAAAATAGGATATAACGCCTGATAACTAACAGTAGAATTAAAATGCCCAAACCCGTTCTGATCTTTGAGCTGATAATTGGCAGTAACAAAAGTAGTACTCAAAACATCCTGACTGTTTAAGCTAAGACCTTGTCCGAATGTATAATCGTTTGAATTCAAATAAAAAGGAGACCAGCTATGAAGATTAAGCGCATGAAGCAATTTATGGTAGGGCTTTGACGTGTATTCTTTCTTAGGAATATTAGGAGAGGTAACCGACCCGCCTTCTTGCAGAGAAAGCATTGCGGAGAAAAGACCTTCGGGACGATCGGTTTTTATTTCAATCTCCTTCCAATCAGTCGGACGGAAATTCATCTCTGCAATACGATGACCATTAGCATTATAATCGGAATAGACCAACTTTTGTCCATCCGGACTAAGCTCTGCATCCATAGCACCAAAGTGAGCCTGAGTAACCTGATATAATTTCCCGGTAGTCGTATTAAGCGAATAGATGTTATCAACGCCGTTATAACTGCCATTAAAAAGCACATATTCGCCGACAAGATGCGGATTAGATATCTCATAAGAAGAGGCTTTGGATAGCTCTTGCTTGACTCCTGTTTCCACATCTATCTTTATAATCCTTTTGCCATCTCCGTTTAATGCTATACATACAATATATTTTCCATCATTCGACCATTGGGGTGTCAAATAAAAATCTTCACCAGAGCCAATCAGTGTACGTCTTACTTCTCCGGTATAACTATCCAGTAAAACGATGGAATAGTTATTTTCTTCGCTAACCTGAGATACAGCCAGCAACATTCCATCAGGTGAAACACTTGGCGCAAAATAACGACTGTTATGTGTTAACGTATGCCACTTTCCTGTGGTTAAATCGGCATATTTGATAACAGAATAACTACAATTCTGCCATCGAGGGTCTATCTGCTTTTCGGTCCAGAACAATCTATTCTTTTGTATTGAAAGATTATCGGCCGTTATAGTCCCCGGCTTATTTCGTCCCATAACCTCTGTATGATCAGAGCCGGTAATACTGATATAATCAGAAGAGAAGAGCCCCGGCGTAACCAAAACACGTTCTTTTCCATTCCGATCGACCACAACAAAACGGCTAATGTCATCAATAGAGGTTCGCTCGGCTATCCATGTACTATCATTGATATAGTGGGGATATTTATAACGGGTAAAGACTTTTTTATCGGGCGACACAACTTTTATTAAAGAACCGCTATCACCTTCAGTACTCCATCGCTTTCGCAAATCTGCCATGGCATTAGCATAGAGATGTTCTTTATTCATCCCCAATGATTTCTTCAGGCCCCGGTTAAAAGCCCAGGGAAGATAAGGATTACGGGCAACAAAACGTGTAGTCTTTTCCCAAACTTCAGCATCTTTTGAAATTTCACGTGCTCTGGAAACCAATTCATAACCCAATGCATAATAATCAGGGGTATAATTACGATAAGAACCATTTACCGCTTTGTCGTATGAATAGTAACCTGTCTCAGCTAACTGCGCCCTAAGTTCCATACTAAATGAAGGAACTCGGCCTCTACCGCTGTTACTCAATCCTGTTTCTGTAGCAACAGCATCTCCCTCTATAAACCAGAGAGGCAAATAAGCACCCAGAACCGCAGCACCAGCTTGTTCCCCAAGGGCATATCCCATAATTTTTGAGATACCGGTATTCATCTTTGATAACTGAACAGAATGTCTGAGTTCATGGATGGCTAATTGTTCCATCCATGGTTGGGCATAACTCGATTGAGGAGGGGCCGTATAAAGTTCTAAACGACGGGGAGCCCATACGGAGAAAGCATTTGCAGTTATATCCTGTGCATGCAATACTACCGGCATTCGAGGCACTTTGGCCTTTAGACTATTCGGAACAAAGGTTCTGGAATACTCCAAAAGGTTAATAAATGATTGTGCTTTAAGCTCGAATTTCGAAGGATAGATCAGACGAAAATTTTCTGAATTCATTTGCCTCCACTTTATAGCACCGGGATCCTGCCCTAAACTATAATATTGACCAAATCCGCAAAATGGAATAAATAAGAATAGAAATAAATACCTACAGTGGTTTTTCATCTTTTAAATTACTTGTAATTAAAAGGGTCATTGAAATCAGTATAACCTAACAATATGCTGTTTTAAAACGCTTATTTACTCTTTTTTAATTTATGATAGAATAGACGACTAACAAATGGAGTCCTTCAATATTCAAACATATTGTTAACGTTGAGTTCTCCGGTTTTATTTTCTCAATGGTTCTTTTACTTCGAGTTTAAACCCGGTTCCATGAACATTTAAGATAGTGACATTAGGGTCGTTTTTAAGATACTTTCGTAGCCGGGTAATAAAGACATCCATGCTTCGGCCTATAAAATAATCATCCGTTCCCCATATTTTTTTCAAGGCCTTCTCTCTAGTAACCAATTGATTTACATTTGCACAGAGCAACCGTAAAAGAG
Source organism: Bacteroidales bacterium (assembly GCA_963663125.2). Taxonomy (GTDB): domain Bacteria; phylum Bacteroidota; class Bacteroidia; order Bacteroidales; family Cfx3-03; genus Cfx3-03. The sequence continues at coordinate 236,274 of CAXXNW010000011.1, read as the reverse complement.
CGCCCTCTTTTGGCGTTAGGGTAATAGATGAGTCTTTATCCGACAAAATAAGGTTTGTGGAATCGTATTTAAACTGACCTAATTCGAATAATTCGAGTGGAGCCACATCAGGGATATTATCAATTTTGCATCGTTTCAAAATTGCATCCAACCTAAGACTTAACTCTTCAGTACTAAATGGTTTTGTAATGTAATCATCACATCCCACTTTAAACCCATTTATCCTGTCTTCGGGTAAGGAGCGGGCTGTTAGAAATATAATAGGGATATCCTCATTGTGCAGTCTAATCTCCTCTGCCAGAGAAAATCCATCTCGTTTTGGCATCATTACATCGAGGAGAATAATATCATATTTAACTTCGCGAAAAGCTTTTAAACCCACTTCTCCATCGTGGGCAACCTTAACGCGAAAGCCTTGTAATACAAGGAAATCAGATAAAACTTCTCTCAGGTTTGGATCATCCTCAACCAGTAATAGGCTGGCTTTCTTCACAATCTTGGTCATCACTTATATTATTTTGATGAATAAATGGGAAAAATAATTCAAACTTGCTTCCTTTTCGTAGTTCGCTTGAAACCTTAACAGTCCCCCCATGAGCGGCCATTAAAGTTTTTACATAGTAAAGTCCTAAACCAAAGCCCTTTACATTGTGCAGATTTCCAGTTGGCACACGGTAAAGATTTCGAAAAATATATCGCTGGTGCTCTTGACTAATACCTATTCCCTTATCTTCAACCGAGACATAAAATCCGATATCATCAGACCATGTCTTTAGCGTAATATGTATTTTTTCAGGCGAATACTTTATTGCATTATCGAACAGATTACTGATAATATTGATAAAATGAATTTTGTCGACTTTAAAAATATATCGGGTTGCCTTTAAGCTTATACAGATATTACCTCCATGAGGCCTCACCGCAAGTGTAAATCGCTGAACAAGATCACGAATTAACTGATGGACATCAGCCTCGCGCATTTTCAAGCGATATTCTCCTTTATCTAAAATAGCCATCTGTAAAACCCGATCAACCATAGAACGCAATCGTGCATTCTCATCATAAATCATCTTAGCATACCGCCCTACCCTATCCGAATCGGAATACACTTCTGATTTTAATAACATTTCGCTAGCCAAAGAGATTGTTGATATGGGTGTTTTAAATTCATGTGTCATATTATTAACAAAATCCGATTTCATTGCACCCAATTTCTTCTCTCTGTTCAAAATATAAACCACATACCCGAACAATCCGGCCAGCCCCAAAACCAATAGCTGAGAAAAAAGCATCAAGGGAAAAAGACGACCCTCAATAATATCTTTCTCTTTATCAAAATAAACAGAAAGCACGTAGTTATCAGACTTATACTGGCATGATAAGGCAATTTTATGATTACTCTTTATCACCTTCTGCTCATCAATATCCGTTCCTTTTATCTCAAAATGTTTGGTTAAACTATGATAAACGCCAAATTGAAAAGGAGAGTTAATTCTCAAATCACGAAATTCATTTTTCAATAAAGAATCAAGCAGAACAACATTAATTGCTTTCAAGACTTGTGGCGATTCGAGCGTACATAGCTCTGCACATTTAGTATTCATATCACCTACCGGTTGGGGTCTTTTAAAAAGCTGGTTTACAACTCCCTTCAGTGCAATCTGAGATTGGTTGTTAAACTGATCCTCCTGAAGCTTCATAGCCTTTTGAAACCAGAATAGCTGAAAAGAAATAATCCCTATCAAACCAATGGTAGCAAGAGAAACAACAGTAACTATAAAGCGTTTGTTCATAAAACAATGAAATAGTGGCTAAAATTACAGAAAACAAGCTTAGATGAGCCTACTTTTATGTGGATATTTTTTTCTAATATTCAATTTTTGAATGCATTTAACGTTATAACAGTGTACCACTTTTCGTACCTTTGCTGAAATTTGAAGGGAATGGGAACCATCCGAACTACACACCTTGGTGATTTATGCACAGGGAAAATCCATGTACAATCGACAGAAGAGGCGTTAACTGATTCACTTAAACCGGGAATCAAAGGAAAGATGGAGCAAGTAGTCACCCCTGAATTAACAGCTGCCCACATGGGATCGGGATCAGTAGAGGTCTATGCGACACCACAGATGATTGCATTAATGGAATACACCTCTCAGCAATCGGTTTTAGCTTATCTCGAAGAGGGATGGACTACCGTCGGTACCGAAGTAAATATTTGTCATTTAAAAACTACCCCTATTGGCATGAAGGTTCGTTGTGAAAGCGAACTTATTACTATTTCTTCCAATGGCCGAAGCCTGACCTTTTCCGTCAAAGTATGGGACGAAGCCGGATTAATCGGAGAAGGAACCCATATCCGAGTTATTGTTAATATTGAAAAATTTATGACCAAGTTAAAGGGTCGATAAACTATATTAGTCAAACTGCCAAAAGCAAATCAACCAACCATTGAAAGCCGAAAAGAATAATTATCATTATGTGGCCAAGACCCTGGAAGGGTTAGAAGAGGTCCTTGAACGAGAGCTGATTGTACTGGGTGCTCGAAATACCCGTATCTTAAACCATGCCGTTAGTTTTGATGGAGATAAGTCGCTAATGTATGCCGCCAACTTTCGTTGTCGCACTGCTTTGCGTATTCTCAGACATGTTACTTCGTTCAGTTTTACGTCTGAAATGGAATTTTACAAAATTCTTAACGAAACCAGATGGGAACAATACATTACGCCTGAACAGCATATCGCGGTTGAAGCAACTACCAACGAATCTTTTATGAGTAATGTTCGCTTTATTGAACAGAAAACAAAAGAAGCTGTTGTCGATCGCTTTCGATCTATTTATGGCCAGCGCCCAGCTGTTAATAATTTCAATCCTGATCTTTTAATCAATATCAATATTGCTGAAGATATCTGTCAGGTTCTTGCCGATAGTTCCTGTGAGTCTCTTCACCATAGAGGTTATAGGATAGCAAATGGGAAGGATCCGCTCAATGAGGTGTTGGCAGCCGGGATGATTTTAATGAGCGGATGGGATCATCGTTCTGACTTTTTCGATCCCATGTGCGGATCGGGCACCTTACTTATTGAAGCGGCTATGATTGCAAACAATATACCAACCGGTTCGTACCGTAAAGATTACGGGTTTATGCACTGGAAAGATTACGATAAAAGTCTTTACCAGCACGTGATGGACGAAGGTTTTAATGAGCAGACAGAGGCAGATATCCAGATTTGTGGTTCCGATGCATCAGAAGAAAATATGGAAGCAGCTAGCCAAAACATCAAAGCAGCTAAATTGCATAAAGATATTTTTGTATCTCACAATTCATTGGAAGAGCTCGATCCTGATATTGATCAACCGGGTATCATTATAACCGATCCGCCATACGATGCCCAAAGTGATCCTGCTGAAGTTGAAGCACTCTATCGTATGATTGGAGAAAATCTAAAGCAGAAGTTTGTAGGATTTCAAGCTTGGATTTTGAGTGGCAATTATCCTGCAATGGCACAGCTTGGATTAAAACCTGACAAGAAGATCACACTGATAAACGGGCATATTGAATGTAGATTTATGAAGTTCGACCTTGCTGAAGAAAACAAAAAAAGTTCCTCTTCAAAACATGACGACACTACTGAAATCGACTTCAGTTAATTGGATGAATTGCAGAAAAAATATTTTTCTTTTTTATTAAAAGGATCCATACTCAAAGTTGATATTCGTTCTTTTAATGCAAATTGATTACTTTTTTTATCAATATTTATTGACGATCTTTCAAAACGGCATTATTCTATAGCACCGCTAATTTTATCATTTTGACCACAGGGAGATATCTCCCTAAAAAGATACTTCAACAAAAATGAGATTCCTCCTTGTGGTTGGAATGGCATAACCCGATTTAATAACCAATATGGATCGAAAAACCTTTTTTGTTGATATATTGCTGCCGATACCATTACCCGGCACATTTACCTACAGGGTTCCTTTTGAGTTAAATGATAGCATTTCCATAGGAATGAGGGTAGTCGTTCAATTTGGACATAAGAAGATTTGTACCGGTCTTGTTAAGCGAATACATGAAACACCTCCAGCTGTCCATCAAATAAAATACATCCTTTCCATTCTTGATCCGGCCCCCATTGTCAATGAAAAGCAACTAGCCTTCTGGGATTGGATTGCAGAATATTATCTATGCTATCCGGGAGAGGTGATGAATGCGGCCCTTCCTTCAGCATTAAAACTTGCCAGTGAGACAAAGATTGTGCTTTCACCCGACTTTGATCGTGACTACGCACAGCTTAACGACCGGGAATACCTTATTGTCGAAGCGCTTGAATTGCAAAAAGTGATTTCCATCACCGACGCCTCAAGGATAGTGGATATGACTAAAGTCATTCCATTAATTAAAACGCTGATAGAAAAGGGAGTTGTTCTTATTCAGGAAGAACTCACAGAACGGTATAAACCCAAACTGGTCACCTATATTCGGTTAAAAGAAGTCTTTCATACGAATGAAGAGTTGCTTGGAGAAGAATTTAATAAATTGAGTAGTAGAGCATTTAAACAACTTGAGTTGCTTATGCGTTTTGTTTCGTTGTCGAGGTGCTTTACACCTCAGCAACGCGAAATTACAAGAGAAGAGCTCTTAAAAGATTTCAAAAACGGAATTGCTCTTCTAAAGGCACTACTCGAAAAAGGCATCCTCGAGACCTATAAAAAAGAGGTCAGTCGTTTACATGAAGCTACTGCCGAGATGAGTGCGGATCAGATTGAGCTAACAGATATTCAACAAACCGCACTTGATGAGATTAAAGATGCCTTTACTGCAAAAGACACCGTTTTGCTTCATGGGATTACCAGTTCGGGCAAAACGGAAATTTACATACGTCTGATTGAAGAAACGATTAATCAAGGAAAACAAGTTTTATATCTCCTGCCCGAAATAGCATTGACTTCACAAATCATTACCCGGCTGCGAAAATATTTCGGTCCCAAAGTGGGTATTTATCATTCGAAATATAATGAACAAGAGCGGGTAGAGATCTGGAATAGAGTGCTGGTTGGAAACCTCCAGAACGATTTTCAACAATACAGCGTGGTCTTAGGAGCACGGTCCGCTTTATTTCTTCCGTTTGAAAATCTTGGGCTCATCATTATTGACGAAGAGCACGATTCGTCATACAAACAAATGGACCCGGCTCCACGTTACCATGCCCGTGATGCTGCCATTATGCTTGCACATATGCATAGCGCCCATACCCTTCTAGGTTCGGCCACTCCATCTCTCGAGAGTTTTCACAATGCCAGAGAAGGAAAATATGCCCTTGTAGAGTTAACAAAGCGGTATGGAGGAATGCTGTTGCCCGAAGTTCAATGTGTAAATATCAAGGAAGCAACAAAGCGAAAAGAGATGTCAAGTCATTTTTCGAACTACCTCATCGACAATATTAAACTCGCCCTCCAGAACAAGGAACAGGTTATTTTGTTTCAAAACCGTCGGGGTTTTTCGCTTCGGATAGAATGTGATTCGTGCAACTGGACGCCACAATGCATTAATTGCGATGTAACTTTGATTTATCATAAGAAAGAAAATCATCTCCGCTGCCATTATTGTGGTTATACGACCCATGTTCCGGATAAGTGCCCTGAATGTAATAACACTTCATTAAAGATGAAAGGATTCGGTACGGAGAAGGTTGAAGAGGAGTTACAGTTGATGCTTCCCGGAACTGTCATTGAACGGATGGATCTGGATACTACCCGAAGTAAGACTGCTCATCAAAGAATCATTTCCGACTTCGAAAACAAAAAGATAGATATTCTTGTAGGCACGCAAATGGTAACCAAAGGATTAGATTTTGACAACGTGAGTCTTGTCGGAATTCTGAATGCGGATAACATGATCAGCTATCCTGATTTCAGATCTTTTGAGCGGAGTTTTCAGTTAATTGCCCAGGTAAGCGGTAGAGCCGGACGTCGAAACAAAAGAGGCAAGGTAATCATTCAAACTTATAATCCTGAGCACAGTGTTATTCAATATGTAATGGCTAACGACTACGAAGCCATGTATCAAAGCCAGATACTCGAACGGAGAAATTTCAAATACCCACCCTTTTATCGAATTGTAAAGCTGACGCTTCAACATAAAGAGGAGGAGGCGCTCAATACGGCTGCCAGTGAACTGGCCCGAATTCTACGAATCTCTTTTGGAAAACGAATACTAGGGCCTGAGTTCCCTTCGGTTGGGCGCGTAAGGAACAATTATCTGAAGAACATCCTGATAAAATTTGAACGGAGTGCCAACTTAGCCGCCATGAAGGATAAGCTCCGGAGTATTTGTACCGAATTTGTAACAACACCCGAATTTAAACAGATCAGAATCATTATTGATGTCGATCCGGTTTAGCAATACATTAATTTTAAATGTCTTAAAATTAATCATGAAGCAGTTTCTTTAAAGAATACATAGTTATCTGTTATCGTTATCCCCTCTGATTTCCGTCGAGTAGGTAAGGGCATTTCAGCCCAAACCTCTCTCAAAACTGGACGTGAACAGCTCCATTTATCCGGCTCTTTTTATTCAGTCTTTCTATTAGTTTATGTATTGATACTAACCGACAGACGGTACAATTTTCCCGTTTCCAGTGAAGATATAACACTGGATTCTCCTCTTCTATCTTTCTCAGTGATTATTTTAGTCAAATAGGTCCTACTTAAAGTTAGGTGAAAGGGAAAGTAAAATTTTAAGACTTAACCAAATTTACATATTATTTTTTTATCTTTTCTGTTTGTCTTTTAACCGTTTATTTTCCTGCGAAATATTAGTAACTTATTTCTCAGGTGTTCTTCCTTATCCCAAATTTTGTCTTTAATGTGTTTGAATTTCCTTATTTGGCCAGATCGAATTCATTTTCCAAAGTGAGATTTTTTTAATCCGTGCCTTACCTCCTTCTGCCATTACAGAAATCCCACTAGAATTCAGACTTAATGAAAGATTATTACTGAAACAAACTCTCTCGTTAAAATAAGCTTCACCCACACTACCATCAACAAAAAGGCGTATTGACAAGGTCTTTTCGTTTGGGTTGAGTCGAAAATCTGCTTCTTTATCACCAAATACTAGTCGACCTGTCTTAACATTGTATTTTAATGGAATGAATCTATCGCCATCATTACTTCGACCAATTCTTAACTCAAACTGAGATGCTTTGTCTAAATCTACCTCAATCATTACTTCGTAATGCATTCCAAATTTCTTCTCCATAATTAATTCACGATTTGGCTCAACTTTCAGGTTATTATGGGACCTCTCATCATAGCGCAAAGCAGTTAGTTCCGGTATGGGATTAAAGTTTAAAGATCCATCAGAGGCAAGCGTAACCACTCTTGGTAAAGAAAGGCTATTACACCAGCCTGCTTTTGGTGAACGATCTGTCATGATAAAGCCCCACAGGATTCGTCGTCCTTGGGTGTCTTCAAAGCTATTGGGGGCGTAATAGCTAGTGGGGCCGCCTAAATCTACCGGGTACCAATGGTCATATTCGAATTTGTTGTCGTGATAATTGCCAACAGCATATTCAACCATTCCTCTTAAACCTGACACATCGCTAAAGAGTGGTGAAACTATCAGTATGTGACGTTCTTTAAGAGGGAAAAAGTTTGGGCATTCCCATTGAATGCAATGTTTCCCCATTCCGACACAAAGAGGTCCTATAAATTCCCAATTATGCAAATCATTAGATTGGTAGAGTAAAACCGTACCTCCTTGCCCTCGAAGGGCTGAGCCAACTAACAAGCGCCATTTGTCCCCCTCTTTCCATGCAAATGGGTCCCGAAAACCCTCACTTAAGCTATCCACTGCTGGCGGTGAGGGTATAACTGGATTAGCAAGATCTTTTCTCCATGTACGCATGGTATCATCGCTTATAGCCAAACATTGCGATTGCGGACTAACGCCAGTGTAAATAATAGTAGGGACACCCTTGTCTATGACACAACATCCGGAAGCGATACCCGCATCATCATATGACCCTGGCGTTGGTGCAAGCGCAATCGGTAGATGACGCCAATGAACCATATCTGGACTAACGGCATGTCCCCACACAGGCCGGAAACTAGTACTATCACCCCAAAATGGAAAGTATTGAAAAAAAACATGGTATTCTCCAGCAAAGTAAATAGGACCATTAGGATCACCGATCAATCGGGATGCAGCAGTAACATGATAGATTGGTCGCAATGAATCACTTTCAGCTAGTGAAATCCAACGTTCTACAGCTTTGTTAGCTTTTGCCAGCTCCAAAACGTGCTTATTTTGAAAATTTTCCACAACTTGACCAAAGCTAGAAAGTCTTATAAATATAAGACAAAGTCCAATGGATTTCATAAATATTCTTTTCATCCGTAAATAATTTTTAAATTAATAATTCGAATCATGGGTTAAATAATTAATGTAATATGTGCAGCAGTTAATCTGCCCCAGTCGATACAATGACATTGAGTAATCCGGAATCAATTTTCAGCATTATATTGCTTTTGGAAATATTCACAATGTTGGCAATTTCTTTTCCGTACATGCAAAGTTCAAAATCATCGTCATGCAAATAAATCATGTATAAATCTATTTTAGGCAAATTCTCTGGAATCAAGAATACACGCTTGACCCATATTTTTCTGTATTCCAAGCTTATGTTTTTCCTTACTAAATTAATGAAAGACCTGATTTCCAGATAATATTATTTTTCGGTTATATTCATAGGCGCACATTGTAGAGAAAGTTAGTTATTATTAATGTTATAAGTTTTCTTAATGTCTTTGATTAGATTTTCAGGAGATGAATTATTACTAAATTTGGCAATTAGATTATCCCTCTTATTAAATAATACGATAAAAGGAAATGTTTCAATATGAAATTGCCTTTGGAAAACAAAGGTCACCCCTTCAGTACCGACTATTATATTAGGATACTTTTTTAATTTAAACTCCTTTTCAAATTGCCTAACATCTTTTAAAGAGGCATTTGTAATCATTATTAGCTTAATGGCTTTAAAAGAACTCATGTCTCGAAGAAGAGATTTTGTAAAGTTTTCACAGTCAGCACAATCTGGAAGAAAATAAATAAACATTACCGGAACATTTTTTTTTATTTTATTTACATCAAAATAAGTTGAATCAGTGAGGGCTATTCTGAAAACAGGTAATTTGTTTATCGGATTTTGGGAATGGATATTTTGTAAATTAATGAAAAAAATGAAAATGATTAATAATACCTTAATGATAATTTTCATGTTCTGAATTTTAATGATTTTATAATTTGAAAGTTTTTCCGGTCTGAGACATTACATACATGGCATTTCATTTATATTAATAAAGTGGAATAGCGTTTTTTCAGTGTTCAAATACATATTTAATAAATGGGATTTTTATTAAACTACCCCGCAGTAGCTGCGGAGTAGTAACGCTTGAGAGATTAAAAAATGAATTTATTTTTTATATCACATTTTTTTACTCATAACAGCAAGGGATAGCGCAGCTATGTCGCCTATAGCTTCTGATAAACCAGCCGGTAAAATACGGCAGGCATTACGAGAGCCAATGAAAGCTTCTTTTTCAATTGTTTTCATCATAGTCGTTTCTAATAATGGTTGTGCCCGCCCATAAATACTCCCCATTATAATAATTTCGGGATTCAAGATGTCGATCAACAAAGCCAAGCCTTTACCTAAATATTCCGCACAGATATTATAAATATCTATAGCTGTTTCATCACCTTCAAAAGCAGCTTCAGCAACTGATTTAGCAGTTATTTTTTGTAATTCATTCAGGTTTTTACAAAAAGATACTTTTTCACCCATCTGTAATTTTTCCCTTACTTTAATTTGGGCAAGCTGTGCTATTCCTCCACCACTACAATAACCTTCAAATGAACCAGCCTTTCCGAATCCTACCGGCCCCATATCAGCCAATCTTAAATGTCCCACTTCACCCGCTAAATCAGAAATACCGGAATAAAGTTTTCCATCTAAAATCAACCCTGCCCCCATGCCTGTGCCAAAAGTTAAAAAGATTATATTATTAAAACCTTTACCAGCACCATATTTCCATTCAGCTAAAGCGCAGGCATTCGCATCATTTTGCAAAAAGACCTTATTTCGGAATCTTTTTTGAGCCAGTTCAACAATAGGGATATTATTCCATCCAGGAAGATTTGGTGGCGAAAGAATGATTCCTTTCTTACTACTTAATGGACCACCACAACTTATCCCAATTCCTTCTATTTCGTTTGTGGTACAACCGTGACGTAATAGTAAATTTTCAGCTTTAGTAAACATTAATTCAATCATCTCATTTACTGACCGATTAGTAGGCGATATCTCCTTATCTATTATTTTTAGTTCCCCATTTTCGATTAGTTTTCCTATAACAATTGCACATTTTGTGCCTCCAATATCAAAACCTAATAACATAATTACTTTTAAATTTTATATGAGTGGACTAACTTTAATTGATTTAAAATTCACTTTCCCGTGTTTAGTATAAAACCATAAGAAACTGCCTTTCTGCTCAGGTGTACGGTTTACAATACAACGCCTATTATCAATGCAAACATCAATGATATCATCTTTTAAAATCATATCTATTTTGATAAGTTTATCCAATCCTTTTACTGCCTTTATATTAGTATTACCCAAGCTAACTATTTGATTTTGGTCAGAAAAATTCAGCTTATACCCATTAGCTGCCTTTTCATCTGAACGTAAATATAATCCATATTCTTCGGTGGCACCCATTGGCTCAATTTCCAGTGTCACCCTGCATTCCATCGGAATATTCTCAAGGTGTGCGACGCCAACTCCGTTTGGAGAATTTATAAGTAGATTATTTGTACCATTAACGGTGGCATATAAATCAGGGTTGATTTTCAATTGTATAGACTGGCTTGTTTCGGGTATCATTTCAATGGGGAATTTAGAGTCTAACGTACCATCAGTATTCTGTATTAGTTCACGAAAAATGGAATTACCTCCAAATACTTCCCCATTTTCATCTTTGTTATCTCTTCTGGAAGGTATCCACGCAGCAGCAATACGTCTTCCGTCTTTAAATTCAGCTATTTTTACGACATTAGCCCAATCTTCATTTAAAACCTGATAGCGTGGTTCCTGCCAAGGACCATAGGCATTTTTTGATTTAACATAATAGGTGTTACTATTATCGCTATAAACTAAATAATACCACCCTTTCCAAAAGAAATAATCCGGACATTCAGGAACTGAAGGTTGACCTGTTAATATAGGTTCATGAACAGTCCATGTTTTCAAGTCTTTGGACGTAAGATGTACAAGACAGCCTGCTGCATGTTTTAAAACAGGATTTTCCTGTTCACTGGATACAAATAAATGAAACTCGCCTTTTCTATCTACGAACACTTTTGGATCCCTGAAATTTCTTTTACTATAACCCGGAGCTGATGTATAAAATGGATTAGGCTGTTGTTTTTCAAAATGGATTCCATCCTTGCTAATAGCATAACTTAACTGCTCATTAACTTTTCCATCAGCAATTAACCTTGTTGCATAAAAAGCATAATATTGATGATTAAAATAAACTATCGATCCAGTGCAAATTGATTTCTCCCATTCCTGATCAATCCCTAATACAACAGGATATTGTTTCCAGTTTCTAAGATCCGTAGTCGTACTTAGTACCCATTGATGCCCACCTAATCCATTTAGACTCTGATGATGCGCCGAATCCAGCAACCAATAGCAACTATACATACCATTATGAAAAAATGGCATACAGTCACCTACAAATAAATTTTCTCCTTTAGGCTTGAAATACTGTAATTTTTTTTGAGGCTGTATTGATGGATCGTACTTAACACCTAATTGCCCGTATGCAAATGTATATACTGTAATCAGTATACCAAAAAACAACACTGTTCTTAAATTTTTCATTTCATTTTTTTATTTTAAAGATTTCTGGGCTTTTTACCTTCTCTCCAATGGCTTTCAATTTTTTCCAGAGACTTACCTTTTGTTTCAGGTATATAATAATAGCCCCAAATTAAACCAAGTAAGCAAATAAATGAATAACACCAAAAAGTAACGTCAATGCCCAATGAATTAACCAACTCTAAAAAAGTAAAAGCTATAATTGCATTAAAACCCCAATGTGATAATGAACCGATGCTCATGCCAACACCTCTTACGTTTAATGGGAAAATTTCTGAAATTAATAGCCATCCTAATGGGGCAAGGCTGATCGCGATAAAGATTATGTAACAAACGATGCTTAATACAGCGAATATTGGAAGGCTTGAGCCAAGTACTTCTTTAAAGTGAAAACAAGCGCCCAACAAAGCAAGTGAGGGGATCATTCCTATTATACCGATAAAATAAAGCTTTCTTCGCCCGACTTTGTCTAAAAGAAAAACAGATAATAAACATGCCATCACATTGACTCCTCCGATAATGATAGAAGGAATAATTGATTGCGTATTGCTTACAATTCCTGCCATCTTAAATATTAAGGGCGAATAATAAATAATCGTATTTACACCAGAGAACTGCTGGAAAAAAAAGATTCCAATAGTAATAATTAATGGAGCTCGAAGCCATGGCTTAAATACCTCCCTTACTGTTACTTTATTTTCTGAAGTTATTTTTATTTCCTCCTTCAGATCAGCAAGTGTCTGATTTACAATATCCGCATCCTCTAATTTAATAAGTATCTTTTTCCCTTCCTCCCAACGATTTTTACTAATCAGCCAACGGGGTGTTTCCGGTAAAAAGAACATTCCAATAAGAAGAATTATAGAAGGAATAAATCCAACCAAGAACATCCATCTCCAGGATTGATTATCATTATCATTTGACAATGCATAATCTGCAATATAAGATACCAGTATTCCTAAAGTAATCATTAATTGATTTAATGTTACCAAAGCCCCCCGAACACGAGTTGGAGATATCTCGGAAATATACATGGGCACTACGTATGATGTGATACCTATTGCAATACCAATAATAATGCGCATGATTATTAATACAGTAATACTCGTTGCAAATGCACAACCTACAGCTCCAACTGCAAAAATAATAGCGTTAATGATTATCATTCGCTTACGGCCAATAACATCAGACAGCTTTCCACTACACACTGCTCCTATTACAGCTCCAATCAAAACAGTTGTAGTTACCCATCCGATACTTGCATCACTTAGATTCCAATATTGTTTTAAAAAAGGAAGTGCTCCCGAAATTACACCGGTATCAAATCCAAATAACAATCCACCTGTTGCAGCTATAACCGCAATTAGTAAGACATTAGATTTTATATGCATAGTAATTTTTTATATAGTTGTTTATTATTGTTGTGTGATTTTTTTCGATACGCTTAATTTATCTTTCAGAAATAATTTACAGCATGACTACTTAATAATATGCTTCACAAATACGAGCAGGTTATATTTTTAATATTTTGAAACTGCTAACTGATTTTTCTTATTTAAGAATAAATCAATTGAATATTTCAAAGATAAAAAACATTGTAAGCGAATGAACCAAATTTTATTAATACTCAATTGAATACAAAAATTATGTTGCTTAATATTGTAGTTTTATCATCGTTTAAAAATAGCCAAAAGCTACATCAGAACTATTAAGCAACATAATGTATTTTAAAAGTTTGGATTTTGTTTGTAAACGCCTTTACTATAAGTAATTTGGTTTAACGGAATAGGCAAATATTCATCCCTTCCTTTTTGAAAATGAGCAGTCTTTAAATACAATCTTTTGGAAGATTCAGAAGTAAAATAACTATTTAAATAAGTATCTGCAATACCCCATCGAACCAAATCAAAAAATCGATTTCCTTCCATGGCAAATTCCATTCTACGTTCTCTTCGCAGAGCCTCTCTTGCATAAGCCGAGGTCCATACGCAATTTACACCAGGCATATAGACGGATACTTTATAATTTGATGTAAATGACCCATCCGCTTGTTTAAGCATCCCAGTACTCTTAGCAGCTCGAGCTCTAACCTGATTAATTAATGGTAAGGCCTCTGTCTCGCGGCCCAATTCGATTAAGGCTTCTGCTTTCCACAACAATAAATCTGAGTAACGAATCAGTTCCCAATTTTTTGAGCTTGACATAAAAGGTGGTATTTTTTGAAAAGAGGGATCATCAGCAGCAACATTATCTTTTAAACTGGTAAAAGGTCCATAAATTTGTGGTGCTCTTGCCCAGGTAGTTTGATAAACAAAGTAGGGCTCATATTTAAATGGATGACCTGGAATAGCAACTGTGTGATCCAAACGTGGGTCAAAAGTAGCATTTAGAAAATCATTTCCTTGAACAGCATCACTGCTATTGTAACCTGTGAACATCGGTAATCCGTTATTGTCTGTTTTGAAGGAATTCACCAGATCCTGACTAGGAATATGTTGCCAACAACATCCAAAAGCAGGATTCATAGGATAAGTCAGGGAATGTCCCATATCTATTCTCCCGAATTTCGTTCCGTCATTTTTAGAATATTGAATGGCAAATATAGATTCCGGACCATTTTCATTAGCAGCCAGAAAGTTTTTTGCAAAATCATCGCTTAGAGCATATTTTCCAGAGTTAATAACACTATCGCAAAGGATGACAACTTCCTGTAACAATGATTGATCAATTGATGTCACACTATAACTGGCATCTTGTTTGTACGCCTGATACAAAAGTGTTTTAGCAAGATAGGCCATGGCTGTATATTTATTAGGTCTTCCTGCATCCGATTGGTTTTCAGGGAGATTATTAGCAGCAAATCTGAATTCAGCAGCAATTTTGCTCCATAGTTGATCACTGGTATAGCTGACATTTGAAATTGTATCATAAGCGGTCTTAGGAATTGTTTCATCAATATAAGGCACCCTATTAAATAATATTTTAAGCATAAAATACCAATTTCCTCTTAAAAATCTCATTTCTCCCTGCCTTGATACTTTATTAGGATAACTCTGAACGCTAATATTATTTAATCTTTCTAGGGCATCATTCGCTCTTCCAATGCCATTGTAGAGCTGTGCCCACATTTGGTCTGTTAATGAATTATCTGCCCGATTGGTAACAAATGTTTCATAATCATTCCATTCGCTATTATCACCTACACCATCTCCCCCTTTATAGGCATCTCCGCTACGCATGCTACCCCATGGCCATAAGCTATTAGAAGTATGAAGACTTTCATTTCCTAATGAAGCGTATGCTGCAATCACCATTCCGTCAATATTTGCCGGTGTGTTAAGTTCATCACTGAATATTACACCTTGCGGAATTTCATTCAGCGTCTTTTTACAAGAAATACACATAAGTAGTATTATACATATTCCCATTAATATTTTATTTTTCATTTTAAACTAGCTTTTAAAGTTTTTAAAAAGATAAGTCAACTCCCACAGTACACGTAACAGGTAATGGATAAGCATTATTAGGATTCTCTGGATCTGTTGCTGTAAAGCTTTTACTTTTAAAAGTAAAAAGGTTGGTCCCCTGAATAAATATCCTTGCATTTTTAGTCTTAATGCATTTTAATACATTTCCAAGATTGTAGCCTATTTGTAGGTTTCTTAATTTCAAATAAGAGCCATTTTCTAAAAAGTAAGTAGATGTACGCCCTTCATTATTAGCATCAACCAAAGTTAGAGCTGGTATCGTAGAATTTGTATTTTGAGGTGACCAGGCATTTAATACTCTTGTTCCCCAGTTTGTTCCGGGGTTTATTGAAGAAAAATCCGTGTAGAATTTAAAAGTATTATAAACTTTTATACCCTGAACTCCCTGAAAAAAGGCACTAATATCTAAGTTTTTCCATTTAAAATTGAGATTTAAGCCATAAGTAAAGTCTGGATTTCCATTACTAATAAAAGTCCGGTCTTTATCATTAATCACATCATCATTGTTTAAGTCTTTATATCTGATTCTCCCTAAACCCTTTCCCGGTTGTGTGGCTGAATTGTCGACTTCCGCTTGCGAGGTAAATAATCCATCAGCAACATAGCCGAATATAGAATTAATCGAGTGTCCAACTATGGTCTGATCTTGTCCATTTCCTGCATAGGAAGCCCATACATCAGAAGGCAGATAAGTTACCTTATTACGGTATGTAGCAATATTTGCATCTATTGAATAAGATAAATCAGAGTTGATCTTTCCCTCATAACTTAAGAGTGCTTCTATACCTTTGTTTTGCATTGAAGCGCCATTAAAAGTCTGAGAACCACCTTCTCCAACTACTGCTAAATAACCAGGTGTAATTAAAATTCCTGTAGTCTTTTTTATAAAATAATCAACCGAACCTCTCAAACTTTGGTTGAACAACCCAAAATCGAGTCCAAAATTTGATTCCTTTGTTGTTTCCCATTTTAAAGAATTATTGCCCTGTTGAATTTTAATAAATCCTGAAGGAAGAGTTCCTGTTCCAGCACCGGATATATCATAAGCTGTTCCCCTGTCAGCACTCCAGGTTGGATCCGTGCCATAAATAGCGGAATATAAACTATAAGTAGCATAGTTGCCTGTTTCCTGATTTCCCGACTCCCCATAACCATAACGGAGTTTTAAATCTGAAATAAAAGAAAGTTTTTTAATAAATTGCTCTTGACTCAAACGCCAGCCCAATGAAAATGACGGAAAAGTTCCATACTGATTATTGGTACCAAATCTGGAAGATCCATCTCTTCTCAAAGTAGCTGAAGCCAAATACCTATTATTATAGCTGTAATTTGCCTTACCAAAAAATGATAATAACGTATAACCAGAACCACTACCACCATTATTAATATTAGACGATCCTACATCTAAATAAGAATAATTAATATCTTCCAGCGCATACCCTTGTCTGCTTCCAAAAAAGTTTTCATTTAAACAATTTATAGATTCCTGTCCTAAAAGAAAATCAAAGTGGTTTTTTGTTAAATCCAATGTGTAATTAAATGTATTCTGCCAGGTTAAATTCACATCATGATTTTGAGTATTCTGAACCAAATTAGATGGATTAGCTAAAAATCCTGACACATAAGATTTTTGTAGCGTTCTTGCATAAGTTTCATCATAATCTATACCATAATTTGATCTAAAATGAAGATTAGTTATGATGTTTAAATCTGCAAACATATTAGCTGTCACTCTTCCAAAATAATTATTATTTTGCTTATTATCATCAATCAAACGAACTGGATTGTGTCTGTCTGACATACCGGAAGCAGGGCCGCCCCAACCTCCACTTATGGTGTAGACGGGAACAATGGGTTGTTGCACCAATGTAGCGAACAAGACATCCCCGGTCGGAATAAGTGAATTAGTAGAATATGTTGCATTAATATTTTCACCAACCTTTAACCTGTCTCCAAAGAAATTATAATCTGAATTTAATCGTAATGTGATTTTTTTACTTTTGGTATCTTTTATAATACCTTTACTGTCATAATAGCTTGCAGAAAAATAGCTATTCCCTTTTTCACCACCGTTTGAAAAAGCCAAATTGTAATTTTGCATGATGGAGGTTTGTGCAATCTGATTAAACCATTTGGTGTCAGCAGGTTTCATTGTTTTAGCTGCGTCTATAAATTCCGGAAGTATTACTTTATTCAGAATAGGATTAGAATAATTATTATTCCAATCAAACTGATAAATCTGATTATTATTGGGGTTTGAATTGTCATTTACAGCCGCCCTCCAATAAGCTTCCCCTCTTTGATTTGTATTAAGTAAGCTAAGTTTATTCGGATAATATTGTATGGATGTCGAAGAACTAATATTTATTTGGTTATATCCCTTTTTACCCTTTTTAGTTGTTACTATAATAACTCCATTTGCTGCCCTTGACCCATAAATAGTAGCAGAAGAAGCATCTTTTAGAACTTGTATTGACTCTATATCATCCTGATTTATCTCGCTTAATCCTCTTTTGGTTGGGATACCATCTATAACATAGAGTGGGTCATTATTACCTAAAGTGCCAATTCCTCTAATTCTAACTGTTGCAGTACCACTTGGTGAACCATCTGATGTGATGTTTACACCTGGGATTCTACCTTGGATAGACTTGGTAACATCACCTACTCGGACATCAGTAATATCTTTAATTTTTACAACTGAAACAGCTCCTGTTAAATTAGCTTTCTTTTGGGTTTGATAACCAGTAACAACAATTTCGCTAAGTTCTTTATTATAATAATCTAAGGTAACGGAGATGGCATTCTGACCTGCCGAAACTCTAACTGTGTCTGTTTTCATACCCAAGTAAGAAAACATCAGCACTTCATTAACTTTTGCATTGATACTAAACTTACCATTTTTGTCAGTTAAAACAGTTTGCTCAGTTGACTTAACAATTACTCCAGCCAAAGGGGTCTGCAAGTCTTTAATAGTGACTATACCTGTCACCGTTTTCTGTTGGGCATAAAGCATTGAACAAAAAAACATTAAGATAATAGTTAAAAACTTTTTCATAAAATTAGATTTTTTAATAAATTATTTTTAATTTGACTTAGGGTTGAGAAAAGAATCAAGGCGAATGACACTTTAATCGTTTAAATTTTTTCATATTTTTTTATTTAATTTGCAGAGGATTCATAAAATTGTGGATTTTGAAGTTATGATTATTACTTTAATCGTTTAAAGTAATGTAAAAAAAAATTATAGTTCCTTACATGAACGTCCTTTTATAAAGTCAGATTCCAAGTTGATTTGCTTTAAGACTTTATTATGGTTGATCAGATCAACTAAGGTATTCACCGCTAGTTTACCCATTTCTTCCAATGGCTGCCTTGCATATGTTATAGGGCAATAAAATAATTCAAAAGCTTCAGATTCATCAAAGCTAAGCACTGAAATTTTTTCCGGTACGTTTAGATTTAAAGAAATAAGATGCTTTAAACCATTTATAGCCAATGTATCGGTAGCAAAGAAAACTGCATCACAAGGTTGATCAAGATTAGTAATTTGATCAATTGACTTTTGTACATTTTCTTGCAAATAAGTACTTTCTATTTCCTGCAACCATTCAGTCTGAAATGCAATATTATGATCTCTCAATGCCTCAAGATAACCACGATTACGCTCGAGTAAATGGAATAAGGATGTCTTAAGATTTACAAATGCAATCCGCTTATGCCCAGTATTAATCAGATATGATGTTGACTGATATGCCGCTTTATAATTATTAAGCGCAATATAATTGGTAGTTAATTCAGGAAAATAACGGTCAACCAGGACAATAGGCATTCCAGACTTTAGAAGGGTTCTAATCTGATCTTCAGAATGTTCAACTGGAACCAGAATCAATCCATCAACCTGTCTATTTACCAAAACATTCGTTAGTTCGGTAAATTTCTCAGAACTTTCACCAGTACTACCAAAAATAACAGTATAGTGATTTCTTTTAGCTTCGGCTTCGATGGCACTGGTTATTCCTGTACTAAAATGAAAGTTGATATCGGCTACAACTAAACCGATAGTATTTGTTTTACGAATCTTTAAGCTTTTAGCTATTTGATTGGGTTGGTAGTTAAGCTCTTTAGCAACAATCTTTATTTTAGCAGCAATCTCCTTACCAACTTGCTTTTCTTCTGCCTGACCATTTAGGACATATGAAACAAGTGCAGTAGAGACACCTAATTGTTGAGCAATATCTTTTAGAACTACCTTTTTCATTTTGCTATATGCTGATTTATTATAGAAGTGGAGACAAATATAATTCATTTAAACGTTTAAAGCAAGAAAAAAACAAAAAAATTCACGCCTAGTTATAAAAAGATCTATTTTGCTTCGATTTAAAAACGATTGATCAGACCCGCCTTCAATTTTCGGTTTCGTTTTGTTTAAATTCAAAAGAATCAATCTAAAAAATTTAAGAATAGAAAAATCACGTTTTTTTCTTACTTCATCCACCCTCTATCGATGTTAACAAGAAAATTGTAAATAGAAACCACAAAAGGGTTTAACTGGAATTTAACCATAAATAGTATGGATCAGCCGGAAAAGATGGGGAGTAAAATATGAGATAAAAAATAAGACAAACTGCTCTCACTAATGATATTCATGATAAGGAATGCCAAAAGCTCAAAATAATCCGATCAAAGAATATAATTTTTTAGGTTTTGTCCGAATAGAAAGGAGTATATAAGGATGATACAAGTCTGATAAGACTGATCCATAAGGGCATATTAAACGAAATTTAACCTAGGTTTGAACTAGGTTCGATGTAGGTTTGACCGGGATACTAGATACTGGTCAAACCTACATCGAATTTATGTCAAATCTTTTTTTACACACCTTCGTGTTTATCTCTTATCTTTTTTATCTTCCGGAATTATTCAAATATTTATTATAGGGTATGCCGCTTATCGATAAGCTTCTATTCTCTGCTCCTCCACTTTTCGGACTGATCCATAGTATCATTCTTTTACTATGAACATACTTTCTTCTTATTATATTGATAAAAGTAAGGCCTTAAAACCAATGGATAATGACATTTTTTTACTAAGCATATAAGATGATAATAGACCATTGTAGTAATCACACAATACCAGAATGAATAAACCTATCCTTAAATTCATTTTAAATTTCGCATTACCTTCAAGGATATACCTAAGTGTAGCTTTGTCTCCAGTACTTTTTTTTGATCTCTTTTTCTAATATTTCTTCGCTGATCTATTATTTTCCTTTTTTCTCTTTCGGAATCATCATAAAGACATCCTCACTATCCTTCTTCATGAAATATTTTTCACGCGCGAACTTCTGAAGGTGAGCAGTATCCGACATCAGATCGTACGTAGCCTCGCTATCAGCCTTGATCTGTTGTATATAGAATTGCTTCTCCTGTTGATATTGATGAAGTGTGCGTTTTGCTTCGATCTGTTGCAACACATTATTCTTATCGAAGAAAAGCATCCAAATTCCAAACAACATCAAAACAATAACAAACTTATTAGTTAGTATGGAGAATAGTTTCCGAAACATATTTGATGATTTTACCACACAAAGGTAAAAAAGGATAAGTGGTTATCACTTAATTTATATAATATTTTATTACTAACAATTACACAGTGTGAACACGTAACGTATTAAGCTGTTTTGTTAATATCTTTTCACAGAATAAACAGGTCGTTGATCGGGAGATCAATAACACATTTCTTTCTATATTTAGCTTCTTTATTCTTCTCAAATAGGCCTGAGTCCACTTCAAAAATTCAATTTTACTTAATTGTCATTTTGTAATTCATTATTATTCAGTGATATTATTTAGCAAAAAAAATGCACAAAGGAATTTCCGGAGTGGATTCAGGTATTTATTTTTCAAAACTATCGAGTAGTAAAAGGATCTCTTCGGTCGATTGGACAGGCGGATAGCATTGACGATCCGAGCAGATAAAGACGCCGGTTTTAGTAACATCCCGATAATAAGAGGTAAGAGGAAGTTCCAAATGATTACCGGCCATAGCTGCAAAAGGCAAAAATGAATTTCCAATTTCCTTTCTCCGCTTCAACCCATCAACCGTATTAAAAACCACACTGGATGGTCCCTTTAAAAATTCTAACCGTAAGATGGCCCAATTAGCAAACGATGTGGGATGCAGTAAAGGAAGATCTCCCATCACATCCAGTGCCCGTTGAGCTCTTTCTCTATATTTTCCTTTTTCAAAATATACGGCCAAGCGAACCAAAGAACGTGCCATCACAGAATTCGGTGAAGGTGTAACTCCGTCATACAATTCAAAACGTCGGGCTACTAATGGTTCGTCTTCATCGGATGTAAAATAGAAAATGCCCTGATCTTCATTATAAAAATGGTCGATCACAACATGCGTCCATCTGATTGCCTGATCCAGATAATCCAATTTAAAGGTTGCCTGATAAAGCGATATAAATGCATCAATAGCAAATGCATAATCCTCAAGAAACCCGTTAACGCGGGTAATTCCATTTCGCCATGAATGAAAGAGCCTATCGTTACCATCCGACATATTCTTGAGAAGAAAATGAGCATTTTTCTCGGCGGTTTTCAGATATTCTTCATTATCATATGCAATAGCAGCTTCCGCAAACGCCTTAAGCATTAGAGCATTCCATGATGTCAACACCTTATCATCGATACCCGGAGGAATCCTTTGTTCGCGTTTAGCCAATAATAACGATTTGGCCTTTTTCAATTTCTCCGTCCATTCAGAAACCGATAACCCCTCGATCATCAGAAACAGCTCTTCATCCAACTTCGCCAATAAAATATTATTTCCACGTTCCCAGAGTGCTTCATAGCCTACGCCATAATATCGAATGATCAGATCGGCATCTTTGCCAAGTACTTCACGTATTTCTTCTTCGGTCCATACATAATAACGACCCTCTTCGCCTTCACTGTCGGCATCTATTGATGAGTAGAATGCGCCCTCCTGTGAGGTCAGCTCCCTCTTGACAAATTGAAGCGTCTCTTCGGCAATCGTACGATAGAACCTGTTTTTTGAAACCTGCCATCCTTCGGTGTAGAGGATTGCAAGCTGAGCATTATCATATAGCATCTTTTCGAAATGAGGGACTTTCCAATCTTCATCAATCGAATATCTTGAAAAGCCTCCGCCTATCTGATCATAAACGCCTCCACGAGCCATTCTGTCTAAAGAGACCCATAATGGTGCAAGCACACCTGTCCTGCCTATATAAGCTGCATAACGAAGCATATAGGATAGTACGATGGGTAAAGGAAATTTCGGAGCGCCTTTTAATCCGCCTTTTGTCGGATCGATCGCTCTTTTTATGTTATCCCAGGTTTCGTTAACATCTTCTGTTGAATCATCTCTTCGTATGGTTTGAACTTCATAAAGTTCTTGTTGTTGAATTCCTTCCGAAACAGCTTCTGCCTGACTGATGATATCTGATTTTTTATTTTGCCATAGATAATCAATCCGTTCCAAAATCTGCACCCATTGTTCTGAAGGGAAATAGGTTCCTCCCCAGAATGGTCTTCCATCGGGTAGGGCAAAACAATTAAGTGGCCAACCACCCTTTCCGCTTAAAGATCTGATAGCATCCATATAAACCTGATCAACATCAGGCCTCTCCTCACGATCTACTTTAACACAAACAAAAAATTTATTCATTACTGAGGCAACGATGAGGCTGGTAAACGACTCTTTTTCCATCACATGACACCAGTGACATGCCGAATAGCCAATACTGATGAGCAAGGGCTTGTTTTCGGCCCTGGCCTTTGCAAAAGCCTCATCACCCCAGGGATGCCAATCGACAGGATTGTGCGCATGCTGAAGCAGGTAAGGACTTGTTTCTTCGATCAGTTTGTTTGTAGCGTATCCGTTTTTACTCATAATATAGTTATTCTAAGTTCATAACAAGCAAGTGTAACCGTTGTTCACAAAAGGACAGAAGTTGTATCTTCGCAAAAAAAATTCTATGCCGGAATTAGACCATCTCTTTGAAACATCTGCATTTTTCGAAGCTGCAAGCTGGACAGATCATGTTAATATGATTGCCGGAAGAATTATGCAGCAGCCCGAATTAATAAACGATTTATGGGATATCATTCAACGGGAAGATGAAACATCATGGAGAGCTGCCTGGACCATGGAGAAGATTAATGATAAAAGGCCTGAAATGATTTTTTCATTTTTAAATGACCTGATCACCCGGGTAGAACAGACGAATAACAACGGACTAAAACGTCACTTCTTAAAAATAATCAGCCTGCAACCCCTACCCGAAGATCTATCAGGCAATTTTGTAGACTTTTGTTTCAGGACACTTCTTTCATCAGATGAGCCCATTGCAGTCAGAGCTCATGCTATGCAGATTCTCTATAATGTATGCATCAAAATCCCTGATTTAAAGAATGAGCTGGTTGAATCAATTGAGTCTATCCAAACCGAAGCCAGTGCCGGAATTATAGCAAAAAGCAGAATCATCCTTAAAAAATTGAAACATCCATCACACAAACCATCCATCCGATAAAACAGTCTTTACCTTCCTTTGATGCTGAACAGCCAACGGCACTGATAATTACACATATAACTGCGCTTAAAGAAAAATCAATAGTTTCCCCTTTACCTGATCGGCCATTACTTTAGTAATAACTACTGATTTAAAAATAGTTACAAACAGATGAAGCATCAATTGAAATATTTTTTTAATTTTTTTTTATGATATCTTATCATTTGTATTAATTCCGTGTTTACTTTTGTAGCAACAACAAAACCTAAAAATGATCAATTTCAACTTAAATAATTGGTGGTGGCGCTTTCTAATTACGAGAATATCGTGAGTTAACGAGCTATGCCCCCTTTTTAAAAAGGCCTTTCGTACCACGAGAGGCCTTTTTTGTTTTAATACCAAAAATCACAGCTGACATGCAAACCATCAAAACAAACACCAAACAACTGCTTTCAGACACCATCACTCCGGTTGCTCTGTATTTAAAAATTCGCGACAGGTTCCCAGGTTCGCTTTTATTAGAAAGCGGCGATTATCATGGCGGCGAACAAAGTCTCTCCTATCTCTGTCTTCAACCCATTGCCGGTTTCATGGTCCAAAATGGCAAGGCACGCATCAACTTACCGGGCGAAGAGACAAAAGAAGTGATAGTTGAAGGAGCCGAACAAATAACCCGACTCCTTCATGAATTCAATAGATCCTTAGTTCCGGAACAAAAAGAAGAATCTCAATATAATGGTATTTTCGGATATCTGGGTTTCGAATCAGTTGCTTTATTCGACAAGATCGAACTGAGCGAAAGGCCTGATGTATTATCTATACCGGATATTCGTTACCACTTTTACAAATATTTAATTGTAATTAACCACCATCAAAATAAGGCTACCCTTATAGAGAACTTGCTACCGGATGAAACTTCATCCATGGATGATTTAGAACGACTGCTCTTAAATAGTGGTATCACCTCTTATCCTTTTTCATTAGAGGGTGACGAGTCATCAAACATGACCGATGGTGATTATCTTGAATTAGTAACAAAAGGCAAAAAACATTGTCGCCGTGGCGATGTATTTCAAATTGTACTATCTCGTCGATTCCAGCAATCCTTTATTGGTGATGAATTTAATGTGTACAGGAGTCTTCGTTACATCAATCCATCGCCATGGATGTTTTTCTTCGATTATGGCGACTATCGGATCTTTGGTTCTTCACCTGAACATCAGATATTGATTCACGATAAAAAAGCAACCATCAGTCCTATCGCCGGCACATATAAAAGAACCGGCAACGACAAATACGACCTGCAACTTGCCGAAAGACTTTCGGCAGATCCGAAAGAGTCGGCAGAACATGTGATGTTGGTAGATTTAGCGCGTAACGATTTAAGCAGGCATGCTCGTAATGTTGTAATCTCTTCATTTAAAGAGGTACAGATATTTTCACATGTGCTTCATCTGGTATCTACGGTTACAGGTGATATGATCGAAGGGGCAACTCCGGTCAGTATGTTAGCCGATACATTCCCTGCCGGAACGCTTTCCGGGGCGCCCAAAGTGAAGGCCATCGAACTGATCAGCAAATATGAACCTACACGTCGGAGTTTCTATGGTGGAGCTATCGGAAAAATCGGTTTCGATGAAAGCCTTATCCACGCCATTACCATTCGTTCGTTTATGAGTAAGAATAACACCCTCTACTATCAGGCCGGTGCCGGGATCGTTGACCAAAGTGTTGCGCAAAACGAACTACAAGAAGTAAAAAACAAACTCGGGGCATTGAGATCCGCACTCGAAATGGCCCGTACCATCTAATTAATAAGATACGCATTGAACAATATTTCATTCACAAAAATGCAATTAACCGATAATCAACAAGTTTAAATATTATCAGATATGAAAATCCTGGTTCTCGATAATTATGATTCATTCACCTATAATCTGGTCCATTATCTTGAAGATCTGACCGGAGAAAAAGTAACTGTCGCCCGAAACGACATGATTTCGATTGAGGAGGCTGCTAAATACGATAGAATTGTTCTTTCACCCGGTCCGGGTATTCCAGATGAAGCCGGTATCATGAAAGAATTAATCAGGTGTTTAGCACCTGAAAAAAGTATACTGGGCATCTGTTTAGGCATGCAGGCTATCGGAGAAGTATTTGGTGCCGAACTGGTAAATCTGGAAACCATTTATCATGGTGTTGCTACCGACATCTATGTTGCCGAACCTTCGGAGAGACTCTTTTATGGACTACCGCCTATTTTTAAAGGTGGACGATATCATTCATGGGTTTTAAACAAAGATAAAATTCCTTCCACATTAAAGGTTACGGCAATAGATAAAAACGGAATGGTGATGGGAATAAGACATACCCGTTATGATGTGAGGGGGCTGCAATTTCACCCCGAGTCAATATTAACGGAACATGGTAAACTCATATTATCCAACTGGTTGTGTATTTCGAGCAATTCAACGGGAGCGCCGATATTACCTTCTCCGGATAATATCAATTTCGCTTCACCTTCCACTTTTTCAGGTACTTTTTGTTAACATATCAGACATGGAATCAATAAAAGCTATTTTCAACAAATTATTTCAATATCAAACGCTCAGTCGCTCGGAAGCAGAAGAGGTTTTAACAAATATCGCTTCCGGTCAATATTACGGAACACAAACAGCTTCCTTCCTTACCGTTTATATGATGAGACCGGTAACGCTTGATGAATTACAGGGATTTCGTGATGCAATGTTAAATATGTGTATAGGCATCGATCTCAGAGAATTTAATACGATTGATGTATGCGGCACCGGTGGAGATGGGTTCAACACCTTTAATATCTCTACGCTTAGTGCATTTATTCTGGCCGGCTGTGGAGTGAAGGTTGCCAAACACGGCAATTATGGAGTTTCTTCCAATTGTGGTTCTTCCAATATTTTAGAATTTACAGGATATCGGTTTACCACCAACCCCGATCAGTTAAAACGTGAACTTGATCAGGCAGGGATCTGCTTCTTACATGCCCCGTTTTTTAATCCGGCGATGAAAGAGATTGCCGGAATACGTCGGGAGCTGGGTGTTAAAACATTTTTCAATATGCTGGGGCCGATGGTTAATCCGTCAAGGCCCCAAAACCAGATGGTTGGCGTTTACAGTCATGAATTAGCACGTCTTTACAATTATATTTATCAATTGGGAGAGACAAACTACGCCATTATTCATAGCAATGACGGATATGATGAAGTATCACTAACAAGCCCTTTCCGTATCATCACAAAAAACAGTGATCAGTTATTAACCCCTGAGGAGGTAGGCAAGAAAACCTTATTGCCCGAACAACTTTTTGGAGGGAATACAGTGGATGAAGCAGCCGTTATTTTCATGAACATCTTAAATGGAAAGGGAACGGAAGCGCAAAATGCCGTCGTAAATATTAATTCGGCAATAGCCCTTCAGATCATGCATCGCGAGAAAAGTTTGGAGGAATGCCTTGCGTTAACCAATGAATCTCTCTTTTCAGGAAAGGCGCTCAACGCTTTCAATAAATTAATCAGCCTAAGCAAACAGAAATAATTCCAACTAAATGAATAACATTCTATCCGATATAGTTGACTACAAAAAAGTTGAAGTTAAAGAACGCAGTTTACGTCATTCAATTGACCTTATTCAACAATGTATGCCCTTCTCTACAAAACCTGTTTCACTTCGCGAACAGCTTTTAAGGAAAGGGGCAAGCGGCATTATTGCCGAATTCAAACAACACTCGCCATCACTGGGTCTGATAAACGATCAGGTTGATGTGGCCCAGATTACTTCCGGTTACGCTGTTGCCGGAGTATCGGCATTGTCGGTATTGACCGAAACTCATTTTTTCGGAGGTTCGCTCAACGACTTCAGTATTGCCCGTGAGCATAATACCTGTCCGATGCTTCAAAAAGACTTCTTTATTGATGAATATCAAATTTATGAAGCAAGAGCATTAGGCGCCGATGTGATTTTATTGATTGCAGCTATCCTAACCAACGAAGAAGTGAAACGATTTGCTACTCTGGCAGCTTCACTCGGCATGGAAAGCATTCTCGAGGTTCATAAGGAAGAAGAATTGGAGCGGTTGTGCGATGAAGTTTCACTGATTGGTGTGAATAACCGTGATCTTAAAACATTCGTAACCGACCTAAGCAGAGCTGAAGACTTATCCTTGAAAATCCCCAAAGATTTTATAAAAATTGCCGAAAGCGGAATCAAAACAGCCGATGATGTTACCCGTTTAAGAGCGGCAGGATACCAAGGATTCTTAATCGGTGAACGATTCATGAGTCAATCCGATCCGGTAAAAGCTTGTGCTGATTTCATTCAACAGATTCCATCTACCCGTTCATGAATCGTTTAATAATTGCCGCTAACCAATATTCAAAATCTAAAATGCAATAGTATGTTTATCAAAGTCTGTGGAATGAAGTATCCCGACAACATGCTCGCTGTCGCAGCTGCCGGACCGGATATACTCGGATTTATCTTTTACGACGGAACACCACGAAACATGACAGGTTCTTTAACGCCCGATGACCTGAAAACATTACCACCCAGAATCATCAAGGCAGGTGTTTTTGTAAATGAATCGGCCGATCAGATTATCCGTACGGTTGAGGAATATGGACTGGATGCGGTACAACTTCATGGCGAGGAGTCGCCCCAACTCTGTAAAACGATCAGTCGTACCGGTTTTCCTGTATTCAAAGCATTCAGAATCAGTGATAATTTTTCATTCGAATCAACCGAAGCCTATGCCTTGAGCTGTCGTTTTTTCATATTCGATGCCTATGGCAAAAGTTATGGCGGAAACGGAACACAATTCAACTGGGAAAAGCTCAAAACATACGATGGACAAACTCCTTTTCTTTTGAGCGGAGGAATTAACCTTGACGATGTAGAGAACTTAAAGGAGTTTAAACATCCGCATCTGGCCGGATTCGACATCAACAGTAAATTCGAAACAGAACCCGGATTAAAAGATATCAACGCAGTAAAAAGTTTTATCTCGGCGCTACGCTCATAGTCTGAAAACAAAATTAGTGTTCCAACGGCATACCGAATCGCTAAAAAAAACATCACCGTAATAAAAATAAAACATTCAAAAATATGGAAGAATCAATTTATAACATCGACGACAACGGATTTTACGGAATCTTTGGCGGAGCATTTATTCCCGAGATGCTCCAACGAAACGTTGACGAGTTGCGGGAAAGCTACCTCCGCATCATGAATGAGCCCGATTTCAAAAAAGAGCTCGGGATGCTAATGACCGATTATGCAGGCAGACCCTCGCCACTCTACTTTGCACCGAGGCTCTCGGCATATTATAAGTCGAACATCTTCCTGAAGCGCGAAGACCTTAACCATACAGGTTCGCACAAGATCAACAACGCACTGGGACAAATACTGTTGGCTGAAAGACTGGGCAAGAAAAGAATTATTGCCGAAACCGGAGCAGGACAACATGGTGTTGCAGCAGCTACCGTATGTGCGCTGAAAGGATTGGAATGTGTTGTCTATATGGGTGCTACCGATGTAAAACGTCAGGCGCCCAATGTCGCCCGCATGCGTATGCTGGGTGCAAAAGTAGTCCCGGTAACCTCGGGGAATAAAACGCTCAAAGATGCCACCAACGAAGCCATCCGTGACTGGATCGGCCATCCCGACACTACCCACTATATCATTGGCTCTGTGGTTGGCCCCCACCCCTACCCCGATTTGGTAGCCCGCTTTCAATCCATCATCTCTGAGGAGATGCAAGAACAGTTAACCGAAAAGACCGGACGCTCATATCCTGATGCCGTTATTGCCTGTGTAGGTGGAGGAAGTAATGCCGCCGGCGCATTCTATCACTATATCGACAATCCAAAGGTAAAACTTTTCGGTGCGGAAGGAGCCGGAAAAGGTGCGGACACTCCTGAAACCGCAGCAACAATGGCTGTCGGATCCATCGGAATATTGCACGGAAGTAAAATCATGCTGATGCAGGATAAATATGGTCAAATAACAGAGCCGTACTCTATCTCCGCAGGATTGGATTATCCAGGTGTCGGTCCATTACATTCTTATCTTCATGCTACCGGCCGGGCTGAATATCTTTCGATTACCGACACCGAAGCGCTCGATGCCGCTCTTCAGCTTACCCGTCTCGAAGGTATCATTCCGGCACTCGAATCTTCACACGCATTGGCTGTGTTGAACAAAATTGAACTGACCCCTGAAATGAATGTTGTAGTCAACCTTTCAGGGCGGGGCGATAAAGACATGGATACTTATACATCTTATTTTGGATTTGACAATGAATAGAATTGATCAATTATTTCAGACAAAGGGGAAAGATATTCTCTCCATTTATTTCACGGCCGGATTCCCTCATTTAAACGATACGACCGGCATCCTCGGGCAACTACAAGCATCCGGCGCCGATATGGTTGAGGTAGGCATGCCTTTCTCAGACCCGATGGCCGATGGCGTAGTCATTCAGGAGAGTAGTCATCATGCATTACAAAATGGGATGAATCTCGACATCCTGTTTGGACAGCTCGATCAGATAAAGGACCAGATAACTATGCCGATTATCTTGATGGGATATCTGAACCCTGTTTTTAAATATGGTATGGAGCGGTTCTGCAAACGATGTGTTTCGGTTGGTGTATCGGGTGTAATCATTCCGGATCTTTCTTTAGAAATATATTTAAAGGAATACGCCGACCTCTTTACCGAAGCCGGATTGTTTTACATTCCGTTGATAACACCCCAGACCCCTGATCATCGTATTGAAAAATTGGGGAGAGAAAGCAAAGGGTTTGTCTATATGGTAAGCACCGCATCGATAACCGGATCGCGCCCAAATCTGGAAAACAGCAGTGAATATTTTTTACGCGTCCGTAATATTCTACCTCAAACGCCTCTGTTGATCGGCTTTGGAATCCAGGATTCAACATCTTTCGAAACAGCCGGTAAATATGCCAATGGAGGAATCATTGGAACCGCATTTATCAAAGCATTGAGAGAAGTAGCCGACCAAGGCGGAAATGATGAAGCCCTTTGCCGTAGAATTGATGACTTTGTGAAGTACATCAGGCAGAAATAGCTTTATTGTTTATCTGGTAGGTTCAAAAACTATCTTACAAGAATTTCTATTGAATCAGTCGGAAAAAACGAGGAAAAGGATGAAGTATCCGGATCATAAATTTCGCCTACGAACCGCCTAACACGTCCCTAAATCTCATCAAAAATGAAGGGCTTATTCTAACCTAAGCCTAATCTAAGCCTAATGTGTCTCTAATCTCCTTCTACCATACATTAGAAGTAGATTAGGCTAGGGATAGAATGATAGTAAGTTGATTTTTATTTTTCACAGGATATATAAGGGATTATTACATCTTGCAAATCTGATCCGTAAAAGCAATTCCGACATAATATTCTGAAATATATTTTATTTATCTTTCTTGAAATATAACAAATGACCGGGAATCACAAAAGCGATAACCCAGCCTATAGTTTCCAATAACAGTTGGTCGTGCAATGCTAAAAGACTACTGGCATAAGCCAATGCAGCGAAAACGACACCGCCTATGATGACCAGCTTATATCTATGAATGACACCGGTTACAACAATGGCAAAAGCAATAATAACCATAAATAACGGATGTTGCAGTTCATAGCTCACTTTATGAAGTACTGAAAAAAGAATCACATTGGTTAACATCATACTAACGAACATTGCGATCCATAGAAATAGGGTGGTAACACCGTTATCACTGATTTTATCCTTTCGCTTCAAAAGATAGAAAATCGTGAAACCAATTGCACAAATTTCTAATACCGGTTCAACAAATTTCAATATAAAATTGATTCTATTTGTCAGGAATAGAATATCCATCAGATATCTGGACAAATAACCAATCGCCAGGGCATAGCCCCATACTATAAATAAAATCCCCTCACTTTTGAACATCTTTTTCAATATCCGAACTATTTCGCCAGTCATTTCAGGGGATTTGTTTTCATCTGATTCCGATAAAAAATTATTTGTTTCCATGGCATCAAAATTTCATTTATTAAAACGACTTTATAAAGTTAATACTTTTAAGAATTAAAGAATTAGTTACGGATGGAATATTTAATACCAAGTCGAATTATAATTATCGCAGACAAAATTAAAGTTATACATTTACTAGAAATTTCAATTTTAGACTTTGATAAAAGTAATCATTGCAATGAATAGTCTTATAAAACCTCTTAATAATCCACAACTACAGTTAGCATGCGATTTTGTAGAGTATACCAACAAGAACATCTTTCTGACCGGAAAAGCAGGTACCGGAAAGACCACATTCTTATTAAATCTTAAAGACAATTCTTCAAAGCGAATGATTGTGGTGGCACCTACCGGTGTAGCGGCTATCAATGCGGGTGGTGTGACCATTCATTCATTTTTCCAGCTGCCCTTTGGGCCTCATCTACCCAATACCGCAACATCAAATTCCAATTCGTCCACAGGACAAAACATACCCAGGCAAACTGCAATAAACAGGTTCAGTAAAGAAAAGATCAATATCATAAAGAGCCTCGATCTCTTGGTAATTGACGAAATAAGTATGGTCAGAGCCGATCTCCTCGATGGCATTGACGAAGTTTTGCGCCGGTTTAAAGACCGTTACAAACCCTTTGGTGGCGTTCAATTATTAATGATTGGCGACCTTCAGCAACTGGCACCCATAGTAAAAGAGGAGGAATGGGATATTTTAAGAGAATATTATGACACACTGTTCTTTTTTGGGAGTAGAGCATTACAAAAGACACAACAGGTCTCTATCGAGCTAAAACATATTTACCGTCAAAGCGATAACACCTTTATCGAAATCCTTAACAAGGTCCGCGAAAACAACATTGATGCCGCCACCTTGCAGCAATTAAACAAAAGATATATTCCTGATTTTGCCAGGGATGCCGACGATGGATATATCACACTAACCACACACAATGCCAAAGCACATAGCCTCAACGAGATAAAGCTCGAAAAACTTTCCGGTAAAATTCATGAATTTGAGGCCACCTGTACCGGAGACTTTCCGGAATACAGCTATCCTACCGATAGTAAACTGATTGTAAAAAAAGGAGCGCAGGTGATGTTTGTAAAAAACGATACCTCGTACGAGAAACAGTTTTATAATGGAAAAATCGGAACGATTGTGGATTTTGAGGAAGACCATATTTTGGTTCAATGTCCCGATGAGCCACAGCCTATTTCGGTCGCCCCGCTCGAATGGAGCAACACCAAATACACCATTGATGAGGAGACCAAAGAGATCACAGAAAACATTATCGGCACTTTCACGCAATATCCGTTGAAACTGGCATGGGCGATTACCATCCACAAAAGCCAGGGACTCACCTTTGAAAAAGCCATTATCGATGCAAATGATGCATTTGCATTCGGACAGGTTTATGTTGCATTAAGTCGTTGTAAGACATTAGAAGGCCTTGTTTTGAGCGCTCCCATCTCGACACGTTGCATTAAAACGGATACTACTATCTCGACATTTACACAGGAGGTGGCGCAGAACCAGCCCGATCAACAGGCGCTTGAAGAATCAAAGAACACTTACCAGCTAACGCTACTCACAGAGCTTTTTGATTTCACACCTATAAAAAGAAGACTCGGTTATCTCCAAAAGCTCCTAAATGAGAACGAAGCAAGTATTCACGATAAATACAGGGAGATATTCAATAAAATGTCTAATGCATTAAAACCGGAGCTTCTGGACATTGCCGACAAATTCATGGTTCAAGTCAATCAGTACATCGCTACGGAAAGGAATATTGAGAAAAACCCCGTATTACAAGAACGGGTTAAGAAAGCATGTGGCTATTTTCTCGGGACCACAGAAGCTGTTCTTTATGATGTTTTACAAAACACATCCATAGAGATAGACAACAAAACGGTCAGAAAATCTATAAACACGGTACTGGATGAATTAAACCGTGATACCAACATCAAAAGATCGTGTCTGAAGGCATGTCTGGACGGATTTGTTGTAAAAGTATATCTGGACGCCAGAGCGAAATCGACTATCGAAACGCCGGAACCAAAACCGGTTGAAAAGAGACCGAAAGAATACAGTTCGGATTCAATAACACACGCCGAGTTGTACGCTCGTTTAAGGACATGGAAAAACAATAAAGCAGACGAGTACAATTTGCCGTCGTACATGATCATTCCACAGAAGACATTGATAGAATTAGTAGCCAAACAGCCTGTTTCTCTGAAACAGCTTAAAGAGGTAAAAGGGTTTGGACAAAAAAAAGTAACACAGTTCGGAGAAGAGATATTGACAATCATCAAAGAATATCTGGAAGATATTGATATCGAAAGATCAATGATTGAAGAACCGTTGAAGTCGATCGATGACTGAAAAAGGACTAATCCCGATTGCTATTTTTTCTTAAAGCTAAAGTCAACTTTCAAACCGGCCTTAAACCACAACCCCGGTTCAGGCACATTGGCATGGTCGAAATATTCGGTATTGAAAATATTGGTAACCTCAGTATATATTGTAAAGCCAACAAACTTCCAGTATAAGCGTGCATCGGCCAACCAAAAAGGTTTGTATGGAACATCAACGCCCAGTTCGGAATTCTCCCACTTTTGGTAGGTTCCAACTCTGTCCTGATAACTGACACGCCATGAAGCGCCCAGTCCCCATATGATTTTATGATCGATACCCAGATCAATCTTATGTTTTAAATTATCCAGAACATATTTGGAAGCCATATCACCACTCTCTTTACTGGCATATAAATAAGCATAATCAATTTGTACAGCGGTGATAAAGAAATCATCTCCAAAGGTATTGCGCGGCTTCCATTTTGCAGAAAGCTCTATACCTGAGATATTGACCTTAGTATGGTTCATTGCTTTCCAAACAGTTTCATTCGGATACTTCACCCAGTCTATCATATTTCTACCCCAACGCTCAAATACAGCAATATGTCCTTCAACAGCAGCAGTATTCAGTTTAAAACCTGTCTCGGCAACAATAGCTTCTTCAGGCTTAAGATTAGGATTTCCAAGATTAGTAGGACTATTATAATATAAATCGGTAAAGGTGGGGAGACGTAATGTACGGCTTCCGGAGGCATACCAACGTATACCTTTTGACAGCTCAAATCCAAGATCAACGCCCGGATAGAGGCTGATCTTATCTTTAAGATCGGAGTTATGATTGATCATCAATCCGGCAGAAAAAGAGAAACGGTTCAGATAAATAGAGTGTTCTGCGAACAAACTCATATTGTTTCGCGTATGTCCGTTGGTATAATAAACGCCATCCGTACCGGGTACTTTCACGGGATTAGAACGGAGTTCACCAAGCACATTACTCAAAATATTTTCCGAACGATAGTCCAGGCCGAAAGACGTTTTTCCTATTCCTGTTATAAACCAAGAGCTTAATCCGGCGCCATAAACATCCGTCATGTGGTAATTATGAGAGGTGTACCAATCGGGAGCATTGTTACGAAACAGTTCAAATCGGTCATTATGCTTACGCCAATATAACGAAGGAGCGAGATGCAGTTTGCCCGAACCTTGAAAACGAAGGCTTCCAAAAAGTGTTCGGGTAGCTTCAAATTGGTTGGGATATTTTGGCGTATAAAAACTGTTCGCCCCAAAATCGCGGGTAGCATATC
Source organism: Bacteroidales bacterium (assembly GCA_963663125.2). Classification (GTDB taxonomy): domain Bacteria; phylum Bacteroidota; class Bacteroidia; order Bacteroidales; family Cfx3-03; genus Cfx3-03. Next base: position 200,554 of record CAXXNW010000011.1, on the reverse strand, counting down.
CTAATTGAAGATCTCCCTGTCCTGATTTAGTATCTAACTTTGCATTATAGAAAAAGTTATCCACTTTGAAATCGGTATTATCCGTATAGCCGTCCGCACCTGAATGCGACAGGGATAGGAAGTGCGTAACTTTTCCAGCCGATACGGTTCCGGACAAGTCGACTTTGTATAAGCCAAAATCACCCGTCATTAAATTGACGGTGCCATTACCGGATTTACCTGTTCCGGTGATGATGTTAACTACGCCGCTAAAGGCATTAGCCCCAAAGATACGGGCACCCGGTCCCTCCAATATCTCAACCCGCTCGATACTTCCTATGTCGATAGGAATATCCATATTATGATGACCGGTTTGAGGATCAGAAACATTAACTCCATTTAATAAAATAAGCGTCTGGTCGAATGATCCGCCCCTAATGCTTACATCGGCCTGAACTCCATTTCCACCACGTTGGCGAACATCTACATTTAAAGCATATTCTAACAAACCGTCCAGACTCTGAACCGGAAGATCCGCGATTTCTTCTTTTGTGATCACCCTTACAACACGGGCAACCCGAGAGGCTACAGCCGGCGTTCTTTGCGCTGTAACAACAATACCCTCCAACTGTATCTTTTTAGCAATCTTGAGCGAATCGGTACGATTCTGCGTTTTACCGGGAGTGGCCAAAATAGAGCAACTCACTGTCAAGACACAGATTTTTATTATAGAACCAAGACTGTTAAAAATACTGTAGGGTTTTCTTGTCCAACGAATAAAAAAGCGCGTTAAGCAATGCCTAACATTAAGTATAGATTCAAACATAAAAATAAATAAAGTGAAACATTACGATGCAAAGGTACAACGATAGCTTTGAAAAACTAATAAAGAGACCATGATCAGGCTAAATTAACCATTTAAACAGTCACATCATAAAATTAAACAAAAGATGAGGGTGTGGGTTTTACTAAAAACAGTATTTTTTTATGGCTAAATTTAAATTAAATGACTACCAAACAGTCGTTACCTCAATAAAAGAGATTGTTCCAGATGTTTGCCTGCTCACTTTCAAAAAGAAGTGGCACTTCATGGCAGGTCAGGTTGTAGGGATTGCGCTGGAGGGAGGCGATGACCCACGTATGTATAGTCTCTCGGGAGGCACTGACGATAAGGATGGCGAAATCATTTTCGATATCAAACCCGAGGGGGCCTTAACGCCCCGACTGGCAAAATTAAAGGTTGGCGATAAGCTCTTTGTTTCAGAGCCCTTTGGAGAGTTTATCGCAAATGAAGAACCGGCATGGTGGATTGCTTCGGGAACAGGGGTAGCACCTTTTGCTTCAATGGTTCGCTCAGGGTTTGTAAAAGATAAAAGACTGATTCATGGAGGACGTTTTGCCTATTCTTTCTATTTCGAGAATGAGTTTAAAAGAAGTTTGGGAGAGCACTATATCCGTTGCTGCTCACAAGAGAACGGAGAAGGACTTTATTCCGGTAGGCTGACCGCATGGCTTGAAGCACAGACAGATCTTCCGGAAAATATACGTTATTATATCTGTGGCAATGCGGAGATGGTTGTTGATGTACGCGATATCCTCATCAGAAAAAAAATTCCGTTCGAAAACATTCATTCAGAAATTTACTTCTGATAAAATGAACTTGTTCAATATCAACCGATGGATGTGCCGGGAAAATAGATAACTTTGTACTTTACTAATCGCCCTTCTTTAAGAAAGTTTTTTGTTTGAGTCGATCCATCCGGTTTTTTCAAAGTTTCTTTAAAGCAGAATGTTGATCAGCAACAGTCTGAAAGCAGGACATATTGGATTTACTATTTAGCATTTCACGTTGCATGATCAATTTTTCTATTACACCCGATGAACTAAATGAACTTCCCATAGGCGCATGGGAAGGCGAAACCGAGCTTATTGACAATCCATCCGATGTTCAGAGAGCTATTGATGAGATAGGTCAGGAGAACATTATTGGCATTGATACCGAAACAAGGCCCGCCTTTAGAAAAGGTGTAGTATATCGTATTTCTTTGGTTCAGATTGCCACACGCGATTGTGTTTACCTCTTCAGACTCCATTATGTAGGGCTACCGCTGGGCCTGATCAAGATTTTCGAATCGGATGAAATCCTAAAAGTGGGTATCGACTTGCATCATGACATGGGGGTACTTCAAAACTTTCGCAAGTTTACCCCCAGCAATGTGATAGAGCTCAACTCATACTGCACACAAAAGGGATTTCAGGTAATGGGATTGCGCAAATTATCTGCAGTCATATTGGGAATTAGGATCAGTAAACGACAACAAACAAGCAACTGGGAAGCCGAAACATATACACCCGCTCAAATAAAATATGCTGCTACGGATGCATGGGCTTGTAGAGCGTTATTTGTTCGTTTAATTGAAAACGGAATACACCCGGATTAACATGAAAGATTTAACAGATGGCAACGTAGCGAAACTAATATTTCAGTTTACCCTACCAATGCTAATTGGGAACATCTTCCAACAAACTTATAGTATAGTTGACAGTGTAATTGTCGGTAACTATCTGGGCAAAGAGGCATTAGCAGCTGTTGGGTCTTCATTTCCAATTATTTTCATCCTTGTTTCTCTTGTTATCGGTGTCGCTTCGGGGATGAATATCATCATTGCCCAATACTTTGGCGCGAAAGATTTTGAAAAGATTCGCCGTACCATCGACACCATGTATATTTTTGTTTTTACGGCATCATTGATCATTACAATAGTGGGCATTTATTTTAGTGAAACATTGTTGAGACTCACCCGCTTACCCGAAGACATCATTCCCCTTGCCACAATCTATCTTCAGGTCTATTTCGCGGGAGTCATTTTTCTCTTTGGATTTAATGCCACTTGCGCTGCATTGAGAGGAATGGGTGATTCTAAAACACCGCTTTACTTTCTGATCATCTCGTCACTTGCCAATATTGTATTGGTATTATTATTTGTAATCGTCTTTAAATGGGGCATCGCGGGTGCTGCCGCAGCTACCGTTATTGCACAGGGAGGCGCTTTTCTCACCGGAGCATGGTATCTTAACCGCACACATCCGATCATGAATATCAGCTTGAGAAAACCCGATTTCGACTGGGAGATTCTACGTCAAAGTATGCGCATCGGACTTCCTTCAGGGATTCAACAAACGCTCTTTTCTCTTGGAATGATGGCAATAATGTGGATCGTAAACCGCTTTGGCACTGATGTTATTGCCGCTTATAGTGTGGCGGGAAGAATAGAGTCGTTGGCACTTATGCCAACCTCAAACTTTTCTATGGCTCTGGCAACCTTTGCCGGTCAGAATATAGGAGCCAATAAATATTCCAGACTTCAAGACGGGCTCAAATCAACCTTGGCCATGTCGTCTATCGCTTCTGTTATATTAACCATCCTGATTGTTATTTTCAGCCAATATATGATGCGATTGTTTACTTCCGATATGGAGGTTATCAGAATAGGTCAGGAATATCTGATGATTACCTGTTCTTTTTATATTGTCTTTTCTATCCTGTTTACCTTTACCGGTCTACTACGTGGAGCAGGAGATACATGGATTCCTATGCTTATCTCGCTGTTCTCACTTTGGCTGTTCCGTATTCCTTTGGCCTATTTCTTCTCTCAACATTTCGAAGAAAGGGGTATTTGGTGGGCTATACCGATTACATGGTGTATTGGTGCAATCGTCTCTTATTTCTATTATAAAACAGGAAGATGGAAAAACAAATCGGTAGTAAAACACATTGCTTCTGAAATCATTCCCGATACATTGTAAAAAAAGAGCGACCGGATGAGAATCAATTATGAATAGGTCTCATATTCATAGTTCATAATATAATTCTGAGGAATACGGTAACGGTAATTAGTAGTCAGTACTTCCGAACTCAATTGTCTTCCCTCATCATCATAAATACGCGAAATTCTACTCATGAGTTCATCCTTTTCATCACATTCCTCCTGAAGAACAACACGGCCCTTTTCATCATAGATATACGAAGTAAATGAATGACGGTGACCATCTTCATCCTCCTGAACCGAAACGTGATCGTTTTCATCATAGGTATAGCGTGTACGCTCTATTAAATCTCCGGCAGCATTATATTGTTTCACAACTTCTCTTCGGCCTTTCTCATCATATTCCGTAACCTCGTGGTGTTCCTCTTCATCCAATGTATTACGACGAAGCAATGACACAAGATCTTTCTTATCATTGTATTCAAAAAGGTCTTCGGAAACCAGATTATCTGTGCCGTCATAAACTGCCTGACGAATCAGTAGTCCATTCTCGTATTCAAAGACTTCGCTGGTTTCAATTTCGCCCTCGTCATCTCTTAACCTACGAACAGAAATCAGGTTATTTTCATTATACTCACATTCAATCGTATCAACATTTCCAGCCATGTACTCCTTCTGTTCGGAAGAAACACGCCCATCCACATCATAGAAAAAATATTTACTTTGAAGCACCTCTCCACCTTGTGAATATATTTCAGCAAGTTTATGGCCTACAGCATCGTAACGATATTCAACACAATCATCTTCCTGATCATGATGATCAAAATTTATCTGCTTAACTTCTCTTCCCTGTTCATCAAACTCAGTACGTTGTACACGATGTGCATCAAGACTTCCACCTGAAACAGGAATTATATTTTTACGGATTGTGGTAATACTTTTTAAACTAGCCATAGGATGGATGATTTTTTTACAAAAGTAAGTAATTAAACCTTTTTTCAAATTCTTTCTATCTTTACAAATTCAAAAAACGACCTATGAACACACCTAAGAATTTACTCATAGCTGCTGTATTTCTTAGCAGTTTATCAATTAACGCTCAAACTGTGAATTATCCTGTTACAAAGAAAACCGATGTAGTCAATGACTACCACGGTGTGAAAGTTGCCGATCCTTATCGTTGGCTTGAAGATGACAATTCGACCGAGACGAAAGAATGGGTGAAAGCTGAGAATAAAATAACCCGCCAATACCTTGACGCTATTCCTTTTCGTAATAAAATCAGAGAACGACTCGAAAAGATCTGGAATTTCCCCAAATACGGCACACCTCATCAGGAAGGGAAATATATAATCTTCAGTAAAAATGATGGAATGCAAAATCAGAGTGTTCTTTATATTCAGGAAGGACTAAACGGAACACCCCGCATATTACTCGATCCTAATAAGATTTCAGATAACGGCACCGTGGCCCTTGGAGAATATGCCGTATCACACGATGGTAAATATTTTGCCTTCGCTACTGCCAAAGCAGGTTCGGACTGGAATGAAATTAAGGTGATGGAAGTTGAATCGGGCAAGCTATTAACCGACCGGATTAAGTGGGTGAAGTTCTCCGGTATCTCATGGAAAGGTGATGGGTTTTACTATAGTGCATACGATGCGCCAATAAAGGGACAAGAGCTTTCCAAAAAAAATGAATTTCATAAAATCTATTTTCATAAAGTTGGTACACCACAAGAAAAAGATCAACTGATCTATAAAAACGACAATTATCCTTTAAGAAATTACGGAGCTACCGTAACGAATGATGAACAATATCTTGTCATCACGGAAACAGCCAGCACCAGTGGTAATGCATTGTATGTTAAAAATCTGAAGAAAGAAAATACGGATTTTGTAAAAATAGTTGATGGTTTTGAATATGATTATGGTCTAATTGAGAACATTAATGGAAAATTACTGATTCACACGAATGATGGAGCTCCCTGTTATCGTTTAGTCCTTATTGATCCCGAAAAGCCTGCACGCGAAAATTGGATCACAGTGATAAAGGAAGAAAAAGAGGTTCTTCAGTCGGCAGTAGTTGTGGGTGGACGTATCATCGCAACCTATATGAAAGATGCTTCGAATAAGGCATTTATCTTTACGATAGAAGGCAAACAACTTCACGAAATTGCTACCGCCGGAATCGGTACAATCGGAGGATTTACAGGCAAACCCGAAGATAAATTCAGCTTCTATAGCTTCACCTCTTTCACCATGCCTACCACGATCTTCAGATACGATGTAGCCCAAAATATTTCAACAGTCTTTTCTAAACCTAAACTGGACTTCAACACATCAAACTATGAAACTAAACAAATTTTCTATACCAGTAAGGATGGCACCCGGGTTCCGATGTTTATCATTCATAAAAAAGGGATAAAGCTAAACGGACAAAATCCGGTCTATCTTTATGGTTATGGTGGATTCAATATCAGTCTTACCCCTGCATTTAGTGCAGCACGTTTAGTATGGCTGGAAAAAGGAGGCGTATTAGCCATTCCCAATTTAAGAGGTGGTGGAGAATATGGTGAGGAGTGGCATAAAGCCGGCACCAAGCTTCAGAAACAAAACGTGTTCGACGATTTTATTGCAGCTGCCGAATATCTTATCAAGCAGAACTATACCAATTCTTCTAAATTGGCTATTGCAGGTGGTTCTAACGGAGGACTACTGGTTGGCGCCTGCATGACGCAACGACCCGATCTGTTTAAGGTAGCGCTACCGGCTGTAGGCGTAATGGACATGCTCCGCTTTCATAAGTTCACTATCGGCTGGGCATGGACAGGAGATTACGGGTCAAGTGATGATGCAGAACAATTCAACTATATCCTTAAATATTCTCCACTACATAATATCAAAGCAGGCGTTCATTATCCGGCAACACTCGTAACCACTGCCGATCATGACGACCGGGTTGTTCCGGCACACTCCTTTAAGTTTGCAGCAACCTTACAAGAGAAACATGTTGGAGAAAATCCCGTACTGATTCGGATTGAAACGGAAGCCGGACATGGAGCCGGAAAACCTACCAGCAAACAAATCGACGAATGGTCTGATGTCTGGGCATTTACCTTTAAGAATATGGGATTGAATTATTGAGAAGTTCCGTCAGGAAATTTAGCTGGCTTTGCAGTCTTCGAATTTGTGATAAAATCATCATCATGAAGCGACAGCAGGAACGACTTTAAGAGTCGTTTCTGTTCTGTCGAAAGCCTGACACCTCCGGTATTAACATGGTGCATCAACGGACTAATATAGGGCGATGCAACCACTCCTGTCGAATAAAAGTTGAGTACTTCATCCAGTGTTTTAAATCTTCCATCATGCATATAAGGGCCCGTCAGGTCGATATTCCGTAAGCTCGGAGCTCTGTATGCCCCGATATCCATGACCTTCCCGGTCACATGATACCGGTCACGCGAATCATCATTTGCGCCTGTAAAATCACTTTGTTTACCATTATTATAAAAAAGATTGGTGGTAAACAACGGAGTTCCGCTGCTTCCATGGCAATGGAAACAATCACCGCCTAGTTCTGTGGTAAACAACTCGAGTCCAGCCATCTCATCATCCGATAAAGCGACTTCACCACGAAGGTATTTGTCAAACTTACTATTGGCCGAGACCAAAGTCAGGATAAACTGAGTCACCGCCCTTTCAATATTTTTAAAGGTCACCTTTTTCGAGCCGAAAGCTTTTTCAAAAAGTTCGGGATAGCCTGGAATTTTTTGAATCAATGCCGCTGTACGAGCGCTATCTCCGCACATTTCATGCGGAGCCGTAAGCCCCATATACACCACGTCATCCAATGTCTGCTTACCAGGTGTAGGGTTTCCTGAAGAGATTACCCCATTCCAGAAATATCCGTTTTTATTAAAAACCAGATTCATCATGGGGAGCATTACATGAGGCGTTTTAATTCCGGTAAGGCCGAAGGGATGTCCTCCCGTAAACTTCGGATGATCAATACCGCATTCAAAGGCTTTGCTTTGCAGGTGACATGTCCCGCAACTCATCATGGAATCAGGATCGGTGCGACCCGATAAGCGTCCATCATAAAAAAGGTAACGTCCTAATAGAATTCCCTCTTCCGTCAAAGGATTATCAGCAGGAATATTCAGATCGGTGGGAAAATATTTTGGAATCGTTAATTGATAAGGTGTTGGTTTATAGACCTGTGTTGAGTCCTTATGGCATCCCTGTAAAGAGAGCAGAAGCAATAAAATGAAGCATTGCGTCCATCCGAAACGCAACCATTGTAAATTAAAATACTTACTCCCGTTCAATTGAACCATTTTTCTTTTTTCCTAAAAATAACGTAACAAAGTAAATGATAATAAGAGTTACAACCTCTATTCAGACCATTTTTATTTCAACATATTATGGTTTCAAGAGATGTTATTTGTATCTGCTGAAGTATTATAGTGCCCTAAATTTTTCAATGGGCATAAATTTCCACTACACATTATATACCACAGCAATGAAAATCAGGAAAATGTATTCACACTCGATAAACATAAAAACTTATGTCGTTAATTCACATATTCAGAGTACCTTTGCACCGGATTAAAAAAAAACAGATAACTTGCAATTCGAAGATTTTAATATAAATACTCCCTTGCTAAATGCATTGGATGATTTGGGATATCTTTATCCCACTCCCATTCAGGAAAAGGCTTTTTCAGTCATTATGTCGGGAAAAGATTTAGTAGGAGTAGCACAAACCGGTACCGGAAAAACTTTTGCCTATTTACTGCCTATTTTAAGGCAGCTCACCTATTCGGAACAAAAAGACCCGAGAGTCCTCATTGTCGTTCCTACCCGTGAATTGGTATTACAAGTGGCTGGTGAAATTGAAAAGCTAACTAAATATATGACGGTGCGTGTCGTGGGTGTTTATGGAGGAACAAACATCAAGACGCAAGGCCAATTGGTATACAATGGTGTTGACATACTGGTCGCCACCCCAGGCCGGCTAATCGACTTAACGATGCATGGATTGCTGCGATTAAAGTCGATTCAGAAGCTTGTGATTGATGAGGTTGACGAGATGCTTAATCTTGGATTTCGCCCTCAGTTATTATCGTTCATGGAGATTCTACCTCCGCGTAGACAGAACCTGATGTTTTCGGCAACGCTAACACAGGATGTTGAACAATTAATAGCCGACTTCTTTCTCGATCCGCAAAAGATAGAAATTGCTCCTCATGGAACGCCACTTGAACAGATCATACAAAAAGGATACTATGTACCCAACTTTACCACTAAGGCCAATTTGTTGGAGTATCTGCTCAAGTCGGATCCGGAAATGAGTAAAGTACTTGTATTTGTAGATAGCAAACGTTCGGCAGACAGGTTATTAGAGCTAATTGACAATTCGTTTCCTGATCTCATCGGGGTTATTCACTCTAATAAGTCACAGAATTACCGTATCAACTCGCTCAGACAGTTTGAGTCGGGAAATCACCGTATACTGATTGCTACCGACGTTGCCGCACGTGGTTTGGATATTTCAGACATCACGCATGTGGTCAATTTTGATACACCGATGGTTCCCGGAGATTATATCCACAGAATAGGTAGAACCGGTCGTGCCGATAAACCCGGTATCGCCATTACCTTTATTAACGAAACCGAAGAGGTCTATCAGGCTAACATAGAATTGTTGATGAATAAACGCATCCCAATGGAAGAAATACCGGAAGGTGTAGCTATTTCACCCCTCTTTTCTGATGAAGAGAAGCCTAAATTATTTGACAAAAATTATCTTCAACCCTCTTCTATCAAGCAATCTAAAGGTGCTTTTCAGGAGAAAAAGAAGAAAAACAATAAGGTTAATCTAGGCGGACCTGGTAAACGGCCAGCGAAACCAGGTAAGAAGAAGAAGTTCAGAAGCGGAAATTATTAAACCAATAGCACATTCTATTTTACAGTAATCCGATCCATCAGACGTGTCGATACAATTCCGGTTTCACCATTACTTGGTGCATTTTCACCACCTAATAACTGTTTCACCATGAGTTCGATAAAAGGTTGTTGAACATGTTCAGGATAAGGGATCACAAATTTCTCAGGAATATAGTCTACTTTTTCAAGCATTATGACAGGCTCGCCAAAGAACGAAAATATTAACTTTCCTTTGGTTCCTATGATCTCAGTTTGATCTATCGCCATATTATTCGGTACAGTGAAGCACCACGATCCGGAGAACAAAACGCCTGATTCATACTCCATCATGGCAAGTACGGTATCGTCCGCATGATATAATCCTGCAGTGTTTCTGGAAATACCTTGAACTGTTTTCACGGAGCCTAAAAGATAGGTCAGATAATCCAACTGGTGCGAAGCCATATCATGAAAGTGACCGCCACCTGAGATGGATGGATCAACACGCCAACCATTTATTGCTTCGGGTTCAAGTTCTTCGGGCTTAGCCGGACTATAGAATTTCAGATTTACCATTTTAACTTCCCCAATCGCTCCTTGATTAATTAATCGCTTTATCTCAATAAAATAGGGTAATGCACGACGGTAATAAGCAACGAATAACGGCTGCTTGGTTTCATGGCTCACCGAAATCATCTCCTTGCATTCCGTTTCATTCATTGCCATGGGTTTCTCAACATAAACAGCCTTACCGGCTCTCATAGCACGGATGGCATACAGCGCATGATATTTGGGCGGTGTTGCAATATATACCGCATTGACCGCATCATCATTAATCAGGTCATCTGCATTGCTATACCATTTGGGAACACCATGCCGTTTTGCATAATCAGCAGCCAGTTCTGCATTACGACGCATAACGGCTACCAATCTTGAATTGGCAACTTTATTAAATGCCGGACCACTTTTCTTTTCCGTCACATTTCCACATCCTATTATTCCCCAGTTTACCTGCTTCATTATCTATAAAATTAAAAAATACAACGACACTCATTATGAATGATTAATTTGAAAAACAACTTGTAAAAGATACTAACCCACCTTTGAGCCCATTTATTTTGTTACAGCAGATTAGAGAACTTCTATAAAGCAAACATACAAAAAGAAAAATCAAAAAAAGCTCTCTAAAACAAATATAACCTCCGGGGGTGAGAAAATAATTCCAATTAATCCTACTGTAAAACTTTATCATCATTAGAATGTTTATAAATAGTATCATAAATCAAATAGAAGATGGTTTTCAGATACCAATATTTCACGTAAAGCCAAACCCGATGAAAACAGCTTCACTTGTCAAAAATTTCCTTATTCTATTGATATTTACGTTGATAAGTGCGTCAGGATGTACTCAATCTGTTAAAACTAAAATAACAGCCATGAATTTAAAAAAATTAACCCCCGAAGAAGCCCGTGTAATACTACATAAGGGAACTGAAGCCCCATTCACCGGCAAGTACAACAACACCTTTGAAAAAGGCACTTATGTTTGCAAACAATGTGGTGCAGCGCTTTACAATTCAACGGATAAATTCAAATCAGAATGTGGATGGCCTAGTTTCGATGACGAGATCAAAGGCGCAATCAATCATATTCCCGATGCTGACGGCAGACGAACAGAAATTCAATGTGCGAATTGTGGAGCCCATTTAGGTCATGTATTTATTGGCGAAGGACTAACAGAAAAGAATACCCGTCATTGTGTAAATTCTATTTCGATTGAATTCATACCTGCTACTGAAAAGGAGCCAACAACTGATACTGCTATCTTCGCAGGAGGTTGTTTTTGGGGTGTGGAATATTATATGCAAAAAGCCCCTGGAGTCATATCTACCGAAGTAGGATATATCGGAGGGCATACCACCCATCCCACTTACCGTGATGTTTGTTCGCATACTACCGGTCATGCCGAAGCAATAAAAATTATTTTCAATTCTAAAAAGACTACTTTTGAAACACTGGCTCGTCTCTTCTTCGAAATACATGATCCTACACAATTAAATCAACAAGGGCCGGATAAAGGTGATCAATACAGAACCGAGATATTTTATCTGAATGATAAACAGAAAGAGATTGCCAATAAACTGATTGGACTATTAAAAGATAAAGGATACAAAGTGGTAACGAAAGTCACTCCGGCGACAACATTCTGGAAAGCTGAGGAGTATCATCAGAATTATTATGAAAAAGAAGGAGCTCAACCCTACTGTCACTTCTACAAGAAAAAGTTTTAGGAAATGTTCGGTTTTGCCATTGCATTATAACCGGTCCACAGGGATAAGTTAAAAGCAGTAACAAAAATAGTCGACTCATGACACTTTTGCATATTTCATTTCACATTAACAATTAATCCGGAACAGCTTACTTAATGCAATGGATTTTTTTTAACGACAGCTTATTTCCAAGTGTAACGAGATAGCTTATAACCAGTCGAAAAAGGCTGAAAGCAAATAGCGTCTAAGGATATGCTTACAGATTGCATATTTATTTGTAACGATATAGCATATGATTTTTTTCCAGCTTTCCCAACTAAGTTCAGACTATCTGCTGATTTTGTTTGTAACCCTTTTTCTATGACTGTTTAAATATTTTTTTACATTTACTTACATAAGATACATATGAGAAAAGATAAGTTTATTTTTTCTATATTACTCCTGTTAGGAGTGAATTTACTTTTTGCTCAAAACGAAACAGCACTTGATTCAATTCATCACTCATACAAAAAACCAAAGACAGACACCGCACGCAATCTTATACATACAAACTGGTCAAAAACCAGTTATAATGCAAATCCAGATTCTTCTCTCGCGTCGACTAACAAAGTGTTACAGCAATCAAAGAGAATTAACTACACAAAAGAAATCAGCCGTTCTGAACGTGCCATTACCTTGAAGCTTAAAGATTACATGACAATATACAATCAACTTCAGGATCAAAATGAGAAGAAGAACTATTTTCTAAATGAATTAAAAGCCAAAGAGGCAAAACTTCATTATGAACAACAGCAAAAGGATCTGGAGCTTAAAAGAGATGCAATTAGACGTCGCTGGCTAAGGATTGGAGTTGCTTTAGGAATAATCTTTCTGATATCACAGCTCGTCCTTATTTCAAAAAATTTAAAGAAACAAAAAGAGCTCAATAAGCGTCTGAAAGAGATGAATAGCACAAAAGATAAGTTCTTTTCAATAATTTCGCATGATCTGAAAAGTCCATTTAATTCAATCTTAGGATTTTCCGAACTATTAAATGATAATATTGAAGAGTTTAAGCAAGATGAGTTAAAAAAAATCACCACTTCGATTTATGAATCCGCTAAATCCGCATACGATCTTCTCGAACAACTCCTTGCATGGACAGCCTTTCAATCAGAAAAGATAGAATATAAACCTGAGAGCATTTCTATAAAAGTCATTGTTGCTGAAAACATCAAAATGGTTAATTCTTCTGCTGAACAGAAACAGATTCAAATCACAGATAATACGCCCGATTCTCAACTGGTTTTTGTTGATCAAAATATGCTGAATACGGTAGTTAGAAACCTGCTCACTAATGCGATAAAGTTTACTTACCGTGGAGGAAGAATTGATATCAGTTCTACGATAAAAAATCATATGCTTTTTCTTTCCATAAAAGACAACGGACAAGGGATTTCAGCCATCAAGCTTAAAGAACTCTTCAATGAAGGCGCACTTAATTCTACTAAGGGCACGAACAATGAAAGTGGAACAGGATTAGGCTTGATTTTATGTAAAGAGTTTATTGAAAAGAATAAAGGAAAACTTAAAGTTGAAAGCGAAGAGGGAAAAGGAAGTAATTTTATTATTTCACTTCCGTTTCCAAGTTAATTCATCCTGATTATCTGCCTCTTTCCCCAAAGTAATTGGGTTATTCCCGATTAAAAGCAACAAGTGTAAAGTGACCAAATTTAATAAATCATATGTATTTAACACTTTAAGTTATATTGTTTTTATAGAATTTTACGTTTATATATGGCGTCAGTTTAAACAATTAATGTCAGATAGGGTTGAAACACAAATCACGATCTTCAAATAATATAAAAAAAATGAAAACTGCAATTATAATCGGAGCCACCGGATTAACAGGTAATCAACTTGTTGACTTGCTTCTGCACGATAATCGCTTTGATAAGATTGTCGTTTTTAGTCGTAGATCACTGGGAATCAAAGACCTGAAACTTGAAGAACATATTATTGATTTTGCCAACTCCGAGAGCTGGAGCAACTTTGTTAAAGGCGATGTTCTGTTTTCGGCTTTAGGGACAACGCTAAAAGTAGCCGGGAGTAAAGAAGCACAATATAAAATTGATTACCAGTATCAGTATCAATTTGCAGCCATTGCAGCTACAAACCAGGTTTCAACTTATGTGCTGGTATCATCGGCATCAGCCAATCCATCCTCATCTAATTTTTATCTCCGGATGAAGGGAGAGCTTGAACGCGATATAAAGAAGTTACCCTTTCAACATATACAGATTATTCAGCCCGGTCCGTTAGATGGCGATCGAAAAGAGAAGCGAACGATGGAACGGCTTTCGTTAAAGGTCATCAAGAGTTTAAACAAAATAGGATTATTCAAAAAATACAAACCCATACATGTCAGGATAGTGGCACAGAAGATGATAAATGTTTCGTTTTCATTAGTAACTGAGCCTGAAACCTACACATTACAACAGGTATTCGAATTATAAACCGCTTTCGAAAACCTGCTCGTTGACTTTTAGCGTACCTTTGTATAAATTATTACACTATGCAATTTAAAAAAGGCGATAAGGTTAAGTTTCTAAATGAAACCGGAGGTGGTATTGTTTCACGTATTGAAGGAGAATTGATCTTTATCGAGATAGAAGATGGTTTTGAAATACCAACAACCAGCTCTAATCTTGTAAAGATTGACGCAATCGATACGGCCAGCAGATTTTTTGATGAGGACTTTGGATTCAGAAAACCCAAAGCACCTGTAACTTCGCTGAAGACGGAACAGCCAAAACAACAAGAAGATATAGAAACTGAAGAACAGGAAGAATTTACTGAACGTGTATCTCAAAAAAACATCCATAAACCTACTGTAGATAGCAGTCGATTTCCAAAAGGAATCTATTTGGCGGTCATTCCTCAAGATCAACGCATTTTGATTTCAGGGCCGTTAAATATTTACTTAGTCAACCATACTGAAACGGATATCCTCTTCAATCTCTATCTTCGTAAACCGGATGGACGATATGCAGGAACAGATTTCGGCTCTGTAGAGCCTGATAGCAGTCTTCATCTTTTCGAATTGGAGCGTAAAGAATTGACCGACTGGAATGACGGTATTTTGCAGGTTCTCTTTCATCAACCCATAACGGCGGACCCATTAAATCCGGCTTCGGCCGAGTTTAAGATTAAGCAGCCTAAAACGATGAATGAAGAGAACTACACCGAGTCACCATGGTTTGTTGAACGGGTTATGCTTATTCTTGCCATTGAAGCTCCGACATCGAATAGACCCGATCAGAAATTACTGGACGAACTGGCCGCTAAGTTTGGGCAAACCCAAGCTCCACAAAAAAGTACCATTATCAGAAATGAGTCGATAATTGAACGTCACCAAATAAAAAAAGGAGAAGCCGAGGTTGATCTTCATATCTCTTCACTGACTGAAGATTATAGTCACATGACCAATTATGAGATATTAAAAATGCAAAAGGAGTATTTCATGAAAACGCTCGATTGTGCACTTTCCGAAAATTACCACAGGGTAGTTTTCATCCATGGTATTGGCAACGGTACACTTCGTCATACACTGACAGAGGCATTGAAAGATATTGAAGGCGTACGATATAGGAGCGCTGCCTTTGCTCAATACGGTAACGGCGCTATTGAAGTATTGCTGGGCGATAGTTAATTATCAGCATAATAAGATTATCTTTGCAAAAAACAGGATGGTCGTCGGTTTCTATCGCTTCTGTCCCTGAGACAGAAGAGGAAAGTCAGGGCAGCACAGAGCGCCATACTTCCGAAAGGGAAGGACTCGCAAGGGTACAGACAGTGCCACAGAAAATTACCGCCTATTCTTCGGAACAGGTAAGGGTGAAAACGCGGGGTAAGAGCCCACGACGCCGGCTGGGAACAGTTGACGGGGGTAAACCTTATGGGCTGAAAGACCGTGTACACCGGGGCGTTTGGAGAAATCTAAAATAAGGACTGCTCGTCCGATCCCGGGGGGTAGGTCGTTTGAACCTGTTGGCAACAGCAGGTCTAGATAAATGATGGGAGTTCCGGCTTGCCGGAATAACAGAATCCTGCTTACAAGACGACCATTTGTATATTAAATCCCGCTATTACGGCGGGATTTTTGCTTTTAATCATCCCCGTAAATGTTATCTTTACAAATTGATTTAAGATTATATGATGATGAGAAGGTATTCTATTCTGCTTTTTGGGTTGCTGATAATCATACTTCCTGTATCTACTATAGCTCAAGCTACTGCTGTGCTTCAACCCACACACCAAAACAGGATCATAGCCGACGAGCTATTTCAAAACAAAAACTTCGGCGCAGCCCGAATTCAATTTGATCAGATTGCCGGCAACAAAAAACTATCGATATCTGAGAGAGATGAAGCTTCGTTGTTTACCGCTCTATGCGGAGCCCGGCTTCAAAATGCCGATGCAATTACCGCTTTACGCGATTATGTTAACACACATACTGAAAGCGCCTCATTAAACACAGCATTCTTCGAGTTAGGCCGTTTATATTTTAACGATAACAGTTATAATGAAGCGCTCATTAGTTTTGAACAGGTTGAACTTAACAGTTTAAGTAATGAACAGCTCGCTGAGTATTATTTCAAGACCGGCTATTGCCAGTTTAAAGCAAAAAAAGCAGATCAAGCCGAGAGTGCTTTCTTTCAAGTAAAAAAAGGAACATCCTCTTGGGCGATGCCCGCTACTTACTACTATTCGCATATTGCCTATACCAAAGGAAAATATCAGGAAGCTGAAAATGGATTTAATGCCTTAAAAGATAGTCCTCCTTATAACACATTGGCACCTTACTATCTGGCGCAGATCTATTATCAACAAGGTAAATATGATGAGCTGCTGAAGCTTTCGGTTCCCATTTTAAATGACAATACCGGCAAGGCCTCCGTTGAGATGATCCGACTAACCGGAAGTGTCTATTTTGACAGAGGGGAGTATGCCGAAGCCATCCCCCTGCTTGAACGTTTTGCTGAAGCCAACCCATCCGCCCTTACCCGAAATGATTATTATCAAATGGGATATGCTTGTTATAAAACAGCAAATTATACCAAAGGGATAAAATGGTTTCAAGAGGTCATCCGTGAACAAGACTCACTTTCTCAAAATGCTTGGTATCATCTAGCTGATTGTTATCTAAAAACAGACCAGAAGAAATTTGCCGGTGAGGCTTTTCTTGCCACCAGTAAAATGAATTTCAATAAAGAGTTGGCTGAAGAAGCGCTTTTCAACTATGCCCGGCTCTCTATCGAAACAAACTTCTCTCCATACAATGATGCCATCAAAGCCATTCGCGCTTACATCAGTAATAATCCTAACAGCCAGCGAATAGACGAAGCCAATAACTTACTGGCACAACTACTGTTGGTTACAAAGAATTATAAGACGGCTTTAGAAATCATTGAGTCGGTAAAAAACAAAGATGAACAGCTAAAAGCAGCCTATCAGAAAATCACTTACTATAGAGGGGTCGAATTATATAACGATCGTGATTACAAAAATGCCGTTGAACTTCTGTCCAAGTCTCTTCAATATGACAACGATCGATCCATTTCTCTTCAATCTCTTTACTTAATAGCCGAGGCCTACTACCAACTCAACAACTGGGACAAAGCAGCCGAATACTATGAACAATTCAGTACGACTAAAGGCGCATCACAAAGTCCCGGATTCCTTTATGTAAATTATAATCTTGGATATTGTTTGTATAAACAGAAACAATACACCCGGGCCAATGTCTATTTTAAACGATTTGTTTCAGAGACACGGATAAAAGATAATCGTAGTCTCTCTGATGCCTATATTCGTTCGGCTGATTGCTCCCTGATGTCAAAAAACTTTAACGAAGCGATCAGGAGTTATGACGAGGCGCTTCAATTAAGAGCTGCTTCGCCTGAGTATGTTTACATACAGAAGGCAATGGCCATGGGTGCTAAAGGAGACTTGAAACAGAAAGTGCAAAGTCTTCAGCAAATTATAGACCGATATCCCCAATCTCCTTATTCCGACCAGGCTCATTACGAAATAGGCAATGCCTACCTTCTTCAAAAAGAAGACGACCGTGCACTAGAGGCATTTAACGAAGTTATTACACGTTACCCCAAGAGTCCGATGGCAGCCAAGTCAATGTTGAAATCGGGACTTATCTATTACAATAACGATCAAAACGATCGGGCCATAGAGAAGCTGAAACTCTTGATCTCGAAGTATCCCAATACACAGGAGTCACGCGAGGCCCTCTCCACTCTGAAAAATATTTATGTCGACATGAACCGTGTTGATGATTTTATGACTTACTCGTCAAAGTTCCAACAGGGAAATATTTCCTCCACTGAGCAAGATTCATTACTCTATGTAGCTGCTGAGTCGCAATATCTGAAGGGCAACTGTGAAGAAGCAATTCGCGGATTCAGTTCCTACTTAAAACAATTCCCTGACGGAAGTTTTTCAGCTAAAGCCGCATGGTATAAAGCAGATTGTGAGAGTAAATCGGGAGATAGTAAATCAGCGCTCGAAGACTATGAACGCATCATCGCTTTACCGCCTTCCGCAAATTATGATAAGGCATTGGCGGGCGCTGCTTCTATAACATATCAACAGAAGCAATACACAACTGCATTGGATTATTACACAAAACTTGAGGGAATTACGGCCGACAAGGGGTTGCGCAATGAAGCTTATATCGGACAGATGCGTTGCAACTACAAATTAAACAATTTCGGATTAGCGGCACTGGCGGCACAACGTCTGGGAAACAGCCCTGAGAATAGTACGACAATACTTACAGAAACAAATTTGATCATGGGTGTCTCAGCTTTAAAGTTGAATAATTTTCCTTTGGCAAAACGATCGCTTGATAAGACCGTTGCCGACCAGAGCGAACTTGGAGCAGAGGCAAATTATTATCTTGCCCTTTTAAACTTTAATCAGCAGAAATATAAAGATGCCGAAAAGATCATCATGAATCTTCAAACTAATTATGCCTCTTATGATTATTGGGTTGCCAAAGGTTTTGTCTTATTGTCTGACGTATATGTCCAATCGGGCAATACATTTCAGGCGAAGGTGACTTTGCAGAGTGTCATTGAAAACTATAAGGGCGAAGACGACATAATTCCCTCGGCCAAAGAGAAGTTAAATCAGCTAGATAGCTCAAAAACAACTACAAAACAATAAATCAGATGGCTATTACACGTGTACTTATCATATCAGGGCTAATCATTTTAACCATTACAAATTCTTTATCCGCCCAACAAAAAAAGAAAAGTTATTCGGAAGAAGTAACGGTAACTTCACCTTATGAACCATCTGTTGCCGAAGGGAATAAGATAACCTTTCAACCAAGAATCAGCGATTCAACCATCCGGTTGGCAAAACAGATTTATTCAATTAAACCCTTTCCGTTCCAAACAAAAATCACATTAGCTCCACTGGAGGCAGCCAAGTTATCCGAAGAACAACCCCAGCCCATTTTCAGGAATTATATCAAGGGGGGCTTGGGTACTACTCTTTCACCTTATGTTGAGTTCTTTGCTTCGAATGGCGCCAGCGCCAATCAGCTCTTCTCTGTTCACCTGAAACATCTATCATCGATGGGCGAGATATCAAACCAATGGTTTGCGGGTCAGAGCGAGAATGTAGTACAAGTGGCAGCCCAATTTTATAATGAAAGTAATATCATCAAACTGGATGGATCGTATAACAGAGATGTTTATCATTATTATGCGCCCAAACTATTTAAGGGAACACAACTACACGAGCCGACAGAAGACTCTCTGCGTCAGCGCTATGGATTAATTAAGGCCTCATTTGGCATCACCGGTAAATCTGAAGATGAGGAGGCGCTTAAATACAATCTTTCAGTTGATGCCGCACACCTTGAAGACTACTATAAAACTCAGGAGACTAATTTCCAGATAAATGGAATGCTAAGAAAGAGTACCGACTGGTTTAGTTTCAGCGATCATCAATCAATGGGGCTCAATGTATCCATCGATCAAAACAGTTTAAAAAACACACTAGCAACAAAAAATACTACTTTGATAGAGCTAGTCCCGGCATATCATCTACTTTTTGATGAGTATCAAATAAAGGGAGGGTTAAAAGTCACCTTTGATCTTGATTCCGTATCGCATATTTACTTTAATCCCTTTCTGGAGACAAAAATCAGTTTGATCAGTGATAAATTATCTCTGTTAGCCGGAATAAACGGCGGATTACATAGGGATAATTTCAATGCTTTGCGGTTGATGAATCCTTTTATCAGTTCGTTTGCCAATTCGGTCACTTCAAACGAACGGTTTAATCTTTATGCCGGATTAAAAGGGAACATAGCCGAAACGGTAGATTTTGAAGCCCGTTTTGAAAGCAAAATCATCGATAACATGCCTTTATTCATCAATGACACCCTATCCAAAACTCACCAACAAAGGTTTGATGTGATAACCGATGATATTAACCTGATCAGAGCAAACCTATCGGTAGGATACACAGGTGCTGATTTCTATGTTAAGATGAAAGGAATTTGGAACAAATATTCTACTAATGCGGAACTATATGCTTGGCATTGTCCCGAACTGGAAAGTTCACTCGAAGCAGGAGTTTCGATAACTCCGAAGTGGAATGTGAATACAAAAATATATACATGGAGTAAAAGTTATGCTAAGAGTTGGGATGCCTTAAACAATGTTGTGGCAAAGACAGTTAAAGGAGCCTCTGATATAAACATAGGACTTACTTATAAGCCCACGAATCAGCTTTCGGCATATCTAAACCTCAACAACTTACTGAACACCAACTATGAAAAATGGAACCGCTACCCTTCGTATGGCTTTAATGTCATGGCAGGGGTCTCATTTGCTTTCTAATGTGTATATTTGTTTACTGAAATTTAAAAGACCTTGATAAGAGCACGTTTATATTTGTTGCTATATCTGTTCATTGCGTTGACGCTTTCCTCATGTATAACAACCGGAAGGCAACAACGCTCCGGTTTACTATTGCATAGAACTGTTATAAAGGTCGACGACAAGAAGGTTGACAAAGATGAGTTAACTGATTTTCTTCGTCAGAAACCCAATAAACGGTTCTTAGGAGTATTTAGCTTTAAAGTATGGATTTATGAAATGAATCTATCGCAAAAGCGTGATACCAGATTTCGGAAATGGATGCGCGAAAGCATGGGAGAGGCGCCCGTTTTAATAGACACTTCTCTCATGGATGGAGATGCTCAACAGATGTTTAAGCACCTCACGAACAAAGGGTACTTTAATGCAAAGATTAAATCATCGGTTGATACCCTCAAAAGAAAAAGAGCAAATATACTTTTTACAATCAAAGCAGGTGAACCTTATCACATTCGAAATATCTCTTATGATATTCAGGATAGCTTGATCAATAAATTAGTACTAAACGATAAACCGAATGCATTGATCAGCCCCGGCGCCGTATTGGATCGATATATTTTGGGAAACGAACGTGACCGGATTACAAGGATGTTGAAAAATACCGGGTTCTATCTTTTCTCAAAGGAGTTTTTAACGATTCGGCTCGATAGTAGCATGAATACCCATCAGGCAGATGTACAGATCAGCATCAAGAGTCTAAGTGAAACCGATGAGGAACGTTTGACCCATAAACAATTTCGGATTCGCAATTTCTCCATATTCACCGACTATGACAATTCCGGCAACAGTTTACTGAAGCAGGATACCGTATTCAGTATGGTAAAGAAAGGATCTTCACCATTTCAGCAACTTCATCGATATCATTTTTTACAACAAGGACCGCTGCGAATTAAGCCACAGGCCATAGTAAACGCTTTACTGATCAATGGAGGAGATCTTTATAATCTGGATCTTACCACGCAGAGTTATGGAAGGTTGAGCGATTTAGCCATTTTCAGGTATGTGAATATCGACTACAAATTGGTGAAATCGCCACTCAACAAGGACAGCACGGCATTGCTCGACTGCAATGTTCAGCTGATGAGAAATCCTTGTCAATCATACGCTCTTGAATTTGAAGGCACAAACAATGGAGGACGTCTTGGTCTGGGGGGAAATATTGTCTATAAGAATTTAAACATCTTTAGAGGAGGAGAGACTTTCTATGTCAAACTTAATGGTGCAGCCGAGGCACAACAATCAACCGGAAAATCACAATCCAAATTCTTGTTTTTTAATACTTTTGAAACAGGTGTAGAGTCAGGAATCACCTTCCCCAAATTATTATTACCCTATGGTCAGCGCCTCTTTTCTAACAATAATAAGCCGAAAACGACGATTCAGACGGGGTATAACATGCAGGAACGCACCGATTATACGCGTTATATAACCAACCTCTCTCTAAATTATGAATGGAAGTCTTCTAAATTTATCACCCACAATCTGGCCCCTTTCGAAATAAACAGTGTCCGGATCATTAATACATCTACCGAATTCACCGATTACCTAAACAAACTCGATCCGCGATTCAGGACACAATACACTGATCACTTTATCATGGCTTTGCGATATAATTTTTTGTATAACACACAGGAAACAAAAAAAACAGGCGACTTTTTATATTTCAGGTTTAGTGCAGAATCGGCAGGAAACGTTTTAAACGCCTTCCATAATATTTTAAAAGAGAAGACAGATGCTGACGGATACCGTACATTGTTTAATATTAAATATGCCCAATATGCACGAACCGATTTTGATTTCAGATACTATAACTATTTAAGTAACAAAAGGACATGGGTTCTGAGAACCGCGGTAGGAGTTGGAATTCCTTATGGCAACTCTAATTCGCTACCCTTTGAAAAAGCTTTCTTCGCCGGAGGATCAAATGATCTGAGAGGATGGACATTACGTTCGTTAGGTCCCGGCAGTTATTATAATCCCACAAATAGATTTGATAAATCCGGAGACATTCAACTTGAAGCTAATGTTGAGTACCGTTTCCCGATTTACGACTTTATTAATGGAGCGATATTTTCAGATGCCGGAAATGTTTGGTTGCTCAATTCGAATAAAGACTTTGCGGGTGGTGAATTCACCACACATTTCATGAAAGAGATAGCGGTAGATACAGGCTTGGGCATTCGCTTCGATTTTGGATTTTTTGTTTTACGTATTGATGGCGCCATTCCGCTTCGCTATCCCTATCCTAACAGCATCCACAACTGGGTTGATGTCACCAAAACAAGGATGAAAGATATTAACTGGAACTTTGCTATTGGTTATCCGTTTATGTAAAATGGTTTGTTTAAACTAAACCGAACCATCTAATCTCCTATTAATCTTAATAATGAACGTTGAAGAGCTGTTTTTAGAAAACTTTCCTTATGAACCGACCAATGGACAGCGGGAATTAATAGGCAGACTTTCGAGGTTCTTTACTACACAGCGTACACCGGGTGAGCGGAGGTTATTCATCATCAGAGGTTATGCCGGAACCGGGAAGACTACCGTAGTCAGTTCGTTGGTACAATCGCTTCCCCTGATTAATAAACAGACTGTGTTATTAGCCCCAACCGGGAGAGCTGCAAAAGTTTTAACCGCCTATACCGGGCAACAGGCCTTCACGATCCATAAGAAAATATACCTTCCGACCACCAATAAAGACGGATCTCTCATTTTAAGAGTAGGACTCAACAGGCACAAGAACACCGTTTTTATTATCGACGAGGCTTCTATGATTCCGAAAAGTCAAAATACGATGGCATCCCCTTCCCTCTTTGGCATGCGCGATGTTTTAGACGATCTGATCGAATACGTCTATTCCGGTCTGAACTGCTCCATCCTCTTCATTGGTGACATAGCACAGCTTCCGCCTGTCGGGATGTCAATCAGTCCCGCCCTCGATCCCGCCACTTTAAAAAGCAGCTACAATCTCGATATATCCGGATATGAACTGAAAGATGTTGTGCGACAATCACTTTCCTCCGGAATACTTGCCAATGCCACAGCTCTCCGTTCCAAGCTCTCGGAAAAAGATATCACCCTACCATTCTTTAATACCGATGGATTTACTGATATCCAAAGAATCAATGGCACCGAGTTAACGGATTTACTGGAAACGGCTTATTCTAGGCAGGGAACTGATGAAGTGGCCGTAATCACCCGATCAAACAAGCGGGCCAACCTTTATAATCAACAGATACGTCACAGGATACTTTATAAAGAAGAGGAGATAGAAGCCGGTGACCTGATGATGGTCGTCAAAAACAATTATGCATGGTTATCTCCCGATGCCAAGACAAGTTTTATCGCGAATGGTGATATCATTGAGATCAAGAGAATCAGACATGTTGAAGAAATGTATGGATTCAAGTTTGCCGATGCCTATATCCAACTGATCGACTATCCCGATGAGCCGGAACTTGAGGTGAAGCTATTGTTAAACACCATCATGTCTGAATCGCCATCCCTCTCGTATGAAGACCATCGTAAACTCTTTGAAGCCGTAATGGAGGATTATATGGATATCTCCCAACGCCGGAAGAGAATAGATCAGGTAAAGAAGAACCCGTATTATTGCGCACTGGAAGTTAAATTCGCCTATGCCTATACCTGTCACAAGACCCAGGGAGGACAGTGGAATACTGTTTTTGTTGAGCAGGGATACCTTAGACCCGATGCCATTGACACCGAATTTATACGGTGGCTCTATACCGCCGTCACCCGTGCTACCGAACAACTTTATCTGGTAAACTTCTCGGATGAGTTCTTTGAATAAGATGGTTTAAAAGTTTTCGAAACAGTTAAATAAAACCGACATTACAAAGAGCACCTTATAGGAATCCGTACATTTTTTACTTCGACAATTCTCTTGCTTTAACTTTAATAATTTTGCCCTTTCTTGAAATCACAATTTCTGTATTATCTTTCTGTTTTGATGCCAATAGTCGGCTGTAAGCTAAAGAAATTCCTTGAAGAATTTTTGTTCGTAAATCTTTTATATTTTCCTTTGTCATAGCTTTACGATTTGATTATAAATAATTTGATTATTAACCTCAATATCATCATTTTTAGATCCTTCTGCAATAATCTGAAACGGTGGTTCTGAATTATCTATGAGCAACCAATAATCACATATCGGCAAATATAATTTTGAGAGATTATTAATTCCTGCCAAATATCTACGACAAATTACGTCTTCAGGAATACCATGTCCACCTGATATTACACGATTTCTCACACGCTCAACAGCAAGTTCCGGAGAGTTAAGCCATAAATAAACCAATGTAACAAAATACCCATTTAATTGAGCTTTCTTAATGAGTTGAGCATAATATTTTGTTGCTAAAGTCGTTTCAAAAGCAAAATCAACATTATGATTTACCAAATCCTTTATCCGATTTAACATTATTCGACCAGCTTCAATTGCAACTTTATCAGGTTGAAATGGTGATAATCCTTTTGCTATTTCATCTGCATTTACAAACTCTTTACAATTAAGCATATCAGGTAATATTGAATAAGAGGCTGTAGTCTTACCCGCTCCATTACATCCCGATATAACATAAAGATTTGCCATTTGAAATTGTTTATTCAAAGATAAGTTTTATTTGAATAAATCATAGCATCGAGTTAAACCAATAACGTCAACATAAATGAACTCACCTGTAACGTTTAACGATTTACAAGGGATAGAGAGCCTGAGAGAAAGAATACTTACAGACAGGATAGACTGACTTTCTGTGGTAATAAGCTTAATTTTATATCATCGTCCATTCATATAAGATCTTTTGAAAATATTATAAATTTCAGGCAAAAGAGAATCCCAATTTCAACAAAACATTACTCTATCACACTTCAATTACGCTTCAAAGAAGAAGTTAAGATTAGCATCTAACAGATAAATCAACGTAAAATTCTACTAACCTTATCCTAATCCATTCCTAATACCCGATAGAAATACTTTAGAATTGCATTAGAATTGCATTAGGCTTAGATTAGGCTTACCTCTTCTTATTAGATGAATTTTAGAGCATTAGTCTTCCATAACTATTCCCGTTGCCGAACCTTCGCCGTATCTGCGCCTATGCTTCGCCGTACATGCAACGACACATGCATATGGCACATAATAGCCCCAGGTTCGACAAATAATATGAGTATTTTCGGCATTAGGAAAAGACGTATCATTAAGACATATAGACCCTTACGCCTTAACCCTCTCTTTTTGAATTCTGAATAAAATCAGGGAAGATAGATGGCTCCGCCAACAACATCTTTAGAGGCGCCCGTGACGGATGCCAAGCAATTTGCCTCTCCCCTCATGCGAAGGACACCCAAGAAGGCAAAGATCAGGGCTTCTTTATAGTCTATGATACTTTGCGAGGGAATTGTAATTTCATGTGCAGTATACGCTCTCAACCGTTCGATGAGATAACCGTTTTTAGTACCTCCACCGGTTATTAACAAAGACGAGGATTTAAATGAGGCCAAGGCTGCGGCAATCTGAACGGCGACGTGTTCGGTATAGGTGGATAGTAAATCGGGAACAGTTAAGCCGCTGGCTTCTATCAAAGGCAGAATATTGACATCAGACCACTCGAAGCCAAGTGACTTGGGCGGCTGTATCTTATAATAATCCAGCGCATTTAACTTTTCCAGCAGACCGGCATCTACCCTACCCGACCGTGCAATGGCGCCATCCCTATCATATTCCAAACCCAGCAAACGAGAGAGTCGGTTAAGAATGGTATTTACCGGACAAATATCAAAGGCTATGGTCCGGTCATTATCTTGATAAGAAACATTTGAAAAACCGCCAAGATTCAAACAGAAACCATATTTTTCAAACAACAGTCGATCGCCAATGGGCACCAATGGCGCTCCCTGTCCATGATAAGCGACATCGGAACTTCTGAAATCGCAAACGACAGGCAATCCACACTCGGCAGCTATTGCAGCCCCACTACCTATCTGTGTCGTTAAGCCGATACCGGGTTGATGAAAAACAGTATGACCATGTGAGGCTACAAAATCGGGCGCTACATGATACGTTTTTACAAAAGCGGAAATCTGTTGTCCGAAATATTTTCCCAAGTCAACATTTGCGCTGGCATACGTAAAGGCATCGGTTGTTAAAAGTGTTGGCAAAAGAGCAATCCACGATTCGGAATAGGAATAGGTTGCAGCAGCTTCTATGGAATAACGCCAAGCGCCATGATTAGATCGTGTAAAAATGCAATAGGCAAGATCAACACCATCCAAAGAGGTGCCCGACATTAATCCGATGACTTTGTAAACAGTATTGTTTTCTTCCTGGCCGGAGCTTTTCATCAACCTGACTATACCTTAAGATGAGGGACTTATAATGCAGACAATAAAGTTTCGAGTTTCATTCCACGCGAACCTTTTACAAGCACACATTTATCTCTAACCGGAGATAAAGTGATCCATTCAAGTGCTTCCTGTGTAAGTTTAAACCGTACATAGGAAGTATTCTCGGACACATCATAGAATCTGGGTCCAATCAATATAACATCTTCAAAGTTAAACTTCTTCAACAGATCTACAATTCGTTGGTGTTCATCTCTACTCTCGCCTCCCAATTCAAACATATCGCCCAAAATAACCATTTTAGAATCGGCCTCCATCAAAGCAAAATTTTCCAAGGCTGCCGTCATACTACTTGGATTGGCATTATAGGCATCTAAAACCAGTTGATTCTTGCCGGTCTGCATCACTTGAGAACGATTATTCGAAGGAAGATAAGATGCTATGGCAGCAGCAATTTTCGGGGTAGAAACATTGAAATGCGAACCTACGCAAATAGCAGCCATGACGTTATCAATATTATATCCACCTACCAAATGCGTATAGATCAATCGGGCCGAATCTCTGGTTTGCCATTTTACAACAAGAAAGGGATCTGAAGAGGCAATTGTACCGCAATAGTTTGCTTCTGTTGACTCCCCATAAGTGATTGCACTTAGTTCGGCAGCTAATTGACGCAACACCGGTTGACGAGTAGAGACAAAGGCCCTTCCGTTTACCGTTTTCAGATACCGATAGAGTTCCGTCTTCCCTTTAATAACGCCTTCGACACTTCCAAAGCCTTCAAGATGTGCCTTCCCCACATTGGTAATTAAACCATACGTTGGATTGGCAATAGAACAAAGGGTAGTGATTTCACCCGGATGATTTGCGCCCATCTCTATGATAAGCATATCGACCTCTGAAACCTTTGCCGATAACAAAGTTAAGGGTACGCCAATATGATTATTGAGGTTACCTTGGGTAGCATGGGTTCGAAATTGTGAACTTAATACGGCATTTATAAGTTCTTTGGTGGTGGTTTTACCATTTGAACCGGTGATACCAATGACAGGACAAGTGAATTTGGAACGATGAAACCTTGCCAGATCCTGCAATGCGGTCAATACATCTTTAACAAAAAAATAACGATCGTCATTAGCAAAGCAAGGACTATCAACAACAGCAAGTACCGCACCCTTCTCCAAGGCGGCGGTAGCATAGTCGTTTCCATCAAACGACGCTCCCTTCAAGGCAAAAAATAAACTATTCGGTTTTATCTCTCTCGAGTCGGTACTAATAACCGGGTATCGGTTAAACCATTCATACAGTTGTTCAGTTCTGGACATGGCTATCAAAAATAGGCCCATCCCTATTTGCATAAGGATGGGGTATAATTTATTAAAATAAGTTTATCTTCTCCGCTTTGCTTTTTGTTGTGATGATCCTGTCCGAACCATTGCGCACCTGAATCCGATATAATCGGTAGATTGATCCTCATCGAGGAATCGTCGAGTAGCAGGACTTAAGAAATAGGCCGGATCTTTCCATGATCCACCCTTATAAACTCTTGATTTATCAGTGATCAACGAGGTGGAATCGTACATCAGTTTCGTAGTATTCGCAACACTAGGCTTCGAATTCCAGTCGGTTTGTACGGTTGAAGCGAAATCTCCATCCTTGTAGTTAACCTGATTGGCTGATCTATAATTCAATCTTTTTGCATTATCCTGAACGGGTTTATGCCGCATGCGACCTAAACTATCTTTCAGTGCCAGCTTTCCTTCAGCGTCTAAAACTTTATCCTCAAAAACATTACCCCGGAAAGGACTGAAATCCGAAACGTCCATGTGTGATAACGGACGATAAACATCCTGTACCCACTCGGCTACATTTCCCGCCATATTGTAAAGGCCCACATCATTAGGAGCATAAGCATCAACGGCAGCAGGAATAGCAGCGCCATCATTAAGACTTCCAGCCACACCCATATAGTCTCCACGTCCTCTCTTGAAGTTTGCATTTAACTGTCCATATGATCTTTTCGATTCCGACCTCATCTGAGAGCCGTTCCATGGATAGATTCTACGCTGATTAACCTGCTCGCGCTTCGTATTACCGATAAGTCCGATGGCAGCATATTCCCATTCAGCTTCGGTCGGGAGCCGATATTTAGGCAAAAGGATGCCATCTTCAAGTTGCACCTTCCGCTTGCCGTTATTACTGGCATTATTCGGGTTCAATGAAGGCATTGATTTATTAGCATCACCCTCATACTGTCCGGCTAAATAAGCCTCGGTATTAAAATTATTTTCGTTTTGTTGTTTTGTATCTAATTTCAGGAATTGCTTTTTTACCAGAAGATCTTCGTTTACACGATCTGTACGCCATAGACAATACTCGTTGGCTTGTGTCCAGCTTACCCCTACAACCGGATAATTTCTATAAGCAGGATGACGTAAATAAACCTCAACCATCGGTTCGTTATAAGCTAGTTTTTCTCTCCACACTAATGTATCAGGCAACGCATTACGATATACCTGAGGATTATCGGCGCCAAAAACGCGTTGTAACCAATAGAGATATTCAACATAATCGATATTTCTTACTTCGGTTTGATCCATGTAGAATGATGGAATGGTAACCCTTCGGGGAAAGTTATCCTTTTCAGCAGCAGGATTGTCTGACGTTTGTCCCATTGTAAAAGTACCTCCTTCGATCAAAACTAAACCGGGACCTCTTTGCTGTTCGATGAAAGGTTTTACTTCAAAGCCGCCATTCTTTGGGTCATTATATTTCCAACCTGTAGTTGAAGATACACTTTTTTTACCCCGACTGCCACAGGAGACAACAACCATCAAGGCAGCAATAAAAGCAATTCCGTAGAAAAAGTTAAATCTCTTTATCATTTCTCAAAACATATTAAGAATCTCGCATTCACACCCATAACGCCCACTAACCATTATTATTGCTTAAATATGAAATTTCCAAATTAATACAATAACCAATAAGCAGGCTGGATTTGCTAACAGACAACAATATTACAAAAAAAACAGGCTAGAGACTAGCTAAATAAAAAAATCACGACTTAGATTTTCACTATTATTCTAAAGGATTTCAAATCTATGGCCAAATATCGGCGCAGATGGTTATTTTTGCAACAAACCCGGCACTAATGACCCCTCGGAAATTATATATGATCATGATTTTTATCATCGCCTCGCATCTGTTGGCTATGGCAAAACCATTTCCATCGGGCATCATCACACATTCTGTTCTTTCGAGTGGAAAATGGATAAAACTGGCCGTCAAAACAACCGGAATTTATAAGATTACATATAGTGATCTTCAAAAGATGGGACTGAATCCGGCATCCATCACCCCTGCTAATATCGGATTATTTGGAAACGGGGGAGGAATGCTTCCCGAGATTTTGGGTAATCCCTTTAATGACGATCTGACAGAAAACAGTATTTGGGTGGAAGGTGAAGCAGATGGGCACTTCGATGCGAATGATTATATTCTTTTTTATGCCACAGCACCGGATACATGGCGCTTCGATCAGCAGCAACAGCTTTTTACGCACACAAAGAATCTTTACAGCGACCAGACTTTCTATTTTCTAACAGTAGATAACGGCACAGGAATCAGAATTAAAAATAAGAACCAGTCAACAACGGGGGCTACGCATCAGGTTACCAGTTTTAACGACTATGCCTTCTATGAAAAAGACGAGTTAAATTTAATACAGTCTGGAAGACAGTGGTTTGGCAAAGAGCTTCTAAACGGACAAACACCAACGATTAGTTTTCAATTTGACAATGCGGATGAAACCTCGCCTGCAAAAGTAAGGATCAGTGCCGCGGCCCGTTCTTCCAGCCCCAGTTCAATCATTCTCAAGAACGGAAGTCAGCAACAACAGCTAACCATAGATCCGATTTCGCTGAGCAACGCCACGAATGATTATGCAGCTACAGGTTCCGGAGTGTATAGCTTTCAACAGCCTTCGGCAAAGTTCGATATCGTTTTGAACTATCCAAAAACTTCAGATGTCGGAACTGCATGGATAGAATATATCGAGATAAACCTTCGCCGAAAACTAACTTTCAAAAGTGGGCAGCTCTTATTTACAGATATTCTCTCGCAAGGAGCTCAGCATGTTGCACAATTCGATCTAAAGAACGGGGCTCCAACTTCGGTATGGGAGGTAACAGATCCGCTACACCCCACTAAAATAAGCACAACCATTACCGGACAGGATTTATCTTTTAAGCTTACCGCGGATACACTCCGGAACTTTATTGCCTTCGATAACACCGGATTTCTAGTGCCCGATATTATTGGAGCTGTTTCTAATCAGGACCTCCATGGAGCAGACGCACCGGATTTGTTGATTGTAACGTCCCCTCTATTTATAGATGCAGCCAACAGACTAGCTGACTTCAGAGCTGCTCACGATGGATTAAAAACTTTAGTTGCGACTACAGACGCTATTTACAATGAGTTTTCGTCGGGAGCACAGGATATATCCGCTATCCGGTACTTCTGTAAACGACTTTATGACAAGGGTTCTGCAAATAGAAAATTCAAATACCTGCTGCTGCTTGGTGATGCATCATATGATTTAAAAAGCAGGATCGCTCAAAATACAAATTTCGTTCCTACTTACGAATCGCAGAATTCTTTGAGTCCGGTTGTTTCTTATGCCTCTGACGACTACTTTGGTTTTCTTGACCAAGGCGAAGGAAACAGCATAAATGACAATATAGATATCGGAATTGGACGCTTACCCGTTAAAACGGCTGCTGAAGCAACGGCAGTGGTTGAAAAGATTATCCACTATTCAACAAATAGTCCGATTGTGAATGGAGATTGGAGAAACAATATCTGCTTTGTTGCAGACGATAAAGAATACAATGTCTTCATGGAACAAGCGGAAGAATTAGCCAATCAGGTAAGTGACCTGAACCCCGCATTGAATATCGATAAAATCTATCTGGATGCTTTTCCGGAAGTATCGGCTGCGAGCGGAAAGACCTATCCGTTAGTGAATGAGGCTATCAATCAAAGAATTGACAAAGGCGCATTAATTGTCAATTATACCGGACACGGCGGAGAGGCCGGCTGGGCCCAGGAACAAGTTTTAACACTCAACGATATTGCAAAGTGGAAGTCGTATAACAATCTGCCTGTTTTCATCACCGCTACCTGTGAATTCAGTAGGTTCGACAATCCCCAGCTGGTTTCCGCCGGAGAACAAATTCTCTTAAATCCAAACGGAGGGGCCTCTGCTCTTTTTACCACTATTAGATTGACTTTCGGCTCACCGAACTTCGCACTCAACAAAAGCTTGTTTCGTAATTGGGTCATACCATCCGGAAAGTATCTCAGGCTGGGTGATGTCATTCGATTGGCGAAGCTTGAAAACAGTAACACCAACAATACGCAGAAGTTTGTATTATTGGGTGATCCGTCCATGCAACTGGCTTTCCCTAAATACCGTGTGATTACGTCAACAATCAATGATAAAGAACCCGGAACGGATACAATTAAAGCACTTTCGAAAATCACGGTGAAAGGTTTTATTGCAGACGAAAGCGGTACAAAGAAAACAGACTTTAACGGAACGCTTTCCTCCTCCATATTCGACAAACCCTCTTTGGTAAATACGCTGGGTAATGATGGAGAGCCTGTTTTTAGTTTCTGGACACAGAAGAGCCTAATATATAATGGCAAAGCCGATGTAGTAGATGGAACATTCAATTTCTCCTTCATCGTTCCCAAAGATATAGCCTTGCGATATGATAAAGGAAAGTTCAGTTACTATGCGACGAACGGTACGGACGATGCGGTAGGTAGTGAACTGAGACCGGTGATAGGAGGACTTTCAGACACTCCGATCACAGATAAAGCAGGACCGGCGGTACGATTATATCTAAACGATACCCTTTTTAAGCAGGGTGGATTAACAGGCGTTAGTCCCATCCTATTAGCAAATATTAATGACGAAAGTGGTATTAATACTTTAGGAACCGGAATTGGTCATGATATCACCGCGGTGCTTGATGATAGAACCGACCATACCTATATACTAAACGAGTATTTTGAAGCCACAAAAAACAACTTCAAAAGCGGAACGGTGACTTATCCACTTTCAAACCTTTCGACCGGAGATCATAAAATCAGATTTAAAGTTTGGGATGTGATGAATAATTCGACAACAACCGAAATCTTATTCAAAGTAAAGAGTGAAGAAACGCTTGAAACGGAAGCGGTGACGGTTTGGCCCAATCCTTTCAATAACTCCACTGCCTTTACAATCCGGCATAATCAATCAGGAAAAATAGTCAAAGCAGAGGTACGCATTTATAATCCGTCCGGTAATCTCATACGGATCTTAACGGCAAACTCCACTACAGACGAGGGTGTAGTAGGGCCTGTTTACTGGGACGGAACGAATATAAAAGGTCAAAAATCAAGTTCCGGACTCTACATTTTTCAAGTACTCCTCGAGAGTGAAAGTGGAATTACCACCATAAAAAACGGTAAAGTCGTCATTGCTAACTGATCATATTTACTGCAATAACAATTCAAATATTGCGTTTTCTAAAAATGATTTTCATACATTTGTATCAATACTAACACTAAAAAAGTTATGCGCTCTTCTTTAATGCTCAAGAATCTGCTTTTAACCATAGCCCTTTTCGGTTTTGTTGGGTTTGCAACTGCTCAAAACAAACCGAATTATATTGGACAAGACCCGCTTAATACCATAACCACTGCCGTTCCATTTCTGATGATAGCTCCTGATGCAAGGGCTGGCGCCATGGGTGATGCCGGTGTTAGTTCAACCCCAGATGCCTTTTCTCAACATTGGAATCCGGCTAAATTTGCATTCATTGATACGGACATGGGATTTTCACTCTCATATAGCCCTTGGATGCGCAAACTGGTTAGCGATATTAACCTGGCTTACATCACCGGTTATAAAAAATTGGATGATAGACAAGCGATATCGGCATCATTACTTTACTTTTCATTAGGCGATATTGTGTTTACTGAAGTTTCAGGCCAGACCATTGGCAATTATCGTCCGAATGAATTTGCCCTCGATTTTTCATATTCACGCAAGCTATCAGAAAACCTTTCAGGCGCTATTACGGCTCGTTATATTCATTCAAATTTAACACAAGGACAGGATGTAGAAGGACAATCCAC
The DNA here is from genome assembly GCA_963663125.2 of Bacteroidales bacterium. Lineage (GTDB taxonomy): Bacteria > Bacteroidota > Bacteroidia > Bacteroidales > Cfx3-03 > Cfx3-03. The sequence continues at coordinate 166,088 of CAXXNW010000011.1, read as the reverse complement.
TAAACCGGGGAACTCTGTTGCTGCCGACGTTTCTGTTTACTACCAGAAAAAAGTGACTGTTTTCAATACCGATGCACTCTTTGCATGGGGTGTAAACATCTCCAATATCGGAACAAAAATATCTTATACTGACGATAATACCCGTAAGGACTTTATCCCGACAAACCTTCGTATCGGACCAAGTCTAACATTTAATCTCGACCAGTATAATTCATTAACCTTTATGACTGACTTTAATAAGCTTTTGGTTCCGACTCCTCCGATCTATAAAATCAATGCTATTACCAATCAACCGGAAGTTGGAGCTGATGGGAAATATATTATCGACAAAGGAAAAGATCCTGACGTATCTGTTCCGGCAGGTATCATTCAATCTTTCTATGATGCCCCCGGCGGTATGAAGGAAGAAATCAGAGAAGTCACACTCTCTCTGGGCGCTGAGTATTGGTATAATAAGCAGTTTGCCGTACGTGCAGGGTATTTCTACGAGCATCCTACCAAGGGAAATCGTAAATACTTTACAATGGGTGCCGGACTAAAATACACAAAGTTCAAGCTCGATCTATCCTACCTTATTCCTACCGAACAACATAATCCATTGGAAAACACTTTGCGTTTCTCCATGATTCTTGATTTTGATGCATTAGTCCAACCAATCGACGAAAGAAGATAAACTTTTAAATATATTTTTTCGTGTGCTGTGTATGATGCTTAGCAATGTTTGTGGTCATTGTTTTTATCACAAAGAGCACAAGATTTTGCATAAAGTATGCAAGTGAATTTTCTTCAGATTTATCGTTTCATGAAAATAAGAATAGGAATTGGCTATGACGTCCACCAGCTAGCCGAAGGAATTGAGTTCTGGCTTGGTGGAATAAAGATAGATCACTATAAAGGATCCGTGGGACATTCGGATGCGGATGTATTGATCCATGCTATTTGTGATGCTTTACTGGGTGCAGCTAACCTTCGGGATATCGGCTATCACTTTCCGGATACATCAAACGAATTTAAAGGGATAGACAGTAAAATTCTGCTTAAACGGGTCGTAGAGTTATTAAAAGAAAAAGGATATGCCATTAATAATATAGATAGCATCATCATTTTACAAAAGCCGAAGGTAAAATTGTATATCGACATGATGAGAGAAACACTAGCCAAGGTAATGGAGATTGATCCGGACGACATTTCAATAAAGGCTACCACAACAGAAAAGTTAGGCTTTACCGGTCGCGAAGAAGGTATAGCCGCACAAGCCGTTGCGCTTATTCAAAAATAAAGCCCCATTCAATTAAGAATGAGGCTTTACGTAACATATTTACTTTTTTAAACCGCAAAAACTATTTTACAATGTTGGTATCCGGCTTATTGGCAGAACCACCTTCACTCTGAATATGAATATCCATCCGTTCTCTTCCGGGCATATTCTGATTAGCCGCCATTCCTCTGCGACCTCTCATTGCCTGATCTCTACCAAACTGCATTTCATTTCCTGAACCACCCATCATCTGACCATAGTTAAATGGCATACCACCTCTGTGGCGTTTCATATTGAACATATGAGATTGAAATTCTTTTAGCTGTTCGGGGGTAAGTATTTCTTTAACGGCCTGTTTAAAGGCTACAGAACGTTTTAGCATCTCACCTTTTAATGTCATCATCTCATCGATAGTCTTATTAATAGCTTTAGAATCATAGTTATCAACGAGTGTTAAGGTCTTAAGATGGGCAGCTTTCTCTGCATGCTGGGCTTTCAATAGCCGGGTAGCCTTCATGTGTTCGCTGCGTAAATCTTTCATCTTGGTTTGTTGTTCCTGCGTTAAACCGGGAATCATCATTTCTCCATCACCTTTCATTGTACGCTCAACACGGATAACTTTAGTATCTTTTTGTACTTTATTTTGAGCAGATGCCGTATTTGCGTCAACTGACAACAGGAATATTCCACTAATTAATAATGAAATACATCCACTTTTAATTGAATTCATTCTCATATCTGTAATTGTTAAGGATTATTTTTTTTCATTGTTTACAATAAGACAGGTAATGCTCTTCAGAGTTTAATGGGCTTATTCTATTTTTTTCATAAGAGCTAAAATAAAAAATATACTCATCATTAAGTTATTAGAATCCCTCTTTTGCCTATTTTTGCCAGCTATTATTAAAACATTTAACTTTGGAAGCAATCCACTTTTTAATTGATTTCATCCTTAATATTGACAAGCATTTAATTGAAATTGTCAGCAATTATCAAACATGGACCTACCTTATCCTCTTTATTATCATATTTTGTGAAACAGGCTTGGTAGTAACTCCTTTTCTACCAGGAGATTCATTAATATTTGCTGCAGGTGCCATCGCTGCCCGACCGGAAAATCCTTTACAAATCTATTTTCTGGTATTACTATTAACGGTTGCAGCCTTTGCAGGTGATAATACTAACTTCCTGATCGGAAAGGTTCTTGGGAAGAAAGTTTATGAACGGAATTTTAAACTAATCAAACGCGAATACATCGATAAGACGCATGCCTTCTATGAAAAACATGGTGGAAAAACGCTTATCATTGCACGTTATATGCCAATAATCAGAACCTTTGCACCTTTTGTTGCCGGTATTGGAAGAATGACTTATAAAAGGTTCTATCTCTTCAGTATTGCGGCTAATATTTTATGGGTAAACTGTTTTAGCTGGGCGGGATATCTTTTTGGAAACATTAAAGTGGTACAACAAAATTTCACTATTGTGATTTTTGGTATCATCATTATATCTCTACTTCCTCCTATTATTGCCGCTCTTAAACAACGCTTTTCAAAACCGAATGTATAATCAACCATCTTTTTAATTGCCTTTTAATTATTTCGTTTTAGCTTCTAATCCGAACAATGGATTCACAACATTCTATCAAACATAAGCTTTCAGCTGCAGGAGCAATTATCACCCTCGGAATTGTATTTGGAGATCTTGGTACCTCGCCACTCTATGTGATGAAGGCTGTCATTGCGGGTCTAGGAATAACACTGAATACCGAAAATATTATCGGTGCTATTTCATGTATTATCTGGACGCTAACACTTCAAACGACAGTGAAATATGTAATGATTGTAATGCGTGCCGATAACAATGGTGAAGGAGGAACTTTTTCTCTTTATGCACTAATTCGAAAAAGGAGAAAAGGGGTTTATGTATTAGCAATTATCGGTGGAGCTGCACTGTTAGCGGATGGAATTATAACACCATCAATTACAGTTGTGTCTGCCGTTGAAGGATTACGTTTTGTTAATTCATCGGTAAATGTTATTCCGATTGCCATAGTAATTATCACATTGTTGTTCTTTATTCAACAATTTGGAACTGATGCATTAGGCAAATCATTCGGCCCCATTATGTTTGTTTGGTTTATTACACTCGGAATACTCGGGCTCAGTCATATCCCGGAGTTTCCTATGATATTAAAAGCATTTAATCCTATCCACGGATTACGTCTACTCTTTTTACATCCGGGTGGATTCTTATTATTAGGCGCTATTTTTCTCTGTACAACGGGAGCCGAAGCACTTTACGCCGATTTGGGTCATTGTGGGCTCAAGAATATCCGTATCTCCTGGACATTCGTAAAGATTAATCTTATCTTAAATTATCTGGGACAAGGTGCATGGATTATTACGCACCAATCGTCTTTGACCGGTAATACCAATCCTTTTTTCTCAATTATGCCGCAGTGGTTCCTCTTTCCCGGTGTTATTTTAGCCACTGCCGCAGCCATTATTGCCAGTCAGGCACTCATCAGTGGGTCATATGCCATCATCAGTGAAGGAATCCAACTCAACTTCTGGCCGAAAGTAAAGATTAAATATCCAACCAGTAGCAAGGGGCAAATGTACATTCCAAGTGTCAACTGGATACTCTATGTTGCTTGTGTAGGAGCCATTTTACTATTTAGAGAATCTTCAAAAATGAATGCGGCTTATGGTTTAACCATTACCGTAACGATGTTAATGGACACCTTGCTCATGATCTATTATTTATTGTTAAAAAAGACCAAACCTGTTTATATCGCATTGTTTTTTTGCTCCTTTATCCTTATTGAAGGATCATTTCTTCTTTCAAATCTGCACAAATTTGTAAATGGAGGATGGTTCACTATTTTAGCAGCAGCACTCATATTTACGATCATGTACTCATGGTACAACGCCCGTGCCATAAAAAAAGACTTCCTCAAATTTGACAAGATTAGCGATTACTCGGATGTATTGAAAGATTTACACAACGATCACTCCATTCCTAAATTCGCTACAAATCTGGTTTATTTAACCCGTGCAGATTATCCAACAGATATTGAAGCAAAAATCATGTACTCTATTATCAATAAACAACCCAAACGGGCCGACCTGTATTGGTTTTTCCATGTTGATATTGTGGATGAACCGCATACCTTAGAATATAAGCTTGAACATATTATTCCATTTGTTTTGGTAAGAGTAGATTTTAAAATCGGATTTAAAGTCGAACCGAAAATCAATCTCTACTTCAAACAGATATTGGAAGATTTGATGCAAAAGCATGAAATTGATATCATCAGCCACTACCCATCTCTACGAAAATATGGTATTTTGGGTGATTTTAAATATATTCTAACCGATCGTGTTCAAAATTATGACTTTGATTTTAGTCCTATTGACCAGTTTATCATGCAGATTTATAATCTTGTTAAACGGGCTGCAATTACTAATGTGAAAGCGTATGGACTAGACACATCAAACGTCACCATTGAGAAGGTTCCGCTGATGGTTGATCCACCAACGAATGTCAGACCAAAACGAATCAATTAAACGATTTTACTTTCCCTAACTGAGAGAAAGGTGATCAAAAAATTAAGAGACTATGTGCTCAAAGAGTGGAACCAATCTAAAAATATTTTTTGGCGTTTCTGTACTCTTTAATGACCAAAGAAGTATAGAAAAATTAACATATTCATTAGGTTATTAGAGTCACTCTTTTATCTACTTTTGCCCGCTGCTATTAAAAAAACGATATTGGGAAGAATGCTTATGAACGAATTTCAAACATATCAAACGTGAATATATTGATAAGGTTCATGCCTTCTATGAGATCTTTGTTGTTTTTTTGTATCATCCTTATTTCTTTACTTCCGCTCAAATATTACGACTATTAAACAATATTCTTCAAAGCCAAATGCATAAACCAACCAACTTCTTTATTATTATTCACTTGTTACGCTTTAGATTTTAACAAAATAAATGGATTCACAACACATAATTAAGCGTAAACTTACTGTAGCCGGAGCTATTATCACTCTCGGGATCGTATTTGGTGATCTCGGAACTTCCCCGCTTTATGTCATGAAAGCTATAGTTGATGGCTTAGGGGTAAGTTTGAATGCCGAAAATATTATTGGTGCTATTTCATGTATTATCTGGACGCTTACGCTCCAAACGACAGTAAAATATGTCATCATTACCATGCGTGCCGACAATAAAGGTGAAGGTGGTATTTTTTCACTTTACGCTCTTATCCGTAAAAAGAGAAAAAGCGTTTATGTATTGGCAATCATTGGTGGAGCGACACTTTTAGCAGACGGCATCATAACGCCCTCCATTACTGTGGTGTCTGCTGTTGAGGGATTAAGCATGATGAATCCTAATGTAAATGTCGTTCCTATTGCATTGGCGATCATCACACTTTTGTTTTTTATTCAACAATTTGGCACGGATACATTAGGTAAATCATTTGGTCTAATAATGGTTATCTGGTTTATTACGCTTGGATTACTTGGGCTTAGTCATATTCCGGAGTTTCCCATGGTTTTAAAAGCTTTCAATCCTATTTATGGACTACGTTTGCTCTTTTTCCATCCGGGCGGATTCTTACTGTTGGGCGCTGTTTTCCTCTGTACAACGGGAGCAGAAGCGCTATACTCAGACTTAGGCCATTGCGGATTCAATAATATCCGTATCACTTGGATATTCGTAAAGATTAATCTTATCCTGAATTATCTGGGGCAAGGGGCTTGGATTATTACCCACAAGGAAGCTCTTACGGCGGAGACAAATCCTTTTTTTGCAATTATCCCGCATTGGTTTCTCATTCCCGGAATCATTTTAGCTACTGCAGCAGCAATCATTGCCAGTCAAGCACTCATTAGCGGATCATATACCATCATCAGCGAAGGCATACACCTTAACTTTTGGCCGAAAGTAAGAATTAAATATCCAACCAGCATCAAGGGACAAATGTATATTCCAAGTGTAAACTGGATGTTATATATTGCTTGTATGGGCGCTATTTTACTATTTAGAGAATCATCAAGAATGCAGGCTGCTTATGGTTTATCCATTACCATAACCATGTTAATGACCACTATGTTAATGACATTTTATCTGGCAGCCAAGAATACCAAACCCGTTTATATCGCGATATTCTTCTTTTCGTATCTCATCTTCGAAGGAGCTTTTCTCCTTTCAAATCTTCATAAATTCGCAAATGGAGGATGGTTCACCATTCTAGCAGCATCTGTCATCTTTACGATCATGTACGCTTGGTACAACGCCCGCTCTATAAAGAAGAACTTTCTCAAGTTTGATAAGATCAGCGATTACGCCAATATATTGAAAGATTTGCATGACGACCATTCCATCCCGAAGTTCGCTACAAATCTGGTTTACTTAACTCGTGCTGATTATTCGACAGATATTGAAGCAAAAATCATGTATTCGATCATCAATAAACAGCCTAAACGAGCCGACCTATATTGGTTTTTTCATGTTGATATGGTAGATGAGCCGCATACCTTAGAATATAAAATTGAACATATTATTCCGTTTGTTCTGGTAAGAATAGACTTTAAAATCGGATTTAAAGTCGAACCGAGAATCAATCTCTACTTCAAACAGATATTGGAAGATTTGATGCAGAAGCATGAAATTGATATCATCAGCCACTACCCATCGCTAAGAAAATATGGTATTTTGGGTGACTTTAAATATATTATAACCGATCGCGTTCAAAATTACGACTTTGATTTTAGTCCTATTGACCAGTTTATCATGCAGATTCACAATATGCTTAAACATTTTGCAATTACGAATGTGAAAGCTTATGGATTAGACACATCTAACGTCACCATTGAAAAAGTACCACTAATGGTTGATCCGCCAACGAAAGTCAGACCAAAAAGAAGTAATTAAAGGATTTTACTTTTAAACAGGTTGAAAACCGATCAAAGGAAAAGAGACTTTTAGCAATATACCTGAAAGTCTCTTTTCCTTTTTTTTAACACCTATTATTTTATTACCACTCCCATTCGTTTTACCTTTGCTATTTATTTATCTGATATCATGAACTACCAACAAACACTCGATTATATGCTTGCCCAGCTACCCATGTTTCATAGAATTGGAGCTGCTGCTTATAAAGCAGATCTTGGTAACACGCTGGAATTATGCGAGCTCACAAATTATCCCTATCGCTTCTACCCCACTATTCATATTGCCGGCACCAATGGAAAAGGATCGGTATCTCATTTCTTATCAAGTATTCTCCAGGAAGGGGGTAAAAAAGTAGGTCTTTATACCTCTCCACATCTTCGCGACTTCAGGGAGCGGATAAAAATAAACGGAGAGATGATTCCCAAAAAGTATGTGACTGATTTTGTTGAAAAATATAAAGATGATTTCGCCCGTATCCACCCTTCATTCTTTGAAATGAATGTTGCACTTGCCTTCAGTTATTTTGCCGACGAAAAGGTAGATATAGCCATCATTGAAACAGGGTTGGGAGGACGACTGGATTCCACAAACGTAATAAATCCGATTGTTTCGGTTATCACCAATATCAGTTACGATCACATGCAGTTTTTAGGAGATACGCTTGCAAAGATTGCCTTCGAGAAGGCAGGAATTATTAAACCGCAGGTACCGGTTGTGATTGGGCAGTCTCATGACGAAACACAACCCGTATTTAGAAGGCAGGCAGCCGAAATGCACGCTGAAATTTACTTTGCCGATGAACATATTGCATTACAAAATATGTCATACACTCTTGATCAACGCCCATTATTGTCCGGAAAAATCATTGCGGATAATAATACTTACATAGAAAAACTCGACTCCCCGCTCGCAGGTTCTTACCAACCTTTTAATATCGTTACAACCATACAAACGGCAATATTATTGGAAGAGATGGGATGGCCAACCAACCGGGAGATAGTGAAAAGAGGAATTGAAAAGGTCGTAGAAAATACAGGGTTTAGCGGTCGCTGGCAGATGCTAAAACGAAACCCACTTACAATATGCGATATAGGGCATAATGTCGACGGGATAAAAGAGGTAGTTAAACAGATAAATTGCACCCCGCATCATCATCTCCATTTTGTTTTTGGGGTTGTTAGTGATAAAGACATTTCGGGAATGCTCAAACTACTGCCCAAAGAGGCTACTTATTATTTCTGCAAAGCAGGTTTGCCTAGAGCCCTTGATGCTCATACTTTGAAAGACATGGCTTCCGAAATTGGATTGATGGGTGAAGTTTACGCCTCAGTAGCTGAAGCAAAGGAAGCTGCGTCAAGAAATGCGAAAGAGGACGATCTTGTTTTTATTGGAGGTAGTGCATTTGTAGTTGCCGAAATAGTCTAAGATATTTTTCACATTGCCATGCCTAACGATATAGTGCATGGCAATGTGGCCTTTACCTTACCGTTACGCGCAAAGGATATTTCAAAATCTCTGAATATCTTTTCAGGTAATTGAACCACTCCTCTGCTGTTTTGATCCTGCCGGCCTTATCCCAACAGGCTCCGGCATAATAGGTAAAAGGTTCCGACTTATAAATTGTAGAAATAGCCAATAAATGGCCTTCTGCTATAGCCATCTTACCTCCGGCAGGAATTATTGCCCCCTGTCCTATTGTACCGTCTTCGGCTGATTTGGGTTCCCAATAACCAAGAATACCATACTTCTCCTGCAACAATCTTTTGTCATCACCATTTCGGGTAACCAAGCCAACGGCAATAGGAATTTTTTTTTCTTTCATCTCATAGTTGACAACAATTTTACTCATTTGCGAACCGGCAGACAAAGAGATCATCCGATGCTCTTTGATAACAATACCATCAGCTGTAAATGGAGCATAATCCAATTTAAAGGTTGTACGCAAAGGTCCGTTTTCTATAATACTATAACTGGTAAAGTTATTAGCAAACCACAGTTTATCATGAATATAAGGAGCCTCGCCTCCACAACCTAATGTTCTACCTACTTTAAAACAGTCGAGCCCCTCTCCGTTATCCTTATGATAATTATTCAGTTTATACCATTTATCGATGATCAAAGAATCGGTACGTTTTACCCAAACATCAATGCCATTGCTCAATTCGCCGGTCTTCTCAAGAGCCGGACCATATACCCTATGTGCAATCCTATCATTTTCCCATGCGAAATCATCGAACCGCTCCGGCACAAATCGTCCGAAAGTAAGTGGTTTAAACGACGATGTTATTCCTTCAACAACCTCATATTTCTTCGTCTGTTTTCCATCATTATTCGATTGGATCAATACAAACTGAGGTTGTTTCTTTTCATTATAGGTAACCTGAGTGATTTTTTCTTTTCCGGTCGATAGATCGATAACCCTAAAACTACCGGGCTTTAGTGTCTTTATTCTCTTTATCAAATCGGAAAAAGGAATTTCGATCACTTCATCTTTTATAGAAAAGCTATTTCTATTATAAACCTCTATAATTAGCTTTTTGGGAGTTGATTTAAAGAATCGTTGTCCTGAGGAACAAAAAGGAAACAGACAAATTATTAATAATGTAGTGTAAAGATATTTCATCCGTAAATGATTTACTTTTTTAATATCGGATAAAACCTGCATGCAAGATATTCATCCATATTTATGTTTAACGAACATGCTCGTTTCATATTGGCTCAAAAAAGATGATCAAGAAGGAAGCTGTTTAAAAATTTCCCGTATAAGAAAATATATTGGTAAAAAGGATGAAATTCTTCATTGGTATTGGCCCATACAGGACAATATTAGAATTTATCGAATCTCTTTTCTGCCAATATTCAGTTTCTATCGGAACCAGTAAATAAAAATTAAACAGTTTCGTAATATTTTAAGATTGCACTTAAAATTAAAAGAACAAAATTAATGAAACCTAAGGTTTCTCCAATAAAATCTATTCTTTTAACGAATAAAAAATACAATTTATCACAATTCAATTATTATCTGAGGCAAATTCAGTATCGAGCCCGATAGTATTTGATAGTTTACATCACCCCAGATAATCCTGATTGATTCCATGTATTTAATAGTGGCCGCTTTATACTGGAAAGCTCAATCCTTTAATGCCCGGTTTAAGAAGTCATTGACCGGTTTCATAGCTTCGAAAACACTTTTTACCAATGCCGGAAATTGTTTTGAACAAACAATGTCGTCACTCACATAATGAGACATAGTATAATGACGATGTTTTAGCAATTCAATATCCGGAAAGTCGGACGGATAATCACGGGGCGCTTTTTTCAATTTTCCTTCTTCGCTCAAAGCCCCAAAATAATTCACAAAAGCTTCTGCACCTAATAGGGATTTGAATTCAGGACTATTAAAATAGACCTCCTGACGAAGCCGTTTTAACGTATCAGGATCTGGCATATAAATTCCGCCTGCCAACATACAAGCTCCCGGTTCCAGGTGAAGATAGTATCCTGCATAGCTAAGTTTACGCCCTCCACGTGTAATAAAAGCGCCCATATTGATTTTATAGGGTGTTTTATCATGCGAGAAACGGATATCCTTATATATTCTAAACACGCACTCTTTGGGCGTTATGTCGCCAACAGTAGGATCGAAGACCCTAACCATAGCAATTATCTCCTCGACAAACGAGAGGAATGACTGGTGAGCCTGTTCATATCTTTTCTTATTCTCTGCAAACCATTCTCTTGTGTTATTATCTCTTAAATCCTCAAGAAACCGTAATATCTCTTTTTTCTCCATGATATGTATGTTTTTTATACCAGCAAAATTAATTCATTCATTTTCACTTTATCACTTTTTTTTATTTGTAATTTTATTACGTATAGTAAAAAGAAGATGACTAGTCATTATTTCCTTTGTTTCCTTTTGTTTCTACCACTACAAATTCAAGCAGGAAAAGAAGCCGATCCTGCTGGCGCCAGTCAAGCGGGAACAGGCGGAGTATCCGTTTTAACCAGTGGTATATGGGCTTCGCATAACAACCCTGCCGGTCTGGCTAAGATAAATCAACCAATGGCGGCTTTATTTGTTGAAAACAGATTTTTACTAAAGGAACTTTGTTTTAATGCTGCATCGTTTGCAGTTCCCGTTTCGAATGGTGGGTTGGCTATTGCAGTAAGTCAGCTCGGTTCAAACCTATACAATAACCGATTTGCCGGATTTGCTTATGGGAGAAGCTTTGGCGAAAACTTCTCGGCAGGTCTTCGATTCGACTATTATCAGGTATCATTTGGAAGTGAATATGGAAAAGGATCGGCCGTGTCGTTCGAAGCTGGAATACAATGGCAGGTAAATGAAAAAACAGGCCTTGCACTCAGCGTATTCAACCCCATAAAAGCCCGGTATCAATGTACTCCATCAGAGGAGATTCCTTCTCTATACCGTGCAGGGCTCTCCTATAAGCCACTTCCCGATCTACAACTCTTATTTCAGGCGGAAAGATCATCACAGGATGGAAACACTTTCCATTATGGAGTAGAATATGCTTTTAGTGAACAGATTTATTTACGGGCAGGTTATAGCACCAATCCCTCCTGTGTTAGTTTTGGATGTGGATACTCTTTTTCGGTATTTACCGTCGACATTGCTACTAAGTGGCATCAAACGCTTGGATTTTCGCCACAGGGATCACTCATCTACCGGTTTTGAAACATCATTATGTTTAGACACAGACGCGCCCTTATAGAAACACTAAAATGAAGCATGTATATCTTCTTTTAATAGTATTTTTATTGATAAGCCTAAACGGCCAAAGTCAAAATGTAGTTTCAGAGGAAGAAGTGTACGAATTAGAATCATTGAAAAGCCGGGCAGACTTGCACCAGGATTTCTCTGATCGGGAAGAACTGCTTAGTTATCTTAGTCGTCATCCGATCGCTATTAATTTTGCATCCCTGAAACAATTAAGCCGTATTCCTTTCCTAAATGAACTTCAAATAAAGAACCTACTTATTTATAGAAAGATTGGCGGACTTATTATTTCGCAATACGAGCTTCAACTGATAGAAGGATTTGACCGGGAAGTAATTGAAAAACTTCTTCCCTATATTGACTTCTCTACAGACAGGAACAGACAATCAATAACGACTTCCGAGCTATTAAATGAAGGGAAAAATAATCTTCTGATCCGGACTTCAGGTTTTAACAGACCAAAGGATAGTCTATATCTTGGTTCTCAAACCAAATTACTAGTCAAATATCGATATGATTGGAGAAATAGAGTGTCCGCAGGTTTCACCATGGAAAAAGATGCAGGAGAACCACTATTCAAAAAATCTTTAACCCGGTCAGAAGAATTCGATTTTTTTTCCGGTTTCATAGCTTTAGGTACGCCAGCCGGCAAATCCAAAGTGATCATCGGGGACTATCATCTCAGGTTCGGTCAGGGATTGGCAATCTGGAGCGGATACAATGTTGGAAAGATACTGTTTGCGTCAGGATATAGCAGGAAAGCTCCGGGAATTGTCCAAAACAGCTCGGCCATGGAAACCGGTTTTATGAGAGGAGCTGCCGCTACAACAAACATAAAACAGTTTACATTAACGGGGTTCTTCTCAGCTTCACCTATCGATGCCCGAATGGATTCGCTACAACAGATACTAAGTCTGGTGCAGGATGGATTACATCGCGATAGTATTGAGATAAGCCGGAAACATAATGCATTGCTTTTAAGCTACGGAGGAAGAATTGCCTGGAACTTTGATGTTTCATCAATCGGTTTAAACTTTATCACAGGAAGTTACAGCTATCCGATTGCAGTTTCTACAAAACCTTATAAGAAATACGATCTCACTGGAAAAGATTTTCGCAACATTAGTCTTGACCATCGAATCGTTATGGGAAAAGTCATACTTAGTGGAGAAACCGCCATGAACCAAGCATCCGGAATATCAATGATCCAGAACCTACTCTACCAACCGACGTATGGAACCACATTGTTTATTTCGTATCGAAACTACGCTGTCAGGTATAATGCTCCTTATGGAAATTGTTTGGGAGAAAGCGGAGAGCCTCAAAACGAAAAGGGACTCTTTGCAGGTTTGAATGTATTACTTTCTTCTAAAGTAACATTGCGGGCTTTCACAGACTTCTACCGTTTTCCCTGGTTAAAATACAGAATTGACGCTCCCTCTTCGGGAAGTGAACAGCAGATGCAGATGGAATGGAAGCCCAATAAAGACGTGCTCTTGGCTTTGCGCTTAACGGTGAAAGACCGTCCACTAAATTTACCTGTAGTAGATACGGTAAATATTAATGAGGTTGAAAACCAACATCGACTTAATATTCGTTTCAGTGGGAGAATCACAATCGGAGGGGGATTCACACTTCAATCAAGAGGGGAATGGAATCAACTTCAGAAAGAATCAGGGACCACTAACGGCAAGCTCTTTGCACAAGATATCATTTGGAAAAGCAAAAAGGATAAATTTAGTCTTACAGGGAGGGTGGCGCTGTTTTCTGCCTCATACGACAATCGCTTTTATACCTATGAATATGATCACCGGTTTTCATTTAGTACCCCAATGCTGTTTGGTGAGGGAGCAAGAGTCTACCTATTCGGCCGACTCAAGTTTTTTGAAAAACAGACATTAACAATAAAGATAGCATCAAGCTTTAAGAAAGCAGCCACAAATAGCACTAAAGATGTCATTCAATCTATTTCCTCTGATGACGACACCACCTTGACAAATGCTACAACTTCGTCGTGGAGTCCACTTGAAATAAGTGCACAGCTTATCGTTAAATTTTAATAGAGGCGCCCCTGCCATGTGTCTTTTTCTTCGAGTCTATGTTCAAGTAGTCTATTAAACTCATCGTTTCTCAAATTCGACCATGGGGTGCTAACCAAGAACCTTGGCGGAACCTCTCCTGCAAACCGTTCGATAACAATTGAAGGACTCAACCGTTCGATAAATTGAATCATAAAGTCGAGATACTCTTCCATTCCGAATAGTCGAAAAGATTCAGGATCTTTAAGATATTCACCAGCCATTACGGTTCCCTTTATGATCTGTAACTGATGAAACTTAATATTATCCAACTGAAGTTCTGACACCAACGCTGCCTCGGCCAGCATCTCTTCATGAGACTCTCCTGGTAAGCCAAATATAAGATGCGCCCCAACCTTTATTCCACGTTGTACACTCTTTTGTATAGCAGCACTACTTTCATTCCATGAATGGCCTCTATTTATTCTATTTAATGTTTTATCATAGCACGACTCAAGCCCATATTCAAGAATCACATAATATGATTTGCTTAAAGTAGCTATATAATCAAGTATTTCATCATTTACACAATCGGGACGGGTCCCAATAACCAATCCCACCACCCCGTCAACAGCCAATGCTTCCGAATAAAGTTGTTTTAATCTTTCAACAGGAGCATAAGTATTTGAATAGGGTTGAAAATATGCAAGGAAGTCTTTCGCTCTCCGGTATCTCCGTGAATGAAATTCAATACCTTCCTTAATTTGCTGAGTAATCGACTTCTGAGGATGACAATAAGATGGATTGAACGAATCATTATCGCAATAGGTACATCCGCCAACCCCTTTACTCCCATCACGATTAGGGCAAGTAAAACCCGCATCCACTGAGACCTTTTGAACACGTTGGCCAAATGACTTTTTAAAATATTCGGAATAAGAATTATACCTACGGGAGTGACCCCATGGAAAAGCATGTTCGTTCATCTCACAAAGATAAAAGTAAAAAGGCCGCCTTTGAGGGCAGCCTTTTTAGAATCTCAAACAAATAAATTATGATTCTGATGCACGTTTAATGATGTGCATGATAGAAAACATAATAATAGCAGAAACAGTTGCTACAACTACCAACAACAGGAAGAACTGCCAAAGCTGCCAGTTTTCATAGAAACGTCCGATATAACCGGCTAAATAGTTTCCAACAGCAGTAGCAGATAGCCAGCCGGCTTGCATGGTTCCACGCAATTTAGGTGGTGCTACTTTGGAAACAAAAGATAGCCCCATAGGGCTCAAAAAGAGTTCGGCAATGGTTAATGTAAAATAAGTTGAAATCAACCAGTACGGACTAACGGCAAGATTATGACTTACGGCATTACCACCCAAGTCACTAACACTGGGCAAGCCATAGGATGCATATAACATGATAGAAAAACCAATAGCCGTAATAACCATTCCGATTCCAATTTTACTTGGAGCTGAAGGCTCGGTGTTTTTATTATGAAGCCATAAGAAGAAGGCAACTATAACAGGAGTAAGAAAAACGACAAACATAGGATTGAACGACTGAAATAATTCAGGAGCAATAATATTACTATCACCCATATTACTCAGGTTGTAACCCAATACAGCCAAACCGGCTAGCACAAATGCACCACCGACAAGTTTGAATTTAAGACTTGTTTCTTTATTTATTACAGCAACAAAACCCAATATAACCGAAAAGATGGCTAATAAATTAGGGATGGAGAAGAGGAGAAATGTAAATTTATTAGCAACCAGATTTGTATAATTCTTTGCAAAGAAGGTTAGAGTTGAACCGTTTTGATGGAAGGCCATCCAGAAAAATATCACAATCACAAACACAAGAAGAAGAGCAAGAATTCTATCCCTTGTTTGTTTAAGAGTTAACTCAACAGCATCACCTGTTTTAATTTTATCTTTCTGTAGGTAATCACCTTCCTTGTAATATTTACGAAAAGCTAAGAATATCACAATACTGATCAACATTGATACCCCGGCAGCAGCAAACCCCCAATTATAACCGTGAGAAAGAGCGTTTAGATAGTGCTGCGCAAACTGAACCAGACTAGCAGTATCTGTTGTACCGGCCATCGTTTGAATCTTATCAAGATTATCAACCGTTACAGTATGGCCTGCAACCAAATCATTTGCAATCTTGGGAATTGCCGAATCATACGTAAATCCGGCACGCGACATCATTAAATTCTTCAGAGACCTTGCAACATGTGGTGCAAACATCGCCCCGATATTAATACCCATGTAGAAAATATTAAATGCGGCATCACGTAAGTGACCGATCTTAGAATTCTCGTATAAATTTCCTACAATAACAACCAGATTGCCTTTAAATAATCCGACACCCAATGCAATAACACCTAATGCGACATACATCGGTGTAGGATTTGCTCCTGTTTGAGAGAGCAAGGCATATCCAATACCCATCGTAATAATTCCAAGAGTACATGTTTTGCCATAACCAAGCCAGGCATCAGCAATTATACCTCCCAGAAGGGGAGCAAAATAGATAGCAGCCAGAAAGGTGCCATATAACCAGGAAGCTTGAGTAGCATCCCAGCCAAAGTGATCTTGAAGAAAAAGTGTAAATATTGCAAGCATGGTATAATACCCAAACCGCTCGCCCATATTAGAAAAAAACAGAACATAAAGTCCTTTGGGGTGTCCTTTAAACATAGGTTGATTGTTTTTTTTAGTGATTATTTAGAAAGACATGATCATTTACAAGCAAAAATACAGAAAAATAAACCATACTTTTAGATTAATCAATTCTCAATAACCATTGATTCAAAAAAACAGATATTTTATTTCCTTTCTTTGTAATTATCTTTTAATTCAGTCGTCATAGATACAGAGACCTAAAAGAATATGGATATCTGGCAAAATACATTCCGGGACAAATTATATCGACTAGCGCTTCGACTGCTGAACAGTAGCGATGATGCTTCTGATATAGCACAGGATGTATGGATGAAGTTATGGCAACGAAAAGAAGAGATTCCTAATCTTAAAAATGC
Source organism: Bacteroidales bacterium (assembly GCA_963663125.2). Classification (GTDB taxonomy): domain Bacteria; phylum Bacteroidota; class Bacteroidia; order Bacteroidales; family Cfx3-03; genus Cfx3-03. The sequence continues at coordinate 149,047 of CAXXNW010000011.1, read as the reverse complement.
CGAAGCTTTTGCGTTTACGATGACCCGAAATTTATGTCTCGACGTTCTGAAATCGGCAAGATTGAAAAACGAACGATTGGATTCTAAACACGAAAACAGTTTCCGATCTTCAGACATCGACCCGCTGGAACGGACTGAACAATCACAATTGATTCATCAAGCAATAAACAATCTATCCGAGCAACAAAAAACAGTTATTCATTTAAGAGATGTGGAGGGTTTCGAACTTTCAGAGATTGCTGGAATTTTAAACATTAGCGAGAATAACACTAAAGTGATTTTATGCCGGGCACGACAAAATGTTCGACAAACAATTCTAAATTTTGAGCGCCATGAACAAGAAGCATATTCAGGATTTACTCGATAAATACTTTGAAGGAGAAACTTCGCTGCAAGAAGAGATGGAGTTGAAAGATTTCTTCCTGAAAACAGCCCTCCTTCCCAATGAATGGAAAGCGTATAAAAATTTATTTACCTACTTTGAAGCTGAAGGCAGCAAGCAAATGCCAACTCTAAAACGAGATAAAAAGAAGAAAAACATTTGGTGGGTAGTAGGTCTGGGTATCTCCACTGCCGCTACGATACTCCTCTTGTTTGCACTTCATTTTCCATCTTCCAAAAAAGAGTTTCAACCACTGGCAACCCTTACAAAGCAACATGATTCAATGTATAACACACCTGCTTTATCGAAGAAAACAGAATCAAAAAAGCCGTCCAGAAAAGAAGATACGACAAAAGGAAAACCTGTACGAACAATTGTTGGCGAACACCCTGCAACAATACTTGCCTTAAAGAATGAAAAAGAAACAAAAAATAATATTGAGAATACAATTCATAATTCATTAGCGCCGCTTGATAAGATGGACGATATTAATCGCGCCCTACAAAAATTCAAGTACTTCGACTTAATGAATAAGTATCTCCCGAATGTAAATATCTCTAAAATTGCAGAAGAATCCATAAAACAAAATAGATGATACTTCTGCAAAATGAAAGAACTTTCTATTGCATCTTTTAACCACTAAAAATAAACAATCATGAAAAATCACCTTTTAAAAATCTCACCCATAGGATTTCTGGTAACACTACTCCTATTTGTCGGTTCCGTTCAGGCTCAATCAAAAATAGCCGATCTATGTAGTAAGCTGAGCGAAAACAAAAAAATGACCATTGTTAATATTTCGAAAGATATGATGACCATGATAAATGGTGATGAGGAAGGAATGAAAAAGCTGGTCAAAACTATTGAAGGCATGCGTATCATTTCAAGTGAAAAATTAACACCTGAAGAACAAGCTGATATCGACAAACTCGTCACCCCGATTCTCAATGAAGGATACAAGGAGTTAATGAACATCTCAGATAAAGGTGAGGGTACAGACGTTAGAATTTGTATTAAACCTTTAGGTGAAGATCAGATTTCAGAATTTGTTATCTACGTAAGAGAAGGAAAAGAACTTTCACTCATTTCAATTACCGGTAAAATTCCAAAAGCTAAAATTATGGAGCTAACCCAATTGGCTAAAATTAAAGATATGGGTATTGGAGACATGGTAAGATAATCATGAAGTCTTTATAAGATGTCTGTTCCTTGGGATGACGATCCATAAATTCTCACGAATACGAATGTGGCATCGAATATGATTGAGATATCCTATCCAATGATCACTAACAACCCCCTTGTCCGCCAAAAGATAATCAATACCGACAATACTAAAAAGTAATTGTAAACCCATGAAATATATCAGGCCCGACTTCAGGATCTTTCTTATCATCCTCTTTTTCGGCATCCGTGCTATAGCTGATGCACAGATCAAAGCTATCAACGGAACCAAGATTCCCATAGCAATATTGGAGAATTTCCTCAAAAAGGAAATGGACTCTCTAGGTATGCCGGGGTTGTCCATTGCAATTATTAACCATAACCGCATCGTCTATCATAAAGCGCTTGGGATAACAGATATCAATTCAAAAGAACCGGTTGATGATGCCTCCATCTTTGAATCAGCTTCCATGTCCAAAACAGCGTTTGCTTATTTCGTGATGAAGATGGTCGAAAAAGGGATGCTCAGCCTCGATACACCTTTATACAAGTATATGCCTTATCCGGATATTGCACATGATGAACGCTACAAACTGATTACCGCAAGAATGGTACTTTGTCATGAGTCCGGTTTTCCCAACTGGCGATATTTTGACCATGTAGATTCTGCCAGACACATCAAATACGGAGACCTGTATCTGAACTTCACACCTGGGACAAAGTTTTCCTATTCAGGTGAAGGATATCACTACTTGGACCAGGTCATCGCCTATCTGAACCACAGGGACCTGAAAACCCTGGACGCACTTTACCAGCAGGAAGTGTCGCAGCCGCTGGGATTAAGTCATTTTTATTTCACCGGTAATAATTATATCAGCTTGCATAAAGTCAGCGGCCATGTTAAAGGGAAAAGCGTAGGTAAACCATGGCCTATAGCCTTTCCCACACAGGATTCCTCGATGTTTTTATCAGCAGGCAGCTTGCATACGGGAGCCATTGATTATGCCAGATTTCTGATCGCACTGATGGAACATAAGGGAATCAGTAAGGCTTCGCTGGCAGAAATGGTCAAAGAGCAAGTACACGTTCCACAAGATAACGATATCTATTCTGAGGGCTATACCGCTTGGGGACTTGGGGTAGGAATCATCCCGACACCTTACGGGTTATCCTATGGACATGGCGGAAATAACGGTGATTTCCAATCCAGCTGGCAGTATTTCAAAGCGAAAAAGACCGGCTACGTCTTTTTTACAAACTGTGACAAAGGAAGTATATTCAATAAAAAGCTGTCTGCTTTTCTGATGAATGGCCGGTAAAATAATGATATAAATTAAAAATTCAAATGGTGAAACAATATAAGCCCATCCTTGCCTTATTCGGGTTGATAACCAGTCTTTTTTTTGTGGCAAATGCACAACAAAAAACGAAACTAGCACCTATTTATCCTGAAGCGACCTGGGAAATGGCTGGCGATTCCAATCATTGGGATAAGGGAAAACTAGACAGACTGATGAAGTTCGTCATTGACAGTACCCAAGCATCCGGGATGATGGTGATTGACGGAGGCAAGATACTTTTCCAATATGGGGATTTGAAAGAGTTAAGCTATATCGCTTCCTGCAGAAAAAGCGTCTGTGCCATGTTATACGGGCCGTTTGTAGAGAATGGGACCATTAACCTGAAAACGACTCTTGGGCAATTGGGTATCGATGATATTGGCGGACTGCTTCCAATAGAGAAAACAGCCACGATCGACGATATCCTAACCGCACGTTCGGGTGTGTTCCACCCTGCAAGTAATGGCGGCGATGCGCTTTATCTTGCACCTAAAAGAGGAACAAAAAAACCGGGTACTTTTTGGTTGTACAGCAATTGGGATTTTAATATGGCCGGTTATATTCTGGAAAAGCAAACAGGGAAATGTATTTACACCCTAGTGGACAGCATACTAGCTAAACCATTGCAGATGCAGGACTGGAACCTTAGCATCCAAAAACATAATCCGGGTGATTCCGATAAATCGGTCTACCCAACTTATCACATGTGGTTTTCAACCGAAGATATGGCCAGAATCGGTTACCTAATGCTCCGTAACGGCAAATGGAAGGATCAACAGATACTTTCTCAAGCGTGGGTACATAAGATCACCAGTATGGTGACTACCCATCAACAGGCGGTGGAAAATAAAGATGAATATTCCATATTCGGTTACGGCTATCTCTGGTGGTTATGGGATAAACCCTATAATGCTGGAGCATTTGAGGGAGCCTATTCAGCACAGGGTTCTTATGGTAATTTCATTACGGTGCTACCCAAACTTAATCTAGTGATCGCCCTTAAGACCAAATCGGATTATGAAAGGACAACAACGCTGGAATCCTACCTAAAACTCCTTAACAAATTAGCGTCTGCATATCACGATTAACTTTTATAAAATAAGCAATTGTTGTCCGACTAAAATGTAATTTCGATGGTTTTTATCATATTTACATGATATTCAAATAAATTTGTCTTAAAAAATTGCATGATTTTTTAAGTGTCGTAGTTAGTCGAAGCCACCATACCTCAGAAGTGGCTTCGACTAGCATGATTACTTATTTTATTATATTTTCACCCGTATCATCCCCTTTCGGCTTCTTTCTTAAACGACCCGAATCTTTCAATGCTTTCGAGATGATCCACTCCAATTGACCATTAGTGCTACGAAATTCATCGGCTGCCCACTTTTCAACAGCATTCATAACCTCCTCATCTATCCGTAAAGCAAACGATTTTTTAGGCATGATTTATTGTTGCAGGGTTCCTGTATTTATTACCGGACTGGCATCTTTATCAGAGCAGAGCACCACCATCATATTACTTACCATTGAAGCCTTGCGCTCGTCATCAAGATCAATAATATGTTTCTTCGATAATTGATCCAATGCCATTTCAACCATAGAAACGGCTCCTTCAACAATCTTAAAACGGGCGGCAACAATGGCAGTTGCCTGTTGACGACGAAGCATTGCACCGGCAATCTCTTGTGCATAGGCCAAATAAGTAATACGGGCTTCTATCACTTCTATTCCTGCTATCAACAAACGCTCTGACAACTCTGTTTCAAGCTGCTTATGGACTTCCTCTCCTCCTGAACGTAGCGTTATCTCTTTCTGTTCTTCATCAAAGTTATCATAAGCATAATGACCTGCAAGTTTTCTAATGGCAGATTCGCTTTGTATTTCTACAAACTTAATATAATCATCCACTTCAAAAGAGGCCTTAAAAGTATTTTGTACACGCCATACCAACACAATTCCAATCATAATTGGATTTCCCAATTTATCATTCACCTTTATAGGCTCACTATCGCGATTGCGTGCTCTCAGTGATATCTTCTTTTTTGTAAAAAAGGGATTTACCCAATAAAAACCATTCTCATTGACGGTTCCAATGTATTTGCCAAACAGGACCAACACGGAAGCCTGATTTGGATTGACAACCAGATAACCGGGGAATGTCAGAAATCCACAAATAAGTAATATAACCCCAATAATGGTAGGTAATATTGCTTCATTTGCGATTGAAATCGCTGCAGCTCCGCTTCCTAGAAGGATCAGAGTCATTAATAGTCCCACATAACCTGAGATGGGACGATAATAAGTTTCGCTTTTCATAATGGTTTATTTTGATATTATTTTAATATCGCAAATATAGTATTATAGGTCACAAAAAGTCAATAGTTTTTTAATTTATTGTGTTGTTTTTTCAACACTCCATTTTAAATAACAAAGCATTATCTTTGCAAAATAAATATTGAGGCAATTATTGATAGAATCATTAGCCCGGACTTGTAATACAATCGTATACATAATAAGCTGTTTCGGACCAGTCGTAGTCGCCTCATAAAAGTGAACCGGCAAATATGAAATCAGCTTAACGCATAATCGCCCTTGTAATGCACTATTTCAACAGGGTTCTATCTGGTCATTAAAAGACATCACTAACAATGAAATGGGTATGCTCACAAAACGCAGAGAATGATGAGCATCGGGTATACAATATCCATCGGATCGTATTAAAAAAATTATTTACGGATGAAATACAAGCACCTCTTCTTTGATCTCGACAGAACCTTATGGGACTTTGAGAGTAATTATATTGAAACATTTAAAGAAATCTTTGAAAAGTTTTCTTTAAAACAAAGTGGGATACCCTCTTTTGAGGCATTTACTGAAACCTATACTAAACATAACGAGCACTTATGGAATTTGTATAGAAATGATAAAATAAGCAAAGAAGAGCTTAAAGACACACGTTTCATCCTTACATTAAACGATTTCGGAATAGACAATGTAAGCCTTGCCAATGAAATTTCGGAGGAATATACCTTTGCTTGTCCAAGAAAAGGAGTGCTCATGCCTGGAACAATTAAAGTACTCGATCAGCTAAAAAGCCAATACCACCTCCACATTATCACCAATGGGTTTGAAGAGATTCAAAAGGTTAAAATGGAATATGCCGGACTAAATGGATACTTTGATTGTGTAGTTACTTCGGAAGAGGCCGGGAGCAAAAAACCGGATAAGCGTATATTTACTTATGCCTTAAAAAAAGCCGGTGCTAAAGTGAAAGAAAGTTTAATGATTGGTGACGACTTTGAAGTTGATATTTTGGGTGCGGCAGCAATCGGGATGGACACTGTTTACTATGATTTCCAAGACACAGAAAACAGCACGCAGAAAACCACCTATAAAGTAGCCCATCTTACGGAGTTGCTGTCACTCTTAAAAAATTAAAAGACTGATATTAAAAGGAGACCTATGAAATATGCTTTATAGCTTAGATAGGTATAACCAAAATCCGTCATTAGAATATCTGAATTATTATTAAGTTAGTAAAGCAGAATTCCAATATGTAAGTTGAATCAGAACATCGAGTTTGCATTCATTTTATCAGACAAAAATTTCCATAAAAAAGAGGCTATCGCAAAATCATGAGACAGCCTCTTTTTTTAAGGGAAACAGTAATTACTTTTTTGGAGCAGGAGTAGCAGCTTTTGCTTTTGCTTTAGGACAACCTTTACAATCTGCGCCTTTCTTGCAAGTTGCATCTTTTTTACAAGTTGCATCCTTTTTTGCATCGGCACAACAAGCTTTCTTTGCAGCTTTTTGTTCAGTTTTTGGTTTCTGATCTTGGATTCCAGCCGAAGCAGGAGCAATTGCAACAAAGCTTACAAATGCTAAACATGAAAGGAATAATGCTACTTTTTTCATTTTAATTTTTTTTGAGAGTTAAATGTTTGAAACAAATTTAATGACCTTATAGCTCATAATGCGAATCAGCATTGTTAATGTATTGTTAAAAACACTATTATTGAAAACGACCAATAATAGTAGTACGACCTGTAACTGCTTGTCCTATTTTAACATCAATCATAGTCCCCACAGGAAGGAAAAGGTCTACCCTTGAACCAAACTTTATAAAGCCCATCTCGCCACCTTGAGTGGCGATTTGACTTTCCTTTGCATAACAAACAATTCGGCGTGCAACAGCTCCAGCTATCTGACGCATCAATAACTCATGCTTTCCATCTCCCTTCACAACAACCGTAGTTCTTTCATTCAATTCACTCGATTTTGGATGCCATGCAACCAAATATTTTCCTGAATGATATTTTGAATAAGCAACTTTACCGGCAATTGGAAAAAAGTTAACATGTACATTATTGGGCGACATAAACACAGAAACCTGAATGCGTTTATCCTTAAAATACTCTTTTTCTTCAACCTCTTCAATAGCAACAACTTTACCATCGGCAGGACACACAATATTATTCTCACCAAAACTAATCGGACGTTGAGGATAACGGAAAAATCGTACAATAAAAGCAAAGAAAAGAACCATTACTGCAATGATGCCATAGTTCAGCACAGGATTACTACGCAGAAACCACACTGATAAAAAAATAATAACAGCGCTGAAAGCCAATGCACCCAATATGAACTGATAACCTTCTTTATGAATTTTCATTTTCTTTTATTTTACAAAAAGTTCAACATAAACAAATATCACAGGAGCTGAAAGCAGGACTGCATCAAAACGATCCAGAATGCCGCCATGTCCAGGGAGAATATTACCCGAGTCCTTACAGTTCAGACTTCGTTTCATCATAGATTCGACCAAATCGCCCAATGTGCCTATAACGACAATAATTAAAGCAATTACAGCCCAATGGATAAAGGGAATTGAAGTCTCAATTGTCGAGAGAATCCAAGTTACAACAATAGTAGTTAATCCCCCACCAATACTTCCTTCCCATGATTTCTTCGGAGATATCCGTTCAAAAAGACGATGCTTCCCTAAAGTCATTCCAAAAAGATAAGCGAAAGTATCATTTAACCACAAAAGGACAAAATAGGCAAGCAATAACAAGTAAATGCGATTATTATCAGGAAGGTACAGAAAGTTTAACAGTCCGAATGGAACGGCAATATATAAGCTGCCCAATAATGTTAATGCTATATTTTCAAAAGGAAAATGCCGATTTCGATAGAGTTCGACAATAAAAATGCCCACTACCAATGGTATCAAAAGAAGTAAAAGTTCCGCTTCAATCACATGGATCGATACTGCGACTAACCCGATATAAGTTAGCCCCCCCAATGCTATCCCCAGATACATTGACAGTTCTTTTCCTCCTATACGCCATAATTTATAGAATTCATACAATCCAAGAATTGTAATAATAAAAAAAAGGCTGGAGAAAAAAATCTGATTAGTTACGATGGCAGATACAACAACAGCAACAAAGACAATTCCTGTAATAGTCCGTTGAACAAAATTATTCACTTTCAATTTTACTGATTAAATTTAACGCGACTAAAGCATTTTCTTTTTTAACATACAATTCGGCCTCACCAAAAAGATAAGATGAATCTTTTTTATTTATGATAACAGCATCGATGTCCTCTTCTTCAAGAACACCTTTAGTTATTTCGACCAAATATTCCTGATTAGAACTAAATACCTTAACCCAATTTTCACTTTCCATCTTCTGTACTTTCTGTTGAGTCATCCACCAAGAACACAAACAAATTACGCGTACCGGTTGCACCGGTTACTTTGAGATTTTCGATACCAAATGATAGACTTGGCCCCGTGATAATACTAACCAAAGAAGGTAACCGATCAGTATACTTTTCGCATAAAGCTTTTAAAGCAGTCTTTATGTCGGGTACAATCTGCGATGCCATAGCGACAACAACATGCGTATCGGGATAAATATTTAATCTACGCCCTCCCGTTTGCTTTGAAGAGATAACAATAGCCCCTACCCTGGCAACCAGAAATTCACAAAAAGTAACACCCACTTTCGCTTTCAAAAAATCTTCCTGAGCAATAGAACAAGGAATCTCGGCAGCTTTCAAAACCTTTTCCAATTGGAGGTCGGCAGTAAAAACAGCCGACCAGTTATTTTCAATTGAAATTGCTTTTAAATTCTCAACCAACGCCAGAATATCTTCGCAATAAACAAAATTTCCATTAACACCCGTAAATTCCGCTGCAAAAGTAATATCGAGAGGATCGACCATAGGTGTATAAATTCCTCTTTCAGAATTTCCTACTATCGCAGGAGCTTCGGACTTATGGATTAATGCATCACGAATGCTTTTAAGCATCTTTTCCTTGGACGTTGATTCTTCCATGATGTATCTCTTTTAAACCGGATTCCGAGACTGATTATCTGATGATTCGTCTGTTGGGAGTGAAGGTTTAACAGGAATTGTTTCAGGAATTTCAATATTTCCCTCTTTTGATTCCGGTTTTGAATCTCCATTCTCAATTAAGAGTTTCTCTTCTTCAAAAGGACGTGGTCCAAAAATAGTTTCAAGATCTTCGCGATAGATAACCTCTTTTGTAAGTAATTGCAATGCCAGTGTTTCCAGCTTTTCTTTATTAGCAAGAATAACTTCTTTCGCTCTTGCGTAAGCAGCTTCAATAAGCTTTCTTATTTCCTGATCAATAATTTCGGCTGTTTTCTCACTATAAGGTTTCGTAAAAGTATATTCCTGTTGTCCGCTAGAATCATAATAACTCATGTTACCTATTTTATCGTTCAATCCAAAATAAACCACCATAGAATAGGCCTGCCGGGTCACCTTTTCCAAATCGCTCAAGGCACCGGTAGAAATCTTACCAAAGAAAATCTCCTCGGAAGCTCTGCCACCCATTGCAGAAGTCATCTCATCAAACATCTGATCATAGGTAGTAATCTGACGTTCTTCAGGTAGATACCATGCAGCACCTAACGACTTACCACGGGGGACAATTGTCACCTTAACAAGAGGATGCCCATGTTCCAGCATCCAACTTACAGCTGCATGGCCGGATTCATGATAAGCAATTACCTCTTTCTCATGACGTGAAATAATTTTATTACGTTTTTCCAATCCACCTACAATACGGTCGATGGCATCAATAAAATCTTGTCGTTCTATAACTTCTTTATTTTTACGAGCAGCAATAAGGGCAGCTTCATTACAAACATTTGCAATATCAGCACCAGAAAATCCAGGAGTTTGTTTAGACAGAAACTCAACATTCGTTGCCGACTCTTCATATTTCAGATTTCTCATGTGAACAAGGAAAATAGCTTTACGCTCTTCCAGATCAGGCAATTCAACATGAATCTGTCTATCAAAACGACCCGCACGTAATAATGCGCGATCTAAAATATCAGCTCTGTTTGTAGCAGCAAGAATAATTACACCGTTATTACTTGAGAACCCATCCATTTCGGTAAGCAATTGATTCAGTGTATTCTCTCGTTCATCATTACCACCGGTAAACGAATTTCTTCCCCGTGCCCTACCAATAGCATCTATCTCATCAATAAAAATGATACAGGGAGATTTTTCTTTGGCTTGCTTAAATAAGTCGCGTACCCTACTTGCGCCGACACCAACAAACATTTCGACGAAATCAGATCCGGAAAGTGAGAAGAAAGGAACTTTCGCCTCACCGGCAACAGCTTTTGCCAATAATGTTTTACCCGTACCCGGAGGGCCTACCAGCAAAGCACCCTTAGGAATCTTGCCTCCAAGTTGAGTATATTTCTTTGGATTTTTAAGAAAATCGACAATCTCCATGATTTCGACCTTGGCTTCTTCTAAACCGGCCACATCATTGAAATTGATATTAACCATAGTATCCTTATCAAAAAGCTGTGCCTTCGACTTTCCAATATTGAAAATCTGGCCACCACCACCCGATCCCTTATTCATCATTCGCATGATAAAGAACCATGCAACAATAAGCAATAAGATGGGGAAGATAAGACTTAAAAAGTCGCCTGCCCAATTCTTTTCATCTACATTTTCAATATAAACCGGATTCTTCAGGTTTACTTGTTCATCGGTAACATCCTTTTTAAAGGAGTCGTACGATCCGAACTTATAGGTATATTGAGGGGATTCCGTACCAAAGCCTTTTGAATTTTGTACATCCTTAAAACGATCCAGTTTAAGGCTATCCTTTTTTATGAAAATTCGAGCATAATCTTTATTTACGGCCTGAATCTTTCCAATATACTGTTTTTCAATCAATACTTTTAATTCGGCCCACTCAATCTTTTTAGTGGTACTATTGAAATTAAAGAAAGTCATTGCAAGGAAAACACCTATCAAAAGAATATAAATCCAATAGAAGTTAAACTTAGGTTTAGGAAGCTTTCCGTTAGATCCCGGAATGATTGGTTTTTTATTATTGTCGTCTGCCATTTTGTATTGCAGTTATGTTTAATCGGATAACAATTATGCTCTCAATTTGTTAGTTTTGCGACTTGAAACTTTCGCAGTTTTCTTAGCAGCGCCTTTCATGATCACCCCAGAAACGGGCTCATTCACTTCGGTTAAATCAGCATCAGCCCATAAACTTTCCAGTTTATAATAATTTCGGGCTTCGGGTTGAAAGATATGAACAACAACATCAAAGTAGTCGATCAACATCCACTCGGCATTTTCCTTACCTTCTATAAAAGAGGGGCGGGCGCCTATCGAACCTCTTACTTCATGCTCTACTGAATCCGCAATAGCCTCTACTTGAGAACGACTATTTCCCTGACACACAATAAAGAAATCTGCAACCGGACTATTTATAGGGCGCATATCAATTTTAATTACCTTCTCGCCTTTTTTTTCTTGTATAGCATTTATCACAATATCAGCCAACATTGCCGATTCTGTTCTTTCTGAATTTTTCTTTACCATTCGATTATTTTACAAAATCAATTTACAAAGTTAAACAAAATAAACAACCCCAAAAGTAAAAATGGATGGACTACTACCGAAAATCAATAAGTTGTAGTAAAAAGCCACACTATTAATTTTTATTATTTATTGATACTGCAAGCTCTCCAAGATTTATACCAAGTTCAACTATATCTTTGTAAAAAAGTATTATTCTGATGATTACACAATTTATTGGAAGCCATATCATTGAAATTGAGCGAACTGCATCCACAAACACTTATACTGCCAATTTGCTTCGATCTAAAAAGCTAATTGAAGGAACTGTCATAATAGCATACAATCAAACTGCTGGACAAGGTCAGTACCAGAACAAATGGGAAAGTGAACCTTTTAAAAATCTCACCTTCAGCATTGTTCTTTACCCTATTTTCCTCAATCCAAGTGATCAATTTCAGTTAAGTAAAGCTATTTCTCTGGGAATAATAGATTTCCTAAAAAACATACTGCCAAATACACCTGAAGCCGTCAAAATAAAATGGCCCAATGATATTTATGTTAATAATAAGAAAATCTGTGGAGTTCTAATTCAAAATAGTATTACAGGTAATTGTTTGTCTGATTCCATCATTGGAATTGGTCTAAATGTAAACCAAACAATATTTAAAAGCGAAGCACCTAACCCAATATCAATAAGAAATCTGAAAAACGAAGAAACCGACCTCAAAGACAGTCTTTTCAAACTTTGCAATTCACTAGATAACAGATACTATCAATTATTCAGGCATCAGGATGAAATGATTTCTCGTGATTATCTCAATTCACTGTATCTCTTTGGAGAGTGGAGCAATTACAAAATAAACGGGGTACTATTAATAGCGAAAATAGAGGGAGTCTCAGAATTCGGACAACTACTTTTAAAAGATAAAAAGGGGAATAACTATACTTGTAACATCAAAGAGGTTACTTATATTTTATAAAAAAAGATATGATTAAAGACTATGATTTTAAATTTCTCATTAAAAGCTCTATCAACTTACTCTGATCAAAAGGTTTTGCAATATAATCATCGCATCCTGCAGCCAGACATTTACTAACATCTTCTGCAAATGCATAAGCTGTCTGAGCAATAACAGGCAGTTCCGGTCTGAATAACTTTATTTGACGTGTGGCTTCATACCCATTCATAATAGGCATTTGAATATCCATTAGAATAATGTCTATGTTCTCAAACTGCTTACAGATATTAATCGCTTGCTGACCGTTATTCGCTACAAGTATCGTTATATTTGTACCCTCAAGTATCTCTCGAATGAGTTCAATATTTATCTCAATATCATCAACAATAAGAATTGTTTTCCCATCCCAGTTAACCGGGGAATCTTGTTCGTCAAAAAAAAACTCATCGTCTTTCATATCTATGATAATTTAAGTAACCCATTATTTTGGTCTTAGCCTAAAAAACAGAAAAAAATACTTAAAAAAAATCAATCGTTATATTTAACCCGATTGTAAATAAGTTCCTTTTTTAATATGAAGTCACTTCAAGTTAAAAAAAGTCAAAAAGCACATCAAGCCTCTTTGTTAGAAACAACTTTAATGAAAAAAAGTTTAACGCATAGCACTCATTGTAATTATATATAATTCAGATTAAATCATTGAACAATAAATATTTTTGAAATCAATCAAATATCATATAATTTAAGATATGGCAGGAACAGAGCCCTCTTTTAGCAGACAACACGACTTATACGGCAGATACTTTAGCTTTAAACTTTGAGGTAGATTCTTTCTTTACATTTGTCACCATTGATGATGCAACAACTTCAGCTATATCCTTTACTTCAACTGTTGAAACTTGAGCAAATGTCTTTTTGCAAAGAGGACAAGCCGTAATTAATTCATCAGCACTCTCACCAACTAAATGAGAAACGGCATCAAGAGCTATTGTTCTTCGTTCTTCACTGTTCAATGGTAAATTACCTAAACTTCCACCACAACATAAAGCCTCCTTACCTTCAAACTTTCCCGAATATAAATCACCCAGTTTTTCCAAAACCTCACGAGGTTCTCGATAAATATTACTTCCCCTTCCTAGTTCGCAGGGATCGTGATATGCAAATACACGGGATGTTTTATTAACTTTAATTTTTTCTCCTTTAATCAAAGAATGAATAAATTCGGTATGATGAAGAACATTTACAGATAAATTATAATTTTCTCTAAAAACCTTATAACAGATTGGGCAGGAGGTGACCAAAGTAGTAAAACCGGAACCATTAATCAGTTCTTCATTATGCTTCATCAATTGTTTAGCCGCATCCAACTCACCACTCATCATTAAAGGCCTGCCACAACAGACAGAGCCATCCGCATCAATCATAGTATAATCCGTTCCACTCCGTTCAAAAATCTGTTTCATAGATTTAATCACTGAAGGGGTTAAATGGCCCATGCATCCTGCAAAATATGCCACTTTGGCCGGTTTTGCTTTTTCATTGTGCAGATAAGCAAAATCAGCACCGGCAACACCCTTAGCAACCTTTCGGCTAAACAACCTTTGGGTAACTGTATCAATATTTACCGGACAGGCTTCCGAACATCGACCACATAATAAACAATCGTGGCGATCTGCATCGCATATGTTCCCATCACGTATAGATTTAAAGAAATAAGAGGGTTGCGGAGATGGATGTCCTACAACCGTTGCAAGCTGACATTGATCCAAACAAATTCCACAACGGGAGCAAGAGTTTATTTCTGTCTGAGCAAAACCTTCATTTGAACCTGTATTTTTAATTCCAAAATGGCGCATTAATATGAGTAGGACTTCCGTTGGAATATGCATATACCTCGACCAAGGGACTAATACAAAAAAGACACCTAACGCAAATGAATAGGCCCACCATGCCGGGAAAAGGATATTCTCTGCCGGACACAACGATCCGATTATATAGCCAACCGATCCGGTAAGGAATCCGCCCGAATGATATAATTCGGAAGATGCACTCTCGGCGATGAGTCTACAAGGAAAGATAAACCAGAGTGAAAATAATGCAACCCTGTCGGTAAGCCTTAATTTGGTCGTTCTTTTCATTCCGAAAGGTTTGGAAAAAAATCGTTTAACTACCGCCAACACCAATCCCGATAATACCAATAACAAGAAAAAATCCATTAAGAAAGTGAATACTATATTGTAGGGTATACTCGACTTATCATGTACAAAAAATTTCAGGAAAATAGGATAATAGGGTGGATTAATTCCAGTCCCTGCATAAAATCGGGCTTCTATATTACCAATTAGTATCAACATAAACCACCCGAAAGCAAAACACATGTGCATATAACCCAGCACAAAATTCTTCATAAAAACCCGCCTGTGTAAAAGACTTTCCATTATTATTTCGCGGGTAGCCGACAATAACTTTACACTACTAATACCTTTTCTAAAACGTGCCTGATCAGCCACCGGTAACATCCTGATCCAACCAATAAATCTGATGACCAGATAAACAAGCAAAAAGGCGAGTCCAATACAGAATGGAATTACAAAAAGGTTAAACTTCATGGCGTTTTTTTTCGTTCAGAACTTTCCTTAACTGATGTACAACGTTTCGCGTATTAACACCTCGTGGACAAACTAACATGCATTTTCCACAAAGCATACACTTTTGTATCTCATTTACAATTTGTTTATCGTCACCGCGCAAAAGATTTATCACCAATTTTCTGAAACTAAACTGGGTAAATGTTGCAGCTGAACAACTTCCGGAACAGGTACCACACGACATACAACGATAAATAGAGGGTTCCACTTTCTGAATATGCTTGGCTAGGCTTCTTGAAAGACAATCATAATCAAGTTGTTGATCTTTTAATACGGTAAATCCAAACTTATTCATATTAATTTTTATTGGATAGTTGATCAAAATAGCCCAGTATTGTTACGGCTGCCGATCTGGCATCATTCAATGTCTCGGGTATATTTTTAGGACCGGTACAAGTGCCTGCTACAAATACACCATCCTTTTTAGTTTTATTAGGGTAAAGTTCTTCATCAAGTGGCATGATGAAACGATCTGTTCCAAACTCGAGCTGCATCTTTTCAGCTAACGGGAATAAAGTTTTCGACAACTCCATTCCAACCATCAGGACCATCATATCAACATTCATCTTTAATGGTTTACCCACAAGCGTATCTTCCGCTTTAACAATAATGGTTTTATCCTTTCCCTCAGATGCTTCACTCAAACGCCCACGAATAAACTGAATGCCATATTTTTCCTGTGCCTCTCGATATAGCTCTTCAAAGTGTCGTCCAAACATTCGCAAATCCATATAATAACAGAACACCTCTGTTTCAGGACTTACTTTTTTTATTTCGATAGCTTGTTTTACAGCTGTCACACAACAAACTCTGGAACAATAATTATTGCAAACCTTCTCATCCCGTGATCCGACACAATGAATCATTGCCACCCTTAAGGGTGTTTTCCCCTGAGAAGTAGTAAAATTATGTCTCTTTATTTTTTCCTCAAGTTCAACAGATGTGATTACATTATCATAAATACCATATCCATATTCCTCTTTCCGCTGAGCATCAAAAGTATCAAAACCTCCTGCAAATAAGACCGCATCGGCTAAAAGATTTTCAACATATTCGGAGTGAATAACATAATAGCCGTTAAACCTTTCAATATTCTTAATCGTAGTATTAGAATAGAGATGTATGGAATCAGGCAATTCCGCTAAAAGGGCATCTAAAATTTCTTTGCTCTTTCGCAGATTAGGGAAAAGCAGATCCCATTTTGCTACATGGCCACCCATTCCCTCACCAGCATCAAAGATAGAAATTTCATGTCCTGATTTTGCGAGAACACGGGCCGCTGCAAGTCCTGCAACACCTCCGCCTATAATTGCTACGTGTCTTTTTAGCATACTAACAACATTTTAAGAATTCAGGTAGAGCAGGTACGCCCAGATACTCTCCCTTACTACCTTTATATTTCAACTCCGGATCATACTTAATTCCCATTTTATCAAGCACCGGCTCACTATCAACCTGATGCATCTGAAGGCCCAGATCCCAGGGATCATATCCCAAAATCAAACCGGCAACCTCTTCATAAGTAAACACAGGGATCATTTG
This sequence comes from Bacteroidales bacterium, assembly GCA_963663125.2. Taxonomy (GTDB): domain Bacteria; phylum Bacteroidota; class Bacteroidia; order Bacteroidales; family Cfx3-03; genus Cfx3-03. The sequence continues at coordinate 132,123 of CAXXNW010000011.1, read as the reverse complement.
TCCATTTGTGCCATAAACAAGGTGTTCCATTTCGCCAATTACATATTGCCAACGATCCATAAACATCGGACACCCCGGACAATTTGTAATGATCATATCAGGTTCATAAGGCTGCATTGATTCAAATTTCTTCTGGCTACAGGCAAGCGAATACCCCCTGTTAGCCTGAACAAGATATTGTCTGAATCCAAACCCGCAACAATGACGACGCTCGGGATAATCAACCACCTCGCCTCCCCACGCCTCAACCATTCCTGCCAGAACATAAGGATATTCTGCTCCGCCAATGCCTTTGTTAGGAAACATCTTGGAATAATGACATCCGATATGCTCAACAACTCTCAGAGGACGTCCAGTATGAACATCCACTAATTTATATTTTGCCTTGGCTGCTATTTCATGTCTGAACTTAAAAATAATATCACTGGCATGCGCCAGATTCTTGGGTTTATTAAATGTTCGCTTGGTAGCTTTATACAAATTTTCTCGAATCTGTTCCTCTATCAAAGGGAAGTGCTCCCATGTCTCTAATATTTCAGTATAGAGTCCAAAAGAAGTAATACAAGAAGGAACATAATTCTCCAATCCTGCCGCTGTCATAAGAGAAAACTGCCGTGCAACAACAGTCTGAGTGGTTTCAAAAGGAACAATATCAGTATGATAACCAATGCCGGTACAACTTGTATGAGCAGGATCCTCATTAATTTCTTTTCCTAATTCAGTACCGATTATTTTAATAAATGCACGTTCCGACCCCGGAAAGAAAGTCTGTCTGATACAACTTCTTACATAAAAAAATTTATCATCGGCAACCTCTTTCTGGTAGTCTTTCCAAAGTTTGCGTTTTCCTTCTATTTTCATAACTTACAATGATTCTGATTATTGGCTGAAATTAGTTCCGCAACATATTCATTATCCAATCCATCTCCAAATTCCAGGCCTCTATCTTGAGCCGCTTCTTTTGAAAAAGATTCTATCAGTTCAAACCGCTTAGTTCCACCTGTCACATCAAAAATCGCCTTTAATTCATCTAATGCTGTTTGAGGAATTTTTCGTAAAGCACCGGTTCCATCACCATCCAAATTAGCCCCCATCTTTTCATACACCTTATACATATGCTGGTAGCCCCATTCCCATGTAGGACCCTGTTCGGGATGAAGAGCAGGCACAACTGTTCTATTATTAACACAATATCCGGTTTCCAGAATATTATGGCCTATAACTCTCTTGAGCAGTAATTGCTGTCGTCCCTTCTCGCTTTTCACAAAATAGCCCATCTCTTGCGATGTAGCGCGTAAAGCCATGATGATTAGTCCCGGTGTATTTCCACGGGGACAACGTGTTTTACACGACATACATTCGCCACAATACCAAATAGTATCGCTGGAAAGCAAGGCTTCTATTTTTTCATCATCCCTGCTTTGAACTATTTCAACAATGGATCGGGGTTCATAATCATAAAATTCCGCAGCAGGACATATAGCAGTGCATGTACCACAGTTAACGCAAGCTTTCAACCCTTCCACTAACCGGATATCTTTTGCTATTCTATCAAATAATTTTCCCATCTTATTTTTTTCAAACTATAAGTAAGTCATTATCAGGTCCAATTTTATTCCAACCTAAATCGACAAACCTGCAAAGATACTGCGATCCGACAATTCAGTAATCAGTAATGCAAATATAAAAAAAGGAGTATACAAATCTATATTTTGATGATTCTTTAAATAAAGAAAAAAATAATTTGATATATTGTCGAACCCGAAACCTACAAAAACAAAAAAGCCGGAATAATATCCGGCCATGAATAAAGAAACGTATCTTATTGAAAATGTTTTTCAAGGTTCTTTGCCATTAAATCCACTAGATTCTGAAGTGGTTTTGAAGCCAGCATACTAAAGACAGGGTTCAAATCAGCATTAAAAACAATTTTCGCATCACAGTGATCTGTTCCATTAGGGAACAATATAACTTGCAGAGAAAAATCAAAAGGCGATTTTCCATCAGGAACAATACCGATACGTTCAAAAGGCACCCTTTCTAAAATCTTCATGCTAAGCGTCGTCATATTTTGAACCGTAAACGAACAGGTATCTTCCGTAGACTGCCAATTCGTTATTTGTTCCGGCATGAATTTTCCGAAATTGGATAGATTGCCAACAAACGCAAAAACATTTTCGGCAGAGCTATTGAGCTGAACGTTTTCACTTTCAAACTTCTTCATTAGCCTATAATTTTATCTGACCACAACTGAGGATTATCTTTCCACTCCACTAACGATTCCAAATCAGTTTCCTTAATGTAATCTTGGTCAAGAGCCATTCTAATCAAATGTTCATAATCCGTTAAAGTATTCAAAATACAATTAGCGGCTTTAAAATTTTCTTCGGCAACTTTAAGATTATAACTAAAAATAGCAACCATTCCCTTAACATTGCAGCCAGCCTCACGTAATGCCTGAACGGCAGCCAGACTGCTCTGTCCGGTAGAAACTAAATCTTCGACCACCACAACGCTTTGTCCTGACTCGACAACACCTTCAATTTGGTTATCCAGCCCATGCCCTTTTTTTGAAGATCTGACATAAGCAAAAGGAAGTCCCATTTCTTGCGCTACCAAAACGCCCTGAGCAATAGCACCGGTAGCCACTCCTGCTATCACATCTACAGTGCCAAAATCCTCATTTATAATCTTTACGAATTCCTGACGGATATAAGTACGGACTCTAGGATAAGATAACGTCTTTCTATTATCACAATAAATAGGTGATTTTAAACCAGAGGCCCATGTAAATGGTTTATTAACATCCAATTTTATTGCTTTAATTTGCAATAAAAATTCTGATACAGCTAAAGCGGTTTCTTCATTCATTTTCATATTGCAAATGTACAAAGTTTTTATCAATCAAAAAACGATTTATCTTACGCAAAACATTTCGAATATCCAATTAGGTGATAAGGATATTCTTGCCCATCCACATTCGAAAAAAGCCATGATCACCGAGTACCAACGATTTGTAAACGATCCACTTACATCCAGATTATTTCTGTTCAGTCCTAATAATCCTAAACTCCTGTTTCAGGATTTTCTATCTATGTTTACAGAGATACAGGCAGCCGGTGGTTTAGTACTAAATCCATTTGGACAGATTTTATTTATTTTCAGATATGGAAAGTGGGATTTACCTAAAGGTAAAGTTGAAGCACTCGAGAAAAAGGAAGAAGCTGCTGTTCGTGAAGTAACGGAAGAGACGGATATTCATCAACTGGAAATTCAATACCCACTTACCCGAACACTTCATGTTTATGACGACAGAGGAAAAAGATTTATTAAACACACATGGTGGTATCATATGAAGACTACTGAACATAAGGTACCTACACCACAAAAAGAAGAAGGTATTACGCATGCCGAATGGATAGACAGAAGTCGACTCAGTGAAATCATAAAAAACACATATCCATCTATTATTGAAGTAATAAATTCTTTTTTAGAAGCTGAAGAAAAAGAGCTGACACATCAAGATTAAACTTATTCAATGAAAAAAATAGCCGTATTTCCGGGATCTTTTGATCCCATCACTAAAGGTCACGAATCGATTATCAGGAGAGCCTTACCCTTGTTCGACGAGATCATTGTTGCCGTAGGGGTTAACTCTGATAAAAAAGGATATTTTCCACTCGAACAAAGAATCGAATGGATTACCCAGGTATTTAAAAACGAACCTAAAATAAAGGTTCAAAGTTATCATGGGCTTACCGTCGACTTTTGCCGTGCTACAAAAGCTAAATACATCTTACGTGGATTGCGTACCGCTGCCGACTTTGAATTCGAACGAAGCATCGGACAGATAAACAAACAGATGTATAATGATCTTGAAACAATCTTTCTATTAACACAGCCAGAGCACACCTCATTAAATTCTTCCATTGTCCGCGAGATTGTTCGTTACAATGGAGATGCCAGTCAGTTTGTTCCCGATGGAGTTAAACTCACTAAACCCGAATAAATCCATACTTCACCATCTTTGCCCGTAAAAGAGCTCAAGATGAAACGAGTATGATCGCAAAGCGCAAATACTGATAATAATCTAACATCAAGTGTCATCAGACCTCATTAAAAAAATACAACATTGATGAAAGGGTGTTTTCTCTTTTTACTCCTATTACTTTCGTTCAATTCATTTTGCCAAAAAACAATCTCTATTTCGGGCAAGCTAAAAATGATGGCCGGAACCACATTGCGTATATGGAAATATACTGATAATATTAGTTTTGACCGACAGATTTTGTACAAAACAAAATCGAAAACCGATAGCTCCTATTCCATTTCCATTCCGTTAAAAGAGACACAAATTCTTACGGTTTCGGCAAATGAATTTAATGTCGAAATGCTTTTCAATCCTGAGCAAAACTATAATATTGATTTAACACCCTTTTCCAATCCTTCGCAAAAGGGTCTTTTTATTTCATCAAAAGATAAAACGCAAAATCCTCAAAACGAATTAATCAAGACATACGAAATAGTTTCAGACTCAACCCTATCATTATTATTTGGGCAGACAAACAGACGTCCTACACTTGAGAACACAAAACAATTTAATTCAACAATTGATAAAGGACTTCTTAAAATTAAAGACAACTTTTGTAAAGATCTAGTTCAATCATTACGTGTCCATTTTTTAACTATGTCGAAAACTATTCGTTTTTCTTCAGCGATAAACACTTATTTTCATTGCGAAGATCTTCCACTCGAAAATCCTGCTTTTCAATCTTTGGTCGCCGAGAATTTTCAAGCGTATTTTCAATCCGGACCACCTTCAATAACACGATACAATTTCTTCGCCGGAATACCAGATTCAGTTCATTTCAACGATCTGCTGACACTACTTTCCAAAGATCAGGAACTCGCATGTACCTCCATTCGTGAAATGGCTTTATTAAGCAATCTCTATAACATGATCAGAGAGGGTGAACTTGAACCCGGAAAAGGATATAGTCTATTAAGAGAGGGGGCTGAAAAAGCCACCGGTTCTTTTAATCGTCGGTTGGCAGTCAACTTAGAACGCAGTCTATCCTCAAAAGAATCGGGAGCCTCCTTACCCGACTTTTCGTTGATCACAGCCGAAGGCAATAACATCAACCTATCCCATTTCAAAGGGAAGCCTTTACACATTACCTTCTTCTCTTCTAAAGGTTTGGCCGACATAAATCTCTTAAATCAGCTTACAGATGTTGCCCATTTTGCAGATAGTCTAGGCGCAGCAAAATTCATCTGTATCACAACCGACTCTAACAAAGAAGATATCCGTAAATTCTGGAATGAAAAAAAATATCCGATGCAACTTTACTTTGCACCGGACGATTATGAATTGATTGATTTCTTCAATATTACCAAGTTTCCTTCTTTCCTTTTGCTCGATGCGGAAGGAAAATTAAACAGCGTAGCTCCCAACTTTCCGGGAGAGCTACTATTAAAACAGATTATAGCTCTTCACCCGACTGAGTATCATCAAACGGTGGACCCTCCGGTTGATCCGAAGCGGATTCCTTCATTTCTTCAGGAGCGTCCATCGAAAAAATAGAAAAGTTGACTTTCCCATAATTTCTATGCTGTAATAACAACGGATGATCTTTAAAAGAGTTTGCTTTAGAGTGTTCTAAGATTAACCATCCTCCATTTTTTAATAGATTCTGCTCAAAAACGAGATCGGGTATTGTGTCAATTCCCTCCATCTCGTAGGGGGGATCAGCAAAAATAAGATCGAAAGGAATCTGAGGATACTTCAGAAAGACAAATACATTGGCACGTTGAACCGTGATAATTTTATTAAAGCCGAACTCCTGAGCGGCTTTCCGGATAAATTCAGCACATCTGTAATTATTTTCAACAGAAACAATACGTTTAGCACCTCTTGAGGCAAATTCATAAGAAATATTTCCAGTACCTGCAAAGAGGTCCAGCACATCAAGATCCTCAAAATCGAAGTGGTTATTTAAAATATTAAATAGACTTTCTTTCGCCAGATCGGTAGTAGGCCGGACAGGCAAGTTTGTAGGAGCTTTTATATTTCGGCCTTTATGACTTCCACTTATTATTCGCACAAATTAAGATTTAAAAGGTTATAAAATCGATGACTTTCTATTTTTTCAAAAGCATAACAATACCTAAAGTCATCATTTCGATTCATTAAATGAACATTGCGTACATACTTCAGAATCTGTAAATGCAATTTATCATCTTTTTCAATATTACCACACAAATACAGCTCAACGGTTTCAGGGTTTAAACCCATCTGTTCAATAGCCATAACCAGAAAATACAATACATCATCGTCAGCTCGACAAGTATAACTGTTCAACAGCTTTAGTTTTCGATCCTGAACGATAATAATATCAATTGCCCCTTGTCTGAAATTCACTAAGGCAAGTCCGTTATTTGTAGTATTTCTATACTTATTAAAAAAGACCGTCATCAAGGGAAAATTGCTATGGTGGTATCGGGCAAAAGGATATTTATACTGAAGGAATGCAGCCAATCCGTCAGGAATACCATAAATCATAGCCAAATCACCAATTGTCAATGTCTGAAACAACACCTCTTCACCAAATGTGTTTAGAAAATTAAACTCGTAAATAGATTTATAAGTAGCCGTATTAAACAACGAGAGTGGAAGCAACGTAAACCTGCAATCTTCAAATAAAATATTTACTGCTGCAAACCTTCCATTTATCCATGGATGTATGGAGGCAATCTTTTCAAACATATTTTCAACCACCTCCAACTCGAGCCGTCTAACCCCCTTATAAGAAGGATTAACAAAGGAAGCAAGTTGAATATACATATTCCGATCAGGATCACACAGACAAAACGAAATACTATCGGCAGCAATCAGAACAGAAAGGCGATATCGTCCTGTTTGAGAAGAATCAAATGATTGATCAGTAATATTTAATACTTGTAGAAATTGCAAATCCATTTCTGATAATTTGATAGTTTTTTCCCATTTCCCGCAATAGAGACATCATGCCAAAACCGAATCCTCAACCGCAACATTTTTAGTTTTTCCAATCGTAAGATGATAATCCCATTTTTATATTTTCACCATTTCAGTAAAACGAATCGTGGGCTTATTACTATTGTAAAAACAAATCAATCTGAAACATCCATAACTATCGTTAAATAATTTTCATCAACTTTTGTTTCGTGAGTAGTCGACGGGTAAGTATTACAAAAGTAAATTATTTTAGACCAAACCGTCGAAAAATGCGATCATAAAATAGTCATGAAAAATTCAAACCAAATAAATAAGATAAAATAGGAGGTCATTTTTATCGTTTTCAACACAATTCATAGAGAATTCCAGAAGAAAAGAGAGAAAATAACGTTAAAGCCAGCATAGGAAAAAATAATTTACTTTTTAATACATCAAAACAAAGTTATCCTTGACTAGATAATGCAATATAAACCAATATTTTAAAATTCATACGGCGATATTAGAATTGTTAAAAATTATAAAAAACAGTAAAGTTTCTGGTTTAATTATTGCTTAGTGTTTCATAATATCAATTGAATTATTAAATTTGCCCTAACCAGAAGAAATCAAAGCGTATTAACCTCAACAAAACAGAACTAAAAATGAGTGAAATGAGAAGGCTAAAGACTACAGGACTGCTTTGTGCGGCCCTTTTCCTGTTTACTATGTCGGGAATTGCACAGACCAAAGAAGATGTTGTAAAAGCATTTAATGAAGGTGCTGTTGCATTTAAAGCAAAGGATTTTCCAAAAGCAATCCAAGCTTTTCAACAAGTAATTGACTTGGCCAATAAGGTAGGAACAGAAGCTGATACCCTTAGAGGTACGGCAGAAAAAAATATAGCAGGATTGCAATTTCAAGTTGCAGCACGTGTACTTACTAACAAGACGAGTACAAGTGCAGACATGCTTGCTGCCTTACAGAAGACCAACGATCTTGCCACAAAATACGGCGACACTGAGGTTGCAGCTAAAGTGAAAAAGATCATGCCGCAGATATATATGAAAATGGGAACTGATGCATTCAAGGCAAACAATCTTGCCGGAGCATTAACCAATTTTGATAAGGTTCTTGAATATGATCCAAACAACATTCAAGCATTGGTCAGCAAAGGTGTCGTTTACAGAAAACAAAACGCAGCCGATCTGAACAAAGAAACAATGCTTAAAATCATTGACTTGGGAACCAAACTATCTGATAGCGTAAATGTAAAAAATGCAAAAGAGATATTGGCTGCTGATTATTTAAAAAATGCAAATGCTGCATATCTAAAAGCCGACTACAAAAATGCACTTCCTGCATTAGAAGATGCTTTAAAATATGATCCGAAGAATGCAAACGCATATTATATTCTTGCATATTCTCAGAATAAGCTGAAAGAGTATGATGCCGCACTTGAGGCTATTGAAAAGGGTATTCCGTATGAAGATCAAACTAAAGAGAAACTTGCTCGTTTCTATTATGAAAAAGGTATAGCCTTAAAAGCTAAAGGTGATAAAGATAAAGCTTTAGAAGCATTTAAGTTGGCAGCTTTCGGGAAATTCGTTGGTCCGGCTAATGCACATATTAAAGACATTTTAAAACCGGCTGCTCCTGTAAAAAAATAAATCAATTTATTTTCCATATTCTGAAAAAAACCGGTTTATAACCGGTTTTTTTTATATCATTCAACATCTTAGCTGAAGAGAGAAAAAGCGATTCTACATTAACGAAATACATCCGAAGCTCAATAAATTTTAAACTAACTTGCAAAAATCAATGAGCAAAAATGCTTCAAACCGCCTTCTAAATTTCTCATATAACTTCCCTGAATTTAAGGTCTGAGTCTAATGTAAGCCTAATGTAAGCCTAATCTGAGTCTAATGTTCTTCTACCATACATTAGAAGTACTTTAGAATAAGTTTAGAATGATAAAAAGCTATTTCTTATGATAGACAGGAATCTTATCCTAATGATATGATCCTATTCGAACGGCTAAACACTCTCTTATTGGCCCGAAAGAAGGACCGGTATCAGATTAAAAAGAGCAGTATCATATTTACCAACACAATAGTTCCAAATCCGATGGTAAGATTTAATCTGTTATGTTTCGAACCCAAACTGACAGCATAAACATATTTTAAAATATTATTACTGATAATTGCCTGCATTGTGGCTCTTGCAATAGCATCGGCGCCTATTGAGAACTTCCCTTGGAAAAGGTTGAGTAGAAATGGATCTATATCTGTAAAACCAACCATAAACGACAGTGTATTTAGCCCCCCTATTCCAAATCGTTGGATAGTGAAATAGGTGAGAAAGGTAAACCCCAGGTAAAGAAGCGTAAAAAGAATAGCCACTTTAAACTCAAGTGGATTTTTGTCTGTCAACGTACTATCCAACTCATTAACAGAATGTTTTGCACGATACCAGAAGAAAAATCCTAATCCGGCAGAGAGTACGATTAAAATAAGAAAATAGGGATAGACTAATAAAAACAGTGTAAAATTAAAGATCGCCAGAATAAGCAAAATCCGCAAATACATCATGGCGGTAGAAATGATAATCGCAGCACCATACTGAGGAGCCATTCCAACAGCTTCCTTACTCTTACGTGATAAAATCAAGGTAGTAGCCGTAGAACTATACAATCCACCCAGAATTCCTGTCATCAGCACTCCCGAATCTTTAAAAACGAACTTGCGAAGCAGATAACTCAGATACGAGATGGACGAAATAACGACGATGGCAAGCCAGAGCTTATAGGGTGTAATACTCAGATACGAAAGAATAGGAGTATCAGGTAATAAAGGTAAAACAATACCTGCTATTGCCAAAAACTTTCCAAGGGTAATAAACTCTCCCCGGTTTAGTTTTTCAGACAACGAAGTAAGCGACTCCTTTAGTTCGGCAATTATCAAAACAGTTACAACTACCAGAATTGAGAGCCAAAACGGCTGCCTGAATACAAGTGGCGTCAAACTATAAGTAATCAAGGCGATCATCATAGTAGTGATACCGTAATCGGAAAATTTGGCTATCTTATAGAAATAGTTAACCGTCAGAAAGAGACACAATACGCCTAATCCGATAGCATATAAAAGTAGACTAACCGGTTCAACAACATATAAAACATACCCCAAAAGGCCTATAAAAGTGAATGTACGATCAGTTCCGAACGAAGAATGAACGCCACTGACAGTATGTAGATTTTTCTGAGAGAGACCTATCAGCAACGAAAAGACCGTCACAAGTAAAAACTTATAGAGATCAGGCGGTAAAGCGAAAGCAAATTCATCCATAAAACTTCCGGTTTTAAAAAGTTAATTCACTGATTAAAGATACGCATAATCGGGCAACTCTTTCATGAAAACCGCCTTTTGTTGCACGTAATCCACTTTGCAATACACATGGCGAAGACCATTTGTAACCCCAAGATAATCAACATGCATAGGCATATTATATCGCAGTAACTGATGAAAAACATCTTCGTTTATAATAACGGAGGGAGCTTTGCACTCAATAGCCAATACAGGTATCAATCCGCCTTTAAAAACAACAATATCGGCTCTTTTGGATAAGTTATTCACCTTTAGCTGTTTTTCAACAGCAATATGAGAAAGAGGTACTCCTTTATGCACATTTAAGAAATTAACATAATGCTGCCGCACCCACTCTTCGGGGGTTAAGACAATGAACTTACGACGAACCACATCAAAAACCTGAACCTTTCCATTTTCAGTTCTTGTTTTGATTTCAAAATCAGGCAGATTTAATTGAACCACATCAAAAACTTTAATGGCTAAAATTAGTTTTAATTTTTGAATTTACTACCTTTGTAAAGAAAGTGCCCATGAAGACCAAAGAAGAGATTGTAGAAAACTGGCTTCCCCGTTATACCGGTACTCACCTTGATGAATTTGGACAATATATTATCTTGGTTAATTTCAATGCTTACGTTGAATTATTTGCCGAATGGAACAATGTTCCCATCAAAGGTCACGACCGTCCCATGCCGAACGCTACGGCTAATAATATTACTATCATTAATTTCGGGATGGGAAGTCCCAATGCCGCATCCGTTATGGACTTATTAAGTTCCATTCATCCCAATGCCGTTCTTTTCTTAGGTAAATGCGGAGGCTTAAAAAAGAAGAACAATGTGGGCGATTTAATATTACCCATCGCGGCCATCAGAGGTGAGGGTACTTCTAATGACTATTTTCCACCTGAGGTACCGGCCCTTCCCGCTTTTAATCTACAAAAGGCTATTTCAACGACCATACGCGACCACAAGCGTGACTATTGGACCGGGACAATTTATACTACCAACCGTCGGATTTGGGAATATGACGATCATTTTAAAGAGTATCTAAGAACCACCCGATCAATGGGGATCGACATGGAGACCGCCACATTGTTTACAGTAGGTTTTGCAAATCATATTCCTACAGGCGCATTGCTTCTAGTCTCTGATCAGCCCATGATTCCCGATGGTATAAAAACGGAAACCAGCGATATAAAAGTCTCCGAACAATATTTACATGAACATCTTAAAATAGGTATCGACTCTCTGAATCAGCTTATAAATAATGGCATTACCGTTAAGCACCTAAAGTTTGATTACAATTTCTAAATCCGCGTTGAGTCGTTTGATTTTTGGATTTATCTTTGTGGTATGGCAGAACCTAAAACCACACATGTTCAATTATTGTCTAACCTGAAGAAAAAGGCCTATAAGCCTGTATATTATCTTGTAGGCGACGAACCCTATTTTATTGATCTTATTTCTGATTACATTGAGGATAATGTGCTGACTGAAGACGAAAAGGCATTCAACCTTTCGGTACTATATGGTAAAGATGTTGATATTTCAACCATTGTTGGGACCGCCAAACGCTATCCAATGATGGCCGAATATCAGGTAGTGATTATTAAAGAAGCACAGGATTTAAAGCTATCCGGCGAAGAAAATGCGAACCGGCTTATTCATTATCTGGAGCATCCACAACCCTCTACATTGTTGGTATTCTGCCATAAGCACAGTAAATTAGATAAACGTACCGCACTCTATAAAGCAATTTCAAAACACGCAGTAGTTTTAGAATCCACCAAGTTATACGACGACAAAATACCTGATTGGATTAATGCCTATGTACGCGATAGCGGATTCAGTCTTTCACCGAAAGCATCTTTGCTACTGGCGGAATCATTGGGAAACGATTTATCAAAAATAGTAAATGAAACCAATAAGCTGTTTATCAATTTACCCAAGGGATCGACCATTAACGAGGAGTATATTGAACAGAACATTGGTATCAGCAAGGACTACAATGTTTTTGAGTTACAAAACGCATTAGGGACCCGCAATATAATGAAGGCAAATACCATCATCAATCATCTGTCGGCCAATTCAAAAGACAATCCCTTAATTGTAACCATCTCACTTATATTCAGCTTCTTTAATAAGCTTATCATTTATCATTCGCTATCAGATAAATCACAAAGCAATGCTGCAAGGGCATTGGGAGTAAACCCCTATTTTGTTAAAGATTATACAGCAGCTGCCAATAATTACAAACCTGATAAACTGATACGCGTCATTTCTTACCTCCGCGAATATGATCTCAAATCAAAGGGAGTAGATAATCTATCAGCTTCCGATGGAGAATTACTTAAGGAATTGATCTTCAAAATTCTGCATTAAACAATGTCATAATAAAGCCATGAGATGCATAAGGATCAGGCAAAAACATTAGACACTGATTATCAATCTATTTACATATTGCAATTAATTTCAGAAAGCTAATAATCAGCAATATAAGCTTTCACATAACGGATCTGGGTTTATTATACAGACGACATTTTTTTAATCATATCACCCGCTCCGGATCATATTTGTTCTAAATTCCGAAGGGATAATATGACTACAGCGAAATAAATATGTTCATATTAAGAATCCGAACGGGATGATATGATGATCATTCCAGCATCATCTTAAAATGAAACCAAAAAAATCATTTTGGCTGCCGATGCTTCCTTTTATCGTTACTAATAAACATCTCAGCAATTTTATCCTTATATTTTGCAGTAACGTGGCTTCTTTTCAGCTTTAGTGTCGGGGTCAGTTCACCTGTCATGACAGACCATTCATCCGGTATAAGAATAAACTTTCTTATCTGTTCTGTTTTCCCTAACTTCCTGTTTTTCTTGTCTATTTCATGCGCAAACAGTTTAAGAATTTCAGGACGTTCGATCAACTCCTGGTTAGAACTCACCGTGATACCTTTATGATTTAAGTAATTCTTTATTTTTTGAAAATCGGGTACAATTACAGCGGCAGCAAAGCGTTGGTTTTCACCCACTACCATTACATTATCAACAACAGGTGATGTACTGATTTTATTTTCAACAGCCTCGGGCGCAATATATTTTCCCAATGAAGTTTTAAAGATCTCTTTTTTACGACCGGTTATTCTTAATTGTCCTTCAGGTTCAATTACGCCAATATCCCCCGTATGGAACCATCCATCCTCGTCAATAGCCAACTTTGTCAATTCAGGTTCCTTGTAATAGCCTTTCATTACACTTGGCCCCTTACACAATATCTCACCATCATCGGCAATCTTAACATCCAGTCCACGCATAGGCGGTCCAACCGTTCCCACTTTAAATCCATTCGGATCAGAACTAGTAGTAGCAATCACCGGAGAAGTTTCGGTAAGTCCGTATCCCTCATAAATAGGAATACCCGCAGCCCTAAATATTCTGATCAAACGAGGTGCGATAGCAGCGCCCCCCGAAACAAGAATCTTAAACTTTCCGCCCAATGCTTCGCGCCATTTAGAGAGCACAAGTTTATCTGCAATCCTTAACCGAAAACGATACCATGCCGTATTATGTCCACTCACATCATAATGATCGGCAAGAAAAACAGCCCAATAAAAGATTGAACGTTTAATTCCTTTTAATTTATGACCGGCCGACATAATTTTATCGAAAAGTTTTTCAATAACACGCGGAACCGCACACATCATATCAGGATGGATCTCCTTAATATTTTCGCCGATAGTACCAAGGTTTTCCCCGTAATAGATAGAGATTCCCAAGTAGAGATAAAGATAATTTAACATCCGTTCATAAACATGACAGAGCGGCAGAAAACTAAGCGCCCGCCCTTCAGAACCGAACGTAGGAATATAAGAAACGCCTATAAAATTAGTGATCAGATTTTTATGGGTTAACATAACGCCTTTGGGATTCCCCGTGGTTCCCGATGTATACACAATAGTGGCTACATCATCCGTACCGATAGCAGCTTTCCGGCGTTCAACCTCTTCGGGATTAGGCTTTGCTCTTCCAATCTCACGCAACTCCACTAAAGTACGTAGACTACTTTGTCCCGTAAACCTGAATACCTCAATAATAGAGGGTGTATCATGAATAATCGGAGATATTTTACGATAAAGCTCTTCACTCGAGAGAAAAATGAGTTTTACTTCCGCATGACTTAAAATATAACGGTAATCTTCTTCACTGATGGTAGGATAGATAGGAACATGAATAGCCCCTACCTCCATGATAGCCATATCAAGAAAATTCCATTCCGGTCTGTTATTACTGATTGAAGCGATTCTATCGCCGGGAACAATACCCATATCAATCAATGCATAGCTTACTTCAGCAACTGCTTGCTGAAACTCAGTAAGTGAATATCCACGCCATTGACCATTCTCTTTGGCTGCCAGAACATCCGACTTATTACCAAAAAGTTCAAGATAACGTGGGAGGAGATCAAATAATCGAGTTAACTGCATATACGGAGAGATTAGAAAAAGCTATATTTTATAAAAATTAGTAGCACTTGCTTGTGCGGTAGGTGTAATAACGAGGTCGTTAATACAAACATGCGCAGGAAGCGATGTGACATAATAGATTACGTCAGCAATATCATCAGCCGATAAAGGCGTAAATCCTTTGTAGACATTGTCGGCAGCACCCTTATCACCCTTAAAACGAACAATAGAAAATTCGGTTTCCACCGCTCCGGGAGCAATTTGTGTAACTTTAATTCCATATTTAAGCATATCAATTCGCATCGATTTAGTCAAAGCATCTACAGCATGCTTCGTAGCACAATAGACATTGCCATTTCCATATACTTCTTTTCCGGCAATAGACCCTATGTTAACAATATGGCCGCTATTCTGTGCAATCATGAGCGGTGCAACACTACGTGTAACATAAAGAAGTCCTTTAATATTGGTATCGATCATTCTCTCCCAATCGTCAATAATACCTTCTTGTATAGGATTAAGTCCAACAGCAAGCCCTGCATTATTAATCAATACATCGATAGAACGCCAGTCTTCCGGAATCCGTGCTACAGCAGCTTGAACCGCTTCCTGATTTCGTACATCAAAGACGAGAGGGAGCACATCAATACCATAATCGGCAACTAGTTGATTGGAAAAATCATTCAGACGATCTTCACGACGCCCGGTTATGATTAAACGGCAACCGTTTTTAGCAAATATCTTTGCAGTCGCCTTTCCAATTCCACTGGTAGCACCAGTAATAAATATTATATTTCGCATAATTTTTATTTAATAACTCGTAATAAAACAAAAAGTTCCTTCATTAACCTGAAAGAACAATTCCTCAACTTTAATCAAGAAGTGTCAATGCCAACCGAACCATATCCATAAAGGCATTTTGACGTTCAGAAGAGGTGCAATGAAGGTCGGTAAGCAGATGATCACTGACTGTTAATAAAGAAATCGCTTGAACGTTTGATCGGGAACATTGCAAATAGAGCCCGGCGGTTTCCATCTCAACTGCCAGAACCCCATATTTACGCCAAATGGCATAAGGATCGGTTATTTCTATATCATGATAAAAGATATCAGACGATAAAACATTTCCTGCCCTAACAACTAAGCCTAACTTCTTAGCTCCTTCTGTAGCCTTCAACAACAAATCAAAACTTGCGGTCGGGGCATAACTCATTCCATTAAAAGCACGACTTATAATAGCAGAATCGGTAGAGGCGCTTACAGCCATTACCAAATCTCCTATCTTCACATCTTCACGAAGCCCACCACAAGTACCGATACGGACAAGTGTCTTTGCTCCATACTCATTTATCAATTCGTTTACATAGATTAAATGGGAGGGCAATCCCATTCCTGTGCCCTGAACAGAAACACGCTTACCATTATAAGTACCGGTAAACCCTAACATCCCTCTGACTTGAGAATAACATACGGCATTTTCCAATAAGTTCTCAGCAATATATTGCGCACGGAGTGGATCTCCCGGAAGTAAAACAAAATCGGCAATTTCCCCGGGCTTAGCTTCGATATGAATACCCATAAATGATAAGTTTGACTCACAAATGTATAGGATTTTCTGTATAAAAGGAAATAATTATTTTTCAAGAAAAATCGACCCGATTTCACCAAGATATTTTTGCACACAATAACTATAACGCTATCAATCATTTTGTAAACACACCACTACCGAATTAGTTTTGCACTTTTTTTCATATTACAATCAATCGTATCTCCATTACAATTCAGGCCCTCCTTTTAACAGTTGAGTAGCTTTCATTTTATTCCGCAAAGTTCTCATCGCATCTTTGCCTCATGATTAATCAAGATAAATTTTTAATAAATCATTTTCAAAATCAATAACTAATGGTTGACTTCCGAAAAAGACAAACACATAATCAAAAAATGAAAACTTTATTTTTATTAATTATCATATCTTTTGTTGCTTTTAATAGTAAAGCACAGACTATCATCTCAGGCAAGGTCTCCGATAAGTCCGGACAAACTTTACCGGGCGCCAATATTTTCATCAAAACGACCTATGATGGGACTAGCAGTAATGCAGAAGGATTATTTCGCTTTCAGACAAAAAGAACAGGCGATCAAATACTGGTAATCAGCATGATGGGATATGACAAACAAGAACATAAAATTCAATTGACCGGAAAAGAGATTAAATTGGAAATAAAGCTCAACGAAGCTTATAACCAACTCAATGCGGTTGTCATTACAGCCGGATCATTTGAGGCAAACGAGCAAAGAAAAGCAATAACACTGAAACCATTAGACATTGTAACAACAGCCAGTGCCGCAGGCGATATCTATGGAGCATTGCGGACACTGCCCGGAACGCAACAAGTGGGCGAAGATGGACGTCTATTTGTTCGTGGTGGAGAAAGCAGTGAGACCAGAACATATATAGACGGAATGCTGGTACAGAATCCTTATGGATCAAAAGTTCCCGATATTCCTTCACGCGGAAGGTTCTCTCCGATGCTATTTACAGGAACCATTTTTAGTACAGGAGGCTATTCAGCGGAATACGGACAAGCCATGTCATCGGCCCTTATCCTTAAAACAGAAGGTCTGGCACCAAAAACAATCACAGGAATATCGCTTTACGATATGGGAGCAGGACTCAATCATACTGAACGTTGGAATAATAGTTCTCTTGCAGCCTCAGTAAATTACTTCAACCTTCAGCCCTATTTTAACTTAGTCAAACAAAACGTAAAATGGGACAAAGCACCCGAAAGCAAAGACGGGTCTATTATATTCAGACAAAAAACCGGCAAGAATGGACTTATAAAACTATTTGCTTCATCTTCGACAAGCGATCTTAAACTACAGTACCCGAATGACACGATGCCTGAAGGAACAATGCCGATCAGAATTAAGAATAAAAACAGTTATATAAACACGACCTATACAACGCCCCTTGGGACGAGAACCACCCTGCTGGCTGGAACGGCCTGGTCGTACAATAATGATTTTAAAGATATTGGAAATGATAGACTGGACGAAACAGATAAAAGCTTTCAGGCACGATTGAGCATTCACCACAATTTCACAAATCGATTAAAACTA
Organism: Bacteroidales bacterium; assembly: GCA_963663125.2. GTDB lineage: Bacteria > Bacteroidota > Bacteroidia > Bacteroidales > Cfx3-03 > Cfx3-03. Next base: position 114,189 of record CAXXNW010000011.1, on the reverse strand, counting down.
AAAACAGGAGTAGAGTTAACCAGCGAAAAATTTAAACAGGATTACTATAAACATTCGGACTTAAAAGACTACATAACAGGGTATACTGAAAATATTACTGCCGGATTTGCAGAAGCTGAATATACTCCGGTAAATAAATTAGCTTTAAGCGCAGGAGTTCGTAGTGAATATTCGTCTATTCTGCAGCAGTCTAATCTGATGCCCAGACTCTCGCTTGCCTTTAAAACCTCAGCAAACGGATCAATTTCACTGGCCTATGGAACGTTCTATCAATCACCAACCGCTTCTGCTCTTCGCTTTACACATCAATTAAGTTTCGAGCAAGCCAATCATTACATTCTCAACTATCAATATGTCAAAAACGATCGTACTTTCAGGATTGAGGCCTATTATAAAGACTATCTTCACCTCATCAGATACACTACAGAAAACACCCCTGATCCGCTGGCATATAACAATATGGGGCATGGCTATGCAAAAGGAATCGACATTTTTTTCAGAGATCAGACAACGATAAAACATCTCGATTATTGGTTAACCTACTCTTTTATCGATTCAAAACGGATCTATAAAGATTACCCACAATTAGCTACGCCCTCGTTTATCAGCAACCATAATGTAAATGCAGTATTTAAATATTTTGTTCCAAAACTTCAATCACTGATTGGATTAACTTATAGCTATGCCAGTGGTCGCCCCTATTTAAATCCCAATTCAACTGAATTCATGAAAGATAAAACAATAAGCTACAATGATATAAGCATGAATCTCAGCTATATCACAAACCTCTTTGGAAACTATACAATCGTCTATTGTTCTGTGAGCAATATTTTGGGATTCAACAAAGTATATGGTTATCATTTTAGCACTATTGCCGATGCTTCAGGTCATTTTGCACAACACGAAATCAATCCTCAGGCAAAACGATATGCTATAATAGCAGTGTTTATCTCTCTTGAGAAAAAGAAAAAATAAAATGTAATGAAAACCAGTCAATAATAAACCTCAAACAAATAAAAACAATGAAAGCAATCTCTTTAGCAATCGTCCTTATGTTGGTAAGCATTGTCCAACTATCTGCGCAGGATAAAAGTGAATACAAAAATGCAATGGGCGCCGTCTTATCAGAAATGAACACCATTAAAGATATGAATGCCTATCTCGACTTGTCCAATAAGTTTCAACGTATAGCAGAAGCCGAACCAACAGAATGGCTTCCGATATACTACTCAACACTTTGCACAACCTTATACTCATTCGGAGAAAAAGATAAAACAAAAATCGATCTTTTATTAGATCAGGCACAAAGCAATCTGAATAAAGCGATTAAAATCAAAGCAGATGAGTCCGAAATATGGGTACTGCAAGGAATGCTTTTTCAGGCCCGCATCATGGTAGATCCCATGACACGAGGACAGAGTTTTGCGATGAAAGCAACCGAATCTTTAGAAAAAGCTGAGAGTCTGAATTCTGAAAATCCACGTATCTATTTTCTTAAAGCACAAAACGCATTATATACGCCCCAGATGTTTGGCGGTGGCAAAGTAGCTGCCAAACCACTGTTCGAAATGGCAAAAACAAAGTTTCAAAACTTTAAACCTGCTAACGAATTATCTCCGGACTGGGGGAAAGAACAAAATGAAAAATTGTTGGCATCTTGTAATTAACCATCCATTTTTGAGATAAAATAATTATCTTTCAAGCTTCTTATAACAAAGATATTGAGCTTGAAGGATAACTATTAAAGGAATAAAATATCTACACCTTATTCGTAAAAAAGTCACTGTTTTGAATAACTCAAAATTTCATATTCAAGCCTCTTCCAGAAACCGTATCAGGTTTATCCTCGATCAAATAAAGATTTTGCTCATTTGTGGTGGAATAGGTATCGTCACATCCACTTTTTTTAATAAGGAAATACATTGGAATTTAATAGATAAGGAATTTTTTTACGGCATAGCTATTGGATATCCTCTATGGCAAGGGAATAGACTTATTGGTTTTTTTATAAGTCGTCGCTTCCCTTGGCATGTAGCCCCCTTAAAAACGTTATTACTTGTTTCCGGCGCAGGATTTTCATACTCATTTCTTGCTATTCTTCTTATCAATTATCTTATCATCAGCAGTTGGAATACAAACCCTGTTTCATTCGCTCAGCTAATTGATCTTGGGTTCTATCCCACATTAAGCGAAATTCTGATCACCATCATCATCACCCTGATTTATTATCTGATAACCTTTTTTAAAGAATGGAAAAAGCTTTTGGTGCGTGAAGAACAATTTAAAAGAGAAGCCTTAAGTTTGCAATTTGAGGCGTTGAAAAGCCAGGTGAATCCTCATTTTCTCTTTAACAGTTTAAATGTATTAACCTCTTTAGTCGAAACCGATCCACAACAAGCGGTAAGGTTTATCAAACAACTCTCTGACGTCTACAGGTATGTATTAGAAAATAAAGATAAGGAGTTGGTCGATCTTGAAACTGAACTTAAATTTGTAAACGCATACATCTATCTTCAAAAGATTCGATTTGACACCAATCTGCAAGTGGATATGTCTATTCAGGACACAACTGTCAAAATTATTCCATTATCATTACAAATGCTGACCGAAAATGCAATCAAACACAATATAGTCTCTTCGGATCAGCCCTTGCATATCTCAATGTTTATTGACAACAACTATTTGGTGGTCCGGAACAACCTTCAAAAGAAACTTGTAATCAAGGAAACAGGGAGTATCGGATTAAATAATATCCGTGAACGATATGCATTTTTCTCAACCTTACCAGTCATTATTGAAGAGACAGATGAATGGTTCACTGTTAAACTACCCCTAATTGTAAAATAAAACTGTTAAAATGAACGTCTTAATAATAGAAGATGAAAAGCTTGCCGCAAACCGTTTGCGTGGATTAATTAAAACTATCGACAAGACAGTAGAGATTGTCGGCACGCTCGATAGTATAAAGGGCAGCGTAACTTGGTTTGAAGCAAACCGTCAACCTGATTTAGTCTTTATGGATATTCAGCTTGCCGATGGCTTGAGCTTTGAGATATTCGAGCAGGTTAAAATTAGTTGTCCGGTCATCTTCACCACTGCCTTCGACGAATATGCACTACGTGCATTCAAAGTCAACAGCATAGATTACCTTTTAAAACCGGTGGATAATGAAGAGCTAAAACGTGCGATGGATAAATATCAGCAGTTACATTCATCATACGACAAAGAAGGAGTCAACCAATCTGCCGGTATCTCAACCACCGTGATGGACAAAGTATTGCAAATGCTAACTAAGTCACACAAAAACAGATTTCTGGTAAGTGCAGGTGAACACATTAAGACCATTCCGACCGATCAGATCAACTTCTTTTACAGTATGGGAAAGGCTACATTCTTAAATAGCGCTGAAAACAAAGACTATGATATCGACTATACCCTGGAAGAACTAGAAACATTGCTGTCCCCCGAACAGTTCTTCCGCATCAATAGAAAGTTCATCATCGCGATGAAGTCAATCAAAGACATTGTAAGCTATACCAACAGCCGATTGAAACTGCGCCTGATCAACTCAACCGATGATGATATCATTGTAAGCCGTGAGAAAGTCACTGCATTTAAGAGTTGGCTGGATCAATAAAGATATGACCGTCAGAATCTGAGAAACGATGTACATTGTCTCTCAAATTCTGACGGTCATATCTTTTTTCTTTTTAAATCAGTCTTTTTTCTTACAAAACACATTTTTAACAGCGTCCAGATAACCGTAACCATACATGGTACAAGGTTCCAGATAACTGGTTTCGGTCCATTCATTCCAGCTATTAATTGTAATTAGAGGAGCTTGATGAGGGTGAGAATCTACATAGTCCTTTGCCATCCTAAGCGCCTTCTCAAAATTTTCCGGAGTGTTGTTTTTCACAATACCGCCACGGAACATCTCAAAGCGAGGATTATTATCCCAACCAATGGAAACATGTGGATAATAAGGTTTAACGCTCTCCTTCTCAAGAGCGCTCCATTCCTTCACCACATCCTTCATGATCTCCATATAGTCTTTATCAATATTTGTAAAATGACAGAATTGATAATGTGTAAATCCGTCAAAGCCAAGTTGTTTTATTACTTCCCCCTGAGTTCCTACATTGTCTCCATTAATTCCCGACACATTTGTACCACTACCACGCAGAGTGAGCTGAAGGTCTAGCCCTTTAAAACCTGCCTTTATCGTCTCTTCACGAAACCAATTCAATGCTGCCTTCGTTTGCTCAACACCACCCAAACCCTGAATTAGGTTATTCAAATCATAAATCATAAAGGCTGGTTTTCCGTCAATTTTGTAATAAGATGGATGTGGAAAGTATTTTTTGATAATGCGATGGCAGATAACTTCAAATTCTGCCCGGTCAACTCCTCCTTTCCATAATAAGGAATTATTCGGTAAACCGGCGTTGCGCTTATCCCAGGTCATATTTACATCATGGTTAGCCCACATGATGTAAAACTTAACCCTATCGTTGTTCTTTGCCTTTAGATAGCCATCGTTTAAACACCCTTCCAGAAAAGGCATTCGATCAAACCAGTACCAGTCATAAATAAACACATTTACCCCATGGTTTGCAGCAGCGTTGATCTCCATTTCCATGACATAAGGGTCTGCTTCATTGACGTAACCCCACAAAGGATACCTTGGTTGCTGATGACCCTCAAACTTGGGTTTATTTTTCATAACAGTCTCCCATTCTCCAATACCCATGGGCCAAAATATTTTTGCTCTTTCATCAGGAGCATATGATGGCCATATGAATGCTGCAATATCATAGTGCTTACCACCCTGTTGATTGGCTGAGTTATTTTGGGATTGGCACAATGCTATGTCGCAGATGTCCAGAAGCCCGAAAATAAAGACAAATAATAAGATAAATGATTTTTCAATTTTCATAATAATGCATTTTTGTGATTTTTGATACATATTTACTCATGTTACAATTGTTCTACTTTATTTATCTTCCGGAATATTCTTTGTCGTTTTCCAGTGAAAATCATTATTAGGTTTCTGCCTTTTTGTACTCATTCCTTTTCGATTTCGCACTATTCGTCTTTTCTAAGTAAGGTTGGTTCAAGAGCTAAATAGTGGAACTAATAACTCGCGATACCGTATATTTCTTTAATGGCTTGCAAATAAGCATCTCCATATTTTTTTTCAGGCAATAAATAACTACCTTCTGTCCATTCGTTCCATGAATTAAGTACCAGAATTTTATGTTTAGGATTATAGCTATCCAAAAAATGTTTTGCATCCAACAATGCTTTTTTAAATGCTTCCGGTGTATTACCGGTAAGCACAGGTGTCCATGGATAGCTTTTTAATTCAAACTTGTCGCTTTGCATACACCGCGGACTTGCATCCCAACCCATAGATACATTGGGTGTATATAATACATCCGGATAATTTTTAATAAAATATGTCCAATATTCTTTTGCTGATTCCAGCGCCTTGTTGTAAGGTACTGTTGGGAAACCTGCATTGCTAATATCAAAATGATGTATATAACAATAGGTTGAAACGCTTTCACATCCTAAATATTTAATCATTTCTTTTGCATTATGAGGCGCATTTGATCCTACTATTTGTTTAGCGGACTCATCATTTATCATCCAACTCATAATATTAAAATGCACACCTGGAAATCCTGCATTTTTTGCCTTTGTATCTAATAATGCAATCGCATTTTTAGCATTATCAATACCACCTAATCCATTAACAAAATTGACTATTTCATAAATGGAAAAATATGGTTTACCGTCTATTTTCCAATAATTAGGCTGTTTAAAATATTTTTCAACTATGTAGGTAGAAATCGTATCCCACAATTGCCTGGACACTTTCCCTTCGGTGAGTTTTATTCTATTATTATCATAAGTTGCCGGTTGTATATTTAGCCAATCATGGTTAGCCCACATTAAAGCAAATTTTAAACGATTGCGATTAGGCGCTTTTAAAAAGCCTTTCTCCAACCCCTCCTGCAAGTACTGACCGGTATTTGAATACCAGTACCAATCATAAATAAAACAATCAATGCCATTATCTGCGGCCAGGTCTATTTCTTTGGCTGCCCATTTTGGATCTGCTTCATTGAAATACCCCCAAACCGGAATTTTAGGTTGTTCATGTTCATTGAAACGCTGCTTTGCAGCTTTTACCACTTCCCATTCAGTCCAGCCCTTACCATGCCATCTTGCATTAATACTATCGGGATGATAGTTAGGAAAATAATAAACCGCTACTTCATATTCTTTATTTTTCTCTCCAGTTGATTTTATATCCTGAGCAAGAATATTTGAAAAAAATGTTACCAGAATGCATCCGGTTAAAAGTAATTTCAATTTCATAATACTTATTTTAATTGGTTATGTTATACAATATTGTGTGTAATCAATTCATGATACTTTTGTCGTTGCTCACTCCACGCTTAGTATTTCTGTCGCTGGGTTGTTTATAGGATGGACGGTAAGATGCTTGCCTCCTTTTTTGGTTATACACATTTGTTAATCATTACTCGCTATCAAACTTTTTATTTTTACCGAAGAAAGAGTCGTTAATCCTAATCAATTTTTGTGACACCAATCAAAAACTGCATGCGTTGAGATTCCTAGATTTTTAAGCAACTTTACGAATTGATAGTGTATTTATTAATAATTCCACAGATTATTGAAACTTATCAGTTTTTCTAATTTGCGAATTGCAGTATCACTCAATTCATTTGAATCTTCTTGTGATTTAAGAAAATCTAAAAGCATATGCTTATCTACCTCACTGAAAGTATCTAAAAATGCGATCAGACTTTGTTTGTTCATGGTTAAATCAGTCGGTTATTCCAAAGACATAAAAAATTACATTATTATACAACATAACCAATTAGAATTATTTCGTAAGTTTAAAACTGATATTTTTGGTAAATGAATTCAAATCAAATTGACCTTCAGCAGCATTTTTCACAAAAGAACCGCCTATTTTTAGATCTGTAAAGTGAACTCCATCCACAATTCTGGTTTCGTCATAGCCATGAATGAAATTATCAATATTGAGACCACAATTTAAACTAATTCTGTTAAAATTTATATTTTCAATACGCTGACCTGTAGATACATTAAAAGGAGTTTGCAAAATACTAATAGCTATTAGATTCGTCTCACTGCCAATTCTATCAACACGAATATCTTCGAAAGTAACATTTTTTACTGTCGCTCCATCACCCAGATTAATGGCCAATACTCCTTTGGGCCAATCACCATTATAATTTTTGTTATAGAGGACATCTACATTCCTAACCACAATATTCTCATAATTCTTATCCTCTATACTATAAGATTCGGGGCCTATTAAAATTGATCTACCTTGATCGGTCCAAAAAATACAATTTTGAATAAAGATATTATGACTTCCTCTGGAATTAGAACTACTACCTAGCCCATAAGATAATTTAATTGAGATACAATCGTCATAATTTCTGATAAAACAATCATTAATCGTCACATTACTGGAACAAGTAGGATCAATGCCATCAGAATTAATCGTCCAACCCATAATTTTCAAGTTATCACACACAACCCCGTCACAATTCGCCAGATGGATATTCCACCCAACCGTATTTAAAAGAGTAATACCATTAATATTAACGTTTGTTGAATTACTTATCTCAATTAGTCCTTTTCCATTAGAATGTGGATAAGCATGGTCTGTATACATTCCACCACAAAGAATTCCTCGTCCCAGAATTGAAATGTTATCTGCATTGGATGCATCAATAGTACCATACACTATTGCGCCACCAGCAATGTAGACCTTTTGATTGCTTGTAAGATAAAGAGTTCCTTTACCATCACCACCAATTTTATGTACACCCGGACCAAAATATCGAACACCGGGTTCATTTTCGCCAATAACCCTGTTTTCATTTTTATTGGCAAATACCATGAGATTATTATGTAAATCTCCATTTATTTCAACCGAGATTTTCTGAGGAGAGGTTAATGTAAAAGTTAGGGTATTACCATCAACAGTAGGTTCAATCCCTACTATTTCTGGACGAATTTTTACATTCGATATTGATCCGCTATTCTTTCTCACTTTAACCTCAATTTTTTTTGAAAAATCAGCATTAAATGAAACAAAGGCCATATGGTATATCGCTTTCTCTAAGTGTCCCCCATCTACTTCCGCATCATATTCATAAAGGTCTATCCATTCGCCGCCCTCATATCTTACGAACACTGAAAATGTTTCGTTTTTGGGAGCACCGGCAGGTGCTGCAAAAACTGTTAACTCAGGTTTATTTATAGACAAGGCAAATCCATCATCTTGCTTATTTATGATATTATTTTTATGGCAAGCTTGCATAGAGGGAGCAATAAATAATAATAACAAGAAGACTAAAATATTAAATTTCATAATTCCCATTTCATTGGTTAAAAATTTCATTATACCTGTCACCAAATATTTCCCACACAAACGATAGAAGGGAAAATAAATATATTACCGAACCTAGCTCAATGTAAATATTTGGGCATAGCTATTCCAATAATTTGTGTTAATTAATTTTTGAATGCTCAAACAATGGGCCCACTCCGACAACTATTTTTGAAATATTTTATCATACAAATATCTCAGGTTAACAATATTAATAGTTAGCAGAATAACTTTTCGGAGTGGCCCCAACATAGTTTTCTATTCATCAAAGATTATATTGTCCATATAATCGGCTCAAACCTTTAATTATAACCAGGATTTTCAACCAAGTTTGGATTATTACCAGTACGGGAAATAGAAATTGGTAAATAATAATTTTTTGGATAGAATGCTGGTGGCGAAACTATTCCATCAATATCATCAATCACCATTAATTTGTATTTACGTGTAGTATAATCCAGAACATAACGTAGACCTGAACCTTTTTTGGAAAGGTCCACCACTGCTGTCCTCCATCTCCGCACATCCCAGTAACGGTGCCCTTCAAAAGCCAACTCAATTTTTCTTTCATGGCGGATTTTATCGCGATCAACTGAACCTAATGTGGCAATTCCTGCTCTTGATCTAATTGCATTAACAGCGTCTAAAGCATCATTATTTTTTCCAAGTTCAAAAGCAGCTTCTGCATAGTTCAGCAATATTTCACCATATCTAAACACAATCCAATCTGTACCGGAAGTAGCTCTATTGCCCAAATTATTTTTACTTTCATCTAAATATTTCAGCACACCAAAACCAGTACCAAAACTTCCATCAACTCGCTCATTTCCCACAGCAAGGACACCTTGATACGATCCATCCGTTTGCATAACTCCATCAGGTCTTAGAATTCCATTATGCCAATCAAGCAAAGTACCTTTCCACAATGTATTATTTGTATATATAGTAGCATAAAAACGCGGATCTCTATTTTTCCAAAGATCATCAGTGGTCCATAACCCTTGCTGAATCGCGTCACGGTCCAGTTTACCTGAACTTCCATCTACATACTCAAATTCTTCTACCATTTCCAAATATGGTGCATCAATATTTCCCGCTCCCCAAGCATTGGGTGGAGGTGTTTGGAAGAAATCATAACTCCATCCGTTTCCGCCTGCATCACGATCCGAATAGGTATGAGGTCTAACAAAAATCACCTCAGGATTATTCTTCTCTAAAAATAATTGTCTAAAATTCATCACTTTATCAGAATTTTTGTTATACAGAGAATATTTACCACTTGTGATAATTGCTTTTGAAACATCATAAGCCTTTTGATAATAACCAGCGGCTGAAGAAGTCGGAATTCCCACTACGCCATCTAATTGAACAGTTCCGAACTTCGCTATACTTCCGGCATATAATGCAGCTCTTGATTCTAATGCCAGCGCAGCATATTTACAAGGTCTTCCACTAACATTTGTTTCCGGAAGATCATTAGCAATTGCATTCGTTTCGGAAATTACAAAATCATAAATTTCATGTTCCTTGGCACGTTTGGGATACAAAGAATCTTTTGGTGCATTAACACTTTGAGGTACAGTAATTAAAGGAACGCCACCGTAGCGTTTTACCATAGAGAAATAATTATAGGCTCTCAAAAACCTAGCCTCTGCTATACGCGTTTTTTTTAATTCATTATCTAGTGGAGATGCTGGCACTCTTTGTATAAACTCATTTAACTTTCGGATAACACTATAAGAATTCTCCCACCATTCCAGTAAACCTCCATCGACCTTTAAAAAACCTAACTTAAAATTATATCCCAGAGAAGCGCCTACCCACCAGTTGGGTTTACATTCATCACTTACTTCGTTGACAGCAAACGGAGCAGCCCATGACTCCCCATTATCCCAATTGTTGCCTATAGTTTCGTTAGTCAAAACATACGTTTCAGAATACGCCTCCGTCAAATAAGCATCAATTAAAACCTGATCACTCCAAACAGTATTATCAGAAATAATATCAAGAGGGACTTTATCAAGAACACCTTTATTGCAAGATGAAAATCCTAAAACAAAAATTGAAATGAATAATATAATAACCTTTTTCATGATTTTTTCTTTAAAAGTTAGAATGACAGATTAACACCAAGAGTGATCGTCCTTTGTTGAGGATAATAACATCCCGCATTACCGGAAGGAGCCTCAGGATCAATATCATATTTACTTAATTTGTCAAAGGTTAACAAATTGGTCCCAGCTAAATAAATTCTAACCTGCTTAATATTGATTTTCTCTAACATGTTTTTCGGCAGATTATAACCAAGATTTAAAACTTTTAATCGTAAATATCCGGCCTTTTTGTAATAATAATCAGAAGATAATCCATTAGTAGCAGCGCCACCTAATCTTGGCACCAAAGCATTGGCATTATTATTGGTTGAAGTCCATCTTAGGTTATACATTATTTCCGGATATAAAAGCCCATGCTGTAATACGATGGAATTATAGTATCCAAATGCCCCTTGGAATAAACAAGAAAAATCAAAATTTTTGTACTTTAAACTGGTATTTACGCCGAGCATCCAGTGAGGAGTTGTCCCTTTACCAATTTCCACTTGATCTTTCCAATCCAATTTTCCATCTCCATTTACATCAACATAACGAATATCTCCGGGACGCAATGATTTATTTCCTTGACCATCCTCATCAAATTTCAGTGCATCAATCTGAGACTGAGAAGTAAATAAACCATCAGACAAATAGCCATAGGCCCGGTCAGTCCATCTCCCGGATTGCTTGTATATTCTTGCCTGATCCTGATCGGTATAAACAGGTTCTTCGTAATGATCCCATTTTGATCTTGACCATGAAATATTTCCACTAACATCGTATTTTAATTCACCAATTGTACCTGAAGTTCCCAAATTAAATTCGAACCCCCTGTCATTTAAACTATTGATATTCTCTGGAGGAAGGTTTGAACCAAAAGTTGAAGGTAAAGTTGTAATTAGGGTTGCAGGGATACCACTTCTTTCACGGTAAAACACATCAGCTAAACCATATAGTTTATGCTTAAATAAAGAAAAATCCAACCCTGTATTATATATTTTAATTCGTTCCCATGTTAAATAAGGATTAGCTAGCCCTGTTGAAACCAGTCCTTGTTGAGCAATGCCTCCAAATGGATAAGTACTACCATATTGATAACCTGTTAAATATTGAAAATTACCTACATTATCGTTTCCTGATTCACCGTAACTAGCCCTCAGTTTTAAATTATCAATTTCACCTAACCCTTTCATAAAATACTCATCTGACATTACCCAACCCAAAGAGACACTGGGGAAATAACCCCATCGTTTATTTGAAGGAAATTTAGCAGAAGCATCAGCCCTTATTGTTGTTTCAATCAGGTATTTATTTTTAAACGAGTAATTCAGTCTCCCCACATAACTTTTTCTTCCCATTTCAGATGCCGAACCGTTATTATACATACCGGTTGTACTTCCTCCAAATAACTGATCTATTGAAGGAGTTAAAAAATTCACTCTTCCAGCTGAAAGGTCATCTGAATAATAGTCTATGGCTTCATATAATCCTAAAGCTGTAATATGATGATCCTCATTAAAGACATGGTCATAATTCAATGAAAACTGACTAGTTATATTCCTATATGAATATTTATCTTCACTAAGAGAAGCCTGAGAGCCCAAAGAACCGGCCAAAGTATAGATCTTACTATCTGGATCGTAAGTATAAAAATTGACTGGTTTATTAAAGATCTTATTTGTCCTATAGTCTTGTATAACATTAATCAAAGCCTTAGCAGATAATCCTTTTACAGCACGAATATTATAATTCAATGAAATCGTACCTTTTAAATTCTGATTATCAGTATTAGTATAACCTGCTATACTCCTATTACTAGTAACCTGAGCTCCGCCCGTACCACTTCCATTTGCAAAAGATATTTTTGTGGCATCAGGAAGGGTTGCCGGGTAAATAGGTAAGGTATTCCAGAAATCTTGCCAAATACCACCTCCCACACTTTGAGGACGCCATGTCGATTTATTACTTTCAACTATGGAAGATATATCCAGTTGCAATGATAAATTATTTGTGACTTTTGCATCAATATTAGACTGAACATTATAACGAGAATAATCTCCGCCATTATTTTTCCACATCGACCCCTGATCTAAATAACCAATGAATCCATAATATTTAATCTTATCACTTCCTCCACGAATTGATAAATTATGCTGTTGTTGTGGAGCCCAATCTCTTACTAATTCATTGTACCAGTTAGTATTAGGATATAATGGATCCGTTCCAGCATAATATTTTTGAATTTGTTCCGGAGTATAAGGAACAGTAGATGCTGGCTTTCCAGATTGAAGCCATGTTTCAGATGTCATCTCGGCATATTGACCTGAACTTGCAGGTTTTGGCATTATGGTAATACCTTGAAGGGTATACGATGAATTTAGCGTTATAGTAGGTTTTTCATTTAACCCTCTTTTAGTTGTAACCAAAATAACACCATTACCGGCTCTTGCCCCATAAATAGACGCCGCACCATCCTTTAAAATCGAAATAGATTCAATAGAATTCGGATCAATGGCATTAAAATCCGCCTCAACACCATCCACAATCGCAAGGGCAGAGCCAAATCCACGAATACTTAATGCAGCAGCATCTGCACCCGGTTGTCCGCTTGACTGTAAAGAAATCAAACCCGGTAATTGACCGGCTAATGTGTTTGTTGTACTGGCTAAGGGAGCAATAGAAATCGTTTCGCCTCTTACACTAGCAACAGAACCGGTTACAGTAGTCTTTTTTTGCGTACCATATCCAACCACTACTACTTCATCCAGCTTTTTAACATCATTTTTTAACTGTACCACAATAGTCGACTTTCCAAATGTTGAAATTTTCTGAGTCTCGTATCCAATAAAAGAAAAAACTAACACATCATTTGCACTAGATAATTCAAACGCAAACTTTCCATCAATTCCGGTTACTGTACCTTTTTTTGTCCCTTCAATCATAATACTTACACCAGGCAAAGATTCGCCGGTAGTAGCATCTGTAACAGTACCGGTTATCTTTCGCTTTTGTAACGGTGAGAGTACAATAAGGTTATTATTAATTACATCGTACCCGATTTTTGAATCCTTAAGTAGCTTGGTAAGGAGTTCATTTATATTAGTAGTACCCGAGTTTTCCAGATTGGTAAGTTTATCAACATTAATCAAATCAGGTCTGAAAAGAAACTTATAATTTGTTTGTCTTTCAATATTCGCAAACGCTTCTTTGAGTGTGACATTTTTTAAATTCAGATCAATCTTTAATGATTGAGAATAAACAGATGCACAAATATTACTTAACCCTAATATTAATAGTAGAAGTGTAATTTTCATGACTTTCAAAATTTTACTTAACCATACATAATATCGTGAGGATAAGTTATTACGTAATATTTTTTTCATAACTTTACAATGTTTTTATTTCACAATAAATTCAACTTACCTTGTTTATAGCAAGGTGGGTAAAGGAGATGCGCGTATTCTTATTCGTAGTAAGAAGACATGCTTTTTTCTTTGATAATAAGAGGATTGGGCCTTGCCTGGTCCTCTATTTTTTTAGCTGAGTTATGTCATACTTAAAGTTTTTTTTAGGTTAATATTTATGTTTTCAATCCACGCTATTTTGATTTCAAATAGATATCCCTGAATTTGATTTCATATTTAAAGGATTGTTGCGATGATAGCTTTAAAGCCTCGATAGCCTGATTAATAGTTTCTTTATCAAAGACTCCTGTAAATATGTAACTTTTGATTTTATTATCTTCAAAATGAATTTTCATATCATACCATCTTTCAAGTTTAATCGCCAACTCTTCAAATGTTTCATCTTTAAATATCAGTTCCCCGTCTTTCCATCCAACTTCCTTATTTGTGTTAATGTTTTTTGTCAAGTAAATGATAGGCTCGTTGACACTGGAAGTCATAGGCTTATTGACAACTGTAGTTTTAGATTCTTTGACGACTTCCTTATTTGATGAAACCTGAAATTGATTTTCCAACGTTCTTGTGTAAATACATTTTTCATTAGGTTTCAGGAAAATTTCTTCACCGGCTTTTTTAGACTTATCATGCAGCGTTATACTGAGTTTTCCCTCTACCAAAGTTGTTTCTATGTATTTTTCATTAGGAAATGCTTTTATATTAAAAGAAGTACCGTAAACTTTTACTTTTATCTCATTAGCATATACATAGAAAGGCTTTTTAGGATCTTTATGAACTTGAAAAAAAGCTTCGCCTTTGATCAGTACTTCTCGTGTTTTCCGATTATAATTTACCGGATAACGTAGTGATGATTCGGAATTTAACCACACTTTTGTTTGGTCTGGTAAAACGACGCGGGTACGTTGCCCTCTCGGTGAAAAGACATAGGTATAACCATCTGGTATCCGATCGCTTTTTAGAATAATCCGATCGTATAATAAGCCACAAGAAATGCCGATTAATAGAATGATAGAAGCCGCAGCAGTAAGTGTCAAGTATAATGTTTTACGAGACAGAGAAATATTTCGTTTTGGGGGAGCGATTATGCTTATCAATTCTTCCCATTCTTTTGAATTTTCTTCCCATTTACCGGCAAGAATGACCTTCTTTATATTAGCATCCTCAATAATTTCATCATAAATATTCCGATTAAGCTCCGAACTGTTTCGCCACACTTCAAGTTCCATCGTTTCCAATTCGGAAAGTTCATTTCGGAACAGCTTGGTGAATAAATTCCACGGGATATTAAGTTTCATAACTTTTCATTTCAGTTAATGACACTTAAGCACGCAGTTACCACCAAAAGATATTAAAAAAAATTTCAGTAAAATTAAGCCATGAGTAATAGTTGAAGATAAAAGGGTCTAAGGATTGTACGTAACTTCTTCAAGGCTATAGCCATTTGGCCTTCAACGGTATTGACAGAGATATTTAATAATTCAGCTATTTCCTTATAACTCATTTCATCTCCCCTGCTCAATCTGAATATTTGCTGGCAACGGGCAGGAAGGGTTTTGATAGCATCTTCAATAATTCTCTCTAATTCTTTTATTTCAAGTTTTAGTTCCGGATCGCTATTATATTCGTTTTCAGAAGTAATCAAATTTTTTCTTATAGCCTCCCTACATTTGGAGTCGCGTATCTGATTTAATGCCTTATATCTACCGGCTGTATATAAATATGATTCTAAAGATGTTTTAATTTCTAATGATTCACGTTTTTCCCAAAGATAAATAAATATATCTTGAGCAATGTGTTCTACAATCAGTTCATTTTTAAATAACAGAAGCAAATACCTGCATAGACTACCATAATACTTATGAAAAATCACTTCAAGGGCATTGATATCGCCCTCCTTTAATTTATTCAGAAGAAATAATTCGTCAGTATTTCCCATAGTTTAAGTAAAAATCACGAATGCCGACAATCAACACGTCACAATGTACAAAGATTAGGCAGCAAGAGTGCACAATCTTTGTCAGGACCAAAAATAAGTTATTTTTTATCATTTCAATTAACAATTGCCTTTTGTTTTTAATTTGGGAGATTTCTACATATAGACAGATACCTTCATAACGGGATTATATAGTTAATCACATGGTATATTAGGTGCCACTGTTTGATTATAATTTTCATAGGTGGGAAGCAATCTTCAATTTGAGAAAATCTTACTGGTTCATAGGGTACATTGTTTTTGATGAGCTTCCGGAATTTATTAAATTAATGTCTTTGAGGTATTACAATATCCACTTGAAGATAGGGTAATCACCATCAGCAGAGCAAAAAGCACCGTAGAATATCCTGCCAGCTTTATGTTGCCGCTACAATGAATTCATGTCAGTGTGGCTACTATAAACACCCGGATCGCCATTTGTGCATGATCCGGGGTATCTGGAGAAGTTGAGATTTATTTTAAGAAATCATTATCATTGGTCTCTATACCTAAGAAGGCTTACAGTTTAAATAATAAAATAAACCTAAACCTTTTGAAAAACTCTGTCCAAATAAACAGGGGTTAAAACAATACCACAACATAAAAGTATTGTAATATTTTTAAAAATATGATATATTCGTACTGGAATTAACCTTAAAGGTATATTCCAGTAGACAAATGGACAAAAAACCAACAAAAGGAGAATACTTAGAGACTATCTTACGGTCTCCTCAAACTATCTTTTCAATCAAAGATGTTTCTTTGATGTGGAGAGAAGATGATGAATCCATCATTAGTATTAGATTAAACAAATACCAAAAAGCAGGAAAATTAATCAGGTTGCGACGTGGCTTTTATGCAAAAGATAATAGTTACAATCGTTTTGAGTTGGCAACTCGCATTTACACTCCTTCATATATCAGCTTTGAAACGGTTTTGACCCGGGAAGGTATTAATTTTCAATACTACGGGAATATTTTCGTTGCTTCTTATTTAAATCGTGAAATCAGTGTCGGTGATCAGAAAATCGCCCTTATTTATATGAAAGATTATGTTTTAAGTAACGATGTTGGAATTGAGTACAAAGATGGTTATGCCATAGCATCACGTGAGCGTGCATTTTTAGACCGCATCTATGTAAGTAAAGATTATCATTTTGACAACTTAACTAATTTGAACTGGGATAAGGTATTTGAGATTTTGCCTATTTATGACAACAAGCGTATGGAAAAGAAAGTAAAAGAGTATTTCAAATCTTATCAATCAGCTCAATCAAATAAAACAATATGACCCTAAATTATTCAAAACACAAAACTATTTTATTACAAATCTTAAAGGATATTTATTCCGATACTTCTATTGCCCCCCATTTAGGATTTAAAGGCGGAACCGCGGCGATGATGTTCTATGGTTTGCCCAGAAATTCCGTGGATTTAGACCTTGATTTATTAGATGAGAGCAAAGAAAATGAGGTATTTATAAAAATAAATGAAATTGTGAGGAATTATGGAAAGGTTACGGATTCATCCATACAAAAATCTAACTTAAGAAATGTCATTTCATACGATCCAAAAGCACAGAATATAAAGGTGGAAGTAAATAGGCGACAATTTGGTTCCAGGTATGAGATAAAAACATATCTCGGAATTTCAATGCTTGTGATGACGAAGGAGGATATGTTTGCTCACAAATTGATGGCCATGATTGAAAGAGTTGGAAAAACCAGCCGAGATATTTTTGATGTTCAGTATTTTATTAAAAATAATTGGCCGATAAATAAAGAAATTATTGAAAAGAGAGCCGGTGTTTCTTTCAAACAAGCCTTAGAGAAAGCCATATCCATACTTGAAACAATGAATAACAAACATATCTTAGACGGTTTGGGTGAATTGTTGTCTGAACCGCAAAAAGACTCTGCACGTGCTAAGTTAAAAGACGACACTATCTTCTTATTAAAAGTCATGCATGATAGCGAATAAACTCATTTTGTTTAATTCTCCAAGTAATTATACTTGTTAATCCAGCAGACAAAATTAAACTTGAAAGGATAGTTGCTATGATTTCTGGTGTTGTTATCATTTTTAAATTTGACTATAACTCTTTATTGGATTTTCAATGATTACAAATGAGTATCCAAGAAATGAAATAATTTTGGGGATTTGAGTTAAGATTTGTTCATTTTCAGGTTTAGTAATTCACTTCACTGCAGTATAATAACACAAACCATTATTAGTCCTTCAAACACCTAACAGACATTCCAAAATGTTTTTTCTTACTAATCATATTACTATAAATTTTCACAGAAGAACTTCTAACACAAAATGCTCTTCCTTTTTTTCCATTACCATTGCTAGACCACCAATAAGCACCTTCATGTATCGCACGAAAAGATAATAAATCAAGAGTTTTAGTTTCTTTCCAACCATTATTCACTACGTGAAAAAATTTAAGAACACTCGTTGTAAGTCCACCAGAAAGTGCAGTGAATCCACTTGAATTTGTTTCCTTTTTGTCGAACCCAAATTGTCCTGATTTTCTTATTTTATTAACCGCATCTTTTCCTCCCAAATAATCTCGTAAGGTCATCCATTCAGATTCCGATGGTAAATGCCAACCAATAGGACAAGCTTTTTGGGCATCTTCAAAAGTATACAACCTTCCAAACACATTACAAAAACTATTGTCGAAATTATAACAACAGCTACTTTCTGTTTCATAATTAAGGTTCTCCGCCATCCAAGTTTGATTACCAATTTTCACAGTTTTATATATTTTGCCATCTCTTGAATCAGTAAAGGTTCCCGTTTCTTGCCCATAAGAACTAAATACAATAACAAAAATAGCAACTGCCAGTAATAAAAAGTTTATTTTCATTTTATTTCGTTAAAAGATTAATATTAATTTATCTGAGTCTTTGCCAATTCATTACATGAATACTAACGGTTAAGTGTAGCAGCAGTAAAGGTGCGAACTTCGTACCTTTCCACCATCATTAAAGTTTAAGCGGGGACAAAACCCGATTTACCACTGAAGCCCCTATTATTGCTACACTTTATTATGAATAAGTTTAATTCACTTCCCTGATTTATTCCTCTCTTTCAAATACCTCATCATTGATAACTGTTATTAGTTTTTCATTTACTTATATTATAATAACCCAATCAGCTCCATTTGATTTACCACATATTAATTTACCATCCTTAAAAGTTGTTTAGAATCCTATATAGCCAGCTATTTGCCTAATATCTATAAAGATACACATCGTGATACAGAAAAAGCAACTGGTAGTTAATATTTTTCAATAGTTTAAACTGTTTTTAAATAAGCAATCTAATTACATCTTTCTTTTCTTGTTATGTTTCCATTTCCCCTTGCAATTCTTGCAAGTGTGCCAGAGTCAATTTTCTGGATTTTAGCCGGTTTTTTCTGGCTTAGTCCTTTTTGAATTCGATATCTCTTTACTAGATTCTGATGAAATATTGGTGAATACTAGAAACGAAATGATTTGTAAGTATTCGGTGAATCCCGTATTTTGAATTGCCTTTTTTGGTTTTAAGTTTGGTCTTCAAATTAAAACCAAGTGATGTTAAAAGCGAAACAATTTCTATCCATCTATGACGGGTTTCTGGAATCCGGTTTAACCGTTCGTGATTATTGCACTAACCAGCACATGATAGAGTCCAGAACAAGTTAAAAGAACAATTGCCACCTAAAAAAGGATTTATCCGTAAACATTCGGTGAAGTCCGTCTTGTTTTTCTGAAAAATCAGGAATTCACCGAATGCTTGCGGTGTTTATGCTTCGCCATATCATGGGTATTTCATAATCTTTATTTTAATTTTAGCACCTGTTTAAAAGAATTACCAAACATATGGAATGATTTTATATCGAGTTTTATTAGAATATTCAAGATAACCCTTCAATTCATTTTTTAAAGTTTTATCCTCCAAATTTGTCCTTGTTATTAATAGAATAATCGACAAACATACTGGAATTATGCTCCAAAGGGAACCAAAGAGCAATGGAAATCCCAACGATTGAATAATCGAACCCAGATAAGCAGGATGTCTAACAATTTTATATAATCCGGTTTCACAAACGATATGATCTCTATTAGTTTGAATTCGGACTGTACTTGAGAAAAATTTATTTTGCTTTTGAGCAATAAGAAATAAGAGTTGGCCTAAAATTGTTAGGCTAATACCCAGGAGACATATGCTCCAATGAAAATCAGGAGACCAATGATAACGACCAGAATCAAGACCAGCAGTTATATACATGGAAATCGTAACAAGGAAAGATAATCCTAATATTGTCTTATCCCATTTCTTAGTACCCTCTCCCGGCTTTGAACGTTCGGTTAAAAGTTCAGAATCTATTCGTAAAACAGTGTAATTTAATAAGCACATTATAAGACCAATTATCACATAAATCAGCCCTTGCCAATAATCTATTCGACCAGCACTAATAAATATGATTGTAAAAAATAAAAATGTGCCAATAAAGTGTTTAATCACATAACTTGTTTTCATGGTTTTACAATTTAATGTCAACATTAATACGAGAGATGAAGTTCACATAAGTAATTAGCAATAAACGATGTCGCATTTCACTCTTTGCTTATGCTATATTCAGGTAGATGTACCAGAATAGAACAAGCATTGAGAATACGACAATAAATTATTTCTACTACTTACAACGTCTATCTCTATAAACTATAGCGAATGTTGTTGACCGTTTATTTTTTATTTCCCATTCAAAGAACAAACATAAATTAGCTTTTTGTTCAGTTCTTGAGCCTAAATCATTTGTTAATAATAGTCAATTTTCCAAGTTTTATAAGATTCGAAAAATATAGAATTATTTAATAATGAAGCCTACACCTGGGATTTTACGAAGAAAATGGCTTACCCAAAAGCATAGAGGTATTGTAATAGCAGCTACAATCAGGTATTTAAAAAACGGATACATGGAAATATCTTTAAACAACATTGAGATAAAAACCAAAATTGGTGTGTGGAATACATAAACACCAAAAGCATTGTCGGATAAAAATTTACTCCATCGGCCCTGATGATTAAATTTTTCGCGAAACAAAACAATAAGCCCTAAACAAATACCCACGCAGAAAAACGATTCCCAGAATGAATAGGCTGCTGACTGCCAGGTAAAATGCCCATAAAGAGGTTGGATACTATCGGCAGTGTCTTTTCCAAAGATCAGGATCAGAAACCAAAGAGGTACACCGATGAAAAGGGTGTATTTAAACCAATTTATTCCCAGACGATACGATATGGTTTGAAGTAAATTTCGTCGAAGAAAGACAATTCCCAGTACGAAAAGCACGATGTATTGCGGGAAAAAACAAAGTTGCATGTTCAGGATGTTGGTACCAATAGGAAATACAATTCGCGTTCCGAATGTAAATACCGAAATGAGCAATGCTATCGCAAGAATTTGTTTCGGGTGAATCACCGTTGTTTCAATAGCAGCCTGATCATTACGGCCTCCTAATTTTCGAATGGTGCCATACAAAATTGAGAAAATGAGCAGTGCCAGTGCAAACCAAAGCGGTCCGCTTTCCCCGATGAACTTGAAGGTATAGATATATTTTACATATTCTTGCAGAAAGTTTAAATTCCAATGTTGAGGATGATTGAGGATGATAATGGTGAGCGGATGAATAAACAGCATGTAAATGAGCGTTGGAATCCCAAGACGGATGCATCTTTCTTTTGTAAACGCTCCAAAACCTTTCCTGTCAAACGACGAAGGGACAAAATACCCTGCTATGAAGAACAGAAGTCCCATGAAATAAGCTTGTGTAAACGAACCGTACATGCCAAAATAAATAGCCTGAAACACGTCCAGCTTGGCTTTTTCGATATAATACCAGCTTCCCATCATGCTGTACGTTACATTAACGTGCATTAACACTACGAAAACAATCATTAGCCAACGTAGGTTGTCGATAAAGATGAGCCGGGGTTTTGTGAACGTGTCCATGTTAGTTTTTAAATAGTTTTGTCAATAATTTCGTTTCAAAGGTTTAAATACAAATATACGATAACATTTATATGCCTTTTAGGAAAATCTATTACTTTTTGCCAGGGAGAAATGGGACTAAAGTGCACAGCTTGAATGTTCCGCCTGATAGAGAAAGTTGCTTTCGCCCCATCTGCCGTCAGCCGCTGCTTAAGTTTTTCGTCAAGACAATTGTATGACATCTCAATCACATCTTTAATGAATCAAAACAGGATATAAATCTTTAATACGTATCTAATAAAAGGCCTATAAATTTCCTTCCCCCCAACTTTTCCGACTGATCCCATTTTTGCCACTGTCTTATTGAACAAGCAATCTAACTTTAGTTTTACATTCACTGATATGTATTCTTTTCCTTTTCAATTCTTACAAGCTTGCCAAGGTCAATTTTTAGGTTTCCTGCCAGTTCTTCTTGGATTAGAACTTTTTGAATTCTGTAATTCTTTAATGCATTCTCATTGAATAATAGGTGAGTATTCAATCATTGACCTACAATTTCTTGTTCTTTTTAAAATGCCGCAAGTATATTGACATTTTTATCTATTAGGTTTGAATAGAAATCACTAAACTTGTTGTCTCGTTACAGGTCAATTTAATTTGAAGCCAATAAGCAAGCACTAAATGTGAAATAGCATAAATAAAATAAACGAGTCGCACTATAAATACCTATTAAACAGATGCTTAAATATTATGGTAAGTTTATTCCACACATAAAAACTAAAAAACAATTTATATATAATAGCGTATGAAAAGAAGGGATTTCTTGAACTTTGGGGTTTTGGCTACTGTAGGTGGAGCATTTGCAACCCCAACATTAGCAAGCGAACTTGTGAAGTCAATTCCGGCATCAGCCAAAGGAAAAACAAAAAATATCATCTTCATGGTGAGTGATGGCATGAGCCACGGAACGCTTAACATGGCTGATTTATTATTACAAAGAAAAGAAGGTCGGTCGAGCAACTGGATCAAATTATACCGCGAACAAAAGGCCAAACGTGCTTACATGGATACCGCTTCTGCCAACTCTATGGTGACAGACTCGGCTGCCGGAAGTTCGTCATGGGGTGGAGGCGTGCGTGTTAACAACGGGGCACTTAATGTAGGGCCTGATGGAACTTCATATAAACCTATTCTTCAGAAATTTAAAGAAAGAGGAAAGGCTGTCGGTTGCGTAACAACGGTTCCCATTACTCATGCCACACCGGCAGGCTTTAGTGTAAGTACAAAAAGCCGCGGAAGTCAGGAAGAAATTGCCAACATATACCTCAACTTGAAATTTGATGTAATGATGGGAGGTGGAAGCGAGTTCTTCAGTGCTGAAAAGCGCAAAGACAAACGGGATTTGTTTGCCGAGTTTGTTGCAAACGGTATTCAGGTAGCACGTACCAAAGTTGAAATGGAAAATTGCAAGGCAGGGGTTCCGATGCTTGGTGTCTTCCACGAAGATGGCTTGCCCTACATGCTTGATCAAAATTCGGATTCCGGACTGATGGCGACCATTCCAACATTAGCTAATATGACCCGAAAGGCCATTACTCAACTGTGTTTTAACCCGAATGGATTTGTTCTTCAGATAGAAGGTGGAAAAGTTGACTGGGGAGCTCATGCCAACGATTTAGGCGCACTGCTCTACGACCAGATTGCTTTTGATGATGCAATCGCAGTTGCTATAGAATTTGCTGAAAAACGAAATGATACTTTAGTCGTGATCACTACCGATCATGGAAACGCTAGTCCGGGACTTATTAAGAGTAAAAATGTGGATATTTGTTTTGATAATGTTCAGAAATTTAAATATACCAATGAGTGGATTCTGAACGGAATTCGTAGAACCGATACGATCCAGCAGGTGATTGATCGGATCCATTTTGCACAAGGAATTAACGTCACTAAAGATGAAGCTGCTGAACTATTGGCTCATTATTCTGACCTTGACAACGCGGGAATTTATAATGCATATAAACTTCCGTTTAAACGATTGGGACAAATTCAACAGAGCTATACTTCAGTGGGTTGGTCAGGCATGGACCATTCAGCAGAGTTTGTGGAATTAGGCATGTTCGGTCCCGGCAGTGAAAAACTTCCTCCATTTGTGAAGAATACAGACTTACATAATTTTATGCTTAAAGTAACCGGATTTATGGGGTAATTCAAATGTAATACTGTAAAATAAATAAAATGGACCTGTCCTTTCTATTGAGCAGGCAAAGAAATACTACCAAACATTAAAGGGAATGATGGGAAAAAGGCCTCCAATTATGCAAACAAAGCAAGTTAATGGATGCAAAAAGTGAAAAGAATTTTCGATCCGGAGGACAATTCCCTTCTTCCCTTTTATTTTGAGTAGATTTCCTTTATCGATTCTCCTACCGGATGTTCTGCAGTAAACTTCAACCCCAGTAAAGCTGAGATAGTTGCAGCATATTGCTTTTGGTATATTTGCTCTGTATTTTTGGCTTCTCCGGTTGGTTTGGTATCAGGTCCCATCACTGCAAGCCAGGTCTGGCCTGATTCTTTTATTTCTGCTCCATGACTGCGCCAGTTGTCTTTTATTAGATCGCCTCTGCCGTGATCACAAGTAATAATAAGTGTCGTCTTATCTTTATACTGCGGATCTGATTGTATAATATTCCATATATCAGCCAGCATTGCATCCTCGGCATGAGCACTTTTCAAGTACTGATCATATTCGCCCGCATGAGCTAAATCATCTGTTTCGTCAAACGCTATATACAGGACCTTGGGCCGATATGCTTTAAAATATTCCCGGGCAGCCATATAGGTGAATATATCTGGTCTTAGATCAATAGGCTGAGGGGCCAAAAATTGTATATCATTGATCAATTTTAAATTACTATTGTCAAACTTCAGAGGATCCGTATCTGAATTGATATAAATGCCACTCCTCGTTTTATTAATAATGTAAGGAAATGCATCCCAAGAACTAAAAACAGCAACTTTACCCTGGTAATTTTTCTGCCGATTAATAAATTCTAACACATTTGTATTTCTATTCATTATTTTATCGTTCGAATTCACAGCGGTATCAACAAATCCGGTTAGCATTTCACTATACCCGGGATAAGAAAACTGATAAGGATTGGCGACATTTACTTTGCTGCCGGCATTACGGTTTCCATGTATTTGTCCTTTTTTTGCAACCACATTCCATAAAAACGGAAACAACATTTCTCTTCTTTTCTCTAAATTATTATCCCAAAACCGGGAAGAAACGTTTTTGTAATTTTTAGTATAACTTTTATTTTTTAATAAAATTGAATCTACGCCCCCAAATACTTCCTGCCAGCGCATTCCATCAAGCGTTACTAAAACAATGTTCTTCGTCTTTGTTTGCGCATGGCTTATAAACGAAAATAAGCAAACGTAAATTAATACAAGAACAATTAATTTACTTTTCATAATCGTAAAATTTTAAAATTGACAATTCAAAAAAGACCTATGATCAATAACTGAATTATAGAAAGGTTTAAATACAAATATACGATAACATTTATATACCTTTTGAGAAAATTAATTACTTTTTGTCAGGGGGAAAAACAGGACTAAAGTGCACTGCATGACGGTCCGTCCGATAGAGAAAGTCACTTTCGCCCCATCTAGTGCCAACCGCTACTTAAGTTTTTCTTCAAGACAATTGTATGACAGCTCAATCACATCTTTAATGAATCAAAACAGGATATAAATCCCTAATACGTACCTAATAAACAGCCTATAAATGGAAGGGTTTCGCCGTACCTTTGCCGTACTTTCGCCGTACTTCTGCCGTACTTGGACCGTGCTTATAAGAGTACGGTGGAAATACGGCAAAAGTACGGCGAAAAGGCGACGAAAGTTAGTCGGAAATAGGCTGCTTATGGGTGATGTATTCTCCTCTTACCTCCTGTTTAGAGGCTGCTTCCTGCTTTTATAGAAATCTGGTTATGAAATAATATCCGGGAGTTGTCTATCTGCCCTTTACTGTTTTAAAGGCATGCCTATCCTCCCATCAATCCATTATTGAATCCGGATCAATGAGTTTACTTTTAACCATAAATCTTTTAGCTTAAAAGGATCTCGATTTAAGCTAAAAGATTTACAGCGGAAATATGCTATTTCTGATTTTTAATCCACTCTCTTGCATTCACGAAAGCTTCAATCCAAGGACTTACCTGATCGCCCTTACGGTCTGCAGGATAGTAACCCCATTGCCATGGGAAGATGGCTCTTTCAAGATGCGGCATCAAGGTCAGATGACGTCCGTCATGCGAAACTACGCAGGCAGCATCATACATGGATCCGTTTGGATTACCGGGAAAATTATCGTAGCTGTACTTGGCAGCAATATTATATTTAGACTCTTCGTAAGGGAAGGAGAACTTGCCTTCGCCGTGTGCTACCCAGATACCGAGTTTCAAACCGGCCAGACTCTTAAACATGACTGAATTATTTTCCAGAATATCAATGGTTAAGAATGACGATTCGAATTTATGGGTATCATTATGAAGTAACTTATGTTGAATCTCGTGATCAGGATAGACCAGGCCCAACTCAGCCATCAACTGACAACCGTTGCAAACGCCCAGCGAGAGGGTATCTTTGCGGGCATAGAAACGATTAATCGCCTCTTTGGCCTTTTCGTTATACAGGAAGGCGCCCGCCCATCCTTTGGCCGAACCGAGTACGTCGGAATTGGAGAATCCTCCTACAAACACAATCATCTGAACATCGTCGAGGGTCTCTCGTCCGGTGACAAGGTCGGTCATATGAACATCCTTCACATCAAACCCGGCAAGATAGAGGGAATAGGCCATTTCGCGATCACCGTTAGAGCCCTTCTCTCTGATGATAGCAGCCTTCACCCCGGTGGATACACGACGCTTGGGATCAATACCGTATTGAGCAAAGGTTCCTTTAAAGTCGTCTGCAAATTGGAAAATACGTTCGGTTGTCTTGTAGTTTTCAAAACGCTCGCGGGCTTTTACTTCGCCGCTCTGAACACGGTCGAGCAGATAGGAAGTACGAAACCAATCGTCACGCAAAGCGTTGATATCAAAGGAATATTTTTCTTTATCCAATGAGATCTCAACCGTACGATTTGCCACAGGCTTTCCGATTACGTTGAAGTTGATATCTCGCTCATGCAGAAATACGGATATAAAGTCGAGATCGTTTACCTGAATCACAACACCCGGTTTCTCACTGAACAGCAAACGGATGATATCAGCTTCGCCCAGACTGCTGAGGTCGGCCTTAATACCGATGGTATTTAAGCTGAAGGTCATTTCGAGCAAAGTAGTAATCAATCCACCGGCTGAAATATCATGTCCTGCAAGAACCTTCTCTCTGTTGATCAACTCTTGCAAAGCGGTAAATGCATTTCTAAAATAGGCAGGATCACTGCACGTTGGCGTGGCATCACCAATACGATTCACAACCTGTCCGAATGAGCTACCGCCCAAATTGTATTTGCTGTTTGAAAAGTCGATATAAACCAATGATGAAGTGAGTTGTTCCTGCAAAACGGGACTCACTACTTTACGGATATCGGTTACTTCGCCGGCAGCAGAAACGATAACGGTACCGGGAGAAATCACTGCATCGCCACCTTTATACTTCTGGGTCATCGACAGTGAATCTTTGCCGGTAGGGACATTTACACCCAACGCAATAGAAAAATCGCTCAAGGCTTTAACCGCAGTATATAGTCGGGCATCTTCACCTTCATTGCGGCAAGGCCACATCCAGTTAGCACTTAACGACACACCGGATAAGCCCTTTTCTATCGGAGCCCAAACAAGATTGGTCAATGATTCGGTAACAGAAAGCACCGATCCGGCAGTGGCATCAGCCATTCCACTTACAGGAGCATGACCGATAGAGGTTGCAATTCCCCTTACACCCTGATAATCGAGCGCTACCACACCCAGATTATTCAGCGGCAACTGTAACGGGCCGGCAGTTTGCTGATGAGCAATACGTCCGGTAACCGAACGGTCAACCTTGTTGGTTAACCAGTCTTTACAAGCCACACCCTCTAACTGCAAGACCTGACGTACATAATCGTTGATCTTTTCAGGCGTATAGGTAATCGCTTTATATTTTTCATTTTTAGTAACATCACGCATGATGGTGCGCGGAGGCTTTCCAAAAAGATAATCCAATTTCAGATCAAGCGGTTTCTCACCGGCGGCCTTATTTTCAAAGGTAAACTTCATGTCGCCCGTGATATCACCCACAACATACATCGGAGCTCTTTCGCGATCGGCAACACGATTCAGGAAATCCACATTCTCTTGTTTGATGAGGAGCCCCATACGTTCCTGCGATTCGTTTCCAACAATCTCTTTTGCAGATAATGTCGGGTCGCCTATAGGAAGTTTGGTGATGTCAATGCATCCCCCCTGCTCTTCGACCAACTCCGAGAGTGCGTTAAGGTGACCGCCTGCACCATGGTCGTGGATGGAGATGATCGGATTTTCGTCGCACTCCACCATTGCCCTGATGGCATTGGCAACACGTTTTTGCATTTCTGGATTGGAACGTTGAACGGCATTAAGTTCGATGGCATTTTCGTATTCTCCGGTAGCAACAGATGACACTGCACCTCCACCCATTCCGATACGATAGTTATCACCGCCCATCACAACCACTTTGTCACCAGGCTGTGCGTGACCTTTCTGGCTATGTTCTCTCTTGCCGTAACCGATACCGCCGGCCATCATAATCACTTTGTCGAAACCGAATTTCTTCCGGTTTTCAAAATGTTCGAAGGTTAATACGGAACCACAAATAAGGGGTTGACCAAACTTATTACCAAAGTCGCTGGCGCCATTCGATGCCTTGATCAGAATCTCTTCGGGTGTCTGATAGAGCCATTCTCTGGGCTCGGTAGCCTGCTCCCACGCCCGGTCATCGGCTGTACGGGGATAAGAGGTCATGTAAACTGCCGTTCCGGCAATCGGTAAAGAACCGGTTCCTCCGGCTAAACGGTCACGAATTTCACCGCCACTACCGGTTGCCGCGCCATTGAAAGGTTCAACGGTTGTCGGGAAGTTATGTGTCTCGGCTTTGATCGAGATCACGGTATCCATATCCTTTACTTCAAAAAAGTCGGGTTTATCTTGAGTGGCGGGAGCGAATTGCTCGGCCATCGGTCCGTCAATGAAAGCCACATTGTCTTTATAAGCCGAAACAATACGACCGGGGGTAACTTTGGAGGTCTTTCTGATGAGTTGGAAAAGGGTTTCGGGTTTTTCTTCCCCATCAATGATAAAGGTGCCGTTAAAGATTTTATGCCGACAATGTTCGGAATTGACTTGTGAGAATCCGAACACTTCGCTATCGGTCAACGGGCGACCTAACTTAGTGGCAACACTTTCCAGATAAGTAATTTCTTCTTCACTAAGGGCTAAACCTTCCTGACGGTTGTATTCAGCCATATTTTCGATAGAGACGATAGGATCGGGTTGTTTGTTGATAACAAAGATCTCTTGGCCGGGATTGGTATAGAGCCGTTGCAACATGTGATCATACCGGGCATCTTTTGACGCCACCTTTACAAACTCTTCAATGCGGATAATCCCGCTTAATCCCATGTTTTGGGTTATTTCTACCGCGTTAGTACTCCAGGGAGTGATCATCTCACGCCTTGGGCCAACAAAATAGCCATCGAGATTTGCTTGATTTACAGGCTCGGCATTGCCAAATAGCCAACTGAGTTTAGATTCAGCTTCTTGTGTTTGGGGATGTTTAACATCTACCGCAAAAAAGACCGACGATTCACCTTTAAAGAACAGTACCATTGAATTGATAGGTTGGAATTTGTATGCAAAAGTACATATTATATTGCTTTGATCCTTGCCTCAAACGGTGGACTAACCATCCAAAATGAATGCTATTTTAAATCAACAAAAAATAAATTACTGATTATCACCCACAATTAAACATTTGATGAATCGTAAAATGTTTACACTTTTATGGTTCGTCCGAGTGATGACTTAAAGGACTGAAGAAAAAATTCATCAAGCTGATAATTGAAATTTTTATAGCCGGCAAAAGAGCATAAATGCAGAAACAGCAAGAGATTATAATCATTCTACCATTTAAACTTTCGATCGAATCCGGACAAATGGATTCATTTTAAGATATAGCAGTTTGTCACCCATATTCAATATGCAACTTCAACAAGAAGAATCGATTGAGGCAGACCCGATTAAATAACCAATTATTTATTCCCTAAAAAAGTTGTCTTCAACTTTTTTTATCTGTTATTTTACAAAACTAAAATAAACATTCCATAACATTTTTGTCTAGCCTATGAAGTTATTATAACGCACTATATTATGAATAAGGTTATTGCCGGTTTAAAAAACGATGACCATAGTGTTTTTAAATCAGTATTTGTGAATTATTATCCAAGGTTGTCAATGTTTCTTCGTGAGTATATCAAAGATGAAGAAACTGTTAAAAACATTTTACAGGATACTTTTCTTAGTTTATGGGAAAAGAGGTCTATATTGTTAGACGACACCAATTTAAATGCATGGCTTTATACTGTTGCAAAAAATAATGCGCTAAAAACTTTACGCCACCAAGAATATATAGATCGCTTTGCCCAGGAAAAGGGGAAAAGATTAAGTGAGGTTCAATTAAATGCTTATGCGCTTGAATGTCTTGACACATCAGCCTACTCATTTAAAGAAATTGAGCAGATTATTACAAAGACATTAGAAAACTTATCACCACAAAGTCAAAAAATATTTAAGATGAGCCGGTTTGAAAGTTATAAAAATCAGGATATTGCGCTATACTTAAATATTTCGGAGAAAACCGTTGAGGCAAATATTACGAAAGTGACCAAACTCCTCAAAATCGCCCTTAAAGATTATCTTCCTTTGGTAACATATCTCATTCCGTAAATCAAAAAATTCCATTACCAATACATCATTTCGTTACCCTATGAAAAAATTATTTTTTTTCATAGGGTATTTTGTATTTCACGGATTATATAACTATATAAAGGAAATATTATGGAGAAGGAAATTCTTTTCAAATTTATTAAAGGAGAGTGTTCGAGCGAGGAAAGAAAGGAAATCATCGAATTACTAGAAAGAGATGAGGTCTTACGGAAAGAATATGCCGATATAAAAAACATTTGGGCGCTGACAAAAGATCATCGTGCAATTTCTGATGATGAGATTACTGAAGAATATCAACGTATCAATAAAAGAATTAAATACCTGAATATCAGTAGTTATTTAAAATACGCCGCTATCTTGATTCTCACCTTCTGCTCGGGAGGAGTTCTATTCTATCTGCTTTTCTCACCTCAAAACCAACCGTTAAAAGCAGTACAAAAAGAGATGAGACATCAGATTATTGTTCCGCTAGGGCAAACGGCAGAAGTAATCATGCCTGACAGTACGCGGGTAACTATTAATTCAGGATCCAAGCTCACTTATACTACAAGCCCTTCATCATTTAACCGAAAAGTTGAACTGGACGGAGAAGCTTTTTTCGATGTAAAAAAAGATCCGGATCATCCGTTTATCGTAAAAACCGCTCTAATTTCAATCAAGGTTTTGGGTACGGCTTTCAATGTTGAAGCCTATAAAGATGCATTACAAGAAGTTAAGACAACGCTGATAAGAGGAAAAGTTGAAATTGATGATTCGATGAATAATAAATTAGCTGATCTGGAACCCGGGATGATGGCTAATTATATAAAGGCAAAACAATCATTAATGCTTTCAAAAGTAGATATTGATCTTTATACCAGTTGGAAAAACGGATTACTAACATTTAGAGATGTGCCTTTATCAGAAATTGCAAAGCGAATGGAACGATGGTATAATGTTCAAATTGTTTTCGAAACCTCCGGTCTGAAAAACTTGCGCTATTCAGGAGCGATTCTGAGAGGAAAGCCTATCGATCAAATTCTCGAGGTGATGAAAATAACAGCAAACATTCATTATAAAATAGATTACAGAATTTCCAAACCAAGCATCATTTATCTAAAGTAAAAGCCTATGAAACATGAATTTTTATTACAATACTGATTATCCGAATGAAAAAACAACGACCATGCGGGAACATGATCGTTGAAAGAGCGTTCGTAAAGATCCAATAAACAAGTGTACGAATCCTTTACAAACAAACAAAATTATGAAAAAATTAATTACCTACGTTTCTCTGTCGCGAGATAAGTTAATTAAATTATTAATTATGAGAACAATTTTCCTATTTATGCTGTTCTGCGCAATTAATGTTTCGGCAATAACTTACGCACAGACGCAAAAGTTAAACTTAAACGTTCAAGATGCATCGTTCAAAGAGGTAGTAGATCAACTCGAGAAACAATCGGAATTTTATTTCTTCTATAAGAGTGAAGATATTCCTGTTGGAAAGAAGATAACTGCGAATCTAAAAGGCACTAGTATTGCCCATATCATGAACCTGTTACTTGAAGGTACAAATCTGAAATATAGAATTATCGATAAATATATCGCCATTGCAAATAAGAGTTTCATAGATGATGCTCAACAAAAACAGCTAAAGATAACCGGAAAAGTTACCGATAAAAACGGACTTCCGATAGTCGGTGCAACCGTATCTGTTCCAGGGACGTCGAGAGCGGTCATTACAGACGAAAATGGAATGTATGTATTGCCTGTAAATGCAAATGACAAGACGATTTCATTTTCATTTATCGGAATGAAAAAACAAAACATCATAATTAGTGGACGCACTATCATTAATATTGAATTGGATACCGAAGCAAGGACGCTGGACGAAGTTGTTGTGGTTGGCTACGGCACGTTAAAAAAGCGTGACTTAACAGGTGCGATATCCTCTGTCAAAATGGACCGGTTGGAAAATGAAAAGCCACAAGCCGTTCAAGATCTTTTACGAGGAAATATAGCAGGTTTGGACGTTGGGTTATCCACTTCGGCAAAGGGTGGTGGGAGCTTGGATATTCGCGGATTAAACAACCTCAGAGGTGCTACCACTCCTCTTCTTGTCCTTGACGGCGTAATTTATCAGGGTGGAATGGAAGATATCAATCCCAATGATGTTCAAACTATCGACGTCTTGAAAGATGCATCCTCCTGTGCTGTTTACGGGGCAAAAGCAGCAAATGGCGTTGTCTTGATCACTACAAAAAAAGGAAAACTGGGCAAACCTGTTATCAATTTCTCGTCAAGTATCGGTCTGGCAACAATGGCAGCCAATGAGAATCTTTATGATCCTCAGGGATTTATCAACTGGCGTACGGATGTACTAAAGTCGATGAATTATTATAATACGGCCATGAATACCAAACTCTATGAGTTTGATAATCCGCTTAAGCTTCCCAATGGTGTCACCGAAACCATGTGGAGAGATGGAAAGACGGGTGATCTTACCGACATTTGGTTATCACGTATCGGGCTACTACCGATCGAAATCGCCAATTATAAGGCGGGGAAAACTGTAGATTGGGCAAAAATGGTATTTCAAAACGGGTTGCGCCAAGATCATAATATTTCCTTGTCAGGAAAAAAAGATGAGGTCACTTATTATGCTTCATTAGGCTATAACAAGAACGAAGGCATTATTGTAGGTGATGAATATACGGCTGTCCGCGGACGCTTAAACCTGGATGCCAACATAACGAACTGGCTATCCGTTGGGTTACATACTCAATTTGCAAATCGTGACGAGAGTAATGTTAATGCAAACTGGGGCATCATTGTAAATGATTCTCCTTTCGGTTCAATCTACAAAGACGATGGGGTAACAATCAGAGAGAGTCCTGTTGACGATTTAGGCAGACAAGCTAAAAATCCATTATATGACAGAATGTTCACGGATCAACTAAAGACCTACAATACGCTAACAAATAGCCTATATGCCAATGTTAAATTACCATTCGGAATTTCATTACAAACTAATTTTGCACCCCGTTTCCAGTGGTATAATTATCTGTATCATCAATCGGCTTTACACGATGAGTGGGCTAAATTCGGCGGATCAGCCACTCGTGAACAAAGCTCAGAATATAGTTGGCAGGTTGATAACCTTTTAAAGTGGAACAGAACATTCAATAAAATCCATCAATTTGATGTGACCTTTTTAGTCAATGCCGAGAAATACCAGAGTTGGGATAATACGATGTATACCGACGGATTTACTCCTACGGACGCATTAGGTTTTCATAATATGTCGGCAGGAACGAGCACTTCAAATGTAATAAGTAGTAATGACAGCTATAGTACCGGAAATGCATTAATGGGACGTGTATTTTACTCTTTATTAAACAGGTATATGGTTACCTTATCCATGCGTCGTGACGGATATTCGGCTTTCGGAGCAAATAACAAGTATGGGAATTTTCCTTCGGCAGCTCTTGCCTGGGTATTTACCGATGAGAGTTTCTTAAAAAACGATATCCTTACCTATGCAAAGCTACGTGCTTCATGGGGTATAAATGGAAATCGTGACATTGGCATATACAATGCGCTGTCTGATATGACTATTGGTAAATATCCCTATCAAACCACAGGGGGAACCGCCTATCAAAGTAATCAATTATATGTTAACCGAATGTCAAATCCGAATATGAAATGGGAAAGAACCAAATCGCTTAACTTCGGTTTAGACTTTAACATTCTAAATGGTCTATTTGACGGATCCATAGAATATTACAAAAAAAACACTTATGATTTATTAATCAGCAGAGGGCTACCTTCATTTACCGGATTCTCCACAGTAACATCAAATATGGGAGAAGTTCAAAATACCGGTTTTGAATTAACTTTGAATGCGAATGTCATTGATAACGAAGATTTCAAATGGAGAATATCCGGAAATTTCTACCTTAACAGAAATAAAATCGTCCACTTATATGGAGATATGGTTAACGTGACAGATGCCTCTGGAAATGTGACCGGACAAAAAGAAGCTGACGATCTTGCAAATAAATGGTTTATCGGACATGCAATCGATCAGATATGGGAACCGCAAATTATAGGGGTTTGGCAAGTAGGACAAGAGGCCGAAGCAAAAAAATACGGTCTCTATCCCGGAGATTTCAGACTAAAAGATGTGAATAATGATGGAAAAATAAATCAGCTGGATTATGTTTTTCAGGGGTATACCTCTCCGAGATTTCGTTGGAACATGCGCCAGGAATTCACTTTCTTTAAGAATTTCAATGCTTCATTTTCGATTTATTCCTATTTAAATTATTACGGCTCAGATAATCAAGCAAAAAACAAAGGTGGTAGCGGATTTCCCGACCGGACCAATTCTTACGTAACGAAATATTGGACACCAGAGAATCCTACCAATAATTATGCACGTATCTATTCTTCGGAGGGTGGTGTTGTATACAATGTATGGAGGAACAAATCATTTGTTCGTTTGGACGACATTTCAATATCGTATTCCGTACCTGCTTCAATCCTTAGCAAAGTAAAAATCAACAGCCTAAAGATCATTGGTACGGTTCACAATGCTGCTGTTTATACACCTCACTGGGAATTCTATGATCCTGAAAACTCCGGTCCAAATCCACGCTATTTTACATTAGGTGTTAACATGAACCTGTAATGATTAAAACAAAAAAATTATGAAAACTCTAATAAAGAAATCCATATATTTTTGCCTTTTTATACTCATGCTTTTTGGAATAATGAGTTGTAAAAAAGATTGGCTCGAAACAAAACCTCTTTCCATTTTCACCCCGGAAAATGCATTTGTAGATTCCCGTGGTTTATATGGAGCGCTAACTGCTTGTGAGCGTAATATGCGTAACGAATGGTATGGTGATGGCACCCCCATTATTTCAGAACTCATCTTCTCTGAGATTTGTGTTGAAGGCTCTACTGACAAGACAGGACCGGCTCAAAATATGAATATTCAGATTACGCCTACTTCCGAACTCAATAATTGTGACTGGAATCGAATCGGATGGTTTTGGGATGCGCAATATAATGGAATCAAATATGCAAACGTAGTAATTAGCCGTATTGATCAAACAAAGTTTAAAGATTCTCTTGAACGTAATGCTGTTTTAGGTTCAGCTTATTTTCACCGGGCATTTCGTTATTATCGTTTAACGCAACAATTTGGAGACGTTCCTTTTATCGGAAGTGAAATTACAACGCCAAGAGTGGACTTTTATTCAACCAAGCGTGAAGTAATTCTTACAAAAATGAAAAAAGATATGGAATTTGCTTCCAAATGGGTTTCGGATAACGTTGACAGAGGAAGAGTCACAAAGGGTGCTTGCCTCCATTTATTAACAAAGATTAATCTGGCCTTAGGTTTATTTGACGATGCAATAGCCTCTGCAAATACTGTTATCAACGGAGGTGTTTACAGTCTAATGAAAACACCTTTTGGGGCAGTACCCAAAGAAACCGGTACTTATCTCTCAAATATGGGTGTCGTAAGGAATGACGTTGTGTCTACATTACATTGGGGACCTAATAAAGCTTTACCGGCAAATAAAGAAGTGCTGTTTATGGTACTCTCAAGAGAGGATATGATCGAGTCGCGTGCAGATCTTCAAATCATGCGTCAGGTGGTTCCTTTCTTTGGTTGCTCAAACTCAAATATGATCTATGCTCCGGGTGCTTCAAAAAGTAGCATAAATGATCTTGCAGGACAAGAAATTCAATTAGTTGAGACTTTCGGTCGGGGAATTGGTCGTGCACGTGGAACATCATACCATACGAAAGCTATCTGGGATGACCCCAACGATCTTCGTCACAAAAAGTACAACTGGATGAATATGGAAGACTTAGTATATAACAGTCCTAATCTGAAAGGCAAGCCTTATTATGGGAAGAATCTTCAATTATATGATTCAAACGGAAAGATATTAACAACAGATACTATTCGCAACTGGTACGGATGGCCCCATTATAAAATATATAATCCGGATCCCAGAAATGCTCAACCCAAAGGTGGTGCACAAGATTGGTATGTATTCCGTTTGGCCGAGACCTATCTCTTACGTGCCGAAGCTTACTGGTGGAAAGGCGATATTGCCAATGCAATGGCTGATGTTAATGCTGTCCGTACCCGTGCAGGTTGTGCACCTTATACGGATCCAAGCAAATTTGATATCGGAACGATTCTGGATGAACGCGCCCGTGAGTTGTTCTGGGAAGAACCTCGTAAAACCGAATTAACCCGTATTTCCTATTTATTTGCTAAAACAGGGAAATCATATAAAGGAAAGACTTATAATATAGCTAATTTTGGGACAAGTAATTTCTTTTATGATAGAATTATGACGACAAACAGTTTCTACAACAAGGGAGTAAAAGCAAATAATGGCCAAGAATATACAATGAGCCCTTACCATGTATTGTGGCCAATTCCACAAGCATCAATCAATGCCAATTCAAAAGGTGTGATTAATCAGAATTATGGCTATGATGGCTATGCAAAGAATGTCGCTCCATTAACATCTATTCCTGCTTCGGAAGATAAATAGGGAGATCCATTGTTTTTTTATGCAGGCCATTTGCTCTTCGATGGCCTGCTTTCTTCAGGATAACAACGAATAACTATATAACTCATTTCTCATGAATAAAAATTTGTTTCAAACATACTTTACCTTTCTTTTTCTAGCATTATTAATAATAGGGATACATGTTTCGGGACAGGAAATAGTTGTCTCTAAATTTTTAGTAGAGACAGGGAATTCAAGTCGATTTAACACACCGGTAAGTGTTGCATTAACCGGACTTGACTACAATACAGATAAAGGAGCGCTTAGGCTGTTCGAGCTTAAGGGTAAGACACGACAGGAAGTCGCCTGTCAACTCGAGAATGGAAACGCTCCCAGATTATGGTGGATACTGGAAGGGGAAACACCGGCAAACACTTCCAGAAAATTTGTGCTGGTTAAAGATTCAACTTTCGTTGCTAAAAATAAGATCACTACCGTGTTGACAAGCAAAACACTGGTCATTAAAAGTGATGCTGCAAAAATACTTCAATACAATATTGCAGATGTTTATCCTCCGGATACGGTAAGTGAATTATATAAACGGAGCGCTTTTATACATCCCTTATGGTCACCATCAGGAAATGTATTAACAAGGATTAATGCGCCCGACCATTGGCACCATCTGGGGATATGGAATCCATGGACTAAAACACAATTTGAAGGACATCATACAGATTTCTGGAACCTCTATGATGGACAGGGAACTGTAAAATTTGCCGGTTTTAACGGTCTTATCAGTGGCCCTGTGTATGGTGGGTTTCGTGTGCGCCAAGAGCATGTTGATTTTCAATGCAAAGGTGGCGATAAAGTAGCCATTAATGAAGAATGGGATGTTAGAATTTGGAATGTGGGAAGTTTAAACGGTTCGAAAGTTTGGCTTTGGGACTTAACAACGACACTAAACTGTGCTTCTCTATCACCTATTTTATTAGAAGCCTATCGTTATGGCGGCGGAATAGGTTACAGAGCTACCGGCGAATGGAATGACAATAATAGTTGGGTATCAACATCCGAAGGAAAAGAGAGGAAAGATGCTGATGGAACACGTGCCAAATGGTGTGACGTAGGAGGCGAATTCAAAGGGAAAGGCACCTCAGGAATAATTTTCATGTCGCACCCATCCAATCGTGAATTTCCTGAACCAATGCGTGTATGGCCTCCAAACGCGAACGGCCGCGGTGATGTATATTTTGAGTTTTGTCCCATCCGACATAAGGAGTGGAAACTTCAACCCGGTAATGACTATGTACTAAGATACCGGATGTTAGTTTATGATGGGAAAATAGAGAAACAAACTGCAGAAAAGTTATGGAATGATTTCGCAAAACCGCCTGTCGTCATTATCGATAAATAAATCTTATTTATCATCAAGTTAAGACTTCTACCTTATTCCGAAATGTGTATTAATGATTTTCTCAGAAATTATTTCAAAACGGATTAAAGTCTATAAAACGAGCATAACTCTATTGAAAATGAAGAGTTATAACAACTATAAATGATACGTTTATCACACCACAAAAAAAGAAAAATGGAAAAAAGAACTTTATTAGCCTGTTTAATACTATCGGCTTTTACATTATTGTTTAGCTATTCAGCATTTAGTAAAGGAAAGCCGGTAAACAAACCTGAGAAATTCGATTCACGTGATTATTGGGTATCCGTATTGGTGAAAGTAGTCGATCCTGTACTTACAAACCTGAGTAAAGAACAGTTACGGGCAAATATGCCGGTAATAAGTAAAGGCGCCAGTCGGAAAGACGTTTCGCATTTGGAAGCTTTAGGACGAACACTGACCGGCATAGCTCCCTGGCTTGAACTAGGCGCTGATAATACCCCTGAAGGGAAGCTGAGAGCCAAGTACATCGACTTAACCCGAAAAGCATTAGCAGTCGCAGTCAACCCATCATCGCCCGACTTTCTGAATTTCACGTCTAAGCATGGTGGACAACCACTGGTAGATGCCGCCTTCCTTGCCCAAGGATTATTACGTGGATATACTCAACTATGGGAGCCACTTGACCAACAGACAAAAACGAATATCGTAAATGCATTAAAGAGTTCGCGTAGCATTAAACCGGGAGAAAATAACTGGCTTCTTTTCAGCGCTTCTGTTGAGGCTTTTCTGATAAAGTCGGGAAACGGTGGAAATATGGAACCTATTATTTATGCATTGAACAAACATGCAGGATGGTATAAAGGAGACGGTGTCTATGGTGATGGCGTCGATTTTCATTGGGATTATTATAACAGCTTTGTTATCCAGCCCATGATCCTCGACATCACAAAGGTTTTAAAAGATAAAGGGATGGATACTATTATATCGTACGATAAAGCTTTGAAACGGTCTCAGCGATACGCAGCAGTACAGGAGCGATTGATTTCTCCGGAAGGCACCTATCCTCCTATCGGACGATCATTAGCCTATCGTTTCGGAGCATTTCAGGTACTTTCTCAAATTGCCTTATTCAAAAAGCTTCCTGCTGAAATCTCACCGGCACAAGTACGAAGCGCTTTGTCGCTTGTGATCCATCGTTTAATAGAAGCTCCGAACACGTTCGATGACAAGGGGTGGCTAAATGTAGGACTCTACGGGAGTCAACTTAATATCAGTGAAGAGTATATTTCTACCGGTAGTCTCTATTTATGTACGGTTGGGTTGTTGCCTTTAGGACTACCGGCAAACGATCCATTCTGGACCGGTCCTGCCGAAGATTGGACAAGTAAAAAAGTTTGGAAGGGAATTGATCTACCTAATGATCACGCCTATAGCGAACCCCAATAACTAATTATTCCATATCACGCTCAATATACCCAACAGGATATTTCAGTCCAAATTATCGAAAGTTTCCAGCCGTTCTCTGCAGGGGCCGCATTTATCGCATGTGGTCCTGCAAGAGGACGTAAAATCATTCGCGATCACTTATTGTCCGATAAAAAAATAAGAGCGCTTTAATCAATTAAACCGAATTCTTTCAATAGTTTCTTATAACGGACAACGTCATTTCTTATGTTAACTAACAACAATTCACAATCATGATAAAGAATAATTCTGTTTCGAGAAGAGATTTTTTAAAGACATCTACTTTTGCCGCAGCAAGTATTGCAACAGGAGCTATTATAATGCCGACCATTGTTCCTGCATCAGTTATAGGAAAAAATGCGCCGAGTAACCGTATTAATATTGGAGCTATCGGCACCGGGCGCATTTCTCGTGATCACGATATGCCGGGTCTTTTGCAGTTTGATGATGCCCGTATCATTGCAGTATGCGACCTTGACAGTAAACGTGTGGGTGAAGCAAAACAGATGGTAGCGCGTTATTATTCAAAAAAGAATATTAAACAAGATGTTTCAACCTATGAAAACTACCACGAATTACTGGACAATAAAGATATTGATGCCGTTTTAATTAGCACACCCGATCATTGGCATGCACTACCGGTTATTGATGCTGCTTATGCGGGGAAAGATATCTATGTTCAAAAACCATTCTCCTATACCCTTGTCGAAGGACGTAAAATGAGTAATGCTATAAATAGTACAGGACGAATATTACAAATCGGTACACAACAAAGATCGATGGAGCAATTCCGAGTAGCCTGCGAGCTAGTTAGGAATGGTAGAATCGGTCAATTAAAGAATATCAAGGTAGGTCTTCCAATTGATCCGGCCGGCGAGGTAGAGCCCGAAATGGCTGTTCCTGCGAACCTCAACTATGAAATGTGGCTGGGATCAACTCCTTATACTTACTATACGGAAAAACGTGTTCATCCGCAAAACGACTATTCACGCCCGGGCTGGTTACGTTGCGAACCTTATTGCTTAGGTATGATTACAGGTTGGGGCGTTCACCATATGGATATTGTACACTGGGGAATGGATACAGAATATACCGGACCTATCGAAGCTTCAGGGAAAGCCATTTTCCCAACCAAAGGATTATGGACGGTTCACGGTAAATATAAAGTAGAGCTAAAATATGCAAACGGCGTTACCGTTCAAATTTGTGATGAATTTCCAAATGGAGTTCGATTTGAAGGTTCCGAAGGATGGATCTTTGTGACCCGTGGAGATTATTCAGCTACGGCAAGTGATCCTACAACCCAAAAAACCAATAACAAGGCATTAATGGCCAGTAATCCCAATATTCTGACTTCGGTTATTGGTCCGAATGAAATACACCTATATAAGACAACTGACCATCATGGCAACTGGCTTGAGTGTATTCGTAATCGGCAGCTTAATATTACGCCTGCCGAAGTAGGCCACCGTTCTACGAGTGCATGTATTATCAGTCATATAGCAATGAAATTAGGACGCAAACTAAACTGGGATCCATTGAGAGAACGATTTTTAAATGATGACGAAGCAAACAAAATGTTATCCCGACCAGAACGCTATCCTTATATTCTTGGATAATAATTTGTAAGTTGTTAATTTTGAAACAAAATATGATCGTTCAATAAAAAGACACAACCCGTTTACATATTATGCCACAGACGCAACATCAATCTCGCAAGGATCATGAAGCGTCTGCATTTTATGTATCTTAAAAGTAAACAAATGCATAAAAATTTCACATTACTAATGGTACTTGCTTCATTCGTTCTTTCTTCCGGCCTTTGTAACGGAATAAAGCCCATAAATAACGATGATAAAAAACCTGTATCTGCTTTCTCAGGCGCAAAAGGAGAGGTTAAATTAATAACCTTAGACCCGGGTCATTTCCATGCTGCGTTGGTTCAAAAGAACATGTACGATCAGGTAAATCCCGAAGTATTTGTATATGCACCCCAAGGTGCAGACCTTAATGAACATCTCAAGAAAATAGAGGGATACAATACCAGAGCCCAAAATCCGACTGCATGGAAAGAAACAATCTATTCAGGTAACGACTATTTTGAGAAAATGCTTTCTGAAAAACGAGGGAATGTTGTAGTACTCGCCGGAAACAATCGTATCAAAACAGACTACATCATGAAGTCAATAGATGCCGGATTTAATGTTCTGGCTGACAAGCCCATGGTTATCTCGTCAGAAAAGTTTGCAGAACTGGAAGAGGCGTTCAAAGTAGCCAAAAAGAAAGGGGTTCTGCTTTATGATATTATGACTGAACGGCACGAAATATCTACCATTTTACAAAAAGAGCTATCGTGTATTCCGACACTATTCGGAAAACTTCAAACGGGGTCTATCGATCACCCTGCTGTTGAGAAAGTAAGTGTTCATTTCTTCTATAAGAGCGTATCGGGTAGTCCGCTTATTCGGCCCGCATGGTTTTTCGATGTGGAGCAACAGGGTGAAGGCATTATTGATGTAACGACTCATCTGGTAGATTTGGTTCAATGGTGTTGCTTTCCAAATCAGATCATCCAAAAGTCTGACATAACAATGCTTGCTGCAAAACGATGGCCAACAATCATCTCAGGAGATGAATTTAAAGAGGTAACCAAACTCGATGAGTTTCCGGATTATCTGAAAAAGAATATAAAAGATGGTAAGCTATTAGCCTATTCTAACGGAGAGATGACCTATAAACTGAAAGGGGTATATTCTAAAGTTACGGCTGAATGGAAATACAAAGCCCCTGAAGGAACAGGAGACACCTATTTCTCTATCATGCGCGGGTCGTTATGTAATCTAGAAATCCGTCAGGGAAAGGAAGAAAACTATATCCCTATGTTATATGTCACTGCTAATAAAAAAGCCAACCTCGCCGGTTTCAAGCATAATCTTGAACAAGCTATTGCCCGCCAGAATAAACTTTACCCGGGACTTTCTCTTGAAAAGATAAATGAAACTACCTGGAAGGTGAATATCCCCGACAAGTACAGAGTCGGTCACGAAGCGCATTTCGGGCAGGTTACTGAACAATTTCTGAGCTATCTTAAAGTTGGAAAGCTCCCTGTATGGGAAGTCCCCAATATGATTGCTAAATATTATACAACAACAAGCGCCTTGAAGCTGGCGAAAAAAGAATAAATAGAACACAGAATTAAGAATTTCAATTGATGAGTCCACTTCGAAAAGTCAATCTTACTAAATTACTATTTTGTAACTCACTGTTATTCACTAATATTATTCTATAAAAAAATGCCACACGAAAGGGTTCTCGGAGTGGACTCATTAATATAATAACAGAAAAGGGATTATCATTTTATGATAATCCCTTTTCTGTTATCGGATAAATTAAATTTTGTTGATGGGATTGTACTAACTCAAGGCTTAGCTATGCCTCACTTCATTTCTCATTTTAACTAAAAAAATAGATGGTTCCCAAAAATATAATTGAATTAAGATTAAGCATCTTTAAAATATATTTAATTAAGATTAAACCGTTTTAATAATTCCGGTATTTTTACCAACGTATTCAACAAACATATTCTATAATATCACTATTTGGTAAACATCACTAAAAGAGATAAATGGTTTTATTTTACTTTTACATATTGGTACTGATGCAGGACGAACTGACAAATTCTATGACCGCCTTAACGACCTGCTTTCAGACCTAAAGGAAAAAAGGTATCGTTTTGTAAGAATTGATAAACTTCTGAACCATAATGAAAGCAACTAAATATAATATATTACTCGTTTTCTGCCTACTGACCACAATTGGATATTCACAAACATTCAAGTTTGCATTTGTGACGGATACCCATATTGGTAACAGTACATCTTATGAAGATTTGCGTAGAACAGTACAAGACATTAATGCTGACACATCACTACATTTTGTAGTTGTA
The DNA here is from genome assembly GCA_963663125.2 of Bacteroidales bacterium. Lineage (GTDB taxonomy): Bacteria > Bacteroidota > Bacteroidia > Bacteroidales > Cfx3-03 > Cfx3-03. Next base: position 69,936 of record CAXXNW010000011.1, on the reverse strand, counting down.
ACCGGTGATATTACTGAGTTTGGCTCTGATAACGAGCTTAAACAAGCCAAGCAAATATTAGATAGCCTTAATAAAAAATGGTATGTGATTCCCGGGAACCATGATGCAAAGTGGTCAGAGAGTGGTGGAAATAGCTTTAGGTCGGTATTTGGATCCGAAACCTTTTCTTTTATTCATAACGGTTTCCTATTTGCAGGGACAAACTCGGGACCTAATATGCGAATGGGACCAGGTCAGGTTCCTAAAGAAAACTTGATTTGGCTTGATTCATTACTAAACAATATGAAAGATCCGGAGATGCCTGTTGTCTATCTAAACCATTATCCTCAGGACACATCTTTGAATAATTGGTACGAAGCCATTGAGCTCTTAAAAAAGAGAAATATTCAATTAATACTCCTTGGTCATGGGCACAACAATCAGGGTTATTTCTTCGAAGGAATTCCTGGAGTAATGGGACGATCTAATCTTAGAGCAAAAGATAGTATCGGTGGATATAATATTGTAACATTTAAAGATGGAGTTGCCGTTTTTGAGGAGAAGAAACCGTTAACCCGAAGTAAAAAGAAGTGGATGGAGGTTCAGTTGTATAATCACCATTTCGATAAGGACACCACTCATTATTTTCGTCCCTCTTTTGCTGTGAATAAGATGTACCCCCTTCTAAAAGAGGAATGGTCGTATCAGGATAAAAGTGATGTCGGCGCAGGAACTGCAACTGCAGCAAATCTGGTGATAGTAACAAATACGAATGGTGAAGTCTATGCACTGAATAAAAATAGTGGAAAGCGAAAATGGATATTTCAAACGAAAGGAAAGATTTATTCAACACCGGCTATTGCGGAAGGGAAAGTTATTGTAGGATCAACGGACAGATCTATTTATTGCATTTCCTTATCAACAGGTAAATTAATCTGGAGAATAGAAACGTCAAAACCGGTATTGGCATCACCCGTAATCCATAATAGAATAGTTTACATTGGAGGGTCAGATGGACATTTTAGAGCTTTAGGTCTTGAAAATGGGACAATAAAATGGGACTTTGATCAAGTAAAAGGATTCATTGAGACCAAACCATTAATATATCAAGGTAAAATCTACTTCGGGTGCTGGGCCAATGACTTTTATGCATTGGATTTAACAACAGGAGAATTGACATGGAAATGGAATAATGGAAGTACAAACAGGATGCTTTCTCCGGCTGCCTGTTATCCTGTTGCTACAAAAGGGACGATCTTTATTGTTGCTCCGGATCGTTATATGACTGCACTGGATGCTAAAACCGGAGATGTAAAATGGAGACAGCGAATGGCATCAATTACTGTAAGAGAATCAATGGGGCTTTCAACCGACAGCTCGATGGTATTTGTAAAGACAATGGATGGAAAGCTGTTTGGTATTTCAACAGAAGCCGATTCCATGCAGGTAATATGGAAATCTTCGTTACAACTCCCTTACGAGTTGGCCCCTTCTGCAATCATTGAGCATAACGGGATTATCTATGTACCCTCTCACGCCGGTTTAGCTTGCGCCGTTGATAGAAAAACAGGCAACGTTCTATGGAAATACAAGAGTTCAAATTGCCTTGTCAATACGATAATGCCGCTAAAGAGAAATTTAGTTGTGATAAGTACGATGGATGGGAAAATAACCTGTTTAAAGTATTCCAAGAGAGAAAAGGCGATCAGCACACAATCGGATGGGATAATTCCAAAATAAGAGATTGTGATTGTTAGCGATGGTGAAGCGCTTTGAGGCCACCTACCTCGATGAATCACACGAATCAGCAATAAAAGAATCTAATACATAAGTCTTTGTTGAGCAAAGGCAAAACTTATAATTAAAAGAAAGAATATGAAATATTTCTTATTAACGATCTTCTCTCTTTATTCATTTGCAGTATCAGCCCAGCAATTCATGCAACCAAGTACGGCTGCGCAACATTGGGTTGATCACGCTTTTAATAAGCTATCACGAAAGCAAAAAATAGCACAGCTTATGGTGATTCGTCTGTCTGAAAAGAGAGGGAAAGAGGTGGTATTCTTTGAAAAAGAAGTAGCAAAAAATATTCGAAAATATAATATCGGTTCTGTCTGCCTGTTTCAAGGCACTTCGATAGAGCAAGCCGGAGTATTAAATAGACTTCAGCCAAAAGCCAAAACGCCGTTAATGGTTTGTGTTGATGGAGAAACCGGACTTGGAATGCGCTTCTCAGATATCATTTCATTCCCCGACCAGTTAACCATTGGAGCCATTCAGGATGCTGCCCTTGCGTATAAAGTAGGACAGGCAATAGGCAGGCAATGTAAACGGGCAGGCATTCAGGTCGATTACGCACCTGTAGTTGACATCAATAACAATCCCAATAATCCGGTTATTAATTTCCGTTCCCTGGGTGAAGATAAATACCGTGTTAGTTTGTTGGCAACCCGCATTATGAAAGGGATGCAGGATGAAGGGATTATGGCTTGTGCAAAGCACTTTCCGGGACACGGTGATGTTAGCGTAGACTCACACCTCGATCTGCCTGTTATTTCAAAACCCATGCAATCATTAGATTCGCTTGAACTATTTCCTTTTAAGCAAATGATCAATGAAGGCATTGGAAGTATGATGGTTGCTCATCTCTATGTGCCTGCCATCGATACTATTCAGCATCAACCGACCTCTCTTTCCAGAAAAGCCATTACAGGATTACTGAAAGACGAATTAGCATTTAAAGGACTTATTTTTACTGACGGACTTGAGATGAAGGGCGTGACAAAATACTATCCCGAGGGGGTTGTAGCAGTTCAGGCTTTAGTTGCAGGCAACGACATGTTATGTCTTCCTTCGGACATTAAGCTCAGCATTAAAAAGGTCAGGAAGGCCATTAGACATGATCAACTCAGTTGGAGCGACATTAACGAGAAAGTGAGAAGGGTATTACTGGCAAAATATAATTTAGGACTTGATACGCTTAAAGCCATTGAAACGACTTCGATCTCTAATGAATTGAATGCGGATGTCTCTTCAATAAAGAAAGAAATTTATACAAATGCCATTACGCTCTTAAAGCAAAGCAATGCAGAACTGCTTCCATTATCCGCTTCAAAAAAGATTGCGTATGTGGGTATAGGAATAAACGGAGCGAACCTTTTTGCAAATCTGCTTAAGCAAAACTTCAATGCTGATTGTTACTACTTTGATTATGAGGCAGACAGCACCCAGGCAAATACACTCATTAGCAGGCTACAGGGCTATGATGCTATTGTGTTGGGTATTCATAAATACAAAAAGTATCCTTCCAATAATTTCGGACTAAGCAATACCGCTATAAAATTAGCACAGCAACTACAACAGCAGAATAATACCATAAGCTTTGTCTTTGGGAATCCTTATGCTATTAAGAACTTTGACGCCGCACAAAATCTGGTAGCATGTTATGAAGACGATAATATTATGCATGATGTAGCGGTTGACCTTTTAAAAGGAGCAACCATTGCCAAAGGCAAATTGCCGGTGACAGTCACCGAGCATTATCATTATGGCAGCGGGATCATCGCCAGTAATTATTATCCTATTGTAAGTCCCGAAGAGGCCGGTCTTGACGGAGAGAAGTTAAAACAAATTGATTCTATAGCCAATACTGCTATTCGTAAAGGAGCCACGCCGGGTTGTGTTGTGCTGGTAGCGAGAAATGGCAAAATCGGTTTTAATAAAGCTTACGGCAAAATGAATTATGATGGCAATGAACCTGTTACAACTTCTACTGTATACGATTTGGCATCCGTAACAAAAACATCTGCAACGACTTTAGCTGTCATGAAATTATATGAAGAAGGAAAGTTAGATCTCGACAAGACCCTAGGTGATTATCTACCCTGGACACGTGGAAGCGACAAAGCGCCGCTCAAAATAAGAAGCATCATGCTTCATCAGGCAGGACTCGTTGCGTTTATTCCATTTTATAATGAGACATTAGATAAAAAAACAGGCAAACCCAAACCCGGATATTATCAATCATTTCAGGATAAGACATTCACTATTCCTGTAGGTGAAAACATGTTTATGCGTAAAGATATGATTGACACATTGTATAAACGGATATTACAAAGTAAGCTCGGTGCCCGGAACAAATACATTTATAGTGATAACGATTTTATCTTCATGGGAAAGGTAGTTGAACAAATAACAGGGTTACCTTTGGATGAATATGTACGAAACACCTTCTATCTTCCGTTAGGAATGATGAGCACTACTTTTAAACCAAGAGAGCATATGCCGCTTAATATGATTGCACCGACAGAAAACGAAAAGAACTTCCGGCTGCAACAAATCAGAGGTTATGTACACGATCCGGGAGCAGCCATGTTTGGAGGCGTTGCCGGTCACGCTGGTCTATTCAGCAATGCGTATGATCTGGCCAAATTGTATCAGCTATTTCTCAATGGAGGAGTGCTGAATGGTTTAAGATTATTGAAGCCGGAAACCATCCAATACTTCACCACTTACCAAAGTGATATCAGCAGAAGAGGACTTGGATTTGACAAACCGGAAAAAGACAATGCGACCAATTCTTCACCCTATCCATCCAAAAGCGTATCACCTTTAACATTTGGACACACCGGTTTTACCGGAATCAGTGTATGGGCCGACCCTAAATATGACTTGCTGTATATTCTCTTATCGAATAGGGTTTGTCCTAATGGACAGAATAATTTACTGAGTGAATTAAGTGTTCGGTCAAGCATACAAGAAGTTATTTATCAATCGCTCATAAAATAGTCTGTCGCCATTTAAGGGATCTTTTTTGATACAGAAGAGATATGCAACCAAAGGGCAAACTAATAAAATAACAATGAAAGACCACAATGAAAATCACAACTGAAGAAGATTCGAACTATAATAATCTTGAAAAAATGTCAGTAAGAGAAATCTTACAGAACATTAATAATGAAGATAAAACAGTTCCGTTAGCTGTTGAGAAAGCATTACCCCAGATTGAACGGCTTGCAACGATTATTGCGGAGAAGATGAAGCTTGGCGGGAGACTATTTTATATTGGAGCAGGCACAAGTGGCAGACTGGGGATTCTGGATGCATCAGAGTGCCCTCCAACCTATGGCGTTCCTTTCGATTTGGTTGTGGGAATCATGGCCGGAGGAGATAAGGCTATCAGAAAGGCTGTTGAATTTGCCGAAGATGATATAAAACAGGCATGGAAAGACCTTCAGAATTTCAGAATACATAAAGAAGATGTAATCATTGGCATTGCCGCTTCAGGGACAACACCTTATGTTATCGGAGGATTACGTCAAGCCAATAAAAACGGGAATGCAACAGGATGTATTGTATGTAATCAGGGAAGCCCTGTTGCAGCTGAGGCTCAATATCCGATAGAAGTGATTGTGGGACCGGAATTCGTAACCGGATCGACACGTATGAAATCGGGAACCGCCCAAAAGTTGGTTTTAAATATGTTATCAACTACTGCGATGATCCAACTGGGAAGGGTTGAAGATAACAAGATGGTAGATATGCAACTAACAAATAACAAACTGGTTAGTCGTGGAACTAAAATCATCATGGAAGAAACGGGAGTGGATGAGCAAACCGCATCAGATTTACTCAGTAAATATGGTAATGTAAGAAAAGCCATCAAAGTCATCCTGAAAAAATCTTAAATCTTCATTTTTCTAATCATACTTTATATGTCACCAATAATTCTTTTATCCTTCATAATAGGATACTTTGCTGTTCTGATCCTTATCTCACATCTCACATCAAAAAAATCTTCTGATAACTCCACATTCTTTATTGCCAACAGAAGCTCAAAATGGTACTTGGTTGCCTTTGGAATGATTGGCACCGCACTATCAGGTGTTACTTTTATTTCTGTACCAGGCGCCGTCGAAAAGAGTAGCTTTAGCTACTTCCAATTTGTTTTAGGTAATGCCGTCGGGTTTATCCTTATTGCTAAAGTTTTACTGCCGTTATTTTACAGAATTCATCTGATATCAATCTATACTTATCTAGAAAAGAGGCTTGGTTTCTGGAGCTACAAATCGGGAGCCATGATATTTTTAATTTCACGTACGATTGGATCATCATTCAGACTTTACCTCGTAGCCATTGTTTTACAGAAGTTTATCTTTGATGCATGGAACGTTCCATTCTGGGTTACGATTGTCATCTGCTTAACACTAATATGGATATATACCCATAAGGGCGGACTAAAAACCATCATTATTACCGATACACTCCAGACCGTATTTTTGCTTTCATCTGTGATTCTATCCATTTGGTTCTTATCTAAAAGCATGAACCTTAATATAAGTCAAGCTTTTGAGACCGTTAAGAACAGCTCCTATTCCAAAATATTCTTCTGGGACGACTTCATGGGTAGTAAATATCATTTTCTTAAGCAGTTTTTGGGAGGTATGTTTGTAACGATAGCGATGACCGGACTTGATCAGGATCTGATGCAAAAGAACTTAAGCTGCAAAAACATTGGTGAAGCACAAAAAAACATGCTGACATTTACAGGCGTATTTGTCGTGATAAATATTTTCTTTTTAAGTGTGGGAGCCTTACTTTATGAATTTGCTGCAGTAAAAGGTATTGATGTTCATGCTTTGCAAACACCCGACCACCTGTTTCCTGAAATCGCACTAAATCATCTTAGTACCTTCCCTGCTGTTATTTTCATGCTTGGATTGACAGCAGCGACATTTGCTACTACCGATTCTGCTCTGACGGCCTTAACCACCTCTTTTTGTGTTGATTTTCTTGGCTTTGACAAAAAAGAGAATACAAATGACCGCAAGCTCATAAAGACCCGACACACTGTCCATATTCTATTCTCCTTTATCATTCTTATAGTGATTTTGATTTTTAAGATCATCAATAATGACTCGGTTGTTAACTCCATCTTTATAGCTGCGGGATATACCTATGGACCGCTCTTAGGTCTGTTTATTTTCGGTATGTCAACCAAGCGATCGGTTAGAGATAAATTAGTCCCGTTTATTTGCCTATCCTCCCCTATCATCACCTTTATTCTTGATAAGAATTCATTTGCATGGACCGGTTATACCATGGGATTTGAATTAATTATATTAAATGGACTGATCACTTACCTGCTCTTGCTTTTCACCAGTAAAAAGGGAGGAATAAGAACATATAACGCATCAGCCGGAATAGGTTATCAACAAACAGAGTTTTAACCTATTCATATTATCTAATGTAAGCCACCTTGATTACTCAGGATGTGATGTGATTTTAGATTAAAGTTTCCATTTGCTTGTTGCAGATGTAATTTGTTTAGAGCGATCAAGGCATTGAGCTTTTAACAAGATATTGCCTCCCTGATTTCCTGAACGGACAAGAAAAGTAGCAATACCTGCCTCTGCTTTTATCTCATCCGGCCCGATGATTTGAACATCGCCTTCTACAGATAGTTTTATCATCGATGAATCTTCCACACACAGTGTTCCTCTTTGGTCATGGATAGATACATATACAAAAACCGGATCATTCTCTTTTGTCCATCTCTTTCCCGACTCATCCACTTTGAGTTTAAGAGTTCCCGCTTCTTCAGGAGTAAACACCTTCTGTCTTGCCACCTCTTTTCCATTAATAAAGCCTATTGCCTCAATATTCCCTTTTACCCAGCTTACATTCATAAATGTAAAAGGTGGAAAATTTAAATGTTGACAGTTTCCTCCATCAAATGGATTTCCACCGGTATAGTAGTTCTTCTCCTCCAAGGCATATGGAGAATCGGCTCCATGATCCTTCTTTTGCCGGGAGATAGTTTGTCCGTTGACGCTCAGTTCAACTTCATCTACATTTCCATAAACAATTACCTTATCCGCCTTTTCTTTCTTTAGCCAATAATCAGCGATAAAGAGTTCCGGTTTCATATAAGTTTGCGACAATAAGGCGCCTTTGGGTAATTGCAAACGAAAGAACCACCAACTGAATTTAGGAAGCCGGAAGATATCGGACACGCCGCTTCGACAGATATTATTATGACATCCCCGGTTATAATCATACATGCTCCATACGGCATCTCCATTTGTTTCCGGATATTGTGCTCGATAACGATTATGTGACCACTGTGCGTTCCATGCATTTTGAAGTAACGCTTTCTCGCCGTCGCCTCTGCCTATTCTGGTAGTGCTTCTTTCTCCTCCGAATTCATAATCATAATGTTCTCTGATAAAACCGGGCTTATTTGTGTTATTGGCTCTTATGAAGCCTTCTTTCCAGTCGTTATAGCAGACATCAAAGCCATCGAAGCCATAGCTATCGCCTGAGGCGTAAAATTGGTCACCGGGGTATTCCGCATGCGCAACCGCAATAATATGTCTCTTCCATTCCTTAGAAGGCCACGATTCATTTAACATCGTTTCCCACATCACGATTGAAGGATGATTCCGGTCTCGTCGTACCAAGATCCTTGTGTCACGGTAAGTATAATTACAAAAGACTGTGTCTTTATTATAGAACTGCCAGCCCGGTATTGGCGCTATAACCAAAAGGCCTAACTCATCACAGGCATCAAGAACAGAACAGTCCTGAAGATAATGTGACAGTCGGACGATATTGAAACCACCTTCCTTAATTTTGTATATATCCCGGTACTGGGCTCTGTCTGATATGGCATTCCCCACATAAGGATATTCCTGATGGCGGTTGGTTCCAACTAATCGCAACGGGGTTCCATTGATCAAAAAGCCTTTCTCTTTTGAAAATTCTATCCTACGAATTCCGATACGGGTCTTTTCTTCATCAATCGTTTTCCCATCACATTTTACTTCTGTCTTTAATAGATATAGATTCGGAGATCCGGGAGACCACAGCTTCGGTTTATTTACAGCCAACTCTTGTGAAAAGTCGTTGTCCTGCTGTCTATTTAGGACACAGCTTCCTTTTGACTGAACACAGATTGTCTTTCCTTCTCTGAATATCTTTTCACCGTTTTTGATCTCCTGAGTTAATTCAATAAGTGTATGCTCGATGGAGAATCTGGCGGATTCGGCAGATTCATTGATTATATTTGTTTTTATATTCACCAATGCTTTTTCTTTGGAAACAGCTGGATAGGTAACAAATATTCCGCCTCCTGCAATCTTATCGGCAAAGATGGAATTGGTAATATGCAACGACTCTTTTATGATGAGGTTTACATCCCGATAGATTCCTCCGTAATAACAGAAATCAAGAATTTCTATGGGCCTTCCCGGAGGGACGATAGGATTATTCCGATTGTCAAGACGAACCAGAATCTCATTTTTGCTATTAAACTTCACTATTTTCGAAAGGTCTATCATAAACGGATTGTATCCTCCGGCATGTTGCATCATATGTTCTCCGTTGACCCAGATATCAGCAAGCTGCATCGCTCCTTCAAACTCGATATATATTTTCTTATCTTTCCATTTGGGATCAACGGCAAAATATTTCTTGTAATAACAAATGCCCTGCCATTGTTTTTGAATGACGAGAGGTTCTACAAAAGGGGTATGTGGAAGGGTCACCTTATCCCAGCTTTTATTGATAAGAATTGCTTGTTCCTCCTTCAGTGAGTCGGTACACAGGATGGTACTACCACCTGTTGCAAGGTATTGGGATTGCCAGTTAGGTCCTAAGAAATCTATTTTACATTGCGCTGTCTTTAGCTCATCAAGTCGACAAAACTGCCAGTCCCGGTTAAAGGAGATCTTTTGGGCATAAAGCATATTGGATATGAAGATGAGGCAAAAAAGAAGATATGATTTTTTCATTGATTTCATTATTTTTTCCGGTCTGTTCTTTTTATAGGTAGTTACATAAATGAGAGATGATTTGTCTTAAATCATTTCTTTTCAAGTTTACCATTCAGAGTAACTTCTTCGCCTGCTTTTAAATTATATTCTAAAGATTTTCCTTTATACAATATCTTAAGGGGATTTCCCGATAATGATTTGATCTTCGTCTTTTGTAGCGCTCCTCCCTGCCAATATATATCGATTTCAAAACCGCCTCTTGCACGAAGACCTTTCACCGATCCCGTTGACCATGCCTGGGGAAGAGCCGGTAACAGATGTATCAATCCGGATTGACTCTGAAGTAACATCTCCGACACACCTGCAGTATATCCAAAATTCCCGTCGATCTGGAAAGGAGGATGGGCACAAAATAGATTCGTATACACTCCTCCGCCATTATTATAATTGGTTCCCTTGTCGCCAACAAGGGTCATGAAATTGCTTAGGATAGTGTAGGCATGGTCTCCTTCAAATAACCGGGCCCAGAAATTCATTTTCCATGCCATTGACCATCCTGTCGCACCATCACCACGGGCAGTCAGGCTTACTTTTGCCGCATTAGCCAGCGCCGGAGTTACTATCGGTGATATTTCTCTTCCCGGATGCAGTGCAAAGAGGTGCGACGCATGTCTGTGATTATCTTTGGGATCGTCTATGTCTTCTTCCCATTCCTGCAGTTGTCCCCATTTGCCAATTTTGGGTTTAAGAAGCTTTTCCCTCATGTTTGAAACCTTGTTCCGGTAGTCTTTATCTATGCCGAGAATATCTGCTGCCTCAATGTAATTGGTAAACAGATCATAAACAATCTCCTGATCATAAGTAACTCCCTCTCCTTCGGGACCATGTTCGGGAGACCATCCGTCAGGTGTTACCAATGTTCCATCCGCACGTTTCTTCAAATGATCTTCCCAGAACTCGCAAATCTCTTTCATTACGGGATATGCCACATTTTTTAAGAATGCCTGATCTTGTGTAAATGCATAATGTTCCCAGAAATGCTGTGCATACCATGCACTTGCCGGTGGGTTCCATATCCAACTTGCTCCTCCAAAGATATTGTTTTCTGTTTGATAGGTCCATCCTCTCACTCCTGTATAATGTTCCCGCGTTTGTTCTCTGCGGGCTTCCCGCGAGTTTATTACATAATCGAAAAACGGAAGATGGCATTCGGATAAATTGGTTGGTTCAGCAAGCCAGTAATTCATCTGTATATTAATATTGGAATGATAATCACAGCGCCAGGGTGGTGTATTACTGTTATTCCAAAGTCCTTGCAAGTTTGCAGGCAATCCCCCCGGGCGGGAGGAACTGATCAGCAAATATCGTCCCCATTGAAAAAGCAAGGCTTCCAATTGCGGATCATGCCTTGTCCGACAGGTGGAAAGTCTTGTATTCATCGGTAATGCTACCACCTTTGAATCTGTTTTACCCAGATCAATGGCAACTCTTCCAAAAAGTGCAACATAATCTCTTATATGTGCCTTGCGCAATGCTTCATAGGTTTTCTTCGATGCTGCATTTATTTGTCGAACTACTTTGTCGTGAGGATCTTCGCCCCGCCATTCCTTATCACGTTGGGGTAGGTAATTGGTTGCAGCAGCGAGGTAAATAATCATCTCATCAGCTTTATCTATTTTTAATTGATAACCGCCATTATACCCCACAGGAATCACAGAGATCTTTCCTCCTTTAAGCTTGATTGTAACGCGGGCTTCATAACGCAATCCGTTATTCAAAGTCCCGCCAAAAGTAAGTGATGTTTTATCAGCACTGGTTTTTGATGAATGAGCATCTTTCAGTTCGATAATTGCCGAATAAGCTGCAGGCTTGCCTGACGAATATTTCATAACCATTACCTGATCGGGATAGCTGCAAAAGTATTCGCGATGATATACTATTCCACGACTTGTATAATTGATTTGATGTATTGACTTCGAAATATCAAGCAGCCTCCGGTAGTCGGAAGGAGATGACTGGTTTAAAGAGTTGTCGGAAAATGTGATAAACAGGTCTCCGAAATTTTGATATTCTCCTGTATTCTTCTCATCACCGGTCCACAAGCTGTTTTCATTAAATTGGATATGTTCCTGTTCCACTCCGCCAAAAATCATCCCGCCAATACGTCCGTTACCAATCGGTAATGCTTCGGTCATCCAGTCTTTTGCAGGTTGATTATACCATATAACATTATTCTGTGTTTTTACGGTACCCGAAACCGGAGTAGAGGCTTTTGCCACTGAATAAAATGATATAAGCACAAGTATCTGTCCCAAAAAAGCTAATATTGCATTTTTAGTATTCATCTTCAATATTATTTTATTCGTTATTTTTAGTAGTTACTTTTACCAGTTCCGCATTGCCGATGGTTTTCATTTCGATCTTAAGCTTAGAGGAAGACTCGTCATTAAATACCGCATCGAATATTATTTTATTCTTTCCTTGGGATAAAAGCAGCGCTTTTCCATCAAAATCGATTCTTTTTATCATTTTCCAGTTCTTGTCAAATACCTGCAAATTACCCTTTCCATCCGATTTCAGAATCTGAAATGGTTCCATATTTACCGGAATCTCAATTTTATTGTTGTTATTTATCTCCAGGGAAATTTTCGCTATAGAGGAGCCGTTGCTGTTCTCCCCGGGCAACAAGTTCATCGTAAATATTACCGGTTGTGTATTGTACGGATTTTCAAATTCAAACGTACTAAAAAGCGGTTCGCCCGGTTGACGTACTTTCTGTTCATGAACATATCGTTTAATAGCGTATGGATAAAGATTCCATATTCCGGCACCTGCGTTTTCCAGATGATACTCGTTATTGATATCTTCCATCTTCAGTTTTTGTTCCGGAGTGAAAACTTGCGACATTCTTGCAGTTTCCCATGTATTGATGGCTTTCAAGATAGTATCACGCTGATTATCTTTATTTACGGTATTCAAATTCACGCAGAAAGAGAATCCGGCATCAAAACCTGCCGCACGGGCCAGCAACCATTCCACGTCCTCTATACTTGTTTCCGCCGTCATTCTAAACCAGCCCAGCATACTCGGGAGAAAATTTCTACGGAAATAATCTTGATTCTTTAGTCGTAGTTGCGTCTGACTTTCACGAAATCCCGCATACCATGGTTCTCCCCAATTGTAGCGGGTATTGATATGCCAGTTGAAATGTCCCGGCATACTGGCATCGTTAATAACCATTCCTTTTAGTTTAGGATTGAGTTTATCATACCATGTCTTGACAAAAAGCTGGCATCCGTATTGTCCCATGCCGGTCGAGAAGTTTCCTTCCAGTCCGTCAAAAGAGGTCTGCCGTAAACCCGTATAATTAAAAAGATCGGCAAGTCGTCCGGCAACTTCTCCCGAAAGTTCACTGTCGGTTAAGAAGGTTTTATATCCGTGATCCATCAATTTCCCAATGACTTCGTCTTTTTGATGGGCGGAAGCCTTTGTATTAAATGCACCACGTACACAGCCGGTCAGTTTCCACGGAGCACTTACTGATACTTCGTTATATCGGATAATCTCATCTCCGATGACTACCGAGCGTAAATTATTATTTTTCATCTGATTGAAGAACATCGGTGATTCAACAGGTATCTCTGTAACCTTACTATCGATAGCTGTTGTCAATACTGAAGTGCCGACCCGTGCAAGACGTTTATCCGGCAGCGGTGTAACATAAGGATCATTTGTGGTGATAAAGTTCGATAGTGTATGTACACCCAAATGAATTCCTTGTCTCTCCGCTTTTTCCACACAACGTTTCATGCTTTCCCAATTATCGGGAAAATATTTTCCGATAAATTTAAAGTGTCCCCATGTTTCAAAAGGTTCGCTTTGATAAAGATATTTCAGACCGGCTCTTTCGGTAAGTTCCAATGCCTCGTTGAGTGTATTTTCACCAAAATCGATAATCAGGTATGATGCCGTAGCAGATGGAGATATTTTCCCCCATTTCCCATCAATAAGGGGATGAGGCAAACCTTCTTTTACTTCAATTTGGCTGATAACGTCAAGCACTTGCTTAGGTGAACAACCGAATAAGGCAATTTTAGATCCAATCACGCCGCCATCGTTAAAAGGAGGAGCGACATAATAGTCATGGTTCCAGTTAGAAATAATCCGTTCTTTATTACGGTTACGACAATATGCCTGAATTACACTACCATAGCTTTCGACTTTTGCCGTCTGACCACGATATGTTTTTTGTACTTTCCATGGTTCCCGACTATTAATATATAGACTATCCGTGACATCGATTGACGGCTCGACATCACTTTCTTCACTCGGATAACCTCCCAGTGTCTTATAATTTAATGCTTGTATTCCGATGGCAAATTTATCATTATGTACTACTCCGACTGTTTCGCCGATCGTTTCTTTAATGGTCGTGGAATAAGGCCCCCAGATTATCAATTCAACCTTATTAGAAGGCGTAATATCTACCAGTTCAAAAGTGATATACGACTTTTGATTTATGACTTTTACCTTTGCTTCAACAGCACTTTTATCAAAAGAAAAGACCAAAAGATTGGCTTTCATCTTCATCGATGAGGGGGCTTCCACTTTCCCATCGCACCGGATATTCAGTATGGGAACTGATTTCTGTGAAAACAAATAATTAATTCCTGATGATTTATCATAAAATGATTTTACCAAACCTTTTTCATTTATGACAATTTTCATAGATGCCGTTTCGTATGCCGATTCTTTATTTTGAGCGGCAAGTGTTTGCGACATGATTATCCATGCGAAAAAAAGTATAATCCTCTTCATGTATTTATTTCATCTGTGATTTACATGTAAAATTATGAAATTATCTCAATTTCTTTTATATCATAAAGTATCAATTTAGAATTGAATAAATTTTTAGTAATTTTTACTTATCTGAAGAATAGCAGGCCAATTTTTTAATAACCGGTGTTCCTTCGGATTTTAGGACATCCAACTTTATTGCTTCGAATTCACCTTTTACTACTTCTATCCGTTTATGTCCAACACTTTTCCCTTTAGCAAGTAAAACCCAGTTATCGTTAGTTTTACCGGAGATCTCGTATTCACGTATCCGTTCACCTTTTGCGATATCTTCCATTATTACAACATGCGAAATATGGGAGGGACTATTAAAATTTAGAATCAATGTTTTTCCGGTTCCTCTTTTTTCAGCTACCGGTCTACCAAAAATCGCTTTTATTTCCGACCCAAATTCTTTCATCCGCTCTACGTCTGCATCCGGAACTAATCCTCTATCATCAATAACAATTCCTAAAAGCATATTTGTATTCCGACCCACACTTCTATTATATCTGTCCAACAGTTCATCCAATGAACGAATTTGATCATCCTGATCTTTATGCCAAAACCATCCTCCCTGAAAAGAGGCATTCTTTCGTAAAGGAAAATCGGCTTCACCCGGACACCAGAATAAGCCATTCGGATTTCCGTTCTTCACCTTAACTTCTATCACTCCAGATGCAGATGTAGTAACATCAGCCTTTGACCAACACGGATAGGCCGCAACACCACCTTCATTTCCCACCCAACGAATATTATTCTCGTATCCATAAGGACCTTGAAATGCGATAGCTTGAGGTTGATATTGTTTCAGCAATGAAAGCACATCAAATCCACCTCTTTCTACAGGCAGAACACCTCCATCGAACCATATTTCAAATAGCTTACCATATTGTGACCACAATTCGGTAAGTTGCATCTTCACTATTTCATTATATTTCTTTTGTTCTTCCGGATTTCCGGATATTACTTTTCCCGGATTATCAACTCGTAAATAACCATTAGCCGTCGTACTTGCATAAATGCCCGGTTTAATTCCGTATTTTTCACAAGAGGTGATGAAGTCTTTTACAATATCGCCCTGCCCGTTTCGCCAAGGCGTATTTTTCACACTATAAGGATGCGCTTTTGTTGGCCACAGGCTAAATCCGCTACAATGTTTGGCTACTAATACTGCATATGTGGCTCCAGCTGCCTTTGCCGCTTTGATCCACTGGTCGGTATTCAATTCTTTCGGATTAAAGATAGAGAGGGCCGGATGATAATTCCAATCTTTCCTGAATTCATAGCCCGGTTCAAATACTGGCATATCAAAATGTATCAGTACGCCTATCTCTGAATCCGCCCAGTTTAACTGGGCCTTGGACGGATATTCAGATTTAGAACTTTGTGCTGATACGACGCCTGTAATGGTGAAAAATAGTAAAATTAAAATAAGTATTTTGTTGTCCTTCATCTGATTATCTTTTTATTTAGTTATGATCTTTATTTGTGCTTGTATTATTTTTTATTTGAGTTATCAAATTCTCCAATTGAATTATTCTTGATTCTCACGTTCAGATAAGTATCAGGATTAAACTATGGATGAAGCTATTTTCTGATTTCATAAAAATCTGTCAGAATAATTTTAATGTTTACAGAAATATATACTTCGGTAAAAACAAGACTCATGTCGTATCTTAATAAATCCATTATTTCATTTATCATAAAACATTATTCATTATTAGAGTATGCACATAAAACATATTTATAAGTTGCGCCGGGTACAAGAGTTCAAAAATTAACAACCTTATCAATTTAATTGAATACTCTTTTAAGTGAGCTGAATCAATTATGTAGCAGACATCCTACTAAAAATATGAATATGTGCACACCCCAATTTAAACAAAAAGAATTACATTACCAACCTGGATTTTGTTTTAAATTCGGATTCAATGTTAATTGATCAGTTGGAAGTGGATCAAGATATAGTTTATCATTCCATGTACGATTTGAGTTTGAATAGACTTTCAATATCTTCTTTTGTTTTCCATCCCAATCGGTCAAATCAACGAATGTCCTGTCGGTAAATTGATTTGTTCCTCCATTATAAAACTTATACCGACTAATAACATCACTATTTACCACAATTCCCAACATTGTTTTGGGGTTTTCAATCAGTTTTCCCGCATTCCAGCGACAAATATCATCCCAACGAAAACCTTCAAACGCAAGTTCTATGCGACGTTCCCTACGAATCTCATAAATTAAAGGAGAGACATTATAGCCATAACGCGGTTTACCGTTTACAATAGCCAAAGGATCAGTAGGCGGATTAAGATCCAATCTTCCCATGATAAATTTGCCGGGTTCATCCAACCGTGCACGTAATTTATTTATAGATTTATCCAAATCCGATTGAGTAATACCTCCCAATTCTGCTTTAGCTTCGGCAAAATTCAAAAGCACTTCAGCATACCTAAAAGCATACCAATCGTAGGTCGTTTGAATAGCCTCGTTTTGAGCAGGTTGTGGATCTCTGAATTTTGAAGCCATATATCCTGTTGCACACTTGTTGATTGCAACAGCAGTTACAGGATAACTGACTAGTTTAGCCCCATCCAAATAATAAGGCAGGTTTTTGTTATCAATCATGTTACGTAAACGAGGATCTCGATTTGTCATCTCCATTTGTACCGAATCATCACCAATGTACAAAGGACTTAGTGCTATTGGCTTTCCATCTACGCATAAGAAATCTTCAATAAAGTCCTTGCTGACGCCCCATCCTGGTTCATTTACGGAACGAGATAAACCATGCATCAATAAATCTTTTTTGTAAATACGGGCTAATACACATTCCTTATTACTGGTTAAATCTTCCTGAATGAATTGTTGTTTGTAATACAAAGGATAATTATCGAACATATATGGGGCATTCCCTTTGACAATATCATAGATTCCTGCATTCATAATTTCTTCGGAAGCAGTTACCGCTTTTTGAAGATAGGCTTCCCATCCTGTAATATTTCGGTATTTCATCCATGTTCCCTCATACAAGCAAACACGTGATAACATTTGAAGCGCTGCATATTTGTGCAATCTACCACTTTCAACATTATTGGGAGTTTTAAGATTAGACACAGCAAAATTAAGGTCCTCAATAATTTTGTCGATTACAAATTTCCTTGGGTCACGCGCTCTTTGCAACAAATCCTTATCCGTTATGGTAAGGTCTTTATCTATCCAGGGCACATCGCCGAACCGTTTTACTTTATTAAAGTATTCATTAGCTCTAAAAAATCGAATTTCTCCAACGTAATGATTAATGTCTGCTGCATTACCCTGTACAGTCTGATAATGAGTTAAGAAATAGTTAAGATTGCGAATGTTAGTCCAGTCGCCACTACTCCATCCGCCACCACTACCCGGCACAATCATATTATTGAATAAACGGGTGTTAGGATTATTCTCTACGATGTTGTCACTAGTATTGTCTAGGGATTGACTTGGCCCTGATAACGTTGTGTAAAGCTGATTTGCAAAAAGTTTCAGATCTTCTGGCTTTTTCCAGTAATTCAAATCGGTAATAGCATCATCAGGAACTGTATCAGTAACTTCACACGAAGTAAAACCTGCTAGCAGCAAAAATATAATGACATAAAATTTAATTTTCATTTTTAAATGAGTTTAATGATTAAAACGTGAGATTTACTCCAACAGAAAATGATTTAGGTACCGGATATCCATTAACCGCCGTATTTTCCGGATCATAAAGTTCATTGAGCTTGGTCCAAGTTAGAATATTTTGCCCGGTAAAATAAATCCGAGCACGACTTATCGCTGCTTTTTTCGTCCATTTACCAGGAATTGTATATCCTAATGAAAGTTGCTTTAATCGGAGATAGGCTGCATTTTGTAGATAAAGGGAGGATACTTCTCTGTTTCCATGCCCCCCGTTGATATAAGGACGGGGAAGTCTGGCATCTGTATTGTTTTCAGTCCAGTAATCCAGTGTGGCTTTCATAGGGACATTCCACTGACCAGCTATTCCAAAGAAACGATCATCACCAAGCCATAAATCACGTTTTCCTACTCCCTGAAAAAAGATATCTAAGTCAAATCCTTTCCATGATGCATTCATTTGCAAACCATACTGATACCTTGGAGTATCATTTCCTATTATTTTTTTATCACCGTGATCAGTAAGCGTATTTTTACCCGGCGATATTATGTTATTGTTGTCAAGATCAACATACTTAACATCTCCCGGATTCCATTTTCCTCCATATAGCTTTGACTGATCTGCATGTTTGGCAATCTCATCTAAGGATTGAAAAAGTCCGGTCGCTTCATAACCCCAAATTTCACCGATTTTTTGACCTATATAACGACTTCCAAGATCACCGGTTGGGTTATTGAATTTGGTAATTTCCGATTGATAATCTGATATATTAAATGAGATGCTATACACGAGTTCTTCGATTTTATCATTCCAGGTAATGCTTGATTCCCATCCATAAGTTTTTAAATCCGCTGCATTTTCCCGGGGGACACCGGTTCCCAAAACGGCAGGAAGAGGCTGCCCGGTAGTTAACATTCCGATAGTTTTACGCTGATAGACATCAAAGGTAGCAGTAAGTTTATTTTTTATAAAACCAAAATCAGTACCGAAATTCCATTGGTTAACCTTTTCCCAAGTAAATGAAGGACTAATCAGCGAACCGGAACTAATACCAACAGGGCGAACATCACCAAGAATATAACTGATCGCTGAAGTAATACCGTAATTAGAAATATAAGGGAAATCACCTGAAACATTCTGATTTCCTAAAGAACCATAGGAACCTCTGATTTTTGCCTCACCGATAATTGGTTTCAACTTTTTCCAAAAAGGCTCTTCAGAGATACGCCAACCTCCGGATATAGAAGGGAAGAAAGCAAATCGATCATCTTTGGGAAATTTAGAAGACCCATCGTATCTCCCATTAAGTTCCAATAAATATTTTTTAGCATAATCATAATTAAATCTAAAAAAGACACCTTGCGTAGCCCAACTGGAAGAATTACCGCCTATATACTTTTCGCCTGTTGCTCGATTAATAGCAGGTAAGTCATTATCGATCAGATTATCGTGCTCAGCATAAAACATTTTTGTTTTTGTTTCTTCTTGATTATAACCAGCCAGAATCTTGAAATTATGATTTTTCAGGCTTTTTGTGTAATCAATGTAGGTGTTAATGGCGGTATAATAATTATTCGTATTTTCTAAATACACACCATTAGGGTTTGTCCAAGGATAAAGGTTTGATTTTCCAGGAGCAGCCCAGTATTCGGAAAAAAGACGGGATGATAGATCTCTATTCTTTGAATAAGGATTGAAAGTATAATCTGCATTTATGTGAAGATCTTTAATAGGATGAATATCAATAGCACCTGTCAACAATAGATCATTTACTTTCCGTCTGTCATACCCACCTTGAGCGTATAATGCAATCGGATTCGTAAATGTTCCCTGACCGGAATAATTGCCATCAGGATGCTTTACAGGCATCAAAGGGCGAAGGTCTCCACTTAACGCACCAACACCATTCCAGCCACTACCCTTTGAAGGATGATCTTCATAAGAATAGGTATACTTTGTTCGGGTAGATAGCGTCAACCATTTCAACACATCCGAATTAACAGATACATTGACATTGTGACGTTTGTATTGATCATCAAAACCTTTTAAGAAACCCTCCTGTTTCATATACCCATAAGAAATGTAATACTTAGTTTTTTCAGTTCCTCCTGATAAATTTGCATTTATCTGCCTTACGCCTCCATTCTTATACAGTTCTTTTGCCCAGTCAGTGTTTCCGCAATAATTATATTTACCGTCTTTATCAATAGCCGCATCATAATAAACAGGAAGATTATGCGTCGGATCCTTGTAATACTTTAATGCATTATCCATTAACCGTTGATCGAAATAATTGCTTCCACCAGCATTGACACTTGCAATATTCATATTTGTAATATACTCCCAACTATCAGCATATTTAGGAATATTTGTAGCAGATGTGTTTGTATATGAACTAGTAACACTTAAAGTCGGGCGTTGATCGCTTTTCCCTTTTTTGGAAGTAATAAGAATTACACCAAATGCAGCTCGTGCACCGTAAATAGCTGCTGATGCGGCATCCTTCAATACAGAAACACTTTCAATATCTTCTGGATTTAACAAATTAGGATCCTGAACAACTCCATCAACAAGAATAAGAGGGTCGCCACCATTTAATGAAGTTATTCCACGAACATTAAAGGTCGCGCCTTGTCCTGGGGAATAATTACTTTGAGTTACCTGAAGACTGGGAATAACTCCTTGAAGACCTTGCCCTAAATTAGCGATAGGTCTGTTTTCAAGAACCTTTCCGGATGCTGCAGCTACTGCACCTGTAAGATTTGCTTTTTTCTGGGTACCATATCCTACGACAACTACTTCATCAAGTTTGGTTAAGTTAGGCACCAATTTGATATTATAGGATGTTTGAGCATCCAGTTGAATTTTCGTCGAGCTATATCCGATAAAAGAAAAAATAAGGGTACCCTTATTTTGAGGTACCGTAAGGGAATATTTTCCATTTTTATCAGTTGCCGTTCCGATATTTGTACCCTCAATTCTAACATTTACGCCAACTAATGATTCGCCTGTTGAAGCATCTGTCACAATACCGGTTATTCTTTTCTGTTGTAATACGGATTTAGGGGCAATTACAATTAGATTATTTTCCAAAAGCTTAAATCCGATATCGGCTTTGCAAAAGACTTCATCCAAAATTGCATTTAAAGGTTTTTCTGTAGCATGAAGACTAATCGTTTTGTCAAAGTTAGCATAGTCGTCATTATACAAAAATTTATAATGACTCTCTTTTTCTATTAATGAAAATAATTGTCTTATCGTTATATTCTCACTATGGATGCTTAGTTTTTCATTTTGCGAATGTCCTTCTACACAAATGCTAAGGAAACTAAACATAATCAATAAAGTAGATATTCTCATAATCGCCAGTAGTTTAATTATAAAATCAGATCTTCTGACAGAGTATTCTGCATTTTTTTTCATAAATTTGCATTGTTAATTTTTTACTTTGTAATGCTCATCTACCAAATAAGCATTACGTTAATTTTCTCTGATGCCGGTGGATGTTCCAACATTCACCGGTTTCTTTTTTTATTAGTTTACTTGTCTTTTTATCTCATAGGCTATTTATTTAATTGTTAATTACTTATTGTTAATTACTACCCTTATTCTTAATTACTACCGAATCTTTTATAATTAAGTAACTAAAAGGAACGGGATAACTTAAAGCTTTTATGGCCTGATCAATAGACTCTTTATCAAATGTTCCACTGAATCGTGCTTTCCGGAGTTTTTCACTTTCAATATTAATTTTCACATTATACCAACGCTCCATTTTCTTAGCGAGACTTTCAAAAGTCTCTTTCTCAAATATGAGCTTCCCCTCTTTCCAATAAATTTGAGACATCGGATTGATGGATTCTTCAACAATTAAATTCGACTGATCTTGATCAGCAATATTTTTTAGTTCATCTATTGTTTTCGATTTTTGAACACGTTTTTCTTTAAATTCGTAAACATTAATAAGGTGATGATCCTTAAAATAAGTAGCGGATTGATTGGGTAAAAGCAATACCGGTTTACAGGTAGACCCCTTATCCGATGAAGTTTCTATTGCTATTTTTCCTCTTACCAATGTTGTTTCAATTGTATTGTCATTAACATACGATTTCAGGTTAAATGCGGTACCCATCACATTAATATTGATACTTGAAGCATGCACCGTAATTTTTCTATTCGGTATTTTTTTCAGATCAAAGAATGCTTCGCCATCAAGATAAAAATTAATCTTTGATTGCTTTAAATCAACAGGATATCTTAATTTGGTACAGGAATTCACCCAAATAACAGAACTGTCGGCAAGTACTACTTTTGTTTTCTCACCCGCTTTGGTAACAATTTCGGTAAACATTTCATCACCTGATATATTTTTCGGAAGAATCAGTGTAATTAATTGATAAACACCAACTATCATAAGAAATACGGAAGCAACCCTTAATATCCATTGAAATGGAGATAATTTTCGTTTACCTGTTTCCTCTTCATCATCGCTAAGATTCCTCAATCTAAAAATATGATAATCGCGTTCATCAACGGTGCCGCTTTCTTTCATTGCATTGCTCAATGCCCATGCCTGCTTGAGTTGCTTAAAGCTTTCAAAATTAGCCTCATCATACTGTATCCAATCACACAAATCTTTTGATTCTTGTGGATTAAGTTCACCTTTTAAATATTGTATGATTTTTTCTTCGTTCATAGTTCTCGCTATATATGGTTAACACAAAAAAGGGGAAGAACCCTTGCCTGAAAATGTAATTTTTTTCAATAAAATTTACATTATACTAAATATCAATACAATATAATCAATCAATTTCTTCCGGATGAATTTAAGCCCATCGGTAATATGACCTTCTACCGTTTTTACGGAAATATTAAGTTTTAGAGAAATCTCAAGATTAGATAGATTTTCATCCCTACTTAATAAAAAGACCTCTCTGCAACGCAAGGGCAAAGCATTTATAGCTTCAGTGGTAACTGTTTCAAGTTCGCGTGCAAGTAATAGATCCCAGCTTGAATCTGCAAGTACTTTGTAATTTAAATGAAGTTCGGTATCATAAATCGAATCAAACGAAATCGTATTAGGTTCCTGCTTTAGCTGGCGAAGATAATTTAATGAAAGGTTACGAACTATCGTTAACAAATAAGATATAATACAGGTGTCTATTTTAAGTCGATGTCTATTTTGCCAAAAACGAAAGATAGCATCGTTGGATATCTCTCTCGCAATTTCTCTATCCTTAACAAACTCTATCGAAAAGCCTAATATTCTATTAAAATACAATTTATAAATCAGTTTTAAAGCTTGCTCGTCATTGTCCCTTAACAGTTGCAGAATATTTTTTTCGGTTTCCAACATCCTCAGATAATTAGCACTTTATGATATAGGCAAAAGTATCAAATTATAAAACAAAACAGAAATGATTTGTATATTAAGAATTATTATGGTCTGATTGTAAAATAGAGCGACGCTATATTTATTCAGTACTTCGTATATTACCTTAAATCCGCAAGGAAAATTCACCCCACAAGTTTTAATATTTCCTTGCAGATTGAAGGTTAAAAGCATACATAAAATGTTGATAAATAGAATTCTTTACGATCGTAAAGAATTTCCCTTGCTTGTACGGAATTTCCATAACTGCTAAAATAAAACCAAAATCATTTGTTAATAAGACGTTCATGATGTCATGCTTATTTTAACAGGCCAAAAGTACTAACCAAATAATGGTTAGCTTGTAGGGTAAAGAAGGAATGAGCGTAGGATAATTTACAGAACACTTAAAGATTACTCAGGGATAACACTCCCCTGTTCAATACTAGCCGCCTACATGTTTCATACCTGTTCCGTACCTGTTCCGTATAACATAACGGAACAGGTACGGAACTAGCACTAAACAAGTACATAATGGAACCGGAACTGAGACCATTCATATCCTAATATTCAGAGGTTATTCTCAGCTTTATATTACGTTTATGGAGCAAGATTTGAAAAATATAGGAGTCTGTTCAACAAAGTGTGTTGAGGAGAAAACCAACGTAGACTTTGTTACATATTAAATAGCTATTTGGCTTATTTAATATTTGTGGCGGTAGAAATCGCAAAAACTACGTTAACCTATTTCATTTTAGATTTTAAAACATTATTTATCAATACACAACACGTCTAAAAAAAAAGGAAACTACTCCTTTAAAAGCCTGATTCGAAAACAATACTTTTTTAATAATATATTGTAACTTTGAAATTGTCCTAACATACTCAACCAGATAAATATGAAAAAGAATTTACAGTATCTTTCAACATCAGTTTTCAGAGTTATAATGATTCTGATTCTAGTGGCGCCTTTTGCTCAATTAAAAGCACAAACACCCACTTATCCTTTTCAGAACCCTTCCCTTTCTTTTGATCAACGGGTAACGGATTTAGTCTCCAGACTCACATTACAAGAGAAGATCAAATTAATGCAAAATCAGGCTACAGGCATACCCCGGCTTGATATTCCCGCTTACAATTGGTGGAATGAATGTCTTCATGGTGTAGCACGTGATGGCGTTGCTACTGTATTTCCTCAAGCTATCGGCATGGCTGCTACATGGAATACGGCATTAATCCAACGCGAAGCTGATGTTATTTCAACCGAGGCTCGCGCCAAACATCAGGAACACGTTCGTAAAGGTGAATTCGGCATTTATCAGGGCCTGACGTTCTGGACGCCAAACATTAATATCTTCAGAGATCCAAGATGGGGACGCGGACAGGAAACTTACGGAGAAGATCCGTTCCTTACTTCCAGAATCGGCATTTCATTCGTAAAGGGATTACAGGGCAATGATCCTAAATACTTTAAGGCTATCGCCACGGCAAAACATTTTGCAGTACATAGTGGTCCTGAATCTTTGCGTCATTCTTTTGATGCTACATGTAGCAAACAAGACTTTAATGAAACATACCTTTCTGCTTTCGAGGCATTGGTAAAGGAAGGAAAAGTATATTCATTGATGGGGGCTTACAATCGCCTGTATGGAAAACCCTGCTGTGCCAATGATTTTTTACTCACAGATGTCTTGAGAAAAAAATGGGGCTTTGAGGGTTATGTCGTTTCGGATTGCGGAGCCATTGACGATATATATAGAGGACATAAAGTAGCACCCAGTGCAAAAGAAGCTTCTGCACTAGCTGTATTAGCAGGATGCGATTTAACCTGCGGCACTGAATACAATGCATTGGAAAGCGCACTTGCCGACAGACTGATCAGCATTAAAGACATTGATGTCTCTGTAAAAAGGCTCTTTCTTGCTCAGTTTAAATTAGGTATGTTCGATCCTGCCTCAATGGTCTCATACGCACGTATCCCCTATTCGGAAAACAATTCTCCAGAACACAATAAATTGGCACTTGAGGTTGCTCATCAAAGTATGGTCTTGTTAAAAAATAATGGTGTCCTTCCATTGAGTTCTAAATATAAAAAAATCGCTGTAATTGGTCCAAATGCGGACGATACCGAAGTATTGTTAGGTAACTATAATGGCGATCCTACAAACCCTGTTTCTGTTCTTCAAGGTCTTCGCAACAAAGCGGGTAAAGGCATTGAAATTATTTACGAGAAAGGAATGAAGTCGTGTACCGAAACAGGCGAGAATGAGCGTTCAGCTATTGCAGCTGCTAAAAAAGCCGATGCTGTAATTTTTGTAGGAGGTATCTCTCCAAGACTGGAAGGCGAAGAAATGCCGGTAAAAATTGAGGGCTTCGCAGGAGGCGACCGTACGAACATCAATCTACCCAAAGAACAGGAAGCGTTACTTCAATCGTTGAAAGCGACCGGCAAACCGGTAATTTTAGTGTTATTAAGCGGAAGTGCATTGGCCGTTAATTGGGAGAATCAGAATCTCCCGGCTATTCTTCAGGCTTGGTATCCCGGACAACAGGGTGGTAATGCTGTTGCAAACGTATTGTTTGGAAAATACAATCCGGCAGGAAGACTTCCGGTAACATTCTATAAATCGGTTGAAGACCTTCCCGGATTTGAAGATTATAGTATGAAAGGCAGAACTTATAAATATTTTGAAGGGAAAGTTCTTTATCCGTTCGGATATGGCTTAAGCTACTCAACATTCAAATACAATACTGCTAAAATAAATGATCCGTCAGTTAAGGCCGGACAGCCTACCTTTGTAGAGGTTAGTATAACCAATAAATCTAATATTACAGGCGATGAAGTTGTTCAGGTCTATGCCGCATCCAAATCTGTAAAGGCATTCCGTCCGTTGAAAGCATTGGTTGGCTTTTCAAGAGTAACGATACCCGCCGGAAAGACTATAACCGTTAAGGTTCCTGTTAATCAGTTTTCCATGAGACAATTTGACGAGTCTAAGGATGATTTCACCGTTTACCCCGGAACTTATGAATTAATGATTGGAGCATCATCATCAGACATCAGATTAACTAAAAATCTGACAATAGAATAGCTATAACCTAAAAGTTAAAAAAAGAGGGTGTTTCAAAAGTATGAAACACCCTCTTTTTTATATCAAACGTATTCACGAAGTGGTTATTTGTTCTTCAAGAATAGTTGAATTTTCTTCAACTTAATTCAACCTGCTTTCACAAACATTATATCAATTTTTTTTCAACCATCTATTAGTAAACGCTAATTCTCGAAATAACCGGACAAGCCTTAGAATCAGTTATATTCACTCTTATTTTTTCGGTTTCAACCTGATCAACTTTCAATATCCGTTTGTATCCAATTGTTGTGCCATTGGCTATTTGCTCCCATTTATTATCTTTCCAAGCATCAATAGTGAAAGATTTAACACGTTGTCCAAGTTTAATATATTCCTGAATAACTATATATTTTACGGCAACCGGTTTTGCAAATTCCAATTTAATGTTTCCGGTGGTCACATTATCATCTGTCGTCCAATAAGTATCTTTCTTCGCATCAATAACATTTGAGGCTGCATATTTTACTGATTTTCCCCGATATGAATCTGCCGTTACTTTGGATTTTAATGCCAGATCCGTCTTAAACGCTTCATCCAATAGCTTCTTCCAGCCTTTCAGCGCTTGTAAATCATTCTCATTAATCAACCCTCTGCGATCGGGAGGTATATTCAATATTAAATTGGACCCACGTCCTACGGAAGAAAGATAAATATCGAAAAGATTTTCGGGAGTACGAACCTTCGAATCTTCTTTAGCGTGATAAAACCAACCCGGTCGAATAGAGACGTCTACTTCAGCAGGTATCCATTTATCTCCATCCGGTGAGCCACTGTTTAGTATTTCCGTCACGCCTGATTTTCCGGCATAGATGGTATCATTAGAAATAGTATTCCAATTTGTTTTCCCAATAAAGCCGCTTTCATTACCACACCAGCGAATATTAGGTCCTGCATCACTAAAGAAGAGAATATGAGGTTGCATTTGTTTAACCATAGCTATCGTGTTGGGCCAATCGTAATATTTTGAAGCATCTATTCTTCTTACCTCCTTTTTTCCGCCATAAAATCCATCACCGCCATTCGCACCATCAAACCACATTTCAAAAACAGGTCCGGTAAAGGATAATAGCTCTTTCAACTGATTACGATAGTATGTAATGTATGCGGGAGTTCCATAATCGACATTGTTACGATCCCAGGGTGAAAGATAAATACCAAACTTAATACCGTGACGTTTACAAGCATCGGCTACTTCTTTCACTATATTTCCATTTCCATTTTTATAGGGGCTATTCTTAACGGAATGATCGGTGTACTTACTGGGCCATAAACAAAAACCATCGTGATGTTTGCACGTAAGGACCAACCCTTTTAAACCTGCATCTTTTATCGCAACAACCCATTGATCCACATTCAAGTCCGTAGGATTAAAGACCTGCGTTGATTCATCACCGAAGCCCCACTCTTTATCTGTAAACGTATTAGTGGTAAAGTGGACAAACGCATAATTTTCCATTTCATGCCAATTCAATTGATCCTGAGTGGGTACCGGTCCACAAGGTGCGGGAGGGAGTACTTTTTTTTGTGCAAAAGTGAGACTGACCAACCCGGCAAAAAAGAATGTTAATAATTTCTTATTCATCTTGCTAATTATTTACTTTTATTATTATCAGACAAAACTTAAGTGTGTAAATTTACAAACATAAATCAATTGATCATTAAATGCAGTATTATTATGATATTTTTTGTTCTCGTTAAACTGTAAAATGAAGGAGGGATTAAATATGGCATTTATAGTGTAAAACCACATATTCTTTAAATCATTGTCAAAATCTATTGCAGAATAGATACAAAACACTATTTTTGAACCATCCTATAAAGCATTTTATACGATAATTTTATAGAAATTTTCCCTCATTCATGCAAAAGACTTTTTCCATAGAAGAGATCAATGATGCGCTGATATCTGGAGATTGTGAGGTCTTTGAGAAGCTATTCCTGAAGCATTATGTAATGCTTTGTTACGAAGCCAGAGAATATGTGAAAGATTCTTTCATAGCTGAAGAAATTGTTGATGATGTGTTTTGTAAAATATGGGAAAACCGTTTAACAATCGTTATCAAGGCATCCTTTAGAGAATATCTGATTCAATCAGTACATTATAAAAGCATTAGCTATCTACGGAAAACAAAAAATGAGCACACTGTTGTTGAATGGATTGAAGAGAATAAACCGGAACGATATAATTTGATCTCGCTTGGACAAAACCCACTGGACTATATCATTTCAGAGGAACTAGAAGAGAGAATAGATTTTGCCATAAACTTATTACCTGATCAATACAAAAAAACATTTTTACTAAGTAGAAAAGAGAATCTTAAATATGAAGAGATTGCAGAAAGAATGGGCATTTCTATCAACACAGTAAAATTGTACATCAAAAAAGCGCTTACCATTTTAAGAGAAAATTTAAAAGATTTCCTTTATATTCTATTTGTACTAACTGCTTATTTAGCCCTTTTTCTGAATTAAAGAAAAATCATTTTTTTCTTTCCCGATATACCCGCAACAAAAAAAGCTGCGTCTTTATATTATCATGCAAGAGCGAAATGGATACATTATCCAGAAGTCAAATGCTGAAATTTCAAATTTTCACATCCTCTTATGATGAGATAAACTAATATGACCCTAAAACCGATAAATAAAAATGACGCTGAAAGAAGAAAAACCGATAGATAATGTCATCTTATCTTATTTTGACGAAACTATTTCGCCAGAAGAGTTAGAACAACTTAGATGTTGGATTTCAGACAGCT
This sequence comes from Bacteroidales bacterium, assembly GCA_963663125.2. Taxonomy (GTDB): domain Bacteria; phylum Bacteroidota; class Bacteroidia; order Bacteroidales; family Cfx3-03; genus Cfx3-03. The sequence goes on along the minus strand of CAXXNW010000011.1, from coordinate 40,423 downwards.
CGAATAATAGAGAATATTTTAAGAAACTAGTACAAATTCATAAAGCATCAAGTATTGCGTTTAATGCTGAAGAATTTGATGCAAAAACAGCCTTTAAAAAGATTTCGAAAAAATATCCTGAATTAAAATCATCAAAAACGAATAATCATATTAAGCAAATTTGTTTTAGAATTGGAAAAATTGCTGCTATTTTGGTTTTGGGCATTTTACTTGGATATGGAGGGAAGAGTATAAATTCTTCTTGGTCGAAAAAAAATAATACGCTATCCAAGAGCGTAATTACCGTTCCATTAGGCTCTAAATCAAAAGTATCACTACCCGACGGGACTGAGGTATGGCTTAACGCAGGAAGTTCACTTAACTATTATTCAGATTACGGCATTAATAAACGTGACGTCTTCTTGATAGGCGAAGGTTATTTCAAAGTGACAAAAATGAAAGTGCCATTTATTGTTCATACTACAGGCTTGGCCATTAAGGCTTTGGGTACAGAATTTAATGTTAAAGCCTATCCTGATGAAAAAGTTACCGAAGCAATTCTGGTACATGGATCCATAGCTGTTGATAAAATGGTAAAGAATGATGAAAAATATTCGGTCGATGAAACCAGTGTTGTTTTGGTATCGGGTCAAAAAGTGGTTTATCATCGATCAACTTCCGCATCTTCCGATTCATTTTTAAGCGGGAAAATGGAAGTTAGTAATATTAATCCACTGAGTGCAATATCTTGGAAAGAAAAGTGCTGGATTATTGAAAAAGAGGAGCTACAATCATTGATCATAAAACTTGAAAGGAAATATGATGTAAAAATCATCATCACCAGTAAGGACTTGAAAAAATTTAAATTTACCGGAGTTTTAAAAAATGAATCTATCGAACAAGTGTTAAAGGCGCTCAGTTTATCGGCGCCAATAAAGTTTAGATTTATTAAAGGCACTGTGTATCTTTCAGATAACATTCAATAACAAAATATAGAATGATAAAATAATATTAATATTAAATTTTTATTTGATAATATTAACTTAACACATCATAGCTAAAATGATACTTATTTTTGCAATGATATTTATATAAAGATATAAAATATTAATAAAATAATCCGCCTATGGTGATATGAAAAACTACATAAAAAAAAACCGTAGAATGATGAAGCATTCCACGGATAATTAGTTCGATAACATGTGTCAGATTTTCCGCTTAGAAAAAGAAACAGACACTTTATTATTAAATCTTAATCCTTACAAAATTATGATAAATCATCGAAAAACGAAACGATCTTTTAAACAAAAGAGTTTATTAAAAAAATTAATTAGTCAAAAGTCATTTATAATACTTCTATCGTTTGTATTATTTGTGAATACCCAAGGTTTCTCACAAACAAATTATGCTTTGTCAATGCAAAATGTTAGCATAAGAGAAGTATTAAAGAAAGTTGAAGGGTTTGGAACATATCGCTTTTTTTTCAAAGACGATCTTGCTTCATTAGAAAAAAAGGTGAATCTGAAAGTTGGGAAAGCAGATTTAAATGAAATATTGAAAAGGATATTCGTAAATACAGACTTGGGTTATAAGGTTATGGAGGATAATCTGGTAATCGTGACGCAGACTTCATCTTTAATGCAAAAAAGCACAGACTTAAAACAGTCAGGAATAAAGGGAGTGATCCTAGATGAAAAAGGAATGCCAATACCCGGTGTTAATATAAGAGTTAAAGGCACTAATTTAGGAACTGTAAGTGATGCTGAAGGCAAATTCAGTATTGAACCGACAGGAAAAAAAGTAGTACTCCAAATCTCATCTATTGGGTTTCTTAGTCAGGAACTAACCATCGATAATCAATCTGCTATTACAGTTGTACTGAAAGAAGATGTAAAAAGGCTCGACGAGGTAGTCGTTATTGGATATGGTCAAACAAGAAAAAAAGACCTTTCAACAGCAGTATCAACACTTGGCAATTTGCCGGCGATGAAAAGCAGACCAACGAGTATTGGTGGAATGATGCAGGGAAATATAGCAGGTGTTACGGTTGTAAATAATGGCGGTGATCCCGGTTCCAGTCCGCAAATTATAATTCGTGGAGTTGGCTCCCGCAATGGCGACAGCCCTCTTTGGGTCGTCGACGGAGTACCCGGTGCGCCTGTTAATACAGAAGATATCGAATCTCTTACTGTTTTAAAAGATGCCGCATCAGCAGCTATTTATGGTTCGAGTGTAGGCTCGGGAGGAGTAATTCTTGTAACAACAAAACAAGCAAAATCAGGGAAGCCGCATATTGAAGCAAATTTTTACAGAGGATATGAAAATGCATGGAAACTTCCAACAGCATTGAATGCATTGGAAATGGCCAATGTCAAAAATCTGGCAGCTGATAATGCAGGTGTTACACGTAATTCGGCATTCGACGCCACACAAAATTCTTATGGGCTAGTAACCAGAACGAACTGGATAGACGCGATATTCAGATCCGGTAAAACCGATCACTTCTCTATTTCCGCATCAGGTGGTAATGAAAACATGAAAGGGTTAGTTTCTTTTGAGGCCAATAACACAGATGGTATTCTTCTGAATACTTATAGCAGAGGTTTTAGTGGAAAGGCGCTCGTCGATTTAAAGATTTCTAAAAACATTTCATTTTCACAATGGATTCAAGCAGGAGTATCAAAAGGATATTCTGCCGATACACATAGCGGTTATAGTGGTGTGGTTATCTCAGCTATTTACATGCCTCCGTCAGCTACCATCTATGATAAAGACGGATCTTTTGGGGGTGTTGTTCCCAAAGACAATCTCAAATATGCCGGCGCTTATGGAGACATCATAAATCCTGTAGCATCTTTACTTCGTACTGATATTTCAAATCCTACCCGTAGGATACACTCAACATCAACGCTTTCTGTTAATTTAATTCCGGGTCTCACCTTCAAGTCCGTATTTACAATCAGTGGAGATGATAACCAATATCAATCATTTTCGCCAAAGCGGTTGGAATCCGGAAAGCCCGATGCATCTAACAGCCTGAACCTTTCAACAGCTTCGGATTACCGCTGGTTATGGGAGAACATTGGAACATATACAAAAACATTGGACAAACATGTATTTACTTTAATGGGAGGCTATACCTCTTCGTATGCTAAATACACTGGTTTCGGATTAACTGCGTATGATTTTCTGTATGAGGATTCATGGGCCCGTACATTAGTAAATGCCAGCGACTGGACGAAATCTAAACCCAATGACTATAAATCTGAAGAAGCTTCAACATCGTACTTTGGACGTTTTTCATATAACTATTCAGACCGATATTTCATTACTGCCAGTTTACGTAATGATGCCACCTCAAAACTATATTCCCAAAACAACAGTGGCACATTCCCAGCTGTTTCCGGAGCCTGGAAAATATCATCAGAGCCATTTTTCAATATCCCGCTTATCAATATGCTGAAAATACGCGCAAGCTGGGGACAGATTGGGAATGTCAATTCGGTTCCAAACTATTCGTCTAATATTATCCTTACCTCAGAACGTAATACGATCCTTGGACAGGTTCCTGTTCAAAATACAAGTCTGGCCCTAACATCGATACCCAATTATGGCCTAACATGGGAAACGTCTGAACAAACAGATTTTGGATTTGATATTGATCTCTTAAAGAACCATCTGAATATTGTTTCAGATTACTATGTAAAGAAGACGAAAAACTTAATTGACCAAATTCCAATTGCCGGTACAGCCGGTATCCCTAATGAGCCGTATGGTAACGTAGGTCGGGTACAAAATAAAGGAGTTGAATTTGCCGCTACTTATAACAATCAGATTGGTGATTTCCAATATAAAATCGGTGGAAATATTGCGACTATCGATTCAAAAGTACTCGATCTGGGGACAAGAGAATATATTCCACATAGTGATAATGTACGCAGTGTTTTATACCCCTTACGTTCAACTGTCGGTCAGCCATGGTACTCCTTCTTTCTTATTCCAACCAACGGGATATTCCAGAGCGATGCCGAAGCCAAAGCTTATGTAGATAAAAAAGGTACGATCATTCAACCTAATGCTAAAGCCGGTGACTTAAAATTTGTTGACACGAACGGGGACGGAAAGATTAATGACAACGATCGCGTGTATATGGGCAATGCTCTACCAAAGCTGACTTTCGGGATAAGCGGTTATGCCAGTTATAAAGGGCTTGACTTTTCATTCCAATTACAAGGTGTGAGTGGGAACAAAATTTTCAATGGATTTAAATTAACCACATTAACGGCTGCCGAACAAGGATATAACATGTCGAGTGCCATTCTTGGTGCATGGTCTACTACGAATAAGGGATCAAATATTCCCCGTATCTCAGCTACCGATCCAAATCAAAACTTTGGAATGGCATCAGACTGGTATCTTGAAAACGGTTCATATTTACGCGTCAAAAACATTACTTTGGGATACACTATCCCAACCGTTCTATTCCAAAAGATAAAGATGGAGAATTGTAAAGTACGCTTTTATCTGAGTGCGGAAAACCTTCTGACCATCACGAAATACTCAGGCATGGACCCCGAAGTTGGAAACAATGGCATTGATGTAGGTAGCTATCCGATAAGCAGAATCATTACTGTTGGTGTTAATGTTAATTTCTAAACTTTCATCTCTTTTGATAACGATCAAAAAATATTTGAATCATGAATAAGAAAATTTTTAAAATATTCGCAGGAGTTTTGATACTGATGGTTACTTCATGTTCCAAAGACTTCCTCAATTATAACCCCTATGGCGCCCCATCATCAAATAATTTCTGGAAAACGGAAAATGATGCGATTCTGGCGGCTAACGGACTTTATTCTTTCTTTACGTCTGACGAGGTTATCAGCCGTGGCTTCTTTTGGTATATCTGTGCGAGTGATGACATGATTGTAGGTCGTGATAAGACGCAGGCTGTTAACATGAAAAACTTTGTCGACGCCGGTTCGAACAGCTATACAACAGATAACTGGCCAGATATGTATCAAATAATTGCCAGAGCTAATGCTATTCTGGTAAATATTCCGAAAATGAATATTAGTCAGGCAACAAAAGATATGGTGATGGGTCAGGCATATTTCTTTAGAGCATGGGCTTATATGTGGCTGGCTCCAAGATATGGGGATAATAGAGCGGGAATCCCTATTGTAGAGCCTAATCTGCCGGTTGACAAACTGGATGTTCCAAGAGCTAAAAATGTTAGTCTAAACTACCTATATTGCATTGAAGACTTTAAAAAAGCAGCCGACCTACTCCCCTATTTTGATCAGTTGGCTCCTACTGACTATGGTCGTCCTCATAAAACTGCTTGCTGGGCTTACATTGCTAAAGCATATCTATATAATGCACAGTATGACCCGAGCAGTTATGCAAAAGTTGTTGAATATTCCGACCTGGTTATTAATTCAAACAAGCATAAATTATTAACAAACTATGCAGATGTTTTTAAAGTTGTAAACAACTGGAGTAGTGAGTATATCTGGTCATTCGTTTCTAATAATATAGCAGGCTCCATAACGCCAACTGTATTTTTGGAAAATAAAGGATGGGGGAAATATAATGGCTGGGGCTATTGGCAACCGACGGAAGAACTTTACGATGAATTTGAAGCAACCGACCCGCGCCGTGAAGCGACCATTTTAAACTTTGGTGACTCATTCCAATACTTTGGTGAAACGAAACGCTACTCTTCAACAAACTCACGTTCAGGATTTCAGTTTAATAAATTTATGGATCCATTCCGTGGAGCTGATCCGATAGGAAGTGGGCTGGTAAATCCAAGTGGGGATGCAGCAACAACAGCTTTGAGCATACCACTTATCCGTTATGCTGAGGTTTATCTCTTTAAGGCGGAAGGATTGATTATGCAAGGTAAGAATGGTGATGAGCCGTTGAATAAGGTGCGTGCCCGTGCAGGACTTCCGGCAAAAACCAATGCTACAATGGCAGATTTAAAACATGAGCGGCGTGTTGAGTTGGCAGGCGAATGGGCTGACCGTCATTTCGATTTGGTTCGATGGAAAGATGCACAGGCTAATTATGCCAAACCTTTACATGGAAGAATTCATACAGATCAGGCAAATCCGGATTCGCCTTATACCATTAGTGTTGTATGGCCTGTCCGAACTTTTGATCCTGTTAAAAACGCCGTATGGCCAATTCCTCCCCAGGAAATTGCTAAGAGCAAAGTACTGGTACAAAATGAAGGATATTAATCAATTGATACTGCCTTTTCTGATAATAATTCATTTCTGATGGATTATTGATTATTTATCATTTAATAAGAGCCGGGAAACCGGCTCTTATTAAATGAAGTATTTTTTTCCTTATTTGTTGACAAGTTTTTTTTAGTAAATTTCCATGATAAATCTAAAACGCTTATAATTCTATTAATCAATGATAAAGAAATTTTTTATTCTAATTTGCTTTCTGGTTATCTACCTTTCGGGTTACTCACAATATTCGACCTTAAACGCGCATTCTCATAATGATTATAAAAATGATATTCCTTTTTGGAATGCTTATTATGCTGGTTTTGGTTCTATTGAAGCTGATATATGGGCGGTTAATGGGGTGTTGATGGTGGCACACCAGAAAGATGAGATTACGGCAGACCGAACACTGGATCAACTTTATATACAGCCTATTGTTAAACTATTTAAAGCGAATGGAGGAAAAGCATGGGCGAAAAACGATCATTCGTTCCAGCTTATGATAGAACTTAAGTCGGCTGTAGAGCCAACATTAAGTTTATTGGTTCACAAACTGGACCAATACCCTGAAGTTTTCAATCGGAAAGTAAATAAAAATGCCATTCAGGTTACGATAACCGGGCATCAGCCCGCTCCTTCTTTATTTGACAAGTATCCTGATTATATATATTTTGATGGCAATCTCAAACAAAAGTACACTTCATCTCAATTAAAACGAGTTCCCCTTTTCAGCTTCAATCTTACGGAATACACTAAATGGAATGGGAAAGCGAATATCCCATTAAATGATGCAAAACGAATAAGTCAGATTATCGATTCTATTCATCACCTCGGCAGTAAGATAAGATTTTGGGAAGCTCCTGATATTATTAATTCGTGGAAAGCACTTATAAATCTGGGAGTCGATTATATAAATACCGATAAGATATCACAGCTATCAGAATACCTCAGAAATTTTGATCATACAACATATACCGCTACAGAACAGCATAAGGCCTATCAACCAACTTATGCATATCTTACAAAGCCGGAGAAAGTTAAAAATGTAATTCTTCTTATTGGAGATGGCATGGGGCTCGCTCATCTTTATGCAGGGTACACTGCTAATATGGGCACTCTTAGTATCTTCAATATGCTCAATATCGGCTTTTCAAAAACGTCATCAGCCGATTCATATGTAACGGACTCAGGTGCAGGTGGTACTGCTTTTGCGATCGGAGAAAAGACCAATAATAGAAGTATTGGCGTAGATGCGAAGGGTAAAACTTTTGAGAATATCCCCGAACTGCTTATACGAAAAGATATTAAAAGCGCTGTTATTTCTGTCGGAGATATCACCGATGCCACACCGGCCGTATTTTATGCACATCAACCGGAAAGAAACTGGTCAGAGAAAATTGCAGCAGACTTTATGCATAGTTCTGTAGATATCTTGATGGGTGGTAATCCAAAAGCTTTTTCAGGTCGCAGTGATGGAAGGAACTTACTTAATGAGTTGAAGGAGAAAAATTTTCAGATTATCACAGACTTCAATGATATTGAGAAGCTAAATAAAGGGAAAGCCGTTGTTCTTGATGATAAAGCGGTCTGCTCAAAAATTGATGGACGCAAGGATTTTCTAACAAAATCGATAAACAAGTCCTTCGAATTATTATCTGATTGTCCTAACGGATTCTTCATGATGGCAGAAGGAGCTCAGATTGATTATGGCGGTCATCGTAACGATATGCAATATGTGGTTCGCGAATTGCTTGACTTCGATTTGGCTGTTTCGGCAGCACTGAAATTTGCAGACCGGAATAATGAAACACTTGTCATAGTTACGGCCGATCATGAAACAGGGGGAATCACATTGCTGGATGGCAATTATACAAAAGGAGAGATAGACGGACAATTTAGTTCAACGGATCATACGGGTATTATGGTTCCAGTGTTTGCTTACGGCCCTCATTCCGAAGACTTCAGAGGAGTTTATGAAAACACCGAGATATTCAGGAAGATTATTAATGCTTTCGGGATATTAAATAAATAATATTCTCTGACCCATTTATTAATAACGAATAACGATACAAAAAAGGAAAAATGACAATGAAAAAGTTTCGATTAGTTGCAAAAAAAGAGTGGATAATGATACTAATCCTTGTAATTAGTTTTATTATCCCACTTTCAGCCCAGACAGGTAAACAATTTCAATTTAGAAAGGACCACACTTTTAAAATTGCCCAGTTTACTGATATTCATTGGAATAATAATTCAGCGAATTGTGCTAAAACCATTGAAACCATTCAACAGGTTTTAGCTACAGAAAAGCCGGATATTGCCATTATCACAGGAGATCTTGTTACAGAAGATCCGGCAAAAGAAGGGTGGTTAGCTGTTTCAAAAATTTTCATTGATGCAAAAATTCCATGGGCCGTTACACTCGGAAATCATGATGGCGAGCATGGAATTTCTCGTGATAATATTTATAAGATGCTTGAATCATTACCCTACTTCGTTGGGAGTAAAGGATCCGAAATGTATGGCTCTGGAAATTATACAATTCCTGTTATGGCATCGAATAAAAAGAAAGTGGTTTCTGTGATTTATTGCATGGACTCAAATGATTATCCAAAAGATAAAAAAATAGGCCATTACGACTGGATACATTTCGATCAGATTGACTGGTATCGAAAAACGAGTGATAAGTTTACACTCTCAAATAACAAAATGCCAATCCCCTCAGTTATGTTTTTTCATATTCCACTCATTGAGTTCAATGACATCATTGGGAAGAAAACAACAATAGGGGTTAAAAATGAAGAAGTTGCATCAGCAGAAATTAATTCCGGCCTTTTTGCATCGATGGTTGAAAAGGGCGACATCATGGGTGTCTTTGTTGGTCACGACCACGATGACAACTATATTGGAATTGATCATGACATTTGTCTGGCATACGGTCAGGTAACAGGGGCAGATGCTTATGGAAAGCTTGAGCGCGGATCGCGTATAATCGAACTTCACGAAGGTAAATTCAGCTTTGATTCATGGATAAGGACTAAATCGGGAATATCCTTAAAATACAACTATCCACTTTTACAGAAGTAAAACAATAATCGGGTACAGGAAAATTTAAACAATGCAAGAACAGAACGGAGATACAAATAACCGACTCTTTAAATCCATGAAGCCTAATCGAATTCGATCATAGCCTTGAGAACTCCGCCTTTATAAGCGGTCACCAAATCGAATGCTTCCTTAGTGTCTTTTAATTTAAATCGATGAGTGACCCAGTTATCGACATTTATGATGCCGTCACTCATCAGATTTAAAGCTTCGACAGTACAATTATTTTGCCTTCTGACGTTCTGAATACATATCTCTTTACGTCTGATTTTATCAGCAGACAATGACCATCGATCAAATACAGGAATGCCTATAATCATGAGCTTGCCACCGGGTTTTAAGATATCTATAGCTTGATCCACCGCTTCTTGTTGCCCACAACATTCGAAAACAGCATCTAATAAAAGGGGAGCTTGCCCTGCAATAGAAGCTACAATATCATCGTTATTAGGGTTCCCTGTCCAAAAAGCTCCGTTTTGTTTTGCCAGAACTAACCGTTCATTAATTTTATCTGTCACAAAAACCTTTTGAGCACCCATTGCTATTGCCGGCAACAACACACTTTCACCTATCGGACCGGCACCAAAGACACCGATTGCAGCACCTTGCATCGGAATAGAACGTTTCACAGCATATAAACCAATGGCTAGCGGTTCGGAAATAGTAGCCTGTTCAAAAGTCATCATATTCGGAATAGGTAAACAACAGTGTTCTGGCAAAACGATATATTCCGATAAGCAACCTTCTGCTTGTCCCGGACAACCTAAAAATCTTAATTTCCGGCAAGTATGAGGTCTCCCTACTTTGCATTGATCACACACACCACAATACATGGCAGGTTCTATAGCAATTCTATCCCCAGGTTTAACAGTTTTCACATTCGCGCCAATCGCCTCCACAATTCCCGATCCTTCGTGTCCCACGGTAAAAGGATATTCAACAATCTGACTTCCGATTTTACCTGAAGTATAATAATGAACATCCGAACCACAAACCCCAACGGCTTTCATCCTTATTAATACTTCATTATCATTTTCTATTTCCGGTTTCGGAACTTCCATTAATTGCATCCGGAGAATTCCGGTCAACTTCATTGCTTTCATCTGCAAAATATCATTTATAACGATAGGTCGTTTCATTACCTATCATACAAAGTTACAATTTTAAAAAATATCAGCTAAAGAATTCATTTAGATCATACACTTTGATTCATATAACTGATAAATTTTAATAGACAAAAGAATTACATTTTTAATTTCAGTTTAATCATTCTGAGTCATAAACTACACATTATAATAGGATCAGCAATCATTTTGTCTAAAACAGCGTTAAAGATATCAATAGAAAATATTGATTTAATTCATAAAATCTATTCATTCTAAGCCTTTAAATTATTACATAAACAAATAATTTCGGATAAATCACTCACTTGATGAATTATCCGAAAAGTGCATTACTATTAGTAGTACCTTTGCACACAATTTTTATATTTATAAATGAATCAATTTTCAGAAATTGGCCTTGTGCCAGAGCTTTTACAAGCGGTTGAAGAACTGGGTTTTGTAACACCAACGCCTATTCAGGCAGAGGTGCTTCCCCTGTTGTTAAAAGAGAAGCAGGACATGTTGGGACTCGCCCAAACGGGCACAGGAAAGACGGCGGCCTTTGGTTTGCCCGTTTTGCAATGGACCGACGTAACCCTGCAAAGTCCCCAGGCACTTATTTTAAGTCCTACACGTGAATTAGCCATGCAACTCTGCAATGATCTCCAGTCGTTTGCAAAGCATATGGGAAGAGTGAATATCGTTCCTATTTATGGTGGTGCAAGTATTGATGTTCAAATAAAACAACTTAAACGGGGTGCACATATTGTTTGTGGTACTCCCGGACGTATGCTCGACATGATTCGTCGAGGTGTTATCGACTTTTCTCATCTTCAGTTTGTCGTTTTAGATGAAGCTGATGAAATGCTTGATATGGGTTTTCAGGATGACTTGAATGAGATTCTTGCACAAACCCCGGAAAACAAAAACACTTTACTCTTTTCGGCAACCATGCCGCAGGAAATTATTCGCATGGCCCGTAAGTATCTGAAAAACCCTGCTGAGATTACTATTGGACAGCGTAATACCGGTAGCGATACTATTCGTCACCTTTATTATGTGATTCATGCAAGAGAGAAATACCAGGTATTAAAACGTATTGTCGACTTTCATCCCGAGATTTATGGTATCGTTTTTTGTCGTACCAAAATCGAGACACAGGAAGTTGCAGATAATTTAATGCGTGACGGCTATAATGCAGATGCGCTTCATGGTGATTTGTCACAAGCTCAGCGTGACAATGTTATGAATAAGTTCAGAATTCGTCACCTTCAAATTTTAGTTGCAACAGATGTCGCAGCCCGTGGATTAGACGTTGATGATCTTACGCACATTATTCATTATTCCTTACCGGATGATTTGGAAGCGTATAACCACCGAAGTGGACGTACAGGACGTGCCGGAAAAACAGGGACCTCAATTGCCCTCATCAATGTAAAAGAGAGATTTCGAATTAAATTAATTGAGAAGTCGATTAACAGAACGTTTAGCGCTGCTAAAATTCCAACGGGATTCCAAGTCTGCGAAAAACAACTCTTCTCCATGGTCGATAAACTTGAAAATACGCAAGTTAACGAAGAAGAGATTTCAGGTTTCCTTCCGTTTATTCTGAAAAAACTTGAGAATCTTGACAGAGAAGACATCATTAAACGATTTGTCTCGACTGAATTTAATCGTTTTCTTGAATATTATCGGAATGCCCCGGATTTGAATGTTGACGAATCTGTTGAAAGAGCAAAACGTAATGAAAGAGACCGTGTAGGAGGAAGTACAGGCTTTGTAAAATTCAAGCTCAATATTGGAGGAATGGAAGGCATTGCACCTCCACAGCTAATAGGACTCATTAATGACCTAACGGGTGTGCGTACTACAAAAATCGGCAGAATTCAAATTCGTCCTACCTTTTGCCTCTTCGAAGTAGATAATCAATCACAAGAACTGGTTATGAAATCTTTTGCCAACCAACAATACCAAGGACGTAAACTTCGCTTAGATATTTCTACTGACGAAGACAGACCATCTTCATTTAGAAGAAGTGGCGGAGGTGGATATGGTGGAAGTGACCGTGGTGGTTATCGTGGTGACCGTGGTGGTGACCGGAATGATCGCGGAGATCGTGGTGGCGACTATGGAGACAGACCCAAACGTCCAAGAAAACGTGACTATTAACAACCTGTTAATAGATAAAAAAAAGGAGGTCAATTATTTTTTGACCTCCTTTTTTTTATCTAATTCCCATATTTCTTTGAGGCTAACCAATGCTCAGCCTCAATAGCAGCCATACATCCTGTTCCAGCGGCTGTAATTGCCTGCCTGTAAACATGATCTTGTACGTCACCGGCAGCAAAGACCCCTTCGATATTTGTTTTTGTAGTTCCAGGGATTGTTTTTATATATCCTAATTCATCCAGATCAATCTGACCTGCAAACAATTCAGTGTTGGGTTGATGACCAATTGCTTCAAAGAATCCTTGCACCTCAAGGGTATTAATAACTCCCGTTTTAACATTTTTCAAACGAACACCGGTAACAAATTTATCATCACCGAGAATCTCTTCGGTTACATTGTTCCATAGCACTTCAATGTTTGGGGTATTAAATACTCTGGACTGCATTGCTTTCGAAGCTCGCAGCTCATCACGACGAACAATGAGATAAACCTTTTTACATAGATTTGAAAGATAGGTAGCTTCCTCTGCAGCAGTATCACCTCCACCCACTACAGCAACATTCATTCCACGATAGAAGAATCCATCACATGTAGCGCAGGCGGAAACGCCATGTCCATTATATCGTTGTTCGGATTCCAGTCCCAACCACTTGGCAGTGGCTCCTGTTGAAATAATTACGGTTTCGGCCTCAATTACTTTTTGATCATCGGTAGTAATAATAAACGGATACTTACTGAAATCCGTAGCACTAATAATTCCAAAACGGATATCAGTACCAAAACGTTCGGCTTGAGCTCGTAGATCTTCCATCAACTCTACACCTTGAATACCTTTAGGATAACCCGGGAAATTATCAACCTCAGTGGTTTGAGTTAATTGTCCCCCCATCACCAATCCGGTATATATAACCGGGTGCAGATCAGCACGAGCTGCATAGATTGCGGCAGTGTATCCTGCTGGTCCTGATCCGATTATCAGAGACCTTACTTTTTCTGTTTTATCACTCATTTTAAGTATGTTTTACCTCTTATATTTTATACATTTATATTTATTCATGTTTTCTCGTTACAAAAATACGAGAAAAGTATTATACCGCTGAGAGAATATCATGCCAACTCGAATTCCGCATAAATTTATGACAATTTAACCTATTTTATTTTTTTTACTATACCTTTATTTATTCATTTTTCAGGTATATTTACCGTTATGGGTTTTAAAATCATGAACAATCATTAGCATTTTATGTTCTGGTGAATTAGCTTTACAGCAGAAAAATCTGTAATTTTCTCTAGATTTTAACGATTAAACATTACTAAACACAATCATGGAAACTAGCAATAAACGATATCTTGAAAACTGGAGTGACGAAAGAAATAGTGCGATACTTTATTCTTTTCTGGCAGATAATGAGAAGGATTCCCGATTAAGTGAGGTATACCATAGATTAGCTGCAACCGAAGTTCGACATGCCGAACGATGGGAAAGATTAATTAAAGAAAATGGAGGGAAAGTACCTCCCTTTAAACCTACTTGGCGAACAAAAACATTATGTTGGTTGGCAAAAAATTTCGGTGTCGAAATGGTTCTACCCACCGTGGTTGGACTGGAAGATCAAGGATCCGACAATTATAAAAACCAACCTGAGGCGGTAGACTTTGTTGCAGAGGAACGTTCGCACTCCAGTCTACTAAAACAAATCAGCCGTACCGGAAAGAACGGGCTTGAAGGTGGAATGATTGCGAAGCTGGAAGGCCGGCATAAATCAGCCGGAGGTAATGCCTTACGGGCTGCCGTATTGGGGGCCAGCGATGGCTTACTCTCAAACTTCAACCTTATCATGGGTGTTGCCGGCGCCAGTGCTGTAGCAGCAACCGCCGTGAATAATAAGATCATCATGTTGACAGGAATGGCAGGTCTTTTGGCAGGAGCAATCTCAATGGCCTTGGGAGAATGGATTTCTGTACAAAGTTCGAGAGAGTTATATTTACGTCAAATAGAAACTGAACGTTTCGAAATTGAAACAGCACCTGAAGAGGAGCTTGAAGAGCTGGTACTAATCTATCAAGCTCGTGGATTGGACGAAGAATCAGCCAGACTATTAGCTTCTCGATTAATGAAAAACCCTGATACTGCTTTGGATACATTGGTTCGTGATGAGCTGGGAATCAATCCTGATGAACTTGGAGGATCGGCATGGGAAGCTGCTCTAACATCGTTTACTCTTTTTGCTATAGGTGCAATAGTTCCTCTAATTCCATTTCTATTCACCAGTGGATATCTGGCGATTGGGTTAAGCGCAGGCGCCAGTGCTATTGGATTATTTATACTTGGAGCCGCAATTACACTATTCACTAATAAACCTATCTTCTATTCCGGAATGCGACAGGTTTTATTTGGGCTTATTGCTGCCGGGGCAGTATATGTGGTAGGTAATATCATAGGTGTTCAGATTGCAGGTTAATCTACTTATCAACTATAAAAAAACTATTCACCATTTACTAAAATCATTTCATAATGAAAACTTTTAGGTTTCTCCTAATTTTGAGCTTTTCGCTTTTACCATTTTTGATAATGGCTCAACAAGACCAACGTTTTGTCGGTTCATGGATGGGAAAACTTAATATTGGCGCCATTGAACTTCGACTCGGTCTAAATTTCAAAATTGATAGTACCGGAGTATTTCATACGACACTCGATAGTCCGGATCAGAAAAGTTATGGTTTAAAAACTAATAAAACAACTGTTGACGGAAATAAGATAACAGTTGAAGCCAAACAAATGATGGCTCAGTTTGATGGTACACTCCAGATTGGAGATACTACTATTATCGGAAAGTGGATTCAACTTGGGAAGAGTTACGATCTTGTCCTTAAGAAACTTCTACATCCTATCGTAACAAAGAGGCCCCAAGAGCCTAAAGAACCTTTTCCTTATAAAAGTGAAGAGGTGAAGTTTTTAAATGCGAAGGCTAATATTGAATTGGCAGGAACTTTTACGTTTCCACAAGGCGAAGGTCCATTCCCTGCAGTAATACTTGTAACAGGTTCGGGACCACAAGACAGAGATGAATCCTTGATGGGACATAAGCCTTTTCTGGTAATTTCAGACTATCTAACCCGCCAAGGAATTGCTGTCTTACGATATGATGATCGGGGTATCGGAAAATCAAAAGGAGTTTTCGGTTCTGCAACCACCTTTGACTTTACTGACGATGCAGAAGCAGGCATGATGTGGTTGAAGCAACAACCCCTTATCGATAAAAATAAAATCGGTATTGCCGGACATAGCGAAGGAGGACTTATTGCCTCCATTGTCGCTTCGCGTAATAAAAATGTCAACTTCATCATACTGATTGCCGGCCCCGGTATTTCTGGAGATGAGATCATTCTTGCCCAATCAGAATTAATTGGACTAAAAAATGGAGTAAATCCGGATCTGATAAAAGAGGGTCAAATGATAAATAAGCAACTCTTTACCGCTCTTAAAAAAGAATCCGATAATAATAAAATACAAACTGAATTACGTAAAATTATTGAAGAAGGGATTAATAATAGTAAGTTTGCTGATAATAAGGAAAAAGAGGCAGAGAGAAAAAATATTAATTCTTCCATTTCACAAATTATATCACCTTGGTTTCGAACATTTATTCAACTCAATCCCAAGCCTTACCTTTTAAAAACAAAATGCCGCGTATTAGCAATGAATGGAACCAAAGATTTACAGGTTCCATGCGATCTTAATCTGAATGCTATTGAGAAATATTTAAAACTAGCTGGAAATAAGCACTATAAAATTTTAAAAATAGAGGGTGTAAATCATCTATTCCAGCATTGCGAAAAAGGAGTACCTTCCGAATATTCAGCTATTGAAGAAACATTTGCGCCCGAAGCATTAAAAGCTATGAGCACTTTTATTCTTCAACTGAAGAAATAAATTATGTATGGTTTAAGCAATCTTTTCTACTTTTGTCCCTTATTTTTAATCATAGCTAAATGGAATTATCTAATCTGAATGCTATATCTCCGGTGGATGGCAGATATCGGAAACAAGTTGAATCTCTCTCTTACTACTATTCAGAAGGTGCATTGATCAACTTTAGAGTATTAATTGAAATTGAATACTTTATCGCTTTATGCGAATTACCTCTACCCCAGTTATCCGGTTTTCCAAAAGAACGAATTGAAGATCTACGAGGAATATGTCATGATTTCACTTTCAAAGATGCTCAAGCCGTAAAGGATATCGAAAAAGTCACAAATCATGATGTCAAAGCTGTTGAATACTACATCAAGAAAAAATTTGATAAACTGGGTTTATCTGAATATAAAGAATTTATTCACTTCGGATTGACTTCGCAAGATATCAATAATAGTGCGCTACCTTTTGCAATGAAACTTGCACAAGAAGAGGTTATTCTTCCTTTATTGGAAGAATTGGTAACCAATCTTACTCAAAGAGCAAAGATATGGCGTAATATTCCGATGTTGGCCAGAACACATGGTCAACCGGCATCACCAACCAAACTTGGAAAAGAAATTTTTGTTTTTGTTGAGCGACTACGTCAACAGATTAAAATCTTAAAAGCAATTCCTTTTACAGCAAAATTTGGCGGTGCTACCGGTAATTTTAATGCCCATCATGTTGCTTATCCAGCTATAAACTGGGTTGAATTTTCGAATAAACTAATGGCTAAACTAGGGTTGGAACGACAACAGACTACCACCCAAATTGAGCACTACGACTATATGGCAACCTACTTTGATTCTTTAAAAAGAATCAACACTATTATACTGGACTTGGATCGTGACATGTGGACCTATATATCTTTTAGCTATTTTAAACAAAAGATAAAAGAGGGAGAAGTTGGATCCTCCGCCATGCCCCATAAAATTAATCCTATTGATTTTGAGAATTCGGAAGGAAATATCGGCATTGCTAATGCATTATTCGAACACCTTTCAGCTAAGCTTCCTGTTTCGAGACTTCAACGCGATCTAACGGACTCTACGGTAACCCGTAACATTGGAACTCCTTTGGCTCATACCATTATCGCTATTAAATCGCTAATCAGAGGGTTAGATAAATTAATCCTTAATGAAGAAAAAATAAAGAATGATTTGGCAGATAATTGGGCTGTCGTAGCTGAAGCAATTCAAACGATCCTTCGCCGTGAAGGTTACCCAAATCCATACGAGACCCTAAAAGAATTAACCCGTACTAATTCAAAAGTAACAAAAGAAACTATCGCCTCATTTATTGAGACATTGCAGGTTTCTGAAGATGTTAAAAAAGAGCTCCGAAGTATTTCGCCAGAAAACTATACCGGAATAGTTAATTTTTAAATCTTTTTATGATAAAGGCGGCCGTACATTGTTGTGCGACCGCTTTCATTATTTATCTACCAGCTAATTCAACTTCGATTAATGAAAGTAACAGGTTTTACATTTATTCGCAACGCCATTAAATTCGACTATCCTATTATTGAAGCGATTACTTCAATACTTCCAATATGTGATGAGTTTATTGTAGCTGTTGGGAATTCTGAAGATGAAACTAAATTACTTATAGAGAAGATTGGCTCATCAAAAATACGAATCATAGATACCGTTTGGAACGATGATTTACGTGAAGGAGGAAGAGTTTTAGCCGAAGAGACAAACAAAGCCCTTGATGCCGTAAGTGATGACACTGATTGGGCTTTTTATATCCAGGGCGACGAGGTTATTCATGAACAATATCTTCCTGAAATTCGACGTAGTATGGAGCAATGGCTTCATCACAAAGAAGTGGAAGGTCTGTTATTTAACTACCTCCATTTCTACGGATCATATGATTTTATTGGAGATTCGCGTCGATGGTATCGCAAAGAAGTACGTATTATAAAAAACGACAAAAGAATTAGGTCATATCGAGATGCTCAGGGTTTTAGAATTGCCGGACAAAAATTAAAGGTCAAGCCAATTGCAGCATGGGTATATCATTATGGTTGGGTTAAGCCGCCTGAGAAGCAACAGCTAAAACAACTTCACTTTAATCGTTATTGGGACAAAGATTTACCTGATGGCGATAAAATACCGGTATCAGAACCGTTTGATTATTCGCAAACCGACTCGGTCGCATGGTTTAAAGGGACACATCCAAAAGTAATACAGCAACGAATTAATAAAATGAATTGGGAATTCGGATTTGACCCTACTCAAAGAAATCTTTCAATAATATTCAGATTCCTTCATTGGATAGAGGAGAAAACAGGTTGGAGAGTTGGAGAATATAAAAATTATAAGATTATTTAATCCTTATAAACAATCATTTCTGCTATGAATGTTTTCAAAATTTTCAGGTTCATTAAAAGATTATTCTTATTTTTGTAAAAAGAATTGCACATCATGGATTTAAGTCAAATTCTAAGTATTGCCGGTAAGCCCGGTCTTTATAAGCTAGTAGCTCATTCGAAAAACGGTTTAATTGTTGAATCGCTAATTGATGGGAAAAGAATAAATGCCTTTATGAATGAAAAGATTAGCTCTCTCGAAGAGATCAGCATCTTTTCTAAAAAAGAAGATATTTCATTAAAAGAGGTGCTTCGAAACATGTATACTAAAGCCAATGGGCAAAAAACAGTTGTCCATAAATCTGATGATAAGGCAGTAAAGGCATTCTTCGGAGAGGCTGTTCCTGATTATGATGAGGAACGAGTTTACGTATCGCATATGCGTAAAGTGATAGGCTGGTACAATGCACTGGTCGATAAAGAATTAATCGATTTTAAAGACGAAAGTCCTGAAGAAAGTAAATCTGAAGAAGTTACTTCAGAATAAAAATTAAGTCCGTTTTCATACGGACTTTTTTTTGAACATTTTTTTCTATAATTGTTTATATAGCTACAAAGGTCTACACGTGAAAAAAACAATTCATAATCTCAAGGTTCTTGAGAATAAGTCGGCAGGAGGTGATAATTTTACGTTACTGTTAGAAGCGCCGGAGCCATTACCAGCTATTACACCCGGACAATTCTGTGAGGTAAAGGTTGATAACAATCCAACAGTTTATCTTCGAAGACCATTTTCAATACACAGTGTTGATTATAAATCAAACACCATAACCCTTTTGATCAAGGTACTGGGAAAAGGAACGGCTACACTCTCTGAAATCAAAGAAGGAGATACCTTAAATGTAGTATATCCTCTTGGAAAAGGATTCACTATTACTGATGAGGCAAATGTTCTATTGGTAGGCGGCGGTTGTGGAGTTGCACCATTGCTTTACCTGGCTCAAATATTAAATAAAAAAGGGATAAGACCAACTATTCTTGTCGGAGGACGAACCGCTGCTGACGTTCCAAGAGTTGAAGAATACAGAAAAGTCGGAGAGACCCATGTTGCTACAGAAGACGGTTCGTTAGGACAAAAAGGTCTTGTCACCCAACATGATATTTTCAAATCTCACCTTGCTGATTTTAAACGGATATATACTTGTGGACCGGAGGCAATGATGAAAGCTGTTGCGAATGCAGCAGAAGCACTTGATATCACTTGCGAAGTCTCGCTTGAAAATACGATGGCTTGTGGTATCGGCGTTTGTCTTTGCTGCGTTACCGAAACGAAAGAAGGTCATAAATGTGTATGTACTGAAGGACCGGTATTCGACAGTGCTGAATTAAATGGCTGGAACATCGATAAAGCGTCCACTTGCTCTAAACCCTACCTTAAAAACGAATAACCATGACTGATCTATCCGTAAAGATAAATAAGCTTAAACTAAAGAATCCCGTAATAACCGCATCAGGGACATTTGGCTATGGCTATGAATTTGAAGATTTCATCGATCTTTCCCGATTAGGAGGAGTTGTAGTCAAAGCAACCACATCCAAACATCGCGAGGGGAACAAATACCCACGAATGGCAGAAACCTCAATGGGAATGCTAAATGCGGTAGGATTACAGAATAAAGGCGTTGATTATTTTGTAAGAGAGACATGCCCCAAATTAATGAAATACGACACTCATTTTTTTGCAAATGTATCTGACTCAACCATTGACGGATATGTTGAAGTGGCTGAAAAGATAAACGAACTCGATTACATTCCCGGAATTGAATTAAATATATCATGTCCTAATGTAAAAGAGGGAGGCATGCTATTTGGGACCAGCTGTTCTTCAGCTTTTGATGTTACAGAAGCTGTGAGAAAAGTTTACAAAAAAACACTTATAGTAAAATTGTCACCTAATGTCACCAACATTGCAGAAATAGCCAAAGCTGTTGAAGATGCCGGTGCCGACAGTGTATCACTCATCAACACATTATTAGGAATGGCCATTGATGCTGAAAAGCGCAAGCCTGTACTATCTACCGTCACCGGAGGACTCTCAGGTCCTGCCGTTAAACCTGTTGCCTTACGAATGGTCTATCAGGTTTCTAAAGCCGTTAAGATTCCTGTCATTGGGCTTGGAGGAATATCCAATACAGCCGATGCTATTGAGTTTTTACTTGCCGGTGCAACAGCTATTCAGGTTGGAACTGCTAATTTTATTGATCCTCAAGTTACCATAAAGATCATTGAAGGCATTGAAGATTATCTTATTCGTCATCATATAAAGAAAGTATCCGATCTGATTGGCGCTTTAGAAATATAACTATTCCAAATCATCAAAAAAGGGAAAAGGATGAACGAATTAACGTTCA
This sequence comes from Bacteroidales bacterium, assembly GCA_963663125.2. Taxonomy (GTDB): domain Bacteria; phylum Bacteroidota; class Bacteroidia; order Bacteroidales; family Cfx3-03; genus Cfx3-03. Next base: position 19,135 of record CAXXNW010000011.1, on the reverse strand, counting down.
TCCTTTTTTCTTATATAGATCAGTGGTTATGTTTTTCAACATTTCCCGTCCGTTTTAAAACGCCCCATTCTTCAAGTTCTCCCCGAATGGCTCTGAGGTATGATTTAAATAAAACGAAGAATAGAAGTTGACGATAAACCATACGTTGTATAAATAAGTCCCAGGCAGTTCTGAGCGTAAACTTCTGTCCATCGAAATGAAATGCCATCATAGAAATTAATAAATCCATAAAATAATAACCTAAATAGAATAGGCTTACCAGACCGGCATTCGGAGATAATATATTATTTCCATTTACAGAGAACAGAGATAAAAGCATAATCAAATCAACCAAAGGGCTAAAGAGTGGTAATATCATCTGAAATATGAGCAGATTCGGTAAAACGATCCATCCGAAGTTTGGTATACGACGAGCAAAGATAAGATTCCGATGTTTCCAGAAACTTTGCATTATACCAAACGACCATCTGGATCGTTGCTTAATAAACATTTCAAGTGTCTCGGGCGCTTCGGTAAACGATAATGCATCATTGCAAGTACGCACCCGATATCCTGCTCTCAGAAGACGTAATGTCAAATCGCAATCCTCAGCAAGCGTATCCGACTTAAATCCGCCGACTTCCAATAGAGCCTCTCCTCTAAAAGCGCCAATTGCTCCGGGAATAACCGTTATACTGTTTAGATAATCAAATGCCAACCGATCAAAGTTTTGACTAGTTGTGTACTCAATGGACTGCCAGCGCGTTAGTAAATTTACTTTATTGCCTACCTTGACATTGCCTGCTACAGCTGCTACATTCTCATCAATAAACGGAGCGACGAGCCGGGATACGGCTTCAGGATGAAGAATTGTATCCGCATCAATACAGACCATTATCTCGCCCGAAGCCTTGGAAAGTCCATAATTCAGAGCCTGTGCCTTTCCTCCGTTGCTCTTAGTATAAATTTTGACACGAGGGTTATTTTCAAACTTCTCCTTAATGATTTGATAAGTTCTGTCGGTTGAACCGTCGTCAACAAAAATGACTTCAAAATCAGGATAGTTGCTTAGCAAAAGATTCTCAACCGTTTTAGAACCCGTAACCTCTTCGTTGTATGCGGGCACAATAATACTCACAAAGGGATGATAGGTAACTGCAGGTAACATCTTTGCCTTTTTATTCTTTATATGTTGCAAAAATGCAAACAGCGCTACAGCAGTGATCTTGATAAGCGATAAAATTAAAGCAAGAAAGAAGACCGTGTAGATAAAGGAATCAAAGAAATATCCAACCAGGAAGACAGTTGAATCGGCCTTGCTAAGATATTGACTAATTATACCCGACTCCTTAGGCATCACGTCATCACGGGTTCGACTCATTAGTTGCGAAATCGTAACAAACTGATATCCCTTACTCTTAAAAAACTCAATAATTCTGGGTAAAGCCTTTACGGTTTCGCGTCTTATTCCACCTGCATCATGCAAAAGGAGAACATTCCCAAGTTTATATTGTCGCATGGTGCGTGCCACAATCGTATCTTCGGAGACCCCTCGTTGCCAATCCCAAGGGTCTATCGAAGAACCAATAGTGAGATAATTCTCGCTTTTAGCAACCGCGATAGGATGGATCTGAGCAGGATTAATAGGTTCGGCATCATCATCGTAAGGAGCCCTGAAAAGGATTGTGGCATGCCCTGTGATACCCTCTATCAGGCGTCCTGTTGCACGCAGTTCCAAACGAATACGGTCATCGCTTTCATTCAGAAGATTTGGATGCAGAAGCGTGTGATTTCCTATCTCATGTCCTTCGTCGTAAGTTCTTCTTACAATGGGTAGATGATCCTGGGCATTAATACCCGTCACAAAGAATGTAGCATGAATTTTATACCTCTTTAGGATATCAAGTAATGCAGGCGTATATTCAGCATCAGGGCCATCATCAAAAGTAATGGCTATCATTTTATTTTTTTCACCACTCTTCTTTATAACAAAACAGGTAGGTAGCACCTTATAGTCCTCTCGAGTTATTAGCTTGTCCGGATTGTTAAATTCAATTTTAACCGAACCGGAAGAAGGAGTAGATAGAATATCCATTATTTCGCCTGCACCAATAAAGTCGACGTTATATGATGAATGAATATTCTCCAGTTTAGAAATATTGATAGGCTTCTTCTTTAATCCTGCCAAACTAAGATCCTGATTATAAAATGTCCAGATTCTAGTATCTTCAGATCCTAAACGCCAAAGGGCGACTCCAGCCACGCCAAAATCTTCGGAAGCCCTTATTGAATTGAAAGCAGTGGCAGCATCAGCAAAGTAAACCTGATGTTTGATATTATTATCATCCCAATATGAATAATCAAGATTAAAGGTCTTATCGTCAAAGCGAACCTTCCCTTCACTTTCCAAGGCTGTAGAAACAGCTTCCTGATAGGTAACATCAACGCCTTTTGACCCAGCAGTCCAATCGTAACCATAGGCGGCAATACATAAAACCACTTTCTCGGAAGGAATTCTTTTACAAACATCGTCTAAAGCTGCTTCAACCCAATCTAATGCAGCAACCGGTCCGGGAAGAGAGGATGAGTTATGCTGATCATAACCCATTACAAAAATCAAATCATTATTTTTAGCAAGTGCATCGGTGTTATAATCCTCGTTAAAAGGTGCGACGTCCTGGCTAACAATGTATCCAAGTGGATGAAGCTTCTCGTAAAGTTCTTTTTGAAAAGTAATTAAGTGTTCATCTGTATTCTCTTTTAAGTCCTCAAAGTCAATATTAACTCCATTAAAATGATACTTCTTAAGATTAACTATAATGCTATTTATTAATATTCTCCGGCGTGCAGGTGAATTAATAATCCGATGAATATTATCACCATTCCATTTATTGTTATAAAAATTGGAAAGCATGGGAACAATAGCCACCCTATTTTTTCGCATGATATTTAATGCAAGGGTATCAATTTTAACCACTATCTGAGAAGAAGAATCCGGAACAAACATCCATTCAGGTAGTACCATGTTAAGATGCGAAATACTATTACGCAAAGAAAAATTACTTTGCTGGTCCCAGTTAACATAGAAAGCGGCACGAACAGGATGATACGGATTATTTTTCTGAGCACGAGCTAATGGAAAATGATAAAACTCCCGTTGTTTCTTCTCTCTAATTGCTTTTAATGACTTTTTAAAGAGTTTGGCATCATGTTTTTTCAGTGCGGCCTTTGCTTCAAGTTCAGTAAGGCGATTATACATTTCACCTCTTTCTCTGATTTCAGGAATATGAATAATTTGTTTCTGAAATAACGAGATAATAATTGCAGTAAGGCTAAGGCCCAGAAACACTGCCAATACTCTTATAATCCATATAAATCTACGCCAACGCTTTGGTTCAGCAGTTTGAAATACTTGTCGGTTATGTGGACTCATATTAAATTTATTTGATGTAAGATGAGAAAAAGGTATTTATCATCTATGAATAACGACTAATAAAAAAAATTGAATATTTACTCCTGATCGCCACTATCAAAATTATTTTCATCAGATTCGAAATGAAAATAGTCAGGAATAGTAGCATTTCGTTCGTATTCAAAAAGCTGTTTCTCTAGTTCTTCTTCTTTGATCTTTTGTTCAAGTGGATCAGGAACAGGTTCAGCGGGCACCTCCGGCTCGCTCTTTTCCTGAAGTAGTCCTGTTGCTTGTTCAGCTGCCAATGCAACATGGTCAGCCGTTTCTTGCAGCTGTTCTACCCTACTCTTCAGATGATTATTCTCTTTATTTAAATCATAAACTATCTCTTGAAGATCAGTATTTTCCTGCCTGACCTCAACCATATTTTCCCGCAGAGAGCCTACCTCTTTTTCCAGTATTGCCTTTTCAGTTAAAAGTTCGGATACTTTTTTCTTAAGCTCAAGAATCTCGCTTTGAAAAAGAACAATCTTTCTGGAAATAACTTCAATATTCGAATTCAACATATTTTCTAAATGAAGCGATTCAACTAACGTATTATTTTCAATTTCTGCCCAGGATGAATCTGATCAGGAGTTTTAATGTTATTATCTTTCATTATTTTGCTAAACATTTCTGTATCGCCAAAATATTTTTTAGCTATTCTCCGAAGGCTTTCACCCGGCTTAACTTCATGATAAACAATTCCTCCCTGTGCCTTCGATTCTATCAGCCGGGACTGAGAAACAGGTGCCTGACGTTGTGCAGGTACACTTTGAGCAGCCTGAGCCTGGACAGGTTCTTCTTTTTTGGGTTTAGTAACAACATCTGAAACATCATCACCACTTCCTAATCTTGTCCGCAAATCAATTATTTGTTGAAGATATTGATCGTTTTCAACTTTTAGTTGGTCAATCTGCTCTGTTAGTTGTTTCAGCTTTGTTTGATTGACATCAGCAGCAGCTTTTGCATCCTTATAAGCGAAGAAATAAAAAAGAACAAAAGCTATAACACTTACCAAAACCAGAAAGTAGGCTAACAATAATGCCGCCGTGCTTCCATTTCCCCCTTCCTCGATATTATCAATCTGCCCGAAAACCTCCAAGTCCGAATTGCAACGAGGACAGCGAGGTGACCCTTTCTTAATTCCTGTCGCCTTGCATACAGGACATTCCATTTGATTATTCAATGTACTCACAATAACTTATTTATTTCTCTGAACAACTTCTCAAAACGGTTAAATGTCATTTCTGAAATATTTTGATTCAGGTTAGGCAATAATGCCAGCTCACGAGCCACACGTAATCTGTCATAACTCTCCCGTCCAAGTGCGGAAGGTAAATTTAATAACACCCCCTCATTCGGAATAGGCTTAAACGATTCGGCCACTTTTGCACCATAAGCGCCCATAATAGCCAGTGCATATTCATTCGGTTCAAACAGGTCTTCAATACTGGCTTGCGAAACAGAAACAAATTGATCATAAAATCGTAAATTCTTTCCATTGGCAAATTGATCGAACACCTCATCATCGTGTTTTGTTTTGTTTTTAATATTATTACCGGTAGGCATTAAACACACGACATTATTTCGGGCACTCTTCAATAAAAGCAGAAAAGTGGCAAGCTTTTCAAGCCCTCCCATTGGAAGAATTGTTATCCCCTCCTTTAAACCGGTTCGGCTTTGAGCTTTTAAAGCGCCCGACATCAAACTCAGCAATATCAAATCAGTCGGATCTTCAACCAACAGATTCTTTTTACTATTAAACAAGGTTTGAGAGATATCGAAACCGATAGCAGCCTGCAATGGGAAAAGCGTATCAGGATCATTTTCCAGTATCATATCAGATATAATACTCCCCTCAGAGGTATCGGCAACAGTCCTGACTCGGTCAAGTTTTGCCGGATTAATTAAAAAAGGAGAGTGTGTTGAATAAATCACCTGATGATCAATGGAGAGATCTTCAATAAAACGTAACAAATCAGCCTGTGCAGCAGCATGTAAATTTAAACCGGGCTCATCCAGTAAAAGGATAAGATTATCGCCAACCAAATTTTTCACCCGACTAAACCATACAACAAATGAGAAGAACATATTAAATCCCTTACTTCTGTTGCGTAGCGGAAGCGTAATTCGACGCGTTGTATTACGAATACGAATATGTAATATCTTATCTTTTGTCTCTTTGTCATTTTCAATCTCAAACTTTATTTCGAGATCTTTTTCTGTTGTCCAATATTTAAAAACATAATTTGTTACATCATTAGCAGTAGCTTCCAAGTCGGCCAGATAACTTTCAAAATCATCAGTTTCCAGTAACTTATCGATATCTATCTTCGCCAAATCAAAAAACGCCTTGGAAATACGTAACATTTCATCGTCTTTGGGAGGATTTTTCAGATCCCGTATACTTATACGGGTTGGCAACAGATAATACTCATCAAAATACCAAAAATAAGGTAACGCCGGTTTTAGATAATGTTTAGCAATGTATCCCTTGATAGGATTACTCCATGAGTAAGCTTTCGAATAAATTCTTGTTTTTAAATCTTCGGCCATCTGCGACAAAACAGCATCGTTTCGTTTAACATCGCATAGTTGCATTAACTCAGTCACATTTCGAATATTCCGAAGTTGCGATTGTAAATCTTCGCTAATGGTATACCTTTGATAAAATTGATCAAGGAACTTTCGTTCGTTTACCTTTAAGCCAAACCAATGGGTTTTCCCCATAAAGCTGATGCCATAGGTAAAGCTCTTACTTTGAAGTACATCTTTTCCAAGATCATATTCAACCACTTGAAGCATCTCCTTGCTAAGTTCAAAATCGCATCTCAGCGCTTCAGTATCCTCACCGGAATTCTTAAAACGAATGAGTTCATTACGAGGATAGTCGCCAATCACATTTAATTTGAAAAATGGATTATTTTCAAAATAATTAATTTTAGCGACAGCCTCCAGAAAAGCTGTCTTTCCCGATTCATTCTTTCCAACTAAAACAGTGACCTTATCATCAATAGCTATATCCTGTTCCTTATTGAAACTCTTGTATTTATTTATTCTGACTTTTGTAAGCTTAAGCTTCATAATATCCGTTTTAATGGATCCGGTAGCCATTATCATTTGCCAGGAAACCAGTTTCGACAAATAAAAAAATTATATTATCCAAAACCCAAATATAATAAAATTCAATGCTAATGAAAACAGTTGTTGGTAAAAAAGAAATTTTGGAAAACTGGTGCAAATATAGCATAAATTAGCCATTAAAAGGACTTTTAGAGATTTCCTGAACACCCGAATTAAGCAAAAAAACCAGATAGCGAATGGTATATTTTGTTACTTTGCAAAAAAATTAAGAGAAAATGAACGTATTACTACTTGGATCAGGCGGAAGAGAACATGCAATCGCATGGAAAATTGCCCGGAGTTCAAAATTATCTAACTTCTTTATTGCACCTGGTAATGCCGGAATGCGCGAATTAGCACAAAACGTGGACCTTCCATTGAGCAATTTTGAGGCGATAGGTTCATTTGTAAAAGAAAATGCCATTGATATGGTGATTGTTGGTCCGGAAGCTCCATTGGTCGACGGAATTCATGATTATTTTCTTTCAACACCCGGAATCGAAAAGGTTAAAGTAATCGGTCCCATTCAGAAAGGAGCACTCTTAGAGGGGAGTAAAGATTACGCCAAAGCCTTTATGCAAAGGCATAAAATCCCAACGGCTGCTTTTAAAACGTTTAATAAAGAGAATTTCGAAGAAGGGAAAGCCTTTCTGAAGAGTTTGCAGCCTCCTTATGTTCTTAAAGCAGATGGCTTGGCTGCCGGTAAAGGAGTAGTAATCTGTAACTCACTGGACGAAGCGGAAAAGGAATTATCAGACATGATCGAGTTTTCCAAATTCGGCGATGCTTCGGCCAAGGTAGTTATCGAAGAATTTCTGAGTGGTATTGAATGTTCTGTATTTGCACTTTCCGATGGAAAGACATATAAGCTTTTACCTGTTGCAAAAGATTACAAGCGCATTGGAGAAGGTGATACCGGACCAAATACCGGAGGCATGGGTTCTGTTTCACCGGTTTCATTTGCTGATGAAACATTCATGCAGAAAGTCGAAAACCAGATTGTAAAGCCTACTATAGACGGATTAATACAAGAGGGAATTGAATACAAAGGTTTTATATTCTTTGGACTTATCAATGTAGAAGGAGATCCGTTTGTGATAGAATACAATGCACGAATGGGTGACCCTGAAACAGAATCAGTCTTTCCACGAATAAAGAATGATATTCTTGAAGTATTTGATGCCGTTGCCAATCAAACATTAGAAGAATTGGAACTCCAAATTGACCCTCGTTTTGTCGCTTCAGTAATGCTAGTTTCCAAAGGATATCCTGATGCTTATCAAAAAGGTATTGAAATGACAATTCCGTCAGCCCCTGAAGGAACAATGTTTTTTCACGCAGGCACAAAATCTACTAACGGAAAAATTCTCACCAATGGAGGAAGGGTCTTATCCGTTTCATCATTTGGTGACACAATGGAGGATGCTTTAGCTAAATCGTATGCCGAAGCAGAAAAGATTGACTTTACAACGAAACATTTTCGTCGCGATATTGGATTTGATTTGCACTAAACTAAAAACAGATGTTGCTAAAAATATTTCGCAGTCAATCACCCATTCAATTTCTTCTGATTTTGATTGCAGTGGTGCTTTTATGGACGCTTCCCGACAAGGGTGCCTCAATGCAACCACCATCAAATTTTGATACGGGTATTTATAAATATTTCTCAGGTTTATTTATTACCTCTTCATTTGGCTCCAGAATAGCCGCCTTGATTATCATTTTACTCCAAGCAATAGTCTTAAATCACATTTTGACCAAAAACAATCTGTCGCCTAAGAATAATCTGCTCCCCTCTTTTTTACTGATTCTGTTTTATTGCAGTACCACTACTATTTTTCAATTATCAGCACCACTCATTTCATCTTTTTTTATTCTGCTTGCTGTTGCCGAATTGACCGGTATGTACGAACTAAAAAACGCCTTTACAAAAAGTTTTAACGCCTCTTTCTTTATCACCATCGGCTCATTTTTTTACTTTCCTTCATTCATCTTTATTCTATTACCTTGGCTAAGCTTCTTGGTCTATCGAATATTATCATGGCGAGAATGGGCTATATCGATAATAGGAATGTTATCCGCTACCCTGCTATTTGCTTTTTACTACTTTTGGAACAACCGATTATTAGACGTTTGGAATCTGATAATTCAATTCTTAGGACATCCTGAACGATACGAAGTTCATTTATCAAATGTGCAAATTTTAATTTGGTCAATCCTTGGTCTCATCTTTATGGGCTCAATCCTAAACCTGATAAATCATGTGAAAGAAAAGGTAATTGCCATACGAAGGAAATATTGGGTATTCATACTACTCTTTATAATAGGCATTTTATCCTTCATTTATGCCGGTCCAAACTATCATTATCATCTCGTTTTTATAGCAGGACCTGCTGTAATTATTTTTAATAATGCATTGGTGAGCAGGAAGAAGCAAGGTAGATCCGAATTTATTTTATGGTTATTAATATTGGTTGTTGTCACTTCACGAATGATCGGATTATCATAAATAGGTTAAGGTGTAACCGCTCAGAAAAATCATTATAACTCATATCTGATAAAATCTTCAAAAACCTTATTCCGGACTAATTACTGCAATTTTTTTCACAAATGAAAATACCCCGCCAACCGTTAAGATCTTGCTGCCAAAACATTGTAATCGAAGCCGGTGTTGATGAAGCTGGTAGAGGTTGTCTAGCAGGACCTGTCGTCGCAGCAGCTGTTATCCTCCCCCCTAATTTTACAGATAGCGAATTAAACGACTCAAAACAATTAACTGCTAAACAGCGTGAGAGAATCAGTCTGAAAATCAAAGATGAGGCGCTTGCATGGGCCATTGGAACTGTAGATAACGAACAAATAGACCGGATAAATATCCTGCAAGCAACATTCGAGGCCATGCACAAGGCTATTGAGGCCCTTTCAGTAAAGCCCGAACTTCTTTTAATAGATGGAAATAGATTCAAACCTTTTCCTTCCATTTCTCACAAATGCTTTATTAAAGGCGATGCCACCTATCAGTCAATAGCAGCAGCCTCTATCCTTGCAAAAACGCATCGTGATACATTGATGAAAGGTTATCATCAACAATACCCTGACTATCATTGGGACAATAACAAAGGATATCCCACAAAGGAACATAGACTCGCCATAAAAACATTCGGAGTTACCCCTTTGCACCGAATCAGCTTTCAGCTATTACCTCCACCCACTCTATTTTTCAATGAAGATTAAACAAATTAACAACTGTATGTTAATATATTTAATGGATTGATTATAAGAAATACGCTTTCCGCTGTATCTTTGATAATTAAATTTAGAAAATTGAAAAGATTGCTAAAAAGAATCTGGGTTAAAATTAAATTAAGGCCATTTTTTGCGTTGATTATTGCAACGGCAGTTATTTTGCTGACAGCAATACCTTTTGTTTACTATTTCTATTCAGCACTAAAGGAACGCCAACCCATTGAAGCAATTCCAAACGATGCGGCGCTGATATTTAAAATAAATAGAATTGGACAAAACTGGTCCAAAATCGAGAAGAGTCAAATCTGGAATAACTATCTGCATGAGACGCAAGACACAATAGTCAATCAGAAAATAAATCTTTTACTAAAGTTAGCCGTACAAAAAGCCAGCCTAGCTACTGTCGTAAAAAGCAATCCGCTGTTTATTTCATTCCATCCGATGCATAATGGCGATGTAGGAATACTGTTTACCTTTCAAACTAATCATTCAATAAACGATAGTGATATTAACGCAATGATCCGTAACTACTTTGGTTCTGGAATACAGATTGTCGATGAATCTTTTGCACATGTCAGTTATCGTAAGATATTTTTCAAGAAAGAGGGACTGGTCATCAATTTAGTTTTTAGAAATGGATTATTAATTGCCACCACCAATGCAAGCCTAATAAACGAAGCCATTGATAAATTAAAATCGGGTACAAGAATAACCTCAGAGCCTTCATTTAATAAGGTATGTAAAACAGAAAGCCCGAAAGCGGCAGCTGCGCTTTATATTAATTATAGAAACGTTTCCGCCTTATTAAATAATCAGCTGAAAAAAGACAGTTATGCCAGCTTCCTGGGCATAAGTCATTTTAGCGATTGGACAGAACTGGATATGACCATCAATGAAAAGCAGGTTCTTTTTAATGGATTCACAACTCCGGGTGATTCAACAAATACCTATTTAAAGCTATTTACAGGTCAACAAGCCCAACCTACCAAAGTAGATAGTATTCTTCCAAATAACACAGCCGCTTTCATAAATATTGGTTTTAATGACTACAAAACCATTTTCAGACGTTCAAAGATTCAATTAAAACAACAAGGAAAATTAGAAACGTTTGAAAAACAGCTTAGATTTATTTCTGATAGTTTAAATTTTAATGCAGAACAGACCTTAACCGCTTGGATAAAAAATGAAATGGGTATAGCCATCACCAATAATCCTTCACTTTCGGATGAGGAGAATGTATATGCCTACTTTAAAACCAATAGTCCGGGTGTAGCTGATGCTTCATTAGCAATTCTTGCCAAGAAAAATACGATGGTTTATAATGGCACCTTGCTAAGAATGATTGAAATACCTTCGTTCTTACCAACCTATTATGGAAAGTTATTTCCAAAATCAGACAAATACTACTTTGCCGTCATCAAAGACTATGTTGTCTTTGCTTGTTCGGTCAATGCACTTACCGCCATAATTAGCAGTTTCAATGCCGGAAACGTTTTATCCTCCTCCCCTGTATATCAAAATTTCAGGAATAACGTCTCCGGATCCTCAAACGTATGGATTTATGCTGATCTGACTCAAATCATACAACATCTTTCAGCCTTAATTTTGCCACCCCTCAATAATAAGTCACCCTTAATTAAAATGGCTAAATCCGCAAAGCTGATAACCGCCGAATATGCTTTAGAAAACAACTTGTTTTACACGAGCATCTGTATAGCTTCAGATACATCTGCCAAGGTTCTCCCTCATAATAGACCGGAAGATCAGTATATTAACAAACCAATTCCTGTATGGACATCCATCATTGAAGGGAATATCAGCGCAGGCCCTATCGTCTTTAAAACATCTAAAGGAAAACAAATCGTTTTAGTAGATGAGAACAATAAGATTTGGGTTTTGAATGACAAAGGAGAGGTCGTATGGAATCACTTAACAGGTGGTCAGATAATCGGGAGTCCACGAATCATTGATTATCATGGGGAAAGTATTATTGCGTTTAATTCGAACGAACTGGTTTATCTTCTGAATAGCGATGGAGAATATGTGAAAGATTATCCGATGCGATTACCATTTACTGCCGCAAACGAACTTACACCCTTTTATGGCGCTCGCGAAGGCCTTGCCTTTTTGATAGCCTCAACAGACAACCGGGTTCATGCCATTGGGATAAATGGAAAAAAACTTAGCAGTTGGAGTCCTCCACAAATGAAAGCGCCTGTCAAAAAGCCGATTCAGATTATCGACAATAACGGGAGGAAACTTATTGTGATACAAGATGAAGAAGGGAAAATAAAAGTTGCAGATTCAAAAGGAGAGGTATCCGGTAATTTTGAAAAAGCGCCACAGCTTTCATCAAATGGATTGATTTGGGCAAATCACACAAAATCGAAGGGCGATATAATAGCTGCGGCAGCTAATGGAGATCTTCTGTTTATCAAAAAAGACGGAACCGCGTATAAACTTCCCTTTGAGACTATTATTAAACATCCCTTCTTCATCTTTGATCAGTTTGACAATACCGGTAGGCCTAATTATATCTTTGCTGACGAAGCCCGTTTAACAGTTTTCAATCAACAATGTGAAATAATTTATGAATTCAATACCGGATCATTTCCACGCTTTCAGCCCTATATCTATACCGCTCCGAATAACAAAAAATACTATTTGATAACTTTAGCAAACGGACATTTAGTTTTCTTTGGACCGCAAGGAGTTTTAAGAGATTTCCCACCACTAACAAGTGATGCCCCCCCGTGTATTTTACAGTTACCCGGAAAGAATAATATTCTGATAATGGTAACTGAAAAGCAAGTAGTTAGAGCCTATAGATATACCATCAGATAAAAATAAAGGTCTTATAGAAAATCGAACATCAAGTTATCGAATGATGATAATCAAAATGTAATATTAATTGTTCTCATCTTTGGTATTGTGACTTTCTATCACTAAATTTGGGCTGAACATCTAAATAGCTTAGATGTATACATCTGTCAAAAAGTTAAATACCGGTTAATATTTGCAGCACTATGAACGGGAATGGACAAGTAATAGGGCTGGGATTGTGTATGAAAAAAAGTTCAATGACATACACTGATTCTGTTATTTCTCATCATGTTATGAATTGAGTACCTTTTTAAACTCTAAATTGTCTTCTATGAAAAAGAATCGATCGTTTTTGTTTATTTTGCTCGTGACATCCATGTTACAATCATGTATAAAAACGGCTGATTTCAATTTCAACAAGTTAGCTAAACCTGTTTATGACGGAGAATTTGCAGCCCCACTCGTTAGTTCGCATATTACCTTAAAAGATATTCTAAAAAATCAAAACGGCATTATTCAGCCCGATGCTGATGGCATTTTAGTGGTCACATACAGCATCAAAGGCCTATTCTCACAAACAGCAGATCAGGTAATGATGATTCCGGACCAGCATCTTATTCAAAACACATCGTTTTCAACGCCTGTACTGGGAACCGGCGTCAACTATAGTTTCGCATTTACCCCTGACATTCAATTTACAGGAGCAAACGCTACCCAACAGCTCGACTCAGTTTACGTCAAATCGGGAAGTATCAGAATTCAGTTAAATACCAATTTCAATAAAACGACATCGGTTAACTTAAGAATAACATCACTCATCCGCAAATCCACACGACAGGTAGTAACGATTCCTCAAATGACCTTAACCGCCAGCGCACCCGGTAAATATGTTGATGTCGATATAAGTGACTGTATTCTAATTCTGAAGACCATTGGCCGCACGAACAACAATATGCATTTCGATCTTCAACTGACGCTTCAGGGAGATGCTAATTCCACCTTGCCAAACTATTCACTCAACTTAGATGCTAAAATCTCAAATTTAAAGTTCTCGGCCCTTTATGGCAAGCTGGGAAACTTCACAATGAACCTGAATAAGTCTCTTGATATTGGAATGTTTAAAAATAATATCGGCGGAGCATTTCAATTCGCTCCGGGCGCTATCAGTTTAAAGTTCAATATCGACAACAGCTTTGGATTGCCGGTTCAATTAAATATAAAAAATTTCACGGCACATTCTGATGTCAACACACCACATGATGTTGCCATCAGTCTTTTCGGTTCAACCAACCCAAATAGCATAAACGTAGATGCGCCGTCAGTTTTTGGACAAATCAAAACTACGCTCGTTGCCCCCTCAAACACTAATATCTCGGACGCTTTCGCCATCTCTCCCGATAAAATTAATTTCGTTGCCGATGCAATCACTAACCCTATGAATAACAACAGTCTGAATTTTGTATCCGATCAAAGCAAAATCAATGTTAATATGGATGTGATGATGAAACTCTTCGGTGGAATTTCAAACTTTGCGATCCAGGATACGCTAGACTTTAATTTAAAAAATATAGATCAGCTAGAGACCATCACATTTCGGGTAAACACCACAAATGGTTTTCCAATAGGCGTTAAACTACAGGCTTATTTCACGGATGAATTTTATCATGTTTTGGATACTATGTTTTCAGAACCGCTTGAAGATCTTATAAAACCTGCCGCAGTAAGTCCTTCGCCCTATTATAAGGTCACCGCCCCTATCGAATATCAATTCCCGGATGTAGTGTACAATTCAGCTAGGGTAGAAAAGATAAAATCTGCTAAGAAGCTAATTCTTAAAGCCTCGTTGAGTACCGCGAATAATTCGGTTGTAAAGATTTACGAAACCAATTATATAGACTTCAAGTTATCACTCAAGACCAAAACAAAAATACAATCTAACTAAAACCTTTAGCCATGAAAACCAGCTATTCTAAAATCATAGCATTGCTAATCATTGCACTGGCTTTGGCTAGCACTAGCGTGAAAGCACAGAATGAACGGTCGCTTTATTACATGCGTCGGATTCCTCAGGCATCATATGCCAACCCTGCATTCACACCTGAACTCAAATTCTACGTGAGTATTCCGGGAGTATCTTCAATTTCTGCCGCTTACAATAATAACGGGTTCAAATATAACGATGTGATTACGCATAGAGCAGATGATTCACTAATGATTGATCAACATAAATTACTAAATGCACTGAAAGCGAATAATGATATGGGGATCAGGATAAATGAAGAGCTGTTTGCACTTGGATTCTGGAGAGGCAAAAATTATATCAGTTTATCACTCAACACAAAAGCCATCTTCAACTTTCACTATACCAAAGACTTCATGGCATTACTTATTAATGGAAACGCCCAATTCATTGGGCAGAATGTTGATCTCAGCAGAACCACCGCAAATGGCATAGCCTATGGTGAAGCAGCACTGGGATTTGCCCGTCAGGTTAATCCGAAACTCACTGTTGGAGCCCGATTAAAATATCTCTATGGGATTGCAGCTATAACAACCAAAAACGCTAAATTATCCCTTACTACCGATCAGAACACCTTCGACTTAACAGCAGTATCTGATATACGGGTCAACATGTCTCAACCCACCGATAAAAATGACAAGTTTGACATGAACGCCATTTTCAGTAATCCGGGAATGGCAATCGATCTTGGAGTGAACTATGCACTGACCGATCGCATCGCTCTAAATGCCAGCATTCTTGATATCGGAAGCATCACATGGAAAAAGAAGGTCACTAATTATGTCAGTGCAAAGCCTAACAGTACCTTTACTTTTAGTGGCGTAAACATCAATGATTTCTTTCAAAATAAAACAACCAGCGATTCATCATTCAACCATCTGCTCGACACCCTTAATAACAAGTTTAACATAAAAGAGAACCATAACACATTTAGAACCCGACTTGCACAAAAGTTTATAGTCGGGGCCAGTTATAAACTGGATTCAAATACACTCGCCGGCGTTGTCATCAGAAACGAATTCTTTGCGGGGAACTATAATCCCTCTGTAACCTTATCAGTGAACCATGAATTTGGAAGAATATTCAGTGGAATGATTAGCTACTCGTACATTGACCGGAACTTTTTTAATATCGGTGCCGGATTTGCATTAAATCTTGGGCCGATACAGTTATATGGAGTGGTTGATAATGCTGTTGCAGCCATGCAGATAGCTAGATGCCAAACAGTAAATGCACAAGTAGGGCTAAACCTCGTTTTAGACTATCCACATAGGAAGAAGGGACTAAAAAAATCTTATTCGACACGCATTCCTCCATCACCACTTAAGGACGATCCTAAACCCACTCTAACACAATGATGATTTCACACTTCTGATATATCCATAAAAAAAGGTAAAGCCATTGGAACGACCAATAGCCTTACCTTTTTTTAACGTTTAATTTAACAAACAAAAAACAGAATCCGCTTTTTCAACCAAAAAAAGTTTATGAATTCAATTGACTGATCCAATGATCAATTGATGAAATAACAACATCATCTACCGGTAAAGAGATAGTTTTGTCCGACTTAGAATTTTTCTCCAACGCAATGCTATTCTTTAAAGAACCGACATTTGCGAAGTCATGACTAAGACCCGGTAATTCAATCATAGTAGCAGCACCAGGACGATAGAAATTATAAACATCACACATCTCTTTAACAGAATTGCAATCAGTGACTTCGGTATCCGCACTACCGTGCAAAGCAAGTAGTTTGGTATTCATCACACTAAGATAACCCCATGAGTTCATTCGTTGAATAGATTGTATGTATGCTACGTTATTGCCCATGAAACTTTTTTCACCGTCCCATTTGAAATATTTATGCATTGCCGTAACTAATTCAGGGTTAGCGTCAGCAAAATCAGAAGGAGTGCTTCCATCTACCAAAATTCCCTTGATCACTTTTTGGCAATCCTCCATGATATTTTCTATTTGGCGTTGAGTATATCTGTTTTGGATCAAATTAGTCAAGATCGCTTTACTTATACTTTCAGACGGAGAAGATGAACAAGAGCCATAAACGATAACGCCTTTCACATTATTCCTGGATGCCAGCAAATGACTAATCTTACCACCGGTACAATGACCTAATAAGAAAGTCTTTGTACTATCAACAAAATTATACGTTTTCAATTTTTTTAACGCCTTTTCAAATGCCAGCGTCTCAAGAAAGGCATTCGTATTCTTAGCGTTTATCTGGTCAAGTCCTTCACCTGTACCCACATTTTCAACACGCATACAGACATACCCTTTTTCAGTCAGATTATCTGCCAGTTGGCGATAGATATTGCTTTCGTCCACATTGCAAATAGATCCTGAATTACTACTTTGAATGATAAGAATGGCCGGAGCCTTATCAACATCTTTGGGCTTTGTCACAATACACCGCATGGTGCCCAAAAGAAAAGAGACTTCACCGTTCAGTACATCTATTTTCGTAGACGACTCTTCAACAAAGCTATTGGGATTTTTGAGATTCAGAAAATGAACTTTTCGATTGCGCCAAATCTTATAATTAACAAATTCGCCATCTTCTTTGGCCAATTTGGCTAATGAGATATCAGAAGGTTTTTCAACATTCCGTCCATTAAGAGCAAGAATAATATCGCCGGTTTTTAGTGTAAGCTGACTTTTATCAGTATTTTGGGAAGGATTAACAACATAAACACCTGTAGCAGAGCTCAGTCCGTTTTCATCAGCAATAGTTCTAGTAACAGGAACCATTTTATAGTTTCCAAAATCATCTGAAGCCGAAGCTTTTGCGATGACTCCACTGCTTGTCAGAAAGAGAAGCACAAGAACGGTAAAGAACGATAATGTTTTCATTGTGATTAGATTTTTGTAGTTTAAGTAGTTTTTGTTTAAAAGCAGGGTTCGAATAAATCGAACTTTGTAGATAATAAATAGACGAGCTTTACCAATAAAAGTTACAAAAAGAAAGAATTATTTGTAGCGTAGTTTTTTTATCTAAGATTCCCCCTATCGCTTTCCTGACCAGAGGAAACAGATTAAGATTCCGGACCTTAAATTTCACCCATGATTTTTCTAAGACACAGAGCTGAGTCTAATCTAAGCCTAATGTAAGCCTAAAGTAACTCTATTTTCCTTCTATCAGTAATTAGGCATAGATTAAAATTACTTTAGGTAGATCGTAAGTTATTTTCTAAATTAGACAGGAGTGTTTGAGGTGTCGTTCCATGATTTATGAGGTAAAATACAGCACATATATCATTTAGAAATGTTTATGTTAATCGAAAACCAGAAAAGAAGATGCGACCTTCATATCCGTTTAGTAATCCACCAAAAGGACAGGGGACTAATAAGCCCCGTAAATAATTCATCAATTTACCGGATGGAAGCGACTAAATGCCAATACTACTATTACTGAGGCACAATAGTATAGCTCAAAATCACTTAATCATTCGATCATTGCTTCTTTTTGCCATGATCATTAAATTTAATAATAACTACACAATTCGGTGAAAGTCTAAATTCATACGAAATATCAGTTAAATAACGATCCTTGATGGCTTATCAATGAACAGAATATAGAGATTGGCAAATACAAAACAAAAATTGTTTGAATTAAATTTACCATAAGCAATAAACAATGTCGCATTTCACTATTTGCTTATCCTATATTCAGGTAGATGTACCAGAATAGAGCAAGCATTGAGAATACGACAATAAATTATTTCTACTACTTAACTCAATTTTTCGATAGTATTTTTCATAAGTATTCTATCCATTGTATGAACACTCCCATTTTCAGGACGAAGCCTCAATATTTTTGGATGAAACGAAAAACATTTTTTCTATTTGGTGTGTCCACTTCGAGAGCCCTTTCGTGTAGTAGACACTCTAAATAATATTACTGAATAACACTTGATTACAACATAACAATTTAATAAATTTGACTTTTCGGGATAGGCTCATGTATTATATATTATTGTGTTTAAGCATATAACTAAAATAGCACTAACTCGCTTATTTATAACAAACTTACCTTATCTTTGTGTTGAAGTGATTCGTTAAGATTTCGATTATTGGAAATATTGATGCCCTCTGCCCGTATCGTTAGGATATCTTTTTAAAACACATATAGATCATGATCGTACCAAAAAATCATATAAAAGAGCCCGAAAGACTTAAAGAATTGAAATCCTACTCCATCCTTGATACTCTTCCTGAATCCGATTTTGATGATTTAACCACAATTGCTGCTGAAATTTGCGGAACGCCTATATCATTAATTAGCCTTTTAGATGACAAGCGACAATGGTTCAAATCACACCACGGACTGGATGCTATTGAGACACCAAAAGAATATTCATTTTGCGGACATGTTATCAATCAAGATGACCTTTTCGTTGTTTCGGATGCCAGATTGGATGAACGTTTTCATGATAATCCGCTGGTAACGGGATATCCATATGTCGTATTTTACG
>CAXXNW010000010.1:0-164026 GCA_963663125.2 Bacteroidales bacterium | reverse complement strand
GATCGCTTTCAGCACTTGCTTTCATAGCATCGAAAATCTTGTCGGCATCATAGCCTCTGATTCCTTTCATGTAAGCATCGACAATAACCGGAATAGAATGATATCCAATCATACAATTGGTTTCATTACCCGAGAGTTCCCATACCGGAAGCAACCCACCCTGCTCATATTGAACAAGAAAAGTGTTGATAAAGTCGTTGGTTCGCTTTTGATCAATTAAAGCATACAACGGATGACAGGCTCTATAAGTATCCCAAAGAGAGAAGACGGTGTAATTGGTGAAATTATCGGCTTTATGTATTTTCAGATCGCGTCCACGGTATTGTCCGTCAACATCCATGTATACATTTGGCTGAATCATGGTGTGATACAAGGCTGTATAGAAAGCGGATAGTTGTTTTTTTGAACCACCCTCAACTTCAATCTTACTCAATTCCTTACTCCAGAGATTGCGTGCATCCTGTACGGTCTTCTGAAAGTCCCATCCCTGAATTTCGGCATCCAGATTTTTTCTTGCACCTTCAATACTTACACCCGAGATGCCCACTTTAACATAAATAACCTCATTATTCGTAGTCGTAAAGGTAAAAGCGGCTTTCACATTTTTGCCTGAAAGCTCGCTTACACCCTCTTGTATTTTTTCATCTAAAGCCAATCCTGCTTTGGTGAAAGGCTTAGAAAAGCGGGCGACAAAATAGACATGCTGATCGTCAGCCCATTCCTTTGAACGACGGAATCCTTCGATCTCGGTAGGGCTTACTATCCTTAATTTCGAATCAATCACCTCATCGCGATGCAACAGATCTACAATGATATTCGATTGTTTTGAAGCGGGGAAAGTGTATTTATGAAAACCAACACGGCAGGTAGCTGATAGTTCAACCTTCACCTTGTAGTCGCTCAGCATTACACTGTAATAACCGGGAGAAGCTTTTTCCGTCGATTTACTAAATCGTGATGAATACCCATTTCCAACGCCACTTTTGTATCCATTATCGTATTTAACAACACCGGTAGTCGGCATAAACAAAATATCGCCATAGTCGCTACAACCCGTACCGCTTAAATGGGTATGCGAAAAGCCATAAACCACACTATCTGTAAAATGATAACCCGAACAACCATCCCACCCCTCTAAACGGGTATCCGGACTTAGTTGTACCATTCCAAAAGGAACAGTCGGACCGGGAAAATTATGCCCGTGGCCACCGGTTCCAATGAAAGGATTCACATAATTGATTGGAGGAATCCCCTTCTCTACTTTTGCAAAAGAGAATAACATAATAATAGCTAACCCTAACACAGAGCTCAACAATCTCATAATAAACAACTTTTAAAAATAATTAATTGACAATCACTTATTTCAAAGATAACTAATTATTAATATCACGTATCTGCTATTTTTTTAATCAACGATTTTTTTTGAAGCGTTGGAAATTTGTTCATTTAAGGTCAAAGAAACATATATCTTTGTGATATGCTGACTTCACTAACTGGTAGATTACGACCTGATTTTCAAGGTAGAATACCGGATAATGAATAAACTTTTTATGATTACCTTCTGTTTGATAAGTTGTTTACAGCCGGGACGGTGTATGTTGTTTTCATCTTGAGAAAACAGGATAAAAATATGACCCTTAATTTCCCCTTAATCTCTCCTAAGTAGAAGGGGTAAGCCTAATCTAATTCTAATGTAAGCCTAAAGCAGTTCTAATTTACTTCTATTTACATTAGGCATTCGTTAGTATCTGAATAGGACAGCTAAAAGGTGATTTTTAAGTATGAAGAGAATGATAAGGCTATCTTATCCTCATCTTAAAAGAGAAATCGGATGATTTAGAGACGCTATCTAAAAATTGTATCCGGAAAGATTTGCATAAATATTGAACTGAAATTTCGTTGAAATCATTCAAATAAAGCAGACAAATTGACACCATAATCACATCTTACACAGTCATTTTAACAGTCAAACATTCACTATTGCCTATTGGCAAAGATATTGTTGCTTCACCAATTGTTTAAAATTAAAACCATGAACTTAAACCAATATACTATTAAATCGCAAGAGGCCATCCAAAAAGCGGTTCAGATTGCCACAAACAATCAACAGCAGTCCGTTGAAAATTTACACATTTTAAAGGGTATCTTGGAAGTCGATGAAAATGTGACGCCTTACTTATTAAGGAAATTAAATGTAAATCCTGTAACACTGGGACAAACAATAGATCGTCTTATAGAGCAACTGCCGCGTGTGAGTGGTGGCGAACCATATCTGGGAAATGATGCGGCTGCAACACTTCAAAAAGCACAGAATTATCTAAAGGAGTTTGGGGATGAGTTTGTCTCCATCGAACATCTATTATTAGCAATTCTATCCGGTTCGGACACCACAGCCCGAATACTGAAAGATGCCGGCATTACTGAAAAGGACTTAAAAGCCGCTATTCAGGAGTTGCGCAAAGGCGGAACCGTAAATAGTCAAAGTGCTGAAGATACCTATAATTCACTGAATCGCTTTGCCCGTAACCTCAACGAACTGGCCAGATCCGGGAAACTTGATCCTGTGATTGGCCGTGATGAAGAAATTAGACGGGTACTCCAGATACTTTCGCGTAGAACCAAGAACAACCCTATTCTTATTGGAGAACCGGGTGTTGGAAAGACGGCTATTGCTGAAGGACTTGCACACCGTATTATTAATGGAGATGTTCCTGAAAATTTAAAAACCAAGCAGATCTTTTCTCTCGACATGGGAGCATTGATAGCAGGCGCTAAATATAAAGGTGAATTTGAAGAACGACTGAAGAGTGTAATCAAAGAGGTGACGGCATCCGATGGAGAAGTTATCCTGTTCATCGACGAAATCCATACGCTGGTAGGCGCCGGTGGTGGCGAAGGCGCTATGGATGCGGCCAATATTCTAAAGCCGGCGCTGGCACGTGGCGAATTAAAAGCTATCGGAGCCACAACACTTAAAGAGTATCAGAAATACTTTGAAAAAGATAAAGCGCTCGAACGTAGGTTCCAGATTGTAATGGTGGATGAGCCTTCGGCTGAAGATGCAATATCTATTCTTAGAGGACTAAAAGAGCGTTACGAAATGCATCATCAGGTTCGTATTCGTGACGAAGCCATCATTGCGGCAGTACAACTATCACAACGTTACATTACAGATCGTTTTCTTCCTGATAAAGCAATCGACCTTATCGACGAATCGGCAGCAAAGCTACGTTTGGAAATCGACTCGCTGCCTGAGGAATTGGATCAGACCGAACGTAGAATACGTCAACTCGAAATTGAACGTGAAGCTATTAAGCGGGATAAAGATCAGGCTAAGCTGAAAGAAATCAATGAAGAATTGGCCAACCTGAATGATAAACGCAATCAGGTAAAAGCCCGCTGGACGCAGGAAAAGGAGTATATGAATGCGATACAAAAGACAAAGAACCAGATTGAACAATTAAAACTGGAGGGGGACCAGGCTGAACGTGAAGGCAACTATGGTAAAGTTGCAGAGATCAGATATGGCAAGATTCGTGAAGCGGAAACGCAGATCCAACAATTGAAAGAAAAACTTCACGAGGTTCAAGGTGATTCGCCTTTAATCAAAGAAGAGGTTGGCGCTGAAGAGATTGCCGAAATTGTTTCACGTTGGACCGGCATTCCGGTAACCAGAATGCTACAAAGCGAACGAGAAAAACTTTTAACCCTGGAGCAGGATTTACATAAACGTGTCGTAGGACAAGATGAAGCTATTGAGGCCCTGGCCGATGCCATCAGAAGGAGTCGTGCCGGACTGAATGATAACCATCGTCCTATCGGCTCATTCATCTTCCTGGGCACTACTGGCGTTGGCAAAACAGAGTTGGCGAAGGCATTGGCAGAGTTTCTGTTCGATAATGAAAATGCCATGGTACGTATCGACATGAGTGAGTATCAGGAGCGTCATACTGTTTCGCGGCTTGTCGGAGCGCCTCCGGGATATGTGGGTTATGAAGAGGGTGGTCAGCTAACCGAAAAAGTGAGGAGGAAACCCTACTCGGTGGTTCTACTCGACGAAATTGAGAAAGCACACCCCGATGTGTTCAATATTCTACTACAAGTTCTGGATGATGGACGGTTAACCGATAACAAGGGAAGAACTGCAGATTTTAGAAATACCATCATCATTATGACGTCAAACATTGGTTCACAACTGATTCAGGAGAACATGAGTCACTTAACGGACGCAAATCACGACAAACTTCTTGATCAGACTAAAGATGAGGTTTTTGAATTATTGAAAAAGACTATCCGACCCGAGTTTCTCAACAGAATTGATGAGGTGCTGATGTTCACACCATTGTCGAAAACAGAAATAAAAGGCATCGTCAATCTTCAAATTAACAGGCTGAAGGAGATGCTGGCAGGCAATAATCTAAAGCTTGAAATATCAGATGCAGCCATTGATCTACTAACGGAAGAGGGATATGACCCGCAATTTGGAGCACGCCCCCTGAAACGGGTTATTCAACGGAAGATACTGAACGAGCTATCGAAGATGATACTTGCCGGTAAGGTATCATCTGAATCAGTCATCCATATTGACGTAACAGACAATCAGTTTACCTTCAACAATAAATAAAGTTCACTATAGAGGCCACTTATGATGAAAAATAAGTGGCCTCTGTTTTTTTTGTTTTCTACCTTAACAGCATGAGTTGATTATAGTTTAAATTTATTAGCACCTCCGCAAAAAGTCAGTTTATATCTTGATTTAGAAGCGAAACAGGAGAAAAGGATCATTCAAAAGAAAAGCCATGAGACTAAACATGCTGGTAATCAGATTTAGAATTTTAAATAACTCTTTTTTTAGGTAAAACAGCAAAAAAAGTTTGGCAGAACAGAATGATTTTGTATTTTTGCAATCCCAACGGTGAACAACACTGGTAGGGGCCAAACTCACGGAGAGATGGGTGAGTGGCTGAAACCAACAGTTTGCTAAACTGTCGTACTCGTAAGGGTACCGGGGGTTCGAATCCCCCTCTCTCCGCAAGGATGCAAATCCTTGGCCCACCGGGTTTAAGAAATTAAACGGGGCATAGCGTAGTCCGGTCATCGCGCCTGCTTTGGGAGCAGGAGATCGCAAGTTCGAATCTTGCTGCCCCGACACAAAAAAAGGTTAATCTGATTCAAAACAGATTAACCTTTTTTCTTTTATTCGGCTTTTGGGGATCATTAAAAAAACTGTAATTTTTACATTACAATTTGTCCTATTTTTATCTCATAGTTTTACTCCACGACTTTTCCGATATATCCATTATTTTTTGTCAAAGTTTAAAACTTCGACAAAATAAGAGAGGCTTAAACAGGCGGAAACGATTATCTAATTTAATATTTATGGCACCTTTATCTATATTTACTTTTTAAATTAATAAATAACATGCAAAAATCATCTCTTAACTTCTATCTGGGTTTCATGGCTATATTTTTCACCAGTCATTGCTTCGCTCAAACACCAATTGATACTACTGAATTTATTAACGCAGGTGGAATTAAGCAGGTGGTTACCGTACAGGGAGAAGATCGCTCGAAACCATTGTTTCTTTTTATAACGGGGGGGCCGGGTTCGCCAGGAATCTACGATGAAAATCAAAGTTATCTTAATCTATTAAAGAAACATTTTTTAGTTGTTGCTTGGGACCAACGTAATTGCGGTCAAACATTAAAGCTTAATCCATCATCCGTGAAACTGACGGTAAAGTTGTATGAAAATGACACCCATGAATTGGTCTCCGCTTTATTGAAACAGTTCCGCCAAAAAAAGATGGTCATTATGGGCTGGTCATGGGGAACGGTTTTGGGTTTTTATATGGCAGACAAGCATCCCGAACAGGTCTACGCTTATATAGCCGTAAGCCCGTCAGTTAACCAGTGGGAAAGCGAACGGATCTCTTTGAACGAATTGAAGCAAAAGGCTGAAGCTCAAAAAAATCAACGTGCCATCGCTGAGCTCTCTAAAGTAAAAATTCCATTTGAGAATGGGTTGCAAAATTACTATGACCGAAAATGGTTATCTATTTTCAACGGAGAAACCATCGAAGACACAACCGAATTTAAAAAATACTTTACTGAAAATTCTGAAATGACGGCACTTTTTAAAGAAGCGAACTATATTAATTTAATGACTTCACTGCCAAAAGTTAATTGTCCCGTTTATTTTTTTGTTGGACGGAAAGACCATCAAACAAATTATATGATATCCGAAAAATATTATGAGCAGTTGATTGCACCCAAAAAGGAACTATTCTGGTTTGAAAATTCCGGCCATCTAATTCCGGTAACAGAGCCTAAGTTGTTACAAGAAGATGTAATAACACAAATATTACCGCAATTACACATTAAAAATTAGTTTAAGAAAGTACGTTTAGCACCTTATTCATCGCGGTTATACAGTTGGGGTTATTTGTGAGCAATGCTGATGCAAATCCAAAATACGACATATGAGCACATTACGGTTATCTTCACCCTTTAAAATGAGGTAAACAATTACCAAAAACAGGTTGGCAACAACTATTGGCTCGGTTTTGAAGTGCGCTTACAGAAAAAGAAATAGAATCTTGTCCACTTAAACTCTAATTTTATCCATTTAAGGTCGAAACAATACTTGCTGACGCAGTAAATCCTTAAATTTGTTCTATGGAACAAAGAACACCTTTAAAGTCACTTTACGCAGTAACAGTCTTTATTTCCATCGCCGCAGGATGCTTAGCGCTGGGGATTGTACTTATTGCACAGTTTGATTTTCTGAAAATTGTACCCCATCTTTTTATATTAACAGATGTTGCATTTGCGCTAATTATTGCGGGTGTTGTATTTATGATAAGCCTTGTAAATATTTGGTTGATAATTTATTTTAGTAACCGATATAAAAACAAGGAAAAAGCAATAAGAATTCGCATTCTTTTAAGCATCGTGTTTTCGTCAATTCCTTTGTTTATTGGCGGTTTATTAATAAAGCTCCTTGGTCTCCTTATGGTTCAAAAAACCGGTTTACATCATATTACAGATGCCAATACCGTACTTCAACAACAAACCAGTCCCTTAATAATTGTTATTTTGTTTTTAAGCATGTTGCTGTTCTCTAATACAATAATTTTCCTGTTGCTGAATTATGTTGTAATGATCAATACGAAAAGGGAACTTGAACTTGAAAACGCTCAATTGAAAATCAAAAATATAGAAGCCACGTATCAGCAATTAAAACAACAAATTCATCCGCACTTTTTGTTTAATTCATTAAATACGCTTAATACACTTATAAAGGACAATCCTAAAAGTGCAGAAGTTTTCCTCAAGCGATTATCTGATTTCTTGAGGGCATCCATTACATCCAATAATGGAAACATTGTAAAGTTAAGTGAGGAGCTGAAATTTTGTATGGATTATCTCGAACTGCAGAAAGTAAGATTTGGAGAGGCATTACAATATGTGATTACCATTCCGGAAGATGTTAAAACAGGTTTTGTTCCGTTATTCTCTCTTCAGCAATTAATAGAAAATGCAATAAAACACAATGCATTAACTATTAATTCTCCTTTGCTTATTAAAGTAGAATATAATAACAATCGCATAATAGTATCCAATAACATAAAAGTAAAAAATATAACTGAGGAATCTACAGGTATGGGCTTGATAAATCTGGCTGAACGCTATAAAATTCTTTCAGGCGACGAAGTCATCATTAAAGCCGACAGCAATCATTTTTCTGTAAGTTTAAAAATTTTAAACCATGAGAATAGTAATCATTGAGGATGAGCAGCTCACAGCAGACGATTTGGCTAAAACCATTTTAAGACTTACCCCTGAAGCACAAATTATAACAAAACTATATTCAGTGGAAGATGCAATTGCATGGTTTAAAAAAAATGAACACCCCGACCTTATCTTTAGCGATATACAACTTGGAGATGGCTTATGCTTTGAGATTTTTAAGAATCACTCGATCACCACACCTGTTATATTTTGCACAGCTTATGATGAATTTGCTTTAACTGCCTTTAAATCAAACGGCATCGATTACATTTTAAAACCATTCGACGAAGGAGCCATTGCAAACGCCATCACAAAATATAAAGAGTTGGAAATGCAATTTTCAGGAAATACCTCCAAATTCGAAAATATTCTTGAATTATTTGAAGGCAGGAAAAGACAAAAAAAAGGTTCTATTCTGGTTTACCATAAGGATAAAATACTACCTGTAAGAGTTGATGATATTGCTCTTTTTTACCTTGAAAATGAAATCACCTACATGATTACTTTTGCTTCCCAAAGCTATACAATAAACAAACCTCTTGATGAACTTGAAAAAATTGCGGGTTCTGACTTTTACAGGGCGAACCGGCAATATCTGATAAACAGAAAAGCAATCAAAGAAGCGTCTCAATATTTTGCCCGTACGTTATCTGTAACCCTTTCTATTCCTTTTAAAGACACAATTAAGATAAACAAAGTAAAAGTTTCTGATTTTCTAAACTGGCTTTCTATCGGTTAGTCGTATCACATGATTTTCGGCCCCGGTTTTGTCCATTACAGGTTCAATTCCATTTCTATACTAAGGTTAAGAATACACTTTTGTGCCAGTATTCAATTGTTTAATAACCTTTAGTAGCAAAGAAATGGAACATGAAGTAACAAAGAAAAAGCAGGGTAAAATAGTGATTATTGCCGCTTTTATGATAGTAATTATTGGCATAAGTATTTTTTATTGGACAAGGGGTGGTACTTATGAATCGACTGATAATGCACAAGTGGATGGGAATATAGTACCCATAAGGTCAAGTGTAACAGCTTATATTAAAAAAATTCATTTCAAAGACAATGAAAATGTCAAACAAGGTCAGTTACTTATCACCTTCGATACCATCGAACTACAGGCTAAAGTAACTGAAGCCAAAGCTGAACTGGAAAATGCAAAGGCAAATTTAAACATAGCCGAAAACAAAGTATCCGCAAGTACCGAAACCGTTAAAGCTTATGTGCAAACATCCGAATCGGGTCAACAAGGTGTTATTTCTGCAAAAGCAAACCTCGAAAAAGCTCAAAGTAATTTCGATCGTATCAATAATTTGCTGAAAATAAAAGGTGCCACACAGGAGCAGTTCGAAAATGCACAAACTGCTTTACAGATTGCTAAATCCGATTATGCAAAGGCTGTAAATCAGTATCAATCATCTTTATCTTCATCATATAGTTATAAGTCGCAAGCCAAAGCGGAACAGAGCCAGATAGAACTTGCACGTGCTGTTATCAAACAACGTGAGGCCGAACTTATACTTGTACAAAACCAGCTTGAACATGCATTTGTAACTGCACCCTGCAATGGGATTGTTACCAAACGTGCAGTTCAGGAAGGACAGTATACTTCTACCGGGCAGTCGCTATGTGTGGTAATCAACAACGACCATTTCTGGATAAGCGCCAATTTTAAAGAAACCCAATTATCCAAAATAAAAGTCGGGCAGAAAGTTGAAATAAAAATTGATGCGCTTTCCGGTTTAAAACTTGAAGGGATTGTAGAATCCAGTTCAGGGTCAACCGGCGCAAAATTCGCACTCCTTCCACCGGATAATGCTACCGGTAACTTTATAAAAATAGTGCAGCGTGTTCCTGTCAGAATTTCATTAAGCCCTCGTACCAAAGACATACAGGACTTGTTATTTCCAGGCTTAAGCGCTTTTGTAAAAGTCAAAATCAATTAACCCATTATGGAAGCAAATATTCAAAAAGCTCAGTATTTAACAGGGGCTGCTAAATGGATACTTATTATCACAGCTTTGACATGCGCCTTGCTTGAATTAATTGATTCGACTGCAGTGGGCGTGTCTCGCAGTGAGATGATGGGAAGCCTCGGCGCTACCCCTCTGGAAATTGCATGGGTAGTTACAGCGTATGCCTTGGGCAATGTTATTACCGTTCCTCTGTCCGGTATGCTTTCTGATTTATTCGGAAGAAAAATATATTTTACCGCATCCGTTATTCTTTTCACTTTCTCATCATTAATGTGTGGCTTATCGTCAAGCTTATGGATGCTTGTCATTTGGCGTTTCATCCAAGGTTTAGGTGGTGGTGGTCTTTTATCTACAGCACAAAGTATCATTGGTGATGCCTTTCCACCCAAAGAACTAGCTACAGCAATAGCTATATTCGGGATGGGAGTTTTGTTGGGTCCTGCTATTGGACCGGTTTTAGGTGGTTATATTACCGACAATTGGTCATGGCATTGGATTTTCATAATAAATGTCCCCATTGGAATTATTGCATCCCTATTATCATGGAAATACGTTCCTAATCTCTTGGGCGCAATGAAACCGGGTAAAATGGACTGGTGGGGTATTGTTTTTATGGTTATAGGATTATGCTCATTGCAATATTTTCTGGAAGAGGGAGCACAAAAATATTGGTTTGAGAGTTCGGAAATAACATTCTTTTTTATTATCGCTATTATAGGTCTCACCGCTTTTGTATGGCGCGAACTCACCGTTAAGTACCCTGCGGTCAACATCAAATTGTATAAGAATCGTAACCTCGCCTTGGGGCATCTAATGAACCTGATACTTGGCATGATGCTAAGCGGGATATTCTTCTTTTTCCCTTTATTTGTACAGGTTTCTCTGGGCTGGACGGCAACACAACAGGGCATTTTTCTTTTGCCCAGTGCCATTGCATCTATCTTCGCGATGTTGTTCGTTAGCAAGTTTGTTCTAAAAAAAATCAGTTACCATGCATCCAGCATTATCGGCATCTTATGCTTTTCGCTCTTTTTAATTCTTCTTTCGTTTTCATCACCCGATTCAAGTGAAAAGAATTTTTTCTGGCCGTTCATATTAAGTTCATTTGGTAAGGCTTTAGTAATGGTACCCTTAATGTCTATGGCATTATCCGGCTTAAGAGGCCAAGACCTTGCACAAGGCACCGGATTGTCCAATATTATGCGCCAGTTAGGTTCTGCTATCGGCGTTGCATTAATAGGTATCTATCAGAATTCAGAAGATGCTTTTGTAAGGAGTAATATGGTGGGGAATATCAACAGTTACAACGATATGGTTACTGATAGGGTAGCTTCCCTTTCTCAGAATTTCTTAACAGCCGGATACTCGCCTGAAGATGCTATAAGTGTGTCTTATCAACTGATTGAATCCGCACTTACAAAGCAACAACAACTGGTAAGTTATGATAATGCGTACATCGCAGTGGGGTTGCTATTTCTGATCTCTATTCCAATCATATTGATGATACGAGCCAAAAAGAACGACACAAAAGTAGCCGCCGAAATAACAGCACATTAATTTCAACAAATAGAAAATGAAAAAAGTAATATATATCGTTTTGCTTACCATACTTTGTAGTACCGTAACAGCTCAAACCGACACATTAAAAGTCTCATTGAAGCAGGCAGTTGAAACAGGGCTTAAAAATCGTTACGATGTCCGGTCGAATAAATACAATATTTCAATTGCAGAGAATGCTATTAATAAAAGCAAAAAGGAATGGATACCCGATATAACCGGTTCAGGAAATTTACGTTATAATTCGCAATTACAAGAACGGATAATTCCTGCCGGTATTCTTGGCAATTCAACGTCAATGACCTTCTCGCTAGATACTAAAACCAACTCCGTGTATTCACTCGACCTTACACAAGCTATCTACAAACCTGAAATTACTAGTAATATTAATATAGCTAAAAACGATCTCGAATTGGAGAAAGAAAAAAACAGGCAATTTGAAATTAATACCAAAACTGCCATTACCGAGTCGTATTTAAATATTTTGCTTAAAGAATTGCAGTTTAAGATTGCTAAAGAGAATGAAATCCGTTACAGTGAATATTTAGAGGTAGCTGAGGGTAAATATAAATATGGTTCGTTGCTCGAAAATGATTTTTTAAAAGCAAAATTAGATTATAAAAATGCGAAGGTAGAAACACAAAAATCACAGCAAAATTACAATTTAGCAATCAACAACTTTAAATACCAAATCAATATAGACTCTGGCACAATTGTAATATTAACAGATCGCCTGAATTCTGTTTCTGGATCAATGAATCCTCCTCAACAACAGGATGCAGCAACGAACAGGACTGAAATAAAACAATTACAATTAATAAAGGAGAACAACGAATTACAGCTAAAGAAAGCACATCAAAATATCTTACCTACAGTTTCTTTGTTTGCCAATTACTCTTCCCAGTTTCAGTATAGTAATTTTGATTATGCGCAAAAGGACTGGTGGAGCCCGTACAGCTATGTTGGAGTAAAAATCAGCTTACCCATAACTTCAAACTTTAAGAATAGCAATACCGTCCGAGAATCCGAATTCAAGTCGGCAAAGACGGGCATAGACATCAAACAAAAAGCTGCCGATATAAACTATGAAATCCAAAAAGCAAGCTCCGAACTTGGCAATGCACTGCAAAATATGCAAACAACCAAAGCCAATTATGATTTATCGAATACCATTTACGAAAATCAAAAACAACAATACAATCTTGGTTCTTTACAATACAGCAGTTTACTCGATACTGAAAAGACCTTAAACACGGCGGAACAAAATTATATAAAGGCAGTGTATGATTATTTGATAGCAATGCTTGATTATGATAAAGCATTGGGATATTAATCGAGATTTTAAGTGGGAGGTCATTATACTCTGACTGAATTAGCACAAGATCTTTAAAAATAGTTTGGAATTCTGCTATTCCGACACAGAAGATGATTAATCTGGTTCAAACCGGATTAACCATTTTTCTTTTTATCAGATGGACATGTCCGGGGCCACTACTACCTGCACAACACGCAAACCCATTCAACTGAGCCTCAGCTTCTGCAGCAAATGCAGCTGTTTCTTCATGTCGTACATGTATCCATTTTATTTTACCATTGCGATGAACAGCAGCGTTGACATGATTTAGACTATCCCCTGTTACGGCATATATTCTTTTAATGCCTGCATTAACTAACGTTTCGACCAATTGATCTGATACATTTTTACTCATAATATTTTTTTATGTATTGAATGGAATTGTATTAAATTCTAAAGATTACTTAAAAAAGGTATTCTCATTTTTAAATTTTAACCTTCTTATAGAATATTGTTTTAGTGATTTCTGCTGCGCCAATATATATCATAACAATCAGCAACAGAAGTAAATATGTAGTAAATGTGAGAGGACTAAATCCAAACACGGTTCCAATCGGAGTGAAAGGCAGAATCAATGTTATTACGGCAATAGAAATTGTTGCAATTAACAGATATTTTCCAGGCTTGCTCTTGAAAAATGGTTTTCTGCTTCGAATAACAAGTACAATCATGGATGCAGAAATAACCGATTCAATAAACCATCCGGTTCGGAACTGGCTTTCATTGGCACGAAGGATCATCAAAAGCAGTCCAAAGGTGAGGTAGTCAAAAACGGAACTCACCAACCCAAAGGTGATCATAAACTTACGTATGGCTTTAATATCCCATCGCCTTGGATGGTCTACCATTTCACCATCTATATTATCGGTAGCAATGGTCATCTCTGGGAAATCGGTCATCAGATTAGTGAGCAAAATCTGCTTAGGCAACAATGGCAGGAATGGAATAAAGAGTGACAATCCTGCCATGCTGAACATATTTCCAAAATTAGCACTCGTAGCCATAAAAACATATTTCAATGTATTGGCAAAAGTCGTTCGTCCTTCACGTACCCCCTCAATTAAAACGCCCAGATCCTTTTCGAGCAAAACAATATCTGCTGCATCCTTTGCTACATCTGCAGCAGTATCTACCGAGATTCCAACATCGGCAGCATGAAGTGCTGATGCATCATTGATGCCATCACCCATATAACCTACAACATTGCCGGCCTTTCGCATAGCAATGATTATCCGTTCTTTCTGATTAGGTTCTATTTCGGCAAAAACATCCACACTTCCTACCCTTCTAAGTAATGCACCATCACTCATTTTATGAAGATCTGAGCCAGTGATGATTTTATTATTAGATAGTCCCATCTTTTCACTTAAACTAGTTGCAACAAGATGATTATCACCGGTAATAATTTTGAGTGAAACACCCAGCTTCTTCAAACTCGCAATTGTTTCAGCTATATTTGCTTTTGGTGGGTCAAAAAGAGTAAGAAATCCTATAAACGTCATATCGACCTCATCACTTTTACTGATGAGCGAATCGGATGGCCTGTTTTTATATGCAATGCCTAAGGTTCGAAAACCCTGTTTGCTGAATTCGCTAAAATGTTTCTGAATCTGATCCTGCATGGATGCTATTTTAACGACACATCCTTCTTTAGTTTCTACAGAAGTAGAGATATCAAGGATATTAGACAGAGCACCTTTAGTTACCATTATATGTGTATCGCCATGTGTAACTGCTATACTCAGACGTTTTCGCAGAAAATCATAAGGAATTTCATCCTTCTTTTTATATTCAGATAGATCTAGCTTACGATAGTTTAGAATGGCTTCATCAATAGGATTTGTAAATCCTGTTTCGTAAAAAGCATTGAGATAAGCGAATAAAAATACTTTTTCATTTTTAGCACCATTTACATCAAGCGCTGACTCTACCTGTACCGTTCCTTCGGTAAGGGTACCTGTTTTATCGGCGCATATAATATTCATGCTACCAAAGTTTTCGATAGAAGCAAGCCGTTTTACGATCACTTTTTTTTCAGCCATCTTTTTGGCTCCATGAGCAAGGTTGATGCTGATGATAGCTGGCAATAATTGTGGTGTTAATCCAACTGCAAGTGCCAGTGAAAAAAGGAAAGATTCTAAAACAGGCCGTTGCAAATAAACATTGATGGCAAATATAATGACCACCAATATCAATGTAACTTCGCCCAGAAAATATCCGAATTTCCGTATACCCTGTTCAAAGTCAGTTTCAGAAGGTTTAAGTTTAAGCCGCTCAGAGACCTTTCCAAACTCTGTATTTCTGCCGGTAAGTATAACTAATACAGTAGCGTTCCCACTTACAATATGTGTGCCCATCCAAACTGAATTTGTTCGCTGCGAGAGAGCTGTTTCAACAGGTAGTACTGCAACATTTTTCTCTACCGGAAAGGTTTCTCCGGTAAGCATGGCTTCATCTACAAATAAGTCTTTCTCTTCGAGAATCAAGCAGTCGCCCGGTACAATATCACCGGCATTAAGGATTACGATATCACCCGGCACAATATCTTCAACTGGAATTTCTTGTTGCTTCCCATCACGCAATACTGCAGCTTTTATTTGTACGATAGCAAGTAATTTTGCAACAGCATTGGAAGCACCATATTCCTGCCAAAAACCAAGAAGCCCACTAATGATTACGATAGAAAGGATGATTGAAGCATCAACCAGATTATGCAAAAACAATGATAACCCAGTTGCAAATAGGAGAATGAGAATAATAGGACTCTTAAATTGAGAAATCAGGAGGGTGAATGCATCGGAACGTTTTTGGGGTTTCATTCGATTTGCACCATAGGTTATCAACCTCTTTTTAGCTTCTATTGTTGTAAGACCATAAGTGGTTGCCTGAAAACTTTTAAGTAATTCTGTTGAGGGGCTACTCCAAAAAGACAGGGAATTTTGGTCCATATGATTATATTTTAAATATTGAATGCTAATTTGATCCCTTCTATTAACATATTTGCTCCCAATACGCCTAAAATCAACCCCATTATTTTACCTATAATTACAAAGTTTTTTTCTCCAACTATTTTAACAATGTAACTACTGTAATTATAAGCGAGATACGTTATAAATATGATTAATGCAAAGATTAATATGGTTATTAGTACATGAAATAAATTTGCATGTACAACAAAATTCATTGCTGTAACAATTGTTCCGGGGCCCGCCATGATAGGAATAGCTAATGGCGATATGGCTACACTATCATCAAACGTAGCATTATTCTGAAGTTGAATGCTCGATTTTTTTGATTGAAGCATTTCAAATCCAATAAAGAAAATTAAAATACCTCCAAACACTTTGAATGCAGGGACAGTTAAACCGAATATCTCGAAAATATATTTACCAATTAGTATAAATGCTAAAACAATAATAAAAGCAACAATATTCGCTGTTTTAGAAATAGCTTTCTTTTTCCTTTCGTCGAGTCCTTTTGTTAATTGAATAAAAATTGGAATATTGACAAAGGGGTTCATTATAGCAAAGAAAGCCATAAAAACAGTTAGTGAATAACTCCAAATATTTTCCATTTTGCAGTATTGATAAATATTTTTATATCAGCTTTAGATATTTTTTTCTTAAAAAGAGGTTGTTCAATGACGAACAGCCTCTTTCTTTTAACTTTTAATTAGTCGTTGACATCACTTAACAATAGCCTGAAATTCAGGAATGTTGATAAATCGAATGAACTCAAGGTCACTGGCAGCTTTTGCTTTAAAACTGTTATCCATTTTGATAGACTTCATTAAATTATCATATAATAGTGCCGAATCGTTGGTACGGGCACCGGCAATAGCAAGGATATAGTAAGTGTCTGCGGCAGCAGGGGCGCATTTAAGCGTTGCGATAGCAGCAACTGAGTTACCGGCAAGTAATTGTGCCAAACCTAAGTTATGGCTGCATTTCTTGCCGTCAAATGCTATAATAGCGTCATTGTACTTAGCTTTACCTATTAACGGGATACCGATATTATAGTTTTCGTTACTACCCAGACTTTGTGCTTGTTTGAATAAGGCAGCAGCTACATCTACATTTCCTTTACCGGCTTCGAGTGCACCAAGGTTATTTAGAACAATAGCATTATTTGGTGATAAGGTGTTAGCTGCATTCAGATAGCCGGCAGCTTGATTTCGGTTACCATTTTCAAGTTCAATAACACCGGCATTATTAAATGCTCTCCAGTCACCATCATGAAGTTTTAACGTAGTCTTGTAGATAGCTAGTTGAGTTTTTGGATCATTCGTTAAGGTAGTTGAATAAAGCATTTCTTCATTGTTAAGTGCTTCGGGGTTGTTGGTAGCAGCATTAAGTATCTGCTCGTCTGTCTTATCAGGCACATAACTATTAACCTTGATATTTGTACGACGTAAAGGAGGCAGAATACTCGCAACTAATATTCTGTAAGTTTTTTTCATTTTTTTGATCGCCTGATTACGTTTGTCTGCATTAGGTTCGGTGTTGAGAATATTTATGATTGCATCTTTTTCCTTCAGATTAGAAGCTTGAACTGCTTTCAAGAAGCCATCCCAATCTCCGCCATGCCCAATCGTGTTGATGGCAACACCACGAAGACCCTTTTGGAATTCGGTAGCCTTCTTATTCGCCCCCATTCTCTTGAATTGATCAATTACATATTCTTTCCCTGAATAGGCACGTGACTCAGATAACTTTTGATTGACTGCTACACGGCCTTCCGGTGAGGCGAAACCTTCAATATCTATGCTCTTGATTCTCCATCCCTGATTAATGAAGGTATAAAAAGCATCAAGCTCAACTTTCGATTTTGCATTTAACGGAAGTTTCCAATTAATTTTGAATTTATTAACTTTGAAGATGAAATAAATAGTAGCATCTTTTGATTCAATCTTCTCTTTAACCCTTTTATCAGATGCAGATAATAAGTTTTCATCGTGTTTAATCCATAATGGAGTAATGATAACGCCATCTGCAATCTTGCATGCAGGAACATCTACAAACTTATTCTTTGAACGAATCTGTTGAGCGGTAGCAGTAGCATCGACTGAACCGGTTGCAGGTTTGTAGACGATTGGATTCGTCACAAGCTCAGATATCGACATTCCAGGCATATAAGGAATAGTTTGTTTAACGATAAACGTGCCTCCTGATTTATAAGAAATTGCAATACCATCACCAGCTACTGCTTCACCTTTAAGAGTGATAGGGTCTAATAGATAAGGACCACCACTATACTTTAATTCAGGGATGATTAATATGGCAGCCTTCTTATCCATGTATTTTTCAGGAACCGTTCCATTTATGGTAACCATTATAGAGTCTCCATGCATTTCAAGTGGATTTGGCATGACCACATATTTGATCATTTTGCAAAAATTTTCCGCCATCTCTTTCAAATTAGTACTGCTCTTTATGTCATAGTTGATCCCAATAGTGAAGTTTGCCAGCCAGTCTCTATGTGCTCCCTGAACTTTTCCATCCAACTTGTCACCATCAGTCTTGTTAAGCGCATAAAAACTTGCAGCTTCCAGGTTAACACCCCAGTTGTCATCAAATTTATATTTGGCACCCAGCCCATACGGTAACATGGCAACAGTAGTCCATTTTTCAGGACCATTGCCGGTTTTGAAGACTGTAGTTTGAGTAGCAGTAGTATAGTTAAACAGATCAGAATACATATTTGCAAATCCAAGACCGGCAAATCCATACAAGAAGAATCTTCTGTCCGGATTATAATTAATCAAGTTTGTGAAGTCTAATGTCGGTTCTATATAATATCCAAAATAATGGGTCTTTGATTTAAAATGATAGTTAGGATTTTCATCAATACGACTCTTAAATGTTCCTCCATTAATTACGCCTCTAAGTCCGAAAACGGGTGTTAACTGACGGCCCGCAAAGAGACCACCAATAAAGCCGGTTTGCTTACCGATCTTATCAAAACCAACAGGTGTTGACTTAAAATCGCCATAAAGAAGATTTCGTCCGACATTTAGGTTAAGATACCAATAAGGATCAAATCCTCGGTATGAGTTATTGCTAGGTTCTACTTCTTGAGCAAATGATGACATAAGCCCCATCAGTAGAATAAAAGTGAATAAAAGAAATTTGTTTTTCATAATTGTTCATTATAAGATATTTGTTAATAAGCAACTAAATTGTTTATTTTATATATGATATGATGAGTCCACTTCGAGAGCCTTTTCGTGTAGTATTTCCGCTAAATAATATTACTGAATAGCAACTGATTACAAAATAATAATTTAGTAAAATTGACTTTTTGGAGTGGACTCGTATAATTTTATACTAATTTATTATTTATTAATATGTATTATGTAAGTAGTAGGGATAATTTATTGTCATATTCTCAATGCTTGTTCTATTCTGGTACATCTACCTGAATATAGGATAAGCAAAGAGTGAAATGCGACATTGTTTATTGCTTATTACTTAAGTGATCGTTTTGATTATTTAAGCATTTAAAGTATCAACCTGTTGATTTCTCTTGTTTATATATGATGACTCTTACAAAATGATTAATTTTTAAAATATACTTTCACAAAATCTTGCATTTGAGCAGTCGCCATCTTATCAGTATTCTTTGTCTCAATTTTTATATTTCCAAAAAGGGGATCAGCTTTTAACAAGTTTAACAACTCATTTTTTGCATCTGTCGGGCCAAATAAAACTACTTCTTGATAATTTCTAATAATATCACCTAGCTTTTTATAATAGCGTAATTGCAATTGTTGCTCTTTGCTATGCATGAATTTTTCATTCTTCTCCAGACTGATTTCTTTTTCCTTTTGCGTAAACTCTGATACAACGATATTCTCGATAATGGTATCATTTGACAATTCCATTAAAAAAGCATTTGCATGATCCATCCAAATACCTAATTGTTTTATTTCTTTCATTCTATTTACATTTAATTATTGATTAAAAACAAAGTCATATTAATAAAAAAGAATATCGCCTAAGTAATTTATTTCTTTTTTACTAAATCCTGTTCCATGGCTTTTTTCATCTCTTGATATTGTTCAGTTGTAATTTTTCCTGAAACTAATCTTTTTTGTAGAATGTCAAGAGCGGATTCTTTCTTATATCGCTGACCTGGAATTCTATAAGGTACTGCAAATATCCAAAAGATCAGTAGGCCCCAAACGAACCACCAAATGATATCCATTCCCCAATAACAATTATCGAAATACATAATTTTAGATTTTAATAAATTGAAAACAACTTAGAATTATTTTGTTTTATTCTCAACATTTCGTCATAAACCACAGGAAATGTCCTTACGCAAATCTTAATATAAATGAAATAGCATTTAAACATTAGCCTGAGGCATATATTGAATAGATTAAACATTCGATACAATTATAACAGCTAATTGTCCATTCAATGATTATCACGTTGCCAATGCCCCGTCACCCAATAATTACCCTGTGGTGTGGATTGCCAATGGCCCGGCACATAAGCACGATCTTGATTTTGTCTCTGCCAATGACCCTCTTTCCGAACATAGGAATGTGAATGCCGACTCCATATCCAATCACCATCTATCCAAACATGGAGAGCACTTGGACGTTCAGGTCTGACACTTTCAACATAAGTAGGTTCTGATGCAACATAGCCAGTAGCTGTACATGCGTTGACGAATAATCCTATTCCTGCCAGACCGGTAATATAAATAAACCTTTTCAAGTATTTACCAACTATTGAAACAGCTCCAACTTCAGCAGAAAGTGATAAGGGCTCACCTTCTATTGTTTTCTGAAAATCGTTTTGTAAGTCTTTATTCTTTGTCATGATATTTAAATTTAGATAGTAAACTAACTTTATTATGAACTCAAAGATGCATACTTTAATACTGAAAAGTGTTACACAATTAAAGAGAAGTGTTACATCTTTCACATATTTTGAAAAGAAGAATGAGTGCTGTAATATAACTTTGCACATAGAACATCTACATATATTTAGTATTAAACAAATTTTGAAAAGGAATCAATTAAAGTGATTGAATACAAACCACAGAAAGAATATGCAATTTCTCATCACTATCTTTAAAGCAATTCATGTTTCCTTAGTTTAAACCTTTTATATATTTCGAACCAAATGATAGATGTTAATCCGGCCAAACTACAAATGACGATATTGATAAATGTAAGTCTCTGAAACTGGAATAGTTCAAGAAAGAATGGAATGTTTAAAATTAGCACCAGGAAGAAAATAGCTCCCCCAACAACCCATAATACGGCTTTATTCGGTGTAGCAATAATTTTAAATATATTGTCAGTCCACGACCTGTTTGTCAATATAACAGCAATGTTTGAAACAATTAAAGTGACAAATGTCATAGCCCGTACTTCTTTCGCTTCATAACCAAAATGCAAGCCAATAAAGTAAATGACAAGGGTTATAATTAGAATTCCTACTCCCTGCAAGCAACTGAACATGATTTTATTTATCCCAAAAAAAGATTCATTGATTCTCTTTGGAGGTCGGTTCATTACATTTTTCTCTTCTTTTTCAGCTTCAAATATGATAGAACATGCGGGGTCGATGATTAATTCAAGAAAGACAATATGCACAGGCCATAATATAATCGGGAAGTTTACTAGTAATATTGGGAATAATGATAAGCCAGCTATGGGTACATGAATTGCAAATGTATATCCAAATGCTTTTTGAAGGTTATCAAATATCCGCCTCCCCAATCTCATGGCTCCAACAATGGATAAAAAGTTGTCATCCATAAGAACCAGTGAAGATGCTTCTCTTGCCACATCAGTACCCTTCTCCCCCATTGCTATTCCGATATTAGCAGATTTTAGTGCAGGAGCATCATTAACCCCATCGCCTGTCATCGCAACAACTTCATTATTCCGCTTTAAAGCATTTACGATTTTCAGTTTCTGTTCAGGAATAACTCTGGCAAAGACATTGATTTCCTTTATCTTTTCGCACAATTCATCATCTGTCATTACTTGTAATTCCTGACCTGTAATGCAAGTATCTGCATTCTCAAGGCCTATTTCCAATGCGATATGCTTAGCCGTTATCGGATAATCACCTGTAATCATTATCACCCTGATCCCGGCTTTATAACATTGGTTTACTGCTTGTTTCACATTCTTACGAATAGGATCGGAAAGGCCTATTAAACCAATAAAATCGAATGTGAAATCGTGTTGAACTTCAGGTAGGCCTTTTGCACTGATTTTTGCTTTAGCTACCCCCAGCACTCTTAATCCATTTGCAGCTAATTCTTCTACGGCTAATGATAAACGTTTTCTGATATTTGTATCCAAATGACACAGTTCAAAAATAGCCTCTGGAGCTCCTTTTGTTGCAATAATTTTTTCTTGTGTCCCTTTAAAAGAAAACACCCGTGACATTGCAAGCAGTTCTTTCGAAAGAGGGTATTCTTTAATCATCTTCCAATTCGTATGGATATGCTCTGTTCCCTTCAGATAGAACTCCCCCAAACTTGTGATTGCTTTTTCCATGGGATCAAACGGATTGGTTTGGCTGGAAAGAATGCCATATTCAATGATCTCATGAAACACCTCATCAAAATCTTTATCTCTTGTAACCGTTAGAAAATCTTGTCCGTTATAAAGACTGGTAACCGTCATTTTATTCTGTGTAAGGGTACCCGTTTTATCGGTACAGAGTACTGTTGCCGAACCCAACGTTTCTATTACTGATGGGTTCCGTGTTAAAACTTTCTTTTTTGACATTCGCCAAGCGCCAAGCGCCATAAATACAGTGAGTATTACTGGGAATTCTTCCGGTAATACGGCCATAGCTAAAGTTATTCCTGCCAGAAATCCATTTACCAGACTTCCTCTAGAGATTGTGTATCCAATGACGACCAAAAGACAGAGTACAGCAGCTATAATCGTTAGTTTTTTCACCAACGAGCCCATCTCTTTTTTAAGCCGGGTAGGTTCTTCTTTTACATTCTCTAACGCTTTGCCGATTTTTCCAATTTCAGTTTTGATTCCTATACTGGTTACCTTTGCAATGCCGTTGCCTTGAACAATCATAGATCCGGAATAGATAAAAGGTAAATCATCACCACCCGGTTGAATGGTTTTCTCGACCCCATCCCACTCACCTTTTCTAACAGAAACCGGTTCACCCGTAAGTAATGATTCATCTGCCAATAGATTAATCGAATGGATTACGGTAGCATCAGCCGGCACTCTATCACCTTCTTGCAACACTATCAGGTCGTCAATTACGACTTCAAATCCTGCAATTCTTGTTTCCACACCATCTCTGATCACCAAAGCTCTGGGACTTGCCATATCTTTTAATGCATCGAGGGCCTTTTCAGTCTTCTTTTCCTGAAAAAATTCAATACCCATGATAACAAAGACAAATCCCAGCAGCATGAGTCCTTCCCTCATATCGCCCATTACAACATACAAAGTGCCGCAAACAACTAAAAGTATAAACATGGGCTCTTTAATAACCCCAAGAGCAATGGAATATAAATTCTTAGGCTTTGATGACGGAAGACTATTATGTCCTTCAACCCGTAATCTTTCCTTTGCCTCATTTGAGGTTAATCCGTTATACTTTTCGGAAATAGTATTTAAGTTCAAGTTGCGTTTTAAAATTAGCTGCGTTTTCTGGTTGGAACAATAAAAAGTGGAATAGTAGAAAGATGCAACACGTTTTTTGTTACACTTCCCATTAGTATTTCATCTAACCATCTCCGGCTATGGGACCCCATAACAATAATATCTGCATGTGTTTCTTTTGCCGTTTTTAAAATAGATTCAGCAAAATCGCCTTCCTTTACTATGGTTTTAATTGCTTCATCACCGAGATGTTGCTTTACTTTTTCAAGAAATTTTTCGGATAGTATTTTCATTTCTCCAACATTTTCCAATTGTAATGGAACTGTAGTCATGCTACCGGTGAATCCCATTATCGGAGAATATTCTGATGAAGAATAAAACACCGGATCTATTAGTACATGCAGTAAAATGACTTCAGCATCCATTGCTTTGGCTAATGAGAACCCTGCATCTACTACTTTTTGTGCAGTTGGATCATAATCAACTGCAATCAATACTATTTTGATTTTAATTGTTTTCATATTTTTATTATAATTTACATTGTGTTTAAAAACGTCCTTACATAACTTAGCTTATCTTGCTGCTATAAATTAAATCAAACGTATACTCATTTAACCTAAAAAGTGTTACACAACTTTTGGTAAGAGTTACAATATTCACACATTTCCGATTTTCTTATAACCATCTGAAAACAATTCATAAATGTTCATCTTCAAGTTTTCCAAATCGATATGTAATGTTCTTATCTGGAATAATAATCTCAATACACAAAAAGGCACAAGGTCTTTATTGTATTTACGTATTTAACAAAATCAAGAAAAAGATATTATATATATTACTCTCACAGATCAATACTCCAATCCGTGGTTACAAATCATTCATTTCAAATACTTACTTAGTAATGCATCTAATTTAACATAGTCTAAAGGTTTAGCTAAATATTCATCACAGCCAATTAATAAAATTTCATTTTTTTCATCTTCAAAGGCATAAGCTGTTTGGGCTATTATAGGCAAATCAGGTCTTATCTGTTTTATTAATTTTGTTGCTTTTATTCCATCCATTACTGGCATTCTTATATCCATCATTATTAAATTAATATCAGGTATAGTCCTTACTTTTTCTACCGCTTGCGCTCCATCGTCAACATGAATTACAGTAATCTCCAATTTTGTCAATATTTTATTAATATAACGGAAACTTACCCAATCGTCTTCAGCTACAAGAACTTTCTTATTAATATGTTTAACTGGAATTTCTAAATATTTTTTCATCTTTTCATAAGATTCGGCAGCAGGCTCATATGGCAATGTAAAGAAAAATGTTGTGCCTTCATTGATCACTGATTCTACCCAAAT
This sequence comes from Bacteroidales bacterium, assembly GCA_963663125.2. GTDB lineage: Bacteria > Bacteroidota > Bacteroidia > Bacteroidales > Cfx3-03 > Cfx3-03. The sequence continues at coordinate 139,369 of CAXXNW010000010.1, read as the reverse complement.
TTTTCCACCTAACAACTCCACTAACCCTTTTGAGATAGCCAGTCCAAGACCGGTACCGCCATAATTTTTATTCATCGTTTGTTCTGCTTGAATAAACCTATCAAAAATTCTTTCGTACAATTCCTTCTTGATCCCAATACCTGTATCCTTTACATAAAACTGTATAAAAGTATCCTTGCTTTCGAAGCCATAATCTATCGTTCCCGATTTTGTAAATTTTATAGCATTATTAATTAAATTTGTAAGAATCTGATTCAGTTTTGCTTCATCTGAATTTATTATTCTAGATTCATCATCCTGATTATGAAAATTTAATCTAATATTCTTAGCATATGCAATTGGGGAGAAGAAAGTAAACAAGTCCATAAATATCTTATTAATTAATATTGGAGTTTGTTTAATTTCTACTTGTCCTGTTTGTATTTTGGAAATATCAAGAACATTATTCACTATTTCAATAAGCCGTTTTCCGCTTCGAGTAATTATTGTTGTATATTCTTTAATCTCATCCTTGCTTATATCTTCATCATTCAGCAATGAAGAGAAACCGATAATCCCGTTCAGTGGAGTACGTATTTCATGAGACATATTCTGAAGAAAGGCCGTTTTCAATTTATCACTTTCTTCTGCGTTCTCTTTAGCAATAATTAACTCGGCTGCTCGTTTTTCTTTTTCCTTGTTTTGAAAGATCAGTTCGCTGTTAGCAATACTTAATTCAGCGGCTCGTTTCTCCTTCTCCTCGTTTTGAAAAACCAGTTCTTTGTTGGCAATAATTAATTCAGCGGCCCGTTTTTCTTTCTCTTCATTTTGAAAAGCAAGTTCTGTATTAGCAATGATCAATTCGGCGGCTCGTTTCTCCTTCTCTCCGTTTTGAAAAACCAGTTCTTTATTAGCGATGATTAATTCAGCGGCTCGATTTTCTTTCTCTTCATTTTGAAACGCTAATTCTTCGTCTGCAATGATTAACTCAGCGGCTCGATTTTCTTTCTCTTCATCTTGAAATGCAAGCTCCTTATTAGCAATAATTAGCTCAGCGGCTCGATTTTCTTTTTCCTTATTTTGAAAGACCAATTGTTTTTTAACAATGATTAATTCTTGTTCTTTTATTGTAATATCCATTTCATTAGCTTGAAGTTCCTTTTCTCTTCTCAAATTGAATGCAGTAAAGTCGTGCCCAATGCCGAGAAGGCCTATTAACATTCCGGCAGAATCGAATAGGGGTGTCTTGATCGTATCTAGATATGCACGGTGTCCATCGTCTGCAAACGTAACCCATCCTACTTGGGAAGTCGCCTTTCCAGCATTCATAACTTTAACATCATGCTCCCGATAAGTGTCGGCCAACTCATGATCGATAAAATCGTAATAAGTTTTCCCAATGATTTCAGCTTCGGTCGCACCTAAATATCGTTCGAACATTATGTTGCATGAAAGATACACACCAGTCACATCTTTCAGCCAGATCAAGTCAGGGATAGCTTGAACAAGCATGCGCATTTGTGCTTCTTTGATAAGCCGTTCCGTTTCTTCCTGCTTGTGTTTAGTTATATCCCGTATACTCCATTGAATAATTTTTAAATCCTTTGCTAAAAAGGTATTGCTTACTAATTTCACATAAATCTGCCGTCCCTTATCAGCAATGAGCAGTAATTCATCTGTATATATAGAATCTTTTTTTTGCAATTCAAAAAAGCTTTCCCTACTTGCAACTATATTATTGAAGCAACTAACCTCCCATATTTCTTTGTTAATGAGTTTTCTTTTAACGTAGCCCAATAATTTAATTAAAAATGGATTCACATCAACAATTCTCCCTGTTTCTGCATCGAGTATCAGAATTCCTTCTTTCGCTGTTTCGAAAAATCGATGATACAGGACATTAGAAGCCATTAATGTCTTAAGAATATCCGGTTTGGTTTGATGTTTCAAGGATTTCTTATCAGGATTGTCATTAACTATAGCGTTCATGCTTTATGATTTAAAAAATGAATTTCCAAGGTATAAAGATGATTCATTTAACTCATAAAAAGATTACTGTAATCGGAAAATAACACTACACAGAATTCGGTAAATAAGGATACACAGAAAATGGTAACAATGATGCACAGATTTCTTTTGATTTGGGCATGCCCAAATCAAAAGAAAGTCAACTTTGTCGGGATATTAAAAACCGGCTATAATGAACAAATATTTAAACAAGTTGATCATGTACCATCAGATTCACCAAATGAAACGAGAAGGATTCTCCAATTCAAGAATCAGTCAGGAGCTGGTTATTAACCGTCGTACCGTCAAGTTCTATCTATCAATGGATGAAAGCCAATACGAAGAGTTTGTTCAGTCCCAGACACAAAGGAGTAAGGAACTTGCTCCATATGAAGAGTTTGTCAAAAGCAAACTGGAACAGTACCAGGAAACATCATCTGCCCAAATGCACGACTGGTTAATGGAGCATTATCCTGAGTTTCCGGGAGTAACAGCTAAAACAGTTTATAACTTTGTAATGTGGATCAGGCAAAAGTATCACCTGCCACAAACAAGTCCCATTCGCCAATACAATGCAGTTGAAGAACTTGCATATGGACAGCAGGCACAGGTTGATTTCGGACAGTACAACATGCGTAACGGATTGGGTAAAAGAGTAAAAGTTTGGTTTTTCACCATGGTATTATCGCGTTCGCGTTACAAGTATATTTTCTTTTCAGATATTCCATTTACCAGCCATACCGCTATAGCAGCCCATGAGAAAGCATTTTCTTTTTTCAATGGCATTCCACAGGAAGTGGTTTACGATCAGGACAAAGTGTTCCTCTCGGATGAAAACAAGGGAGATTTATTGTTAACCAATGTTTTTAAAGACTATTGCCGGGAGCGTACATTCCGCTTACATTTTTGTAGAAAGGCTGATCCTGAAAGCAAAGGAAAGGTTGAAAACGTAGTAAAGTATGTCAAACAAAACTTTCTGTACAACAGGCCTTTTACTGATGTATACCAGCTCAATAGCGAGGCGTTGGCATGGCTGGAACGTACAGCCAATGCAAAGCCTCATGCCGGTACGCAGAAAGTCCCCTTTACCGAATGGCGTATCGAGCAAGAATCGTTAGCCCCATTTGTAGCTGTCGCCATACAGCCTCCATCAAAACTGTATACTGTACGAAAAGATAATACCATATCATGGAAAGGAAACTTGTACACTCTGCCATCGGGAACTTATAAAGGACGCGGAACTCAGGTTGAAGTGATTAGGGAAGATGATTTACTTGTTATATCTTCCACCGCTGGAAGCCATCTGTGTTCGCATACTATTTCTTTTGAAAAGGGTAAATTGGTGAGTAATACCGATCACAAAAGAGATAAGTCTGGCATGATTGCAGAAATGATTAATGATATCTCTTTATTGTTTTCCCAACCTGCTCTGGCAATACAATACCTGGAAAATATCCACAAAGAAAAACCACGCTACATAAGGGATCAACTTTCTTCAATAAAGACATCAATTGAAAATATTGACGCGCAAGTGGTCAATCAGACTTTGCAATACTGTATTAAAATGAAGGTGTACAGTGCTTATGATTTTAAATCGGTGTTAGAAAGCTTGTTGAAGAAAAATACACAAAAGGATCTCATCGATCTGGAACCCATATTGAACAACCCATTAAATGGAAAGAGAAACAATATTGCAGATTATTATCCAAAGAAAAGCTGCATTAACGATTATGAACTTTTAATGCAAGGGGGACTTTAATTATGGAAAAGAAACAGGTTATACAGTCTTATTGCAGGCAATTTAGAATGAGTGGTATGAGTGCCGGTCTCGACCAAGCACTCAGAGAGGCTGAAAGTGGAATGGTTAGTTATCTTGATTATACCATCAGCCTCTTGCAGGCTGAAGCCATTCACAGAGAACAAAAAGAGGCTCAAAGAAGGCTTAAATCAGCTCATTTACCCAAGTCAAGCAATCTAAACATATACGACTATACTTTTGAGAATGGACTTTCTAAATCACGTTTAGCACAGCTCAGAGAGCTTGATTGGCTCGATCAGATCTATAACATCATCTTGATGGGACCTTCCGGTACCGGTAAAACGCTGATTGCTGCCGGCCTCTGCAATGATGCTGTTCAGAAAGGATATAAAGCTTACTTCCGAACCATTGATGATATTATCGGGATGCTTAAAATGAAAGACTTTACCCGGTCTGCAAAAGCTGAATACAAACGGCTTATGAATGCTAATCTGATCGTCATTGACGATATCATGTTGTTCCCTGTTGAAAAACAACTGGCTGTTGCTTTATTTAACCTGATTAATAAGCTCTATGAAAAAACATCATTTATTATCACTACCAATAAGTCCCCCTCTCAATGGGCTCAGATGCTCGATGATGAAGTTCTTGCAACTGCTTTACTTGACAGACTTTTATTCCACTGTGAGGTAATTAATCTATCCGGAAAAAGCTTCCGAATTAAAAACCAAAAAACAATATTTAATCAAAATGATGAAAAATAACCTATTTTTGAAATCCCTAAAGTTGTGCACTATTGTTTCCATTTTCTGTGCATTCTAATTTTCCATTTTCTGCGCAGTTGTAATTTCTACTTACAATTACATAATTATAGCGAATAGTTACATGATTCACACTATTTCAACAGCTATTCATTTTCACAAATAAGCTACAATCGTGAAAATAATATAAAAAAATAAGTCGCATTGTAATAATGCGACTTATATACACTCTCAGCAAAACAAAATTCCATTTAACAATTGCCTTTTTTAAGAACCGATTAACGGAGGACAGACTCGTATACCCTTTCGTTGGTCATGGAAGGAAGATTGGGAAATTTCCATGTCTCTGATGCCGTTGTGCCAATCTGACAAACCGATAAAGACTCCGTCAAATAAGAATTCAAAACTTTCACTATTTAATAAAAGAGTGTATTATTACCCAACCAACGTGACTGTTATTTAGCTAAAAATAATTTCTTTTTTTACGCTTTACTTTTAGTAGAAATGAACTTTACTTGTCTTCAATTTGATTAGCAAGGTAATTCTCCATTCCCACTTGATCAATCTGGGTACGTTGTATTTCAGCCCAATCTACATGACCTTCTTCCATTTTAAGTATCTTGGTCAGCAGGTCAACGGTGCCTTGATCATCAACCTCGCGGGCAAGTTTGATTGCATCATTATATGCATGTATCGCATCAAGTTCATCGCCATTGTCGTTACTGATCATCGCTGAGACAGTTTTACCGATCTTTATCGTATTAAGTTTAGATACGGTTGGAGTTCCTTCAAAAAAGAGAATTCTCTCGATAAGCCATTCAGCATGATGCATTTCGTCCATTGCTTGGCTTCTGATCGCCTTATGAAGTTTACCATAGCCCCAATTTTCACACATTTCAGAATGTACCATGTACTGGTTTATTGCTGTAAGTTCATCTGCCAAAAGCGAATTTAAGGCTGTAATTAATTTTGCATTTCCTTTCATTGTGTATTTTTTAAATTAAAAAAATTGTTTTAAACAATTATTAGAATAAAATCTGGTTAGGCTAAAAACGCCCTAAGCATCCAGGTCATTTTTTCATGTTGCTTTATTAAGCCTGCCGCAAAATCTGCTGTACCAAAGTCTTCATATTTGTCGGAAATTGGAGTAATATCATTTCGAATAATACGAATGATAGTCTCGTGGTCATGCAAAAGTGTTTGAATAATTTGTGTAGAATTACTGAAGTCATCTTTTTCTTCACTCATATGCGTAATACTTAGGAAATCTTTCAAAGAACCTAAAACAAAATGGCCGAGTGAACGTATTCGTTCGGCAATATCATCAGTCATAACGCCTAAAGTTTCATACTGGTTTCCAAAAAAAGTATGTAGTTCATGGAAATTTTGTCCATTTACATTCCAGTGTGCATTTCGTGTTTTTGTATAAAGCACATACTCATCAGCTAATAGTGTATTGAGAAAAGTTGCAATTTCTTCTATTCCGTGATCAGGGATTCCTAAAGCAGGTTTTATCATTTTGGATCAGTTAATTTTTTGTATAAATCTACTGTTGCTAATCCGCTTATATATTACATAACTTTAGAAAAAAGTTACATAATTCACACATTTTCCAATTCACGATGCCCGGTATTTCTAATTTGTCTAGAATAATAGGATATAAATTTCCCGGCGGTTACGAAAAGAAAAAAAGGTATCCCCCAATCTTTCTATAGCCTGATAGTTATTACCATCGAAGGATGGGGGGATATTTGTTTTAAATCAGAATCACTTTCCTATAAGTTCATTACCTTATAGAAAACATTTTGGTGATCAAATTCAAAACGTAAAAATATTATATTGATTAGTTGATTTCAGAAATCAAGTAATAGTAATACTTATTTCCAATGCCGATTCTTTTCTAACTGAATATAGAATAAAAAAATGAAGTATGACATTGTTTAATGCATATTACTTATTCTGCTTTTTAAAGTTTGAAATATCAACTACCGATAAAAGACAGCTTCGGTCATCACCTGTAACTATGCCCTCTATATAAACAAGGCATAATGGTGTATTATCATAACCAAGCATTATCTCACACGACTGCTTCGCAAAAGTGGTATAAACTTTTCTAAAAAAATCATTAAAAATAGGCTTTGATTCATCAGAAACAAATAGTTTAAAGTTGCTATTTAACAAGCTAAAGCGCCTATCAGCAAGCATGTCTGCACCAGTGAAATTAAGATCGCAGATACTACCTTCGACATCAAGCGTAAAATAGCCCATTGGCGCTAAATCATACAACATGGTATATTTCTTTAATGCCATTTCTGCAGTTTCATAGGCCTGTTGCAACTCTTCATTCTGCATTTCCAACTCAATTTGGTGCACTTGTAGCTCATGCAGAAGTTTTTGTACGTCAATTTCAATAACTGGATCTTTTATGTATTTCTGCTTCTCTTTCAGTTGTTCTTCAGCTTTCATACGTAGTATCTGGGCTTCAGTATGTTTCTGCTTTTCGTTACTCATGACTTGATTATATTTTTAGTGATTAGAATCATTCCTACTGCCTTTTTCAGATTATTGAGCAATACCTTTACAGTCCATTCAACAACCAACAATTTACCTTCGATAGCATTTACTTCTACTTTATATTTGCAATCATGGGCGTCGTTAAGAAGCTTCTTCATTTTTTTTTCGGTCTTTTTATGCAGCGACTTAGGAATAAACAGCTGAACATAATTTTGATTTATCACATTCTTCCGCTTCTTACCAAAGAGGATTTCAGCCTCCGGATTAAACTCTAGTATTTCCAAGTTCGTTGATAACTTAATGATTACATCAGAGGATGTATTTAAAAGTAAATGTTCAAGCTGTTCCGTTTCTTGTAATTTCACTTCCATCAATTTAAGATCAGAAATATTAATAAAAGTAATAACCAAACCGTCTATTCTGTCATCAAAGGTACAGTAAGGCATTATACGAATAGAATACCATCGCGCATCTTTAGTAGAAATTTGTTTTTGTATAAACACGAGTGTTCTTAATACTTCATATGCATCCTCAGCCAATTCGGGATATTCAAGATCGGATACCTGATCGGTAAAAGGTCGTCCTATATCACTTTTTATTAGTTTAAAAATTTTAGTTGCCTGATTGGTATACCGTCTTATATTCAACTCTTTATCGAGAAATAATGTAGCAATATCTGTACTGTTAAGCAGATTTTTCATATCATTATTCACCCTCGAAAAGGCATCTACTTTCGACTGCAATTCAGAATTCACTATTTGAAGTTCTTCATTTAAACTCTGCATTTCTTCTTTAGAAGTAGTAAGTTCTTCATTGGTAGATTGCAATTCTTCGTTGGTCGATTGCAATTCTTCGTTGGTCGATTTCTGTTCTTCCTGCGAAGACTGCATTTCTTCAAGCGCATTCTGCATCTCCTCACGCGTGCGTTGCAACTCTATCTCTAACTCTGCTTGCCTGATACTGCTTAAAGAATTCTTTCCTTTTCTTGTCTGCAGTTTGATATCCGTAGCCGCCGGCACATCAGTAAAAATGATCATCACAGTGCCGGATAAAGGTTCAGGTTTATCAATCCACTGAAAATTAATGTTTATGATTTGTTTTCCATTATTTGTATCGACTTTGATATTGTGCAAAACCACAGGTTCTTTCGTTTTTATTGTTCTACGAAATGCTACCGGAAATTCGTTACGCAAACCATCCCTTAACATCGCAAAAATATTGAGGTTCGCTTTACCAACAGCAGGCTCCAAATATTTTCCCGTACGTCCGCTGATATATATGATGTCTCCATCTTCGTTCACTAAAACACCGACAGGGGAGAACTGCTGCAATAACAATTGATCAGCTAGTGTTTGAATGTTAATGGGTGACTTGTCAGGTATATGTTGCTCAATATTAGTCGGTTTTATTCGAGAAAATGAAGAAGGAAAATCTAATAAGTCAGGTAATAACGTTGTAACAGAACGTTTGTATATTTTCAATTTAGCATCTACCGAAGTAAAAAGATGGCTCTTTGTTCCAAGTGTTTCGGAACTACCTAACAACATTATTCCTTCAGGATTAATGCTATAATAAAACAACTCCAATATTTTTTTTTGCAATTCCGTATCCATGTATATTAGCAAATTGCGGCACGAGAGGATATCTATTTTTGTAAAGGGCGGATGCATGATAATGTTGTGTTGTGCAAATACAACCATTTCTCTTATCTCAGTATTAACTCTATAGCCATCATCTGTTTTAATAAAAAAACGATTAAGTCGATCCGGTGAAACATCTACGGCAATATTAGCAGGAAACATACCTTTTCTGGCAATCTCAATAGCTTCATTGTTCAAATCGGTAGCAAATATCTGTAATGAAAGGCCTGAATGAGTATTGTTTTTTTCAAGCGCTTCCTTAAATACTATTGCTAATGAATAGGCCTCTTCACCTGTAGAGCACCCGGGTACCCATGCTCGAAGTACTGTATCTGCTTTTTGAATAGCAATAATATCCGGAATAACTATCTCTTTCAACTTTGCCCAAACTAAAGTATCCCGAAAAAAGTTAGTTACACCTATCATTAGTTCTTTAAAAAGGATATCTACTTCCTTGGCGTTCTCTTGCAAAAAATGAACGTATGAAGATATTTGATTGATTTTATGAATTCCCATGCGCCTTTCGATGCGACGATATAATGTAGTTTTTTTATACAACGAAAAGTCGTTACCGGTATTAGTTCGCAAAAGGATAATAATTTTATCAATTGCACTTTTGTCTATAATTGCTGGTGTGTGAACTGATTTTAAAGCCGGAATATGTTTAAAAAAATCTTTGAGCTTTACAGGTAATTCATTTGCGGGGGCCAAAATATCGACAGTCACAGAATCAATAGCATTAGAGGGCATACTGTTAAATTTTGCAGTAACGGGATCCTGCACCATCACGATTCCGTTCTTTTCTTTTATGGCACGAAGGCCCAAACTACCATCAGACCCCATTCCCGAAAGGACAACACCTATACTAAGATTTCCACAATCGTCAGCAAGTGAACGGAAAAAGAAATCAATCGGAAGACGTAATCCTCTTACTTCTACAGGTTCAAACAGATAAAGTACCCCTTTTAATAAAGACATACTTTTATTGGGCGGAATTACATACACACAGTTTGACATTACTACCATATGATCTTTTACCTGAAAAACTTTTAGTTTAGTAATTCGCTGAAGTAATTCAGGCAACATACCCTTTTGTGTAGGGTCAAGATGTTGAATAACAACATAAGCCATTCCACTATCTTCAGACACATTCCCCAGAAATTGTTCCAATGCCTCAAGCCCGCCAGCCGAGGCGCCTATACCAACTATTGGAAACTTACCAGCATCGCCATCAGATTCTTTTTCATTTAATGATCCTGCAGGTTCTAAATTAGTGGTTTTCATCCTTATTTATATAAAATTTACAAAACCAGCAAAACACCCTTCGTGTTTTATTCTGATCCAGATAGTATGAATGCTTATAATTAATCATTCATACTATCTGTAAATATCAGAATTATTTAATTTCAGATTACATTCCAAATCAAATTAAAATTGGAAAGTATATTATTCGCAACGAAGTAAGAACCCGCAATAAAGACATCAAATCGCTAGTATATATATCACGATATCTGATGACTACATCTAGTCGTATTATTCCAACAGTTTATAAAGTTCTTTTAGGTCTGGCGATAGAATGACTTCAGTCCTGCGATTACCGGCACGATCCTCAGCTGTTTCATTCGATTTCACAGGATGAAATTGACCTCTACCCGATGCAATAATCCGATTTGAATCAAAGCCGTTCTCTTTTGTCAAAATACGTACGATGGATATAGCCCTTGCAGTGCTGAGATCCCAATTATCTGCAAATAGTTTTGTTTTAATAGGAACATTATCTGTATGCCCTTCAATATTCACAGTGATATCGTTGGTGCTGTTAAGAACTTTGGCTAAAGTTTTGAGCGCTTCTTTTCCTTTAGGATCGACTACATCGCTACCCGATTTGAACAGTAATTTTTCTTCAAGCGAAATATAAACATTTCCGTCTTTAATATAAACTGACAGCTCATCGGTTTTATAATTCATCAGCGCAGTTGCTATTGAATTTTTAAGCTTTGCCATTACATTTTTTTGTGATTGAATCATACTCTGAAGGTTTTTTAAACGCTTCGCTTGATCAGCAATCGTCATTTTTGATTCAGAAGAAAGCATCTTCAAATCATTTTGAACCAAAGCATTTTCATTCTGTAAAGAGGATTTTTCATTTTGCAATGATGCTTTTTCACTACTAAGGTTATTCACCTGCACATTACAATCATTCAACTGATTATGGGTATTTATACTATCTTTTTGAAGCTGGTCTACTTTAGCTTGAGAAGCTACAAATTTTTTAGTTGGCACACATGACGTGAATAGCATACTAATAATCAATGACAAGAATGCAAATGTTTGAAATGACTTTTTCATTTTATTTTATTTTTAAATGATTAATATTATCGCAAATATGGGTTCTAATAAAATAATAAGTGTTACACAACTTTTTAATTTTATTACATAATTCACACTTTCCTAAAGTATCAACATTAAAAAGAATCGAGTACTTAATGATTAATAATTATATAATATTGAAAGATGGCATTGCTATAGAAAAAAAACCAACTATGATCGTCCCTATTATTTTTTAGTTAACAACAATGCATAGTAATATGACCATATAAGCGTTACATAACTTTTGAAAAACATAAAATCAATCACACATTAAGAATGAATTTCCGGAAAGTGTACGCCCTTATCGAAACGCAATTACTGATGGCTTTCCAATCTCAAAGTCTCTAAACCCGAAATCAGTAGTAGCAGATGAATTTATTTTAAAAATATTATTTCCATTTCCAGGAATAGAAGGATAAAATGAAATTGAAAATTGAAAAGTATTGATAATTAAATTTTCATTCTTCACTAAAACACCAATTCCTATTTGTGAATACATTTTACTGTTTCTGAATCCGTTTGCGTCATTTCCAAGCATTCCGGCAGAGCAAATCAGATAAGGACCAAAATGGAATCCAAGAATAGTCCATGGAGAGTATGATTGCGTTTGTACTGTAAGTAATAGGCGGCTGGAACCCGACAAGGCAGAACTATTAAATCCGTCAAGACCATAACCGTCTTTTAGCGTCAAGCTATCGTTAACGGATCGCTTTATGCCAATAGTAAGCTGGGGTTTTACAAATTGTCTGAATTTCCATTTCCCGATTTCAAATAAGCCTGTAAAATAATTTAAACCTACAATAAAAACGCCCTGCTCTGCATGTGATGCATGAAAGAAAGTTCCATACTCAAAATTTGTACTTAGGTATCCCCATTCATTATAATTACCAAAGGAATATCGTGCCCCTAAATATAACCGTCCAATATTATTTTTCACCTGATAACCACCTGTCAACCCATAAACTCTTCCAACCGGCACATCTTCAATCACACCATAATTAAATACATATTTATCCTGAACATATTTCCGTGTAGAAATTCCTATTCCGGCCAGATAAAAATCTTCAGTTGAATAATTATGTAACGGATCATAAAGTTCGATCGGCTTTTCCAGGTACCGTATACGTAGATAACGTGCAGTAATTATTAAATTGATAGTACGTTCATTTTCCGTATTGCCTTTAAAAATCCGATGAGCTTTGCCAACCCAATAATCCTGCGTACTAAATTTCAAATTCAAAGGAACATAAATTGAATCGCGATACTTTAAAGAATCTCTTCTATATTGAAAAGCAACATAAGCACCAGCTGCCCACTTTGAGAGTGGAGAATAAAACGGACGTTCAATATCTAAGCTCCTACTTAAATTTCTATATCCGTCAACATCAAAGTGCAACGTACTGCTGATGAAAGTATTCCGGATATTGGGAATTGAATAATTTGTATTAAAAAAATTGATTCCATTGGAAATATTTCTTGTATACCTATTTTCATAAACATGACCCAATCCTAAAAAATTTTTATCGGTCAAATCAAAAGTATTATGTGAAGTAGAAACAATTGCTTTAGGTGTTATGCTCCAATTATCCAATTCACGAATAAAAATATCTACGGAATCGGAGTTCTGTGCAGTAGATTTGACGAAGAAAGAAACATCACGCACATACCCCCTGCTACGCACCAAACGTTCAGATTCTTTTACAAGTAAGGAATCGAATATTTGATTTTGACGGATCAGTAAAAGATTTCGAATTGTAACATGTTGCGATTTAATATGCAACTTATTTCCGATACCAGCTAAAAAATTTGGAGATGCCACTATTGTGTCGGCAATTGAATAACCGAAAGGGTCTAATGTTTCAATATTAATATGCCTGATCACTTTCCCTTCAAAGGTTTTGTATGGCTTCTGAATCAGCTTCTTATAAACTTTCTTTTTAACCTCACTTCTAGGATTGTTTTTTGAAATCGATTTAAATGCTAGCCTATACATAAACATATTAAATTTGCTTCGTTTGGAATATGATTCAAGATTTTTATATAGATGAGTTGAATCTTTTTTAACAAGCGGTTGTTGTGCAGACATAGATTCACCTAAAAAAATTGAAACAAAAAGAAATATAAATATTTTTGGATACATCATTTTAACTTACTGTTTTTAAACATCTTAATATTGCAATTTCTTTAAATAAACAAGCGATAGTGCGACTATTCCGGGAAGCATGGAAACTGAACCTGATTTCAAAATTGCAGAGCTCAGCTGAATAATGAGTACCCAACTCTCATTAAATCCTATAACCGAAATACGCGACAAATAAAAAGACATTTGCCACCTCCGCTAAAAAACCGATTGCATTCTCAACAGTTCCTAACACTTTTTCGTTGAGCTTAGTGGTATGTGTTTTTGCCCTCTTGGTGATCGGGGCTATTTTAATAACAGGAATTACTTTTTTCACGGTAAAATATGGTTGATTACATCAGGCCACCCTATAAAAGGATATAATCGAATAGATTAACACAAACAAAGGTCAATACTTTGATTACAATAACCGTTACATAACTCTATCTATAATTTACATCATTCACACATTTTAATATTGAATGTCTTTTGTGCCTGAATAATTTAAAAGCAGAGACCTTAATTGAGGCCTCTGCTTTTACTAATAAAGAATAATGTTAAGCAAGTCTATTTGTGTGGAATAACATCTATGATAACTGTTCGGTTATAAAAGCGTTCTTCCGGAAATTTATTTTCAAATGGTGATGATATTGGATCCTCACCTGATCCATATACTTCAAATTTAACATCGGTTCTACCCGCCATAGCCAGACCATGTTCTATAATATTCTTGACATCATTAGCCCGTGCTAATGATAATTTCAAGTTATAAGATTCGTCTCCAATAATATCAGTATGTCCATCTATAATAACCGTTGCTCCTAAAGGAATCTTAGGTGTTACAATATCCGTGAGATATCTTTCATATAAAGTAATGGCCTTTGATTCATTAAATTCAAAAATCACACTGAATCTCATTCCTTCTTCATTTTTTGGTGGAGTCCAAAGGACCATGTGTACGGGAGTTTCCTTGCGCACCGTTTTACCGCTCTTCGTCTCACCTATCATCATCACAGTATAGTCGCCTTCAGGTCTGGTTCCCAAGATGGTTTTCCCTGGCATTCTCTCTACATCCTGCGTATAAGGTCCGAATTTTTGTATCACACCATTTTCATCTTTGATTTCCAACGACCAAGAGGAGAACGCTACATTCGCTCCGCTCACATTGAAAGAAACATAGCTATCAAGAGATGCTTGTTGCATATCTATGATCTCCACCGGTTTCAATGGAGCATTCGGACCACTCTGAAACTCCATCAGTAAGGATGGAGAATCACTTTCAATAGATACTCTTCTGTCGCCCTCACGAAGGAGCGCAAGATCAATTTGGCCCCCCGGTTGTTCTGATGGAATTTTAGGTTTAGTCCTTCCCTCAATACTGATTCGTGAAGGATCAATTTCAAAAGTACTTACCAGATAGTTCTTGATCGATTCTGCCATTACCCGGCCATCTTCAGGTCCTTTTTCTGACGATCCGACTAATATGATAGTAGTCAAAGGATTTTTAACCATTCGATCACCGAGAATGTTTATCACATTATAATAGACAACCATTTGACGTTCCGAACGACCTGAAAGATTTATCGGTTTGAACGATTCTAATTGAGCTTCGCTAAAGTCTTTCACTTGATCTTTTCTGAGCAATACATAACGATCAGGTATTTCAGTTGATTCCAAATTGAAGAACACATAATTACGAAGTGGGAACACTTCTCTAACCTTACGTGCAACCGGAATATTCTTAGGCGCATCAATAGAAAATTGGACTTCGGCATCAGCTACTACAATCTCAGCACTGATAGGGGCTACGGTCGTAGCAGGTACAATAATTTTATGACCACGTCCAAACTTAAGAGCTGCACCTACTCGCAAAGTTGTCAGATTCCATGTTTCTATTGATCGAGGAGACTGCCCATAATAAGGTTGAAAAGAGACAAAAGGAGAAAGCACCCATTGTGTATGCTTACTTCTAGAGGAGAGCTGAAAATCATATCCAGCCCCTACTTGCATTGAAATTAAAGTATTGTTCATATTACTAAAATCACCATTCACCTCCGGATCAGCAACTTGTCCTGTCAGACTACGATTAGTACCTTGCTGGTAAGTGAACCCCTTTTCAATATTAAAAGCTAATCGTGGTCCACCAAATAAATAAAAATCAGATTTGAATGGCGCTAAACGTAAACTTGGTTCAATTGTTACATAATGAAGATTTGCAGATAAGTCAGCCGGACAGTTACAAGGGGTGATTACCTGATTGAAAGAGCCATTACGATTATCATACCCAACCTGTAGTATTGCTCCTAATACTGATTCAGGACGATGGAATTCAAAAAGTGGAGCGATAAAGAGCCCTGCGCCATAACCATTGTGAAAAGCAACGGGAGTGGTTAAATCTTCATTCAAATTTTGAGTAGAACCGCGATAGAAGTTAAGATTTGCACCTGCCGCTGCCCCAAACCACCATGAAGGTCGGGTATACTGAACCTCTTGTGCTTGGAGGGGCGCCAGAATACCGGTCAAAATCAAAGCACTTAAAACAACATTTTTAAAGGCCTGAATATAAGGGGACCACGCTATCAGTGAATCCTTTTTTAAATTAATATTTTCTTTCATATTATTTGAATTAATATTTTTTTAATTTATTTGATTAAATCCCGTCATCCGACGGGATTTAATTATCTGAATTTCAAGCCGATATTTTATGGATTAGGTACGTTAATGATTGTGTTTACCATGGTAACCGAAGCAACCAGAGAAATTGCTCTGCCATTTAGTGTCGTTAGTTTAGCAACGCCGGGAGTAGAGAAAGTAACTCCGGAATATGCGATAATATTTCCTACCATAGTACCGCCGCCTGCTCCATTAATAGTCGCTGCACTGCCAACATACCAGTAAACATTGTTAGCTTTGCCTCCATTTATCATGATAACACTACGGGCACCTGTTGGTCCTGCAATTCCCACTGTTAGCCCGGCTGCTGTTTGGAATATCCATACAGCATTAGGATCACCTTTAGCATCCAGTGTAAGATTTCCATTAGATATATTAAAAGTGCCACTAGCTGATTTATAAATACCAGGGGCTAATACTAACCCACCTAATTCACCTGCACCTGGATCAATACCTCCTGGTTTTGAAGCGGGAGAAATACTTAGATAAGCAGCATTGGCATCTAACAAGGCCACTCTTGCAATTTCAGCTGAAGTTGCAGTTCCGGGAGCCGGAGGAGCTGCGAAGATTCCACCGGTTACAAGCCCCCTATTAAGTGGCGTTTCTGTATAAACATCATTTGTTAACCCATCATGGAACCCAGTTATTAAAGTAGAAGCAGCGGTTGTAGATATTCCACCATTGTTAATTACAGTATTTAATCCCTGATTGGTAACTCCGGCATTTCCACCAAAAGCTCCGAAATCAGCAGCGCTTTTCAAAATGGATGGCGGTGGGGTTATCTGCAATGTGGTAAAACTCCATACATAATCATTTGCCAGTGGTGTACCTAGTACATTCTTAGCTCCTGTGGTAATGGTACAAGTATAAACAGTATTGTCTGTAAGTGCAATATTAGGTGTAAAGGAAGCAGTTGAACCGCTATACGAAATTATTCCTATGACTGAAGTTGTCCCGTTTTTAATGGTAAATGATGCCGTAGTTAGTGTAGAAGCATCCATTGGAACGCTAAAGACTGCAGCAACAACTTTATTAAGTCCTACACCTGTAGCTCCATTTATCGGGTCGGTATAAATTACAGTTGGGGCCGCAAAAGTTCCGGTCTTAAACGACCAAACATAATTACTTGCCAATGGTGTACCCGATACATTTTTAGCTCCGGTAGTAATAGTACCGGTATAAACTGTATTAGGAGTAAGAGGTACTGATGGTGTAAATGTTGCTGTTGAACCACTATAAGCAATTGTTCCTGCTACTGAGTTTGTCCCTTGTTTTAATGTAAAGGTTGTTCCGGTAATAGTCGTCGAATTCATCGGGGCACTAAAAATTGCCGAAACTACTTTATTTAGAGTAACATCCGTTGCATTATTTTCCGGATTAGTAGAAATTACCGTTGGAGGCGTTAGTGCGGTTGTAAATGTCCAAACATAATCACTTGCCAGTGGTGTGCCTACTACATTTTTAGCTCCGGTAGTAATGGTGCCGGTATAAACCGTATTGGGGAGAAGAGCAATAGAAGGCGTAAAGAATGTTGTTGCTGTTGCACCGTTGTAGGTAACAACTCCTGCGACCAACGTAGTCCCGTGTTTTAAGGTAACAGTTGCTGTAGTAAGCGTAGAAGCATCCATCGGGACACTAAAGGTTGCGGCTACTATCTTATTAAAACCTACTCCAGTAGCATTATTTATTGGATCGGTTGAAATGACTGTTGGAGCAGGGAATGTGCCGGTTGTAAAGCTCCATACATAATCATTTGCAAGTGCCGTACCCGATATATTTTTAGCTCCGGTAGTAATGGTACCCGTATAAACCGTATTAGGTGCAAGAGGTGCGGATGAAGTAAATGTTGCTGTTGAACCGCTATAAGCAACTGTTCCTGCGATTGAAGCTGTACCTTGTTTTAGCGTAAATGATGTTGTAGTTAAAGTAGCTGGATCCATTGGAACACTAAAGTTTGCCGAAACAACTTTATTAAGAACTACATTCGTAGCATTGATAGCTGGATCGGTTGAAATAACTGTTGGAGGCATAAGTGCTGTGGTAAATGTCCATACATAGTTATTTACCATTGGGATACCTGCTTTATTACTAGCTCCGGTTGTAATGGTGCCGGTATAAAGAGTATTAGGTAAAAGTGGAATAGCTGGTGTAAAGATTACCGTTGAACCATAATACGAAATCATTCCTTCCACTAATGTTGCACCTTGTTTTAGGGTAAAAGTTGTTGCAGTCAGTGTCAATGAATCCATTGACATATTAAACGTTGCAGAAACTGTTTTATTAAGGTTAACATTCGTAGTGTTATTTTCAGGATCCGTTAAAGTGACTGTAGGCGTTGCACTAGTAGTAAAAGTCCACACATATTCGACTTGTAATGCATTACCCATTAAATCTTTAACTACAGTTTTAATCCTCCCCGTATAATTAGTATTGGGTGTAAGGGTGCTCGTAGGTGTAAACGTTGCAGTTAAGCCGGAATATGAAATTATTCCTTCTACTAACCCCGTCGCTTGTGATGCAGCTTTATTGGTGTTTGAGATTATCCCCGCTTTAGGATCTGTTTCTTTTGTTGCGTTTGTGTCGGAACTTGAAATTGCTCCTGCTTTTGGCGTTGTCTCTTGTATAATAAAAGATGTGTTTGTGATAGTTTCGGGGTTCATCTTTTCGTTGAATGTTACCGTAATTATCTTGTCGAGGCGAATACCTGAGGCACCATCAATAGGGTTTGTAGACACCACAACCGGGCAAACGCCAATGATTTCCTGAAAACTATCTTTTTGACATCCCGCTATTATACCAACCGATACTATTGCAAGGGTTGTTAATAGTTTCTTCATTTTCATTTTTTTTGGTTTTAATAGTGAATAAATTTTCATAAAATAAAATCATGTCCGTAAATCCAAGTTGGGGTTACACAATTAAAAAAAAGAGTTATATCATTCACACATCGACTATGTTTTCCAACCTTAGGAAAAAAGGGGGAGCTGGTCACTTTTTCTTGAATTAATTAAATATGAGTCCGCTCCTAAAAGTCAATTCTACTTAGTTATAACTTTGTAATCTACTGACATACAGTAGACGTTTTTAGTCAAAATGGGCAGGAAAGGGCTTTTCGGAGTGGGCTCAAATATTTACTTTTTTAAATATGATTTCTCAATAGTATATTGGGTGAGTTATCTGATTTTTTATAATTTTCCATGGTTAATCTTGCCATCAGGTAACTTACCGTAGATTCTGCTCCCTGATTAAGGTTTGCATGAGTTTCCTCCAGTCCGTCATAACAACCACCGGTACATGGATTATAAATAATTTGATGTAATCGATTATTGCCTAAGAACCAGTTAAATGCTGTTTCCATTTTCTGATGGTAATCTTCGACCTTAAATACATCGTAAAACTTGCTCAACGTCATTACGGTATAGGCAACATCAATGGGTTGTTCACCAAAATGTTCTGCTTCATGTCCCTTTAAAAGCCAGCTTTTGTTAGAAATTACTTCAATTCCGTTTTCATTAAACGTATGTGACAATAGAAAACTAAACGACGATAAGGCAATATCTCTATATATCGTTTCTCCGGTCAATAACCATGCATACAACATGGCCTCTGGCAATACACTGTTAGCATATGTAAGATAACTCTCAAACCAATTCCATTCTCCGTTAGATTCATGTTTATACATCTTGACTAACCGACTGGCAAATAATTTCAAAAGAGCAAGATATTCAGGAGACGAAGTCGTGGATAGATAGTAATACAGTCCTTTTACGGCAAAAGCCATAGCTCTGGTAGAATACACATTATCAAAATGAATTAGCGTTCTTCTAAAGATTGTTTCGGCTTCCGAAACAATTTCGACAGGCAAAAGGGTCTTTAATGATAATAGATATCCTAAAGCCCAAACAGCCCTTCCATTGGAATCATCCAAATTGACCTCTTCATTTTGATTAGTAAATTGGTGGTTTTCATCAACATAATTCAAGAAGGCGCCATCCGGTTGCTGACAACTTTTTATAAAGTCAAGATATTTATCGATGTCGTATAAACTCTTTCCATCTCCTGTCAATTTATAATACATACACATTGCAATCAAGGCTCTAGCATTATCATCCAAAGTATAACCGGTACTGATATCCGGTTGATTTATCTTTGAAAATTGAATAATACCTGTATAGGTTGTCATTTGTTTCAGGTGACTCAAGTTGATAGCCGGAAGATTATATCGTATTGTAATTTTACCGTCGGCAATTTTCTCAAATAACATAGCGTGTGCAACGGCAGAATTTTCCCAGGCCGTGGAGACTATCTTCTGTAATGCATTGAGACTAATATGCCTTCTCAATTTTTCATCTTTGAGTAACCTTATAACACCATCTGCTAATTGCTGTGAGTTTCGAAAATCGAAAATAATGCCTGTATCTTCAGTTAATACCTCTATTGCATGAGGAATGGGTGTGGAAATGATAGGACAGGCACAACTCATAGCATAAGCAAATGTGCCACTTACAGCTTGGTTCGGATCGTTGGTGGTAAACAAATAGATATCTGTAAGTTGCAAATATTCAAGCAATTCAGGTAAAGCCAAATATTTATTAATAAATATCACATGATCTTGAAGCAACTTTTGTTCTACTAATTTCGCAAGACTTTCACGATATTTTTCTCCTTCTGCTTTTTTAACTTCGGGATGCGTTTTACCAATAATCAGAAATACGACATTAGGGCTTTTTTTAACAATAGCCGGTAATGCTTCAATGGTGGTTTCAATACTCTTGCCAGAACTAAGCAATCCAAAAGTGGTAAGTACATTCCTCCCTTTTAATCCATATTTTATTTTCAGAAGATTCTCGCTTAAATGGGGCACTAAATGAGTACCGTGGGCTATTACTGATAATTTTTCCTTTGGCAAGCCATAATCATTTGATAAAATCTTAGCGGAATTATGGGTCATTACAATAATCGATTCACAAACATCTGTAATCTCACGAACTTTTAATTTCAACTGTTCATCAGGATGAGGTAAGACTGTATGAAAAACAAGAATAACCGGCTTTGAAAGTGAATATAAAAATTGCAGGAAGGCTTGTTCTTGCGAATGGAAAAAGCCAAATTCATGCTGAATCAATACAATTTGAATACGATTATCTTTATTAATATTTAATGCCAACTTTTTATATTCGGTGGCTAATGATGTGTTAAGAATATATTTCACTTCACTAGGGTATGAATATTTTGCATCGCCCGATTCTAAAGCACAGATTTTAATAGATAATGAATTGCTGAATTTATTATTGAGCGCTTTTATCAAATCCTGAGAATAGGTTGCTATGCCGCATTCCCTTGGTGGATAAGAAGTAATAAACAATATCTCGGCCAAATTATCCGGGTTATTTTGGGCTGGATTTTGTTGATTACCTGTATGAGTGATTTCTACATGAACTTTTTTTCTTATATCTGCCAACTTTTGTTGAGGCCTGATATTATTATAGAACCCACGGGCAATAATTTCATTTTTCATGTTAGTATAAGTTATTAGTTTTGCCAAGAAAGAGGCTCAATTCAAGGAAACACAGACGATCTGTGTATCCATCAGTCCATAATTAATAAGATATTTAATAGAATTGTATTCATTAGGAATCAACGTTATATCTGTTTCTTCCTAATCTTCATTTTTAGACTATCGATTTTTTTAAAATCAATTAATGGCGGTAGTGTGTCGCCTAACAAAAAGCCCCAGGGCTTTAAGGGTTCGATATGATCGAAGATCACTTTTATGATGGCAAGGAGTGGTATGGAAAGAAACATTCCGGGAATTCCCCATAAAGCATTCCCAACGAATACTATTATTATTGAAAAAAGTGCATTAATTCTTACTTTTGACGAAACGATTACGGGAACGATATAGTTGTTGTCAATGAGTTGAATAATATAATAGACTGCCAGAATGTAAAAGGCATACCACGGTGTCGATTTGGTAACCAATGCAACCATCATGGGTAGCGATACGCCAATAATTCCTCCGATATAGGGAATGACATTGAGTAATGCACCAAGAATTCCAAGCAGTACAGCATACTGAATTCCAAGCATTAAAAGAGCCGTCACATGTAATGCTGAAACCAAAACGAATTCAATAAGTAGACCCGTCAGATAACGTTGAATAACTGTTTTTATCTGAGAAATTATTTCACTTACCTGGCTTGGGTTACTTGATGCAAAGACTCTATGAATAAAATCGAGTAAGAGCGGTTGATAAAATAATATGATAAAGACATAAACGGGAATTAAAAATAAGATCACTACCCCACTACCAACGTTAATAAGCGTTCGCCCAATTGCAATACTACTGGTATTGATGATTTCATTTTTCGATTTAATAATCCATTCATGAATGCTTTCCGGATGGATATTGAGATAACCGGATATATTGGTGATAGTTTGGTTAAGTAATCCGGTAAATTTATCGACCAATATTGGCCATGATTCACTAAACCGACTTGCCTGCGAAAATATGAGTCCACAAAATGCGGCTATTACTAAAAAAGTAAGGAATAAGGTTAGTAAAATAGCTACGATTCTGTTTATTCCCTTACGTACGAAAAGGTCTACTACAGGGAGGAGCACTATAGCTATAATGACTGCAAAGACCAGCGGAACAATAATGCTCTGAGCGATGTATAACATCGCTATAAAAGCAAATGAACCTATAAGTAAAATAGTTGCCTTTACATAAAATGGAAATTCAATATTTCTATTTATCATGTCTTTTTAGAATTCATTTCTTTTGTGCGAAGAATATGGTGAATGATAAACTGATCAAATGAGTTAGTACATAAAGGCATTTAACATTCTGTAGATTATAGTATTGCTTATAATATAATAAGCGGAATCTGTTTATTGCGACCCTCCGAAAAGGATCATTAAATAATGTTCTTCTTTAAACCGGATACGCTTATGTTTCATCATTTCACTTATAATTGATAAATCAAGCGTAAGTGATGAGGCACTAATTGATCTTCCATCCTTATAAAGGGGAGCATTGTACTCAATGATTCTTTTCTTCATGTCTATTTTATTATCAGTTTTTGTAATGCTCAAATTATAGTAATGACATTTTCAATCCTGGTAATTTTCTCTTCCTTTTTCAATTATTCTACTTTAGACGCTGCCTTATTAGCGATGTCGATTGGTTCTTCCTTCACCTTCTCAAATTTGGTAGAGACCCCATCGATAAATTCATTGAATTTGTCTTTCAATCCAGTAACAAGGTCTTCTTCCTTTCTTGATATTCTTTTTCGGGTGTGCGAACCTTTACCGGGAGCAAATAAAACGCCTAATAATGCACCGGTAGCGGCGCCGGCCAATACGCCTAAAAAAACTTTTCCTGAATTCATAATTATTGATTTTTAATTGTTTATAATAAAATAATAAGTAGTAAAATAATAATAAGAATTGCACCTACTGAAAGATATATCCCTCCATTTGATGTTCTAAGTTCGCTTCTGATTTCACGTACTTCCTTTCTCAAATTTTTCTTTTCTGACGAATTCAAATTTGACTTATCCATATCTTTTATCTCATTTAACCTTAACAATAAGGTTTTAGCTTCTTTTGATTCTGCATGTTTTGGCGCAACTAAAGCGGAAGGAGCTGTAGTAGTTGCAGCTGTTGATTGAAACGGATTACATGTTAACAACAGACATGCTGTCATTAAACAAAGCGCGATTTTTTTCATGATTTTGATTTTAAAGTTTATGTGATTTAAAATGGTTGTTTTCCACGAATAACTCTTAATATGATTGCAATAAGTGCAATAACAAGAAGAATATGAATAATGCCTCCAGCACTGTAGCCAATAAATCCGATTGCCCATGCAATGATCAAGAGTACTGCGATGACATAAAGTAAATTTCCCATGATCGTTAATTTTAAAGTGTTATTATTTAAAAGTTTATAGATTATTTCAAATAAGAATCATTATTTACCTCTTTTTACCGTTTTCACGATCATGATCTTGATAGTTTCTCATATTTTTATCATTACCCATGACCGGACAGTTTTATTATCACCAGATCCGAGACTTATGTCATTTATGGGTTTAGTCATAAATATGATTACTAATTATCAAAACCGAAGTCCTAATGTAGCCTGATACCATACGTTCTTGTAACGGGGAGTTGTAGATGTTCCATCTCCATTATTATTCGAAATGTCCCACCCTACTCTTGCGCCAAGTACAATGTTGTTCAAGTTAAAATCGATACCACCTAAGAAACACAAGATGTTCCTACGGATATTATCATTTTCAAATTCTTGCTGTTGGTCAATAGTTGTTGATGAATTTGAGAATACATCCTTTTGTTTTAACAAATAAGAAAATTGAGGACCTGCCAGTAAGGTCACAAGTTCACTTGGTTTCACTGACAATAAGAGAGGTACATCTATATAATTAGTGGTACGGGTAAAATCATAGGTACGGCCAAGGATTACGCCTGTTGCCTTAAATCCCTTCTGTGAATATAGGATTTCAGGTTGAATGCCAATATATTTTGTGATAGGGATTGCTAAAAAAGCGC
This sequence comes from Bacteroidales bacterium, assembly GCA_963663125.2. GTDB lineage: Bacteria > Bacteroidota > Bacteroidia > Bacteroidales > Cfx3-03 > Cfx3-03. The sequence goes on along the minus strand of CAXXNW010000010.1, from coordinate 114,971 downwards.
CGGTCGCTAAACCGAATTTAGAATCTGCATTAAATTCATCACCTTTTGAGTCATAGACATTTGAATAATTCGCACCTACTTTCAAGCCAAATTGAATCTTATCTCGAAAGTCAGTGTTATTTTGCTGTGCGCTACTATAATTAATGATGAAAACAGCTGCTACTATCATTAAGATTACTTTTTTCATGCTTCAGTTATTTTAAACTCTAATTTGTCATTAGAAACATTAAGTATTTATTATCAGATTATTTCGTGTATATCACAAATCATCTCAATAGATTTATAATCGATAACATAAGCTTTCTAATGACGAATTTGAGTTAAATTAATAATGTAAAATTTCTATTTTCCTAAATTCTTTCTGCCTTCAGATTATTTGACATTTTTAACAGTTAAATCTTTTAGTGCCTTACTCAGCTCATCCATATCATGATTGTATTCTACTTTGAAATTTTCCCATTTGATTTGTTCATCGTCTTTATAATCTGCCAGCCTCTTTTTCATATCGCTATTCTTTTTTTCCAACTCAGCCAATTTCTTTTCATATTTAACTTTGTTTTCCTTTTTTTCATTAGCTATTCTTACTTTGAATTCAGCCATGCTCTTTTCATTATTGTTGATTTTCTCAGCTGTTTCAGTCTTGAATTGCTGAATAGAATCTCTCCTCGCTTGGTTTAGCTCTTGGTTGGCTTCTACTACTTTATCCTTGGCATTTTCAACTTTCGTTTTCGATGACTGACAACCAGTTAAGATTCCCCCTGCCATAAACATTGCAATGGCTAGGGTAAAAATTGTTTTTTTCATTTTGTATAGATTTAAATTTTATATTTTTTTATTTAAGATTTTATGAGTATCGTTAAACAAATGAATGTAAAGCGACATTCTTTCTGCAAGTACCCACTCCTTAAAGTCCGGCAATAATCTGATGTATTTCCTCTTTCGTTTTACCGAGTTTCGTTTGAAGTCGGCCTAACAATTCATCTTCCTTACCTGATATTAGCAGTAAATCATTATCTGTGAGCATGGCGAATTTTTGTTTCAGCTTTCCTTTAGTTTCTTGCCAATTTCCTTTCAATTCAGTTGTATTTTTCATGATTTTATGATTTAATTAATTATAAATAATTGTTATACAAAGATGATTACTCATGAAAGAATAAGTATTACATAACTTTTGAAATAAGTTACATCATTCACACATTTTATTGAAAAGATTCCAAGTATCTATTATATTGATGTTTATTTGCATCCACTTTCATAATCACCAGTGTAAAAATCTAAGTCAACGATCAAAAACCAATTATTCAACTATCCATTGACCGTCATGGTCAACTTTTCATTGTCAGGACTAAAATCATTGAGTGCTTTTATTGGGTTGTCCTAAAAGAATTCTCCCCTATCCGACATTTTATATCTGCGTTGATTATTAGATATCTATCCGAATATAATAATGAGAATCAATGTAAGTTGGTCACTTAAAAAAACAAGTTACATAATTTACACATTCTCAATACTATCACTTTAATCAATGTTATTAATTATATTATGATCCCATTTAATTAAGGTGTTTTTTCATTACTCTATACCTGTGGTAAAGGATTTCAATACTTACTATTCAATACAGATATACTTTAGCTAAAGTTTTAATTTTCAATACAAAATCTATTATTTTTTTGTATATTTACTTTTGATTTACCAATTAAGCTTAGATTGAGAATCTACATCAAAAATATGGTTTGCTCCCGGTGCAAAATAGTAGTGAAATCCGAGTTAAAAAAACTGGGACTGCACTACATCGTTGTTAATTTAGGCGAGGTTGAAATCATGGAAGACATTTCAACAGAACAGCTCAATCAGTTGAGTATTGCCCTAAAAAGGACCGGACTGGAATTGATGGATAATAAAAGAAGTATACTGGTTGAAAAAATAAAAATAATTATCATTGAATTAGTTCATTATACGAATGAACAAATAAGAATAAACCTTTCCGATTATCTAAGCGAAAAGCTTAATTACGATTATACATACCTTGCCAATCTTTTTTCGGAAGTTAGCGGAACATCTATTGAGCAATTTTACCTAACCCATAGGATTGAAAAAGTAAAAGAACTTCTAATATATGATGAACTCACACTTTCTGAAATTGCTTATCAATTGCATTACAGCAGTACGGCCCACCTGTCAAATCAATTTAAGAAAATGACTGGACTTACGCCATCTCGCTTTAAGAGTCTCAAAATAAAAAGAAATAATGCCTTAGAAGAACAAGAAAAGTGAATTGATTTTGATCAGTGCTAATGTGGTCCGCATATCTACTTTTATAGATTATACATAACTTATTATCAGCACAATAAGCACATCAGGCATTCTGATACTCTTATTGATAAAAAAAACAAAGTCCCCTTAGTTATGGTGCTACAAGGGCCATTTCATAAATAGTATCACTCACTATTATCCAACGATAAAAGGAATCAGGGATCAGTCTGAAAAGTTGTGAAGAAGAGAATAAAAGTTTATCGATAAGCGGCATATCCCGTAATAAATATTTAAATAATACCGAAGGATAAAAAAGATAAGAAATAAACACGCCGGTATGTAAAAAAAGATTTATTCTTTGATCGGATTATTTCGTGCTTTTGTCATTCCTCATCATGGATATTATTAGTGAGAGCAGTTTGGAATCAGTCGGAAAAACTGAAACAAAAAACAGGGACCGGATAAATCCTGCCCCTGATAAAACATTTAATTTGTGATGAATACCCTATAAAAAATATTAGTCGTTTTCGTTATAAACGGTGACTACGGTATTTGAGTTGCCTAGGTCTATTCCAACATAAGATATGCTGTTATCTTTTATCTCCAGAATATTATTTGTCCGTGCTAATGCGATTGAATTCAAACAGTACCCTTCGCTTGCAGTGAGATAAGGATCCGGATAGACAATAATCTCAAGAATATCTTGAAACTCTTCCTTAAACATGTCTACCAACTCCGTATACATAGCACCACCACCAGCTAAATAGAGCTTCGTGGTTTTAGAGAAATCTTCATTGGTAAACTTCTTACGCATAGCCGGCGAAATCACTTCGTTGTAGTAACTTGTTAAGGCACGTTTCCTCATATCGGTAACATCTACCTTGCGGCGGTTTAGAATAAAAAATCCACGTTGAAAGGCACGTTCTATTTGCTGTTCTGTGAGCAAATTGAGGTAATAGTTTTTTTGTATTTCGTTTTCGAGAATACTAACCGCATAGTTAATTCCTCGCTCGCTATGAGCAGTACGATGAATTATACCTGCCGATGTGGATAGCGCTAATTCGAAGGTGCCAAATCCAAGACTTCCGATAAAGAAGTTCTGTTTCTCTGCAAATTGTTGTCCTTCGCGAATGGCTTTGATACAACCGTCTATTTCGGTCATAACCTCCATCGTATCTACAGTTACACTGATATTTTCCACACCAGGTCCGCCAAAGGTTCTAGTATCGAAACTAACCTGATGTTTGCCTAAATAAAAATCAAGAGCTCCTTTTTTATAAATAGGATGTGTGATGAATGGAAACCCCGTGGTTATAATTAGTTTATTGCTTGTTCCTTGTGTTGCAATGATTAAACTGGTTAATGCCAAAAGCTGATAGTCGAGCTCCTCAGCTGAGCTATTCAGCATCTTGTGAGGAGAAATGCCTTCACTGAGTGCCATATTACCAATTAGATAATCATGATGATTGAAGTCGTTGATTTTAATACCTTCAATAAAATTCTCTGCTACCTTTGGGTAATCAACCGAAGTTTCTTCGTAAACACTTGGAAATACATACGAACGTTTCATAAATGATTTTTTGATGAGTTATGTTTTATTTTGTTTTATTTACTGTTTTGCTAAAAAAAATATGAATAATTTATATTGGATGCATTACTTATATAGTGATGAATAATCATCGGGAGGCAGTTCCTTAATAGATTCCGAAAGAAAGGACTTAGCTCTATTATTTGATTTAGGTTCATCTTTCTCAGCTGATTTTGCAATAGCGTCCTTTTTATGATTGAAAAGATGGTTAAACTCGTCACGACCAAAGATAGAGCGTCCTTTGCCCTTTTTCTCTGATGTCATTTCCACCTTATTTTGTTCGGCATTATTCTCATTTATGTCGGTATTACTTTCATTTATAACGATGGGTCCTTCTTTTACAGGCTGCCCCATTAATGATGCAAAAAGAGCTGAATTAACAATTGGTTTCGAAGTTTCTTCTGTTCTATTAATTTTGTCAGTAATAGGTTCTGGTTCTATATCAAATACCGATTCATTAATTGGCAGCGGTTTTGATATAGGCTCCGGTACTGGTTCTGATGGGGTTTCGGATATAGGCTCTGGTATAGTTTCAGGTACAGATTCCGATACCTTTTCCTCCTCCTGAACATTATTGTTGATTTCAGCCAAAGGAACTTCGATGATAGTGGATTGTTGTACAATTTCTAGCTGAGTATCGCCGGCTACAATTTCCAGCTGGGTATCTTCTGTTTGAATCGCTATTTCCGAATTGTTTAATGTATTAGGTATATCATGTAAAGTCGTATCAGCTAAAGGCAATGGCGTCGTTATATCGTCAAGGTGTAAGCTCGGTTCCAGTATTATTTCTGTTTTCGCTTCACTGATCTGGCTCAAATCCTTCTTTTCCGATTCATGTTTAAAAAGGTCATAAAAAGGTCCGCGTCTAAGCTCCTTCTTGATTTCTTCAACCAGTTCCTCCTGATGTTTCTCTATCTTAGGAGATTCTTCGCTTTTGAAATTCATGGTCCATTCAGGAACTATTTCTTCTAATTCTACCTCATTGAGAAAATCAGTTTCCGGTTCGACATCAGATATCTCTTCATTTTCGTCAAAGGAAATTTGTTCTTTAGTATAGACCGGATTATTCATCCGGCTTGATTGTTTAGTGAACAGCTCCTCGGCAAGATATAGCTTGGCTTCGTCCAATGCTTCCAATTTCTCATAAGTGCTGACACGGGCAGTAATGATGGCACCCTCTTTTACTTCTATTACTTTTGTATACAAGTTCCCAAAAATCGAAGAACCCGGATGGAGAACGGTAGTTCCCGAAACAATAACATTTCCTTCAATTCTACCAAAACTAACAAGATTATTAACTCTTAGAAATCCTTTTATATACCCCGCTGTCCCAATAATAATATTTCTGTCTGATTCTACTTTTCCAAAGACTTTACCATCAACACGAGTGTCTGTTGTGAGAATAAGCTCTCCATTCATTTTGGAACAGGCATTAATCACCATGGGTACATCCATATTATGACCTATGGTCTGTGTCCCTTGATGGGTTTGTATTCGTTGATGCGTTTGTAATAACATTTTTGTTAAATTAGCTATGTTAGTTGATCTTTTAGCTTAAGTTTTTTTTGCTAAAAAAACCGAATTATACTTATTAAATTACGACCTTCACGCATTTGAAGATTCGAAAAAAATTGTCCAATTCTTAAAAGACATAATGATTTGATAATCTTCAAGATTAAACTAAAATTATTTCCATGTTCCTTAAAAAGGATAAAAATAATTAAAATTTATGAACTTCCTGTTTATATTTAAAAAAAATATCCTGTTGTCCGGTTCAATTAAATTTTGATGATTTACATATACACAAGTTATCCGATAATAAACGAATACCCTATTTGAAAAGATTCCACTGACTTTACTTTACACTAACAGGGAGGACAATAAAAGGTTCACAAATATCATGGTTCACATTTTCGACTCTACTAGATTCATTTCGACTCCCAACTACTTAAGAGGATAGTTTTGTCTCACTTTAAAAAAAATGAGCTTGATAAGTGGCATTAGCTTTCAAACATGTTAGGTTCATATAGAGCATTAGGTAAACTTTTTCATATTGTGCAAACCTAATACTCATTCTTTAACTTCAATTGGTTATTAGATTTATTTTCTAATAACCAATTGAAGTTAAAGAATGAGTCTGAAAAGTAAAAAAAAGAGAGTTCGGAATAGTTTATTTATTTCGCCTATCATTATCATGTCCCTTGCCATGTTGTCCATTATCATTTTCACGTCCATTATCATCCTTCATTTTCTTATCAGGATGTGACCCAATATCTCTACCGTTTTTCTTATTAGACTTCTCATAGGATCGGTTATCAACATTTCCTCTTCTCATCGCATTATCTCTGCCGGAGCGTTTAACAAAGTATTCATGTTCATTTCCCTGATATCCTCTGGCATATTTTCTTTTACAATCAGAATAATAAGTATAAGGAGTATTACCGCGATAATCTCCCATAACTACTTTGTACCCCCTATGCAAATCATAGTTTCTATATTGTCTTGGGAGATTGGTTCTATGCACCCATTTATTTCCAATACGATAAATAAAATTAGACAATTGAATGTCATAATAAGCTTCCAAATCAGGCAAGTAGTAATACCGTACACCCGAATATCCAGTGGGGCCCCAAGAAGGAGGCCTACCTATATTCACATTCACTGAAACTTGCGCTTGTGCTGTGGTTGCAAGAAACAAAACGATTCCGACAACGATTAATTTAAAATATTTCATCTTATTTGATTTTACTTTATGTACATTTTATTTAAACACGCTAGTAGCATTGATTTACAATTTGTTCAAGACCTTTCTGATTATCTAGTTTAGTGGCAAAACTTATTTAAATAATTTCACAAATCAATAATCATGTAAAAGTTAAACAACTCCATTTTTATCGTCTTGGCTGATTTTCTGTCTCGCTTGTTTTGTTTTCCCTTTCATTCTTAGATGGGTTAACTACCATTGTTGGCTTTACCTGTGGAGATGATTTTGTTTGAACAGCCTCAGTTCTCCGCGCTTCTCGTTGATTAATCATTCGGCTGTTATTCTCAATCTGAACAGGACGACTCGTTCTAACATTATTCATATTATCCTGGTTTCTGGTCGATTGATTCCATTGAGGAATATTAGCATTATTCGAAGATCTTCCTTGATTCTGGTCTCGTTGATTTTGATAACCTGTCGAATTCTGTTTAGGAACGACATTCCCTGGCTGATTATTATTTAAACGAAAGTCATTTCTATTGAAATTTCGATCATTTTGATAATTATTAGACCTGTTAGGTTGTTGCCGTTGCCCCCTGTTATAATTATATGAGTTACTATTATTCAAGGCATTTTCTCTTTCACGACCATTCTGTGAATTATTAACAGCGGGGTTTTGAACACCACGTCCCGATCCATTATTCATATTCTTATCGTTTCGGTTCGGGTTATTATTATAATTATACCGATCATTATTGTTCCGATCATTATTACGTGAAAAATTAGCCGGTCTTGAATTGTTGTAACCTCCTCTGTTGTTAAACTGAGGACGATAAATTGAGAATCGGTTTCCACGTAAGGATTGTCCCGGACGATCATGATCATTAACATAATAAGTATTGATCATCCTTCCATAATGGCGTTGAACATCATATCGTGAAGGGCCGAAAACATAAGCGTGTTTGTATCGATAATCATAATGAGTATTAAAGATCAGGGAAGAATGAATAAAGATAGTATTATACCTCCAACGAGGCACAAAACATCTGCCCAAATCAATTCGACAAAAATCTCTGTCCATTACAAAGCACCAGTTGTCTATCGGAAGGTTATAATCATGTCCATATGATAGGCTGATACTTGCACCTGGTCCCATTGGGGCCCATCCATAATAGCCGGCAGCTTTTCTCCAAACTACCCAAGCCGGTCCCCATTCTGTGCCGGGAACCCAAACATACCCGTATTGTGAATCCATATACCAACGGCCATAGTGAAATGCAGCCCAGCCCCAAGGAAAATCTGACGACCAAGTCCATCCATAGTTTGTATACATCCAATGACCATTTGTAACATATGGCCTGAATCCGGCTTCTACATTTGGAGACCAAACGTATCCATAGTCCGGACTTTCTATCCATGAGCCATAAGCACTTAACTCATCGTAAAAGACCTGAAGATCAATATTTTCATTTTGAGCTGATGTCTTCTGAGGTATTACCCATAGGGCGGCAATCATTATGATCACAAATGCACCCATTTTTAATAATGCTTTCATGGTTGCTAATTTTTTAAGTTATGATAATCCAATATTCAGTGAACGATTTAATGATACGTTATTGAGAACGCCGATAGATTGCTGCAATTATCTCTTTATAATTTCCATTAATGCAAATATTCAGCCAAGAATATTTCACAATCAATCAGTTTTGAAAATATTTTCATATCATGATATTATGATGTGAATTAAAGACAAACTATTTTTTTTAATAATTAAAAAAGCATCAAATAAACCAGTAAACTCATTGAAATATAAAATAAAGCAAAATTAAGACAAACAACTGAACGATTGTACTAATTAGTGTTAAAAATCGACAAAAATCATTTTCAAAATTATTTTCAAGAACATGCAAAATGTATAAAAAATGTAATATATTTACCGCTTGCTATTACAACATAAAGTATTGTACCATCAGTGGCGAATTTCAAGGAATTCATTATGGAACGATATCTCAGATGAATAGCTACCCAATTATAAAACAAAGTTTTTACATTAAATGGAATCTCTTTTTTGTTGCCATTAATATTCAAAACGCAAACACAAATACAAATCTGCAAGATTAAAACACACTCGGGTACTAACAAAAACAACACTATCGAAACACAATTACGCAAACACAAACAATGTTGAATAAGCTGTCTTTCTTTTTTGACAGCTTATTTTTTATCCCATAGTCATCTACAGTTCTCCCGAACTTCAATCAGATCTGTTAATAATTTAATTTTAAGTTTACTTTCATTTTATTTATACAGCTTATATTATTCAGGCTATTTAGAAATTATATTATTATCATGAATTTTATTTTTTATTATCTTAGCACCGCAAAATAGCTAGATGTAATTTAATGTATTATGGGATTTTTAAAAAGATTTGACGCTCGAATGTTGGGCTATGGATTTATTGAAGAAGCTTTTCTTCCAAATGGCAAAGATGAATATTATCTGCGTTTTGAACAGAACTCACGAACAGATTTCAGAAATTTAACCGGACAAGAAGTCGACCAGCTTGTACGGAATGGGAATTCATCAGATTGTTGGGATAAGGTATTGGTTGTAAATTCTTTTGAGACCTCCTTAGTTAAAAACTGTAGTTTTTTCGGTTTAGTCCGTATTGGCAAGTTAGAACCACAATGTCTGGAGTTCCACGATCTCCGTCTACCGGTAGGCCTTTATAATTCGATGATTATTTCATCTGATATTGGAGACAATACAGCCATTCACAACGTTGGCTACCTTTCGCACTATATTATCGGCTCTGAGACCATGCTATTCAATATTGAAGAGATGGAAACCTCATATAGAGCCAAGTTTGGAAACGGAATGGTTAAAGAAGGAGAAACAGAAAAACACAGAGTATGGCTTGAAATATGTAATGAAAATGGTGGCCGTAAGGTAGTTCCTTTTAATGGAATGCTAACCAGTGATGCCTGGTTATGGTCTAAATACAGGGACGATAGCAAGCTAATGCAGAAGCTACTTGAGGTTTCTGAGAATCAATTTCCCCGCCATCGAGGTTATTATGGGACAATTGGGTCTCAAAGTGTCATTAAAAACACGAAAAGTATAAAAGATGTATCGGTAGGTGAAGCTACTTATATAAAAGGAGCAAATAAATTAAAGAATCTAACCGTAAATTCTCAAGTTGACAGTTACACTCAAATTGGTGAGGGAGTGGAATTGGTAAATGGGATCGTAGGATACGGATGTAAGATATTTTATGGTGTAAAAGCTGTCCGTTTTATCATCGGAAATAACTCTTCTTTAAAATATGGAGCACGATTGATCAATTCGATTTTAGGCGAGAACTCAACCATTTCGTGTTGCGAAGTTCTCAACAGTCTGCTTTATCCAAGCCATGAACAACACCACAACAATAGTTTCTTAATTGCCGGGACCGTATTAGGACAGAGTAACATTGCCGCAGGTGCGACTTTAGGATCGAACCACTCTTCGCGTTCAAATGATGGTGAAATGCTCGCCGCCAGAGGTTTCTGGGCAGGATTATCCACCTCAATAAAACATAATAGCAAGTTTGCCACTTTCACCTTATTGACTAAAGCGAACTATCGTAATTCATTAAACATTTCACTCCCCTTTTCTTTAGTTTCAAATAATGACAAACTCGACAGACTTGAAGTAATGCCTGCTTATTGGTGGCTTCATAATATGTACGCGCTGGAACGAAACACATGGAAATTCAAACATCGTGATATTAGAAAAGTAATAGGACAACCCTTTGAATATAACTATTTAGCCCCGGATTCGGTCAGTGAGATCCTTGAAGGGATTAGATTCATCGAATATTGGACGGGAAAAAAGATTAGTAGCGGACTTGCGTCCGAACCTGAGATGATACGCATCGGAAATGAATATCTGACAAACAATATTTTCGACGAACTAATTGTAAAAGACTCAGGAATAGAAGATTCTACTCGTGATGTAGTTATCCGGAAACCTCAGTTGGCTTGGAATGCTTATAAGGAGATGATTATTTATTATGCATTCCAGTCATTTATTGCATTAAAGGAAAGCAACGGAAATAATACCTCATTATTTGAAACGCTAAATACTGATTGTACAAATGATCAATGGATCAATATGGGTGGTCAACTTATTTCTGAACGAGAATTGGATCGGTTAAAAAACGGGATAAAAAAAGGAAATTTAAAGAATTGGGATGAAATACATCGGGAATATTGGAAAATTGGAGAGCGTTATATCTTTGAAAAAGCCTGCTTTGCAAAATATGCCCTTGAGCAGATCACAAAAAGGACTGTTGACACTGAATTGATTCAGGAACTTACGCCGCAAGCGCTTCAAATTGCTAATTATGTAAAAGAACAGACCCTAAAAGTCAGACAGAAAGATTACGTTTCATCATCACGAAAGATGATGTACGAAAGTGAAAAAGAGATGTTTGCCGTTTTAGGAAGTCCTAATGATAATGAATTTTTACAAATTGCTATAACTAAATATGAAGAATTTAAAGTTGCTGTTTCTGTTTTAATTGAGCTTAAATCTCAACCTATTTGTGTTGATTCATCAGTGACTGAGTTTTAAAACAAGGGTAAAAATCCCGAATACAAGTTCTACCCGAATCAAAAAATAAAATTATTTACGGATGAAACAAAAAATAATCTATATTTGGAAAAGGTTGTAACATGCAGCATCACCTTCTTCTTTATTCTTTATGAAAAAGAGACTTTTAATAGCCATTTTATCCCTGATCATAATACTAATATTTATATCAGGGGCTTTGGAATTTCCAAAGTATGCAGGTAGAATGCCGATTCTAATTTTAATCTTCGGCATTGAGTTATATGCATGGTGGTCATTTAAAAGCTCTACAACCAAGTGGGGAAAATTTGTACTACACTTCTTTTGGATTCCTGATATCCTAATTCTCTCCTTTTTTCTGACTGCCCGAATTATTCCCTTCCATCTATGGGATGGACCTATACGTATTTATTACATCGGAATCGCTTTAGTTCTCTACCTTCCAAGATTAGTTCCGGTACCTTTTCTTTTAGTAAAAGACATTTTACGATTAATCGGAAAGTCATCCGGACATGGCTATCCACGTATCCAAAAATGGATGTTTAATAATGGCATTAAATTTTCACTATTCATATTTATCATCTTAATTTATGGAATGCTGATAGGAGTCTATCAGTTTAAGGTTTATGACGAACAGATAAAAATCGCTGATCTTCCCCCCTCTTTTGAGGGATTAAGGATTGTGCAGATATCTGATATGCATCTGGGAAGTTGGATTTCCAAACGTCCTTTACGCGAAGCTATTACCGAAATTAACAATCTATATCCAGACATCATTTTATTCACAGGCGATCTTGTCAATTTCACCTCTGACGAGGCTTTTCGTTTCAATTCGGAATTAAAATCATTAAAAGCGCCACTGGGCGTCTATGCTATTTTGGGAAACCACGACTATGGCGACTATTTAAGTTGGCCCGATTCTATTTCGAAACAGCGTAATATTGATACACTCTGCTGGTTTTACAAACTTATTGGATGGAATCTATTGCGAAATGAAAGTGCCGTCATCCATAAAGGGAATGACTCTCTTCTTCTCATTGGCGTCGAAAACTGGAGTATCAAGAAACGCTACGGACAAAGAGGGAATTTAGAAAGAGCCATTGGAATACATAAAAACGTAGCATTAAACATACTATTATCACACGACCCAACTCATTGGGAATTTCAAGTAAGCAAAGATTTCCCGACAATAGATTTAACACTTTCCGGACATACGCATGGCATGCAAATGGGTATTGAAACAAAATGGTTCAGGTTTAGTCCCGCACAATGGATGTATACCTATTGGGGCGGACTCTATAAAAAACAAAATTCAACCGGAAAGGCCCAATATTTGTATGTAAACAGAGGGATGGGGCACATCGGCTATCCGGGTAGAATTGGCATGAACCCTGAAATCACTTTGATAACATTAACCAGTAAAGAATAATGATAAAATGATTCATCAGAAGGTAATTTTAAATATTTATTCAGTAATAAACAGGAATATGCGTTATATTTTACTCGCTTGTGCTTTGGGAGGGATCTTTACCAGTAGTGCTTCCCGAAATAGCAATAATTCTTCTGTTGAATATAATGAATTCATCCCGCACTACTCATCATTAAACTATACGGATAAACTAACTGCTAATGAAAATGTCAATTATCCAAGAACCTATCATTTTTTACTGAAGAAACAAAAAGAAAACGAACCCAAGACCACTTTTATCATTACGCCCAATCCATCCAAAGATAAATTCAATTTAATAATTATAAATGATTCGATACAGGATTGGACAATAGAAATTTATTCTATTTCCGGGAATTTAGTTGAAAGACAAACACACATAATGCCCAAGAAAACTATTTCAATTGGTCAGTCTCTTAAATCAGGAGTGTATCTTTTAAGAGTTTTTGGAGGGGCAGAAATGACTATTGAGAAAATAATCAAGAGCTAAAAGACAATCAAAAAATTGAATCGCTTAATTCCCATTTTCGTATTGTCGCTTGATAATCCTTCAGATTCAAATCTTCCTATACATCCGATAAAGATTTTAGGCTGATTCTGATGTAACGCTTCCAAACGCCAAAAACGATCAAACTATTTACCGTTCCCTTGACGAATATATGCCCTATGCATGTATTGTTACATGTTCGGCAAAGAATAGGCCCAGATACGGCGAAGGTTCGGCAATGAGGATAATGATACAATAATGATCATAGTGTCATGGAAAATAAGCTGCTAGATTTCCGATGAAGCCATAATCAGAGCGTTTCACTTCGGCAAAATAAAAGATCCTCCCTTTGATATTCTCAAAAGAAGGATCTTTTGGCAATGAATGTAAATATAAGTGAGATTATTAGAAAAGCTTTTCAAGCTTACCAATCAAAGCAGATTTAGGAACAGCGCCAACTTGTTTATCAGCAACAGTGCCTCCTTTAAAGAAAAGTACAGTAGGAATATTGCGAACGCCAAATTTGGCAGTAATCTCAGGATTGTCGTCTACATTCACTTTACCAATAATCGCACGACCCTCGTATTCCTTTGCAATCTCTTCAATAATCGGAGATAGCATACGACAAGGGCCACACCATTCAGCCCATAGGTCAACAATAACCGGTTTGTCTGACTTAACTACTAATTCGTCGAAATTAGCATCAGTAAATTCTAAAGCCATAATTTTGATTTTAAACTGTTTGTAATAATTTAAAGAACAACTTATATTAAAAAATGTTTACGCTGATAGTCTGAATTTTATACCTTTTTGTTGCAATTCACGCAAAACATCAGAAGTCTGAACCTTTATTTTTGTCGAGAACAGCTCAACGGTTGTCTTTTCAGAAGCATCAAAAATAAGAAATTTCAATGATGTATTACCTCTATTTTTCGACATAAGATCTGATATATACATCATATAATCATCCGTAATATCGTCATAAGAGGCTAAAACAGTAACAGCCTTCACCTGCTTATCCAGAACATCTGAGAGCAATTGTATGGATGATACCTTAAACTCAAGATTATCATCCTGCTTATATCTGGTCGTAATTTTAGCTTTAATAAGCAGCGCTGTTTCGTTCATCATATATTGCTTAAAATTCAGATAGTCGTCCGAGAATAGTACAACCCGCATCATTCCACTCTTATCTTCGATGTTAAATGAGCCGAAAGGTTTATTCGTTTTTGTAGTTCTATGTTCAACATTCGAAACAATACCGGCAATGTTTAATTCCTTTCCCAGAAAAGGTTTAAAGTCATCTTTGAACTCAGCTATCTGGATATTAGTAAAATTCTTTATTTCAACATCATAATCATCCAGAGGATGCCCTGATATATAAAATCCTGTCACCTCAAGTTCCCTATTTAACTGTTCTAGTTTGGTCCATGGATCACATTTTGGAAGTTCCGGATCAGGGATAGAGGTATCAGATTCCAGATCACCAAACAAGGAGACTTGCGATGAGCCAAGACTGGATTGATAATTGGTCCCGTATTTAATCAACTTTTCAATAAACGAAGAGTTGTCTTTATCCACATAAAAGAATTGCGCCCTATGTACATTACCAAGATTATCAAAAGCACCGGCCGAAGCCATTGCTTCCAACGAACGACGGTTACACGCTCTGAGATTAATACGTTTAACAAAGTCAAAAATCGATGTGAAAGGGCCATTGGATTCACGTTCAATAACTAATGACTCAACAGCAGCTTCACCAACACCTTTAACAGCACCTAAGCCAAACCGGATTTCGCCTTTTGTATTTACAGTAAATTTATGCATTGACTCGTTTACATCGGGTCCCAGAACCTCAATCTTCATCCGCTTACACTCATCAATCAGAAATGCGATTTCTTTGATATCGTTTAGATTGTGCGTTAAGTTGGCCGCCATGAATTCGGCAGGATAATGAGCCTTGAGAAACGCTGTTTGATAAGCTACGTAGGCATAGCAGGTGGCGTGTGACTTATTAAAAGCATATTGAGCAAAAGATTCCCAATCGCTCCATATCTTTTCAATAGGCTCTTTCTCCATTCCATTGCCAATACACCCCTTGATAAATTTGTCTTTCAACTCATTCATCACAGCGATTTGCTTCTTTCCCATAGCCTTACGAAGCTTATCAGCTTGTCCCTTACTAAACCCTGCCAACGCCTGAGAAAGAAGCATAACCTGTTCCTGATAAACGGTAATACCATACGTATCGTCCAGATACTCTTCCATCACGGGATTAGCATACTCAATCTTTTCGCGTCCGAATTTACGATCGATAAAGTTGGGAATATATTGAATAGGTCCCGGACGATACAGCGCATTCATAGCAATAATATCCTCAAAACGATCGGGTTTCAGCTCCATCAGATATTTCTTCATCCCTGGAGATTCGAATTGGAACACCGCTGTCGTTTCTCCCTTACAAAACAGATCAAAAGTTTTCTTATCGTCAGGAACCAGCGTGTCGATATCAAAATCTAACGTATGATGGTATTTAATATTGATAAGAGTATCATTAATGATAGAGAGGGTTTTCAAACCCAGAAAGTCCATCTTGAGCAATCCTACCGATTCGACCAATTTACCTTCAAACTGAGTCACCGGCATATCTGAGTCCTTGGCAATAGCCAAAGGAACAAAGTTTTTTAAATCATCCGGACCAATGATGACACCACAAGCATGTACGCCCACATTGCGGATAGATCCCTCAAGCGTTAAAGCCAGATTTAGGGTCTTCTGAACAAGCGGATCACCCGACGACCTAGCCTGTTTTAATTCAGGCACATCGTTAAATGCGGATTCTAATGATACTTTAGGTCCTTCCGGAATTAATTTTGATAAGTTAACAGCCTCAGATAGTGGCAATTTTAACACGCGAGCCACATCTCGAATTGCTGAACGGGCAGCCATAGATCCAAAAGTGATGATCTGAGCCACCCTGTCTTTTCCATATTTCTGAATGACATATTCAATTACCCTTGCTCGTCCTTCATCGTCAAAGTCAATATCGACATCGGGCATGGAGATACGTTCAGGATTCAAAAAACGTTCAAACAGCAAATCATATCTGATCGGATCTATATTTGTAATGGACAAACAATAAGCAACAGTCGATCCGGCAGCCGATCCACGACCAGGTCCCACCCTCACGCCCATCTTTCTGGCTGCCAAAATAAAGTCCCAAACAATTAAAAAGTACCCAGGGAACCCCATCCATTTAATGGTCTTAAGTTCAAACTCCATCCGCTCCTTAACATCCGGCCGCTCATCCATATCAGGCCAACGCTTTTTAGCTCCTTCCCAGGCCAGATATTCAAGGTAATCGTACTCGGTTTCAAAGCCTTCAGGGATAGGAAACACCGGCAATAAGATATTTCTGGTGATTTCAATCGGCTCCACCTTATCAACAATATGCTGGGTATTTGCCAACGCCTCAGGAAACTCTTTAAACGTTTCGGCCATTTCCTCAGGTGTTTTCAAAAACTCGTTTCCGGTATAGTGCATACCTTCCGTATCATCAACATCCTTTCCAGTATTTAAACAAATAAGAATATTGTGTGCTTCAAAATCATCTTTATTGATGTAATGAACGTCATTGGTGGCAATTAATTCCAGATTATACTTTTCGGCCAGAATTTTCATTCCATGATTGACTAATATCTGCTCCTTATATCCATGATTTTGAAGCTCCAGGTAGATATCATCATGAAATATATCAATAAACCGTTTAAGAACCTCCTCTGCCTTTTCTAAATTAAAGTGGTAATTTGAATAATCATCATTAGGGGCAGGTTGATTAAACCGTGTAATAGTTTTAGGCAAATGGCCCCCTAAGCAAGCAGTGCTGGCAATAAGCCCCTCACTATATTGACGGAGTATGTCATAATCAATTCGTGGAGTATAATAAAAGCCTTCGGTAAACCCTTGTGAGACCAGTCGGGATAAATTTTTATATCCTGTGTGGTTTTTTGCCAGTAGAATCAAATGGTAGCCACTACGATCATCCTTCCCGGCTTTATCAAATCTGGAATGCTCCGTAACATAGACTTCGCAACCGATGATAGGTTTGATCCCCTGTTTTTTTGCCTCATTAACAAAATCAAGAACACCATACATATTACCATGATCGGTTATCGCAAGAGAATTCATCCCCGATTTTTTTGCTTTTGAGAGCAATCCTTTGATGCTTGCGGCACCATCCAGAATAGAATATTGTGTGTGAACGTGTAAATGTGTAAACTCAGACATGTATATCAATTACTTACAGATAGACGAAATTCGCCCTTCCAATTTGTAAAATTACTTAAATTTAAAGGGAAAGGATCGCCTGTTGAAAAGTTGTGAATAAAAGAATTTAACAGAACAATCTACTCATTAACAAGGTTTAATCGTAAACCTAATAACAAATTCTACTTTTCCTTAAGAAAATATGATTTCAATATTTTTTTTTCAGCTCCCGCTTCTTTTCATTCGGAATCGAAGAATAGGGTCGATGCCAAAATCAATTGGAATAACGTAAAAAAGATAAATTAAACCAATTATTGTCATTCAAAACAACATTATTAATAATTCTCCGTTCTCTTCTATTAGTCCCTATTGTATTCGGGTTATGGGAGAAAATAAGTGTATTTAAAATCTCTGTTTTTGGTATTTTTGTTAAAAGTTCTAAAAATCATTGAATACTTATTTTTAAGTTTCAATTTTGCACAAAATTAATATTCATGAGGATTAAAATACCATATCATTTCTCTTTTACGGATCTTCTGGACAAGCTTCCTCCACAGGTACGACAGAAACTTCCAAACAGGAGGCAAGTAAAACGTTTTTCTATCATTGCAGCGGCTTCGTTTATTTTCATAATTGGCATTTTACTCATTTTCAGAGGGCCTATAGCAAGGTCTATCATGAATAAAAAGATATCATCATTTAATGAAGCATATCAAGCACAATTAAAAATAGGATCGTTTCAGTTTGACGGACTCACAGGAATCAAATTGAAAGACATTAGTTTGAAGCCCAATGATGGGGATACTTTACTGACCGTAAAAAGCGTCAAGGCGACAATAAGTATTTATCGGCTTTTCCGTTTTAGAATCGGATTTAGTGAGATGGAAGTAAATAACACCCGTATCAATCTGGTCAAAAAAGATGCGACCCATACAAACTACATGTTCCTTTTAGAGAAAAGAGATAAAACGGCTGATACAACAGACGATAAACACATTGATTTAGCAAGACGTTATGACAGACTTCTTGATGCGGTATTCTCAAAAATCCCATCAACAACCAATATTTCCAATTTCTATGTTCAGGCCAACATGGAGGGTGATCAATTTTCATTAAGCTCCCCAATCTAAAGATAGACGACCACCTCTTTAATTCGTATGCTATTGTCACAAACAAAGGCGAACGTGCGTTCTGGAACTTATCAGGAAGGTTAAATCCACTGGATCGTGATGTGATGATAAAACTATATGCCGGAAAAAATCAAAAGATTCATATTCCTTATATTGATCAACGTTGGCAAGCGAAAGTAGGATTTGATACGCTCCAATTTAGTTTGGAGAATTGTCGTCTTTCAGGGGGAATATTATATTTTGAAGGTAGCGGGTCTATGTCGGGCCTTACCATCAATCAGCCTAAAATTGCACCACAGGATATTACTTTTGCAAAAGGGACAATGGATTATCGCATTCACATCGGAGAAAATTATTACGAAGTCGACAGTGCTTCAACAGTTATCTTTAATAAATTAAAATTCAATCCATATTTCAAATATCAGGTATCTCCCACAAAACAGATTACCGCTATCATTCATAAAGGGCCCTTCAACGGACAAGATCTTTTTGAGTCGTTACCTAAAGGTTTATTCACTACGCTTGAAGGAATTAAGACAGAGGGGCAATTAAGTTATAATCTGGATTTCTTTGTCGATATCAACCATCCTGATTCTATTCATCTGCGTTCAGAGCTAAAGCGGCATAATTTCAAGATTATACATTTCGGAAATACGGACTTCAGAATGCTGAATACCGATTTCATTTATACTGCCTTTGAGCATGGAGTTCCCGTCAGAACATTTCCTGTAGGGCCGCAAAATCCCAACTTTAAATTCTTAAATGAAATTCCCGACGTTTTAAAAAATGCAATATTAACATCTGAAGACGGCCTTTTCTTTCATCATAACGGCTTTATTCCCGAAGCTATTACAAAGGCCATAACAGCCGATTTAAAACGAGGCAAGTTTGCACGGGGAGGAAGTACGATCAGCCAACAACTCGTAAAAAACATCTTCCTGAATCGAAACAAAACCATGGCACGAAAGGCTGAGGAAGCCCTTATCACATGGTTGATCGAGACCAATCGATTAAGTTCTAAAGAGCGGATGTTCGAAGTCTATCTTAACATTTTAGAGATGGGTCCATTAGTTTACGGTGTAAATGAAGGCGCACACTTTTATTTCAACAAAGATGTAAAGGATCTAAATCTTGAAGAGGCTATTTACATGGCAAGTATAATTCCCCACCCTAAAACATTCAGAAGCTCATTCGATTCAACAGGTATGCTTAAACCATATATGCAAAGCTATTACAAATTTGTAGCCGGAAAGATGCTGGGGAAAGGACAAATCAACCAAAGTGAATTCGATATGCTCACACCTAATGTAACATTAACAGGAAGAGCAAAAGACCTTTTGCGTCCGGTTTCTGATACTACGCTGGTAAGCGATTCTACGGCTGTTTTTGAAGGATTACAATGGGACGAGGGAAAAGTAATACCAATTCAGGAAAAAAATTAATACGCCTATTGGTTTTTAAAATATTTTTTTAATTTTGCAGTAACAAATAAAAAATAAGAAAAGATGATTTCGCGCTTATTCTATTGGTGGTGGCACAGTAGTATGATTCCAGACAGGACAATCTAAGTCGGGGAAGCGCAATGATATTGCCAGGCCGCAGGAGATTTCCTGCGGCCTTTTTTTGTCTTTTAACGAACCAAAACACACACATAAAAATGAAACCTTTAAATCCTGAAACACTAAAGAGTGGTTATTTTGGACGCTTCGGCGGCCGATTCGTACCGGAAGTACTTGATGTCAAACTCGCTGAACTTACTGTCGAATTTGAAAAAGCAATGGTTGACCCAGCGTTTATAAAAGAATATCAATACTATCTAAAATACTATGTTGGTAGACCATCCCCATTGTATTATGCCCAAAGACTCTCTGAAGTAGTAGGAAGTAAAATTTATCTGAAGCGTGAAGACCTCAACCATACCGGCGCTCACAAAATCAATAACTGCCTTGGTCAGATGTTGTTAGCAAAACGAATGGGCGCTAAAGAAATCATTGCAGAAACAGGAGCCGGACAACATGGTGTAGCCACAGCAACGGTAGCCGCGCTTGCCGGAATTCCATGCAAAGTATTTATGGGAACAAGAGATATTGAACGTCAGAAGCTAAACGTTGACCGGATGAAGCTCTTAGGCGCTGAAGTGGTCAAAACAGATCTTGGAACCGCTTCTTTAAAAGATGCGGTTGATGCAGCATTAGGATATTATATCAAAAATCCATCTACCTTCTACATGCTTGGCTCGGCAGTTGGTCCACATCCCTATCCCTCCATCATTCACTTCTTCCAAAGTGTAATTGGTACGGAGGCCCGTCAACAGATTTTGGAGCTGGAAGGCAGACTTCCCGATTCAATCTTCGCTTGTATAGGAGGAGGGTCTAATGCCATTGGTCTTTTCTCAGGTTTTTTAGACGACAAGACCGTTAAGATCTTTGGTGCTGAAGGTGGTGGAGATGGATTAACATTAGGCCGTACCGCTGCTACATTTAACATGGGGCGTCCTGCTGTATTTCAGGGGACTTATTCTTATTGTCTCTTGGACGAAAAAGACCAACCTGTTCCGGCTTATTCAATTGCTTCCGGATTAGATTATCCCGGAGTGGGCCCCGAACACGCAAATCTTAAAGAAATGGGACGTGCTTCATATCATTGCATTACAGATAACGAAGCCATTAATGCATTCAGAATGTTATCCCATCTCGAAGGAATCATTCCTGCTATAGAATCCGCTCATGCAATAGCATTGGCAATGAAACTGTTAAAGAATAAAAATGAAATCTCCATTATAAACCTCTCGGGAAGAGGAGATAAAGATGTGGAAAGAGAGATGGAAAAGGAATAATAAATATACAGCAAGGCAACCATTGATTAGGTTGCCTTGCTGATTATATAGTATAAAACAATTTATTCTGTTGACTTATCCTAGTGTTATATGTAATTTAGCGCCATTATTTTAAATCTTTTTTTTGCTAACCAATCTCTTAATACATTCATGAAAAAAATTATTGTTTTATTTTCAGCATTATCATTGCTTTTTTCTGCTAATGCACAAAAGAGCCTTACCATAAACGGAAAAGTTGATGGTTTTACCGAAGGGAAAGTATATCTGAACAAAATGGCCTTACAAAAGCCTATAAAAGTCGACTCCATTGATGCGATAAACGGCGCCTTCACTTTTTCAAAAGGAATTACATCTTCCGACATCTATATGATCAACTTTGGGAAGGTAAGAGCCGGTGTATTTCTGTTTCCCGAAAAAGAAAACATTAACGTAACGGTTAAATTGAACAACCACAACATTGAATCTTCGGAGGTAAAAGCCGGCGCCCTGCAAGCAATCTTTCAGGATTACTCTAAAGCCCTCAACGAAAGCCGGATGGAGATGAGCAAGCTTTATCCGGCTTATCAAAAGGCTAAAAATGATAAGAATCAGGCCGAAGTTGAACGACTGGAAAAAGAATTAACGGTTAAATCTGATGCCTTTGATGCCGTTGAAAATAAAATCCAGGAAAACAATGCGAATAATCTTCTGGGATTATACTTTGTCGTCAATAAGGTTTACTACTATGACTACGAAAAATTAAAAGGGATATTGGATAAAGTGGGTGTGGATGTTCAAAAGAGTGAGGTATTCAAAAATCTGGCTGCCCGTCTGCAAAAGATGGATAAAGTCAGAGTCGGTGCTATGGCTCCGGATTTTACCCTACCGACACCTGAAGGCAAAATGGTATCTCTGTCTCAATTCCGTGGCAAAGTGCTTGTAGTTGACTGCTGGGCATCATGGTGTGGTCCATGCAGAGCCGAAAGCCCCAACATGGTTGCGCTCTACAATGCAAACAAGGATAAGAATTTCACCATATTAGGTATTTCTTTAGATAGGGACAAAGATAAATGGGTAAAAGCCATTGCCGACGATAAACTTGCATGGAACCATGTTTCCGATCTGAAATTCTGGCAAAGTATGATCTGCGATCTATATGTCATCAGTGCAATTCCTGAAACAATCCTCATTGACAAGGATGGAAAAATTGTTGCACGTGGACTTCGTGGCGAAGAGTTAAAAGCCAAGGTTGCCGAATTACTGAAATAAGTTTTACGCAATCCCATCATCGTTCTATTTAGCCTCAAATAGAAGATAATAATTATGATAAAATTCCATTCTATCATAATTATTATCTTTTTGTCATACTAATATGATCCTAATCTCTTCCTAATGACTAATAGAAGGAGATTAGGATCACATTAGTATTACATTAGGCTTAGATTAGGCTTAGCTCTTATGTTTGGAAGAATTTTCAGAGAAATTCAGCGGCAATGTATAACTGATTTATAATATTGATCATGCGAATAAATCCGCGAATAAAAAAAAGATGACAATATTTGCTTTCTCACTCATTTTCTTTACAAAAGGCTTTTTTCTTATCTAAAAATATTGCATCTTTGCACCCTATTTTGTAAAAATTACAAACACATTTAATTTTAGTGTCTTATGCCTGTAAAAATGAGATTACAGCGTTATGGTAAAAAAGGAAAACCTTTCTTCCATATCGTAATTGCCGATGGTCGTGCACCTAGAGATGGCAAGTTTATTGAAAAAATTGGAACTTACAATCCTGTTACCAAGCCTGCAACTATTGATATTTGCACGGAAAAAGCAATAGCATGGTTACGTAATGGAGCTCAGCCTTCAGATACAGTAAAGTCCATTCTTTCATATAAAGGAGTACTTTACAGATATCACCTGTTAAAAGGTGTTGATAAAGGAGCGCTCACTTTAGAACAAGCTGAAGTCAAATTCGACGCATGGAAGACCATGAAGGAAGCTAAAGTAGCCGGAGCTATTAATACAAACACTGAAAGCGCTGCAAAAGCCGCCCAAGAACGTTTAGCATCGGAAGCTAAAATCAACGAAATTAGAGCAGCTGCTCTAGCTAAGAAGAACCAAGCTAAAGAAGTTGTTCCGGCACCTGCACCTGAAGCAACTATTGAAGCAGCTCCTGAAGCAGAAGCTACTGAAGAACCAGCTGCAGAATAATTTGTTTTTTCGAAGTAAAATTTCTTCGGTTCAATAATAAGGGGCTAAGTTGAAAAGTGTATTGTTTTTCTAAACATCACTTCCGACTTAGCCTTTTTATTATTTATGAGTCATTTGTAATTGCTTACAAACAAATTATGTTTTTGTTAAAAGTAAAAGACGGGAATCTGCTGTTAATTCTATAAAAATGAAAAAAGAAAACTGCTTCAATCTGGGAAAGATAACCCGCTTATTCGGATCCAAAGGTGAATTAACTCTTCTGCTTGATGTAGACGATCCTAATAACTATGCGAATCTTGATTTTTTCTATGTTGACATCGATGGTGATCTGGTTCCGTTTTTTATCGAAAAGCTCACTTTCAGAAATAATAATACGATAATTGCCAAGCTAATCGACTACGATGATCCGCAAGCAGTTGAAAAATTAGTCAACCTTATGGTTTATCTTCCCTTAGATAGATTGCCGAAATTAAACGATAATCAGTTCTATTTTCATGAGATAATCGGATATCGTGTTGTTGACGACACCGCCGGAGATATAGGAACGGTAAAAGAGGTATTGGAACTTCCCATGCAAGAGCTTCTTCAAATTGACAATGAGGGAAAAGAGATCTTAATTCCGATAGCTGATGAGCTTATCGACAGAGTGGATCGGAAAAACAAGATTTTATATATCTCCGCTCCTGAAGGATTAATCGACATTTATCTGGAATAATGGAAAGGTCACCGTTTCGGTTTAAACAATTTGCAGTAGACGATACGGGTTGTGCAATGAAAGTAGGAACCGACGGCGTACTGCTTGGAGCATGGACCCAGACACCTCAGGATGGCTTGATTTTAGATATAGGTACAGGATGTGGACTAATTGCATTAATGCTCGCACAGCGAAGCGCAGCCCATATAACAGCCATAGAAATAGAGCCGGATGCAGTTAAACAGAGCCGTCTAAACTTTTCCAACAGTCCCTGGGCTGATAAATTAGAGTGCATAGAGGGAGCGGTTCAGCAATATAACCCCCATTCAAAATTTAATTTAATCGTCACCAACCCTCCTTTTTTTTCAAATGCATTAAAAGCGCCTGAAAAACAGAGAAATGCTGCCCGCCACAACGACACACTTCCTCCCGAAGGATTGCTATATGCTGTCGATAAGTTACTGGCGCCCGACGGTATCTTTTCTTTCATCTTACCGGTCAGAGAAGCTGAAAATTTAGTAACCCTTGCAATAAGCCAGCATCTGTATTTAAACAGACGTTGTCTGGTCTTTTCGAAAGAGGGAAAGCAGCCCAACCGTTTTATGGGTGAGTTGAGCCGATTTCAAAGTACACTACATGAAGAACAACTTACGATCAGAACCGGTGATGGAAAATACAGCAAGGAATACAGAAACCTTACCGAACCGTTTTATCTAACGTTGAAAGATGTATAATAATTAGCAAGTATCCTCTTTTTGATCTGCTCCACATCAACCTTCATCAAGAAAGCCGCCTGTTGATAAATCATTTTTATATTTACATCCGAGTCATCCGTCTCCAGAAAAAGGTGATCTGTTGCAATATCAGGTAATAATTTAGCAGCATTTGAATCAGCATCTAACAACGCTTTGCCTAACGAAAAGTAAAATCCATGTCTGATCAGTTCTTTACCTATAGAAAGATTGGCATTAAATCCATGAACAATCCATGGGATGGTTGGCATTAACTCTTTTTTTAATCGTATCAGCTCGTTAAAAGCCCTTACACAATGTATCAACAAAGGCTTATTAACTGTTGCAGCAATCCGGGCATGTTCTTTAAATACATCAATTTGGAGCGACAAAGGGGTTTCGGAGCGAAGATCCAATCCACATTCGCCAATGGCGATTACCGATACAAGAGGACTTGCCTTAACAAGAAGTTCTATGACCGTTTTTATCTGGTCATTCGTTAAGTGCCAGGGATGCCAGCCTATTGAATAGCCGGTATGATTTTCTATGGATGAAATATTAAATAAAACCGGATCAATTTGTTCAGGGAAGAGATTCACTATTTCAAATACATCACTTTCTCTTTTCAACGAATGAGTATGTATATCGATGAATGAAATTTCGGGAGATAATTTCATAGAAAGAGACTGTTTTAGTTATTCAAACATACATAATAATTTCTTTCATACACACACCGAATAAAAGCAAAAATCATTTCAGACTAAAAGATTTATAGAGAAAAGGTAACAAATGGAACCGAGCTGAAAAACGAATCCGAATTATCTTGTATATTGAACGATAATATCGTTCAGCGCAGGAAACATCGTGAGTAAAGTCTGACGATCGCCCATCTCGAAATCCTCAAAATCAAAACCGGGTGCGACCCCACACCCAACTAAACTATACGAATCCGGATTTAAAGTTCGGGCTCCAAACCAACAACCATGAGGAACTGCATGTTGCAATTTTTCGCCTATCCCCAGGTTTCTACCTAAAATATTTCTTTCTAAAATTCCAGCTTCATCAATAGAGACAAGTTCTAAAGAAGCGCCATCATAAAAATGCCAGATCTCATCAGCCTTGATTCTATGCAGGGCCGAAAAATCACTTCCTTTCAAAAGAAAGTAAATCGAGGTGGCAAAAGACCTGTTTCCAGAAAAGCGAGAAGGAAGATGGGGAAAAGCAATCACCTCATCACTTCGGTAAATCTCTTTATACCATCCTCCCTCCGGGTGCTCATTCAAAGAAAGGCCATCAATCCAATATTGGGCCTTTTCCATTATTCTCCGATTCCTCTGCTACGGTTATATCCTTTCATCACACCACGGCTCGAACTATTGATAAATGAAAGGATTTCATCACGTTCGGGAGTAGCCGGGAGATCTCTTTCAATCATATCAAGCGCCTTGCTGACATTATAGTTTTTAAGGAATATATAACGATAGATCTCTTGTATCTCATTAATTTTCTCATTGGAAAAACCTCTTCGACGCAAACCGATGGAGTTAACGCCAACATAAGAGAGTGGTTCACGGGCAGCTTTTGTATAAGGTGGAACATCTTTACGGACCAGAGAGCCACCTGAAATCATACAATGAGCTCCAATATTTACAAATTGGTGAACAGCAGATAAGCCGCTAACAATCGCCCAGTCATCAACAGTAATATGTCCGCCCAGCTGTACACCATTTCCAAGAATAACATTATCCCCAACAACGCAATCATGCGCCACATGGACATAGGCCATTATCAAGCAATTGCTTCCAACCACCGTTTCACCAGTCACTTTGGTTCCGCGGTTAACGGTTGTGTTTTCTCGGAGGGTAGTGTTATCACCAATGCGTGCAAGCGTATCTTCGCCATTAAACTTCATATCCTGAGGGATGGCAGCAACAACAGCTCCGGGAAATATTTTACAATTCTTTCCAATTCGAGCGCCTTCCATGATGGTTACATTCGAACCGATCCAGGTACCTTCACCTATTTCAACATTTTTTTCAATATTGACAAACGGTTCTATTACCACGTTTTTGGCAATTTTTGCCTGTGGATGAACATATGCTAACGGTTGATTCATTCGGATACTGATTTTTTTAATAGATAATCCTTTATTTAATAAAGCTAATTATTTCTTGGAGATTTGTGCCATCAAATAAGCTTCCATAACCAGCTTATTTCCAACGTAGGCTTTCCCCTCCATTTCACAAATACCTCTTCGAATCGGAGACAATAAACGCAAACGGAAAAGAAGTGTATCGCCCGGAACAACTTTATGACGGAAACGTGCATTATCTATTTTAAGGAAGTAAGTAATATAGTTCTCCGGATCGGGTACCGTACGAAGAACATAAATACCACCAACCTGAGCCATTGCTTCAATTTGTAATACACCCGGCATCACCGGTTCATTAGGGAAGTGTCCGACAAAAAATGCTTCATTCATGGTAACATTCTTTAATCCGGTCACACCACTATCATCCATTGATAATATTTTATCAATTAATAAGAATGGAGGACGGTGAGGCAATATTTTTTTTATGGCATTAATATCAAGAAGCGGAGCGACATTAGGATCATAATGAGGCACCGTAGAGATCTGAGATTTCTTCTTGAGATACTTTTTGATCATCCTGGCAAATTCAACATTTGTCGGATGGCCGGGACGGGTTGCTATGATATGTGCCTTCATCGGTTTACCAACCAAGGCTAAATCACCAACAACATCAAGCAGTTTATGACGAGCAGGCTCGTTTGGATAACGAAGTTCAATATTATTTAAGATTCCCTCTTGTAAAACTTCTACATTCGGTTTATTAAAGAACGTAGCTAAACGTTGAAGTTCATCTTTCGGAATAGGACGATTCACAAAGACAATTGCATTATTCAGATCGCCGCCTTTCACGAGGTTATTATTTACCAGATATTCCAGTTCGTGCAGAAACACAAAGGTACGGCAACTGCTGATCTCATCTTTAAACTGACTGATATTCTGAATTGAAGCAAACTGGGTACCTAAAACTTTGGTCTCGTAATCAATCATTGTCGATACTCTGAACTCGTCATCGGGTACTGCAATCATTTCGGTTTTTCTGGAATTATTGGTATATGTAAGGGTTTCATCCAGAACCAGATACTCCCTATCAAAAGATTGTTCTACAATACCTGCCTTCTCTATGGCTTCAACATAAAAACGAGCACTTCCGTCCAGAATCGGAGACTCTTCACCATCCATATCGATTAAAGCATTATCAATACCCATTCCGGAAAGAGAAGCAAGGACATGCTCTATTGTCGAAACACGTACACCATTCTTTTCAAGCGTTGTTCCACGAGATGTATCCACCACATAGTCAACATTCGCTTCTATTATAGGACTATTTTCCAAATCAATACGACGGAATTTATACCCATGTCCATCGGGTGCAGGATTAATGGTAATAGAAACATTTAGTCCGGTATGTAGTCCCGGACCGGTTAGTGTTACCGGTTCTTTTACAGTTCTTTGTTTCATAGTTTTCATGAGAGGCAAAATTAAGAAATTATCTTTTACCCAAAACGATTAGTAATATTATGTATTAAAAGCAGAATAGATATGCACAATAGCATAGCAATCAAAGGTCTCCTTGAAGCTCACGCAGCTTTTTTTCGAGAAGATCAAGGCGTTTCATGATATCAGGCAATCTTTTAAATCCAACAAGAGACTTCCTATACTGTCCTATATCGAAGGCCGGAGACCCCATGATAATGGAGCCATTTTTTGCTAAACTATTAGCAACACCACTCTGTGCAGCGATTCTAACATTATCCGGTATAACCAGATGCCCGGCCAAACCTACTTGTCCTCCAAGCTGACAGAATTTCCCAATTTTAGCAGATCCCGACACACCTGATTGAGCAGCAATAACAGTATCTTCTCCTATTTCCACATTATGAGCTATCTGGACTAAATTATCCAATTTAACCCCCCGATGTATAGTCGTAGAACCTAATGTGGCACGATCGACGGTGGTATTCGATCCTATCTCAACATCGTCTTCTATAACCACATTGCCTATTTGCGGTACTTTTTTATAGTCAGCGCCTTGTTGTTGAGCGAATCCAAATCCATCACCACCAATAACAACACCGGCATGTAATATACAACGGTTTCCGATTACACAGGAATGATAAATTTTAACGCCCGGGTTTAACGTAGTTTCTTCGCCTACCGTAACATCTTCGCTGATACAAACCTGCGGATAGATTTTTGTACCCTTTCCTATTGTTGTATTGGCTCCAATGACGGCAAACTCACCAACATACACATCATCGGCAACTTTTGCTGTCGGATGAATAAAAGCAAGACTTGAAATACCTACTTTGCTTTTCTTTCTAAAGTCATCATAGATTCCCAGAAGTTGAGCAAACGCGGCATATGAATCATCTACCCGGACCAATGTAGTTGTAACCGGTTGTTCAGGAACAAAATCCTTATTGACAATTACAACCGATGCCCCGGTTGTATATATATAGGAGGTATACTTAGGATTAGCCAGGAAACTAAGCGTTCCGGGTGTACCATGTTCTATTTTTGATAAATTTGAAACCTTGACTTCAGGGTTTCCTTGCACTTCTCCATTGAGAAATTGTGCAATTTGACTTGCGGAAAATTCCATCGCTTATATCAGAATTAATTATTGAAAAATGGATTGGAAATAAAACAATCCATGAATGATTGAGCTCAATGAATTGATATTGTAAATATTAAATTTACAATATCTTTTAATTTTTTTGCAAAGTAACGATTTTTTATCGTTCCATGTTGTAAAGATACGTTATGAAGAGAGTTTTGGATAGCATAAAAAGTGTTTCATGGCTGATTTTGAAAGCACTGAAACATTTATTTGCTCGGATGCCTCTGCAATATCAACAGAAACGCCATTTCTGTAAAGTATTTTTATCTTATCACTTTCCGGATCGTAAGCATTATTGGTAATAATACCTTCAAATACCATGTTATAATCTTCGTGTAAATAATCCCAAAGATTGGCAGTTACCTTATTCTTTATTTCGTCAATATAATCCGGTTTAAACGGTTCATTTTGCAGTTCCGCCCTGAAAAGTTTCCGGTTGATCAAGCCACTGCTTAAATAAGATAGTATAGGATCTGAATGAAAGGCCCAAACCTTAATGGCAGAATAAATATCGAAATCATCTAACCGGGCAAATGTATCCAGGACTTCATATCGTTGTTCAAAATCAGATTTAGTAAGCCTGTTTCCCAGAAAGAACTGTAAAGGCGGAGATCCGAAAAGTTCAATACCGCTTTCTGTCAACTCCTTAGCACGTTTTAAAATATGTATCAACATCTGTTCGGCTGCTACTACCGTTTTGTGATAATATACCTGCCAGTACATAAAACGCCGGGCCATGATAAATTTTTCAATGGTATAGATTCCTTTGTCCTCCATCACCAGCTCGTCATCGTGAACATTCAACATGGCAATAATTCTATCGGTATTGATCACACCTTCAGACACACCGGTAAAATAACTATCACGTTTCAGATAATCCAACCGATCCGTATCGAGCTGACTGGATACCAGTTGATGCAAAAATCTTTTAGGACATGTATCATTAAAAACAGAGATTGCATCAGTTAACTTTCCATCAAACTGTTCATTTAATCTTTTCATAAAAAGGATGGAAAGATCTTCATGGGTCATACCCTCAACAATGCTATGTTCCAATGCGTGAGAGTACGGGCCATGCCCTATGTCGTGTAACAGGATAGCCAATATGGCCGAATTTTCTTCATTTGGAGTGATTTCGTTTCCTTTCTGCCTCAACGTATCAATGGTAATCCCCATTAAATGCATGGCGCCCAACGCATGATGAAAACGGGTATGCAAGGCGCCCGGATAAACCAATGGAGTCAAGCCAAGTTGTCGTATTCTTCTTAAACGCTGAAAATATGAATGTTCAATAATATCAAACACTAATTCATTCGGAATGGTAATAAATCCATGTACCGGATCGTTAAAGATTTTTCGTTTATTTGGTGCAGTAGTGCTCACTTATTCCTTATTTTTGTATTGTACAGGAAATAAAAACAATGAAACAACTATTTTGAGAAATATACGTTTCATTAGTAGGTCAAAAATAGTTAGTTTTTTTCAATTGTTTCTTTCAGAGAAAAGGTTTTATGGAGAAAGTACAGATTCTGTGGGCTGATGATGAGATATCGTTGTTAAAGCCTCATATTTTATTCTTAAAAGAAAAAGGATATGACGTATCAACCGCAACCAGTGGAGATGAAGCCCTGGATCAAGTAAAGGCAAAACAGTTTGATATTGTCTTTCTTGATGAAAACATGCCCGGTCTATCTGGACTCGACACACTACAACAGATTAAAAACAAGTTTCCAAACTTGCCCGTCGTCATGATCACTAAAAGTGAAGAAGAGTCGATCATGGAGGATGCTATTGGTTCAAAAATTTCCGATTATCTTATTAAACCGGTAAATCCGAATCAAATTTTATTGTCCTTAAAACGTATTCTGGAAAAGAAAAAGCTTGTCAGCGATAAAACCAGTCATACTTATCAACAAGAGTTCCGGTTTATTGGAATGGAGATTTCTAATAAACTCAACTATGAAGAGTGGGTAGAGATATATCGTAAGCTGGTACATTGGGAAATAGAATTGGACAAGTCTGTAGATGAAGGCATTAAAGATGTCCTCCGGATGCAGAAAGAGGAAGCTAACAGCGTCTTTAATAAATTTATCGAAAGTCATTATATCGACTGGCTGAATGGAAAAGATCTTAACCGACCGGTGTTATCACATACGGTTATTCGCGAGAAACTATTTCCGGTACTTACAGAAGATGGACCTCCCACCTTTCTCATATTGATCGATAATCTTCGCTATGACCAATGGAAGGTACTTCAACCTGTTTTCGAAGATTACTTCAGAGTTGAAAAAGATGAAGTATATTATAGTATTCTGCCTACGGTGACCCAATATGCACGTAATTCATTTTTCTCAGGTTTAATGCCTACAGAAATCAGTAAGAAATATCCTAACTTCTGGGTAAATGAAGACGACGAAGGCACAAAGAATCAATATGAGGGAGACCTGCTGGACGAGCTATTGAAGCGATTCGGTAAAGATATTAAACACTCTTATAACAAGATTCTCAATCTGACTGCAGGAAAGAAACTTGTAGAAAATCTTCCAAATCTAACAGACAATAAATTGAACGTCATTGTTTACAACTTTGTGGATATGTTATCGCATGCCCGTACTGAGATGGAGGTCATTCGTGAACTTGCAGACGACGAAGCAGCTTATCGGTCTATTACGGTGTCATGGTTTAAACACAGCCCGCTATTCGATATCATCAAGTACATTGCCGAAAAGAAATGCAACATTGTTATTACGACCGATCATGGTTCTGTCAAGGTGACCAATGCCGTAAAAATTATTGGCGATAGAAATACCAATACGAATCTCAGATATAAAACAGGAAAGACACTTAATTACAACAGAAAAGAGGTGTTTGAAGTAAAGAATCCTGCCGATGCTTTTCTACCAAAGGGAAATGTAAGCTCCTGCTATGTATTCTGCCGTAGCAGCGATTTCTTTGCATACCCGAATAACTTCAACTATTATGTTAATTATTACCGTAATACATTTCAACATGGAGGCATCTCTATGGAAGAAATGCTAATTCCGTTTATTACCTTAAAACCAAAATAAGCAATTCTATGCAATTGAAATTTGTCTGTGAAAATGTTCATAGTCTTGATTCTGCTGCTGCTCAGATATTATCCACATTCTCAGATTATCGTGTATTTGCATTGTTTGGGAAAATGGGAGCAGGTAAAACCACTTTCATAAAAGCTCTTTGCAATAAACTTCATGTAAAAGATATTGTAAACAGTCCTACTTTTGCTATTGTAAACGAGTATTTAACGCTTAAAGGTGAAAGTATTTTTCACTTCGACTTCTACCGTTTAAAAAAAGAGTCGGAGGCAATTGATATTGGATACGAAGAGTATGTATACAGTGGAAATTATTGTTTTATTGAATGGCCTGAGATGATTGAGAATATACTTCCTGAAAGTTATGTCTCAGTGAAAATTACAGTAGATGAAGACACAGATATACGAACTATAATTTGTTCTGATGAGAAAATTTTAAAGTAAACCGATATGGTAGGGCATGATGAAGATTCGATGGGAATGTCACCCATGGATAAAATCAATCCATTAGAGGAGACATTAGAGTGTTTGCGAAGTAAACGTGAGTTGATTATCGGCATTCCGAAAGAGAAACCTGAAAATGAGAAGAGAGTACCGCTAACGCCTGATGCAGTGAGTACATTGGCTGCACACGGACATACAATATATATTGAAACAGGCGCAGGAAATGGGGCTCACTACGAAGACCATAGATATAGTGAAGCAGGCGCCCATATTGTAAATGATGCTCGCGAGATATATCAGGCCGATATCATCTTAAAAATGGCAGCGCTCACCCTAGAAGAAATTGAGATGGTACGAAATCGACAAACCATTCTGTCTTTTCTTCAGCTTCCCGGATTATGCGAAGAGTTTTTCAAACGTCTCTCAGCAAAAAAGGCCACTGCTTTTAGCTTTCAATTAATGAAAGATCGTACAAAAGCCTTTCCTATTATAAGAGCAATGAGCGAAATTGCAGGGAATACCTGCATATTAATTGCAGGAGAATATCTTAGTCATCCTGTGTATGGGCGAGGTGTGATGCTTGGAGGATTTTCAGGGATCAGCCCCAGTGAAATTGTTATTCTGGGAGCAGGTACCGTTGGTGAATTTGCAGCTAGGGCCGCAATGGGAATGGGTGCAATGGTAAAGGTATTCGATAATTCTATTTACAAGCTACGACGTTTACAAAACAATCTCAATACCCGAATCTTCACCTCGATAATACAACCCAAAACCTTATCGGAAGCACTGCATTCTGCTGATGTAGTAATTGGTGCGATACACTCTAAAGAGGGACGTACCCCTTGCTTTATCACAGAAGAAATGGTTGCTCAGATGAAAGCCGGTTCATTAATTATAGATGTTAGTATTGATCAGGGTGGTTGTTTCGAGACCTCTCATGTTACGGACCACAACAATCCGGTCTTTATTAAACATGGTATCACCCATTATTGTGTTCCGAATATTCCTTCCAAGGTACCACATACCGCCAGTATTGCCTTAAGCAATGTATTACTGCCTATTCTGCTTGACATTGGAGATCGTGGAGGACTTACCGAATTACTAAAAACAGATATCGGCGTTCGTCAGGGAGTTTATATGTATAATGGGACGGTCACTAATAAGTTCATAAGCGAAACTTTCCGCCAACCTTATCAAGATATTGATCTTTTAATGTCGGCATCATTTGGATAAAAGATAGACCTCACAAAAGGTCTATCTTACTTTAGATAAGACTTATTTCTTTGTCTTCTGATTTTTTCTTCTTTGTTGTTCTTTTTTTATAAGCGATAATTCACGGCTTGTCTGTCCTGCAATAGATGTATTCTCTTCCGCTCTTCTGATCAGATAAGGCAACACTGCTTTCACTGGACCATAGGGAACATATTTTGCAACATTATATCCTTTTTCAGCCAGATTAAAACTAATGTTATCACTCATTCCATATAACTGTGCAAAATAGCACCGCTGATCTTCTTTACTGATAACGTTTTCATTCATCAGTTCGACAAACAACCGACAACTGTTTTCATTATGTGTTCCACAGAATATTCCAATCCTGTCCAAATGAGTCATTGAATACCGAAGAGCATCATCAAAAGAAGCATCCGTTGCTTGTTTATCAGGATGAATCGGTGAAGGATACCCCAACTGCAAAGCTCGTTCCCGCTCTTTTTCCATGTAGGCACCTCTTACAAATTTCACTCCCAGATAATAATTATTGGCTACAGCCTTTTCATATGATGCCTTCAGAAAGTCCAACCTATCAGTTCTATACATTTGTAAGGTATTGAAAACAATTATCCGCTCTTTGTTGTACTTCATCATCATCTCCGTAATCACATCATCTACAAATGACTGATACCATGAGTCTTCTGCATCAATCATCAGTCGCACACTCCTCTCAAATGCACGCTTACATAAAACATCTATTCTCTCTTTAAACTTTGTAACCTCTGCTTTTTCAATATCGGTCAGGGTGTAATTTGGATCGGCAGCTTTCTCTAATATTTCGTGAGAACATAAGGCAGTGGGTTTAAACACCGCAAAAGGGATATTTGAGTCTACCGCAGCATTATCAATAGTACGGAGTGTTTCTTCAACCGTATGTTGAATAATCAAATCGGTACTCATTCCTTCAACCGAATAATCCAGAATTGCTTTGACATGATACTTCTCAAGCGTTCTGACTAGCCTGAAGCAATTATCAATAGAATCTCCACCGACAAACTGACGATATATAGTAGGTTTAACGGCCCATGCAATCGGAAAATGTATTTTCTGTGCGACCTCAACCAACGTCTTGCTCATTTTTACCAAGCTTGGATTGGCAACTGTTTTAAAGAGAAAATAAGCCCGTAATAAATCATGATTATTTTTGCTTTCAAATGCTATGGCTGTATCATCAAAGGAGATCATCGTTTTTATTTTTCATCAAAAATAGATAACGATTCATTACGAAGTTGAAAAGTGAAGTATCATTTTTGAGTACTTTTGCATATTATGAATACAGAAGTAGTTTTAAATCCGCTGGGGTATCCCCTAATTGTAGCTGATAACAATTATGCAATGATGAATCAGTTACTCAACAAAGAAGCCGAATCCGGTTGTTCATTTTTTATCCTTGTTGACGAAAACACATATCAACACTGTGTTCCGCTACTTCTTGCCAATGTTGAGGCACTCGCTCAGGCTGATATTATTGAGATCGAATCAGGCGAAACAAATAAAACCATTGAAATCTGTACACACCTTTGGGAGGTATTAACTGAAAACGGAGCCGACCGGAGATCCGTAATGATCAATCTTGGAGGAGGTGTTATTACTGATATGGGCGGCTTTGTATCGGCAACGTTCAAAAGAGGAATTCGCTTTTATAATATTCCTACCACCCTTTTATCACAAGTTGATGCCTCTACAGGTAGCAAAACGGGAGTTGATCTGGGTGGATTAAAGAATCAGGTGGGCGTGTTTGCTGATCCGCAAGCGGTCTTTATCAACCCCGCATTTTTGAAAACGCTTCCCGACAACCAAATACAATCGGGTTACGGTGAAATACTAAAACACGCACTAATAGCCGATAAAGAATATTGGAACGCCATCAAAGACAAACACTATACCGAAATAGAAGACTGGACTACGCTTATTCTTCCCTCCCTGAAAATAAAGAGTGAAATTGTAAAAGAAGATCCTAAAGAAAAGGGGCTTCGTAAGTTGCTCAACTTCGGTCATACCATCGGTCATGCCCTTGAAACCTTTGCATTGGAGAACAATCATCCTCTTCTTCACGGACAAGCTGTAGCCCTGGGGATGTTAGCCGAAGCTTGGCTTTCAATTCAACTTACAACTTTACCATCAACCCAATTTGAAGAAATCAAGAAAGTAATTCTACGCAATTTTGAGTTATTTAAGCCAACCGAAGCTGACTTTGGGCGGCTTTTGGAACTGATGGGACACGATAAGAAAAATGTTTCAGGACACGTTCGTCTGACACTATTAAATGAAATAGGTAAAGGTGTTTATGATATCGAATGCAATCCTGCTCTTTTAAAAGATGCATTACGTTTTCTCATATCTCTCTAACTTCCTCTATTTTTTCCTTATCCACTATGAGTTTCATACAATATACCATTCATGCTCCGCTAAACCCTATCAAGGCAGAAATCTCCCTACCTGCTTCAAAAAGCTTTGCCAATCGACTACTCATCATGCAAAGCTTTAATCAGTCTATGACCATTGATAATCTTTCAGATGCAAACGACACCGTTCTTTTGCAGAAACTAATCAAGATTATGCAACATCGGAGCAATAAAAATACTGAAGCAGTAGTTCTTGATGCCGGTCCTGCCGGTACTGTTTATCGTTTTCTAACAGCCCGGCTGGCTATCGAACCCGGTACATGGATATTAACAGGTTCTGAACGAATGAAAGAAAGACCGGTGAAATTACTGACCGATGCACTGATAACACTTGGAGCAGATATACAATATGCCGGAAAAGAAGGCTATCCCCCATTGATTATTAAAGGTAAGAAGTTAAAGGGGGGAGCCGTTTCAATAAATGCAGGAGTGAGTAGTCAATATATTTCTGCGCTAATGATGATAGCACCGGCTCTCGAAAACGGACTGCAACTAACTTTGGAGGGCACCATTGGTTCACTTCCCTATATTGAAATGACAGCCCGCTTGATGGAACAGGCAGGAATTATCATACAGCGTCATAAAAACAGTTATCACATAGCACCTCAGCAATATGCCTCAGCACATCTAACCATTGAACCCGATTGGAGTGCATCATCCTACTGGTTTCAGATAGCCTCACTCAATCACGGTGCGGAAATTTTGCTAAAAGATTTAGCCCCTAATAGCCTTCAAGGCGATAGTGCCGTAAGAGTTTTATTCGAGAATATCGGTGTCACATCCCAATTTACCGGTAAAGGATTA
The DNA here is from genome assembly GCA_963663125.2 of Bacteroidales bacterium. GTDB lineage: Bacteria > Bacteroidota > Bacteroidia > Bacteroidales > Cfx3-03 > Cfx3-03. The sequence goes on along the minus strand of CAXXNW010000010.1, from coordinate 77,318 downwards.
TTACTTAAAAACACTCCTGACAAAGCGAAAAAATTTACTGCCGACTTTACCGATATTCCCGATCTGGCTCAAACATTTGCCATAACGATGGCAGCAAAAGGAATTCAAGCTCAACTGAAAGGACTTCGATCTCTTCGTATTAAAGAAACCGACAGAATCACCGCTATCATCAACGAATTAGCTACGATGGGTTATCAGGCTATTGAAAGAGAAAACTACATTCTAGAAATTCCTCAACAGACAAGAAATCTTTTCAATCAGTACGCTACCCCATTTATTCACACCTATCATGATCATCGGATGGCTATGTGTTTTGCACCTTTGTCACTGACAGGAACAACACTGCAAATTGAGAATCCAACAGTCGTAAAGAAGTCATACCCCAAATACTGGGATCATTTAAAACAAGCAGGGTTTACCGTCGAGGAGTGAAAATCAGGTAATTTTCTTTAGTCGTCAGCTTCTTAGAAGCCATAAAATCAACTATTTAACCTGAAGAACAATTAATTTCACTTCCGATTTTAAAAACTCTATTTTCAAGGCAGGTAAGTCAGAACTATTCGTTATTTTTGTCCAAATACATTACTATAATTATGGTAGTAGATATATTCATCCCTTGTTATATTGACCAAATCTATCCTGAAACGGGTATGAACATGATCAAGATTCTGGAAAAAATCGGTCTTGAAATTAATTATAATCCGAATCAAACATGTTGTGGTCAAACTGCCTATAACAATGGATTCTGGGATGAGGCTAAAGCTGTGGGCGGAAAGTTGATCAAAGATTTTCCTCATAATCGACCTATCATCGGACCGTCAGCATCATGTGTCGGCTTTATCAAAACTTATTATGATCAGCTTTTTTTTAACTCTGCTCTTCATAACGAATATCTTGTACTAAAAAAGAACATTTACGAGTTCACCAACTTCTTGGTTAATGTATTAAAGATAAGTGATATCGGAGCAACATTTCCTCATACGGTCACCTATCATGACGCTTGCTCTGCACTTCGCCAACTGAAGATAAAAGATGAACCCCGTTTACTGTTGAAACATGTGAGAGGATTGAAACTCATTGAAATGGAAGAAACTAATGTGTGCTGTGGATATGGAAGTTCTTTCACAACAAAAAATGAGGTCATCTCTTATGCGATGGCCGAGAGAAAAGTTCAGAACGCACTTGTTACAGGGGCGGAATACATTGTATCAACCGACGCTACCTGCTTAATGCATATGCAGGGATATATTGAAAAACACAACCTTCCTATCAAGACCATTCATTTAATTGATGTACTTGCCTCAGGCTGGGAATAATCATTTTAAACTACATGAATCATCTTCAAAAAATAACTGCCGAATTCTCATTACAATTATGGCAGGTAACAAATGTGGTATCTCTTTTAGATGAAGGGGCTACTATTCCCTTTCTTGCCCGCTATAGGAAAGAGAAGACCGGAACCCTCGATGAAGTAGTCATCTCTTCAATCCGTGATAGGATTGGACAACTTCGTGAGTTGGATAAACGACGCGATGCTATTTTAGAGAGTATTAAAGAACAGGAGTTGCTTACCCCCGAACTGGAACAAAAGATCATGAATGCCGAAACTATGAGCGTTCTTGAAGATCTTTATCTTCCCTTTAAGCCGAAGCGTAAAACCAAGGCTACTGTTGCTAAAGCAAAAGGACTTGAACCGCTGGCAAAAATCATCTTCAACCAGCTACCGGGCAATATTGAAGGGAAAGCAGAATCTTATATTTCTGACGAAAAAGGAGTCGGAAGCGCTGATGAAGCTCTTGCCGGAGCCCGTGATATTATTGCAGAATGGGTTAGTGAACATGATGTAGCTCGTTCGAGGATGCGACAGCTTTTTGAAAAAGAAGCATTTATCAGCTCTAAGGTGATGCGTGGAAAGAAAGAAGAAGGGCAGAAATATGAAAACTGGTTCGAGTTTAGCGAGCCTCTTTCCAAAGCTCCCTCTCATCGTATCCTCGCTATGCTGAGAGGCTGCGACGAAGGGATTCTCAAAATAAAAGTAGAACCGGAAGAACAACGAGCCATAGATCAACTTGATCATCTCTTTGTAAAAGGAAATACACCTGCCGCACAACAAGTAAAGATGGCCGTAACCGATAGTTATGACCGTCTCTTGCAGCCTTCAATGGAAACCGAGTGTCTCCAGAAAGCAAAAGAGAGAGCCGACCTTGACGCCATAAAGGTATTTGCAGAAAACATCCGGCAATTGTTACTTTCACCACCTCTTGGAGAAAAAAATGTTTTAGCTATCGATCCGGGTTTTCGTACAGGATGTAAGGTGGTCTGCCTCGATAAAAACGGCAACCTCTTACACAACGAGACCATCTATCCTCATCCGCCTCAAAGCGAAATTAAGCAGTCAATGGCAAAGATACAACAGTTGGTGAGTGCCTATAAGATTGAAGCTATCGCCATTGGAAACGGAACAGCCGGACGCGAAACAGAATACTTCATTCAAAAGATTCCCTTTAGTAGAGAAGTCATTGCTCTTATGGTAAATGAGAGTGGTGCCTCTGTCTATTCGGCATCCGCTGTAGCCCGTGAAGAATTCCCTGAATACGACATAACAGTTAGAGGAGCCGTTTCTATTGGTCGACGATTGATGGATCCATTGGCCGAGCTGGTTAAGATTGATCCTAAATCAATCGGAGTAGGACAATATCAACACGATGTAAATCAGAATCAATTAAAAAAAAGTCTGGAAGATACCGTTGTAAGTTGTGTCAATGCTGTCGGAGTAGAAGTAAATACTGCCAGCAAAGAGTTGCTAACCCATGTATCGGGATTAGGGCCTGTCCTTGCAAAAAATATTATTGAGTACCGTACTAAAAACGGGGGATTTCGTAGTCGGAAAGAACTGATGAAGGTTGCCCGGTTTGGTGAAAAAGCATTCGAACAAGCTGCTGGTTTCCTACGAATACGTGATGCCGAAAACCCGCTCGATCAGAGTGCCGTACATCCTGAAACATATCCTGTTGTTGAAAAGATGGTTAAGACATTAGGTTGTACGATCAATGATCTGATGAGTAGCGAAGAACTTCGTAAAAAATTAAAGCTGGAAGAGTTTACCACAGAGACAATAGGTATACCAACGCTCACCGACATCATGCAAGAGCTTTCAAAACCAGGAAGAGATCCTCGCAAGAAGTTTGATGTTTTCGAATTCGATAAAACGGTTCGTAATATAGACGATGTGGTTGCAGGAATGGTGCTTCCCGGAATAGTGACAAACATAACCGCATTTGGAGCCTTTGTAGATATCGGTGTTCATCAGGATGGGCTGGTACATATCAGTCAGATGACCGACCATTTTATTAAAGATCCGAATGAAGCCGTAAGCCTGAATATGAAGGTGCAAGTGAAAGTATTGGAAGTTGATAAAGCACGCAAGCGTATCTCGCTTTCCATGAAAAATATTTAACCCGTCAGCGCACTATAAACTTTCACGGTATATACGCATCAGAAAAATAAAATTCGTTTATTATGACGGTCCCTGTAAATTTAAACCTGCGAAATGTCGGAAAGCGTTTCAATCGTGAATGGATATTCAGAGGAGTAAATATTCAATTGAAACAAGGGGATAAAATTGCTGTTCTAGGTTCGAATGGTTCCGGGAAGTCTACCATTGTAAAAATAATGAGTGGATTCGTCTTTCCGTCCGAAGGATCTGTTCAGCTAACGATAGATAACAAAACTGTTCATACCGATCATTATTACCGGCAAATCAGTTATACGGCTCCCTATCTGGAACTTCCGGAAGAGTTTACATTGGCTCAGGTAATTGATTTTCAACGGAAGTTAAAACCACTCGTAAATAACATTTCTACCGATGAGTTCATCGACAAGTTGGGAATGGAGAGACAAAAAAACAAATCGGTTGAGCAGTTTTCGTCAGGCATGAAACAACGTTTGAAATTATTACTGGCATTACAAAGCGATACGATAATAACAATACTGGATGAGCCCACTGTAAACTTAGACCTGCAAGGAATAAAATGGTACCGTCAATTAATTGATGAATGTAATCGAGACCGAATAATCATCGTCTGTTCAAACCATCAACCCGAAGAATATGACTTTTGTTTGCAACAGTTAATGATCGAACAATATAAAGCATAAAGAAAATCGTAAAAGAGGTTCCTAATGCATTGTAAATCCATCTTTTTTATGTACTTTTGCATACTTTTTAAATTAAAATTTAAGTATTAATCATCAATAATTTATGGCAACTACAGCTGATTTCAGAAACGGCTTATGCTTAGAATTCAATAATGACCTATTCGTCATTACTGAGTTTCAACATGTGAAACCCGGCAAGGGGAATGCATTTGTCCGCACGAAGCTGAAAAGTTTAAAAACAGGTCGTACCTTGGACAACACCTTTCCTGCAGGTGTTAAAATAGATATTGCACGCATCGAACGTCGACAGTATCAATATCTTTATCAAGAAGGTGACGGGTATAATTTCATGAATAATGAAACCTTTGAGCAAATTTTACTCGTGCCGTCATTAATCAATGCTCCGCAATTTTTAATTGAAGGTCAGATGTGTGATATCACATTCCACGCTGACACCGAAACTCCTTTAGCTTGCGAGCTACCTCCTTTTGTTGAGATGGAAATCACCTATGCAGAGCCAGGATTAAAAGGAGATACTGCTACCCGTACACTTAAAGCCGCCACCGTTTCATCAGGTGCCACAGTATACGTTCCTCTCTTTGTTAACACCGGAGAGCGCATTAGAATTGACACACGTACAGGTGATTACTCTGAACGAGTTAAATAATTCCTTTATATTTCTAAAACATGCAACTTACTCCTACCCTATCACTCAAACAGGTTGCCGAGCTCATAGATGCCGAATATCTTGGCGATCCCGACTTCCGGATTAGTGGTCTGAACGAAATCCATATGGTTCAGGCTGGAGATCTCACCTTTGTAGATCATCCGAAATATTATGCTAAGGCGCTTCATTCTAATGCTACTACAATCATTATTAACAAAAAGGTAGAGTGTCCGGAAGGTAAAGTTTTGATTTTTCATGACGATCCCTTTGCAGCTTATGTTTCATTAGTAAAGAAATTCCGTCCGTTCATTCCTGCTACTGCTATGGTCAGCGACTCTGCTGAAATTGGTGCTGGCACTATTATTCAACCGGGTGCATTTATTGGCAACCATGTCAAAATCGGAAACAACTGTCTCATTCATCCTAATGTCTCTATTTATGACCATATGGTCATTGGAAACAATGTAATTATTCAGTCAGGAACGGTAATTGGTGCCGATGCATACTATTTTCAACGTAAACCTGCCGGATATCGTAAGATGGAATCATGCGGCAGAGTTATTTTGGAAGACAATGTTGAAATAGGTGCAAACTGTTGTATTGATAAAGGAGTATCAGGCGATACCGTTATTGGTTTTGGGACTAAAACCGACAATCATATACAGGTGGGCCATGACACCCATATTGGAAAACACTGTTTGATTGGTGCCCATGCAGCCATTGCCGGAGTAACCCGAATTGAAGACGACGTTATTCTCTGGGGCCGCGTAGCGGTTAATAAAGATATTGTTGTTGGAAAAGGAGCTGTAGTTTTAGCTACATCAGCTGTTGATAAATCACTGGAAGGAAACAAAGTCTATTTTGGTACTCCTGCCATTGAAGCCCGTCGGGCATGGAGAGAGTTAGCGGCAGTACGTCAACTTCCCGAAATTATCGAAAAACTAAGATAATCACATTCTTCCAAATAATATTCACATTAAAAAAGCTGTTTCTTCTACCGAAACAGCTTTTTTATTTTCATGATTTGTCATTTCTTAATCAGAGGCCGAACTTATGAATGACGTTTATGATCTAAATGATATTATAGACCTCAAATTTTAAAATCCTTTACAATAGTTTTAGGAAGATAAAATACATTGTTAATATCATCATAGATTACAACAGCATTCAGCACCTTTCGTATTCCATTGATAAAAAGCTCATTTTTATTAGCGGGTATAGTGATCAACACATTACCTTTGCGAGCCTCAAGCACGGCCCCGGTTTTTGAATGCTTATCAAATCCTGAAATCGTAAAATCATAGCCCCTCAGTACTTCGGTATGACGACAAAAATATTTTGCGGTCGAATCGTTTAGATTCACCGGAACACCACCTACCGCTAATTGTTTACAGAAAAACCGGTTGATGTCATCACTGCCTACCACTCCATGCAAGCTAGTCCCCGTAGGATAAACAGCCAAAAATACATCTTCACCGGTATGTCCATTAGTCGTAAAACCTATATAAGTTCTTGCGGTAATCATTTTAGCAATCGACTTAATCAGGTTACCTGCTTTCTCCGGATTTCCCTTTAATGTAACATAATCATCCATAAGCGATTTTACTTCTGTCGACGTAAGAATAATCGAAGGATTACTTTTTCTAAATGTTGAAGTTAAAAAAACAGAATCGGGAACAAACGTTTTATTCGTAAATAACGGCACGGCCATCATATTTGCAGTGCCTTCTGCTGTATACTTAAATTGTTTGAGTGGTCCATATAACTGTGAATAGCTCAACTTATCGTATCCGGAATTTGATAAGCGGCTTCCCATATTAATGCCGCTATTTCCATGATCCGGACAGATTACAATGATAGTTTCAACACCTTCCTTCTCTTTTTCCTTGGCAAACTTTATAGCTGCACCTACCGCCCTGTCAAAAGCCAGGAATTCAGTAATGACTCCTACCGGATCATTACTATGTGCGCTCCAATCAACTTTACTCCCTTCAACCATCATAAAGAACCCTTTCTTATTATCTTTCGATAAAAGCGCTAATGCCTTTTGGGTCATCTCTTCCAACGAAGGAATTTGGTCTGGGTTTCGGTCGATATCATTTGGGACATCTGAAGGACTAAATAAGGCCCATGCTTTTGATTTTGATAACTGTTTGAACCTTTTGTAATCATTCCCATTTTCAAAATCGGCTGACTTAGTATCTGCGAACAATGTATCATATCCGTTTTTAGCCAGATACTGACGGTTTTCCTTACTGATAAAAGAGGTACCGCCACCAAATAGTACATCAATCCTGTTATGAATCATCTGCTCTGCAATCATCTGATAAGCATTTCTATCGCGACTATGTGCAGAGAAATCGGCAGGTGTCGCATGCGGGAACTGACAGGTGAAGACAAGACCTGTCCTCTTTCCGGCTAATTTAGCCGCTTCCAATACCGTCATCATAGGCTGATAGGCTTTCTCCTTATCAACTTTTACTAAATCATTCTCCTTATCTTGTGGTGGATATGTAGCAATAAATCCCGTTTGAGAAGCATAGCCGGTGGCATACCAACTTGAGGTGGGAGCCGAATCACCTATCGGAGCATTGGAAGAGTGTGTTTTAACCAATCCACAAACATATGGATCTAATGATAGCCATTTTAAAGTGGGACCACTATTATACCAACGCGACAAAGATAAAACACTGGTAGAAGTACCATCAGGAATCATCATGATCACATTTCTAATTTTCTTCTTACCTTGTGCAAAAGAATAAGAACATAAAAGAGATAGCAATAAAAAAAATACAAGCTTTTTTGTTTTCATAATTTATAAAATGAGTAAAAGATAGTTTTTCTAAATAAATCATCGAGGGTTCATTATTTATTTTCCAAAAATAACTATCCTTCGGTTAAATTAGAAACATATCTAAAAAGATAATAAAGAATTAGCCAAAAGTTAATATCTTTAAAGTTTATAATATAACTGGCCACAAAAAATAATACGTTGAAGCATGGGCTTATTGAAAGCAAGCATATTAGTTATTGACGACGATGTTGATGTATTAACCGCCGTAAGGTTATTATTAAAATCTGAAGTACAAGAGGTTATTACAGAAAAAAATCCTGAAAACATTCCGTCACTCATCACGTCCAGATCATTTGATCTGGTTTTATTGGATATGAATTTTAATGCCTCCATTAATACAGGTAACGAAGGTTTGTTTTGGTTAAAACGAATCAAAGAGCTAAAACCAGAGACATCGGTAATAATGATTACAGCGTATGGAGATATCGATTTAGCCGTGCGTTCATTAAAGGAAGGAGCATCCGACTTTATTGTAAAACCCTGGCATAACGATAAACTATTATCAACCATTACAGATATATTAAAGAACAAGACACAAAAACCTTCCTTCGGTAACAATCAACCTAAAAACACAAATTCCAATCCCGGGTTGTTAGGCAATAGCGATGTAATGCTTGACATCTTTGCCAAGATTGATAAGATTGCCCCCACGGATGCTAACATCTTAATTCTAGGAGAGAACGGCACAGGAAAAGATTTGATTGCAAAGGCTATCCAAGAAAAATCCTTACGTAATAAACAGCCTTATATAAAAGTTGATATCGGTTCATTAACAGAATCGTTATTTGAAAGCGAGCTATTCGGCCACAAAAAAGGTGCATATACTGATGCTAAAGACGATAGGGTTGGCAGGTTTGAAGCAGCCAACGGGGGCACCTTGTTTTTAGACGAAATAGGGAATATTTCATTGCAGCAACAGGCAAAACTACTAACAGCATTACAAAACAGGCAAATCATCCGTCTCGGTTCCAATCAAATAATACCTGTTGACATACGATTGATTTGCGCCACGAATCTTCCAATGAATGAATTAGCTAATGAGAATCGATTCAGGAAAGATTTAATATATCGTATTAATACCGTTGAAATTATTGTGCCGCCTTTACGCAAGAGAAAAGATGATATTGCGTTGCTTACAGAACACTTTTCAAAGATATATTCTACAAAATATTTCAAAAACAACATTAGCTTCTCGGATGCTGCAATACAGAAGTTAGAACAATATCATTTTCCCGGTAATGTAAGAGAATTACAGTATATTATTGAAAGAGCTATCATTATGGCTAACGATGATATACTGAAGCCGGATGATATCATCTTCTCTCCTATCGAATCGTCTTATCAAAACACATTGGACGAAAACAATGAAACGAAACTAAGCGCCATTGAGAAAAACACCATTTTAAAAGTAGTAGAAAAGAATAACGGCAACATTACAAAAGCGGCAAAGGAGCTGGGGTTAACACGTACTGCTTTATATAGGAGGCTTAGTAAATATGACATTTAGAAAAAGCGATTGGAGTATTTTATGGAGAGTAATATTACTACTCCTTACGCTCCTGATTTTTGCTTTCACTATACTGAAAGCACTGTATGTCTTTGATATTATACTTTTACCGGTTATTATATTTCAAGTGATCGGTTTTTATAATATGCACAAAAAAGCGCAGGACGAAGTCGAACAGTTTGTAGAATCCATTCACTACAGAGACTTCTCCAGACATTTCAATGTAAAGCATGCCCCCACAGATTTACAGTCATTACGAGAAGGTTTCAATGAAATCAATTCCACATTTAAAGTCATCAGCAAAGAAAAAGAAACACAATACCAATACCTACAAAAAGTACTGGAACTGGTAGATACAGGAATCCTTTCATACGAGACTAAAAACGGAGATATTATATGGATGAATGAATCAATTAAGAAAATATTACAAGTACCTTATTTAAAAACCATTCACTCTTTAGATAAAAGAGACCATGCACTCTATACACAAATTATAGGTCTTGCTCCCGGAGAAAGAATTATCAGCACTATTCACCGCGAAAGGAATAATTTAAAAGTGGTTCTATCGTCTACTGCCTTTCAAACAGAGGACATACAATATAAACTCATTGCTTTTCAAAATGTAAATGAAGCATTGGAAGAGACCGAATCAAAAGCATGGCAAAAATTATTAAGCGTAATGACGCATGAAATCATGAATTCGGTAGCGCCAATTTCTTCACTTGCCAACACGTTACAAAACAGGCTAAAACAATTCGCATTAGAGACTACGGATTCTTCAGGCATAGCAGAAGACCTTGAATTGGGAATAGACACCATCAGAAAGAGAAGTGAAAGCTTACTTAAATTTACAGAAACATACCGAAACCTGAATAAAATCACGAAAGCAAATCTGGCAAAGGTCTTTATCAGCGAGCTATTTGAAAACCTTCACCGATTGATGCAACCGACCTTACTGCAAAAAAATATCGAAGCGGTAATTATTTTAAAAGAACCCTTACTCTCTGTAGAAATTGATGTCGGCTTAATAGAACAGGTATTAATAAACCTTATTTTGAATGCCATTGATGCGGTAAAAAGCAAAACCGATCCTAAAATAGTTTTATCGGCTTATACAGATAATGATAATAAAGTAATCATCAAACTGACTGATAACGGATCTGGCATGCCTGAAGATGTATTGGATAAAATTTTTATCCCATTTTTCAGCACCAAGAAAAACGGCAACGGTATTGGGCTAAGCTTATGTAAACAAATTATGATGGTTCATAAAGGAAGTATCACTGTTCAATCAAAAGAGAATGAAGGAACTGCATTTTACCTTCGCTTTTGATTTATAGATAAAGTCAAGATATCATCCGATTTTGGCATCCCTTATCATGAATATTATGTGATTAGTATTGATCATATTCCAAATGAATCCAACCAATAGGTTATTAAAACATAATTTAGAATGAAAGACTCAACTACTTTTACAAGTTGTTATCGTGAACGAACTGTAATGCATAAATTACAGTTCGTCTTCTTTTTCATCTCAGATTGTTACTCTCCAATTTTTCACACTAATCTCATTTCTATTCAGTTTTTTCAATTTGTCCATCTAGCAAGTTAATAATTTTAGAACCATAAGTTGCATTTTTTTCAGAATGTGTTGCTTGAACAATAGTTACACCATCTTCTTCATTTAGCTGTTTAAACAGTTTCATAATTTCTTCACCTTGCTTACTGCTCAAATTCCCAGTCGGCTCATCAGCAAGTATCAGTTTGGGTTTTGAGGCTATAGCTCGTGCCACACCTACCAACTGCTGTTGACCACCTGATAGTTGTGCCGGAAACAGATCTTTCTTGCCAACAATATTAAAGCGGTCTAAGATATCAGCAACAATAGCTTGCCTTTCTGATGATTTAATGTTCTGATATAATAATGGCGTTTCAATATTTTCACGTACCGTTAATTCATCAATTAGATGATACGCCTGAAACACAAAGCCGATATAACTTTTATATAATTGTGACTTGTGTTTCTCTTTTAACCGGTGAACAGGCTGGTCGATAAAATTATATTCGCCGTCATCAAATTCATCCAGCATACCCATAACATTCAGCAATGTTGATTTACCCGACCCTGATGGTCCCATAATGCTGATAAATTCTCCTTCATTGATGGTAAGATTAATGTCTTTCAATAAAAAGACTCGGTTACCACCGACATTTACCCATTTCGAAATATGTTTTAACTCTATCATAATTGTCCTCCGATACCCTAAAAATAAAGAAATTTATTTGTTGATTATTTCAATTACTATTTCTTAATAAATCGTTCATTAACCATTCATCATAAACAACGTTCCATTCATTATTCCATTTTCAAACTCTTCACCGGATTCATCAATGCTGCTTTTATAGCCTGAAAACTTACGGTAGCCAAAGCAATACTTACCGCTACAAATGCAGCGGTAAGGAATACCCACCAACTAATAGTAATACGATAGGCAAACCCTTCTAGCCATCGGTACATTATCCAGTAAGATAATGGAAAAGCAATGATGCAGGCGAGTAAAACCAGTTTTAAAAATTCTTTCGAAAGCATATTGGTAATCTGCCCTACACTTGCGCCTAACACTTTACGAATACCAATTTCTCTGGTTCGTTGTTCTGCAGTAAAAGTGGCCAGACCAAACAATCCAAGACAAGCTACAAAAATGGTAAGTATTGCAAAGATATTCAGTATCCGGCCAGTCTTTTGTTCTGCAATATATGTTTTATTGTAAAGCTCATCCATGAAGGCATAGTCAAATGGTTCATCAGTATTAAACTTTGCCCATTGCTTTTTCATCGTTAATAACAGTCCGCTTACATCTCTTCCCTTTACTTTAATAATCAATCCCCATTCTGGCTGCAATACCATTACAAGTGGAGTGATTGCTTCATGCAATGATCTGAAATTAAAATCTTTTACCACACCAATTACTGTATAATCTTTTTTCTGTTTACCATTATAATTAGCATATGTAACCGTATGTCCTACGGCATCTTTATGCCAACCAAATGCACTTGCTGCAGCTTCATTAATAATAATACCTGTTGAATCTGTACCAAATATTTTAGAGAAGTTTCGTCCTGCTACTACATGCATGCCCATAGTAGGAATATATTGTTCATCAATATCGTATCTCAACATGCGTGTTACCTGATTGTCTTTTCCATCAGGATATATCATAGTATTATTAGAATTAGATGGTCCCACAGGCTTAAATGCCGAAGTGGTTACATTCAATACGCGGGCATCTTTTAACAACTGGTCTCTAAATACTTGTTCATTCTTGCCCAGTGCCCATGAATTATTTAGCACCAGCAACTGGTCTTTATCATAACCGAGTTGTTTATTCTGTATATATTTCAGTTGCTGATGCACAATAATCGTTCCTATCATAAGTCCAACCGAAATAAGAAACTGAAATACGACTAATCCCCTTCGTAGTGTGACGCTCTTTTCCCCTTGCAAAAGGCGGCTCTTTAATACCACCACAGGTTTAAAAGATGACAGGAAGAAAGCAGGATAAGTACCAGCCAAAAGCCCTACCAGCAATGTAAGTACCAGCAAGCTTAAAATAGTTTTAGCATTAAAGCCAAGTATCAGGTTTTTTCCTGAAAGATCATTGAACACTGGTAATGCCAGCTGTACTAACATTATTGAAAATATCAATGCAATGATGGTAACTATTACAGATTCCAGCAAAAATTGCCATATCAGGTCACTACGCAATGAGCCCATTACTTTTCTTATACCCACTTCTTTTGCTCGTTTAGAAGCACTTGCAGTAGAGATATTTATAAAGTTAATACAAGCTATTAACAACATAAATAAGGCAACAACACTAAAAATATATAGGTATTGTACATTCCCTCCAGGTTCCATTTCATTGTGTCCGTCAGAATGCAAGTGAATATCAGTTAAGGGCTCCAGTACAAACCCTAACTCATTGCCTTTGGTACGAAACTGACTTAAACTCATACCCATCTCCGATACTATCTGTGGTCCCATATATTTTTCTACCATGGCAGGCAACTTGGCCTCCAACTTTTTATAATCGCATCCTTTTGATAAAACGAGATATGTAAAATAATTTGAAACCATCCAATTTGATTCTCTTGCTTCTTGCAAGCTACTCATTGAGCCCAACATATCAAAATGAAAATGGGCATTAGCAGGTATTTTATTAATAACACCTGTAACTGTATAAAGTGAAGTACCATTATAAAACTTTAATACCTTCCCTATCGGCTCTTCATTCCCGAAATATTTCTTTGCTGTTTCTTCTGTTATCACAATACGGTTGGGTTGTTGCAAAGCAGTATTGGCATCACCTTTCAATAAGGGGATTGTAAAAACCCGAAAGAAATTAGAATCGACATAAGCGAAAGAACTATTTTGAAAAGTTTTATCACCATAACTTACTTTTGGATTACCATAAGTACGTAATCTTGTCGCTTCCTCGACTTCCGGATAGTCATTCTTCATGGTCTGGGCAACAGGTGGCATTACAAATGGCTCATTGATTTTACCGCCATTAACTGATGATTTGAACACAACACGTACAATTCTGTCGGCTTTTTCATTAAAACGATCATAACTTAATTCATCCTGTATGAAAAGCAGAATAATAAAACAGACGGAAATACCAATGGCTAAACCTGATATATTGATGATTGAGAAAACCTTATTCTTCAAGAGATTTCTCCATGCTATTTTTAGATATGATTTTAACATAATGATTGTTTTATTAAAGCATTTAAAAATCTTGTCACAGGAATTTACCTATATTGCATTGCCTCTTCTACCAACTTTCTATTCTGTTTTCAAACTCTGCACCGGATTTTCTTTAGCCGCCTTTATCGTTTGAATACTGACAGTTAATAGTGCAATTATTAACGTAACGATTCCAGCTAGAACAAACATCCACCAACTTAAATGAATTCTGTAGGCAAAATCCTGCAACCAGCTATTCATATAATACCATGCAAAAGGAACTGCAACTACCGATGCAACCAGAATGAGTATCAGATAACTTCTGGTTGTGAGTCTTACAATATCAAAGATTCCGGCACCTAATACTTTCCGTATACCAATTTCCTTTGTACGTTGCTGTATGGCGAGTGTAACCAAACCAAAAATACCTGCCAACGACAGCAATATAGAAAGCATGGAAAAGTAAAAGAAAATATGCTGAAACCTTTCCTCATTCTTATACAGGTTATTATAAGCTTCATCCAGAAACCAATACTCAAAAGGAGCATCAATAACCCGGCCTTGCCAGATATTTTTTATTTGAGATAATAATGATGCAGGACTGTTCGACTTGTAACGGATAGCCAGATAATCAAACCTATTTTGCCATGCATGATTTGTAATGATAAGAGGTTCTATCTTTTCATGCAATGAAGCAAAGATAAAATCCTTTACTACGCCTATCACCTTATGTGTTCCGTCTCTTGAAATGGTTTTATCTATCGGGTTATCCCAACTTAATTTTTTTGCCAATGTTTCATTGATGATATAACCATCAGCATCAGTTGGCCGGTCTTTTGAATAATAATTTCCTGCAATCATATTGAAACGGAATGCTTTCAATAAATCCTCATCGGCATCCAACTGATGAATCATTATTACTTTGGTATCAGAACCCTCAGGCACAAATCCATTCATGGTAATGCCATTATGGGGAATTTCGGAAACGGCTGAAACAGTTTCAACATCTGCCAATGCTGCAATTTGTTGTTTCAAAACATTCGCTGCATCTTTTGTTTTCTCCCCTGTTAACGGAATTGCAATGATATGATCTTTATCAAAGCCTAATGATTTATTCCGGGCATAGTTCATTTGAAGATTAACAATCAATGTACAGGTCATTAATGCTGTTGTAATGGCAAATTGTACTATTATCAGCCCTTTTCTGAAACCCGAATGTTTACTTTTTGCCGCAGCAACTTTCAGCGTTTTATTTATGTTTAAAGAAGAAAGATAAAAAGCCAGATAACTTCCGGCGCCCACACCAATAATAAGGATCACCAATAATGCAAGTAAGATTAAAAAGAAAAGCCCACCCCCACTTACCGAAAGCAGCATGGGCTTTCCCAGAATGAATGTATATACAGGCAATGCCGCATATACAATCAATAGAGATAAAATGAAAGCAAAAAGAGTAATTAATAAAGACTCGCTCAGAAACTGTTGGATTATTTGTTTTTTTAACGCACCCAATACTTTTCGTACGCCTATTTCTTTAAACCTTGATGATGCCTGTGCGGTAGTAAGATTTACATAGTTTACACATGAAATGATTAAAATAAAAATCGACACCACACCAAATACATACAGATTAGTTCTTGTTTTCTCTGAATCGTCTTCATACTTAAGATGAACATCCTGAATCGGTTGCAGCGAAGCAGAAAGCGTAATTCCGCTTCCTGCATAAATATTATCGGTATTTTTCCTGATAAAAGATGGAAACTTTTTTTCCAGTGAAACTGCATTTACAGAATTATTGAGTTTTAGATATGTAACATATTGGTTTCCACCATTCCAACCCATAAAATAGTTTGCTGTATCTTTATACAAGGTTGAAAAAGAGATCAACGCTGCATAGTTAATCTGCGAATTAGTAGGAGCTGCATCAGCGACACCCGTAACCATATAATCATCTTTACCATCAAGACGAATCGTTTTACCAACAGCATTCTCAGTACCGAAAAGTTTCTCAGCCAATGTCTTGGTTAGAACAATGGAATAGGGTTGTTTTAAAACAGTTGTAGGGTTACCCGAATAAAGTTTAAAAGAAAACAGTCTGAAGAACGTAGAATCAGCAAAACAGATATTTGATGATTTGATTTTGTTTTCACCTTTCGTCATAAAGACTTCATGAGGTTCTGAAATCCGACAGAATGATTGAACTTCAGGAAAGTCACTTTGAGCAGCAGGACCAAAAGGAGGGGTGAATATAGGTGTTACGCCGGATGACTTTCCATGATTTATATACTCAAATCCAACCCTGAATAATGAATCTTTGTTTTTTTGGAAGCTATCATAGCTCAACTCGTTCTGAATATAAATGCCTATCAATAAAACAGCAGCTATCCCCACCGATAAGCCAATAAGGTTAATAAAAGAAAATAATTTATTCCTTACAATATTTCTCCAGGCTGTTTTGAAATAACTTTTAAACATCGTTTTATTATATAATAAACATTATATTAATCATTATCATTGATTTACTCACTTCTAATTCATCGTAAACATCTTCTATTCTGTCCTCAAGCTCTTTACCGGGTTGGCAACGGCAGCTTTAACAGCTTGAAAGCTTACCGTTACCAAGGCTATGAATAAAGCGGTTAGCCCGGCAAACACAAACATCCACCAACCGATGCTTATCCTGTATGCAAAATCTTCCAACCATTTGTTCATCGTCCACCAAGCAACAGGGCTCGCGATCATTATGGCAATACATACAAGAATCATGAACTCTTTCGACAATAATGTTGTAATATTTGCAACCGTTGCACCCAATACTTTTCGTATACCTATTTCCTTTCTTTTGCGGTCAACAGTAAATGCCGTCAATCCGAACAGACCCAATGCAGAGATAATGATAGCAATGATGGAAAAAACAAGGATCAATTCTGACGTATTTAAATCAGATTTATATAAAGCATTAAAAGTATCGTCCATAAAAGCGTAATCAAAAGGTTCATCCGGAAGGAACTTATGCCATACAGTTTCCATCGTTGCTAACGTTTGCTTGATATTTCCTTCCCGGGCTTTTACAGAAATATAATTCATCCAAACCGGATCATTATGAATTAAGACCGGTTCAATTTTAGCATGCATACTACTATGATGAAAATCTTTTACCACACCGATAATAATCCCTTCACTTTTTCCATAGCTGAATCGTTGCCCAATAACAGGCTGATGTAAATGAAATACGTTAACAGCCGTTTCATTTAAGATGTAATTTTTTAAATCTTCCTTATCATTAGGATAATACCAACGCCCTTCCTTCATCTTTAACTCAAACACTTTTTGATACTGGTCATCAACAGATAAAACATGTACAGTGGGATTAAAAAGACTATCTTTTCCATCCCACTTTGATGAACCGGAGCTCGTGTTGGTAATATTCACTATCGGTTGATTAGCGCTTGTTACCAATTGCGTATTCACATTTTTCGACAGCTCATATTTTATATTATCAATAAACCCACTTCTTCCATCTTTATTCATATGCGATAAAGATTTGAATTTAAAAGGAAGTTGCATTGAAATAATCTGGGAACGATTATACCCGGGATTAGAAGACTGAATAAACTGTAACTGTTTAAAAACAACAACCGTTCCGATAATCAGCATTACGGAAAGTGTAAACTGAAAAACCACCAATCCTTTTCTTAATCCGGAGTCTTTTAAGCTTAATACACTTTTACCCCTGAAAACATCCAAAGGGTTGAATGAAGAGAGCAACAGCGCCGGATAAATACCGTTTAAAAGAATCGCCGCTGATAAAGTCCCCAATAATACTTTCCAAACTATAAAAGAGCTAAAGGGAGAAACAAAATTCATATCCGTTAATTGATTAAAATACGGAAGACTCAGCCAAAGGAGCATAATGGAAATAGCTAATGCCAGTACACTCACCACAACAGATTCGGTTATAAACTGAAAAAACAGATGTTTATTATATGCACCGACAATTTTCCGGATACTTACCTCTTTGGCACGCAGGCTGGCTTTGGCGGTAGTAAGGTTTACATAATTAATACAGGCAGTTAATAACAGCATTAAAGCCAATATACTAAATATGTATATTTTTTTCTTTTCCGTATGGTTAAAGTGGGAGAAGGATACACTTGTATCAAAATGCATACTTGCTAATGAATGAAGTGTAATGGTAGTATTGTTATCTTTTCCTGAGTTCTTTGCAACTATTACATTCAATTTCTTTGCAACAACATTTATGTTGGCTGTTTTGGTTAATTTTAGAAAAGTGATGTAATTAAAATTTCCCCATCCCATATCCATTCCGGATTTGTTTTGGTTGGCTACAAATACACTTAAAGGCATCAATATATCAAATTGAAAACTTGAGTTGGAAGGATTATCTTTTACAACAGCCCTTACCGTAAAATTAGTGGAATCAATTTTTATGATTTGTCCTATGGCCTCCTGATTGCCAAATAACTTTTCAGCCTGCGATTCTGTAAGGATCATACCATAAGGATCCTTCAAAAAGGATGCAACATTTCCCGCCTTTAGCTCATAATGAAAAACATCAAACCAATGGTTGTCGATGTAAGCACATCTTTTCTCGCTGAATAATTTATTATTGATATTAAACACCGGTGGTTGCCATTCCGCCACTATTCTCGTTGCTACAGTAATTTCAGGAATTTCCTGCTTTGCGGCAGGAGCCATGGCTAACGGAGAGGTCTCCCAAATCCAGTCCTCATCTTTTGATACCTTTATATGGTTTACGATGCGGTAAATATTTTCAGCATCGGGATGATAAGTATCAAAACGCTCCTCATTTGCCACCCACATCAAGATCAAAACGGCAGCGGTCATTCCTACGGATAGTCCGAACAGGTTAATAAAACCAGTAGTTTTATTTCTCCATAAATTTCTCCATGCTGTGATGAAATAATTCTTTATCATAAAACCTCCTCACCTCTCCAATAGAGGGGAATTTTAATGGTTGATTATTTTAAAGTCGTTCTGCTTTTAAACATAGCTTATCATTGTTTGCTATTTAGCGCTCATAAAATCATGGGTTTTCGTATTTCCTTAAGAGGACGATATTTTATTCGGTTCTCAAACACTTTACCGGATTTGCAATAGCCGCTTTAATTGATTGAAAGCTTACCGTAACTAATGCAATGACAACAGCAATCATAGCCGCCACTGCAAACATCCACCAATGAACACTGATACGGTACGCAAAACCTTGCAGCCACTTTAACATGACATAATATCCAACCGGAATGGCAATCATTGTCCCCAATAAAACAGGTTTCAGCAAGTCTTTCGATAGCATCAATACAATATTTTGGGTGGAGGAACCGAGCACTTTTCTTACGCCAATCTCTTTTGTTCTTTTTATCGCAGTATAAGAGGCTAAGCCAAAGAGCCCAAGACAAGCAATAAAGATGGCGATTAAAGAAAAGACACTTAAGATGGTACCTTGTCTGATATCGTCTTTATAATGTTGATTGAATTCCTCATCCAAGAAATCATATTCAAAAGGATATCCGGGCGCAATATCTGCATAAATATTTTTGACTTTATTGATAGTAGATTGGAGATGATTGCTTGGTTTCAGCCTAATCACAGCCACACGCAAATCCTCCCCCGGAGAGATCACCATGGGCTCTATCTTTTCTCTCAACGTAGCAAAATGATAATCCTCTACCACCCCAACTATTGTGCGGCGAACATTATCCCTTGTAACATTCTTTATCCATTTGCCAATAGCCTGTGCAGGCGTATAGCCTAACTTTGTAGCTGCGGAACGATTGATAAGCACTGAGCTTGTAGAGTCGGTCGAAAACTGAGGAGAGAAATCTCTCCCTGCAATGATTTTGAGTCCTAATGTTTTCACAAACCCAAAATCGGTAAATTCGGTACTGAACATCAGTTTTTGATCGGGCATTGCCTCCGTTTCAAAACCATGACCATCATGAAAACCACCAGGCTCACCCGACATCAATGATACATTTATCACAGAGGGATCGTTTTGCACAGTATTTTTAAAACGGGACTTAGCTTTATAAATCTCATTATTATCAATCCGAACAAGCAACGATTGTTCTTTATTAAAACCAAGATCTGTGTTTTTTACATAATTCATCTGACTTATAATGATCGTTATACTGATGATGAGCAACACGGATACACTGAATTGAAAAACGACAAGTGCCTTTCTGAAAAAAGCTCCGTTTTTGCTAACCCTTAATTTTCCTTTCAATGATTCGACAACAGAGAAAGAGGAGAGCAATAATGCCGGATAAATGCCAGCCAGAAAACCAATAACAACAATAATAAACAGGATAAATGCATAAACCATCGGATCTTTCCAAAAAGATGGCAGTTCATAGCCTAATAAATGAGTATAGGCCGGCATCAATAATTGTAGTAAAACAAGTGCCAGTAAAGAGGAGATGACAGCATACAAAAACGATTCCAGTATGAACTGTACAAACAATTGCCGTCGTACAGCTCCCAATACTTTCCGAAGACCAACTTCCTTAGAACGATCTGTTGCCCGTGCCGTGGCAAGATTCATAAAATTAATACAAGCTATAATCAATATCAAAAAAGCAATCGACATAAAGATATATACAACTTTTTTATTGCCATGCTTTACCTCATCCAACTGAAACGGCTTTAAATAAATATTTTTCAATGGCTGTAAGTCCAGTCCCATCTTGAAACCGTTTTGGGCGTAATATTTACCCATATATTTATCCATAAATTTCGGAAAGTTGCTTACCAGTCGATGAGGATCCGTATTGGAATTCAATTGCAGATAAACATAAAGTCCATTATAGGGAAAATTTTGTAACGAATCATTATATTTAAAATTGGAGATTGGCACAATCATATCAAAGTTTAAATGTGAATTTCCAGGTACATCCTTCGCTATTCCTGTCACCTTTAGTTGAAGTGTTTTGTTCATTTGCACTACCTTACCCATCGGATCTTGATCGCCAAAATATTTTTTTGCAGTGGAAGCAGTCAACACAATGCTTGCCGGATCATTTAGCACAGTAGAAGGATTGCCTTGTATCAATGGAAAATCAAACAACTGAAAGAAATCACTATCAGTTATGTATACATGTTTTTCATTGAAGGAAATGTTATTGTAACTGAATAAATCATTATCCGGCTTAACCCTTACCGCTCTTTTGACAGCATCAGGATAGTCGTTACGCAGTGCAATGGAGTATGGTCCCGATAGCCAGGCTATATCCTTCTTGTCGTTACTTCCATCCATCTCACTTGTCCTCACTACACGGTATATATCCTTTCCGTTCTTGTGAAAATTATCATAACTCAACTCATGTTTTATAAAAAGGAAAATCATCAGACAGCAGGTAATGCCAACTGTTAGCCCCATAATATTGATCAGCGAAAACATTTTTTGTTTTCTCAGGTTTTTGAATGCAAGTAGCAGATAATTTTTTATCATAAAAAAACATTTTTATTCCGTTCTTAAACTCTTTACCGGATTTACCAATGCGGCTTTAATACTTTGATAACTTACCGTCAACAGTGCAATACCGATTGTCAGCAAACCTGCCATCGCAAACATCCACCACTCTATAGCTATTTTATAGGCGAAGCCCTGCAGCCAATAATTCATAACATACCAGGCGATAGGAAATGCAATGAATAGGGCGATACCAACAGGTTTTAAGAAACCGGTTGACAACAGCGAAACGATATTGAGTATGTCCGCACCCAATACTTTACGAACACTTATTTCTTTGGTGCGTTGTTCAGCAGTAAACATAGCCAAACCAAATAAGCCGAGGCAAGAAATAAATATGGCTAAAAATGCAAAGGAGTCGGAAAGCTTGCTTACTACCTGTTCGTTCTTATAAAGCCTTGCATATTCCTCGTCAGAAAACTGGTATGTAAATGGAAATTTCGGATTTAATGATTTGCATATTTTTTCCAGACTTGCTATTGCTTCTTTTGTTTTACCCGCATTGGTACGAATCAGTATGGTACCCCAATTCCAGTTTTCATCAAGACGAATAATCAATGGATCTATAGCCTGATGCAGAGAGTTGAAATGAAAATCACGCAGCACACCGATAACCTTGCCGGGGTGGTTTCCCCATATTATTGTTTGACCAATCGGATTTTGAAAACCGATTTTATTTACCGCTGTTTCATTCAATATAAAACCTGTCGAATCTGTTCCGAATTCTTTTGAGAAATCCCGACCTTCTTTCATCGTCAGCTTCATCGTTTTCACATAATCATACCCAACTACTCCATCGGCAAATGAAACGTTTAAGTTGGGATCTTTCCCCTGCCATGCGATACTATTCGTATGGTGCTCAATGATAGTTGGCGAGTTTCTCATTTTTGAAACAGACAATATGCTTGGTTCCCGGGAAGCTTGCTCCTTAAACAAGTCATACTTTTTAACAAGGTCACCTTCTACTGGCAGGTAAATGAGATTTTCACGGTTATAGCCAATATTTTTAGTTTGTATGTAATCCATCTGACGGTAAATTACCATCATCCCAACAATAAGTATAATGGAGAGGGTGAATTGAAAAACCACCAATCCCTTGCGTAAAAAAACAGCTTTCCAGCCAAACTTCAAACTGCCTTTTAAAACCCGGACAGGCTTCAACGATGACAGGAATAAAGCGGGATAACTTCCAGCCACAAATCCGGTTGTTATTAACAGGCCAACTAAAGATGTCCAGAAAATCGGTTTTGTAACCGGCAGGGATAATTGTTTTCCGGTCAGGTCATTGAAAGCCGGTAAAAGTGTACCCGCCAGTGCAACAGCTATTATAATAGAGAAAAAGGTGAGTAGTAATGCTTCGCCGATAAACTGACCTATTAATGCAGAACGTACGGCCCCTATCAATTTACGGATACCTATTTCTTTCGACCGTTTACCGGACCGGGCCGTTGCCAGATTCATGAAATTGATGCATGCTATCAATAAAATAAAAACAGCCACAATGCTGAACAGCCTGACATATTCTATGCGACCACCATCAACATAACCGTTTTTAAACGTTGAATGAAGATATTTTTCAGAATAAGGTTGTAAAGCAAGTTCAGTACGAAACGAATTATCCTTTTTTTGATACCTGTATATAAAATCTTTTATTTTGGCTTCTACTTTAAATGCATCAGCTTCCTTACGCAGTTGTACAAACGTAGCAGGATCCGTATTTCCCCAGTTATTTACCCAGTTATTTTGTTTTACAAAATCTACCCAGCTTCTTAAAAAATCAAATTGCTGTGAAGAATTTGCCGGCAGGTTTTCAAAGACCGCTTTTACAATCAACTCTTCTTTATTTTCAAAGCGTATCGTTTTCCCCATTGCTTTCTCGGCAGTTCCAAAAAAATATTCAGCCATTTTCCGTGAGATAGCGATTCCTGCCGGTGCACTCAAAGCAGACATAACATTCCCTTGCAACAACGGATAACTGAACATGCTGAAAAAATCAGCCCCGGCAAACATTCCTCCCATTTTATTGACCTTCTCACCGACCTCAAATGTACTTTGTGTACCTGGCTGAGCTACGTATTCGAAGCCACTGGCATATTGCACTTCAGGAATTTTCCTTTTTAATTCTTCGGCCAGTAACCCCTGCGTAGAATAACCGGCATCCACTTTTCCATCATAATAATTCCGTTCGTATACTTGGTACAGTTGTTTGCCGTTAGCATGAAAGCCATCCACACTCCGCTCGTCCTGAATCCAGAGCATAATGAGCAAGCTACAAGCCATACCCAATGCAAGGCCTAATATATTGATGACGGAGAAAGCTTTGTTACGAATCAGGTTTCGCCAGGCTATCTTTAGATAACTTTTAATCATGGTCATACTTTTTATTCCGTTCTTAAACTCTTTACAGGATTTGCAATAGCCGCTTTAACAGATTGAAAACTTACCGTCGCCAATGCAATCGCCAACACTAATAATCCAGCAAGTGCAAACACCCACCAGTGAATATTTATTCTGTATTCGTAATTTTTTAACCATTTAATCATGAGCCACCAAGAGACTGGAAAGGCAATGACTAGCGATAATAAAACAGGTTTTAAAAAGTCTCTTGATAGTAATCGAGTTATGCCGCTTACCGAAGCGCCCAATATCTTTCTGACACCGATTTCTTTTGTTCTTCTTTCGGCGGTAAATGAAGCCAATCCAAATAGTCCGAGACATGAAATAATGATAGCAAGCGCAGCAAATATGCCGGCTAGTTTTCCTATTAAAGTTTCTGCTTTAAAAAGCTGACCAAACGTCTCATCTTCAAAATCAAAACTAAATGGATAGCCCGGATTATCCGTTTTAATTACCTTTTCTACTTCGGCAAGTGCGGTTTTTAAATTGGCATTTTCTCTAATACGAATAGACATAACATTGTTATTCGAGGTATCAGCATACATGACTAAAGGGGCGACTGGCTTGTATACATCATTTGAAACAAAATCTTTTACAACACCCACAACAGTGCATTTTCTATCTCCCCAGTTAATTATCGAACCAATGATATCTTTGTTTTTAATATCTTTTACCAATGTTTCGTTGATAATGATATTATTGCTATCGGCTTTAAGGTTTTCATAAAAACTTCTTCCCTGCAACAATTGCATGCCCTGTGTTGAAATATATTCGGAACTTATGCCCTCAATCGTAATTAAGATCTCTTTATCAGGAGCTTTACCTTCCCATGAGAAGTTACTAGTATTACTCCCCAGACGTAAAACATTACTATTACTCATGCTTGCATTTTCAACAACACCGGTCTTCAACAAATCATTTTTTATTGCAGTAAAATGCTTTTTCATATCGCCCTGTAGCCAAGTGGTAATAAGGTTATCTTTTTTAAATCCCAAATCTCTTTCTTTACCATATTGTATCTGCTGATAAACAATCGCTGTACAAATAATTAAAATAACAGAGGCTACAAATTGTATAACCACCAATGTCTGCCGGATGAAAGCAACGCTGCACGTTTTTATCTTTGCACGCTTTAATACAAGCGCCGGATTAAATGAAGACAAATAAAATGCAGGATAACTGCCTGCGATAACTCCACAGATCAGCGCAATGGCAACCAAGCCGATAAGATGCAACGGATAAAAAAGATGAAGTGCTAAAGTTTTATTTACCAAATTATTGAATGACGGCAATATTAATAAAACAAGTCCTATTGCCAGTAACAGGGATAAGAATGACAGGAATACAGACTCAGAAATAAACTGGATGATAAGTTTTTGTTTTGTAGCACCTACTACTTTTCGGATACCCACTTCCTTCGCACGCTTTTCACTTCGTGCGGTGGAGAGATTCATAAAATTGATACAGGCAATTATTAATATGATCCAGGCAATTAAACTGAATAAGCGAACAATTTTTATCAATCCGTCTTTTTCATTTCCATTATTGTCAAAGTTATTGTACAACCTTATTCTATTAAGAGGATACAACATCATTTTAGCATTGGTCTGAGGAGCTTTCGTCTGGACAAAACCATATAGTTTTCGATTGATAGCAGGTATATTCGCATTAGGTTCTGCTTCGACATACGTTATAAGGCTATTATTATCCCACCGTGTCAACCAATTATATTTTTCTTCAAAAACTTTAAAAGGAATCAACCAATCAAATTTCAAAGAGACATTCTCAGGCAAATCTTTAAAAACGCCCGATATAACATAGTCCTGTTTGTTGTCAACTTTTAAAGTCTTTCCGATTATATCTGTTGATCCGTAGAATTTCTTTGCCATTTTTTCGGATATAACAACAGAATGCAACTGTGCAAAAGCCGTAGCAGCATTTCCTTTTATAAATGGAACAGAAAAAATCTTTAAAAATCCGGCATCGACATACAGCCCCTGTTCGTTGATAGATTTATCTGCAAGAGAGAAAAGCATATCATTTCCCCACGTTGCACGCGCAGTTACTTTAATTCCCGGTATTTCTGTCTTTATGGCTTGTGCCAGTGGACCGGGTGTTGCATCAAACACGAAAGTTTTGCCCTCGTAGGTTTGCTTATCTTTTACGATATACAAATTATTTCTATTGGGAAAGAAATGGTTATAGCTTAGCTCGTCTTCCACCCATAGAAAAATCAAAACAGCACATGCAATACCAACTGCCAGCCCAAATATATTCAGGATGCTGTAAGTTTTATTCCGAAGAATATTTCTGAATGTTATTTTTAAATAATTTTTAAACATGACTTATCCATTTATTCTGTTCTTAAACTTTTAACAGGATTAGCAATTGCTGCTTTTATGGCCTGATAGCTCACTGTTGCCAGTGCTATTAATAAAGCCAAAACACCAGCCAATGCAAATATCCACAATGAAACATTTACCCTGTAAGCAAAACCCTGTAACCATTTATTCATTGCCCACCAAGCAAGAGGCGATGCAATGAGGATAGCGATAATTACAAGTATTAAAAAGTCTTTGCTTATCAGTTTTACAATGCCTCCAACATTTGCGCCCAATACTTTCCGTATACCTATCTCTTTTGTTTTTACCTGCGCTGTGTAGGTAACTAGCCCAAATAATCCTAAGCACGAAATAAAAATGGCAATACCCGCGAACACATTGAAGAGTGTACCTGTACGCTGATCAGACTGGTATTGTGCTTCAAAATTCTTATCTAAAAAATCGTACCTGAAAGGTATCTCACCTGCATATTTCTTATATTGTTTTTCTACGGAAGCAATAGCCTGTTGCGCATTGACGGCAGTAGTACGTACATACAGAATATTCTTATTATTTCGGGAGGCATACATGAGTAAAGGCGAGATCTTTTCTTTTAGGGATTGGAAATTAAAATCTTTCACAACTCCTTTGATAATACCTTTCTGATTATGGAAAGAAATTTGTTGTCCGACATACGGTTGTTTTAAAGCCATCTCCTTTACTGCAGCTTCATTTAAAATATAAGAAGTACTATCAGCCGGAGTGCCCATAAAATTATTTCCCTCCACAAATTTCATTTTCATTGTTGGGATAAAATCTTTATCTACCGAAAGCTGTGTAATGATCAGATTATTATTGACCGGTTTAGTTTTCCAGTCTATATCACTGGTGGATGAGCCGATATTGAAAAGATTGTACGCATCAGATGCAGCAATATTTAAAATACCCGATTGTTTTTTTAATTCGGTTTTTACTGCATCTATATGATCCACAATATCCTGGGTAAGAGGAACACAAAAGACATAACTTTTGTCGTACCCTAAATCTTTATCTTTTATAAAATTCAGCTGTTTACCCATTACCATCGTACAAACCAAAAGAATAACGGAAATAGCAAATTGGAAAACAACCAGCGCTTTTCTAAATGAAGCGATACCAATACTGGAAGAGACTTTTCCTTTTAAAGATTGAATAGGTTTGAATGACGATAACAATATCGCGGGATAAATACTTGAAGCTATTAATGTTCCCAAAACAGCAAGCCCTATTGCCTTCCACTCATCAATATCCGACAAACTAAAAGATAAAGTCTTACCCGATATACTGTTGTAAAGCGGCATAAACAGGAATATCAAAATGATCGCCAATATCGTTGCAAAACAAAATAAGACGATGGTTTCAATCGTAAATTGCAAAAATAGCTGCTGCCTTTTCGCGCCAATAATCTTACGAATGCCCACTTCTTTTGCACGTACTAAGGAACGTGCGGTTGAAAGATTTACATAATTGATGCTGGCAATTACCAATAATAGAATTACCACCAGCATAAATATTTGGACCATTCTAAACGCCGTATTATTTCCGTCAGCACTTATCAAATGAATATCGGCCAGATTTTGTAACCGGAAAGAAGCATCAGTATCTCCGTTTCTCACTTTTTTATGTATTGCAGTAAATTCCTCTGCTACTTTCATAGGGTTTGCATTAGGCTGTAATTTCACATAAGTAATGAATGAAAAATCGCCTAAATCCTCATCAATGGTTTTCCAACTTCCGTTTCCACCATTTTCAGTAAATTGCTGTGCATAAAAGCCCATTGGAAATATAGCATCATAGGATATTGAAGAGTTTTTAGGAAAATCTTGCAGCACGCCCGTTATTTTAAAATCTTTTTTATGAAATCCGATGGTTTTGCCTATCACATCGTCATCACCAAAAAACTTTTGTGCAGTGGATTCTGTGATAATGACCGAGGTATTATCAGAAAAAGCAGTAGTTCCTTTCAACAAATGAAAACTGAACATGGAGAAGAAACCATTATCCACATATCCTATACTATTTCCATCAATTACTTTGTTCCTATTTTTATCGGAAAGAATCTGGTCAAATCTGCCGCTAATTCTTACAACAGATTGGACTTCCGGGATAGATTTTGCAAAAACAGCCAATGGACCCGGTACTCCTGTCCAAGTCACGTTCTCTCCATTGGATTTAAAATGCGCACTTAACTGATAAATATGTTGGAAATCTTTATTGAATTTATCATAGCTTAGTTCGTTCTGCACCCACAACAACAACATAATACCCGTTGCCAAGCCAACCGCCAAACCAGTAATATTGAGAACCGTATAGAATTTATTTTTCCATAAACTCCGCCAAGCTGTTTTAAAATAGTTTTTTATCATGACAACCGTTATTTATCATTATCGACTGATAATCTTTTATTTACTACTTTTCAATCACTTATATCAGAATATCCTCCGTAACAGTTTGCCCGTCCAACATACGTATGATACGGTGACTAAACCGTGCATCGTGTTCATTGTGTGTCACCATCACGATGGTGGTGCCCTGTTCGTTCAGGTCGGTCAACAGTTCCATTACTTCACTTCCATTGGATGAATCCAAGTTACCTGTAGGTTCATCGGCAAGAATTAATTTGGGATTGTTTACCACTGCTCTGGCCACTGCCACTCGTTGTTGCTGACCTCCCGAAAGCTGCTGGGGATAATGATTGCGACGATGCAGAATCTGCATCTTATCCAACATCTTTTCAACCTTCTCTTTCCTTTCCGATGATTTTACACCCGTATATATTAAGGGTAGTTCTACATTT
Source organism: Bacteroidales bacterium (assembly GCA_963663125.2). Classification (GTDB taxonomy): domain Bacteria; phylum Bacteroidota; class Bacteroidia; order Bacteroidales; family Cfx3-03; genus Cfx3-03. The sequence goes on along the minus strand of CAXXNW010000010.1, from coordinate 48,318 downwards.
TCATACACGGTGAGTTCATCTATCAGATTAAAACTCTGAAACACAAACCCAATATTATGTTTTCGCATCTCGGCACGCTTCTTTTCATTGAAATGAGCAATTTCTACTCCGTCGAAAAGAAAACTACCTCCATCCGGATCGTCTATCAATCCCAATATATTAAGCAACGTGGATTTGCCGCAACCCGAAGGACCCATTACGGCAACAAATTCTCCATCTTTCACTTCCATCGATAATTTATTAAGTGCAACGGTTTCTACATCTTCGGTTCGGTAGATCTTTTCAAGATCTGTTATCTTTATCATTTGGTTGGTTTTTATTGTTGAATAATTATTTTTTTACTTTTTAAGAATCGATTTCGGTATGTTCTCATAATTGCCGATATCAACTTTTTTATTACTGATTTACTCATTCATATTTCTTCACCATTAACTATTCTGTTTTCAGGCTTTTAACAGGATTGGCGCCAGCCGCTTTGATAGACTGAACACTTACAGTCACAACAGCAAGTAAAATAGTTATGGCACCGGCTACCAGATAAATACCCAAGGTCATATTCGTTCTGTAAGCAAAATCCTGCAACCAATTTGTCATTGCCCACCACGCAAGCGGGAAAGCAATCATGATAGCAATGAGGGTAAGCCATATAAAATCTTTTGACAAAACAACAACAATATTGTTTACTGAAGCGCCTAATACTTTTCGTATTCCTATTTCTTTGTAGCGTTGTTGCGTTGAATAAGACGACAAGCCAAACAAGCCAAGGCATGCAAGTAAAACAGCTATCATGGCAAACAAATTCATTATATTACCGAGACGCTGTTCAGCATTATAAAGTTTATTATAATCATCATCCATGAAACGATATTCAAAGGGACGTGAAGGAACAAGGGTTTTCCATTTTGCAGCTAAAAAAGAAATGGTTTGCGGAATATTATGCCCACTCAATTTCACTAACAGCACCCTTCCACGCGATTCAGGAAACAGCACAAAGGGTCTGATAGCATGATGTAGTGATTCAAAATGAAAATCTTTTACTACCCCCTTCACAAACCCGGGTCGTGAATCATCCAAAAACATTTTTTTACCCACGGCTTCCTGAGGGGTCCATCCTAATCGTTTGGCTGCCGATTCATTCAGAATAAAATGATAGAGCGTTTTATTGGGATCACCTACCGATTGATCTTTAATATCTTGCTCGGTAAGATCCGATCCTGCAACAATCTGCAAACCTACCGTCTTGATATAATCTTCATCAATCGGGTTGGCCGTAACGGTAATTCCCCCATTATCGGGCATAATAGCCGATCGCATATGATATCCGCCACCACCTTCTACCGGCGACCTTACACTGCGTGACACACTGATAATATCAGGATTAGACTTAAACTCCTGTTTAATGAGCGATAGATCAGGAAGTATTTTATCATCAATCGGCAATATTATTACATGCTCACGATCGTAACCCAATTTTATATGCTGGATATAGTACAATTGCTTTTGTATAACGAATGTGGAAACGATCAGAAATACAGAAATGGCAAATTGAAATACAATAAGTGATTTTCTCAGCCATTGACCGGAGCCGGTATTTTTAAATGATCCCTTCAATACTTTTGCAGGTTGAAATCTGGTTAACATGAGTGCAGGATAACTACCAGCCACGAAACTCACACAAATAACGACAAACAAAGAGAACATAATGAATGGCAAAGAAAACAATCCTTGTACTTGCAGCTGTTTATCAGACAATTGATTAAACCAAGGCATAACTAATATTGCTACAACCATGCTTAAAATAACAGACGCCAAACATATGATTAAAGACTCGCTGATAAATTGCCAGAACAGTTGCCGCTTATCCGCTCCCATTACTTTTCGTACCCCTACTTCTTTTGCTCTTTCAATGGATCTGGCCGTGCTGAGATTCACATAAGTAGAACATACAATAATAAGTATCAATAATGCAATCGCAGCAAGAATATAGATATAAGCGATATTGTTATTAGGTTCGAAACCTCCATAATCAGAATACAAATGAATCTTTTCAAATGGTTCCAAATAAAAATTCACAGTAGCGCCTTGTCCGCTCATTTCTCTTTTCATGAATGCAGGAAACTTTGATTGTAATGAAGCAATGGAATTTTTATCTTTCAATAACAAGTAGGTAGTATAATCTGCATCCCAATACGTCTTTTCATCTTCGCGTGTTATTCCTAATGAAGAAAATGATACAAGAAAATCAAATTTTATCTGCGAGTTAGAAGGACAATCCTGCATTACGCCGTTAACCTGATAAAGACTACTATCATTACCAATATTCAGCGTTTTCCCTACTGCATTTTCAGTTCCGAAATATCTTTTTGCTGTTGATGCGGTAAGCACAACTGTGTGGGGGGCCGATAAAACCGTATGTGGGTTACCCTGTAATAATTTGAATGAGAACATATCAAAGAAAGTAGAATCGGCGAACATGACCTTCTTTTCATTGATAAGCCGGTCTTTGTATTTGACCACTCTTTCATAACTTATCATTCGAATGGCGGATTCAATTTCAGGAAACGTTTTCTTAAAAACCGGGGCAACTCGTACACTTGTAAAATTACCTTTTGGCGATTCTTTACTGCCATCAAAACTATACTCCATAATCACCCGGGCAATCTTATCTCCCTTTAATTGAAACTTGTCATAACTAAGTTCATGCTGAATATATAGACCAATAAGCAAACAACATGTTAAACCAATGGTAAGCCCAAAAACATTAATAAATGAAGATGTTTTATTCTTCCCAAAATTTCTGAAAGCGATTTTTAAATAATTTTTTAACATACGATTCTTATTTTGACTGATCGTTCTTTAATATTATTTACTATTCCGTTCTTAAATTCTTCACAGGATTGGCTATTGCAGCTTTCATTGCTCCAAAACAAACTGTAATCAATGTTATACTGATAGTTATTATTCCTGCCAGTGCAAACATCCACCAACTTAAGTTTATCCTGTAAGCAAAATTCTCCAGCCATTTAAATAAAGCCCACCATGCTAGCGGCATGGAAATAAAAATGGCAATTATTACAAGCCTGATAAAATCTTTTGACAACAAAATAGTGATAGTACTTACAGATGCGCCAAGTATTTTTCGGATACCGATCTCTTTTACGCGTTGTTGCGCAAGAAAAGAGGTCAACGCAAACAAACCTATAGCTGCTATAATAATGGATATTAGGGTAAAGAATGAAATTATTTTTCCGACCCGTATATATTCGGCAAGTAAACTCCGAAAATCCTGATCAAGGAATGAATAACGGATTGGAAAAGCCGGTTCTATTTTTTTCCAGACAGCTTCAATTCCGGCAAGCGTTTGCTGTGCATGTTCGGTTTTTATCTTTACCAAAATGGCTCCGCCCGACTTGTAAGCACAATGTGCATTAGAAGTTGTATAAATAGATGGATTTACTTGATTTTGTAATCCCTGTACATTAAAATCTTTTACAACACCGACAATGGTATAAGGAATAGAATCGCAAAAAGGAAAATAAATCAGTTGTCCAATAGGGTTTGCAACACCTGTTTTCTTCATAGCGGTTTCATTGATGATTGCAGTATTATCTAAATCCTCGGCACGACCATTTTCAAACAAACGTCCCTTCAGTAGTTGAATATTCATTGTTTTAAAATAATCAATGCTCACCTTATCAGAAATTAAACGAACTTTTTTACCGGCACATCTGAATTCTAAAGAGGAAGTGTCAGCTACTTTACTACCCGGCACTGCTGTTGATTTTGCCACATATTCAACGCCGGGAATAGATAATAACTCATTTCGTACAACAGAAAAGTTTTCTTCTCTATCTTTTTGTGTTGCATCAATACGTATCACTTGCGAGGGATTAAAGCCAAGATCTTTTGTCTGCATAAAATCCATCTGACGGTTGATAACGATTATACCTATAATAAAAAAGGCAGAGAGTGTTAATTGCACCACTAATAAACTATTTCTGAAAAAAACACCTTTAGTTCCCTTTGTATAATTCCCTTTTAATACCTCCGACGTTTTAAAATTAGACAAGAACAATGCAGGATAAAGGCCTGCAATAAGAATAATAAAGAATAAACTGACAGCAATTTGTAATGAGAGAGAAAGTGTACGTTGGTTATTAAAAAACGAAAGTGGTAAATCAAAATTTCGACTAAAATAAGGGAGCACAATATTGACGAATACTATTGCAAGAAACAAACTCAAACAGCATTGAAATGCAATATCGAATAACGATTGAAGAATGATATGAATACGCTTTGAACCCAGTACTTTCCGTATACCAACTTCTTTTGCTTTTGTAATAGCCCTTGCAAGAGAAAGATTGCTAAAGTTTATAGCTCCTGCTATCAGTAGAAATATGGCAAGAACTAAAAGAACCATAGTTACTGTAAAATGATTCTCGCCATGTTTAGGAAAATTATGAAGGTCTTGTACTGCATCAGAAAATAGCACAGTCTGGTTTGAAGTTTTTTTATATTCTTCATACGACAGACTGCCTTTTTTTAGTTGACTCTCATAATAAATTCTATTGATTTCATTTTCCAATTCAGCTTCTGTAACAGGATGTTTAATTTTAATATATGTGTGAAAAGAATAGTTTTGCCAAAAATTGTTTTGCTTTCCATATGGGTCGCGCATCAGCATTTGTGCATCAAGATGCGATGGTCCATTAGGTTTTTGCATTACTCCGGTTATTACTCCGTCAATAGAATTATATATTTTTATTGGCTTACCAATAGGATCAGCATTGCCAAATAATTTCCGACTTACTTCATTACTGAGTATAACGGCATTAGGTGGATTGAGCGCAGTAGCGACATTACCTTTAATTAATTTATAGGGGAACACTTTTAGGAATGAAGAATCAACCGTTACGACTCCTTTCTGGTAAATCGCTTTTCCACCGGCATTAAGAAGTAATTCAAAATCTCCACTAGGCATAATGGCTGTAGCAGCTTCTGCATTGGGATAATTTTGTTGCAACAATGAAGCCAGAGGGGCTTGTGTCATAGATAAGAAATCCTGATTCTCACGAAGTGATAATTTATATACTTTTTGCAATGAGGGATCCCACTTGTCGTAACTCAATTCATAATTGACATAAACTAAAATGACAATAAAACTTGCAATACCGACAGCCAACCCAAATATGTTCAGGAAGTTGTAAATTTTATTTCGAAGTATATTTCTGAATGTTATTTTTAAATAATTGGCGAACATAAAGGCCTCCCCTAAACCCTCCGAAAGAGGGATGTTTTATTAATTATTAATAATTTCAAACTTGTTCTGTCCAAATAAAATAATTCATCATTTTTAAGAATATAGCAACCCGCCTGAAATTGAAGACGTCATGTTTTTCATGCCGGAATAAAGAGGTTTATATCAGAATATCCTCCGTAACAGTCTGTCCGTCCAACATACGAATGATACGGTGACTAAACCGTGCATCGTGTTCATTGTGTGTCACCATGACGATAGTGGTACCCTGTTCGTTCAGATCGGTCAACAGTTCCATTACCTCACTTCCGTTGGATGAATCCAAGTTACCTGTAGGTTCATCGGCAAGAATTAATTTGGGATTGTTTACCACTGCTCTGGCCACTGCCACACGTTGTTGCTGACCTCCCGAAAGCTGCTGGGGATAATGATTGCGACGATGCAGAATCTGCATCTTATCCAACATCTTTTCCACCTTCTCTTTCCTTTCCGATGATTTTACACCCGTATATATTAAGGGTAGTTCTACATTTTCATACACGGTGAGTTCATCTATCAGATTGAAACTCTGAAACACAAACCCAATATTATGTTTTCGCATCTCGGCACGCTTCTTTTCATTGAAATGAGCAATTTCTACTCCATCGAAAAGAAAACTACCTCCATCCGGATCGTCTATCAAACCCAATATATTAAGCAACGTGGATTTGCCGCAACCCGAAGGACCCATGACGGCAACAAATTCTCCATCTTTCACTTCCATTGATAATTTATTAAGTGCAACGGTTTCTACATCTTCGGTTCGGTAGATCTTTTCAAGATCTGTTATCTTTATCATTTGATTGATGTTTTTTTAATGAATAATCGGATTACTACTTTTTAATAACCAGTTCCTGCATATTCTCATAATTTTCATAACTGCTGGTAACCACTTTATCACCAGGTTTTAATCCTTGTAACACTTCGTAATAATCAGGGTTCTGGCTTCCGAGTTGAATATCTGTTTTAAAGGCTGTCTTCCCATTTGAACCCACTTTGAAAATCCAGTTGCCGCCGGTTTGTTGATAGAAGCCGCCACGGGGTAATCGTATTACTTGTCTTTCATCACTTAATGCCAAACGGATTTGCAAAGTTTGTCCACGACGAATACCCTTCGGTACTGTTCCTTCAAACTGCATATCCACTTGAAACCTACCATTAACAACTTGTGTAAACACCTTAATGATTTTCAGTTTATACGTTTTGTCGGCAAAAGTGAAATCACCTTTCAGACCGACATAAATACGTGAGATATAATGTTCATCGACATCAACACGAACTTTAAAACCACTTAAAACATCAATTTGGCCGAGCCTGTCACCCTGTCTTTTATTTTGTCCTATTTCTGCATCCAGCGAAGTAAGTTGTCCGTCAATAGGAGCCTTCACAATTAAATCATTAACTTTCTGCTGCATCATATTCAAGGCCTCCTGCGAACCCTTGTAAGAACGTTTATCCTGTGCTTCCTGCTGATAACGGGATACGGAGTCCTGTTGTAAGATCTGACGGGTCAATAGCCTCTTTTTCAAATAATAATTGTAATCATTTGTCGCCTTTTTGTATTCTTGTAATCCGATCACTTTCTGGCTAAACAGTTGTTTATCCAACAAATAAACACGTTCTGCTTCCTGATACAGACTTTCCACATCTGCCATCTGGTTTAATTTACTTACCGTATTTTGCTGAGCAGAGTTATTATTGATCTGCATTTGTGTAAGTGTGTTATAAACAATATTTTGCTGACTCATCATGGTCATCAGAAGATCGGTATTCGATAGACGCAGAATTCGTTGTCCTTTTTTCATTATCGTACCGTCTTCTACATACTTTTCTTCAACCCTGCCCCCTTCGTTAGCATCTAAATAAATGGTAGTTAATGGCAACACTACTCCGTTAACAGGAATAAATTCCTGAAATGAGCCCTTTGAGACTTCACTGATGGTTATTCTTTCCTGATCAACATTCAATTTAGATTTACCCGAAGTAAAATAATAGGTTGCAGCAATTAGCACTACAATAGCCGCTGCAACGGCAATAGTTCCGATTTTCTTAGGTGTCCATTTTTTCTTTTCAATAGCTCTATCCACTGTAATTCGTTTTTATTTTAATGAAATATCTTACATTAAAAGTTATACACTGTTGAAATTCCAATTTCTCAAGTTGTGAAACAATTAATACACTAGCACTATGATAATACAATGCCAAAATACTAATATCATAAACATCAGTTAATTATATATAAATAATTACAAAATGTGTACGGTTACGATACAATAATTGAATGTTTTTGATACATCGGCTAACAACGATAATTCGTTTCATTATTTAATAACTACCTGTAAGCTTTTCAAAAGAGTAGGTTGAGTCTAATGTAAGCTAATCTTCTTCCATTATGTATTAGAAGTGGATTAGTACGAGGCTAGGTTGACAATAGGCTGATTATTATTTTGCATAGAAAATATTTTTAAATCGATACACATATTTCAATGTCTCTATATTTTTCTAATCTTGCTCCATAAACGTAATATAACACTGAGAATATCCTGAGAATAACCTCTGAATATTAGGATATGAATGGTTTCAGTTCCGGCTCCATTATGTACTTGTTAGGTGCAAGTTTCGTACCTGTTCCGCTATTTTATACGGAACAGGTACGGAACAGGTACTAAACAGGTAGGCGACTTGTATTGAACTGGGGAGCGTTATCCCTGAGCAATCTATAAGTGTTCTGCAAATTATCCTACGCTCATTCCTTCTTTATCGTTACTTTGAAATAGGTTGATAGATTGATCGTCAAATTTACACGCAGGAAGACTGTTCAAAAGGAATTTACTCGGGAGTGTAATTTAAACGCTGCCTATGATTTCACTAATTTACTCCGCTGAGATTTATAATATTTTCACTATCGATCAGACAGCTATCAGAATATAAAAAGGCAGCCCCAGACTTTTGAGGCTGCCTCTTTTTATATTTTGCCCGATGCCGACCCAATTTGTTACAAATACATCTGATTAAGTTTTTTTATTCATCCCGGCATCACTCTACCACGCTAATGCTTCCATGGGAAACGCACTAAGATCTTCACAAATCCAATCAGCAGCTGAAAGGTCAAACGCCGAAAAGCTGGTCATTAATGCCAAGCACTTGGCACCGGCTGCTTTGCCTGCTTTTACGCCACTGACCGCATCTTCCACTACCAAACACGCCTCAGCCTCCAGCCCCAGTAACCCGGCTGCCTTTATATAAATATCAGGGAAAGGTTTCTTTCTTTCAACATCCTGTCCATTTATAATGGCTTGAAATATATTTGCAGATAAGCCTATTTCTCTAAGGTTGATCATGATTTTTACCTTATCCGCACTACTGGCAACCGCTAATTTCAATCCTCTCGACCTGCATTCCTCAATAAATTCCTTTACACCGGGCAAGGGTTTTAATCTACCACTGGTTATCTCTTCATAAATCTGATATGTACGAGCTTTGTCGCGTTCAATATCCACTATAAATCCATTCCGCTCTCCAATTCCTGAGATATAACGATTTTCACCCGTTCCTATAAAGGGTACGGCATCTTCTTTATGAACAATAATTCCGTGTTCCATGAACATGAGTCGAGCTGCTTCGAAGATATAGGCTTCCGAATCAACTAATACTCCATCCATATCAAATAGAATTCCTCTTAGTTTATGCATAATGTGGTTGACAGTTTCAATGATAACAAAAAATAAGCAGAAAGGGAATATAGATAAATCACTTTTTAATCAGCCGGTTGAGTTGTGCGATGAGAAGGTATAGTCCCGGTTGTACCATTGCGCCATGGTCGAAGCCATCTAATTCGAAGAGTAGGGTTTCTTTATGCCCGACTAATTTCATCATCCGTGCCAGGTAAGCATTTTCTTCATATCTACCCAGTAGCTCCAGTTCCCTGTCGCCTGTCATGAGAACCAGAGGAGGCAGATCTTTCCTAACGTGAAATAATGGGGCATACTCATCGATGACCGGTTGTGTGTCGGCTATACCGCGTTCTTTTCTGATCGTGAAGTGTGTGATGACCTGTGGACTCAACGGCAAGAGGCCGGCTATCCTGTTGGCATCAATACCATATTTCTTTAACCACTTTTTATCCATTCCGACCATTAGATCAAGATACCCTCCGGCAGAATGTCCCGATAAAAAGATCTTATCCGGATCGCCACCATAACGTGCTATATTCTTAAAGGTCCAGGCAACTGCTGCTGCCGCATCTTCAATATAAACCGGACATTTCACATTGGGACTCATCCGGTATCCGATACCTACTACAGCAAATCCCTGCCCCTTTAGTTTCTCAGGGATCTCTTTGGAACCGGCCGTCAAACCTCCGCCATGAATCCAGATGACGGTTGCAAAGGCTTTTTTATCCACCGGATAATAGATATCCAACTGACAATTCTGCCGGGCATAATCGTCAAGCTTCTCGGTGGTTGCATCGAGATAACAGATTTGTTGTTTTAATTGATAACGGAGTGTATCATCCGCTTTCTTCTTTTGTGCCTGCCCGCAAAATGTACCGGCCAACAATACTACGAGTATAAGTTCTATTCTTTTCATGGTGTGATATGGGCATTAATCTACATCATCTTTTTTCACCAACTCTTTGGTAGATAGCATTCCACAGGCAGCATAGATATCCAAGCCCCGTGATGCACGGGTAGTGGTGATGATGCCTTTTTGATTAAGTGCCAGATTAAAATGAGCAATGGTAGCTTCGTCCGACCCTTCTAAAGGGGTTCCGGGAATAGGATGAAAGCGAATCAGGTTGATCCGGCACTCTATTCCGGAAAGGATGTGAGTTAGTTCCCGAATATGACGTGGGGTATCGTTGACACCCTTAAACATGATATATTCGAATGAAATTCTTCGTTGCGGTTCAAAGGGATAAGCTCGTATCTCATCAAGCACATCTTTGATGGGATAAACATTCTGTATCGGCATCATTTTTTTTCGCTCTTCATCAAAAGGGTTATGTAAACTGATAGCCAGATGGCACCCGCTCCGAAGTAAAAACTCTTTCATCCCCGGTATGACACCAATGGTAGAAACAGTAATTCGCTTTGAACTCATGGCATATCCCCATGACGAAGTTAAGATTTCAAGACTGGTTAAAACGTTTTCCAGATTATCGAAGGGCTCGCCCATTCCCATATAAACCATATTGGTGATCTTCTCCCGTTCAGGCAGGCTATGCAACTGATTCAGTATCTCACCTGCCGATAGGTGTCCCTGAAATCCTTGCTTACCGGTCATGCAAAACAGGCAGCCCATCTTACATCCAACTTGTGATGAGACACAAAGAGTGGCCCGGTGCTCGTCGGGAATATAGGCGGTTTCAATGAATTTTCCAACTTTAGCAGGATAGAGATATTTTTTAGTCCCATCTTTTGAGACTTGCTCTTTGATGGGGGCATCCAATCCTAAATCATAATTTTCGCTGAGCAAATTTCTTGCTTTCAGTGAGAGATTCGACATCTGCTCTATTGAGGTAATTTGTTTTTTGTACAACCAATCCGTAATTTGATTGGCTACAAATCCCTGCAACCCTAATTGCGTTACAACCTCTTTTAGTTGCGGCAACGTCATTCCAAACAGCTTCTCTTTCATTTTGCAAAGGTAATAAGAACCGGCTCAATTTTTACTCTTTATGATAAAGATCGAGTGCAGTGATGATGGCAGTAAAGCCCCAAAAGGGAATGGACGATTTGTCTGTATCCAAAAAGTTGTTCATAAATCCATGAGCGAAATAGGTGATAAGGCTGAGCAATGTAAACAGACTCAATAACCGTATCTCTTTTCTTGCTGCCTTCTGATAAACACGTATTCCATAAAATGTTATTGTGGAGAAAAGTACCAGCACACCCAATAAACCGGGCCAGCCACTATCAGCCAAAGGACCAAGATATTCACTGTGTGCATTCCCGCGTTCACCAAGATCCGTACTGATGATGGTCTTTTCTCTGGATTGCTGATAGGGCCCATAAACAAACTGATAGGTTCCGGGCCCCCAACCAAGATTAGGACGTTCTTTAAAGAGTCGTATCGCACTATGCCACCGATTGATCCGTTCAAGGTTAGAGGCATCGGACGACACATTTGAAATCGACTCGATATGCTCAATATAATTAGCGGAAGAGTCTTGTTTATTCTTTGCCAATCGATCCATCAATACCTGCTGATAGGTAAAAAATCCGCCTACGATGATAAACACGACCAAAGCAATCCATCTGAACCGGATACGAAAGAAAATGAGCAAAAAGACCAGCGCTGAGATAGCAACACTAAACCATGCTGCCCTGCAATACGACAGTATCAATGTAACACTAAACAGTATCAACAGAATCAAGGAGACAAGCCGAACCGGAAAACGATAGATATCGGAGAAAGTGAAGCCTGCCAACACGGGAATAAAAAAAGCGAGCATAACTCCATATGCGGTATGGTCATTGAAGAAGGGTGACATAGACCAGTTTGCTCCTTTCTCAGAAAAGTTGTAGGCTGAATGATTAATGGTAGTGTTAATAATCACCACTATGAAGGCAATAATATAGAGCCAGTAAAAAAGTTTGATGTTTTTCAGCTTTGCAAAGATGGCAGTTCCCATAAAGAGTAACGGAACTACAAACCACAAACGGGCTGTTAAATATTTGAAGGAGACGACCGGAATCTGGCTGGAGAAAGAGGTTATCATCATCCAAAGTAAATTTATAATCACTATAATCACAATGGGATGCCGAAAGAGCCGGGGATCGGGAAGCTGTCCCTTCAACAGCTTCAATACAAAGAGGAGTAACAAGGCAGCCAGCAATGGTTCGGTGGGGACCGAAAGACTGAGCTGAGGAAAGATATCTTCAATATTTACAGCCAATGGTGTGGCAAAAACGATAAAAAAGAAGATATAATCGAACCGATAGACAAAAAAGAGAACAAGTAGTATTGCAATGGGTAGTAACCATTCCAATATAGAGAAACCAATCTGTATCAAAACAACATTCAGCGCAATAGTCATCAGCGCTACCAGATAAAATAATCTGACAGGTTGTTTAAAATACCGTATTATTGCGCTCATCAATCCGGATATGTGGTAATGGAAGAAGAGATAGTTTCCCTGTTTTCAATAAGAATTACGACCAGCATAGAAGTTAGCAAAGTGACCGCCATTGCAGTCAATATAATGACCCACCTTACAGGATAAGCCTTCTTTTGCGAAGGATAGGGTGCTGTGACGACATTATAAAAAGTATAGTCTCGCTTATAATCTGCCAACGCTTCATCTTCATTCGTCTTCAGCTTACCTAACGATTCAACGGCCATATGGAACTGCTCATTGATATAATAATGCAATGCGCCCCTGGTTTCGAGCTGTTTTTTCAACTTTAATACCTCAGGAGTATTGATACTTGTGCGGGTGGCTCCATCAATAGTACGAAGATATCCCTTGATCATTTGCTCTGTTTGCAGGTCAACATCAACCAATTGATATTTTGTACTCATCATCTTCAGCATATTGCTCAACGAATCGATCTCATGCTCTTTCCGGAGTACGGTTTCATGACTCAACCGGTAAATCTCACCGAACTTTTCACGCTGTAACGTTGATACTTTCCGGTTATAAAACGAAAGAATAGAATTGACCATCTGACAGGCTGTTGCAGGATCGGTATCCATCACCTTCACCTCCACCGATTCGTAAGGGGTCTTGCGAATGGTGACGGCATTATCATAGTAGCGCGAAACATAATAATAAGCCTTCTTTTCGTTTGGATCAATACCATAATGCTGATAAAGATGATAAGCTTGAATGAGACTATCCTTGATATCGCGCGACTCAAGCAACTGAAGCATCTGCTCGCTATTGCTCTCTTGCGAATAGGGCTTTATATTGGATGGGTAGATAACTGCTATTGAAGAAAACAAAGGCTTTATAAACCATGAAGATGAAAAAAGCATTGCAGCAGCTCCTGCAATGAGGGTCACTACAATGAGATGCTTCTTCCACTTATAGGCTATTGCAATCAGGTTAAGATTATTAAAATAACTGGTCATAGAATTCTTTATTTTTCTATCGGAACAAAATAAGATACATCATAACAAAAATTCCATGTTACAATACGTTGGTAAGAGCATCAAATCAAATTGAAAAAATCAATGTGATCTATATGCTCCGGTTAAAAATGAATAATTATACTTTTATAAAAGTACCTTTTTTATACATCCAATACATGATAATATAAATCAATACTAACCCGGCAACAGATTTGATGAAAGGATAATAAGCCAGTGTAAATTGTTCTAATCCGAAAATAACTCTATGAGCGATGGCTTCGAAGTCGATAAAATGAGTCATCATATATATGGCAATACTGTTCATCCCGATGACTCTAAGCCAGAAACTCCATCTTTGAAGTCCCTTTACGTCGATGATATAATAAAAAGCAGCAATCAACAGAAAACATAATCCGGATGTAAAAATCACAAAAGTAGGATTCCAAATGTGTTTAACAATGGGGTAAGCTATATCAATTATTAAGCCCAAAGCCACCAAAACAGCACCAACGAATGCTACCACGACGGCTTTCATCGTCATCTGATCTTTAAGTTTAAGGAAAGAGAGGTTAATGGTTTTTGAACGGATAATCTTACTTGCGAAGACGCCGGTCATCACAGTTACAACAAATCCTAATGAGCTCAGTACCCAAGTATAATGAGAGGGTGCATCATCAAATGAACCTAAGAGCCAATGTTCGAAATACCGGGAGGTATTGACATCGGGAGTACAAGTGCCGGCTGCATAACCAGGTATGGGAACCAGATATAGAATAATCCAAAAAATCAGAAGCAGTAATGAGGTGACACCAATCTGCCATTTAGTGTTTAATTTTAGATAAATCAATAATGAAAGCAGATAACCGACAGCGATAGACTGAAGGGTATCGTGCATAAAAAACATTTTATTAGGATCAAAAGTCAGAAAATTACATTGGCACATTCCCCCAAGGATGAATAGGATAACGGAACGTTTTACAGCATGCAATAAGATTTTATGATGAGATTCTCCGATTGCAATTCGCTTACTCATTGAAAAAGGAATCGCCATTCCGACCATGAATAAAAACAGTGGCATAATCAGATCATAACAATGAAAGCCTTCCCATTTCACATGTTCCATCTGAATCGAAAGGGTTTGCATAAAATCTAGATTGCTGGCTTTAGCCAGATAAGAAACTACCCGTTCCCCTCCAATAATCCATAACATGTCGAATCCACGAAGGGCATCCAAAGAATATAACCGTGTGTTGGGTGTTAGCGTACTCATTTTATGACGGAATTGAAGATTGTGCTTTTTAATAAAACTTTATATTACTATGTGTGGGTAAAAATATCAAAATGAATTGAAAAAAGCAAAATAAAAGATGTAATATGGTGGATGTATTCAATATACAACCCATTAATGTCGCCACTGACGGATAAGTAAAAAATGTACAAATGAAGAGCATCTGTTTTCTTTCATTAACGCATTAACATATTTTCATTAGCTCATTAATTAACACCCTCTTCCGTATATAACGACCGGATGGTTTTAAAATCAAAAAGCCTTAACAAAAGGGCTAAGGATATCCCCACAAAACCAATTATCAAGATCTGCACCATCCAGTTTACCGGAAGATACCGGGCCATAAATGCAAAACAGGCTATGAACAAACCAAAGAGCAGTAAGGAGGGTATAAATCTGTTCCCCATCTTAACGGGTATAATTTTAATAGCTACAATCATTTCAGAAATAGCAACGAAAGCCTGCGTGATGACACCTGCCCAGGTTGCGCCTAACGCTTTAAAGGGTGGAATCAACGTCAGGTTTAATACCACATTTATAACCAAAGCGAGAATCAGGATTCTGTTGAGTATCCGCATTGAACCGTTAGCCGTCAATAGAGAGCCAAAAATAAACATAATTGAGATAGAGACAAACGAAAACATCAACACCCTAAAGACCTGGGCGGATTGTTCAATATGATTGACATAAAGCAGTCCCATCAGTTCTTTACTATAAAACAGGGAAACCATGGCAACCATAATGGCAAAAGGAAACAGAAGCGCCAGAGAAACTCTTACAAGGGAACTCACATCAACTTGCTCAGAAAGCATCTTTGCATATAAAGGCAATAATAAGATGGAAAAAAGATAGGGCAATACGTTAAAAGCCTCAAGTAGCCGGAATGCATTTGCATAAATGGCCACTTGTTTCACGCCATCAGACAACAACCGCTCCAGCATAACGGAATCAATCCGGGAATAGAAAAGCATCAATAACATTATCACTGCATAGGGCATCCCCTTTTTGATAACCTCCTTACTGAAGCCCGGTTCTATCTTGAATTTGATACCCGGAGAGTGATAAAAAACAACGAAAAAAGCCAATATAGCGGTGATAAAATAAGCCAATAGTTGTGCATATACAAACCGCTCTATAAAAAACGAGCCCTTTAAAATATGTCCCCAAATAAGTACGGAACAGATAAATATCATTAACAATTTATCTAAAACCGAAAAGAGACTCTCGGTTTTAAAGAGTAGCAATGCGGAGATATTTGATCGTAGAAACAATATTAATGAAGCCAAGAACTGAATAATTCCAAGGAAAAAAAGCATATGCATCTGTCGGTGGTTGTATCCGATAAGGGAGCCGACCACAATCAGGATCAAGGCATAAAGAACTGACAACATAAGCTTTACAATCAACATCCCGGCAAAATGTTCTTTCAGAAGGTCATTGTTTTGGGATACCTGCCTGTTATTAAAACCGGTAATTCCCAGATCAAGGAAAATGGAGAATAAAATACTAAAGTTAAAGATGGAGTAGTAAAATCCATAATCGGTTCCGGTGATATTCTGAACGGTTCGGTCTATACCAAAAATCCAAATTGGTTTTATAAGCAGGTTGAGTGCTAATAAAAGTCCTAATCCGGAAAGAAATTTTTTCAGCATAGCTTATATTAACCGTTCCTAATAAAATTTTAACGCTAAAAGACAGCTTCTCCAACCCATTAAATGATGAATTCAATGAAAACTGCAAGACATTTATACAACAAAGCCCACTAAAGTAAACAAAAGGATGTATTTTTGAGTTAAAATAGTCTTTTATCTTTGTGTAAAAGTAAAACAAAGAGACTAGTGACCCAACGATTTCTTCTCTCGTCAATATATTACGAATAATCAATTTATAATCTGATTGAAATTGTGAAAATTGCTATAAATACCCGGTTATTAATATCCGATAAACTGGAAGGAATAGGATGGTTTAGTTTCGAGACATTAAAGCGCATTACCCAACAACATCCCGAACATGAATTTTATTTTATTTTTGACCGGACCTATGATCCTGCATTCATCTTCGCATCGAATGTAAAAGCCATAGTAGCCCCTCCTCAGGCACGCCATCCTATACTCTATCTGGTTTGGTTCGAGATTGTCATTCCTTTTATTTTAAGAAGAATAAAAGCTGATCTATTCCTTTCGCCCGACGGATATCTATCTTTAATGAGTGGTATTAAACAAATTGCCGTTATTCATGATCTGAATTTTGAGCATTATCCAAACGATCTGCCCCGAATTGAAATATGGTATTATACCCGATTCTTTCCTCGCTACGCAAAGAAAGCCTGTCGGATTATTACAGTAAGCGATTACTCGAAGAGAGATATTGTAGAGACGTACCGGATAGACGCCGAAAAAATTGATGTGGTTTATAATGGTGTTGGAGAAATATTTGCGCCATTAAGCCTCATTGAAAAAGAACATTGTAAGAAGACTTACACGAATAGTGAGCCTTACTTTATCTATATAGGGTCTATACACCCAAGAAAAAACCTGGCGAATCTTTTCATGGGATTCGATCGGTTTAAGAAGGAAACCCACTCTCCCTTTAAACTGGTACTAGTAGGAAACCGAAAATGGTGGACCGCTGAAATAAACAGGGTCTACGAACAGCTGCATTTCAAGAAGGATGTGATCTTTTTAGGACGACAGGAGACTGCTGTTCTCCATCATTTGATTGCTTCGGCAGAAGCATTAACCTACGTTTCGTATCATGAAGGATTCGGCATTCCTATTCTTGAAGCGTTTGCCTCAGAAACTGCAGTCATCACTTCTAACATCACCTCTATGCCTGAAGTTGCAGGTGATGCAGCCTTATATGTCAATCCATTTTCGCCTGAATCTATCGCTGATGCTATGGAAAGTATCTATCGCGAAAAAGGGCTAAAGGAACAGTTAATAAAGAAAGGTAATGAACGGGTAAAACACTTTTCGTGGCAAAAAACAGCCGATCTGGTCTGGCAATCTATTGAAAAGAGTTTAAACCTTTGAGAAACTACTAAAATTTTATTTGTTGGTTCCGTTAGGAACTGAATATTGATAGGAAAAAGTTTCTGAATCTAAATGATATTTACCTCCATCTCAATGTGAACACCAAAAGTATTAAAGACAGAGAGGATCATATCATTAGCCAATGCAATAATCTCTTGTCCTGTCGAGTTACCATAATTCACAAGTACCAATGATTGATGCGCATGAACACCTGCATCTCCTTTACGATATCCTTTCCAACCACACTGTTCTATCAACCAACCGGCAGCCAATTTAAATGAGCCATCGGAAAGTGGAAAGGCAACAATATTGGGATGTTCGGTTTTTAACCGATTATACTGATCGGCAGTAACGGTTGGATTCTTAAAGAAACTTCCGGCATTACCAATTACCAACGGATCGGGTATCTTCCGACTACGGATAGCAATAACGGCTTTACGGATGGCTTCAATATTCAACGCTCTAACATTCATCGCATTAAGTTCGGAAGTGATTGAACCGTATTGCGTATGAAATACAGGATGATGAGCCAATCTGAATGTTACAGAGAGAATTATATATCGTCCCTTTGCCTGGCGTTTAAAGATGCTATCTCTGTATCCAAACTTACAATCAATATTACGAAGGGTAACGATTTCACCGGTCGACTTATCATAGACCGTTAAATATTCGAGTGTATCTTTTATCTCAACACCATAAGCACCAATATTTTGAATAGGACAGCTTCCTACCATACCGGGAATAAGCGATAAGTTTTCCAAACCTGCATATCCATGCGCTACACACCAGTTTACAAAATCATCCCACACCTCGCCGGCATTACCGGTTACCAGGGAAAACTCATCATCTACTGGCGTTACCGATATTCCTTTGATACATAATCGAAAAATAACGCCCTTGAAATCTGAGACAAACAGCATATTACTACCTCCGCCAATAGGCATAAAAGGCAGCCCGGCCAAAGCAGGATCATTAAAGATTTGTTTAAGCTGATCTACTGATGTAATCTCAGTAAAATAACGTGTGCTGGCCTCAATACCAAAGGTTGTATAAGGTTTTATGGAAATATTCTCTAATAAATTCATCACATTGCAATTGAAGTACAAAGGTAAAAAAATATCTTTGAAGCCTTTTCTTATCTTTGCTTCATGACGAAACCGATTGCCATTATTTCTGTCATCAACGATCTTCTATCCGATCAACGGGTAGACCGTTCTGCCAATACCCTTCACAGGGCCGGCTATCATGTTTTGCTGGTGGGGAGGAAACAGAAAATGAGTCCGTCACTTCTACCGCGCGATTATGCCACCCACCGGATGAAACTGTTGTTTGAAAGAGGTCCCCTCTTCTATCTGGAATACAACATCCGGCTCTTTATCTTCCTCCTCTTTAAGCAGCCTGCGTTGCTGTTGAGCAATGATCTGGATACACTGCTTCCCAATTTTGTGATTCATAAACTAAAAGGATGTACGTTGATTTATGATGCACATGAATACTTTACGGGAGTTCCGGAACTAACAGATCGTCCGTGGGTCAGAAGGTGTTGGAAGATACTGGAACAATGGACTGTCCCGCATATAAAGTTTATGATCACGGTAAATGATTCGATCGGTTTGATCTATAAGAACGAATATGGGGTAAAACCACTTATTATTAGGAATATTCCATTCAAGAATATTTCAATTCAACTGCAGAAAGAATTAAAGAAATCGAAACCGGAATTAGATGAGTGGAAAAAGGTGACTAAAAAACAGTTGATGCTACCTGAGAATAAACCGGTCATCTTGCTTCAGGGAGCGGGCATTAATGTAAACAGGGGTGCGGAAGAAGCGGTTATGGCCATGCAATATACCGAAGGAGCTATTTTGCTGATCGTTGGCGACGGAGATGTGATCGGTAAATTAAAAAGGATGGTTGAAAAACTGAAACTGGACGAAAAGGTATATTTTGTAGCCAGACAGCCCTATCAAACGCTTTCCACCTATACCGCCATAGCTGAATTCGGAATATCATTTGATAAGGATACCAATATAAACTATCGGTTCAGCCTTCCGAATAAGCTATTTGATTATATCAATGCAGGAGTTCCAATTGTAGCCTCACCCCTTCCTGAAGTAAAAAAGATCATCGATCATTATCAATGTGGTACTTTTATTGAAGACTACATGCCGGAACATATTGCAATCTGTTTTATGAATCTCTTGCAGGATGGCAAACGATTATGGCAATACCATGAAAATGCAGTCAGCGCTTCAGAAGAATTAAATGGTGAAACAGAACTGATACCTCTCTATAAGTTGGCCCGCTCACTAAAAAAAGATCAGTGAGAGAATCTGATAACAGAGATGTTCGAAATCTACCATGTCTAAAATATTTCAACAAAGACCGTCACTAATTTATAAATAAATAACATCTACAAATAACCGGAAATGGTGTACATTTGTAATAACAAAAAACCTAGACCATTGAAAGACTATCATTTACATATTATATCATTTGATATTCCATATCCTCCATCATACGGAGGAGTTATAGACGTTTTTTATCAGATAAGTTATCTTTCAAAAGTCGGAGTTAAAATTCATCTTCATGCTTTTGATTATGGTAAAGGAAAACGATCTAAAGAATTAGAAGAGTTATGTTATAGTGTAAACTACTATCCACGCCGGACAGGTCTGTTATCAGCGTTAAGTCAAAAGCCCTATATTACCGGTAGCCGTAGGTCAGAAGCCCTTATTACGGAGCTATTAAAAGACAATTACCCTATTCTATTTGAAGGCCTTCATACATGTTATTATATTTCGGATAAGCGACTGGCTAACCGGCAAAAGATATTCAGAGAGACCAATATTGAACATCGCTATTATGGTTATCTGGCGTTAGCTGAGGCAAATCCATTGTATAAATTCTATTTTGCTTTTGCTGCCCTGAAGCTCAGATTCTATCAGCACGTTATACACCATGCGAATCTTGTTTTATGTGTATCGGAAGCCGATACAATCTATTACAAAAAGAAATTTCCAAAGATACCGGTTACTTTTATGCCTTGTTTCCATAAGAATGAAGAGGTATTGCTTGAAAAAGGCGCCGGAAATTATATCTTATTCCATGGAAATCTGGAAGTTTCTGAAAATGAAAAAGCAGCCGTATTCTTAATGGAAAAAGTAATGAACGATATTGACTTTCGTTTTGTCATTGCAGGAAATAATCCAACACGTCGCATTAAAAGAATTGCTTCGCATCATCCCAATGTTGAAATCATAGCCAATCCCGATGAAGAACAAATGGAGCAACTCATTAAGAAAGCACACCTTCATCTGTTGATCACATTTCAAGCTACCGGACTAAAACTAAAACTGCTCAATGCACTTTTCAGAGGGAAACTTGTGATTGCCAATAGCAAAATGCTACATGGAACAGGGCTAACCTCATTATGTTTTGTTGCCGATACGCCTAATGAGCTAAAGAGTTATATCCGACAGCTAACAGATTATGATTACAATTTCTCAGAGATCGGAAGGCGAAGAGCGCTTCTGCTCAAACAGTTTAATAACAAGGAAAATGCAAAAGAGATGATCAATCTGATCTATGGGAAAGATTAGTTATTCATCAATATATTCAGCACCACCTTCATTACCATAATCGTCAGAATTAAGGCTTGAATCATTTCTGTCATCATTCTTATTGTCGTCAGAAGTTTTTGCAATTTCGATAAATTTTCCATTTACACATCGCACAATACGTCCCGGGTAGTGTTCAATAAGATTATAATTATGAGTAGCCATCAGAACAGCGCTACCAGTATGACTAATTTCTATCAGCAACTGCATGATACCATTTGAACTTTCGGGATCTAAATTTCCGGTAGGTTCATCTGCTAAAATTAAAGCAGGACGATTAATCAAAGCGCGAGCAATACAGATACGTTGTTGTTCTCCCCCTGAAAGCTGATGTGGCATCTTATGTCCCTTAGTAGAGAGTCCGACCATATGGAGCACTTCATTTAATCGGTTTTCCATATCGATCTTATCTTTCCATCCGGTAGCCTTCATCACAAACAGCAAATTATCTTCCACACACCGATCTGTCAAGAGCTGGAAGTCTTGAAATACGATTCCTATTTTCCTACGAAGAAAAGGAATATCATTCTGCTTAATGTTTAATAAATCGTATCCGGCGACAACAGCACTCCCGTCTATAAGAGGGAGTTCGCTATAGAGTGTTTTAAGAAGACTACTTTTCCCTGTTCCGGTTTTGCCAATAAGATAAACAAATTCACCTTTTTCAATATCCAGACAAACATTAGAAAGCACTAACGTATTTTTTTGAAAAACGGAGATATCTTTTAACGATACAATTTTTTCTGAAGACATAGTATAATTCATAAGAAGAAATAATCGGAAACGATCAGATTGTCAATATCCGATTACTTCAATAGATGTGTTTATTTATTCATAGCGTAAAGACTCAATAGGATCGAGATTTGATGCCTTTAATGCAGGAATAATTCCGGAAGCTAAAGCGACAATAAAACACAGAGTAAATCCAAGAATAATCCAGACCCATGGGATAATAAATGAACTTCCCACTAAAAATGAGACGAGATTTCCGATAAGTATGCCGAGAAAGACACCTAACAAACCTCCTAATTGAGCAATAAAAATAGCCTCAACTAAAAATTGATTACGTATGGTCTTTCTATTTGCTCCGATAGCTTTGCGTATTCCGATCTCTCTGGTTCGTTCTGTAACTGAGACAAGCATAATATTCATCAAACCGATTGCTGCTCCAAATAAAGTGATTCCACCAATGAGTTTAGCGGCTAAGCTAAGATATTTGAGCTGATCAAAAAGCAATTTAGCAATGACATCACTCTTTGAGATTTCAAAATCAGGATCCTGATAAGGTCTGTCCTTTCTAATAATTCTAAACTTACCCATGGCTTCGCCCTCGGCACCTTCAAGATTTTGACCTGCCAAAGCCATAATATTGATGGTATAAGAAACATCTGCCTTAGGGAAAAGCTGACGCGCCGTATTTAATGGAATGATACATGAATTATCGGAATTAAAGCCAATACCTGAACCACGACTTTTTAAAACACCAATAACTCTAAACTGAGCACCACCCAATTGAATGATTTTATTAATGGGATCTTCATTTTTCTTGAACAGGTTATCTCTAACGCCGCCCCCAATCACTACCACTGATGAGCCATAAAAGTTTTCGTTTGAAGAGAAGGCTCTTCCCTTTTCAACTTCATCACCCGAAGTCGCCATATAATTTTCATCGCCGGCCGTAATTCGAAGATTGGGATTGGTTTTTATACTCCCGTACTTGGCAGTAGACGAGCCTGAAGCAAAATAATAAATAGCCACAAGTGCAGGAAAATCATATGCCTCTTTAAAGTCACTGGCCTGCTGATACGTAATAACAGGATAATGACGAGGACGTTTTCTATCCCCCCCCATATTCACTTGTATTGCACGGTTGCGAATAGTTAAAGTATTAGCACCCATTGCCGAAAAGTTCTCATTAAAAAAATACTTTATAGCATCTATTGATGTAAGTATACCTACTAAAGCCATAATCCCAAAAGCGATAATTAGTATGGTTAGTATAGATCGTACAGCGTGACTTCTGACAGAAGAGATAGAAATTCGAATGTTTTCTCGGATTAACGGGTTCATAGCAGTATGGTTTGCCACAAATGTAGCAAAAAAACAGTGTCATGAAAAGAGATTTCATCTATAAAATCTTGCTATTTATGCTTTAAATATTCCTGCATTTTCTTCTATAGTCGGAGAACCCTTTACAAATCATTCGAACAAGTTACAATTCATGAATAATAAAATGTCTATAAGATTAGATTTAAAGCATTTAATCTTAGAGCCTGTTTAAAAATTAAATCAGAAAAAAGCTAAAAGTGTTTCCTTTTAGTCAGTAAAGCATTTATTTTGAGGTACCAAACTTAAAACAGAATGCAAATAACAGATTTAAAGGAAACACAGTGGCAATATATAAAGAAAAAGCTGTCCATACAAGAAAGAAAACGAAAATATGATTTGCGTTCTATTTGGAATGGTATATTCTATCTGGTAAAGACCGGCTGTCAATGGCGCATGTTGCCATCAACCTATCCTCCCTGGCAATTAGTTTATTACTATTACAGAAAGTGGGCTTTTGTAGGTGAATTTGATTTAATATTAAGCAAATTACGAGAATCGGTAAGGATGAAACGTGGACAGAATAGAGAAGCAAGTGTTGGCATAATGGATAGTCAAAGTGTACGTTGGGGTAATAACCGTTCACTGAATGGCTTTGACGGAAATAAGAAAGTAAAAGGGATAAAACGACATGTGATAGTGGATAAAAACGGTTTTCTTATCGCAGTAATGGTAACAGTGGCTTGTATTCATGACAGTAAAGCAGCTTATCTGTTGATGAGAACTTTAAAAGAACTATGTTCACATTTGAAAGTAATACTGGCAGATGGAGGTTATCGGGGAGAAATTATCGAAAGAGTCAAGAATCGATTTGGTTATATTATCAAAGTTATTATCAGTGGAGATAATATAAACGGATTCAGACCAGTACATAAAAGATGGATTGTAGAAAGAACTTTTTCGTGGTTTGACAACTACAGAAGGCTATGCCGCAACTATGAATTAACATTCGATTCTGCTGAGGAAATGGTCAAGATTGCTGCTATAAGATTTTTATTAAATAAAATTTAAACAGGCTCTTACAGATATAATCTATTGTAATGCCATATATCATTCACTTTATCACTTCTGGATTTCTAAGAGTTGACCAATTGTGGTTAATATAATTGTCCAACAAACAACTGACGCTGCTAGATAGGCTAATAGATGCCGATGTTTCGAATAATAAGTGATGGCTAAAAATGTACCAAGGGGGATGGATAAAAATACAGGAGTGAGGACGACAATACCCAAAAGGCCATATTTAGATCTAACTTTAGCAATAGCCCTACTACGTTTAGAAAATATTCTTTTCTTTGTATGTAGTGAGAGCCGGGTATTAAAAAAAGACAAAGACATAAGGTAGGGTCGTAACCTATGCGTATAGTAACGATGGTAAATAGCAATAAAAATATGACTAAGATGATAAAAAAACCATACGCCCGCCACACCACCAACAGCAGTAAAAACAAGTGTTTGGGAATATGAAAATCCCATATGAATGGATAGAAACGGAGCTGCAAAAAGCTTGAGTCCACTCATCAGAAAAACGCCTAACCACCTCAATATCTCAACATCTATAACCATTGTCATATGAATATTACCCCATTTTAACATCAACGTTCAGGAAAATGGTTTGTTTCTTTGCAAGAAATCATTTAAATAAATTTAACATTCCATTGAAGAGACGCCTTCTTTCATCCGGTTGGTTTCCGCTATGTCTTAAATTCCACAAATAAAATGACAAAGATCTTCACTGAATGGTATCCTCCCATTAATAACTCATCGAAGTAGAAGGTAATATAATAAGTAGTGAAGCTTAGATGGTCCAAGTGTAACCCAGTACCACCTGATGAGAATGAAGTAGACCTCCTCTATTATCTATTATTTAGTTTCAACATCTCCAATAGTAAATTTATGGGCATATTTGAGGCTGGGTGCAACATCCTTCTGGTAGAATATCAATGCTTTAAATACGACAACATCAGATCAGCTGCTTTTTCTGAAGCCCCGTGCCCTCCCAATGTCTGTCTAAGCTCTTCATAATCGGCAAAGAGTTTTTGACGTTTCGGTCCATTTTTCAACAAGGCCCGCAATTCTTTTTCAATATTTTCTCTGTTTAGCTCGGACTGAATCAATTCCGTCACAACCACTCTATCCATTATCAGATTCACCAGAGAGATGTATTTTACTTTTATCACTTGGCGTGCAATCAGGTATGAGATATAACTACCCTTATAACAAACAACTTCAGGAACATTTAACAGGGCGGTTTCGAGTGTAGCTGTACCTGAAGTAACCAATGCGGCGGCAGCATGATGCAATAGATCGTGGGTCTTTCCAAAGGTTAGTTTCACCTCTTTTCCGGCAAAAATTTCTTTATAAAAAGATTCATTGATAGAACTTACTCCGGCAATCACAAACTGGTAATCGGGGAAGTCATTGATAACACTCAACATTTCATGAAGGACCAAAGATATTTCCTGCTTACGGCTTCCGGGTAACAAGGCGACAACGGGTCTGTCATCCAATTTGTTGTTTTCTTTGAAGTTATCCCCATCTGATAACCGTTTTTCATTCTCTTCTAAAATGGCATCCAGAAGAGGATGCCCGACAAAATCTACAGGGACATTGAATCTTTGATAGAAATCTTTTTCGAAAGGGAGTATGACAAACATCTTATCCACATTCTTTCTGATCTCTTTAACGCGAGATTGTTTCCATGCCCATATTTGAGGAGAGATATAGTAAAACACAATGATCCCCGTTTCGTGAGCCCATTTGGCAATTCGCAGATTAAATCCGGGATAATCGACCAAAATCAATACATCTGGATGAAAAGAGACAATATCTTCTTTACAAAACTTAAGATTCTTAAAGATAGTAGTAAGGTTCAGAACCACCTCAACAAATCCCATGAAAGCCAAATCTTTATAATGTTTTACAACATCGGCTCCCTGAACGGTCATTCTATCGCCACCCCATGCTCTGAATCGTGCCGCCGGATCTTTCTTCTTAAGCGCTTTAATTAAGTTGGCAGCATGTAAATCGCCCGATGCCTCCCCTGCTATGACATAATAATTCATGGTCGTATTTCTTTACTAAAATGAGGCTTAAAAAATGGAAAAATGATTACAGACGACATTCACACCAATAAGGATCAGTGTGGTAAAAAGTGCTCCTTTTCCGGAGTTCTCGTATTCCTCTCGTTTCAAATAATAGCGAGCAATAAAAAGAGCCGGGACACATCCCAAAATAAGATATTTACTGATGGGCAACTGAAAGACGGTCAAATCATTATTTACAAACAAGGTAAAGATTGGATAGAGAATCAATGCAGTGATTACCGGGAGTATTAATGCAATGACCACGCCGAAGATAAGAGAATTTCGTTGAAAGAAAACAAGTAATTTCGTCATTTAAGCTGAATTAGAAATATAGATTAGTGAATTAAAAAGTCCATTTACTCAGTTGTTGAATAGCGTTATAATCGGTCAGATCGAATTGAATAGGCACAACCGAAACATAATTATTAGCAATAGCGCATTCATCATTGTTATCTTCCTTGTCAATATTAACAAATTTACCGGTAAGCCAGTAATATTTCCGATGTCGTGGATCCATTCGTTCCTCAAAGTCTTCGTCCCAGAAAGCTTTTGCCTGACGAACGACCTTCACCCCTTTGATAGGCTCGATTTGTGCAGCAGGGAAGTTGACATTTAAACAGGTATAAGGCGGTAATCCTAGTTTTAATACATTATTACAGATGGATAGAACATATGTATCGATATGTGAGAAGTCGGCAGCGATAGAATAGTCGTCAAGCGAGAAACCGATGGAGGGGATATTTTCCATGGCTCCTTCGAGAACCGCTGCCATAGTACCTGAATATAACACATTTACAGATGCATTAGAGCCATGATTTACACCTGAGACAATTAAATCAGGATTACGGCTCATCACAACCTTCTGTCCCAATTTCACACAGTCGACCGGTGTTCCGGTACAGCTAAACTCTTTATACGAGAGTTCGTCTTTTAATGAGGTAACACGTAATGGAGAACTTATAGTGACTGCATGAGACATAGCGCTCTGAGGTTTATCCGGAGCGACCACAACGACATCTCCGATAGAACGCATCAGCTTGATAAGATGGCGGATACCCGGAGCGGTAACGCCATCATCATTAGTAATTAATATTAATGGCTTATTCATGTACAAATTTACAATTAATAAAGAAACGAATTATTAAATATGTGTTACTCCTGCTGAAACGACAAACTTCATTACATCAGTGGAGCTGGCTGGAAGTGGTGTGACATTTTCTACAGGAACGATAACAAGCATACCGGAAACATTATAGGAATAGGGTAGATAAACAGCAACCCGTCCTTGTGGAATACCTAATCGGGTTAAATCATGAGCAGTGACGAAACCTATCTTTTCCATGTCTGAATTCATACTTTCTCGAACCAAAACAGGTTCAGAAAACTTCTTCTTCTGTCCAACGAAAGCAGAAAGAAGATCTTTGACAGATGTGTAAATTATTTTTATGAGTGGAGCCTTGCTGATGATACGATCAAAAACCACGACTAACGGCTTAAAGATAATGGTCGATCCCAAGAAACCAATCACCGTTAAGCCAGCCAGTATTACAAGGATTCCCAAACCGGCAGTATAAAAACCCAAATGTTCAGTAAGATAGTCGCGTAAAATTCCATCAACATAGAAGAAACCTTTCACTATAACATAAATGGTAATGCTAAGTGGAGTAATGAGAAGTACTCCTTGAAAAAAATAATTTATGATCCACCTACCTACTTTCCCAACTTTCATGATACTTTATTTTTGTATTTTTCAACAGTATAGTCCTGCGCTTAATTTCTTAAAGATCTAAGAACTACAAATTTAACAAAAAATAGGATATACTGGATATCATTTTTATAGTTTCTTCAACAATATGCTATGCCAAGCTAAAAAAAGAGAAGGACTATTTTTTTAGCGCTACAAATTGTTGAAGCTCGTCGTATAATTGATGAACAGGCAATCCCATTACATTAAAATAAGATCCTTCAATCTTTTCGATGCCTATTAATCCAATCCATTCCTGAATTCCATATGCTCCTGCTTTATCAAAAGGCTTATATCGTTGAATATAATAATTTATCTCTTCATCACTTAAAATCTTAAAAGTGACTTTTGTTTCATTATGAAACAGCTTTTTCATTGAATTGTTACGAAGACAAACTGCCGTTATAACGCTATGGGTTCTTCCCGAAAGAGAACGCAATATTTCAAAAGCATGAACCTCATCTTCAGGTTTACCTATCACTTCATCGTTCAGACAAACAATAGTATCGGCAGTAATTAAAATCGTTTTATCAGTAAGATGCGCTGAGGGATAAGCCATCGCTTTCAGGTTGGCTAGAAATAAGGCGATCTCAGCATCTTTCAACCCTTCAGGGTAACTTTCCTTAACCCTTAAATTAACCGTCGTAAAATCCACGCCAAGCTCATCCAGCAGTTCTTTTCGTCTGGGTGAACCTGATCCGAGAATAACATTAAACCCTTCTAACTGTTCTTTTAAAAGACTCATTATATATGCACATTAATTAATTGAATACCCAATATTCCCGCAATCATTATCAACTTCATCAAAGTGGAAATGGAATGAAAACCATTTTTTGTGTTTGCCTTTGCCAATCTGTAAATCAAGATAAAAAGCGGGAGCTGTATGGTTGGAAAAATATATATTGCCATTAATTTAGACTGGTTTGTCCAGCAAATGATCTGGCAGACTATCAAAATAAAAACAGTTAATAATACTAGAGCAGAAACGATCTGCTTTGAAATTCTAGTTCCGAATGCTATTGGAAGGGTATTACAGCCCTCTCTTTTATCACCTTCAATATCTTCAATATCCTTCAATATCTCTCTAATAAAGGTGGTGAGGAATGCAAAAAGTGCATATCCTCCCATTAACAAATTGATCCGGGAAAAGAGCGGATAAACCATAATAAAAGACACCGCATTATTTCGCAAAGCAAAAAATTCATATAGCCATAAAAGGATGATGGATAGCGCACCAAAGAGAGCGATAATGAAATTACCGATCAATAGTTTCTTTTTAAAAGACTCAGAATAAAGATAGAGTAATAGTGCACCAAAGCCATAGAAGAACCCTATTTTATAGATTCCACAAAACCACCCTGCAATAAAACCTCCGATTATTCCGGTAAAGGTTAAAATCAAATAGGCGGTAAAGGCTTGATTAAAAGAGATGACCTTACCTATTGACAGTCGCGAAGGACGATTAATCAAGTCAATCTGATAATCAAAATAATCATTGATAATATTGCCTCCTGCCATTACCAGAATCACAGAAAATACCAAAATTGAAAAGACCCATCCGCTTAAAGGCGATTCAATACCCAACGAAAAATAGATAGGCAAATATATTCCGACATGAAGCAAAATAAAAATCACAGATAGTATGATGAGATTAGGTATTCGTATCAATCTCAGCCAAGCCTTTACGACCTCTTCTGCTGAATACTTTATATTTTCCATTCTAAAAGATTATCAGAATTAACAATGCTAAATATCATTATAACGAAAGATTACCAATGATATGCATCATCATTCATCCACTTACCCTGAACTTTTAGGACCTGCTCTATAATATCACGCGCACACCCTTCACCACCTTTCAGATGCGATATATAATCAGCAATACTTTTCACTTCCTCCGCTGCATCGGCAGGACAAGCAGATACACCTGCAATTTTCATCACAGGATAATCAGGTATATCGTCACCCATATATAAAACGGTTTCAGGCGTAAGATTATTATCTTTTAAATATTTATCAAATACCGCTATCTTATTTTCAACGCTCAAAAACACATCAACTATTTTTAAAGCCTCTAAACGACGCATCGTGGATACCGCATTTCCACCCGAAATAATAACAACCTTATAGTTCTTTTTTACAGCGAGTTGCAACGCATAACCATCTTTAACATTAGATACACGCAAGGCCTCACCAGTAGGCAATGCGATAATCTGACCATTTGTAAGTACTCCATCATAATCAAAAACAAAGGTGTTTATTTTGGGGAGTTTCTCTCTATAATTTGCCATGATCTGCTTTTCTTTATTTGTATTTTATTTTTCACTTTATTATTCCTGACTTCATCAAAGAATAAAAAAAGAGTATCCTATGCTATTATAAAACTTATTCTTTTAAATTTCTCATCAATAAAAAGAACGATATTTTTCAACTAAAAAACGATTTAGCCTTTGATCGAAGACCCCGATTGATAAATCGATAAAATTCCATTAGTGATCATTTTATATAAATCTCTTAATGCATTATCGTTCTCTAAAAACCCCAATTGCCGAGTGATGGTTTCCATATCTCCTCTTTTAGCCGGACCTGTTTGCGCCTCTATTGGAGGCATCTCCTCTATTTTCAAAGCTGTTTCAATAATTAGTGGGACTAGCAACTGAACAGGGAGATCATTTCTGGCTAAGAAGTCAAAGGCTTTAGTATAAAGATAGTTACTGAAATTATTCACAAGTACGGCAGCAATATGTATCTTTCGACGCTGATCATCATTAATAATATGAACAGAACTAGAGAGCTGACCGGCTAAGGTGCAAAGCTTTTTGCAATATTCTTCAGTTGCAGAATAGATACAAATGGGAATAGTACTAAAATCGACCTTGTGTTGCTTTGAAAAAGTCTGAAGAGGATAAAAAACACCAATATTTGCTCCGACAGCAGATAAAGAGGAAACAGAAATTGATCCACTGGTGTGAACGACAAGAGAAGAACATCCTTTTAACTGATTCGCAACAACACTTATTGCATCGTCAGAAACAGCTACAATTATTAAATCATATTGATTCAATAATGCCAGATCATTTATATATTTCACGCTCAATAACGAAGCTAAAACCCTACCCCGTTCTTCTCCACGATTATAGATACAATCAAGAGGTTGGCCCGCTTTTAATAAAGCAAGCCCCAAGTGGGTGGCGACATTACCGGCACCAATAATTGCAATTTTAGAAAATGGTTTATCGAACATAGATTAAATAAGACCACAAAAGTAA
Source organism: Bacteroidales bacterium (assembly GCA_963663125.2). Classification (GTDB taxonomy): domain Bacteria; phylum Bacteroidota; class Bacteroidia; order Bacteroidales; family Cfx3-03; genus Cfx3-03. The sequence goes on along the minus strand of CAXXNW010000010.1, from coordinate 16,798 downwards.
TAATTATTCAGCCTTAGACCATAAACTGTTTCGCTTTTGGATTGTCCATAACCGAATAAACAAAGAAATAGATAGTCCTATAAAAATCAAAAAGGCACCAAGCCATAATATCGAGATCCAGGGAAAAGAAACAGCTTTGAACAAGATAAAATCAGGCTTTCGATTATAGATTCCTAGTTCAATGGCATCGGATTTATTGGAGGTCATTTCAAATCGTAAACCAAGATTCCACGCTTCAATAATTGCATCTTCATTATAATAGGAATCATTTCGCTTAATAAATTTACAGACTACATGCTGAACCGTTCCACCTTGCAATTGGATACTAATATGAGCGGTCAAATCAACATTTACATAAGCAGCATCTTTAATATCTGCCTTTATATCATCAAGTGTAATGATATAATCATCAATCTTTGTAGGCTGCCTAAATGAAATAGTATTTTGTGAAGAGAGATTAAATTCATTTAAATCGATATGCTTGTCTTTTAAACTTGCCTTCTTAATATTTCCAGTAACTTCAGCATGACTAATATAGGAATATATATCCTTGTTCAGAAAATGATAGGTATCAGGATTAAAAATATTACCCATTTTTTCATTTTGCTTCATCGAAGGAGATAATGAAAACGCTTTTTCCCTTAACAGGCTGTCCTTAAAAAAATCAACCTGATAAAAGGTTTCATTTTGACAGGCAGTTCTATTGTTATACAATATAAAATAATCATCTAACCTCACAGGAACGCCTCGTTTTAACAAAACACGTTGATCTGACCGGATAGCATGGTTATCATACTTTTCTCTCACTTGCTTGGTTAATACCTTGGGATTTGAAAAAGCGACAATGATTCCGATAACAAAAACAGCAAGTCCAATATGTGTAGCCATCCCTCCTACTGCTTTATAATCAATTTTTGATTGAAAAAAGGATAATAAAACAGAAATAACAAGGAAAAGTGCTGCAAAAAGCAAGAACAATAAAGAAACTTTTTCCGTTGCACTCCATAAAGCAAAGAGGACAGTACAAACCCAACTAAAAATGGAGACTATCAAAATAATATACCACTTTTTCTTATTTAAACTTTCGCCATCCGATTTCACAAACCTATATTGAGATAAGGCAATAAGCATCAAAATAATAAACGCAAAAGGTATTTGCCAATTATTATAAAAACCAACAACATTTATAGGGAGAGCAAAATGCATCCCGAAAAGTTTATTCCACACAGGGAGAGACGTTGCAAATAAAATCTGAAAAGCGGATAGTACTAACACTAAAGCACCTGCAAGCATTATAAAATCGCGGGAAAAGGATATTTTCAATGTACCGGATGAAACAAGAGCTTTATATCTATAAGCAAGAAAAGAAAGTCCTCCGAGTAAGAAAAGAAGATTTATAACAACTAAATGTGTAGACAGTCCATCATTTCCAAAGGCATGCACAGAGGTCTGGCCCAGAATACCACTTCGTGTCAGGAAAGAGGCATACCAAACCAAAACGTACGAGATGATAGTTAAGAAATAAGCAAAAAAATGATGAACTCCTTTCCGATATACAATTAATAACAAATGGAGTGACGCAATTAAGAATAACAGGGGAACAAAGGAAGCATTCTCGACAGGATCCCAAGTCCAAAAACCACCAAAAGTCAACGATTCATAGGCCCAGACACCACCTAACAAAATACCGGCAGAGAGTGTTAACACTGAAAACAAAACCCAACGTATTCCTGCCTGAGTCCATTGACGATAATCACCTTCCCATAAGGAAGCAAGCGCATATACAAAAGGAATCAAAGTAGCAGCATAACCGAGAAATAGAACAGGAGGATGTATGACCATCCAATAATTTTCCAGTAAGGGATTCAATCCTATTCCGTCCTTTATAAGTGATAAATAATTCGTATTAAGAAAAAAAGTATTCCCTACATTTTCGGGCAAGTTTCTGAGTAAAATAAAGGGACTTGCACCTATTTTCAAAGAGCCGATATGTAATCCCAGCAGTGTTGAAATCAATATAGCCTGAGCCAATGCGATAAGGGTCATCAGACTTAACCTCATCTTTTTAGCTGTATATAACACTATAATTCCTAAAATTGATTGAAAAAGCCCCCACAATAAAAAGCTTCCCTCCTGACCTGCCCAAAAACAAGCAACAGTATATTTAAGAGGCATTAAAATAGAAGAATATCGCCAAACATACGCATATTCAAAATAGTGATTAAAAATAAGATAGACTAAAATGGCGGAAGCGATCACCAGTGCAAATACATGAAACAAATAGCTAACCTTTCCTGTATATATAAATCTTTTTTTATCCTCTTCCGACTTTAAAACCCGGCTAATGCCAAATATTAGAGCAGAAAAGAGCACCATAAAAAAGGAAAGGAGAATGCTCAATTTTCCGATCTCACCCCAAAGTGTATGTTCATTAATCATATTCCCAGATACATTGATATTATAAAAAATCACATTAGTCTTAAAAAAATTAATCAAAGAAAGTAAAAAAAAGCCTTACAATCATAATTCGAACCAAATACTTGCAATTTAAAAGAGTTCCTCTTACTTTTGAAGTGCTAAATGCGCACTACACCTTTCTAAAAATCACTTAAGTAAATAAATGCCGGATGGAAGATAAAATTAAGGCTATAATAGTCGATGATGAATCTGAAGCAAGAGATTTATTAGCAGCTCTTCTTGAAGATTATGATAACATCTCGGTTACTGCACAACTATGCGGTGTTGATGAAGCACTTTCATTTATCACACTAAATCCTCCTGACCTGATTTTTCTCGACATCCAAATGCCTAAAAGAAATGGCTTTGATTTAGCCGTTGCACTACAAAGGATGAACATTAAGTCACATATTGTTTTTGTTACAGCTTATGATCAATATGCTATTCAGGCAGTAAAACATGCTGCATTTGATTATTTATTAAAGCCTATTAACGAAGAGGAGCTACACGAAACGATCGATCGCTTCCAAACAACAATACCCCAAATAGGTATTGCCAATAAAATAGACGATCTATTGGTTGTAATAAATGATAATTTCAGAAAAAAGCGTTTTAATACCAGATCCGGATTTATTATGCTTAACTATTCTGATATTTTCTATATTGATGCCGATGGAAATTACTCTAAAGTTTATCTGACAAATGGCACTCAGGAAATCGTAACACAAAACTTGGGACAAATGGAAGAAGAATTACCAACGAATAACTTTTTCAGAATAAACAGATCTATTATCATAAATACCAAATACTTAGCTCGCGTTAACCGCAAAAGTAGAACTTGTGTCATTTCTTTCGGAGAAAAATCTTTTGATTTTCCTATTCCTGCGGATCAAATCAAGCTACTCGAATCAATTAACTATTGATTTACAATAATTTAGTATAAAAAGAAGCAATTATTTTAAATTTATACCCGGCTCTTTTCCCGAGCTAAATTTTCTACTTAAAAAAAGTCAATATGTGGCTTCATACAAAAAAAATGGGGGGTTCATCCTAAAAACAGGGGGGTTCATACAATAAGTATATTTTTCCTTTCAATGTCATATTTTTTAGTATATTTTTGAAAATTATTATAACAAGAATTATTCTTGTATAAATTAAAAGTAATATCATGATTATTCCAATGTTTTTCGCAGTCGTATATCTGTTATCTTGTTTTTGGGTAGCTACTGCAGCAAAACACAGAAAAGTTGGATCTCAAAGAACTTTTCACATAGCAGTTTTATTCACCCCGTTGGTAGCCCTAGCAGTTGTGCTACTATCAGCTAAAAAACTGGAAACCCATCTACAACTTTATCGTTGTAAGCGATGTGGTTATGAGTACTCTGATAAATATTCTTCCTGTCCTGCTTGCGCAAAAGAAGGGTTACATGTTTTTGTTAATGAAACCATTAATCAGGAAGTTATATTAAGATAATTATCAATCTCCTTCCTTCGGGACTGTTCCCCAGACAGGTGTACTTTTCTTACTTAGCAATAATTTTTCGCTTTTTCAATCCCGATTTTTCTAGTCCCGAGAAGTCGGGGTTTTCTTTTATGGAAAGTTTCAAACTTAACCAGAAAGGAAAAGGGGATCAGTCCGAAAGGTTGTGGAGAAGAAAATTAAAGTTTATCGATAAGCGACATATCCTGCAATAAATGTTTAAACACAGACTCCCTGACCTCGCGCACTTTCATTTGTCGGAATAATTACTAATACACAGCAAATAATAAGAATAAACGCTGTATATCAATTATATATGTGGTTACAAGCGTCAAATAGTCGATATTTACAACAATCTGATCTGCGATACTAATCGTTTAATTACTTGATTTTCAATTTGGGGTCAGGAAGTCTGAAATAATAGCGGAAGATAAAAAAGATAAGAGATAAACACGAAGGTGTGTAAAAAAACATTTGACATAAATTACATGTGGGTTTGTTCGGTATCTAGTACCCCGGTCAAACTTACATCAAACTCAGTTCAGACATAGGTTAAATTTCTTTTAATATGCCCTTATTGATAAGACATACCAGACTCGTATCTCCCTTATATTCTCCTTTCTATTCGGACAAAACCTAAAGATTTATTCTTTGATCGGATTATTTTGTGCTTTTGTCATTCCTTATCATGGCGATCATTAAAAAATCAACCACAACTTGTAAACTATTATATTGAATGAACTGTGATTTTCACATTGCAGTTTATCTTTTTTTATTTCATATTTTTACTTTCCATCTTTTCCGACTAATCTCCTACCTACAAATTAAAGAACCTTTGAATATTTCCGAAATAGACTTCTATACTCCCATCACACATATATTCATCATAGCTCAAAAGGACGGTCATATAAAAATGCACTTCTAAAGTATTTCGATGACTAAGTACCAATTGGAGAAATTGGCACTATTATGTAATAAGATATCCTGACATATCAAAAAAGATATTGTGCAGCCCAACTTCAGCCTAACTGATTCGAAAAATCAAGTAGCCAATAAAAGGGATAAAATCAATCTCATTTATTCCGACAATATTATTAAAATTTCTTAACAATGAAGGTTCGTAATAACTTTTAGCGTTATTTTGTAACTGAGAAAAAAAGCTAACCATGTTTATACGATTGAAGACCCTTTTAACAGGGTTAATTCTTTTTACTTCACTTAGTTGTGATAAAGCCGCAGATGCAACCCCCCCTGTAAATAAACCGAAACCGAGGATAGATGAAGCAGCCGTAAAGGCTAAATTCGGTATACCTGTTTATTTTAATTTTATTGAGACGCTAAAAAAAGAGGGATTTGTATTCTGGGATTTTGATAAATATTACAAATCTGATAAATCAAAACTCCCGGCCAAATTAATTGTTATCCGTCATGATATACATTCGCGCGATATCAATGGTGGAATAAATGCCAATAAAGTAGAAAAATACTTTATCGGAAGTAGAGCTGCAACTTATTTTGTGATGTATGGCGACCCTAATGAAGCTTCAGAATCAGGGCTTCAACAAGAGTATTTAAACTTTATCAACAAGATGAAGCAGGACACCGTTGATGTTCAACCGCATATTTCAACCAATGATTTATATCTTGCATCATACTCTCCTCATTGGAAATTTCTAGATATTAGCGAATTGAAGGAGCTGTTTGCAAAATATTATGAAATTAAGAAGACTAGTGATAGTCATGGCTTAGGAACCGAAATTATTGTCAAGAATATAGATACACTTCATCTTAAACAGATGAATACTAGGATAGTTGAAATATTGAAAGCCTATAATATTAGGTGGGAACAAGCTACCGGATTAAAAGCGAAATACTATGCTTCACATGGAAGTAAAGTTAATATCAATATGGTATTAAACAACGCTGTAATCCTAGACCAATTATCATTGTTAAGAAGCGGCGTATATGAATTTGACACCTATAATAGTTCGATTGCAGAGCATCTCACCTATCTCAGTGATAATAGCATTCCATCATGGATAGGAAGACCTTCGGAAGTAAAACCAGGAAGGTATCAATTACTGATGCATCCGTGGGTTTGGGAAAATTACTCGGCCTCTTACGGAGCAGCGGCTAGCTCTTCAGTAAGTGGATTCCACACTCTATACAATCCCAAACCTAAAAAGAAGATTTCCTATCTTAGATAAAACCACATTCATTACGAACTATCTTAAATTCAAATTTACTCTTAAAGAATATTTATCACTGATTATAAGCATATTGAAACAAAGTTCAATATACTTAAAATGTTTTATAATTAACACTAATGATTCTAAGATTTTGATATCAAATTAGGATTAAAATTATTTTGGAACTGTTTAAAAATTAAATTTTGAAATTTATATAGCTAAAGAATCTTATATTCTTCAATAAAAAACGATTCTTTCAAGATAAGGAATAAAGTAAGATTTAAAAAAATCAGTCTCTCAAAATCCTAAAATAAAAAATTTAAACAGCCTCTTAAAGTAATTATCAATAAAAAAGCTGATTCAATTGTTTTGGATCAGCTTTTTTATTGATAATTACTTATTTACTAAATAGTATTCACAAAAGATCCTAACCCAAAACTATCGTGCAAATTTGAATTGTTTTCCAAGATATCTGGCATTTTCGCCTAAAACTTCTTCAATACGAAGTAACTGGTTATATTTAGCAATCCTATCCGTACGGCTAGCAGAACCGGTTTTAATAAGACCTGTATTTAGCGCTACAGCTAAATCAGCAATAGTAGTATCTTCCGTTTCACCTGAACGATGACTCATAATAGCAGTATATGAATGACGATAAGCAAGGGTAACAGCATCAATAGTCTCTGTTAATGAACCAATTTGGTTAACTTTAACAAGAATGGAATTAGCTACACCTTGATCAATACCCATTTGTAACCGTTCAGAATTAGTAACAAATAAGTCATCGCCAACAAGATTTACGGTTTTACCAAGAGTATCCGTCAGTAACTTCCAACCTGACCAGTCATCTTCAGCCATACCATCTTCAATTGAAATAATAGGATACTTATCGCACCACTCTTTCCAATATGAAACCATTTGAACAGGTGTTAATTTATCCCCAGTAGATTTATGAAGATGGTAAACATTTTCATCCGGCAAATAATACTCAGAAGAAGCGGGATCAAGTGCTAAACATACATCTTCACCCGGTTTATAGCCGGCTTTTTCAATAGCTTGAAGAATTACTTGAATACCTTCTTCATTAGATTTTAAATTTGGTGCAAACCCACCTTCATCACCTACATTAGTTGAATATCCTGCTTTCTTTAATACCGTTTTCAAATTATGAAAAACTTCAGCCCCCATACGGATAGCTTCACTAAATGATTTTGCACCTACCGGCATAATCATGTATTCCTGAAAATCAATGGAATTATCGGCATGTGATCCCCCATTGATGATATTCATCATTGGAATTGGAAGTGTATTGGCATTAACACCACCAACATAACGGAACAGATATTGATTAGTTTCTTGAGCAGCAGCATGTGCGCAAGCTAAGGATACTCCCAAAATAGCATTTGCCCCTAACTTACCCTTATTACTGGTACCGTCAAGTTCAATCATCTTACGATCAATTTCGTTCTGATCAGTAACATCCAGACCTTTCAACTCTTCATTAATGATCGCATTTACATTATGAACCGCATTTAAGACACCTTTCCCCTGGTAGAGACTCTTATCATCATCACGTAATTCAATAGCCTCATGGACACCTGTTGAAGCCCCTGATGGAACAGCAGCTCTACCCAAAACGCCATTAGAAGTAATTACATCTACCTCTACTGTTGGATTACCTCTTGAATCAAGAATTTGACGTGCGAAAATATTTGCAATTGAACCCATTTTATATGTTTTTTAATGATTACACAAATTAATTCTTTCACAAAAGTAAAACAATAAAAACACCAAATGCCAAGTAAATGTTTAAACAAATTTGTATAAACACGAAAAGAGGACAAAGTAAATTACTTTATCCTCCACCGTGTTTCCATATCAAATGGTTTATTTATTCGTTAGAACTACTAGAGCTACTTTCTGGTTCAGTATTATTACTGTCCTGAACAGGTTCAGCTGCAGGAGTTGCGGGGGCCACAGGGGCTACCGGAGTTGCTGCAACAGCAGCTTCCTTCTTACGAGTACCACGACGTGTTTTAACAGTTTTTGTAGCTGCTTCTCTAACTACATTGTATGTAGTATTAAAGTCAACAAGCTCCATAAAGCACATTTCTGCACTATCACCTTGACGAATTCCAGTCTTTAAAATACGAGTATATCCACCAGCACGATTTGCGATCTTACCTGAAACAACATAAAACAGTTCATGAACTGCATCATTGTTTTGCAGATAACTAAACACAACACGTTGTGAATGAGTAGAAGTATCTTTAGATTTCGTAATCAGAGGCTCAACGAATGAACGTAAAGCTTTAGCTTTAGCAACAGTAGTTGTTATGCGTTTATGCAGAATGAGAGAAGACGCCATGTTCGATAGCATCGCATGACGATGGGCGCTAGTTCTTCCTAAGTGATTGAATCCTTTTCTGTGTCTCATTGCGATTATTCCTTATCTAATTTATATTTTGCAACATTCATTCCAAACTCTAATCCCTTAGATTTAACAAGCTCTTCAAGCTCAGTAAGTGATTTTTTTCCAAAGTTTCGGAATTTCAACAGATCATTTTTATTAAATGCAACCAGATCACCAAGAGTTTCCACATCAGCAGCCTTCAAACAATTAAGCGCGCGAACAGACAAGTCCATATCAACAAGCTTAGTTTTAAGAAGTTGTCTAATGTGTAATGAAGTTTCATCAAACTCTTCGGTTACGGTTTTTTCTTCACTGTCGATAGAAATCTTTTCATCAGAGAAAAGCATAAAATGTTGAATCAGAATTTTTGCTGATTCCTTTAATGCTTCTTTAGGTTGAATAGATCCGTCAGTTGTAATATCAAGTACTAATTTCTCATAGTCCGTTTTCTGTTCTACTCGATAGTTCTCAATAGCAAACTTTACGTTTTTTATCGGGGTATGAATTGAATCGATAAATATTGTGTTAACCGGAGCATTCAAAACCTTATTTTCATCGGCTGGAACGTAACCTCTACCTTTATCGACACTGATCTCCAAGGTCAGTTTTACTGAAGGATCCATATGGCAGATCTCCAGTTCAGGGTTCAAGACCTGGAAAACAGAGAGGAATCTATTTAAATTACCTGCCTTGAAGGTATCCTGACCTGCAATGACGACATGAGCCTTTTCGGTAGTTTCACCATCTAATTGACGTTTAAATCGAATTTGCTTCAGATTTAAAATAATATCTGTTACATCCTCAATAACACCTTTAATAGATGAGAACTCCTGTTCAACTCCTTCAATCCTAACAGATGTAATAGCATACCCCTCCAGAGAGGATAACAATATTCTCCTTAGGGCATTTCCAATTGTTATTCCGAAACCTGGCTCGAGCGGCCTGAATTCAAACACGCCTTTGAAATCATCGCTTTCAAGCATAATGACTTTTTCCGGTTTTTGAAATGCTAAAATTGCCATAAATATGATGTTCTTTGAATTGGTAATTGCTGACTGATAAAGTTAAGTAATTTTATTACTTTGAATACAATTCCACAATTAATTGCTCATGGATGTTTTCAGGAATATCCTCACGTTCTGGGAAGCTCACAAACTTACCAACCATTGAGGAGCCATCCCATTCCAACCAAGGGAATTGATTGCTACGAGAAGCCAGCGAATTTACGATTACTTCAAGTGATTTTGATTTCTCGCGTACACCAACAGTGTCTCCAGGACGAAGTTCATAAGAAGGGATGTTAACAACTCTTCCATTTACAGTTACATGACGATGAGAAACAAGTTGACGGCCTGCTGCACGAGTCGGAGCAATCCCCAGACGATAAACAACATTATCAAGGCGAGCCTCAATTAATTTCAAAAGGTTTGTACCTGTAATTCCTGATTTTCTGGCAGCTTTAGAGAAGATATTTCTAAACTGACGCTCTAAAATACCATAGGTATATTTAGCTTTTTGTTTTTCCAAAAGCTGAGTACCATACTCGGACATTTTTTTACGCTTGTGAGCCTGCCCATGTTGTCCAGGAGGATAATTTCTCTTTTCAAAGTTTTTATCGTGACCGTAGATTGGTTCTTTGAACTTTCTGGCGATCTTTGACTTCGGGCCAATATATCTTGCCATACTTTATTATTTTTTAACCTAAATTTAATACTTAATAACAAATTTAATACACTTTTCGCAAAGTGTTATACCCTTCTACGCTTGGGTGGGCGGCAACCATTGTGAGGTAATGGAGTGACATCCTGAATCTCAGTAACCTCAATACCAGAAGTATGCAAAGTACGAATTGCAGACTCACGTCCTGAACCCGGTCCTTTTACAAATACTTTTACCTTACGTAAACCAAGGTCGTAGGCAGTCTTTGAACAGTCTGTTGCTGCCATCTGAGCTGCATAAGGCGTATTCTTTTTCGAACCTTTAAAACCCATCTTACCAGCAGAAGCCCATGAAATAACTTGACCTGCATTATTGGTAAGAGAGATAATAATGTTATTGAACGAAGCTGTTACATAAGCTTTTCCTATAGGATCAACTTTGACAACTCTCTTTTTTGATTGTGTTTTAGTGCTTTTTGCCATGTGCTGATTATTTCAACCAATTTTGAAATTACCTTATTTTTTATCCTTTGCCTGGTGCTTTCTTTTTGTTTGCAACAGTCTTTTTCCTTCCCTTACGAGTACGAGCATTATTCTTGGTCGATTGACCACGAACAGGCAATCCTACACGGTGGCGGATACCACGGTAACAACCGATATCCATCAGTCGTTTGATACTCATCTGAACTTCAGAACGAAGTGCGCCTTCTACTTTAAAAGTATCGTTTATGATTGTACGAATTTTGTTTTGTTCTTCATCGTCCCAATCTTGCACTTTTTTATTAAAATCAACACCTGCTTCGCTCAGAATCTTTTGGGCGCTAGTGCGACCGATTCCGTAAATGTAGGTTAAGCCGATTTCACCTCTTTTATTTTTCGGTAAGTCAATACCTGCAATACGTGCCATATTATGAAATCTGAAATTTGATTATTAATTAACCTTGTCTTTGCTTGTACTTAGGATTCTTTTTATTAATCACGTACAATACTCCTTTGCGGCGAACGATTTTGCAATCTGGAGTCCTTTTCTTAATTGATGCCCTAACTTTCATTTTGCTGTTTTTTAAGCGTCTTTCGATTATTTATATCTGAACGAAATTCGGCCTTTAGTCAAATCATAGGGAGACATTTCAACTTTTACTTTGTCCCCAGGTAAAATTTTAATGTAGTGCATTCTCATTTTACCGGAGATATGAGCAGTTATTACATGTCCATTTTCCAATTCAACACGGAACATTGCGTTCCCTAACGATTCGATTACAACACCATCTTGTTCAATTGATGCTTGTTTAGCCATTAATTTCCGGTTATTTAATTTTTGTTCAATACCTTTTCAATTTCCTCAAAACTCGACAAAATGTCAGCTTTATCTTTTCCGATTGCAATCTCATGTTCAAAATGAGCAGAAGGCATTCCGTCTCTGGTTCGTATTGTCCAACCGTCAGCTTCCTGAACTACTGCTTTTTTACCAAGGTTGATCATGGGCTCTATACAGATTACCATTCCTTCCTGTAGCATCATTCCTGTTCCGCGTCTTCCATAATTTGGCACTTCAGGTTTTTCATGCATCTGCTTACCTATTCCATGCCCAACCAGGTCACGCACTACCCCATATCCAAATGATTCAACATACGTTTGAATAGCATAGCCGATATCGCCTAATCGGTTTCCAGCTACCGCTTTCTCGATACCGAGATAGAGAGATTCCTTTGTACGAGTTAATAAATTCTGAACGTCTATACTAACTTCACCTACGCCAACGGTATAGGCAGAATCACCATAAAAGCCATCCACAACTGCACCACAGTCAACAGATACAATATCTCCATCTTTTAAGACTCTTTTACTTGGAAATCCATGTACAACCTCATCATTAACTGAAATACACAAGGTTGCAGGAAATCCGCCGTAACCTTTAAAAGCGGGAATACCACCATTACTGAGAATATATTCTTCAGCAATACGGTCCAATTCAATGGTCTGAATACCAGGCTTAATATGCCTGGCAACTTCAGCCAATGTCATTCCAACAAGTAAAGAACTTCGCCGTAAACGGTTTATATCTTCTGTAGTTTTGAGTTCTATCATTGAACAATCATTTTATTAAAAACCAGCAACTGGGTATGCGTTACGTCCTTTGATACGACCTGATTTAGTCAGACCTTCATAATGACGCATCAGTAAATGACTCTCTACCTGTTGTAGTGTGTCTAAAACAACACCAACTAAAATAAGAAGAGAAGTACCGCCATAGAATTGTGCAAACTGGCTACTTACACCGGTAACACGAACTAAGGCAGGCATTATTGCAACCAATGCCAAAAACAGAGACCCAGGCAAGGTGATTTTAGACATTACATCGTCAATAAACTCTGCTGTCTTTCTTCCAGGTTTTACACCAGGAATAAATCCCCCATTCTTTTTCATATCTTCAGCCATTTGTTTTGGCTGAATAGTAATTGCGGTATAGAAATACGTAAAAATTACGATCATTATCGCATAGGTGAAGTTATACCAAAAACCATTGATATCAGTAAATGTAGAAGTGAACCACGATACATCTTCGGAACGTCGAAAACCAGCAAAAGTCAAAGGCAAAAACATGATTGCTTGCGCAAAGATGATAGGCATTACACCTGCCGCATTAACTTTTAAAGGTATGTATTGTCTTACACCACCATATTGCTTATTACCAACAATTCTTTTTGCATACTGCACTGGTATTCTACGCGTACCCTGAACAAGAAGGATACACATTAAAACAACCATTACAAGAACAGCTATTTCAATAAGGAAAATCACAAGTCCACCACCTGCTTGCTCAACGCGAGAAGTTAATTCCGAAAATAGAGCAAACGGCAAACGAGCAATAATACCAATCATGATAATCAAAGATATACCATTACCGATACCTTTATCTGTAATTCTTTCGCCAAGCCACATCACAAACATAGTGCCTGAAGTAAGTGTTATGATAGCTGTTACCCAGAAGAAAACCGGTGGAGTAGTCATTCCCAGATCAAATGGATAGATTGCATTACTTGGTAATTGATTAACAAGGTTAGCAATATAACCAGGAGCTTGAAGGCCAACAATAACAACTGTTAACCAACGAGTAATCTGGTTGATTTTCTTTCTACCACTTTCCCCTTCCTTTTGTAGCTTCTGAAAATAAGGAACAGCCATTCCAAGTAATTGGATTACAATGGAAGCAGAGATGTAAGGCATAATACCCAATGCAAAGATGGAAGCATTTGCAAATGCTCCACCTGAAAACATGTTTAATAGTCCTAACAATCCACTACTTGACTGATTTTTTAAATTAGCCAGCATCTCTGGATCAACTCCAGGAAGAACAACATGAGCACCAAGGCGGTAAATTAATACAATACCAACAGTATAGAGAATACGTTTACGTAACTCCTCTATTTTGTAGATGTTCTTAATAGTTTGGATTAGCCGTTTCATTGACCGTTAGATTTTTGTGGCAATGCCACCGTTTGATTCAATAGACTTCAAAGCGGATGCTGAGAATGCATGAGCAGTGACATCAATCTTACGGCTTAATACCCCACGACCCAACACCTTTACCATTTGCCTTTTTGAAGCAAGACCGTGTTCAATTAACGTATTTACGTCAATAGCATTCAAATTTAATTCTTCAACTAACTTTTGAATAACATCTAGATTAATACAATGGTATTCAACGCGATTAGCATTCTTAAAACCGAATTTAGGCACACGACGAACCAAAGGCATCTGACCTCCTTCAAATCCTATTTTGCGACTATAACCCGATCTTGATTGAGCTCCTTTATTTCCACGTGTAGCAGTACCACCTCGACCAGATCCCTGGCCACGTCCGATGCGCTTTGAGCTTTTTAATGATCCTTCTGCAGGTTCAAGATTATGTAACTCCATAATATCTTTTAGATTATTTATCGTTGTAAATAATTATTACCTATTCCTTAAATCTCTGTGACCGTTACAAGGTGACTAACCTTTACGATCATTCCTAAAATTTGAGGGGTCGCTGTAACATCAAGGGTTTGATGAGTTTTCGTAAACCCTAGCGCTCTTAGCGTCCTTTTTTGACGTTCAGGATGGCCAATACCACTCTTAACTTGTGTGATTCTTAACTTCTTCATCTTTCCAAGAATTTGAGGATTAACCATTAAAGACTTTATCAATACCAACACCTCGCAACTGAGCGATAGTTTGAGGATCTCTCAATAGCATTAAAGCATTCATTGTAGCTTTAACAACACTGTGAGGATTTGATGATCCTTTAGACTTTGCCAGTACATCTTTAATTCCAACACTTTCGAGTACGGCACGCATAGCACCACCGGCGATTACACCTGTACCAGGTGCTGCAGGTTTTAGGAATACTAAAGCGCCGCTATATTTTCCATATTGTTCGTGAGGAATAGTGCCTTTATGAATAGGAACCTTAATAAGGTTCTTTTTTGCGTCATCGATTCCTTTTGCGATAGCAGCTGTTACTTCCTTGGCTTTGCCAAGTCCGTGACCCACTACGCCATTTTCATTTCCAACAACCACGATTGCTGAAAAGCTGAAGGTTCTACCTCCTTTAGTAACCTTCGTTACGCGATTAATAGCAACAAGTTTATCCTTGAATTCTATTTCGCTTGACTTTACTCTTTTGATGTTTACGTTTGGCATAATAATTAGAATTTAAGGCCTCCCTCTCTAGCTGCTTCGGCCAATGATTTTACTCTGCCATGATATAAATATCCGTTGCGATCAAAAACCACAGAATTTATACCTGCTTCGATAGCACGTTCTGCAATAAGACGACCTACCAAACGAGCTTGTTCAATCTTGGTTACTTTATTATTAGCAATTGCTTCAACTTTAGACGTAGCTGAAATAAGAGTACTACCTGCGGTATCATCAATAACCTGTACGTAGATTTGCTTATTGCTGCGGAATACCGTTAAGCGCGGACGCTCTGCAGTTCCCTTAACAACCTTTTTTATTCTGAGTTTAATACGGAACCGTCTGTATTCTCTATTAGTTTTAATTTTTTTGATAGCCATCCTACAAAGGAATTAATAATTAGAACATTATTTCTTTTCACCTGACTTACCAGCTTTCCTGCGAATAACTTCACCAAGGAAGCGGATACCTTTACCTTTATAGGGTTCGGGTTTACGAAGCGAGCGGATTTTGGCCGCTACTTGTCCCAGTAGTTGCTTATCATGAGAAGTTAGTGTAATGATAGGGTTCTTACCACGCTCTGTTAGCGTTTCGACCTTTATCTCTACAGGCAAATCAATAAAAATATTATGTGAGTAGCCAAGTGCAAGCTCCAGAATTTGTCCGGATGCATTGGCTTTATATCCAACACCCACCAATTCTTGAACGACTTTATATCCCTCCGAAACGCCCTTTACCATATTGGCAACTAATGCACGATACAAACCATGCAATGCACGATGGCGCTTCTGTTCGGTATGACGCTCAAGGGTGATGGTAGAATTTTCTACTTTAATACTTATACACGGGTCAACTTGCTGCGAAAGCTCGCCCAGTTTTCCTTTTACGGTTACAATATTTTTTTCACTAACTGTAACCTGGACTCCCGCTGGAATCTCGATAGGTAATTTTCCTATTCTTGACATAACTTAAGCCTCCCTTTTTAGCTGATGTAACATAATACTTCACCGCCAATCCCCTGTTTACGAGCTTCCTTTTCGGTCATTATACCGTGGGAAGTCGAAAGGATGGCAATTCCGAGACCATTTAATACTCGTGGGAGCTTATCATGGTTTACGTATTTACGTAAACCGGGCTTACTAACACGGATGAGCGTGTTAATAGCTGGCATCTTACTTACAGGGTGAAATTTTAATGCAATTTTGATAATTCCTGGAATGGAATCATCTTCAAATTTGTAATTAAGAATGTACCCCTGATCAAAAAGAATTTTGGTCATCTCCTTCTTGATTCTAGATGCAGGAATTTCTACAACCCTGTGGTTGGCCATCACGGCATTCCTTATTCTTGTCAGATAATCTGCAATAGGATCAGTAACCATACAATGATGAAACGATTATGTGATTTGTAATTTAAAAATTTATTTTAATACGCCAATAAAAGCTGCAAAGATAATAAATTACCAGCTTGCTTTTGTAACTCCCGGAATTAATCCTTCAAGAGCCATAAATCTGAAGTTAATACGTGATACACCAAATTGCCGCATGTATCCTTTAGGTCTACCTGTTAATTTACAACGATTGTGTAATCTTACCGGGCATGAATTCTTTGGAAGCTTCTGCAAACCAACGTAGTCACCGGCAGCTTTCAATTCTGCACGTTTAGCTGCATATTTGTCTACAAGCTTTTGACGCTTTACTTCTCTTGCTTTAATAGATTCCTTAGCCATAAATTATTATTGATTTTGATTTTTGAATGGTAAACCAAATTCTTTTAACAGAGCCCAGACATTCTTGGTCTGATTTTGCAGTAGTAACAAAAGTGATATCCAAACCACTTATTTTTGCAATCTTGTCGATATTAATTTCAGGGAAAATAATTTGTTCCTGAACACCTAATGTGTAGTTTCCACGTCCAT
>CAXXNW010000009.1:0-11917 GCA_963663125.2 Bacteroidales bacterium | reverse complement strand
TCCGTAAAGATTAGAAGATAGTTATGCATCGAGGCCACATAGATATGTTCCAGGAAATCTTCATCCCTAACTTCGGTTCCTTTCATCCCACGTCCTCCCCTGCTCTGTTTACGATATTCAGTCAAGACCGTACGTTTAATGTATCCCATATGAGAAATAGTAATTACTACATTCTCATCGGCAATAGTATCTTCAATTTTAAAGTCACGTGCAGAATAGACAATGGTAGTACGACGACCATCACCATATTTTTCTTTTACGTCAAGAGTTTCCTGTTTAATGATCGCCATTCTTAGAGATACATCTGAAAGGATATTTTTTAGATGTTCAATCTGGTTTTCTAATTCATTGTATTCGTCTCTTAATTTATCACGTTGTAGACCGGTAAGAGTCTGTAAGCGCATATCAAGAATAGCACGAGCCTGAATTTCTGATAGATTAAAACGTTCCATCAAACCTTCTCTGGCGTCATTTGGTGTAGCAGAAGATCTTATCAAAGTAATTACTTCATCTAAATGATCAAGTGCTATCAATAATCCTTCGAGTACATGCGCTCTTTTTTCAGCCTCACGAAGCTCAAATTTAGTTCTGCGAATAACTACTTCATGTCTATGATTTACGAAATGATGTATCAAATCACGAAGGTTAAGCATAACAGGTCGTCCCTTTACTAATGCAATGTTATTTACACTAAAGGAAGTTTGTAAGCCTGTCATCTGATAAAGCTTATTCAGAACCACATTAGGTACGGCATCACGTTTTAGCTCGTAAACAATTCTTAATCCGTTACGGTCTGATTCATCCCGAAGATCAGAGATACCATCAATTTTCTTTTCATTGACTAAATCGGCTGTTTTTTTTATCATTTCAGCCTTGTTAACCTGATAAGGAATTGAAGTTACAATGATTGCTTCGCGGCCATGTTCATCCGTTTCGATAACGCTTTCACCACGCATCATAATACGACCACGACCAGTTTCAAAAGCTTCGCGAACCCCATCGTAACCATATATAGTAGCTCCGGTTGGAAAATCAGGAGCCTTGATGTATTCCATTAACTCGCTAACCGTGATATCATTATTATCTATATATGCAATAATTCCATCACAAACTTCAGAGAGATTATGAGGAGCCATATTGGTGGCCATTCCAACAGCAATGCCCGAAGCCCCATTAATTAATAAGTTTGGAATTTTACAGGGTAATACGACAGGTTCTTCTAATGAATCATCAAAATTTAATTGAAAGTCAACCGTATCCTTAAAAAGATCCACCAACATTTCCTCTGCAAGCTTTCTAAGACGCGCTTCGGTATAACGCATAGCAGCCGGACTGTCACCATCAATAGAGCCAAAGTTTCCCTGACCATCAACTAATGGGTAACGTAATGACCATTCCTGAGCCATACGAACCATGGCGTCATAAACAGAGGAATCTCCATGAGGATGATATTTTCCAAGGACCTCCCCTACTATACGAGCAGATTTTTTATAAGGTTTGTTCGAAAGATTCCCGAGGTCAAACATTCCATAAAGTACTCTACGGTGAACTGGTTTAAATCCATCACGCACATCTGGCAGTGCACGTGACACAATGACTGACATCGAATAATCGATGTAAGCCGATTTCATCTGATTTTCAATATTTACTTGAATAATCTTTCCGCCTTCATGCATTTTATAAACTCAATTATAAGATTCTTAGTAACTTCGTGTCACCTCCGACACAAGCAGCAAATTTACTGATTTTTATCCAATAAACTAACTTTTATAATTCATTATTGCTAACAGTTTTGTGTAAAAAATTAAAGTTATCTTTTGATTTTTATACTGTTTTTAAGTCGTATATTTGATATACTATTTGGTATTTGTTGTATGAGTTCGTCAAGACAAACAAAAGTGGTCTGAATTTTGTTAAAACTGAACTAAAATACCAAAATGAAAGATACATTTATTATTATTAGTGTATTTAAGTTATTAAACCTTATCCCAAATTAAATGGAAGCAAAGTTTTCGCAACGTGTTAGGGATGTGTTGACATACAGTCGTGAAGAAGCATTACGCCTTGGTAACGATTATATTGGTCTTGAGCATCTATTGCTTGGAATTATACGTGAAGGCGAAGGAATGGCTGTTCGTGTGCTTAACCTTTTAGGGGTTGATTTACATGCTGTACGTCGTACAATTGAACAAGCAATAAACAATACTAATCCCCCTGTCGGTAAACCTAAGTCATCAGAAAATATTCCTCTGATAAAACAAGCCGAACGTGCACTCAAATTAACCTACTTAGAAGCTAAATTATTCAATAGTGAAATTATCGGAACAGAACATTTATTATTGGCCATGCTAAAGGATGAAGATAATCTTGTTACCAAAACACTGAATAAATATGGAATAGATTATGATTCCGTAAAAGATGAAGTTAGAAACATAAATTCTAATGACGATGAAACGCAAGAACCTAACACCCCTCCTTCAAATGAATTCCCAGGCGATAGTGGTGATGAAGAATCGGAAGAGGGACGTAGTTTCTCTAGTAGTATGAAGAAAATGTCTGATTCAAAATCTAAGACGCCTGTTCTTGATAACTTTGGCAGAGACTTAACCAAAGCTGCCGAAGAGGGTAGATTAGATCCTATTGTAGGCAGAGAAAAAGAACTTGAACGTATCGCTCAAATTCTTAGTCGTCGTAAGAAGAACAATCCAATATTAATTGGTGAGCCTGGCGTTGGTAAATCTGCCATTGCCGAAGGCTTAGCTTTACGCATTGTTCAAAGAAAAGTTTCGCGCGCTCTCTTTAATAAGAAAGTATTTACGTTGGATTTAGCTTCATTAGTAGCCGGAACAAAATATCGCGGCCAATTTGAAGAGCGGATGAAGGCGGTACTTAATGAACTCGAAAAAAATAGAGATATCATTCTTTTTATTGATGAAATTCATACAATTGTTGGTGCCGGTAATGCATCGGGAGCACTTGATGCTTCCAACATGTTTAAACCTGCTCTTGCTCGTGGCGAAATACAATGTATTGGAGCTACCACCTTGGATGAATATCGTCAGTATATTGAAAAAGACGGTGCCTTAGAACGTAGGTTTCAGAAAATAATGGTTGAGGCTACTTCTCCCGAAGAGACTGTCGAAATTCTTAATAATATCAAATCACGTTATGAAGACCATCATCTTGTAACCTACACAAAAGAGGCTATTGATGCTTGTGTTAGTTTAACGGCCAGATATATTACCGACAGGTATCTTCCTGATAAAGCAATTGATGCTTTAGACGAAGCTGGTGCGCGTGTGCACATCAAAAATCTAAACGTTCCTCAAGCTATTATAGAACTTGAAGCACAGATTGAAGAGGTTAAACAAAAGAAAACTAAAGCTATCAGTATTCAAAAATTTGAAGAGGCTGCCCGTTTCCGTGATATTGAACGAAAGAATCAACAACTTCTTGAAATTGAAAAAAAGAAATGGGAAGACGATTCCAGAATCAATCGTGAAACCGTAACTGAAGATAATGTTGCCGAGGTTGTCGCGATGATGACAGGAGTACCTGTTCAACGTATTGCGCAGAATGAAGGCGACCGTTTAATTAATATGGCTGATGAACTTGCGGGTTCTGTAATTGGGCAAACTGAGGCCATCAGTAAGGTCGTTCGTGCTATCCGACGTAACAGAGCAGGACTAAAAGATCCTAATAAACCCATTGGATCATTTATTTTCCTTGGCCCCACCGGCGTTGGAAAGACTCATTTAGCAAAGATTCTTTCTAAATATCTTTTTGATACGGAGGATGCCCTTATTAGAATTGATATGAGTGAATATATGGAAAAGTTTGCTGTATCACGACTTGTTGGTGCGCCTCCGGGTTATGTTGGGTACGAAGAGGGTGGACAGCTTACTGAAAAGGTTCGTCGTAAACCATACTCCATTGTATTACTTGACGAAATCGAAAAAGCACATCCTGATATTTTCCATTTACTTTTACAAGTGCTTGATGATGGTATTCTGACAGATAGTCTGGGGCGTAAAGTTGACTTTAAGAATACAATAATTATTATGACTTCTAATATCGGATCCCGACAATTAAAAGATTTCGGGCAAGGTGTTGGCTTCTCTACAAATACCAAGAAAGCTGCATCCGATACGTATAGTCAATCTGTAATTGAGAATTCTTTAAAAAAATCTTTCTCTCCTGAATTCCTCAACCGTATTGATGATGTTGTAATTTTTGAATCATTAAAACGCGAAGACATTCATAAAATTATTGATATTGAGCTCTCGCATCTCTTTAAACGGGTTCATTTATTAGGCTACGAATTGGAAGTTACATCTGAAGCTAAAGACTTTATTATTGAAAAGGGTTGGGATGCACAATATGGAGCTCGTCCGCTAAAGAGAGCCATCCAGAAGTATGTTGAAGACGCCTTAGCCGAAGAGATTATAAAATCCAAACTTCATGATGGTGATAAGATCACTATTGATCTTAATCCAACTACAGATGCAATTGTGATTAAGTTTAATATTGAATCGCAGAATGCAGAAACAAAGGTTTAAAATTCAATATATAATATAACTTCATAAAAAAAGAGACATTTATTAAATGTCTCTTTTTTTATGAAGTTATATATTTCTATAGGTCGTTTAAATACGGTAATTATCATCACGTTATGAATGAAAGTACCTCTCGGATATTCCGACTGATTCTTTATTGATCTTAATGAATAAATTGAGATATAATCCAGTAAAGACATCCTGATATAATTACTGTAGCAGGAATTGTTAATATCCAAGCCGTTATAATATTCCCGGCTATCCCCCATTTTACAGCTGAAACTCGTTTTGTAACACCAACGCCCATAATGGCTCCTGTAATAGTATGCGTTGTACTAACAGGAATGCCTAATGCGGTTACCGCAAAAAGTGTTAAAGCACCGGCTGTTTCAGCACAAAACCCACCTACAGGTTTTAAATGTGTAAGTTTAACACCTAACGTACGGATGATTTTCCATGCTCCGGTCAATGTTCCCAAAGCAATAGCAGATTGAGCGCCAAGCATCACCCATAGAGGAATCTCGCTCCCGTTAAAACCTGAATATACCCAATGAGGGAATCCCATGGCTATTAAATTGCTTTTTACACTAATAATTAATATTAAAATTACCCCCATTGTTTTTTGGGCATCATTTCCACCGTGGCCAATGCTAAATGCAGCAGAAGAAGCTAGCTGAAATATTCTGAAAAATGAATCAACCCTGTGTTCAGTGGTTCTTCTAAATAAGATTAAAGTTAAAACCATGAAGAAATAGCCAATAACAAAGCCCATAACAGGAGCAAGAACAATAAAAATTATGATCTTACTGATTCCGGCAATAAAAATTCCTGAAGGACCAACTTTAACTAAGGCAGGACCAATTAAACCACCGATTAACGCATGTGAAACACTGTTTGGTAAACCTTTTCTTCCACAAAAATAAACCCAGGATATTGAAGCAACTAAAGCGGTTAAAATAAAAAGAGCATCAGGATTTGCAACCGCACTATTTACAACACCTTTTCCAATGGTTGTGGCTACCTTAACGCCAAAAACCATAATAGCAACGAAATTAAAAAAAGCAGCCCAGATAACTGCAATCTTAGGTTTTAATACACCGGTTGCAACAATGGTGGCAATTGAATTACCGGCATCATTCATACCATTTAAAAAATCAAAACCAACTGCAAGAAGAATACAAATCAAAACTAAAATGAGCATAAGCTATTGTATATTAACGATTAGAATTATGCATTCTTAACAATGATGGTTTGTATAACATCTATCACATCATCGCAACGATCGATTGCTTTTTCGAGAGACGCCAGGACATCTTTTTTCTTGATTAATTCAACACCATTTGTCTCTTCCTGAAAGAGTTTAGCTAAATATGAATGGTTAATATCATCTGACTGACCTTCGATATCATGTATTAAACTGCAATCGTCTTTAAACTGCAATAATGAATGTACATCTTTTAATCCGTTAAATATTTTATCGATCTCTTGTGTACAAACATGAATAAGATTGACTATTTCAATAAATTCATTGGGAATTACCTGTAAATTATACAACACAATTCTTTTTGAGCTGGTATTAATTAAGTTAACCACTCCATCCAATCGCGTAACCAAATCATAAATATCTTCACGATCAAAAGGAGTAATAAAAGTACTGTTTAGCTCTTTGAGCAGATTTTTTGTTAGCTTATCACCTTTTTTTTCAGCAGCTTTAATTTTGATGCCATAATCTTCACGTAGTTGAACATCATCACAATGATGAATCATCTCGATAAGTAAAGCTGATGCTGCTACTACATTTTCAGAAGCTTCTTTAAACAGCGGATAAAATTTCTTGTCTTTGGGTATCAGAATCTGAAAGATTTTGTCCAATTTCATATAATACGGTTTTATTTTTTTCGGTGTATGCTTACAAATTTGCGGCAAAAGTAGATTAATTCAATGGGAAGAAAAAGAGCCAATGTTAATTTAATGTTATCATTGTAAATTTAATGTTAACTCAAGCAAAAGTACGAAATACAATGAATTATTTATTTTTTTTAATGGAGCCAATTAACAATGATGCTTAACTTTGCGGCTTTCCAATATGTTCTTAAGCATAAAACTAGTTATTTATGTATTTGCTTCAAATTATAGAATCGCTTCTTTCAATAATCGGCAGCTTGGCGTTGTTCCTCTTTAGTATGAAGCTAATGAGCGAGTCACTTCAAAAAATTGCCGGAAGTGGAATGCGGCATACGATCTCATCCTTATCCGGTAATCCCGGCAAGGGCATTTTTACAGGCGTTGCCATTACATCCATTGTCCAATTTTCTTCCGCTACGGTTGTTATGGTGATAAGTCTGGTCAATGCCGGTATGTTATCTTTATATGAATCAATGGGCCTGATAATTGGTGCAAATATTGGTACTACACTGAAAACATTGATTATTTCGATTATCGGCTTTCAAATTGGAACCGAAAAGCTATTTCTCCCTCTCATAGCACTTGCTTTGCCATTCATGTTTTTGCGTAAAAACAATTATAAGGCTATTGGTGAAATTATTATTGGATTTGCATTGCTCTTTGTAGCACTCTCTTTTTTAAAAAATTCCATACCTAATCTTCAAAACAATCCTGATTTTATTTTATGGATGAAGAACTATACGCACTTCGGGTTCTTGTCTACGCTATTATTTGTTCTTGCCGGAATTATTCTCACAATTATTCTTCAATCATCCAGCGCCCTTATTGCATTTATATTTGTAGTATGTCAGAGTGGTTGGCTCTCTTTTGAAATGGCCTCCGCTATGGTGGTCGGTGCAAATATCGGAACAACATATACTGCTCTGTTAGCTTCGCTCATCGCGAATAGGTCAGCAAAAAGAGCTGCTTTATTCCATCTTTTATTCAATGTTTTTGGCGCCATCATCATTTTACTTGTATTCAAACCTTTTCTATCTCTTATAGATATTATAGTTTATTCTATTCAGGGAACTTCTTCTTTTGCGCAGATCACAGCCATTCCATTGGGACTATCACTCGTTCATACATCTTTTAATATTTTCACCTCTTTGGTGATCGTTTGGTTTATACCACCGATTATTAATCTCCTCGAACGAATAATCCCCAAAAGAGTTGACGAAAAACTAAATCACACCTTTACTTTTATTGACACGCCCATCAATTCCACTTCTGAAATCAGCGCCTTACAAGCTCAACAAGAGGTGATAATTTTTGGACGTAAAGTTCAATTTATGCTTTCAACTATCCCAACACTTTTGGTAACAAAGCATCCATCGCAATATGAACAGATGTATTCTTCAATCAAGGCAACGGAAGAGTTAGCTGATAAATTCGATGGAGAAATATCCACCTTTATAACCCGTTTGAGTGAGAGTGAATTAAGTGATAAAACATCATTGTCGGTCAGAGTTACGCAAAAAATTGCCGATGATCTGGAAAGTATTGCAGATGAATGCATGGGTCTTGCAAAAAGTATTGATGTCAAAAACCAGCAAAAAGTTTGGTTTACGCAAGATATGAGAGATGATCTGAGTATTATGTTTTCACTTTTAAATGAGGCCTACGAATTGATGCAGAATAATCTGAAATCAGATTATCTGGAAACGGAGACGGATAAGCCACTCCTGGTGGAAGATAAGATTAATCATCTACGCGATAGTCTGAAATTAAAAAACATGGAAAATCTAAAAAATGGTGTATATACCTATTTAAACGGTAACTATTTTAATGATTTTACTTTCAGATGCGAAAAAATAGGTGACTTGATTATTCACATTAATGACTCATTATCAGGTTACAAAAAAGATTATAAGAATCTATAATTTAGTCCTGACGATTTTTTTAACCAAAACTTTGTGAATCAGTCTGGAATATTAAAACCAAAAAAGTGAGTATCTCGATTTGAAATACCCACTTTTTTTGGTTTAGCTCTACGAAATACTATTTTTTTTGGCTAACCTTGATAGCAAATCCACCTCCAGGTGCCATATGAAGATCAAGCACATCTTTACTTGAAATGGTTTTTGTCTCTAATTTATAGTCGCGGGCAGCTCTATCTGCATTTATCCCATCCTTATAAATCTCCAACAGATATTCTCCTTCAGGTAAAAATTTGAAATCCAGTTTATAGTCTCTTGGAGTCCAATCCGTCATGCCACCTACAAACCAATTATTGCCGTTCTTTCTGGCTACAATCACATAATCACCTACTTTTGCATCCAGGACCTTTGTATCATCCCATTCGGTAGGAACCTGACTCAGGAAATGCAGACATTCCGGTTCACGTTTATAATTACTTGGATTATCTGACAGCATTTGTAACGGACTTTCATATACCACATACATTGCCAATTGATGACAGCGGGTACCTTGGCTCATCGGCTCATCATAGGTTGGCGCAAAATTTCTCTTGTTTGCATTTTTCATAGCTCCCGGGGTGAAATCCATCGGGCCACATACCATTCTGGTAAAAGGCAAAGTAACATCATGCTTAGGATCAGGTAGATTGCTCCATTTGTTGTTTTCGAGTCCTCTAACGCCTTCTCTGGTGATCACATGGGGATACATTCTACTGATTCCATCAGGTTTATAAGCACCGTGAAAATCAACCAGAAGGTGATGCTGTGCGGCTTTTTCGGCAACAGTTCTATAGAAATTAACCATTTTCTGGTCATCGCGTTGCATAAAATCGATCTTTATACCTTTTACGCCCCACTTTTCATACAAGGTCATTGCCTCATCCATTTTATCTTCAAAAGTCTTCCATGCGGCCCATAATATGATTCCGACATTCTTTTGCCTTCCGTAATTAACCAGTTCTGCAACATTGATGGCGCTAACTTCCTTTGTAACATCTTTTAAATCGTACCATCCTTCATCCAGAATGATATATTGAAGATTATTTTCAGAGGCAAAGTCGATATAATATTTATAGGTATCGTTATTTATTCCTGCCCTGAAGTCAACGCCATAAATATTATTAGCATTCCACCAGTCCCATGCAACTTTTCCTGATTTTATCCATGAAAAATCTGTCATTTTAGAAGGATCGGACAAAAGATATATCATTTGGTTTTCAATGAGGTCTCCATCTTTGTCAGCAATCAACATGGCTCTCCATGGAAAGCTGCGGATACCGGTCGTCTTTGCAATATAATCTGCACTCTTTGTGATTTTCATATCTCTATCCGAAGTTTGTTTTTCCTCTAAAGGAAAATTTGAGAATATTCCTTTTAAAGCATTCGGATTTTCGTTGGTACCTTTCATCCAGAAACCGGGATAATCAATAATATTTGATTCGGAAATCAATACCTTCGGAGCATCGGACAGTTCAACCAATACCGGCAACGAAGCAAAACGGTTCGCTCCTATGCTATCCATAGGCATATGCTTGAACACTCTCTCATTATGAGAGTACATCGTTTCCTCTTCAGGAAAATAGACATAACTTTTTTCTGGGAAGTTAAAGTTTATCAACTCATTTTTAATGATCAGCGGATCTTTTTGCTTAGTTAAAAAACGATATGCCACACCATTATCAAAAGCCCTGACTTCTAACGTTACGCCACTCTTGAACGCCAGACTTAACTGATTATAGTTATTCTTAATCTCGGCTCTCTTTTCCTTAATAACAGGAATAACTTTTTCATTAACTGTAGTAAAGAGCTTCTTTGTAATCTTATCCTTTGCTATACCTGAAGGTAACTGGGTTGTTTCAAGTTGCAATCCTATAATTGAAGGAAGGACTAAATTTTTACCATCCTTTTTCACACTATAGGATAGTTGATTGTTGTAATCAATAGTCACCTCGGTTCTTTTATCAGGAGAAAAGAGCGTGATTGGTTTTTGGGCTTCTAAGCTATTTATGCAACATAAAGCAGCTAAAAGCAGAAGTGAATACTTAATCATTTTCATGAAAATTTGATGTTATGTTTTTTTTATAGAAACTAATTTTTCAGTATTACGTCCGTGAAAACGGGTAGATGGTCTGAGGGATAAAAGCCATTCACATTATCCTTTACAATAGTATAATTCAATGCTTTTGATTTTGCATTTATGAAAATATGATCAATAATCTCTCCTTTTTTAAACTCGACATTAAAGCTAATAAATGAGCAATCCGGGCCTTTATGTCCGTTAGCCGAAACATATCGTGTATTTAATAATTTCGGAGAAGTAGAACTTATTAAAGTTTTATAAGGTACGGATTGTTCATCCCCATTAAAGTCGCCTGTCACAATAAAAGGCATCGTACCTGCAATTGTGGTAATTTTCTGCAACAACAAGTGGGCGCTTTCGCGACGTGCCACTTCTCCTATATGATCAAAATGAGTATTAAAGACAAAAAAGACTTTTCCATCTTTTTTGTCTTTTAGCTTTGCCCATGTAACAATTCGGGTACAAACAGCATCCCAGCCCATACTACCGGCAATATCAGGTGTTTGTGATAACCAAAAAGTGGAATTATCCAGCAATTCGAACTTTGATTTTAGAAAAAATATGGCAGAAAATTCTCCGGCTTCTTTACCATCATCCCTGCCAACACCAACCCTTGAATAATTAGGTAATGTACTCTCAAAATCATGCATCGGCTTGATCAATCCTTCCTGAATAGATAAAATATCAACTTTATGTGATGTTATGGTATTAAAAACCAAACTTTTTCTATTCGACCAACTATTTTTTCCATCATCCGGATTATCATACCGAATATTAAAAGTCATAATTCTCAAACGATTTTGAGACGATAGTGGGTTAATAAAACTGATAAAGAGTAAAAGAAATAATACGATTCCTGATTTCATTTTTGATTTTTTTTTTAATAGAATAAGATGAACAATAAAAAAACAATCAGCAAATCTATGCAATGCAGGGCAAGAAAAAAAGCAATTTTTCAGAAAGAAATAATCCCGGATAAAATCAATTTGCCAGTTTTATTCGGGATTTGATCAAGATTGTATGTAAAAATACCTATGCAAGAAAAGAAGACATCATTTTTAACAGCGATTCTCTATTAATAGGTTTTGAAATATAATCATTACAACCGGCACTTAGACACTTCGTTCTTTCGCCTACAAGTGCATAAGCAGTTTGAGCGATAATCGGTATACTAGAATTAAACTCACGAATGATGCGGGTAGCATCCAATCCATTTAATTCAGGCATCTTAATATCCATCAAAATTAAATCTAAATCGACACGATCTTTACAAATCTGAACAGCCTCTTCACCATTTTTAGCACGAAACAAAATTGCACCTGTTCTTTTGAGAACAGTTTCCAGATAAAAATAATTTGTTTCTTCATCTTCAGCGATAAGGATATGTCTTCCTGTAAAATTAAAGCTATCTGATATCA
>CAXXNW010000008.1:0-7486 GCA_963663125.2 Bacteroidales bacterium | reverse complement strand
CTTGGTAGCTAAAAAACTGGAGAAGTCTGAATTAAAGGCTATTAAATTAAAAGGAATAAAAAAGGCAATCGGGGCAATTAAACAAATATCTTGGAACTACAGATAATCAAACGCAGCTGTTGGCTTGCATTTATTCTTTGGGATATAAAAAGAATCCCGAAATAGATATTAATGATATATCTTCTTTTCTCAACTGTAATCAATTAGAGATTCTGGCTTACAAAAAGGATTTCGAAACAACTAATAGAAAGGAAACTCATTGAAAAAAGAAAAAAGAATTACCTTTCTAAGTTAGCCTTTGCCAATTTAATATTTTCTGTATCAGCTCTTGTTTCAGAAGCTATACTAGAAAACAGACCCATTGATGCCAATATTAAGACTACCACAATTGATAGTTATGAATTTATCGAAAAGGTATCCGATTTAATTGAAGAACGAAGTAAATGAGAGCATTAAAACTTACGAACTTTTCAATGCCGTTGAGGATTTGGAGAATCAATGTCCCGGACTTAGATATTATAACTAAGCTGAAGATTCAAATTTCAGATATAGAAGGAAGGACAATCTTTTTACGAAGTTTGTGATGACTTAATTAATAATGAAGGTAATTCAGACTTGGAATGCACGCTAAAAGATATTTATGAATCGTCTAGGAAGAGGCTTAATATAGCAAAAGCATTCATAAAGAAAGGAACATAGACTTCTCAAACAGGGGTTAATTGAGCTAGCTGGAAAATCTTTTTTCTCGGATACAAAGTTAGAACTAACCAATAAAGGATTAGAACTTCTACTGCAGGAAGATGCCAAGCTTTATATAAAGAAAGTAGATTCTAAAGATCTTCTACTCCCTGAAAATATTTCTGCTAAAAAGATGTTTTATAGTAAGGGCTTGGAAAAACAAATTGATTTCCTGAAAGAAAGTCTGATGGAAGACAAATACATAAAACTCAGAAATAGGAAGGAACAGTTAGCTTTAATTAAAGGAGTGACTGCAATCTTTTATGGAGCACCCGGAACAGGAAAGACGGAAACGGTATATCAACTGGCTAAAGCTACTGGAAGGAGTATTATGCATGTGGATATTAGCCAAACAAAGTCTATGTGGTTTGGTGAGAGCGAAAAGAAAATCAAGGAAATATTCAACAGTTACGCTATCCTATATAAGGATTCTGAAGTAAAACCTATTTTATTGTTCAATGAGGCGGATGCAGTTTTTGGTAAGCGAAAAGATTGCATTTCTTCAAATGTTGCCCAAACAGAGAACGCCATACAAAATATTATCCTTGAAGAAATGGAGAAGTTGGATGGGATATTAATAGCAACAACAAATCTGGCAGATAATCTGGATGCCGCTTTTGAACGCCGTTTTCTCTTTAAAGTAAAGTTTGAAAAGCCTACAATTGAAGAAAAACAAAAAATATGGCAAAACAAGTTACCTTGGTTAAATGATACAGACACACTATTACTTGCTACAAACTATCAGTTTTCAGGAGGTGAGATTGATAATATTGTCCGTAAAATAACGATGGATGAGGTTCTAACGGGAGTGCGTCCTGCGGTGGAGCAGGTTATATCTTTTTGCAAACTAGAAAAAATACATGAAACACTTGTATTACCAAAGATTGGATTCAGATAATCATTATTTTTTTCAGAGATTAATCACAAATGGAAAGCCGGAGACAAAGAACGAGAGAATATTCCTCTGCAAACTTTTCATAATCACCGCCAAGCTGTTGAACAAATCTTTGATATCAATATTGATTGCGATAAACATACTAACGAGTACTATATTGAAAATCCGGGAGCGTAAAATAAACTGTATCACGCAGTAAATTCACTCAAATACTTATCGGTAGGGGATCGGCTAGCGCCAAGGGGCTGGAGCACCAGTCCCAACGAGCGACAAATTTATAGCAAAACAAATCTATCTTCAAATTTAATTGCAAATTGCTGGGCGGTTGTCCCCCAATTAGCAATTGGCATTGTCCATTTCTTACGGATATTACGATATGCCAGATAGACTAATTTTTCAAGGGCTGTATCATTTGGAAATACGCCCTTGTTATTGGTTACTTTTCGTATTTATCTTTGGTATCCTTCAACTGCATTGGTGGTGTAAATCAATCTTCTGATAGCTTGAGTAAACTAAAAATAGTTACTCAGACGTACACCCACTATCATCATTTACACAAAAAATATTGGAAAGTGCCTCTAAAATTGATCATGCTATTCGCAAAGCATATTTACTTGCAACAGACTCTTTGATGTTCAGTAATTATATTTTGAGGCTCCCCATACCCCTCCTAGGTGAGTCACCCTCCAGGTATCCTGCCTTATATTAGGTAATTTTGCTTGTTTAAAAGACACCTCAGATCTCCCGAAAAAAATTTTCCAGAAATTTTTCAAAAGACATGAATTAGCTTCATGTCATGACGAGAAATTTATCATAAACAATCATCTCTGCACAAGCTTATTTTTTGTCGTAAAAGATAGTAAATTTAAAAGTATTCGTTTCTGTAAGATATTTCGGATAAAATATCTCAAAGTGTTTTTTTAAATTAACCCGTGATTTAAAAGTTCTGAAAAGATTGACCCTAACGTTAAACAACACGCTAATTATTTATTTTTAAATCTTTTGTGATTGCATTAAAACTAGTAATGAAAAACTAGTAATGAAAATCTACTAATGTCAATTTTGATATCAGA
The DNA here is from genome assembly GCA_963663125.2 of Bacteroidales bacterium. Classification (GTDB taxonomy): domain Bacteria; phylum Bacteroidota; class Bacteroidia; order Bacteroidales; family Cfx3-03; genus Cfx3-03. Next base: position 4,780 of record CAXXNW010000008.1, on the reverse strand, counting down.
GAATAGAATAAAAACAATCATTTTTTATTAAAAAAAATCATACTATGTCATATTTTGGCATATGCTACTCATTATTTTGCATTTGTAATTTACAAACATACAATTAATGCTAATAAAAAATGAAACAAATCAAATTATTTTCGTTCGTCCTTCTGATGACTTTAGTCTCATGTTCAAAAATCAGGAAGATGACCTCCACTTATGCACATTTTGATCCTGTAGCATATACAGATACAAATGAAGTAGCAAAGAATTATATAAAAAGTTACCTGGTTGCTTCCTTTGTGCACGACCAGCTCAATGAAATATATAAAAATAGCATAGATGATAATGAACAAAAGATTATTCTTGGAGAAATAATACTAAACAAGCAGCTATATATGGAAGATTTAACCTATACTTATTGTAAGGATTCACTTAAAAAAGTGCTAGACCGAGCAATAAGTACTTATAGCGATGAAAATAAAGACACTTCAAATTCAATAAAGTCATACCAGACTACCATGGATCAAATTGAAATAAGCTTAGCATTATGCCTTAACAATCAACAAATTATAAGACAATCAGATCAACTACTTGATTATTCTAAATCACTTATTGAGCCTCTTTCGTTTAATGCACAAGAAATCAAAAGATCAGATACAACTATAGTCTATCAATTCAATATCATAAATTCTAATTTTGATAAATATCCAATAAATGTAAAATTTAATTTTGATGTATCAGGAGAAGTTCGTAGTTTTGAACTTTTATAATATTTATTACATATATTCTGCAATAAAAGTAAAGATAAATAAGCAACTATTTAAAAAATCAATCAATACAACATGTTTGTAATCTCCGACACTCACGGAAATCATCGTCAAATAACTATCCCTGAAGGAATAGATATAATCATTCATGCGGGTGATGCATGTGAGGGTGGTGATGAAAAACAGCTGAAGGATTTCTTTAGTTGGTTTTCATCTCTTCCCGTACGCTATAAAATATTTGTACCTGGAAATCATGATTTGCCTTTTGAACTAGAGCCGGAAGAAGCAAAGATGTTAGTTCCGGGCAATGTTATCCTTTTGGAGAATAGCGGGGTCATTATTGAAGGTATTCATTTTTATTCTCTACCTGTCAGACCTTGGCTTTTTTCTCCGCTCCCACTCCCCGAAGATGTAGATATTCTTATCACACATGGACCACCGTATGGCATTCTAGATGAAAAGATAGGTTGCAGAATACTTCGTGAACTGGTTGAGATAGCAAAACCTAAAGTTCATCTGTTTGGACATATTCACTCTCAAGGAGGAAAGTCTATAAAAGTAGGCAATACTGTGTTTTACAATATATCAGAAGTGAGTTTAAAATTAGATCTGATTTGAAACAAATAGTCATATCACTATGCAACCTTTTGGCATATTTAAGTTCTATATTTGCAGCATATAAAATTAAATACAATTAATTATGGCAAAGGATCAATTTAGTAAACTTCTCTGGTTAGTGGATACGATCTATCGAAGTAAGGAGGTTACTTTCGCTGAAATTAACCGCCGCTGGAAAGCAGGAGACAAAGAACGTAAGGATATTCCACTCCGCTCGTTTCATAACCACAGAGCAGCAATAGCAGAAATGTTTGGCATTGACATTAGCTGTCATAAAAACAGTAATGAGTATTATATTGAAGACACTGAGGACTTAGTTAATAATAAGCTAAAGATGTGGTTGCTTAATAGTTTTTCCGTCAGTAGCATTTTACAGGAGAACGTAAATCTGAAAAATCGTGTAATATTCGAAGATGTACCTGTTGGCATGCAATTTATGGAACCAATACTTAGAGCAATGGAAAAAAATCATCAGGTTATTATGGACTATCAGTCTTATGACTGGAGCACGGCATCCTCTATCAATGTTGAGCCCTATTTTCTTCGTTTGTTTAAGCATCGTTGGTATTTGATTGGAAAGAATACAGAACGTGGACATATTCGGAATTATCCTTTAGACAGAATACAGAAAATAACAGTTACCGAAAATAAATTTAACTCCCCAAAGAAGTTTACAGCACAAGAATATTTTTACGATTATTATGGCATCATCACGGATGATGATTTAAAAACTGAACAAACAATTCTTAAAATCACATCTGAGCAAGCACCCTATTTGCGAAACCTACCTTTACATCATAGTCAAAAAGAGATTAAAAAAAATGATAACTATTCGCTTTTTGAATTACACATCCGCCCCACGTATGATTTCGTTCAACAGTTATTATCCTACGGATCAGCACTCGAGGTTATCAAACCTATTGATTTAAGGGATACAATGATTCAGGAAATAAAAAGAATGGCATTTCAATACCAAAACAAATTAAAGAATTATGGATAAAGGAATATTATGTTACGAAGGTTCTCAGACATTGGGGTTTTGGTTGATGGCAATATTTTGTCTTCTCTTTCTATTTGTGCCTTTTATCTTCTTTGTGACATGGAAGAAGTTAGTCCTTTGGGCAATAAAAGAACTTTGGACTTAATGAATCGATAATAAAAGTTTATAACAATCCTAATTCTCGAAATAAACTTATTCAATATAATATAGATTTTATCAGAGATTTGAAACAAATATTACCATGTTAAATATTAATTTCTTTGACTTATGGTTCCTCATACTATTAATATTAGTAGCAGTTGCTGGAACTATGGATATGATCAAGCAAACTAAATGGACTAATATTCTTAAATGGATTTCAGTTTGTGTATGGTTAGGTTATGTAATAATCACATTAAATCTAAATTGATTATGCTATCAATTATATTTTGGAGGTTATTCCTATTGGGAGTTGCCTACTATACTATAAAGGGAGCCATTAGATTCTTTGTAGCCAATTTCAAGAACTTTTTGAAGATTGCATTAATCTTCTTATTTATAATCATGCTGCAGATTCCAGGCTGCATGGATAAGATGATATATCACCTTTCAAAATAAAATTTAAATTTATTATACAGAATACTAAATATTGTACTAAAGCTGCAAATGCATTGGGGATTACAACAAAAAAAGGCTCCATCAAAGACTATCAAGACTTGTACCAATCAGGCATACAATGCAGCCTAAAGAATAAGACTCTTTTATGATGATTCACTCGTCGTGACTGATCCTTCAATTTCTTGCCGTAAAGGCGTTCTCCAAATAATGAGCAAGTTAAAGTGTGTTAATACATATTTAACAATAGGGAGTTTTATAATTAAAAACAGTAATTTTAAATGATATTTAATATGAAATTAAAAAAAAATATTACTATGAAAAATGTTTGTTTTTTACCTTGGGAAGGCCCTAATTACAATGCAGGTTTTAATGGGAAAAAGATTTTAGTAGTTGGAGCAAGTCATTATTGTAATGAAGGATGCATTGATTGCCCCAAACCTTGTAGAAATTTCACTATTAATGTTATAAATAAAGATGCTCGCGCAGATGTTAGCACTCCATATAAAAAGACATTTACATGTTTTGAGCGTGCTATGGTCAATAGAGAATTTAACTCACTTACAGAGAGAGAATCTTTTTGGGATTCTGTTTCTTTTTACAATTTTTGCCAAACTCCTGTAAGCAACTGTAATGAAAAGCCTAGCAATGATTCATTGATTGCTTCGATCCCTGCCTTCAAAGAAGTACTGACTTCATTAAAGCCAGAAGTTGTAATAATTTGGGGCGCATATACTTGGGATACAATTTCATCACAACTCGATTGCGAATTACTGGAACAAGGCAATAAGGGGAATTTATATTCTTTGAAATATGATTCTTCAAGCAAAGCAGTTTTATGCCCTATACGCCACCCTTCTATTGGTTTTAGCTGGCAAGAATGGCACCCTTTTATAGATAAAGCTATTAATACCAGCATCTAGAAAATGGATGGTAATTGGTTTTGTGATCATTAAAAAAGAATAGAAATCATATATAAATCCATTACTTTTGATTTTCAGTTTATAAATGGAAATCAAAAGTAATAGATTTCTGTATGAAAAAAATGCAAAAGATGGGGAGGGGGAATGAGTTAACTTTTAGAGTAATACAACGAGCACCTGATATTATAGTTGCTATTAATGAAATAACAGAAATATTACATGCTATCAATAATAGTAAACTCTCCTCGTATTATTACATTTTCCGATACTCACAGTAAGTACAGAAATAGAACTATACCACCGGCATATATAATGCCGGCGATACTTGTGACGGCGGTGACGAGAACCAATTGATACTAGTAGCAGTTACTGGAACTATGAATATGTATAATACTCCTCAAAATCTGGACTACTTGTAAAGCATAAGAAAAAGGTTTTGTTCTCAAATCCACAAAGATTATAGCGTAAATGTGCGCTTGCTGTGTACTTCCCCATAAATAGAACCGTTCTGAAATTAAATAGGAATGATAACTTTTATCATAGGAGGAAACACTTTTTTATTTTTATCTTTCAAATTTAATCAGGTTCTAAAATGGAAGAAAGCCCTGGCATATATGAAGCAACAAAATTAATTAGAGGAAACCAAATACTGGCTATCATATATGACAAACGTTGTGACGGTTTTTGGAACTACTTTGACACGAATAACCATTATAACGAACCTATGCCTGACGACGATGAGATGGGGAATGCCATACAAAGCCGAACAGACTGGGCATTTAAACATGCAATAATGAGATACGACGAGAACAAATTTATTCTTAATATTGCAAGATGTGAGAATTTATCTGCGATGGATGAATCAAGTGTGCAATATAAGAGACTTATCGAAA
>CAXXNW010000007.1:0-1526926 GCA_963663125.2 Bacteroidales bacterium | reverse complement strand
AAAGTCATTTTGGTCGTTTGGGAATACGCTTCGGAAGCCATCATTTGAGTGATGGTAATGAAGAATAGTAACAACGTTAGCTTCATAGTCATCCAAATTTTTCGGAGATAAACACTTCTGTTAAATCTCCTGATTAATCGTAACTTTTTTTTCATAACTTTGAATGATTTTAGTCTATTACTAATGATCCCGGTTTCCTTTTGGCCAAAAAAGAACCGGATTTTATGCCGGGGTTGGTGTGATCAATCATCTTCCCCGGTATTTTTTTAATTCTTTTTCTTCAGCCTTTGATAATCCGGTAATCAATTGGTGCAGAAAGCTTCAATAAATTTAGTACCTGCCCAATATTTTCATTATGGAATGTTGCTTTATAGATATAACTTTTTATTTCCGGGTCATTAATTACAATCTCAACATTGAACCACCGACTCAACTGCTTAGCAACATTTTCCATTGAATCATCATTAAAAATCAGTTTACCGTCTTTCCAGGCTATATATTTATCCACGTTTACCTCATTTGTATAAACTTTCTGGAATTTTTCTTTATAAACAGATCTTTGACCGGGATGTAAAGTGCCGAATTCTTTTTTAATATTGTCCTTTTCTGATGATAATTTGATCTTTCCCTTAACTAATGTCACTTCAGCCTGATCATCACTATCATAGCTCACAACATTAAATATAGTACCTAGAACGTCTATTTTCAAACTCTTTGCATTAACCCTAAAAGGTTGTTTCTCATTTTTAGTCACTTCAAATAATGCTTGTCCTTTCAACTTCACCTCCCTGATAGCTCCGTTAAATCGAATTGGAAATTGTAACTCGGAACCTGAATTTAACCAAACCCTTGTACCGTCGGAAAGCGAAAACCGCGTGACCATTCCTTGATGGGATGAGACGGTTTGCATCACAATATATTCCTTAGAAAGCGCCGCTTTCGATGAAAAATTTCGTATTGTAAGATAACCGGAATAGACCAATAATGGGAGTAACAATATTGCAGCGATGCGATAAATATAGCCCCACCATCTTGAAGTACCGGGTTGAACTAATCTTGTATTAACTTTATTTAAAGCATCAAAAGAGTTAAATTGTTCCATTTCATGCAACAAGGGTATAGCTTCCCATGCATTCAAACTTTTGCTATAGATTGCTTCGTTTTCTGGTGATTCCTTTCTCCATTCATCGACTATAATCCGATCTTCATCAGACAAATCGCCAGATAAATACCCAGGTAATAACTCTTCAATTTCATTAAAACTAAACTTCATTTTTTGAATTTAAATTTATAAAAATAGCAATGCCTATTTAGCCTGTTGCCTGTTAAGACGACTAAAGCCAATGGCACACATATCCACATAAGATTTTTTTTGAGATTTTTTGTATTTTTTTTGGAGCTTCAGTGATAAGTGCCGGTATTCCCTATAATATCACTGCATACGTAAGTTATCCTAGCAACCAAGCAACCAACCAAAATGGGAGATAATCAATAAGTTCTTTTCTGAGAATTTTCAATGCATTACTAATCTGCAATTCGACCGTTCGTTTAGAAATCCCCAACTTTTCAGCGATCTCTTGATTCGACAATCCTTTGTAGCGATTTAGTTCAAAAATCTCACGACAACGGGGCGAAAGTTTTTCCATACTTTTTTGAATAACCTGACGAAGTTCAGATTCAATGAAATAATGATCAACCGAGTTATCGTCGCATTTAGCAGAAGAGAGAATATATGTCCGATATTTTTCGGTGACTTTTTGATGCTTTTGGATATCCAGGCATTGGTTCTTCACACTAGTAAAGAGGTACGACTTTAGTGATGAATTGATTTGCAAGCGTGGAGACTCTATCCAAAGAGAAACAAAAAAGTCCTGTACCACATCTTCAGCGGCACTAGGTTCATTAAGATAGTGCATGGAAAATGCACAAAGAGAGGAATAATAGTAGTTAAAAACATAATCGAATACCATTTTATTCCTTTGTACCAGTCCTTCAATTAGTAAAAGTTCTTTCAATATAAGTATATTTGTTTTTCACAAATTTAATATTATTCGAAATATTAATTCATTTTCTAAAAAATAAATGAAATCATTTATTACTATATCAAATTAATCGATAAGTATGATAATAAGCAAATTACTTTTATATCTTATCATGTCAAGAAAAATTATTGTTTCAGGAGTAGGTTGTTGTCTGGTTTTATAATGACATAAATCTTGGTTAATATTTATCGGTTAATAATTAATCCATGAAGTATCCATAAGTGGTATATATTTTACCTTCATCCTATGTTTCTTACTTATTTGAAATGTCTTTGAACGATTTGACAAAAGACAAAAGTCTTTCGCTCGTGTATTATTCATGGAGCAGTCTTCGATAGGAGATGCCACTCTTTTCACCTCTTTATGATTCCTTCAAAAAAGAAACCCGGATCTCAATACAAAGAAAGAGATCCGGGTTGTTGTTGGTCTTTTATTGTGGGGTGTTATGGAATCTTTTTACCCTTAACGTAACTGTGCGGGTTTATTGTCCTTGAAGTCATCGTAAAGCGGCTGAAGCGGCGTTACGTCTTCATTGGTATTATCGGCTACAGTGATGGCAAAGATCTTGATGTCTCCATTCTTCGGAAGGGTAACACTCTTGGCTCCCTTGGGCAGATTGATCTCGTATTTGTAGAGATAACTGTACTGATAAGCTTCATTGGCTTTGGCCGAATGACAATGTGATGCGTACCATGCGATATTATCACGTTTGGTGAAGGCATTGGTAATCTCGGTGACTGTTTTGTTATCTTCAGTCAGTTTACGTCCGTAGTGTTGTCCTACAAATCCTGTCCAATCCTGAACACCTAACTGTGTGGTCTTATTCCCTACTTTCACTTCGCCTTTTGTATCCCTGGCAGCGGCAGCTAAGATGTAAAGCTTGTTGTATTGGCCTGAAGGAAGAGTTATCTTCTGTCCATTGGCTGCTACTACGTTCTTTGCTCCATCGGCACTGCTTCCCATCTTGAAGGTGATATCTTCACTGGTGATTTCAGCGGGAACCAATTCGGCCGGTAGGGTTAACCCATTAGCCATATTCCCATCCGCTCTGTTGCTGTCAAAGCTGATGGCATCTTCGTTGTAAGGAAGGGCAACACTCTGCTGTACTGGTTTGGTATAGGTCTGTGCAGGTTTTTCAAACTTAACGGCAAAGCTGCGGATAAGGAATTTGGTCATGTCGAAGTTCAGGGTTCCATTGGTGATGTTTGCCTCTCCGATCTTCTTCTCTTGTCCGTTTACTTCATAAGCGTCAACGATCTTACCGGGGAAGCTTACCGAAACGTCCTTCGCATCTTTGCCATACAGTTCGTTTACACGTACAATATAGTAATCGCTCTCTTCGGCTTTCTTGAAGGCCATGATGTCAACTTTGTTGGTGTTTAACTTAACCAATGAAAGTTCTTTTCCGATAGCTCCATCGTGTTTTGCGGTTTCAAAGCCAATAAGCGGGTTATTGATAAAGCTGCCTTGCCATGGGGTTTTTGCATATGCCCAATCGCCTACGTGGGCATAGATGGCATACTTGAAGTTATGAATTCCCCAGTCTTGCGATCCTTGATAAACAAAGTCTCTGGCTTTAGGGGTGTACATCAGGGTTAGACGCAGCGTGTTGTTATCGGGTTTGTCCGATCCATATTTACAATCCTCCAGAATGGATACTCCATAGTTGTTAGGTCTGTCGGTAAGATCGATCCACTGGCGACCCGGTACTTCAAACTTAACCTCGTTGTTAGTGGTGCGTTGAATGGCTGCGGTATTCAAACCGTAAGTAGCAACTTCATTAGTGACGGTGGTTGGGAAGGCAGCTTTTAAACTGACTTCTTTCGACTGCCAGTCGATCTTGTTGTCCACTTCAATTCTCTTGCCTGCTTCACCTGCTGCCAGACTGATGATTTGGGTGATCTCGGAATTCTGTCCTTTTCTGGTTACTTCAAGTGCTACGCGTACCGGTCCCTGTTCTGCTATTTTCACGGTGACGTCTTTGTTCATAGCATCGATCGGTGGATTCTTCCGGTCTCTCCAATCCATGTTCCATGACGGCCATTCTGTTGGATTCTCTTTTAAGAATTGCAGGGAAGCCGGTTTTGACAATACTTCTTTCAATGCTGTTTTATCGTAGATGCTGGCGATATCACCATTGGCATCGATCGTCACTTTGAAATAGTCGTTTTCCAATGTCTGGTTGGTGACGGCCAGTGTGGATACGGCTGCTTTTTCTTTGGTCTCGCGAACATCATATACCGACAGTCCCGAAGAGGGAAGTTTAGCCAGGAAAGCTACCGTCAGCTTGTTTCCTTTAGTTGAAATGATTTGTGAAGGGACGGTATTTCCACTCTTATCAACGACCTTCACATTAGCAGGAAGTTTGGCATAGGTAAGTTCGGCGGTTACCACGTCTTCACGATCTATGGCTACCGGATTGTAAACTACTACGGCTTTGCCTTCAACTTGTGTGTTGAGTCCGTGGGCAAGGGCACTTACCGAATTCTTTACTACTTCTGAGAAACCGTTCATGGCAATGAACTCATCATTCCATGCATAGGTATAGGCTTTAACGGTACTGGTTCCAGGAAGAATATCATGGAACTGACTGCCTAATACCAAATCCCAGGAATTATTGATCTTCGTCATAGGATATGAAGCACTACCATACCAATCTGCGATAGAGGCCAGTTGTTCTGCCGACTTGGCCAGTTGTTCGTTCTTTCTGTTGGCTCGTTTCATGTAGGATTCCGAGGTCATGGATCCTGCACTGTGTTCTGTAAGTAACAAGTCACCTGCAAAAGTAGGAAGCTTGTCACGAAGGGCTGGCGTGATATCTTTGAAGATCTGATCGGAGGAGGTTAAGACTACTTTGAAGTTGCCGTCATCATGTCTAAGACTATTTACCGCATTATTAACGTCTTTATCTCTGGGTGCTCCTCCTATATCACCGGTACCATAGTAACGGAAGTCGAATGAGATACCATATTTCTTGATGCTGCTCATGATCCGGTCTGTAAAGGTTTTGTCTTTATCCAATCGTGCAACTACAGCTCCACCATAATCGGTAGCATTCAGTGCTGCCAGCAGACCTTTACCGTCAGGGCCTTCCCATACGCCTACATTGAAGGGGATGCCATTGGTAGAATGCCAGGTCAGTTTCTGGGTGGAGAAACCAAGTAATCCGGCGTGGCCCCATACGGAGGGTAGGGTGGCTACGAAACCGAAGCAGTCGGGCAGCATATAATCATAGCTCTCTTTGTTAAACTCTCTCTTGAAAAAGAGGTTTCCATAGAGTACCTGACGAAGTACCGATTCTGAGGAAGAGATGTTTACTTCACCTTCATCCACAGAAGAGCCTGATACGAACCAACGTCCTTGTTTAATATATTCTCCTACTTTTTTATAGGAGGCCGGATAATACTCTTTCATCATGTTATATCGACGTGATCCGGTGAAGTTGAATACGTAATCAGGATACTTTTCGAGAAGCTTGAAGTTATCCTCCATCGTGTTCTTGATGTATTCATTTATTGTTGTAGGATATTCCCAGTTCCATTCAGTGTCGAGATGGGCATAGCCTACGGTATACAGTACTTTATCTTTTGAGATATCGTATTTTTCCCGCTTATCCGCTTGCTGGGCAAATAGTAAGGCTGGTAATAATAGTCCTCCCAACAGGAGAAGATACAAACGTTTTTTCATAGTTGTTATTTTGTTTTTATTTAATCGAATTATTTCATTAGAATATCCTTTTAAGGATAGGGGGTAAAAATAAAAGAGCTCACCACGGATATCATCATAATATTGTTTATTATTAAACGACTATGCGGTTTTAACATTAATCGTCTTATGATTAGATTATATCGTGTGAGCTCTTTCTGTAATTCTTATTCCTTATTTTCCCGGTACTATGCCCAGTGTTATTATTTCATTCGGTTTGATCTTTACCTGTATCGACTTCCCATTGACGACTACCGGTGCGGCTGCATTGGTAAGTGGATATTCCAACAGGTTCAACCTCCGGGCTGAACTTACTTCTACCGGTAATTGTACATTTACCGTGGTTTCCTTCCCATTCACTTCTGCTAGTCTTACTACCAGTTCTTCTCCTTCTTCCGATTGTTTTACTCCGGTCATTACTACGCCCGGATTATCAATGGAGAAAAAGGATGCTTCTTCCGGTCGTGTGGCATGTTCTTTTACGAGTGCCAGTGATGGTGGTTCTGCTGCATATACCGGTACATTAAAGTCTTCCCCTTCTTCCCATACACCCGACTTCCAGTCGCCTTCATGTGGAAATAGTGAGTAACTGATGTTGAATTTACCAAGGTTCGGATATATATCCGGGTCCCCGGCTGCTCTCAATAGGGTGAGTCTCAGATCTCCATTATGATAGGAATATCCGTATTTGGTCTTGTTCAGAAGGGCTATGCCTACTTTCCCGTCGGTGACATCCGACCATTTCTGCGCCGGTACTTCCTGTCCTTTGTTTGCTTCTGCTTCGATGCCATAGGCATCTGCATGTTTCAACGTTAGCGGTGCGTCCTGACCGTTGATCTTGCCATCTACCGGTCTTTCCACTACGTCAAACGGTACCTGACAATAAAATTTGGAGTTATCCATTGCGATAGGGAAGATGGTTCTCAGCATCGGTGAATCCGTTGTGTCACTTCCTGTTTCCAGCCAACGTGCTTCCAGATCATAATCAATACGGGGATAGGTACGATAGAGATAGGTTCGTTCGGTAAATCTCGAGTTCCCCCAGGTCTTTACTGCTTCTACGCAGGCTCTTACCGGTCCGTCTTCTACTACTTTTACACTCACTACGTTGGTTACTTCTTCTTCTTTTACTATTTTATTGATCGTCCACGACTTCATTCCGCCTTTCTTATCTTCCAGATACATCTTCAGCGTATTGAGCTGGCCGCCTTCTTTTACATATTCTTTATTACTGCGTTTATCAAACAGGCTTACGATACAGCCTGTTTTCATATCAAATTTGACTTTGAAATGGTCTGTCTCAAAGGTGTTGTCTTTGAATGGTATCGGTTCATTCGATACGCCCGGCTTCTGCATGTCGATGTAGAAGGTCTTGTAACCTCCGGCTGGCATGTTATCTACTACAAACTGAACTTTCGAGGTAAAGCCCGGAGGGGTTACTTTTCCCCATACTACTTGGGCTGGATAGGTCTTCCCAGATGCATCTCGAACCAACACGGTCGGTACCGGGCCTTGACCTTTATCTACGCCTTTTACATATTTTGATCCGTAATAATTGCCCCAGCTTTCTAATTTGGCTGTTGCCGGTTCTTCGTGTGAATATACGTTTGCTTCTACAAGCGCTTTCCTTCCGCAGGGTTGAAGGTTATAGGCTACTACGGGTTGTCCTATGCCTGTCTGGAAATGAACTTCGTCTGCCATTTTACGGAATGCTTTATTTCGTAATTCGGTGGCTTTACGAATAATTTCACTATAGCGTGATACGGATTCTTTATTCGATTCATTGATCGCTGATCCCGGTAGTATATCATGGAACTGATTAAATGTATGCGATTTCCATAGGTCTCTGAGTTCTTCTGCTGGGTATTTATCGCCGTTTAACCAACGAAGTGTATTAAAGAATTCACTTGAATATAGTGCGCTTTCACTGTTTCTGTTGCCTTCTTTTATGTCGGATACATTGGTATAGCATCCTTCAAAGATAAACTGCATTTCGCCATGGTGGGTCGGACGTCCGGCCATCTCTGTGGAGGCTTTCTTGAAGAACTCTCCTGCTGTGGTGAATTTAACGGCCGGGTAGCCGGGTGTCTTATCCAGTTGGTGGACCATTTCTATGTTGGCTCTGGTGGGGCCACCTCCATGATCGCCTACTCCGGTTATCTGTAATATTCTGTGTTTATCGGGGGCTATCTTTTTAAGTTCATCTTTCAAATTCGGGGTGATTTCTCCATTATAGGTGTCGTTTGCGTATGCTAATACGGTTGAGTTATCGGTACCCGTCCACCAGAAGGTCCCTTTATAGGGTTTGCAGCGGTGAAAATAAAAATAATCACAATTGGCTAGTTTTAGTATCTGTGGGCCTTGTGAGATATGCCCGAAGTTATCCGGTAACCACCCTATATTGGCCATCTTCCCGAAATGATGCTGGAAGTATCGTTGACCCAATAGAAATGAACGGGAGATGGCTTCTCCCGACGACATATTCATATCGCCTTCTGTCCATTCTCCTCCTACTAGTTCCAGTCGTCCTTCTTTGACGTATTTTGCTACTTTTGCTAGAAGCGGGGGATCGACTTGTTCTACAAAATTATATACAGAGGCTTGACTTTGGAGCATGGTAAAGTCTGGATATTCGTCCATAAAGGCTACGGTTTGCCTTAGGTTGTCGTTACTCATTTGCATGGTCTCGGAGTAGGTCCAAAGCCAGTTCATGTCCATGTGGGCATGTCCTATCACATGGATGGTGTCTGCTATCACTTTCTTGGATTTCTTCTTCTGACTAAAACCTGAAGATGTAAATCCAATCATCAACACAGATACCAAAAATATAATATAAATTTTCTTCATGATGATTTTATTTTATTGTTACGTTCTCTTATCTTCTTCTTTAAAGATATTTTGCATAATCACTTGCCAGCAGGTAAAGGGGCTTTGTGTCTTCTGTGACTTCCGGAAAGCGTCCGACGGTTTCATAGAAACAGTTATCGTTTGAGTCGTCATTGCACATACTTACTTCTCCTACCAAGACGGTCCCTTTGCCGGGCTCGCCATAAAATCGATGATACATCCCTTGTTCCAGACATATACTTTCGCCCGGGGTGATGATGACTTTCCCTCCGGCTTCCACCGTTCGTTTTACGCCATCTACTTTGACATGTACAGGGGTGGTGTCAAATTTATTATCGGGGGTGGTGTTATATAGTTCTATCACCAGGTTGCCGCCGCCACGGTTGATGATATCTTCCATCTTTGACCAATGATAATGAAACGGGGTTTCCTGGTTCTCAAATACCATCATGATCTTTTCTGCATACGGCTTCTTATCTACGTTAAACTTCCCATTCCGAAGGGTAAATAAAAATAATCCCCGCTTATAAAAATCTCCTGATCCGAAATCTGTGATATCCCATCCTAGCATATTTTCTATTAATTCCTGCGCATTCTCTTTATTCGTTTTCCACTCTGTTATGCTCCACTTTGACCACGGTGGCAATATGAATTGCTTCGTCGTCATAAAGGCTTTAGCTTCTTCCATAATCTTGTTAATCTCACTACGTTTCATCTTCTTCTCCTTCTTTTTGGTTCTTGTTTCTTTTTTTTAATTTTTCAATCTTCTTTATTACTTTTATCAGTGTATCCACTGAATAACAGATAAATCAAGACAATCAAAGGTAAGGTTATTTTGCCGTTTTGTCTAGCGGAAGCTGAAACAATTTTCATGAAAAATGGAATGATTCCCCACTTCGACAAACGCCATTATTAAGAATCCGAATACTAAAAACATCATCTTAGAAATGGAATAACGCTTATTCATTCTTACCTTTTTATTTATTTTTCAGATTTCTTATTTTATCAATTAATGCTTTGATTTTATCAGCGCCTTCAACTATTGCCACTTCCAAATCAAAGTTTTTTATTTCACCGGGTTCCAGATATTGCATTGTCCCATTTTTCCGGGCATCCGCTCTTCCACCTACATAACAATTACCGGGTTCCATGCCTAATACATACTCACCTTCTCCCGTTTGTTTCCAGTGTGTAAAATGTAAGAATTGTTTTTTGTTGAAGCTAAGGGCTACCGCCAATTCAAGCTTATGATTCACCGTTGCTACCGTAGTCATTCCTTCCGGATCTGTCCATAGGTCGTGATAAAATACCTGTTCGGCATAGCCGGGTGTAGGAGCCTGTGACCGGTATGCATCTTCAACTCCCTTACGGGCATCTTCGTCACGAGGAGTCAGCTTTTCTGTTGGAGTAACCAGTATGGTGTCTTCATCCAACAACGGATATCCCATATTGAAATGAAACAGGATAAACAGTGGTTCTTTTCTGAAACCACAATTTTCTACTGCATTTTGGATTGATATCTTATTCTCTCCATATTTACAGGTAATCTTTCGATCAAGGATCAGATGTTCCCCAAATAGTATGGCTTCTTTCATCTTACCCGATAGGGTCATAACAGGCTTATCGTCTACCCAGTCAACATGGGCGCATACTTCTTCGGCAGGGGTATTTGCAATTCTTCCGTGCGCGCCAAAAGATTCTCCTTCGTCTTCACATGGATTACCCACATTCCGCAACCCGCATGTGGTGAAAAAGCCTGCCTGAAAGCTACGAAGGAAGCCGCCGCCTTCTTCGTTGTAATACTCCGGAGCAACAATTCCTGTTTTACTGAGATAACCTAAATTGACACCCTTGAATGATAATCCTGCAAAGTCAAGACACCGGTCTGCCAGTACGGTAAATTCCAATCCGGAGCCGTTGCGCACATCAAAAGCTTTTATCCCCTTTGATTTTCCCCCCGTAAAACTGTATTCCTTGATCCCTAATATCTGACTGAAATCTCCTACGTATTTCTGTAGTTCCCTTTTATTATTATTTGCTTGCATAACTGCTTTTTTTACTTCTCTTTCCATATTTTACTCAGTTCATAGGCTGCCGGCTTCAGATTCCCGTCAAAGTCTATGATTGAGGTATTGATCGGGCACGGATAACTGTCGTGCCCCATCCAGATTATAAATCCTCCACATTCCGGAAAACGGGTTTTACTCGCCTGTAACGCTATACTCAATCCACTGCTCTGCCGTTGCTGACTCCACGCTACATATTCTTCCAGTGTCTGGGGTTCTTTCCCCTTATGGTCGTATATGAAATCTCCCCATTCTATCCACCAGCTTACCTGACGCCAGAGTGGGTTTTCCATATTTGCCGGCAGGGCTGGATATGCTCCCCGGTATTTATTGATCATGGCTGCCGACATCGCACCTGCTACCCCTACTTCCGAATGCATTAGCGCATCATCATGGCTCCAAAAGTTCTTCACGGCTCCCATCGTTCGGTCTGTTGCCGTGAACGGAAGGGTCCATGGCCCGTGTACATCCCAACAAACTCCTTTGCCGAAGTTGCTTAAATCTCCTCCGATGGTTGGTCCGGACGGTGACCCTGTTACAAACCGCCGATCGGGATCTTCTGCTTGTATGGTCTTTTTCATGGATCGGATCATCGGGTGTTTATCATTGACCGGAGCGGTATCTCCTCGTTCATACAGTTCATTCCCGGCACACCAGAGTAAAACCGAGACATGGTCTCTCAGTCGCTTCACGTATCTTTCGGTTATCTTGGACATGACGGCTATTTCATTGGGGCTATCCGGAGGATAATTATCCAGTCCGGATGATGATAACGGGAGTTCTTGCCATAACATGATGCCCATCTCGTCGCAGATGTTATAAAACCATTCTTTTTCCGGAAATCCTCCGCCCCAGACTCTGAATATATTTACTCCCAGATCTTTATAGCTCTTTATCAGTTTCCGGTAATCGCTTTCCTTCAGGTCGGCAAAGTTGGGACGAATCGGGGTCCAGTCTACGCCCTGTAGAAAGACCGGTTTGTTATTGACGCTACAAAGCCACGGATCGGCTTCGGGTTGGGCGTTTTTACAGGGTAACCATTCTATTTTCTTGAAGCCTACTTTCCGCTCTATGCGCTGACATTCGTTATGATTGGCATCGTATAGGGTACACTCGAGATTATACAGGGGCTGGTCGCCGCTTCCGTTAGGCCACCATCGTTTTATTTTTAGATTGTTCCAGCTCTTTCCTGCCCGGAGTTGGGCGGCCGGAATGGTTTCGTCTATATAGCTTTCGCCTTTCTCGCTCTTCAGCTCTATCTTTACTTCTCCGTGATAGGCGGTGGTGGTCATCTCAGCGGTGAGGTCCAGTTCTCCCAGGTCTTTGTTCTTATCGGCTTTTGTGGTTACTTTGAGCTCTTCTATGCTTGAATTGCCTTTATCTTTTACTTCTAATACGATATCGTCCCATACGCCTATTTGTACTATTCTGGGTATCCAATCCCATCCGTAATAAAATCTCGGCTTCCACTCTTTTATCTTCGAGGTATAGCCTATCTGCCCCAGGTACTTTGGGGGACATTCAAATACGATCGCTATTGTGTTATCTTTTTCTTTTATGTATCCCGTCAGATCTACTCTACATGGTAGAAATGTATTATTGAACGTCCCTACTTCTTTCCCGTTTACTATTATTACGCCGTTATCGTCTAGCCCTTTGCAGTTTAATATGATATCGCTCCCCTTGCTTATCCATGCATCGGGAATCTTTGCTACATACAACCAATGTCTGTTCTCTATCCACTCTGAGCTGATATTGTTATTCCCTATATTCCAATCCGAAATAATCCCGGCGTCTTTTAATGCTTTCTGGACTGAACCCGGTACGCTTACCGGTATTTCCATATACTCCGCCTTCGTCCCCTTTAACTCGGCAAAGTTAAAATCCAGCTTCCAGCTCTCCGGCCGATACCCCCACAGCTTCCACTCTAAGCTCGTTAAATTATACTCTTTATTCTTGGTAGGTTGTTTAACGGTACTCTGAGAATATACCAATCCATCTTTCCCTATTAATAGTATGAACAAGATTACCGGTAGTAATAATATCTTAACGCCCTTCATCGCTTTTTATTTTCAACTTCAAATTATGTGGTATTCATAAAAGAATGATTCCAGACCACAATGTATCATGTAGGTACATAAGCAAATATTATGCAACACATATTACACCAAGCTTATAAATATCAAGTTACCCGTAAAGAGAACAAATTCGTATTAAAAAAATACAGACAGTTCTCGTTTATGACAAAGTAACTTATATATTCTTTTATTTCAGGTCTTTCGTTTAAATAAGAAGTCTGTCGCGATTAAAATTCAACCTCGATAAACTTTACTTCGTAAGGCTTAAGCTTAACAGAAGTTACAGGTTGTCCGATTTGTATCCCTTCAGTATTAACCTCAGTCATCCGTTTAATAACCTGTCCCTTAATGGCCGAAGATAAATTGACTTCGGCCGGCAGTCCTTCAAGTTCACGGAAATGAAGAAGGATAGTTCCTTTATTCTTAAAAGCAGGTCGGCAGTTTACCAACATAGCATTTGGCGAACCGGATATTTTAAGTGTCGCCATTAAGGGGGTCTTCAGCTCATTCTTGCCAGCCGGGAAGGTTCTCGTTGGGAATGGATTTCTTTCACTCCATCCGAATTTTGTTGCATAAGTATTGGTCGTATCAGCCGTCGAGGTGAGCTGATAATTCCAACTGAAAGCGCCCTCCTGATAAGCCCTGAAGTTAGTAAACCAGTAGTTATTCATAACCCATGAATAGAGCCATGTCTTTCCCGGCTTCGGATAACGTTCAAACTTACCCAGGTTAAAGTCGCTGAATTGCCATAATGGAGCTTCGTTACTTACCACTATTATCTGCCCCTTCTTTCCACGAACAGACACAAAGTTCTGAGCAGCATTCCAATCGGAAGATGATCCCGGAAGTTGTTGTCCCTGCGTCAGAGAACCGCCGATTGTTTCAAATACAATCTTCGAATCAGGTAAAGTGAAAGGGAAGGAAACATATAATGCTTCAGGGTCAGTAAGTATCAGCTTATTAGCCATATACTTAAATTCAATTTTTTTAACGTTTTTATAAAGGCGTATCTCCAGATCAATTCCTTTCGGTCTTCCCTCCGTACCCTTTTCAAAGCCGTCAAGGTCGGATACTATCTTTACACTTTCCCAAACAGGGCCGCTAATTCCTTTATCGACCTTCACATTTGAGACCGTAGTATGTATAAAAGAAGTTAAATCCCGTTTCGTAGACGACTCGCTTATGAGCTGCCCGATACCATAAGAATTATCTTTATCGATAAGGTCTTGATTCAATTCTTTATCAAAGAGACTACTTATTGAACCGGTAGCTTTATTAATTACAATCTTATAAAAATCATTCTCGAGTACTTCCGTATTTCCAGCCAGGTCAACAGGAGTTGCATCATTAGACACCTCGATTTTCAAAGCCTTATATCCCATAGCGGGAATGTCTTTTACTTCAAGCACCCAGTAAGCACCTTCAGCACGTTTCTTTACAATCTGTGCGGGAATCTCCTTTCCTGTTGTCAGATCAATGATTTTTGCTTTATTATGTACAGGAAGAACCTGATAATCTATAAATAGTTGAACATCCCCCGAGCGGTTCCACCCCATTGAATTTATTACATATATAACCGGAAAATCCGCTTTCTTCAAATATGGCTGAAAGCGTGCCAAAGCCTCTTCATTCAGTAAAGTAGTTTTCTTGACAGCTTCCCATGCATAAGCACCTTTCTGAAGCCATTGTTTTGTTGAGTTTTCAGAATACGGTTTATCGATACTTTCATCAGCACCACAAGTATGTTCATCGAAAAAGATCGCATTCTCATTGATATGATCCAGATTTGCTTCCAAAGCCGGATTTAGATCGCCCCCCATCATCGAAACCATTGCAAAAAGACCCTCATCAACCTGTTTCAGGTTTTGTGTCTTGCGTACCTCTGCTGTTTCCCGTGATGTTGAACCATATCCATCAGTCCACCAGTCCAGCCATGCATTACGATAAACCGGCAGTTTATCTTTATAATTATTTTCTACATACTCGAAGAACTCACTTGCAACAGCAAGCCGGAGTTTAGGACACTCATATTTTTCATTCCACTTCTTTACCAATTCGCATGCAGCGGTAGATGGAGGAGCATTATCCGTACGATAACCCGAAAATTGTATACTTATCCTGTCTAGCGGATATCCTCTTTTTTCTATATCGGCTATATGCCATAACATGTTTTCGGGTATCAACGCTTTGCTTTCAATCCCATACTCATTGCCGGTCATATAATGATCGGCACGAAAAGCGAGCATCTTTTCTCCCGAAGGAGCCTCCCACCAAAACACCGTCGGCTTATCGAAAGGAAGAATAGACCTTGTTTCGTTAATACCCATATTAAGGTATTTGACACCTGTATTCTTAAAATAGTCCGGCATACACCAGGCAATCCCATTCACGTCGTCCTGCATTGCAGTCTTTACCGGAATGTTTAATTTCTTAAATTCTTTAAGTGGCTGAAGAAAATCATACATAATGTTTTCATCGGATATCTCAGCCATATTAACATACATACCTGTTACCTCAATACGTCCCTCGGAGATTCTTTTCATAAACCGTTGAATCTGTCCGGCAGGTCTTGAACGAAGATATTCTCTGGTAACCCATGCCGATTCGCAGGTCCATCTGAACTTGGCATCATCAGGTAAATTATCTGTCTGATCGCAATAATCTAATGCATAATCTATATACCGCATATGTTCAGCCAATATTTCGGACTGAGGGCGTGTGTATCCAATATCAGTATGAGAATGTTGTACAAAGTAAATCTCCCATTGCTTGGGTTTGACAACTTTAACAACATACTTTTTTGAAGGGGTATCATTAATTTTTGCAGCTATCGTAATTTTGCTTTCTTTCGATACTGCAGGGATAGTGAGCAGGAACTTATTATTCCCCTTGATAAGATCTGCTTTCAGTAATTCTTTCCCTTCTTTTGTAAAAACAATCTTTCCGATTTTATCAGAACGGTAACTTGCGATAAGTTGCTGAAATGATTTTCCGCCTTCTTTAAAAAGAACGGGGGCATTCATAAAATCAATCTCAGATGATGATAAATTCTGAGCATACAATTGCACCATACTCATGAGTACGAGCATTGTTGTTAAAAATGATATCAATCGGATTTTTTTCATGGCATCAAATCGGTGAGAATTATTTGCGTTTAGCAATTCGGCCTACCCGTGTAGGATAATAAAGAGAAAGGGTACTGCTAAAATAAATTAGCAGTACCCTTTAAAAAAATTATTACTGAACTACAGAAAGGTGTGCATATAAATTACCAATCCTGTACTCAAATGAAATTGAGGTATTAGGAATGACATTTGTAATTTTCAACATACCGTAGTAAACATCCGTAGCAGCCGAGCCATTAACAATCTTAAAGATGTAATAACCTGCAATAGGATCTGCTGTGGTAGTTGGAGTTCCTGCAGCAAAAGCAGCTAAAGCATCGTTAGATTTGTTAGCTGTGTACATAGCTGCAGTTGTCGGAACAAATGTTATTGTATTTCCGGCAGCTAGCCAATTTGAACCACCTTGAAGAAGAAGCGAAGATGATGCAGCAATCATAGCCAATGGATCAGTACTAGTTACAGCAGCATTAATAAGCGGATTAATAGCATCAGTACTACCAAGCGATAGGGTTGTAGATTTCTTTAGGAAGAAATAAGGATCCCGAACAATGATAGTAGATAATACTTCATCGGTATATGCTCCTGAAGTTACACTAAATGAATAGAACATCGTATCATTTGAAGCACTAAAATCAGAACCTGAAATCGGTACAAGGAAAGGTTGAGTAGATGATGGAGTTACACTTACCCAAGCACCCTTTGTTCCATTTTTTCTTTTAGCTACCAATGCACCTGTATAAGGTCCTGATTTTGGAGTTACAGTCACATTGAAATAAGCAGTTTCATTAGTACGTGCAACATCAACATCTTTACCTGATACTCTAGGTTTTGAAACAGTTGTTGCAGCAACCATATCAACACGTTGTTTAGCATAATCGGTAGCACCGCTAAATGTAACAACCACATAGTCGCCTGGTTTACTAAGTTTAGCTTCAGCTCTTGTATAAGCAATAGTTGCCTTTAAATCAGATCCAACAGTTACTGATTTTTGTGTACCGGTAAGGGGAAGCAATTGTGTTGTAGTACTACCTGAAGGGATCTGTAACTGCAAACACTCAACTTTCATTACATCACCTGCTTTTGCATTAGGAAAAGTAGCGGTTACAGAGAATTGATCGTCCAGAACGCTAATACCGGTTGTCGTAGTAGTGGAATTAGTTGTAAGTATAACATTACCGTTTGCGTCTTTTGGAATTTCATAATATGCTTGTTTACTACAACCAGCGATCAAACCCATTGTAAATAAGAAGAATATGATTTTTTTCATTTTCATTTTTTTATCGTATTAATTGATTAAAAAATCACGATTACTGACCAACTTGTTTAGGATTCCAGCCAAAGTTCTGTAAGCACTTAACATTGTTAGCGATTTCTGTTGCAGAGATAGGTGCTAACAGGTGTTTTGCAGAAAACATATAGTTGAAACTTTTAGGCTGGTGACCTACAAAATTCTCAAGACCGGCAAACTGACCGCTACCATCCTTAAGCGCTTTACGGGTACGTCTCATATCCCAGAGAAGTCTGTTCTCAAATATAAGCTCATACGCACGCTCTGCCATTATACTTTGAAGTGTAACATCAGCACCAGCATAAGCAGATAATTGAGCTCTTGATCTTACTTCGTTAATACCTTTTACGATATCACTTTCGGGAACAGATACACCTAACTGGTTAAGCGACCAGTTTACTTCGGTAAGCATCAACAAAACATCGGCATAACGGTAGAAAGACCAGTTCAATCCTGATTGTCCACTAACTTTAATTGCATTATAGTCATAATATTTATAAAGATAGGGTACAGCGAATTTTGCAACAGGTGATTCATTCGGGTCTTTCGATTTAGCTTTCGTATCTTCATAGAAGAAGAACTGATGATCCTGAACACGTTTGTCTGCAGGATTGTATGAATCATGATATGCCTGACTTGGAATATAGGTTCCGAATTCATCACCGAATACAGAAACACCGCTGGCAAGCGGAAGACAAAATGCAACAATGTTGTTGTTTCTAGTACCAGCTAAGTATTGAGCCTGGAAAATAGCTTCACCTTGATTGTTCTTAGCAGGATTGCGAAGATCATCATAAGTTCCCAGTGAATATTTTCCATAAAGAAAATCAAGCTGTGTTTTAGCTTTCTGAAGCAGCTCCTTTGCACTTGGTGTATTTACAGGATATGCGGTAGCAGTCCAAAGACCTTGGGTACACCATTGTTTTGTTGTATCTGAATTAACCTCCTGATAAGGGTAACCAGCCATAGTAAGATATACATCAGCAAGAATTGTCCTTGCAACATACTTCGTAATACGTCCGGTAGTTGATGGAGCATCAGCTAATGTGCTTTCATTTACAGCATATTCCAAATCCGGAACAATGATTTTGTCATAAATGGTTTTTAAAGAGGTACGAGGTTGTTGAGCCTTTCCAACATCTGTAAGAACCGATGTATTATAAACAACATCACCATAATAACGAACAAGGTTGAAATAGTAAAATGCCCGAAGTGCGCGTACTTCACCAATATATGCTGACTTCTGAGCAGCAGATAAAGCAGTTACATTAGGTAACATGCTGAGTGAAAGGTTACAATCTCTAACACCCTGATACCAGTTATTCCATGAATTGATGAAATAATCAAAGTCTCCGCTTAAAGCATTGGTTTCATAAAGATTGAGGATAGAAGCCTGATATTGTGTATAGGCTTTACCGGTTGCATATTCAAACTGGTTAGCCATGTTTTTACCCCATGAGTCTCCGCCGTCAGTCCAGTTACCTAATGATCTGTAGGGACCTGAAGCAAGAGCAAGACCACCTGCGGCACTCGTAATCTGAGATTCAGAAGTAAGCGTTCCGGTAGGTGATTCTTTCAAGAATTTCTTACAAGAACAAAGCACTAAGCTTAGTCCAAGCACTAAAAATAATATATTTCTCATTTTTTTTAATGTTTTAAGAGTTAGAAAACAATATTAACACCCAAAGTATAAGTCGTAGGACGTGGATACATGAAGAAGTCCATTCCCGGAGTTAGTCCGTCAGACATATTATCCTGGTCACTTCCTTCAGGATCATAACCGGTATACTTGGTGATTAAGAAGAAGTTCTTTGTGTTAGCATATACTCTAATCTTATTAATGCCCAACCGATGAAGAGCAGCAGGAGAAAGTGAATAACCAAGGGTTGCACCCTCACCTCTAATAAATGAAGCATCTTCAATCCAGTGTGTATCAGGATAAGTCTGGTAATAAGCTCCACCATTACCCGGACGAACCTGACCAATATCGGTATTCTGATGATCTGGACGCCATGCATCTAGGATAGAGTTTTTGCCATTTGCCATAGCCTGACGGTCTTGGCCAGAGTGGTTTGTCCGGTTTTCTTTCTTGGCACCATAAGAAACCTTAATATCAATACTGAAATCAAAGTTTTTGTAGTTTCCATTATTGGTTACATCCATATCCCATTTCGGGAATGCATTACCAAGAATATCGCCATCAGTTACGAAGTTGATTGCACCATCGTTATTTTTATCCTTGTACTTAACATCACCCGGAACCAAACCATAGCGTGCTGCCAGAGAAGCTTCCTGCGTGCTGTATGTGCCTAGACGTGTCAGACCAAAGAATGAACCAATGGATTGACCTACTCTTAATATGGTGTTAGCACCACCAACCCAATAATTTTGAAGAATATCGGCTCCGGTTGGACCTAATTTAATGATCGTGTTTTTATTTGCACTAAAGTTGATATTGGTATACCAGTTGAAGTCCTTGCTCATAATATTATGAGTTGTTAAGAGAATTTCAAACCCTTTATTTTCAACAGTACCATAGTTTTTATAAACGCTACCCGTTGTTGTTGAGGTAGGCAACGGAACATTAAGCAGCATATCGGTGGTACGTTTGTTATAATAGTCAACCGATAAAGAAATACGATCTTTAAAGAATCCTAAATCAAGACCACCATCATATTGTGTTGTCTTTTCCCATCTCAAATCAGGATTACCTACTGAGTTTGGCCAAAGACCCGGAGTTACAGCACCATTCATAACAACGTTACCTGAACCGATAAAAGTCTGAGTTACATAATTACCAATTTCCTGGTTACCGGTCTGACCAACACTTGTACGAATTTTTGCATTAGATATTACAGGCAAACTCTTCATGAAATCTTCTTCAGAAACTCTCCATGCGACAGAACCTGAAGGGAAGAAACCGTATTTGGAGTTTTCACCGAATCTTGATGAACCATCCATACGTCCGGTAGCAGTGAACATGTATCTGCCCTTGTACGTGTAGTTGATACGACCAAAATATGAGTTGAGTTCGTTTGAATAATCATTACTTGAAGGGGCAGGTCTTGTAGCCGTACCGACTCCGATATTATGATACTTATAGAAGTCATCAAAGAAATACTGGTTACTGACACCAACATATTCATCTTTATATTTTGACCACGACAAACCTACCATGCCTGTAAATGAATGATCTCCAATTGTTTTAGCATAGTTAAAGTAGTTTTCGTTCTGCCAGTAGAATGAGTTATTAGTGTGAATATCAGCACCACCTGAGCTACCTGTATTGATACCTATACCACCGTAATTGTTGTATTTCTCGGCAACCATATCAACTGCGAAGTTTGATTTGAAAGTCAAATCCGGGGTAATTTTGAAGTTCAAAGTAACGTCACCTGTGTATTGGTCTTTGTTTTCAAATGTTTCAACCTGGTCGCTAATTGCAACAGGGGTATGAGGAGTTTCACCAGCAGGGAAATCAGCATTTCCACTATATTGACCGGCATGAATACCATAAATAGTAGGATCATTAGGATATTTACTACTAGGCAGAATAGGATAAGCTTCTGTTGCAGCACGTGACATACCACCACTAAAATAAGAAACGTCGTTGGTTCTATTTTGTGATCTGTTAATGGTAAAGTTTGTACTAAAATCAAACCATTTGTTAACTTTGATGTCACCGGTTACTTTCCCTGAATAACGTTTGAAGTAAGAGTTGAGGAGTAAACCATCTTCGTCTGCAACATTAAAGAATGCACCGAATTTAGCATTTTCATTACCTCCTCTGATATTCAACTGATGGTTAGTTGAGAATGAAGGTTTGAAAGTTTCTTTTTCCCAGTTTGTACTAAAAATCGGAGCGTAATATTGTCCGTTTCTTCCAACCAATGGAATTTCATAGGCACCCTTTGCGACAGGTTTGAAAAGATACGGCATTTCAGAATATGTTGTTGCGCCCGGTAAAACAGAAGCAGGCAACATAGATGCATCAAAACATGCACCCCAGTTTGGAGAAGTAGCATATTTATTAACATTCATAAAGGCCTGAGTGTAAACATACATAAACTGATCAGCATTTAATGCATAGAGATGTCTGTCCATCACGCCATAGGTTCCATAAGCATTGTATTCCACTTGTGTTTTACCTGCAATACCACGTTTTGTAGTAATGATGATAACACCGTTTGCTCCACGAGCGCCATAAATAGCCGTTGCCGAAGCATCTTTCAAGATATCCATCGACTCTATTTCATTAGGGTTCAGGGTGGTCATTGCATTGGCAACACCCACAACTCCGTCGACAACAAATAGAGGAGTGTTAGATGTATTGATAGAGTTAGTACCACGTACACGGATTGTTGCACCTGCTCCGGGAGCACCGTTATTTTCAATAATCTTAACACCGGCTACTTTACCAGAGATTGCTTCAGCAATATTGAAGGCGGGTTTATCAAGAAGTCTTTCCGATCTAACATTTGAAACAGAACCTGTTAAATCGCTTTTCTTCATAGAACCGTATCCGATAACAACTACTTCATCAAGTGTGCTTGATTCGGTAGCCATCGATACATTAACGACTGAACGTCCTTCAAGAGCAACCTCTTGTTTCTTCATACCAATAAATGAATAAACGAGTGTTTTATCGTTCTCATTTAATTGAATGGTATAAGAACCGTTTGCATCGGACAAAACAGCACGGGAAGTTCCCTTAACCATAACAGTAACCCCAGTTAAAGGCTGTCCGTTTTGATCATTAACTTTACCTGTAACGGTTTTCTTT
This sequence comes from Bacteroidales bacterium, assembly GCA_963663125.2. GTDB lineage: Bacteria > Bacteroidota > Bacteroidia > Bacteroidales > Cfx3-03 > Cfx3-03. The sequence continues at coordinate 1,504,992 of CAXXNW010000007.1, read as the reverse complement.
TTTTGTTGAGGTTCAGGTGATAATATAACCAGATTGTTTTCAACTGTTCTGAAATTAATACCTGTATTGGTAAATACAGAGCTTAAGATACCATCGATAGATTTATCAGAAGTATTAATTTTTATACTTCTGTTCAAATCTATCTGATCGTTTCTGTAAAGGAATCTGTAATCAGAATTTTTCTCAATAGTGGCTAATACCTGGCCAACTGTTAAAGTATTTTTTTGAGAAAAATTAACTTTCAAGTCCTGAGAATACACAAAGGCGTTTGCTGATACAATACCAAGCAGTAAAAATACTATTGTGAGTTTCATAATGATCAGGCTTTTTTTAAAATGGGAAGAATTAAACCCACTCCTAACTAGGAGTACTTTTTTTTTCATAACTTTGTAAATGTTAAGTTTAACCATTAACGATATGCATTGCTTGTGCAAATGATTGATTGATGGTGATCTTATCGGTGGTTGTAAATGCCGCAAACATTTACTTACCAGATCGCGGAAGATTTACCTGGTAGATCTTCCGTATTTTTATTTCTCCATATTCTCTTCGTTTCCTCCTTTTCTAATGTTCGAATTTCTTTTATATCTTATTGATATTTCATTCAGTTTCATGTCGTATTCAAACGGTGTGAGGATTTGCAAATATTTTAAGACCTGATTGATATTTTCCTTTTCAAACTGTCCCGTATATTTAATCTCTTGTACTTCCTTGTCTTCAAAAGAGATTTTAACGTTATACCATTGTTCAAGCTTATAGGCAAGTGTAGAGAAACTTTCATTATTGAAACATAGCTTTCCATCTTTCCAGGCAACAATAGGCGTCACATCCACTTTTTGGGCAATCTGTACAATGGGTACGTCCCTTTTCGATACTACCTTTTCCTTTACTTTAACCGCCTCAGGAGCTGCAACATTATTAGACAAGGCATTAGTTTTCATATACCTGAAGGTTTCATTGGGATGTATTACTATTTCTCCGTCTGTTGTGCCAGGCGTATTGATACCCAGAATTGTTATTTTTCCTTTTACCAATGTAGCTTCTGCCACATCATCCTCTTTATAGGCTTTCACATTGAAAGTGGTTCCATAAACCCTGATATTTATGGTCGACGTTTTTACGATAAAAGGCCTCTTCTCATCATGTGCTACATCGAAGAATGCTTCTCCGTCAATATAAACAATACGCTGCTTTTGATTAAATGCAGCGACGTATTTAATGGTCGTTTTTGCATTAAGCCAAACGGTGGATTGATCGGGTAACGTAATTCTCGTTTTTTGTCCCCCGGGTGAATATATGGTTGTAAGCGTAGTGTCATTATTGTTTTTAAAAAAATTATTGGTAATAAAAAAGCCGCCTATTCCGCCTACCAATAATAGGGGGATCATTATAGCAGCAGCTAAACGATAAAGTTTTTTAAGAGGCATGCTAAAATATCTGGGGATATCATAATCTACCTTTAGTTTGTTCCATTCTTGAAAAGTATCTTCATTAAATTGACCTGGAAATGGAAGACCTGCATTCATATCATCGTCAATTTCTTTAAAAAGCAATGCATGTTCTTCTGATTCAGCTATCCATGATTCAAGATTTTGCTGTTCCGAATCAGTACTTTTCTTTTTAAAGTGTTTGTCAAGAAGCTCCCAGGGCAATCGTTCCATTATACAGATCTTTTTTTATAATGATACTTTTTAACGCCTTTCCCCCATAAAGAAAATCACATTTTTTTGAAATATTTTTAGATCTTCAAAAGCGGACATCATAAGCACCTCATTTTATAACGTATAAATAAATCAGTCTGAAAAATTGTGGAGAAGGGAATAAAGTTTATCGATAAGCGGCATATCCCATAATGAAGATTTAAATAATACCGAAGGATAAAAAAGACAAGAGATAAACACGAAGGTGTGTCAAAACAGATTTGAAATGGATTTCATGTGGGGTTATCCGGTATCTCATATTCCCGTCAAACCTACATCAAACATAGTTCAAACCTGGGTTAAATTTCTTTTAATATGCCCTTATGGATCAGACGTATCAGACTCATATCTCCCTTATGTTCGCTTTTCTATTTGGACAGTACAACTAGTCAGCGTCATAGCATCCCAAGAAGAGAACAAGCTACAAAAACATTGGTATAATACAAACCAATATGCCGTTTAATTTTTTTGATGGCAATATTGACCTGATTATCCACAGCACTAATTGATATTCCCAACTGTGTTGCAATTTCCTGATATGACAATCCTCTGGAACGACTAAGATTAAATATTTGCCTGCAACGATCAGGCAGTAGTTCTATCGCTTCATTAATAATTTTGTTAAGCTCTTTGACCTCCATTTCGCTGGATGAATCTGAAGATTCTTCGGTGGAAGAAAGCCTGATATTTTCATGACATTTATCATGCCTGCTTTGATTACGTATATAAATCAACGCATTAAAACGACAAGCCTGATATAAATAAGATTCTAAAGACTTCTTAAAATCTATACTCTCATGATTTTCCCAGATGTAAACAAATATATCCTGTACTATATTCTTGGCAACATTTTCATCTTTTAAGAAAATAATCAGGTAACGGCAAAGGTCATTATAATAGCGATGAAATAACAATTCCAATGCATCGCCTTCGCCAGCATTCAGTCGGCTCTGTATTTCTATCTCATCTTCTCGGATTATCTTCATAGGGGGTGCAAATTTATTAAATCTTTTTAATAATTTACGCTCTTCTTTTTTGGATCATAAGTTTGTAAATTTATAACAATTTTATAACAAAAAAATAGCCTTATAAATTTAGCAAACTCGCAATGCGTAAAAGTAATAATTTAAGTAATGGAGTAAGGAAAACCTTTTTTTTATCTTTGTTCTATCTTTGTTGTGTTATGTTAAAAAATTCTAAAATAATATTGGCTCCATTACACGGATACACGGAAGTAGCATATAGAAATGCACTTGCACAATGTTTTAACGGATATGATGAAGCCATTGCTCCATTTATAGCACTCTCGCCTGCCGAACGGATTAACCCTGCAAGGCTTCATGATGTAGTTCCGGATCGAAATGTTCTTCTCCCGATAATTCCCCAGATTCTTGGTAACGATATTCCGCTTTTTATTGCAATGGCCCATGCGCTGGCCGATCTGGGCTATTCTCAATTAAACTGGAATATGGGCTGCCCCAAAAAGAGCATTGCAGCAAAAAAAAGAGGATCGGGACTGCTCCCTCATCCTGATTTTATTGATCATATTCTGGCCGGGGTTATTCCTAATATTCCTCAACGGTTAAGTGTTAAACTGCGACTGGGACGTAACAATCCTGATGAAATCTATCCTATAATTGATGTATTGAATCGTTATCCAATTGAATCGGTTACAGTCCATCCCCGTATCGGAATTCAGTTATACCATGAAAAAGCCGATGTAAACCGTTTTGAATCAGTATTACCCTTAATAGAACATCCTGTGATTTATAATGGTGATATTTTTTCGGCCGTGGATTATCATCGAATCATGGCGAGGTTTCCTTCAATAACAGGATGTATGATCGGTCGCGGCGTATTGGCAAATCCTTTTCTGGCTGAGTTGTTGCATGAAAAGACATTACCTTCATCCACCGAACAACGAAATCGTTTCATTCATTTTATCGGGCTACTCATGGCAGAACTGAAGAAAGAGTCCAAATCGTCTCACTTTCTTTTTGCCCGTATGAAAGACTACTGGGGCTTTTTTTCCTATCTGTTTACGAATGGGGAAATACTTTACAAAGAGATGGTACGGATAACCAATGAAACGGAATTTTTTGCACGACAAGAAGTTGTGTTGCACGAAGGCATCTGGAGAGATTTGAATACCACCGACACAGAATTTACAGGAACAAAAGCCGACAAGAAAGAGATAGACGGTTAAAACGTATTTATCCAAATACTTTCTTTTATTTTCATTTTTGCTAAGTTGTACCTCGTTATCATTGATATTTGAATAGCCCTTATCCTAAACGGAAGCTATTTTGTATTTGTTGTCTTGTTCAACTCCAGCATGCGCCAAAAAATAAAAAGGGATTATTGCTCAAATTACAAAAAGGGTTTGAAATTATTATGGCAAACCAGGGGCTTCTATAAAACAAGATTCCATTTACTGACCCGATATAATTAAATATCTCAAATAAAATCATAGATATTAAAAAAATCATAGATTTGCAATCGGTTGTTCTCATGCAACCCGTATCAATGAATCAAACTAAAATTGTTTAATTGAAAATTAAATCCAGAAGATACCCGCAAAAATAAGCATCGTATGGAAGACACCCTATTATATAGCTCTATATTCAAATATCATTTTGATTCGTTATATAACTATGGGATAAAAATCACTAATGACTGTGAATTGGTGAAAGACTGCATTCAGGAACTTTTTTTTAGGATCTGGAAAAACAACATTGATCTTGCTAAAGTCAGTTATATTAGGTCATATCTTTTGATTGGATTAAGACGACAGATTCTCAATAATCTGGAATTAAAATATTACCATATCACTAAAGTAGAACTTGAAGATCAATTTCTTGTTGAATTTTCGACTGAAGATTATCTCATAAACCAGCAGTTCGAAGAAAATCAAAGAACCCGTGTAATACAAGCACTCAATAAACTTACCAAAAAACAAAGAGAAGCAATATACCTGCGATATTTTGAAGAACTGGAATATGATGAAATTGCTGAAGTTATGAACATTAATCTACAATCGGCTAAAAATAATGTCAGTCGTGGTCTCGTTTCCCTACGAGAAATTTTAGGACTCTATCTTTTCTTTATGATGCTTGAAAACAATCTTCGTTTAAATTAATTGATCTTTTTTGAGTAGTAAATGATTCTATCCCAGTCATAATATATCAAAATATAATGGTAAACTCACTTAAATAAAATAAGAAAATGGATTCAAAAGAAAATTCGCGTCGATCGTTTCTAAAAAAAGCCCTTTTGGTTTCGGCAGCGACAGCAGTATCTCCGATTTGGACAAAAGCATTAGGCGAAACCGTAGCGGCATCAAAACCGGCAAAAGCAGGAGAGAAAGTAAATCTTGCCTGTATCGGAATAGGAAACCAGGGTGGATCGGATGTTATGTCATTATTTAACACCGGATTATGTAATCTGGTGGCCTTTTGCGATGTTGACATGGGAGCGCCACAGACGCTTGATGTGTTGAAAAGATTTCCCGATGTCCCCCGCTTTCAGGATTTCAGAAAGATGTTTGAAAAAATGGGTAGTCAAATTGAAGCCGTTTCAGTAGGTGTACCCGACCATTCGCATTTTCCTATTGCTATGATGGCAATGAGTCTGGGTAAACATGTTTATGTTGAAAAACCAATGGCACGTACTTTCAATGAAATAGAGTTGATGATGAAGGCAGCCAAGAAATATAAAGTGGTTACTCAAATGGGAAATCAGGGACATTCCGAAGCAAACTACTTTCAATTTAAAGCATGGACTGAAGCCGGTATTATTAAGGATGTGACTGCTATTACCGCCCACATGAACTCGGCTCGTCGCTGGCATGGTTGGAATCCCAATATTAAAAGTTTTCCGGCTGCAGAACCGATTCCGGGTACGCTTGATTGGAATATCTGGTTGGGCGTAACACAACAACACGATTACAATCATGACTTTATCAACGGTCAGTGGCGTTGCTGGTACGATTTCGGTATGGGTGCTTTGGGTGATTGGGGAGCTCACATTCTGGATACGGCTCATCAATTTCTGAATCTGGGACTACCTACCGAAGTGAATATGCTAAAAGCAGAAGGACATAATCCCTTTTTCTATCCAATGTCGTCCACCATATTATTCAGATTTCCCGAACGCGGTAATATGCCTCCGTGCGACATCACTTGGTACGACGGTATAAACAACATTCCTTCGGTTCCCGAAGGTTATGGCGTAACGGAACTGGATCCGAATATTCCACCGACAAGCGTTGGAAAAATCCAACCTGCCAAATTAAATCCGGGGAAGATTATTTACAGTAAGGAACTCACCTTCAAAGGTGGTTCACATGGCAGCACTTTATCCATTATACCTCCTGAAAAGGCAAAAGAGATGGAATCAAGACTTCCGGAAGTACCTAAAAGTCCTTCAAACCATTATGCCAACTTCCTCCTCGCATGTCAAGGTAAGGAAAAGACCCGTTCACCCTTCGAAATTGCCGGTCCATTAAGCCAGGTATTCACATTGGGTGTAATGGCTCAAAAGTTGAATACAAAATTACTGTTCGACAGAAATAAAAAGAAAATCACCAATAATAAATTAGCCAATGATCTTCTGGTCGGTCTTCCTCCACGTAAAGGATGGGAACAGTACTATAAAATTTAATGAATATCCTTTTAAAATACTTAAAAACAAATTACTGATGAAAAGCGTATTGTCTTTTTTAATGGTTACATTCATTTTGATAACCACACAAGTGGCTATGGCCCAACAACAGCGGCCCGGTCCTCAACCGGCTCCTGAAACAGGTGAGAAATTTAAGTTAGGGATGGCCGGATACACATTTGCAAAGTTTGATATTGACAAAACACTGGAAACGATGCAACGTGCGGATGTACACTATCTATGCATTAAAGATTTCCACCTTCCTTTAACAAGCACCGATGAACAGATCGCTGCATTTCACGCTAAACTGAAGGCTAAAGGGGTAACCGGTTATGCTGTCGGTCCTATTTATATGAAATCGGAAGCCGAAATTGATCGTGCCTTTGAATATGCAAAAAGAGTTGGGGTAAAGCTGATTATCGGGGTTCCGAATTACGATTTGCTGCCCTATGTGGACAAAAAAGTAAAAGAGTATGGTTTCAATTACGCGATCCACCTTCATGGACCCGACATTGCAACCTATCCTGATGCTGAAGATGTTTGGAATCACGTCAAGGACCTCGATCCAAGAATCGGGATGTGCCTTGATATCGGTCATGACACGCGAAACGGTAAGGATGCGGTTGCTGATTTGAAGAAATATCAATCACGTGTATTCGATATCCATCTCAAAGATGTTACCGGACATACCAAGCTTGGTTATTCGCTTGAGGTAGGCCGTGGCGTTATTGATTTCCCCGCATTTGTTAAAATGCTTCGCAAAGTAGGTTATAGTGGTGTTGTCAGTCTGGAACACGAAAAAGACATGAGCGATCCATTCATGGGAATAGCCGAATCGATTGGCTATTTCAGAGGTGTCATCAGAACTACAAAAAAGTAGTTGAATTCTAAGTAAAAACTGTCTGAAAAGCATTGTTGCTAAACTTGTCAGATGATCGGGAATACTTTTTAAGTACTCTCATCCATTCACACTTATAGAAAACTCCCGACCTAATCATGGTTGGGAGTTTTTTTTTGATAAAAAAGTTGATTTTTTAGAGTACTAAATAAGATTACCCCTGTCTATATTTTAAACAAGATAATACAACTTCATGAAAGATACTAATTTCGATATCACTGATTTTATTCTTAACGAATCTTTTCAACGTTATGTACTCAACCATAACGAAGAGGACAAGAAATACTGGGAAGAATGGATAACCGAAAACGTTGAAGCTACTTCCATATTTCATGAAGCTGAATCCATGATTTCTTTTATCGCCGCCAGAAAAGTCATTCCCAAAAACGAATCAATAAGTAATGAAGTCTTTGAAAAATTGCTTTCACAAATAAAAAAAGAAGATGAAAATCAAATTGAGGAAGAAAGTGAAAGACGATTCATCTCACCCGGTTGGTATATCGCCGCTTCAATAATAATACTGGTAGGTCTTTTCTTTATTTTTGATGTTCCCGGTCTGATAAATTCACGTTCGCAGATAAGTCAAAATTTAGAAATCTTTGTCCCAAAAGGACAACGTAGCCAAATGCTATTACCTGACGGAACCAAAGTCTGGCTTAATTCGGGTACTATCTTTAAATATCCTTCAAATTTTTCGTCCCATAAACGGGAAGTTTATTTGGAAGGAGAGGCATTTTTCAATGTAACACATAACAAAAGATCACCATTTCTGGTACATATAAAAAATAATTTAACGGTGAAAGTTCTAGGCACCGAGTTTAATGTAAAATGTTATAACGACGAACGTGTTGTTGAAACGACCCTGATAAAAGGAAGTGTTGTGTTTTCGAAAAAAGATAATGACAACAATGTTATAAAAGAAGTGAATTTGATACCAAAAGAAAAAGTTACTTACGATAAATATATTCAAAAGATAACAGTTACCAAATTTGATATTCCTGCTTCTTCTGCCAAAGCGGCATCCGTTGTTCCAGTCTCAACAGCGATTAAAACAAAGACCGTCGAGAATAACAACGAGGAAGAAAATTGTGACCAACTAGAGGAATTAACCTCATGGAAAGATGATGCATTAGTTTTTCAGGATGAAACCTTTGAAAACATATCCATTAAAATGGAACGATGGTTTGGTATCGCTATCAAAGTACAAGACAATAATCTAAAACAAGTACGGTTCACCGGAAAATTCATTAATAAAGAGAGTGTTTATCAGATTCTCGATATCATAAACCGATCTGAACCTATCCAATATACGAAAAAGAATAATGTAATTATCATTTCACGAAAAAGATAAAATTCAATGAATATCAATCTAAAAAAACCGAATGCCTATGATAACAGGTAAAAACAGAAATTCAACCGATTTTAAAAAAAGATCGGGTAATGTTTGAGCATCACCCGATCAAAAAAGAAAATTAAATTTTCGCTGATGCTTTGATCGAATAAACCATCGGCTTTACAATTAATTATCAATTACAAAATTATGGAAAAAAAGTATTTACTCTATCCATCTTATGGCGGAGCGTTAAAAAAATTATGGAGAATTATGAAAATAACTTTACTCTTAATGATTATTGGAATATTCACCGTCTCTGCAAAGGTCTACTCTCAAGACTGTGCGGTATCCGTAAAAATACAAAACGGATCTCTTGTCGATCTGTTCAAAATTATTGAACAGAAAACCGAATATCGGATTTTCTACAAAACAAAATTAGTTGAAGATGCTAAGAAAGTCAATGTAGATGTTAATCAGGAACCTGTTTCTGAACTTCTTACGTCTCTTCTTTCTGAAAGAAACTTATCATACGATTTAATTGATAAAGTAATCGTGATCACTCCGTCATCTGAAAACAACGAACTCCAACAAAAAAAGGCGACGGTTACAGGAAAAGTAACGGATGAGTCGGGCGCCCCAATGGCAGGTGTAACTGTTTCAATAAAAGGTACCATAAAAGCAGTTGTCACTAACGGAAATGGTCTCTATTCAATTTCCGTCAATGAAAAAGAAAATGAATTGCTTTTTTCTTTTATAGGAATGAAAAAGCAAGATATAACTATAAACGGACGCTCTGTTATCAATATCGTAATGGAGACAGAATCAAATACGCTTAATGAAGTAATTGTAATTGGTTATGGTACTGCTAAACGAAAAGATTTTACAGGTTCTGTTGCTTCCGTTAAAATGGAAAACTCTCCGATTGCATTACTCCCCAATCTTAATGCGCTTGATGCGCTAAAAGGGAATGTCACCGGTTTGAATATTGGCGCTACCAATACTGCCGGTGGTGAGCCCACTATGCAGATCCGTGGTCAGAATTCTATCAATGGTAACAATAGCCCGTTGATCGTATTAGACGGTGTTATCTATATGGGAAGTCTTAGCGATATAAATCCTAATGACATTGCCAGTTATGATGTATTGAAAGATGCTGTTTCTGCTGCTGCTTACGGATCCAGATCCGCTAATGGTATTATTGCTATTACGACCAAGAAAGGTAAGGCAGGTAAACCTGTTATTACATTTAATACCTCTACCGGATTCCAGACATGGCAAAATAAACCTGTTATGATGAAAGGAGCAGAATGGTTGTCCGTGGTGAATGCCCGTAATCAATATGCGGCCGGATCTACCAGTTGGTTACAGACAGGCGAATTGGCAAATCTAAATGCAGGTAAAGAGACAAACTGGTTGGATCAAGTAACACGTACCGGTGTGAGTCAAGACTATCAGGTTGCCATTTCAGGTGCTGCCGAAAATGTAAATTATTATTTATCCACCGCTTATAGTGATAATAAAGGTATTGTTGTTGGCGATCAGTTTAACCGGTTATCAATCTTTGGTAAGGTAAATGCAAAAGTTACCTCATGGTTGGAACTTGGTGTTGATGCAAGTTATTCGAAAAGAGATTATTCAGGTTTTGCAGCAAACATTGGTTCTGCGGAAAGCATGTCACCTTATGGTGTAGAGTATCGCGATGAACAAGGTAATCTTGAAAAATATCCATACACACAATCGCTTACTAATCCTCTATGGGGTGTAAATGATGGAACTGCAACGAATACGGATATTCGTAATAACTTCCGTTTAAATGCCTATGCTGTAGTCAGTATTCCCTGGGTGAAGGGGTTAACATATCGAGCAAACCTTCTTTCTAATCTTGATAAGAATCAGTCGGGTAGCTTTTATAACGAGAAATATTATGTTAAGGAGGGCGCGGGTATTGAGAGATACAGTGCCTCTGTTGTTCAAGGTTTTTTATCCAGCGCAAATGGCAATATAGATAATACTACTATTAATAGTTATGTACTCGATAATATCCTGAACTATAAAAATACATTCGGCAAACATAGCATTGATATAACAGCAGTAGCAACAAGAGATGATCGCAAATGGAAAGATATAAACACGACAGGTACTGATTTTTCAGCCAATGGGAACACTGCATTGGGCATGTGGGGACTTTCTAAAGCAACAGTTCAAAAGGTGATACTCAATGCTATCCCCACTGATCTAAGTCAATATATCGGAGACGAAAGATCAAATGTCGGTTATCTGGGTCGTTTAAGTTATTCCTATAATGATAAATATTTCTTAACCAGTTCATTTCGTCGTGATGGAGCTTCTATTTTCGGTGCCAATAAAAAGTGGGCTAATTTTGCAGCAGTAGGTGGTGCATGGAAAATTTCCGGCGAAGAGTTCCTTAAGAACTTCACCCCCTTAAACAACTTAAAATTGAAACTTGCCTGGGGGCAGAACGGTAATCAAGGTGCTTACCCTTACGCTACGCTATCTAAAGTTTTAAACAGTGCATCCGGTGATGCTCGTTATGAGTTTTCTAACGCACAGGGAATCATTAATTACGGGTTGCTTCAGAGCACATTGGGGAATTCTGATCTTGGATGGGAAACTACCGAATCATATAATACAGGTTTTGAATCGGCTTGGTTAAAGAATCGTTTGTTTGTTGACGTGGATCTATATTTTTCAAAAACAACAAATCAGATATTCTCACGTAATATTCCTGTTATGACCGGATTTACTACCATCCTAACTTCTTTAGGCGAAGTTGATAACCATGGAATTGAAGTTACGGTAAGATCGGTTAATTATCAGTCTAAGGATTGGAAATGGAATAGTTCTCTTACTTACTGGATGAACAGAAATAAGGTAGTTCATCTTTATGGTCCTGATAAGACAGGAAAAGAACAAGATGACCTTGCAAACGGATTGTTTATCGGCAAATCATTAGGTGCTATTTACGGTTATGAGCAAATTGGCATCGTACAGACTACGGATGTTGATTATATAAAATTAACAGGCGCTAAAGCAGGTGATCCTATGTATAAAGATCTGGATGGCGTTCCGGGCATTACAGCTGCCGACAGAAAAGTTTTGGGTTATACCGTTCCAAACTTCAGATTGAACTTAAGTAATACGGTTTCGTACAAGAACTTCGATTTGTATGTAATGCTTACCGGTACATTTGGTGGAAACGGTTACTATATGAAAAGCAATACCTCTGCCTATATGACTTCAGGAACAGGTCGTTTCAACGATAACATGATCTCTAAACCTTATTGGACTGCTGATAACAAAAGCAATACCTATCCTTCGGCGACCTTCTCAGGTGATGGACGTTTTCTGGGACTTCAGAGTCAACAGTTTATCAGAATCCAAGATATTTCGCTCTCTTATTCACTTGAATCTAGATGGCTTAAATATGTTAACATCAAAGCCATGAAAGTGTTCTTAAGCGCTAAGAATCTTGGAACATATACAAAATGGGTTGGAGGTGATCCTGAAACAGGGACTACCGTAGGAGCGAATACATATCCTGTTCCAACAACTTACTCATTTGGTGCAAACATTAGTTTCTAACCATTTAACTATAACAGAGATGAAAAAATTTATATATAAAAAATACATTTTGGTATTTGTTCTCTTATTTGGAGTCATGAGCTGCAAAGATGACAACTTCCTAAAAGAATCGCCCTCTACCTTTTATACGGTAAGTAACGCTTTTTCTACTCCTACACAGGTTGATCAGGCTTTGGTTGCCATTTACTCTCAAATAAGAGATATTTGGACTATCGGGAACGAAAACACCTGGCAATTTGCATTTCGTGGTAATGGTACGGATATGTATGATATTCCCAGTATCAGAAGAAGCAATGCCTTTAATAATTATGGAAATATCAACCCTGATAATAGTATTTTTTACAGTATTTATACAGCATTCTATCAAATTATTGCGAAGGCTAATTTAGCAATCTATTCTGCAAATCTACCTACAATGACATGGCTTTCAGCAAACGACAAGGCTTATGCAATTGCACAGGCTCGCTTCTTCAGGGCTTTTGCTTATCGTAACCTTGCCGAACTCTATGGTGGCGTACCTATCGTAACCGAGATCTCAACAACTGCCCGGTTCGACTTTACACGTGCAACCCGTGCAGAGACCTACCAATTTGCTATAACCGAGCTTTTATCCATTGAAGGTGACCTGCCTGAAACAACTGCCGTTGGTGGACGTATTGTAAAGGGTGCTGCCCAACATAATCTTTGCGAACTTTATCTGGCTTTAGGCACTCAGCTGGTTGCCGATGGAAAAGCTGCCGATGCGCAAACTGCATTTAAGAATTCTATAGCTTATGGCAATAAAGTAATTGACGGAGGTACTTACAGCCTGATGAATTCAAGATTCGGAGCGAGAAAGTCTGAAACGAGTATATCAATTCCTGTCTATAAAAACGGAGTTGCAGGTGCCGCTAACATCGTTGGTACGATTCCATTTACGACCAATTATTATTGGGACCTGTTTCAGGAAGGAAGTGTGAATTATCAGGATGGGAACAAAGAGTGTATCTGGGCTGCACAGATTGATTATGCAAGTTACAAGGCCGAAGATAAAAGGAGCAAACTAGGGTATTCCCGTATTTACGGACCGGTTTTCAGAAACGGTTCTCCTTCTAACCTGAATGGGACGTTAGAAGATGCCGGTGGTCGAGGTATTTCTCAGATTATGCCTACTATGTATACCCGAGATATTGTTTATGACGGTAAATGGAATACTGATATGAGAAACTCAGACGTTGTATTCAGACGTACATTCTATGGCAATATGGAAAAATCACCCTACTATAACAAGCCAATTCCCTGGTCAGTGCTTTATGACAACCAGGCTGACCAAAGTCTTGATTACCCTGTATCCTGTAAAATTGCAACAGATAAATATACAGGATTAGCTGATGGCGAAACGATGAGTAACTTGTTCCGTGACGAATACCTTATCCGTCTTCCTGAAACAATCCTTCTTCGCGCGGAAGCTAAACAACGTAGCGGTGACAAAGCCGGAGCTGCTGCCGACATCAATCTCTTAAGAACGCGCGCACAATGTAGTTACCTGGTTACCGCTGCCGATATGGATGATAACTTCAATACAATCCTTGACGAACGTGCCCGTGAGCTTGTTTACGAAGAGTGTCGTTGGAATACGCTGCTACGTATGGGTGGTACGATTGCTGTTGATCGTATCAAAAAGTATGCTTACTGGCCTGAGGCTCAAACTTCTTTGACATTTACGTACAATCTGTGGCCAATTCCCCAGACTGTTATCGATGCTAATAAAGATGTAAAGCTAGATCAGAACCCTGGGTGGACTAGTAGATAGTCAGCCTTTCATTAAAATAATAAGTAATCTTAACAGGGGCACCTTTAAAAAAGCTGTCCCTGTTATCATATCTATCGTTTAAGTATTTTTGTTTTTAAATCTTTACAAGTATGTTAAAATTATTATTCACGCTTGTTGCTTTGTCGGGTTTCTTCATGGCTTCTGCTCAAATCACAACCTATTCCTTACTTACAACCCGTACAGTTGATTATAACCAATTGAATAAAGGATTTGTAACTCCACCCAACGATACCCGATTAAGATGCTACTGGTGGTGGTTAAATAGTATGGCCACTAAAGAATCAATAACACGCGATCTGGAACAGATGAAGGCTAATGGATATGGCGGCGCTTCAATTGTTGATGCAGGTAGTTCTACATACAGTATCGCCAGAAAGACAAAAGCAGGCCCCGTATTTATGAGTCCTGAATGGATGGAGCTATATAAACATGCCGTAAAAGAAGCGCAAAGATTAGGAATAGAGTTGAGTGTAAACGTTCAGAGCGGATGGAATCCCGGAGGCCCTACCATCACTCCCGAATTGGCAATGAAGAAAATTGTCTACACAGAAACAAAAATTCAGGGAGGGAAAAAAATTCAGATAACCCTTTCACAACCTGCAACGAAGCTATTGTATAAAGATATTATCGTACAGGCTTTTAAACAACCTGAAATCAACTTTCCCCTGAAGGATAAAGCAATGAAAAATTGGGGTGTCAAATCCTTTAATGAAGATTTTGGTATGAAAGGAGTTTATCCGTTATATAAGTTACGTGATGAATATGCTGATGCAGATAAAACTGAGGGCCTAAAGAAATCAGAAATACTCAATCTTACGGATAAATTCAATAATGGCATTTTAACATGGGATGCCCCCGAAGGCGACTGGACCATCATTAGATATGGCTGGACCTGTACCGGCGCTCGTACGTCAACGAATAGTGATGGCTGGGAAGGGCTTTCTGTAGATCATTTAAATCCGGTTGCATTTAAAAAGTTTAGCGATGATGTGATTCTTCCATTGATTACTACTGCTCAGTCGGTAGGAACCAGTGTACATTTTCTCCAAACCGACAGCTGGGAAATGGGCAATGTAGGTTGGACCAATAACTTTGCCAATGAGTTTAAAAAATTCAGAGGATATGATTTAACCCCCTATTTACCGGTACTTGCCGGCAGAGTTGTTGAAAGCGTGGAACAATCGGACCGGTTTCTCCATGATTACCGTAAGACAATCAGCGATTGTATAGCTACCTATCATTATCAACTATTCAGTGACTTGGCCCATCAACATGGCATGGGCATTCATCCCGAATCGGGTGGTCCTCATTCCGCACCGGTAGATGCACTGAAGATTATGGCCATTAGTGATTTTCCCCAAGGAGAGTTCTGGGCTACTGCCAATACCCATAGGATATTAGATGCTGAACGACTATCTGTTAAGCAAAGCGCCTGTGTCGCACATACTAATGGGAAAAGATTTGTTGCTGCCGAAGGACCTACTTCAATAGGTCCGCAATGGGAACGATCGCCAAGAGATTTGAAAAGTAATATCGACCGTGTATTCTGTTCGGGTGTTAATAGAATCGTTTGGCATACCTTTACCTCCTCGCCAAAAGAATTCGGACTTCCCGGAAACGAATATTTTGCCGGAACACACATGAATCCCAATATTACATGGTGGAAACAAGCAGGCGACTTTATCAGTTATCTGGACCGATGTACTTATATGCTTTCACAAGGTCTGTTTGTAGCCGATGTGCTCTATTATTACGGCGATGATGTTCCTAACTTCGTCTTTTTAAAAGAAGATGTAAATGATTTGGCTTTTGGTCATGATTGGGATAAATGCTCGAAAGAGGCATTGGTAAATCGTGTATCGGTAAAAGACAAGAATGTAGTATTCACCGATGGAATGAGCTATCGACTATTGGTTCTTCCTTCAGAAACCGCTATTGATCTCGAGGTTTTACGCAAAGTGGAATCGTTGGTTAAAGAGGGACTAACAATCATCGCACCCCGACCTTTAAAGGCTACCGGCTTAACCAACTACCCTGAAAGCGATGCAGCGGTAAATGCCATTGCATCTCGCATGTGGGGCTCGATAGATGGTACGACTACAAAGGAAAACAACTATGGTAAAGGAAAAGTGATATGGGGTAAGGATGTCAATACCGTTCTGGCAGAGATGAAAGTAAAACCGGATCTTGAATTTACCAGCACGCAGGCAAATACCAGCCTTGACTACATTCATCGTACCAGCGATAAGATGGACATCTACTTTGTTGTAAATAGATTCGGAAGGAAAGGAATCAATGATTTTAAGTTCCGTTATCTCACTACCCTACCCGATCGATATGAACAGGTTGAGTGTAAATTCAGAGTCACCGGAATGGTTCCGGAACTATGGGACCCTATGACCGGACAAACCAAGGAGATTCTGACCTATAGAGAGGAAAACGGACAAACAATCATTCCTCTTAATCTGGTACCTGAAGGATCCCTATTCATTGTATTCAAGAAAGCTGATAAGGCATCACACATTACTAAAATTGAAAAAGACGGCAAGATACTCTTCCCGAATAACCAGCTCAAAAGCGTCGATCAACAATATGTTGAGGTTGTTAGAGCAAATGGCAAGGTCTTGTCTACATTGTTCGAACCCGGCAATTATACCTTCACATGGTCGGATGGTAAAATCAGGAAAAGTAGTCTTAAGAATGAAAATTCAGCCCTGCCACTTTCAGGAAAATGGGATCTCTATTTTGATCCGAAATGGGGTGGCCCGGAACATGTAGCTATTGATGCATTAAAGTCATGGACACAATTTGAAGATCAAGGGATCAAGTATTATTCGGGAACAGCCGTATATAAGAAAAACTTTTCCGTAGATGCTGACAACCTTAAAGAGACAAAAGTAATTCTCGACTTAGGGAATGTGCTCGAAATGGCGTCTATCACAATTAATGGAAATAAAATGGCTGTGAAGTGGAGCGCTCCCTTTCAGTTTGACATCACCAACTATGTTAAGCGGGGAGATAATAATCTTGAAGTTGAGGTAGTGAACCTATGGCCTAACCGTCTGATCGGAGATAGTAAACTCCCGGAAGAAAAAAGACTCACCAAAACAAATATCAAGAAATATGAAGCTGCTGATTCTGAAACATTATTACGGGAATCAGGTTTATTAGGTCCTGTAAAACTTACATTTATCCATCAGGAAATCAGTGAAATAAAGAAATAATTCATTGATTAAATTTGCTTTATCCGGTTCTGATATTTCGTGATCTTCAATAAAGATCATCTAGTGCACTCATTTCGATTATAGGAAGGAATCTCCAAAAAGAGATTATTCATAAAGAGATTGCTCCCTATGATCAGGATGACGACTACTTTCAACGTGGCGGAACGAAACGATAAAATAAATGTGCACTCAAAACTTATTAAAAAAAACCAAGAATAGATCTATAATGATGATGAAATTAAAACCAAAACTGTTAATCGGATGTAAGATGGTTTATCTGATTTCCGTTACACTTGTTTTATTTACCGGTTCAGTTCTTTCACAAACACAAATCAACAATAAGAGATATTCAGCCTACAAAGGAAAGAGCGATAACCCGATGCAGCTATCGATTGATTGGCCTTCTTTCATGGCTCAACATGATTTGATTTGGGAAGACCTCCCGCTTCAATGGAATGAAGGAGCCTTTGTGGGTAACGGTCAGGTTGGCATGATGGTATATACTTCACTGAAAGATAATCAAATTGTTTTTCATATCGGACGACAAGATGTTACCGATCATAGAAAAGCCCCGAATTTAAAATCTTCTCTGGGAATAGACAGTGCTAATGTAATGTTTGATTATCCACGTCTGGATATTGGAAAGGCAGTATTATGCCCGGCCGGAAAGATCTTATCGGGAACTTTTCGTCAGGATCTTTGGAATGCAGAGATTCGGGCTACCATCAACACCAGTCTGGGAACAATCAGTTTTCGTGCATTTACTCCTTATAATCGAATGTTGAATATTGTTGAGGTCACCTCAACAGAAAAAAACGGTGGTGTTGCCGCTCCATACCAATGGATATTTAAAGCCGGTAACCCTGCTTCACCCAGAGCAATTGCGCTTCCTAACCTCAAAGAAAGCAAAGAATATATCACCAATCCAACTCCCGTGATTGAAAAAAAAGATGGAACAACAATCTGTATTCAATCGCTGCTTGCAGGAGGTGATTATGCGACAGCCTGGATGGAGAAAAAAGGGAACAGTACCGGAGAATCTACACTGTTTATCTCCACAGCTAATGAGGTACCCGCTTCAGGCGTATCTGCCAAAATAGCGCAACAAACGATTAATGATGCTGCAAAGCAATCGATGTCAGCATTGTTAGAAACTCATCGTAGCTTATGGCACAAATACTATCAGAAATCATTTCTGTCGATTCCTGATGGCCGGATTGAATCTTTTTACTGGATTCAACTTTATAAACTGGCAACCTGCTCAAGGGTGGACGGTCCTGCCATAGATTTATTCGGTCCCTTTTTCCGAACAAGCCAGTGGCCCGGAATCTGGTGGAATCTGAATATACAGTTGACTTACTGGCCTGTTTATGCCAGTAATCATCTGGAACTGGGTGAGAATTTCATTAACCTGATTGATTCTCAATTTGATGGGCTCCTTAAGAAATCTAATGGTCCTAAGATAGGTGACTTTGCCTGGACCATGCATAACTATTGGCTGCAATATCGTTATGCAGGAGACTGGAAAGCTATTCAGGAAAAATGGGTTCCTAAAGCCATGAAAATTGCAACCTGCTTTGAACAGTTTGAGGTAAGAAATGCCCAGGGAAAGATTGAATTGGTACCGCTGGGATCACCGGAATATAAGGGCTTTGCTACTTTTCCCAATACCACCTACAATCTTTCACTTATACGATGGTTGTTAAATGCATTGATAGAATCAAATGAAAAAGCGAATGCTAATACAGAAGAAGTAGCCAAATGGAAACAGACGTTGACAGATTTGGTTCCTTTTCCTGTTGATAGCAATGGGTTAATGATTGGAAGTAATCAATCTGTAGATATGTCGCATCGTCACTTTTCTCATCTTTTAGGGTTATATCCTCTATTTCAACTAAACCCTGATTCGCCTGAAGATAGAGCGCTGGTGGATAAATCTGTCGTACACTGGCATAAAATTGAAAACGGCAAAGGATTAGCCGGTTATTCATATACCGGAGCTGCTTCGTTGTATGCTGCTTTGGGACGAGGCAATGATGCAAATGATATCTTACAACATTTTCTAACTGGTAGTATTGGAATTAGCCAGCTCCTGGCAAACACATTTTATGTAGAGGCCGGCGGAAGAAATCCGGTAATTGAAACACCTTTAAGTGCTGCTGCCTCAACTATGGAATTATTATTGCAAAGCTGGGGGGGTAAGGTCCGCATCTTTCCGGCCGTACCGGACAAATGGAGAGAGACTTCGTTTTATCATCTGAGAGCGCAAGGAGGCTTCCTGGTGAGCGCTGCACGTAACAATGGGAAGACAGCTTGGATATCGGTAAAGAGCCTCGCAGGAGAGCCCTGTGTCGTCAAAGTTCCTGATTGGAACAATGCTGTACAGACAAGCAAAGGTTCTAAAATTGAAATTACCAATATCGGAAAGGGTGAGTTTAAAATTGCGTTGAAAGCAGGACAAGAGATACTGTTAAAGGAATCGTCTAATGCTGTCAAAGCTATTGTTAAGCCGATAGCCCATTCGAAAGATGAGCAGAATTTATATGGGGTTAAAAAAGGAAAGCAGCTGCCAAAGGATCAAAGTTGGGCTGAACCTGAATATAAATACTAGTCTTTGAATCAATCATTGGCCTATCCTGCCGGTGCTATGAAAGTTGAACTTATCAATAAAATCATTACAGATGATCTCCACATGTAATGACCAGCTATTTATGTAAAACACAAAGGGGTGCCAAAATAGCACCCCTTTGTGTAACTATGAATTTGAATCTATTGTCTTCTTATTTTTCCCGATCCGGAGACTTCGGAAGAAATGACTGTTGCATCACCCCTATAATTGATGCTTCCGCTTCCATGAATTTTGCCTGCCAACTTTTCAGAAACACTTAAATTACAACTACCCGATCCATGAGTAGACACAGTTGCTTGTACCGATTGAAAGTCATAACCATTAATACTTCCGGAGCCCTGAACCTGTGCTATGACATTGTTAGTAGTTCCTGAAATATTGATACTACCCGAGCCATCAGTACTTAATTGAGTTGCTTCAGCAGTCAGCTGAGCCTTAATACTTCCGGAGCCATGTGTATTGATCTCAGTTTTTCTGATTGAACCTGAAAACTTTATACCTCCTGAGCCTTGTGTTGAAACCACTGCACTCTTCCCGTCGAAAGAGAACTGAATACTGCCCGAACCTTGTGTCTTTGCTACCAATTCATTCCCTTCGAACTTGCTTTCACAAGAAATACTACCCGATCCTCTTGTGCCGAGAGCAGTTAACTGTGGCATAGATACATATACATGCATTCTTTTAGCACGCACAATGTTCAAATTGTTCTTCATTTTGATATACAGTACATTTCCGCTAACCTCGGGGACGATATAGGGTAATAAATTATCATCCGCCTCTACCTTTACCTCAAAGTTAGCCGATCTTTTTATAGTAACACTGATACTCCCATTAGTTTCAACGCCGGTAAAATCTGATAGATTTCTAACCTCTGTTTTGATATTTCCCGATCCGGTGACAACTTGAAGCCCTGATCCAAAAATTCCTCGTTGGCCATATGAGGAACAACTGGCTAATGACAATGTCAACACTAAGAGTAATAAGCTTTTCACTTTCATAATATTAAATTTTAGCAATTAATAATAAATTCGTTAGATAATAGTTGAGACGAAAAGATCCGTCTATTTGTTACTTAAACGATCATCTTTTTGTAAAAATTATTTTGAACACTGTATAACTGAACAAAAAGTAGTCCTTTTTATAAATCAAAAAAAACAAAAGGATGAAAAAAGCTGTTTATTCTCAATGAACATAAAGCCAGTGCAATCTTTAATTATCTCCGCTACCGTCCCAGTAATAAATTAATCTATATTTGAAAAATGAATCTTTTACTCACATTTAAGCCATCTATTCCGAAGCGCTATCTTCTATTGGTAGCTGCCTGGGTTTGGACATTTGCCGGTGGAATGCTTCTCTATAAAGGCATTTCCCTTTTCTTTATTTTCCCTGAATTTCTTTTATTTAAAATTTCAGTCAGCGTTATCGGAGGAGGACTTTTTTATCTGCTCTTATTCTCCAGAATATCTCATAAGCATATCACCCGAATCCTGAATATAGAAATCGACCGTCCTTGTCTTTTCTCTTTTTTTAATATAAGAAGTTACATTCTGATGACAATAATGATAAGCTCCGGAATATTATTAAAGAAATTTGGGATAATATCCCCGGCATATCTTTCAATAGTTGATGTAACAATGGGCATTCCCTTGTTTCTTTCAGCTTTCCGGTTTCATTCTCATGGGCTCACCAATTTAAAGGCTACAGCTAAATAAAAGATCAATTAATGGGGTAGCGGATTCTTGCACGCCATTATCACTACTGTAACTTTACCTTTTAATAACTCCTTGAATAATTGGGCATCACTTTTGGCGCCTTCATACATTCCGTAATGAAAAGGAATGGCAACTTTAGCTTTTACATCCAACACCGCCTTGGTAGCTTCTTCTACATTTTGCATTGTATAGGTCTGACCTAATGGCATAAAGGCAATATCGCACTGTATGGTCTTCATCTCAGGTATCCGTTCCGTATCACCGGGATGATAAATTTTAATTCCACCTATCGTAAACAAGTAACCCACAAAATGCTTGTCTTTAGGATGTGCATTCTTAACGATATTATAGGCCGGAACAACCTGTACCGTAATATGGTCTATATTAAATTTCTGACCCGGAACCACTTCCGTACAGTTTTCAAACCCTTCACTTCTCAACTTCGTACAGCACTCTTTTATGGCATAGATTTTTGTGTGGTGATTAGCAATCTTGTTTATATCGGCAACTGAGAAATGGTCACCATGTGAATGAGTTATAAATATCAGATCTGCAGCTTCCTTATCGGTCACCATATATGGATCGACATAAATCAATTTACCGGCTACATTGATACGTATGGATGACTGACCATACCATCGAATATTTTCAATCATTTTTTTAATGGGATCGCTTTCATTCGAAAAATTATCCACGTTTACCATTGCTTTATTTTTAATTTCAGTTGTTTGCAACTTTGAGTTATCCCCCTTGAATATCAAATTAATCTCATCATTATTGTTTATTGCCGAAACAGATTTTAATCCAACTATTCCCATGATGATCAATATAAAAACAGAAACAGATTTTTTCATTTTCAGTTTGATTTTGTTTGAAATTTAAAATTAACAGTTTCCTGACTACTTTTTACAATTGTTTTTGAAATTTTATATTTTTGGTTGCAACCATCTGTAGCTTTTGAGAAAATCGGTACCTATTCCTGTCGTCGAAGTCTGGGTGCTTATAAAATGAAGGAGATATTAAAGTCTTTATTCATGCCAATGGATTTAAATGGTTTGTTATTGAATAGTCTAAGTATCTATATTTCAATATACAAAAAAAATCTAAAATTAAGATTCTATTAAACAATAAGAGTCCTTAGTATGTTATGCCTCTTCTTTGTTTAAATTTGCATCGTGAAAGTGATCAAAATGACCAATAAAATAGAGATCATGGCACCGGTAGGCTCGTATGAAGCTTTAATGGGTGCCATTCAGGGAGGGGCCGGTTCGGTCTATTTTGGTGTGGGGCAGTTGAACATGCGTTCGCGTTCGGCTGCTAATTTCACACTTGACGATTTACAAAAGATCACCGCTATTTGCAAAGAGGCAGGTATCCGATCGTATCTTACGTTAAACACCATCATCTATGGTCATGAGATTGCAGATATGCACACGCTTGTTGATGCAGCTAAAGCCAATGGAGTATCCGCCGTCATTGCCAGTGATATTTCGGTTCTCGAATATGCCCGCTCTATCGGATTAGAGATTCATATCTCCACACAATGCAACATCACCAACATTGAAGCCGTACGTTTCTACTCGCGTTATGGAGATGTAATGGTAACGGCCCGTGAATTAAATTTAACACAGGTAGGCGCTATTACGACTGCCATCAGAGAACAAAACATCACAGGACCCTCCGGTGAGTTGGTTCAAATTGAAATATTTGCTCACGGTGCATTATGTATGGCCGTTTCAGGTAAATGCTACCTAAGCCTCGACAATTTCAATCAATCCGCCAATCGTGGAGCCTGTTTACAACCCTGTCGCCGCGAATATGAGGTAAGAGATGTTGATCATGAAATAGAACTTAAGATCGACAACAAATACATCATGTCGCCTAAGGATTTAAAAACCATCGATTTTTTAGATCAGATTTTAGCTGCCGGGGTAAGCGTCTTAAAGATTGAAGGACGCGGACGCTCGGCAGAGTATGTGAAAACCGTTACAGAGACTTATAAGGAGGCCTCTATAGCCTACTATAACGGTGAATTCACTCCCGAAAATATTGAGAAGTGGAACCGGAAACTAGCCACCGTATATAACCGGGGCTTCTGGAATGGATATTACCTTGGACAAACAATGGGTGAGTGGGCCGATAAATATGGTTCACAGGCTACCCGCAGAAAGATATATATCGGAAAAGTAACTAATTACTTCACGAAAATTGATGTTGCCGAAATCAAAGTTGAGACCCATTCCTTAAATGTGGGAGACGATATCGTTATTGTAGGCCCTACTACCGGCGTTTACGAAATCACGCCCGGGGAAGTCAGAGTTGATCTGCAACCCGTCGAAGCTGCCATTAAAGGAGCACTCTGCTCTATCCCTGTTACTGAAACCGTAAGGAGGAATGACAAAGTATATAAATTTATAGATGCCCGCTCAAATGATGCTATTTAACCACCATACACACAGCCACTTTTGTGATGGGACTTCAGAACCGGAGGTCTATGTAAAAGAGGCCCTGAAGTTGGGATTTGCTTCGCTTGGTTTCTCCAGCCATGCTCCCGTACCTTTTGAAAACACATTCGCCCTTTCTGATGATCGCCGAAACGATTATATGAATAGAATTCGCGAATTACAAGATATATATGAAAATACAATTGAGATCTATCTGGCCCTCGAAATAGACTATATCCCCAATATTACCCGCGACTTCTCATTCTACAGAAAAGAGATGGGTTTAGACTATGTCATTGGAGGCGTTCATCTTGTAAAAAAAGAAGATACCGGCGAAGGACTCTGGTTTATTGATGGTCCAAAGAAAGAATCATATGATGATGGACTTCAGAAATTATTTCATAACGACATCAAGGCGGGAGTATCAGCATATTATCATACAGTCTGCGAGATGGTATCCATACAGAAACCGGATATCATTGCCCATCTCGATAAAATAAAGATGCATAACCAAAATCGATATTTCACTGAAGATGAGAAATGGTACAACGATCTGGTTGATGAAACTTTGGCAGTGATAGCAGAATCAGATTGTGTTGTTGAGATAAACACCCGTGGAATCTATAAAAAACGATGTCCTGATCTATTTCCATCATTATCTATTCTAAAGAAATTAAATAAACTACAAGTGCCCATCACCATAAGTTCGGATGCGCATGCTCCCGAAGAATTGAATCTGGGTATGGATATTGCCCGAAAGACAGCCCGCGAAGCTGGATACAAAGAGGTCTTTCGTTTTAGTCATGGACTATGGTGGCCTGAAGATATTGCATAGCAATCGTCCGTTTGCCGGGTTCAAAGTAATACAGACTTATTTATAAACAATTTTTTTTTGTAAAAAAACCAGATTGGATGGCGTTTTTCGATAAATCAACTGATGCATTTGCAGCACTCAGAGTGCGTGAGTTTAGTTATTTTGTCTCGTTTAGATTCTTTGTTACTATTGCAACACTCATGCAAAGTGTCATCGTAGGCTGGCAAATGTATGAACTAACGCATAAGCCGCTTATGTTGGGCTTTATTGGATTGGCAGAAGCGATACCGGCTATTTTGATTGCACTTTTTGCTGGCGACATTGCAGATAAATACAATCGTAAAAACATCATTCTTCTTTCTCTAGTCACTTATCTGGTAGGTTCTATTATTCTATTTATTTGTAGTATAGATCAACTTGGGATATTAAAGAGTTTGGGAGTCTTACCTATTTTCATTGTAATATCACTTACAGGTTTTGCCCGTGGATTTATCTACCCTTCATCAATGGCATTGATGGCTCAGATTGTACCTCGCGATCTTTATGCCAATTCTGCAACATGGAATAGTGTGCTTTGGCATGTTGGGGCAGTCACCGGTCCGGCTATCGGGGGATTGGTTTACGGATTTAAAGGGGTTGAAGCCGCATATGCTGTTGTAGTCTTCTTTGCTTTGATTGCCATTTTAATGGTGATACCTATTAAAAAGAAACCGATCGTCAAATCGAAAAATGAAGAGCCGTTAAAAAAACGACTCTTTTCAGGCTTGCATTTTGTTTTCAGCCATCAAATCATGTTAGGAGCCATGTCTCTTGATATGTTTGCCGTACTCTTTGGAGGAGAAGTTGCAATGCTACCTTTCTTTGCTAATGATATATTGCTTGTCGGACCCGAAGGTTTAGGTTTTTTACGTGCGGCACCGGCTATTGGAGCAGTAGCTATGTCTATGTTTCTCGCTTATCATCCACCTTTGAAACATGCAGGCAAAGCCCTTATTATGGCCATTTCCGGATTTGGTTTATGCATGATTATGTTTGCACTTTCTACCAATTTCTTTCTTTCGTTAGCCCTCCTTATTTGTAGTGGTATGTTTGATAATGTGAGCGTTGTTATTCGCGCTACCATCATTCAATTAATGACACCTGATGATATGAGAGGCCGTGTTGCTTCTGTCAATAGTATATTTATCGGTTCATCAAATGAAATAGGTACTTTCGAATCGGGATTAATGGCAAGTTTGATCGGACTAGTGCCTTCGGTTATCTTCGGTGGCACAATGACGTTGATTGTGGTCGGTGTGACAGCCTGTGTAGCTCCTTTACTAAGAAAGCTCAATCTCAACACGATAAAATAAAACAAATACCAACTATAAGAGGATTTTGAAACGTGTTTCAACACCTCTATATATTTATCAAATATTGCTCCATAAACGTAATATAACGCTGAGAATATCCTCTGAATATTAGGATATGAATGGTTTCAGTTCCGTCTCCATTATGTACTTGTTTAATACTCGTTCCGTACCTGTTCCGTATAAAATAGCGGAACAGGTACGGAACGAGTACTAAACAGGTAGGCGACTTGTATTGAACAGGGGAGCGTTATCCCTGAGTAATCTATAAGTGTTCTGTAAATTATCCTACGCTCATGGGAAAATGATGGGACACTTTTCTTTGTTAGGAATATCTTACAAGAAAATCGAGTCTTTTTCCTACAATCATCTCTTCTCTGCCCAACAAGTTATCCATTATTGGGTTAGTACTTTTTTAGCCTATTAAAATAAGCATGACATCATGAACGTATTATTAACAAATGATTCTGATTTTATTTTAGCAGTTATGGAATTCTGTACAAGCAAGAGAAAATTGGACGGTCGTAAAAAAATCCTATTTATCAACATTTTATTTACGCTTATTAACCTTAAATCCACAAGGAAATATTAAAATTGGTGGGTTATATTTTCCCTTGCGGATTTATAGTTTATCAAATGAAATTCCCCGCCGCAGAGCAGCGGGATATCTAAACAAAGATTTATAGTTACACTCGCCCCAAGGGGCGGGGAATTTAACCCATAGAGATTAAATTAACTGTAAGAAAGTTCTTCGGTAGAAATCAGAAACTTATTTAAAACTTAAACCCATAAGTAATTGACGGAATGATAGGGAAAAGGCTTACCTGTTTAAACTTCACATTATTCACAACAATCCCCATTGCATTCATGCTTGTTCCATTATCTGCATAGACAAAGAACGGGTTCCGGCGGCTGTAAAGATTATAAATTCCCACACTCCAAACCCGTTCACCCCACTTTCTTTTTTTATGAAAATTCATACCAATATCGAGTCGATGATATGAGGGCATTCTAAACTCATTACGAGATCCTGCACTTTGAACCACTATATTATTCACTTGCTTGATGTCTGGCGATTTGTAAAGAAACTCTTCGGCATTAAGTGTAAAGGCGGTACCGGTACAATAGACCCATGTAAGTCCTAAATCCATACATTTATTAAAAGTGTGATTTACAACCACACTGATATCATGTCGTCCGTCATAACGTGCAGGAAAGACCTTCCCTTCGTTAATATTATCGAATTTCCGATTATTCCACGAGAGCGTGTATCCAATCCATCCGGTTGTAGAACCTGACTTTTTCCGTAACAGAACCTCCGTTCCATATGACCAACCCTTCCCTGTTTCAATCTTATCCTGCCAATTGTCGTATTGTCCCCAGTAGAATGCCCCCTCTTTATATTCAATCATCTTATCCATCGTCTTGTAGAAGCATTCAAGGCTCAGTTCAAGAGACGGCGAGAGAGCATAGATTCCACCAATGGCAACTTGTTTTGAATCCATCGGCTTCACACGTGCGGTAGAGGGAAGCCATAAGTCGGTAGGTAAACCGACATTGCTGTTCGACAGCAAATGCAAATATTGTGTCATGGTTGTAAAAGCCGCCTTCAGAGAAAGTTTAGGATTTACCATGTAATTAAACGACAGCCGGGGCTCTATGGAATGGTACCACTTTTTCTGAACAGCAAAACCCGAAAGGTGAACGCCCAAGTTCATCTTCAGATGTTCTGAAGCCAAAAAATCATCTTCAATATATAGATCGTGTTCGTGCGAACTAACTTTACCTCCGCCATAGGTAAGATCTTTGGTTCCACTGATCTTTCCGGAAGCACTCAAATCATAAGCAACCACTCCCGGATTGAACTGATGCATGATGTCAGAGATGCCAAATCGTACGGCATGACCGGGAGCAGGCGCATAATCAAAATCAATACGGGCAGCAACATCCCTTATTCCCGAGTCGTAGCTCGATTTATAGTCACTCACCACACCTTTAACTTCATCGTAGTAACGAATGTTGGTATTAAACTTATAACGCGAATAGGTAAGTGTGGTATTACTAAACAACTTTTGATTAAAAAGATGATTCCACCTTAACGCAGTAGTAATATTTCCCCAACGAAGTCTGAAATTATCAGTAGACGACTTCCCGTTTGATGCAACTTCATTTTTTTTATAGGTACCTAAATCATCGCCTGAATACAAACTTAAATACAACCTGTCGTTTCCAGAAAACTTATAGTTGAGTTTTGCATTGAAATCGTAAAAATAATAACCTGGTACTCCATCATGTTTATCAAGCTTTTTTATGAAAGGAGCAGCCCAGAGATCAAGCAAAGAACGTCGACCGCTTATAATAAACGATGCCTTGTCTTTTATCAACGGTCCTTCAAGTGTAAAACGGGAGGCAACCATACCGACCGAACCCTCGCCGGAAATCTTTTTCATGTTTCCCTCTTTCATTCGGATGTCTAAAACCGAAGATAGGCGCCCCCCATAACGAGCCGGAAACCCTCCCTTAATCAGCGTGATTGTATTTAACGCATCTGCATTAAACACAGAGAAAAACCCAAATAAATGGTTCGCATTGTAAACCGGAACGCCATCGAGTAATATCAAATTCTGGTCCGGACCTCCTCCACGAACATATAAACCACTTGAACCGTCATTGCCACGTTGAACACCTGGCAGCAGCTGGATCGTTTTGAGGGGATCGATCTCTCCAAGTAAAGCAGGAAGTCCTTTTACCGTTTTTAGCAATATTTCTTCCATACTCATTTGAGAAGAACGTAGTTTATTGCTTCCCTGATCCGCCTTTATCACCACCTCTTGTAAAAGCATACTCGGCGTTAAATGAAAAGATATGATCGTATCTTGATGAAGGATGAAAGATTTTTCGATTAACTTATAACCTACATAAGAACAAATCAATTGAACCTCGCCCTTTGGCAGTGTAAGGCTATAGAATCCATAAGAATTACTTGTCGTTCCCTGCAGCTTAAGACCATTATATACATTAGCCATGAATAGCTTTTCGCCCGAAGCATCATCTTCTACATAGCCCGAAATGGTATACTTCTGAGCTAATGAAACAATAGCCGGTAGCGAGAGCAGTAGGGATAAAAAGATTATTCTTATATAGTTCATGTATTAAAGTTCTGAATCAATTCGTTGATGCTTGCATGAAAACAGAATTACGGGCTCCAAAAATACCCGTTCCATTTTGAACATTCGATTTAATGATCACCGGCTCTGCAAACGGATTATCCCCGGCGTTATTTTGCGTAACCACTGATGCCAAATAATTATAATATTCTCTGCTAATACTTGCCAGTTCAAACCATAACGAATAACCTTGAGTAAGCCTAAATGGAGAATATACAATCAATTCATAGTCAAATCCATCAAAGGCTCCATCATCAAAGAGAACGCCTCTTAAAGTATGATCATCACTAACCACTACCCTATCGTCACTATAAATATCATAGCCTGAAATATCACTGAATTCCATTCCCGGGGAAAATCCTTTCTGAATGATAAAGGCTCTGAGATAATAATAATCGCGATGCGATCCATCATCTTTAATCGTAATTTTATATTTATAATACCTTGGAGATGAACCGGGCGTTAATTCAGTGGTAGGAATGACACTTACCAGAACCGGTTTAGGAGGAATCGTTGCGGATGCGCTTACGTGACCAAACGTATTATTATCAATTTCAATACGATAATTAATATTCTCCTTTGGTTTGAATGAAGCAACATAAAGGCCTTCAATGCTATTTGTCAAAGTTTGAATGAGCGTATTATCTTCAAAAATTTTAATTGAGGACTGATCAATCATCTCGACCCATTGAGATTCGTCCATTAATGATTTGCTCTTACTAAGTTCGATCTTAACGACGCTATCAGGTTCAATCAGGGAATTTAAAACCAAACGAGGTTTTATTTTGCCCGTATCAATAGAAACCGTTTTTTCACATCCGTAATAAAACAATGCTATTATCGAAAGCAGAAGCGACCTATAAATCTTTCTAAAAATCATGTAAGGCTCATAATTCAGATGGATAATCCCCGATAGTAAATAATAAAGTACAAATTACAGGAAAAAAGTGATGCCAGCCAACGAAAAGATAAAATGTTCTAAAAATCAATGGTCAGGGAAACTATGACATAAATCTATGATAAAATGAATCTAATGCCATGATCACTCCTAAGGGTGGTTTCCAATAAAAGAATTCAGTCTGAGAACATTCATTTCCGACATGATAAAAAAAATAAAAAAATCCTCAATTCTTGTCACCCTATCTAACTCAAAAAATCGTCTTATTAATAATTAATAAATGGCACTTATTCAGATGATTTCAGTATTCCTTCCGGTGTCAAAATAAGTGATTATGCACATGTCCATTATACAGGAGGATTATCAATTTTTTCCTCGGGTGATTTACAAGGGATATATAATCTGTACATAGGTGGATATATGACCAATACCGCAACCTTTTCGGCAACCGTTGTAATTCCTTATGCTACTTACATGGTGACCATTAATGATGTATCTAAGTTTAGTTCTTTTGGAGATGCTAATTTAGGTAGCGCTGATTTCAATGATTCTAAAAACATTTTGAACACCTTGTATGGAATTAATGAAGCACATACCGGTGCACAGAACGAAGTACATTTTTTAAAGGCTTTAAGCGATCTAAACGCTGGTCTTACTGTAATGAAAATGGACAGTAATGGAAATTTTAATCAAATGAATTTGAACAGCGATAATGCTGCCGTAACAATAACAGGTTGTAATTAAAAATAAAATTGACATGAAAAATTTAGTATTAATAATAATTTGTTTGGTAGCAATGCTTACCACAAACGCACAGGTGAAGTTTAAAAAAGGAGATTATATTAAAAGTTCCTTTATTGATCAGTTTGTGGGAACCTGGGAATGGAAGTCCGGTAATGATAGTTTTACCATAAAATTTAAAAAAGTAAAATATCATTTTAAAATTTTGGAATTTGATGAGGATCTTTTATTTGGTTGGCTTAAATATGTTAAGGATGGGGAGGTAATTGAAAATTCTATTCCTAATATGGGTAAAGATAGTTCTTATACAGCTATAGCCGGCAAGGTTGAACGAGGTTTATTAATGGTCACTTTTACGGACATGAACACAAAAAAAACAAAAACTGTTGTCATGGAATTAATGCCGGGAGAAAAAAAGAAGGCCGTTTGGAGAATAGATCCGGCTTATCCACTAGGTATTACTCATGAAAATAATGGAATACCTACCGGAGATAAGTGGATGATGGAAAAGATAGAATGAGAAATACCCATCTGCAAATAATTCTAGTGTGTCATTGCTTAAAACTAATTCCAACTTATGATTATCTGTTTAAGTAATAAACTACCCTGAGCAGATTTTAAAATATGAAAAATATGAAAAAAATAATTTTAATGCTTTTATGCATCGTAAGCATGCAAGCAAGTGCACAAAGATACAAAACAATTAAAAAAGGAGATTATATTAAAAGTTCCTTTATTGATCAATTCATAGGAACATGGGAATGGAAATCGGGTAATGATAGTTTCACTATAAAATTTAAAAAAGTAAAATATCATAATAAAATGACAGAAAGTGATTGGGATCTTTTATTTGGTTGGCTTAAATATGTTAAGGATGGGGAGGTAATTGAAAATTCTATTCCTAATATGGGTAAAGATAGTTCTAATACCATCATTGCATACGAGGCTGAACGAGGTTTATTAGGGATCACTTTTACGGACATGAACACAAAAAAAACAAAAACTGTTGTCATGGAATTAATGCCCGGGGATAAAAGGAAAGCTATTTGGAGAATTGATCCGGCATACCCTGTGGGTATTACTCATGAAAATAATGGAATACCTACCGGAGATAAGTGGATGATGGAAAAGATAGAATGAGAAATACCCATCTACAAATAATTCTAGTGTGTCATTGCTTAAAACTAATTCCAACTTATGATTATCTGTTTAAGTAATAAACTACCCTGAGCAGATTTTAAAATATGAAAAATATGAAAAAAATAATTTTAATGCTTTTATGCATCGTAAGCATGCAAGCAAGTGCACAAAGATACAAAACAATTAAAAAAGGAGATTATATTAAAAGTTCCTTTATTGAGCAGTTTGTGGGAACCTGGGAATGGAAATCCGGTAATGATAATCTTACTATCAAATTTAAAAAAGTAAAATATCATTATAAAATTATGGAAATTGATCGGGATATTTTATTTGGTTGGCTTAAATATGTTAAGGATGGGAAGGTAATTGAAAATTCTATTCCTAATATGGGTAAAGATAGTTCTTATACCATCGTTGCAAGCGAGGCTGAACGAGGTTTATTAGGGGTCACTTTTACGGACATGAACACAAAAAAAACAAAAACTGTTGTCATGGAATTAATGCCCGGGGATAAAAGGAAAGCTATTTGGAGAATTGATCCGGCATATCCACTAGGTATTACTCATGAAAATAATGGAATACCTACTGGAGATAGGTGGATGATGGAAAAGATAGAATAAGAAATATCCATCTACCAAGGTTTCAACTAAAAACAATCAAAATAGGAACAACTCCTTTTAACGGAAACCTTATCTTTGCAAAGCTTTTAAAGAGGCATTTTGTTATTTCAAATCCACTGCCACCTAATAAATTATTATGTCAAGCCCAAGTACAAGTCTATTTTCAATAAACAAGAATTATGATTCAATCATCGCGGGAATCATAGGGGCGTTGGTGATTTTTCTCTTAGCCAGACATGGAGGCATAGGTATTTCTCCCGATTCCATTGTCTATCTAAGCACAGCCCGGAATGTGGTTTATCATGGTCAATTTAATGAGTTCACCGGAAATCCTATCACCGACTTTCCAATAGGCTATCCTACATTCCTGAGCATATTTCTCTTTATTACCCGGATTGATTTTTTGCAGAGTGGTCAGTTTATCAACATGCTACTATTTTTTACCCTTATTTATCTGAGTGGATCCATCATTAACCATCTTACTTCAAATAAATGGGTAAAGATTCCTTTCTTAGCTATCATCACCTTCAGCCCTACCCTATTAGGCATTTACACAATGCTCTGGTCCGAAACACTATTTCTGGTGATGATCTTACTTTTTTTTATAGCCCTTTATCATTACGGACGGCTGAAAACAGTAAATGCACTCATCGTGGTTGGTATAATTGCCGGATTATCATGTATTATACGTTATGCAGGAGTTACATTGGTCGGTGCGGGCGGATTAATGATTTTATTTGACAGAGACTTGAAGATCGGTAAGAAAGTTGTTCATCTTCTCATCTTTGGATTTCTGGGCATTCTATTTATGGTGGCAAATCTTTATAGAAATTTCCTTGTTACCAACATGTTGATGGGAAACAGAGAAAAGAGTCTGACCTCATTTTTTCAAAATGTTGAAAAATATTCATATGTATTTAGCGACTTCTTCTATTTTCACTCTTTTCCACTCGTCCTGGTTCTTCTCATCGGTGTCTTTTTCCCTGTTTTTTATATTCTTTCACACCTCAAGCACATCTATGTTCCCGTTCGTTACTATCACTACTGGAATATTTGTGCCGCCTTTTTCACTGTCTATACCCTCTTCATTATTTTATCGGCTACTTTTTCAAGATTCGAGGCCATTAATTTTCGTCTACTATCACCGCTTTATTTGCCTTGTTTATTTCCATTTGCTTTCGTGATTCCATGGTCTATCAGTAAACAAACAAGTTGGAGAAAGCCTGTGTTCATTGGATTATTTGTCGTGTTGTTTGGCGCCATCAGCTATTCACAATACAAAGAGAATAAGGAGTTATGGGAGATGGCAAAAGATGCAGGTATCCCTGGTTATACCGAAGATTGCTGGAGAACATCGCCCCTTATTAATTACATTAAACAAAACAAACAGCTATTTAACAAAGATACTAAAATATACTCTGATGGTAATCAAGCTATTTATCTCCATACGGGACTACCTGCCGAATTAATTCCACACAAAGAAAATAAAATTGAAAACAAATATTTTTTAGAAGAGCAGGAGGATGACTATTATCTGGTATGGTTCTATGAAGATACGAGTCCGGAATATCTGAACTTCCCCAAATTATTGAAAAATCATACGTACAAACCGATCGGCCTTTATCCTGAAGGATGTATCTTCTATCATCCGGCAAACACTAAATAATAGGCTATTGAATAAAACTGCTTGAATGATTTATTTATTTGCCGGTAGTAAGATTCAGATTGTGTACCGATTTACTTTTATCGATACACTATTTATTTAAAAATGATACTATACATTCATATTGGGCGTTCACTATAAACAATCGACATTTATTTAAAAAGATAACACGCTATAATATTTATCTCAAATGCAGGAACAAACTGAACCGTATATTCTAGCCACTACCAACTGGAAAGCAATCAGAACAACTGACTATCAGATAGCTGTTTTGCCTTGGGGCGCAACTGAGGCGCACAATTATCATCTTCCGTATGGCACTGATATAATCATTGCTAAAAAGATGAGTGCGGAAGCTGCAAGAATAGCTAATTCGAAGGGCGCAAAAGCCATTGTACTTCCAACAATCCCTTTTGGTGTAAACACCGGACAGCCTGATGTTTTACTGGATATGAACCTGAATCCCAGTACGCAATTTGCCATTCTCCGCGATTTGATAACAGTTTTAAACCGACAAGGTATTTTAAAACTGGTTATTCTAAATGCACATGGAGGCAATGATTTTAAGCAGATGATCAGAGAATTAAATCTTATTTTCCCTGAGATGTTTATTTGCCAATGCAATACCTTTAAAATAACCGGTATTGATGACTTTGTTGAACTATCAGGAGAACATGCCGGAGAATTAGAAACCAGTCTCATGCTCTATTTAGCACCTGAATTGGTTCGTCCGTTATCGGAAGCAGGAGAAGGCAAAGCAAAAGTCTTCAGCATAAATGCACTTCGGGAGGGATGGGCCTGGGCCGAACGTAAATGGACACAGGTAACCAAGGATACCGGAATCGGAAACCCCGAACGCGCCACCAAAGAAAAAGGAGAACAGATTTTTAAACTTTCGACAGAGAAGATTGCTTCATTCTTAATTGATCTTAAAAGTACGGCAAAGAAAGATCTTTACGTCTAGAAACATTTTACGACTACAAAGATGGAAAATAATATGAAAGGATGACGTGGCATTTCATTTAAATTTGAATTTGAATTCCATGTCTGACGAAAAGATTTGTGAGGCCGAAGAGTTATCATAGTGCATTGACCTCAACTTTTCCTCTCGCATCATTGCATTTTAATTTTTTCTTTTTTAAATCAACTAGACTTCCTTTAGAAAAAAAACTATTTTTGATATCTGTTTACTAAAGTTAATGAGTGATAATAAAATGCGTGTAAACATACCTCAGATCTTAACAAATACATAGTTAATGATATTGCAAAATGAATAAAAAGCGTATTGGTAAACTTCAGTCTCTTAGCATTTTATTACCTGTTATTCTAGTAGCCTTTTCAACGATTGTAGGTTTCATTCTTTACACTATTGATATTAGCACAAAACAAACTTCATTTCCAAAACAGTTTACCGCGAATAAGCTATCTGAAAGTATACTAATCAGGTCATCTGTATATGAATGGCTTAAACGGGGAGAGATCGGTATGGCCCAATCAATCATCGAAAAGCATCATGCTATTAGAGATATTATTGGCATCGTTATTATTGATTCATCTCAAAAAACACTCGTCGCAACCCAATATCCATGGGTTCATTTACCTCTTAATTCTAAAGAACTCAAACTATCAAATGACGCATATGCTGTTCTCCTATCTAATATGAACATATCTTTAAGAGTGAACGCTGATGTCTTCTTTTTCTCGCCCGATCATAAAAAATTATTAATTCTTCTTCCTATTCTTCTTTCCAACAAAGAAAAGGGAACCATGATTTCCTGCTACGACTTTTACACAGCCGAACAAGGAATGATTGCAAAATATCGCAATACAGGAATATTATATTTACTGGTTTTACTATCTAGCTCCATAGTTTTGGGCATTATTCTGTATTACATCATTATAGCCCGGTTACATAAATTAATACGGGCGATGGATACCTTTTCAAAAGGCGATTACGACGTTCGTATTGCCTCAAAAGGGGTGGGCGAAATTTCTCTTCTCTACGCACAATTTAACAGGTTGGCAACCGCCTTAAAAGCCGAGATTACCGGACGAATCCGAATAGAAAATGCGCTGAAGGAAAAGACATCCAACCTATTAAAGGCTCAGAGAATGTCTAAGGTAGGTGAGTGGAAATATGATATAGAAAACAAAACACTATTTCTCTCTGATCAGATTGCCGAAATTGGAAATTCTAATCGAAAGATTTACTCCTTTAGCGATTATTTCAGAATGATCCATCCTGAAGACAGACAACTGATATTAAATGAATTCACCAAGGCTGTCCTGAATAAAAATGAATACACTTTTAATTATAGATTGATTGTAAAAGGAAATATTCAATATTTTACATCCATAGCCGACATCGGTCGGGAT
The DNA here is from genome assembly GCA_963663125.2 of Bacteroidales bacterium. GTDB lineage: Bacteria > Bacteroidota > Bacteroidia > Bacteroidales > Cfx3-03 > Cfx3-03. The sequence continues at coordinate 1,468,206 of CAXXNW010000007.1, read as the reverse complement.
GAAACAGGAAAAGCAATTTATATTTTCGGCGTCTCGCGTGATATCACCACTCACAAAATCGAGGAGATGGCACTTCTTGAAAGGGAACTGGAACTGAAAAAATCTAATGAAGAATATCTTATTATTAATGCAGAACTCTCTGATATGAATAATAAAATATTGGCGATGAACGAAGACCTGAAATTGGCTAAAGAAAGAGCTGAAGAATCAGACAGGTTAAAATCAGCCTTCTTAGCCAATGTTTCGCACGAAATCAGAACCCCAATGAATGCAATTATTGGCTTTTCAGACCTCCTTGATGATGAGACGCTCGATAGCGAAACCAGAAAACTGTTTACCCATACAATCAAAACACGTTCAGCCGATTTGCTACATATCATTAATGATATCCTCGATATCTCCCGGTTAGAATCAGGATCTTTAAAAGTCGATGCTATTCCAGGTTCAGTTTCTCAGATTCTTAACGAACTTATCTCCTACTACAATACAAAAAATAAAAACATTACTAAAAAACCAATCATCTTTAATCTACGAAACTCATTACCCCCTGATCAGGATCATATTATCACCGACATTAATCGACTAAAACAGATTTTAATGAACCTGATTGATAATGCCTTTAAGTTTACATCAGAAGGATTAATCGAAATTGGATGCAGTGCAAAGGATGAAAAGACCCTTTTATTTTATGTTAAAGACACAGGAATTGGAATTCCAAAAGTAAAACTTGAAATTATTTTCGAACGTTTCAGACAAGCAACCGATGCTTATTTAAGTAATAAATTTGGCGGAACCGGACTAGGGCTGGCTATTTCGAAAGGGTTGATTGAACTCATGAAAGGTGATATAAGAGTGCAATCTGAAGAGGGAAAAGGAACTGTATTCTTCTTTACCATTCCTTTAAAATTAAATAATCATTTCACCAATTCACTCAATAACAAAAATCAATCTGTTTTAGAATAATCTCAGAAATTGACCTTCCTACAACTTCTTTAACAAACTCAAATCTATTAAGTATTAATAAAGAATATCGATAAAACATCAATCATTAATGATCCTTTATTATTGAATAAAAAAATCTACAATATGAAACCTAAACACAATTTACTAAGCTTATTTGTTTTTTTGTTTTTAATTCCTGTGAGCTTATTTGCTCAGAAAAAAGAAGTGGATTATGTTAATTCTTATATAGGAAGCGCCAGAAATAAAGACGGAGCCCTAATGCCAACAGTAGGTCCCCCGTTTGCCATGACAAATTTCTGTGCACAAACCGGTGAGAATGCAATCAGCAGAATGCCCTATTTCTACGAAGACAAACAACTTATTGGTTTTATAGCCACCCATCAACCAACATTGTGGATGGGCGATTATGGCTACGTTTCCGTAATGCCACAGATTGGCGAGTTAAAGACATTGCCAAAAGATCGTCGATTAGATTTCAGTCATAATGAAGAAAAAGTAAGCCCTTACTACTATACCGTAAATCTAAAGACGAAGGAAAACAAAACTATCAAAACGGAAATAGCATCGACCAGTAGATGTGGTATTTTTCGATTCACCTTTCCAACAACCAAAGAAGCCCGGATTATTGTGCAAGCCTTAAATGTCAAAGACCCTGATAACGCAGACGAAGCACGTATCAATTCTTATAAAACCAGGATTGACTCTATCACCGCTTATATTCATGTAGATCTTAAAAACAATGAAATCACCGGTTATAACCCTGACAGAGCAAGTTATACACTTGAACAAAACTTACCGAACTTCAAAGGCTATTTCATTATTAAATTTGATAAACCTATAAAAACATATGGAACCTGGAATAATGACAGCATCTTCAAATCGTTGTCATCATTAAAAGCAAAAAGAAGATTAGGCGCTTATGTCAATTTTAACACAAAACCCGGTGAACAGCTAAAAGTCAAAATTGCCACTTCATTTATTAGTCTTGACCAAGCCAGAGAAAATCTGGAGAAGGAAATACCGGCATGGGATTTTAACAAGATTGTAGACCAGACTAAATCCGCCTGGCAACAAATATTAAAGAATTTCAAAACTCCGGGGGCCACTGACGAACAAAAGACGACTTTCTATACGGCTATCTACCATAGCAGTTTGTATCCCAGAGAGTTTTCCGAATATGGAAGGTATTACAGCGCCGGTGATGATAAAATACATAATGGCGTATCTTATAATGATTATTCTCTATGGGATACCTTTAGGGCACTCCACCCCTTTTTAATATTCTCACAACCTGAGAGGGTTAATGACATGATCACCTCTATGTTGAATATGTATAAGGAAAGTGGTTGGTTGCCTATGTGGCCAAATCCGGCAGAAACAAATATTATGATAGGTACCCATGCTGATGAAGTAATTGCTGATGCTTACGTGAAGGGATTTCGTGGTTTTGATGTAAATACAGCTTATCAGGCAATGCGTAAAAATGCATTTATCCCAACGCCCTGTGATTTAACGAACGGTCTATCGTACGATAGACAAACATGGTCATGTTTTGAAGGACGTGCAGGACTTAATTATTATCATTCTCTCGGATATGTTCCAAGCGATAAGAAAAGCGAGTCTGTTTCACGAACAATAGAATATGGCATTGATGATTATAGCACTGCACAACTGGCAAAGAGCTTAAATAAAACTGCTGATTACGACAGTTTAATGAAATGGTCGAAGAACTATAAAAACCTATATAACTCAAAAACAGGTTTTATGGCTCCTAAATTATCAAACGGGAAATGGGATAAAAATCCTGCTGAAGGATTTACTGAAGGAAGTCCATGGACCTATCTCTTTGGTGCAATGCAAGATGTTGACGGGTTAATTTCTGTAATGGGAGGAAATGAAAATTTCGTTACTAAATTAGACGCTAACTTTGCAGAAAATCATTATGCACACGATAACGAACCTGGACATCATTATATCTATTTATATGATTATTGTGGACAGCCATGGAAGACACAAGAGCTGATTCGTAAGCATACAAGAGTGAATTACCAAAATCTACCAGATGGGATTAATGGAAATGATGATTGCGGTCAAATGAGTGCATGGTATTTATTCAGTGTGATGGGATTTTATCCCGTTACTCCCGGTTCAGGCATATATGCTATCGGAGCACCTCAACTTCCCTCCATACAAATAAATTATACGATCAATGGGAAACCTGCAAGTTTATCCATTCTAGCTAAAAACCTTACTGAAGAAAATAAATACGTTCAAAAAGTAATACTTGATGGGAAGACACTCGAACATCCTTTTATCAGTCATGATCAGCTAATTAACAATAAAACGCTGGTCTTTGAAATGGGCCCCGAACCTAATTATAACTGGCACTAGTAATAAGCATATTAGAAGAGTTACCTATAACTCTTCTAATATGTATACCTATTTCAGTAAGGGACAATTGATCATTTCAACAGCACATCATCATACCCGAAATTTGCCATTTCTTTTTTTATTGAAATTTGTGTCATTCAACAACTAATAGATATAAACAGAATCGAGCAAAATATATTTTGCACTTTAATAGTGCATTTTTTGACAGTAAACGCACTTAATTAGTGCATATTGGTTATTTTTGCAGAAAATAAAATGCTATGGACAAATTATTTGAACAATTTCAGAAGCTTCTAAGTGAGATAGACACCGGTTTCTTCCGCTATATTTATGCTGAAATGAACTGGAAAAGTCGTATGATTGGACTTATTGGCCCACGTGGAGTTGGGAAAACCACCTTGGTTTTACAGCATATTAAAAAGAATCTGAATCCGGTTGAGACGCTTTATGTAACTGCTGAGGATTTTTATTTCGCCGACAACAGGCTGATTGATTTAGCTGGTGATTTTGTAAAACGCGGTGGAAAATACCTGTTTATAGATGAAATTCATAAATACAAAGACTGGTCGAAGGAATTAAAACTGATATATGATTATCATCAAGAACTGAATGTGGTATTTACCGGTTCTTCGGTGTTGGATATCAAAAAAGGAGCCTCTGATCTCAGTCGAAGGGCTGTAATGTACAATATGCAAGGTTTGTCTTTCAGGGAGTATTTGCAGATGTTTCATCACATAACTGTCAAGCCATATTCTTTGGAAGAAATCCTAGGCCATAAAGCTGAACTTCCTGAAGTAAAACATCCATTACCTTTTTTTGGAGATTATCTGAAAAGAGGATATTATCCTTTTGCTTTAGAGGAAGGCTTTGATCTGAGGTTACAACAGATCGTTAACCAAACTTTGGAGACAGATATTCCGTTGTATGCTGGGATGAATGTGTCCACTGGTCGAAAATTGAAGCAATTGCTGGCCATTATTGCTAAAAGTGTGCCGTTTAAGCCCAATATGACAAGTATAGCAACTGCACTTTCAGCCAGTCGAAATAACATAACTGATTATTGCCTGTTTATTGAAGAAGCCGGAATGATCGCGCAACTACGGGATTCTACCGGAGGAATAAGGGGGTTGGGGAAGGTGGATAAAATTTATCTTGACAATACTAATTTGATTTACAGTTTAGCAAACGATAACTCAAACACAGGAAACATAAGAGAAACGTTTTTTCTGAACCAGCTTAGAGTAAAGTATGATGTAATAGTATCGCCTGTCGCTGATTTTTTGATTGGAGATTACACGTTTGAAGTAGGTGGAAAAAATAAAGGGTTGAAGCAAATCCAAGGTACAGATAATGCATTTATCGTAAAAGATGACATTGAACTGGGATATTTGAACACTATACCACTCTGGCAGTTTGGTTTAACCTACTGATTGTAAAAAGCATCAAAATAATCGATTGAAGACTTGCTAAAGCCTAGAATATCATAAATTTGCATTTAAAAATTAATATCTATATTCTCAAAATAAATTAGTGACATTTGTATCTTATTTGTACCATTGATTTATAATTAATTGATGTTCAGTAGTGTTTATTTTTGAAGAAGAAAACAAAAGCGTAATAGATATCTATTAGATTAGATTGCCCGGTTCTATATAAGTCATTTCGGGCGGTTAATTCGCAGTTCTCCGCTTTCAGATAATGACCCCACTACCAAAACATATCTTAGCCTCTTTATCATAAAGGACACCAAACTGACCGGGAGCAATACCGGCAATAGGAGTCTCAGATTGAATAATATATTTCTCGCCCTCTTTTCGAATGATACCTTTTGTGAAATCAGGGGTGTGTCTAATTTTAAACCGGATCTCTTCGCCTCCGCTAAAATCACCCCAGGGATCTTTGGTGATGAACTGTACACCTCGCAGCGCAACCTGATCACCATATTGCGATTCGGGATCATATCCGTTAGCAACATACACGATATTTTGATCCATGTCTTTATTCACTACAAACCAGGGGCCCTGACCTAATCCCAATCCCCTTCTCTGCCCTATGGTATGAAACCAGAAACCCTTGTGCGTTCCGATAGTCTTTCCCGTTGACTGATCGATAATCGGTCCCTCCTTCTCACCCAGAAAACGACGTAAAAAATCATTATAATTAATCTTACCCAGAAAACAGATTCCCTGACTATCACGACGCCCTGCACTGGGTAAACCAACCTCATGAGCAATCCGGCGGACTTCGCTCTTCATCATGTGTCCAATCGGAAACATCAACTTACTGATCTGGCGATAATTTATCTGAGCAAGAAAGTCGGTTTGATCTTTGATCGGATCTTTAGCCGTACCCAACCACCACTGGTCATCTATAAAATGGGTGGTAGCATAATGACCGGTTGCTATTTTATCAAAATCTTTTCCATATTTCTCTTCAAAACTTCCGAATTTGATCAGCTTATTACACATCACATCAGGGTTTGGGGTATAACCACGCTTTACACTCTCAATAGTGTAAGTAACCACTTGATCCCAATATTCCTGTTGTAATGAAACGATTTCCATTTTACAACCATACTTTTTTGCTACCCATGAGGTGATTTCAATATCTTCTTCAGCCGGACAGTCGAATGAATCTTCATCCATTCCAATTCGAATATAGAAGATTGTCGGATCATATCCTTGCTCTTTTAGCATGTGTACAACTACCGAACTATCAACCCCTCCCGATACTAATGCAGCAATTTTCATTCGAGTTTCCTTCCCATTAATTAGTTTGCAAAATTAATCAAAACATTTGTTCAATTTTGAGCTATCACAAAGGAGTACTATTTGCTAATCAAAGCAGTTAAAATCTTTGAACCCAACTTTGTCATTAGAAAGCTTATGCTGTTGATTGCAAGCTCATTGAAATTAGTTGCTATCTGTATGAAACAAACTAATGGTCAATATTTAATGCTTATACTAACAAATCCGGGTTAAAATAGAAAAGAGGTAACCTTTATGCTGAAGGTACCTCTTTTCTATTTTTTTCAATAATTAATGGTTGTTGAAAGGGAAGCCTTTCTCTATCTCTTAGATTAACCCTTCGGCTTGTTTTTTGCGAATTGCTTTTAACATATCAACGGTCATAGTAGACAGGTTCCATTCGGGTTTCCAATCCCATTCCCGACGGGCACAACTGTCGTCCATGCTATTAGGCCAACTATCTGCAATACCTTGTTTAACCTCGTCAATAGCATAATCCATTGTGAATCCCGGAATATTTTTTTTAATTTCAGCATAAATCATTTCCGGTTCAAGACTCATCGAAGAGATATTAAACGAATTACGATGTTTGAATCGCGATGGATCAGCCTCCATGATTTGGACTGCAGCATTCAAAGCATCAGGCATATACATCATATCCAGAAAAGTACCTTGTTTCAGGAAACAGGAATAACTACCTTTTTTAATTGCTTCATAATAGATTTCAACAGCATAATCTGTTGTCCCACCTCCAGGAAGAGTTACATTTGAAATAATACCTGGAAAACGGACACTACGGGTATCTACTCCAAAACGTTTGTGATAATAATCACTCAATATTTCACCGGTTACTTTAGTAACGCCATACATTGTACCGGGTCTTTGAAGGGTATCTTGCGGCGTATTATCCAATGGCGTACCTTCACCGAAAGCGGCGATAGAACTGGGGGTAAAGAGAGCGCAATTCAATTCGCGAGCAACCTCAAGGCAGTTAAAAATCCCATTGATACCAACATTCCAGGCAAGCTGGGGTTTCTTCTCTCCAACAGCAGATAAGATTGCAGCTAAATTGAAGATAGTATCAATCTTGTATTTTTTTACAAGTGTGGCAATAGCCTGAGCATCGGTAATGTCTAGTTTTTCAACCGGACCATCCGATAAAAAGGATTTGTCTTTATTAATACACAGATCAGCAGCAACTACATTAGAATGACCATAACGTTTACGTAATTCGGGAGTCATTTCTGAACCAATCTGGCCAAACGACCCTATCACGAGTATGTTTTTCATAAAAGTAGAAATTAGAAGCGATTATATAATCTTAAAAAACTTGTTATTATGGGAACAAAATTAAAGATTCTTGTTACTTATAAAAAGTTATTTACTTTTTTTATGAATTAAACCATTTTTGCAGTCGTACGAGCTCTCCTAAATTTATATCTTTGTTCCACTATTTTAATAATCAACCTAAAAAAACTATTGGTCATGTATACCAGCTTCAAGGAGCATCTTACCAAAGAGTTAGCCGACATCAAAGAAGCCGGCCTTTATAAAAATGAACGTATTATCGTTTCAGCACAAGGCGCAGAAATTAAAATTAACACCGGAAAAAAGGTTTTAAACTTCTGCGCGAACAACTATCTAGGACTTTCAAATAATCCGCAATTAATTGCAGCAGCAAAAGAGGCGCTCGATACGCATGGGTATGGAATGTCGTCTGTCCGTTTTATTTGTGGAACATCAGATCTTCACAAACAACTGGAAGCAAAAATTGCTGAGTTCTTTGGCACTGAAGATACTATTTTATATGCAGCTTGTTTTGATGCAAACGGAGGTGTTTTTGAACCTTTATTAACTGAACAAGATGCTATCATTAGCGATTCACTGAATCATGCTTCAATCATTGATGGAGTTCGTTTATGCAAGGCGGTTCGCTATCGTTATTCAAATGCTGACATGACGGACCTGGAAAAGCAGCTAAAATTAGCTCAGGCTCAACGTTATCGAATAATCGTTTCAGATGGTGTTTTCTCTATGGACGGCAATGTTACGCCACTGGATAAAATCATTGAATTAGCCACAAAATACGATGCCATGATAATGGTTGACGAATCGCATTCGGCAGGTGTGGTTGGACAAACCGGAAGAGGCGTTACAGAGCTATTTAATTGCAAAGGTCAGGTCGAGATTATTACAGGCACACTTGGAAAAGCATTTGGTGGTGCAATAGGTGGTTTTACCACCGGCAAAAAAGAAATCATTGATCTCCTTCGCCAACGCTCACGTCCTTACCTCTTCAGCAATTCTGTTCCTCCGCTCATTGCAGCAGCCGGAATTAAAATGGTTGAAATGATGAGCGAAAATAACGATTTACAAGATAAACTGCATGCCAATACAAAATACTTTGTATCTCAAATGATTGAAGCGGGATTTGATATCAAACCAACGCAATCAGCCATTTGTGCGGTAATGCTTTACGATGCAAAACTCGCGCAGGAATTTGCAACCAAATTGCTTGAAGAGAATATCTATGTCACCGGATTTTATTATCCGGTTGTACCAAAAGGTCAGGCACGTATCCGCGTTCAGCTTTCCGCTGCTCATGAAAAAGAACATCTGGATCGTTGCATTGCCGCCTTTAAAAAGGTGGGGCTTGAATTGGGAATTTTAAAAAATAACGATGGCTGCGGATGTGGCTGTAACCGTGGAAAATAATTAATAAATAACTGTTTATTAAACACTAAAAGCCTACTCAATGAGTAGGCTTTTTCCATATTTATCCTATCGCATTTATTATAAGTGTATTACTCATCACTATCTTAAAACTGACATCTTTTACGCACCAATTTTTTCTTTATTCTAATATGTTAATAGTTCTAAATTTACTATTAAAAAAGATTTAAAAAATATATTTTTGTGCTATCTTTAACACAAAGTAAGAAATTACACACCCCCTAAGGTTCTCAATAAGGCATGAAGCATTCTATTTATTATTTTTTGTTACTATTTACACTAATTGGATCTGTTGCTACGGCACAGGTTGGGTCTACCAAAGTAAAAAATGATTCAACCTACATTCCTCCGTTAAAGCTTCAAGATAATCCAGTTGCAGCCATGCTTGACAGTTTGGCAAACCTACAATTTTTTGACAAATCGAATAATCTTTATGATGTAAATTATAATAACATCCACAACTTCGCGAAAGATTTTGTTCCATATTACTCCGATGATATATATATGGATAGGATTTCGCAATTGAGTAAAACCTCTCCGATTCCACTTGTTTATAACAGGCAGGTGAAAGATATGATCGAATTATACGCTGTAAGAAAAAGAGGTTTAACACAACGTATGCTGGGATTGGCACAACTCTATTTTCCAATGATAGAGGAATTACTGGATCGTTATGGTATTCCGCTTGAAATGAAATACCTGGCCATTGTCGAGTCTGCCTTAAATCCGATTGCCCGATCTCCTGTAGGTGCAGGTGGTTTATGGCAGTTTATGTATGGAACCGGTAGACAATACTCACTGGATGTGAATTCGTATGTTGATGATAGAAGCGATCCTTACAAGTCGACCATTGCAGCCTGTAAGTATCTTAAAGATCTTTACAAAGTTCATAAAGACTGGTTGCTCGTTCTGGCAGCCTACAATACCGGATCAGGTAATGTCGCAAAAGCCATTCGCCGGTCGGGTGGGAAAACCGACTTTTGGCAAATCAGCCCTTATCTTGTCAAAGAAACCAGAGGATATGTTCCTGCATTTATCGCCGTAACTTATTTAATGCACCATGCAGCCGATCATAACTTATTTCCGGTACTACCGATCTATAAATATCACGAAATTGATACTGTAGCGGTAAAAGATTTTTTAACCTTTGACGTTCTCGCAGAAAAGTTAAACGTAACAAAAGAGGAGTTACTCTTTTTAAATCCTGCATACAGAAAAGGTGTGATTCCGTCAACCAAGGATAAAACTTATTTTCTTCGTTTACCCAAACGAATTGTCCCCGACTTTATAAATAATGAGGCTACCCTCTATGCTTATAATCAGCAAAAGTTACAACAGGAAAAGGAGAATATTCTAAGCCAGATGACCCATAGTCAGGAAAGCTTTCTCTATTATGTGAAAAGAAAAGAGACTGTTTATACAATTGCTGAGAAGTTTGGAGTTTCGGCCAACGACATTCGTCGTTGGAATAACCTGAGCAGAAAAGGTGTTCATACCAGCCAACGGATAATCATCAATAGAGACAGAGTTATCCCTGAAAACGATCTGACAAGCGGAAAGCCTTTACAACAAGTTATAGATAGCCAAAAGACTGTAGCTAAAACAGAAATGCAATCGCTCACACAAGCAATGAAGAGCGATATAGTTCAAAAAGCTGAACCGAAAACCACACCTACCCTTAAATATCATATTGTTAAAAGGAACCAACGTATTTCTCAGATTGCTAATATTTATGGCGTTACCATTGCAGAAATAAGAGAATGGAATAATCTGAAAAGTAACGCACTGTTAAGAGGTAAAAAGCTTAAGATCTATACTGAAACGGAAGAACCTTTAGTAGCAGAAGTTAAAACAAAAAAAGGAAAAAATACAGTTTCAGATGAGCCTATTACATCTAAAGCAAAAAACAAGAATACAAAACCGGCTGTAAATCCGGAATACTATACTGTCAAAAAAGGTGAATCACTGAAAAAGATTGCCGAAAAACATGACGTCTCAGTAGCTCAATTAATCGAATGGAACAATTTGGATAAAAAGGGAACCATTCTTCCTAAACAAAAAATAATCATTTCGGATGGTAATGCCCCTCAGAAGGAAGAAGTACTAGCCAAAAATGAACATCCAAGCAAGAAAAAAGAAGCTACTCCTCAAAAAGGTGCCACAACCTATGCTGTTAAGAGAGGAGATTCGTACACTTCTATTTCACAAAAAGTAGGGCTCTCAATTAGTGAGCTGAAAAAATTGAATGAAAATATAGGAGATAACCTTAAAGCCGGACAGAAACTAACTCTTGTTAGTGTTCAACCGAAAGAAGAACCCGTTATTAAAGGCAAAGGGAAAGAAAAGAAAGCAGAACCCCAAAAAGAACAGGGAAAAACAAAAGTTATTACTTACATTGTTCAAAAAGGAGATACGCTTTGGAGTATTGCCAGTAAACATAAAGGATCTACAGTTGCAGATCTGAAGAAATTAAATAACCTGAGCAGCGAGGAAGTTAAACCTGGTCAAAAAATAAAGATTGCTGTTCAATCTTAAACAATATACTAACTTATCAAAAAGCAGGCTTTCATACGCTTGCTTTTTTTTTACAACAGAAGGAAGGCTTAATTAAGCCAATGATTTGTGTTCTCATTCCTCTTACAATGATTTTTATAAGAGGCGCTAAATTACTACTTACAAGAGAAGAATAAAACCTATTATTTAACGGCCTCTTTTTTGATAAGTAAGAAAAAATAAAAATGTTAAACTTTAAACATTCATATAAACCGATTGATTTAAATAACCCACAATGATGACATTATCTAATCTGCCGAAGAAGAAAAAATATTTATTATTTCTTCTTCTGATTTCTTTTGTTTCGCCGATATCACTTGATGCACAAACGAAACCGAATGGGAAGACACCATTTGATTATGTAAACCCCTTTGTAGGTACCCAAGAGATGGGACATACTTTCCCCGGTGCTTGTGTCCCCTTCGGATTGGTTCAGCTCAGTCCCGACACCGATACTGTATCCTACGTCAATAATGGCGCTTACAATAAAAATGTTTACAGGTATTGTGCCGGATATCAATACACTGATAAAACTATTGTTGGGTTTAGTCATACACATTTCAGCGGTACAGGCCACTCTGATTTAGGCGATTTTTTGATCATGCCTACTGTTGGGAAATTAAAACTCAATCCGGGTACGGCAAATAAACCGGGCAGCGGATATCGTTCGGCATTCTCTCACGCTACGGAAAAAGCCGAACCAGGTTATTATTCCGTTCTACTTAAAGACTATAACATTCTGGCCGAATTAACGGCTTCCCCCAGAGTTGGATTTCATCAATACACTTTCCCTAAAACCGATAGCGCCCATATTATTCTCGACTTAACTCATGGTATTTATAATTATGACGGTAAAGTACTCTGGTCTTATCTAAGGGTGGAGAATGACACATTGGTGACCGGATACCGTATTACCAGAGGATGGGCCCGTACAAACTATCTCTACTTTGCAATGACCTTCTCCAAGCCGATCAAACATTACGGATGTAAAAATGATGAGAAATTAGTTTACAAGGGAGGTTGGAGAAAGTTTAATCAAGAGGATAACTTCCCGGAGATGGCCGGAAAAAGCATGAAGGCTTTCTTTGACTTCTCTACTTCGGATAAAGAAATAATAAAGGTTAAGTTCGCCATATCAGCTGTAAGTACGGAAGGAGCAATAAAGAATCTCACTGCTGAAATTCCGAACTGGAATTTTGATCAGGTACGCAATAATGCCCGTAACAGTTGGGAAAAAGAGTTAAATAAAATTAATATCTCAGCCACAGAAGAGTTGAAAAGCAACTTCTATACTTCTATGTATCATGCTTTCATTAGCCCGGCGTTATACATGGATGTAGACGGTAATTACAGGGGATTAGATCATAACATTCACAAGGCTGATGGCTTTACAAACTATACCACTTTTTCATTGTGGGATACTTACAGGGCTCTCTTTCCGCTTTATACCATTATTCAGCCTCAACGCGATGCTGATATGGTGAATTCTATGCTCGCACATTACAATCAAAGTGTTCACAAACTCTTACCAATCTGGTCGCATTTTGGAAATGAGAACTGGTGTATGATTGGATATCATGCTGTTCCGGTGATTGTAGATGCTTATATGAAGGGAATTAAGGGATTTGATGCAGAAAAGGCATTAGAAGCTTGCATCAATAGTGCAAAGCATAAAAGCTATGACGCAATAGGCGACTATATGGAATATGGCTATGTGCCTTTTGACTCAAATAATGAGGGTGCTTCCATGACATTGGAATATGCTTACGATGACTGGTGTATTGCAAAAATGGCAAAAGCGATGGGGAAGACTGAAATAGAGAAAGAGTTTTCGAAAAGAGCATTGAGTTATCTCAACCTTTGTGATAAAACAAGTGGCTTTATACGAGCTAAAATGAAAAATGGAAGTTGGAAGACTCCATTTGACCCGATGCACACTTCAGGTGAAGGTTTCACTGAAGGAAATGCATGGAACTATTCTTTTTATATTCCTCATGATCCAAAGACGCTCATTAGTCTCTCAGGTAATGAAACGAAGTTTATCAATCATCTCGATTCTTTGTTCACAATGGATATGCCTGATAAATATTTTGCTGAGACAGAAGATATTACCCGCGATGGTATTCTCGGCAGTTATGTTCATGGCAATGAACCCAGTCACCATGTTGCCTATCTTTATAATTGGGCCGGTGCTCCCTGGAAGACACAAGCGCAAATTCACCGCATTGTTAACAAGATGTATGTAAACAAACCGGATGGATTATGTGGAAATGATGATTGCGGACAAATGTCGGCTTGGTATATTTTCAGTACATTAGGCTTTTATCCGGTATGCCCCGGCGCTGACCAATATGCCATTGGAAGTCCTTGCGTTGAGGAGGCTTCTATTAACATGGATAACGGAAAAACCTTTAAAATAAAAGCGCTCAACCTGAATAAAGATAATATCTACATCCAAGGTGTACTTCTGAATGGAAAGCCATGGAATCAGACATACATCATGCACAATGACATTATCAATGGCGGTGAACTGGTTTTCAAAATGGGGCCAAAACCAAATAAAAAATGGGGTGTGGCTTTAAATAGTAAACCTTATTCGCTTTCTGCTAAATAATAGCATTTACGATAAACAAAAAAGAGGTTGGCCTAATATTGAGCCAACCTCTTTTTTGTTTATTGTAATAAGTATTGCTTAAAACTTAAGAAGAATAACAAAAATCATCCACAATATTGAGTTCAATCCTTTCTATTATTTTTTATTTGACAATGGAATTGGTAAAGCAATAATCTGTTCTCGAAACCTGTTCAATTTTTTCATATCTCTGGGATAGGCAATTACAGGCTGGTTAGTGCTATTCAAAAACAAATCCTTATAATAGTCAATTCCATCAAGAAGATTCTTTTTAAATGTTTGGAACTTCTTGGTTGACGACTCAGCAAGTGGTTTTACCTCATCATCAATCTGTTTTTTGAGATAATCATAGTAAGTTGACAATTCTTTCACAAAAAGATTAGGCCTATCATCACGTACAATTATGTTTTTCCGGCCATAAATATGATCAACCATATCTTTCAAAGAAAACTTTCCGGAAAAATAGGCCATATTAGGTCCAGGACATATTGATACGCCTCTGGATTTACCCTCAGCAGGTAGATTATTAACAATCAAAGTAGTAGATGCTAAACCCATACATAAACATGCTTTTTCAACTACTTTACGACATTGTTTTTCAAATTCTGACGAAGGAAGTTGTTTTGCTTTCAGCTCCTCTATTTTAGCACGTTGATATGTTCTGGAAGCAGTGCACATCATCTTTTCAGAAAACTCTTTATTTGAAGCAAGAAATCGCTTGGAACATATAGCACCTGGAATTCCCTCTTGTACTCTACCATTTTTCTCAATATCTTTTGTGTTATTCTTTACGCTGTTAAAAGGAACCCCTAAAGGTGAAACTCCACTTAGATAGAGGTCATCTTCAGTAGCATCACTTAATAATTTCAAGGTATCTTCGTCAACATTTGTAGCTTCGGGAACCAAAAGGAAAGGGGTTCCCCAACCAATTGAGTCTAAGTTATAATACTGAAGCAAGAATTCGTGCTCATTTGCAGTTCCAACTCCACCTTGGGCAGTAAATTTAACCGGTAAAGGTTTTTCGGGAACAAACTTGTTTTTCTCTTTAAGCGCCGTTACACACATTGTATAGAGCTCCTGAATCAAGGTTTCACGACTATTCTTGAATTCTTCAAGGATGGGGCCCATAAGATGGCCTTCGGTAGCAAAAGCATGACCACCGCAATTTAAGCCCGATTCAATGCGATATTCTGAAATCCACAAGCCCTTCTTTGCAAAAAATTTCCCCTGAATAAGAGCAGAACGATAATCGGAGACCTTAAGAATAATCTCCTTTTTTAGCTTTCCCTCAGCATCCGGATAAAAGTCTTCAAAAGATTCAAAATAGCCACTCAAACGAGGATTCATCCCGGCAGATAGGACAATAGATGAATGAAGATTGCTCATTGCAAATCCACGTAAGGCGGCATGAGCATCATTATATTCGATAGGGAGTTTTTCATTGTCCTTATAATTCTCTCTATCAAGCTTTGTCATAATATTCACATCAATAGATCCTGCTTTTAAGTTCTGGTTCAACCATTGATGAATTTTACTTCCCTGCCCAAACTCGCTTAACTTTTTTTGATATTCAACCTTCAGTGTCGAAAAATCGGGAAGGAGATCAAAATATTTCTCAAGTTCGCTACCCTTTTTATAAATTGAGTTTTTAATTTCTTCTAATTTCTCCTTAACAATTTTATCAATCAAATCAAGATACGCCGTAATTCGTTTCGCTCTAAAATCGTCAATGGCTTCAGAAATAGCTTGAAATGGCAATCCAAACTTCTCACTATATAATTCCCGCATCTTCTCAATAAGTGAGTCGTCTGCAAGAGAGATGACCGAATCAATTCCATATTGGGCTACTTTTATTGGTGCATCGACGGTAAATCCAGTGCCCAGAACTGGAATATGAAAAGAATGCGCCGTTGAATGAAAATTCATAAAAAACTTGTTTTGATAATTAACATACAAAGTTGATGCTTTTTTTTGAATAAAAATGCCTACAAATGTTAATTTTCTAAATAAAATAAAAATTTAATAATATTTTTATTTCTCATTAGTTATAGAATTCTCCCACTTCATTAAGTTTATCAAGGTAAAATGAATCTGACTTATTTATCTGAAAATCTTTATACTTCAAAATAAGTTTTAAAATATTACTTCGATCTTCTTTTAAAAATCCAGAGGCAAAGTGCATTTCGATTCGAATATTTATTCTAAAAATATTTGATCATTTTTGACATTTTCAGCATCGCCGATGATGAACTTATGGAATTATTTGAAGTATAGTATGAAGAAATTTTTAGGCTACTTACTAAAATAGTTAAGGCTGTTCAAAAATGTTGAACAGCCTTAGGCAATTATGCAAAGTGGCATTTATTAAGCGCCCAACACAATATTTACAATTTTCTTAAGAACAACGATAACCTTTTTAGGCACTTTATTCTCCAGATATCTTTGAGATTCGGGGGCCTCAAGAACTGCCTTTTCAACTTCAGCAGCAGTAAGATTTACAGATAAATCAATAGTAAATCTCATTTTTCCGTTAAAGGAGACTGCATATTTAACAGAATCTTCTACAAGAAATGCTTCATTAAACTCAGGAAAACGAGCATCCATAATCGTTCCCTCATGACCCATTAACTTCCAAAGTTCTTCGGACAAATGGGGAGCATATGATGAGATCAAAATTGTCATTGGTTCCAGAATAGTCCGTTTATGACATTTTAAATCGGTTAATTCATTTATACAGATCATAAATGCACTAACGGCAGTATTAAACGAAAAGCGTTCAATGTCTTCTTGAATCTTTTTGATAGTACGGTGAAGGGCCTTCAATTCAGCTGGAGTAGCGGCCTCCTCTGAGACAAAGAAATCATTGTTCTGATCATGAAATAACTTCCAAAACTTACGGATAAATCTAAACACACCTTCGATGCCATTGGTATCCCATGGCTTTGATTGTTCTAGTGGTCCTAAAAACATTTCATACATTCGCAGGGTATCCGCACCATACTTCTCTACTAAATCATCCGGATTTTGAACATTATATTTTGACTTTGACATTTTCTCAACTTCCCAGCCGCAAATATACTTTTCATTTTCAAGTATAAATTCTGCATCCGCAAATTGAGGTTGCCAGTTTTTAAATGCTTCAATATCCAGAATGTCGTTGTGAACAATATTTACATCGACATGAATATCTTGCACTTCATAATTCTTACGTAATCCGTAAGAGACGAATTTATTCGTGCCGTTAACACGATAAACAAAACTAGAACGTCCTTGAATCATTCCCTGATTGATCAGCTTCTTAAAGGGCTCATCACATACTGAATAACCCAAATCGAATAAGAATTTATTCCAGAATCGGGAATAGATCAAATGACCGGTAGCATGTTCGGCTCCTCCGATATATAAATCGACATTCTTCCAATAACTTACTGCTTTTTTAGAGAAATATTCTTTATCGTTACGAGGATCCATATACCTAAGATAATATCCACTGGAACCGGCAAAGCCAGGCATCGTGTTTGTCTCAAGTGCATAACCCTCTTTAGTTGTCCAATTTTTAGCACGTGCCAAGGGAGGCTCACCTGTTTCGGTTGGTAAATATTTATCAATTTCGGGAAGTTCTAAAGGCAATTGATCTTCGTTAAGCATATAAGGCATTCCATCCTTATAATAAACCGGAAAAGGTTCTCCCCAATAACGCTGACGACTAAAGGTTGCATCACGCAATCGATAATTGATAGTGCCGTGCCCTATCTTCAGTTCTTCAGCCTTCTTAATAATAGCTTGAATAGCTTCTTTAACCGTTAAACCCGAAATGAAATCCGAGTTAATCAAAACACCGTCCTTAGAATCGAATGATTCCTCCCATGTTGACGGATCAGTTGGAATTTCACCCGGTTTATTTACAACTTGAATAATCGGAAGATTAAAATTGCGAGCAAAAGAAAAGTCACGACTATCATGAGCAGGAACAGCCATAATAGCTCCTGTCCCATATCCCATCAAAACATAATCTGCAATCCAGATAGGAATCTCTGTTCCGTTAAACGGATTAATCGCATAGGCCCCCGTAAACTCACCACTTACTTTTTTAACCTCACTCATGCGTTCACGCTCAGACCTGTTCTTGGCCCACGTAACATATTCATTTATCTTTTCACGACAATCAGGAGTAGTAATATGATTTACCAGCTCATGTTCCGGAGCTAAAACCATAAAAGTAGCGCCAAAAATAGTGTCGGGACGAGTGGTAAAAACCTCCATCGTCTCTTTATGATCTTTTATCCCAAACTGAATAGCTCCTCCAACAGAACGACCGATCCAATTTTTTTGTATCTCTTTAATTGAATCGTTCCAATCAATACTTTCAAGTCCTTTGAGTAATCTCTCGGCATAAGCAGAGATACGCAATATCCATTGCTTCATCAGTTTCCGTTCAACCGGATAACCTCCACGAATAGAAAGCCCATTGCCAACTTCATCATTGGCTAAAACAGTCCCAAGTTTTGGGCACCAGTTTACCCAAGTATCGGCAAGATAAGCTAAACGATAATTCATTAATAATTGCTGCTTTTCCTTTTCAGAAAAACTTTTCCAAGCATCGGCTGTAAAATAATCAGTGCCGTTTGAAGCAGCCTTTACATTTTGATTTCCTTCTTTTTCAAATAATGAAATCAATGACGCGATTGGTTCTGCTTTTTGAGTTGTACTATTGAACCATGAATTAAACAGTTGAATAAAGGTCCACTGAGTCCATTTGTAATATGAAGGATCACAAGTTCGTACTTCCCTACTCCAATCAAAAGAGAAACCGATCTTATCCAGTTGTTCACGATAACGTTTAATATTATCTTCGGTTGTAATAGCCGGATGTTGACCTGTTTGAATCGCATATTGCTCAGCTGGCAAGCCATAAGCATCATAACCCATTGGGTGTAAAACATTAAAACCCTTTAGCCGTTTAAAACGAGTATAGATATCAGAGGCGATATAACCTAAAGGATGCCCCACATGTAGTCCGGCCCCTGATGGGTAAGGGAACATATCAAGTACATAAAATTTCGGTCTTGAAGGATCGATTTCCGTTTTAAATGTTTTGTTATCAGCCCAATACTTACGCCAATATGATTCAATTTCTTTAAAATTATAGTCCATGATTTATACAGGTTTCACTTTTATTATACAACCGTATTCTAAAATAAGGTACAAAATTAACAAAAGTTCAGGGATTCTTTTCCATAATAAGGTAAAGCAAAATAATATATAACAGCGTATATTGAACTTGAAGCCCTTTTCAAAGATTATACGAATTTTTGTACCTTCGTGGCAGAAATGATTCCGAATGAAAATACAAGAGGAAAAATCTAACAGGCGCAGATTAAAAACTGCCTATGCAACAACAGTGGTCAGCATTACATTAGTGCTGTTCATGTTAGGACTTTTAGGACTTATTGTTTTTTATGCCGGAAAAATATCTACGCACGTAAAAGAGAATATTGGCTTTACTATCATTATGAAGCCTGATGTAAGCGAGGCTATGATTATCCAGATGCAGAAACATCTTGAGATAGCCGATTATGTTAAAAGTTCAGAATATATTACAAAAGAACAAGCAGCCCAACAAATGAAAGAATATCTTGGAGAGGACTTTGTTTCATTTTTAGGCGTAAATCCATTATTGCCTTCTATAGAGGTAAGGCTGATATCTAAATATGCAAATCCTGATAGTCTGAATGTTTTACAATCAAGATTAATGAAAAATCCAATTGTTAAAGAGGTGGCTTATCAGAAATCATTGGTTGAAGAGGTAAATAAAAATATTACCACGATAAGCATCATTCTTTTAGGCTTTAGTTCGCTTCTTTTGATCATCGCATTTGCACTCATTAACAACACGATTCGCCTAGCTGTTTACTCTCGCCGTTTCCTGATCAGAAGCATGCTTTTGGTTGGAGCCACAAGCAAGTTTATCCGAAAACCTTTTCTTATTACCGGATTGATTCAAGGTATTATTGCTTCAATTCTGGCAATCATTCTTTTAGCAGGGATACTCTTGATGGTAAGAAATCAATTCCCTGATATTGTAGAATTGGATGATTATCTTGCATACTGCATTCTCTCCTTGGGAACAGTTATTGCCGGCATCATATTGGCTTCGGCTTCAACATGGTTGGCTGTCAGAAAATATCTGAAAATGAATGTTGATGAGCTTTATTATTTCTAATCTGATTTTATTTATTGATACACAAAAAAACCGAATTGAAAAATGGCAAGTAAAACTGATAAACCTGTTACAGCAGAAAAAAAGAATTCTGCAGAAAAAAAGCCCATGTTTGCATTTGGGAAAGAGAATTATCGTCTTCTTTTAATTGGATTGGCAGTAATTGTTCTGGGTTTTATATTGATGATTGGTGGAGGATCTGATGATCCGAACAAATTTAATTTTGCGTTATTTAACTTCCAAAGATTAACACTAGCGCCAATTTTGATATTGGCTGGTTTTGTAATTGAGATCTTTGCCATCATGAAAAAACCTAAACAAAATTAGTCGATGACCACCTTACACGCAATCATCATTGCAATAGTTGAAGGAATAACCGAGTTTCTTCCAATATCTTCTACAGGACACATGATAATTGCTGAGTCCATCCTCGGCACTCCTATGGATGATTTCACAAAAGCCTTTACGGTAAGTATTCAATTTGGTGCTATTCTTTCTGTAATAGTCCTCTATTGGAAACGTTTTTTCCAATCAATGGATTTTTACTATAAGCTCTTTGTGGCATTTTTACCTGCTGCAATTCTTGGATTTGTATTACACAAGTATATCGAAGAGTTGCTTGGAAATGTAGCTGTTGTCGCCACTACCCTTTTATTAGGAGGTATTGTATTACTCTTTGTCGACAAATGGTTCAATAAAGTCGACAATACACAGGAGATGACTTATCGTAGAGCCTTTAAGATTGGATTAATTCAATGTATATCTATGATCCCCGGAGTATCCAGATCAGCTGCCACCATTGTTGGAGGAATGTCGCAAAAATTCAGCAGAACCACTGCTGCCGAATTTTCATTCTTCTTAGCCATACCAACAATGTTTGGTGCTATGGTACTCGAGTTATATAAAAACTATAAAGTAATTACACCCGACAAAATTCAAATACTTGTCATCGGAAATGTAATTGCTTTTATCGTCGCTGTTCTTGCCATCAAATTTTTTATCACCTATCTAACCAAACACGGTTTTAAGCTTTTTGGTTATTACCGTATCATAGTAGGCCTTGCAATATTAATATTACTAGGACTGGGCTACGACCTAAAATTTGTATGAGACAATTTAATTTCAATGAAGGGGAGGTACTGTTAATAGATAAACCCT
Source organism: Bacteroidales bacterium (assembly GCA_963663125.2). Taxonomy (GTDB): domain Bacteria; phylum Bacteroidota; class Bacteroidia; order Bacteroidales; family Cfx3-03; genus Cfx3-03. The sequence goes on along the minus strand of CAXXNW010000007.1, from coordinate 1,446,809 downwards.
ATAAATGGACCTCTTTTGATGTTATCAGTAAAATCAGAGCCCATATCCGTTCACAACTTGGCCTTAAAAAGCTTAAGGTGGGCCATGCAGGCACACTTGATCCTCTGGCGACCGGAATTGTAATCGTATGCACAGGCAAGCTCACAAAGCGTATAAATGAGTTTCAGGATGGCATAAAAGAATATATCGGAACCTTTTGTCTTGGAGCGACAACTCCTTCTTTTGATTTAGAAAAAGAGATCGATTTTACGTTTGACACCACGCATTTAACTGAAGAGATCATATACGAAGCTGCTAAAGAGTTAACCGGAGATTTTGATCAGATGCCACCTGTCTTCTCGGCAAAGAAAATAAATGGGAAAAGAGCTTACGAATTTGCCCGACAAAATATAGAAGTTGAACTACAAACCAGAAAAGTGACCATCTCTGAATTTGAGATAACAAGGATTGACTTGCCTGAAGTCGACTTTAGAGTTGTATGCAGTAAGGGAACTTACATCCGGTCATTAGCAAGAGATCTTGGTGAAAAGTTAAACTGTGGCGCACATTTGACAGCTTTACGTCGTACTAAAAGTGGAGATCTACGCATTGAAGATGCTCTTTCCATGGAAAGTATTCTGGACGAAATTTCAATCTGGGCAAAGACTCAAAAAGATTTTTTACCAAAGAACGAGCGTATATAATTTTTTGCTTGACTTCAGCTTTCAAAATGTATTATCTTATACCCTTATTTGACAATTTATTAATTGGTTGTCAAAGTGCTTGATTTTCGGTTAATTTTAAGTTAATTTTGCAGCCCTTTTCAAGAAGCTATAATAAAGGTACAACATTATGAAATTATCACAGTTCAGGTTTCATTTACCATCTGATTTAATTGCTCTACATCCTTGTGAAAATCGAGATGAAGCGAGATTAATGGTTTTAAATCGTCAAAACCAAACTATCGAACATCGCAGTTTCACGGATATTATGGACTATTTCTCCGATGGTGATGTGATGATCTTAAACAATACAAAGGTCTTTCCAGCATTATTGACCGGTGAAAAAGAGAAGACAGGCGCTAAGATAACCGTCTTCTTGCTTCGTGAACTCAATTCGGAATCTCGTTTATGGGATGTATTGGTTGACCCTGCCAGAAAAATACGGATAGGGAACAAGCTCTATTTTGGCGATAATGATGATCTCGTTGCCGAAGTAATAGATAATACGACCTCCAGAGGTAGAACTCTTCGTTTTCTTTACGATGGATCATACGAAGATTTCAAACATACGATAGAAGTTTTAGGAAAGACTCCTTTACCTGAAGAACTTCAACGGCTACGAGATATCATTCCTGAAGATAAAGAAAGGTACCAGACAATTTATGCAAAGGAAGAGGGTGCTGTTGCAGCACCTGCTGCCGGGTTACACTTCAGCCGCGAGTTGATGAAAAGACTTGAATTAAAAGGGATAAACTTCGCTGAAATCACACTTCATGCCGGACTTGGCAACTTTAGAACGATTGATGTTGAAGATCTGACTAAACATAAAATGGACTCTGAAGAGATGTACATTTCTGAAGAAACCACAGACATTGTCAACAAAGCAAAAGAAGAGAAAAAAAGAGTTTGTGCGATTGGGACTACAACCATGAAAGCAATCGAAACATCAGTTTCAATCTCCGGATTTCTGAAACCTTATAAAGGATGGACCAATAAGTTTATCTTCCCTCCTTATGATTTTAGCATAGCAAGTTGTATGATAACCAATTTTCATCTGCCGATGTCATCTACTTTAATGCAAGTAGCCGCTTTTACCGATTATGATTTCCTTATGGAAGCATACCATACTGCTATTAAAGAAAAGTATCGTTTCTTTACCTATGGCGATGCCATGTTAATTCTATAAATATTTCAGTTTTGTAGAAACACAAGACCTTGTTTTGCTATAATATAAGACATTAAAAAACCGGTAAAGATTTATTTACCGGTTTTTTAATGTCATTTCTAAAAGATTGCAATACATAGACGTAATGTATTGTGTCTATGCTATATTTTATCGCCATCGTACGCCCACTTCAAATAGATAGAGCCCCAAGTAAAACCAGCACCAAAAGTAGCCAGAATTAGATTGTCACCCTTCTTCAAACGTGACTCCCATTCACTTAAGCAAAGAGGTAATGTTGCCGCAGTAGTATTACCATAATGTTGAATGTTAATCATCACCTTTGATGGATCAAGTCCCATACGTTTGGCAGTAGCATCAATGATACGTAAGTTTGCCTGATGTGGAACCAACCATGCCAAATCATCAGCCGTCAGATTGTGCTTTTCCATCATCTCAACAGAGACATCAGCCATTCTGGAAACGGCTGCTTTAAAAACAGGTTGTCCCTCCTGATGAATGAAATGTTCTCTGTTTTCAACAGTTTCTTTAGAAGCAGGATAAGCAGAGCCACCGGCCTTCATATAAAGATACACCCTGCCGGAACCATCCGTATGCAAAATTGAATCTACAATGCCAAGATCTTCAGTGGTAGGCTCAAGCAATACTGCACCTGCCCCATCGCCAAAGAGAGGACAAGTTGAACGATCAGTGTAGTCAGTAATAGTCGACATTTTTTCAGCACCAACAACAATAACCTTTTTACAACTTCCTGTTTCAATAAATTTTGATGCTGTATTTAAAGCAAACAAAAAGCCTGAACAACCTGCATTCAAATCAAAGGCATAGGCATTTAATAAACCGACCTTATCACATATTATAGCAGAAGTAGACGGAAAAGGATGATCAGGTGTAACCGTTGCACAAACTAAAAGATCAATATCTTCAGGATTTGTTCCGGTTTTTTCAAGTAGCTGCTTAATAGCAGCAGTACCAAGATCAGAAGAACCGGAACCTAGAGTTTTCAATATTCTTCTTTCTTTAATACCAACACGAGTCATAATCCACTCATCGGAGGTATCAACCATTCTGCTTAATTCTTCGTTGTTCAATACATAATCGGGCACATAAGCGCCAATACCAGTAATTGCAGCTCTGAGTTTTGTCATCAGCTGAGTTTCTTTAAATTTAAAAAATTAGAACCCCACCTATCTTTGTCTTTATTGAGAAATAAGTGAAAGTGCTTCTTTAATTTTGGCAGATAGCTGAGATTGGCAAATATCATGCGATAAAACAACCATATTCTTTATGGCTTTAGCATTCGATATTCCATGTCCAATAACAACAGATCCATTGATTCCCAATAAAGGGATACCGCCAAAATTTTCATAATTAAAACGTTCGAAATACTCATCGCTACTGCCTCGTTTCATCAGAATTCGATACATAGCTTCCATATTCTTTAGAAGAATGTTACCAATAAATCCATCACAAACAACTACATCAGCTTTACTCTTGAGTAAATCACGACTTTCAACATTTCCTATAAAATTGAAATCTTTAGAATCTTTCATTAACGGATATGTTGCCTGACAAACCAGATTTCCCTTACCTTCTTCAGATCCTATATTTAAAAGTCCTACTTTGGGATTATCAATTTTATAAACGCATTGCGCATATAAAGAACCAAGTATTGCAAATTGGTAAAGAAATTCAGGTTTAACATCAACCACAGTCCCTACGTCCAAAAGGATACACTGTCCCCCGTCTTCCCAGGGTAAAATAGCAGCAGTACAGGGTCTCAGAATACCATCAATCGTTCCAACATTATATATTGAACCAACCATCATGGCACCCGAACTTCCCGCACTTGAAAATGCATCAATCTCTCCGTTTTGCAATAGCTTATAACCTACTGCAATACTTGAATCGGGCTTCTTCACCAACGCCTTGGTCGGATGTTCCCCCATTTCAATTACTTCAGAAGCATGAACAATATCAAAATCTGCAGGATCAGCATTTTCCTCTCGTAATGATTGAAGAATGACAGACTCATCACCAATCAATACAATCCGAGCGGAAGAAGGAAGCTCCTTATGAGCTAATACTGCACCTTCAATAGTCGCCTTGGGTGCAAAATCACCGCCCATAACATCTAACCCAACTTTCATCAGATACGTGAGATTATGTTATAACAGAAATAAAAAATATTAAGCCTTAGCACTCTTTTCGATAGCTTGGCGCCCTTTGTAAAAACCACATTCTGGACAAACACGGTGGTACAATACTGTACTTCCGCAATTGGAACAGGTTGCAAATGTTGGAGCCTCAGCTTTGTAATGAGTTCTTGCTTTTCTCGTCCTCGATTTTGACCATCGATACTTTGGATTTGGCATATCTGTAAATATTTAAACGATTAGACTTTATTTTCAATTAATTTTCTTCAATATTATCAATTAGTCCACGTAAAGAATCCCATCGTGGATCAATTTCATTTTTTGGTTTTAACTTTTCCAGCTTCGCTATTATTTCGGGGTCGCAAAGGCTATTCCCATCTTCATCATCAGGATGAACAATTTTTAACGGCAAAGAGAGATTTATTAATTCATAAATAAATTGTGATAAATCATACTCAAACGACCCTTCAGGAATAACTATTACATCTTCGCTCTGCTCTTCATAAGCTTCACCAAATTTAACAAACAATCGCTCTTCAGTATATATATCATACTTGAAAAGTTCCAAACATCGATCACAAGTAACTTCTACCCAGCCATCAATCGTAATATCGAAGACCAGCATTCGTTCCTTTTTCTCAAGTTCAACCTGAATTGTTCCTTTTCCTTTTTTAATTTCAGAAAACTCGAATTCACTAAAGAATTTATCATCGAATTCCAAGTCAAAGCGATGATTTCCAAGGCCTAAACTACTGAACGTGATTATATAATCTCTTAGGTAATTCACAGTGTATCAATTTATGATTCGGCCGGCAAAATTATACATTAAAATTATCATTCACAAGAAATATTCGTTTTCTTCGCTATTTATCAATATACATTTAAAATTATAAACAGATTTATCTTCGAATATCTTTAAATTAATCCTATTTATGTTAACATAAGTAAGAGGGAAGCTAATCCCCCTTACCTCTGATATTCTGATATTTATTTGAATGATTGTTCCGATAATCCGTCTCCATTCAATTTAAGTCGATCGAAATATGTAGGAATTTGTTTACCAATATATTTATCTACATACATTTTAGCTAGATATTGACCAAGCATAAACCCATGACCTCTTAGCCCTACCAATAGGCCAGCTTCCGGATCCACAAACATACGTGGCTCAGTATAATATCCGGCCCAAATAGCCTGAAATCCTACAGAAGAGAGACTTGGAAACCAATTAACAAATATCTCCGAAGCAATTTCAAGGAACTCTTTCGAGTTTACTTTTATATTCGCTCCCGCTTCCGAACATTCATTAGATGGTGAAGCACAACCTATAATCTGTCCGGTCTCACCTAATTGTTGACCATATACAGCCGAGAAACCCTTATAATTCCTACGGTCTATAATCATATCCAAAGGTCCTCCATCTCTGCCCATCATTGGTAGTCGTCGGGTAATAAAGGCCTGATGCTTTACAGGGAATAAACCTGTTTCGATTCCAAGTTGCTTTGTAAACTTTTCGGCTCCAAAACCCATTGCATTTGCAAAATGATTTGCCGTGTATTCAATATATTTTTTCTCATGATCAAGAACCAATACTTTGTATTTGTCGCCCTCTTTTCGAACATTCACTAACTGACAATCTTCAAGTACCTGTCCACCCTTTTCTATTCCTATACGACGAATAAAATCAACCACCCGTCCCGGAGTCGCTTGCCAGCAATTATTCGTAATCAATGCAGCATTATAGGTTTTATCTAAATCCGGATTAATATGAGACGAAATTTCTTTGCCGAAATCTTTTGGCTCAATCAGATAGGCATCCGACCATGATCTGGATTCATCAAGCGCCTTATAAGTCTTTTCATCATGAGCGAAGGTAACATACTTGGTTTGTCTGAAGTTTATATCATGATTTTTTTGAAGTTCCTTAAATATTTCCAGATTATGCAAAGCAATGTCTGCTATCTCGGGCAAACTAAAAGCCGGACGACCACCGGCAATATTACGCCATGAAGATCCTCTTCCATAATTAATCAATACAGGACGTAGGCCTTCCTCCGCCATATAACGGAATAGAGCACTTCCGGCAATACCTCCACCTGCGATTAATACATTTACCTCTCGTTTTTGTGGTGCTGTGCCATTGACACCCACAATAATGTTTTCGTGTACATTCTTAGAATACAACTCACCAATATCAACCTGATTAGACAATGGGCCTCTCGGAGTAGCATCACCTACAATTTCGATACCAGAACCAGCGAGATTTGCCTTTAATCGTTTTATACATCGTTTACCTCGACAAGCCCCCATCCCTAATCGGGTGGTATGTTTTATCTCATCAACTGAAACAAATTTACGATCACCAATAGTCTTCATGATTTCAGAAAGACTAACGTCGTCACAATGGCAAACATAAGTTTCGCCTTCCTGCTCACCTTGAATAGGCGTAAATTCAATGGCTTCGGGATAGTTTTCTTTGATGATAAAACCACGTACCTGAACCAACTCTTCGCCGTGAAGTGTTGATGAACGAACTCTGGCCACATTAGTCTTATTGGGTTTCTTAAGAATTTTTTCAATTACCCCTTCACCAATCTTTTTTCCATTATTATCTACCAGAAAGACTTCAGCGTTTTCATTGGCTGCATATTCAATAGGCAGGAATAGCCAGTCTTTCTTCAGATTGTACCCAAAAATAGCTAATCCCGGACATTGATAAACACAATCCATACAACCTACACATTTCTCAAAATCAAGCTGTGGAACGGTACTGGTCGATGTCTTCGTAATCGCTCCATGAGGACAAGCAAACTCACAAGGATTACAAGCAAACCCATACAAGCAATCAATCTGAACAAAAGGTTTTTCATTCATCCGTTGAGATGTCGCTTTATGAGGTTCGGATATTACCCTAAAAGGATGTTGTTGAGAATCGATATACTCTTTAGAGATCGAAAGAAAATCATCATAATTATATCTTACATCCATCGCCTGAAGTATCTCATAAACGACTTGCTTTCCACGTAGTACAGCACTTGTCCCTTCTCCTATCCTTATCGCATCACCGGCGCCGAAACAATGGCGACCGAAGACCTCATATCCCTTTATCAACAATTGGTCATCCGAAACAAGACCGGTACAAATGTTAATGGTGTCAATTTCCTCAATTACCTTTTCCGTTCCTGGAACAGCTTTAAAGTTTTTACACTGTGCGACAACCGCACCAACAATTCCATCCCTGTTTTCATTAGGGATGGCCTTCAATAAAATATGAGAGGTAAGTATTGGGATAGCAAGTCGCCTGACACGGTTGGCCTGAACCGGAAATCCTCCCTCAAAAGGCTGTGCTTCTATGATTGCTTTTACCTTGGCTCCCGCCTGCATCAATTGATAAGAAGTCAAATAGCCTATATTACCCGCACCAACGGTTAAAACATTCTTACCCAAAAGGGTAAATTCGTTATTCATCATTTTCTGAACAACGGCAGCAGTATATACGCCGGGCACATCATCATTCTCAAATGTCGGCATAAACGGAACTGCACCGGCAGCTATAACCAGATAATTTGCATCAACATAATATATTTCATTTGTTTTAATATTCTTTACAGCAATTCTCTTTCCTTCAAGAATATCCCAAACAGTCGAGTTTAAAAATATTCCTGAATGATCATCACCGGCCAATGTTTTAGCAATATCAAATCCCCGCATCCCACCAAATTTCTTCTCTTTTTCAAAAAAGAAAAATTGATGAGTCTGCATTAAAAACTGACCACCAATCTTGTCGTTGTTATCAATGACAATATTTGAAATTTCATACTGATTTAATAACTCTCTGGCTGCTAATCCGGCAGGTCCGGCCCCAATAATCACAACATTTGTCTTAAAAACATTAATTGGATTATTTACTTTATAATCAGTATATTGGGGCTGATAATCATGTGGTATCTCTTGTACCTCACGAATTCCATCAACCTTTGTAATACAAATTCGTTTTATCTGGCCATCAACAAGCATTTCACAAGCGCCACATTTTCCTATACCACACTCCAGACTTCTCTCTCTATTTTTCAATGAGTGACTGTGAACGGGAAAACCAGCTTGGTGAAGAGCCGCTGCAATAGTAAATCCCTCTTGTCCAACTACCTCTATTCCATTAAAATGAAATGAATGAGCGTTTGTTAGAGGAACTTCAAGGATGGGATGTTGTTCTATTCTGTTCATATTAGCGGAAATAATATCAAATTATTTGATTAGGTTAATTGTTTTGTTTTCAGTTAAATGACTGACATGGCAAATTTATATTATTTTAAATTTTAATGTCAAACACTATTTGTCTCTTTTTCGAATTACTAATGGCATTAGATTGAGAATCCGCTTATAAAATCAATTCATTATTTAATAATCAACATTTTATCTTTTAATTTACTCTCATTATAAATTAGTATCTGAGTTATTTAATCGCTATTCAGATTACTCTCAGAAACTTACTACATTGGAATGTCGCTTCTTCATAAATATTTCATAAAGAATCGCCATATCAAAACAATAATTAAGCACTCAAAACCGTAATATACGATGTTATGATTGGCACAGATATTGTAACTTTTTTTCATTTTCCATTTTAATCTCACAGATAGAGATCAATAAATATGAACAAATTCATGGTATCATTTGCTAATTTTAATGCTGACTAACAAATAAATCCACAAGAGATGAAAACACCAATCTTAAAGCTTAACCACTCAAAAATGAATGCTCAAAAACTATTTACAGTATTAATGGGTATCACGTTCATCCTACTCATTTCCTCATGCACTACTCGTCAAGTGCAAAGAGTTTCTCCCGATCAACAGATAGATGTTAGTGGTCGTTGGAACAGTACCGATTCAAAACTTACGGCTGAAGCAATGACCGACCAGATTTTAATGCAACCATGGCTTGATGAATTTCAAAAAAAGTATAATCGTAGACCTGTTCTTGTTGTAGGGCTGGTATCAAATAAAAGCCATGAGCACATTGATTCAGATATCTTTATAAATGATCTTGAAAAGACTTTCATTGGTACCGGTAAAGTTCGTCTTGTACAAGCCGGAGAGAAACGCGAAGAGCTACGTTCTGAAAGAGCAAGCCAACAAGAGTATGCCTCAAAAGAAACGATAAAGAAATGGGGACAAGAACTTGGAGCCGATTTTATTTTACAAGGTTCCGTAAACTCAATTGTCGATAGTTTTAACAAAGAAAAAGTTCTGTTTTATAAAGTGACCCTTCAACTAACCGATTTGGAAACAAACGAAGTTGTTTGGATGGGGGATAAAGAGATAAAAAAATATATCAGAAACTAAATGCGAATAAAAAACCTTTCCTGGCTTATTGTTTGTTTACCGTTCCTGTTATCATCGTGTGCCACATATTACCAGAGTAATATACGTTTTCAGGAAAGTGTTCTTAATGGGGACCTTGAAAGTGCACGCAATGTACTCAACAGTGATAAGAAAGCCTCTCAAAAGCGAAACCGGCTGCTATATTTGATGAATGCAGGATGGATTAATCACGCTACCGGCAATTATGAAGCGAGCAATAATGATTTTAATAAAGCCGATAATTTAATTGAAGATCAGGTTAAGAATTTAGGAAATGAAGCATTGGCTTTGATGACGAATCCCATGGTAAAGCCCTATAAGGCCGAAGACTTTGAAAAAGTAATGGTCAATTATTATAAGGCTTTAAATTATCTGAAACTCCATAATTGGGAAGATGCATTGGTGGAATGTCGAAGAATAAACCTGAAGCTAAATGAGATAAACGACAAGTATCATGACCATAAAAACAGATACTCGAATGATGCTTTTGCGAATCTGATGATGGGGTTAATCTATGAGGCGTCCGGCGATAATAACAATGCCTTTATCGCTTATCGAAATGCTTACGACGTTTATGAAAAGCTTTACACGCCCGAGTTTGGAATATCCGCGCCTGAACAATTAAAAGTAGATATCCTCAGAATGGCAAAGAAGCTTGGTTTCAATGACCAGTTCAACGAATATCAATCAAAATTCGGACTCACAATACCTGAAGAGCATACAGGGGAGGGCGAGGTTATCTTTCTTTGGCAAACTGGTCTTGGACCGGTAAAAGCAGAAAATACAATCTCTTTCGCAGTGATAAAGGGTGAAGGAGGTTATGTCACTTTTTCCAATACAGAGATGGGCATTTCCTTTCCATTCTATGCCGGAACCGACAAAGACGGCAAAACAGATTTCAGCGATCTAAACTTTGCAAGCGTAGCATTTCCAAAATACCTTGTCAGGCCACCGCTCTATACTCACGCCATAATAAAATCAGAAAGCGATTCAGTCAGTCTTGAGTTGGCCGAAGATGTCAATGCAATTGCCCTGAAAACGCTTCACGATAGAATGATCAGAGAGATGAGCAACTCATTATTGAGGTTGGCTACAAAACAAGCCATGGAGCAGGGGGTCAGAAAACAAAACAAATATGCAGGGACCCTGATGAGCATCATCAACATGGCTACTGAATCGGCTGATACCCGAAACTGGCAAACGCTTCCATTTTCAATAAGTTATGCGCGATTAAAACTACCTGCCGGAAAGCATAAACTGATTCTTCATGCAATGGATATATCCTCAAATAAAAACGAACAAACAATTGAAGTTGAAGTAAATGCTGGAGAAAAACAATTTGTTGAGTTTCACCATTTAGAAACCCTCTCCTTACGCTAACCTTAAAAAGTGTTAAATAAACAGGTGAAACCGTCCATTTAACCCTATTTCATGACCGTAATACTTTCGTTTTGAAGATAAAGAGCTATATTCGCAAATCTTTAATGACAATTTTTTTGTACCTTTGCACTGACTAAAATAAGGAATACCTTAGATCAAATATGGAAAAAACAAAGGTTCTATTTGTAGCTCAGGAGATCACCCCTTACCTTAAGGAGAGTTCAATGGGCTTGATTGGTCGCCACTTACCGCAAGGTATTCAGGAGAAAGGAAAAGAAATCAGGACGTTCATGCCCAGATTTGGTAATATCAATGAACGCAGAAATCAACTGCACGAAGTTATCCGCCTTTCAGGGATGAATCTCATCATTGATGACACTGACCACCCCCTGATAATTAAAGTGGCTTCGATTCAATCAGCACGCATGCAAATTTACTTCATCGATAATGAAGATTATTTTCAGCGAAAATTTACCATCAGAGATAAAAACAACAAGTTTTTCAAAGATAATGACGAACGGGCTATCTTTTTCTCAAGAGGAGTATTAGAAACTGTAAAGAAACTTGGATGGCCTCCCGACATTATTCACTGCCATGGCTGGATGACCAGTCTGGTCCCTTTGTTCATTAAAACAGCCTATAAAGACAACCCAATGTTTACTGACACAAAAGTGATCTGCTCCGTTTACGATGATGATTTTACCGAGCCGCTAAATAAAGACTTCGCACAAAAAGTCAAAATGGATGGCATTCAAGTAAAAGATCTAAAGCATTACAAAAAGCCAACCTTTGTTTCTATGATGAAAGCAGCCATTGATTATTCTGATGGAATTATCCAAGGTGCCCCTGAAATCAATCAGGAAGTTCTTGAATATATTTCAGAAAGCGGAAAACCTAATCTGGGCTATCATCCACAAGAAACTTATATTGATGCATTCTCTGCTTTTTATGATGATATCATTACATCAAGAGGGAGCCAACAATAATTCTTAACCTTAAAAATTTAATTGTTTTGAACAAGCCCATTTTCTTTACACTAAAAAAGGCTCTCTTTGCTTTGCTCACTGCAGTTGCTATTACGGCCTGTACAAAAGATCCCGATCTGTTAGGACTGAATCTCACCCCTACGGGTGATCAACTCAACACATACTATAGCGACACTTCTACTTTAATTGCCTATAACATGCCTACGGACACGATCAGAACAAGTATTCTTCCCGGATATACAGGCAGTAGTTTAAATACTATGCTTTTGGGTTCAATGTACGATTCCACTTTCGGTAAAATAGATGCTAATTTCGCAACTCAATTATGGTTAAGTAGTTTAAGTCCTACTATTTATGCCCATCCTGTAACCGACTCGGTGATTCTTCAATTACCTTATTCGGGTTTGTATGGTGATTCTACTTCAACACATAATCTGAAAATTTATGAACTGCTCAATCCGTTACGCGGAGATAGTGCATATTATAATAATACATCTGTTTCAATACTACCTAATTCTCAAATTGCCGACATAACCTTTGTCCCCAATGTAAAAGATAGTGTTACGATAAGTTCCGTAAAATATCTACCCATGTTACGGGTAAAAGTAGCCAATTCCTTTGGCGATAAGATTATCAAAAATTCATCGCAATTAACTTCAGAGATTAAATTCCGTAATCTGATTAAAGGCCTCTATGTTACGGATGTAGCTAAGACTGTAAGAAAAGACGGTTCAATTATTACATTCGATTTAACCGGTACTTATGCAGGCTTTACAGTTTATTTCCACGATAGTGTAAACACTACCAATTCACTAGCTGTTATTGTGGATGGCGCAAACTCTCAACGTTTCAATACGCTTAATATCCATAATTATCAGTATGCCGATCCCCTTCTAAAGGCTCAGGTTATCGATAAGGACACAACAAAAGGAGAGCAGAAGTTATTCCTTTCAGGTATGAGTGCAAGCAAAATAAAAATCACTTTCCCACATATCTTAAATTATTTGAAGAAAGGAAAAACCGGATTTAATGAAGCATATCTGGTTATTGATGCTCCTTATACGCTTTCGAACAAACTTCCTCCCGCTGAATTATCGTTATATAAGGTATATACCGATGGGGTAGTTTATTCAGTAGAAGATCAAACAACATCTACACCTACAGCATTAGCAGGAACCTACAATAGTACATTGAAACAATATCGGTTTACAATAACAAACTATATTCAGAATATTCTTAAAACCGGAAAACAGAGTTATTATCTATTGCTGGGAGTAAATGGTCAGGGTAAATCACCTGCCGAATTAATCATTCCCGGAACAAAAGCAGGCAAACATCGCATACGTTTAGAAATGGTTTATTCTACACCAAAATAATCTTCTTAATTTTTTATATCTTTGCTGCACTTTTATGGTTTTAAAAGACCAATAAAGTGCAGTTTTTTTTTGCTTTTATTTTACCTATTTATTATCTTATTTTATTTGATTCATTATTTAAACTATTGATTTTATGTGTGGAATTGTAGGTTACATTGGTTACAGACCAGCTTATCCCATTCTGATAAATGGACTAAAAAGGTTGGAGTATAGAGGCTATGATAGTGCCGGGATAGCTTTATTACAAGACACTATTAAACTTTATAAAACGAAAGGAAAAGTTAAGAACTTAGAAAATCTTGTGGAAGGAAGCGACTTAACAGGAACACTTGGAATAGCTCACACTAGGTGGGCCACTCATGGCGAACCTAATGATGTAAATGCACACCCTCATCTATCCCCTTCCAGAAATTTGGCTCTGATTCACAATGGAATTATCGAAAACTACGCTTCTCTAAAACAAGAGTTAATGCAGCGTGGTTACCGTTTTCATAGTAATACCGATACCGAAGTTCTTGTTTATCTGATCGAAGATATTATGACTTACGAAAACGTAGATCTTGTTAAAGCTGTTCAGATGGCGCTTCAAACAGTTGTAGGGGCTTATGCCATTGCAGTAATTTCAAAAAACGATCCGGATACAATTATTGCCGCCAGAAAGAGTAGTCCCTTGTTGATCGGCATAGGAAAAGACGAGTTCTTTATTGCTTCTGATGCGACACCAATCATAGAATACACAAAAGAGGTAGTATACTTAAATGATGAAGAGATTGCCATTCTGAGTCGTAAAAACGGACTTCGTATTACAAGCATAACCAATGTAGAAAAGACCCCTTATATTCAGCATCTCGAATTAAGCATCAGTGCACTTGAAAAAGGAGGCTTCGCTCATTTTATGTTAAAAGAGATTTATGAACAACCTCGTTCTATTGGCGACAGTATGCGCGGGCGATTACATACGGCAGAGGAGAATGTTATTCTTGGAGGGATACTCGATCATCAGGATAAGCTTATAAATGCGAAAAGAATCATTATTGTTGCCTGTGGAACCTCATGGCATGCAGGTCTGGTAGGCGAATATCTGATCGAAGAACTTTGTCGTATCCCGGTTGAAGTGGAATATGCATCAGAGTTTAGATACAGAAATCCACTTATTTATAAAGAAGATGTTGTGATTGCAATCTCGCAGTCGGGTGAAACAGCCGATACATTAGCCGCCATCGGATTGGCCAAAGCAAGTGGCGCTACCATCATAGGCATTTGTAATGTAGTGGGCTCTTCTATTGCCAGAGCAACGGATGCCGGATCATATACCCATGCCGGACCCGAAATTGGTGTAGCCTCAACAAAAGCCTTTACCGCCCAAGTAACACTTCTCACCCTGATGGCATTAATGATCGGAAAGCGTCGTGGCACCATAGCCGACAAAAAGTATTCGCAACTTCTGCACGATCTTGAATTGATACCTGAAAAGGTAAAGCAAGTTCTTCAATTAAACGATATGATAAAGCAGATTGCCCAAAGATTCTTATCGACACGTCATTTCTTGTATCTAGGCCGGGGTATTAATTTCCCGGTCGCTTTGGAAGGAGCCCTAAAACTAAAAGAGATCTCATACATTCACGCTGAGGGTTATCCTGCAGCAGAGATGAAACACGGTCCTATTGCTCTAATTGATGATGAGATGCCGGTATTCTTTCTGGCCAATAACAAAGAATTAAAAGAGAAGGTGATTTCAAATATCCAGGAAGTAAAAGCACGAAAAGGTATCGTCATAGCACTAATCAATCAGGGAGACACAAGTGTAGACGGGCTAGCCGACTTTACAATTCCTATTCCTGAAACCGATGAATTACTTAGTCCGCTTATCTCAGCTATCCCATTGCAGCTTCTAGCCTACCATATTGCCGTTTTAAGAGGTTGTAATGTAGACCAACCCCGGAATCTGGCCAAATCTGTTACTGTGGAATAAAAGTGCTGACAGTGCTTTTATAATCTCCTACTACTTTTCCACTTTGCATTCATTCGAAATGGCAGGCGAAAAAGTAGTGGGAGATTTTTCATTTTGTTCGAAAAAAACGAACAAGGTTCGGATCAGTCCGAAAGGTTGTGGAGAAGAAAATAAAAGTTTCAACTTTCACCAAATGATCTGACACAAAAAAAGCTGCTCTTTTGAGCAGCTTTTTTCAGGATAGTGTTTTAGATTAATACCTGTTTCCGGTACCGGGCTCAAACGGTGTTTGATTAGGTTTTGGACAGGTCGAGCGTAAACCATCGATGTGTTCGAAAAGATGATCGTCAATGGGGTTCCACATCGGATCAAGAACAAAGTCGATTCCTTCGCGACGAGCCAACTTAGAGGCCGAAACAAAGTCAGCATCACCCGAAATTAGAACGATCTGTTGTACCTGCCTTTTAAAGGCCAGCGCAGCTACATCAAGGCCAATCTTGATGTCGAGTCCCTTCTGGTGAAGTTCATAAAAGACGTCATTCTCCGTTACATCATTGATAGACATTCTGCCGTTAAGCAGTTCTTTTGTAACAGCGGGCTTTATAAGCCAACTACCTGTATCACGAAGATTGCCCATACGTAAGGCAACTTTGCGTTTTTTCTTCAACTCCTCGAACAATTCCAAACGAAATTTAGCTTGCTCTGTTGCTTCAAAATTAATTACCTGACCTGTTATCGGATGGTGAACTCTTTTGGAGATCGGATAACAATCGTAATAAAAAATTCTAAATAGGAAGTTGTCGTTACCTACATGTTTCAAGGCAACTGTGTAAAGATTCTTGGCCACCTCTGTAGCTGTGTGGTCTTTCGAGTTCGGAAATACTTTATAATATCTCTTCAGGAAAAAGCCACCATCTATAAGGACAGCAACTGAAATCGGCAGACTCATGGTACTTAACAATTTTTGGTGTGTATTTAAAACAATTGCTCTTGGGTCGGCATTCTTGCTATAATTTCGAAAAAACGAATAAGAATACGGAAACCAAGAGCGCTTTGTTTTTTTTATGTAACAAAAATAAATGATCACACATATAAATGCAAGTGAAATGAAAGAATTATTTTTATTGCTTAATCATCTGTATTATAGATATTTAATCGAACATCACACACAATATCCTCAGTTAGGATAATCCTGACATGAACAAATGGGGATGATTCTTTCGCCCATAGTATCAGAATAGTACGATTTTACCTTCGGACGCAGATTGTAGTGAGACGACATTACTTCGCCATATGCTCCGGCTGAATGGATTGCTACAAGATCGCCCCGGTTTGATATTGGCATGTTTATATCTGTTCCGAAACAATCTGATGATTCACAGATCGGTCCTACAACATCGTACGCTTGCTCTGATGGAGCATCTATCCGGGTGATATTCTGTATCCGATGTACGGCCTGATATAACGCGGGCCTGATAAGCTCCGTCATTCCGGCATCAAGTATTAGAAAATGTTTGTATGAACTCTTCTTGGTATAGAGAACTTTCGTGAGTAAGGCTCCACAATTTGCTACTAATGACCTTCCCAACTCAAAATGAACTTGCTGATTGGGTTGTAGTTTTAAATATTGATTGAAAATTGCAAAATAAGCTTTAAAAGGCGGAATGGGTTTGGTATAGGGGTCTAAATAATCAATTCCTAGCCCACCACCTACATTTACAAACATTGGCAAAAGTTCTGCATTCGTGAAATACTTTTCCTGTATCTTGTTAATAGTTAGGCACAACTCTTTAAATACTTCAAGATCCGTAATCTGCGACCCGATATGAAAATGAATTCCGATAAAATTGAGTGCCGATAATGCTTGTACGGCTGCAATCATTTCAGGTAGATCTTCTTCTAATATTCCGAATTTACTGATGTTGATGCCGGTTGTAATATATTGATGTGTGTGTGCATCCACATTCGGATTGATACGAAAAGCAACATTTGCCTTCTTACCCATAGAAACAGCGATATCATTAATTACATGCAATTCTTGTAGAGATTCGCAATTAAAACAGTACACATCTTTCTCGAGTGCAATTTTGATTTCGTCATCACTTTTACCTACTCCGGCCAATACAATAGAGGAGTTTTTAAAACCGGCGGATGCTGCAGTAAGTACTTCATTACCACTTACACAATCGGCTCCGAAGCCATATTTTAATATTTCGGATAAAATCCGATCGTTGGCATTAGCCTTCAAAGCATAGTGCACAATATATCCGTAGCGATCGGCCTCAACTTTTGCCGTCGAAAGTGTTTCGCGTAGTAGATCTATATCGTAAAAGTAGAAGGGTGTTTTCTTTCTCTTAAAATTTCTGATATCCAATCCATTCATTTTATTTAAAATATATGTGCATTTAAAGATCGTAAAACAGTGTTCTTCTCGTTCGTCGGTACCAGCAGTGAGATATTATTATAGCTACCTCCAAATGAGACCATCCTGACGGGGTGACCGGCAAGAGCGGCAGAAACTTGATGCAACACCTCTGAAGAGCTACCTGCCCCGTTTCCAACAACAGCTACAATACTCATATCATCTTCAACTGTCACACTTCCCAATAAGTTCAACTCATCTGTTATTTCTTTCAGGTGTTGCGTATAATCAATGGTCAATGTTACCGCTACTTCAGAAGTTGTAATCATATCGATGGATGTTCTGTATTTTTCAAACACCTCGAATACTCTTCGAAGAAAACCAAAGGCTAATAACATTCGACCTGATATAATATTGATGGCAATAATACCATCGCGTGCGGCCACAGCCTTTACTTTATTGGCTTCGGACGAAGCCGAAATCAAGGTACCGAAAGCATCGGGATCAAAAGTATTTTTCAGGCGAACCGGGATACCGGCATCGCGAGCAGGTAATACGCTTGCAGGGTGTAATATCTTAGCACCGAAATAGGCAAGCTCGGCCGCTTCGTCAAACGATAGATAGTGAACGGGGAAAGTATCATCAATGATGCGCGGATCATTATTGTGCATCCCGTCAATATCGGTCCATATCTGAACCTCCTCAGCCTGGATGGCTTGTCCTAAAAGTGTAGCGGAGTAGTCACTACCACCTCTTTTCAGATTATCAATTTTTCCTTCAGTATTTCTACAAATGTATCCTTGTGTGATAATAAGATGCTTATCAGAAGCCTGCCGAAGAAGCGGCTGAATCAGAGTTTCTATCAAAGGCAAGTCAGGTTCTCCATCAGCATCAATACGCATATAGTCGAGCGCAGGAATGAGTGTTGTGTTGGCTCCCGATTCCAAAAGAAACAGATGAAATAGGTTGGTCGACATGATTTCACCTTGCGCTAAAATCACTTTTTCATTCTCTTCATTAAAAGAAGGACCCTCTTGTGCCGATAAGAGAAGAATCACATCACTGATAAAGTAAATCGCCTTCTGCTTAAAGCTTTCAGACGAAAAAAGATTATCAATAATTCCGGAGTATTCGGTACGAAGAAGGGTGAGAACTTCCATGGCTCCTTCATGATTCTGGTCATAAAAAAAGCCGGTCAGTCTGACCAGCTTGTTGGTGGTTCCTCCAACAGCTGATAAGACGATAATTTTTTGTTTCTTATCGCCAATAATTCTTGCAACCTGCTTCATTCGTTCCGCATTGCCTACTGATGTTCCACCGAATTTATATACAATCATTTTAATCTATTTTTAATGGATAGACAGGGATATTTAAACATCCCATACCTAAATTTTGTTTTCATTTGAAAAAAAACCTTCGAAAAGGAGTACAAAAATAATATTGCTTGACTTACAAATGAATTTTTTTGTAATTTTACACTATTCTTAACACCATGTTAATAATTTAACATGCTTACAATCGGAAAAATAGTAGAAGAGGAACTCAAAAAGTATCCCTTTTTGGAAGAATCCCTCGCAGAAGAACTGGTTAACTTATCGGCCTTTGCCCGTAAGTTGAAACCAGTGGTTGAAAAAAAACTCAACCGCCCCGTTAATGAAGGTGCTATTATTATGGCAGTAAAGCGTATGCCCTTGCCTTTGCATTTGCCGGTTAATCAAACCCTCCGGAAGTTCCTTTCAAATATGGGTGAAATGACAGTACGATCGGACATCACCGACTTCACGTTCGGTAATTCCGTTTCACTTACCTCCTGTCAGGTTAAGTTATTGGAGATCATTAATGAACATAAAGATGCTGTCTTCAGCTTATCGAAGGGAGTTAATGAAACGACAATAATTATCAGCTCTAAAATGGATTCCTATGTTGAAGATATCTTCTTAAAAGAAAGATTGATCTCCAAGCAAACAAACCTTTCAACCATAACGCTGAAACTTCACATGCAAAATACACGTGTTATAGGATTGTATTATCACATATTCAAACAATTAGCTTGGGAGGGAATTAACATCGTTGAGGTTATATCGACAACCAACGAGTTTACCATTGTAGTAGCCGAAGCATTCATTGATAAAGCCTTTTCGATTCTGAAACGGTTGAAAGCACCCGGTTGAGACGTGCCTTATTCCAACCAAAGGAGAGAAGAAATCTCATTTTGGTAAGTTCTATTTCCTTCAGCTTTTCAGATTGATCTTTTAGTATCTCTGCCATTTTTGTTTTCTTTGCCTGACTTGGGATCCTTCAAGTCAGGAGCTCGCTTATCTAATTGTGGCATAATAAAAGGTGCAACCTCTGTAACAGGCTGCCAAAGGAAACTTTTATCCCTATGTTTCTCAGAAATAAGAGAATGGTTCGAATCTACAAGATTGATTAAATAGATGATTAGACTTAGAACAAAAGCTACTTTAATTGCAGATATAACCCCTCCCAACAGATGGTTAAAAGGCCCCATTGCAAGTGATTCGACCATCTTCTCCATCACCTTTCCAAGAAAACGAATGCCTATTACGACCAGCACAAAAGTAATAAGCAGAGAGAGGAACCATAACGTTCGACCATGCCAATTAAACATATCCGCTAGAAAATCTGAGGTGAGCCCCGAGAAGTTCGTCGCGATATAGACCCCGAGAATAAGACCGGCTAAAGAGGCTATCTCATAGATAAACCCATTTTTAAAACCTTTGACCATAGCCAGTGCCAGGGGGATGCCAAGAACGATGTCGAGAATATTCATGAGTATTGTTACTTACGTAGTTTACGGGTAAGTTCGGTAGCAAAGACAAAATCGTTTAACTCTTTATTGTCGGTGTTCAAAATCATCGTTTTGTCACCTTCCCACCAAAGTTCTCCCTTGTAAATGTATAAAATCTTGTCACCGATTTCAATGACTGAATTCATATCATGAGTATTTATAACAGTGGTAATATTATACTCTATGGTAAGCTCGCTGATCAGATTGTCGATAACATTAGCGGTTTTTGGATCGAGCCCGGAGTTGGGTTCATCACAGAACAGATATTTGGGATGATTGGAGATAGCCCGGGCAATAGCAACACGTTTTTTCATTCCCCCGCTTAATTCTGAAGGATAGAGCTTATTTGAATTGACAATGTTTACCCGTGAAAGACAAAAATTGGCACGCTCTCTTCGCTCCTCCAGCGATTGAGTAGTGAACATTGAAAGCGGAAACATCACATTCTCTTCAACCGTCATTGAATCAAAGAGAGCGCCTCCCTGAAAAAGCATACCTAGTTCCTGCCTGATTTCCTTCATCTCTTTAAACGACATTTTAGAGAAGTTGCGATTATCAAAAAGGACTTTCCCTTTGTCCACTTTGTATAAACCTACAAGGCATTTCATCAAAACCGTTTTGCCGGAACCGCTCTGTCCGATAATCAGATTGGTTTTCCCTTTATCGAATTTTGCCGAAACATTATTGAGAATCTGATGATCTCCAAATGACTTGAATATGTTCTTTGCTTCGATCATGCCAGTAACAAATTAGTTAAGAGTAGATTAAAGATGATGATATTCACGCTGCTCACTACAACGGCACGGGTGCTCGACTGGCCTACCTCAAGGGCTCCACCAGTGGTATAATAGCCAAAATAACCGGATATAGAGGTGATTAGAAAAGCATAAACCACTGTTTTTATCAGTGCATAGGTGATATCGAAGATCTGAAAACCAAACTGAAGGCCATAAACATATTCATAAGTTCCAACCAAACCGGATAATAAGCCCGAAAGCCATCCTCCTACCATTGACAATGCAATACTCATCAATATCAGAAAGGGGAAAAAGATAATAGCAGCTACTATTTTGGGGAAAATAAGATACGTAGCCGGGTTTATACCCATAATCTCCAATGCATCAATTTGCTCTGTAACTCTCATAGTCCCAATCTCACTCGCTATACTGGATCCGACCTTACCAGCCAGAATCAGACTAATAATGGTAGGAGAAAACTCAAGAATAATTGATTTCCGGGTAGCAAAACCAATAGTATATAACGGAACAATAGGACTATCAATATTAAAAGCCATTTGAATCGTCAGTACGGCTCCAACAAAGACGGAAATGAAAGCAACAATACCAATAGAGTCTAGCCCCAAGGCATCCATTTCGAAAATAATTCTTTTCAGATATATGGATTTTTTCTCAGGCCGCTTGAAAACCTGAGACATAAGTAGAATGTAGCGACCCAAGTGAAAGAATATTTGCATACTTAAAATATTTGCGTAAAAATAATCAATAATCCGATGGAATAGGCTAGGTAAAAAATGGAAAATAAGAAGCCTTCATAGAATGTAAGATAGACCAATAAGTTTTATACTTTTGACTATTATAACAAAAAACATTTGTGTAATGCGTATCCGATTAAAATACTTGATTTTAGTGATGTTATCTGTTGCTTTTTTCTCTTCGTGTTCCGCCCCTTTCTACACCAATACCCATTATAAGGTTAAGAAGGTGTATCACAAAAGAAAGAAGGCTAAAGATTGCGGATGTGAGTTAATGGTAAAAGAAACAAAAACTTATTTTGTAGCATGAGTGTAAAACCGGCTTCTTTAAAAGGTCGTGTACCTGATGCCGCCTTATTCTTTATAGAAGAAAAACTGGCAGAGCATGAGGTCCGGTTGTTGATAACGCGTACCCGAAAATCAAAATCGGGCGACTATAGAGCCCCTTTCCGACAATCAGGACATAGAATTTCTATAAACGGCACCTTGAATCAATATGCTTTTTTAATTGTGTTGTTGCACGAACTGGCACATTTAGAGGTATGGAATAAATATCACAACAAGGTTTTGCCTCATGGCGTTGAATGGCAACAGATGTTTACTCAACTCGCCGCCCCACTTTTGAACGCTACCGTCTTTCCTGACGACTTGCTTCAGGAGTTATTCCTATTCTTTCAACGACCACCGGCATCCAGTGCAGGAGCGCTTCATCTGGCAAGAGTATTAAAAAAATATGATAAAAACGCTGAAGAGGTAACGTTACTTGAAGAGATTCCGATGGGATGTCGGTTTATGCTTCGTGACGGACGGGTTTTTGTGAAAGAATTAAAGCAACGAACACGCTTTAAATGCTATTGTTTAAATAATAAACGATATTATCTGGTTTCTCCCGTCGCTGAAGTAATTCCGGAAGTAGCTATGGCCTAAACCAAATAATTAATAGGTTTCTTTGCTTTTGGTTTTGTTCTTTCCGTACATTTATAACCGCATGTAACGAAAATTAAAACTTATTGGCTTTTTAATACTTAGTGCATTGCCCATGAACATAAATGATGAAAAAAGAGTTCCCCTCTCTTCATATACAGTATCTGAAAATGAGAATGCGCTTCGTTCAAATTATTTATTAAAAAAATTATTAACGAATGAATAATCCAACCGTAAATCCCAATAATTACTGCATCCTGATGGCTGGAGGAATTGGGTCGCGCTTTTGGCCTATGAGCCGGACAAATCGTCCTAAACAATTTATTGATGTGCTGGGTACCGGAGAGACATTGATACAGCAAACCTTCAGAAGATTGAGCAAAGTTTGTTTACCCGGGAATATCTTTATTGTAACTAATGAAATCTATCGCGATCTGGTAAAGGCCCAAATAAAAGGGATTACAGATCGACAGATACTCTGCGAACCTTCACGTCGAAATACCGCTCCTTGTATTGCCTATGCAGCACATAAGATAGGTGTTGAAAATCCAGATGCAAACATCATTGTATCGCCTGCAGACCATATCATTCTGAAAGAAGATGAGTTTAGCGAGGTACTATTGACCGCACTGGAGGCTACGGCTAAAAATAACTGGCTACTCACGCTGGGTATCACTCCTAACAGACCGGATACCGGATATGGATATATCCAGTTATCAGATGATGAAGACACAGGATATAAAAATATTGGAAAAGTTAAAATATTCACAGAGAAGCCCCAACTTGAGATGGCCGAGCAGTTTTTAGCTTCGGGTGATTTCTTATGGAATTCGGGAATCTTTATCTGGTCGCTTTCCAGTTTAATGCTTGCCCTGAAACAACAACTTCCCGATATCAACGACATCTTTGCCGAGGGCCGGGAGCTTTATTTCACAGAGAAAGAGTCTGCTTTTGTTGCCAAGGCTTATGCGGAAGTGCGAAACATCTCTATTGACTATGGGCTGATGGAAAAAGCTTCCAATGTTTATGTACTAGCCGCCGACTTTGGCTGGTCTGATCTGGGAACATGGGGTTCTCTATACGACACCCGTGACAAAGATCTGAATGCCAATGCAATTATTGGAAAAAGCGTACTTACCTACGATACAACAAACTGTATCGTAAATATGCCCAATGATAAATTGGTTGTCATTCAAGGACTCGACGACTTTATTGTTGTTGATGATTCCAATATGTTACTTATCTGTAAAAAACAAGATGAACAACAGATACGTCACATTGTAGAAGATGTGAAACTTTTAAAAGGCGATGCTTACATCTAAACCCTAAAACAACCAAAAACTAATCATATAATGAAAAAATTCCTCCTTTTATTTATCACTATTCTTTCTATAACCGGCGTAAGGGCCGATGAGGGAATGTGGCTACCCATGTTGATTAATCGTCTTAATTACGTGGATATGCAGAAAGCCGGTTTAAAATTAACGGCTGATGAGATTTACAGTGTAAATCATTCAAGTCTGAAAGATGCTATCGTCCAATTTGGCGGTGGTTGTACTGCCGAAATAGTATCTAACGAAGGACTCGTTTTTACCAACCATCATTGTGGTTATGGATCCATTCAGTCATTAAGTACCGTTCAACATGATTATCTGACACATGGTTTCTGGGCTTTGAACAAAGGTGAAGAACTTCCTTGCCCCGGTTTAACCGTAAAGTTTTTGGTACGTATCGAAGATGTTACCAAAGATGTTTTGGCCAAAGTGAATGGAAAGATGACCGAAAAGGCACGTGCTGAAGCTATCATGGCTGTTAGCACCGAACTTCAGAATAAAGCTGTTGCCGGCACTAACTACGAATCGCGTGTAGCCTCTTTCTATTCGGGTAACGAATTTTATCTCTTTGTTTACGAAATCTTTAAAGACGTACGTCTTGTTGGAACACCTCCTGAATCGGTAGGTAAGTTTGGAGCTGATACCGATAACTGGATGTGGCCCCGTCATACCGGCGACTTCAGCATCTTCCGCGTATATAGTGGCGCCGATGGTAGACCTGCAGAATACTCAAAAAACAATATTCCGCTGAAACCAAAACATTTCTTACCTGTATCCATTAAGGGGGTAGAAAAAGAAGATTTCACAATGATCATGGGCTACCCAGGTCGTACCAACCGTTATATGAATTCATTGGGTGTGAAGTTGGCTATTGATAAAACTGGGCCCTCTGTTGTAAAGATCCGTGACAAGAAATTATCTATCATGCGCGAATTTATGGACGCTGATCAAACCGTACGCTTACAATATGCTTCAAAATATGCCGGAGTTTCCAATTATTGGAAATATTATATCGGACAAACCCGTGCCTTAAAACAAAGGAAAGTAGTCGAACAAAAAGAGAAGATTGAAGCAGATTTTGCCAACTGGGTAAATCAGGATGCAAGCCGAAAAGAGGAATATGGAGAAGTGTTGAACGACTATCAAACAGCTTATAAACTAATCGATCAGTTTGCAATTGCTTCAACCTATTCCATGGAAGCTTTACGGGGTATTGAAGCTGGAAATATAGCCAGTGGATTTTCCAAATTGGCTACCGTATTGAAAAGTAAGGAGAGTACCCCTGAACAGATAGACAAAGCAACCAAAGGAATAGCCCGTATGTCGGAAAATTTCTTTAAGAACTACTATAAACCTGTGGATCAGAAAACAATGGGAGCTATGCTCGAAATGTTCTATAAAGACGTTCCTGCTGATCAACATTTTGCCCTGCTGGACGAGATACAAAAGAAATATAAAGGTGACTTTAACAAATATGCCGAGGAGGTATTTAAAAAATCCAATTTTGTAAGTGCCGAAAAGGTAAAAGCGTTGTTGGACAAACCCTCTTTGAGCACGATTGAAAAAGACCCCATGTATAAGTTGTATCAGGCTATATCAGAATATACCGCTGACATTATGGCTAAAGCATCGGCCGGTAACGAAACATTAACCAGAGCCGGTAGATTATTTATAGCCGGACTCCGCAATATGAGCCCGGATAAGAAGTTTGCTCCCGACGCCAACTCAACCATGCGTATCACCTATGGTAATGTTCGTGACTACTATCCCGCCGATGCCGTACATTATAACTTCTACACCACATTGAAGGGTGTAATGGAAAAAGAAGATCCTAACAATTTCGAATTCATTGTACCTGCCAAGTTAAAAGATTTGTACAATGCCAAAGACTTTGGACCTTATGCCAATAGCAAGGGGGAACTTCCTGTAGCATTCTTAGCCAACACAGATATTACAGGTGGGAACTCGGGAAGTCCTGTAATCAATGGTAGTGGTGAACTGGTTGGTTTAGCATTCGACGGCAACTGGGAAGCAATGAGCGGTGATATTGCCTTTGAACCTGATATGCAACGTACGATTGCTGTCGATGTCCGTTATGTTTTGTTTATCATTGATAAATATGCAGGAGCAAAAAATCTGATTGATGAATTAGCAATCAAGAAATAACTTACAGATACTTTCGGTATGTTGTTAAAGATTTGGTGTCTTTCATATTTAAGTTAAAAGTGTTAATACTGAAAAATACTAAGTTATACTAAATCAAAGGGAGATCTCATCTCTCAAGATTGAGAGATGAGATCTCCCTTTAAAATAAATAGAATTTTGATAAAGGGTATATTACCTGTAAAATGATATCATAGACAAAGGATTAGATAAAACTTGCATAATGATTTAACAATTAATTAATACTTTTTAATTGCATTGATATTCAAATATTTACACTATTTATCAATTATTTTCATAAAAATATATAATTTTGTTTGGCTTTTTGTAAATATTTATTATTTACTTTTGCAGTGGTAAGAAACTGAGAATTCATTTTAATACCATAAAAAAATTCTTTATAAAGAAGGGGGGAGAGATTAGGCTCGATGAACCTCTAACAACCTCAGCACGTTGCTGAAAGGTGCTAAAACCTAACCCGTAAGTTGCGGAAATTATAAAAAATGAAAAAAATGAAAATGAAAATATTCACTTTAATGAATTCGAGTACCTACTCGGAATATATTTACAATCTTTCATTTTCCATTTGTCGTTTTGACCAAAAAAACGATCTATTCTGCTGTTGTTGCTGTTGTTGTTAACAGCCATGAATTAATTCATGAATAGCATCCTTTCCCTTAGCGGAATTTATACAGCTATTTCATTTTAATTTCATTATCATTACGCTATAGGCATATTATGCCTTATGTCTAATATAATCTTATACATATAATATTTATTAAAATAAATTTTATATTGTATTATCACAAAATATAATTCTTAAATAAATCATGCTATTATATTCATTAAACTTATGCTCTATGAAACGATGTTGTTGAAAATCAAAAAAAGATCGGTAAATAATGGAATATTTACCGATCAGGAATTCAAGCGTGTAGTTTATCTCCAGTAAACATACACAATATTCATAACTTAAACTCAAAACAAATTTATGAAATTTTTTAACTTATGTTTCGCTTCTTTTCAGAAACAAAATAGTCAATTACGAATTTCAGTGAAGACTGGTTTACTAATATCAGTTGCAATTATTAGTTGCATATCGACTGAAGCAAATACACAAAAACACTTCGTACAGCCCACAATCCAACAACAAGTACAAAAAATATCAGGAAAAATTACTGATAAAAATGGTAATGCGATCGCTGGTGCCACAATTAATATTAAAGAAACCGGAAGAGCATTTATTACTGATAGCAACGGTAACTTTTCTATACAACTTTCAGCCAAAGAAAAGACTTTGATTATTTCTTATATTGGGTTGAAGAAACAAATTATCGAAATAAATGGACGTTCGGTAATAAATGTCACATTAGACGAAGATGTTGCAGAATTGAAAGAAGTGACGGTATTGTCAACCGGTTATCAAACCATTTCAAAAGAACGTGCAACAGGTTCTTTTGATGTTATATCAAAAGAACAGTTGGACAAACCGACTACAAATATTGCAACACGTCTTATAGGCACAGTTGCCGGTTTACAGGCAAAACTTGACGTGGATGGGAATCCGACCGACATTCAGATACGTGGTTTATCAAGTTTATATGCCACTGCCACGCCATTGGTCGTTGTTGACGGTTTTGCCATTCAGGGTGATTTCAACTCAATAAATCCAAATGATGTAGAAAGTATTTCCGTCTTAAAGGATGCTGCGGCAGCTTCAATATGGGGAGCGCGTTCAGCTAATGGTGTTATTGTAGTTACAACAAAAAAAGCAAATAAAAGTACACCCATCAAAGTTGAGTTTTCTACATTTACCCGGATTGGAAATAAGTTAGACCTCAGTTATGTTAATCCGCTTGCTTCTTCTGCTGAAACAGTTGAATACGAAAAACAAGCATTTAATAAATGGGGGGGAATGGTCAATAATGGATCGCTTACAACAAACTACGCTAAGTCTTGGTCACAGGCAACAGTCGCATTAAGTGAACATTATTTAGGTTTCACAACCGATGCCCAGCTTGATGCCACCCTTGCGCAACTCAAAACACAAGACAATAGGAGTCAAATTTCTGACAACCTACTGGCCACGCCTGTTAATACGCAATACAATCTTTCATTATATGGTTCATCAGGAAAGCTAACTAATGCATTATCACTTCTTTACGAAAGCAACCAATCAAACTTCAAGGAAACTTATAATAATAAATATCTGATTAATTATAGGACTTCAGCTAATCTATCTAAGTGGCTGACAGTTAATTTTTCAGCCTTGACACAATACATTATAAACAAAAATAATGGTGTAACATTGTCTGATATTCAGTCATTATCACCATATGACATGCTTAAAAATTCTGATGGATCATTGACTAATATTTCTCAATATTATTGGCCGATCATTCAAAGATATGTTCCTACGAGTCGTTTCCCTTATTCTAATTGGACTTATAACCCGATACAGGAGATACAAAATCGTGACATCACATCAAAACAACTTAATGCACGCATTCAAGCAGGTTTGACTTTTAATATTATAAGAGGATTAACCTTTGATACCAAAATTCAGTATGAGTTCTTTAATACATTTAACAGGAATTTGTATAATGAAAACACTTATTACGTCAGAAATACAATAAATACAGCATCCACATGGTCACCACAAACCATGACGGGGACTATTACGACCAATCTGCCTAAGGGGAGTATTCTAACTCAAAATCGAGCACAATATGAATCATACAATTTAAGAAACCAATTAAACTTTGATCGGATATTTTTCAGAAAACATGAAATCAATTTTGTTGCCGGTTCTGAGATCATCAGTAATATAAGCCAAACATTTAATAATCCGATAACCTATGGATATAATGATGATAAATTGACTGTTGGGACTTTCCCAAATGGCTCAGGGGGAACCTTCTATCCCATTAAGAATTGGATGGGAAATAATCAAACCTTTAGTTACACAAATTCGTTTTCGTATACCACCGATCGATACTTTTCATTATATGGTAATCTGGCATATACATACGATAATAAATATACCTTATCCGGAAGTGCTCGTACAGATGCCTCAAATCTGATCACCGATGATCCAAAATATCGTTATGCACCATTTTGGTCGGTGGGATTAAGTTGGCAGGCACAAAAAGAGGAATTCTTGAAAAACATATCCTGGCTTAACAGATTAAATCTACGATTAACTTATGGTTATAGAGGCAATGTCGATAAATCGACAGCATTCAAACCGTTGATATCTCTGGGAACAACACCAAATATTTATACGAATGATTATACAGCTTCAATTTCAAGTTACGGAAACCCTACACTTCGATGGGAGAAAACAGGTTCATTAAACTTAGGTTTTAATTATGCCGTACTTGGTGGAAAGCTTTATGGTAAACTTGATGTCTACAATGATGTAAAAAAAGATCTTATCGTATCGGTTTCAATCCCTGCTGTTAACGGAACAACTTCTCAGAAACTGAATAATGGGACAATGAATAATCGAGGGATTAATTTTGAAGTAGGATCATTTCTTAATATTAAAGAGAATGATATTGTATGGCGTGGCAGCTTGAACTTCTCTTACAACAGAAATAGAATCACCAAACTTTTCATCGCAACTTATGCCGCATCTAGTCTTACTTCAGGTCCTACCTATTCTTATGTGCAAGGGAATGATGCAAATGCCCTATGGTCTTTTGTATATGCCGGGGTTGTAAATAATCAGCCGACGGTAAAAGGTGCCAACGGTACAACGTATGAATTCAATGCATGGACACCGGGAGATGGTCGCGATTATATGATAAACTCAGGAACCACTAATGCTCCATACGGGCTAGGAGTGACAAACTCATTTAAAATTTATGACTTCAATGTTTCCTTCATTATCACAGGTAAATTTGGTCATGTCTTTAAAGTTGAATCATTTAACTATCCTGTGGTGTGGGGTTCAAGAGTATTACCTAACGACAAATTAAGCACTGTAACAAATGGTGATCAATCACAAATTGTTCCACTCCCACTTAATGCTAATGAAGCTAAATTTTATTTCTGGGATCGTTTCTACCCATATCTGAGTTATTTGGTTAAAGATGCTTCAAACATCAGAATACAAGAATTGAACGTGACTTATAATCTAAATCAAAGTTTATTGAGAAGATTTAAAATAAACAAAACGCAGATTTATGCACAAGGGAACGATCTCCACACTTTCCTTTTTAATAAAGAAGGTGAAGACCCAGAATATCCAAAAGGAACGCTGAAACCTCAACCAAAATTTACCTTAGGTCTAAAATTTGAATTCTAAAAATAGCAAGACATGAAACTAAAATATAAAACAATATTAAGAAGTTGGCTGATTATGGTCACTTTAATGATTAATTTTTCCTCATGCGATAAGTTCCTTGAGGAAAGACCTTCGAAGAGCTCTTCGCTAGTTGTTACTACTGTCGATCAGTTGGATGCCCTTTTAAGCACTTACAGTACTTTCTATCAGGAAGGAAATCGGACAGCCATATATAGTACCGATGATTATGGATTATATACAAACTTGTATAATGCCAGACCCGGAGTATTTTCTATGGCCGCCATTGAATTCGGATTATGGGATACCCAATATTTACCGGATGATGGACGTGAAACGTTTTGGAGTAATGAATATAAAAAAATATTTAATGCGAACTTGGTCCTGAGTTATCTTGATAAGGTCTCTGGCTCTGAAGCAGATAAAACGAGGTTAAAAGCAGAGGCCCATTTTATCAGGGCTTATAGTTATTGGGAATTGGCTAACACATATTGCTTACCATATACGGAAGCAAACAAAGATGAAGCCGGATTACCCATAAAACTTTCGACAAATTTTGGAGAATCGGTTGCGCGTCAGCCATTAAGCACAGTATATCAACAGATAGAAGCGGATCTTGCCGAAGCATTGAAAATCACTACACCCCTCGTACAAAATGGAACAGCCCGTCACTGGAGAGCCAATACAGCCGCTGTAAACGGTTTTGCAGCCAGATATTATCTTAACCGGAACAATTACACTAAAGCGCTTGATTATGCAAATGCCGCTTTAGCAGAATATAATACACTTGTGGACTATAATACGGAAATGAAATATGGCAATCCCGAAACACTTACTATCAATCCGGGAGCAAACCAACAAATTGTAACATTGCAATTTCCCTACACACATAACAACCAAACGGATATGACCGATATGATAGGATGGAAAGAATTTCTTTATTTTAGAATGTTATATCACGAATCATGGTGGTATGTTCCTAGCCAAGAGTTACTAGACCTTTACGATCATACAAATGACTTACGATACAAATATCATATCGTTCAACACTATTCCTATGACCGTACGATGACTAATCCAGCTTATGATTATCCGGGATATATTTTCTTCTTTAAAGACAGAATTCCTTCGGGACCTACAGTAGCTGAGGAAATACTGATAAAGGCTGAATGTCTTGCCCGGGTCGGACAAGTAGAGCCTGCATTAGACGCAGTAAACAAGCTATATAGCAAACGAACTTTACCTGGGACACCTGCACTTACAGCTTCGACTCAAGCACAGGCTATTCAGGTTATTTTGCAAGAAAGAAGACGAGAATTACCATTCACACAACGCTGGTTTGATATTCGTCGCTTTAACAATAACGATGATCCAAATGACGATGTAGTACTTTCCAGAACTTTCTATCCTTACAATGCATCATCAGTATTAACAACTCAAGCACCCATAACTTACACTCTGCCAAAAAACTCAAGACGATTTGCAGCACCACTACCTCGTACCGAGATTATTTCAAGCAATGGCGTAATTACACAGAATACCTATTAATTAAATAGAATTTAAAAGTTGAAAGAATTTAAAATTAGTAATGGGGGAACAATAGCCCCCATTATTAAAAAGTATCATTTTATCTTTTGAATATGCTTCGCACATTCATTCTTAACTCAATAAAAACGACATCTATAATAATTAAAAACGATTGCATCATGAAGAATTTTCTATTGATTGCATTATTACTGATACATGTTATCGTATTCGCGCAAAACAAAAAAGACCCAGCACCCATAAGTGCTGATTCCCTTTTAAAAATCAAGACTTTAGTTGAAGCCGATCCTGACAATATTGAAGTACATGAAAAATTCATTAAGGCTATTGGTATTAATAGCAAAACGTTACCTCTCCAATATGAAACATGGTCAAAACAATTTCCTCGGTCAGTCATAGTCCCCTTTGCAATAGGAAATGCATATTACAATGCCGAAAGTCCAAAAGCCAAACCATGGCTTCTAAAAGCACTGGAGATTGACCCGAAATACGCTAAAGCTTACTTTGATTTATGGATAGACGGAGAACGTTGGGGTGACTTTGATGGTGCCAGAGAATATTTGAGAAAAGCAAAAGAAGCCGATCCATCAAATCCGGACTATGCATTCTATTATAACAGTAGTTTTAAAAATAGTAATCCCGAGAGTTACCGCAAGGGAATGCTTGAAATTCCAAAATTATTTCCAAATAGTGAACGTGGGGCACAAGCGCTATATTGGCTTGGATTATTTGTCTCAGATTACAATGAAAAAGTAGCAATATATACCCAGCTAAAAAATGACTTTCCTCCAAACAAATCAAACTGGTCGTCAAGTGGAATGTATGATTTCTTTTACACTTATCTTGAAAGAACTCCTGAGAAAGCTTTAGAATTAGCCCAATCATTGGTATCGTTATCTAATAATGAAAACGATAAAAAAAGCTGGAATGATAGAGCAAAACTTGCACAGGATCTGATAAAGGTGAAAACTTTTTTGGCTGAAAACAAGGCAACCGATGCGTTGGCAATCATAGAAGCTATTTCTCTTGAGCGCAGATCTCCGGTAGCAGATCAAATAACCCTGCTAAAGTCGGAAATTTATGACAGAATAGGAAATACAACCACTGCTTATGAGAAATTAATAAACTACTATGCACTTACCCCCAGCGATAATGTGCAAGAGGCGCTTTTAAAATACAGGAAAAAACTTGGAAAGAATATGAAAGAACTTTTCGCCGACATATGGAAAGTTCGTGATGCCACAGCAGTACCTGCTACTCCCTTTTCGCTTGATCAATACCTGAAACAAGGAAAAGCGTCTCTTTCCGACTACAAAGGAAAAGTAATTTTATTGACTTATTGGTTTCCCGGTTGTGGGCCTTGCAGAGGTGAATTCCCATATTTTGAAAATGTGATAAAAAAATTCAATAAAGAAAACGTAGTCTATATCGGTATAAATATCGTTCCGGAACAAGATGAATATGTCGCACCATTCATTAAATCAAGCGGATATAGTTTTATACCGCTAAAAGGTGAAAATGATAAGCAGGGTAACCTTATCGCAAGGGGCGCACCGACTAACTACCTTCTTGATCAAGACGGTCGCATTATCTTTAAAAACTTCAGGACAGATAATCGCAATGAACGCTCATTAGAACTAATGATAAAAGAGGTTCTGGAACGAAATAAAACCAACTAATTCGGATTAGAACTTTATTGACTGTATATTAACATATTATAAATCATTGAAAACAAAAAAAATAAATATTCACAAATGAAAAAAATAATCTTAGCGATACTGCTGATAGCGCCCATCTCATTAATGGCACAAAAAGGAAACTACACCTTGAAAGGACAAATCGGTAACTTAAATGCACCTGCAAAAGTATATCTGTCATACCGGACAGCAAATGTTACTGTAATCGACTCAACTACCATAACAAACGGTCAATTTGAATTTAAAGGTACTGTCAATGACCCAATTCAAGCTAATCTTATTATTAATCGAACCGGTCCGGGAATTCGTAGCAAGAAATCCGAGTATGTCTCTCTTTATCTTGAAGCAGGTAATATAAAGATTTCCAGTCCTGATTCTCTAGAAAAAGTAAAAATCACAGGATCCAAAATAAATACAGATAATGAAAAACTTAAGTTAGCGTTGAAACCTAATGATCAGAAATTATCTGCCTACATAACCGAATATCGCGCAATACCAGCAGAAAAGAAAAAAGATGAAGCGATCCAAGCAGAACTTGATAAGAAATATAACGCAATTGATGAAGAAAAGAAACAGATTCTTTTAACATACATCAAGGCAAACCCAAAAAGTTTTGTAAGTTTAAGCGCATTAAAGAGATATGCGGGTTCTGTTCCAGATTATGCTGACGCAGCGCCATTGTTTAATACTTTATCCGAGGAGGTGAAGCGTACAATAACCGGTAAAGAGTATGCTACCTATCTGGAAAAAATAAAGGCTATTTCAATCGGTGCTATAGCACCTGAATTTTCACAAAACGATCCGGATGGTAATGTGATTAAGTTATCAGATTTTAAAGGTAAATATCTGCTTATCGACTTCTGGGCATCATGGTGTGGTCCTTGCCGTGCCGAGAATCCTAATGTAGTTAAAGCTTATGCTAAATATCATGAAAAAGGACTGGAAATTTTAGGCGTATCCTTAGATACAAAAAAAGAAGCCTGGACAAAAGCAATTGGTGAGGATAAACTAACCTGGAAACATGTCTCCGATGTGAAAGGATGGGATAATGAAGTAGCTGGTTTGTATGCTGTCAGAGCGATTCCCCAAAATGTATTGATTGATGCTAATGGAAAAATCATTGGCAAGAATCTACGAGGAGACGCATTAGAAGTTAAATTAGCCGAATTATTTAAATAGTTGATTTACAGCACATTTTTTGCATAAAACTTTTGCCAACACTATATTCATAAATCAATACTATATTCATAAATAATATAGAATATTTCTAATCTCCTAACCAATAAAAGAGCTGCCCTTTCGGGCAGCTCTTTTATTTTACCTTGTCTAATGGCAAAAGGGGAAGCATAAGCCACCCCATTTTAAGCGTATCATTGAATGAGAAAAATCATCCCGTTAAGGCATCTTATCTCTTTTTTAAAGTTATCAGAATGGCTCCGTTCTTTGCCTTGTTACCATAAGCAGCGGTAGCGCTTTCACCCTTTAATACATCTATCTTTAAAATATCTTCAGGGTTAATCGCTTTCATCTTGGCTTCATCAATCTCATTACCATCCAATAAAATATACAAATCTTTAGCTGAAAATTTCATCTTTGTCGTATCTCTTCTCACCTCTTCCCGACCTGTAGAATTACCATATCCAACAACCGTTACATCGTTTAAAGTTGGTTTTACAGAAACGTTTGTATTTACCGATACATTACTTGAAACATTACTATTAATGGAGACGTTTTTTTTGGTAGTAATAATGATCACTCCGTTCTTTCCCTTCTCTCCATAAAGTTTCGTAGCACTCTCATTTTTCAAGACATCCATACTTTCTATTCGATCAGGATTAAGACTTTTCATCGCATCTTTATCATAAGTAACACCATCCACTATAAAAAGAACATTATCCGGAATGGTACTATTGCCGGTGGAGCGTATTGAAACCCCGGTATTTTTAGCATTATCCCCTTTTTTGGAAGTTACCAGGATTACTCCATCTTTTCCCTTCTCTCCATAGTTCTTCGTGGCATTCTCGCCTTTTAAGACATTAACCGATTCAATTTGATCGGAGGGAACTTCATCCATTTTCTTTTTAGTGATGACTACTCCATCTAATAAGATTAAGGGATTCTTACCGGCTAAATTATCTTTTAAAACAGCAATAGTTTTCTGTGCACTTTTCTTACCTGGCAATTTGTCTTGTGCAAATGCAACACTGATTGCCATACTAAATAACAAGATGGGAATTACCAGTGCATACGTGGCAAGGCCTAGCCTTGACGATTTCTTTTTGTTCATCATGATGATTCTGATTTTAAGATTAGACAAGTTAAAATGATTGGTTATTGAATTTTGATTTTTAATTGCAGATAGTTTTAACAGACTATATTGATACTCTTTACAGTTAATCCCTTGATGAAGAAGAATCCGATCTACTTCAAACTCAATGTTCTCTTTCACGGCTTTACAAAACAACCAGGAAAAGGGATTAAACCAGAGAACGATTTTAACCAGTTCGGATAGCAAAATATCAATAGAGTGAGCACGATGGTTATGCACTTTCTCATGCTCAATAATGGCATTAAGCTCTGTAGCGGTATGATTTGCCGGATTCAGAAAGATATATCCGAAGAATGAGAACGGGTTTACCTCTTCTCTTATCACCTGTATGGCTATACCCTGAATGATTTGCTTCTCGGATCGTTTAAAGATAGTACGTAAAGAGATGATCTGTATACCCAACCGGATCAGCATAAAAAGTACTCCTCCAAAATAACAGATCTTCAGAAACTGTTCTATTCCAAAAGTCGGTGTCTCATGTTGAAATTGAAGCATGAAAGCTGAAACCGGAATATAAACAACTACCTGCGGAACCTGAGGCGCCTGGAAGAACCATTCATCAAGCGGTAGAGCCGGCCAGACAAATGATACTATAATTCCCGCAATGAAAAAATACCGGTTTAGCCGATGAAAAGTCATCCTACGCAGACATAGAAAATAGAATGCCCACAATATAAATACCGTAGCTGAAGCTTTCAATAAATAGACAAAGAGTGGACTCATGGCTTTAGTTTTTTGAATTCTTTTCGATCAGATTAATAATTTCCTTTAACTCATCAGATGATATCTTTTGCTCCTTCGCAAAAAAGGTGACCAGTTCTTTATAGGAATCCTGAAAATAATCTTTAACCACCCCCGACATCATTGTCTG
Organism: Bacteroidales bacterium; assembly: GCA_963663125.2. Taxonomy (GTDB): domain Bacteria; phylum Bacteroidota; class Bacteroidia; order Bacteroidales; family Cfx3-03; genus Cfx3-03. The sequence continues at coordinate 1,409,878 of CAXXNW010000007.1, read as the reverse complement.
CTGATATTCTTCTTGCTGGACAGCAGGTTGATAAAGATATACATTCCCTATCTTACGCGAGGTGATAAATTTTTTCTTCTCCAGATTTTTTACAATCGAAGCCAGTGTGGTGTAGGGAGGTTGCGGTTCAGGGTAATTGTCAAGATAATCCTTCACACATCCCTCTCCAATCTTCCAAATGATTAACATCGCTTCTTCTTCTTGCGCAGTTAGTTTTTTCATGTCTTTAAATTATTTCGCAATATTACGACATTTTCGTAGATAAAGTCAAGTACTATTACGAATATTTCGTAATTATTTTTTTATTCATTGAAAATTAATGAAATCAAGCAATTTCCATTATAAAAAAATTCTAACTTTGTTTATAACCTTCAACTTCTCATATTATGCGCATCGTATTTATTTTTATTTTGTTAATGGGATTTTTGATTTCATGTAAGCCAACAAAAAAACTGGTGAATCACGATCCGGAACGGCAATTGGTTTGGTCCGATGAATTTAATTATAACGGGCTTCCCGATTCAACGAAATGGGGTTATGAAGTCGGATTTGTACGTAATAATGAAAAACAATACTATACAAAAACACGATTGGAAAATGCCAGCGTTGAAAATGGTAATCTAGTAATTACTTCTCTGAAAGAAGAGTATAATAATGTCGCTCACTACACATCAGCCAGTTTAAATACGCTTGGAAAACAATCGTTTAAAGGCGACATCCGTATTGAAGTCAGCGCAAAGCTTCCTTCAGGTAAAGGCATTTGGCCGGCCATCTGGATGATGGGGACAAACATAACCAGTATAGGCTGGCCCAAATGCAGCGAACTTGACATCATGGAATTTATAGGTCGTACCCCGAATAAAGTATGGGGAACCATGCATTGGTGGGATTCAAACAGTACCGAACAAAACATGCATAAAAGCCAGGGAAGTACGCTGATGCTTTACAACCTGAGTACAGCTTATCATGTTTACGGACTCGAAAGAAAAGGTAGCGAAATCAAACTATTTGTAGATAACACCTATTATCTTACATTCACTCCGCCAACTTCCGCCTATAAAGGTTCTTTTGTCGATCCGTTTTATCTTTTACTCAATACCGCCATAGGTGGAAGCTGGGGCGGTGATGTTGACGATACGATCTTTCCGCAAAAGTTTTACATTGATTATGTCAGAGTTTATAAACTATAAGAAAAAATGGGATTTCATTTAATTTACAGTCTATTATTAATAGCCTCCCTCGCAACATCTAAGCCTGAGGGTTTAACCGATCCACCTAAAATAAAGAGCGGAGAAAAGACAGCCTTTCAGACAGCAGGCGCATGGAAGCCGGTCACCGATGTCAGGGCAGATATTGCAATTGTATATGGTGCAAACGATTATAAAGATATAACCTTTAAAGAAAGGGTAAAGTCGTGGCGTGATCACGGGTATATAACTCATTTTATGACAGGTATTGCCTGGGGTGAATATCAGGATTATTTTACCGGTAAATGGGATGGAATAAATCATTTAAGTGAAGGACAGATGGACGTAAAGGGCGATTCCATCGGACATGGAAGGTTAATTCCTTATATCGTTCCAACCGCGTCTTTTATCAAGTATATGGAAGAAAAGCATATCAAACGGGTTATTGATGCCGGTATCGATGCCATCTATTTGGAAGAACCCGAGTTCTGGGCCCGGGCAGGTTACAGTCAGGCATTTAAAAATGAGTGGCAAAAATACTACAACTTTGCATGGCGCCCACAAGACGAATCTCCTGAAAACACCTATCTGTCAAGCAAATTGAAGTACCAGTTATATTATAACGCTTTGAAGGAGATATTCACCTATGCCAAAGAGTACGGTCGTAGCAAAGGGATGAATGTTCGCTGTTATGTTCCCACCCATTCTTTAGTCAATTACGCTTCCTGGCAGATTGTAAGTCCTGAAGCCAGCCTGGCCTCATTACCCTGTATAGATGGATATATTGCACAAGTCTGGACAGGTACTTCGCGAGAACCGACCTTTTTTAACGGTATCAGAAAAGAGCGCGTCTTTGAAAATGCTTTTCTCGAATACGGATCTATGGAGTCGATGACTGCGCCTACTAAACGAAAGTTGTTCTTTCTTACCGATCCTATTGAAGACCGTCCCCGCGATTGGGGTGACTACAAAAAGAATTATCAAGCCACGTTTACGGCTCAACTTCTTTATCCTATGATTGCCGATTATGAAGTGATGCCTTGGCCCGATCGTATTTATCAAGGTCTCTATCAAAAACCGAACAGCAATGAAAAAGAAACGATCCCCCGTTTCTATTCCACCCAAATGCAAGTAATGGTGAATTCACTGAATCAGATGCCTTTATCCGACAACCGCGTAAATGGATCATCGGGTATCAGTGTGTTGATGTCTAATTCATTAATGTTTCAACGTTTCCCCACACATAAAGGATACGAAGATTCACAGTTATCAAATTTTTATGGTCAGGCACTACCTTTGCTAAAACGGGGTGTTCCTGTTAAGACACTTCATATCGAGAATGTAGCTTATCCTGAAACATGGAAAGATACCAAATTATTGGTGATGTCATATTCCAATATGAAACCCCTTTCACCCGAAGCGCATAAGTATATTGCACAATGGGTAAAGAATGGTGGCGCACTGGTCTATTGTGGTCGCGATAATGATCCGTTCCAAACAGTGCAGGAGTGGTGGAATACAGGAAATAACCATTATAATGCACCTTCCGAAAATTTATTTGAACTACTCGGCATCGACCGTGCAGCCAAAGAGGGTGAATACAGTTGCGGGAAAGGCACTGTTTATGTTTTGCGTCAGGACCCGAAGGAATTTGTTCTTCAGTCCGAGAATGATACGAACTTTGTAGCAATCGTAAAACAGCTTTTCGAACAAAAAGCTAAAGCCGGAGAACTGGTTTTCAAAAATTTCTTTTATCTGGAAAGGGGACCGTTTGACATGGTATCTGTAATGGATGAAAGTGTTAGTGATAAACCTTATACCGTTAAGGGATGTCTGATTGATCTTTTCGATCCGAAACTCCCAGTGTTAAGCGAAAAGATTGTATCACCGGGAGAGCAAGCCTATCTCTACAACGTCGATCGCGTACCCGATCCGAAAAGACCACAGGTGCTTGCCGGAGCTGCAAGAGTATATAACGAAGTCACGGGCAAAAAGCAATATTCATTCATTGTAAAAAGTCCGTTAAATACTACGAATGCAATGCGTGTTCTGCTTCCTGCCGCTCCCAAAAAAGTTACGGCTACCAATGCAAGCGGTCAGACACTGACCGACATCCGGTCGGTTTGGGATGGGACCAGCAAAACCTGTTTCCTCAGCTTTGAAAATCATCCGGATGGAATAAACATTGAATTTCACTGGTAGAGTTATACGACTTATAAAAATGGATACCCAGCCTCAAATTCATCTATAAATCCACCATCGGAAATATTTCCGGTAAGTAAATGGTAAGACTAAACCACCTACGCTTCCCCATTAATTTTTTCATACCGAAGCTATTTTTCTTATTATTTCAGTCTTTCTTAGGTTATTATTATAGAATAGGAACAAAATTAAATTAAAATCTATAAGTTTGCCTTTTATGTTTACCAATTCAATAAAATTCCACTATGAGAACTACAATCATTATTTTGCTATCTCTCTTCTTGTCAAACGGGATCATAGCGCAGGAAACGCCAAAAACAGCAGACAAAGTCATTAATGAAGCCTGTAAACAGGCCCTGAAAGAGAAAAAAAATGTATTTATTATTTTCCATGCCTCTTGGTGTCACTGGTGTCATGCAATGGATACAACCATGAATGATCCTGCATGTAAAGCCTTTTTCAATAAAAACTACGTGATTGCACATCTTGTAGTGCTTGAATCGGATAGAAAGAAAGATCTTGAGAATCCGGGAGCCTTAGCGTTGATGAAAAAGTATAAGGGAGGAAGCGGAATTCCTTTCTGGCTGATATTTGATGGAAATGGAAAGCTATTAGCCGATGCCAATAGACCCGAAACAGATTCGGAAGGCAAGATCGGAGATAATATGGGATGTCCTACCAGTGAAAAAGAAGTAGGATATTTTATAAATATTTTGAAAAAGACATCTTCGCTAAAAAATAACGAGCTTTCTATTATTGCAGAAAAATTTAGAAAGCTTAAATAGTTGCAACATCTCAAAATGACAGAGAGACAACCGATATGGGCCGTCTCTCTGTTTCAATTTTTACAAACAAAAATGTTTTAACAACACTATGCTTCGATGGCTGCAACGCCAGGAAGTACACGACCTTCAATATATTCAAGCATAGCACCGCCACCGGTAGATACATAGCTTACTTTCTTGGCCAGATTGTATTTGTTAATGGCAGCAACTGAATCGCCACCGCCAACAAGTGTATAGGTACCATTTGCTGTTGCTTTTGCTAAAGTAAGCGCAATTTCTTTGGTTCCTTTCGCAAAGTTTTCCATTTCGAAAACACCCATCGGACCATTCCAAAGAACGATCTTAGAGTCCATGATCACTTTCTGGAATTTTGCTGTAGTTTCAGGACCAATATCTAATCCCATCCAACCCGAAGGAATCTGATCGGTTTTAACAGTCTTTTTGTTAGCATCATTACTAAATGCATCGGCAATAATTGTGTCGGTTGGGATCAATAAGTTAACACCTTTTGCTTTGGCATCAATGATGGCTTTCTTAGCTGTTTCGATAAAATCATCCTCAACCAATGAGCTGCCGACTTCTCCACCCATCGCTTTGATAAAGGTAAACATCATACCTCCACCAATGATCAGGTTATCACATTTATCCAACAGGTGATTGATGATCTGGATTTTACCCGATACCTTTGCCCCACCCAAGATAGCGGTAAATGGATGTTCGCCACTTTCCAACACTTTCTTAAGACTGGCAACTTCGCCATCCATCAAAAAACCAAATAATTTATCTTTTGGAAAGAATTGAGCAATGATAGCAGTAGATGCATGTGCACGGTGCGCCGTTCCGAAAGCATCATTAACATAACAATCACCTAATGAGGCAATTTTCTTGCTAAATTCAACATCTCCTTTTTCCTCTTCTTTATAGAAGCGAAGGTTTTCGAGTAATAAAACCGCACCGGGTTTTAATCCTGCGGATAGTTCAACAGCCGATTGTCCAATACAATCATCGGCAAACTTAACTACAAGTCCTAATTTTTCATTAAGGTAAGGTAATAAGTGCTTCAGAGAGAACTTATTTTCAGGGCCACTCTTTGGACGACCAAGATGCGACATTACAATTGCGGATCCTCCACCGGCAAGTACTTTGCGGATCGTTGGGAGTGCGGCATCGATACGGGTTGTATCGGTAATGTGAAACTCCTCATTCAACGGCACATTAAAATCCACTCGGATTAAAGCGCGTTTTCCTTTAAAATCATACGTTTCTATGGTATTCATAAAGCTTGGATTTGGTCATTTTTAATGCTTCACAAATATAAATAATTCTATTGATAATCTGTTAACAGTTTATAAGTTTCAGAACGTTACTTTCAAGCTGCTGAAAAAAGGAGTTATACAGTTTAACACTGCAGTACTTTATATCTTTAGGATTATCAATTGAAACCCTTCCTATTTGTAAAGAAACTAAGAAGCCCGAAACTTTAACTTTTCGCCATATCCTTCTTCCGACCCAAATCGACTAACATCGGTTTTTCAATGTCGCATCCAATCATCATCCAACAGCTATCAACCACTATCCTTTGAAAGATATAAACAAGAGGGAAATCCCCCATACGTTCCTTATAAATCACTTATAAATGGAGGGGTTCCGCCGTACTTTTGCCGTACTTTCACCCTACTTTTGCCGTATTTCCACCGTGCTTATAAGAGTACGGTGGAAATACGGCAAAAGTAGGGTGAAAAGGCGACGAAGGTTGGCCGGAAAGAGACTACATGTCTACTGCTTATAAAGGAAGTATTCTCCTCTTACCTCCTACTTTAAGGTAGAATCCTTTCTTTATAGAAATTTTGAATGAAACATATTTTACCACCACAGGGAACTTTTAAACCGCCTCCAACTCGTTTCCCCGGGAACAAATACCTAATTTTTCATATCTTAAAAAGCCTATCATTTTATTGAGTCTCTATGTTCGTTATCTTTGCATCACGATTATAAAATGCCCGACTCATCGATTTCTGAAGTTGAAATTTTATGATCCGGCTCTTTATCTGCTATATGCCATATGAAAAACGAACTGAATATCACCATAATACAAAGCGATCTTCATTGGGAAGATGTAAAACAAAATCTATCGCAGTTTGATGAGATATTAAACCAGCTACAGACACAAACGGATCTGGTTATTCTGCCCGAGATGTTCAGCACCGGGTTCTCCATGTCGCCTGTAGATATTGCAGAATCGATGGATGGTTGTGCCATAGAATGGATGCGTCAAACAGCAAGCCGGATGAATTGTGTTGTTACCGGCTCGTTGGCGATTAAAGCAAATGGAGGATATTATAATCGCCTGATCTGGATGCGCCCCGATGGGACACTTAGCTTTTATAATAAACGGCATCTTTTTAGAATGGGTAATGAACAGAAACATTTTGTTCAGGGTGAAAAAAGACTTATTGTTGAGCTTGAGGGTTGGAAAATATGTCCATTGGTCTGCTACGATCTTCGTTTCCCGGTATGGTCGAGAAACCATTATTCAGATACCGGCTATGAATATGATATGCTGATTTATGTTGCAAACTGGCCGGCAGCCAGAGCAGCGGTCTTCAATAATCTGTTAGTCGCCAGAGCGCTAGAAAATCTTTGCTATGTTGCCGGAGTAAACCGGATTGGAGCAGACAATAACGGTGTTGCTCATCAGGGTGAATCTACTGTCATTGATTTTAAGGGAAACCATCTCACTACACTACCTGCCCAATATACCGGGCTATCAACTGTTCAAATCAAGCGAAGCGATCTGGAGAACTTTAGAAAAAAGTTTCAGGTTGGCCCTGATTGGGATCATTTTGAAATCACTTTATAACTTTCTGTGGAAAAACTGCCTTCAAACAAGCACATTTGGGATATTTCATATCCCATTATACTGGCCTTGCTGGCTTCTAATGTTATTAACGTTACCGACACAGCCTTTTTAGGTCGTGTGGGTGAAGTCGAATTAGGAGCATCTGCAATTGGAGGCCTTTTCTATATCGTCATCTTAATGCTTGGAGTTGGGTTCGGCTCCGGAGCACAGATACTAATGGCCCGTCGGAACGGGGAGAAGGCTTATGGCGAAATCGGAAAAATAATGGACCATAGTATCTATTTTCTGATGGGAATGGCTTTATTCATTTTACTGGTTATAGAGTTCATCGCTCCGTCATTATTGGGTACAATGATCTCCTCCCCTGCTATCTATGCTAAAACGATAGAATTTTTACATTACAGAATCATAGGATTGGTATTTGCTTTTCTTATGGTGATTTTCCGTTCATTTTTTGTGGCCATCACCCGCACACGTTGGGTTACACTAACGGCTGTCATTTCTGCATTGGTAAATGTTGCACTGGCATACATACTGATATTTGGGAAGATGGGATTCCCCGAGATGGGAATTGCCGGAGCGGGTCTGGCATCTACTATTGCAGAAGGAGTATCAGCCTTGATCTTCATCATCATCATTGTAACACAAAAAGATTTAAAACAATATCATCTGTTCGCTTTTTCGAAGCCCAATTTTAAAATAATCGAAAAGACACTGAGTATCTCTGTTTTTGTCATGCTTCAATTTTTTATCTCCCTGGGGGCTTGGTTTATCTTCTTTATGATTGTAGAAAAGCTTGGAGAAAGGCAACTGGCTATTTCCAATATTATCCGTAGTATTTACATTATGATTATGATTCCATCAATGGGCTTTGGCATCACAGTCAATTCATTGGTTAGCAATACTATTGGAGCCGGAAGAAAAGACCTTGTGATTCCACTCATTCATAAGATAACGCGTATTTCCTTTTATTCCACACTTGGAATTGTATTAGTGGCAGTATGTCTGGCACGACCTATCATCAATGTGTTTACTTCAAATGCAGATTTAGTAGATCATACGGTTCCAACTTTTTATGTATTAATGGGCGTGATGCTGTTTTATGCCGTGACTAATGTAATTTTTAATGGTGTCTCAGGAACAGCAAATACGCAGATTGCCCTGGTTTTCGAAGCCATCACGCTGGTGTTTTATCTCTTCACGGCTTATATGCTGGGAATCCATTTTCATTTTCCGATAGAGATAGTCTGGACCACCGAGCTTGTCTATTCTATATGTCTGGGGATTTTATCTATTCTCTATTTGCGATTTGGTAACTGGCGGGCTAAAAAGATTTGATGACTCCTAAATGAAATTACGAAATCATAATTCCATATTTATATATCTTTGTAATAGAATAGTACATTCATGACAAATATTTCGGCCGTAATTATTACATTTAACGAAGAAAAAAATATCAGTCGATGCATCGATTCACTCAAAAGTATTGTCGATGAAATTATTGTTGTTGATTCACAGTCAACAGATAATACATCTTTGATCTGTCGGGAAAAAGGTGTTCGCTTTTATGAAACAACCTGGATGGGCTATTCGGGGACCAAGAATTATGCTGACTCATTAGCCATATATCCATACATTCTTTCTATTGATGCCGATGAAGTTTTAAGTGAGACTTTACAACAGTCTATTCTTGCCATGAAAGAGAATCCTTCGTTTGATGTATATCATCTAAACAGAATGACCAACTATTGCGGACATTGGTTAAAACATCTTTGGTACCCGGACCGGAAAATCAGATTATTTTTGAAAGAGAAGGCTGAATGGAACGGGGCTCCTGTTCATGAGGAACTTCAATTAAGACCCAATAGCACCGTTGGCCATTTGAATGGAGATTTATATCATTATTCCTTCCCTACCATTGAAGACCATATGCGAACCAGTTACAGATACAGTGCGATCAAGGCACAATGTGCCCATGAAGAAGGAAAGAAGATCCACCTTCTTAAAGTGCTTTTTGGTCCTATCAGTAAATTCATTAACGAATATTTGTTTAAAAAAGGTTTTCTCGATGGATATTATGGTTTTATTGCCTGTTGCTTCTCTGCAATAGCGGCATTTGTGAATTACAGTAAACTTCGTGAACTAAACCGAAACAATCGGGGCTAATCCATAGACCCATTATCAATTCAAAATAAACATAGAATGAAAGGTGAATGGTTTGTTGTTGTAAATCCGAACGCAGGAAACGGTAAGGGGAAGAAGGACTGGAAACAAATTTCAACCCTGCTTGATGATGCCGGATTGCACCATACTAACATTGTAACCGAACATCAGGGACATGCTATCAAGTTGGTTCGTCGATATATTGACATGGGCTTCAGCCGTATTATTGTGGTTGGAGGTGATGGAACCCTTAATGAAGCCGTTAACGCCATTCTCACCCAAAGGAAATTTTATCCGCACGAAATTGAGTTAGCCATGATTCCTGTGGGAACAGGAAACGACTGGGTGAAAACACACAATATACCAACAGACTACGCAAAAGCCGTTGAGGTGATAAAAGCCCGAAACATTGTTAAGCACGATGCCGGAAAGGTTATTTATAGTAATGATGGCATCCAGCAAATACGCTATTTTATTAACATGGTGGGTATGGGGTTCGATGCTGCTGTGGCCTTAAAAGTTAATATGCAAAAAGGATCGGACAGAACATCAGAAATGGGTTATTTCTATCACATCTTTACAACTTTTTTACAGTATAATGCCTCAAAAGTTAAACTAACCATTGACGATAAAGAATTAGACAAAGAGATCTTCACGATAGCTGCAGGCATTTGCAAATATAATGGCGGGGGTATGAAACAACTCCCATCTGCCATATTTAATGATGGACTGCTCGATGTAACACTGATTAATAAAGTCAGTAAGTCGAAAATTATGCTCAATGTTAAAAAGCTCTTCGACGGTTCATTTATTAAAATAAAAGAAGTTGAAACCTTTACCTGTAAACATTTGATTGTTGATTCTGATCCTTTGTTTGGAATGGAGGCTGATGGAGAATCTATTTCTCCTTCCCGGTTTGAAATTGAAATTCTTCCTGCCGCTCTTTCGGTAGTGATTCCTTAATTAATAAAATACTGCTTTAGGATAATGTTATAAACCAGACTAATCGCTAGAATTAATCCTGTTTTTCTTATTGATCGACCCACCTTCCATCGTCCTTGATCAGTTCAACCAGTTGTTCAACTGCATGTTCCTCATCTATATTTCGTATAACAAGATCTTTCGCCCGATAAAGATTTACTTTTCCCTTTCCTGATCCTACATAACCATAATCCGCATCAGCCATTTCGCCGGGACCATTCACCACACACCCCATCACTGCAACCTTGAGTCCCTTCAAATGTCGTGTAGCGGCTTTTACTTTAGCAAGGGCTTCCTGAATATTGTAAAGCGTACGACCACAAGAAGGGCAAGAGATAAATTCGGTTTGCGAGATGCGGCTTCGGGTAGCCTGAAGAATAGAAAAAGTTGTTTCGACAAGGTGTGATTTAATATGAGGATGCGGACTTTCTAACCAAATACCATCCCCAAGTCCATCGGCAAAGAGAGTCCCCATATCTGCACCACTCTGAACCAAAAACTTCTCAATATCTATGGTTTCATAACACTTTTTCAAAATAACCGGTACATCAATATTTAATCGGATAAGTGCATTGAAAATGCTTCGATACCATAATGGGGCTTCATTCTCGCTACTTTCGGCAATTAAGACAGTGTTGTGACCGGTCTTTAATCGGGTTAACGTATCGGATGAAAGAAGGGCAGGCTGTTTTATAGTAACAAAGGAATAGGAGGCATCTTCATCTTCAATATCAGATAGATTGAGAACAAGATCCGGTTTAAAGATCGCCACATCCGGTTCAGGCCGGGAAGCCAACACAATAGGAAGGTTGGGCCCTCCAATGATTCCACAACTCCGGGTTAAGCGTTTGGAAAAAGAAAATGGATTAAGCGGGAGGGTAACTTTTTCAGGACTATCAGTATTTAAGCGGTTATTGTATCGATCAACTATGAATTTTGCAACGGGGAGTTCCTTTTCGGGATCTTCGGTTAACGAAACGCGGATTGTATCACCTACTCCATCCTCGAGTAAACAACATATCCCGGCAACTGACTTGATTCTGCCTTCAACAGCATCACCGGCTTCGGTAACACCCAAATGTAAAGGATAACAAGTACCGTTAGCATTCATCATGGCTACAATCAATCGTGTGGCTTCAACCATTACACGCGGATTGCTTGCCTTCATGGAAACAACCAGATTCTGAAACTCCAGATCTTCACAAATACCGATAAACTCCATGGCCGCAACAGCCATTCCCATTGGGGTATCGCCGTAGCGGCTCATGATACGTTCGCTTAATGAACCATGGTTGCTGCCAATACGCATGGCGGTTCCATTGTTTTTACAAATTTCGATAAGCGGCTTTAATCGTTCACGAATCTTCTCTATTTCATTTTGATATTCGGTATCGGAAAAATCGAGCTTACCGGTTTTACGATCAGTATAATTACCCGGATTAATTCGAACCTTTTCAACATATTGAGCTGCAATCTCGGCAGCTTTAGGATTAAAATGGATATCAGCAATTAACGGAGTTTGATAACCTGCCTTACGCAAGCCATCATGAATCGCCTTAAGATTTTCAGCTTCTTTTATCCCCGGAGCAGTGATACGGACATACTCACAACCTGCTTCAATCATTCGAATGCTTTGTTCTATTGTCGCCTTTGTGTTTAACGTATCCGTATTGGTCATACTCTGAATACGGATAGGATTTCGTCCTCCCAAAGAAACACTGCCAATATTGACCTCATGTGTTAAAATTCTTCTATATCCGGCAGTTAATAGTTCGAACTTTAAATCAGTTGTATCCACGTTAGTTCTAATTTTTTTGCAAAGGTCTAAAAAATGGGCTTAGAGATTACCCTCTTTTCTTCAGAAAAAAAGATTTCATTCGTTGGGCGCACTCGTCAGCAAGCACTCCTTCCACAACTTTAGTTTTGGGATGATAAAGAAATACACCGGTTTTTGAACAACCTCTTTTTTCATCACGGGCACCATAAACTAATTTATCAAGCTGTGACCAGAAAATAGCGCCGGCACACATTACACAAGGTTCAACAGTTACATACAATGTACAATCGACAAGATATTTGCTACCCAGATGATTTGCCGCAGCAGTAATAGCCTGCATCTCAGCATGAGCTGTAACATCATTTAGTAATTCCGTCAGGTTATGGCTACGGGCAATGATTCTGTTCATACAAACAACTACAGCCCCAATGGGTATTTCTCCACTATTGAAAGCCATATCGGCCTCTTTTAAGGCTTCGTGCATAAAATATTGATCGTTTAAAATAAAGTCGTTCAAAAATGAAAGGTTTAGGTTATTCGTTAACAATGTTTAACAAAGTAAAAGAATTTTTTTAAAAAAATAACCAAGGAGTTTCAAATTTTACTAATATTGCTGTCTGTTAACCCGAACCTTAAAGATAGTAAAAAATTAATTCATGAGCCTGAAATTGAAGAGGTTCCTAATTCTTGCCGTAGTTATAAGTTCCGTAGTTTGTACGGCATTTATAAGCGAAGGGAGCAAGAATGCTAGTACGCCTACAGTAAAAGCAGAAGAAACGACTTCGGAAGGACCAAAAGAAGAGAAATTTAATCCTGGTGAGATGATCATGGAGCACGTTGTTGATGCTCATGAATGGCATATCACCCAAGTTGGAAACTATCGAGTGGTAGTTCCTCTACCGGTCATTTTATATGATCAGGGGAAGCTGGTATGTTTTATGTCGAATAAATTCGAACATGGACACAAGAGTTACCTTGGCTATAAGATAGAAAACGCTAAAGGAGCAAACAACGGTAAAATTGTTAAAGTATTACCGGATGGCGTAACAACAGATGCGAATGCTAAAATACCTTTCGATTTTAGTATTACAAAAACAGTTTGCGCGATGTTATTGAGTCTGATACTGATGTGTTGGATCTTTATATCAGTAGCTCAAGCATACCGTAAACGACCTAACCAAGCGCCTAAAGGCTTACAATCATTGATGGAGCCTGTTATTTTATTTGTGCGTGATGATATTGCAATACCATCAATTGGAAAAGAACGTTACGAACGTTTTATGCCATTCCTTTTAATGGTATTTTTCTTTATTCTTTTCAATAACATTATGGGTGTTATTCCCCTATTTCCAGGAGGCGCAAATGTCACCGGAAATATTGCAATAACTATGACACTGGCAGTATTAACGTTTATAATAACTACCTTCAGTACAAATACTGCTTATTGGACACATCTGGTAAATATGCCCGGAGTACCCATCTGGTTAAAATTACCCGTACCCCTAATGCCATTCGTTGAGATATTCGGCGTATTCATTAAGCCGGTTGTTCTGATGATACGACTCTTTGCCAATATCACAGGAGGTCATATTATCATTCTAGGATTTGTATGTTTAATATTCATTTTTGGAGAAAAGAATGTTTGGGTAGATACAGTAGTAGCTCCGTTCTCTTACGTCTTCATGATATTCATGAACTTGCTTGAGTTATTGGTAGCATTTTTACAGGCATACGTGTTTACCTTATTATCAGCCATCTATTTTGGAATGGCAAAAGAAGAAAGTCATTAATATTTAAACTCTTTTAAAACAAATAAATATGTCAATGTTATCAGTTATGATGCAGGCTGTTGCAGATTTAGCACCGCTTGCAAAATGTGGTGCAGGAGTTGGAGCAGGACTTGCAGCTATCGGTGGAGGTATTGGAATTAGCGGTATCGGTCGTGGAGCAATGGAAGCCATTGCCCGTCAGCCTGAAGCTATCGGAGATATCCGTTCCAACATGATCTTAGCTGCAGCTTTAGTAGAAGGAGTTGCATTCTTCGCTATCGTAGTATGTCTGCTGGTTATCTTCCTGTAAAAGAAAACCCTGAAACGACTGCAACGGTTGGTTGCCGTCGTTTCTTTACTTGAAAAAACAAGAGAATCAAAATAATAGAACAAACGTATGGGACTAATAACACCTAATCCGGGTTTGCTTTTTTGGACGTTGTTGGCTTTTTGCACAGTATTGTGGATTCTGTGGAAGTATGCCTATGGACCTATTCTTCAAGCATTGAAAGATCGTGAGAATCATATCGCCCAGGCATTAAACGCAGCTGAAGAAGCCCGCGCACAGATGACAAACCTTAATACTGAAAACGAAAAGCTGCTTGTTTTGGCAAGAGAAGAACGTGATAGTATTCTTCGTCAGGCCAGAGAGATGCGCGACAGCGTTGTAGAAGAAGCCCGTAAAAAAGCCACTGAAGAGGCAAATCGTATTGTAGAAAATGCACGCCAGCTTATTCAAAATGAGCGAAAGGCTGCAATTTCCGAATTAAAAACTGAAATCGGACGTCTATCAATTGAAATTGCTGAAAAGGTAATTAAGGATGAGCTTACTGACAAGCAGAAGCAAAACCAAATGATCGAACAGCAACTCGAAAACATCCGGTTCAACTAAATGACTAGTAAAAGCAAGAATGGAAGATTCAAGAATTAGTCAGCGTTATGCCCTCGCATTATATCAACTGGCAGGTGAGTTGAACCAGCTTGATGGGGTATTTGACGACATGGAAATTGTTGCCCAGACTTGTCTTGACAGCAAAGAGCTTTTACGTGTCTTGTCAAGTCCACTCATTCGGGAGGCCAAAAAAAATAATATTCTTAAAGAAATCTTTGCCAGTAGTATTTCAGAATTGTCGCAACGATTTATTACGATGATCGTAACGCAGAATCGTGAAGTTAGTCTTCCGGCTATTGCGGCACAATATGTTAAACTTGTAAAAGATTTCAAGGGAATTAAAACCGCATACCTAACATCGGCTCAACCTCTTGATGAAGAGACGCGCAAAAAGATTCTTGTTCGATTAAAAGAACAGACCGGTAGCAATGTTGAACTGATAGAAAAAATCGATCCTGAATTATTGGGTGGATTTACGCTTTCACTGGAAGGACAGTTAATTGATGCAACAGTAAAAAACACTTTGCATCAGCTACGAAATGAATTTAATAACAATAGTTATATCAGCGAACTTTAAACTCTTTCAAATATGGCAGGAATTAAACCCGCCGAGGTATCGGCCATCCTTCGTCAGCAACTGGCTGGCATAAAGACAGAAGCCGAATTGCAGGAAGTAGGTAGTGTTCTAACTGTAGGTGACGGTATTGCCCGTGCTTACGGACTAACCAATGCACAATCGGGTGAATTGGTTGAATTTACAGAAAATGGCATTATGGGCATTGTGCTCAACCTCGAAGTGGACAATGTTGGTATCGTATTACTCGGAGAATCAACACATATTAAAGAAGGCGATACTGTAAAACGTACCGGTCGTATTGCATCAATTCAAGCTGGAGAAGGAATGATCGGTCGTGTTATCGACACTCTGGGACAGCCTATTGACGGCAAAGGCCCGATAGAAGGCACTACTTATGAAATGCCTATTGAACGTGTTGCACCCGGCGTTATCTTCCGTCAACCGGTAAACGAACCACTACAAACCGGTATCAAAGCGATCGATGCAATGATCCCGATTGGACGTGGACAACGTGAATTAATTATCGGTGACCGGCAAACCGGTAAATCTGCAATTGCAGTTGACACTATCATCAATCAAAAAGAATTTTACGATAAAGGAAAACCCGTTTATTGTATCTATGTTGCTATCGGACAGAAAGCTTCTACTGTAGCAAATATCTTAAAAACACTTGACGAGCATGGTGCAATGGCTTATACTGTTATCGTAGCAGCTACTGCTTCAGACCCTGCAGCAATGCAGTTCTATGCTCCGTTTACAGGAGCTGCTATCGGAGAACTTTTCCGCGATACGGGCCGTCCTGCATTGGTTATTTATGATGACCTTTCAAAACAAGCTGTTGCTTACCGTGAAGTGTCATTATTACTCCGCCGCCCCCCTGGACGTGAAGCTTATCCAGGAGACGTTTTCTACCTCCACTCCCGTTTACTGGAACGTGCTGCTAAAATTATCAATTCTGATAAAATTGCAAAAAACATGAACAACCTACCCGAGTCGATTAAGGGTTTGGTTAAAGGAGGTGGATCTCTTACCGCTCTTCCAATTATCGAAACACAAGCAGGTGATGTTTCAGCATATATCCCAACCAATGTAATTTCTATTACCGACGGTCAGATATTTCTTGAATCAGGCCTCTTCAATGCAGGTATTCGCCCAGCTATCAACGTAGGTATTTCCGTATCACGAGTAGGAGGTAATGCACAGATTAAGTCAATGAAGAAGGTTGCCGGTACATTAAAACTTGATCAGGCTCAGTTCCGTGAGTTGGAAGCTTTCTCAAAATTCGGTTCAGACCTTGACGCCAGTACAAAAGCAACGCTTGCAAAAGGTATCCGTAATGTGGAAATATTGAAACAAGCTCAGTATTCTCCTATGACGGTTGAAAAACAGACTGCCATCTTGTTCTGCGGAACCAAAGGCTTATTACAGAAAGTGCCATTGAATAAGATAAAAGAATTTGAAGAAACCTTCTTGCATCATCTCGAACTGAACAATGCCGATCTATTAGAATCGCTTCGCAAGGGTCAGTACAATGATGACATTGCAAAAGCACTTGAAAAGGTTGCTACCGAAGTAGCTCGTGGTTTTGAAAAATAAACACGATATCATTTATAACTTAGAATCACTTATGATTGGATAAGAACCGTAGGTTACGGTTCTTATCCGGTCTCATATAAAAAAGAACTATGGCTGGACTAAAGGAGGTTCGTACACGTATTACTTCGGTTATTTCTACGCAACAGATTACCAGCGCTATGAAAATGGTGGCTGCTTCTAAGCTTAGAAAGGCACAGAACAATATTGTAGCTCTTCGCCCTTATGCTAACAAGCTGAGTACTATTATGCAGCATTTGAGCAGCAACGGTTCAATGTCGGATAGTAGTATTTTTTCTCGCGTAGAAGAACCGAACAAAGTGCTTTTAATTGTTATTACATCGAATAAAGGTATGTGTGGTGGTTTTAACGCTAACGTTAATAAAGCCACTATTCAGCATATTCATGATAACTTTAACGAACAGAATAAAAGAGGCAATGTTCATCTTGTTACTATTGGTAGAAAAGGAACTGAATACTTTACACGCCGTGGTTATAAGGTGATTGCCAACTATAACGGTATTTTCGATAACCTGAATTACCAAAGTGTTTCAGATGTTGCAAATCTGGTGATGGATTGGTATAAAGATAAAGCATACACTCGTGTTGATATTATCTATAACCAATTTAAAAATGCTGCTTCACAAAAGTTAACCGTTGAGCAAATGTTGCCCGTAAAGGTTGAGAAGAAAGAAACTGTTCATGCACAATTTCATGATGATTATATCTTCGAACCTGATAGTGAAAAACTTCTTGAAGATGTTATTCCTCAAGCACTACGTATACAACTATTTAAGTCGTTACTCGACTCGTACGCTTCTGAGTTTGGCGCTCGTATGACCGCAATGCATAAAGCAACCGAGAACGCAGGAGAGATATTGAAGGATCTGAAAATTACCTATAACAAAGCAAGACAATCTGCTATCACCACAGAAATCATTGAGATTATCGGTGGAGCTGAGTTGTTAAAGAAATAACTATTTTTTTCACGATAAGAGAGGGCGTTTCATTAATTTGAGTCGCCCTCTTTTTGTTTGTATTCCAAGATCATATTTCCCCGGCTGATCTGGATCTTTTCGCCCTACTTCTACTCTTCTTCTGTATAGACCATCAATTCACCTAAACACGAAGTCTCCTTTTCAGACCTTGCACCCAGCACCACTTTCAGCTTATCAGTGTTTATTAACGTTTTGAAGAAATATGGGTCCCAGACAAAATACCGGTTCATCGGATCTTCGATTACCTGTTTCCATGACCCGTTTCCATCGAAATAGAAGACGCTCACTTTTCCAATATTATACGTGTCTTTAAGATAAATTCCCTTGACCGGAATACGATGTTGAAAATGAATAACGGCTTCAACAGGATAAGTAGCATTATTGGTCCAACCTGATGCCGTTTTTCTTTCAATGAAGTTACCTGTGAACGGATCACCCTGATTCTGTTCGTCCACAATAGCACGGGCATCATCAGGACCTTCAATCATTTCGGAAGTGAGTATTACCTTTTTTATGACCTTTTGATTGAAGTTCTTGAACGAAGAGATCATAAAAACAGGACGCTCTGAAACCTTAATTGAAATACCGTTTTCCGTTACCGGATATTCGGTGACTTCACCCATTGGAAACCCTTTGGCCAAAGAGATCACACGAACCGTGGATTGTCCTTTAATATTAAAGGCAAAAGTTCCCTTCCTCCCTCTGCTGGTTCCATACCACAAGGCATAAAGATCATTTTTCTGCAAAGAATCAGCAAAATGATAGATTCGCAGGTCAGGGTCGTCAGTTTTAATATTGCCAAGGAATCGCATACCCTGCATCACATTTCGTAGTGCGGATACATAATACCATGAACGCTTAGGAACAACTACTCCCGCACTATCTTTAAGGAGACCCGAAGTATTGTAACGGACAGTAGGATCACCCGAATCGGATAAAGCAAACAAAATAGCCCGATCAATACCTGCGGCAGCTAACTCCAGAAAAGAACGAACAATCCATTGCCCCTGAATCTCTTCGGCTGGCTGACCTGCAATTGAAGGAACTCCTTGCGTTGATCCGCTCCATGTATCGTAACCAAACTCACTAACCCAGACCTGCTTTCCGGGCATCCGGTCATTTCTGAATTGAACAAACCGGTTCATCTTTTCGCGAAGATGATCTTCTTCAGGACTAATTCCTTTTATCGGCTTAGTATGTTCCAACGCACTATTACTGTAATGATGCAGATTAATCACATCGAACGGAACCACTCCTCCCGATCGATTCTGCTGACTCCATTGTAGAATAGAACTTAAATAGGAGATGGAAGGATAGGCAAGTCCGCCCATCACAAGCTTAAATCCATTGGTTTTCCGATCCGAAACAAACGAATTGAGCTGTTGTAAACGATCGAAGTCTGCACTACACATAGCTGCAAGCTCATTAGGATTAAAACTTGCCGTAGGGCCAGACCAGTCCTTGTCAGGTTCATTCCAATTCTCAATATACTGTATTCCGGCATTACCATAGGTTTCCGCAAAGCGTTTTATAAAATAAGATTGGGTTTTAAACCCATTGGGGACTGCTTTAAGGGCATCAAGATCTATAGGGATGCTCTGCTCATTCATCATGGGACGAAAGAGCCACGAGGGTGTCATTTGGATGACCGGGACTGTGGGATGCCCCAAGGCATTGAGATTAGAATAAAACCGGGCAAAATCAATATGGGACTGTGGATTCCAATCCTCCATATTTTCCTGTGGTTGATTCCAACTCCATACATGAAACTCCCGGATAATACCTGCAACCCCCAAACGCCCAAGTGGAGCTTTATAGGTTATATTTATACCCATCATTTGATCGAAGGTAGGTTGCAAAAAAGAAGACTGTGTCCATCCGATAAGAGGAAATAGAATCGCAGGTATAAGAATAAGAAAAAGGCGTCGCATACAAAGTAAACAAGTTAGTTACTGCAATGTTATTAACATACCAATATCGTTTAGTTAAGACTTCTTTGTAAGGACGATTGCTTACTAAACGACTATATATTTAATAGCCTCTATCATAAGGGAACAACCTAGTTTCCTCTTTTCGCTTTAAAAGCAGCATCTAGTTTTTGATACCAATCCTTTCCATATTTTCGGATAAGTGGTTCTTTCAAAAACTCATAGACCCTCACACCTTCACGTTTTCCTGTTACCAAAGCCCGGTCGCAGATATGCCATTTATGGTAATTTACAGCATCAAAATCATTATACTTAATGATCCGGACAGGATACAGATGACAGGATACCGGTTTTTTAAAGGAAATAACTCCTTCGTTATATGCTTTTTCAATAGCACATTTTGCAATACCATTATCAAAATAAACAAAAGCGCATTCACGGTTATTGACTAAAGGAGTTACAAAATTACCATCCGCATCATAATCGAAAACACCCATCTCGTCTACAACACGTCTCCCCGCTTCAGTCATAAAAGGACGTACTTTTTCAAGAACATCTTCCATCTCCCCTATCTCCTCTTCATCCAAAGGAGCACCGGCATCACCTTCAACACAACATGCACCATGACAACGGGCCAGATCGCAGATAAAGAAAACTTCACCCAGATCATCACTAACTAAGGTATCATCAATTGCTATCATGATGCAAAGATATTTTGTATTTTTGCACTATGGCAAACAACGAGGATATTTTTAAGAAAATCATTTCCCATGCCAAGGAGTATGGATTTGTATTTCCATCGAGTGAGATTTACGATGGACTGAGTGCTGTATACGATTACGGCCAATATGGTGTTGAATTAAAGAACAACATCAAAAATTATTGGTGGCGGGCTATGGTTCAATACCATGAAAACATTGTAGGTATTGATTCATCAATCTTTATGCATCCTACAATCTGGAAAGCTTCAGGGCATGTTGATGCATTTAGCGATCCGATGATTGATAACAAAGACTCAAAAAAACGATATCGTGCAGATGTACTTGTCGAAGATTATGCTGCAAAGTTTGAAGAAAAAATAAATAAAGAGGTAGAAAAAGCAGCTAAACGATTCGGAGAAAGTTTTAATGAAGAGCAGTTTCGTTCTACCAATCCGCGTGTTGTTGAATACCAGACAAAGATTACAAATGCGCTGGCCCGACTAAACAAGAGCCTTACCGATGATGATTTGCCAGCAGTAAAACAACTGATCGAAGATTTGGAAATAGCCTGCCCCATCTCTGGAACCAGAAACTGGACAGATGTACGCCAGTTTAACCTGATGTTTTCTACTCAAATCGGATCATTGAGTGAAGAGACCAACACCATTTATCTTCGTCCCGAAACCGCTCAGGGGATCTTTGTCAACTTCCTGAATGTATTGAAAACAGGCCGTATGAAAATTCCTTTCGGTATTGCTCAAATTGGAAAGGCCTTTAGAAACGAAATCGTAGCCCGTCAGTTCATCTTCCGCATGCGTGAGTTCGAACAGATGGAAATGCAGTTCTTTGTACGTCCCGGAACAGAACTGGATTGGTTTGAAAAATGGAAGAAAGAACGCTTGGCATGGCACTATTCATTAGGACTTGGACCTGAGAACTACAGATTCCATCCACACGATAAGTTGGCTCATTATGCCAATGCAGCTTGCGATATAGAATTCAAATTCCCATTCGGGTTTAAAGAGTTGGAAGGGATACACTCACGTACTGACTTTGACCTAAGTGCACATCAAAAATTCTCAGGTAAGAAACTGCAGTATTTTGATCCTGAACTCAACGAAAGTTACGTCCCTTATGTGATAGAGACTTCAATCGGTCTGGATCGTACCTTCCTTGCTATCTTAAGTCATTCTTACACCGAAGAGAAACTGGAAGACGGTTCGGAACGTGTAGTGTTAAGAATTCCTCCCGTATTGGCTCCTATCAAAGCGGCGATCCTTCCTTTGATAAAGAAAGACGGATTGCCCGAAAAGGCTAGAGAAATAATGGATACATTACAGTTCGACTACATGTGCCAGTATGATGAAAAAGATGCTATTGGCCGTCGCTATCGTCGTCAGGATGCAATCGGAACCCCATATTGTATAACTGTTGACCACCAAACACTGGAGGATAACACTGTTACGATTCGTGAACGCGACAGTATGTTACAGGAACGTGTTAATATTGACACTGTTTCTGAAATCATCAGAAAGAAGATTGCGGTAAAACTATAAACAGATATTTAATTCTTGAAGAAGGTTGTTCCTTTATGGTTCAACCTTTTTTTATATCTTTCAATATCTATGCAATTCACCGATGGGTGAAAACTTCATCCCGATTTTTCTTACCTTTGCATTTGCTTTGTTAAAATTGTTTAATCAATGGAAAATCAATCTACTACTAAAGACAAGAAATTTAAACGGACTACAGTAACGTCGGCGCTTCCCTATGCCAACGGACCTATTCATATCGGTCATCTGGCCGGCGTTTATGTTCCGGCAGATATCTATGTACGATATCTTCGTTCAAAAGGCGAAGATGTTCTTTTTATCGGGGGATCGGATGAGCATGGAGTTCCTATCACAATACGTGCTAGAAAAGAAGGACTTACACCTCAACAGGTAGTAGACAAATATCATAATATCATAAAGAAATCGTTTGAGGAATTTGGAATCTCATTTGATGTGTACAGTCGTACATCATCACCAATCCATCACCAAACCGCTTCCGAATTCTTCACAACCTTGTACAATAAGGATATTTTTATCGAAAAGTTTTCCGAACAATATTACGACGAAGAGGCCAAACAGTATCTGGCCGATCGTTATATTACCGGAACCTGTCCATTTTGTGGATTTGAAAAGGCTTATGGTGATCAATGTGAAAACTGCGGAACATCATTAAACGCTACCGATCTTATAAATCCCAAAAGTGCGTTAAGTGGAAATGTCCCTATTATGAAGGAAACCAAACATTGGTTTCTTCCCCTAGATAAATATGAGCCTTGGCTACGCGAATGGATTTTGGAAGGACATAAAAATGACTGGAAAACCAATGTTTACGGGCAATGTAAATCATGGATCGATCAGGGCTTACAACCCCGTGCAGTAACTCGTGACCTGGATTGGGGTGTAGAGGTTCCACTCGAAGCCGCCAAAGGAAAAGTATTGTATGTTTGGTTCGATGCGCCCATCGGCTATATCTCCGCAACAAAAGAGTGGAGTGAAAGAACCGGAAAAGACTGGAAACCTTACTGGAAAGATAAAGATACCCGACTAATTCATTTTATCGGAAAAGACAATATTGTTTTCCATTGTATCATTTTCCCAGCCATGCTAAAAGCTGAAGGAAGTTATATCTTGCCCGAAAATGTACCCGCCAATGAGTTTCTGAATCTGGAAAATGATAAAATCTCCACCTCCAGAAACTGGGCAGTATGGTTGAACGAATATCTGGAAGATCTTCCGAATAAACAGGATGTACTTCGCTATGTCCTAACGGCAAATGCTCCCGAAACAAAAGATAACGACTTTACCTGGAAAGATTATCAGGCTCGTAATAACAACGAGTTACTGGCTATCTATGGTAACTTTGTAAACCGGACATTGGTACTTACTCATAAATATTTCGGAGGAATCGTTCCTGAAGTAACAGAACTTACCGAACAGGATGAAGCAACAATTGCCGAAATAGCTCAATTCCCTGATCGCATTGCAGCCAGTATCGAAAACTTTCGCTTCCGTGAAGCATTAGCCGAGATGATGAATCTGGCCCGCCTAGGCAACAAATACCTCACAGAAAATGAGCCTTGGAAAGTCTTTAAGACTGATGAAGCACGCGTAAAAACAGTATTAAACATCTCTTTGCAGATTTGTGCAAGCCTTTCTATTGTCTCAGAGCCATTCCTGCCATTTAGTGCTGTTAAATTATTAAAGATGCTTAATGTTGAAGCCTTACCTTGGGCTTCTGCCGGAATAGTAACTATTCTCAGCACAGGGCACCAACTTAATACGCCTGAACTGTTGTTTGATAAGATTGAAGATAGCTTGATGGAAAAACAGGTTCAGAAATTACTGGATACTAAAAAAGCAAACGAAGTGGCAAACAGAGTGGTCACTCCTTCAAAGCCTGCTATCGAGTTTGATGATTTTGCCAAAATGGATATCCGAGTTGGAACGATATTAGCTGCAGAGAAGGTTGCCAAAACCAAAAAGTTACTCAAGTTGACCATTGACACCGGTATCGACCAGAGAACCGTAGTATCGGGAATAGCTGAACATTACACACCCGAAGAGATTATCGGACAACAGGTCAGCATTCTTGTAAATTTAGCTCCCCGCGAATTGAAAGGCATCGAAAGCCAGGGAATGATCCTGATGGCAGAAAATGCTGACGGAAAGCTTTGCTTTGTAGCACCGACCCAGAAATTTGAGAATGGAAGCGAGATTCGATAAATTCTACATGACCTGTAAAGAAACCGGTTTTGATATTTAAGGATTTATGCTACTTTTGCAATGCTTTAACAGAAGTGTTAAGCCTTGAAAATAGCACAAACTTCGGTCTCATAGTTCAACGGATAGAACGGAAGTTTCCTAAACTTTAAATCTAGGTTCGATTCCTAGTGAGATCACAAAATTTTAAGAAGCCTTCAATTAGTAGATTTGAAGGCTTCTTGTTTATTAATTACCTTAGCTTACTTTTATCTTTATACAATTCCTACTTTAATCCAGATTGTAGCTATCCATCCATAAAAGGTTGATAATCTGGTTTTGGATTTTTTAAATTCCCATCAGTGTGCCACACGGATTTTTTTCTAGTGAAAGGGATTGAAGCGTATTTTAATGTGCAGCATATTTGTATAACTTTCTCTGAGGGTTCACTGTATTGTCTGATTTGTATTGTTTCACCCTTGTCGTTTTCCACGGTTGTGGTCACACTTTTCTGCGAGTTCATTATGCGGACTATCTCACTCCAATCGTAATGGATGCCTTTTTGTTTTAATTGATAACGGATGGTAGATACAATCCAATAAGCAAGCAAACCCAGATGCAGATGTGCCATCGAAGTATCATCGTTTTGTGTTACGGTTTGTAATGTGGCACAATCGGATGTGTTACCTTCAAAGATGTCAGAATATTTCAAAAAACCTTCCGTGTTGATAATGACAGCTAATACGATAAGCTTTGCACCAGTGCACTTTTCTTTACTCCGACCGAATTTTGCAAGCTTACTGTACTTGTAATTACTACAGAAACTAAAAAATTTCTCCTTTTCATAATTAATTGCTTGGGATTATTGACTTATTATCCATCTCAAACCGAAGTTCCCCGCCATTGAGAACTTCGCGAAAAGTTAAATAAGTTCTATTTAACTTTTCGCCATTCAAGAATATCTTTTTAACACAAATATTTTTGCTTGATAAATTAACTGCTGTTATAGTAAAAGTCTTTTTTGAGGGAAGCTTAATAACCGCCTTATCAAATAAAGGAGCACCTAGTTCATATCTACCTGAGACGGGATTCATCGGATAGAATCCTAAAGCACTAAAAACATACCATGCACTCATTTGTCCAGTATCTTCATTTCCACATATACCATCTGGAATAGTGTCATATAGAGTTGTTAATATTTTATTAACGTAATATTGCGTTTTTCTAGGCTCCCCCAAGTAGTTATACAAGTATGCAATATGATGACTAGGTTCATTTCCATGTGCATACTGTCCTATTAAACCTGAAATATCACCAGAAATGTTAGTTCCGCTAATTTTTGATTTTAGGTTAAAAAGGGAATCTAACCGGGCTAGTAATACTTTTCTTCCTCCAAACATATTTGCCAGCCCATCAACATCGTGTGGCACGAAAAAAGTCCATTGCCAAGCATTACCTTCGCAATAATCATCTCTGCGGTGCTCCGAATTCAACGGATTAAACGGTGTCCGCCAATCGCCATTGGCAGTTTTGCCTCTTGCAAAACAGCTAACTGTATCAATCACATTCTTGTAATTAAATGATCGTTTATAAAAATAATCATAATCTTCTTTATGTTTTATTAGTTTTGCAAATTGAGCGATAGCTCTATCATCAAATGCATATTCTAATGTACGAGCGACCGATTCCATCTCTAAATCGCAAGGTACATATCCATATTTTTTATAGTTTTTCAATCCAACAAAGTAATTCATCGAAAATCCACAGGTATCTTTCATTGCTGATCTCCGCATAGCTTTCATCGCATAATCAGTATCAAAATTCTTTATGCCATTCATATAGGCATTGGTAATTATCGGTATAGCAGGTAGTCCTGTCATTTGATACGTTTCTACTCCTGCCAATGTCCAGATTGGGAGCTGATCGGCATATTTATAATGGGCTAAACATGTCTTAACATATTCCCCCATCACTTTTGGTTGTAAAACAGCCTGCAGGGGGCATGCAGCCCTAAATGTATCCCAAAAACCCATCACCCCGCCATAATATGAATAGCCATCTGTTTGATGTATTTTTTTATCTGGTCCCCGATAGCGATTATCAACATCTGAATAAAGTGTCGGATACATCATTACATTAAATAAAGCTGTATAGAATAATTCCTTCTTCTTTTTATCCTTAGTTTCTATTGCTATCGAACTAAGTATATTCGCCCACTTATACTGTGAATTTAACTTAACTTCGTCAAAACTTTTTCTTGCAGCTTCGGCAATGTAATTTTTCCTGGCACCCTGTAAATCAACAGGAGAAATACCTGTTTTAATATCTAAAGTTTTTGTAGATCCCGTAAATGTGAGAATCGCTTTAATATTTTTTCCTTTTGCTGTAGTAATCCCATTAACTTTTTTGTTGTCAACATATAAAGTAAAATTATTAATAGGTTCTGAAAAAGTCGTGTAAAAATACACATGCTGCTCTGGTGCAAAGCCACTTGAAATACGACTACCCCTGATCGTGTTATTATCAACCATTTCTAAAGATGATGATATTATTGTATCAACATCTTGTTCTTTTACTATTGAACATCCACAATCTGACCCATGCTCAAGATCAATAATAACAGATTTTTTGCCTTGTTTGGTATAATTATAACGCTGAAGACCACACCTTAATGTTGCGGTTAGTTCCACCATTACACTGTTGTTGTAAAGTCCCACTTTATAGTATCCTGGCTGAGATAATTCAGTTTCATGTGAAAAAGGTGTTAAAAATTGTGCTCGTTTTAGTATGTCCATATTATCAGTTGAGATATCGGTAGCTAACGGAAGAAACAATATATCCAAAAAATCACTACATCCTGCACCACTTTTATGAATATGACTAAACCCTAAAATATTTTTATCATTATAATGATAACCGGAAGAATAAGTTCGCGTATCAGGGCCTAACTGAACCATACCAAAAGGCATAGCAGCTACAGGCACGATACCACCATTTCCACCTGTACCAATAAACCGATTTACATATCTGTTATTATTATTCTGTGCAAAACAAGAAGTAACTATTAAAATTTGTATAACAGTTAATAGTTCGAATTTCCTTATTAATTTTCTCATAATCAATTTTATTTCTCTGGTTCTTAGAAATACGTTTTTACTTCTGAGCAGGGGCCAACGTTAAATCAAAACCGGTAAGTTTAAATGTATAGGCATACTCACATGGCAACTCATTTAAACTTAATTTAGGGATATAAATAATTAATTGTCCTTGACTATTTACTTTATATGATATTTTCCCATTATATCCCAATAATTCAATATTTCCATCTCTTTTAGTATCCATTCTTACTGAGTTTAATACCAGCTGACCTTGCGGCCATCCCAAAATGATTGCAAACAATGTTTTTTCATCTTTTGACTGAGTATATCTAATGTCTTTGTTGGTATAATCAACTGCTTCGCTGGAAGAAGTTGCTTGAGCTATACTTTTTTCCCGTGGAGTTGGCCCTTCACCATCGATTAGCCACTTTTTGCTACTATATATTGCCTCTCCATTAACTTTTAGCCAATTACCTATCGTTAATAAGCGATCTTCCATGATT
Organism: Bacteroidales bacterium; assembly: GCA_963663125.2. Taxonomy (GTDB): domain Bacteria; phylum Bacteroidota; class Bacteroidia; order Bacteroidales; family Cfx3-03; genus Cfx3-03. Next base: position 1,382,112 of record CAXXNW010000007.1, on the reverse strand, counting down.
ACAGGAATGCGCCCATCAGCAGTGGGACCAATGTTCAATAACAAGTTCCCCCCACGGCTTACCACATCAATTAACAGATGAACTACTTGTTTATGAGTAAGGTAATCAGCCAGTGCTTCATTCCTATTATAACCGAATGAAGCACCAATCCCCCGGCATTCTTCCCATGGATGTTCATTGGAAAGCTGTGTGCCATTGACATCAACTTTTCCATATTCGGTTGTGTAATATCCACCATGTTTACTGCGCGTATCTTTGCCCCATCGATCATTAACCACAATATCTTTAGGAGCCTGAGATTCATTATAAAGCCATGTCAAGAATTCCTGACTGTGGAATTCTTCTGCTGGAGCTACCCATTCACCATCAGTAAAAATTAAAGCAGGTTTATATTTACTAACAAGATCTTTAAGCTGAGGCATCATTACCTCCTGCACATACTTTTCAATGTTGCGGGGGCCCATAGGGTCTGCTGGAGCATAATCCTTATCATACCAGTTATGTAACGAATAATAATATCCCATTCTTAATCCTTTCTTTCTTACAGCTGTTGTAAGATCGCCTAATAAATCGCGCTTAGCACCAACTTCAACACTGTTCCAATTTTTACTGGAAGGGGCTGGCCACAAGCAATATCCATCATGGTGTTTACTGGTTAATACCACATATTTTGCCCCTGACTTTTTGAAGAGGTCTGCCCACTCTTGAGGATTAAAGAGTTCAGCAGTAAATTGTGGCGCAAAAAGCTCATAAGGATAATCTTTCCCATAAGTGCGGTTATGAAAGGTACGCCATGGACCATCCGGTTTATCGTTACGTAATTGTGCCCAGTACCATTCGGCATATTGACCTTTTGGAGCCCAGGAAGGGACACTATAAACGCCCCAATGAATAAATATACCAAAGTGTGCATCGCTGAACCATTGAGGTACAGGACGAGCATCTAAAGATTCCCAGGTAGGGTTATACTTTTCCTGGGCAAATGCGGGATGATCAATAAAACAGTTGAAAAAAAACGTTAGAAAGGCCAATGCCATTGTTGTTAATCTTATTTTCATTTTATTCTATTTTTTTTGCAGAAAGAAATTAATTAAGTTATTTGATTTCAAGAATATTATGAATCTTTAGTTCAGGAATGGTCAGTGTTACTTGTCCTTTTGCAAAGTCAAAATTTAATGGGGTTCCATTTGGTTGTAAAAATACTGATGTCGGCTTTTTTGAAGTTCGAACCGAAACTTTTAGGTTATATAATGCTGGAATCTCATCAAACGCTTTTACATTGGCATTCGCATGGTCGCCCGATGTATTTACTAATTGTATCAATAGTTTACCTTCTTTAGTCGTAGTTACAACATTGATTTTGTGTGAACCTTCCACTTTTACCTTCAGATTAGGATTGAGTTCAGAGATGATGCCTGAAAAAAAATCACGTAATACTGGTGAAGAGGTTGATAAATATGAATTACCCAAATCCATATAAATTCCTGCCACCATTCCCTTTCCATAATTGCTTGTAGTAGCAATAATCCCTGAAGGATACCTCAAATCATTTGTTTTAAATAATCTTGCAAATGATTTGGTTCCGGAAAGACATTCCACTTCACAATAATTGCCGCTAATATCAACAAAACGACCGTCAAATCCCAGTGTCTGACTCACTTTTCGCGGTTCCTCTTTTTGTTTTACGCCTAATATATCTTTAAATTCCTGAGTAGAAGATGATCCTATCACCAGTAATCTACCACCATTTTTAACGTAATCTTTTAATTGCGCTACAACTTCTTCCTCTAATATCTCCCATTCGGGTACTACGATGAGTGGAAAATCTTTCATTCTTTTTATTAGGTGATGAGTCATTAAAACCTCTACGGATTGCTGTCCATCAAGAAGAGCGTTCATAACTCCCCGAATGTCATTGACCCCAAAAGGACGATAAACGTCATCAACTTGTTTTTTCCAGCCTGCTGTTGAATAGAACAATCCTACCTGTGGGACAATTGATACCCCTTTACAAAAATCTCTTCGTGGCAATATAAAATCAGCGATGTCTTTCATAATGCCAAAAGAAGATGGCTGAAATGACAGATCTGCATTCTGTCTAAAATAGATTTGACAACCGCCACCAACACTAATCACAGATGCTGCTTCCTGGCAAAGTTGAATAGCAGTTTTTGGTGTATTTGGGCGAACAAAGCTCCATGCCATTAAATCGAATGGTTTACCTTGTTCTGCCAAACAACGAGCATTCCAATTTGCTGTATTTAAGGAGTTATCAGGGTCATAGTCACCAGAGAAAAAATCCAGCCCAATATCTCCCGGCACAGGTTCAGGCATCAGTCCACTAAAAGCCCAATTGGAACATATCTGAAAATCAGATGCTACTTTATGAACTTCTTCGGTATAGTGTTTAATATATGAAAGAAATTTTTTTCTGGTAAATTCTAATAACTTCTTGTAATTTGGATCGTTTACAGTTGTAGGTGGTGTGTCCACTCCTGTTTCTTTTTTAAATTCGGCCAAAGCTGCTGTCTGATAATCAGGATATATGGCCCAGCTTTCTCCATCAATCCAGGCCCCATCCACTTTATATTTCAATGCAAATTCCTTTAATTGAGGAATAAGTAGTTTCTCCGAATAATTTCCCCAAAAACTTGTGAGCTGTTTGTCTGGCTTTCCATCCGGACCAAATCTGGCTTGATCAGGATGCAATCTTACATAATTTTCATCTATTGCTCCCGAATAATGCACAAATAGAGCTACATTTCGCTTATCCGTGACTTTTTTAATTAATGCTAAAGGGTCTTTATCATAACCAGCAGCTTGTTGCCCTATATTGGTAGGATATGAAGAAACGCCTGGATGACCTTTCGAATCAACCTGAATGTAATCTGGGCGTGCAAGTCGAAGCATAGAGTCTACCATCTCTTCCGTTAAACTTGCACCGATATGATCATCATTTAATTGTAAGTGTCTGTCAAAATGCAAGCCCCAGAAAGAGTTTGAACGTAATAATTTGTGGTCATTTTGTGCATTCAGGGAAATACATATTAAACATGTTAACATTAACAGATATATCTTTTTCATAATTTTATTAACTGAATTACTTTTTAGTTAAAATATATATTAATAGAACTTTTTCATAGCAATTTATTAACTTATTTAATACAAATCACTATTAAATTCCAGCATATTGCTTATAAACATCCACCATCTCTGCTGGGGAGAGAACCACCCAGTCTGTGGATAAGGAGTTTATAGTTTTGATCACTTCGCTGGGATTTGTATATACACAAGCAATACTAAAAAAAGCGGGAGTTGAACCATTATAGTTTATTATATCATTGATATCTAAATAGGAATAATTAATAAAGATAGCTTTACCATTATAAATCTCATGGGTTTGAGGGTATTGCCCAATAGTTGGCCGCATAGCATCATTACCACCATACCCACAGAAAACGCCTTCAACACTTGGTATTTCAGTCAAAGGTCTTCCTTCATTCAGGCTATAACCCATAGCCCTTATCGTTCGATATTTTGCCTCCTTCATATATAGATCCGTGCGGGCAAAATACTCGTCCAGATATTGTTGCGGAAGGATATTTTTATAATAGCCCGCGCCTGTGACCGGATTAACAAAACAGTTTTGACCAATATTGCTATAAAACCACTTAGCGGCAACAGGGTCTAATTCACATAATGTACTTGGGATTTCCCACCCAATCGGGTAACTGTCACGAGCAGAAACTCCAAACTTTAATGGAAATATTTGCTGGATAAATTCATAATTATCGCCATCAGTTTCTGTAAAGCAGATATATTTTTTACTAGGATCATATTTTAGGTTTCTTTTTGTCTCACTTGTTGTAGCCAAGTATTTAGGTAATCCACTGGTAAAGCTCAAATTAAAGGCTTCAAAATTTGCAATGCAATATTTACCATGTTCATTTAAATATCGCTGGAAAGTGTCCTCGTTTGGCTCACTCCCTGTAAGATTCCATATTCCAAATACTGGGGCTGGACTTGAACAACGGCTAAATATATTCTCAGTGAGATTTTGTTCAAGAATTGAAGGACTGCCTTTCATATTAATAATAAACATTTTGTTTTTTATTAAGAAGTCAAACATTCCCAAACAATAATGGGAATTGTTTGCCATCATTTTAGTGTTAAAATCTTGATTAAAGTTATTGTACATATATCTGTAACATGCAATCCAATTACTAAAATCACTTGTTGTAGTATTGGCAAGGATCGGCAAATCAACTCCATATTTATCAATCAATATTTTGTGCTGCTCATTAGTAAGAGCAACAGCGTTGTACTTAGCACACAACATTGCAGTAACATTAAGCTTAGCTACTAAATTATCATTTGGCTGTGGGTACCTGGAACCACTAATATAGCTTCCAAATAAAGTATTGTCATAGATCACACAACCGCTTATTTTGCTTGCAAAATCCCTCAGCATTATAAACGGGTCTTTGAATTCTACTTTCTTAATATCAGTAATCGTATTTAGCCAAAATGAGCGATTAACCATCGCTCCTGGTCCATCATATTCAACCAATGGGGTTTTTAAAACCCATATTAGTGGTGATATCCGGTTAACATTACCCTGCAACGATTCAATCATAAATAAGTCATAAAGACTTTTGCCTTCCATATCAATATGGTAAATAGTTCCTGAAATTATTTCAGTAGACGATGTATTGTCTTTTAATATATGGCTGTTTGTTTTTTTACAGCCAAAAATCAACATTGCCAATATAACTACTGCTATTAAACATCGAAATTTAATACTATAATTGAGCATAGATTTTCTATTTTAAGTTAAATATTACCAACTACCTCTTTGAAATAAACGGCAGTTGGTAATATTTTCTATTATTAAATAAAAGTTTAATAACCAGGATTTTCCGGAGCGAGATTTGGATTATTAGCTATCCGATTAGGTGTTATAGGCAAATAATAGTGCTTTTCATAAAAAGCTGCCGGGACACCTCCATCTGCATTATTATTCATTTCGATTTTGAACTTACCCGTATTGACATCGTAGAAAGTATAAATACCTGAAAAAGTCCGAGTAATAGCATTAACAGCGATTCTCCATCTTTTTAAATCCCACCATCGTTGATCTTCAAAAGCTAACTCAACTTTCCGTTCATGTCTGATTTTATCACGTGTAATATTGGTCAATAAAGCAATACCAGCTCTATCTCTGATTTTATTTACATCATCAAGTGCTTCATTTGTTTTACCTAATTCATAAGCTGCTTCAGCATGATTAAGGAGTATTTCACCCAAACGAAAAACTATAAAATCGATTTTAGTTTTACTCTGAGCTACCGGAATTAAAGTTTCATCCAGATATTTTAATACATTAAAACCTGTAATTACTCCTCCCGCATAACCGCCAGCTGAATAGGATCTTCCATTGGCTGGTTTTCCGTTATAATACCCGCTTGTAATTTTTGTGCCATCGGGCTTGATAATCCCCCCCCAATTCTCGACGGGTTCACCTTTCCATATAGTTCCTTCATAATAAACTGTAGCATTAAAACGCGGATCTTTTTTTGCAAACAGATCTCTCAAATCCCATGGTTGGCTTGTGGCTTTAACTCTATCAAATGTACCGGGAGTACCATCAATATTTTCAAACTCTTCAACCATTTCAAGATAAACAGATGTATTGCTTCCACCCCACCCTGGACAAAATTGATATGGGGACATGAATAAGTCATAATTGCTAGTTACATTAGCACCTGTGAGTTGCCAAGAAAAGATTAGTTCACTGTTATTTTCATCTAAAAAGAGCTTTCTGAAGTTTTCTGTTTTATCATTTGGTAATTTATTATACAAACTAAATGCTCCTGATGTAATAATTGCTGCTGAAGCATTATAAGATGCCTGCCAGAAACGTTGTGCTTCACTGGCGGGTATTCCCACCAAACCATTTAAATCCACTTTCCCCCAAGTTGCAATACTGGCGGCATACATAGCTGCACGACTTTTAAGAGCAAGGGCGGCATATTTTGTAGGGTAACCTATTTGAGTATTGGCTGTTGGTAAATCCCCAGCTATTGCATCCATTTCATTTATAATAAAATCATAAACCTCTACCTCCTTATTTCTTGAAACAAATAGCGAATCTTTCGGAGCATCTATAGCCTGAGCCTTTGTAATGATTGGAATACCTCCATATCTTTTTACCATATAAAAATAAATTATAGCTCTTGCAAACTTCATTTGGGCAATCATTCCTTTTTTAGTACTTACATCAAATGTCGTATTTTTCTCAATCTTTGCAAGAAATTCGTTTACTTTACGGATCGTTCCATAATTCCACAGATCCTCTAAACCTCCATTCTTGTCGAGTCGTCCTGCTTTCCAAGTAGTATACAACGGATGCCAGCTTCTTCCCTGCCTACCTTCATCAGCCAAGCCAGATGTGGCGTCTACTTCTTCAAAGCCCCATCCTTCTCTATCCAAGAATGACAGCTCACTATAAACCGAATTTACGTAAGCTTGGGCTAATGCAGGATCATTAAATACTGCTCCTTCCGAAATTATATCCAATGGAGCCTTATCCAACACTTTATTACATGAACATGTAATAAATATTGATATAATTAGAAAATAATATATATTTTTCATAATTGATTCGTTTTACAAATTCACATTTAGTCCTATTGATAGTGTTTTTTGAATTGGATATGTCCATCCTCTAGTGGCATCAGGTGATTCCGGGTCAAGGCCATATTTTTGAAGTTTACTTATTGTAAACAGATTAGTGCCTGTAATAAATATACGGAGCTGATCAATACCCACTTTATGTAATAATCTGGGATCAAATGTATAGCCTAAATTAACATTCTTCAACCTAAGATAAGACGCATTTTTGTTCCAGTAGTCAGAATTCCAGTTATTGGTTGTTTGTCCAAATTTTTGCTCGGGTATAATCGCATTTTTGTTATTATTTTCCGATGTCCATCTTTCATTCCAGATAACCATAGTCGGAGTTCTTTGAGAATCAATATTAATATTACCAGCCTCTAATTGTACAGTATAGTCTGCTGCACCTTGAGCAAGCATGCTAAAGTCGAATCTTTTATATTTTAAATTGATGTTAATTCCATACATTATATGAGGAGTTCCTCCATCATTAATTTTTGCATAGTCTCTCCAATCAATTTTACCATCATGATTGAGGTCCAGATACTTAATATCACCAGGTTTTAATGTTTTATTACCTTGACCATCCTCATCATAAGTCAGATTGTCTATTTCACTTTGTGAAGTAAATAAACCATCGCTTTTGTAACCAAACCCTGCATCAACCCATTGACCTGATTTTTTATAAATTCGTATTTGATCAGGATCAGTATAATCTACCTCATCAAAATGAACCCATTTAGATCTGGCATAAGAGATGTTTCCACTTATGTCATATTTAAAATCACCGATGTCTCCTTTGTGTCCTAATAAAATCTCAAAACCTCTAGTTCGTTGACTATTTATGTTTTCATCTGGCAAGCTTGCACCAAACGTATTAGGAAGAGACGTTAATCTAGTTCCAAGCATATTATCTCTAAATCGTTGGAAAACATCTATTTCTGAATAAATTTTCCCATTAAAAACAGAAAAATCAAGTCCTATATTTGATAGAGTCATCGTTTCCCAAGTAATATTAGTATTTGGTAAGCCAATTGAGCTAAGTGCTGGAACTTCTTTACCATTCACAACATAAAGACCTGAAAACCTGTACCCGGTAAGATATTGATAAGCAGCTATTCCATCATAACCGGTCTGACTAATACCTCCACGAAGTTTTAAGTTACTAATCCAGCTTATATTATCTTTTATGAATGATTCTTCCGAGATACGCCATCCAGCAGAAATACTTGGGAATGTTCCCCATCTTTTGTTCTTTGGAAAATTCGGTGAACCATCATAGCGAACTGTTGCCTCCATTAAATACTTTCCCTTATAACCATAATTAAATCTGCTGACAAGACTTTCGCGTCCAGATTCAGAAGCTGATCCGTTAGCCTGCTGATCTATAGTTCCTCCCGCAAAAAGTTGGTCAATTGCACTTGTTAAATAATTTTGGCGAAATGCAGAAAAGTTTTTTCCAGAATAGTCAATTCCTTCATACAATAACAAAGCACTAATTGAATGTTTCTCATTAAAAACATGATCATAGTTAAATGAGAATTGACCTGTAATAATTTGATTACTATTATATGTTTGAGTTAATTGCGTTGCTTCCGATGTCCCATACAAAGAATATGTGGTAGAAGCATAATCATAGTCCCATACATTACATTGCTTTCTCCAAAGTTTCTCATCATTCAAAACCTGGGAATAATTCATCTTAAACTTTATATTTAAACCGTCAATAGATTTAACTTTATATTTTAAAGTCACTGCTCCGTTTAGTGAAGTATTAAAAGTTTTATCATACCCTCCCAATTCCTCGGATGTATTAATTATAGCATTATATGGTCCGGGAGAAATGTGTGGAACTTTAGTCTTATCTGGAAATGATGCAGGTGATGTTGGAGTACAATCTAAAAAATCCATCCAGAACCACTCCTGTGAAGATGGTCTGGAAGATTGTTTTACATTTTCTTTAATCGCAGTTAAATCCAAAGACATTGTTAACGCTGAGTTTATAGCAACATCCAAATTAGACCGAACATTATATCGTTCATAACCTGTGTTATTGCCTTTAAACATTCCACCCTGATTTAAATAACCCAGAGATGAATAATACTTTACCTTTTCATTTCCTCCTGTGATAGTAATGTTATGCTGTTGTTGCGGAGCCCATTTTTTCATTATGACATCAGTCCAATTTGTGTTTGGATATTGAGGATCAGTCCCCTGAAAGTATTTAGCAATATCTTGTTCCGAATATTTTAACTGTTGAGTTGGTATGCCAGCATTTATCTGAGCTTCACGATATAAGGTTGCATATTGACCGGCATTGACCGGCACGGGAAAGTTAGTAAATGCTTGACCCGTAATAGTACTATTGTATGTAATCACAGGTTTTCCTAAAGTACCTCGTTTTGTAGTAACTAATATTACACCATTACCTGCTCTCGCTCCATATATTGCAGCTGAGGCATCTTTTAAAATTGAAATAGATTCAATCTCACTTGGATCTATATTATTAAAAGACTGCTCAACACCATCTACAATGATGAGTGCATTACCAAAATTTCGAATATTTATATTTGATTGATCAAAACCAGGTTGACCACTCGTTTGTTTGACTACCAGTCCCGGCAATATTCCTGCTAATGTATTCACAGTACTTGCAGCAGGGGATTTAACTAATGCTTCACTTTTTACTGTTGATACAGCTCCTGTTAAATTCACTTTTTTTTGAGCTCCATAACCAACAACCACGACTTCATCCAAAATAGATGTTTCACTCTCCATTATAACATTCATCAATGATTTTCCCTCAACATTCACATCTTGCTTTTTCATTCCAATAAATGAAAATTGTAAAATGCCTTTTTCAGGAATATTGGAAATGAGATACTTGCCATTAACATCGGTAACAACCCTGTTATTAGTGCCTTTACATGTTACAATAACACCTGGTAAAGGGTTTCCGGATTTGTCCGTTACGACACCTTGAACTTTGAGTTTATCGGCAAACTCTTTAGGTGTGATAACAATCAACTTATTTTCCATCACACTATAAGTGAGATTAGTATTGTGGAATAGCTCCATCAATACTTCGCGAATGGCAGTATTAGTTAGGTTGAGACTAACTCTCTGATTCAGATCAATAAAATGATCGTTGTAAAAGAAGTTATATGAACTTTGTTTTTCAATTTCAGATAGTATCTGCTTTAAAGTAGCATTGTGTAATACCAGGTTAACTTTCTCTGTTTGAGAATGCACTGGTGTTGCAAATACTGAGCTGAGGCCCAGAATAATAATAAGTACTGTTATCTTCATGATACGAAGAAATTTTTTAAAAAATTCTGTCGTCCTGTTACCAGAACAATAATTTTCTTTCATAACTTTGAATGGTTTAGATTAAACAAAACTTTTTTGTTTACAAGGATTATGGCTGCCCGCCTCCCTTGTGGTTTAATTGAGAACGTACTCCACGGAAAATATCTCACTATTTTCCGTGGTTTTTAATTTGTAATGGTTTGATACTTGCCTTTTACCTCCTTGTTTTCTTTAATGAATACTGTTTTTTCTTTTATCGTGAATGTAATAGGTGATGTCATTTTTAGCGCATTCATCAATTGTTCCAGACTTAATTCGTGTAAGGTACCTGAATACTCAAATTTTTTGATTTCATCATTGTCAAATATGATCTGAACATCATATCTGCGTTCAATCTTTGTGGCCAGATCTTCTAGCTTTTCACTCTTAAGAATCAACAAACCCTCTTTCCAGCTTGTCGAAATTTTTGTATTATAATTATTTGAAAAGGCAACAATTTTTACTGGTAAAAAAGTCTTTTTGGCAATAGCGACATCAGATGTTTGTATGTCGCTTATCCCTTGATTAGTAACTGCATTTTTCAAACCTGAAATCTCTTTCTGGAAAATAATTTTCTGATTAGGTTTAAGCATTACCTCCTCGCTAAGTCCGTTTACTGTAGAAAATTTTTCGATTTTTAATGAACCACGAACCAGCGTAGCTTCAACAGTCTTTTCATCGCTGTAACATTTAACATTAAAAGCTGTCCCTAACACTTTTAAATTAATTGCACCGGTATGCACAATAAATGGTATTTTCTTTTTGGCAACATCAAAATAAGCTTCGCCGTCAAGATAGAGCTCACGATTTTTCTGATTAAAGTCTGATGAATATTTGAGTGTCGTTTTTGCATTTAGCCACACTTTTGATTTATCGGGTAAGGTGATCAGTGTTTTTTGACCACCCGGAGAATAGATAACAGTAAAAGTTTCAGCAGTTAAAATGCTTTTAATATCATGCTTTAAGAAAACTCCACCTGCAAATCCTGCCAGCATAAGTGGAATGATAATTATTGCTGCAAAACGGTATAACTGTTTTCTGGTATAAATAAACGCTCCTGAAAATTGCAAACGGATTTTCATCTTCTGCCATGCCGATTCTTCATCAGGATCAAAATCACCGGGATAAGAAATGCCATTTCGCATTTTTTCAGCTAATTCATCTACAATAAAAGCATTTTCGCTATCTTCATGTATCCATTCATCAACTCGTAATCGTTCTTCATCCGATAATTGGCCTTTTATCAGTTTTTTCAATAGTTGCCACGGAATCTGTTTCATTTTTTTTCTTTTATATCAATAAGGCACTTAAAAAGGATGTTACTCCTATATGTGATCTTAAAAAAATGATATATGGATTTTAATTGTTTTGAAACCTGTTTGTAAGTGTACAATAAAAGGGTATTATTGTTCTGGATCAACCCTTTAAAGGATTTATTCTTTCTCTTTTCTATCAATATCGAGCAACTTCTAAACATAAAGACAGTTACCCTAGAAATTTAAAGGTATATGACTACAAAATACTTTTTCTATAAATGCGAATTTTTACGACCTTGACGATAGTCTTTCTAATACAGAGATATAGTTTTTGTGTGAGTTACAAGAAAAGTATACAAAAAAATCACATTTCTATATTTTATGATTCCCAAGCAAAAACAGTAAGATATAAACATCCGGATAGAAAAGGCGGATATATGATCTGATTTTTTTTATGGCCGTACTGATATGGTTCTTAACCGTACTTTCAGAGATAAGCATAAGTTCAGCAATTTCATGATAGCTTAATTCATCTTTACGACTTAACCGAAAAATTTGTTGACACTTATCGGGTAGAAGAGCAATAGCTTCTTCAATAATGCGGTTAAGCTCTTTTAATTCTATAGCTTCTTCAGTCCTAAAATTATCAATATTAGATGTCTTTTTGCCAATTTCTTCTCGTTTCCTTTCCTGTAAGGCATTATTTCTTTTATAGTTCAGTACTTTGTAACGTGCCGCCTGAAATAGATAGTTTCTATAAGATAATTGGAATTCGATAGTTTCACGATGTTCCCATATATAAATGAATAAATCCTGAACTATATTTTCTGCAGCTGTCTCATCATCAATAAAGAGTAATGTATAACGGCATAATTCGGAATAGTATGTATGAAAAAGATGTTCGAAAGCAGCAACATCACCTTTTTGTAATCGTTCAATTAGAAAAACATCTTTTTCAGTTTTCATTATTACGATTTATTTTTTTTGCATTCTTCTTAAAAGTCCAAAGATACTCTTTTAGTTTTATTCAAGAAAATTCAGCAATTCAGCGTAAAATTTTTTTCAAGGTTTTAGTAAATGTTGATTAGTTAAAGCCATGACAGTAGCTATTGGTAACAGAACGTTACCAAAAAATTAGACTTACGATTTTGTTTGGTTGCACCTTTTTTTGAGATTGTATTGATTAACAATAGATTATTGAATGGAGTATTTCCACAACGGTTTTCAAGCCGTGAGCTGTAGTCAACAATACCGGAAAATAGAAAAATACCTCCCTGAGATTTAAACAGAAAAAATGAAAGTCTCCATTCAGTACTTACTTTTCTAGAAGTAAAGCACTTGATGCATGGTCTAAATATCGTTACAATATGAGTTTCTATTTGACTACAATAGTATTTTAGAAAACTAGCAGATAAAAGGGAAAATAGTTTCCTCGAGATCACTATTAAAAATCATACCTATGCTGATTACATTAAGTAATCAGCGTTTTTTGTACAAACAGTTCTGTAAATTGCAGATGTTGCAGGTATAGTCGTTGTATTTAACATCAGAGCCGATGCCGATAATTCCACTTACCGATTTAATGGGCATCATCAAACAACTATCGGTTAGTTTAACGAAATCGAAATTCTGATTGAGAAGGCTAAATAGCTTCTTTTGCTGGTCTACATTCCATCCACAGTAACCGGGGCTGTATCGGTTGGTTATTTGATAGCCTTGCAGGTTCATTTCGGTTTTAAGTGATTCCTGAATGAGATCCATTGCACTATCAACTACCACCGATCCGAACAAATCATAAACATACCCTTTCAGCAAGTCACCATCAGCCATATATTGTCGTGACAGGTTATGAATTTCTTCTCCTGCCGTACAGACAAATACAGCCATTTTAGTACTTCGTTTAAGCATATTGTAAACAATCTGCTTAACATCAAAAGTTACATCCTCAATGATAATTTCGTGTGCTGCCTGATTAAAAGATATCGCATCGAATAATTGATAGTTGCCTTGAATATTAAATATCCGGTTGCCTTGTTCAAAAAGATCGTCAAGATATTCATGCATTAAGAAAACATAATCTGTCTCGCCTCCTAAGAGTGTAATGATGGCTTCGCGAGATAGTTTTAGCTTATCGAAAGGAATGGTTTGTATTGTTTCTACTTTCACTTCAATGATTGATTAAAATCGGCAACAGCTTTATAAAAAGCATCAATATTCGCAATCGGGACATTGGGAGGCGTATCGCAACCCGAAGAAATTACAAAGTTCTGATACTCTTTTGTTTCGTTTAAAAGATGTGTCGTAGCACGGTATAAATCTTCAGAATTCATCATTTTAAACATGTTTACCGGGTCGAGATTTCCCATAGCTATAATATCCGATGGAATTTCGGTAAGTGCATCAACCATATTGACAGCGTTCCCAAAATGTAATCCTTTAGCACCTGTAGAAATCATAGATTGAGTTAGATGACCTTTGTTTCCGCAATTGTGAAGGATGACCATAAAATTTTCGTCCTGTACCTGATCTATAATCTGACGGATATATTTCGAGGAAAACTCATTGCACATATCTTCCGATAATAATCCGGCAGCCGGTTCGGCTATTATAATACCGTTTACCTTGGTTTCTTTGAAAGCAAGAATGTACTTAAGGATAAACTCGGTACATTTTTGAAGAAGTATTTCAATAACATCAGGCTCCATATAAAGTGACATCATCAGTTCCGACATATCGTAAAGCCTACCGGCCAATGATATGGGACCTATACAACCGGCAAAAACGGGCTTGTCAGAAATGTTTTGAGCAGCCAGACGTGCAGCTTTCAAATATTCTTGAACACGTCCCTCATTTAACGTCGGCACCCTGAGAGCATCAACCGAAGCGGCATCAGATACAATCCGACTTAACACTGAAGGCACTTCATGTTCAGGCTTATTGATGTTACTGCCAAAGGCTTCAGCTTCTACAGTCAGGTCCATAATCATAGTAACGGCATCGGCAGAATATTTTCCGTAAAGAGCATCAATAGCTTGATAATGAACATCACCATTGGTAACAGCATCTTTTACTGTTGCTCCTATCAAATCGATACCGGGATGCGTCATAATTGGGATAGCATATCGTTTATTCGAAATAAGCAACGTTTTTATCCATGCGGCATTTTTTATCATAATTGTATTTTATATTTATTTAAGATCGTTTCTGCGATTACCTCAAACTAAGCCACCATTTTTTTAAGATATTCTACTGCTCCTTGTGGGGAAGAGGAATAAAAATCGGCGCCTATTTTTTGACAGAACTCCATTGAAAGCGGTGCGCCTCCTACAAGAATTCTATTGTTAGGATATTTATTTTTAATTTCTTTAACGATTTTCTCCATATTGGCCATAGTGGTGGTTAATAGTGCCGATATACCAATAGCGCAATCAGGATGTTTTTCAATAACCTCCATAAACTTCTCGCCACTAACATCTGTTCCAAGGTCAATAACCTCCCATCCGGCACCTTCCAGCGTCATGGCTACAATATTTTTCCCTATATCGTGCAGGTCACCCATTACCGTACCAACGGCAATCACCCCTTTACGTACAATCTCGCCTGAAACAAAAAACGGTTTGATGTGTTTCATCGCTGCTGTCATTGCTTTTGCCGAAATCAGCATCTCGGGCACATAGGCTTTGCCTTCTGAAAACTTCTGTCCGATACGGTCCATCCCGGTTATCAAGGCGTCGTTTAATATCACATTGGGATTAATACCTGATTCAACAGCTTGCAGGCATAATTCGTCTGCTCCGTCCATTCCCTTCATTGAAGGTGGGAATGGAGATACCTTGTTTATTTTTCCGGATTCTATCGCTAATGATAGTCTTTCAAGTAACTCGTTCATTGTATTTATTTTAGATATTACTTTTATTTTAAATTGTGTTTGTTTACGGCTTCAGTAGGATGATAATATTAATTTCTTAGAATAATTTAGATATCGAGTTTATTTGTTAAATTCCTGGACAGCTTCAAACATTGCTATTATATTCTGTGGAGGAACATCGGGCATAATATTATGAACGGTGTTAAATATAAATCCCCCGTCTTTTGAGAAGACCTCTAGATTATGTTTCACATGTGTTTTTACCTGTTCAGGTGTAGCCAGATTAAGAACGCTTTGTGTATTTACTCCACCTCCCCAAAAGGTTAACTCTCTGCCGAATTCTTTTTTCAGACGCTCGGGCTCCATATCAACCGCATTGAGTTGGATAGGGTTAAGGATTTCGAATCCGGCTTCAATCAATTCAGGGATAAGTTCATATATACCTCCGCAACAATGAAGCATTGTATGTGCCGAAGAATGAGCTTTTACATAGTCACACATTATTTTATGCCGCGGTTTGAAAAACTCATTATATATTTCAGCCGGCATAAAGGGACCGGTATTGGTTCCAAGGTCATCACCAAATTTTATTACATCAACTAAATCTCCCACTGCTTCACAAATCTTTGAGAGGAAATCAAGATGCATTTCAAGAAGTTTATCAAGGAGCTTGTGAACATTATCAGGATCTATATACAAATCCATAAGAAAATTATCAATTCTCCGGAGAAAAGTACCCCATTCAAACAAGTTGCATCCCACACCGACCAGCAAAGCCCTATCAGTTTTCAACCGTTCTTCAATAATAGTTTCTCTAAGCAATTTCCAGAAATCTTTTTCATTAGTCCGATCGAATGGTGGGAAGCCGAATCCACCCCAACTGACTCGCGTCATATCATAACTAATGTTGTTATAGTTATCAGGGTATCCATCCAAATAAGGAAAAATAAGTTGGTCGAAGAAAGTAGCGCCGGCAGGCATTTTCCCAATATACTCACCACTAGGACCAGGGGCCAGCCAACTTCCATCAGGTTGCTTATCAGGATTAAACCATTTGGGATAAAGTCCCGGAACCCCCTTTATCAGCTCAAGTTTATGCCAGTAATTCTCTGAACTGTTAAAATATCTTCCAATATCGAGAACGTCAACTTTAAACATATCAAGCAGTTCCATTTCTGGCTGTGTAACTTCCTGAACAACATCGTAGACATGATTTTGCAGGTTAAGTCCTAGATATTTGATCAAATTATTATAGGCAACCACAGATATACCTGAACTAGGGGTAGCACCAAGGTCGATAGGAATCCGGTCGGGTTGTTTGTGATTGATTGCGGAAAGAATACGTTCTCTGGATTTCATAAGTTTGTTTCTGCTGAATTTTTATATTAAGCGTGGTTTTTATACAGTCCGTTGACGAAGTTAGTAGCTAAATACAAGTGGGATCTGATCAAAAGTAGACACGTAATGTCGTTTGGTTCCAATAAATTATCGCTATTTAAATCACACATTTTTAATAGCTTATCTATGTATGTCTTTAAGCTGTGCATTAGAAACAATTTGTTGAGTTCGAACTGTAAATGCAATTTTTTTGTTTATAAATGTAATTAAATAAAATTTAATGATATTAAAAATCCTGATATTTTCTTGCGGGTTTAAAGGAAAAAAATAATCACATACCCAGATTCAAATATCATCATGAATTTACCATCGGAGATGTGAAAAGTAGTAGTCAATAGGTAGATGGTTCAGACCTACTTTGTATTCAGCAAGTGGACAAAAAAATCAATCACTTACGCTCCTCCATCAACTACTTATCGTTCCGAAAAATTGCTTATGGAAGAATATAGTAATATTTTTAATCAATGAACCGATATAGAGAAATAACTAATAATTATCCTTTCAAGTCACACCCGTCAACTTATAAGCCGTACCTTTGCACCTTACTTAGAAAAAATCATTTTTATGGCTATAAGAGGCAATGCCAATGAGTTGGGTACAGAGAAAATCGGGAAGTTACTTTTACAGTACTCTGTTCCTGCCATTATTGCAACGGCGGCAGCCTCTCTTTATAACATTATCGATAGAATCTTTATCGGGCATGGGGTAGGTCCGTTGGCTATTTCAGGGTTAGCATTAACTTACCCCCTGATGAATATTACCGCCGCCTTTGGCGCCATGGTTGGAGTTGGCGCCGGCACTATGATATCGATCCGTCTTGGGCAGCACGACAGAAAGGGAGCTACACAGATTCTTGGCACTTCCGTTATGCTAAATATCACAATAAGCATTATTGTTGCTATTGTTACGCTCGTGTTTCTTGAGCCGATTCTCATTTCGCTGGGTGCGAGTAAAGGCACGCTCCCCTATGCAAGAAAATTCATGGAGGTAATATTATTGGGCAATATCTTCACACATCTTTATTTAGGCCTCAACAATGTTCTACGGGCATCCGGGTATCCCGACAAGGCAATGATCGCCACGCTTATCACGGTAGCAGTTAATCTTGCTCTTGCCCCGATATTTATTTTCGTTTTCAAATGGGGGATTCGTGGAGCAGCTTTTGCTACTGTTTGTGCCCAAATAATAGGTACAATATTGGTAGTTCTTCATTTTTTTAAGAAAAGCAGTTTTGTACATTTTCTGCCAGGGTACCTGAAATTTAAGAAAGTGATTATCAAAGATATCATCTCTATTGGGATGTCTAATTTCTTTATGCTTATATGTGGTAGTTTAGTAATCACCATTGTGAATCTTAGCTTGAGAAATTACGGAGGTGACTTTGCAATTGGCGCTTTTGGCATAATAAACAGTATGGCGAATCTCGCGGTGATGATTGTTATCGGTTTTAATCAGGGGATGCAACCAATAGTAGGATATAACTTTGGGGCACGCCAAGTTCATCGTGTTACCAGAACTTTTAAACTGACTATTTTTGCCGGAACGATTGTAACTTGTGTAGGTTTTTTGTTTGCCGAATGCTTTCCGAAACTGATAGCTTCAGCTTTCACAACAAACAACGAACTTATTAATCTGGCAGCCACTGGGATGAGGTTAAATCTTTTAATGTTTCCCATTGTTGGATTTCAGATTGTAACCTCAAATTTCTTTCAGGCTATTGGTAAGGCAAAAATTTCTATATTCCTTTCATTAACACGTCAGATCTTATTCCTCATTCCTGCACTTTTAATCCTTCCACACTTCTTCGGGCTTAACGGAGTATGGCTTGCCTCACCCACCGCCGATTTTATATCCTCCTTGCTAACCTTATTGGTTCTTTTGTGGCAAACTAAAAAATTAAAACAAGGTGATCTCTTTTTGAAAAAATTGTAGAAATATGATCGGAACTTTTTTAGGCACTTTAGAAGTTAACCAACCTAAACTCCACTTTATAATATTCAAGGCCGATTCATTCTTTAGTCTTTTGTGCATCATTTTTGTTTAAACTACTTTTTGCTTTCGCTCAAATTATACCTTTGCCCAATGAAACGCTCCGTCGCAATAACGGAGTATCCTGTTGGATTATATTTTCTTCATCGCCATAAGCGATGGGAGATTTACCCTGAGAAATTAAAAACCAAATCATGTTAAAAAATATAATAAATGGTTTTCAGTAGCATTGCATTTCTTCTATTCTTTCTACCTGTATTCTTATTGATGTATTACTTGGCCGACAAGAAATACAAAAACCTTGTTATCCTTATTTTCAGTATCTTCTTTTATAGTTGGGGCGCTCCTAAATTTATATTCGTTGTTTTAGGTATCTCATTTATAGATTTTTACCTAGTAAAGTGGATGTCGAATACGCAAAGTAGACTGTATCGTCGATCTTTACTCACCTTCTCGGTTTCTATCAATCTTGGTCTGCTCTTTTACTTTAAATATTCAAATTTTTTCATTGAGAATGTAAATTCGCTTCTAACTGTTTTTGGCGACAAGAACATCCAATGGACAAAACTGGCACTCCCTCTTGGAATTTCTTTCTATACTTTCGAAACCATAACCTATGTTGTTGATGTTTATCGAAAAGTCCACAAGCCGTTAACCAATTTCTGGGATTATCAACTCTATATCATCCTGTTTCCAAAACTCATTGCCGGACCTATTATCAGATATCATGATTTAGCCGATCAGATTACCGATCGCTCGGAAAATGAAACCATCGATAACAGGCTTACCGGTTTCTATCGTTTTGCCATTGGGTTGGCAAAAAAAGTACTAATTGCAAATCACATGGGGCAGCAAGCCGATACTATCTTCGGAATGAATTATATGGGTTTGGACACATATACTGCATGGATCGGTATTCTGGCCTATACTTTCCAAATCTATTTCGACTTCTCAGGCTATTCTGATATGGCTATCGGCTTAGCCAAAATGATTGGTTTTAAATTTCCCGAAAACTTCAACAACCCCTATACTTCAAGAAGTATCACTGAGTTCTGGCGACGCTGGCATATTTCACTGGGCTGTTGGATGCGTAATTACCTTTACATCCCATTGGGTGGAAACAGAGTTAAAACAAAAAGACGTTTATACTTTAACCTCTGGTTTGTCTTTCTGGCATCCGGATTATGGCATGGAGCCTCATGGAGCTTCGTTTTATGGGGGGCCTATCATGGCTTCTTTTTAGTACTTGAACGAATGTTCCTTCAAGATTTTTATGTTAAAATAGGTAAATGGGCAAGTACAACGATCAACTTTTTGATTGTAACCATCGGATGGGTTTTCTTCAGAGTGGAGAAAATTGGAGATGCCTTTGCCTATTTGAAACAAATGTTCACATTTAATTTTAAACCGGCTCTTTCATTCGATGCTGAATTTTACACCTTCTTTCTCTTAGCAGGTTTCTTTGCTTTCTTTACCATTTTTAAAAGAGGTCAACAGATTCACGATGCTATCTTCATCAAAGACTACTCTACCCAACGCCATATAGCATTATCAACGGTAACCGTTGTTCTACTTGTTATCTCCATAGGCGCCATTACAACATTTGGATTTAATCCGTTTATCTATTTTAGATTTTAACCATGGAAAAACGTGCATTAAAAACGAGAAAAATTTTACTGCTGATATTACTGGCATTACTGACTTTGCCGGCTATTCAGTATTTCCTTGCACCCTTTAATTTAACGCCGTTAAAGGGAGCAATAACACCACCGGAGAAACAAGATTTCACATTAACAGGATGGTTCTCTGGTGATTTTCAAGAGCAGCAAGAGAAATATCTTAACGAATCGTTTGGCTTCAGAAGTCTGTTTGTAAGGATCAATAATCAACTGACGTTTAATATTTTCAAAAAGGCGAAAGCGAAAGGAGTTGTGATTGGAAAGAAAGGATTTCTATTTGAAGAGCACTATATCGATGCCTATTATGGTTCTGACTTTATTGGTGTTGATAGCACTGAGCACCGAATGACACGGTTGAAATATATTCAAAACAGACTTTCAAAACTTCATAAAACACTTTTGATTGTTTTTTCTCCCGGAAAGGCTTCATTCTATCCGGAATATATTCCCGACAATCTTAAGACGATAAAGAGAACGACAAACTATGAAGAACATCTCAAATTAGCCAAAAAATTCGGCATCAATTATATAGACTTTAACAAGTATTTTATTGATCATAAGTATAATGCCCGATACCCTCTTTACCCAAAACATGGTATTCATTGGAGTTATTATGGTTCAAGCATTGCGGCAGACTCAATCGTGAAGTATATAGAGAGAAAACGAAATATAGATATGCCGGATATCTCTTGGAAAAAAGTAAAAATGGCTGAAGCTAAAGAGAGTGATTATGACATTGGAGATGGGATGAATCTATTATTCAGAATGAAAGGGGAGAAACTGGCCTATCCGGTTTTACAATTTGAATCGGGAGAGGGGAAAACAAAACCCTCATTATTGGTGATTTCGGATAGTTTCTATTGGGGGATGTATTCATTCGGGATAACCCGGGTATTTGGAAAGAATCATTTTTGGTATTACAACAAAAATGTCTATCCCGACTGTACAAAAAAGCCATTAGAAACAAGTCAATTAAATCTTAAAGACGAAATAATGAAGCATGATGTGATAATGATTATGTCGACCGAAACCACCTTAAAGACGATGGGATGGGGCTTTATAGAGAATGCCTACCAAACACTTAAAGAGATGGAGAAAAGAGGAAACAGCACTAATGGAAACAGGTAGTCACCAGAAATATCAAACCGAAAATAAAGAGTAAAACAAGTGCAATAAGTGAACATCCTGCATTAAATATCTGAGAAATACATCCTTCTCCTGATTTTTGAATAATAATGGTTTTCTCCCTCCTCCACCGCCTTCTTCTAAAAGGATAAGCGCAGTTAGGACACATTTCGGCCTCAGCTGAAACGCTGATACCACATTCCGGACATTTTACCAAAGCCATATTGATCATTTTTTGAGTTGTAAAAATAAAGAAATTCCCATCACAATTTTTCTAAATCCAATGGTCGATCTTTTCACTGACTTTCATTCATTTACTGCTTCACTTTTTTTGGCTCTGTTTTGTAATAATGAATAGTATATAATAACACAATCCCTTTTTAGATTCTTAAAATTAACATATTTATTATGCTATTATCATATTATCCCTTCTGAATTCAGAACAAGAAAACCCTGAAAGATATTATGATTATTAAAATGTCATCGGGATTTAAAAACAAATACAAACCTTAAAAGGTTGATATAATTATAAAAACAGCATCATAATAATAAACAAAAAAATTGAAAGGATGAACCGAGCATATTCGCAAGACATAAACACGGAAGAAAATCTAGTTGCGAATTCGATCAGACTTTATACTTTTATAACCGATAACTCACGATAAATACAAGAAAAATGAAGAGATTTATTTTTATTATACCGGTTTTACTATTTGGCTTAATAACTTATGAGGCAGCTGCACAGAAAATAGTTCCCCTGAAGATTGCCTTATCGCTAGCTTCGCCCAATTATGTAAATTGGATTCATCAGGCAGATTCTACGATAGTAACCATCGACATGAAATCTATGCCGGTAAATCAGGCCGTGAATCTTCTGAATAACTGTAACGGATTGATACTAACCGGAGGTGAAGATGTCTTTCCCGCTTATTACGGAAAAGCCGATGAGCTTGCCAGATGCTCAACAAATCCCAAACGTGACACATTGGAACTTGCACTGATAAAAAAAGCGCTGGAACTAAAGATTCCCATCGTTGGTATCTGTCGCGGTCAACAGTTATTAAATGTTTCGCAAGGAGGAACACTGATTGTTGATATTCCAAGCGATTATTCTAAAAAGGTAATTCATCAACAAGAGGATTATTTAGGGTCTGCTGATAAACTATTTCTGTGTTGATCTTAAGATAATTATGATTATATTTGAACAACAAAGTGCAAGGAATCATGGGAAAAGCCAAAAGAAAGCGTGCATCTGCCCCCCTTTATGTCAGCCCCAATCAGCTCTCACTGGAAGGATTTCAGACACCCTTTGATCAACAATTAGCTAAAGATAATCGTTGGGTAGTATTAGCACACCTCATTCCATGGGATGAAGTGTGCGCCATGTACCTTAAACATGTAGGTGTAAGTAGTACGGGACGACCGGCAATAAGCCCTCGTGTTGTGATTGGTTCTTTGATCATCAAACATCTTGGCAATCTTGACGACAGAGAAACTGTTGAGCAGATCAGAGAAAACATGTACATGCAGTACTTTCTTGGATACTCCAGTTTCACAACTGCACAGCCCTTTGATCCAACGCTCTTTGTTGAGTTTCGAAAGAGACTTGGGATGGATAACCTGAACGCAATTAATGATAAGATAATCTCACTGAAAGCTAAACTGGAAGCTTCAAAGACCGATTCAAAACCATCTGACCAGGATCAAGACCCATCCGATCATAATACTGGAAGCGAGAACAGAGGAAGAGTAATCTTTGATGCCACAGCTTGTCCACAGGATATTGCCTATCCAACCGATCTGAACCTGCTCTCCGATGCAAGGAAGAAAGCAGAACAATTGATTGACATCCTTTATGATCCTGAGCTACATGAAAAAAAGCCAAGGACATACCGCAAGGTTGCACGAAGACGCTACCTACACGTAGCTCAAAAGAAGAACAAGTTCCAAAAGGAGATCCGTAAGGCTAATGGTAGCCAGCTACGGTTCCTTCGAAGAGACATAAATTCGATAAACAGACTTCTGAGTGCTTATCCACAGATACCATTGGATAAAAAGGACCTCAAGTATCTCTATGTGATCAACACAGTCTATGATCAACAAAAGAAGATGTACGATTCACATTCTCACACTGTTGAAGACCGCATAGTCAGCATTCATCAACCTCATGTTCGTCCCATCGTCCGAGGAAAGAGTCAGGCTAAAGTAGAGTTTGGAGCTAAGATCCATGTGTCAATTATCGATGGTATCTCATTTCTGGATGAATTGAGTTGGGATGCTTTCAATGAAGGAAGCCACATGATGGATTATGTGGAACGATATCATGCCCGATTTGGATGTTATCCCCGAGAACTTCTAGCAGATAAGATTTATTGTACCCGTTCAAACCGGGCAGCGTTAAAAGAAAAAGGAATAAAGCTCTTGGCGAAACCACTTGGAAGACCTTCGGCAGTGCTCAAACACGTAAGTCCGGGTGAACGCAATCCAATCGAAGGTAAGTTTGGACAGGCCAAGACAGCATATGGATTAGACCGTATCCGAGCAAGGCTCAGAGAAACAAGCGAATCATGGATTGCCTGCATCTTTTTGGTGCTTAACCTGGTCAAGTTGGCCGGGGTGGCACTTCTTTGTCTCTTATTGAAAATGTTCAAGAGTTTTTCAGCAAAGGCAATTGAGAAATCAATATTGAGGTTTGCTGAAGAAATTCATGATCAAATTATTTCACCAGCCGTTCTGCTTAATCCTGGCAAGGTTGGCGTAAAGATTATTGGTTGAGTTTATCAGCAGACCCTATTTAAAATGCTTTCATAACGTAAATACGGTAAACGGATCGTTGTTAAAAGAGATCTGTAAGGCGGATAGTGGGATGGTGACATCGAATCATCATCAGGCGGTAAAAAGGTTGGCAGCCTCCTTTAAAGTGGGTGCTTATGCCAATGATAGCATTATTGAATCTATTCAATGGAAAAAGTCTAAAGGAAAATCGTTTCTGATAGCGGTACAATGGCATCCTGAACGCATGGATACCTTGAGTCCTTTCTCAATGCCTATTGTTAGAAAGTTTATCAAAGAGGCTTACCGCTATAAAGAGAAAAAAAAATTCAATTAAAGTTGGTATAATCATATCATTCCTTTGAGATTCCAACAAATAAAAACCAGAAAAAGTAAAATGTTTAAAAAAAATCTTATCTATAACTTTTTAAAACATAATCCATTATAAATGCAATATTTATTGAAATAATTATAGTGGTAACGTAAATTTAAAGGTACTTCCCTTTCCTAATTCGCTTTCTACCCAGAGCTCACCTCCGTGTTTATGAACAAAATCTTTACACAGAATTAACCCAAGACCAGTACCTTTTTCCTTTTCAGTTCCCTTGGTGGACTGATATACACCTATTTTAAAAAGATTGTTTTTTATTTCCTCAGACATTCCCATGCCATTATCCTTAACAGAAACCTCTAAGAAACCATTTTTCACAATTGTTAATATCATTATTTTTCCCTTTCTGGGAGTGAATTTTATAGCATTCGAAATAAGGTTTCTCAAAATACTCCTGAACATATTCTTATCAGCCGAAATCATCACATCTTCAGAAATAGTATTAATCAGATTAATATTCTTTTTAATAGCAAATTCACTTTGGCTTTCCACTATTTCATAGAAAACTTTGCCTATATAGAATTTTTCAGGACTATATATCATATTTCCTCTATTTGAGTTAGCCCAATCCAGCAGGTTTTCTAATAATCTAAAAGTCTGAAGAGAAACCGAATAAATTAAATTGGCATCGTGTTCAATAGATGCCAAATCGTGTTCATTGATCGCATCCAGCAATAATTCACTAAATCCTATTATATTATTAAAAGGACTCTTCAGGTCGTGCGCAATAATTGAAAAGAACTTATCTTTCGTAGCATTTAACTCTTTAAGTTCTTCAACATATTTTTGTATTTTTTCTTCCGCATTTATGCGTTCTGTAATATCTCTTGAGATTCCAAAAGTACCGAATATTTCCCCCTCAACATTTTTGAGTGGCATTTTTATGGTAGAAGCCCAAGATACTTCTCCACTGTTCCAGGTCTCCTTTTCTTCGATATTCAGAAATTGAATTCCCGTATTAATAATACGTTGTTCATCATCAAAAGCATTTTGAGCATGTTCTTCTGTAAATAAATCAAAATCGGTTAAGCCTATAACTTTAGAGACATCGTCTATTCCATGCCTCTTAGCCATAGCCTTGTTTACACGTATAAACTTACTTTCCAAATCTTTAAAATATATTCTATCTGTAACATTATCCATTAAACAATTCATCAACAATTGCTCATGTTCAACAACCTTATCAGCGCGTTTCTGAATAGTAATATCTTTAGATATACAAATAAACCCAACGATCTTCCCATTTTTATCTTTTACTGGGATCTTTTTCATATGAAAGATATTTCCCCCTTTCAGACTCATTTCCCCCTCTCCGGTTTCACCGGTTTCTAATATCTTATCTACCGGACATTCACTACAGTTTTTATCAATATCGTGAATTGCCTTGAAACAACATTGTCCAACAATTTCATCATGCTCTTTGCCCAATAGACTACACAAAATCTTGTTTGCCCAAATAATGTTATGATCAAGTCCCATTACATAAACAGCATCAGAAATATTATCCAATATCTCATAAATGTTATTTAGCTCATTAAGGTCGTTCTGTACATTAATTTGGGTTGCCATTATCTATTTTTTACAAAATTACTGATAAAATCACAAAATCTTGATGAAACGAAAATTTACTTAATAAATTAAAAACTACCTATTTAAACATTTTAGACCTCTTTTGAAAAGATCAGAAAGAAAAGCACGCTTTAAACAAAAAGAAGCCTTTAATATTCTAAAGGCTTCTCTGATTTTTAATAAAAAAATTCAGGCTCTCTTATGTTATTGATAAATTTTGGGTTCAAGTTCCCCTCTAAGCGCCATTAATCCATTCATTGCAAGTGCACGCATTTCATCCTCTCCCGGATAAACATAAACGGGAGCTATTTTGAAAACACGTTGGATAATCAGATTAACAAATAATTTTGAATTAGCAATACCGCCTGTGATCAGAATTCCATCTACATCTCCGTTTAAAACCGGCGACATACTTCCAATCTCTTTGGCCACATGATAAGCCATTGCTTCAAAGATCAGCTTACACTTAGAATCTCCTGCTATTGCTTTTTGTTCAACATCATAAGCACTATTGGTTCCAAGATAAGCTTCTAATCCACCTCCACCTACAATCATTTTCATTACCTCTTTCTGAGTGTACTTACCACTAAAACAGAGTTGCGCAAGTGCTCCGGCAGGCAATGCGCCACTTCGGTCAGGCGAAAAGGGGCCCTCACCATTCAACGCATTATTCACATCAATAACTCTACCCTTAAGATGCGCACCTACAGAAATACCACCACCAAGATGAACTACAATCAGATTCATATCTTCATAGTTTCGCATAATGCTTTTTGCATGTTCGCGAGCAATGGCTTTTTGATTCAGTGCATGAAAAATAGATACCTTTTTCAGTAATGGATGGCCGGTTATCCGAGCATAATCACATAACTCATCAACCACAACCGGGTCGGCAATAAAGGCCCGTGCATGAGGAAGTGACTTTACAATATCATAAGCTATTAAACCACCTAAATTACTGGCATGCTCACCGACCTTACTATCTGCCAAATCTCTGATTAAGGCATCATTAACTTCATAAACTCCCGAAGGAATCGGTTTAACCAATCCTCCCCTGCCAACAATTGCATTTAAATCATCAAGATTTATCCCGGCATCTTTAAGTTCCTGATAAATAATATCTTTTCTAAACAGATACTGATCAGTTATTTTATCAAACCCGGCCAAGTCTTCTGACGAGTGTCTTATCGTTTTTACAAAGAGCGGATTTGTATTAAAATAAATAGCAATCTTTGTAGAAGTAGAACCGGGATTAATGGCAAGAATACGAAAATCTTCCATTTGCTTTCTTTTACTGTTTGGATACTAAAGCACTGAGCGCTATTGAATACATCTTAGTTAATGAAGAATCTCCACGAGATGAAAGAATGGCTGGAACTCTCGCCCCTGCAACAAATGCACCTAATTCGGCTCCGCATAGCTTTGTACTTGTCTTATAGAAGATATTTCCTGATTCAATATTTGGGAATAAAAGACAATCTGCATCTCCGGCAACATCACTCGTAAGCTTCTTAATTTCAGCTGATTGCTTATCAATAGCAGTATCCAGAGCCAACGGACCATCTACTAAAGCCTTTTTTAGTTGTCCCCTATCGGCCATTTTAGCAATGATGGCAGCATCGATACAAGCTGGCATTGCAGCAAGCATCTGTTCAGTAGCAGCAATTAATGCCACTTTAGGAAGACTAATTCCAAAGGCATATGCTGTATCAATCAGATAATTTGTGATAGCGATTTTCTGCTTTAAATCAGGTTGAGGAATAATTGCCACATCACCGCAAATCAAAAGTTTTTTGTATGATTTGTGCTCGATCACCGTAACATGACTTAAAATAGCACCCGGGTTCATTAATCCGGTTTCTTTATTCAAGATAGCCCGCATGTACTTATCCGTACTCACAAGGCCTTTCATAATGAGGTTACCTTCACCTTTGTTTATAAGAGATACCGCTTTCGTTACAGCTTTTGTCTCATCCGTTTCGTGAATGATATTAAATTTCCCTGCGTCGAAACTGCCCTCTTTGCAGACCCGTTCAATTTGATCGGTATCGCCCACCAGTGTGGCTTCAACAATACCTAGATCTATTGCTCTGCTTATCGCTTCGATAGTATGTGCATCATTTGCATAGGCCGCAATTAAACGTTTGCGGGGTCGAGACTTTACAGCCTCGACTATTTGGTCAAGTTTTGTAATTAACATTTATTTGTCCTCCGAAAAATTAATGTGATGATATATAGAGTTTTTATTTTATTTAGTTACCTGTTTTTCAAGGCGGAAAAATTACTCATAATTAGTGTTTTAAACAATATAAATCGCTATATCTGATTCAAAAGTGTATTACCTTACCGGCAATAGAAATCAATCATCTTTTGTATTGCCTTCTGGCAAGCGCCGCAAAATTCATCTACTTTAAAAGTATGCATTAAACAATCTGTAGAAGGACGATACATCCCCTTCGCTACATATCCCCCACCTTCATAAACGCCCAATTTTAAAGGGTTATCAACATTGGGTTCTGTTGGGATGGGAGTTCCGGCCGGTAATAGATTCTTCCATTTTCTGTCAAAATTAACCAAAGTAGATATATTCGGTTCCCAGGGTTCTATATCGAGTGGGTAAAAATCATTGTACGAGGTTGAAGAATCAAAATATTCATCGGCCAAACCGGCAAAGCCATGACCAAATTCATGAATAAAGATCTTGGCAGCGTAAGAATTACTGTTTACAGACACACAGTAATGGTTGAATATACCGCCTCCACCGTATTTTTTACTATTAGCAATAATGTAGATCTGATCATAAGGTGCATTTCCGGCCATGTCGCGAAGACTCTTATTATCATTGGTCATTAAATATCTCTCACTATCGAAAGTATAGAAATTAGCATTCAATAACGTCTTCTTCCAAATATGTTGGGCTGGGATATCTACACCTGACTCTGGAGACGGAGCAAGCACTGCTCTGATATTAAACTTGTTTTTGTTCTTTGTATAGGGGTCGAATTCAAATAAGGACTTAGCAAAGGTTCTACAATCCTCTTTAAATTTATCCATTTCATCAGCAGTATAACCTTCGGGTAATATTACAATATCTACACAATTCTTAGGATCACCACTAATATAAGCATCAAAAACCGGATACTGAAGTTTTCGTTCAGGACTAATGAAATAGCTTTTTACTTTAACGGCATATTCAAATTTCTTTTCATAAACACCCTTTTTGTTTCTGGTATAAAACTCAACACGAACATCTTTTTTAGGAAATGGCATTACTACTGTTTCGCTGAAACTCTTCTTGGTCTGCTTTGCTTCCAGTGTTGTTTGCCATTCGTCAAATAAGGTGCAATATCCTCTTGAATAAATCAAGTTATTAGATGCTACGTCAAAAACCTTAAAAAGATAGTTACCATAAGACATGGTGTCGACCAAATTAACATGCGAACCACCCCAATAGGGTTCCGCTTTAATTTCATCAATAAAATACTCATCACTGTTAGAATTACCGGCATGATAATAATCAATCCGAAGTGTTCTGTTTTCAAAATACTCATCAAAATTTAAAGAAGATGCATGTAATGCTGTAAATACCAACACAATAGTTAATAATCTTTTCATATTTCTTGCAGATTGAATTCAAATAGCGAATTTACTGCGTTAATTGATTCCTTTGTGTATTTTTGTACAAATAAAAAAAAGTGTAATATGCTTGCATTTAATAAACAGATACACTTTTTTTGTACCAAATATTGTACAACATGTTTCTATTCAGACTTATTTCCGCTTTAAGCATCTGCAGGTACATGCATATAAAGAAACGTGATAGTTTCGTTTGTTAATAATTTGAACATTTGGTCAGATGGAATTAAATAATGTCTTTATATCTGCATGATTTAGATTCCATAAGACATCCACTCTCCCTTGTCTTTATGATCATCTCATTTACATCTTTTATCGTGATAGCATGAAATAAAATTTTATGCTCATTTTGTTTATTTCAAATTATTAAAAAAACTAAAATCATGGAATTACCTTTTTCAGAATCATATAAATCAAAAATGGTGGAACCCATCCGCCGTAGTACACGTGAAGAACGTGAAATATGGATTAAAGAAGCCAAGTATAACTTATTCAACCTCAGAAGTGAATGTGTATTCATCGACCTATTGACCGACTCGGGAACAGGTGCCATGAGCGACCGGCAATGGAGCGCCATGATGTTGGGAGATGAAAGTTATGCAGGGGCATCATCTTATTTTAAATTAAAAGAAGCCATTAATTCAATTCTCGGTTTCGAACACTTCTTACCGACACATCAGGGACGGGCTGCCGAAAATGTTTTATTCTCCACTCTTGTAAAAGAGGGCAATGTAGTTCCGGGGAACTCCCATTTTGATACAACCAAAGGGCACATTGAATTCCGTAAAGCAACAGCATTGGATTGTACCATTGATGAGGCTTTTGATACACAACATGAGCACCCCTTCAAAGGGAATGTAGATCCCGTTAAGTTAGAAAACGCACTCAAGCAATATGGCGATCGTATTCCATTTATCATACTCACCATTACTAACAATACAGCAGGAGGTCAACCCGTTTCCATGCAAAACTTACGTGAGGTTCGTCAGTTAGCCAATAAATACGGCAAGATGGTAGTTATCGATTCAGCCCGCTTTGCTGAGAATGCTTATTTTATCAAGACACGTGAAAAAGGGTATGCCGATAAAAGCATTAAGGCAATTGTAAAAGAGATATTTGCTAATGCCGATGTAATGACAATGAGTGCAAAGAAAGATGCAATCGTAAATATGGGTGGTTTCATAGCCATGCGCTCAAAAGAGCTTCTTCAGCAGGCAAGCGTTTATAACATCATGTTTGAAGGTTTTGTAACCTATGGTGGGATGAGCGGACGCGATATGAATGCATTGGCAGCAGGATTGGATGAAGGTACAGAATTTGATTATCTCGATACCAGAATACGTCAGGTTGCTTATTTGGGAAACCGCCTGGATGAGTTTGGAATTCCCTATCAGAAACCATCCGGAGGACATGCAATTTTTGTAGATGCCACGAAGGTACTATCCCGGGTTCCAAGAGAAGAGTTTATCGCACAAACACTCGGAATAGAACTCTATCTCGAAGCAGGCATACGTGGTGTTGAAATAGGCGCCATGATGGCCGACCGTGATCCGATAACACGTGAAAACCGATATCCAAAACTGGAAATGGTACGTCTGGCAATCCCCAGAAGAGTCTACAGCAATAATCACATGGACGTTGTAGCAGTAGCACTCAAGAATGTTTGGGATCGTCGTGATACAATAACCAGAGGACTTAAAATAACTTACGAAGCTCCAATCATGCGCCACTTTACTGTGGAAATGGAAAGAGCCTAACGCTTTTAAAGTTATCTTTGCACGTCAAAAATCAACTCATGGATAGCAAAAAAAAATCAGGACGATACGAAAGAATCATCATCCAACTACAGGAGTTATTAACTAAAACCAATGATAATAATTCCAGGATGGCTACTATTGTAGCTGTGCTTCATCATAAAATGGATGGTTTCTTTTGGACTGGTTTTTACTTTCTCAACAATGGAGAACTCACTGTTCGTCTATATCAGGGCCCGGTAGCTTGTCAGATTCTAAAGAAAGACACCGGTGTTTGTTGGGCTGCAATAAATCAGGGAAAAACTATCATAGTTGGGAATGTACATGATTTTCCTGGTCACATTGCTTGCGATAGTCGTTCTCAATCAGAAATCGTGATTCCTGTTCGAAACAAAGCCGGAGTCATTGTCGGAGCATTTGATATCGACAGCGTAACGTTGAATACATTTGATGAAACAGATCAATTGTATCTTGAAAAGATCGTTGATATGATTTACGTTTAAGCAAAGCATAACATGTCTATTATAAGAATCACCAAAGAATTTAAATTTGAGATGGCCCATGCTCTAAAGGGCTATGTAGGGCCTTGTAAAAATATTCACGGTCATTCGTACGAACTATTTGTTACTGTTAAGGGAGAACCGGTAAACGACCCCGGTTCTTCCGACAACGGAATGGTAATAGATTTCAAATTATTAAAGAATATTGTTCGCGAAAATATTATCGATCTCTATGATCATGCATTGGTGTTGCACAAAGATAGTGCAGCCCTGATCAATGAAGGATCTATGGAGCTTTACGGAAAATTAATTACCGTCGATTATCAACCTACCAGTGAAAATCTTTTAATTTATTTTGCCGAAATTCTAAAAAAGAAATTACCTGCGACTGTAACGTTGTATAGTTTACTTCTTCGTGAAACGGTAACTTCTTTTGCGGAGTGGTATGCCTGTGATAATGAATAGCCTCGTCTATTTATTATTAAACTGATTCATGGTGAGTGCAGGACCAATAGTGGTAAAACTTTTTATCATTTCAACAGCAACCGGAATTCGCTCAATCAATACACTCTCCTCCTCTTTCTTCCATTGCCCCAGTACATATTCAATTTGCATTCCGCGATGAAAGTCGTTTCCAATCCCTACCCTTAATCTGGGGTAGTCGTTACGGCCCATCACCTCAATAATATTATTAAGGCCATTGTGTGTACCGCCACTTCCCTTTCCTTTCATCCTGAGGACACCCAAATCCAGATCAAGGTCATCAGAAATAACCAAAGAACGATCGATGGGAATATCATGCAATTTAAGCCAATAGCGATAAGCCTTACCACTCAGGTTCATGTAGGTAGTCGGTTTAATCAGAATCAGTTGTCGCCCCTTATATTTCCCTTCGGCCATCATAGCATATCGTTCGGTTGTAAATGTTGCTTCCAATTCCTTAGCCAAAGCATCAAGAATCATAAAACCTATATTATGACGGGTATTAGCATACTCATCTCCAATATTACCTAAACCGCAAATCAGATATTTCATTTGTAGATCATTTATTTTCTCAAGATCGAATAGTTGATATTAAATAAATCCATCAGCTATTCGGCGTGTGATTTATGTTTTCACTTACAAAAATAGCGAAACCCGGTAAAGAGTTTCGCTATTTTTATATTTGCTTAATTTAAAATCCGAATTATTACTTAGCCGGAGCCGGAGCTGCTGCTGGAGTTGCCGGAGCATCAGCCGGAGTTGCTCGTGTTGGTTTAACAAAAACCATAACAGCATTCTTAGGTTCAAGGAACTCTAAGTTTTCAATTTTCAAGTCACTGACTTTTAAACTTTCCATAATTTCAAGTTTTGAAACATCAACCCTGATTTCATCAGGCATGTGTTCAATCAGCGCACGTACTTTAAGCTTACGAAACTTCTTGACTAGCTTTCCACCTTTTAAAACACCTTCGGCAGTACCGTCGAAGAATACAGGAATAGAAAGAGTAACAGGTTTAACAGGATTGATTTCGAAGAAATCAACATGTATAACACTATCACTTACTTTATGATACTGAACCTCCTGAATCACTGCATGTACTTGTTTTCCATCAATATTCAGGTTAACAGAGTAAGTGTGAGGAGTGAAGATTAAAGGACCGAATGCCTTTTCGTCAACAGTAAAATGAATTTGTTCTTTGCCCCCGTAAACAACGCAAGGAATACGACCTTCCTTACGGTTACGTTTTGCATCTTTCTTCCCTACGTTCTCGCGAAGAGAACCGCTAATAGAAATTGCTTCCATAATTGATTTGTTATTTATTGATTTATTAAAGATTCACATTAAACAGTGAACTGATTGATTCGTGATTAACCACACGTTTAAGAACCTGTCCAAGGAGCCCTGCTGTTGATAATACCCTTATCTTATCTGATTGAGAGCGCAAAGGTATAGTATCTGAAACAATTACTTCAGTAAAAGCAGAATTTTCTATCCTTTCAATAGCATTATTTGATAAAATAGCATGTGAACAGAAAGCCCGAACACTTGCAGCGCCATTATCCATCATTAATTTAGCTGCCTTAACGATTGTACCGCCGGTATCAATGATATCATCAACAAGGATGACATCTTTACCTTTAACATCACCAATCAAGGCCATATTTTCAATCTGATTAGCTTTTGCACGTTGTTTATAACAAATAACAAACGGAATATCCAACCGTTTGGCATAAGCAGCAGCCCTACGTGTACCACCTGTATCCGGCGTAGCCATGACAGGATTTGGGAGATTCATTTTTGAAATGTAAGGAATAAAGATTGACGAAGCGAACAGATGATCAACCGGGACATCAAAAAATCCTTGAATCTGTTCAGCATGCAAGTCAATAGTAATGATTCTGTTAACACCAGCTGCAGTAAGCAGATTTGCCACTAATTTAGCGCCAATAGAAACACGTGGTTTATCTTTACGATCTTGACGTGCGAGTCCAAAATATGGAATCACAGCAACAATAGAACGAGCAGAAGCACGGCGAGCTGCATCAATCATCATTAATAATTCGAGCAGATTTTCAGCAGGAGGTATAGTCGACTGAACAATAAAGACAGTATTACCGCGGATGTTATCTTCGAAAGATGGCTGGAATTCACCATCTGCAAACTCGGTAATCACAACATTTCCTAACTTTGTGCCATAGCTTTCGGCAATTTTTTCAGCCAGATAACGACTAGTTCGGCCTGAAAAAATATTTACTTCACATGCCATTGATTCTTTATTTAGGGAGTTTATGAAAAGTGTTTGGCAAAATTACTAATAAATTTTATAGTGCGAACTATTGAATGAGAGACTTTTATGAAAAATATTTTTTTCCTTGTGAATTAACAAAATATGCCTAATTTTGCAATCGGAATGCGAGTTCGTTCCTTGAATGCCCAGATGGCGGAATTGGTAGACGCGTCGGTCTCAAAAACCGATGACTGTGAGGTCGTGCCGGTTCGATCCCGGCTCCGGGTACGGAGTATTTATTATAAAGCCTGTAAATGCAAAATTTACAGGCTTTATTTTTTTACTTCGCACCGCATTTACGGAAATCTATGATTTGTCCAAATAGAAAAGCGAATATAAGGAAGATACGAGTCTGATATGACTGATCCATAAGGGCATATTAAAAGGAATTTAACCTATGTTTGAACTAGGTTTGATGTAGGTTTGACCGGGATACTAGATACCGGACAAACCTACATCAAATTCATTTCAAATGTATTTTGACACACCTTCGTGTTTATTTCTTATCTTTTTTATCTTCCGGTATTATTTAAATATTGGTTATACAAAATATGCTACTCATCGACAAATCATCAAGGATTGTTATTTAACTAAAATAGAAGACATTTCTATTGTAAATGATAGATCGTTCCAGTTACATTCAATTTTTTTCTATTCCGATTTTCAAAGGGAGTGCAAAAGTAAAAACACTTCCTTTCCCTACTTCACTTTCCACCCAAATCATCCCATTATGTTTTTCAATAAATTCTTTACACAATATCAAACCCAAGCCGGTACCTTTCTCATTCAGCGTACCTATTGTAGAGACGCTTTCTTCAATATGAAATAACTTTCCAAGTGTATCTTTCTTTATTCCAATCCCATTATCACATACGCTTACAATTAAATCATTCTGCTCCTGCTTAGCTGATATAACGACCTTTCCACCCGGATTTGTGAATTTTACAGCATTCGAAATCAGATTTCTTAATATGGTACTTACCATAGCCTTATCGGCATATACAGGAACATTGTGCGGTAGTTTTCTAGAAATACTTATTGCTTTTTGTTGGGCAGAGTCATTTAATAATTTTATTACATCTTTGATAAGTGAAATGATTTCAAAATATTCAGGATTAAACTCCATTCTGCCGGATTGGCAACGTGACCATTCTAATAGGTTCATAAGTAAATCCATGGCTCGTTGCGAGGATTTTTGAATGATTCCGGCATATTTTTCAATTCCTTCATAGTCTTTTTCTTTGATCTGCTCTAACAGAAGATTACTGAAACCGATGATGCTATTGAATGGGTTTTTTAAATCATGAGCAATAATAGAGAAAAATTTATCCTTGGTTGCATTGAGTTCACGTAAACTGGCTTCACTATTCTTTAGTACTTCCTCGATTCGTTTGCGCTCAGTGATGTCCTGGTTTACACCATAAATTATTATTGTTTTTCCTTTTCCATCCTTTACAATGTAATAGCGCACTGTAATATATCCAACCTCTCCATCAGCGTATATAATACGGTGATCTATCTGTTGGGAATAATTAGGATCACCAGACTCAATAGCTCTCCGAATTTCCGATCCGACTATAAATGAGTCTTCAGGATATACAAAACGAGTTACATAATCTGCAGACGACATTGTATATCCACCTTCCTGCTTTGCTGTAGTTCGGAAAATTGCATAAAATGAATCATTAAATGTAAATAAATCATTTACTACATCATATTCCCAAGGAGCAAGATGTGCAATTTTGAGGGCATTGGCAAATTGAGAAGCACTATTCCTTAGTGCCTCTTCCACTCGTTTACTTTCTGTGATGTCTTCAAGCATCCAAATAGATCCCTCTTGAACTTCTGCCGGATTTAAGGCTTTACCAATAAAACGGCACCAGAACAAGGTTCCATCGCTACGCTTAAGCTGAAGGGTGTTATCTGAACGCTCTCCTCTGGCAAGTATCGGGTAAGCTTTTTCCCCCAGCTCTTCATATACCTCGTCGGAAGGATAAATAACACGAGAGGGAAATCCTTGTATCTGTTCGTGAGGGAGCATTAGAAGCTCTCCGAGGCGAGCATTGGCCCACTCGAAAGCACGGTTGCGAACTAAAGTTATTCCCAGCGTGCTATTCTCTAGAATGAGGTTTTGCACTGCACTAATATGGCGAATATTTTCTTCTGCAAGCCGGTATTCAGTGATATCAACCGCAGTTAAAAGGCATTTCTGTCCATTTTCGGAAATGATACCTGCTATTTGAACAAAAATGGAAGGATTCCCCTGAATGGAAAACCTCACTTCACAGATCTGTTTGAAATTGGTTTCAAATACTTTCTCCAAAAAGTCATTAAAAATAGACAAGGTATCCTGCGAAACATATTCTTTGAGGTTACTATTTACTAAACTAAAACGTTCTTTCCCAAGCATACTGGCACCACCAAGGTTTAGTTCATCGATTTTGCCATCATGGTCAATTGTAAAATACCCCGTAGGAGCAAAAGCATAAAGCGCTGTGTACTTTTCAGTAACT
Source organism: Bacteroidales bacterium (assembly GCA_963663125.2). GTDB lineage: Bacteria > Bacteroidota > Bacteroidia > Bacteroidales > Cfx3-03 > Cfx3-03. The sequence continues at coordinate 1,344,868 of CAXXNW010000007.1, read as the reverse complement.
GTCGCCGCTTTCTCTAGTGCACGCCGGAAATCATCATTCTGCCTCTTTAGTGCTAACATATCAATTTCAAGCTCATTGATACGTTTATGTGGATCTATGCCTGTATAGATCGGTCTTTTTCCAGAATATTTTTTACTAAACTGTTCTTCTGCTTTCTGTCGAAGTGATTTGGCTTCAAGCGAACTTTTATTTCCCTTTTTCATGACTTCGGAATAATAACCTAAATTATAACAACATAGAATTAATCAACTTTTAGCTTGTCGCCTTTTGTTTATAGTTTCAAGAAGTCATCCGATACCCATTAAGTTGATTAAAATACCAAATATTTATAAATTACACTTCAACAAAAAAACGATATCCAGTTCTTATATATCTGATTCAATATATATTAGCAGCTTTGTTTAATGCTCAATAACTGCATTTTTATAATCTACAATTTACTGCATTTTGAAATAAAAAGCAATAGATTAATGCTAATTACAATTGTGTTCCTCTAACTACGGTTTTTCCTCTTCGTTATAGTAAAAACTAACTTAAGAAAGTTCATTTTACAAATGGCTGAAAATAATACACAGTATTAATAATGTGATAAATACTTAATAACATCCCTTTCTCATCGAGCAACATGCGATATATACTGCTGACATAAGGGGCTTATAAAGGCATAGCAGCTCCGGGAAATGTATGACCATTGTCGGCAGTTCCGATAAACGGATTGACATACTGAGTAAGATTCTGTGCATTAGAAATATGGCAAATCTGAAGAAGTGCCATGATTAGAACACACCGATAAAAATTGCTGATTTTCATGTTGTTTTATGATTATTTTTCAAATTGTTCCTGTTGTTTCCCTACTTCGATCAACCTGTTTTTATTGCCTTCCTGCAGTTTCTTTAGTTTCTCAAGTTCTTCAGGTGTTTTTATCCCTGACAAAGGGAGCTCCTGATCATTAGAAGGTTCTTCGAGATACATCAATTTATCGGTTGATGGAACGGATTCAATTTCAAGCTCACCTGCAACAGGCATATTGACTCCCTGATAATCGACAGAAGCTTTGATTTTAATTTTTCCCGGCTTAGTAGTTGAACGAATCAATACAGGTGCCGTCCCCCACTCTACCCGCTGTGGATTAACACCAATGGCAGCATCACCGATAATTTGTCCCGGTCCCTCTATTCTAAATCGTATGGTATAATCATTCAACCGTTTAATAACACCCGCATCATCTGTTACCGAGGCAATCACCGTTACGAAGTCTGAGCCATCGGCAACAAGTGGATGTTGAGGATAATCCAATGACAACTGTATTTTAGTTGGCCGCATCGCAGGTGTCCGGTTTACCCGGGCTACTACTTTTCCATCAATCAAACCTTCTGCCACCAAACCAATCGGTTCTGCTCCCTTCTGACGAACGCTCGATTTAAGTATTGCAAAATTAAAGGCATTTTTAAATACAACCATTGGATGTCGCATTTTTGAATTTATTTTATTCACTTTTTGAATGAGTGTGTCTTTTCCCATTGAAATCAAACGAACTTCATCGCAATTTGTAAAAACAGTTACATCATTTTCCGAAAATGGGGTGAGTTCGTTGGCAATATAAATCATGGGGCCTGATTCGACATTTTCAAGTTTGATGTTCGGATCGCGCTGACTCATGAACAAATAATAAGCATATTTGGGTTGGCGGTAGTTATCCATGATGCCTCCATAAAAAGGATCGGGATGATACCCACGGTTATGATCGAAAGAATGCCATAATGCTCCGCCTACATACTGATCCGGGTTGCGGTACATCGTTTCAAAACAGTCTGCCAGATATGACGGACTACCATAATGAATAGCCTGAACCAATTGCGCATGTTCTCCCCAGCCTCTTGTTACCCGGCTGTTTGAATTGTGTGCTGTCCAATCGTCAACATTATCTCCCCATTCTCGCGTAAATACACTCTTCTCTGTTTTATTGAAATCCATTTGATATTTGGAATAATTTTGCTTCCAGTTCGTATCATTGGCAACCGCCAGTTCCTCCTTGATAGCATGTGCATAAACAACATCAAAGTATTGATTTCCTTTGGCATTTAAATCGCAGGCCGTGTATCCTCCTTGAAACGGATATTCTTCATGGACAGTCAGATGCACTTTCTGGGCGAAATAATCGGGATAATTCGTTTCATTCAAGATAGGTTCCCAGAGTAATACGGACGGATGGTTGCGGTCGCGACGAACCATGTTACGGATATCGCTGATTACACGTTGTTCAAACTCAGGTGCCTTGTTCCAGAACTGCCAGCCTGGCGTAGGAACAATCATAAACATCCCCAGTTCGTCACAGGCATCCATGAATGCAGGATCCTGCGGATAATGAGCCGAACGGATGATCCGGGTTCCTGCATCACGCAACTTTTTAACATCCAGCCAATGTTTCGAATTTGGGACAGCATTACCCACAACAGCATAATCCTGATGGCGATTGGTACCCATCAGCTTATCCCCAAAGGGTTTATTATTCAAAAAGAAACCGTCTTTCCCTCTAAATTCAATTTTACGAATGCCTACCCGGGTTCGAAAGCCATCAACAATTTTATTTTTCTCCCTGACTGTCATCATCAGGCTATAGAGATGTGGGTCATCAGGAGACCACATGTGAGGATTGTTTACAATGATTTTCTGTGTAATGGTTACGAAATCATCCTTTTTAATAATGAACTTTGTTGATGTTGTTCCTATTTGTTTGTTGTTTTTATCAAGTAGGCTTGCATCCAATTCATATTTATTACCAGAGGCTTGTTCCTTCGTAATTTCTGTTTGAACAACCACAGTAACAGATTTGTCAGAGAAGTCTTCAAAATGAACAAATACACCTCCTCCAGCGGTTTTACCGGATGTATTAGCATCCGTTATATAAACCTTATTGGTTGAAACAAGCCATACATCACGGTATATTCCTCCAAAGTAACAAAAGTCGAGTTGTGCCTGTGGCTTTCCGGGAGGATAGGATGGATCATCGCTATTATCGGCTAATACGGCTACGAGGTTATCACCATTGAGATTTACGTATTTTGTTATATCAATATTGATAGGTAAATAGCCACCGAATTGCTCCTTCACAAGTATCCCGTTGATCCAGATTTTACTTTTTCCCATGATGGCTTCGAAATAGAGGTTCACTTTCTTCCCCTCGAATTCCTTTCCTAATATAAAGTGTTTACGATACCAGGCAGGCCCCTGATAGTTTATCGAGCCACTTGCTTCACTGGGTAAAAGCTCCAGCCCATGAGGAACGGATACAACCTCCCATGATGCGTCTTTAAAATCTGCGCTTTCCGCACCTTTGAAATTGCCCTTGTGAAACCGCCAACCTACATTAAAATTAAAAGCAACTCGTCCGCTCCCCTCTACCTGGAAGAATCCGGCTGTAGAGAATTCTGTTGCAAACCCGAAGATGGGCAAAATAAAAAATAATAATATAAATAATAAACTGTTTTTCATTTAATTAGAGTTACTATGATCAATTACAAAAGGTTAAATACGTTAATTTAATTTGCAGCTGAAGAGTTACAAATAATTTTTTACGTTCATTGAATAAAGATATCATCTTTCTCTTTTGATAGTATCATCTGTACATCACTGAACTGTCTTTTTTTTAAGTTGTCTCTTTATAACTATTTTATAACACAATAGTATTTTATAAAATGCTTGTTATTACAAAATAAACTTATCATATTTACTAAGTATTTATAATCAATGCACTATTTATTTAATTGTCTGAAATGCATACATTTACTGCCTAGAATTCATAATTTGTTGTCATTCAAACTTTTATTTTATAGTATTCATGAAGATTAAACCCAAAATATTCCCATTAATCCTTGTAGGTTTACTATTCTTTCTTTTGTTTAGTTGCAAAAAAGATTCTCCTAAAGTGATTCCAACTATTACTTCTGCTTCTGTAACCTCAATTACTTCAACTTCTGCTATCTTTGGAGGGGAAATCGCTTCTGACGGAAATGCATCTGTGATCGCTCGCGGAGTTTGTTGGAGCGACAAACAGTTTCCAACTATTGTAGACAATAAAACAACCGACGGAATTGGAATTGGTAGCTTCACAAGCTCTATTTCAGGATTAATCCCCGGTACCACTTACTATATAAGAACCTATGCCACCAATAGCGTTGGAACTGTTTATGGAACCCAATCTATCTTCACCACACTCCCTTCTTTTCCTATAATATTAACTACTGATGTTTTATCTATTGCTGAAAGGAACGTAACCGGTAGCGGTAATATCATGAGTAATGGTGGAGCTACAATAACAAGCAGTGGCGTTTGTTGGAGTACTACTCCGAACCCTACTATTACGGATAATAAAACAGCAGATGGATCATCTATCGGTAGCTTTACCAGTTTAATTTCAAATCTAATTCCTGAAACAACTTATTACATCAGGGCTTATGCAATTAATAGCGTTGGTTGTGCTTATGGACAACAACAAACTTTTACTACCTTAAAAAGCACTGTTTTATCAATGAAATTTATATCGATCCAAGGAGGGACATTCAATAATGGTTCAGCAGATATTACCCTCAGTAATTTCCTTTTGGCAGAAACAGAACTAACACAAGCTGCCTGGGTAGAAGTAATGGGCAGTAATCCAAGTTCGCATTTAGGCAACTTACAATATCCGGTTGAAGGAATAACATGGTATGATGTACAAACCTTTATTTCTAAACTCAACCTATTAACAGGTAAAACCTATCGACTACCTACTGAAGCAGAATGGAATTATGCAGCGGGTGGCGGTGCATTGAATCGTACGATATGGGCCGGGACCAATAGTATAAGTAACTTGGGAAACTATGCATGGTATCAGGCCAATTCGCAAGGTATGACTCACGAGGTTGGTACTAAACAGCAGAATGCGCTGGGACTTTTCGACATGAGTGGAAATGTTTGGGAATGGTGCAGCGATTGGCTTAGCCTACCGAGTACTTTTGTACAAACCAACCCTACTGGCCCGTTAACAGGAGTTTACAAAGTGATACGTGGCGGCTGTTCAATTGAACCGGAGGATTTCAGTCGTATTAACAACAATTATAGTGAAACGCCCGGCACTCGGAGTACTGTACTCGGGTTTCGGTTAGTTTATGTTCCATAATTTTATGATCACTTTTCCGGATTTTTATTTTGAATTAAAGTGATATATAGCTCCCTTTTTTTAAGTTAAACCCAATTAAAAATTATTCAATAGAACTTATGAAAATCAAATCTATAACATTACTGCTAATCCTTAGTGGACTAATACTATCGTTCACATATAGCTGCAAAAAAGATTCAAAAAAAGTGATCCCGACCATTACAACAGGGGTAGTAACCAATATCACTTCGACTACAGCCTCTTGTGCAGGAGAAATTTCTTCTGATGGTGGTGCAGCAGTAGTTTCTCGAGGAGTCTGCTGGAGCCTCAATGAGTATCCAACCATAACAGATAACAAAACATCAGATGGAAAAGGTTCCGGTAGTTTTATCAGCTCAATTACCGGATTAATGCACTCATCGACTTATTACATCAGAACTTATGCAACCAATAGCATCGGAACCGTATATGGAGAACAAATAACGTTCACTACTTTGGCTGTTTTACCCACATTAACTACTATTTTAGCATCCGATATTACGGCAACAACAGCAAGTAGCGGTGGAAATATCACTAACGATGGTGGTGCAGAGATAACGGCTCGTGGCATTTGTTGGAGCACTATTTTATCCACTCCTACTATCTCATTAAACACAAAAACGATTGACGATAAAGGAATGGGGACATTTAAAAGTAATATTACCGGATTAAGCCCTATGACGGCTTATAATATAAGAGCTTATGCCACAAACAGTATTGGCACCACTTATGGCGATTTGCAAACTTTTACAACTGATGCTGCCTTGCCAACAGTAAACACAAATAGTGCGGCAAATATAGCATCAAACTCCTTATCTTGTGGAGGAATTATTATAGATGATGGGGGAGCTACTGTTACCGCAAGAGGTGTTTGCTGGAGCACACAAAGCAATCCGACAATAGATCTGCCAACAAAGACTTCTGACGAGAATAGTCCAGGATCTTTTGTAAGTACAATCAATGGATTAAATTCGAATACGACCTATTATATCAGAGCTTATGCAACTAATAGAATTGGAACTGCTTACGGACTTGCGATTACAACAACAACAAAACCTCAGGTGACAGACATTGATGGCAATGTGTATCATACGGTATCGATTGGTTCGCAAGTATGGTTGATCGAAAATCTAAAAACGAAAAGATATCGTAATGGTGACCTAATACCTAACGTTACCGGTGGACTATCGTGGACTAGGTTGAATGTTGGAGCATATTGTGATTATGACAACGACAGGAACAATTCGACTGTTTATGGTTGTCTATATAATTGGTATGCATTAAATGATAGCCGAAAAATAACACCTGTTGGTTGGCATGTACCTACTGTAAATGAATGGATAACGCTAGATGATTATTTAGGAGGATATACCGTAACAGGTGGAAAACTTAAAGAAAGAGGCACTGCACATTGGGATAGTCCAAATACCGGTGCTACTAATGCATCCGGATTTACAGCCTTACCGGCCGGCTTTTGTGGAGGACAAAATGGTGGTCTATATTCTGGTCTGCATACAAATACGACCTTCTGGAGCACTGTTGAAAACGGTGCAGGTAATGCATGGGGCTATGTATTATTATCAGATTCTAATATTCTTGGAATAACTTCACCTAACAAACCTACGGGATTATCCGTAAGATGTGTGATGAATTAAAAATTTATCAGTTCGGTTAGGAACTGAATGTCATATCATGAAATAGGTTGACAAAAAAATGAACGTAATGGAGAATTCGCGTTCCCCTTACGTTCCACTATGCTATAATTATTTGTAGGCGATAACTACTTTGCCAGCTTTTATTTTTGTCCCTTCGGATTTAAGGTGCGTTCCAGCGGGAAGAGCCACAACTAACACGGCTTTGCTTGCCGGTAATTGGATACTTATTTTGCCACTTTTTGCTTTAGCTAGATACTTTTTCGAGACAATATCAAACAGATCAATGTTACTTTTCGATGAATAGGTCACTTTTTTAGCCTCCTTATAAGGATTATAATATAGATAAACCGGATACTTGTTTTCGCCGTAAAAGTCGGTGACATTACAATTGAGCGCTAGAATTCCTTCAACTTCCGTTTTATTAACAATTGCTCCGAAAACACCAACGATAGATGTGCTATAAAGACTGAACATGGATTCACGAGGTTGACCAGATGCCCACTTGGGGCCGTCGCCAATAGAAACAGGTGACATCCCTTTCAGTACCGGATTGTTATAATCATCACGCTTACGGATACCCTCATATCCGATAATCCCATGGGTGAGGTTCTTTAGCTCAGGGAGCCATTGATGCGCATTGTCAACCTGATCCGGATAGAATAAACGTGATGCATTGACTACATTTAACATATATTTTCCAATAGCCCTGGCATATTGTGGTTCGTATTTTACCATCGGAACTAGTGGCCAAGCCATTGCAACAGAATTCATAAAGAAACCATAACCTCCACCATCGGTAATACTTCCTTGCAGACCATCCACATCATAATCGCCCCATTTTTCAGCAATCACACCCCACCCATATCGGCCATCCTTTGACTGACAACCATCAAAGATTTGATTCAATAATTGAGTTACATTATAAGTAGTTCCATTCTCTGCATTCAAGCGTGCTGCTGTATATGCGCCAAAAGGCAACAAAATTTCGTAAAAGCGGCTTTCTTTCTGATTAACCAAAGTCTGTATGGCACTTTTAGCCCCCTTCAAATAGCGTATGTCACCAAATTTATGGTATGCCGAATACAATACCCAACCTTGTCCACCGGCGACATCTTGTTGAAAAGGAATCTGGTTACGCATACCTTTCATTTTTGCATAATCAAAATAGGAATAATCATAGTTTCCGTTCAACACTGAATCGGCTTTATAGAATTGTTCGGCTACAGTGCGCTGTATAAATTCGGTATTCGCTACTTTGGGAAAAAGTGCAGCAACCCCGTAATATAACACATTAGGATAAACATCATACCACCAGTCGCGGCCATAACCGCCTCCGGCTAAAGCTACACTCGGATTCGTGTTATTCATTACAATATTCCATTTATTATCGCTGTTAAAATAGTTCTGTGCCATTTTCACATAGTTAAAACCATGTTGGTTGGTTTTATCTATTCCTATTAATCCTGCACTTAATAATGAATTCAGCGAGGTGAGCGCCTCATGAAACTCACCGTTGTTTTTCTTTGGGCCTTGACGTACATCACCTATCACGGTATAAATTCCGAAAGTAACCTGATTGATGTTTCGTCTGGAACTGTCAAGCCACATAAGTGGACCATAAGATGCGTGATTATTCAAATTGAAAACAAGACTGTCGAATTGTGTTGTTTTTTTCTTCCAGTCGATAATCTTGAGTGGACGTGGAATATCTGGCATCTGATCGATACGTGGCAGAGAGGTCTGTACAACAGGTTCGCCCATTTGTGCCTTACAGGAATATAATCCGGCCAATAATGCCAGTACTGTGATTAAGAGCGCTACTTTTTTCATTTATCTTCAGAATAAGAATGTTTCATAATGTTTTTTGCCAATGGGATTGAAAGCATTTGCAGCAGTGCAACAATAATTAGGGAGTAGCGAAGTGCAAAGGTTTCAGAAACATAAAATGCCAGGAAGATGAATAAGCCCAATCCGGCAACTCTTCCGGCATATAGACCAAATTCATGATTAAGGATATAGGCATATTGATTCCGTTTTTCACGTTTTGAAACAACATCGATCACTTTCATCATAATAGGATAATAAGCCAAGTCATGCAGAGGCTGGAAAAATACTTTGCATAAAACAAATACCATTACTCCGAACATCGATAACTCAATGCCATTGACAACGGTTCCAATAAGGAAGAGTATAATACCCACACCAAAAATGAGAATACGATGTTTTGGTTTGGCAAAACGACCCAACAGATAGATGAGAATAGCCGTTAATCCTCCACTGATTCCTTGAATCAAACCAAGCGAGCCCTCTTTTCCCACATATTTCATAATGAGCATGGCAGGAGCGGTAACCAGAAATCCTTGTACCAGACCCTTAAGGACTGCAAGCAAAATTTGTTTGTTCCAAAGTCTGTCGAAACGAAAATACAAGAAATCTTTCTGAACAGGGTTCTCAAATTTACCCCGAGCAAGTGAAAAACAAGCCAGAATAGTAATTGCAAACACAATAAGTGTTACGATACGATAGCCTTTATAAATATTGAAAACGATTCCTAAAAAATGCATCCCATCAATTGAGGCAAGCAAAGCGCCAATAGCCAGTGGGATGATGATATTTGAAATAGTAAAAAAGAACGATTCAAGTCCAAAAAAATAATTGCGATTTTCATCCTTAGTCGTGTTTAGCGCCATCAGGTAACGGTTGGTCCAAAAGAACCCGGATGCCGCACCAATGAGCATACCCGAAATAATTAATCCAACCAGCGTAATATCTTTTACAAACATCATCCCAACCATGGATAACCCGCTCAGTAGAATTCCAAAACTGTAAAGATGAGCGACCTTGAAACTTTTCAGCAAGAAACCATTCGTTAGCGAAGTGATAATAATGCCGGTATACATAGCTACTTGGAAAATGGCCACATAACTGGTATCGGCAAAATAACGCATAATATAAGCAGCCATGAATATCTCCACCACAGGTAATACCAAGGCATACAACATATTGGTAATAAGCAACACTCGCATATTATGCGGCATTGATTGGAAAAAACGGAACTCGGCAATCAGTTTTTTAATCATTTTGTTTAGCGGTAGTTAAGTAATGGCAGAAAGCATTTCGGAAACGGAGTATCCGGAACCATAGTCTTTATTGGTTCGTATAGTTTTTTAAACCTGTATTAAAGGGAGTTAATTCAATGTTTTAGTAGAACTTTAAATTAACTCCCTTTCCCGTTTACCGTACAATTTTTAATAACCAGGATTCTGTGTTATGCTTCCACCTGATTTATCAATTTCACCTTGTGGAATTGGATAGAGGTAATTTTTATCCTGAAAATTTTTACCTAGGCCGGTTAAGAAACTCTTAGCTAAATTCCAGCGCTTAAGATCATTGAATCGTTGCGACTCAAAACCTAACTCAACTCTTCTTTCCTGTATCAACCAATTTGTTATCTGAGTTTTGTCGGTGGATGCTATGTTTCTATCAGGAAGTGTACCGGCAGGAGGAAAAGTACCGGCGGCCGTGATAGATAGTCGTGCACGCTGTCTTATATTATTGATAATTGCAATGGCTGCAGAATAGCTACCTGTTTCATTTAAAGCTTCTGCTTTCCAAAGCATTACATCTGCCCAGCGAATATATATTTTGTTACTGGGCGCATCATCATTGCCTTTATTGCCGCTATTTAATTCACCATATAGTTTATATACATTTTGACTGGCAATGTCAACTGTATATTCTAATCTTGGATCGTTGGCTTCAAACGCATTGATGAAATTTGTTGTGGGTGCAATAAATCCCCATCCTGCCAAAGCACAAAGGCCATTACCATTAGCTGGGATTTGCGACTGCTTGTGATCGTAAGCAAAGATCACTTCGTTTTCTGCAAATTCTTTACTCACACTAAAGTTATCAAAATAATTAGCATTTAAACTGTAATAGTTTAACCCTTCCATGGCGGTTATAATACTAATAACTTCTGACCATTTTTGATTGTATAAAGCTACTTTCGCTTGTAAAGCCATCACTGCACCTTTAGATGCTCTCCATTTCTCTGTGGCATCTGAATATTTACCGTCAGGTAACAGTGATTTAGCGGCATCAAGGTCTTTACTGATCTGGATGTAAATATTTGCTTTTTTTTCTCTTTTAGCTACATTATATGCATCAGAAAAGGATTTTAACGGTGTTAGTAACAATGGGACATCTCCATATAAATTCACCAAATCGAAATAATAAAAAGCTCTTAAAAAATAGACTTGTCCTAATAGATTTTTCTTAGTAGGTTCATCAATACCGATTTTAGCTATTATTGCATCATTTGTTAAGTAACTGATTGCCACATTAGCTCTTGATATCCCTTCAAAATCATAACTCCACTGGCCATTAAACCCACCATTGGAAGCGGTAAAACTAAAATCAGAGAATTGGTCCATCCATGCCTGGTCGCCATCCGGATTCCATTTCTTTTGCATATCGCCCGAAGCGATATCCTGCAAAATAAAATCGCCACGAAGAACCGTACCATCATCCCAGCCCCAATTACCAATAAGATTGAGTGTACTTGAAAGCATCTGATATGAAGATAATACAGAACTTTTAACGGTTCCCAGCTTAGGGTCGGTGTTAATCTGATCCGGCGTTAATAAACCAATCGGATCCTTATACAATTCCTTTTTACAACTGACACTGCAAATAATTAACAGTACAGCCAGTATTTTATATATCGATTTCATTTTTTTTGTTTTAATACAGGTGAATTATAACTTAATATTGACGCCAAATAAAACTGCTATTGATTGTGGATAAGTTCCTTGGTCAATAATATCAACTGATTCAGGATCCAATCCTGTGTACTTTGTTATTGTAAACAGGTTTTGAGCAGATACATATAACCGTAAGTTCTTAAATACAGGGTTTGATTTTCCGAAAAAAGAGGTTAATGTATACCCAATCTCAATATTTTTCAGTCTTAAATAAGAAGCATCTTCTACAAAAATACTGGACACTTTACTACTGCCATTGTCATTAAAAGTAGAACGTGGAATAGTATTGCTGGTACCTTCGCCATGCCATGCGCCTAATGTTGCTGTTGTATGATTAAATGGACGAGTATCATAATCAAGAATCTTTTTAAGATCATTGTATTTTTCAACACCCTTTACACCCTGAAAAAGCACTGCGATATCGAAGCCTCTATAACTGGCTGATAGATTCAAACCATATGTAAGTCTTGGATTTGGATTTCCCAGGAAGGTACGATCGTTATCATTGATGATACCATCGCCGTTCATGTCTTTAAATTTGATATCTCCCGGTTTTTCAGAAGGATTAGGTGTACCCTTTAAATATGTATTTATCTCATTCTGATTCTGATAAATACCAATCATTTGATATCCGTAAAAAGAGTTTAGCGGATGGCCAACTTCTGTTTTCGAAACGGCTCCAACAATGCTCGGTAAATTAGGATGTAGTTTATCAACCATATTTGCTACTGTTGCAATATTAGCATTGACATTATATTTGAATGCATGGTCACTGTTTTTAAAACTAAGTCCTAGTTCAAAACCTTTATTGGTTACCGTGCCAGCATTTACAATGGTTGGTGAAACACTACCTACTAAAGCAGGTAAGGAGATCGGTAATAGTATGTCTGAAGTAGTTTTCTTAAAATAATCTACAGAAATATAAATTTTATTTTTAAGAAACCCTATATCCAATCCTATATCGTTTTGTTTGGTAGACTCCCATTTCAGATCAGGATTACCATAACGTGAAATAACATATTGATCACCTGACCGGCGCAACAATGTAAGATAAGAATAATTATCAATTTCCTGATTACCTAACGTTCCCGTACTGGCTCTTAATTTCAGGTCAGATAACCACTTTACATCCTGCATAAATTTTTCCTGCGAAATTCTCCAACCGGCAGATGCCGAAGGGAAATACCCCCATTGATTATTCTTGGCAAATCTGGATGAAGCATCACCTCTAATACTACCGGTAAGTAAAAAACGGTTATCGTAATTATAGTTTACAGAACCAAAAACAGAGAATAACGCCCATTCTGAGGCAGAACCACCGTTCCATAAATCTGTCTGTGAACCACCATAATCGATGTATTGAAAAGGAGAAGTTATATAATCAAACCTTTCTCGTGATGCACCGATAGAAGACGAATGATTGGTAATAAATTCGCTACCTACCAACGCGCTGAAAGTGTGCTTTTGAATTCGTTTATTATAATTCAATGTGTTGTTCCAGGTAATGGTAGTTTCCTGTCCCCGGTCTTCATTCAAATTATTCGGACGATTTTGACGACCGAGTCCTTTGTCTACTGTAGTACCACCTCCATCATCATCGCCAAAATTTTGATTAAATGCTTTATTATGTGTAAAGTTCAAATCGACACCAAGGTTAGTTCTGAATTTTAATTCTTTGTTCTTTAAGAATGCATATTCTGCATATACATTACCGAAGGTTTTAAAATTACTACGCTGATTATTGGTAAAATAAGCAAGTGCAATAGGGTTGCTGCTGAGTTCATAGTTGTTTTTATTACTTTGCCAGCTCCCGTTTGCAAGAACATTCTCCGAATAAAAAGGAAGATCGGTATATGGATCGCTTGCGTTATAAGTTGGATCATTTTTATCTTTATAAACAGCTATTACAGGGGGACGTATTAGTGCATGCCGAATGACACCAGGAGCATCTCCTTTTGAAGACATCTTGTCTTGAACAGTATTAGATAGCTGTAGATTAGTTCCTATCGAGAAACGATCAGTAATATTTGCATTGATATTTGTTCTGAAATTAAACCGTTTATATTTATCATTACCATAAACCACAATACCATCCTGATCATAGTAACCACCTGATATAAGATATTGAATTTTGTCTGTACCGCCACTAGTTGATACTTGCAGGTTTTGAGTTTTACCTAGTACGAATAATTCATTCAACCAATCGGTGTTTGCCAGATTCGTTTTTAATTTATCTGCGGTGTAAGGATTTGTACCGGAGTAGCCTGAATTATTCCAGCTTTCTTCCATTTTATTCATGTACTGGGTAGTATTGAGCAAGGTTGGAAGATGGGCCACTTTTTGAATACCATTATAATAATTAATGTCTAAACTGGCTTTCCCCTTTACGCCACTTTTAGTGGTAATTACAATTACACCGGCCGAAGCTCTTGAGCCATAAATTGCGGCTGCTGCTGCATCTTTTAATACAGTCATCGACTGTATATCTGTTGGATTTAAAAAAGAGATTTCACGCGAAGGGACACCATCCACAATAAAAAGCGGACTATTGTTTCCTATTGTTCCTTCACCACGGATGCGAATACTGATATCATCACCCGGTGCTCCCGTACTTTGTGTAACCTGCACACCAGCAATTTGCCCTTGTAATATCTGAGCTACATCAGAGACTCTTCGTTGTTCCACATTAGCCATATTTACCGAACTAACAGATCCTGTTAAATCGGCTTTCTTTTGAGTGGTATAACCTACTACCACCACTTCATTCAACATTATCAGATCCTCTTTTAAAACAACATCTATAACAGGATTTCCGGTATATGGAACTGTTTGCTGTAAAAATCCAATAAAAGTAAAAACGAGCGTTTGTGCACCACCGGCTTTCAGAGTGATAGTATAATTACCCTGCGCATCAGTAAGAGTACCATTGTTAGAGTTTAATTGGGTTACCGTTGTTCCCGGCAAACTTACTCCCTTTGCATCTTTAACCGTTCCGGTAATTTTAGTTTGGGCAAAGAGTCCCTGACTTGTTAATGCAATAACCAGCAGTACAAGCCATACATAATTGAAAATTGTAATTTTCGGTTTCATTTGGTTAATTATTAGTTAGATTTGATTCATGCTATTTTAGCTATTTATTTTCTTTATAATCAGAATCCATATTAGGTGTTCTCAATCCTGCCACTTCCCTGGCCATCAAAATAAAAACATTCCAATACAATCCTTTGGCAGATGCCCCAACTAGTTGTTAACTAAAGGGAAATGAATAGTTTAATATAGTAAACAGGTAAAGAAAAAGATCTGTTAACTTGTTATTGACATGTAACATATTCAGTATTAAAAAAAGTAAGTGTAAAGAAGAGCAACCTAAGTCCGAAAAAAGAATTGCGGATTTTATCCAAGACGGAAGTTGTGTATCATCAGGTATCGGTTTGGTCCGAACCCAACGGTTAGCTTTGGAATAATTGTATCTAAGGATTAGTTAGATTAAGGTAGAAAGTATTTCAGATATAGAGAGCTTAGCCCCACAAATCACTTCATCGCTTGCCCCGTAATACAGAAAGATATCATCACCTTTCACATAGTGGCCATTGGTAAAAACAACATTACCAAAAAAGCCGGTCTGTTCATAGGGTTGGATGGGCTCCATGATCGGGCTTATACTTCTTGCAAGAACTTTTGAAGGATCATTGATATCAAGTAGCATGGCCCCCAGACAATAGCGGTGATCATTACTGGCTCCATGATAAATTTCAAGCCAGCCCTGCTTGGTTCTGATAGGTGCTGCACCTGCTCCAATACGCGCAGAATCCCACATACCGGCTCGAGAGGTGGCAATACACTTATGGTTTCCCCAATGAATCAAATCGGACGATTCAGCTACCCACATATAGTTTCCGCCCAATTCGGGACTGCTGGGACGATGTAAGGCATAATATTTTCCGTTTATCTTTTCATCGAAGATGGCGCAGTCCTTATTATGAGGCGGAAAAATCATGCCTTCACGTTTAAAGGCCTTCCAGTCTTTGGTCCTTATCAAACCTACGCCAACCCCGAATTCAGATACTTCGGTAAATGAAAGAGCAAAACCATCTGCCATAGTGGCTACCCGACAGTCTTCAATTCCAAAAGTTTCCAATTCCCCTTTACCAAAAATGGGTGGATAACCATCAGGTTCATAAAAACGAACCCCATCATCGCTGCAAACGAATCGTAAGTATGAGAGGGTAGTAAGATAATCCTTATTCTTATATTTAATTATCCGTGGATCGGAAGCATCCAAGAGGGGATCATTTTTATCAAAGTTCAGAATTTCAATTTTACCTATATTATTATATACTGGAAAGCTGATTCTACCTTCAATCTGTTTGGGCCTTTCAGCAACACGCAATAGTAGCCAGATTTTCCCATCAAATTGAAAAACTCCTGGATTGAGCAGGCAAACTATTTCCATACCTTCAATACCGGGTTTCAAATCTGTCGGACGAAGAAGTGGGTTCTGCTTGAATCGTTTTGAGATATCCATAATAATCAGTTTTGATCTACAAATCTACATTCGATTCTATCAAACCTGTGTCCGCCCTGTTCCTGATCTTGTTCTATATAGTACAAAATGAATAAGTTTAAGGAAACTTTGACCAGCCCAAAGGAAACTCTTGTGTAATTATCCTTAAGTCTAATTCTTGAGATATATCGCTTAATACTGATGATAAAGTCCATCGGGAAACTATTGATCTTTTAGGAAAGATACGACTAGGAATGTAGTAATTTCCTTAAAAGAATGTTGCTAATTTTTCATCGAGCTGCTTCTAAAGTCAGAAGGTGAACAACCATAAGCTTTATTAAATAACTCATAGAAATATGTCCTACTGATAAAACCGGTTTGGTCGATGATTTCACTTACTGTTAATGTGGTTGACTTAAGAAGGATCGTTGCTTTACTTAACCGACGTTGATTTATCAAACTATGAGGAGTAACACCAAGTATTGATTTCGTTTTGTTATATAGGGATGACTTACTGATAGAAAATTTTTCACAAAGCTTTTCCGCTGATAGTCTTTCGTCATCAATGTTCTCATCAATATAACGAAGCATCTTTTGAAAAAACGGGTCAGGTATCTCTTTTACCAAGGCGGGATTGTTGTCCGTTTGACCGAAATGGATTTTAATACTAGACCTCAATTGCAAGAGTTTCTCGATACGCACCTTTAAATGTTCAGGGTGAAAGGGTTTGGGGATATATGAATCAGCACCGGCTTTCAAACCGACAATCCTATCTTCTATTTCAGCTTTGGCAGTCAGAAGAATGAGCGGCAGGTGACTGGTATCGAAGTTTTCGCGAAGTCTTCCACAAAATTCAATGCCATCCATTTCGGGCATCATTACATCAGAAACGATTAAATCCGGTTTGTCTGATAAAGCTTTTTTATATGCTTCAACGCCATTCTCGGCAGTGATGATTTTATAATCGGCTTGCAGAAAATTTCTAAGTAATGTCAGAACTTCGGGTTCATCATCCACCAGTAGGATTAGTGGTATTCTTGTTGAGATTTCCTTATTTTCAACTTGTTTTTCAGTATTGGCGTCATCAATGAAACTGTATTCATTTAACACTTCAGACGTTTCATTAAGTAACTCAACAGAACTTATCTGATGCACATCAGGAAAAACACAAATAAACTTTGTTCCTGTATCAGGGCCACTTTCGAACTTAATGGTTCCCTTCAATAATTCGACCAGACCCTTTGTAACGGCAAGACCAAGCCCTGTTGACCGGTATCCGGGGAAGTGTCCCTTCTTCTTATCTGAAGATATACCAAAAGGTTCAAAAACCTTTTGAAAATACTCAGGTTTTATTCCAACACCATTATCTACAATTTCAACAATAAGTGCTGCATTCTCTGATCTGACATAGGTTTTGACAAATCCTTGAGGATTATTGAATTTTATGGCATTCGATATCAGATTAGTAACAATACGCTGAAATTTATCTGCATCCGTCTTGAATAAAAGTAGAGAATCGGAAGCAATAACTTCGCAATTAATATTCTTTTGCTGTGCAAGTAATTCGAGATCTGAAACGACTTCGCGTATAAGTTCTACTGGTTTCGTCAATTGAATGTTTAAAGGTTCTTTCCCTGTTTCCAGCTTTCGGAATTGCATAATTTCAAGCACCAATTTTTGAAGTTTAATACTATTGTTGTAAACTTTTAAAAGACGAGAGTTTTCTATTTTATTGTAGGACTCTTCAATCAGCGCATGAATGTGTAAAGTAATGAGGGTAAGCGGCGTCCGAAACTCGTGGGCAACATTGGTAAAGAACTCGATTTTATAACTCTGTAACTCTGCATCCCTTTTCTTTTTGAATTCCTGCAATACCGCTTCCTTTTTTCTAGCTTCACGTCGATGATAAGATGCAAATATAAACAACTGAATTCCAATCAATAAAAAGACATAGCCGGCTATTGCCCACGATGTTTTCCAGAATGGGGGATTAATAATTATCGCTATTTCCCTGATATCCTTCGACCAATTTCCGTTTTCATCACTCACCCGAAGCTGCAGCAAGTATTTACCCGGTTCTAGATTAGAGAAATTAATGGGTTGGTTCTGTGGATTAATCATCCATTCATCAAGAAAATTTTTAAGCCTGTACGAAATTTTGTGACGTTCTTGCGCCCAGAAAGCAAGGGGTGAAACATAAAAAGTGATTGAGTTTTGACTATAACTAAGGTTCAGATTTTTCTGGTGATTTATACTGCTTGAAAGCACACTCTTATTTCCAATTTCTACCGGTTGATTCTTGATAAAAAATTGGTTAATGGCGATGGGAGGAAAATATGAAGTAAATTTTATCTTATCTGTTTGTATAATATCCACACCCATGGTACCACCGACATAAAGTCTACCTGTTTTTTGATCGAAAAACGAAGCGCCATCACTGTATTCAAGATTAATCAACCCATCATTTACATTGAAACTACGGACATTTCTTCTTCTGGCATCGATCAACGAAAGCCCTTGATTAGTCGTAACCCACAAATCACCCAATTTATCAAGTTGTATAGCATGAATGCTAGTATTAGAGAGAACCGACTGAATATCTGATGCAGTCACTCTTACCAGATCGGACGAGATTGGCGACAAACAGAAAATACCATTACTACTGCCAATCCAGATATTTCCATTAAGACCGGTAAACAATGAAAGGATATCATCATTCCTGATAAAGTTGGGATGCACCACTGTGGTATACTGAGCAATTACTCTCTTAGTAATTGTATTATAACGATATACACCTAATCCCCGGGTTCCTACCCATATTATTCCGGGTTTTTCTTCAGTTAGAGCATAAACTATCTGTTTTTGCTGGCCCAATGTTGTAATACTTTTATCAAGTATCAGTTGTTCGCAACTCATGGGTAATAAAACATTGTTCTCATCAAATGCTATACGAATAACCCCATAACCACTGGTTCCGAGATAAATTTGCTGATCACTGTCTTCAAGTATGCGGTATACCGAAGCAAAGTTCAATGAAGTGGACATTTTAAAATCACGCGGAAAATTTCGAATAGTTTTATAATCCGGCGAAATAATATCAACACCTCTACCATCGGTGCCAACCCAGATTGATCCATTCTCACGTTCATGAAACGAAAGTACTGAATTATTACTCAAGCCATTTCTAACAGATATTTGTCTGATATGTTTTCCATTAGCATCAAAAATATCGATTCCTCCACCTTTGGTTCCAATCAACAAATCTTTTTTGTGAGTGACGAGAATACTTCTTACAATCGGATATGACAATTTAGCCGACGATAGGCTATTATTTGGAAATTCCTTAAGATTAAGGGTAAATACCCCGTTCCCATCGGTCCCTATCCATAAAATATTAGGATCTGTTTCATAAATACTTAATATGCGACTAGCAATCGGATTATTTACTAATCGATCAGAAAGTATGTTAAGTATCTCAAAATTGTGGGTCAGCAGATTGAAACTGTAAATTTTACCCTTTTCAGTACCGATCCATAACTTATTTTTTTCTTTCGAAAGGGAAAGTGAAGTAATGATATCATCAGGGACCTTGAGTTGCTGAACTTTCTTTGCGGTCAGATCAATCATGAGGGTAGCCCCAGAACGTTGAGTAATCAATATATAGGGATGTTGGCCAATTAAGACTGCAGCCGATGATGATAAAGTTCCTGTTAAAGGGAGTTGTAATATCTCGTCAAGACGATTACCCGACAACATCATCAACTGACCTTTTCCGGTAATGCAGTATGCATGATTTGCCACCAAGTGGATTCGTTTAACATTGAGAGAAGCTGATAATGAAGATTTATCAAAAGTGACTTTGCTGAATTGCTTTATTGCACTGTCAAATTTAAAAATACCTCGCCCGAATATGGAGACCAGTGTTCCATAGTTATCAGAATGGCAGATAGCTATGTCGTTTTCATAATTCATCTGCTCAGAAACACGGGTAAAATAAGAGGTAAAAAGATCATGGGTATTATCATAAAACCCCACACCCTTGTTTGTAAGTACCCAAATAGGTCCTGATTTGGTGGGATACATTTCGCGAATAACATGATTGTGAATGGAATTGCGATTATTTCCAGGTAAGTAAGTAACGATATTACTGCCATCGTAACGGTTAAGCCCATTCCATGTTCCAAACCAGATATATCCTTCCGAATCCTTCACAATTGAATTTACCGCACCATTTGACAAACCTTCACGGCGCGAAATGGAATGAACGTTTGTTCTATATTGCGCACTTAATGGAAGAGATATGAAGATGATAAATACCAGAACAACGAATTTTCCAAGCATTTTCAATCCTGAATTCAAGTAAATAATACAGCCTTTATATTGGTAAAGTTAACTAGAAGAATTCATTTGGCGTAAGAAGATTTAATTTTTTGCTTTATTTATTGTATAGTTATTCCATTTTGCCTTTACTAATTACGGTTATTTCTTTTTAACCGGTACTTTAGAAATCAATAAACTAACCAGATTTTCGGCAGCCTTCCTGTTTTCAAAACTTACCGGTAATCTTTCATGATCCATGTATTCATTATAGATCCATGGATCTCCTATGGCTAAAACATAACCTTTTTCTATTTTAGCTTCCGCCATAAAAACAGTTCCATTCTCGGCAAGAACAGGTTTTGCAGGTCCCCACACTTTAAAACTCGAAATCTCTTTTAAATAGATTTTGCTAACTCCTTTAAATAATGGATGATTAGGCAGTGAGGTAAAAGCCCCCATTTCATAATCTTTTCCAGTCACCGGATGCAAGGTCACATGATTAAAGCAGAAACCAAAGTTTGCGGCTAACTGGTTAAGATGTGTAAACTCACAATTAGGTGCATCGTTTGCTAAGAAGATCAATACGCCTCCCTGTTTAACCCACTTAACAATGGCGCCAATATCATCCTTTTCAATATAATTCGGTTTCGGATTTTCTGTTGTAGTATCCGGATCTACAATAATATAGATATTTAATTTCGCTAGTTCTTGAGGAAGAGGCTTTTTTATTTCGCTGATAACCGCTCCTTGCTTTTCAAAGATAGCTCCGAACCGGGAATACCCACTCAACGTAGTATCACTCCATAAGTAATGAAAAGGCTGACCTGTTTTTGGACTGATTTCATTGTTAAACCAATGATCAAGGCCAACTTTAACCTGAGCTTTTACCTCCACGGAGGTAAATAAGGACATTAAAACCGAAAAGAGTAAAATTCTTTTAATTCTACTGCTACTATAAATGTTTTTCATGAGCGATAGGTTTTTATAATTGCCAATAAATGTGCTCTAATTTCTTTGAAATTCGCAAGGACAATCGTTTGCAAAAATAAACTTTTAATAATACTATCAACAACTTTCAACAAATAAAGCAGGCTTATTATTTCCGTTTAAATACTGAAAGGAACAGCGTTAAAAGAAGACATAAAACGGTTCCGAAAACTGCGATTCTAGCCAAATAATCACCATGCTTTACATAAAAAGTAAGTTTATCATTGGCATTTAGCGTTTGCCGTATCGAAGTGGGCACCCAATATTCCGTCTGTTGGATAACGTCACCCCGTTGATTGATAAAACCTGAAGTTCCTGTATTAGCTGATCGGGCGACGCTCCTTCTCGTTTCTATAGCTCTTAACCGAGAAAATAGGAAATGCTGTTTGTAACCGGGAGTACGTCCCCACCATCCATCATTGGTAATTACCAAAATGATATTGGCACCATTCCTGACGAATTCATTTACAAAATCGCCATAAGCTGATTCATAACAGATAACCGACGCTACTTTTAACTGTGGGTTAACAGTCAACGGAAGCTGAACACTATCTATAGCTAACGTTCCAATAGTTCCCCCCAGATCAATGGCATATTTATTCAAAAATTTAAGGTACTTATAAAAAGGCATTATTTCAACACCCGGTGTAAGCCTTGATTTATGATGCTTTTGTAATAGTAGGGTTGTGTCAAGTAAAAGTGCCGTATTATACGCATCATAGTAACCAAAACCGCTCTGGCGTGCAGTCGGTGGTATCTTGTCACTGGGCGCATACATTTTAGCAGTAGACATACCCACAATCATTTTAGCTTTTCGATATTGTTTCAGGTATTGACGTAATAAGATGATACTTTCTTTAGAATTAATATCTTCTTCAAAGGCATACTCCTGAATAGCGCTCTCAGGCGTTACGATTATATCTGTATTTGAATCCACCTTCCCTTTACATTCCCTTAAAATTCTATTCACAATCTTGACGGGAGGCAAATCATATTGCTCGGCATAAGGATTAACATTTGGCTGTACGACAGTAATATCAACCGGATTCTTTTTTTCTGTATAGTTTTGATAAATGAGTTTTGAAATAAGAATAGGAATAAGAATTAATAACAGGGCCACTCCACCATAGGTATAGCTTGTTTTACGATTTTTACCCCCCTTTATCCAATGTTTTATAGCCAAAAACAGTAAAATATTTACAACTAATATCCAAATAGTCCCTCCCAATATTCCCGTATATTCATACCACTGCACAAAGGTTGTATAGTTTGCAAATCCATTACCCAGATTTAACCAAGGCCAATTCAGAGCCCAGTTATGATGTAGATGCTCAAATGATACCCAATATACTACAAGAGCAATAAATCCACCACCTTTACTGTATATCTTTTTATGTGTAATATGAAAGATTGTGAAAACAATAGCCATAAAAGTGGAATTAAACACAATGGCTAAAACACCACCAACAATTGTAGAATTCTTTATCCAATAAGTAGTCAATAAATTCCATACAAAGAAAGCAAGAAGTGCATACGGGGCTATCTTCATTCCCGAACTACGATCGCTTTCGACAAAATGGTTTTCAACAAAAAGTAAAGGAATAAAAGCGAAAAGCAGAAGAAAAGGAAACCCATTGGCAGGCCAACCTAGTGTTAATAAAATTCCTGTTAAAACTGAAAGAAAAAGCAACTGTAACCTACTCATCGTTTGTTATTTAGTTCTGTATTTAAGTTTTATTTTATAATTGATCTTCAAAGCAAAATTAAGCATTCCGACAGACTCCAACCCAAATAAAACATTAAATAATTCTGAAGATTAAAAACAGAAAATATTATCAGCTCCTCAATCTTAATCTCTTTATTATTACATTTACCTGCCATTCAAATCTATACGCAATTACTACCGGCAAAGATATAAAGAATAGCTTATCACTGTTAAAATCAGTTTAATAACCTAAAGATAAAATATACCTATAAATAAAAATAAATCTAGCTACTAACTCATTTTAATCCAACTAATTGATTCTATCGACAATCTTCAAACATTTTAAAACTATCATATAATGAAAAGTAAAATCGTATTACTCCTTTTTTTAATCCTTCCGGCACTCTGTTGGTCGCAAGAAAGTAAGGTTTATGACAATCTTACGGTTAAAAGTTCCATTCTAAAAAAAGATAAAAAATTTGCCATCTACCTTCCGGCAGGTTATGAAACTTCACAAAGAAGTTATCCCGTAGTTTATCTGTTACATGGTTATAGTGATGACCAAACAGGATGGGTGCAATATGGTGAAATCCAATCAATAGTAGATAAAGGGATAAAAGAAGGTAAATTTACCCCAATGATTATTGTTATGCCTGATGGTGAAAAGACTTGGTACATGAATGATGCCATGGGAAAATACCCTTTTGAAGATTTCTTTATCAAGGAGTTCATTCCTTATATAGAAAAGACCTATCGTTGCAGACCTGAAAAAGCGTTCAGAGCTATTGCCGGTCTTTCAATGGGTGGTTTCGGTTCATTATTGAATGCCTTGCATCATCCTGATATGTTTGGTACTTGCGCTGCACTTAGCGCAGCTATCTTTCTGGATGAAGATATCAATAATATGTCGCAAGCCGACTATTCCAGAACTTTTAGTACTCTTATAGGAGAACCAAAAGAGGGTGAGTCCCGCATAAATGAGACTTGGAATAAAAACAGCATCATATATTTGGTAAAGAATATGCCGGAAACTCAAAAAAAGGCTGTCCGATTTTGGATAGATTGCGGTGATGATGATTTTCTATACAAAGGGAATTCAGCCTTGCACGGATTAATGCGCGAACTGAATATTCCACATGAGTTCAGAGTTAGAGATGGCGCACACACATGGGAATATTGGCGTACCGGCTTACCCGATGCTTTAAATTATATTACCATAGGGTTTCACCGATAAAAAGACTTTTTTTGATTGCAGTTTTAAAAAAATGAAAATTATCACATTAAGTTAAAAACGTCTTTATCATTTTCGTAAAATAACAGTTATTATTTAATATTATTAAGCATAAAAATGCATTGGAAAAGAAACAAGCTACAAAACAATAATTTATGAATAAAAATCTTTTAAAACTTGTTGCCGCAATCTGCTTCCTTTTTATAGGATACACTACTATGGCGCAATCAACACCAAACGATTGGGAAAACCCACGCGTGTTTGGAATTAACAAAGAGGCTTCCAGGGCTACATTTCTGCCCTATGCAGATGAAGCTACAGCTACAGCCGATGTATACGAACAGTCGCCCTATTATCTACTGTTAAGTGGAAAATGGAAATTTAACTGGGTGCCAAAACCGGATGATAGACCTGTAGACTTCTACAAAGAATCATATGATGTTAGTAAATGGAAAGAAATCAGAGTCCCTTCAAACTGGGAACTTGAGGGATATGGAATTCCCATCTATAATAATATGAATTATCCTCACGGACTTCATGCACCGTTCATTCCTCACAACGATAATCCCGTTGGATCATATAAAAAAAGCTTCGAGTTGCCTGCTAATTGGGATGGTCGCAGAGTATTTCTCCATTTTGCTGCCGGTACTGCTGCAATGTATGTCTGGGTTAACGGAGAAAAAGTAGGTTATAGCGAAGTAACTAAGAGTCCTGCCGAATTTGATATTACCAAATATGTTCGTAAAGGGAATAATAATCTGGCAGTTGAAGTTTATCGCTGGAGTGATGGATCATATCTGGAAGATCAGGACTTCTGGCGTCTATCAGGTATAGACGGTGATGTATATCTTTACAGCACAGATCAACTGAGAATTAACGATTTCTTTGTTCATCCCGATCTTGATGCAACCTATAAAAACGGTCTGCTCTCTGTTGATGTCACACTGAAAAACTTTACGGTAAACACACTAAAAAATCAATCAGTTGAAATTTCTCTTTTAAACGATGCCAATAAAAAAGTATTTACTCAAAGCAGTAAATTAAACATCCCTACCAACGAAACCACAACTACGGTAATTAATAAAAAAGTAGTCGCTCCAAAATTATGGACAGCCGAAACGCCTAACCTCTACACACTTTTAGTTACACTGAAAAATGCTAATGGAAAGATTATAGAAGTTACATCATGTAAAATCGGATTCCGCAAAATTGAGATCAAAGACGGTCAATTGTTAGTAAACGGGAAACACATTTTGATTAAAGGTACAAATATTCACGATTTTGATCAGGTTAACGGACAGCATGTTGGAATTGATCTGATGACAAAAGATATCTCTCTCATGAAACAGAATAATTTGAATGCTGTTCGCATGAGCCACTATCCTCATGGTGTTGATTGGTATAAACTCTGTGATAAATATGGTCTCTATCTTGTTGATGAAGCGAATCTTGAATCACACGGATTCGGATACGGAAAAGAAAATCCTGCATTTCACGAAGAGTGGTTTGAAGCACATAAAGATCGTAATGTACGTTGCGTAGAACGTGATAAAAACCATCCTTCTGTCATTATCTGGAGTATGGGTAATGAATGTAGCAACGGAACTGTTTTTCAGGATATCTATAAATGGATTAAACAACGCGATGTATCTCGTCCCGTTCAGTTTGAACAAGCCGGACAAGGTAACAATACCGACATTGTTTGCCCCATGTACCCGGATATTGATTATATGAAATCATATGCATCAAAAACTCAAACCCGTCCGTTTATCATGTGCGAATATGCCCATGCGATGGGTAACGGTTCCGGGAACTTCCAGGAGTACTGGGATATTATAGAAAGCAGTAAAAATATGCAAGGCGGTTTCATCTGGGACTGGGTTGATCAAGGGTTACTATCTAAAGATGCAAATGGAAAACTGTTCTGGGCTTATGGTGGAGATCTTGGCAGCGAAGGGTATCATAATGATGAAAACTTTTGCTGCAATGGGCTGGTTGCGCCCGACAGAACGCCACATCCTGGATTGGCAGAGGTTAAGAAAGTCTATCAATACATCCAATTTAAGGTGAAAGATTTAAATAATGGAATCATCTCAGTAAAGAACATGTTCGATTTCACTAATTTAAACAACTACAACTTTAAATGGGAACTGGTTAAAAACGGCCAGAAAGAAGCTGAAGGAACATTCACTATGGATTTGGCTCCTACAGCAACAAAAGATGTCACTTTGCCGGTACCTCCTCGTCAATTTAGCGAAGGGATCGAATATTTTCTGAATATATATGCTTACAGCAAAACAGGCACCGATGTTATTCCCGCTAACCATGAAGTTGCCCGTCAACAATTTGAATATACACAAAACAATTATTTTGTGCCTGCTGTTACATCAACTACTAAACCTAAAGTAAGCACTGAAAAAGATTGGTTAACAATAGAGGCCGGTGATGTAAAACTCGTATTTAACAAGGAATCGGGGTCATTGGATGATTATTCATTTAAAGGAAAGAGATTATTAGAAGGTGGTCCGGATATTAATTTCTGGAGAGCTCCAACCGATAACGACTTTGGATTTGATATGCAACGCAAAAGCAACATCTGGAGAAGTGCCGGTGATAATAAGAAACTGAAAGATTTTCAGGTTAAGGAAGATGGATCAATTGTCACTCTTATTGTAAATTATTATCTAACTGATGTCGCTTCGGATTATACGCTTACTTATACTGTAAATGGAGACGGCTCGCTTAAAATTGAAGCAAATTACACTGCCGGAGCTAATGAACTTCCCGAGATGCCACGTTTTGGAATGTTATTTACGCTTCCGCTAGAATTTAATCTATTCAACTATTACGGTCGCGGACCATTGGATAATTATAACGACCGGCATTTTGCAAGCTTTATTGGTGACTATAAGCTAAAAGTATCCGATCAGGTTCAGCCTTACGTTCGCCCACAAGAATATGGGAACAAAACAGACGTACGCTGGCTGACTTTAACCAACGAAAGTGGAATCGGATTAAAGGTAACCGGATTGCAGCCATTAAGTGTTAGTGCGTTAAACAATCGCCCCGAAGACATGGATCCGGGGTTAACCAAAAAGCAACAACATCCTAAAGACGTGTTTAAGCGTTTTGACATAACCCTCGCTGTAGATTTAGTACAGAGAGGAATGGGCGGTGATGATAGTTGGGGTCGACCTCCTCACGAACAATATAGACTCTTTGCAAAGACCTACAAATATGGATTTGTAATCAATCCGATCGAAAAGTAATAAACTTCAAATCTTGAAAATAAAGAGCTGGGATTCTATGGTTTTTAACCAATAAAGTCCCAGCTCTTATTCTTCAGAAATGATGTCTTTCTTTCATTCTTAGAATTAATTTACAGTATGATGAATTTAATTCTTATTGATAATGTGAAGGATTCTCATCCTGCCATTCATTTACTCCGTCACGTATTCTGTTTCTAAATGTTAAGGTATCCTGAGCAGAATAAGTATTACCATCTGTACCTATATACTTATAGCGTAAAACTATCTTTCTATTCTGTAGTAATTTAGCTTTATTATAAGAACTTGTGCCATTAGGTTGAATTGCAAAAGTAGAACCCGTAACGCCACTAATAGAAATATTCGTCCCATCAAAAGTGACTTTCATCTCTCCTTTGGAAGTGGTCTGATCACTATATCCATTGATTATTAATGAATTCGGAGAAACTGTTGTCAACTTCCAAATTCGATTTTCCGGAGATGGGATGGTAGTATAATATGGAATGGTTTTTATAACAGTACCGACAGGACTTGTAACGACAGTTACACCTCCATGCCAATAATTACCGAATAACATATTTTCATATTTCAACCCAATTACAGCATATCTTTTATTCGGAAGAACAGAGTCGGCTTTTGCAGAAGTGATGTAAAACGGGATAACATAATTTGGATTTATAGTAGCCGCATCAGCTAAAAAACGTGCGGAATCTACTTTTAATGTAATAGATCCCATGTGTTGGCCTGACTTAATTACAAACTTACTATTATCACTTAGGGTATAATAATTCGTTGGTAAAGGTAATAGTGTATTGATCGATTGAACAGCCGTTTTAATATAACCGGCGCCCCCTTTCATAACAGTAAGAATAGCAGGAGTTATCAACGTATTGTCAATTGTAAAGTTAACATTACGATCGGTGGTATTTTTCCGAACGCCACCTAAAGCCACACCTATTTCAATTTGCATTCCTTCACCGACCACCAATGTTCGAACATCAGTCTGATAAGGAAAATAGACGGCATTATAATCGAAATCTTTAATATAGTCTTTATAACAAGAACTCAATAATACCGTAAGAATTATAAATCCGAATAATTTTTTCATAATTTTTTTACTTTTTATTTCCATGACTCCCATCCTTCATTTTGTACTAACTTACTCATTCTTAACATCTCATCATAAGGTATAGGTAAAAAAGCAGATTTAAATGAACGGGCTTCAATAACCTGATCCAAATTGTAGGTGAAAGTATCATCTGTATTTTTAGTGATCCCAACACCATGTACTGAGCTATTTAACTCTGTTAAGGTAGTAGTCCATCTACGTAAATCGAAGAATCGTAATCCTTCAAAGCAAGTAGTGATTCTACGTTCATTCTTTATAAACTTATCAAAGGAAACAGCATTGGCCGAAACCTCATCAAGATAAGGATCAGTAGCAGATAGTCCTACTAACCCGTCTGTGGTTTTTCGTGTCCTCAAATATTGAATAGCTGCCTTTGCAGATAATCCGTATTTTGAAGTATTTGTCGGTCCTACTACATTATTTGCTGCTTCAGCAAAAATGAGGCACATATGGCTCCACTCAAAAATAAACTTTGCATGTCGTTGAATATCCTTGGTATTGGAATTATAATCAAGTCCCATATAAACAAATTTTTTGATATGATAATTTGTCCTACTATTTGTAGGAATTCTATTTGCAGCATCTTTACCACCATTGCTCCAATTCTCAAAAGTGTACATAACGGGAGAGGTGTTTCCTTTTAGTGCTTTAGCATTATTATAAAATATGGTACTATAAAATCGTGGATCACGATTGGCATAAGGATCCAATGGATTATATTTACTTCTTGGATCAGTAATAGGATAGCCGTTTTTCATAGGAAATGCATCCACTAATTCCTGTGTAGCTCCAACAGCGCCATTTGCCTGAAATCCACCCGGATAGAACATCTTTTCCATGGCATCATTCGATACGTATTGTGTTACCCACACTAAACCAGGGAATTGAGGATTAACCCAGTTAATCTGATTACCAGGTTTGAAACCATTGGCAACATTATCTTTAGTTAATTTAAAATCGATCACTTTTTTTGCATTTACTGCAGCAGAATCCCACCGAGCGGTAATATTGTTTGGATTGAAACGAGGACTTGCCCAAGTTAAATAAACTGTAGCTTTAAGAGCTTTAGTGGTAATGCCATCTATTCTACCCCAATAAAGCGCTCCGGCATAAGCAGCATCGGTAGAAAGATTTTTTACCAGATAGTCACGATGAGCAATAGGTAAATATTTGTAGGCGGAGTCACAATCTGCAATGATCTGTTTAACACATTCATCATAGGTATTACGGGCAAGATTAACATCCTTGGTAATGTCAATGGGTTCAGTAACAATAGGCACGCCTAATAACTCTCCGGTTACACTCTTTCCTCCAAACTTCTGTAACAGATCCCACTCAAACCATGCACGTAAAGCATAGGCCTCGCCTTGCAAACGATATCGAACAAGGCTATCCAAATGAGGTATAATGAGATACCGTGTGTTAAACCCTCTTCTATCTTTCAAAAATAGATTTGCTAAATAGATAGACTTATAATCACGATCCCAATAGGTTCTGAACGGATCTTGTGAAGTAGGAAGTGCGGCTAGAGCTAATTTACGCATATCTCTGGTAGTACTGGTAGAAACAGCATCATCAGTAGCACAATCAAGATATGTTCCTTCATTATTATCATAGTTCTTGGGGATACCACTATACATCTGACCAATCAGACCCTGAACCATTTCTGGATATTTCCAAAGGTCATCATTAGAACGTTGTCCATTTGGATAAGGGTCCAGATATTTGACACACGAACCAAAAATAACGAGCGATACCACGAAGAAGAATATTTTTTTTGTATTCATAATTGTCATAATTTAAAATGTTAATTTAAGACCGGCAGTGAAAGTTTTGAAGAGGGGATACGAATCAATTCCTGAATTAATAGATTCAGGATCTACATCTTTTACTTTCGTAATCGTTAGTAAGTTTGCTCCGCGAATAAAAAAGCGAACTCCCCTTGCCGATATCGCATAAGCTTGCTTCTGTGGTAAAGTATAAGCGAGTTCAATATTTTGAATCTTAAAATAACCGCCTTTTATTAACCAGTAACCAGAAGTAATAAAATTATTATTCACCTTTTGATAAGTTAATTTAGGATAAGCTCCACCAATATTATTTTTTACGAAATTTGAATAGTTGTTATCGCCCCAACCATTCCAGTAATAGCTATTTGTTAAAGCAAGATCATATAATGCACGCCCAGTTCCTAGTACAATTACATCAAAATTCTTATAGTTAAGTTTAATATTAAGGGAATAAAAAAGACGAGGGCTTGAGTGTCCAATCTTACTGTTATCATTATCGTCAACAAACCCATCACCATTTAGGTCCTTATATTTCAAATCACCTGCGCGTAGAACATCATCAAATAATTGGGGGATAACAAGTGCTTCAGCATCACTCTGAAATTTACCTATATAAGTTTGTCCATAAATTGCATCGGCAGGTTGTCCCACTTTGCTTTGATAGGCAAATCTATAATTTGGTTCATCAACCTTCTCAATCTTTGAATTTTGAATAGTCGCACTCCCACCAAAAGAGAATCTGCAGTTACCGATTTTATCAGAATATTGAATGGCCGTTTCCAAACCGAAATATCGGGTTTTATTATAATTGAAATAGGGTTTTGCACCTGATAATCCTGCAACATAAGGAATCAAATTACTCAGTTGAGTAATTTGACCATCACGAAGATTATTGTAATAAGTTACCTCCAAAGAAAGTTTCTTTTTGAGCATTAATGCGTCGATACCGGCACTAAATTCTCTTCTCTTTTCCCAAGTAAGATCTGGGTTTGCCGATCGGCTCGGATAGGTTTGATACTGTGTTTTATCTTCACTCGTACCGAACCAATATCCGGTAGGTGCCGGTCCAAATTTCATTCCACTGGTATTATAGGTAATAACATCTTTATAATAATAAGGCGAAGTAAAATTTTCATATCCTAATACTCCTGTCTCAGCACGTAGTTTCAGATAATCGATAAATTTTATCTTCGACATAAATTTTTCTTCCGAAATAACCCATCCCAATCCAATAGAAGGAAACAAAGCGTATCTTTTACCTCTATCGAAACTGTATGTCCCGGCATAATTAGCTGCGGCTTGAACCATATACTTATCATTATAAGTATAAATACCACTCCAAACGCCATTTTGTTGACGCCGGGGTTCTTCAATTCCATTGAAAGAGGCTTTGGATATGTTATACGTCAGTGTTGAATTAATTGCATGTTTTCCGAATGCTTGGTCATAGCTAAAAGTTTGATAAACATTAAACCTTTGATAATAGTAATCGTGCAATTTAGCCTGCCCCGGCATGTCAACTCCATCATGAGATTTTGTCAATAAAATAGTATCAGCTCCCGAAGTCGTTTTAGAAGGTGTAACATTATAAGCAATATAATCTTCTGCCTTTCCGATTCTCAATAAGTTATATGTCTGAAAATCTAAGAAAGTCTTAGATTTAAGCCCCTTAAAAACATTCTTCATGTCGTAATTAAAACTTAAGGAGATGTTTCCCGATCTTCCGGTTTCAGTATAATATCCATTGTTAACCAGCCTACCAATTGGGTTATTACCAAAAGTTGGTGTTTTAACTCCATACCAGGGATTTTTCAAAGACGGATCATTATTGGCATAGACTGGAAAAGCAATAGGAGAGATCGCATTAATATCATCGGCAACCCTGTCAAATTCATAGATATCCATTGCTCCATCATTAGTATCATCGGTCCCATAACTCGAGCTGTAGCCGTAGTTGGGTGAGCGACGAGTGGAAATTCCTCCATAAAAATCGAACTGTACATTAATTAAATCATTAATTCTAACATCTAAATTAGCACGGGTACTAATCCTGTTAAAATAAGAACGTGAACCGATTTTATAGATGTCGCCATCACCATCGTATGCTAAGTTGGCATAATATTGTACAGCATCATTACCCCCCTGTGACGAAACATTAGTTCTGGTAAACGATTTTGTATTTTTGAGCATCATGTCTCTGAAGTTTATACTCGGGTGGTACATATTATAAGGATCATTCAATGCATAAGCCGCAATATCGCCATCAGAGTAATTGGGCGCCAATCCACTATTTGTTTTTGCCAGATTATTCAGTCTGGCATAATCGCTTCCGGAAACGAAGCCGGGGAAACGATCGATTGTTCCTATTCCACTTTCAAAATTGACATTCAAGATCCGTTCATTCTTTTTTCCACGTTTGGTTTTAATAAAAATGGCACCATCGGCAGCTTGTGGGCCAAACATTGTTTTTGCGACAATATCCTTGATAATGGTAGCGGATTCAATTTCTTGAGGATCCAGTTGAATTTCGGTAATATCAGTAGGCACATCGTCAATAATAAAAATAGGACTACGGCCTCTGATATAGAGATTTACCTTTTCCTGTGCGCCAAAATTTCCTAGTTTCTCTTCAGGGCTCATACCGGTATATCCGTATTTTTCCACAATCTCAAGCCCCGGAGCCAATCCTGTCAATGCATTTCTAAGATCAGTGGATGGATATTTGTCAAGTTGATTAGAAGTAATAACACCAGCGCTGCCGGTTAGACGCCGTTTCTTTAAAGTTAAAAACGGGAGGGGAACATCATCGTCTGCGGTCATTAAAAGTTTTGACCTAACAAGAGTAACATTTTTTTTAGTAAGCAACTGATTAACAAGAGTAACATTTTTTTCATACCCCGGCAAAGAGATCGTTACGAAATCGGTTGGAAAGGCCTTAAAAGATAATTTACCATTATTGTCTGTTTCAGCATGGATTATACCTTCTCCAACAACTACCTGTACGTTGGATATTGGAATTCTTTCTTGGTTTACTACAATAAGATTAACATTGATAGGTTTAATTCTCTTATTCGTTTTATTCTGCGCTGCCACTGTTCCCAAAAGGAAAAGGGATATCAATAGTACGCCGATAAACCTGAATTTTTGAAATAATATATAATTAAATCTCATAAACTTCATTTTATAGGTTTAATGTTACCAAACTTCGTTTGGAATAAAATTTCTCATTTTATAATTATCCGAGATATTGAATGGAAAATAATACATTGCATCTTTCCAATGGGACTGGCGTTCTGCCGGAAGAGGAATACGTGTATATTTATATCCTTTGGGATACGTAGAACTAACAGATACTTTTTCGATATCCATTCCCATAAGTGGTCCCGCCATTATGGCTGGAGCATCTTTCCAACGGCGTAAATCAAAATATTGATGTCCTTCAAAACATAATTCAACGATTCGTTCATTTTTTATTCTCGGTCTGAACGTTTCTTTGTTGGAAGTAAATTGTGATTTTACATCGGGCATTCCAACTCTTGCTCTGACTTTATTAATTGCCTGAACTGCATTCATTGATGCTCCAGGAGCAGGCGTATTTGGTCCGTATGCCTCGTTTGCCGCTTCGGCATAATTAAGATAAAGTTCGGTTAATCGAATAATAGGATCTGTAGTAAGCGGACTGACTTTGTTTTTTACACTTTGATCGCCCCAAAGTTTTCGTTGATAATAACCTGTTCTAGTAATACCCAAATAAGTTTGATCTAAAAGCTCAGAATAAGTAGGTACGCCATTTACCATCTGATAGTATATTTTTGCGGTAGTATAACCAGGAATGGGTGCCTCATTGTAAATGATATCGATATAAAAACGAGGGTCTCTGTTTGCATAAGGATCCTGATCTTTATAATGTCCGGCTGCGATTGCAGCTTTCCGGTCAGCTTCTGTATTCAAAGGATCACCATATTTTGTTTCAAACCGGTCAACCATGTTTTGAGTGGGGCATTCGCCTGAATTACCTGTTTTACTGGATGCAAAGACCCCATTTATGAGAAAGCATAAGGCTCCGTCGTTATATGCCCTATTACCTGAAGACCACCCCCATAATTGTTCATCCGAATATCGTGTACCTACATAATTTAATTTATAATCGGCAACATTTAACAGAATATATCCCCATTGCTCAGCAGCTTTTATCGCCTCCCAATTAGCTTGAGCGGCAACTTCCCAGTCTTTTATTCCAAGTTCATTGTTTAACGGACTTGCGGCATACAATAAAACCCGTGCTTTTATGGCTAAAGCAGTTACACCGTTTGGTTTAAATAAATCGGGATGATTTAGATGTCCTGCACCACCGATAACCGGATTATCTCTACGCATTTTATTGGCTTTCGAAAAAAAAGTAGCAGCTGTATCTAAGTCAGCCGCAATCCGCATAAGGGTTTCATGTTTTGATAATCGGGGGATATCCCATTGATCACCCGGTCCGAGTGCCTTTGTAAGATAAGGCATTGGCCCCCAGATTTTAAATAATGTAAAATGAGCGTAAGCTCTGACAAAATGAGCTTGTGCCGTATAGTCATCAATATCTTCCTGACTGGCATCTTTCAGTTTATTAATATTTTTTAGTGACAAATTGCTAATCCGAATAATCGTAAACATTGATTCAAGAATGGGACGACGGGCAGGGTCGTAAGTAAACTTATTGACAATGGAAGATACAGCTCCGCCTTTTATAGTTTGACCTTCCATTACCCGACCAACATCACTTATGTCAGTTAAATCATCCCAACCAAATTTTTGATCCCATTGACTAAAGTACAAAGAGAAAGCACTTTTGATATTATAATCGTACTGGGTAGTTCCGGATAACTTCTGTCCTTCATAAACGGCTTCGAAGAATTTCTTAAAATTTTCATACTTTGAAAATACATCCTCTTCAGTTAATCCTGACTCCGGAGCTTTATCTAAATAGCTTTTAAGACAAGAGGTATTGAAAATAATGCAGATGCCAATGCATAATAATAGCGTTATAATTTTTTTCATTTGATACTGTTTTTAAATTAAAACCCAAACTTTAATCCTACATTAAACCGACTCAATTGAGGATAAAAACCCTGCTGAAAATCTTTCCTTTCAGGATCGCCTTCGATTAATGATGTAAATGTGAGTACATTATTCGCAGTTGCATAAAGAAGCAGATTTGAGATACCTACAAAACGTTTTAGGTAAGAAGAATTAAAAGTGTAGCCTGCATAAATCTCTTTTAATCTTAGGTAATTGGCATTTCTCCAGAATCTGTTTTCAACCATAATAGCATAACCACTATCAGCTTCACCACCACCCCAGAATAAAATATCCGCACTGTTACTACCACTGTAATGCAAGGTTGAATGGTTCGCATTAAGATTTTGAGGGGTCCAGTAGTCTAATTGTGATGAGTGAACCCGATAATCTCCTTTTACAAATTCAGCTTCATAGGTTTGATTATACACCACATATTTTCCGTAATTTCCCTGAAACATAAAATTGAAATCAAATCCTTTATAACTGAATCCACATGAAAGAGAATAAGTTATCGGAGGATAGGCAGATCCTTTTATCGGATATTTATCAACACTGGTTATGGCTCCATCGGCAGTAAAATCCAAGAACTTATAATCTCCGACATTTAATTTTTCAATGGAAATTGGTGATGGATTATTATGGATATCATTCACCGAGGTATAGTATCCTGTACCAGTTAATAATACGCCATTTAGTTGTGCATCTACAGGCTTACCCGCACTCTTCGTATATTCGGGGGCATAAACAGGATCGTCTTTAAAAATTACGCGATTTTCATTAAATCCGAAGATTCCCTTTACAAAATAGTTTAGTTTACTAGGAGTGGTTTTGTTAAACTCGAGTTCCATTTCGAACCCATGTTTTTTCATACTACCCAAATTTAAATCTTTGAATGAGTTTCCAACAAGCATGGTTACACTTTGGGGAGAAAGTAACATTTTATCACGATGTTCGTCAAAAAGATCGAGGCTCAGAGTGAACACATTTTTGAAGAGACCTATTTCTAATCCAAGATCTCTCTTTCTTGCTTGTTCCCATTGTGCATTTATATTTGCGCCTTTATCTTCGCGTATATAATTGCCATTGGCGTAATAATCGCTAATGTAAAGCCAACGACTTGAAGCATAATCGCTACCAACCAGTCCATCGGAATAGCGAAATTTAAGTTTGCTCATCCAGGGAACGGCTTTTTTAAAGAATTCTTCTTCAGAAACAACCCAGCCTATGGCACCCGAAGGAAAGAACCCAAATCTGTTTTTAGGTGCAAATCGTTCTGAACCGGTATATCCTACGTTTACTTCCAACAAATACTTATGCGAATAATCATAAGTGGCTCTTCCTACAAGCGCTTCGTTAAAATAAGCAAAATCTGTTGTACTGTTTTTCTGTTGCCGGTTTAATAACGCCATTCCAGTAACTGTATGTTTTCCGAAAGTATTGCTATAGTTTAAGCCAAGCTCATAATAAAGATCCCGGTAATAATCATTTTGCAGACCACCAACGTTAATATCTAATGGAGGCTGATTATAAACCTCATTCCCTTGTCCACTCCGACTCCATGGATTTTGATCAACTATCCCATCGCCGTTTGCATCAACGCCAATCTTACTATAATCAAGAAGGTATTGTGGAAAGCTATAAGAAGCGGTTAATGACTGATTTCGATAATAAGTACTTAAAGAAACTTTACCTTTAAAAGATAATCCATTCAGAATGCCATCCAATTTCTGATCTACAATAAGATCGGTAAACAGTTTTGAATCCAGGTATTGATTAAACGAACCGGTATTCAATGTGCTGTAAGGATTTCCGGTAACTTCTCCAAATGAAGCGGCCCGTCTTATTCCAGTTGCATCAGGATAATCAAGATCGGGTACTTGTTCCAACACCCAAGCGGGAAAATAAGCCGGAAACCGTGCCGGTGAGGTTGTATATAAATCTCTCCAGGGAGAAGTAGCTTGTTGATTTTTTATTCCTACTTCACCTCCGACGTTTAATGATAGTTGAGTTGTCTTGGTAAGTGTAAAGTCGATATTCGCCCTATAGTTAAATCTATCGTATTTATAACGGGTATCATCATACCCATTATGATAAGATTTGAAGAAGTCCCCTTGGTTATAGTAGCCTAAAGAACAAAAATATTTAACAAAATCAGTTCCTCCCGAAACGTTAAAATTAGCATTCATCGTCGGAGAAAATTCATTTGTTAACAGATCAAACCAGTTTACATTTGGATAACGTAATGAATTTAGTGGAGTAGA
The DNA here is from genome assembly GCA_963663125.2 of Bacteroidales bacterium. Classification (GTDB taxonomy): domain Bacteria; phylum Bacteroidota; class Bacteroidia; order Bacteroidales; family Cfx3-03; genus Cfx3-03. The sequence goes on along the minus strand of CAXXNW010000007.1, from coordinate 1,307,014 downwards.
CGGATTTTTATACTCGTTGAGTATATTGGTTGGTATAAGATCAGTAAATTGTTGACCATTCATCCTAGCCACATTCAGTAACGACATAGTTGTATATGAATCAATAAAATCCGGAATCTTTGTTGCTCTATTTAATCCATAAGATCCGGTGAAACTCATTTGCGGTTTACCTAACGATCCTCTTTTTGTAGTAACGATAATAACGCCATTGGCTCCTTTTGCGCCGAAAACTGCTGTTGCAGAAGCATCTTTTAATACCGAAACAGAGTTAATTTCAGAGGGATCCAAATCTTTAAAATCGCGTTCCACACCGTCTACTAATGTTAGAGGTGAAGAGCCATTCCAACTGGATACTCCACGAATGACAATTTCCGAATTATCAGAACCGGGTTCACCCGTTTGTTGAATTGTTAATACACCTGAAAGTTTCCCTGTTATTGCATTTGAAATACTTTGAGTCCCTGACTTTACGAGTGCGGCATTGTTCACCATCGTGATAGCTCCAACCACACTGGCTTTTTTTTGTGTCCCATAACCAACAACAACTACCTGGTCGAGGGTTTTCAAATCTTCTTTTAATATAATCCTTAATGAAGCGTGTTTCCCAACAACAACATCTTGTGATACATAACCCATAAATGAAAATCGAAGTACTGTTTGTTCGGATGGAACATTAATTGAAAACGTACCTTTTGAATCTGTGACTGTACCGGTATCTGAGCCCCTAATTCTAACTGAGACGCCAGGAATAGTCTGACCTGTTGAATCAAGAACCACACCGATAACTTTCATTTTCGGTTGTTGCAATACCAAAGCATTGGATATACTCTTTAAAGGTTCATTTTCCTTTATCTTTTTAAGGATAACGGCCTTATGCACAATCTCATATTTAAGATTAGTCCCCTTCAAGCATAAGTCAAGTACTTTCTCCAGACTAGCTTTTTTTACTTCAATATTATGAACGATAACTCCATTTAGATCTTCAGGACTATAAAAAAAAGTAAATACAGTCTGCTTTTGGAGTTCCTTAATCACATCGCTCATGGCTGTCTCATGAAGTGATAGTCTGATATTCGCCGTTTGTGAATAAATATTAGCAGAAACCTGAAGAAATCCAGCTAATAAGAAAAAACTTATAAGCTTCATTACACGAATAATTTTCGCGATACTTTCACGATGAGGGAAGGCATTCGAGAGTTGATTTTTTTTCATAAATTTGCAATTGAGTTAATAATAAAATAATTTCTGTATCACCAGAAATGTTTTCGACAGGAGATGCTGCAAACACCTCCTGTTTTTTATTGTCATATCTTAGAAAATAATACCTCTTTCCCCTTTACGGATACTTTTACTTTTCCGGTCTTGTTTATAATATCAAGTATCGGATTTATGCTTTCATATTTGTTTAAACCTCCTTCAAATCTTATTTTTTTTAAAGATTCATTGTCATATCGATAATTAAAGTCATACCACCGGGAAAGCGTTTTCATAATTTCGTCCAAAGTCTGACTACTGAAAGAATATTTACCTGCAATCCATTGCACTATTTGACCGGCATCAACCTTTTTAATAACAATTCCTTTAGTAGACGGATCATAGGCAGCTTGCTGATCGGGTTCAAGAAAACGGACATTTGAAGACTGATTGGCAGATTTAAGTTTAACCTTTCCTTCAACCAATGTGGTATATGACTGTTTCTCATCTGGATATGCCTTAATATTGAAAGAAGTACCCAACGCTTCAACCTTTATCCCATTAACGGTTACGATAAAAGGTTTTGATTTGTTTTTGGCCACTTCAAAATAAGCTTCACCTTCCAGCATGACTTCACGCTTGTTACCTGGAAAACTAACAGGAAAAATCAATCTACTCATTGAGTTAACAAAAATCCGCGTACCATCTGAAAGAACCAGATGATATTCATCTCCCTTAGGCACAATTAGTGTATTTAAAAGTATTTTCTTCGGATTTTTAGTGTCTTGTCCAACATAACTCAGTTCTTTATTAAAGTTTTCTATTACCGTTCCATCATTCTCTATCAGACTTCTCTTTTTACCGCTGAATAGATTCACATTTTCACCATTGGCCATTACTAAAACCGTATGATGGACACTACGTTGTATCGTAGATATTGCCTGGATCGTTTTTTGAGGTTGATTATTCAAATACCAATAAGCAGTTCCCCCGATCAAAACAGGTATTAGTATTATTGCGGCATATTTGAAAACAACTAGTAATATCTGTTTCCTTCGTTGAACATCTAAAACCTTGGAAACTTCATTCCATGTCCGTTCAATATTAATACTTTTATAAAGTTTATTTCTTTCAGAAAAGTTTCTGCTGTCCTTAATTTTCCGATATAGTATTTGATTTTGTTTAGAACTGGTTAACCATTTTTCCAAAGATTCTCTTTCCTGCTCGCTTAATTGACCACAGATATCATGGGCCATTAATTCCGATAGTTCAATTATTGATCTGATTTTTTCCATCATTTTCTATAAGAAGCATTTATGCTGAAATAATACAACAGCCGGCCCAGAAGTTGAATCAACCCGTTCTTTTATTAAACCGAAACAGATGAAATCAGAGATAGGGTGAATGGATGGAAAAAAATATTTTTTAATTGTATAAATTAGGATTACGTAACTGAACCTACCACAAGTGCTATTGGGTAGAAATTAATTCAAAAAATGACTTAACAAAAACAGAACGTAAATGTGATTTTTCAATTGACTGCGTAGTTCTTTATAAGCATTTTTTTTCAGGGTTTTAACAGTATTGACTGAGATAGCCAATCGCTCGGCAATATCTTGATTCTTGTTTCCTTCTAAACTAAGCCAGATAATCTTACGGCTTTGAGGAGGCAGTTTATTGACTGCATCGTAGACGATACTATATGTTTCTTCTTCCAGAATTAATTCGTAAAAATAATTATCTGATAAAAGGTCATTTTTTATTATATTTTCTCGAATGCTAGTGCTCTTAAGATGGTTTAAACACTTATTCCTGGTAACAGTATATATAAATCCTTTTATGGCTTTTATATCTGTAAACGTCCCTTTACTCTTCCAAAATTCAATAAAAGCTTCTTGTGCAAAGTCTTCAGCCAGATCATTGTCCTTCAGATATTTTTCGGCATAGATACAAACAGAAGGAAAGAAACCTTCAAAAAATTGTTTAAAGGCTTTTTTATCATCTCTATTTAGAAGACCGATAAGTGAATTATCTAAATCCATATCAAAGTTCTTATTTAAAAGGAATATAAGTCAACAATAATTTCTTATATTCCTGCCTATCTTTTTTTCTGTAGTATTTTTTGTTTCCGCAATGACGATATTCGATCATATCTCTATAGCCTTAAGCTTCAACTTACAACTATCGCCATTATAATATTGACTTATAAAGTTCAATATATTCATTATTCTTGGTTTTACAATGGTATAAAAGTATTCATTTTAGGTATGATAATAAGATGATCAGAATAAAATAAAATAATTATCCGTCGTATTACCTAAATTGATTTTTATACGTAACCGAAGCTACCATGAGCCTATCGAATAAGTTTTTACCAAATCTATTGAATTTGCAACAGAACCGATTCAGATAATTCTACAGATATTCAAGTTCTATGTCGTGAAAGATATCCAGCAACATCTGTTTGACATTACTTATTACTATGTGAACCCAAGGTAATATTTTCTCTATTTCTTCTTTCGGTTATTACTTGTAGTCGGTGTTTGTAGACAATATCTTTTAGTTTGATGTAAGAAGTTGAGTCGTCTGAATTAATGGTTGATTCTTTAACCACGTCATTTGCAACTGAAGGGGATTATTGTAGAGGATTTCAATTATCTATGACGATCATCTTGATGTGGTCAACTAGTTCTAGGTTTCCCATTTTTGGTTGTTTGTCCTGTTTCCAATAATGTTGGGGACACCCACAATGTGGACAAACTATCACTTGCTTCGTCTGGATATTGCGATACAAAATTTAGTGAATTCATGTCTGGCTTGATTTCTTTTTTATAAGGATAATCATCTTAGGCTAATTATAAAATCACACAAATATAAATTTACCCGTTGGTTGAATTAATTTGGAATATGATCAAAATTAATTGATTACAGATTTGAGATAATAGAAAAAACATACTAACTATCTGATAATCTGGAAATAAAAAAAATTCATCCAACGGGTTAAATTTGTAAATAGTCAATTCTTCTAGCGGATTTATTGCATGTTATCAACGCAGTAAAGTTGCTAAACATATAATAATAATGAGTCCACCCCAAAAGTTGGCATGTTAATTATTTATTAATCAGACAATTACTTACATGTTTGAATTGTTTTATGTACTTTAGTATTATCAGAAAGGGAATAAATTATGTTCAGAAAGGCAGCCAAAACAGCCCAATTTAACATATTCACCTCACCAGTGACATTGTTTTCAGGCAATGCACTTAAGTTTTATGAAGACAAAACAGCATGGCATAATATATCTCGCGAACAAATTACAATGCGTATCAATGAAAGTTCTCTTAGTCCATTAGATTTTGCTATAATGGCTCCCAATGCATCGGTATATATTTTGATTGCAATATGATACTAAAAGAAGCCGATGGCTTAAGTGCTAAAATCTCTTCGAGAACTGTCGTTTTAATATGCTTACACGAAGTGCGATAGGATTGTATAATGCAGATGACGCAGTGCCTATAGAATCGACCTATTGTTTATTTCGTAAACGTGTGAATGATTATGCCAAAGCAGGGAACGAGAATCTGTTTCATGTTCTGTTTACAGAACTAACACAAAATAAATGTATTGATTTCAATGTAAGTGGAAAGCGCATTCGCATGGATAGCAAGTTACTAGATAGTAATATTGCTTGGCTAAGTCGGTATGAACTAGTACATGAAACACTTCGCATGTTTTATAAACCGATGATGCACCATGAAGAACTTGATAAAGCTACAGAAGAAAGATTAAATGAACTGCTCAAGTTAGAAGGCAATAAAGTGCAAGAAGTGCTCCTTGATAAAATAGAATCTGTACATACAGATGATGTTTATCACAGTCCTAGTAATCAGATATTTTGTAAGGATAACCAAATAAGTCTATACTTTCATGCCATACAAGGAGCAAAAGGCAGATACCAATTCATTGTCATGGAAAATGGAGAATTCGCTATTTTCGATACAAAAACAAACCGGCTCATTGAACCCTACAAGTTAATCTGTAAAAACGGCATTTCTAAATGGCGTATTGAAACGGGAAATGGTTATCGTTACTTTACGCAAAAAGAAGTTGACACTTATCAGATTAGAAAGCAAATAGCAGAAACCCCAGTAGAAATCTTGCAATTCAGGAATAATGTTGAAGCTACTATTTTTCAATTAGGTTATCATTATTCAAACGACAAGAGTAGATATCGGGGTTTGATTAAGCATCAAATGTGGGCAAATATCCGTTGTTTATGGGTAAACTTTGTAAGGATACTAAAATACATAACTTAAATATGTCAAAGAACTACCATTTTGGCAAAATATACACTCAAAACGTTTGTCGGTGAGCTCTATTTTGCTTTTAATTCGTTGGTAACGGTAATATTGCCATATCACTTTTTATCATCCGGGAATATTCATTTCTCATTCAGTTGAGAAATTGTGGTTCTCGGAGCGGACTCAAGCTTCAAATCTTGAAAATAAAGAGCCGGGATTCCATGGTTTTTAACCAATAAAGTCCCGGCTTTTTTATTATTTTAGTTGGTTCTTTTATTCCGATTATAGCTATCGTTCCAACCACTTGAGAGAAATCTCTTTTTAAAATTGTTAACACCTAATAAGCAGATTCCTCCAAAATAATCAAAATGATGATGCTATAAGTTTTCAAGACAATAACCGTTTTTCCACTCCATACTTTATTTTTCCAATACTAATCCTTGCCGTTTATCAATCTTTAAATTTTTAGATGGTGTATTTATTAGCTTGATGTTTTTACCTAATATCTCTCCTTCAAACTTATTTTTTGTAACTTCAATATTTAGACAATATTCAAAAGTAAACGTAGCCTTGCGACTATGGAATGGCTCAAAGCGATAGCTACGAATAAGTGTATTCCCAACAAATGATATACCATCTACTGACTTAGCATACAATACCGGGAAATCAAAAGGATGAAATTCATTATTTTCGATCCGGATATTTCTATGAAAAGGCTTCTTAACATCTATTTTAGGAATCTCAGGATAGACGCTGATGATGCCCTCACAAAACTGATACATTGAAGTTAAACACGGATCGTTGAAAGTATTATTACGGATCAATACATCGGTGACAGCGCCCGATTCATACCATCCATTAGCATCACCTGCTATTAGAATTGCTGAACCACTACTCTCAAAAACATTGTTTTCTATCACAACCTTTCCGGGAGAAGACATTAATATTCCTCTAGCTCTATTGCTTCCAAAGAAACTATTTTTGATTTCGACATCGGGAACCCATGTGAGATTTTCAAGTGCATTGCCTTCTATCAATGCTGCCGGTACTGGTTCTTTAAATGTGATTTCGAATAACTCAGGCGAAATAGTTTTAAATGATTCAACAATTGCTGTTCCAAAAGTATTCATCGCCTCATTTTCAATAAAACCGATCTTTTCACCATTACGAGCCCAGATAAAGCCGATGCTTTGATTATGCATAAATTTGCACAGTAATGTTCTGTTATCTTTCTTCTTCATCACCTTGACACAGGTTCCATGAACATTAATCGGATCGTCCATTAAAGCCAGAAAACGACAACTATCTACTGTAATCAAGCCCTTACAATTTGAATAATGAAATCCATCATCATGTCCGGATAGTATTCTGTTCTTACTAGCATTCGGAATACAGTTTACTTTCTTGAAAGATAGGTTTTCAGAATATTGCGACAGTATTCCTACACCACCACAATGATACATATTCATGTTTTCAATGGTGATATCTTTACTATCAACAATAAATGTTCCGGCATGATCTCTTGCACTATGCCTGAGAACCAGATAATTTCCTTTGGCTGGTTTACGCTTAAATGCATAATTGAGCCTTACAAGTCCATACTTCAAATTTTCAGCTTTGTAGTTCTGATAACCGTTACCTAAACAGCCCCAGTCACCGGTTTGAGAAGCAACATACTTCGTTTCTCTTTCAAATTCCATTACACCATCCCATCTACTCTTCCAGCCTTCGCCAATAAAAAAGAGCTTTCCATTCTCAATAGTATAAGGTGATTCTAAAATATTAATAGCTATATCAATATAATTATTGTTGACGTCTATTATCTCAGCCTGAGCCGTTAGTGGGATATCCCAATCTACATTCACATTTTTGATAGATATATTTTGACTTCTATCAATAGTGAATGGCTGCATTCTATCGTGAAATACAAAATCGGATCCTTTACAATCTATCATTAGATTCTTAAAATCTTCAATAAGGATCGCACATCGACGTAACGGAATAACATCTGTATTCGATTCATAATACATTTTCTCCGTTGAATATTGTGGCCAAAAATCATACCTCCCTTTTGGAAAAACCAAAATAGAATTGGGCTTAGATTTTGAAAATGCTAATGCCTTTTGAACCATCTGTACGGCATTTTCATGGGTATTGGGTTTTAACCCAAAATCACTTATTCTTATTGTGTCCTGTGCAAAAGCATAGGCATTTGTTAAAGTAAGCAGTATTAAAATAAACAATTTATTTGCCATCTTATTAGGTTATTTAGTTTAGAAAAACGCTTAGTTAATGATAGCATCAATCTCTTTCTTGATTTCTTTAGATAATAACATACAAGGTTTGTTTGCTGGGTTATAATATGCTAATTCGACATAGGAGATTTCAAATAATTGTTGTTCTTAATGGAAACTATTATATAATAATTGTTAATCTGATTATATTCTCTCGTATGCAGAAAAAGAGGGAGTTAAATTACAATAAAGCAAGAAATTATTAATCCAATGAGAAAAATAGTAATTATTCGTTTTCAATTTTATCATGTCAGGGTTCCACCCCCGACATGATAAAACATCATTCAAAATTCAAACTGCAATATCTCCGCCGATAAGTTTTTCGTAACCGTCTTAAATCTTTGCAACTTACAGTAAAAAAATTATAGACAGAATTACTTCACTTCTTTTTCTTAGCTAATACCTCAATTTCAGTTTAAATGCTTCTGAGTTTTTCACTAAAGTGTAAAACGTTACTGATAAAATCATTAAAATGATTTTATCCTTCTCATGGATTAACTGGTAAAGGAGATACAATAATTGTATAGGTCTTAGACGATCCATCAGCCGCCGTTACTTTGTAGAAAGTCGGTTTAGAAAAATCACCGGATATACCTAGAACAGGTGAATTATTTATTGCAGTTATTACAGCAGCGTTGGGTATAGCAGCATATGCCCAAATGTTAGTCAATTTAACATTTACCCTCTGTTTCGTTGGAATGGAAGACGGTATAGAAGGTTTACAGTAAACCGTATCATTTCCATCAGTTCGGTTTGTGATTTTAATAGTATTTGTTAATTTGGCAACAGATGATAATTGTCGAATTTCAACTATTACTCCATTACTTCTAACAGTATCCTGCGACAACCAGCGATATTCAAAATCAAATCCTGTAATTGTTTTCTGATTAGAGTTTTGCGTTTCAGGCAAATCTTCTTTCAAACATCCTGAGAAGGAAATAATTGAAAAGAAGAGACTCATATAAATTAATATTTTTTTCATAATCTTACTTTTTTAAGATTTAATTATTGAACCCAACCTGGGTTTTGTACCAATTTAGAATTCTTTTGTGTTTGAATATATGGAACTGGAAATAAATAACGTTTAGGTGTAAAAACAAGTGGTAGACCGATTCTTTCATTAATATCTACCACATTATAGTTTACCCCATTCCCATCAATTGTCATAGCTCGCATTTTTCCATTGAGTTCAGGAATTATATATCCTGAACTAGCATAATTTCCATTAACAGCCCCTCCTGATTTTTGCATTCCCCAACGTAATAAAGACCAATATCTGTCTCCATCTTCTAATACCATTTCCACATTGCGCTCTCTGGTATATGCTATCCAAAGATCTACTCCGGTTGTAGTGATTGCATTTTTAAATCCCCCATGTACTTGATAGGTTTTGGTTATGTATTGTTGGGCTTTAGCTTCATTTCCCAGTAGTATGCAAGCTTCTGCATAATTCAAGTAGGCTTCACCCAATCTCAATATCGAATAACAATATGCAGTATTATCACTTCGCCACAACTTCTTGTCAAAGTAAATTCCTTTGCGAAACCAATAACCTGTTGTTGTACCAAATGCATTTCCACCTCCAATACTTGGTGCGCTTACATTACCATCTTTACGAGTATATGCAATATTATTAAAATATTTACATGAATCGTAAATGCAGGTAGCATAAAAACGCAGATCTCTGTTTTTATAAATTTTATTATAGACATTTTTTTCCGAAGTAACATAGGAGGTCTGATCCCACAATTTCTCTTTTCCATCGGCGTCAGTAACTAAATAATCGTCGACAAGATTCTGGGTAGGTGCATACCAACAATATCCTTCAAGTGATTCAACTAATGGATGTTTAGCAAGTGCAGCACTTGTTAATTTTGTTAAAACATTATCTGAATTAGCTACTTCCGAGAGCATTGGGGTATCACCAAAAGTGGTATTCATTATTGACTTTTCGTAAACAAGTATTTGTTCGGGTGAAGAAACCGCTGTACTGAATGTGTTAAATAAGTTGTGATAACTATTATCAAGAGAGTATTTATTCAAAGCAAAAAGCAAATCTCCATTACTTATAACCTGCTGATAATATGAGTTATCATTCAGATAAGCCCCCCCTTGCAATGCAACCCGCATAGCTAAGGCATAAGCAGCACCTTTTGTTGCTCTACCTCTATCATTATTTACCGGCAATTTTTCAGCAGCAATCTTTAGGTCGTTTAGTACGAAATCATACGACTCTTTGATAGAGGCACGCGGAATATACATATTATCATCTGTAGTTAGCACTTTGTCAATAATTTGGATGCCACCAAATTTCTTTACAAGAAAGAAATTGTCCATTGCTCTCAAGAAATAGGCTTCTCCTAACAATGTATTTTTGTCAGTTTCAACAAATTTAGATGCCGTTAACTTAGCAATTGCCAAGTTACAACTTCTAATATTTGAATAGTCACCCCAGCCTCCATTGTAGGTTCGGTCAATTTGCTCTGTCTTTACAGAAATATAATTGCTTCCCCATATTTGAGCTAAAGCATTTTTTGTAAGGCATTCTTCATCCACTCTTGTGTACATCGATTTAACAATAGTAGAATACATGGTGTATATAAACCCCTTTGCCATATTTACATCGCCCCAAACATCACTATCAGTGTATTTATCAAGCGGCTTTGTGTCCAACACTTTATTGCAACCCGTTTGCAATAGTGTGAATCCTATTATAATAAGAAGAATTATCTTTTTCATTTGAATATTTTTTTAATTAAAATCCAAGATTTATACCTATAGAAAGAGTTTCAGTAACAGGATAGCCGTCATTGTTAGCACTTGAAGTCTCAGGATCAAAATATTTTGTACATGGAGATACAGTTAATAAATTGGTTCCACTAACAAATACTGAAAATGAGTCAAACCATTTCTGATTATTTAAAATAGTCTTTTTTAGGTCATAAGAGATGGTTAAACTTTTTAGTCTTATGAATTGTGCATTCAATAACCAGAAGCTTGAGGGAGCATAATTATTGGCACTATTCAAAGAGGATGATGCTGCTCTTGGATATCTTGCATCAATATTATTAGGAGTCCAATAATTTGTTTGATAGTTAAAATTATATCTATTTTCTTCAGGTGCCTGTAAATATGATCCCATATAAATATTTCTTTTCCCCGTCCCCTGAATAAGAGCATTAAATCTGATTCCTTTGTACTCAGCACTTAAATCGACACCAAAAACAAAACGAGGAGAGGAACTATTCCCTTGTTTCCTATAATCCTGTGCATCAATTTTTCCATCTCCATTTTCATCTTTATATCGAACGTCTCCAGGAGCTAATGATGCAGCAGTAAGACTTCTAGGATTGTTCAATACCTGATCAAATGTTTGATAGAAGCCTAAACTAGTATACATGCTCCCATTATAGTTCTCGTATGTACCTTGACTCCTTGTATATGGATTTGCTAATGTTACGCTATCTTCATTAGATTTTTCCCAAAGCGAGTTGTAATATGTTATATTGAGCCCTATTCCATAAGAGACTTTCCCGATCTTATTATTATAGGTAATGCTTCCATCAACACCACCTTTTCTATATGCTGCATCCGATTTTATTTGAGGGAGACTTTTACCCAACGGATCAATGTATCTAGCTGCGGGACTGGTTAAATACCCGGTTGTTCTGGTATAGAAATAATCAAAAGATCCTGTTAAATGACTATTTAAGGTAGCGAAATCAAACCCTATATTGTATGATTTAGTTGAGTACCAGCTTAAATTATTACTAACCAAATTGCCTTCCGAAAAACCGTTCATAAGATTACCCCCTGAAACAAATATCTGAGAATTCATATTATATGAAGCTATATAAGCATATCTGGAAACATTATCATTTCCAATGGTTCCAAGTGATCCTCTGATCTTAAACATGTCAAAAATTTTATTATTCTTCAAAGGTGAAAAGAATTTCTCTTCAGATATGTTCCAACCCAAAGCTGCTGAAGGGAAGAATCCCCAACGTTTATTATCAACATTTGGAAAATTATCAGATCCATCATATCTTCCACTTAGTTCCATAAAATATTTATTAGCATAATCATATTTTGCACGACCAACATAGCCAACTCGTCCCCATTCACTAGCATTTCCATCATTTGTCATACTACCTGAACTTCCTGCAAACAACTGATCTACAGCTGTTGAAAGATAATTATTTCGGCTAGCAGAAAACCAATCATTGTTACCTGCACTTGTCGTTGATACAACAGTGAAACTCATATTATGCTTTCCAAAAGAACGTACATAATCAACTTGACCTTCAATATTATATGCCAAAGTCTTTGACTGATATAAATATTTTGACGGAGCGGAATTCACTCTTTGTATTCCTAATTCATCATATTGGGATGCTAATGCTGAAAAGTTATCCTGGTTATCTACATTTGTTGAATAGTCACCCAGCACTTTTAACTTTAAGCCCTTAATTCCCGGTACAGTCCAGGAAAGTACTAAACTTCCATCATTATAATAAGTATTCTCTTTTTGATAACCAGGTCCTTTAATATCTGCTAGAGGATTAAATACTACCGCGCTTATTGTTCCATTTGGGTTGTAAGGTCTTTCTAATGGACTCATTATAGTAATTTGAGCAGTTTCACTAGGTAGTTTTTTATTTATAATATATCCGTTTAAATTTAATGATACATCCAATCCAATCTTATCAAATTTAGTTGTGACATTTGAACGATAATTATACCGATTATATTTATTGACATCAAGCTGAAATACTCCTCCCTGATTTAGATAACCAACTCCAAAAAAGTATTTAGTTTTTTCGGTACCACCTGAGACTGACAATGATTGCTCTTGTTGAGGTGCATAATCACGCATTAATGTTTTATACCAGTTAGTATTTGGATATCTTGCAGGGTTTAACCCATTTTTAATTGTATCTATTATTTCTTTTGAATATTGAGAATAAGGTCCAAGACCTCCTGCCTGAGATATAGCATTTGCGGCTGTGGCTCTATTGTATGATGAGATAAGATCTAAAGGATGAGCTAGCGTATTCCATGCGAAATTGGAAGTATACCTTATCTGAACCGTTTCTCCATAATCACCTTGTTTAGTAGTAACTAATACAATTCCATTTGCTCCTCGTGCTCCATAAACGGCTGTTGCTGAGGCATCTTTTAAAACGTTTATACTACTAATATCCTCCTTAGATAATGCAATGAAATCACTCTTGCTTCTGATTAGTCCATCAATAACATACAGTGGATCGGCACCTCCTCGAATAGAGATTGATGGTATAGATCCCGGTTCACCTCCAGAGCTTTGTACAATAACCCCTGCGATTCTTCCTGCCAAAGCAGTACCTAAATTTGTATAAGGAGTATTTACTATGTCTTTAGTTTTTAGAGAAGCAACAGAACTGATTAATTTAGTTTTTGATTGAGTACCATATCCAACTACTACGACTTCATCAAGTTGCTTAACATCAGTCTTCAGTTTTACATTAAAAACCGATTTTCCTAAAGTAGAAATTTTTTGAGTTTCATAACCGATAAATGAAAAGACCAATACTGCATTTGCATTAGGTAAATCAAGTGTAAACTTTCCTTCGGTACTGGTCGTTGTACCCTTTGTTGTACCTTGTACCATAACAGTTACGCCAGGCAAGGGCTCACCAGTAATTGCATCAACAACAGTACCAATTATCTTTTTCTGCTGTTGAAGAAATGCAGATTGAATTATCGATTCAAATTCTTTAGGGCCAAAATAAATTTTACCATTTAGCTCAACATGCATTAATTGTGTGCCATTAAGCAACTGATCCAAGACATTTTTTAAATCGGTGTTTGTTGCAAAAATACTGACCGTTCGATTCATGTCAACCACTTCTTTGCTATATGCAAAATCGAGTTTTGTCTGTCTGGATATCTCATGAATAGCTTCAGAGAATTTAACATTATTAAGATTGAGAGAAACTTTTTGTGAATATGCTGACGCCAAACAATTGACGATACTTAATGCTACTAAAATCAGTGTTAGTTTCATTGTTCGCAATATTATTTTTGAGATAGGGATACAGTACCTATCATGCATTTTTTTCATATATTTGTTGTGTTAGGATTAGACTTAATTATTTGTTAATTCTGATCTGGAACCGGGAGATGTTAGTAGCATCAACCGGTTTTTCTACTTCTAGGGTCAAGTTGTATTCATGTAATTCTGATTTTAAGGTTAATAATTCTTGTTAATTAAGGTTTGTAGTAATTTCAGTATACGAATACGATTCAAGAAGCGCATCTACTAATTGATAGAAGAATAAAAGAAAGACATAATGATTTTAATTTGAATTAACCCTTTTAATTATGACCTTATTTATAACTCGCTTTTTGATTTCAACAATTCCATTATTTATCTGATATTTGATAGGTGTTATCTTTTCCAATTCACTCAGTACATTCTGTAAAGACTCGTTTTGAAATGTAATAGTATAGGTATACGTTAAAAGCCTTTGATCCATGATAATAAATTTCATATTGTACCAACGTTCCAATACTTTGATTACTTCCGGAAGCGGCGTATCCTTAAATATAAGTTTCTTTTCCTTCCATGAAGAATTCTGACCTATTGCTGACTTTACTACATCAACAGCAGAAGTAATTTTTGAATAGGCGGCTTGCTGACCGGGTAAGAGTCCATATTCCATAGGTCCATTCTCTTGCCGGGTGAGTAAACTTATTTTTCCTTTATCAAGAGTTGTTGTGATCACATTTTCATCATGGTAGGCTTTCACATTAAATGATGTTCCCGTCACTTTTACAGAAAGATTATTTAACCTTACAAAAAATGGCTTCTTTGGATTCTTTTTTACTTCAAAATATGCCTCCCCTTCCAATTTTACCTCACGTTGATTCCCGGAAAATTCAATCGGATATTTTAATTTCGTATCCGAATTAAGCCATACCCGGGTTCCATCTTGAAATATTAATTGTTGCTTATCGCCTTTAGGAACATATAACTCTTGCCAAGCAATTTCATCGGTCGGCTTTTCTAAAATAAACCAGATTATAGCATTAGTGATAAGTAAAGGAATGAGTATGGCGGCAGCTATCTTTAGCCAACTTGGTACTAACCGATGTACTTGAGGGGAAGATTCTTCTGATTCATCGGCAATGATCTTCTCCATGATCTTCTTGAACATGTATGCCGTCCTAATATCTTTATTGTCTATATCCTGTCCGGAATTCTCCATCAAAGCCATATCTTTATCAAACTGGTTTTCGGCAATTAGCCGACCTTCTGAAGAGGATACCCATTTAATAACAGCTCTTGCTTCTTCCAGAGTACATTTGTTCTCTAGAAATTTCTCCAACAGTTTTTCATCAGGAATGGTCTGCATTCTACTTTTTATACGAATACACCCAACTTTGGAAAAAGTATTATGCCAAAATAAAAGTTTTCTGAAATTTTTATGAAAGATTAAACTGATTTGTTAGCTACATAAAAAGGGAATATTTGTTAACTTATTCCTTTTCAGCTAAAAAGAATAGATACAAGCATCATGGAGGAAAGCATACTTTTACTTGCATATTCCCTTATTTCTTTAAGGATATAATAATACTGAACCTTCACAGTATTGACTGAAATGTTCAACTTATCGGCTATTTCTTGATTTGAATAACCTTCAGTGATTTTCAAATAGAATATCTGCCTGCGCTGTGGAGAAAGATTCTTAATGGCTTCTTTGATTACGGAGGTCATCTCGATTGATTCCGACTGCTCGTACTCATTAAGAATATTATAATCCGATTCCATCAGGACTTCATAATTTTTAGCCATTGCTCTCTGTTCATCGCGTATCATGTTAAGTGTATGGTTTTTTAAAGCCGTAAACAGAAAGTTCCGTATGCTTAATTGTTCATTGATTTTAATGCGGTTGATCCAAAAATTAACAAATACCTGTTGAACCGCATCTTCAGCCATTGCCCGACTTTTCAGATAGCGATAGGCCAACACATACATTTGTCTATTATACCGATCATAAATGGTAGCAAAAGCTAGCTGATTGCCGTTTTTAATTTGTCCGGCCAATATCTTGTCATCTGTATGTACCATTTGCGCTTGTCCCATGAATCAACTTTAGAATACAATGCGTTTCTAAAAACAGCAACGATTAACCTAATGATTATCAAACGTCACAAGGTTGTTACGTTAAACTGATTTGTTCTGATTTAATTTGATGACACAATATTAGCATTTTATCTTTAGACGACAACGAGTATTAAAAAAGATTTTGATTCGATGCGCACAAGAAACCTTCTTATATTATTATATCTCGAAATTATAAAAAAAGCCTAGATTAGTCACTAGGCTTTTTTTATAATGACTAATCCAGGTTCATTAAAAACTATTTTATAAGCTGCTCATAACTGGAAGGGTCTGATGCCCAACTCTTATTAGGAGTTTCTCCCATTTGAAATTCAAGAGTTCCACCGGCCATTATTTCAGAATGTTTAATCCAAGCCCTGTTAAATTCTTGTCCGTTGAGTTTTGCTGACTGGATGTATTTATTCTTTTTAGAGTTATTTTTTGCCTTGACGGTAAACTTCTTTCCGTCAGGTAGAGTAATGGTGGTATTTTCAAAGAACGGACTTCCTATAGCATATAATCCCGTTCCCGGAGTTACCGGATAGAACCCCATTGCCGAAAAGACATACCATGAGCATAAAGCTCCGCCATCTTCATCGCCACATAAACCCAAAGGAGTATCATCAAACCACATATCCATTACTTCTCTGATTCTTCGTTGTGTCTTCCAAGGCTTTCCGGCATAGTTATATAAGTATGGTACATGGAATGAAGGTTCGTTACCGGCCGGGAACATACCGTTCAATCCTGATGCATCAGGAAACCTTCCCATAAATTGCCATTTGGCAATGCTGGTCGGCTCGTTAAAAAGTTCATCCAAACGATTAACAAACTTTTCTTTGCCACCCATCATATTAATTAACCCGGGAAGATCGTGCATAACGCTAAAAGACCATATCCATGAATTATTTTCGGCAAAATACATCCGGCTTCCTATTCCTCCTGATAGTTGCGGATCAAAATTCTTCACCCAACTTCCATCAGCGAGTTTAGGAGACATAAATCCTGTAGCAGGATTATACACATTCCTGAAATTTTGTGAACGACCCATAAAAAGCTTATAGTCATCCGTTTTATTTAAAGCTTTGGCTAAGTTCGCCAAACACCAATCATCATAGCTATGTTCAAGGGTAAGCGCAACAGCTTGCCGTTTTTCAAAACCATCCACCATTGCAATAGGTTCTACGTCATCTTCATTAATAGCAGGATACCATCCTTTTGTTCGGTAAAAAGTATCGAGAGAACAGGCAGGACCGTTTCTCCACGGAAGCATTGTTGCCTCCTGTGAATTTTTCTTTAACCCTTCGTATGCTTTTTCAACATCAAAACCGGTAATTCCTTTTTGGTAACTATCCCACACAAGTGCAGCTGAATGAAATCCGATCATAGCTGCGAAATCGCCATAGAATTGAGGAAATCCCGGAACCCAGCCGCTTTGTTTGTACATATCAACATAAGATTGAATCATATCGGCTTGCTGTGCAGGATTAAGGATTGAACCTAAAGGATGCAAACAACGGAAGGTATCCCAAAGCCAATCGTCTACAAAAAATGGTTTTCCATTGTCCGGATGAACTTTTTTATCATAATTGCTATAATAATTTCCATATTCAGAAATATCGACCATCCGCTCCGATGCACGATATAAGCAAGAATAAAAGATTCGTTTCTGCCGTTCCGTTCCACCCTGAATTTTTATTTTGTTTAAAGTAACTTCCCATATTTTGTAGCTTTCCTGTTTTACCTGCTCCAGATTTTTTCCGGTTGTCTCGTGTTGAAGGTTTTCTTTTGCTTGCTCTTCACTGATATACGAAATCCCAATTTTAATATCTACCGGATTATGCAATTCAGTAAAGTTCAGATATGCCCCAATTCCCTTTCCGGCTTTCACCGTCGAGTTATCTTTGGAACCATCTTGTGAAAATGTTCCGCTTTGAGAAAATTTCTGACTGAACTCAGCATAAAAATACTGCTTTGCATTATTAAATTCTTCCCATCCGGAAATAACATTGTCTGCTTGTATTTTAAAAGAAGCATTCTCTGCAGAACGGAAGATGAAATTACATGAATCCTTTTTACTAAATGAAAACCGATACAATACACTTCTTTCCGTAGTAGTCCATTCAGCAGCAATTCCTTTATCTTCAAGTAAAACCTTATGAAACCATGGATGTACCTGTTCCAGATCATGATCGTAGCCTGAAGCATTAGCAACGCCATTGAAACTTACTTTACCCTGGGTCGGCATAAATTCTGTTACATGCCCCATTCTGTAGGCAGGCATATTTACTGCAAATCCATAAATTTTATCCGATAAGTAACGATCACCAAAACCTGGTTTCGTTACCGGAAAGACCCTGATCATACAATGCGGCCTGTGTACCGTAGGAGTCAATGTGGTCAATAAATTTGATGCTCCACCAATATTCGGATCGACATACAACGGAATACTTTTAGGAGAACACGCCGAAAGACAGAAAAGGATTAAAAAGGATCTTAGAATAATCCTACTAATGATCTGAAAATTACATCTCATGTTATTAAAAAAATTAGGTTATGTTTTAGACTCTTGTAGATTCAATTAAATCCGATTGTTTGGTATTTGTTGATTCTTACGTTTTAAGAAACAATGATGGCAAAGTTATTTCAAGGTGTTGTTAAACGTTTGCTGTTTTTTTAATCCCAGACAAGGCTGTCTCAATAAAATCAATGAATGTTTTTGAGTCACTGTGTGGTAATAGCATTTACGTTCTCTGTAAACCTTTTACACCCGTATATCTTTGCAATTTTATAATGTGGATCAATAATACTTGCTCTTTATTAAGTTCTGATTTAATGCTTGTTTATAAATGAATGCAGTTCAGATCCTAATAATTTATATCGTTCTATTTTCCCTCTTTGCTCAGATGAATAAGTAACTCCAATATTTTTTATAACTGTTTTATTTTGACCAAGCTAAGGTAATAATTTATACACAAGGATAAAACGTCACAAGTAAATTATTTTCTCTTTGAAAGCTTTCTTCTGATGTAAGTAATCATCAGACCAACCAGAAAGATGGTCATCGTACCGATCACAATGATCATACTTTTATGAAAAGGACTACGCAAAAATGCATATTTCTCCGGAAGAAAAGAAGAAAACGTCATCCAGACAATCACTAAAATTCCGATGATAGTCGCCGTCAAACCCTCTGTATTTTTGCTTACCCTGCTTACCATTCCCAATAGGAATAAACCCAGCATCCCTCCTGCGAATATGCCCGACAGTTCCCACCACATATCCAATAAGCTTTTAATGCCAATCATAGCAATACCGGTACTCATGCCTAACAATCCAAAGATTATCGTACCCAGATAAAGTACGCTTAAGTTTTGTTTCTCCGTTGCATCAGGTTTAAAATACCGTTTATAAATATCTATTGAAAATACAGTTGCAGAAGAATTCATCCCAGAACTTATGGTACTCATAGCCGCAGATAGAATTGCAGAAATAATGAGTCCTACTAATCCATTAGGAATATTGGTTACCATAAAATGAGGCATTACTTTATCTCCATAGTCAGATGGCATGAGTGTAGAAGCCATCTGTGTAATCTCAGTTGTAGATGCGAGACTACCTAAACGTTCCACAGCAACCCGTTGCTTAACTATTTCTATAAATTCGGGATGAACCTGATAATAAGCATAAAGACAAGCTCCGATAACAAAAAATAAGAATGAGGCCGGTACATATAACCAAACACAAAGCCATACAGATTTAGAAGCTTCCTTTTCAGATGTTGCTGTGTGATAACGTTGTACATAGTTTTGATCCATACCAAAGTTATTCAGGTTCATAAAGAAACCATAAAAGAGAACCACCCAGAAAGTAGACTCCGTAAGATTTGGAGAAAGGCTTCCTAAACTAAATTTGTGATCATGTTGTCCGATTTCAATAATCTTCGATATACCTCCAGGCATGTCTCTAACGATCAAATAAATAATCAGAACAGCACCCAATGTTTTAATGATTGCCTGTACCACCTCAGTCCATATTACAGCCTCGATGCCACCCAAAACGGTATATACAATAATACACACTCCCACAACCAACATGATTGATTGCATACTATATCCGGTAAGCGCCTGTAAACTAAGTGCTATGCCAAAGAAAATAGTACCCATCCGTGCCAACTGCGTCAATAAAAAACACACGACCGCATAAGTACGAGCCCAAGGACCAAAGCGTTTTTCCAGATGTGTATAGGCCGATACACCACTCATGTTTCTATAAAAAGGCACAAAATATTTCGAGGCAATCCATGTTGCAAATGGCATGGAGATACTGAAGACAAATGCGTTCCAATTACTGCCGAAAGCTTTTCCGGGAACGCCTAAAAAGGTATTACTACTTAGAAATGTTGCATAAATCGATAGTCCGATTGCCCAACCTGGAATACTTCCGGATGCTTTTGTAAACCGTTCGGTACTTTTATTCTTTCTTGAGAAATAAAATCCAATTAGTAGCATCGCAGTCAAATACGCTGCGATGATTGAAAGATCAAAAACAGGAAGTGTATTCATTAATAGATATTCGGAAATTAATAAATGTTCATGCAAACTTACTGGATAAATTAAATGCTTTTTTATCGTTTATCCAATCTTTACCAACTTACTATGAAAAAATATTCAGTCAGCCTCATTTCATTTTCTTTAAAGCCACTATTCCCGGGTTGGAATACACACTCACATTATTGGAGTATTTTACGTTAATGGATGTTTTGTACTCTTCTATTTCGTCGTAATAGACAAATAACATCATTGGCCTTTGAAACAAATTCCATCCAGCCATTGTAAACCATTACAACACCTGCCATTTACACCGTGACATAATGGACTCCATCAAAAATCAATCCTTTGACATACGGATAATAAAATCTAAAATGGAATCCTGTTGATAAGAAGAAAGAAGAAGACTGGTTGTGACAAGCAGGGAGAAAGAAAAAAGGCTTAAACTTTCTGATGTTTTTAAGCCTTTAATGATGTTTATCACCTTACAATACACTGTTTTATTGGATTATTCCACTTTTACTCATCCATTGAAACAAGGGTTGCATCCATTCATCCGTCGGCAGTTTCAATACAAAACCATGATTTCCTTTCGGATATAGATGCATCTCGGCAGAAACTTTATTTCGAACCAATTCCTGATAAAAGCGAATACTGTTTTCAACAGGTACCACCGTATCATCTCCTGTATGAGTCAACCATGTTGGTGGAGTGTTTTTTGTGACTTGCAATTCATTCGAGAAGAGTGTAATATTATCAACATCAGGGTTATTTCCGAGCAGTCTATTTCTGGATCCGATATCCGTTAGGTCTTTGTTCATACTGATTACCGGATAAACCAGAATCATGAAGTCGGGTCGCAAACTAATGTTTTCGGCATTGGGAATATATGATTTATCAAAATGAGTTCCGGCAGTAGATGCCAGATGACCGCCTGCTGAAAATCCCATGATTCCTATCTTCTGAGCATTCAGTTTCCATTCCGCAGCACGTTGCCGCACTGTTTTAATAGCTTGTTGCGCATCTTGTAAGGGTCCTATGGATTTATCCTTCATGATTGAATCACTCGGTAAACGATACTTCAGAATAAATGCGGCAATACCTTTGCGTAAAAAGGCTTCAGCAATTACAGTTCCTTCCAAACGATAACTCTCCATACCGTATCCACCTCCCGGGCAAATGATTACTGCAGCGCCTGTCGCTATCTTCCGATCCGGAAGATAAACCGCTAGTGTAGGTTTGGAAATATTACGATACCCCAGAAATTGACCATTCTCATCCATCCTTACTTCATGCATCTGATAAGAGATACTGTTCGGGAGTGCTGTTGAGTAGAGTGGAATGGTCTGCTGTGCGGCAAGATGCAATGTCGCAAATAAAAAGAATATCAAAATGACCTTCTTCATAGTATAAAATTTTAATTGCTTAACTTCTTATTCAAATCAGGAACTATTGCTTTTATTGCTTTTTTTACATTGATATATCTGTTCAAATCTCTGAGAGCAATAACTTTATAATGATTATCAGACAGATATTGAAGATATTCTTTAAATAACTCCGGTGTGGTATTCACCCACGGATGCTCAACATCGGGAACACCGTGAATAGTCAGAACTACAATTCTACCATTTCGGGCTTCATTAAATGCTTCCATGATCTGCTGTTTGTTTTCGACGTTCATAGCCCAGCTCGGAACAAGCAGAGGATGATCAGTCAGTGGGTCGTAAGCCCTGCTTCCTCCTGCACGGGCAAACTTATATCCTTTTTCTTGCAGAATATCCATCACGGGACGACTCAGATCATAGCCGGGATATGCAAAAGAAGAAGGCTTGGCAATATCTAGTGAGTCACACTTGCGCTCAATATAATTGAGTTCATCAATAAACTGCTCTTTAGACAACTTACTAACACCTTTGTGGTTTCGTGTGTGGTTGGCTATTTCAAATCCCATCTTATCCAGCTCCTTAATCTGTCGCCAGTTCATATATTTCGTGCTATCCTTGAAATTTGGAGGGAACTCACAAATAAAAAAGGTGGCGCCGAAACCATATTCTTTCAAAAGAGGTGCTACTACTGAATATTGACTGGCTGTGGCATCATCAAAAGAAAGTACAACCAGCTTATCGGGAAGCTGTTTTTTTATAAACTGACTATATCCTGAAAGAGACACGGAAAAAATAATTAACAACACTAAAATCTTCTTCATTTTTTTTGACGCCATTATCTTGTAAAAATAATTAAAAGAGGGTTATCAATTACGATTAACCCGGAATGGTTATTTTTGTAATTAGCTCACGACAATGATACCCATGAGTAAAAGTACAAACTTTTCCGAATAGCGAAAACTTCCGGCTATTTGAATTCATCACTAATGACGTTTGACTCCTAAAAAGATAACATTGATAGACAAGTGAAGATGGAAATTTAAACTATCCCTTAAACAGAAGCTTGATCAATGTGAATATCACAAAGACCAAGCTTTCATAAAATGATTGTAAATAAATTACCGGATTATAACGTATAAGGATTTCTGTATTGATAATGATAAAGTCTGTGACTGGCAGCCTCCAGATCATCGCCGAAGCTCAATGTAGCAGGGTCCCATTTAACCGGACGCTTCAATTCAGTAGCAATATTGGCAAGACAACACAATGTGTTGGTGCTGCAACCAACTTCAACAGGCGCAATTGGATTCTTGCGCGAGCGAACTGAATCAATAAAGTTTTGCATATGTGGAGAACTTACTTCATATTGACCTGCGCCCACCTTTTTTTCTTCTTTCGCAATTAGTGAACGATCAGAACATTCTATATACCCTCTGGCGACTTTCAGCCATCCTTTGGTACCATTGAATCTGATCCCCTGACCACCTTCATCTCTGAAAGGTTGTTCGGTCATTATAATTCCGTTCTCATATTTCATAGTAAGATACTTTGTGTCTTTATACCCTTTTGGAATAAATTCACAAGGACCCGATCCATCCATTCCGATAGCAGCCTGGGCAATGTCAAACATGTGTGCTCCCCAGTCAGCCGTAAATCCGTTGCCGGTTTCGCAATACCAGCGCCACGCACCCCAAAGCTTTTCATCTACTTCAGGATCCAGTGAGATGGGAGGACAAAGATCCGGATGATAATGAATCTTAGGATCGTTCAATGGCCCCATCCATTGATTCCAATTCAATGAAGCGGGAATCGGCATCTCCGGAAGATTGAGCGGAGTAGGAGGATCTCCGACTTTAGCATAAATGGTTTCAATGTGACCGATAGCCCCACCGCGTACCAAAGCAATAGCCTGTTGAAACTCTTTGCTTGAACGCTGTTGAGTCCCCATTTGTAATACACGATTGTTACCACGAACAGCTTTGACAATTTCCTGGCCTTCACGAATGGTATAAGCCAATGGTTTCTGTAGATATACATCTTTTCCAGAGCGACAAGCATGAATAGCGGTCAATGCATGCCAATGGTCAGGCGTTGCAATAGATACTACATCAATATCCTTACGGGTCAAAAGATCTTCATAGAACTCATACACATCACATCGTGACGCTACATTCTGTGTTTTTTGCCAAGCTTCAACTTTTCTTTTAAAACGTTCGCGTTTTATTTGGTCAACATCACAACAGGCAACAACCTGTACGCCGGGACATGATGAGAAACTTTTAAAGTCGGAAACACCTTGTTGTCCTAAACCGATAAATCCCATTACAACCCTGTCGCTCGGGGCAATCCGAACGCCATTAGCCAGTGTCCAGCTCGGAAGTATTGTCAATCCCGCCAAACCAAGAGCAGAATAACTTAAAAACTCTCTTCTGCTTAAACTCTTCTTTTCTTTCTTTTCCATTGTTATATTAAATAAAGTAAATTAGTACATTACAAAACTATATTTATAATTGTAGCCTGAATTTCTATTTATTCCACATACTCAACTCTTTTTGAGAAAACAACATGATCAGCCGAACGTGCTATCATAACTTCAAATTCTCCCGGTTCCGTAATAAATTTCATATCAGCATTCCACAAGCCTAAATCTTTGGGAGTGATTTTAAATTTGACAGTCTTTAGTTCCCCCGGTTTTAAATTAATTTTTTCGAATCCCCTTAGCTGGGTAACCGGAGTTTCTACCGAGCTAATCAAATCTCTTACATACAATTGAACAACTTCTTTCCCTTCGCGTAATCCTGTGTTTTTGACATCGACATCTATAAAAAGCGCATCTTTATCACCAAATCTGGTCTTGGAAACTTTCATGTTGGTGTATTCAAAAGTAGTGTAGCTGAGCCCATACCCAAATGAAAATAAAGGATCAGGCGATGAAAACACATAATCGCGACCCGGTTTATCCAATGTACCCGGCTCACGGTTAATCCCTTTTGAAGAGGGCTTATAGTTATAAACTACCGGAATATGACCTACTGATTGAGGAACCGAAACATTTAATCTACCTGAAGGATTTACATTGCCAAAGAGGATATTTGCAATTGCTGCTCCGCCTCGTTCTCCTGGAAACCAAGCCTCTAGTATGGCTGGAATATTTTTCTTTTCCCATGCAATTGACCAGGGACGTCCATGAACCATCACCAGAATAATAGGCTTCCCGGTTTTATAGATTGCCTGGATTAGATCACGTTGAACACCAATCGGATTAATGTCGGTAACATCATATCCCTCACCCGTGGTGAAAGGCTCTTCACTCTCACCCATTCCCGGACCTTTGCCCCAACCTAATCCCGACAAGATAACACTGGTCTCACCTACCACAAGTACAACCGCGTCACTGCTATTCGCCACATTGATTGCTTCATCAAATCCATCTTTACTTAAACCACTCAAACCACATCCCTTGGCATAATTAATCTTCATCTTATCACCAACCAGCGATTTTATTCCCTGCAACACGGTTATACCTGATTTATTATCACGGGTATATGTATAGTCCCCGTATTGAACCTGATCTGCATTCGGACCAATCACTGCCAAAGACTTCAGCTTTGTTGCATCCAACGGTAGAAGCTCGTTATCATTTTTCAGTAAGATCACGGACTCTTCAGCTATCTTCTGAGCCAAATCAATATGAGATTGCGTATGGACTCTTGATTTGAGTAAAGTAGTATCCGGATAGACTTTTTCGAATAACCCGGCTTTGAATTTTATATTCAGGATTCTTCTAACAGCAGCATCAACAAGAGATTCCGAAACCTTACCCTCTTTCACCAGTTGGCTCAATGATGAAGCATAAACATCAGGAGATGCCGCTTCCAGATCAACTCCGGCATTGATGGCCATAACAGCAGCTGAAGGTTTATCCTTTGCGACATTGTGAAAATACATTAGCATACCTACCCCACCATAGTCCGAAAACACATAGCCCGGAAAGTTCCATTCATTTCTTAATACCTTAGTAAGCAAAAATTTATTGGCATGTGCAGGAATGCCATCCACCTCATTGTAAGAGGGCATCACAGAATATATATTTGCATCTTTGACCACCATCTCGAAAGGGAACAGATACATCGAACGCAACTCCCTTTCGCCGATAGAAGAGGGGGCCAGATTGATACCTGCCTGAGGAGCACTATATCCTGCAAAGTGTTTTGCTGTACACATTACTTTATCGCTGGCAATACCTTTTTTCGTATCCTCCGCCTTTCCTTGCATGCCGATCACAAATGCAGATCCGAGTTTCCCTACCATATAAGGATCTTCGGAGTAACACTCTTCCGTCCGACCGTATCGGGCATCACGAATAATATCAAACAGTGGGGACAATGCTTGATCAACGCCGGAAGTCGACGCTTCATAAGCAATAACAGAACCCATTTCTTCTATGAGCGGTGCATTCCATGTGCTCCCCTGTGCTATTGCTTGCGGAAAAATAGTGGCGCCATATGCCAGCTGACCGTGAAGACATTCTCCAATTTGTAAAAGTGGTATTCCCAGACGGGTATTTTCGCGTGCATACTTTTTGCTTCTTGCCGAATTTCTTGCAACCGTATAAATGCTTTCAAATGGACTGTCGCAAACACCCGCACCATAGGGCCTGTTTTTGTAACCCGCTAGATTAGTCATTGTCATTTGAGCAATCTTTTCATCTAGCGTCATCCTTTTCAAAAGATCATCTACACGTTTTTCAACAGGTAGGTTCGGATTCTTATAAGGAAGAGATATTTGTTGAGCATCTACCGGAACATATAAAAAACAAATACAAACTAAGATTTTAATACTTAACTTCGAGAAATTGTTTTTAAAGATTCTTTTAAATCTTAACCGTACCAAAGATGAATTTAATATTCTGAGAACTGTTCTTGTCATGCGCAACACCATTAGAAAGAATTTTTTTAGATAATCAAAGGTAAAATTAATTTCTTGGAAATAGTTTGTTTTAGCCATGATTTCACTTCAAATATAATAGATCCATATCAGGAATCAACCCCATAGACACTTTATTCAAATGATATCTATGACATAAATTTAACTGGAACAACTAATGATCTAAAATACGCCCGACAAAACGGAATTCCATTCTGGCTTTTTTGTTTTTATGTATTAAAATTCAACATCTTAACTCTTTACAGATTTAAGGAACTTAATCAATTTTTATTTGTTTAATAGAAATTAGGTGCTTCGGAAATTATTTAGCAAGCTAATAATCGTATTAACTTAAAAAAAGATTTAATGAAAAAAAGGAAATTGGGTAATTCAGATTTATATGTTGCTCCCTTATGTTTCGGGGGAAATATATTTGGTTGGACCGTTAACGAGAAAACGTCATTTGAACTGCTGGATAGTTTTATTACATCCGGATTCAATTTTATTGATACTGCCGATGTTTATAGCATATGGGTACCTGGAAATAAAGGGGGTGAATCGGAAACTATTATCGGTAAATGGATGAAAGCACGTAACAACCGTGACAAAGTTATTATTGCCACAAAAGTAGGTAGCGATGTCGGACAGGGGCAGAACGAGATTTCAAAAAAATACATTTTGAAAGCTGTTGAAGATTCATTAAAACGTTTACAGACAGATTACATTGATTTATATCAAACTCATGTAGACGTAGAAACTACACCTGTGGAAGAAACATTGGATGCCTATGATCAATTGACAAAAGAAGGTAAAATAAGATGGATAGGTGCTTCCAACCTCTCTCCCGAACGATTACTGGCGTCATTAGAAGCAAGCAAAAAGCATGGCTACCCTTCTTACCAAACTTTACAACCGTTGTACAATCTATACGACCGGGAAAATTTTGAAAAGAAACTGGAACAGATTTGTCTTGACAATAACGTGGGTGTAATCAGTTATTATTCTTTAGCCAGCGGTTTTCTTACAGGCAAATACAGAAGTGAAGCCGATTTAGGAAAAAGCGTACGCGGTGGAGGTATTAAGAAATATCTGAATGAAAGAGGCTCTACTATTTTGAAAGTATTGGACGAAATATCGGCACAATACAACACAACACCCGCAAGCATTGCTATTGCATGGCTCATTGCGCGTCATTCTGTTATTGCGCCCATCGCAAGTGCTACAAAACTTGAGCAATTAGATTCTCTGATTAATGCCGCCCATATCGAATTGAGTAATGATGCTATTGAAAGGCTCAATAAAGCAAGCGACTGGAAGTAAAAAAACAAAGAATTGAAATCTTGAATGATTGCAATACATGTTCACTAAATGAATAATGATAATGTTAAAAAATATTTATTCTCGAAAAGAATTGACGAATTCTTTATAGGCATTAACAATGCCTATAAGTTTACAGCTCTTTTTTTCAAAGAAGCATTAAAAAAGCCTTTTCATCTGCGAGAGGTAATTAATCAGTGTTTAGAGGTAGGTTTAAAATCGCTGGCCTTAATTTCTCTTACAGGTTTTATTATTGGTATCGTTTTCACAAAACAATCGCGTCCTCCATTAGCTGAATTTGGGGCAACATCATGGCTGCCTTCCTTAATGGGGATAGCTATAATAAAAGCGCTAGGACCATTGGTAACCGCGCTTATTTGCGCAGGCAAAGTAGGTTCAAGCATAGGCGCAGAACTTGGTTCTATGAAAGTGACCGAGCAAATAGATGCAATGGAAGTATCGGCAATTAATCCGTTTAAATATTTAGTAGTTACCCGCGTGATTGCCACAACCATTACTATCCCCGTGTTGGCATTGTATTGCAGTGTTGTCGGATTGTATGGTGCTTATATAAATATTAATTCCGTAGAAACTACTAGTATTACCAGCTTCTTTCTAAATGCATTTAAGACCATCACCTTTCTTGATTTATCTACAGCTGTAACCAAGTCAATTGTTTACGGATTTACCATAGGCATCGTTGGCTGTTACAAAGGATTTAATGCCACACAGGGAACCCGTGGTGTTGGCAAAGCAGCAAATCAGGCTGTAGTACTTGCTATGTTCCTGATATTTGTTGAAGAAATTATTATTGTTCAGGTCGCCAATTGGCTTCGATACTTTTAAAGCAATGGAAACACATAAACAACAACATGCAATAAACAAAGATGAATCGGTTATTTCTATCAACGGATTATATAAGTCGTTTGAAGACTTACAGGTTTTAAAAGGCATTGATTTTAACCTTTTTAAAGGCGAAAATATTGCTGTACTCGGTAAATCAGGCTCAGGAAAATCTGTATTAATAAAAATTATCGTGGGCTTGCTTAAGCCTGATAAAGGAGAAGTGTTTGTGTTGGGAAAACAGGTCGATAAATTAAATAACAAAGAATTAAATGCATTGCGATTGCGTATTGGGTTTTCGTTTCAAAACAGCGCATTATATGATAGTATGAATGTTTACCAGAATCTTGCATTTCCATTAACCATGAATGTACAAAATCTTAGTAAAAAAGAAGTAGATGCGGCAGTTGATGAAGTGTTGGAGGCAGTGAGTTTAAAAGATAAATTAAAACAGATGCCTTCTGATCTTTCTGGCGGACAGCGGAAAAGGATAGGCATTGCCCGCACATTAATCCTTAAACCCGAAATAATGTTGTATGATGAACCTACCTCAGGCCTGGATCCTATTACAAGTACAGAAATCATTGAACTTATCAATGAAGTTCAGCAGCAATATAATACCAGTTCAGTCATCATTACACACGACCTTACTTGCGCCAAAACTACCGGTAACCGAATCGCCATATTAATGGAAGGCCAATTTTTAAAAGTCGGAAAATTTAAAGAGGTATTTGATACTGAAAATGAACAAATAAAAGGTTTTTTTAATTACAATTTCATACAATAAATCATGAATGAATCACCAAATCGACGCGCAGTACTAGTAGGCCTTTTTGTCTTTATAGGATTAGCATTTCTTATTGCAGGAATTCTTATTGTGGGCAACCTACACGAAACATTTAAAAAGAAAATGGAAGTGGTTTCGTTTTTTGATGAAGTAAATGGCTTACAAAAGGGCAATAATATCTGGTTCTCAGGTGTAAAAATAGGTACGGTGAGCAATCTGCATTTTTATGGAAATTCACAAGTGGAAGTACGTATGAAGATTGAGACAAATGCACAACAATATATTCGTAAAGATGCCAAAGTTAAAATAAGCAGTGATGGGATTATCGGGAATAAAATAATAGTTATTTATGGAGGTACTTCAAAGTCCGCAGAAGTGGAGTCGGGAGATACCTTAACGGTGGAAAAAACCTTTTCATCAGATGATATGATTAATACTTTACAAGAAAATAATAAAAACGTTTTGGAAATCACCAGCGATTTTAAAATTATCAGTAAAAAAATAGTTGCCGGCGAAGGAACCATTGGAAAATTACTTAACGATAATTCAGTGTATGCAAACATCAATGCCGCAACTATATCACTGCAAAGTGCATCTGCAAAGGCACAACAATTGGTTAGCTCACTTGCCGCTTTCAGTTCGAGGCTAAATAAAAAAGGCACACTGGCAAATCAATTGACAACAGATACAGTTGTTTTTAATTCAGTTAAAGCTTCTGTTATGCAATTGCAGCAAATTGCAGATACTGCAACTGTGTTTATTACAAATCTTAAACAGGCAGGCAGTAATCCTCATACTACAATTGGCGTACTACTACATGATGAAGAAGCAGGCGCTCACTTAAAAGAAACCATTAAAAATTTAGAGAGCAGTTCTAAAAAATTAGATGAAGACCTGGAAGCTGCACAACACAATATTTTACTAAAAGGTTTTTTTAAAAAGAAGGCAAAGGCTAACAAAAATGATTCATCTGAAAAATAGAAGACTTGAATTATAAAAATCAATAAGGAAAATGTAAGCTGTAACTACAGAGATCACATCTCTGATTGCCTTTTCCTTTTTAAATGCCAAATAATGGCTGAAAGAATTTTCAGCCATTTATTTTTTAACTTGGAAATCAATTAGCGCTTTTTGAGTGGCTAATTCTCCTGACCTAATAATTTCATCAGATTTATAAAAATGAAAGGGTCCGTATGAATTTATCGGAATTCTAATTATGATATCAGGATGATACATCGCTATGGTCATTGCCGAAATTTGCTGTATCATCAAATTAGCTGATTCGGTTAACAATGAATAATAGTTCAAGTCTTCACCTATAGATTTTGGAAAGAAGAAGATCTTCTTTTTCAGTAAAAATGAAAAGATGGTCAATTCATCTTCTTTCTTTTCTACTGTTTTTTTGATTTCTATTTGTTCTTCGGGTGATATAGGTGCATTTACATCAACTGCGATCAGCAAATCATTCTTACTTCTTTTAACACGATTAATAGGAATGGGATTCAAAATGCCTCCATCTATCAAAATCATCTCACCTAACTTAAAAGGTGTAAAAAAGGTAGGGATTGAAATTGAAGCACGGATTGCTTCATAAAGACTGCCTTTTTCGAATACAATTTCTTTCTTGTTTTTGATATCGGTAGCAACGGCAGTATATGAAATCGGCAGATTTTCAATATTAACATCAGGCACTATCTTTTCTAATTCCTTTATTACTTTGTTCCCTTTAACAATGCCATTGGTTCCTAAAGTAAAGTCCATCAGTTTAAATACCGCTTTCTTATCAAGTTTACACATCCAATCTCTGTAAACCTTTAAATTACCCGATGCATATATTCCACCAACTAATGATCCCATCGAAGTCCCTGCAATAGATTTTATTTCAAATCCTTGCCGCTCTAATTCTTCTATTACGCCTATGTGTGCAACGCCTCTTGCACCGCCGCCGGATAATACCAATGAAACAGTCTGTTTCAACTTAATGATTTTTTTAAATCGAGTGAAAACTTCTCCGGATGTTTTGCTGTAACATCTTTATACATTACATTAATTTGATTCATTACCGCATTCATATCGTCAAGCTTATATATTACTCCCTTTACTCCAATTTCTTTCTTTTGGAAATCAATATAACCAACAACAATAGGAACTTTTGACTTCCATGCCATATAGTAAAAGCCTTTATTCCATCTGGTAACTCTTGCTAAAGTTCCTTCAGGCGAAAGAATTATATGTAAAGATTGAGATTCTTCAAACATTTTAGAGACCTCATAAATAGCATTTTTACCTATTACACCACGAACGGGAATAGAACCATACCACTTCATTACAGTACTCATAGGAAAATAGAAAAGTTCTTTTTTAGACAAAAATGTATGCTTAATGCCTAGCTCATTAAGAAAAAGTTTACCATATACTGCCTCGTAATAGCTGGTATGAGGGGCAAATATGATGATGCTCTTTTTGATAACCGGAAAATTACCAGTGATTTTCCACCCAAGTACTTTTGTAAGAATAAATCCTGATATTGTTTTCATCGCTTATGTTTATTATATCCTTTAATAAGTCCATAAAATCATTTCATAATCTCCTTTTTGTGGTAATTAACAAAAATAGTTCTACAGTAATTACAAAGATAGATAGATAAATGATTATATATACTTTATAATCAATTGCAAAAAAAATTCAAGCTATTTTTTTCTTTCCTATTTTTTTAAATTTGTATTATACTTTCTACACCCTAACTATATTGGTATAATACCTAAACACAATGTAGCAGGATGGTTCGAAATTCCGGGTACAAAGATGGAGAGATTGGTTACAAGACTAAATTTATTGATACTGAAAAAGACTGTATCGCCTTGCACGCTCAAAAATAGTGGATGTTAGTACAAAAAGTTATTATACGGATATCTTTTTATATGAATACGCTTAACTTCTTCGTAAACCAACTCTTTGAATTCCTGAATATTAATTTTTTGCGTTGCCGAGATAAACAGCGTTGGACTGTTTTCCTTCGCCATCCAGGTCTTCTTTAAGTCTTCAAGACTAAGGTTTTCTTTCGTTGAAGGGGTCAAATCAAATTCATCCTTTTGAACAAAGGTATAGGCATCTACTTTATTGAAGATCATGAAAGTAGGTTTATCAGCAGTACCAATTTCCTGAAGGGTCTCTTTTACCACATTGATTTGCTCCTCAAAAGAGGGATGTGAAATATCCACAACATGAATGAGCAGATCGCTCTCTCTTACTTCATCGAGGGTACTTTTAAACGACTCAACCAATCCATGAGGGAGTTTTCTGATAAATCCAACGGTATCGGTAAGTAGAAAAGGGAGATTGCCAATCACAACCTTCCTGACAGTTGTATCAAGAGTGGCAAATAATTTATTCTCAGCAAAAACGTCACTCTTACTCAACATATTCATAATGGTTGATTTGCCTACATTGGTATAACCTACCAGGGCAACTCTTACCATGCTTTCGCGATGTTTTCGTTGTGTGACCTTTTGTTTATCTATTTCTCGAAGCTTCTCCTTTAAAAGTGCTATTTTATCTCTGATGATACGGCGGTCGGTCTCAATTTCTTTTTCACCAGGTCCTCTCATTCCGATACCTCCACGCTGCTTGGACAAGTGAGCCCACATACCGGTTAATCGGGGAAGCAGATATTGACATTGGGCCAGCTCAACCTGTGTACGGGCATGAGCAGTCCGGGCCCTGCTGGCAAAAATATCGAGAATCAGATTGGTACGATCAAGGATTTTGCATTCCATAGATTTCTCCAGATTTCGAATCTGTGCAGCCGAGAGTTCATCATCAAAAACCGCTATATCAATATTTTCTGTTTTGATATAGGCAATAATCTCCTCAAGTTTTCCGGCTCCCACAAAGGTTTTAGGATCGGGATACTCTAAACGCTGAACAAATCTTTTGACAGAAAGTCCTCCCGCCGTCTCTACCAAAAATTCTAATTCATCAAGATATTCTTCTGATTTTATCTCATCCTGACTTGTTGTAATTAATCCAATCAGGACAACTTTTTCTTGTAACTTAGCGGTATCGTGCATGCAATAATTTAAGAAGATGCAAAGTTAACAATAATGAGGGAGATGCATTCATATTAAGTTATCGTTAAATCATAATTACTTCATTAAGTCCATCTTACAGTAATCAAGGTATTTATTAACTTTGAGCCACCAATAAATATTGGAATTATGCAAAATCGAGACATTAAAATTCTTTTGGTAGATGATGAAGATGATGTTCTGGAATTTCTGAGTTATAACATCAGGAAGGAAGGATATGAAGTTCATACTGCCAATAATGGGGCAAAGGGGTTGCAGAAAGCGATTGAGATAAAACCTCATCTCATTATTTTGGATGTGATGATGCCCGAAATGGATGGCATCGAAACATGTAGAGAAATCAAACAAATTCCACAGCTTGAAAATACAATTGTTGTATTTTTAACGGCAAGAGGCGAAGATTATTCTCAGATTGCCGGTTTTGATGCCGGAGCCGACGATTATGTAACAAAACCTGTCAAGCCGCGACTGCTGGTTAGCCGTATCAAAGCGCTTCTTCGAAGATATCGGACAGAGGAAGAGTCCACTGGAAAACTCGACCTCGGAATGATGGTCATAGATAAAGAGCGCTACGTAGTTTTTCTGGAGGGTGTAGAGATGAGCCTCCCCAGAAAAGAATTTGAACTCTTACTTCTATTAGCCTCAAAACCAAATAAGGTTTTTACCCGCGACGAGATATTCTCAAAAGTTTGGGGTGATAATGTGATTGTTGGCGATCGTACAATTGATGTTCACGTCCGGAAGATAAGAGAGAAACTGGGAATTAATAATATCAAAACTATCAAAGGTGTAGGTTATAAATACGAATCATGAGATTTAAGTCTTCCGACCCAAAGGCATTTTCACTTACAAGCGCCTTATTAATTGGGTTCGTCTCGGTCATAGTATCATCGATACTCCTCCTTACTCATCTCAATAGTGTTTTTCTTGAGGTGCTTGGTATCGGTGTGATAGTATTTCTGTTTTCTTATTTCCTTTTATATAAGACGATAGAAGCATTTATCTATGATAAAATCAAAATCATCTACAAAACGATTCATAGCTTAAAGCGCCCGAAAGATGGGGATAAAAGCAAATTAGTCATTACAGGCGACACGTTGGAGATGGTAAACCGACAGGTTTTGGAGTGGGGAGAATCGAAAGCCCGAGAAATTGAAGAGCTTCAGAATCTGGCTAAATATAGAAAAGAATACATTGGAAATGTTTCGCACGAATTAAAAACACCGATCTTTAATATGCAGGGATATGTGCTGACCCTGCTCGATGGCGGATTGGAAGATCCTACAATCAATAGAGAGTATCTTTTACGAACTGAAAAAAGTATCAATCGGATGATTGCTATTGTAGAAGATCTTGAAGCTATATCGCAATTAGAGTCGGGCGAATTGAAGCTAAATATCACACGATTTGATATTATAGGCTTAGCACGTGATGTTATTGAGTTCATGGAGATTAAATCACAAAAGAAAAGTATTGAAATCACCATAACAGATAATTTCGAAAAAGCGCTTTATGTAAAAGCCGACAAAGAAAGAATCAGGCAGGTGTTTATTAATTTGATAGAGAATTCGATAAAATATAATTTCAGACAAACTGATGCAAAAACCCAAATCAGCTTCTTTGATATGGACGAAAACATCCTGGTTGAAATTGCTGATAACGGCGTTGGAATAGCACAACAAGATTTAGGTCGTATCTTTGAACGGTTTTATCGAACAGATAAAGGTCGTAGTCGTGAACAAGGGGGCACCGGTCTGGGTTTAGCTATCGTGAAACATATTATTGAGGCTCACGAACAAACCATTAACGTGAGGAGTTGGCCGGGTATTGGAACCACATTTGGATTTACACTACTAAAAGGATAAGTGCGGAATTTGTTAAGTGGTTTCGATAAGATCAACTAGCGGTAATGTTTTCGCAACTCTTTTTATCTTTGCTTTTAAATAACATTAAAGCTATTTCTCTATGAAGCTATTTTCAATTCCGACGGGAAATTTCAAACTGGACGGAGGCGCCATGTTTGGTGTGGTACCTAAAACTATCTGGCAAAAGGATTATAAGGCCGATGAAAATAATCTGATCAATCTTTCGATGCGTTCTTTGCTGATAGATACCGGAAATCATCGTATTCTAATAGATACCGGAATTGGAAATAAACAAAGTGAGAAATTTCTAAGTCATTATTATTTAAATGGAAATGATACGCTGGCCGGATCATTAGAAAAAGCCGGCTATTCTTTAGATGATATCACGGACGTGATTCATACACATCTTCATTTTGACCATTGTGGAGGTAGTATTAAAAAAAATAGTGACGGTTCTTTCTCTCCGACCTTTAAAAACGCGACTTACTATGCCAGTGAGAGGCAATGGAACTGGGCCCTAAATCCAAATAGAAAAGAGGTGGCTTCATTTCTAACTGAAAATTTAATTCCCCTTCGCGAATCGGGGCAGTTACAATTACTGAAGGAAGAGGGAGATCTTTTCCCGGGCGTTTCCATTCGCTTCTTTAATGGTCACACAGATGGCATGATTGTAGTCTATGTTAACTATAGTGGAAACACGTTGGTATTTGTTGCCGACTTAATACCGCTATCGGGACATATGCATCTTCCATACATTCCAAGCTATGACACCCGTCCACTTATGACACTTGATGAAAAAGAGCGATTCTTAAACGAGGTGGTAGATCAACAACAAACTATCTTTCTGGAACACGATGTTGAAACAGAATGCATCACTGCAAAAAGGGGAGCCAAAGGATTTGAGGTCGATCTACGATTTCCGTTAGATGAATTTCTTTCATTTGTACCGACCGGAGAATAAATCCTCAGAACCCAGTAACTGAACTTGCTGAGACCAATTATCAATGCCACTTCCAAAGATCATCTAACAGACTTCAACCACCATTCTTTAAAGGATAGAAACAGGGAGGAAATCACCCATACGTCACTTATAAATGGAAGGGTTCTGCCGTATTTTTGCCGTACTTTCACCCTACTTTTGCCGTATTTCCACCGTACTCTTATAAGTACGGTGGAAATACGGCAAAAGTAGGGTGAAAAGGCGAAGAAAGTTGGGCAAAAAGATGTTGCTTCTATAAGAGGTATTCTCCTCTTACCTCCTGCTTGTAAGCTGATTCCTTTCGTAATCAAAGCGTGATCGAACAAAGTACAACACGTGTTTGTTTTTCATTATTAACCACAAACGCGCTTTATTTTGTACAGAATCGAATCACAAATAAACAGTACATCATCTTCCTTTATCGAGAATAAAGAGAAATTTCTTCAATTACTGGAGGATTATCGATGCCGTATGGAATTATCCACATGCGGGGGATCTGCAAAAGCTATTGAACTACATAGAAAGCGAAACAAACTACTGGCACGCGAACGCATTAATCTTCTGATTGATGCCAATACGGCTTTTCTGGAACTATCACCTATGGCTGGTTTCGGTATGCATGGAAATCAATTCCCTTCGGCAGGGATCGTAACCGGAATCGGCAGAATCCATGGAAGAGAGACTGTTATTGTGGCAAACGATGCAACCGTTAAAGGGGGTACCTATATTGAAGAGTCGATAAAAAAGCATATCCGGGCACAGGAAATAGCCTTTCAAAATCATCTCCCTTGTGTTTATCTGGTTGACTCGGGAGGTGTATTTCTACCCGACCAGGCAAAGGTTTTTCCCGACCGGTTTCATTTTGGACGGTTCTTCTATAATCAGGCGCGTCTCTCTGCATTGAAGATTCCTCAGATCGCTATTGTGATGGGGTCGTGTACGGCCGGAGGAGCTTATGTTCCGGCCATGTGTGATGAAACCATTATTGTACGTAAAGAGGGAACTATTTTTATTGGCGGCCCCCCGTTAGTAAAAGCAGCTACAGGCGAGGATGTTACTGCTGAAGAATTGGGAGGGGCGGATATTCACACCAGGGTATCGGGAACTGCAGACTATTTTGCAGAAAATGATGAACATGCATTACAGATTTGTAGAGATATCTTTGAAACAATTCCGTTGAAAAGGACTAAACCCGCTGAGTGGCAAACGCCGGAAGAGCCTTTTTATGATCAGGAAGAGCTTTATGGGCTTGCGCCTGTTGACCTTCGTAAACCGGTTGATGCCAAAGAGATCATTGCACGCATTGTTGATGGAAGTCGTTTTCATGAATTTAAATCGAGATATGCACCAACAATAGTTACGGGATTTGCACATATACATGGTTATCCGGTTGGAATTATCGCCAACAATGGCGTATTATTTGGAGAATCCGCATTAAAAGGAGCCCATTTTATTGAACTCTGTTCGTCACGAAAGATTCCTTTGCTTTTTCTTCAGAATGTCACCGGCTTTATTGTCGGTAAGGAGTATGAACATAAAGGTATTGCCCGTGATGGAGCAAAGATGGTACATGCGGTAGCTAATGCGGCCGTACCTAAATTCACAGTAGTATTTGGCGGTTCGTTCGGTGCAGGCAATTATGCTATGGCCGGAAGAGCTTACGATCCGAACTTGCTTTTTATGTGGCCCAATGCCAGAATTTCTGTGATGGGAGGAGAACAAGCTGCCGAAGTTTTGGTCTCGGTGAAAGAAGATCAACTAAAAGCAAAGGGACAATTGCTCTCGGAAAAAGATCGGCAATCTATGCAAAACGAGATTATAAAAAAATATGAAGATGAGGGATCACCCTATTACAGTACTGCTCGACTATGGGATGACGGGATTATTAATCCTATAGATACCCGAAGGGTCATTGGCCTTGGATTGGCCATGTCGTATAACGCTCCTATCGCCGATACAAATTATGGTGTATTCAGAATGTAATTGAAGAAAGCTTATAATAATCAGCAGCATACTAATAAAATAAAAAAATGTACACAACCATAGAACTTGATGTTCAAGAGAATATTGCAAATGTTTATTTAAACAGGCCGGCAGTAAAAAATGCTTTCAACGAACAGATGGTCCGTGAGCTGAAAGATTGTTTTATACAATTAGGACAGAACAAGGCTCTGCAGATTATTATCATCAGAGGAAGAGGTACCGCTTTTTGCGCAGGTGCCGATTTAAACTGGATGAAAACCGTAAAAACAAAAGACCTGGATGCTAATATAGAAGAGGGTAAACTTTTAGCTGATTGTCTCTACACCATTTACCGTTGTCCAAAAACAGTTATCAGTATTGTCCATGGTTATTCTATGGGTGGAGCAAATGGAATTTTAGCGGTCTGTGACATCGTCTATACACTTAATACGACAATCTTTTCACTGAGCGAGGTAAAACTGGGCCTGATTCCCTCGTGCATTGCCCCCTATATCTTAAAACGAATTGGTGAATTTGCAGCAAGAGAAATTATGTTAACCGGGAAAAAAATAACAGGAAGAGAAGCAATGGAGATAGGCCTTGTAAATAAGTCATTTGATGATACGGAGAGTTTGGAAAAATATTTAAGTGATACGATTACAAATTTAAAATCGGGAGGAATTCAGGCTCAAAGAACGATCAAGATGTTGATTCATCAGGTTGTTGATCATCTAAGTCTTGATGAGGCTCGAATATATACCGCCCGAATGATTGCCGAAACCAGAATGACTGCCGAGGCCCGGGAGGGGATTCAAGCCTTTCTGGAAAAGAGAGACCCTCAATGGAAAAAAAATGATTAAGATTAAAAAGGTATTGATTGCCAATAGAGGTGAAATTGCCGTCAGAATCATCAAAACACTAAAGAAAAATCATATTGTTTCAGTAGTGGTTTATTCGGTAAGTGATAAAGATTCTCTTGCTATCAAGCTTGCAGATAAGGCTGTTTCTTTAGGAAGTGACAATCTCAATGAATCATATCTTAACATCGATAAAATAATACAAATTGCTATTGAGTCCGGTTGCGATGCATTACATCCCGGATATGGTTTTCTATCGGAAAATCCTGCATTGGCCGCAGCCTGCAAGAAAGCGGAGATATTGTTTATCGGGCCGTCGGAGGAGACAATTCGAATAATGGGCAATAAATTGGAAGCCAGAAAGCTGGCCATATCTGCCGGAGTTCCTGTAATTGCCGGTTGGTCCGGAACACATGAGGAAATCATGAAGAAAGCGGCAGCTTTACCCTATCCCCTATTGGTCAAAGCTGCCAATGGAGGTGGCGGCAAGGGAATGCGTATTGTAAAAGAAGAGTGCGAACTTAAAGAGGCTTTAATATCAACTGCACGTCAATCGAAAGCGTATTTTGATGATGAAACCGTTTATGTTGAGCAATTTATTGAGAAGCCCCGTCATATTGAAGTCCAGATACTTGGTGATACACACGGGAATATTGTCCATCTCTTTGAAAGAGAGTGTACCATTCAACGACGTTATCAAAAGATCATTGAAGAGGCCCCCTCTCCCACGCTGGATCAAAAAACAAGAGAACAATTGACAACAGCTGCTGTCAATATCGCTAAAAAGATAAATTATGTCAGTGCCGGTACTATTGAGTTTTTAGTAGACTCGTCTTTAAATTTTTATTTTCTGGAGATGAATACACGGATTCAGGTAGAACATCCGGTTACCGAATTCATCACAGGTATCGATATTGTTGAGGAACAATTAAAAATAGCATCCGGGCTGCCATTCTCTTTTGGGCAGGACGAACTATCTATAAAAGGGCACGCCATTGAATGCCGGCTATATGCAGAAGATCCGGAATATAATTTCATGCCCTCACCCGGTCGTTTACTTCATTTCTCGGTCCCTCTCTTATCGAAGGATTACAGACTAGACTCCGGAATTGAGGAAAAAGGAATGATCGAATCATTTTTCGACCCCCTGATTGCAAAACTCATTGTACATGGTGATTCGCGTGAACAGGCTATTGAAATGATGCAAGCAATGCTACACGATACGGTAGCATTAGGAATTAAAACCAATCGCGATTTTTTATATGAGTTGTTATCTCATCGTGATTATATAGAAAACAAAGTTTGGGTAACATTTGCAGAGGAACAATCGGCAAAGATAATTCGCAACTTTAAACAGCGCTCTTATCTGATTGATAAAAACAAAGCACTTCTTGCTTTTCTCATCTTATCGTTGATGAAGGGAAAGAGTCATCAATCTGAAGATCCATGGGATATGGGATTCTGGCGAAACAACAGGGTTGTCCCCTATATCTTTCAAAATAAATCGGGTGAGGCTTTATTGCTGAAAGAAAATAATAATAATTTCAATTGGCTCATCAATAAATATCCTTATACTGTTATGTTACAAAAGCAGGAAGAAGGAAAGATTTTTTTAACGATTAACAATCAGTCATATTGCTTTCATTACGCTATTGATCATAACGGCGCATTTTTAGTTTCTTATAATGGATTCACTTTCGTTGGTTTACGAAAAGATTTCTTAATTCTTCCCGGTAATTTTCCTCCCAAAGACACTCATATCGATCAAAATGACGGTTCTGTTGTTTCTCCGGTTCCCGGGAAGGTGTCAAAGATATTTATTAAAGAGGGTGATACGGTGAACAAAGAGACGCTATTGCTGGTTGTGGAATCAATGAAGATGGAGAATAACATTTATGCTCCGGGAGAAGGTGTCGTTTCAAAAGTCTTTATTAAAGAACATGATGCCATTGAAGCCAAAAGCATCTTACTACTCATCAATCTTCTGTAAAAAAACTAAACCATTGGTCTATTATGGATTTTAATCTAAGTGAAGAGCATAATCTAATACGTGAAACAGTAAGAGATTTTGCCGAACGAGAAATAAAACCTGTTGCGCTAGAACTTGATGAAAAAGAGTCTTTTTCAATTGATCTTACCAAAAAAATGGGGGAACTTGGTCTTTTTGGAATGACACTTCCTCCGGAATATGGAGGACAAGGACTGGATACACTATCATATATTATTACAGTTGAGG
The DNA here is from genome assembly GCA_963663125.2 of Bacteroidales bacterium. Taxonomy (GTDB): domain Bacteria; phylum Bacteroidota; class Bacteroidia; order Bacteroidales; family Cfx3-03; genus Cfx3-03. The sequence continues at coordinate 1,265,283 of CAXXNW010000007.1, read as the reverse complement.
AACTTGCACGTGTTGATGGTTCTCAGGCTGCAACATTAGCGGCGCATAATTCGCTAGGCGCCGGTCCGATCTACTACTTTGGAACAGAAAAACAGAAACGGGAATATCTTCCGGAATTATGTACGGGTAATGAACTATGGGCCTTTGGACTAACCGAACCCGAAGCCGGATCCGATTCAAGAGGGACAAAAACAGTAGCTGAAAATGTAGACGGACAGTGGATAATTAACGGCTCAAAAATATTTATTACGAATGGTGCCTCTGATTTATCGGCGGGCGTTACTGTTCAAGCCATAACTGGCGACAACAATGGGAAAAAAGAATTCTCGGTTATTCTGGTAAAAAAAGGGACTCCCGGTTATCAGGCTAAACCTTTGAAAGGAAAGATGATGTGGCGTTCGTCGGATACCTCTTCTCTGTTCTTTGAAAATTGTAAGGTACCACAGGAAAATATTCTCGGAGCAAAAGGACAAGGATCGCACATTATGCTTAGCACCCTTGATAACGGCAGACTTTCGATAGCTGCGATGGGGTTAGGTTGTGCCCAGGGAGCTTTCGAAGCAGCCTTGGCATACTCAAAACAAAGAAAACAATTTGGACAGACGATTGGAAAATTTCAAGCCATTAGTTTCAAGCTCGCTGATATGGCTATGAAAATTGAACTTGCCCGCAATCTTCTATACAAAGCTTGCTGGTTAAAAGATGCCGGAAAAGCTTTTGGAAAAGAGGCTGCCATGGCAAAACTATACTGTTCGGAAATAGCTAAAGAGGTTGCCGACGAGGCGGTTCAAATATTTGGTGGATATGGCTTAATAAAAGAATATCCCGTTGAACGTTTCTATCGTGATCAACGTTTATTACAAATAGGTGAAGGAACATCTGAAATACAGCGGTTAGTGATTTCAAGGTACTTAGGACTATAAGGCTATGAATACAATGAAGGGGAGAGGCGATACGAATATTATTTTTATAACAGAAAATGTCCGTGATGCCATGCAGGGGTTGAATTACATTGTACCGGCTCAACAAAAAGCCGATTATCTTAATGCACTTTTGAAAGTTGGGTTCGAAAGAATCGATATGGGTTATCTGGTTTCACCCAAGCCACTTCCTCAATTTAAAGATTTGTATGAAGTGCTAAGTTTGATAGAACCGATTGAAAGTAAAACCCGTTTGATGGTTCAGATCAATAATCCGGAAGCTGCCGTCATTGGCTGTAGCCAATCATTGATCGGATCTATCGGGTATGCTGCTTCTATATCGGAAGTCTATCTGATGAAATCGTTACATGTTTCTCAAGAACAATCGTTAACCGATCTTTTGAAAATTGTTGAGATTACGAATCGTCATGACAAAGAGCTAGTGGTTTATTTAACAATGGCTTTCGGAAATCCGTATACTGAGGACTGGTCGCCGGAGAAGGTTTTTAATCTTATTCAGATTTATCATAGTTGGGACATAAAGAAGATTGTATTTTGTGACACTTTTGGGGATACCAACCAGTTTAAGATAGCTGGATTGTTTTCTTTGCTCTGTTATTCATTTCCAACCATTGAATTCGGATTACATCTATTTACCTCTGACAGAAATTGGTTTGAGAAGATCGACGCCGCTTATCGAAATGGATGTAGACATTTTGATGGAGTTATTCATGGAATGGGTGAATGCCCTGCTACCTCTAATGAGAAAGAGCATGTAGGAATTGTCAATACACAACACCTGCTCGAATTCTGTGGAAAGAATAATATTAAAACGAATCTGGTCAGTGAAGCTTTTGAAAATGCAATCGTTCAGTCGCTTCTCACTTTTACTGATATACCCCTTGAATAAAGAATATCTCATCCACAAATACAAAGATATTAAAAAAAGGCTCACCCTGTCATTGAGTCTGCCGAACGGTTACTGAACTTGGTGAACATATAAAGAACCGATTATAAGGGGTCCTTTGACAAGCTCCATCACCGTCAAAATCTGATTAAGAATATTGTAACACGGTAGCTTCTCCTTTTAGTACCATAACGGCATTATTGGCAAGCGCATCAATTTCATCTTCATTAGGATAAACTGAGACAGGAGCAAAACGCTCAATTCTGTTAAACAAATAGTTTCCAAACCTTCGGCTATGAAAAACATCACCCGAAAGGATAATAGCATCGGGTTGTTCTTCAAAAACAGTAACCATCGCACCTACTTCTTTGGCAACCTGATAGGCCATTCCAGTTAAAATCAATTCGGCATATTCATCTCCGGCATCAATCTTTCGCTCTACCTCTTCAAAACTGGTTGTACCCAAATAACCCATCAAACCACCCCGTGAGGTAATCATCTTCATGATTTCGTTTTGTGTATAATCTCCGGAAAAACATAAACGAACCACATCACCGATGGGCAAGCTACCCGTACGTTCCAGTGAATAAGGGCCATCACCGTCATAACACTGATTGACGTCTATCACCCGACCATTGCGATGGGCCCCGACTGAAATGCCACCTCCACCAACATGAACGACAATAAGTCTGAGCTGTTCATACTGTTTATTTTGTGATTGAGCATATTTACGAGCCACTGTTTTTTGATTCAAAGCATGAAATATGGACTTCCGCTCAAAAAGCGGATGCCCGGTTAATCTGGCCAAAGCATCCATCTCATCCATCACTCCCGGATCGGCAGTTAACGCTTTAGCGGCAGGAGCCATTAATGCAATTCCGGCAGCAAGAAGTCCTCCAAGGTTAACGGCATGCTGGCCCATAATACCCATTCGGAGATCATGCGCCATGGCGTCATTAATTTCATATATCCCGGATGCAACGGGTTTTGTTAATCCCCCGCGAGCAATCACAATCTTAAAATTACTTATTTTGAAATCATTATCTTTCAAGAGCTTCAAAATAGCTTGCATTCTGAAATCAAGTTGATCGGGTATAGTGGCAAATTCGGATAACTCATGCGGGTTATGACGAATGGTGGTTAAAAATGACATTTTAAAGTTCTCAAAAACAGCAATCTTCGTAGATGTGTTTTTGGGATCAATGACGAGAATATTTTCTATTTCCATGATATTTTATTTTTTTGAAACATCAACATTACAAATATAGTTGTAACTATCGTTTTTCGAAGAGTATTTCAGTATACATACACGTATTGTTCTAATTTTTCATAATTTTAACGATCAAACATCAATAAAGAAACACCCTTTTATTATTTTTGTTTTTAATTTATATATACATACTATTTCACTTAAATTAAATCAATATTTCATGAGAAAAATCAGTTTACTAAGTTTCTTTTTGCTGCTTTGCCTATCCTTTTCCGGATTTGCACAAGACGCTCAAAAGTTACCGCTTGATCCTAAAACAAGGATTGGAAAGCTTGATAACGGATTAACCTATTATATCAGAAAGAACGAGCTTCCTAAAAATAGAGGTGAGTTTTATATTGCTCAAAAAGTAGGATCTATTTTAGAGGAGGAGAATCAAAGAGGATTAGCTCATTTTCTGGAGCACATGTGTTTTAATGGAACTAAAAACTTTCCGGGAAACTCATTAATCAAATACCTTGAAAAGATTGGAGTAAAATTTGGCGAAAACGTGAATGCTTATACGTCGCTAGATGAAACCGTTTATAACCTGTCCAATGTTCCATTAACCAGAGAGACTATTTTAGATTCGGCACTATTGGTATTGCATGACTGGTCCAGTTTTGTATCTCTGGAAAACAAGGACATTGACGATGAACGTGGAGTGATTCGCGAAGAGTGGCGCACTCGTAACACCGGAGGTTATCGGGTAATGGAATCGGGTATTAAAGAGATATTTGCCAACTCGCAGTATGCTAATCGTATGCCAATCGGCAGCATTGATATAATCAATAATTTTGCTTATCAAACCATCAAAGATTATTATAAAAAGTGGTATCGTCCCGATCTTCAGGGAATTATCGTTGTAGGTGATGTGGATGTAGACAAAGTTGAAGCCAAAATAAAGCAGCTATTTTCTGATATTCCTGCTCCGGTAAATCCTGCTTTTCGTTCACGGTTCCCGGTTCCCGATAATATCGAACCTATCGTTTCCATACAAACAGATCCTGAAGTTCAACAGACCCAAATTTCTATTTATTGTAAACATGATGCCGTTCCTGTTGAGATGAAGTCGTCGGTTAATTACTATTTTATGAGTGTACTTAATCAGCTGGTTTCATCCATGTTTAATGCCAGATTATATGAGTTATCAAAAAGCCCTAATCCACCTTTTGCTTATGCGCGTGGAGGATATGGCGGATTTTATATAACGCCGACAAAGGATGCCTGGAATATTACAACCATGCCGCGCAATAATAATGAAGCCGACTTGGCATTACGTGCTGCTATTCGCGAGAATGAAAGAATGCGTCGTTTTGGTTTTACAGCTTCTGAATTATCCAGAGCAAAAACTGAATTACTTCGGAATTATGAAACTGCTTATAACGAACGTGATAAACAGAAAAATGATGCTTATGTGAATGAGTGTGTTCAACATTTTATCAATAATGAGCCTATGCCGGGTATAGATTATGAATTTGATCTGGCAAATAAAGTTATTCCAAGAATTCCGTTAGAAGCTATCAATAAGATGGTCAAACAGTATGTATCCGACACGAATGTGGTTTTTTCAATTAACGGTCCCAAGAAAGAAGGGGTAATCATACCAACTAAAGAACAGATTCTGAATGCATGGAAAGAGGTTAAGGAAGAAAATATTACAGCTTATGTTGATAAAGTCTCTAATAAACCATTGATTGAGAAAAAGCCTATAGGCGGAAAGATTGTAAAAACAGAATCCAAGCCTTTTGGTTATACGCAATGGACATTATCAAACGGTGTTAAAGTTTTGGTAAAAAAGACCGATTACAAAAAGGATCAGGTAATTATGAGTTCATACAGTCCCGGAGGTTCATCATTAGTCAATAATCCGGATTATCCTTCGTCGACTGTCATCAATGAAGTTTCTACACTTGGTGGAGTCGGTTCATTCTCATCAGTGGAACTCGAGAAAATGCTAACAGGAAAGCTTGTATCAGTAAATCCTTCTGTTGGAAACCTAAGCGAAGCTATTAATGGAAACGCCTCACCCAAAGATTTTGAGACATTAATGCAATTAACCTATCTCTTTTTCACACAACCCAGAATGGATAAAGATGCATATAATTCATGGCTGGTACGAAAGAAAAATCAACTGGAAAATGCTTCCTTAAATCCAATGAACAGCTTTGTCGATTCTGTTCTCACTATTATAGCAAACAGAAATCCTCGTGGCAAACGTCTAAATTTAGAGATGCTTCAAAAAGTAGACTACAATAAGATCATGGATATTTATAAAGATCGTTTTGCAGATGCAAGCGACTTTACATTCTTCTTTACAGGAAACGTTGAGCCCGATAGCATCAGGAATTCAGTTGAACTTTATCTGGGAAGTCTTCCTGCAAAAAACAGAAAAGAGAATTTTAAAGACAGAGGTGTTTATCCGCCAAAAGGTATTGTGAAAAACAACTTCAATAAAAAGCTTCAGGTTCCTAAATCAACTGTATTTGTTGCTTATACCGGAGACATTCCATATACGCTGGAAAATGATATCCTAATGGACTATGTAGGAAGTATTCTTGACATAATTTATACTGAAAGTATCAGAGAAAAAGAGGGAGGATCATATGGTGTAAGCGTTGATGGTAATATAAGTAAATATCCTAAACAACGTTTTGGATTACAGATTAGTTTTGATACCGATCCGGCAAAGAGAGAAAAACTAACAGGAATTGTTTATGACGAAATCAAGAAAATAGCTTCCGAAGGTCCAAATGAAGTAAATCTAAACAAGGTAAAAGAAAACTTACTGAAGACTTACCAGGAAAACCTTAGTGAAAATGGTTATTGGTCTGGAATTATTTATAACCAGATTGTCATGGGCATAGATGTCAATACAAATTATCAAAAGATCGTTTCAGCAGTGACACCCGTTATGGTTCGCAACTTTGCTAAGAAAATCTTCTCGCAAAATAATATCATAGAGGTCTCGATGAGTCCTGAAAAATAATACTTCTGAACTTAATTCTTAAGAAAGGTCTTCCTGTAATAGGAAGACCTTTCTTTTTTTTGCCCCTTTCTTTTCTTTTGGTTTAGTTCGACTATAGTTTTCTACAATTCAGACGTTAAATTTCACTATTCAGTATATAGCTTTTAATGACTTTGTAATTGATAAATACTTTTGTAATATAAATGAATTAAGGGTCAGTTTCTTTGTAAGGTAGGCATTAAATAATTTATACATGAGAACTTTTATATATGTATTTAGTTTTCAGTATTATATAAATAAATGCAATGCCATTGAAGAGAAATCAGGAGAAAGAATAACAGGATTGGCTACTATAAATAAAATATATCATTCTTAGCCTATCAATGAATGATATTACCAGAAAGTTGAGCATTTAAGGTGATATCTGATAACCACACCAAAGGATATCCAACGAAAAGGGATTAACCTATATTGAGAGTAAAAAAAATTAAATAAAAATTAAAATACTGAGGAATTAATGAAAGCACGGAATATTATCATTCTGACAGCCCTCTTACTTGTTTCATGCTATAGTTATGGACAAACGATCCAAAGTTTTTCTCTACGTGAAGCTCAGGAATTTGCGTTAAAAAATAGTGCGGAGGTTAAAAATACGAAAATCGATAACGAGATAGCGCGAAAGAAAATATGGGAAACTACAGCTCTGGGATTACCCCAAATAAACGGAACTGCTAATTATCAACATCAATTTGTAGTTCCAGAGATGAATTTTGGAGGATCTTCATTTTTAAAGCTCGATCCATCAATACCTATGGGGACTCCCCTGACATCTGATATGGTCGGGAAAACTTTAACCTTAGGATCAAATCCGGGTGACCCCATCAAGCTAGGATTAGCGGATAATACGACATTGGATGTTACTGTCAGCCAACTTGTGTTTAATGGTGGTTACATTGTAGGATTACAAGCTTCACGTGTTTATTATCAGATTGCCGACCAGAATTATCAAAAGTCTCAAATTGATATTAAAGAATCTATTGCCAACACGTACTCACTGATTCTAATTGTAGAAAACAATCGCGTTGTTTTACAACGATCATTAGATAATATCATAAAGACACTCGCTGAAATGCGACAGATTAATAAACAAGGTCTTATTGAGGATACTGATGTCGATCAAATAGAATTGACGAGTTTAAATATCACTAACGCACTTAATACTATTAATCGACAGGTTGAAGCCTCTTATAATCTGCTCAAATTTCAAATGGGAATACCACTGGAAAATAAGATAGCGCTGACCGATAACCTCGATAAATTAATTGCGAATGTTGATTTAGCTACCATAACAGACAATCAATTCAATATTCAAAATAACATTACCTATAAAATAATGAACACCCAAGAAGTTTTTGGGAAATTAGCTTTACGCAAAGAGATATCAAATTCTTTACCAAGCATATCCGCATTCTATAAACATACCGAAAAGCTAAATCAGACCGCTTTTGACTTTACACCCAAAGATATTCTTGGACTTTCGGTTAACGTACCACTCTTTTCAAGTGGACAACGTGATGTACTGGTAAAACAACGAAGACTGGATTTGGAAAAGATCAGAAACTCCAAAGAAAAAGCAATAGAAGGAGTAAAACTCGACTATACGAATTCCAGAAACGACTTAAACTCAACTTTCGAAAAATACTTAAACGAAAAGAAAAACATAGAGTTGACAAAACGAATCTATGATAAAACACTGGTTAAATTTCGTGAAGGTATTATTTCCAGTTTAGATTTAACACAAATTCACAATCAATATCTTACCGCTCAGTCAAATTTCTTTACTGCGGCTTACAACCTTTTGACTGCTAAGAATAAATTGGATAAAATTGTAAATAACGACTGATTATTTTTTTGGACAACGAAATACATCGAATGGAATGAATAAAAATATTTTAATAGCATCGTTACTTCTAGTAGCAGTAGCTTGCAACCCAGGGGATAAAAAAGCTGAACTTGAAAAACTAAAAGTTCAGAAAGAAGAGATTTCGACTAAAATCGAAGCACTTGAGAAAGAATTAGGTGTAAAAGATACCAGTGCTATAAAGCCGATAGATGTTGCCGTCACTCCTGTTCAACTAGCTGAATTCAGACATTATATTGACATTCAAGGACATATTGAGGGTGATCAAAATATTGAAGTTAGCCCACAATCACCAGGACAAGTTGTGAGAGTAAGAGTTAAAGAAGGTGACCACGTAGGTAAAGGGCAAGTATTAGCCGAACTTGATTCAAAGCTTATCTTACGTGGAATCGATGAAATCCATTCGCAACTTTCATTGGCTTCGATCTTATATCAGAAACAAAAAGCTTTGTGGGATCAGAAAATCGGTTCAGAGGTACAATACCTAACCGCAAAGACAAATAAAGAGTCTCTGGAACGAAAACTGGCTTCCCTACAGGAACAGCTAGCAATGAACAAAATAAAATCACCAATTAGTGGAACGGTTGAGAGTATTCCTTTTAAAATTGGACAGGTAATTTCTCCCGGTGTACCCACTTCTGCCATCAGAGTTGTAAATATGAATGGTGTAAAGGTTGTAGCTGAAGTAGCTGAAGCCTATAGTTCGAAAGTAAAGAATGGAAATGAAGTATTAGTTAGTTTTCCTGACATCGACGAACAAATTGCGGCTAAAGTCAACTTTGGCAGTAAGGTTATTGACCCAACAAACAGGACATTCAGAGTTGAAGCCAGACTAGCTCATTCAAGAGCAGACCTTCGAGCCAATATGATAGCAAACCTGAAGATCAGCGACTATATCAATAAAAAAGCAATGATTATTCCAATCAACCTTATACAGAAATCTATGAATACCAATTATGTAATGTTAGCCGTACAAAAAGGTAACCAAACAGTAGCTGTGAAGAGAGATATTAAGACAGGCATTTCATATAATGCTGCTATTGAAGTTGTTGATGGATTAAAGATTGGTGACAAATTAATCACTGCTGGATATATAAATCTTAAAGATGGTCAGTTGATCAAATTATAATTTAAAGCGTGATCCCTCATGAAAAAAAATAAGTTCAAGGAATTTTTTGCGACCAGCTGGGCCATAGATAATAAAACAAGCATTTATGTATTAGCTGTTTTTATATCGTTATTAGGCCTCTCAAGCTATTTATCCATTCCAAAAGAACAATTTCCGGAATTAGTAATTCCAACCATCATGGTAAGTACCCCTTATCCAGGTGCTTCGCCAACAGATATTGAAAATCTGGTAACCAGACCTATTGAAAAACAGATTAAATCAATAGCCGGTGTTAAGAAAGTTACGAGTAATTCTATGCAGGACTTCTCATCTATCGTAATCGAATTTAATACAGATGTGGTGGTGGCTGAAGCAAAACAAAGGGTTAGAGATGCGCTTGACAAAGCACGTACCGACCTTCCAAGCGATTTGCCTAAAGATCCAACGGTAATGGAGATTGACTTTTCAGAAATACCCATTATGTATCTCAACATGTCAGGAAATTATGATCTGGAGAAACTTAAGAAGTATGCCGATAAAGCAAAAGATAGAATAGAAGCATTTAAAGAGATTACCCGTGTTGATATTGTAGGAGCACTGGAGCGTGAAATTCATATTGATGTTGATATGAATAAAATGCAGGCTGCAAAAGTAACATTTAGTAATATTGAGCAGGCTGTTGCATCAGAAAACAGAACCATTTCGGCCGGAACTATCAGCAACTTTGGGATGAAACGCGCTTTGCGTGTTGTAGGCGAATTTAAAGATGTTAATAAACTCGGAGATATCGTTATACAATCGTCAAGTGGAGCACTGGTTTTTTTAAAAGACATTGCAGAGGTTAAAGATAGCTATAAAGAACAGGAATCATTTTCCCGATTGAATGGACAAAACGTAATTACACTAAGTGTCGTTAAAAAGAGCGGGCAGAACCTGATCGAAGCATCTGATAAAATCAAAGATCTTTTGAATAATGAATTGAAGGGAAAGGTGTTTCCAAAAGATCTAAAGGTGACCGTTACGAACGATATGTCGCGTTATACTAAAAACACACTGGAAGAGCTTAATAATACTATTATCATTGGATTTCTTTTGGTAACTGTAGTACTGATGTTCTTCATGGGTTTTAAAAATGCCTTCTTTGTAGGACTATCCGTTCCGCTTTCTATGGCTGTAGCCTTTATTATCATGCCCGGATTCGGTTTTACCATGAATATGATGGTGATGTTCGCCTTCATTTTTGCATTAGGTATCGTGGTTGATGATGCCATTGTGGTTATTGAAAATACGCATCGATTACATCAAAAACATCCGGATATTGTAATTGCAGCAAAAATGGCTGCCGGCGAAGTATTCTTACCTATTTTATCCGGTACGCTTACAACACTTGCCCCATTTTTTCCATTGGCATTTTGGCCCGGTATTGTAGGTAAGTTTATGTATTTTATGCCGGTGACTTTGATCATTACTTTGTTTGCCTCATTATTTGTAGCCTACGTCATTAATCCTGTATTTGCGGTCTCTTTTATGAGACACGAATATGAAACGGAAGAAAAATCCGCCGTTACCAAACGTCAGAAAATATGGTTTTCTATTTTTGGCGCTATTGCATTGGTAGCCTATTTATCCGGAATATTCTGGTTGGGAAATTTCATCATGATTATGATAGGATTGGTGCTCTTACATCAATTTGTATTAGTAAATTGGATTCACGTCTTCCAAACAAAGATATGGCCAAGAATAATGCACTACTATGAAGTCAGCCTCCGATACTTTTTAAAAGGAAAACGTCCAATATGGATCTTTGGAACTATTATTACACTATTGATATTCACAGTGTTTTTAACCGGCATTGTAAAACCACCCGTTGTTTTCTTCCCTGATAATAGTCCAACGAATATCTATGTTTACATAAAAACGCCAGAAGGAACTGACCAGAAGATAACTGACTCAATTACGACGATCGTCGAGAAGAGAGTAACGGCTCTTCTCGGAAAGAACAACCCAATTGTTGAATCAATCATCTCAAATGTTTCTGTAGGAGCAGGTGACGATAACAGTTTTGAACGAACTGCCGCCTCAAACAAGGGAAAAATCAGTATTAACTTTATTGAAAGTAAATATCGCCATGGTATTTCTACCACCGATTATCTCACCAGCATCAGTAAAGCTGTAAAAGGCATTGCCGGTGCAGAAATCTCTACTGAGAAAAACAGCGATGGTCCCCCAACAGGAAAACCTATTAATATTGAGGTTAGTGGCGATAATTTACCTTTCCTGATTTCTGATGCCAATTCCTTTAAACGTTATCTTGATTCTCTTCAGATCCCAGGGGTTGAAGAACTAAAGAATAATTTTGAGGAAAACACACCCGAATTGTTGATTGATATTGATCGCGAGAGAGCAAATCGGGAAGGTATCACAACCGGCCAGATCGGAATGGAAATCAGAACGGCAGTATTTGGAAAAGAAGTTTCCAAATACAAAGAGGACGAAGACGAGTACCCTATACAACTTCGGTATTCAGATGCGCAACGTAAAAACATCAATGCATTAATGGATCTTCACATTACTTATCGTGATATGAATTCCGGAAATCTTCGATCAATACCGCTCTCAACAGTTGCTAAAATTCAATATTCCAATACGTATGGGGGTATTAAACGTATAAACGAAAAGAGGGTAATCACAATCTCTTCAGCAGTTGTTCCGGGTTATAATGCCAATGAAATTGTAGCCAAAATTAAAACCATAGCTGCTCAATTCCCCAAACATGAAGATGTACAAATCAAACTAACGGGAGAACAAGATGAACAGGCAGATACTGCAGGATTCCTCGGAAAAGCAATGCTTATCGCTCTCGGCTTAATATTTTTTATCCTGATATCGCAGTTTAACTCTATGAGTAAAACATTAATTATATTAAGTGAAGTAATATTTAGTATCATTGGGGTTTTATTAGGTGTAATGATTTTCGGGATGTCTATATCCATTATTATGACCGGATTAGGAATTGTTGCACTGGGTGGTATCGTAGTAAGAAATGGTATTCTAATTGTTGAGTTTACCGATGTTCTCAAGGCAAGAGGAGTTAGAACCCGCGAAGCAGTTGTCAAGGCAGGATTAACACGTATCACGCCGGTTGTACTTACTGCTACAGCCACCATGCTTGGGTTGATCCCGTTGGCCATCGGTATGAATATCAATTTCACAACTATTTTCACGGAACTAAATCCACATATCTACTTTGGAGGTGATAATGTTGCATTCTGGGGACCATTAGCTTGGACGATCATTTTCGGATTAAGCTTTGCAACCTTCCTGACCCTCATCTTTGTTCCAGCCATGTATTTAATGACTTATGAATTGAAGATAAAACTTAAAAGAATGAGTTCAAATCGGAAAGCGCGTAAAGCATTGAAAGAATGTTAATCATTTAGGATTCAACACTTCACATATATACCCCAGAATATACCCATAAACAGTCCATCAGATACATTTCCGATGGACTGTTTATAATAATGGTATAAAATGGAATTGGGGTAATATTAAGGTTGTTGTATCTGTGGACGATATTACTCATCCAGTGACAATACAAGTTCCTTAACCTTTAGAATAATCCTTAATAATTTTCAGCTACCTTCTCAAAATAGGCCTGAGGATGTTCACAGCAAGGACAATTCTTCAGGGCCTTTTTACCCTTATGTACATATCCACATTTTCTGCAAACCCATTCGACCTCTTCGTCATCCTCAAATACTTTATTGTCAATTATATTTTTCAAGAGTTTCCGATACCGTTTTTCATGCCGAGCCTCAACCGTAGCAATCATTTTAAACGAATTCGATATCTTTTTGAGTCCCTCCTCTTCAGCTATACGTGCAAATTCAGGATAAAGTTCAGTCCATTCTTCATTTTCACCATTTGCCGAAGCTTCTAGATTTTCTTGTGTAGAACCTATCTTACCGGCAGGATAAGAAACTGTAATTTCGACCATTCCTCCTTCTAACTGTTTAAAAAAGGTCTTGGAGTGTGAATCCTCCTGAATGGCCGTTTCCTCAAAGAAAGCAGCAATTTGTTCATATCCCTCTTTTCGGGCAACTTTAGCAAATATTCTATATCGACGAGCTGCTTGAGATTCACCTGCAAAAGCTTTTAGTAGGTTCTTTTCTGTTTTTGTTCCTCTAATACTTGTTTCCATGTTATAATGATTTAGGATATTATTATTTTTCTCTTTCTTTAAATAAAAATTGCAAACTATTTATTTCGATCAATAGTATATTGAACCAATTCTTTAAGCGACGATTTATAAGGACTTTCCGGAAATTTATTAATTATGCCATTTGCACTGTCGCAATAACTCATCATTTTTTTGTGAGCATAATCTAATCCTCCGCAACTTTCAACCATGGAGATGATTTCAGCAACCTTGACCGAGTCTGTACTATGGTTGCGTACAATATTAACGATGTGTCTTTTCTGAACGAAAGATGATTTGGAAAGAAGATAAATAAGAGGTAGCGTCATTTTCCGTTCCTGAATATCCAGCCCCTTTGGCTTTCCTGAATTATTATTACTTTGATAATCAAATAAATCATCTCTTATTTGAAATGCGATACCTACCTTTTCTCCAAACTGATGCATGTCAGTAATTACATCGGCAGTAGCACCTGATGAAGCAGCTCCGGTTGCACAACATGAAGCAATCAAAGAGGCTGTCTTTTTTCTGATAATCTCAAAATAGATATCTTCGCTAATATCCATCCGACGTGCTTTTTCAATTTGTAACAACTCACCTTCACTCATTTCACGTGTTGCATTTGAAACGATCTTCAGTATTTCAAAATCATTATTATTTATTGACAATAATAATCCTTTTGACAAAAGATAATCACCAACTAAAACAGCTATTTTATTTTTCCATAAGGCATTAACTGAAAAGAAGCCTCTTCGTTCATTTGAATCGTCCACTACATCATCATGAACAAGGGTCGCCGTATGCAAAAGTTCTATTAAAGAAGCTGCTCTAAACGATGCTTCCGTAATCTGACCACATACCCCGGCAGTTAAAAAAACAAACATCGGTCTCATTTGCTTGCCTTTACGTTTGATGATATATTTTGTTATCGTATCAAGAAGGGGAACGGAACTTTGCATTGAAGATCTGAACTTTTTCTCAAATTCGTTCAGATAAGGATCAATAGGAGCTTTTATATCGTTTAAATTTAGCATACAAACTGATTATGAATAGTTGCAGATGCACTTGTATATCTTCATCCAATGAAAACATTCACAAATATAAAAAGTTGTACCTTTATACTGAAATTAAAAGATTTCTAATCATGTTATTTAACGAAATAATTTTCGGTCCTATAAAAAGCAGAAGACTTGGTAGTTCTTTAGGTATCAATGTACTTCCTACTCAAACTAAATATTGTACATTCGATTGTGTTTATTGTGAATGTGGTTGGACCCATGCTGATCAGACAGAAAAAGCGAAATTATATACCCGAACCCAGATTAGAGAAGCCATGGAAGAACGTTTTCCAAAGCTTCTAGAACAAAATATTATTCCTGATAGCATCACTTTTGCCGGTAATGGAGAGCCTACTATCCACCCTGAGTTTAAGGGAATAACAGAAGATACCATTAAGTTAAGAAATAAGTATTTCCCTAATGCCAAGTTAACCGTTCTCTCTAATGCAACACTCATTAAACGGGCAGATGTAAAAGAGACCCTCGGTAAGTTTGATAATCCGATCTTAAAATTAGATGCCGGGTCAGAAGAGATGTATAAACGAATAAACCGACCCTTCAAAAAGATAACTTTAAATGAGATTGTTGACGAATTGGTTTCATTTAACGGAAACCTTATTATTCAAACTTTATTTTTTAGGGGAGAATATAATGGCGAAGTCATTGACAACACTAGTAAAGAAGAAGTTGATTTGTGGCTGGGTTATATAAAAAAAATCAATCCAAGGTATGTAATGCTTTATGGTTTGGATAGGAAAACTCCTGCCAAGGATCTTGTTAAGTTATCTAAAAAGGAAATCAATCTGATTGCCGAACAAGTAAGAGCAATTGGAATCAAGGCAGAAGTATATACCTAAAATTTAAATAAAACAGTGGAGCATTACGATGCAAAGGTTTTAATTGCTTTTGGAGAAACCTTTAGTGGCAATGAAGAGTTATTAAATTGGTTGCTGAATAATGGTTTTCAGGAACTAGCCGCTCTTTCCAGTTCAATCAGGGGAAGTAGTGAAGCTGGTGAGTGGTTATTGAAAAACGGATTTCCACATTTTCTGGCATTAGATCTGGCAATAGATCATAACCAAGATTCATATAATTGGTTAAAGAAGAACGGCTACTCCTTCTACACCACATTTGCTGATGCGTGCAATAAAGACGAAATGGCTTTAAAGTGGTTTCAGGATAATGATTTGAAAATTTTCCTCTTTCTAATTGCCAAGATAAACTATTTTAGAGACAATCAAACATTTGATTATCATAAACTCAGATTTTAAATTGCCATACGATTTCCTTTTCTATTACTCTATTTCTGGTTTCCTTTTTTAAAGATATGCTATTGTCATTTCATGTTTAATTAGACGAATAATTTGTATAACTTTAAGCAATAAAATAATATTTATGATTCCATTTAGAATATTTATTGTTGAAGATGACAAGTGGTATGGTGAACTATTGCATTATCATTTATCTCTAAATCCGGAATACGAAGTAGAGGTTTTTTCGTCCGGAGGAGAATGTATAAAAAACCTTTATAAAAAACCGTCTGCTATTACTTTAGACTATGCCCTACCCGATATGAAGGGGGCTGATGTATTAAAACGGATCAAAGAAACTCATCCCGATATACCTGTTGTGATGATATCCGGACAAGAGGATATCGCAACTGCAATTAGTCTTTTAAAAGAGGGAGCATATGATTATATCGTAAAGAATGATGAGACAAAAGACAGGTTATGGCGGATCATGAAAAATATCCGGGATAGTCTGTTACTGAAAAATGAAAACTTTCAGTTAAAAGAAGAACTGGAAAAAAAATATGAAGTAAATAACATAATCATCGGCAATAGTCCTGCTATCAGGCAAATCTTTAATTTAATTGAAAAAGCTTCTAAATCAAATATTTCTGTTTCCATCTCAGGTGAAACCGGTACCGGAAAAGAGCTAGTAGCCAGGGCTCTTCACTATAATTCCCCTCGTTCAAAATATCCTTTTGTTGCCATTAATGTAGGAGCCATACCAAAAGAACTCATCGAAAGTGAGTTGTTTGGTCATGAAAAAGGATCATTTACAGGAGCAAATACACGTCGAATCGGAAAATTTGAAGAAGCAAATAAGGGTACTATTTTTCTGGATGAAATCTGTGAGTTAGATATTAACCTACAAAGCAAACTGCTTCGTGTTCTTCAAGAGAAAGAAGTTACCAGAATCGGAAGTAACATACCGGTGAAAATTGATGCCCGTGTTGTCGTAGCCACCCATAAAAATTTAGCAGAAGAGACCCGGTTGGGAAATTTTAGAGAGGATCTGTATTATCGGTTATTAGGGCTTCCCATTAAGCTACCGCCACTAAGAGATCGCGGAAATGATACTTTATTGTTAGCAAAGTTTGTTGCCGATTCCTTTTGTACGGAAAATAACAGAAACCCTATCACCTTTTCTGTTGATGCACAAAAAAAATTACTGGAATATTCCTGGCCTGGAAATGTAAGACAATTAAAAGCCATTGTAGAGCTTGCTATCACGATGAGTAACGAGCCTGTTATAACAGCATCAGATATCACCTTTGATGAAGCTAGAACCGTCTCAAACTTCTTTTCAGACGATCTAAGTCTGGACGACTACAACCTTAAAATCATCCAACACTATTTAAATAAATACGAACAGAATGTTGTATTAGCCGCTAATGCATTAAAAATAGGTAAATCAACAATTTATAGATTATTAAAAAAGAATCCCGAAATCAAAAAATAATTTATTAATCTATGTAATCTGAATATCCTTATTTAAAGAAAAATGACAGCTTGTAAAAACACGCTACCGGTGGATTCGATGGATCAATGTGATAATGCTTTGATTGCAAAAATTAGTCATGTTGTAAGAACACCTTTAAATACAGCTTTTGGCTTCACATCATTACTCCGTGAAACGACATTGAATACCGAACAACTGACATATTTGGACTATATTGACCAGGCATTGCAGATTCTCCTTAAAGATGTTAACAAACTTATAAATGTTAACGATATGGTCTATGAAAGTCCTATTATGCCAGCCCCTCCTATCGATCTGCAAAAAACAAGTATTCTATTGGTAGACGATTCTAACATAAATAGGTTTATTATTAAGCTATTACTTGAAAGGTGGAATGCTGATGTTATTGATATTGCTGATGGAAATATTGCACTTGCGCAACTGAAAATAAAACCATTTGATATTATTTTAATGGATTTGGAGTTGCCTGGATTAGACGGGTTCTCAATTACCAAGATAATCAGAGAAGAATTAAAACTGGATACCCCAATCATTGCATTAACTGCAAATATCTGCCCAGGTGTTGCTGACAGATGTTTAAAAGCAGGGATGAATGAATTTGTCTCCAAGCCGTTTCATCAACTAGAGCTTCAGAATAAGATAGTTAGTACAATAAGGAAGAGTGGTGCTATTAATAAACATATTGAAAACAAAGAAGTTATTAAATCTACTATAGTTTATGATCTTTCCAAATTAAAAAAGATGATGGGGGATGACAAGAAAAATTTTGATCGAATGATTCTTCTATTTATTGAACTTACCCCAGATGCTATCCAATCTATCAAGAAATCTTATATTGAACATAATATGGATGAAGTATATAGAATAGCACATAGCCTCAAACCTTCCGTTGATTTAATTGGCCTAACAGATATGAAAGTAGATATCAGGAAAATAGAAGAACTTGCAAAAAAAGGAGAAGAAACGGTTGCCTTCACTCACATTATTGACACGGTAGAACTTAACTGTACACAAGTTATCGAAGCGCTAAAAAAAGAAATAAGCTAAAAATGATATATGATTGAAAACTCCTCTACGCTAGTGACTGATCCATTCTTTATAATTACCACAAATCTATCACTTGTATTATTGACTGTAACTCATTAGAATCAACTGCTATCTATTAATCACATTAATAACAAATTCAGGATAATCAAAAAGAGGCTGTCTCAAAAGTATGAATAGCCTCTTCTTGATTATATATTCTGAAAAAAAAATGCAAATATTGAAATCACAGAGCGATAATAATTCTTTTAAGGCAGCTCGCCCAGAAGATCATCGCTTCGCTTATAATGAAATTTTAAGCGTATTCAATTCATGTTGTTCCAGTGGTCTCCACCGTCCTCTTGGCAAATCTTTTTTGGTAAGATTAGCAAATATTACGCGATCAAGCTTAACAACTTCATATCCCAGAGATTCAAATATTCTACGAACTACACGATTTTGTCCTGAATGTATTTCGAGACCTATCTCTTTTTTTCCATCATTAACATAAGCTATTTCATCTACTTGAATAACTCCATCCTCATCGAGTGTAATGCCTTCACCTATCGCAATCATATCATTTTTGGTAAGAGCTTTATCTAATTCAACATGATAAACTTTACGAACACCATATTTAGGTTGGGTTAATTTCTTTGCCAACTCGCCATCATTTGTAAATAGCAAAAGGCCAGAAGTATTGCGGTCCAGACGACCAACCGGATAAATTCTCTCCCGACAGGCATTCTCAACCAACGTCATTACTGTGGCACGATCAAACGGATCATCACTTGTAGTGATATAACCTTTTGGCTTATTTAAAAGGATATAGCGAAAAGGTTCTCTAGCTAAAGACATATCGCCAATCTGAACCTTATCTGTTGGAAAGACCTTTGAACCCAGCTGCATAACAACCTCACCATTAACCTTAACAGCTCCTGCGGTGATTAGTGTATCAGCCTCACGACGTGAACAATAACCACAATTAGAGATATATTTATTTAAACGGATTTCTTTTGTTTCATCAATAGGTTCAAGCTTCGGCGCACTGTTTCTTCCACCACGACCGGGACGGTCATAAGATTTTTGACGAGAGCTATCAAACGACCTATCGGATGGTTTCTTGTAAGGTCTGTCACCAAATGAAGGTCTTTCCGAACGTTCACCTGATCTGGATTCTGTATCCGGTCTGTCTCCGCGTGAAGAAAATGGCTTACGATCTGAGCTTCCTGATGACCTGTCTGGCCTGTTGAAACCTCCGCGTGAAGAATCTCCTCCAAAATGATCGGGACGATGAGAGCGAAATGGCCTATCGCCAGAAGGGCTTTCCGAACGTTCACCTGATCCGGATTCTCTATCCGGTCTGTCTCCGCGTGAAGAAAATGGCTTACGATCTGAGCTTCCTGATGACCTGTCTGGTCTGTTGAAACCTCCGCGTGAAGAATCTCCTCCAAAATGATCGGAACGATGAGAACGAAATGGCCTATCACCAGAAGATCTTTCCGAACGTTCACCTGATCCGGATTCTCTATTTGGTCTGTCTCCGCGTGAAGAAAACGGCTTACGGTCTGAGTCTCCTGATGATCTGTCTGATCTGTTAAAACCTCCACGTGAAGAATCTCCTCCAAAATGATCGGGACGATGAGAACGAAATGGCCTATCGCCAGAAGATCTTTCCGAACGTTCACCAGAACGGAAAGGTCGGTCTTCAGAACTTCTTTCAGTCCGGTTAAAAGGTCTGGATGAAGTTTCACCCCCACGCTGTCTTTCAATTCTGTTACGATATGGACGTTGTGATGCGTTGTCGGATGAGCCTTCTGAATTATCAAAAGTATTTTCAGCAGAATCGTTAGAGGGTCTATTGGTCTTAAAGAAAGTTCGTGTGCCTCTCTCAAGGGGTTTATTATATGATCTAAATGGGCGATCTTCACCACTACGTGTGCTTCCAGATCCAAATGAACGTGGCGAATAGCTTTTATCGCTGCCATTACTACGTTCACTTCTTCCATAACCCGTGCCATCACCGGCAGGGGACGGTTTTCTTCCTCCCGAAAAACGACTACCCCTCTGGTGATCATTTCCGGTGTGTTGGGCTGATCTGCCCTTATTTCCGTTACCGAACATTCTCTTATTCATTTTAAATAATTAGCCAGCAAAGATATACAATTTTTCAATGTGCTTGAAGATAAAATCACGCTTCTGTGAAACTCTTTTAATTTTAAGACAGCTGTTTATATGAACAAATAATCTTGATTTCCTTTTTCTTTTTTTGTACCTTAAAGCACTATTTAAAGAAAGGAGATCACCATGAAAAATCAAGTTATTTCTTTAGGAACTTTTGATTTCCCCAGTGCGCAGATTTTAAAAACAGAACTCTTAGCTGCAGGAATAGAATGTTTCCCGGAACATGAAAAAGATAATTATTCAGGATTAAGACCAACAGTAAATTTAAAAATCAATGAAAACGATATTTCTAAGGCACTTAAGATTCTTATTCAATTTGAAAAATCGTTTGACCCATCGAAAGAAAAGACATTAAAAATTCCTCCTCCAATAAAGCGAATACTTGTCCCGGTAGACTTCTCAGAACATTCATTAATAACAGGTCGTTTTGCAATCCAAATAGCTCAAAGACTCGGTGCGGAAGTTAAATTGATTCATGCCTATGCTACTCCGGCAATAAATACCTCGCCATATATTGAACCGGTAGCCTATTCCACCGAACCACTAAATCAGTTCTCATTGAAGGTTTCAGAGGTAAAACACAAAATGTTAGCACTGAAGAAAGAATTAAAGACCTGGAATCCTAATGTAGAGTTGAAATATACATTAATAAACGATCAACCAATAGAGGCTATTTCACAAAGTGTTGCATCATATAAACCTGGTTTGGTTATCCTTGGCAATAAAAAGCCGAGTAATTTACCTGACAATTTCAAAAACAACATGGGTAGTAAAATCATCACGAAAAGCGCTACCCCTGTTTTAGTCATTCCTGCTAAACAACAATCTGATCAAATTTCAGAGATTCAGAATATACTTTATGCAACTGATTTGGAAGCGCATGAATTTATTTCAGTCATTCGATTGGCTGAAATGCTTTCTCCTCTGGATATTCAAATCCATTGCATTCATATTTGTGTCGGACAATCAGACCCGGTTATCAAGGCTCATTTTGATCTTTTCAAGTCCGAATTACGCAATCATCATCCGAAATTGAAAAATGTGATCTGCAAACTGATCACCGGAGAGGCAATTGAAAAAAGTCTTGAAGCTTATGTTCGCGAAAATAAAATTGAGATGATATCTATGACGCCACATAAACGCAGTATACTTTCAAGATGGTTAACACCCAGTCTTTCAAATAGGATCATCAAACATTCAACTATTCCCGTATTGCTTTTTAACGACTGAGAAATCAGATAGGATAAAATGCATCAGGAATATGATGAATACTACAATGGTTATCCTCGATAAGGATAGAGATCACATCAAAACGTGATCCTTTGTCATAACCTGATTTTATCACATAAGCATTTGCTGCCTGAACTAAATGCCGTCGCTTTTGTGGAGTTACCGCATCCTCAGGTTCACCAAAGAGAGAAGAGGTTCGTGTTTTTACTTCGACAAATACTAGCTCATCTCCGTCAAGAGCGATAATATCTATCTCTAATTTTCCTCTTCTCCAATTTGTTTGAAGAATGGAATATCCTTTTTCTTTTAGATATGAACAAGCAAGGTTTTCACCTCTCTTTCCCAGTTCATTATGTTCAGCCATCAGCTGTAAAAATTGATTTATGAAGGTAATACCAGTAACATTTAATTCCAAAACATTTGGAAACAAAGAGTATTAAAAGAAATGGGTAGATCAGAAACTTTCCAATCTACCCACAACATAATTCAATTTGAAAAAATAGAGAAAGATTTCTATTTCGCTGTAGCGCCAGGATTAATCTCAACATTTAAGTTGCCCTTAAATGCAATAGAAGCTTTTATAGATTCATGGGTAAGCATAACTCCTTCAACGACTAAGTCGTCTAACTTACCTTTTAAGGTTGTTCCCATGCCCATTTCATAATTAGACAATGCTTTCTGAATCATTTTTTTAGAATCCTTTATATTACTGGCCAACGAAAACTCAATCCTTTTCTGGATCATCTTAACAAAGGTTCCATGCATCAGCCAATTGGCTGTTTTTAAAAGAGCCCCTTTTGTATGCAATTCAAAGTCAAAATCTTTTACTTTAATCGTTGAATCGGCAGCATCATAATAAGGAAGACCAGTAAAATAGAGCTTCCCCTTTATGCTACCTGCAACAGTGGTTTCCACTACAATCTTTCCATTACTCCCATATAATTTCATATCATTAACCGTCACTTTCTTACCGCCACCTTCGAAAGTCTTACCAAGTATGAATTTCCTAGCCATTGCATTTGCTTCAGTAAAAGGGATATCGGTTAAAACATTTACTTCAAAACCATCATTAATTTTGTTCTGAATGTTAATCTGGGAAGGAGTAGGCGAAATGCTATATGCAGGTTCGTTTCCAATAAAAGTTTCAGTTAATGTTTTAAAACTTATAACATTATGAATCTTATTGTTCTTACTTAACAAGGGTTGGCTATAAACTTCTAGTGGAGATATTTTTAACCACATCTTATATTCATCAGACATCTTATAGGGCTTCTGAATCATCTTCCAAGGCCCTGCAATCATTTTCTTAATATCCAGATTAGACTTTATTGCATTATCAACTTCTTTACCAATCATGGATTGATTATACTTCAAAATAGCATCGGCTACAAATGTAACAGGCATATTATAACCGGAAATCTTTACAGTAGGAGCAGTGATCCATTGATATCCATCAGAAACAGTTTTGGTAGTAATCGAAAGATCTTTATTAAGGTTAACTTTTGTTCTAAATTTCAATGCTATTTCGCAATTAAGATCTCTATAATCAGAAACGGTAATACCTAACTTCTGAAATTTGAAACCAGCTTTTGCCCAAATCTTTAAAGGTATTCTGTAAGAAAGCATATCGCCTTCCATATCAATTTTAAAGTTATCACGTTTCCAAACCTTCAACATAAGGTTATCATTGTTATTATTTGTCAAGCTGTTATCTTCATAAATAAGTCCGTTTAACTCTTTATTGAGCAGTGTTTCAATAGACTTCACATTTATATCGACGGGCACCGAAATTAAAGACGGTTTTGGCTTGTATTCGATATTCAAATAATTTTCATTAGGCGCCTGGGTTAAAATTCCCGAAGAAGAACAACCTTGAAATACAATTAAACCGATTACAGCAAAAAAGATATTTGCTTTTAAAAGATGCTTTTTCATGAGTATATGTTTTGTATAGCTTATTTTTTGCAAAGTTAGAGTGGTTTGGTCTAAGATTATCCCTTATTTTTATATTTTTTAACTTTTAATAAGATTTCGATTTTATTTTCGTTTTTATATAATATTGTTGATTTCAAAAACTTTAAGCCCATGTATAAAATATTTAAACTCATAGTTCCGGTGATAACTGGAATACTTGTGATATTAGGCATTCTTAAAGCCGACGAGCTAATAAGAGACATGGTAACTTCCAATTATACGTTTAACTCCACCGATATTGCCAATGTTCTGTTTTATTACCTGATCATTCCTTTTGCTTTTCTTATTTCAATAATTATACAATGGCTCGTCATCCAACCGCTCATAAAGAAGCTTGAAAAAAGCTATACGATCATGCGACTTAAGTTAATTCATTTCATCATTCTTATCTCAGCATTGCTCAGCTTCGTTGTTGGTTATATATTTTGGAGAAAAACCTTATTATGGGACAATGTTGTAGTCGCAATACTCGCCTCATTTATTTTATTTTTCATCTATTTCATCATCACTGCTTTAGTAACCAAAGGACTTACCAAATTTCAAACAGAATCGAAACATAATGTGTCGGAAGAAAAAACGGAAAGAGATGACCTCCACCAAAACATTTGAACCTACTTCGTCATTAGAAAAAATAGGTTATTGGTTGGTCATTTATTGAAATTAAAACACATGACAATCAATATATAATGCTCCGAATAACAACTTCAAACTGAAATAAATCTTTCATTCTTCCAATCAATTTGCAATGCCTTCTCGTTTATACCCTTCAGAATAACTAAACACTTAGGGACTATTAAGGCCCGAGGAAGTTAAAGCTTTATTACCTTTTCAACCTTATGCTTTGAAAGATAACTATTAATAATCTGCTGTACGTCACGATTATCACCATACGGTTTTATGCACTCCCTTAATTCTTCAATACTCCCACCAAAGCAGGTTATATCAATAAATCCAAATCCTTTATACTTTCCGTTTTCTACCAGTACAACAGATTTTTCATTCATCGATCTACCCTTATCCAGAATTATCATATCGCTGTAAACATACTCGAATTGTTTCAAAGCCTCTTTAACTCTACGGTTGTAGCTTTCAGCATCCTCGTTTCCGATACAGGCACCCAAACAAACACCCAGTCCATATTGGAAGCAGGCGCCATGCGTTTCATAGAGCCCATTAATCTTTTGACACAGAAAATACTTCTCGGTGATTTCTTCTAATGATTTTTTAGCAGAAACCATTGAATTAAAAGATACGACGGGATCAACATCAGAACTATTTTTAATAACGTGTAAACCTATATATCCTTTATCGTCAACAATAGAAATAATTCCAAAACGTTCGGATGTATGGCGTTGAGCCCTATTGAAAATCGGTTTGTTCTTTTTAATCTCATCAGATTCCTTCAATAATGCGATTAATTCAGATCCTGTCACTTCACAATCAATATGATGTGTTTGGCGCTTCATCTCTTGTGCCTTATTTCCTGTCCTATTATTAAAATGTAAGATAACACGTTCTCTGATATTTATGCTTTTTCCAATGTAGATTAAATCATTATTCTCGTTATAAAAATAGTAGACTCCTGTTGTTTCCGGAATCTTTTCAAGTAACTCTTGAGGCATTCCATTAGGAAGCTTGGGGACATTGAGAACAGAAAGATTAGGTTCGACCTGTAACAATAACTCGAAAAGTTTAACGGTCGCAAATGCGTCGCCCGAAGCACGATGGCGATCTTTTACATGAATGCCTACATCATTACAAAGATTGCCAAGACTGTATGATCTCTTCCCGGGAATTAATTTTCTACTTAAACGAACAGTGCAAAGAGTTGGCCGTTCAAATTTAACACCTAATCGTCTAAACTCTTCTCGGACAAAATTATAGTCAAATGAAACATTATGTGCTACGAAAAAGCACTCCTTTGTCAAATCATCTATTGTCGAGGCTATCTCATTAAAATAAGGAGCATTAGCAACCATCTGATCACTAATACCTGTAAGTTTAGTAATATAATATGGGATTGACTTACCCGGATTCACCAGTGAGGTATACTCACCAACAAGTTTCTCCCCATCATGAATATAAACAGCAATTTCAGTAATCTTATCATAAACAGCGTTTCCGCCTGTCGTCTCTATATCAATGATTGCATACATTAATGATCGTATTAAATTTATAAATTGCCAAATTTATGTTTCTAAATAATTTTATGTTATTTGTTAATAAAAACGGGCAACCTTTTTCACAAAAATCGTATCTTTAATTTAGAATTAGATTATAACTTTGAGCTTTCTAATCATTCGATTACGTATAAAACTGTTGTACCATGAAAAAATTGGTTTATATCTTGACTCTTTTAGCTTTAGTAGCCTGTAACGGAAATTCAAGTAGCAAAATAGACATCGCTAATAAAACAGCTAAAAATGGGAATAGTGCAATAGGTGTCTTTACCGGAGTACTTCCTTGTGCAGATTGTAAAGGTATTGAGACTACCCTTACACTAAAAGAGAATAAAGAAAAAAATGAACGAACCTATACCTTAAAAGAAGTTTATTTAGGTCAAGGAAGTGATAAGCCATTTGAAACCACCGGAAAGTGGACTATTATCAAAGGGACAGCAACAGATCCTACTGCAATAGTATACCAGCTTTCTGTCGAAAATGACGATCCCGAAGATTCTGATGTTGTCAATTATTTGATTGTTAACAATAGCACTATAAAACTGATTGATGATGAAATGAATGAATTTGATTCAAAATTAAACTATCTTTTAAAGAAAAAATAACAAATCCCTATTTCTTTAAATGTATTTTAACTCTTGATGAAAGAATATCAATGGCAATGTGGTTTTCTCCACCTTGTGGTACAATAATATCGGCATATCGTTTCGTGGGTTCAACAAACTGAATGTGCATTGGTTTCACAAATTGTTCATAATGATCGAGAACCTGATTGTAAGTCCTTCCGCGCTCAACAATATCTCTTCTGATAATTCGAATTAACCGGTCATCATCATCAGCATCCACAAAGATTTTAATATCCATTCTATCACGCAGACGCGGGTTATTTAAAATCAGGATACCTTCAACAATAATAACATCTTTAGGTAAAACAGTAACGGTCTCCTTTGCTCTTGAGCAGGTGAGATATGAATAGATAGGCATTTCAATAGGTTGCCCTGCCTTTAACATATCCAGTTGCTTGATGAGCAAGTTGTATTCAAAGGCCGTAGGATGGTCAAAATTAATCTTCAATTTTTCTTCAGCCGTAAGATGCCCTTTATCTTTATAATAGTTATCTAAAGGAATAACAGCAACAGATTCTTCGGAAAAAGCCGATGCTATTTTTTTAACAACAGTAGTCTTTCCGCTTCCGGATCCTCCAGCAATACCAATTATCAGCATGATTAAAAATATGAGTTATAAGAAACCGAATCTTTTTTCCAGCATTCAAATCTAAGAATGATTCCGGAAAAAAGATTCGGTAATACACTATTTTTAGAATAAAAAACTTAATAAGATACCTGCTGTAACGGCAGAACCGATAACTCCTGCAACATTGGGTCCCATGGCATGCATCAACAAGTGGTTTGTCTTATCATATTCCTGTCCTAATACTTGTGAAACTCTTGCGCTATCAGGCATTGCAGCAACACCGGCATTTCCGATTAACGGATTTATCTTGTTGCCCTCCTTTAAAAAGAGATTCATGAATTTCACAAAGACAATACCTCCCATGGTAGCAATAATAAAGGCAAAAGCACCTAAAATAAAAATACGTAATGTCTGATTGGTCAAAAAGGTCTCTGCTTGCGTAGAGGCTCCAATAG
This sequence comes from Bacteroidales bacterium, assembly GCA_963663125.2. Taxonomy (GTDB): domain Bacteria; phylum Bacteroidota; class Bacteroidia; order Bacteroidales; family Cfx3-03; genus Cfx3-03. The sequence continues at coordinate 1,237,948 of CAXXNW010000007.1, read as the reverse complement.
TTAAACCAATAAGAATTGTTACTAAATCAATTAACGGGCCTTTGGCAGAATCGGCCAGACGCTTTGTTACGCCACTCTCTTTAAGTAAGTTTCCAAAGAACAACATTCCAAGCAAAGGGATACCAGCAGGGACAATAAAGCAAGTGAGTAATAGACCGATGATTGGGAACATGATTTTTTCAACCTTAGAAACGACCCTTGAAGGTTTCATTCTAATAACCCGCTCGTTTTTTGTGGTTAATAACCGCATAATAGGGGGTTGAATAAATGGAACCAGCGACATATAAATATAGGCCGAAATAGCAATGGCTCCAAGATATTCAGGGGCCAGTCTTGACGAGAGGAAGATTGCAGTAGGACCATCGGCAGCACCAATTATTCCGATAGCACCAGCTGCCGAAGGAGTAAAGCCAAGCAGTAAGGCTATTGCGTATGCTCCAAAAATCCCTAATTGAGCAGCAGCACCAATCAGGATTAATTTAGGATTTGAGATTAATGACGAAAAATCAATCATTGCACCGATACCTAAAAAAATCAATGAAGGATAGAGCCCCTTACTTACACCTGAGAACAGAAAATTTAATACACTCCCATTTTCATAAATACCAACCTGTAACCCTTGTATAACAGGGACATTCCCTAATATTATTCCAAAGCCAATTGGAATAAGTAACAAAGGTTGATATTCCTTTTTAATTGCAAGATAGATAAAAAACAGACCTATTACAATCATTAGGATGTGCCCCAAAGTGAGGTTTGAAAAGGCAGTAGACGAAAAAAACTGGATCAGATGACCTTGAAGAAATTGAATTAAAGTTTCTTGTTGTGCCATAACTTTATTCCCCTATCACAATTAGGATTTCGCCCTCCATTACCTGAGCTCCTTTTTCTTTTTTAATGCTAATCACCTTGCCCTCTTTATCTGAGTCAATGTTATTCGCCATCTTCATGGCTTCAAGTGTCAAAATACGTTGGCCAATTTTAACCATATCGCCTTCTTTAACATAAATATCAAGAATGGTGCCGGGTAATGGCGCTTTAATAACACCACCACCTTTAGGTTCATCCGGACTACTTGTTTTGGCAACGGATGGATGACTGTCGGTGGAAGGAACAGATATTGAACGAACCAGCTTTGGTGTTTTGGTAACCGGCTCTATTGCTTTATTCAATTCGACGGTATACGAGGTACCATTAATTTCAATTTCAGCAACATTATCCTCAATGTTGATGATCTCTGACTCGTATTGATTACCGTTTATCGTAAACTTAAATTTTTTCATCTGCAAAGAGTTTGTTTTTTAATATTCAGATGGATGATGTCTTGTTGCGATAGTATGAGCTTATTTTTCGCTGTTATTTATTAGGCATTTTTCCCAAACCATATATTTTTGAACTCCATGGAGAATATGTTCTTGATACTTTCTTTATCGTTAAAACAGTATTCTCAATATCATGTAATTCACTCCGATACATATACAAGGTCATAGCAAGAACCGCACTTACCTCTCCAGAGATGCCATCTTCAGATTCTTCATCCGAATCAGGAATACCTTTTTTTCTATTGAATTTTTTACGAACATCTTTATTGTATAATCGAGATACGTATTTAAAGATTAAGAACATAGATGTAAGAACAATAAAAACGATAAGTAGTGAAACTATTGCCATTGAAATTCCATAAGCATCATCCTTCACAGAATGCATACTTACCGGAGATGGCCTAAAATTACTTTTATTCGTACGGACAGTTGTTTTATTTAAATAGCCCCACTTAACATTACCATCGGTAATGCGTCCGAATGAAATATTCGCTTTCTGATTAGCGCCGATAGTGACACTATCTATTAGCCTCTTACCATTAGAACTAAACAAAGCAATAAAATGCGAATTTCTAAGATCAAAGTTTACGTGCAATACCCCTTTTTCCGGTTTGTTTTCAGCCCATAACAACAAATATCCGTTTGCCGGTATAATTGTTTTTTGATCACCGATAGGAAACTGAAACTTGGTAGGGTTGTTCAAATCATTTGTCAAGTAAATGCCGCCCAAATCAACAGGCGCATGAGCCTTATTAAAGATTTCAATCCACGGAGAATGAAGTCCATAGTCATCAACAAAACTGGAATCGTTTATAACCATAAACTTATTGATACAGAAATCACCGCCACTTTGAGCTATAACCATCTTTGGAACAAACCCCATCATCAATATTGTTCCGATAAGGAATAGTCTGATTTTTAACTTCATAAAATGGTTTTTTATAAGGGTATATTCGAATGCTTCTTAGGCGGATTAGTATCTTTCTTTGTTGCTAAGGCCTGTAATGCTCTAATGATGCGGAATCGGGTATTACGAGGTTCTATAACATCGTCAATAAATCCATAGCGAGCTGCATTATAAGGATTTGCAAATTTATCCTTATAATCAGCTTCTGCTTTGCTAATAAAAGCAGCACGTTCATCCGGATCCGTAAATTCAGCAATCTTCTTATTATACAATACCTCGATTGCTCCTTTCGAACCCATGACAGCAATTTCAGCTGTTGGCCATGCATAATTTATATCCCCACGCAAATGTTTAGAACTCATCACATCATAAGCGCCACCATAAGCCTTACGCAGAATAACGGTTATCTTTGGAACTGTTGCTTCGCCGTATGCAAACAACAACTTAGCACCATGAATAATAATACCACCATACTCTTGTGTTGTACCAGGTAGAAAGCCTGGAACATCAACCAGTGTCAGAATCGGAATGTTAAAACCATCGCAAAAGCGAACAAACCGGGCTGCTTTTCTTGAAGCATTAATATCCAAAACTCCGGCTAAATAATTCGGCTGATTTGCAACAATACCAACAGGCATTCCATTGAAACGGGCAAATCCTATTAAGATATTCGGAGCATAATCACGTTGTACTTCAAGAAACTCTCCATGGTCTACAATTGCATAAATCACATCCTTTACATCGTAAGGCGTATTCGGATTTTCCGGAATAAAATAGTTTAAAGAATCGTCAAGCCTATCAATAGGATCTGTACATGGTGATAGAGGGGGATCTTCCAGATTATTTTGTGGAAGATAACTCAGTAATTTACGAATGAGCAGAATACCCTCTTTTTCATCATCGGCAACAAAATGAGCTACACCCGATTTAGAACCATGTACCATTGCACCACCAAGTTCCTCATCGGTTACCACCTCACCGGTAACGGTTTTTACAACTTTAGGCCCAGTTACAAACATATAACTGGTTTTTTTACTCATCACAATAAAGTCGGTCAAAGCTGGCGAATAAACAGCACCACCTGCACAAGGACCGAAAATAGCTGAGATCTGAGGAATAACACCCGAAGCAAGAATATTACGTTCAAAAATTTCGGCATAACCTGCTAAACTTGTCACCCCTTCCTGAATACGAGCGCCACCTGAATCGTTGATACCAATAACAGGAGCGCCAACCTTCATGGCTTGATCCATCACTTTACAAATCTTATTAGCAAACGTTTCCGACAACGAGCCACCAAAAACAGTAAAGTCCTGAGAAAAGACATAAACCACTCTACCGTCTATAGTTCCATGGCCTGTAACCACGCCATCCGACATATAAACCTGTTTTTCAAGACCAAATTCTTTACAGCGATGGGTTACAAACATGTCGAATTCTTCAAAACTACCTTCATCGAGTAATAAATCTATACGCTCGCGTGCAGTAAGTTTTCCTTTGGCATGTTGGGAATCTATTCGTTTCTGTCCACCACCCAGTTTTGCAAGGTCTCTTTTATCAAGTAGTTCCTTGATTTTATCTTCAAATCCCATTGTGTTATTTGTTTTTATCTTCACACAACTCTGTTAATACTCCGTGAGTTGATTTTGGATGAAGAAATGCAATACTTAGACCTTCGGCACCTTTACGAGGTTGCTTATCAATTAAATTAACACCTTTCTCATTCACTTCGGATAAAGCGCCTTCCAAATTTTGGGTAGCAAAAGCAAGGTGATGAACTCCTTCACCTCTTTTCTCAAGAAACTTTCCAATAGAACCCTCTGGATCGGTAGACTCCAGTAATTCCAGTTTGGTTTGACCTACCTTAAAAAATGCAGTTTTAACTTTTTGATCTTTAACTTCTTCAACTGCATAGCATTTTAAACCTAAAACATTTTCGTAATACGCAATACTTTCTTCAAGATTCTTAACTGCAATACCAATGTGTTCAATATGTGTGATATTCATGATTTTTGGAATTTAGTTTTGCAAAAATACCCTGAATATTTTTATAAGTAATAGCTTTTCGGTTCTTTTGATTTTGAAAATACAATATTGAATGTGTCTAAATAATTTAAAGGAAATATTGCCTCTTTTTTGATGCCATTAAAACTATATTACTGATTATGTGGATAATCATATTATAAATGGCATGTAGAAAAAGTCTACACTAGTTAAAACTACAGAGACATATATATAACACATTCAATATTCGCCTAAACTTCTTCCAATAGCCTTATCGCACCCATCCTTGTCATAATACATTAATGAAAAGCATCATCTCAGGGATCAGTCTGAAAAGTTTTGGGGAAGAGAATAAAAGTTTATCGATAAGCGGCATATCCCGTAATAAATATTTAAATAAGACCGAAGAATAAAAAAGATAAGAAGTAAACACGAAGGTGTGTAAAAAAAGATTTGAAATGAATTTCGTGGGGGTTTATCCGGTATCCTGGCTCCCCGGTCAAACATAGTTCAAACCTAGTTCAAACCTAGGTTAAATTTCTTTTAATATGCCCTTATAGATCAGTCATATCAGACTCGTATCTCCCTTATATTGCCTTTCTATTCGGACAAAATCTAAAGATTTAGGGAATTTTTTGCGATTTTAAACAAAACGAAAAAGGGTTCCTATTGCCGGAAACCCTTGATATTTTTTGTGATTATCGTTGTGGAGCGTAAGGGAATCGAACCCTTGACCTTTAGACTGCCAGTCTAACGCTCTAGCCAACTGAGCTAACACCCCAACTTCATTAATTATGGCAAAAATAGGAGTTTTCTTCGGAATAATCCTATTTTTGTTTCAACATTTTTCAAAAAGTCTCTTTCCCCATTAAATAGATCCAGATGAAACGATTGTTTGTAGCCATTAAAATAGAACCTAATGAAAAGTTTCTGGAAATTTATAATCATCTCAGTGGCTCCTTAAAGTATGAGTCATTACGATTCGTTGAAACAGATAAGATTCATCTCACCCTTCGCTTTCTGGGCGAAACGCCCGAAGTAAAAATTATTGAAATTGAGAAAAGACTCTCTGAAGCCGCCGAAAAAATAAATCCCTTTATTTTAAGCATTAATAGAATTGGCGTTTTTGGTAGCTCATATAATCCCAGAGTACTTTGGATGGGAATTAATAAAGATGAACCACTCACCCTGCTGCACAATGATATTGAAAAGAACTTATCCAGAATCGGATTTTATTCCGACAGACAAAATTTCGTTCCTCATCTTACATTAACAAGAATAAAACAACTAAAAGATCTTAAGCTTTTCCAGAAGATCATTGCCCCCTATAAAGAAATTGAAATTATGAATCAAACCATTACCTCTTTCTCTCTATACGAAAGTATCTTAAAACCTCAGGGGCCGACCTATATTACACTAAACCGATTTTTACTAAAGCGTAGATGAGGGTGTTTAAAAAATTACGATCGTAATTTTTTAAACACCCTCATCTACGTTTTTAAATCAGAAATTTTTTCTCCTTCCCTGAGATTAAATTTCTTCTTTCTCAATGGTTTCCTTTTCGAATTCTTCCTTCTTTTCTGTCGTTAAATGCTCTTTCAACTGTTTCTTCTCTAGAAAATATGATACAAGTAAACTAATACCACCAAAGAGAAATACCAGTGAAAATACAGCTGCATCACGATCCATTACTTCAAATCTTACGATAATGTTAGCTAAAAGAATGCCCAGCCCAATTGCAACAAGCAACATTCCCAATTTTGCTGTTGATAAAGATTTTTTTTCACTTTTATCAAAAGTTGCCGGATCTAATCCTGCCTGAATCAACATCAGGCGTTCTTTCTTACGGATGTTTAATTTTACAATTCCGTAAATCATCGCAAAAGCTCCCAGAGGTATCAATATTCCTTCCATGACTTTTAATTTTTATTGTTGTTTGATCTTTTGACGTTGGTTTTATAATAAGGTTACATATAAATGATCTCTATTTGATTTATTTTTAACAGTTATCCGGACAAAATCCATCCGACTGATGGTTGCTTTATTGATACTCAAACATGTTTAGGATTTGTCGGACGAAAGCTTTGTATTATAATACTAGGAGTGATTGTGCAAAAGATATCCAAACCTATTTAGATAAACATCTAATAAAATCCATCTTTGCCAGTGGAGTATCAAGAACAGACATAATACTACAGAGATTATTTTATCATGTATGTGTTTCTAATAATTGTCATAAAAAGAATCCAATATTCGATTCTCTTTTTCAGATGATGCACCACGTCTACAAACCAGAAAATCATAAACACATTCATGCAAAAAAGCAGAAGAAAACATCCCAATATCAACGCTAAATTATTTGTTAATTTTTTGAGAATAAGTAAAATACGCTTTTTTGTGTATTAATTTTGTAATAATTGTGTAACCAAATAAAAAGTCCATCGTCAAAGAGGTGTATGAAATTTGAAACAGATACATTCTACCTACAACAGATCATGACCGGCAATGTTCGGGCTTATGCAATCCTGGTGGAGAAACATAAGGAGATGGTCTTTTCAATCGCTCTCAAGATTCTCCATAACAGAGAAGATGCAGAAGAGATTGCACAGGATGTATTTGTTAAAGCATACCAATCTTTAAGGAGTTTTAAAAATGAATCAAAATTTTCAACATGGCTTTACCGGATTGTTTATAATACAGCAATTTCGAAAGTAAGAAAGAAAAAGATAGAACTTTCTCCACTTGACGAATCTACTATTAACAACTATTCTGATGATTCCAGTGAAAATCAATTTCTACTCTCCGACGATCCCGATAAGTTTGAGCTACTTCAAAAAGCACTGAAAAGCTTGCCTGAAGATGAAAATGTTATTGTATCTTTGTTCTATCAAAATGATAGCTCTATTGAAGATATCAGTACAGTTACAGGCCTTACAGTTGCAAATGTGAAAGTAAAGCTCCATCGAATAAGAAAGAAGCTTTATGCCGAAATGCAAAGATTAATGAAAAGCCTGGAAGAAGATGAACCTCAACCAGCATATTTTAAGGAGGTTACACGATGAAAAACATATCATATCATAACGATGAATTACTGAAAAATCTGTTCAGTAAATTACCATTAGAATCACCATCCCCCGGGTTTACTAATCGGGTTATGGATCTTTTAGAACAACCTGAAGTTGATATGTCTGCACATCAACAAACTATAAATAAACTTATCTGGACTGTCATTGTATCTATTGCTGTCGTTGTTCCTGTTCTGTTTTTCCTTTTAGACTGGTCTATCTTCGATCTGTTTCCACTCAAAATAACTGCCGAAAATTTTAAACATTTTATTGACCTGTTAAGCAATCTACCAAACTACTTTTCATCATTTACCAATAGCTTAAAACAGTATTCTTTATTCTTTATTGTGACGGCTGCCGGTCTTGGATTGTTTTTCCTAGATAGCTTACTCAATAAATCATTAATGCGCTCGTTATTCCACTATACTTTTGCCGGTTCCAATGTTAAGTAATCGGATCAAAGAGTCTATTATTGAAACTTTATCTTCTACGCTTCAGCAAAACACTGAAATTATTTCATTTGAAACATGTAGTGGAGGTAGTATTAACGAAGCTTACATTCTTCACACCTCTTCAGGAAGTTTTTTTTTAAAACTCAATAACAAAGTTCAATATCCGGATATGTTTTTGCTTGAAGCAAAAGGACTAAATTTACTCTCTTCGCAAAACATAATTACAATCCCCAGTGTCATTGCTAGTAACAATAGTTCGGCTTCCGCTTTTCTAATCCTTGAATTTATTAAAGAGGGAAACAAATCGTCAGACTTTTGGATTGAATTTGGAACACGCTTAGCCTCTTTACACAAAACTTCGTCCAAGCAGTTTGGATTAGGATACAATAATTATATCGGGTCTATCAGACAGTGTAATGATCAATTTGATACATGGACTGATTTTTTTACCACCTGCCGAATCGAATATCTTTTTAAACAAGCTTCAGATCAAGGATTAATTCCATTATCTCTTCACAAATCAATTAATAAACTGTTTTTACTGCTGGATGATATTTTTCCTAAAGAACCGCCATCACTCATTCATGGAGATTTATGGTGCGGTAATTTTATGGTAAATCAAGAGGAACAACCTGTTTTAATTGATCCAGCTGTTTACTATGGACATCGTGAAATGGACATCGCGATGAGTAAATTATTCGGAGGCTTTAATCAGACATTTTATGAGGCTTACAATGAAACCTACCCGCTAAACAATGGATGGATGGAAAGACTGGATATTTGTAATCTTTATCCGCTATTAGTACATGTATTATTATTTGGTCAACAATATACAAATGAAGTAATCCGAATTCTACGTAGATTCTAAATTATTTGTGACTATTTCTTTCTTGCCAGAGTTGTTTAAAACTCTTTTCTTTAATGATCGGAATTTCGCTCTGAGTACCCCATATTTTTCCAATAAGTCTCCTGATAATCCAGTTCTTATATTTAGCTGATATTTTATCCAATACATTGCGGTTACTCATCAAGTACTTCCATCTTCTCATCAGAAACCTTTCCAATATTGATGTTCCTTTATTTAGTACAGCCTTATTTCGGTTAAATAATAACAGCCTTTCCAGGTCGATATTAACCGGACATATTTCGGAACACCGTCCACAAAGTGAAGAGATAAAACTTAAGTGATTATGTGTTGAAAAATCAGAAAGATATGGAGAAATAACTGATCCTATCGGACCGGTATAATCAGAACCATAAGAAGATCCACCAATGGTTTCATAAACCGGACATACATTATGACAAGCACCACAATCAATACAGGATAAAGCTTTACGCTGTTCAATCATTCCCAATAAATTGGATCGTCCGTTATCAACCAATACAACAATTACCTCTTCCGGTCCATCAATTTCATTTTCTAAACGAGGACCGAAAAGTATTGTATTATATGCTGTTATTTTTTGTCCGTAACTATGTGTAGCATACAAAGATAAAAATAGATCCAGATCTTTTAACGCGCCCAGTACCTTTTCAATTCCTATAACAATAATATGCGTTTTACAAAAAGAAGAAGCTAAAAATTGATTTCCTTCATTTTCAGATATTGAAACAGCTCCCACATCAGCAATCAGAAAATTTGCACTACTTATCCCTATATCTGCTTTAACATTCGCTTCTCTAACTTGCTTTCTGAAATTCTTCAATATTTCAGAGGGAGTATTATTAAGAGAGGCATTAAATTTTTGATGAAATAGATTGGTATAATCATCTTTAGAAAAATGCAACCCGGAAAAGACAGGGTGAAAAGATTTCTTACCATTATCATCAGTATTTGCCTGAGCATAAAAACCTAAATCAGTCTCTCTAACCTCTACTTCATAATTTTCTAAATGGGTATTTAAATGGATTTCGTCAAGAATGAGCGCATTTGATTTAATGACACTTTTCGCTTTTTTTCTTTCAACAACTGCTAGAATTTCCTGAATAGCCTCTTCTTCGTTCTGGGTCCATAATACCTTTCCACCCCTCTGAACAAAATTAGTTTCAAATTCAATTAAATGTTTGTCAAGTTCATGTAAAACCTTGTGCTTAATACGAGCAGCCTTGGCTTTAGCCAAATCTAAATCAGCATATTGTAATTTACTATTATCGAATGCCTTAATAAAACGAACATTATTTTGAGTAATTATTTTTCTTACTTCAGGTTCCAATAATTGCTTATGCTGATTAAATTTAAACTTGTCAAAAATTTCAATCATATTAACAGCATTTTAAACGAATCTTATCAACACGCGCTTGGTGCCTTCCCCCTTCGAAAGGAGTGTTTAAGAACAAATCTACAATTTTTATTGCTTCCTCTGTGCTAATAAATCGTGCAGGTAAAGATAAAATATTAGCATTATTATGGAGACGAGCTAATTCAGCCAATTCTTTAGCCCAGCATAAAGCAGCCCTTACATTTGGATACTTATTAGCGACCATACTAACCCCATTACCACTTCCGCAGATTAAAATACCTCTTTCATATTCATTGTTATTAACAGCACTTGCTACAGGGTGAGCAAAGTCTGGATAATCAACACTCTTATTGCTATGCGTTCCAAAATCAATGATTTCAAACCCATTATCAATCAAGTACTTTTTAATAAATTCTTTTAATTCAAATCCTGCATGATCTGAACCTAATGCCAAAATTTTATTCATTACATGAATTGTTAATAACTAATTTTGTACAAAATTAAGAATTAATTTGAGTAAGCTGGTTAGCTTCTTTATTTCTAAGGTCTTAATAATTCGTACTTAATAAAAAATAAATCATAATAATACTGTAAATCAATTACTTAAATTTACTAACACTTACAATGTTAACAACTCGGTAAGAACATTTTTTTGTGGTGATAACTTTTGAAGGTTATGAACAATTGACGATAAAACCCCTTTTTGAAGTTATTTATTGAAAGAAACAAACAATTGATGAACAGTTTTTCTCTGAAATAATTTAATGTTTTTATTTAAAAACATGTTTTTAAATAAAGTGTTAATAAATTTGCAAATCATTGTTTTTAAATGGACTTATTCGGTTAAAACTTGTTAACAACGATTGACTAAATGTTGAAAGAAGAATAATCAAATTTATTTTGATTTTTTTTTCAACTGATTCAACACCTCATTAACATCATAAGATATAAATATATATAAAGATAATAATAATGATTAATGATTCAAATGTTATTCAAAAGATAAAAGAGTTAAAAGAAAAAAAGAATGCTGTTATTCTTGCTCACTTTTATCAAGTTCCCGAAATTCAAGATATAGCCGACTTTGTAGGAGATAGTCTTGGCTTGGCTCAGAATGCTGCAGAAACGAATGCTGATATTATTGTTTTCGCAGGAGTACATTTTATGGCTGAAACTGCTAAAATACTGAATCCAAATAAAAAAGTGTTATTACCTGATTTAGAGGCTGGTTGTTCTTTGGCTGATTCTTGTCCCGCTGCTGATTTTAAATTATTTAGAGATAAATATCCAGATCATAAGGTTATTAGTTATATTAATTGCTCTGCTGAAGTTAAAGCACTTTCTGATGTTATTTGTACTTCTAGTAATGCTTTAAAAATTGTGGAATCATTTCCGCAAGATGAGAAAATCATATTTGCCCCGGATAAAAATCTGGGTAATTATGTAAATAATCTTACCGGAAGAAATATGATTTTATGGAATGGTAGTTGTCATGTTCATAATCAGCTTACAGCTGAAAAGGTGATTGAATTAAAAATTCAAAATCCTGATGCCAAAGTTATTGCTCATCCTGAATGCCAATCACCTATATTGAAACTTGCTGAATATATTGGATCCACAACTGCTTTAATTGAGTTTGTAAAGCGTGATAAGGCTAAAAGATATATTGTTGCAACTGAAACAGGTATCTTGCATCAGATGAAAAAAGTTTGTCCCGACAAAGAATTTATCATTGTCCCAGCTGATGAAACTTGTTCATGTAATGATTGTCCATTCATGAAAATGAATACTTTAGATAAATTATACAAGTGTTTGGATAAAGAAAAACCTGAAATTATTTTGTCATCCGACATTATTGAAAAGGCTAAACTTCCAATAATAAAGATGCTGGAAATTTCTAAACAAGCCAGATTGATTTAATTTTTTGTCTTGTTAAGATGAATATGATTGCTTAATATTGTATTGCTTTTTCAAACAAATGTTATGCAACGAAAATTTATTCTTCTGCTATTACTATTGTGGACTTTACAAGTTTCTGCGCAAGATAATAGTACCTCAAATGGATACGCTGTCTTTAAACATCAGAATGGAAAAGTGGCTAGTGAAGGTACTATGAAAAATGGGAAACCGGATGGCTATTGGAAAACCTATTTTGAAACCGGTGTCTTAAAATCTGAAGGTAATAGAAAGAATTTCGAACTTGATAGTCTATGGAAATTCTATGATGAGAAAGGAAAATTGATTTTGGAGATCCATTATAAAAATGGAAAAAAGAACGGATTGAGAAATACATATCGTGAAAAAGAGTATGTCACTGAAAATTTTATAGACGATCTTAAACAAGGTGCTACCACTTTCTTTTATGCCGATGGAAAAATATGGAAAGTAATAAATTTTGAAAATGGTTTAGAGACTGGTATTTCTAAAGAGTTTGATGAAGATGGAAACATCATATCTATCACTGAATATAAAAAAGGTTTTATTGTTGATAGAGAATATATAAATAGAAAAGATAAGGCTGGAAAAAAACAAGGAAGGTGGAAACTTTTCTTTGATAATGATATGGTTAAGATGGAGGGCGTTTATAAGGACGATCTTAAAAATGGTTTTTTTAAGGAATATGATAAAAATGGAGTTTTATTAAATATAAAGAAGTATGTAAATGATATTGAAGAGGTTCAAGCTTCTGAAGTGGTTAAACTTAACGTTAAAACAGATTATTATGCCAATGGTCAGGTAAAGACTGTTGCAAGTTATAAGAAAGATATTCCGGAAGGGATTAGAAGAGAATATGATGAAACCGGAAAGATTACACAAGGTTTTATTTTTAAAAGTGGGTCTATAGTTGGAGAAGGTATTATCTCTGAAGATGGTGTTAAAGATGGTGCATGGAAGGAGTATTATGATAGTGGCCAATTACGCGCTGTAGGAAGCTATCTTAAGGGTAAACAGGTTGGGGAATGGATCTATTACTATCCTGATGGAAAAGTGGAGCAGAGAGGCAAATACGCGAAGAATGGCAAATATGAAGGAATATGGAAATGGTTTTATCCGAACGGTAGTGTTAAACGTGAAGAATCATATTTAAATGGTCTTTTAGATGGATCATTTGCAGAATACGATCAAGAAGGAACTGTTGTAAAACAAGGGGAATATATTGAAGGTCTTGAAACTGGTTTTTGGGTTGTAGAAATGGGTGACCATAGAGAAGAAGGAAATTTCAAAGCCGGACAACGTAATGGAAACTGGAAATATTTCTATCCGAATAAGGAACAAGGTAAAAAAGGGCAAGTTTACTTTGAGGGTAGTTATATTGACGACCTACCAAATGGAAAACATGTATATTACTGGGATAATGGAAATAAGAAAGATGAAGGAGCTTTTGTAATGGGAAGACAAGAGGGCGATTGGAATAAATATAATTATGATGGATCGCTTTTCATTACCATCTCATACAAGAGCGGCATTGAAAAGAAATTTGATGGAATAAAGATTAAACCTGAACTAAAAGAATAAAAAAAAGGAGGATACATGTATCCTCCTTTTTTTTATGGATTCAGTTTATCATCTCCTTTTTTTTCTTCATCAGATCCATTCATTCCTTCTTTGAAACTGCGGATACCTTTTCCTACACCGTGCATTAATTCCGGAATTTTTTTTCCTCCGAAAACAAGAAGAGCAACTAGTCCAATTACAATCCATTCTCCTCCTGCAGGGAGAAATGCTAATACTGTATTAAGCATAATCAACGTTATTTATTACCACAAAAATAGAGATAATCTATTTGATAGAAACGAAAAAGTAAAAATTATTTTCTTATCCAACCGCTAGGATTTATTAATACTTTCCCTTTCCATATTTCAAAATGTATTTTCGTTTTATTTGTCATTGGATCAGAGTGAATTAAACCAATTTGTTGTAAGGTTTTTACTTTCTCCCCTTTTGAAATAAACACGGTTTTTAGATTTGAATATACTGTTAAAAATTCACCATGACGGATAATAACCACATTGTTGAAATTTGGAATGGAAATAATTCCGGTAACAACTCCATCGAAAACTGATTTTGCAGATGATCCTGGAGTAGTCTCAATATTTATTCCGTTATTTTTAATCATAATTCCTTTTAGTTCGGCATGTGGTTGCTGGCCGAAGAAATCAGTAATGGTTCCATTATCTACCGGCCATGGAAGTTTTCCTCTATTGTTTTCAAAGGAGGAGGAGAGTTTAATGTCTTCAGGGGTCAAGCTATAGACATACTCAGCTTTAGTGGTTTCCGACCTACCCAGGTTTATCTTTCCTTTGGTACCTGTGTTAGATTTTTTCTTTATCTCTTTTACTCTTCTTACCTCTTCTGCAATGATTTTTTCAATAGCATCTTGAAGTCGTTGAACTGATTGTTCATGATCGCGAAGGGTTTTGAGTAATACTTTTTCTTTCTGACTTAATTGTTGGATATTTTTGTTTTGTTCCTCTTTTTCTCCAAAAAGCTTATACTTCTCAAGTTCTTTGTTTTTTAAAAGGTTTATTTTTTCATTTTTTTGTGTTTCCAACAGTTGAAGTTTATTTCCTAGGCTTCTGGTTATATTTGTTATTTTAGCAGCTTGTTGTTTTCTATATTCCGTATATTGTTGCATATATTTTATGCGTAAATAGGCCTGGTGAAAATTTTTGGAAGAAAAGATAAACATGAGTTTACTCTGTTCATTTTTGGTTTTATATATCTGATATATGATTTTTGTATAATCTTTTTTTAATTGAGCGAGGTTTTTAGACAGACTTATAATTGTATCTTTTGTTTTGATTGCTTCTTCATCAATTGAATTTACCTGGAGATTAATGGCAGAGATAAGATTTTCTCTGACACTTATTTGTTTATTTAATATAATGACTTGATTTAAATAGGCTTGTTTATTTTTTTTAGTTTCATTTAATTGGTTGCTTGTTCTTTTAATTTCCTTCTCCAAACGTTCTTTTTTTTGACGCAAAGCGGTTTTCTCGTTTTGCGAAAAAGAATGGAGCGAAATTAAAAGACAAAAAACTATAAATAAAGCTTTTTTATACAGCATTATTAGTGGTTAGTTTGAAAATTATCTACCCTGATAAATTTTGAGTTAATGTTAAAAGGGTAATTTTGTGAAGGATTGATTTGTATTTTAGAATATTTTAGTATGATTCGAATTTTATTAGTACCGTCATTTATATTAAAAGTTACCGTTTGTGGTACTAATTGTTTATCAATCAATGTATGATTTGAATAAGTTGCTTCAAATGCACGTAGCGTATTTTCACTTTCTTTTATCACCACTTTCGAAATTTTAAAAGTTTCAGGGTTTAGATAAATTTGTTCAAGTGGTATTATACTTCGAATAGAATCTTCTAATTTTAATATTTTTCTGAGTTTTCTTCTATTATAAGTACTTAATTTGTAATCTTTATTATCAATGTTAGCCTTAAATGAACTATTATCATAGACTGAAAAATCATTACCGGTAATCAACGACTGGAGCATATCATAATCCAGATTTCTGTTAAGTATGGTATTTATAAACGAGAAGTCTTTAATAAGATAAGTTCCATCGATTCTATTTAGAACTTTAACCGAATCTAATGATATTGAAATTCTTGCAGCTTCAATACCTAAGACTGGAGTTATTACCGACCATATTACGCTATCTTTAGAAATTCTAACGAGCCCTGAGATGGTAGTTTTCTTCTTTTTTTTCTCATATTCGGCAGAAAACTTAGCAGAGAAAGAGTTGTATTGTAATTCGTTTTCTTTAAGTTTATTAAATAGATAATTCGCTCCCTGTTCTTTTATAGGAGCTTTTATAATACTTCTTTTGGTTTGACACGACGACAGTATGACTAAAATAAGCAGTCCACTGTAAAGAAAAATATTCTTCATAGAGTTACTCAATTAATTTATGTTGCTCAATTTTTTGTTTAAGTAATTCAGAACCAGTTCCAAATTTAAATGCTTTTTTCCAATATTTAAATGCTTTTTCTTGCTCTCCTAATTTATAGAGAATATCTCCATAGTGTTCTAATACGACATCACTCTTTTTACCACCTTTTTTAATGGCCTTTTTTATCTCTTTTTTAGCTCCTTGTAAGTTATTTGTTTTATAAAGAGCCCAAGCGTAAGTATCTATGTTATTCGAGTTATCTGGTGCCAATAATACTGCCTGTTTAGCAAGTTCTAATGCTCCTTGTAACTCTTTGTTCTTTTGCAATAGATGATAACTAAAGTTATTTAATGCCAACACATTTTTCGGATTAAGCATAATTACTTTTCGATAATATTCTGTCGATAAAGAATCTTGTTTATTGTATGAATAAGCTTCGGCCAACTGTAAATATAATTCTTCTTTTAATTGATTATTAGTTGCTGTCTGTAACCCATTTTGTAATAGGTCAATAACTTTTTCGTACTCTTTTTTATTGAATAAGATCGATCCTAAAAAATAAAAGTAATATGTATTGTTCGGTAAAATTCGGATTGCCTTTTTTAAGAAAGGTTCAAGGTGTGTTGTATCATTTAAAATTAGACTGGAACGAATAAAATAGTCTAAGGCATAAACATTTGTAGTATCGATCAGCAATGCTTTATAAAAATAATCTTTAGACTGTTTATATTTCTTATGAATGAATAAAGCATTTCCTCTCACCAACATAGCTTTGATATCGTTAGGGTGAGTGTTTACAATTATTTCCGATAACTCAACAGCATCTTTTTCACGTAAAAAAGGTTGAATCGTATCATTTAAGTATTGTTCGAATACTTTTAATTTAAAATCACTTTCTAAATTTTTAGCTGAAAAACCTTTTTTTAGCTCTTCAAAAGCTTTTTTCGGGTTTTTTCTTTCTTTATAGAATTCTGATAGTGTGATGTGAATATAGGGATCTGTAGGATTGATTTTTTCTATGGTCTTATAACACCATTCCGCTTTTTGATGATTCCCTGCTTCATTGTATAGACGTGCCAGTAAAGAATAATATTTTGATTCTTTTGGAAACTTTATCGTTAGTTTTTGTATTTCTTTTATTGCGTTAACTGTATCTTTAATAGATAAATATAATTTATATTTTTCAAGAACTATGTCTTCAGATAGTCCGAATTTCTTCTCTGCTTTGTTATAGGTGTTTATTGAACTTTTAATGTCATTTGTAAAAATGTAATTATTGGACAAGCTATAATAGTAATCGGGATTATTTGGAAATTGTTTTATCAGATTAGTATAAATCAATGTGGTACTATCATATTTTCCGGTAGCTTGATACAATTGGGCTAAGGCTTGGCCATACCATTTATTTAATGAGTCAATTTGATATGCCTTTTTGAGTAGACTTATTGATTGATATATCAAGCCTTTAGAATCACTTATTTTTGCCAGTTCATAATAAGCTGCATCGCACGACGGATATTTTTTAATTACTTCATTAAATTTTTCAACCCCTTTTTCTGCATTGCCACAGAGAAATTCTTTTTTTGCTTCTATTAATAAAGCGGTTAATTTTGTGTTATAGCTAGTTGTATCTAAAATAGTTTGTGTAAAACCTATTTTAGATGATAATAGGAAAAGTAGTAATATTAAGAATTTACGATTCATTGAACTGCTTTTATTATTAATGAATTCCGGTGTGACCAAAACCACCTGCGCCTCTTTCTGTTTCTCCTAATTGTTCGGCTAGGCTCCAGCTTACACGTTCATGTTTAGAAACAATCATTTGTGCAATACGTTCACTATGTTGAATCGTAAAGTTATTATTCGAGAGATTTACCAGTATTATTTTTATTTCTCCTCTATAATCTGCGTCAATAGTACCCGGTGAATTTAATACGGTTATGCCTGTTTTTGCTGCTAAACCACTACGTGGTCTGATTTGTGCTTCATATCCAACAGGTAATTCAATGAATAAACCTGTTGGGATGATTGCTCTCTCCAGTGGTTTAATATCAACAGGATGCTCTAAATTGGCTCTTAAATCCATTCCTGCAGAATGTATTGTTTCATAGGATGGAAGATCATTAGCAGATTTATTGATTATTTTTATATTTAATTCGTTCATTTTAATTTTAGTATTAATGCTTTAATGTTTATTTTTTCGACTTTAATAATTAGAATTACTAAAGGTATCAGAAATAAATTGTTAAAGATAAATGAAAATGGAATTTTATATTGATTAAGAAGATGATTTAACCCAAAAAGACAAAGTGCCGAACATAAATAGAGAAAGAATCTGGGAATATTATAATTAATGGGATAATATTTTTGACCCAGAAAATAGGATATCACCATAACTGCTAAATAACAAATTAAAGTTGCCCAGGCTGCGCCCATATATCCCATGACCGGAACTAATAGAAAATTCAAGACAATTGTAATTATTGCACCTATGACTGATACTACTGCACCCATTTTAGTTCTGTCGGTTAATTTATACCATATTGATAGATTATAAAATATACCTAGAAACATATTTGCAATTAGGAGTACCGGTACTATTTTCAATCCGGGCCAATACTTTGGTGTAATTAGATATTTGATAATCTCAATATTAACCATCACTCCCAAAAATATGAAGCTGCAAATAATCATAAACCAATTCATTACAGTTGAATAGATTTGTTTAGAATCTGTTTGACTGGCATGTTGAAAAAAGAAAGGTTCGGCCGCAAATCTAAAAGCCGTAATGAATAAAGTCATTATGATAGATAATTTATAACACACACCGTAAATCCCGAGTTGGGTTTGTG
This sequence comes from Bacteroidales bacterium, assembly GCA_963663125.2. Lineage (GTDB taxonomy): Bacteria > Bacteroidota > Bacteroidia > Bacteroidales > Cfx3-03 > Cfx3-03. The sequence continues at coordinate 1,219,198 of CAXXNW010000007.1, read as the reverse complement.
GATCTTCTGATGCAGGAATAATCCATTTCATTAATGCTCTATCGAATGTTTCATTGACGATACCTGCCAAGCCCAGAATGAGTAATGGCCATGCATAATTAAACATTTCTTTCCAAAGTTTTTTATCAAACGTATAATGTTTTAAAATGTACTCTGGTGCCAGAAGAATCATCGTGAAAAGACTGGCAGCTAGGTTCGAAATAAAGATATACCCCACTCCTATTTTCGGGTTATAAATGAAATTGGAAAAGGAGAAAAGAAGTTTATATTCAGGATGTTTAAGTATCCAGGGAATAATGAAAAGAAAGATTATTTGAAGAATGATGGTAGTGAAAATATTTATGCATTTAATGAATGCAAATCTAACCGGTCTGCTTTCTATCCTTAGTTTTGCAAAAGGTATGGCTGATAATGCATCTAATGCCAGTATCCATCCAAACCATGCAATATATTCCGGATGTGTTGGATATCCTATTGCTGTTGCAATATTTTGATTAAAGATCGATACTAAAATAATGAAAACTGATGTTGTGGTTAGGATAGATAGTAAAGTGGTGGAATAGACCGTTTTATTACCTTTTTGTTTCATTGAATATCGGAAGTAGGCTGTCTCCATTCCATAAGTTAGGATGACAATAAGAAATGAAACATACGCATATAACTCTGTTACTACAGCAAATTTATCAGGTTGTTTAAAGATTCTTACCTGTAGAAAAACAAGAAACCAACTTAAGAAGCGGCCCAAAATAGTGGGCAGTCCATAGATTACTGTTTGTCCTGCTAATTTTTTTAATGGATTCAATGGTTAAAAAATTATATGCAAAGGTAAGAATAAAGGGCTGATTTTACTTCTTCGGTTGATCACTCGATGGAATGCTTAAAATGAAAGTGGTCCCTGTTCCCTCCGAAGAATTAAAGCATATACTGCCTCCGAATGATTCTGTTATATTTTTAACCATAGCTAACCCCAGACCTGTCCCTGCCGTTTTTGTTGTGAAAAATGGAGTGAATATTTTTGATTGAACCTCTTTCTTTATACCAATTCCATTATCTGTAAACTCAAGTATCTTGAATTTATTGTCCTCATAGATTGATATTGTAATTACACCTGGTATTTCAGCGTTTAATGCTTGAATAGAATTTCTGAAGAGGTTATTTAATATTCGTGTTAGTTGTTGTTTATCAGCTCTTACCCAATTATGTGTATTTTCTGATTTTATATTTATTGAAAGGTTGGATGAATCTGTGAAAAGTAAAACCGATTCATTGACACATTGATTTAAATCGATGATTTCCATATTACTATTCGGCATCTTTGCAAAGTCTGAAAACTCACCTGCTATAGTTGATAATGCATCGATTTGTGTAACCATTGTTTGTGTAAATCGCTCTAATCGTAAATCCCAATCTTCTTTGTGGTCCTGCCATGCTCGTTGAAGGTACTGAACATTAAGTTTCATAGGGGTTAGTGGATTCTTTATCTCATGGGCTACCTGCTGGGCCATGATGCGCCAAGCGCTTTCTCTTTCCGATCTAGCCAATAACTCCGCACTATTCGACAAATCATCAACCATATTGTTATATTGTTTGATAAGGTCAGCCAACTCATCATCACCCTGCCATGATATCTTTTCCGGTTTCTTGAAATAGTTAATCTGGCTTATTTTATCTTTGATTATCTGGAGAGGTCTGGTTATGTAACTAGATACAATTAAAGCTATTAAAACAGCTATTACCGTTAAAATCACATAGATGTTGATAAAAGCTACTAAAAGAGTAGATAAATCGGCTCTAAATTCAGATTCACGTGTAAAATATGGTAAATTAATGTATCCCAGTGTTTTATTCTTCGTATCACGCAGAGGTACATAGGCAGATTGAAAGACATAGGATCCTATTTTTTCATCTTTAATTTCAATTATTTGCTGATTCTCATTGAGTGCGTAATAGGCCAATGGATTCATCTTTTTTGATATTAGTTCTACTTCGTATAATTGAGGTCGCGAAGTAGCTATCATATCTCCGTTTTTATCAAATAAGTTGATGTCTGTGAAAAAAGTATTTGAATATCTTGATAGATCTTGTGATAAATCTTGCGGTGGTATTTTATGAATATCATCAAGATAACTGAAACGTTGTTCTAATTCTACCAATACTGAATGTGCTTTGTCTATTAGAATATTTTGATTCTTTCTTTTATCAAGATCAAAAAGGTAATATAACATTGCAAGTCCAATAGTGATTGAAGATAAGAGTATTATGGTGATAGTCCAAAATTGTAAACGTTGTTTAATTGTAGATGATATAAGAAATTTAGATTTTTTATTTGTCAGTAGTTTAAACAATAAAATTAGAAATACTGCTATGATGAAAATGTATGAAAAGAATGATAATGTGTTTATTAGCGTTGGGCTTTTCCTACTGATTAATATTGAGGTATATGGTGAAGTCTTTAAATATAAGTGGTTATAATTGTCTTTATCAAAGAAGAAAAATGAATTTTGAGATGTGGATTTCATTTTTGGAGCAGTTAATTGATATTGATAATCACCTACACTTTTTGCCAGATCGCCCTGATGATAAATAGCATATGAATATTCTGAAAGATCTATTCGTTGGTAAAATTCATTATCTATCAATAATTCAGGATATCCTAAACTACTGGTAGTAATTTTTGAATAGAATTCAAAGTATATACTCATTTTTTGATACTGAGGGTCGGGATCTGGAAAATCTATTTTAGCAATATAGGTGTATAGATCATATGATTCATCTATGTAATATAAATCCTGACTGATGGTTTTAAATCCCATGTTGGATATTATTGATGAAAAATAATTTTCACATCCAACAATAACATTTGCCGGTTGTATGTGAAGCTTACTACCGGAACGGCATATATAAGCTCGTACTTCATACTTATTCCAGTAGTTATTTACAAATTTTGTCTTTACATAATCTAGTAATTTACCTTCAGCTTCCGGTTTTTTTATCGCCTGTTTTAAATATTTAGTTATTAATGTATCATTCAATAGTTGTTTTTCAATTGATGGGAATAAAAATTCTGCAAGTTTATCTCTCTTTGCTGTGAGTTTATAGGCATAGGATTTTCTTAATTCTTTTTCTTTGTTTTTTGAACTGGAGTATAAAATACTGGATGCAAAAATTGAGAATAAAATAAGTAAAGTTAACTGTGTTACAAATGAGGAATTTGAGTTTGGGGTATATGTGTTTTTTATTTGTAATATGTGAAAGATAAGAATTATAAGATATGGAAACCAAAATCTGTGTGTAAAGAAGAAGGGGGCTACTGCAAAAAAGGCAACGATGAAAATTAGAACTAACTTATTTCTTTTTACGGGAAAGTTTGTTGTGTAGAAGTGAAATAATTTATTACTGAGCAGATAATAGCTCAATCCTAATGAAAATAGTATTACTAATATAATTAAACTATTACTATTTGTTGAATATATATTAGAGAGATTTAATGGTATATTTGAGTTTGTTACAAATGAGTCTATTAATAATGTGAGGGAAAAAGCTGCGGTTGCAAATAGTATACTTGTTATAAAAAAGATAACCAGTGAAGAAAATTTATTTTCTTTTTTGTTATTCAACGTAGGTAATTCCGTGAAGTTAAAGGCTATCACTAATTGAAAAACGAAAATAGTATTAATTATTAAATGTGCCAGTGAAGGTAATAGATCAGATGATGCATAAACAAATGGACTTAAATAAAGAGACGTTGTTATTGCAGGTGGTAGAGGAATAAAGCTTAGTGATATTCTTATTATTAGAATAATAGCCGTATAAATAGAGAATTCTAATATTTTAAAATATCCTTTTCTTTGTTTTAAATAGTTGAAAATATAATATGAAGAAATGATAAGAAGTAGAATGAATGTAAAAAATGTTAGATTTAAAAATGTTATATCAGTTATAGTTTTCGGAAAATCTATATATAGTATTGCAAACTTATCTTTTGAAGTTATTTTATTAGCATTTGGTATATCTGTCAATTCGGTATCCTGTGGTATATCATATACCGGATTATATTTTGAAACAATATAATCGTTATGAAAAGGATAATCGGATTTAAGTAGTTGAACTGCTAAATAGGTATAGGAACCTTTTGTTATTGATTTTATAAGATAAAACCCTTTTGATAGCCAAAGGATAGATTGTGTTTTTATTTTATAATTTAAATTAGCAGGAACCGTTACCTCATTTGTTGTCCATCTAAAGAGTGAATCTTTTTTATAGATAAAGAAGTCGGTATAGTTGTTGAGATGGTCTTTTGTTTTTAGGTTGAATTCTTTGAAGGTCGGTTCTGTATTAGCAAAAGTAGAAACAAAGGAAGATAGTTTGTTTTCTAAATTATTTTCTTGGCTCCATAATGTTTTTTGAAAAGAGAGGGTGAGCTTTCTTTGATCAGGTTTAGTTGTAATATTAACGGAAAAGAAATAGGTGGCGAGAATTAGTAATGGCAAAGCCAATCCGGAAAATATGATTTTTCGATTATAACCAATGCCCTTTTTTATATTTTTCCAAGAATACACCATAAAAGTGGTTTAAAATTAGCCCATATAGCAAACGATTTATTTTTTTTAATGATGCAATATTAGACATGGGGTGTCGTCGCTTATATGGGCTGATTTAAGATTTTTTACTTTTTAAATACAAAAATCATGCTTGAATAGGTCCCTTTTTCTGTTGAAGCTTTAATATTAGAAAAAATACCTTTTAGTAAAGCCTTAACTTGAGAAAGGCTGCTTTTCTTGTATTTTTCACTTAAGAGCGAAATGTAGAAGGAATCGAATTTCATTGGATGTTTTTCTATCAATGAAAATCCATGTTTTTTTAATAAAAGTTGGAGTGTCTCTTGCGTGAAGTGATATAGGTGTCGGGGTACATCATAAGCTGCCCAATATTTTCCATAATGTTCTGCATCGAAAGAATTGCTCATTGGAACGGCGATTACTAGAATCCCATTTGTGGCTAATTTTTCATGGATATTTTGAAGTTGTTCGTTGAGATTCGAAACATGTTCAAGAACATGCCAAAGTGTTATAACCGAGATGTCTTTTATCTCTTTATTCGTTAACATTCCCGGATCTTTAAGATCCAGACCGAAATTGGTTTTCGCTACTTCTCGTGCGGTGCTATCCGGTTCCAATCCCAGCCTCTTCCATTTGGCTTGATCGAACTGTGCAAGAAAAGCGCCTGTTCCTGCACCGATGTCAATGATTGATCCTCCGGATACATATTTTTCAACTAATTTCCTTTTTTTTCTGAGATTGTAGTTTTTGACCAGATGATATGCCTTATCGAAAAGTGTTTTATTTCGATCTGAATGCGAAAGGTAATCTTCGGTTTTATAATAAGGTCCCAATGCTGCCTCTTCCGGACGTGGGTTTGTAAAACGAAATCCACATTTTTTGCATTGTTGGATTGAGAATTCTTCTTGTGTAAAAAAGTAATCTTTTAGTGTGAAAACAGTTTTAAGTTCCTGATTATCACAAATAATACATTTTTTTAACTCTTCCATTTTGTATTTGTTCCACGTGAAACATTATCTACCGAGATAGACGATTAGTGCGCTTATGTCTGATGGTGATACTCCAGAAATCCTTGAAGCTTGACCGATTGTGCCTGGTTTTATTTTTGAAAGTTTTTCTCTTGCTTCTAATGTTAAAGATTTTAGCTTTTGATAGTCAAAATCGGGATAAAGAATAATATCCTCAAATCTATTTATCTTTTGAGCTATTTCATCTTCTCTTTCAATATAGCCTTCATATTTTATCATGATCTCTGACTGCTCTACTATTTCATCGGCGATGACATCATTTTCCTCGCAGAAAGTTGAAAGTGAAGGAATCTTCTTTATGAGGTCTTTTAAGTAAACTTGTGGGCGAAGTAAAACGATACCTAATTTTGTCTTTTGATTAATGGGAGGTGTTTCAACTTCTTCCAGATAAGGATTTACGTCTTCGGGTGTAATACTGATTTGTTTTATGTAAGTTGTTAGCTTCTCTGTTTTACTTCTTTTTATTTCAAGAATTCGCATTCTCTCCTCTTTAGCTAGGCCTATTTTATATCCTTTTTCTGTAAGTCTGATATCAGCATTATCTTGACGAAGTAAAATTCTGTATTCTGCTCTTGATGTAAACATCCGGTAGGGCTCCTCTACTCCTTTTGTGATAAGATCATCAATTAATACGCCGATGTAGGCTTCCGCTCTTTTTAATACAAACTCAGGTTGATGATTTATTTTGAGGTGAGCGTTTATTCCGGCTATTAATCCCTGTGAAGCTGCTTCTTCATAGCCTGTGGTTCCATTAATTTGTCCGGCAAAATAAAGATTTTCTACCAGTTTTGTTTCTAGTGTGTTTTTTAATTGTGTTGGCGGAAAATAGTCATACTCTATAGCATAACCGGGTCTGAATATTTTAGCATTTTTAAATCCGGGTATTTCTTTTAATGCTTTGTATTGTACGTCCTCCGGCAGTGAAGAAGAAAATCCGTTTACATAGTATTCTGCGGTAGTCCATCCTTCTGGCTCTATGAAAAGCTGATGTCTGGTTTTATCTGCGAAACGTTCAATTTTATCTTCAATTGAAGGACAGTATCTGGGCCCTCTTCCTTTTATCCTTCCCGTGAAGAGAGGTGATTTATCAAAACCGGTACGTAGAATATCGTGTACTGTATTATTGGTGTAAGTGATAAAACAACTTTTCTGCTTTGTTAAATAAGGTGTGTCGGTAAATGAGAATTTTTGTGGATTTTCATCTCCTTTTTGTTCTTCCATTTCGGAAAAATCAAGAGACCTTCCGTCTACACGAACTGGGGTCCCTGTTTTTAATCGTTTTGCCTCAAACCCTAAATTAATTAAGCTTGTGGTTAATCCTACTGCCGGCTTCTCTCCTATTCTACCTCCGCCAAAAGTTTTTGTTCCTATATGGATGATCCCATTTAAAAATGTACCGTTTGTTAAAACAATAGCTTTTGATTTAATTTCAATTCCGAGTGATGTTTTTACACCACTTATTTTATTGTTAGTAATCAATATTTCTGTTACGGTATCTTGCCAGAAATCAACATTAAGGTTCCGTTCTAAAGTAGCTCTCCATTCTTCAGCAAACCTCATTCTGTCGCTTTGTGCTCTTGGACTCCACATTGCCGGTCCTTTTGAACGGTTGAGCATTCTGAATTGGATCATGGTTTTGTCAGTGACAATACCTGAATATCCACCTAGGGCATCAATTTCTCTGATTATCTGTCCTTTTGCAACACCTCCCATTGCCGGATTGCACGACATTTGTGCTATGGTTCCCATGTTCATTGTAATCAATAGAACAGAAGATCCCATATTAGCTGCAGATGATGCAGCTTCGCACCCGGCATGCCCGGCTCCAACTACAATTACATCATATTCTTTAAACATTATTTCGACTTTGTTTCACGTGGAACACTTTCAAAGTGTATTAAAATAAACAGGCAGGAAACAACTGCTATTACATATTGTTTACTGCCGTTTTAGCTTTGCAAAAATACAGATAATTATCTAGTTGTGGTAGTTTGGTAAGGGTTCTTTTTGTTGTTTAGAATACCTTGGTACTTTTGTTTTATATGAATGTGAAAATGAAAATAATTACTTTGATAATTAAATACCGGGATAAAAGGCGAGATTTTTATTCTCTTTTTCAGTCATTTCCTTTTTTGCTATCGGATTTTTGTCTTTGTATCCGCAAAGATGTAATATACCATGTATCATAACACGCAGAAGTTCGTTTTCCGGAGAAATATCTAATCCGGCCGCATTCTCAATAATCCTTTCGTAGCTAATGAATATGTCCCCCGAAATTTTATCTCCTTCTGTATAGTCAAAAGTGATGACATCGGTATAATCGTCATGTTGTAAATATTCCTGATTTATTTTTAAAAGATAACTATCCGAACAGAAAATATATGAAATATCACCTGTTTTCTTTCCTTCTCTTGTGATGGTTCCAACAATCCATTCGCGAATAGTCTTTTTGTTTTTTAACGGAACTTTAATGTCTTCACAGTGGAATTGAATTCTCTCTATTGTTCTCATTTAGGTTTATTTTATTTTACAAAAGTAAGACTTAATCACCGGATTTAATCTCGCTTTTGCTAAATTCCTTTATGCTCTCTTTTAGGTGTAAGATGGTTTCATGAAACATTATTCTTGATTTACTTTTAGGTGATATTTCTTTTGTCAATATATTTTCTGTCTGTCTTGATTTTATCTCCTACTTATATGGTTAGGATAGCTTGCTTTTTTTGGAATTGTAGATGCTATTTTATGAATGATTTTATTGGCATATGCTTTTTGGAGAATGTTTTGATAGAACTTACATGCTACATTCTCATTAATGTTTATGTTTTACGAACAGGTTTAATCCATCAGTGTATGGCTTTAGGAATATAGTCTAATGGAATTTATATTCTGGATTTTATTTGGCGTTTGTGTTTTGAAAATATACTTGGTCTGCCTCATCCGAATTTTTTTATTTGATTTATTATAACCCAATCATTTTTTGAACTGTGTCACCCATCCGGAACTTTAGTCGCTTTGAATTCCATAGGCATAATATGATCTTGAGAATAATATTCTATTTAAATGTCGACAAGATAATTTAATTATAGAAAACCAGTTGGCTGAATTAATTTGAAATATGAGCAAAATTAATTTATCACTGGTTTTGGAGAAGAGGAATGAAACATGTTAACTTTTTGGTGCTCTAAGAATCAAAATAGAATTCAGTCAGAGGACTATAATAATCATATTTTTCATGAATTCCGACAGGCTAAAATAATCTTTGCTTTTTATTTCGAAGAGATGGCCTTATAATAGCAAAATAAATGGATTGGTTTTGAAAATTCTGAAGGAATAAAATTATTATTAGGTCAACATTATTTTATTGCCGGATATCTAGAAATAAAATCGAAAGGCATAAAAAAAGCTGTTTCATATTATAAAACAGCTTTTTTTTAGAAGATAAATAGATGAAAAATTACTTAAAATTGAAAATTTCAGTACTGTTCCAATCTTCGGGTAATCCGTTTTTGATGATTTGTTGGCATCTTTTAATGTATATACTAGCTGCTTTATCCGTTGGATGAATGTTTTGAACCTCTAAAAATAAATCCAAGGCAGCATCAAAGTCTTGATTTCTGTAATATTCTGTGGCCTTTACAAAGATAGGTCTTGTCTCCATTTTCTTTGATCTGCTGGGTTCCGGTTCCGCATCGATTAACTCAAAAATATAGATAGCCTGCTTCTTCCCTTTTACCTTGGCGATATCAAGAAAACGATAATTAAATAGAGCAGGATTAGATAATTTAATCAATGTATCTTCACTGATAATAGCAGAAGCACCGTAAAATTTGGATAATCCTTCCAGCCGCGAAGCGAGGTTTACGGCATCCGAAATAACAGTTCCATCCATTCTTCCATATCCCCCGACAATACCTAACATCAGATTTCCAGTGTGAATACCTGTTCCAAATTCTATGGGTGATTTGCCTTCACTTTCTCGCAGTTCATTGAAATCGACTAAGACTCTTCGCATTTCCATCGTCGCCAACAAGGCATCATCGGCGCCTTTTCTGAATAGTGCCATGATTGAATCGCCGATATATTTATCAATAAATCCATTATTACTACTGATAATGGGTTCCATAATACCAAGATATTGATTGATGAAATCGAAGTTTTCTTTAGGGGGCATCCCTTCTGATAAACCTGTAAAGTCACGAATATCCGTAAAAAGGATAGTCATTTCTCGTTGTACTTGGTCTCCTAATTCAACTTGTGTAATATCTTTTCGGTTTAATTCTTCAATGAATTCACGCGGAACAAATCGATAGTAGGCATCATTCATCCTCGATATTCTTGAAATATAGTTGTTTAATTCAGCGGTCATCTGGTTATATCCGGCCGTCAGTTCACCTATTTCATCGTTTGTTCTTACAATGGCTTGACCATCCATATTCCCCTCTCCTATTCTTTTCATGAAATAGAGAAGTTCTTTTACCGGTATAACAATATCATTTGTGGTCCAACGTAGGAAAATAGCAAGGTAAATTAAAGAAACAAAAATAGCAGCGCTAATCCCACTAAATAAAAGTACATTGTCAAAGGCATTGATATACAACCATCCTGGCCGTGGTCCGGTTGCCTTTATAATATTTGCGTCAACCATTTGTTGATAGTATTGGCCAAATACAATTTTTGTTTGCTCGGCCGTAAGGCTTCCAAAGTCTTTTAAAGAAGTTAAACTGATAATTAGATAAAATATTACAATTGTCAACGGAAGTAACGTCGTTAATGCACCGTTAACCCATAATCTATTCCGAATCCCTCCCGTGTTGCTTTTAAAAATTTTAACACGTAATTCGTCCGGATGATAAATATGTTCTATATATCGCATGTTCATTCTGTGTTTTTGCCATAAATAGACAAAAATCACAATTAAAGTTGATGAAAATAATGAAATATAGAGATAAGAGGTATAAAGATCCTGACTAATTTGATCTGAAAAGTGTGATTTCTTTTGTAAAATGAAAAGCATATAAACATGTATAATCATAAATGCAAAAAGAAAAATACCACTATTAATAGCCGGCATTTTTAAGATTAATTTTCTACAAAATTTAAATAGTTTTGGAGGTATTAATTTGTTCTTTCTCTTAAGACTAAAGTATATTTTGAAAGGTAAATTGAATAAGAAAATAAATGAGATTGCAGCTAGCAATGTATTGGATGTCAATGAAATAATACCATCTAAGCGACCATCATTTCTTTTATTGAAAGTATTTTCGACAGAAGTATTTCCATTTATATTTATTGTAATCGTTTCCTGTTTTTTAGCGTTTTTTATAGCCTTTTTACTTTCGTCTCTTACGATCTCTTTTGTGCTTTTACCTGCTGTTAAAATGGAAGGATCATTTTTGAGATAGAGTATACTAAATACCGGAAAAACCAATAGAAAATGAAGAAGCATTGCAAAGAAATAGATTCTAAGGATCTGGTATTTTGGAATTTTCTTATTTTTCATATAAACTTAAAATAATTAGGTTGGGCTAAAAAGAGAACATTAGTTCTGAATTGGAGGTGTATAGTAAGAGCAAATTTATTGAAGAGAATCATCAAAGTCAATACTAATTTTTATTATTTGAGTGTGAATTATTTCAGGATAAACAGGTACTAATACGTTGAATTATTTTTGATTCCGGTTTTTTTCTATAAAACGGACATGCTTATAGAATTTAAATATTGATGAAAATCCAGCATGTGAGTTTCATTGGTTCATTCTTTTATAATTATACACTGATGGCATAGATTAAAATCATTCTCTACCTTTGTAATAATAATTGAATATCATTTATTTTGTTAATTATAACTGATTATCAATATTTAAGAAAATGAAAAATCGACAAGTACGTGTAAGATTTGCTCCAAGCCCTACGGGTCCCCTTCATATAGGAGGTGTTCGGACTGCTTTGTATAATTATCTGTTTGCCAAAAAATTAGGCGGTGTTAATATACTTAGAATTGAAGATACGGATCAGACTAGATTCGTACCCGGAGCTGAATCTTATATTATTGATGCCTTAACGTGGCTAGGAATTAAATTTGATGAAGGTGTCCACGTTGGTGGTAACTATGGTCCTTATAGACAAAGCGATCGAAAGGAAATTTATAAAGAGTATGTAGATCAATTGTTGAATAACGGTTGGGCTTATATCGCTTTTGATACCCCTGAAGAACTTGATGTTTTACGTAAAAAACACGAGGCACAGAAAAAAACTTTCCAGTATGATTCTTCCTCACGTGGTCAGTTAAGAAATTCTCTCACCCTTTCAAAAGAAGAAGTCAATGCCTTGATGAATTCCGGTCAACACTATGTGGTTCGTTTTAAAATGCCGGAGAATATCGAAGTGAAGGTTAACGATTTAATCAGAGGAGAAGTTGTTGTATCAAGTAATCTATTGGATGACAAAGTGTTGTTTAAATCAGACGGCATGCCGACCTATCATTTGGCAAATATTGTCGACGATCATTTGATGAAAATCTCTCATGTTATTCGTGGTGAGGAATGGCTGCCTTCCGCCCCTCTCCATGTCATGCTTTACAAAGCATTCGGGTGGGAAGATACTATGCCGCAATTCGCCCATCTACCCCTGCTTCTCAAACCTGACGGCAATGGGAAATTGAGCAAACGTGATGGTGACAGACTAGGTTTTCCTGTTTTCCCAATGGAATGGTTCGATCCTAAAACCACCCTTATCTCTTCAGGATATCGCGAGTCCGGATATTTTCCAGAAGCGGTAATCAATTTTCTCGCTTTATTGGGATGGAATCCTGGTACCGAAAAGGAGCTATATTCCATGAGCGAATTAATTCAGGATTTCTCTATTGAAAGAATAAGTAAAAGCGGGGCTAAATTCGACCTTGAGAAGGCTAAATGGTTCAATCATGAGTATCTTATTCATAAGGACAACAAAGTGCTCGCAGAAGCCTTTAATTTACAATTATCGAAAATGAAGATTAGGGCTAAATTTAGCTTTCTGGTTTCCCTTTGTGGGGTATTGAAAGACCGTTGCATCCTGGTTCACGACTTTTGGAAGGAGGGATATTTCTTCTTTCTGCCCCCTGACGAGTATGATCCGGCAGTGATCAAGAAAAAATGGAAAGCAGAAACCCCTCAATTATTAATCAATCTTGCCGATTTCTTACAGACTATTGAACCCTTTGATGAGCCGACTATTAACTCCGCCGTTAATGTTTATCTGGAGGAGAAACAAATTGGGATGGGTCAAATTATGAATGCCTGGCGATTGGTATTGGTAGGCTCGAATGCCGGTCCGGCTATGGCCCAGATTGCCGCATTATTAGGCAAAGAGGAAACCATCCGCCGTATCGAAGTGGGTATTGCAACCATAAAATAATTTATTGCATTATAAATGAGGTAACTCAGATTGTTTATGTCCTTTTCGGAAAGCTCCTCCTTGCCTTACATCGGGGAGCTTTTTATTTACCGATATAAATTCAAATCCGTTATTAAAAATCAGTATGAAATCACCTTCAAAATCCTTCTAAATTTAAGGGGTAAGCCTAATGTAATTCTAAAGTAGTTCTAATCTTCTTCTACCAGACATTAGAAGTGGATTAGGAGTGCTGTAGGCTGACACGAACATATTTTTTCGCTTAGATAAGGATTATGCCAGCGTGATGTCTCAGTTTTAGAAATGTCTTATGAAGAAGCTAATGGATACTTTTTAAATATAGTCAGGCATTCTTCATCTAAATATAGATTGTGGCAGGTAAAGATGTTGCATGTTGAGAAAAATGTCCGATATGTTAATTCCTATTTCAGTAAAGCGATTCTACTTATCATAAAAAAGATTGTTTCATTTATTTTTAGGTTCAGCATAAGAGAAAAGTTATTATGGAAACAATTGAAGATGAAGATATTCTTATTAAAAGATGGACAAATCCATCTTTTAATCGTAAATTTGTCCAAAGCATAAAATCATGATTGAAAGAACACTCAAAACCAAGTTGTTGGAACTGATCGGAAAGTATCCGATTATAACTTTAACGGCTTGATTATTCCTTATACAATTAATTAAATAAGGCCTATCAAAACAAGTTGTGTGCAAATGCATAAAAAAAGCACTCACAAAATATATTGCGAATGCTTTTTTTGTTTTTGTTGTCCGACCAGGGCTCGAACCTGGACTCTTCTGATCCAGAATCAGACGTGTTGCCAATTACACCATCAGACATTGCTGATGCAAAAATACAGTTTTTTTCTAAATACCCATATAAAAGCTTTAAAAAAAATTGAATTTGTAACCGGTCCGATGGAGTCAATTGAGACTTCTGGAGTATGCATGGATTTCACCTTATAGTTGTACTTTAGCGGATTGAAATAAATCTTTTTAAGTTTATTATGCTTTTTTGATGTGAAGTAAATTGCCTTTCAAAACGACAACTATAATTTCCGGAGCTTTCTATCGGAATCTTTTTGCTCCTATAAAATCCAGCGAAAAGAAAAACCAACAATCCGAATTATTCATCACAAATAGATTCGGATTGTTGGTTTTGTATAATTTCGGAAAAATCTTAATGATTCCGGTAAAATGGTTTATTCCGAGACAACGATCAGTTATCTATTGCAGTTTGATCAGCGTCTCTAAATATGCCGGTACCTCCTACTCCTTCATTATTTATTTCCCTGATTTTTCAATTTTAGACCAAGAGTCTTTCAAGGTTGCTGTGCGGTTAAACACTAGTTTTCCTTTTGCCGAATCGGTGTCGATACAGAAATAACCCAACCGTTCGAATTGGAAACTATCCAATGGCTTGGCTCCAGCCAATGAGGGTTCTACATATGCCTTGGGCAGTATGATGAGTGAATCAGGGTTCAAATTGTCAATAAATGATCCGCCCTCAGCTACATTCTCCGGGTCTTCTTTTATAAATAGACGGTCGAATAGTCGTACTTCGGCTTCAATGGCATGCTGTGCCGATACCCAATGAATGGTGCCTTTTACCTTGCGTCCGTCCGGAGAGTTGCCTCCTTTGGAGGCCGGATCGTAAGTACAATGTAATTCGGTGATATTTCCTTCCGCATCTTTGATCACGTCGTTGCAACGGATAAAGAAACCATAACGCATTCTGACTTCGCCACCAGGACATAATCTGAAGAATTTTTTTGGAGGGATCTCCATAAAGTCTTCGCGTTCAATATAAAGGACCTTGGAGAAATAGATCTTCCGGCTTCCTGCATTGGGATCTTCCGGATTATTGATGGCTTCAAGCTCTTCCACATGGTCATCGGGAAAGTTGGTGATGACAACCTTTAACGGGTTCAGGACTGCCATTACACGGTTGGCTCTTTTATTCAGATCTTCCCTGACGCAATACTCAAGCTGAGAGACATCGATGAGTTGATCCCTTTTTGCCACTCCGATCATTTCAGCGAAGTTGCGAATTGATTCGGGCGTGTATCCTCTGCGACGAAGTCCCGAAATGGTTGGCATCCGTGGATCATCCCATCCGGTTACATATTTGTCTTGAACTAACTTGAGTAATTTCCGTTTGCTCATCATGGTATAGGTGAGGTTTAAACGGGAGAACTCAATTTGTCGTGGCCGGTAATCAGATATAGCAATCTGATCTAAAAACCAGTTATATAAAGGGCGATGGATTTCGAATTCAAGGGTACAGATCGAGTGTGTAATCCCTTCGAGGTAGTCACATTGTCCGTGTGCATAGTCGTACATGGGATAGATGCACCATTTGTTGCCTGTCCGGTGATGGTCGGTATGAATGATTCTGTACATCAAAGGATCACGCATCAGCATGTTATTATCTGACATGTCGATTTTAGCTCTTAATACCTTGGAGCCATCAGGAAACTCTCCATTACGCATACGGATGAAAAGATCGAGATTCTCTTCGATAGAACGATTGCGGAAAGGACTCTCAGTTCCGGGCTTGGTAACTGTGCCTCTATTCCGGCTGATCTCTTCGGCTGTCTGATCGTCAACATAAGCTTTTCCGCTTTTGATGATCTGAATGGCCCAATCATAGAGCTGTTCAAAATAATCAGAAGCATACAGTTCATGGTTATTCCATTTAAAACCAAGCCATTGAATATCTTCTTTGATACTGTCAACATATTCCACATCCTCTTTGGTGGGATTGGTATCGTCGAACCGAAGATTGGTTAAGCCGTTGTATTGTTGGGCAAGACCGAAGTTCAAGCAAATAGATTTTGCGTGGCCAATGTGTAGATATCCATTCGGTTCCGGAGGAAATCTGGTATGAACCCTTTTCTCGTTTTTACCTGAAGCCAGATCTTCTTCAATGATATTATTGATGAAATTGGCAGCTTTTGTAGTTTTAATATCGCCTTCCGATGCGATTGATTCTTTTTTCTCTTCAGAACTTCCCATTTGAAATTGCTTGGTGTTTAACCTCACAAAGTTACGGCTAAATGTAAAAGTGCCCATCAGAATAATTAAAAAAATGTTAAGAGTTGCATGTTTTCTACTTTAAAGGGGCCATAGCTTGATTGTTGGACGTAAGAGAACCTCATAATTCGTAAATTTGTAACCTAAAATTTAAAAATTATGTCTTGGATTGCTGTTGAAGGAATGGAATTTCACGCTTACCATGGGTGTTTTAAGGAAGAACAGGTCATTGGTACCCGGTTTGAAGTAAATTTATGGTTCGAATATGATACATCGGCAGCTGAAAATTCTGATGATCTTTCTGATACGATTGATTATCAAGCTGTATACCAATTGGTGAAAAAAGAGATGGGGCAATCTTCACATCTTTTAGAACATGTTGGACGAAGAATTTTAAATGCTTTTCATTCAACATATCCACAGGTCAAACGTTCAAAGGTTAAGATTTCAAAATTAAATCCTCCGTTAGGTGGTAAAATGCATAGTGTGAGTGTTACTATTGAAAATGAATAAAGTTTATGGCAAATTGTAATGGTAGTCTTGATAAATCGCAGGATATAAGAAAATGTAACCGGTGTAATAATCTTTTTGGTTGTGGGGTTTCAGGCAAATGTTGGTGTTATGAAGTGAATCTCTCTCCTTCCGCATTAAAATATATTGAGGACCAATATGATGGTTGTCTATGTCCTGATTGTCTTCAGTTCATTTCTAATCTTTCTGAATCAGAAATTTGTTAAATTGAAAAATACGCCTATCTTTGCAGTGCATAATGGTTTCGTGGCCGAGTGGCTAGGCAGAGGTCTGCAAAACCTTCCACAGCGGTTCGAATCCGCTCGAAACCTCAGAGGAAAAGGCTGGTTATCTAACCGGCCTTTTCCTATTTTATGGAGCATTCAATATTGCGTTATTTGTTACCGGTCAATATTGCTCAGTTGGAATAATACGTAGTCTTGGCCGGAATTAAAGAGTTAAAATGATTGTGTCTTTTTTTATTTATTGCAGGATGATTTCGAAAATTAATTTAATTTCTTTTATGCAGTATAAATATTTTGTACCTTTAAAATAGGATTTCGCATTAAGAATCTTTTAATTTGTATTATCTGATATTATAAAATTGTTTTTACTTAATTAATGATGGTTTTCTAATATTGATTCTTATCCCTACTGTTATGTCAAATTCAAATCTGATTGTACTCGACGGACTTTTCATCAAGCAATTAATTAGTGGTCACATTGAGTTGTATGTGGATAAAAAATATGATTTAATCGTATTAATAGAAAACATTGTCCATCATTATCAATTACGGAATGCAGATGTCTATTTTTTTGAATCATCTTTTTGGTATGAATGGTTGGCCCATTCATTAACGTTGCCTACAAATGCTCAGATAGCCGGTCTTAAAAATGTTGCTTTTAAAAGAGTTCGTTCATTTGGAGTTTCACAAGAAGCCGCCCACTTTCTTAAACGAAACTATGATAACTATAAACGCGTTTTCCTGGTTGGAGACGATCCGATTTATGAACCTACACTACTGGGTTTATCACAATATGATAATCTGGTTCTGATTCACTATCAAAAAGAATCCGGACTTTCCGATCTCCCTTTTGGCTATTGCGATATTCAAAAGTTACTTCATAAAAGAGATTAAAAATCTCTTCCTTTTCATTTGGAATTAAGTAAAAATATAGAGACAACAAAAGCTCCCGCGATTTTAACGACTGATCCGTTTTTATGTTTGAGCTTATAGATAAGGAGCATTAGTTTTGTGCGTTGAAAAAGTATTTACACCTGATGGTTTTGATCTTTATCTATCGATATCGTTTATCTATGGGACATTTTTAAACAATTAATTAATAATAAATTAGAATTGCATCCTCTAATTAATAAGATTATGCGCACCCCTGTTTTTACTTTTATTTTATTGATCTTTTGGGTTGGATTTCAAGAGAAAGGTAGTGCCCAAAAACATCCTGACAACCTGAGAAAGCAAGCTTCAATTTCTACTGACACTAAGGCCAAAAATGCCTCAAAAGGCAAGCTTGTAAACGAAGTGCTTTCTGCCGACAGTGCTTTTCAGTCATACCAAAAGACGGAACCCAATTGGACATCGATAAAGGCCCGCCCCTACCCTCAATGGTTTCGTGATGCCAAATTAGGAATCTTTATTCATTGGAGTGTTAGCTCTGTCCCGTCCTGGAGCGGAAAAGAACAATATGCTGAATGGTTTTTACGTGGAATAATGACCGGAGATACCGACCGTATTCTTTTTCAAAATAAGGCTTTTGGCAAGAACTGGAGGTATGAAGATTATGCTCCATTGATGAAAGCTGAGCTCTTTGATGCAAACCAATGGGCTGATCTTTTCAAACGTGCGGGCGCCCGCTATGTGGTATTGGTTTCCAAACATCATGATGGCTTTTGTTTGTGGCCCAGTAAATATGCCAAAGGTTGGAATACGGTTGATGTAGGACCTAAACGTGATATTGTTGGTGAACTTACTCATGCGGTCAAAGAGAATGGTTTGCGGATGGGATTATATTACTCTCTTCCCGAATGGAACAATCCACTCTATCGGTGGGGTTCTGATAAACCTGAAAAAGTCACACGCTATGTAGATGAACACATGATTCCTCAATTTAAGGAGTTGATTTCCACCTATAAGCCTTCTTTAATTTTTACTGACGGCGAGTGGGACCATCCGGCTTCCACCTGGCATTCTGCAGAATTGATCTCCTGGTATTACAACAATATATCGCCTGATGGAATTGTAAACGACCGTTGGGGGAATGGAAGTGACGGAGGTTTTCGTACGCCTGAATACAGTTCGGGACTTACTAATTCTGATCGTCCCTGGGCAGAAGTCCGTGGATTGGGTCGTTCGTTTGGTTTAAATAGAAACGAACCTCTCGAAAACTATATGACGCCACAAGATCTTGTTCACTTTTTTGTAAAAGCCGTTGCTAATGGTGGAGGTGTCATCTTAAATGTAGGTCCTTATGCTGATGGACAGATTCCCTTGCTTCAGCAGGAACGTCTTCTTCAATTGGGTGAGTGGTTGCATGTAAATGGTGAAGCTATTTATGGATCTACGGCTAATAAGCTGACTACCGAAGAGAAGGACGTTGAACTTCGTCGCATTGATGCTTCTGTCGATTTTGATTGGGTACGTAACTCTCCAGGTAAGCCCATTTCTGAAGATGACTTTACCGGAGAGTGGACCGGTTTTATTCAGCCGAAATATTCTGAAACGTATCTCTTTGAAGGGAATGCCGATGATGGAATGCGTGTCTGGATTGATAATCAGTTGGTAATAGATAAATGGTTTAATGATGGCGGACAGAGTGAAAGCAATGTGATGGAACAAAAAAGAGGAGACGCAAAGAGTGGCATGATAACATTGGCTGCCAATAAAAAATATGCTATCCGCATCTCTTATCAGGAGAAAAAACAGAATGCTCATATCTATTTTTGGTGGTCATCAAAAAGTCAACCTAAAGAGATTGTTCCCCGGCAGTCTTTGTTTACCGATAACAACCATTCTGAGGGAAACGGACTCAATGTTGTGTATCGCTCAAAAGCTACCCGCCTTTGTTATACCCGAAATCATGGGAATCTGTATGCCATTTCACTTGACTGGCCCGATGATCTGTTAGTGTTAAATTGTGAAAAACCGGCTGCTGGCTCAACGGTAACATTGCTGGGTAGAAAAGGAACACTTCCATGGAGATATTCGAATGGAAAAATGATTATCAATACCCGTGGAGTTAAGTTTTCGGAAATTCCTTGTCAATGGGCATGGACTTTTAAGATTTCCTATCTGAAGAAATCAACAACAAATTGAAATTGAGATTGCCAGAAAACATTCTTTGTTGAGTTTAAAATCAATAAATTTTCAGATTTATTTTTACCTTCATCAAAAAAATTAACCCACTCATCATGAAACGTTTTAGTATTATTCTAATGTCTGTCATTGCATTGATTTCGTGCAAACAGACTGCCAATAAACCGGCTACCACAAGACCTGCAGACATTGCGGTAGTCGATAAAGGAAACGTAAAGTTTGAATCTTATTTCCAGGATAAGACGATGCGTTTGGATTTCTTTCATAACGGCACTGCTACCGAAGAGCATTTTTCTGTAGATCAGGTTGTAAATGATGGCCTTTGGCCGGGAAGCAAAACTCTTCTGATGGACAGACTTGAACTGGGTCCGTACTTCTTTGAAGTAATAGATAAGGAAAGCAAGGTATTGCTCTATTCCAGAGGGTTTGCCAATGTATTCGGCGAATGGCAGAGTACACCTGAGGCTAAAGAAAATTGGGGGACTTTTCAAGAATCTCTGCGTTTCCCATGGCCTCTGAAAGCTGTAACCGTTATTGTAAAAAAACGGGATGCCAATAATCATTTCAAACCGATCTGGTCGACAGAGATAGATCCTGCTTCCCGACAGGTAAATAAGGCAGAAATAACTCATACAAATAAAGTGGATGTTATCTTTGAAAATGGAAAGCCTGCTGAAAAACTAGACTTGGTTATTCTGGGTGACGGTTATTCAAAGAGCGAAATGGAGAAGTTTAGAAAAGATGCTAAACGTCTTACCGATGCGCTGTTTAGCGCTGAACCTTTTAAATCGAGAAAGAGTGATTTTAATGTTAGGGCGGTGGAAACACCTTCCGAAACATCTGGCGTTAGTAAGCCTCATCACAATGTTTATAAACGTTCGGCACTGGGAGTCCATTATAGTAGTTTTGATTCCGAACGTTATGCGCTGACTTATGAAAACAAAACCGTTAGAGATGTGGCCTCGACAGTCCCTTATGATTTTACGGTAATTCTCATTAACGAAAAAACCTATGGTGGAGGTGGCATTTATGGACTATATACCACGGTATCTGCCGATAATAAGTTCGCCGAATATATCATGATTCATGAACTGGGGCATCATATTGCTGCATTGGCTGATGAATATTACACTTCTGCTGTATCATACGAAGCGCCCAAAATTACTGTTGAACCTTGGGAAACCAATGTTACCGCTTTGCTTGACAAAGGAAACCTGAAATGGAAGAATTTAGTTGAGCCGGGTACTCCCCTACCTACTCCATGGAACAAGGCAGATTTTGATAAATTCGGTTATGCCATTCAGAAGACCCGAGATAGTATCCGTAAGGCACTCCTACCTGAACCTGTAATGGAAGCGTTGTTTGTAAAGCAGTTGAATAAGGAGAGTGAACTTTTTTCTAAAGAGAAATACAAAGATAAAGTGGGAGCCTTCGAGGGCGCCGATTATAACGCTAAAGGAATGTATCGTTCACAGATCGACTGTATCATGTATTCGCGCCACATGGTGTACTGTAAGGTTTGCCAGAATAGCATCGGTAAGGTTTTGGATCAATACGTTAAGTAGTCATGTTGTCGATTCGATTATAAGGAGAACTCTCATTGCTAAAAGCGTTCTTTGTAAGGAGATTTCTTCTTATAATCGGAATGATAAATTCAGACTTCCTGACCTCTCGCACTTTCATTTAGCGGATTAATTACTAATACACAGCAAACAATGACAATAAACACTGTATATCAATTATATATGTGGGTGCATGCGTCAAATATTCTATATTTAAGACAATACGATCAGCTATATTAATCGTCTAATTGCTTGATTTTCAATTTTGAGGAAGAAGTCTAAAATTATTTTTCAACATTTGTTCTTTGGAAAGGTTCTGTTTTGAAAAAATTGTAAGTGTGATTTCTTTTCTTCGTTTCGAACGAATGACATTATTTTAAGACAGAATCTTTGGAAATAAAGATTTAGGTATAAACAAACACTATGTGAATACAACTGTTGAGCGGTTCTTTGAAACAGTGAGCGTTGCTTTCCTACCCAAAATTAATGCCCGGTTATCATCAAGATGTCCGGCCGGAAGACCAAAACATACCGGGTAATCAGTTCCTTGAATAGCATCCAGAATAATCTCCTCTGCAGTTGCTCCAAAAGGAATGGTGTTATCTTTCATCTCGGTTAACCCGCCAATAATGAGGCCCGTCAGATTTGATAATTTACCCGACCTTTTCAGGTTTATCATCATCCGGTCCACGTGGTAGAGGTACTCATCCAAATCCTCAATAAATAGAATTTTCCCATCGGTATTAATATCAGATACTGTTGCGTTTAAACTATACAGGATGGAGATATTACCTCCTATCAGCTCCCCGATCCCCTCTCCTACTCTTGAATAAGCATCGGTTGGAAACTGATACGAAATCGGTTTCCCAAACAATGCGTCATGCATACTTTCAGTTGCATCATAGTTATGGTTGGCAAAAACATTGATAGGCATGGTTGCATGCAGGGTCTCTATCTCAAAACAGGTATGTATGTGTGAGTGAAAAACGGTGATGTCGCTGTATCCTACTATCCATTTCGGATATTCAACAAAATGGTCGAAATTGAGAAGATCGATGATTCTAACAACCCCATATCCGCCACGGGCACAAATGATTGCTTTTATATCATCATTGTCTAACATCGATTGAAAGTCTTCGGCCCTTTCCTCTTCCGTCCCGGCAAACTGATGATGCGAGGCAAAAAGATGAGTTCCCAAAACAACGGTTAATCCCCACTCTTCAAAAAGAGTGATAGCGGGCATCATCTCTTCGATGGTCACGCTGCGAGCCGGTGCTACAATAGCGATGGAGTCGCCTTTTTTTAAATAAGGAGGAGTTATCATGATGTAATTCGAATTAAAAATTAAAGGTTCTGTTTCTTTATGAAGTTATGACAATCAATTATTAATACATTCATGACTAATTATTTAGTCACAACCCTTCCAAGTTCTTGCGCTTGGATTTGCATACTGATCGATTTCAGCGTTTGGAATTGTTGAAGAAGTTCCATCATTTCTTCTTCGCTTGTTGTATTACGCAATTTCTGTTGAACTTCATCCAGCATCTGTTCTACTTTTCGGGCTTTCATGGCTAAAAGCGAACGTTTCACCACTTCTCTTAACCGGGCGGGTTCTTCTTTAATGAAAATGTTGTGTTTTTCCCATCCTGCCGCACTAACCTCATAGCGTGTCAGTAGTAACTCGGCAGCTGTTGTTGATACAATACTTTCGGGATGTTGTAAAAAAAATTGTTGGTCAAGAATCTTATCTTCTTTCAGTGAATTCAGATATGCTTCATAAATAAACTGGTACACCGGATTTTCAAAGGTAATCTCATCGTTCGACAGATCGTTGACAATAAAGAGCGCCACTTTAACCGGCACCTCGATCATCTGTTTAAATTCATCTTCGTGTTCGAAGAATATATCTGTATCACCATAGGTGAGTAGTAGACGGATAATCTCACGTTCCTGATTCTCGACATCACTTGGCTGATATTGTTTTTGCGGTTCAGTTTGAATAATAATCTGCGGTTCGGGAATAGTATGCTGATCAAGCTCATTCTCCTTGATAAACTTCTGTCGCAAAAGTTTATTTACTTCAGTGTTTAGTATCAGTTCTTCAATACTGAGCAGCGATGAACACTCACGAATATAGACCTGACGAACAATTTTATCCGGAATCAAAGAAATGGAATGAACGATTTCTTTAATCAGGTTGGCTCTTTTAATAGGAT
Organism: Bacteroidales bacterium; assembly: GCA_963663125.2. Taxonomy (GTDB): domain Bacteria; phylum Bacteroidota; class Bacteroidia; order Bacteroidales; family Cfx3-03; genus Cfx3-03. The sequence goes on along the minus strand of CAXXNW010000007.1, from coordinate 1,195,561 downwards.
CCTTCCCCGATTCGCCTAATAACAAGTTGGTTTTAAAGGTGATAAAATCGGATGACTCTTTTTCGATAAAGTCGATTACTTCTTGCGAACGATGTTTACGTGCAAAAGAATCAGGATCCTCCCCATCCGGAAACAGAACGATTTTAACATTCAGGCCGTGTTCCAGAATCATATCTATTCCCCTGAAAGAGGCTTTTATACCGGCATAGTCACCATCGTAAAGTATGGTGATATTTTGCGTAAACCGATTAATCAGCTTGATCTGGTCATTGGTTAACGAGGTACCTGATGAAGCTACTACATTATGAATGCCGGACTGGTGGAGCGAAATGACATCAGTGTATCCTTCAACCAGATAACAGTTATCAGCTGATACGATTGTACTTTTAGCCTGATATATTCCGTAGAGTGTGTGGCTCTTATTGTATATCTCAGATTCAGGGGAATTAACATATTTGGGTTTATTTTTATCGGAGGTCATAATACGCCCGCCAAACCCAATTACACGCCCCGTAATATTGAGAATCGGAAACATGACCCGTCCTCTGAACCGGTCATACTGTCGTTTCTCTTCGGCCTTTACAATCGAGAGCCCTGTCTTGTCAAGAAAGTCGAGTTTATAACCTTCGGACAGGGCATGTTTGGTAAAATCATCCCAACTATTGTTGCAATACCCCAGTTGAAATTTAGCAATGGATTCATCGCTGATTTCCCTTTCACGAAAATAGGAGAGACCAACAGATTTCCCTTCATCGGTATTCAACAGTTGATCCGAAAAGTATTTTTGTGCAAAGGCGGTAACCTGTAATAAGCTTTCACGTTCATTACCTGCCTGAATTTGCTCTTCGGTCTGCCGCTCCTCCTCTACATCGATTTGGTATTTACGGGCCAGAAAACGAATAGCTTCCGGAAAGGAAATCTTCTCAATCTCCATGACGAAGTTAACTGCCGTACCCGCCTTACCACAACCGAAACATTTAAAAATTCCCTTTGAGGGAGATACTGAAAACGAGGGGGTCTTCTCATTGTGGAACGGACAGTTACCCCACAAGTTGGCGCCTCTCTTTTTTAAAGAGACAAAGTCGCCAATCACCTCTTCAATGCGAGCGGTTTCAATAACGGTTTGTATGGTTTCCTGACGAATCAATGGCGTGAGATCAAAATTAAATTCTTACTGGTTTTACTTTTCCTGATTTGAAGGCTCTTTGTCTTCTTCACTTTCAAATTCTTCAGCATCGGGTTCAATAAAAACACCTGCTTCGTGTTCGGGTTCTTTTTTTAAAACATTAAAAGAAGCGATAATAAAAGTAATGATTCCTACCGGAATAAGTACCCATGCCAATGTTGTCTTATTTTCGACTATCAACAAAATACCCGTTAGAATAAGCAGTAAACCAAATAGTAATATAAATCGGGATACAAATGGACGCATAATTAGAATGTTTTTGCAAAGCTACGTCCAAATTACTAATTATTCCGATTTGAATATAGATTGATGCACTATTTTGAGATCGGTCTGAAAAATTGGGAAGATATTCGGGCCAACAGAAAATTTAACAGAACGCTCTCCACGATCAACCATTTCCAGCATATTCTTTTATTATTCTATTCATAATTGCCTATAGAGAAGGCATATATGTGATGAACGTCATGAATACGTATTCGAGTGGTTGTTGATTGGTCGTTTAGAACCATTTTTATCCTACTCCCTGGCTTTTTCGTTAGGAGAAAGCTATAATAACCCGGTTTCATTTTCAGTAATCACCGTAATACCGTTATCGATAAGTAGTTGGGCTGTAATTCCATTTCCATCAATCAATTTGCCCGAAAAGGTTCCATCATATATCTTGCTCTTGCCACACGAAGGACTTCTTGCTTTAAGCACGGCTATCGTTACATCGTTTTTGAGCGCTTCTTCTAAAGTGAGTATTGCTCCTTTTCTAAACTGGGCGGTACAATCCGATCCGTCTTTTCCTATTACTTTTAGTGTTCCGTCTTCTTCTATCAATTCACAAGGAGGTCGGGGAACCGGTAATCCTCCTAGCAATTCAGGACAAACAGGAATAACGTCTCCATTTTTATACAACTCTTTTATCGTATTCGTTAGATTATTATTTCCGTCGTATTTACAATTTTCACCTATCAGGCAGGCGCTCACCAGAATTTTTTTCATTGAGAGTTGGGTTTAGAGACTTAATATATATTGAAAGCAATCCTCAGTTCCACAAACAAAAGTACGACTATTCAAAAAGAACATGAAAAAGCATTCTCCACATAATTCGGAAACTATTTAAATTTTATTTGTTGGTTCGGATAGAAATTGAATATTGGTAGAAAAAAGGTTCAATAAATTATAATATTGTCTTATACGGGACAATTTCAATGAAAATTTTTATCCTTTCTGCACTATCTTTTTCCTAGCAAAATATTTAAGCAATTTCTCAGTCTCTTTTTTAATCATGAATGAAGCTGATTCTGAGACTATCTTAAATAGAGTTTGTAATATTTTTTCTAAAGCTTGCATTCGTTTACATTCCAGATTAAATTTACATCCTAAAAAATTCCTAAACACACATTTGTATAATGAAAAAAATAATTTTATTGATTCTTGTTGTTTTTGTTGCCGGTATCGGATTTAGTCAAAACCGTAAAGCGGTAGTGAAGGCCAATAATCCTGTTCAGAAATTTGAAATAGGGGGGAAGGACTTCCTTTTAAATCAGAAGCCGATTGTCATTCGGTGTGGAGAAATGCATTTTGCCCGTATCCCCCGTGAATATTGGCAACATCGTTTACGAATGGCTCGTGCTATGGGGTTGAATACGGTATGTGCTTATCTTTTTTGGAATTATCATGAAACAGAACCCGGAAAGTTTAACTGGAGTGGACAAGCTGATGCTGCTGAATTTTGTAGATTGGCGCAAAAAGAAGGGTTGCATGTAATTCTTCGTCCCGGTCCTTATTCTTGTGCTGAATGGGAATTCGGCGGATTTCCCTGGTGGCTCTTAAAAAAGGATGATATTAAACTTCGTACCCAGGATCCTTACTATCTTGATAGATGTAAGCAATATCTCAGCGAGGTTGGACGTGTTTTGGCTCCATTACAAATTACAAATGGAGGACCGATTATCATGGTTCAAGTTGAAAATGAATATGGTTCGTATGGGAATGACAAAGAATATATTGGAAAGATTCGCGACTATCTGAAAGAAGGTGGCTTTAATGTTCCGTTGTTTACTTGCGATGGTCCTAGTCAGCTAAAAGCTGATGTTCGGGATGATATTTTTTCTGTTGTCAACTTTGGAGAGAACCCGGAAGAGTCATTCAAATCCTTGAAAGAGATTCGTCCTACCGGACCCATGATGTGTGGTGAGTATTATCCGGGTTGGTTTGATTCATGGGGCCAAGCCCATCATACAGGCACTTCCGATCGCGTTTCCACAGAGATAGGGTGGATGCTTGAACACAGAGCATCATTCAGTATTTATATGGTTCATGGCGGAACCACATTTGGCCTGTGGTCGGGAGCTAATGCCCCGACCTATAGTCCTCAAACGTCCAGTTATGATTATGATGCCCCCATCAGCGAAGCCGGTTGGGACACTCCAAAATATTATGCGCTTCAAAAGACGTTGTTAAAGCATCTGGAAAATGGAGAGAAATTACCTGCTGTTCCCAAACGTAATCCGGTTATTACTATTCCATCCTTCTCAACTACCGGAGTGGCATCTATATTTCAACAACTTTCAACACCCATAGAGAGCTATCGTCCATTAACAATGGAAAAAATTGATCAAGGCTATGGTTGCATCCTTTACAGACGATCTTTACCTGCCGGATCGGCTGGGAAATTGGTCATCACCGAAGTACATGATTATGCTGTAATCTTGGTAGATGGTATAAAAGTTGGAGTAATCGACCGTCTGAAAAATCAAACTACAGTTGATCTACCTGCCCGGAGTCATGCTTCTCAACTCGATATTTTGGTTGAAGCCATGGGACGTGTAAATTATGGACCCTTCTTGCACGATCGAAAGGGTATCACTCAAAAAGTAGAACTAAACAGCGATGGTGTAACCTGCGAACTTGTCGATTGGAAGATTTATGGCATTCCATTGGGAGATCAGCTCCCCAATAATTTAGCATTTGCCAAAGAAACGACTGCTCTGCCTGCTTTTCATAAAGGGAGCTTTACCCTTGCTAAAACCGGTGATACTTTTCTTGATGTAAGCCAATGGGGTAAAGGTTTGGTTTGGGTTAACGGAAAATGCCTCGGTCGCTTCTGGAATATAGGACCTACTCAGACCATGTATCTTCCGGGCCCATGGTTAAAGAAAGGAATCAACGAAGTGGTTGTACTCGATTTGATCGGACCCAAAGAACCGGTTCTATCAGGATTGCCTCAACCTATTCTGGATAAAGTAAATGTAGAAAAGCCCTGATTTTATCGGAGACATATTTGCCAATCTTCCGGAAGAAGTATACGAAGATGATAGATCACGGATATGAATGAAAGAAAGGAGTCATTGTAGGCTGTTTAAAATATATTTAGAAACTGTTTAAAAATTAAATTTTGAAATTTATATAGCTAAAGAATCTTCTGTTTTTCAATAAAAGGCAGTTATTTAAAGATATGAAATGAAACAAGATTTAAGAAAATCAGTCTCTCTAAGCCCTAGAATTAAAAATTTAAACAGTCTCTTAAAGTAGATTTGTTTGACATAGGTTTGACCGGTATCATAAATATCTATCAAACCTATGTCAAACCTCTTTAAAATTTAGTTTGAGTATAATTTATCATTGGATTATCCAAAAATATCATTATGATTGTAGGCTGATTTTATGCGTATTAAGATAAAATGACCTTTAGAGAGGATGCAAGATATTTTGGATGAGATCAAAATAATGAAACCAAGAGCTTATAATCAATATAAATCGGCACTATCTTTTAGAAAAAGAAAATCGATCCCCCGTCTATTAAAGGACCATCATATAACTCAACAGCCGTGAGGGAATGGTGATGAATAAAATCGATCATCTTAGGGCCTTCCTGATAGGTATTCAGACTACCGGCAATAAAAACAGTCTCCTCTCTAACACCACAGGCCCCTCCGATAAAGCCGTTCGGAAACCCTTCCATAAGAATTCCGGTTGGGTCTACATACAGAATGTCAAAACCCTCATGCATTAAAACTCCATAAATTCCCTTATCCGATGTAATAAAGCAATTGTTGGGTAAGGGGAGGAGGTTGCAACGTGTATAACCTTGATTCACATGCACCTGTTTGCGGCTTCCGACCAGTTTTTTAATCGTAGGATCAGTTATTTGCAGGTTATGGATAAAGAGGGTTTCAGTGATTACCGCATTATAAATGGCACTACCCGGATAAGAGGAGGTATTATGATGTGTTCCAAATTTCCAAACGATTTTTTGTTGTGTTAAAAGATCGCAATATTGCTGAGGTAGGGCAGGAGAGACCACTATAACATCCCCAACTTTACAGCAGAAAACATCCGGATGACCGCATATTGCGGGATAAGTTATCTTTTCCGTACTAAGCTCGATTAAAAAATCCAGCACTGATAATTTTTGTCTGACAGGGGAGGGGAAGCGCTTATCGCAGATAATCATCGTATGGATTTTTGGCTATTTTCATCATTTTATCCTTTGGGGGATTCGCTGGATACAAAGTTATGTTATTTGTAAGCATAACGGATTTCATTCTATCTGTGTTGGCAAATATCCGGAAAGAAGTTTGTTGTCAACGAGGTCTTTTCTTGCTAAAATAGCCGGTAAGTAAAGTCATGATTTTGAAGAGACTCATTTGCCGTAAACCGCACTCTTCTGAATTTCGTTTCAAGTTGTTTTTTATTGGCAGCCTGATAGCCGATGGCCATAGTTCGTTGATGGGTTGGGGTTGAGATTTCAATATTGATATCACTTTCCAAGTTATAGAGCGGTTTAAAGATATCGGACCAGAGCGCAGATTCTACCATTTCTCTAAAAGCGGGATGAAAAGGTCCGGCCACCAGATCGGTTCCATTCAGTAATCCTTCCGAGGGATGGAGCCCGATCCGAATTATTGTAATACCGGCTGCTTCAAAGATTGGAATTAGTTGTTTAACGCGATCAACAGCCTGCTCAATGGTGAGAGGTGTATATAAACCCGACGAGTAAAGTTCTTCCAGTTCCGTATTTTTTATGACCAGTGTAGGGTAGATACGTGTATTATCGGCTCCCAGCTCCACAATACGACGGGCTGTATAAAGCGTTTTCTCCAATGTATCACCCGGCAGGCCGGTCATCATTTGTAAGCCCAACGAAAATCCATATGCCTTAATTAATGAAGCTGCCCTATCAACATCGGCAATCGTATGCCCTCTTTTTGATAATAACAAAACATCTTCCGCAAGCGACTGAGTTCCCAATTCTATGGTCGAAACATTGTATTTTTTTAATAAGTTTAATTGTTGTTCCGATATATAATCCGGGCGGGTTGAAATACGTAATCCATGTATTGCTCCCTTTTCAAGATAAGGTTGGGCTATCTTCAAAAACCGAATTTGTTCTTCGGCAGGTATTCCGCTGAAACTTCCTCCAAAGAAACCCAATTCAATATGTGCACCCTCCGTAAAGCTTTCGAGGTATTGATTTATTTGTTGATGGATTTCAGGTTCTGTAGGAATTGAAATATGGCCTGAAATTTTCTGTTGATTGCAGAAGACACACCGGTTTGGACAGGCTAATTCAGGGACAAAAACAGGTATCGTGTAATGCTTTTGTTGCACTTTTTATGCTTAAATTGATGTAGTGCAAAGATATCCGTTTGTTTAGTTTATTTGATGTCACCTTTTGATGGAGTATTAAAATTTTCGGTCAATTTTTTCGTTTTCTGATCGTATTAGTTTTTTAAGTATTTTGCAGCTTGTTTTTTTAAACGGTAAGTAAGTAAATAAAATGCTGATTTAGTAATTACTAGCAGTGATGCTATTTTTAATAAAATACACAGAAAGGTGATGACAATTTAATAATTCATAAAAACAACAGGAGAATCTACAATGTTAAAATTAGAATGGATTGATTACCTAATCATGGTAATCTACTTTTTATTTGTGCTCGGCATTGGCTGGGTATTGAAAAAGCACATGAAGAATGCCAGTGCTTTTCTTGAAGCTGGACGGTCGATACCTGCATGGGTCGCCGGGTTAGCATTTATCTCTACGAATCTTGGAGCGCTTGAAGTTATGGGGATGTCAGGTTCCGGATTAAAGTACGGAATGCTTACCACTCACTTTTATTGGGTTGGAGCCATACCGGCCATGATCTTTCTTGCACTTTTCATGATGCCGTTTTATTATGGCTCAAAGGCGCGTTCGGTACCCGAATATTTGAAGTTGCGTTATGATGAGAAAACCAGAGGATTGAATGCTATTCTTTTTGCCGTGATGACCATTTTGGCTTCGGGTATTTCGATGTATGCGCTGGCAATTTTAATGAATTCGGTGTTAGGTTGGGATTTTAACATGAGTCTTTGGATCTCTGCAGCCATTGTACTTGCTTACACATATCTGGGGGGACTTTCTTCTGCTATTTATAATGAAGTATTACAATTTTTCATCATTGTAATCGGTTTATTACCGTTAGTGATCTTAAGTTTGATGGATGTTGGCGGATGGGGTGGCTTAAAAGAACATCTTGCCGCTCCGGGTGTTTTACCATCTGGATTTGCCCCCGATACATGGACTTCAACATGGGCTCATACCGGAAAAGCAACCGGCAACCCGATGGGTGTTGAATGGTATGGTATCTTATTCGGGCTTGGATTCGTAATGTCCTTCGGATATTGGTGTACCAACTTCCTGATTGTTCAAAGAGCAATGGCTGCCGAATCAAAAGCTGCCGCCATTAAAGTTCCTTTGATCGGTGCGCTACCTAAAATGTTTATTCCTTTCTTAATCATCGTTCCGGGAATCGTAGCACTTGTCTTATTGAAAGATCCGACAAGTGGATTTACCTTGCCTGTTAACGAATTAGGACAACCGAAATATGACTACACGATTATTGCACTTCTGCAACATTATCTGCCTACCGGAGTGTTAGGACTTGGCATTACAGCGTTACTTGCTTCATTTATGAGTGGTATGGCGGGAAATGTTTCAGCATTTAATACGGTTTGGACATATGATATCTATCAGAGTTATATCAGACCGGCTACCGATGATAAAGAAGCTGATGGAAAACATTATCTTAAGGTTGGTAGAATTACTACAATTGTAGGTGTTTTGTTGAGTATTGCCGCTGCTTATATTGCCGGAAAATTCGGTAATATCATGGACTTTTTACAAACGATCTTTGCCATGATCAATGCTCCGCTATTCGCGGTAATCTTCCTTGGTATGTTCTGGAAACGTACAACAGGCCATGCCGCTTTTGTCGGTTTATTAGGTGGTTTCCTTGTTGCATTGATGCATCACGGATTAACCATGCCTGTAGGTGCTGATACATTGTTCAAGGGAGGTTGGATGGGAATTATCATTCATCAGTATCCTGTTGAAATGGCTCAAAACTTCTGGACTGCAATCTATGCATTCGCAGCCAGTGTTATCCTTACTGTCGGTTTGACTTATGCAACTAAACGAAAGAAAACAGATGAGGAATTAAAGGGTTTGGTTTATTCACTTACTCCACGTGAAAAGGTGTATGTAGCTGAATGGTACAACAGACCTGTTGTCCTTGCCGCAATTGTCGGCATTGTATGTATAGCGTTAACTATAATCTTTTGGTAGGAGGAAAATAAAATGGGACTTGATATTAGAATTCCAATAGGACTTATGTTCAGCATCTTTGGTGTGGTTATAACCCTATTTGGCTTATTTACAAACTCGGATGCAACAATGTATAACAGATCTCTGCACATTAATATTAATGTTTGGATGGGTCTTATTATGCTGGTTTTCGGCCTAATTATGCTGCTGTCAGTGAAATTGGCTAAAAAGAAAAAGAGCAAAGAAGAGTAATTGTTTGCAGGTCCTTCTTTTAAGAAGAAGTAACGGGTAAACAAGTTTGTTATTTTATCAAAAAGGCTGCCTGATTAATTTTTCAGGCAGCCTTTTTCTCCTTTATTATTTCTAGTTTATTATTATTTGAGAAAGTCTTTTGTCATATTTGCAATGATGCCTGACCAGAGTTCATATCCGCTTTGGGTGAGGTGGATTCCATCAGCGGTGACCAATGCCGGATTTAGTTTTCCATCAGGCTGGATAAATTCTGTTACGTTACGATAGGTGACCTGTTTGTTCCATTTCCAGGAAGAGAGCAGTTGATGAATCTTAACATATTTTGCCCGTTGCGGACTAAATGGATCATTGCCGGTTGGTAAGGTTCCGAACAAAATGACTTTTGTATTCGGCATCTTATGGTTAATGGCTTTTACGCAAAGACGAATTCCTTCAGCTATCTCATCGGCTGTGTCATCAGGGCTGTTATTTACGCCAATGGTGAGGATTATTACCTTGGAATTTGCTGCCTCATAGTTGCTATTTAACACCCTCCATAAAACGTTTTGAGTGCGGTCTCCCGATATTCCTGCACTTTCCCATGCAATACTTCCTAATGCCTTGTTCAGAGCCTCACGGCCCGGTTTCCACGTTACAATGTTCCGACTACCACCAAAACCCTGTGTGATGGAGTTGCCGATTAATAAAACAGTAGGTTTCTTTTCTGAAACGATCTTGTTAATCTCATCGTAATTGGCCCACCAGTCCGACCCTTCTTTCCAGCCTGCGCCCGAGCGATATTCATTTCCCGGAGCTGGCAGCGTGGCAAAATTGATCTTCCGGTTTACAGATCTCAGAATAAAATCGACAATAGGGGTTGGGTTTTCAAGACTGTGTGGGTGATGATTTACACCGGGTTTATGAATTACCTCTATGTTCCCATTACTTTCTCGAACAGCTTTTTCAAAAAGTGCTGTGTTCTCGGCTACAGGCACTACATCATCAGCATCTCCTACCACGTGAAGCATCGGATATCCTCCTTTTGCAATCTTGGAGGCTAAATCGAGTGGATTTTCTTTATAATTCATCGCCTCCTGGTCTGTTGTAAATCCATAAGCCTTCTTTACCAGATTCCAGTCGGGTAAACTACCCTGACCTTTTCCTTTTCCACCCGGCCAGCTCTTGAGATCAAGGACAGGCGCATCGGCATAAATACAAGCGACCTTTTCTGGATTTACAGCAGCCCAACGATAGATGATTAATCCGCCACGACTCATTCCTTCAAGTACCACTTTTGAGGATAAGCCACCTTTCCGCATGAAAGAATAAAATTTATTCCAACGCTCAACGCCTTCGTTGGAGCCATTGAAATCAGCCACATCACAGTAGACAAGATGAAAACCTCTTTCAAGAAGAGCAATGTCTGTTTGAGGCTCATGACCCCAGAAACGGGCTCTCCACATCCACGGTTTCCCATTGGCGGTTATCTTGGGACGAACAATTTTACAAGCCCAACCATTAAAGGTGAAGTCGGTACATGGATATCCGTGATAACTAGTCTCCTTGCCTTTGATTGAAAGTTTGTGGATGATATCAAAATTTTGGTCACCCTTCAGTAAAATGGTTTCGTAAACTCTTCGGGCAATAATACCTGCTCCAATGGAAGAGGGGTGCACTTTATCGGTGACAAGATATTGTTGAAATGGGAGGAAAAGATTATAAAGGTTAATTACTTCGCACCCTTTTTCGTAAGCCAGCTCACGAATAGCCGGAATAATACGATTACGAATTACCGAAGCGGTAATTCCCACCGTATCGGCTTCGTTAAAAGCCGGAAGCGGAAGCAACAAAATAATACGGGGTTTGGCCGGTAGCATTCTGAATGAATCAATCAGCGCAGAATAATCACTTTTATATTCATTTAAATAAATACGGTTTATCAGTTTGCTATCATTGGTCCCCAGTTTAATTAAAACGATGTTAGGATCGAAGTTTTTGGCTTCTTGATATTGGGGTAGTTTGAAATATGGATAGTTCCCTTTTCTGAGAAGTGTTGCACCATTTACTCCAAAATTTTTCACATCATAATTCTCCCCGAGAAGGTATTGAAGCTGTTGAGGATAAGAATTTTTCTCTCTGTTGACTACTACAGCTCCGAAGGTGATGCTGTTTCCAACACAGGCTACTCTGATTTTAGGTGCTTCGGCTCTCGCCCCCGAGAACAGAAGAACTATCAGAATTACTGATAAAACGGATTTGATTTTCATCGTTTAACTATTAAGCTTTTCGCAAAGATAGGAATAGCAATAAAAATAAAAAAGTACACTATACGGGTTATTTTATTTAGAGTGTCTGGTTCAGAGGCTGTGAGATACATAAGAATAGGAATATAAATAAACACATTAAACGATGTGATTAATTATCATTAGTTGCTATTTAAGGGTAAACTACTTTGATATTTTATGAAAAATGATAGTAAAATATATCTAAAAAGCACATAAACTAAAATTGAAAAAATGCTTTCATCCAACCACAGGGGTATTTCGTCCTAAAAAAGAGGGGGTTCATACAATAAGTCACTCTTTTCTTGACTTCAGATAATTCTTGCGATAATTTTAGTGTGCATTTAGTAAATATGGATTTGACCTTGGTTAATGTTTAAACATATCATTGGAGGACTAATAAAATGACTTGTCTACTAAAAGAAAATACACCTGCTATTGTTTATGAATTGTTAATGTTCTACGCTGTACCTGCCACAAAATCGTATTTAGAAAAAAGAGCCTACCGGTTTTAAACATCAGGACAGATATCAAAACATAAATTATTTCTTATAACTTGAAGGGGATGACAAAATCCTGTTATTTTACTTTGTTATTAAGTCTTTTCTTGTGTGCCAGTAGCTACACTAAAGCCCAGATTATAATAAAAGGACGAATAGTTACACCTGCCGGCATACCCGTTTCAAATGTACCTGTTGTTTTAAAACCTGTTTCGAAAGCCAATATCCTTGTCTATTCTATGACTTCAGACGAGGGTAGATATGAACTTTCATATGATGGGAAGTTGGATTCACTGACACTAACCGTTTCAGGATTTAATATTGCCAGTCAATCTAAAACGGTAGTTGCTAAAACACAAACAGTTGATTTCAAAATAGAAGAAAAAGCGATTCAATTAAAAGAGGTAAAGGTAAAAGCAAATAAAATATGGGGAACTCATGATACGATTAACTATTTAACATCTTCTTTCATTGATAAAAAGGATATGGTTATTGGTGATGTACTTCGGAAAATGCCTGGCATCATCGTAAAAGAAAGTGGGGCCATTTTGTACAATGGGAAACCAATCAATAAATTTTATATTGAGAATTTAGATATGTTGCAAGGTCGTTATGGGCTTGCAATCAACAATATCACCGCCAGAGATGTTTCAACGTACAGGTTAATCACTAACCGATAAAAGCGTTGGCAAAATCACAACTTTCGTCAGATGCAGCCATCAATCTAAAATTAAAAGATGGAGCCAAAGGGACATTCGATGGATCACTCGGAAAAGTTGGGGAGTAAAACTATGAGATAAAAAATAAAACAAACTACAATGTGAAAATCACAGTTCGTTCAGGATAATAGTTTGCAAGTTGTGTTTGATTTTTTAATGATCTCCATGATAAGGATAACAAAAGCACAAAATAATCAGATTAGGTTTTGTCCGAATAGAAAGGAGAATATAAGGGAGATACGAGCCTGATATGTCTTATCCATAAGGGCATATTAAACGAAATCAAACCTATGCCTGAACTAGGTTTGATGTAGGTTTGACCGGGGTACTAGATACCGGATAGCCCCCCATGAAATTTATTTCGAATCTTTTTTTACATACCGGCGTGTTTATTTCTTATCTTTTTTATCTTCCGATATTATCTAAAATGAATACCCTATATTTGGCCTAAAATGGTTATCTTTACAAGAAAGCAATGAGAGATAAACTTACTGAATTGTGTATCACAATATCCGGACGAAGCAAGTTACAAAGCTAAATTCAAGGAGTACCGAGATAAACAAGGTGCAGTATGTCTGCATTGCGGTAGCACTGAACATTATTGGAAGAGAGACAAAGCGTGCTATGAATGCAAAAAATGTGGCAAACGCCAGAGTTTGCGTGCCAATATAGTCATGCATGGTTCTCAGTTACCCTTTCGTTATTGTTTCATCGCCATTCACTTGTTGACAAGTACCAAGAAAAGTTTTTCATCGGCAGAATTTCAACGTCAATTAGGGCATAAGTATTATGATCCCATTTGGAGCTTATTGCACAAACTACGGTCGGTTATGGGTAAACGAGATGAGAAGTATTCATTATCAGGAGTGATAGAATTAGACGAGGAAATTTTTTCTACTGAAATTGATGATAATGAAAAGAAAAAGCCAATGAAAAGAGTTCGTGGAGGCCAGAAAAAAAGTAAGGTTCTTGTGATGGCCGAAAGTCAGCCAGTCGAAGGACAGACCACCAAGAAAGAAAAACCTCGTCAGGTGGGACATCTGAAAATGCTTGTCATCAACGACCTAAAATCAGCCACAATAAATTCATTGGTTGAAAAGAATGTAGCAAAAGAATCAACCATTGATTCTGACAATTCAACTTCTTACGTTAAATTAAAAGATATTGTCAAAGAACACAAACCCCAAGTGATTCAAAAAGAAGAAATTGGAAAAGCTTTGCCATGGGTTCATATAGCAATCAGCAACGCAAAACGTATGTTACCGGATATTTATTACGACATAAGACCGGAATATCTGCAAAACTACCTGAATGAATATTGTTATAAATTCAATAGACGTTTTTTTGGAGAGACTTTACTTGATCGGCTTATGATTGCTTCGGTTACTTATAAAAATCAGTTTAGGTAAAATACATCACGTATTCATTTATTTTATAAGATGTTATCTCAAATAAGTAGCCTTTTATTTTGTTTCATATGTGAGAGGTCGTATACTTACAACGAATATTGGATTGTGCCGAAACACTAATCTTATGAATTTAAGGTAATTAAAAGGTAATCATTTTATTTTTTATCTTTGGTTAAAATATGCTGTGTTTATTGATCCTTATCACAATCTTCCTAAAAAAGGTTTTTATTCAATTTTGGTGAAGAAAAAATTGAAATATAACTTTCAAATGTATGGTATGAGTGGTTTTGTGCTCCTTAGAAGAAAAGTGAAACTACATTAATTTATATGATAGTAAAAAGATAAAAAACAATTAGCCCAAAATGTATTGCATATATCTGATAATCTGACATAAAATTAGTAATTAAAGCCGACTAAACATCACTTAAAATGACAAAGAATCAGATTAGAGTGAAATACTCAGCGTTATTGCTAAAATTGGGAATTTATTTCCTTTCGTACAGTTAAGTTCAATAGAGGGAAAAACAACGCGATTAAATTTTAAAAGGTACGCAACCTATACGTTACTGGATTTTTGGTATAGCCATTGCGGTCCTTGTATTGCTCAATTCCTAAGACTTAAAAAAATATATTCAACCTGTCGTTCCAAAGGGCTTGAGATTGTGGGTATATATGTAGATATAAAGAGAGATCGCAATGATTATGCAAATGCCATTAAAAAATTCGATTTAACCTGGGAGCACTATTGGGACATCAGTGGAATTGAGAGTATTAGGTATTGGTGTTTCCCCTTCTAATTTTCTGTTGGATAAAAACGGGAAAGTTATTGCAAAAAACATCTCACCTGAAGAGTTAGAAGTTTTTTTAAATAAAAATTTAAATTAATAATTGGATAGGCCAATTTTTAGCTATTACCTATAACGCTGAAACATTAACCATCATCGATAAGGAAATTTAGTGAATCAGCATTCTATTAAAAGATGAAATAAAAATTTAATATATTTTGTGTTCAAAGCAGGCTAGATTTTGGAGACTGGTCTATGCTATCCAGGCGGTTGCGAACTTATTTTATCTCCGATAGAAGAGAATAAAATTTCGATGTCTGATTGAAGTGAAAAACAAGGATACAAATACTCGAACAAAATTTATTCATTGACCAAATAGATTTAGTAGGAATCTCTCTGGAAGACCAAAATTGTTCCCAAACCACTACTTTTTCTCTTAAAAAAGTACTCATATTCCGCCATTTTAGGACCTGAAAAAATATTATAAAAGTGCCTTCATACAGCCACAGGGTGTTTCGTCCTAAAAAACAGAGGTGTTCATACAATAAGTCACTTTTTCCTTGACTTTAGATAAATCTTGAAATAATTTTAAAGTGCATTTAGTAAATATTGATTTGGCGTTAGTTAATGTTTAAGCATATCCTTGGAGAACTAATAATATGACTCGTTTACTAAAAGAAAACATCCCCGCTATCACAAATGAACTGTTAAAGTTCAACAAAGTTCCTGTCGCAAAGTGGTATCAGCAAGAACGACTACAATCGCATCCTCTTTATTCTGGTTTAGTTTCGGTAAGTGAAGTGCTGAAGGCGTATAAAGTCGAAAACCATTCTTCATTTGAGCGATCTGGTTAAGATCTGAAATTGTTCAAGCGATTGCTTAATATTTTGAATGATAAAACCATTTAGCCTTTTCTGAAATTATATTTTTAATCCGATGCTCAATTTAAGAAACGACAACACCACTACAGTTACTTATAATTTGCTTTCTGCATTAAAAGTTTCTACAACCAAGACATCCCTTGCAAAGGAACTCCGCTCGCATCCGTATTATCCCAGTCTTGCAGCCGTAAGTGATATTCTCAACATTTATAAAGTTGAAAATTCTGCTATGCGGATGGGCACCGATGAACTGAATACAATCCAAACACCTTTTATTGCTCATCTAAGATCTCATCAAGGTATATTTACACTTGTTGAAAAGATTATGGAAGATGAGATACACGTAGTATTGGAAGAAAAAACTAAAAAAGTCTATTCTAAGGCGAATTTTATTAAAATATGGGACAATATAATACTTACAGCTAAGGCTGATGAAAAAAGTATTGAGCCGGATTTTAAACAGAACCGGAAAGATGAATTGCTGCCAGCAATAAAACTGCTATTCCTCTTAGTCGCTATTGCGTTGCTGTTTATTGCTACACTAGTTGTCAATCAATCGGTAGCACACTATCTTCCGTTATTCCTTACAAAAGTTACAGGTTTATTCTTTATCTGGTTATTGATTAAGCATGAATTAGGCGAACAAAGTGATTTAACCGATAAGCTTTGCACCATGACAAAGAGTGTGGGTTGCAATGAAGTATTAAATTCGAAGGCATCAAGTTTATTTGGATTCGTCAAATTGTCCGACATAGGATTGGTGTGGTTTGTGTCATCTTTTTTATTCCTGCTTATAAACAGCTTTAAGGAGGTTCAAACAATTGATTTAAACATTTTGGGATGGTTTGCTATTCTGTCATTGCCTTTCATCGTTTTCTCCATAAGTTATCAAGCTTTTGTGGTAAAAAAATATTGTCCGTTATGTTTAGGGGTAATGTGTATGCTTCTGGCAGAAGCCATTCTTTTTATAACGTTTTACCATTTTTCATTTGCACTGCCTGCTTTATTCTCGATGTTATTATTATTTAGCATACTTTCTGTGGTGATTTATGTATGGGCGGTTATTAAACCCTATTTAATAAACCGGAAAAAGCTTTTTGACTTTGAAACACAATATCTTCATTTGAAGCGCAACCCACTTGTGATCAATTCAATATTAGCCGAAGGTGCTGATTACGATATTATGGCAATTCCTAACCCTGTTAGAATAACTGATCATGAAAAAGGAATTGTAATTACCGAAATTATAAATCCTTATTGTAAACCCTGTGAAAAGGCTTTTCATAAAACGGTGCAATTAATTAACGAAACTAACGGACAATGTCCTACTATTCAATTTGCTTTTCTTACTCAGACTGAAAATCAGGATAGTATGATGACTAAAACCGCAATACATCTGCTTGCGTTATCCGAAATAAGTACCCCAAAACAGATGAAACAAATATTGAGCGATTGGTTTAGCATAATGGACTACGAAAAGTGGAGTATTAGGTACCCGGTAGAAATAAATGAAAACCATCTAAAAACTTTAAAGAATCATGTTAAATGGGTAACAGATAATAATATTGAAGGAACACCGACCTCTTTTATAAATACCAAAAAAATACCATCCGAGATTGATTTTTCCGACTTACGATATATGATTGAATAACTTAAAAGAAAATGATCATGCATGATATTTAAGTAAAAACCGAAGCAGAAAACCAGGCACGGTCTCTGCTTCGGGGGCTCACCAACCAAACCGGTGAAACCATTAATTAAAAACGTTACAAATTTAAAGTTTTTCCTGTCGGTTGATATAAAAGGCAGGCTATATTATGAAATTAAGTAAAGATGAAATGAAAAATGTAATGGGAGGAGTTTTGCAGCATTTCAATTGTGAACTTATATTTACTAATGGTCAAGTTATCCAGCAGGATTGTACCTCAATGAATTGCATAGCGATGATGATGCAGGCTTGTGCAGGGGATTCAACTTGCGTTAGTGGTTCATGCAGTTAATGGGCAGTTCAAATTACCCAAGTTAAATAAATTACTAACAAAGAGAGTACTGTTTTTAAGACGGTTCTTCGTATCTTAACATAGGGCAGTACTCTCGCTTTAATTTTTTTTAAATGAAAACATTCATTCTTACAATCTTCATCAGTATTGTATTCCTTTTGAATACGAAAGCACAAATAAAATATCATGTTTACGGTTCAATTGACCGGAAAGACATTGAAAAAGTATATTTAGTTGACCCCAAGAACACAATATTTTTTGATAGTACGACTGTAAAAGAAGGAGTTTTTAATATGAATGGGGGATATAAAAGCCATGCTATTGTATTTATAATGACTAAAACTCCGATAAGTTATAATAAAATAATTTTAGATAATGGTGAATACAGCGTAAAACTCGACGCTCACCTAAAGTCTAATATTGAGTCTACATCAATAAATCATAATTTATGGAAAAATGATTTAAATAGCGATGAATTAAAAGCGAATAATAAAGCCAAAGACTCACTATTAGCTGATTATGCATTGCAAATAGAAAAGGGAAACTATAACTCATCTGCTCAGTATTTAGTAAAGTATAAAGATATTCAACTTAAGGCGTTAAATTACTATAAAAAATTAGCAAGTAATCATCCTGATTGTTATATTATCCCATACTTATTAAAAAAAGAAGCCATATTGACCGAGGAAAATTTTGGTGCAACCTTTAATAAGTTAAATTTAGAAGTTCAGAATAATGAATGGGGTAAACAATTAAAAGCTTCGTTAGAAAAGAAAACAACGGTAAAGCCCGACAGGAATCAGTTCTACTTTACAATGCTTGGCAGCAATATTATCCCCATTAAGAGTAAATTAAAAAATGGGAATAGTTTTGATTTGTCCTCTTTAAAAGGGAAATGGGTATTTCTTGATTTTTGGGCAAGTTGGTGTGTTCCATGTAGAGCCGAAATTCCATTTTTGGTAAAAGCTTACGATCAATTTAAAAATAAGAATTTCGTGATTTCATCTGTATCAATAGACACAGATAAAATTGCCTGGCAGAAAGCTTTACAGGAGGATAAAACGCCACAATTTATACATACAAACATCTCCGACTTCGGAAAAACAGAAGCCTGTAAATATTATCAGATTAATGCTATCCCGGCTAATATGTTGATCAATCCGGAAGGCAGAATTATAGCGATGGATTTACGTGGGGATGAATTAGTAAAAACGCTTACAAGGGTTATTAGATAAATGATTACAAACGCCTTCCCTTACTATAAGCAACTGGATTTAATGGACTGTTATTCAGGTAGTTCTTTTATCATTTAAATAAAACAGTACTCTCGTTTTAATTAATAAAAATGAAAACATTCATTCTTATAATTTTAATCAGTGTGGTATTTCTGGTGAATACAAAAGCACAAATAAGTTATCACATCAAAGGCACGATTGACCGGAAAGATGTTGACAAAATATTCCTATATGAAGCCCGGAATCGAATAACTATTGATAGTTCAATAGTGGTAGCAGGAGCCTTCGAAATGAAGGGAAATCGTGGAGACGAATCAATTGTAATGATCGTTACAAAGGGTCCGTTTAGCGGAAGCAAAATAATTTTAGATAACGGTGAATATGATGTAAAAATTGATTCGAACTTTAAAGCAAATATTGTGACGAACTCAATAAACCATAATTTATGGGCTAATTATTTGAAAGGCGAAGCAAAAAAAGCAAATTTTAAAGCTCAAGACTCATTATTGTCTGATTATACATTGCAAATAGCAAGGGGAAACTATAACCTATCTTCTCAATATTTAGCAAAATACCATGAAATCCAACTCCGTTTATTAAATTACTTTAAAAAGCTAGTATACGATCATCCTGATTGCTATATCATCCCATATTTATTAAAAGGGGGAGCAGGAATTCTGACACAGGAAAATTTTGGGTCGACCTTTAAAAAATTAAGTTTCAGAGTTCAAACTAATGAATGGGGCGAACAAATAAGAGCTTCACTGGAGAAGAGAACAACGGTAACACCTGATCGGAATCAATTTTATTTAACGATGCTTGGCAGTAAGGTCATTACGGTTGAGAGTAAGCTTGAAGATGAAACGAACTTTGATCTGGCTTCGTTAAAAGGGAAGTGGGTATTGCTTGATTTTTGGGCAAGTTGGTGTGCCCCATGTAGAACCGAAATTCCATTTTTGGTAAAAGCTTACGATCAATTTAAAAATAAGAATTTCGTGATTTCATCTGTATCTATCGATAAAGATAAAGCTGCCTGGCAAAAGGCACTACGGGAGGACAATACCTCACAGTTTATACAAACCCATATAGCCGATTTCGGCAGAACCGAAGTCTGTAAATATTATCAGGTGGATGCTATCCCAGCTAATATGTTGATCAATCCGGAAGGCAGAATTGTTGCTATGGATTTAAGAGGTGATCAATTAATAGAAACACTTAAAAGAGTAATTAAATAAATAATTACAAATACCTTCCCCTACTATAAGCAACTGGACTCAATGGACTGTGGCCCAACCTGTCTGCGTATGATCGCAAAACACTATGGCCGCAGTTATACGCTGGAGACAATACGTAGACAATCACAGATCAGCAGGGAAGGCGTTTCATTATTGGGCATTAGCGAAGCAGCAGAGAATATAGGATTTCGAACCGTAGGTGTCAGATTTGGCTTTGACAAGTTTAAAAAGGGATGCCCTTACCCTGCATCGTGCATTGGAATCAGAATCACTTCGTCGTAGTTTATAAGATAAAAAAAATAAAGTATTTGTAGCTGATCCGGGAAAAGGGTTCATCAAGTTTACCGATGAAGAATTTAAAAGAGGGTGGATCAGCACAGCCCAAGAAGAAGAGAAAGAGGGAATCGCCCTGATGCTGGAACCCACCCCCAAGTTCTATGAAGCAGAAGACGAGAAAAGAAAAGGAATGGGATTCGGTCTATTATTCCGTTACCTGTTAAGCCATATAAAACTGATCGCCCAACTGGCATTAGGATTGCTGGCCGGGAGTATACTGCAACTTATCTTTCCTTTCTTGACCCAGTCCGTCATAGATATAGGAATCAATACCCGTAACCTCAGTTTTGTATACCTTGTGTTGATCGCCCAGTTAATGCTGATAGCCGGCAGAACCATGGTCGACTTTATCCGTAGCTGGATCATGCTCCATATCAGCACCCGCATCAATATCTCCATCCTTTCCGACTTTTTAATTAAACTGATGCGGTTACCCGTCTCCTTCTTCGATACCAAGAACTTTGGTGATATCATGCAGCGTATTGGTGATCATCAACGGATTCAGTCGTTTCTGACAGGTACCGCCCTGAATACAATGTTCTCATTATTCAATTTGGTGATTTTTGGTGCGGTACTGGCTAATTACAATATGACCTATTTGGTGTCTTTCTGATAGGTAGCATAGCCTATTACTGATCTGGTGATTACTGATCTGCACCGATTGATGGGACCTTGCTTTTCTCAACCTTTATACAGGAGAATCAGACTATTAAGTCTGGACAGGAGGTGTTTTATATAGCACCTTCTTCTACAAACTATTATGGAGAGATGAATATATCACAGAGTTCGTTTGGTAAGATAAGGAAAGGGCAACGGGTAAACCTGAAGTTTTCAGCCTATCCCTATCAGGAGTTCGGAATGGTAAATGGAACAATTTCGTATATCTCGGAGGTACCCACTAATGATAGCATCTTTATGTCGAAGGTTGAATTTAAGGATGGCTTGAAAACAAACTTCGGAAAGGTGATAAAGCCTAGGCTGGGCATGACGGCACAGGCTGAAATCATCACTGCAGATAGGCGATTGATTGAACGATTCTTTAATAATGTCAGAGCTGCATTTAATAAAAATTAATTCTTCAGTTTTCTATGAAATCATTTTACGATGAATGATAGTTCCAATGTGATTTACATCCATCGATATGATCTTTGAGAATTGTTCATCAGCCTTTTTGTATTCACCTAATCCCAATAATCCTAAGGCGATCAGATAACGGCAATTGATTTCATTAAGACGGTTCAGATCATCATCCCAGATCAACAGATCGGGTAGGGATACAGCAAAATAGTCAATCTTAACGGTATCGAAAATATGTTTTTCACCATAATCTTTCAGTTTATTGAAACGTCCTAAGGCTTCTCCTCTTCTATTTAATTTTAACAACGCCAGCCCCTGATAGAAAATCTTATCGGGTTGCTGGTCGTTATAGAACATGGCCGTAGAGGGCTCACTTTGTCCGAAAGCGGCTTTCTCCCAATATTGTTGTGCTATTGCTAATTCACTTAATCCTTCATAGACGCAACCCATCCAGTAGAGCGCATCGTTTTCAAGCGCATTATTTAACTTCCCTTCACCCAGATTATGTGGATAACTTTCTGTTGCTTTCAGATGTTCAATAGCTAGCGTGTATTTTTTCTCTTTGAGGGCTTTCTTAGCCAGCTCTATATGAGAGAATAAATACTGGCCGGTAACTTTTCCTTCACCTCCTTCCCATGGATGAAATTTTCGATTCATGATTTGGTTAAGTGCCTTTTCATAATTTCCGGTGAGATTGTAAAGGGTCGCTCTTTCCAGATATAGATCGTCCCGATCATTTATATTATCAGGATAGTGTTCGAGTAATGCCAATCTCCATTCATGCGGTCTTCCCGATTTTTTGTATAACTGGTCGAGCTCCATTAGGATGCGGGCATCAGTAGTATCGAGTTCGAAAGCCTTTTCCAGTTCGGCCAAAGCTTTTGTCGGTTCGTTTGTTTTATTGTAATATGCCAGTGACAGATTCCTTCTTACGGTAGGGAAGGTGCCATCCAAATCGCGCGACTTCTCCCAGCAGCTTAATGCATCATCGTATTGACGAGCACCATACCAGAAGTTCCCTAGGTAGTAAAGCGCTTTGGGCGCATGAGAATTGAGGGAAATGGCACATTGTAAGGCCGATACCTCTTCGAGTCGGTTTGGAAAACAATAATCAGGATTCATGGTTTCTGCCTTTATAAAACATTCTGAGGCTTTATCGCGATTCCCTTTCTGAAAAGTAAACCAGCCCTGAAAATACCAGGCCATTGGATAGATATTTTCATAACCATCCATCCCCAGAGAAAGAAATTCTCCGGCTTCATCAAAAAGTCCTGCCATAGCATAATCGATAGAAAATTCAATATAGTTTTGAATATTCCCACGAATCAGTGTTTTTAAGTCGGATAGTGATTTCTGATCTTTATCGGTTAAATATTTCTCAAAAAGGATACCATAGTTGAATTCGTCAATTTCTAATGAATCGGCTATCCATTTCATACGCTCTTTGTTTTTTCCCAGCTTGCGAAGAATAGCAACTTTGAGATGACGGGCTTTGTGATTATGCCAATTTCTGATCAATGATTTCTCAATAAGTTCCAGCGCTTCTTCCCAGTCATTTTTTAATCCGGCCAGCTGTGCCAGGTTAAAATAAGCTGCATCCTGCCATGCCGCATTCCATGCCGATTTGTAAAATACAGCGTATGCCTCCTCATAATGGTTTTGATAACGGAGGCTTAATCCTAAATTAAAAAACGGCTCTCCATCATAAGGATTCGGATTTCGTTCTGTCAGTGTTTCTATTGCTTTGCGGAAATAGGGCTCTGCCTTGGCAAACTGACCCTTTCGGAATAACCATAATCCCATCGCATTATTGTTTCGGACATCACCAGGCTCGCGACGAAGGGCCTCCTGATAATAATCGACAGGACTATAAGTGGCATGTCGGTATTGTTCGAGATGTAAACCGCAGAGGTATAGCTGCTCTATGGATGCTATCTCCTGTGGCATTTTTGCTGCCTTTGCCGCCTCGGGAATCGGTTTTAGAATTTCAGGTTCCGGTTTGTAATCAATTAATAGGTTCCCGTTTTTATCTTTCACAATGACAGTGAAATCATCAGGCATAAGCTCACTATTTATTGCTACAACTTTTTCATAAGAACTATAAGGTGAGCTGTTAACCGTATCATTGAAAACAATTTCATCTTTGCCTTCTAGACAAATACTCATTTCGGGATATACGCCGGTG
This sequence comes from Bacteroidales bacterium, assembly GCA_963663125.2. GTDB lineage: Bacteria > Bacteroidota > Bacteroidia > Bacteroidales > Cfx3-03 > Cfx3-03. The sequence goes on along the minus strand of CAXXNW010000007.1, from coordinate 1,171,922 downwards.
GTGTAAACTTTAACAATTGCTTGTCCATTCTCAAATTCGAGATTTACCATGGCTTCTTTGGTCGCATTTTTTACAACACCCAAGTCACGATAAGGCATGAAATATTGATTGAAGGTTCGTTCTTCATAAGGCATGATCCATGAGAAGTCGGGTTGATTATCAGTGAATACGCCACACATCAATTCAATATATGGACCATTTTCATCCGTTAGGTTCCGATCCCATGCTTGTCCGAAATCACCATTACCCCATGTCCATTGTTTCTTTCCCGGTGAGATGTGGTGGTTTGCTACGTGCAACATGCCGCCTTTAGTGTCGTTTTCATAACCCCCAACGAAATTATATTTCGATTCGACAGCCATATAAGAAGTGGGCACCGGGATATTCTTATATCTGGAGATATCAACACCTGCCGAATAATCTACTTTGTAATAGGTACCGGTTGCAATAGGGAATTTAGATACATCACGTTTTCCATGATCAAATACAGCATGTACATCGGGAGGAAAAACCGATTGATAATGTTCGTTTACAGCGACTGCCGGATTGGCCCACCATAAGAAAGTCTGAGGTTGAGCGGTACGATTATAAAGACGGGCTTTTATTTCAAGATATGCCTTATCGGGATAAAGCGTAAATCCGGTCATGGCTCTGGTTCTAAACATCCGTTCTATTTCATTGCACCAAACTGTTTTGCTTCCATCTTCGTTTTCTTCAATAGAAAAATCAGTCGCTTCATACGTTGAAGGTCGGTGGTGTTGCGGCCAGTTAAATTCTATGCCTCCTGAGATCCAGGGACCTGTTAGTCCGACAAGAGCAGGTTTTATAACCTGATTGTAATAAACAAAATGACGTTGTTTGGTTTTATCAAAAGCCATTTGGATTCTTCCTCCCAATTCGGGAAGAATCATAATTTTGAGATATTCGTTTTCGAGAAAGAGCGCAATCCATTCGTGATTTTCCTTTTCGTCCATGATCTTTTCGATGACAGGATGGGGATAAACCACGCCACTACTTCCCTGATAAACCCGTTTCTCCAAAAAAATAGGGTTCTTCTCAGGTTTCCCGATTCCATACGTTGGAATCTTTACAATCTCTTTCCAGGCTTTTACTTCCATTTTGATTAAAAAAAATAAAAAAATTAAATCAATTCACTTAGTAGTCAATATTAACGTTTGCTTAATTTTATCATAACAACTCCTTGTGCCGGAACTTGTGTACTGAATTCATTCTGATAAACGCCTAACTTTTTTTGTCGCCAAAGATCGCGTACGATCTGTTTTCCGGATAGCTTCAGATCTGTCCAATTACATGTCACTTTTGTAGCAGTTTTACTACGATTGAATAACCCAACTGCTTTTGAACCGTCTACCAGATTCTTAACCATTAAAAAACAATCGCCCGTTAGTTTGATCACCAATCCACATTCGCCTAAAGGATCTTGATTCACTTCAATGACTTCGGGATTACAAAGAACGTTGAGTGTGAATTCATCCAGTTTTGACATATCGCCGCTGTAAATCAAAGGGGCTGCCATCAAACTCCATAGCGACATGTAAGCATATTGCATAGATGCAGGCATTGGGGTAAGTTCAGGAATCCCCATTTTATTAGCGTTACCGATCCAGCCGATTTGAATGTAATCCGGATCATTCCATTCACCCGGTTTGGAATATTGACGAAAACTACTGTTCCGAATGGCTACATCATATATACGGTCGAGTTCGAAGCCCAGATCTCCTGAAGTGCGCCAACAATTACCGTCAACTTCTGCTCCCCATTTCCAAACATCACCCATACCATATTGACAAAGATTGAAAACGATATCACGATCGAGGGATTTTAGAATAGCGCCCATTTGCCGGTATGGTTTTTGGTAAGCCTCAAGACTATTATCATTTCCGGCAATCCGACTATACGAGCACCAGTCATATTTTAGAAAATCAAATCCCCAGGCGGCAAATTGACGAGCATCTTGTTCTTCGTGTTGATATGCACCTGTAAAACCGCCACAGGTTAATGGTCCCGGCGAAGTATAGATTCCAGCTTTAAGTCCTTTTGCGTGAATATAATCGGTAAGTCTTTTCATGTCGGGAAAATGGCGATTCGGAATGATATTTCCCTTCTCGTCTCGCAATGGTCCAACACGTAAGGGGTCACTGTTTTCGGGAGCATTCATCCAACAGTCATCAATATTTACAAATTGATAACCTACATCAGCCATTCCACTACTGATCATAATCTCAGCTGCTTCACGCATCATTTTATCCGTAATCCGGTCGTAATGGGCATACCAGTGATTCCATCCCATTGGAGGTGTAAGTGCAAGCTTTTCTCCTGCTACGATTTTAAATTGTCGTTGGTATTTTCCCTTCGAATTTACAGCTTGAATTAAAACGGTATATTCTCCTTTTTGAGGGACTGTTCCTGTGATGATACCTGTTACGGGATCAAGCTTTAATTCTGTAGGAAGACCCTTTGCCGAAAATCGGATCGGACGTACTCCCTGACATGGAATTCGATATAGAAACGGATTTCCCGGACGGCATCCATAAACTAACGGCCCATTAATGCGTGGTTGAGATTTCGGATGTGGTGTATATAATTCAGTTGTATTTTTTATTGTATCATTTTCAGTACAATATGATAAATAAGGCGTTATTATCAGTAAAAAGAAGATTGCAAACGCTAACGTGAAAATAATAGATTGCCTTTTCATTGTGTGTTTTTTAAGATTTTGTAAACCATGCTTATTTTTTAAGGAGCAGATGTTCGATCTCCTCTAATGATTTTCCTTTTGTCTCAGGTAGTTTCTTAAATATGAAGAGGAAGCCGCTTATACAAATGATTCCATAAAGCCAGAATGTGCCAGAAGCTCCTAATGTGCTATTTAATAATGGAAAGGTGTAAGTTAGTAAGAAACAAGCTGCCCATAACCCAATGGTAGCAACCGACATGGCGGCTCCCCGAATTTTGTTTGGAAATATCTCTGAAAGTACAACCCAAGTTACAGGAGCTAACGACATGCTGTAACATGCAATAGCCAATAATACCAATACGAGCAATGGCCATCCCTGAATATGAAAGAAATATAGTGTTCCCATCACTGCATAAATGCCTGACAGACCACCCGCTCCAATGAGCATTAATGCCCGTCGACCCAATTTATCAACCGTATAAATAGCTACAAATGTAAAAATGAGATTTACACTTCCGGTGATAACGATATTGAAGAGGATATCATTTACGCTATATCCGGCAGCCGAGAACACTTCTTGCGCATAGTTAAAAATAACATTGATGCCGCACCATTGTTGAAATACGGCTAATACAATTCCGATAAGCATGATTTTGCCTGCTCCGTTTTTAAAGAGACTACCAAAAGAAATACCAGAATCATCATTGATAAGGGTATGTTTGATTTCGTTTAATTCTATTCGGGCAATCTCTTCTCCGGTAATTCGTTTCATGATGTTGAAAGCTTTATCCGTTTTACCTTTTGATATTAACCAACGGGGACTTTCAGGAATGAATAAGACAAAAACAAAGAATAAAATGGCCGGAATAGCACAGGCCCAAAACATCCAGCGCCAACCTTCCTGTCCATTCCACGAATTTAGGATATCAGAAGGGGCGGCTCCCGCTGCTACAGGTTCGGCAATATGCCAGTTGATGAGTTGAGCTGCCAAGATGCCGATTACAATCGTTAATTGATTTAGAGATACAAATTGTCCGCGAACTTTTGATGGTGAGACCTCGGCAATATACATGGGAGATAGGTTGGATGCCAGTCCGATACCAATACCTCCCAGCATGCGATAAATAATAAATGCAGTGAAATTATTTGCAGCACCCGTACCTATACTTGCAATAATAAATAATCCGGCTGCAAGGAGCAACAATCTTTTTCGACCATAGGCATCACTTAGTATCCCTGATAACCAAGCTCCTGCTAAACAACCGACCAAAGCGCTACTCATTGCCCACCCTTGTAAAAACGGAGAGTTACCGATGTTAAAATAGGATTCATAAAAGGGTTTTGCTCCTCCGATAACGACCCAGTCGTAACCAAAAAGTAGTCCTCCAAAAGCCGATGCTATAGAGATAGCAAAGATGTAAACAAGGTTTATTTTATTATTTTTCATAGAGTAGAGGTTCTTGTAATAAGTTCAATTTATTAGGCTCAAAATAAATACATTAATGGGTGTCTTGAAATGTCATTTTTTATGAAATAATGGATAATATTATTATTTTTTAGCAAAAAGAAGTGTATAGATTACAGGATTTAAATGAATTTCAAAAAAATATAATGCATTAACAAAAAGCCACTTACAGGAGAGGTAAATGGCTTTTTATTTGTGTCAGGTTATGCAGAGATGGATCAATATTACTTAGAAAATGTAATTATCGACTTGTACTCAATCGTATAATCAATTTTATTGATTTTTACTTTTGGAAATATGTTAATTGATGCAATTATCTTTGGATTTAGATCCACAAGAAATGGTGCATCTTTATATATTGGTCGAAAATAAAGATTCATCTCTTTTGCTTCCGGTCGATCCATAAATCGTTTCAAGCCAATCTGCCAGGGAATGCCTTTGTAGAATTCATCGGTTACTAAATTCCCGTTATTAAATCCCATTCCCGTATCTCCAAGATAATCAATAGTAACAAAAATATCATTAATATCCTTCGATTTCTCTGATGGTATGGGAACTATTATTCTTTTTTCGTCTATTCTTTTCGTTTTTAATAATAAGTTTATTTCAGGATGTGTAACTATAAAATGAGAGAGGATAGAACTTTTATTGTCACTTGTAATGGTTCCACTATTGATTTGAGCTAAAGATTTTAAGCGTGGATAAACGAAGAAGTCATATCCCTTTTCTGTTTGATCATACATTTCAAATGATTCATTATTCTGGAGAACGAGTACATCGGAAAGGATTAAATGTTTTTTTCCCTGAATCATAGCAATCCATGATTTCAGTGCAAGCTTCTTTTCTATCACCAATATGTTTGTGTGTGGGCCATTTTTTGAGCTAACAGTAAATTCAGAAATGCCGTTTTCGGGGCATTCAACAAAAATCCGGTTAGCTGTTTTTTCTATTTTACATTGTGAGATGTTTTTTACAGCTATAGAGTTATTTTTAACAAAAGAGAATTCAGCCGTATTACCAGCTAGTACAAAAAATACATAAAATGGATTGACAGGATCATCTCCTTTCATTAATAATTGGGCTGTTGCATAGTTTAAAATAGCTCCGTTCAAGTTAAAATTGAAGGGGAAAATGGCATTTTCTTCATTTTTTAATGAAAATCTTTTTCTTTCAGGGATTAATATCTCTCCGGTTGAAGTTTTCATCTTAATCTGAATGTCTTTCTTGTCCGTCATAATGGTATCATCTTGAAAATTATTAATAAATAGAAATCCGGAACCATCTTTTACCCGAACTGCAAAACGTAAACTGTTAATATTGTTGGGTTTGATTTCAATATTATTTTCAGGTAATACCGTTACCATTGGAGCCAAAAGATCGCTGAAATCGTTTAGAAAGAAATGTAGTAGTTTTAAGCGATGAAAGCTCGGCCTTATCTGGCCATATTCACCTATCGGAGCCTGGAAATCGTAAGATATTTTAGGATAAGCATAGGCTTCATCACTAAAATAATGTTCTCCTTTTGGGGTAGATCCTCCATGGAACATATAATAACCTATTCCATTTGCACCACTACCTATACATCTGTTTATTAAAGCATCCATACTCTCTGCCGGTACAATAGGTCGGCGTGAATATGTTGACATGATTCCCGAACCCAATTCGGCAGCAAAAACCGGATAATCCTCAGGTGTATATCTAACAGGTGAATAATCAGGATTTTTATGCAAATCTTTATAAATGAAGAAAGGTGAAATATCTTTCTTGGTTGTCCATGTGGGATAAGCATAAGCAGCAGATACAGGAAGGGATTCGTTTGGTATAATGGCCGCATTGCCCCAGCCTGTTGCAGTGTATAAAGGTGCCTCTATTCCTTCTTTAATGGCGATTGATTTGAGTACTTTCATGTGGTCATTTCCTAATTCTGCATAAGGATTTAACTTTTCTGAAATACCTACTCCTTGTTGAGTGAGAGCCAAATCGCGCTCTGATGCCGTCCAGTCATAAGGCTGCCCTGGGTATGTTAAACCCCAGGGAGAAGCTGAATGTTGGTATTCATTCTCAATCTGAACACCTAAAATAGGACCACCATCTTTAAAGAATTGCCCCTTTAACTGCTTCGCTATTTCACCATAAAACCGTTCTACATAAAACAAATAACCGGGATTATTTGAACGAATTGAAAAAGGTTTTCCCAGCATCCAATCCGGTATGCCTCCGTTTCTTATTTCACCATGACAAAAGGGTCCTATGCGTATTATTGCATAAATGTTATTTTGTTTGCATAGTTCTATGAATTTATGCAAATCTCGGTCGCCACTCCAATTAAATTTTCCTTCTGTTTCTTCATGGATATTCCAAAAGACGTAGGTAGCAATCATATTAATGCCACCTGCTTTCATCTTCTTTATCGATTCATCCCAATATTTATTCGGATATCGGGAAAAGTGAAATTCACCTGTTATAGGAATGATTGGTTTATCATTGATAGAGATGTAATAATTATTAACGGATATTTTATCGTCATTTAAATTTGTTCCTCCTAATTTTAAATGTTCCGCATGAATATTCGTTTTTGCATCACGAATGTCAATATTATAAGCTGTACTAACATTAATCTGACTATTAGCCTGATTTGCAAAAGAGAATACAAGCATAAATACCAATAATAGATTTAATTTCGAAATAATTATTGGGAGGCCATTAGGTTTTAAATTTTTAGCATGTAAGAAGTTCATTTTCATTTTAATTAAATGATTTAATATTATGGCTTATAAAAGCTTCTTCGTATAGTTAACCATTGTTCTTTTAATTGTAAAGTGATATTATTTTTTGAACATCAACATCTTGCATAGGGGCAAAGTCATCTTTATCCATATAACTTTTTAAACTATATAATAATTGTCTGGCTTCAGGGCGCTGACGCTCATTAGTAAGTAAATCTATACCTGAAACTATTAACTTTCCACTGCCAACTTTACATTCAAATACCAAACCAAGAGATCTGGCAGTGACCCAATCATCAATCACCCGGACGATGGGTTGTAATCCCTTTGCAATGGAATCTAGCATGAGAGCATTAGAGTTAGACATTGCATCCCACCATTGCCAATTGCTAAATTTTTGTGTTGGAAAGTCTTTCAAAGCTGGATTTTTAGGATCACATAGAATACCTAATGTGACAGGTGGCTGTAAATTTGTCCATGCAGTATTCCAGAAGATGCTTGAGAAACCAATGGCTATATTTCCGCCTTTTTCAGGTTTAACTGTGCCCTTTTTTAGCGTTAATAAAACCTTCCCGCCATTATTCAGTGTTTCCAGTGCTTTTGAATCCAGTGTTTGTGTAACCATGATTTCTGAATTAGTTTCCGGTAAGGCATGTGGATAAACAAAGAGATCCCAGGAATTCTTATATCCATCTATATAGACTGTTAATGTGAGTCTGGATGGTTTCGTAATAGAAGTCAGCGATTGTTTTATTTTGCCTAGCTGTATTCCATTTCCCAATGGAATATCCATTTTATCCATTTTCCCGCTAAATAACGTTTCGCCAAGATCTGATTTAATGTCCCATGAAGGAGTAACATCCTTTAATATTCCAGATCCGAATTGAGCAACTTCTACTGATGCGGTTAAGTCTTCGTTATTTAAATATACCATTTTTGGTAATCTGGCCAGTGGCACAACCGCATTACTGAAGTGACTAAATTCAGTTCCTGTGATATAACCTTTATCTTCCCAAAATGAATTCAAGACTCCAACTAATGCAGTTCCCTGTCCCGGAAAATCAGACAATCCTAATAGTTGAAACCCACCAAAGCCTTGAGTACGTAATGCAGCCTCAATGTCGGCTTTATAACATAATGTTTGTAGCTTACCTGATGCGAATAAAAAATCTTCAGATAAATTAATCAATCCATTTGCTGTAAGCTGATCTTTAAATATTTCGAAGTTCTTTGCTTTTAAGATGCCATCATATTTAGTAATTTCTTTAAAATCAGGATAAACACACCATTGTCCGATTTCGTGGCTTACCGTTGGATGATGCCATTTTGAGATAATGGTAAACCAATCATAATTACTTTCGGGGACATGGCTATTAATTAGGCTTTTCAGGCCTGCACCCCATAATTGGATTCTGGGATCAGATGTACTATTGTAATTACTCTCTTCTATTACTGGCCACCCGGAACCCGAAGTATATAATCTACGTGAATCTTTTGCTTTCCAGTATTTTACAAAGCCTGTCAGGTACTGCACTAAATTTTTGCCGGCTGGTTCATTGCCATAAGTCATCATACAAAAAGATGGATGATTTCCATAAGCTTTAACAATCTTCTCGCTTTCGTCTTGAATATATTTGTCAAGGGGTTTTCCATCACCAATAGTTGCTCCTTGATTTGCCCAGGAAGAACATTCGATCTGCAGATAAAGTCCTAACTTATCTGCTGCCTCAAAAGCAGCTTCAGGAGGACACCATGAATGAAATCTTAAATGATTTAAACCATAGGACTGACAAATTTTAAACTCTCTTATCCATGAAGCAACATCTGTTGGTGGATAGCCTGTTTTAGGAAAAGCGGCACATTCCAGAGTTCCCCTCAACATTGTAATTTGTCCGTTAATCGTAAATTGTGTGCCGCGTGTGGAGAATTCACGCATGCCAAACGTTACCAATTTTTGATCCACCTCTGAACCGTCTGTAGCTATTTTCACTCTCATTTTATAAAGATTAGGATGAAATTCACTCCAAGACATAGGGCTTTTTCCCATTGGATAAACAATTTCTACGACAGTACTTTTCCCTATCTTTTGGGTTCTGACTATCTTGTTTAGCTTTTCTGCTTGCGGGTTTTCCGAAGCCGCCATCAAGTCAATATGTACATTCGCTATTGCACCGATCATATTATTGATCTGTATGCGAGTAATGACTTGTTGTTTCTTTAAATCAGGATATAACTGTATATCACCAATATAAATAGGTGATCTTGCTTCTAAAAATAATTGGCCAATCATCCCATTCCAATTACCTTGTGTATGATCGGAAATGCTGTGGGAGTTCTCACCAACATTAATATCTTTTACCCGGTTATCAACCCGGATTGTTATTTGATGATTTCCGGTAGTTAATATTTTTGAAAGATCAAATATATGGGGAGTAGCCAGACTGTTTTGCATCCCAATTTGTTTATTATCGATCCAAACAGTTGTCTCAAAATGACTTCGCTCGATATAAAGTTCGATATATTTTCCATGCCAGGAAGATGGAATGTTAACGGTTCTCTGATACCAGGCAGCACCTTTATAATATTTAACGGGTTGAAGCCAGAAAGGTACTTTTATATTTCCGGATTTCCGGTATTGGGCATACTGTGGGCTATGAAACCATGACGAGTCCACAATACTTCCGGTCCAAGGTGTGCTTATAGTAATGTCGTTGCCTATTCCGTTTGTAGTCAAAGAACCCGGAAGTATGATTTTATCTGCTAATTTATGATTATACCATTGTTGTTCAATTCCTTTGTCTAGAGAATCAAGCTGGAATAACCAGTTACCTGAAAGATTGATCTTCTGATTGTCAATGGTCTTATTTTTCGAAGGCTGTGCCTTACCCGTGCTATTTGATACAACCTGCAAAAAAATAAATAATAGCAGTGGTATAATCTTTTTCATTTTATTGCTTTTTTTAAATGCTTGAGAAATTTAGTGATTACCATAATACATTCAATAATCAGTAAGTTAAAAAGAACAATGCATTCAAGAATAAAATTTTATAAATTTAAATTATATCCTCGAATGCATTGTATAAAAAGATTTCACAAATAAATCAGATCCAATTCTTTTACCAATTAGAATTCTGTTTCATTTTAGAATTAGCATTAATCTCTGACTGAGGGACCGGCAATAGATCGTGCTTAGGTGAAGTATAATATTGCTTACCAATCTTGTCACTATTGCTTAACTCTTGTTGTAGTAATCCCCATCTTTTCAGATCATAAAATCTTTGATTTTCTCTGGCAAATTCAATCATACGTTGATGACGGATTTCAGCCATCATCTGATCCTGTGTATATCCGGATGGCAGAATGGCTAATTGAGCTCTATCCCTGATTTGTTTTACATAAGGATATGCGTCAGCCGGTTTTCCTTCCATTGTAACTGCCTCAGCCAGCATCAATAAAACATCGGCATATCTAAGTGCTCTTTCATTATTGCTTGAAGTATAATCAGAAGCACCGCTTGCTCCCGTTATTTCACCATTCTGCGTATAATTCTGATACTTTTTAAATAATGAACTATATCCAAAAATAAGTGCGAAACTACTAAAAGGCTTGTTATAAAAAGTTGCTCCAGGATAATTCCAGATTAATGTAGCATACATTCTGGGATCAAAGTCTTTACTTAAGGTTTTTTCCTTTTGAAACTCGTTGAAAAGTTTGTCAGTAGGGCTTATTTCAAACCAACCAGCCACTTCAGCAGGAGCGAATTCCTGTGCAGACGTCACACCCAAGCTCTCACTTGCGTTCTCTCCTGCCCAAGGGTTCGTACCTCCAACATCACCCAGCTGAATTTCGAATACGGATTCCTGATTATTCTCTTTTGTTACAATAAAATTATCACCATAATTAGGCATTAGCTGATAGGTGAACGGACTTGTGGTTAACTGTTTTAGTGTAGTTTCTGCAGCTGCCCAATCTTTTGTGTATAATTGAGCCTTTCCAAGATAAGCTAACGCTGCACCTTTGGTTGCTCTACCCGTCCATTGGGAGGAGTAGGAAACCGGTAAGTTTGCTGCTGCATCCGTTAAATCCTGTTTTACCTGTTTCCAGACATCTGCTTCAGGGGATTTTGCAACGTAATAATCATCCTTTGATTGAGGCACCTTCAGATTGATAGGAATATCTCCAAAGTTAATGACCAGAATAAAGTAGTTTAATCCTCTTAGAAACTTTGCTTCTGATATGTAAGCGGCTTTTTTCTGATCACTTAATCCCGGAACTTTACTTACATTTTCCAATATTTGATTAGCTCGGGCAATTGCTCTATAGCTGTAATTCCACAAATTATTTGCAGGACCATTATCAGGTGTATTGGTAAAGGTTGAAAGCTGATATAAATCAGCAACGTCATTTCTGATAAAGAAATCATCGCCTCGGCCATTCGACAGTTCAATACCACGAACTCCCCAGAAACCACCGTCTACATTTTTTAACAATCCATAAGTAGCAGCAAATGAACTGAGCACATCGTTTTCTGTTTTCCAATAAGTGTCTGTAGTAATCTGATTGGGATTTACCTCATCCAATGTGCTTTTTTTGCAACCTAACAAAAATGTTGTTGCAATAATAAATACAAGTATCTTTTTCATGTCTTTTTCTTTAAATAATTAAGTCGGTTAAAACTTGTTTGTATTTACAAGGACAATTGTATTCCAACAGAGATCGTTCTGGCCAATGGGTATGCCACATGTCCAAAATCCACACCTCTGTCAAAAATACTTCCCGACCGTCCGATATCCGGATTAAATCCTGAATAATTTGTGATAGTAAACAAATTATCGGCACTTAAATAAGCTCTTAAAGAAGTAATCTTTAGTTTCTTTTTGAACAGATCATTGAAAGTGTATCCGATCTGCAAGGTTTTCATTCGAATGTATGAGCCATCTTCAAGAAAACGGGAAGAAGTCCTGTCATTGAAGTTTGGATCATTACTTACAGCCCTTGGAATATTGGTATGATTCGTAGCGGTCCAAGCATTTAAAGTAGCAGTTGAATAATTAAATTCCAGACTCATACTTTCCAGATCTTGTCTTAAGCCATTGTATATTTTGTTTCCATGAGTTCCCTGGAAAAAGACATTTATATCAAAATTATTCATGGATGCATTAAATCCAAAACCAAATTCATATGAAGGGAATGGACTACCTAGATTAACTTTATCTTCATCATTGATCTGACCATCACCATTTGCATCCAGAAATTTAATATCTCCGGGAGCAGCATTAGGCTGAATCTTTTTTCCATTTTTCTGGTAAGCATCAACTTCCGCTTGTGAGTTAAATATTCCTATCTCTTTAATTAAATAAAATGCACTAATCGGTCCGCCTGCTTCTGTTAAGGTACTATATGCTCCATGATGGGTTGGTTGGCCACCAAATATTTGTTGTGAACCGGTACCCAGTTCCAGTACTTTATTTTTAACGGCGCTGATTGTACCGAATACTGTATAGTTTAATTTTCCAATATTATCAGAATAGTTAAGGCCTATTTCAATGCCTTTGTTACGTAATCTGCCTGCATTTACAACCGGATTTGAAGAAGATCCTGCAGAACCTGGAATAGGTTGGTTCAATAAAACATCATCAGTAGTTTTAATAAAATAATCTGCTGTGACATTTAACTTACCTTTAAGAAAACCTGCATCGAAACCTACATTTGTAGTCTTGGTGCTTTCCCATTTGATAAAGGGTGAGGCAAAAGAGGTTTGAATAGATCCAAACCATTTCTGCTGTGCATCTCCAATAACATAATTAATATTAGAAGCAATAGCTGCACTATATTGATAATCTCCTATTTCCTGATTCCCCAATATGCCATAACTACCTCTCAATTTGAAACTAGACAGCGTTTGAGCTAGCGGTTTAAAGAATTTCTCATTCGAGACATTCCAACCTAAAGCAACTGAAGGGAAGTTTCCATAACGATTAGAACTACCAAATCTGGAAGAACCATCTCTTCGGATACTTGCCGTCATTAAATATTTATTATCGTAGGAATAGATAACACGTCCAAGAGCAGAAACTAAAGTGCTTTCAAGACTATTACCATTGGTCGTTGATGTTCCTGCGCCGGCGTCAATATTCTGAATTCCATCAGGCAAATCAGTTCTTGCGGATAATAAATAGGTGTAATTATTTTTTTGGTAAGTATAACCTGCTAATGCCTGAATACTGTGCTTCCGATAAGTCTTTGTGTAGTTAAGTGTGTTTTCAATTAATAACATTTTATTTTCATCCTTATTTTGCGTTAAATCATTGGTTGGATGCGTAAATAAAGTTCCTACAACATACTTTCTGGTATAATCAGAATTAGTTCCAAAATTATCTGTAAAACCTACATTTAACTTATATTTCAAACCTGGAAGAATGGCTAATTCTGCATAAGCATTTGCCAGAATATTGGAAGCAACACGGTTAATGCTTTCAATATTTAACTGTGCAACCGGATTGGCCACGTTCACTACAGGGCCGTAAGCACCTGCGTATCCGCCTACAGCTGTCGCATCATATACTTGAAAGGCAGGAATCATTTTGGCTGCTGATCCGACAGGGTTTCCGCCTTGTCCACCCCAGCCTCCTGCCATATTGATGGTTTTTTCATTTGTAACAAAAACAGTTTCTCCAAATGTAAAAGGGCCTTTTGTCGTTTCTGATTTAACACGTAGGTTATATCGTTTGTAGCCTGTTACTTTTACAATCCCATCTTGACTAGCATAACCACCTGAAACACTATAATTGCTGGATTGATTTCCACCACTGACCAATAATTCATATTGTTGAACTCCTGCCGTTCTGTAAATTTCATCCTGCCAGTTAGTGCCTGTCCCCAATTTTGAAGGGTCCTTTGCAATATCCAATCTTGCCAGACCTGCTGCATCATGTGCTGCATTGCTGACTGTAGCCCACTGCTGTGCATCAAGAACACCCACTTTATGCGCAATAGTCTGGAATCCATAATTAGCATTCATTTGTATTACCGTTTGGCCATTTTTGCCTGATTTGGTTGTAACTAAGACCACGCCATTTGCTGCTCGTGTTCCATAAATTGCTGCTGCTGATGCATCTCTCAAAACATCAATAGATTGGATGTCTGTTGAATTCAAATTATTGATGTTAGCTACCGGTACACCATCCACGATGTATAATGGAGAAGCATCCCCAAGTGTACCAACTCCTCTGATTAGAATTCTTGTTCCTGAACCAGGATTTCCTCCTGCCGATTCAATCGTTACACCCGGCATTTTGCCTTGTAGAGAACTGGTAATGTTACTTTTGCCTTGAGCTTTTATCGAAGACCCTTGTATATTTGCTACTGCGCCAATCAAATCCTTTTTTCTGACTGTTCCATAGCCAATTACAACTACTTCATTTAAGCTGTTTTGCTTAGTACTGAGTGTGACATTTAAAATAGGGCCAGTAATGGGTGCTTCCAATGTTTCATATCCTATAAATGAAAACACGAGCACCGAACCCATTGGTGCATTGAGCGTATACTTACCTGTGGCATCTGTAACAGTGCCTTTGATTGTGTTTTTGATAGTAACACTTGCACTGGGTAATGTGCTACCATCTTCGTCTCCAGTTACTACCCCCTTAACGGTTATCGTTTTCTGGGCATAACCACGAAAAGATAATAACCCGATCATCAGAATAATCAGGAAAGAAAATCTTTTCCAAAAATGAAAAGTAAAAATTAATTTTTGCATAATTAATAATTATTAGTTTATAAGTTGAAGAATAGATAATATTATTTGTTGATACATACCTATGTAAATCCTGAGCAAAAGCAATTGTGCCAACGCCCAAACATGGTAGTTAATAACGTATTGTTGTATACAAATGAAATAGACATAGTTATAAGCTAACTTTACTTTACTAAAGTTAAGTCTGTACGAATGATATGTAAATGGATAAATATTTTAAAGAATGGATTATCTTACTATTCGATTCAAATAAATATTCTTTCGTAATTCCACCATTTCGTCTTGAATAATAACTGCTAAAACATTTTAGTTGGATAACTTATGGAATGAGGCTATAAAACTTAATATTTAACGATGTAAGTTTTTCTATACATCTTATAAATGTTGTAGTTTAGAAGGGAAATGATGAAAAAATTTAGTTGGTAACCATTCATATTTTAATAGAATTATAAAATAATCTATTTTTGACCCTATCAATTTGTACTATAATTTCTTTGTATCCATCGGTTTTTCTAAAATCATCCATTGGTAACCACCCATTATTTGAGATAAATTTGAACAGAGAATGGTAAGAAGAAAAGAGGGTTTTACCGGTCAGAATGCAGTGAATTTACCTGGATCCCTGTTACAGGAGCTGGCTAAAGACGATGCATTTAATCAGTTATATCTAACTGACATTGGATTTTATCCAAATGCGGAATATCATTTTAGAGAGCGCAAAGAAGGCTCCGGCGAATATGTTTTGATCTTTTGTGTGGCTGGGAAAGGTTGGTTTCATCTAAATCAGGAAAAGAAGAAAGTGGAGGCCGGACAGTTTTTTATATTGCCTCCCAATCGTTTACATGGATATGGAAGTCAAAATAATGATCCATGGACCATTTATTGGGTTCATTTTAAAGGACCCAGAGCAGAAAATTTTTCCTTTTTAGATAATGAAATGCCTCAAACAACGATATTGCACGAGCATGATCAACGTATTACCCTTTTCGAAGAGATTATACAATTGTTGGCAACCGGACTGAGTGTTGAAAATCTTTCATATTCGATGTCGTGTCTTGTTTCCTTATTAGCGATGTTTAAATATAGTAGAATATTTGATAGAAATCGTAGTAATGTGCCGAATGATGTCTGCGATCAAGCTATTGCTTTTATGCAGAGCAAGGTATACCAAAAAGTTAAATTGGAAGAGATTGCAAAAGCGGTAAATTTATCTTCCTCTCATTTTTCTGCTATTTTTAAAAAGAGAACTCAAAGAGCCCCGATGGAATATTTTATATTTCTGAAAATTCAGAAGTCATGTCATTTGCTGGATACCTCTAATTTGAGGATCAAAGAAATCTCGACGAGCCTTGGTTTTGATGATCCCTATTATTTTTCTCGCCTCTTTAGCAAGGTAATGTTGGTATCACCAACGGAATATCGGAAAAAGAGAAAAGGATGATTTGTGATCTCTTTAAATTTCTCTGTAAATGATTTATTTTGTAAGGCTGGCTGGAACTCCCTTATACCGTTTCATTCTTTAAATGAGATTTTCAAACTTGTTCGTTTGCCTATTGGTTCAATCTCAAAATTTTATAACTTTGCACCCTGTTTTGAAAAAACATATAATTTGTTTACGGGATGAAGAAATACAAGGAATACAAACACCTAAACCTTCCGGAGATAGGGAAGGATGTACTAACGTTTTGGGAAGAAAATAAAGTTTTTGAAAAGAGTCTTGAAAATAGAAAGGACTGTTCTCCTTATGTTTTTTATGAAGGACCTCCTTCAGCAAATGGAAAACCGGGTATTCATCACGTTATGGCACGTGCCATTAAAGATATTTTCTGCCGTTACAAAACCATGAATGGATATTACGTGGCTCGTAAAGCAGGTTGGGATACACATGGTTTGCCTATTGAACTGAGTGTTGAAAAAACAATGGGCATTACAAAGGAAAATATCGGAAAAACAATCACTGTTAAAGAATATAATGATGCCTGCCGTAAGGAGGTGATGAAATATAAGGATCTTTGGGATGATTTAACTCTTAAAATTGGTTATTGGGTTGATCTGGATCATCCATATATCACCTTTGAGAATAAATACATGGAGACTCTTTGGTACCTGCTTTCCAAACTTAATGAGAAAGGACTACTCTATAAGGGCTATACCATTCAACCTTATTCACCTGCTGCCGGTACCGGATTGAGTTCGCATGAATTAAACCAACCGGGTTGTTATCGCAATGTAAAGGATAGTACGGTTGTGGCTCAATTTAAGGTGATAAAAAACGATAAGAGCGAATTCCTTTTTAAAGATGTTTTCGGCGAATTGTTTTTTATCGCGTGGACAACAACTCCATGGACACTTCCTTCGAATACGGCTCTTTGTGTGGGCCCTTCAATAGATTATGTTGCGGTTCAAACCTATAATCCATATACTTACCTTCCTATTACTGTTGTTTTAGGAAAACCATTGCTTGAAAATTATTTTCCAGCAAAGAATGCAGCACTTGAATTAGATGCATACGAACCGGGACAGAAGGCTATTCCTTTTAAGATTGTTGGAGAGTTTAAAGGGAAAGATCTTGAAGGTATTCGTTATGAACAATTAATGCCATATGTTCAACCTGCTGATGGTGATGCTTTTCGTGTACTAACAGGTGACTTTGTTACAACAGAAGATGGAACCGGTATTGTGCATATCGCGCCGAGTTTTGGTGCCGACGACTTTAAAGTGGCAAGAGTTAATGGAATCGGATCTTTAACCTTGGTGGATAAACGCGGTCGCTTTCTTGATTCGGTGGGCGAATTTGCCAGTCGCTTTGTAAAGGCAGAATATGCTGAGGATTACGATCCAAAGAAATCCGAAAGCGTTGATGTAGATATTATTGTTAAATTAAAGAAAGAAAACAGAGCCTTTAAATCTGAAAAATACGAACACTCTTACCCGCACTGTTGGCGTACTGATAAACCTATTCTTTATTATCCGCTTGACTCATGGTTTATCAAAACCACTGCTGTTAAAGATAGGATGATCGAATTAAACAAAACAATTAATTGGAAGCCTGAAGCTACCGGTACCGGTAGATTTGGAAACTGGCTGGAAAATTTAGTTGACTGGAATCTTTCTCGCTCACGTTATTGGGGAACGCCTCTTCCAATCTGGGCTACCGAAGATCAGGAAGAACGTATATGTATAGGCTCATTGGCTCAGCTGAAAGAAGAGATAGAAAAATCTGTTAAAGCCGGCTTTATGCCTGCCGATCATATGCTGAAGGATTTTGTGCCAGGTGATTATTCTCGCGAAAACTATGGAAAATTTGATCTTCATCGTCCATATGTGGATGATATCTTCCTCGTTTCTCCTTCAGGAAAGAAGATGTTTCGTGAACCCGACCTTATCGACGTTTGGTTCGACTCTGGAGCTATGCCTTATGCCCAGTTCCACTTTCCATTTGAGAATGGCGAAACACTAAAAGATTACTTTCCGGCTGATTTCATTGCAGAGGGTGTTGATCAAACACGTGGCTGGTTTTTTACCCTTCATGCAATTGCTACCATGGCATTCGACTCTGTGGCATTTAAAACTGTTGTTTCTAATGGTTTAGTACTCGACAAGGGCGGCAATAAAATGAGTAAGCGATTGGGTAATGCGGTTGATCCATTCTCAACGATTGAGAAATATGGTCCTGATGCTACTCGTTGGTATATGATTACCAATTCACAGCCGTGGGATAATTTGAAATTCGATCTGGAAGGTGTTGCTGAAGTAATGCGTAAATTCTTCGGAACGTTGTATAATACCTATAGTTTCTTTTCGCTATATGCTAATATTGATGGATTCAGCTATAAAGAAGCAGAGGTACCTGTTAATAATCGTCCTGAAATTGATCAGTGGATATTGTCTGAATTAAATACCCTGATTAAGACTGTAAATGAAGCATATAACGACTATGAGCCTACAAAAGCAGGTCGTGCTATTGCACTTTTTGTAGATGAGCGACTTTCGAACTGGTATGTTCGTCTTTGTCGTCGTCGTTTTTGGAAGGGTGATTATACTACTGATAAGATTTCTGCTTATCAAACACTTTATCGTTGTTTAGAAGTTATTGCCAAGTTATCCGCTCCTATCGCTCCATTCTTTACAGATAGGCTCTTTACCGATTTGAACAACGTTACGGGCCGAGAAGATGTTATCTCTATTCACTTGAGTAATTTCCCGGTTGCCGACGAAACGTTAATCAATAAAGATTTGGAAGAGAGAATGCAGTTGGCACAAACCATCTCTTCAATGGTATTATCTTTGCGCAAGAAGGTAAATATTCGTGTTCGTCAGCCGTTGGCAAAGATAATGATCCCTGTTTTGGATCAACACTTCCGCAATCAGGTTGAAGCAGTTCGTTCACTAATCCTTTCAGAAGTCAATGTTAAAGAGATTGAATATATAACAGATGGTGCCGGGATTCTTGTAAAGAAAATTAAGCCTAACTTTAAGACGCTTGGTCCTCGTTATGGTAAGTTGATGAAACAGATTGCTGCTGCTGTAGCCACCTTTAATCAGGCGGATATTGCAGAATTGGAACATTCGGGTCTTCGTAAACTTCAGATTGAAGGAGAGGAGGTTAAGTTGTTACTTACCGATGTTGAGATTATGGCAGAAGATATCCCTGGTTGGGTTGTTGCAAGCGAGGGTGCTGTAACCGTGGCTCTGGATATTACTATTACACCAAAATTAAAAGAAGAAGGTATTGCTCGAGAACTGATAAATCGCATTCAGAATATTCGTAAGGAGAAGAATTTTGAGGTTACAGATAAGATTGAATTAAAGGTTGAAAAAATCGATGAAATCGTTTCTGCTATTGAGAACAATTTTTCCTACATTTGTTCCGAGACATTGGCTGATTCTTTATACTTGGTCGACAAGCTTGAAAGCGAAGAAAGAGTAGCTGTCGAGCTAACCGAAGAGTTGTCAACCTATATCTTAATAAATCGAAAATAGCTTAACGCAGGTCTTTTTAAAGAGACTTTAAATCATGGTCTATGGAAAAATCAGATGTAAGGCAAGATGAACCCCTTCGGAATAAGTATTCCGATGAGGAACTGGAGGAATTTAAAGAAATCATCCTGGAGAAACTGCGCAAAGCAAAACGCGACCTAAAAATGCTCACCGATGCTTATACCAACAACAATGAGCATGATACCAATGATACATCTCCTACTTTCAAGGTCTTGGAAGAGGGGTATCAAGTGATGTCAAAGGAGGAGAACAGTCGTTTGGCTGCCAGACAAGATAAATTTATCAAGGCCCTTGAAAATGCACTCATTCGGATTGAAAACAAAACGTATGGAATTTGTCGGGTTACCGGTAAATTAATCTCTAAGGAACGCCTGCGTGCTGTGCCACATGCCACGTTAAGCATTGAGGCTAAACTTTCGCAAAACCAAAATGAAAAACGTGTTTTTATTCCGAATAGATCTATTCTTGACGAATAATAAATATTTTTAAACAGCAATACTGAAGGAATTCTCATCCGTTAATTATTCGGATGAGGGTTCTTTCTGTCTTTTAACTTGAATAAAATGAAGGGATTTAAACTTCCGGTTATCATCATTCTTTTGGTTCTTCTTATTGACCAAACATTAAAGATTTATATTAAAACACATTTTTTACTTGGTCAGGAAATTCATATTGCTGATTGGTTTATCATTCACTTTACTGAAAATCCTGGAATGGCCTTTGGGTTACAATTCTCAGGAGAATGGGGAAAGCTATTATTAAGTCTTTTCAGAATAGCTGCCGTAGGTTTAATTGCATGGTATCTGATTCGTTTAGTAAAAACGAATGCCCATCCGGGCTTAATTGCTTGCGTTGCATTTATTGTAGCCGGTGCAACAGGTAATATCCTTGATAGTGCTTTTTATGGCATATTTTTTAGTGATAGCACCTTTTGGGATCTTGCTAAATTCAATCCGGCTGAAGGTGGCTATGCTTCTTTCCTTCATGGAAAAGTAGTTGATATGCTTTATTTCCCAATTATTGAAGGGCATTTTCCTCAATGGATTCCTTTTTGGGGCGGAGAAGAATTCATGTTCTTCCGGCCTGTATTTAATATTGCCGATTCTTCTATTACCTCAGGGGTAATAGCTATTTTATTGTTTCAACGCAAATTTTTTCCTTCTAAATCAAAAACAGAAGAAGTAGAAGCTCAAACGGCCATAAATGAAACAGATGCAGTTGAAAATGTTGAAGAAAAAACTGAAAATAATGAGCAGAAATAAATTATTTTTACTTTCTTAATAAAATTTATCGTCATAAACTGAAACAAGACAAGATTTGTTTCTAATTTTGCGCCACTCTAACGACAGTTATAATTATGTCAGAACAAATTACTGGGATTATCTCACAAATCATTGGTCCTGTAGTAGATATTACCTTTGAACAGGACACTAAGCTCCCTAACATTTACGATGCTCTGGAGATACACAAAGAAAATGGTCAGGTAATTGTACTTGAAGCACAGCAAGATATAGGCGAGAATACCATAAGAGCCATTGCGATGGACTCTACTGATGGGTTACGTCGTGGTATGAAAGCTGTAGCAACGGGCAAAAGTATCTCTATGCCCGTAGGTGATAATATCAATGGCCGTTTATTCAATGTAATCGGTAAATCTATCGATGGTCTTGAAAAGGTCGAGACTCAAAAATCGTATAGCATTCACCGTGAACCACCAAAATTCGAAGAACTATCAACTTCAAACGAGGTTCTTTACACCGGTATTAAAGTAATCGACCTTATCGAGCCTTATTCTAAAGGTGGTAAAATTGGTTTATTCGGTGGTGCCGGAGTTGGTAAGACTGTACTTATTATGGAGTTGATCAACAATATTGCAAAAAGCTATAATGGTATGAGCGTTTTTGCAGGAGTTGGTGAACGTACACGTGAAGGGAATGACTTACTTCGTGAAATGATCGAATCGGGTGTTATCCGTTACGGGGAGGAGTTTAAGAAAGACATGGAAAACGGTGGCTGGGATCTGAGCAAAGTTGACTATGAAGAGTTAGCTAAAAGTCAGGCTACCCTCGTGTTCGGTCAGATGAATGAACCTCCTGGAGCTCGTGCTCGTGTAGCTCTTTCAGGTCTTACTCTTGCTGAGTATTATCGTGATGGGGATGAACAATCGGGTGGTCGTGATATCCTTTTCTTTATTGATAATATTTTCCGTTTTACACAAGCTGGTTCGGAAGTGTCGGCCCTGTTAGGTCGTATGCCTTCGGCTGTAGGTTATCAACCTACACTAGCTTCTGAAATGGGTTTGATGCAAGAACGTATTACTTCTACCAAGCGTGGTTCTATCACATCTGTTCAGGCTGTTTACGTTCCTGCAGATGACCTTACAGACCCTGCTCCTGCAACTACTTTTGCTCACCTTGATGCAACTACGGTATTAAGTCGTAAAATTTCGTCTCTTGGTATTTATCCTGCTGTAGATCCGCTTGATTCAACTTCGCGTATCCTTTCTCCCGATGTTGTTGGTGAAGAACATTACAATGTCGCTCAACAAATCAAAGAGCTTCTGCAACGTTATAATGAGTTACAGGATATCATCGCTATTCTTGGTATGGATGAACTTTCAGACGAAGATAAATTAGCTGTATCTCGTGCCCGTCGTGTTCAACGTTTCTTGTCGCAGCCATTCTTTGTCGCAGAACAGTTTACCGGCATGAAAGGGGTATTTGTTCCAATTGAAGAGACTATTAAAGGATTTAAGATGATTCTTAATGGTGAGGTTGATTATCTGCCTGAAGCAGCATTCAACTTAGTTGGAACAATTGACGATGCTATTGCTAAGGGTAAAAAATTACTTGAAGAGGCAAAATAAGGCTGAATAACTATTCAAAACCTAATCTATGATCCTAGAAATAATCACACCCGGTGAAACTCTTTATTCAGGTGAAGCTAGTATAGTAAAGCTTCCCGGGGCCGAGGGTTCTTTTGAAATTATGCAGAACCATGCTCCTATGATTGCGTTGCTGCAAAAGGGTAAAGTTAAAGTGAAGGACCTTGAAAGTAAGGAACTTTATTTTGACATCAATGGAGGCGTGATGGAGATGCTTAAAAATAAGCTGGTTATTCTTGCTGAGTAATCAGTAATATTTCAAAGAATTAAAAACGGCACTATCTAAGATCAGTGCCGTTTTTAATTTTCTTAAGGAAAAAATAGGAATAAAAAAAAGAAGGTTAAAAAATTTAGCCTTCTTTTTTTCTGTGGTACCACCAGGAATCGAACCGGGGACACAAGGATTTTCAGTCCTTTGCTCTACCAACTGAGCTATGGTACCGTTTGTTATGGTGGTGCAAAAGTAGAGGTTTTTTTTGATTTTCAAAATAAATCGGACAAATATTTTTATAAATGGTAGTTTCTATAATTTTTTAAACTGTTTTACGTTGGAAATAAACAGGGTAATATAAAATATATTTATGCGGCTTATTATTGATATTGGAAATACATTGGCGAAAGTAGCTTTGTTTGAAGATTCGTCTCTTGTGGAACAGATCTATCTACCCAATTTAACCGTTGAACTGCTTCAACATTTTCTGAAAGGTAAGCCAAGACCTGAATCGGCTATTCTCTCTTCTGTAAGGCAGGCGGATGAGGCTCTGATCGATTATCTTTCAAAGAGCTATCGGTTCTTATTGTTCTCTACTGATACCCCATTGCCCATATACAACAGTTACCGCTCTCCCTTATCACTTGGATTAGATCGGTTGGCAGCAGCCGTGGCTGCTGCAGCACTATATCCGAAACAAAATGTGCTCATCATTTCTGCAGGTACTGCCATCACCTACGATATTGTTACTGCACAAGGAGAATATCTCGGTGGAGCTATTACACCAGGGGTGTATATGCGGATAAAGGCATTAAATCATTTTACTGAAAAATTGCCTTTAGTGGAGCTCTCAGATACCGTCCCTCTTATCGGCACAACAACAGAGGAAAGTATAATGTCGGGGGGCTTAAATGCCTCAAGAGCAGAAATTGATGGAATGATTGATAATTTTAACAAACATTATGATCAACTTGCTATTATTTTGAGTGGAGGCGACATTAAATACTTTGATAAAAGTTTAAAAAATAGCATCTTTGCAATCCCAAACATTGTAATTTCAGGTCTGAATCAACTATTAGCGTATAACTTTGGAAAGAAAAACTTTTAGGCATTTACTCGCCACAGCAATCATTTTAACCTGTTCATTAAATCTATTTGCACAGGTGAGAATAGGTTCACCCTATTCACGTTACGGAATTGGTGACTTGAGCAATAATAATTCACCTGTTTTCATGTCTCTGGGTGGTAGTGCAATTGGTATGCGCTCCTCATCTTTTGTTAATCCATGGAATCCTGCCTCATATACTGCTTTCGATTCAATATCTTTTATTTTTGAGGGTGGTCTTTATGCCCAGTCTAATACTTTGAAAACATTGAGTGAGTCTCAGACATCAAACTATAGTTCAATTGGAAACTTGCTATTTGGTTTCCCGGTTACCAGACACTTGAAGGCAAGTTTTGGCTTGATGCCATACAGTAGTGTAGGTTACAACGTGGGCGAAACTAAAAATCTGCAAATTTTTAATGATAGCATTACCCGCGTGAAAAATATTTATGATGGCGATGGTGGCATCAACAAAGTATACATGGGTATGGGTTATCAACTAAGTAAAAACTTATCTGTGGGCGTTAATGTCGATTTTCTTTTTGGTACGATAAACAGAAACAGTGCGGCTCATATTCCTGACCAAACTTATGCAATTAGCTACCGGCAGACTTCTTCAATAAGGGTTCACGATTTTAGATATAATTTCGGTATGCAATATACTACCCAAATTGGAAAAGATCGTCGTTTTACTTTTGGAGCAGTTTACACCCCTTCTATTGATATTAAAGCAAATCATGATACTACAAATATGTTGGTTAGTCCAACCAATTCAGACCTTATTTATTATACTATTCACCAATCCACCAATATAAAAGGAACAATTCATATTCCTCAAGCAATGGGTGCAGGTTTCTCTTATGAAAAGGAGGCCAAGTGGTTACTAGCCGGTGATGTTTATTATCAAAATTGGAGTAAATTTAAAATCTTCGATCAGGCCGATTCTATGAAAAATAGTCTCAAAGCTTCTTTGGGATTACAGATTATTCCGGATGGAAACGATTATAACCGCTACTTTAAAAGGGTCCGTTTTAGAATGGGGGTAAGCTATCAGCAAACCTATCTTCAGTTGAATAATAAACAGCTTAATGATTTTGGAATCAGTTTAGGTGTTGGTTTGCCTTTACGCAAAGGACAATCTGAAATTTACTCAAAGTCTGCTGTTAATGTGGGTTTAGAGTTTGGAAAAAGAGGTACTACCGATTTCAGCCTGATTAAAGAAAATTATGTTCGTTTAACGGTGAGCTTATCGCTCTACGACTCTTGGTTCAAGAAACTTAAATTTTATTAGAAACCTGTTTATTTCGTGGGTAAAGTGAAAATGAAGATCTTTTCAGGTCTGTTGGTTTCTTTGGTATTATCATTCCTATTAATTGCAACATCAATTTCTGCTCAAAATGTTTCCTTAAAGCATGGTAGTGATAGTATAAAATGTGTTACAAACCTTTCTCTGTATAGTGAGCTCTATAAACAGAAAAACTATTCTGATGCAATTATAGCTTGGCGATATGTAATTGATAATTGTCCGCAGGCAAGTGAAAATAGTTTTATTGACGGTGTAAATATGTTCAGAACTTTCATCATTGCTGAAAATGATGTAGCAAAAAGAGCTAAGCTAATAGATACCTTGATGTGGATTTATGATCTTCGGATTAAATATTTCGGTAAAGAAGGAAAGAATCTTTCGGAAAAAGCTGCTGATTTGTTCTCTTTTGATGTTTCTAAAGCCTTTGATGCATTCAACTTGTTTAAACGTTCTGTAAATTTAACCGGTAATACTACAAATGATGTTACGCTTATTACCTATTGTAATGCAGCTGCTAAAAGCCTCAAAACAGGAAAAATAGAACAGCCTGATTTTTTTAAGGTTTATGAACAATCTGATGCAATTGTTGAAGAAAATCTAAAGATATCTACTAATAAAGAAGACAGTTTAAAGTGGAATTCAACACGTCATAATATTGACGAATATGCTGAATCGTTACTTGATTGTCAGAATTTGATGAAGATCTATAAAAAAAAGTATGATACTACTTCTAATGACGTGGAATTATTGAATAAAATAAGTAAGCTTTTTGTTTTGAAAAATTGTTCAGAAGACTCATTGGTTGTTACCGCCTCAGAGAAATTATATAAAATACAACCTAGTGCAACACTTGCTTTCTCAATAGCTAATGCCAGATTAAAGATAAAAAGTTACGATAAAGCATTAGAATATTTCAATCTGGTAATTACTACTTCGGATAATAGCAATGAAAAAGCCCAAAGTTATTATTTTATGGGGGTTATTGAAGAGCAGAAAAAGGCTTTTGCTGAGGCTCGAAATTATGCCTTAAAAGCGTTACAAGAAAAAGCCTCCTTTGGTGAAGCATATATTCTGATTGCAAATTGTTATGCATTAAGTGCTGCAACCTGTGGAGACGATGAAGTTGCAAGTCATGCCGCTTTCTGGTGTGCAGTTGACATACTGAATAAAGCAAAGTTGATTGATCCTTCGGTTGAATCGAATGCTAATAATTTAATTAGTCAATATTCACGTTCTTTTCCGAATAAAGAAACTTTGTTCTTTCATGATATAAAGGAGGGTGCAACCTATACGGTTGGTTGTTGGATAAATGAGAAAACAACAGTACGAGCCTCTCGATAAAAAATAAAAACCATGAAAAAGCTGATAACAATTTATCGTTTGTTGGGTATCTCATTTTTCTTGCTGATAAGTGTATTGCTTTTTAGTTGTAAGAATAGTATTAAAGAGGTAGCAAGGGTTACAAAAGTTGATTCGCTTCCCGTTCAATCAGCTCAAAAGATAAGAGTAGATTATTCTGAAAATGGAAAGTTAGTCTATACGTTAATAAGCCCTAATGTTAAAAAATTTATTAATCCTCAAGAAGTTACGGAGTTTCCAAAAGGATTCAACCTGGTATTTTTCGATACCTTACGTAACGTGAGAGGAACAGGTCGTGCCAATTATGGTATCAGTCATGATAATACCGGAATTGTTGAGTTAATCGGAAAAGTTATTTTAGTTAACAATCAGACAAAAATGAGAATTGAGACCGAAAAAATGATCTGGAATAAAAACATGCGAACAGTTGAAGGTGATAGAGCTGTAAAGGTGTTCCTGCCCGATAGGATGGTTTATGGAACTGGATTTAAAGCTTCGGAAGATCTCTCCAAATGGTCTCTTATTCATCCGGGAGGCACATTTTTAGTAAATGAACTTCGTTAATCGTAAATTTTATTTTTGTACTTTAACTTTTATTGTAAATTTGTCAATTCGTTAAAATATTTTAAAATGGCAATTATAGGGAAAATTCAAGGTCACTACAAACTGATTGTTTTTATAATCGGTATTGCTCTCGCTGCATTTATTATGGGCGACTTCTTGAAAAAGGGCAAGTCATCCAGTTCATATGTTGGTGAAATTAATGGCGAGAAAATACGTGGTACCGTCTTTAATTCAAAAGTGGATGAGGCTACCGAAATGCGTAAGCAGATGACGGGTAGCGCTAATATTAGTTCGGCAGAAAGTTTTGGTATTCGCGAATCGGTATGGAATCAAATGGTTTCAGAACTGGTTATGCAGAAGGAATACGATAAATTGGGGCTGGACGTTAGTAAAGAAGAACTTGACGATATGGTAAGTGGGAAAAATCCACATCCGTATATCGTTCAAAATTTTACTGATCCTCAAACGGGTAAGTTCGATCCAAAGATAGTTAAACAGTTTGTTGATAATCTGGATAAGGTTGATCCTGCAATGCGTCAACGTTATCAGATGATCATAAAATCAATCAGAGATTCTCGTTTAGCCGAAAAATATCAGAACTTAATTGCCAGTGCATATTATGTTCCCAGAGCATTTGCTAAGAAAGAATACATTGCCCGTAATGAGCATGTTAGCTTAAGTACTGTTGCGCTTCGCTACGAAACAGTTCCTGATAAGCAGGTTAAATTAACAGATGCTGATTACAAAAAGTATTATGATGAAAATAAGAATCGTTTTGAGCAAGAGGATTCACGTGATATTGACTATGTAGTTTATTCCGTAACCCCATCAGACGGAGATATGAAAGCGATTAATGCTGATGTCGCTCAATTATACTCAGATTTTCAGCAGTCAAAAGATGTTGCCAATTTTGTAAATACCCGCTCGGATGTTCGTTATGATAGTTCATGGGTAAAGAAGGGACAACTTCCCGGTCGTTTGGATACACTTGCTTTTAATAGTACCCCTGGTACTTTTATCGCTCCTTTTATTGAAAAGGAACTGTATACTATGGCAAAAGTTGTTGATATGCAAACACGTCCCGATTCTCTTAAAGCCAGCCATATCTTAATCTCATTTCAGGGATCGCAAGCAGGCGGAAAACGTACGAAAGAAGCTGCCAAGAAATTAGCTGATAGTTTGGAGATGGTTGCTAAAAAGAATCCTAAATTATTTGGCGAATTAGCTCTAAAATATTCTGAAGATCCTTCTGCTAAAAAGAATGGTGGCGACTTAGGATGGTTCCAAGATGGAAGTATGGTCCCTGCTTTTAATAATGCCTGTGTTCGTAATCCAGTAGGCGATATTGTTGTTGCCGAGTCTCCTTATGGATACCATGTTATCAATATCACCGGAAAAACAGCACCTGTTAAGAAAGTAAGACTTGCTATCGTTGCTCGTAAAATTGAAGCCGGAAACGAAACTTTCCAGAATATCTATACTGCCGCTAGTAGTTTTTCTTCTGAAAACCAAACGATGATGGCTTTTGACAACGCAATTAAGAAAAAGGGTCTGAATAAACGTACAGCAGAACGTATTCGTTCTAATGAAGGGCAACTACCCGGAATCGATAATGCGCGTGAGGTTATTCGTTGGGCTTATAATGAAAAGACCGAAAAAGGTATGGTTTCTTCTGTGTTCGATTGTAGTGGTAAATATGTTGTTGCTTGCGTGAAACAGATTCGTGAAAAAGGAATAGCTCCACTCGAACAAATTAAAAACGATATCAAGCCATTCGTAATTCGTGAAAAGAAGGCCGAAATATTAATAGCTAAAATGGCAAAAGTTGCCGGTACTAAAAATCTGGTTCAAATGGCATTTCAGTTAGGCTCGAGAGTGGATACTATCCAGAATATCACATTTGCTTCACCTAATATTCCATTCTATGGTCGCGAACCACAGGTGGTAGGTACTGCATTTGGACTGAAAAAAGGTGATTTTTCGAAGCCGATTAAAGGTGAGATGGCTGTTTACATAATCAGAATTGATGAAGTATCGCCTGCTCCTGTTGTCAAAGATTATAATAATGAAAAAGCAGTTATTGCTAACTACTTCCGTTCACGTGTTTATCGCGAAGTTTATCAGGCTATCCTTGATAAATCTAAAATAAAAGATAATAGAATTGTCTTCTATTAGTCGAATTCATAATCATATTAGAAGAGCCGCCTCCAAAAAAGGCGGCTTTTTTGTGGTGCGCCGTGCATGATTAATAATTTGGTGGTGTAAATCCACTATGGGGGTATGTAGCGACCAACCATTAGCTCAAGGCAAGGGTGTCCATTGTGAAGTGGAATCTGAAGGAAGCTGTCGGCAAAGTTCCGGTCTGAGGAACACGAACATCATATAAGGCTCAAGTCGTAGGATGAGTTTGCCATACAGAACGAAGTCCTAAAGCTACACGGATACGGCAGAGTAGATGATGCAGATATATGGAACGAAGGTTATTAATCTTACCACGGGAGATCTCACGGACGTGTGGATATTTTTTTTAGAAGCACGGACAACAGTTGTCGTGAGAAGTCAGCCGAGGACATAATACCCGAAACAAAAGTATTGGGGAAGGTCTGAACCTTATCAAAGTGAGTAGTCAATGAATGTTACCCGATGAAGGAAAGAATGCAGAAAATATCAACACTGAGTGATAGCTGCCCGCAAAAGGATAGGACGGAATCCGAAAGCTATACGGGAGTGCAGACTTTCATGGGGATAACTGAAAACAACCTCACGGAAGTGCAATTTGCAAAAGAGGATTTATTAGAACGAATCTTGTCTGCTGCCAATTTGAATAAAGCCTATAAGCAGGTTGTGTCCAATGGAGGCAGTGGGGGTGTGGATAAGATGGAAACGGAAGACTTACTTTCTTACCTTAGAATCCACAAAGATAATCTGATAATCTCTTTAAAGGACGGAAGTTACTGTCCTAATCCAGTGCGTAGGGTAGAGATACCCAAAGGCAATGGCAAGAAGCGTCCACTGGGTATTCCTACCGTAGTAGACCGTTTTGTCCAACAAGCCATATCACAGGTTTTATCTCGAATTTATGAACGCGAGTTCAGTGCAAACAGCTTTGGTTTTCGCCCCAAACGGAGAGCCCATCAGGCACTTCGAGCCGCTCAGAGTTATCAGAATGCGGGCTACAAATATGCGGTAGATTTAGACTTGGAGAAGTTTTTCGACACAGTCAACCAAAGTAAGCTGATAGAAATTCTTAGTCGCATGATAAAAGATAGTCGGGTTATCTCGCTTATCCAAAAAATATCTTGGCTCGGGAGTTATTATCGGTCATAAATTTGTAAATACTTCAGAGGGAGTGCCGCAAGGAGGCCCTCTAAGTCCGTTATTGAGTAATATCATGCTCAACGAACTGGACAAGAAGTTAGAGAGCCGATGTCATCCATTTGTACGCTATGCGGACGACTGTATGATATTTTGCAAGAGCAAGCGAGCCGCCCAGCGTACGATGAACCACATAGTGGTCTATATCGAGGAAACGCTCTATCTGAAAGTGAATCGTGAGAAGACCAAGGTTGGTTACGTGCAGGGCATGAAGTTTCTGGGTTATTCTTTTTACAAGAATAAATCAGGTTTTCGATTATCGGTTCATCCCCAAAGTTATACGAAACTGAAAGGTCGATTAAAAGAGCTTACAGGTCGTAGTAACGGTATGGGTTACGAAAGTCGAAAAGATTCACTCCATCGATTAATACGAGGGTGGGTTGAATACTTCAAACTGGCAGATATGCAAACTCGGTTGAAAGAACTTGACCAGTGGCTGCGCCGTAGGCTTCGTATGTGTATATGGAAATCATGGAAAAGAATAAAGACCCGCTTTCGGAATTTAGTTCGTTGTGGTATAGCCAAAGCTCGTGCACTGCCTTATGCAAATGCACGTCAGGGCTACTGGCGTATGGCAGGGAATCCGATTCTGAATGAAGCTATCAGTATTGATAGTCTTGGTAAAGCGGGTTATCCATGTTTGATGGATTATTACCGTAAAGTTGCATCGTAAATAAGGAACCGCCGTATACCGAACGGTACATACGGTGGTGTGAGAGGTCGGAAAATAAAATAGGAGGAAAACCTATTTTATTTTCCTCCTACTCGATCCAATAAATTCAGAGGGAGAATAGAATAATAATAATCGGATTTGGCATGAAAAATTGGAAATATGAAATAAGCTAATCTAAAACGACATTGAAACTGAAGAATTATTGGTGTAAATCACTCATCTATCATAATAAACATTCTTTGGTCAGGCTAAGCATATTCTAATCTACCCCTAATACCGAATAGAAGGAGGTTAGAGTTACTTTAGAATTACATTAGGCTTACATTAGGCTTAGCTATTAATAATGGAAGGACTTTTGGGAAGATTTACGACACTAGAACGTGTGTGTATACTTACCAGTTTGCATACTGATTCGATAAGGATATTTCTCAATTCTCTTGATTGTTTGAATCCATTTTGTTGATAAAGATCCAATGCAAAACAATAAAAAAGTATGAGATATACTATGATTTAAAGAATGCAAGATCAGTGTGGTTTGAAAATCGTATATAATGTTTCTTAAGTCCTCTTTCTGGGCTCTTCTCTTGTGAATGAGGTGTTGCCTCGTCTCGACTGTGTACGCGCTCTCGGAAGACTGTGAAGACGATTAAGGGTGGTCTTTTTATGATGATACTGATTGTTGAAACAAATACTATCTGCGACGAAATTTTTCTATCAATTTCTCAGATCAACATCATTCGATTTGAATCTTGTTTTATAAAGATGAACAACAGGACAGTAAAAGCCCATAAGGAGGATCCTCCATAACTGAAGAATGGTAGAGGTATCCCGATAACAGGGGCGAGTCCGATGGTCATTGCAATGTTGATGGCAAAATGCGTAAAGAGGATTGCCGCCACGCAATATCCATAGATTCGGGCAAAAGGTGATCGCTGTCGCTCCGCCACCTTTAATATTCGTATAAATAGTAGAATAAAGAGCGCTATTAAAACGGCAGAACCCAAAAAGCCCCACTCTTCTCCAACCGTACAAAAGATAAAGTCGGTATCCTGAGCTGGAACGAATTTGAATTTTGTTTGGGTCCCCTTAAGAAATCCTTTTCCGATAAGCCCGCCCGATCCGATGGCAATCTTTGATTGGGTGACGTTATATCCGGCTCCTTTAGGATCGTATTCTTTTCCAAGTAACACATTGATACGTGCTTTTTGGTGTGGTTCCAACATGTGTTCGAAAGCATAGTTTACCGTGAAAACAAAAGCTGCCGATATAAGGAATAGCCCAATCAGGGAAAGAATATTTTTTCTGCTTTTACGAATAAGATAGAGTAAAATGAGTGCTATAAGGAGCAAAATCCCAATCATGATTAGATGACCGAAAATAAGGGTCAAGATGAATAGTATGATTACGCCGAGACCCAGTATCAGGTAGTTGCCTGAAAGGCCCTCACGATAAAGGACAAGCAGAAATGAGCCATAAACCAAGGCTGAACCGGTCTCTTTTTGTAGACGGATAAAGATGGCGGGTGCAATGATCAGGAGGATAGGAAGAAGTTTATTATGGGTTTCTTTCACATTTAGGTTGAGCCCGCTAAGATATTTGGCCAACGCTAATGCCGTAGTTATTTTAGTAAACTCAGCAGGTTGAATTCTAAGTCCTCCTAAAGATAACCACGATTTTGAACCTCCAACTTCAACGCCAACGAATATTACAAGAATTAAAACCAGTAGTCCTATAAAATAAAGCGGATAGGCAAAAGTGGTAAATACTTTTGCATCGGTAAGTAAAATCATAAATGCCAATGCAAAAGAAGTTAGAATCCAGATCATCTGCATTCCATAGCGTTGCGTGGTATCAAAAATGTAAAGATGCTGTTGATTTAAACCGGCTGAGTATATATTTATCCACCCGATAAAAACCAGGCCAACATAAAACCCTATCAACTGCCAGTCGATATTAGCGAATAAGTTCTTTTGGTCTCTCATTAATTTGAATCATGTTGAAATCTATCATCCTTTTTTCCACATCTTTACGCTTAATGGTCCGTTTAAGATATTTCTCAATCATTAAACTCGAAATCGGACCTGCCCAAGTTGCTCCATAACCGGCATTCTCAATGATCACACAGATGGCTATCCGAGGATTGTTTCTAGGGGCAAACCCAATAAATATTGAATGAGCTTTTCCGTGTGAATTGTCCGCTGTTCCGGTTTTACCACAGATGCTTATGCTATCCATTCGTGCACTTCGTCCTGTCCCGTGATCAACAACACCTGCCATACCTTCCACCATGAGATCATACCATTGTCTGTCGATTCTAGTGACATGCCTCTCTTTGAATTTTGTGATATAGTTGTTGGGTAAACCGGTAGCTCTTACAATATGCGGTGGGTAATAGTATCCT
The DNA here is from genome assembly GCA_963663125.2 of Bacteroidales bacterium. Lineage (GTDB taxonomy): Bacteria > Bacteroidota > Bacteroidia > Bacteroidales > Cfx3-03 > Cfx3-03. The sequence goes on along the minus strand of CAXXNW010000007.1, from coordinate 1,138,398 downwards.
CTATTGGCCAATAATGCGCAATAATTAGCTAATTGCAGGGGGGTAGTTAAAATCTCTCCTTGTCCGATAGAAAGCGACCTGACGGTCATTGCATTCCATTGTTTGTGATAGGCATTATCGTAAAATTTGACCGTAGGAATCGATCCTTTTAACTCAAAACTGACATCACTACCCAGCTTATGACCGAATCCAAATGAATAAATATTATCATACCAGATCTGAAAAGCTTTTTTTAATCCACCAAATTTAGGATTATTTAAGAAGTGGGAGAATACCTGCCAGTGAAAAGGATTACAGGATTGAACAAGAGCATCCCTTACCGAAAGTGGTGACATGTGACTGTGTGTACAGCTGATCGGGAAAGAGCCCTGACCTTGACAGGAATAGTACGTATCTGGTGTTAAAGTTCCGTATTGCAACGCTATTAAGTCGTTAGCCATTTTAAAGGTCGATCCCGGCGGATATCTTCCTTGGATCGCTCTGGGTAATAGTGGTCTTGATGGATCGTTATATAGCACTGAAAAGTTTTTCGCTCTTACTCTGCCTACCAAAAGATTCGGATCATAGGTTGGACTCGAAACCATTGCCAGTATTTCTCCGGTTGACGGTTCTATCGCAATAATACTTCCCCGTTTATTCTTCATCAATAACTCTCCATACGATTGTAATTCAATATCGATAGAGGTGAATAGAGATGATCCCATAATGGCTGCGGTATCATAACGGCCTTTCTGATAGCTGCCGACCTCTCGGTTTAATACGTCAACCATTTTGATCTGTAAGCCTTTTTTTCCTCTCAGCTCCTTTTCATAATAACGTTCGAGCCCTGTAATGCCAATATAGTCTCCTTGTTTATAATAATTGTTTTTTTCTATGGTCGCTGGTGAAACTTCACCTATATAACCTAATAAATGAGCGCCTGCCGGTTGCGGATACTTTCTGAGGGTACGTGACTGAATAAAAAATCCCTGAAACTTATATAACTTTTCTTCAATAAAGCCATAGGTCTCTTTTGGTATCTGTTTTTCAAAGATAGAAGGCTGAAAAGGAGAGTAAACTTTCGCTTTCGCCATACGACGATTAAACTCATCGATATTAATATCAAGCAGATTACACAGTTCTGCCGTATCTATTTTCTTTACCTGGTTTGGAACAACCATTAGGTCGTAAGTAGCCTCATTTATGACCAATAATTTTTTATTACGGTCATAAACCAACCCACGGGCAGGATATTGTGTGATATATCTAAAAACGTTGTTATTTGCTGATAGTACGTAACTTCTATCTATAACCTGTAGATAGAAAAGGCGTAAAACAAAAATAACGCCTACTGCAATGAAGACGCCGTTTAAGATAAATTGTCTGTCGGAATAAGCTCGTTTCATTAAGTGCCAGAATCAACTAGCGGTATTTTTCTACCGATGGCGCAAAGGTAGTTATTTTATATAAACGGATAAATCAGGGCTTACGAGCTTTTTTATTTATTATGATTTCAGGAGTGGTAACGGTATTACTTTTGTGAAGCGCTCTGTCCTGAATATATATATCGTATTTAATAGTATCATAGGTAGAAGCGGGATTGTTAATATAAAGGGTGTCGTATATTTCGCCTTTAATTGCTTTAATTTTTCCTGTAGGAGTAAGGTATGGAATTCTTCCGTTAAATAGAAGGGTATCAAGCTTTCCGGTTGTCTGGTTTCGAGTTGTCAGGAAAACCTCTTCAAATTTTCCTTTTTTCTTTTCGTAATATTTAATGAATATATCATATAGAAAATTCCCCGAATTTTCAGTGCTTTTTAATCCTAAATCTCCATCTCCATCAGTATACGATAAACCTATTATACCCTGTTGGTCAATACCTGTTGAATCGGAAATTATACCAAAAGAGATCAATTCAATATGGGGCTCAATAGGATAGCTCTCCTCTTTTTTGCAGCCAAAAGAGAAAAGTAGTATTAAAAATACTGAAGTTAATACTATTGAGGTACTATTAGATTTCATTTGCAAAAAGATTTACCGCAAAAAATATGATGTCGGTGTATTGTAAAAGGTTGCTTTCAAAGTTAAACAATAAATTGACTTTAATGCAAGTGTCCGATTAAAATCATAATATATTATTAATCAATGTAAAAGTTTGAAATGTGATTTTCCTTGACGATTGAAAACTGAAAAAATAAACAATAGATGTAGTCATATTTATACTTTAATGGGCGGGCTTAAATGTTTGGCTGATCTGATTCTTTTAATCAGGTCAACCCCAATATTTAAAGTCTTAACTTTTTTGCTTGCTTCTGTTTATCGTGTAAAGCGATTCGCCAGAATAACGCTTTTTTTAATATGATGGACCTCCCCGTTTGTTGTAAAGATTTCTGCATAAACAATATATACACCCCCATTGGCTTTCTTATGTTCGTCTGTTAATCCGTCCCAAGTGAAGTTGTTTTCGGTTGACAATAAGACATTTGTCAACAATTTTCTTATTGGTCGACCGTTGGCATCGAATATGATGAGCGTTAACAGGTATCCCGGTTTCTCCGGGTTACAATGAATAGTAAGATTGTCATCAATTCCATCATTATCTGGCGAGAATGTTTCGGGTTCCAGGGTTAGCAAGGTAGGCGTAGTATTTTGTGATATGTGCTGTGAATTGATCTTGCCGGGGGTTGAGAAACCAGCTGCCTCTGAAGCTGAATGCCAGTTGCTTTTTGATTCGGATGGTGCATCGGTATTTATACGTTCTAATGATACTCCGGTTGTTGATCGGAGTAGTGAAAAGTGAAGCTCGTTGTTAAAAGGTGCCTTATCTATAATATTCTGACCTGATGAGTCGGTTAGAATTACTATCCCCCCTTCATTCGATAAGGAAGGAAATTTATTAGGCTCAACGACGCATGATCTGGATAGCATTCGATACTGATTTAAAAGTTTCTTTTTATCCGGAGTTAAAACCATGTATTGGTTTGGTGAAATAAGTCTGCCTGCATCAGAAAGCGGCACTCTTTGTTTTATCGTTTGTGATGTCGTATTTTCTGCTGACAGATAGATTTTACTCAGATCGTAAAAATCGGTCGACCTATTATAAATTTCAATAAATTCTGATTTATCTACTCCCGGGTCATACATGATTTCATTAATAACGATACTATTTGTTTTTAAAGCAGCAGGTAGGCCAAAGGTTACCTTAACCGGTGCTTTAATGAGGTTTCCTGAACAGTCTTTAAGTACGGCGTTAATTATTAGCGTATAGTGTGTTTCTTTCGTTAAAGGGTGGCTCAATTCAAGGATGACAGATTGATAAAGTGAATTTGTTGAAATTATATTTTTGGGATTACCTACGAGGGGCTCAATTACATAAGTCGAAGTGTTTAAGAGTTGAACACTATCTACCGTTTCGGTAAATGATATTTTTAAGTGCAAACTATCAATAGGATAGATTGAAGAAATTTCCGGCTCATCTTGATCGGGATGAGTTGTGTTTACCGAGTTGACCTTGCCTGGAGTTCCTCCAAGGGGATCTGTTGATGATTGAAAGTTAGCCTCCTCTCCACAAGGGTTTAGCGGGTCTACCATCTCTAGTGACCAGCCCCCTGCTTTTTTTGTTGGTATGGTATGCCAGGAGGGTTTATAATTAACGGCATGGATCGTCTGGTTTAGTGGATCTCTTATTACGATAAGTGTACCTTCATTTGGTAAGGATAGATTTTTTACAGCGAGTGTTTTCCCATATTGCTTGAATTTTGTGATATTGCTTTGAGCAGCGATAATTCGATATTCGTGAGAATTGATTGTACTATCGGGAAGCTTTTGCTGTTTTTTCCCAATCATCAGACTCCAGTTTTTTAAATGAATAGGAAAAGCGGACCGGTTATATAGTTCAAGATATTCTACCCCGGGTAATCCATTTGAAGGAACCGGATTCGCCATTATCTCATTTATCAGAATATCATTCCATTGCAGTTGGTGATAAACAAGCATAACTTCCTTTTTTGGCGCTTTATTACCAGCTATGTCTGTTATGCCCTGAACGTTTAAGCTAAAAGGTTGGTTCAAAGGCAACGTCTGATCAAAAGTGAGCCAGATTATAGTGGCGGTTTCTGCATCAAAATAGGCATTCTTTGGCAGTTTCCCATTGCTCAACCTGAAGTTATTAATCTGAAGCGAGGCAGATTTTTCCAACGGTTCATTAAAGGTGAGTTTTATTTGATTGTCATCGGGAACCATAGCATCTATAAGCTCAGGAGGATTATTAACGCTTATAAATGGTTCTGCTGAGATATCGTCTAAATAAAACCCACTGCTATTTGAGGCGGTGTATTTACAGAAGATGGTAACATATCCGGATGGGAGGGGTGCAGATTCGGTTGCGGAAGTCTCTAAGGAATAAGCAAAGCTACCTATTGGGTCGGTAAAGATTTTCCAGTTCCCTTCTTTCGATCGTGTAACCAGGATTCTTATCGAAAAAGCATTTGCGATGAGTCCGGAGGTTCCTCTGCAAATTTCTTTTATTGTTGTTCCGTTTTTATAGAATAGGGTAATGGCATCTTTGGAACCCGATTCTCCCAATTGAAGATAGAAGGCTTTATTTGCGGAAGCTGGATCTTGATGATCTGAAGCCAGATAAAAACGTAGATAATTATTATCGGATGGTGAAAAAGAGAGATGAATCCAGAGAGACCATTCCATGTCTTCTATACATGTTAGCGGGGTAGAAATATACGAGCTACCCGCACCGGTGCCTTTTAATCGAAGTTGTTGATAGGCGTTAACTTCAAAACGAGAAAGATCTCCATCCCACGGTGGATTAACGGTGAGATCCTGATCACTGAAATCTTCTTTTATTTGTGCTGTTGTCGGAAGTTGTAGCAAACACAAAATGAGGAGAGCGGGGAGCTGCAGAAAATGGAAAAAGCGTTCAATTGTTCGCTTATTCATGTCTTGTTAATTGAAGGTCAGATTTGAATTTCTGGTTCAGTCAAAGTGACCTGTTTTATTTATTAGGTAAATTTAAATCAAAAACTCTTAAAATGTCTTGATTCTTTTCATTGATAATAGAGAAAGAATTAAAATATGTTTTTAAATCAAAAACTCTTTAAAACTTGTTTACCCATGTAAAGATTAAAATTCTCATATCCATAAAAATAAACACTGTTGTTAAAATATTAACTCATCAGTTAAAAAATGTAAATATCAATGAACTTATTTTCACTCATCCCGAAATTGAGTATTTTTGCAGTACAAAATCTTAATTAATTCATAGCCATGAAAATTGCGGTTGTTGGCGCCACTGGATTGGTGGGCAGCGAAATGATCAAAGTGCTCGAAGAGCAGCGTTATATTCCCCTAGCTGAGATTACAGAATTTTATCCTGTAGCTTCGTCCAGATCAGTAGGAAAAGAAATCAAATTTAATGGTAAGGCTTATAAGGTAATCGGTGTGGAAGAGGCAGTAGCGCTTCGTCCGGATGTCGCTATCTTCTCTGCCGGTGCCAGTACTTCCAAAGAGTGGGCTCCAAAGTTTGCTGAAGCTGGAACATTTGTAGTCGATAATTCTTCGTGCTGGAGAATGGAAAAAAATGTTCCATTAGTAGTTCCGGAAATTAATGCTCATATCTTAACAAAGAAGGATAAAATTATTGCAAACCCAAACTGCTCTACTATACAGTTGGTTATGGCATTGGCTCCACTTCATAAAGCGTATAAAATTGATCGTTTGATTGTCTCTACCTACCAAAGTGTTACCGGAACCGGTGTGAAGGCGGTTAAACAGTTGAATGATGAACGCAAAGGTCTCGAACCGGATAAGGCCTATCCTTATACCATTGATATGAACCTGTTTCCTCATGGCGGGTCTTTTCTTGAAAGTGGGTATACTACCGAAGAACAAAAATTGGTTGATGAGACAAGAAAAATTCTTGATGACCAATCCATTCGTGTAACAGCTACAGTCGTTCGTGTTCCTGTTGTTGGCGGTCATTCTGAAACGGCCAATATTGAGTTTAAAAAGGATTTTGAATTAAGCGAAGTACGTCGGTTGCTTGAGGAGATGCCTGGCATAGTTGTACAGGATGATCCTGCTACAAATCTTTATCCAATGCCATTGTACAGTCATGGAAAAGATGAAGTCTTTGTGGGTCGTTTACGTCGTGATGAATCTAATCCCAAGACATTAAACCTCTGGGTTGTTGCGGATAATCTGCGTAAAGGTGCTGCTACCAATGCCATCCAGATTGCTGCTTATTTAAAAAATAATAACCTTCTGTAACTCGCTCACGTGAAAGTATACAGGAGTATAGCCGAGTTTTCCCGTTTGCATCATTTAGTTGCAACTGTAGGTACGTTTGATGGTGTTCATCTTGGACATCGCGAAATTATTAAACGACTTATTACTGTTGCGCATGAAGCAAATGGGGAAAGCTTGTTAATTACTTTTGACCCTCACCCCCGCCATATAGTTGACCCTACGGGTGATGAGGTTCGTTTGCTCACGCAAACTGAAGAGAAGATTTACCTATTGAAAAAAACAGGAATAGATTATCTGCTCATTATTCCTTTTGATCAATCATTTGCCTCCTTAACATTCGATCAGTTTGTAACGGATATACTGTCAGATTCGCTTGGTATTAAACATTTGATTGTCGGTTACGACCATGCGTTTGGAAAAAACAGAGAAGGAAATTATAACCGTCTGTTGGAATTGGGTAATGAGTTAGGGTTTACTTGTGAACAGATTGATGAACGACGGGTAGATAACGAGATTATAAGCTCAACGCGTATCCGTTCTTTTTTAGCTGAGGGGGATGTTGAACATGCCAATCATCTGTTAGGACATCCCTTTTTTATTTTCGGTGAGGTAGTATTGGGTAATCGTTTAGGAAATAAACTTGGTTTCCCAACTATAAATCTAGGCCATTTTGCAAGACATAAATTAATTCCGGCCATGGGGGTTTATGCCTCGAAAATAGATGTAGACGGTGAAATATATTATGGAATGACGAATGTTGGCGTGCGTCCAACACTTGATGCGAGCGATTTAACCATTGAAACTCATATCTTTGATTTCGATCAGGACATTTATGGTAAGCGTGTTATGGTAGCGTTTATAGGCAAAATCAGAGATGAGAAGAAATTTTCAGGTCTCGAAGCATTAACCGCTCAACTTACAAAAGATAAACAAACAGCATTAAAGATGTTTGGATTTAAGTAAACTTGGTCTTAAAATGAGGAGGTTCTCTATTTTCGCTTAACAATTAAGCATAATCCGGCAATTCCTTCGGTCGACAGATAGGGTAATTGATTTACCATTGTTACTTTTACTTTTCCGGGTGCTTTAAACTTGTAGCTATTACGAACTGGAAATTCTATTTCCATTGTGTCTTTTACTTTGTTTCCTAAAAATCTTCCCTCTTTATTTCTGATGTAAAAATCATGTTCAGAAACTCTTTTTTCACCGGATGGATCCTCGAGTATGAAAGAGAGCTGGACTCTGTCGAATGGAAAATTATCAAAATATTTGACTTTTGTATTTATTTGGTAAGTCGTCGTGGTATCTTTAACCATAAATTCAAAGGTTATATTTTGACTCCGTTGCCAGGTTTTATTTGCAAACTGGTGTTGTTGATCAGTTACCTTTTTTGATCCACAAGCGGATAAAAAGATAATGGGCAAAAGTAATAGCAGAAGTTTTCTCATTTCAATGGGTTTATGTTAAAAGAAATACTCAAATAAAGTCAAATTATTTCAGAATAAATTCATGCTAAAGGCTTATTCTGATGATTTTGTTTGCTATTAAATAAACTTTCAAGATAAACAAGTGGTAACAATGATTGTTGTGAACTATCTTTCAGCTAAATTTGAAACAAATTTAAATCATCTTTATTACTTTGGCAAAGCTATTAAAATTTTATGTAGTCTGGAAGGGACATCATCCTGGAATTTATAATGATTGGAAAGAGTGCGAGCTTCAGATAAAGGGTTATGAAGGTGCTGTATATAAATCGTTTCCCGATCGGGAATCAGCTATAGAAGCACATAGAATGGGAGCTTCTGCTTTTTTTAAGAGCCAACCAAAGAAATCAACAAGTAGCAATTTATCATCCTCTTCTTCAGGAAGTCCTATACTTAACAGTCTTAGTGTTGATGCAGCTTGTAGCGGTAATCCGGGGACCCTGGAATATCGTGGGGTTTTTACGGGTAATAAACAGGAAATTTTTAGAGTAGGACCATTCCCTTATGGTACTAATAATATTGGTGAATTTCTTGCCATTGTTCATGGAATAGCCTTGTTAAAAAAACAAGGCAGTACTATCCCCATCTATTCAGATTCGGTTAATGCATTAAAATGGGTAAAGACCAAAGATGTTAAAACAAAACTACCTCGTAATGAACGAACAGAACAGTTACATCAATTAATCGATCGTGCCCTTGAGTGGTTGCAAAACAATACCTATACAAACCGACTTCTGAAATGGGAAACGGATCGTTGGGGCGAGATTCCTGCTGACTTTGGAAGAAAGTAGTCCTTAGTTTTTTCGATACCTTTTTACGGATTCTATGATGATGGGGAGAACTTCTTGAGCATCTCCTACAATTCCATAATCGGCTGATTGAAAAATAGGAGCCTCCGGATCCTTATTGATTGCAATGATCATGCGTGATGAACTAACTCCTGCAAGATGCTGAATAGCACCCGATATTCCGATTGCAATATAAAGATTGGGTGCTATGACCTTTCCGGTTTGTCCCACATGTTCATGATGCGGTCGCCAGCCCTCATCCGAAACGGGACGTGAGCAAGCCGTTGCTGCCCCTAAAAGATGGGCCAACTCCTCAAGAGGCTTCCAGTTTTGGGGCCCTTTCATTCCTCTACCTCCTGCTATAACAATTGATGCTTCATTTAAAGAGAGCGATTCTTCTTGTTGTTCTACACTTAATATTGTAAATGATTGTTTTATATCGATAGTTGGCAAGTAAGGATGGATGGTAAGATTTGTTGGGCATTCAATGATCTCAAAACTGTTTTGAGCAAGACTCAATACTTTTATAGGTGATGATATCTCAACCGATCCGAATGCTTTACCGGAGAAAAATTTACGATGTACTACAAAAGGATTTATTGAAACGGGAAGTCCGGTTACTCCTGAAACATAGCCTGCATTTAAACAAGCTGAAACACCTGCCGCAATTGTTTTTCCTTCTGCTGATCCTGTTGTCAGAACGAGCGATGCATGGGTCTGTTCTGCAAGCATCAGCGCCGCTCTAACGGCCGCTCTGGAGTCGGTTGATACTTTAATTGTCTTTGCATGCCAGAGCTCCTCCAGCCCAAATAATGATGATTCCTGTAGTGCGGATTCCTCAACCTGACCGAAAGATAATCCAATAACCTTTCCGCCATTTAAAGAAGATAATTTTACGGCATAAGAGATCAATTCTAATGATACTTTTCGAAATATGCCTCCCTGGAGTTCTGTGACAATAAGAATATTCATAAAAGCTGTGTTATAGAATGTTTACTTCAGTGTGCAAGATAGTAACCAGTTCGTCAATGTCATTCGGTGCAAATAGTCTGCAACTTTGTTTTGGCTTGGTTTTCTCAACTGAAATAGTTTTAGTTTCCGAGTTTAAATTTGTCGGGGTCTCCAATTGGATGACTTTCGCTCGGGCTGTCATAATTCCCCTCATCGTAGCAATACGTGGAGCCTTAGCAATTCCTTTATGGACAATCGCTATACAGGGGGCATTTATTTTTACAGACTGTTGTAAATTATCAAAATTACAAGTTGCGATGAATGAATTATTAACATATTTTAGCTCAGATACTCCGGAAAGCAAGGGCAGATTGAGTATTTCGGCCAGCATAGGACCCACGGCTGAACCGTTATAATCACTAGATTCATTTCCGCAGAGAATTAAATCAAATGCAGAATTTATAATTGTTGATGAAAGAAGTCTTGCTGTCTGGAGAGAATCTATAGGATGAGAATCAATACGTATAGCTGAATCCGCACCCATGGCCAAGGCCTTACGAATAACCGTTTCATTTTCTTTAGGGCCGACATGAATGACCACTACTTCCGTAATCGCTCCCTTATTTTCATCCTTAAGTTCAATGGATCGGGTAAGAGCCAGTTCATCCCATGGATTAATAATCCATTGAATACCTTTTAGATCAATTGTATTATCAGTAGGGTTTATTTTTATCCGGGTTGTAGAATCGGGAACAATATTTGTGCAAACTAAAATTTTCATTCGGAATGAATTGCTTTTAACGATAAACCTTGTTTAAACTTTATGATAAGAAAACTATTTACTGATCTTTTCAGAAAGTAATATTTTCATTCTTTTTCTTAAACATGGTTTGTCACCGAATGTTTGCTTAATGACTATTTTAAACAGAAAAAGCTACCTGATAGAATAGCTTTTTTCTGTTTATGGTTTAACGCAATTAGATATATTATGATGGTTTCGTGGTATTAATCATAGAGTCCTTTGACTTTAGGTTTTCCTGCGATGAAGGTTTTTAGATAATAGGGTTCAAAGTAGGCAAGATCTTCAAATTGTTCGTTCTTTAATCGTTCGAGAGCCGGCAGAATGAGATGGGCAGCAGAGGAAGAGAATTGATCGATGATCAAAATATTTTTGTTTTCCTTGAATAGCTCTTTAAGTTTTGGAGCTCCGTCGCCAAACAAAATAATGGAACTAGATGATTGATTATTAAAGAAATCAGAGGTTATTACCTCGGCAGAGGTAACTGTTTGACGTTGTCCCTTTGAATTGAAAACGGCCATATAAACTTCCATTCTTCGTGCATCAATCATGGGTATTAAGAGGCTCTTTTCGTTACCTTTTACATGAGGAAGTTGCGAAGATTGATAAGAGGCCATCCCTTCAAGGGTTTCTATTGCGATGAGGGGTTTATCTAATGCGAAACACAATCCCTTTGCTGTGGATACACCTATACGTAAGCCGGTATATGATCCCGGCCCTTTACTTACAGCAACCGCATCCAGATCATTTAATTCGAATCCACTCTCTTTCATTACCTCATCAATGAAAAGGGTAATAAGTGCAGAGTGTGAATTGTGATCCTTACTTTCACGAATTGTAATGATTTCATCATTTTTAGCAAGTGCAACCGAACATACCTGAGTTGCTGTTTCAAGACAGAGAATCAACGACATAAAATAGATTTTAAGAGAAAAGCCTGCCAAAGAATTTATCCTTAGCAGGCTTTGCAAAAATAATTAAAATAAGCGCTTAATCTTTACTATCGTAAAGTTTTGATTTATCGACTTTTGTTACCTTATCGCCATCTTTAAGTTTTTTGGTAACTACTTTATAAGGTGCGCTAATAACTTCGTCTTTTTCTTTAAGACCACTGATGATTTGAATGTTCGTATTGTCTTGAACACCAGTCTTAACCTTCGTAAGTTTCGCAACACCATTGTTGTAAACAAATACGATTTCTTGTTGGGGTTCATCAACTTTCTTAACATCGGCCTGATCAGAATTCTTATTTTGATCCTTATTGGCAGCGGCAGCTATTTTCAGTTTAGTGCTATCACTTCTGGTCGTTACAGCCTGAATAGGAATGGTCAATACATTATATACACGTTTGGTTCTTATCTCTACATTAGCTGACATCCCGGGACGGAATGGACTATAGTTCGGCTTGTCTTTTGGAATAAGATCAGTGTAAGATTCTTTGAGAATTCTGACTTTTACATCGAAATTGGTAACCTGATCAGCCGTTAATCCGGTTGTATTGGCTGAAGTAGCAATTTCGGTAACTAAACCTTTAAATTTACGATTAAGATAAGAGTCTACTTCAATCAGTGCCGTGTCGCCTAGTTTAACCCGAACGATGTCATTTTCATTAACACTTACATTCACACGCATGAGGTCGAGATTTGCAATTCTCAATACTTCTGTTCCTGCGGAGAATTGTGAAGCTCCGGCAACTCTTTCACCTTTTTCAACGTCTAATTTGGATACAATACCATCACAAGGAGCGAATAACGTTGTTTTGGTAAAGTTTTCGTTTGCTTCTTTTACACTGGCAGCACTACTACCAACACCATATTCTGCGGCTTTAACATTTTGTTCTCCTGCTGTAACTTCTGCTTTTGCTGTCTCGTAATTGGATACAGCCTGATCATATTCGGATGATGAGATGGTTTTTTGTTCCCATAGTTTCTTTGAGCGGTCAAAAGAATTCTTTGCATTGATAAACTGTGCTTTTACTTGTGCAAGGCGTGCTTTTGAATTGGCCAAAGTTGCTTTTTGAGAGTTTAATGCAGCAATCACTCTATCTAATGACGAACGATAAAGTTCAGGGTTGATTTTAGCTAATACTTGTCCTTTTTTTACAATATCACCTTCTTTTATTGGAAGCTCAATTATTTCACCCGAAACATCGGGACTGACTTTAACTTCAGTTTCAGGTTGAATTTTACCATTAGCCGAAACCGTTTCAATGATCGTTCGTTTAGTTACAACCTCTGTAGCTACTTTAATTTCGGCAGATCCTCCAATCTTCCCAGTACGTTTTAGTATTACAAGGATAACCAGAATTAGTATAATTCCTGCTCCTATTAACCAAATTAGTTTTTTATTCTTTTTCATTATTTTTGCGGTTTGTCGATATAAAGTAAAGATCTGACCTTAGAGATTTTATTATCCAAAGATCAGAATTTCATTCGTTCAAAACAACTGTTTACAAAATTTTATTGTTCATTAAGTGAAATAGGCTTTCCCATGTAAAAATCAAGTATTGTTGTACGGAAGAAATACTCAAATTTTGCTTGAAGTAATTCAGATTCTGCCGCGCTTAGTTCTTTCTTCGCACTGTTATAATCAACACTACTCAGTAAGCCTACGTTGAATCTTTGTTCTGAATAATGGAACGATTCTTTTGTTGCGTTTACTTTTTTATCAGCCGACTGATATTTATTTAATGCTGCTTTTGCATCAGCATAGGCTTGTTCAATAGTTTTATTGAGATCCTGTTTCGCCTGTTGAAGCTGGTATTTATAATTTTCAATACTCAGTTTTGATTTCTTTACATTATTTTGTCCCTGATAATTACTGAAGATAGGGATACTCATATAAACACCAAATGATTTCTGAATGTTGCTATTGATCTGATCATTCCATTTGTAATCTTTATAAGTATAATCACTTTGCATAGAATATACCGGAACATTTCCCGGTTTTGTATATCCAATGGCATATTCTTTTTGAAGAATCTGATCAATGGTTTGAAGTTTAGTAGAGAAACCTGTATTTAGCGATCCACTTAAAGAAATACTGGGCAGTAGAGAAGAATAAGTTCTTTTGAGTCCTAATTCAGCCGACTGAACTTTGAGATCTGCGCTCTTGATCGATGGCTGAGAGGCTAATGCAGTTTCATAAATGCTATTAGGCGAAGCTTGTAAAGTGGATTTATTTAACATCGTCAGTTTTGGAACCTCGATCAAAAATCTTTCCTCATTGGGTAAGTCCATTAATTGATAAAGTGCGAGATATCCAAGATCAAGATTATTTTTTGCCTGCACTAATAGTAATTCTTCAGATGCAGCCTGCGCTTGAATATTCAGTAAATCGCCCTGCGCCTTTGTTCCTGCATCAACCATTTTTTGCATTCTGTCTACTTGTTGTCGGGTAACATCAAGTTGTTGTTCTGCATTATTTTGCAATTCTTGATAAAATAAGATTTGCAGATAAGTAGAGGCAATATTCAAGGAAATATCGTTCATTAATTTATCTTGATCATATTTTGATGCCTGACGATTGATCATGCTTTGTTTAATGGCGTACAGTTTCTGAAATCCATTAAAAACTGTCAAGCTTCCGGTTACTGAACCCGAAATCGAAGCTCCATCATAAAATTGATTCGTAAACTGATTTACAGTTTTGAAACTTTTTGAATATCCGGTATTTCCATTTACAGAGGGCAAAAGATTCAACTTCGACTGTTGTAAATCGATGTCAGCTGATTTTGTTACAAGCATTTGTTCTTTGACCTGAATGTTATGACTTAACGCATAATCAATGCACTTTTCAAGGCTCCATACTTTGTCTTGAGCCTGAGTGAATCCTGTAAATAACAAGGCAATAATTAATAATGCCGATTTTCTCATCTGATTTAGTTTTTTGTGTAGTAAGGGTATTTATTGCGTAATAATGATGTTGGTTCATGTTGGGACTTGCGGATAAAATTTGGGGTTTCACTTCACCAATCAAATATATATAAAATTGAAATGACAAAGACATACAATTCTTCCGACTTGTGTTTTTTGACGCTTGAAACGACAAAAGGTTACATTCAACTGAAAAATGATTCAGTTTGGTAACTTTAATTAAAAATAATATAAATACTCTGATTAAGTTTGTATAATATTTTAGGGATGGTTTGCCCTATTTAAAGTATATTGAAATGAACCGGATCTATAAAATTTTACTCTTATTACTCTTTGTATCTCCTTCATTGATTTTTGCACAGCAAACAGATTCGATTTTAAATATCAGACCCAAAGTCGGTCTTGTTCTAAGTGGAGGAGGAGCTAAGGGCTTTGCTCATATTGGAGTTATAAAGGTGCTTGAAGAAGCTGGTATTCGTCCTGATTTTGTTGGTGGTACCTCCATGGGTAGCATTATTGGAGGATTATATGCATTAGGATATGATTCTGAATCATTGAAACGGTTGATTGCAAAAGTCAACTGGGATGAATTATTGAACGATAAAGTTTCCAGACGTGATTTTTCTATTGAAGAAAAGGGAGAAGATGGACGCTATATCTTTTCTTTTCCATTCCGTAAAAAACGTTTTGAAATGCCGGCAGGATTGCGTTCGGGTCAGAATATTTCAAATCTATTGTCAAAACTTACAAGTCCGGCTTATCGCTTTACAAAGTTCGACGAGTATCCTATTCCATTCTATTGTGTTGCTGCAGATATTGAACAAGGACAATCTGTTCTATTGAATAGTGGATATCTGTCTGATGCAATGAGGGCTAGTATGTCGATTCCCACCTTGTTCACCCCTATCGAAATCAATAATCGATTGCTTGTTGATGGTGGATTGTTTAATAATTACCCGGCCGATATCATGAAACAGCAAGGGGCTGATATCATTATCGGAGTGGATGTTCAACGAACATTGTTTACTAAAAATGAACTTCGTTCTATCAAAAGAGTCGTTGAACAGATGGGTAACTTCTTACGCAATCAAACGACATTAGATAATAGAAAAATTACTGATTATCTCATTCAGCCTGAGGTTAAACATTATTCTATAACTGATTTTGAAAAAGCTGATTCTATTATTGATAGTGGTGAACGTGCTGCACGGAAGATATTACCTTCGCTACTTAAATTGGTTGACACCTTAAATACAATGGGACCTGCCCCGAGGAAAATTCCTCCGGCGGTGATGCCCGACCAGTTAATAGTAAGGGCTATAAAGTATGAAGGATTAAAAAATGTTCCTGAGCGAGTAGTGCAGAATCGACTTGATATTTATGTTGGAGATACAGTTTCTATTGAGGAACTATCAAAAGCGATTGATCGCACATACGCTAGCCAGTATTTCGATATCGTTACCTATAAACTTGAACCGAAAGATGATGGAATTTGCCTGGTAGTAAGGATGATAGAAAAAGATTATGGCTTAATGAGAATGGGAGTACATTACGATACTGATTTTGAAGCTTCTCTTTTATTTAATGCAGATTTCAGAAATGTTTTTATCAACGGATCGAAACTCTCGGTTGATCTTGGGTTAGGAAGAAATCCTCGTTTTTCTCTTTTATACTACCTTAATAATGGACGTTGGCCAAATATTGGAACATCGATAAAGACAAACATACTTGATGTTTATAACTATGATGGTGATGGTAACAAAACCGCCAGCTATCGATATTCTGAAATGTTGATAGACGTGTTTGCCGAAACCATCATCAACAATTCTATGTCAGCTGGATTTGGTGGTCAGTTTGAGATGTCTTCACTTCGAAAAGCTATTTCACCTTTTCAGCTGGGCAACGTAGAACAAGCATTTTTTAATGTTTACGCATTTTATAAAGTTGATACTTACGATAGGGCATTTTTTCCCCGCAAAGGTGGTTCACTTTGGATTGAAGGAAAAATTGTTAACGGCATAAATAAAGAGGTAAACGAATTTGACCCGGCCACTATCTTTACTTTAAAATATCGTAATGCTTTTAAGCTCTCGCGCAATTTTTCAATTATCCCTTCTCTAAATATCGGTACAGCAATTGCAGATACACTTCCATTTCAACATCGTTATTTTCTTGGGGGTGCTAATTTTGGGGAAAGCAGACAGATATTTCCATTTATGGGCATGAATCTAATGCAACTTTCAGATTATTCAGCATTGGCTTTTGGATGCGATTTTCAATATGAATTTCATCGGAATAATTTTCTGATATTAAAATACAGTATGGGTAAAACTGCACGCAAAGCTGAAAAGTTACTTTATTTGAGTGATGCCTATCAGGGAATTGGATTGACATACGGATACAATAGTCCCATTGGTCCCATCGAACTCTCGATGATGATCTCAAATCGTACTAAAAGGTTATTGTCGTTTATTAATCTGGGCTATTGGTTTTGAACCTAAATATTTGCCACGAGCTTAAATCCAATACCGTGAACATTTATTAATTCAACTGTCGGATCTTCTTTTAAGTATTTCCTGAGTTTAGCAATGTAGACATCCATACTTCTTGCATTGAAATAAGAATCGTCGCCCCAGATATGTTTTAAAGCAACACTCCTGTCAAGGACATTGTTCAGATTCTCAGCAAGCATTTTGAGTAACTCGGACTCTTTTGCAGTGAGTTTATGCTCAATATTATCAAAAGTAAGAATATGTCGATTAAAGTTAAAGGAATAACGTCCAATTCTATATAGATTCGGAACAGAAGGTTGAACCACGTTTTGTTGAGCCCTCCTAATGATGGCATTAATTCTAACCAATAGTTCTTCCATGCTGAAAGGCTTAGTCAGATAATCATCGCCTCCTATTTCAAACCCTTTTAATTTATCCTCTTGTAATGATTTAGCTGTGAGAAAAAGAATGGGTGTTTTTTTATCGAACATTCTAATCTCGCGTGCAACAGTAAATCCATCTTTTATCGGCATCATGATATCCAGAATACAAAAGTCGAATTTCTCTTTCTGAAAAGCATCAAAGGCCTCTTGTCCATTTATAAACAAACGTGTGTCAAACCCTTTTGCTTCCAGATATGCTCTGAGAATATTACCAAGATTACGGTCGTCTTCGGCCAGTAAAATCTTTAATTTATCCATGTCTTCCATATTCAGTAAAATTGTCAGCCAAAGTTAATATAAAAAATAGTTTTTTTTTAATATCCAAAAGGAAGGAAAATTTTAAACTTTGATCCCTTATTCAATTCACTCTCCAACGTGATTTTTCCACCATGTTTTTCCACCATAAATTTAACATAGCTAAGACCGAGACCAAACCCTTTTACATCGTGAATGTCTCCGGTTGGTACACGATATAACTTTTCAAATATTTTCTTCTGATGATTTTTGCTGATCCCTAATCCGTTATCTGCAATAGTAATCACAATACCCCCTTTTATATTCTCTGTTGTTACAGAGATTTGTGGTTTGCGGGGAGTGTATTTGTTAGCGTTGTCGAGCAAATTATAAATAATATTGGTAAGATGTACTTTGTCGCCCATTATGGTGCTCTCCACTGCTTTCAGGTTTTTCGTAATAGAACCATCGCGAATCTCTATTTGGATTCCGATATTTCTAACCACATCGGTAATGACCTTATGTACATCAATCTTCTCTTTTTTTGGCTTTAATTCTCCCTTTTCAAGAATAGCAGTTTGGAGAATCTTTTCGGCCATCTGTCCTAAACGCTTATTCTCTTCACTTACAATGTTAATATACGAACTGGTTAACTCTTCCGATTTTTGAAACTCTTTGTCTGAAAGGGCTTCACACGCTAGCGAAATAGTTGAGATAGGCGTTTTAAATTCATGGGTCATATTATTAATAAAGTCGTTCTTTAATTCGGATAACTTTTTTTGTCGAAGAATAGTTGCAATGGTATAGCTAAACGATAAAAATAGCAATATGATTAGTACGATAGAGACACTAAGCATCCATGATAACTTTAGTAAAACATATTTAATCTGATTTGGAAAATAGATCATCAGATAGTTCTGACTCGAAAAGGAAGTGTTTGGAAACAATACAAAACGATAACCTTTAGTACGTAAATCAAGACTGTATAATCCGGTACGCTCAATAACCATCTGCTTTCTGGTTGTGCTATAAATACCATATTCGAAAGGAGTATTTATTCCTTTATTGCGTAGTTCATTTGTTAATAATGAATCGAGCATCGAAACATTGATACGCTTTTCTATTTGTTGCGGATATCTTGATTTAAACAGGTCGAGAAAAACTTCACTTAATAATGTTGATTGCTTTAATAATTCCTCGACATTTTTCCTGTTCATAGCAGGTTTCTTCGCATTCTTTTTTTTAGTGTCTCCATTTTCTTCAGGCTGTGCAATCATCTGATTTGATTCCATTGCCCCGATATTGAATCCCGTAGAGGTGTCGTGTGGAAAATCCTCATGGTTTTTATTATCCTGTCCGGGATCAACAATTATGGGCTTATCGTTTGCAATGTCAATAGAATCTACTCCGATCTTCGGATTTTGTTGGGCATAGAACATTTTACTTAATGAATCAATTGAAGAGTAAATAGAGGCTCCCTTTTGAAATTTGACTAACTGTTTAGCCACCTCATATTTTTCAAGTTTATAAATGGAACTTGATACAGCATCATTTACGCTTCTTTCAAATAATGTTTCGCGAATAGTGATAGCGTTTCTGATCCAAAAAAACTGAATAGCAACTAAGGTAATCAATGTTAAGATTACCAGTGTGATGATGAAGTTTAAAAATTTCTTATTCATTATGGCAAATGTAAGTTGTGAATAATCGTGATTGCAGGGTTTAACAAATTTTAACGTATAAGTCCTGATTTATTGAAAGATATGAACCATTCCTGGATTTTTTAAAAAAATGATGCACCCTGCAACCCTACTTTCCCGCTTTATTCGTATCACGAACGTAATAAATCTATTTCTCCTCGTTTTTATTTTAGTATGGAATATTACTCGTTTTTATTTTTCCAAAAGGTTCAATCAAAATAACTTAATCGTTTATTCATAAAATCTTTTAATGTTTTTTTACTAAATAGCTGATAAGTAACTAATTTTGTATACAAATTTCTAAAATACATAATTCATGATTGATTTAAAAGTAGATTTCAGCAAAATCCTTGGATTTGTTGATCAAAAAGAAATTGATGCTTTGCAGGCTGAAGTGACTAAGAGTCATCAAACCGTTGTACAAAAGACAGGAGTCGGCAATGATTTTTTGGGATGGGTTGATTTACCAACTTCCATAGACGAAGCGTTATTGAAAAGTATTGAAGAGGATGCAACTCGGATCTCTAAGATGGCCGAAGTCTTTGTCGTTATTGGTATTGGTGGATCATATCTTGGTGCAAGAGCCGTTATTGAAGCGCTGAGTCATAATTTTGAAGCCCTACTTCCTTCCGGCCACAAGCATCCTCAGGTTGTCTTTGCCGGTAATAATTTAAGTGAAGATTACCTGGCCGACTTGATAGATGTTCTTGACAAACGCGATTATGCAATGGCAGTTATTTCGAAGTCGGGTACTACTACCGAACCTGCTATTGCTTTCAGAATTTTACGCGAACATGTTCAAAAGAAATATGGCAGAAAAGAAGCCAGCAAACGAATCTTCGTTATTACCGATAAGGAGAAAGGCGTTTTAAAGAAGTTATCTCTCGAAGAAGGCTATAAATCTTATATCGTTCCCGATGATATCGGAGGGCGTTATTCAGTTTTAACTCCTGTAGGTCTGTTGCCGATTGCTGTGGCAGGATATGATATTCGTGCCATGATTGAAGGTGCAAAAGCTATGCGTGCTGTTAATTTGGCTACCGACAAAATAAATGAAAATCCTGCTGCCGGTTATGCTGCCGCCCGTACATGTCTTTATCGTAATAAGAAGAGTGTTGAAATTATGGTGGGTTACCAGCCTTCTCTTGTTTTCTTTGTTGAATGGTGGAAACAGTTGTATGGTGAAAGCGAAGGAAAAGAGAATAAGGGTATCTTCCCTGCAGGTGTAACCTTTACTGCCGACTTACATTCAATGGGCCAATACATTCAGGAAGGTGAAAGACTTATTTTCGAAACCGTCATTTCTGTCGGAAAGCCTAGGAGAGAGCTCTCTGTCCCCGTTGATCCACTCAATCTTGATGGTTTGAATTTTACTGCCGGAAAACGTCTGTATGAAGTAAATAAGCAAGCTGAACTCGGAACACTGTTAGCACACGTTGATGGTGGCGTTCCAAATATCAAGATCAGCGTACCTGTCATCAATGAAAACATCATTGGACAGATGGTTTACTTTTGGGAGTTCGCTTGTGCCCTAAGTGGTTACATGCTTAATGTTAATCCATTTAATCAGCCGGGCGTAGAAGCTTACAAGAAAAATATGTTTGCCTTGTTAGGTAAACCCGGTTACGAAGCAAAAGGTGCAGAACTTCGCAAAAGGTTAGAATGATAAATAATTTTATAAATAATTTTTAACACCGGATCAGGTTACTAATATTTTTTGAAATAGAATTGATGTATAGCTTTTTATTTCGTATATTTATGAATTAAAACCAATAGGAGGCTATATGAATAATTTGTTTTTAAATTATATGGCCGATCGTCTTGTCCATCTTCAAACTCAAGACAATCAGGTCAATTCAGAACCTGGTCCGGTTATCACTATTTCAAGAGAGACTGGCTGTTCTGCCCGAGAGGTTTCCAAATTGCTATATGAAAGAATTGTGACTGAATTCTATCAGGGCAATTCCGATTCATGCCCTTGGAAGTTAATTAACAAAGAAATTCTACAAGAAGCAGCTAGTAAACTCTTAGGTCTTTCTCCCTCTGAACTTGCTTATGTGTTTAGAGAGGTAGACAAAGGAACCGTTAGTGAGGTCCTCGAAGCCTTATCTACTAAATATTATCATAGTGATCGCAAGAAGAAAAAAATTATTATAAATGTCATAAAAAACATGGCAGAATCGGGGAATGTTATTTTCCTGGGAAGAGGATCTGTTGCCGTTACCCGAAAAATGAAAAACTCTTTTCATATCAAATTAATGGCGCCTCTTGAGTGGAGAATCGAAGAGGTAATGACTCGGTTTAACTATACAAAAGAGAAAGCAATCTCTTTTATTGACGAATCAGACAAACAGCGTGTTAAACTTATAGAATGCTTTGGAGGTAATTCAAGTTATAGTCTATTTGATGCCACTTATAATACTTCAACTTTAACACATGATGAAATTGTGGATCAGGTTATGAATCTGGCTAAACACAGGGGCTTTTTCAAGAACATCAAGCCAACTCTTTTTAAATGAACTTACCAGTGATTTATTGATCATTTTCTTTACGGTATTTATGATTCTGGCTTTATGAGAGACATTGTCTGCGGACGACTTGTTTATTTTTTTTAAGTAATGATAAAACCTTATTCTAGGTTAGGTACTGATGAATGCATATAGGGATTAAATTAAGTATTAAGAAAAATGAATAAAAAAAGCTGCTTCATGAAAATGAAGCAGCTTTTTTTATTCGTGCCGTTTTATTTATAACTTATTGCCATTTAATAGTTTTACTTGCAAGAGAGACAAATTGGATGTTATATGCTTTATTTGTAGTCACTCCATCTTCATACTTTACACCCATTATCTGAACAACATAATCAGTACCTACAACAGGTGTTTTTCCGTTTACCCATCCCGTTGTTGTGCTATTAAAACTATATTCAAGTGTTGAGCTTGTTATTACAGGACTTACATAAAGCAAGGTAGCTCCATCGGCAGAGAAGAGTTTTATAGTGAAGTATTCAACACCGGTTAAAGCATCCCAAGTAGACTTTAGTTTTCCATCAACAAAAGCTGCTGTTTTAAAGTTGATTGCTGCTAATGACTGTGTTCCAAGCTGATCGGTAAGTGTTAATTTAGTATTATCAGCTGCTGTAACTTCAAATGAATAAGCTCCGCTTGTTGGCATATCGGTTACATAATCAGCGGCAACCGGAAGATATGAAAATACCTGTTTATTGCCGGACGTTTCGGTCAGGTTATAAACTTTTGCACCCTGACCCGGGGCGGTTGCTTTAACTGTTTTCAAATCACGATTGGCATATGTATATAGAACTACAGCTACTTTATCGCTGGTTTCGGTTTTCACTCTTTGGACTAAAACATCAACCGCTGCATTAAAAGGATCTTCTTTTGTGTCTGTACATGAAGTAAAGGTCACAGTTCCAACGAGTAAAAATGTGCCAAGATATTTCCATAAGTTTCTTGATTTGTTCATTTTTTTAGTACTTTTAGTTTGTTAAATAGTTAATTAAAACATTGGAATTTCCAATGAGCAAAAACCTCATCCCGGCACGGATGGGGTTTTGTCTTTATACAAGATGGAAAATATACACTTATGGTTGCGTGGAGATGTTTTTTTTATTTAACCTCTTTTTTGACAGGGGCTGTCGAATAGATAATAGCTTCTGTGACTTTTACATTTACCGTTTTGTCCGGATTAAGCCATTTTATAGTAAGAATATGCTTTTTATCAGGTAATTGGTATTTCCAGAAAACATCGTGTTTTCGCGTTGTATAACTTAACGGCATTTTGATAGTTTCAACCAACTGGTTGTCTATCATTATTTCTGCTTTGGCTATATACTTTTGGTCACCTTTTCCAGTCTCGACTTCAAAAGTATTTCCTTTCAATACAATGCCGATTCCTTCAAATTCGATGCTGATATTATCTGAGAATTGTTTATTGATTTCTCTTCGTTCAATGGGAAAATGTCCTTCAAAACTTTTCTCCATTCTAACCGGCATAGGCACTTGAGTAGCAATCGTAACTTCTTTATCGGTTTCATTCCCTCCATTTTTCTTTATCACCTTTAGCGCTTGATCATAACCCATTCGATATACCTTGTTTAAAGAAATTGTCGTGTATTTAAAATCGATATTTTCAACTTCTCTCAGGCTCTTTTTATAAGTTTCCGGAATTTTGTTATAGCCAAGCATTGTTCCAAGAATTCCACCGGCAGTAGAAGGATTACAATCTGAATCCTGTCCACATCGGGTAGCTATTTCAATGGTCTTTGCAAAATCGCTTTCTCCATAAAGCAGACCGATAATCACGTAAGCA
Organism: Bacteroidales bacterium; assembly: GCA_963663125.2. Classification (GTDB taxonomy): domain Bacteria; phylum Bacteroidota; class Bacteroidia; order Bacteroidales; family Cfx3-03; genus Cfx3-03. The sequence continues at coordinate 1,115,063 of CAXXNW010000007.1, read as the reverse complement.
CAATTCACTTTTGCATCGATATCAAAACATGAAAATACACCATCCGGACAACCGATATCCTGCGTCCATTTTTTTTCTACTTCAAACCAACAGGCTTTCCAATCTTTCGGATTTTTTTTATGTACTTCAATTACATCGCTCATGCATTTGTAAAAGTCACTCTCTTTTGGGATCGATTTTAATCCTTCGGTAACAATATAATTTATGTTGTTCGAAATGAAGGCAAGTGATAGCATATTAGCTACGTAGACACCGCCATACCAACCATCGCCATAATTCATGATATGACCGATTTTATCTGAGAATTCACTTGCTGTATTCGGCATTCCCGGCGACATGAGTCCTGCAAAGTCAGCTTCAATCTGAAAATCAATACAATCGGCGTGTGGATTATTTAACCAATGACCCGATAGCGGAGGATTAATGCCATTTAAAATATTGTAACGCGCAGCCTGATTTGCATGCCAAAGCATATAACCCGCGTGGGCAAAGGCACTTGCCGACGAGTCGACAGGCGCATCTATTCCCAGCTTGTCATAAACATCTACAAATGTTAAGTCCATATAAATATCATCATAAAGTCCGGGCGAATTATCGTACCACCATTTCATATAATGATCGTCCCAATGAATAGGTTGATAATCCTGGATCATGGTCCCCTGAAATCTAAACTCTGTTGGACCGCCAAATGTACAGGCAATAGCTTTTCCGGCCCATCCCCCCATAATCTTGTCCTTTAAAACATCTTTTGTTATTGTGATTGGTTTCTTCTTCGAAGAAAGAGCAATTTGATTAAAAAAAACAGTAAAAAAAATAATCAAAACCAGAACGTAAAGATTTTTCATTTTTTTAAGTGTTTATTGAGTTTAGGTTTTTTTTGATCTTTGTAGTTTATACTATGGATGAACTTGATTTCTTCTGAAGAGATTATCGGCTGATTGAAGAATCTTTAGTTGTAAATCCAACGGATAATCAGGATGATTTAAAAGAAAGTCTCTTACAACATTTGCTGCTTTTAAGGAACTATGCCCTGATAAAAGTGCATTTAACCAATCTACAGGGAAAAAGATGTCTCCGGTAGTACGGATTTCTTCAAGCAGCTCTAATCCGGGCAGAATGTATTCTTCGGCACCCGATGATCTGAGAGGATGGTTGAGATAACCCAAGGCTTCTGCAGCCCAGGGTTCGTGTTCACGCATCAATGGATTTTTTAGTTGTCTAAAGAATAGGTCCCGGTCCTCTTTTTGATTCGAAAGTGAAGGAAGCAGATATTCTAACCGAGCCTTCAAGTCCTTATCTTTTATACGGTCTATCTGTGTTAAAAGAACCTTTTTTGAATCAGGAAAGTCGCGGAGAGCCAATTCGCAAGCTATGTTGCGATAATCATTATCCGAAAGCGGTAACCCGTCAATTTTTTTAGTCCCCTTCCAAATTGCATAAAGACTATCTACGCCAGAATTAGTTATTGAAGTGGAAACCAGCGCTTTTAAGAATAACGATTTAAGACTTTTCTTTTCTGATCGATTTAATTTAGCCCGTAATAGCTCTTCTAAAGAAGATGCGTTTTTTGTCCTTTCTAATGACGTTAAATATCGCCAGAAGGTTGTTTGTATATCACCCACTATAAAATTGACTAACTGTTCATCCTTTTCATTGGCGACAGATAAGCACAGGGCCTTAAAATAGTCCTCCGAAGATATTTTGTGATCAATCATCATTTCATGAAGAGAAAGCCATGCCGAACCACGTAAAAGCGGATCAGAGATTCTTCCTATGCTTTGAAGCAAATATTTGGTGCTCATCTGGTCGAGTTCAAAATATCCATACCCTCTTTCATTGCTATTGGGCAAAATGAAGAGCGGATCAGTGGTTTTGATAACTGAGCTTACAATTTTTTTATCAGTATATATTTCTTTCGAAATGTTACCACTTTTTCCATTCACTAAAACATTAAGATACTGTGGCCAGATTTTGTTTTTCCCCATTGGGTCTGATTGCTTTAACGTAATACTGATACTACGTTTATCAAGTTGAGTGAAAGAGACCGAATAGTGGGGCATGCCGGGTTCCTTCACCCAAACAGCGCTCCACGCTTTCAGGTTTTGTGTTGTAAAATCTGAAAGCGTCGAAATCAGATCATCCCATGTAGCATTTCCATAAGCAAAAGTGTGAAGATATTTTTGCAGTCCCAGTCTAAAATTATCGTTTCCCATTAACTGTTCAAGCTGATTCATCACCACCGGCGATTTGTGATAAATGATATTACCATAGAGCGAGCCCGCACTATTCAGATTTAAAAGTTGTTGTTGAATAGGATTAGCGCCCAATGTCCTGTCTATTGCATAAGCTCTTGGTTGATGAGCAAATAAAAAGCGGAGGTTATGGTTCATGCCGGGATACATTGGATTTACTATTTTATCAGCCATAAAGTTAGCGAAAACCTCTTTTAGCCAAACATCATTAAACCATTTCATCGTCACCAAATCACCAAACCAAAGGTGGGCAGTTTCGTGTGCGATTAAATTGGCCCGGTTTAACTCGTCATCCTGTGTGGCCGATTCATCCAGGATAAGTCGTTGTGCATTGTAAAGAACAGCGCCCGGATGCTCCATGCCTCCATATTGAAAAGAAGGGATAGCCACAAAATCATATTTATCAAAAGGCTGTTTTATTCCGGTATACGTTTCCATCCAATCGACCGATAAGAAAACCTGATTAAAAATAGCATCCATATTTTTGGCCATTTTTAATGAATCGGCTTCTCGATAGTAGAAAGCATATGTGATTGCATTGTGTTGACGTGTCTCTTTCTTAAACTTTCCGGTCATAAATGAGAAGAGATAGGTACTAATAGGCCGGGTCGGTGCAAAGCAATAAGAAGCTCTTTTTTGATGAATGCGATAATTCTCAAGTTTCCCGTTTGAGGTGGCCAACCAGTCGGCGGGTGTTTCAAGAGCTAATGAAAAGGAAGCTTTTAAATCGGGTTGATCAAAGCAGGGAAAGGCTGTAGAAGCACGGGCCGGAACAAACAAGGTATAGAGGTATTCTTTGTTTCGGTTTAGCGACTGATTGCCTGCTGTAAAATAAATTTTAAAAGATTGTTCTCCTTGTGTTAGAACAGCGGCAGGAATAATAATATGTTCATTAATAAATTTATAGTTTATCTTCTGCCCATTGGCATTTTCGATGGAGAGGAGATGATCGGACGAAACGTTAAAGTCAAGAATTAGTGGTGATGTTATTTTATTGAGGGTTAGCCTGAGTATTAATTGTGCCGGTATCGGATCGGTAATTTGTTCGGGAATAGAGAAGCTTAATAAATAGCTGATATTAGAAATTGTTGATGCTCTTTGATGTGCAAGTTGCAGAGAGATTCCTTTCTTCGGAACGGTCTGTTGTGCTAAACTGTTATTATGCGATGATAATATGATTAGGATAATGAAACCAAAAAAGATCTTTTTAGACAAAGCAAACATAACATATAGAGCTGGTGATAGTTAAATTGTTTTTAAAACCTCATCAATGAGCCGGGGGAAGTGTGCGTATTCGAGTTCATGAATTTTAGCAGCAAGAGAGTCTGCGGTGTCCGTAGGATCAACCGTACAAAAAGCCTGGAAAATAGTCTGTCCTTTATCGTAGCACTCATCTACATAGTGAATAGTGATACCGCTTTTTTTATCACCCGATTTTATCACCGCTTCATGAACAAAATGGCCATACATTCCTTTTCCTCCAAATTTCGGTAATAGGGCAGGATGAATATTTACGATGCGGTTTGGAAAAGCCTTTACAAGAGAGGAGGGAAGAAGCCACAGGAAGCCAGCTAGAACCACAAGATCTATTTTTTGATCTATCAGATAGTTGGTGATTTTATCCGTATCGTAAAATTCAGAACGGTTAAAAACGATAGTAGGGATAGAAAGATTGGCAGCCCGTTGAAGAACGAAAGCGTCCTTGCGATTTGAAAGTATGACCATAACCCGGGCTTGATTACCTTGGTTGAAATATTCAGCAATCGCCTGAGCGTTTGAACCATTTCCGGAAGCAAATACAGCTATTTTTTTCATTGAACAGATTCTTTTTTTCTTCGAAGTGTTAATGTTATGTTATTTTATTGAGAAACTTTTTGTTATTTTCTTCGAATCATTTTGCAAAATAACATAATAAACCGTTCTATGGGTGATTAAAGCGCAGATAAATTGTTCAAAATAGAGAGGGTTGAAACCGGAGAATAAAAGAAGAAGGTAAAAAAGTGAAGCAAAATGGTTTAACGTAATTATCCAAAAAAATAATTTTAAAAGTACAGCAAATGCTTTTAAATTCTGGTTTTCGGATATATTTTGGAAACATTCAACCCGGCGAAATAGTATATTTTTCTGTAGAAATAAAGTTTCATTAATATGAATATATATGTAAAGTTCAGAAAAACAAAAGTATACAGACCTAAATGTCATTTTTTTTATTTGAAATTTTGTTTTTAAGCGATATAATTCATTTCTTTGCACCGACGAATTTAAAAAGGAGAAAAATGTCTGACATTGCAACTAGAGTAAAGAACATCATCGTTGACAAGCTTGGCGTTGATGAAAGCGAAGTTATTGCTGAAGCAAGCTTCACAAATGACTTAGGCGCTGATTCACTTGATACTGTTGAACTTATCATGGAATTCGAAAAGGAATTCAACATCGCTATTCCAGATGATCAAGCTGAGAAAATCGGCACAGTAGGTGATGCTATCACTTACATTGAAAACAATAGCAAGTAAGAAATTAAATTGCGATTAAATGAAGGTAAGACGAGTAGTTGTTACCGGTTTAGGCGCACTGACTCCATTGGGGAATAATGTTCCGGATTATTGGAACGGTTTGATCAATGGGGTCAGTGGTGCTGATACCATTACACGTTTTGATGCATCAAAATTTAAAACACAATTTGCTTGTGAGTTAAAGGGATTTGATCCATCTAAATATTTTGACCGGAAAGAAGCAAGAAAATACGATCCGTATGCACAGTATGGATTAGCTGCAACTGAAGAAGCAGTTAAGGATTCCGGCATTAATCTTGAGACCATAAATCTTGATAAAGTAGGGGTTATATTCAGTTCGGGTATTGGTGGAATTCTAACATTTTATGAAGAAGTTGCAGCCTTTGTTAGGGGCGATGGTACGCCACGCTTTAGTCCGTTTTTTATACCCAAAATGATCTCTGATATAACAGCAGGTCATATTTCGATAAAGTACGGATTCAGGGGGCCCAATTATGCCATTGTTTCTGCATGCGCCTCTTCCGCAAATGGTATGGTCGATGCCTTAAATTATATCCGTTGGGATAAAGCCGACATGTTTGTTGTGGGAGGCTCTGAAGCCGCAATCAATCAACCTGGTGTTGGTGGTTTTAATGCAATGCATGCCCTTTCAACCCGCAATGATGATCCCAAAACTGCTTCTCGCCCGTTTGATAAAGACCGTGATGGTTTTGTTATTGGCGAAGGATCGGGCGTTCTCATCTTTGAAGAACTTGAGCACGCAATGAACCGTGGTGCAAAGATCTATGCCGAAGTTGCTGGAGGTGGTATGTCTGGTGATGCTTATCACATGACTTCTCCTCATCCCGAAGGTTTGGGTGCGATGAATTCTATGCGTAATGCCATTCAAGATGCCGGCCTTTCTTTAGGCAATATTGATCATATCAATACCCACGGTACTTCAACTTCTCTTGGCGATATTGCAGAAACCAGTGCTATTGTTAAACTTTTTGGCGAGCATGCACCCAATATTTCTATTAACTCAACTAAATCTATGACCGGCCATTTGTTGGGCGCTGCAGGTGCGGTTGAAGCTATAGCTACTATTTTAGCTATTAAATATGATATTGTTCCCCCCACTATTAATCACTTTACTGATGATCCGGAGTTACCTGCCGGACTAAATATAGTGTTTAATACTGCTGAAAAGCGTACAGTAAATGTCGCTCTTACTAATGCCTTTGGTTTTGGTGGCCATAACGCTTCTGTTATATTCAAAAAATTTGTTGAATAAGGTCCCTTGGAACTAAGATTTAGAATAAAACCTTTAAGGGCTTTCCTCTCCACTGATAGATTATTGATCAATGGGATAAGAAATATTTTCGGGTATTATCCCGGAAATATTTTTTTATATAAACTAGCTTTTCAACATCGCTCTGCCGCTTTACAAAGCGGAAATGGAAATAAACTGAATAATGAACGTCTCGAATATTTGGGCGATGCCATATTAGGCGCTATCGTAGCCGATTATTTGTTTAAACTCTTCCCTTATAAAGACGAAGGTTTTTTAACTGAAATGCGTTCTAAAATGGTAAGCCGTGTTCAATTAAATAAACTTTCGCATAAACTAGGCATTGACAGTTATATACAAACTGCCAGTGAAAACAACAACCACTTTCGTTCTATCAAAGGTGATGCTTTTGAAGCGCTTATCGGAGCTATGTATCTTGATAAAGGATATGATTTTACCCGTAAAGTTGTTATTAGAAAGATTATTAAATATTATTTTGATATTGAAGGTCTGGAAAATACCGATACAAATTTTAAAAGTAAACTGATAGAGTGGTCGCAACGCGAGAAGCACACCGTAGAATTTGTGGTAATCACAGAAAAGGGAACCGGTTACAATAAACAGTATATAGTAGAGGCGCGTATTGATAAAGTTTCGATGGGCGAAGGATGCGATTTCTCTATCAAAGGAGCCGAACAAAGCGCTTCGGAGAAGGCTTGGAATGCCCTAAGTTCTGAACCTGTAGAGTAAATATTAATAAATTCACAGTTTTTTATCATTTCATTTAGTTTGATTTGTAACTTTGTGTCGAATTTAGCGGAAGAATCGATGGTTACGAAACGCATGAGAATTGATATTGATTTTCAGTATGAATATCTCATTGTGGGTATAAGTAGCCTGTTAAAAGATTATCGTTTAGCCTATCACTTGAACAAAGTTTTAGGAATTGACTTGAAAAGACTTGAAGATCTCCCTGCAAATTTTGAAAAGGAAAAAAAGGTTATTTCTTTTCCTTTGTATATCGATAACCTCAATGATAATTTTAAAGTTTGTATGCTCATTGGTTGTAATAGCCAGGGCGTTAAACTTTTTCCATTACAGAAGTATTACGATTACATCTTTTTGTATGAACTGCCTTCTGTAGATTGGTCACCAGAGCAAGTGGTAGCTTCAATCCGGAAGATTCCTAATGTTCAGTTGGCTAAAAATATATCATCAGACGAACTTAGAATTTTTCAACCGGTTTTGATGGATCTGGAAATGCATCTTCAACAGCTTTCAATGAAAAATGCAAAAGTGCGAAGAAAGATCTAGCAGCAGGTTATAAGGATTGTATTTAAAAATAATCATCAAACTACATACTGTATGAAGACAAAGATAGTGGCTACCATAGGACCCGCCTCTCGTGAAAAGGAAGTTTTGAAACAAATGATTCTGGCCGGAGTTGATGTATGTCGATTAAACATGTCGCACGACAGTCACGAAGAACACCTCCGTACTATAAAAGTTGTTGAAGAGATCAACGCCGAGTTAAACACTAATGTTGCTATACTTGCCGACCTGCAAGGTCCTAAAATCCGTATCGGAGAGGTCGAGAATAACGCTGTTCTACTTGAAAATGGGAATGTGTTAGTACTAACCACCCAAAAATGTATCGGTACTCAGAATCAGGTTTACATTACCTATCCCCAATTTGCCAGAGATGTCACTGTCGGAGAAGAGATTTTGCTTGACGATGGCAAACTTTTATTACGTGTTACTGAAACAAATGGAATTGATACTGTTCGCACTGTTGTTGAACATGGCGGAATATTGAGCTCCCGTAAGGGCGTTAATCTGCCCAAAACCAGAATCTCTTTACCTAGTCTGAGCGAAAAGGATCTTATCGATCTTGAATTTATCCTAAGTAGTAATGTACATTGGGTTGGCCTTTCATTTGTACGCTCTGCCAGTGATATTATCGATCTGAAACATCTTATGGCATCTAAGGGAACGAAAAATCCTCCCCGTATCATTGCTAAAATTGAAAAGCCGGAAGCGCTCGAAGACATCGATGCAATTATTCACGAAGCCGATGGACTCATGGTTGCCCGTGGTGATCTAGGTGTTGAAATTCCCTTGGAGCAGGTCCCGTTGATTCAGAAAATGTTGATCAAAAAATGTTTGGAAGCATCTAAGCCTATCATTGTAGCTACTCAGATGATGGAAGGAATGATCACAAACCTACGTCCTACCCGTGCTGAGGTAAATGACGTTGCTAATTCCGTTCTTGATGGCGCTGATGCCTTGATGTTAAGTGGCGAGACATCAGTAGGCGAATTTCCTATTGAAGTTGTGAAGACCATGAAAAAGATTATCGAATCGAGCGAAACTTACGAAGATATTTACTTTAAAGCTCATGAGCCGGTAAACAGTCATGCCGATCGTTACGTATCCGATTCTATTCTGTTTAATGCATGCCAGATGGCAAAGACTACAAAGGCTAATGCTATTATTGTCTTAACGCATTCGGGCTATTCGGCTTTTCGTATTGCCAGTCATCGCCCTAAGGCAAATATCTTTATCTTCACCAATAACAAGGTCTTGCTAAAAACGCTTAACTTAGTGTGGGGGGTTAAGGGCTTTTATTATGATAAGTTTATCAGTACCGACCATACCATTGAAGATATCAAATATCGTCTACGCAAAGAAGGTTTTGTTAAAGAAGGTGATATGGTTGTTAATACCGCCAGTACGCCATTAAGCGATTTCGGTATGACCAATATGATAAAGCTTGGTTACATTGAATAATATTATTCGACTAAAATAACTCTAGAGGCTGTCGGATAATATTCGACAGCCTCTATTTGTATATTGCCTGTTTATTTTTTTTAATAAGATGAAAGCTGCTTCTACCATTCTGCTATTATTGGTTTCCAACACATTCATGACCTTTGCCTGGTATGGACATCTGCGATTCGGTCAGATGAAGTGGGCACAAAGCCTCGGTCTGTTTGCCATTATACTCATGAGTTGGGGTATTGCTTTTTTTGAATACTGTGCCATGATACCGGCTAACCGTATTGGATTTAAGGGAAATGGCGGTCCTTTCTCTCTATGGCAGCTGAAGGTTGTTCAGGAAGTAATTACACTGACCGTCTTTACTGTTTTTACTTTACTTGTCTTTAAGAGTGAAACCTTACGGTGGAATCATATAGTTGGTTTCATCTTTCTGATATTGGCTGTTTTCTTTATCTTTAAGAAATAAGGAAACGGTTTTTATCTTCACCATTTTGTTCGGATAATCCTTCGTTTCAATAGAATAGATGTGTGTTGAAAACCATTATGCCCACCTCCTGGCGGATGATCCCCTATATTTATTAAAAATGAACGGGGTCTCTCTGTTTTTAGAGAAACCCCGTTTATGAATAGTTTTTTATTAAAAATAAACATTGTTGTCCGGTAAAAATACAAAAACCATTTTTCTATTCGTAACTATTTGAATTAGAATATGTGTTTTTTTGATTTCTCTTTTTTTTAATGGTTAGCCACTTTAGAACAGCTGTAATTGTTGTTCAATCCGTATTGTTTTCAGCCAGTCCCTGTCTGGATTTTCAAGAAAGTTAAGCAAATGAATGTAATTGAACAGGTGTATTTTGCAAAAACTGACAAGATTGGAAAACGCCCAACTTCTTTTGAGCTTTTTTTGAATGACTGTCATCAGCAAATTGGCTATCAAGGCACAATAGATTTGGATTTTTATTGCATTTTCATTGTCTCCCAGGAAATATTTGAGTGGAAAATTCTGTTTTAGCTGTTTAAATAATAGCTCGATTTGCCAGCGCAATTTATAAATGGCTGCAACCAAATCTGGACGCATCTCGAATAAGTTGGTTAAAAACTCAAATTCTCGTTTTAATTCTCTGTCATAAAACCGTATTTTTCTGAGTTGTAGTTTGCTCTTGGTAAAACCATTATTGACCGAGACCTCTATTATTTCATCCTCCAGGATACCAGAATGGATATGTTCTGCGATTTCATTCTGGTAGATAGGCTCATACACAGCATTATCTTTGATTCGGGTAACAAATCCGGTTTCATTATCGCTAAACTTTTGGAAAGCTTTATAATCGTTGTACCCTTTGTCAAAAACGTAAATAGTGTTTGAGTCCATCTTTAGTTTATTCAGTAAAACATGGTCATGTGTAGTAGCAGGGGTAAACCAAACGAACCTGGGTACGGTTTCATCCACATTTATAATAGTATGCACTTTTATACCCCCTTTTCGTTTTCCATTATTTGGTTTTCGTCCAACACATTTCATGACATCATTATAAAGGCTGATAGTGGTGCTATCAAAGATTTCAATTTGCTTCTTTATCACATCTTTTATCCGGCTGTCCGAGATAAAGTGCCCAAATTTGAGTAGAAGCTGATTATAAATAAAACCAAATACATTTGCATCTCGTCTTTGATTAGCATCTCCCAGAGTGCTTTTCTTAGGAATGTGTTCCAGTTGAAAATGTTTGGTCTTGCCAGACAATCCTAACATTGCACCTGAAACTTCACGTAAGGAGGTGCATTTTGCAAATGAACAAAATAACATACTTATCAAGTGGTCTTTTGTTTTGAACTTCTTCACATACCGGTCTGAATCACAACATTTGGATGCTTTGGAAATAATTGTCGGATCAATTAAAGATATCAGCTGTCCGAAAACGGATTGGCCAAAAAAAAATGTAGTTTTGCTCATTGTAGTTTTATTATCGCAAAACAAATCTACAAATTAAAGGGGCCGGGCTTCGGTTCGGCTTCCTTTATAACTTTAGTCTTTTACCGGACAGTAGTGAAAAATAAATTTGTTACATATCTTTTGAATCGGAGGGAAAAATCTCCTCATCAGCATCCGTTAGAAAAATAGGAGACCCTCCATTTTCATCAAATTATAGCGCAGACTTGAACTGAGAGAGGAATCGTTGATCATTCTCTGAAAACATCCGAAGATCTTTTACCTGAAAACGAAGATTGGTAATCCGTTCGATACCCATTCCGAAAGCAAAGCCTGAATAGACCGTTGAATCGATGCCGCAATTTTCCAAAACAGCAGGATCAACCATACCGCAACCCAGAATTTCCACCCATCCGGTGTGCTTACAGAAAGAACATCCTTTACCTCCACAGAGATTACATGAGATATCCATTTCGGCTGACGGTTCGGTAAAAGGGAAATATGAAGGCCGTAACCGAATCTTTGTATCCGCACTAAACATCTCCTTTGCAAAGTAAAGCAAGGTCTGCTTTAAATCGGTAAACGAAACATTCTTATCAACATACAATCCTTCTACCTGATGGAAAAAGCAGTGTGCACGTGCTGAGATTGCTTCATTGCGATATACACGTCCCGGGAAAATAGAACGGATAGGCGGTTTGTTGTTTTCCATTATCCGCACCTGAACAGACGATGTATGGGTACGCAATGCAATATCAGGATCTTGCTCAATAAAAAAAGTGTCCTGCATATCGCGGGCCGGATGTTCAATCGGAAAATTTAAAGCTGTAAAGATATGCCAATCATCTTCTATCTCAGGTCCTTCCGCAACGGTGTATCCTAAACGAGCAAAGATATCAATGATTTCATTTCGAATAATTGCTATTGGATGACGCGATCCAATCTGACCCAGATCAACAGGTAGACTGATATCACCGATCGATTGTGCCGAAGAATCTTCGGATTCAAAAGCTTCTTTATTTTCGTTAATTACTTCTTGCGCCTTATTTTTTAAGTCGTTGAGCCGTACTCCAATGTCTTTGCGAAGTTCACTGGGAACATTTTTAAATTCGTTAAACAGGTCGCCCATAACGCCTTTTTTGCCCAGAAATTTTATTCTGAACTGTTCCAGTTCTTCCTTATTCTGTGCTTTGAAAGCATTGATTTCTGAAAGTAACTGCTGAATACGATCTTTCATCCGTAAATAATTTTTAAATTAAGATCTGACGAAACAAACATGCAAGATTTTATCCTTGTACGTATTTTGCAAACATGCTTATTTCGTCTGAAACATAGATTAGTAATAAGCTTAAATAGTAACCGCTTTAATCGTCATGGTTAATTCATTAACCGGACGATCGCCATAACCTGTTTTAACGGCTGCGATTTTATCAACCACATCCAGTCCGTCAATCACTTCGCCAAAGACAGTATATTCACCATCAAGAAAAGGTGTACCTCCTGTTGTTGAATAGCATTCAATCTGTTCGGGCGTAAATTCTTTTCTCATCTGACGAGCCAGAGAGGTCATCTCTTCCGGCCTAAAGGTGCGGCCCTGCACAATATAAAATTGTGATCCTGATGAGGCCTTCTTTGGATTCACCTGGTCGCCTTGACGAGCGGCAGCCAACGCACCTTTTTTATGAAAGAACGCAGGTTTTATTTCAGCAGGTACAGTATAGCCCGTATCTTGATTTGCTCCCTGGCCACCACCGCCCTGGATCATAAAATCCTTGATTACTCTGTGAAAAGGTGATCCGTTAAACCAGCCCTCTTCTACCAGTTTGATAAAATTGTCACGATGGAGTGGAGTTTCATCATAAAGCTTAACCTGGATATTACCAAGTTCGGTTTCGATAACGAAGATGTTCTTATTTTGCATAATTCAGATTTTCAAATGGATAAAGATGTTTTTATGTTATTTTCTATGTTCTTTTTTTGTTAGAACAGAAACCTTCATGATAATGTTTTCGAGTGGACGATCATTTTTATCGGTTGCCACAATCGATATCTTTTCGGCCACTTCAATCCCTTCGATGACTTCACCGAAAATAGTATACGAAGCATCAAGATGCGGCGTTCCGCCAATGGTTTTATAAATTGCGCGTTCGTTTTCAGGTATTTTGTAAGGTGTTTTCAGCTTGTAGAGACTATCGGCCACTTTTTCCATCACCTTCATCTCTTTGGCATAAGCAATCGTATCGTTTGCTTTTAGTGACGCCAACCGTTCTTTTAAAGCTTTATTTTGTGCAATATAGTTATACATTAAATTTTTTTGCAGTGTAGTATTGATGCGCTTTTCAGTTTTAGCGAGCGTAGAATCGACAAACACCTTTCCTACTACTATATAAAACTGAGAACCCGATGAAGCCCGTTCCGGATTAACATCATCGCCTTCTCTAGCTGCCCCGATAACACCTTTCTTGTGAAAATATTTCGGAACATACTCAAAAGGAATAGTATATGTTGGGCCACCATCGCCAAGTAATTGTCCGGGTTGAGCTGTTTTAGAATCAGGATCGCCGCCCTGAATCATAAAGCCTTTGATCACCCGGTGAAAGAGGCTCCCATCAAAGTATCCCTCTTTGGTTAGTTTAACGAAATTATCTCTGTGCTTTGGAGTCTCCTGATAAAGCTTAATTCTGATGTCACCATATTTTGTGTTAATCAGCACAACGGGTTCTTTTTTCGACTGGGCAAAGAGGCCGCCGGCGAATAATAATCCGAGAAACAACAGAATTATGTTTTTCATAACTACCTCTTTTTAAATATCAATCTGCAAATTTACTAAAAAACTTGTCTATTAGATAAGTTTATCTGGAGATCTTTTCATTGAAGCAGGCTCTGCAGAGCGGCTCATAGCTTTCGGTTTCGCCCAGCATTACCTGTTGATTGTTGACAACCAACCGATGTGAAAATTGAGCCAGTTCACCGCAATTCATGCAAATGGCATGAACTTTGGTAACAAATTCGGCGGAAGCCATCAGTGCAGGCATAGGACCAAAGGGCCGTCCCAGGTAATCCATATCAAGACCGGCAATAATTACCCGGATACCCATGTTGGCTAGCTTGTTGCATACTTCGGGAAGTTGATCATCAAGAAATTGCGCTTCATCAATCCCTACGACTTCGGCGTCGTTCAGATAGAGCAATATTTGGGCAGCATTTTGAATAGGGGTAGAGCGGATTGTATTTTCATCGTGCGAAACTACTTGCATTTCATCATACCGAACATCCATAGAAGGTTTGAATATTTCTACCTTCTGACGAGCGATACGCGCACGGTTTAGTCTACGGATAAGCTCTTCGGTTTTGCCGGAGAACATGGAGCCGCAGATCACTTCTATCCAGCCACGGGGGTGACTTCTACTTACCTTTTTTTCGAGAAACATTGAGTATTATGTGATTTAATCGATATCTTTAGTCCTGATTACAATTAACAAATTTATTGAAATTCTTTAACACGCTTGCATAAAATGGAAAAGAAGGCATTAATGAATGAAATATTGACTTTGCTCGAAAAAGTGAACCGGCAAGCACAGATATTAGCCTATCTGCCGAATATGGCGAGGATTGATGTAGATCTATTGCTGGCTCAACTACGCCAGGTATACGACAAAACCCTTGAACTTCAGTCGAGTGTTGAGGAGGCAAGGCATGAGCATAAGCCTGTTGCAAAGCCGGCATCCACGTTTGAAACCCATTTACCGGCACCTACCCCTCCCGTTTCTAAACCTCAGGATCCTTTACTTTTTCAGACCGTTGAAATCGCAAATAATAAACCCGAAGCAACAATAGCGTTCGTAGAAAACACTCCGGAAATTGTTGATAACGATACCGACACTTCTACCATAAAACCGAATCCTCCTGTTCATCCCCCATTTGAGGTAAATAAGGAATTCGGGCCATTGCATCATCCGGTCTCTGATCGGCCCATCATGCCTGAACCCCTGAAATCATTACATCAGGCCTTCGAAGAGAAAACCGTGGATCATAGTTTCGCTTCGCGTTTACAGTATAACCCTATTAACGACTTACGTTCGGCTATTGGCATCAACGATAAATTTTTGTTGATGAATCAACTCTTTACTAACTCTCTTGAACAGTATAACTCAACCATTGAGCGATTGAATAACTTTCACACTTTTGAGGATGCTGATGCTTTTCTTTCTCAACAAAAAGAATTGCATAGTTGGCCTGATGAACTGGTAGCCTATGAAAAGTTAAAGGTTTATGTAAAACGGCGTTATCAAAAAGAGTAGCATTTTTTCCCTACTTTTACGCGCTAATTTAGTAAGCCATGACTACCCGGGTAGACAAACTGTTTCATTGTGTCATCCGGTTGCCTGAATTGCTTCATCTCCGGTGATTTATGCAGCCCCAGTCACCGAAAGATCATTCCGTAAGGTGAGTATAGTACATGGATTATCTGAATTACCGGCAAATATTCTACATCATAAACCTGAACCAATGGCAAAACTTTATATCATTCCAACCCCGATCGGAAATCTTGAAGATATAACCCTCCGTGCACTGCGTATTTTAAAAGAAGTCGATCTCGTATTGGCCGAAGACACCCGTGTCAGCGGCAAGTTACTACAACATTTTGGCATTGAGAAACGAATGATGGCGCACCACATGCATAATGAGCACAAGTCGGTTGAGGCAATTGCAGAAATGATTATGACCGGACTGAGTGTTGGAATGGTCACTGATGCAGGCACACCGGGAATCTCTGATCCGGGATTTATGCTGGTTCGTGAATGCTTGAAACAAGGCATCGAGGTGGAATGCCTACCGGGGCCAACAGCATTTGTTCCTGCGTTAATCAATTCCGGATTACCGGTCGACCGGTTTTTGTTTGAAGGATTTCTCCCTCACAAAAAAGGACGGCAGACAAAATTGAAGTGGTTGGCGCTACAACCCTATACCATTGTTTTTTACGAATCCCCTTTCCGTTTAATAAAGACCTTGGAACAAATTGCAGAATTCTTTGGTCCCGGGCGACTGGTTAGTGTTTCGCGCGAACTCACCAAGATGTTTGAGGAGAATGTGAGGGGAACCGTAACTGAAGTACTTACCCATTTTAAGCAAAAGACCATTAAAGGCGAAATTGTCATTATAGTGGAAGGCTACAACTCGAAAAGCGAGGCCGGACAAAATGATATAGAAATCGACGATGAAGAAGATGAATAGTCTGACTATCATATTATCTGTTCCTCAGAAATAGATATGATAGTTGAGATAGAAGATAGAGTTTTAACAAAAAGAAATAGTGAAAGATGCAATATACTTATGATTATCCCAGGGCGGCAGTTACGGTAGATATAGTGCTCTTTAGTAAATCGGGAAATCGTGATTACGTGTTATTGATTCAGCGTGATCGTCCTCCTTTTGAAGGGTGCTGGGCCTTTCCGGGAGGATTTATAGAAATGGACGAAACTCTTTTGGCATCAGCCCAACGCGAGTTGGAAGAAGAGACCGGACTAACGGGTGTAGCTTTAAAACAATTTAACGCGTACGGTGATCCCGGTCGTGATCCACGCCATCGTACCATCACCATTGCCTTTACCGGAAAGTGTGAGGGCCTTCCGGCAGTCACCGGTATGGATGATGCCCGTGAAGCAGCCTGGCATCCCGTCGAAGCCCTTCCGGCACTGGGTTTTGATCATGATCAGATTTTGCATGATGTATTGAAAGCCTTTCGGGACTTGACGTAGACCTGTCCTCTTACTTCAAACAGTACAACACCACATTGCTAAACCCATTTAGTTTGAAAGCACAACCCTTATATAGAGGCGTTTTGTAAACGATAATTACGTTTTATTAGGGCTAATTCCCCACCATTCTGTTTTGAAAAAAAATGCGTTCTAGTGACACCTCATTAGATCGTAGACCACATTATTCAATCAAACTTCTTCCAAAGCAGGAAGCAGCCTCTAAACTGGAGATAAGAGGAGGATACCTCTTATATAAGCAGCTTCTTTTCGTCCAACTTTCGTCGCCTTTTTACCGTACTTCTGCCGTACTTCCACCGTACTCTTATAAACACGGCAGAAATACGGCAGAAGTAGGGTGAAAGTACGGCAAAAGTACGGCAGAACCCCTCCATTTATAAGTGATTTATAGGCTATGTATAGGTGATTTCTCCCCTGTTTATATTTTTTAAAGAAAGATGGTTGAAGGCTATTGGATAAGTGTTGTATGAGACGTTAGAAAATCACATGAAACCTATGTGAGCAGGAAAAGTGATCAACGAAAATGTAGCAGCGTAGGGTACCTAGGGCTAAATACTAAAAATTCATTCGTATTATGAATTTACATATTTAATTTTATATTGATACAAAAATTGTAGTATAAAAATACATAATAAAATATTATGCATTTTATTGCTTTATTAGAATAATTACCAGTAGTTTTATAAACTATATCATTAACAATCACTAAAACTAAAGAAATGGCTGAATTAGTAGGGCCTCTGCAGTATTTAGGCTCATTTAAAGACATCCGGCACTATAAATTACCGGGAAGTGCTAAGATTTATGCCGCTACAAAAGGCAATGTTCCAAAAACGATCCGTGATAACAATCGCGCATTTGAGAATACGAGAAAAGAGAATTTTGAATTTAAGGCTAAGACTGGATTAGCGAGTGATCTTCATTCGGCAATGGGTGATTGGGCAAGTCCGGTTTTGAATCGTTATTTTCAAGGAAAGATGACGAGCATCATGAATGATATTATAATACTTGAAAAGGATGTCGTAAAAGGACATCGAAACATCTATTTGTCGCGCTATAAAAATCTGCTTTATCAATTGGATGCATATTACTATTATAAACCACTTTCGGAAGTAATGCATTGTCCATATACTGTAGTGGATGAAGGGAAGAGGAATACCGTTACGGTAATGCTAAAAGGATTGTACCCGTTAAAACAGATCAAGGCTCCCGACAAAGCTACTCACTTTCAAATATATCTGAGTATAGGGTGTGTGAACGACTACATCTATAATGAACGCTATAATTTTTATGACTCATATCCGGGTTTCGAAAGTTGCTTTAGAAATGAGACCCAAACAGAATGGATTCCGATTGATAACGGTTTAATGGATGATATTGTATTAACTGTTTCACTGCCTGATAAACATAATACCGTAACAGACAGTGAGACTGTTGTACGTACTTTTGGAATAATCTATGGTAGGATGACGGCCAAGGTGTTTCCACTGAAAAAGGATAGAGGCAGTATTGCTTTTCTGGGGGCGGTGTAATTTGAGAGTTGGGGTTCCTGTGATAGGTCGGACAGAACAGAGCCGTTTTTCAGACTGGCTCTAATTGTTTGCTATACTAGCCAAAATATGCTTTACAAGGGGATATTTAGCTTGTGAAACCGGGAAATACTAATACCAGATTTCCTTCCTTATTATTGAACAGAGTGAATATAAACCGGTTTTTAAATTTATCAGCTATGGATTTAACTTTAAAAAAATCACTATTGACTGACTAAAAAAATAAACAAAGGGTTTGCTTTTCAGTTTTGTCCTGCTGTTGTAGATTCCATATGTCATTAAAAAATTATAACATGAGTAGAAATATAGATTAATTAGGTAACAGTGAAAGAAAACTAAACCCTATGAAAGTTAATTTCAACAACAGTACCTTTACTTAATACAGATGAGATCGTTATTTCACCATTGTGAATAGTGATAATTTTATGAACAAGCGAAAGCCCTATTCCGGAACCTCTATATGCAACAGCATTGCTTGCTCTAAAAAATGGCTGGAATAGATTTTGCATTTCAAGTTCGGGAATACCTATTCCTGCATCTTTTATCTGTAATTGAATATTATTTAGGTTGGTTCTGAGCGTAATGTCCACGTTATGAGATCCTGAAAATTTACAGGCATTATCCAAAATATTCCAAATGGCAATTTTCATTAAACTAGATACACCTAAAATAATAATTGGATCAGAAGTTTCCGGTAATATTTGAAAATGAACATCAATACGGCCCTTATATTTGGTTTTATCAAAGAGCTCTTTAATTTCCCAGATTAATTCATCTAATCTGATTTCATCTTTTTTTAGGCTTGAAAGATCAAAATCTGTTTGAGCAAGACTAAGAAGATTACTGGATAATTGATCCAATCGTTCAGCTTCGTCCATTATCTTATGCAACGTAATTACATACTCATCAGGGGTTCTTTGTTTATTAAGCGTAACTTCCGTTTCCCCAAGTATAGCAGTGAGGGGATTTTTTAATTCATGCGAAGCATTACGGATAAAATTTTTTTGTAATATAAATGAGTTTTCAAGTCTTTCCAGCATTTGGTTAAAGGTATGTGTCAATTCTGCCAATTCATCCGCCCCATCAATCTCTTTTAAACGTAAACTCAAATTTGTAGCTCGTATTCGTTTCACATTCGAAAGGATACTAGAAATTGGGAGTAAAACATTCCGGGCATATATTTGGCCTATTAGAAAAACGAATACAACACTGCCTGAGAATATTACCACAAGCATTTCTAAAAGTTTTTTTTGTTGCCAAATACCAAATTTGTCAGTTGCTGTAACGATAACAATAAACTCACCTTGATTGTCAGGATAAAATATACCAACTCCTTGTTTATCTTGTACCCGAAATTTTATAGTTTTTCTTGCCCACAAATCCTGAATAAGGTTATTAGGCAAAATCTTTTTTAGAGAATCGTTAGTAGCCTTCCTGTTTTTTGTATTGAGCACAATTTCTTCGGAATCAGATAAACTACGATTGTATCTTGTAGTTACTTTTCCATATACATTAGGACTCATCTCATCTTGTTCAAAATATTTCCAGGCTGTTAGATTGGCCTTTTCGAGCACTAGATCATAAAAATCTTTTTCTCTGTAATGTGTAGACAAATAATAGATGAAAGAAAAAGAGCACAAAAGTACAAATGATACTAGTCCTGCAAAGGTGAGTACTATCTTATGACGAATTTTCATATTATTCTTCTTTTAAAACGTACCCCATTCCAATTACTGTATGGATCAATTTTAGCGGAAAACCTTTATCTACTTTGTTTCGTAGATAATTGATATAAACCTCGACCACATTAGTATTCAAATCAATATTAACATCCCAAACATTCTCAAGAATGTACATTCGAGAAAGTACACGAAACGGATTAGATATAAGGAGTTCTAATAACCTGTACTCTTTTGTGGTAAGAGAGATATTTTTACCCGAACGAGTTACTGTTTTAGTCTCAATATTAAGAATAAGGTCAGCAAATTCATATATTTTTGCAGTATAGCCCATCCCCTTACGTCGTAAAACGACATTAATTCGTGCAATTAATTCATCAAACATAAATGGTTTGGATAAATAATCATCTGCACCTGTATCCAACCCTTTCACAACATCTTCCGTAGAACCAAGAGCAGTAAGCATAATAATTGGAACAGCATAGCCCATATTATCGCGATATCTTCTACACATTTCAATTCCATTCATTTGTGGAAGAATTACGTCAAGGATAATTACATCATATTCTTTCGAGCAAGCTAGACTCAACCCCATAGCTCCGTCATAAGCCACATCAATATTATGACCGTTTTCTTCTAACCCTTTTTTAATGAAAGAAGAAACATTTACCTCATCTTCAACGACCAAAATATTTGCCATATCGCTATATGATACTTAAAGTTGATACTTTTCAATTCGCTAATTTAATATTGCATTGAATATAATGTATACTTTTCCATTTTTAATTATCAATGCAAAAGCATTAATATCTCCACATAAACCAAATTAAAATTTGATTTTCTTTTCTGATATTCTTTTATCCACGATATTATCAAGCAAGTTTCTTTGTTTTATATTTATAAACACCCTTGAAAAGTATTGGAAAAATAAACAGTGTCAATATAGTGGATGTAATCAATCCTCCGATGACTACAATTGCTAATGGACGAGAAGTTTCCGAACCCATTCCCGTGGAAGTGGCGGCAGGCATAAGGCCGATCGCCGCCATAGTAGCAGTCATTATTACAGGTCGTATTCTGGCTATTACGCCTAATCGGATAGCATCATCCAAATGTATTCGTTCATGTAAATTTTTCTTAAATCGCGAGAGCAAAATCACATTATTCTGAATACAGATACCAAATAGAGCAATAAATCCGATTCCTGCGGAAATACTAAAATTTGTACCGGTTAAATGAAGTGCTGTTATACCTCCTATGATAGCAAACGGAACATTCAAAAGAATGAGCCCCGCATCTGTTACATTTCCAAAAAGCACAAAGAGTATAAGAAAGATTAGAATCAGACTGATTGGCACTACCAATCTTAACCGTGCAGAAGCTCGTTGTTGATTTTCAAAGTCACCTTGCCAGGCCATACTATATCCTTTGGGTAACTTAATAGCTGCATTTACTTTCTTTTGAGCTTCAGCTATTGTTGATCCCATATCTCTACCTCGTACCGAAAATTTTAATGCCACATATCGTTCATTATTATCTCTAAAGATCAAAATTGGGCCTGTAATCTTTTTAATTTCAGCCATTTCTTTAATAGGCACTTGCCCTCCGGATTGTGTTGGCACCATTAAATCACCGATTTCCTTTTCTGTCATTCGATATTGAGGTAAGAAGCGTATCCTAATATCAAATTTCTTATACCCTTCATAAAAAGTTGAAGCGGCTTTACCTCCAATAGCCATTTCAATCACAGCGTTACAATCGGCAGTAGCCACGCCATATAATGCCATTTTTTCCTGATCAAGATCAATATGTAATTCAGGTTGTCCCTGACTTTGGATCACGCCAATATCGTCGATACCTTTTATGTTTTTCATAATGGTGTATGCACTATCCGCCTTTTTATCAAGATAGGATAAGTCCTCACCGAAAAATTTTACAACAATAGAACCTTTTACTCCTGATACAGCTTCTTCCACATTATCCATAATAGGCTGAGAATAGTTAAAAACAACACCCGGAAACTTCTGTAACTTTTTATTTATTCGATTAATTAATTCATCTCTATTTTTTTGATGTTCCATCGCTTTAGTATGGTAGATATCTATTAACATCTCCACATTATAAAAACCGGTAGCATCAGTTCCGTCATCCGGTCGACCAGTCTGTGAAACCACCTGTCTTACTTCTGGAAATGATCTGATAATGTCTCTCATCTCTTTTGTGATTTTTACTGACTCATCTAATGAGACACTCAGTGGCAATGAGGCTCTCATCCAAATTGCACCTTCGTTTAGCTCAGGAAGAAATTCTGAACCCACATATCTAAAAGAAAAGATACTTAAGGCCAATAGGACTCCAGCTACAATTAGGCTGATTCGTTTATTCCTATAACACCTGTCAAAAAATGAAATCGAATGTGAAGTAATAAAAGTCAAAAAAACATTATGTTTCTCTTTTACATTTTTCCTAAGTAACAAACTAGATAAGACCGGGACAAGTGTTAAAGCAAAGATCAAAGCACCTAATAAAGAAAACCCCATTGTCCAAGCTAAGGGAGAAAACATTTTACCTTCTACTTTTTGGAAAGAGAAGATGGGTAATAATGCGGTAATAATGATAAGTTTGGAAATAAATATAGCCTTCCCCATTTCAGTTCCGGTTTCTTTTATTAATCCTAGTTTTGACAATGGATTGAATCTTTTCATCCCGATAGATTGGGCTTTAACCGTCATGGATACAAAAATGCCTTCCACCATTACAACAGCACCATCAACGATAATTCCAAAATCAATAGATCCAATAGAAAGAAGGTTTGCTGACATACCTTTAAGTCGAAGGCAGATAAACGCAAACAATAATGCCAATGGAATGATTAATGAAACAATCAACGTTGTTCTCCACTCCGCCATAAAAAGGAATACAATTAATGTTACAAATAGAATCCCTTCTATTAAATTGTGAATTACGGTACCGGATGCTAAATCAATCAGATCCTGTCGATTATAATAGTTTACAATCTTAACATCAGATGGAAGTATTTTTGTATTGAGATCATCAATTTTATCTTGTACCTTTTTAATAACTTCACTGGGATTTAATCCTTTACGCATTACAATAATCCCCTCAACCACATCAGAACTGTTATCTTTTCCAACTTGTCCAAGCCGTGGCAGGTGTGATTCTACAACATTTGCTACATGCTTCACAAGAATAGGACTTCCATTAATCTTTTTGATAAATATATTTCCTATTTCATCAAATTTATCAAGAATGCCAATCCCTCTTACAACATAAGCTTGTGAATTATGATCTATCACATCACCCCCCACATTAATATTACTTCGGTTGACAGCCTGATACACGTCTAGTGGGGTAATGCCGTATTTAATAAGTGCTTGTGGATCTACCTGTATTTCATAAGTTTTTGCTTCTCCTCCAAAACTAACCACATCAGCAACTCCCGAAACTGAACGTATATGTCGTTCAACTACCCAATCCTCTAATGTTTTTAATTCTCTTTGGCTTCTGGACTTGCTTTTTAATGTAAATCGAAATATTTCACCGGTTGGACCATATGGAGGTTGAATCTGTGGCTTCACGCCATCGGGTAGATCCACATTCATTAATAGATTATTCACTTGCTGTCGGCCAAAGGCATCGTCTACATTATCTTCGAAAATTACTTTTACAACCGATAATCCAAAAAGTGTTGTTGATCGAACATCTGTTTTATTCTGCACGGAGTTCATGGCGATCTCGAGAGGCATCGTTACATACCGCTCAACCTCTTCAGCACTACGGCCCTGCCATTGAGAAATAATTGTGATTTGTGTATTGGTTACATCAGGAAAGGCTTCGATAGGTGTATTTACATAACTTACAATACCGACAATAATGATAATTGTTATTGTAAAAAAAACAACGAATTTATTTTTTAATGAAAATGCAATGATGTTTTTAATGAATCTGTTCATACAAAGGGTTTTAGAGAAAATAGTTGCTAATACAATATGTTAAACATTTTCTTACTGATCCAATGCATTATATATTAGTAACTGCATGTTAGAAATCACTTTATCACCTGATTTCACACCCGAACGAATATAGGAGTATTTACTCGTAGACCGAATAATATCTACTGATCTGGCTTGTACATTACATTTATTATGATAGATGATTATCCAATTTTTATTTCGATCAAACACAATGCATTTTGATGGTACGGCCAACATTAAAGAATCTTTTATCTGACTGACAACAACTTTTGCAAACATTTCAGGTTTTAATAAATTTTCTGTATTATCAAGTTGGATTCTTACCTTCATTGTTTTATTATCTGGATCTAATACATTATAAATCTTATCTATCTGACCAATAAATTGCTTATCCGGATAGGATAGCGTTGTTATAGAAACCTTTTCACCCACTTTGATGTTTGCGATTTCAGTTTCATACACATTAGCTAATATCCATATTCTCTTTAAATCAGAAATAGTAAATAGATTTGTTGAATTATCTGGTCTGATTTGCATATTCGGATTGACAAACTTTTCTACAATATATCCGGATATTGGAGACTTAACAATATAGTTAGAATGCGATCCTCCATAAATTGAAAGGACAGTAGTAACCTTTTTTAATTCAGAACGAGCTTTCTCAACCTCTTTCGTAGATGCCATATATTCTTTACCCGAAATCAGACCACTTTTAAACATGTCTTCTGTAGCTGAAAAATTCTTTTCAGATACTGCCAGATTAGCTCTTGCTGCTACGATATCATTCTCAGCACCCGCTATTTCAGTGCTTCTGACAATTGCAAGCACATTACCTTTTTTTACATAATCGCCCAATGCAACTCTCACATCTACCACATTTCCACTTACCATTGGATATAGTTTTACTACCTTATCCTGATCATATGTCACTTTCCCAACCAGATTAAATTCTTGAACTACCGGTTTTAATGCTACAGTGTCAATGGTTATCTGGCTCATTAGATTATCAGGTATACAAAATTTTGAAGTACTTTTTTGTGATTCAGTGTTGTGTTTGGACGTACATCCGACCAAAACAGATATTATTAAAATAATAATCAATTTATTTTTCATTTTTTCTTCTAGTTTTTACCTTTTTTTAAATCCTTACCTATCACAAAATTGAGATTCTCAAATGCATTGGCGCGGTTATTTTTTAAGTTGTTGATTTGAATGATATTATTTTTATAGGCATCATAATAATCAAGAAATTCTACTACACCGATATTCTTTTTCTCATAATTTTTAATCATTTCTTCAGCTAAAACGTCAAGATCGTCAACAAACTTTTTATCAAACTTATGATATAATCGGTCAATCTCTAAAGCATTCGTATAAGCTTGATTTACATCAGATCGCACTCTGTCTATTGTGCTCATTAGCATTGCTTTACTGCTTTCTACATTAAACATGGCTGATTTGATATTTCCTTGATTTTTATTAAAAAAAGGAAGATCAATCTGCATAGATATAAAGTTGAAATTGTGTACAAAACTTCCATTTCGATCCCATCCTACTGCCAATGTTATATCCGGTGTTGCTAATGCATGCTGGTAACTTAAATTAGCCTTATTAATGGTGACATCAGATTGTGCCATCATTAAATCATAACGATGAATGAGTGCCGAGTCAACTAAAGGCTGTAGTTTGAGAGAATCGAGGGAAGCATATTTTATGCAATTATCATCTACCTGTGGGTTATAATTTATGTTTGAGGTATGGAGTAGAACATTAAAATCATTCAAATTACTGACCAGTTGTGTTAAATATCCTTGTTTTTCAGCTTCTAATGAGAATAGAAATGATTTTAGTCTTAGTACCTCTTTTTTAGAGACATACTCTTTTTCAAACTGTTTCTCAAATACTTCTGTTAATTTAGACAAAGAGCTAATTTCTTTATCATAAACACCTAGTGTTTGTTTCAAAAAATAGATGTTGTAAAAATCACTACGAAGCGAATATTTAAGCGTACGGATCATATCAAAATAGCTCTGTTCCTCTCTGTTATATGAAAACTCAGCTATTTTAATCAGTTTATTCCGTTTCCCGGCTAGCAGAAACAGTTTCTGAATAGAACTGGCTGTTTCTCCTTTTGATGAAGCATCAAACCATAATTTTCTTTCCGGATCATATACGTTTTGACTTAGGTTTAATGTGATATTGTTAAACAGTCTGGCTTGCACGATTTGAGCTTGGGCTGCATCAACATTATACTTTTCTGCAAGTAAAAGTAGATTTTTAGAAAGAAAAACAGAATCGGCTTCTGCTAAACTAATCGATTTAGTATCTTCAAAATTGTTCTCTTGCCCTAAAACATAAGATGATATAAACATTATGATGAAGAAGCTGAGAAATAATCGCTTTCGTGGAAACATAGTATTTCTATTTTTCTAATTTTTGAGTTCAAAATTATTGCTTCTGTATTAGGCTGATCTTAGAGCCACATTAAAATGAGATAAGAAAACAACAATATGATAGCTTTTTTATAATATATTGAATTTTAAAATTTAACGTTAATTTAACAGATCAAAACAATAAGTTAGTGTTGAGGTTGGGGAAATCTATACTTTTGCACCCTGATTTTATCCCCCTTGCTGAAACTTCTTTAGAAGTTTTTTATTTCTTAAAAAGGCATAATACTACATAATAAAATTTTTCAATAAATTATCCTAATAAGAATATATGACTTTAAAAAAAGCAATATTAATAATATCATTCTTCCCATCTTTGGCATGGAGCCAAACTAATCAAGATACCATTTCAAAAAATCAATGGTGGAATTTTCATTACCAAAGTACAATCATCAATCAAACACATCCTGATTTTCATGCTGATTATTTTGGAAATAACAGCTTAAAATCAAGCGAAGAATCAAACACTTCTATTACTACCACACTCTTTTTAGGAGCTAAAGTATGGAAAGGAGCTGCTATTTATTTCAATCCTGAACTTTCGGGAGGAAGCGGATTTTCCAAAACAACAGGTATTGCAGGATTTACTAATGGTGAAGTATATCGAGTAAGCAATTCCGCTCCAAATATTTACATAGGTCGTCTTTACCTCCGCCAAATTATTCCTCTTTCAAGAGAGACCAATACTATTGACGATGCGGTTAATCAACTGGCTGGTAAAATACCAGTTTCATATCTCTCATTTACAGCAGGGAAGTATAGTGTGATGGATTTTTTTGATAATAATAGTTTTAGTCACGACCCACGCACTCAATTCTATAATTGGGCATTAATGGGCAATGGAGCATGGGACTATCCGGCAAATACCCGAGGATATACCTATGGTCTTACCATTGAATTAGTCAAGCCCGAGTGGGCCTTTCGCTATGCAGCAGTGTTAGTGCCCATCAAGGCTAATGGAGCAGAGATGGATAAAAAATTCATGCGCTCAAATTCTCAGGTTTTTGAATTTGAACATAAATATAATATATCTGGAGAAAATGGTATTGTTCGTTTCATCACCTTTTTCACCCAAGCCAGAATGGGATCATATGCAAAGAGTATAAACTTTGCCAATATATATCATACTACACCAAATATTGACACAACCTCTGCTCTCGGACATACAAAATATGGTTTTGGAATTAACATTGAGCATAATATAAATAAAAATTTAGGTGTCTTTTTCAGGAGTAGTTGGAATGACGGACAGAACGAAACATGGGCCTTTACAGAGATTGATAGAGCGCTAAGTACTGGAGCGCAATTCAACGGCAATTTGTGGAACCGAAAGGAAGATTGTCTTTCCTTTGCTTTTCTTGTGAACGGATTATCAAACGAACACCGTAATTACTTGAATGCCGGTGGGTATGGTTTTATGATCGGCGACGGAAAGTTGAATTACGATAGTGAATATATAGCCGAAATATATTACGCTTTTAAACTCAAGAATACGATGATGACACTGTCACCAGATTATCAATTTGTATTACATCCCGCCTACAATAAAGATCGCGGTCCTTTAAATGCATTTGGTATCAGAGCACATTTTGATTTATAAATTACCTATTAATAAGATAGTTTGTAATGTTGCCGGTTTTTTTGTATGATATAATTGAGGAGAAAAAGAATAATCACTAAGATCTGACTATTCTTTACACTCCTTATAACCTTTTATCAGAAGAACAATCAATCAAGTATAGCGAACAACGGTTAATTATCAAAGGATTATAGTTTGATTTTAATGTTGTATGCTGTACTCTTGTCCTCATAGAATATATTAAAATATTCTTTTGTAAAGAATACTACTTTGAACTTTGAATACTTTGAAACGCCTTCCAATTTACCGTCTAGCATAATCAATCCGTTTTCATTCGTGATTTCGTTAATTTGAAGTTGTCCGGTAATATCCTTCACTGACATATCGCTTGCACCACTCCAAAGCTTTGCTTCATTAATTAAAGAAAAGTCAATTCTGTTATCAATAAGCTTTTTAAACGCTTCAAAATCCGGGAGTTTGTTAGTGTATGCTATACCGGTTAGATTTGTTTCTGCTGCTGAAGCTGATTGATAGTAGCCACCCATTTTATTCCCTTCGGTCCTTTGGTTTGTCAAATAAATTATATTTGCACCCATCATAGCCGCCTGAATCTTAAGCTTTTTATAGGCCCTTTCTTTTACCCTTTCTTGGTTTGATAATGCGGTAGTGCCTTTTGCTTTCGAACTTACATCGCCAATTTTATATAACCCTTTTATTTCACCTTCTACTTGCGTGATTGTAACGTTTTCAAAATCATTAACACTTTCTACTGTTTTATAAGAAGTTGCTTCAGCAAAAGTTTGTATGCGTCCACTTTTAAAAACGATCTTCTGAACAGAATTCTTATAGATTGAGTTTATCAGATCTTCTCCCGGAAATGTATATTTAATAGCATCTGGAGTTAACTCCTTAACAGTACACGGAATTTTTTGGTTATTTGAAAAAATAGTGTCTGATTGTCCAAAGCAGATTGCTGCTAAGAGAACTGCAATTGATGTTAGAATTTGTTTTTTCATAGTAATTGACGTTTCAAATAATTGAATATTTTTTGACCGTGAATATTTATTACAAATCATACCAAAAGTAATATTATTTTGCAAAAGCACCAATATTATTGAAATGACTATCAATAACGGGAAACTGATAGTACATGCTATTAACGGACCCACATTTGAGCTATTTGCAGAGAAGGAAAACTTATTCTTCTTTGCTCAGGATGATCAGGCGGAAATTGATTTAGTATCAGATGATAAAGGAATGGATAGTGAATTAATTCTTTATCAAAATGATTAAAAGAATGTTGGAAAAAGAATTAAATGATAACTTGTTGGCTGAATTAGTTTGAAATATGATCAGAATTAATTGATTGTGTCGTTGAAGTAGTAGAAATAGAGGACATGTCTGATGTTTGATAATCTCGAAATCAAAAAAATTAAGCTAACGGATTAAATGATAACGTCCTGTAACTGTTTCATCCGGAATAATAGAGGGATATCTTGAAAAATGGTACGTTCATACAATAATGATTTTTTTCTTGTTTATCAATTGACAACACTCTAAATTCGTCAAAAGAAATAATCTTTTTTTTGAGTGCTATTCTGCCGGTTATTGTGATTGATTTATTAAAATAAAATTAAGGATGAAGAGAACAGGGTTCCTACAATTAATGATTATTTCATTAATAATTATTATGATCAATGGCTGTGGTAGGAAAAACAAATACCAAATGCCGATCAATTCAAATCAAAAGACTTCAAATCATTTTTCTTCTGATATTAAAAATATCAATGTCTTAATTGAGAATTCAGGAAGTATGCAAGGTTTTTTGAATTTATCAGGAATAGCTAATAAAACGATTCATGATCTAGGAACAAGCCTTACAAAAGTATACCCGGATTCAAAAATTAAATTCTATCTCATTGATAGTAGAGGTGAAATGGAATTTGATATTAAAAATTTCAGAACAATACCTATTCAAGTTAATGGGAGTAAAACATTAATTCCGGATATGCTGGAAAGGGTTATCAATCAAACCAGAATAAATTCTCTGAATATATTTATCTCTGATTTTATTTATGCTAATGGGGTTGGTAGCCCAATTTTGAATAATTATAGAAATGATGTCAATCAGGTATTTGATAAATATAAAAGCGATTTATTGGTTTATCAATTATTTTCAGAAATAACTTCAAAATATCCCGGAATATATTTTACGAATTCATTAACGAGTTTTCCAAATCGTTATGCTCCTTTTTATTTATTTGTCTTTGGTAATAAAGAAGCCTTACAAGTCTTTGATAATAACATTAGTAAGTCGTTTGTGAATCCGGCTGATATTTCTATTCGGAAAAAGTTGTTTGAGAAGAATGAAAATAATAATAACTCGATAAAGTATAAGATAGCAGTGGGCTCGCGTGCTTCAATCGGATCAATAGGAATAAGACAAGGTGTTTCTAATTCTTTAACAGAAATAGTTAATATGAAGCGAGGAAGAGGTAGTGATAAAGTTCAGTTTTCTGTTTTATTTTCTAACTCAAGCTTATTCATTTCTGATAGATTTATAGAGAATATTGATAACTATATCATTAAACCATCTTACTTTAAGTTAGAACAAGTAAAAAAGTATAATGATCCGAATGGATTCTTTTCTCATGAGATGGTGATTTCTACCACTAAGATTATGAATGATACTTTATCGATTAAACTTAAAGAACTCTTATCTAATACAGATGCCAATATAGTAACCAATCCATATACAACTTTTGGGTTTGATTATTTAGTACGAGGACTCAAAGATAGTTATAGTCCAATTATTTCAAATGATAAATCTCAATTTGAAATTGAAATTCCAATACACTTAAAATCAAGTAATTCTTTTGGGATATTTTTATTAATAGTTTCGATCTTTGGTATACCGTTTCTGTTTTATAAATTAAAATTTAATAAACGAAAATCTAAATAAAATGAATGATTTTTTTGCTTCAATTTATGAAATGTTTAATCTTTATGGTGCTGCCTTGGAACAACATTTATATGGACTGAACTCTACTTGCGAAGGATATGATCCGGTTGGACCATACACTACATTTGGTCTGGCTTTATTAATTTCATCATTCTTAATGAATGTTGTGTATTACTATGTTATCAACCATCCTCGTTTTAATAGATGGTTTCATTGGCTTATAATTGCTGTAGGAAATTCATTATTAAATGGAATTTTTGCTTTTTATATGATCAATAATGATTTATCTATTGGCAATATTTGTAAAGACATAATCGATAAGATTACGGTTGCTGATTGTTTTTGGTTCGCCTTTACGAATGCAATTTGGTCTTTTATCTTTTTCACTGCATTTTCTTTTAGTATGAGATGGTGGAGCAATAATTGTTCAACTACTCCAATCCCTCAATAAACAAAAATACATATTATGGCACTTTTTTTATTCGGTATAGGTGGTACGGGTTCTAGAGTTATAAAAGCCTTGACAATGCTTTTGGCATCGGGCGTTAAGATTAATACGGATAAGGTTTATCCTATCATTATTGATCCTGATTCAAATAATGGTGATTTGGAATTAACCGTTGATGTGTTAAAGAATTACAATGCTATTAATGGTAAATTGAAGTCAGATTTAAATCAGTCAGATTTAGACAATGAAGGATTCTTTAAAACTCAGATAATTCCTATAAATAATAAACCGGGATGCGAATTTCGTTTGAGAATTCCTGAGATTGAAGGGAAAGCTTTTAAAGATTATATTGGATATAATCATATAAATGATAATTCTCCTAATAAAGACTTGGTGTCGTTATTATATTCAAAGGATAACTTGGATTTAAATATGCACATTGGTTTTAAAGGTAATCCGAATATCGGAAGTGTAGCACTAAATCAATTTGATAATTCTAATTCCGATTTTATAGATGTTGCAAGTTTGTTTACACAAAATGATCGAATCTTTATTATCAGTTCAATATTTGGTGGAACCGGTGCTTCCGGTTTTCCTATTTTAGTGAACAACTTAAGAGAGGCTGGTAATTTGACAGGGCGTAATCAAATTGTAAATGGTAATTTTCTTGCCAATGCTAAAATTGGTGCTGTTAGTGTATTACCTTATTTTGATCTTAAGTCAGGTGAAATAGATAGCAAAGATTTTATTTCTAAAACAAAAGCTGCCTTACATTATTATTCGGATAATTTAATATCAAAGGTTAATGCTTTATACTATATTGGCTATAAAGATAGTTCTGGTACTTATGAAAATAACCCGGGAGCCAATGCACAAAGGAATAAAGCTCATTTTGTTGAATTGGCTTCAGCTTTTGCTGTAATTGACTTTATGGAGCAAAGTAACCCTAGCAATGTATTTAAAGAATATGGCGTTAATGAGTTAGAAAATCCTTTAACATTTAATCAGTTGGGAAGGCTTTCCAAAGAACTTGCTTCTGAAAAAATGACTCAATTAAAGCTACTGACACTCTATTTTAAATATCGGTTTGAAACCACATTAGGAAAACAACCTTGGTCAAATAGAGGAACAATAAAGTTTAATGCAGATTTCTTAAAAAGTCAGTTTTATAAAGATATACAACGTTTTAATGCACTTTATGATAATTGGTTAAATGAACTAGCTCAGAATGAACCTTCTTTTCAACCTTTTAATTTTTCCGTAAATGAAAGTTCTTTATTAAAATTGGTTGTAAATCATGAAACTTCCAGAAAATGGATGAATAATTTCGCGATTTATGATAATTACCTAAATAAAGAAGAAAGAAACTTTGAAGGTAATAGTGAAGAGATAAAATTAATGGACATATTTTACAAGGCAACACAAAGTCTCATTAAAAAAGAAATAAAACTATAATAGTATGAGTAAGACATTTCGTTTACAAGATGATACAGTTCCAGGGTTTAACAATGGTGAAGATTGGTTTTATAGCACTAAATATGATTCAAACCTTATTTCAGCAATACAGGATCCGGATGGAGGGAAGGGAAATATCCCTACATCAATCCCATCACCATTTGCTCGAATGGAATTGGTAAACAATGCATTCAAATTAATTGCAGACAGTCATGATTTTGAAGGATCCACCGTTAATCATAAATTAGTCTCTGATACTTTTGACATTGCTGAGCTATTATTTAACTATAATATTTCATCGATTAAAAATAATATCAAAATTGTTAAATGGAGGATAGAAGATCTTGATGACTTGGAAAAGATGGGAATTGAGTCGCATAAACAATTTGCGAAGACTTTAAAATTATATGTCTCTCAAGATAGTGCTTATTTTAATTTTCAATATCTGAATGGATTATATATAATTAAGTATAATAATCAGGTAATCGGTAGTACATCTCCGTTAACACTTTTTTTCCCCAGTGCTGACATTATTGAAGGTGTAAATTTTGTTTTTCCTTCCGGAAATAGTCTATTTGATGATAAATATTGTCCTTTATACAAACGCGATAAATCATTTATAGAATATATTTATTCAATAAAGAATGATTTTGAAAATTTCTCACTTCGATTCAATAATTTTAACAATTATTTGATTAGCTGTTTAGAGGAAATAAAGAAAAGAGACCTTAAACTTTCTTTAAGATTACAAAATCAGGATTATTTGAGTAAAGTCAGCAAAATCTATTCAACCATAAATACGGGTACTTCTATTGTTGAAATTTTGGGCTATTCTTATAAATGTCAAACCAATATCGTTTCTAATATCGAAAGCGAATTTAAAATAGCGCCCTCAAGAAATGATGTGTTTGAAAAGTTACCATTGGTGCTCATAAAAGGTGATGGCACTGGTTTAGACGGTAAACCGAGAAAATATTATAATGATGGAATTTGGGATCAAAGCTATGATGTTCTTAAATTTCTTGGGCTTCCCATAAATGATAGAGTATTGCCGGGGTTGGGTCTGAATTATCCATGGTTGACAATAAGTGATTTTCTGGAACCAACTTTAATTAAAGTTGTTTATCCCATAAATACTCAATGTTATTTTGATGCTGTTAAATCAACTACTGATAATCACATTGGTTTCTTATTACCTATTAAAAGGTTGTTTTTCGACTATTTTGAACCAAGTTATTTGATAGATGGTGAAACATCAGATGGAAAACCTATTTTTGAGTTAAATGAAGTTGGGGCTCATAATATTCAAGCTATTCTCCGTATTCCGATTCAAAAAGATTATATTGAATATCGACGAGTATATTATGTTAATAAAACGATAGCCGATGAAGAGAATAATGAAGGTATAATACAGGAATGCCAGATAGGATTAACCATTGCACCTTTCTTTAAAACAAATAAACCGGATTTTAGTGCTTTCTACCGTATCCAATTTATTGATAGAGATATTAAGCCATCTACCAAAAATAGAAAATATAATTTGATCTTTTTTGATGAGAATGGAAATACCGTCAGTTCATTAAAGAAGGATCGATGCAATAAGGAAATTGACAAAGTTGGCAGTTCATATTATTCAGTTGAAAAAGAATTTGATTTAGTACAAATAGACTGTGGTGATATTAAGGGATTTATTATTCCTAAATTTAGAAGTGTTACAGGCGAGGGACAATTTGTTAATGCAATCGCTATTGACTTTGGCACTACGTCTACTCATATTGAACTAATTGATGGAAATAATAAGCCGATACCATTAGAATTTGATGATTTGAATGGTATGCACATAGGATGTTTAATGGATAGAAGTTATCCCTTAACAGATAAAAGTTTAAATGGATCGGGTGCTACAGAATTAGTATATCTATTAGGTCAAGAGTTTTTACCTGAAAGAATTGGAGCGAATGAAGATTATTGTTTCCCCATTCGTTCTGTGACTTGCGAACATAATTCATTGAATATTTTAACGGATAATGCTGTTGGGCTCGGTAATTTGAACATCCCATTTGAATACCAGAAAAAAAGTATTTCAGAATATAATAATATAACGCCGAATCTTAAATGGTTGAATTATACTACAAACCAAACGTCACTTTACCGTTTGACTGCTTTTCTGGAAAATATATTTTTTCTAATACGAAATAAGATTATTATTAATAATGGTAATTTGAATACCGCCCAAATTATTTGGTTTTATCCATCCAGCATGAATACTCACAAAAAGGATGCGCTGGAAGATATTATGAACACTTTACATAATAAATATATCTCAACCAAAACTCAAGTTAATGCACCTATTTTGGAAAGCATAGCACCTTATTATTATTTTAAAAAGTCTAAAAGTGCCATGGTAGGGAACAATCCCTTTCTCTTAATTGATATTGGAGGCGAATCTACTGATATTGTTTTAATTGAAAGCAATAAACCTACATTTTTAACATCGTTTAGATTTGCCGGGAATTCTATTTTTGGTACCGGATTAAGTGGTGATTGTCCTATTGAGCAAAATGGATTTGTGAAAATGTTTGAATCTGAATATTCAACGCTGTTAAAACATACAGATATTGAATTGAATGATATATTTGAAACATTAATTAATCAAGACAATGTTAAAGAATTAATTTCCTTTTTGTTTTCATTAGAAAATAATAAAAAAATAATTGACCGAAATGAATCTGATTTAGTTTCGTTTTCAAATAAATTAGTAAATAATAGTGATCTTAAAATAGTCTTTATTGTCGCTTATTCTGCAATCTTATTTCATATCGCTAATATTATAAAGTCTAAAGGAATAAGTCTTCCTAGATATATTGGCTTTAGTGGTAATGGTTCCAGAATGGTAAATATTCTTACCCCCAATAACACAACTTTAGAGGATTTTACAAAATGTATTTTGGAAACTGTCACCGGTTTAAAGTATGAAAACAATGAATTTGGTATTATAAATGATAAAAATCCAAAAGCAGCGACATGTAAAGGGGGACTTTTAAATAGAGGAAATTTTAATATGCCGCCTGCTCAGGAGGTTTTTATTTCATCTACCATAGATAAGGGATATATTCCCACTTATGCAGAATTAGAAAATAATAGAACATTAATTGATGCTTCTATCAATGAATATTCTAATTTTCTTAAGCTCCTAACCCGTCTAAATAGGAAGTTTAATTTTAAAAATCACTTTGGTTCCGAAGTGAATTTAAAATTGATTATAGATGAAATTCTCTCAAAAGATATTGAGGCAGCTATTCTGGAAGGAATAAATTTGCGTAAGAATGAGGAAAATGATTCGGAAGCATTTATTAATGAAACAACACTGTTTTATCCTTTGGCTCTTAACCTAAATAGACTATCTTATTATATTGCAGAACAAAACAGTAATAGCACGAAATTATGAAAAGAGATTTATTATATATGATGCTTTTAATTTTTATTATATCAGGAAAATTAAATGCACAAAATTTTAAAATCCATAATAATCAACGATATTTTAATTATTTAACATTAAAGCAAGTTATATCAAACGAAAAAGGATTTGAAAAACAAAAAGATTCATTGCTCAACGTAGTTAGCAATGAATCTTTTAATCTTATTGAATTCAATGAAAAAATTAAAAATAGCGATAAAGAACTTTGGGCGTTAAGTAATAACTTAATTCAACTTTCTAAAACATTTTCTTTAAAAGGTGATTCAGCAACAATTGATAAATATTATTTTAATAATATATTCAGTAATGATTCTTATCCTGCATTAAAAAGGCTATCATACACGGCTCAGGATACAATTATACGAAAATTTATAAATTATTTAAATAATGATCTTAATTATACTCCTCAGAAAACTCCTCAAAGCAGTTCTTTTCTTGGGCCTGATATAGATCGATTTCTAGATCGATTTCTGGATAGTCTGTATTTGAAAATAGCAATGTGTTTACTTATTGTTGCTGTTATTATATATTTAATATTTCTATCTATTAATTATAGAAAAAATGTTACATTATTAGATAAACAAGTAGATGAACTTGATAAAAGGAATCATGATCGTGATTATTCTTTTCAAAATAAGATTAATTCATTAAGAAACGATTTATCTGAGGTAAGAAATTCAGTTAATGAATTAGAAAAATACAATCATAAAAGTGAACTAGCTCATTCTTCAAGTTATAATAACGGGGATTCTAATTATCTAAATAGTGTCCATGAATCTTCAGAACGTATACATAAATCCGAACATATTAAGTATTTCTTTTCTACCCCTAATGATGATGGTAGTTTTCTTGATAGGAATAAATCGAATTCTTTCGAACAATATAGTAATTTTTATTTATTTGAGATTGATGCGAATAATCAAAGAAAGGCAATAGTGACTATTGTTGATGATAATAAAACTCAAAAGCATATACTTAATAATTATAAAGAATATTTGGATGCTGTTTGTACTTATAAAAATGCTTTTTTTAAAAGTGCGACTAAAATCATAACAGAAGATCCTGGTATAGCTTATTTAGAAGATGATAAATGGATTATAAAGGAGTCTGATAAGATAAAAATAAAATTTCTATAAAATTAATTGTAATGGCTATTATCGAATTTTTAATTATTGCAATTGTTTTCGGTTTTCAAATTTATTTTTTTCGGGAGACATTCTTTGAAATACAAAAACTCGAATATGTTTTTGATGATTTGAGAAATATTAAAATTGAGAATGCACAACTTTCAAGAACTCAATTGAGCTCTGATATCGGTGCAATTATAATAAAATTTTATGATGATAATATAGTAGTTTCTGATTTTGAAGAAACTAAAAATTATAAATTAATAAAAATTAAGCCGAATTCTAATGAAACCATTGTAAAAATTGTTACATCAATCAATAAGTATATTTTAAAAGATAAAAGTAAAGTTGTTGATTTCAATATAATTAAGGATATAGTTGAACGTAATTGCGAAAATATAGATGGCGAAATAAATAATCAATTGCCTATTCCTCTTTATTTAGGCCTTGCCGGTACTATGTTTGGAATTATATTGGGATTGTTTAGTTTTAATGGAGCTGGATTTTTTAATAGTATTAATAATCCTAATACTGCTCTTAATCCGACAAAGGGAATAGAATTGTTGTTTGGGGGTGTGACGATTGCAATGGTTGCAAGTCTTTGTGGATTGATATTTACCATTATAAATACGGGTATATTTTATAAGAAGGCTAGGAGAGTAGTTGAAAACGATAAAAATGATTTTTATACTTTTATTCAGACGGAACTACTCCCTACTATTTCTCAAAGTGTAAATAGCTCGATAATTGAGTTGAACCATGGTTTGAATACTTTTATTGAGAAATTTGATAAGAATATTACTCAATTGGAAGTAGTAGTTAATAATAATCTATTTGCTATAAAATCTCAAAATTCTTTATTAGATAAAATCAATGAAATAAAACCTTTAAAACTAACTCAGGCTAATTTGGATTTATTTAATCGTCTGGATAACAATCTTGCTGAATTTGATAAATTTAATGAATATTTAGCTGGAATGAACAATACCTTACAGAGTACACTAAAGCTTAATGATAGACTTGATGATTTGTTAAATAAAACAGATTCATTATCTGAAATAGTTAAAGCCTTTTCAACGAATACAGAAAATGCTATCGGAATACAAACGTTCATACAGTCAAATTTGAAGGTTTTAACTGATCGAGAAGAGGCACTGAATAAGGCTACAACAAAAATTGATATCCTGTTACAGGATAGTATTAAAAGCATTAATGCTCATACGCAGAATTCACTAGAAGGATTTGGCGATTCATTTCAAAAAAGTCTACAAACCATAACAAATCAGGCAGTTGATCAAACAGAGATTCTAAAAAATTCTATTAGAATTGAGGAAGAATCTTTTATCCAGATATTCGCACAGCATCAACAAAAATTGAAAGAATTTAATTCTGAAAATACCTATTTAGAAAAATTAGGTAAACTGGATGAAATTAATTCTAAACTGCATGAATTGAATCATGCCGAACAAATTGAAAAGATTACTAGTCATATTATAGCTCAAAATAGTAAAATTGATTCTAATAGAAATGTACTTAATGAAATAAAAGACACTATAGAAAAGCAAAACATACTGATTAATAATAATTCTAAAAAGCATGGAACAACTCATATAATTGTGCAAGATCGATCAAGTGGTGTAAAAGGCCATAATGATACTCCAATGTTGCCACTGCTACCACCTTTTCGTATTGCTTGGAAAAAAGTTATATCAATGGTTTCTCATTTTAGTTTAAGATCTCATAAAAAAGATGTCTAAAAAACCTACTTTCTTTTGGCAAAGCTATGCTGATTTAATGACCAGTTTGTTTTTTATTATGCTGGTTTTATATGCATTGACTTTTGTTATTTTGCAAACAAATTATAAAACTACTAAAGCTAAGTTAGATAAGATTAAAGAAATACAAACGGCAGTTAATCAATTGCCCCAAAAGTATTTTATTTATCAACCCGAATATAAAAGATTTGTATTAAATACGCCAGTTCCATTTGCGGTTCGAAGTTCCGTAATTCAACCCAAATACTATGGTGTAATTAAAGAAATCGGAAATGCAATTGTTGACAGGATTGATTCTTTAAAAGTAAAATACGGTAAGAATGACATCAAATATTTAATAGTAATAGAAGGCATGTCCTCTAATATTCCGTTTAATCTTAACTTCGAATTAAGTTATGCTCGTGCATTATCAATATATCGCTTCTGGGATTCAGTAGGAATAAAATTTGATCCTAATGTTTGTGAACTTCAAATAGCTGGTAGCGGTACAAAGGGTGTAGGAAGAAATAAGAAAAATGATCTTATGAATCAACGAATTCTTATTCAAATCATTCCAAAAATAGGAGAGATGAAATAAACGGAAAATCCAAGCTAAACTTATTTTAGTTTTATTATTATTCTCGTTACTTTACCTATCATGTCCTTTTTTTGTTATTGTTATAATTATCCAAATCTTGATTTACCGGATTAGATGTTTAATGATTCTTCAATTAACTGCGTAGGGAGATTCCATCTAGGCATTTTTTTAATCTTTTCAATTCGTTTCGATTATTGTTTATCCTTACTTATTGAATATGTACTTTTGTAAATATTGGTTAAGTGGTAAGAAAGAGAGTAAAATAGGAATTGTATTTTGACAACAGAATACTACTTTGAAGCCAACAAATAAAAAATTAAATGATTGACATCTTTTCTCTGTCGTGTAAACTTTTCATCAAATGAATGTGGTCTTCCAACAATTTCTGCACGGAGTTGAATGACAAAATAGCTTTGGACAAAAGAATAATTATAATACTATTAAAGGGTTACTAAGTTGCGTCACAAAATATGTAAATTCACTTCTTAATATCACAACTCTTTTTCCGATTAGTGTTACCCTGATCCTTGTTTTCTGTTGCACCTTTGTATCGTTAAATTAATTTATTCAATAACGAAAAAACAAACTGAAATGAGAAAACTATCATTAAATATTATAGCCCTTGTTGCTTTACTGTCAGTAAGTTCAATGGCTAACGCACAAAGCAGACATACCGGTAAAAGCAGAAATGTTTCTACAAGTCAAATTGTAATTGATTCTCTTAAGAATCAGATTATAAAAT
This sequence comes from Bacteroidales bacterium, assembly GCA_963663125.2. Lineage (GTDB taxonomy): Bacteria > Bacteroidota > Bacteroidia > Bacteroidales > Cfx3-03 > Cfx3-03. The sequence goes on along the minus strand of CAXXNW010000007.1, from coordinate 1,074,726 downwards.
TGACGGCTTCGAATGCAATGATTGCGAATAACCTTGTGAAGTTCGATACGCTCGACTTTGTGGTATTCAGTAATCAGGAATGGACAAGATTGCATGAAAGTCATGCGAAAGATATTATTGTTCATTGGCCTGACGGACATTTTACAACCGGTATTGATAGGCACATTGCAGATTTGAAAGCTATGTTTGTCTATGCGCCTAATACAAGTATTAAAGAACACCCTATTCGTTTTGGTTCTGGTAAGTTTACTTGTGTGACTGGTGTAATGACCGGAACTTTTACTCAACCAATGCCAATTGGAGATGGTAAATTTATACAACCTACCGGAAAATCTTTCACCCTTCCGATGTGTACAGTTGGCATCTGGAAAGATGGTGTAATGGTTGAAGAATATCTTTTCTGGGATAATCAAACCTATATGAATCAATTAGGTTTAGGTAAATAATAAATCGTAAATAAATTAGCTACTTCCTTAATACGGGCTTCCTTAATCGACACTATAGTTGATTAAGGAAGCCCGTATTAAAGATAACATATTATAACTGGTTACAGGTTAATTCATGAAGCCGCATGATGGGTTCATCTATGGTACTTGACTCGATATGGTTTGGACTCCAGTCCTGATCTATAATTCGGACTTTTGGCGAATGCCCGATCTAACTGCCTTTCCCCACATCTCACCCTGAGCAAAATAAATTTGACCATCCTTGAATGTTTTTACAAACCCGGACTAAGGAACCACTTCCTTGTTCCAATGAGAAATTAGATTTTGGGTATCATTTTCAAGGTAACCTTTAAGATGAATAGCGTTTTTAGGTAAAGGGGCAAACATGTTCTTCAGCTGTGCAAAAGCAGAATAGTTTAAAAAATCAAGTGAGACTATTAAAATCACTTTAGTAGAGACATCCATTATTCTATTATGAAAGCCTCTTTTTGCATCATGATTTGAAGGTGATGGCTGACAGTTTAAGGTTGGTGAATAGGTTGATAGATTATTCATTTAAACAATACTTTAACTAAATTGTAATGTTGAGGATAACCTATTAAGGTTACATTTTATTGGAATATCTCAGAATCAGAAGGTAAATATTGGGTTACTGTATAGCCTAAACTTTGCATCATAATGACAAAAAGTTTTATTTATATCGTAGGCTTAACTGGTTTTATATTATCCTCGTTGTTTCGGTTGACCTATTTGGCTAGATTATGAATCCATTGGAATTTAAGGTGATAAAAAATAATATTCCTGAACTAAAATCAAATTAAAAGATTATGAGTTTATAGATTATAAATGATTTAATTTAACGTTGAATAGGAATTTTTGCAAGTGCTCCTGAGCCTTAAGTTTATAATGTGAATAAAATGAAAACAAAACAAAGAGTAATAGTCATTGGTGGTGGCTTTGCAGGTATGCAGCTTGTTAGAAAATTGGATGAGAAGTTGTTTGATGTTTTGCTTATTGATAAAATTAATCATCATCAATTTCAGCCTTTGTTTTATCAGGTTGCCACTTCTCAAATTGAACCGTCGAGTATTTCGTTTCCCCTTCGCAATATTTTTAAGAATAAAAAGAATGTACAAATACGGCTTGCCGAGGTTTTGAGTGTTGATGTTGCAAATAACAGGATAAACACTACTATTGGCGATTTTGAATATGATTATCTGGTTGTTGCAATAGGGTGTAAAACCAATTTCTTTGGTAATAATGATATCAGTAAGCACGCATTTACTTTAAAAACCACTTATGATGCAATCACTATTCGTAACCACATATTACAAACTTTTGAGGATATCATTTCAGTTGATGAAAATGAAAAAGAGGCGTTATTGAATTTGGTAATCGTTGGTGCCGGTCCTACCGGTGTTGAGTTGGCAGGTGCTTTTGCTGAAATTAAAAAGAATATACTACCGAAGGATTATTCCGGTATTGATTTTTCAAAGTTCAGAATTACACTGGTTGAAGGAAGTAAAGACACTTTAAATAGCATGAGTCTTACTGCAAAAACTACTTCCCGAACGTACTTGGAGAGAATGGGCGTGAATGTCATTACTGAAACTTTCGTGAAAAACTATGATGGCGATGTATTGGAACTAAGCAACGGTGATACGATCAAAGCAAAAACCGTTATATGGGCCGCCGGTGTCACAGCTAACATCATTCAGGGTATGCCGGATAAATGGTTTACTTCGGGTAATCGAATGCTTGTAGATAGAATAAATAAGGGTGTTGACAGCGAGAATATCTTTGCTATCGGTGATATTGCCTTCATGGTTACGCCAAAATACCCCAAAGGGCATCCTCAGGTTGCAAATGTGGCTATAAATCAGGCAAAGATTTTGGCAAAGAATCTGAAAAAGATTATTCAAGGTAAAAAACCTGTTGACTATGAATATAGAGACCTTGGTTCTATGGCGACAATTGGTAGGAATAAAGCAGTAGTTGATTTTCCATTTATCAGTTTCAAGGGCTATTTTGCATGGTTGATCTGGATGTTTTTACATCTGATGCTTATTCTTAGTGTCAGAAATAAAATTATCATTTTTATTAATTGGGCTTGGATTTATATCACGAAAGACACCTCGCTCCGTTTGATTCTGACACAAAATAAAAGCAAATAGATCTTCGCAAGTTGATTAAAATCGATTTGTTAATTCTATTGTTTTCTAGCATTTACAAGTATGTCAATGAAATAGCTTCTTCTGTGTTTCATTGGCATGCAAGCCAATCGCTATGTCGAATGGATTCTGAAAAGTAAAATTCTCATTTATTTGACATCGGGGTTCTCCGCTCCCAGCAAGGACATATCAAGTTTATAGACGGCTCTTTTGTCGTAAGCATCCAAAGTGGCTTTGTCTGCTGTTTTGATCATAAGATTTTTCATCGGTACTTCACCTGTAGTAATCAGATAATTTTTCAGATGTTCGTTACGTCGTTCCATCTTGCCTTGGAGATCAGTTTTAAGCGAATCAGGAACATATAATGAATTTACTTTTTCCTGGAAAGAAGCGTCTGTGGTTACTTTTCCCTGGCTCTTAACCAAATTATCAAGGTATTCCAAGAACGACTTATCATTGTTTTTTACTGCTTGTACTTCATCATAAGTGAAAAATACTTTGTTGTCGTTCTTGTTTATGGATTTCAGAAAGTCCATCTTGGTTTTATAAATTGCGTAAAGAGGCAACTCTTCTTTCAAATTAACATATTGCGTCAGCATCAAGGTCATTTCCGGTTTTGACTTCACTATCCTTGCTAAATCATTGAGTTGACTATATTGTTGTGCAGTTAAACCGGTTTGTAATGGTTCGATGTCAATTTCTTCAAGCTTATCAGACTTCAATCCTAAGGTATTAGCTAAAAACCTCACCGGTGAAACGGCTACTTTTACCATCAGGTTGACCAATGTTTTGAAAATAATCTTTCTGTACGAGAATTGAGGATCTTTGATGCTTCCTTTCACCGGTACATCAAACTTGATTTTCTCATCTTTATCTTTAAGGATGTAAAGCGCTAATTTCAAAGGTACTTTGTATTCGGCTTTCCAGTCTTTATGTTTGTTCCCAACCTGCATTTTGTATACATCCAACATATTTGTGCTAACTATATTATTGTTAAGGATGTTGTTTTTGCTGATGAAATTCAGGTTCCCCTTAGTTATATCAAAAGCAGTATATTCTAGACAATAGGGGCTGAATAACCGTAGGCTCAGATTCTGCATATTTATCATAATCTGTTGATTCGACAGGTCGTTCATGCTCCCTTTCCAACTGAACCGCATATTCCCGCCTTCGGGAAAAGCTGCTTTAACTTTGAATTCGTTAGTGCCGTTCATGTCGAAATTACTCGATTGGAAATCAATTTTCTTTATCGGCAGGCTGAAAGGAGTTCGTAAGGTTTTGTCGGTATAAGCTAGTTGAGAATTGGTGATATGCAGATCTTTGATCTTAACCGTCATAGGTTCCGAAGTTGTTGATGCTACTGCATTTTTATCTGCGGGCTTGAATAGCACAGTGACATTATTCGTTTTTGGCTTTAAAATAAAGCTCAGATTAACATCTGAGGCATGAATAAAGTCGAACAGGTAGGTAGATTTAGGCATATAGATTTTGTCGATTTTTGCATCTGCATTCTTTGCCGAGGCAACCGGTTCGCCAAGATTGTTGGTCATACTAAATCCGGTAGCACTACCTGTTCCTTGGATGGTGAAATCCATGATATGTTTCGAGTTACCTGTGATGAGTAGGTCACCGTTTGCTAAACCTTCCAGCTTGCCAATATTATAATAGGCTTTTACGTATGGTGTGATGATATCTATAGGTAATCTCTTAATCTGTAGATTAAGTCGGTATTCACTGGTTCTCATGTTAAGCGCCAGCTTACTGTTCAATGTGGCATCATTATTTATTTTCAAATTAATTCCGGCCAAGGTACTACCTTGCTCAAAAGTGAGTTTGGGAATCGATACTCCCATATCATTCATCCTGATGGTGTTTTCCAATAGTAAGTCTTTATAAACAAGCTTACCACCACGAATATATATATTCTTTAATATGATTGATTTTGGGAAAGAAGATTTTGATTTCTTGACCTTGGTGGTATCTTTTTTGGGCTTCAGATCATCAAAATTAAAGGAATCACCTTTTTGCAGAATTTCTGCGTAAGGAACAATCACTTTCACCTGGGTAATTTCAATTTTGCTACTGATTAGTTTATACAACGACATGTTAATGGCGAATGTGTCTATAGAAGCAAACAGGTCCCGATCGTTTGCTTCATACATTTTAAAAGCATCCACCTCCATTTTCCCATTAAAAATGTTAAGATGCAAATCCTGCATCGTCACTTTTCGTCCAATCAGCTCTTTACTATGTCTTTCAATGTAATTTTTTGCGATGGGTGAAATAACCAATGCCAGAGCCAGAATGATAATTGCCAGAGTCGATACAACAATCAGCACTATTTTTATTACTCTTTGTTTCATACGGTATCCTGCTTATTTTATCTTAATAATGAAGTCCAGTAACAAAATTCTAACAATAATTTCTTAATAGCAAATCCTCTTGTAATTTAATCGATACGCTGAATCTTTTTAATAAAGGTAACATATAAGGAAAAAGTCAAGCGGCTTAATATACAAGCCTAAAATATATAACGAAACAAAGGCTGTCCCGAGATTCGGAACAGCCTTTGTTTATATTTAATATCAGAAAGTTTATTTTAACTTAACGATCTCTTTTAATGCACGATGGAATGCAACATCGTCTTCGAGCAATATGGGATAGAAGCCCTCATCACCAAAGATATTTCGTGCAATATATGCTTTTAAAAGGAGGTTTATTTTTCCTTCCATTATTTTGGCATACTTGGCATCATACTTAATACCGGCTTTCTCGCCTCTCTTGGTAAGTTCTGTAAACATTTCAGGAGTAATCTTAAAGGTCTTTCTAAAATTATCAAAACTTTTATGGGCTAATAACGATTTCCTTAATCGATCGGTAAGCTCAAAAGCATATTCGAAGATAACACCTTTGTTAATTAATGAATTGTAATAGCGATATTTATTACCAACTTCAACAGGAATAAAGATATCTGGGGTGATGCCACCTCCACCATAAACTGTTTTACCTCCGGGTGTCTTAAACTTTAAAGAGTCGATGACCTTGATGCTATCTTTGTTGGTGAGTTCTCCGTCAAGAACTCGTTGGTAGAATTCGTTATAATAGGCCTCCGTGCCATTTTTATACGATTTCTGAATACATCTTCCGGTTGGCGTGTAATATCTTGCGATAGTTAACCGCACGGCTGAGCCGTCAGGAAAATTCATCTGCTGTTGTACGAGCCCTTTTCCAAATGATCTACGACCAATAACAATTCCACGATCGTTATCTTGAATAGCTCCTGCCAGGATTTCTGAAGCTGAAGCAGAACTCTCGTCGAGTAACACAACCAACGGTTGCTTTTCGAATATTCCCTCTTGTGTTGCATAGAACGACTCTTTCGGCTGATGGTTTCCCTTTGTATATACAATCAACTTCCCTTTTGGCAAAAATTGATCAACTACCTGTATGGCTGCTTGCATAACACCTCCCGGATTTCCTCTCAGGTCGAGTACCAAACGTTTCATTCCTGATCTAAGAAGCTTCTGAAGTGCCAGACTAAATTCTTCACCCGTACTTTCTGCAAACTTATTTACTTTGATATAACCAATACCCGGCTCGACTATATATGCTATATCAACACTGTTAATAGGGATCTGGTCTCTTGTAATGGTAAAATCAGTCAATCCTTTTGTCCCTCTGCGATAGACAGAGATATTGACCTTGGTCCCTTTTGGGCCTTTTAACAATTTCATCACTCTTGATGTCGAGATCTTCTTCCCTGCGATTACTTGACCGTTAACCTTAACGATACGATCGCCTCCTCTTAATCCAACCCTTTCGGAAGGACCACCACTAATGGTGTTGATAATAACAACAGTATCTTTCTCCACTCTGAATTCAACACCTATGCCTTCAAAACCTCCTACCAACGGATCGTTAACTTCATTAAACTCTTCGGCTGTGATATATGATGAGTGAGGGTCAAGACTTTGCAACATGCCTTCGATAGCTTGCTGATAAAGTTTATCTTTATTTACGGTATCAACATAATTTTCGTTCACATAATTAATCAGGTCATCAATTTTGTTGTTCCCTTTGCTTCTATTAAAGATTCCTCCTGATTGTGACCGGGAGAGCAGCATGCCCAAAAACATTCCGCCAACTAAGACTACCGCCAAAACGATAGGCAGATAGATTGGGATTTTCTTATTTTCCATATAGATTTATTTATTCCTTGAAAAAAACAAAGTTAGAGATTTTGAGATGATAAAATGAATGCAAAAATAAAATAGCCAAACTAAAAGAGATAGCCAATAGTTCTAAAATTTTAACCCAATTATAAGATTCTCTTTTCGATTAGAATGACGGAAACTGATGTAGGGAGAAATTTTAGATTGATCTGTAAAGATATGAAGTTAAAAATTAAAATTAAGTCGGCTGAAAATTTAGTATTGTTGAATAGACTCTCTTTTTAATTTCATCAGGCGAAGGGTTAAGTTCTTTAGTAGAAAAAGTGCCTTTCTTCAGATCGATCCTTTCGAATACCATAAGGTATAAATTGAAAATTATTTCGAGACTTAATTGATAACGTGGTTCAAGCAAGGGAGAAACTTTATGAATTACCTGCCATGTCTTTTTACGATATTCATCTGCCAATGAGTAATATTCATTGATCAGATTGCGAAATCCTTGTGGAATTATTCCTCCCCGTGCAATTTCTTTAAGTTCTTGCCTGCTTATTCCATGTCTTTCGATCAAATCATCTGCAAAATAATTCAGGTTGTGAAGTTGGTCTTTCTCAAAGTCGCGAATGATATGAACTAAATAACTGAATATGGCACAAGCAGTCGCAACTTCTTTTACAATAAACGGAGGTTCAATAAATTGTCCATTTGCTTCTTTCCTGATGCCGCATAGATGTACAAATATTGAAGCCGGCGCTACCGATGCTCCTTCAGAATAATCAAGAAAAGCTTGTAAAGTCGGGAAGCCGTCATTGCAGATATCATATATCATCGATTTTGCAAAAGCCTTCATAGGCCATAACGGAATCTGAAATTTATCAAGAGTATCTATCAGTTCTTTTTGAATGGGATTATCATTTGTGACACTAATGATAGAATTAATCCAATCGTCAACGTCAGCAAGTAACCTATTTTTTTTGCTTTCAGCTATAACGAGGTGGTCCGCTTTAGAATTGTCTACTAAATCATCAATCGCTCGCATAAATTTATAACAAGTCTTTGCGGAATCATATCTATCATCTTCCCAAAATCTTGCTGCAATAAGAATATTCGGATGATCTTTTATCTTTTCGAAAGATATCGAATTAAATATTTCAATAAAAGATTGTGTTAATTGATTCATTTATAGTTATTTTATTTATCGCATAGTATTAGGTTCATGTTCTTTAGTTATCCAGTTTCCTTATATTCTCACGCGTTGTTTATCTTCCTTCAATATACGTTCTGAAGTGAGTTTGGCGGATAATAATACCAATGGGACTCCATTTCCGGGATGAGTACTCCCCCCCACAAAATAGAGATTCTTATAATGATTGTGTCGATTGTGCGGACGAAAGTACCCCATCTGCATTATACTATGACTCAAACTACCGAATACAGCTCCTCTCGAAATGTTGTAAATGCTTTTCCATGTTTGGGGCAGATAGCAGATCTCAAATTTGATATGGTCTTCAATATCTTCCAGACCTTGTTCTTTTAAGCGGTTAATTACTGATGTACGAGCAAGATTTTTAAGTTTATTCCAGTCGTGATTATATTTTTTATCAAGATGACCGGCAGGAACGATAACAGATAGCGTATCCTGATCTTTTGGTGCAGCTGAAAGATCAGATCTAACCGGGGCATAAATGTAAAAGTTTGGATTATTTGCAATTGCTTTTTCTTTAAAGATCTTATTCATGCTAAGCCGGTACCCTTCTGAGAAGAACACATTGTGGTGCCCCAACTGAGGATATACCTTATCCAGCCCCCAATGAAAAACAATGGCGGAACAGGCATATTTCATTCTATCTATTCTTGCGGAAGTCAGTTTATCAGGAAGTAGCTCACGATAAACATATGGCAAGTCGGCATTTGCAATAATGATGTCTGCGCTTAATTCTGTTCCATCATTTAAGATAATACCTTTAGCTATATTGTGGTGGACAACTATTTTAGAAACAGGGCTATTATAATGGAATTGAACGCCTAAATCGATAGCTTTTGAAACAAGCTTCTCAACGATACAATACATCCCTCCCTTGATTGAAAATGAGCCTTCTTTTAATTCGACGGCCGGTAACATTGAAAACAAGGCGGGAGATTTAAAAGGGCTTTGACCAATATAAATATTCTGAAAGGTAAAGGCCATCTGTAAATGAGGATGCCTGAAAAACTTTTTAATAAAGATGCTGTGTTTAATATATGTTCTAAGCTTTATTAGAAGCAACGTATTTTTTAGTGTGATAAAATCAGATAGTTTGAAAAAATTTCGTCCGATCAGTTCTTTCATGGAAAGTTGGAAGAACTGATATCCCTTGACAATATATGATTGAAACCTCATAAAGCTACCGGGCTCAATAGCTTCAAGCTGAGATTGCATAATCTCTTGGTCGGAAGTAAATGCAAACTGGGCTCCATCTGCAAAATGCAATTTGTAAAGTGTTGATAACGGAGTGATTTCAAAATTGTTTTCCAGCTTGAGATCTAATGAGGCCAGAACTTCTTTATAAACTGAAGGCATTAAAAACATAGTAGCACCCAGATCAAACCGGTGTCCTTCACGGATAGTCTGTCCGCATCTGCCTCCCGGCGACGAGTTCTTTTCGTAAATCTTTACATCATATCCATTTTTTGCCAGATAAATGGACGTAGCTATCCCGCCTATACCAGAGCCAATTATAATAGCAGATTTTTTGTCAATCATATCATTTGGAGCTTATACGAAATAAAATTTTCTTATCGTAAAACAGGAAAGTCATTTACAAAAATATATATTTCTCAATCACAAAGTAAAAAGCCCCTAGACAAGTTTAGAATCTATCAGGGGCTTTTCAGAATTATTTACCGATATTTTAAAACAATCTCTATGATTTTGTTATTTGATTTCACTACAAACAAACTTTGTATCTTCAAATACAGACGGTCCTATAAGCCTTCCAAGGTTATTTGATCCACTATATCTTCCTTGGATATTATTGAGATTAAGAAGCTGTAGTAACCTGTGGTTCAATTGATTTAACTTTGTCTTTTATCTTCAATCCGGATAATACCTCTATGTTTAAGCCATCTGATAAGCCGGTCTTGATATATCGTTTTGTGAATTTTTGTGGAGCGGTTTCGATTTCCACGTAGGTTTTTTGACCTTCAAACTGGATCATACTTTCAGGAATAGTCATTACTTTATTGCGTTTGTCTAAAACGATATCGGCATTCGCACTGTAGCCTGCACGGATAAAACTGTTTTTCTTTAGTTTAACTGCTGCCTTGATCTCAAATTGAATGGCTCCGTTTTCAGTTACTCCTTTTGGGGAAATATGTTCAAGCGAAGCATCAAATTTAAGGTTGTCAATGGCGCCGATAGTCAGTATCAAAGGCATTCCTTCATGTAGTTTTCCAACTTCACTCTCATCTACTTTTCCTATAAATATCATTTCTCCCATATCGGCAATGGTAGCAACAGTTGTTCCGGCATTAAAGGTATTCGCTTCAATTACAGAATTTCCTACTTCAACAGGTACCGTTAATATCATTCCATCAATGGTTGAACGAATAATTGTATTTCCACTTTGAGCAGATTTTCCGGTAACACCTACACGAACAAGTTGCAGGTTATCAGTTGCAGCAGAAACAGACTCTTTCGCATTTTTTAGAGCGGTTTCATATTGTTGAAACTCTCCGACAGCAATAACCTTCTTCTCATAGAGTGTTTTTTGTCTGTCGTATATCTTTTTAGCATCTTCCAAGCTGATATTGGCTCTATTTAGACGGGATTCGGCCTCATTAACAGAAACCATATTCGGTATAATCTTAACTTTTGCAATCATATCTCCCTTTTTAATCATCTTACCGGCTTCAATGAAGACCTTTTCAATGATACCCGAAACTTGTGGTTTAATTTCAATCTCTTTTCTAGGAGAAATTGAACCGGTAGCAACGGTTTTCTTTACAATAGACGAAATGGTTGGTGTGATAGTTTTGTAAACGATTGGTTTTGTTCTTGATTTCTGATAAAGGAAGAACAATGTCCCTCCAAAAATACCAATCACTAGAATAAGTAGAGAAATTCTAAGTACTTTTTTCATTGCCATATAGTTTTACCTGTTTTTAATTTTATTCGTAACGTAATGCATCAATAGGTCTTACTTTTATTGCTCGCCGAGCGGGGATCAAACCAGCTAAAGCCCCTGAAAAGATTAGAATTGTTAAAGCTGTAATAGCCATATTAAAATCGACAGAAGGATTTTTAAACATTTGATGTGATTCAACATTACTGCTCATCATCATATTAATCAGTTGTATTAAACCAACGCCCAATGTGAGTCCTACAAAACCGGCAATAGTGGTTAAGACAACAGATTCCATTACAATTTGCAACATAATTGAACTTGGAGGGGCTCCGATTGCACGTTGAATGCCAATCTCTTTTGTTCGTTCTTTGACGATTACCAGCATAATATTACTGATTCCGATAACTCCGGCTAATAGTGTTCCGGTTCCGACTAGCCAGACTAGAAAGTCGATCCCCATGAATAAACTGCCTACCTGCTTAAATATCTCTTCCAAATTAAAGGAACCTATTGCCTGGTCATCATTAGGCGCAATGGTATGCCGTCTTTTCAATAATTTGATGGCTTTATCACCAACACTTGCCGCACTGTTATCTGCCTTTGCTGTTATCGCGAGGAAGTCTAGCGAATTACCAAAGTTATAGGCTTTCTGTACAGTAGTGAAAGGCATGAAGATGGTTTGTTGTTTATCTCCGCCAAAGTTTATATTTTGGTTTTTTGGTTTAAATACCCCTACAACCTGAAACCATACCCCTTTAATTTTAATGTATTGTCCAATCGGATTCTCATTATTCTTAAACAAGACTTCATACACTCTATTTCCTATAACTGCCACTTTACGAGAGTCATGAACATCTTTTTCATTGAGTAGCCGTCCCTGAACAATATTTACCGGATCAATTTTACACCAATCAGGTACATCACCAAAGAGGGTAAAACTTCCTCCTTTCAGCCCATGAATTACATTATCGCCCTGTCCGCTGTTTACGCCAATTCGAGGGGCTATATGTTCCATTTCGGGCACCTCTTTTTTCAGTGCCTCAAGGTCATCATTGTTAAATTTAAAGTTTCTTCCACGGGGTAGTCCTTTATAAGGAATAGTAGTTGACTGTGAAAAAATGAAAACACTGTTAGTGGCAAAATCTTTCATCCCTTCGGTAACGCCATTTCTGAGACCATTACCCGATCCCATCATTACCACAAGCATGAAGATTCCCCAGAACACACCAAAGGCTGTAAAGAATGTGCGCATTTTATTCTTCCGGAGCACATGATATATTTCTTGCCATCTATCTAAATCAAACATAGTCAGGTCAATTTTATAATGTGATTATTTTATTCGTCTTTTAACGCCTCAATAGGTTTAATTGCAGCAGCCTTACGAGCGGGAATAAAGCCGGCAACAGCACCTGCCAGTATCAGTAAGATAGTTGCAGAAATAGCAACAGAAAGATCAGCCTCAGGATTCACAAAGAATTCAGTATGGATATTCTTGCTTATTACTTCCAGTACTCCGATTCCTAAAACCATTCCAATATATCCGGCTAGTGCAGTAATGAAAATAGATTCCTGTAAAATCATGCTGATGATAGACCAAGGGGTTGCTCCAAGAGCTTTACGAATGCCAATTTCTTTTGTTCGTTCACGTACCACTACTACCATAATGTTGCTCACACCGACAATCCCTGCTATAATTGTTCCGAAGCCGATAATCCAGATAAAGAGACGTATTCCGGAAAACAGACTTGATACTTGCTCAAACTGTTCAAGAGCACTATATGAGAAGATAGCTTGTGTATCTTGGGGATCATAATGGTGCCGTTTAGCCATTATATTTTTAAGACGTTCATGTATAGCTTTGCTCTGTTCTATGGTTGATTTACCGGTGGTTACTGAGATATTATTTAACTTGTTAAATCCTGAGAAAACCCGTTGGGCGGTGGAGATGGGCATATATAACGTTTTCGAATCACGCTCACGTTCATTGTCAGGCATATATACGCCGATAACTTCAAAGGGAACCCCCGAAATTGTGATGTAATTTCCCAGAGCGACTCCATTTTTAAAAAGACTCTCTTTGGCTTTCTGGCTTATTACAGCTACTTTATTGAATTGTTGAAGATCAAAGGTGTTAAAAAAACGCCCTGATCTCATATCCACTTTCTCAATCTTTATAAACTCAGGATGAACAGCCCTTAAATCCATAGTAGCATATTCTTTTTTGTAGGCCACTATGGCATTATTTGAGATATAATATCTGCCTGAACTATATTCTATTCCTTTTGTGCTTTTTTTAATATATTCGAGATCCTCGTTTGTATATTCAATTTGTCGTCCGGTTTTATTTCCATTGTAAGGTTTGCTGGTTTGCCCGGGATAAAGGAAAATAGCATTTTGTGCTCTTTTGTCAAACTGGATATGAACAGAGTTTTCCATTCCCTTACCACTTCCTAAAAGAAGAATGAGCATGAAGATACCCCAAGCTACACTAAAACCGGTCAGAAAAGTACGTAACTTATTTTTACTGATGGTAGCAAATATCTCTTGCCACTTGTCAATATCAAACATGAGTTAGTTAGATTGAGTAATTAATAATGAATTCTGGCGCTGTTTCAGCATCTCAGGCGTAAGATTATCGTGTTCAATTAACCCATCTCGTAGCCTGATGATTCTATTGGTACTCATGGCTACTTCATTTTCATGGGTGACTATAATAGTGGTGATCCCGGTTTTGTTAATTTCTTTAAAAATTTCCATTACTTCTTTAGAAGTAGTACTATCTAATGCACCTGTTGGTTCATCAGCTAGAATGATTTTTGGTTTGCTGATAAGGGCACGGGCAATGGCTAAACGCTGCTTTTGTCCTCCTGAAAGTTCATTAGGAAGATGTTCGGCCCAATCTTTTAATCCCATCATTTCAAGATACTCTAATGCTAGGATGTTTCTTTTTTTTCTACTAATTTTTTGATAATATAATGGAAGGGCAACATTCTCAACTGCATTCTTAAATGAAATCAGATTGAAGGACTGAAAAACGAATCCAATATATTGATTTCGCAATAGAGCGGCTTGTGTTTCATTCATGTTCTTGATTAATTTCCCATTTAAAAAAAAATCACCCTCATCATAGGTGTCAAGAATACCTAAAATATTCAGGAGCGTTGATTTTCCAGACCCCGATGCTCCCATAATGGAAACAAGTTCACCATTCTCAATGTTTAGATCTATTCCTTTCAGTACATGTAGACTGGTCGAGCCAATACCGTAGGATTTATGCAAGTTGTTCAAGCGGATCATGATAAGTACTTTTTGTTTCTAAATGATCATTTTCTATAGCCTTTGACTACATGTTCAGCAAAAAGTTACAGTTAAATGATAAAATCAGCTAATTTTGAGGTTTGAGTTATTCCGTATTCATTCAAAAATATTTGTGCTTTGAATATCTACACACAAAAACGTCATTGGAAGTGGGTTTTGTTTATAATGGCTGTTTGTATCGTCATCGCTTCCATCTTCTATACCAACATTCTGGTAAAAAAGATTGCAAGCGATGAAAGAGATAAAATAAAAACATGGGCCAAAGCAGTACAGCAGCAAGCTGCATTAGTCAGCAACAATGAAGTATATTATCGAAAAATGCAACACGACGAGCAAAAGCGTGTTGAATTACTTGCTTTCGCCTATAAGAAACTGATCGAATCGAACATGGAGGATGAAGTTAATTTATATATCGAAGTCATCTCCCAAAATAAATCTATTCCTGTAATCTGGACCGATGCAAATCGGATTATCAAATCGGTAGGTAATTGTAATATTAAAATCGGAACCAAGTTAAGTGGTAAGCTATTAAAAGAATTTACCAAATACCCGCCTATTGAAGTAAAATACGGTAAGACTGACTATTTATATTACAAGGATTCTCAGATTTTTACAGAACTCAGAGAATATTATGATAATAATGTTCAAACTTTTTTCTCTGATGTAGCCAATAATTATGCATCAGTACCTGTAATTATTACCGATGTTACTAAAACAAAGATTATTAATTCAGGAAATATCTCAAAATCAAGACTAAACGAACCTGAATATCTTAAACAGATTATTACTGAAATGAAGGCTGAAAACGAACCTATTCAGGTAGAGATCAGCGGGCATGGTACGCAATATATCTTTTATAAAGATTCTTGGTTACTCACTCAGCTTCGTTATTATCCGTTGATCATGTTTTTGATTATCGGTATGTTTTTGACCGTTGCATATCTATTATTCAGTATTGCCCGCAAGGCTGAACAAAATCAAGTTTGGGTGGGATTGGCAAAAGAAACAGCTCACCAACTGGGAACACCCCTCTCGTCGATCATGGCTTGGGTGGAGATTCTGAAAATGAAAAATGTAAGTGAGGAGACTATTGTTGAGATGCAAAAAGATGTAGATAGGTTACAAACTGTAGCGGAGCGCTTTTCGAAAATAGGATCGCAAACCACACTCACTAAGATGAATCTTACGGAGTTGATATATAACACTATTGCTTATCTCAAAACCAGAACATCTCAAAATGTCAGATATTACATTTTAACACCGAAAGAGGTGAATATCTATGTTCCTGTTAATCAGCAGCTTTTTGAATGGGTAATTGAAAACTTATGTAAAAACGCTGTTGATGCCATGGAGGGGAAAGGATCGATTACTATTAATATCACCGAAGATCATAATACGGTTACTATTGATATTACCGATACCGGAAAAGGAATACCCAAATCGAAATTCAAAACTATTTTCAATCCCGGTTACACCAGCAAGCAGAGAGGGTGGGGACTTGGTCTTTCGCTTTCAGAACGTATCATTACAAACTATCATTCCGGTAAAATATTTGTCAAATCATCAGCAATCGATAGAGGAACTACTTTCCGGATTATTCTTAAAAAATAAATCTCATGGCAGGCCTATACATCCATATTCCTTTTTGCAAACAAAAGTGTCATTATTGCAACTTCTATTCGTTGGCTTCACTACGAAATAAAAAGGAGATGGTAAATGCCATAGCAACTGAAATTAAACTTCAAAAGTCGTATTTGAACGGTGAATCTTTAAAGACCATCTATCTGGGTGGAGGAACCCCTTCACTGCTTAACGAAGATGAGCTGAACAGCTTGTTTGATGCGATTTTTTCCAATTTTGAAGTAGATAAAGATGCTGAAATAACACTAGAGGCAAACCCTGACGACCTCCATACCGAAAAGGCTGATATTATCAGAAGAAGTAAAATAAACCGGTTAAGTATCGGTATTCAGAGTTTCCATGACGACGACCTCATTACACTCAATAGAGTACATTCGGCTCGACAATCTATTGATGCAATTAAAACAATGCAGGATTTTGGAATTTCAAATATCAGCATTGATCTGATTTATGGCATTCCGGGATTGACCAATGAAAAATGGCATCAAAATTTAGAAACTGTAACGGAACTACAAATTCCACATCTTTCGGCATATGCTCTGACTGTTGAGGTGAAGACAACTCTTGACTGGTTGATTAAGAAAGGTCGAATGACTCCTGTCAGTGAAGAGATGTGTATTGCTCATTTCAGATATCTACAGAAGTATGCACGAGAGAATGATTATGAACACTACGAGATATCCAATTTCTGTCGACCCGACAGGTATTCCCGGCATAATACAGCTTATTGGTCTGGTGAAAAATATCTGGGTGTTGGCCCTTCCGCTCACTCCTTCGACCGGAATACCAGGCGGTGGAATATAGCAAACAGCGCTAAATATATACAGGGTATCAATGATAACAATCCTTTTTTTGACGAAGAGGTATTGGATACAAACAAAAAATACAACGAATATATCCTGACAACGCTCAGAACCAAAAAAGGATGTAATCTCAATTATATTAAAGAATATTTCGGCGATCATTTTTATAATAGTTTCCTGACAAGTCTGGCATCCAGTCATTATCAAAACTATTTTACTTTAAAGAATGACTCTTTAGTTCTAACTCCTGAAGGAACATTGTTTACAGATGCAATTACCACTGAACTCTTCGTTTTGGATGATAAAGAAGATTAATTGTCCTATTTCAATCTGACTTTCAACACTACGGGCTGATGATCAGTATTTTCAAACCCATTAGTAATGGTATTAACCGAGGCAATCTCAATATTCGGAGAAGTCAGAAAAAAGTCGATAATCGTTGTCAGGGTCCTTCCCTTCAAATAGGGTTCATTTACATTTCGGTTGGTAGCCTTCGTATTATCCACGGCCCAGTTCCACCCTTCTGGTTTAAAGTTTTCCGGAACATGCTCAAAAGCAACCCCCTTATTCCCATCAGAAATTGATGAAGCATTAAACTGAGATGGATTCTGATTCCAATCTCCACCAACAATAACATAATGCCCTTTTGCAAACAAATGAGTCATCAATGTTTTAATTTTCTTAAGCTCCATCTGTCTGGCTTCCGCGGCATCACTAAATGCGGAATTATGAAGATTAATCAGCGAAAGAATTTTTCCTGAAGGAAGCGTAAACTGTGTATGAATGAAACAGCGATCGAGCAGAAAAAGTCGTTTGGGCCAACTATAGCTTCCAGGCAATGTATAACGTTTTGCACTGTCGGGCATTATTTTGCTGAATGTCATCTGTCCGGCTTCTACCCGTCCCATCGGTTCTCTAAATGGAACAGGAACAAACGGAACATCGTAATTCTTTGCAAAGACACTATGATAATCAGGTAAGGCATTTTGAAGTTGAGTTACCTCGTTTATGTTATAGATTCTTTTAGAATGAGTATCTACCTCTTGTAGAAAAATAAAGTCGGCTGAATCCACCATCTTTATGGATTGCAGAATGTCTTTCAAATATTTCGTGCATTGTGCCTGCGAAGGCCTAACCATAGTACCTCCTTCATAAAAGAAATCCATCTC
Source organism: Bacteroidales bacterium (assembly GCA_963663125.2). Taxonomy (GTDB): domain Bacteria; phylum Bacteroidota; class Bacteroidia; order Bacteroidales; family Cfx3-03; genus Cfx3-03. Next base: position 1,056,903 of record CAXXNW010000007.1, on the reverse strand, counting down.
TTTGCCCAATCCCGCATATCCAATATTCCATGTAAGAAGATTAAACGATTCGGTTATTCTCTTTTGTGATTTTTTAGAAGCCTTTACAATCTCCAGATCAGAAACCGGTAGAGGGTTTATATTTTGCCAGTGATACATAGCTCAGGAAACCAATTACAAACAATATCACCAATAAAATGAATGTCCCAATAATTTTAATAAATACTTTTACATTTTTCATTCGTAAATATTTTTTTTAATGAGGTCTGAAAGAACTCGAATGCTAAATTTTCATTGGCTTTTGTGTTTTGAGAATATGCTCAGTTTATAAAATAGCCTTCCTGAATTTTGCTTTTAAAAATAGTCATTGGCAAGACTACTTATTCGGTTAGCTCAAAAAAAAAATTATAATTTTTTATAATTAAAAAAATACTGTGACCAATTGTTTATTTTAAACGTGCACTTTTTTTCTTAAAGCCTTACAAGTAAAAATGAGCCAAATAACTTAAAATGCAATAGATCAAATTAAAAAAAGCAGAGGAAATAAGCATTCAAAAGAATGATGATTGAACAAGAGATTCCGGATGTGCTTCATTTATAAAATGTAATTCATGTAAAATGAATAAAAAAATAATCAGTATAAACAAACAGTCGACCTCGTCCAAGGATAAAAGAGCAGGTATTAAATAATTTTATCTAATTTTATGGCCTGAAAAACCTAAAACTTGAAATCTATGCCTATTTTAGGATCCATCATTAAAAGTGCAATAGAATTAGGAAGTAAATTACCTGTTGAAGGTAATCGAAAAGCAAGTCCCATCCTTATGCAGGAAAAGACATTGCGCAAAATGCTTAAGAAAGCTCAAAACACAGCCTTTGGTGAGGAGTATGAATTTTCAGAAACCATTCGTTGCAAAGATGTGATAAGTGCTTTTAAAAGTAAGGTTCCTCTTTTCGATTATAACGCTATTCATAAAGCATGGTGGTACAGAATTCTAAATGGTGAAAGCTATGTGTGTTGGCCCGGAACAGTGAAATATTTTGCATTGAGTTCCGGTACTTCAGAGGCTTCCAGTAAATATCTTCCGGTAACCAGCGATATGCTAAAAGCTATCAAGAAGACAAGTATACGACAGATCTTTTCTCTGGCTCAATACGATTTTCCAAAGGAATTCTACCAAAAAGGAATCCTGATGTTAGGCGGTTCCACGCATCTTCAATTTAATGGAACTTATTATGAAGGTGATCTTTCAGGTATAACAACAGGTAATATTCCTTTCTGGTTTCAACATTTTTATAAACCCGGCAAACGAATTTCACGTGAAAGAAACTGGTCTACCAAACTCGACGAGATCGTAGCTAATGCTGGAAACTGGGATATCGGAGTTATCGTTGGCGTGCCAGCATGGTTCCAGATTCTGATGGAAAGAATCATTAAGGAGTATAATCTGAATACGATTCATGATATCTGGCCAAACTTATCCATTTTTGTTCATGGAGGTGTTTCGTTTACCCCATATATGAAAAGTTTCGAAAAGCTATTGGCTCACCCGATCACTTACATTGAAACATATCTTGCATCTGAAGGGTTCATGGCTTATCAAAGTCGTCCAAACACCAGCAGTATGCAATTGGTATTGGACAATGGTCTATTTTTTGAGTTTGTACCCTTTAATAATCAGAATTTTGATGAGGACAATAACTTACGTTCCACTGCAAAAACTATAACTATTGCCGATGTTGAAGAAGGAGTTGACTATGCTTTATTAATCACTTCGGTGGCCGGAGCTTATCGTTATCTAATCGGCGATATCATTCGTTTTACCTCCAAAGAGTTATCTGAGATTGTAATTACCGGACGTACCAAACATTTTTTAAGCATTTGTGGAGAACATCTTTCTCAAGAGAACATGAATAGAGCTATTGAAATGCTGTGTCAACAGTTGAATGTCTCGATCCCTGAATTTAGTGTGGCCGGATTTAAATATGAAAATATGTTCGCTCATCGATGGTATTTAGGTACTAACGATAAAATTGATGTAGAGCAGGCGCGTAAATTAATTGATGAAAATCTGAAGAATTTGAATGATGATTATCGTGTTGAGCGACTTCATGCAGTTCGAGACGTATTTGTGGAGGTATTTCCTGTCGAGGTTTTCTATGACTATATGCGCAAATGTGGTAAGGAAGGTTCACAAAATAAATTCCCCAGAGTGATGAAGGCGACTAAATTAGCTCATTGGGAAGAGTATCTGAAATCAATAGATAAATAAAACGAAATGCTTCACCCGTTTTTTGAAGGTATATTCATTGGACTAACAATGGCTGTAATGCTTGGTCCCGCTCTGTTTGCTTTATTGCAGACAAGCATACACCGTGGGACTAAGGCGGGTGTTATTTTAGCATTGGGTATATCTCTTAGTGATCTCACAGTATTACTGATGAGCTATCTGGGTGCTGCACAACTTTTAGTTGATGGAAAGAGAAGTTTAATTGTCGGATTAATCGGCGGTTCTATCCTTATCATTTTTGGTATCGTAACCTTTACAAAAAAAGTACAAATAGACGACTCCAGTAAACTTTTAGAACCTAAGCATGTGCCAGGACCTATTACGTATTTAGTTAAAGGTTTCTTTCTTAATTTTGCCAATCCTTTTGTTTGGTTTTTATGGTTCAGTATCATGATGGGTATTTCGGGAACTTACGGATCTGAATTATCATCATTATCTGCTCTTTTTGGTGGCACAGTACTGACCATTTTTTGTACTGATGTATTAAAGGTTTTGATAGCCGCACGAATTAAACGCTATTTAACACCCAAAATGCTCAATTTGATCAACCATGTAGTAGGTATTTTACTCATTGCCTTTGGAATCATTCTCATTATTAGATCAACAATTACTTTTTAAGACTGACTTATTCAATAATTATCGCTTATCCTTAAGCAGATTTAGTGTAATTCCTAAAAGAAATTCTACGAATCTCAGAAATCTATTACGTTGATCAATTATGCTATAAAGCTTATCGACCATTTCGTCCGTTTTTTTTGTTTTACACAATCTTATACCTGATTATAGAAAACTGTTTATATTTAATTTTATAGTTCCGTTAGGAACCAAATATTGGTTAAATAGAGATTCAATAATTTTATTTTGTCCCATACAGGATAAAATGATTGATAATTTTCAACCATTTTATTTGTATCATTTCCCGCAGGGAAATTTTTAAACAGTTTCTAATCTTAAAAGTCCTATTTTTGCACTATAATACTTTTTATAACTGAAGGGTCGATCTATAATAGGTAAACCCCTCATCAGCCCAATACAAACAATCGGTAATGAAGAAATATCAGCTTAATCATTTGCGCGAACTTGAATCGGAGGCCATATTTGTAATCAGAGAAGTGGCTGCGCAATTTGAACACCCATGTTTGCTTTTTTCAGGGGGAAAAGATTCAATAGTTTTAGCCTATCTTGCAATGAAAGCCTTTTGGCCTGCAAAGATGCCTTTTCCATTGGTTCATATTGATACAGGTCATAATTTTGAAGAGACCATAACCTATCGTGATCAGTTGGTTGAGAAATTAGGAGCTCAACTTATTGTAGGCTCTGTTCAAGAAAGTATTGATAATGGACGAGTTATGGAGGAGAAAGGATATAATGCCAGTCGCAATCTTCTTCAAACCACCACACTTCTCGATACTATAGAAAAATATAAATTCGATGCAGCCATGGGAGGAGGAAGACGTGATGAAGAGAAAGCACGAGCAAAAGAGCGTTTCTTCTCACACAGAGATGAATTCGGACAGTGGGATCCTAAAAATCAACGTCCCGAACTTTGGAATATCTTTAATGGTCGTAAGCGTATAGGTGAACACTTCAGAGTGTTTCCAATCAGCAACTGGACCGAGATGGACGTATGGCAATATGTTTTGATGGAAAATATTGCGATGCCCAGCCTCTATTTCACTCATCAAAGAGAAGTTTTTAATCGTGATGGCGTTTGGCTTTATCACGCTCCCTTCATGAAATTAAAACCTAATGAAAAAGTTGAGGTAAAGCAGGTACGGTGTCGCACTATAGGCGATATCTCCTGTACCGGATTGACCCTCTCCTCCGCCGAATCATTAGCCGATATAATTTCTGAGATTGCAGCCACCCGCGTCACCGAACGTGGAGGAAGAGAAGACGATAAACGTTCTGAAGCAGCAATGGAAGATCGCAAACGCGAAGGATATTTCTAACCTCACACTTTAATTTTGACCATGACTCAGTTTTCTAATAATTCATATTTAGACATGGAGCTGTTGCGATTCTCAACAGCCGGTAGTGTTGACGATGGGAAAAGCACATTAATCGGACGTCTGTTATACGACAGCAAATCCATATTTGAAGATCAGCTCGAAGCCGTAAAACGTGCCAGTATTAAAAAGGGCACCGAGCATCTCAATCTGGCTCTTTTTACCGATGGATTGCGTGCAGAGCGCGAACAAGGCATCACTATTGATGTAGCCTATCGCTATTTTGCCACTCCAAAACGTAAATTTATCATTGCGGATACCCCGGGGCATATTCAATATACCCGTAATATGGTAACCGGAGCCTCTACCGCCAATGCAGGGCTTGTACTTATTGATGCCCGTAACGGTATTACCGAGCAAACTTGTCGTCACTCTTACATCTCATCGCTACTCAAAATTCCACATCTTATTTTTTGTATCAATAAAATGGATCTCGTAGGTTTTAGCGAAGAGGTCTATCATCAGATATGTGAAGAATTTACAGTATTTGCAAAGAAACTGGATCTTCGTGACATTCGATTTATTCCCATCAGTGCTCTTTTCGGCGATAATGTTGTTGAAAGATCCGCGAATATGCCATGGTATACAGGAGGTACTCTTATGGACGTTCTTGAAACCGTTGAGATAGATCAAGACAATGATTTTAAATCACCACGATTTCCTGTACAATATGTTATTCGCCCTGAGTCAACAGAATATCATGACTATCGTGGCTATGCCGGAAGAGTGGCAGGTGGTATCTTTTCCAAGGGTGATCGTATTACTGTATTACCCTCCGGATTAACGAGCACCATCAAATCAATTGATACCCGGAATGGAGAGTTGGATGAAGCCTTTCCTCCATTATCTGTAACTATACAGCTCAATGATGATATTGACATCAGTAGGGGAGATATGATCGTAAAGCCCGATAATATGCCTACTGTAACTCAGGATCTTGAAATCATGATGTGCTGGATGAATGCCCGTCCGCTTCAGCTAAACGGAAAATATATCGTAAAGCACACCACCCGTGAAGTACGTTGTGTTGTAAAAGAGATCAAATACAAAGTCAACGTAAACAATCTTGAACAGATAACCGACGACCTCACCGTAAAGTTAAATGATATCGCACGTGTAGTGATCCGTTGTACCAAACCTCTGTTTGTTGATCCTTATAAGAACAACCGGATAACAGGAGCCCTCATTCTCATTGATGAAGGCACTAACGAAACCGTAGGAGTTGGAATGGTGGAATAATGTATCTTTGAAACTCAAATTAAACCCTTAACATACGAATGAAAGCATATCGTCAACTAACTTTAGCCTGTTCAATATTTGCAACGCTCTTTATAGCGTCTCCTACCAAGGCCTGTACCAACCTTTTGGTAACCAAAGGAGCTACTACCGATGGCTCCACTTTTATCTCTTATAATGCGGACTCGCATACACTGTATGGTGAACTCTACTACTGGGCTGCTGCCACTCACCCCAAAGGATCGATGTTAGATATTTATGAATGGGATACCAACGAATATCTAGGCAAAATAAAACAAGCCCCTGTTACTTATAAGGTTGTTGGCAACATGAACGAATACCAGGTAGCTATTGGTGAAACCACCTATGGTGGTCGCGAAGAGTTACAAAAACAACCCGGAGCTATCGTTGATTACGGAAGTCTCATCTATATTGCATTGCAACGTTCAAAGACAGCTCGTGAAGCTATCAACGTAATGACAAGCTTAGTAGCTGAATATGGTTATGCCAGTGAAGGAGAATCATTCTCTTTATCCGATCCTAACGAAGTGTGGATCATGGAGATGATTGGAAAAGGAGCAGGTGAAAAAGGTGCGGTATGGGTAGCCCGCAGAATTCCGGATGGATATATATCCGGCCATGCAAATCATGCCCGTATCACCACTTTTCCGCTGAACGATCCTGAAAACTGTATATATGCTCCTGATGTAATCAGCTTTGCAAAGAGAAAAGGTCTGTTTAACGGTAATGATGCTCAATTTAGCTTCTCCGATACTTATGCCCCCGTAGATTTTAGTGCTGCTCGTTATAGCGAAGCCCGTGTATGGTCGATGTTTAACCGTTTAAATCCTGAAGTCATGGCTCCATATCTTGATTATGCCATGGGAAAGAATCTAACCAATCGCATGCCGTTATGGATAAAGCCGTCTAAAAAAATCAACGTACACGATGTTATGGAGATTATGCGCGACCACTATGAGAACACCCCGATGGATATGACTAAAGACTTGGGAGCCGGTCCTTATTCTCTTCCTTACCGTTGGCGTCCCCTCTCATGGAAAGTAGATGGTCAGGAGTACCTCAATGAACGTGCTATCTCTACTCAGCAGACCGGATTTTCGTTCGTAGCACAGAGTCGTAGTTGGTTGCCAAACACTTTGGGTGGTATCATCTGGTTTGGTGTTGACGATACCTACAGCACTGTATACACCCCAATGTACACCTGCATCAACAGTACTCCCGAGAATTTGAAAGTAGGAAACGGCTCAATGATGAAATTTTCAGAGACCTCCATGTTTTGGATTTTCAATCAGGTAGCCAACTTTGCTTACACACGTTATAGAGACATTATTCCTGAGATCAGAGCCAAGCAAGCGCTGTTAGAAAACAAATATATTGCCATGGTGGCCGAAAATGATACCAAATATCTACAGCTATCAAAACAGAATCCAACAGCCGTAGCGAAGACCCTAACGGCCTTTTCACATGCTCAGTCGAAGAACACCTTTACCACATGGAAGACTTTATATACGGATCTTTTTGTGAAATACATGGATGGCAACATCAAAACCGTGATTGAAGGCAAGCGCGATCCAAAAGTATCACAGCCCGGATATGGTGATGATTGGTATCGCAAGATCGTAAAAGAATCAGGCGATAAGCTAAAAGTGCTGAAATAAAAATATTGTATTAATCATACATATCAAAGGAAGTGTGTTAAAAGAGTTTCTACCTCTCTGATTTTTAAAATTTGACTTCTTTATCAAATAGTTATTGAATATAAATAAAGGCTGGCTTATGTTTTTGAGCCAGCCTTTACTTTTACAGCATTTTAGAACTGGTTAGATATTGAATACTATGCATTATTCCAAATCAGTCATTAAGAAGTTTATATTATTGATTATTAACTCATCAGATCAATTACAGTGTATTAACAAATAGATAATCAATGCTTAGTGTTTCTAATGCCAAATCTGAAATTATTCTAAAAAACCGCAATAGAATCAAATGAATTCAAACATTCTTAAACCGTCACATGTGAGTTGATTGACATGCTTTATTTTTCTTTGCCTGTCTTATTTTTATTGCAATATAAGCTAACATAAAACCGGCCAGGTAGAACGTCCCATCTCCAATAGGTGCTGCATTTTGATTTGTGGGCATTCCTCTTTGTGGTATAGGCGGTGGATTAGATGCTGGTGTATTTTGTCCTGTAACCGATCCAAAAGATGTTAAAATAAAAATAAGAAGAATGATCTTATTAATATTAAAATGAAGAATAATGCCACTAATCTTATTAGAAAAGCGACGCATACAACTGAACTCAATGGATTTTTCTATTCCATTGTTTTTAAGCATGATGTAGTTTTTCATAGTTGTTTTTGATTTAGTTAATTATAATTTTATTTGAAAATGATTTATTATTAAATTGAACAATAATGATATAAGTTCCAGGCTTTTCTAATTGAAAATCGAGTGAGTTGCTTTGTATTTTTAGCATTTTTAATAGTCTACCGGAAACATCGTATACAGAAATGTTACCTATTTTAATAAAATCCGAAATTCTTACATAAACGGTTTTTTGCAAAGAATAAAGTGTACAGCTTTTATCTGTAATTGATGGGTCTAATCCTGTTAAAACATCGATTTGTAATGAGAACCTGTCCTTGATATCGGTCGAGTCACTTTTGAACGTGAAAGATGACGAATTACTTAGGGTATATTTTTTCTTTTCCAATTTATCTTCCAGACTAAATGTTGCACTCTTCAACCAATCTTCTGAGATTTCAGCCTTTAATTTGTATTCTTTTGACAAGCCTTTAGAAAATTGAAAGTTAAAGCATAGAGAGGATGCAGCTGGAACACAGTTTGTAGATAATTTTTGTCCATCACTAAGAATAGAATAAAATGAGGGTGTTCCATTCATTCCTTCTAAAAAAGGAGAATCATATTCGGCATCAAATAGGTTAGTGGCTTTATCATTTAAGATAATTTTTGCTTCAGCATAAGTATTATCTGTAGTACTACTAATTGTGAGCTTGATTTTTTTTATAGAGCCTACTTTTGTACTTTTCCATTCATGATCGATAGCATGAACTCTGGCAGATGCTGGTATCGTAATGGAATTGGTATTATTTATGGTCCGGATAAAAAAGCCATTCATTGGTGGTATTATTTCGGCTTCCTCAATGTCTGAATAAGTCCCTCCGTCATTGATTATTTTAGCAATGGAATTGATACCAATAGTATTCCATCCTGTAAACCAGGTTAAGCTACAGGTAAACGGATTTCCTAACAAATGCCACCCTCTATTATTTGTAAAGGTGAGATTTTTAAATTGAATATCCGTATTATTGGGTATTCCGGAAAGTGATCGGACTAAATCATTGCAATACGAAGCCAGATATCCCTCGCCATTATTGAAAGAAACAAGATTGTTTGATCCTAACTTTTGATTAATCCATAGGTTATCCGATTCACGATAAGCATAAAAGTCATCATTCTGAATTGGTTTAAAGGAGTCGCTTATCAATGGATGATCAACAGGTGAACTGATAAAATGCCAGCCATCTGTTTCTCCAAGGTATTTAGGAATAAATCGTTCAACCATAATTGTTCCATCCCCACTAATGTTTCCGTTGCAAATAAATGAAGCGGATGCTCCACGACTATTGGGCGATTTCAATACCATGCAGTTTGCTCCTTCAAGCGAGCAATTACCAGTTACAGTTAAAGCCACTCCTGCATTAAGGGTTAAAACTGTCCCATTTTTTATAATCAACGATTTTATGCTAACATCTTTACTGCACATCGGTTTGTTGGCAACATTGGGTATTTCCACATCCGAGTTCGTCCCAGGAGTTATTTCGCCTGCCCAATTTTCAGCAATTGCCCAATTATCAGATACAGTACCTGTCCAACGTAGTGTTGAAATGGTACCATAGTCGGTAATAGCAATATCGTCTATATTAATGATTGAAAGTTCTGTCGTAACCGACTGAACAATTCTAAACCGGATATTACCTGTTTTATTAATTGAAAAGTGGACTGTTTGCGGATAGTCACCACATACGATTTCAGATCCTTCGTCTTCCCATGTCGTTCCGCTATCAGCAGAACTTTGTAATTTCCATTTTCCACTTTTATTTGTTCCATAATTTGAATAACTTATTAAAACATCACCGGCGCCATTTGTTTTATCAAAATTCATGGTAATACTACCTGCTACATTTGTAAGGCTATTTATCTGGAGACGAGCCGATTGTTTGCCACTCTTAAAGTCTTCAGGTGAAGTTCCTATCAATGCATTTCTAAATAACCAGGATCCTTCTGTGCAGGATGTTGTTCCATCGCTGTATTCAGTTTTTGTCCCCTTTTCAAAATTTTCAATCCAGGGCATTGCGTATACAGTTCCACTTACCGGAAGCGTTTTCAATGAAACACCTCCTATACTGTGTGTAATAAGGTCATTAGAATGATTGCCTTCTTTTGCAGTAGCAGCATACCTGACATAAATTGTTTGGGGTGCTAAAGTTGTTGTTGTGTAAACTAAAGACTGGCTGGTTGAAAATGATTGATTATCAAGCGATATTTCATAGTTATCAGGCGCGGTAATGATGATTGGATCACCTCCTGCATGAAGATTTTCACCAGAAAGAATATATTGCTTTGAGGTGGCAATAACACTGCCTGCAATTCCATAAACTTCCCCAATAGAGATGGGAGAAACTGTTAAGGAAGTAGCTGCCGGTACAACCCATTTTATGGCTACATCATCTATTGCCAAACCATGGGCATATTGTTGTTCAGCTGCTTTATACCACCGTAATAGAAGATATGCATCAGGCGGAATTATTATATTTGGGAGTGATATGTCTTTGAATACAACCCTGTTTTCGGTTGCATTCCCATCTAATACTTTATATGGAGCACCGGATTTAGGACACCAAAATCTTAGATTATCATCAAAAATCCAATTTCCTGCACTTGCTGCACCTGTAAAGATAGGATTTAATACCGATACAACTTTATAGGCAAATAAAATTGGTTGGGAACTATTATAACCTCCATTGCGCCATTGTTCACCTGTATAGCTAACACTTACTTGTGAGATTTCAGTTGAAGATTTGTTTTGTAAAGCTACTCCTATGGCAAAGACATTACTTTGGTCGGGAATAAAGCCCATTGCTCTGTCTTGGCTCCCATTGGTTCCATAGCTTTTTTTGCCTGTACTATAATCAGATCCATCAGTAGCTGAATAAGTTAAATGGTTATCCTTAATCTGGAATTGCCAATACCATCCCGGGATTGTACTATTATCAATCCATGATGCTGAACCTGAGAAGATAAGTGTGTTGAAATCTTGCGTATACGTTCCGGTCGTTTTCATCTCAATTTGAGCCTTGGCGGACGTGGGGAAGAATACTTCCATTAAGGTCAGTTCATTTACAATAAAGCAAATGAATGCCAGTTTTTTACTCTGTATAAAATCCATGATGTTAAAAAGTAAAACATGATACTAAAAAAAATAGTCAATTTATGGGATGAGAGTAGGGTGGGCCTGAAATCAAGAGCGGATTGGGGTCTAATTGCTCAGATCGAGTCAGGAAAAATTATATATATGAAATAATTGAAATTAGTTTGTGTTACTCAGTTTTTATTATTCTCTAATTTCAAATTTTTTCCTACTCAAATTTACAAAATCAATTATACTGAGTGCAAGTATTTTGCAATAATAAATTGTAATTCGTATTTATTCTAAATAATAAATTTTTATTTACTTCATAATACATATTATACTAATTAGCAATATTTATACAAATATATATATTAAAATTTTGGAACACCGCTATTTACTATAAACACTAACCATTGCCGGTGACTTAAGCTAAAAGCATAAAAAATTACGAAATGAAATTTTCATGGAAAGGCAACAATATTATGATATTTTCGAAAATGTGTTTTAAGGCTTTAATTTCAAAAATTACTTATTTGAACCTCTCTTTTCCTAAAATAATCTTAAAAAGTTTCTCCAGAACGGACTAAACTTTAGATTTTCTTTACGAAATTAGAAGTCAGTTTGCAATCTAAATACTAGTAATTGTACTTTGTATTTGCTTTGGAATGATTTTTTAGCAAAATATTTTGCAAAGCAATGAGAATAAAATATGGATTAGTCTGAAAAAGGCAAACTCAGTTACCGGCAAATAGTGCCAATGCTTAATTTAATTGAAAACCAATAAGTTCTTTAGTTATTCCGGCTGATCCTGAAATATCGAAGCTATATTCAACTTTGTTATTTTAAGGGCTTGATATTCTTAAAATAATAATATCAAGGTAATGGTTTCATTTTTTTTACTTTCTTTGCAGTTGTTGTTTCCCCGAGTAATATGTATGTATATTTAAGAAATGGTTAAACTCAATGCCATCTCTTCAGTTCGTACCATATTGTAAAGGAAATAACGATCGAATTAATCGTTATTTTAACTTAGTTAGCCTTATTCATAACTTATGACAGTAAGAGAATTTGAGCAAGTAACAATAACAGCATTAAAAGAGGGTAGTGTCGAGGCTATTAATCTATGTTTTGATCTGTATTATGCTGCCTTATGTTCTACTGCAAACTATTATGTGAAGCAACCAACTGTTGCAGAAGAAATAGTACAAGGTGCCTTTGTTGATTTATGGATCAATCGTGAAAATATCCCTACTCAATCTTCTGTAAAGGGCTATCTATTGATTTCGGTTAAGCATGATTGTCTAGATTATTTAAAGCATAAAAAAATTGAGGAGCAGTATTCGGAACATTTCAAAGATACGATGATGGATTCATATGAAAACGTTTTTGATGATTTGGTAAATAAGGATTTGCAAAAAGCTTTAAACAATGCTATTGATAAATTGCCTAATCAATGCAAAGAAATTTTTTTGATGAGTCGTTTTAAATATATGTCGTATAAGGAAATAGCTGATACGCTATCACTTTCGGTTAAAACGATTGAAAACCAAATGTCTAAAGCTTTAAGAACCGTTAGAATTGAGTTAGACCCATATCTTTAAATTTAATATTTGAACTGAGTTGTTCAATTTTTTTCATACCTCTATGATCATTTTTTCATAGTAAAATCCCCGCTACATCCCTGATTAATCAATCGTTTTGGATAAGATTACTTAACAGTTCGATCATCATTTATTTTACCATGATTGATCTTTAAATTTAATGTTTGCTACCACTATTCAGTTAATATCCAGATTTATACACTAATTTAGTTAAATAACGATCCTTGATGGTTTATCGATAAGCGGCAGATCCTATACCAAATATTTAGATAATACCGGAAGATAAAAAAGATGAGAAATAAACACGAAGGTGTGTAAAAAAAGATTTGACATAAATTACATGTGGGTTTATCCGGTATCTAGTATCCCGGTCAAACCTACATCAAACCTAGTTCGGACATAGGTTAAATTTCGTTTAATATGCCCTTATGGATCAGTCATATCAGACTCGTATACCCCTTATATTCTCCTTTCTATTCGGACAAAACCTAAAGATTTATTCTTTGATCGGATTATTTCGTGCTTTTGTCATTCCTTATCATGAATTATCATCCGGAGTGAGAATAATTGCGTTGTATTTTGCTTCAATAAGCAGATAATAAGTAATATGAACATTTAAATGACAGATTTGGAATTAAAAAAGATTTGAACTTTTTTTAGTATATGGATAGGGGTTTGTTAATTCTGAATCGCTTTTTCTATACGGGGAATGTTACAAGTAAGGATGATTTTCTAAGAAAGTGCATTTTGCTCTTATTCTTCTAAAAAATTATTCTGCGTTGAAATCTCAAGTTTTTATTAAACAGAATGGCAGCAATGGTGAAGGAAGAATTTTCAGGTATTGATTTTATCTTATTTACAAAATATTTAAATAATGAAGCAGATGAGAATGAAATCTGTGAGGTAAGGGCATGGTGTACTACATCACCTGAAAATCAGATTACGTTTGAAAAAATTCAGAATGCGTGGAATTTAGCAACAGCAAGTGCTGGAATACAAGAGTGGAAACTTCAAAAATCGAAAGAACAATTTTTACTAAAATTGCTTCAATCAGAACTTGATGAGAAAACAGAACTTTATTCAATTAATGAAAATAGACGAAAGATTATTCGAACCGTTTTAACTTATGCTGCCGTAATTCTTATTCTTATTGGTATTCCCTCACTATTTATTTACCGGCATTATTTTATGGGTTCTGTAGATTCTTTTGAAGGGAAAATATTAACACAGATTTCTGCACCAAAAGGATCGAAAACAGAAATGGTTTTAGCTGACGGAAGTAAAGTATGGTTGAATGCGGGTAGTGTTTTGAAATATAGCTCGGATTTTAATAAAAAAGATCGTGAAGTTATACTTGATGGTGAGGCCTATTTTGATGTGGCAAAAAATAAAGATAAGCCGTTTCTTGTTAAAACCAGTAAGTTGACATTAAGAGTATTAGGAACGTCATTTAATGTTAAATCATATAGTGATGAGAAAACAATTGAAACTACACTAATTAAAGGATCGGTTAAGGTTGAGAAAAGTGAAATAAATGGAAGTGTGTCAAACTATATATTAAAACCTAATCAGAAGGCAATTTTTAATAAATCGGATGGAGCCATTAGGTTTTATGATTTATCGGATAGAACAATTAATGCTCACATTACAAAAGGCTCACCTTTATCAAAGATACAAATGAGATTGCAAAGCAAAGAAGTGGATGATGAACCTAATCCTTTGATTGAAAAGGATATATCATGGAAAAAAGATTATTTTCTTATAGATAATGAAACATTAGAAAGCATAATGATTAAATTAATGCGTAGATTCGATATAAAGGTAGTTTTCGCTAGTGAAACAATTAAAAATCTAAGATATAGTGGAAAAATAAAAGAGTCCACACCAGAGCAAATACTTAAAGCAATTAAAAGTACCTCTCCAATTGAATACTTAATGCACGAAAAAACAGTGGTTATAAGTGAAAGCTCTGAAAGAAAAGATGAATTTATGAAAAAATAATAAATTATTAACTTAAAAACATCTGTGCCTATGAAAGAAAAAAGATGAATAAAGAAGAAACGAAGAATACTGCAATATCCTTCGTTTCATGAATTTAAGGTTCGCGTTAACAAGTGCTTATTAAGTACTTATTATTTAACTTAAACACATTTACAAAATTATGAAAAATTATTACTTACGTTGTTCTTTTCTTAGGAATAAAAGAACACAATTTTTCAGAGCCATGAAATTAAGTTTGATACTATTATTGGCATGTATAGGAAGCTCGTTTGCATCCGCGTATTCACAAAATCGTGAAGTTACAATCAATGTTTCGAATACTACATTAAAAGAAGTAATAAAGCAACTTGAAAAACAAAGTAATTACACATTCTTCTACAATGTAGACTATATCAACTTATCTCAACTTATTTCTCTAAAAGCTGAAAAAACAGAAATTAAGAATATATTAACTACATTAGGTTCCAAAACAAAATTGAATTTCAAATTCATGGAAAATGATCTGGTTGTTATTACTCCGGAACAACAAAGATTCAAGATTAATGGAACCGTGAAAGATGAAAGAGGAAATACGTTACCAGGAGTTTCTGTACTTGTAAAAGGAACAACCATTGGTGCTGTTACTGATGCCAATGGTAAATATTCGTTTACTGTTCCCGAATCGGCGAAAATACTTGTATTCTCTTCTGTCGGGATGAAGCCTGTTGAAGTTACCATCAACGGACAGCCTACCATCAACATAATTTTACAATATCTGGAAGTTAAACTCGATGAAGTCGTAGTCGTAGGGTACGGAACTTCGACAAAAAGAATGATTACATCAGCCGTATCAACAGTTACTCCCAAAAGCTTGCAAGATTTACCCATCTCTACTATTGGTGACGGATTAGCCGGTAGGGCAAGCGGGGTATTTGTTAACTCAAGTGGTGGCGGCCCGGGTAAAAAACCAACCATCTCTATTCGTGGAGGTAGCACTCCATTGATTGTTATTGATGGTATTATTTCAAGTATTACTGATTTTCAAAATCTTAATTCCGAGGATGTTGAAAACTTCAGTATATTGAAAGATGCCGAAGCCGCTGCCGTTTATGGTGCACGTGCCGGTAACGGTGTTATTGTTGTAAAAACAAAAAAAGGAGAATCGGGTAAAACAAGTATTAAATTCGATTATTCAACTTTTCTTAGCCAACCGACTATATTGCCAAAAAAATTAAATTCATATGAAGTAGCAACGGTTACAAATGAAGCACTTAAAAATGACGGTCAGCCTGCGCAGTATAGCGATGCGGTTGTTCAGAAATATAAAGATCAATCAGATCCTTATAACTATCCAAATACTGATTGGCAAAAAGTGTGTTTAAATACATTTGCACCTTCATCCCGTTACAATCTGTCGATTACCGGAGGTAATGATAAAACAAAGTACTTTGTTTCAGGATCCTATTATGATCAGGGTTCCATCTATAAATTTAATACAAATTGGCTTAAACGGTATAATTATAGGGTTAACCTGACTAATAATTTTGATAAAATCGGTCTTGTTGCCAATGTAAGTATTTATGGTACACTCGAAAAAACACGTGTTCCGGCTTCTCAATATGGGTCGGGTTATTATTATACATGGGGTCATATTCAAAATTCAGGACCAATGGAATTAGCATATACTGATTTAGGATTATATTCTGGCAAAGGAGATCATCCCTTGGTTGAGATAGATCCCAATTCAGGTTATGACAAAAACCAATCCAGTAATGTAAATGGAATTCTTGATCTGACGTGGAGTGTGCCCGGAGTAGACGGGCTAAAAATTAAAGCCATTAATCATTACCGATTAGATAATAGCTCTGAAAAATACTGGAACGCTACCGCTAACCAATATAGTCTTGGAAGTACAACACCAATAACGCATAATGCACCAACTCTTTATGTTGATAAAGGTTCAGGATACTCCTATACCAACCAACTTTTCGGTGAATACAATAAGGTATTTGCAAAGGACCATACTGTTGCCGCGACATTTGGTTATGAACGCACCTATGGCTATAGTGACGATGTTTATGCTCAAAGGATAAATTATCAGATACTTTTTGATCAATTCGTTGCAGGTCCTACCCTGAATTCATCCAATGGGGGCAGTGAAGCTGAAAGTGCAAGAGCCGGTTACATTGGTCGTTTAAGATATGATTATAAAAAGAAGTATTTTGTTGAAGGTAGTTTCAGGCGTGATGGTAGCGACTGGTTCCCCAAGGATAACAGATGGGGTACTTTCTGGTCAGGTTCCGCAGGATGGGTACTCAGTGAGGAAAACTTTATGAAAGATCTGAAAGATAAAAACATTCTTAACTTTCTTAAATTAAGAGGATCTTATGGCATTGTGGGACTGGATGGCAGTGATGCCAATATCAGTAGATTTCAGTATCTGTCAGGATATTCTATTACCGAAAGGGGTTATTTAATCAATAATTCATTTGTTCAGGGCTTTTCAGAAGGCGCTCTTGTCAGTCCAGACCTTACCTGGTACACTCAGAAATCAAGCAATATAGGCTTTGATTTTGCATCGTTGAATTCTAAACTTTCCGGTACTTTCGATTACTTTTATCTGGAAACAACAGGGATGTTGGCTAGTCGTTCCGGTACACTTTATACCGATCCGTTGGGAACTTCGCTGCCAACCGTTAAATCGGATGGTAATTTAAGAAGAGCTGGTTTTGAAATGAGTTTAAGTTATAAAGATAAAATCGGTGACTTACAGTATGAAATAGGTGGAAATATTTCAAAGTTTGATCAGCTATGGAAAATGAACCCTACTGAAGATCAAGCCACTTTGAAAAACCCATATACCAGAACAACCAACCAAATAGGATATTGGGGAATCGGTTACCACAGCCTTGGGTATTACACCAGTGCCGATGATGTGATGAACAGTCCTAAACTGGTTACATCGACGAATCTTGTTCCGGGAGATATAAAATATGAAGATACCAATGGAGACGGGCGAATTGATGCATCCGATCAACGGCGTATCGGGAAAAGTACCACTCCACGGGTAACGTATGGCATAACGTTAGATCTTCGCTATAAGTCATGGTTCCTTTCATCCCTTGTACAGGGGAGTGGAAACAGAGATCTTTACCCTGGTGATGTCATTAGAGATGGTCATGTTTATCCTTTCCAGCTAGATTATTGGACACCAACCAACACAAATGCCAAGTATCCCAGATTAATGAGTTCATCTAGTTATAATGGAAGCAATAATACGGTTACCTCCGATTTCTGGCTGGTCAACGGACGTTATATCCGTTTAAAATCTTTGCAATTAGGATATGATCTAAAATCCGGTGTGCTCAAAAAATTACCGTTTATTTCAGAATGTTCGATCATCCTGAGTGGAGCAAATCTATTCACTATTTCTCCTGCTTTACGAAGATACAAAATAGATCCAGAGGTTGGAAGTACTAATAATTATGATTATCCGACAGAACGATCTTATTCTTTAACAGTTAGATTAGGATTTTAATAATTTACGCCATGAAAAGACACATTAAAATAATATTAGCTTTAGCTATTCCAATCTTTTTTGGAATATCCTGTAATAAAATTTTAAACACTCAGCCCTATGATAAATTTACGGAAGCTACCGTATGGGGGTCTCGTGCGACTGCTGATGCATTTGTTTATAATACGTATAATACCATTGTTTATGGATATTATTCTAGTAATTATCCGATTGATACATATACCACCAATAGTATCCCTAGTTCGGGGGAGGCAGTTACACGTGAAGAAATAACCCGTGATCAGGATTTCGGATTTAACAAATTTAGTGCAATCAGAAGATGTAATTTAATTATTCAAAAAGTTGCAGAATCTACAGGTCTAACAGCTACTGATAAAACTGAATTAACAGCTGAAGCAAAATTTTTGCGTGCGATGACTAATTTTTGGTTAGCAAAGCGATTTGGCAGAATTGTTTGGATCGATAAAGTTTTAAGTGCAGATACAACCGATTATAATTACCCGTTGGAAACTACAGCTTCTACCTACCAAAAAATTATGCAGGATTGTGATGATGCCATTGCAGGATTGCCTGCGACTTCATTGGCAGGAAGAGCAAATAAATATGCTGCCTATGCCTTAAAATCGGAAGTAGGATTGCAGGCTGCCGCTTACACTGGTGATGCCACCTATTACCAAAAGGTAGTCGATGCTGCTGATGTAATTATCAGTAAAGGAGGATATACACTGGAGACGGATTATGAAAGCATGTTTAATGAAAAAGATAGGTATGCCAGTGAAATCATTCTCGGAACATACAGAAGCAAAGAAAATACGACTATTAGTGACATTGCCGATGCTCAAAATGTTGTTCCGAATACAAATAATGATGCCTTGGCAAGAACCGGGAGTGGACCTAAATTTAAAGTGGACCGAATTTTCGAAGCATGGGGGTATTATGCTCCATCTCAAAATCTGGTGGATGATTATTTAGTCATTGATGATGTGACCGGTAAAGCTGTAAGATGGGATCAAACCACACAGTTTAAACAAAATGTGACTAAAGTAACCGGTACAGATCCGAATGCCGTCGATGCCGGAAAGATTACCGGATCAGGTAGAATTAACGAACTAATGTATTATAACAGGGATAAGAGATTTGCCGCTTCCATTGTTTATGATTCATGTACATGGTTCAATGAGCTGGTAACTACTTGTGTTAAAGGGAACCTGAATAGAGAGGTTAACGGAGGATTGGCCACTTGTTGTGTTCCTATAACTAATTATCTATGGAGAAAAGGGGTGTATAATGTTTCTCCCCGTGTTTATTATGGTATAGCATCTGATTATCATTGGGTTGTTTTTCGTCTTGGCAAAATATATCTGAATAAAGCCGAAGCACTTCTTCAGATGGGTAAAATATCTGAAGCCGTTACCGCCTTTAATAATACACGAACTGTTCATGGAGGATTACCAGCCTCAACTGCCTCAAATTCAGCCGATGCCTGGACTGATTACAAACGAGAACGTAGGGTTGAATTAGCTAAAGAAAGTGTCGGTGATTATTATTTCAGTCTCCTTCGTTGGGGAAAATACGGTGGCGATGCAAACTTCGGAAGAGCTCCAGGCGCAAAAATTGTTGAACTGGAAGACCCTGCCACTTATATTTCAATTGCTAATAACCGTAAGAGTTATGAGGTGATTAAAATCACTTATAATAACAATTATATCCGGATATTTGACAACACTCGACGGTATCTGTTCCCGATTCCGCAGGGACAGATCGATCGAAATCCGAAACTTACACAAAATCCGGGATGGTAATTATGAACCAGATAAAAGAAATTGCTATGAAAAAGATAAAATTTATAGTTGTAGGTTTAATGTTTTGCAGCTTAACATTATTTACCTCTTGTTTAAAATCAGGGTTGGATGACCTGCCGGCATACACTGATGCCAATATAACCAACATTTATTTTGAATACAGATACCAGGATCCGACTTCTACATGGACAGATGGTTCTGCAAAGGTAAAATATGTTACGCTTACAGTCGCATCAAAAACCATTGATAATACTGCAAATACAGCAACGGTTACACTTACGGCTCCTGCAGCCAGTGGAACCTTTACTGATACGGAAAGAGCAAAAGTTGCCTTAACCAATATCGTATGTACAACTAATGTTTCTACCGCTGCAAGTGTTAAACCGCTTGAAGGTTCTCCGACATTGGGGGTTCCCGGTGATTTTTCATCACCAAGGAAGTACTTAATTACTGCTGCTGATGGAAAGACCACGAAAACCTGGACGATAACAGTCACTGCACTAAATAAACCATAACTCTCTCAATAAATAAAAGACCGAACCTGTTCAATTTCAAACAGGTTCGGTCTTCATTATAGAAAAGTATAATTTTATCCTCACGTAATCGGATAACTATTTCCAAATTGGATGCAAACTTGCAATATCCTGAGCCCTTTTTGGAGAAATTCGTTTTGATATCCGATTATTATACCAAACAAAGTTTTAGGTTAGTTGATATCTTGATAGTGATGTGCATTTATATAATTACTACAAATGTCCTCAAAATAAATATTTTATTGGATCATCAATAATCATATGATGGATACCATATTGGCAAAAACAAGACCATTTTTTCTTATTGCTTTTCTGTGTTTGCTGCATATTACAAGTTATGCTCAGAAGAATCCGGATTATAGCGAAAAGAAGAATAGCGATCCATTTGGATGGAATAATATTTCAATAACTGCGAAACCAGCTACTTTTTGGTGGTGGCTAGGAAGTTGTGTTAATGAGACTGAAATTGAAAGACAGTTAAATATGCTAAAAAAGGCAGGTTTTGGTGCTGTAACTGTTTGTCCTCTTTATGAATATAAGAACCCGACAATTCCACCGATTGAATATCTCTCCGACCGTTGGGTTGATGTTTTTAAATTTACACTAGCCAAGGGAAAAGAACTCGGAATGTTGGTTGATATGCCTACCGGCGGTGGTTGGCCTATGGGAGGACCGTGGATAACAAAAGAAAATTCTGAACGTGATTGGCGGTTGGAAGTTTTAGCATTGAATGTCACAACTGAGCATCCTGTTATTTTGCACGATGAAGAGGGCAAAGATCCTATCAAATGTGTTACACTTCTTAATAATTCAACTGGAGATCTCAATTTTGAAGCTTCTAAAAATAAACAGCCGGCAAAAGTAATCGAACCAAAGATTGAAGGTGGTAATTGCGTTTGGCACATACCGACTGTAGGTAAGTGTAATGTTCTTGTTGCTCGTATGAGTTATTGTGGGTCTATGGTATATGTTGCGGGGAATGGAGGTAAGGGGCCTGTTTTTGATTACTGGTCGCCCGTTGCTTTCGAGAACTTGATTCAGCCTTTAAATATTTTGTTTAGAAAACTGGGAACTCTTCGACCACGAGCTATATATTGTGATTCATTTGAGGGGGCAGGAGGCACTACCCCTGACTTTTTTACTGCTTTCAAGAAGGTCAATGGTTATGATGTACGGCCTTATATGCATCAATATTTATGTGAAACCGGAACTCCTGAAAATGTCAGGCTGTGGCATGATTATCGTGCAACGATCGCTTTTCTACACGTAGAATTTGTCAAAAGATGGCGGCAATGGGCTAATCAAAACGGAATGCTCACACGTTACCAATATACGGGTGATCCTGCAAATCCGATAAATACATGTGGTGAAGCTGATTTACCGGAAGATGCTCCCCCGTTTAATACTTCAGCGGCTCATATATTCGGCAAGAAACTGATTTCTGCTGAGGAATATACTTGGGGAGCCGGACATAATTTTAAAGACTATTTAGATTATTATCGTAAACGGGGAGACGCAGATTTAATGCAGGGGTTGAATTATAAAGTATATCATGGGACTCCTTTTACTCCGTTAAGTGAATCATGGCCAGGCCCGATGTATTATGCTGGTGGTAATTTCAGTGAAACACAGCCCTTTTTTAAACATATTCGATATTTGAATGATTATTTTTCCAAGCTACAACAAATACTTCAAGACTCAAAACCCGATATGGATATATTAATGCTCTGGTCTATTCATGATTTTTGGAATATGCCTAATGTCGGTGGATTTCATTGGAATCAGCCTTTTGTTTGGCGAAATAGTAACTCTGCAATATATCGGGAAGATGTAAAAGAAAATACCCGTTCTGAGCTTGTTAAAAGAGGTTTACAAACCGATTTTTGTTCTGATGAGGTAATTACCGAACTTACAGGTGTAGAAAATGGGAAAATAAAGGCAGGAAAAACAGCATATAAAATATTGCTTATTCCCGAAACCAAAATGATCGGGGCTAAGACACTTGAAAAGCTTGAATTATTGGCTCGTGATGGAGCTACAATTATCTTCATGAAAAATATTCCTGTTGCAACTTCCAGCGGGTTACCGTTAATTCAGGATTTGTCGCAAAGCACCAAGGTTCTTGAAACAATGGCAAAAGCCGGTAAGATAGACAGGGGCGGTGTCTATATTGCAGCAGATATGCAAGAATTGTTAGGGTTACTTCATCATTGTGGATTGATGGAAGATGGTATGCCTGATAAACTTTCAACGCTTCGGGTCAACCGTGATGGCCGAACAATATATCTTATCCGGAACAATACGACGGAATATCTTGATCTTTGGGTTCCATTATTAAATTTCGATGCAAATTGTTCTCAAATATTGGTTGGAAATCCACGCACCGGTAGTATCATGTTAACTGATCATCAACCACATTCCAACAAAGGACAACTCGTTCATTTAGTATTTGAACCTTCGGAACTACTTACGGCAACAGAGATAAAAGCAAATGAAAAATGGCAGAATATTAAATCGATTGATTACCGAATAAAAGATCATATTATACCTCTAAAAGAAAATTGGGAAATGACATGGTCGGATTATCAGGGAATTCAACATCAATTACAATGTGATACTTTGAGGTCATGGACGGAATGGCCTGAACTTGGCCTGTTCAGTGGTATTGTTTCTTATACAACCAATTTTATTTTAAAGAATCAGGAATTAAAAAAGCAATGGATTCTTGATGCTGGGTTAGTGCATGAATCCGCCGAGGTATTTATAAATGGCAAAAAGGTCGGATGTGTTTGGACAACTCCTTTCCTGATTGATATTTCCGGATATTTAAAGAATGGTAAAAACATCTTGGTCCTCAAAGTGGTAAATAAATCACAGAATCGAATTATTGATATGAACCGTAAAGGTATTTTCTGGCAAAAATCGAAATTGGAAGAGGTAAGTGACGATCGCACAACATCCGGACCTTTACGGATAGATCTTTTAAAACCGGTTTCTTCAGGACTTTTGGGGCCCGTTCAATTACGTTGCGCAGAATAATAAAACGATACTTGCTTTTATATTACTATGAAGATACCATAATTCAATCAAAAGATCAAAAAGAAATGAGACGAGATAATATAAAAAAGAGGATAAACATATATGAGAAGAGCGCGACAGAGCGAAGTCAACATAATTTTATGAGCGCATCAAGTAATTATGAAAGAATCGGGAAGGGAAGTATACCCGCGACATATCTGATCGTTCTGTTGTTTTTATTTTCAAGTAATAAAATTCAGGGGCAGACCTATTCGGTACCGGCCAAAGCATGGCCGGAGTCATTCGGGAACCATCGAGCAGTACTTGAAGTCAAGGAAAAGAGTGAAGTCGTGTCACTAGATCTGCTTTGGCGTAGACACGACCGTAATGCTGAGAATAAGCGGTTCATAATCGTAGAGGCAGCTACCGGCGATACAGTATCCAACATATATCGGAGAGAAGTTAACAACGAACGATGCAGACTCGTATTCGGACCTGTAAGAAAGGCCGGGACCTATTATTTTTACTATCTACCCTATAACCCGGTAACCGATCAATATCATGCGGGAAGCTATTTAACCAAAGAAAGTGCTCCTGATGAAAGCTGGGTAAAAAAGTATCAGTTAAAAGTTGCAAAACAAAACTATAAAGAACCGGTTCGGGCATCAGTAAAAGAGATACAAGCCCGGACCGATTTTCATAGCTTTTATCCCATGGAAGTAGTTGCAACAAAAGATGAAGTAACGGCATTTCTAAGCAAAAACAGTAGCGATTACCTAGTCTTTGCAGAAGACCGGTCTTTTCCTATCCGGATGCAGGATGCGTTACCTCTTCGATGGATAGAACAAAAGCCGGGAGCAGATTTTTATGGTACAGCAGAGAAGAATGAATATTATGCACTGCAAATAGGACTGTTTGCATCCCAAAAACCAGTCAAAGGAGTCAGGCTTGAATTCTCAGATCTGAAAGACACCTATGGAAATATAATATCAGGAAAAACATTTACATGTTTCAATACGGAAGGCATAGATACCTGGGGAACCCCCTTTACCAAAACGGTAAATGTTGAACGAAGTAAAATCCAACCGATGTGGATAGGTATCGACATACCCGGCAATGCCATTGCAGGAATATATGAGGGCATTATTACGGTAAAGCCGGATAATCTCAAAGAACAGAAAGTAAAAATACATCTGACGATAGAGAATAAAAACCTTGCAGACAGAGGCGATGGAGAAACCTGGCGGCATTCAAGACTTCGCTGGTTAAATTCAACACTGGGGATTGATGATGAACCGGTAACCCCGTATCCTCCGTTAAAAGTTGAAGACAGAAAGATATCATGTCTTGGCCGATCAGTATTGTTAAATGATTACGGCCTGCCTGAAAAGATCAATACATGGGGGAATGATATTCTCTCATCCCCGGTCAACTTTGTGGTTGAGATGGAAAACCGGAAAGTTATTTTTCCTGCCGGTAAATTCATATTCAAAGAAAAAAAGAAAGGCATTGCATCCTGGGAAAGTGTAACCGAAAATAATCTTCTGAAAATTAACTGCCATGGAGAAATGGAGTTTGATGGGCGACTCAGTTATAGATGTGAAGTGACCGCAAAATCCGATATTCTGATCCAGGATATCCGCATAGAGCTTCCGTTAAGAAAGGAGTTTTCGACATATATGATCGGGATGGGGCGGATGGGAGGCTTTACGCCTAAAAATCATCTGTCTAGATGGATGAAAACGGAAGACAGCTTCTGGATAGGCGAAACTACAGGCGGTATTCAATGTGAATTACGGGGAGGATCATATCACGGTCCTTTGCGTAATCTATACCAGCCGGAGCCTTCCCCAAGTTGGAATAACGGCTGGAATGGAGGATTCCGGATAGATTCAGAAAACGACACTGTAACAGCGAGTGCTTTTAGTGGCAATCGTAGAATGAGAAAAGGGCAGGAAGTTACATATGAATTTGCATTATTGATAACCCCGGTAAAAGAATTAAACATGAAGCGTAAATTCTCCGACCGTTATTATCATAATGGAGGTCCGTTGTTAGAACCTCCCCAAGAAGTACAGGAAGCCGGAGGTAATATTCTGAATATCCATCATGCCAACGCATATAATCCATATATCAATTATCCCTTTATTGCACAGAAAGAGTTGAGAGGACTAGTAGATAAGTGGCATGATAAGGGATGGAAAGTAAAAATCTATTATACCGTACGGGAGCTAAGCAACCATCTTACCGAAATCTGGGCGTTACGCAGTCTGGGATCAGAAGTTCTGGCCGAAGGAGATGGCGGAGGGTATCAATGGCTACAGGAACACCTGATTGATAACTATACCCCGCAATGGTATACCCATCTGGGGAATGGTTCGGTAGATGCCGCCATATTAAACGGAGGGGAATCACGCTGGTATAATTATTATGTCGAAGGGCTAGCCTGGTTAATCAAGAATATGGATATAGATGGGCTGTACCTTGATGATGTATCCTTTGACAGGCACATTCTGAAAAGGATGCGTAAAGTGATGGAGCAAAACAAGCCGGGGAGTATGATCGACTTACATTCAAATACCGGGTTTTCTGTTGGCGCAGCGAATCAGTATCTTGAATTTTTTCCGTATATAGATAAAACCTGGTTTGGCGAAGGATTCAATTTTGATCTGATGCCTGCAGATTTCTGGTTGAGTGAAGTAAGCGGTATTCCTTTCGGAGTTCCCAATGATTTATTACTGCATGTTGCAGTGAATACGCATCGTGGAATGCTTTTCGGGATGACCCATCGTGGATTCGCTCCGATGTGGAGATTATGGGACGATTTCGGCATCACAGATTCAAAAATGATCGGGTTTTGGGAAAAACAACCTGTTGTAACAACAGATCATGAAAAAGTGTATGCTACTGCGTATGTAAAAAACGGAAAGACACTTATCTCAATAGGCAGCTGGGTCGATAAACCAGTCAAAGTAAAGTTGAATATTGATTGGAATCGGCTGGGATTAAACCCGTCGGAAGTCAAAATCGTGGCTCCTGAGGTGAAGAATTATCAAGAAGGAAGAACTTTTAACGTCGGTGATGTCTTTCCTGTTGAAGCAAAGGGGGATCTTTTATTGATTATTTCAAAAAAATAAGGAACTATTTCGAATATGTTATCATTATTTCATAATTACTAAAGCGGCTATTGAAAGATGAAATAGATGAAGTATCTATGAGTTTATGTTTGGAATTTGTAAAAGGAAGATAAAAAATGTTATGAATATTTCAGCAATTCAATAAACTAACATGTAAATACTCTCATAAAAATGAATTTGAAAAGTGTCTTTCTTCTGTTAATTATTCTTAATATTTTCTGCCATTTCAGTTTTTCACAAACAAGATCAGTTGGTAGCAAAATAAGGGTATTCCATTATTCCATGAATCCACGCCAGTATCCCGATGATAACAGACGTTGGATTAAGCCTCCTGATACCGGTACATTTAGCAATCGCATTCAGTTTATGGCCCTCCGCTCATTGGATGGTGACTATAAGCATTTGCTGGACTTATATACCATTAAATATGATTTAGGGAACGTTATTTGGCCATCATATTCACTCATTTATCGCAGCGATTTATCCGAGGTAGTCCAAGAAATCAAAAAGAGAAATCTATACTTATTCGATTTATGGGGGTATGTTCCCGGCTCCGGTCCAGGTGGGTACTGGCAACAATTTGTGGTACCACAACATGCACTTAATTTATTTGAAAAAGAACTCGGGAAACGCTGGCTGGGGATGGACAATGGAGAACAAGACGGCAGATATATCGGAGGATTTGCCAGTCAGATGAATCCGACAGGAGATAGTAGAGAACAACAATATCTTAATTTTCAAAATCATTTTCAGGGGTTGACAGATAGGCTTGGAAATAAAATGGCAACCTTGGTCTCACTAAATTTTGGACACTACTTTCTGAAAGAAGGTGTTTATACGTTAATCGGTGCCGAAACGGCACAAGCGCTACCCAATACACAGATATATTACTCATTCATCAGAGGTGCTGGTAAGCAATATGGTATTCCTTGGTTTGGAAATGCTTCAGTTTGGAATCGATGGGGCTGGAAAAATTATTCGGGAATCTTAAGCAATAATGGAGGTGAAACGGAAGGAACTAGTCTTAGTCTGCTAAAACGATTAATATATAGTCATATAATGTATAATTGTGTGGCGGTTGGATTCGAATCCTCACACTTGAACAAGCGGGAAGAACTGAGTCCTATTGGAAAGATTCAACAATCAGCCAACCATTGGGTAGAGAAGTATGGAAATCCCGGGATTCTTTATACTCCAGTGGCTGTGATGCTTGATTTTTTTTCTGGCTGGACATTTCCCCGGCATCTTTATTCTGGAAATATCTATCGTGTCTGGGGAAACCTTCCTTATGAAGACGGTGATTATTTAACGGATAATATTCTGAATATGCTTTATCCTGGATATCAGGATGCTTCATACTTCCACGATGAAACCGGATTTATTACACCTACTCCATATGGAGATATAGCTGATTGTATATTAAGCGATTGTCCGTTATGGATATTACAACAATATCCTGTCTTGATTATCGGAAATAAATTGAATGGTGGATATGAAATAAAAGATAAGTTGGAGCATTACATTCAATCCGGTGGTCAACTGATTATTACAGCCGGGAATCTGGACAATATGCCCAATGGATTATGTGGGATAAAGACCGGACAAAAAGAAATTTTCATCAGTAAAGGAGAAACCATTAATTTAAATGGGAATGATCTGAAAGAAGAGATTGGATTTAAAATGAAAGAATTAATTTTTTCAAATGATACAAAAATAGTGGCTTCATGGAATCAGGAACCTCTGGTCGTTGAACACACTTTTGGTGCAGGGAAAATAACGGTTCTTGCCTCGCCTTTTGGAATATGTTCGCAACCCTTGAATTTTGACAAATCGGAGATTGATAAAAATCTTAAAACTCCGTTTCCAATGCTTAATCATGTAAAATTGATAATCAGTGATATTCTTAACAGAACAGAATTATTTAGCACGAACAAAGAATTGAGCTTGATCACCTGTCGCAAAAACAAAGGGGAGTATACGGTCGCCATTTGTAACAACTTTTGGCAAGAGAAACCATTTCAAATTACATCAAATGCTGGAGAAATTTTAAAGATTACCGAATTACCGCTGGATTGCTCCGAACAAAAAGCGAATGGGTTTCTTCCGAAAAATGTCTTGAATAATACCGGAGGAAATACACAAAAGACGATTGCCGGCGGTGATATCAGAATCTTCGATGTAAAAATAGATGAGAATAATGTTGAGGATATTCCGATTATTGAACCTGTTTCAAATCCAATAAACAGAGGATTACCACTGAGAGATATTTCATCCATTAAAAAAGAAATTTTACTCCGGCCTACATTTTTTCAGCATTTCGACAGAGTTATAATCAACTGGAAATATCTTTCAGAAAAAGAAAAGACATCGATTATTGAAGAATCCGCTTGGATTAAACGGCAAAAGCTAAAAGTGATTGTGGATTTCTCATCGGGAATTAACCTTTTCCCGGATTTACGTCTTGTGGACAATGATTCCATTGAGTATGCGCACAGCATGGACGTAATAAAATCGGTTATTGATAAGATGGGTTTATTGGGAGCTAGTGATTTGATTTTGACAACACATCGAACAGTTGAAAATAACTTTTCCAGACAAGCGTTTGCAGAATCATTAAAAAGTACAGTAAAGAATATTTGTCGATATGCAGCTAAAAGTGGCATTAATATTCATTTACGATTAGTAACCGGAAAAGATCTGGATTTACCAGAACAGGCAGATAAGCTGGCTAAATCAGTAGATGAATCCAACTTTTTTGTTGCTCCTTCATTGGCTTTGTTGGTAAATGATTTGAGAAATTTAAATAAAAATATTGATGCTATAAAAAAGCTTAAGTATTCAATTTTTTTTATTAGCGTTCCTGAAAAAGATATGTACGGTAAGTTGTGGAATCTGAATTTACCTCTATATAAATATGAGCATAAGGAGGAGGTCAAAAACATATTGCATTTGGTTGCGGATAAAGATTTATTGTTAGATGCAATCTATCAAGATAAAGAAGAAGAATATTTAGATATCAGTTATTTAAACAAATTATTGAAATAACTTAAAACTGGACTAACGGTCTTTGTAATTTATGTTCTATGCAAAAAACTGGTACAATACATAAAAAAACAAAAGAAGGATGAAAAAGACAGAAGTTCTAATTCTCTTAATTTTATTAATATTTACTGACTGCAATTATGTAATAGCACAAAAAAGAATCAGAGTATCTGATTTTGGTGCTCAACCTAATAGTTACGAAAATGCAGTACCCTTTATAAAAAAAGCTATTGAAACGTGTAAAACATCAGGGAGTACTGTTTTAGAATTTCCAAAAGGGCGTTATGACTTCTGGCCGGATAATTCATCTTCAGCCGATTCGGAAGCAGGGAATCCAGCCAATATAACTATTGGCATAAATTTACATGCATTAAAAAACATTACTTTAGATGGCTGTGGATCTGAATTTGTATTTCATGGACGTATAATGCCTGTAAGTGTAACAGAAAGCAATAATGTAAAGCTTAAGAATTTTTCAATAGATTGGGATCGTCCATTAACTTCACAGGCAATTGTTGAAAATGTTACGGATAAATATCTAGAAATATCAGTCGACCGCTTCGCATATCCTTACATTATAGAAGACGGGAAGCTCCGTTTTGTTGGTGAAGGGTGGAAGTCGCGGGTAGTCCATTATTTACTTTTCGACAAAATTCAGAAAGAAGTTGTTGCACTAACTCGTGATGGAGCATTGGGAAATATTTTTGAAGCGCAGGCAGAAGAGTTTTCCCCAGGTATTATCCGGCTTTATGGGCAGTTAGCATACAAACCTGAAAAAGAAACTTACATAGCTCTTTACGGTCAACGTGAAATCGTAGGTATCAACTTGCAAAAAGACACAAATACAATACTTGACAACATCCGTATATACTATGCAGCGGGAGCCGGAATTCTTTCATTTATGTGTGACGGATTATATTTTCACAATGTAAATGTCGAAACAAACGCTAAAAAAAATCGTGTTTTTAGTTCCTTAGCTGATGCTTTTTACTTTCCTAATTGTAAAGGTCTGGTGAAAATTGAAAATTGTATAAATACCGGACAAACAGATGATTGGGCAAATTTTCGTGGTACTTATACATCTATTATAGCGCTTGTCTCACCGAATAGTGTCGAAGTCAAAATGAAATGGGGAAGTGCAAAAGGTTTTTATAACGTTGGCGATCAGGTGAGTTTTGTTGAAACAAAATCAATGCAAAGAGGTAAGTTGTACACTATTAATAAAGTTCAAGAACTTGAATCCGGTAATGTTCTTCTCTCTTTTAATGATGTCCTTTCTAAAACTATTGGAACAAATTATGTTGTTGAAAATATGACATGGAACCCGGAAGTTGAGGTGCGTAATTGTATCATTCCCCGTCGAAACCGTGCTCGCGGTATATTACTCTCCACATCCCGACACGCTATTATCGAGAATAATATTTTCAAAACAGCGGGCTCGGCTATTCTGATTGAAGGCGATACAAAAGACTGGTTTGAAGCCGGAGCTATTCGTGACTTGACGATTCGCAATAATGTTTTCGAAGACTGCATGTCATCAGCAGAACATGGAGACTGGGGCGAGGCAGTTATCTGCATTACACCTTCTTATCACCCTGATAATGTTGACTCTGAACCTTACCATCAAAATATTCACATTGAAA
This sequence comes from Bacteroidales bacterium, assembly GCA_963663125.2. Lineage (GTDB taxonomy): Bacteria > Bacteroidota > Bacteroidia > Bacteroidales > Cfx3-03 > Cfx3-03. Next base: position 1,025,636 of record CAXXNW010000007.1, on the reverse strand, counting down.
ATAATACGTTCAAATATTATGACTATAATCTTCTTTATGCTCGGTCTGTCCGCAATCTGATTTTTATAAATAACAAAATTGAATTTACGTCTACCTATCCCATGCATGGTCGAAAAACAAACTTTTATGTTGATGGTTGTCGCAATGTTGAAATTTCCGGGAATATATTTGATAAAGATTTTCCTGGTAAAAACATCGAACTACATCATATGCATCAATCCGATATTAAAATCGGAAAAGATCAAAAATTAAGAATCAACTATATAAAAGAATAATTATCTAACTTTTTCAAATATTATGAAAATTCCGGGAAAAATCTTTACCTGTATTTTACTATCCTCATTTGTTCTAATTCAGAGTCAAGCATTGGGTACATTATTTGAAAAGTCCGATTGCTCTGCCTTGAACTTATTCAATTTGGTAAAGGATGATTCAAATACAAACTTCAAACCACAGAAACAATATGCTGAACTGAATCACAGATCGCAAGAGTCCGAATTTCAATGGAAACATAATTATTCACAGACACTTGTGATGAAAATGTTGCTTTCTGTTGTCAATAAAGATGGAAGTAGCAATGTGGTGTGTGATTTGGACAAAGCTTTATCCATTATTCAAAAAACAGATGTCATTACACTCGGCGTACCCAAAATTATATACATGGTGGGGTGGCAATATAATGGACACGATGACAAATATCCTGCTTTCTTTGAAGTGAATCCCGCCCTTAAGCGACCACAGGATGCCACTGCACTCAAAAGTTTAAACTGGTTGATAAAAGAAGCAAAAAAATACCATACAACAGTCAGCCTGCATATCAATATGACTGATGCTTATGAAAATAGTCCGTTATGGAAAGAATATGTCGATAAAGACATGTTATCAAAGAATGCAGATGGAACACTAAAAGTAGTCGGTTTTTACAACAACAGGAATACCTATTCTGTAAACTATAAACATGAATGGGAAAATGGATATTCAAAAATGCGTATCGATAAGTTGCTTGATTTAATTCCCGAAATAAAAGAAGCCGGTACCATTCATCTTGATGCATGGATTGCCCGAAATAGTGAAGGCCATTTTGAAACTAATATTATGGAGGCAGAATATCAAAAAAAAGTATGCAATTATTGGTATTCAAAAGGCATTGATGTAACGGGCGAATGGGTGATGGATTATATGACAGGCATGGTTCCTTTCGCATGGCATTTTAATAATCGTACGATTGATGATTATCTTAAAATACCGGCAACAATTTATACCGGTAGTGATTTGAACCCCGATCTCAAGAATTCTGATTTTGGATTTAGATTCCTTTTCGGTACTTCGATGTATGGCGAAAATCTATTCCCGAATGGACGCAATAGAGTCACAGATGAAAATTGGGTTTCGAAATTTATCAATGAATTCTATCTAAACTGTCCTCAATATTTTTTTCTCAACAAGCAGAAACGATTATCTGTTGAAGGCAATGGGAATAACCGTATCGCATATTTTACAAATGATGTAAAAGTTTCGCTTGCAGATAGTACTGTGACACAAAAAAGTCTGATTTTACGCAAAAAAAACATAATTTTTTTCCCTGCCGTATGGTTAAAGGACAACAGTTATGTAGCATATTCTCCTATATCACAGGGAAAAAGCACTTTTGTCATTCCTACAGAATGGAAAGGTGTAAAGAAAATAAGTATTATGGAGGTTACAAACAATGGGCTTATCAACCATCGCATTTTATCTATCAAAAAACAGAATATATTAATTGATCTTGAAGGAAATAAGCCTTTACTTCTTACTCCTGAAACAGAAGCGGGTACAATCCGTGATACATTGCAAGTAAATAAAAGTCATACGGAACAAACATCAATAGACCGACAACCAGTAACCGTCATAGATTTTGGGGCTTTACCCAACGACACGATAAACGATCGAGAAGCAATTCAACAGGCACTGAATTATTGCCATATCCATAAGATAAAGAAATTAATAATTCCTAAAGGTAAATACATAATCAGAGACGAGAAAGCGGTGCAGTTGATGAATGAATATATGGACGGCAAAATGGGTAAAAATCCTGAAAGTATAATATACGCTCCCTATTACCCGTATGCAAGAGGATTGAATTTTAACGATATTAATGATCTGGATGTTGAGGCAACAGGAGCTGTCTTATCTGTTCAGGGCTGGATGGAACCGGTATCTCTTGAAAACTGCAAAAGCATCAGGATTAAAGGACTTACAATTGATTATGAAACTATGCCACATAGCGAAGGAGAAGTTATCGGTGAAAAGGCTGATTATTTTGATGTCAAATTCTCCAACGAGTTTCCAGTAAAAAGTGATATGATCATGCCGCGCATTATGTTCTGGGATCTTGCAAAAAACAGATTACTAGGCAACTCCATATATCATCCTAAAAAGAATGAGTTGATTGCTCCTCAAATATTAAGAATTTGGGCAACTCATCCTTCCAATATTACAGGAAAAATAGCACTAATTAATCATACTTTTCATTTTAGACCTGCCATTCTTATCCATGAAGCTTCAAATACCATATTAGAACAGGTCACAATACATGCCCAACCCGGTATGGGAATCGTGGGACATCGTTCAAACAATATTCTGATGAAAGGGCTTCGTATTGTACCCCGTCCAGGATTTTATCAATCAACCAACACCGATGCTACCCATTTTACATCTTGTAAAGGAACCATCCGTTTCGATGGTTGTATGATTGAAGGACAAGGGGATGATGCTACCAATGTACATGGTTATTATCAAGTGATTCGGGAACGGATTGCTGATAAATCGTATAGTATTCAAATGGAAAAAGAATGGGGAACTCATGCGATGGTTCTTGATTTTCCGGATAAGGGAGATACTCTTGAACTGGTATCAAAAAAAACTTTAAAAGTGTTTGATACCTATATTGTAGCAAAAGTGGATACTTTCCCCCGGGAATGGAAGACAGAGGTCGAGCTGGATCGGCCTCTACCTACAGATATCGAAAGCTATTATTTGATTGATGTGACCCGATTACCTCGATTGGAATTTGTAAATTCATATGTCGGAAGTCATCTTGCAAGAGCTGTTTTGGTGAAAACAAGAAACGTATTAATTGAAAATTGTACAATGAAAGAATCAACAGGAACCGCCATTCATATCGGCGCCGAGGGAGATTGGCGCGAAGGGCCTGGTTCTAAAAATGTGATTATCAGAAATAATCGCATTTTACGGTGTGGTAGAGGAGATGGGACGAATGATAATGCATGTGCTATAGCGATTAATGTAAAAGCTCCAGATGTAACGGTATCCGGAATCCATAAAAACATTATCATCGAGGGGAATCTCATAGAAGGGGAAAATGCTGAATATGGGATTTCAGTATCAGGAGCCGAAAATGTAAACATCCGGAATAATATATTTTCAGGATGCAAATTGCCGCTAAAAATCCGGTATTCCACCGGCATTCATTTCGAAAATAATTATAACGAAAAATCTAAATTGAAAGATATCTTATAATAACATGAAAAAACTACTTATCACGATTACAATATTTTGCGGTATACTCACCGGTTCCACTAATACGCTGTCTGGTAGTAAATATCTTCAAAAAGAAAATTCAGATACAACCTTTATCTCGTATTCTAAAGACCAGATATTTTTCATTCCCCGGAATCATGCATATCATCAAACGCTTACAATGAAGCTCATCATGTCGCAGGCATTGTTTGACGGAAAATTAAAACGGAAGGATAATGGGAAATCAGTATTGTTTTTAAATTATGATCAGGCACTCGATGTTATTCACAGAATAGACAATTTAACATTGGGAATTCCCAAAGTTGTTTATCTTGTCGGATGGCAATATAATGGACATGACTCGAAATACCCTGCATGGTTTGAAGGAAATGAAACTTTGAAACGTTCCGGAGATGCCAACTCTTTTGAAAGTTTGAAGTGGTTGATGAAAGTAGCTACCAAATATAATACAACTGTTAGTTTACATATTAACATGTTTGATGCTTACGAAGATAGCCCGCTTTGGGATACGTATGTGAAAAATGATATCATAGCCAAAAATATCGATGGAACATTGCGCGCATGTGAATGTGGTTACCCCATAAGCTATGCTCAAGAATGGAAAACAGGGTTTACTCAAAAACGAATTGATAGTCTTTGTAGTTTACTTCCTATACAGAAAGCCGGAACAATACATATAGATGCGTTCCACTCGTGGCCCCCTGTTCCTGTCATTGAGTCAAATGGTAATTACCATATAAATTTGGCAGAAGGGCCTATTAGTCCCTACCTGAAGTTTACAGTAAAAGATGAAACCGAAGCCCAACGAAATATCTTCAAATACTGGGCATCAAAGGGAGTTGACGTGACCAGTGAAGGTGTTGATTTTTTGCGTGAGACAGCTTTTGAAGGATACCAACCAATGGCATGGTGGTATGGCGGACTCAGTAATTATTTGAAATGGCCTGCATCTTACTATTGTGGAGGCCAAGATAACAGCGAATGGGGAAAACTATTCGGTACAAGTATGCATGGTGAAGATATTGTCAAAAAAGACTTTCGGATTCTGCCTGGTTTTAAAGAAGAATTTTGTTTAAAAACTGCCGTTTGGTATTTCCTGAATAGATTAAATCGTCTTTATCTGTTAAATAACAAAGACTATAAAGCTGTTCAGTATTCTGACGATGTCAGAACATTTCTTTCGAAAGACCTGTACAAGGTGACACAAGGTGACGTGACATTAGTTGAAAACTCGGATATGATGATACCTGCACCCTGGCTTGGGCCATATAAACTAATAGCATACAGCAAGAATGGATACAAAAATAAATTGTGGAAACTTCCCAAAGATTGGCAAGACATCAAAATAGTAAAGCTTGGTTGTGTTAGCGACAAGGGTAAAATTGATGTAGGAATAAAAAAAGTAAATGCTGGCAAATTGACCTTATCATTAGTTAAAGATGAAATGGTACTTATTGAAAAACGATAATTCAACATTCATGAAAAAAACTTTTTTCTTAATCTTTAGCACTTTAATGTTATTCAGCATTGCTTCGGCTCAACGATCCGAACTTAGTTTCGATATTAAAGATGTACCCTTGATTATCAAGGGATCGCATCTTGCAATTACCAGTTTTAAAGCAAAACAAAATTCAGATGCGGAGGTTTGTATTCGCGATATTTCACGAAAATGTAATACGACTGGATTGTTGCTGATTGGTGTTTTTAACGGAAAGCAAAAAGTTAAAACAGAAAACAAATCATGAATAATTATAACATTCTGTCATTCAGATTATTATCTGTATTTGTAATTTTATTTGCATCCCAACTTAAATCACAGGTTGTCGTTTTAAAAGAACAGATTGAACAAGGGTGGAATTTTAATACCGTCATGCGACCTTCAAAATCGTCTGTCGCTTTGGATGCAAAAGTTTTTATTGGAAGAAATAGGGCAATGTCATCGTGTTTATCTCCCGATGGTTTACACAATGGTGTATTGCCTCAGGATGGCTATCAACGGTTTAATTATTTTTGCTTTACTGATGAAAATGCAAATGGTGGTACAATTGTAATGGACTTAGGTAAGGTGCAACCCATCAGTGCAATTAATTCGTATTCAGGACACGATAAATGGGTTGACGATGGTGCAAGAGCACCACAGGTTTATTCGCTTTATGCTAGTAGAGCTGATAAACCAAACATTTCAATACTTTCTGGAAAGGAATGGATAAAAATTGCTGATGTAGATACCCGACCGAACGCAACCGGAGAAAACTGGGGCGGACAACATGGTGTTACAATTAAAGATAAAAAGGGTAATCTCATAGGCAAATATCGTTGGCTGGTTTGGGATGTAAAACCAACCCTTTCGCCAAAACAAAAAGCTCGTTTTACCAACACCTGGTTCGCCGAATTAGATGTTCATACTCCTGAAACCCTTAAAAAAAGTGGTGATGCTATTTTATCAGGCACAGCACTCGATAGTATTTTTGTGATTTTTAAAACACATTACGATATTGGCTACACTCGTTTAGTGAAAGAGGTGATAGATTACTATCGCACTGATATGATAGACAAAGCGTTGGAATTGATCGAGAATTTGCGAAAGCTATCCAAAGAGCAACGTTTTGTATGGACTATACCGGGATGGCCACTTTATCAGATCTTATTCCCGGGTCAAACACAGGAACGTAGAGATAAGGTGATACAAGCGATAAAAGAAGGAAGCCTACAAATGCATGCTTTACCCTGTACCGTCCATACCGAATCGTTGGAGCCTGAAGATCTTGTAACAGGATTAAGTTTTACTACGAAATTATGTAATGAAAATAATCTTCCCTTACCTCGTGCAGCCAAGATGACGGATATTCCCAGCCATTCCTGGTTATTGCCAACGGTCTTAAAAAACGCCGGAGTAGATTTTCTCCATTTGGGATGTAATCCTATCAATGAGAAACCAGACCTACCTTTACTTTATTACTGGCAAGGACCTGATGGTTCGAAATTACTTACAATGCATTCTCAAGGATATGGTTCGGCTCGGAAATTTGGTGAAGGTCTTTATCCTCCGAAAGACTGGAAATATAAATCATGGCCTGCAATTATTATGTCATGTGATAATGATGGCCCACCATCAGCCGATCAGGTAAGAAATATCATTGAAGAGGCAAAGAAGAACCTGCCCAATGTAAAATTGAAATTTGGTACGTTAGATGAATTTGCTGATGCTATTTTTAAGGAAGAAAAAAATGGAGCCACTATTCCATGTATTGCTGCCGATATGCCTGATAACTGGATTCACGGTGTTGGATCTATGCCGATTGAAGAACGAATGATTCGTTCAACACGATCAAAACTTGGAGCTGTGGAGGTGTTAGAATCAAATATGCGCTTGTGGGGTCAGCAAAGACCTGATATCAGTAGTGATTTAGCCGATGCTCATGAACAAAATATGATGTATGGCGAACATACATGGGGAGGAAGCTTTGCCTTTATTGGACTAAATTTACTTTATGGTAAGGCTTTTGATGATATGATGGCAAAAGGTTTAACCAAAGACTATCAACGACTGGTTGTTTCGCAAGGGGAACACCGTGCTTATGCCCACAAGGCAACTGCAATAACTGATCGACTTGAGAATGGTGCTATTCAAAGTTTAGCCTCATCTGTTAAGGTTTCGGGCAAGCGGGTAGTCGTATTCAATCCACTTCCTCAAAAAAGAAATACATTGGTTACTATTCCCAACAATCATTCAATTTCAAAATTGCAGGAAGTTGGAGAAAAAGAGATCATCACAGTTGAAAATTCATGTTTCTATGCCAACGATCTACCTGCCTGTGGTTATAAAACATATTGTGTTGTTGACGAGAACGATGAAAAATCTGTAGTAAAAACGGAGCAAATAGCTGTGCTTGAGAATAACTTTCTGAAAGTTATCGTTGATAGAAACCGTGGCGGTATTGTTTCAATTATTGATAAAAAATCAGGACGAGAACTGGTTGATCCGAAAGCCGAATATGCTTTTGGACAATATTTGTACGAACGTTTTGATAAAATGCAATGCGAGAAGTACAACATCGATTGTTATAATCAAGCTGCATGGGACTATGGTGCAAGAGAATTGAATACACGGCATGACTTGCCTGATTCCCCTTCGTATTCAAAAGCGATTCCTAACTATAAATCTTTGGAATTCATTAATAATTCAGTTTGCCAAAAAGCTATATTAAAAGCCGATTACTCTTCTGAAATCCCAGCACAATTAACGACCATTATTACACTTCCGGTAGAAACACAATGGGTAGAAATTAATGTAAAATTAAATAATAAGAAACCTGATACATGGCCTGAAGCTGGATGGATCTATCTTCCTGTTCACGTCACCGGAAAAGCACAATTCCGCATAGGTCGTAATGGATCAGTCGTTAATCCGGTTGATTTTCCTAAAGGAACAAACCATACATTATGCTATGTATATACGGGTGCAATGATTGCCGGAGTAGATGGAAAAGGGTTGGGGATTTGTAATATGGACCATGGTTTAATGAGCTTTGGGCAACCCGGGATTATGAAATTTGAACCTTCTTATATTCCTCAAAAACCTATTGCATTTGTTAATTTATATAATAATCAATGGAATACAAATTTTCCTTATTGGATTGGAGATTCTATTTCATCGAGAGTACGTATTTGGGCCACAAATACTGTTGCTCCTGAGAGCTTAGTACTTCCAGCAACTGAATTCAGAAACCCAGTATTGGTTGGTATTGCAGATGGGCAACAAGGAAATATGCCAACAAGTTCAAACGGACTATCCTTGTCTCGCGAGGGCATAAAAATTACGAATTTTTCACCCAACGTAAATAATGCCGAATATACTTTGCGTTTATGGGAACAAGTAGGAGTATCTGGTATTTGTACTGTGAAGTTACCGAAGGGATCGGGTCTTAAATCAGCTCAAGCTGTAAATCTTCGGAGCGAAAAAATCGGTTCTCCTTTAAAAGTGAGAAATGGAGAATTCTCTTTTTATTTAAAGGCATATTCTCCAACTAGTTTTCTTTTAAAATGAACATAAAATCTTAAATTTTATGATTAATAAAAAGCGACAAGAAAACAAATTATTGCATTTTGTTTTTCATATAGTTATTTCGTAAAACAAAAGAACATGAATATTAACAATTGGCGATTTAAATTCACGCTTTGCATAATATTTTTAATTTGTTCTGAGAATAAAGTTGCGGCTAGCCAATACTTTCATATCACCAAACCTTGGTCATGCAAATGATGAATGCAATTCCTGATGGAAAAAGAGGTTCTAAAGTGTTTATCAATTTTGCGAAAGCATTGAAACTGATAAAAAATGCTGATAATCTTACTTTTGGGGATCCAAAGATAGTTTATCTCACTGGATGGCAATATAACGGGCACGACGATATATATCCGGCTTTTTTTGAAGTCAATAAAGCGCTTATACATCCACAGGATAAGGATGCCAAAAAAAGTTTGTTATGGTTGATGAGGGAGGCAAAAAAGTACCATACTACTGTGAGTCTTCATATCAACATGGCCAATGCTTACAACAATAGTATGCTGCGGAAAGAGTATGTGAAGAATGATTTGATCTCGAAAAATGTTGATGTTACTTTACGCAAGGGCGAATGGGGCTATCCTATAAGTTATGCTCAGAAAAGAATTGATAGTATTTGTCAACTACTTCCATTACAAAAAGCAGGAACAGTGCATATAGATGCATTCCATACCTGGCCACCTATTCCTTTAACTGATGAAAATGGTAATTATCATGCGAGTTTAGATGCGAGTTCTACCAGTCCGTATCTGAATTTCACGGCACAAGCTGAAACGGAAGCACAGCGGAATATTTTTAAGTATTGGGCCTCAAGAGGCGTAGATGTAACCAGTGAAGGTGCTGATCTCTTGAGGGAAACAACTTTTGAAGGATACCAACCGATGGCATGGTGGGATTTTGATGGTGGACTTACTAATTATTTGAAATGGCCTGCATCATACTATTGTGGAGGAAAAGATAATAGCGTATGGGGTAAATTATTTGGAGTCAGTATGCAGGGTGAGGAGATTGTAAAAAAAGATAAGATTAACCTGACTGAATTTAAAGAAGATTTTTGTTTAAAAACAGTAATTTGGTATTATCTGAATAAGTTAACCCGGTTGTATGTGCTGAATACCAATGAATATAAAGCTGTTCAGTTTTCTGAAAATGTCAGAACATTTTATTCAAAAGGGCTCTTCAAAGTAACAAGGGAGTGTAACATTGGTTGAAAATGATGATATACTTATTCCGGCATTATGGATTGATGGTAAAAGTTTGATTACTTATGGTAAAAATGGGTATGAAAAAAAACATGGGATCTTCCCAAAGGATGGTCTAATGTTAGAACGGTAAAGCTTTTACAAATTACTACTGAAAGAAAAATTAAGTCTGGAAAGCTAACATTAACTTTAGCTAAAGATGAAATGATTCTTGTTAAACGACATTGAAAGATCATTTTTTAATTGGGTGCAAAAATTAACATTTATGAGAATAACTAAAATAATTTTAGCGATAATATTATTTAATATTAGTGCAGTATATGCACAGCATGCTAAAGTGCTTTCTTGGGGAGATCAAGGTAATGGTACGTATAAGAATCCCATTATCAATGGTGATTATTCTGATCCCGATGTGATCAGAGTGGGAAGCGATTATTATTTGATTACTTCTACTTTTCATTTGAGTCCTGGTATTACAGTGCTACACTCGAAGGATTTAGTAAACTGGAAAATAATAGGTCATGCCATCACAGATATTGCTTCTTTTGATAGTGAATATTCTGCTGATAAAATGGGAGAATATGGCCATGGTGTTTGGGCTCCGGCTCTCAGATATCATGATGGGAAATTTTGGGTATATGTTTTTGATCCTGTTTTTGGTTTATTTATGACAACGGCTACTAATCCTGCGGGACCTTGGGAACCGGCACATCAGGTTTTTAAAGCAAAGAACTATGATGATTGCTGTCCGTTTTGGGACGATGATGGTCAAATGTATTTGTCGTGTGCAAACTTTGACAGAGGCTGGCCCAATGATTATGATGTTAAGCTCTTTAAGCTATCTTCTGATGGCAAAAATCTACAAGATTCAGGAACAGTGATACATAAAGGTCCTGTAGCTGAGGCAACTAAAATGTATAAGATCAATGGTTGGTATTATATTCTTTATTGTCAAGACTTTAAAGATACCCATCGGGCACAGATGGCTATGCGTTCAAAGAATATTTATGGACCGTATGAACATAAGCGCCTTTGTCAGGAACGAGGGATCCAATCTAAGGATTTTGGCAATAATGCAGCGCAAGGTGGATTGGTACAAACGGAAAAAGGAGATTGGTATTTTTTGCATCATTGGGCAGTGATGTCGAATCCGATTGGACGTACGTTAGCCATGGCACCAGTTACATGGATTGATGGCTGGCCTATAATTGGCAAAGTAGAAGCTGATGGAGTGGGGAGTATGGTACTGGAAGGGAAGAAACCGATTAACAATTATTCTATTGTTCGTCCACAAACTAACGATGAATTTAATAGCAGCACATTAGGGTTGATGTGGGAATGGAATCATTCACCCCGTAATGACAAATGGTCTTTGACTGAACGAAAAGGTTATTTACGGTTATATGCCTCACAACCCCTCCGGAAGGATGATTTCTTTAAAGCATCAAATACGCTTTTACAGCGTGTGATGGGTAATGAATATGGAAATATTACGACTTGTATTGATGTAAGTGGAATGAAAAATGGACAAACTACAGGATTGTGTATTGTTAGTAATAATCTTGGACTACTAAAAATAGTACAAAGAGAAAATAGAAGATTCATTCAGACCTATACAAACTCTAAAAAGCAGGATGGTATCTTAATACAGACCAGCAAAGTTTGGTTAAAGGCAATTTCAAAAGATAATGTATATCAATTTTATTATAGTTTTGATGGGAAGTCATTTGAACAAGTTGGTGAGAAGTTTGAATTAAAAGACTGGTGTAACTGGCGGGGTGTGGAAGTCGGCCTCTTTTGTTGGAATGATGAAACTTCAACAGGTTTCGTTGATATTGATTGGCTCAGGTATGATTTCAGGTAATTTTAAACGCTGCAAATATTGCTAATTTGGTAAAAATGCAATAATTAAAACATTAATTAACTTATGCTCAAAATAATTTCATCATTTTACATCTACATAAAAAAACATACATATGAATAAATTAAAAAACATTACTTATATAATGTTGCTGACTCTTCCGTTTTTTGTATATGCAAGCAAAGGAAATCCTGAACGAGGCGGACATCGAATATTGTTGACCGCCCCGGCTAGCATGCCGGAAGATACATTATCTCGCGGAAGCTTGATTAATGTAACTAACTATGGAGCAAAACCGGGTAGTTATGAAAATGCAGTACCCGCATTAAAAAAAGCGATCGAGACTTGTAAAAAGAACGATCAGACAACCTTGATATTCCCTAAAGGTCGTTATGATTTCTGGCCTGAGGATGCTGAAAGACGAAATTATTTTATTTCGAATACTTCATCGGAAGAAGAATGCTCATCGAAAGTAAAGACTATCGGGCTTCTCTTCGAAAAGATGAAAAATCTCACGATAGAAGGAAACGGATCATTATTCGTATTTCATGGCAAGATGATCACCTTTGCATTAGATCAGTGTGAGAATATACGTATACAAAACGTTGGAATAGATTTTGAAAGACCATCCATGTCGGAAATGACTTTTCGAGAAGTCACAGATACTGCTATTATTGCTGATATTAATCCCGATTCAAAGTATGCAATTGTTAATGGTCGGTTGAAATGGTATGGTGAAGGTTGGGGTATGCAAAATTTCCATGCTATATTGATAAATCCTGACCAGGGAACGGCATTTTATAGTTCATGGTCCCCATTTCAAAAAGCAAAGGCAGTTGTAATAACACTTAACCGGATTCACTTTACCGGGGATTTCGAAAAAAACAGGTTTCATTCGGGAGATGTGCTTACTGTTCGCGACCCCATTCGTGATGAGGTTGGCGCATTCATTAACCGATCAAAGGACATCAGTTTAAAAAATGTTTCGATGCATTATATGCATGGATTGGGTATTGTGAATCAGTTTTCTGAAAATCTACATTATGACAGTGTGTTTGTTATGCCCCGCCCTGAAAGCGGACGAATGATAGCTTCTTTTGCTGATTGTATGCACTTTTCAGGTTGTAAAGGACAGATCACCATTGAAAATTGCCGGTTCAAGGGATCGCATGACGATCCGATCAATGTACATGGCACTCATCTTAAAGTTGCAGAAATTATCTCTCCCACAATACTTAGAGTCCGTTTTATGCATCCGCAAACTTACGGATTTGAAGTGTTTTTTGTTGGTGATAGTGTCGCATATGTGCATTCATCAAAACTTCAAATCTTTGGTTCCAATATAGTAACTTCAGCAAGACTTATCTCGGAAAGAGAGATGCAAGTAGAATTTGCAAAGCCTATTTCTAAAGATTTGATCGTTGGTGATTGTCTTGAAAACATTACATGGACACCATCGGTCACCGTACGTAATTGTCGTTTCGAAAGAACTAATGCTCGCGGTTTGCTCATCACTACTCGAAGAAAGGTATTGATTGAAAACAATGAATTTATCAAAACAGGGATGCACGCTATACTGATAGCCAACGACGCCTCAAGCTGGTATGAATCAGGTCCGGTACAAGATGTGATAATTCGAAATAATATCTTTGAGAATTGTGGTTATATTTCTTCACCGGATAATTATGTGATAGCAATTGCACCTGAGAATCATGAATTAGTTTCCGGCTATATGGTACACCGGAATATCCGTATCGAAAACAATATATTTAAAGTTTATGATTATCCTATTCTGACTGCACGTAGCACGGAAAATCTGATCTTCAAAAACAATCAGATTATCCGCACTGATTTTATGAAACCGAATAAAAATGTTGTTCCTCAATTTAACCTAAATGCCTGCAAGAATGTAGAGATCAAAAATAATCCGGTTGTGGGATTTGATTTGATATCCATTCAATTCAAAAACATGACCAAAAAGGAGATATCAACGGATATCAAAGATATAAGAACGAACAACGCTGATAAAACATATTAAAACATTCATATTTATTGTCAAAATACGATGAAAGCCATTTTATTAGCAGTAATTATGCCCTACTTATTATTATCTTTTTCCAATCCGAAAACTACAACAATTCGTTATACAGTAGTTAAAACACCATGGAAAGAAGAGATAAAGGATAAGAGCCGGCAAAAAGCCATGTCTGATATTCAGCCTACTGCGCCAAATCATCTATCGTTAGGAAACCATCGTGCATTAATACGAGTTCCGGCAGGAGGAGGCGTAGCTCATTTAGATCTGGAATGGCGGAGGCATGATAAAAAAGTAGATAAACCGCGTTTTATTATCATTAATGCTCAAACGCAAGATACGATAAAGAATATATATCGTGTGGAAGTAAACAATGAACATTGCAATATCTTGTTCGGACCGGTAGTAGCAGGCGATTATTATTTTTATTATTTGCCGTTTGAGAAACAAGGTGGTTGGGGAGGATACAGCAAAGGCTATGTCTCTCAGGAGTCGCGTCCAAGTGAAAGTTGGTTAATCGGTTACAAAGTAAAAGAAAGTAATATAAATAATTTTATTGAGGCAAAATGTATTGAAATACAAGCAAGAACAGAATTCGATTCATTTTATCCAATGGAAGTGATTGCTACCGAAAAAGAAAAGCAAACATTAATAGCATCTAATAAAAGAAATAAATTTTTGCTATTTCCGGAAGATAGGAAATATCCAATCCGCATGCTGGATAATATTCCACAGAAATGGATACTCAATTCATTAACCGATAAATTTGTGGGAACAGCCGATAAAAATGAATATTATACTTTTCAAGTAGGGTTATGGGCTTTAGAAAATATAGAAGACTTAAAGATTGAATTTAAACCATTAAAGGGGAAAAGCTATACAATACCGATAACCTCAATGACTTGTTTCAATACTGGAGGTGTTGATCCGTCGGGTAAACCGTTTACAAAAACAGTTAATGTATCTAAAGGAAATGTGCAACCATTATGGATGGGTTTGGATTTATCTAAAAATATACCATCTGGGAGTTATACGGGGAAATTGACAATACAAAGCAAGAATGCAGGGCAAAAAGAGATTGAAGTAACAATAAAGGTCACTAATAATATTTTACCAGATAGAGGAGATGGAGAGGCATGGAGGCATACCCGTTTACGCTGGCTTAATTCAACGATAGGCATTGATGATAATACCATTTTACCGTATAAACCCATTAAGAATTTAAATGATAAACTGATTTTAACCGGTAAAGAAGTAACTTTTGCAGAAAACGGTTTACCTTCATCCATAAAATCCTATGGCGAAGATGTGTTGGCCTCTCCTATTCAATATTCAATTGAAACGAAAAGCGGTAAGATGCAATTTAAAATAGAGAAGGCAAAAATATTAAAGCAGACCAAGAATATAGTTTCCAAAGAAGTATTGCAAGAGAATGAGTTTATCAATTTAAAGACACGATCAGAAGTAGAATCAGATGGATGGATGAAATATTATTTCGATATAAAAGTGTTGAAAGATATAGACATTTCTGATATACAGCTGAGAATACCTTATAAAAAAGAAAATTCAATTTATCTTTCAGGAATGGACCTCTATGGGGTAGAGACTCCGGATCATCATGATGCGAAATGGAACCCGTTATATGATGCATTTTGGCTAGGCAGTACAAAGGGAGGCTTATATTGTGAATTGAGAGGTGCTTCTTATTGTGGGCCATTATTATATTATGGTCCGATTCGCGATTTTTATCATCCGGCTCCACCTGAAAGCTGGAGCAATAATGGGGAAGGTGGATTTAGAATACGTACAATAGATAATCAACATGATGCGATAATATATAGTGGTAACAGAAAACTGAAAAAAGGAGATAGTCTTACGTTTGAATGTGCGTTTATTATTACGCCTATAAAGGAATTGGATACATATCATCAATTTACGAATCGTTACTATCAGAATCAATACCATCCCGAACCTACCGAAAATGATGCTACGATAGGAGTGAAAGTTGTTAATTTACATCATGCGAATGAATTTAACCCCAATATAAATTATCCTTTTATCGCAACAAAAGAAATGAAAGGATATGTTGATCGGTGTCATGCTAAAGGTATAAAGACCAAGATTTATTATACAACTCGTGAGCTTACAAATTTCACTACCGAAATATGGGCTCTTCGCAGTTTAGGGAATGAAATACTTACGGGTGGTAATGGAGGTGGTTATCCATGGTTGAGAGAACATTTGGTAGATAATTATACACCACAATGGTATCAATATCTTGATGATTCCAGAGAAGCGGATGCTGCTATTCTTACATCGGTAGGAATGACTCGTTGGTACAATTACTATGTTGAAGGTACAAAATGGTTAGTCAAGAATGTTGGCATAGATGGGCTATATATAGATGCTGCTGCTTACGATAGGGAAATGGTTAAGAGAATAAAAAAAGCAATGGCGGAAGCAAAACCAGGATGTTTACTCGATTTGCATGAGGGTCATGACTGTATATTAAGATATTTGGAATTTTTTCCCTATTTGGACAAAACCTGGCTTGGCGAGAGTATTAATTACAATGATATAAAACCTGTAGACTGGTTGGTATCTGTTTCCGGTATCCCATTTGGATTGATGAGTGATATGTTACAACTTGGTGGTAATCCATGGCGTGGAATGGTGTATGGAATCACTTCCCGGTATGGATGGACAACAGATCGGGTTTTCTGTGATCCGACAAATATTTGGAAAGTTTGGGATGAGTTTGGAATAGCGGATTCAAAAATGGTAGGGTATTGGGAAAAACAACCTGCCGTTGCAACCTCAAATAAAGATGTATTGGCAACCGCATACCTGAAAAATAAGAAAATGCTTGTTAGCATAGCGAGCTGGGCGAAAGAAAAAACGAATGTCAATCTAACAATTGATTTTAACCGTGCAGGATTAAGTCCGGATAATATCAAAATTACTGCACCGGCGATTAAGGATTTTCAACCGGAAAGAGAATTCAAATTAAACGAATCTATTCCTATTGAACCTACTAAAGGCTGGCTTCTTATTATTGAAACACGATAATTTTTTATGGGAAAATATTAAAATTAAAATTTTAAACGACATAAAATGAAAGTATTTTATTCCCTTCTTTTTGCCTGTGTAACCCTCACATGTTTTTGTGAGGCCTCCAATATTATTACGGAGTATACAGTTCCAAAGTCCCTCTGGCCCGAATCATTCGGTAATCATCGAGCAGTGCTTGAAATCTCAAAAGAAGCTGATGTTGTTACTCTTGACCTGCTATGGCGACGGCATGACCGTCAACCTGATAATAAACGGTTCATTATTGTATCAGCTGCAACAGGAGATACTGTATCTAATATTTATCGTTATGAAGTAAATAATGAACGGTGTAAACTTGCTTTCGGACCGGTAAGGAAAGCAGGGACCTATTATTTCTATTATTTACCGTATGAGGTTCAGGAGGGTTGTGGGGGTTATGGAAAAGATTATCTAAAACCGGAAAAAGCTCCATTGGAAAAATGGGTAAATAAAAATAAAGTGAATGTTCCGTCAAAATTCAAATATTTTTCTATAGCTAAGCCGGTTGGATTTCAATCACGGTCGGTCTTCGATAGCTTTTATCCGATGGAAGTGATTCCGTTAGCTTCCGAGAAGGAGAGATTCCTTTCAAAATTCGATAATTCCTACTTGATCTTTCCAGAAGATAGAACTTATCCTATCCGCATGAAAGATGAAATACCGTTAAAATGGGTACAAACCGGTCCGCTCGGAAAGTTCAGGGGCGAAGCTTGCCGAAATGAATATTATGCTTTTCAGGTTGGCGTTTATGCCTCTAGAATAGAATTGAAGAATATTAAAGTCAAGTTCTCGGCTCTTGAAAACGGCAGTTATAAAATTCTTGCTTCAAGTCTTACTTGTTTCAATGCCGGTGGAACTAATCCTTACGGACAACCTTTTGAGAAACGGGTTGATGTAACAAAAGGAGCGGTTCAACCGCTTTGGATCGGAATAGATATTCCTGAAAATATTCCTATCGGAATTTATAAAGGATATATCACAATAAATCCTGAAAATGCAGACCCGCAAACGGTGGAGGTCAACCTTAAAATCGGAGAGAAGGTTTTGGCTGATCGAGGTGATAGTGAGCCATGGAGACACTCCCGACTACGTTGGCTGAACTCCTCATTGGGCATCGACGATAACCCCACGAAGCCTTATAACCCCATTGAGTCTTTGGGTGATTATGTTTATGGACTCACCGATAAGAAATTGAAGATTGATCAGGCAACAGGTCTGCCGGAATCTATTCAGGTTATTGGAAATGAGTTATTGACACGCCCACTCTCTTTTGTTGTCAAAACAAATAGCGGTACTGAAAAGTTTTCTTTACCGAAAGATGTTGCTTTATTGAAAAATGAACCGGGAGTAATGAGTGGGACGTGGAATTGTCATTCAGAGAATATAGATTTATCAGGTATCGCCACAATAGAATCCGACGGGTACATCAATTATAAGATTCATTTAAATATGTTGAACAACATTAATATAAATGATATCAGACTTGAAATACCCTTTGTTGCCAATGTAGCTCAATATATGATGGGAATGGGTTTACCCGGAACTTTCGTTCCTGAAAATCATCAATCGAAATGGAGGGGACCATACGACAGTTTCTGGGTTGGGAATACCGATGCGGGAATATGGTGTGAATTAAGAGGCGCCAATTATCATGGTCCGTTGTTAAATCTTTATCATCCGGCTCCTCCGAAATCATGGTATAACAATGACAAAGGTGGTTTTAGAATTGAGAAAGGCACAAACGAAACAAAAGCAGTTGTTTATAGTGGCAAACGGGAATTGAAAGCCGGTGAAAATATTGACTTTGAGTGGTCATTACTTGTTACTCCGGTGAAGAGGATTAATTACCGAAGTCAATTTATCGACAGATACTATCACAATGGCAGTAGTCCCATGCCTTCGGATGCTGACCTGGCCTGTGGTGTCAAAATAGTAAATCTGCATCATGCTAACAATTACAACCCACACATTAATTATCCGTTTATTGCGGTGGATTCAATGAAATGGTTTGTCAAGCAATTGCACAATAAAGGGCAAAAAGTAAAGATCTATTACACAATTCGCGAACTTACCAATTATGCTACCGAAATATGGGCGCTTCGGAGTCTTGGAGATGAGATATTGGGAGATGGAAACGGTGGAGGTTATCCTTGGCTACGCGAGCATCTTATTGATGGGTATACACCACAGTGGTATCAGCATTTTAAAGATAAAAGTGCCGATGCTTCAATTGTTAATGCTCCCGGTGATTCACGCTGGTACAATTACTACATCGAAGGACTGGCATGGCTGGTCAGGAATGTAGATATCGATGGACTTTACCTGGATGATGTTTCTTACGACAGGAGAACGGTAAAACGAATCAGAAAGGTATTGGATAATGAAAAACCTGGGTGTTTACTCGACCTGCATTCCAATACGGGATTTTCAAAAGGTCCGGCGAATCAGTATGCCGAGTATTTCCCTTATATTGATAAAATCTGGTTTGGCGAAAGTTTCCTCTATGATAAGATGCCTCCTGAAAACTGGCTTGTTGAGGTATCGGGTATCCCTTTCGGATTGATGGGTGATATGTTACAAGGTGGAGGAAATCGGTGGCGAGGAATGGTTTATGGAATGACGGTTCGTTACCCGTGGACAACAGAGGAGGTAAAGTGTGATCCGCGTCCTGTCTGGAAAATATGGGATGAATTCGGAATCGAGTCGGCCAAGATGATTGGATATTGGCAAAACGGGTGTCCTGTGAAATCTAATAATCCCGACATCCATGCAACTGTTTATCAAAAAGAGGGTAAATCTTTGATTGCTGTTGCAAGCTGGGCTGAACAATCAACCGGGTTTTCTTTCCAGTTTGATTGGAAAACACTTGGTATCGATCCGAAGAAGGCTGTCTTGATTGCTCCCGATATAAAAGATTTTCAAAAATATTCCAGTTTTAATCCAAACGACTTGATTCCCATTGAACCTGAAAAAGGATGGTTGTTTTATCTTCAGGAAAAAAAATAAATATAAAAATGGTGTGATTCTTTAACTTGTTTTTTACCAATAAATCTTAAACATAATGAAACGATTTCTTGCATTAATGTTTTCATTGTTAATTGTATCTATAGCTTCTGCACAAAATCTTTATAATCTTGTTCCTACGCCACCGATGGGATGGAATAGCTGGAACTTAGTTGAGAAAGAGGTCAATGAGCAGATTCTGAAGGAAATTGCCGATGCCATGGTTAAAAATGGGATGCGCGAAGCTGGATATCAGTATATCCTCATCGACGATTTCTGGGTGGGAGGTCGTGATAACCAGAACCGACTTTTCCCTGATCAAAACCGTTTCCCGAATGGAATGAAAGCAGTTGCCGATTATATTCATTCAAAAGGTTTGAAACTAGGTATTTATTCCGATGCAGGTCCATTAACCTGTGCTGGTGTAACCGGAAGTTTTGGTTTTGAGACAATAGATGCTAAAACTTTTGCCGAATGGGGAATTGATTATCTGAAATACGATTATTGTGGTGCCCCCGAGGATGTGGAAACTGCCTTTACACGTTACAAAAAAATGGGCGATGCGCTGAGAGCTACCGGCAAACCGATTGTTTATTCCATTTGCGAATGGGGACATCGTAAACCTTGGTTATGGGCCAAGGCTGCAGGTGGTCATTTGTGGCGTACCGGAGGGGACTCACGCGATGTATGGCAGTCAAATAATTTCACTTATTTGGGTATAATGGAAATTTTCGACCAACAGGAAGGGTTGCAACAATATGCCGGACCAAGCGGATGGAATGATCCGGATTTGTTGATGGTGGGGCTTTATGGAAAAGGGAAATCATCTTCTCTAGAAGGACGTTTCAAAGGGTGCACTACCATTGAGTATCGTACTCACTTTGCTTTATGGTGTATGCTGGCAGCACCGTTAATTGTAAATCTTGATGTCAGAAATATAGATGATACAACCTATCAGATATTAATGAATAAAGAGTTAATTGCTATTGATCAGGATAAATTGGGAAAACAAGGTTATACAATTCTGAGGAAAGGTGAGTTGCAAGTATTAAAAAAAGAACTGGAAGGTGACGACGTTGCAATTTGCATTTTTAACCGTTCGGAAAAACCAGTTTCATTTAATTTTAATATTCAAAAAGAATTAGGTATTTGGTTTCCGCTTTCAGTTCGTGACGCTTCAAATAACAAAAGCTGGAAAAATGTAAAGAAAGTAAATGGTATACTTCAATCCCATGCTTGTATAGTTTATCGTTTTAACAATTTTGGGAAATAATAAATTAATTATTTTTTTAATCCGATTATTATGAAAAGATTCAAATTGATTTTATTCTGCTTCCTTTTTCTGCCCATCTCTTTTATAGCCGCGCAACAAGCGACAATCAGGGAGAAGAAGGTACCGTTAAACACATATCCGTTTTCTGATCCTAATCCTATACCGGAGGTTGGAAAAATCTTTCCCTATTTCCGGTACGACGGTTATTCAGAGAAAGGCTCCATGCAAGAGTGGAAGATGGTAGAGATGGAAAACGACTATATCAAACTTTGGATTACCCCTGAAATCGGAGGTAAGATATGGGGAGCCATCGAAAAGACTACCGGTAAAGAATTCATCTATTACAACCATGCGGTAAAATTCAGAGACGTGGCTATGCGAGGGCCCTGGACCTCTGGAGGAATAGAGATGAACTTCGGCGTCATCGGTCATGCCCCTACCTGTTCGACACCGGTCGATTATATGATTAGGAAGAACGACGACGGGAGTGTCAGTTGCTTTGTCGGAGCCATCGACCTTCCTTCACGTACCCACTGGAGTGTTGAAATCAACCTGCCCAAAGACAAAGCCTATTTCACCACACACTCCGTCTGGGATAATCCCACAGAATTAGAACAATCCTATTATCATTGGATGAATTTGGGTGTGAAAACAGCTGGGAACCTTGAATACATTTTCCCCGGAAATTACTATCTGGGACACGATGGGAAGCATTTTCCCTGGCCGGTGAATGAACAGGGCCATAAGATCAATTTCTATGAAAATAATAACTTCGGAAGCTATAAATCATATCATGTATTTGGTGAAGCAAACGGTTTTTATGGTACATATTGGCACGATGATGATTTTGGTTTTGTTCATTATGCTCCGTATGATGAGAAACCTGGTAAAAAAGTCTGGATATGGGGGCTTTCAGATGAAGGCATGATCTGGGAGAAGTTATTAACGGATACGGATGGTCAATATACCGAAATTCAATCTGGGCGATTGTTTAATCAGGCAGCTGAAGAGAGTAGCATTACCCCTTTTAAAAACAGAGGATTTGCTCCCGGATCTACTGATGAATGGACCGAACACTGGTTTCCGGTAAAAGAGACACAAGGGCTGAAGAATGCCCTGCCGGTTGGCTCGGTAAATCTTGAACAGCAAAATAGTAAAGTCAAAGTATGGTTTTGTCCGAACGAAACTACAAACGGCCGTTTGGAAGTCCGAAACGATAGAGACGTCATTTTCCAAAAAGAGATTCATCTTAAACCGATGCAGCGTATAGCAGAATCGTTTGAATATGGAGGCGAATATAAGAAATTGAGTGTCTGGTTGGACAATAAACAGCTATTTGATGCCGACAGAGAAAAATATGAGATAAAACGTCCGGTTGATTCCCCATCCGGATTTAACTGGGCAACGGCTTACGGACATTATCTGAAAGGAAAAGAACAGGAACGGCAACGATTGTATAAAACAGCCGGAGAAGAGTATAAAACAGCATTGGAGATAGAACCATATTTTGTACCGGCTTTGACGGGAATGGCTCATCTCGCCTACCGGAAAACCGATTACCATACCTCTCTGGAATACGCTTTAAAAGCGCTCTCGGTCGACACATACGATCCTGATGCTAATATGATCTATGGATTAACGGGGCTCGCCCTTAAAGATACCACCTCGGCTATTGATGGATTTTCCATTGCCGCAGCAAATGTCGCACAAAGAAGTGCCGCGTACAATGCCCTTTCTTCAATATTTCTAAAACAGGGAGACTACAGGAAAGCACTGGCTTATGCCGAAAAGAGCCTTGATTATAATCAGTTGGGCTCAGAAGCAATTCAGCTAAAAGTTCTCAGCCTTAGAAAACTTGGAATTCAGGAGGAAGTGGAAAAACAATTGACAAAAATGGAAGAAAAGAATCCGCTGAACCATTTTATCCGTTTTGAAAGATATCTTACCGATCCTTCTTCTGAGAACAAAACATTAGCTCAAAAATATATTACCAATGAACTTCCTCACGAAACCTATCTTGAATATGCATTATGGTATTTTCGAAATGGACAAATATCCGATGCATTGAAGATAATGGAACTTTCACCGGAAAATCATCCGGTTGTCCTACTTTGGGAAGGTTACCTCAACCATTTGGAAGGAAAAGAACAGCTAGCTTCTGCCGCATTGACAAAAGCGCTTCAGATTAGTCCACAGCTTGTTTTCCCATTTAGGATAGAAACCCTGAAGCCGTTGGAATGGGCACAAACGCTATCGGATGACTGGAAAATAAATTATTATGCAGGGTTAGTGTACCTAAATGCAGGCGCAGAAGAAAAGGGGCGGAGTTTATGGAAGAGCTGTGAAAATAAACCCGACTTTTATCCCTTCTATATCGCCCGTTCGCGGGTTTCGGATTCAGGAAGCCGGCAGGCACAGGACGATGTAGAAAGAGCAATAGCAATTGCAGGAAACGACTGGAGAGTTGGCCTGTATGCTTCTAAGTTTTACCTGGAGAAGGACAATATTCTGAAAGCGGAAGAACTGGTTCGGGATTTTTACAAGAAGAACCCTCAAAACTATTATCTGGGCTTACAGTATGCCAAGGTACAGGAACTAAACAAAAGTTATTTATCGTGCATTAACTTACTTCAAAAGATACAAGTATTACCTAATGAAGGAGCTACCGAAGGACGAACGATCTGGCGGAATGCAAATATAGGCAACGCATTGGATCAGATGAAGGCAAAGAAATATCGGGAAGCACTCAAGCGTATAGAACAAGCAAAGCAGTGGCCGACAAATCTGGGTGTCGGCAAACCCTATCAGGTGGATGAACGGTGTGAAGATTTTATAGCCTTGCAGTGTTTTAAGAAATTGAAGAACAATATAGCCGTCGAAAAGGTGCAAGGTAATATTATCGGGCAACCTGAACAACCGAACATCTCGAACAATGTAAACGACTTTTTGACAGCTTGGGTATTAAAAGAAACCGGAAAGAAAGCTGAAGGCGATCGGATCATGAGCAAGTTACTTACTGAAAACCCTTCCTCCAAAAGTATTCAGTGGTGTAATGCTATCTATTGTGGAGACTTGGATCAGGCAAGAAAACTTTCCGAAGAAATTAAAATAAATGACCAAACTTTCCTTTTCTTTAACAGAATGTTTAATGCAATACCTTAATATGCAATAGCTATATCATAATCTGATAACTAAAGAGGATCTGAACTGAATTTAGATTCTAAATAGTAAAAATAATTTATTCCTCAAAATTGTCAGATTATGGTATAGCTATTTCACTGGTTTATAATCTTAATGCCATGATGTTTTTCCTTTTGTATTCCGAATTATTTTAAGAATAGTATATGCTGTAACCCGTTGGCTGAATTAATTTGGAATAGGATCAATATTAATTGATTACAGATTTGAGATAATCGAAAAAGAATTCATCCAACGGGTATACTGTATTTTATTTTAATTGCATCATAAAACCATATTAACTTGTTGTTAAAGGGCAAAAACAAATAGTAATGGTTATAAATTCAGTAGTAATATTAGGTATTTATCATGCCTATCGTTTTATTTTTTTATTGAGTCTTATCTTCATCAAGTATTTGTTTAAAAATCGGTTATCCGACAACCTTTATTTCCTTATTTTTGTCTATGCTGTAATTTTATTGTGGCAAAATAAAATCTTCAGCAGGAGGTGAAACTGAAAAGTAGTAGTCTCTCTCATTTTATTTAGTTAGGTAGTGGTGATAATTAAAAAATTGAGATAATGAAAAAGAAAAATCTTTTACTTTTTGTGATAATGGTATTTTTCCTTTCTCAGAATGTATGGTCTCAGAATTACCGGAAAACTGATTTAGGAATACGGGCAACCGTTAACTCCGTTAGGATTGAAATACAATTTTTTAGTCCGACTATTGTACGGATATTAAAGTATCCTGAAGGTAAATCGGTTGAAAAGAAAAGTCTTTCAGTCATAAAGGTGCCTGAGAAAACGCCGGTGGTAATCAAACGACACGACGACATATTATCGCTCACTAGCAGTTCTTTAAGAATACACTTAAACTTAAAATCAGGACAACTCGATTTTTGTAATCCGGATGGAAGTTTGTTATTGAAAGAACAGAAAGACGGAATCAAATTTACCGCAATAAAAGATCTGGATGAAAATACATTTACGGTCAGTCAGGCATTTCAATTAGATAAAGATGAGGCGATTTATGGTTTGGGCCAACACCAGAACGGAACCATGAACCAGCGTAATCAAAAAATCACGCTTAAGCAGAATAACATGCAGATTTGCATTCCGCTTTTCCAGTCGGTGAAAGGATATGCTCTGTATTGGGATAATTATTCAACAACCGTTTTTAACGGTAATGCCAATGAGACTTCTTTTGAATCGGAAGTAGGTGATTGTGTAGATTATTATTTTATGAATGGGGGTAATGCGGATAAAGTCATCGCTGCCTATCGGGACCTTACGGGACAAGCGCCCATGTTTCCTCGTTGGGCTTTTGGTTACTGGCAAAGTCGCGAACGCTATCAAAGTCAGGATGAAATAGTTGGCGTTGTTGAAAAATACCGGAAGTTACAAGTGCCGTTAGATGGGATTATACAGGATTGGCAGTATTGGGGTGCTGATTTCTTTTTATGGAACTCTACTGAATTCGGTAATCCGCTGTATCCTCGTCCACAGGAGATGATTGACCGTATTCATGGGCTCAATGCGCATATCATTATTTCGGTATGGCCAGGGTTTGGAAATCAAACCAAGATTTTTAACGACATGAAGAAGCATGATTTCCTTTTAAATTTTACAACCTGGCCGGATAAGGATGTGCAGGTCTATGATCCGTTTAACCCGGAAGCTCGTGATATTTATTGGAGTTATGTGAATAAGAATATCTTTTCAAAAGGAATGGATGGCTGGTGGCTTGATTCAACCGAACCTGATCGTATGAATATCAAAGACGGAGATGATGATAATAAAACATTTTTGGGTACTTTCCGGAAGGTTCGTAATGCTTTTCCATTGGTTCACACAGGTGGGGTATATCAGCATCAACGACAGGTGACATCAGATAAACGTGTATTCATTCTGGCCAGATCCGCTTTTGCAGGTCAACAACGATATGGTACAACAACATGGTCAGGAGATGTAGTATCTCAATGGAATGTACTTCACAATCAGATATCCGGTGGTCTTAATCTTTCGCTGACCGGGATTCCATACTGGAATACTGATATCGGGGGATTCTTCTCCGGCGGAACATATCCGAAGGGTATAGAATCTACGACTTTCCAGGAATTGTATGTCCGCTGGTTACAGTTCAGTACATTCTGCCCCATGATGCGATCGCATGGAACCAATACCCCACGTGAGATTTATCAGTTTGGTTCGAAAGGATACTGGGCTTATGACGCGATTGAGAAATTTATTAACCTGCGTTACCGGTTACTTCCTTATGTTTATTCTAAGTCTTGGTCCGTGACATCAGAAGCATCAACCATGATGCGTGCATTGGTAATGGATTTCGCGTCTGATCCTAAAGCTTTGAATATTAATAATGAATACATGTTTGGAAATTCCATCCTGGTTTGTCCGGTTACCGATTCGTTATATACAAGCAGGGCTACCGGAGTAGATGTTGCTGATTTCAGTACTATAAAATCACAGAAAGTATACTTACCTAGAGGAACGAATTGGTACGACTTCTGGACAGGTAGAAAAATAAATGGCGGTACGGAAATACAGAAAGAGGTACCGATTGATATTATGCCGCTTTATGTTAAAGCCGGTTCTATTATCCCCCTGGGGCCTTTCGTTCAGTATGCTGCTGAAAAAATAGACCCGATTGAAATTCGTATCTATGCAGGAGCGGACGGCGAATTTAAACTCTACGAAGACGAAGGTGATAATTATAATTATGAAAAAGGAATATATTCACTTATTGGCTTTCGTTGGAATAATACCTCGAAAACATTGACAATCAGTAATAGAAAAGGAGCATTCCCCGGAATGTTGAAAGATAGAAAATTTGAAGTTGTCATAGTGAATGAGCATACGGGTATTGGATTGGAAACCTCCAAAAAAGCAGTAAAAACAATTGATTATTCTGGAAAAGAGGTTGTTGTTAAATTGCGATAAATTTTAACAGTTCTGTTATATCATAATTTGAATAATAAAATAAAGACCAACTATAATCTTATTCCTTCCGGATTTTAACAGATTATAGTTGGTCTTTTTTATTATCATACCATCCTTCAGCACTATCCAAAATTTGTCATTGGAAAACGTATATTATTGATTTTTAAATTATTGAAAATGAAATTCAATACACTAAAAATGTTTGATAATCAATGCTAATGATTCTAATGACAAATTCGGCATTATATAATTCTTATTCTTGAAGATCATCAATCATCTCACGAATGAATCGGTTTTATTCAAAAAAGACAATTGATCCGGAAGAAACAGCAGATTGATTTCTGAAGACCCCATATCCGGATTACTAAAGGTGAAATAGACAGAACTAAAGCAATGCTTTTCATTCATATTTCTATAAAACGGGGAACCAGCCTCTAAGCAGGAGATAAGAGGAGGATACCTCTTATATAAGCAGCTTCTTTTTGCCCAACCTTTGTCGCCTTTTTGCCGTACTTTTGCCGTATTTCCACCGTACTCTTATAAGCACGGTGGAAATACGGCAAAAGTAGGGTGAAAGTACGGCAAAAGTACGGCAGAACCCCTCCATTTATAAGTGATTTATAAGTGATGTATGGGTGATTTCTCCCCTGTTTATATCCTTTAAAGAAATGTGGTTGAAGTCTGTTGAAGGATAGCCGAAAGAGACTTTGATAAACCGGTTTTGACTCCTTTAGGTCGGAAGAACACTTTTATATAAGATGAACAAATTACCTTGATGACACTCTATGCTATTTTTTTATGTTCGGTGACGATCATACAGATAATGAAGTGTTTATCTTTCATTGTAAACGGTACTTGTATGTTTAATGAAAAAGTTATCCGGTATATGCTATGGTATACAACCGATATAATCAAACAATAAGTATCTTTAGCCTTTGAAATCTTCTTTTATCATTAATTATGAAATTGCTTGTTATTTTAAGTTCTCTGACTATTTTGGCCGCCTCTTCGTTCGCACAAAGTAGCTCAAACCACAACAAACAAAAGGTGTTAACATCCGGAAACCCAATTGTTAAGGGTTGGTATGCTGATCCTGAAAGTAGAATTTTCGGGAAAGAGTATTGGGTTTACCCGACCTATTCGGCAGAATACGATAAACAAACCTACTTTGATGCCTTTTCATCGAAGGATCTTGTTCATTGGACAAAGCATCCTGATATTCTTGATACACTCAATATAAAATGGGCTAAACGAGCTGTTTGGGCTCCTTCACCCGTTTTTGTCAATGGAAAATATTATTTCTTTTTTGCTGCCAATGATATTCAGAACGATCAACAATATGGTGGCATTGGTGTAGCCGTTGCTTCAAAACCTGAAGGCCCTTTTATCGATGCAATCGGAAAGCCCCTGATCGACAAGTTTCATAACAATGCACAACCCATTGACCCGCACGTTTTTATTGACGATGATGGACAAGCTTACCTTTTTTATGGCGGATGGGGGCATTGCAATGTGGCAAAACTGAATAAAAACCTGACCGGATTTATCCCTTTCGACGATGGAACGACATTTAAAGAAATCACTCCTGAAAAGTATGTAGAGGGCCCCTGCATGATCAAACGCAAAGGGAAATATTATTTCACTTGGGCTGAGGGAGGTTGGACCGGACCGGATTATTCTGTAGCTTATGCAGTTGCCGATTCACCATTAGGACCATTCAAGCGGGTTGATAAAATTCTGAAACAAGATTTGAACATTGCGACCGGTTCGGGGCATCACTCTTTTATTCAGATCCCCGGCAAAGATGAATGGTATATTGTTTATCACCGCAGGCCCCTTGGAGAAACTGATCGAAATCATCGCGTACTTTGCATCGATACACTTAGTTTTACCAAAGATGGGTTGATAAATCCGGTGAAATTAACTTTTGAAGGTGTAAAGAAAAGGCTCATTAAATAACAGTATACATTATTTCTTTACTTGTATCTCATATAAATCATTTCTTCGGTCTTTCAAATTCCTTACGCTACCATAAGTATGCAATTCATTCAATAAACTCAAATCCACATCAGACACCAAGATCATTTCCGTATTTGGAGTGGCCTCCGCACATTTTCCATCGGTTGGGAATGCGAAATCACAGGGTGTGAATACTCCTGACTGGGCATACTGGATATCCATATTATGTACTCGTGGTAGATTTCCAACGCTACCTGCTATTACCACGAAACACTCATTCTCAATGGCACGTGCCTGTGCACAGATTCGCACGCGGGAATATCCGTTTTGTGTGTCGGTAAGGAAGGGGACGAAAAGTATTTGCATGCCCTGATCGGCCATGATACGTGGAAGTTCCGGGTATTCCACATCATAACAAATCAATATTCCTATTTTCGCACAATCCGTATCGAATGTTTTAATGATTTTGCCTCCCGAAAGTCCCCAACTTTTGGTTTCGTCAGGGGTGACATGTATCTTTTCATAGGTATCATAACTTCCATCCCTGCGACATAGAAAGCCTACATTATATAGATCATCCCCGCGAAGTTGAGGCATACTACCTGCGATAATATTTATATTATAACTGATAGCCAGATTAATAAAGCGTTTTCGTATTTCGTTAGTATACTGGGCAAGCTGTCGGATGGCCTGAGATTCTCCCAAATGATTGAATTTCGCCATCAAAGGAGCGTTGAAATATTCAGGGAAAAGCACAAAGTCACTTTTATAATCGGATACTGCATCCACAAAAAATTCTATTTGTTCAAATACGTCGTCGATGGTTTTATAGGAACGCATCTGCCATTGTACCAGTCCTATCCTGATCGTTGTTTTCGGAGAAATAAATTCTTGTGTAGGAGGCTGATAATAAATATTATCCCATTGTAACAGACAGGCATAATGCCTTGATTCTTCATCATTGGGCAGGTAGTTCGTCATCACTTTCCGTACATGGAAGTCATTCGAAAGCTGGAAAGTAAGGACTGGATCGTAGATCTCTCTTTTGCTGACCTTATGAATATATTCTTTGGGTCGCATGTCTTCGGCATATTTGTGATATGAGGGGATTCTTCCTCCGAACATGATTGCTTTGAGATTCAATGATTCACAGATTTCTTTCCGATAGTCATATAGTCGTCTTGCCAGACGGAGTCCTCGATAGTCCGGATGTATAAAGACTTCTATCCCATAGAGAATATTTCCTTTAGGGTTGTGTGTATTAAATGTTTCATTTCCTGTGACAGAGGCGTAAGTATGGTCATTCTTTACTTTGTCATAATCCACAATGATACAGAGGGCGCATCCGACAATTTTATTATCCACTACTGCGACAGCCTGCCCTTCAGGAAAAATACTAATTAACTTTTTGATTTGTGCGAATGTCCAGAACGTATCAGTTCCATCAGAATAGGCCCTGGTAAAAGATTGAGATAACTGACTGTAATCATCTATCTGTAAAGGACGGATTTTTACTTTATTTATCTTTGGCATTGGTTCCATGACTGTCGTATTTTAATGGGTATATGAGACAAAGGTAACTGGAATGGTCCGGATTTTCAATGTGATATTCTGAAAAATAATTAACCCTGAACTTAAATGACATTCTTAGACGAATCCCTACTCCTTCCAGACTAAGCTATTGGTTAAAATTCATACTTTTGCTTTAAACTTTTAAATCATACTAATTAGCCATGCTTAAAGTAGTTACTCTATTTTTACTGATTTTTTTCTTGATCACTTCAACTTTTGTATCGGCACAGCAAAAAACAGGAGAGATTCATGGTACGATAGTTTCGAAAGATAAAACCCCGGCATCATACGTTAACGTTGTATTGAAGAGCATTGATATTAAGACTCAAGCGGATAAAAACGGTAAATTTTTATTTATCAATCTTCCTGATCTCAATGATACTTTAGTCATATCCGGCGTTGGATTTAAAACATATCAGCATATAGTCGGAATCTCTAACGGCCAAAAACTTGATCTGGGAATCATTCATTTAGATATTGCCATCAACCAACTTCAAAAGGTTGAGGTTAACGGCAGAATATCTAAATCATATAAAAGTGATTATTCCTATGATGCCACCAAAACCCAAACAGAACTAAAAGATATTCCGCAGGCGATATCAACGATAACCAAAGAACTAATCAATGACAAGATGCAATTGCACCTTACCAATGCATTGGAAAATGTTTCCGGGGTGACACATTATTCCGGTTACGAAGAGTATAATATACGTGGAATGCATGCAGAAAATCCAAGTTTGATCAATGGCCTCAGAACTTTCAATACTGCTCTGACCAGTCCGATGTTAGTGAATGTTGAAAAGATTGAAGTAATTAAAGGCCCTACCTCTGTTTTGTATAGTAATGCGGATCCTGGTGGAAACATCAACCTTGTGACTAAAAAGCCCTTACAGGAAAAGCAATATTCCATTATTTTAGGGGCAGGCAGCTGGGATGCTTTTAATGGACAGGTTGATGCGACAGGACCTCTCAACAAATCCGGATCATGGTTATATAGACTGAATGCCGGTGGTGAAAATACCGAATCTTTCCGAAATGGCTATTTCTTAAAATCTTACCAGATAGCTCCTTCCTTTTCTTTTATCCCTAATGCAAAATTGAAAGTCAATTTGGACATTTCCGTATCACATACCCATAGTGTTGTAGACCGTGGACTACCAGCTTTCGAGGGAGAGAAAAGTTTAACATCCACACCTATCAGCTTATCTGTTATTCAGCCGGGAGATTATCTGAAAGAAAATAATATATCAACTGCTCTTACTGCCACCTATAAGTTCAATTCTCATGTCACTTTTAATACGGGACTGCTTAACTACATTACTTCGCAAAATCTTTCAGAACACGGCATTAAAGATTTTATCACCAACGATTCTGTAAATCTGAATTACAACAACAGGAAAGTAAATACAAGTACCATTACGTTTACTAACTATTTTAATTTTCAGTTCAATACAGGCAATATCAAACACCAACTATTGGCCGGGTATGATTATATCGGAACGGATATGAGTACAACACAATGGGAAGGTGAACTACCCCGGTTTGGAGAAGATTTGGGTATTGTAGGAACGTTCAGTCTCAGGCATCCCCAGTATCTGTCGCGACCCGTTAATACTTATGAACACGAGGAAGCTGAAGAGGATGAAGACGACGAAGCGGAAGGTGAATATGCAACCCATGGAGTATATATTCAGGAACAACTGACTTATAATAAATGGCAGCTGATTGCAAGTCTCAGAGGTGAATTCTTTAAGAGTGGTGAAGAAGAAGATGCCATGCGGATAACTAAACTGCTTCCCAGAATAGGAATAACTTATGCTGTCGTAAAAGATATCCGACTTTATGCAACCTATAACAGAGGATTTGACCCGTTTGAACCAACATCCGTTTTACAGGTTTTTAATGAGGGATATAAACCTTTAAACAGTGAGATGTTTGAAACAGGGATCAAAGCAGATCTTTTGAAGAATAAACTATCAACATCACTGGCAATTTATCAAATCACTATTGATAATTTATCTGTTAATGCCAATGATACTTCCAATCCTAACTTATATGTTCAACGGGGGGAGCAGCGTTCAAGAGGTGTTGAGGCTGAATTACAAGGAGACTTAACCGATAATTTAAGTCTCGCCTTAGCATATGCTTTAAATGAAACCAAGATTACCAAGAGTATAACGCCAAATGAGATCGGACAAATAGCAGAAAATGCACCTATGCACAGTAGTTCAAGTTGGGTGAACTATAATTTTAAGAAAGGCTTTTTAAAAGGGTTAGGTATTTCGGCCGGACATACACAAACCGGAAAACGTAATACGCTTGAATCTGGTGTTACGCTACCAGGCTATTGTGTCTTTAATGGAGGGATACATTATGGCATACAGCATATAAATATTGCTGTAAATATGAATAATCTATTTAATACCACGTACTGGACCTCAGCTTATAATAATCTGAATAAATGGCCGGGTAATCCACGAAATATTATGATTAAATTCGGTTATAGTTTTTAAATTTCCCTAAAAAATGCTCATAGAAAATAGGTGAAGTGATGAAGATTATAACACTTCAACAAGATAACAATCATATACTTAAAGGGTTTATTTCATGTATATGTTATCAATTCTTATGGAGAATGCCAGTACGCTTGCCACTATTGTTATACCCGTTTTATGAAAAGGTTCAGCGGACA
Source organism: Bacteroidales bacterium (assembly GCA_963663125.2). Lineage (GTDB taxonomy): Bacteria > Bacteroidota > Bacteroidia > Bacteroidales > Cfx3-03 > Cfx3-03. The sequence continues at coordinate 992,208 of CAXXNW010000007.1, read as the reverse complement.
TGATAATGAGGTCTGAGGGACAAAAAAATGACTCATTAAAACCCAAAGGAGTTAGGTGTTTGAAAATTGATAAAATTGCTACTCATTTTTTCGAAAATAACTCACTATATTTATCGGCTAAATAGTTACTGGCATTTTTTAATCACTAACTAAGTTTTTTTGAAGGGCAATATGGAGAGGGATGACTATGTTGGGTGTTAATGATGATTTAGAATTATGGGAAGATCTTAGACAAGGTAACCAAAAAGCATTCTCCACCCTTTTTGTTCGATTCTATAATGATCTTTATGCCTATTCTTTAAAACTTACGAAAGAAGAAGAGCTTTCTAAAGACATTATTCAGGAACTTTTTTTCAATCTATGGCTTTCATATCCTACATTAAAGCAGGTTGAAATATTAAAGCCATATTTATTAAAGTGTACAAAAAATCTGATCATAGATTATAAAAGAAGATTATCAACTCAACAAAAACACAATCTAAACCTTATACAGGAGGATATTATATTTTCGCAAGAAGATTTTAGAATTAATCTGGAAGAAAAATCTGTTCAAACAGAAAAATTGCTTGCTATTCTTAATACACTACCCAATAGGGTAAGAGAAACCATCTATCTTCATTTTTTTAATGGTTTAAGCTATGCAGAAATTGCTGAAGTAATGGATATTACTACTCAAACGGCTCGTAACTTTGTGCATAGGGGTATACGTCAAATGAAAGATCTTTATCTACTCTTTCTCCTAATTGCACCTTATCCATTTTAATTCCATTACCATTATTCCCTTTATAAAATAAATTCAAAAAAAGTGATTTTTTTTGAGTATAAAATCAATTTGTCTGCGTGTACAAGAAACATGATTTACTTTTTTTAAATCAATATCTGATGAAAGCTTATACGGAATGGAATATTGAAGATTTTGTTTATGACGAATCATTCAATCATTATGCTTCAAAAAGTAATACTGAAGATATTGAGAAGTGGGAATTTATTATTAAAATGAATCCTGAAATAAAAGAAATCACTGAAAAGGCGGTAGATGTTTTAACGTTATTATCGACTGCTAAAAAAACGGAGATTTCAGACATCACAAAAGAGCAACAGCGTTTTGAACATAGAATGCTTTTGGCAGAAGAAAATGAATTAATACCGGGTGGTAGTCATCTCAATGGAATAAGACGATGGCTTTCATATGCCGCTGCTGCTTTAGTATTTATTTCTATTGGTTTGGCAGGCCGGTTTGTATTAGAAGGGCACTACGGGGCCAAACCAAGTATTTGCAGAATGATTGTTGCCAAAGGGCAAAAATCGATTGTGGTACTTCCTGATAGTACGGTGGTATCACTGAATTCGGAAAGTGAACTTAGTTATTCATCAGATTTCGGGAAAGAGAATAGAGAAGTTTCGTTAACAGGAGAGGCTTATTTTCGGGTGACACATGATGCTAAACATCCCTTTCTGGTAAATGCCCGCGAGTTAAAAATTAAAGTTTATGGTACAGAGTTTAATATAAAATGCTATAAAGAAGATAAAACGATCGAAACAACGCTCGTAAAAGGCTCATTAAGTATCTCGAAAAAAAGCAGCAAGGAGATATTCCTTAAACCTAATCAGCAATATGTTTATTCTGAAAAGGCTGAATCGGAATCAGTAATTGCAGTAAACAAAAATGAAAAAAAGGCTGAAACAGAAAAAATAAAGACAACAAAATTGCAACCCCTTGAACAACGAAAAGTCCAAATAGTTGATCCGTTTCCTGTTACAGCTTGGAAGGATCAGAAACTGGTATTTGATGATGATTCATTTTCAGATGTGGTTATCAAACTGGAACGATGGTATGATGTAAAGGTGATTATTGAATCGGATAAGGTCAAACAATACAGGTATAAAGGCACATTTGAAAGTGAAACGATTGAACAGGCTCTTAGTGCTTTGAAATTTGCCACTCCATTTAATTATACCATCAATAAACGAACTATTTATATCAGAGAATAATTATAACTGAAGTTTAACCAAAACAATTGCCTATTGAAAAAAAACGACATGAAAAAAAGCCAGAACCTGTTGAAGCAAGTTCTGGCGGTAAATCGATCAAACCCCCTACTTCACAATCGCTAAAAAAGAAGTAGTAATTAACAGATTGTTTGATAAATCAATACAAATTTATGAAAAAATTAAAACAACTCTTTGACAAAAGAAGAATAAACCAAATTTTACGCACAATGAAAATAGTTACTTTTTTTCTTTTAGTGTGCCTCATTCAAGTTACTGCTGGTAAAGTATACTCGCAGAAACAAGATATTACTTTAAAAGAAAAGGGTATGAGTCTGGAGAAAATCTTTCAACAAATTGAGAAGATATCAGACTACCGCTTTCTTTATCGTACTTCCGGATATCTTGATTTGAGTAAAAAAGTGGATATAAATGTACAGAATCAAAAGTTATGTGATGTACTTAATGAAGTTCTAAGCAATACGGATATTGAATATAAATTGGTTGGAAATAAATTAATAGTCATAGCTCCGGGGCCACAACAAAAGCAAATTAGAATTACGGGAAAAGTTGTCTCAAAATCAGGTGAAATACTAACCGGTGTGACTGTTTTGGTGAAAGGAACAACCCGAGGTGGACTATCGGATGTAAATGGCAACTATTCTATTCCTGTAAATAAAGCTGATAAAGTATTGGTATTTTCCTTTATTGGGATGAAAAAACAGGAAGTTCTGATTGATAATCAATCTGTTATTAATGTTGTATTGGAGAGTGAAGCTTCTAATCTGGATGAAGTTGTTGTGGTAGGTTACGGAACACAAAAAAGATATTCCGTTATCGGTTCTGTCACAACTATTAATCCGGAGAAATTGAAGATTGGAACGACTCGATCCATGAGTAATAATCTGGCCGGCCAGCTTGCCGGAGTTATAGGCGTACAACGTTCAGGTGAACCGGGATATGATAATTCAAGCTTCTGGATCAGAGGTATCAGTACATTTGGCGGAAATAGAAATCCGCTTGTCCTGGTCGATGGCATCGAACGTTCACTAGATAATTTGGATCCTGAAGAGATCGCTTCATTTTCTATTTTAAAAGATGCTTCGGCAAGTGCGGTTTACGGTGTACGCGGAGCCAATGGTGTTGTTCTTATCAACACTAAACGTGGAGAAATAGGTAGCCCTAAAGTTTCTGTTCGTATGGAGCAAGGTTTTACGCAACCCTCTAAATTACCTTCTTTTGTAGGGGCCGCAGACTATCTGGAAACAATGAACAGCATCCGTAAAGAAAATGGACAAGAGGGTCTTTACAGCCAAGAGCGTATCGATAATATAAGGAAGAAAGTTGATCCTGATTTATATCCCGATGTTAATTGGTTGGATTTAATCACAAAAGATCATGCCTCAAATAGTCGTGTGAATTTTGATGTTTCGGGAGGAACTAATGTCTTGCGTTATTCTATGGTTGCTTCCTATTATAGCGAAAATGGAATTCTAGAACGGGATAAAAAGCAAGAATGGGATTCTTCTCTAAAATTAAAACGATATAATGTTCGTTCAAATGTCGATCTGAACTTGACCCCAACCACGTTATTACGCTTTAATATTGGAGGATATATGCAGGATTTAAACAGTCCCGGCAATATTGATAATATATTTTCCGAAGCTTTTACCATTCCTCCATACGTTCATCCAGCAATATATTCCTCCGGAGAAATTCCCAGGACTCCTGAACGTTCTAATCCATGGGCGCTCGCAACTCAGTCAGGTTATGTGAGAAACAGTGCAAGTAAAATTGAATCATTATTTTCCCTTGAACAAGATTTAAAATCAGTTCTTCCCGGATTGAAAGCAAAGGCAACTTTCTCATTTGACCGGTATTCAAATAACTCCGTCACCCGATCTAAAAGTCCGGATTACTATAATCCGGCTACCGGACGGGATGCAAACGGTAATTTGATGCTTGTAATTGCTAGCTATGGACAACAATTTCTAGGATATTCAACCGGTTCTGACTGGGGCAATAAAAGCACTTATTTAGAAGCAAATGTTTCTTATAATCAAAATTTCGGAAAACATTATGTGGATGCAATGTATATGGTTAACAGAAGACAGTATGATGATGGTTCAAAACTCCCCTTCAGATATCAGGGTATGGCCGGACGTGCTTCTTATTCTTATGAAAAGCGTTACATTGCGGAATTTAATTTTGGTTATAATGGGTCTGAAAATTTTGCCCGTGGAAATCGTTATGGATTTTTCCCGTCAGTTGCAGTAGGTTGGTTGCTTTCGGAAGAGCCATTTATGGAACAGTATAAAAAGATCTTTTCAAAAATTAAACTAAGAGGTTCTTATGGTTTAGTGGGAAATGATGCGCTGGACGGACGTCGTTTTGCATATATTACAACCATTGGTGATACCGATGGTTACCGGTGGGGAATAAATAATGATTATTATCGCGCCGGTCGAAGAGAAGGTGATCAGGGTAATTCAAATCTAACCTGGGAAACCGTTACTAAAACAGATTTGGGATTGGAATTGGGGCTGTGGAACAGTGCCGAACTTCAGGTTGATTTATTTAAGGAAATGCGACGTGATATTTTCATGCAACGTAAAACGATTCCGGGTTCAAGTGGATTTATAAATGCACCTTGGGCTAATTTCGGTAAGGTCGATAATAAAGGAATCGATATGTCATTGGATGTTAATAAACAAATCACAAAGGATCTTTTTCTTTCTTTTCGCGGAACCTTTACGTATGCAGTCAATAAGATAATTGAACAGGATGAGCCCAGCACAGTAAAAGGAACGAATAGGGGATCAACAGGCAAATCTATCGGTCAAATTTTTGGACTCGTTTCTGATGGGCTTTTTACAAATGAAGATTTTGCCGATATTAAACAGGGTATTTTGGCTAAGAATATCCCATTGCATACGTTTGGTCCGGTACGTCCCGGTGATATTAAATATAAGGATGTAAATTTGGATGGACGGATTGATGATTTGGATCGGTGCGCAATTGGCGGAACTTATGATCCTCAAATAGTATATGGTTTCGGTGCTAACCTTCGATATAAAAGTTTTGATTTAGGCTTCTTTTTTCAAGGACTGGGAAAAACATACCGTATTATAGGTGGTGCCAATTTTATACCGGGTAGTGCAAATGGTTCAATGGGAAATATACTTACAAATGTAAATGACCGGTGGACTGTCGAAAATCCACGTCAGAATGTTTTCTATCCAAGATTGTCCGATTATCAAAGTGCTAACAATAATCAAGCTTCTACATGGTGGCTAAGAGATATGAGCTTTCTTCGACTAAAGAATGTCGAATTCGGATATAACTTTTCGAAAAAATTATTGACCAAAGCTTATATGAGTAGTGCAAGAATATTTTTGAGAGGTACAAATCTTTTGACCTTTTCAAAATTTGATTTGTGGGATCCTGAAGTTGATACAAACAATGGTCTTAAGTATCCGATCATGAAATCATTATCTATTGGATTAGAAATTAATTTTTAGGTGTTTTATGTATTCTTGAAACTAATTTATTATGAAAAAATTTAAGTATATATTATTTCTGCTATTTCTCAGTGTGTTATGTTCATGTGAAAAGTACTTGGACAAAATGCCTGATGACCAATTAACACTTAAAATGGTGTTTAGTGATAAAGTGCGGACTGAAGATTGGCTTGCCGGTATTTATGCTAATATTCCAGATCCCTACTGGGGTTATCTCAGGACAATTGCTTTTGATCCTTTATCTGATGACATGGCGCCTTCAACAGGTTGGCAACAATTCGGGTGGTCTGTGATTGATAAGCAAACCGGTAACTGGAACCCTTCTACCGGTTGGGATGCTAACTATTGGACTGAACTTCCCAAAAGAATACGTTCTGCTTATATTTTAATCGATAATGTAAAAGCAAATGCAGCTCAAAAATTCACGGAGAAAGACGCTCAAAATATGAAATATGAGGCAAGGTTTCTAATTGCTTATTATTATTCGTTAATGATTGACGTTTACGGAGCCATTCCTTTTAAACCGGGTCTTACTTCTGTAGATGCTTCGGCAGATAGTTTATTACTTGGGCAGACTCCGTTTGATGTAACCGTTGATTGGATCGATAAAGAATTGACAGAATTATCGACTCTTCTTCCGCCATCCTATGCTGATAATCAGAAATATGGAAGGGCGACTTCAATTATGTGTTTGGCTGTAAGAGCAAGAATGTTGCTTTTTGCTGCCAGTCCGTTGGTTAACGGAAATGCTGACTACGCAAATTTTGTTAATAAAAAAGGCGAAAAATTGTTCAACTCTACTTATGATAAGGGAAAATGGGTAAAAGCGATGAATGCTTGTAAAGAGTTGATTACAACCGCTGAAGCAAACGGTCATAAACTATACTATGAATATAATAAGGATGGTTCAATAGATCCTTTTCTTTCTTATCAAAACATGATGTTTAAAAAGGAAACGGATGGGAATAAAGAAATATTGTTTGCCCGTGCTGATTGTGGTTTTTCAGAATATGATAAACATTCAACTCCTCGCGGCTGTGGGGGAAACGGTGGTTTAGGAGTTACTCAGTCATTAGTCGATGCTTTCTTTATGGAAAATGGTTTACCAATTAATGACCCGAACTCGGGATATGTTGAAAAAGGGTTTTCTCAGAAGGCTGAAATTAGAAACACTCAATGGAATGAAGTAAAGGAAAATGGACAAGTAACCTTACCTGGTACTTATAATATGTACTGCCACCGTGAACCTCGTTTTTATATTTCGGTTCTTTACAATGAATGTTGGTACAGGAGCGAAGGACGTACTACCCAATTCTATTATGGAGCATGGGATGGGGGGCCAACACATGATGCACCTCAGAACGGCTATTTATTACGCAAAAAGGTTCACCCCGATCATGAGTGTAGAAATGGAATTTATCCTTACCGTCCCGGGATTTTGTATCGTTTGGGAGAAGCTTACTTGAATTATGCCGAAGCATTGAATGAGGTTGATCCCGGTAATTCCGATATCTTAAAATATATCAATCTAATTCGTGAAAGAGGCGGCATTCCAGGATTGAAGTCCGGTTTATCTCAAGACGAAATGAGACAAGCAATTCGTCGTGAACGTCGTGTTGAGCTGAACTGCGAAGGTATTAGATATCGTGATATCCGTCGTTGGAAAATAGGTGAGCAAACGCTTGACGGAGACTTTTGGGGAATGAACTTTGCCGGAACAAAGAATGATGATGATGTAAATAATCCAAAAGCATATTTTAAACGGAGTGTATATCAACATCGTAGATTTGAAAAGAAAAATTATTGGTTTCCTGTGCCGCAATCGGAAATAGATAAGAATCCTAATCTTGTTCAGAATCCTTCTTGGTAATTTCTTAGGAATATTATTAATAAAAAGGATAATTTAGTGGCTGGGTGCGATTTGTTTTAAACGCACCCAGCTTTTTATTGTCAGTGTCTGTTTTTTTGTTTGGAATGTTCTTATAGAAGTACCCTTCGAACAATTTAATATTCAAGCTATTAATTCAATTTATTCTTATATGGAAAAGAGAAGATTATTTTATAGAAACATTGTACTTCTGTTCTTTGCAATTGGACAATTATATGTCTTTCCTATAATGCCGGGTATTGCACAAGAAAAGAAGGGAGCGAAAATAATTCCCCACATTTTAATTCGGTCATCAAAAGATTCAACTTCTGTTAGAAAATATTACAGAGATCTTTATTCAGATACTTGGGTAGCTTCCGATGCACTTGGACGAAAGATGCCGTCTTTTGACGAGGTTGGCTTGGTAAAAAAGGATAAAAAACGTGTTGTGAGCATTTTTTATATTACATGGCATACTCAGGATCATTATACCAATTTGAAAAGTCCCTATGCTGCAGATGTATCAAAAATTCTAAATGCCGATCCAAATGCCCGACTTGATGCTCACCATCCGCTTTGGAAAGACGGTTCCTATCATTGGGGAGAACCGGAAATGGGGTACTTTCTTAGTCAGGATGAGTATGTTATCCGAAAAGATATGTCGATGCTTGCTGATGCCGGAGTCGATGTATTGGTGATGGATGTTACAAATGCTGTCAGATACTGGGATGAATGGGAAGTGCTTTTCAGTACGATGCAAAAAATGAAAGCTGAGGGAAACAAAGTGCCACAATTCTGTTTCTGGGCATTTAATGGTCCTGTGATCACTGTTGTACAAGATCTTTACGATCGAATTTATAAAAATAATCGTTTTAATGATCTATGGTTTTACTGGGATGGTAAACCATTATTATTATACAACGGCACTCCAAAATTTGATGCCAACGGCCAGGATGTAAAACAGCCTAATCCACACTATGATCCGGCTGCCAGGACGAATGTAAACAATCCGCATTATGGAGATCCGGACTATGCTGATGAGTTTTATAAAGATTACACCAAAGAGGTGAAAAAGTTTTTCACCACACGAACGATGTGGTGGGGATATAATGAATGGGCAGGTAAACGTTTTGTCGGCACGGAAGATAACTGGAGTTTTGGATATGACTTGGGAAATGAAAAAGTTAAGGCGATGAACCCTGACAACCTGGCTTCTACCCATAACGGGAAAAAGGAACAGACTGCCGTCACTCCTGCACAACATCCGTCAAGCCTTGTAGGTAAATCATGGCGTCGTGAAACCGGTGAGCCTTTGCTTAACAAATATGATTTGGCCGATTCCGCCTATGTGCCGTGGTTAGGCAAAACAGTTAAAAATCCGGAAGGCTACGGAATTTATTTTCAAGACCGTTGGAACGAAGCGATAAAAGCTGATCCTGATATGATTTATGTCAACGACTGGAATGAATGGACAGCAGGAAAATATCAACCTGAAGAGGGAACAACCCCATTTATGCGGCGGAATAGTCCGTATTTTTTTGTCGACCAATACAATGCTGAGTTTAACCGGTGCGTGCAGCCGATGAAGGATGGCTATACTGACAACTATTATATGCAGATGGCTCAAAACATACGGCGTTATAAAGGAATCAGACCTATTCCGATACAGAAAGGTTTTCATTCCATAAAAATTGATGAACAATTTGCTGATTGGAAAAAGATAGGGTATGAATTTCGTGATACGAAGGGCGATACCTTTCATCGAAACGCCAAAGGATACGGCGGATTAAACTACACTAATGAGTCGGGTAGAAATGATATTATTACCAGTAAAGTAGCAGTAGATAACCGGAATGTCTGTTTTTACGTTGAAACTGCAGGAAAACTTACTCCTCATACCGATAATAATTGGATGTTGTTATTGATTGATGCCGATAATAATCCTAAAACAGGTTGGTATGGCTATGATTTTCTTATTAATAAAAATGTGAAGAGCGAAAAGACCACAACGCTTATGCGTTATGATAGTGTTCATCCTGAAAACCCGTGGGTTGAAGTTGCAGATTTGAAGTTCGGCTATGCCGGTAATGAATTGGAGATTGCTGTTCCACGGAAACTACTTGGACTGACCGGAAATAAATTTATCTTTGATTTCAAATGGAGCGATAATGCGGCTGATCTAAAAGATCCTATTTCATTTTGTATTAATGGTGATACAGCACCTAACAGGCGATTTAATTACCGTTATATCTGGGAAAAATAGATGAAAGGGTTACCCATTGACAGCGTTAAATAACAATAAAATGACAAATATGATATCTCGATTCTTAATCACCATTATTTTGATTTTAATGATGGTTCCATCTATGGCTCAGCTTCCACCGGCTTTTAATCTGAAAGATGCATCATCCGTCCGTTCCACTAACCTGACACGGAAATTTTTGACGCCAACACGTATTGTCAAGATTTATGATGCTTCAGGAAAACAGATTCTGAATGCTGAAAGCATTCTTAAACCCGGTATTGGTCAGGCCGACCTGAATGGCGGAAAATACCTGACATTGATTAGTGATAAAGCGTCAAAACCATGTATTATCCTCGATTTTGGAAAAGAGATACAGGGCGGAATAGAAATTGTAACCACCATCAACAATCCCAATCCGGCAGGCCGTATTCGCATTCGTTTTGGTGAGTCGGTAGATGAAACCATAAGCGAAGCAGGAAAAGCCGGAGCAACCAATGATCATGCGATGCGTGATTTTAAAGTAGCATTACCCTGGCTTGGACGTCTTGAGGTTGGCAACTCCGGCTTTCGTTTTGTTAGCATCGAGTTGGTTGATCCTGATACAAAACTTGAGATCAAAGAGGTGAGTGCAATTTTTTCATATCGAGATATTCCTTATTTGGGTTCATTTCATTGTAACGACGAGCGACTCAATCAGATTTGGATGACCGGCGCTTATACTGTTCATTTAAATATGCAGAATTATTTGTGGGACGGGATCAAACGTGACCGGCTGGTATGGGTTGGCGACCTTCATCCTGAGGTAATGACAGTCAATACAGTTTTTGGTTATAATGAGGTAGTCCCTAAAAGTCTTGATTTGATACGTGATTTGACGCCACTACCTGGATGGATGAATGGGCTAAGTTCATATTCAATGTGGTGGATATTAATTCATAAGGATTGGTATAAATATCAAGGCAATTTAAATTACCTGAAAGAACAAAAAAGCTATTTATTTGCATTGCTCAAATTGTTATCGACTAAAATTGATGATTCGGGAAATGAAACATTAGAAGGAGGGAGGTTTTTAGACTGGCCTTCAAGCGAAAACCCAAAAGCTATTCATGCCGGTCTGCAATCATTGATGGTCATGACATTTCAGGCGGGTGCTGAGTTATGTGCGATTTTGGATGATCAGTCAATGGTTCGGTTTTGCAATGTCACAGTTTCAAAATTAAAGCAGCAACAACCTGAATTCAATAATTCCAAACAAGCTGCAGCACTATTGGCATTGTCGGGATTAGTCCCTGCAGGAAAAGCGAATGAAGAAATATTATCGAGAGACGGGGTGCATAAAATGTCAACTTTTTACGGCTATTACATGCTGAATGCCCGTGCAAAGGCTGGAGATTATCAAGGTGCGATTGACAATATTCGTGAATATTGGGGTGGTATGCTTGATCTCGGTGCGACTACTTTTTGGGAAGATTTTGATATCGATTGGATGAAAAATGCAGGGCGTATAGATGAACTTACCCCTGAAGGCAAAGTAGATGTTCATTCAACGTATGGCAATTATTGTTATAAAGGATTTCGTCATAGCTTTTGTCACGGTTGGGCATCAGGACCAACTTCATGGTTATCGGAGAATGTGTTGGGCATTAAAGTGATAGAACCAGGTTGTAAGGTCATCAAAATTGAACCGCATTTGGGTGACTTGGCATGGGTTGAAGGTACTTTCCCTACTCCGTTTGGAGTAGTAAAAATCAGGCACGACAAAATGCCCGATGGCCGGATCAAGTCAAAGATTGAAGCTCCAAAAGGTGTAAAAGTATTAAAATAGTAGTTTCTACTCCTTACAGATTGAAATGTGGTGGCAAATGAAAAAAACAAGATTATATTTCCCTCTATTGAATAAATAGTATAATTTTACTAAGAATTCATTAATACAACGTTCGTTACGAATTTTAAGTGACTCATTGTAATTGTATCGTAAGCTGAAAAGCCATTCTGGAAAATAGCATAACTATCTTCCAGCCATATTTTAACTTAGAAAAATAAGAAGTAAGTATGATCAATTCCATGTTATCAACAATAAAATCTTGGAGGAACAATGAAAGACAAACTGTCATTTATGCTTATTACGCTAATGCTTTGCTCTAATATAGCACTCTTTGGTGTAGAGAAGAACAAGGAATTTAAAATTCCTTACGAAAAATATGTGCTATCCAACGGAATGAATGTAATTCTTCATGTTGATAAATCCAGTCCTATAGCAGCTGTATATGTAGTTTATCATGTTGGTTCAGCAAGAGAAGTTCAAGGCAAAACAGGTTTTGCCCATTTATTCGAACATCTTAGGTTCAACGAATCGCAAGATATTGCGCAAGGGCAATGGTTCAAAAAACTTCAGACAGCAGGTGCAACAAATGTAAATGGTTCCACAAACGAAGACAGAACAAATTATTTTGAGGTCATTCCTAAAAATGCAGTTGAAATGGCATTGTGGATGGAATCAGACAGGATGGGATTTCTGGTCAGTAAGGTAAATCAGGAAACTTTTGTCACTCAGCAAAATGTCGTACAAAATGAAAAACGTCAGGGAGATAACAGGCCTTATTCACAAAGTCAATACATGTCGACTAAGCTCATGTATCCCGCAACCCATCCATATGGGCATACTGTTATTGGCGAACTGGAAGATCTTTCGGCTGCATCACTTCAGGATGCATTGGATTTTCATGCAAAGTATTACGCACCGAGTAATGCTACATTAATTGTGGCCGGTGATATTGATGTTGCTCAAACAAAGAAGTGGATTGAAAAATATTTCGCTGAAATAAAATCAGAACCGGCACTTCAGCCGTTACCCAAAATGCCGGTTACGCTTGATGAAACGGTAAGAGCATATTGTGAAGATAATCTCGCAAATGCGCCCAGACTTTCAATGGAATTCCCTACTGTTGAAGACTTTAATAAAGATGCTTACGCCCTTGATTTCTTCGGACGTATTTTTGCAAGAGGCAATAAATCACCTTTGTATAAGGTAATTGTTGAAGAAAAAAAACTTGCTCTTTCGGTTTCGGCATATCAAAACAGTTCAGAAATTGCCGGGACATTCAATATCACCGTTACCGCATTACCAAATATTAAATTAAGCGATATTGAAGATGCCGTAAAAGAAGCTTTTCAAAGATTTGAAAAAGACGGATTCACGGATAAAGATGTTGAAAGACAGAAAGCCGGAATAGAATATAACTTTTACAGACAGAATGCAAGTGTTTTAAGTAAAGCAATGAGGTTAGGCGATTATAATATTTTTGCCGGATCGCCTGATTATATGACGATTGATTTCAATAACAGAATGAGTGTTACAAAAGATGATATCTGGAGAGTTTATAACAAGTATATCAAAAATAGAAATTATCTGATCACTAGTATTGTTCCGAAGGGCAAAACAGATTTAGCAGCATCAAATTCTAAATTGTGGGTAGTGCAGGAAGAGTCTATTGATAAACAAGGGACAAAGAAGAAAGAAATCACGGCTTCTAAATACGAACCCATTCCTTCAAAGATTGATAGAACAAAAGAACCGGTTAAAGGTCCCGATCCTGTCGTTACACTTCCAAGAATCTGGAAAGATAAAACCACCAATGGAATTCCTGTTTTCGGTATTAAACAAAGTAAATTACCATTGGTCGAATTCTCAATTATTTTAAAAGGAGGAATGCTTCTTGACAATCCAGATTTAATTGGGGTTGGTTCGTTAACAGCACGATTAATGAATCAGGGGACAAAAACCAAGACACCTATTGAACTGGACGAAGCAATGCAGGATTTAGGTGCGAATATATATATTATGGGCAGTAAAGAGTCTATTTCAATATCCGGGAGTTGTCTTTCAAGCAAATTAGATGAAACATTTGCGCTGGCTAAAGAAATGTTATATGAACCGCGTTGGGATGAGAAAGAATTTGTACTTGCAAAAAGGCAAACAATAGAAGGTTTAAAAAGGACGGAAACTTCTCCTGCATCAATAGCACAAAATGTATTCAGTAAATTGGTTTATGGAACCAATAATATTTTATCCAATGAAGCTGCTGGAACAATAAAGTCAGTTGAAAAAATAACGATTGACGACCTAAAAAACTATTATAATCAATTTTTTGCACCTTCAGTAGCAAAAATTAGCATAGTAGGAGATATAACACAAGAGAAAGCAATTTTATTATTTGATGGCTTAAAAGATTGGAAGGCGAAGGAAGTTAAAATTCCGAAAGTTTCAAGTATTACTTCTGCCAAGCCGGGAATTTATTTTGTAGATATTCCGAATGCAAAACAATCACAAGTATTTGTCGGACATTCAGGCCCAAGCTACATGAGTCCGGATTATTACAAAGCGATTGTGATAAACCATAAACTGGGTGGCGATTTCAACGGAATCTTAAATATGATTTTACGAGAGAAGAAATCGTTTACTTACGGAGCTCGTTCCAGCTTTAGTGGCGCTACTTATGGTGGTCTGTTTCTTGCAAGTTCTGCAGTCCAATCAAATTCAACATTCGAAGCTACTCAGATCATCCGTGATGAGATTAAAAAGTATACCGAAGGCATTTCGAAAGAAGATCTTGATTTGGTAAAGAGTGCTTTATTAAAGAGCAATGCAGGAAGATTCGAGACATTACAGCAGTTAAACGAAATGCTTGCACCTATTGTAATATATAATCTTCCTTCCGATTATATATTACAGCGTGAAGCAATTGTTCAAAAAATGACACCGGACGAACATGCTAAACTTTCGCAGAAATTAATTCATCCTGAGCAACTGATTTATTTGATAGTTGGTGATAAAGCTACTCAGTACGAAAAGTTAAAAGACCTTGGTTTAGGTAATCCGATGTTGCTGGACAAGGACGGAAAACCGGCAACTAAATAATAAAACAACAACAAGGGCGCAGGAAATTAACCTGCGCCCTTGTTATTACCGTTATCTTAGTTTTTGCAAACCTTATTGTTATTGAACCACTTTACCAGAATCGTGTTATTTTAGAGTTTATCAACATTTGATTAAGGGTTATTTTAACTTTGCCCTTTGAATTTTTAAGCAGAATAAACTGAAAATGACAGACAAAGATAACGAACAAGCATCAGGAAGGAAACAGAATAAACCAAATATATTCGCTGTACTGAAGCCATACAGACTTATGATTTTCAGTCTGATTGGCTTTGCGCTATTGAGTAATGCCGCGAACTTAGTAATCCCGAAACTTATTTCACACAGCATTGATGATTTCTCGAAAGGAATTTTTCTGTATCAAAAAATCATTATTGAATTTCTAGCAGCATCATTCATTATTTTCGTCTTTACTTTTCTTCAGGGTATTTTGCAAACCTATGCATCCGAAAGAGTTGCACGTGACTTGCGGACTAAACTTGCCGATAAAATTTCACGTCAGAGCTATGCGTTTATCCAGCAGGCAAACCCCTCTAAATTGCTTACCAATCTCACTTCCGATATTGATTCGGTGAAGTTGTTTGTATCAATGGCGGTTGTGTCGCTAGCTTCATCGCTGTTTATCATCATCGGAGCGAGTATCCTTTTGCTTTCGATCAACTGGAAACTGGCGTTATCGGTACTTGCAATTATTCCGATTATCAGTGGAGCATTTTTCCTGGTGTTCCGTAAAGTACGGGTATTGTTCAAGAAAAGTCGTGAAGTGATCGACTGGCTCAATAAAGTGATCAACGAAAGCATAATGGGGGCGGCATTAATTCGGGTTTTGAATTCGCAAATATTCGAATATAACAAGTTTCTGGATGCTAATACACAAGCTAAAACCCTGGGGATGTCCATACTTAAACTTTTTGCCACGTTGATTCCGATAGTTGTGTTCGTAAGCAATATGGCATCGCTTATCATTCTGGCATTGGGCGGGCACTACGTAATAACAGGTTCTATGTCGTTGGGCGATTTTGCAGCGTTCAGTTCGTATTTGGTAATCCTTATCTTTCCGATTATTGTCATTGGGTTTATCAGCAATTTTGTGGTACAGGCTTCGGTTTCGTATGGCCGGATTTGCGCCATTTTGGATGCCGAAGAAACATCCGATATCGGTATGATAAGCACCCCTTTACTTGGAAACGTTGAGATGCAAAATGTTTCGATATTTTATGGAGATAAGCCTATTTTAAAGAACGTTTCAATGGTTCTGAAATCCGGAACCAGAACGGCGGTGATTGGACCAACCGCTGCAGGGAAAACGCAATTGCTCTACCTCCTTACAGGATTAATTCAACCTTCAAACGGCTCCATTCTATTTGATGGTGTTGACATTAACGATTATAATAAAGAAACATTCCAGGATCAGATCGGATTTGTGTTTCAGGACAGTATTATTTTCAACATGAGCCTTCGCGAAAATATTGCATTTAAAGAAAAGGTGACAACCGAATCGCTTTCAAAAGCGATTGAGACAGCCGAACTGAACGATTTTATCGCTGCCCTTCCACAAGGGATGGACACGATAGTGAGCGAACGCGGGACAAGCCTCTCGGGGGGGCAAAAACAACGTATCATGTTAGCAAGGGCACTGGCACTTAATCCCAAAATTCTTTTACTTGATGATTTTACCGCCCGGGTTGACAATCAAACTGAAGAGAAGATTCTGGATAACGTGGCGCGGAATTATCCCGGAATAACCTTGCTTTCTGTAACTCAAAAGATTGCATCGGTCATGAATTACGGACAAATCATTCTATTGGAGGAAGGCGAAATTCTGGCAAGCGGAACTCACGAATCGCTGATGGATACTTGTCCCGAATATGTTCAAATTTTCAATTCTCAACGCAGCACAAATCATTATGAACTATAATCTCAATATTAAAAAAAGGCTGCAGTCCAACGAAAAAGTCAATACGACAAACATCTTTAAACAGTTATTGACACTAATGGGCAAAGAGCGTAAAAATCTCTTTATTGCCATGTTTTTCATTTTCATCAACGCGGGGTTAAATCTTGTGGGTCCGTATTTGATGGGACATGCCGTCGATAGCTTTGTGGTGACAAAACATTATGAGGGGGTGATTCAATATTCCATTATTTTGTTTTGTGTCTTCGTCATCGCCTTGGTGAGCGGATATACGCAAACACAGTTAATGGGACGCGTAGGACAACGCATGTTATTTAATCTGCGAAATTCCGTTTTCAATAAACTGCAGGAGTTGCCGATTGATTTTTTTAACCAGAATAAAGCAGGTGATCTGATTTCAAGAGTAAATAACGATACTGATAAAATCAATCAGTTCTTTTCGCAGTCACTGGTACAGTTTATAGGCAGTATTTTCACGATGCTGGGAGCCGGAATATTTCTGCTTTCCATCAATCTGAAACTTGGGCTGGCAGCTTTGGCTCCGGCTCTTGTATTGTGGATATTCACACGAAGCATTTCACCCTGGGTAAAGAACCGGAATGCAATCAATATGAAAAGCACAGGAAGTCTAAGCGCCGAAATTCAGGAAAGTCTGAATAATTTCAAGGTAATTGTAGCCTTTAACCGAAGGGATTATTTCCGTAAACGCTTTGATGAAGTCAATGTCGAAAACTATCAAAACGCAGTGAAAGCCGGTATTGCGAATAATATGTTTGCGCCTGTATACGGATTTTTATCAAATATCGGACAAATGGTAGTGCTGGCATTCGGTATTTACCTGATTGCCGTCGGACAGTTCTCGGTTGGATTGCTTATCAGCTTTTTAGCGTATATCGCTCAGTTCTATAATCCGCTCCGTCAGATTGCTGCACTTTGGGCCAACTTTCAGGTGGCATTGGCCGGTTGGGATCGTATTTCGCAGATACTGGTACTGGAAAATAATCTAAAGGTTGTCGAAACAATCCCAAAAGAAGCAACTTCTTATTTGCTATCATTCCGCCATGTTTCGTTTTCATATAACACTGGAAATGAGATTCTGAAAGATGTGAGTTTCGATCTGGAACGAGGTAAAACCTATGCATTTGTAGGTCCGACAGGGGGTGGTAAAACAACAACAGCCTCACTTATGGCACGACTATACGATCCCACGGCAGGACAAATCATATTTGATGGTATGGACATCCGGTCAATAGACATTGACGTTCGCACATCTTCGATCGGCTTTATCCTGCAAGAGCCTTTCCTGTTCAGCGGAACTATTCGTGACAATATCCTATATGGGAATGCAGCATATAAGCATATTTCGAACGAAGCTTTATCAAAGCTTTTGTCTGAATCGGGATTAGACGGATTACTTGAACGCTTCGATGGAGGGCTGACTGCTGAAATAAAAGCGGATAGCGACAGTATCAGCTTAGGACAAAAGCAATTGATTGCTTTTATCCGTGTAGTATTGCGCAAACCTAAACTGTTGATTCTCGATGAGGCGACTGCCAATATCGATACCGTTACGGAACAATTGCTTGAGAAGATTCTAAAAAAACTTCCCGACTATACTACTCGTATTATCATTGCGCACCGACTGAATACCATCGAGAATGCCGATGAGATTTTCTTTGTAAATGCTGGCTCAGTAATCAAAGCCGGTTCATTGCACTCTGCGGTAGACCTGCTCCTGCATGGGAAAAGGGAAAGCTAAAGTTAGAGCCACAACACACAATGTGGCTTTTCTTCTTTATCGCATCAACTTTTCCTTGCCCGTTAGTTTTTATCCATCCTTCTTGATTTTTAGACAGCATTACGTTATTGGCATCGGTTGTAAGTTTCAGATCAATATTTAGCAGGTACATTGTAACCATAAGTTTTGATATCTGATGTATCACAATACCCGGAGTACAAATAAGGCATTTTTTATAATGAAGTTTGTTTCTATATTTACAAAAATAAATTCTGCTTAATATCAGAATAGTTTGATCAAGGTATATTTACAAAAATCAAAGTAGTATTGTGATTGAATTCAGTATATTATGTAATTTAAATTAGCAGTAGATGAAAAATAACAGGATATGTTTGATCTTCCTGATTCTCCTAATGGGACTATTTATTAACCTTACCAGTAGCTGTAATAAGAAGAATATTACACCTGCACCTACGGTTGAATTGCTTTCGCTCTACACATTGAATGTAACGATCACTACGGATACCTCTTTTGTTTGTGGTGGGAACATTATGACAGATGGTGGAACGGCTGTTACTGAAAGAGGTGTCTGTTGGGCTCTGACAGAAAACCCAACAATTGAGAATAATAAGATTGCGTTGGGTAATGGAATTGGAAAGTTTACTAGTACTATTTATGGTATAGCTGCTTCAACAACTTACTATATAAGATCGTATGCCATCAGTAGCAAGGGAATTACTTATGGAAACCAGGTTCAATATGCTACATTAAAGCTACCTCCGCGTGTATATTCTATCTCGCCAACTAATGTAACGAGTTCAAGTGCAGTTTTAGGGGGTAATGTGATTGATGATGGTGGGGAGGAGGTTGTCGCACGTGGTATTTTTTGGACTTCCAATGCATCCATTGATCCGATAGTCGGCACTAAGGTCAATAGTGGCACCGGAAAAGGCGCTTTCACTATTTCGTTGAACGGTTTAGTTATGAATACAAAGTATTATTACCGGGCATTTGCAATCAATGGTTCAAGATGGGGATATGGGGATATAAAATCGTTTACACTGACTCAAATGCCTGCAGCTGATACGACGTTATATCCACTTTACCTCACTCCAACAAGTGCCACTATTCGTGCGTCGGTGAATCCGAACTTGATTGCTACCGATGTGTATTTTGAATGGGGTCTTACAACAGCATATGGTAATACAGTGAAGGCTACACCGGGATCACTGAAGCCTCCGTTTCAACAAGATTATACCAGTTACAGTGCAAATGCTCAGATATCCGGTTTAACAGCCTATACGCTTTATCACTACAGAGTGAAGACCGTAAACGTTTTGGGTACTGTATATGGTGAGGATATGCCGTTTTATACGCAGCTCATACCTGGGACTTTAATGCAAGGAGGTATTGTTTTCTATTCGGATTATAAGGGACATGGGCTTGTTTGTGCACCAACTGATCAAAGTGCAGCAGCTCCATGGTGGAAAAATGACGGAAGTCAAATAACTGATCTGGGAATTTTGCAGATGAATATTGGTTTGGGCGAGATTTACACCAACTCAATCGTTAAGGCACAAGGCAATGGTTTTTATGCTGCTAAAATATGTCAGGACTTGGTCCTAAATGGCTATTCTGATTGGTTTTTGCCAAGCAGGGATGAATTATGGAGTATGCAAGCCTTGGACTCTAAAGGAATCGGTAACTTTAAAAAGGGTAAATATTGGTCTTCTTCGGAGTCAATGATCCTTTCGCACATGGCCAGTATTGTAGATTTTTCAAATGGAATAGCTACTTCGGAATACAAAACCAATAATTGTGCGGTACGAGCTGTCCGGGCATTCTAATAGTAATTTAATAGATGACGCTGATATAACGTAATGCATATTTTATAAAAAATATATGAAGGTAAATACTACAATTTACAAGTTTGTCGTTTGGGGATTTTTGTTATCCTCCTTTTTTAGCTGCAAAAAAGATTCACCAATTGCAGTTCTCACTATTACGACTACTGAGGTGACTAATATAACTTCTAGCTCAGCCATCAGTGGAGGAGCTATTTCTTCTGACGGAGGCGCAACGGTAACTGCCCGTGGAATTTGTTGGAGTCTTGATCAATACCCAACTATCGAAGATCATATAATATACGAAAGTAAAAGTTCTAGTACTTTCTCAACCAGCATTTCTGAATTAAAACCAAATACAACTTATTATATCAGAGCATTTGCAACAAACAGCTTAGGCACAGCCTATGGAAATATGATATCCTTTTCGACTAAAGAATTGACAATGGTTGATGTAGATGGCAATATTTATCATACGGTAACCATAGGATCGCAAATTTGGACAGTGGAAAATCTAAAGACTACAAAATATCGGAATGGTGATACGATACCAAATGTCACCGACAACACAGCATGGTATCATCTTAAAACAGGAGCATACGTCTTATATAACAACGATAAATCTAATAAATCTACGTACGGGGCATTATACAATTGGTATGCAGTGACTGATTCCCGAAATATAGCCCCGGTAGGTTGGCATATTCCCAGTGATGCCGAATGGACTGCCCTCACGAACTTTCTTTTTGGAGAAAAACTAGCAGCAGGTAAGCTTTCAGAAACCGGTACAACTCATTGGGTTAACTCAACAGATGAAGTAACGAATGAAACGGGGTTTACAGCTTTACCGGGTGGTTATCATAGTGATTATATAACCTCCTATGACATTGGCCTTTCGGGATACTGGTGGAGCACTACCGAGGTCTACACTACCCAGGCTTGGGTACGAATAATTCCCCGAAGAATCGCTGTTTATAGAAGCTCCTTAGGGAAAGCGAGTGGATTCTCTGTTCGTTGTATAAAAGATAATTGATAATCCCCATATAACGCTTATACATCAAGATATCAGTACATTTGAGGCTTACCTTAAAAGTATTCATTGCTGGTCTGGAAAATAGGAAGTGACATACCCCGATTCAATTCTCCCAATTTTCATACCTTTGCAAGCTTAAAAAGTATAGATTATGAATAATCGCAGAGTACGCGTTCGTTTTGCTCCTAGCCCGACGGGGCCGTTACATATCGGTGGTGTACGCACCGCTCTATTTAATTATTTCTTTGCCAAGAAGCATGGGGGTGATTTTCTATTAAGAATTGAGGATACCGATTCGCAACGTTTTGTTCCCGGTGCCGAGGCGTATATAAATGAAGCGTTAAGTTGGTGCGGGATAAAGATTGATGAGGGGGTTGTTGAAGGGGGAAAACATGCTCCGTATCGTCAAAGCGAACGTCGGGCAATCTATAAGCAGTACGCCGATCAGCTTGTAGCATCAGGGAATGCCTATTATGCCTTCGACACCACTGAATCTTTGAATGAACTTAGGAAGAATGCGGAGTCTAAAGGCAATGCATTTACATATAACTACCAGATCAGGAACCAGATGGAAACCTCATTGGCTTTATCTCAAGATGAGGTTCAAGCACGTATATTAAAAGGTGATCACTGGGTAATTCGTTTTAAAATGCCGGAAAACGAGGAGGTAAAGATGCACGACTTAATCCGCGGAGATGTGGTTGTCAACACCTCAACCCTCGATGATAAAGTTCTTTTCAAAAGTGTCGATATGCTTCCGACATATCATCTGGCAAACGTTACTGATGACTACCTGATGGAGATATCACATGTAATTCGAGGTGAGGAATGGTTACCATCACTTCCCCTCCACGTTTTGCTATATAAAGCATTGGGTTGGAGCGAAAGCATGCCTCAATTTGCTCATCTTCCCTTGCTTTTAAAACCTACGGGGAGTGGAAAGTTAAGCAAGCGCGATGGCGATAAGATGGGGTTCCCTGTGTTCCCGTTATTCTGGAAATCACCCGAAGGTGAGACGTCTCATGGCTACCGAGAGGATGGTTATTTTCCGGAAGCATTTGTAAACTTACTTGCACTATTAGGATGGAATCCCGGGACCGAGCAGGAGATATTCAGTATGGATGAGTTGATTCAACTATTCTCGCTTGAGCGGGTGAATAAATCGGGTGCTCGTTTCGATCCTGTAAAGGCAAAATGGTTCAATCATCAATATCTTATGCAAAAGAGCAATGCGGAGCTTGCAAAACTGTATATGCAGGTTCTTAACGAAAAGGGCGTTAAGGCGGAACCCGTAAAGGTTGGGCAAATTGTAGGTTTGATGAAAGAGCGTGTAAACTTTATTCACGAGATTTGGGAGAAATCGTCATTCTTTTTCGAAAGACCTACTGCGTATGATGCTACATCTGTTAAGAAGTTCTGGAAAGAGGACACCGCTGTAATTATGAATGAAGTTATTGCAGTTCTTAATGATACCAATCCATTCGAAGCCCAAGAAATAGAGGAAAAGATTGTTGCCTATATCGCCGGGAAGGGTTACGGAATGGGAAAAGTAATGAATGCACTACGACTTTGCCTTATGGGTATATCTAACGGACCCGGTGTTGCTGATATGTGCGAGATAATTGGAAAAGAAGAGACTATTGAACGAATACACAGGGCGATTAAATCTATTTAATCAAAAATTGCATTTATAGTTTTATTTTTGAAAGAAAGAACCTACTTTTGCAATTGTTATTACTTTGCAAAGCAATTTTGGCGCATTCCTCTAACGGTTAGGAGGTCTGATTCTCATTCAGGAAATAGCAGTTCGATTCTGCTATGCGCTACTTATTTTAGTTAAAATTATCTTGGATTAGTTTTATAATCTAAAACGTTGCATTCTACTTTTTCCGAAAATATTGCATTTCTATTCTTCAGTTATATCCAAAGAAGGCAGGCTTAATCCACTAATATTATTTTCAACTTTCTTCTATTCAAAGATGTGACAAATATATGTTTGCGGTTTCCTTCGTATATTTATATTGCTATCCGTAAAAAAATTCAGGATTCTTATCGTCGTAACTCTCGTCAATATTGTGAGCCAGATAAAATTTCTCTAATTTTGTTACTTAAGTTTTTCTTCGTAAACATCACTTATTGTAGTGCAGTGTATGGAAGTAATTTTTATCATAAAACAAATTAACTGAAGTGAAAAAATTAATAGGATTACTATTTATAATAAGCAGTACGTTGTACTGCTTTGCAGCAAAGGTAGATACAGTTGCGGTGAGGAGTAAAGCCATGAATAAGTCAATATTGAACATCGTAATCAGGCCTGAACATTATTCAAAAAATGGAAAGAAACTCCCGGTAGTGTATTTATTACATGGATATAGTGGTAACCAGAAAGATTGGATAACGAAGGTTCCTGAAATAAAAGAATACGTCGATTTGTATAATTTCATCATTGTATGTCCTGATGGGACAAGTGCCAGTTGGTATTTTGACAGTCCTATTGATTCTACGATGAAGTATGAAACTTATATTTCAAAAGAGCTGGTCGATTTTATAGACCATAATTATCATACTATTAATAATTCTTCGGGTCGGGCTATCACAGGATTAAGTATGGGGGGACATGGCGCTTTTTATCTTTCATTTAGACATCAAGATGTTTTTGGAGCTGCAGGTAGCATGAGTGGGGGAGTCGATATCAGACCCTTCCCTAAAAACTGGGAGATTGCTAAACGCCTTGGTACTATTGAGCAAAATCCAGAAAACTGGGAGAAGAATACCGTTATTAATTTAGTTGATTTACTCAAGGGGGGGTCTTTAAAAATTATTTTTGACTGTGGAGTCGATGATTTTTTCTATACGGTAAACCAAAACCTGCATAAGAAACTGCTTGAAAATAAAATCCCTCATGATTATATTGAGCGTCCGGGCAAACATACCTGGGATTATTGGAAAAATTCTATACAGTATCAGGCGCTATTCTTTAGCAATTTCTTTAAGAGTTCGGCTACCCTTTAATTTTCGGATCATTCGGTAGTTGAGCTTATCGGAAAAAGATAATTGGAAATGATGAATATCAATAAGCCATTTGTATTCGTCATTTCTGAAAGGAGCGTCGACACTATACTCTTCATCGGCCCCATCATGAACTCGATTAATTTTCTTTACCCCTGTTATAATTAGGTCAAGGTCTACCAATAGTTAAATTGTACTTTGCTGCCTAAACTCCCTGCATTCTGTCAAGATCCACCAATAGTTAAATTGTCCTGATTTCATTTTTAGACTCTCGAAAGATAGCTGGAATATCACTCATCAATCTTCCTCAGATTATTCTGGGATAACTTTTCCCTGTTTCGCTCATACTTCGTACTTGTTTCATACCTGTTCCGTATAATTATATGAAACAGGTACGGAACAGGTACGGAACATGTATTCAACTTGTGCGGAACTCACTACCTTTATGGATGGTTCATCCGGGTCTAATCTTAATTTCATCACCTACTCATCGGCTTCTGTTTTCTTGAGTAGAAGAGGAACAAATTAAAATCTCGATCAATTGAGATTTTGAAGTTCTTGGAGTGGACTCGCTAAAAAAAATTGTCCACTCAAGACCGGATATGATTCATTGTTGAAAACCGGAGCTAAATATTTATCGATTAGTGATGTATGGTTCTAATCATTTTGTCGGCTGAAGTTGGTCAATTGATGCGGCACATAGATAGAATGGATAAAATAAACACACCAAGTTTCAACTATTCAGTTATTAGTAGCAATTAAAAAATGACCAATTTAGTTCAAAAGTATGTATTAATTAAGTCCACTCCGAAAAGCCATTTCACGCCATTTAGGCTAATACATCTACGGTATATCAGTATATTACAAATTAATAATAAAAAAGAATTGACTTTTCGGAGCGGACTCATTGATCGTAATTTTGAACAAACCTGCAAGTTTTACATTTCTATGGGATAACCTTATCTCAGATGAAATTAATCACTATTGATAAAAGAAACTATCAGAATTATCAAGATCAGTTGTTGCAACTGTATTTAAATTGTTTCTCTTCCGGCTTGTCGGCCCAATCTTTAGATCCAGAAGCTATTGGCCATTATCTTGACAGTCTGTTTCTAGGAGGTTATGGGATTGTAGTTCTAGAAGAAGATAAAGTGATTGGTGCGTTATTGGCGACTCCGTTGAGCTTTGATGAATGGATCCCTGATAAAATAAGACAAAACTTTTTGGTAGAAGATTGTGTTTATATTGCCGAAATGATGGTAACAAAAAATGCCAGAGGTCAGGGATTGGGTAAACAACTGCTGCTTGAGTTTATTCAAACGGTAGATAAAAAACGGTTTAAACATGCTTTTATACGTGTGTGGGTTGAAAACATTCATGCTATCTCGCTTTATCGGAGTCGAGGTTATCAAGATTATGCCTACATCGATCAGATAAAAACCAATCCCGACACAAATGAAACTTTCGTGATGCATAAAGTATACTTACACAAAAATCTAAACTAGCAATGCATAATCTGAAAACTAAAACAATCAATCTGCAAGAAGGAAATCCGGAAGAAAAGCGGATCGAGATTCTTGATTATTTTATAAAAACATGGGAGATTGACGAGCGATTATATGATTTAATAAAACAGGATGAAACATTCTATCTGCGGGCAGATCCATTGCGTCATCCGTTGATCTTTTATCTGGGCCACACGGCTGCTTTCTTCATCAATAAACTGATTCTGGCAAAACTGATCGACACACGCATCGAGCCTGCTTATGAATCAGTATTTGCAGTTGGGGTGGATGAGATGAGCTGGGACGATATAGATGAAAATCATTATAATTGGCCAAAGGTTTCTCAGGTCAGAGAATATCGTGATAAGGCAAAAAAGGTCATTATCAAAGTAATTGAGAAGACGTCTTTGCAAATGCCGATCACTTGGGAAAGCCCTTTCTGGACAATCATGATGGGAATTGAACACGAGAGGATTCATTTGGAAACCTCTTCAGTGCTGATCAGACAACTTCCTTTGAACAGCTTGCAACCCGGCAAATTTGGTAAAAATTGTCCCTTGATGGGGAGTGCTACCGGTAATGAGTTTCTGACCGTTCCAGGGTCTCTCGTTGTGATGGGAAAGCCATTCAATGATCCGTTTTATGGTTGGGATTGTGAATACGGGAGATATGAGGAGAATATAGCCACTTTTAAAGCTACGAAGCAGCTTATCTCGAATGCGGAGTTTTTGAAATTTGTGGAGTCGGGAGGGTATGGAACTAAAAAGTATTGGACCGATGAAGGCTGGAGCTGGAAATGTTATAAGCAAGCTGAGATGCCCCTGTTCTGGAGAAAAGTTGGAAATGAATACTTTCTGCGATTGGTTGCAGATGAGCTATCTATGCCTTGGAACTGGCCAGCTGAAGTGAATTATCTGGAGGCAAAGGCATATTGTAACTGGCAAAGTGAAATGACCGGTAAGACATTACGTTTATTGACGGAAGGTGAATGGTATCGTTTAGTGGCGTTTTGCAATGTCCCGGATCAAAGCGCTTGGGGATTATCCCCCGGCAATATAAACCTTGAGCATTATGCATCTCCCTGTCCGGTTGATTTATTTAAAATGGGTGAGTTTAATGACGTAGTTGGTAATGTCTGGCAATGGACAGAAACACCTATCACGAGTTATCCCGGGTTTAAAGTCCATCCTTTGTATGATGATTTCTCGACTCCTACATTTGACGGGAAGCATAATCTGATAAAAGGGGGTTCATGGATCTCTACAGGTAATGAGATAACATTACATGCACGGTATGCTTTTCGAAGACACTTTTACCAGCATGCCGGGTTCCGCATGGTGGAATCTGTATAATAACAGTGGCTGACTCCCTTTATTTATTGGGAAAACTGTATAATTTGACTGGCGGAGGGATATAAATATTTGAAATACTTTTGGGCTTTAATTAAGTTTGACTGACAGCATGCTCCGGGATAAATTACTCATTTTTCCAATTTGAGGAGATCAGTATCATGCGGTATATCCATGGATGAATATAAGAGATTAAAGCCAATTCAATCGCTTGCTTTTGATCCTCTCTGCATATCAATTGTTTACAAATGGACAAAGTTAATAGACAATATACTGAAGGAAATTTAAAGATTTGTCAATCTCAATGGACGTCTGTGGATAGTCATAATTGAAATTTTAAATTAAATTTAGCTCCCTTATTCGGAACAGAATTCACTGAAATTGTACCATTATGATTTTGCATTATTTGCTTTGATAAACTTAATCCTATCCCCGAACCATTTTCTTTGGTTGTATAAAACGGTACAAAAATATCTTCAATAATATCATTGGATATCCCAATTCCATTGTCTTCAACTTGAATTAATATACCCCCATCGTCATAAAATGCTTTAAGGTGAATAGTTCCGTTTTTCTTGTTGGATAAAGCTTCATTAGCATTTTTTATTAAATTTATAAGAATCTGCTCAATTTGGGCATAATCTGCAACTATTGCAATATCCTTAGGATAAACACCTGTAATAATTTTTATGTTAGTTGCAATATTTGATGTCATGAGGAGTTTGCATTTTCGGAACAGACTATCAATAGTGAATTTGCTTAAATTAGGTTTTGGCAATAATGTCAAGCTTCTGTATTTATCAACAAAATCTAATAATCCTTTTCCAGTTTCTTCAATGGTATTTAATCCGGAAAGTGTTTTAGATACTATTTGATGATTGATTTTTTCAGGCAGAACCGAATCTCCATTGTCTTTATTTTTAAAATATCCTGAAATCACCGTGGCAAGAGAAGTAATTGGACTTATGGAATTCATAATTTCATGGGTTAACACCCGAATTAATCTTTGCCAGGAATCCAATTCTTTTTTGTCGAGTTCATTGGTAATATCCTGAAAAGAAACTAGTTTTATTACATTGCTTTCAAATTTCAGTTCAGTGGCTTTTACTAAAACACTTTGTAAATAATTGTCTATTTTAATTTTATGTAATATCTCCTGCCCCGGTTTTATAGTATTAATAATCTTAAATATTTCATCATTCATGGTTTTTAAAGACGATAGTTGCCGGGGTTGTTGAACGTTTAAATACCTTTTTGCAGCCCTATTATAAATTTCTATCTTGCCATTCATGTCAAATGATAATAGTCCAATATCAACATGATCAACCACGCTTTGTAAGAAATGGCTTGTTCTCTCATTTTCAATTTTGGCATTCTGAATGATTGTATTTAAATAATCCATTCTATCATGCAATTTTCTGAATGAGGTATTCTTGGTGTTTTCAGAAAATCGAACGGATGAGTCATGATCTTGAATCGATGAAAAGAATTTTTCTAAATCTACATTTGTTTTATTAACCTGATTTACCAGCATATAGGCTTGAAACAAAATCATGAAAATTATACCTACCAAGGTATAATAGTATCCACGGTCAAGATACTGTAACACTATTCCTAATACTACACAGGATAATACAATAAAAGTTACCCGAATAAGTACATTGATGAAGAATTTATTTAATAACATGTTTATAGCTTTCTAAAGGTTATACTTTTGCATTTTATTGTACATGGTTTGTCTTGCTATTTCCAATTCTTTTGCTGCTTTTAGAACATTTCCATTATTGTTGTTCAAAGCAATTTGTATGGCCTGTTTTTCTATTTCGGCAAATGTTGATGGCTTTTGCTGAAGAAACGGTTGTTGTGTTGAATGTGAGATTATAAAATCTTCCGGCATTAAAATATCCGAATCACATAATATGACCGCCTTTTCTATAGTATGTCGTAGCTCCCTTACATTTCCCGGCCAGTCATATTTCAGGAGTTTATCCAGGGTTTTGCTATTAAATTTTAAATAAAATTTCTCGTATTTGTTTGCATACTCCTTTAAGAAATGCTCTGCAAGTAAAACAATATCTTCACCCCGATCACGCAAAGGCGGTATTTCAATCACAATTGTGTTAATCCTGTAATATAAATCTTCGCGAAAAAGATTCTTTGAGACCATTTCTTCCAGATTCTTATTTGTTGCACAGATAAGCCGTATATCAAAAGGGATTGGAATTTTTGAGCCGACCTTATATATTACCCGATTTTGAATGGCTGTAAGTAATTTAGATTGCATAGTGAGAGAAAGATTGCCTATTTCATCCAAAAACAAGGTACCGCCCGACGCCGTTTCGAACCACCCGGTTTTATCTTCTTTGGCATCAGTAAATGCTCCTTTAATATGCCCGAACATCTCACTCTCAAATAGTGTTTCAGTAATTGAGCCTAAGTCAATACTAATAAAGACTTCATCGGCTCTACGCGAAATATTATGGATTCCTTTTACAATTAATTCTTTTCCGGTCCCATTTTCGCCTATTACTAACACATTTGCATCTGTCTTAGCTACCTTTTTCATTACCTGCAATACCTTTTCCATCGCTTGCGATTTTCCAATCAGAGGACCATCTTGTTTAATATTTCCTTTGTTTATTTGTTTTTGCCTATCGCGGAGCTTCTTATTCTCAATCTTTGATTGTCTGAGTTTAAATGCTGCTTGCAGGGTCGTAATAAGTTTATTATTGTCCCATGGCTTTACTACAAAATCAGTGGCACCTTCATTTATAGCCCTTACTGCCAAATTAACATCGGCATAAGCAGTTATCATTATCACAACGGTTAACGGATCTGATTTTAATATACGATTGAGCCAGTATATACCTTCATTGCCTGTATTAACACCTGCTGAAAAGTTCATGTCCAATAAGATAACATCATACGCCTCCTTATTTATATAACTGATAATTTGATTAGGATTAGATAGACCTGTAATACTTTCAAATTCAGGTTCAAGCAACTGGATTAATGCTTTTAAAACTTGTTTATGATCGTCAACAATCAACAATTTACCATTCATTTTCAAAATGCTTAAAATTTTATACTTATGTCAATATTATGGACATTTAATGTCCTTATATTAGGCAAATATAGATAATATTATTTTGATATTATCGCTTAAATATCTAATTTTCAGAAATTAAATAACACTGGTATGATAATTGAAAATTATGATTAAAATTTCTAAATCAAAATTTATATGATCAGAATAAATAGGTTATCTAAAGTATATCGTACAGACGAAGTAGAAACCACAGCCCTGAATAATGTGGAATTTAATGCTGCGCAGGGAGAATTTGTCGCTGTTATGGGACCTTCGGGATGCGGAAAGTCAACCCTGCTTAATATTCTAGGTTTGTTGGATATTCCTTCAAGCGGGCAATACTATTTTATGGACAAAGATATCTCTAAATATAAAGAAAGACAATTGACGGATCTTCGGAAGGGAAATATTGGATTCATCTTTCAGAGCTTTAACCTGATGGATGAGTTGAATGTATATGAAAATGTGGAATTGCCACTGTTCTACCTCAGGATGTCACCAAAAGAAAGAAAGAAAAAGGTAGACGAAGTATTGGACCGGATGCAAATAGCTCATCGTAAGCACCATTTTCCCCAGCAATTATCAGGTGGACAGCAACAACGTGTAGCTGTTGCCAGAGCTGTGGTTACAAATCCAAAATTATTACTTGCCGATGAACCGACAGGTAATCTGGATTCGGCCAACGGTGAAGAAGTGATAAAGTTACTGGAAGAATTGAATAACGAAGGAACAACAATCATTATGGTAACTCATTCATCAACTCATGCCGAAAGAGCCAACCGCATTGTACAATTATTTGACGGAAAAATTATAACTGAAAATTTCAACAGGAAATTGTAAGTAACTTGTTTCTCCGAGTTGGTGAACAATAAATAGAATTCTGATTAACCCCCAAGAATTTAAATATCATGATAAAGAACTACTTTAAAATAGCCCTTCGGAATATCAAAAGATATCCCACCTATTCAATTCTTAATATAAGTGGTATGGCCATAGGTATGGCTTGTGCAATTTTAATTCTTTTATGGGTACAGGATGAATTGAGCTACGACAGGCATTTCGAAAATGCCGATAATCTATACCGTGTGATTGAAAAACAAAATTCTCCAAAAGGAGAAGGCTCTCTGTTTGCGGCAACGCTGAGTGCAATAGCTCCTGCTCTGAAAAATGAATATCCTGAAATATTCAGGTCTTCCAGAATCATGCATACTCCATTAACGTTAAAAAAAGGAGATGAATTTATAGAAGAAAAAGTTTTAGCAGTTGATAAGGACTTTTTAAAAATGTTCAATATCAAGTTTGTTCGTGGAGATATAAATACCGCTTTAAATGATCCTCACAATATTATCATTACAGAAGAAACGGCACGCAAATACTTCGGTAACGAAGATGCACTTGGCAAAACATTGCCATCACGTGGTTTTTTGGTAACAGTTACTGGTGTTGTGCAGCCGTTGCCGCATAATAGTCACATCCAGTTTGATTTTTTAATTTCTACTGATTTTTTTGTAGAATCTGGAGCACACATAAATGGTTGGGAGGATCGTGGGCGAAGTTATTCCTATGTTGAACTTAGAAAAGGAACAGACAGTAAACTGGTTGATAAAAAAATTCAGAATTTTATTAAGAAGCATAAAAAAGGATCAGATGCGGAGATTTTCCTTCAAAACATCAAAAAGATTCATCTGTATTCCTCCAGAAAATACAATTACGATATCAGCGGCAATGGTGATATTACATACGTCATGATTCTAGGCCTTATTGCTGTTTTTATTCTTCTTATTGCCTGTATCAACTTTATGAACCTTTCTACCGCGCAATCAGCCCGAAGAGCCAAGGAAATCGGCTTACGTAAAGTGGCAGGGGCAAACAAACAAAAAATAATCGTCCAGTTTTTAGGAGAATCTCTGTTAATCGTATTTGTGGCTCATGCAATAGCTATGATTTTGGTTGAATTACTGCTGCCCAGCTATAATAATCTTGTTGGCAAGCAGTTGAATATTAACTACCAAAGTGCCGGTTTATATATTGGCTTAATTACCGTTGTGTTGTTTTGCGGTTTATTGGCAGGGAGTTATCCGGCATTCTATTTGTCTTCTTTAAAGCCACTGGATATAATGAAGGGTGTTATTAATAAAAATCCCGGTAACGCAAAATTCAGAAGAGTGCTGGTTATTTTCCAGTTTTCACTGTCTATCATACTTATCATATGCACCTTAATTATTGGAACCCAACTTAAATATATGCAAAATACGAAGCTTGGATATAATAAAGACAACATAGGTTATTTCATGTTCCCCATACGCCCTGGGGATCCTAAACTGGAAACTTTAAAAAAAGAACTCAGTAACAATCCGGATATCGTGAGTGTAACAAAGGGCCAGAGTCCTATCAACATTGAGTTTAGAACGAGCGGTTTTAATTGGGCAGGAAAAAAGGAAGGTGATGATGCTTTATTTCATCAACTTGCTACTGACGAGGATTATGCCAAAACCTTTCAGCTTAAGATGAAAGAAGGGCGTTTCTTTTCTTCTCAATTTCCAACTGATAATACGGCAGTAGTGATCAATGAAAAAGCGGCAAAAATCATGGGGTTTAAGAATCCCATCGGGGAAATACTATCAACTCCTTGGGGTTCTAAATTAACTATTATTGGAGTAGTGAAAGATTTTCACTTTCAATCGTTACATTACAAAATTGAACCGCTCATTATGCCTAAAGGTGAGTCTAACAATTTCTATATCAAAATGAAACCTGATAAAATAACTTCAACTGTTGAATTTATTAATAAGACTTTTAAATCATTTAATCCCGGACTACCTATTGATTTTCATTTTCTTAATGATGATTTTGACAACCTGTATAGTACTGAACAAAGAATGAGTAAAATATTTGGTTGTTTTTCTTTTCTGGCAATTATCATTTCATGTCTCGGACTTATAGGATTATCTTCATTTATGATTGAGCGTAGAACAAAAGAAATTGGAATAAGAAAAGCGAACGGGGCAAAGTCCATTGAAATATTTTCCTTACTGACAAAAGAATATATATTGTGGGTACTTATTTCTATAATAATTGCAAGTCCTATTGCTTGGTTTGTCATGAATAAATGGCTGCAAAATTATGCATACCGGATAAGTATAAGTTGGTGGGTATTTGCACTAACAGGGGCTATTGCTTTACTTATTGCATTATTGACTGTAAGTGTACAATCTTATAAAGCAGCAAGCAAAAATCCGGTTGAAGCGCTGAGGTATGAATAGGAAAATAATAAAGGATGTGCATTAACTGGGTTCTTCGTCACTTTGGGTGATGTTTAGCCAGCTTTATTTACTGATTTTATGTCAGATGATCAGATATATACAATACATTTTGGACTATTTGCTTTTATCTTTTTACTGTCATATAAATTAATGTGGTTTCACTTTTTTCTTAAGGAGCGCAAAATCACTCATACTGTACATTGGAAGGTTATATTTCAATTTTTTCTTCACTTAGATTAAGTCAAAACCCGATTCACCGTAATACTCACTATCTTAATGAAAGAGGTGATTCAGAACGATTAGACACATCTGAGATCTTAAGTGTAGTCTATCGAACAAATAATATAATTTCATTTTTGGCCAACTTACATGAAAGTGTTGACAGGATAGGGCATTTAAAAACAAATTAATACGTTTTCTTAAATAACCAACATTATGAACACATAACTATCAAAATCAGAAGAAGTTGATGAATTAAATAAAAATATTCAGTTATTAAAGGATGAGATTTCAGCCAAAGCCTTGTTACTTGAGTTAAAAGATTATTCAATTTATCTACTCGAGGAACACTTGGAAGTTGAGAAAAATATTGCTCGTTACTTTAATTCCCTTGATGATTGTTTGTTTTATGTTACCCCGGAAGATGAACATGAATACACGGACGAATTAAAAGAGTTAAAGAACGGATAGGCAGAATTGAAGAAGACAGGTCATCTAAAAATAAGTTATTGCATGAACGTATACCAGCTTACCAGGGAAAAATGATGATGAAGAATAGGTAATTAACCCACAAAAAAATGCCATGAAACTACTAAAATCAGAGACTATCACAAAACAAAGTATCCATCCATAAACAAAGTCCAAATGAAAAAGCCAGAAGTTAAGCCATTATTTTCACCTGAGGAACTAAAGCAAAAAGAACTGAACTTATTGATCTTTGTAAAGATTATGCGAGTATGGAGGCCGTGCCTATTAGCACTATCACTGAAAGAATGAACGGTTACTTTGAAAACAAGGATGAAATAGATCTTGATGACACCGGAAATTTGATATTCATAAATACATCCTTATTGATTTTTTAACGGCCCTTTATGAAAGAGTAACAGAGTTGAAACAGTTAGAAGACGCTTTATTGAATCAAACAGAGACAAATTAAAGAAGTAGTTTATAATTAGAATCTAAATAATAAATACAATTAAAAGCCCCTGTTCTGTTCAAAAAATGGGGCTTTTTTATGCTATTCCGGTCAACTCCATAAACCCAAATTTATCGTTTCATCCAGCCACAGGGGGTATTCGTCCTGAAAACAAGGGGGTTCATACAATAAGTATGTTTTTACTTGCTATCTGATATTGATTTTTAGAACTTTACAGGAACCAATTTAATACTTTCAAAATGGAAGTGCAACCCGAAAAAAAGGTAGTAAAACATAGGAAATTCAGAAAATTTCTACTTATTCTTAATATGATCGTATGAGGTATACTGTTAATTGTTTGGTTAATTCCAAAAGACAAAGAACCTGTTAGTTTTGAATAGGAGCAAATAAACAAGGCGAAATCAGGCAGTATCAAACATGCTGAACATATAGCTGCTCAGTTTGAACATAACTGGGGAACTCATATAAAAACCGTAGAGGCTATTAAAGAAAGAATGAACGACCCCGAAAGTTTTGAGGCTGTTAAAACGACTTATTCAGATTTAGATAGCGCCGGATTAATCGTTAGAACTACATTCAGAGGCAAAAATGCCTTTGGAGGAAAGGTTACTCAGACGTTTATCTCAAAGGTAGATACTGCAGGTAACGTTATTAGTTTACATGAATTAGAATAATTAGCCCATACAAATATGAAACTAGGAATCAGAACACCGTCTATTAATAAGCGAATCGCAGCCCGGACCTCAGTAAAAAGAGCTGTAAAAAATGTTGTTGGATTAAAAGCACCAAGGGGATATGGTTTTGTAACTAATTCAAAGAAATATGCTTATAATAAGGTCTATAACAAAACAACAACCGGGTGTATGGTTACACTATTGCTTTTAGTTGGGTTGATTTTTTCATTTGTAATCCTTGCTAAAGTATAGTAGCCATGCAAAACCACACTGAAGAAAATAAACTCTGTTTTTTAGATTTACTTGTGCTTGTTTTGTCTATTTATGTTTTAGTCGTCTTGTCTATTGATACAATTTTTAAATTACCATCCGAAGTTTCTAAACTTTTGTATTATATTGACAATGTTATTTGTCTTGTGTTTTTCATAGATTTTTGTGTTCAATTTTATAAAGCTAAAGACAAATTGAGGTTTATGAGATGGGGATGGATAGACCTTCTTTCAAGCGTTCCGGCAATACCATATTTAAGGGCAGGGAGGGCAATCCGCTTGATTCGTGTATTACGAATAATAAGAGCATTTCGCTCTACAAAACATTTTTTAGATCATGTTTTTCGTAATAAAGCACTAGGAACATTGACGACGGTTTCAATCATTGCTCTTCTTATTATTATTTTTTCATCTATTTCGATTTTACAAGTAGAAAAGGCACCTGACAGCAATATAAAAACCGCAGAAGATGCTATATGGTGGTCCTACACAACTATTGCAACCGTTGGATATGGTGATAAATATCCGGTTACCACCGAGGGAAGATTAATTGGGGCCGTACTAATAATGGCGGGTGTTGGAATGTTTGGAACTTTTACTGCTTATGTTTCATCTTTGTTTATTGCGGACAAGCGAAATAAAGGAATGAGTGAAGAGAACAAAAACAAAGAATTATAAAAATTGAATTCATTTAATACACAAATCTATCCAACGTCCCTATGAATGCAATAAAAAAGGGATCAGTCGGAAAAGTTGAGGAGTAAAACTTTGGAATAAAAAATAAGACAAACTGCTCTCACTAATAATATCATAATATTCATGATAAGGAATGCCAAAAGCACAAAATAATCTACGATCAAAGAATAAATCTTTAGTTTTTGTCCAAATAGAAAGGAGAATATAAGGGAGATATGAACCTGGTATGTCTTATCCATAAGGGCATATTAAAAGAAATTTAACCTATGTCTGAACTGGGATTGATGTAGGTTTGACCGGGATCCTAGATACCGGATAGACCCACATGTAATTTATGTCAAATCTTTTTTTACACACCTTCGTGCTTATTTCTTATCTTTTTTATCTTCCTGTATTATTTAAATATTCATTACGGGATATACCGCTTATCGATAAACTCTTATTTTCTTCTCCACAACTTTTCCGACTGATCCCTTTTTATTAGTTGTGTGCAAATGGTGTGCAAACACATAAAAAAGCACCTACAAAATAAACTGTAAGTGCTTGATTTTCTTTTGCTCCCCCTGCTGGACTTGAACCAGCGACCCTCTGATTAACAGTCAGATGCTCTAACCAACTGAGCTAAGGAGGAATTTTACTTGAGGTTGATGTTATCGCAGTCGTTATGGTTGCAAAATTACTAATTGTTTCGAATTATCCAATATCTTTGCAAAAAATATTTTATCATATTTCACACTTAATTAATTTCCAGCATAATGAGTTTATTAGTTGTAGGTTCGGTTGCTTTTGATGCAATCGAAACACCTTTCGGGAAAACAGACAAAATAATTGGGGGCGCCGGTACTTATATCTGCTTGGCGGCTGCCAATCTCACTGATTCTATTAATGTTGTGTCTGTGGTCGGTAGCGACTTCCCCGAATCTTATTTTAAGTTATTAAAAGATCATCATATTAATCTGGATGGACTCCAGATTATTAAGGGCGGAAAATCTTTCTTCTGGGCTGGAAAATATCACAATGATATGAATACCCGCGATACGCTTGTAACTGAGCTCAACGTATTAGCTGACTTTGATCCCATCGTTCCCGAATCATATAAAGACTGCAAGTATTTAATGCTTGGCAATCTGACGCCTTCAGTTCAAAAACGAGTTATCACACAACTTCCAAAACGCCCCAAATTAATTGCTATGGACACCATGAACTATTGGATGAATTCGGCATGGGACGACTTAATGGATGTTATCAAGCTAATTGATGTCTTGATCATTAATGACGAAGAGGCTCGCCAGATGTCAAATGAATATTCTCTTGTACGTGCTGCGAAGAAAATATTAACGATGGGACCCAAATATCTTATCATTAAGAAAGGTGAACACGGAGCATTGCTATTCGATAAAGACAATGTGTTTGTTGCTCCTGCTCTTCCACTTGAAGAGGTGTTTGATCCGACCGGTGCAGGTGATACTTTTGCCGGTGGTTTTATGGGGTATATTGCCAAGACTGATGATATTTCTTTCGACAATTTGAAAAATGCTATTATTTATGGTTCGGCAATGGCTTCATTTGCTGTCCAGAAATTTGGAACGGATGCCCTGATCGGTCTTACTAAAAAGGAAATTAATGAACGTTTGCAGGTATTTGTTGACTTAGTTCAATTCGATATTAATCTTACTTAATCTATCTAACTCTTTGACCATTGACTGGTCTATTCTGGGAATTATTCATGGAATAACATTACGTTGAGACTAAGAAGTTGAACGATTTTCTTCTTAGTCTCTATTTTTTATCACAATAAATTAAAAATAGATTGCTTCTATTTCATTCAACGTAGTATCTTTATTCCAGATTTCATTGATTAATTTTTAATAGGAACCCCTTAGTCCGGGTTCTTTACTATCGGAGTCTATTTTACTCAATTTGAGGATATATGGCTGAAAAACTTTTACACATTAAGCGATTATTTAAGGCAATTCATTCATGGCATCCAGGTTTTTTTAAGTATTTATCGGACAATAGAAAAATTGTCCTTCAATTTATTGTGGCCCTTTTCTTTATTGGAATGGGTATCTATTTCTTTGGACAAGAAAAAACTGAGATCCCGAAAATCAGAGAAACACTCAACACGGCTAATCCTCTTTGGGTATTGGTAGGCATTGCTATTACAAGCATCTATATTTCGCTGCAAGCGTTAATGTATGTGTTTAGTTTCAAATCTATTCACTGTAAAATCACCTTTCAAAGTGCGGTTCTTCTTTTCCTGAAGCGA
This sequence comes from Bacteroidales bacterium, assembly GCA_963663125.2. Taxonomy (GTDB): domain Bacteria; phylum Bacteroidota; class Bacteroidia; order Bacteroidales; family Cfx3-03; genus Cfx3-03. The sequence goes on along the minus strand of CAXXNW010000007.1, from coordinate 953,842 downwards.
AATTTCATTAGTGTCTTTCTTCCTGCCGGAGGAGTATCCTCATTGGTTTTTTTTACAAAGCCTCTTGAAGATCAAAATATTAGTAAAACTAAGATACATTTTGCTTCCAGCATTTATGCTTTTGTGGGTATCATCTCTGTGGTCTTGGTTGCCATTCCTGCTGTAATATACACACTTATTAAACGAAGCGTTTCATCAGGTGAGATCTATGCCTTGGCTGGCGTTATTTTATTAGTTGCCTTACTGATTGCAGCTTATCGATCGGTTACCCGAAATGGATACGTTTATCGACTTCTCCTGAGAATGGACCCGGAAATGTCTTCTCTGATTGATGAAATTAAATCACAATCATTTGATAAGAAGTCGTTCATCTGGAATAATATTTATTCGGTGTTAATTGAGTTTTGCGGTATCGGGCACCTGATGGTGGCTATGATTGCGCTAGGTTATCCACCAAATTTTGAAGCAGCCGTAATTGGTTATATTATCTCGGTTTTATTCCTGATTCTTTCTCCTTTTATGAGAGGGCTCGGAGCTATTGAGTTTTCGCTGACTTACATACTCACCCGTTATGGACTTTCAACAGCAGATTCTGTGGCTATCACTTTACTCTATCGTATATTCGAATTCTGGATTCCACTTGCAGCCGGTTTAAAGAGTTTTGTTTTTGTAAAAAACCATATTGTGTTACGTATAATTCCTGTGGTTTTAACGTTTACTCTGGGCATTGTAAATATTGTCTCCGCTCTTACTCCTGCCATTCCTTCCCGCCATGCTATTATTGCTGATCTTTTGCCCCTTCAGGCTATTCATGCTTCCAACTATTTCACAATGGCGGCAGGACTATTTCTTCTCGGGCTGACAGCTTATATGCTTAAGGGATTTAAAACGGCCTGGCATCTGGCTATGCTTTTAGGAATTATCTCGGTGATCTCTAATTTAACGAAGGCTATTGACTACGAAGAGGCTTCTCTTGCCCTCTTCCTCTGTCTGGCACTCTGGATGACGAGGAAAGAGTATTATGTTAAAGGAAGTCCCGAATTCAGGCAACTAGGTATTAAAACAGCTGGGATTGCTATTATTGCTGTTTTGGTCTATGGTATTATCGGATTCTATTTCCTTGATAAAAAATATTTCGATATCGACTTTAGTTTCTGGCAATCTGTAAAATATACGCTTCAGAATTTCTTTTTGTTTCAATCTGAAGATCTGATTCCCAATACAAAATTTGCTCATAAGTTTTTAATCTCTATTAATATTTCCGGATGTCTATCAATGGGATTTTTGATCTTTACTTTGATCAAACCATTTGTACAACGAACAGAAACCAGCGAAGATGAACACATTAGAGCAAATGCACTTCTTCAAAAGTATGGACGTTCAGCTCTTGATTATTTCAAAACTTATAAGGATAAGTTGTTTTATTTTACCTCTACTGTAGATGGATTCATATCATACCGTATTTGTGGAACTTTTGCGGTTGTGTTAGAAAATCCGGTATGTGAGAACAATGAAAATATATCACTCGCGATAAAAGAGTTTGATACTTTTTGTAGGGAACAAGGTTTGAAGCCTCTCTACTATAGGGTTCCGGAAACATATCTGGAAATATATAAAAAACTGAATAAAAAGTCGCTTATCATCGGTCAGGAAGCCATTCTTGACCTTACTAAGTTTTCATTAGAAGGACGTTCGAGAAAATCGTTTCGAAATTCCTGCAATAAGATGAAGGAAGAGGGATGGTTTATCAGATACTATGATGCTCCTGTTAAAGAGGGCCTTCTTCAAAAACTGAAAACTGTTTCGGATGAATGGTTGGATCAGCAGGATTATTCTGAACTTGTTTTTGCGCAAGGAATGTTTTCTGTTGAAGAGTTGAGGCATCAGACCATCATAACGGTTGAAAATGCAGAAGAAAGAGTAGCAGCTTTTGTAAATATCATTCCTGATTATATGTTCGGGGAGGCTACTTTCGATTTAATCCGTAAGGCACAAGATGCGCCTAAAGACAGTATTGATTTTCTGATGATCGAGATGTTACTTTATTTAAAAGAAAAAGGGTTCAATGCTATAAATATGGGACTTGCTCCCATGTCGGGTATTGAACAGGGAAAAGATATTCCGGAAAAGACTATTAAATTTGCCTATGAACAAATACGGTCGTTTTCTCATTATAAAGGATTAAGAGGTTTTAAAGATAAGTTTGATCCGGAATGGCACAATTGCTTCTTAATCTATGAACACGATTATGATCTTCTTCAGGCTCCTGTCATTCTCTCTAAAGCCTTTAAACCTTAATATTCAAGAATTGAAAAATTTTCAATAATGGAAAGCGTGTGTCTAAAAAGTCTGATCCGATCGTTAAATCTGTCAAAACAACCTTTATAAATAAACATGTATTATTCTGATAAACTCTGCGATTGTCTGACAAGCTTGAGAATTGTACTTTTTAGTTAACTTTTTATTAAATGATAGCAGAATGAAAAAACTTATTTTAATTTTCATGTTTCTTCCTTTGGTGTTATCGGCTTCGAAAGGACTCACCATTAGTAGTTTTTCACATGGAGCTTTTGGAGAAGTACATATTTATCGTAACAGCGCTCCAATTGAAGGTGTGGCATTATTTATTTCAGGTGACGGGGGTTGGAATAAGGGGGTCATGAAAATGGCTAGTGCTTTTGCTGATATGAATGTGATGGTGGTGGGTATTGATATAGTCCGTTACATGAAAAGTATCACCCGGGCTAAAGGAAAATGTCTTTATCCTGCCGGTGACTTTGAGAATCTCAGCATGGTTATTCAGAAGAAATTGAAAATGACCACTTATTTTAAACCAATTCTGATAGGCTATTCTTCGGGAGCTACTCTTTCATATGCGCTTTTGGCACAAGCGCCTGCTAATACCTTCAAGGGCGCAATAGCCATTGGCTTTTGTCCTGATTTTGAAACATCAAAGCCATTCTGTTCCGGAAATGGTTTAAAATATCATGTACTAAAACCGGGTAAAAGCATTTATCTGGACCGTTATGAAAAGTTTACGTCGCCGTTTATTGTTTTACAGGGATCGATTGATGAGGTCTGTCATGCACAGTCTACTGCTGAATTTTTAAAAGGTTTAAAAAATACCGAAATTATCAATCTTCCGAAAGTGGGTCACGGCTTTTCTGTTCAAAATCGCTGGATTCCTCAAATGAAGAAAGCAATAAAAAAGGTAATCGATGCAACTCCATATGGAAATGCAACATCTCTTGCACCTCTTAATGGAATAAGTATTGCTGTTATCGCACATCTTCCTTTAGTTTTTGTAAAAGGATCTGAAGCGCCTAATAAACCACTGGCTCTGTTGATTTCAGGTGATGGGGGATGGACTGACTTTGACAATTCTATAGCTGAAACACTTGCTCAAAATGGCATATCGTGTATTGGTTTTGATACTCAAAAATATTTCTGGGAACCTAAATCGCCTGATGCTACTGCAAAAGATATTGTTCTAGCACTCGAATATTACATGTTGCATCTAAAAAAATCCAAATTGATCATGATGGGATATTCTTTTGGAGCCGATGTGATTCCCTTTATTACTAATCGTTTGCCTGATGAATTAAGGAGCAAGGTCCTTTTAACCGCGATGTGCTCGCCCGATGATAATACGGACTTTGAAGTTACGCTTAGTAGTATGCTTGATATAGGCAGCGAAGGGAAATATAATGTTCTGGCTGAAGTTCGTAAAATAAAAGAAGGACGAAAACTTTGCATCTTTGGTAAAGACGAAGATGCAGAAGAGCTCGAAAAATCATTTAAGTTAAGTGGTGCTGATGTTCTTTCACTTAATGGAGGTCATCATTATGATGATAATTTCGGATTAGTAGTGTCTTCAATTCTAAAGTACATTCAATAAAATAGGAGGGAGGCTGCTTCCCGAATCAGGAATAAGCCTCTTTTTAGTTAAACTGTGTTTTTTGTTAAGGTCACATCCCGAATTTGTTGTTAGAATTATTTCGTATTGATTATCAAACATTTTTAATGTTTTTATTGTATTCCAATAGATTAATAATCAATAATATATATTATTATGACGAATTGGGATCAGGATATTATGCTTTCTTTTCTTTTAGAAGATCTCTGATTTCGGTTAATAATAATTCTTTTTTTGAAGGAGTAGGAGGTGTGGCTGGCGCAGGAGCTTCAGCTATTTTCTTAGTAGCAGCATTCATCACTTTAATCATTAAGAAAATAGCAGCAGCAATAATTAAAAAATTAATAACACTTTGCAAAAATGATCCGTAATTAAGCGTAACAGTCTTATCGGCGGTCTGTGTGAGAATAAGTTTATATTCTTTAAAATCTAATCCTCCTATTAATGTTCCGATAGGTGGCATAAGAATGTCATTTACAAAGGAATTAACCATCTTACCAAATTCAGCTCCGATGATTACTGCAACGGCTAAATCGACAACATTCCCGCGCATTGCAAATTGTTTGAATTCTTGTACTAGGCTCATAGCTGGTTCTTTTAATTTTTTGAGTACGAAAGATAAGACATTATTCTACAAAATATTTAATTGCAAATTATTTTATGCTCATAATATTGAATTAAAAACTACTTTCAACTCTTCTGATTTGATTTTCTAAAAGAATACCCGTTACTTTGAATACCTTAACTTAACATTATGAAAATAGCACCGCTTATTACTATATTGCTCCTATTTTCTTTTTTTGCTAATTCGCAAACAATTGATAATATGAAACTTTGGCCTAATCAGGCACCCTATTCAAATGGTAAGGCCACACCGATGAGAGAAGTACGACCTACATTTTTCAGCAATATCGGAGAGGCTGAACTTGATATCTATCGTCCTGAATCAAGCAAGGCCAGCGGAACTGCTGTAATTATCTGCCCTGGTGGTGCATATGCGGGTGAGTCTATAATCAAAGAGGGTTCTGAAGTAGCTAGATGGTTAAATTCATTTGGTGTTACCGGTGTTGTATTAAAATACAGAATCCCCGGATCTGATGGTGTGACAGACAGCGAAAAAGCGCCTCTCTCAGATGCTCAACGAGCCATAAGGTATATTCGATCGAAATCTGTTGAATTGGGTCTTAAATCAAATCAAATTGGTATTATGGGCTTCTCTGCGGGTGGTCATCTTGCTTCTACTGCCGGAACCCATTTTGATGAAGGCAATGCACAAGCTGTAGACCCTGTAGAAAGGATGAGTTGTCGTCCTGATTTTATGCTCTTGATCTATCCGGTAGTATCAATGGATACTACCATTACACATCGGGGTTCGCGTTTAAATCTATTGGGGAAGAATCCGAATCCCGAAAAAGTAAAGTTCTATTCAGCGGATCAAAATGTCACACCGAATACACCGCCTACTTTTCTGGTTCATGCTACTGATGATAAAAGTGTGAAGGTTGATAACAGTATAAATCTTTATTTTGCTCTTCAGAGAATGGGAATTCCCGTTGAAATGCATATCTATGAAAAGGGCGGTCATGGTTTTGGATTAGATCAAACAAAAGGAACGGCTCTATCATGGCCCGACAGATGTAGAGGTTGGCTTGAGCAACATAATTTATTGAAATAATGATATGAACTTAAATAATAAATTATTTTTTATGCGTAATCTTAGGAGTAGAATATTCTTAATTGCTGCTTTGATAATACCGGTTTGTTTTATCGCTCAAGGGCAGATAAATCAGGAATCTATCAAAAACAAGCCTTTGCGACTTGGAATTATTGGATTAGTGCATGATCACGTTCATGGGGTGTTTCAAAACTTAAAAAATAAGGATATTGAGATTGTTGGAATTGCAGAATCGGATACTGCTCTTGTTTCTAGGTACGTCAAGCAATATCATCTCGATAGAAAAATTATTTATAAAAGTACTGAAGAACTGATAGAAAAAGCGAAACCTGAAGCTGTATCTGCCTTTACATCTATCAGCGATCATATAAAAGTGGTCCGGATTTGTGCTCCTCATAGAATACATGTAATGGTAGAAAAGCCTTTAGCCATGAATTATCAACAGGCAAAGGAGATGAAAGCGCTTGCTGAAAAATGGAATATTCAAATTATCACAAATTATGAAACGACATGGTATCCTGTTACCAAAGAAGCATATATAAAAATCAATCAGAATCTTATCGGCGAGCCACGAAAGATAGTTGTGCATGATGGTCATAAGGGTCCTATAGAAATCGGCTGCAGCAAGGATTTTACCAATTGGTTAACGGATCCGGATCTTAATGGTGGTGGTGCTATCATAGATTTTGGATGTTATGGAGCTGATCTGATAAGCTACATAATGAATGGTGAAAGGCCTAAGTCGGTAACAGCTATTACCCAGCAAATAAAACCAAATGTATATCCGAAAGTAGATGATGAGGCAACTATCATCGTCACTTATCCTAGAATGCAGGGAATCATACAGGGATCCTGGAATTGGCCTTTTAGTAGAAAAGATATGGAAGTCTATGGCAAGACAGGTTATATTATTACTATTGATAATATACATATGAGGGTTAAAACGAGCGAAAAGTCTCCGGAGCAACAACTCATAATCGATCAGGATAAGGCAATTGCCCAAAATCCTTTTTCTTTCTTTGCTTCAGTGGTTAACGGTAAAATTAAACTTTCACCTAATGATCCTTCTTCACTGGGCTTAAATCTGACTGCCATGGAAATTCTCGATTGTGCCGTACGATCTTCTAAAGAGGGAAAGACTATTTATTTAAAGCCATAATAATATTTGTAGTTTGAAATTTCGAGAGTTCTGATAATGATAAAAGCAAAACGGGAAGCATGTTAATGTCTCCCGTTTTGCTTTTATCATTTATTGTTCTTCTTTGTTGAATTTAGAACTTCTTAAATCCGATAATCTCCCTAACATCACGAATAGTTTTTGCAGCACTCTCATGTGCTTTTTCTGCGCCTATAGTAACAACCTTTCTCAGATATTCATCATTAGCTGATAAATCTGCAATCTTTTCTCGAAATGGCTGGGTAAAAACAATCATGTCCTGAGTTAGTTGCTTCTTTAAATCACCATATCTAATCTGACAGTTATTATAGAGTGTGTCAAAATGTTCAATAGTTTCAGGGGCCGAAACAGCTTTCATCAGTGTAAACAGATTCTCAATAGCTTGAGGTTTCTTTGAGTTAGGTTCAGTTGGACCACTATCGGTTACAGCCTTCATTACTTTTTTCTTGATAGCTTCGGGCGTATCTGATAAGAAGATGGCATTACCTTCACCTTCAGACTTTCCCATTTTCATACTTCCATCAAGACCAGGTATTTTCACTAACTCCTCACCAAAATTATAGGCTACAGGTTCAGGAAAATAATTTACATTATACATTCTGTTAAAACGATTCGCAAAGGTACGGGTCATTTCAAGATGTTGTTCTTGATCTTTACCCACCGGAACCTTATTGGCTTTATGTAAAATGATATCAGCGGCCATAAGTGTAGGATAGGTCAGCAGGCCTGCATTGACATTTTCGGGTTGTGTGCGGGCCTTATCTTTAAAGGAGGTACATCTTTCCAGCTCACCCAGATAGGCATTCATATTAAGGAATAAATATAGTTCTGTCGTTTCGGGTAAATCGCTTTGAAGATATAATGTAACAATCTCCGGATCCAGACCGGCAGCCAGATAATCAACCAGAATACTTTTGACATTACCATGCAAGTCAGCCGGTGTTGGATGAGTTGTTAATGAATGGTAGTCGGCAATAAAAAAGTAGCACTTGTTTTGGTGCTGCATTTTTACAAAGTTGCGGATAGCACCGAAATAATTACCCAAATGCAGATTTCCCGTTGGTCTGATTCCGCTAACAACAATTTCCATAATTTACGAATTATAATCGTTAAAATAAGTTCATGCTAAGAAGAATATCAGTGGTTTCTTTTACGCTAATAGCGGATTGTTCAACCATTGCACGCTCTTCATCGTTTAATTCTATCTCGAGGATTTCTTCCACGCCGTTTCTGCCAATCTTAACAGGAACTCCAAAGTAGATATCTTTTATTCCATATTCACCATTCAAGAAAACACTGGCAGGCATAATTCTACGTTGATCGAGAACAATCGATTCGACCATTCGCGCAGTAGCATATCCGGGAGCCACCCAAGCCGAAGTCCCCATCAGATTTACAAGCTCGCCTCCACCATATCGTGTTCGTTCACAAATTTTATGGATGGTATCTTCGTCTAAAAACTGACGAAGCGGCACACCGCTAACTGTAGTATAACGAGGCAATGGGACCATTGTATCTCCATGGCCACCCAACGAAACAGCCTGAATATCTTTCACCGAACAATTTATAGCATCCGCAATAAAGGCACGATAGCGCGCTGTATCTAGTAGTCCAGCCATGCCCAGAACCTTACGTGGAGGACATTGAGCGGTTAAATAGGCGCAATAAGCCATAACATCAAGTGGATTTGAAACTACCAGAATAATTGCTTCCGGCGAATATTTCATTACACTTCTGGTTACATGCTGTACAATACGAGCGTTTTGTGAAACGAGATCTTCTCTATTCATGCCGGGTTTGCGTGGCATGCCAGAGGTAATAACAACGATTTGGGAATTAGCCGTAGCGCTAAAATCATCCGTTACGCCGATACTTCGAGTGTCGTATAATGCGAGAGGCGCTGATTGCCACATATCGAGGGCTTTCCCTTCTGCAATTCCATTTTTTACATCGAGCAGGACTAATTGATTGCATAACTCCTTCTGCGCTATAGCCGTAGCTGTGGCCGCGCCAACATTTCCTGCTCCAATGATGCTTATCTTGAGATCTTTCAATGCGTATGGCTTAAGTATACTTACTTACAAAGGTAAAGCTTCTAAACGAAAAACTGACCCCTTGGGGTCAGTTTTTAGAATAATTTTAAATAAGAATCAGATTTTAATCTCGTCGTCTTGCTTATTAAGAAAGTGATATTCAAGCAAATGGTGTGACGACACCGCTTTAATTCTGACCCACTGTTTGAACTTCCAGAACCATTTCATTCGAATAGAGATCCATCCATGGGTAAGGTATGCGTAGATAAAGGGATGAACAGTAAGTGTCAACTTTCGTTCATTTTGATCCCTAACCAGATAACGCAGATTATTTTCTATCTCATCCACTTGCATCACGCTGGGTTTAATTTCACCCGTGCCTTCACAAACAGGACATTTTTCAAGTATTTCTACATTCGTTTCCGGACGAACTCTTTGACGGGTAATTTGAACCAATCCAAATTTACTAGGAGGTAGGATGGAATGTTTTGCCCGGTCTCTGGCCATTTCGTCTTTGAGCGTTTGATATAATTTACGTCGGTTTAATCCTTCGTGCATATCAATAAAGTCGATCACAATAATTCCACCCATATCGCGAAGCCTAAGTTGTCGGGCTATTTCAGAAGCTGCTTCGAGGTTTACTGCCAAAGCATTGTCCTCTTGACTAATTCCTGAATTAACACGATGACCACTGTTTACATCAACTACGTGTAATGCTTCTGTGTGTTCGATAATCAGGTAGACCCCACTTTTTATGGTAACAACTTTACCAAATGAGTTTTTTATTTGTTTATCAACCCCAAAGTTCTCAAAAATAGGAACCTTGCCCTTGTACAACTTGATAATATCAATTTTTTCAGGAGCAATGGTTTTTATATAATTGCGAACTTCCTCAAAAATAGCAGAATCGTTAACATGAATTGAGTTAAACGATTCATTGAGCAGATCGCGAAGAATAGCTTGCGTACGATCAAGTTCACTAATGACTTTCTGGGGAGGTTTAGCAGTACCCAGCTTCTGGAGTGCTGTTTCCCATTTTAATGCCAAACTCTGTAAGTCGGCATCAAGATCAGCTACTTTTTTCCCTTCAGCAACAGTACGGATAATAACCCCGTAATTCTTTGGCTTGATACTTTGAATCAGGCGCTTAAGGCGGTTCCTCTCTTCAACACTCTTTATCTTCTGAGATATAGAAATTCTATTAGAGAATGGAACCACCACTAAATATCGTCCGGCAAATGATATTTCCGAAGAGATTCTGGGTCCCTTCGTTGAGATAGGCTCTTTGGCAATTTGAACGAGCACAAGCTGATTAGGTGTAAGAACTTGGGAGATTTTCCCTGTCTTTTCAATATCAGACTCTGGCTCATAATCGGCCATCGTTAATTGGTTAGCTCCGCCATTAAGTGTTTGTTTCAGGTATTTATTGAGAGAATTTACTTGTGGACCTAAATCCAGATAATGCAAAAATGCATCTTTCTCATATCCTACATCAACAAACGCGGCATTGAGCCCCGGCATTATTTTTTTTACCTTACCAAGGTAGACATCTCCTACGGCGAAACTATTATTGTTCTTTTCTTTATTGAGTTCAACCAGATTCTTATCCTCCAGCAGAGCGATGCTCACATCTGAGGCACTTGAATCAATGATTAATTCTCTGTTCACCGGTTTTAATTTTTTTGGAGGAATGCCATTTAATTACTTTTTTCTTTTTATAAAATGCGACAGACTATGCATTAGTCCAAAAACTAAATTACATAATGACTGATAACAGACATTATGTAATTTAAGTTTCTGAAAAAGGACATTAAAGAAGCTTATCTCTTTTTGTGTCTGTTTTTACGCAAGCGTTTTTTGCGCTTGTGCGTAGCCATTTTATGTCTTTTTCTCTTCTTTCCGCTAGGCATGATTTTGAAACTTTAATTATTATTATTTAACACTGGTCTTTACTTCATTCACAAAGCTCTTTGCGGGCTTAAAGGCTGGAATGTTATGAGCTGGGATAATGATTGTAGTATTTTTTGAAATATTACGACCTGTTTTTTCTGCTCTTTCTTTAATTGTGAAACTTCCGAAACCTCTCAGGTAAACGTTATCACCCTTTTCTAGTGACTTTTTAACAGTTTCCATGAACGCCTCAACTGTTGCTTGAACTGCAACTTTTTCAATTCCTGTTTTGTTAGCAATTTCAGCTACGATTTCTGCTTTTGTCATATCATTATCGATTTAAGAATTTGATAATAAATTTTTTAATGGGGATGCAAATATAAATCTTTTTAATGGATTGCGAAAAGAATTTCATTTTTTTTCTTTCTAAACCGCTCTGTTTATTATGTTTGCATAAAATGATAAAATTTAGTACACAATTAGCCAATTGGTATCACATTAATGCGCGTGATTTACCATGGAGAAACACTCGAAACCCTTATCAGATATGGATTTCTGAGGTTATTCTTCAACAAACCAGAATTAGTCAGGGGCTTCCTTATTATCTCCGCTTTGTAGATAGATTTCCAACTATTGAGCAATTAGCCAATGCCGACCAACAGGAAATTTTATTATTATGGCAAGGTTTAGGGTATTATAGTAGGGCCAGAAACATGCATGAAGCCGCAAAACAGGTACAAAAAATCTACAATGGTATATTCCCTACAACCTATGATCAGATTATCCGGTTAAAAGGCATTGGTGAGTATACTGCTGCTGCTATCGCGAGTATTGCCTATGGAGAATCGAAGGTAGCAGTCGATGGTAATGTGCTTCGTTTTCTTTCTCGTCTTTACGGCATTACTCAACCCGTTAATACTTCAAAAGGGAAATCCGCAATAAAAGAAATCGCAGAGTCTCTACTTCAAGAAGATGTCGACCCGGCACTCTTTAACCAGGCCATGATGGAGTTTGGAGCTCTCTATTGTATTCCCGGCAGTCCGGATTGTTCAAATTGTATTTTCAAAAATAGTTGTCAGGCATTTGCAATGGATATTGTTGATAAACTTCCGGTCAAGAGTAAAAAGGTGGTTGTAAGAAAAAGATTCTTTAACTATTTGTTTCTCTATTATAGGAATGAGAAGAACCGGATTTTCTTTTTCATACAACGTCGCGGCAAAGGTGATATATGGCAGGGATTGTTCGATTTGCCCATGATTGAAGATGATAAATGTTATGACCTCGATAAGCTAACCTCTTCTGATTATTGGAACAAAAATATTGCGAAATACCAGCCCGTTATTTCTACTTTGTATAAAGATTTTACCCATCAGCTTACCCATCAGCAACTGAATACCCGTTTTTTCAGTATAAATTTGCAAACTCCCGATCCGCAATTTTTTAATGAAGAGTGGATTGAGGTTACTTTAGAGAGTTATCTTAAGTATCCCACTTCGAGGTTAATCGAGAATTATTTAAATTTCATGATTCCCAAATTGGTTAAATAATAATTGATTTACAGGCTTTAAAAGTGTATATTTGTTCATTATAGCGTCGTCAATTTTTTTAAAAGATAATTAAAATGTCATTAGGAGTTAACAAAGTAATCCTGATCGGAAATCTTGGAAAAGACCCAATCACACAGGATATTGGGAACGGCATAAAAAAAGCTACTTTTTCAATAGCTACAACTGAATCTATTCCTAGTAGGGATGGTACTAAGACGGATCATGTAGAATGGCACAATATTGTGGTCTGGAGAGGCCTTGCCGATGTTGCTGAAAAATATCTTCGTAAAGGAAGTTCAGTTTACATTGAAGGGCGTCTTCGCTCACGGCAGTATGATGATAGAGATGGTAATAAACGATATATCACAGAAATAACCTGTGATAATTTAGTTATGCTGGGAGGCAAACCTTCCGGTACAGGAACCGGTCCTGTTGTTTCGTCTCAATCAGAACCCTATATTAGTGATGGGATGCAGGGTGGTAATTTCAATTCTCAACCGGGTACTACTACCTTTACCTCATCAGATAATATAAATGATGACCTTCCATTCTAAGAAAATTAACTAAATGATTTCAGGGCAGTTAGTTGTAACTGCCCTTTTTATTTGTAATTTAGCACCCTGAACCATAAAACAAATTGTTCTTGGAACCTCATAGTCAGCTTATATACCAGATTCCTCTTTTAGCAGGCGTTTTATTGCCCGAATTGATCCTCGTCACCATTCTCCTTCTTCTTTTTGTGCTCCTGCTTTTCCTTTTGAGGATCGGTTTTTCTCCCATAACCGGATTTTTATTCCGTTTCGCCCGATTATTGCTTAATCTAAAATATCACAAGAAAAAAGATCTTACACCTGAGCTGGTTCTTGAAACATTAAACGAGATTGTAATTTCTGATACCACTAAAGAAGAACAACAACTGATGAAAGGTGTTGCCAGGTTTGGTGATATTGATGTTAAAGAGATTATGCGTTCGCGAATGGATATTACTGCTGTCGAAATTAAAATGAGTTTTGACCATCTTATTCAAACCGTGATTAGTTCAGGCTATTCACGTATTCCTATTTATGAAGAGTCAATTGATCAGATTAAGGGTATTGTCTACGTAAAAGATCTTTTACCCTATACCCGGAATGTTGATACGAAAGATTGGAATCGGCTTATCAGAAAAGCTTGGTTTATTACGGAAAATAAGAATATCAGCGACTTGCTTCATGAATTCCAGGAAAAACATATTCATCTGGCCATTGTAGTTGATGAGTTTGGCGGTACCGCAGGAATTGTCACTATGGAGGATATCCTCGAAGAGATTGTTGGCGAGATCAATGATGAGTATGATAATGATACTGACGAACGTATTTATCATCAACTCAATGAAAATGAATTTCTTTTTGAGGCCAAGGTAACACTAAACGACTTTTGTAAAATTACAGATACCGACGATACTCTTTTTGATAACCTCTCCGGAGACCCGGATACGCTAGCCGGATTAATACTCGAACTGGCAGGAAGAATTCCGGAAGTGGGCTACGAAGTACAATTTGAAGGGCTTGATTTCGTTGTCGAATCTGTTGATAAAAGAAGAATTCGACGTATCAGAGTTAAACTTCCTCAATTGACCGACACTGATGAATAAAAAATAACAACATCCCGAATGATTAAATACCGCATATTCTCTTTTCGCCTCATCTTAATGATATCTCTGATATCATTTTTTACTATAGCTTGTCAACAAAACTATGTCCCAAAGCCAAAAGGTTTCTTCAGAATAGACACTCCTAATAAGGCTTATCGCGACCTCGATTCGACACTTCCTTATACCTTTAGCCTTCCGGTGTATTGTAAGATAACCTCCGACAAGTATAGCCCCAATGAAAAAAACTGGATTAATATTGAGTTCACAAGATTTAAAGGGGTACTTCATATAAGCTATAAGCCATTGAATAACAATCTGAAGAAGTATCTTGATGACTCACACATTCTTGTTTCGAAACACATTTCAAAAGCTACCGCTATAGAAGAGAGCGAAATAAACAATCCTAATCATAAAGTATATGGCACTATCTACAGGATTCAGGGGGCGGAGGCTGCCTCAGTTTATCAGTTTTATGTTACGGATAGCGTTCATCACTTTTTGAGAGGGGCCCTTTATTTTAACGCCTTGCCTAATAACGATTCACTTGTTCCTGTAATTGATTTTGTTTCAAAAGATATCGATCATCTAATCGAAACCCTAAAGTGGAAATAGGGCTTTCTTAATCAACAAACTGTCGTGCATAATAACGTGCGGTAAGGGGTTCTCCGGTAGCCTTTTCAATCAGTTCACTCCAATGATAAACTGATCCGGGTTTAAATATTTTTTCAATCAGAAAGGCACCAACCTCTTTCTTGTTTGCAAAACTTTCCAATCTGATATTTTCTGAATGAATCACCTTTTCGGCAATATGATAGAACAGTTGCGAAGCCAACAACTCACCTAATAAATAATTATGATAATAGCAGGGAGAAGTGGCAATATGAATCTTAGTGGCCCAGTCGGGTTCATCCCGATCTACAGGGCGTTTAATCATCTGGTATTTTTCTACCAGATTCCACCAAAGATTATTTAAGTCCTGTTCAGGATCTTCGTACAGTGATTTTTCAAAACGATACATCACTTGCGCCCAACGACTAAATACTAATTGCTCTGATCGTAACGTATTAAAGCAATCATCGGTAACAGCTTTTTTTTCTTCATCCGTTATCCCTATCATATCCTGTATCCATTGTGGATTAGTAGCAAACCGTCCAAAAAGCATGGCGATAGCCTCAGTGGTGAAGATGTGCGCAGGTTCGTGCAAAGCATAGGGTAAATTCCGGTCAATATATTTATCATAAACCCCATGACCAAATTCATGCAGCATGGTATTCATCCAATACAAATTGGACTTTAAATTACAAAGAACTCTTACATCTCCCCTGTTATCGATGCTTATACAAAAAGCATGTTGATTTTTACCGGGTTTTTCATATAAATCGCTCTTGGCTATCAGATCTGTAATGTCTAGACCGATTCCTTTATAATATTCAATTGCAAGCTCTTCAAGATTTTTATCGGCAAAATATTTATCAAGATCAAGTGTAGATATAACCGGAGCTTCCTGAAAATAGCGATTCTGATAATGCCAAGGGCATAGTTCCTCTTTTGATATGGCAAACTTTTTACTTAAAAAATCATCAATCTCAACTTTTTGTTTAGCAAATGCATCGTGCGTAAGCTGATCCAGCTCATCAAACAATGCGGAAACTTCTTCCGGATGCTGATCATTGAGTATCAGACTCATCTCATGATAATTATTAAATCCAAGTTTTACGGATATCTTATTACGCAACTTCACCAAACGGAGAATATCTTTCGAAACCAGCGTCCCAATCTTTTTATGTGCTTCCCAGACCTCTTTTACCTCATCCGAATTAACAGATGTCTTTAGGATACGCTCTATTTCGTTGTCATTTATTTCGCGTCCTCTAATCTCAACCCTGAAATTATTATATTGCTTCTCAATTTCAGTTTCCAGCGTAATTCGTTTTCGCATCAAATCAGGCGACACCTGATTATCCAGAAATGCATTATAGATGAGATGTAGCTGCCGTTTATCAAGAGGATCTGAGATAATGCCTGCGTCTTGAATTTTTTTGAGCGTTCTGAAATCCTTCTTGTTTGAATAAACTTCAGTTAGTTGAACACTTAATTCTTCAAATATTGAAAATTCTTCATCTTCACCTGTAATAGCAGCATTCCAATAAGCCAGGTTTGTTTGAAAAGCTACTGGAATTACTTTTGCTTCGAAAGCCTTAATAAAATTGTCTAGTTCTTTATTCATTATAGTCTCTCTTGTTATTTAATATCCTCAAACAAATTCGTACGAATAAGAAAAAGGAATAATCAGGTTCCTGCAAATATAGAGAAAACCGCTCTCTTTTCAGATAACGGTTTTCAATAATCACCACGAAACATAAACCCAATAAACCTTTTCTAGTAAGAATTTGTCGATCCATTTCAAAACAAGTACAGCACCTTTAAAGAAAATGGACCGGCCATTATTTAAAAGAACTCCAAATAACTAACCAAATAACATCATGTAAAATATAAAGTTTTATTGAACCGAGAAATTAATCAATTATTAACAATTAAAGACTTCCAAGACTAGCATAAAATTGAATCATGTCATTTTACAAATAATGGAATAGTCTTCGATATTTATTAATTGATAATCAATATTATACATGCAACAATACTGCATTGTTACATTATTTTGAATGAAAAATATCGCAGCATCATTTTGCGAGTAATTTTGGCTAAATAATTGAATTGCAGCAATAGGTATTGGAAGTCTGAATTATATTTTTTGATGTCTAAAAGAGATCGACAAGTTCAACCATTATCGGTATACAAGCTTTCCAGCTTTTCGGACTGATCCTTTGAACTTTTGAAGAAGATTCATGCATAAAAAAAGGAGGTCGGTCAAATTATAGACACAGCCTCCCCAGATATTTTAATATTCTCTTAATAACAAACTATTCGTTTGAAGCTTTTCCAAGTGAAGCTAAGATTCCGCCATCAACATATACAATCTGACCATTTACAAAGTCGGAAGCAGGTGACGAAAGGAAAATAGCAGCACCTTGTAAATCGCGTGGGTCGCCCCATCTGGCAGCAGGTGTGCGGCTGATGATGAAGTCATTGAATGGATGTCCATTCTCACGTAGGGGGGCTGTTTGAGCCGTCGCAAAGTATCCCGGACCGATGCCGTTTACCTGAATATTATATCTTGCCAACTCGGTAGCCAGATTTCTGGTCAACATTTTTAATCCACCCTTTGCTGCAGCATAAGCAGAAACCGTATCTCTGCCCAACTCGCTCATCATAGAGCAGATATTGATAATTTTACCACCATTTTTACGAGCTACCATTCCACGAGCTACCTGCTTTGAAAGAATAAACGGACCCACCAGATCAATATCAATAACCTGACGGAAATCAGCTACATCCATTTCTAGTACCGGAACACGTTTGATAATACCGGCATTATTGATTAGTATATCAATCGGACCCACCTCTTTTTCAATCTTAGCCAGACCCTCAATAACTTTTGGTTCGTCTGTGACATCAAAAATATAAGTGGATACTTCGTATCCATCGGCTTTATATTTAGCCTTAGCGGCAGCTAGTTTCTCAGGATTAATGTCGTTTACAACAATTTTGGCCCCATGATCGGCCAATCCTTTTGCCATAGACATTCCAAGTCCATGTGTTGCACCGGTAACCAATGCAACTTTTCCCGTTAGATCAAAAAGGTTATTATTCATAAATTTAATGTTTGTATTAATGAATAGATTATAAATAAATGCCAAACTGTGATAAATTGAAATTATCTCAAATCAACGGTATTTACTGTGTCCATATCGCCATAATCAAGATTCTCGCCAGCCATTCCCCAAATAAATGTGTAGTTGGAAGTAGCAGTGGCGGCATGGATAGACCATGCAGGAGAAATAACAGCATCCTCATTTCTCATCCAGATGTGTCTGGTTTCCTGCGGCTGTCCCATAAAATGACAAACTACCTGATCATCAGGAAGTTCAAAATAGAAGTAAGCTTCCATTCTGCGCGAGTGCGTATGAGCAGGCATAGTATTCCATACACTACCTGTTTTTAGTTCGGTCAGCCCCATCTGCAATTGACAGGTTTCGAGCAATTGGTTTACAATCATTTTATTAATTGTCCGTGCATTACATGTTTCTAGCGAACCCATTTCAACAGAAATTGCTTCTGCTTTAGTTATTCGTTTGGTAGGATACGTCTTATGAGCTGTTGCAGAGTTAACATAGAAGCGGGCAGGATTCTTTGGATTCAGACTTGCAAATGATATTTCACGGGTACCTTTTCCAATATAAAGTGCATCCTTGGCTTCGAGCTCCCAACCATGGCCATCAGCATTAACAACACCGGGGCCGCCTGTATTGATAATTCCAAGTTCTCGTCTTTCTAAAAAGTATTCAGATCTTAAAAGATCTAGTGTCTGTAGATTGAGTTGTTCTTCAACCGGCATGATACCACCAACCATTAAACGATCGTTGTGCGAATAAACCCACTTTACGGTGTCGGGCTGCATGATGCCGGGTATTAAAAAATCTTTCCTGATCGTATCCGTTGAATATTTTTTGAAATCATCAGGATGGGTTCCAAATCTTTCTTCAATTAATGTTTTCATTTTCTAATTATTAAATGATTAATAACCTAATGGAATTTTCTAATTATTATTTTGCCTTTACGCATACGTATCGGTTTCTTTTGATTTTAACGTATTCGTAATGATGATTGCCTTATTATTAATTCGGTTGGGATTAAAATGGTCTCCGTTTCATCGTTACCTTTAAACTTTCGCACCATTATTTCAGCAGCCTTCATACCAATTTCACGCGCATGTTGTTCTATTGATGTCAGTGAAGGATTCATTATTTCTGAAAAAAGTTCATTCGCAAATCCGGTCACACAAACCTGTTCGGGAATTTTAATTCCAGCCTCTTTTAAACAAAGAATGCTTCCCAGCGCCGAGAAGTCCGAAGCGGAAATTATCGCATCAGGTATTTGTCCGGTTTCAATCAAACGTTTAGTAATATCGTATCCCTTTTCTCTGGTTAACGAATTTTCATAGATATGGGCATCAGGAGAGACAATATGATGATCACATAGTGCTTGTTCAAACCCTTTCCGACGGCTTTGATACATCATTAGGTGTTCATTTCCACCCAGGTAAACAAACTTTTTACATCCATTTGATAATACATGTTCGGTTATTTGATAAGCTGCCTGAAAGTCATCAATCATCACTCTGCTTACTGTAGAATCCTCTATACACCGGTCGAAAAAGACAACTGGGCGACCACTTCTGATGAACCGTTCAATATGGTCATATACATGAGTTTCTGCAGAAAGTGAGATCATTAGTCCCTCCACTCCCGCATTGAGCATGGCTTGTACCCCCTGTTGTTCATTCTCGAACGATTCCTGGGTTTGATAGATAAAGGTATTTAATGAATTTGTTCGCAATACTTGTTCGATACCACCAATAACAGACGAGAAAAATTGGCGATTTATCCGTGGAACAATAACGCCAATATTATTTCCATGCCCTGTACGCAAAGCTGCAGCAGGACCATGTAGAGAATAATCTAAAGAAAGAGCTTTTTTTTTCACCTTGGCGATAGTCTCTTTACTGATACGGGGATTATTCTGTAATGCTCTGGATACTGTTGATACAGAAAGCTTAAGCGCTAAAGCAATATCCTTGATTGTTGTTCTTTTAGGTCCTGAATTCATATTTATTTTTCCAATAATTTAACCATTTCGCTACCTGCCAAAAGGTAGGCACCGACACCATAGACTTCGGTCATCTCGCGTGTAACTGCTTTAGGATCTGCTCCAATAGGTTGTACCCAACATAATTTTCCGTCAGAATCTACAGAATGAGCCAAAGCATTCCAAGCTTTGATAACGATCGGAAGATATTTCTCTTTTGATAGATACCCATTGTTAATGCCCCAAGCTAAACCGTAACAATTAAATCCACTGGCACTGGTTTCCGGATTAGGATAACTATCGGGATCAAGCAAACTGGCATGCCAATAACCATCGGGTCCTTGTAGACCGGCAAGTCTTTGTGCCATTTGCACATAAACCTTTTCATACATCTTACGGTTTTTATAGTCTTGTGGAATTTCATTTAAAATAATGCTGATTCCTGCCAAGACCCAGCCATTTCCTCTGCCCCAGAAAACTTTCTTCCCGTTTTTCTCCGTTTTGGTGAAGTAGTTGCTATCACGAAAATACAAAGAGTCTTCCTTGTCGTACAAATAACTTGTTATCGCTTTAAATTCGTGATCCATGAATGAATAATAACGTTTATCGCCGGTAATATTACCCATTTTAGCCCAAACAGTGGGTCCCATGAAAATAGCATCACACCAACTCCAACGATCTGTAGCCTTTCCCTTAAATTCCAGATCAACTTTTGAAGGATATTCCGTAATATAGGTAAGCTCATTCAGGGTGGGTTGAATCATATATTTTTTACCGTATTTGCGGTAGAGAGCCGCGTACATCTGACCGATACAATGATCATCAGCATGATATAACCTGGGACCCAATCCCCAGTTTAGTTTCTCTCCAATGCCTTTCATATATTCCCAATACGAATCGGTACCGGCAATTTTAGCCCATTCGGCCATTCCGGTATAAAGAGCACCAACAGTCCAATCATAGTCAGGGTGGGTGTATTTGTGGGCTATCTGCCAATCGGCAACCAGTTTCATTTGTTGTTTCACACTCTCTTTTGAAAGCGGTTCACCGGCTATGGGATTGGTAGAAAAAGTTGGTGCTGTCACTGCAAAGGTTGAACCACAACTTAAGCCAACAATTGCGAACATTAATAAAGATAATTTGAAATTCACACTCGATTTCATATTCTCACGGTTATTTGGGTTAAGAAAAAAAATCATAGCAACACCTCAACCCTATGCCTCAAAACCTGAAAGAGGTATGCTTATTGTATATAAGCAAAGCTGAATCACTTTTTAAGTTCGGGTTGTTATATAAAACGGGTGCAGTAAGCAATATATTTTGTGCAATCGTTTTCGCAAAGCTATAAAATTTATTTATTCAATTACTTTTTTAACAAAAAAATCTTTTAAAATACTTTGTACGGATGATGCTGAAATGAAATAAGAGAGATATTTTTGATCAGTCAGGAAATTTCTAAAATACTCGAGATCTCATGCACTTATCTTCTATATCACGTCTTAGAAATCATGGTAAGATTATTCAATAACTCCCATCTGAATCAAAAATCAGCATATTGCCATTCTAAAGTAGTTCTAATCTTTTCCTAATGTCTAATAGAAGGAAATTAGAGTTACAATAGAATTACATTAGGCTTAGGTTAGGCTCAGCTACTTATTTTGGAGGGATCTTTAATAAAAGAGAATAAGCAGTACAAAAAAGGCAATAATACGCTTGCCGGAGTTATTATTGCCCTATATTTCAGAATGCCGGTAATTAATCTTCTACCGACCAAACGGGTCCATCTTTAGTGTCTTTTACTTGAATGGATAATCTTTTCAGTTCATCCCTGATCAAATCGGATGTGCCCCAATCTTTAGTAGTACGGGAATTCTGCCTGATTTGGAGAATCAGTTCCATTAAACCATTCACCTTATTATCCTGTCCGCCGGCAGTCACTTCGTCCAGCAATCCAAGCACATCAACAACAAATGTGTTGAAGGTTTCGATAAGTAACGTCAAATCGTCTGCCGAGATCGTTTCTTTACCATCGTGAATCTGATTGATGATTCGGACAGCTTCAAACAATATGGCAATAACTTGTGGACTATTAAAGTCGTCGTTCATGGCATCGTAACATCCTTTACGGATAGCAATCACATCTACTGATGAAGAGGCGGAAGGTTTCAGCTTCTTCAATGTTTCATTGGCGGCAAGGAGTCGATGAAAACCTTTCTCGGCGGCCTGCAATGCTTCGTTAGAGAAGTCGAGTGTTGACCGGTAATGTGCTTGCAAAATGAAGAAGCGGATCGTCATAGGGCTATATGCTCTATCCAGCTGAGCATGTGCTCCGGAAAAAAGCTCGTCAAGGGTGATAAAATTTCCTAACGACTTTCCCATTTTCTGTCCGTCAATGGTAATCATGTTGTTATGCATCCAGTAGTGCACAGGCTCGCGGCCGTTAGCTGCCACGCTCTGAGCTATCTCAGCTTCGTGGTGAGGAAACATTAAGTCCATTCCTCCACCGTGAATATCAAACTGTTCGCCAAGATATTTGCAACTCATAGCCGAGCATTCCATATGCCATCCTGGAAAACCATCACTCCAAGGGGAAGGCCATTTCATAATATGTTCGGGCTGTGCTTGCTTCCAGAGTGCAAAATCAAAGTTATGTCGTTTTTCATCTTGCCCTTCCAATGCACGGGTATTCGATAACATATCTTCGAGTACGCGTCCCGAGAGTTCTCCATAATGATGAGTCTCGTTATATTTTGCGACATCGAAGTAGATTGAACCATTTGATTCATAGGCAAAGCCGGCAGCAAGAATTTTTTTAATGAGTTCTATCTGCTCAATGATATGACCTGAAGCCCGTGGTTCAATACTTGGTTTGCATACATTGAGTTGATCCATGTTTGTATGGTAGCGATCAGTAAAATACTGAACTACCTCCATGGGCTCAAGTTGTTCGAGACGCGCTTTTTTTTCAATTTTATCTTCGCCCTCATCAGCATCATTCTCAAGATGACCTACATCGGTAATGTTACGCACATAGCGTACTTTATATCCAACGGCAGTAAGATAACGAAACACCAGATCAAAAGAAATTGCCGCACGGGCATGTCCTAAATGCGCATCACCATAAACGGTGGGACCGCAGACATAGAGTCCTACAAACGGAGGGTTGTAAGGAACGAATTCCTCTTTTTTACGACTAAGCGTATTGTATATGAATATAGTGTTTTCCATACTGCAACTGGCTATTCAAATTTAATGCAAAGTAACAACTTTTTAGGGAAAGTAAACACAATGGAGTATTTTTGGGTTATATTTAGGTAATTTCGATTTTGATACTATGACTAAAAAAATTCACAAACCCGGATTTGGCGCATTAGATATCTTTCAGTTCATTGGCCCCGGGTTACTTGTTACCGTTGGATTTATTGATCCCGGTAACTGGGCATCTAACCTGGCCGCAGGAGCCGATTATGGATATACTTTACTTTGGATGGTGACCCTTAGTACGATTATGCTCATTGTTTTGCAGCATAATGTAGCCCATTTAGGCATTGCAACCGGTTTATGCATGTCGGAAGCTGCCACAATTTATCTGAAACCCCGCTACTCCCGGACTATTCTCGGATCGGCTATTTTAGCATCTGTCTCAACTTCTCTTGCCGAGATTATCGGCGCTGCAATAGCCTTGAATATGCTCTTTAAAATCCCGATTCAGGCAGGGGCGTTCATGACGGTTGTTTTTACGCTTATCATGCTATATACCAACTCGTATCGGATGATTGAGAAATGGATTATAGGTTTTGTTTCGGTTATTGGGCTCTCATTTATTTATGAACTCTCCCTTGTTGATATTGATTGGGGAAGCGCTGCTAAAAGCTGGGTGACACCTAGCTTTCCACAAGGCTCCATGATGATCATTATGAGTGTATTAGGGGCGGTAGTGATGCCGCATAATTTGTTTCTCCATTCTGAAGTTATTCAGAGCCGCCAATGGAATTTAAAAGACGAAAAAATTATTAAGCGTCAACTTGATTATGAATTTTTCGACACGTTATTTTCTATGATTATTGGATGGGCTATCAATAGCGCAATGATTTTATTGGCGGCAACAACCTTTTTTAAACATCACACTCCGGTTAGTGAGCTGCAACAATCGAAAGATTTATTGGTTCCGCTCCTTGGTTCTAATGCCGGAACCATCTTTGCACTTGCCCTTCTTTTCTCAGGTTTGGCCAGCACTATTACTTCAGGAATGGCTGCCGGATCTATTTTCGCAGGTATTTATAAGGAACCGTTTGATATAAAAGATCCACACTCAAAGACTGGGGTTGGAATATCGCTTATCGTTGCACTTGCTATTGTTTTTCTGATCAAAGATCCATTTAAGAGTTTGATCATCTCACAGATGGTTCTTAGTATTCAGCTTCCGATTACAATCTTCCTGCAGATACATCTAACCAATTCGCGTGAGATCATGGGTAAGTATGCAAATAAATTACGTACTAAGATCTTACTTTATATCATTGGGGCGATTGTTACCATGTTAAATATCGCACTGTTTATCAGTTTCTTTGTTTAAACAGAGGATGTTCGGAAGATAGAGGGATTTTTTTGAAGTTATACTTTGTAACGTTGATTCACCGAAGTGATCAAATAGAAAGAGGGTATCTGAAAAGTTTCTTCCGGTTGTTGAAAATATCAAAATGACCTTTATTAATCAGGCTTTTATCATTTCAACAGACTTGGTGACCGTACTTTTGAGATACCCTTCTATATCTTTCGGGAAATGCTTTTAAAACTGTTTTAACAGATTCGCCATTTCCATGGCTGTAACTGCAGCATCGAAACCTTTGTTTCCGGCTTTAGTGCCGGCACGCTCAATGGCTTGTTCAATAGTGTCGGTAGTTAGAACCCCAAATATTACAGGAATACCCGTTTCTAAGCCGGTAAGGGCAATGCCTTTTGTGACTTCTCCGGCTACCATTTCGAAATGGGCGGTGGCACCACGAATGACAGCTCCCAGACAAATGATTGCATCATAGTTTCCGCTCTTAGCCATTCGTTTAGCTGTTAACGGAATCTCAAATGCGCCCGGAACCCAGGCTACACTGATGTTTTCATCATCTCCACCATGCCGGTTAATGGCATCAAAGGCTCCGCTCAAAAGCTTTCCGCTAATAAACTCATTAAAACGAGCAACAACAATACCGAAGCGAAGTCCTTCAGCCGTCAGTTTTCCTTCGTATGTTTTCATATTGTGATTTTTTGTTTTTCTGTTTATTATATTCTTTATATCATAGACACACTATTGTGCATCTTTACACGTGCAAGAGGTGCCCCATTTTTAAAAACTTGGTCTGCATGTAAAACTGGTTCTCTTCAGTACAGGTCATTTCGATGGGTTGACGTTCGACCACTGTAAGGCCGTATCCTGCAAGTCCCTTTATTTTCATGGGGTTATTGGTCATCAGAATAATCTTTTTGATACCGAGCTCAGCCAATATCGCAGCAGCTACACCATAGTCACGGAGATCGGGTTTAAAGCCAAGCGCAAGGTTTGCCTCAACGGTGTCCATCCCTTTTTCTTGGAGCTCATAGGCTTTTAATTTGTTAATTAAACCAATGCCACGACCTTCCTGACGGAGATAGAGCAACACACCTCTTCCGGCAGCTTCTATTCTGTCCATCGCTTCATGAAGTTGTTCGCCACAATCACATCGTTTGGACCCAAACACATCGCCGGTTAAACACTCTGAATGGATTCTGACCAGTATAGGATCGTCTCCATTCAATTCACCTTTAACCAATGCAATATGATGATTTCCGGTAATCTTGCTGACAAATCCAATTATTTTAAAATCACCATGAGTGGTGGGCAATTCAGCTACCGCCTCTTGCATAATAAGCCTTTCGTTGATTCGCCTGTAGCTGATCAGATCAGCAATAGTGATAATCTTTAAATCAAAACGATCCACATAATCCATCAATTCGGGAACCCTTGCCATAGTACCGTCTTCATTCATGATCTCACAGATAACACCGGCAGGGTATAAGCCGGCAAGCCGGCAAATGTCTACAGCAGCTTCGGTATGACCTGAACGTTCAAGAACGCCATGTTCTTTTGCCATCAAGGGAAAAATATGCCCGGGTTTATGAAAATCTTGTGGTTTGGAAGAAGGATCTACTATTTTTCGGATGGTTTCTGCCCGTTCAAAAGCTGAGATTCCTGTAGTAGCGCCGGCATAATCAATAGAAACGGTAAATGCAGTATGCTTTTTGTCTGTATTGTTATGAACCATCATCTCAATATTGAGTTCTTCGAGTCGTTTTGGAATGATCGGCATGCAGATTAAACCACCTGCATGTTTTGCCATAAAATTTATGGCCTCTGGAGTTACCTTTTCGGCAGCTATAATCAGATCGCCTTCATTCTCGCGGTCTTCATCATCAACCACAACCACCATTTTTCCCTGGCGAATGTCATTGATGGCTTCCTCAATGGTATTGAATTTTCTCATTGTTTATAATATAATTAAAAGTAACCGTTTTCTTTTAAAAAGTCCATGCTGATATCGTTTTTCGATTCGCTAAAATCTTGTTTCCCAAAGCCTGAAAAACGTTCAATGTATTTTGCAACTACGTCGCATTCAAGATTGACTTTGTCTCCTTGTTTTTTGCTACAAAGAATGGTCTCGTTGCGGGTGTGAGGAATGATCGAAACATAAAACCGATTTTCTTCAACATTCACTACCGTTAGACTGATGCCGTCAATGGCAATAGAGCCTTTGCCAATGATATAGCGTAACAGGGATGCTTCGGCAGATATACAAATCCAGATGGCATTCTCATCCTCTTTAAAGTTAATGATTGAGCCTGTGCCATCAATATGTCCGCTTACAATATGACCGCCAAATCGATCGCCAAGCCGTAAGGCCCGTTCAAGGTTGACGGGACTACCCGGACGTGATTCGCCCAAATCGCTTCTTTTTAAGGTCTCAGGCATAGCATCGGCTGTAAAGGAGGTCGGTCTTATGTTTGTAACCGTTAAACAAACGCCATTAACAGAGATACTATCCCCAATCTGAGTATTCAAAAGCACTTTCGAGGCCCCTATTTCCAGAACAGCAGATCTGGTACCGGCCCTGACCGACTTAATAACACCAATTTCTTCAATAATACCTGTAAACATAGTTATTCTTCTGAGATTTGAATTTTATTCTTGTTCACTTTTCCAATAATTAAAATATCAGTGCCTATCTGTTTGGTCGTTAGTTGATCAAGCAAAATCCCCTGATCGATGGTGTTGAAACCTTTTCCCTCAACAGGAGAGATGGCATCGTGTCCACCCAATAATAGAGGAGCTATAATAAACTGAACTTCATCAACGATTCCACTCTTCAAGGCTGATTCATTTAATGTCCCTCCTCCTTCTAACAGAATACCATCAATTTTTAAGTTTCCCAATTCGTTCATTAAAGAGACCAGATCAACCTGTCCATCAACATCGGGGAGCGTCAATACCATGTGGCCCGAATCTTCCAGAAAAGCTTTTTTCCTTTCGGGGAAGAGAGCCGTAGTGGCAATGATAGTGGGGTTATCATTCGGATTCTGTAATATCTTTGCCGATAGCGGAATTCGTCCTCTGCTATCTACAACAATTCTGACAGGGTTTCGACCTTTCCCATTTTCGAGCCGGGTTGTCAGTTCAGGGTCATCTGTAATGACAGTATTAACCCCAACCATGATTCCCTTTAGTTCATTGCGAAGCGTATGTATATATTGTCGCGATTTTTCGCAACTAATCCATTTTGAATGACCGGAATAGGTTGCTATTTTGCCATCTAACGACATAGCAGCTTTCAACACTACATAAGGTTTCCGGGTTTCGATATATTTAATAAAAACCCTGTTTAACTCTTTCGCTTCGGTTTCGAGCAAGCCTACTACAACATCTATTCCATTTTCTTTGAGCTTTTCAATTCCTTTTCCGGCGACTAACGGATTGGGATCAGCCATTGCAACAAAGACCTTACTGATCTGTGCTGCAATAAGTGCATCTGCACAAGGAGGCGTTTTACCATAATGCGAACAAGGTTCGAGTGTAACATACAATGTTGCACCTTTGATATTGCCTGCTGCATTACGAATAGCATTAATCTCGGCATGAGGACCACCATACTGTTCATGATAACCATTGCCGATAATCGTGTCGTTATGGACAATCACCGCACCCACCAAAGGGTTTGGATTAACACCTCCGGCTCCCTTTGCCGCAAGGGATAATGCAATTCGCATGTATCGTATATCGTTGTTTGTCATCATAATTTATAAAACAAAAAAGCCCCGATGATACAAATATATCATTCGGGGCAGAAATATCGGTTGACAAAGACAACAAACACTGCGGTTCATTGCTGATTTATTACAAAGGATATTCTCTTCTACCATCCAGACTTTACTGTCGGTACCGGAATTAAACCGGTTCAATCCTAAAAAGGAGTCGCGGACTTTACCGCCGATCGGGAATTGCACCCTGCCCCGAAGAAAATTGTTTCAAATTAACGCTGCAAAGATACAACAAACTCTGACTTGATTAGTCACAAATAATCTACGATTTATTTATTCTTTCACCCAGAGGATAAATCCACTACTATGTAAGTTCTCTATCTCGATAGAGGAGTCTTCTTTTAAAAATTTACGTAACTTAGTGATATATACATCCATTGTTCGTGCTGTGAAGTAATTGTCATTCTGCCAGATTAATTTTAGTGCACTGGACCGGGTAAGCAATTTATTTTTATTTGCACAAAGCAATTCGAGTAACTTCCCCTCTGTCGGACTTAATCTTTGTTCAAAATCAGGCTTCGTTAATAATCGGTGAGTAGTATGATAGGTAAATTCACCAATCGAATACCATTCCACAGCATGTTCGTTTTCCGCAGATGACGATCTGTGTACTCTGTTTACGATAGCCTTTAATTTCGCCACCAATACCTCAGAGTCGAAAGGTTTGGTAATATAATCTTCGGCGCCAATATTAAATCCTTCCAGGACGTCTGACTTCAATGTCTTTGCAGTTAAAAAGACAAACGGCATCTCCGGTCTGGCCTTCCGTATTTCGCGAGCAATACTAAAACCATCTAATCCCGGCAACATGACATCCAAGACACAGATGTCGCAAGTGAGGTTAAGGAATCGCTTAATAGCATTTCCGCCTTCGCTTTCCCATTCAACCTCAAAATCATATATTTCCAGATAGGCTTTTAAGACGGAACCAAAGTTGCGATCGTCTTCAACCAGAAATACTCTTGTCGGATTATTGTTCTTCATCTTTTTCAGTCTTTAAAGGAATTAATAATTCAAAACGACTACCTTTCCCGGGTTCGCTTTCTACAGAAACTCTTCCATTATGAGCTTCAATAATGCTTTTAACAAACGAAAGGCCAAGGCCATGACCTTTAACGTCATGAATATTCCCATCCGTATAACGATAAAATCGATCAAAAATTCTACGTTGAACTTCACGGGTCATTCCTATTCCGTTATCTTCAATCGAACAAATAATATTATAGCCTGATTGACGTGTCGAAATAGTGATTTCGGGCTTTTCTTTAGAATATTTTATCGCATTATCAATAACATTCATCAATGCATTCAAAACCTGTGTGGCATCGGCTTCAATCAGCGCGTTTGGTGCATCGAGTTTTAGATTCAGATAACCATTACGTGATTCAATTTGCAGTTGTGAATGGTTTACCGCCTTTAAGATCAGATCATGAAAATCAATCTCGGATAAATGTTGTTTTATTACCTTCCTATCGAGCAGGGCAGTACGTAAGACATTTTCTACCAGTTGGTTCATCCTGTGATTCTCTTCTCTGATGATCTGTGTGAAATAACGGATCTGTCCTTGATTGTTGATGATCTTTGGATTATCGATAGAATCAATTGCAAGTCCAATGGTAGAGATTGGCGTTTTAAATTCATGCGTTATATTATTGATGAAATCAGACTTTATCTCTGTTATTTTCTTTTGATTCAGAATAGCCCAAAGGGCAAATACAAAGGCCAGAATGAGAAATGCAGTCAATAAAACAGACATGGAGAGCATAAGCGACATAGAACGAAGTACATATTTATCTCTATTCTTGAATTGAACCTTTAAAGAGTAGGGTGAGGCATATAGATCATTGGGAAATAATCGGGTAGAATAATCAGGCGACATGGATGTTTTATATCCCGGAGAATGGATGGATGAAACCTTTCCCAATTGATCATTAAAAATGGCATATTCCGGCTTCATAGAGATTCCGTTATTCTTTAATTCAGTCATCAGAACAGAATTGATCAACTTAAGGTTTAATCGCTTGTTTAATAAGGAGTGATTCGTTGAAACCTCAAGAATGATCTGGTCAATAATGCTATTCAAATGCTTTATCCGTCGCTGAACCAATGTGTCTCTTACTATGGAAGTTCGAATTTTAATAGTTTGGGGAGTGGGAGGTTGCTCAAAAAAAGGAATGCTGAAATTGAACGGAGAAATCTTTTGTTTTTTTGCATCATTAAAAAATTGTTTTTCTATTTCTTCTCTCTCTTTTTGGTTGGGAAAATGAAAATTCGGCAATGTTTGCATTTTTAGCATCATAGAATCAACACGTATACGGATCGTTGAGTCAGATAACTTTCCATGTCCTTGCGTAAATTTCAAAGGAGCTAATTCAAGATTTATTCTTTTAGAAAGCGATTCCCCCTCTTTTGATTTAGGGTATCCGGATAAGACCTTCCGGAGTTCAATGATTTCATTAAATTTAGGTTCATTGTTTCCTTTTCCATTATAGTAAAGGTGTAGTTGTGGAGAAGAGGAGGACTTGACGGAAACGGTTACTTGATGAGGATTCCTTTTTGTTCTGGAACGAATAGTATCAATATGAAGACTTCCTGATTTGTTGCGCATCACAACCAGATGTTTATTTTGACGGGAAATCTCCGGTTCTCTCATCTTTTCATGCGCTCCTTCTTGAAAAAACATTGAATCGAATGAGAAATTCATTTTGTCAAACTCTTCAAGTTTGCCAACTGGTCTATCATCAGGTGGCAAAGGAGGAAAATCGTTTTTATAATAGGTACTGTTTATTAGAATATCTTCACTATTCTTTCCTTTTTTAGATTTATTTTTTAAATAGAACGCCTTTTTTTTGTTATCAATTGTTCTGATCCCGGCTTTCTTCTTGGATCCATCTCTCAGTGAAATACTATCTGTATTGTTCAATGAAGCGAGTAACTTTTGTAGTGTCTCTCTGCTTTCAAGTTTTAATGCTGTATTTCTAAGCGCCTCATTAACATTTAATTTGAGTTCGGCTTGCTTTACCCGTATCGAATTTCGGAACCAAAAATATTGCATCCCGATGATTCCCAGCAAAGCCAGACTCATTAAAATTACAAGCGTTATAAATAGTTTCTTATTCATGCCACTAAATTAGTATTTATTAACAGCACAATATCAGACATTAACGTTTCTTTAACCTGAATTAAGAAACTCTTAAGATTTGACAAACTACCTTAGCTGCAAATAAAAACAAAAAAAATAAAGCGATGAAAAAAACAATTTTATGTGCTACACTTCTTCTTGCAATGATTTGCGGATTTGCACAGGTTACCACAAAAACAGAAACTTCAAAAAAGGAAGGTGTCAATAAACAGATTAAAGTAACGGTGACAGATGATGGAAAAACAACTATAATCGACACCGTCATTACAATGGAAAACGACAAGACCCCCAAGCGTATTGAGAAGATAATTCAGGGCCAAAATGGAACACAACATCTTGTTATAAAAATGGATTCTTTAAATGATGAAGCCATCTTTTCAGATGATGAAATTGGCCCAATGAATAAAGACCATCGAAAAGTGATGATTAAAAAAATTAGAAAAAACATGAAGAGTAGTATGCCGCCAATGGACTTTGATTTACCGGATATGGATATATTGAAAGAGTTTAGCTTTGATGTACCGGAAAGACCCATGAATCTTAAACTTCATTTCCCATCGGGTATGCATGGTAGACTTCATAAAATAGACGATGAGGAATTTGCCCAACTACGCAAAATAGGAGTGCTTACAGATAA
Organism: Bacteroidales bacterium; assembly: GCA_963663125.2. GTDB lineage: Bacteria > Bacteroidota > Bacteroidia > Bacteroidales > Cfx3-03 > Cfx3-03. Next base: position 922,143 of record CAXXNW010000007.1, on the reverse strand, counting down.
AGAAGATCTAGCCGAAAAGCTTGATGTAAGATTTATAAATACCTCACCTTGTGGCGAAGATTGTCAGGTTATAAACTTTGTATCGAAAGAAAAAGGAAAAATTAACGTTACTTTGATTGAAAGAGAAGGTAAAGTTGTCGATAAAACCGATGCCGAAGTTGTTTCAAAAAAGGAAGTTGACGGCAGAAATGTTTTCTCTTGTGTTATCAATCTTGGAAAAGATAAAAAGTTCACGTTTATTAAATTAACCAAAGACGGAAAGCTCTCTCTGTTTTCTAACGGCTATTAATTGAGATACTGTTTCAATTTCTAACGAAGCCATCAAATAAAATTTAGACAGTTCCTTAATTGGGAGCTGTCCTCTACATATATTCAGCATTTTATTTATTTTCAAGTATGAGTTCATATTTATGTACTTTATTTATTTTAACTAGTTGAAATTTAGCTGTATAAATATTTATTCAGCTATCATTTACTCTGCATAGGCAATAGTGATTACGGATATTCTGACGGAACAGGCCGTCAGGAGAGTAGTGGCACAGGCTTCTATAGTGGCTCCAGTGGTAAATACATCGTCGACCAGAAGAATGTGTTTGCCTTCCAACGCTTCAGGGTCTACAACCGAAAAGATCTCCTTCACATTTTCCCATCGCTGTGTCGGATTCTTTCTGGTTTGCGTTTCCGATCTGGCGCTTCGGATAAGGTTTTGATTGCTTACCGGAATCCCCATGACTTTTCCTAATCCGTTTGCAAAGACTTCACTTTGGTTATATCCTCTTTCCCTTTGTCGTTTGGGATGTAATGGAACCGGTATAATGAGTTGGACTGTGTTAAAAGGTGATTGATTAATCAGGATCTGTCCATATAGACGACCCAGAAAGTCTCCAATTTGATATCGTCCTTTATATTTCAGATGATGTATCAGATGTTGTACACGGCTACCCTTACGAAAATAGAGATAAGCAGCTACTCCTTCGCATGCTACCCTTCCCCATAATGATCGAGCCATCGGATTATCCGGATAGCGATGAAAGTTTGTGTAGGGGAGATGAAACATGCACGACAGGCAGACCTCTTCATCGGAAGGAGCCAGCGCATCTCCACAAGCCTGACAGAGTCGGGGGAAAAAGAGATTTACAATATCGTTGATAAATTGTGGCAAGATTTACAAGAGGCTTGACGCTTTAGAAAAACAAGGAACGATTAGTTAAAGCTATTTCTTTATCAGCACCCTTTCAAATTTACATAATAATTACATTTAACCCTCATCAAATAAAAATTGAAACCATTTTAAGCTAGAAAATTTATAGAGAGAAGGTAGCCTGATTAGAAATATATAGGAAGTTTAGTCCCCTTCTTTATTTTTCGTCCCCCTTTTTGTCTTAACTTCTCTCTTTTCAAAGTATCTTTGACTATCTAAAATGTTTTAAATGTCGGATTTTCTTCTTAAGGTACATGATTTAGCAGTTGAGTTTCATACAGAAGATGCAATTGTAAAAGCAGTTGAGGGTGTATCGTTCTCTGTAAAAGCAGGGTCAACATTAGGTATTGTCGGTGAATCGGGTTCGGGAAAGAGCGTTTCGGCACTTTCGATCATGGGCTTGCTCCCCGAAAAAGTGGCTCATATCAGTAAGGGTTCTATTCTTTTTTCGGAAGATGGAAATGAACCTGTTGAATTGATTGGCTTGAATGAAAAGAAGATGCAGACAATCAGGGGAAACAGAATCGGAATGATTTTTCAAGAACCTATGACGTCGCTCAACCCTGTAATGCGTTGCGGAAATCAGGTTGCGGAGGTATTGATACATCACAAGCGGATGTCAAAAGCAGAAGCCCGACGAGAATGTGTCCGATTGTTTGAAGAAGTATTACTACCCCGGCCGGAATCGGTTTATGATTCATATCCGCATCAACTGTCGGGCGGACAGAAACAGCGGGTAATGATTGCCATGGCGCTAGCCTGCAATCCGGCTTTGCTGATTGCTGATGAGCCTACCACTGCGTTGGATGTGACGGTACAGAAGAGTATTCTTGAACTGATTCGTCAGCTTCAGGTAAAATATAAAATGGCAGTTATCTTTATTACACACGATTTGGGTGTGGTTGCACAGCTGGCACATGAGGTGGTAGTGATGTATAAAGGCCGAATTGTTGAGCAGGGTGCAATTGCGGAATTATTTCGTAATCCAAAGCATCCCTATACAAAGGGATTGCTTGCTTGTCGTCCCCCACTTGGAAAACGACCGGAGCGGTTGCTAAGTGTATCCGACTTTATGACAGCGACGAAAGCACAGGATCCATTTGGTTTACAGGATACAAACAAGGAGGAATATGTTCATTGTGAACCGTCTATTTCGGTTAGAGAGATTACAGTAGAAGAACGAAAGACGAGACATAAGATTTTATATAGCAAACATCCTTTGCTTACGGTAACAGGATTAAAAACATGGTTTCCGATTAAATCGGGCATCCTGGCACGAACCAAAGGATTTGTAAAAGCGGTTGACGATGTGAGCTTTGAGGTATATCCCGGCGAGACACTCGGCCTTGTCGGCGAATCGGGTTGTGGAAAAACGACGCTGGGTCGTTCTATTCTTCGTCTGGCTGAACCTTCCGAGGGTAGCATTCGATTTGATGGTCAGGAGATCATGAAACTAAACCCCAAGGCATTGAGGAATATGCGAAGGCAGATGCAGATCATATTTCAGGATCCTTATTCTTCTCTCAACCCGAGAATGACTATCGGATTGGCCATTACAGAGCCAATGCAGGTTCATGGACTTTATGTTTCGAATCAACAACGTCAGGAGAAGGCATTTGAATTACTGGAAAAAGTTCAGTTAAAGCCTGAACATTTTTATCGCTATCCGCATGAATTTTCAGGAGGACAACGACAACGGATTTGTATAGCCCGAGCCCTAGCACTCCAGCCTCGTTTTATCATTTGCGATGAATCGGTCTCTGCACTCGATGTCTCTGTACAGGCTCAGGTATTAAATTTATTAAATCAATTGAAAGCTGATCTCGGATTTACTTATATCTTTATCTCGCATGATCTGAATGTGGTAAAGTATATGTCAGATCGGTTAATTGTGATGCGTGAAGGGCGTATTCAGGAAGAAGGCGATGCCGATACGGTTTATGCCCATCCCAATTCTGACTATACCAAGGGATTAATCAATGCCATCCCAACACTGGAAATGTAATGAATAACTTAAGTCGAAATCGGTTTTCAATTGTTCATATAAAAGATAGTGTTTGAATTGACGTTTAATACTATCTGAGGATAAAAAAAAGTAATATGAAGACGCAGAAAAAGAAAAAAGTAGGCCAAGGGCTTGACTTAGGAAAGAATAGTTTTAAAAAATCAGTTTTTGATGTTTTTACAAATAGTCCTTATCGGGGATTTAACTTCAAACAGGTATCTTCAGAGTTAGGCATTTCTGATAAAGCCAGTAGAATTTTAGTGAATTCCATTATTGAGGAGCTGTGCGAAAAAAATGCCCTTATCGAATCTAAGAGAGGAAAATACAAAATCAATCCCGACTTGTTGGCCGAAGCGGTTACTTCGAACGAGGTTGTTGGTAAGGTGGATATGAAACAAACCGGGAAAGCTTATGTGATTGTTCCCAATGCCCCTGAAGATATTTTTGTTGATTATAATAACGTATTTCATGCTTTCCATGGCGATACGGTGAAAGTTAGATTATTCCCGAAACGAAGAGGCAAAAAGACTGAGGGTAAAATTATAGAGGTACTGGAGCGTTTTCGCAAACAGTATGTGGGCGTTCTTAAGATATCAGCCCATCTGGAGTATATGATTCCCGACGAACCGAATATCAATGTGGATTTTATTATCCCGAAAGACTCTTTGAAAGAGGCAAAGAATGGACAGAAGATAGTCGTACAGATTATAGACTGGCCCGATGAATCTAAAAATCCTATTGCAGAGGTTATTGCCGTTTTAGGTGAACCCGGGAAAAATGATGTTGAGATGAATTCTATTCTAGCTTCGTACGACTTCCCAGTTGCTTTTCCGAAGCAGGTAGAAAAAGAAGCAGCTGCTCTTTCGGAAGAGATTCCGGAAGAAGAGATCAGAAAACGACGTGATTTCAGAGAAACATGGACTTGTACCATCGATCCTGAAGATGCTAAAGATTTTGACGATGCCCTTTCGTTGCGTAAACTGGAGAACGGACATTGGGAAGTTGGTGTCCATATTGCGGATGTTTCTTATTATGTGCGTCCCGGAACGGCAATAAATGCGGAAGCATACGAAAGAGGAACTTCCATTTATATGGTCGACCGCACTATTCCGATGCTTCCTGAGAAGTTGTCGAATAAGGTTTGTTCGTTGCGTCCTAACGAAGACAAACTCACCTATTCGGTAGTGTGGGAGCTTGATGATGATGCAAATATTCTCGGTGAATGGATTGGAAAAACCATCATTAACTCTACCCGTCGCTATACCTATGAAGAAGTACAAGCGATGATAGAGGGCAGTGAAGGCGACTATAAAGAGGAACTTCTGACACTGAACAAACTCTCTACTTGTTTGCGTGACGAGCGGTTTAAGCATGGAAGCATTGCTTTCAGATCACAGGAGGTCCGATTTAAGATTGATGAAAACGGTCATCCTATTGAGGCTTTCTTAAAAGAACAAAAGGAGGCGAATATGCTGATTGAAGATTTTATGCTATTGGCTAATAGGCGTATTGCCGAGAAGGTTGGAAAAGTACCGGGAAAAGAGGTAGCCAAGACCTTTGTTTATCGTGTACATGATGAACCTAATCCCGCTAAACTGGCTACTTTTGTTGAGTTTGTAGGTAAATTAGGCTACTCGATCAAAACTTCTTCTCAAAAAGGTCTTGCTTTCTCGTTAAATAAGCTCTTTGAACAAATCACCGGAAAGGGAGAAGAGACACTGATTGAAACCATTGCCGTTCGTACCATGGCAAAGGCTGAATATAGTACCACCAATATAGGCCACTATGGATTGGCCTTCAGGTATTATACACATTTTACCTCACCAATCCGGCGTTATCCCGACTTGATGGTTCACCGCCTGCTTGAGCGATATATGAATGGCGGGTCGTCAGTGGCTGTGAATGAGTTTGAAGAAAAATGTATTCACTCTTCTGATATGGAACGTCGTGCTGCTGAAGCTGAACGCGCTTCTATTAAATACAAACAAGCTGAGTATATGCTTGATAAAATAGGCAAGGAGTTTCCGGGCGTTATTTCGGGTGTAAGCAAATGGGGTATTTATGTTGAAATAGATGCCTTTAAATGTGAAGGAATGGTTTCGTTGCGTTCTCTTGTTGATGATTCTTATGTGCTTGATCAGGAAAACTACAGGGTGATAGGTTCTCGTCGTGGACGTGTTTACCGGTTAGGTGACAAGGTCCGGATCATTGTAAAAAGGGTTGAGTTGGCACGGAAACAAATGGATTTTGAGTTTGTGGACTAGCGAAATTCTTTCTCTTATCTCAATTTGATATGTAATGCCTTAATCCTTTATCAGTAAAATAGTAATGTGTCATTTATTAAAGTTGTTCTAATTATGAAAAACAGGATAAAAAATTTGATATTTTTTGGCGTATTTATGGTACTTCTTGGTAGTTGTACACCGTTAATTTATCTTCCTGACAACACGCAACAGATACAACCAGCCTGGGCCCCATCCTATGATAATATGGAAATGACGCATTATTATTATTTTCCTGATTGGGGGATGTATTATGATGTAAGAAATAGGGAATATGTTTATATGGAAGATGGAAACTGGCTTTTTTCATCACAGATACCGTATAGGTATTCTTCTTATGATTTTAACAATGCTTATGTGATAGGGTTAGATTATAGAGTAAATGAACCTTGGATGCATCATACATTATATTCTTCACACTATCCTCCTTATTACTACAAATCGTATTACTCTAATAACCATCAAGGCAACACGAGAATAAATAATGATAGAAACAATGAAAATTGGAATATAAGAGGCTTTAATGAAAATGGAAGAACTCCTATATATTTAAAAAGAGGGCGTGATTCAAAAGAAATACCTAATCAGGGTTCAAGTGAACCAAACCAACAGGGTAGTAATGTTCAGCCAAAAAATCCGGTTAATACTAATTTGAGGGAAAGAGAAGGTTTTTCACAGCCGAATAGGAATGATGTACAACCACAACAACCTAAAGCAGTTTCGAATATGGGAGATGTGAATAAAAACGTAAATCCTCCGTCGAAAGTGTCACAGCCACGTCGTGCATTACCGGTAGTATATGAGCCATCAACCGTTGGTAAGCCTGTTAAAGTTTACAGAAACATGATGCCTCCTCGTAATACTTCAAATGCGTCATCTTCCAAATCTTCCGGTAATTTTAATAAACGAGAGTCCAACTCAGAACGCAAAAATTAATATCCGGAGTTTCTTCTTCCTTCATGATGTACAAAATGACTTATTTATTATCCTCAATTATTTGAAACAGTTTTTTTAATTTTCAATTTCTTCCTTAGAGGGTTAAATAACTGGTATTTAATATAATTAAAAAGTCTCCTCTTAAAGCAAGAGGAGACTTTTTTTTATTTGCTTTACTCTATCTAACTATACGACTTTTTTCATTAACTGATTATCAGAATTGAATTCCTTTGCTTTGTAAATGAGATATTCAACATTCTGCAACACAAACTTCTCTGCAGACTAACCCTGTATATTTCCATAATTTGCCCCGAATCCTTATCAGCAGCAGGATTATCAACTCCCCCCCCGTTTGTTTAGACAAATGATAAGGGTGATGTCCAAAAACAGAATCGTTTTTATGATTTTATGTATTCTTTGATAACTATTCTTGTTAATGTGCTAAATATCAGTAAAAAATAGTTCACTAGGCGAATTTAATTTTAGAATAAGAAATAAATCAGCTTTTTTAACTCCTCGTTAGTTTATATTTTTAATTTTGGCAAACTTTAAAACAACTTTTGCTATCTCAACTTCATAAATATATAATAGAAATATAATAAAAATGAAACTATTATTAGTATTGCTTATTTTAGTACCACTTACTTGTTTAAATGCACAGGTGACAAAACAAAATATTACCGAGGCTTTACCCGTCGGTCTGAAACATCCGTATTTGTTTTTTAACGAGCAGGGGAAAAGGAATATTCTATCCCGGATTGGAAAAGATTCCGAGTCCAAAAAGATATATGATCGTTTGTTAGTGGAGTCCAACAGAATGATGTATGCCCCCATTGAAAAATTTCCTCTTCAAACTGATCATCCCCGCTATGATTCGGATGGTAAATTCGATCAACAAATTGGTACCTATGCTTATTCGGCAGAAGCACTGGCATTTATTTATCAACTTACCGGCGAGAAGGCATATGCTCAAAAAGCTTTTGAATTTGCTAATGCATTGGCCGAATTGCCCACATGGATGATTAAAGCCCATCAGTTCAATGTTATTTACGATCGGGTTTGGCCATGGAATGCGCTCTTGAGAGATGACCAAGTGGTATTTAATTATGATATTCGTACATCCTCTATTGGAATTGAAATGGCATTGGTTTATGATTGGTGCTATGATGCCTTTGATAAGTATCAGCGAGATCGAATCCGTAATGCATTGTACGAAAAGATGATACTACCTGTGCGTAATAACTATGATTACCAATGGTGGGCTACTTCCTACAAGTGTAATTGGTGTGGTATATGTTTCAGTGGGCTGGGGGTTGCTTCGCTTGCCTTATTAACAGAAGATTCTACCCTTACAGATGTAGTTGCAGAATCCTACAACCGTATTGGACTTCTATTAAACGAGTTTGGGGATGATGGAGCATGGAAAGAAGGCCGGGGTTATTGGAGTTACGGTATGGGTGAAACTATTTATTTTATGGAGTCGTTGAGAAATATGACCAATGGAAAGTTTAACCTGCTGGCACATGAAAGAATACAAAAAGCTCCTGTTGATTTTGCTCTTTACGGCTTAACCGGTGCATTTGGGGATGGGAATGGAAATCCTGTCGGCTCGACCTTTCTGATTAACAAATTGGTAGAACAAACTTCCAACGGAGTGGGCGCATGGTATAGAAATCATGTGTTAAAAGAAGGAACTTCTATTTTCGACTTGATATGGCCGCGTCCTGATGTTAAAGAATCAGTTCCTCCAGTACCCTCTAAACTGTTCAAATCTATTGATTGGGCTTTTATGCGGTCGGATTTTAATAATCCCAACAACGTTACCGTTGCTTGTAAAGCAGGCTTCAATGATGACCCGCATCATGGTCATCTCGACATTGGTCAGTTTATGGTTTATTGGCAAAACAGATATTTTATCAAGGATCTTGGAACTTTCGATTATGATGAACAGTATTTCACCGGAGCTCGTTGGAACTACTTATATGCTTCTAGTAAAGGGCATAACCTGATTACAGTAAATGGAGAACAGCAGCGAATAGAAAAACGTAAAGATCAACCTTGGGAACAAGGCTTTGGAGGCAAGATTCTTGATTTCCGTACTTCTGGTTCTCGCGACTATACGCTTATGGATCCTTCGAAGGCTTATCCGGGGGTGTTCCTTAAAAAGTGGCGCCGTCATATTGTGTTGGAAAAACCTAATATTACCTTGATTCTTGATGAGGTCTCTTGTTTACCGGGTTCGGAGATAGAGGCTCGCTTTTTTCCAGGAGTAGAAAATATTGAAACAAAAAAAGGATATACACTTCTAGCAGACAATCAGGGGAATGCGATGGCTGTATTTTCAGTTTGTGCAGAAAATATTGTAATTACAAAAGAGCAATTACCATTCTTGCCTGTCAAAAAAGATAAAAATGTGGAATGGGTGCCTTACTTTAATTCAAAAGTAATAGCAAAGAATTCGACTACTCTGCTTGCTACAATTGTTGTTCCGGTAAAGAATAGTGATGAAAGCGATAGAATGGAGAAGAACATTAGTTGTACGCAACTTAAAGATGAGACTTTCCGTGTATCTTTAAAATATAAGAACAAGGGTTATATATTCCTCTTTCATAAAACAGCGGATGGCTTGGTATTGGATTAATGGACAGCAACGATCAGTGAGACTTGAATGTGAGATTCCCACTGTTTTCTCTATCTTTAGAACGACGTTGTGATGCTATTTTACTTATTTAACGAAACCTCTAACAAATAACTATATATGAAAAGCATCTTTCTTGGAATCTTTACTGTTCTTGTAATATTTGTCTTTGAAAGCTTTCATTACAAACCGGTGGATGTAAAACCTACCTCTGAGAAACTAAAAAAATCTTTTCTGAACCCACCGGATGCAGTTCGTCCGGGTGTTTATTGGTATTTCATGGATGGAAACCTTTCACGTGAAGCGATAACTGCTGATCTGGAATCGATGAAAAAGGCAGGAATCGGTAATCTGATTTTTTTGGAGGTAAATGTTGGTATTCCCAGAGGAAAAGTGGATTTTCTAAGTAAGGAATGGCTGGAATTGTTTAAGCATGCTGAGAAAGAGGCAGAAAGACTTGGAATAAACATTACGTTGGGTTTGGGACCCGGATGGACGGGTAGTGGAGGCCCCTGGGTTAACCCCGAGCAGTCTATGCAACATCTGGTGTCGAGTGCCGAAGAAGTTAGCGGTTCGGCAAAACGTACCATAGAATTACCCAAGCCCGAACTCAAAAAACCATATTTTGGAGAAGGTGGTTTAACGAAAGAGTTAAAATTAAAAAGAAACACATTTTATGAAGATGTAGCTGTATTGGCATTCCCAACGCCTACTGTTGTATCCTCTATCGAAGATATTGATGAAAAGGCGCTTTATTATCGTGCTCCTTACTCATCAAAACCCGGCGTAAAACAATATCTGCCGGCTCCTGCAAACTTTAAGCCAACTCCTGATCATTCAGCTATTGACAAATCCAGGATCATTGATTTAACCCGTTTACTACGACCCGATGGAACACTTGACTGGGACATTCCTACAGGAAAATGGACGATCATGCGTTTTGGCCGAACAAATAATGGAGCGGTTACTCGTCCGGCACCAATACCGGGATTAGGGTTTGAGTGTGATAAATTTGATACGATAGCATTTAATGAACATTTTAAAGAATTTATCGGGAAGCTGATGCCGGCATCATGTAATCCTTCCCAACAAAAGAAAGGCGGATTAACTACTTTACATATGGATAGTTGGGAAATGGGCTCACAGAATTGGACGTCCGATTTCCGTAAAGAATTTGAACGTCGCAGAGGCTATGATCCCTTATTGTATTTTCCTGTGTATGCCGGTAAGGTGGTGGAGAGCTATGAAATGAGCGAACGTTTTCTTTGGGATATCCGTATTACTGCACAGGAGTTGGTAATTGAAAACCATGCACAGCATGCTAAAACCATGGCTAAACGATATGGATTAAATTTATCCATTGAACCCTATGATATGAATCCTACAGCCGATCTTGATTTGGGCGCTGTTGCTGATATACCGATGTGCGAATTCTGGAATAAAGGACTTGGCTATAACTCTTCATTTAGCTGTATTGAAGCAACTTCCATTGCTCATGTTCTTGGAAAGCCGGTAGTTGCATCCGAAGCATTTACTTCTGACTGGGGGAAGGAAGGTTATATTTCATATCCAGGAAGTATCAAAAATCAAGGGGATTGGGCTTTTTGTACAGGAATCAATCGGTTTGTCTTTCACACTTTTGCGCATAAACCATATGGCGATCAATATCGACCCGGAATGACCATGGGTGGTTATGGTGTACATTGGGATCGGGGACAAACCTGGTGGCCAATGGTCACGGCTTATCATAAATATATTTCGCGCTGTTCATATCTTTTGCAACAAGGCAGAACAGTAGCTGATATACTTTACCTCACACCCGAAGGAGCTCCTCATGTATTTCGCCCTCCTGCTTCAGCCTTGGTTGGGAATGATACGATCCCTGACCGACGAGGTTATAATTTTGATGGTTGTTCTCCCAATATGTTGATTGAGAATGCCTGTGTTAAAAATCATCAGATTGTGTTTGAAAGTGGAGCAACTTATAAACTATTGGTGCTACCGGCTTTTGAAACTATGACACCGAAATTGCTTGAGAAAATTATGAATCTCGTTAGGGATGGAGCTATTGTGGTAGGAACACCACCACTTAAATCGCCCAGTCTCGTCAATTATCCGGAATGTGACAACATCGTTCGTTCAATGGCTTTGTTACTTTGGGGCGACTTAAAAACTCCTGCAACGATACAGGAAAGAACTTTTGGAAAGGGAAAAATCTATTGGGGTGGTGCTATTTCGCAACATGATGCAAAAGAGTTGTATCCAAATTATGATGCAACTGCAAAGTTGTTAAAAGAAATGGACGTGTCAGAAGATTTTGAATCCGTAGCATCATTACGCTACACCCATCGTAAAACCGGCGATCTTGATATCTATTTCATCTCCAATAAAACGGATCAAAGGGTTAGCGCCGATTGTGCTTTTAATATAAAAGGGAGTACACCGGAATTGTGGAATCCGTTAACTGGGGAAAACCAATTGCTCCCTGATTATAATATCCGAAAAGAACGCATAATCATTCCACTCAAGTTTGAAGCCTATCAGAGCTTTTTCGTGATCTTTGATAAAAATGGAAAATTAGTCTCAACAAAAAAGAAAGGGACGAAGAATTTTTCGGAGATGAATGTAAACCAATCTATTGATGGTGCTTGGGATGTCTTCTTTGATCCCAAATGGGGTGGACCTGAAAAAGTGACTTTTGAGAAGCTGGAAGATTGGACGAAACGTCCTGAAAAAGGGATTAATTTTTATTCAGGAATTGCAACTTATAAAACTACCTTTTCACTCTCAACCGTTCGGAATTCAAAGCTTTTTCTCAGTTTGGGTGAAGTAAACTGTATGGCGCATGTAAAAATCAATGGTAAAGAGGTTGGTGTTGTCTGGACCGCTCCATGGCAGATAGAGATAACCGATGCTGTAAAGCAGGGCAGAAACCAGTTAGAAATTGAAGTGGCAAATCTTTGGGTTAATAGGTTAATTGGGGATGAACAATTTCCTGATGATGGAATCAAAGATGGAATGTGGCCCAATTGGTTGCTTGAAGGGAAACCACGGACAAGTGGACGATATACCTTCTGCACTTATAAGTTTTATGACGCTAATGCTCCTTTGAAAAAATCAGGACTTATTGGGCCGGTAAAGATTTTGGAAACTTTATGACTTTTAACCTACTTTATTTTCTAAAAAACGGATTCGTTCTTTTAGAAAATGCCATTTTATATAAAGTATAGTGCAAAATATGTATTGAAAGAGCCTTTTATGCAGTCTATTTTTGAAAATTCATTCTTTGGTTAAGTATTTGTCTTTTTGGATGTAGAATATCGAAAGAAACTTGAGTCATAAATGGCGTAATATTCTTACTAACTTGAGTCATTAATGATAATCGATATTTGGTTGATGAATAAAAAAATAATTTAATGTCTTCGAAAATATTTTTTTAAATGATTTTTTTAATAAATTAACACTTTTTTTTGTGCCCTTTTCATTTATATTTTAGATAAGTGTCGTGGTGCTAAATCGATGTTAGTTGTACGATTCTAATATGTTATTACATTAAAAAGCTAATAAAAAAGTATTTGAAATTGATTCCTGACGATAATGAATTGGTTGAAAGACTACAAAAGGGAGACGTAGAAGCTTTCGACAGTATCTATAACAAATATTCAGGAAAACTATATGTATTTGGTTTTAAGTATCTCAGATCAAAAGATGAGGCCGAGGAATTGGTTCAATCCATTTTTCTTAAGGTGTGGGAGAACTATAAAAAATTGAAAAAAGAATCATCGTTCAAATCATATCTTTTTACGATAGCATATAACGAAATTTGTAATCTTTTCAGAAAGCGGAATTATCAACAAAAATTCATCAATGATAGCTTGTATGAAAATTCTCAATCCTCTTATGAAATAGAAACCGGTATCGACAATAAGTCTGTTTTAGACCATGTTCATCAAATTATAAACGAACTTCCTGAAAAACAAAAGACCATCTTTTTAAAGAGCCGACAGGAAGGTAAATCAACCAAAGAGATAGCAGAAGAAATTGGGCTCTCGCCCGGAACCGTTGACAATTATATTTCTGATGCACTGAAATTTATTCGGAATAGAATACAGAATGAAGGCTTGCAAGTATTGCTGTTTCTTTCATTATTTTACCTTTAGCCCAATATGGCCACCTTCTAATAGTAAAGTATTTCCAGTTTAAACATGTTTCATAATATGGCGTAAAACAATGTGTTATGAAATTGTTATAATAATTCCATAAAAAAATCAGCGCTACTCGATAAAAATATGTGTTTTTTTATATGAGATTTGACTTACTTGTGTGTATTATAATTAGTAGGGAAACATTTTTTCGTACAAGAGAAACAACAATGATAAGATTGGATCAAAACGATTTAGAAAAATTAAAGCGATATATTGACGGGCAGGCCGATGATATAGAAAAAGCATGGGTGGAATCATTGTTTATAAATGGTGAGGATGATTATACACTTAAAAGTATACTTGAAAAAGACTGGAACCTTATACCTGATGATACCTCAACCGCTGATGTTGACCTGAGTCATTTGCTTGATCGGGTTCACCATATGGTTCGAAAAAATGAACAGTTGAAAAAAAAGACGCGGTTTTACAGGTTTACTCGTGTATATATGCGGGTTGCTGCTATTTTGATGTTCCCTTTATTAATAGCTGGAGGTCTGGTTTACAGCTATCTGTATAATAAGATCCAGAACAAAAATGAACAACTGTCAGATTGTAAAATATATGCTCCGATGGGAGCAAGGGTTTCTTTCCATCTTCCTGATGGCACTGTCGGTATGCTTAACAGCGGTTCCATCCTTAGCTATTCTCTTCCATTTAATAACAACAGGCAAATAACGCTTGCGGGAGAAGCTTGGTTTGATGTTAGCCACGACGTAAAACATCCTTTTGAAATTACTGCAGGCACTTCAACGGTGAAAGTGTTAGGTACAAAATTTAATATGTGTGCATATCCTTCTAATCATTTTGTAGAAGTAGTGCTTGAAGAAGGCAAGGTTGAATATATGAATAAAGAAGTATCCAAGAAGGCAACCATATACCCATCCGAGCGATTGGTATTTCAAAATGGGCAGATCAGTCGTTCGGTTATTGATCCGGCAAAGTACAATGCTTGGATGAATGGTGAATTGATTTTTAAGGGAGATCCCATGATTGAAGTGGCACGTCGTATTGAATACTGGTATAATATTAAGGTTGAATTACATGATAAAGAACTTGAAAAATATTCTTTCAGGGCTACCTTTAAAGATGACAAACTTGAAGAAGTGCTTCATTTTTTAAGTATGACTTCTCCCATCAGGTATCAAATCACACCGCGTAAACTTCTGTCTGATGGAACCTGTGAAAAGGAAAAAGTAACCATTTATCTTAAGCCGATTAATTCAAAATTAACAAAACCTTAGCGATGAAAAGAAATCATGATCCGTAGTGCGGTAATAATAAAAAAAGGAAATCGCGTCACCGACTTCCTTAAAAAACATTTATTCAATATTTTTTAACTTGAAAACTTACAAATTTATGAAAAAAAATAAACTATTTAGGGAGTTGTTTCGTCATTCACTGAAAAAATTTCTACTAATTATGAGGATTTCTATTTTTTTTATGTTTCTTGGAATTCTGCATGCGCAAGCTTATGATGCCTTTTCACAGAAAGCGAAGGTTTCATTCAATTTCTCTGAAACTAAGATCGTTAATGTACTTGACAAAATTGAGAATGAAAGTGGTTATTTTTTCTTGTACAATGAAAAACTTCTCAATATTAATCGTAAAGTCAGCATCAATGCAAAGAATCAATCAATTAGTACTGTATTGGATAATATATTTGCAGGTACAAATGTAAAATATACATTCGTTGACAATAAGATCATTTTAGCTCCAACGTATTTGTCAAACGCAACGCAACAGCAACAGAAGAATAAGATCACAGGTACTATTACTGATGCTACCAATGGTGAAACGCTCATCGGTGTGAATGTTCTCGTAGAAGGAACAAAAACAGGTGTGGTTACTGATATTAAAGGTAAATATAGTATCAATGCACCAAAAGTCAATTCGGTTTTGATTGTGTCATATATGGGGTATAAAAGTCAAAAGATACTATACACCGGGCAACAAACAATAGACATCCAGCTTGTTTCTGGGATTGAATTGCTAAATGAAGTGGTTGTAGTAGGTTATGGTACGCAAAAACGAAGAGATCTTACAGGGGCAATATCAAATGTGAAAGCTGCTGATGTGAAAGATATCGCTGCTGCTGAATTCGGTCAAAGATTGCAGGGTAAAGTAGCAGGCTTACAAGTAAGTCAGACTACAGGACGACCTGGACAAGGCATGGCCTTCAGAATTAGAGGCGCAGCATCATTAAGTTCAGGTAATCAACCGTTGTATGTTATCGATGGACAACCGATTACCGGTGATATAAACCTCATAAATCCTGATGATATTGAAAGTTTCAGTGTTCTGAAAGATGCTGCCGCCACCTCACTTTATGGAAGTAGAGCCAGCAACGGTGTTATTATGATAACAACAAAGCAAGGTAAAAAAGGTGAGACCTCGTTAACCGCTAATATTTATTACGGTATTCAACAAGTTCCTCAACGTGGAAGACCCAATCTTATGAACGCAAATGAATTTGCCACATTTATGAAAGGGTATTATGAAGATAAAATTAAATATGAAAATTGGAAGAACCCGACAACAGGCCTTGCAGAAGTACCTGCTGAATATGCGGATCCATCTAAATATACTTCCGGAACAAATTGGTATGATGCAGTTTTAAGAAACGCTCCCATACAAAATTATACGGTTACCTACACTGCAGGTACTGAGAAATCAACATCAAGTTCATCATTGACCTATTTTGATCAGGATGGTGTTATTCTTAATACGAATACGCACCACTATGCATTTAGAACAAACAATGAATATCGGCCTAACAAAATGGTAACGGTCGGGTTGAATATTGCCCCCACTTATCAGATCGACCATAATACTCGTGCAGGGTTTGATGGTAACAGGGCAATTATAAGTGGTAGTGAGTTAAGTTCCCCCTTAATTGGTATTTATGATAATACCGGGAACTATATTCTGAAGACGAGTTCTTATGGAATGTATTCATTGCCGAATTTCGTGCAACAGGCAAATCTTCTTTCAGTTGATCAAAATACGTTCAGGATGCTTGGCAATACTTATGTAGATGTTGAAATTATTAAAAATCTACATGCAAAAGCTGCTGTAAGTACAGATTTAGGATCATCAGATTATAACAGTTATAATAGTAAACTATATGGTAGATTTGGTTCACCTCCCCCAACTACTACTGCTACTGCCCAATCAAATTCTAATCATTATGTTTCTTGGTTGAGTGAAAATACTGTTACCTATACAAACAGCATCGGGGAACATAGTTTTGATTTTCTTGTAGGATACAGTTCACAAAAATATGAGCAAACATCCAAACAGATAAATGGTTCGGGCTTTGCAAATGATGCCGTACCCTGGATTTCAGCAGCTACTACCACGTCCGGAACCACTAATTTCGCAGCATGGTCTGTTGCTTCTGAATTTGCAAGAGTAAACTATGACTTTAAAAAACGATATTATCTTAACTTTAATATTCGTAGGGATGGTTCTTCTCGTTTCGGTGAAAACAAAAAATACGGTAACTTTCCCTCAGCTTCTGCCGGCTGGGTAATTAGTGATGAATCTTTTTTCCCGAAATCGGATATTCTTTCTTTCGTAAAATTTAAAGGTAGTTATGGTCTTACAGGTAATTACAATGTAGGTAATTATACTCAGGTTTCATTATTATCCGCTACGAATTACGTGTTTGGTAATTCAACAACTTTGGGACAGTCTATGACCAGTTTGGGAAATAAGGATTTGACGTGGGAAACATCTAAGCAAACTGATATTGGAGCTGATATAAGATTATTTAAAGGTAGAATAACGGTCAGTTATGATTATTATATTAAAAGGACAAATGGCATGTTATCTTCTTTGCAAATCCCATATGCTTCAGGGTACTCAACAATCTCGTATAACCTTGGAGATTTCAAAATGTGGGGACACGAGATTCAAATCAGCTCAGACAATCTAAACGGACCCCTGAAATGGACTACCGATTTTAACATTTCCTTCAATGATAATAAGGTAATGAAACTTATTAACAATACACCTATAGGCGGTACTGCCACATATAATGATTATAACCGTACGGCTGTAGGACACCATATTGGTGAATTATACGGATATATCTATGAAGGGGTCTACAAGAACCAGGCGGATCTTGATAATTCTCCTAAGGAGGCAACATCCGCTATTGGTACTGCTAAAATGAAAGATGTAAGT
Organism: Bacteroidales bacterium; assembly: GCA_963663125.2. GTDB lineage: Bacteria > Bacteroidota > Bacteroidia > Bacteroidales > Cfx3-03 > Cfx3-03. The sequence goes on along the minus strand of CAXXNW010000007.1, from coordinate 904,688 downwards.
GGTCCTAATGGGGTACCTGATGGCAAAATTGATATTAATGATAGAACATTTATTGGTAACCCAAATCCAAAATATATTTTTGGCATCACCAATAATTTTCAATACAAAAACTTCGATCTAAACATTATCATGGCCGGTCAGGTAGGAAATAAGATTATGAATATTAATCTTCAAAACGAACAAAATCTTGATGGTATATTCAACATTGATAAAAATATGCAGAATAGATGGCGTTCTGAAACCAATCCCGGAAACGGAGTCCCCAGAACATTAAGTGGTACAACAGAGCTATACCGTACAACTAACACCAATTGGGTATTTAGTGGAGATTATCTGACTGTAAAAAATATTGCACTGGGTTACACCTTAAATGCTAAACAATTGAAGTACATGAAAAGTATAAGGTTTTATGTAAGCGTTCAGCAGGCTTTCGTATTTACGAATTACCCGGGCCAAAACCCTGAAGTAAATGATGCCAGTAACTCTCAAACCACTGCAGGTCTTGATAACGGTTCATTCCCTATTCCAAGAACATTCATGATAGGCGCTAACATAAATTTTTAATTTTTTAATCAATAAATCTTTAAAAAATGAACAAGCTATTAAATTTTATTCTTATATTGATTATTATCGGTGCTACTTCGTGTAAAAAGGATTTTCTTGTACTATACCCCGAAGGACAAATCAATGAAGGGAATTTTTACAAAACGACTACCGATTTCCAACAGGCCGTAGTAGGTGCATATGTTCCGTTAAGAGATGTTGCGAGCTATGCTTACTATATGGAAGAAATGCGAAGTGATAACACAGAATATGATTATAATTCGAAAGACAGAGGCGGTACAGGCTATGAGCAACTAGCAGATTTTACTGACGTCTCTTCGAATGGAGTGCTTTCAAGTGTATGGCTGGCAGAGTACAAAGGAATACAACGAACCAATGTTATATTAGACAGAATTGCCGATATCCCATCTACTACAATTGCTACTGCCGATAGGAACCAAATTATTGGAGAAGCAAAAGCCCTAAGAGCGCATTACTATTTTGAACTTGTAAGATTATTTGGTGGCTTACCTTTATACTTACATGAAGTTAAAGATAATGCATCTGCTTTTATCAATCGTTCTTCTGTTGACGAAGTTTACGCCCAAATTACAGCTGATTTTACAGACGCTTTAGGTTTATTGTCCCCACCTGCTAAGTTTCCTCAGACCGGTGTAATTACAAAGGGGATGGTAGCAACTGAATTAGGACTCGTTTATCTTACCCGTAAGGATTATGCAAAAGCAACACCGTTGTTACAAAGTATAACTCAAATGGGTTATGCGCTACTGCCTAATTATGCTGACGTATTTAAATTAGTAAATAAAAACAGTAAAGAATCCATCTTTGAAGTACAATATAAAGCCGGAAATGATGGACAATCAAGTGCATTCATTTACTACTTTATCCCGGTTACGCCAAATACAACCAATATCTTAGGTGTAAATTATAATAATACTTCGGGTGGATGGAACACACCAACACCTAATTTGATAGCCGCTTATGAAAAGGGTGATACAAGATTGGATGCAAGTGTTGCTGTTGCTAAAGGAAAGTATAACGCAAATGTTGACTATATCGCAGATAGCGTTGTCAGTATTCTGAGTCCTGCCACTCCAGGTAGTATATCTAAAATGTTTATAAAGAAATTCTACAACAAGCCTTACGGACTCCAAAAGAACACGGATGATAACTGGCCTCTATATCGTTATTCAGATGTTTTACTTATGCTGGCCGAATCCTTGAACGAGCAAGGTAAACCTGCAGACGCTTTACCTTATTTAAATCAGGTGAGAACCCGTGCTGGTTTAGTTCCTGCTACTTCAACAGATCAAACTACACTAAGAACGATTATTGCCCATGAAAGAAGAGTAGAGTTGGCATTTGAGAACCATAGATGGTTCGATTTGTTGAGGACTGGTCAGGCAATTACGGTAATGAATGCATTCGGCGTGCAGCAAAAATTAAACCATTCTTATATATTACCTGCAGCCTATAATGTTACAAATGACAGGTTAATATATGCTATTCCTTTCAGAGAAACTCAGGTAAACAAGGCCCTTACTCAAAACCCGAGTTATTAAAATAGAGATAATGCCGTTTAGTTAAGCAAATATGTTTGCGAAGCAGACAATGCTAACTAAACGACATTGAATAATGATTATGTGAGTCCGGTTTAAAAAGGTAAAGAATGACATTTGCAAATTGGTAAATCTTGCTGATTAGTTGAAATATTTGAATTCTAATTGCTGATTTACAAATATTAAGCCTTTTTTGCTCTTTTTAAACCGGACTCCTATTTTATGATTACTTAATAGTTTTCGCTGCCTTTTCATATCTGATGATCATCTTCAAAATGTATAACTGATTTTGATGATGAGAAATCCATGTTTATAATTTATAATATTTATAAATGGAGTGTAGATCATATGTGTTTAAAGACTTTGAATACAGATCAATAAAAATGTACTTATGCAATTAAAAGCACATTTGAAACCTGAAATATAAGATTGAATAATCGTAAGATGAGTTTTTATACAATTATAGTAGGATTGAGACATCCATCCAACATTGTATTGAAAAAAATATTATTAATAAAAAGAACAATTTCAGATTAATTTTAGGGTAGAATATTTTTGACTGAAATGTTACAAAACTGTGGAAACTAAATTATGAAAAGAAGAACATTTCTGCTTCAGGGCTTTTCTGCTGCAGGTATTTTATTATACAGTACCCGATCCTTTTCAAACGTACTTCTTCCAATGGATATGCAAGAAAAGGGGAATAAATTATATGATCAGTTTAAAGATGTACCTGCCAGATATCGTCCTTATGTTCGTTGGTGGTGGAATGGAGATAAGATAGAGGCAAAAGAGCTCATCAGAGAATTACATTTATTAAAAGAAGCCGGCATTGGTGGTGTAGAGATTAATCCCATTTCGTTTCCCTCTTCAGCAGATGATTTAGGTAAAAAGTCACTGACTTGGTTAAGTGATGAGTGGATAGATATGTTGCAGGTAACTTTTGCCGAGGCAAAGAAATTGGATATGACCTGTGATCTCCTTGTTGGTTCGGGTTGGCCTTTCGGTGCAGAAACGACCAAAGAAGAAGAACGGGCAGAAGTGGTTGTCATTGATGCAGTGAAGCTGGAAGGCCCGTCTGTTTATGAAACATCACAATTCAGTCTCTTTGAATCTGTCGATCCGGATATAACTGTTCACTGTCCGGGCCGCACTTTTGAAATTCTTTCGCTTAAATTGGTACCTGATCCGATGAGCGGTTTGGATCAGGTAATTGAGCTTTCCGACAAGCGAAAAGATGAGATCATTCGGATCGATGTGCCTGCCGGAAAATACGTTCTCTATGCCCTTATTAAAGTACATTCTTTTGCCAGTGTAATAAACGGAGCACCCGGAGCGGCAGGTCCGATCATTAATCATATGGATAAAGTGGCCGTCAGAAGATATCTGGATCACATGTCAGATACCATTCAGAAAAAAACAGGTCCACTTTCAAACCACTTGCGCGCTTTCTTTACCGACTCGATGGAATTGGAGGGAAGTAATTGGACGGGAGACTTACTTGATGAGTTCAAAAAACGTAGGGGATATGACATTATGCCTTACCTCCCTTTTACCATGTTTAAGGTTGGCCGTCTGGGAGGCGTTGTTGATGAAAATTACGGAGCTGCTAAAACACCTGAATTTACAGAGGAAATTAAACGTGTTCGCTTTGATTTCGGGTTAACTATTGCAGAATTATTCAATGAACGCTTTACGCAGACCTACTTACAATGGTGCAAGGATGAGAACGTTAAATCTCGCGCACAATCCTATGGTCGTGGTTTTTTCCCTTTGGAAAGTAGCATCGGATACGACATTCCGGAGGGTGAATCGTGGACTACAAATTGGCTCAAACATCGTCTTGGTGAAGAGATGTCTGATGAAGACTATCGCCGGGGACGAGGTTATACCATGATTAATAAATTTGTCTCGTCAGCTGCACACCTCACCGGAAAACGGGTAGTGAGTTGCGAAGAGATGACGAACACCTACATCGTGTTTAATGCCACACTGGAGCTGCTCAAAATCGGTTCTGACCAGAGCATTATGTCGGGAACTACTCACACAATTTGGCATGGCTTCAACTATTCGCCTCCTGATGCTCCGTTTCCAGGGTGGGTACAGTATGGTTCCTATTATAACGAGAACAACAATTGGTGGCCCTATTTCAAATATCTGAACAACTATAAAGCCCGTATCTCTTCTCAGCTTCAGAATGCGGATATGTACACCGATATCGCTATCTTGCCTGCAACATACGATATGTGGGGCGAAATAGGCATGCAGACCGATCCATTTCCTGAAAAGCTCAACATCCCATATACTTCTCTCATTTGGGAATCTATCAATAAGAACGGAGGTGCTGCCGATTATACGACTGAGATTATCATTAACAGATCGGAAGTAAAACATGGGAAACTCTGCTACGGTCCGAAAAAATATGGGACACTCTTTCTCATTGAGGTAACCAGTATGAATCCTGAAACCCTTGCTAAACTGTATGACTTCGTTTCAACCGGCGGTAGAATTTTCTGTATTGAAAAAATTCCTACAAAATCGTTAGGATTCATTAACAATAAGGAACGAGACAAAGAGGTACAGGCATGGGTGGAAAGACTTAAGACTTTTTCTAATCGCTTTATCCTGATTAAAAAACCTCAAGACAATTGTTTTCTGGAATGGTATAAAGAATTGATGACAACGTATAATATTCCACACTACCTGAAAATTGAAAATCCTCATCGTTTCTTGATGCAGAACCGATATCAAAGTGATGATAAGAATGAAATCATTTTCTTTGCTAATGCACACATGCACAATGGACACAAAACTAAGGTGACCTTCTCTAAAGAGGTCGTCAGTGGCCGATACGGTTGGATCTGGAATACTGAAAATGGTGAACGGTATCGTATAGAGCTGAAAGAAGGCAGTATGGATTTAGATCTTGGCCCGGCAGAATCTCGCATGATCATTTTCAACAAGGAGAAAAATGGCCCTAAATGGAGTCCTATTCTTACAGAAGGCTTGAACAGCAAAATATTGAATAGTGGTTGGGTCGTGGAATTACACCATAGTCGCGAAGGTTGGGTGAAAACTATTCATATGGACGAGCTAAAGGATCTTAAAGATACCGAGTTTGTTAATTTTACCGGAACTGTTATCTATCGACATAAAGCCGATTCTGATGAGATAAAGCCGACATTCCTGAATCTGGGGAAAGTCTGGGGTGTCTCGGAAGTATTTGTTAACGGAAAAAATTGTGGCGTGAAGTGGTACGGTTACCGGATTTACAATATTGTAGATTATCTGCAGAAAGGCTCCAATGAAATAGAAATCCGGGTAACGACTACTATGGGAAACTATATGAAGACACTGAAAGACAACAAAACCGCACAGAATTTCACAGTGCTTAAGTCTAAAGACCAGCCGATTCAATCCATGGGGTTATTAGGACCTGTAACACTTTATTAGATATTAACCATCGAAATAATATTAAATTGATGTCATGAACAAATTGAAATTTATTTTTTCATCCCTGTCTTTACTCTGCTTCTTACAGCTTACGGCGAAAGACTATAATGCTTCGATGTTCGGAATCAAGTCGAACGGAACGACCCTTAATACGACTTCCATACAGAAAGCCATCAACTATATTAACGAAAATGGCGGAGGTCGACTCGTATTTTACGTGGGGCGTTATCTTACCGGAACTATTCAACTCAAATCCAACGTGACCATCCGCTTGGAAGAGGGTGCGGTATTAGTGGGTTCAACCAATATCTACGATTATAATATCGACAATCGATACACTGCCTTGATCTATGCTGAAAAGGAGGAGAACATCGGGATTACGGGAAAAGGGGTTATTGACGGTCAGGGTCGCAGTGTGGCGTATAACCTGATAGACCAGATCCACAATGGCATCATTAAGGACAACTTAAGTAACGATCGTCCCTCAAGTCGCCGTCCACGTGGTCTCTATCTGCGTGAATGCAAAAACGTTGAGATTGAAGGCGTAATGATTAAGAATACAGCTGACTGGGTACAGGTATACGATCAATGCCAGAATCTAAAGATCGACCGGATCACTGTTGACAGTAAGGCCTTTTGGAACAACGATGGTTTGGACATCGTAGACTGCAAGGACGTAAAGGTCACCAATTCATTCATCGATGCTACTGATGATGGTATTTGTTTCAAATCTCACGATGCAAAAAAGATTGGAGAGAACGTCGAAGTGCGTAATTGCGTTATCCGTTCGAGTGCTAATGGTATCAAGTTCGGAACTGTAACGGCAGGTGGGTATAAAGACTTCAGAATCATTAATAATAAAGTTTACGATACTTTCCGTTCGGCCATTACCATCGCTACTCCTGATGGTGGCGCTATTGAGAACATTTTGGTAGATAGCCTCTACGCTTATAACACGGGTAACGTGATATACCTGCGTATTGGCGCCCGTTCGAACAAAGACCGGAAGGGATCTATAAATAATGTAACGATCCGGAATGTCTATGCAGAAGTTCCGAGTAGCAAACCTGATGCCGGATATGAATATGAAGGACCTATTGAAGATTTGCCCCGTAATATTTCACCTGCCAGTATCGTAGGCCTTCCCGGTCAGGATATTACAAATGTGACACTTCGCAACATCAAGATTGTTTATCCGGGCGGAGGTAATCCCCATTACGCTTATCGCGGTCTCAAACCAGCCGAGCTGGACAGTATTCCTGAGATGTCGACAGCTTATCCCGAGTTCTCACAATTCAAAGAACTTCCCGCCTGGGGATTTTATATACGCCATGCTAAAAATGTCACCTTTGAAAACGTGACGCTCACTGCCAAGTCAAGAGATTATCGTCCGGCCATCGTTCTGGACGATGTAAAAGGCATAACTTTTACCGGTATGAAATACAACGAACCGGGCGGAAGTAAAAAACAACTCCACGTTTATAAATCAACGGGAGTTATACAAAACAAAAAATAACAAGCATGCTTCAATATTCTTATCATTAATTAATAAATAAAATAAAGACAATGGTCAAGGCAAAATTATTTTCATTAGCCTTTTTATTACTATTTACGTTACATATATCCGCTAAAGATTATAATGCTTCGGATTTTGGTGCAAAGGCAGACGGAATAACTGTTAATACCTGTTCTATCCAAAAGGCTATCAATTTCATAAATGAGAACGGAGGTGGACGACTTGTATTTAATCCCGGTAGTTACGTTATCGGCAGTATCTATCTGAAATCCAACGTGACTCTTCATTTGACCAGTGGGGCTATACTGTTAGGCTCTACCAACCCCTTCGACTATATCAAGGACAAACGTATCGGTTGGATGTCCATGATCTTCGCAATTGATCAGGTGAACATCGGGATTACAGGGAAAGGAACAATTGATGGGCGGGGCTTTATTACAGCCAATAATATGGTTAATTACATCCATCGCGGTATTTACATCGATCCCCTCAAACTCGATCGTCCAAACGAAACCAATCGTCCATCTAATATCTATTTTCGGGAATGTAAAAATATTAACATCACCGATATTACGCTAAAGAATCCGGCAAGTTGGAACCAAACTTATGACCAGTGCAAGCAACTCTATGTAGATAACATTCATGTGGATAGCAAATCTTATTGGAATAATGATGGTATCGACGTAGTTGATTGTGATGGTGTAGTGATTAAAAACTCTTTCTTTGATGCGGCTGATGATGTGATTTGCTTCAAATCGCATGATGTAAACAGCATGTGCCAGAATGTAGTGGTTGATAATTGCGTAGGGCGTTCCAGTGCCAACGGTTTAAAATTCGGTACCGTATCCCGTGGAGGATTCCGTAACTTTAAAGTGACCAATCTTACCATCTATGATACCTACCGTTCGGCCATTACCTTTGCTGCTGTTGACGGCGCCTTGATTGAAAACATCGTTGTAGATGGTGTCCGTTCTATCAATACCGGAAACGTTCTCTATTTACGCATAGGCGACCGTTGGAGCAAAGGCAAAAAACCTTGTATGAAAGATATTACGATTTCAAACGTATATGCTGAAGTCCCTTTCTTTAAACCTGATGCCGGCTACAACTATGAAGGTCCGATCGAAGACTTGCCTCGAAATATCTCTCCGGCCAGTATTGTCGGTCTACCCGGTTACAAGATTCAGAACGTGAAGTTGAAAAACATTGAAATCGTTTATCCCGGAGCAGGGAATCCGCTCTATGCCAAACGGGGTCTGACTGATTCTGAACTGGACAGCATTCCAGAGATGGTAACTGCCTATCCTGAGTTTTCGCAGTTTAAAGAACTACCTGCCTGGGGACTCTATATCCGCCATGCCGAAGGCATCGAATTAGAAAACGTCACTTTTACTGCATTAAAGAAAGATTACCGTCCGGCTGTTGTCATCGACGATGTAAAAGGAATTTCCTTCAAAGGAATGAAATACAATGAGCCTGAGAGTAAAGGCAAACAACAAATTTTTCAGCACAAATCCGGCAATGTTGTTATCAAGTAAACTCCGGTTCCGGATACAATAGATCAATTGTTTAAAGTTAATTTAAAAATCAGACAATGACTAAAATTAAAATATTTACGGTCACCATTTTATCACTGTTAACACTCACGCTCTCAGCCAAAGATTACAAAGCTTCGATGTTTGGCGTAAAATCGGATGGTGCCACCCTTAATACAGGTTCTATTCAGAAGGCTATCGATTTCATTAGTGACAACGGAGGCGGGCGTCTTGTATTTTATGTGGGTCGCTACCTCACCGGTAGTATCCAACTCAAATCCAATGTTACCATCCAGCTTCAAGAAGGGGCTGTACTGGTTGGCGTTACTTCTATTTATGACTATATTGGAATTAACGGAGCAAAAGCTCTCATATGTGCTGACAACCAATCAAACATCGGCATTACCGGTAAAGGGGTAATTGAAGGACAAGGAGTTATGCTACTTGATAATATCAACTTTCAGATTCAAAAAGGCTACATCAAAGAGACTTTAACTCAAACCAGTCCGATGTTGATTTACATGAAGGGTTGCAGTAATGTGATTATTGAACAGATCAACCTACAGAACGCCTGTGGTAAGGTTCAATTCTATAATAAGTGCAAAGATATCAGGATTAATAAGGTAACCATAAAAAGTACCGCTGTTGCCGGTAGTGATGGCATGCTGATATCAGATTGTGACGGGCTGAAATTGAGCGACACTTTCTTTGATACTTCCGGGGTTGAGCTGACTTCGGACGGTACCTCAAAAAATATTTCAGTTATAAATTGCATTAATGTTAAAGGCAATAAAATTCAGGCAAAACAGTAAGGCTTGGATTGTATGAAATCGGGATATTGTTAATAAATCGGAATCTAAACTGTTTCGCCCTAATGTTGTAGATTTGTTGTGTCATTAAAAAAATTCAGCCATCCAAGTTTCAAGCAAATATTGGAACTGATCGATGTAATAAGCTATGAATGTCAAATTATGAGGTTGATGAAACCTCATAATTTTTGCAAATAGAGGAATACTCATTTTATTAAAAAGGTATGAAAAAATCAAAATTATTTTTACTGATAGGTATCTTTACCTATTCGCTTGTACTTATTTCAAATCCTTTACTTGGAAATCCATACGTTCGAGATAAGGCGCCGGAAAATACACTTCCCCGAACAAAGGTTTTATTTAAAACATCAGATACTAAACTTCAAAAGGTATTCGATGAAGCTGAGAAAAAAGCGAATCTGAATCTGAAAGCTTTTGGTAAATACAAGGTCCTGGTTGAAGGTGGTGGTTACAATAATGTATGGCTCGAAACCCAACCCATGGGAGGCATGATGTATGCAAAAAGAGACCTCGCGGCAGCAAAAAATAACATTCAGATATTCATAGACTTTCAACGGAATGACGGACGATTCCCGGGGATGATTACATTCAACGATAATACTTTGACCCCACATTACGGATGGTTTCAAGGATTTTGCTTTCCTGAATCTGCCTTCGAAACCTATTTTTGGTTGAATAGAGACAAGAAATTTTTGCTTGAGTTGTATGGTTCATTGATAAAATTTGACGAATATCTTTGGAAAACCCGTGATTCTGATAAAGATGGATGTCTCGAAACCTGGTGTGTCTGGGATACAGGTGAAGATCACTGTGTACGATTCGGCGGATCTACTGCTTCATGGCCGTTTGATTATCCTCCTACCTACGAAGGACTAAAGAAGATGTCGAAAAATGAATTAAAAGAATATTGCAATACAAGTTCCCTTGATACTACAAAAGGGTTTCCGGTGCCTATTGAGTCAATGGATATCATGTCATATTCCTATACATGCAGAGATGTATTATCTCTAATTTCCAAAGAGCTTTCTAACGGAAAGGAAGGCTATTGGCGTGAAAAGGCAAATCAAATTAGAAAAAAATTAAAAGATTATTTATGGGACGAAGAAAAACATGCATGTTATGATCGGGATAAGTCTAACACGAAAATGAATATCCTTTTGCACAATAATTTACGTTGCATGTATTTTGGTAGTTTTGACCAGCAGATGGCTGATGATTTTATCAAATATCATTTGATGAATCCACAAGAATTCTGGACGCCAATGCCTTTGCCGTCAATTGCTGCAAATGATCCTTCATTTCAAAATATCTCAGGTAATAATTGGAGCGGACAGCCTCAAGGCTTAACGTTTCAGCGTTCAATTAATGCTTTGGAAAACTATGGCCATTATGCTGAGCTTACAATGATCGGGAAGAAATTATTAGCAGCAATCAGTGATTCATTGAAGTTTACACAGCAGTTCGACCCGTTCAAAGGAACCATCAATAATACTTCGGATGGTTACGGTCCCAGTGCTTTAGCTTCATTGGAATTTGTTTCAAGATTATATGGCATACACATGGCCCGGAATAAAATCTATTGGTCATGTTTAGATAATAATAATGATTATAGTTATTCCCAGAAATGGGGCAACCGGTTATTTAAGATGACAACCAAGGGTAATCAGGTATTTTGTTTCATAAATGGGAAAGAAGTTTTTTCATTTATGAAAGGTATTCGAGTGGTATCTGATTTATCTGGTGAAATAATTGAAGCCGTTGGAATAGAGGACACAAATAAAAAAGTAGTTATTGTTGATAAAGGGAAAACTTATTCTTTATCCGTGATGCCCAATGCAGTATATAGTTATAAAAATAATTTTCAGATGATAAGGAACGCGGGATTCTGTAAAGTGGAAAGTTATTGAGCTTTCGCTTGGTTCTATTAGAACATAAGAGGAGTACCATTATCCCAAATTCGTCATTCGAAAGCTTATATTGTTTGTTACTAAACCATTGAAATCAATTGTTGTATAGATAAAACAAATTGAAAATCAGTGCTTAATGTTTCTATAGACAAATCAGTGTTTATAGATAGCTTTTATCATGTCGTTTCTTTTGGATTTTTTTTTGAGGCTTCAATTTCCGGTTTGCTGAAGGGAAAATTGATAAAATTACAGGAATGCTCTTCATTTAGCTTTCCATAAAGGAAGGAATCAACCTATAAGCAGGAGGTAAGAGGAGAATACTTCTTATAGAAGCAGCCTCTTTTCGACCGATTTTCATCGCCCTTTCACCCTACTTTTGCCGTATTTCCACCGTACTCTTATAAATACGGCAGAAGTACGGCAAAAGTAGGGTGAAAGTACGGCAAAAGTACGGCAGAACCCCTCCATATATAAGTGATGTATGGGTGATTTCCCTCCTGTTTCTATCCTTTAAGAAAGGATGGTTGATGTCTGTTGAATGATTGTTGTATGCAATAATGGGAAACCGATCTAAGTTAACTTAGATCGGAAGCATGATGAAGTTGCAAAGTCGGATGCGACATTGAGAAATTGATTTAACTCCGGAATTATTTTATGCTTCGGAAAGCTTTGAAATTAATGTGCCGGCAGTGCAATCCGTTACGGTAACAGTTACATAGTCACCTGGTTTAAATTCGTGTGTTTCGAAAATCGCAACTTTGTTCTGGCTAGTACGTCCAAAGAGGAATTTCTTCGATCGTTTGCTGAAGCCTTCAACCAATACTTCAAAGGTCTTGCCCAGATCTCTGCGGTTGCTCTCTAACGAAAGTTGTTGCTGAAGGTCGATAATCTCCTGCAGACGACGTCCTTTTACTTCTTCAGGTACATCATCGGGAAAACGTTTTGCGGCAGCGGTATCGGGACGCTCAGAATATTTAAACATGAAAGCGGATTCAAATCCGACCTCTTTCATCAGACGCATAGTCTCCTGATGGTCTTCCTCGGTCTCGCTACAGAAGCCTGCAATGATATCGGTAGAGAGCGTACATTCGGGCAGGCGACTCTTGATAGCCGCTATGCGGTCCATATACCAGCTCCGGTCGTATTTACGATTCATCTTTGCCAGCATCCTTGTCGATCCGCTCTGTACCGGAAGATGAATAGCCTTACAGATATTGGGATAACGGGCAATCATATCAATCAACTCGTTAGAAAGGTCTTTGGGATGTGAGGTGGCAAATCGAACCCTAAGCAGCGGATTTATCTGTGCTACTTCTTCGATTAATCCGGCAAAGTTGAACTCATCGTCTTCTGTTTCCCAACGATAGGAGTTGACATTTTGTCCTAACAGTGTTACTTCGCGGTATCCTTTTTCAAAAAGATTAGCTGCCTCGTGAATAATGGTTTCAGGATTTCTGCTTCTCTCTCTTCCACGTGTATAAGGAACAACACAATAGGCACAGTAATTTTCGCAGCCACGCATGATGGAGATAAAGGCGGAAACGCCGTTATGATCCAGACGGATGGGTTCAATATCTTCGTAGGTTTCTGATGATGAAAGTAAAACGTTAACGGCTTTTTGTCCCTCTTCCACATCTGCCATTAGTTTTGGGAGGTCGCGATAGGCGTCGGGACCGGCAATGACAGTTACATGGGGTTCTTCTTCAAGAATTTTTTCTTTTAATCTTTCGGCCATACAACCTAAAAGACCAATCACCAGATTCGGATTTTTCTTTTTTAATGCTTTAAATTCACGCAACCGAGCTCGAACTCGTTGCTCTGCATTGTCCCGAATGGAACAGGTATTAACAAAAATTACGTCGGCTTCTTTTATTTGTTCTGTTTTTTCAAAGTTGGCATCTGCCATGATAGAACCTATTATCTCGCTGTCTGAGAAGTTCATCTGGCATCCATAAGTTTCGATGTATAATTTTTTCTTCTGCACAATATCTCCCTGTTATCGAATGGTAAAGTATTTCTTTTTTGATCCCTTTTGAACTGAATGTCAAGATGAATTCGAGCGCAAAATTACACAAATTAAACAAAATGAACACCCAAGCTGAAGAATTGTTGTCGTGTTTTAAATAATTGTCCTTACCACAAATCGAATTATTGTTTTACTTTGCACAACTTTTAAAGAGGTTATATTAGATTGGTACTTATGACAAAAAATCTTGTTATTGTGGAGTCACCAGCCAAAGCCAAAACCATTGAAGGGTTTTTGGGTAAGGATTATTTGGTGAAGAGTAGTTTTGGTCATGTTCGTGACTTATCTAAAAAAGAATTAGGAATAGATGTAGAGCATGATTTTCGACCCGCCTATGAAATTAGTCCTGACAAGACTAAAATAGTAAATGAGCTGAAGAAATTATCAAAGGAGGCCGAAACGGTTTGGTTGGCTTCAGATGAGGACCGCGAAGGGGAGGCTATTTCATGGCACCTGGCGGAATCATTAAAACTTAATATGAATAAGGTGAAACGTATTGTATTTCATGAAATTACCAAGCCGGCAATTCTTCATGCCATAGAGACACCAAGAGATATAGATCTTAATCTGGTTAATGCCCAACAAGCTCGTCGTGTTTTAGACCGACTGGTAGGTTATGAACTTTCGCCTGTTCTTTGGAAAAAAGTTAAACCATCACTCTCAGCGGGTCGTGTTCAAAGTGTAGCTGTTCGTCTCATTGTTGAACGCGAAGAGGAAATCCGTAATTTTAAGAGTATTGCGTCATATAGGGTAACGGCTCGTTTTGAAATTAAATCGGCTGATCGGACTGCCGTAATGAATGCTGAACTACCCAAACGTTTTGCAGAAAAAGTACTTGCTCTCGATTTCTTAAAGAAATGTGTGGGTGCCCGTTTCTCTATTGCTGCTATTGAAACGAGTCCCGGTAAAAAATCGCCGGCTGCCCCGTTTACTACTTCTACTCTTCAGCAAGAAGCCAGTCGCAAGCTGGGATTCTCTGTTGCTAAAACGATGCTCGTAGCGCAACAGCTATACGAAGAGGGAAAGATCACTTATATGCGTACCGACTCGACCAACTTGTCAGAGATGGCTTTGGGTATGGCAAAAACAGAGATCACAACCCTTTATGGTGCAGAGTATGTCAAAATAAGGCATTATGCTACAAAGGTAAAGGGCGCTCAGGAGGCACATGAGGCTATTCGTCCTACCTATCTCAATCAACCGTCAATAAAAGGAGATAGTTCACAACAAAAATTGTACGATCTGATCTGGAAAAGAACAATTGCATCGCAGATGGCTGATGCGATTCTTGAAAAGACCAATGTTACTATTGATATATCCACTACTCCCGAAACGCTTTTGGCAAAGGGAGAGGTTATTAAGTTTGAGGGATTTCTCAAAGTTTATCTGGAATCTACAGATGAAGAGCCTTCGGACAAACCGGAAAAGGAAGAGAATGTATTACCTCCAATCAGCATAGGCCAGGTTTTGCCGCTTATTCAGATGGATGCCGTTGAACGTTTTAGTCAATATCCGGCTCGCTATACTGAAGCCAGTCTGGTAAAGAAACTTGAAGAGTTGGGTATCGGTCGTCCTTCAACTTACGTACCTACCATCTCTACGATTCAAAAACGGGAATACGTGGTTAAGGAGGATCGTGACGGAATTATTCGTGAGTTTAATCGTCTTACGTTGAAAAACGATAAGATAAAAGAAGAGATATTGTCGGAAAAGACCGGCTTTGAGAAATCAAAGTTGTTTCCAACCGATATAGGTAGCTTGGTTAACAAATTCCTGGTTCAGAACTTTGGAAATATTCTTGAATATAATTTCACTGCAAAGGTTGAAAAAGAGTTTGATGATATTGCACAGGGATTGAAGATCTGGACAAATGTTATCCGTGACTTCTATGGTCCGTTTCATGTTCAGGTTACGGATACGCTTGCAACTTCTGAGAAAGTGAAGGGTGAGAAATTGCTGGGTATTGATCCTGCTAGTGGAAAGAACCTCTATGTACGATTAGGGCGTTTTGGTCCGATGGCTCAGATTGGTGATGCTTCTGATACCGAGGAAAAACCTCGTTTTGCCGGTTTGAAGAAGAACCAGAGCATGGAAAGCATCACACTGGAAGAGGCGCTCGAGCTGTTTAAATTACCAAGAATTATTGGCAATTTTGAAGATGCGGAATTGAAGGTTGCCGTAGGACGTTTCGGCCCGTATATTAGTCATAACAAGGCATTTTATTCTTTGGCCAAGAGCGACGATCCTATCACCATCACTTCGGATCGGGCAATCGAGTTGATCGAAGAGAAACGACTGAAAGATTCACAAAAATTGATCAGGGAGTTTGCTGAAAATACTGAACTGAAAGTACTCAATGGACGTTGGGGACCTTACATAGCGATGGGAAAGAAGAATTATAAAATTCCGAAAGCTAAAGATCCGCAAACGCTTACTTTAGAAGATTGTATGCAGATCATTAAAGAGGCACCTGCTGCCCCTGCAAAGAAACCATTTAAACGCGGAAAGAAGGAGTAACAATTATGGCTATGGAGATTTCATTATATTTTGATCCGGTAAACACGACTGAATTTACTGCCTTTGAAAATAAAAAGTCTTTAGGAAATCTTATTGAGATTTACACTGAGGCGGGTTCTTTCCCTTCATTAGAAAACGTTCAACTTGCTATAATCGGTGTTACTGAGGACCGTGGATCTGTAAATAATGAAGGTTGTTCAAATGGCCCTGATGAGATTCGTCAATATTTGTATTGTCTCTTTGCCGGTGCCTGGAATTGTAAAATTGTTGACCTTGGCAATATCAAGAATGGACATGCTGTTAACGATACCTATTTTGCATTATCGTCAACCATGGAAGAGTTGCTTCGGATGGAAATTATTCCCATTGTTATCGGGGGAAGTCAGGATCTTTCGTATGCCATGTATAAGGCTTACGAAGCTATGGCACAAATTATTAATATAACGTCTGTTGATAACTCTTTTGATTTGGGAGAGCAAGAGGAAACTATTAATTCCCACTCTTATCTAAGCAAGATTATCCTCACCAAACCCAACTTTTTGTTCAACTATGCGAATATAGGTTACCAAACCTATTTTGTTGATCAGGAGGCTATCGGCTTAATGCGAAAACTATTTTTCGATACGGTTCGTTTAGGAATGGCACAAACTGCACTTGAAGAGGTTGAGCCGTTAATCAGGAATGCGGATATGGTTTTATTTGATATCTCAGCCGTTAGAATGTCTGATGCACCGGGTAATATGAATGCTTCTCCGAATGGTTTTTATGGCGAAGAGGTCTGTCAGATGGCACGGTATGCCGGGTTTAGTGATAAGCTTTCCTCCATAGGATTTTTTGAAGTAAATCCATTATGCGACCGGTTTGGGCAGACGGCTCATCTGGTTGCTCAGATGGTCTGGTACTTTATTGATGGATTTGCTTTCCGGTCTAATGAATTCCCTGCTAACGATACGGAAGGTTTTTTCAAATATCATGTTGCGGTGAAGGAACATGAAGAGCCGATTGTTTTCTTTAAAAGCAAGCGTACCGATCGTTGGTGGATGGAGATTAACTGTAAGGTGAATCTTCGGGAAAAATATGCCCGCCATTACATAGTGCCCTGTTCATTTGCTGATTATCAGACAGCATGTAGTGATGAGGTGCCCGATAGATTCTGGCAGGTGTTCCAGAAGTTGATGTAGTCTTTTGATGGAGAAGGTGCTTATTTCTTAACTAACCGATCGGGATTTTTGGAAAGAAATGCCGACCAACCGGTGAAGCCTGAGTCGTCGGAAGCTTTATCACGCTGGAGATAATGACAAACAGCTACTGCCAAGCCATCGGTAGCATCAAAATATTTTGGTTTATCTTCAATCTTTAGTAACCTTTCGAGCATGGCTGCTACCTGCTCTTTTGATGCAGCGCCTTTTCCTGTGATGGATTGTTTTACCTTTCTGGGAAGGTATTCAAAAACAGGTATATCGCGATAGAGGGCTGCTGCAAGGGCAACACCTTGTGCTCTTCCCAGTTTCAGCATACTTTGAACATTCTTACCAAAGAAAGGAGCTTCAATGGCAAATTCATCGGGCTTGTAACTATCAATTAATCGTAATGTAGTCTCAAATATTTTCTTTAGTTTTAAGGGTTGATTTTCGATCTTATCGAGCTTCAGTACATCAAGACATATCAGGCTGATTGTGTTCCCTTTCTGGTGGATAATCCCGTATCCCATGATTGTGGTTCCGGGGTCGATACCCAATATGATTCGTTCTGTACTCAATGGTTGCGATTTAGTTTAAGCATTCAATTATGAAATTATCGCCAAAGTTACGTAAAACCGGAAATATCTTTATTCGTATTGCCATCGTTGTAATCGTTTATCTCTATATTTATTTTGAGATTTTTTATCGAAGGAATTTATCAATTCTGAGCGATCTGATAAAAGATGTATTCGAAAGCAGACTTTTGCTCACCTTTTTAATTTCTGCAACTATTTTGATGACGGCAAATTTATTGATTGAGGCTGCGAAATGGCAATACTTGATTGCTCGTGTTGAAAAGATCTCTCTTTATACTGCTGTAAAAGCTGTTTTTACCGGATTAAGTGTTAGTATTTTTACGCCTAACCGTGTCGGAGAGTTTCTGGGGAGGGTATTCTTTTTAGATAAGACTAAACCTATCGAAGGTATCTTCATGACGGTAATAGGTTCGTTAAGCCAGTTGCTGGTCACTCTTGTGGTGGGCTCTATTGCACTTGCTTTTTTCCTTCCCATTTATTACCCTCCCTATGATTTTTCTACCGAGCTAATGATGGGGGCCCTTTATGTGTTTGGCTTTTTTGCTAACATTGTTTTTTTGGGACTGTATTTTAATATTTCGTTTATTACCGATCTTTCGAAAAGAATTATAAAGCCTCAATGGAAGCACATGCAGCATTATATTGAGGTGTTTTCAGCTTATCATACTTCCGAGCTTTTACGTGTGTTATTAATGAGTTTATTTCGATATGCCATCTTCTCCATGCAATTCTTCCTTTTCCTAAAGGCCTTTGGTGTTCCGATAAGTTTGTCGGAGGCTCTAATGGTCATTCCGGTTATCTATATTATTACAACCGCTATTCCTACCATCGCACTTTCCGAATTAGGTGTGCGTGGGTCGGTTTCTATTTTCTTTATTGGTGTTTTTATGCATGGACATCCTTTAGGGGTTGCCGATCTCGAGCTTCGTGTGTTTGCTGCTTCTACGGCTATATGGCTGATTAATATTGCGCTACCAGCTTTAGTCGGAACTGCTTTTGTATTCCGTCTACGTTTTATTAAAAAAAATAGTTCCGCTGATAATGGAGAATAATCAACTATCCACGATACTTGCTTGCATACCTGCATTCTTGTATGTAATGCTCATTATGCGTTTTACTTTTGGCTGGGTTTCACTTACCGGCGCCAGACAAAAGAGAGATACACTACCGGACGTCACATTTAGTGTGATTATAGCAGTACGGAATGAAATGAAGATGATTTCAGAATGTTTGGAGACGATGCTTCGACAGGATTATCCTTCAGATTTGTTTGAGGTGATTGTGGTGGACGATCATTCTACAGACGAAACTTTGCAACGGGTAAACGACTTTGTAGGCGCTCATCCTGACTTCCCATTGCGTTTATTGAGGGCTGATGACAACGGAAAAAAGAATGCTATTGTACAAGCCATAAAAAGTTCATCCGGTCAATTAATCATAACGACCGATGCTGATTGCAGGGTTTCTTCACAATGGCTTCGTGCTTTTGCCGACTGTTATGAACAGACAGAAAGTCAGTGTATTTCGGGTCCTGTAAAGATGGAAGGAGATGGCGTTTTTGCCCAGTTACAGAAACTCGAGTTCTTGAGCCTGATAGCTTCGGGAGCCGGAAGTATTGGCGCCGATATGCCCGTGATGTGCAATGGGGCTAACTTTTGCTATACGAAGCAGGCATTTATGACGGTAAATGGATTTATAGGAAATGAAAAATTTGTTTCGGGGGATGATATTTTTCTGCTACATAAGATATCTCATCGCTTTGGAGCCTCTTCGGTTACCTTCTTAAAGGATAAACGGGCCATCGTAATTACTTCGGTACAACCTGATTTGCGGTCGTTCTTTCGGCAAAGAATGCGGTGGACTTCAAAGAGTCCGGGTTATAGAGACGCGGGGATTATTCTTACTGCCTTATCGGTTTTCTTGACACACGTCGGATTGGTATTAGGATTGTTTTATGGTGTGATAACAGGATTATGGCAACCCTTCTTTGTGATATTTGTCTCTAAAATGTTAATTGATTTTCCCCTGTTGCTCATCTCTGCCCATTTTATGGAACAAAAGAAATTGTTGTTGTATTTTCTGCCTGTTCAGATACTATTACCTTTCTATGTATTGGTAACTGCTATTGGTGGATTATGTGGCACCATTACATGGAAGGGAAGAGCGGTTTAAGCAAGTTCAGTAGTCGGCATCCCTAAATATTACGGATGCTTTTTAGCAGACTTTCTGCTATGATCAAATCGATAGGTCTTGTTATTTTAATGTTTTCCGCATTTCCTTCTGTTAATACAATATTCTCTCCCATGGCTTCCAGTACAGAAGCATCGTCGGTAAAACGTTCGGAGAAAGGTTGATTGTAGGCTTTTATGATCAATGATAATCTAAAGATCTGGGGTGTTTGTATCAATCTGAGTTGACTTCGATCAATAATGGAGGAGCCCATCTCTTCAACTTTGCGAACTGAATCAATCACTGAGATGACCGGTATAGCATTTCCATACTCTCCGGCAACTATAAATGCCTTACGAAGAGTTTTTAGACTTACCAGGGGGCGAACACCATCATGGATGGCCACGAGTGCTTCGGGACTATTTCGCTGCGTCTGAATGTGGTCTATTGCATTTTTTACAGAGTAAAACCGTTCGGAACCTCCTGCTATTGTTTTATGGGGTATCGAAAAAGCATACTTCTGACATAATAGATTCCATGTTTCAATATGCTCTGAGGGCAGGACAATGATAAATGAGAGGGATTTATCGTACTGATAAAACCGTTCACAGGTATGCATCAGTATGGGAAAGCCGTTCAGTAACAAGAACTGCTTTGGTAGAGCTGTGTCCATCCTCTTTCCGGATCCTCCGGCAACAATAATGACATAATTTGAAGCCATATAACAAAATTACAATTTTACTGAATCAGTTAGAAAAGGAAGAGACGGGAAAAATGTTAAGACTGTTAAAGCAATCACAGATTTCATTGAGAACGTCATTCAAATTAAAGCGCAGCAGCTATTAATTCGGCGATATCTTTATTCCCTATCGTTGCAGTATCTTTGCTGACTTGTTTAGTTTGAAGACCATCGGTTAACATTAACATACAAAAAGGGCAGGCTGTAGCGACTATGTTTGCTCCACTTTCAAGGATCTGTTCGGTTCTTGCTGAATTTATCTCTGAGGTCCCGGGGTCTTTGTCTTTAAATAATTGCGCTCCACCTGCTCCACAGCACAATGATTTACTTCTGTTCTCTTTTAATTCAACACTGCGTACGCCTAAAGCATTCAACGCTTTTCTCGGGGCGTCATAAATGCCATTTCCCCGGCCCAGATAACAAGGATCGTGATAAGTGACCACTTTATCTTTAAAGACAGATTGATCTACTGTGAGTTTCCCCTGATCAATTAATTGAGCAATGAATTCTACATGACTAGTCACTTCATAGTTACCTCCCATATCGGGGTATTCATTCTTGAAAGTGTTAAAACAGTGTGGACAACAGGTGATGATCTGTTTTATATTGTAGCGGTTAAAGGTATCGATGACCTGAAACGCTTGCATCTGGAAGAGCATTTCGTTTCCTGCCCGTCTTGCCGGATCTCCTGTACAGCTCTCCTCTTCGCCCAGTATTCCGAAATCGATGAAACAATGTTGAAGTATTTTAACAAAAGCCCTGATTACTTTTTGATAACGCAGATCGGCTGCTCCGGCACAACCTACCCAAAAAAGATATTCGGGTAGGTTGTCTTTTGGAAGATCTGAATATATTGATATTGGTTGCATTGTTGTTGTTTTTAATGTTGCTGCGTGAAGGTTTTGAATAGGGTTTATCAACTATTTTATCCAACTAACACGTTGCTCTGGTGATATCTGCCATGGTGAACCATTGTTTTCGATATTAGCAAAAACTGCAGTAATTCCAGTGGGGGCGGATCCCTCTTCCATCACCAGATATCTTCGCATCTCAAGGATAATAGCCATTGGGTTTATCATTACCGGGCACTCCTGAATGCATGCTCCGCAGGTGGTACATGCCCAAAGTTCTTCCTCCGAAATATAACTGTGCAATAGGGCTTTATGGTCATCGGCATTTAGTCCGTTTTTGATCAGCAGCGGTCCTTTTTCGTTCATCCGTTCTCTTACATCCATCATGATTTTGCGGGGTGATAATTTATGACCTGTCCTATTGGCAGGACAAGCATCGGTACATCTGCCACATTGTGTACATGATAATGCATCGAGATAGTTCTTTCGGGATAGGTCTTCAACATCCTTTATCCCAAATCGTTCGGTTTTAGAATTGTGATCTTCTTGTTCCTGTTCCGGATGTAACATTACGTTCACTTCGTGTTCAATACTCTTCATATGTTTCATTTTCGAAGGAATTTCCAGATCGGTAAGAAGCAAATTAGGTAGAGCGGTAATGATGTGTAAATGTTTTGAATAAGGGAGTAGATTGAGAAATAGAAAGATAAGGATGATATGCGACCACCATGCAATTGCTGATGTAGCGGTAAAAAATAAGGTGATCATTAAGAATATGATGAGTCCTAAGATCAGAAGAGCTTCTTGTTTTCCCTTTTGCTTTAGTTCGGGGGCATTGAAACGGGGAATATCCATAAAGAGTCTTCTGAACATAAAAATAACCGCAGTAATGAGGACAATAATACTCATGATCTGAATAGAAAGATTGATGATATTATAGAAAGTTCCCAAATGCTGAAAACTATGACGACTGTTGGTAAAACCATCAACCACCATCTCCAGTGTGCCGATGGAAATTACAATAAATCCCCAAAATAGAAGCGCATGAAGCAATCCGGCCAACCGAAGACGAAATAGTTTACTTTGTCCGAAGCCAACTTTAAGGAGTACGGATAAACGGATCGTCCAGTTGTTAAAGTGAACGGGTTTTGTGATACGATAGAAACGATAAAGTCTGTATATGCTGAATAAAAAAATAGCTACCGATAAGCAAAATAGAAAGATGAAAAGGATTTGGTTTAGCATGCGTTATATCTTTGTACTCGTCAAAGATAAGCAGTAATCGGCTTCAACTAAACTTCAGTTGAGGAAGAATTGTACTACTCTTTTGCCGAAAAAGGATTGACTAATCCTGAGTAACTGATTAATTCAAGTTTAACAGAACCTACGATAACTTCTGATTCGGCCAGTATAGGAATTTTGTTAGCATCATCTGAAACCCACAATGTCATTGGATAATCATCTTTAAAGGTTGCTCCTTTTACCATCATAGGCTTGAGCTTTAAACATCTTATTTTACCCATTGAAGTCTTAATCGTTTCGCGCCCAAAGAAGCGAACCTTTGAATAGTAAACGGAATCGTCCAAAAAGAAGGGGAGATAAATCAGATCTCCCGGTTTAATCGTTTCCTGATTGAGTGTACGGGCAAAATAAAATGCGGAAATTATATCCTGTACATTATCAGGAATATGTGTTATTGCCTTTCTGCTTGATGCAGTGCCATTGAAATGATAGAAATTAACGTCGTCGTCTTTCTTGTATCCCCCTTCACGTGTACGGCGGACAAAGTACCATGGAATTAAGGCTTTTTCATCCATGTAACTCTCAAATCTGTCGTTAACCTTGAAGAACCAATCGAAGAATCTTGATGATTTTCCGGAAGCCACAATATGATAGGTGTTGCGACCATTGAATTTATGATTGGTATCCATAATGGTGATTGCTCCATATCCTGCAGTGACATTGCCGGTGATAACAGAGTGGTAATAGACCCTGTATTTTAGAGTTTCTCCACGATCGAAAGCCTCATTTCTTACTGTTCTTAGTTTTTGAGCCTGAATTTGAGAAAGACCAAGCAGTATTAGAAAAAATGTCAAAAATATATTTCTCATTTTGAAATCAAATTTAATTGAAGAGGTGGCTGAAAACCGTTTGCCAAAATCAATTCTGCTACAACAGATCAATGAAACGAATAATACAAGCTTAATCTCTTCAACACTGTTATTTCAAAAAACGTACCACAAAAAGTTGTGCAAAAGTAAACGATTGTTTAATAATCTCCACCGAAATTTTTCTACTTTATGATTATTTATAAGTTTAACAATTTGTTAACCATTATTTTGTAAATAAGTTTTAAAATACTTGTTTTTTGAATTAAAATAAATGTATTTTTGCCATGTGGTTTAACTGAATGGTTAAACTAAATAATTAAACCAATGAGTGAAACTGAACATAACACAGAACAAGCTATTCTTGAAGCTGCCCGTAAAGTCTTTATCAGAAAAGGACTGGATGGAACCAGAATGCAGGAGATAGCAGATGAAGCAGGCATCAATAAAGCGCTCCTTCATTATTACTTCAGAACAAAGGAGAAACTTTTCGAATCAATTTTTAATGAGGTCCTAGATAAATTATCTAGTAAAGTTAATGAGGTTTTAATGTCAAACCTTCCCCTTTTTGAAAAAATAGAGCGGTTTACCGATACTTACATAGATCTTTTAATAGAGAATCCGTATGCCCCTAATTTTCTGGTCAATGAGATCAATCGTAATCCTGAACGGATAGTGAATGTTATAAAAGAACATGGGGTGAAACCGGAATTCTTGCGTCAGCAGATAGACCGAGAGGTCGAAGCAGGAATTATTCGCCCCATTAAGATTGAAGATTTAATGTCAAATCTGATGTCGATGTGTATCTTTCCTTTCGTTGCTCACAATATTATCAAATCCATGTTAAAGATGAGTAACGAAGATTACATGGCATTTCTAATCCAACGGAAAAAGGAGATTCCGAAACTACTGATAGGTTACCTGAAAACGAAGGAAATTCAAACGGAAAGCTAATGCTGTGAAAAATCTTATCAATCTATCATTGAAAATAATCTTTCATGAAAATATATCATTTCTATCATTTCAAATAACTTAATCTAATGATGAAGCCATTCATAATATTTGGAATAGCGGTGTTGATCGGCTTGCAGGGTTTTTCGCAGGAGCAATCTCTTTCTCTGGAAAAATGTCTTCTTCAAGCTGAACAACAGTTTCCGCTACTTAAGCAAAAAGGTTTGTATGAATCTATTGCAAATTACAATATTAAAAATATCCAAACCAATTACCTTCCTCAAGCCAATATTAATGGACAGGCGACTTGGCAAAGCGAGGTTACCAAGATTCCAATTAAAATTCCTAACATCAGCATTCCTGAATCGGCCAAAGATCAGTATAAACTTACATTAGACGTCAATCAATTGATTTTTGATGCCGGAGCCACTAAACAACAAGAGGAGATTGAGAAGATAAATTTGGCGTTAAATCAAAAAGGTATGGATGTTGAACTCTATCATTTGCGTGATAGGGTAAGCCAGATATATTATGGAATCTTATTGTTGCGTGAAAATAAAGAACAACTTAAAATCACACAAAGTGATATTCGCTCCCGTCTTGAGAAGATGGAATCTTCTATTAGAAACGGGGTTGCCCTTGGTTCAGGTAGTGCTGTTCTGAAGGCGGAAATATTGAAGATAGATCAGGCCATAGAGGAGATACATTACAATACCGATGCATTGATTCAGTCGCTAATGGAGTTGACTGGACTGAAAGTCGATGAATCCACAAAGATGGAGATGCCGGATGTTGCAACGAATGTTGGTTTGGCTGATGTATCCCGGCCTGATTTGAAGATACTCGATTTGCAGCAGGATAGGCTTTTAGGCTTGGATAAGTTGACGGCGACAAAGATGAAACCTAAATTGATGGGGTTTGGAACATTGGGCTACGGTCGTCCGGGCTTGAATATGCTCTCTAATAATTTTGGAAGTTATGGTATAGTAGGCGCAAAGTTGAGTTGGAATGTCTGGAATTGGGATCAGACAAAAGTAGAACGTCAAGTATTTGGTGTACAAAGAAGTATTATCGAAACTCAAAAGGAGAACTTTAATCAGAATCTCCGTGTTGCAATAAGCGGTAATCTTTCTGAAATCAATAAATATAAGTCACTGATTGAAACAGATCGTCAGATCATTCAACTTCGTAGTGAGATCACAAAGACATCCTCGTCGCAACTCGATAACGGAGTCATTACTCCAACCGACTATCTTTCTGATGTAAATGCGGAATTGCAGGCTCGTCTCAATCAGAAGACGCATCAAGTAAAACTCTCTCAGGCAAAGATTAATTATTTAATTACTCTTGGGCGATTGTAACAGCACTATTATTGAAATCAAATTATTCTTTCATCGATAAAAAAAACAGAAACAATGAACCGAGTATATGTTTTTATGGCCCTTCTTCTATTGGTTGCTTGCAATAAAAGCAAAGAGCGTTCAGATGCTTACGGAAACTTTGAAGCGGTTGAAACGACTATTTCTTCAGAAGCGAATGGAAAATTAATCAGTCTTAACCTGGAAGAGGGTCAGTCATTAAAGGCCGGATTGGCTGTAGGTATCATCGATACGGTGGATACACAATTAAAACTTGAACAGCTTGAAGCTCAAATTATATCAATTAACTCAAAATCTGATAACCTTAAGGCGCAGATAGCAGTAGTTGATCAACAAAAAGAAAATTTATTGATTGATAAGCAACGTATTACGGGACTTCTAAAAGATAAAGCCGCCACGCCAAAGCAGATGGATGACGTAAAGGGAGCTATCGACGTTGCCGAAAAACAGAAACAGTCGTTGAAAGTTCAATATAAAAGTATCAATGATGAGGTTGGTGTTGTCCGCAAGCAGATAGAACAGCTGAAAGAGAGTATCCGTCGTTGTCATTTAATTAACCCTCTTGATGGCATTGTCCTGGCAAAGTATGCAGAAGCACATGAAATGATGACGATGGGTAAGGCCATTTATAAGATTGCCGATATCTCATCGCTTGATCTGAAGGTTTTTGTAAGTGGAAAACAATTGCCTGAGGTAAAGATAGGGAAAGAGGCCTCCGTGATGATTGATCAACCCGAGGGAACGATGAAAAAGCTTACCGGCATCATTTCATGGATTTCAGATCAGGCAGAATTTACGCCAAAGATTATCCAAACCCGGGATGAACGTGTAAATCTGGTTTATGCAGTTAAGATTAAAGTGAAAAATGATGGTAGTATAAAAATAGGTATGCCTGCAGAGGTGAATTTTTAAATTACTCATTTCACAATCATATTTGAAAATAACAATTGAAAAATCATACTGATGACATTGCCTGTTGTTGTTGAGAATGTTAGTAAATCTTATGGAACGGTCAAGGCCCTTTCTAATGTAAGCTTTGAGTTGAATCATGGAGAACTGTTCGGTTTTATCGGTCCTGATGGAGCGGGCAAGACCTCTTTGTTCAGGATATTAACAACATTATTAATTCCCGATTCAGGTGCCGCCCATGTAAATGGCTTGGATGTGGTAAAAGACTATAAAGCCATCCGTCGTATAGTTGGTTATATGCCGGGTCGCTTTTCGCTCTATCAGGATCTGACGGTAGAGGAAAATCTTAATTTTTTTGCAGGAATATTCAAAACAACCGTAGAGGAGAACTATGATTTGATCAAGGATATCTATTCTCAGATAGAGCCATTTAAGAATAGACCGGCAGGCAAGTTAAGCGGAGGAATGAAACAAAAGTTAGCTCTATCATGTGCATTGGTTCATAAGCCGAAGGTGCTTTTTCTAGACGAGCCTACAACCGGTGTAGACGCTGTTTCACGTGTTGAGTTTTGGGAGATGTTAAAACGTTTACAGAAACAGGATATCGCCATCTTAGTTTCCACTCCCTATATGGATGAGGCCTCACTTTGTGACCGGGTGGCACTAATCCAACAGGGAAAGATCATGGATATTGATACTCCTGCCTCCATTACCAAGCGTTTTCCTGGTCAGCTGTTTGCAGTATCATCACCTCAAATGTATCAGGTGTTACTTGATTTGAAGAATTATCCTAATGCTGTATCTGCCTACCCTTTTGGTGATAGTGTTCATCTGCATATTGTGGATAATGATTTTATACTTGCTCATCTTGAACGTTATCTTCGTGAAAAGGGGCATACAGCTTTTGTGGTATCAAAAATAGATGCCGGCATAGAAGATTGTTTTATGAATTTAATGGAAAAACATCCTGCACATGGCTGAGCGCGAAAAAATTATTGAGGTAAAAGATCTTGTAAAACGGTTTGGAAGTTTTGTCGCTAACGACCATCTCACTTTTGATGTCTATAAAGGAGAGATATTTGGTTTTCTGGGTGCTAATGGAGCAGGCAAAACCACTGCTATGCGTATTCTTTGCGGATTGTCGAGTCCTACTTCCGGCCTCATAAAGGTGGCAGGATTTAATGCATATCATCAAACTGAAAAGATTAAACAGCATATCGGTTATATGAGCCAGAAATTTTCTCTATATGACGATCTCTCGGTAGAAGAGAACTTCACGTTTTACGGTGGGGTATATGGTTTAAGCCGTCAAAGTATAAAAGAAAAAACGGAACTCCTGTTAACGCGCCTTGATCTGTTAAGTGAACGGAAAGCTGTTCTAAGTTCCCTTCCGTTGGGCTGGAAGCAGAAGCTTGCTTTTTGTGTCGCTATCATGCATGATCCCAAGATTGTATTTTTGGACGAACCAACCGGAGGGGTTGACCCTATTACCCGCCGTCAATTTTGGGACTTGATTTATGAAGCCTCTCACAATGGAATTACCGTATTTGTAACAACCCACTATATGGATGAGGCCGAATATTGTGAACGTGTAACCATTATGGTCGACGGTAGAATTGATGCGCTAGATACTCCTGCAAAATTGAAAGAGCAATTTCAGGTGGCAAGCATGAATGAAGTCTTTCTGAAACTAGCCCGTCCTGCTTCAAAAGTTGTTACTAAATAATTAACCATTTTAATATCAGATATGTATAAATTTATTATAAAGGAATTTCACCATATCTTTCGCGACTTCCGCACCATGATTATTCTTTTTGGAATGCCTTTGGTACAGGTGTTGCTCTTTGGGTTTGCCATTACCAACGACATTAAGGATGCCCGGATTGCGGTGTTGGATAAATCTAACGACTATATGACACGTGAAATAACCGATAAGCTGGTCTCATCTGGTTATTTTATTCTAGGGAAGAGCCTGAATAGTGATGCAGAGATAGATGAAGCCTTTAAAAAAGGAGATATCAGAGAGGTGGTTATCTTTGAAAATAAGTTTGCTCAGAAATTGGAAAAAGAAAAACGGACCTCGGTCCAGATCATTGCCGATGCTTCCGATCCTAATACTGCTAATCTTTTAGTAAACTATACACGGTCAATTCTAATTGATTACCAGCGTCAGCTTTTCGTTACCACTCATTTTCCAATGCAAATACAAACCGAAACACGAATGATGTATAATGCCGAGCTGAAGAGTGTTTACATGTTTGTCCCCGGTATTATCACCATCCTGCTCATGTTGATTTCTGCCATGATGACTTCCATTTCTATTGCTCGTGAAAAGGAGCTGGGTACCATGGAAATTTTGTTGGTTTCTCCATTAAAACCTGCTGAGATCATTATAGGGAAGGTGGTTCCCTATATCCTGCTCTCGGGCATTAATGCAATCATTATTTTATTACTAGCCTTTTTTGTATTTGGAATGCCGGTACAGGGTAGTCTTATCCTATTGCTTATTGAAACCATCTTGTTTATTATCATGTCTTTAGTGCTGGGTATTTTTATCTCAACGGTGAGTGCCACACAGCAAATGGCGATGATGCTATCTATGTTTGGATTAATGATGCCTACCATTTTATTGTCGGGATTTATTTTTCCCATTGAAAATATGCCTGTCATACTACAATATATCAGCTTAATAATGCCCTCCCGCTATTTTATTATTATTGTAAAGGCCATTATGCTCAAAGGAGTGGGCATAGCTTTCATCTGGAAGGAGACACTCGCATTGGTTTTACTGACGCTATTCTTTGTAGCGATGAGTATCAAGAAATTTAAAATTCGCCTTGCTTAGGTTTGAAAGGTATTTAAAACACTGAATAGATTATGAGAACAATTCTCTTTATCATACAAAAAGAATTCAGGCAGCTCAAGCGAAACCGCCAGATGTTACCTGTGATTTTCCTTATGCCGGTTTTACAGTTGCTGGTATTATCGTTTGCTGCAACTTTTGAGATTAAGAATACTAATCTTTATGTGGTTGATAACGATCATAGCAAAATGTCGCGCGATCTTATTGCCAAATTTAGAGGATCTTCATTTTATACAATAACCGGTTATTCGGAAGATTATAAATCGGCATTAGTGGCTCTGGAAAAGCGAACCGCCTCCCAGATTCTCTCTATTCCTGCAAATTTTGAAAGGGATTTGTTGAAGGATGATAAGGCCAAAGTTCAGGTGATTAGTGATGCAATCAATGGTGCAGCCGCAGCCTTAACGAGCGCTTATGCTTCTTCCATCATCCGTGATTATAATGTAAACCTGCTTGTCGAGACTTTCCCCTCCTTAAATATGAAGGATCCCATTGATATCAGATACTCTTTTTGGTATAATCCAAAGTTGGATTACACCACTTATATGGTTCCGGGTATTCTGGTTTTACTGGTAACTATTATCGGCATGTTTTTAAGTGGAATGAATGTGGTTCGCGAAAAAGAGATTGGGACTATTGAACAGATTAATGTGACGCCGGTTAAAAAATACCAGTTCATCGCGGGCAAACTAATTCCTTATTGGTTGATTGCTCTCTTCGAATTGGCATTGGGACTCGTCATTGCACGATTAGTTTTCAATATCCCAATGCTAGGGAGTATAGGATTGGTTTTTGGAGTCGCATCAGTTTATTTGCTGGCAATATTAGGTGTTGGATTGCTAATATCAACCATGGCCGATACCCAACAACAGAGCATGTTTTTATCATGGTTCTTTATGGTCATCTTTATATTGTTGAGTGGACTGTTTACGCCTAATGATAATATGCCGGTTTGGGCTCAAACCTTAAATATCTTAAATCCGATAGCCTATTTTATTCCGGTAATGCGAAATGTGCTATTAAAAGGTTCCGGCTTTACTGATATCAGCCATCAGTTTTGGTCGTTAGTTTTATATAGTTTTATTTGTATTTCATTGGCTGTTTGGAGGTATCGAAAAACGAGCTAGTTTTCACCCCAGAAGAGGAATAATTAGAAAATAGAAAAACAGGTAAAAAATGCTCTTTTTACCTGTTTTTCTATTTCTGTAGAATGATTTTAAGATTTTTTATGATTCGCCTGAAGCTCTCTCTTGTCAAGGGATTTCAATGAAATATTCCCTAACAGAGCACCTTGAAAGATCGGAAAATGCAGTTTATATGATTTTTTTATTTTATATTTGTATTTCGTTCTTCAAAAAAGGACACCAATTTCCCTCTCAACAGACCAGTTCTGATACACGAGATGTTCGGTTCATCTCTATGATCTGCGGGTGCAAATACTAACCCGATTCTTAAAATGCAAGCTACCTGATTAGGTGGAGTGCTAAAGAATTCTTGTCGAGAATAGCTTTCTAACCAACCTCATCAGGTGTTTAGGGAACACCAGCATACGATGGGCAAAAAAAATAAGAATGATAAAGAAAATATTGACTGGATTTTTGTTTTCAGTAATACTAATTACATTAATTATTGGAGGATTTTCATGTAATCCGGCCGGTGGTGTAATTGCATTACATACCCAAAAACACGAAGACAGTCTACTGACTCAAATACAGAGCCGGGGAAAATTAATTGCCGTTACTTCGTATAATTCAACAAATTATTTTATACATCAAGGCGAAGCCCTTGGTTATCAATATGAATTATTACACTCATTGGCTGATAATCTGGGAGTGAACCTGGATATTATTGTTGAAAATGATATCAATAAAGCAGTAGAGTTATTACAAAGTGGAAAGGCTGATATTATAGCCCGAGATATGACTGTTACCACAGAACACTCAAAATTACTCAGCTTTACGGATCCAATCAATCAAACCCGTCAGGTTCTGGTTCAACGTAAACCTGCCAACTGGCGTAAACTATCGGATGAAGAGTTGGATAAAAAACTGTTGCGTAATCCCAAGCGTTTAAAGGGTAAAACCATTTTTGTCCAAAAGGGTACAAGCTATGTTGATCGGTTATGCGAATTGCAGAAAGAAAAGGGTATTAAATTTAAGATTGAAGAAGATCCGGATCATGATGCGGAAGATTTAATCGCATTGGTTTCGCATAAAGATGTTGATTATAGTATCTGTGATGAGCAACTCGCTATGATTAATGCCTCACTTTATAAGAATGTCGATATTAAAACAGCAGTAAGTGATCCGCAGAATATTGCATGGGCTGTACGAAAAGGCAGCAACTCTTTGCTAGATGGTGTTAACATCTGGCTTCGTGAGTTCAAAAAGAGCGCACAGGCTACCATGTTGTACGATAAATATTATAAGAATCCACGAAGTATTCAATTTGCGCAGAAACAGCAGGTTCGTCAACATGGTAATAGACTAACCCCCTTTGATCCTTTGATTAAGCGTTATAGCAGAAAGCTAGGCTGGGATTGGCGTTTATTAGCTGCTTTGATTTATGAGGAGTCGCATTTTCAACCGGGAATTGTTTCGTGGGATGGCGCAATGGGCTTGATGCAGTTTACTCCTTCTACCGCACGAAAGCTTGGTGTGAGCCATAGATCATCAATTGCTTCACAACTCTCTGCCGGCACCCATTATCTAAGACAGTTAAATGATAAATTTTCGCACAATGTTAAAGATAAAGAGGAACGGAATAAGTTTGTTATTGCCTCTTTCAATATTGGCATTGCCCATGTTTTTGATGCTCGCCGATTGGCTGAAAAGTATGATAAAAATCCCAATAAGTGGTCTAATAATGTAGATTATTATCTTCGAAATAAGTCGAAGCCTGAATTTTACAGAGATACTTTGGCTCGTTATGGCTTCGCAAAAGGAGACCGTACTTGCGATTATGTAGATCGTGTTATTGATCGCTATCACACTTATCTTGGAAAGGCGGGACATTAAACTACCTAAACTCGAATAAAGAAACTTAGAATAATAACCCTGAAATAAACAATATGGTTGGATTATTTCTTATGATCCGGCGTAGTTTTCCAAATTGAATAAATACGACAGGCTTCAGCGACAGTCTCTTCAAGAGATCTATAGCTAAAGCCTGTTTTTTCTGTTAGTTTCTTTCCTGAATAGTAGTGCTGATGTTTTGAAGTACGGGCTGTCTCTTTTGTGATGAGAGGGGCGCTCCCTGTAACCAGACTTCTCAGCTTTTCAATACGCCACCATGATGCCAGAACGATATTCGGAATAGCATAGTGCGGTTTGGGCTTATTTAAATATTGAGCAATCAGTTCAAATAATGTTTTATACGAATAGTTTCCTCCATTAACGATAAATCTTTCGTTTTCTATTGTGCTTTCCATTAAAGTGATCATTGAACCGGCTACATCGCGAACATCGACAAAACCATTCACGCCGTTGCTATAGAATTTAGAGAATCCATCGATCGTAGATATCAGCATCGAGCTTCCCTTCTTTGGATCCCCCATTCCAATGATGATAGAAGGATTGACAATCACAGCCTTCAATCCTTCTTCAACACCTCTCCATACTTCGCGTTCACCCCCATATTTACTAATGGCATAGTTTGAGTTTTGTCTGGACGATTTCCATAATGTCTTTTCCGTGATCTTTCCCCCGGATTCATCTCTTCCAAGTGCTGCAACCGAGCTAACATGACACAACTTCCTGATACCTTTTTGCAGACAGATATTCACTATGTTAGCAGTCCCTTCAATATTTATTTGCATCATCTTATCCCGGTCCTTTGGATCAAACGAAACAATAGCTGCACAGTGATATACATAGTCTACCCCATCCATTGCATCTTCTAGTGAAAAGATATCCGTTACATCGCCATCAACCCAACTGATACGCTTTAATAAAAGATCGGGTTCGGGATGATTGGTCCTGAAAATATCTTCTGTTATTTTTATAGAACTACCCGAACGTTTCAGGGCACGTACCTCCTGATTCTTTTGAGTAAGTTCGAGTAGCAAATATGCTCCTAATAATCCGGTTCCACCTGTTACAAATATCATAGATACAAAACTAATTCATTTTCTTATTCGATGAAGATATTCTCCTGAAGCCTTTGTGCGTAAAAGGAAAAAAGGATCGTATGGCTAGAAATAATACCGTACACTGCCTGTCAGACGGAAAAGCCCGATATCATTTCCATCTTTGACTTTATATTTTGCATCAGGTTTTCCATAAGCAGCTGCAGTATATTCCGTTTCAATACCAAGCACTACCTTGTTAGAGATAAACAAGACCTGAGGAGATATCCTGTAGAGATAATCAACGTCTAAAGCCCTTCCATAAGTGTTGTCAGGATTGATGGTCTTATTTGATCCTTCGTTCTTAGCCAATCCTACAAATAAAGCCGGTTGAATCCGTCCGGTTCTTTTTGAAATCTGCCCCCAGACCGTCAGATAGTTGATATTGGCATATTCTCTGCGATCAGTAATCGGATCTATAGTGGTTACACCATATCCTCCCGGTAGGAGACGATCAAAAAGATTTCCTCCATAAAGACCCTGCAGACGGTAAAAATAATTTGCTGTTTTAATCTGGATAAATGCAATACCTGAAAAGCTATTTAGTGATTCATCCGCCTTGTATCCTTTTAAAGTCTCCAGGCGGGGCACAATACGTTTAAAGTCACCTCCAATACCATAAAAGAGTGCGTCGGATTTGTATTGAAGTTGCAAATCCAGACTTGGAATAGCACTATTCATCATGTAATTGGACGAAACATCACTGGGACCGCTATCGGCATTATCACGTTGTGAAATAGCAGTTCCAATGATATCTATTTTTCCGAAGGTTTGTGTGTAGCGGACTTGAGGATATCGTGCATGCGGATGAAAAGGAGCGCCTGCATTCACTGCAATTACATCAGGGGATATCTCGTTGACTTCAAAAGGATGCCAGTATTGTCCGGCAAGCAATTCTGAATGTGGCCAATTAAATTTAACATAGGCATGTCGAAGCCGTAGTTGATTAAGTCCGTTATTTGTTGAACCGGTGAAGTCAGACTCAATAACACCTGAAACCTTTGCCCCAAAAGCATCAGGAGCTGTGAAGGTTGCGGTTAATCTTGAGTTCATGGCATACTGATCGAAAATAGCATTGCCGTTAATATCTTTCCCATCGGGGTCTTTCAGAATGTTTTTAGGATAAAGCATTACGGAACACTCTCGGGAGTTCCAACTCTGACGACTATCTGCAATAAAATAGGCATTAATGAATCCACTTAGTTTTACACCGAATTTTGAAGGATTAGTCTCTTGTGCCGACAAAGAAAATATTTTGAATATTAAGACAATAAGCAGTAAAAAAAATATAGAGGTGTTTTTCATGAAGGATTATTTGTGCAGGTAGATTTTACAGACACAAAGTTCGTAAAAAAAATCAGATTTGGCATAGTCGGCTTGATGTGCTACAAATAACCTTTCTGAAAGAGAGGGAAAATCTTTATTTTTGCAAAAAATAAAACCAACTATTTCATGAATTTTGTTGACGAACTACGCTGGAGAGGTATGATACATGATATTATGCCCGGAACCGAAGAGATGCTTAAAGAAGGTATGGGAACTGCTTATGTTGGAATCGACCCTACCGCCGATTCTCTTCATATCGGACATTTAGTGGGCATAATGATGCTAAAACATTTTCAGCGTGCAGGCCACAAACCACTTGCTTTGATAGGTGGCGCCACAGGAATGATTGGTGACCCCTCAGGTAAATCCGAAGAACGAAACCTGTTATCCGAAGAGTCTCTGCGATATAATCAAGAGTGTATTCGTAAACAGCTTGTTAAATTCCTTGATTTCGAGACGGGAGATAATGCCGCTGAGATTGTGAATAATTACGACTGGATGAAAGAGTTTAGCTTCCTTCAATTTCTTCGTGATGTCGGTAAACATATCACCGTTAATTATATGGTGGCAAAAGATAGTGTGAAAAAAAGAATGGAAGGAGGAAACGGTATTTCATTTACTGAGTTTACCTATCAGCTTGTTCAGGGATATGATTTTTTACATCTCTATCAAACCAAAGGGTGTCGTCTACAGATGGGAGGCTCCGACCAATGGGGTAATATCACTACCGGAACCGAATTAATCAGACGTGTTAGTGGGGGAGATGCTTTTGCATTAACCTGCCCGTTGATTACCAAGGCTGATGGTGGAAAGTTCGGTAAAACAGAAAAAGGGAATATCTGGCTTGATCCTGAACGTACTTCTCCTTATACTTTCTATCAGTTCTGGATGAACTGCTCGGATGAAGACTCTAAAAGATACATCCGTATATTTTCACTCTTTAGCAAAGAAGAGATTGGAGCAATGGAGATTGAACATATTGCGGCTCCGCATTTAAGAATCCTTCAGAAAGCACTGGCAAAAGATATCACCGTTCGGGTTCATGGGAAAGCCGAATATAATCAGGCTGTTGATGCATCTGAGATCCTTTTTGGCAAAGGTACTACCGAAGCGCTGAAGAAGATGGATGAACGGCTACTCCTTAACGTATTTGAAGGTGTTCCGCAATGTAATGTAGCTATGACAGATATTGAAAGCGGGGTTAATATTGTTGACCTTGTTACAGAAAAAACTAATATCTTCCCGAGCAAAGGAGAAGCGCGCCGTATGTTGAAAGATGGCGGAATACAGGTTAATAAAGAAAAGGTGAAAGATGATTTCATTGCTACTCACGAACAGTTGTTAAACAACCGTTATCTGTTAATTCAAAAAGGTAAGAAGAACTACTATCTGGTGAAGTTCTGTTAACTATAGCTTACAAACAAAAACGGAGACCGCTCTTATTATTGGAAAGGTCTCCGTTTTTATTTGTTCTTTAATGAGTTAGCTTGATTTGTAATGCCTTTATTCCAAAACCACTGTTCTATTTTTAGGATATTTCACACTGTAGCCGAACCCGATTTTCTTTTCTTTGGCTGGGTCTATCTTTAAACGCCAAGTCAGTTTGTTGGTCAATTCGTCCAAGGTAGCCTCTTTAGCCTCTCCTTTCTCTACCACTATATCTTTATCTGTGGAGGTAGGGTATTGATCTTCTACCATAATATTAACCGGTTGCGACTTCTTGTTGCGAATGGATATCTCCCAACGGCGTTCATCGGTTTTATTACTTCCAAACACTTGTTTTCGACTATACTCTTTCTGCTTTACACGGTTTACAATAATGTTCTTATCACGGCCTAATGAAACATCCAGCGTATCACTGGTATTACTGGTATTCAGCATAGCTTTTCCAAGATAGGTCCCTTCGTAGTAAAGGTTGGCCTCCCCGCTTAATAGATTCATCTCTTCCCATCCCGTGATTCTTGCAGTTAAGAAAACATCCTTGTCGAGTTTGGGTGCACAATAATACTCATAAAGAGCATCAATTGTCCGTTCCTGAACATTTACAGTATGTTGTTTACCATCCGATGGAATATTATACACTTGTTCAATGATAAATTGAAAGGTTGTTTGTCCATTGGCAACTTCAACCTTGGGGGCAACTGCTTTAAATTTGACTGCGGCATTTTTGATGTTTGCTTTTGAGTCTGATCTCACTTCCTCGGTCATTACTCGTTTTTCACCATAGCCGACAGCCATAGTAACTTGATCCAGTAATTCCGTTTGTACAAAACCAAGATTCCATCTGTCTAATATCGGTTTTGTTCCGCTCTCATTTGGATTTCCGGAAGAGAGAGTAAGTTTTACATTTGCCCAGTCTTCACCAGATGTTTGATAAACATTGGCTTTGTAGTTCAGATTGATGGGTTTACTGATATCGGTGACACGCAAATCATAAGTTGGATACCATCCTGCATTGCGAACCACATAGGTTAAATGAATTTTTGAAGTTGATGCCTCCGTTGCATTTATATTGACGACAATCTCTCCCGAAGGCTTGTAGTTGGCACTATTTAACTCGGATAGCTGTTGCTCTATTTTTGTAATCTCCTTTTTGTAATTAACCAGTCGTTGATTGATGTCGAGTTGTTTGTTTTTAACTTCAGTCATTCTGGTACGCTGGAAATCCATAGCCTCTTTTAGGTCAATAGCTTTTAATACCACATTATTTCCACCGATGGCCTGATTCTTAATCAGCATACTCTCTTCTTGCTGGAATACCTGAAGCATAGCGGTTTCATAATTAACTTTATCTTTCAACGTTTTGAGCTGATTTTCCAGTTTTGTCTCCTCTTCACGTTTACTTTGATCTTCCAAATAATTCACCTGATGATTTACGGAAAGTATAGTGATTTCCTTATCGGTGGCAACTTGAATGCTTTGAGGAATAACAGTAGTAGAGACATCATGAAAGACCAGATTGGAAGTTCCCTTTGGTATTGCAACCGTAGCGGTACGACTAATTTGCGCTCCGGTTAAAAACACCGTTACATTATCAATTTTCGAGTCTACTTGCTTTTTATTCTCTTGAGCAGAGGCAGTAGCGATTAAAAGGGTGGTTAAAAATACAAACAGAAGTTTTTTCATTATTAATAGTGTTTTAAATTGAGCTGGGATTAAATTTCTAAGAACTTATATCCTCCTTTTGTACAAAGAACTTAAGGAGTTATGTTTCATTCCGTATTATGCGGTGAATAGTTCCTCTCTCATCATGAGTACTCCAAATTTCGGACCATAAATATTTAAATCGAAGCTCAATTTAAAATACATTTTGAATTACTTCATCTTTAAAGCTTTAGCAATTGCTTTTTCGACAATTGGTTCCATCACACTATATCCCTCTTTGTTTGGATGAACGCCATCTTTTGAATATTCCGTTTTCATTCCGGGGCGGCTATCTACCATGGCTGAATATAAATCGAGATAGATCATTCCATGTTTTGCAGCATATCCTTTCATCCATTCGTTTACTGTAATGATTTTTTCATAAGGTTTTAAACCGGGTTTCCAAGGATAATCATAGGCCGGAAGAATAGAGCAAAAGATTACTTTTATACCATTGGCTTTGGCTAAATCTCCCATAGAGGCTAGATTATCTTCGATCATCTCAAGTGTTGAGGGGCCTGTGTTTCCGGCAATATCATTGGTGCCTGCCAAAATGAAGACTACTTTAGGCTTCAGGTTAATGACATCGGCTCTGAAACGTACCAGCATTTGTGGAGTAGTCTGTCCGCTAATACCACGATTGATATAGGGCCTTCCGCTAAAGAATTCGGGATGGATGTTAATCCAGCCTTCAGTAATTGAGTTTCCCATAAAAACCACTCTTTTTTCATCAGCAGCCGGTAATCCTAGCTTTTCATTGGCGTCTCTGAAACGTTTCAGATTAGGCCAATCGAGTCTCTGCCATTCTTCGTAAGCTTTCTTTTCTTGTAGCTTTTTCTCAGCAGCTTTTTTGATTTCGGCAGAGTCAGTGTTTTTAACATCTTGAGCAATAGCAATCCTATTTATTGAAAAAGTAAATAAGAGTAATGCAATAGCAAGTTTTAAGTTTTTCATTTTGTGTGAAGACTTTAGTTTTAATGACATTATTTAGTTATTGGGTTTAATCGAATTTAGCCAAAATAAAATTAGCAAAAAGTTTCATTGATCAACTCATTAAAATAACAAGATTTTGATTTCTTCAGAAACCCTTTTTTAGATGGATATTTGGAATTAGCTGTTCCTTTTAATCTAGATTTATCATTAGAAACATTTAATATTGATTATCAATTGGTTTTAATATATTGTATTTTATTTCAATAAGTTAATAATCCGTAATATAAGCTTTCTTATTACTGATTTGAGTTTATTACGGATCAGTAAAGCAAGATTATTAAATCGATATACATCTTATTTTCAATCAGCGACGGATACCTTTTACCTTCTTTCGTTGTAAACCTGTAATTCAGCGATAGAAACCTGACGGTCGGCATTCTCGACAGCAATTCTGACCTTGTTTCCCCATACCCTATCGAAACGATGAATCTTAATTTTATGACTGTTTTCGCCTTGAAATAAAGGCATCCAAACACCATTCCGGCAATATTCCAACCGGTAGCTATTGATATTGGGCCGTTGTTCCGCAACGACAATGGTGTTAAATGCAATTTCACGGGGAAAATCAACTTCCAGCCAAGGCTTTTTCACTTCCGGATTAGAAATCCAGGAAGAACCGAAATCGTCATCATTAGCAAAGTCCATTATATTCATATCCTCACTCCAGCTGGAGTTGGTAGCCTGCCCTTTGGCCAGATTGGTGGAAATGATCGGAGCATCTAATTGAGGCAGCTTAGCTACCGGACCTTCATTTTTCCAAAGTCTTCCAATTTCTTTCAGGGCAGCCAGGGCATTATCATCGAACAGACCATCCCGGTTTGGTGCTACATTGAGAATGAAATTACAATCCACTTTATTGAAAGGGATGATATTTTCACTCACTAATTTGGCAGGATCCTTAACAGGCTTAGAAGGGAAATCGGTTTTCCAGAACCAAGAACCGTTGAGGGGAAGACAAGCCAGAGCCGGCATGTTATTGTGTTCTTTTGAAATACGTTGTCCGGCTCCCATTTCGTAAGTCTTGATATCGGTATAATACATACCTTCAGCCGGGTATTTGGCACCGTTTAAATCCATGATGACACAATTGGGCTGTAGTGATTTAACCAGAAGATAGATATCTTCAAAAGGCACATCATCATAAGAAATTCTTGACCATGGAGCATCCCAACCGTCAATAATTAAAGCTTCAATGGGGCCGTAGTTGCATAACAACTCGGTCAGCTGAGCCTTGATCATGTCGATATGTTTGGGCGAAATAGAATTTGGCCTGAGTTTATGATGCGTGTCGAGGATAGAATAGTAGAGCATTACTTTTAATCCGTTAGCCCTAAACGCATTTACGAACTCTCTGACAACATCCTTTTTAAACGGGCTGTTCATTACATTGTAATCGGTAGTTTTTGTATCCCAGATACAAAATCCACTATGATGTTTTGTAGTGAGACAACCATAACTCATATTGGCAGATTTGGCAGCTTTAGCCCATTGATCACAATTTAACTTTTTAGGATTAAAGAGGCAGGGAGAAGTCTCAGGATCTGGCCAGTCCTGATTTACATAGGTAGGGATGTTGAAATGAATAAACATGCCGAATCTTAAGTCCACAAATTGTTGTTGGAGCTGAGAAAGAGGGAGTTGTTCTTTAGCGGAGTTGTTTTGTGCTTTTAAATTAAGAAAGCCTAGAAGAAGTAAGCAGAGGGAAAAAGCAATTGATTTTGTTGTCATAATAGTTTCTGAATTTATGAATAGATGCCTTATGAGGTTTTTTAATGCGGGTGATACTTTTATCGGGGGTGTAATTAAATGATGTATATGTAAGTTTGAATAACAGAATTCAAACTTACATAATAATTTCTTTCATACACATACCGAATAAAAATCGAGATTATTTTAGACTAAAAGAATCGAGAAAAATCGATGACTTTTAAGTTTTTTTAAGTAAGAATTGAATGGATTATAGATCTGATCGTAAACTGTTTGAACCGAGCTGTTCATAGAGAAATCTATAATAAATTTCATTTAGACTGGTATTGCAAAAAGATTAGGTAGTATATTTATATGTTTTATCCTCGGATGTATTTATTTCTTCAAGAAGTGAAATAAAATGACACAATTGTACTCCACTCTGGCTAATATCTATTTTATTTCACACACCACAAGCTTCTGGATGGGCGTGTTGGGATTCTTAAAAGCAATTGTTTGGCCTGCAATTTTTGTTTATGAAGCATTTAAACATTTAGGATTATAAATTATTGGAAACAATTTAACAATTGAACCAAATATAAATTGATTTAAAAAGGAGGTTAAAATGACAACTAAAACCGAAACATCTTCAACATGCTGTCCTAAGTTTGACCCGCTTCCATGGGATGATAAGCTATTCGAATGGAAAGATAAGAAGTTCATCAAAGATAGCGTATGCACTCTTTTTTATATGCCTGTTAACTTTGGTAAAGTAATGACACGGCTGGATAAAAAAGTCAAAAACGCCGGGGCGGTATTGCCTGACTGGCTTTGCCTTTCGGATCATACTTCAAAATGGAATATGGATATCTATCTTGCTGTTGATAAAGAGTTACCGGATGCTGAAAACACTATTTTAAGCGGTAAGTTTTATAGCAAGGTGTATGAAGGTCCTTTTAAAGATACCGATAAGTGGGGTAAAGATTTCGAAAGCATTTTGAAGGCTAAAGGACTTAACAATAAAAAAATGTTTATGTGGTATACAACCTGTCCTAAATGTGCGAAGAAATATGGAAAAAATTATGTTGTGATTATATCGCAAGTTGAGTGATTATTAAGGGTATATACGTAATTGTTGAATAAGACTTTGTGCTGAATCATTGAAAGAAACATCAACAAAGTCTTATTTTTTTATTGCAACTTTATTGGTGATTATGTGTTATAAAATAGGTAATCCCGTTTTTAAGATAGTCTATTCTAATTCTAATGATCTAATAATTAAATAGGATACATTCTGTGATGACAAATTTGGAATAAAGTCTT
Source organism: Bacteroidales bacterium (assembly GCA_963663125.2). Lineage (GTDB taxonomy): Bacteria > Bacteroidota > Bacteroidia > Bacteroidales > Cfx3-03 > Cfx3-03. The sequence goes on along the minus strand of CAXXNW010000007.1, from coordinate 862,437 downwards.
TTTATTACGTTTATTATGATGGCAAAAACAGGTACTAAAATACAGGCATTACAAACGGTTCCGTTTGTAGATCTTAACAAGTATTTGGGTAAATGGTATGAAATTGCTTCTTATCCCCAATGGTTTCAGAAAGGTTGTTATTGCACTACGGCTGAATATACACTTAGCGAAAAAGGGTATGTCATTGTGGAGAATCGATGCAATAAAGATAGTGTGGATGGAAAGCTTTCAGGAATTAAAGGGAAAGCTTTTGTTGAGAAAAATGCAGGTAATGCAAAACTAAAAGTACAATTCTTTTGGCCCTTTAAAGGAAAATATTGGATTATTGATTTAGCTGATGATTATAGCTATGCCGTGGTCAGTAATCCAAACAGAAAATATCTATGGATACTTGCAAGAACATCTAAAATAGAGGATACGATTTATCAACAAATTATATTCCGTCTGAAAGAGAGCGGATTTGATTTAACAAAACTTCAAAAAACACAGCAGATTTGAAGTTTTCGAAGTCAGGATTGTCTTTTTTATTGAACAAATTTCTATTATTTGAGAAAACGATAATCATGAATTATTGAAGGATAACGATTTCTTTCATCTTGAAAATATTTTAATATTATAGTTCGAGTTCAGGATTGTTTATTGACATCCGAAAAAGAATCTATTTCATAGGTAATGTGAAATTTCATTTCATTGTAAGGAAAGAGGCTGTCGCTGAAAAAAATTTCATAAGACTTTTTTCAGCGACAGCCTCTTTAATAGCTCAAGAAAGAAAAGTTGAGTTACATTTTTTTAATTTTGATATTTTTGAACCAAACATCATTACCATGATCTTGGAGACCAATCTTACCTTCTTTAGCGATATTGATAAAATCTTGCCAATCTTTGAATTTACTGTCTTTAACCATATTTTTCCAAGCATCGGTCCATAGGTGGTATTCAACAACATTGACCCCGTTTTGGTTGTAAACAACAGTACCCTGATAGCAAATAATGGAAACTTTATTCCATTGGCCTGCAGGTTTAGTGTTTTGAGGTTTGGCAGGGATAAGGTCGTATAAAGAACCGGCCATACGGTTTCCGTTCTTACCTAATTTAGCATCAGGATGTCTTTCGTTATCCAGAATTTGCATTTCGGGAGCTGATTCGTAGATAGGTTGACCGTCTTTTTCCTGACCTAAGATAAAGATACCGCTGTTTCCACCTTCAGAGATCTTCCAATCAAGTTTCAATTCGAAGTTACTGTAGTTTTCAGTAGTAACAATGTCTCCACCACGACCACCGGCTTCTCCGGCACCACTACCAATACAATGAAGAAGACCGTCTTTTACTTCCCAACCAGTTGAAGGGAAATCAGGTTTGTTATAACCTTTCCAGTTAGTGGTAGTCTTTCCATCAAATAATAAAGTGAAACCCTCTTTTTTTTCTTTAGCGGTAAGCGTGTTATCTGTAGCTTTACCAGCTTTTTTAGCAGGTTTAGCGTTTTGTGCGATAGCAAATACACAGAAGCAAACCAGCATTCCTGTAATGATTAATTGTAACTTTTTCATTTTTAATTATTATGGTTTAATGAATATTAAACAGTTTAAACTTAATTAACCATCGCTCCGGAAAAGGAGGGATGGTTAATTAAAGATAATGATAAAATAAATCGTTTAGGGCATTTCAGGTAAAGCCCAAGGAGCTCTGTAATTGTGTTTAATAAGCTCTTTAGCATACTGAACGGCAGGAACGGGATCGGTATAACCTCTTTCGAATGTCGGGTGACCATCATGAATAGAGAAGTTATCATTTTTACAGATTCTGATGACTTCACTATCTGTGATGTTGGTAAATTGCATGTTAGGGCCATCCCAATGCAACTCTTTGTTCAGACTCTGCAGCCGAACAGCCAAAACCCCCATATCTACCATTTCGGTAAACGGACCTGATTCGTTAAATGGAGAAGCCGTAGCGACTCTATTTTCAGGAGATTCCTTACAAGCACGTACCCAGTCCATTTCATGGCTGGTAGTGATTTGACGTCCAGCAGGAGCAATGGTAGGAACTTTACCTGAGAGTAACCAAGGATTTTTACCATAGCAACCACAAACCAAAGTATCTTTAGTACCATGGAACAAAACACCACCACCACCATCATTCATGTCTCTGCCTTCCGGCCATCCCTTAGGGAGCATTGGCTTTATACCACCATCATACCAGGTTACCTGAACTTGTGGAAGTTTAAACTTGCTTCCTTTTTCAACTTTACGTTCAGGGAAGACCCATCTAACCGTTTGAGCGCTGGGTGCACAATCTTCTAATAGAAGCGTGGAATTACCCTGAGCTAAGATAGGATATTGTAATTTTAGACCTTTAAATACAGGATGAAGGATATGACAAGCCATATCACCTAAGGCACCGGTTCCGAAATCCCACCAGCCACGCCAGTTCCAAGGATGATAAATAGCGTTGTAAGGACGCATTTTAGCAGGTCCGATGAAGAGATCCCAATCAAGGGTTTCAGGAACCCAGTCACCTCTGTCGGGACGATTAAGACCTTGCGGCCAGATCGGTCTGTCTGTAAAAGCTTCAACATTGGTAACTTCTCCGATTTCATTGTTCCATAACCAGGCACAGGTTTGACGGATACCTTCTCCAGAACTACCCTGGTTTCCCATTTGAGTTGCAACTTTGTATTTACTTGCCAGGTTGGTTAATAAACGAGCTTCGTAAACGGAATGGGTTAAAGGTTTTTGAACATAAACATGTTTTCCCATTGTCATAGCCGTAGCAGCAATGATAGCATGAGTATGGTCAGCAGTAGCAACGATAACGGCATCAATTTCTTTTCCCATTTCGTCGAACATCTTACGCCAGTCTTTGTATTTCTTGGCTTGAGGATTTTCTTCGAAAACTTTACCTGCATATTTCCAGTCAACATCGCAAAGAGCAACAATATTTTCGGTAGCTTTAACTGCTTTTATATTGGCATTCCCCATGCCACCGATTCCGACTACAGCAATATTTAATTTATCACTAGGGGCCTTATGGCCAAATCCTGCCATGACATGGCCGGGCAAAATCGTTATTCCTGCTGCTACTACTCCTGCTGCGGTAAGGAATTCACGCCGGGAAAGGTCATTTTGATTAGTGCTTTCACTCATAATTGTTTGTTTTTTAGTTTTCAAAAAATCCATCTGTGCTATGCACAGATGGATTGGGAAGAATTTTAAGACTAATATCCCGGATTCTGAGTTAAACCGGGGTTAACATCCATTGCCGTTTTTGGAATAGGAAAAAGTAAGTGTATAGGTGTACTTGCACCTCTCCAACCGAGATCAGCATTTAGAAATGTTCCAAAACGAATATTATCTTGACGAGTCATCATTTCCCAAGCAAATTCAAAACGACGTTCTTTACGGATATCTTCTAATGTAACACTTGCGATAGGTTTGGCAGGAACAAATGCACGGTTACGAATAGCATTTACCAAAGTTGTAGCTTCTGCGTCTCCATCTCCATTTTTTCGTACCAAGCACTCAGCCTTCATCATGTAAATATCAGCTAAACGGAAAATAGCAAAATCGTTATCCATATCGCCTGACAAACCCTTCGGAATCTCCCATTTATAGCAACGGGCACCATCTTCCTGATTACACCAGCCCCAGTTTGTAGGAGTAGCTTCATACATAGTAATGTCTACTGTATGAATTAACGGACGACCGTGTGCGGTAATTAAAACTTTGCCAGTTACAGGATCAAGCATTGGCCCGATTAAGAATGACCAATTAAGTCGTTTGTCAGCTGGATCAAACTCTTTAACATAACTTGGGTCTGCTGACAGGCCATTCCATGGACTAATATTTAAGCCAAGAGCAACAATATCCAAATAATGTAACGTCATTAAAGCCAGATTCTGTCCACCATTTATTGCCTTAAAGACTACCGGGAAAATAATTTCTTTAGAATCCTCATTTTTTACCTGAAATGTTTTTTTCCATTCTGGTTCCAAAACATAAGGTAACCCTAATACAACATCGCAGGCTGCAATACATTCCGCCCATTTTGTACCACCTTCAGGATTCCAAATGCCGGCATTTAGGTACATTTTTGCAAGCAACGAATAGGCAGCTCCCTTTGTAAATTTACCATAAGAAGCAGAGGTAACATCTGACCTGAGCTGATCCTTTATCGCATTGAGTTCGGATATAACAAATTCGTAGAGTACTTTACGACTCGAAGAAACCGGTAATTTGGTATCTGCAAAATCAGTTACCAATGGACCTTGTCCAAAATTATCGATATAAATATAATACCAAAATGCCCTTACGCCTCTTATTTCAGCTAAAATTCGATCTTTTCCTGTTAAATCAGTCTTAGCTTCAACCAGACTTAATACCTTATTACAGGTAGTTATTCCTCCTTCGATCGCATTATAAAGTCCTGTGTTAACATTCATGTTATTCGTTGTCCACGTATGTTTTTTTAAATACATGTGCTGGCCAGCATCCCACCAGTCTCCCCCTTTTCTGGTTGGAGTAACTGCCATATCTGCAGCCTCCTCTAAAAGACAGATATTATCTCCAGTCCTATAATTTCTTAAGGAATTGTAAATAGGTGCAATTAGTGCGGCTATTTCTTTATCCGTCTTACCAAATTGATCGGTCGGAATCTGGTCATAAACTTTTTCCGTAAGATCGGTGCACGATTGCATCGAAGGGAGTAGAGCTAATCCGACAAATAGTAATATTATATATAACTTTTTCATATTCTTTTTCATTTAATGTTAGAAACTAATATTAATACCCATCATAAAAGTCCTTGTTTTCGGATAATAATCCCTGCCTTCAATACCCGGTGTTAAACCACCCATGTCAACCTCAGGGTCTAAACCGGTGTATTTAGTAATTAAAAACAAGTTTTGACCTACCACATACAATCTAAGGTTCTTTAACCATTTGATATTTTCTGTCTTGAAAGTATATCCCAGCGTCAGGTTTTCCAACCGAAGGAAAGATCCGTTTTCAATATAGTAATTACTAAATACTGGCGAATCTGTTAATCCATTCGTCAAGGCTTCTTTCAATACATTGGCACCCATAAGCCATTGTGTAGTAGCAAATGACATTTTACTATAATTCAGAACTTTATTTCCATATACGCCGTTTAAGAAAAATGAGAAGTCCCAATTTTTGTAATTAAAAGTATTATTAATGCCATAAGTTAATTTTGGCTGAGCCGATCCAAGATAGGTATAATCTTTATCATCAATTTTACCATCAGGCTTGCCATCCGGGCCGCTTATATCGGTAAAAATATATTTACCGTTTGCATCAAGACCTTTGCAACTGTAACCATAAAACTCACCAACGGGTTGACCCTCTTCAAGTATATGTGTTGTTGTGTTCGATCCACCTCGTATAAATGCTGAACCTATTAAAATCCTTGAAGTTGCATACTCATCGTTAGATAGCCTTGTTACAACATTTTTATTATGTGCAAGATTTAAGCTTAAACTCCATCTAAAATCCTTTTTTTGAATAGGAATAATATTTAATACTGCTTCTATTCCTTTATTATCCATGTCTCCCACATTAGCTAACAATGTATTGTATTGATAAGGAGGCACAGGAACACTATAAGTATAAAGTAAATCTGAAGTTTTCTTGTCATACCATTCAATAGTACCGGATAGGCGATTATTAAAAGCTCCAAAATCCAGACCAATGTTAAACATAGCTGTTTTTTCCCATTTAAGGTTCGGATTAGCGTTTTGAGTAACACCATAAGCGCTGTACCAATTCCCATCATTATAATATTCGCCCGATCTACCATATAAGCTCAGTGATCTGTAAGGATCCAAGCCATCCTGATTTCCGGTAATACCATAACCGACCCTGAGTTTAAGATCATTAATTGTACGAATATCACTTAAGAAACTTTCTTTGGAAATATTCCATGCTACAGAACCTGAAGGAAAAATACCCCACTTATTATTAGCTCCAAATTTTGAAGAGCCATCTCTACGAATAGTTGCAGCTAAAACGTATTTTTCATTATAATTATAGGTTGCCCTACCGAAGAAAGAGATGAGTCTGGACATATTTCTTTGTGAATATGTGTCGCCTGACAAAATGTTTTCACCGGCTTGAAGATTGTCATAACCAAGAAGATCCGTACTAAATTGGCGATTCTGTGCACCCTGGAGTTCATAACTGTTTTCTTCCCATGAATAACCTGCTAAAGCCGTTATATTATGACCCCCATTAATCTTTTTTTGATAATTGGCTGTGAATTCATACAAACTTCTATCCCATAATTTACTTTCCCGTTGAGCAAATCCTTTGGTATTACGACCCTCTTGTGTTGTTGAATTATAATATTCGCCCCAGTCATTCGTCTTTCGTTCGCGGAATCCACTTGCAGTAACATTCAGCCCTTTTATAATTTCAAAATCAGCCTTGATGTTTCCATTAAACTGATTTGATTTATTGTCTCTCTTGTTGAGTTCAATATTACGAACAGGATTTCCCTGATCATAATCCGTGTTATCATACCAACTTCCATCTGCTAATTTAACAGGAACAACAGGAATAGTATTATAAGCCAAGATGAAATTATTTGCGTCTGTAGGATGGTTTTCCCCCATTACACCATTCCCTGTGAATGTTACCTGTAATTTATCGTTAATGGCACGTTGGGTAAAAGAAAAACGGGCATTCACCCTATTCATATCGTTATCTTTGGCTACACCCTGACGATCCATATAGGTAACGGAGGCCATGTAATTATGACTTCCCGCACCTCCCGAAAGAGATAGGCTGTGATTTTGAGTAAAACCGGTTCTCATGATTTCTTTAAACCAATCAGTATTTGCGCCCAAATCCATTCCGGTAATATCTTTATGTTTGTCGCTGGCATATTTTCGCCACTCATCACCATTTAACAGTTTGGGTTTATTCATTACATTATCAAGAGCAACATAGCTTTCGTAGTTTATTCTTGTATTTGTAATTGAACCTTTTTTGGTGGTGATCAAGATTACACCTGAAGCAGAACGTGATCCATAAATAGCTGCCGAAGAAGCATCTTTTAAAATACTAATTGATTCAATGTCCTGAGGCGCAATCGTGTTTAGATCACCTCCGGGAACACCATCAATTACAACAAAAGGAGAACTACTACCTGTTAACGAGGAAGTTCCACGTAATCTTATTGTTGCATCGCTAGTCACGTCGCCGCTTCCCTTAGTAATAACTAATCCGGCTACTTTGCCCTGTAAAAGATCGGCAGCATTTGAGGTTAAACCCTTATTGAATTCTTTTGCTGTGACACTTGTAACAGAACCTGAAATTTCGCGTTTAGTCTGCGTACCATAACCAACCACAACAACTTCGTTCAACTTTGTTGATTGGCTCTTCATTTCGATATTAAAATTGAAGGAATCTCCTAGTTTAATCTCTTGTTTTTCATACCCAACATAGGTAATGACTAAAATAGAATTTCTGTCGGTAATGTCAAGCGAGAACTTCCCGGTATTATCCGTCACCGTTCCATGTTTTACACCTTTAGTATTTACATTTAAAACTGTAACACCAATTAGCGGTTCTTTCGTTTCGGCATCTACTATCGTTCCGGTTACTTTTTTCTGTTGAAGAATGGATTCCGGAACAATCACAATCAGATTATTGTCCAGAATACGGAATTTCGAACCTGTTTTAGATAGTAATGCAGTTAAAACCTCATCAATATTGGCGTTTTTAAGATTTGTCGATACGATTTTATTCTCAAAATCGGCATCGCGGTAAACAAATTTATAATGACTCCGGTTCTCAATATTATTCAGCGCTTCTTTGATGGTTGCGTTGTCCAACTGAAGGTTGAATCGCCCAGTTTGTGAAAACCCTGCTGCACTGATTTGTAATAGATTAATGAATAACAAAAGAGTAGTTAGTTTCATAATCAGGAAGGTTTTATTTAAGCCAATAGAACTTTGGCCTTTACAGTACAATAAATTTTTTTTCATACATTTGCAATGTTTAATAGTTAGTGGAATAATTTTTAAACGATTTCTAAGACGGGGAGTGCTGCAAACATTTCCCGTCTTTTTGTTTTTTAATAGTGGATCACTGTTTCATAGGCATAAATTAAAGGGTTAATATTTAAGAATCGTAATATTACTCTTATTGATCTCATAATGAAATGGTACAATAAGATGAAGGGCATTTAAGACATCTGATATTGATTCACCGTCAAATTTGGCAGAAAAGCGCACCTCTCCGAGAGGTTGATTTTGAAGGTTGATTTGTACATTATACCATCTCTCCAATTTCTTTATGATGTCGATAAACCGATCATTATTGAGGATTAGTTTGTTATTTTTCCAAGCAATATCTATTTCGGTTTTTGCCTTATTTTGATCTGCAACATTCGCAACTAAAAGAGCAGTGGTTATCACTTTCTGTTCCGGAATATTTCTTTTTTCTTTAATCTCTTTATTTTCCTGTTCTTTAAGTATAGTACTTCCTGTTTCTCTTGTGAATATTGCTTTCTGATTAGGTTTTAGCACAATAGGTACGATTGGTTTCATATTGTTTTTCTGATTCAGTTCACTGTTTTTTAGAATTTCAACCTTACCACAAACAAGTGTAGTTTCAGTGGTGTTTTCGTCAAAATATGATTTAACATTAAACTTGGTACCAAGTACCCTTATCGTAATATCTTTTGTTTTTACATAAAACGGACAATGTTTATTTTTTTTTACTTCGAAAAAAGCTTCGCCGTTTAGTATTACGGTTCTATTTCCGGTTTCAAACCTATCAGGATAACTTAAAGTGCTTCCAGAATTTAGCACTACAATAGAGCTATCAGGCAATTCAATGGTTGACTTTGATCCATAAGCAACTTTTATCTTATAAAAATTGGTTTTTGTCTGAGCTGTTGTGATAGCAGGCGCAGGTTTCAGGAACCATGCAAAAGCAAAAGCAACGAGAAATATAGCAGCATATTTAAATGCCCTTATGTAAAATGAACGTATCTTTTCAGAACGGGTAAATGAATTTTTCTTTTCTACTAGTGTTGAAATTTCTACTTTCTTACGAATGTTTTCTAGTAAAAGCATTGAGTCGATCTCACCATTTGTATCGGGTACTTCGGACCATTGCTGGTCCGTTATAGCATCCAATTCCGATTTATCAGCATTATCCAATATGTCATAAAGCATCTGCAATTCATCCGCAGAGGCTGATCCCTGTTTGAATTTTTCGAGTAAGCTCTTAGTGTTTGATTTTGTTTCCATAGATACCATACTATTAACTTGGAAACGGTTTTTCAATGACTCAGCATGAAAGAAAAATTAAAAAAAAGGATAGATTATTTGTAAGTATTACAATATTAGTATAATACATTTATATTTTTTCTGATGAAATCAAGCGCTTTGGTAATTTAAGTATTTACCGTACTTTCGGTAATAGACAACTGATCGGCTATCTCGCGATACGATAATCCTTCAATTCGATTGAGTTTAAATATTTCTTTTAGGTATCGAATACGATAGCCATCTAAGAAAAACAAGCTTCTGTAAACTTACCCTGATTTAATTCGTTTTTAAAATTCTATCTAGAGTTGGTCCCGGTTTTTACATAATAGCTTGAAACCGCACTAGCAATAATTAAAAACTGGAAGATCGTAATTTGCTCAGCAGTTTTTACCCGTAATTCGTAGTAACTGTCATAAATTATTTGATTCACTAAATCATAAATTTTAAAATTAATACTCCATGCAACCTAGTGTACAACACAAATTCAATCAATCTCTCTTTCTTGGCTAAAAGTTTTTTATAACTTCTAATTCTTTAATTATTATAACATCGGGGAGTAACAACCTGCCAATCCCCGATATTATCAAAAATGATGAAAATTCTTTTTTGTCATTAGAGTTTCATTTCTCCCCAGCCTTTTCTATATTCTCTCTTTACAAATTGGTTGGCTTGTTCGAAATTTGTTACTCTCATGTTTGCTCCGTCCCACTTATAGGTTTTATAACGACCGGGGAAAGTGTATCCTTCCATCTCACCATAAACAGGGTCCTTTCTCTTTATTTTTTCTCGAATATTAAAACTCCTTAATAATAAATTACCCATTAGTACAGTTTCGGTAAGCGGGCCGGCATATCCGACAAAAGGAGAATCAACTTCGGCATTTCCATAACCTGCAATACAGGCATCGACCCATTGCCACCAATGACCATCCATATCGCCTGCGATGCGCGGATATTTTTGTGGAATATTAATCTCTTTATTTCGCGAGAGTGGTAAAAGTACAGGATTAATACCTCCCCAACCACACGCAGCTTTTCCCTTAGTTCCTATAAACAAGGTACTTCCTTCGTAATCATTTAATCCTTTCCAATCACCCAATATATCATTCATATTCACATCAGGATCGAGTTCGTATGGGCGTTCGGGAGTTATTCCTCCATCCATCCAATAAAGATTTAAATCCTTTCCATTCTTTAGTTGATATTTAAAACGGATAGAACTGGATACGGGTCCGCTTTCAGGAAAAATACCCTCTGTAAAGATGCCGTTATAAACAGTACTTGCACTGCAAGAGACTTCTGTTGGATATCCAAGATCCAGTAATTTAAACGGAGGTCCCATAATATGACAACCCATATCACCCAATGCTCCTGTTCCAAAACGCCACCATCCTCGCCAGTTGAAGGGAACCATATTCTCAATGTAATTGGTCTCTTCAGCAGTACCCAACCATAGATCCCAGTTGAGCTCTTTCGGTACTGGTGGACGATTAGTTGGCCATTGAATACCTTGTGGCCAAACAGGCCGATCAGTCCAGCAATATACTTTCTCAATATCGCCAAGCAAATCTGCTTCTATCCATTCACGCAACGTGCGCATGCCATCACATGAAGCGCCCTGATCGCCCATTTGAGTGATAACCTTATATCTCTTAGCTGCTTCTGTCAGAACACGAGCCTCATAGATATCATGCGACAGGGGCTTTTGAAGGTATAAGTGTTTATTCAGCTGCATAGCACCAAGGCCCATAATGGCATGATTGTGATCGGGGGTCGCTATAGATACCGCATCAAAGTTTTTACTCTCTTTATCGAACATCTCGCGCCAGTCCTGATAGAATTTTGCCTTAGGAAATTCTTTCCTTCTGGGAGCCGCCTGTCTGTCATCAACGTCACATAGAAAAGAAACCACTGCATTCTTTTTAGGAGCCGTGGCATAATGATGGATATCATTTTCACCTTCTCCTCCACATCCTATAGCCGCAATATAAAGCTTCTCGCTTGGAACAACATGACCTAAACCACTTATTGTGGAACTTGGGAGGATGGTAAAAGCTAATGCTCCGGCTGCTGCTGATTTTACAAAATCACGTCGGGAAATATCCCCTGGATTTGTTGTTTTTTTAGAGTGTTCTTCCATTTTTTGACTAGTTATAATTAATAATTAGTTTGGATTCACTCTGAAGACTTCTTCAGCATTTTCACCGCAACTTCCTTGAAGAATACAACATCATTTTCCCCGTGATTTTGCAAGCCCATAAATCCGTATTCGGGACGGGTTCCATGATAGGGTTCGAAATCTAATTTACGAGCTGGCACGGGATCACCTTCCTTGTAATCGGTTACTTTAACTCCATTCAAAAAAACAATGGTTCTTAGTCCGCTTAAAGTAATCTCCATAGTATTCCATTCCGGTCCGGGTTTACCTGTTTTGGCTAACGGCTTTGTCAAAGAATATAGCATGCCGGTGTAATGATAATCATCTTCATTAGAGAGTTCAGGTTTATTATCAATCTGAACCTCGTAGCCGTAAAATACCGGCATCCACTCTTCAAAAGGCTCAATGGGTATCCGGATAAAAACGCCTGAGTTGCTGTTTATGTCGCGCATTCTAAAGACTACACGAATCTTGCAATTCCCAAACTTTTCGCCTGCCCAATATAACAAGCCCATTCCACCATGTGACTTAATCATACCATCTTCAACATACTGAGATCCGGGACCCACATGTTTCCATCCGGTTAAATCTTTCCCATTGAATAATTGTCTCCATTGACTGGTATCTTTTTTTTGCTGAGAAATTCCATTTACCTGCGAAGGTTGTCCTTTAGTCTTAGAAACGCCGTATAATGTCTTACTTTGAGAAAAGAAGGGTGATATAACCATACCCAATATTAATAATGTTGTGAATACTTTTTTCATTTTATGAATATTTAGAATTTTAAATTAGTTAAATAATGACTTTGTATTTTGCTAATCCTTTTTGCCTGAATCAACAGGCATTTGATGTTAGCAAGAACGTGTTGCTACACCTTCTTGCTATTATTGGCTTAATTTTCAACTTTATAATTAATAAAATCATAAGCAGCCATATTGTATTAAACATTCCGCTATTTTTATTTTATCATCGTAGAACAGCGGTTCGCTAAAGAACCCTTCGAATTTGATATTACTTAAGCGATACAGATTTCTCGCATCAAAGTGTCAGGATATCATATCTGTTATTTCTTTTTTTTATCATTGCATTTTGCACAATTGGTTTTGCCCAATAGCTGACGCTTAGAATGTAAAATAATGGCAGATACAATATCATCATGCCAATCCACAGTCCGATCAAATCTTTCAACAGCCCGATCAGCAATGAGAATATAGCATCTCCCCTATTGCAGTACATAAGATTCCTGTAAACAAACCGTGAAACTTTAAGACACTATTAAGTGCGAGTAAAAAAATGATAGCGTACATCACCGATAGGCAAAACCCGACCTAATATTCGGATTGATTGATCTCAAAATATTAGTTAAAAAAGAAATAGCAAAAAAAATCAGGAAAATAAAGGTGATCAGATAGTAATTTCTTTTCATATAGGCTGTTTATGCATGGTTTTTGTTTAACGTAGGTTAAACTTATAGAATACATAACTCACCAAGCATTTCACCACTCTCTTAATTCACTGGAAATGATGGTATTTACCGTACAATAAATTTTTTTTCATGCATTTGCAATGTTTAAAGGTTAGTGGAATAATTTTTAAACGATTTCTAAGACGGGGAGTGCTGCAAACATTTCCCGTTTTTTTAGTTTTGATAATGAATTACTGTTTCATAGGCATAAATTAATAGGTTAATACTTAAGAATCGTAATATTACTCTTATTGATCTCATAATGAAATGGTTCAATAAGGTGAAGGGCATTTAAGACATCCGATATCGACTCACCGTCAAATTTGGCGGAAAAGCGTACCTCTCCAAGGGGTTGGTATTGAAGGGCTATTTGTACATTATACCACCTTTCCAGTTTTTTTATAATATCAATAAACCGGTCATTATCCAGAATAAGTTTATTGTTTTTCCAGGCAATATCTATGTCGGTTTTTGCTTTGTTCTGATCAGCAATATTTGCAACTAACAGGGTTGGAGTTATCGTTTTTTGTATAGGAATGTACGTCTTATTTTTAGAATCTTCCTTTTTCTGTTCTTTAAGCATCGTACTACCGATTTCTCTTGTGAATATGGCTTTTTGATTGGGTTTTAACACAATCGGCACTATTGCTTTTATATTGCCTTTTTGATCCAATTCGCTATTACGCAGAATCTCAACTTTTCCCGAAACAAGTGTAGTTTCCGTAGTGATTTCGTCCGGATAAGATTTCACATTAAACCTGGTACCTAAAACTCTGATCGTAATATCTTTTGTTTTTACATAAAACGGACAATGTTTATTTTTTTTTACTTCGAAAAAAGCTTCGCCGTTTAGTATTACGGTTCTATTTCCGGTTTCAAACCTATCAGGATAACTTAAAGTGCTTCCAGAATTTAGCACTACAATAGAGCTATCAGGCAATTCAATGGTTGACTTTGATCCGTAGGCAACTTTAACCTTATAGAAATTGAGTTTTGCATGAGCGGTTATGATAGAAGGTGCCGGTTTCAAGAACCAGGCAAAAGCAAAAGCGATCAAGAATATGGCGGCATACTTCAATATTTCAAGATATAACGGATGTATTTTTTCTGATCGGGTTAATGAATTCGCTTCTTCTGATAATGTGGAAATTCCTGCCTTTTTACGAATGTTTTCTAGTAAAAGCATTGAGTCAATCTCACCATTTGCATCCGGTACTTCAAACCATTCCTGATCCATTATGCCATCCAGTTCAGACTGATCCTCCTTTTTCAATATGCTATCAAGCATCTGTAATTCATCTGCAGAAGCCGATCCCAACTTGAATTTTTCGAGTAAGCTTTTAATGTTTGGTTTTGTTTCCATGTTTGCTATACTATTAACTTGAAAATGATTTTCCAATGATTCGAAATGAAAGGAAAATTAAAAAAGATAGATTATTTGTAAGTATTCCCCATTTAATATAATACTTTGATGTTTTTTCTGATAAAATCGAGCGCTTTGGTAATTTGAGTATTTACAGTACTTTCAGAAATAGACAGTTGATCGGCTATCTCGCGATACGATAATCCGTCAATTCGACTAAGTTTGAATATTTCACTGCGTTTAGGAGGTAGATTGGAAATTAACTTATTAAAAACCATATTTAATTCGTTATATAAAACCACATCTTCGGTCTTGAAATTGAACGAATTATTTTGTCCAAGCAGATAATCAATATATCTTTGGCGATAAACACTCTTCTTGAGCGAATTATATATCCAATGACGGGCAATGGATAATATATATCCTGCCAATGGTTGCTCCTCATCAATTTGTTGACGGTTTTCCCATAAAGCTATAAAAACGATCTGTACAATTTCCTCAGCATCCTCTTTGTCTGGCAAAAATCTCCTTGACAAATTATATACCCTTGCATGATAATGATAGAAAAGGCTATTAAAGGCTTTTTCATCATCCTGTTTAAGTTGACGAATTAATTCCTGTTCTCCTTTTTCCATTTAAAAATATGTTTAGCACTCGCCAAAGATATATTTTATAAATTTACATTCTTTTAAAACCAACAATCCTATGAAAAAACTTTTTCTTTTTTTTCTTTTTCTCTTCACCATTAATCTCTTATCTGCCCAGTCAGTTAAGGAGTTGATAAAGTCTTCAGGTGACGTCTCAAATTTTCCTAATGACAACCTGTTAGTCCTATTCGACAGTACACGTGTTGATGTTCAACAGACCGGTCTTAGCTATTATACGATGCATCGTTTGTATAAAGTGCTTACCCCACATGGCGCACTTGATCTTAATGTGGTTAAAATTGATTACGACCCACTCTCGGCATTTGTCGAAATCAGAAAAGCTGTTATCTATCGTAAAGATGGGACGGTTGAATCTGTTGACGTGAAAAATGTTCAGGATTATGCAGCACCTGCCCGGGCTATCTATTGGGGCGCTCGTGAAAAAATGTTAGGTATCGGTCGTCTGGAGCCGGGTGATGCACTTGATGTGACGCTCTTTAGAAAAGGGTTTACTTATGCACTACTTCAATCCGATGATGACGATAAATATATTCCTCCTATGCGAGGACATTTCTATGATATTGTTGAATTCTGGAGTAATAACCCGATTATGACCAAAGTTTATCAGGTTTCTGTTCCAAAAAATAAACCACTACAATATGAATTCTATCATGGGGAATGTACTCCGCGGCTCGAATTCAAGGATGAGACGATGACTTATACTTTTGTTCGTAAGAATATTCGTCCTATTGCAATGGAAGCCCGTCAGGTTGCATTATCCGATATCGCTCCTAAACTGTTGATGTCTACCAGTCCCGACTGGAAAGCAAAATCTCTATGGTTTTACAATGTAAATGAAGCGTTCGGTAGTTTTCAGTCAACCCCCGAAATCAAAACTAAAGTAAAAGAGATTCTTCAGGGAGCCAAATCGGAACTTGATTCCATCTCACAATTGACCCACTGGTGTGCTGATAATATCAGATATTCGGGTCTTTCTATGGGGTCCGGTGAGGGATTTACATTGCACAAAGGTGAAATGACTTTTCTTGATCGTTGTGGTGTGTGTAAGGATAAGGCAGGAATGCTGATCACCATGTTGCGTGCTGCCGGGTTTGAATCTTATCCTGCCATGACCATGGCCGGTTCCAGAATTGATTATATCCCGGCCGATCAGTTTAATCACAGCGTTACCGTAGTTAAAATGCGTAATGGAAAATATAAGTTGCTCGATCCTACCTGGGTTCCGTTTAACCGCGAGCTATGGTCAAGTGCAGAGCAGCAACAGGGATATCTGATGGGTGTTCCGGAAGGTGCTGATCTTTTGTATACTCCCGTTTCGCCGGCATCCGACCATTACTTTAGAATTACAGGAAATTCGGAAATCAAATCGGATGGCACCTTAGAAGGAACCTTGCTTGTTACTGCCGAAGGTCAGAGTGATGCAGCAATACGTCGTTACTTTACAGGTAGTGTAAAGACTGAATGGAAGTCTAATATCGAACGCGAACTTTTGAGAGTTGCTCCTCAGGCAAAACTAATTTCACTGGATTATGGAAAAGATCCTTGTGATTACATGGCAGGTCCGATCATATTAAAGATAAAATACAAGATTCCCGATTATGCCATTGTTTCTTCTGATCGGATTGTTTTTACTCCTTTTGTTGCAGCCAATCTGTTTCGTGGCGCACAGGGCCAATTGAGTTTTAATACGGCCTTAAAAGATCGGAAATATAGCTTTACCGATCGTTGTTCTCGTTTAGTCGAGTTAAAAGAACGTGTAAAATTACCTTCAGGCTATCAGTTTGGAAAAGGTAAAGTACAGATGAATTCCACGGGGGATGCCGTTTCGTCCGAAGGTCAGCTTGTACAGCAAGGTCAAAACCTTGAGTTTTCGTTCACCGGTCAGTATAATAAACGAGTCTATGAGGCACGTGACTGGGATTCGTTTAAAAAAGCGGTAGATAATCAAAATTATTTTGCTGAAAACCCGGTAGTACTGATAAAAAAATAAGGTAATTGTTTAAAAACACTGAATCATGAAAAAGATTTCTATATCACTCCTTTTTATATTTTTTCTCTTTTCCGGCCTGATGGCACAGAAGGATAAATCGAATGCCCTCTTTCTTAAGCAAAAGAAAGAATTTGTACTCAATAATGATGGTAGCATGGATTATCATTACTCCCATCAATTAAAACTGATTACTTATACTTCGTCCGATAGATTATTTGGCGAAACCTTTATTCTATATAACCCGTCGTTTCAGCAGCTTACAGTTAATAAGTCCGAAACGACTATGCCAAGTGGTCGTAAGGTAAATTCTCCTGCAAATGCGCTTAATGAAGTATTACCGCAATTTGCACCTAATGCACCGGCCTTTAATCATCTGCGCGAAATGGTAGTAAGTCATACCGGCATTGGGCCCGGTGCTACTATCGAGTTGAATTACAATATTCATACTAACGCCGGTTTTCTCCCTGCACTGATGGCAAATGAGGTACTGACTACAAATGAGCCCGTAAAAGAACTGGAGGTTGTTGTAAAGGTCCCGATATCACAGAAGCTAAATTGGCAACTCTTTAATGCTAAAGTTACTCCGGTGGTAAAGACTGAAGGTGATTATACCGTATACAGCTTTGAACTGAGAGATCTAAAAGCAATAGCACACGAAATGTTACAGCCACGTGATAATAGGCTACAACCCCGGTTGGTATTTACTACCGGAAAGCAACTCTTCGAAAATTTAACTGCTCAACCGGCCTTTGCTCTTGAAACGAATGATGCAATGAAAGCGCTTGTTGAATCGGTGAAGTCGAAAGAAGCCGATCCCTTAAAAATTGCATTTAAGCTACAGGAAATCGTCGTGTCTGATTTCGCAACGATAATGGTTCCACCTGTTCAAATGGGATTTAAATTGAGAACTCCCTCCGAAGTATATACCGGAAATTATGGAAGCGAACCCGAGAAAGCATTACTGTTGGCTGCTCTATTAAAACAAGCCGGCTTCGATGCTACCCTCGCCGCATTATCCCCTGCCGGATTATTAGATGGCGAATCTGCTAATCCGCTCGTTTTCACCGATTATCTTGTAAAGGTTGGTCTACCTGCCGGTCAGTCTGTTCTCCTTTCTCCTATCAAAACACAAGATCAGAATCCGATTGTATCGCAACCTAACAAAGCATTGGCTCTCTTGGTCCCGGGAAAAGTATTAACCGTTGAACGGTTATCACAGGAACACAACCTGATCAGTTTAAACGGAAAACTGACTATTGATAATGAGGGTAGGGCAGTGGGTGTTTGCGATGTATCACTCGGTGGAATAGTACAACCCTATTACAAGTTAGTGAAAAATGACAAAGCTGTTACTACATTGTTTACAGATGGTTTAATGCCACAGGATATTAAAGCGTTTACGGTTAACGAGAACCAGTTGTTAACTTTGAAAGTTAGCTGTTCTATTGAAAAGAGTAATATCTTCCGCCAAATGAATGGGTTTAGTATCTTTACACTTCCACAATTACAGGGGGATGCAGCTCTTTGGGGCCTTGCTGAAATACCAACTGTTCGCACCGAGAGTTTGGAATTACCCTCTACTATTGATCAGGATTATTCTTTAACCCTGACCCTTCCTGAGAATTATTCGCTTTTGGTACCTTCTGTTCAGAAAAAAATCAAGAATAGTACCGGAACGGTTGAAATTGGAATCAAACAAGAAGGTCGAACAGTAACAATCAATCGCAAGTTATCGTTTGAAACACAAGTTTTAAAGCCTAAACAGATGTTAGAGGCACATGAATTAATTGCCCTTTGGGTAAATAAAAATTACAAACAACTTATGATCGAAAAGAAGTAAATTATCAGCTGATAAACATTTAATAAATAATTGTTTGTCGATTATGATTTTAAGCGGGAGGGTCTCTGAAAAGTTATATCCGGTTCGGTTACCGGATTTTTTCAGATACCCTCCTTGTCCTTTTATCTGTTCTGTTTTCCGTGCCATCCGAGGTATTTCTATTTTCTATCTTTTTCGGAATATTTTCCTATGACGCTCCAAATAGGCTCATCGCACATATCTCTGACATATAGTCAAAATATAACTGATACGTACCTGATACGTCCTATGAAGACGGACTAAGTACATATCAACCTCCTGTCGTTCCTACGATGAATATATGTGCGATGAGCGTCATCAGTCAGTTGTTCGGGAATATTCTAAGCTTGTAAAGGGAATGGGTGAATCTTATAAATAGCTTAAAATAAGATCGCCAGCTTCGTTCAAATCTTTTCCAAAGGAAATGACTCCTCCCTCATGCCCTCCCATAACCAGTATTTTCTTTTCGAAAAGGTCGGTCGTATTGAATAGCCTCTTCATCTCTAGCGCCATCTCAGGCGTGCCGTATTCAACTTTGGGAGATGTGGTTGGAACTTTATTGAAAAGCTTATCCCAAATCAATTTGTTATGAACATGAATGATGGCTTGGGAGTGTAGACCCATTTCATATACTGCCGCATGGGTTAAAGATTCTGCGGAAGCCTTGATGGGACCTTTACAGGTTACAGTATTTTCCATAAAACTGTAGGCAGTAACTATGGAATAATGATTGTTGGTCAGATTTTCAAGGTGTCCGGTTGATGTACCTGAGATTAAGAATTCGTTTCCGGCAAGCCGGATACTGATATTTCCGTAACCTATCCCATTCGGATAAACACCAATCAGCTTGTGGTTAAAAAGGATATTCCGCCAACGGTTTATTTCGATAATAGTCTTTTCATCAACAGGCGCTGCTTGCATCCAGCTACAATGGAACTTTATACTACCTGTTTCATTGATGTTTTTCATGATGTATGATTAATTATTCGCATGAAGCGAAAGATACGGATTTGCTCGACGGATGATTTTACTTTAATTTATGCGCCTTCAGGCTTAGATACAAATGTATTAAATTTTCTTTACTGCAAATTTGTATGAGTTTTCAAGTAAATTTGTATTATTATAGTCTGCTGTTAATGTGATATCCTATCATAACAATAAATGCTATAATGAATTGATTGTTAAAAATTATCCTTTTTATATTTATTGTCAGCTAATTAAAGCTAACCTCAAATTGATAACTATGTTAAAAAGTGTTTTTCTTTTATTACTCAGTGTGGCTTTTGCCGGACAGCTGTATGCACAATCAGTCAAGGTTGTCAATATCGAAACTAAAAACACCATCCTGCTTTATCGTGTAGGGAAGGATCAAAAGTTAATTCAGTCATATCTGGGTAATAAGCTTTTTCAGTCGGGCGAGTATGATAAGTTAAAAGAGGGAAAATTTGAAGCCTATCTGACAGCGGGTACTTCAAATCTGTTCGAACCTTCTATTCGCGTTAAGCATGCCGATAATAATCCTTCGCTCGACCTGCAATACGAAAGTCATAAAGTTGTAAAGCAAGATGATGATGTTACGCTTACTACCGTTAAACTGATCGATCCGCAATATCCGTTTGAGGTTACATTGTTTTATAAAGCTTATTACAATGAAGATGTTATAGAGGAATGGACTGAAATAAAGCACAAAGAGAAAAAGCCGGTCGTGTTATATAATTATGCCTCCTCAACATTACATTTCGATGCTAAAAACTACTGGCTCACACAGTTTCATGGCGATTGGGCAAGAGAGATGCGGATGGAAGAAAGTCAACTTACTTCGGGTATCAAGATAATCGACAGTAAGTTGGGAACACGCGCCCATATGTATCAAACCCCGGTTTTTTATCTTTCGCTGAACGAAAAGTCAAATGAAAATAGTGGTGAACTGATTGCAGGTACATTAGGATGGTCGGGTAATTTCCAGTTTACCTTCGAAATTGACGAAAGGAATAATCTTCGTGTTATCTCGAGTATCAATCCTTATGCCTCGGAATACAAACTGGAAGCCAATAAGGTTTTTAAAACACCCTCCTTTATTTTCACCTACAGTAATAACGGTAAGGGACTTGCTAGTCGAAATCTGCATCAATGGGCGCGTAAATACGGTATTCTCGATGGCGACAAACCTCGTTTAACGCTGCTGAATAACTGGGAAACCACCTACTTTGACTTTAATGAAGAGAAGCTGACCGGTTTGTTTGATGATGCTATAAAGCTGGGTGTGGATCTTTTTCTACTCGATGATGGCTGGTTTGCTAATAAATATCCCCGGAATAATGATAAAGCTGGATTGGGCGACTGGGAAGAAAACAAGGCCAAGTTACCCGGTGGTATTGATGCGCTTATTAAGGCAGCTCAACAAAAAGGCTCTAAGTTTGGTATCTGGATCGAACCTGAGATGGTAAATCCAAAGAGTGAATTATACGAAAAGCATCCTGATTGGATCATAAAGTTACCTAACAGGCCTGAACATTATTACCGTAATCAGTTGGTTTTGGATCTAACTAATCCGCAGGTTCAGGATTTTGTATTTGGTGTGGTAGATGGTCTGATGACTAAGCATCCTGAGATAGCTTTTATTAAATGGGATTGTAATAGGATGATTACCAATGGGTATTCTCCATATCTTAAGGAGAATCAATCACATCTCTATATTGATTACGTTAATTCTCTATATAAAGTGTTTGATCGTATGCGTCAGAAATATCCTCATCTGCCTATTATGCTTTGTTCAGGCGGAGGGGGACGTGTTGATTACGGTGCGTTAAAATATTTCACTGAATATTGGCCCAGCGATAATACCGATCCTCTGGAGAGAGTCTATATTCAATGGGGGTACTCAAACTTTTATCCTTCCATCACATCCTGTAATCATATTACTTCATGGGGTAAACAGTCGTTGAAGTTTCGTACCGATGTTGCAATGATGGGAAAGATGGGTTATGATATTCAGGTGAAACACATGACTGATAATGAGCTGAAATTTAGTCAGGCTGCGGTTGCAAACTACAAACGGATCAGCAGTATTATTTGGTTTGGCGATCTTTATCGTTTGGTTTCACCTTATGATGAAAACCGGGCTGTGCTGATGTATGTTAATCAAGATAAAAGTAAATCGGTATTGTTTTCATATACATTGAATACACGTTATGGCGAGTCGTTTCAGAAGGTAAGACTCCAGGGGTTGGATGTTGCCAAGATGTACAAGGTTCAGGAGATAAATATTGATGGGCGTCCTGGCTTTTCAGAAAGTGGAAAAGTATTTAGTGGCGATTTCCTTATGAAAGTAGGTATAATGATTTCGGTAAACGAATCGTTAAAGAGTGTAGTACTTGAAATTTCTGAAGAGAAGTAAAAATAAAGTTAGATATAGCCGTCAGGTTGCATTAATTTAATCTTGATGGCTATATTGTTTGGCCCTGTTTTAAAATAATCTTGACATAAAAATGATATCATTCCTTCGGGATTCTGAAAATTAACATATTGCTTTTGCTATAATCATGTCATTCCTACGGAATTCAAAACAAATAAAAACCTGACCTGAAATGAAACATGCTCAGATTCAAATAAGATGAAACCCTGAAAGGGTGGAATTATTGTAAAAACGGCTGCTTAATTCAAGAGAAATGAAACCCTGAGTGAGTCATATGATTATAGAAATGTCATCATAATTAATAATAAGCAAAACCAAGAAATCCTAGAATGAAGGAATGATTGAAGAAATCATGGCTATTGGTTCTTTAAACAGAACCTATTCTTTTAAAATTTTCATATCAGTATTATTCTTGGTAATCAGTTTTTTTAACAACTTTAAATTAAGGATTATCTTCAAAAACAGACTTGCATTTTCAATTTAACATATCAAACACATTTTTTATGAAACGCTTTCTTTCCATTTTCCTGACCGCTTTTTCCGTCTTTTATTTTTCCAGTCTTGGTCATGCCCAGCAATTGGTTATTAAAAATGACGTCCAAAACAAAATACTTGTCTTTGGAAATAACAAGATCAAAATCACCCTAGACTATAAACAGAAGTGCAATATCTCATGTTTGGAGGTAAATGGACAAAAGGTTATAGAAGGTGCATCCGGAATCTTTAGTCAAATTAAAGCATTCAACAAAACATATTCCACACTTCATCTGGACACCTCACCCAAAGTTGAAACGACCAAACATACCGTTAGCATGACAGGGATAAGCTATGGGGATGGTGATTTGAAAATTAATGAGAACTGGAAATTTACGATCACAGATAACGATATTATCTTTAAAGTGGAGCGTACCTATCCCAAGACGTTTACTGCTGATGAAGTCTCATTTCCCTCATTCAATTTTAACAGTATCAACACCTGGGAAGGGGCTTTTACGGAGTTTGGCGGGTTGGCCTGGTTCTATCTATTTAGAGATAAGCAATTTACTTATGGTGTTCATTCAAATTACTCAGCTTTCTGGAATAGCAAAACAGGTAATGGTTTGAAAATAAGTAGTACCACCCCCGGCAAACAAATTGCCGGTAGATATACCCGGTCCAGCGAAGATAAGCTGGTTTATGAGATAACTGTTTCAGATCATGAAATGATACCCAGATATGACGAGGGGACCTATCGACGTCGCTTTACACGTGGTAAAACAGATGTATGGTCAAGCTTTGAAATTGCAAAAGGAAACCTCACACAAACCATCACCCTTTCACCCTTCGACTATCACAAAGAATACAACCGCGGTAAATTTGTAGGTATAGATGGTGACAGGGTAACCTCGGTGTTGAACACTATTGCCCGTATTGGCGTTATTGATGCAAAACATTTCGGAGGAAACAGTTGGCACACTCCTTATGGTCCCATCTGTTTACATGAACAATATATCGGGCAACTGGGTTTGGCAATTAATGATGAACGCTATTTGAATGGCTATAAACAATGCCTTGACTTTTATAGAGATAATGCCATTAAACCCGATGGACGAGTGATTTCCAGGTGGGCATATGAAAACAGTGATGCCATGGCAGGAACCGTATCGCCTAAAGGCTTTTACGAGGCTCAGTGGGGTTATTTGATGGACTCAAATCCTGACTTTGTGACCAATGTCGCCGAATTATATGATCAGTGTGGAGATAAAACATGGGTAGCCAAGCAACAGCAGGCTTGTGAAAAGGCATTGGATTATATCTTAAACAGGGACACTAATGGAAATCATTTGGTAGAGATGATGACCGATAGTGAAAAGGAGAAAAGAGGAAGTGATTGGATTGATATCATCTGGGCCTCTTTTGAGAATGCTTTTGTAAATGCCAAACTCTATCATGCGCTAGTTTTGTGGTCGGATATAGAAAAACAACTGGGTAATTCCCAAAAAGCAGCCTACTATAACGATTATGCTGAAAAGTTAAAGACAAGCTTTAATAAACCGACCGGTCAGGGTGGTTTCTGGGATGAAGAGAAACAATGTTATATCCATTGGCGCGATAAGGACAACTCAACTCACGGTAATAATTTAGTTACCCCTGTAAACTTTATGGCCATAGCCTATGGTATATGTGACGATAAAAATAGAAGCAAAGTCATCCTTGATCAGATTGAAACCCAAATGCAAAAGGAGAATCTTTTCTTCTGGCCTATTTGTATGTTCTCGTACCAAGTGGGAGAAGGCAATGACTGGCAGTTTCCTTTTCCAAACTATGAAAACGGGGATATCTTTTTATCGTGGGGCAGTATAGCGGTACAAGCGTATGCCGATTATAAACCCGAACTGGCATTAAAGTATGTGGAGAACGTTTTAAACCGGCATAATGAAGACGGGTTGGCCTTCCAACGTTACGGACGGGCAAAACAGGATGGGTTGGGTGATGATATCCTGGCGGGAAACAGTCTGGCAGTGGTAGGGTTGTATCATTCTATTTATGGAATCGATCCACGCTACAATCGTTTATACCTGAATCCGCATATCACTGAAAAGCTAGCCGGCACAAAACTCAAATATAACTTTAGAGAAGAGAAACTTACGATCAGCCTGAATACAAATCAATACGCTATCGCGAATAAGCAATTTAAGCTTATCTCAAAAACAGATTTCGGTTTTTATGCAAAGGGAGATGAGTTGAATTTCTTTAATACGAATGAAGATGGCTATTCGCTAAAAGCCAAACCAGAGAAGGGAAAAATGCTTTCGCTTGAGATTATCGGATGGAATCAGAACCAGCATGTTTGGAATCAATCATCTACAACCGGACTGACAAAAGTAAATTACAATGTGAATAACCTTAAGCCTGATCAACAATATACTATTTCGATAGATGGGAAAAAGGTTCAGGAAGTAAAAAGCAATCCTACGGGCAATATAATGTTTGAACTCAAAGCAACCAAAAAGCCTCAAAGCATCTCTGTTTCATCAGTGAATAATTTTTAAAATAAAGTCTGATGAAACTTGGCGTCAGTCGGAAAAATTGTTGGAGAAAGTCTTGGAGTGAAGCGGAAAAATGAAATTGGCTTAATCTAAAGACAGAACTTAATAAACATTAATACTTTATGATTAAATGATCATAAAGATTCCATACTGTCATCCTAAACATAACAGAAGCAACCCATCGGAGATATATTCAAAAAGTAGGTGGTCAGTAGATGATTCGGGCCTAATTCGGGTCTGCTGATAAACTATTTCTGTGTTGATCTTAAGATAATTATGATTATATTTGAACAACAAAGTGCAAGGAATCATGGGAAAAGCCAAAAGAAAGCGTGCATCTGCCCCCCTTTATGTCAGCCCCAATCAGCTCTCACTGGAAGGATTTCAGACACCCTTTGATCAACAATTAGCTAAAGATAATCGTTGGGTAGTATTAGCACACCTCATTCCATGGGATGAAGTGTGCGCCATGTACCTTAAACATGTAGGTGTAAGTAGTACGGGACGACCGGCAATAAGCCCTCGTGTTGTGATTGGTTCTTTGATCATCAAACATCTTGGCAATCTTGACGACAGAGAAACTGTTGAGCAGATCAGAGAAAACATGTACATGCAGTACTTTCTTGGATACTCCAGTTTCACAACTGCACAGCCCTTTGATCCAACGCTCTTTGTTGAGTTTCGAAAGAGACTTGGGATGGATAACCTGAACGCAATTAATGATAAGATAATCTCACTGAAAGCTAAACTGGAAGCTTCAAAGACCGATTCAAAACCATCTGACCAGGATCAAGACCCATCCGATCATAATACTGGAAGCGAGAACAGAGGAAGAGTAATCTTTGATGCCACAGCTTGTCCACAGGATATTGCCTATCCAACCGATCTGAACCTGCTCTCCGATGCAAGGAAGAAAGCAGAACAATTGATTGACATCCTTTATGATCCTGAGCTACATGAAAAAAAGCCAAGGACATACCGCAAGGTTGCACGAAGACGCTACCTACACGTAGCTCAAAAGAAGAACAAGTTCCAAAAGGAGATCCGTAAGGCTAATGGTAGCCAGCTACGGTTCCTTCGAAGAGACATAAATTCGATAAACAGACTTCTGAGTGCTTATCCACAGATACCATTGGATAAAAAGGACCTCAAGTATCTCTATGTGATCAACACAGTCTATGATCAACAAAAGAAGATGTACGATTCACATTCTCACACTGTTGAAGACCGCATAGTCAGCATTCATCAACCTCATGTTCGTCCCATCGTCCGAGGAAAGAGTCAGGCTAAAGTAGAGTTTGGAGCTAAGATCCATGTGTCAATTATCGATGGTATCTCATTTCTGGATGAATTGAGTTGGGATGCTTTCAATGAAGGAAGCCACATGATGGATTATGTGGAACGATATCATGCCCGATTTGGATGTTATCCCCGAGAACTTCTAGCAGATAAGATTTATTGTACCCGTTCAAACCGGGCAGCGTTAAAAGAAAAAGGAATAAAGCTCTTGGCGAAACCACTTGGAAGACCTTCGGCAGTGCTCAAACACGTAAGTCCGGGTGAACGCAATCCAATCGAAGGTAAGTTTGGACAGGCCAAGACAGCATATGGATTAGACCGTATCCGAGCAAGGCTCAGAGAAACAAGCGAATCATGGATTGCCTGCATCTTTTTGGTGCTTAACCTGGTCAAGTTGGCCGGGGTGGCACTTCTTTGTCTCTTATTGAAAATGTTCAAGAGTTTTTCAGCAAAGGCAATTGAGAAATCAATATTGAGGTTTGCTGAAGAAATTCATGATCAAATTATTTCACCAGCCGTTCTGTTTAATCCTGGCAAGGTTGGCGTAAAGATTATTGGTTGAGTTTATCAGCAGACCCTAATTCACTATCGATTCGTGAACTAAGCTAAGACTATCTATGCTTTACCTACCGATTACCTATCGCTCCGGTGGGCTGCTTATGTTTATGATAATATTATGTGTCCCTTACTGAAATAGGTATACACATTTAAGAAGCATTACTAGAAAAAGTATACAGTAAAAATTCTTTTCACTAAAATAAGTATACATTTCTAATAAATTAAAGTTAGTGATTTTTTCTGAAACATTTTTCAAATAGATTTATGTAAAATGGCATCTTTTTTTAAAAGCTCTCAAACAATAATTCTTTTTCTTTTTGCCGTACTTTTGGTTTCCATTTTTTTTCCAAAACACCTTTCATTTGATGAGCCTGCACGGGAGTAAGGTAATTACAGCTCATGTGGGGTCTTAGCAGATTGTAAGCGCTAATGCTCTTTTGAACAGCTTCAAGGGCTTGGGGTGCGTCTGCAAATTCACGGTTTAAGCTAAACTCGTACTTGAGTATTCCGTTCACCCTTTCGGCAATGGCATTCTCGTAGGGGTCCCCGTTTTCGGTCATACTTATCCCTAGTCCTGCAGTTAGTAACAAGTTCACATAGTCACCGCAACAATACTGGGCACCCCTGTCGGAGTGATGGATATGGCTGATGTCGTATTTTGTTTTCCGGCTCAATGCCATTTTCAAGGCATTCATACAGCCTTCAGCCTCCAGGGTTGGGTGAAGGCAGAACCCCATGATTTGTTTTGAATAAGCATCGGTGATCAGCGATAAGAAGTTAAATCCTTCCCCTATCTGGATGTAGGTAATATCTGAGACCCATACCTGTTCAGATTCATTGACTACAAGATCCTTTATCAGGTTGGGGTATTTCTTCATCCAATGTCTGGAATCGGTTGTCACCACATATCGTCTTCTGGGTCTTATGCTCATGCCATTTTCACGAAGAAGCCTGTGAAGGGAGTCTCTGCCCATTTTTATGTGATGATCCTCAAGTGTCTTCCTTAACATGTGATAGAGCTTGGAGGTACCGGTACAGGGCAGTTCCCGTCTTATGATGGACACCATTTCCAGAACGATTTGGTCTTCATTTAGCCACCGTTGTTCGTTCTTTGCTTTCTTATAAAAGGCATAACGGGTTTTACCAAACAGCATACAAAGTGGCCCGAACCCTACTTGTGCATGGCTTTCTTTCATGGCTTTGACTGCTTGGTGCCAGGTTTTTTTCTGATATCGATTTTCAGGTTTTTTTCTGCGATATCAATCATGGTCTCCAATGCTTCTACCTTAAGTTTAAGCATTTCTACCTGCTTCTGTAAAGCCTTGGTCTCTTGGGTTGAGCTCTGCTGTGGTTGTTCTTTTTGAGACATAATATCCGGAGTTTTAGTCGTACAAGTATACAACTTTATCCATTTTTTTATGGTCTCTTGTTGTACCCTGTAACGAGTTGATGCTACTTCCAGACTTAATGATCCTGATTCTACTTTATACGCTATTTGCCTTCGTTCGGAAACCGGAAGGATCACTCGCATGTAGTTCTCCCGGTATTGAGCAGAGTATCTTTTTAACCAGTTTAAAACTGTAGCCGCATTAAGAACCTCGTATTTTTGCATCACCTCTTTTATAGAAAGTGATCCTTTTTCCAGTTCCTTCACGATCCTTATTTTCTCCTCTTCAGGGTATACATAATGTCGTTTACCCGATACAGTTTTTTCGAATTTTTCCTTTTTCATTCCCATATACAGTATCTTTTTTAAGGTTTATACTGTATACCTTTTTCAGTATAAGACAATGTTGTATTGTTTATGCTAAATAACCAGAGTCTGCTGAAAAACTCAGCAGATTCTGGTTAACTAATTTTTAATAATAAAGATTGATTTGAATTAATAAATTGAGAGTCAATAAAATCGATGTCGCATCTAATGTCTGTTTGTGTAAAACGACAGGAAATAACTTTGTTATTAAATATTGCCTCTACGTTACCGGCTTTTTGGTTCTTATCCAGATCTACACTAAATTTCCTCACATGCAATTTGCCATGCATAACTTTTAATTGTGCTGAAAAAGAGTTTTCATTTCTTTGCTGACTATATGAGCCCCATCCTTCAGCAGAAGTAAAAGGAGTCTTAAAATTTTCGGGTGTTAATTTAGGTGAGAAACCAATATGTCCTTTAGGACCATGATAAGTAAAACCGCATGCGCTTATAAATGTACCATAACTAGCCATCGCACGACCGTAATGATCACTGCATTCAATTTCGTTAAATGGATTACGCTTATAGGCATGGTAGCGATCATGAATTGATTTAGTAAGCACCAGAGATTCTTCGACCATACCCTCGGCCATCATGTGAGAAGCTACCTGGTGTTCAAAACCGCTCATACATTCACTAAAATAACCTACTTGCCATGCTTTAGCATTACCATAAGGATTATCATCATTCTTCGGATTAGTATTCATTACCATTCCACCTTCCCCTGCCATAGCATAAAAACGTCCGCCGTTATGTATTTTTATATAGGGGCCAACATCCGGCATATAATTGTATTTCCAAAGTGCACTTAAAGCACTCATTGTTTTTTCCTTACTAAGTATCCTTCCTAAACCCACCTGCCATGCCCAGCCCTGGCCATATACCTGGTCGATATGGCAAGTATTAAAAGAGCCAATTTCTTTTTTGCCTACCTCAGTATCCGGCTGGTGAATAAAGTATTCACCATTAAAAAGATACTGTTCCATGTTCTTTCTCCCTTTTTCCACATATTGCCTGCATTGTTCGGCAAAATCCACATCATTCATTTCTTCAGCCATTGCCTGGCCCGCCCTTACTCCGGCAATGCATAATCCAACAATCCAGGCAATCTCTCCATGCCATAACGCATCCAGTGTATTTTCCATTGGCGTGTCTTCCATGCCATCCTTGTTTTTATCCTGGAGCATTACAAATATTACCGCCTTTTTAATCTTAGACCAGTTTTTTCTTAAAAAGCTGTAATCGCTACTCATCAAATGCTCCCTGTAAATACGTAAAATGGTGCCCGCTTGTCCATCAATGGAGGGCCCTGTTTTCTCGCCCCTTATACTTATCATTCCGGTAGCTTCATCATAACCTATACCTAAATCAACACGTTCACGGGTATCTCTTTCCAGTTCTGGAAAAATCCTTGACATGGCCTGTGCATACTGATATACGTGAGTACAATTACCATGGCAACAACCAACGCCCTCCCATGCATAAAACCTGCCGGATTGAAACCTATGAGTTGTAGTTGTAGCTAACGTTGAAATATTTAAAAATGTTCTTTCAAGAAACCACCATGGCAGTGTGCTATCATACCAGGTTTCTTTCCAAAGCAAAGTTTGATGCTTTAATAACTGATATTTTTGTGCTATATATCCTGCCACGGCCAAAGCACTATCAAAATGGGTGGTATAATAATGTAAATCGGCATCCTGTACTGTCATTCCCTGTGGGTTTCCGTTTTTATAAAAAGAAATATTAGGCGTATACCACGAAATGATAAAATCTACCTTAGCTTCCTGATGAGGCTTTAGCTGATGTCTGGTAATTATCCCAGCAATAGGTGATCTATCAGAACCCTTTATTAAATCTTTGATAATATAGGCAGATTTATCAACACTTTTTGTTATATCATCTATACAAACAGCATTCTTTTCAATGGTAGCAAAAAACATATTACCATAGTCAGGCGCTTTTTCAAGTTCTTTGTTGGCTGTCGTACATTGTAATGCGATTCCTTTGTATAATTTGTTTTTTACTACTTTATTTTCACGGTTAAAATCGCTATACTGCTTTTCTGTGTTAAGCAGCATTTTATTTTCCAACCAGCCGGCTATCTCCACTGTTATATTACTATCTGATAAGTTTTTCAGGGAAACGGATTGAATGGTAGCAGGCAAACCACTATCTAAATCATTGCCGGGAATAAAAGGAGAAAAGGCCTCAACGGATACTTGTAATGGTAATTTATTATCTATATACTTTATCGTAGCAACTGGATAAGTGGCTTCAAAAACAACTTCATCCCAATCTTCTTGGTGAAGACGTTTCACAACTGTCGATCCATTATATTTAATTGAAAGTACGAAACCCTGTTGCAATGGACTTGTCTTTGTTAATGGTTCAAGGTATAATGAGCCTGCGCCATTATTAATTTCCTTCAAATTAAAACTTTCTAATTTAATGGGCAGTACTTTTGTTATTACACCAAATTGGTTCTGATTGAAAATATCCCACAACCATAACCTACCATCACCGCCTACATAAACACAACCGCAGCAAATACCCCCTACAGGCATTCCTATATAACGTAGTTCATTTTTTGTTTTTGTATAGCTTGTCACATTGCCTCTTTCATATAAGGACTTAAGCCATTGTGGATCTAGTTTTTTATCAATAGGGAAGTGCGAATGCAAAAAGTCCTCTTTGGTAAAAGGTCCTGCTATCACCGGAAAATTCGAAGTGAAAAATCCTGCCGCAGTAAGTAACCCGGCGGATTTTAAAAATTTACGTCTTTCCATTTTGTTTGAATATTTTGAATCGATCGTTTAATTGAATAGGATATTTGTTTTAACTTATAGTAAATTCTAAAAATTAATTTTCATCCAATCTTTCAAAAAAGCAACAAGAACTTATTAACTGTTTTTGAAATTTTTTTGAAAATTTGCATAATAATTTTTATTTCTTTTCAGGATAATAACCGGTTTCTGTTAACATTTCCCATGCCATTGTTGGTGTAAATCCTTGTCCATCTTTTGTATCTGAATTAGTATTTCTTGGATTCGCTTCAACTTCAGCATAGCTCGGTGTAGGGGTCCCCCGGGTGAAATTAATTTTGTCATGTATTTGTTTGGTGAGTGTTACTTTTTGTTCCAACAACACAATATATAAGCACATTAACCGGTAGATGTAAATTTTAATTTAGAAATTTTGGTGTAATTTATTGTTTTTCAATAAAATTTCCTAATTCTAAATACTTCTTGTACAGCATCTGGTAAATTCGTACATTCGCAAGAATAGGATTATAGTTCGATTCAAATCCGGATCCCATATTTTTCTGAGCTTCTTGTATGTTTTTGTAAATGCCTGCTGCAACAGCTGCATACATTGCAGCACCAAGTGCACAGGCATTTTCAGAACGCACCACTTTTATCGGTATATTTAATACATCTGCCAATATTTGCATCACAAATGGAGATTTTTTTGCCACCCCACCCAATGCAATAACGCCATGAATGGGTATCCCTTCATCTTTGAACCGTTCGATAATTTTCTTTGCTCCAAATGCGGTAGATTCAACCAATGC
This sequence comes from Bacteroidales bacterium, assembly GCA_963663125.2. Classification (GTDB taxonomy): domain Bacteria; phylum Bacteroidota; class Bacteroidia; order Bacteroidales; family Cfx3-03; genus Cfx3-03. The sequence goes on along the minus strand of CAXXNW010000007.1, from coordinate 830,010 downwards.
CCTGAATATTTTTGGTGCATCTGTACCTAATGTTAAACCGGTGATAGCGCCTTTCAAATATGGATTGTTATCAGGTGTTCTCCTGCCATTAAGCCAGTCCAGTGCGAGTACTTCAAAACTTCCGGCAGGAATCTGAGTTGCTGCAATACTTAGCTCTCGGATAAGATTTGACTTTATGTTCGAAAAGATTAAATTATTGTCTGGAAGATCTTGCAAGCTGTTCCTTAGCGGCCACAATAAAACATCCCGAAACCATGCATAGATATCTCCAAAAGCGGATTGTCCGGCTTCCATACCCAACATTCCGGGAATAATTGATCCGTCCACTTGCCCGCTAATACCATGAATAAGCTTATTGCCAATCTCCTCAATAGGGGCAATCAGCATGTCGCAAGTAGAAGTACCAACTACTTTGCTCAAATAATATGGTGAAATTTCACCACCAACAGCTCCAAAATGTGCATCTAATCCACCAATACCGACAACAACAGTTTCATATAACCCTAATCTGACCGCCCACTCTGAAGATAACGTACCAGCGATTTTATCGCTGGTATATGTTTCGGTATATAACTTGTCCTTTAAACCAACCATTCTGGGGTTAAGGACACTTAAAAACTTATTAGTAGGTAATCCTCCCCACTCGACATTCCACATAGCTTTATGTCCTGCAGCACATCGACTATGCTTCATCCTATGTGGATCGGTATTACCTGTCAATAGTGCAGGCATCCAATCACAATGCTCCACCCACGAGTAAGCAGCTTTGGCTACTTCCTCATCTTTGTTTATAATGTGTAATATTTTTGACCAGAACCATTCTGGAGAATAAATACCTCCGGAATACTTAGAATAATCTGTTTGCCAAGTCCGACACAATGAGTTAATTTTATCAGCTTCCTGAATTGCAGTATGATCTTTCCATAGGATAAACATAGCATCAGGATTTTCAGAAAATTCAGGAAGCAAGGCCAATGGAGTTCCATTCTCATTAACAGCAGTAAGTGTTGAACCGGTTGTATCAAGCGAGATAGCACACACTTTACTCGCCGCACCCGGTGATTTTTGTAAGATTTCTCGGATTGTAAATTTCATCCCCTCTATATAATCGAGGGGATGTTGACGAAACTGATTTTTCTCAGAATTACAAAATGATCCTTTTCTCCAGCGTGGGTATTCAAACACTGAGCTTGCTAACTCCTTTCCGTTTTTGGAATTCACAAGCAATGCCCGGACTGAATCGGTCCCAAAATCTAAACCTATACAAAATTTATCATCCATCGTTTATCATTTATTTGATTAAAATACTGAATAAAGTTGTCCTCCCCAATATGAATTCTTCTCAGATCCGTTTTTCCTACATAACATCAATAATACTTATTCCAATTCTGAAAATTCATATTGGTTATAACCTCGCCAGAAAAAGCAATCCAAAACTTTCCCTACGCTTGTTTTTACAATTTTTGTTCAACTCCTGATACCACAACTTTTTTAATGTCAAGATTGCCGTAGACCATATTTATAAAAGGTTTCCCACTTTTCAAGCCAACATTTCCAAATCCTGTTTCAGCAGAAATAAAGCTTTTAAAATCACCGATCTTCGAATCAATGTATAAAGTGCGATCCACTGCATCATAACGCACACCTGTTAGTCCCTGTAATAATCCGTAACTTGACATGGCACGCGCGTACCAGTGTCCGCATTCATATTCGTCAAATGGGTTTCGGACAATCCCATCATACCTTTCCCTGCATTTTCGAACAATATCTAACCCTTTTTCAACTTCGCCTTTCATCATCAGATGGCTGGCAACCTGGTACTCAATACCAGTCCAAACTTCATTACTGTAAACAAAAGGAAGAGAAAGTTGCCCGCCTTTAGGCCAGGTACAAAGTAATAAACCGCCTTCATCGCCACAGGCATAGGTGGGCCGTTGTGGATTATCATGGTCGGTTAAATCGGTTTTAAAATTGTATTTATAAACTGAAACTAAATGACTTTTCACTTTGCTGCTATCAACAATTTCATTGAGCCCACAAACTGAGGCCATCCACATGCCTAAAATACCGTCAGACAGACAGCCTTTTCCATACTGATATTTAGGACCTTCTTTTTGCAGAATTGCTAATGCTTCTTTAGAATAACTGCCTGACATTGATTTCCTAGATGCTTCAATAGGATCTGCGGCATTCAAACCTGTCCATTTAATTTTCTGAATGAAATATTCGCCATCAAAAAGTTCATTTTCCATATATTTTTTACCACTTAAAAGCAGTGTATTATATGATATGAAAGGTTCATTTAATGCTTTGCTCATCTCAATAAAAGCAGTCAGAGCTCCGAGATAAAAACTAGTGCACATACCCTCAGGCCCCCAGAATTCAATATCATAAGTGTTATGGTGAGGTTCTTCAAGATACCCCTGATGTTTAGGATCCCAAGCTTCGATACTATAATCAATACTTTTTTTCACATACGGGTAAAGTCCTTTCATCCATTCTGTGTTACCGCTGATTCGCCATTCCCTATAAATTTTCATGATTCCGCCTAATTGACCATCTGAAGCGGCATAAAAGTCATGGATTGGTTCAGAAATGGGTAGATTTGCTCTGAAAGTTTGATGCCCTCGTGAATTTTGACTCACCTTAAATTCCGTTTCACGAAGAGTTCGTTCTAAGGCCGGAAATAAATGAGAAATTGCTTGTGCATAGTTCCAAACGTGTGTACAACTGCCAGCACAACAACCGGAGTTATCGTTACAACCTTCCCATCCCCAGAGCTTTCCATCAAATTGTCGTAAAACAGTAGGTGATTTAAGGATGGTAAGGTTTGCAGCAACTGCTTCTATAACTTCAGGCGGAAGTGTTGATGCAAAAAAGGCGTCACGAAAGAGCTCGCTGTTTTTCTTTAAATCTGTATAATGAAGCGTCCAATACTTTGTCACTTCATCAAGATTTTGAAACCGTTTGGCATACCAAGGTTTATAATATGGGTTTTCATCACATTTCCCATCAGAGCAGCATTCTTCTTTTTTCCCCTCTGATTTCATAACTTTCCAATTGCCGTAATCATCTTTTTCAAAGTCCTCAATTAATTGCGCAGCAGAGGATAAACTGGCAAGGTTCTCATTGGGGTTATCAGTTAAAACAAACTGGTCGGCTAAAATATGCCCCCAAGGGCTTACGCATTTATCAACAATTTGAATTACAGCTTTCTTACCCTTGTATTTTTTTAAATCCCAGATTTTTTCATGCAAAGTTTCTGTCTGATTGCCTATTGCTGTTTCGACTGTTTTTCCGTCAATAAGAAGTTTTACAGCTGTTTTTTCAATGTTGCTGCCACCACCAACAAGAAATTTTAAATATCGTTTGCTAATTAATACAGGAGGCGATTGTAGAATCCCGGTTTGGCTGTCACCTGCCGGGTCAAATGTATTAACTAGGTGTTTCCCTAAAAATCCTGAAACTATCTTTTGGTTTGGCACATCCCCAGAAGATGGCTTTCCCTTAAAAGCAGACCCCACTTTAACCGGTGTGCCAACAGTTAGTTTTGATTCAGGCAGATACCAGCAAAAGTTAACGATAATGGTTTTCTCTTCACCGGGGTTTAAAACAACAGGCACATAAATAGAAGCACCGGGCGACGAACCTTCTACCGGAGGGTTGTTAATCATCGTCCTATTTTTTATATTTTTCCAGAGGATTGTCAACGGATCAAACCAGCCTCCTCTGAACCAGCAATGGTCAACAACAGCATTGTTGTCGTTAACAAAAATTGAAAAGCCTGATCCTGATGTCGAGGAACTGTCGTTATTACCATTAACCAAGGTAAATCCGTTTCGGGCTCTTAAAACTCGACCGTCATTATCTATGAAATTTTTGGCATTGTAAGAAAAAACCGCTTCAACAGTATTCAGTGAGTTGTTTTTAAAGTGATATTCAAGAGCACCACCAGGGAGGCTTGAATTATCTTCGTCCGTTGGGATAAAAGGACTCCACCCCAATACCTCAACCTGAAGAGGAATGTCTTTGTCTTCTAGCTCCAGTGAAACAAAAGGAAACCGGGGTAAGAACCGGCCATTTTCGAAACGAGGTAAACCATAACTCTTGCCTCCACTACCGTTTCCTGTTTCAGGGGGGCCAAACAATTTCCAGGTTGGAACAGGTGCTTCCAAAACCTTTGTTCCGTTTTCAACGCCTTTAACACTAATTGCAGCAAAAGCAAATGGCTCATTAAAAATTTCAGGGCTGTTTTTTACCGACAGGTGCGAAATAGCCCCCGTTCCTTCCATGCAAAACATGCCGGCCCCGATACCACCTATTGGGAAAGCAATCCTGTCAAGATTTCTCCCAGTATAATAGTCGTTAAATTTGTGTCCGCCAAATTTCGGTCCCCCTTTCTCCGCTGTAAAGGAAACCAAGATTGAACTAAGTAAAAAAATCATTATTAAATGATACGAGTTCGATTTTTTCATTTGTTTGAAATTGAATTTATTAATGTTGTTCAATAAAACTTTTCCCAAAATGATCGACAATACGGTTATATGCCTCTGATGCTGCACCATTACCCCAGTCATAAATAGTAAATTCCCCTATTCCGATACCTTCAGCTCCAGTGACCCCATCATGCCCGTAATTTTCCATCATAAATCCATAGTCTTTTTCGTCAAAAAAAGGCCACACTTTCTCCCACTGTTCTTTCATTTTTAAGTTTTCGGGGCAATACATCATTTCAAACGACGCACTCAATGCGGCTAAACCACGTTGGATGTATTCTTCCTTATTTAACTCCACGCCATACCGGATAATCAATTCGGCAAACAGGCTTTGCCTTGAATCGTTCCATTCGCCATCGGCATTCATAACTCCGAAACCGCCAATGGCCGGAACATAAATATAGGGAGGTTGCCAAATGGCTTGATACATCAATAATTCGTCAATTGAACGTTCACCGTATCTCAAGTATTTTTTTACTCCAGTTACTTTGTAACAATTCAGCAAAGCCTCAGCTGTCCAATAAATCGAAAGAGTGTTTTGTTTAAACTGATTATTTCTTTCCACCTTTTTACCTACCAAATTATCACTACCATATCGCGAACATGACCAATATGTCTCAAAATCTTCCCATCTTCCTGCCATTATTATACTTTTGATAATGGCATTCATACCTTTCAGAGCTGATTTAAGGTAAATACCATTTTTTGTTGTTTCATAAAGTTTTAAAAGAAATGTAACCGACATTGCTGACTCTGGGGACTGATTTAAATGATCCATTGGTTCAAGAGAGTCAAGCGACAACCAGCCAGGGAAAAAGCCATTATTAGATTGCTTTTTTAAGAGAGCATTGGCATAACTAATGGAATAATCTAATAAACGTTTATCTGGTTCAAGTTCAGAATACCATAAAAGCATCTGATTTGCTGTAAAACTCATGTCCAAGATGTGGTAAGGAGAAACACGGGCATCCCATGTATAAGGGTTCCGGTTTGAGTTTCCAAAATAGAAAGTATCCCAGCCTTTTGATCGGTTGTATTTTTTGCCTTCAATGTCTATTGATTGCATTTCGGTTGCAATAAGCCCAGGAAAAAACCCTTTATTTTGCGGGAACGACAATGCTAGGTCTTTGGTTTTTAATGCAAAGTCAAGTAATTTTGGATTATTTACTCGTTTTGCATATCGATATAAGCCTTGGGCTGAACGAAGTGAGCTAAACCAAGCTTGGTTCCAGATAGAACGAAATTCTCTTTCATTTACTTTACCTGGATAGTTGGGGCTTTGGGTTGTATTAACAATAAAGACTGGTGCACCTACTTGTTCGCCGTTTAAAGTAAATTCCTGCCATGTGTTTTCTTTCCATGAACTAAATGCCCAGTTGTAGGTATGGACAACATATTGTTCGAGACTTTTATGCTTCGATGCAGTAGATTCGTATTCTTTTTCACCCCATTTTTTCCACAAAAAAGAGGTCACATCACGCCAAGGATTAAAAAGATTATCCTTCTTGCTGGAAATAAGGATATAAAAACCAAATTCAATTTTTCCTGGAGGATAAACCGCTCCCGATTTCCTCACATAAAGAACATGTTCTTGAACTTTTGATTTGCATAAGCCTAATGTCAGGATATTTTTGGTAGCATCCATATCCATATACCAGTCAACTGGGCTTCCTCTTTTTAAAATATCAAGGTCTGGGATAATGGCTATTTGTTTTTCCCCTGATGCCACAATCAGTGCCGGTGACCTGAACACATGTTGTGCAATAATATGTTTATCGGTTGGAGTTAGATGTGAGGCCCAGTTAAAGATGGGAGAAAATGCCGGAGTTATATTTACTTGCCAGTCATCTTGTCGGATAGTATCTTTTAAAGAAAAAGATATTGATGCTTTTAATATATTTCCTGACACCCTTGAGTAGCTGATTTGAGCTTCATACGGCCCCAGTTTACCGTAATTAATTGAAGATATGAAATTGTGGAACAAGGTAGGGAGGACGGTTAGCTGATTTTGGGCTATACAACTTATATTAAACATTACTGTAAAAATTAACCCTCCCAATACTATTTTATTCATCTGTTTGTTCATTTTAAATTAATTAATTATTGGTTTTTACAAATCAAATTTTTGCGAGGTAAATCCGGTGCAGTAAGAATGTGTTAATTCCTGATTTCTGCAGGCTATCCTTGAGGACTATTGTTATAGTATTGGTCCCTCCTTTAATGAAAAGCTCCCCGATGTATTCTTTTTCAATAAAAGTATTTTCAGTTGCATATCCTTCTAGCGTGGGACTAACAGGAACCTGGCGTTGGTTTATCTCAAACGGACTGCACTCCGGCCCTTTAAAATAGGACAGATATAATTTGTATCTCCCGTCTGAAGGCACTTCGAGTTCAAATTTGGCAGAACCGTAATTAGGTGCTTCAAGTTTTAAAACGTTGTAGTTTTGACCGCTCTTTTTATCAATGCAATCTTCATTCGAAATGCTGGCCCCGTGGCTTAATGCTTTAATGGGGAGCAATGCAATCCAGTATTCCAGAATCTTCGGTGTATTTACTTTTTCTAATAATTCCATAGATGGTAAATTATTAGAAATTGGAGGCGTATCGCAGTAATAAAAAGCGACTGATGTATAATCTACCGGAATATTATTATTTTCCGGACCATGTTCAATCGACAATTTAATATTATGTTCAAAAGAAATTTTATCAGTTACAAAGAAACGATAACCACCTGTGTGTGCCAGTGGAATGGAATATGCCAAGGAACCATGTAGCGGTAAACTGAATGCTTGGTCCCATCTATCGGGAAGGGCATACCACCCACCGTTAAAATAATCTTCTGAGCCTGTCCCATGAAGTCTTAATTCATCATCTACATAGCATATGTCGTCGCCTTCAAAAAAGAAAGTCATGCCGGAATTAAGTCCTTGTGCCTGCAACAAAGTACCAACATAATGTCCATGTCCTGTTTTATTAAGTATTTGATAGGGTTCCCCTACTTTAGGATTTTTTTTTCTTTTCCATTCCACATATAATTTCCCCTCATCTATAGAACGTTTTGTTTCGGTATAATAAACTGTTACAGTAACAGGAATTTCGACAGTCCTATTTTGCGGGCTTTTTAAAAACTTCAGTTCAATGTTTGCTTTTTTATCGAAAGGCATGGGCAAGTAACAATAATGAGTGCCATCTTTCACCCCAACAAGCATCGACTGCATAGAAGGCTTTCCAAAAGCGTACCCGAAAAAGTCGGAAAACGGGCTGTTAATTGCAGGAACCGATTCATTATCCCACCGAGCTTGTATGATTAAATCTTTAAATTGATCGTTTAATTGGAGTTGCGGCAATATCTCAATCCCGATAATCCGACCTCCGCTGTTGTGATTAAAAACAGATATAATATCACCAGATCTTAATACAACATGTTTAACCATAGTTTTAACCTGGTTTTGTGCAGGTAACAAAGCATTAATATTTGGGCCGCTGCTTTTCCAAATATTGATAACTGACGAAAGTGCCTGCTTTTCTTCTATGGAAAGCTTCTGTGGAAATGAGGAAATTGCATTTTTTTCGCTCATTTCTTTATACTGAATTTGAAAAAACTGCATCCGTTTTCCTTTGAATACAATTTTACAGGACTTTTTGTAAGGAATCGGCAAATAGCAGTAATATCCGCCAACCTCACTGCCAACAACAGGTTTCAAAAATGGATATTTCTCACCTGAAAAGAGGTCGATAAACTTTAATTCAATCCGAGGAGTCGTTTCTCCGTCAAAATAAAACTGAATAGTATCTTCAGATGGTGTAGGTGTCCATATACGTTGGATTACACCAGATCCTTTAAGATCGGCGATGATTAAATTACCGTTTTCTTTCCGCAAGTATGAAAACCTGCCTGAAAAGCCATCATCATTACCACCAGTTGTATCGTAACTTGAAATTTGCTTTACAGCAACATCTTTCTGAAATTGAGGTAATAAATCAATTCGGGCGAGTTTTAGGATTTCCTCTTTAAAATCGGCATAACAAACCAAATGTTGCCCGATAAAAAGAAAGATTAATACAATTTTAAAGATTAATATTTTCATTGGATATATTCAGTTTTGATTAATAATTTATCCGATTTTAAAAATTGCAGAGTTATATCCATTTTAATAGAGATTATTGCGTTATTTAGGCTTTATCAAATTATACAAAAAGTTTACTTTTTTCAGGATTGTAAAAAAAAATATTAATGATTCAAGGCTCTTAAAAAATTATTTAATCTGGACTTATTTTGAATTTATTTTGATTACTTATCGTGACAGCTTTATTGTTGATTTCCAAATGAAATTTTTTGTTCTTTTTGGGTTGCAACATTTCCCCAAAATACTCATCATTTGTTAACCTATTGATAGACAAAGTGATTTTATTTTTTCTGAAGTCTACCTTATTAATCACAATGCCATTAATACCAATGGCAAAATTGAGGTTTGGATCAATATAAAGGTCGCCATACCTATTTTGTAAAATTATACTGGTACATAGTGCACTTCCTGTTCCCCAGTGAAATCCAGATTGACCGGAACGACAGTCTTTACCACAGTGGCCATAATTTTCTGCCATGGCACCATGAATTTCAAATTGGTTATCAGTACCTTTGTAATTAAGGGGGGCCACATCTTTATTTTCATCAATAACCATTAAAGCAAACGAGGCTTTTGCGGCAGCGACAGCTCTTTCCAAATACTCTCTCTTTCCCGTGAGGTCGTAAAAATTAGCTAATGTCTCAGCGAATTGGGCTTGCCTGGCATCACTCCATTCCGCATCTGTATTCATGACTCCAAAGCCCCCAAAAGCATAAAAGCTCAGGTATGGCGGATTCCAAACCTGTTGGTATAAGCATAAAAGGCCAATACAAAACAGAGCATTATCATAGTCCTGTCGGTATTTAAATAATTGGTAACCTGCACGAAATGCTTCGGCGCACCATTGTATACTGAGTGTATTTTGCCCGTACATTTCGGAAAGGGGATCATAAAAAGCCAGCGGTTTCGGAGAACAGGAGAAATAAAGTTCAAAATCTTCAAATTTTTGCCAGGGCAGTATTTCTTTTTGAATATGGTTTAGACCTTTCCTTATCGCATTATCAACTGATTTCTTATATTTATCTGGGAATAAACCCCTCAAACGCATTTCGGCCAGCAACCAAACGGACAAACCTTCGGATGCAGAGCTGTTCAATACGGAATCCGGTTTAAGATTATCTGTAAATAGGCATGTAGGAAAACTACCATCGGGCTGTTGACACGAAAGTAATGCATAGGCATAATCGAGGATAAACTTATTGGTTCTTTTGTCATACTCGCATTCCTGATTAAACCGTAATAACCAGTAAGCTGTCCAAGAGTTATCAGGTAAATGATATACATTTCCCCCCCCGCCCTGACCAGAAGCAATCCATGATTCTGTTTGTGAGTTGTATATGGTTTTAAAAAATCCTTTGTCTACAGGTGCATTCAGAATTAAATTCCTAACTTCAATAGCTTTTTGTTTCCACTCTGGTTTTGAGAGTTTTTCTCCCCATTTGTAAAGACCATAAGCAGTACGCATATTATTAAACCAACTGTGAAACCATAAATCGTCCGGGAAAGAGCGTCCTCCCCATTTTTGTTTTTTTTGATCAAAATATGTAGAAAGAGTAATGCCCCCCGAATTGGGATAATGAGCATTTATCCATAATTTTTTCAGTGCCATTTCGTAGCCATATTCGGCATATTGCTTAAAAGGAACTGTTTGAGGCTCATGTTTGATTATATAAGGTTTGGCAAATTTTTTCCATAGCAGGCTATCGGTTTCTTTCAATAATTTATTTTTCGAACTGTTCGGGCTAATGATAAGATAAAAGCCCAGTATTATCCTCTTCTTTTTTGTAACAAAGGGTTCATTACTTTTTGAATAATATTGATGGGGCTCTACATAATTATGAGATATGCCATAAATGATTTCTGGAGCCTCATTTTCAGGAAACCTCATGTCTAAGTAATATGGAGCCGGCCTATTTTCGACAAGAAGATCCAAATCTGGAATTAGTGCTACACCATCAATATCCGACATCATAAGAACAACCGGCGAACGAAAAACATGGTCAGATGCGATCTGAGAAGGTTTTGTCTTGATATTCGGAATCCAATGGAAATCCTTTCTGCATTTTGACCATGAAGCGGGATTTTGTGGTAGAAATTTTAATTTCAAAAATAGATCTTTTAGCGCTATTAAAGAATCAATTTGCAAATCGACTTTAAAATGAATAATATTCCCAGTGCATGATGAGATATTTATTTGAGCTGTAAACTTGTCTCGTTTAAGAGAATTCCAGTTGTTAAAACTTTTCTTGCCATTACTATATTCCTGTATCACAAAATCAGATACAGACAGGCTTAAAATGGGAAGTTCACCAAAAAACACTTGGCTATTGTTTGGATCAAGAAAAACTTTTTTAAGATTAATTCTTTTATCAATAATCAATTGTGCATTACATTCCAAAATTGAAATGAAATTGATAAAAGCAATAATATAAATAAGAATCTTTCTCATGAGCACTTAAATAGGAACTTAGAATTACCCTGACCTTAAGGCCAGGGTAATTGTTAACCGTATAATTAATTAATTTTAATCCAAATTAATTACTTTTTCGGAAAGCTTCGGATTTTTAATAAATTGATATTAACTCCAAGGCGAATCCTGTTTTATTAAAACCCTGGATTTTGTTTTAAAGTTCCATGTGACATATCGATTTGTAATTGAGGTATTGGTAACAATTCATCCTTTCCATCAACAAACTTAAAATAATGGCCTCCATACTGCGGATTAAGGACTACATTATTCTGAAACCTTTCAGGAGATCTTAGGAAGGTCCCTGCAATACCCCATCTACGTAAATCATAACCTTGCTTCCCCTCAAAACATAATTCAACCCTTCTTTCATGACGTATAGCCTCCCATACTTCAGCCTTAGATAAAGAAGTCGGCAGTGCAGGCATATCTACTGAAGGTCTTGCTCTGACTTTATTTATGTAACCGACAGATGTTGAGGATTCCCCCATTTCATTTAGAACTTCAGCATACATCAAATATACTTCAGCATAACGATAAAGAATTAAATTGCATGAAGTTTGATACGGCCAAGTTAACTCACTTCCCATTGCTGCTGAAATACACCATTTACGATGTCCAAATCCTGTCCCGTTTACTTTGTCTTCAAATACCTTGCCTTCGAATATATCACCTTTTCTAAAAATAGAATAACTTAACCGAGGATCTTCTTTTGGAGACTTTTCAAACTCATTAACAATATCCTGAGTAGGTCGTGTCCATCCCCAACCACAAGGAGTTAAACCCTCGCCATTAGGTGAAAACATGACGGTGTTAAAATTACCAAGATCCAAGCCAGTGCCACTTTTATATTGGATTTCGAAAATCCCTTCTTTTGAGTTATTACCGGCTACTGTAAATAATGAGGGGTAAGAATCCACCAAGCCGTATATTCCAAATCCCATTATATCTTCAAGCTTTACTCTAGCCTTTGCCCATTGTTTTTCTATCATATAAAGTTCAGCCAAATAAACCTTAGCGGCACCCAAAGTAGCTCTTCCAATATCTGCAGAATTATACGTTTTTGGTAAAACTTGTTCTGCTTCTAATAAATCTTTCTCGATCTGATCATAAGTAACCTGTTTTGATACTTGAAGTGGATATAGTTGATCGCCCTCCAATGGTTTAAGAACTAATGGAATATTCCCAAAAAGTTTAACCAATCTAAAATACCACCATGCTCTGATAAATTTTGCCTCTCCTATTAATCTGTTTTTTAGTGTTTCATCCATCTTAATATCGGGTAGTTTCTCCAAAGCCAAATTAGCTCTGTAAATTCCGGCATATCCACTCTGCCATAGATTTAATATGGTATAGTTATTGGGTAACTCAGTACTTGATTGAATTTGCATATAATCAACAATATCTTGATGGGATTGAACATCTGCACCCAAGATATCTCCATAAAGTTCCCAACCTGATACAGCCCAACTACCTTGCGATGCAATTCGGAGAAGAGAGTTGTAGCAGGCATTTATCGCCGCTATTCCATCAGCTTCTGTTTTATAAAAATTTGCTTCCGAAACGGGGCCTATTGGTTGAAGGTCTATTTTTTTATTACATCCTAAAGAAAAGACCATTAAAATTATTAAAATAACTTTTAAGTTTTTCATAATAAGTAGATTTTAGTTTAATTAAATTAAAAACCAATATTAATTCCTAAATAAATAGAGCGAGGAATTGGATATGTACCGGTTCCAAGTTCAGGATCATATCCTGGAAAGGAATTAAAAGTGTACAGATTTTGCCCTGCGAGGTAAAGTCTAAGACTTTTCACCCTATTAGTAGTCTTTAAAGGAAGATTGTATCCCAACTGAACATTTTGAATGCGTATATAATCTTGACTTCTTAACCAGAAAGTGGACATCCTTGAGTTATTATTTGGATCTCCTGCAACAAGTCTAGGAACGTAATTGCTTGTTCCTGGGCCTGTCCATCTATCATTGTACATGGCTGAGGTTATTTCTCCCATTCTAACTAAATTAAACCCATTTGTTAATATATACATTTTCCTGCCAAATTGACCGTTTAAACTCATTGAAAAGTCAAAATTTTTGTATTTAACACTTGCATTAAAACCTATCATTTCTTTTATCATACTGGATCCAATATATTCTCGATCCAAACTATTAATAACACCATCATGGTTTAAGTCTTTGAATTTCATATCACCTGGAGCTGCATTTGGTTGTGTTGCCCATTTGTTAATTTCATCCTGTGTCTGAAAAATACCACACATAACATAGCCATAATATTCATTTATCTCATGACCTTGTTCTGTTCTATATTCATATTGATTTTGTGCTCCTCCTTGTGTAATTATTGTTGCATCAGTACTTAATTTTATTACTTTGTTTCTATTTGTAGTTAAGTTAAATCCAACTTCATAAGTTAAATCTTTTTTTTCTTGCATATTGCCATAACTCAAAGTAAACTCAAAACCTCTATTTCTTGCACTTCCTATATTTTCATAGGGATTCCCTGAAAGTCCAGATACAGCAGGAAGAGCAACACTTACTAAAATATCAGAACTAAGCTTATTATAATAATCTACTATAAAATTTAATTTATTCTTTAAAAGTCTAACCTCAGCACCAATATTCATGGTAGCAGTTTTTTCCCAAGTAATATTTGAATTAACATTTGATGTAGGAGCAGTTCCTACTACTACATTTGTTCCTAAAGAATAGTATTGAGATGGGCTTAGAGTTATTTGATATGGATAATTGTTAATATCTTGGTTCCCAATTATTCCGTAACTTGCTTTGAGTTTCAAAAAGTTTACTGGCCCCAAAATATCTTTCATAAAGTTTTCTTCTGAAAGGACATATCCTAACGAGAAAGAAGGAAAAACACCTGTTCGATTAGCTTTCGGAAATCTTGAAGATTGATCTACTCGGAGGTTACTTGTAAAAAGATATTTATTCATATATGAATAATTTAGACGTCCCAAGTATGATTGAATTGCCCAATCAGAATACCAACCTCTTGACTGGTCATTTTTTGACCCGTCGTTCAAAATTTGTTGCGACACATCATTACTTGAAAATCCTTCTCTATATCCACTAAGATCTTCATCTCTGGTTTTTTGAAAAGTCCAACCTCCTAAAACTTCAAAAATATGTTTCTTATTAATAGTTTTACTATATGTCAGAGTATTATCCCATTGTAGGTTCTTATCTTCATAAAAATCCCTCGTAAGACCTGCGGAAGTACTGGTATTACTTACACCATAATCATATGTTGGATTAAAATTAGTAGTATTTACATTATAATATTCAATGCCTAAACTAGTTTTAAATTTCAGTCCCGTTATTATTTCATATTCAGCAAAAGTATTAATCAATGCACGGGTGGTTATTGACTTATTTATGGGCAATAATGCATCAATAAGTGGAGATATCATTGTTACAGGTTCTCCATTATGACTTGCTATTCCAAAATTTCCATTTGCTAAATATGCTGGTTCCGTTGGAGGATAAATCATCGCTTCATTAATTGCACCTTGTGAATTTCCTTGTTTCCTAGTTCCATAGCTTAATCCTAGACTAGTTCCAATTTTCAAGCCTTTAAATGGTGTAATATCATTATTGACATGAAAATTATACCTGTCATATTTATCATTAATAACAATTCCATCTCCTTTATAATAACCTACGGAAATTGCATATAAATTTTTTGCTGTCCCTCCAGTTGCAGAGAGCTCATAATTCTGTTTACCTCCAGTTCTGAAAATCTCTCGCTGCCAATTTGTGCTTTTTGTAAATGATGCAATTTCGTCATTGGTGAAAGGTGCTACTGCCCCCGAATTAACAAAATACTCATTCATCATATGAGCATAAGTTACAGCGTCGACTGTTTTATTTATGCGTTGTATGTTATCAAAACTGTAATATGTCGAAAATTGGAGGCTTTGTTTTTGTATGCTTCCTCTTTTTGTAGTTATCAGTACGACACCATTTGCACCTCTTGAACCATAAATAGCTGCAGCTGATGCATCTTTTAGAATTACAAGGCTCTCTATTGAATTATTATCGATATCCGCCAACCCTTGATTTGTGATTATGCCATCAATTACAATCAGAGGTGAAGAGCTAGCTCCAAATGTTCCAACTCCTCGAATTATAATTCCAACTCCTGCATTAGGTTCGCCACTATTTTGCGAAATTTGTACACCAGCTAATTTGCCTTGAAGTGCTTGACCGGGACCAACAACGGCATTATTTTCCATTTCTTTAGTATTTACTGTTGCCACACTTCCAGTAAGATCTCGTTTTTTTTGAGTTCCGTAACCCACCACCACCACTTCATCTAAAGATTTAATATCTTCTTTTAATGTTACATTTATAAAATCCAAATTAGATATGGGTACTTCTTGGGACAAATATCCTATAAAAGAAAAAATCAACGTACCAACCTTCTGAGGTAAGTTAAGAGTATAATTTCCTTTATTGTCAGAAACTGTTACGATTATAGAATTTTTTAATCTGATTGATACACCAGGAAGTGGCATTCCTTGATTGTCAATAACCTGTCCATGGATAGAGATTTTTTGTTGATTCTTCTGTGCTGAAATTGGATTAAAAAAACCAATCATAAAAGCAAGAATCAAGAAAAAAGTTCCTAATACTTTTAATTTCATAAATATTAATTTCATACCTTTGAGTTTTTAAAATTACTTACTTTAATCATTTTATTAAGGCTTTTGATTGCGTCCGAAGTCCATTTCAGAACAGCATCAAAAGCACGTTATTGCTATTAATATACCTAGTGTATTAATAGCTTTTTTGTTTCGTCTCGTTTAGTTTTTTCTCATAGGCATCGTATTTTTTCATATTGTTGACTTTTAATTGCTTTTCTAGCCGAAACAACTCCGAAATAGCAAATGAATGCAAAACAAACCAGCGGGATCAGGAATCCTACGGCCATATTGAAAGAATCAGCGATAAATCCCATCAAAGGTGGACAGAAAGCACCCCCGGCAACTGCCATTACCAAGAAGGAAGAACCTTTTTTTGTAAGTGTACCTAAATCGCTTATTCCCAATGCAAAGATGGTTGGGAACATCACTGACATAAAGAAATAACAACTAAATAAGGCTACTACCGAAACAGTCCCTAAACCCAAAACCACCAAAAGGATCAGTATAGTATTTATAAATCCATATAACGCGAGCAATCTTCCGGGGGCAACAAATCCAAGTAGCCAAGACCCGGACAATCGCCCGACCCAGAAGAGCCCCATTCCTCCGAAAGCCAAGATTAGAGATGCTGCCTGTTCAGGATTTTGGGGCATAAACATTTCGCCGAAAGCTCCCATGTTTTGCATCAAATTCATGATTGGATTCTGAACATTGGGTAATGCTTCTGTTACATAATTGATAAAAAAAGAATTAACTCCGGTTTGGCCAGCT
Source organism: Bacteroidales bacterium (assembly GCA_963663125.2). GTDB lineage: Bacteria > Bacteroidota > Bacteroidia > Bacteroidales > Cfx3-03 > Cfx3-03. The sequence goes on along the minus strand of CAXXNW010000007.1, from coordinate 813,468 downwards.
ACATACGCAAATTGCGCTGCCACGGCAAGGATGAAAAACGGATGTTTAAGTAACATACGCATGGGAGGATTTTCTTCCTGCTCCTGAATGACATCTTCTTTGATTTCGGGCAATGGTGTAAAAATAAATGCAATGGCTACCACCAGTACCACACTGCCAATCAACATGTATGGCGTTAACAGCGAATCGAATTTACCTGAACTGGTTCCGTCGGCCCCAAAAATAAGTAACCCGCCGACCAACGGGCCGAGAATCCAGCCCAATCCGTTAAACGATTGCGAAAAATTGATCCGCTGTGATGCAGATTCTTTCGGTCCTAATATTGTCGAATATGGGTTGGCCGCTGTTTCCAGGCAAGTTAAGCCGCAGGCGATAATGAACAGAGCTATCAGAAAAGGCCAGAATGATTCTAATTTTGCTGCCGGATAAAATAAAAATGCTCCCGCGGCAAAAAGAAGAAGCCCGAAAATGATACCTCGCTTGTATCCGAAACGTTTCATTATTAATCCGGCGGGAATAGCCATGGCAAAGTACCCAATATAAAGCGAAAACTGTACAAATCCAGACTGAGCCTTGGATACGTGAAGAATATTCTGAAAATGCTTGTTAAGTACATCTAAAAGGCCGTGTGCAAATCCCCAAAGAAGAAATAAACTTGTAATTAATATGAAAGGAATTAGGTATGATTTACCATCAGGACTTTGAATAAGCGATACTTTTCTTTTTTTCATGATCTTACGTTTATTTGAAAGCCTGCTTAATTGTTGAAATAGGGATATTAAACAATTTTTCAGTAATCAAACTTAACTGGGCTTCATCACCATAAATATGGAAAATCCGTTGTTTGTGCGTTATTTTTTCTCCAGGTAGGAGCATTGCAGCTGGAGAGGAGCTTTCAACTTCATAAAACGGTCCCATAACTGATCCATCTTCCACGGGACCGTCATTATACGAATTGACCACATCACCACTCAGCGTATCGTCCTGATCTCCCCATTTGGAGTTTACATATTTTGCATGATCATTTTGTTTCGAATGCCAAAGTAATGTAAGTACATGTTTAATAGGGTCATAGCTACAACAATAAGGTAAAGCCCGCTGTGGTGAGATGCCTATTTTACTGCGATATTTCCCGTCTGTTTTGAAAAATACAATCCCATCCTTCACAATTAATCTATCAGACGGAACTTTCCCAAAATAATCATCGGTTACAATTTTCCCCAGACTGGTTTCGCTTCCTTTTTTGAAAGGAATAAAAACAACTCCTTTTTCTGACGGATTAAACATTGACAATAGCCAGATTGACAAAAAACCATTTGTTTTATTCCAGGCAGACTTGCCTAGATTGATCAATTTGTTTTCCGATTCATAAGCCACATAATCCAATGATGTATCAATCTGAACTTGCAGCGCTGCTTCAGCCTCTGCATGCGAAAGCAGTTTTACAGTCCGCTCGATACCAATTTTCATGTTTGTTCCCGAAGCATTGAGTACTGCAAACTCTTTCCGGAAACTTACACTGTTAGGAGTTTGGGTTACCACATCAAAAGGTTTTGTGTCAATTTCTTTAGGAACTACCCAATTAGCATAAACCTGTTTTTCCCCTTTTGGAAAGTAAATGGAAAAGGGGCCTCCTTCGGGACCTAACCAGATGCGTTCTTCTCCTCCATAAGGATTAAATTGGCTGCTTACTTTACCCGATTCAATCAGTTTGTAGTTAATCCAACCAAAACTTTTTCCTTCATTTCCGTTGGCAGAACTTGTCATCACGCGTCCCTGATAACTTGGAATAAGCAGAAGGCAGGCTTTAGAATTTTTATCTTTCAATTCGATCGTTTTAATCTGCCGACCTGAAAAGAATGCTATATCATAACCGTATGTTCCCCTCTCAAAATTCAATCTCGTATTGCTCATAGTATTTTTATTTTGTCGGCCAGAAGGATTACATGCGACCGATAGAATCGCTAGGATAAAATAAATTAGGAGATTACTGTTCTTATTAAATATTATATTCATGTTAATCTGGCTTTAATTCTGAATTGATTGTTTTTTACAAAAAATTAACGATAAAGCGGTCCGAAATCGTTACATGCCCTGTAATCAGCACCTTCAGGATTACTGCCGAAACTATTCCATGTACTTGGACGAAATAATTTATTTTCAGACACATTATGCATACTTACTGGAATACGAAGTATTGATGCAAGCGTAATCAAGTCAGCACCGATGTGCCCATAAGAAATGGCTCCATGATTGGCTCCCCAATTTGACATCACCGAATAAACATCTTTAAAAGCTCCTTTCCCATTTGTACGCGGGACAAACCAAGTTGTGGGCCATGTTGGATCTGTTCTTTTATCCAACATCGTATGAATATTTTCAGGTAATTCAACTGTCCAACCTTCAGCCAATTGCAAAACAGGTCCCTGCCCTTTTACTAAATTAACACGTGACATGGTCACAGGCATTTGTCCTGCGGTTCTGAAATGTGAAGAAAAACCACCACCCCTAAAATATTCGAGGATACCCGGGCACCACTTTGTGTGTGCAAGGCATTTTGAAACCTCCTTTTCCGAAATTTCCCAAAATGGTTTCATTGCTGGATTTCCCTGTTCATCAATCTGTTGCGCAGTAGCATCCAGTGTTGTTGAGCCGGAGTTAATTAGGTGAATAAACCCACCTTCTGCAAGACCAGTGGGTTTACATCCCGTGACGCGTTTTACCGATTCTGGGCTCCAGTATGTACGGACATCAGAAAATATCTGTGCAGTATTTGTTAATAAATGTCCAAATAGCATAGAAACAGCATTCAAACTGTCATTTTCAGTAGCAAACACAAATGCCTCACGAATCCCGTTCCAGTCGAAGGATGTGTTCAATATAGTCTCAGAAAAGTCACCATTGGGATAAAAATCAGTCCATTGACGTTGACCTTGAAAACCTCCAGCAATAGCATTGCGACCTTTTGACTCTTCTCCAAATCCCATTTTTGCTAATTTGGGATTCCCAATCATTAGATCGCGCATAATTAAAGTCATCTTCACCACTGTTTCCCATTCCCATGTTTTCCGTTCACGAGTGGATGGGTTCTTATTAAGATCTTCCCCTTCAATACAATTTTCTTTTACCCATGCCAATGCTTTCATATACTCGTCCGGATCATAAATACCTTGTTCAATCCGACGAAGAATTTCGGTCATGTCCACAAACTCCGTACGAATTCCTAGATAGTCAAGAAAAAAGTCAGGATTTACAGTTGAACCTGCAATTCCCATCGCAGTGTAACCGATGGAAAGATATGTTTTTCCTCTCATTTGGGTAGCAGCCAACCCAGCACGCACAAATCGGAGAATTTTTTCTTTTACATCCTCAGGAATAGACTGATCATCTAAATCTTGCACATTTATTCCATAGATACCAAAAGCTGGTAAGCCTTTTTGCGAATAGCCAGCCAATGCTGAAGCTAAATAGACGGCACCAGGCCTTTCTGTGCCATTAAACCCCCATATTGCTTTAGGAATCAGTGGATTGGAATCCATTACTTCAGCTCCGTAACACCAGCATCGGGTTACTGTTAAAGAAACACCCACACCTTCACGTTCAAACTGGTCTGCGCAATGTGCAGCATCCGCTATTCCACCAATAGTGGTGTCTGCTATTACACATTCTACCTTGTCGCCCGAGGGAAACCTGAGGTTTTCTTCGATAAGCTGTGCAGCAGCTCTAGCCATATTCATGGTTTGTTCTTCCAGAGATTCTCGGATCCCTCGTTCTCTTCCATCAATTACCGGACGTATTCCTACTTTAGGAAGGCGTCCTATCAGTCTGTTTGTCATTTTAATATATTTTGTTAAAAACTATGTTTCTTTGAAAAGTTGAGTTGAAAGTTTTAATTTACTTCAAGTTGTTGCCATGAAGGCAGTTTTGGAAATTTAGCGTGAGGTTCTGTCTGATACCAGAAACAGGTTGTGGCAATATCCGACTGTTGTTTCAGGTATCTTCCCCCTAAATGCCAGCCAAGATCTTGAATTGTAATTTTTAGGTCAGATTGAAAACGAATCGGATCCATGATGTGCCATCTATAAAGGCCAAAGCGTTGCATTACATTGTAATGTCCGTCGCCTCGGATAACCTGATGTAACCCTGAATAAGGTGTGCAGAATTCGGTATAATCAGTTTCCTCAACACCGGCTGCATTTTTCTTCCTAGTATCAAAATCATAGGAGCCGCAAAAATAATCCTCAGTACCGGTTCCACAGATAGTCGGGAACTTACTATCACCATCAATATAAAATTTTATTTCCCCTTCTCCCCACCAGCCATTGTTATTTACTCCCAATGCCATATATACACCAACAAATTGCCCCTTTCCTTTAATGTCATCTACTATTGTGTATAGGGAAGTTTCATTTGGGTTTGTACGGCGGAATTGTGCATGAAAATAGGCAGCATCATTAGGTACATCAGTTAATGTATAATCAATCTGATAATATAGAGACATTGCTTCTGTATCGCTAATATTTTCCATGGTGATCTTGCATTTTTTTCGAAAAGGCATGACCCAATAACAATTAAAAGCACTGCCAGGATTTACACAAATAGCAGAAGAGACAAGAGGTGAATACTGGTCCCATCCCATTCCAAAGAAGTCGCCAACAGGACATTCTATTGATGGTTCCGTTTCATTGTCCCAATAAACTCTTAATATGGAGAACCTCCATTTTCCTGTAGGTGTCATCCATATATGCTGTATGGCCCCAGTTCCTTCAACCTCGGCAATGGTAATAGTTTCTCTGGGGTTTATTTTGACAAAAGGGTTTACTTTCCATCCCTGACCAAGGTCACGTGCAGCATTACTGGCATTGGCCGCATTGATGATATTCTTATCTTCCAATCTGGCCATACCACCTTTACCTTTTTCACCTGTAAAATTTTCAGGACTGATCGATCGGGTTCTTGCATTTGACAATCGGTATAAGTTACCCATGTTCATTTCCAAACCGTTAAATACGGATTGTGCAGAAACGTTCCAAATTGTCATTAGACTGATTACTAAGTAAATTAATGGTTTCTTCATCGTTTTTTATATTAAATTATTTGTTTAATCGTTTAAGCAATTAAAGAAAAAAATACTGATTTAAAGACTCGATTGTCGCTTAATTAATTTATGAGATAATTTGATATGTGCAATTTCTTTAGTCCCGTTAATCTGATCAACTAGCACCCGTACTGCTTCTTTTCCCATCTTTTCAATTGGTTGTTCGATGTATGTTATAGGGGTATAGAAAAAGTCAAAAGCTTCATTGCCGTCAAATCCAATGATTGCAAGTTCTTCAGGTATTTTAGAATTGAGCTTTTTTATGTAATATAAACCAGAGATTGTCAACGTATTGGTTGCGAAAAATAAGGCATTAATTTTATCTTCTCCCTCCGTTAGCTTCTTAAAAGCTTTATTAGTATCACTATTTAAGTGCTTATATCGTACCACTTCTATCCGGATTTCATTCTCCAGATTATTTGCTTTCATTGCTTCAACATATCCCCGGACTCTTTCTTGCATGTGGATCAAAGTTGATTCATAGGAGATCATTCCAATCTTTCTGTACCCATTTTTTATCAAATGGGAAATTGCATCATATGAGGCTGCGAAATTGTCAAGTATTACATAATTTGTTGTCAACTCGTTAAAATATCTATCAGTTAGCACAAGGGGTATTCCTTTTTCTTGTAATTCTTTAATCTGCAGTTCAGTTTCATCTGTGGGGAATATGATAAAACCATCTACTTGTCTATTTATAAATATTTCTTGTAATGATGCGGATTTTCGTTTGTCTTCATCAGAACTGCCGATTATTACTAAATATCCATATTTAATAGCTTCGTCTTCAATTACTCTAGCTATATTTCCAAAGAAAGGGTTTGCAATGTCAGCAACGATCAATCCTATTGTTTTTGTAGTACCGGTTCTTAAACTTTGGGCAATCCGATTAGGCTTATAATTGAGTTCACGAGCAACTTCCCTTATTCGTTCTACAATTTCAGCTCCAACTCTATTTTCTTTTTCCCGTCCGTTCATAACGTAAGAAACCAGTGCTGTTGAAACACCAACTTTTTCAGCTAAATCTTTTAAAGATACTCGTTTTGCCATTTTCTAGTATGAAATTATTTAATTTTTGTTAAAAACAAAACCCATAATTAAGTTCTCAAATATATGCTTAATTGATTAAGCAAACAAGTATAAATTGATTTTTTTTTGAAATTTACAAAAATAAATTTACAAAAAATATTAATACACTATAAATCAATATGTTGTACTAATGGGAAATATTAACTATTTTAATGCTATGAAACAATCTCTTATTGCACATTAAATAATTCAAGCTCCAAATGTGTATACAATATTAATTTAACTTTATTCAAAAGCCAATCATTTTTTTATGTTTCCATCCGCAGGCTGAAATATGTGTATACCTATTCCAGTAAGGGACACTATGTCAATAGGCTCCTATCAAACCCGGTTCAAAGACATTATGAATCACTTATGACGATTAGATAAAATACGATAGCCTATCGCTCATAAAGCAGTCTTATTGGAATCATGGTGAGATGATAATCTCTCTCATCTCAATTCTTAATGTTGTTCCTTCAAAAAAGAAGCCCGGATCTCAATACAAAGAAGAAAGAAATCCGGGCTGATGTTGGTTCTTTATTGTGGAAAATTAGGGGATCGTTTTAATTTTACCTTCTTTCGTTGTAAACCTGTAATTCAGCGATAGAAACCTGACGGTCGGCATTCTCGACAGCAATTCTGACCTTGTTTCCCCATACCCTATCGAAACGATGAATCTTAATTTTATGACTGTTTTCACCTTGAAATAAAGGCATCCAAACACCATTCCGGCAATATTCCAACCGGTAGCTATTGATATTGGGCCGTTGTTCTGCAACGACAATGGTGTTAAATGCAATTTCACGGGGAAAATCAATTTCCAACCAGGGATTTTTCACTTCCGGATTAGAAATCCAGGAAGAAGTAAAATCATCATCATTAGCAAAGTCCATTATATTCATATCATCGCTCCAGCTGGAATTGGCGGCTTGACCTTTGGCCAGATTGGTGGAAATAATGGGAGCATCTAATTGAGGCAACTTGGCCACCGGACCTTCATTTTTCCAAAGCCTTCCAATTTCTTTCAGAGCAGCCAGGGCATTATCATCGAACAGACCATCCCGGTTTGGTGCTACATTGAGAATGAAATTACAATCCACTTTATTGAAAGGGATGATGTTTTCACTCACCAATTTGGCAGGATCCTTAACAGGCTTAGAAGGGAAATCGGTTTTCCAGAACCAAGAACCGTTGAGGGGAAGACAAGCCAGAGCCGGCATGTTATTGTGTTCTTTTGAAATACGTTGTCCGGCTCCCATTTCGTAAGTCTTGATATCGGTATAATACATACCTTCAGCCGGGTATTTGGCACCGTTTAAATCCATGATGACACAATTGGGCTGTAGTGATTTAACCAGAAGATAGATATCTTCAAAAGGCACATCATCATAAGAAATTCTTGACCAGGGAGCATCCCAACCGTCAATAATTAAAGCTTCAATGGGGCCGTAGTTGCATAACAACTCGGTCAGCTGAGCCTTGATCATGTCGATATGTTTGGGCGAAATAGAATTTGGCCTGAGTTTATGATGCGTGTCGAGGATAGAATAGTAGAGCATTACTTTTAATCCGTTAGCCCTAAACGCATTTACGAACTCTCTGACAACATCCTTTTTAAACGGGCTGTTCATTACATTGTAATCGGTAGTTTTGGTATCCCAGATACAAAATCCACTATGATGTTTTGTAGTGAGACAACCATAACTCATATTGGCAGATTTGGCAGCTTTAGCCCATTGATCACAATTTAACTTTTTAGGATTAAAGAGGCAGGGAGAAGTCTCAGGATCGGGCCAGTCCTGATTTACATAGGTAGGGATGTTGAAATGAATAAACATACCGAATCTTAAGTCCACAAATTGTTGTTGGAGCTGAGAAAGAGGGAGTTGTTCTTTAGCGGAGTTGTTTTGTGCTTTTAAATTAAGAAAGCCTAGAAGAAGTAAGCAGAGGGAAAAAGCAATTGATTTTGTTGTCATAATAGTTTCTGAATTTATGAATAGATGCCTTATGAGGTTTTTTAATGCGGGCTGTAATACTTTCCCGCATTAATATTGGAGTATAATGTGATTAATTTTTAATGAATGTTGACGAAATAAAAGAAAAGTCTATTTTATTATAATGTGATTAGTAAACTTATAATTGTTATTGTAGTGATTTGTTGTACGATATTATAATTTCCGGTTTATTTTAGAAAAGAACAATTAGTGGCTACACAGGCCGTAGCCAGCTAATTGTTCTTTTTATTAGGAAAATAAATTACCTATAAGTTTTATCACTAATTATTTCCATAAAGGATTCTGTTTTAATATTCCTTTAGAGGCATCAATAGCAGATTGAGGTATAGGCCAGACATAAAATTTAGGATCGTTAAAGTAACGTGTTTCAATAACTGTTTTAGGATATACGTTTTTATGTCCTCCTGCTGTACTTATAGCATCTATTCCTGCAGATGCATCAACAGTGTAGATAGGTCCTTGTAGTACCTTCTCGCCTATTTTCCATCTCAAGATATCGAAATAACGAAGTCCTTCACCGGCTAATTCAATTCTTCTTTCATGTCGGATAAATGTTCTAAGGGTATTCTGGTCGAGTGTCCATCCGTTTATGGCAAATGTATTAGCTACACTAGGCATGTGGGCTCTGGTCCTGATATTATCCAAAGCGGCTATTACTTGTTGGGTAGGTCCGGCCACTTCATTTTGTGCTTCTGCATAGTTCAACAACACTTCTCCATAACGAAAACTCTTCCAGTTATTGACGCCAGATCTTACATAGTCGTAATGGTCCACATTTTTTGCCCAAGAAAAGCCAGATCTGGAACCCAGATCCCCGCCAATCCTATCACCTTGATTATTAAAAGGATCATACTGGTTAATGGCTGGGAATTGTGGATAAGCAAAAATATCACCGGGGCATAAAATACTTTTCCGAAGACGTGGGTCCCTGTTGTTAAATGGGTCGGTTGGTGAGTAAGAAGGGTCTTTTGTATAAGGATAATATCCGTTTTTGCTTTCATAATCATCTACCAGTTCAGCAGTAGGACCCAATATGTTTCTGCCATTCATCAATGCTTGCGAACCTAAAATATCACGTAGACTATTTTGATGGGCTGACATTGTATAACCAAATGACAGAATATCTTCCGAAGAATAATCGCCATCTTTTTGAAAGAAAGCGTAATAGTCTGGATATAAACTGTACACATGCATATCCATTATAGCTTGAGCTGTGGTAGCAGCCTCTGCAAACTGATTGTTGTATAAATATACTCTTGTCTTAAGAGCGAGTGCCGCACCCTTAGTGATACGTCCCAAATCTGCACCGGTATATGACACGGGCAGATCGGCTGCAGCTTCATCCAACCATTGTAGTACACTTTTTAGTATATCCGCTTTTGGCGTTTTGGGAATATCAGCCTCATTAGGATCCACAATTAATTTATTGACAAAGGGAATATCCCCATAAAGCGTGGTCATGATAAAATAGCGATAAGCCAATACAAACTTAACTTCTGCAGTAAGTCTGCTTTTTAAAGTTTTGTCCATATTGGGTACTTTATCAACGTTAGCAAAGAAGGTGAAAGCTTGGCGTATCGATCCATAATTCCATTCTTTGGAACTAATGATAGCATTTTGCGTACTGTTTCCAAACCGTCGGGTATTAGGGTCATTGGTAATACCATTATCGCTCATGCCTTCGTAATACACAAAATTGTCCTGGGGTAAGTAGGTGTACATTCGCGTCGCAAACATAACGGCGTCATCGGAAGTGTTCCAATACGAAGCATCCGTAATCTGATTTAAAGGATGTTGATCTAAAAAATCTTTATTACATCCCGCACCCAGCAAGCAAATAGCCAGGACACTAATGATTATTGAAAATTTATTTATATGATTTGTCATTTGTTCTTTCTTTAAAAGTGATCTGTAAAATTGATAACATCTGGCATAAGAATAGATCAAAATCCGACGGTTAGCCCAACGCTGATATTGCGTACTTGTGGATAATTTGATCCGTCACCATAATTAGAAATTTCAGGATCCAGCACTTTTGGGAAATTTTTGCTTGTAATAACAAACAAATTATCAGCAGCTAAATAAACTCTTACTGATGAAAGATTTATCTTTTTTACTGCAAGTTCTGGTAATGTATAGCCTATTTGTACGTTTTTAAATCTCATATAGGCGGCTTTAAATAACCACCAGCTTGAAAGCTGTGAATTATTAATTGACTGATCTGTTCTTAAGATCGGGTATCTTGCATTTCGGTTTGTTGGAGACCAATAGTCAAGTTGTGAGGTCAGAATGTTGCCGTCTCCATTGTAAAAGAAAGGTACCTGTGCGCCTCCTGTTACACGGAGAAGATTACTCATTACTCCCTGTACGAGCAATGACATATCAAATCCTTTATACGAAGCACCCAAAGAAATACCATAACGATAGTGAGGGGTAGCCTGTCCTAAAATAACCCGGTCATCAGAGGTTATTTTGCCGTCTTTATTCACATCCTTATACTTAATATCTCCAGGTTGATCTCTTGGATCTTGAGTGGCATGATTGGCAATATCAGCAGCCGATTGAAATAATCCTTCTGCTTGCAAGCCATACCACATCCAGCGGGATTGTCCTACAATTAGTGGATTGTCACTATAAGTAGGTGCGGTTCCCCCTAAATCAAGGATTTTATTCTTGCTATCAGATAAGTTTACATCAGCATGATAATTGAATGCCCCGATATGATTTTTATAGGCAACGTTAACTTCAAAACCCTGGTTTTGCATTTTACCTACGTTTTGTTGTGGTGCACTGATTCCAAAAGTTGTAGGTACTGTTGGTGACCGAAGGATGCCTGTAGTCCTGTCTCTAAAAACATCTACAGACGCAACAAGGTTTTTAAATAATGTTATATCGACACCCAGATTGATTGTTGTTTTAACTTCCCATGTGAGGTCTGGGTTCGGTGAATTATTGTAATAGGTTGTAGTGACACTCGTTTTATTTAAAATATATTTATCTTGAGCAATCGTATTAGCCCATGGATAAAGTCCTGATGCGTTTTGATTGCCGACTTGCCCTATTGAACTTCTTAGCTTTAAGTAATTAACAATATCCTTAATAGGTTTAAAGAATGGTTCTTCAGATACGATCCATCCTGCAGATACTGAAGGAAAAAAGCCATAACGATTGTTTAGGAAAACCGAAGTGCCGTCATATCGTGCATTGGCTTCAACCAGATATTTTCCGGCGAAATCATAATTAAGCCTGCCGAACCATGAACGGATAGAATAGGATGATGCATTACCATTAACCGAAGTATAAGTAGGATCTAAAGAACCGGCATCCACCTGATCCAGTGCGTTGGTCAAGAACCCCCATCTGTTAATCACGTTGTTGTCATATCTATCCTGTTCTTGTGAATATCCTAGTAAAGCTTTTATTTCATGTTTCTTAAAAGCTTTATTATAATTCAGCGTTAGCAAGGCTGTAGGATGGCTGGTAGCAAAGTTCGCTTTATACACGCTATTTGGGTCGTTATTGTAAACAACGATCTGTTCATCATCATTATATAAAGGATATTTATTGTAAAAAGCGGATACAAAGCCATTATTATAATTGTATCCATAAGTTCCATTTAATATCAGATTATCCAATATTTTGTACTCAGCCAGAAAATTGGTATTAATGGTGTTGTCATTTTCAGTTTGAATGCCACCCTTCGTCATGATATCATTCGGCTGAGCACCTCCGCGATAACTTCTGTCGTGTCCGGCAGCCGTATAAGGATACTCAGTAACCGGAACAATATACGACCATTGTAATGCATTTCCAATTCCGTAAGAGGGTTGTTCTTTTTGTTCTTTTGTCAGTACAGAATTGATACCCAGCTTTAATCTTTTGCTGACCTGTACATTGACATTGACTTTTGTACTATAACGTTTATAATTCACATTCTTGATCAGTCCGCCTTGGTCCAGATATCCTCCTGATATGTAATAATCAACATTTTCACCTCCACCACTAACACTCAGGTTGTGTTGCTGCTGAAGGGCCTGATTATTTAAGATATAAGGAAGCCAGTTAGTACTGGGTAATTCACCGGATTTATACTTCTGTATCAGATCGGGTGTGAACTTAACTGCTGCTCCGGGATTATCGTTCAATTGTGCTTGATTATAGAGATCCACGAATTCAGGAGCATCTACAAACTTGGGAGTTCGGGCTGGACTTTGAAAACCAACCATGGTACTATATTGTATTTTTTGTTTAGAATTTAACTTCCCCTTTTTTGTAGTAACCAATAACACACCACCTGATGCTCTTGCTCCATAAATTGCTGTAGCAGATGCATCCTTAAGTACACTTATCGAAGCAATATCGGCAGGATTTAGATATCCAAGGTCACTGACTGCCATGCCATCAACAATATATAAAACAGGATTATTTGAAAGTGTACTATTACCTCTAATATCGATGGAGGTACTTCCATATCCGGGATTAGCATCAGTTTGTTGGATATTTAAACCGGCAGCTTCGCCCTGCAAAATATTTAATACGGAGGGGACCGCAACATTTTCGATTTGCTTTGAAGTTATCGTTTCAATAGAATTGGTAAGGCTTATCTTTTTCTGAGTTCCGTAACCAATCACAACAACTTCGTCCAACTTGGTGATTTCAGATTGCATCACTACATCAAGTATAGATTGATCGCTAATAGCAACTTCTTTCTTTACCATGCTGATAAAAGAAAAAACTAAAACTTTATCATTCTCATTGATTGAGATTGCGTACTTACCATTCGCATCAGTTACTACACTCTTGGTAGTGCCTTTTATATTTACAACAACGCCAGGCAATGGTTGGCCTGAAATATCAGTAACTTTACCTGATATTTTTTGTTGTCTTTGCTGTGGCTCCAGAACCGTTTTTAATAGTTCGCTTTCATAAGAATTTGCTTTAACCAATACGATGCGCTTGCCAATGACCTTATAAGTAAGGTCGTTTTTAGCAAACAATTTATTGATGACATCAGAAATTCTTGCATTGCTTACTCTTATAGAAACAAGATTGTTTACATTAATTTGTTTATCGTTATAAAAGAACTCAAACTCTGATTGATGCTCAATAGCTTTGAATACCTCTTCGATCTTTACATTTTTCATATTCAGATTCACAGTAGTGCTTTGAGCATATGTTTCTACCGCATGAAGTTGCCAAATCGTTAGAAATAATAATAATGTGGTCAGTTTCATAATACGAAATAACTGATTGAAATTTAAATGAGGTGAAAAAACCTCACGTAAATAGTTTTTTTTCATAATTTTACAATGAATTTGGTTAGTAAATGATTTTCATAATCGTTGCTTGTTTTTAAACCGAATTTTTTGCCGGAGAATGTTCGCACCATTTTCCGGTTTTTTTTATTTCTATTCTGTTTTACATTTTACATAGGTTCTGTTTTCGTTAGACATTATTTTATAATGATGGTATCTTTTTGGATTTTGTAATTAAACGGAGTATTAGTCTGCAAAACCTTTAATATCTGCTCAAGTGGTTCGTAATTATAGAAACTTCCGTTGAAAGTCGTAGCCTTTAGCTCTTTATTATGAAGAATAATCGTTACGTTATAATTTCTGCTTAGTTGTTTTGAAATCTCTTCAAAACTCAATTTCCTAAATTTAAATTGCCCTTTACGCCAACTCGAATAAAGATTAGTTTCGACCCCTTCTATAAATAATTGGTGATTTTCTTTAGAATACGTAGCCATTTCATTAGGCTTTATCTTTCTTATTTCTAGATTACTTTTAGAATCTAAAATACTTATCGATCCTTTTACAAGGGTGACTTTTATATCTTTATCATTATCGTAAGAAGTGACATTAAATGATGTACCTAATACTTTTACTTTTAAGGTTGAGGTCTTTACAATGAATGGATTTTTTTGATTATGTGTGACTTCAAAATAGCCCTCCCCATGTAATTCTACCTCACGGGATGAACTTGAAAAATGATCAGGGTATATAAGTTTTGATTTAGAATTTAGCCATATCTTGGTTCCATCTGACAGTGTTAATTTTGCCTGCTGACCGCATGGAACTTCTAACTGATTATATGATATTGGTTTTGCTTTATTCCATAGCTGATAACTTAAAATGGTTGTAATGCAAGCGGTAACAACTATTACTGCCGCTAAACGTGCTATTTTTCGAATACTATGATTCTTTTTATAATTTAATACTGATGATTCAACTTCCGAATGGTCTTCTATTTTTTGAAGCAGAACATTGAATTTTTGATGTAAAGCTTCTTTGTCCTGCGTCGTATTAGCCAAGCTTGAAATAACCCATGTATTTTTAAGCGTTGCAAATAACTGCTTATTCTCTTCTGATTCTTCTACCCATTCTAATAATTCAGCCTCTTCCTCTTTGGTAGCAGTATCTTGAAAGTATTTAGTGATGATTTCAGTAATCATTTTATATTTTTTGTTTCACACTTTATTAAATAAACAACATGCGTATAGTTTACCCTATGCAAAAAAGAAAAAATAATTTGACTTTTTTAGAGGGTGGTGGATGGCAAAAAAAATTCTTTACCTATAAAATGCTAATAGGTGAGCTTTAAAGGAACAAGCGTATATCTTTTTGATTTTAGATGATATAATTATACAATATAACAGTTAAATATTCAAAACCAGTAACATATAGAAGAAGGCCATCATACCTATTCTATACTATTTTCTAATTAAGTAATAACAGTAAAAGAAAGTAATAATCTTTTAAAGCAACACGGAGGATATCAAGAGAAATGCTCATCTTCTTTTCTACCGTTTTTACTGAAATACCAAGTTTATCGGCAATTTCTTGATATTTCATATTATCAAACCTGCTTAAAATAAATATTTCACGACATTGTCCGGGTAGGGAATCAATAGCTTTCTCTATTGTTGTGGATAATTCATTGAATATAAGCTTATCTTCATTGAGTTGCTCAAGGGAATAGTAGTTTAAAAGCAGTTCGTTGGTATTATAAGTCAGGTTTTGAAGATAGTTTTGTTTAGCTTTTATATGTTTAAGGTAATTCAGACATTGATTTTTTGTTAATGTAATAAGATAATTGTTCAGATTTGTATCTTCTTTCAGCTTTTCTCTTCGCTCCCAGAATGTTAAGAAAACAGATTGAACAATATCACTTGCTTCATCTTTACTGACCACATAACCTTCGGCAAACTTTTCGAGAAAAGGACAATAATTAAAGAAAACCTCTTCGAAGGCTTTAATATTCCCTTCCTGAAGATCTTTGACAATATTACAGTCGGTTAATTTCATGAAATAAGTTTTAAAAAAAGTGCAAACTTTATATTAATTATTCAAAAATCAAACTGAATAATGTCCGTGTTTGATAATTTCCTATTTATTCTCTGATTTGTCCATCTCCGTCAACCAGCCATTTATAACTGGTTAGTTCTTCTAAACCCATTGGCCCACGGGCATGGAGCTTTTGTGTGCTGATACCGATTTCTGCTCCCAATCCAAATTGTGCTCCGTCGGTAAAGGCGGTCGAAGCATTTACATAGACTACCGCAGCATCTACCAATCTTTTATATTTGTCGGCTGCAATTTTGTCTTCGGTGATAATGGCTTCACTATGTTTAGAGCTATGGTGTGCCACATGGCTCAAGGCCTCTTCAAGATTTTTTACTGTTTTGACAGACATTTTATAGGATAAGAATTCTGTCGAATAACTTTCATTAGTGGAGGATTTTAAAAGGCCGGGAGGATAAGAATCCTGTAATGCTTTGAAAGCCGGTTCATCGGCAAAGATCTCCACATTGCTTTCAGCAAGTTTCTCACATAAATAAGGAAGTTCACCTAATCGCGAATAGTTTATGATTAAACCGTCTAGTGCGTTACAAACACTTACTCTTCGTGTTTTCGCATTAGTGATAATGGCTTGACCCTTTTCTGCATTGCCCTGTTCATCAAAATAGGTATGACAAATTCCGGCCCCCGTTTCTATTATCGGAATAGTAGCGTTCTCTCTTACAAAATCTATGAGCGATTGGCTACCGCGCGGGATTAGCAAGTCAACATAATCGCGTGCTTTTAACAGTTCTGCTGTTGCTTCGCGTTCAGGAGGGAGTAGGCAGACCAGATTTGGATCAACATTGTGCGTTATGAAAACATTATGAATAATGGATATGATGGCACGATTTGAAAAGTCTGCATCGCTTCCCCCTTTCAACACACAAACATTACCCGATTTTAAACATAATCCGGCTACATCAAATGTTACATTAGGTCGCGATTCGTAAATAATACCGATTACGCCAAAGGGAACGCTTACTTTTTTTATGTGTAATCCATTAGGTCTGACGGTCTCTGAAAGTACTCTTCCAAGCGGTGAGGGAAGTGCCTCGACGTTTTTCAGATCGACTGCAATAGCCTTTATTCGATCTGACGTCAATTTAAGTCGGTCATATTTCGGATCGGTCGGATCCATCCGTTCAAGGTCCTTTGCATTCTCATTTAGGATAAACTGCATGTTGGAAATCGCTGCATCTGCAATGCAATCTATCAATTGATTTATCTCCTCTTTTTTAAGAAGAACGGCTGTTTGGATAGCCTCTTTTGCTGATTTTAATATTGCTTCAGTGATACTCATAAGTTCTCTTGTTTTATGATTTAAACAAAATAATGTGAATCTAACTAATTATGTGTTAGACTCAAAGAGATAGAGGTGATCATAATGAATAATGGGTTGTTTCTTCTTTTTCCCTGCTAACTCACAAGCTTTCTCAGAATCATAAAGTGTTTTCCCCAGTCCGATTTCTTGTCCATTCTGATCAATGATTTTGATAATATCTCCTTTCTTGAAGAAACCTTTTACGCTTGTCACTCCAATTAGCAGCAGACTTGATGCTTTATCCGAAAGTAGTGCTTCGCAGGCTCCTTCATTGATTAAAACTTCTCCTTTTGCAAAGCTGTCAGATTGAGCTAACCATTTTTTTATCCCCGAAGATTTCTTATCATTAGGAATAAAATGTGTATTCAATGTGTCTGTATTTGAATCCAACAGGTCGATCAGGATATTATCGGTTCTGCCATTGGCAATATGTACATGAATTCCTTGTTCTGCAATCTTACGGGCTATAGTGGTTTTTGTCATCATTCCCCCTCTTCCGAACTCGGATTTAGAGGTTTGAATGTATTTTGACAGGTTGGAGGTTTCCGGGTTTACTTCCCGGAGCACTTCTGCACCCGGATTATCGGGATGATCTGTGAAGAGACCATCAATATTACTTAGAATGATCAGCGCTTCAGAATCCATCATTGTTGCGATGAGGCCTGAAAGCTCGTCGTTATCTGTAAACATCAGTTCTGTTACAGAGATGGTATCGTTTTCATTAATGATAGGTAAAACACCGTTTTCGAGTAACGTGTTCAAGCAATTTCTCATATTCAGATAATGTCTCCGATCTCTGAAATTATCTTTTGTAGGAAGTACTTGTGCACAGATAATTCCATATTCGTTAAACAGGTCGTAGTAACGATTTATTAAGCGTACTTGCCCAACAGCCGACCACAGCTGTCGTGAAGAGACGTGATCGAGTCTACGGTTGGGCTGTACTTCACTACGGCCGGCTGCAACTGCTCCGGATGAGATTAGAATTATTTCGATGCCCTCTTTTTTCAGACGGGCAATCTGGTCGGTTAGTTGTGCCATTTGTGCAATATCCAGTGTCCCGTCGGCTCGTGTAAGTACATTACTACCCACTTTTACTGCAATTCGTTTGTACCTGCTACTCATTGTGATTGGTATAAAAAAAGAATCCGAAGATTACTCTCCGGATTCAGATTATTTCGTTTTTACACAAAGTATTTTAAAGAAATAATAAGGCTAGTTTGTATTGCTAGTCAGATCCGGAGAAAACAAACATAATACAAGCGGTCGACCTGTATTAGCTGGTGAAGCTTGAGGTCGTACAAATGCGATTAATAGATATGTTTTGTTTCGGGTCATTAAATTGAGCCAATTTGTTTTTTAGGGTACAAAGATAACAAAAGTGATTTCAGAAGTATTGGAACTAAGCAAAATGAATAATAAATAACACATTTGAATAATGTTATAATAATTTTTAACAAAAATATCTTCTAAAATAATTTTTTTCGTTGATGATATAATCAATGTATATTTCAAAGATTATTCAAAAAGGTTTTGTTTTGCAAACTTTTAAACCTATGCTTACACTCAACAGGATCGCTATTGTGAGCTTGTCTTATCAGTTTACACTAGAGCTTTACCTTTTTAGTTCAGCTCTGATACGACTAAAAGACTGAGGTGTGATGCGCAGATAGGATGCAATTTTATGTAAAGGAATATATTTTATTAATTCCGGGGTTTGTTCCAAAACTACCATATAGCGTTCTTTTGCTGTTGGTTTATCCCATTCAAACATTTCTTTTTCTAGCAACAGCCAGTTCTGTTCAATTAACCTTCGACCTATATTTGACCATGCCACAGAAGAATTAAAAAGTTCGTTGAGCTTTTCTCTGGAGATACAAAAAACTGAAATACTTGTCAATGCTTCGAATGTAACTCGGGACGGTTTATTGCTAATATACGAATTGGTTGAAAAAAAAACATTTCCCTCTGATTCAAACCCATATGTCGTTTCTATTCCTTCTACTATCGAATATGTGCGTATAAAACCGTCCTTCAATATGTATAAATTGGAATTTCGTTTGTCTTCTTCTATGATCTTATGATGTTTTTTAAACTCTACCAAATCCATTTGATTAAGTAATAGAAGGGCATCGCTTTGTGAAAAATTATATTTTTCACAAAATCTATTTATAAGTTTATCCATATCATTGCACTTCATAAGCTGTAAATCCTCAATTTTTGTAGTTGATTCCAAATATAAGGTTAATCCGAGGATGATTAGATGTTTTAAGTATAAGATTTAAAATGTTGTCTATTCCCAACCACCACCAAGCGCATAATAAAGTTCTACATTAGACAAGGCTTTATTGGTATATAATTGAACCGTTTGAAGACGAGCTTGTAGGTAATTGGACTGAGCACTAATTATCTCGAGATAATTAATCATTCCTGTTTTAAATAAAAGATTCGACGATCTGATACTCTCTTTCAATACCTCTTCTCTATTTTGAGCATAGCTATATTGCTTTTCAACTTTCTGTTTATTTATCAAAGCATCGGATACCTGACTGTATCCTTCGAGTACTGCCTGACGAAATGCGATGACTTCTTTTTCTCGCTCAAGAAGAGTTTGTTCATACTTCGCTTTCAGTCTTCTACGATTAAATATTGGTTGCGTGATTTCCCCTGCCACAGTTCCAAAAAGGGATGCCGGCATGGAGAACCAATTGGATGCAGTAAGACTGTTCAGCCCACCTGATAACGAAATATTAAAAGAAGGGTACATAGCAGCCTTATTTATTCCGACTCTAGCATTGGCCGCTTTTAGCGAATATTCTGCAGCCCGAATATCTGGTCGGGTGGATAATAAAGAGACATGGTAACCTTCATTTGGAATTCTACTGAATTCTTCATTTTCAGTCCATTTACGATTAATGTTGTTTGTTGCGTAGCTTCCACAGAGTAAACTTAATGCATTTTCTTGCAACCCAATACTTTGTTCAATTTGAGATATGAGAACATTATTTTGTTCCAACTGCGCTTTTACCTGTTGAATAGCAAACGAATTTGCATCTCCTACATGATATTGTAGTTCAATAATATGCAAAGTAGAGTCGCTTAAGTCTCTACTTTTTTTTGCAATGTCCAATTGTTCGTCCAGCATCAACAGGCTGTAGTATGCTTTTGTAATATCGATAACAAGCTTGGTTTGTACGGCTTTACGGGCTTCTTGTGTTTGCAGGTAGTTGGCTAAAGCCTCTTCTTTTTCCCTTTTTATTTTTTTCCAAATATTCACATCCCAAGTTATCCCAACGGAAAGATTATAGTTTTCTGATTTTAGCGAACTTCCACCTGCTTGTCCGACAGCACTATTTTTTGACGATTTAATATAGTTCTCATTTATCTGACTGTTAATATCAGGTAAATAATTCAGTTTCGTTGTTCCCAGAACAGATTCTGCCAATGCAATATTTTTTACAGCAATAAGTAAATTGCTGTTCTTTGCAAATGCAGTATCCAGTAATGCCTGTAAAGCTGCATTTTTGAAAAAATCATGGGGTTTGTGAATTATACTATCCCGCTCTACTTCAGTAGTTGTGTCTCTGGCTGGCTTATTGTCAACATTGCTATATCTGTATGACTTCGGCATATTAAGTTCTGCTCGTTGATAATCTTTACTAATTTTGCACGACGCAAAGCACAAAACGAGGCTAAACAAAAACAAAGCATTATATTTATAATTCATGTGTTTTTTCTTTATTTATCATGAGTGTATCATCGCCTTTTTTACCTGCAATTCTTTCATGTAAAGATTGAAATATGATAAAAAGTACCGGAATAAAAAATAAGCCTAGCAGTACACCACTAACCATTCCGCTTATTGCCGCAATACTAATGGAATGATTACCAACAGCGGCAGGCCCAGTTGCAAATATCAAAGGAATTAACCCAATAATGAATGCCAGCGATGTCATCAAAATTGGTCTAAAGCGTTTATTAGCACCCTCAAGTGCAGCAGAAACAATGGGTTTTCCATTCCTCCTTGCTTGTAAGGCAAATTCAACAATCAGGATTGCATTTTTTGCAAGCAACCCAATTAACATTATCAGTCCTATCTGAACGTAAATATTATTGGTTATGCCTGCCATACCTATACCTAAGAACACTCCCAGTAAGCCGGTAGGAATAGATAGTATTACCGCTAACGGTAGAATGTAACTCTCATATTGTGCGCATAAAAGAAAATAGGTAAAAAGGATGCAAAGTGAAAAAATGAAAAACATCTGCGCGCTTGCTCGTTTCTCCTCCCGACTCAATCCGCTCCATTCGTAGCCATAACCCATTGGTAATTTTTCTTTAATAATATTTTCAGCAGCCAACATTAACGCTCCGTTACCATATCCGGGAGCTGGAAGAATATTAACTCTAATGCTATTGAATAAATTGTACCGACTTACCGATTCTGGACCATACACTTTTTTAAGCTTAACCAACGAATTTATCGGTATCATTTCTCCGCTCAGATTTTTCACATATATCTGATTTAAGGACTGTTCATCCATACGATACTGCCCTTCGGCTTTTATGTTTACCCTATAAAACTTACCGAAGCGAATAAAATCGCTGGCTTGGCTTCCACCGTAGAATAACTGCAACGTATTCAGTACATCTTTAGGTGTAGTGCCTAACTGGTAGGTTTTATCTTCATCAACTGCTACTTCAAATTGAGGAAAATCGCTTCTGAAAGTAGTAAATGCAGTTGATACAGCGGGGTTTTGATTTAGAGCTTCAACTAAGGTTTGAGTTACCTGACTAAACTTATTTAAATCACCTCCTGATTTATCCTGCAAAATCAGCTCGGCTCCACTAACACTTCCAAATCCTTCAACCGGAGGTGAACGGAATAGGCTCAATTCTCCCAATGTCAGTCCTTTGAGGCGTACGTTCATTGCCTCTATTATTTTGTCCATATCCTTTATATCTCCTCTTGCGGATTTTTCTTTTAACCGAAGAAATCCAAGAGCATAAGAAGAACCGGCATTATCACTGAGCATATTAAATCCTGAAATACTGGTTGCTTTTTCAACTTCTGGCATTGTTTGAAAGGCACTGTCAATCCTATCAATAACCTTGGTTGTATATTGCAAGTTAGTTCCTGTAGGTAATGACAATGAATATGTTACAAAACCATCGTCTTCCATGGGAACAAAATCTTTCGATGTATGGTCCATAAGCCAAAAGGCTAAACCACCAATCAGTGCAAGAATTCCCATAGTCAGCCACTTTCGTTGAATAGAGAAGCCAATTATATGTAGATATTTATTTTTCAGATTTTTAAACCCAGCATTAAAAGCTAGAAAGAACCTGCCTTTAAAGCCCAAATTGGTTCTCGTATCGTGAGTATGTGGCTTTAAGAATAATGCACACAATGCAGGGCTAAGAGTAAGCGCATTTACCGCAGATATAAGTATTGCAAAAACCAGTGTAAAAGCAAATTGTTTGAAAAATATTCCTGCAGGTCCATCCAAAAAACCAATTGGCAAGAACACCGCACACATAACCAATGTAATGGAAATAATTACACCGGTTATTTCGTTCATTGCTGCCTTGGTAGCTAACTTTGGACTATATCCATCATTATCCATTTTGGTATGTACCGCTTCCACAATTACAATTGCATCGTCAACTACAATTCCTATAGCCAGAACTAAAGCAAATAACGTAAGTACATTAATAGAAAAACCAATGAGTTGCAAAAAGAAAAATGTGCCAATAATGGATACAGGTACAGCTATCGCAGGTATAAGAGTAGAACGAAAATTCTGTAGGAAAAGGAATACTACAAGAATTACCAATACAAAGGCCACCAGCAAAGTTTCGATAACCTGACTTATAGATTGATCTAACTTTTCTTTGGAGCTTTGTAAAATGCTATAATCCACTCCCGGTGGAAAACTCTTGCGAAGGGTTTTAAGTTCTTTCCTAACTTCAATTTCAATTTGATTGGCATTAGAACCACTAGTTTGCTGAATCATAAGTGGGACAGCAGGCTTCCCGTTTTCTTTACCATCACTACCGTAAAAAGAGGCTCCGAACTCAACTCTGCCTACATCTTTCAAACGAAGCATCGATCCATCGGAGTTTGACTTAATTACGATCCTTTCAAATTGTTCCGGTTTATTAAGTTTACCCTTATACTTTATCACATATTGCATTGGAGCACTCGATTCTTCCCCCAGTTTACCGGGTGAGGCTTCAAAACTTGCATTACCAATAGCTGTTTGTATATCACTTGGTGTTAGATTATTTACCGTCAATTTCTGAGGATCTAACCAAACGCGCATCGAATAATCTTTTGTCCCAAATATCTGCACATTTCCTATTCCGGGTATTCTTTTCAGGGCTGGTATTAAATTTATTTT
Organism: Bacteroidales bacterium; assembly: GCA_963663125.2. Taxonomy (GTDB): domain Bacteria; phylum Bacteroidota; class Bacteroidia; order Bacteroidales; family Cfx3-03; genus Cfx3-03. Next base: position 790,216 of record CAXXNW010000007.1, on the reverse strand, counting down.
TGCATAGTTCTGCAAGAATAGTTCATCGTATTTTGATTTATCCTTACTTATAATGTCAAAAATTAAAATACTGCCATTCTGATTTTTGATAGTTGTGATACCTGCCTGTAGAACTTCGGAAGGAATTTCACTATTTACTTGTGACACGCGATTCTGGACATTTACGGCTGCCTGATCGGGATTTGTCCCTAGTTTAAAAATAATCGTAATCGAGAAACTTCCATCACTTCCGGCAGAAGAAGTAATATAATCCATACCTTCAATACCATTAATTGCTTCTTCTAAAGGAATAATAACAGAACGGGTAACGCTTTCGCTATTACCGCCCGGATAACTTCCATACACATTGATGGTAGGAGGTGCAATATCTGGAAATTGAGTAATGGGAAGCTTGTTGAGGCTTATCAAACCTAACAATACCAGAATGATAGATACAACTGTTGCTAAAACCGGTCTGTTTATAATTTTTCTGAACATATTTCTATTATTTCAACGGTTGTATCTGTTCTCCTTCTACTACAGTTTCCAACTGTTGTGAAAGAATTCGATCTCCCTGTTTTAACCCTGACTTTACGATATAATAATCACCTTGTTTATCGCTTATGTTTATCGCAACACGTTGTGCTTTGTTGTCTTTGTCTAAACGAAGAACAAAAATCTTATCTTGTATGTCCAAAGTCGATAAAACAGGAACGCGCAGTACTCTTTTCACCAACCGTGGAAAGATAATGCGCCCGGTATTTCCGGTTCTTAACAAGTCTTGGGGATTCTTAAATACTGCACGAATGCTTATCGATCCTGTATTCTTATCGAATTCGCCATTAATCATCTGTATCTTTCCATGATATGGATAAGTGTTCCCATCGGCCAGTGTTAAAGAGACCTGGGATACTTTTGATATTTTGTCAGCTAAGTTCTTTCCTGAATATTGGGTGTTGAATTGAAGAAAATCTTTTTCAGTCATAGAGAAATAAGCATATACTTCACTAATATCCGATAGTGTAGTAAGAGGCTGTGTATCTGTTTTTGACACAAGATTACCTATTCGTTTTGGTATTCTGCCAATAAAACCACTTATCGGAGATTTTACTAATGAAAATTCAAGATTTATTTTTGCATTCTCTAAGGCAGCTTTTTGTTGAGCTACATTGGCTTGAGCTATCTCGTACTGTGTCGTTGCCGATCGTAATTGAAAATCGGAAGTGACCTTGTTATCACTTAGTAATGTGTACTTATCTACTTCCAGTTTTGCATTTTTCAATGTAGCTTTAGCTGAATTTAAATTAGCTTTTGCTGTATTCATTTGTTCAACAAAAGAACGGTCGTCTATTTTGAATAACGGTTGCCCGGCTTTTACAAAAGCTCCTTCCTCTACGAATATCTTCTTAATATAACCTTCTACCTGAGGGCGTATATCCACATTTACTTTGCCCTCTATCCTTGTCGGATATTCTGTATTCAGGGCTATCTGTTCTTCTTTCAAAGTGATAACAGGAATTCTTTTTCGTTGTCCACCTTCGGGAGATTTATTCGACGGAGTGCAGCTATACAGTATAGACATTATTACAATAAACACCATATGTTTCATAATCCAATCTTTTTCTTTTTTTAGTTTATAATGCTTACTTTCATTGCTTTATTGCTAACAATCAGGCTAATAACGATAACGCATGCTGTTAGCAATTCGGAACAAGGTACAGAAAGCCATATCCCTTTTTCACCTAAGACAAATGGTAGTGTCAGAAAGCACAAAATCATTAGGACAAACCCACGTAATAAAGTATAAGTAATGGCTTGTTTCGCCTTCTCAACGCTTTGATAGTATCCCACACAGACAATATTAAACGAAATGAATACAAAACCAAGAGCAAAATATGGCATGCCATTAACAGCGATATTATATGCATTGCAAGAGGTATCTAAAAATAAAGATACTAACGGTTTGCAAAATAAGATAGAGGCTACCATTGCAATAAAGCCGAAAAGTAAAGAAATACTAATGCTAAGTATCTTTGTTTTTTTTACACGTAGGGTATTTCCACTTCCATAGTTGTAGCTGATAATAGGTTGAGCCGATTGAGCAATAGCATTATTAACCATAAAAACGAGCGGCAAACAGAAACATGCAACACTAAATGCAGCAACGCCATCTTCCCCCAGCGTTCGTATAAAAACATAATTGCCAACAAGCATCATACATGCAATCGCCAATTCACCTAAAAGGGCAGATGATCCTATATTTATCATATAGCCAATATTACGGAAGGAAAGGATCATACTTTTTCGATTTATCTTTAACCGGTATAAATGCAATATTTTCGAAAAGGATACCATATAAATGAAAATCATTATTCCTCCAACTATCATTGCAATAGAAGTTGCTATAGCAGAACCTTTTATACCCCAATTCAATTTTATGACAAAAATATAACACAATACTATATTCAAAACAGCAGGAACAGCATCGCAAAGCATTGCATAAACCGGCGAACCATCAAGCCGGATGATAAATAACCCCAGAGTCATAATCATACCGAATACTAAAGAAGGGACAAGCCAATCCATATAATCCAGCACCAACGACAATAACTTATCAGAACTTCCAAATAAATATCCGACCTCTTTATGAAAGACTAAAATCAGCACTGACAACAGTATTATCATTATCGATGAAGCAAAAAATGCCTGAGTAATGTTGATACGAGCAGCTTTAGCGTTATTTTGTGAAAGATGAATAGCAGCCACGACAGAAGCTCCAATTCCAAACATCAATCCAACTCCGGTGGCAATCATTAATAAGGGAACAACTATATTCACTGCTGCCAGCCCGTCACTCCCTACTCCTCGCCCGACAATGATGCCGTCTGCAATTGTGATTGTTGCGGTGAAAAGCATTCCCAGAAGAGTAGGAATAAACATCCTGTTAAACAAACTTGATATCTTCATTGTCCCAAAATCAATGCTGTCTCTGCTATCCATGACCTCGTTTTTTAATTGAGTGCAAAGGTACTTCCTGCTTTCTGAAAAATTATTACCATATGGTAAGGTTCCAATTATTTATGTAACTTTTTTCTTCCATTTTAATCTTTTTTTCACTGTTTATGCAGAAAAAAATGAAGGTTTTATTAAACCATCTGAATGGTGAAAACATAACAGTTTCAAGCAAAAAATCATGTTAGTTTAGAACTTGAGCACCGGTTATAGATACAACTTGGTTGCCATGTTTTCTTCGCGACTGTAAAATAATGTGAGTTATGTATTAATATTAACTTGTTATGATTTAAATACAAATAGTAAATATTCATTATTTTTATTGATTTCACCTAATGAATCAATACATTGTTATTTTTTGTTTGTACAAACAAAAGAAAGAAAAGAAACAGAGAAAAGTACACCTAAAAAATAGGACAATCATTTTTCTGTGTCTCTGATGCAGCTTTTGTACTACTGTACATCCGCTGTGTACAGTGATGCTGATTGTTTACGTGATCAAAAATAAAAAAAGGATGATATCGCCCATTTTACCCCTATAATGCGTAAGGTTTACACATTCGATTTCGGGTGTATACAGCGTATCGGCTACTACTACGTTCTAGGCACTTTCTCCTTCTTGAGCAGTGGGCTTCATAAGCAGTTTGGTAGCGGCATTCTGTATGGCTACGTGTATTATTGATTATGATCTGATTAAAATTAATTACTATATATGACAAATTGATGAATCAATGTTTTTCATTAATACCTCGTCAGCTTACTACGAGGTGGTTTATTGAATAAGAAAAATCAATTTCTGTCTAATGAATCAATTTCCAGTAGATTCCAATATATCCTCCCATTACTTGTTTAATGTTCCCTCCCAGAGGCAAAAACTCCTGATTGTTGTCACCTCCCTGATTCGTACAATCAAGTGCGGCTCCGCAATTAATACCCAACGTTTTGTTTAAAGAATAGGAATACTCAAAAAGAGTGCTGAGACGTTTTAACTTACCTGGATATGAATTCCAGATGCCTGAATTTACAGAATATGTAAGTAGTACTTTATAGTGATCCCGATGAGAGGTACTTCCTCCAATACCACCATGAAAGGCATAGAAACGTGTGTTGGCAATTCCTATTACCTTTCCGTCATTATCGTATACGACGGGATAAAACAGGGGGAGACCAATTACATTCCCCTTGTAAGTAAATCCGGAGGTATAAACATAGTGATTGAAATAGTTGACGGGCCACTGACCATTTGGAGGTACTATCGAATTTGTAGGATGTACATTTTGGTTTCGGGTAAAGTAAAATTCAAATAATGCGGATGAGATCAAGGTACGTTTCTGCTTCTTTTCCCAAAATATCCCATACATGTTATCCGGATAGTTTTGCCATTTATTTCCTGAACGATCTTCGATAGGGTGACACAGGTAGAGGAAAAATGATTGTTCGTTTATGGTTTTTTCAATTGTAAGTTTATATTGACCCAAATGGTTTCCTGCTGCATTCTCTCTTTCTGTTAAAGGTGCATCCGGCCCTCCTGGTAAGCACATGATAACTCTTAAATAATCTTTGAATCCGGAGGGAAGCTTTCCATATTCAGGATTCGGACTTGTTCCTCCCCACCACGCATAGTCATCCATTCCTACTGTGATTTGCAGTGCTTTAGGTTTACCCCAACGAACGAATAAATTCTTGTGATGTAGATTCGGATTCTTAATATATTCATATTGGTCCCGTATTAGGGCCTCTTCATAAACAGCGCTAAAGGAGAAATTCTTAAAAAGATGAATAAACCCATTGGTTCCGATCAGAACAGAAGGATACGGTCTGCTGTTATTTGAGTAATCAAAATCTCCGTTGGTAGCAGACAGTCCCCCTAGCTGTGTTTTAGCAGCTTGTTCTCCAATCTTTAAAAGAACTTTTTTATATCCTATTGAGAGAAAGGCTTCATTGATTTGCGAAACTGATCGGGTAGTCTTGTCAGAAGCTAACGCAACCCCATAGCTTAAATTTAGCTTATGAATTGTATCTGAAACAGAACTTTCAAATTTCAACAAACCTGTTTGATGATATTTGCCCAATTCCTGTATCGTGCCTTTTTGATTTGCCCATAGCCAAAAGGGTAGATTATTTTGCGTGGATGAATAACTGCGTGTCTCAAACCCTAAATGCTGCTCATTGATTGTTTGTGCAAATAGATTATTGAATTGGGTTGATATAATTATGCAAAATAAGTATAAGCGTAGTTTTAAACGGTAGTTCATTTTTTAGTTCTTTGCTGTTTTAGATGCGATAATGAACCGATAGGTTGTATGAGTTAAAATCTTTTATTTTTTTTACACTCGTTTAAAGTGTGGTTTATTGTGTATAAATATCTGAATATCAATTTGTATTTAGATGGTATCTGACGATAAAAAAATAAATATTTTTATCCGGACTATAACATTCTACATCATTAGCAACATCTATTTTTTTATGTATTCCGATAAGAATTATAATATGTCGCTACCGGAAAATAGCGAAATATTAATCGGTAAAAAGATCACCAAGCCAACCGATATGTTTTTTGGTGCAATAAAAGCAAAAAGAGCTCATCCAAATGGATCGGCTTCCTTTAATCTTTTCTTTGATTGACGGCAAGACATTATTCATGCCTTCTTGCTGAGCTTATCGAAGTCAACGTGTCTGAAGCTGATTATTCGGTGAGCTCAATTCTGTTCTCAATAATATTATAATTCTTCAAATACCCGTATAATCTCATCAATAGGTTCTGTTCCTACAGATACTCTTAAGATATCAGACTTTAGTCCTATGTCTTCAAGGTACTGCCGACCTTCCGGCGTTTGAAGAAGATCGAAATGAGCTAGGTAAACATAAGGCATGGCCAAAGTAAACTCAGTTCCAAAACTAGGCCCTTTCGGAAATCGAAGTTTATCATAGTAGTAGTGTAATTTTTTATCAAACAGGATAGAAATTAGCCCGGGAAGTGCCGTTTCATATTTCCTCACGTTTAAAAAATTGTTCAGATACTCAGGATTCAAAGCAGAATAGATGGCTGTTATCTTTTTTGAATGTTTTAAATAGTCGAGTAGGGCATAGGTATTGAGCGAGATCTTTTCCACTCTTGATTTATAGTTGATTATTTTAAATGCCAGTCGTTGAATATCTTTGATGTAAGGCTTTTCAACCACTTGTCTGATCTTCTCATCGCATTCGGCTGCCACCTCACTTTTGGGGTTCATGATAATTGCGCCCATCATCACGTCTCCATTCCCACAAGCAAACTTGGTCAGGCTTTCCACAACGATATCGGCATATTCCATAACCTCCATATTATAGGGAGTGGCAATGGTGGCATCAATCACAAGCGGTATTTCATATTTTTGAGTGATCTTGCGTAAACGAGGTAGATCAAGACATTGAATCAATGGGTTATTAGGAACCTCTGTGATCAGTCCTGCTACCTCCGCATGATTGATAGTAAGCCAACGTTCCAGTTCGTCCAGATTATTAGAGGTTATCTGGAAATATTTATCATTGCTGTATCTCTTGATAATCTCAATGGTATCGAGGTAGAGCCAGCCCAATTGAATAAAAACGGTCCTTCCTTTCTTTGCCTGAATAGATTTGACAGCTTTGAAGGCAGTATATACTGCATTCATTCCGGTATTACAAAGGATCACATCATCCTGAGATGAAATCTCATAGGCTTCGGCCAGTGTGCTTTTTATTACCTCTTCGGCTGATTGATTTGTGTTTTTTCCTTCGGCAAAAGGTTCTAAAAGTAAGCCTTGGTTTAATAAATAATCTTCTGCCTTACGTGACGATGGATTGAGTCCGCTATTCTGTATAAAGCGCTTAACCTGATTTAGGTGAGCCGTACTCTTTCCTATTTGGATAAAATCAAATCCACTGTCACTAATGACCGATAAATTCTGTCCTAATTGTTTGTTTGTCAGCGAAACCGCATGAAGTGAAGAAACTGGAATCAATTCAGAATCTGAGGATATCCCATTTGTTTCAAGGATGGAGTGCTGTATTTCCTGCGTGAGTTTATTTATATAGAAACGAGGATAACCCGACTGCAATATTTTCATTACAGTCGGTTTTTTACTCTCGTATCCAATTACATCTGTGATTGTAGGTAGGCTGACCGATACGGCATGTGGATTGTCAATAGGTATTGATGTCCCACATGGAATATGCTTAGGTGCTTTTTTCATTATTACATTATTCTGCTGTTGCAAAGTTACGGCAACATCTACCTCAAAGCAATCATAGACTCTGAAACATTTTCTTTGCACTCGCTGAGATTTTGTATTGCATTTTTAACCATGAAATGCAGTCGGTTATAAATATTTACCTCACTCATTCCACTATCAAAATCAAGGGAGAGAATATTCATTGAAGGATAAAGCTGACGTGTGCGTTTTTCAATTCCTTTTGACACAATATGATTGGCAATGCATCCAAAGGGTTGCAAGCTGATGACATTATTGATACCCGTTTCCGCAAATCGTATAAATTCGGCAGGGATTCGCCAGCCTTCGCCGAACTGCACATTTAGATTAATGATTTTGGATGCTTTTTCTGCATCCTTATGTGGATTCCCAATGGGGCGATAATAAGGAAACTTACCGGCTTTTGTTTCCATTTTTTTGATAATACCATATATGTAATTCTCAGCAAAGTTAATGAGTGTTTTCGGCAAATTCCTTTTAGTAATATATCCTTCAACTCTGGCATCCTGACTGACAAATTCATCAATAAAAAAGTTGGTAACAGGAGGAACAATAGGTTCAATTCCTTGCGTAACTAACCAGTTTATCACATTCTTATGCGCAAAACTATTGTATTTTACATAGATTTCACCCACTATTCCGATACGGGGAATTACTTTTCGGATGCTTATTTTTTCAAACTCTTCTGCGGCCTTTTCGACTAAAAAATAGAATTTATCAGCATTATTTTCACTCAATGCCTGTATTCCAAGTTGGAGATATTTATTTTTAAGTTTCTTAGCAGCACCGCTTTCAATTTCTCTTGGTGCTGTGGCATAATAAAATTGTGATAAACAATCAGCAAAAACCATACACGACAGTCCCGTTTTAAACACTTTCGTCCATTTGATTTTAAAGCCGGGTTGCTCATTAATTGTCCCGCTTCCCCTTGAAATCGAAAGAACCGGAATGTCTCCATAACCATCGGAAATCATGGCCTTCTTCAGAAGCGCAATATAATTCGTAGCTCTACATTGACCTCCCGTTTGGGAGATTCCGAGTGCAATTTCCTCACGATTGTATTTGCCGCTATTCAAAGCTTTCATAAAATCGCCTACTACCAGCGTCGCTGGATAGCAAATTTCATTATTGGAGTACTTTAAGCCATATTCTGCCGATTGTTGATCGCTTGGCGGAAGGTTTTCCGCTTCATAGCCTATCAACTTAAAGGCGGTCGGGAAGAAAGGTGAAAAGAAATCAGCAAACCAGGGGATCAGTATTTTTCGTTGCCTGTCTTTCTTTTCAAAAGGCGGTGTGGAGATCGCCCGTGTATCTTTTAATGTGTTGATTCCATGCTTAAACTTCAGGCTTTCGATAAGCGATCGTATACGTAAGCGTGTAGAACCGATGTTGTTGATATCGTCTATTTTCAATAATGTGGCGTTTTTACCTTTTCTACGGAGTATATCTGACACTTCATCCAAAATGAAAGCATCCGGACCACAACCAAAGGAGGTCAGTTCTATATAGTGAACATTGACCGGTGCCTCTGCAGTCCACAAGGCTGCTTTTATAATACGATTCGTATACTCCCATTGTGTAATACTTTGAACATTGTCTATTGTCGTTGTATTGCCAACCATATCGTCGGTAATCACATCTACACCAAAGTCGGCAATTATATCAGCAATTTTATGTTGAATCAATGGATCTGTATGGTAAGGACGACCTGCCAATAAAACAACCAGACGATTTTCTTTGGATGCATTTTCAATGACCTTTTGACAACGCTCCGTTAATGTTTTTTTGTAATTGTCTTGGGCTTCAATAGCAACAGTAAAAGCATTTTCTATCTCTTTTCTGCTGATGTCAGGCGAGAGCGAACGAAGATATCCGGCACAGGCTTTTTTCAGCAAATCTTTATTTTTGAAAGTAAAACTGGGTGTGTCGAGTGGAATACCGTATTTCCCGCTAGGATTAATAGCACTTTTGATAACTTCCGAATAGGCTGTTACTATCGGACAATTGTAGCTGTTAACTGATTTTTCATCTTTCTTGTTTTCGTATACCACAAAAGGCATGAAAATGCGATCGACTTTTTTTTCTATCAGGTTTAAAATATGTCCGTTAGCAAGTTTGGCAGGGAAGCAAATGTTTTCTGACATAACCGTGCTTAATCCTTTTTCATAAAGTTTCATGGTAGATACATCGGATAGTACCACATGGAAACCCGAACTACTCAAAAGAGCGTACCAAAATGGGTAATTTTCATATATGCCTAAAGCTCGTGGTATGCCAATAGTTAGTTTTGAGTGTGATGAAATAATTTCCCGCTCAAATAGTAAACTATATTTTTCGGTATATACATTTTTTCCCTTGACACATTTTTTTCCGGTATTGCTGAACACTTTTTCACATTTGTTCCCGGCAAAATAACGCTTGGCATTTTCAAATTGATAACTTGTTACCGTACATTGATTCTCGCAGCCTTTGCAGAGGAGAACCTTTTCATTGAGATTTTTGGGTTTAGATAAATCGGCTAATTTCACTGCATTTGTACTCCCTTTTTCGGCTTCATGTTTAGCAAAAATAGCCGCCCCGTAGGCTCCCATTAATTCAGGATAGTCGGTTATCATCACAGGTTTGCCGATTTCTAATTCCAGTGCGCGAATCACCGCCTTATTTCTGAATGTCCCGCCTTGCACCATGATGTGGTCACCCAATTCGGAGAAATCTTTTAATTTCAGTACTTTATTTAAACAATTTTTTATTACCGAATATCCTAATCCGGCAGATATGTCGCCAATTGAAGCCCCTTCCCGCAGGGATTGTTTCACTTTTGAATTCATGAAAACGGTGCAACGGGTCCCCAGATCACAAGGATTTTTTGATTGAATAGCAACTTCCGAAAATTCAGCTGCTGTATATTTCAATGAAGAGGCAAACGTTTCGATAAACGAACCGCAACCCGAGGAACAAGCTTCATTGATTTCCATTCGTCTTATGATTCCATTTTCAATAAAAGCAGCTTTCATATCCTGTCCACCAATGTCGAGGATAAACGACACCTTAGGATTGAAATGACATGCAGCCAAATAATGTGCAATAGTTTCTACCATGCCGGCATCAATATCGAATGCCGCTTTTACCAAATCTTCTCCATAACCGGTAACACAACTTCCCAAAATAGTCAACTCGATATTTGATTCTTTCGTTTTACTTTGTAACTGAGCCAAACCTTTTGCTACTGTTTTAAGGGAGTTACCGTTGTTTTTTTCATAGAAATGAAAGAATAAGCGCCCTTCTTCGTCCGTTGCTACTACTTTTGTTGTTGTTGAACCGCTATCTATTCCAATATAGCAATTTTTGGATTTCAGTTTACCCAATTCAACAGTTGGAATCTGAAACTGATTTTTCGAATTATTCCAATCAGTCCATTCGTTTTCGTCTTTGAATAAGGGCTGTAACCTATTTGTGTTGTCTTTAACCTCTCCCGGGAAGGATAGTGCAATCTGTTTAATATATTCTGAAATGGTTTTAGTCTCTTTCCGTTTGCCAGCATAAATAGCAGCTCCCCAAGCCGGAATTACTTCTGAATAGTCAGATAAAATAATTTCATTTTCATCTATTTTTAATTCTTTTGCAAATGCATTTCTTAGCGCTGGTATAAAGGTAAATGGTCCTCCACAAACGAAGATTTGCGGTTCTATATCATATCCACGCGCTAAGGATGTGATGACCTGCATGCTAACGGCATGAAAGACCGAAGCGGCAATATCCTCCTTACAAACATTTTGGCTCAATAGATTTTGGATATCCGTTTTACAGAATACACCACAACGGGAGGCGATAGGGTAAATGATGGAGGATTTTTCTGCTAACCTACTCAATTCACTCACTTCAATATTTAGGAGCGAAGCAATTTGATCGATAAATGAACCTGTCCCACCGGCACAACTCCCATTCATACGCATATCAGGTGTTCTGTTTTTGTCAAAGAAGATCATCTTTGCATCCTCACCACCAATATCAACCAAGGTTTTTATATTCGGATATTTAGAGGTAATCACTTCGCATGAAGCCACTACCTCTTGTACAAAGCAGATACCACACCGCTCGGCAACGCCCATACCCGCTGATCCGGTAATGGCAAAATGTACAGGTAGATTTCCGGTTTCTTTAATTAAAGTTGTAAGAACTGAACTTATTACTTTCTCGATATCAGCATAGTGTCGTCGATAATCTTTGAACAAAACATTCCCATTGTTATCTGCAACAACAACTTTTATCGTCGTTGAACCAATATCTATCCCTAAGTTTAATATTGTTTCCATAACCTGTTTTAGTAAATGCTTCACTTAGTTTCTTCAATAGCAATTTCTTTTTTTTAAGTAATGTATTTAATGGAACAACTAATTTGACAACAAGAAAATTAAGGTTTCAAACTTGCCATTACTATTCTGATATTTTCCTGTTTGCGTTGTTCTATAAATTGTTCAAAATTTCGGTCTGTAAAAGCATATAGGCTTTTGAAAATAGGTTTCTCAATAAATAACATTGCATTTAATGAGATGATAGTAATAACCAAATCAACTATTGTTGTAGGTCTGATATTCCCTTTATCAATTTCATTCTGTAATTCGGTTTCCCATGCTTTTAATGCCATCTTTGGAAGATCATTCAGCTTTTCTTTCAATATATTTAAACGATTTTCGTTAGTTATCAATTCGTTAAATATAAGAAAGGGTAATTGAGGGTTTGCCTCCAGCATATTGAAGTGAGCTTCGATCCTTTGTTTAAGTTTCTCATTAAAGGATAGATCCTCATCACTCGCATAAACCCATTCCGAAAAAAAGAGCGTTAGTTTTTTTTCAAAAATTGCAGCAAAAAGTTTCTCCTTTGAGCGGTAATAATAATTGACCAACGCTTGATTACAACCGGCTACTTTGGCTATCTCAGTGATTGAAGTCATCGCAAACCCCTTTTCCAGAAATAGCCGCTCGGCTACTTCTAGTATTGTCTGCTCATTTGTTTTATTATTTATGTCATTCATTGCTTAATAGCGCTATTAAATAAGTCTATTAAATTACAAATTTAGTGATTATTTTATTTCAATACAATCTTCAATAATAGATTATTTTAAATTATGATAGTATGTCGGAAATATATCCTGTTACAAGTTTAAGATTGTAGGCAAGATGCACTAATAAGGTTTAGTTTCTGAAGTTTATTAGTGTTTTATGGTTAAGGAAAAAATTATTACAAATTGGGATAATTAACAGACGGAAAGCAAAGTAGAAACAGACCGGCAAATTGAATAAAAAAAATGAAGCTACCCTTATTAATCCCGAGGACTTTTTAGGCAGCTTCACATTTTTGTATGGAAGGTCGAAATACCGGTAATTTCCGTTCCGACTTTCCAATTATTAAATATCAATTAATTTACCAGATATTAGCTCTTTTCTCTTCAGGAATAAACCTCTTATCCGTAGATTTAATGTTAAATGCTTTATAGAAAGCAGGAATGTTATATACAATTCCATTTACGCGGGCTACACCGGGTGAGTGTACATCTTCTTTCAAGCGACGCATAAGTTCCTGATCACGGATACTGTTTCTCCAAACCTGTGCATACGAAAGGAAAAATCGTTGATCAATTGTAAAACCATCAATTTTCTTGGTCAGATCTTTTCCTTGCAATGCTTTTTGAAGTGCGGTATAAGCAATATTTACGCCACCCAGATCGGCAATATTCTCACCGATTGTCAGCTTACCGTTAACATGGAGTGAATTCAGAATCTTGTAATTATCATACTGATCAATCAACACCTTGGTTTGTTTTTCAAAGTTGGTAGCGTCCTCTTTAGTCCACCATTCGTGTAGGTTTCCAACTTTATCATATAAACGGCCCTGATCGTCGAAGCCATGCGTCATTTCATGACCAATAACCACGCCAATGGCGCCATAGTTAACCGCATCGTCACCTTCCGAATAGAAGAAAGGAGGTTGTAAAATTCCGGCAGGGAAAACAATCTCGTTCATGTTAGGACTGTAATAAGCATTGACTGTTTGAGGCGTCATACCCCAATCTGCGCGATCAACAGGTTTTCCTATTTTGTCAAGATCTCTCTTAACTGAAAATCGATTGGCATTCATCACGTTAGCGAAATAAGATTCCTTCGATACCGCTACTTTTGAATAGTCAATCCATTTGTCAGGATAGCCAACCTTTACGTTAATTTTAGCCAATTTGTCCTCTGCTGCTTTTTTAGTAGTGGCGCTCATCCATTTCAAGTTCTGAATACGCTCATTCAGCGCTACCTTCAGATTGTTGATTAACTTGATCATCCGCTCTTTTGCCGAGGCCGGGAAGTATTTTTCAACGTATAGTTGACCAACAGCTTCGCCTAATGAACCACTTGTTTCGTCAACAACACGTTTCCAACGAGGCTTCATCTGTTTGATACCCGAAAGAACCGTTCCGTAGAATGCAAAATGTTCTTTATCGAAGGCAGATGAGAGGTAGCTGGATGAATTACGAATCAGATTCCATTTCAGATAAATCTTCCATTGATCAACGGGTACCGTAGAGGTTAATTTTGCCATGGCGGTAAAGAACTTAGGCTGACCCACATTGAGTTCCTTTGTTTGTTTTACTCCAATGTTGCTAAAATAAAGTGTCCAGTCGAACTGAGGGGCGATTTTCTTAACCCCTGCCAAATCCATTTTGTTATAATTTTTAACAGGATCGCGCAGTTCAAGGCGGGTTGAAGAGGCAGTTGCCAATGCCGTTTCGATTTTCATTATCGTTTCGGCACTCTTGACAGCCACATCATTTGTTTGTCCCAATAACACGAAAGTACGAACGAGATGCTTCTGATATTCGGCACGAATCTCTTTTGAACGGCTATCTGTAGCGAGATAATAATCTCTGTCGGGCAATCCGAGCCCACCCTGTCCAAGTTGTGCAATAACCTTTTCACTGTTCTTTTCATCCTGAGCAGAATAGATATTAAACAATCCGGACATTCCTGCAGCATGGTTGTATGCAATTTGTTTCTGTACATCGGCAACGGTTTTCAAAGCCTCTATCTTGTCGAGTTCGGTTTGAATAGCTTTGATCCCATCTTTCTCAATCTTTACGGTATCCATGCCACTGGTATAGAAATCGCCGATTTTTTGTTTAATAGAGCCTGGTTTTACACTTTTATCGGCAGCGGCCTCTTCCATAATTCCCAGCAGCTGTTTCGTGTTTAGTTCATCAAGTTCTTCAAAAGCACCATAACGACTTTTATCAGCCGGAATGGGATTGTTTTTTAGCCAGCCGCCATTAGCGTACTGGTAAAAGTCGTCACCTGCCTTAGTGGTAGTGTCGAGGTTTGCACTATTAATTGCTGGTTCCACTTTTTGATTGTTTTTTTTGATGCCGCAGCTAACCATTATGGTAACGGCAAGAGCCCCTGCAATGATGGTGCAGAGTGGTTTGTAAATGAATGGGTTGTTCATAAATCAATAAAATTAGGTGAAAATGTAAAGTGCTACCGAATAGCTATTTGTATTTCGGAAGAAATATTGTAAGGTATTGGGTAGTGGAAGTAAGGGTTTCAAGATTTTAATATTAAACGATAAAAATAGATATTGTTCATGAAATTTGTCATTTTTTCTTGTCTTTTTATCTGAAAAAACGACTTCTTATAAAAAAATGCGAAACGAGCATTTTCTCAAAACACAAAGACTTGTAAAAATCTGACATGTAAGTTCCGTCGGAGTGTACTTTGAGGATTATGTACTGATGAAACCAATTAGGTAATGAAAAATTCATAATTAATTAAATTAGATGCTTAAAAATGACACCTAAGGCATATATTCAGGATTTGAATTGTTAAATAGTTAACAAGGGGTCATAAAATCTAAAAGTTGAAATTATAAACTGTTTAAATTCAGTACATAATGAAGTGTATGAAAGATAAAATCTTTTCTTTGTTAGTTCGTAAATTTTTTTAAATTTGTGAGGACAGATATTAATTATTAAATTTTAATGATATGAAGGTCTACAATTCGAATGAAGTAAAAAATGTGGTACTCATTGGAGGAGCGAAAACCGGCAAGACAACCCTCGCAGAGTGTATGCTCTTTGAAAGTGGGTTGATCTCACGCCGGGGATCTATTGAGGACAAGAATACCGTTTCTGACTATCGCCCGATTGAGTTAGAACGTCAAAATTCAGTATCATCTACAGTATTATATGCTGAATTTAATCAAAAAAAAATTAATATTATTGATGCGCCTGGTTTTGATGATTTTGTCGGTGAAGTTATCTCCGCTTTAACCGTTTGCGACACCGCCATCATGTTGGTGAATGCACAAAACGGAGTTGAAGTAGGTACTGAAATTCACTGGAGAAATACCAAAAGGCAAAATACGCCAGTTATTTTTACGGTAAATCATCTGGACCACGAAAATTCAAATTTCGACGAAACTGTTCGTCAGTTAAAAACCCAATTTGGGAATAATATTGTAGTATGCCAATATCCAGTTAATGCAGGTATAGGTTATAATGCCCTTATCGACGTACTTCAAATGAAGATGTTCAAGTTCGCCGAAGGAAAGACAGAAATATTAGACATTCCGGAATCGGAAAAAGCAAAAGCGGAAGAGTATCAGACTGCATTGATGGAGTCGGCTGCTGAAAGTGATGAAGCATTAATGGAGATCTTCTTTGATAAAGGAATTCTTACCGAAGAAGAGATGGTGAAAGGTTTTTTGTTGGGATTAACCAGTCGTGGTATATTCCCACTGTTTTGTGTAGATGCAAAACATAACTATGGCGTAAATCGTCTGATGGAATTTCTTTTGAATGTAGTACCTTCTCCTCAGGATATGCCAGGTCGTAAGACCAATACCGGCGTCGAATTAAAGTGCGACCCCAAAGCACCCATGTCATTATTTATTTATAAAACTGCCATTGAAGAACACCTTGGCGAGATGAGTTTCTTTAAAGTATACGCTGGTGAAGTATCTGAAGGTATGGACATTTCCAATGGAAATAATGGTCAGAAAGAGCGGATTTCTCAGTTATTTGTTGTCGCAGGTAAGAAACGTGAAAAGGTTGAAAAGATAGTTGCCGGTGACTTTGGCGCTGCAATAAAACTGAAATCGGCGCATACATGCGATACGCTCAACTCGTTAAAGAACCCTGATGTACAGATAGAACCTATCAGCTTCCCGGCTCCGAAAATTAACATGGCTGTTCGTGCCAAGAATCAGGCAGACGAAGAAAAGTTGGGGACCCTGTTACATGAGTATAACAAAATTGATAAAACATTTACCGCAAACTACTCTAAAGAGCTGAAGCAGACTATTGCACATGCTCAGGGTGAGTTGCATCTCAATACTGTAAAATGGTTGGTTGAGCATCTCAATAAAATTCCGATAGAATATTTTACACCAAAGATTCCGTATCGCGAAACCATTACCAAGCAGGCAAAGTCAATGTATCGCCATAAGAAACAATCTGGTGGCGCTGGTCAGTTTGGAGAAGTACACATGCTTATTCAGCCCTATTTTGAAGGCATGAAACACCCAACTGAGTTCCCTGTACGTGGCGTTGAAGAGCATATCCTTCCTTGGGGTGGCAAAATGGTATATCATAACTGTATTGTGGGTGGCGCCATTGATGCACGTTTCATGCCTGCTATTGTAAAGGGTGTGATGGAGAAGATGGAAGAAGGACCGCTAACCGGTTCGTATGCCCGTGACATTGCCGTTTATGTATATGATGGTAAAATGCACCCGGTAGATTCAAACGAAATCTCCTTTAAATTAGCAGGACGTAACGCTTTCAGAGAAGCATTCAAAAATGCCGGACCGAAGATTCTGGAGCCGATTTACGATGTGGAGGTTATTGTTCCTGAAGATAAGATGGGCGATATCATGACCGACCTGCAAGGCCGCCGTGCAGTCATCATGGGAATGGAGAATGATGGCAATTATCAGAAGATAAAAGCTAAAGTGCCTCTGGCCGAGATGAATCGTTATTCAACTGCTTTGAGTTCAATCACTAGTGGCCGTGCTACTTATGGACTCAAATTTGCAGAATATGCTCCTGTTCCACCGGATGTACAAACCACGTTGTTGAAGGTTTACGAAGATCAGGAAAAAGAAGAAGAATAGAAATTATTCCGAATATAAAAAAGAGGCTGTCTCAAAGATCCCCAAGGGTTGAACGAGACAGCCTTTTTTGTTTTTCTCCGGGAATTTCACACCGTACTTGGTTTTTATTCTTCTCAAAATGAAGCAGTCTCTTTAGCTTTTCATCGGCTCAGAACCGGAACCACATTAATCGGGCGTTTTAATCTCTAGGGGTTAATTTTCCGCAGCCCTGCTACGAGAGAAAAGATGTTTTCCATTAATACTTCGTCGGCTTGCTGCGAGGTGATCTATTTTAAAAGTCTATCTAAAAGAAAATGGTTCTATTAGTGACCATTTTATTGAACCCAAATCCTTCATTATAAAGTATATAATTTTGATTATTATTCCTCATTCAGACTTCTATCAAAGAAGGATACAGCTTCTAAGCAGGAGATAAGAGGAGGATACCTCTTATAGAAACAGCTTCTTTCCGACCAATCTTCGTCGCCTTTTTGCCGTACTTTTGCCGTATTTCCACCGTACTCTTATAAGCACGGCAAAAGTACGGCAAAAGTAGGGTGAAAGTACGGCAAAAGTACGGCAAAACCCCTCCATTTATAAGTGACGTATGAGGGATTTATATCCTGTTTGTATTCTTTAAAGGATGATGTTTGAAGTGTGTTGAGCGATTTTTGTATAAGGCGTTGAGAAATCAATCAGGAGATAATTTATAAACTGAACTGAAACTGAAAGTGGATCGTTTCTTGTTTTTTGAATGTCAGATTCCGGTTCTAAAAGTCGAGGGAGAAAAACTAAAAATGACTAGTTCCTAACTTGCTTTTTAGTTGGCCGATAATGATGATGTATGTTAAATAAAAATCATAATGAATATTTGTGTAGAATTAATTACTTTTAAACTTTAGTAAATCAGCAAAAAGTATTGCTTTGCTATTTTGTTGAAATTATTTTTTGTGCTAAGCGTCAATATTTTATAGCTAATGATACTAGACAACGAAAACAGCAACCTCAAGGTTTATGAATGGCTTGCAAAGTATAATGAAGAGGGTGATCTTGATATTGTAACCGGCTACTTTACAGTAGGAGCCTTAGCCTATTTATCCAGAATCACTAATCAACGAATTAATACGTATCGTTTTATCTTAGGTGATATTGTGAATTTTGGCACAGATAAAATAAAGTCGCTCGATTTACTAAATGAAAATATTGGAATAGAGACCTCTTTAATGTTAAAGCAACTTGCTAAAGAGGCTGTATCATTTCTGGAATTAAAAAATGTAGATATAAAAACATTAGAGCCCAATTTCTGTCATGCTAAATTGTATTTAAAAACTGCGAAGGAGGACGATCGTAATCATTATTTTATCTCAGGTAGTTCTAATCTTACTGAGGCCGGTATCGGTCAGAAAACGACAAGTAATGTTGAATTAAATATTGCTGAAACAGGAAACAATAATCAATATGTCCAATTACTTAAATGGTTTGACGAGCTATGGAAAAAGCCACAGGCTCATAAAGATAAAACCTTAACGAAAGAAGATGGAAGGACCTATAAAGTACCATTCAAAAAATACCTGATTGATCAAATATCCAAACTCTTTGTCGATTATACCCCTGAACAAATTTTTTATAAAATACTTTTTGAGCTTTTTAATAAAGATGAGGATGACATCGCCTTCAAACAAGATTTTGGGAAGCTGGAAAATACAAGAATTTATGAAAAGCTTTATCCCTTTCAACGAGCGGGAGTAGAGAGTCTTGTGAAGATGCTTAAAAAATTCAACGGGGCAATTCTTGCAGATGCTGTTGGTCTTGGTAAAACATGGAGCGCTCTGGCCGTCATGAAATATTATCAGATGCAAGGTCGGGAAATCGTTTTATTTTGTCCTAAAAAGCTTGAGCAAAATTGGAAACAATATCTGAAACGGAATGATTCAATATTCGAAGAAGATAAATTAGATTACCTTATCTGTTTTCATACTGATTTGCGTGATGGCGGTCTAACGAATAAACAAGTAAACCCTGAGTTTTTTACCGGTGACAAACCCAAATTATTTGTGATTGACGAAAGCCATAACTTACGAAATGACAAATCCAATCGTTACAAATATTTAGTCGAAGAGATTCTTCAAAAATCAAAAGGTGATGTAAAAGTATTATTGCTTTCTGCAACCCCAATTAACAACTCCTTCAAAGATGTCCGGAACCAGTTCAAATTGTTGGTAAAAGGAAATAATGAAGGTTTTAATGAATTGTTGGATGTCAAAAATATTGACCATACATTTAGAGAGGTACAAGCAAAATTTAATGAATGGAGCAATGAAGATGGCGCAAAATTAGTTGACTTTAACCGGCAGATAAAAGATAGTAACTTCTTTCGTTTAACGGATCATCTATTGGTAGCAAGAACCCGTAAGCAAATAAATGTATATTTTGATACGAATCTTGCATTTCCAAAGCATAAAAAACCGATTAATATTTTCAAAACTCCTATGAAATTCGGTGATGTTGAAAGCTTTGCCGAATTGCTTGAGAATATGAATTTAAATCTATCAGCATATCGACCCTCTTTCTATACGCTATCTAAAGAAGAGTATAAACAACGAATAAAGGAAAAAGAGGCTAATAAGAAAAAGGGGGTAAAACAGGATCAAAAAGAGGTTTTGGAAGACGATATTCAACGTGAATATTTTTTAGTGAAGATGATGATGATTTTGATGCTGAAACGGCTTGAATCATCATGGTTCTCTTTTCAGATTACCGTAAAGAGAATTTATGAGCATCATAAAAGAGCTCTTGAAAAAATAAGTGAATACGAAAAAATCAAAAAGGATATTAGTCTCAAAATCGATGACGAAACAAATATTGAACTTGCTGATGAAGATAACGCGGGAATATTGGATGCATTTTTATTCGGGAAGAAAAATCCTATTCCGATTAGCATGATTGATAAAGCAGGACGACTGGAGAAATTCAAGAAGGATGTAAAGGAAGATAAGAAGACATTAAGATATATACTCGACAATGTTGACGAATTTAGTGAAGCAATTGAAAGTGAAGATAAATTATCTTCGCATGATACCAAATTGCAAGAACTTTTGCGTATCATCAATGAAAAGCAAAAGAACTTAAATAAAAAGATAGTTATTTTCTCAGCCTATAAAGATACGGTTCAATATCTTTTCGATCAGTTGAAGAAACGTGGGTTTACTCATTTTGCGATGATTTCGGGTGATGAAAACAATGAATGGAATGCAACTGCTCCAATAAAAAAGCATGATATTATTCTGGAACGATTTGCACCCTATACAAAGCTCTTCAGAGAGAAAAACTGGAAAAACTACGAGCCATCGGAACCGGCATTAAATCCGGAACCGGCTTATAATGAATGGTTGAGCTGGATAAAAGCGGAAGATCCTGCTACGTATGCTAAAATTCAGAATCCAATTGATATTTTATTGGCAACAGATGTGCTGAGCGAAGGTCAAAATCTGCAGGATGCTGATATGGTTATTAATTATGATATACATTGGAATCCGGTTAGAGTGATACAACGTATAGGACGTATTGATCGTATCGGCTCTCCTAATCAGTATATTCAGAGCATTAATTTTTGGCCTGCAAAAGATATAGATGATTATATCAATCTGAAAGAAAGAGTTGAAAAACGAATGGCTTTGATGAAATTAGCCGGTTCTGAAGTGATTGAAGAATTTACAGATGATTTTCAAGAGATGGCTATTGATGAAAAACTCGAAGCCCATCAGAATGCCAATATGCTTCGTCAAATGGAAAATGATGATGAAGATATTGAAGATGAAAAATCTATAGGTTTTGCTGATTTCTCCTTTGATAACTACAGGCAGTTATTGCAAGATACGCTTAATATGAAGAAAGAGGAGTTGAAAAATTTACCTAATGGCATGTTCTCAGGATTCCATGTTGAAAACGATACTGTTATGCAAAATGGTTTAATTGCTTTGTTGGGTTATCCATCACAGAAAAAATACGATCCGTTACATCATTATACTTCGCATGAGTTGGTTTATATTGATCCGGAAGGTAAACAAATCTCGAATAATCAAAAAATCATACTCGAACAATTGCTTAAATATCATAAAGAACCCCGTTATGTTGATAGTAAGATAGATTGTGGTGATAAACAGGCAATAGAAAAGTTAAGTAAAGCCTTAAGAAGATGGATTGAAAGTCAGGCCAAAAGTGAAGAAGTGCAGGAAGATGGTAGTATAAAAGAAACCATGTCGCAAACAAGTTTGAATTTTCTGACTCAGTTGAAGTATAATACCTCTTTAGCTATTCAAAAACTAAAGACAGAAGGACCTATTTCTGAAAAGTTTGCTTTTGATAAATTTGATTTAATAACATGGTTAATCGTTAGCTAAAATGAATTTTGAAAAATTGGTAATAGCTATCCAAAATGCAAATAAGCTTTTACAAAAAAATGCTATTAAGGCTGTAAATATTCAGATCACACTTAGAAATTGGTTGACTGGATTTTATATTGTTGAATTTGAACAAAAAGGAGAAGATAGGGCGAAATATGGGGCTCAATTACTGGAATCGCTTTCAAAGCAAATACAAATTAAAGGGCTGGGGGAAACCAATTTAAAATTATGTCGTCAATTTTATCTAACATATCCTGAAATTATTGATTCATTAACTCGTATATCATATAATATTATACCTCTTCAAATTCGTCAGACACTGTCTGACGAATTTGAATTGCCTGTTGATAAGATAAATACAATTCGTCGGACACTGTCTGACGAATTGATAGATCCAATAATAACTAAAGAAGAGACCAATTATCATTATCAGCTTTTCCTTTCGGCATCCTTCAGCCACTTTGTTGAATTGATGAAAATTGAAGATCCTACCAAAAGAAAGTTTTATGAACTTTTGATTCTAAAAACAACGCCAAGTGTAAGGGAGTTGCAAAGACAAATCAATACATTAACTTTTGAACGGTTAGGATTGTCAGGCAATTATTCATTGGCATTTGAGCAAATAAAGAAAAAAATAATACCTGATCAAAGCATAGATATTGTAAAGTCACACTATTTCTTCGAATTTTTAGAAATTAATTATCCCCAACTTATTGAAGAGAGTGAGTTGGAACAAGCCTTGATTAACCATTTACAACAATTTATAATAGAACTAGGCAATGGATTTTGTTTTGAAGCACGACAAAAACGCATTTTAATTGGAAATGAATATTTTTTTATTGATCTGGTTTTTTATCATCGGATTCTAAAGTGTCATGTATTGGTAGAACTGAAAACTACAAAAGCAAATCACGAACACATTGGCCAGTTAAAAACCTATATTAACTATTACAAAAGAAACATTATACAACCAAATGACAATCCACCGGTAGGTATTTTATTAGTCACCGACCAAAATAAGACATTGGTAGAATATGCAGTAGCCGATGCGGATAAAGAACTTTTTGTAAGTCAATACATATTGCAATTGCCCGACAAAGAACAGCTAATATCATTCATTAATAATGAATTAAAGAATTTATAAATCATGAATAGTTTATCAGGATTTAAAACTAAGTCATTTATTACAGCGCTGAAAGCTTTTTTTATAGAGTTAAAGGTACCGGTTAATTATATCACGGACCAACCTGCAATGCCCCGGGATATCCTCGGTGAATTCTTTAAGAAAGATAATTTTACGCATCAATTAATTGACGATGTATATGTTGTAGGGTTAGTCGATGATTCTGCCTTTAGTGAAGTAGTGAAAGAGAAAAAATGGACTACTGATCGGGTAAAAAAAATAGACAAAGTTTATGATGGGTTACTTATTATAGGTGTGACAATGAAAAGTCAGGCTTATACACGCAGTCAGCTGGCTGAAATTGCCAGATTATTTAACCGTGCATTTCCAAATACGCCGGTAACTATTATTTTCAAATATGGTGATCTCATCTCTTTTGCTAATACGGAAAGGGTAAAATACAAACAGGAATGGAGAGAAGGGGAAAAAGTTGGTAAAGTGACGATGTTAAAGGACATTGATATCGAAAAAACACATGCGGCACATTTAAAGATCCTTGCGGGGTTAACGATTCATCAGAGTGTAGATTCTTTTGCAAAACTATACAAATACTGGCAATCACAATTTTCGTTGCAGGCGTTAAACGACCAGTTTTATAAGGATTTGCAAGAGTGGTTCTATTTTGCTATTAAGAATATCAGACTCCCATATAAGCCTGATTATATTGAGGATAAAGAAAATATTAAAAATTTTCTGGTCAGACTCTTAGCACGTACCATGTTTTGTTGGTTTGTAAAAGAGAAAGGAGTGATTAGACCGGAACTTTTGGAGATAACCGACTGGGAAGGAAATAAGTATCCGTTGACTAAAGATATTAATGATCAGGATTTTCTAAATCATAATTCCTATTATAGAGGAGTTTTACAAAATATGTTTTTCAATGCCCTGAATCAGAAAGATAAAAAATCAATCAAGGATTTTAAATGGACCAAATACCTCCATCCGGACTTTCAAATAACTTGGTTTACCAATATTCCTTACCTGAATGGTGGAATCTTTGACAAACTTGAGCTGGAAGACAATGCCAAGGAAAGTATTGAAGACACGGTAATAACTATTCCTAATTTTCTTTTTTATGGTATCGAAAATGAAGAGACTATAAAGAAAGGTAAAGGCGTTAAGGCTAAAACTGTTATTGAAAAGGTTGTCCATAAAGGATTAAATGGTATTCTGAAATCATATAAGTTTACGCTTGATGAAAACACTCCATTTGAGGAGGACATCGCTCTTGATCCGGAGATGCTGGGTTTGGTTTTTGAAAACCTTTTAGCTGAGTTGGATCCTAACCTTGAAGAGAGTACTGTTGAAAGCATTCGTAAGCTTACAGGAAGTTATTATACACCCCGAAAGGTGATTTTTGAAATGGTGAATGACAGTCTTTATTTATATCTGGTTAAGTTCGTTCAGAATAACTATCCACAATTATCAGGAGTAAAAGAAGCTGTAAAGGAATTGGTATATTCCAATTATGTCAACGTGGCTGATAAAACTTTCTGCCAAGCTATTGTAAAAGGATTGGATAAGTTTAAAATGCTTGATCCGGCCTGCGGTTCCGGCGCATTCCCTTTGGGTATGTTACACCGTATGGTTGATCTATTAAAATTGGTTGATGGGGATAATCAGTTATGGCTGGATCTTAAAGTTAACGGTGTGGATTTGGCCCAACGAGCTGAATTTAGAAAAATATTAAACCAACACCTCGATGATTATGGTCGTAAGTTGGGTGTTATTCGTGATAGTATCTATGGGATAGATATTCAGCCCCTGGCAGTTCAAATTACGAAGCTTCGATTCTTTATTTCGTTGTTAATTGACCAGAATGTGGAAAAAGGCATTACACCGATGCCAAATATCGAAACAAAAATAATTTGTGCAGACAGTCTGAGAAATATAAAAGCTGATTTTTTTAGTGTTGATGCCATTGACAAACTTTCAGAGGCACGGACACGCTATTACCAACCTGATATTAGTCATGAAGAACGGGAACAAATTGCTAATGAAATTGTCGGAATTTTGGATTTAGCTTTTCCTTTTTTTTCTTTCCAAATTACCGGTAAACATAGTCCTGGGCAAAATATAGCGTTATTGAAAGAGTGGTTTAAACATAGTACCATTGCCGCCCCATTCTTTAATATGGATTTTTTCTATCCTGAGTTAAAACCTGTCGGCGGTTTTGATTGTGTAATAGGCAACCCTCCTTATGGAGGTACTAAGATAAGCGATGAGATACAAAAAGCATTGGTTATTGAGAGTAAGGATCCTTATGGTGCATTTATAGCCAGGTTTCTGAATGCTACACAAATGCCTACTCCACTAAAACATGGAGGTGTTTTGGCATTCATTGTTAGTGATACCTTTATGACCATCAAAAGCCACTTGATACTTCGTAAATATTTGATGCAAAATTATATCCATAAGATGATCCGGGTAGCCCCGGATACTTTCCGTGCTACCGTAAACACGGTTATTATGATTGCAGAGCGGAATACTCAATGGCCATTTGAAGATAACCATATCTGTTTGATGGCTGATATGACCAATATAAGTATTCATGATAATTATGATCATTTTATTGAGGTATTGAGTCAAACAAAAGGAGTGGATTTTGAAAGTAGCGATGCACATCAATGCTTTTCGTCTGAGGAGTATGCTATTTACTATTATCCTCAAAGCTTAATACGCAGCAACAGTAACCTCCCTTTTTTTGTAGCTTCTCCCAAACTGTTTGCATTAATGAATGATGGTAACGATCTGAAAAGAAAATTTCTTACAGAAATCCAAAATATTAGTGGTAAAAATGTACATGTGAGAACCGTAAACTTAAATGGAAAAGAAATTCAGGTGGTTAAATTGGGCGAGATAGCCGAAATAAAAGTTGGTTTACAAACAGGCGATAATAAAGCTTATTTATTTCAAAGTCCTGAAGTTAGAGGATCTTATAGAAGTATTGTCGATTTTAAAAGATTTTTATTGAGCGAAGAAGACTTGGAAAAAATCAGAAAAAATGATGCTCTTCGTTTATCTATAATTAACGAAGGTATTAGTAGAGACGACCTCCAAAGCGATCGCTATTTTGATGGAAAGTATATAATACCCTACGATAAAGGAGGTGAAAGCGATGCCGAAGATGGGTGGATGCCAAATTATTATGTTCCCACAAATTATTTTATTGATTGGAGTGAATGGGCGGTAAATAGAATGAAGACTTTAACAACAAAGGAAAGAAACAACTCAGAAGGGAAGGAAGGAGGCGATAATAAGATATGTTCAAGATTCCAAAATAGTGAAAACTATTTCCTTACGGCAATATCTTTTTCTCGAACGGGAATTTATAGTCCAACTTTTAGAATAGGCTCTTCATCACCCTTTGATACAGAAGGTTCAATGATATTTCAAGATTATCTATCGGATAGTAATTTATCAGGAGTTCTTTCATCTAAGCTAATTCGTTTTTTTTGTAAAAACTTTATTGGCCATACTATTCATTCGCAAATAGACGAATTAAAGGAATTAATAATATCTTTTAAAGCTGATTCCAAAACAATAGAGAGCAATGTTTTTTCTATTATCAAATCTCAACGATCAAATCTCCATTACGATTATGCAAGTCGTGAGCAGATTGAAATCGATAAACTGGTTTATGAAGCTTATGGTCTAATAGCTGAAGATGTAGTGGAAGTAGAAAACTGGTATGTTCGTAGATATCCAAGACTATCGGCAGCACAAAAAGCAAACTTAAGCGCATTGGGCAAAAGCGATGATTATTTGGAACTGTATGGTTTAAAATAAGGACAATGAATTACTGGATAGTCAAATTTGCTCCATTCAGATATAGCTGGAATGATGTTTTGCTAAACGGAAGGTTCGAAATCTATTCTGTTCGGAGCGCTCAGGCAAGGAATAATCTAAAAGCTATGCGTTTGGAAGATTTGGTTCTATTTTATCACAGCCAGGAGGGTAACAACATCATGGGCAAAATGAAAGTAACAGAAGAGGCCCATCAGGATAGGACGACGGCAGATACACGTTGGTTGTCGGTTACGTTTGAACCAGTAGCGAGTTATAAACAGGGAATATCACTATCCAGAGTAAAAGCCACCGCTGGTCTTGAGCAAATCGGACTGATCAAACAACCCAGATTAGCTGTAGTTAAATTGAGCAATGAAGAATTTGAAATTATAAATAAACTATCAATGGAGAGGAATTCGGAAGGAAATTTGATTTAAAAAAAGTAATTCAACAAATTTTGAAACATCTGTCGATTATATCATAATATTCACAAGTAACGAATTCGTCTATATAAACTAAATCTTGAAACATAATACTCTGGAAATATTGAGGAGAAACCAAGATAGAAGAGCGATTTACTGAAACAGATCGTAAACATATTCATTTACTGATTTGAACAAATAGAATAGATACAGCAAATAAACAAGTTATATGGGATACATTAAAGAATATATTGAAAAAATAACAAATCTTAGTGAACATGATTGGCAGGTGATTTCATCTTACTTTATGAGGAGGGAGTTTGCCAAAGGAACAACGCTTATTAAACTTGGCGAGACTGAAAAATACCTCTCTTTTATCGAAAAGGGCATTATACGCTATTATATACCTGATGAAGAATGCGAATTGACTTTTGGATTTAATTTTGATAAGGAATTTACCTGTGCTTATGATTCATTTCTAACCCAATCACCTACGGAGTATGAGCAAGAAGCTTTGACAAATACAGTTATCTGGAGTATTTCTTACAATGATCTTCAAAAGGTTTACACTCAAACTGAGACGGGTAATTCTTGGGGCCGGTTTGCAGCAGAAAAATTATTCCTCTATAAAAGCAAACGGGAAATTTCATTGCTTAGATATTCAGCGAAGGAACGCTACCTTGAATTGTTGTCAGGCAAATCGAATATAATCAAGCAGATTCCTCTTAAATATGTGGCTTCTTATATTGGAATAACTCCTCAGGCCTTAAGTAGGATCCGTAAACAAATTTGTTAACATAGGTTCATTTTCTCAACAAAGTATTATATTGATTTTTGCATATAAAATTCGAGTGATGAAACTACCGATATTATCGTACGGACACAATATTCTGAGACAAAAATGTGATGATATTTCAAACGATTATCCGGATTTGGATAAGCTTATTGAAAACATGTGGGAAACATTGGACAATGCCGATGGATGTGGGTTAGCCGCTCCTCAAGTAGGCAAGCCGATACGTTTGTTTATTGTAAATAGTAAATCCACGTATGATAATTTAGAATCCGATGACCGGGCTTTTTATTTTGAAAATGGTGATACGGGTATTATAGAAACGTTTATAAATGCTAAAATAATGGATCGTTATGGTGATGCATGGGAAGATGAAGAAGGATGTCTAAGTATTCCCAACATGCCTCAAAAAGTAATAAGGTTGTGGAATATTACAATATCATATTTTGATAGAGACTTTAAGGAACAGATAAAAACTTTTGCCGGTTCAACGGCAAGAGTGGTACAACATGAATACGACCATACGGAAGGAGTGCTCTATATTGACCATATTAGTCCTTTGGCAAGACGATTGATAGAAGGAAAACTTAAAAGAATTTCAAAGGGACAGTCGCCTGCAACGTATCCAATGATCTATAAAAAATAAATATCGATGCAGATAAATAGAAATACGGATTAATATGCAGTACGTGCTTAACGATTGTAATGTCCGAGACTTATAAAGAATAAAATTATATTTGGATATTTATCAATAAAATTATTTTTACTTTTACAGTGAGAGTGCTGACGGTTGTCAGATGGCTGCATTGATTTATTTTCGATTGTGTATAAACCGGATAGCGTGGACGGGGAAATCTAATTCTAGTATTTATGGTTAAGAGCGGATAAATTATAAGTTATATTATTGTTTTTGTACTTGCTTTAGTTGGTGTTTTATTGACCAATGCCAATAAAGGTGCGATAATCTCATTCTTTGTTATCGCAATCGCTATCCTTTATCAGGTAGCGTTCAGAAAAACTAAGCCGGAGAAACAAAATAAGCAAAAGGATATTTCCTGATTATCATAAATTTTAGGGATTGAAATTAAGAACTCCCCTTTATGGTTTAAAGAATAAGGAGTATCATATACATCGCCAATATTTAAAAGTTACGGATAAGGCTAGATAGTGAAAATATTTTTTTGCTGAGCTGAGTATTGATATTAATCAACAAAAACATTAAAAGAAAACATGATGAAAGTAATAGCTATAAACGGGAGTCCGAACAAAGAAGGAAACACTTTTCATGCATTAAGAATGGTGGGTGATGAACTTATCGCGAGTGGAATTGATTTTGAAATCTTGCATATCGGGCATAAAATGATTCATGGCTGTATGGCATGTAATAAATGTGCTGTAAACAAGGATGAAAGATGTATCATTAAAACCGATGATTTGAACCAATGGATACAGCAAATAAAGCAGGCAGACGGTATTATCATCGCTTCTCCGGTTCATTATTCGGGCATACCGGGTACGATGAAGAGCTTTTTAGACCGGTTGTTTTATGTTGCAGGCGTAAACGGCAACTTATTCCGTCAAAAGATAGCTGCAGCGGTAGTGGCAGTTCGAAGGACAGGTGGTTCGGCTACTTTTGATAGCTTGAACCATTATCTTACTTACTCTGAAATGATTATTGCCACGTCTAATTATTGGAATGTTATACACGGCAGAAGCGCCGGTGAGGTAAACGAAGATTTGGAAGGCAAACAAATAATGCGTGTATTGGGTAAAAACATGGCATGGCTGTTAAAGATGAAAGAAGCTACGGCGAATTTGATTGAATCACCAACGGCAGAAAAAAAAGTGATGACAAATTTTATCAGGTAATTACGGACTATAAAATATATAGTTGTTCAGCTAAGTAGTAGAAAATATTTATTGGTCGTATTCCCAGTACTCATGAATATAGAATACGTAAATAATGAAGTACGACATTATTTATGCTTATTACTTATCTAGATAGGTAAAAGTAGACATTCTTATATACGTAATATGTAATTCTATTTACATACACGTTCGGCATGTACATAAAAAAGAGCAGGCCCTTTTAAAAGATTGAAAGGGTCTGCTCTTTTTAGGACAGTTATCTGAAGAGAAGCACGGTCATTAAATTTCGGAGGAATAAAATTTCTTTTGAGATGCCCCGATGCCGGAGTTTACCTGAAAATGTGATTTCATGTATCTGAAATAGATAATGACTTATTGCTTTTTAGATGCTCGCCAATCAGCTTTCTTAAAGTTGTTGATAATCAAAAGTAGGATATCCCTTTACTCCCTGGTCGTTATAGAAACCGGTGAAGCGGAGCTTATAATAGTATCCCTTATTATCTTTAATGATGAACACTCTTTTGGGACGTGGAAGATAGGTCGTAGGACCTTGGGATGGATCACCACTCAACATTTTCCAGTCGTAGCCAATAAGGTCGGCCGAAGTGCTTAGACTCATCATCGAGGCGGTTTTAAAGGTGACCTGCTCGAAGCTGTTCACGCTATCGATGGCTGCGATACAGCCTGCAGGATTTTGTAAAACGCCTGTTACCAGATAGGGGTAGGGCTTGCCGTCAGGACCGGGAATAAAAGTGGTGTACTGGGTAAACAGGAGATCCCATCCTAATGTCGGTGGTTCCGGCTGCAGGATGGAGCCTGCATTATTCAAGCTTACGCGGACGTAATTTATCCCGGTTTGTTTAGGAATAGTGAGTTGCTGCACATTGCTTCCGTCTAACTCGGCAAAGATGATACGGTAGTTCCCCTGATCATCGGGTGTGTCGATAATCAGTTTTTTATATCCCCGTGAGGTATATCGTTCATCCAATCCACGATCGATCACTAATACTTCTTTTTTGCTGACAGGCTTTCCGGAGAGGGTGTACCATGTTCCGATAGCATTTCCATTTGTTGATCCGTCTGATGTGTCAAACTTCCAATTAAGTGTGGAGGTCTGGACAGGTCTGTTGATATCGGTGTTCCCGGTATGTGCTACGTGCATGGTGACTGCCGTGTTCAGGATTACTTGCCATCCGTCGGAAGTAGATTGGAAACCTAAATCCCAGTCTGATTTTCCGTTTTGAGCAACTATCTTACCCTGATTCAGATTGAAATACACCTGTACATGATAGTCTTTGGTCATGGGGATGACTGTTGAAGCAACAGTACCGGGCTGATGAGCAACTATACGTGCATCTTCTTTAAAACACGACGTGGCGGCAAACAGTAAAACGATGAATGAGCTGTATAATGAGATTTTTCTGAGCATCTTCATAAGATTATTTTGTTAAATTCCATACTAGTTGTACAAATGCGGTTCTCCCCCATGCTATATTGGTTTGGTTGGCAGCACTGGTGTGCACTGCTCCGGGATCGGACCCTACGCTTTTTACCTGACGTACGTTAAAGAGATTCTTTACTCCGGCGGAGGTCTCCAGCCGGTCATTGAACCATCTCTTTAAAATGATCAGGTCCATCAGATTATACGGATCGGTATATCCTTCTTTGAGCAGGCTATTTTCTTCGTAGAGATAGGGTTGGTGACCGTTATATTTATAATTCGCCGTAAAGGTAAGTTGCGGCTTGGAAAGATTCCATGATATCTCGCCATTGAGATCGACAGTAGATCTGAATTTACCCGATACTCCAACCAATTCAGTAGATTGATTGGCTTGTCCGGTTGTTCCGATGCCGGTTTTTATCCGTAAGGCGGTTTTGTATTGCCAACTTAGAGTAGTAATGAATCCTCTGGTTTCAAAGCGGTCGATATTTGTGTAGTTGTAAACATTCGGACCGATCTCTTTCAGTGTGATGATGTCGTTGATGCGGTTATAGAAGAATTTTCCTTCCAACTCCAGCAATCCTGAAGATAATTGGTAAACATAGTTCACCGCAAGATTGGCATTGAGCGAATGTTCGGGTTTTAATAACTCATTGCCATGAATGTCATGATTGATGTCGACAAAGTCGAGGTATAATTCTTTAAGCGCAGGGGCTCTGAATCCGGAAGCTACAGATCCACGAAGCGTTAATTGCTTTAGTGGAGTGTATTTTGCATTGAACGACCATACCACGGGTGCTGTGAACCGGGTATTGTAAGCAATACGGGCTCCGGGCTGAATTTCAAAACCGGAAAACAGGGTGTAGTGTAGACTGCTGAAGAAGGCGTAGTCTTCGATAGAACGGAGATGATCTCCAATGCGTTGTCCATTTCCCGTTTCAATATTGATATCATAGCCCGATTGCCATGCAAACTTTTTATTGACTTGCCAACTCCACTGGCTTCGACTGGTCCAGGCATTGAATTTAGTGGTGTCCTGGTCGTCTGAATTAGTGGCTAGGTTGCGTGATAGGGTGGTCAGATCTTTAAACCATGTGTTTTTGATATGATCATAACCTGACCATGCAACGGTAAATGAAAGGGTATGGTTTGCAGCGGGTTTATAGATCGCATAGGTAGAGAGCTGGTAACGGTCGGTTCGAAACTCGTTGTCGAAAGCCTTTTCAAAATAGGGTGGTAGTAAAGCTCCCTTACCCAATAGCAGCTCATTGAAATAGGTGCCGTTTACATTAAGCGTTAGGTGATTATCTTTATATTGATAGCCTGCCGTGGTGTTGATTTGTTCGCGGGGCTTCCATTGCTGTACGCGACCACTATCTGCTGCCGACCATCCTCCGAAGAAGTTCCGTCCGGCAGATAATGTGAACGATTGCTTATGCTGTTTATAGGTAACCTGCCCATCGATATTGTACACACCGATGGATTCATAGTAGGTTTTTGCACTGGCTGAAACTCCATTGGTCTGAGCGGATTTTACGGTGATGATATTGACTACTCCTGCCAGCGCATTACTGCCATAGGTGACGGACATGGGACCTTCTATAATTTCAATATGATCTACCTGTTGAAGGGTGAGTTGGCTGAGATCGATAGAGCCGTTCATACGGCCAATCACGGGGATGCCATCGATCAGGAATTTAATATGTTCTCCTGAGAGACCTGCCATGCTCATTCCTGTTCCCAAGGTGGCGTCTTGTGTAAGACGGATATTCAGCTCGCTTTTTAACAGGTCGGCCAGCGTATTGGCTGCACGTTCATGTATTTGTTGACGGCTTAATACTTTTATGGAATAGATAGACCGGTCTTTTCGGGTTGGAAGAAATTGGCCTGTTACGACTATCGGGTTTAGGTCAATGGTTCGGATGGGTGATTGTGAATCAGACTGATTTGCAAGCGTATCGTTTTGAAGTGCAGTATTACTTTTCTTTGTCGTTTGAGCCTGTAATGTTGAAACAGATCCGGTCAGAAAGAAAAATAGTATGATGACGGTCATGAGAAACCCATGATCAAATGGGTTGATTTTATTTGTGTTTACGTGTTTAAACATGCTGATAGCATTTTGATAATGATGAAAATGGTGGACATAGTATGACTGTGCGAAGCCATCCTTCCAAATATGCATGATAAACTACCTGCCTGCATCGCAATACAGATAGTTCAACAAAATAAATTTTGAAACTAAGTAAAAGAATAACTAAATTAGGGGTGGTGCTCTGAGAGATAGGATATTACCGGTATAAGAGGGATGTGGTTGCTCCTTCAGTGGTAGAAATAATCGGGTAAAGGACGCATCCGGAAGAAGCTGATCGGCCAGATTGATAGTGATCAGTCCATCATGGATCGGATATGGAGAACCGTTTCCGAAATCATTATTGGTAGCCGTGTAGATTGATTTCTGTTTGTTACGGCCACAAACCATATCTTGCGGTAACAGCGCCTTGTGAAAGATATGATGCATGTGAAAATTGAACAATGCGCCGACATAGACTCCGAAAATATTCAAAGCCAAAAAAAATGCTATTGTCTTTAGTCGTTTGTTAGGTTCGTGCATAAATTAGTTCAAATTCTCAGCAAATGTAGGTTAAATCACATTGTTATTTAATAAACAGTAGCCAGTTAAAATGGTTTTACTTTTATTTTATTATTCAATAAAAAGTTGAGTTTATCGAAATAGTTAGTTTTCAAATAATTCTCTATCTTTGCTATAGTTGCATTCGATTAAGAACAATAATTTCCAGTATTAACAGTGATCACTCATGATCGAGACTATCAAAATAAAATCATTAAAGTGGCATCATATTTTAGAGCCGAATGATGATGATTTTCAATTTATAAGAGATTCTTATCACTTTCATCCTTTAGATATTGAGGATTGTAGAAGTGTGAATCAACGACCCAAAATAGATATTTATGATGATTATTACTTTCTGATTTTACACTTTCCTAATTTCGATCGGTGGAATCGGTTTTTGAAGACCCGTGAAGTAAAGATCTTCTGGGGAAAAGATTTTATCATCACTATTGGCGAGTCACATTGGGTTATAAAAGATCTGTTTAATAGTGCAAAAGAACCGTCGGATATTCATGGGGTATTGAATGTGGATTCAAGCGATGCCTTGTTATATAAGATATTGGAATATCTGATGATTGAGACCTTTGCCTTGATTAAGAGGATAGGTATTGAGGTAGAACTAATTAATCGTGATTTGTTTAATACAAAAGCGGAAAAGACAATTGAAAGAATTTCAATGACTCGAAGAAACATTATATTGATAGATACAATTTTTAAACCTCAACTAAAATTATTTCAGAAATTTGAGTCGGGTGAGATATCTGGTTTTCATGAGAATATGGGTGATTACTGGGGTAATATTTTGGATTACTACCAGAAAATGTGGGATATGATTGAAGATGATGAGGAGATAATAGAGGGCCTATCTAAAACCTTCGATTCATTGCAGACCAATAGAACGAATGAGATTATCAAGGTTCTTACTTTTTTCTCTTCGATAATGTTACCGTTGACGCTTCTCACAAGTTTGTACGGTATGAATGTTAAGCTCCCCTATCAGGAATCGCCACTGACTTTTTTGTATCTGATAGTGCTTTGTATTATCATTGTTTTTGCTCTTCTTTATTATTTTAGACGTCGAAAGTGGCTATAAAACTAGCTTCTTGTATTTCCTTTGATCTTATGCCTTGATAATACGGTGAAAAAGTCGTTTTTTTGCAAAAAATATTTAGGATGGAAACGATGAAGAGAACTAAAATCCGTGAATTACTTGCCTCAAAGGAAATAGGCAAAGAGTTTAATGTAAAAGGTTGGGTTAGAACAAAACGTGGTAATAAAAATGTAGTTTTTATTGCTCTGAATGATGGATCTATTGTTCATAACATTCAAATTGTTGTAGATGTTGCCGGCTTTAATCCGGAAGATCTGAAACTTGTTACTACCGGCGCTTGCATTAATGTAAACGGTATTTTGGTTGAATCGATGGGATCGGGTCAGTCTGTTGAAATTCAGGCAAAGACACTGGAAGTATACGGTTCTGCAGATCCGGATACCTACCCGTTGCAAAAGAAAGGACATACGTTGGAGTTTCTACGCGAGATAGCGCATCTTCGTCCACGTACCAACACCTTTGGCGCTGTACTTAGGGTGCGTCATAATATGGCTTATGCAATTCATAAATATTTTAACGACCGTGGTTTCTTCTATCTTCACACGCCTATCATCACAGGATCGGATGCTGAAGGAGCAGGTGCCATGTTTAGGGTTACAGCACTTGATCTTGAAAACCTGCCCCATACAGAAGATGGTGCGGTTAATTATAAAGAAGATTTCTTCGGGAAAAGCACGAACCTAACCGTTTCTGGTCAGCTGGAAGGTGAGTTGGGTGCGATGGCCTTATCGGAAATATATACTTTCGGACCTACCTTCAGAGCTGAAAATTCTAATACTCCCCGCCACCTTGCCGAGTTCTGGATGATAGAACCTGAAATGGCTTTCTATGATATCACGGATAACATGGATCTGGCCGAAGACTTTATTAAATATTTGGTTTCTTACGCTCTTGAAAATTGTAAAGACGATCTTGAATTTTTAAATAAGATGTATGACAACGAGTTGATCGAAAGATTGAAATTCGTGGTTACCCATGCATTTAAGCGGTTAACTTATACCGAAGCCGTTGATATTTTGATTGCATCAGGTCAGAAATTTGAGTTTCCTGTTTCATGGGGTATTGACTTACAAAGTGAACACGAAAGATATCTTGTTGAAAAAGTATTTAACTGTCCGGTTATCCTGACCGATTATCCGAAAGAGATTAAGGCATTCTATATGAAACAGAATGAAGATGGAAAGACGGTAAGAGCGATGGATGTATTATTTCCAAAGATTGGTGAAATTATTGGTGGCTCGCAACGTGAGGAAAACTATGAAAAATTGACAGCACGTATTGAAGAACTTCATATTCCTGAAAAGGATATGTGGTGGTATCTAGATACCCGTAGATTTGGAACCGCACCTCATAGTGGCTTCGGACTTGGTTTTGAACGCTTAATATTATTTGTTACCGGTATGGCAAATATTCGTGATGTTATTCCTTTTCCAAGAACACCTCAGAATGCAGAGTTTTAATTATATTTGTATTTGCATTTGATCTCACAATAATCAGACCTTTTTGAGCTTTGATTATTGTGAGTTAAGTAATAATCAGATTAAGATCGTTTTATGCTGAATCAACGGCTCCAACAAAAGCTACTTCAAAAGTTATCACCTCAACAAATCTTGTTAATTAAGTTGTTGCAGGTGCCTACTATTGCTTTGGAGCAACGAATTAAGCAGGAGATAGAAGAAAATCCCGCATTGGAGGAGGTAGAGGATGACCTTGAGGAACCTCAGACGGAAAATGATCTGGACGAAGAAGTTGAGGATTCTAATGATGATGAATTCGATCTTTCCGACTATGTAGATGAAGATGATATTCCTGATTATAGATTGAATACCAATAATTCGAGTCAGGATGATGAATACAGAGAGATGCCCTTTGTGTCGGGAATCTCTTTTCAAGAAAGCCTAATTGAACAGTTGGGGTTAAGGGTTCTTGATGATCGTACTTACCAGATTGCCCTTAACATTGTGGGTAATTTGGATGATGCCGGTTATTTGGGGCGTGAGTTAAATGCCATGATTGATGATTTGGCCTTTTCCCAGAATATTCATACCACTAAAGAAGAACTGGTTGCTGTTCTGAAAATTGTTCAGGATCTGGATCCTGCCGGAGTCGGTGCGCGTTCTTTACAGGAGTGTCTGATACTTCAATTGCAACGAAAGGCACAAACTCCCATTGTAGTGATGTCTATCAATCTTCTATCACGCTATTTTGAAGAGTTTACCCGAAAGCATTATGATAAGATTATCAAGAAAGCACACATTACCGAGGACGAATTAAAGGCGACTATTGAAGAGATTTTGAAGTTGAACCCTAAACCGGGTGGCTCATTAAGCGATACGGGGAAAGGAAACCATTACATTATGCCCGACTTTATCATTAACACAAAGGAGGGTATTCTTGATCTACAATTGAATTCGAAGAATACGCCTGAACTTAGACTCAGTCGTACTTATACTGATATGTTGGAGACTTATGCTGAAAGTCGTAGTAAAAGCACAACTCAAAAAGAGGCTCTCACATTTATAAAGCAAAAAATCGATTCGGCGAAGTGGTTTATCGATGCAATTAAGCAGCGTCAGAATACGCTCTATCTCACAATGAATGCCATTATGCAATATCAAAAGGAGTATTTTCTGACGGGCGATGAAACCAAACTCAGACCCATGATTTTGAAGGATATTGCAGAAATAGTTAATCTTGATATATCTACCATCTCGCGTGTTGCTAACAGTAAATATGTTCAGACACCCTTTGGTACTTTTCTCTTAAAAAGTTTCTTCTCCGAATCTATGCAAACCGATTCGGGTGAAGAGGTTTCGACACGAGAGATCAAAAAGATTCTCTCTGATTGTATTTCTAATGAAAAGAAACATAAACCTTTAACGGATGAACAACTGACCGATATTCTCCGTGATAAAGGCTATAATATTGCCCGCAGAACGGTAGCTAAGTATCGGGAACTGCTTAACATCCCTGTTGCCCGTTTGCGTAAAGAACTCTAAAACTATGGAAAAACGAATTGCCTCCGGTATATCTATTATACTACATCCCTTTTTTATCCCTTCTTTTATAATGTTTGCCCTTCTTAATCTCAATGTCTTTATGGCTTTTGTGATTCCTCTGGGTATTCGATTATGGATACAGGGAATGATTCTTGTTTTAACTTTAGCCTTGCCGCTTATGATGATCTTTTTTATGTACAGGGCAGGAATTATTTCGTCAATCTACATGGAGAAACGATCGGATAGGTTTTATCCATTGTTGGTGACTGCTATATTCTGGGGAATGGCTTATTTTTTATTAAACAAAACGGGTTTGCCTATGCTCTATTATAAATTCTTGCTGGGTGGGCTGGCTGCTATTATCATTGCCACCGTGATCAATAGTTTTTGGAAGATAAGCATCCATATGATAGGAATGGGAGGACTTACCGGAGTCTTTTTAGGAATGTCTCTTCGTCTGGGAATGAATATTTTCCCATTGATTATTTTTACTGTGTTACTATCGGGAGTGGTTGGATATTCGCGGTTAAAATTAAACTCCCACAATCCAGCGCAGGTATATACCGGCTATGGTGTGGGAGTCTTATTAATGATAATAATTTATTTGTTTCCTCTTATTTAAAAGGGCGTAGCGATATGCCTATAGAAATAGGATAAATAGCGGGACCGAGATGGTTTTCGTAAATATTCGATAACTGATAATAGCTATTTAAGAGCAAAATACCGTATCCTATTGAAAAAGTTGCACCATAACGGATCGTCTGCATATTAGTGGTAGTTGCTTCTTTTAACTTGATAGTCCCAAGTTTATCATTTACATCAGTACCTTTATACTTTAGGTGGGAACCCAATAATAAACCGACTTTCATGCCAACAGCAGTCCTGAATTTTCCTTTATGATATCTGAGTTCGAACGGAGCATCAAGATAAGTGAAAACCATTTTATTTTTCTTATATGAAACCGTAGCAGAACCATCAGTTGTTGTTTTTGGAATCTTATAGAAATAAGTTTCTTGATATCCACTGGCGTTTTTTCTATAACCGATAAAGTCGTCTGTATAGAAATTATGCGAGGTTATTCCTAATCCATAAGAATAACTGAATGGCGTTTTCTTCCCTTCGCCTAACGGATTATCGAAGGTGGCAAACAAGCTAATGCCGGGATTGATTTTTCCTGGACTAATTGTGTCATTACAACCTTGCCAGATGTCGGTAAATAAATCAACACGGGTAGTTAACCGTTTGAGAAATCCAACCTTACCGTCCTCCTGTGCGGAAGCCATTACGGTAGTAAATAATAGAATAATTAAAAGTACTTTTTTCATAGAAAGCGGTTTATCGTCGTCAAAAATACAAATTTTCATGGTTGCTATTTAAATTTCAATCAATGAAGTAAAACAGTTTGGAATTTTTAACACTATTTAGCGTTTCATTCCTTTTCATTAAAAAATACCGGTAATCCCAAAAACACTTGTAGTTCCTTTTGATCTTGAGATTATTGAAATAAATAAAGAAGCCACTTACTTGTAGGCAGGTAAATGGCTTCTTTAAGATATGGCCCCACCTGGGCTATATCTATTTATTAAACAATTGATAATAAGCATTATAAAAGAAAGAATAAATAAATTAGAGGCAAAAATTAACATTAAACATGTTTGACACTAAATTATTTTCCTTACTGAAATTTATTTTGATAAATCTGAGATAAAAGTAAACAATAAATAACTTCAAGAAAAGTAATATTTTCTTTGACTTGCTGTATTGAATAATCATTTATCGAATATTTCAGAAGTTTGGTTCGATGAATAATTGGTTTGACAAAAATGATTTTTAAACAAGGCCTTGTCTAAGTAATCTTTCGCACTTCACTAACCTTTTCTGTGCCTTCTTCAATTTTAAACGCCAATACCAACGTTTCAGAAATGAAGAGCGAGCAATTTTAAGTTGATAATCAGCATTTTTTGAAGTCAAATTATGTATTTTGATTTTTAAATTTGAGTTGTAAATGTTTTTAAAGCTTTTCCCAAGTTCCGTTGCAGCATTTTCGCTTTTACTTAAAGGTTTTGATAATTCTTGAGTAAATTCTTCAGTTATTTGAGCCATAATTGCATTGAATTGTTATACTTTTTTGAATAATTTCTGTAAAATGGTCGTCTAATCTACGCTATAAATTCTCAATAATTCTTTGTAGGGAGGTTAAAACAGGAAACAAAGGTAATCTTTATTTGATTTAATACCGCGGATATTTGCTACCTTCTATTCTTCTTGCAGTTGCAAATGGAAGGATGAAGCATTATATCCTTCATTTATTGAAATACGCTATTGATTTTATTCCTTTTTCCCAACTCTTCCGACTCATCCGATTTATGAACAAAGCCTGATGTGAAGCTAGAGTAAAATGAAAACCACTTACTGATTCCTCTGTAAGTGGTTGTTTTTACTGTGGTCCCACCTGGGCTTGAACCAGGGACCTACTGATTATGAGTCAGTTGCTCTAACCAACTGAGCTATAGGACCAAAAAGACATTGCGGTCTCTTCGGGTGCAAAAATACAAAAAAATCGAAGATTACAAGAAAGAAATGCATTGAATTTATTCTTTGATTAGAAAGCGTATTGTTTTTTGTTTTTATTTTAGGTCAAGCATACTGTTATACAGGGGCAAAGATCTATGCGGTAAAAATTAAAGAATTCGTTTTGCTAAGAGAAAATTTAAAAAGAGGTACCTTTGCAAGATTAGGCGCATAACTTTTCTTGCTTAATTGATAAATACTTTATTTGCGTTACTTTTTTAATTACTATTGGATTTTATGATTAAGAATTTAATTTTTGATTTTGGTGGTGTAATTATAAATCTGGATCCTATTCGTATGGTTATGGCTTTTGCCGAATTAGGGGTTACCGATATTGAAAAGGTTAATAAATCTATTGCTGATTCGGGATTATATCTGGACTTCGAAATCGGTTTAATTACGCCTGCTGAATTCAGAGAAGGAATGAGAAAACATTCAGGGCTCAAATTAACCGATGACCAAGTAGACAATGCCTGGAATGCTATGATTCTGGATATCCCTCCTTCACGACTGTCTCTTTTAAAAGAACTTAAGAAGAATTATGATATTTTTTTATTAAGTAATACGAATGAAATTCATTATCATTACTTTAATAAATATTTATCGGAAACATACGGAATAAATAAGGTGGATCAGATTTTTAAAAAATGCTTTTACTCTCATCAGTTAAAATTGAGAAAACCTGAACCGGAAATATTCTTAAAAACGCTTTCATTGGCAGGATTGAAAGCCGATGAGTGTTTCTTTATTGACGATTCAAAAGCGAATATTCAAGCGGCTTGCGAATTGGGTATACAAGGTGTTCTCCTTCATCAGGGCGAGGAGGTCAACCAATATTTTGTTGATGGCAGAATACGCGACTAAGCCGACTCATTTTTTAATAACCGGTAGATGGTTGTCTTTCCAATACCTAATTTAGAGGCGACTAATCTAACCTTGTTATTATATCGTTGGAGAAATTGTTTGATGATAATCCTGTTATAATCGTCGAGCGTCATCTCTTCTTTTAGTATCTCGTTGATTGTGTTTCCACTTGAAAAGGTGATATCATCAGGGTGAATTATATTCTCATCAGCCATGACACAAGCCAGTTCAGTGATTGCCTTCAGCTCACGTACATTCCCGGGATAGGTATAAGATTGCAACTTCTCAATGGCTTGAGGGGAAAGTGATAGTTTAGGCATCTTATTTTGCTTACAGAACTCCTCAACGAAAAAGAGAGCCAGAATGATGATGTCCGTACCTCTTTGACGTAAAGGTGGTAACTCAATAGGAAGTCCCAGTAATCTATAATAAAGATCCTCGCGGAAAGTTCCGTTTTTAACAGCCTCCAAAAGATTCTTATGGGAGGCAACGATTAATCTGAAATTTAGTTTTATTGCCTGGTTACTTCCAATCCGTGTAACCTCTTCTTCCTGAATAACGCGGAGCAATTTTGATTGCATATTCAGATCCATATCTCCGATTTCATCCAGAAAGATGGTCCCATTGTTAGCTTCTTCAAACTTTCCTATCCGCTTGCCCAACGCACCTGTAAAGGCACCTTTTTCATGACCGAATAGCTCGGCTTCAATTAACTCAAGGGGAATAGCTGTGACATTAACAGCGATAAAAGGCTCGTTTTTGCGTGGAGAGTTATAGTGAATGGCTTTTGCTACCAGCTCTTTACCTGTACCTGTTTCTCCTTTGATAGAAACAGTGATGTTGGTTTTGCAAGCCTTTTCAATAAGCTTAAATACATTATGAATGGCCTCACTGTCGCCTTTAATCACTTTATTATATTCATATTTCTTTCCTATCTCATCCTGAAGAACGGAAATTTTTTTCTTAAGATTGAAATTTTCTTTAATATTTTTGGCAATATTCCAGAGTCGCTCCTTGGTATCATGATCTTTGACAATATAGTCATAGGCTCCTAGTTTCAATAATTCTACTGCTGTAAATACATCTTGTTGTCCCGATACAATGACAACAGGCAGCTCGGAATTGAAATTGCGGACACGCTTTAAAATCTCCAACCCTGTCATACCCGGCATATTATAATCCAGCGTGATAAATGCAGGATTCTTGTATAGATTTTTTATTAAACTGTGGCCATCTTGGTATATTTCTGTTTCATAATCCGGATTAAGTGATAAATAGTGCGCTAATATCTTCGCATAAATTAAATCGTCTTCAACTATAAATATCTTGAAAGAATCCATTTCAATATACTTTAAAATGCTAATGTGTAAATATACGCTAAAAGCTATTTCGTGAAAAGATTAAGTGGTTGTTTTTGTATGGAAAATTGAATCAATCTTTATAGATAGTTTCGATTCTGTTTAGTAGCTCAAATATTTCGTTGCTGTCTAATGTAGTTAGCAATTTCATGCGGAAAGGTTTGAAATCTTTTATTCCTTTAAAGTATCCGGAATAATGCTTTCTCATTTCCACTACTCCTGTAAAAGGGCCTTTCCATTCCAACGAATTTGTAAGATGTTCACGACAAAGTGCAACACGCTCGGCTATAGATGGTTCTGGCAATAACTCTTTGGTATTCAAAAAATGTTTTATCGATCGAAAGATCGTCGGGTTACCAACTACGGCTCTTCCTATCATGATGCCGTCAACGCCATAACGGTTTTTCTGTTCTAATGCTTTTTGAGGAGAATCAATATCACCATTACCTATTATTGGAATATACATACGGGGATTATTTTTTACTTCACCGATGAGTGTCCAATCAGCTTCGCCCTTGTACATCTGTGCACGTGTTCGCCCATGTATAGTGATGGCCTTGATACCTATATCCTGCAAACGTTCGGCAATCTCAACAATCTGTTTGCTGTTGTCGTCCCAGCCTAAGCGGGTTTTTACCGTTACCGGTAAATGCGTTGCTTTTACAACGGCTTCTGTAATCTCTATCATACGGGGTATATCTTTCAGTAAACCGGCGCCACCACCTTTGCCGGCTACCTTACGAACAGGACAACCAAAATTAAGATCTATCAGGTCGGGATTTGCATTCTCAGCCACCAATGCAGCTTCTCGCATGGCGTTCACTTCATTTCCGAAGATTTGAATACCTAACGGACGTTCTGACTCAATGAATTCAAGTTTACGCATGCATTGGATCACATCACGTATCAATCCGTCAGACGAGATGAACTCTGTATACATTAAATCTGCTCCCATGCGTTTGCATAATCTGCGAAACGGCGGATCAGTAATGTCCTCCATAGGAGCGAGAATAACAGGAAATTCTCCAAGATTTAACGTGCCTATTTTTACCAAGATAATTTATTTAAATTTGAATTTTGCTGCAAAGTTACGACCCGAATAGTTAAAATAAGAATTGTATGTGTACATTCGCAAAATAATCATGACTTGATGGCAGTTCTCAATCTCGAGATTGGGAGATGGGGTGTGTCATTGTGTGTCATTTAATTTGTATATGCTAATAAATACAAGATGAAATATCAGTTTTTTAATATTACAACAGCGAGATCTAAATTTTTGTTTTTGATTGTAATGGTGCTTTTAGGATACATTTTTGCCTCTATGACAGGATTTGCTATTGCGAAGCTGGCAGGGTGTACAGATGTTGTGAACAAAATAGGTTCTCCTGATCTAAAAGATATCACGGTTATTCAAGTGCAACGTATTTTTCAGATGGCTTTCCAGATAGGAATATTTATTTTTGCCCCATTACTTTTTTTTATTCTGGT
This sequence comes from Bacteroidales bacterium, assembly GCA_963663125.2. Classification (GTDB taxonomy): domain Bacteria; phylum Bacteroidota; class Bacteroidia; order Bacteroidales; family Cfx3-03; genus Cfx3-03. Next base: position 745,939 of record CAXXNW010000007.1, on the reverse strand, counting down.
AGAAAAGAACTCTTTTCGAAAACTGGGTCTGGATTACAATCCGTTTACAATTAATTATTTATTGATTGTTATTTTGATGTTGATTGCTCTACCGGGAATAAACTATACGCATGCATTGAATCAAGCGCTTCACCTTCCCGCCTGGCTTAGTGGACCCGAAAAGTGGATGCTTGATAAAGAAGAAGCTGCCAATCGGTTAACCGATGCGTTTTTAGGGTTGAAATCACCAAGTGATCTGTTCTGGAATATCATTATGTTTGGCCTCCTACCTGCAGTGGGGGAGGAACTTTTTTTCAGAGGGGCGCTTTTTTCAATATTGCGAGAGTGGACCAAAAGAATAAACCTGACTATCTTTATTACAGCATTTTTGTTTTCAGCCATCCATCTGCAGTTTTATGGCTTCCTGCCTCGCTTTTTGTTGGGGTTGGGGTTCGGATATCTGTTTTACTTCACGGGGAGTCTGTGGGCTCCTATGCTGGCTCATTTCGTAAATAATACTTTGGCAGTAGTGGCGGCTTATCTTTTTTCTATCGGAAAGTCGAGTGTTAATTACTCTGAACTGGGTTCGGTGGATAATGTGACAATTAGTGTGGTGAGTATTGTGCTAACAATCATATTATTTAAAATAATATCGCAAAGAAACTGGTCGTACAAGTAGTACGGATTGTATGGCAGAACTGTTCGTCCCGGTACGGAAGAGTTAGCTGGGACTAAGAAAGAAAATAACAGGAAGGTTTATTTGTGCACGGATAGGTTTTCCATGTTTTTTTCCGGGTTTCCATTTAGGCATTTTATTTACCACACGAAGGGCCTCCTCATTACATCCGCCTCCGTTAATAATTCCCTGAGTAATCTTAATCTGGGTGATTGATCCATCTTTCTCAACCAGAAATGATATATGTACAATACCTATAATACCTGATTCCTTAGCAAGGGGAGGGTACTTAATGTTTCCTTCCATGAATTTTTTCAGTGCCTCTGCTCCTCCCGGAAATGAAGGTGTTTCATCAATGACCATTAATGGGGTCAAATCCTTAATTTTGTCCTCTTCCTTGAGCCCTGAACCTACATCTGACAACAGATCTTCATCTATATCTATTTTACTGTCATCCAAAGTCTCTTCTTTTTTTGCAATATCTTCATTAACTAACACATTCTCTGCTTTATAATCCTGTGAAGAAATTTTTGGCGGGGAGAGAACTTCAGGCCTTTTTGATCGTTTTTGTAGTGAGGTTTGTAATAATTCTTTATTCAAACCTAATACCACCGGCATTTCCATTTTCAGTGTAGGAACAGAATATAGTGGTTGTTTAGAAAAGTAAGTAATGATTTCTAATGGAAATATAATAAGAGCCAAAGAGATAATAAATCCAATTTCTAAATAATATGTTCTCTTAGGCTCAAGATCAGCCATGATTGATTTTTAGTTTTTAGTTTGCAAAAGTACGGAAATAAAACATTCGCACAAATATTACACCAACTACGTCTGCATAAGAGACTGCAATTTCACAATTATTATTGTTCGGGTTGTACTTATTGTTCGGGTTATAAAGGAATTTACACAATAGAACTTTTGTAGTTCTATTAATTTTCTTGACATTCAGACGTTAGCTACAAACAATAAAAAGTCCCGTAAAACATTTATTTTGCGGGACTTGTCTTATTTTTTACATCATTTGCCTTTAGTGTTCAGCGGAGAGATCGGGTTATGACCTTTTCTCTTATTATCCCATAATTATCAATCACTTAGCAGTGCCAAGATCTCTTTCAGTAACAATATAGTAACGGCATATTGTCTATCAATGTCCTTTACTGACTATTATATGTCCACTCAACATTATATGTCCAAAGTTAGATAAATTTTTAGTAAATTTCTTCTATCCACGTCACAATTTATGTAGGAGTTTTACCTGATACAACTAATAAGAATTGGATATTAGGATGTTTGCAATAGAAAACAGATTGATTATTTGCGGAAAGTACCGAAGAGTGGTATCTTTGGCATAAGAAGACTTTAATGAGCAAGCAAGAAGAAATTACATTAGGTCAATGGATAGAAAAACTTCAATCACGGAGGAGGTATGCTTTTTCATTAAGTTTGCTGGCCGATGAACTGCCTGGATATACCGAAATTGCAACAAAAAGAGCATTAAGTCGTTTGACGGCAAAAGGGAGAATTCTTTCCATTTATACAAGCTATTATCTGATTATTCCACCACAATACTCATCCAAAGGTATTTTACCTCCTGCTTTATTTTTGGATGGTTTGATGAAAAATATGCAGCGCCCTTATTATTTGGCATTGCTTAATGCCGCAAGTTTTTATGGGACCTCCCACCAACAACCTCAAGAATTTTTTGTGGTTACCAGTTTTCCCGTTTTACGGACGACTCGAAAAAAAGGACTCAAAATAAATTATATTAGCAAAAAGGACATTTCCGAGATCCTTTTAGAGTCAAAAAAGGCAGAAACCGGCTACCTTAAAATCTCAAATCCAGCTCTTACAGCAAGCGATTTAATACAATTCGAGAAACGGGTTGGCGGAATAAACCGGGTCGCAACAGTATTGAATGAATTAGCGGAATCAGTTAAACCTGAAATGTTCAGCAATGAGCTTATCGAATTTGTTCCGGCTACAGCATTGCAACGACTTAGATATATTCTTGAAGAAATCCTGGAAAACGAATTGTTGTCGAACACTTTATATAATGTTTTACAACAAAAGGAAGTAACTTTTTTCCGGACACCACTGAAAGCCTCATCACCAATAAAGGGATTTTCATCTAATGAACGCTGGAAAGTAATAGTTAATACCGAAATTGACGAATGATACCACAAGCATACATTACTAAATGATCTAATAACGTGCCTTGGCAAACCAACTATAAAGCATTAGATAATCCAAAAGAATACATTTTGGATAAAGGAGGAAGAATATTCGTGGCACTATATAAAGAGGAACTCCTTGGAGTTTGTGCGCTTATTAAAATGGACGATAATACTTATGATTTTGAGTTGGCAAAAATGGCTGTTTCGCCCAAAACACAAGGAAAAAGCATTGGCTGGTTACTTGGAATCACTGTTATCAATGCTGCGCGGAAACTAGGTGCCACCAAAATATATTTGGAAAGCAATACGATGCTAAAACCTGCCATCAACCTATATTACAAATTAGGTTTTCATAAAATAGTTGGACGTGTAACACATTACAAAAGATGCAATATTCAAATGGAATTAATATTAAATAAATAAAAGTGGATGATGAATGTAGTAAAAAAAGAAAATGGAACACCAAAACAATTTTTGGGTGTGGACTTTGTTGTTCTTTCAATTGGGAATGACTCAATGGTTACAAAAATGTTGTATAAGTCAACTGATTCAGTACCATTCCATAAACATCCTAATGAACAGAGTGGTTATGTTATTTCAGGAAAATACAACTTGCAGTTTGGAGGTAATGAGTTTTTATTAACTGAAGGTGATACCTACTCAATACCCGCAAATGTTGAACATCGTATTCAAATTATTGAAGTAGGTCAGGTTGTCGATGTCTTTACTCCAATCAGGCAAGACTATTTGTAGCTTGATTAAAGGCTGCTAATACAGATGGCTTCGTGCGGTCGGTACGACCCAGCATGAAAGGCAGGTTAATAAAGCCCTTCCCGAAAGGAATTTAGTTGAACACACGCTTATGGTCATTGGCTCTGGCTGACATGAATTAGCAGGTTTTGCTCCAGCATTCACTTTGTCACTTGAAGACAGTGACCACTCCCGCAAACCGCCAAATGCCCATGACATTGGTCGTTATCGGTTATTGTAAAGTGACATTCAGTACTATTTGAACAAAACAAAAAACATAAAGTATGGATAATATTTGGAATACAATACCACTTGAAGATTATGAGCGTCACATGCAACATGAATCAGTCGGACAATCACAATTACTCAATAAATTGGCTAAAAAATATTTAAAAAAACTAACTCCCGAAATAGTACTTTTTTTAGGAATTTCAGGAGGAAATGGACTGGAGCACATTGACAACAATGTTACCAGTCAAGTGTTTGGCATCGACATTAATCAAAACTATCTCGACGAAACAGAAAAGCGATTCAAAGACCAAATTCCAAATCTAAATCTTCTTAATATTGACATCTCTTCAAGAAATACCAAGAAATTAATCAAGGCGAATTTAATTTGGGCTGCATTAATTTTTGAGTATGTAGAAATAGACATTTGCTTTGAATTTATCACTAATAATATTCAAGAAAACGGATATTTGATTGTAACAATTCAAGAGAACAATGGAGTAAGTTCAGTTAGTCAGACAGGAATAGAAACAATTAAATCGGTAGGACAAATATTTAAATTAGTTTCCGAGAGTGATTTGATTTCAATAGCGGACAAATTCGGATTTCGCAAAATTGACTTTGAGGAGAATATACTACCGAACAAAAAATCGTTAAAAACATATACTTTCGAGAAAAAACAACGAATCACCAACACTCGGTATAGTTAATTGCCGGGGTTGTGCGTATTCGAGCGGTACAGCTCGTATCAAAAGTAGTTGTAACTTGATTGAAAAGTGCATCGAAATTGGCAACGAACCATACCGCCAAACGTTAGCAGCACTTAAAAAAATAGAATTAAATATAGATCCAAGATGTCGATAACTAACGAACAAGAATTGATTGGAATTAAAAAAGCAAGCGAAGCAGTTGCTTGTACACTCAAAGAAATGAGAAACTATGTAAAACCCGGCATGACAACCAAATAGTTAGACGAGTTTGGAGGAAGGCTATTAATGAAGATGGGTGCAAAATCAGCGCCTTTCTTGACATTCAGACGTTAGTTACAAACAATAAAAAGTCCCGTAAAACATTTATTTTGCGGGACTTGTCTTATATTTTACACCATTTGCCTTTAGTGTTCAGCGGAGAGATAGGGATTCGAACCCTAGATACCCTTTTGGGGTACACACGCTTTCCAGGCGTGCCTCATCAGCCACTCGAGCATCTCTCCTTTATGACTATGTTGTGATTTTGAGGACGCGAAATTACAAAAAAAATAGGGAATGCCAAGCCCCCTGTTAAAATTAAATTAGTATTGGTTAACAATACTCATCTCGCCACGTAAAGAAGTTTGTAGAAGTTGTAGCTGTTCTTCCCTTGAAAAGCCCGATCCTAATACAAACATCATTTTGGTTAATGCAGATTCGGTCGTGATATCATATCCTCCGATTACACCGATTCGACTTAGTTCTGAACTGGTCTCATATTTCCCCATTTCTACCGAACCTTGTTTGCACTGCGTCACATTTAAGATGAACATTCCTTTGTTAATTGCTTCCTCCAGCAAATCGATAAACCATCTGTCGGTAGGCGCATTACCTGCTCCATAGGTCTCTAATACAACACCTTTTAACCCTTCTGCATTCAGGATGCTTTTAACGATGTTCTTCGAGATACCCGGAAATATTTTTAGAATAACTACATTGCTGTCGAGATTCTTATAGACACGTAGCCGATGGTAGGAGGGTTTGATAATATGGTTCTCATTATATTTTATATGTACACCCACCTCTGCCAACGGAGGATAATTGCCCGAAAGAAATGCTTTAAAATTCTCAGCATTAAATTTGATGGTTCTGTTACCGCGTAGTAATTTGTTCTCAAAACAAATAGCCACTTCGGGAACCACAGGAAGACCTTTAGAATAGGCAGAAGCCATTTCAATAGAGTTGATAATATTCTGTCGTCCATCGCTTCGGGTTACGCCTAACGGAAGCTGTGAACCGGTTAAGATGATAGGCTTATTGAGATTCTCCAGCATATAACTGAGTGCGGAAGCTGTAAATGCCATTGTATCGGTCCCATGCAATACCACAAATCCATCGTATTTTTTGTAGTTTTCCTCAATCAGCCCTGCCAATCGTGTCCAGAATGGGGGTTGAACATTAGAGGAGTCGATTAAAGGATCGAAAGAGTGAAAATCAATTTGAATATCGTAGCTATGAAGAATAGGAATTTGTTGATAGATATTTTTGAAATCGAGGGGTAGAAGTGCTCCGGTTTGTTCGTCTTGAACCATCCCTATGGTACCTCCGGTATATATGATTAAAATTCTGGTTCTGATCTCCATTTATTAATTTTTTTAATCCGCTAAATTAAAAAGTTTTGTTGCATTATAAGTCGTTTCCGTACAAACTTCCTCAAAAGAACAATTTTTTAAAACGGCAATCTTTTGAGCTACTAAGGTCACATAGGCGCTTTCGTTTCTTTTGCCTCTAAAGGGCATTGGGGCAAGGAAGGGAGAATCCGTCTCTATTATCAATTTCGAAAGATCCATTGCCTGAACCACTTTATCGAGTCCGGAGTTTTTAAAGGTTAACACACCACCTATTCCTAAAAGAAACCCTTTGTCTATAACTTTTACCGCTTGTTCTATATTCCCTGAGAAACAATGAAACACGCCGATTACACCTTCATAATCACTGAGGACCTCCATCGTCTGATCGAAAGCGTTACGGGTGTGAATGGCTACCGGAAGTTTCTTTTCAGCAGCCCATCCCAATTGCTTAGAAAACACCTCTATCTGTTGGGACTGATAAGTCTGATCCCAATAGAGATCTATTCCGATTTCTCCAACGGCAATATAATTACTACTTTCTATGTCAAATAGTTTGTTACGGACAATCTGAAGTTCTGTTTGATAATCATCTTTTACCGAGCTGGGATGGAGCCCCATCATGGGTAGACATAAACCGGGATAACTATTACAGAGGTTCTCCATAGCTTCGATAGATTGACTGTCTATATTAGGACAGAGAATATGTTTTACTCCGGAACGAATAGCATTCCGGATCACTTGCTCGCGATCGTTGTTAAACTCTTCGAGGTAAAGATGGGCATGCGTGTCGATTAAATTCATGGTGCAAAATTAGTGAAGTGGAGAATGCAACGAACCGTTTTTAGCAGCATTGTTTTCTATTTGTTACTTTTGTAGAAAATTAGCGGTGTGAAGAAGGTTCTAATTATTCGTTTCAGCTCAATAGGTGACATTGTTCTCACAACACCTGTTATCAGATGTATTAAAAAGCAGATTCCCGATGTGACATTACATTATCTTACCAAAGCTAAATTTAAATCGATACTTGAACAAAATCCCTATATCGATAAACTCATCACCATCGAAAAAGATGTTGACGAGGTGATGAAAGTATTAAAAAGCGAGTCGTATGATTTTGTTGTAGATCTCCACAATAATCTTCGTTCGTGGCGAACGATGTTCTCTTTACGGTGTCCCTCAAAATCATTTGATAAATTAAATCTTAGAAAATGGTTGCGTGTAAATGTTGGAGTGGATTGTTTACCGTCCATACATATTGTTGATCGTTATCTGGCTGCCGCAAAGTCTTTGGGGGTACACAATGATGGAAAAGGACTGGATTTCTTTTTAGATCCGGCTAAGAAAGATATAGTGCTTACACTTCCGCCTGCTTTTCAAAAAGAATATCTGGCTGTTGTTACAGGCGGTCAGCATAAGACCAAAATCTATCCTCCTGAACAGTTGATAGAATTCTGTGAGCTGTATGGTCGTCCTGTCGTTTTATTGGGTGGCCCTGATGATGTCGTTTCAGGCGACCTCATCGTTTCCAAAAGTGGCCAACATGTTTATAATGGATGCGGTAAATACAGTTTGATGGAATCATCATGGTTAATAATGAATGCTAAACAGGTAGTGACGAACGATACAGGTCTTATGCATATTGCCGCGGCTCTTGATAAAGATATTATTTCTATTTGGGGGAATACAATTCCTGAATTTGGAATGACTCCTTATCTACCGGAAAAGAGTCACTCCAGTCATCAGCTGTTAGAGATTAAAGGTTTGAAATGCAGGCCTTGCAGCAAAATAGGTTTCAAACAATGTCCCAAGGGCCATTTTAAATGTATGAAAGAGATTAAACCTCAGATGCTGCTCGATCGAATTATAAAGTAACGAAACCGTTATGGTATTTTTCGAATCCAACCTTGGTAGAAGGGCCGTGTCCGGGATAGATGATTGTTTCATCGGGTAGGGTGTATAGCTTTTCTCTGATGGAAGTTTCCAGAACTTCAAAATTGCCTGTTGGAAAATCCGTACGGCCGACACTGGCATAGAATATTAAATCGCCCGTAATTATAAAACCGTTTTCTTTGCTATATAAACAGATGCTTCCATCCGCATGGCCGGGTGTATAAAGAATTTCGAGTTCATCATCAGCAATCTTCAATCGGTCGCCTTCTTCCAATTCCTGGTCCGGATAGACAACCTTGTCCAATTTAAGTGCAAGAGCGGAAGAAAAGCTCATGGCATTCGCATAAAAATAGGCCGACTTAGGATGTGCTGCTAATTTTAGTGCTAATTTTTCGGTAATGACTGCATTGCCTAAAATGTGATCGACATGTGCATGTGTGTTGACCACTAAAAGCGGTTTCAGCTTCTCTTTTGCGAGAAAATCGGTTAATCTGGCAACCTCAGTAGCGCTACCACAGCCAGGGTCAACAATGATACAATCCCCATTTTCGGCAAAAACGACATAAGTATTAACCTGATAGGCATTGAAAACAAGCGTTTTTACTTTTAACATAAGCTTTAGATGTTTTTGATTGAAAGGCTTACAAAAATAGGTTTTTTAGCTTAAAAAAATTTTAACTTAGCATCGTGCTTTGAAAGTGCAAAACGTGGTGCCAATGATCAGATATTTTTTCACCCTTAGTAAGCCGCTTGTCTTGACTGCCACTCTTATAATGGCAATGTTGACTGCTTTTGAACCAACAGCTGAGGCCCAGTTTTATAATGGTTCTCAACTTACTTTTGGAAAAAATAGAATACAACATAAAAATTTTATTTGGAATTACTATCGATTTACTGATTTCGATACCTATTTCTATGCCAATGGAGCTCCATTAGCAGAACATTGTGCCAAATATGGACGCGAACAGTTAAAGGAGTTGGAATCGGTTCTTCAATCAAACCTCGATGGGAAAATTCAATTTGTTATTTTTAATACATTGACCGATTTAAAGCAAAGTAATTTAGGCTTACTCTCAAATGAGAAATATAATATTGGTGGTGTTACGCATATCCTTGGTCGAAAAGTTTTACTCTATTTTGATGGTGATTACGGATCATTTGATAAACAGATCAGGGCGGGTATTGCCAAGATATTGCTCGATCAACTCATTTATGGTTCCTCGTTAGGCTCTCAGGTGAAAAATAATGCCCTTTCCAGTTATCCCGATTGGTATATCAGCGGATTAATTTCATACCTGTCTGAAGAGTGGAGTACGAAGATAGACAACTTTGTGAAGGATGGAATTTTGAAAGGAAGATATGCAAAGTTAAATTCTTTAAAAGAGACGGATGCAATGTATGCGGGTCATTCGTTTTGGAAGTTCATTGGTGATAAATATGGCAAGAATGTTATTCCTGCTATTGTATATTCTTCAAAAATGAGTAGAAAAGCGGCCAACGGTTTTGCATTGGAACTCGGGGTTTCGTTGCGTGAATTGGAAAAACAATGGTTGGCCGATCTTAAGGCCCGATATAACGCCGATGATCTTAACCGAAACCCTCTTCCGAAAAATTTAATAGTGGCTCATCCGAAACTTGATCCTTTATATCATCGGCTAAGAATTAGTCCTGATGGACAGAAAGCTGCGTATGTCTCTGATGAAGCGGGGAAAGCTATTGTTTATATCTACGACTTTATTAAAAAGAAGACTACGCGTATTTATTCAATCGGCCATCGGCTGGATGAGAAAGTTGATGATACTTATCCGTTATTAGCATGGCACCCTACCGGAAAAGTACTTGCCATGGTAGTTGAGCGGAAAGGATTTATCAATATTGATTTCTATACCGTGGCTAAGAAACAATGGGTTACGAAAATTATTTACAATCTGGACAAGATTCTTGATTTCAGCTACTCTTCTGATGGCCTTAACTTCGTGATGTCAGCTATTTTAAAGGGACAGAGTGATTTGTTTATCTTTAATGTAGCTTCAAACTCTTATGAGCAGCTGACCAATGATTCTTATAACGACCTCAATCCCCGTTTTATTAACAATAATAGTGAGATCGTTTTTAGTTCTAACCGGCCTGTTGACACACTTCCTTCGCCAAAAGCCAAGCTGGACAATATCAAGTATAACCCGAATAATGACATTTTCATATATGACTATGCAAACCGTAGTAATAAATTGAAAAGGATTACCAATAGTCCGCTGGTGAATGATTTTCAACCTGTGGAATGGGCCGGAGGTCATGTTGGCTTTCTGAGTGATGAAAATGGAATTACCAATGCCTATATTGCAGGTTATGATAGTACACTGACTGCTGTTGATACTGTTTCGCATTATCGCTATTTTAGTAAGAGTTGGTCGATCAGTAATTATAAAAGGAATATCACAGATTTTGATGCCAGTGTCAGCGCCCGGAAGGTAGCGAAGGTCGTTTTTGAGGATAAACGCTATCGCATGTTTACGGAGACTATGCCTGAACCATCCGAAACCGAACCTTTGAATCTAGCGGGGACTACCTATAGAACTGTCGTTGAAAAACAGATCCCTGATTTTTTAAAATCTAAGGTTAAGCAAAGAACCGGACACAGGCGGTTGACCAATGTTCTTGAAAAAGAGGTTGCAGTTCCCAAAGATTCTATTACCGGGGCCAAGATTAAGGTTGCACAAGATACTACCTTATATCAATTTTCCAGATCTTCTGTATTAGCGATTCCGAAGAACGACAGTGTGTATAAACGAAAATATAAAGCGGTAACTACATTTGTTCAACTCGATACCACTCGTTCTGTGGCCAATCCTCAGCAACATACTTATAATGTTGAGTACTTTGTTAACGAGTTGGTTGGTCAGATTGACTATTCCACGCTCAATACCTCTTATCAGGCATTCTCAGGTGGTAACGGACCGGTCTATCTGAACCCCAATTTTAATGCTCTGTTGATGGTTGGCGGAACCGATTTGCTTGAAGATTATCGTATATCAGGTGGGGTGCGTTTGAATCAGGATTTGGTTAATAATGAATATTTACTGAGCTTCGCAAACTTGAAGCACCGGTTTGATAAAGAGTTTGTTTTTCATCGTTCTGCTACCGAAGAAACTACTGACTACAATTATATTATCCGGCATAAGGTTCATGAGGCTTCCTTTATCGGAACGTGGCCATTTAGTAATGTTCTTGCAGTAAAAGGAACTTTTTCATTTAGAAATGACAGGCAAATATGGTTGGCGCTTGATAAACCCTCACTTCAGGAAAAAGATAATATCAAGTCGTGGCTTTCTCTGAAAGGTGAACTGGTTTATGATAATACCAGGGAACTTGAAACCAATATACCCCAAGGTACCCGCTTTAAGGTTTTTGGAGAATATTACTATCAAATAAATAAAGCCAACAGTACGCTTTCGTCTGTCGGATTTGATTTTCGTCATTATCTTCGTATCCATCGATGCTTTATATGGGCTAACCGATTGGCCGGTGCTTCATCTTTTGGTGAGAATAAGATTATCTATTATATGGGTGGTGTTGATAATTGGATTGGCGCTAAATTTAATAAGGACATTCCGATCGATTATACGCAAAACTATGCCTATCAAACACTGGCTACGAATATGCGGGGGTTTGATCAAAACATACGTAATGGAAATAATTTCATGGTTTTCAATTCTGAACTTCGTCTACCGGTATTCAAATATCTGTTGAATAGTCCCACCCGGATCGGAATTATTGATAACTTTCAGGTAATAGGCTTTGGTGATGTTGGAACAGCCTGGTCGGGCTCCAGTCCGTTTGGAAACAATGCGCTCTTTACACGGTATGTATATCAGAGTCCTATTATGGCTATTGTTCATGAACAGAAAGATCCTATTGTAGAAGGAATGGGTTTTGGACTTCGGACACGACTATTCGGATATTTTATCCGGGCTGATTGGGCATGGGGCGTTGAGGATGGTGTTATTCAGCAAAGAAAGTTCTATGTTTCGCTCAGTCTAGATTTTTAATTTTATTTCTTTTTTCTTTCAGCTCTAATTCATTTTATACGACTGTTGAACGTATTATTTTGTGTGATAAATTTTCTTGCAGCACTACAGAATCAAGTGAAAGGTAATGATTTCAATGATTTATTTCATATAAATATATGTTAATAATATTAGACAAATACATCATATTTAAATATTTTTGACTCAAATTGTTCATATTTTTTAATAAAAAAATGAGTTGTTTACAATTATTTTACTGTTCTTTGCAGACCCGTACGGAAACGAGGATTTATCTTTGATACTATGTTGACACTCAGTTATGTATATTTGTCAAGCGCTTTGTGTTTAAGTCATATTTACTAACCAAAACGGCAATGGTTTCTTGATAAAAAAAACTTATTAATAGGCATAAAAATTAATAATCAAGACGTTATAAAATGAAAGTCGAAAATTGTTAATAACTGGATTTGCCCAAAAGGTGGTTGTGGCTGTATTTTAATCATTGCAAATAACAAATTGTACAGCTTTGTTAATATATTGTTAATCAGAACTGTGCTAATAATAAAAACGGCTTTTGCATAAATAAGATGGAAAACAGTAAACGATCAGAAATCAGTAATCAGTCTGATAATGAGGTTAAAGACAAAGATTTTTACAGTCAGTTGTTGGAGAAAAGAATTCGCCCTCATTTCCGTCCGGGAGAGACACTTCATTTTGATGAAGAGCCGATAAAAGCGACCGAAATAATTAAGGATAGTATGAGCGGGAAAAAAAATGAAATTGAAAATTTGAAGAATTACACACAAGAGGAGGTATTCGCTGCATCAACCGAATACTTTAAAGGAGACACCCTTGCAGCTAATGTGTGGATGAACAAATATGCGCTAAAAGATAGCGATGGTAATATCTATGAGAAAACTCCCGACGAGATGCATCGTCGTTTGGCAAGAGAGATTGCCAGAATAGAGCTTAAGTATCCCAATCCTATGAGCGAGGATGAGATCTATGAACTCTTTAAAGATTTCAAATATATCATTCCTCAGGGTAGTCCTATGGCTGGGATTGGAAATGATTTCCAGATTTCATCTCTTTCAAATTGCTTTGTGATTGGCGATGATAAAGACATGGATTCTTATGGTGGAATCATGCGTATTGATCAGGAACAGGTTCAGCTGATGAAGCGTCGTGGAGGTGTTGGACACGATTTAACACACATCCGTCCATCAGGAAGCCCTGTTAAAAATAGTGCGCTCACCTCAACCGGTATTGTTCCATTTATGGAACGTTATTCTAATTCTACCCGTGAGGTGGCACAAGATGGCAGACGCGGTGCTTTAATGTTAACTATCAGCATTCAGCATCCTGATTCTGAATATTTTATCGACGCTAAATTGGAGCAAGGTAAGGTGACCGGCGCTAATGTTTCGGTTAAGATTGACGATGAGTTTATGCGATGCGTAAAATCGGGTAATAATTATACGCAGAAATACCCTGTCGGTTCTTCTAATCCTACTACCACCAAAGAAATAGATGCTACTGCACTCTGGAATAAAATCATTCATAATGCATGGGCCTCTGCCGAACCCGGCATTTTATTCTGGGATACCGTTATCCGTGAGTCTATCCCTGATTCATATGCCGATCTGGGTTTCAAGACCCTTTCAACCAATCCTTGTGGCGAGATTCCTCTGTGTGCTTACGATAGCTGCCGTCTGATTGCTATAAATCTTTATAGTTATGTAGAGAATCCGTTTACGGCCGATGCCTCTTTCAATACCGAACTCTTCTCCCGTCATGCACATTATGCACAACGTATCATGGACGATATTATCGATCTGGAACTTGAAAAAGTTGATGGTATTCTGGCTAAGATAAAAGCAGACCCCGAAGATGATGAAACCAAACGTATAGAAAGAAACCTGTGGGTAAATATTAAAGATAAATGTATCAAGGGCAGAAGAACTGGTATTGGTATTACTGCCGAAGGTGACATGCTTGCCGCTTTGAATGTTCGCTATGGTACTGATACCGCAATAAACTTTTCTGTGGAAATTCATAAGCTACTAGCTATTGAGGCTTATCGCAGTTCGGTAGAATTGGCAAAAGATCGGGGAGCATTCCCGATTTATGATGCAGAACGTGAAAAGAATAATCCTTTTATTCAACGTCTGCGCGAGGAAGCTCCAACTGTTTATAATAATATGGTACGCTATGGCCGTCGGAATATTGCTATGTTGACTATTGCTCCAACCGGTTCTGTAAGTATTTGTACCCAAACAACATCGGGTATCGAACCTGTATTTATGATTAATTATAAACGCCGACGTAAGGTTAATCCGAATGATGTAAATGTGACTGTTAGTTTTGTTGACGAGATGGGCGATTCTTGGGAAGAGTACAATGTATTTCATCCTAAGTTTTTGACTTGGCTTGAAATAAATGGATACAACTCGGAAGATGTGGTTCATTATAAAGATGAACAGTTAGATCCGATTATCAAACAGTCGCCTTACTATAAAGCAACCTCAAATGATATCGATTGGGTGAACAAAGTACGGATGCAGGGAGCTATTCAGAAATGGGTGGATCATTCCATTAGCGTTACGGTTAACTTGCCAAAGGAGGCTACAGAAGACCTCGTAAGTCGTGTTTACATGACCGCATGGGAGAGTGGCTGTAAGGGTATGACCATCTATCGTGACGGTTCACGCTCGGGTGTTTTGATAAGCAATGATAATAATAAAGAAAATAAGGAACCTGAGTTTAAAGAAACCAAGGCGCCGTCGCGTCCAAAGAAACTGGAGTGCGAGGTGGTTCGTTTCCAGAATGATTATGAGAAATGGGTTGCGGTTGTAGGTTTATACGACGGAAAACCTTATGAAATATTTACCGGTAAGGCGGATAGTTTCTACCTGCCATTATGGGTTAACAAAGGATGGGTTATCCGGAATAAACCGGAAGAGGGAGAACATGCCCGTTACGATTTCCAGTTTGTGGATAAAGACGGATACAAAGTTACTGTTGAAGGGCTTTCCAGATTGTTCGATAAAGAGTATTGGAACTATGCTAAGTTAATCTCCGGAATTCTACGTCACGGCATGCCGATCGTATATGTAATGAGTCTGGTTGAAAATCTGACTTTCGATACCGATACTATTAATACGTGGAAGAACGGTGTGATTCGTGCATTGAAACGTTACATTCCTGATGGAACCAAGGTCGAGCACGGCAATAAATGTCCTCAGTGTGGTGAAACAGAAACGCTTGTTTACAAAGAAGGATGTTTAACATGTTCAGCTTGCGGATATTCTAAATGCGGATAATATCGTTTGATGATAAAACAGGACGGGACTTTTCGAAAGAGAAGTCCCGCTTTTATTTTGATAAACCGGGTGCATTCTTAAAACATAAACACTGATGAGAATCTATCATGCAAATTCCGTCAGACCTTATTTTGAAAATTATTGACAGATGAAATATAAATCTATCATTAAACCATAATGACTTTAAAACTAAGGTATCATTATGGTAAAACTCCAGATTGAACGAAAATAAGTTTTTTTGTCTTCTTATGCATATTCTATTCTACTTCTAATGCTTGATAGAATTAGAATAGAGTTACTTTAGAATTACAATAGGCTTAGATTAGGCTTAGCCTCTCATATTAGAAGAGAGATAGGGGGAATTTATAATATAAATCAAAAATAATACATTTTGGCTTATGCTACTTTTGCTAGCGTATTTCAAATTACAAACATAGGATCTTCGGGATTCAAGATAAATAAAACCCTGAAGGAGATATGATTCTAGAACTTTTTCAGAAACTTTATATTCCTTTTCAGCCCTTTATATTTTGCTCTTTTAATGGCCGATTTCTTGAAAAGGATTTTGTATCTTTCTTCATCAAGCTCCTCCCATTCACTGTTTGATAATTCAAGTAATGAAGGATTAGGTTGAAAATCAGCGTGATGATGTCCCTCTGCCTTCCTATTCCAGGGACAGGCGTCCTGACAGACATCACATCCATATATCCACTCTTTGTTCAGCTCCTGATATTCAACGGGCAGTTCATTGTCTTTCAGCTCTATGGTTTGATATGAGATACACTTTCGGGCATCAACTACTCCCGGTGCTATAATTGCCCCTGTTGGACACGATATCATACATTGCATGCATGCCCCACACAGATTACCAATAAAGGGTTTGTCGTATTCAAACTCCACGTTGGTCACCAGTTCTCCAATAAAAAAATAGGACCCTTTTCTGGGGACGATCAAAAGTGAGTGTTTGCCGGTCCATCCAAGGCCAGCTTTGACAGCCCATGCCCGTTCCAAGACAGGAGCCGAATCAACGAAAGCCCTGAAGGTAGCATCCGGAACTTGTTGTATGAGCGAAGAGCCCAAGTCATAAAGCTTTCTTTTAATCACTTCATGATAATCTTCTCCGTAAGCATATTTCGAGATCTTGTATAAACTGTCTTCGCGTTGTTTGACGGGCGGATAATAATAAAAGAGAACGACAATAACCGATTTGGCTCCTTCTAATAACAAGGTTGGATCCATTCTCTTATCAAAATGGTTGGCCATGTAAGCCATGGTTCCATTATAACCTTTTTCGAGCCACTCTATTACTTTCGGCTCTTCTTTATCGAGCCTTTCAGCTTTAGCGATTCCACATTGTGCGAAACCCAACTCCAGCGTACGAGCCTTGATAAATTGTGTAAGTTGGGTTTTGTCGGAGCGTGGCATTGTTGTCGGGATTACTCTCCGAAGAGGGTTGGCTGGCTACCTTCATTAGGCCGAAACCTTTTCAGGTGACGATAGGCCAGATCGGTTACTTCGCGTCCACGAGGGGTTCTAACGAGGTATCCTTCCATGATAAGGAAAGGTTCGTACACCTCTTCGATCGTGCCCGGATCTTCTCCTACGGCCGTAGCGATGGTGGTTAGACCAACAGGTCCTCCTTTAAACTTATCCATGATAGTGGTGAGGATCTTATTGTCCATCTCATCCAATCCGGTGGTATCCACATTTAAGGCATCCAGTGAGAATTGCGTAATTTGCATCTCAATTTTTCCGTTACCTTTTATCTGTGCAAAGTCGCGTACACGGCGGAGTAGGAGATTGGCGATACGGGGGGTTCCACGACTTCTGCGGGCAATCTCAAGGGCAGCCTCGGCGGTTATATCAACGTGTAGGATGCCTGCCGAACGGATCAGAATGCGTTGAAGCGTTTCGGCGTTATAATAGGATAGACGGGTGTTTATGCCAAAGCGTGAACGCAGAGGCGCCGTAAGAAGTCCCGAACGGGTAGTGGCTCCTATCAACGTAAACGGATTTAATGAAATCTGGACACTACGGGCATTGGGTCCGCTTTCAATCATTATATCAATTTTATAATCTTCCATTGCTGAATAGAGGTACTCTTCTACCACGGAACTTAGACGGTGAATCTCATCAATAAATAGGACATCGTTAGTTTCCAGGTTTGTAAGTAGTCCGGCTAAATCACCCGGTTTATCAATCACCGGTCCTGAGGTAATCTTGATGCCCACCCCTAATTCATTAGCAATAATATGCGAGAGGGTAGTTTTTCCTAATCCCGGAGGGCCGTGAAGCAGCACATGGTCTAAAGGTTCACCACGCAAACGAGCTGCCTGTACAAAAATACGCAGGTTTTCCACAGCACTTGGCTGACCTGAAAAGTCATCGAAAACTGAGGGTCTGAGTACCTTTTCGATCTCTTTTTCAGCGGGTGTCAGCTTATCGCCTAAGGCATCAAGATTTGAATTCATCAATAACTTATTAGTTTGAAGATAGAAAAGCAAAAATAATTAAAATAGCTCAATCGGCAGAAAGAATAATTTTTTGTAAAAAGATTCACTATTCGTCGAAATTACTTATTTTAGCCATGAACAAAAAAAATGGAGGTTCCTATGAAAAATATCCTCGTTGGTATCGATTTTTCCAAGGGCTCAATTCATGCTTTGGAATATGCTATTAATTTGGCTAATATTATCCATAGTGATATTATTTTGTTGTGGGTTGACAAGCAATTGGAAGCTGGTAGTATTTATGTGGATACCGATCAACATAATTATAAGGAAGAAGCTTCTCAAAATATCAATGAGATTATAGAGAAATATGCTTCAACTCTCATTCATGGGAAGCTTTATTATAAACTGCGTCGTGGTAAGGTTTATACTGAGATGGCCGTTCAGGCAAAACTGAGTAAATCTTTTTTGATCATCACCGGTACACATGGCGGGAGTGGATTTGAAGAGTATTGGATTGGTAGTAATGCTTTTAGAGTGGTTACATCGGCGCCTTGTCCGGTTATCACTATCCGGCCAAACTATCCCATTCCTCAACAGTTTAAGCATATTCTGATGTCAATTGACACTACCCCCGAGACGATGCAAAAGGTTCCGATAATCATTGAATTGGCTAAAGTCATGGAATCCGAAATATTTATTTTGGGATTAAATGCGACTAATCTTCAATCGCTTCAGAAAAAGGTAGACGATAGTGTTAGACGGGTTGAAGCCATGTTGCGCGAACAAAAGATCATGTCGACGGTGGAGATGGCTAAAAATGTAAATATTACATCGGCTATCTTATCTTGCTCAGAAAGAATACAAGCCGATTTAATTGCAATCATGACAGAGCATGAACCTTCTGAAAGCAGTTTGATGATGGGCCCACATGCTCAACAGATTATCAGCCAGAGTGTGGTACCTGTATTGAGTATTCAGTCTCAAAAATAATTAAACCTATACAATAATTGATGAATTGAACGTTTTACCAATATTCGTTTTTCCTGCTGAAGAGAAAGATTGCTTTTGGATGTGGTTATCTGAAATCGAATATATTTAAAATTTAATGAATCAATATGTTGAAATTTGTATCTTGTTCATTCGCTATGAACTGTAAATCGTATTTTCTTACATTCCTGTTCGTACTGATCGCAGGGGTTTCCTTTTCCCAGGAGGTTGTAAATCAAACCGAAATTATTAAAGATAAGCGGATCGATCAATTAGTTGAGAAACATAAAGAATATAATCTAGCCAATCCGGGCGTTAACGGTTTCCGTGTACAGATATTTTTCGATTCGGGAAATAACTCTAAAAGAGCTGCTACTGTTGCACGTGAACGTTTCATGGAATTGTATCCTCAGGTAATTGCCTATTTAACCTTTAAGTCGCCCTATTACAGAGTCAGAGTTGGTGATTTCAGAACAAAACTGGAAGCTGAAGGATTCCTGATGCAGCTTACGGCACAATATCCCAATGCATTTACGGTTCCGGATAGAGTACTGGTAGAAAATAAGGAAAATTAGTTTTCCAACCTCTTGCTTCTTACTCTGATTCTTTGTATCTTAGTTCGTAAATTTCATGCTGATGAAAAGTATACTTGTCGCTGTCGATTTTTCAAACTGTTCAGTAAATGCATTGTTATATGCAGCTCAAATAGCCTTCAAGGCTGATGCCAGAGTCGAGATGATCTGGGTGAATAATCCCGAAAAGACCCGTGTTAGTGTTGATAATGACTCTTCAAATGAACTTATTGATGAGGTGATCATTCAATTTAAACGTTTAACAGACGAACTTCATGCCAAGTTTATCGGACTGAAGGTAGATTACGTTATCAGGCAAGGTAAGGTTTATAAAGAGGTTAAGCTACAAGCCGAAGAGAGCAAAAGCTGGCTTATTGTAGCCGGTACACACGGCGTTTCGGGCTTCGAAGAGTTCTGGATGGGGAGTAATGCTTATCGTATTGTCGGTACTGCTCCATGTCCGGTAATTACCTTAAGAGCTGACGTGGATGTATCGAAATTGCTAAACACGATCATTTTTCCTGTCGATTGTACTTCCGAAACCCGTGAAAAGGTTGCGCCAACACTTCAGATTGCGCGCGTCACCGGAGCTAAGGTTATTATTTTGAAACTCTACTCCTCGTCGCTTACGGATATTAAAAATATTGTAGATGCTTATGCTGCGCAGGTAGTTAGTTTTATGGAAGAAGAGGGTGTTGAAGTTGAAACGGATTTTGTAAAGGCTAATAATCTGACCGATGCCACGATTGAGTATGCCCGAAAGTCGAATGGTAATTTAATTGCCATTATGACCGAACAAGAGAAAAAAACTACTAATATTTTACTGGGAAACTATGCACAACAAATGGTCAATCATTCACCTATTCCTGTATTAACTATCAGATCTAAGATCTAAAATGCCATAAAAGACATTGGATTTAAAATAAAAAAGGCCCTTCAAAAAGGGCCTTTTTTATTTTAAATATAGATTCAGAAGAGATTAATTTCTGTCGAGACAGTTCAAATCTTCGAAAGCTACTTTTAAACGAGCAATCATTGACTTTTGCCCTTCGTTAAGCCACTTTCTTGGATCATAATATTTCTTATTCGGTTTGTCTTCGCCTTCAGGATTTCCAATCTGACCTTGTAGATAACCTTCATTCTTTTTGTAGAAATCAAGAACACCTTTCCATGTAGCCCATTGGGTATCGGTATCAATGTTCATCTTGATAACGCCATAAGAGATTGCTTCACGAATTTCTTCACGTGATGAACCTGAACCGCCATGGAATACAAAGTTTACAGGTTTTTCAGCAGTGTTGAATTTCTTTTGAATATATGCTTGTGAGTTACGAAGAATCTTTGGCTCTAATTTAACATTACCCGGTTTGTAAACGCCATGTACATTGCCAAAAGAGGCGGCGATAGTGAATTTATCACTTATTTTCAAAAGTTCTTCATAGGCAAGGGCAACATCTTCAGGTTGAGTATAAAGCCTTGAACTTTCCATACCTGAGTTATCAACGCCATCTTCTTCTCCACCAGTACAACCAAGTTCGAGTTCGAGGGTGATGCCAATTTTACTCATGCGGGCTAAATATTTTTTGCAGATCTCAATGTTTTCGCGGAGAGGTTCTACGGAAAGATCAAGCATGTGCGTACTGAATAAAGGTTTTCCTTCCTTAGCATAATACTCTTCACTGGCAGCAACTAAACCGTCGATCCAGGGCAGTAATTTTTTTGCAGCATGGTCGGTATGAATGATAACCGGAACACCATAGAGTTCAGCTACACGATGAATGTGCATAGCTCCTGAAATAGCACCTATGATG
Organism: Bacteroidales bacterium; assembly: GCA_963663125.2. Taxonomy (GTDB): domain Bacteria; phylum Bacteroidota; class Bacteroidia; order Bacteroidales; family Cfx3-03; genus Cfx3-03. The sequence continues at coordinate 724,751 of CAXXNW010000007.1, read as the reverse complement.
GCAGCTTTTTCTCCTTCATTAGAAAGGAATTTACCAGCAGTAAAATGGGCACCACCATTTGAGAACTGAATAATGACAGGTGAGTTCACCTCTTTGGCAGCCTCTAAAACTGCATTGATTGAATCAGTGCCTACTACGTTTACAGCTGGAATAGCAAACTGATTGGCTTTAGCAATACGGAATATTTCCTGTACGCCTTCTCCGGTAACAACACCAGGAGCAACCTTACTAAATACTTTCTCTGACATAATATTATGAGCTTTAATGAAAATCTGTTGGCCAGAATGTTTTCGTAACAAAGTTACGATATTTTCAAAAGAATATGACAAATTTTCTTTACTCTCACCATATATCTTTTTTTAAAAAATCCTGAATATTTTTGATAAATGCCATAGTTTATCATACTTTTATCATGTTTTATTCAATTAGTTATGAGTGGTATTTGATGCAACAGTAACGATAAAAGCCATATGCCCCCTTAATTTTGTATTTTTGTTTTCTTGAACTATGCTAGATGGGAAGTTATCTTTCGAGAGATTCGACCCTTTTAAACATAAAATTAAATCACATGAAAATGATTTCGGGTGAAACATTGAGAGATATATTCAGGGCGATTGCTGCTGATCGTGTTTCGGGTTCAGCTACCATATTAAAACATATTGTATCGACCCTGAAACGATATCTAGAAACCAATCCTGCACCTAATTACAGCATGCTTGAAGATCAGATGGCCTTCTTAGGTGTGGTTTTTGACCGTTTTGCCGTTTTACGTCATTTTTTAAATTCATTTATACATCTTCTTCACAAACAAGTCACTACTACCGATTTGCTTTATTTTGTGAAATTGTACAGTCGCAATTGGAATAAAGCACCTATTTATGCAGCTGATTATCTATTGAAAGATGTTGATTTTGAAGGTAAGCGGGTTATGTTATTCAGCAACAGTACCAGCCTTCATTTCCTCTGTGACTTGCTAGCTGAGCGAGCTGTCAAAGTTGAGTTCATACAGTGTCATTCTTTTCCGACAGGCGAGGGCAAACAACAGGCAAAGATGTTGAGGTCTTTTGGTTTTAAAGTTACCTTTATTGCCGATGCAGCGATTCCACTCTTCATGGCACAGACGGATATAGCAGTGATGGGGGCCGATCTTATCTATACTGATTTTTTCCTCAATAAAACCGGATCGTTTAGTGTTGCTTTAGCCGCGAAATATTTCAATAAACCTCTTTATGTCTTATCTGATTCACGCAAGATAGAGAAAGATAATCAGGTTCGTGATATTGATACTGCCCGTGAAGGCTATTTTTTGTGGCGTTCGGCACCGGAAGGAATAACCCCGGTAAATGTATATTTTGAACGGGTACCAAGGAGTTTAGTAACCGGGATCTATCTGGAAACGGGACTTTGGACGAATAATAGTTAGCATGTTTACTATTTTTTCTTAAATTTGCAACAGAAAAGGCCTCGTAGTTCAGTTGAATAGAACGTCAGATTCCGGTTCTGAAGGTCGAGGGTTTGAGTCCCTCCGAGGTCACTAAACCTGAAATACATAAGTAAGATAAATAAAGACAAAGCCACTTAAATCAACAATTTAAGTGGCTTTGTCTTTATTTATAGGTCAGTCGAAAGACGGGAAAAAAATCTCAATTTTTTCTGTACTCTTTAGGTGATACGCCTACATGTCGCTTGAAATATTTTCCAAAAAACGATTGTGAGGGAAAATTAAACTCGTCGCTGATCTGCTGGATGGTCATATTGGTAGATTTAAGGAGGGCTTTGGCTTCCAATATTACATAGTTATCTATCCATTCGTTTGCTGACATGCCGCTGTTTTCCTTAATCACTTTCGACAGGTATTTGGGCGTTAGACACAGCTCATTTGCATAAAATTCCACGCCCCGTTGTTCCTTGTAGTGGGTCTGGACAAAACCCAGGAACTTTTTCACAAGCAGTTCATTCTTTGATTTCTTCTCATTGTTGGATAGATTATGATACCGGTAACCTGTGTTGTAAAAGAAAGCTTTGATCAGATGTCTTACAACTTCCATTCGATATGGATTGTCTTTCTTCCGCACTGCTCTTTGCATTATGGCATAAAAAGCCACCATTGCATCTAATTCGTCTTTGGTCAGCGGAATGAATGGATTATCACGGAGGGTAAGAAAAAGAGAAAATCCTTTCTCAATGTTCAAACTTTCGGTAAACCGTTTTGACATGATGATGATAAGCCCGGCGAAATCTTCACTCGTATATTCGTATTCCAAAATCTGGTCGGGAAGAATGGTTACAAAACCAGGTGATGTGGTAGTGAGGGGCGTTAAGTTGACTTTTCCCCTCGATGTTCCCTCAATACAAATGGTGACAATGGTGACATCTAATTTAAAAGGACAATCAAGAGTAGATGAAAAAGCTGGTTTTTCAACCAAAATGAAATCATTATCTATTGAGTCAACCATAGTGGCTTTTTCCAACTCGAGAAGCCAATTTAAAGAAGCTATTATATTTTTCATATTTTGTGTTTTTATACAAAAATAGGATTATTAGTCGATAAAGTAAATATAAAAACGATTTATAATCTAATATTGTAGCATAATTGGCCTTTTTTGCTCAAAATGTTCCCAATACCTTTGCCGTGTCATTTAAAGATATCAAAATCATGAAGTCAATCTTTTTATCAATCGTAGTCGTCTTGCTTAGCTCTCCACTGCTATTTGCACAAAAAAATAAGGAAACACGATTATCCTTACAAGAATGTGTGCAAATAGCTAACGAGAAAAATATCAATGTTCAAACAGCTCGTATTGACCAAGAGAAAAGCGGGTACAAGGTAGACGAATCTCGTGCTGCTCTATTGCCCAAAATAAATATTAATGGAAGTTTTCAGGATAATCTAAAACTACCTGTAACTGTTTTTCCGGGTGATTTAATTGGACAACCCGGAACCACCCTGGCTGTTAAGATGGGATCACATTACACAACGAATGCATCGGTTAGTTTAAGTCAGGAACTATATAACCAAACTTCAATAATTGCTTTGCAACTATCGAAGAAATCAGCAATTCTGAGCACCTTGGGCATTGAAAAAGCACGTGAAGTACAGGCTTTTGAAGTATCCAAACTTTATTTTTTATCGTTGACAACTGCCAAGCAAAAGAAAATGTTGGAAGAAAATATCGCTCGTACCAAACATATGAGCGATATTATCAAAATTCGGGTGGATCAGGGAATAAGTAAAAAAGTGGATTATGCGCGCGCCAGTGTGGATCTTGAAAATCTCTACACCCAGTTAAGTAACACGGAAGCCACACTGGAACAACAGCTGAACCTGATTAAGTACACACTGGAAATACCACTTGACGAAACAATCGTGTTGACGGATACTACTGAAATGCCGTTGTTACAATTTGCCCCTAAAGTGATGACATCTTTCTCTAATCATATAGACATACAGATACTGGAGTCGCAAAAAGGAATTGACAGCCTCAATCAAAAAAAGATAATCAGCAGTTATCTGCCCACTCTTTCTCTTTCGGGGCAGTATGCCTATCAAGGAATGAGGGAGGATTTTAAGAATTATTTTCAGAGTGACTCTGAAAATAAATGGTATGGATCTTCTTATGTGGGATTAAACCTCTCTATTCCTGTTTTCGATGGATTGGCGAAACGCTCAAAGTCGCGTCAAGCTAAGTTGGATTATCAGAAAACAGCCATAACATTGGATAATACCGAAAAGCACTTCAACGCGAATTATATGGATGCCTTGAATAACTATCAAAATCAGAAAAACAATATGCAACGCCAAAAACAAAATATAGCACTGGCTGAGGAGGTCTATAACGAAACTGCTTTGAAATATCGTGAGGGTCCTGCTACCATGAGCGATTTGTTGCAAGATGAGATAGGACTCAACAATGCACAGGCAAATTATTTGAGCGCTCTATATAGTTTCAAGGAAGCAGAATTGAAAATCATGTCGCTCAATGGTGAAATCAAGAATTTATTCAACAAATAATAGAATGGCAATGAAAAAGAAATCAATAATTATAAGCGCAGTCGTGATTGTATTAATCGGCATAATGGTATGGACGCTGGCAAATAACAAAAAAATAATCAACCATCAGAAAGAGGTGAAAACCGTCAACGACAGGATTGCAGTAACGGTAGAGACTGCCCAGGTACGTGAAACGAATAATCAATTTGAATTAGTGGGAATGGCACAGCCTGAAAAAGAGGTGGTTGTAGCTTCGGAAAGCGCAGGCAAAATTGTTCAGATTAACTTTAATTTGGGTGATTTTGTAAGCAAAGGAATGGTTTTAGCCAAGGTGGATGATACTTACAAGCGTCTGGCATTTGAAAATGCACAGCTGACTTACAACAAGAACAAAGACACGTATGAACGTTATCAGGTGATGCGCAAAGGGGATGCTGTTTCGGAAGATCAAGTGCGTGATGCAAAGATAGCTTATGAAAATGCAGCCATTGAATTAGCCAATGCCAAAAGACAATGGGGAGACACCAAAATAGTTGCTCCGTTTAGTGGTGCTATTACTTCAAAAAATACGGAATTGGGCGCTTATGTTAACGTAGCTACTTCTATTGCCGGGATAGCTGATATAGCTCAACTGAAAGTATTGTTGGCCGTATCCGAGTCGAATGTTTACCAACTTCGCAAGGGACAAGTCGTTGGTGTTAGCTCCAATGTTTATCCTGGAGTAGTATTCAAGGGACATATCTCGAGTATCAGTCCGCAAGGAAGTAATGCACACACTTTCCCGGTGGAAATTCTTATTGCCAATAATAGTAAAACTCCGTTGAAAGCAGGTACCTATGTGAATGTGCATATTGATATGGGAAAGGCGCAAAAGGCCTTGATGATTTCGCGCAATGCGATCGTGAGCAGTATCAAAGATCCTTCGGTCTATATAGTGAAGGGCGAGACGGTGAAACTCATAAGAATCAATATAGGAAGCGATTATAAATCATACCTCGAAGTAACTTCGGGAATCAACGAAGGCGACCAGGTGGTGACCAATGGACAAATAAACTTGATGGATGGTGCACGAGTGTCAGTCATAAAGAATTAATTGACGCATACGATCATCCTTAACTCTTAATTCATCATTAACATGTCAATAGTAGAAACATCAATAAAAAAGCCGCTACTCATTGTAGTGATCTTCTCAATATTAGTAATCGGTGGGTTTGTATCTTATAATTTGCTTAACCTCAACTTGCTCCCTAAATTCGAACTATCTATACTCACAGTACAAACGGTCTATCCCGGTGCCGGTGCTTCAGAAGTGGAAACATCAGTGACAAAAAAAATTGAAGATGCCCTTTCAACGTTGGAAAACCTGAAGAAGATCACATCGACATCGCTTGAAGGTATATCTATCGTTACCATTGAATTGAATAATGGAGCTAATCCAAATCAGGCGGTACAGGATGCACAGCGAAAAATCAATGCCATCAAATCGCAACTGCCGATAGAAATATTAGATCCTTCGATTGATAAAATGGCGTTAGACGAAAGGGCGATCATGAATCTGGCAGCATCATCGTCGATGTCTTCCACCGAGTTTTACAAATTGATAGAAGACCGTATCAAGCCTCGTCTGGCAAAACTTCCCGGCGTGGGTGCCGTAAAGATGACCGGGGGGACCGAAAGAGAAATCAAGGTCAACATTGATGCACAAAAGCTAAAGGCCTACAACTTGTCTATTTTGCAAGTACTTCAAGCCATTCAAACTGCCAATGTAGAAGTTCCGGCCGGTAATGTGGAAAACACCGGTTCTGTTTACTCAGTTCGGTTAGCTGCTAAATATACTAATCTTGATGAACTTCGTCAAACAGTGATTGCATCTACACCTAATGGGGGTCAGGTAAAGGTGGTGGATGTAGCGGAAGTGCAAGATGGCATTGCCGAACAAAAACTGATTAACCGTATTGATGGTCACGATGCAATCGGTATTTCCATTCAAAAACAAGCCGATGCCAACGCTGTGCAAGTAGCAGACCTGGCCAAAGTAGAACTTGCTGCCATTGAAAAAGAGTATAAAGCCAACAACGTTCATTTCGAGATTGCAACCGACGACTCTGTCTTTACCAAAGCTTCAGCCAGCTCGGTTGTTGATGATTTGATATTGTCGATCATTATTGTGGCCTTTATCTGCTTTATTTTCCTGCACGATTTGCGAAGTGCTATCATTATTATGGTTGCCATTCCGCTTTCTATCATACCTGCTTTTATTGCGATGTATGCACTGGGCTATTCTCTCAACATGATGTCGCTGATCGCCTTTTCGTTGGTAGTCGGCATATTGGTTGATGACTCAATTGTAGTAGTGGAAAACATGTTTCACCATCTGGAACAAGGTAAATCCAAATGGAGGTCAGCACTTGACGGAAGTAAACAGATTATGTTTACTTGTATGGCGATTACACTCGTGATTGTAGTGGTCTTTTTGCCGTTGGCTATTAGTGGTGGAATGATTGGTAATATTCTGAAAGAGTTTGCAGTCCCTATTATTATTACCGTGCTTTGTAGTCTTTTGGTTTCTTTCACCGTGACACCGTTGTTGATGTCGCGCTTTGGAAAATTATCTGACGACACACGTCAGACTTTCTCTGCCCATTTTTCTCGTCTGGTAGAAAGTACTTTTGAATCGATAAAAAACTTTTATGCCAGTGTATTGAATGCAGGACTGCACCACAAAACAGTAGTATTGCTTTTAGCCTTAGTACTGTTAATCGGTTCGATATCTTTGGTCCCGGCGGGATTTATAGGTTTTGCCTTTATGCCCGAAACGGATAAGGGAGAATTTACGGTTATGTTAGATCTGAACCCACAAGTAACCGTATATCAGAATAACCAGATCACAATGCTAGCCGAAAAAGTCATCAGGAGTAAGCCGGAAGTGAAACGTGTATATACGAATGTGGGCTTGTCGATTAAAAATAGTACCAAAAATAATGAAACGACAATTGCTGTGAAAATGGTCGACAAAAAAGATCGTGCGATTGGTGTGGAGAATTTTGCAAAACAAATAAAGGCCGAGATTATGCGGGATATCCCCGGTGTTCGAGTTCAGACCATTGTTGCCTCTACAAGTGGTGATGCGACCAAACCAATACAATACATTGTTCAAGGTGCCGATATGGTAAAAGTACAGAAAACAGCGGCTATGATTTTAGATGCCATTCGTCGTACGCCCGGAACGACTGATGCCATCTATTCTATCGACGATCCCCGTCCGGAAGTACACGTAAAACTTGACCGTGATAAAATAGCGCAGTTAGGACTGTCTGTTACTGATGTAGGTTCTACGCTTCGTGTAGCACTTGCCGGTAATGACGATTCAAAATATAGTGAAGGAATCTTTGACTATAAAATTCGTATCGGTATTGATAATTTTGATAGAACGCGTCCTGAAGATGTCTCCAAACTAACCTTTAAAAATAAAAGCGGTGAGATCATTGAGTTAAATCAGATTGCCGATGTCTCCTATGGCTTGGGCCCTTCAGCCCTGGAACGTACGGACCGTATTTCGTCGATCACTGTGGAATCAAATGTGGTTGGACGACCAGTAGGAACAGTTGGCTCGGAGATATCTGCAACGATCAAAGGGAAAATACCTGATGGCATAACGATCAAAGAAGGAGGAATGATGGAACTACAGTCATCAGCTTTTGGAAGCCTGGGACTCGCATTTATTGCTGCTATCGTATTGATTTACCTGATTATGGTGGTGCTGTACGATTCGTTGCTCGACCCTGTTGTGGTTCTGTTCTCCATTCCGTTATCGCTTATCGGCGCATTTCTTGCCCTGGCATTAACAATGAATAGTCTTACCATCTTTAGTATTATCGGATTAATTGTATTGATAGGCCTGGTGGCCAAGAATGCCATACTGCTCGTTGACTTTACCAATCACATGCGTCGTGACAAGAGTATGGATACGTTCAACGCTTTGATCGAAGCAGGCAAAGAACGCTTGCGGCCAATTCTGATGACCACCTTTGCGATGATCTTTGGAATGTTGCCAATCGCATTAGCGTCGGGCAACGGTGCCGAATTAAAAAACGGGATGGCTTGGGTAATCATCGGCGGTCTGACAAGTTCCATGATATTGACCTTAGTGGTGGTTCCTATTGTATATTATATTGTTCATGGAGTAACCGCCCGGTATAGTCATTTCAAAAGAAACAGGTTGGTTGAAAAAGTAAAAGAAAGGATGTTGGAAGCGAGTGTAGTAGAATAGGATACCGCAGTTTAACTACAAATAATCAAAAGGCTTGTTGTCGTCAGATATACAAGTCTTTTGATTAATCTTAGAAAATTTTTATCATATCATCAGGGGTGGAATGCAGTCAAAATGGAGATTGATTTTACTATCAGTTATAAGCTTATAAATTTTTCACATAATAAAGTCTTATATGAAAACAAAACTAATATTCTCTACTGAAACAAAAGATACTGAGCAATGGACAGATTGGCCATTTATCCCTCGTATCAAAGAATGGATTAACGTTGCTGATATCCTTAAAAAAGAGGAACTTGTAGGCATTTGGCAATCAGCTAGATGTTGGTCGAAGATTAAAGGAACAGTTATGACTGTCGAATATCGGCATGATGATAATGGTTTCTATGTCGAAATTTATATTTGGTGTGAAGATTAATCCATTAGACGGAATACCCATGATCTTAAACTATAATAAATGTCTTGTTTATGCGGATGAAAACGAGACATTTATTTTTTTGTATAAGATGAAATTATAATACATATTATTAACAGGTTGCCATATACATATGTGTTAACCTATTCTGATTTTTTTCATTTTTTGGAGACGAACCTTCATTGGAAGGTATTGATATCGGTACAACACAAACAAAATAGAACATTCGATACTAGAAATTACTAAATACCCATGTAGCTCTTTGAACGAAACCATCACACCCTGTTTCTGTCCATCTCGCTCACATTCCGGATACCTATACTCTGTCCTTTATGATATTAACCCCATCAAATACCGGATGAGATAAACTGATAATTGCTGGTTCTGATTGCTGATCAGGAAGTATATCATTATCAGGTATACCATTATCGATGTCAAACACAATCTGTCTCTTTCTTCTTCGTTTAATTCTGCGACCTATATTCATTGGGCGGGCAACCGACGCGTTTTTTGAATAGCCGACTGAAATGTTGAGGATATTTGAAGCCTAGTTCGTATGCAATTTCACTGATCGATTTACTAGTATCGAATACCTTATCTTTGGCAATATCAATCAGCTTTAACTGTATATATTCCTGTGCTGATTTTCCGGTCTCTTTCTTAATTAAGTCGCCAAAATAGTTGGCCGATAAATTTAATTGTTCGGCACAATATCCTACCAAGGGTAACCCTAAGGTTTGCGGTTTATCCGATTGAAAATAGTTCTCTAATAAGTCCTCAAATTTTTCCAAAATACCTTTGTTGACATTGTCGCGAGTAATGAATTGACGGTCGTAAAACCGTACACAATAATTGAGAAACAACTCGATATTTGTTACAATCAGAGTTTTACTGTGTTTGTCAATGGCATGTTTCAGTTCAAATTCAATTTTAGACAAACAGTCGATTACGAGTTGTCGCTCCTGTTCTGAAAGGTGGAGCGCTTCGTTAACCTCATAAGAAAAAAAAGTGTAATCCTTGATGTGCTGTCCGAGTGACGTACCGCGAATCAAATCGGGATGAAACAGCAATGCCCAACCTTTGGGTTGAAAGTATTCTCCATTATTGTCAATACCAATAACTTGTCCCGGTGCAATGAATACAAGCGTTCCTTCCTGGTAATCGTAATAATTGCGTCCATATTTTATATCTCCGCATTTGACATCTTTTAAAAATATAGTATAGAAGCCCAAATTCATACGAACATGTTTCATTGATTTCGTTTTTGAGAAATCGATCACACTGACCAGTGGATGTAATGTTTCCTGCCCCATCAATGCATTATATTGGCAAACATTCTCCAGTTTTACTAGCTTATCCATAGCTTCTTATGTATTTAAATCCAATGTAAAAATAGTGCTTTTTGAAATAGTATTATTCCAGGAACCACAGTTCGGTAATAATGGTATACATTCCTGTAATTTATATAATAAGCAATTGATGAATAGAGAATACTTTTGTGTAGTAAAATGTAAAACTGTTGAAGTGGTTATCATAGCGCTGTATATTTCAATTAAATGAGGAGAATATAAAAATGAGTAAAAAAGTATTGGTGTTATCCACCAGCCCTAGAAAAGGCGGAAATTCTGACCTCCTTTGCGACCAGTTTACATCGGGAGCACAAGAGGCAGGGCATTATGTAGAAAAGATTTTTCTAAAAGATAAAAAAATCAATTATTGTACAGGTTGTGGTGCCTGTTTTAACCGTGATAAAAGTTGCCCTCAAAAAGATGACATGGCCGAAATCTTGGAAAAAATGGTTGAGACCGATGTAGTTGTAATGGCAACACCGGTTTACTTTTATACCATGTGTGCACAGATGAAAACCTTGATTGACAGAACCTGTTCACGCTATACCGAAATCAATAATAAAGATTTCTATTTCATTGTAACTGCTGCCGATAACAGTAAGCCTGCAATGAAAAGGGTTCTGGAAGAATTTAGGGGATTTACTTGTTGTTTGGAAAATGCAAAAGAAAAGGGTATTATCTATGGAACCGGTGCATGGAATATGGGAGATATCAAAAAAAGCGATGCTATGAATCAAGCATTTAAAATGGGTAAAGCAGTATAAACTGGAGTGCTATCATTGGATAAAAGAGTTTAATAATAAAACTTAAAAATGGAGGTGTATCATGAAGTATAAAGAATTAGCAAAAACCGGAGAAAAGCTGTCGGTAGTTGGCTTAGGTTGTATGGGAATGAGTGCTGCTTATGGGCAAGCGGATGATAATGAAAGTATTGCGACATTACAACATGCATTGGATCTTGGAATTAACTTCTGGGATACTGCTGATATTTATGGCAATGGTGTTAACGAAGAATTGATTTCCAAGGTACTTGTACCAAACCGTGATAAGATTTTTATTGCTACAAAGTTTGGGTTTCGATTAAGAGACGATAAAGGAAATGTTTTTGTTGGTGGCGAATCATATATAGATGCTTCTCCGAAATGGATGAAACAGGCAATTGAAAATAGTCTTAAACGTTTAAAAATTGAGGCAATCGATCTTTATTATGCTCATAGGGTAGACCTGAATGTTCCGGTGGAAGAAACTGTTGGAGCAATGGCTGAACTGGTAAAGGAAGGAAAAGTTCGTTATTTAGGTTTAAGCGAATGTACTCCTGACGATTTGAAAAAAGCCCATGCCGTACATCCGATTGCCGCAGTGCAAAGTGAGTATTCGTTACTTACCAGAGGTGTTGAAGAAACTATTTTACCCTTAACCAAAGAGTTAGGGATCACTTTTGTCCCATTTGCGCCTTTAAGTCGTGGTTTGATTACCAATAAGTTGGATGTAAGCACACTTGCTTCAACCGACTTCCGTGCAAATTTACCACGTTATCAGGGCGAATATCTAGAGAACAACCAGAAATTGACAATTGCTTTTGCGGAATTCGCTGAAAGCAAAAACTGTACACCCGCCCAGTTAGCTATAGCATGGGTAATGGCTCAGAGTGACAATATTATTCCAATTCCCGGAACAAAACGAAGAAAGTATCTGGAAGAAAATGCTGGTGCAGCTGATATAGCGTTGACGACAAAAGATTTAGAAAATATTGAAGTAATTTTCAAGAAATACCCAAACATAGGACCGCGTTATAGTGCTCGTGAAAACAAGTTTGTAAAAAACAAATGAGATGTTCATGTGTAATATTTTACTCAATAACGAAACGGAAAATCTGCCCGTTTCGTTATTGAGTATTCCTAAAATAACTAATTAGCGTTCAACGCTTTATTTGCGTAATTGAATCAGATTAAGGAATATTGAACCAAATTTCAAGCCAACCAGTAAAATGGGTAGTGGCAGAAATAAAGTCATTTAACATTTACTGATTGTTTAATACATGTGTGGGTATTATTATTCAACTACCCACAGACTCGTGCTTTGACGTATATCATCTGAAGAGCTCCCAACCATAATTTTGAATTCGCCAGGTTCTACTACCCGTTTCATCTCGCGGTTCCAAAGTGATAATTGTTCAGGACCGAGTTTGAAATTAACTGTTCCGCTTTCACCCGACTTAAGTGTAATACGATTAAATCCTTTCAAAGCAAGAATTGGAGTAGTTACACTGCCGTATATATCGCGAACATATAATTGAACTACTTCAGTTCCTTCCACTTTCCCTGTGTTTTTGATAGTAATACTGACATTAGTGGTCCTATTTGGCGCTATTTTATCAGGTGATAATTTCAAATCGGAATATTCGAAACTGGTGTAACTTAGTCCATGGCCAAAAGAAAAGAGCGGCGTGTTTTTTTCGTCAACATACCGATGAAGACTTGTTGGCTTGTGATTATAATAGAATGGTACTTGTCCCATAGAACGGGGAAAGGTCATGGGCAATTTACCCGATGGATTGACATTTCCTAATAATACATCTGCAATGGCAAGACCTCCTTTTTCACCTGAGAACCATGTTTCTACAATTGATGGAATATTTTCAGCTACCCAGTTGATAGCTAACGGTCTGCCATTAAAAAGAACCGCAACAATAGGCTTTCCGGTTTTATGTAACGTTTTGATAAGATTCATTTGATTTTCATCCAAATCGATATTTGCCCGATCCTTACCTTCTCCAACGATTTTAGTATCTTCACCGAGTACAACAACTGTTAAATCAGATTTCTTTACCAAGTTAACTGCTTTTTTCAGTAAAGTGGATTGTGAACTACCTGCTTCGTTGTCGAAGCCTTTTTCATAGCTTATTGTTACTTTTCCGGCAGCTCTTTCTTTTAACCCATCAAGGATAGAGATACCTTTCCCAGCGTCGTTGGTATATCCTCCCAAATATGTACTGGTAGCCAAAGGACCAATAACAGCAATCGAATGTATATTTGCTTTAACAGGTAATAATCCGTTGTCGTTTTTTAGAAGGCAAATACTTTGTTGTGCAGCCTGCAATGCCAATGCCTGACTTTCGCTTGTGTGGAAAACCTTCGATTTTAAGGTCGGGTCTATATATGGATTATCGAATAACCCTAATAAAAATTTTACTTTAAGTACACCACTTACAGCTTTGTTTAAATCATCTTCTGATAACATTTTTGTTTCTAAAGCGTGTAGCATGGCATCGCGAAAAGAGGCATGACTAAAATCGTAAAATTGCATGTTCATTCCGGCCTTAAAAGTTTGGGCAAGTGCGTCGCTCGTATCGACTGCTACTTTATGATTTTCCAAAGACATACGGATGGCACCCAGGTCGGATATCACAATTCCTTTAAATCCCCACTCATTACGTAACACATCCGTAAGTAACCATTTATTGTCAACACAAGGTATCCCGTCCAGATCATGATAAGCTGCCATTATTCCCATAGCGCCTCCATCACGGACAGCTTTTTCGAAAACATATAAAAATGATGTACGTGCTTCGCGTTCACCCATGTTAACAGGTGAAGTATTGCTTCCGGCTTCCGGAATTCCATGAACTGCAAAGTGTTTAGGTTCGGCGATAACTGTATTGTCTGTATTCAGACTCTTGCCTTGTAGCCCCTTTACCATTGCTACACCATTTAGCGCTGCGAGATAAGGATCTTCGCCATAGGTTTCTTCAACTCTGCCCCAACGCGGATCGCGAGGTAAACAAAGTACCGGACCAAGGATCATATCTACTCCATGAGCTCTGGTTTCAGTAGCTATCACCCTTCCGATTTTATGAACCAATGCAGTATCCCATGCAGCCGCTAATTGAAGTGGTATGGGGAACGAAGTGCTTCCAAGTCCTGAATAACCATGAAGCCCTTCTTCGATGAATAAGACAGGAATACCCAATCTGGTCTTTTCCAAAGCATATTTCTGTATGCTATTTGCAATCTCAGAACTAAGCGGGTATAGATCATGTATAGAACCAACGCCTGTTGATCCAAGCATTTTTGCTAATTTTTCTTCAGAATAGGAAGAAGCTTCATGTCCGCTCATGTTCGCAACTTCTTTTCCCCAATACATATCGAGCTGACTAATTTTCTCTTCGGTAGTCATTCGATTAAGTAAATCGGCAACCCTCTTTTCAACGGGTACTCCGGCATCGCGGTAAGGATACTTATCTTGTTTCGTTCCACTTGTCCATGAGACCAGAACGATTGCAAGAAAAATGTAGTAAATACTGATTCTTTTCATGATTGTTGTAAATATTCAAAGGGTTAAAAATATGAACGTATGAATCGAATAAATTTGTAGATGCAAGTTGCGAAGAATACAAGTTCATCAATGATTCAAAAATACAGATAAGACTGTTGAAAAACAAATGATTAGTCATGATTTACAACGTTTTTTCCACTAGTTATGTCAGAATATCAATATTTCACTAAATTTAAAAATTACAAAGGTGGAGTCTATAAAGCTCAGTAAATGTGCTTTATAGACTCCACCTTTTCATTATGTTTAAATAATGATAGTGTTAAATATCATTAAAAATCCTTTTACCGGATACGAAGGTTCCGGTTCAAATTTCAAGGCATTTTAATTAATGACCGTGAATACATAACTTCCTGACATTAAGCTTATAGTAAAAGATTGATTTTTTTTATCTCCTTTTTTTACACTTGTCTCCTTTGATAATGCTTTCCCATCTTTGAGTATATTTTTTGCATTCAAATAAAGTGTAGCGGTACTATTAGCTGGAATTGTAACGGAATAAGTTACTTTATTACCCTGTCTCTTCCATGAAGATGTAATCTCACCATAAGGTCCCATATGTTTAGCTTCGAAGGAATTCAGTCCCTTGACAAAGTAAGGCTGCAAAATGGTGTTTTTAAACCCGGGGCTTTGTGGATCAGGTTTAATTCCTCCCAAAGCTTTATAATACCAGGCGCCGATTTCACCAAACATAATATGATTTTGAGACACATCTGATTTGGCATCGATAGGCCAGTTTTCTTTAAGTGTGGTTGCTCCGTTTTTGATCCACAATCCCCATGAAGGGAACGTTTCCTGCGATGCCAATTCATATGCTAAATCTGCATATCCATTTTCACTAAGCGCATTCAAAATGGTTTTACTTCCCAGTAATCCAACATCGATATACCTGTTATCAGCAATCACACGTTGAGCAAGGTTCTCAGCTACTTTTGATTTTAAGTTTTCAGGTACAATACCCCAGAAAAGGGGAGCACTTAATTCTGTTTGTAATCCCTTGCCATATATTCCGGTTTCTTGATTCAGATATTTTGCATTGATTGCATTGGCTATCGTATTTGACAGAGCGGTATATTTTTCAAAATCATCTTGTCTTTTCAGTATTCCAGCTGTTTTTGCAAGAATGGATGCATCAACATAATAATAGATTGACGAAGTTAATTCTTTCGGCGTTACGGATTTTACCGGCACCCAGTCGCCTAGTCCCCAATCGGTAAGACCTGAAGGACTAATTTCTGAAATATGATCCACATATCGTTTTATATTATCATAACAGTCGGTAAGGAGTTTTTTGTCGCCATAAAACTGATAAATATTCCATGGAATGATTGCAATGGTACTTGTCCAATCGGGACCGTTAGCCCATGAGTAGCCCCATCCGTCGCTGGGAACTATTGCAGGTAAAACCCCATTGGGTTGTTGCTCATCCCGATGGTCAGCCAACCATTTTTCATAGATTGTAATGCCATCAAAATTAAAGAGTCCGGTTTCACTGGCTATATGTGCGTCGCCTGTCCATCCATTTTTTTCACGTTGGGGACAATCGGTAGGATAACCAAAAAGATTTGATAAATAGGAATTATTAGTTGCCGACCAGATTTTATTCAAGATGACATTTGAACTTTCTATCGTACCCACTGCCGGTACATCGCTATGCATAAATATTCCCGTTAAACTTTCTTTCGTCAGTTCAATAGGTTTGTCGCTGGTGACTTCTACATATTGAAATCCTTTATAATTAAAATGGGGCATAAAGGTTTCTTCCCCATTACCGGCTAATATGTAAATATCAGTTTGGAAGGGATCGGTATCATCGGTAGGGCGGTAATGAACATTGATGTTTGACATATCAATGTTCCCGTTTTTATCGAGCAGTTCGGCATGCTGTAATCGTAAAACTGTGCCCGGCTCACCTTTTACACGGATTTTACTTACGCCTGCTATGTTTCGTCCAAGGTCGAAAATATATTTTTGGTCATTTATTTTACGAACATTTTTAGCTTGAATTTCTTCAATATCACGAATCGGGTGTAAGACTTGTGCGACTATATTATTGGAAGGAGTGCCTACTAAGATGGCATTTTTCCATTTCGAATCATCGAAGGATGTATTATTCCATCCTTTTTGTATTAATCTTGCATCTTGGTGTTCTGCGGTATAGATGCTGTTTAATGTTATCTGACTCAATGAGGTCTTCCAGTCGTCTCCAGACTTAATGGTTTCTACAGCTCCATTTTCATAGGTTATTCTGATGTCCATACAGAATTTAGGCCGGGCTCGCCATGGCGCTTTATCGAAATACCAAACAGCAGTTGACTGATGATTATACCATCCGTTTCCAAGTAATACACCAACGGTAACGGAGTCTGAGTTTAACATTGAGGTAACATCATATGTTGTATATAGTGTACGTCGGTCAAAACGTGTATACATTGGATCAAGTCGATGGTTACCAACTTTTTGGCCGTTTATGTAGAGTTCATATAGTCCGGCCACTGCAATATATGCACGGGCAGATTTTATCTTTCCGGCAGGTTTAAAGACTTTCCGGAAATACGGTGCCGGCTTTAAATTAATATCTTGTGAATCTGATATCCAGGAGCCTTTCCAATTTTTCATCTGCATCATGCCTGTTTCAAAGCTTGCTACGTTGGAAAGTGAACTTTTCTGACCATCCTTATCCCATGCTTGTACTGTCCAGTAGTATTTTGTGAATGGCTGAAGCGGGCTTCCCTGATAGGTTAAAAGCATTTCGTTGCTCATATTCTTCTGCGAATTCCACATGTTACCATCTCCATGCAATACAGCCAGAGAATCAGTACCAACAAAGATTTGATAAGCCTGTTGTAAGGCGCCTTGTCTTTGGTCGCTTAACTGCCATTTTAAACGGGGACTGGAAGCATCGATTCCAATGGGGTTTGCCATGTATTCACAAACAAGTCCCTTGGGTTGACACTGTTGCGCTTTTATATTAAACGAAAACGCAGTTAGTAATAGCGTCAGAATTAATAAATTTTGTTTCTTCATCGTATATATAGGTTAGTTGAGTTCTGAAAAATCATGTAATCGCTCAGTTACAAGCAATCATAGGCAAAGTTCAGCAATTTATTTGTCTTACCGAAATTTTTAAAACAGCAGTTAACAATATCAGGTTATCAATTTCATTAATAAAGTTTGAAGTGTCGAAAACTATGCACTTGAAATTGGATGGATCGATTAAAATGAAAAAATATTCTAATCACAAATAAAATAAGGTAAAGGTTTTTAATCGATATTGACGTTATTCATGTTCTCGGAAGAGCCCTCACTATTTATCGGCGGAGAATAATAAAAAAAGTATGCCTAAGGCTTTTTATTAAAGAAAATATATCTTTGCCTGCCATAGTAAAGATTTGAGAGCAATGATAAATTCGGATTTTCAAGAATGTAAGTGGATTGTCGAACTAAAAAACGATAGTCAAGCTGCTTTTGGAGAGCTGTTTAATAAGTACAAAAAGAAATTATATTACTTTGCGCTAAGCTATCTAGACGATGAAGCCGAGGCCGAAGAAGTAGTACAATCTGTTTTTGTCAGACTCTGGGAGAATCGCGACACGCTGGATGAAACTATGCCGGTTAAAAATTTTATCTTTAAATCAACCGTTAATGCTTGTTATAATTTTCTTAAAAAGAAAGCGATTAGAAATCGATACCTTGAGAACGAATTGACTGCTTTTAATGAGAACGAAGATAGATCGTATGATGAAATTTATTATCATGATTTAAAACGACAAATTGATAGTATTATAGCGTCTTTGCCTCCCCAGCAGCAAAAGATATTCCAGCTTAGCCGTTTCGAAGGATTATCGCATGCCGACATAGCAATAAAGTTAAATATTTCGGTTCGTACTGTAGAAAACCAAATTTATCGTGCACTTAAAGTCATAAAAGATAATCTTAGCGTTGAACTCTTTTTTGTTTTTTGTTTTTTGTTTTTCTAAAACTTGAAATAGTTTGGAGCAGGCTGAAAAGTTGAGACGAATCGTAATGTAAAATCATAGTTCGTTTAGTTAGAATAAGAACTTGCAAGTTGTGGTTTATTTTTTAATGATTGCCATGATGAGGAATGCCAAAAGCACAAAATAATCTGATCAAAGAATAAATCTTTAGATCTTGTCCGAATAGAAAGGCGAATAAAAGGAAGATACGAGCCTGATATGTCTTATCCATAAGGGCATATTAAAAGAAATTTAACCTAGGTTTGAACTAGGTTTGATGTAGGTTTGACCGGGATACTAGATACCGGACAAACCTACATCAAATTTATTTCAAATCTTTTTTTACACACCTTCGTGTTTATCTCTTGTCTTTTTTATCCTTCGGTCTTATTTAAATATTTATTACAGGATATGACGCTTATCGATAAATCATCAAGGATCGTTATTTAACTGAAATAGCGTGTGAATTTTAGACATTACCTGAATCGTGAAGTGATTATTAAATTTAATTTCTCAAAATAATTAATTTTTCCAGTGAGTACTTTCCGGAGTTTAAATGTATTATTAATTGTAATATTTCTAACATTATGGAACCACAATCCCTTGCTAATTTAAAAGAGTTGCTTATCAACTATCTTGAAAGAAAGTGTACTGCTGAAGAGAAACTCAGACTTTATAACTTATTAATAATGCCCGAAAATGAGTTGTCGGTAAAAGAGATATTACTGCAACATATACATGAATTTGATGAAACAGCTATAGATAGTAATGTTGATTTTGATCGTATTTATCAAAACATAATTTCTGAAATAGAAGAGCACGAAGAACTTGAAGAAGAGAGGTTGAAAATTGAGCGGAAAGCTAAAATTATTCGATTATTTAAGATCAGTGGAAGAGTTGCTGCCATTTTTATTCCTGCATTTGTTATTGGCGTAATGTATATGCATTTGACTGGTGCAGATATATTTAAAACGAGTTCTCGGAATTTTTGTGAAATAAAGGCTCCGTTAGGCGCTAAATCTGAAATTATGTTGCCTGATGGTTCACATGTTTTGCTCAATGCTGGAAGTAAAATAAAGTATTATACGGATTTCAATGTTAAAAATCGAAATCTGTTTCTTGAAGGAGAAGCTTATTTCAAGGTCGCGAAAAATAAAAGAATTCCATTGATTGTAAATGTTGCAAATATTAATATAAGGGCTGTTGGTACTGAATTTAATGTAAAGGCATATAAGAATGAGCGTATAATCGAGACCACCTTGATAGAAGGAGTTGTTGAAATCACAAAGGGTGCGGATAAAGCGGCTCAAAGTGAAAAAATAAGCTTAACTCCCAATCAAAAAGCTGTTTATATAAAAGGGGACAATAAATTATCGGTTTATAATACAAAGAATAAAGAAAGAAAGGAAAAGATGGAAGTAAAAGCCGCGCCCCAAGAAATTTACATGAAGCCTGTTATTTTAGATAAGGTTGAAGTGGCTCCAATTGTTGCATGGACTCACGATCAATTGATCTTTAGAGGAGAAACGCTTGAAAATATATGTGTCAAATTAAATCGTAAATACAATGCTACTTTTGAATTTGAAAATGAAGACGTAAAGAACTTGTGCTTTACCGGGACACTTGAAGATGAAACACTTGAGCAGGTACTCGATGTGATAAAGTTAACTTCACCAATTGACTATTTTATCAATAAAAAAACTGTTATAATTAGAGAGAATACAAAACAGGCTACACGATATATGAAATTTATTAAAAATCCAAATAGTCATTCATTGAATTAGTAACAAAAAACAATGCCTATGTGAAAAAAAGGAAATGTTCATAAAAAAAGGGGAAAACAACTGGTACTTGTTCCCCCCCTAAATGGAGTCAGTGATCCACAAATACTGAATGTGTTGCGATACGCAATTCAAGTAATGTTTAACTAACAACAAACAAATTTATGAAAAAAAAATCATGTTTTTCTTTAAGTAGGAAAAAACATCAAGTACTCTTAATTATGAAAATAACCCTTACTATTATTATTCTTTCTATTAATTTAAGTTGGGCTGTCAGTGGGTATTCTCAAACCGATCAGTTTTCCATAAATGTAAAACAGAAATCAGTTAGAGAGGTCTTTTCTACGCTTGAGAAAGCAAGCGGATATCGTTTTTTTTATAACGATAATTTTAATTGTCTGGATAATTTATTAAGTATTAATGCAAAAAATCAAAATCTTCATCAGATTCTGGATAATATATTTAAAAAAACAGATTTTGAATATAAGATTTTGGATAATAAGCTTGTAGTGGTTTCCATAAAAGAAGAACTTTTGCAGAACAGAGTTAGAGTTTCTGGAAAAGTAACCGATCAGAACGGCCAACCATTGTTTGGAGTAACTGTTTCAATAAAGGGAACACAAAAGGCTGTTCTTACTGATGCCAATGGCGGGTTCACTATGGATGTATTGGACAAGAGGGCAACATTGGTATTTTCTTATATCGGATTCTTAACACAAGAGCGTAAATTAGCAGGGGAAAGTAGTGTTAATATTATGCTACAACCTTCTATAAAATCACTTGAGGAGGTCGTTGTTGTCGGATACGGTACACAGAAAAAAGTTAACCTGACAGGCTCAATCGCATCGGTGTCCAGTAAAGATATAAAATCAGTAACAACAATGAGTTTAACTGATAATATGGCTGGAAAATTACCTGGTTTGAGAGTTATGCAAAGATCAAGTGAACCGGGAGAATACAACTCTAGTTTTGATATACGTGGTTGGGGATCACCTCTGATTATCGTTGATGGTATTCAGAGAGATAATTCTGCGAAAATTGACCCTAATGAAATTGAAAATGTAACTGTGTTAAAAGATGCATCGGCTGCAATTTATGGTGTTAAAGCAGCCAATGGGGTCATCTTGATAACCACTAAAAAAGGTAAAGAAGGGAAATCAGAGATTACCTATTCTGGAACTTACGGTTGGCAGAATGTTACAAGCTTCCCACGTCCTATGAATGCGGCTGAATTTGCAGAAGCTTATGATTGGGCAGAAGTGAATTCAGGTAGAACTCCTACTTATAGTAAACAACAAATTGCTGATTATAAAAGTGGTAAAACTCCTGGTACAAATTGGTGGGATGTTGCAATGAATAATAGTGCCCCACAACAACAACACAATTTAACAATATCAGGTGGAAATGAAAAAATCAAATATTTTAGTTCTCTAGGCTATTATGATGAGGGTGGTTTATTTAAAAGTGGTGACTTAAATTATAAGAGATATAACTTACGGACGAACCTTACAACACAGATTTCAAAAAATTTGGATGCAGAACTGGAAGTTGGTGGTATCTCAGAAAAGAAAGAATCTCCTGCCACATGGATAGGCGGTGTATTCAAAGGAATTTGGATGCAAATACCTACTCAACCTCTTTATGCTAATAATAATCCAAATTATCTTCAAAACCTACCTGATGGGAATAACCCTTATGCAGTTACTCACTCATCAATAATTGGTTATAATAATACTTGGAATAAGTCTTTTCAGGGAAACTTTACTTTGAATTATAAAGTGCCTTTTATTGACGGACTTAAAGCGAAGTTCTTGTATGGATATGATGTAAATCAATATTACAACAGAACTTTTAATAAGCAATATGCATTATATGACTATGACGTTGCAACACAAACGTATATTCCAAGTTATAATAATTCGCCTTCAAATATGAGTGAGGCCTATTCGCAAGGTACCAGATCTACTTTACAAACTTCATTAAATTATGAAAAAACGATTGGTGAAAAACATCATATTAAAGGATTGTTATTGTATGAGAATCTTAAGCTTACAAATGACAATTTCAACGGGAATAGAAAATTTACGGTAGATGCTGTGGATCAGTTATATGCAGGAAACTCTATTCAACAAATCTCATCAGATCCAAATAATGTTAATGAATTTGATAATCAGGGTATCGTTGGACGATTAAATTATGATTACGCTTCAAAGTATCTGGCTGAATTTAGCTTTAGAAACGATGGATCTTCTAAATTTCCTAAAGGTAAACGATGGGGTTTCTTTCCTGCAGTCTCAGTGGGATGGAGATTATCTGAAGAAGCTTTTATTAAGCAAAATTTCTCGTTTATTGATAATTTAAAATTGAGAGGATCTTGGGGACAGATGGGTGATGATGCAGCTTCATCATTCCAATTTCTTCAGGGTTATAAATATCCTACTACAAATCTTTTTAATGGTTATCCTCTGAGTTATATGTTCGGTGGAACATCTGTAACAGGTATTGGCTTTATTGGAATGGTTAATCCAAACATTACCTGGTATAAGGCTACGACAAGCAATATAGCTTTAGATGGTGATTTGTGGAATGGAAAACTAAATTTTCAAGTGGATGTTTATCGTAGAGAAAGATCAGGTCTATTGGATACCCGGTTGTTAAGTTTGCCACAAACCATTGGTGCATCACTTCCACAAGAAAATCTTGATGGCGATAGAAGTCAAGGATTTGAATTAGTATTAGGTACAACTCAACATATCAATGACTTTCTCTTTGGTATTAGCGGACAGTTCTCTTATTCTCACACACAGTGGCTTCATAAAGAAGAGGCAAAAGCCGGTAATTCTTACCTAAACTGGAGAAATAGCAATACCGATCGTTCAAATAATATTATTTGGGGTAATAAACTGGATGGTCAATTTCAAAATCAAGCCCAGATTAATAGCGCTCCAATCGAAGATGGACAAGGTAACAGATATGTAAAACCCGGTGATCTTAAATATACCGATGTTAATGGTGATGGAATTATTGACAATTGGGACATAGTGCCTATTGCAAAAGGTAATACAAATTCGCAGGCATTACCGGAGATAAGTTACGGGGTTACCCTTACATTCGCATGGAAAAGTTTTGACATGAGTGCTCTTTTCCAAGGTGCTACCAATTTCTCAGTTCAGTTAAACGAACAACTTTCCGGACCTTTTCCATGGGGAAGAAATGGGTTATCTCAATTCTATGATACTTGGCATCAAGCTGATAACAATGATCCAAACAGTGCATGGATTCCTGGATATTACCCAGCTGCAAGATTATCTGGTGTAAATCCTAATGGAAACGTATCTCCATTTTATATAAAGGATGCTTCTTATCTGCGTTTTAAAAGTTTAGAAATCGGTTATTCTTTACCAACAAAGTATACCAGAAAAGTGGGAATTCAGAAGCTAAGAATATTTGCTAATGGGTTTAATTTGATTACCTGGTCAAAATTATCCTATATGGATCCAGAACATCCACAAGATCAATATGGATATATGTACCCAATTACCAGAAATTATAACCTTGGCTTAAGCATAACTTTTTAAAAAATTAAACATATGAAAATAAAATTAAGATATTTTATATTGTTTATTACGTTGGTATCATTATTCAGCGCGTGCGATAAACAATTGGATATAGCTCCTAAGAATATTATTTCGAACGATCAGGTTTTCTCTAATACATCTGCTATAACTGCTTATTTGGCGAGCTTATATACTGCTATGCCAATGGAAGATTTTAATTTCAGCGCAAATAACGGATTCAATAGCTGGTCTTCTGGTAATACTACAGCTCATGCTTCCGGTGAAGCAATTAGTTGCGAACCAAGAGGAGATGTTGGTGATGGTACATGGTGGAACTGGTGGGCTAACGGATATCAAACCATACGAAATTTAAATAGCTTTATTAATAATATACCTAAAGCCAATTTAACTGCTGACATGAAGCAGGCATATCTTGGCGAAGCTATGTTTATAAGAGCGTATGATTATTTTGGATTAGTAAAAAGGTATGGTGGTGTCCCTATTATTAGAGCAGTACAAACTTTTACCGGAGGAAATCTTGATGCATTGCAAGTGCCGAGAAATACCGAAGCAGAAGTGTATGATTTTATTGCCTCACAGTTGGATAGTGCAGCTCTTTTGCTTCCCGCTACAAACGAAAGAGGAAGAGCAAATAAGTCTGTTGCTTTGGCATTTAAATCCAGGGCAATGCTTTTTGCCGGATCAATAGCGAAATACGGCTCTGTTCAAATAAACGGACAGGTGGGAATACCTTCATCATCAGCAGAAAAATATTTTAAAGCAGCATTTGATGCAGCTAATGCGGTAATTCAATCAGGCAAATATTCTCTATACAATGCAAAACCTGATAAAGTTGATAATTTTACCAGTTTATTTATCGAAACAACTAATAATCCTGAAGTTATTCTGGTTAAAGATTATCATTATCCTGAACTTGTTCATTCGTATGATTGTTGGAATCTACCTTTTGGTGTACGTGGTCCCTGGGGATATGGTTCGAGAGTGAATCCTACTTTAGAAATGGCAGAAGAATACGAATATGTTGATGGAACTCCCGGTACTTTGAAATTAGTCGATGGAGCCGGAAAGCCTATTGAGTATTCAGATCCGACTGATCTTTTCAAAAATAAGGACCCTCGCTGTATGGCTACTATTATTATTCCATTTGGAACATTCAAAGGAAGTGTGATTGATATTCAGGCTGGAGTTATTGATGATGCAGCAAGTGCTAGTAATGGATCCGTTTATGGACGTAAATTGGTGACGGTTGGCGATTATAATCAAATGTATGATGCTAATAGTCATTCAGTTAGTTCGACAGGCACTCAGAAAATTATTACTATTAATGGCATTGGAGGAAATGAACGTTCTTTAACAGGATTATATATTCGGAAATATCTGAATTATAATATGGATAAAAGTCAGGCATTTGGATGGAACTCTACACAGAGTTGGATAGACATTCGCTATGCCGAAGTACTATTAAATTATGCCGAAGCAGCTATTGAACTGGGAGATGTGCAAGATGCAAAGACCGCAGTAAATCAAATTAGGACTCGGGCAGGAATCGCGTTATTGAGTGATGGCGAAATAACACGAGATCGTGTACGGCATGAGAGAACTGTCGAATTAGCTTTTGAAAACCAACATTTATGGGATATTCGAAGATGGCATACGGCAGATCAATTGATTTTAAATAAGAAGTTTTCCGGTATTCTTCCTTATTATGATTTACAAACTCATGCTTACGTTTTTGCACGAGGTTTAGTCGGAAATCAATTAACATTTGGACCTAAACTGTATTATGAACAAATTCCTTCAGATGAAATCCAAAGAAATCCTAAGTTAGTTCAAAATCCACTTTATTAATTTATAATATTGAGAATATGAAAATTTTAAATATTTTTTTATCAATAGTATTTTTGGCAATAGTATCCTCTTGTTCTAAGATAGACAATTATGCTGGGCCTAATGCCGGAATAACGGGGACTGTTATCGATAATACTACTAATCAGGGAATTCAATCCGAACAACCAAATGGATTCCAGATCAGACTCATTGAAAAAGGATATAGTAATGTAATTCCTTTAGATTTCTGGGGAAAAGCTGATGGAAGTTTTAAAAACACTCAACTTTTTGCTGATACGTATAAAGTGTTACCTATCCAGGGGCCTTTTCTTACGCCTGACACATTAGTTGTTAATGTTAATGGTCTAACTACGGTGAAATTTACTGTTACTCCATTTATGTCGGTTAAGGCATCTGATCCACAGGTAATCTCAAAAAATGTGGTTGTCAAGTATACGCTTTCTAAACCAGCAGTCATAAGTGACAATATTGTACGTTGTTTAACTATGGCAGCAAAGGTACCTGCAGTTAGTAATTCGGTAAATGATTATAATGTCAGCCATGATCTTTCAGGAATGTCTTATCAGGATATTTCTAATCAGCAGTTCTCCGATACGCTTAAAAATCTTCCTTCGGGAACTTTTTACGTAAGAGTAGGTGCTCGTACCAGTAATGGACAAGGCAAATATAATTATAGTCAAGTATTTCCTGTAACTATACCATAACGTGTATCTTTAGAAATTAAATTTAGAAATGAGGTGGTTGTCGAACTTTTTTAATAATATCTGATGATCACCTCATTTCTTTATTTAGAGGAAAATAAATTGGCATATTAATAAAATCACATAAGATGTTTTACTCAACACATACTTATTGATTTATATAATATTGACCTACATGGAAAATAAATTTTAGTTCTTAGGGTTTCATCGTAATGGAATTATTCTTTTAAATTTATTGTCACATTGAATATGGAATGGATATGTTTCACTGGATTTATATTACCATCGTAGGATAAGGATACTAATAATGAATATAGAAAGAGTATTAATTTACATTTCATTTTTGTTGTTGAACTGCAGTATTTCCAATGCTCAAAAGGAAGACTTTGTTTCGGTATCAGCTTCAATAAATGCAAATAATGCTATTTTGGCCTTGGACCATAATAGCAATACTGGTTGGGTTCTTGATATAAAGAACCTTAAACAAAAACAGTATTTGATGTTAACATTGCAATCTCCAGGTGACGTTAAAGCCCTGTTGCTGGAGACGGAAGGTATTTCAAAACAGGAACTTCAAAAACTATTGAGCATTTTTGTAACGTATGATCCGATGAATCCGGGTAGTCCGGTTGTTTATACTGTAACCGGAAATAAGAAATTTGTACTTACATTTCCTCAGAAATACGGAGCACATGTCAAGCTGGTATTTAATGGTGGTGTCATTAGTAAACCTATTGTTATAAAAGAAATTGGAATTACTTATGGTGAAAAATCTATTCAAGTAAAAAATGAATCGGAAAGTAAGCATCCGTGGAGTAATCCTAAAATGCCTATAGAAAATCGTGTGGAGAGTCTACTTTCGGTGATGAAACCTGCCGATAAGATGGAACTACTTCGCGAAGGTTGGGGAATTCCCGGTATTCCCCGTTTGGGTATCCCCTTTATAAATAAGGTTGAAGCAATTCATGGCTTTTCTTATGGAAGTGGTGCGACTATATTCCCTCAGGCTATAGCTTTGGGGGCTACATGGGATAAAAAATTAGTTGAAGAAGTAGCGAAGGCTATTGGTGATGAAACAGTAAGTGCTCATACAAAACAATGTTGGTCACCGGTAATGGATGTTGCACAAGATGCACGATGGGGACGATGTGAAGAAACTTATGGTGAAGATCCTGTATTGGTTTCAGAAATAGGGGGCGCATGGATTAAAGGATATCAATCTAAAGGTTTATTTACCACTCCAAAGCATTTTGCAGGACACGGAGCACCTTTAGGCGGCCGGGATTCTCACGATATAGGCCTATCAGAAAGGGAAATGCGTGAAATACATTTGGTGCCATTCCGTCATGTAATTAAAAATTACCATTGTCAATCTATTATGATGGCTTATTCCGATTATCTGGGAGTGCCAATTGCCAAGAGTAAAGAATTATTACAAGGAATACTTCGTGATGAATGGGGGTTTGATGGTTTTATTGTAAGTGATTGTGGTGCGGTAGAAAATCTTACTAGTCGTAAACATTATACGGCAATAGATTATGTTGATGCTGCCAATCAGGCCTTAGCAGCTGGAATTGCAACGAATTGCGGCGATACCTACAACAACCCGGCAGTAATATCGGCATCCCAGAATGGAGGCATAAATATGAATAATCTGGACAATGTCTGTCGCACATTGTTACGAACCATGTTTAGAAACGGGCTGTTTGAAGATAATCCTTGTAAACCGTTGGAATGGAATAAAATATATCCGGGTTGGAACAGCCCGGAACATAAAGCAGTAGCCCGTAAGGCTGCTCAGGAGAGCATCGTTCTGTTGGAAAATAAAAACAATATTCTACCTTTATCTAAATCAACAAAAACAATTGCTGTGATAGGACCGGGAGCGGATGATTTACAACCGGGCGATTATACTCCTAAACTTCAGCCCGGCCAGCTAATATCAGTATTATCGGGTATAAAGGCAGCTGTTGATAAAAATACTAAAGTGATCTATGAAAGAGGTTGTGAATTTGTCTCTAAGAATAATTATAATATAGAAAATGCAATTAGTGCTACTTTGAGTGCTGATGTGGTGATAATGGTATTAGGTGACTGCTCTACAAGTGAGGCCATTGAGGGTATTCAAAAATCTTCAGGCGAAGGTAACGACCTAGCTACTTTAGTCCTTCCTGGAAATCAGCAAAAGTTATTAGAAGCAATATGTGCAACTGGTAAGCCTGTCATTCTGGTATTACAAGCAGGTCGTCCTTATGATTTATCGTATGCTGCAAAATATTGTAAGGGCATTTTGGTGAACTGGTTACCTGGTCAGGAAGGTGGACTGGCAGCAGCAGATGTTCTCTTTGGTGATTATAACCCCGCCGGACGCCTATCCATGACTTTCCCTCAAAATGTTGGCCAGTTGCCATTATATTATAATTTCAAAACATCTGGTAGGGGCTATGATTATGTGGATATGACATATTATCCGCTTTATCCTTTTGGTTATGGGTTGAGCTATTCAACTTTTAACTATTCCGATTTGAAAACTACATTGAATAATGATGGGACAATAGATGTTACAGCAAGAGTGACCAATACTGGAAAAATGACAGGCGACGAAGTGGTTCAGTTATACATTACCGATATGTACTCCAGCGTGAAAACTCGAGTGATGGAGTTGAAAGATTTTATGCGTATTACGCTCAATCCGGGCGAATCACAGTTGGTATCATTCAAACTCACTCCTTATCAACTTTCATTGCTAAATGATAAAATGGATCGTGTTGTAGAACCTGGCCAGTTTAAAATAATGATAGGTGGTAAAAGTCCTTCTTATGCTGCCTCTGATCAAATAAAAAACAGTGTGGGTTTCAAAACTTCTACGGAAGGAATAAATAGCGAACTCAACTATACAAAGTCCTTTACTGCTGATTTTACTATTTCTATTGTTGGAATGGATGAGAATCTTATTTCTAAAAAGAAAACGGTTGCTGTAAAAGTTAAAAATATTGGTAATCTAACCGATGTGGGAAAGGTTACAATGTTTGTTGATGGTATTCAGAAGGGCGAAGAACCTCATTATGAGTTGGACCCTAATGAGGAGAAGATTATTTATTTAAATTTGGACGACAGTTTAAATATCCAGACCATCACGGTTACAACAAAATATAAGAGTGTCAGTAAAGTATTTAATCAATAACATCCAAGAGAATTTAAATTGGTATAATTTAGTTGAAATTAATTAAGTTATGAAACAGCGCATATTTTCATTTTTATGTCTACTCGTTTTTGTAAGTAGTGTTGTCTTCGGTCAAAAGAGAACAAGCATTACTACACGGGAAACTCCCATGAAGATTGTTTTCGTGGGAGCCAGTATTACTTACGGAGTAGGCGTTACAAATCTGAAACAAGACGCGTATCCTGCACAGTTACAGCGGCTGTTAGGAAGGAGTTATCAAGTTGATAACTATGGCGTAAGTGGTTGTACCATGTTGCGAAAAGGAGATCTCCCATATTGGAACACACCGGAATATCAGTCAGTATTAGCCAGTAAGCCCGATGTGGTTATTATTGACTTAGGGGGAAACGACAGCAAATTAATAAACCGTATTCATGCTGATGAATTAGAAACAGACTGTCAGCAAATGGTGCAAACATTTAAGCAGTTATCGTCCCATCCACGGGTTATCTTGTTATTGCCGATAGTCTCTTTTGTACAGGATACCACCGGCATATGGGATCCTGCTATTGTAAAGCGTATCATCCCGCATATTCAGCAAGTCGCGTATAAACTAGGAGTAGAGGTGATTGATCTTCATTCGTTACTAATCAATCAACCGGCATTATTGCCGGATAAAATTCATCCGAATACACAAGGAGCTTCAATTATAGCCGGAAGATTATATGAAGCATTTAACCGAAAAAGCGATCCTCATTTTGATTTTTTTAGTAAAATACCCCAAAAACATGAAATCGGTTCATACTATGGTTACTCCTGTGCTGACTTTATGTTTGAAGGAAGACAATGTAAGGTAGTAAAGCCGACATGTCCAACCCAAGGGCATCCCTGGATATGGCGTGCACGCTTCTGGGGGCACGAACCGCAAACAGAGATAGCATTATTGGAAAGAGGTTTTCATGTAGTGTATTGTGATGTTGCCGAAATGTTTGGAAACGATGAAGCGGTGACAATCTGGAATCATTTTTACACGATGCTACATCGAGCAGGTTTGTCAAAGAAAGTGGTGATGGAAGGGATGAGCCGGGGAGCTGTATATGTTTATAATTGGGCCGCTGCAAATCCTGATAAAGTAGCTTGTACTTATGTTGATAATCCACTTTTAGATCTGAAAAGCTGGCCTTGTGGACTTGGAAAGCAAGTGGTCGGCGGTGATGAGTTTGAGGCATTCAAAAAAGATTATCATATTACCAGTCAGGAGCAAGTAGTCCATTTTAAAGGAAGTCCGATTGATAAAGTTCAGGCAATAGTGAAAGGTAACTATCCACAGTTGATACTTTGTGCGGATGCGGATGAAGCCGCTTTACCGGATGAGAATACACTTCCGTTTGAGCAAAAAGTAAAAGCATTAAAAGGCAATATCACAGTGATTCATAAGCCCGGATTTAAGCATCATCCTCATAGTTTACCGAACCCAACACCTATTGTGGATTTTATTTTGAAATCGACTGGATTCTATATTCCTGTTTCAATAAACTAATTATAAATCAAGATATTATAAAATAACATAAAACTGAATGAAGGATGAGCTTATATATTGTATTCGGTCATTAATAAAAAATATTTCAACGATGAAAAAAATTCTGGTTATACTCATTGTAAGTATAACGGTTTTTAGCACGAATGTGCTATCACAGAACAAACATTCACAAACAACCATGTATCCCACCTACAAAGGATTGATAATGGCAGGCTATCAAGGTTGGTTTCAGCCGCAGAAGGATGGCAGGTTTTATCCGGATGAAAATCAGGTTCGTATTGATATGTGGCCGGATGTGAGTGAATATACTCAAACATATCCTACGGGTTTAAAACTAGCCGATGGAAGTGCCGCTAGGTTCTTTAATTCGGCTGATAAGAGTACTGTTGATCTGCATTTTAAATGGATGAAAACGTATGGGCTGGATGGCGTTTTTGTACAAAGGTTTTTTAATAGTACCAAACAAGGGGACAGGCGTAGCCAGACAACAGTAGTATTGAAGCATGCACTTGAGGCAGCGTCAAAATATGAAAGAGCGATAGCTGTAATGTATGATCTTTCAGGATTAAGATCTTCAGGTGAAGATTGTTCATCGATCATAGAGGACTGGAAATATCTTGTTGACTCTCTACATGTCACTAATCAGGAAGGAACGAAAACATACCTTCACCATAATGGAAAACCGTTAGTCACTATTTGGGGAATCGGATTCCCGGATCGTCCTTATAACATTAGAAATATTGGGCTGCAACGATTGATTGATTTTCTTAAGAATGATCCGAAATACGGAGGTTGTTCCGTAATGTTGGGCGTTCCCACATTTTGGCGTGACTTGAATGCCGATTGTACAAATGATCCTTATTTACATGAACTTATCAAACAAGCTGATATTGTATTACCTTGGATGGTACAACGATTTACCCCACTTTTGCATAACGACATGGATCGTTACCGGGATGTGATTTTAGGTGATATTAAATGGTGTAAAGAGAACAAAATAGACTATGTTCCTTGTGTCTGTCCGGGTTTTAGCTGGCATAACCTGAGTCGGCATGAATTTCCTGATGATGTAAAATCTGTAGGATCTATCCCCCGCCAAGGAGGACGATTCTATTGGCAACAGATGTCGACAGCCATACTTGCCGGGGCAGAAATGATATATGTAGCCATGTTTGACGAAGTGAACGAAGGAACGGCTATCTTTAAATGTTCCAACACGCCTCCGGTAAGTCCGGTTGCCAAGTTTATAGATATGGATGGCTTGCCAAGTGATCATTATCTATGGTTAACTGGTGAAGCTGCTAAAATGCTTCGAAAAGAAAAACCGTTAACACTTAAAATACCTGAGCGAAAATAACTTTTCTCTGTTTAATTAAAATTCATTTAATATGAAAAGACATTTTTTTATAGTACTCCTGTTAATTTGCTTTTGTGGCAATGTAGCAGCATCAAATTTAAAGAGTATCCGGGATTTTGGGGTTCTACCCGGCAACAGTGCTTCTGTGAATAAAGCAAACCTTCAAAAGGCAATTGATTGGGCATCGCTGACCGGTGCAGCCCTATTTGTCGATCCGACAGATGAACCATATCCAGTTAATGGAGGTATAATATTAAAAAAGAATGTTTCTCTGATCGGAGTAAACGGTCCAACCCCCAGAGGCACGGTTCATCCTACTAAGAAGCAACCGGTTGGAAGTGTTTTTATGATTACTGATAGAAATAACGTATTCCTAACCGTTGAATCCAGTACACAAATAAAAGGAATTCAATTCTGGTATCCCGAACAAACCATGGATGATCCGAAAGCCATTATTCCCTATCCCGCAACTATTCAGACATCAAAGACAAGCATGACACAAGGCGTATATTTATCATGCCTTACCTTTTACGGGGAATATCTGGCTATGGATTTTGATGCTGACCGGAAATATCCTTGTGAGTTGATGACTTTTGAACATTGTTACGGCTATCCTTTGAGCGGAGAATTTATCCGGATGAACTACTGTTACGATGTTCCAAGGATCCTTCATTGTCATGTTAATCCTTCTGTTCAGCGATTTATCAGGGGCGGGTATCGCAAAGCCGTAGTAGATGCAGTCATTGCCAGGAAAACCTTTGCATATTCCATCAATAATACAGATAATGCCCAGATTATGGATCTTTTTACGTTTGGAACGTATGGAGGAATCTTATTAGATGGAGAATCCTATGGACAACTGACGAATTTTAATTTCGACTGTGTAGCTGTTGGAATTCACAAAAAAGGGAATAACACCAAAAACCGGAATTGGCAGATTGCTCAAGGATCTATTATTGCTAACTGCGGAGAGAAGCTAAATGACATTCATCCGATTATTATTGAAGGAGAAGGGCATACTGCATTAAGTAATGTGGAGGCATTCTCAGGAGGAAATGGTGCTTTGACTACAGTTGCAGAAAATCAATCGTGGGATTTTATGCTAATTAAAGGTGGTAAGAAGCTTACGGTCACAATTTTCGGAAGTCGAATGAGAAATTATGCTTCCGAGACGCCTTTAACTATAGAGAATAAAAATGCCGTGGTACAAGTAGTTGCCTGCATAGACAAAAATGAAGAGTTATACAATTATGTTCATTCATTAAAGCTATAAATTAGTTCATATCTAAAAAAGAAATCAACCATAACAGTAAATCAACCAAGTTTATCAATTATGAAGATAAAAACAAAAATTATTGGAATGATCGGGTTATCACTTTTGATTTTGGGATGTTCCTTTCCTACATTCTCTCAAAAGAATCCGGTAGATTATGTAAATCCTTATATGGGAAACATCAGCCATTTATTGGTGCCGACCTATCCAACTATTCATTTACCTAACAGTATCTTGCGTGTGTATCCTGAACGGGATGATTATACCGGAGATAAACTGAAAGGATTACCGTTGATTGTTACCAGCCACCGGGGCCGATCGGCATTTAACCTCAGCCCTTTTCAGGGTGATGAACAGAATATAAAACCGGTAATACGATACAGCTATGATCAGGAAGAGATTAAACCGTATTTTTATTCTGTATACCTGGATGAACAAGAAACTGAAATCAAATTTGCTCCGTCACATCAATCAGCACTATATGAAATCAAATTCGGTCAGGATAAACCCGGCTATTTGATTGTTAACTCTGAAAAGGGAGAATTGAAGTGGAATGGAAAAGCAGTTACAGGCTATCAGTCAATAGAAAATGGTACCTCTGTTTATATTTATCTTGAGCCCGAAACCCTGCCAAAGGAGACTTTTGTGTTAAAAGGAGGAAAGCTGATAGCAACATCTGAATCAGGGGCAAACAATAATTGTGTTGTTCTGAAATTTGGGAATAGCACAACCCGTATTCGTTATGGGGTCTCATTTATAAGTGAAGATCAGGCTCAGAAAAATCTGGCACGGGAAATTAAAAGTTATGACATCAAATCTTTGGCAAATGAGGGCCTTCGGACATGGAATAAATCTCTGGGAAAAATTGAGGTACAGGGTGGAAGTGAAAATGATAAAACAGTATTTTACACCTCGTTATACCGGACATTTGAGCGTCCCGTATGCCTCTCTGAAGATGGACGATACTATAGTGCCTTTGATGGAAAGGTCCATTCGGATGACGGTATCCCGTTTCTTACTGACGATTGGATCTGGGACACCTACCGGGCAGCCCATCCTCTTCGGGTAATGATAGCTCCCAAGCTGGAGATTAATATCATAAACTCATTTATACGGATGGCAGAGCAAATGGAAAATTTCTGGATACCTACCTTTCCTGAAGTGACAGGTGATAGCCGGCGTATGAACTCTAACCATACGGTTGCTACCATTATTGATGCTTATGAAAAGGGCCTTAGAGGATTTGATCTCGCGAAAGCTTATGAAGCCTGCAAGAATGCGATAACGAAAAAAACACTGGCTCCATGGTCGGGAAAACCGGCAGGAGAGTTGGATCGTTTTTATAAAGAACATGGATACATCCCCGCTTTACATGACGACGAGAAGGAAACCATTCCTGAAGTTAATGCTTTTGAAAAACGTCAGCCGGTTGCTGTTACATTAGGTACTTCGTATGATGAATGGTGCCTGGCACAGATGGCTAAAACATTAGGGAAAGAAGAAGATTATCAATATTTCTTAAAATGTTCATACAACTATCGCAACTTGTTTAATGCCAAGACAAGTTTCTTCCATCCAAAAGACAGTAATGGCGATTTCATTATGCCGTTCAACTACAAGTTTTCAGGAGGATTGGGCGCTCGTAACTATTATGGCGAAAACAATGCATGGACATATCGTTGGGATGTGCAACAAAATGTGGCTGATTTAATTAATCTGATGGGAGGACGAGATGCTTTTATTGCCAACCTGGATGCCACATTTAACGAGCCTTTGGGTAAAGGCAAATTCGAATTTTATGCCCAGTTGCCTGATAATACAGGAAATGTGGGACAGTTCTCAATGGCCAATGAACCCTCACTTCACATTCCTTATCTCTATAATTATGCCGGACAGCCATGGAAAACACAGAAAAGGGTTCGGAGCCTTTTGAATGAATGGTTCCGTAATGACCTGATGGGTGTCCCGGGTGATGAAGATGGGGGCGGAATGTCTGCATTTGTTGTGTTCTCAAAATTGGGATTTTACCCGGTTACCCCTGGAAATGGCACATACAACATCGGGAGTCCAATATTCGAGAATTCGATTATTCATTTGAGTAATGGAAAAGAATTCAGGATTATTGCTAAAAATTGCTCGCAAGCGAATAAATATATCCAGTCGGCAAAACTTAACGGAAAAAACTGGAATAAACCTTGGTTCTCTCATAACGACATTAAGGATGGCGGTGTACTGGAACTTATAATGGGTAAAACTGCAAACAAGCAATGGGGCAGCTCTCCTGACAGTGTTCCCCCGTCTGCTGAAAAGATTAAGTAATTGGAATACTGAAATTGAGTTCACAGATGGTCGTGCTCTAATTTATGCTAAAAGCACTTTTAACAATTTATTATAAATATGAGTAATTTAATAAGCTGTCAACTATGAAAACGATAAAGCCTCTAATCACAATTCTTATAATCTTTATTTTTAGTATATTATCCAAACATTCGTATGGAATAAGTGGAAAACTAATGGCAGGGACAGCAAAAATTAATATAACACCCAGAGTTAAAGAACCACTTCATGATTCTTTGTATGCTCGGAGTTTGGTTCTCGATGTCAATGGAGAACGAATCGCTTTTGTCTCGGTAGATCAGGGAATTTATACTAATGATCGGTTAGCAAAAATTTGTAAGGAGAAATTCGGGATAAACACATTGCTGTTAAGTTCATCCCATACTCATTCAAGTCCATGGAATAAAGATGTTGTATACATTGAAAATAAGATTATTAATGTAGTGAAAAGTGCTGTTGATAATATGTTCCCTGCAAGGATATCTGCGGGTCATCGATCGTTTCCTCAACTAGGGTTCAATCGTTTAATCATACGGGATGACGGACATGCACGTGAATCATGGTTTTCGGACAAACACTATACCTCTGAAAATCCGGAGCGGATACCATTTGGCCCTGTTGATCCTGCAGTAGGGATTATAAAGATAGAAGATATGAAAGGGCAGACAAGAGCTATCATGATGAATTATGCTTGTCATGCAGATGTTGTTTGTTCCAATTATGCCATATCAGCCGATTATCCGGGTGTCGCTTGTCAGAAGGTGGAAGAAGCTTTCGGTAAACAAACCAATTGTCTGTTTGTACAGGGAGCTGCCGGAAACATAGAATCATTAATTATCAGTTCGCGCAGGACAGGAGCTGATGACCCTTTTCAAACAGATTATAATACGATCAAGAGAGTGGGAGAATTACTTGCTTATGAAGCAATTAAACTCGCACAGACATTAAAACCCGAAATAAATAATGAAACGGCAATCCGATATATGAATGACTCGTTGAAATTTATCGGTCGATTTGACAAAACGACTGACTTTAATATTCATATCTCGACTATTTTGATCAATAATAATATCTTAATAGCTACTTGTCCGGGCGAACCATTTATACAGCTTCAACTTGACTGGAAGAGTAAAATGGAGGGAGAGTCTGTCATTCCTTTTTTGTTTGGATATACATGGTATCAGGGTACATGGCCCAATTACATTCCTGATATTCGTAGTGCAGCTTTAGGCGGATATGGGGCGGATCAGAATTCGCCTGTTGCTATGGAAGTAGGTTCAGGAGAATCTATCATGAACAAGCATTTTGAGAACTATTTCAGATTGACAGGATTAATGCGTGACAAACCGGGTCCTGTAGGATTTACTCGAGGATCCCAATGGACCATCAACGAGATTCCGGCAAAAAATTAAAGCTCGGCATGTAAAAAAGTCAACAATTACTACTAAAAATAATTTTCAATCACAAAAACAGGAGGATACAAGAATGCTTAAATTATTCAAAAGGATCACAAAAATATTGATACGTAAAAAAGTTTCACTTTTCAGCATAGCCCTATATGCTGTGCTTATATTGTCAATTAATGGCTGTTTTGCACAGAATCCTTTTATAACCCACATGTATACGGCAGACCCTTCCGCACATGTATGGAATGACGGACGACTTTATGTATATTCATCGCATGATATAGCCCCACCGAGAGGTTGCGATTTAATGGATCAATATCACGTTTTTTCAACTGACGACATGGTTCATTGGACCGATCATGGCGAAATCCTTCGTGCAAGCCAAGTTCCCTGGGGTAGACCCGAAGGCGGTTTTATGTGGGCTCCCGATTGCGCATACAAAAATGGGACCTATTACTTCTATTTTCCTCATCCCAGTGGAACTGATTGGAATACAACATGGAAGATCGGAGTAGCAACCAGTAAAAGTCCGGCAAGTGGTTTTACGGTTCAGGGGTATATTCATGGACTTGATCCTATGATTGATCCTTGTGTGTTTAGTGATGAAGACGGACAAACTTATTTCTATTATGGCGGCGGCGGTGTCTGCAAAGGCGGAAAGCTTAAAGATAATATGATGGAAATAGATGGTAGCATGCAGGAAATGAAAGGACTGGTAGATTTTCATGAGGCAACCTGGGTACACAAAAGAAATGGAATCTATTATCTTTCTTATTCCGATAATCATGATGATGGAGTTAAACACAACAGAATGTGCTATGCTACCAGTAACACTCCTCTCGGACCATGGACTTACAGAGGGATATTTATGGATCCGACAGACAGTTATACAAATCATGGTTCTATTGTGGAATTTAAGGGACAATGGTATTCATTTTATCATAATAGCGCACTATCCCATCAGGATTGGCTAAGATCGATTTGCGTTGACAAGTTGTATTATAATCCTGATGGTACAATTCAAAAAGTTGTACAAAGGTAAATCTTGCCACCTATTTCCATAGCAAGATGTTCGGATATTATCCGTTACAATAATGTAGTATGAAGCAGCCTGAGAAAAACAATGTCAACTACTTTTTGATGATTGTGATTGGAAATTACGGGGTATTCATAATCCATTGATTATATAATAGGGCCGATTATTTGTAGGCGGTTCTTTTTAAATACTTTATGTGTGTTGAATAAAAAAATATCTTTCTGTTTTATCATATTAAATTATAAAAAGATGAAAATACAGTATCTACTATTCTTATTTCTTCTGACTTTTCATTTGGACCTATATTCTCAGGTGACCAATAAAAATCCCGGGGAAACACAATCGGTGGCTTCTCGTTCCAGAAAGATTAATGCCGAATGGAACGATCGGGCCAAATTAAGTGGCCAATCATCAAAACCGGAAGGCCGGAATATTTTGTGGTACCGGGAGCCTGCAAAGATATGGGAGGAAGCTTTACCCATCGGGAATGGCCGATTGGGTGCGATGGTATTCGGCGGGGTTGCCGATGAAAGAATTCAGCTTAACGAGAGCACACTCTGGGATGGTTATTCTTTGGACCCGAACAATCCCGAATCTTTGAAATCTTTACCGGAAGTACGTCGGCTTCTTTTCGAAAACAAAAATAATGAAGCCGTTTCGTTGGCTGGAAAAACGATGATGGGGCGTCCTTCAGGGATTAGATCTTATCAATCCTTGGGGGAATTATGGTTCGATACACCAATGCTCGAAGCATCAAATTATATCCGAAGCCTTGATCTTTCGACGGCTATAGCGACGACAAGCTATGTTTCGGAAGGAATTAAATACATTCGCGAAAGCTTTGCATCATCGGTTGATGGAGTTATTGTGGTAAAATATACTGCGAGCAAGAAAGGTAAAATTAATTTTTCATTAATTCTGAAACGCGAACAAAATGCCGAATGCATGGCGCATCCCACCGATCCGGAATCACTGATACTTCGTGGGCAACTACCAACAACAGACGCCCAAGGAAATTCCAAAGGAATTCGATTTGCAGCACAGGTAAAAGCAATCGCCACAGGCGGTACAGTAACAATATCCAACGACGTTCTGACAGTTCAAAAAGCAAATTCAGTAACTCTATATATTGCCGGAGCCACCAACTATCCAGGATTGAAAAATCTCGCCAT
This sequence comes from Bacteroidales bacterium, assembly GCA_963663125.2. Classification (GTDB taxonomy): domain Bacteria; phylum Bacteroidota; class Bacteroidia; order Bacteroidales; family Cfx3-03; genus Cfx3-03. Next base: position 685,225 of record CAXXNW010000007.1, on the reverse strand, counting down.
AGGAATCACAACCTCCACGGTGAATCCTGAACAGGAATGTACTAAAACCATAGAAAAAGCTACAGCTAAACCTTATGCACAGCTTAAACGCGATCATATTGCAGCGCATCAGCATCTTTTCAGTCGTGTTGACTTAAATCTGGGTACTGTTCCCGATAGTATATCATCTCTTCCTACCAACAAACGGCTTGAAAGGGCCAAGCGTATCGGACAACCTGATGCAGGCCTGATCGAGAACTATTTTCAATTCGGTCGATATCTGCTTATCAGCAGCTCCAGGCCGGGAGGTATGCCAGCCAATCTTCAAGGACTCTGGGCTTGGCAGATGGCTCCGCCATGGAATGCCGATTTTCATACCAACATCAATGTGCAGATGAACTATTGGCCAGCCGAAATAACGAACCTTTCGGAATTACAAATGCCTCTTTTCGATCTTGAAGAAGCCCTCGTGAAGCCGGGTGAACGCACTGCCCAGGTTCTGTATGGCGCTCGTGGGTGGGTAGTACATCATCTCACCGACGCATGGGGATATACGGCACCGGCAGACGGACCCCAGGGTATTTGGCCTATGGGGGCAGCTTGGCTCGCCCAACACCCATGGGAACATTATTGTTATACCGGCGATAAGGACTTTCTTGCCAAACGCGGATATTCGCTGATGAAAGGAGCTGCTCGTTTCATCATAGACTTTTTGGTAGAGGCACCGGCCGGGACAGCCTTTGCAGGCAAGCTGGTTACGAACCCATCCTATTCCCCTGAAAATTCATTTTATCTTCCCGATGGAAAACAATCCGTATTTACTTATGGAGCCACCATGGATCTGGAAATTATTCATGACCTGTTGACCAACTGCATTGAAGCAAGCAAGACCTTAAATATTGATGATGATTTCCGTGCGGAATGCCAAAAAACGCTGTCGCGTCTTGCCCCGATTCGGATAAGTCCAACTGACGGCCGCATCATGGAATGGGCGGAAGATTACAAGGAAACGGAACCACATCATCGACACACTTCACATTTGTTTGGTTTGTATCCAGGAAATCAGATTACGGTTGTGGGAACACCGGACCTTGCTGCAGCTGCACGTAAAACGCTGGAAGCAAGAGGTGATGACGGAACAGGATGGAGTTTGGCATGGAAGATTAATATGTGGAACCGGTTACTCGATGGCGATCATGCCTATAAGCTGTTATCTGTGCTTTTAAGCAATAAAACCTTGCCTAACCTTTTTGATAATCATCCTCCCTTTCAGATTGACGGAAACTTTGGAGCTACGGCAGCCATCGCTGAAATGTTGGTTCAAAGCCAGTATCAAACTCCGGATGGAAGTTTTGAGATACACCTGTTGCCTTCGTTGCCATCCACATTCGCTAATGGTTCTGTAAAAGGACTACGCGCACGGGGGGGCTTTGAAGTAGATATGAAATGGCAAAATGGACACTTGGTATCGGCCCGGATAAAATCCACAACCGGTGGAGCACTTCATTTACGGTTAGGACAACAAACGGCAGTTTTTGATACCAAACCCGGTTCTATCATTCAGTTGAACGGAGATCTCAAAAATAAGTTATCAAATTAGTTTCATACAGAAACTTTTCAGCAGATGATAAGTAGTAGAAATAATTTATTGTCATATTTTCAATGCTTATTTTATACGGGTACCTCCACCTGAATATAGGTAGGCAAATAATGAAATACGACATTGTTTATTACTTATTACTTAATAAGAGTAATAAAACATGGGCTCTCAAATAAGTCCATTAAACCTTTTAATATGAAATTTTTTAAGCAATCAATTATTGCATCCTTTGTCTTTATGAGTTTGACTTTAACAATGCATGCTCAAAATAGTAGTCAAACGACGCTATCGTCAAAATCAAGTACGGATGCAGAACATTTCACCTCTTATGTTGATCCTATTATTGGATCCGGAGGGCATGGACATGTCTTTGTTGGTGCCAGCGTTCCATTTGGAGCCGTTCAAGTAGGTCCTAATAATATAGATAAGGGCTGGGATTGGTGTTCCGGATATCACTATTCCGATAGTATTTTGATCGGATTTTCACATTCCCATCTGAGTGGAACCGGAGGGGGCAGTCTTGGTGATATTCTTATCATGCCTTATAATGGCAAAATAAAGACAGACAAGGGTACTCAGAAAAATCCGGAAACCGGGTATGCCTCTCATTATATGCACAGTCATGAAACAGTGCGACCAGGATACTACGCCGTAAAATTGGAAGATTATAATATTGATGTTGAATTAACAGCTTCTGAACGGGTAGGATTCCACCAGTATCATTTTAACAATGATAAAGAAGCACATGTGATTATTGATTTGAAAGAAGGAATAAGCGATAGATCCACAGATACATATATCGAGCAAATTGATGATCACACGTTAAAAGGGTATCGTTTTTCAAAAGGGTGGGCTAATGATAGACGTGTCTATTTTGCCATTGTCTCTTCAGAACCGATTAAGAAGTTTGATGTGTATAATGGCCAAACGCTGGTAGGTGATAAAACAGGAAAGGGCAAAGCCATAAAAGGATTAATAAGTTTTGATAAACCACCTGTATCCTTAAAACTCAAAGTTGGCATATCACCTGTAAGTTCTGAAAATGCACTGGATAATATCAATGCAGAAATCCCGGGATGGGACTTTCAAAAAGTAGTTGAAACTGCTGATGAAAAATGGAATAGGGAACTCTCCAAAGTAATGGTTCAAACAAAGGATGAAACCAGCAAGAAAATATTTTATACCGCACTATATCATACGATGATAGATCCCTCTTTATTTAATGATCATAATGGCGATTACAGGGGTACGGATAAAAAAGTTTATTACAAAGCATCCTTTAATAATTACACTGTCTTTTCTTTGTGGGATACTTATCGGGCAACACATCCCCTGTACACAATTATTCAACCTGAAAGAGTGAATGATATGATTAACTCGATGATTGCAATTTATCAGCAACAGGGTAGGTTACCGATATGGCATCTACAGGGATGCGAAACAGAATGCATGCCGGGTATGAGTGGCGTACAGGTAGTGGCCGAAGCTTATTTGAAAGGGTTTACCGGATTTGATCCGGAGCAGGCATTCGAAGCGATAAAAGTTTCTTCTACCAGAGATGAACTCGGGTTAAGTTATGCAAAAAAAATTCAGTATATCCCTTCGGATAAAGTCCCCGAATCGGTAGCAAAAGCATTAGAATATTCTATCAGTGATGGTAGTACCGCCTTGATGGCTCAAAAAATGGGTAAGGCCGAAGATGCTGATTACTATCTAAAAAGATCAAAAAGTTACCAATTTTACTTTGACCCTGCGACAAAATTCTTTCGTGGAAAAAGAGCAGACGGATCATGGAATCCGGTCTTTAACCCTGTGAAGTTTTCACATCCCTGGATTAATGATCTGAGTGAAGGTAATAATTGGCAGTATACATGGCTTGTACCGCAAGATGTGGAAGGTTTAATTACACTATTGGGAGGCGAAAAAGCTTTTCTATCAAAACTGGATTCCTTATTTATCATCAAATCGGAATACGATCCTAAAGCCCCTCCTGACGTAGCCGGCCTGATCGGTTTATATGCACATGGAAATGAACCGGGACACCACATCCCGTATCTCTATACCTATGCTGGAAAACAATGGAAGACAGCCGAGAAGATTCGGTATATCCTCAAAGAAATGTATCATGCAGATGCTGATGGACTAAGTGGAAATGAAGATTGCGGCCAGATGAGCGCATGGTACGTCTTCTCTTCCATTGGCTTTTATCCGGTTTTCCCTGCAAACGGAGCCTATGTCTTTGGCAGCCCGCTGTTTGATAAAACGACGATCAATCTTCAGAATGGAAAAATGTTTACGGTAGAAGCTGTTAATAATAGTGCTGAAAATATTTATATTCAACGTGTTGAACTTAACGGAAAGAACTACAACCGGAGTTATATCCTTCATACGGATCTACTCAAGGGTGGTACGTTGAAATTCTTTATGGGCGGTAAACCTAATATTCATTTTGGAGAACTACAAGTTAATCGTCCAAAGTCAATTTATAATTAAACAATTTGGTTGATAACATAATATGGAAATGGAAAATTTGTTAAACACAAACGTTATTAAGAATTCGAAAATAAGTTTCATTCGATTTTTTAAAGCAAGTAATTTGCAAATGAAATATCTGCTAGTACTTTTATTTGTGATTTTATCACAAATAGCTTTTTCTCAGCAAGTAAATTTCACAAATGTTTTTTCACCGGCAGAATCTATGGTAAAGGCGCCGGAGAAACCTTATCGTGAGGATGTTTGCTTGAATGGTTCATGGAAATTCTCACCCGTCAATCAGGCTGAAAAACTTAAAAAGGAAGAAATTCTGAATCCAACCATACCTACTGACATAATATGGGATACCACACCGTTGAAAGTTCCATCGCCTTGGAATATAAATAGTTTTGCAAAAGGCGAAGGCGGAGACTTCATTACTTATCCCAGTTATCCTAAAAAGTGGGAAACTACAAGAGCCGGTTGGTTAATGCGCAAACTACCCTATAGTAAGGAGTGGAAAAATAAGCGACTCATCCTTCACTTTGACGCAATCAATGGATACACGCAAGTTTTTGTTAATAAACAAAAGGTTGGAGAGAACTTTGATCTTTTTTTGCCATTTGAAATCGATATCACCGACAAGGTGAAAGAGGAAAGCGATAATGAACTCATGATATGGGTTGCAGATGCCAAACTGCTCGACCAGCCTGGAAAATATGGCAGGAGAACTTATGTGGGTGGTTCCTTCTGGGGTGATATGATAACAGGGATATGGCAGGATGTTTACCTGTTTGTGAAACCTGCAATCCATATAGAAAGCACTTTCGTAAAGCCATTTCTGGATAGGGATGAATTGGCGGTCACGGTGACGATAAAGAATGAAACATCAAAAAAGCAAGAGCTGAAAATTGATGGTAGCATCAAGCCGTGGATAAATCTTGCCGGAAAAGATGTACTGGATGCTCCGGTTCCCAAGTGGAAATTAGGAGACGAGGTGCTTTCCCTGGTAGCAAATAAAATTACCATTGACCCGAACTCTTCAAAGAGTATAAATTTCTCGGTAAAAGTAGATGGAAAGCTAGAACCATGGACTTCAGAAACGCCGAATCTATACGGACTGGTGATGAAGATTGATAATAAAAGACAAACCATTGACCAATCATATACGCGCTTTGGATGGAGACAGGTGACCCTTTCTAAAGATAAGGTTTATCTGAATGGCAAAGAGCTTCATCTAAAAGGAGACTCTTGGCATTTTATGGGTATTCCTCAATTGACAAGGCGGTATGCCTGGGCTTGGTTTACCATGTTAAAACAGTGCAATGCGAATGCGGTACGGTTGCATGCTCAACCATATCCCTCCTTTTATCTTGATATGGCTGATGAATTGGGAATCTTTGTTTTGGATGAAACTGGAATATGGGCAAGTGATGGTGGACCGAAGTGTGATTCTGAAGATTATTGGAAGAGCTGTGAGGACCATCTGAAACGATTGATTGATCGGGATCGCAATCATCCTTCCGTGTACGGATGGAGCGTTTGCAACGAAAACATCCCCGTAGTTATAAATGTACAACATGCACCGGAATATTTGGTTAAGCGACAACTATCTGAGATCAACAAATGGGTTGATATGGCGCAGAAGCTCGATCCTTCCAGAACATGGGTCTCAGGAGATGGTGAGACTGATCAACCGACCAATTTGCCCACAGTGATAGGTCATTATGGAGGCGAAAGTTCATATAAAAATTGGTCCTCACAAGGAAAGGTATGGGGAGTAGGAGAATGTGGAATGGGATATTACGGAACTCCGCGTCAAACAGCTGCTTTAAATGGGAACCGATCGTATGAATCCCAGCAGGGCAGGATGGAAGGCATTGCCATGGAGGCCTCTCAGCTCCTGAACTTACAAAAGAAATACGGTGCATCTTATCTTTCTGTATTTAACATTATCTGGTACGGACTAAAACCACTTGAACTGGGATTAGCTGACACCACCAAAGCTCCTAAAATTACGGACGGAATATTCTTTGGCCCTTATAGAGAAGGGCAGCCGGGTGTACAACCTGAACGACTGGGCCCATATACCTCTACACTCAACCCGGGATACGATCCTTCGTTGCCTCTTTATAGACCATGGCCACTCTTCGATGCCGTTAAGAATGCCTTTTCCGAAACTCCATCAACTATCTCTTTTGAAAAATCAGATAAAGAAGTTGCTCAACCATTTACCCCCGCAAAGGCTGTAACTTGCACCCTTTTATTATCTGCCGATAAGGATTCGTTACTTTATAAGGCACTTAGCGATATGGGAATCGACATCAGTGCCAAAATGGATAAAGATAAAAAAGCAAATATCCTGTTAATTATTGATGGAAAACAGCCTAAAAACGATCTGCAATCGATCTCTTTGGAGAAATTAGTTCTTCGGCAGGGTGGAAATGTGGTGATTATGGGAATAAAGCCTGAATCGTTGTCTACAATTAATACATTTTTACCTCAACCTGTCAAACTCACCTCTCGAAATGCTTATTCGTTTGTTAAAGTTAAACCTGATCCTATCACTGGTGGCTTGGAAAATTCCGATTTTTACTTCTCGGAAATATCAAGACAACCAGTTATGAACTACGGAATTGCAGGAGAATTTGCCGATAATGGAAAAGTCTTGCTGAAGGCATGCAACACTGATTGGAAAAAATGGAATTATAATGGCGAATATCAAAAAACAGCAGCTGTCATCAGAAGTGAACGTGAGAGTAAACCCGAAGGGAATGTGATGGTAGCTTACCCATCAGAAAACAGCAATATCTATCTTATTTCCCTAGAACCGGATGCACTCAATAGAGTGGCTTCTCCATTGATCATCAGGCTGTTTAATAATTTGGGTGTAACCATAAAAAACATTAATCCTAAAAACATGATTGCCATTAATTTAGATGGCATTCTTGAAAGAAGTCTTATTGCCGGGGCGTATAAAGCATCCGGAAAGACTATCGCCGAAATGGCACAAACGAATCACCTGAAAGATGTTAAAGAAGATGCTTTATATCCCGGTAATATTGTAAAGAACCGTAGTCTGACGATTAGAAGAGCTGTCGATGGCATTTTTGATTTTAATTCTATGAACCTGCAAGGGCCTAATGAAAATGTAGTAGCTTATTTAAGTTTTTGGGTTTATAGTCCAAGGTCGTTAGCAAATCTGCTTGCCGAACCCAACATGCCCCGGCTGGATATGTTTATCGGAGCAGACGACGGATACCAGGTCTATCTGAATCAGAAACTACTATCCGAATCCTTGGAGGAGGGAGCGCTGGAGAAAAGAAAGCATATGATATCGGCATTACCTCTCGAAAAAGGATGGAATCATTTTCTTATCAAGTCAATTCAAATGGGAGGTGACTGGCAAATAGCCGTTGAATTTGAAAGTAATAACCAAGAGTTTATGCACCAGATAAAATCGCAGATTGCGCAATAACGTTTGTAAATATGGACTGCTAGTTAAATAAGGACATATTTAATCACTTAGTGTTAATTCTTGGTTTATTGAAATAAAATGTAATATTTCGACAATGATGATAATCAATGTTTAGTAACTCTGATGACTAATTTGGGATAGATTGATGCAGAAATGAAATATTTTTTATTCGGTGCATCTTTTTGATTCCTCATTCAGATAATGAATGAGTTACAATAACAAAGTAATTAAAAGATCAAGAGGGCTTTAGCTCTATCATTCATCTGGTAGACTCGCCCTCTTTTTTATTCTTGCATTACAGTACTTTATTAAAAGATGTATCTTTGCCAACTCTACGACTGAATATGCTATCGTTAGTAGCCTATTTTTTAGTTCTTACAAAACATTTGTTGCTTAAATTACGTTTTGTTGTGAATGTTTTTGATTTTCTTTATTTAAATTAACTGGCTTTTATGCCTGAATATCAATAGCTGTTTACTTTTACAGCCCGGGGAATTTTTTAAATCTACTATCAATTATGATTCAAAAAGTACTAGTTGCCAACCGTGGAGAGATTGCTGTGCGAATTATGAGAACATGCCGTGAGATGGGTATCAAAACAGTTGCAGTTTTCTCTGAAGCAGATCGGGCCTCTATGCATGTTCGTTATGCCGATGAGGCCTATCTTATAGGACCAGCGCCTTCTACGGAAAGCTACCTCAACATTGATAAGATTATCGATGTTGCTAAAAAATCTGGAGCGGATGCAATTCATCCTGGTTATGGATTTCTTAGCGAAAAAGCTTCATTCTCTGAACGTTGTGCTAATGAAGGTATTATTTTTATTGGTCCTACTGCTTTTGCCATCGCGACCATGGGTGATAAGATTACCGCTCGTAGAACTATGATTGCGGCAGGCGTACCTGTTGTACCAGGTACTACCGATAAGGTAACAACCGAAAAAGATGCCATAGCTGCTATTAAAGGGATTGGCTTGCCTGTCATGATCAAAGCTTCTGCCGGAGGAGGTGGAAAAGGAATGCGCTTGGTAAAAAAGGATAAAGATATCAAGGGCGCATTAAGGGCGGCTCGTTCTGAAGCAGCTTCTTCATTCGGCGATGATTCGGTTTATATAGAAAAATATATTGAGTCGCCTCATCACATCGAATTTCAGATACTGGCTGATAAACAAGGCAATACGGTTCACCTTTTTGAAAGAGAGTGTTCCGTTCAACGTCGTCATCAAAAGGTGGTTGAGGAAACGCCTTCACCTATCATGACACCTGAAAAACGAAAAGAGATGGGTGATGCTGCCGTAGCTGCGGCCAAGGCAGTTAACTATTCGGGAGCCGGAACCATCGAATTTATTGTTGATGATAACCTTAATTATTATTTTCTTGAAATGAATACGCGCCTTCAGGTTGAGCATCCTATTACTGAACGTGTAGTAGGAATTGATCTTGTTAAGGAGCAGATTAATATTGCCAACGGTCAGGTCTTACCTTTTAAACAGGAAGACCTTCGCCAACATGGCCATGCTATAGAATGTCGTGTTTATGCTGAAGATGCTGAAAATAATTTCATGCCTAATCCAGGTTTAATCAGACATCTTACAGAACCTTATGGCTTTGGTATTCGTTGTGATGGTTATGTGTATGAAGGCTACACTATCCCAATTCATTACGATTCGATGATTGCTAAACTCATTGTTTGGGGATCGACCAGAGAGGCGGCCATAGAGAGAATGAAACGTGCGTTATATGAATATAAAATTACCGGTGTTAAAACGTCCATTCGTTTTCTCTCTCGGATTATGGATGCGCCCGACTTTAGAAATGGTAAGTATACAACCCATTTTATTGAAAATAATCTTGAATTCTTGCTTGCCGAGGGCGACTTCGGGGGAAACAGTCTTCAATTATACGAAGATCTCTCTGTAATGGTCGCTTTTTTTGATTACCACTCTAAACTTGAGGCGAAGAATCCACGGAAGACTCCACTAACGAAATCGAGTATCTGGAAACGATTCGGTCGTAGAAAAGCAATCACGGAGATTTAATTATTCAAGATTTTCAATCAGCAATTAATATGGGAAAAAATGTGCCACTCGACTTTATGATAGATGGTCGTAAGGTTGATGTTAAGCTTCTCGAATCGAATGGTTCGGTTTCTAAAATTTCTATCGATAATCGTGTTTATGAAGCGGATATCCTTCAAATGGGTGATGGTCTTTATTCTATTATCATTGATGGTCAGTCGTTTGCTATCGAAATGATCGAAGGTGATTCCCCAAAACATTATGTGATGAATACCTTTTACAAGAGCTTTAATGTGGAGATTATTGATGCCGAGAAGAAGTATCAACGCAGTCGAATGAAAGGAACTTCAACATCAGTCGAAAATAATATTTCTTCACCTATGCCCGGCAAGGTTGTTTCAATACTTGTAGAGGTTGGGCAAACGGTAGAAGCCGGTCAACCGGTAATCACTATCTCTGCCATGAAAATGGAAAGCGAATTCAAAGCAAAGAATCCGGGGGTTGTTAAAGAAATTCGTGTTAAAGAGGGCGCCATTATTGATGCCCATCAACTTTTAATCATTATCGAATAAATAATTAAGTCGACATGTCTACATTGGATGAAAAATATAAGAAGCTTGAAGAATTAAATGAACTAGCCGAACTGGGCGGTGGTTTAGTACGTATTGAGAAACAACATGCCTCAGGGCGAATGACAGCACGTGAACGTGTTGACTTGTTGCTCGATCCCGGCACTTTTACTGAGCTGGATAAGTTTGTCGTTCATCGTTCTCACGACTTTGGCGCCGATAAAGAAAAGATTCTGGGTGATGGAATCATTACCGGATATGGTAAGATAGACGGTAGACTCGTTTACGTACATGCTCAAGATTTCACGGTATTCGGTGGTTCGATGAGTCGTGCCAATGCTGATAAAGTGGTTAAGGTAATGGACCTGGCTATCAAGATGGGCGCCCCGGTAATCGGATTAAACGATTCGGGTGGCGCACGTATTCAGGCTGGCGTACGTAGTCTGGCAGGGTATGCTGATATCTTCTATCGCAATGTCCGTTGCTCGGGTGTTATTCCTCAAATCAGTGCTATTCTCGGCCCTTGTGCCGGCGGTGCTGTTTATTCACCGGCACTTACCGACTTCATCCTGATGACGGCAGAAAACAGTTATATGTTTGTTACCGGTCCGGATGTTGTAAAAACGGTTACACATGAAGATGTGACAAAGGAGGAACTGGGAGGTGCAATGACTCATAATGAGAAAAGTGGTGTAGCTCACCTGATGGCCGATGATGATGCCCAGGCTATCATGATGATTCGTGAGTTGATGAGTTTTATCCCAAGCAATAACTTGGAGGATCCTCCTTTACACCCTAATGACGATCCTATCGACAGAGCCGATGAGATGCTTCAAACGCTGATCCCTAATGATCCGAATAAGCCCTACGACATGAAGGAGCTCATCTATTCCGTAATTGATAACCATAATTTTTTCGAGATTATGCCTTATTATGCACAGAATATCATCATTGGATTTGCCCGTTTTGATGGTCATCCAGTGGGTATTGTTGCAAATCAGCCGGGATATCTGGCCGGTGTATTAGACAGTAATTCATCTGTTAAAGCCGCTCGTTTCGTTCGTTTCTGCGATGCATTTAATATTCCGTTGGTCACCTTCGAAGATGTTCCGGGCTTTCTCCCCGGTACTTCGCAAGAATTTGGAGGCATCATTCGTCATGGAGCCAAACTACTCTTTGCTTTTTGCGAAGCTACGGTTCCCAAAATCACTATTATTACTCGTAAGGCTTATGGTGGTGCATACTGTGTAATGTCAAGTAAGCATATTGGCGGCGATGTTAATTTTGCATTCCCAACAGCCGAGATTGCGGTTATGGGGCCTGATGGAGCTGTAAGTATTCTGCATAAAAAAATCAGTGCAGCTGAAAAGGAGAAAAAGGTAGAAGAATATCGAGAAGCTTTTGCAAATCCATACAAGGCTGCTGAATTAGGTTATATAGACGAGGTTATCTATCCTCGTGATACGCGGTTGAAAGTTATCAATGCACTCGAAATGACTCGAAACAAAAGCGTTACAAATCCTTCACGTAAACACGGTAATATCCCGTTATAATTTTTTTAACTCCCTGCCGTAAGGTGGGGAGTTGTATTATTTCTATTACTTTTGCCCATTGAACCGCCTTTTATTGAAGAAATTACCCATGCGCAAACTGTTAAGTATTATTATTAAAGCACTTATCCTTTTCTTGAAAGGAGTTGGTCTGGTTCTTGCGGCTATCCTTATTATGGTAGCTGTGCTTTATTTAAGCGCACCTATCTATAAGTTTTCAGAATCTGTTCCCTTTAAAGGCGAAAAAATATGGAATCCTTATGCGTCAATGGATAGTTCCAACTGGCGAAAGGCTAATTTTCACATGCATACAAGGATGGCAGGGGGCCTCACTGACGGGCGAAGCAATACCTGGGGGGCTATTCTCAAGACTTACACTGCGTTAGGGTATGGTGTTTTTTCTATCTCTGATTATATGCGCATCAATGTTGCCCTGAACACAAAACCGTTTTATATTCCTGCTTATGAGCATGGGTACGGTATAATGAAAAACCATCAGGTATGCATTGGCGCCAAGAGTGTTTCCTTTCTCGACTACCCTCTCGGACAAACCTTACAAAATAAGCAACATGTTATCAATGTATTAAAAAAACATAACGAAATAGTTGCTATTGCTCATCCTGAGTTTCGTAAGGGGTATTCTCCAGAGGATTTCAAATATTTACGAAACTATGATTTGCTCGAGGCTCTCAATCATTACCGGTTTTCACTCAAGCAATGGGATGCGGCGCTCTCTTCTGGGTATCCTGCTTACATACTGGCTTCCGATGATGCACACGATGTTAATAAACCCGGGGAGGTTGCTCGTTGTATTACTTTTATCAATTCACCTTCGATAAAGCCTGTCGATATTCTCTCAAACCTCAAGAACGGAAATGCTTATGGCGTAAGTGTCGGAAGATATGAAGGCGAAACAGTGGATAGTACAATTCAAACTCTTCCTGAACTTCCTACTGTTAATAAAGTAATTGTTAAAAATGATTCGTTGTTTGTCTCTGTTACCACATCTGCTTTAGCTTTTCGTTTTGTAGGACAGGATGGGAAGCTAAAAGGAATGGTTTTGAATAAATCAAAGGCGTCTTTTTCCATTGCAAAAGATGAACCCTATATCCGAACCGAAATTCTCTTTCAAGGAAAACACTTGGCTGACAGCGTAACCATTTATCTTAATCCTGTTTATCGTTATTCCGGCATTGCTCCTGTAAAACCCATGGGACCTGCTGTTAATGTGGCTTCCACGCTGGTATATCGTCTGCTTGGATTTGGAATGTTAATATCACTTGTAATAAGTATCTTTGTCTTCAGACGAAGGATTTTTAAACGTTTCTGATTGGCTACGCTCTTTCCTGATAAGTTAACTTTTTAGACTATCTCATTCAATAACCGGATGTGATAAATTTAATAGAGGAATTTCTTATTTGGTTCTGAACTCAGGAACGGTTTATAATTTTCCTTTTCATTAATACAAATCTGTTTATATGGGGCTTGAAAATTATTCTGTGCGAAAGTTAGTATATTGGTTGATTGCACTTGCTACTATTGCCAGGCTTTGTGTTGCTGCATTCATAGAATTAGGAAATGATGAAGTCTATTATCTTACTTATGCATTTTTTCCTGCTTTAAGTCATTTCGACCATCCACCAATGGTAGGATGGATTATACAACTTTTTACCCTGAACTTCCGTTTTGATAGTGAGCTTTTCATCCGGTTAGGACCGGTAATTCTGAGTGCCGGTAGCACTTGGATCATCTTTCGGATAGGTTCTTTGATCCGTGACGAGTTGACCGGTCTTATTGCTGCTGTTATATTTACCTCATCCATTTATGCTTCAGTTATTGCCGGAATCTTTATTATGCCCGATGCTCCTCAACTTTTCTTTTGGTTGGCAGGTCTCTATTATCTCCTTAAAGTACTTCCTGATGTTTCAGATAAGGGCTTGAAAGGGAATTTTTATTTAGCAGGACTTTTTATTGGCTTATCAATGCTTTCAAAATATACCAGTGTTTTCCTTTGGGTTGGGGCGGTTGCTTACATCTTGTTTTATAAGAGACAGTGGCTTAAAAAGAAAGAGTTATATATAAGCATCCTTATCTCTTTTATCGTCTTTCTTCCGGTATTGATCTGGAATATTCAAAATAATTTCATTAGCTTTACTTATCATACTGAAAGGGTGGAGGTCTCTCATTCGGGTTTGCGTTTTGATTACTTTTTCACTGAATTATTCGGTGAAGTGTTGTATAATAATCCGTTGGTCTTTATAATGATTATTATGGCTTTGGTAGCCATCATTCGTCATCGTCATTTTTTAAGTCGCGAACATAAAAAAATCATTCTTCTCACGGCGCTCCCTACCATCCTTCTGTTTCTTAGTGTGGCATTAACCAGAAGAACGCTACCACACTGGACCGGACCTGCTTATACGACACTTATTCTCATCGCGGCATGTTGGCAACGCGAACATATAGTGATTCAAAAACTCTCAGGCCGATCACTTAGTTTAATCGTTCCTGCACTTATTTTGATCGTATTGGCGCTCTTTGTCGGGATGGGACAGGTTAATCATGGCTGGTTTGATAAAAAAGATCAGAACGTCAGTGCTGAGGAGCTGGGAGAAAACGATGTTACGCTCGATCTTTATGGATGGCGGCAGATTGAAAAGCAGTTTGAGCATATTAAAAAGGAGACCGAAGATAGGGGGCTAATTTCCAAGGATGCGCCTATTATTAGTTGGCGATGGTTTCCGGCGGCTAATCTGGACTATTATGTGGCCTATCCGTTAAAGATGAAAGTCCTTGCCTTGGGAAAATTTGAGGATATTCATAAATATGCTTGGATAAACAAGGCGCGGGGAGGATTTGTTCCCGGAATGGATGGATGGTTTATTTGTACAAGTCGCGATTACAAAAATCCACAAGAAATATATGGAAAATGTTTCGAAAACATTCAGTTAGTTCAGATTATCCATGTTTATAGGGGTAGAAATCATGTGATGAATGCATTTGTGTTTCATATGTTAGGGCTGAAACCCAATGCTGAAAGGCTTTTTGGACTTGATAGACTAATATTAAATAATTATTAATTTTTTCTTGCGTGATACTTGCATTCTGTTTTTTCTGCCAGTATATTTGAATAATAAGGTATGACAGAAAAAATCGACCACTATGAACAGAATAAGTATCGAAAAAGACGTCTATATTCCAATGCCCGTTACAATTGTAGGCGCCAATGTTGAAGGAAAAGCTAACTTCATGACTGCCGTGTGGGTAAGTCGTGTAAATTCAAATCCCCCCATGATTGCTGTGGCAATAGGCAAAGAGCACTTTACCAGCAAAGGGATTTTTGAGAATAAAACATTTAGTGTCAATATTCCGGCACAAGATCAGGTAATCGAAACAGACTATTGTGGAATGATCTCGGGAAAAGATCACGATAAGTCTGATTTATTCGATTTCTGTTATGGTATTACCGGAACGGCGCCAATGATTAGGGAATGCCCGATAAGTATGGAATGTAAATTAGTACAGAGCGTTGAATTACCCGATAATTATCTTTTCATCGGAGAAATTGCAAGAGTAGCTGCTTATGATGCATTCCTTCGCGGTGGATGTCCCGATTATAAAAAAATTCACCCGTTAATTCTTACCATCCCCGATAACAATTATTGGAGTATAGGTCCGCATGCAGGTGATGCCCATAAGGTTGGTAAGTTTATAAAAGAAAAAGTTTAGACTTTTTTCACAAGATCAACGCATTGTTATAAAAATTCAAAAAGGCTGTTTCAGTTATCGAAACAGCCTTTTTGAATTTATTCGGTTTTTTAGATTCCTTTCCGAGTCATGTTATTAGATCATCTTCCGCGGATCTACCCATTCCGTAAACTGCTCATCCGTTACCAGATTTAATGCTATGGCAGCCTGACGTAGAGATGTCCCATCGTGAAGGGCTTTCTTCGCTATTTTGGCAGCGTTTTCATAGCCTATATGCGTATTAAGGGCCGTAACAAGCATCAATGAATTTTCAAGATTTTTTTCGATATTCTTTTTGTTTGCTTTGATACCCACCGCACAATTATTGCTGAATGAAACACAGGCATCACCTAACAGACGGGCGGCCATCAGAAAGTTATAGATAATCACTGGTTTAAACACATTCAATTGAAAGTGTCCGTGTGTTCCGGCAATCGTGATAGCAGCATCACAACCGATTACCTGGGCACAGACCATAGTTAATGCTTCATTCTGGGTCGGATTTACTTTTCCCGGCATAATGGACGAGCCGGGTTCGTTTTCGGGAAGCATGAGTTCGCCAATACCGCAACGTGGTCCGGAACCGAGTAAACGTATATCGTTACCTATTTTCATTAGGCTTACGGCAAGCCGTTTTAAGGCGCCTGAGGCTTCTACGAAGGTGTCGTGACTAGATAGTGCTTCAAACTTATTCGGGGCCGTCACGAAGGGATATCCGCTAAGTTCGGCTATCTTTTGCGCTACCAGCTCAGAATATCCTTTCGGGGTATTGATTCCGGTTCCTACGGCTGTTCCTCCAAGAGCCAGTTCGGCAAGATGCGGAAGAGTGTTTTTCAATGCTACTAATCCATGGTCGAGTTGTGAAACATAACCTGAAAACTCTTGTCCCAGTGTAAGTGGGGTAGCATCCATCAGATGGGTACGACCGATCTTCACGATATCTTTGAAGGCTTCAGATTTTGCAGCCAGTGTATTTCTAAGTAACTCAACACCCGGAATGGTTACATCAATCAGCATCTTATACGCGGCAATATTCATGGCGGTAGGGAAGGTGTCGTTTGACGACTGCGATTTATTGGCATCATCATTCGGATGTACCGGGCTCTTTCCTTCTCCTAGCACGCCTCCGGCTAGTACATGAGCCCTATTCGAGATTACCTCGTTAACATTCATGTTGCTTTGGGTCCCCGATCCTGTTTGCCATACGACCAATGGAAACTGATCATCAAGAGCACCGGTCAGTATTTCATCGCACACCCGACTGATCAGATCTGATTTCTCCTTAGACAAAACACCCAGTTCCAGATTAGTAAGGGCAGCAGCCTTCTTCAGATAAGCAAATGCACGAATAATCTCAACGGGCATTTTACCGTCTCCAATTTTGAAGTTATCTTTTGAACGTTGGGTTTGTGCTCCCCAATATACGTTTGCAGGAACTTCAACAGTTCCCATGGTATCTTTTTCAATACGAACTTTCATTGCTTCGGTTTTTATCGGTTCTGATTATAAAACTTTGTCGGCCTCTTCTGCCGGATCGGCCAATATAGCCTTGAAATTATTAACAATAATAGGACGTTTCAGAAGTTTTGGATTCTCTATAATAATTTGAATCCACTCTTCATCCGAAAAGTTTTTCCCTTTCAGGTTGTGTTTGAAATAATCTTCCTGAGTTCGTACAAGCTCAAAGGGTTTTACATTTAATCGTTGCAACAGTTGTTGCAGCACCTCTACGGTCAGGCCTGTTTTTAGATATTCAATAACTTCAAAATCGAGTCCTTTGATTTTTAAATAATCCAAGCCGGCTCTCGACTTGCGACACTTTGGGTTATGATAAATCTGTAACATCTTTTGTATAGTTGAGCACTAAAATATATTTATTCACCTCCGAATTCCATCAGGTAGGCTTTAATGAAATCGTTGAGTTCGCCATCGAGTACACCTTGTGTATTTGATGTCTCGAAGCTGGTACGGTTATCTTTTACCATTTTGTAGGGATGCAGAACATAAGATCTGATTTGTGAACCCCACTCAATTTTCTTTTTGTTCCCCTCAATTATATCCTGCTTTTCGCGGCGTTTGCGTAGTTCTATCTCATAGAGCTGCGACTTGAGCATCTGAATGGCTTTCTCCCTATTCTGCAGCTGCGAACGGGTTTCCTGACATTCAATAACAATTCCTGAAGGAGCATGGCGCAAACGGACGGCTGTTTCGACCTTATTTACATTTTGTCCACCCGGACCGCTCGAACGGAATGTATCCCAAGTTATGTCGGCATTGCTGATCTCGATTTCTATATTATTATCAACCACCGGATATACGTAAACCGAGGCGAACGAGGTATGTCTGCGAGCGTTAGAATCGAAAGGGGATATGCGTACCAACCGGTGCACACCATTTTCACCCTTCAGATATCCAAAGGCGTAGTCGCCTTCAATTTCCAGTGAGCAACTTTTGATACCTGCCGTTTCACCATCCTGAAGGTCGAGTTCTTTAACCTTATAGTTGTTCCGTTCCCCATAACGAATGTACATTCGCATTAACATAGAAGCCCAGTCCTGACTTTCAGTTCCTCCGGCTCCTGCGTTAATATTGATGATACAACCTAACTTATCTTCTTCATTGCTGAGCATATTCCGAAACTCTAATGCTTCGATGAGCTCAAGGGTGTGATTGTAATTTTGTTCTACTTCCGCTTCAGTAGCCTCTTCTGCTTGATAGAACTCATAGATCACATTCAGGTCGTCGCATGCTGATGCGGCATTAGCAAAGTCATCAGTCCACCGTTTTTCTTCCTGGATAGCCTTCATAATTTGTTCGGCTTTTTTCGAATCGTTCCAGAAGTCGTCTTCACGAGTTATTTCCTCTTTATCGGAAATAAGCTGTAAGCGGTTATCGATGTCAAAGATACCTCCTTAAGGCATCAATCCTTTTACCTAAATCTTTAATAGAGTCTAGAGTAACCATTATATTTATATTTTATTTATTTCATTATAAATCAGGTGTTCTTCAAAACCTTTCGATACGAGAAATGAGTAAATCTTATGTTTTAATACATGTAGATCTTCAATAGAGGAGAGCGAATTTCGCTTTCCTTCAACAAGGGTTGCAATGCAGCCGAGATATTCCTCGTCGGATATCATCTCCATTGCCTTGTGGATCAAGGCATCAGATAATCCTTTATTGAGCAGTTCTGCCTTAATTTTTATTCTTCCCCATTGTAACTGGCTGAATTTACCTCTTGCATAAGCCAGCGCAAAGCGTTCTTCATTTAAGAAGTCCTCCTCTTCAAGGTCTTTAATAATCAAGTCTGTTTGTTCGCCTGATAAACCGAATGGATGGAGTTTTAAGATTATTTCGCTTTTGCACCGTTCCTGATAAGCGCAAAACGACCGGGCTTTTGCTAGGGCAACGGCCGGGTCGTTTGTAGAAGGTGCAGATCTCTTCTTAATCCCTGATCTGCGTATTGTCATTATTGCCAATTTACAAGCTCAAAATCAAAGACAAGTACAGAGTTGGCTGGAACAGTAGTTGTTGCGAGATCTCCATAACCCAGTGAGGATGGAATAAACAACTTGCCCTTGCCTCCTTTGCCAAATAGACGTAACCCTTCAGAAAATCCTGTTATAGCACTTGTAAGGAGAAGACTGGCAGGCTGTTCTGATGCTTCCCACGATGAGTCAAACTCTGTTCCATCAAGAAGCGTTGCAACATATTTTACGTAAACAGTAGAATAATAGTGCGGACGTAAAGAATCCCCCGGTTTTGTTACAATATAGTAAAGTCCCGAACCGGTTGATTTGGCAACAGAAAGTAAGTTGTTTTTCTGCAGATAATCCACTATCAATTGATGATCGATAGCATTATGGGGATTTTCTTTTTTGCAACCTGCAAATGAAACCAGTGCAATCACAAAGAGGAAGAGCAGTCTTTTCATGTTTTTTAAAAAATTAAATATGGATAAGTGACAAAGTTACAAAAAAAATTCTATTGTAATAAGCGTTTTACCAATGCCGGTGTACCTATACCTGCCTTTTCTTTAATGATTTTCAAATTATTAACAGATGGAAGTGGTTTTCCATTAGGGTCGATTAGGTATATCGGACTACTGGCCGGTACATACGCGAGAAGACCTGCCGCCGGATAAACAACCAGCGAGGTTCCGATCACAATAAAGATATCTGCATTTTCAGAAAGGAGTGCTGCTTGTTCTATCATCGGTACGGCTTCTCCAAACCAAACGATATGGGGCCTGAGTTGTGATCCTTTTTCACATTTATCTCCATACTTAAGTTCCCATCCATCAAGTTCGTACACCAGATTCTCATCTACCGTTGAGCGAACTTTCTTCAGTTCGCCATGGAGATGTAACACATTTTTAGATCCTGCCCGTTCGTGTAGATCATCAACATTTTGCGTAATGATATGAACTTCATATTTCTGTTCCAATTCTACCAATGCTTTGTGTGCAGCATTAGGTTCGACTGTAAGCAGTTGCTTTCGCAGTTTGTTATAAAAATCAAGCACCAGCTGAGGGTTGCGCAACCACCCATCATAGGTGGCTACATCTTCAACTCGCTCACCTTCCCAAAGTCCTCCGCTATCGCGAAAGGTTTTTAATCCACTCTCGGCACTGATGCCAGCACCGGTTAGTACAACGATTTTTTTCATTTCTCATCAAACAAATGCATATCATCGAGTGTCTTCATGATCGTTCTGACCGAATCGGCCGATTCATGAAGCATCCGCATTTCGTCTTTATTAAGTTTTAATTCGATAATTTCTGCAATGCCGTTAGCACCTAACTTTACTGGTACGCCCAGATAAATATCTTTTAGTCCGTATTCCCCGTTCAGCAATGTGCAAACAGGAAAGATACGATTCTGGTCGTCAACAATGGCTTCCACCATTTGGGCTGCAGCGGCGCCGGGGGCATACCATGCTGAAGTGCCCATCAGATTAACGAGTTCTCCACCTCCGTTACGGGTACGTTGAACAATACGTTCAATCTCTTCAGGATTGAGCAGTTCAGGTAATGGAATACCTGCTACCGAAGTATAGCGCGGCAGTGGAACCATTGAATCACCATGACTACCTAACAGTAATGCACTGATATCCTTCGGGGAAACATTAAGGGCATCGGCAACGAAGGCGCGGTAGCGTCCCGTATCGAGAATACCAGCCATACCGAATACCTTGCGAGAGTCCTTACGGGCAGCCAAATAGGCTGTATAAGTCATTACATCCAGCGGATTCGAAACAATGATAATAATAGCTTCAGGCGAATATCTGATAACCTTTTCAACCACATCTTTTACAATGAAGGCGTTTGTTCTGATCAAATCATCACGACTCATACCCGGTTTTCGTGGAATTCCAGAGGTAATGACAACAACTCCGGAACCTTTTGTACGGAGATAATCGTTGGTTACACCTATTACGCGTGTATTAAAATGATTAATAGATGAAGTCTGCCAAATATCCAATGCCTTGCCTTCAGCAACACCTTCTTTGATATCGACAAGAATAATTTCGCGGGCTAAATCTTTGTGGGCGATTACGTTGGCAACAGTTGCCCCAACATTTCCTGCTCCAATAACGGTTATTTTTTTCATAAAAGATTATTAACTTTTAAAATTTGAAAATAGATTAATTTTTTTCATATAAACATCGTCCGAAAACTAAGTTTATTGAAGCCCGTAAACTATGTCTGTCGAAATCATAGTGTCCAAAATGATTTCGACAAGCTCATTTTTATTCGTACTTCGTTCTATCATAAACACAAGAGCTTAGTCGATTGTTTTATTAGTAATCTCCAAATCAATACATTTTCAAATTATTTTTCTTCTTCAATGCATTGCGAATCGAGAACAGCAATGGTTGCCATATTCACAATTTCAGATACCGTACATCCCATTTGTAAAACATGGACAGCCTTATTGAGGCCCATTAATACCGGACCGATAGCCTCTGCCGCATCCAATTCCTGTAATAGTTTGTAGGCTATATTTGCCGAAGTCAATTCAGGAAAAATCAAGGTATTCACCTGTTCTCCAACCAGCGTGGAGAAGGGATAGCTTTCCTGAAGCATTATTTTATTCAGGGCGAAATTAGCCTGAAGCTCTCCGTCAACGATTAACTCCGGATATTCCCGATGTAGTATCTCGACTGCCTTTTGAACCTTTGACGGACCTGTACCGGATGTTGAGCCGAAATTAGAAAACGACAACATGGCAATACGTGGTTTTATATTAAACTCCTTTACCATGCGGGCAGCCTGTAAAGTAATTTCTACCAGATCGTCAACAGTTGGGTCGATGTTTACAGTAGCATCGGCCATAAAGAATGTCCCTTTCTTGGTATTCAAGATATACATTCCCGAAACCTTTTTTACTCCCGGGTGAACTCCTATGATGTGTAAAGCCGGACGAATGGTTTCCGGATAATTTGAGGTTAATCCGGATATCATGGTATCAGCGTAACCCTTTTCAACCAGCATAGCGCCAAAGTAGTTGGTTTGTCTGATTATTTCGTGCGCCATTTTACGGGTAACTCCTTTCCGTTGTCTTTTTTGATAATAAAATTCGGCAAAGGCCTCCCGTAATTCGGTCATGCTTTCGCTCCTGTGGTCAATAATCTGGGCGCCATCAAGAGCCAGATCATATTCTTTAATCATGGCGTGAATCTTCCCTTCATTTCCCAAAAGGATAGGAATAGCGATATGTTCGTCTATAAGAATCTCTGCCGCCTTTAATATCTTATAGTTCTCGGCTTCTGAAAATAGGACCCGCTTCGGACATTTACATGCTCTCTCCTTAATCTGACGCATAAATGGATTGACCAATCCTAATCGTTTAGTCAACTCTTGTTCATAAGCAGACCAGTCGGTTATAGGCGTACGGGCAACTCCCGAGTCCATAGCTGCCTTTGCTACAGCAGGTGCCACATGCGTAATCAGTCGCGGATCTGATGGTTTAGGAATAATATAATCTTTACCAAATTTTATATTGGTAGTTTGATAAGCAATATTAACTTCTTCGGGTACCGGGGCCTTTGCCAGTTCGGAAAGGGCATATACTGCCGCCAGCTTCATCTCTTCGTTAATTGCTTTGGCTCTGACATCAAGCGCTCCTCTGAAAATATAGGGAAATCCTAATACATTGTTAACCTGATTCGGATAGTCTGATCGTCCCGTCGCCATGATGATATCTTTTCGAGTTGCCGTAGCAAGCTCATATGAAATCTCAGGAGTAGGATTGGCCAGTGCAAAAACAATAGCATGGGGAGCCATTGTTAACAACATTTCGGGAGTTAGCGCACCTCCGACAGAGAGACCTAAAAACATATCGGCGCCTTTTAGTGCCTCGGCAAGTGTGTGAATAGGACGATTAGTCGCAAACTGTTTTTTCATCTCGTTCAGATCCGTACGATCAATACGTATTACGCCTTTACTGTCGACCATTACTATATTTTCCAGTTTGGCTCCCAAGGCAACATATAGTTTCGTACATGAGATAGCCGATGCACCGGCGCCGTTTACAACAATCTGAACCTCTTCAATTTTTTTATTTGAGATCTCAAGGGCATTCAAAAAACCGGCAGAAGTGATAATGGCTGTTCCGTGTTGATCATCATGCATTACCGGAATATCCAGCTCCTTTTTAAGCCGTTCTTCTATGGCAAAACACTCCGGCGATTTGATGTCTTCAAGATTGATACCTCCAAATGTAGGTGCAATGGCTTTGACAGTGGCCACAAAGCGATCTACGTCCGTTTCATTTACTTCAATATCAAATACATCAATATCTGAATAGATTTTAAAGAGCAAACCTTTCCCTTCCATCACAGGTTTTCCGGCTTCAGCTCCAATATTACCCAAACCGAGAACTGCTGTTCCGTTAGAAATAACGGCTACTAGATTTCCTTTGGCAGTATATTTATAAACATCATCAGGATTGGCTTTTATTTCAAGACAAGGTTCGGCAACGCCGGGAGAGTATGCAAGTGCTAAATCGCGTGGGGAACTATGGGGCTTTGTAGGTACTACCTCAATTTTTCCAGGGCGTCCCATTGAATGGTACTCCAGCGCGTTTTTACGTAATAAATCTTTTTTCATGGTGAAAAATGAAGAATAAATATGATAGAGTTTAATAACTGTCAAAACTTAACGCGTCAGCATCCGGCTTATTATAGGGAATAGTAAAGAAAAAGGTAGTGCCTTTTCCTTCATCAGAATTAAGCCATAATTTACCACCAAGTAGTTCAACCAATCCTTTTGAGATAGTAAGGCCCAAACCGGTACCTCCAAACTGACGGGTGTAGGTCTCTTCTTCTTGTCTAAATCGTTCGAAAATAATGCTTTGTTTTTCCTTGGGTATTCCTTTCCCCGTATCCTGAACAAAGAAGCAAAGTTGGTCATTTTGTAGCAAATAGCCAAATTTAATAAATCCCTTTTTTGTAAATTTCAGCGCATTGCCTAGTAAATTAAGCAGAATCTGTCGCAGACGAACCTCGTCTGTTAATATCAAACTGTGATAATTCTCAAATTCTTTATTCAGAATAAAAGTAATATTTTCCTTTTGGTATACTATTTTTTCATTGTTATATGAAACCAGTAAATCGTCAAGCAGATAATTCAGATTGAGCCAATCATAATTTATTGCGAGCTGATTACTATCAATCTTGGCAATATCAATAATGTCGTTTATGATGGAAAGAAGATGCTTCCCATTATTATTGATGATTCTGGTATATTGTTTACGTTCTTCATATGAAAGTGATTCGTCATCCAGAAGATCTGAAAAGCCCAATATTCCATTCATTGGGGTACGAATTTCATGTGACATATTCGATAAGAAGGCAGTCTTCAATCGATCGCTTTCTTCTGCCTTGGATAGTGCAATTCTGAGATTTTCAATATACTGTTTCCGTTGTATGGAAATACTAATCTGGTGTGAGATGAAATCGAGCATTTCAAGATTCTTTTCAGTAAATGCCGACGGATCATTATAGCTTTGAACCACAAAGGCGCCGATTACTTTTTCATCGATATTCAGGGGGACACCAAGCCATATTTCACATATTGTTTCGATAGGTTCAACTTCTCCCAACTTCTCAAGTTCGTGGATCTGTTGTTTGGTTAGTAACATGGATCTGTTTTGTTTTATCACATATCCCGTCAATGATTTTTCAAGAGGCCAGCTAGTGATGATATCTTTTTCATTTTCACTGAAAGGTGATGAGAGCATACTCGAGCCTTCATCATAAAGAGTAACTGAGAAGTTTGTTGTATCAATAAGAGAACTAAGTTGTTCTCTTATAAATAATACCAACTCCTTTAAATCCTTTGTGACGATTACAGCATTAGAGATGGCAAAAATAACCTTTTGTATCTCATCCGCATATTTTCGTTCTGTGATGTCTGCTAACGAAAGGATACCTGCAGGTCTTCCTCTGTATATTATAGAACTACTGGTAATAAAAACCCATTTTTGCAGGTTTTCTTTAGTGATAATTTTGAATTCATATGAGGCATCTTCTTCTTTCCCTTTCTGTCTTCTTTTTCCTTTTTGTTTGACGATTTCCTTGAAATCATCTTCAATAAAATCCCAGAAATGCATTTTACTGATCTCTTCATTAGTATAACCGCAAATCTTTTCTCCCGCCTGGTTAATGTATACCCAGTAATCATCCTGATAAATCATGATCGCAAAGGGAGCCGATTCTGCAAGCGTTCTGAATTTATCTTCGCTCTCTTTTAATGCCTCTTCCGCATTTTTTGAGCTTGTTATATCCTGAATAAAACCCTCCAGATAGAGCAATTCGTTTTTATCGGAGAATACACCCTGTCCGCGTTCCCATACCCATCTGATGGCTCCGCCCTTATGCGTAATCTGATAGACTTCTTCCAAAGGTGTCTTTAAACTTAAGCAGTGTTGCCATTTATCCCATAATAGATCACGATAATCTGAATGAATAACATCATTATACGGCCTTAACTTATTATTGAGAAGTTCTGCAGGGGAATATCCGGTTATTGATAGGCAACCATTGCTAAGATACACCATTGTCCGATTCTTATCATTTTTACATTGGTATACAAAACCGGGCAGGTTTGAGATTAGATTTGAGATTGTTTGTTCACTTTTTCGCAAGGCATCTTCAGTGTGTTTGTGTTCGGCAAGTTCTTTCTCCAAAGCTTTTGTACGCTCATATACAAGGCTTTCTAATTGTCTTTTTTCGTTAAGCTTTCGTTCTTCTGCTTCTTTTATTCGCAGCATTGCCCTTATCTGTGCCGTTAATTCAGAGGCATCCAACGGCGCCGTTAAAAAAGCATCTGCTCCTGCCTCTAATGCTTTTATCTTGCCTTCCTTATCTATTCTTGTAGCTGTAATCATAATCACCGGAATACGCTTTAAGTCTTCATCAGCTTTCATTTTTTTACAGACTTCATAACCATTCATCCCAGGCATCATTATATCAAGTAATATCACATCAGGCTTTTCAGAAAAGCACAATTTAATGCCCTGCTTACCATTACTGGCTGTTAATAATTGTGCCTCCGGAAAAGCCTCTTCCAGCAAAGCATTCGCAACAATCAAATTCTCGTGAATGTCATCGATTGTTAAAATTTTTACCATTGTATTTCCTTTTAATCTCTGTTCATCGTTAAACCAAATAAATGTGATAGATATAATAATTACATTTTGATCAGTTGTTCTAGAAAAGAGGAGGTAGTTATTATCTCATTTATAAAAAATCTTTTGGTGAATTCTATCCTTTTGCCCGAGTAAATTCATAGAATAGAAAGTATGAATGTACTGAGAGGCAGGTGATACCGGAAAAACAAATCTCTTTATAACAAAGATAAGATATTACGATATCAAATTACAAATGTAGGTAAGAAAAATCATATTTTTACAGGTTCCACTCTACATTTCCGACCCCTTGCCAATCGATAAAATAATATAAATATTAGTCTGTTTTCAGTCACGCATGATAAAGAAAAAAGTAGTAATTTCAGTGCCTGTTAAAAGTTGATGTTTATATAATGAAAACAGCTTGAAAAACTATTCAAATATTTTAGTTTTGTACGTCACAATGAATCTAATTCTGAAAATATTATTTACTCCGCAAATAGAAATATAAAAATGAAAAATCAATTCATTGCAAAAGTGGCTGGTATTGTTGCCGTCGGCACAATTTTACTGGTAATGAGCGCTTCAACATTAATGGCGCAAAAAAAAGTAATCGGACTACAGTTGTATTCTGTACGTGATTCAATGCAGGTAAGTCCTCAACGTACCATTGAAGCAATAGCTAAAATGGGTTATAAATATGTTGAAGCAGCATCATACAATGATGGCCTGTTTTATGGAATGACCCCAGAAGCATTTAAAGCTTTGTTAAAAGCTAATCACATCTATATGCTCAGTTCGCACTGCGGACAGGCCGTACCTGATGCAGCCGATTGGGATAAGACAATGGCATGGTGGGACAAATGTATAGATGCTCATGTTGCTGTAGGTGCCAAATACATCGTTCAACCGTTTATGGATAAAGTGGGTTTTGAATCCATTGCAGGAAACAAGCGTTATTGCGATTATTTCAATGCTGTTGGTGCAAAATGTAAGGCCAAAGGAATTCTTTTCGGATATCACAACCATAATAGAGAGTTTGCTGATATTGATGGTACTACCATTTATGATAACATGCTTCAGAATACCGACCCTTCCAAGGTGTTTTTTGAACTTGACTTATGGTGGATTCATGTAGGCGGAAAAAAAGCTGTAGATTATTTCAATAAATATCCCGGACGTTTCTTGTTTTATCATGTAAAAGACGAAGAAGAAGTAGGTGCAAGCGGAAAAATCGACTTCAAACCTTATTTCGATAATGCAAAGAAAGCCGGTGCCAAATATTTTATTGTCGAAGCTGAAAAATCAAGTGTTGGAAGCTCAATTGAAAGTGCAAGGAAGAGTCTTGAATTTTTAATGAAAGCTAAATACGTAAAATAAAAGGAACTTTTTATTATCGTACGTACATCATCGGATGTATGTTTTAATGGAGATGTCGGATTCGGTTCGTTGAAAGATGAACCGGGTTCGACATCTTTTTTTATTTATAGAGTTTTCAAATGAAATTGCTTTCGTAGTTAGTATTGGTTGTTGAAGAGGTATTAGCTATATTCATAACGTACCTTGATTTGATATCTCCTGAAAATATTTTTCTAAAATCAAATTTCTTTTTAAACAAAGTAGGGTAAAAAAGTAATTCGCTGTATTTAATAGGTAACGAAAATTTAACATAGGAGTAATATTAATTTAATATTACTTAAAGAAGTTATCTAATCGAATTATTACATATAAAATATCTTTTAATGAAAAAGAGAATTTGTGTCTTCCTGCTTTTTTTACTTTGTATCTCTACTCATCTTCTGGCTCAAACAGAAGATTTTGGCGTGTGGACAACTCTTGGAGCTGAGAAGAAACTAGGAAAATGGAATATAGGTGCCGAAGGTGAATTACGTACCAAATCTAATTCTGAACAGATTGCTCGTTGGAGTTTACGACTGGAGGGATCATATAATATAATAAAGTCGTTGAAAATGGGTGCAGGTTATCAGTATATTTATTTTCATGATTTTAAATATTCTAATTTTCAACCCCGTAATCGGTTCTACTTTTTTTTGCAGGAAAAACGGAAAATGGGTGATTTCACTTTTACGCTTCGTGAACGTATTCAAGTAACCACCAAAGATGAAAGTGATCGTATAAAATCAAATGGTAAAATTGATACCTATAAGATAAATCCAGACTACTCTTGGCGTAACCGACTGAAAATCGACTATAATATTCCACGATGTCCTGTTTCACCTTCTCTCTCTGTCGAATCTTTCTGTCAGCTTAATAATCCGGATGGAAATAAATTCGATGATATGCGTTATACGCTTTCTTTCAAGTATAATCTGACAAAACATAATGAAATTGAAATTTATGGATTGGTGGATAAAGAAATGAATGTGAAAAAACCTGAAAAGAAGTTTGTTACTGGTATTGGATATGTACACTCCTTTTAATTAATAACCCGAAACATGATGAGGTATTTATTTCTTAGCTTCTTCGCACTATCATTATTAGTAGCATGCAGCAAAAATACAGACACTGTAAAAACAACAAACGGAAGTGGTAAGGTTAATGAAGATCCGGCAGATTATATCTGGGATAACTCCAAAGTTACTCATATAGTATTGAAGGATAATGCAATAACTATTGACTCAGTTGGAGCCACTGCTTCAGGGAGTAAAGTAACCATTACCTCGGCAGGTACATATAGCCTTAGCGGTACTTTAACTAATGGGCAAATAATTGTAAATACAACAGATACCGCAACGGTACGACTTATTTTAAACGGGATTACGGTCACTAATAGTTCAAGTTCCGCAATATTAGTTAAGAAGTCGGGCAAAACTGTTATCTGTCTTGCAGACAATACACAAAATTCCGTTACGGATGGATCATCCTATACTGTTGAAGATTCTGATGACGATCCCAATGCTGCAATCTTTAGCAAGTCTGATCTTTCAATCTTTGGAAATGGTTCATTAACAGTGAACGCAAAATATAACGATGGCATCACCAGTAAAGACGGACTCATCATTAAGAGTGGTAATATTACCGTCAATTCGATAGATGATGGCATCCGAGGGAAAGACTACCTTATTATCAGGGATGGAAACTTTACTTTGAAAACCAGTGGCGACGGGTTCAAATCTGATAATGATGAAAATACTGCATTGGGATACATCTCTATCGTAAAGGGTACTTTTAATATCACCTCAGGTAAAGATGCTATTCAGGCTCACACCGATGTCAAAATCAATTCAGGCGATTTCGTTATCACCACCGGAGGCGGAAGTAGTGACGGTAAGCCATCATCCTATTCGGCTAAAGGCATCAAGGCTATAGATAGTTTAATTATCAATGGAGGTATTTTTTCCATTAATTCGGCTGATGATGCCATTCATACGAATGGAAACATGCTGATTAATGCAGGTACCTATACCCTCTCGACTGGTGATGATGGAATGCATGCCAATACTACATTAGCTATAAAAGCTGGTGACATTAACGTTAATAAATCGTATGAAGGTATTGAAAGTGCAAAAATTACTATTGATGGAGGCAATATCCATGTTACTTCCAGCGATGATGGTATAAATGCTGCCTCGGGTTCCAGTTCCGGAACGGGCGGTATGGGGGGCGGTATGTCTGCCGGCAATTGCACCCTTTATATTAATGGCGGTTATATTTATGTAAATGGGAATGGCGATGGTGTCGATGTAAACGGATCTATCACTATGACTGGAGGTACATTAATTGTGAATGGCCCGACAGCCAATGATAATGGTGCTTTGGATTATGACGGCACATTCAAGTTAACCGGAGGATATGTCTTGGCAGCTGGTAGTTCTGGCATGGCACAGGCTCCCGATGCAACATCTTCTCAAAACTCATTATTGTTGAATTTTACTTCAGCATATAAAGCCGGTGTTTTAGTTCATATTGAAACCAGTGCCGGAGATGAAGTCCTTACTTTTAAACCTGTAAAACAATATCAGTCAATCGCCTTCTCATCATCCAAACTTGTGAAAGGTACTACTTACCTTGTGTATACCAGTGGTAGTTCAACGGGTACAGCTACTGACGGACTTTACACAGGGGGAAGCTATACAGCAGGAACTAAATATACCAGTTTTACTATTTCCAGTGTCGTAACGAAGCTTGGTTCTTCCAGCGGTATGGGTGGCGGCGGAATGGGATTTTAATATTGCTTTGATTAAGTACAGTATTTTTATTATCCAGAAGAATTATGAAAAAATCATCATATATTTTATTACTGCTTTTAATACCAACTTTTGTCTTTGCTCAAGGTAGAAAAGATCTGGCAAAGAGTAAGGTGAAATCGCAAACCGAGGTTACGATTGTTTATCAGAACCATGGAGGGAAACCATATACAAATTTTATCAAGAAATTCGATAAGAATGGTAATACCATTGATGAAACCGAATTTGATAAAACAGGGAAATTTAAACAACGAACTATTAGTCGGTACAATAATCACAATGATAAAGTAGAAGAAACGACACTTGATGTCAATGGGAAACAAATTGGGCGCGAAACCTATGTCTATAATTCAGATGGCGATAAATCTGAAGAAAAGCACTTCAACGAAAAGAATGTACTTGAGGAGGTTAGTAGATATAGCTATAACTCAAAAGGATTGAAATTGCAAAAACAAACCTTCGACAATCGGGGGCAAGTCATACGACTAAAAAAATACACGTATGAATACTAAACGTTATTTCTCTTCTATATCGCGTATATCGGCATTCTTTGAGCCGATAAAGCTGGAGGAGATGGATCGCGTTAAGCTGATGGATCGGTTGGATGTTAAATACATCATTCCGATTCATCAATTACCGGTGATTCTTTTAGCACTTCAGGAACATTACAGGATGTTGACCGTAAATGATAGGTTACTTTCACCGTATGAAACGCTCTATTATGATACTTGCGATTTTGATCTTTATCATGCGCATCACGATGGAAAACTGAATCGTTATAAAATCAGATCCAGAGATTATGTGAATTCCGATCAGAAGTTTTTTGAAATTAAGTTTAAAAATAATAGAGGACGAACCATTAAAAACAGAATCAGTCTGCCTTATATCGAAGACCAGCTTTACTCGGAAGCTTCAGAGTTTGTGGACCTCCTTACGCCACTTGATCCTGCTGAGTTGAAAGGGGTATTGTGGGTCGATTATAGCCGTATGACACTGGTTAGTAAGGCAACAACTGAACGACTTACCATTGATTTGAATTTAACGTATCGTGATCATTTTAATCGGGTTAGCTATCCAATGATGGTCATTGCCGAAGTTAAATATGAGAATGTAACCAATTCATTATTCATGGAGATCATGAGAGAGCAACGCATAAAGCAGTGTTCTATCAGCAAATATTGCTTTGGTATTATCAGTCTTCATGAAACCATAAAGCAAAACCGATTTAAGCAAAAAATATCTAAAATTCATAAATTAATTTCACAATATGATGATCTTCCAAGTATTAGCAACACCCGATCAGTTTCAATGGTTTGATAAGCTATCGGGTAAATTTTTGATTCGGCTCGTCATTGATTTGGTGGCAGTGTTTGTCTTAATCCGGTTGATTTATTATCGATATTATCATCGGTCCGATCTGTTTCTCACTTTTTTCTCGTTCAATCTCGTCATCTTTTTGATAACGTTTATGCTAAATAAAGTAGAGATGTCAATGGGTGCTGCATTTGGATTATTTGCCGTATTCTCGATGTTACGTTACCGTACCGAAGGAATCTCTATTAAAGATATGACATATTTATTTCTGGCGATAGCTATAGGACTTCTTTCAGCGGTTTCGAAAGGCAGTTGGGACGATCTGAGCATCCTTATGTTTATAATATTACTTATAACTCAATTGCTTGAAGGCGATTGGCTTATGGAAAAGGAATGTGGGAGAACGATTACTTACGAAAACATCAAACTCATTACACCTGAGCATCGGACAGAATTGATCGAAGATCTGAAAAGAAGAACCGGATTTAATGTTCACAGAGTTGAAATTCAGGAAATCGACTTTCTAAAAGATTCTACTACAATCACAATATATTATTTCCGAAAGGGGAAGAATGGCAAATAAATAAAGCTATAAAAAGCCTCATACGGTCGTTATGCTTGTCATTCGTCACTGCGCTTGACCGGTAACCACAAATACACCAAGTAAATGTCATTTCGACATGCTCAATGATCGTGTGAGGCTTTTCAGCTATCTTTTTTACTACCGGATAAGGAAAAGATCAGAATAATGGGAAAGGGAGGTATTTGCCTCCCTTAAATAATATTGAGATGCTTCAAATAATGTAATTTCTAACTTATTATCTCATGTTAAAGAAGTTTGTCTATCTTTTATTTATTGTTTTATTTCCTCTTTCGGGTTTCGCCGTTCATTTGCGTTCGGGCGAGATATCTTATAAGCCGGTATCCGGACAGACCAATACTTATGAAATAACTGTTACCGTATATACGAATGCGTTAGTTGCTCAAGATCTTCCTTCCGTAGTTATTAGTTTTGGCGACGGATCTACTCAGACCGTAGCCCGAACCACGGCAACATTGGTCACTACAGCTATTAGAAAAAATACATATGTTACCACGCATAAATACAGTAGTAATGGTAGTTTTATCATCTCAATCTCACCTACACATCGAAATACAGGCATTCTCAATATACCATCTTCTGAAAGTTGTTCACTCTACGTGGAATCGATGCTCACTATTAGCTCATCAATAACCTCGATTACTTCGCCAAAACTCACAATTCCACCTATTGCAGACGGATGTACGGGTGTTATTTATAAAGTGAATCCAGGAGCAGTTGATTCTGATGGAGATATCCTTACCTATGAATTGATAAAATGCAGAACTACAGTAAATGCAAATGAATCCAATGGCTATAATATTTCCGGGTATAAATATCCTAATGAATTAGATACTTCAGGTAAAACTACTTTTACAATGGATGCCAAAACCGGAGAAATAGTTTGGGACGAACCAACTATTCAAGGAGAATACAATATCTCTTTTAAAATCAGTATATGGAGAAAGGATGCTAAAACTCAAAAGAATGTTCTTATCGGATATGTAACACGCGATATGCAACTCACAATTTCCGCATGTCCAAACAAGCCCCCTGTATTAGATCCTGTACCCGATACTTGTATTGAAGCAGGAAAGACATTAACGTATAAAATTACCAGTTCGGATCCCGATGGTGACCCCTTAACCTTTACTTCAACCGGAGTTCCCTACGACTTGTTATTAAGTCCGGCTACTTATACTCCTGATGTGACAGCTGTAGGAAAAACTTCAGGCACTTTTAACTGGAACACAAAATACGCTCATATTCAAAAGAATCCATATCAGGTATATTATAAAGTGGAAGACAGCAATAAGGGCTCGCACTTATCGGATATTACTTCCAATTTTATCACTGTTGTTGCACCGGCCGTTCAACATGTTAATTCCACAGTCTACCAGAACGGGTTTAATGTTAAATGGAACCAGTCAATCTGTTCGCAAGCTACCGGTTATAATATCTGGCGAAAGATAGATACCACGAATATAGTGGCCGCTGATAGTTGTACGGTAGGGGCTTCGACCTTGGGTTATTCGTTGGTCGGTACCGTTAATGATGCCACAACACTATCGTTAATTGACATAAACGATGGAAAAGGTTTAATATCGGGTTCTTTCTATTGTTACATAGTAACAGCCATTTTTGCCGATGGGGCTGAGAGTCGTCCCTCCAATCCGGTTTGTACCCCCCTGTTGATTCCGTTTATTAAAGTTATAAAAGATACGATCGCTGCATGTTTATGGGCAAGATTAACCATTGATTCTACCATCATTACATTTGACAATGCAAGTCCTACCACTAAATATACATGGACCTCATCTCCGGAGATCGAACTTACGAATGCAGATAAACAGATGCCCTATGCCAAGCTTAATAGGGTGGGTTCCTATTTCTTGAAAATAGTGGCAACCAGCGGTCTTTGTACCGATTCCGCAATGATTCATATAAACGTAATTCCCAGTCCTACCGCGAAAGTGACATTAAACGATGCTGGCGGATATCCCGACACGGTGTACTATTATAATAAATCGATCAATTATACCAGCACAGAATGGAAGCTGCCGGATGGAACTACAACTAATAAACAAGATTCTGTTATGGTTAAATACGATACGAATGGCGCTTACAGGGTTCTATTGACAGTGTATAACTCTTTGGGGTGTCCTGATACGATCTCTATTCTTCATAAAGTTGCTTTAAAAGGACTTTTTGTACCCAATGCCTTTGAACCTGATAGTCCTTATGCGGATATAAATACCTTTAAACCGGCGGCAATGGGTTTGCTGACATACCATATTGGAATCTGGGATCTTTGGGGAAATCTTGTCTGGGAGTCGACCCAACTTACTAATACCTGTCCGGAAGAAGGCTGGAATGGATGTGATAAAAAAGGTAAAAAGCTTCCAACGCAAAATTATATATGGCGAATAAAGGCTATCTTTATTGATGATACTGTTTGGAAGGGAGTAAAAGACCGCTTCAACAAGTATCATACCGAAGGAACCCTGATGTTAATAAGGTAATTGGTAATGAAAAAAGCATATTCTTTAAGCATGAACATGGATAAGAATCTAACAACCGGATTTCATACCATCCTAACAAAGCAAATAATTTACGGATGAAACGTCACATCCTACAACTGAGAATAGTATTGTTCCTTTCTCTGAATACGCTTACCTTCAATGTGTTCAGTCAGGATGTCACCTTTACTCATTTTATGCAAAATCCCATCTATTATAATCCGGCAGCTGTCGGCATAGATCAAGGGATGATCATTTCTCTCAATTATCGCAGGGCGTTAATGTATATGCCTTCAAAATTCGAAACCATAGCCTTTGGCGCCGATCAGTCACTTCACGATGCAGGCCTAAAAGGAATGGGTGGCGTTGGATTATTCTTAACCCGAAATCAGGAAGGCGATGGAAGTTACAGTACCACTGCATTAGGTATTCCCATCTCTGCGCGAGTCATGTTAACTGAAAAGTTAAAAATGCAAGTTGGTATAACGCCTACTTTTTATCAGAAGTCTATCGATTTTGGGAAGTTAACCTTTTATGATCAATATGATCCCTTTTATGGACTTGTATCATCTACATCAATAGCAGCAGCCCAGACATCTCAAGATAATGGACTGCAACGGATAAACTTCTTCGACTTCACTATTGGAGTTTTCGGGCGTTACGAAACCGATCCAACCGATCAGAATAATGTAAAGAATGATGTTTTCGACTTTGGCTTTTCTGTTCAGCATGTGCCGCAACCTAACCAATCATTTACAGGTGTCAAGGCAAAACTTCCTTCTAAATACTCACTGATGCTGAGGTACAGTCATGTTCTGGAGACCTTTGGGGCTCAGGATGCAAGTATTCAACCTGTTATCTTGTTGGAAAAGCAGGCAGGAATGAGAGATTATATTACCGGTGTTAATTTCAAGTATAAAACCTTTAATCTGGCGGGGTTTGTAAGACACGATCAAAACGATTTGATAAAGACTACTGAGGCAATGATGCTTGTGGGTACGGAATTTAAATTACACGAAAGGGCATTTTCATCCCTACAGGTTAATTATAGTTTTAGTCTGTTGGTTCGATCCGCTAATGTCAATAGAAATATCTCAAACGAAGTGTCGCTTATATTACATTTGCCCTCTATACATCATCCCAAAGATCCGTGCAGCTTCTATTTTTAAGCTTCTCTGAAGAGTTATGATTCTTTGTCTTTGTCTTCCGGTTTCCGGCACAATCATTTCCACTTTTGCATCCGTTAGTATAAGAACAAAAAGAGAGCCGATCCATTTGGACCGGCTTCTTTCCCCCCCGATTCTGTTTCCGGCATATAGAAACAGAAGGTATGCTTTGATTTGAGAAAAAAAGCTTATTTAAATTTCAGGAGTTTTATTATATAACATGATTAGGGATTCATTTTATGAGCGTTTGATTCATTCATTTAAAAGCCATATTTTGTTCCTTTATTAGTCCCATGGTGAGACCCTCCTTTACAATGTTGGTCAAAGCGTCTGTTGTCCGAAAACCTGTAGGTGGATAGGTCGATTGTTTCTGTGGTGCCATTGGTTGTTACAGTGGCAACAGCATCACAGGTACGATCCCCATAATCGGTAATGATTGTGTCTGTACCCTTTATTAAAACAATCGTACCGCTTTTTATATATTTACAGCTATTATCATGCAGGAGCGGTTTTGTAATGGTACGACGATATTTGAGCGTATCGTTTACTACAACACTTCCCGAGCCTGTTTTATAATAAACATCATCCGATTTGTCTGTTGTCGTAAAACCACTCACCCATTCCATCGAATCCGAGTAAGTTTCAATAACAACATCACCATTCCGTCCCGTTGTTTTTTGTACATAATTGTCAGAAATGATCCAATCTCCGTTAACGTTTTTACCCATGTTCTTAATTGTACCCGTATATTCAATGTTCATACTATCGATCATGAAATCCTGATAGGTAATTGTTTTTTCAGATCCGGCAGTAATCAGCGTATCAGAGATCGTAATAATGATCTTTCCCGATATCTTTGAACCTTTGTCATCCGTACATCCGCTACCATAATTAATAATGATTGTTTTGGGATAAGTTGTACTGCTTACCGTAACGGTAGCGCATGAAGAGATGTGAGGTATTTTGAATTTCATCATACCACCCGTTAATCCCAAATAATTTGAGCTGTGATGATGCTTAATACTGTCAAAATTAGTTACGGAAACACTTTGAATATCTGCATTGCTCGCTTTGAATAACTGTGTAGTGGCTACAACAGCGACAGCAGTAGTTAGGTTTGAGGTCAGATCTGTGTCAGTAATGATTACAGCTTTATTATTGTTGTTATTTTTAGTACACGACTCAAAACTGAAAAAGGCAATAGCTATTAATTCCGTTAAGATAATACCGCTTTTCATAACATAAGTTTTAAGTTAAACGTTGTCGTGATCACAGTATATAATACAGCGAAATATAATTATACCCTACCGACTGCTGTTTTTTTATCAAAAGAAATGTTGCAGTTCGAAGGCGAAATTAAGTAATTGTTTAAGAATAGCCCGTAAGGAAAATATATTGAAGAAAGATCGGATATTATCATTGGTGTTGTCCCGTACTGGACAAAATGAAACTATAGCATCTCTATTTTATCAATATTCGGTTTCTAAAGGAGCCTTCAAAAGGAATGCTGAAATAAAGTTTAAACGATTTCTTAAAATTCAAAATGTAAAAATAAGTTGAACGAAAGCTTTTGGGCGCGGATTACATTAGTTTCGGAGAAAGAGGTATTCTCAAAATCAAACTTCCGGGTGTTGATATCGTAATAGTTTCGGGTGTTGAAGACATTGATAATGGTTGCACCCACCTTTAATTTTGTTTTCAGAAATGTAAAGTTGTAATTTGCAGAAAGATCGCTACGGAAATAATTAGGTAATCGTTTATAGACCCTTGTGGTAGGTATGGGGTTTGTTTCGTTGGTGAAATCAATATAGGGTCTACCGGTACTGAAGAGCGTGGTTGTTCCAATATTCCACTTATTAAGCGATAACATATTTGCCCAACTCAACTGGTGTCGTTGATCTGTTGGCGCAGGGAACTCTTTGTTATGGAGTAGTGCTGGAAATTGATGCACAGATTTACTAAGCGAATAAGATATCCAGCTGGTGAAAATTTTATATCGGTATCTTATTGAAAGGTCTATTCCATACGATCTTCCTTTTCCATTAATATAATAGCTGGGAGGAGTAGATGTAGTTGCTGTGGTTGTTGATGTTGCGGTAGTCATATCAGTGACTGCGTCTTTTGAACTTTCTGCGGGTGGGGGAGGTACCTGACTACCGGTGGAGGGCCAGTGTGGAAAATAATTAGGGAAATTGGAATCCCTCAGAAACTGTGAAACATAAAGATATTCCTGTATTCCTGAATAGCTTTTGTAGTATGCTTCAGCATCAATTAAAATATTTCCTTTTTCGTAGGTAGAGCCAACAATAAAATGATTTGATGTTACAACCGGATGTAAGGAATCGTCGGCCAGAACCCAGAAGTTTTTTGTGTATCCCATGTCCTGCTGGACAATGACTTGGTTGATAAACTGACAGAAATGACCTGTAGCAAAGCGCACCGAAAATCTATCGGAGAATCTGTAATCTGCTGCAAAACGTGGTTCAAAATACCAATTCTTGTTCCCATCATATAAGCTCAATCGCAATCCGGGTTTTAGCGTGAGATGATCAAATAATAGCATACGGTCCTGAATATACGTTGAATAAATCCATGATTTTTGATTGGTATTATCGTAAACATACACTTTGTCGGCATCTTTATGATAGTAAACGCTGTTTCTGCGTGTTAATAGACCAAAGTTCAACTGATTGGTGTTATTAACATACCAAGTATTTCGGAGTGAAATGAAGAAATCGGATAATTCGTTCTGGCTGTTTGTATTGAAATAATTTTTTTTGTTCGGCAAGTAAATATTAGTAGGTTTACTGCGCGTTGAATCTTCTAAAAGGACAGTATTGTTGTAACTATTTGAATACCCTGAAGTGCCGATTTGTATATTTGTAAAAAAAGGTCCGTTCCATTGTTTAAGCCATGCCGCACTGATTCCGTAATTGGTCCATGAATTTCTGTCGTGTATGGTAGCTCCCAGCGAATCCGAGTTTACACTGTAATTGTTGTTGTAGTAATCTTTACCGCCGTATAGGCTTAGGGAAAGGTTTTCTTTATTGTTTATCCGATAAGAGAGTTTTGTATTGTAATCATAAAAATAAAAAGTCGGAGTAGACTGGGATACAATACTATTTGGGTCTTTGATGACAGGATTCGTGTTTTTTTCGAACAGATTACTGGCAAATTCAGTTGAATACAAGTCGGAGTATGATCGACGACCTGACATAATAACCGTAAGTTTCTTGTTTAAAGGAACTTCTGCCGTAAGACTCCCACTCAAAAGGTTGATATCACCATAAATTGATGGTTTCAGTTGATTCCCTGATTTACTTGTGATATCAATGATACCCGATATTCTTTCGCCGTAACGAGAATCGTATCCGCCTCTGTAAACCTGAATATCCTTGATGATATTTGGATTAAGAGATGAGAACATTCCATAATAATGGCTTAAGCTATAGAGTGTTTGGCCATCGTATAATACCAGATTCTGATCACTTGAACCACCCCGGATACTTAGTTGTGAGGAATTTTCAGAATACGAGATTCCGGGTAGCAGTTGTAATGATTTAAAAATATCGGTTTCGGTGAGTATAGGTAAATCATTCAATTTTGAAGGGTTGATTGTAATTGCGAAATCACCATCATTCCGATAGTCGATCATATCAATTTTAGGGACTTTTACAATAACCGTATCGATGGTTTGCAATTTTTTGTTAAGCTTGAATTCGCACTCTTCTGAAGGGTGTTTAAATTTAATAACAGTGTCTATTGGATAATAGCCAATATAGCTAATGCTAAGATGAACAGGTTTTGAGCTCTTATTTTTCAGGAAAAACGATCCGTTAGCAGATGCTGCAATATTATAGTCCTGATCGGGTATTTTAATGGTCGCCTGAGGTAACTGTTCTCCGGTCTCTTTATCCGAAACACTTCCAATGATTTGATAATTGTCAGAAACAGCGTCACCCGATTGCGGATCTTTATTCACAATCAGGTAAGTGCCATGCTTATATTGAAAATCTAAACCAAAATCAGAAAGCAAATTATGTAAAAATTCATCTATTGTTTTCCCTTCGACTTTTTCATTAACGATGAAAGTCTCCAGTTTCTGCGCATCAAAAGCTACTTTAATATTAAACTGTTTAGATGCATTTAGTAGTGCTTGGGATAAAGTTTCATTGTTATTAGTCAGTTTATATTTTTGAGCGTGCGAATAGGTACAAAATAAGACGAAAATAAAAGCAATAGATACTATTTTAGTGTTCTTTTTCTTTAATATGTATCGTATTATTGCCTTCAATTTCATAGGTTAAGTTCATTGGGATGCAGACAATGTCCAATGCATCTGCAAGATTCTTATTCGAAAACTCTCCGGTAAAGAATTTGCCTTCCGTATTCGGCAATACAAAGTTAACATTGAATTGCCTTTCGAGCTCGTTAAAGACCAAATGTAATGAAATATTCTCAAAATAGAACTTCCCGATGCACCAGTTCGAAACCAAATTTATGTTTTTGTCCTGATATTTTGACAATATATTATTTTTCACAATGATACTTTCGCCGGGGAAAATTATTAACGACTGACTATCTGAATAGACCATAACTTTTCCGGTAACGCAACTGACTTTAAAAGCGTGTTCTCTGGCCATAACATTAAATGAGGTCCCCAGTATTTTAATGTTAGCAAATTTTGTGTGGATTGTAAAGGCCTTTCCTTTCTGAACTTTAAAAAATGCCTCACCCTCGAGTGATAAGTAACGTTTGTTGTTAAATTTAGATTTATCAAATACCATTTTGCTATCTGCATTCATCGACACCAGTGAGCCATCGGGTAGTTGATATTCAAGATGCTTTCCTTTTTCTGCCACAACATTAGTTAATGAACTGCGATTCCCGAACATCCAGAAGCCAATGAATAATAGCAATGTAGCAGCAATCGAACCGATCCAATAGATATTCTTGATTCGGGAATTGTTTTTCGGTTCAATTATATTTGCCTGATTAGCAATTTTTGTTTTTAATTGTGCAAGCGCTTCTTCTTTCGACAATGAAAAAGGAACCTTATATCCTGAAGTATGCTGAAGAATTTTATTTTGGAGATCAGATTCGTTAAAATCCTCTTTATCTTGTTTATTTTTAGAAAAATCGTCATTCATGGTTGCAAAATTTAAATATTCATTTCAATACGATCCCTTAAAAATGCTAATGCTTTTGCCATTCGTTTTTCTATCGCTTTAACTGAGAGACCCAGATTATCAGCAATTTCATTATAGGTTAATTCATCAATTCTGTTCATTAAAAATACAGTTCGTTTTTTTTCATCAAGATCGGCTAGCGCTTTTTGTAGTTTTTCATCAAACTCTTTCATTTCTATTCTGAAATCAGGCGCCTCAACATCATTGGGCTGTTGATATGAATTAATGAACTTGAATGATACATTTAGGTGCTCCATTTTGTTTTTTAATAAGTTAGAGGCAATTGTAAACAAATAAGCCTTTATGGTACTCGTAATAACCTCATTCCTTTTTTCCCATACTTTAAGAAATGTATCCTGCGCAATATCTTCAGACAAATGAATATTTCCTGTTTTGTAGTAAATGTAGTTTCGAATGGGTTCATACCATTGATTAAATATTTGATCAAATTCCGCCTGATCAATACCTCTCTCTTTGAAATTCATGAACAAAAATTTGCGATTCATTTTGTTTTCAGATATAATACAATCAGTTATAGGATTACCCTACCTATAAAACAAAAAAATATTTTACAATTGTGTTTTGGATAGACTGTTTATTAAAAGTGATCAATCGGTGTTCGCTTTTCACGATGAGTCCTCAATTATCCATTGCCGGCATGTAACGATATTGGCTTTTGCCTGTTAAAGGTATAAATAAATTAATGCAAAAGCGCTGTACAATTAATCATATATTTGTACGGAATTTTACATATGGTCGGCTTGGAAACATAGTCTTTTTCAGGAGGACAAGTATTTAATATATTCGGCATATTTTCAAATCACATATAGCGCACAAAAAAAACTTAAAATGAAACGAATCCTTTCTTCGCTGTTCTTCTTATTGACTATCGCATCAGTTTATGCCCAGTCCGACTTGCAAATTATACATAACGAAAAAGTCATTGGGAAAAACCTCAAAACCAAGACCGATATAAAAGCCATTGAATATGTTTTCCCCGAGAGAATTGAACAAACATATATTGACACCTTATCAAATTTATTGACGGTACAACTTCGCGGAGTTACCAAAAACGAGAAATATTTAAATAACTCCGGCAATGTTTTAGTGTACGACTTGGCAAATAAAAATACGAAGTGGTCTCAAAAGATCAATTTTGCTCAGAGTGATATTCTACAGCAAAAAGATAGGATGATTCGAACTTCAGTCAATAAAAGCTATTGTTTGAATATGGACGATGGGAAGACTATTTGGGACGTACAAAACAAAATTTATTTTATCGACGCTAAACAAGATGTTGGAATAGGCTATAAGTGTACAACTTTTGCCGGTTTTAATACCCTGGAAGGAATTAATTTGAAAACGGGAGAAGCGTTATGGAAAAGGGTATTAAATGGCAAATACGAGTGGAACTCTACTTTCGGTCGTATATTTATGTGGGATGGTGCGTTTCATTTAAATGATTCAACAGCCATTGTGGTTATTAGAGGTTTACATGCGATTAATCTGAAAACCGGAAATGGCTGGGACTATGATGCAGTCACCGGTACCTTTGATTATAGAGGGTATATAAGCGGTCTGGTTTCGAATATATTGGTAGATAGTTCAAGTATCTTTATGGCTTCAAAAACACAACTCACACGATTAGACCGTAATGGAAAAATTGAATGGTCTCAACCCTTGCCCAGAGACTCGACAAGTAAATCCTCAATAT
Source organism: Bacteroidales bacterium (assembly GCA_963663125.2). Classification (GTDB taxonomy): domain Bacteria; phylum Bacteroidota; class Bacteroidia; order Bacteroidales; family Cfx3-03; genus Cfx3-03. The sequence continues at coordinate 642,489 of CAXXNW010000007.1, read as the reverse complement.
TTCGCAAAGATAGCTTACTGTATATGGTGAATAAGGGATATGGTATTTCGGGGTATAAACAAAAGTTCGATGGGAAACCATACCTGGCCACATTTGATTTAAAAACCGGTACGCCACATCTGTTTGCAATTATAGAAGGCAAGAAACAGCAGATCAATGCGTTTAAGGTTAATAAAGATACTATCTTATTGGCATTTAAAGATAAGATTGCAAAGTATTCGCTGATAGATGGTTCGCTGATAGCAGAAAAAATAGTTGAACTGGATTCGTTAGGCGAGTTTAATGATTTTGTAGGCAAACTGGTTTATATTAAAACCGACTCTACCTATAAAAGCCTTGAATCTATTGATGCATCTAAAAATTATTTGTGGACAGAGAAGGGTAAGTTGCTTACAATCAATGCAAAATTAGAGACCTCGAATGAAATAGACGTCAAGCAATTATATGTGTGTTACCTTAAAACAAAGGATTATAGCTTTATTGCCAAGGAGAATGAAACGATTGTTCTCGACAAAGCAGGTAAAATAGTTGCTGAGTTACAGGTATCAGCCAATGCAAAATTAATCGGATCGAAATTATATGATGTTCAGAAGCAAAACTTTATTGAAATTGATATTGCCGAATTACTGAAGAGATAATTTCAGATATAATCCATATAAGACTTTGGGTGTAAGTGGTTTTGAATATTCTTATCTATTCAGAATAGTCCAGAACCGTTGAGGAAGGTAGATGTTGTCGATATCATGACTTCGAACCGATAAAAACAACGGAGCAATTTGATCGGGTGTAAAACCTGCAATGCCACATCCGATTTCTGTAACCAGAAAACGTTTTTCAGGATGGTGCCTTGCAAATTCAATGAAATCATCAACATAAGGCTTCATCTTTTCAGTAGTGCCAAACATCGTGGGGATGGCATAAGTCTGTCCTTGCAGTCCGACACCTTGTCCCATGATTGCTCCCCATTGAAGTGCTGTTCGGGCAGCTCCTCCTGCATGCTTCCCTCCCAGATTACTTCCGAAAACAAATATTTCATTCTCATCTAATGAGGATATCCTGTCGGGTGTTATTCTTGTTCTCTTTTCCATATGCTCAAATTTGATTTTGTTTTCAGCCTAGTATGATTTTATGGATATAGCTTGTGAAAAGTCCTGATCATCGGTTTTTACTTGTTAAAGGTATGGATAAATCGATAAATAGGATCATTTTTTAGGGTTGATCGAATTTCATTATAGGCCTTCATCCAAAAAACAAGGGGGTTCGTCCCGAAAAGTAAGGGGTTCATACAATAAGTATAAAATTGCTTGACTTTCAAATATTAACAGTCGAACTTTACAGAACAAAGAAATCAACATCATCCATTTCTTCTCAGTGCTGAATGGAAAAGAAATATTTACATCACACTGACCGGTAACAGCAATGTAAAATGGGGTTTCAACTAAAGGAATATTTGCATAAGGAAAATTGATTTTACTAATCAAATAAGCTTACAGGTAGCGTTAATGAAAATTTCTAACATCTTTGCAATTATTAAAAACAGCCTCCTGACAGTTCAATTTGAAGGAGAAAACTTTGATGGATTTGAAGGAGTATTCAATAATTGAGAGGATGTAGTCTGTGATAAAATAAACAACCAACCTTGCCGATGTCTAATGGCGCTTATAAGCCGGTATTTTAAACAATAATCGAAAAAGAGAGCATTCTCTTCATGATATGCCTAATATCGTCTTCTAATTGTAATGATAAGGTTAATGTTTAGTCGTATTTATAAATGAATTTTAACAAGTTCCTTAATATATTTAAATAATTACAGTGATTTTTTAACTAAAAACAACAACTATGAAAACATCTACCTTAACTTTTTTATGTCTTTTCAGTTTGATTACGTTGGCCTTTTCACAATCAAACGATCATGCCAAACCTTTTACATTACGCGGAACAATAATCGGTCAACCTTCAGGAATTATCTTTTTAAATTATATGGGTTATGAAAAGTATATTAAGGATACTGTAGCGATAAAAAATGGTGAATTTGTTTTTAAAGGAAACATTGCTGAGCCCACAAGAGCTTACATTGTTGGTAATAGTAAGGCTCAATCAGTTGATGATCCCAACATTGCTTCCATATTCATAGAACCGGGTGTAATGAAGGTAAAACTAACGAAAGATAAGTTTGAAAAAATTAAAGTAACCGGTTCAAAGACGCAGAATGAATCGAATGAATTAGAATTACTGTTAGCCCCATTAGATAAAAAAATTGAACCATTGAAAGATCAATTTTCTTGCCTTGAAGACTCCATAAAAAAAACTAAGGATAAATTATTACTTAATAAACTAAAAAAGAATTTAGATGACAATATGATTCAGATGGAGAAATTACAGGCTCAATATAAAACTGTCGAAATTAACTTTATTCATTCTCATCCGGGGTCTTTTGTATCTGCAGATTTATTATCGATGACTGTAGCAAATGATGAAGTATCCGTTGATTCCTTAAGAACGTTATATAATGGATTAAAGTTAATTGTACAAAACAGTAAAAAGGGAAAAGAAATAAAGAAAGTTATTGATAAAAAAGAAAAGATTGCCATTGGCGTTATTGCTCCCGATTTTAAAACTGTCGACATCAATAATCAATCGGTAGTACTTTCGGATTTTATTGGAAAAAACGAAGTTTTATTAGTCTTCTGGGCCAGTTGGTGCATCCCTTGTCGTGAATCATTTCCTCATTTGAAGGAACTTTATCAAAAGTATCATTCTAAAGGGTTAGAAATAATAGGTGTTTCGATCGATTATAGCAAAGAAGCCTGGATAGCGGCTGTAACCCATGATAGTGTCGGAATGTGGCATCAGGTACATTCTTCAGGAAAATTTATTCCGGGACCTCCAATTAATAATGAAATTCGAGATAAATATTGTGTTGCAGCTGTTCCTGTTAAAATACTAATTGATAGAAAGGGAAGAATAGTTGGGAACTGGAAGTTTAGTATCGAAGCATTGGATGAAAAATTAACGGAAATATACAAAGAATAGAAACGATGAATTCCGGTATGGAAGAACAGTTTCTTTGTTAGGCTTCAGCTCCCGAACCGTTCAACTTATTCATGGCGACATCTCTATTCCTGCTTTTTCGAAACTATAATATGCTCTATGCGCTTGTGGCAATAAGAAGCGTAAGCGCATTCATAAGTTCCGAAATTCACAAATATTTTTGTGAAAGGATTGCTTCGTACTTGGTCTTTTCTTGGGCGGACAGGGATATATATGCAAGTAATGAAACCTAAATAACCCCTCTATGATTGGAATATATAAAGGGCCAATTCCGGTCAAGTCGAATACTTGTTTCGTACCTGTTCCGTACCTTTTCAGTTAATATATACGGAACAGGTACGAAACAGGTATGAAAGATGTTCGGCAAATGAGTAGCACAGGGGTAAATCATATTCCGATATTCCAGGGATATTCTTTTTGTTATCTGACTTATATGGGAGAATAAACCCCTAAAAGTTGCATTATTAACGGGCTGTTAGCCTTTTTGTCCCTATATCTCACATTCGATAAATAGATGCAATAACATTCAGACTATCCTATTGTCATATATGTGATTATATAATACCGCTATAGGCCTATTTATCCTACACTAAATTTTCCTCCAATCATTGACTTCAACTAAATAGCGCCGTCTAAGGAAGAAGAGCAAAATTCAATTTCGATAATAACTATTTTTGTAAAAAATCAGGTTCACATCAAAGTACATATTGTCGGAGGGTTTTTAAGAAGCGGCAAGACTACTACAAACATAAATGCTGTAAGGTATTATCTATCGAAGACAAAAAAATAGGTGTGATTACAAACGATCAGGACATGTATCCAATGGATGGCTGTTTGGTTAATGCACATTCATCAGACTTTATTTTAAAAACGATTCACTGGTGAAATAACTAAGAATATTACGGCGATCAATGGATAAACAAAATTATAAACCGTAATCATTTAATTATTTACAATAAATCAAGATGCGATTTTCAAAAGAATTTATTGGCGAAACACTCGGCACCTTTATACTGGTTCTATTCGGATGCGGATCGGTAGCCGTATCCGTGTTATTCGATTCCTACTATGGAATTGTGCAGATAGCGCTGGTCTGGGGACTAGGTGTCACCCTCGCCATATATCTGACCCGGCATCTATCGTGCGCACATCTCAACCCGGCGGTAAGTGTTGCCATGGTTGTCGGCAAACGGATGATGGCACAGAAATTACCCGTGTATCTCATCGCTCAGTTTCTCGGAGCCTTTCTGGCAGGACTGATACTGTATCTGTTTTTTGCTCCCTCCATCTCGGCTTACGAAGGCGTCCATCACATCATTCGGGGAACAGCCGGATCGGTTCAGACAGCTAAAATGTTTGGCGAATATTATGTGCTTCCCGGCAATCCGGCTGTGGTTTCGATGCCGCTAGCCATAGGTGCCGAGGGTTTCGGCACTTTTTTGCTGGTCCTGATGATTTTTGCCCTCACCGAAGGTTGCAATGTGGGGCGTCCCGGCGATACTATCGCCCCATTGTTTATCGGACTCACTGTAAGTTCTATTATCTGCCTCTTTGCGCCGTTGACTCAGGCCGGGTTGAATCCTGCCCGTGATTTCGGTCCGCGCATGGTAGCCTGGCTTACGGGATGGGGCAGTGCCGCCTTTCCTGATCAGTCGGGAGGCTTTTTCTTTGTCTATATTCTGGGTCCGATTCTGGGTGGCATAGTAGCTTCTCTGTTTTTTGTGAAGGTGCTCCAACCGGCGATGAATCGTACGTCGAAACAGTGTGATTGTGCTAATAACAAATTCATTACAGAAGAAGAAAATAAAAAATAATCATGAAGACAACGCAACTTATTTTGGTAGGGGGATTCCTTGGCACGGGAAAAACCACCTTGTTATGGGAGGTTGCACGCAAGATCATTTCTTGGATAAAATGCTTTGTTTTTGAACAATAGATTGTTTTTTTGCAGATTTTGCTATTAAGAGGTTTCAAGAAACTTAATTCCAGATAAAAAAGGCTCATCCATAGACGACAATATGAGCCTTTATCCAAAAAACAAGGGGAGCATATAATAAGTACGAAAAGACTTGACATTTAGAAGATAAGAATCGAACCTTGGGTAAAACAATGTACTAATGGATAACAAGTTTATTAGAAAAATATATAAATACCGTTAAGTAAAAATCTCGTCAGCAATGAATATTATATTTTGTAATGAATAAGTCAATACTAATGAATTTTAGTTAAAGAAATTATTTGCATTAAATATTCGGTTAATAGTTTATATATTTTTCCCTAAGGGAAATTTTTATACAGTTTTTCCAATATATTGATATCAGGATGTTTGATATTATGATTAATTTCACAAGCTTTATTTGGATAATGGGTGGAATCATTATCCGGAATATTGATATGTAATGGCTTAACCTGACTATGAGGTTTATATTACATAATATCAGGTATTTAATTCGTTTTGAACGAAGGATGGAAATATAAAAAAATGGAACGTCGTAATTTTATAAAAGGGACATTGTTGACAGGTGCCGGATTAATTGGAGCCTCACAGATGAACCCGTTGCAAGCTTTAAACGTTTTGAACGCTAAGTCACCTATGCAGTTGATGGGAGGCCGTTTTGTTACTTTATGTATCATGGTTCGTACAAGTCCGTGGGAGGTCTCGCGCGATGTGAAGTTGATCAAAGAGGACGAATACGATTTTCATACCCTGCAAATCGTTCGGGGCCTTCGCGAAACCTTTGCAAAGAATAATCCGGACGGACGATTGACTTGGGGGTTCACGCTAAATGCACTGGAAGATAAGCGACCACATTATGTGGATATCAGGAAATATGTAGTTGAGTGTCAACAGAAATATGGGGATGAAGTTTCCTACTTCCCGGGATATTTTCCGGCATTGTACCTGCCTCGTGAACGGGTAAACCGCGAGATGAGCGAAGCTATTCAGATCATTTCCGATTTCGTTGGCGGAGGATATCGTCCGAAAGCCATTATGGGAGGCTTCTTATCGGCCGATAATATGCGGTATCTTTCAGAGAAGGAAGATATTCATGTTGCGCATGGCGTGATATGGAGCCAGCATGCTGTTGATGGGGGTGGTGCGGATGGTTCGCCTTCCTACCCTTATTATCCTTCAAAAGAACATTTTTGTAAACCGGCTCAGGGCAGGAACGACTTCATTGATTGCGTTAACCTGGATGGCTGGAGCGTGGACTATCTCTGTGCACTTACAAGCGGCGGCATCAACGGAACCAATCCTTACAACGGGGCTTCAAGCCGAAGAGGCGTCGGTCCTATTGAAACTTATTGTGACTGGGGTCTAGACATGGGGCATTTATCGGTCATGCATACCCAGTCTATTCATTTCGACCGGGGCTTCAAGCTCAATGGATTCGGATGGATCCCTAACATCTGGGAAGCCGCCTTGATAAAACGACCCGAGCGACAATACTGGGGTGAGGAATTTATCTTGGGTGCGCTCTCAAAATGGGTTGGTGGTACCAAAAAGCAATGGCCTGATGTGAAGTTCATCACCTTTGGTGAATTCGGAACTATCTGGCGTCAACATTACCAGACAAACACTTGGAATTACCGTTTTGAGGAACGGGGTTTAGGCATCGGCAATTCGTGGGGCGATGAAGATATCCGTTGGTTCATGAATAAGAACTTCAGACTGGCGCTCCTTAAAAACTGGCATCAGAATACACCGGAAAAAGTTGTGGATTTTACGCGATATGACTTGCCTGCCAAGGAACCTGTAGACCCAAGTCCCGAACACCCCATCAAAGACTGGAGTTTAATGAACCGGATTAATCAAAAGGGCTTGCGTCCGCAAGATAAACCGGTGCTCCTGACCGAACTGCATAAAGATGAGCAGGATATGATAGCAAAGTACTATCCGGAGTTATTTAATAAATAAAAGGTGAAGAAAACAATAAAGGCCTCTGCAATTTTGTTGCGAAGGCCTTTATTGTTTGGATGATAGTGATCAAATTAATGGGTATTGACGCTATCAAAAGTCAATAATCATAAGCTTCTTTTAAGAAACCGGCCCGAATCTCAATTGTGAAAAGAGACTCGGGCCGGTCACTAATTTTCCGGAATTTATTTTACAAAAATATCCAACTGTTTGATATAATCATTTCCGTGCCAACTTCCATCGGTCAGGAACATGATATAACGGCATTTAAGATTGTCGTCGAATTGCATTGAAGTGCCACCTGCACCCATCATGCCTCTTCCGGCTCCATAAACACCGATATATTTCCAGCCGGCTGCCTTTGGATCGCCTTTGAAATCAGAAGGACTATCGGAAGCCCACATACTGAAAAACTGATTTCCACGATTTCTAAATTGGTTAGGATACAGGTTTATTTTATCAATAGACACTTCTTTCTGAAGATCAAATACATATCGGCCTTCGCCATTATTAAACCATACGGTATCGGTCAAGCTACCCGATTGTGAGTTAAGGATCTGAGAGATATCCAATTTTTCATTCTGATAATCCTTGCCGGTTGACGATGTACCTGTTGCATAATAAGTAGCAGTTACTTTATTTCCCGAATTAACATCAGCATAGTCTGTAACGGATGGAAGTGTTTTAACGATAACCGTATCCATTCCAAGACTCTGTAAATAACGTTTGAATCTTACACTTGCTCTCGGATCTTTAGAATCAAACTTATCGTTGGTAAATAATGGCCGTGGAGTCCATTTCAAAGGTTTCAGATCTGCTGTGACATATTCCTTTACTCTTAGTTCTATCGGCTTATTATCTTTGAAGTCATCATAAAGTGGTTGAAGAGGTGTCACATCTTCATTGGCTTTATTGGCTACCGTGATGGCAAATATTTTAATTTTATCGTTGTTGGGAAGCGTGATGGACTTAGCTCCTTTGGGCAGGTTGATTTCGTATTTGTAGATGTAGCTGTACTGGTAAGCATCATTGGCACTCGGTGAATGACGGTGCGAAGCATACCATGCAATATTATCGCGTTTTGAATAAGCATTCGTAATTTCAGATACCTTTAGGTCGTTAAGATAAAGTTTACGACCATAGTGTTGTCCGATCCAACCTGTCCAATCTTGTACGCCCAGGTTCACCTTTTGGCTTCCTACTTTAAAGTCGCCCTTTGTGTCTTCGGTTGCTGCGGCAAGGATGTAAAGTTTATTGAAATCACCTGCCGGCAGGTTGATCTTCTGACCCTTGGCGGCAAGAACATTTTTCTCTCCGTCTGCGCTACTTCCGATTTTGAAATTGATATCCTCGCTGGTAATTACAGCAGGAACCAATTCGGCAGGAAGTGTGAGCCCTTTGGTCATATTGCCGTCGGCCCTGTTGTTGTCTGAACTGATGACATCCTGATCATAAGGAATTGCTACAGATTGTTGCGATAGTTTAGCAAGTTCGACATCAGGTTTTGCAAACTTAACCGCGAAGCTACGCATTGCAAAATGAGTCATGTCGAAGTTCAACTGACCGTTTGAGAAATCGGCTGAACCGATTTTCTTTTCCTGACCGTTAACTTCGTATGCATCGATGACTTTTCCGGGAAAACTAACGGAAACATCCTTTGCATCTTTGCCGTAAAGCTCGTTAAAGCGGACAATATAATAGTCACTCTCTTCAGCTTTTTTAAATGCCATCACATCAACTTTGTGGGTATTGATTTTGAGCAGAGAGATTTCCTTGCCAATAGCTCCATTATGTTTAGCGGTTTCGAAGCCGATCAGGGGTGCATTCAAAAAGCTTCCCTGCCATGGTGTCTTTGCATAAGCCCAATCACCTGCGTGAGCATATATTCCATATTTGAATTCATGAATACCCCAGTCTTGTGAGCCTTGGTAGACATACGAGTTTGGAGTTGGCGTGTACATCAGGGTAAGTCTTAACGTATTGTTATCCGGTTTGTCTGAACCATATTTACAGTCTTCGAGAATTGAAACACCATAATTATTAGGTCGGTCGGTAATATCGATCCATTGACGACCGGGGACTTCGAATTTAACATTGTTATTGGTCGTACGCTGAATGGCTGCGGTATTTAGACTATAGGTGGCGAATTCGTTGGTGACCGTTGTAGGAAATGCTGCTTTCAGACTTACTCCTTTTGACTGCCAGTCAATTTTGTTGCTTACTTCAACGCATTTACCGGCTTCACCTTCAGCAAGGCTGATGATTTGTGTGATCTCTGAATTCTGACCTTTTTTGGTTACCTCAAGGGCTACACGAACGGGGCCTTGTTCAACGATTTTAACCTTCACATCTTTGTTCATGAAATCGAAAGGAGGATTTTTGCGGTCGTTCCAGTCCATGTTCCATGCAGGCCATTGTTCAGGATGTTCTTTTTGAAATTGAAGTGATGCGGGTTTTGAAAGCACCTCTTTTGCTGCTGTTTTGTCATAGATGCTTGCAATATCACCGTTGGCATCAACGGTTACTTTGAAATAGCTGTTTTCAAGTGTCTGATCCGTAACGCTCAATTTCGATGCGGCGGGTGCTTCTTTCGTTTCGCGAACATCATACACTGCCAGTCCTATCGAGGGGAGTTGAGCAAGGAAAATAACTTTGAGTTTGTTACCCTTCGAGGCGATGATCTGTGAAGGAACCACAGTCCCGTTTTTGTCGACAACTTTAACATTTGCAGGAAGTTTAGCATATGAGAGTTCTGCTGTAACAATATCTTCGCGATCTAATGCAACAGGATTATAAACAACAACTGCCTTTCCGGTCACCTGTGTATTAAGTCCGTGAGCAATGGCGCTGACAGAGTTTTTAAGGACTTCGGAAAAGCCATTCATTGCTACAAATTCATCGTTCCATGCATAATTGTATGCTAAAGGAGTAGAGGTTCCGGGAAGGATATCGTGGAATTGACTACCCAAAACCTCATCCCATGAATTATTGATTTTGGTTGTCGGATATGCTGCGCTACCTAGCCAGTCTGCAATTGAAGCCAGCTGTTCTGCCGCCTTTGCCAATTGTTCGTTCTTTCTGTTGGCCCGTTTCATGAAAGATTCAGAGGTCATGGAACCGGCGCTGTGTTCGGTAAGTAATAAATCACCTTTAAAGGTCGGTAATTTCGCTTGTAATTCAGGCGTGATATCCTTGAAGATCTGGTCGGAAGAAGTGAGGACGACTTTAAAATTACTATCGTTATGTTTTAGGCTGTTGACTGCATTTACGACAGCAAATTCTCTGGGAGCTCCACCGATATCACCGGTACCGTAGTAACGGAAATCGAATGATACACCATATTTTTTGATGTTACTCTCCATCCGGTCGGTCCATTCTTTATTTTTGTCTAATCTTTCTTCAACATTACTGCCATAGCTGGTAGCATTTAAGGCTGATAATAATCCTTTGCCGTCCGGGCCTTCCCATACGCCTACATTAAAGGGTAAGCCATTGGCTGAACTCCAGGTAAGTTTTTGAGTGGAGAAACCCAGCAGTCCGGCGTGGCTCCATACCGATGGCATGGTTGCTACGAAACCGAAACAGTCGGGAAGCATATAATCGTAGCTTTCTTTGTTGAATTCTTTTCTGAAGAAAAGATTCCCGTAGAGTACCTGACGAAGAACCGATTCGGAAGATGAGATGTTTACTTCACCTTCGTCAACAGAGGATCCGGAGACAAACCAGCGGCCCTGTTGGATGTAGTCCCCTACCCGTTTGTATAAATCAGGATAATACTCCTTCATCATGTTATAACGACGTGAACCTGTAAAGTTGAATACATAGTCAGGATACTTTTCGAGGAGTTTGAAGTTATCCACCATCGTATTCTTGATGTATTCGTTAATGGTGGTGGGATATTCCCAGTTCCACTCTGTATCCAAATGGGCATAACCAATGGTATACAGTACTTTGTCTTTGGAGATGTCGTACTTTTCTCGTTTATCTATTTGCTGAGCAAACATTAAAAGAGGCATAAGTCCTCCGATAAGGAGAAGATAAAAACGTTTTTTCATTTTCATTTTTATAGTTTGGTTTACTGTGTTCGGTAAAAAGAAATACGAGTGAATTGATCAGTGACTCCTCTTGCTGACTTACCCTTATAATTGCTTCAAAATAAAGGATAAGTTGTGGCCAAAATTACAAACTTTACCTGATCGATAGTAAACAAATAATAAAGTTTTGAGAGAATATATTAGGATGTTCTTAAATACAAGTATATACAACTTCTAGCGGACAGTTGAATGAGTGATACTTATTGAAGAGTTTAAAATATTAGTTTTGCATGTGAATAGATTACTTCTTTATAATCTGATTTTTACAAGTTGAAATAATGTGCTTCATCCAAAATATAAGGGAGGATTACTTTTTTTCGCAATCACTGTTCTTATGCATAAATATTATTTGCAAAATGTTTCTCGCTTATTCCACATTAAGCAAACTTAGTCTGAACCAGATATTAATGGATTCGTTCATTGATGATTTATTAAAGCCACCCATATCGCCGCCTCTACCGCCGCCGCTCATACCGCCTCTACCACCTCTGCCGCCACCCATGCCTGATCTACTTCCGCCACCCATGCCACCCATGCTACCACGGCTACCTCTCGACATGCCTTCCGATCTGTTGCCACCAGCTGAAGTTGAATCATATTTCCCGGAAACAATTCCTACCGATAGTTTTGATAGTGAAGCAAGTCCATTTTTTGAAATTTTATTTATCGGAATGAATAAATCATAGGTTATTTCATTATTATTGACCGCTTTAATTGAAACCTTCACATCAGAATCTGCTGATGAAACATTGATTTGTTCAACTTCTCCATTGTAACTAAATACGGCCTCATTCGAAATTTGAGTTAATATTTTATTCAAGTCAAATTTTGCAGCCAAACCATTTCCTTTTTGAGGCATATCATGTCCGGTTTGAAACATATCACGTCCGGCAAAACGTTGTGATTGCGCAAGAGGATATTGAAAATATATACTCTCGTTCTTTTTCCCTTTCAGATCAAAGTCGATCTTTAAACCTGTTCTAATGATTTTAGTGATTGTTGTAAATTCCGATGTATTTAACTTTATGTGTAAATTCTTCTTATCATTTGTGATATTGTATCGAATCTTACTATCCGTATCTGAATACGTATATTCATTTGATTTATTATTATATTCACTTGTACTTTCTACTTTATTAAGTGATGTACAACTACATAGCAAAATGAATGCTAGAAAAAGTAATCTGTTCATGACAGTTAAATAAATTGAGTTAATTAAAAGGGTTAGACTAAGCAAAAGCATGAAAGTTGATTCTGTTATGCTAATTTTTAACTTTTTTAACATAAGAAGATAGAGTCCACTCCGAAAACTCTTTCGTGTAGTATTTTCACTAAATATTAGTGTTGAATAACATCGAATTACAAAATGATAATTTAGTTAAATTGACTTTTCGGAGTGAGCCCAAGATATCATCGTTCATCATTTCCGCCTTTGGTGTCGAAACATGATTAAAAAGCCTACTGTACGGTTAAAGAATCCAAAAGGACTTTGGTTCTCACGTGACCTTAATGAATATCAGACAAGATAAAATCCAACAGATTCTTAATTTGAATAACTTACCATGACTGCACTGAGAGGACTGAGTTTCAGCTTAGGATCTTTATCGATAGGCTCACCTTGGGTATCGGATGCGGTTCTGTGGATTCTTACGTTCTTCAGGCCTTTTAGATTGAGCGTTATCTCCTGATCATCAGGCAGGTAGTTTACAAAGAACTGCGCTTTGCTGTTGTTGTCAAACTGCCAGTTGGAGGTGAAAACAGAAGGAAAGTTAATATTTCTATCTCCCGGTTTGGTAACCATGGGCCGGTTGGTAGCGCCTTCAAAGGGAAGCGGTTTCAGCATACGTCCGGTTACGAGGAAGTCCTTACCTGCTCCCAGCCTCCAGCCATTGAGATTCTTTACCAGTTTTATAATGTGTTCCTGATTGGGGACTTCCGTTTCCCACAGCGTGCCCCAGTCCCAAATCATATCGCCGTTACCCCGTAATATGACGGTCAGCATATCACCTGCACAAAACGCATAAGCCAATCGTTGCAGATAATTCATCGGACTCTTTTTTACATCAATAGCGGCAGAGACTGCATTTTGATTTCCCATGAAGTTATTTACATATTCATGATTTACAAAGGCATAAGCCGGAACAGGTGTGCCGACGAATAGGTTAATGGTTGCCCGTGCATCGTTGAACAACAGGTATGGCATATTTCCTTCGGCTGTTGCTGCTTCACAACCCACGATGGGTTTATAGCCTGATTTATGGAGGATAGTTTGGATGCCTTTGAAAATATTTTGCATAGCTTCGTTTTGCCAAAGTCCCGGACCATAGGGATGCCCATGTTCCGTACCGTAGCAGGCATAGCAGCTGCCTCCCAGGTTCTGATCGAAATACTGGATATAATCCGTTTTACTTTTAACGATTTTAGAGATCTGATCCAGTACAACATCTTTCACAAAACTGTTGGCAGGACACATGTCATAACCAATCCTTTGCGCATTCGGTCCTGCACAAACACCATTCGTAGCCAACGTACCATCCGGTGCAACCTTCATTACCTTTTCGAGATGCTTTTCATTATACTCCTTGTACATGTTGTAGGTGGTATCGGTATTACTTCTCAAAGTATAACCAATGCCGCTGGCATAGAGTCCGGCAAGATTTCCTTTCTTGTGAAGGCTGTCAACAAATTCCTGATATTTGTCTTCCCCGCCATAAGGTGGCCATACATAAGGAGGCGCCCATGGTGCGGAACCTTCCCAATGCATGAGTAAAGCCATTATCTTGCTGCTAAATTCACGATTGTATTTGTCGATATATTTCAACGCATTGGTGTAGGGAAACAGTTCGTTAGGTGTCTGATCACCCAGGTCTTTATGACCGCGTACAGGATAGGTGATTACCACCGGTGATTCTAAATACCAGTCCGGAAGGTTTTTGTTTTCAGCAATCTTAGGCGGCATAGGAATTTTAGACGACTCACGCCAGTTACGGTAGATGGCTGAGGCATCATACCAGTCGCCATCAAAAACACCCATGACCATATCGTAAGGCATTTTGTATAATCCCTTACCCGGTCCTCCCGGGAATAACCGATAGTCCAGTTTAATTCCGTTTTCACTTACCCGATGATATTCAATGCCTTTCGGATTGCATTGCTTATCGTGAGCTGCCAGGTAAAGACCTCCGTTTGCATTATAGTAGGCCATATATTGCATCTGTGTAGAAGAGGGGTAAAGCCCACCCCAACCCAATTGCGGATATTCGATAGGATGAAATTTGAGCCAGGGGCTCTCTTCTCTGATACGTATATCTTCGACCAGACATCCTTCCTGTGCGGGCCAGAAGATACGACCGGTTCCTCCTGTTGCAACCAAATCATTCGGCACCACTACATTCGGGAAATCTATATGATCAATCGTGTAAATCGTATTGTTTTCAACAGCAAGATTCCATCGCATGAAGGGAGAATCTTTTGCCACCTTGACCGTTACGGTGACTTTAAAATCAGCATCTTTGAATTCACTATAGGTCAGGGTGATCAGGTTTCCCTTCCTGTCGATGATGCACTTTTCCGCCTGTTGTGCATTAAATTCATGAATTGCACCTTTCTGTGCGGCATCACGAAACCGGATGGTGAACAGGGGGCCCTCGGAATCGGGCGTGTAAATTATGTTCTTTCCATTTTTTTCAATGGATACGATAGAACCGGTTTTATTATTTAAAGTCAGTTTATAGAAGTTATTCTGATAAGTGCCGGGTTGATTGTCACCAAAGCATGTAGATATAGAAGCAACTATCAGCAAAAGGGCAAAATAGATAATATACGATTTTCTCATTTTATAGTGACTTTAACGAGTTGGATGAAAATGCAATTACTGAGGGCTTCCCGGTAACAGCATCAGATTTATTTGTTATTTCAATCTAGAACTTCATAAGAGTCTGCATCTTAAATTGTTGCAGTACCGACTATCAAGAAGTAGTTGAAATAAAAACAACATTTATTTCAACTACTTCATTTTTAGTGAATAAAATTGATATCCTATTTATTACAGCTATTGCGGAATCAGTGAATTATTCTTGGCCTATCAGAGAATGTCATTAACAATAATCTCTACAACATTAGTTATGCTTTCACCCGGCTGTAACAGGGGCAATGCATTATCCTCACGGAGCGCTTTACGTGATTTGCACAGAACATTGCAGGGTTCAATTCCCAGAACATATTCACCGTATCCCATCATTTTCCATTCTGTAATATAGGGAAGTTGATTTATATTGAACTTAAAGGTGATAGCGGTTCCGACTTTTTTGTTTTTCACCGTTACAGTGGTTTCACCGTTTTTGTCGCCCTTCATGGTATGAAAGAAAACCTGTTCATCGTAAGCCGGCTGAGGTTTGATGAAGCTTCTGAATTCATTGAAGCCGGGAGCTGCAGCCGCATCTCGGGGTACTGATACCAAAGGATCTATTACGAGTTCGGCATCTTCGGTTAAAAACGGGTAACCCAAGTTCATGTGATAAATAATAGTATATGGACTTGGCTTATTACCGAAATTGGTGATCTTATCAGTAATACGGATCACGTTTTTCCCGCTGACCGAAGCTATCTCCCTTTCCATCCTCAGCTTATAGCCAAACTGAAAACATTCTTCGAGGATTCCTCTTACCTTAAAATGGTATTCATCGCCTTCCCAGCCCGACAGGTCTGCAAACTGTTTAGCCGGAACATGTGCAATTCTTCCATGGAGTCCCAGTTCTTCCCCTTCATCAACGCAGGGAGGTCCCAGGTAGGTGAGACCGCAAGTGGTAAGCAGTCCCCCGGTAAAAGTACGAAGCCAGCCCAATCCTTCAGGTTCAAAGAATGCAGGGTGGGATTCACCGTTACAGGTAAGGTAAACGAGATTGGAGCCTTTGTAGCTGGCCAGAGAAATATCTAGTCCCCGGTCAGGCAATACGGTATACTGCAAACCGGCTCCGGTGTTAATGTCGGTTGCTCTCATTCCACGTCCCCATCCTTCGCTTAGGGTGTAATGCCTGCAACCTCCGATTTGAGTAAGGTTTCCGACATATTTTTCAATTTCGGATTTTTCCATTTTATTGATTTTTATATTGTTAAAAATGTTGATTCGTATACCTGTTAATTATTCGATTCTGCAATCCGGAGATGCTTCAGTGCAGAGTAAAGATATGTATAAAAAATAAATTCTTTATTGTTAAATTTTGTGTTTTTCAGGTTTCGGAGAACTTAAGTACGATATTGACAATATGAATGAAAACTTAATACGAAAAGCTCAAGAGCTTTATTTTGAAGGTAAAACTTTAACAGAAATAGACATAAATCTCAGAAAAGGTAAGTTTACTATAAGCAGATTATTTAAAGGATCAGGTCTCTTGGAAAAGGATCAGGTGATCTTAAATTGGCGGCGATCCCAAATTAAGAAGTAAACGCGAGCTGATTGATAAGTTTATTCTGGAAAATCTGCCACTGATTGATGATAATGATGATATGGCCGATGCCTTTGATCGCTTCTGGAATGTAGAACCGATTAATGCCTTTGATACAATGTGCAGAGAAGAGCAACTTTCTCAAATAAAAGTAGAGCAGATCATTGATGAAATTCTCTATACTGAACGTCAACCCTTGCGAGATGAACTGCTCGACCTGATAGAAGGGCCCAAACTTACTATCCTGCAACGTAAACTTGTCGGCGATCGCATACAGGAAAAGATCAACCGGTTTATAGATACGTTTATGAATGGAATGGGAGGCATGTAATAAATAGAAATTTGTTTTATACTTAGATATTACATTTTACCTTTGCTCAAACTTTTAAGGTTTCGGGTTTATTTTATCGCGTCATACTTCAAAAGATTGAAAAGATCATATAAAGTTGGATGATATTATGATGAAATGAAACTTACCCTATTCTAATAAAAACCATTGAAAATAATATTCTATTCTCGCGAGTCGGGTAGAAAGTATTAAACAATGTTGTATTTCATTATTATTTGCCTGCTTTAGATCCAAGTGGTAAGAATAAGCATTGTGAATACGACAATGAACTACTTCTGCTACTTAATGGAATATTTTTCTTAATATTATGTAATGAAACTATTTGATCCTATAAAATCTCTGAAAGAACCATTGTTTGCAAAGTTATATTTTGCACAAGCAATCAGTCTTTTGGGCGATGCTTTCACCTGGCTGGGTATTGCACTCCTGGCGTTTGAATTTGGCGGTAATCAATCTGCAAAAATATTGTCGATTGCTTTAACTCTACGTGTTGCCGCTTATATCATTTTCGGCTCTTATGCGGGTGTACTGGCTGATCGCTTCAACCGGAAAAAGATATTGATTATTACTAATTTATTTCGGATGGTGATTGTCTTTTCATTGGCTTTTATTACCAATGTCTGGCAATTATACGGTCTGATTTTTTTGCTCAATATATTCAGCGCCTTCTTTTCTCCAGCTTATAAAGCCTGTATTCCCCAGCTTATTTCGGATAAAGGGAAATACGGAAATGCTATTGCTTTGTCGAATGCAACCTGGCAATTATTGGGAATGCTCGGGCCTGGCTTGGCTGGCGCTTTAGCTTTTTTTTGGGGCTCACGACAAATATTTATAATCGATGCCGTTTCGTTTATTATATCTTCTTTCTTTGTCTTTTTAATTCCTTTTTCGGTTTTAAAAAGGGAGAAAGAACAAAAGCAGTTATCGTTCTCTTCCTTTTGGAATGATATGCTAAATGGAACCAAACTTTTATTCGGTAATATGCCCATCCGTTTTGCCTTGTTAATGGAATTGGTTGTAGCGATAGCAGGGGCACAAATTCTGGTTAATACGGTAGGGCATATTAAAGGAAATTTATCTTTAACCGACAAGGAATATGGCTGGATAATGTCGGCCTTTGGAATTGGCGCAACCATTGCCGCATTTACCGTGAATCTAATAGATAAATCAAAAAACAAAACAAGAATTTTAATAGCAGGCGCCTTAATGATTTCCTTAGCCGTCTTATCCGCTAATATTATGTCTTATCAAATATTACTGATTCTTTGGGTGATAGCCGGACTGGGACAAAGCTTCGGTGATATGCCTTCGCAAATTCTTATTGCTGAAAATATAACTTTAGACAAACAGGGTAAAGCTTATGGAAGTCATTTTGCCTGGTCACATTTATGGTGGGCGATAGGATACCCCATCGCCGGATTTACAGGAATTTATTTAAATAATATTGACTTTTTAATCGGAGGATTATTGGCTTTAGGATTGCTGATCATTATTTCTTTGCATCGATTTATTAAATAAGATTCGACAACGGGAATAATTAGGGAAAAATAATTATACAGCAGGTATGGAAGAACGTGCTTTCGTGTTTTTCAACTGATACCTGCTTGTAGGGTAATAAATTAACTTTTCTTTATTACTGCATGCATCGGACAATATCTTGTACACTTACCACATTCGGTACATTTACGCTCATCGATGATTGGTAAGCCATAACCATTTTGAGATATGGCGCCAACCGGACAAACATTGACGATGGGGCAACGATGATTTTGAGGACAATAGGACGGACTGATTGATAAAGCCATAGTTAAAGATTTTGGTTGATTATATTTAAAATTTGTGATCTGGAATGAACGCCAGGTTGCTTATATTTTCGAACTCCATTTTTAAATATCATTAGTGTGGGAACACTCTGGATCTGATATTGGGAAGCAATTTCGGGATTTTTGTTGACGTCAATCTTGATTATTTTTATTTTTCCGCTTAACTCGGATGCCAATTCTTTTAGTATGGGAGCTTGCGATTTACAAGGTCCGCACCACTCTGCCGAAAAGTCGATGAGTACAGGGGTGTCGCTATTAATAATGGAATTAAAATTAGCTTTCATCAGTAAGTTTTTTTTATAGATTTAACTCAACAAACATATGTTAACTTCAGCCCGATTTTCGTTAATTAACATTCGTATTTCATATAAGTTGTTCAAGTAGTTAACAGTTGAAACATTGCTTGGTTTTCTGAATCAAATCTTATTGAACTTTTTGAATTTCCTTCAGTAAAAAATCTTTTGTTTTTACACCAACAAAACGGTTGATCTCCGTGCCGTTTTTAAACAAGACCAAAGTAGGGATACTTCTTACGCCATACTTTGAAGATGCTGCCCGATTCTGATCAACATCCACTTTTCCTACGGAAGCATTTCCGGTAAGTACTTCTGATAGATCATTCAATATGGGTGCCATGATCTTACACGGCATGCACCATGTAGCCCAGAAATCAACCAGTATTATGCCACTCTTTATTTGGTGCTCAAAATTCTGATCGGTTAGTTTCTTTATTTTATCGTTATCTTCAACTACCGGTGTCTTTTTCATTTTACGATAATTGAAATAGATAAAGCTGACCAATGCTACAAAGGCGATAACGATTATGGAAGATGTAATACTCATAATTAACGTATTAGTATAAACTTATTTTTTATTTTCAATGAATAGTTATAATTTGATGCTGCCAATGTTGGTTTGTTGGATTTTATCAGCAGCAGTATTAAACCCGCTTGTCTGGCTACAAAGTTACTGTGCTTCTGTGCATATTTTGTTTTTATTTGCAAAGAAGTCCACAAGTAGAAAACTGAGCTAGCACAATTTATTTATTGATCTTAATCTTATAAAAGTGCTATTGTACGGCTGAATTAAAAAAGAGTGAAAGATCTTGATGGTCTTGAATTTCTTTCGGTATCGCTAAATATTTGCAGGTGATAGCTGGCTCTGGCTATAATTGAAACGATTGTTTTAAAGATTTATCTGAGTTCCGGTGAAATTATAAAATACGTTACTCTCTAAACTATAAAGTAGGTCGGCATACTTGTCCAGTCCGGTACAATGGCAGATTCCTACGGATTCAGGTTTTAACTTTTTTAGGTAATCGACGACCATTGCATATTGTGAGGCGTTACTGCTTTTAAGATGAAAGCCACCTTGTATCAAGTTGATAGATGATGCATTAAAATGATCAAGGGCGGTTTTAATGATATTGGTAATCCCTCTGTGGGAGCAACTGCTAAGTATTGAAATTTTATTATTTTTTTTAATTGTCAGGAACAATTCATCCTCAAAAGTGTCGTCAATAAAATTACCGGCATGGAGGATTTTGAATTCGCTGAAGCTCGTATCCGCCTCATTATAAATGGTGATAGTTGGCATTATGTAAATGCCTGTATCAATTTCAGTTATTTCCTTCACGAAAATTACTCTTTTGTCTAATAATAGCGGATCATATTTTTTGCCGATAAATTTATTGTTATTCTTGTACTTAGAAAGAAATGCCTCTTCCTTAATATAGACGGTGGCTTTGTTATTTATTGATAAAAAGGAATATAAACCTCCTATGTGATCATAATGACCATGACTTATAATAACTGTATCAATTTCTGAAAGGTCAATTCCTAAATGACCTGCATTTTTAATGAGAATATTACTTTGTCCTGTATCAAAAAGAATCTTCTTGCTGCCGGTTTCAATGAGCATCGACAATCCATGCTCAGCAAGTAGTCCCGCGCTCTGAACATGATTTTCAACCAAGGTGACTATTTTCATTGTCTCATCATTTTAGTATAACCAATCCCTTAATGATTTAGGTATGCAAAATGCTATTATTCTAACAAGCAAGCCATTGATAGGTGCTTGAATAATATCGAACATCTATTAATGGCTTGGGATGATATTTCTTTAATTGTTGATTAATTAATGATTACATTGGTGGCCTTCTTCATGTTGATGACAGCTTTCGCCGGAGTCATCAATGAGACCTTTCAGAAATAACTCCGTTACTTCTTTTACATCTCCTGAACAACCTCTGTAAACTGTAATTCCTTGGGATTGAAGTACATTTACTGCACCATCGCCCATATTGCCTGCTAATAGTGCCTCAACACCCATTTGGCGCAAAACAGATGCTATATTTGATTTACAACCACAACCTTGCGGTGCTGGAAGAATCTCTGAATTTTCAATGGTTTGGTCCTTATTGATGCTGAATATTGTGTAATATTCACAATGTCCGAAATGTTCATCTACATTAGTTCCTCTTGTCGGTACTGCAATTTTCATTTTGTTATTTTTTTATATGATTAATAATTTGTTCAAAAGTTTGAGGCTCGTTTGGAATAACCAGTTGGATGTTATTCTTTCTGAAATTATCAACTACTTTAGATCCGAATCTTCCGGCAACGATCAGTTCAACATTTAACGAGAGAAGAAAATCAACCGATTTACATCCAGCGCCTTCTTCTGCATATCTGTTTGGATTTTCAAGATAGTTGATCTCTTTGCTCACAGAATTATAGATACCATACCAATCGCAACGTCCGAAATGTAGATCAATAGGCGATCGACGGTGATTTTCAGTTAATGCTACAGCAATTATCATGTTATGATTTTTTTTCTTCGTTATCTGATTGTTCAACAAAACCACAAAGGGGGCATGCTTTTGTATCGTCATTCTCTAAATATGATACATTGCAATTAGGACATTTTAACCAAACAGGATATACGCTTGCACAGCCTCCGTCAAGTCGAATGGTACATACTTCAACAAATGCTTTTGCAATCTTGCGACGGGCACTTTCATACACTCTGGTAAAAGTGGGACGCGATATATTCATCAGTATTGCTGCTTCTTCATGTTTCAGCAGATCGTAATCACAAAGTTTTAAAGCCTCATATTCTTCGAACGACAGACGCACTTCATTGGCGGTTGTGTTTTGTACGCCGAATGGTATGAATCCGCTAAAATTAGGTGCCCGCTGTATGAATCTAGTCTTTTTTGTCCGAGCCATAATTTAAATTTTCAACAAAAATAATGAACATTTGTTCGTAATGTACATTAACTTTGTTATTTATTAAAAAAGATATTTTGAGATAGAGGTTTGGCAGTAGTCAATCTGGATCATATTATATGAAATGAATTTCATTTATGTGCGAGAGGATAATTTCCGGTTTGCAAGTAAACCGATTATCCTGTTAATATTATTATCATATGCCCTGTAGTTTATTAAACTTTTAACACAGAGGGCTTTTCCGGTTTTTGAATCTTCTCATTTTTGAATCCAAGATATTTTCCTTCATAGTTACAAGCAATCTTCATCTTGGTAAGCAAGGGTTCAACACTTACTTGGTGCAGTTGCATCCCCATTTCCCAAGGATCAAGGCCAAGCACGAGTCCGGCAAGTTCTTCATATGTTAGTACAGGGATTCCATATCCGTTTTCATCATATGTTTTTCCTTCCATTTCGGCAATTACATATTGCCACCTATCGAGAAAATAGGTACATCCCGGACAATTGGCTACAATAAAATCGGGTTTGAATGGTTCCATAGAGTCAAACTTCTTTTTGGTATTTGCAAGTGGATAGCCTCTGTTTTCTTTTATGAGGTAGTTTCTGAAACCGAATCCGCAGCAATGTCTTCGTTCGGGATAATCAATTACTTCACCTCCCCAGGCTTCAATCATTCCTGATAATACGCAGGGGAATTCTGCTCCTCCCACACCTCTTTGCGGAAATATCTTGGCATAATGGCAACCAACATGTTCAACTCCTCTTAAGGGTTTCCCGGTTAGTTGATTGATAAGCTTATATTTGGAAAGTGCAGCAATTTGATCTTTATATTTGAAAATAATATCACTGGAGTGAACAAGGTTATCAGGTATACTGAAACTTCGTCCTGTTGCTGATTTTAATTTTTTTTTAGTCTTTTGTAGCGTGTCAGGGAAATGTTCCCATGTTTCAATCATTTCGGTGTAAATACCAAAAGAGGTTACACAGGAAGGAATAAAGTTAGTATATCCTGCATCATTCATCAATGAAAATTGTCGTGCAACAATAGTCATAGTTGTCTCTAAAGGGACAATGTCGGAATGATAAGCTATTCCGGTACAAGTAGTTTGATGCGGATCGTCATAGATATTTTTGCCTAGTATTTCACCTACAATTTTTAGGAAAGTTTCTTCTGACCCGGGGAAAAAATTTTGTCTTATGCAACTTCGGGCATAATAATAATTATCATCTGCTATTTCCTTTTGATAGTCAGTCCAAATCTTTTTCTTACCGCTTTCAATCATGGCTTATTTTTTCAAGGGTTTCAAAACGTTCGATAGCTCCAGTTTCAAGAAATATCTGGCGGAGTTCATTTAAGTCTTCTTCAGATATTTTGCGTAATGTCCCAGCCCCTTCTCCTTTATAATTGGCGCCTAATTTCTTCATGATTGTTTCGGTGTTACTTCGAAACCAATCCCAAATTGGGCCTTGTTCGGGATGTCCTATCGTGTCTATATTATCAATAAATACGCAATATCCATATTTTAACATGGTATCTCCAACTATCCGTTTTACTTGTAATTGCTGACAACCTTTTTCGGAAAATGCAAAATATCCGTTTACTTGAGCCAGATTGCGTAATGCCTGAATGATGTAGCCCGGTGTATTCCCTCTCGGACACCGGGTTTTGCATGACAAACATTGACCACAATACCAGATAGTATCACTTTTTAGTAATTCTTCTATTTCATTTTCGTCCCCTCTTTGTACTATATCAACAATTTGACGGGGATCATAATCATAAAATTGCGCAGCGGGACAAATAGCTGTACAAGTTCCACAATTAATGCAAGCATTAAGCCCTTCGATAAACCGGACGTCTTTTTTTAACTGTTCAATTAACTCTCCCATATCGATTGAATGATAGCTTTAAATATTCAATGAGATAAATTTTCTTACAATATATTTTTTCCTTCAGTAATTTTTTAGTTTGATTTTTTTCTTTTCCTATCATCGTTAGCATAAATCCTGAGTGTCTATCTAATTCAGAATGAAAAGAATTCTGACGGGGAAGAAAATTTGTACAAAAGAACTATTAAAACTATTAATAAGAAGAAGTTCCCTTGTCAGGATTAATTTCGTTGTAAAAAAACTCCTTTCTAATATTTTAGTTTGATGCAAAAATAGAAATAAATATGAACATATACTCATTATATTATGATTATTATTTATTTTTGTCCGGATATGATTCTTTTTATATGGTGTATCATGTCTATGCCATAGGAACTGAATTTAAATGTGATAATCCATTATGATTTAATTGGTTAGTAATATAATATTATACATAAATGAATAAACAGGAAACGATTGATAAAGCCTTATCCTTATTTGATGAGGGATATGCTTGTTCTCAATCCATATTGCTCACCTTTGCCAGTCGTTATAATCTTGATGAGAACGCAGCTAAATTAATTTCATCAACATTCGGTGGTGGTATGGGGCGGTTACGTCAAAAGTGTGGAGCCGTAACCGGGGGATTTATGGTACTTGGATTGAATAATGGAAATAGTGATCCCAAAGACATGAAGACTAAACTTGCCGTATATAAAAAAGTTCGCGAGTTAAATCAGTTGGTCGAAGATATTTATGGTACCAGTAATTGTTTCGAGTTGTTAAAAAAACATGCCACTGAAACTGAAGTTGCTGAAAGAAAACATCATAAAATTATCTGTCGAAAGGTAGTAGGGAGTGTTGCCGGTTTATTGTATGATATGATTGAGCAGCAGAAATAATCGATCTTAGATACAAATGAAGTTTTTGTTGTAAAATTTGCCTGATCGTAAGTTGTATTCTTGATTTGAATTCAGCTTTGTCAATTTTAAGTAGGTTTTAAAGAACAATCTTTACAAAATAATCTTTTAAGAATGAATAAATTGACATTAATCTGTTTGTTTGGTTATTTAGGGTGTGGATTGGCAACAAATGGATTAGCTCAGAATTTACAGGATACTGTAAAATTAAAAGAGATAATCATTGTTGGCAAAACCCCCGTATATAATATCACACCTGTTATTCTTAGAACTGAAATAGAGCAATCGCCTGTAAGGGATATTGGTGACTATCTGAGAGCTGTACCTAATGTCGCCGGCGTAAGGAAGGGCGGTACAGCTATCGATCCGGTAATTAGAGGTTTCAGATCGAACCAGATTAATGTGATATTGGATGGAGGTATAAAAGTTGAGGGCGGGTGTCCGAATAGAATGGATCCGGTGTCTTCACATATTGAACCTGATGAGGTTGAACGAATAGAAGTTATAAAGGGTCCTTATATATTAAAATATGGACCTACTTTGGGTGGAACATTAAATCTTATAACAATCAAACCGAAACCATATAATCAATTCGAACTCCATGCCAAGGCTTTATATGGCTTTGAATCGAACTGGAATGGACAACGAGAGCAACTTTCACTGTTTGGGGGTAATAAATCAATCTATTTTGATGTTTCAGGAGGCTCGAAAAACTACGGAAGCTACGCTGACGGCAACGATTTAACTGTAAAATCTTCATTTCGAAAGTATAATTACGCAGGGAATGTAGGTTATGCTATCAATAAAAATCAATCTTTATTATTTTCAGTCATCGAATCACATGGAAGAGATGTTTCCTATCCAGCTTTACCTATGGATGAGTTGAGCGATGATACACGTATTTTATCTTTAAATTATCAGGCTGTTGATATTTCAAAAAAGATTAGTTCATTGACCGTTAGTGCATATCATTCGAGGGTAGATCATGTTATGGATAACTCTCAACGTCAAAACTATGCTACCATGCAGGGCGTTTCCGACGTGGATGCCGTTAACATGGGAGGCAGAAGTGAGTTGGCCTTTCATCTGAATAATACTACTTTGCTAAATTTAGGAGCTGATTATGAGAATATTAAAAAGGATGGTACTAAGGTCATGACCATGATCATGACTATGGGAGGGGTTAAAAGTAGTTCTACTAAAAAATCGAACCTTTGGTTAGATTCGAAAATCGAGAATGTGGGATTATTTGCTGAACTTAAAAAAAGTTATAAGTTATTTCAACTGGTGGCTTCTCTGAGGGGTGATTATAATCAGGCTTCCTCCGGAGACACACTGCAAATAGTGAAATATAATACCAACTACTTTGTCAGTAAACAAACACAATATTTAAACGTGAGCGGAAGTCTAGGCTTAAGTAAGGCCATCACAAAAAAACTTTCTGTTAATTTAGCATTCGGTGAAGCCATGCGAAGTCCGAATATGCTTGAGCGGTATATCAAGTTTTTGGTTGTCGGGTATGATAATTATGATTATCTGGGTAATCCGTCTCTTAAACCCGAGAAGAATTTCCAGACGGATGTTACATTGAGTTATGATGATAAGAATTTTGGAAAGATTTATTTGAATGGTTTCTATTCCTTTGTTAAGGATTATATCTCGGGAATACGTGTGCCTTCTTCTGTTGCTAAACCCTCTACCACTGGGGCATTGGGCGTAAAGCAATTTTCGAATGTAGATCTTGCCGTTTTTAGAGGTTTTGAACTGGGGTATAGTCAGACTTTCAACGATAGGTTTTTAACAGCTTTAACGGCTTCATACACGGATGCGTATCTCCCTTCTACCACAAAGTATCTTATCACAAATGGTCAGGTAGTTGATGAAACGGAGTTAAAGAATGATCCGCTACCTGAAATTCCTCCGTTCGAAACAAACATATCTCTTGCTTACTATATGTTTCACAATAAGCTGATTCCTAAACTTGCTTTACGTTTGGTTTCGGGACAGCATCGTACTTCGGAGGCTTATTACGAAGCTTCTACTCCTGGTTTTGGGTTGCTTAACTTTTCACTGAATTACAAGCCACTCAATTATCTGAACCTGACAGCCGGTGTTAATAATTTATTCGACAAAGCTTATTATGAGCATCTAAACAGAAAAATTACCGGAAGCTCTTTAAGACTCTATGAACCGGGCCGTTCGTTCTTTATCAATCTTATTGTAACCATCTGATGATACATAAAAATAGTTTTATAGCTTTTGTGTTTCTCGCTTTCGTTGCCGTTATCGGTTGCACTAAAAGTCATGAGGATTCCAATTCTAATGGCGGAAAAATTGTATTTAGGTTTGTGCATTATGTTGATGGGCAGCCTTTAGTAAAAGATACTATGAAATACATAAATGCAGCAGGCAATGTATATTCTGTTTCGGAAGTTAAATATTTCATCTCCGATGTGGTTTTACATAAGTCGGATGGTTCAATGCAGTATATCTTTAAATGGAAAGATATTCAATATGTGGATGAATCCCTACCTCAAACAACAACCTGGAATGTATTTGATAAGATTGAACCGGGTGATTATGATTCAATAAGTTTCACTTTTGGAATATCAAAAGAGAAGAATATTTCTTTAATGTATGTAAATCCTCCCGAAGTCAATATGGCATGGCCGGATCAGTTGGGTGGAGGATATCATTATATGATGATTAATGGCTTCTGGAAAGACACTAATAATCAGAAAACACCTTATAATTTTCATTTAGGTATTGGTCAGATATATTCTGGTGCTGATAACACCGGTACCATTACCGGTTTCGTACAGAATTATTTTCCTGTAACTCTTAAAAATTCAGGCTTTTCCATTCGTAAAGGTGAAACAAAAGAGATACAGATTATAATGAATATTGACAGCTGGTTTAAAACGCCACATGTGTATGATCATAACTATTGGGGAGGAGCTATTATGCAGAACCAAGCTGCTATGCAGATGGCTAAAGAGAATGGTTTTGATGTGTTTACAATAGGAGGAATACATTAGCAGGTTAATTTTGCCAAGCTATTTTCAGATTTCAACCTTAATTTAAGCCAGTTGGTTAATGATGCTTAGAAAGGCTACAATACTGATAAGTATCCATATTAGGACACCTTGGAATAGTGGTTTTCTACCTACTGATTTAATAGTTGTGTAGTTTAACCCGGCTCCAATTAAAAATAAAGTTAAGCTTAATCCACTTTTTGCTCCTGTTACAATAAGTGCATAAATATTCTGATAATTTGGCAAATAGGTGCTGAATATCATTGCAAAAATGAAAAAGATGATAAAATAAGGTATTTTAATCGTTTTCTCATTGTTTTTGAACATAGCCGCAGCGAAGAATGATACGGGGATAATCCACAATGTCCGTTCTAGCTTTACAGTGGTTGCTATCTGTAGGGCTTCTTTACCATATTTTGCCGAAGCTCCTACTACCGAGCTGGTATCATGAATGGCAATGGCACTCCACAATCCAAACTGATGTTGGCTCATGTTAAACCAATGACCTATCATTGGAAATATAAATAAAGCCACCGAATTAAGGATGAAGATAATTCCAAGAGCAACACTGATCTGCTTTTCGTTTGATTTAATGATGGGGGAAATAGCTGCAATAGCACTTCCACCGCATATAGCTGTCCCACATGAAATGAGAAACGATGTTTTCTGATCTACCTTTAGCCATCGACCTATCAATAATCCACTGATTAATGTTAAACTTATTGAAACGAGTGTAAAAATGAAACCTTCTTTCCCTGCCTGAATTGCATGATGAAGGTTCATTCCAAACCCTAATCCTATAACAGAAATCTTTAATAACCATTGTGTTGCTTTGTGGTTAAGATGAATGAAGGGATGTCCAATAGTTTGTGCTATTATAAGCCCAAGCAAAAGAGCAAAAGGCGGAGTTATAAATGGCGTAAGGCATAATATTAATATTACGATAAATAATACTTGTTGTGCAATGGGAGGCAATTTTGTTGTCATTTCTTTGTGTGGTTAAAGTGGAACACAAAGATTGCTTGTTTTATATTAAAATTTGTATCATAAAAAGTATGGTTTAATAACCTATAGTTATTGATTTAAAGTTGCAAATTGGATAAAGAGTTCGGAAAGTGGTAGTGGTTGACCTTGTTTATAAGCAAACGAGAGCATCCGGTTAATATCTAACTCCTTGATATCAATAATTTGTAACTTATCTGAGAATAGTTCAGTTCGAATGCCATAAATAGAAAGAAATGCAAAAGTATTCGAATGTAGTAGATAGTTTTTGATAGCTTCTGTGCTTCCAAGTTGCATCTCTATTTTTAAATTTGCTGGTTCAAAACCTGATCTTTTTAGAGTTGTTTTAATGATATCAAAAGTTCCGGATCCTTCTTCTCTCATTATTAATGATAATTTTCCCAAATCCTTTAAAGCAATCGTATTTTTTTTTAAGCTTCTGTTTTTAACACTCGTTACAAGTACGATTTCATCCTTCATAAAAGTACGATATCTTAAATCTGTATTCGTATTTGTGCCTTCAACAATTCCCAGATCGATACTATTTGCTAAAAGTGCGTTCTCAATATCATGAGAATTAGCATTATATAAGTTTAATAAAACTTCAGGAAACCGTTTGTGAAATGCTGCTAATACAGGTGGAATGATATACTGTGCTATTGTTGTACTTGCGCCGATACGTAACGCTCCTGCAGTTTTATTTTTGAGCAGGTTTAATTCAAAATCTAGCTTTTGATATTGCTCAAAAATATTGTGCGCATATTGTTTAACAAGCTCGCCTTCATTCGTGAGCGTAATACGTTTATGTTCCCTATTAAATAATGTTATCCCAAGATGCAATTCCAACTCGCGGATATGTTTTGTTACCGCAGGTTGACTTATAAAAAGTTTTTCGGCAGCTTTATTAAAATTAAGTGTTTGTGCTACTGTATAAAAGACCTTTAGCCTAAAGTCGGGCATGATGATGTAAATTAAGGAACATGATGAATAACTCGTCAGATTATATTTTTTTAGCCTATATGATTCACAAATACAAAGTTAGAGAATAAAATTAATAGCCTGATGCTGATTAGAATAAAAATATACTTCATGATTTTCAATCATCCTCAAAGAATGAATTTTAAAAATGACTCATTGTAGGTTGGGGAATATTGATTTGGTAATGTCTGTACCTTACCGATCATTTGTGTATAACTAGTACGGCAGACCGGAAATAAAATATCTCACAATGGAAATGAATTTATATATCGGCAAGACACTAACTACTACCTTTGAGAAGATAAGAAGCGAAAATTAGACAGATGGTTTTCATATATTGAATTTAGTTATTAAAAGAGAATTAAATTCGGATCAGCCTGAAAAGTTGTGGAGAAGAAAATAAAAATTTATCGATAAGCGGCATATCCCGTAATGAATATTTAAATAATACCGGAAGATAAAAAAGATAAGAAGTAAACATGAAGGTGTGTATAAAAAGATTTGAAATAAATTTAATGTAGGTTTGTTCGGTATCTAGTACCCCGGTCAAACCTACATCAAACCTAGTTCAGACATAGGTCTAATTCCTTTTAATATGCCCTTATGGATAAGACATATCAGGCTCGTATATTCCTTATATTCTCCTTTCTATTCGGACAAAACCTAAGATTTATTCTTTGATCGGATTATTTTGTGCTTTTGGCATCCCTTATCATGGATATCATTAAAAAATCAACCGCAACTTGCAAACTATTATCCTGAATGAACTGTGATTTTCATATTGCAGTTTATCCTTAATTTATCTCCTATTTTTACTTCTCGATTTTTCTGATTGATCCTTAAATTCTGTGTACTACTAAAAAAGATCGGCGAAACATTTTAAAAGAAATTCAAAAATAGATAGAAAAAATAATTATAATGAGCAAATGTTCATTATATTTGTATCGAGCAAATGCTCATTATTAAAGCCGGCCCAAAAAGTTGGGCCCAAATGGATATGAAAAAGTGGACCACATCTAAGGGATAATAATTGTAATTAATTATGAAAGTAGCAATCACATCAACAGGAAATACTATAAATGCAAAATTAGACAGTCGTTTTGGTCGATGTTCTTATTTTGTAATATTCGATACTGAAAGTCACTCTACCGAATTTATCCTTAATACCAATAAAGAAAATGTAGAAGGGGCAGGTCCTGCATCAGTTCAACTGATTGCATCCAGAGGAATTAAAAAGGTAGTGTCTGGCGAATTTGGAGCTAAAGTCAAATTTATTTTCGATAGTCTCCAAATACAATTAGTTGAATTAAATGATCCTGAAAGAAAAATAAGTGAAATCATTGAATCATTAAACCATAAAAATTAAAGATTATGCCACAAATGGATGGAACCGGTCCCGAAAAGAAAGGGACATCAACCGGACGGGGCTTAGGCTTATGCAAGAAAGTTTCAGATAGCGAAGCTATTGAAAAACTTGGTAAAGGCATTGGCTTGCGTCGTAAATCGGGTGGAGGAGAAGGAAAAGGTAAACGCTCAAAAAGCGGAGTAAAATAGTAAACACAACAATAAAAGGAGGTTATTATGCCAGGATTAAACAGAAGAGGCCCCAATGGAGAAGGAGCTATGACCGGTAGAAAATTAGGTCATTGTAATCCCGATAATAAGGGTAAATCAGACGCCGAGATTCTGCAAGGAAGTGTTTTCTCTTTACAAAGAGGTCAAGGAATGGGATGTGGACCACGTAAAGCTTGCGGTAATGGACAAAGTTTGGGGTTAGGAAGAGGAATGGGCTTCCGTTTCAGAGGAAACAGATAGCCGGATTTTCGATGCCATAAGGTCTATCATCGTATGGTGTTGAATTTTAAATATAATTAAATTTAATATATTTAATTGTTGCTAATAAATTGTATTGAGATGCAATGCTTATTAAGTAAAATTTTGGAATAAAGAACAATTCACTTATAAACTATAAAGTTATGAAAACTACTTTTGCTATTCCGTTGGAAGACGGATGTTTATGTTCACATTTTGGTCATTGCCAACAGTTTTCTATTGTTGAAGTTAAGGATAATGTGATTATTAGCGAAAATCTTATCACTCCGCCTCCTCACGAACCCGGATTATACCCCGCTTGGCTTGCTGAACGTGGTATTACGGAAGTTATTGCTGGAGGCATGGGGCAACGTGCACTCGATTTATTTGCAGCTCAAAATATAAAAGTAAATGTTGGTGCTGAGCCTAAAAGTCCGAAAGAACTGGTTATGGATTGGATTAAAAACTCATTGGTAACTGGAAATAATTTCTGTGACCATTAATAGTAAGAGAAAATATATGATTTAGTTTTGAGCATGTATGCCGATTTGGAAAAATAAGTACTATGTTCGGCCAATTCTTTTGATAAGGCATTACGACCTGCTATTGCCGGAAATATTATTGATTTTGCTGTTTCTGAAAATTTTGATTTACAAGGAACAATAAACAAAGTGTTACAATCCGACTTTGCTATTGACCATTCAAGAGAATTAAAGAAGGCAATTTTAGATACAAAAACATTGCTATATCTGGGCACAATGCCGGTGAAATTGTTTTTGATAAATTTCTAAATTTTTTTATTGTATATAACTCTCAATTAGTTCATCTTCTATTCAAATGAGAATTTTGCAATGGGAATAAAGAGGTTAAATATTAATATGTTACAATGAAGATAGCTATTGCAAGCGGAAAAGGAGGTACAGGGAAAACTTTTGTTTCTACCAATCTTTTTTTGGTAGCTCAAAAAACTGGGATATCTGTTACATTAGTTGATTGTGATGCCGAAGAGCCTAATGTGGGTGAATTTATTTCGGGCCGGTTATTTCTTAACCAAGCGGTGATACAACACATTCCAATAATTGACCTGTATAAGTGTATGTTTTGTGGTAAATGTTATGAATATTGCGAATATCATGCTATTATATGTTTACCACCTGTTAGATTTATCAAGGTTATTGAAGATTTGTGTCACGATTGTGGCGCATGTTTGGTGACTTGCGCATTTGGCGCAATTACCGAAAAAGAAAAACAGCTTGGCAGGGTAAAATCTATTTGTATAAATGAGAATGCCGAATTTATTGAGAGCCGTGCCGAAATTGGAGTGTATTCGCCTGTGCCTGTTATAAAAAATGCGATTAAGGAGGCCGATAATAGCATGTTAATCATTTACGATTCACCACCTGGTATATCATGCCCTTTTATTGCAACGGTTGACTATGCCGATTTTGTGGTTTTAGTTACTGAGCCAACGCCTTTTGGATTAAACGATCTGAAACTGTCAGTGGAAACACTTCAATATTTAAACAAACCTTTTGGGGTAATCATAAACCGAGCAGGATTGGGAAATAAGGATGTATATGATTGGTTGCAACAAAATAATATTTCGTTACTTATGGAAATTCCTTTCGATAGAGAAATAGCCCGCATATATTCCGAAGGACATTTGCTTGTAGAGGAGAAACCAACTTATCAGGTTCTTTTTTTCGAGTTACTAAAGACTATTGAACAACATCTGAAACAATGACAGAAATAGCAATTTTAAGCGGTAAGGGCGGAACTGGTAAAACAAGCTTAAGTGCAGCATTTGCAACATTAGGCGACAATTTGATTGTGGCCGATTGTGATGTGGATGCCGCTAATCTGCATTTAATATTACAGCCCGAAAATTATTTTGAAGAAACGTTTGTCACCGGTTATAAAGCAATAATAGATTATTCCACATGTACAAATTGTAGCTTGTGTATAAATTATTGTCGGTTTGATGCCATTATATATCAAAATGATCGTGTTACTATCTCAAAAACATTGTGTGACGGATGCAAGTTGTGTACTCGAATTTGTCCCACTCAATCTATCAGCATGATTCCAAGTGATAAAAGCCGGTGGTATGTTGGAAATTATCGAAATGGGAAAATGATACATGCACGTCTTGCTCCCGGTGAGGAAAACTCAGGGAAGCTAGTAAACATAGTACGCGATCAGGCTCGTAGAACAGCTAAAGAGAATGGTTTTGATACCATTATTATTGATGGTCCTCCGGGAACAGGCTGTCCGGTAATATCATCGGTTACAGGAACAAACGAAGTTATAATAATTACCGAACCTACCAATTCAGGTTTTCATGATATGAAACGGATATTGGATGTTATTTCAAATTTTAAAGTGAAATCGTACGTTGTTATTAATAAATACGACTTAAATATTGAGGTGACCAATAGAATAAGTGATTGGTGTTTTGATATGAAAATTCCTGTAATTGGTAAAATAATTTTTGATACAAAAATTGTTGAAGCGATGCTTAATTGTCAAAGTATTGTAGAATGGTTGCCTGAAACAGAATCTAGCAAAGAAATAATAAACATTTGGAATAAATTATTTAACAATGGACAATCAACAAATAATCAGTAAAACAAAATTACCCAACATTAAAAACATCATCATTGTCGCCTCGGGCAAAGGTGGAGTTGGAAAATCAACAGTTGCTGCCGGAATAGCACTGTCGCTTGCAATGGAAGGTTATTCAACGGGTTTATTGGATGCCGATATCTACGGTCCTTCTATACCCGTGCTTTTTAATCTGCAAGATTCTAAACCTGAGATGGAGGAAAACAACGGTAAGAGCTATATGAAGCCATTTATTAAGTTTGGTATTAAGCTCATGTCGATTGGTTTCTTTATAGATAACAAACAGCCAGTTATATGGCGTGGCCCACTTGCTTCGAGTGGTGTGACGCAACTTCTTACAGATACCCATTGGGGAGAACTTGATTATCTGGTTATCGACACCCCTCCCGGAACAGGCGATATTCATCTTACTCTATTGCAGAATTTTGAAGCATCCGGTGTAGTGGTTGTTACCACACCTCAGCACATGGCTTTAACCGATGTCAGAAAAGCGATAAATATGTATCATGATCAACAAATTGGAATTCCGGTATTAGGTGTTATTGAAAATATGGCTTGGTTCTCTCCAACGATACATCCTGATGAAAAGTATTTTCTTTTTGGCAAAGGAGGGGGACAAGAACTTGCAACTGAATTTGAAATTCCTGTACTTGCTCAAATACCATTTAATGAAAAAATGTGTGAGAGCTGTGATACGGGAAAAATGAATGAATTATTTGATGATCCGGCAATAAAACTTGCTTTCGACATGCTGGTTAAAGGTATTACGGAAAAAAATAGGGGAAATGATTGAGCATGAATATACTTTTAGGGTGATGTATTGTGACACAGATAAAATGGGTACAGTACATCATTCTAATTATGTAAAATACTACGAAACAGCTCGCTGGGAGTTGTTTCGTAGTATAGGAATTTCATATAAGTCGGTTGAAGATGCCGGATATATGATCCCTGTAATACGTATGAATTTTCGATTTCTGAAAACCACGAATTATGATGCGAGGCTTACTGTAAGAACTACGCTTAAGGCTGTTAAAGGCGTACGGATTTGGTTTACCTATAAATTGTATAATGAGCTTAATGAATTAATTAACGTGGCTGAAACTGAATTGGCATTTGTTGGAAAGGACAATTGGAAACCCTGCGCTATCCCTGCTTTTGTTTTGGATGCAATTAAAGGTAATCAGAACTTTGAACTTATGCCAGCTTAATTATAAATGATATGAAATGTGTAAACCGAATAAAATATCAATTAAAATCATTGAATGGTAAGTATGTCAAAATTGATTGGATTAATTTAGTTAAACTATAAGATCTCAATGAGTTTGATCATAGAAGTGAAAGTATTTGAAGATGAAATTATAGCTTTATTTTATAAACGTAAAAAATAAATGATAAAATTATGAGATGCATTTATAAGGATAAATCGAAATTCAATTTAAGCATTGATATTATAATGCTCTTATTGCTAATGCCTATTGCGGGTATTGGTTTCCTCATAAAGTATGTTTTAATTCCGGGTATGGATAGAAACGTCCTCTATGGAAATAACGTAGGTTTAGAGTTCTGGAGTTTAACCCGTCATCAATGGGGAACGATACATCTTATATTAAGCCTTATTTTTTTGGCTTTGTTGCTTTTGCATATCGTCTTACATTTTAAGATGATTACATGTGTTTTTCGCAAAATGTTTCCTAATAGGATTTTGCGTATTGTTTTAACTACTTTTTTAACAGTTTCCGGCTTGTTAATGTTTTCTTTTGCACTGATTGTAAAACCTGAAATAGTATTCCGGGAGCCATTGCATCAAAATCGTCTTGAACGAAATAGTAATATGAATGCCGGTTTCTCTGAAAAAGACGGGTTATCAAAACAAGTTAATGCTACTTTAGTTGATATTAATAAAGATAAGAAATCGAAAAGCGATAAAAATCATCATCATTCCGCTAATGAAGCGTATGAAGTTTACGGTAGTCAAACTCTGCAATTTGTGGCAGATAAATATCATGTACCTGCAAATAAAATTGCCTCAGATCTCAAAATTCCGAAAGAACTAACTGGAGAAAAATTAGGTCGTTTGAAAAAACGCTATTCCTTTACGATGGATGATGTTCGAAACAGTATTTCGAAGAATAAACAATAATTTTAAGAAATACATTGTATAACAGTTGTATAAGGAATAGATTGCGTGTCCAGTTTATTTACAAGTTGCACACGGGCTGCTTGTTATAAAAAGGCCTAACAACCCTCCCATGATTGCAGTACTCCATGCATTACTTGTAATGGGGCATGAGCCTGTTTTACAACCAACCATATAAAAGTATAGAAGGCCGGCACTTGCTCCTATTACGATTCCAAGAAAAGGTTTCCAGAAATACCATGACTTAAAAAGTTCTTTTATTGTTTTAGGTTTGGGATTGGTATTACAATTTTTTTCCATTATATGAGGATTTATTTGGTTGATATAGATGCATTATTGATTGCGTCTGGCTTTGAAATATTATTTCTTAGAGCCATATTTTAACTTTCATATTTACATGATACTCAATGACTAATAGGTCAAATATCATGCTTTCTTAAGTGCCGTTAACAGAAATAACGGAAATTCTTTTATTTCATGGTTATCATTCATATGTTGAATGGTATAACAAGGATTTATTACAATCTCTCTAAAGCTCTGTTTTTCTAACTTTCGTTTAAGTTGATCAATATCAAAGCCTTTGTGTCCTTTGAAATTTTCACCATGAAATGATCCATCTTCTTTATATAGATCTGCAATAGCAAGGTAGCCACCCGGTTTAATTAAAGCATAAAACTTTCCGAATATCAAATCGATATTCTCAACATGATGTAAAACCATCTGATTATAAATGATGTCGAATTGACCTTGAAAATCTTCTTTTTCAAGGTCAATGTATAAGGCTTTCATCTTTGTATTTCCCGATTCGGCAATTTTAGATTGGGTCATCTTTGTCATTTCCATTGAACTATCCATCAATGTGATTTCTGCCAACCTATCATTCAATATAAAACTAAGCAATCCGGTTCCGGCACCATACTCAAGAGCCGTCATTTTCTCTGTAATAGGTATTCTTCTTAATAATTCAATGGCAATAGCCTCAGAACGTTTAACATGTATCTGGTTTTTATCCCAATCTTTTGCTTTAATATCAAATTCATTCATAAGAAATTAATTAGTTTTTGTTCTATTTCTTTCAATAAATGTACTTATAACTATTGGTTAATAGTGGTTTAGTATTGAAATGCTGAACTTTATCAGATAAGTCAAAATTATCTAAAATAAACATAGCATATTTACAGCTAAGCTAAAAGCATAACATTCACCGGATTGAAATGTCTCAACTTTTTTATTGATTTAGTGCTAACTTTGCGCTTGAAATATAAATGTACTAAAATGAAAACCATTTCAGAAACAGATCAAAGGTTTGTCTGTGATATTCAATCTCCATGTTTTAAATTACTTACGAATGATGAAGTGGAAGTAGTACGTGCCAGTAAAACACAGGTGCTCTTTAGAAAAGGTGAAAACCTGACTAAACAAAGTGCATTTGCATCTTATGTTTTGTTTGTCATTGAGGGTATCGCTAAGCAACATCTAGAAGGTGATAGTTCAAAGAACTTGAATCTCAGGATAATTAAAACTGGTGAATTTATAGGACTTTCTTCAGTGTTTGGAAAAAATGTTTTCAACTACTCTGTTGTTGCATTAACCGATACACTTGCATTTTTAATTGAAAAATCGGCTATAGCCAAAGTCGTTCAGCAAAATGGAATGTTTGCCTTTACACTTATCAGACGTTATTGCGAACAGAACACAATATTATATGATACACTCCGCAACCATACTTATAAACAGATGAATGGCCGACTTGCGGATGCGTTGCTCTATATAGATAGTGTTAAAGGTTCTGACGATGTTTTCGCACTCTTATCTAGACGTGATCTTGCTGAATTCGCCGGGCTCTCAACCGAGAGTACCGTAAAACTGTTGAAGGTATTTGAAAAAGATGGATTGATTCGGCTCGACGAAAAGAGTATTGTTCTCTCTAATCGTGATGCACTTGTTGAGATTAGTAAAAGAGGATAGAAATAACAAAAGACACCATATTACCAATGCTTAGATGATGAATAGATATGAGCTGTTCCCTGCACATGATAATAGTACAGAAATCGTTTGGCAAACAGCAAGTTTTGAGTGTCGAGCCAATGATGTTTTTAGCTCTTGTATACTAAAGTTAATTGTAAACGGAAGGACAAATGGAAAGTTAAATAGTTTTTTTTAAGTATAAAGCCATTGCTAATACATTTTATTTTTTTGGAAATAGAACAGATATTGTAGTACCAATGTTTAATGTCGAAGATATTTTAATTTGTGCTTTATGAATCTCAGCAATTCTTTGAACAATAGAGAGTCCAATTCCATTACCATGTTTTCCTTGAACATTTTTGGCCCGGTATAACGGTTGAAAGATATACTCCATTTCTTCGTCGGGTATTCCGATTCCGTTGTCAGTTACTTTAATGATTGTATAATTGTTGTCGAAATCAATTTTCAGGGTAGCCTTTTTGTTTTCGGAAAATTTACAAGCATTATCTATTAGGTTGTTCATCATTATAAACAATAATCCCTGATTGCCTGCAATCGAAATTTCGCTCTCCTTATTAGGTGCTTTTTCAAATTCAATATTGATAATGTATTGGGGTTTCCGTTTGATGATTTCGTCTTTAACTGTAAATAGAAACTCGTCGACTTGAATCGTTTGTATGGATAAGCTTTTAAGATCTGTATTCGTTTCGGCGAGTTCGAGAAAGCCATTAATAATATTTGTCATATTTTCCACATCGTCTAATATAGAAGTTAATACGGCTATATAATTTTCTTCATTTCGCTTTTTCATCAGAGCTACTTCCACTTGTCCTTTAATTGCAGTAACAGGTGTACGGAGTTCATGCGATGCATTGGAAACAAAAAAACGTTCTCGTTCAAAAGCCCTATTGATTCGTTCTAACATCTTATTAAATGTATGTGCCAGTTCTGAAATCTCGTCATTGTTTTTTGTTGTAAGCATGATGTTTAGATTGGCTGCTTCAATTTCATCAACCTGCATAATAATATCTTTTATCGGTTTTAAAGATTGTCTGGCATTTAAAAATCCCGCTATAATAACTAAAGCCAAACTGGATATGAAAACAAGCAAAATGATAATTAATAACTGTTGTAATTCAGCTTCACCATATAAATCGCCTGCTGATGCTAGCAGGTAAAATTTTTTGTTTTGGAAATGATGAGGAAAGCTTACGAATATTTCTTTTTTATAAGTGAGGTTGCTATTTTTTTCCCAGTCCAATTTTTTAAATATAGGCATAGATTTTGAAATCTTGCTTGAATCTTGATTGGTATATTCTATGCTTTTTAAACTATCAAGGATGATTACGGTTAAATCATCCATATTCGTTACTGAACGATGATCAATTATTTTCAGTAATTTTTTATCGAATGGAGTCGTATTTAATAGGGTAACAGCGTTTATAGCTTTATTTTGTAATCGGGTCAGAAAGTCTTCGTGTCTATGTTTTAGATAAAAAGCATAGATGCTGAAGGAGAAAATTAAAATAATCCCTACAACCAATAAGGAGAAATTGATGGTTAAACGATATTTAATTTTCATGTCCATTAGGTTTTATAAATCTTTCAATACATAACCTATCCCTACACGTGTATGAATTAGTTGCGGTGTGAAATCCTTATCCATTTTGTTCCTTAAAAAATTAATATACACGTCTACTACATTTGAATTGATATCAAAATTAGCACCCCATACATTTTCAATAAGTTCTGAACGACTGATGACCTTTCCTTTTTTGATGGCCATATATTCTAGTAAAGTATATTCTTTTGATCTTAATTCTATTTCAATCCCAGCTCTCGTAATAGTTTTGGCATCTAAATTTATTTCCAAATCTGCTATTTTAATAATGCCTGCCGACATTGGCTGGGCTCGACTTCTTTTTAATAATGCTTTTATCCTTGCTGTTAATTCTTTAAATTCGAATGGTTTAGATAGATAGTCATCGGCTCCATATTCAAATCCTTGCAATTTATCTTCCATTCTTCCCAATGCAGTCAACATTAGAATTGGTGTTTGTAGATTATTCTCTCTGATTATTTTACAAAGTTGAAATCCATTAATATGTGGAAGATTAATATCCAAAATAATTAAATCATACTGAATGGACAAGGCTAATGATTTACCCGTCATCCCATCATAAGCAATATCCGTAGTATACCCACATTCTTCTAATCCCATTTTAATGAATGCAGCTACTCTGGATTCGTCTTCTACAATAAGAATTTTATAAGCCGACATGTCTTTCTTTAGATGAAAATGTAAAGGTAAAAGTAATTCATAAAGTCGAAATTCCTATTGCTAAGTATAGACTGTTGTTTTAATAACTGCTTTAGATTAAGTAATCTTTAAGTTGTAATATACTAAAATACAGATAAATATAATTGTTTAATCTGAATTTAATCTCATTTTAATTGATATTTAATTTAATGTTAATTCAAAATTAAATAGGTGTTAATGTTCTGTTGAAAGTCAGGTTCTACTTTTGGATCGTTAAGACAATCTTTATCACGTGAACTGATTGTTTAAAAAAAAGACATCATCAGGGCTAATTCAAGAAACTGTCAATTATTCTAAAGCGCATATTAATTTGGTAGTGAAAAGAAGAATACACCCTTTACTTTAAACCTAAAACAAATAAAGTGAAAATGAAAAAATCACAATTGATTTTTATCGCGTTGTTTTTAATAAGCTTAAATGCTTTTAGCCAAAAAGACACTGCGCAAACAAAGAAAGCATTTATTCCGTCGGGTAAACTCTGGGGATATGTATTTGGAGATTTTATGGATAAAATTCACACTAATACATTTAATATGAGTAATACCCAATATGCCGCCAATCCAAAGGATTTTAATTCTTTTGAATTTAGAAGAATCTATCTTGGTTACGACTATGACATTAGTGAGCATTTTACATCGCAAGTTTTGTTAGCTTATGAAGGTGGTACATTATCGGACGGAACACGCTCATTCTATATTAAAGCTGCTAACCTGAGATGGAAAAATATTTTTAAGAATTCTGATCTTGTAATGGGGCAAATGCCTACTTCCACATTTGCTACTGTTTCTGAACCAACATGGGCATATCGTTCATTAGAAAAAACCATTATGGACATGCGTAAAATTGGTGGATCTAATGATGTTGGGGTAAGTTTACAAGGTAAGCTTAATGATGCCGGAGACTATGGATATAATTTGATGGTTGGTAATGGAGCCGGTCAAAAATCAGAAACCGATAAATTTAAAAAGTTGTATGGTGACGTATGGGCCAAGTTCATGGATAAAAAAATTATTGTAGATTTTGGTGGTGATAATGAAATAGCTCAACAAAATCCATATAACAAGAACAAGACTACCCTAAAAGGTTTCGTTGCTTATCAAACCAAAGATTTTACCTTGGGTCTGGAAGCATTCCAACAAGTTCAGAAAAATAATACCATCTATGCGGAACAAGCTCCTTCAACTAAAAAGGATACGGTTAATGATGTAGCTACAGGTATATCGATATTTACGAATGGAAGAATAACCGATAAATTGAGATTCGTACTCCGCTACGATAATTATAATCCTGACAGTAAATTCAATTCAAATAATACATATACAACTTCTTATTCTTCTGTTTTCAAAGAAACATTTTTGTTAGCAGCACTCGA
Organism: Bacteroidales bacterium; assembly: GCA_963663125.2. Lineage (GTDB taxonomy): Bacteria > Bacteroidota > Bacteroidia > Bacteroidales > Cfx3-03 > Cfx3-03. Next base: position 600,538 of record CAXXNW010000007.1, on the reverse strand, counting down.
TTTTGCACCAATGAAAAATGTGCATATTATGCCTAATATATGGTATGATAAATATGATAATCGGAATGCAGCAGTTAATAAACTTAGTTCAAGCAGTTATGATTTGGCAGCCAGATTAACGGTTTACTATGTTTTCAGATAACTTAACCTTTAGTTAATCACCTAATAATATCCTTTTTGTATTACACAATTATCTTTAGAATATAATTCATTAAAAAAATAATTTTATGAAAACATTCAGATTATTATCAGTTCTTACAATGATCGCTTTTGTGGGAATATTATCAACCTGTTTTGCAACAACGTCAAAGCCGATAACAAAAAGTACAGGTAGCAGTGTAGAACTATTAGGCGCAGGCGCAAGTTTTCCATATCCCCTGTATTCAAAAATGTTTAGTGAATATAACAAGAAAACCGGAGTGAGAATTAACTATCAATCTATTGGTTCGGGGGGTGGAATCAAACAGTTGATGAGTAAGACTGTAGATTTTGGCGCTTCAGATGCTTTTTTAAGCGATGAAGATCTTGCAAAAATGCCTGCAAATGTGGTGCATATACCAACCTGTCTGGGTGCTGCTGTTATTACTTATAACATACCCGGCAACCCAACGCTTAAATTTACTCCTGATGTAGTTGCCGATATCTTTCTGGGGAAGATTACAAAATGGAGCGATGCACGTATAAAGCAACTTAATCCAACTTCTATGCTTCCCAATATGCCGATCTCTATTGTACATCGTGCGGATGGAAGCGGGACTACCTTTATTTTCACAGATTATTTATCGAAAGTAAGTACGGAATGGAGTAGTAAAGTTGGTCATAAAACGTCGGTAGACTGGCCGGTTGGTCTTGGGGCTAAAGGTAACGAAGGTGTAAGTGGAATGATAAAACAAACACCGGGTGCTATTGGTTATGTTGAGTTGATTTATGCATTACAAAACAAAATGCCTGTAGGTCTTCTGAAAAATAAGAAAGGGAAATATGTTGAAGCTTCAATAAAATCGGTTACTGCTGCTGCTAATGTTCCCATTCCTTCACATGCACGTGTTTCAATTACAAATACAGATGCCCCCGATGGATATCCAATTAGTAGTTTCACTTGGATTTTGCTTTATAAAGAACAAAATTATGATGGTAGACCGGCTGCCAAGGCAAAAGAAGTTGTTAAGCTAGTATGGTGGATGACACATGAAGGACAAGTATTTACAACTCCTTTAATTTATGCTCCATTACCAAAACAAGCTAAGAAAGTAGTCGAAGCCAATTTAAAATCTATCGTATTTAACGGTAAATCATTATTGTAACAGTTAAGAATTGTTTGTTTACACCTAAAACAACTCTCTGTATACAAATAAGGCAACTCTCAATAAAGAGAGTGCCTTATTCTCTTTTGTCTGTATTTTCTATATAAAACTACCGGCAGTACAATCAATGAAAGACTTACGAAATGAATTTAAGAGAATTATTGAATAACGGAATTTTCAAAAAGAGCATAGCTCAAAATGAAAATTTGAAACTTAAAAAGTATAATAATATTTTTCTTTTTGAAAAGATATTCCAGAAGTTTTTAGGGATATCGGGTATTGTTTTAATAATCATCCTATTGTCTATTTTTATTACACTCACAATTTCTTCTTTGCCCTCCATAAGTCAGCTTGGATATAAATTTATCTATGGTAAAGATTGGGATCCGGTGACCGATGAGTACGGTGCTCTGCCTTTTCTAATAGGTACACTTTTAACTTCACTACTAGCGCTTATTATCTCTATGCCCTTTTCTATAGCAACCGCCTTATTTATAGGTGAATACTATCCTAAGGGTGTTGTGTCGAATGTTTTCAAGAATATTATAGAACTTCTTGCCAGCATACCATCCGTAATTTATGGCTTCTGGGGAATATTTGTTTTAGTACCGATGATTAGAGATATAGAATTAAAGTTTGGTGTACCGCCTTATGGTGTTGGGATATTAACATCGTCCATTATTCTCTCTATAATGATTATGCCATATTCAGTATCGCTATCTCGTCAGGTTATTAGTATGGTGCCTCCTCATATTAGAGAAGGAGCATACTCTCTTGGAGCAACACATTATGAGGTGATTAGAATATAATCATTCCCTATACACGGTCCGGATTATTTGCAGGGGTACTTCTTGCTCTTGGTCGAGCATTGGGTGAAACAATGGCTGTTACTATGCTGATTGGAAATTCACACGATATACCAAAGAGCATTTTTAGTCCGGGTAATACCATGGCCAGTGTAATTGCTAACGAATTTACCGAAGCCACCGGCACTGTTTATCTTTCAGCACTCATTGAGATGGGACTTATGCTTTTTATTGTAACAACATTGATAAATGTAATGGGTCGACAGATTATTAAACGTTTTATGATCAACTAATATGGACGAGCTTATCAGAATCAGATTTTATAAAGACAAGCTTTTTAAAAGCGGGGTAGTTTTGCTTACATTCTTATCAACAATACCACTGTTATTAATCATATTTTACATTGCCAAACAAGGCATTTCATCCATCAATTGGCAATTTTTTATCAATCTACCTAAACCGGTAGGTGAAAAAGGAGGAGGAATTTTAAATGCGTTAATTGGAAGCGTTATCATCATTATTGTTGCATCTGTGATTGCAATTCCTTTTGGTGCAATAGTCGGGCTTTATTTAAGCGAATACCGAAAAGACAAACTTGCTTATTGGGTTGGCTTGTGTGTGGATGTTTTGCAGGGTATTCCTTCAATTGTACTCGGTATTATCATATATCTATGGGTTGTTAAACCTACCGGTCATTTTTCAGCACTATCTGGAAGTATTGCTTTGGCAATTATGATGTTACCACCAATTATAAAATCAACCGAAGAGACGTTGAAACTTATTCCTGAAACGATAAAAGAGGCTTCGCTCTCTTTAGGTGTGCCTTATTACAAAACCATTTTGCGCATAGTGTTACCTTCAAGTTTAAGTGGTATTTTAACAGGGAGTTTGTTAAGTATTTCCAGAGTAGCCGGTGAAACAGCTCCTTTGCTCTTCACTGCTTTCGGTAATCCGTTTATCAATACAAATATCTTAAAACCTATGAGTAGTTTGCCCCTTCTGATTTTTAATTATGCAAGCAGCCCATACGAAGAATGGCATCAACTTGCTTGGGGTGCTTCATTTGTACTTATCATGATGATTTTAATTTTAAATATTTTTACAAAGATCCTAGAACGTAAATGGAAAATTCAATTTTAACGGTTAAACATTTTAATGCTTTCTTTGGTGAAATAAAGGTTTTGTCAGATATTAACCTAGAAATACCAAAAAATGAAATTATAGCATTAATGGGACCTTCCGGATGTGGTAAAACAACATTCCTTCGTTGTATAAACCGTTTACACGAGTTGACTTCAGGAGCAAAAAGCGAAGGAGTCATGTATTTTCATAATGAAGATATTTATTTGATGAACTTAATAATACTGCGAAGAAAGATAGGAATGGTTTTTCAACGTCCAAACCCTTTCCCAACGATGAGTATTTTTGAAAATGTGATATCAGGTTACACTTTAAATGATATAAAACTCACGAAGTCTGAAAAAGAAGAGATCGTGGAAGATTCCCTCATAAAAGTAGCGCTTTGGAACGAAGTAAGGGATACATTGCATAGAAAAGGAACTTTCCTTTCAGGAGGTCAGCAACAAAGACTTTGTATTGCTCGTTCACTCTCTATGAAACCAGATATACTCTTGCTTGATGAACCGACATCTTCGCTTGATCCTATCTCATCGAATAAAATCGAGGAATTGTTACTAGAATTAAAAAAGGATTATACCATTATCATTGTTACACACAATACTCAGCAAGCCGGGAGAATAAGCGATAAAGCTGCATTTTTTTATCTTGGAGAATTGATAGAATATGATGCGACTACAGATATTTTTACAAATCCAAAGAATAAAACCACACAAAATTATATGACTGGAAGATTTGGTTGATACCAACAATTCCAAACTGATATTATCCATTTTGACTGATCAATAACAGCGATTTCTTATTGAGAATCTCAATATTTTTCCCTGTAATTTTGAGTATGCCGTCTTTGTGAAATTCGGTTAATATACGACTAACGCTTTCTCTGCTAGTATCGACTAGATTTCCGATATCAGCTTGCGAAATGGGTAGGGTAAAACTATCCGATTCGTAAATAACGTCGGCAAACTCTAATATAACGTCTGCAAGATTTCCCCGGGTTTGTTTCTGTGTACGATTAGCACACCGGCGAATAGACTCCAATTCGTTTCTGCAAAGTTCCAGAATGATTTCATATGAGAAATGTTCTGTCTCTCTTAGTAAAAGTAGAAATGCATTTATGTCGATAAAGCATACTTCAGCGTCTTTAATGGCTGTAACAGAATACTGGTTTATTTTGTCACCAATCGTTGTGGGTAGTCCTAAATAGCAGGGCGCTTTAACAAGGCGAACTATTTGTTCATGATAAGGCCCTGTTATATGCATTTTCGCTAGTCCACGTCGCAAGTAAACTATATTGGTGGAGAACATTCCTTGTTTGATGATAGAATCACCTTTCTTGAATTCTACCGTGGCATTATTGCAGGACAAATGGGCCAGGTGCTCTTCACCCAGTGTTTCTGCCGCTTTAGACTTAAGTGCACATGTTGTACAATCGTTGTTCATTCGGCAAAGATAATAAATGTGAGCTATATCACAAAATTAAACGTCAACCTGCACAGGTAGTTCGGTGTGTAGTAAATGCAGAACATCTAATTTTACGATAATCTAACTATAAAGGATAACACACTTCATGGAACAAGAATTAAAAGATCAGATTAGTCAACTTCAGGAACAGGTTGAGACATTAAAAAGTAAGGTCTCATATTTGGAAAACTCGAGGCAAGACCAGCTATCCATAGCTATCGTATCAGGCGATATGGATAAAGTTCTGGCTGCAATGATTATTTCGTTAGCCGCAGCTGCAATGGATACGAAAGTGAAATTGTTCTTTTCATTCTGGGCTCTCTCAGCACTACGGGATAAAAATAAAACGGCCAAAGGAAAAGATTTCATCTCTAAAATGTTTGGGTTGATGTTGCCCAAAGGGAAAAGTAGTTTGAAGCTGTCGAAAATGAATATGGCCGGTATGGGACCTCTCATGATTAAACAGTTGATGAAGAAACAGGGTGTACTTTCATTGGAACAGATGTTTAAAGAAGCCGGCGAACTGGGAATCGAAATTGTGGTTTGCGAAATGTCTATGAATCTCATGGGTTTCAAGAAAGAAGAGATGATTGACTATCCTCACCTGACTTATGCAGGTGCAGCTACTTTTGTTTGTGATGCTAACGAAAGTAGTATGCAGCTATTTATTTAATTAATTATCAATAATTATCAATTCATTAAAAAGTAAAGTTATGACAATCGAAGAATTAAAAAACGTAGTAATAACAAAATCTGTTGATGCTCGTGGAACAGCTTGTCCGGGTCCGTTATTGGAAGCTAAAAAAGCTATCGGATCAATAAAAGCCGGTGATGTTATGGAGATATTATCAGCTGATGAAGGAACAAAAGTAGATATCCCAAAATGGTGTAACAAACAGGGGCATGAATATCTTGGTACTGTTGAAGAAAACGGGTACTTCAAAGTCTATATGAAGAAGAAATAAGCAACCAGCATGGCTGAAAAAATCAAGAAAAGTGCTAAGATATTAGTCTTTTCAACTGAGAAAATTTCTGATCCCGCCATTGATATGGCGGGATTACTTAAATTGCATTATCCACCCACCGTATATACGATCACATTACCTTGTTCGAGTGGTATCAAATCGAGATGGATTCTACATGCGTATGAAAAAGGTTTTGACGGGGTTTTTATTGCCGCTGATGGTAGCGATTGTGTGTATGGTGAATCATGTACAGAGAAAACAGGAGCATTGGTGAGCCGGACTCATGAATTAATGAAACAAAGATCCATTGAACCGGCACGGTTGAAAATGGCTGCCCTTTGTTCGGTCTGCAGCGAAGCGTTTGTGAAGCAGATAAAAAGCTTTAATGAATATTTACTTAAAAATTCAAACTCGTAATGATGAGTGGGCAGCTAAAAGATAGATCATTTGATACGCTTATTGTTGGTGGTGGTATCGCAGGTGGTGAGGCAGCATTAAACCTAGCCAATAATGGTTTTAAAGTTTTACTGATCGAAAAGGAATTGTCCATTGGTGGGAAGATGATTCTGTTGAGTAAGGTTTTTCCAACATTAGATTGTGCCGCTTGTATCACAACACCTAAGGTGTCTGAAATTTCGAGGCACCCTAATATCACTATTTTTACGAGTAGCGAAGTAAGTAAAATCAATAGAATCAGTGATAATGATTTTGAGGCAACTATTGTAAAAAAGCCCCGCTATGTTGTTATTGATGATTGTACGGCTTGTAAACTCTGCGAACAGGCCTGTCCGGTGAGCGTTCGTGACCAGTATCAGTTTGATCTGGTTGGACGTAAGGCTGCATTTATACCGTTTAGTATTGCCAGTCCGAAGGCTGCGGCTATTGATATAGAAAATTGTGTGTTGTGTGGTGCCTGCGAAAAAGCCTGTCCTGCCAATTGTATCGATTTTATGCAGGAAACAGAAGAATACCGGATAAATATTAAGACGGTCATTCTGGCGACAGGTTTTAAATTGTTCGATCCGCTTATGATTCCGCGTTATGGTTTTGGACTTTATAAGAATGTGATTACCTCTATGCAGATGGAACGAGAACTGGCGCCAACACGTCCGTTTAATACGGTTTTAAGACCGGGAGACGGAAAAGTACCTGATAAGATTGCTTATGTGCTTTGCACAGGGTCGAGGGATGCTTCTGTAGGAAATCCAATCTGTTCGCAAATCTGCTGTATGTATTCCATCAAGCAATCGCAATTATTGATGGGAGCGCTCCCAATGGCAGATGTAACCATCTATTACATCAACATCAGATCGTTCGGTAAGGGCTTTGAGGAGTTTTATCAGCAGGCTAAGGGAATGGGGGTGAATTTTGTTAAAGGCAAGATTGGCAAGATTTCGGAAAAAGAGAATGGGAACCTCATTTTGCGGTATGAAGATATCAATGAAGGGATTGTTAAAGAAGCCGAACATGATATGGTAGTTCTTTCGGTTGGCGTTCTTCCGAATCAGGATGCGGCCAAATTGTTTCGAGCCGATGAATTAAAGCTCGATCCGTACAAATTTATTTATCAAGCATCTTCTCTTGAAAGCCCGTCCAAGACAAGCATTGAAGGAGTTTTTGTTGCAGGAACGGCTTCGGGTCCCATGGATATTCCCGATTCCATACTTTCGGCAGGTGCTGCATCGTCCGAAGCCATCAGTTATTTAATCCGGAACAAATGAAAAAGAAAATAGGTGTTTATATCTGCCATTGCGGCGGAAATATTTCTGATTATGTTGATGTTGAAAAAGTAAGGCAAACCGTTGCGAATGAAGACGGTGTCTTATTGGCTAAGACAACCATGTTTGCTTGTTCTGATTCGAACCAGAAAGATATGGTTGATGATATAAAAAACAATGACCTGGATGGCGTTGTTGTAGCTTCATGTTCTCCTAAACTTCACTTGACTACTTTTAGAAATGTCTGTGAAAGAGCTTGTTTGAATAAGTATAATTATGTTCATGCTAATATTCGTGAGCAGGTTTCGTGGGCTCATTCGGATGACAAAGTCGGAGCTACCGAAAAAGCGATACATATTGTAAAGGCTGCTATTGCAAAAGACAGGTTCGCCGAATCACTCGAACCTAATAAAATTGTTGCACAAAAAGCAGTAGCAATCATTGGAGGTGGTATTGCAGGAATGAAGGCAGCCATAGCGCTATCGAATATGGATTGTCCTGTTTTTATAGTGGAAAGAGATCATTTTATCGGGGGTAGAGTCGCTCAATGGGGTGAATTATTTACGACCAACGAAAAGGGAAAGGAGTTGGTAGCAAGGTTATACGACGACCTGATAAAACGTGAGAATGTTATGTTTTATACAGGCGCCGAGGTAATTGCCAACTCGGGAAGTATCGGGGATTTTAAACTGAAGATCAAGTTAACACCTCGATATTTCAGAGCAAACTGTGATAACGGAGATATTCTGAAAGCAATGGATGCTTGTCCGGTAACGGTTCCGGATGATTTTAACTTTGGCATTACCGTTCGTAAGGCCATCTATCAAAACTATCCTGATGCAGTTCCTCAGTTGCCCGTTATTGATATAGAAAAATGTATACACTGCGGCAACTGTGAAAAGCTATGCTCTGCTGTTGATTTCTCGCAAAACGATGAAATAGTAGAATTGAATGTCGGTTCTGTGTTGATGGCCACAGGCTTTGATCCGTATCTACCCGTAGGTGGAGAGTTTGGCTATCATGATATTGACAATGTCGTGACATTACCTCAATTTAAACGGATGATAGAACTGAGTGAAGAGAAATTGATGTTTAATGGCAATGAGGTTAAGAATATTGCCTATATCTATTGCGTCGGAAGTCGGCAAGAAGAAGGCGAAAATAAATATTGTTCCCGTTATTGTTGCACCTCAACCATCCATACTGCGGTAATGGCAAAGAAGAAATTCGGAAACATTTATAACTATCATTTTACACGTGGGGTCAGGACGTATGGCAAGCAAGAGGTTTTGTATGCCGAATCTTCCAAACAGGGAGATGTTTTCCTGCAGTCATATGAAGATGCACCTCCTTCAGTATCGAAGCAAGGTCTTAAAACCATTGTAAAGATTAATGATATTTTAACGGAGGGGAAAGAGATAGAAGTGGAAGCTGATTTGGTAGTGCTGGTAACCGGGATGGAGCCGCGTGAAGAGAATTCGGTGGGTACGCTTTTTAAATTACCCAAAGGCAGAGATAAGTTTTTTAATGAGATACACATGAAATTGCGTCCGGTGGAAACGGTGATAGATGGCGTAACTATTTGCGGAACCTGTCAAGGACCAAAAAACGTCATGGAAACTGTTAACTCGGCTCTCTCGGCTGCCACTAAATCTTTCTCGTATGTAAGCAAAGGCGTTTTGGAAACAGAGCCGATTGTGGCTGAGGTAGATTCGAGCTTGTGTACATGGTGTGATGCCTGCTCGAAGGCCTGTCCGTTTGATGCCATCAGCATAAAAGAAGAGGGGGCTAAATCAATTGCAGCGATTAATAACTCGGTGTGTAAAGGTTGTGGCATGTGTTTGCCGGTATGTCCGACAGATGCTATTGATTTGATCGCATTTTCAAACAGAGAGATCGAAAGCATGATCGATGCATTAGCTCATGAATAATGTGGTTTCTGAATAAAAAATAAAACATGATGGAAGTTGAAAAAGGTAAGACTGCAAAATACTTAAGAGAGAAACGCGAGGTTCCACAGGTGGTAAAAGATAATCTGAAGGAATTTAATAGAATAAAAAGAGCAATTCTGGATGCGCTTAAAGAAAGCGATTTAACGATTGACCAATTAACACAAAAACTGAATATGTCAAAACCGGATGTTGTTTACTACTTAATGTCGTTGGTAAAATACGGCTTTGTTCAAACCGGTGAAGTAGATGATATGGATGAATACTACACTTATAAACTGAAAAAATAATGGCAAGCATTGATCCAAAATTCAGAGAAGCATTAAAAGCGTATGGTGCTATTGATTTTAATGCATGTTATAATTGTGGTACCTGTACGGCTGTATGTTCTTTGTCCACACCTGAGGATTCTTTTCCAAGAGCGATGGTGCGTTGCAGTGTGTTAGGGTTGGAAGAGGATATAAAGTCGTCATTAAAGCCCTGGCTATGTTACTATTGTGGTGAGTGCTCTGCCAATTGTCCACAGACTGCAAATCCGGGAGAACTGATGATGTCACTCAGAAGGTGGCTTACCTCTAAATACGACTGGACAGGATTATCGGGATTGTTGTATAAGTCATTACCCATAAGTATAGCAGCTTTTTTACTTGCAGCGATTGGTGTAATAGCTTATGCTGTTTACGCGGCTTTCGATTTGGAAATTATCATGCATGTTGGTCATTATTTTGAAATGATTGCTATCGGAGGAGTATTTACTTTCATTCTACTGCCTGATATTGTTCGTATGTGGTGGTTTGTTATATTAAAACCGGGAATCAAGGTTTCTTTTGCCACTTATTTTAAAAGTATCGGGGCGTTATTGGTGCACATGTTTACACAAAAGAGATCATTGGGTTGCGATGACAATCAATTCAGATGGTTTGAGCATTTAATATTAGTCCTCGGCTATTTATCATTACTCTTTACAACTGTCTTTTTGGATTGGTTTTCCTCTCAAAGTCTCTTTATTATCGTACTTGGTTATGTTGAGAGTGCCGTTATATTTATTGTGACTTTTGATTTCGTAAGAAGTAGAATCAAAAGGAACAAAGAGATGAGTAAATTTTCACAACCCTCAGATTGGTTCTTTGTAATTTGGCTCTTACTGATGGGGCTGACAGCACTCACTGTTCGTGCTTTTATCGACTTAGATATATTAGAAAATAATATCTGGATGTATTTATTACATCTGATCGTTTTGGTACAATGGGCTTTGATTATTGTTCCTTTTGGAAAATGGACTCATTTCTTATATCGTTCGTTTGCAATGTATTTTGCGAAACTAATTGAAGCGGGCAGATAATTGATAAGAGTGAGAGCGAAATTTAGTAAGGATATTTCAAAACAAGACAATCATTAAACAAAATGATGGGAAATAACCTACTTTTGGACTTCACTTTATGGTACAACATTTGTTGCCTCTTTTGGTACAGATTTGTCTTTTAGTGATACTTTTTATAACTATATCAGTCAATGAATAAAAACGTTCTATTATTCTTTGTACTTATAATTTTTGCAGCTTTGACGGGTTGCAAAAAAGAAAGTACTCCCACGTTAGAAACGGGTAAAATTGTTTTAAAGTTTGCTCACTATGTTGACGGACAGCCACTGGTGAAAGATACGATGAAGTATGTTAATGCAGCTGGGAATGTCTATTCCGTTTCAGAACTTAAATACTTTATCTCTGACGTTATATTGCATAAGTCGGATGGTACAAATCTTCTTGTTTATCAGGGAAAGGATATTCAATATGTGGACGAATCGATGCCTCAAACCACTACCTGGAATGTGGCTGATGCGATTAGTGCCGGTGAGTACGACTCTATTAGTTTCACCTTTGGAATTAACAAGGAAAAGAATTTGGATTATTTGTTTGTAAATGCGCCCGAGGTCAATATGGCCTGGCCTGATATGATGGGAGGAGGATATCATTATATGATGCTCAATGGTTTTTGGAAGGATACAAATAATCAGAAATCACCTTTTAATCTTCATTTGGGGATTGGGCAAATCTATTCAAGCGGTAATAACATGGGAACTATCACCGGTTTCGTTCAGAATTTTTTCACTGTGACATTAAAGAATTCAAAGTTTTCCATCCGCAAGGACGAAACCAAAGAGATACAGATTATCATGAATATAGACAGTTGGTTTAAGACGCCGCATGATTATGACTTTAACTATTGGGGTGGTCATATTATGCAAAATCAAGCGGCCATGCAGATGATTAAAGAGAATGGGGCCGATGTCTTTGAAATAGGATCGATCGTTGGGAAATAAATGGTGAAGTTATATTGATTGTAAAAACGTTCAGGCTATTCTACAACAGGCTTGTTGCCTGAACTCCAACCTGAATACCCATCCATCATCTGGTAAATATTTTTAAAGCCGTGAGTCTTCATATATTCTACGGCCATACCACTTCTGTGATTGGTGCGGCAATGAACGATATATTTAGCATTTTTGTTGAGCTTATCTATTTTTTGATGGGCATCATCCGCATTGATATCAATATTGATGGCATTCTTGATGTGCCCGTCTTTAAATTCATCGGGTGTACGGACATCCAGTACAATCCATTTTTTATCTTTTGCTAATAAGTTAGATGCTTCGGTTGAGGTTATATGTACTACTTTCTGGGCTTGTGCGAAAACAGTAAAGCAGAGAAGAAACAGGATGGTGAAAAAATGCTTTGTTGTCATGGGGGGTGATTTTGTTAAATGTTGAAAGGGATAAAAATATAATAAAGCTCGTAAATTTAATAAAAAAATACGAGCTCTATTGCCTTTGTGTGGTGCGACTTTATTCTTTCTTTTTCTTGCAGGTATTAATGCCGAAAAGAGGATAAAGAGGGCAAAAGCTGATCAGACTTGTGATGAGAAACACGACAGCAAATACCAGAAGAATGATTGCCAGCGTTCCCGTTACGACTTTGGTTAAAAGTAAAATAGCTATTACGACTGCAGCCAGTAGTCTGAGCCCTTTGTCGGCACTACCCATGTTCTGTTTCATGACTTCAATATTTTAAGATAAGTTGTCTAAGCTTTAAACAGTTTAAGAGCCATTTAGTTTTCTTAAACAAAACTTATTGAATTTTTTTTGAAGTCCCTTTTATCCTGCGATTGCTTAGTCAGCCGGATATGCCATTCCCCATGATGAGCGCATTGTATCGAAATGTTTATATATAGCCAGTGAATCGTTAAGCGGGCATAAATCACTTTCTTTCTTTTCTGTCCTTAAACAATTTTCAACCTCTTCTATTTCGTACTCAAAACCATTGCATGGGTGTGGAAATGTTTGCGTGACCGGTTCTTCATTGTTCAGCGTAAGGGTAAATGACTCGGCTCGCCAGAAGAGGGGAATGGTGATTTTGCCTTTTGTCCCAACTATATGAAAATCTCTTGAACCGGCATTGACAATTGAAGATCTCAGATCAACCATTATGCCATTGGAAAACTCCAAAGAATAAGTTGATGACTCGTCGACTCCGGTCTCACCTATATCGGCGGTTCCGGTAATGTGTTTTGGTAACTCATTTAACAGATAGCAGGCGATGGAAATGGGATAGATGCCTACATCGAGCAGCGCTCCACCACCCAGTCGATTATTAAGATGGCGCCCGTCAATACCGGTGTTTGATTTAACTTCGAAAGAACCGGATAGGGAAAGGATATTTCCGATTTCTCCTTGTGAAATTATCTTTTTTATTTTTTTAAGAGCGGGAAGGCAGCGTGACCATAGTCCCTCCATTAAAAACACATTCTGTTTGCGGGCCAGATTAATGACTTGTTCTGCTTGCCGGGCATTAATGGCAAAGGGTTTCTCGCAGAGCACCGGTTTGTTGTGGCTAAGACACAACTTAATGCTTTCGAAATGGAAGTTATTAGTGTTAGCAATATAAATAATGTCTATCTCTTTGTCGTTGACAAGTGCTTCGTAGTTGTCGTACCATGTTTTTACCTGATGCGTTTCTGCAAAGGTCTTTGCCCGTTCGGCTGAAGTCGAGGCTACTGCGTGTAGCCTTGAGCTCTTTGAGGTTGCGAGTGCTGTTACAAATTTGTTAGCTATATAGCCGCAACCCATTACACCCCAGGAAATCTCTTTTTTCATGTGATAGTTATTTTAAGGATAAAATTATCAATAATTTCAATTGTATCCGTATTATACTTCAGGAAAATGAGATTCAACGGATGAGTTATAAAAAAAGAGACTGTTTCAATTTTCTGAGACAGCCTCCCTTTTCCGAGATACAGAGCTTTTTACCTTTCTATTTTCAATCAGTTTTTTTCAGTTACTTTGCTTTTTCGAGTTATACAAATAAGTATAGCATTTTTATTTTGATCATTTTTCCATGCAGCTTTTGTTTGAGCTTCAATTCTATTATATTCATTTTCTGTTAATAATGCAACTTCAACTTTATATTTCATCACTTTAGATTCAGCTGCGGAGAGTGGGCGCAGAACGTAATGATAAAAATCTGTGTTGGAATGATTATTAAGAATAGTGTTTTTTACTCTTTTTTGATTTATCCATATTCCATAAATAGTAGGGTCTTTCCATGATTTCAACTGCTCCTTTGTTGGTATAAGATTTGGCTGGGGAACAGATTTTGGCTGGAAATGGATAATACATTCATCTTTCTGTTTTTGGCTCATTTGAAAGTACAATTGTTCAAGTCTGTTTCTGTCAGATTTATCAAGATCCTTCAATGTATCAAAATTTGCCAATATACCAGCTTTTTTCATTTCTGCCGAACTACGTTCTGGACCGGTAAAGAATTGTTGAATAGCAATTATGTCTATTTTGTACTTTACAAGAATAGCAGCATACTCGTCAAAAACACTTTTTGGAGCATCTGTTTTATTTGTTTCAACCTGCTTTTGTTTTGCCGATTGTTTTGGAGTATCCTGAGCGTTGACGGTGGTACTAAAAAAGAATCCGATCGCTGCTATTAACGGGATTAAAGCAATTTGTTTTAAAATTGCTACTTTCATTGATGTTTTTTGGGTCATCATAATGAGTCTTTTTTTAGTGATTAAGTAATTAAAAGAACTGGATAGTACTAAATTTTGAGTCCGGCATACTTTAGCGAATAGTAGTTGCCGGTAGGTTTCGGTATCATTGAATCTGTTTACGACGGCCTCGTCTGCCAGATATTCATGATTGAGCATGATGGCTTTTCTATACAAGAACAGTAACGGGTTAAACCATGCAAAGACAATTGCTAGTTCAACTATCAAGATATCAATGGAATGTTTCTGGTTTACGTGGGTCAATTCATGTTGTAGAATCTCTTTTTCGATGGCTCCCTGCTCAAATTTATTCCGGTCTATGAAGATATAACTCAAGAAACTGTGCGGAACATAGTTATCATTTGTCAATATCAGCACAGCACCTTGGTATTTTATGGATTTGTTTTTCGTTACCTTGAACAAAAGGGATGAAAGGTTACGGATAAACCGGACTAAAAGAAAAGTGGTAACGACAATATAAAGCAGAATAAGTAAATTGGGTAACAGGTGATTCGTTTCCAGAGAAACGGGTGTTGATGCAGATGTCGAAGCAAGCGTTTGAGGCGAGCTTGATGTAGGCAAACCGATTGTTTGTAATATCATTGATTCGGTAACGGGCATTACCGGTGCCTTGTTTTCGATGGTGATGGATGGAACCGTAAATGAGAAAACAATACTGAACAACAGGTAGAATCTTTTAAAACGATGCATCTTTTCTCTTTCCAATAATAGAAAGTATACTAATAAAAGAATTGCAGCGCAAAGAACTGTTTTAACGATATAGGTAATCATTTTTCTTTTCTTTTAATTTCCTGATCTATGATCTTCTTTAAGTCTTCAAGTTCGGCAGCCGACATATTGCTCGTCGTCGTAAAGAAGGAGGCAAACTGTAAGGCAGAATTGCCAAAATAGTTCTTGATGATTCCTTTCATATGTTTCGAAAAGTAATCGTCCTTGTTTACAAGGGGATAATACTGTCGGGAATTGCCGAATAGCGTATATCCCACAAATCCTTTCTCCTGCATTCTCTTCAGAAGTGTCGCCACGGTTGTGGTCGCCGGTTTGGGATCAGGGAAGCAGTCTATCAGATCTTTTAGAAAGACCTTTTCGTGATCCCAGATCATCTCCATGATTTGTTCCTCAGTTTTTGAAAGCTTCATGTTTCTACGTTTTGTTATTGTGTTCTACAAATGTAGAATAATAAAAACCAAAAAGCAATCATTATTCAAAATATTTTGAATAATGATTGCTTAAAATATAGAAAAGTGCTGGATAGCTTGATCTATCGTCCTGTCGGATTAGTCTTTAAGTGTTTTCCAAACCTGATACATTCCTCTGGGTACATGGAAACAACCTTTCCATTTGCCGCCTTTTAGTGAAAGCAAGACCTCTCCGCGACGGTTGAGATAGCCAAACCATTCATCATATTCCGTATCTTTAAAATGACTCCAGGTGTATTCGTGAACTGTTTCAAACCATTTTTTACAGTCTTCGTTGCCGGTATATTTATAAGCCTTTGCCAATGAGATTAAAGTCTCTATGTGCACCCACCAAAGTTTTTGATCCCATTCCAGTTGTTGCGTGGGATGATCTAGCACATCCATGAAATAAAATATCCCGCCAAACTCCTTATCCCATCCATGGTTGAGGGTGTTTAACATGATATCTACCGACTGATTGATGAGCTGCTTATTATCGAACCGGATTCCCAGATCCATGATGAACCACATGGCTTCTATGGAATGACCGGGGTTGAGTAATCTTCCTTCAAAGCTGTCAGAGAAGGAACCGTCTTCGTAAACACTTTCCAGAATCAATCCTCTATCGGGTTGATAGAATACATCCATGACCTCATGAATTACCTGAGGGGCAAACTCATTTACCCGGTCGTTTCCGATGATATGTTCGAGCTCAAGGGATAGATTACACAGAATCATAGGCAATGCGAAACTTTTTAAAGGTCGGGTCCCTTCAACACTTTTCGACCATTTTCCTTTCGGGTTTGCCGAGCGGGCTATGATATTGTTGAAAGTATCTTCTGCAATCTTTGCATAGGCAGCATCGCCGGTGGCTTTGCTTAAAGCGCCAAAACCCATGGCTGCAAAACAATCGGAAAAGATGTTATAGGGTTGAATGAGTGGCTTTCCTTCACGGGTTAATGAGAAATACCAGTTGCTCTGTGGGTCGCGACCATATTTGCGCATGAATTCCGCTCCGTGAATGGCCATATCCAACCACTCTTTTCGCTGTTCTACATTATTGTAGAGCATTGAAAATAGCCATACTTCGCGTCCTTGCAACCACATGAATTTATCCGTATCATAAACTTTGCCATATCTGTCCAGACAGGTAAAGTATCCTCCATACTGCTCGTCTTTTGAGTGATTGAGCCAGAATGGAATGACCCGTTCTAATAATTCGTCTCTGTATAATGACGAATAATCTGATAGTGCATTCATAATAATATGTTTATTTGAGTTTTGCAATGTATTCTTTGTATCGGTCAAACAAATGTCCTGCTTGCAGATAAGCTGATTGCGGGCTCATAAAGTGCGAGAACTCGAAAGTAATAGCCTTTTCATATCCTGCTGTCCGGGCTGCCTCCAGTTTAAGTCGTAACTTCTCAAACTTGATGGGGAAGAATTTGATGGGCATGTCTCTGTCGAACGATTCGGCATTGGTCCAACATTGCAGACCATGCTTATCTGCTATTTTCTTGTTGACTTCAAAGAAAGCGGGTAGCTCGTGATAGTCGATGTGCCCGTCCTGAAACGCAACTGCATCGACAGCCCCTTTGATCCCGTCGAATATTTCGTTCCACTCTGTTTCGTGCTCTTTGATAGAGACCGCCTCCTCTTTTGTGAGTTGATTGGATGCGGCCATGACGGCTTTCTTGCCGTCTATCCAGGGAGATATCAGTGTGGGGAGTCCGTTTGAAATCTCCTTGCATTGCATTCCCAAGCTTCTGAATGCATGTATAGCTCCTTTGGTCTTACGGCTGATCTCGGTAGAGATATACCATCCTTTGAAACTTGGATGGTGGCCATACTGTTTCCAAACTTCATCAATCACATAACGGTTGCAATCTAGTTCCATTTGCAGATCGCCGGTCTCCCAGTAGTGACCGCTATCGTAAAGCCCGAAGTAGAATTGTATTTCATATTGGTCGCTGAGTTCCAGAAAGAGTTCGAGTAGGTCGACCGGAGGCTCGTAACAACCCATGTTTTGTATCAGGTATTTGGAGGGATAGGTAATGAAACGTTTGTAACCGCTTCGAATCATGATAACGGTGTCAATACCTATCTCCTTCATGTATCTGAAGTCCCGTTCCCATTCTTTTCTCCCCCAGTTCTGGTGGGGAATATCATGCGAGATCTCGTCAATAAATGTTCCGGTAATTTTCATTTGTCTCCTCTTTAGTCTGTAATCTTATCGTACCATGAGAATTTTAGAATGGCCATACAAAGTATTGCCACAACTGCCGCAATACCGGCATAGGTGAATTCTTTAATTACGAAATAGATAGGTGTGATAACCATACACATCTGCCAGACGATACCTATGACAACATTGAAAGAATCTCTTGATAAGGAGGCATCCGTTCTGAAGTCGGGATAGAGTTCAACCGTTTTGCGGTGTACCGGTTTCCAGAATCCCCAGGGACGAACCTTGCGGTAGAAGTCAACCAACACGTTCATATCCGTAGGTTTGGTCGTGAGGCAACCGATAAAACTACCCACGAATGAGAAGAGAAGGACTACCGGGAAGAGGTAGATAGCGGGAATCTGAGGAATTCCATTGATCACCGGGAGCTTTAACATCTCGCCTAAGGCATCGGCCCAACCCAACTGTCCGATAGCAAATGGAATAAAAGTTGGGACTACCGTAGCGGCAATAAGTCCGGCCAGCATACCCCAAAAATAACCATGTCCATTAAAACGCCACCATATCCATTTTAAAACATTGGCGGCAGCATAACCACCATATAAAGATGAAGTGATCCATAAGGTCATGCTGTTAATAGAATCGGCCATAAACCCTGCACAGACTCCAACGAAAACAACACCAAAAGAGGCAAAGTAGCTGTATTTGACAAGCTTCTTCTGCGATGCACCGGGGTTGATATATCGTTTGTAGATATCGTTTACGATGTAAGCAGGTGCCGCATTCACAAAAGCTGAAAAGGTAGCCATGAAGGCTGAAAGCAATCCGGCCAGAATAACTCCTTTTAATCCGATGGGGATGTGTTTAGCCACTACTACAGCAAGAATCTTTTCAAAATCATAATGTCCGCCTACAAGTAGATCACTTTTATTAATCAATACTAATCCGAAAACAGTAAGTCCTGCTATCATTAAATAACGTGGAATATATAGAATCAGGATGGTAAATGCGCTCATCTTGGCAGCTTCTTTAGGGCTCTTGCATGAAAGTACACGTTGCATGTCGAAACTGGGTACGGGACCGGCTAAACTGGAAAAGATGCCTTTGAAGATCATCATCATCACCAAGCAACCTAACATGCCAAATCCATCGGAACCAATCTTGTCGTTCACCTCCGGAAAAACTCTACTCCAATCCAAATTGAGATTCCAGTCCGGCCAGAAACCTGTCCAACCTGCCGGAATGGCTGCATGTATCTGTGCAGCAGTGGTAGTACTCATGGCTAGAAATGCAACAATGACGCTTGCAATGGTAAGAATAATGAACTGAATGACTTCAGTTCCTACTACACTATACATTCCTCCTTTTATCGTATAAATGGTTGTAAGTGTTAGCATGATAATAGCGTAGGAGCTTTCTGACGAAAAGTGAAACATGCCTAGTGTGAAAGACAAATCCCATGGGAGTATGGATGTGGCAAACTTTCCGATACCCTGAAAGAAGTATGCGACGAAGCCGATCACACTCACTAATGCAAAGATCACAACAATGAGGTGTGAATTTTTTCCTCCCCGATCTGTTCCGAAACGGGTGGTGATCCATTCGGCACCGGTCATCACATTAGACCTGCGGAGCCAGATAGCCAGAAACACCATGATGAAGACCTGGTTCCATACCGGCCAGAGCCAGGGAATCCATGCACTTTTAACGCCATAGATAAAGAGAATAGCCACGGTCCATGCTGTTCCTGAAACATCATACATGCCGGAACCATTGGATAAGCCCAGAAAATACCATTTGATGGAATTCCCTCCCAGAAAATAGGATTGCAGACTGGCCGATGCCTTCTTTGATATCCAGAAACCAAAGAAAATGATAAAACTTAAGTAGCCTAGAATAATCAGTGTATCAATAATTGATAGATTCATGGGTTGTTGTTTAAAAGTGATAAATAATTGATTTATATTTCATTGTTTATACCCTGTGTTGTTATTTGATAAAGAAGCCTTTCATATCTACTTTCTGCAAGTTGAAGGGATCGGCATAGTGATCGAGCATGACGGCTAATTCCAAACGGGTGATCGCACGATCGGGATCAAAGTTGGTAAAGCCAAGCAGCGGCGTCCACTCTTTTTGAATCACCTGACGGAATTGCTTGTCGTCCTGGTTTTTCAGTTTGCTGTTTTTGAGTGCTTTGGCTAAACTATATGCCTCATTGATGGCTTGTTTGATGGTGACACAGCTTCCTGATAATTTCGGCTGCAAGTTATTATTAAACGCTTTAAGCCCTGTTATAAATTCTTTTGTTTTTACGAGGCTGTCCGTATAAAACCATGTTTGGTTTTCCCAGCCCATATTTTTGCCGGTGCCTTTCAGTATTCCCGTACACCCGATGCGTTGGAGCACCTTGAAATATTTATGGTCGATAGGTAAATCCAAAAACGGTTGCAGATATCCTTTTGCATTTAATATTTGATTCTGAACATCGCGAACGGAGACTACCGAAGGATTACAATGTTTCTGAACGGCTAATGCAGCCAAGGCTCCTGCGGCTTGTCCGATTTGCATGACCACCGGTTGTAAGCGGGTGGTGCCGTTTACCAGATTGGAGACAGAAATTGATTTCTCGGCCACAATGAGCCCTTCCACTTTCTCGGGGACCATCACACCCAACGGAAGAGAGTAGGAGGGCACCGGATAGAAATGGAGGTCGGGCAGTGTTTCTGTTCCCATATAACGACCGTGGTGATGATCTACGGCATAGTCGCCTACCGCAATGCCTGTCCGGTAGAGCTTTTCCGGCTGCTCGTAGGGTTTTGCCAGCTGGTTAACATTAAACCGTACCTTTCCGTGTATACGTCTTGATTCACGATAATAAGGAATGAAAGGAAGCTTGTCTTTTGTAGGGAACTCATTATCAGCTAATCCCAATGTATTAAAACCTAAAGCGGTTTGCAGATAATAGAGATAACAGAGCGTATGGTTCTTCGCTTTTTTGAGCGCTTCTTTTCGTTGGCCTGTATTCATCTCAATCGTGTTCAGATAATAATCATTGCCTTCTATGGGCCAGTTGATCATGTATTTATTGTTTGGAAGCTTGCCGTATTCCATCATCTGTTTGCAATCCCATACCCGTTGTTTTTCTTTGGGAGAGGTGCATTCAGGCGTTTTGCAGGTGCAATAAAAGAGGGAGGCGTTATATCCTTCCGGTTTTGGGATAGTCACATCGTGACCGTAGTCTTTTAAAATGGACACATAAGTTAGATCCTGAATGATATTATTTGCTTTTTCGGGGGCAATATTTTCTCCACTCACTGTGCGTGCATCCATTCCAATGTCGTAAGCTACCCCGCATTGTTTAGCAACATCGCCTAACTCGGTACAGTCGATCACTATTTTTGCCTGAACGGTTTTCCGTACACCTTGCTTATCAAGGATAACCAGCCAACCGGTGCTATTCTTGCTGATAGAAATCAGTGTAGTCCTCATCCAGACATTGAGGTTTTTCTCTTTGCCGGCCATTTCCATCCAGATTCTAGCTCCTACCGAGGGCTCGAAAAGCGTATTACTGACCCACCCTGTTGCCAGGGCTTTATTGTTTCCATAGTAGGCAACCAGATTATTCCTAAACTCACCCCACAAGCCTCCCTGTAACTTATAGTTACCATCAACAGCACTTACGCCGGCCGAAGTCAGCATGCCTCCCAGCCAGTCGAACTCCTCTGCAATCAGTGTACCGGCTCCCAGTCGGGCTGCCTGAATGCCGGCGGTGATGCCACTGGCTCCTCCTCCTACAATTAAAACATCTAC
Source organism: Bacteroidales bacterium (assembly GCA_963663125.2). Classification (GTDB taxonomy): domain Bacteria; phylum Bacteroidota; class Bacteroidia; order Bacteroidales; family Cfx3-03; genus Cfx3-03. The sequence goes on along the minus strand of CAXXNW010000007.1, from coordinate 578,950 downwards.
TGTTTGGATGGCATAGAGGTTGAAAGTTAGGAAGATGAAGAATGTAATAAGAACCTGTTTCATTATTTGTTAGTCATATATTTTAAGCAGAGCCCATTGAAAAAAACGATTGATTTTTTTTTCAGGCTCTCCAGATAATTTTTCGTTTTGTCATTAATCCAAAAGAAATCATACTCGAAAGTATCATCCCGAAGAAGAAAAGTCCGCAAAGCAGGTCTAATGACAATGATCTCTTCATGATTTTTTTTCCCTTTGGGGTGGTTTTATCCTTTATCATCAGTTTCCGATTTCCAATCGTCACTCCTCATAGTATGTGCCTTAACTAGCTTCCCCCACCTAGTATATTAGTGGCATACTTATGAGAAGTTTAACGATCAGTAAATTTATTTAAAGACATTTTTCTCTTCAACCATTTCAGTCGGAAAGTGATTTTTTTCGTTTTCAAGTTATTGATCCTGTTTGTAAATCAGGTAACAGATGATTAGATCATTTCATTTTTTTTAAATATCAGGCAGGCGGCACCTTGCGGACCTGCTTGATCCGTCAGTTCCGAACTTACAATCTTGCAGGCATTGGCCGAATTGATCAGGGCCGTTTTCTTTAGCCCCATCTTTATAGCATCAGTAAAAGTATCTTTAACGCGGGCAAACTTTCCTCCTATTACAATGAGACTCGGATTAAGCAGATTAATAATATTGCCTAAAGCCTCACCCAGTTTTTCCCCTTGTTTCTGAATCAGATCGATGGCTAGCGAATCTCCGTTCAGTGCTGCATCCAGAATGGCATCATATCTTATAGACGCTAAAGTCTCCTTAGAAAAATTGATGGATGTTTCGCCTCTGGTTAATGCATTTTTCAAGTCTTCTTCAAGGGCATATCCTGATACTTCAGTGCCTAAACATCCTTGTTTGCCACATATGCAGTGCCTGTTTTCAGTGCCAAAATGCATGTGTCCAAATTCACCGGCATACCCCATGTCGCCTCTTACCATTTTCTTATCCAGAACGATGCTCATTCCAAGTCCTCGGCTCATATTTACAATCAGGGTATTTGGTGTGTGTTTTCCTTTCCCAAATACTTTTTCCGCAACCCCATGTACTCTGGTATCATTATCAATCACTACAGGTAGTGAAAGTTGTTCTTCGATATAAATGGCTAATGGTTTTTGTAAGAAATTGAAGTAGGTCATCGACTCACCGGTATTTGTATTTACCCGGCCTGTGATGCCTATTCCGATACCCATTATATGATCTTTTGATTTGCCCGATTTTTTAATGACTGAGTCAATAAAAGCGATCACCCTATCAAGACATTCCTGTGTATTTTCTAAAATAAATCCCTTATCTTGTTCGCTTAATATTTCATCGAATCCAACCTTCAAGATGGTGACATGGATACGTTTCAAGAGAATTTCCACCCCAACAGCACATATCATCTCTTTATTGAGTGCATATAGCGATGGGCGACGTCCCGATTCCGTCTCTTTTTTGCCCTCCTCAATGACCCATTTATTTTCAATTAACTCGTTGATTAACTTAATAGCGGTGGGTAAACTGATTCTGACAGTATTAGCTATTTCGGGGATTGTTAATAAGTGTTCGGATTTGGAGAGGCACTTTACAATCCGGCTTCGTTGCTTTTGTTGACGGCTTTCGTTATTAGAGGATAGTGCGTCTGAAATAAGGCCTGTAAAGTTCATGGGGATCACTCTTTTCCGTGCAATATTAATGCGTTTTTCATCTAAAGTCAACCAATTAATAAAAATATTTATTAATTAGGTGTAATTAAATAAAAAGGCATTCAACTGAATGCCGACATATATCAACCGAACCGATAAAAAACAACAAAATGATGAGTTGTCGGGATTAATTACGATCTATACTTTTTGAATATTGTTACATGAATCAGGTTGACATAGTATGTGAAAATGTCTATCTTTATACACATTAATGCAAATCAATGATATCATAACCGGAATTTTTATATCCATAATCAGGTGATAAAAAATGAGTACTATCAAGAGTTATACGATACCGGTTACAGGCCTAACATGTATTAAACAGATTGGTAGTAACGAGGCAGCCAGCAAGGTCCAATTGTCCGTTATCGGTGTGCAAAATCATGTCGACGCCTTAAAGTTGGAAAAAATCCTTATCAAGGTAAAAGGTGTACTTGTTGTAACTGTTAGCCATGAAACCCAAAGTGCCTTGCTTAAATATCTCCCGTCAATGATCTGTATTGTCGAATTGGTTGATGCTATGCGAAAAGCAGGATTCGATATCGCAAAGATAAACGATGTGGATAAAAAAGTAGAGGCTATTGAAGCTAATATATGTGGCTCCGAATTATTGAGGGCTAACCAGTTGCTTCAGGCGGAGATCAATGAACGTAAAAAGGCTGAAGAGGCTTTGCACCTAAGTGAAGAATATTTCAGAAATATTTTTGAATATTCAACGGTAGGTAAATCAATTACCGGAATTGATGGAACCCTTAAAACAAATGGAGCTTTTCGTCAGATATTAGGTTATTCTGAGGAGGAATTATCGGCGCTCAGGTGGCAGGACATAACTCATCCTGAAGATGTGCAGAAAAATCAGGAAGGTGTAATTTCAATAATTTTAGGAGAGAAACCATCAATACGTTTAGAAAAAAGGTATATTCACAAAGACGGCCATATAGTCTGGGCCGATATGAGTACTGTATTACAGCGAGATGATCAAGGCAATCCACAATATTTTATTACAACAATTCAGGATATAACCAATCGAAAACTGGCAGAGCAAAAGTTGCAAGACAGTGAGGAGCACCTTCGCAAACTCAACAGAACCTATGCCTTGTTAAGCGAAATTAACCAGACAATTATGCAGGCACATAAACCACAGGAACTATTCGAAATGGCTTGTGATATTGCCGTTAAGCAGGGTGGTTTCCTCATGGCATGGATCGGTTTTATTAATCCTGAAACCAAACAGGTCGATCCGGTTGCCTCTTCAGGTAAAATTAGCGACTATTTGCAGAAAATTAATATCAGGGTAGATGACAATGTGCGTAGTCACGGACCTACCGGAATCGCCTTGCTTACGGGACAGCATATTGTGTCGAACGACATAGCCAATGATCCTAAAATGACTCCATGGCGCGCTGATGCATTGCAGATGGGCTATTGTGCTTCAGCCTCGTTTCCTCTCAGTATTGCAGGCGAAACAAGAGGCGTATTAACACTATACGCATCAGAACCGAATTTCTTTAACGATAATGAGTTGAAACTACTTGATGAGATGGCAGTAAATATTGCTTTTGCTATGGAATTTGCTGAGGAGGAGGATAAACGTAAAAATGCGGAAAAAGAGATCAAAAAACTTAATGAAACTTTGGAACAAAGAGTAATTCAGCGGACAGAACAACTCGAAGCAGCCAATAAAGAACTCGAAGCATTTTCATATTCTGTGTCGCACGATTTAAGAGCTCCTTTACGCCATATCAATGGATTTATCAATCTTTTTCTCGAACAAAGAACTTCACAATTAACCGATGTGGAACTTGGATATCTTAATGTTGTAACAAATTCAGTTGAAGAAATGGGGAAACTGATAGATGCTTTACTCTCCTTTTCAAGACTGACCCGAGTCGAACTTAAAAAAACGCAAATCGATACTTTGCGAATAATAAAGCAGGAACTACAGCTTTTTGAAGAAGAAATTAAGAACCAAGCTGTTGAAATAAAAATTGATGCACTTCCTAAGACTTTTGGTGACTTTCAATTAATGAGCCAAGTGTGGACCAATCTGATCTCGAATGCAATTAAATACACTGGCAAAAAGGAAAAAGCGATTATTGAAATTGGAGGGCATCTTGAAAATGATGAAGCGATTTTTTTTATAAAAGATAATGGAGCCGGATTTAATATGAAATATGCGGATAAATTGTTTGGCGTGTTTCAACGCCTTCACAAACCAAGAGATTTTGAGGGTGTTGGCATAGGGTTGGCAAATATTCATCGGATTGTAATCCGTCATGGAGGACGCTGCTGGGCCGAAGGTGAAATAAACAAAGGCGCTACTTTCTATTTCAGTTTACCTAATAAATAAATGGCTGTAACAAATATTATTCATCTCAATGATAAATGTTTAAATGTTATTGTAACTGCAAATTCCTTTACTTTTAATGAAGATATATAAAGCTTGAAACACAATGAAAACGATCATCAAGAATATTCTTTTAGTTGACGATAGTGTTAACGATGTAACGCTGATTAAAGCGGCACTTAAGAATGCACATTTCGGCAACGAAATTATTGTAGCCGAAGATGGCGAAGAAGCACTTGACTTTTTATACAAAAGAGGAAAATTTGCTGATTATTCAGGTGATGAACCGATTTTTATATTGCTAGATATTAAATTACCCTTGATGACGGGTATTGAAGTATTAAAGATTATTCGTACCGATGCTTCATTCAAAAGACTTCCGGTCATCATGCTTACCTCTTCGTCTGATACTCATGACCTTCAGGAATGTTATGACAACGGGGCTAATTCCTTTGTTGTAAAACCGGTAAATATCAACGATTTTATGCGAGTGGTAAAGGAACTTGGACAATACTGGGTTGTGGTAAACGAACTACCGCTTTAATGATTCGGGTATGAATTAAAAACAAAGAACTTATGGCTAGCGTAATTAAGATACTTCATCTTGAGGATAACTCCAAAGATTCTCAATTGGTTCAATCGGTACTGAAAAAAGCAAATGTTTTGTATGACTATTTTTTTGTTGATAACGAAAATGATTTTCATTCTTTTATCGTTAATCAAAAAATTGATATCATTTTGTCAGATTACAGTATCCCTGGTTACAGTGGCGTTGAAGCTTTATTATATGTAAAAGATAACCATCCTGATATTCCTTTTGTTTTTGTAAGCGGAACCATGGGAGAAGATGCTGCCATTGAGTCATTGTTAAATGGGGCAACCGATTATGTGCTAAAAAACAAACTGGAACGTCTGGTGCCGGCTGTATATCGGGCTTTCAATGAAGCTCAGGAGCAAAGAGCACGACAGAGAGCGGAAAAGGAACTGCAAAAATTATCGCGGGCTGTTGAGCAAAGTCCTAATTCGATATTTATTACCGACATTAATGGGTCTATAGAATATGTTAATCCAACGACTATAAAGCGAACCGGTTATATGAATGAGGAGCTGATTGGCCAAAATCCACGTATATTCAATTCCGGTGAGACGCCTCAAAAAGAGTATTCACTTATTTGGAAAACAATAAGTTCAGGAAAAGAGTGGAAAGGGGAGTTTCATAATAAAAAGAAAAGTGGTGAGCTGTTTTGGGAATCTTCAACGATTTCTCCTATACTGGACGATAATGGTGTAATTACACATTATGTGGCCATAAATGAGGATGTTACCAAAAGTAAAAAATTAACCCTGGAACTTATTGAGGCTAAAGAAAAGGCTGAAGAAAGCGACCGACTGAAAACCGCATTCCTGCATAATATTTCTCATGAAATTAGGACACCCATGAATGCCATTATTGGCTTTTCCGGATTCCTTAGTGATCCCAATCTGAATATTAAAAAGCGTGTACAATATAATGATATCATTATACAAAGCTGCAACCAACTGCTTTCTATCATTACTGATATTGTAAACATTGCTACTATAGAGGCCGGTCAGGAAATGATTCATGAAAGTGAAATAAACCTGAATGCAACGCTAATACTCTTACATGATCAATTCTTGTTAAAGGCTCAAAAGCAAAATATTTCCTTTAATCTGAAGCCATCTTTGCCTGATAATAAAGATCGAATTTCCACAGACGAAACAAAACTCATTCAGATACTTACTAATCTTGTTGGTAACGCGCTTAAGTTCACTAATCATGGGCATGTTAATTTTGGATATATCGTGAAGAACGATGAACTCGAATTCTTTGTAGAAGATACCGGTATTGGTGTACATCCTGAAATGTATGAAGAAATCTTTAAACGTTTCCGTCAGGTTGAAAGCACTATTGAACGTAGGTTTGGTGGATCCGGTTTAGGACTGTCTATCTCAAAAGCTTATGTCGGACTACTAGGTGGAAAGATATGGTTAGTCTCTGAACTGGGTAAGGGTTCTACTTTTTATTTTACCATTCCACTTAAAAAAATAAAACAGAAAATTTGATTAGGATGCCAAACAATTTATCGAACTGAATCAATATTTTTACCAATATTGATTCCGAATTAATTCAGGTTCGAATAGATACTTTCAAGTGACATGCGTCTTTAAACATCCTTTCTTATCAGTGACTCCTTACAGATAAAATTAAAGGATATGAGTGATAACAAACATAACACGTAGGTAAATCGGAACTTGTTGTAGTATATTTCAGAAAACAAGATGGTTGAAATTATTTATCTGAATAATTTATCATCCATTTTATTCCAAATTTATCAGTCAGGGCTCCATAATAGTCTCCCCAAAACATATCCTGTAAAGGCATTTCTACTTCTCCATCTGCTGAGAGTTTGGCAAATAGCGTATCTGCTTCCGGACGAGAATCGGTATGGAGTGCAATGTATATATTGTTTCCCTTATTTATCTTGAATCCCAAAGATTCGGGAGCATCTGATCCCATCAGTAAATGCCCTCCAAGAATTGGAAGCGCAACATGCAATACCAGTTCTTTGTCTTCTTCGGCAATAGGGGGCATTCCTTCCTGCTTAGGACCATCACCAAACCGATTGATTTTACCATCCAGAAATTCACCACCGAAAACAGATTTGTAAAAGTTAAACGCTTCCTCCGTATTACGGGAAAAATTAAGATAAGTGCTTATATGTGCCATGATTTTTAGTTTGAAAAGATGAAAGATGAATATTGATATTGTTAAAGTTTTACTTAGTGCTGATTAGTAAGGAAACAAGAGGATATCATACGTTATCAGTTTCAATAAGTTTATGGTAAAAAACATAAGATAGAACCAAAATACCGATTGCCACAATCGGAAAGAATGTAGATGGCTTTAGCCCATCCACTGCCCATAAACTTACAAATGCAGAAATAAAATCAATTGCAAAGCCTGCATAGGCCCACTCTTTTATACGATTTGGAATTAAAGGAATAATGAGTGCAAGAGAACCTGATACTTTAAAGACCGTCAACATTATACCAAAGTATTCGGGATAACCTAAATGTCGTATACCTTCTTTTGCCAATTCAGATTGTGAAGTAATTGCAGGCATTACACCTTCGAAGAGAAAGATAAATCCTGTAGTAATCCAAAAAATTATTTTGTCTCTTTTCATAATATATGTTTCATAAATTATTTTTATTGTAATCCAGCGTTTATCAGATTTATCGCCAAGTTAGAAAAGTCGTTTTAGTATGTTAGTCTATTCACCCCGACTTCAGGTAAACGCTGTTTAAAATGAGGTTTCTTAATTCTATTTCCATTAAGATTCTTTGCATGGACCTGAAAACATTGCATCCATTCGTTTTTGCATTTCTTCAAATGAAACATCCTCGATATGTGTCATGATTGCCCAATTGTGTCCGAAAGGATCGGTAAGATTTCCAGAACGATCGCCATAAAACTGGTCTTTTACTTCCATTTCTCCTGTTACTTTGGCTCCTTCCTTGAGTGCTTGGGCAAATACAGCATCTACATCCTCAACATACAAGCAAAGGCAGACAGGTGTGCCGCCCAGTGTCTGTGGACTTGCATTGTTCCATTGAGCATTCTCTTCAGCAATCATGATTTTTGAATCGCCTATTTCTATTTCCGCATGGGCAATGGTTCCATCTGGCATAGTGATTCGTCCAACCTCTTTTGCACCAAATGCTTTTTTGTAAAACTCGATGGCTTCAATTGCATTTTTAACGTTGATATATGGGGTAAGTGTATTGTACCCCTTTGGTATTGCTTGTGTTTTAGTTGTCATAATTGTTTTGTTTTAGAAATTAAGAATTAATGTTTTATGGTTTTTTAAGGTAGATATATAATAGATTTACCGTCTTCTACCTGATTGTCGAATCATAAAAATGAAATTATCTTCTGAATATGGATCCTAATTATTTCTTTTGTTTGTTCTGCTATAATTTGAAATTTCATGATTTTAATTTTTAGATTATTATAACATTTTATGATTAACAAAGTTCGTTCATAATAGAGGCTAAGTCAGTAATAAAAAGTCAAATTTAGGGGCATTTGAGACAAAAAATAATCGTAGTTTTGTCAAATAAATGTGAATATGAAAAATTTGGGATTAATCATACCTTATGATTATAAGCTTTTAAGTATAGCCGCAATTCTGGATGTATTTGAGACGGTAAACCAGATATATGCTGCCGATAAACATGAAATGCCGTTTAAGATTAGACTTATTTGTACAACTGCACAAATTAAAAAAGACGGTTGTTCGTTTCATGGTTATCCGGTAAAATCTATCAATTCCAATTTTCAGGTAGATATTGTTTTAATACCTTCTTTTTCTACGGATAATATGGCGGAAACTCTTTTAAAAAATCGGATATATATTCCGTGGTTGCAACGGCAATACTCTGGTGGTTCTGAGATTGCCAGTTTTTGTACCGGGGCTTTTTTGTTCGGCGCATCTGGTTTACTCAATGGAAAAATGGCGACCACGCATATAAATGCTTGTATCCAGTTTGCATCATTATTCCCTGCTGTTATTTTAAAACCCGATCATGTTGTTACCATGGACGGACGGGTCTATACCAGTGGAGGGGCTACTTCAACGTTCCATCTTTTGCTACGTATTGTGCAAAAATATTGCGGCGATGAGATAGCAATCAAGATAGCTAAGATTTTTGAAATAGATATAGATCGTTATCAACAAAGTTATTTTGGCACTTTTGTACCCAGCCATAGCCATAAGGATGATTTGGTAAAAAAAGTGCAGGATACCATCGAGATGAAGTTTCGTGATATAAAAACGATAGAAGAAATTATTAGAACGATTCCATCAAGCAGGCGAAATATCGTTCGCCGATTCAAACAAGTTATAGGAATACCGCCCATTGAGTATTTACAATATATACGTATTGAGGCTGCAAAGAAACAACTCGAACAAACCAACTGGAATATTAATGAAATCATAGATCATACCGGTTATACAGATCCAAAATCTTTTAGAAAGGTGTTTAATAAAATTGTAGGAATGGCACCACTAGAATACAGAGAAAAATTCAAAATAAGGTAAGAGCGAAGGATCAAGCAAGGTTTTATTATTGTTTCTATAAAAGCAGGATGCAGCTTCGAAACAGGTGGTAAAAAGGAGATACCTCCCTTATAAGTAGTATATTTCTGACTAATTTTCGTCGCCTTTTCACCCTACTTTTGCCGTATTTCCACCGTACTCTTATAAGCACGGCAGAAATACGGCAAAAGTAGGGTGAAAGTACGGCAAAAGTACGGCAGAACCCCTCCATATATAAGTGATGTATGGGTGATTTCCTCCCTGTTTATATTCTTTAAAGAAATGTGGTGGAAGCCTGTTTGATGATAATCGGATGTGGTATTGATGAATCGGTTTAAACCCTTTTAGGCCGGACGATTAATTGATGATAAAGATGCGATCTCCGGCATTTTAGTTACTTTACAAATATGAGCGGCTAATAATAGGTGTCTTTAAATTAATGTTGCCAGCGTGGTACTTGCCAGCCTATTAAATGTATAATCTCTAATATCTTTAAAAGTGTGACGAATTGAACAAGTGAACTCATCTTTGCAATGTTCGCATGATTGATAGTACTTTTCAGAAATACAGGGCAGTAATGCAATAGCCCCTTCGAAAAGTCTGATTATTTCGAGCAGACTTATTTCTTCAGGTTTTTTCATGAGGTAGTAGCCACCCTTTTTCCCAAGATTACTCCCCAGATACCCATTTTTCTTCAATTCTAACAATATAGATTCGAGAAACCGTTTGGGAACTTTTTCACTTTCTGCAATTTCAATAATTGATAATGTACCCTTTTCATATTCTTTAGCCAGTCTTGTCAAAGCCAACATGGCGTATCTCGTTTTTTGTGTCAGCATAATTAACCGATTTTGCTTATTTGCTTAAGCTTCTCCATATTGGTAATCTCTAGATATTTTCCTGTTACCTTGATGATGTTTTCATTTTGCCATTTTGATAAAGTCATAATGATATTTTCCGTAGAACAGCAAACAAACTCTGCCAACTCTTTTCGGGTGAGCGACAAATTAAATGAATTGCCATGATATATATTTTCAGCCAGGTATAGTATTCTGTCAGCTATTCTGCCCTCTTTCTGTTTATTTGCCAATGAGATGAAATTAAATATTGATTTTTTAAACATATCTGATGCTATCTGGTACACGGCTACTGCAAACTTCCCATAAGTAGTCATTATAGAGAGAAGAATATCCGAATCTATTAGCGTTACCTCGCAATCTTCGACAGCGATGATTGAAAAAAGGTTGTTGTCCTTATAAAAAAGGTTTGCTCCACCTAAAATTTTAGGTGCTGCGACTAAAGTAAGGATCGTATTCTTGTTTACGCCACTTTCAAAATTGAACTTCACGATACCGCTTTCGAGAAATGCAATATGTGTCGGTTGATTTCCCTGCTTTAAAATGACTTCTCCTTTTTTGAATTTTAATTTAACCGATGCTCTCTCAATTCTTTCGAAATCTTTTTCCGAAATGAATTGCGTTGAGACCTTTTTTAACCAGTTAGTGAACTGTAGATTCTTTTCTATATCCATAAAACTTAATGTTACATGAATTATCCTTTAAAAATCCAACATTAAACATTAAAAATTTAATATTTATTTATTAAAACTTCAATTCAAATGTACACTAAATCGGTTGATATTATAGATAATTCTGTATAAATATTATTCATAAAATTATCAAAATGAATATCAATAAGATAACAATCATCGGAGGCATTGGAAAGGATGGACTTCCTGAAAAAGTTGAACGGTTTGATTTAAAAATGGGGGATATAATAAGTATTGTCGGTCCCACCGGTTGTGGAAAAACAACCCTGATTAACGATATAGAGTTATTCGCCAACAAAAACACGCCATCTGAACGACAGATTTTAATAAATGGTGAGCCGATTCCGGATGATTTTTCATTCGATCCTTCTAAACATCCTATTGCACTGATTTCTCAACACACAAATTTCTTATCTGATTTGCCGGTGGGTGAGTTCTTGAAAATTCATGCCAAGATAAGAGGCTCTGAAAACACCGACTTGATGATTGAAGAAACACTCGACTTTGCAAATCAACTAACCGGTGAGGCAATTATCAGAGAGACCGCAATGACGGAACTTTCAGGCGGACAAACAAGATCGTTATTGATTGCCGATGCCGTTATTATTGGTCACTCTCCGATTATCCTTCTTGATGAGATTGAAAATGCAGGGATTAACAGAACCCAGGCACTTGAACTGCTGAAGAAGTATGAGAAGATATTCGTTTTCGTAACACACGATCCACGGATCGCGTTGCTGTCCGACTTTAGGATCATCATGAAAAACGGTGCGATGCAAAAATTAATTGTAACCAATATTGAAGAGAAGAGAGCTGCTGTCGGACTAAAGAAGATTGATGATGTAATGCTTGAATTCAGAAAAAAGATTCGGGCAGGTGAGGAGATCACCGATGCCGTTTTCGGTGAACAAATGGAGACCTTGGCTACAAGTTATGATTTTTATCTAAAAAGAAGAAGAGCATGAAACTAATAATTTTTGCAGGACCGCCTACTTGCGGTAAAACAACAGTCATAAAACAAGTAATTCGCAGAATTCTTAAGAAGAATCTTAAGCCTGCCTTTTTAAAAATAGACGTTCTTTTTGCAGATGAGGATGTGCAACTAAAAAAAGAATTTAACATTCCTACCAAGAAAATTTATTCAGGAGAACTTTGTCCGGATCATTGTAATGTAGTCATTTTAGACGAAGTTGTTGAGTGGGCGGAGCAGGAAGGTGCCGATTTTTTATTTGTTGAAACAGCCGGACTTTGTCTACGATGTTCGCCGTATGTAGAAAATTCACTGGGTATTGTTGTTCTTGAAGCAACAAGTGGAATGAATTTGCCTAGAAAGATTGGTCCTATGCTGACGTTGGCTGATATTAGTGTCATTACAAAAATTGACTTGATATCGCAGGCAGAACGCGAAGTATTCAGGTATCGAATTCTGGAGTCGGCCAAAGATATTAAAGTGGTGGAAAGTAATGCTTTATATGGAATAGGAATAGACCCTATTGTACGCGATATCTTAAAATCAAACGACGTTGAACGACCTATGTTTCTGCGAGGTAATCCACCTGTCGGAACCTGTACTATCTGTGTAGGGAAGAAAGAGATCGGCGCTAAGAATCACTTTGGTGTTCTTCGTACAATGGAAAATGATCTTTTTTATGTTGGTGAATAATGAGAATTGAGAATGAATAAGATAAATCTGATTAATAAATTCATACAACATCCTAATGCAGTGGGTATGACCTATCTTCAGCATTTCAGGTTTGCATTCAATTTAGCATTCAGGCTCTTTATCGCCGCGTGCTGTTCGGTTATTCATGCCGTATTCCCCTTTTTATTTACAAGTTACTCAAGTTCAACTATTCGGGAGCTGAACGATTTATTTAACAAAAGGTATCATGAAGACAATAAATAAAATTTATTTGGATAATGCTGCTACAACCCAGATGGACCGGAGGGTACTGGATGTTATGCTACCTTATTTCACTGATTTTTTCGGCAATGCTTCCTCTTTATATGCTGAAGGGGTACAGGCTAAAGAATCATTGGAAAAATTCCGTTCTAAGCTTGCCGGTTTTATCAATGCTCAAAGTGACGAAATAGTATTTACATCGGGCGGAACGGAAGCAAATAATCTTGCCCTAAAAGGCATTGCTTTTGCAAACCGAAGCAAAGGAAATCATATTATTGTTTCTGCCATTGAACACGACTGTATTTTGAATACTTGCAAGTGGCTCGAATCGCAAGGCTTTTACATCACTTACCTGCCCGTTGATGAAAATGGTTTTGTCGATTTGGATAAATTAAGCCGTTTTATCAATCCAAAAACGATTCTCGTTTCTGTTATGCATGCAAACAATGAAATAGGTACAATTCAACCCATTTCTCTGATAGGAAAGTTATGTAAAGAGCGAGGCGTCTATTTTCATACGGATGCCTGTCAATCGTTTGGTAAGATTCCCATTGATGTTGAAGCTCAGAATGTCTCTCTGATGACGTTGAATGCGCATAAGATCTATGGGCCTAAAGGAGTGGGTTGCTTATATATTAAGAAAGGGGTAAATATTACCCCTTTGCTTCATGGAGGTGGTCAGGAATTTGGTATACGTTCCACAACTGAGAATATTGCAGGAATTGCAGGTTTTGTAAAAGCGGCCGATCTATGCATAAATGAGATGGAAACAGAGTCTAAACGACTATTATCGCTTAGAACAAAATTGATAAAGACGTTACAAGACAGCTTTGAAGGGTTCTATGTTAACGGTTCCACTACACAGCGGTTAGCAAATAACTTGAATTTTGGCATCAGCGGTTTGGAAGGCGAGACGATCAGACTTTTGCTGTTCCTTGATGAAAAAGGGATTGCCGTATCGACAGGCAGTGCCTGTTCAAACAACGATACTACGAAAAGTGCCTCACATGTTTTGCAGGCCATCGGCAAAGATCCCTTTGAAGCAAGGGGAGCCATCCGGATTGGTATGGGACGATTCAATACTGAAGAAGATATTGATTATTTTACTGAAACATTAACCAATATTTTAAAACAACTAAAGCCGATATTTTCCTGATGATAAAAGATCATGTATAAAAAAGTTGTAGTTGTTCTACGACGATTGATCACTAATCATGAGATGCTGATGAAAAGGCATGTATCTGTAAAGAAATAATAATGAGCACAAACCTTTGAAGTTTAAATAATCAGAAAAAAATATTTAAGAATGGAAATGAACACATTAACACAAACCAAAACCTTTGAAATGCTCCCTAAGTTAGACTGCGGAGCATGTGGTTGTAAAAGCTGTAATGAATTTGCAAATAAGGTTGATTCAGGCGATGAAGAACTGAAGCATTGTATCCACATAGCCGATAAATTGGAAAACAATCTTGCTGCAAAAGAATGTTTTATCTGTGCCAAGGAAGGCGTGGGAATGGGTGATAAACTCGAATGGAAAGATAATTTGAAAAGGGATTTTGATTTCATTTTAGATTGTTTTCCAAACGAACCCGGGCCTAAAGAAACCATTCTGCCTTATAATCCGGCATTGGTAAAAGAGTTGGGTGTTAAGAAAGGCGATGTAATGATTGGTCGCCCCATGGGAATGTCGTGCGGTTGTCCCATTACCCATTGCGGTGTGGTATCATCTGTTGATGCCAGAAACGGTGTAATATATTGGAATGTAACAGGTCCTTTGAGACCCCGCACAGAAGGATTTATTGATATAGGTTTTTATGTTTCGCAGGCTTATGAAGGAATCATTAAAGAATCAAAAGGAAAAATAGAGTTGGGGAAAAGGTATTGGTTCCTGCCTCGCCGTTGTATGCTTCAATGGAGACATAGTGGTTTGGTAAATGCCGTAACCAAATTGAAAGACGGGAGTTATAAAGTCAGAGTTGAAGGTTTACTGATCGGATAAATAAATTTTCCGGATAAAAGATTGACAAGCAAATCGGATTAGCTATCACGTTATATTTTTAAGATTGTTTTTTCCTGTTTATTTTAAGATTGTTTGTCATTTTTTTATCCGGAATTTTTATGTAATCAATGCATCTCATAAGTATCTCATACTATTATCATAAGGCTAACATTTAAGATGTATTCTGTTGATGGGGAATATGTTGATGATTAAGGCCTACTTTAAATGTAGCTGGTGGACTAAATCTGAATCACGTACCAAGTACTTACTCGTCACCTATAGGAGCGATGGTGGAATTATCCTCATTTTATTTCCTTAGGGGCTTTTTATATCTCAATTTAAATGGCAGTTTTTTTATCACTGTCGGCCGGTTAAAAAAATGAGGCTATCTCGAAATACAAGATAGCCTCATTTATAATCACAGATTGATTTGAACTTTATCTTTTGTTTAAAACTTTATCAATCCGGTCAGCCAGATCAGCCCAATGAGCTTTTGTAATTTGATCAGCAGTAGTGGCTGATGCCAATTTGAGTTCGCTCATCAGTGACCGGAGATGGCTTTTCACGATTGAATATATATCGCTTTTTGAGGAGGCTGGAATATTAATCAGCATCGGATATTGCATGATAACAGTGTTTTGTTGTTCGGAATCGATTATGGATAACATCTTTTCAACATATGCTTTCTGAAGGTTCCTGCGGCAATAATCAACCGGTTTCTTTGCAGAAAGTTCTGTCCAGATGCCTTTCTTCAGATCCTGTAATAATTCACCAATAGAATAATTTTGACTGTTTGCACCGTAGTTTGTGGCAAGTGCATTCAACCTGATCGGAGATAATACCGCATTAAGCGCATTCTCCTGTATAGGAGTGATGAGTTCTAATCCACCGGTATGCGAAATACAATTCATTATGTTTTTATCCTGTAACCACAGAGGAGTGTTGAATATATTTCTGTTTAGGAAAGCAACAGCATCTTTCTGAATAGCGCGAGGTACCGCTTCATATTGAGGACCCGGCATGTCAAAAGTCTTAGGGGTCTCGTAAACACCACCGACGTTTTTAGCTACATGCCCCATATATCGTGAGAACTGTGCAACAAGTTCCCCATACATAGTTGAAAGATTGGTATAATCATTTCCATCTTCTTTTGTCCATTCAATGAGATGTGGAAGTATCCGTTTCAGGTTTTTAATTCCATACTCTCCGGCTTTCATAGCGTTGTCTCCTATATCTTCACTCTGGAATCTGGGATCGTAAGGGCTCGATTCGCTTCCGAACAGATACATCGGATCTGTTTCGTGTGAACGAACCCATTTGTTGAGTATCAGCTTTTCGGCTTTAGCATCTTTCGTGTCAAATATCGGCTTATATCCCCATTCAATTGCCCATTTATCATAAACGGCAATTCGAGGGATGAGATCGGTAATACCGTCTTCAGGCTGAGCCACATAGTTGAAACGCGAATAGTCCATGATAGAAGCGGAATGACCGTATTTCTTAATGAATTCTTTGTCTCTCAGCTTCTCAACAGGAATAGCTGCACTGGCAGCGAAATTATGACGAAGACCAAGCGTATGACCGACTTCATGACAGGCGACATAGCGCATTAGTCGTCCCATCAGCTCTTCGTCATATTCTTTATTCTTTGCCCGCGGGTCAACAGCTGCGGTTTGAATGAGGTACCATTTGTAGAGTCGTTTTACGATATCATTGTACCATCCAACATGGCTTTCGAGTATTTCACCACTACGGGGATCATGAACATTTGGGCCATAAGCATTTTCGATATCAGCGGCAAAGTAACGAATAGCAGAGTAACGGGCATCTTCAAGACTCATGGTAGAGTCGTTTTCGGGCCATTCATAAGCGCGTATAGCATTTTTCCATCCGGCTTGTTCAAAGGCTACGTTCCAATCCTCAATGCCTTGGATGAGATACTTTCTCCATTTCTTAGGTGTTGACGGATCAATGTAATAAACAATAGGTTTTACAGGCTCAACCAGTTCGCCACGTTTCATCTTCTCTATATCGGCTGGTTTCGGTTCGAGTCTCCACCTAACGGCAAAGGTCTCTTTTTCAGACCCCTGCTTGTTTTCATCGAAAGAAGTAAAGCTATTTGCAAAATATCCGACACGGGAGTCAAAAGCTCTGCGATGCATAGGTTCTTTGGGAAGTAGTAGCATGGAGATATTAAATTCAAAAGTCGCCGCACCCGCATCGGCTGCTGGAAGCGACCTATCCATGCCTCTCATTGGTGATGGAGATGATGGGGTATTGTTAATACTGAATGTCTTTAAAACTTTAACTTCGGTATTGATCGGATAACTTCGGATGCTTTCGATAAAGATACGATCGTTCATCGGGGCAGCCAACTTGTATTGCATTTTTGCCCTGTTCTCCATGGCAATAACTGCATTCTCGCTCTTAAAGAATTCGGTGACCTCGATGACAACACCGGTAGAGTCTTTCCCAAGCGATTTAATATCGAAGACGGCGACAATAGGATCGACGTTAGAATTCTTTACTGCTTGTGCTAAGGGTTGGTTTGGATCGGCAGCTATATTTACCACCAATGAAGAACGGAGAAATAGTTTGTTTTCGGGTCCCTTTTCAAAATATAATACCGATTGATTGGCCATTTCGCCTCCAAAACCTGCACCTGCTGTGGTTTTCGATATACGGGTGATGGCCATAAACTCTCGTTGCATTAAAGAATCGGCAATCTCAAAATAAAACTTATCATCGATTTTATGAACCGTAAAGAGGCCTCTGCTTGTTTTTGCTTTGTCGGTAATGATTTCTTTATACGGTTTAGGCCCTTTTTGTGGAGCCGGTGGTGGTGTTTGAGGCGGTGTTGGCACTCCGGAATTTTGTATCTGTGATTTTGTGGACCTGTCGGTTTTTCTTTGAGCAGATGCAGGCATTGTGGTGATGCTTAGTGCCATACAGAGTAAAACAATGTTTCCTAGTTGCGTAAGGGTTTTCATGAAAAATATAAATGTTGTGTTAATAATGAATATAATTATTTGTAAAATTAAAGTTTCTATTTATATGGACGAATAAAAGGGGTGAAAGTACAAAAAGATTTGTTCGGGTTACCTATCATTGTATATATGTGGATTCATTTTTTCAATGTACATAATAGATATTGGTATTCGTTTATGACTGTCGGATAAAATTGTTATTTTTGCTCCTGTCAGTAAAATTGTAAGAAGTATGTATGATTATTTTGAGGGCCGATTTGCAGAAATCAACCCGGCTTATATTGTGGTTGATTGTCACGGAGTAGGTTACTACCTCCATATTTCTTTGAACACCTATACAAAATTAAAAGATAAATCGCAGGGACGCGTACTAGCCTACTATGTTGTAAGAGAAGATGCGCAGTTATTATATGGTTTTGCTGATGAGAGTGAACGTCGTCTTTTCCGGTTATTAATTACTGTTTCGGGGGTGGGTTCGAATACTGCCCGGTTGATTTTATCTTCGTTAAGTGCGTATGAGATTAAGCAGGCTATCTTGAATCGCGATGCAGGTTTATTGCAAAAGGTGAAAGGAATTGGCGCCAAATCGGCACAACGAATAGTGATCGACCTCTTTGACAAAGTTGATAAGGAAGGTATTATTGATGATATTCCATCGGCAATTAGCAATACAACACGTACTGAAGCGTTATCTGCTTTAGTGATGTTGGGTTTCCAGAAGAATCTGGTTGAGAAGACCCTCGATAAACTTTTGAAAACGAGCGAGGGTGCGATGAGTATTGAAGATTTAATAAAACAGGCACTGAAAATTCTATAAACATATTGCGTATTTCATAGTCATTGGCTATTTAAATCAGTTTATATCGTTTTATTTTCCTGTATATTAAGTTTCTCACTCTTTTTTAGGGTCGTTGTATTATGAATATTTCGGTTATTTTTGGTAGGTAATTGGTTGATCCCAATTTTGTATTAAACAAAATCAGTATCTTGGAGCGCATTATAAAAATTATACTCGGATTTACTTTTGCTCTACTCGTGCTCTCGGTAGTTTGGGTATCAAATGCTGCTGAAAAGATAGGTATGCCATCTTTGGGTAGAATGGTTCGAGATACCGATACTATAAAAAAGGATAGTATAAAATTACGTTTTCCATTTAAAGATCAAACTGATACATTAAGTGGTCGCAGATCAAAAAGTCCTCTGTTTCTTAAAGATCCGGCAAACATTACAGAAGAACTTGAATACGATCCGGTAGCTCAGGAATACACCATTCGTCGAAAAGTTGGTGCATACGAATTCAGGCGTCCGGTGGTCCTCGACTTTAAAGAGTATCAAAAATATGATATGGATAGGGCATTGCGTAGCTATTGGTTTGAACGCTCGCAAACTGCCGGTAAGGATGTTAATCTACGCACTATTCCGCAAATGACATTTGGAGGTGAAGCGTTTGAACGGGTATTCGGAAGTAATGTCATTGATATCAAGCCACAAGGCTCTGCCGAACTCAGCTTTGGTGTACTCTCCAATCGTAATAACAATCCGGCACTTAGTATTCGTAATCGTCGGACGACTAACTTCGATTTCAAGGAAAAGATTCAGATGAGTGTGGCTGCTAAGATTGGCGACAAGATTGAGTTCAATACAAACTATAATACAGAAAGTACCTTCGAGTTTGAGAATAAACTTAAATTGAAATATGAAGGGAAAGAAGATGAAATTATTAAGTTGATTGAAGCCGGCGATGTCAGCCTTCCGCTAAACGGAACGCTTATAACCGGAAACCAGAGCCTTTTTGGATTAAAGACGCAAATGCAGTTTGGCAAGACTACCATCACTACCGTCATCTCACAACAAAAGAGTAAAACCTCTAATATTACCGTTCAAGGAGGCGCTCAAACAAGTAAATTCAATCTCACGGCACTTGACTATGAAGAAAACCGGCACTTCTTTATCTCTCAATATTTTAGAGACCATTACGATGAGGCCCTCAAAACACTTCCCATTGTCACCTCTAATATTATCATTTCCAAGATTGAAGTATGGGTTACGAATATTGGTCCGGCGGTAAACGAAAATAGAAATATTGTTGCCTTTGCTGATTTAGCCGAACGTCAGCCATATAATAAAAACGTACACGGGAATAATTTGTATAATTATCCGGACAATAATGCAAATGATCTTATATCAGGTCTCGATGTTTCAAGAGTTCGAAATATTAACGGGGTATCCGATTATCTTACCGGGGCAAAGGGTATGACCGGAGGACTCGACTTTGAGAAGGTTGAGCTTGCCCGTAAGTTGAATTCCACAGAATATAATTTTAATAGTAAACTCGGTTTTATCTCGTTAAATACTACTTTAAGCTCTAATCAAGTGTTGGCAGTGGCTTTTCAATATACTCAGATGGGCGATAATAAAATATACAAGGTGGGAGAGTTCTCGGACGAGAATATTGGCTCATCAAACTGCCTGATGGTTAAATTGCTGAAAAGCACGTCTCTCAATTCTCATATTCCTATGTGGAATCTGATGATGAAGAATGTTTATAATATTGGCGCTTATCGGATTAATAAAGAGAATTTCATATTCAACATTCTGTATGCCGGAAATAGTAACGGGGTCTCTACCTCATATTTGTCTGAAGGATCGAGTTCAATTAAGGGGGTTCCTCTTATAAAAGTGTTAAACCTTGACAATCTCGATGCACAATATAATCCCAATCCAGATGGACAGTTCGACTTCATTGATAGCGCTTATTATGCGGGTGGTACTATTCAAAGCAGTAATGGCCGAGTTTTTTTTACAGTGAAGGAGCCTTTTGGAAGTTATCTAAGGACTAAACTTGCTGATCCGACACTTGCCAATAAATTATGTTACGATTCACTTTATACCCTACCCAAAAGTGGGGCAATGCAATATCCTGATAAGAATAAATTTTATTTGGAGGGGCAGTATAAATCATCTACCGGTTCGGAGATAAGTCTGAATGCATATAATGTTCCGCAAGGCTCTGTAAAAGTTACAGCCGGTGGAATTCCACTTACTGAGAATATTGATTATACTGTGGATTATACGCTTGGAAGGGTCCGGATTATTAATGAAGGGACGCTAAACTCCGGTACGCCTATCAATATTTCGATGGAAAACAATGCCATGTTTAATGTGCAAACTCAAACGCTTCTAGGTGCTCGTATAGATAATCGGGTGAATAAAGATTTCAATATTGGAGCTACCATCATGAATTTGTCTGAAAAGCCCCTGACTCCAAAAACCAACTTCGGAAATGAGCCCATTTCCAATACTATCTGGGGCCTTGATTTTAATTATCAGCATGAGTCGCGTTTTCTAACCCGGCTGGTTGATAAAATACCGTTTATAAGCACCAAGGCTCCCTCCAAAATCACGATGAGTGGTGAATTTGCTCAGTTTTTACCAGGTCATTCCCGCACAGTAGGAAAGGCAGGAACATCATATATTGATGACTTTGAAGGAAGTAAGTCGACTATCGATCTGAAGAATCCGGCACAATGGTTTCTCGCTTCTACTCCACAAGGACAATCACAGGCAGATATGTTTCCTGAGGCAGCTCCCGGAACAGGGTTGCGTTACGGGTTTAATCGTGCATTATTAGCATGGTATATTATTGATCCGCTCTTTTATGATCGACGAAGTAGTATCAGACCACGTAATGTTGACCGGAATGAATTATCACGTCATAGTGTCAGGGCAGTAAGTGAACAAGAGGTTTTTCCGAATGCGGAATCTCCAAACAATCAGCCGGTCAATCTTTCGATCTTAAATATAGCATATTATCCTTCGGAACGTGGCCCCTATAACTATGATGTGGAAGGGGTTCCCGGTCTATCAGCAGGTATCTCGGCCGATGGGAAATTACGTTATCCTGAAACTCGTTGGGGAGGTATCATGCGAAAGGTGGAGACTTCAGACTTTGAGGCTGCTAATGTGGAATATATCGAATTTTGGATGATGGATCCCTTTGCCGAAAATCCAAATCACAAAGGAGGGCAGCTTTATTTGAATCTGGGTGATGTTTCTGAAGATTTATTGCGGGATGGACGAAAAGGATTCGAAAACGGCTTGCCTGCAACACAAGATGTAAAAAATGTGGATACTACTATTTGGGGAAGAGTTCCTAAAATTCAGGCTTTGGTGCAAACTTTTGATAATAACGCTACTGCACGGAAATATCAGGATATAGGATATGATGGTTTAGCAGATGGTGATGAACGTACTTTTTTTAAGGACACCTATTTAGATAAGATTTCGAAATTATATGGGAAGACTTCTAATGCCTATCTTGCCGCAGAAGAGGATCCTGCTGATGACGATTATCATTATTTCAGGGGATCCGATTATGATAACGATCCTAATTTCAGTACTATTTCCGCTCGATATAAACGATATAACGGGCCCGAAAATAATTCGCCCGCTTCCGAACAGTCGAATGAGTTATACTCTACTCAGGCAACCAACTATCCGAATACAGAAGACATAGACCACGATAATACGCTTAATGAAACGGAGCGTTATTTTCAATATAAGATAGACTTGCAACCCGGTCATATGAATGTGGGTGAAAACTATATTGCCGATAAACGTGTGGCCAGTGGGATTGCATTGGAAAATGGGAAAGTGGGGGAGGTAACCTGGTACCAGTTTAAAGTACCTATTCACTCTCCGGATAAGGTAGTGGGTAATTTACAAGACTTCCGCTCCATTCGCTTTATCAGAATGTTTATGAAAAACTTCCAGGAAGAGGTTGTATGCAGGTTCGCTACTTTTGAGCTGGTTCGTGGCGAATGGCGTGAATATGATAAAAGTCTGCAGGTAACTAATGCCCCTTTACCAACTCCCGATCCTACCGGATTTGAACTTTCAACAGTTAGTTACGAGGAAAATGGAAATCGTCAGCCTATTCCATACGTTATTCCTCCGGGTATTGATAGAGAGATAAACTATGGTACAACGAACCTGCAACGTTTAAATGAACAGGCAATGGTTTTGCGTGTAAAAGATCTTGCCGATGGCGATTCACGGGGCGCATATAAAACTACAGATTTTGATTTCCGTCGCTATAAAAAGTTGAAGATGTATGTACACGGCGAAAAGATATTAGCAAACAAAGAACTTCAAAAGGGGGATCTGACGCTGTTTATAAGGATGGGATCTGACTTTACGGGTAACTATTATGAATATGAAATGCCTATCAACTTTACGGCCTGGAATGTTTCAAATGCCGACCCCTATGCTATATGGCCCACTGCAAATAATGTTGAGATTACATTTTCCGATCTGGTGTCTGCTAAACTCCTTCGTGACGATAAGATTGCTCAAAAGGTTACGGGAGTAAGTATGTTAACGGCTTTCACAGTAAATAGCGGGGAAAATAAAATCACAGTTGTCGGAACACCCAGTATTAGTGATGTGAAAGCTTTTATGATTGGCATTCGAAATCCTCGTAAGCTATTAATTAATGATAAAGATGATGGGGACATAAAATCAGCTGAAATATGGGTCAACGAATTACGGCTTACCGATTTTAATGAAAAGAAGGCTTGGGCTGCTACTGCAAGGATCAGTGCTAATCTGGCCGATCTTGGCGATGTAACCATTTCGGGGATGCACTCTACTCCAGGTTTTGGAAGCATTGAAAAGAAGGTAAATGAACGTCAACTGGAGGCTGTGACTCAATTCGATTTTGCGACTAATGTGGAGGTTGGAAAGTTCTTTCCGGAGAAATCCGGTATTCATATCCCTTTACATTTTGACTATTCGGAATCAAAATACACCCCTGAATACAATCCGCTGGATCCTGATGTTGACTTTCAACAACAATTGGACCGGTTAAATAAAAAACAGCAAGACTCGTTGAAAAATATGTCGGAAGATTTAACTATCCGGCGCAACTTTAATTTGATTAACGTGCATAAGGAGCGGTTAAATAGTACGCGACCGGTAAAAATATACGATTTGGAAAATTTTGATTTCACTTATGCCTATTCTGAAATCACTCACCGGAATATTGACATAGACTATGACATACAGAAAACTTACAGAGGAGGGATCGGTTATAACTATTCTGGAAATCCGAAGAACTTCAAGCCATTTGAAAAATTACCGCCTTTCTCTAATGTTAAAGCATTGCTGGCAATAAAAGACTTTAATTTCTACCTTTTCCCACGTGCTTTTTCTTTCCGTTCTGATATGGACAGGGAATACGATGTAAGCATCACACGAAACAAAAGTGAATCAGTAATAAAAATAGATCCGGTTTATTATAAAAAGTGGAATTGGACACGTACTTATGCCATGTTCTGGGATCTGTCGCAATCTCTCAAGGTCGATTTCCAGGCTAACGCTGATGCATATATCAACGAACCGCTGGGTGAGATAAACCGGAATGCAGATGATTACCAACGTAAGCGTGATAGTATCAAAGATGAAATTCTTCGTTTTGGAACGCTCACCAATTATGTTCAAACTGTGAATGTAAATTATACCCTTCCCTTCAATAAGATATGGATTTTAGACTGGATGAGCGGCACTGCTCGTTATACCGGCCAATTTAGATGGGAAGCTTCAGCTAAATCATTACAAGAACGTCTTGGTAATACAATAGATAATGCTGCTCAAAAACAGGTGAATGGTGTTTTACGATTTTCTACATTATTTGATAAGTGGAGCTTTCTGAAACGAATATTGGCTGTAGAACCCGGATTTGGTTCTTCAAATAAAAAAGGCAATCAGGTACCGGGCTCAAAAAGTAGCCTTTCATGGACTGATCTAAGTGCTCCGGCTAAAACGGGTGTACTGCTAGCCAAAATGCTTTTCTCGTTTAAAGAGTTTTCTTTTGCATATTCGGATAACAATTCTATCAGCCTTCCAGGATTTACTCCAACACCTACTTTGCTGGGCAACCGATGGAGTGATAATGCACCCGGACTGGGATTTATTCTTGGAGATCAAAGTGATATACGTTCAAATGCTGTTGCCTATAATTGGTTGACCCGAGACACATTGTTAAACACCCCTTATCAAACAAGGCATAATAAAACCCTTACCATGAAGGGACGAATAGAGCCTATCCGGAACTTTATTATTGATATTTCTGCCGACAAATCAGATGCATTAAATCATTCGGAATATTTTAATGCAGGGAGTGACGGACAGTTTCGTACCTCTTCTGCACAGACGAATGGAAATTTCAGCATGACATTTCTAATGATCAAGACAGCCTTTAAAAATGAAGATAACAATCATATATCATCGACTTTTGAACAGTTCAAGAAATATCGATTACAGGTAGCCGAACGGCTTGCCAGAGCAAATCCCAACTGGGCTGGGACCTATGATGCATCGGGCTTCCCCACAGGGTATGGTGCAACGTCTCAAGATGTCTTGATCCCTGCATTTGTTGCCGCTTATTCCGGTAAGAATCCTGATAAAGTATCACTAAATGCCTTTCCAACCATCCCCTTACCAAACTGGCGTATAACATATACCGGTTTAAGCGAAATGGATTTTCTGAAAGATATTTTTCAGAGTATCACTCTTTCGCATAGCTATAGGTCATCGTATACTATCGGAAGCTATATGAGTAACCTAAACTATCAGTCGGTAAATGGATTCCCTTCGTTGATAGAGAACGGAAATTTTGTTACCGATAAACAAATTGATGTAATCAATGTCACCGAACAATTTTCTCCATTACTCAATATAGAAACCACTTTTCGAAATAGCCTTACTTCGCATCTTGAATTTAGACGTATGCGAAATCTAAGTCTTAGCTTCGCCAATGATCAACTTACTGAAATAACCCAGAATGAATTTTTAATAGGGATGGGGTATAAGTGGAAGAATGTTAGATTTATTAGTGTTTCGACTACCGGAAGAAATGCAAAGGTAAATAGCGATTTGAACATGAAGCTTGATCTTTCTATCAAAGATGATAAAACAGTATTACGACGTGTTGATCAGGATATCAATCAAATATCTGCGGGAAAGAAACTAATATCGATTAACATCTCAGCTGATTACCAATTAAGTCAACGTATGAATATGAGATTCTTTTTCGATAAAACAATTAATAAACCGTATATTACCACATTAAGTTCTACTACAGATGCCGGAATAAGTCTTACCTTTATGCTGGCTCAGTAATCAATAAAAAGCAAACGGTTAAAATATGAAGCTTTTTTATTTTTATGCAATAAAAATATGGAAAAGACCTATTCAGATATATTGAGAATTACTACTTTTGGACAAAATTTTATTGACTATTAAAAGAAAGAATCATCATGAATGTACTTGATAATTTAAAGTATACCGCAGAACACGAGTGGTTGAGAGTTGAAGGCGAGGAAGCTTATATCGGGGTAACCGACTTTGCTCAGCATGAATTGGGCGACATTGTATTTATTGAAGTTGAAACAGTTGGCGAATCAATGGAAAAAGGTGAAACTTTTGGAACTATTGAAGCCGTTAAAACAGTTTCTGATATGTACATGCCTGTTAGTGGTGAAATTATAGAGTTTAACGACCAATTGGAAAGCAGTCCTGAATTAGTAAACAAAGATCCTTATGGTGAAGGTTGGATTATTAAAATCCGTATTCAGAATGTTGCTCAACTTGATGGTTTGTTAACCGCCGAAGCTTACAAACAACTAATTGGTGCATAATGAATAAACCGGCATGGTTTATCATGTTTCGTTATTTCTGGCCGGCATATCTGTGGGGAATCATTGTATTGGTCCTCACGGGTATGCCAGGAAATGACGTTCCATCTCTCCCTCATATCTGGGATGTTTTTCATCCGGATAAAGTAGCTCATCTGGGACTGTTTGGAATGCTTGTGTTCTTACTTGCTGCGGGTAGCTTCTACAAGGGAGGTAAAATACCTGTTAGAAGGCCTTTGATTACATTATATGCTTTTATAGGCATTGCTCTTGGTGGAATTGTTGAGCTACTGCAAAAATGGGTGTTTATTGGAAGAAGTTGCGAAATAGGTGATCTTTATGCTGATACTTTTGGTGTTATCTTGGGTATACTGTTTTATTATATCATCTTCGAAAAGAAATGCAATAAATGCTGATTTTTGATAAAAACTACCCAGTAGATTAAAGAGAGAATCTGGAATCGAAATAAATTATATTTTAGAGAGAGTAGGGCGAATTTATTTTTCAGGGTGGTAATACTGATACACTAAACGGGCTTTTGATTTATCAACACAGCTTTCCAATTCTTGTAAGGTGGCCTCTTTTATTTTTTTTACCGACTTGAATTGCTTTAGCAATTTATCTGACGTGGTGCTCCCAATGCCTTCTATCTCGGTTAATCCTGTTTTGATAGTTCCTTTTTCTCTTTGCTTCCGGTGATGTGTAATGCCGAAACGGTGGGCCTCATCCCGCATTTGTTGAATGATTCGTAATGTTTCTGACTTCTTATCGAGATACATCGGGATAGAATCATCCGGATAATAAATCTCCTCCAATCGCTTGGCAATACCGATGATGCTTATCTTTCCGCGTAGGCCTAACCCTTCTAAACTTTTGACAGCGGAACTTAACTGTCCCTTTCCTCCATCGACCACAATCAACTGTGGTAACGGTTGGTTTTCATTGAGTAGCCGCACATATCTGCGGGTGATAATCTCTTCCATGGACGCAAAATCGTTAGGTCCCTCAACGGTTTTAATATTGTAATGGCGATAATCTTTTTTACTGGGTTTGGCATTTTTGAATACTACCATTGCGGCAACAGGGTAGGCTCCTTGGATGTTTGAGTTGTCGAAACATTCAATATGTACAGGTTGTTCGTTCAGGCGGAGGTCGGTCATCATCTGGTTCAATACTCTGCGTTGATGCCGTTCGGGATCTACCAGGTCTTTTTGTCTCTGTTTCTCCAGATGATAATAGTGTGCATTACGTTCAGACAGTTCTAGAAGTTTTTTCTTATCACCTTTTAACGGTACTGAGAATGTGACTCCCGGCAATTCTATACCGGGTAGAAACGGCACAATGATTTCACGGGCATTGCTTTCATAACGGCTTCGTATCTCTACTATAGCCATCAATAATAATTCTTCAGGACTTTCATCAAGTCTCTTCTTTAATTCGAGCGTGTGTGACTGAATGACAGATCCATTCGAGATCTTTATGAAATTGATATAGGCAGCACCTTCATCTTCAACTAAAGAGAAAACATCAACGTTATGAATCATAGGATTTACTACCAACGATTTGCTTTGATAACGATCAAGTAGTTCAATCTTTTCTTTGATCAGATGTGCTTTTTCAAAGGCAAGGCTTGCGGCATATTCCATCATCATTCGGGAAAGCTCTTGCTTTGCATTATTGATATTACCCTTGATGATTTCTCTGATGGCCGATATTGAAATTCTGTAATCTTCCTCATCTTGTAATCCTTCGCAAGGACCTTTGCAGTTGCCGATATGGTATTCGAGACAAACTTTATATTTTCCTTGATCTATAAGTTGTTTCGATAAATTCAGATTACAGGTACGCAGTGGATAGAGTCGTCTGATCAGATCCAGAATGGTATTCATCATCTTGACCGAAGCATAAGGACCATAATATTCGGATCCGTCTTTAATACGGTTTCGGGTGGATAGCACCCTTGGAAACCGTTCATTGCGGATACAAATCCATGGATAGGTCTTATCGTCTTTCAGTAGGATATTGTATCGGGGTTGATACTCCTTGATCAGGTTGTTTTCGAGCAGCAAGGCATCAAGTTCGGTGTCTACAACCAGATAACGCAGGTCGGCTATTTTTCGAACCATTACTCTTACCTTGCCACTCAACGAAGTGTCTTTTGTAAAATACGAAGAGACCCTTCGTTTTAAATTCTTGGCTTTACCAACATAGATAATGACACCCTCGGCATCAAAGTATTGATAGATGCCAGGCGTATCGGGTAGAGACCTTACAATAGGTTCTAACTTTTCCCAATATCTATTAATGGAGCTCAATTTTCTTATTCTTCGTTTTTACGATAGTGATCCCAGCCCTGTGCACGAATAGTAATCAGGGATCCTGAATTACTCATCATATTTACGCCTGATGCCTCATCCGTGATATGTCCAATGATAGAGATTCCCGGTATCGCTGAAATCTTTTCGTAATCATTGATATCGATGGTGAAGAGTAATTCGTAATCTTCTCCACCATTCATCGCAGCAACAACAGGTTCGATACGAAACTCTTCGGCAATGCCGGCCACAACCGTATCTATCGGAATCTTCTCCTCGTATATTACGGCACCCATTTTCGAATCATTGCAGATATGAAGAATTTCAGAGGCAAGGCCGTCACTTATATCGATCATAGAGGTGGGCAATATACCGGCCTCTCTGAGTTTAAGAATCACATCCATACGGGCTTCAGGTTTTAGCTGGCGTTCCAGTGCATAATCATAACCGGCTAATTCGGGTTGCATTTCAGGATTAGCCTCAAAGGCTTTTTCCTCTCTCTCAAGTAATAGAAGACCTGCATAGGCCCCCCCTAAATCGCCGGTCACGCATATCAGATTATTTTCTTTGGCAGTGTTGCGATACACCGCTTTACCAGGTTCCACTTCTCCGATTGCAGTCACTGAGATAAAAAGTCCCGTACGGCTACTAGTCGTATCTCCACCGACCAGATCAACCTTATAATGTTCACAGGCAAGCATAATTCCGGCATAGATTTCGTCGATCGCCTCAACCGAAAAACGGTTGGAAACAGCAATACCGACCACTAGTTGTTTAGGGATGCCGTTCATAGCCGCAATATCAGAGATATTAACAGCGGCAGCCTTATACCCCAGATGCTTTAATGGCGTATAGGTAAGATCGAAATGAACACCCTCAACCAAAAGATCGCAGGTTACCAATATCTGTTTTCCAGGCGATTCAATAACAGCTGCATCATCTCCAATACCGCGAATGGTTTCAGGATGGTTGATAAAAACACCTTTGGTAAGATGATTAATTAATCCAAACTCTCCGAGTTCGGAAAGTTCGGTACGTTTATTACCTTGATCTTCAAACATTGGTTGATATAAATTTTTTACAAAGTTAAGCATTCTGGCGAATATGATGTGTGGTCTGTAAGACTCATCTTTTGAGTCAATTTGAAAAGCTGTCTGGAAGAGGCAGACCAAGCTCTATCCTTTAGTTGATATTAAAAGATAGCAGGACTGTTGCGACTTATCTTTATCAGGTATAACGCTTATAGGGTAAAAAGGATCATCTATGATTGATTATAAAAAATGATTTACGTTCATTTGTACGATAAAAAGCAATTATGTATGAACAATTTATTTGGTATATTCGAACATTACTTTAATGGTTATTGCAGTAAGAACGATGGAAATTAAAAAAAATCAAATTTTTTATGAATCTATGCAATCCTTTGTATTGATACTATCATTTATGCTTATTAATAGAATAAAAATATCTACTTTTAATTTGAAAATCCACGGAACAATTTTATGGAACTTTGGAATAAGATAAAAGAAGATGATATAGAAGCACTTGAAAAAGCTTTTAATAAGTTTTATGGTCCTTTGTGTCTTTATGCCAGTCAAATTGTGAATAATAATGGAGTTGCCCAGGAAATTGTTTCAGATTTATTTCTAAAGATCTGGCAAAAAAGGCATTATCTTCAAATAACGCAGTGCTTACAAGCCTATTTATATCGTAGTGTTCATAATTCATGTTTAGATTATCTTAAGTCGGAAAAATCATCGGAAAGAAATAGATGGTTTGAAATCAATGAGCAGATAAATATGATTATTGGTGATGATGAAAGTTCTATTTTAGATATTTTATCTCTGGAAGAGGTAGAGAAAGATGTAAACATCGCCATTAATCAACTTCCCTCCCAATGTCGGGAAATTTTTTGTTTAAGTCGCTTTGAACGTTTGACATATACAGAAATCGCTGTTAAGCTTAACATCTCTGTCAATACTGTTAAAACGCAAATATGTAGAGCGCTGGATTTTCTAAGAGATTATCTTAAGGGCTATCTGAATTTGATTTTAATTATAATTTCATTTCTTATAAATTATCACTAGTGTCCATTAAAAAATAAAAATTGTTCTTTGAAATCATTGAGAATCTATATTATGCAAGCTATTTTGTAGCGTGACGATTTGAATTGATTATGTTCGTTGGAAAATTAATACCCAACAATGAATCAAGGCAAATATGTGTTCGCACAGATAGTTGAATTTCTCCCTCAACGGATTTTCGATCGTATAGTTGAAAAGTATGAAGGCAATAAGTATGTCAAGCATTTCACCTGCTGGAACCAATTGCTTTGCATGCTCTTTGGACAACTCACCAATCGGGATAGTCTTCGAGATTTATTAGTTGCACTGGATGCTCATAGTAACAAATCCTATCATCTTGGTTTTGGTAAAAACGTTACCAGGAGCAATCTGGCTAAAGCCAATGAAAAGAGAAATAGCAAAATATTTGAAGAGTTTGCTTATCATCTAATTGATGTAGCCAGAAGGAACAGAGCTAATGATGATTTTGAGATCAAAGGAACAGTATATGCTTTTGACTCATCAACCATTGATCTTTGCTTGAGCGTCTTCTGGTGGGCAAAGTTTCGTAAAGCAAAAGGAGGAATAAAACTACATACTCTTTTTGACATTACAACTCAAATACCTGCTTTCGTGCATATTACTCCATCTACAGTGAATGATGTCAACGCAATGGATTATCTCAACTATGAGCAAAGTGCATATTACATCTTTGACAGAGGTTATATCGATTACACGAGGCTATTCAAGATCACACAGCACTCAGCTTTTTTTGTTATCCGTGCAAAATCAAATCTTCAATTTAACAGGATGTATTCCCAAAAGATTGATAAGAGTTCTGGTGTATTATGTGACCAAATTGGAAAACTCAAAGGATTTTATATCTCCAAAAAGTATCCGAACAAACTTCGAAGAGTTAAATTTCACGATGAACAAACCAATCGAACATTCACTTACCTCACCAATAATTTTGATATCACGTCCGCTCAGGTAGCTTTGCTCTATAAAAATCGTTGGCAGATAGAACTCTTTTTCAAATGGATTAAACAACACTTAAAAATAAAATCCTTTTGGGGTACTTCTCAAAATGCTGCTTTGATCCAGATATATTGTGCGCTTATTACCTACTGTTTGGTTTCAATCAT
The DNA here is from genome assembly GCA_963663125.2 of Bacteroidales bacterium. Lineage (GTDB taxonomy): Bacteria > Bacteroidota > Bacteroidia > Bacteroidales > Cfx3-03 > Cfx3-03. Next base: position 547,082 of record CAXXNW010000007.1, on the reverse strand, counting down.
AGGAAATGAGTTGAAAATATCACGGTCAACCTACGAAATATTACAGGTGATTGGAATATCACTTCTTGATAAAACTCCTGTAAACGAGCTTCTTGCAAATGTAGATTACAAAGATGTCAAAGAACTGAATTGTAACCAACTGTCACTCAGTTTATTTTAACTGGACAGTAGTGATAAATTATCTGAGGTAGTATTTCCTATCAGTTTAATAGAGTATGTGATAAACTCGCCTTATTTGGCAGCAGCGTAAAAAAAATAAAAAAAACACAATCTTTGTCACCCTCTCACATTCAATAAATCGTCTTATAAACAGTATTAAGCAATGAATACAAATAAAAACATGGAGGAATATTTTAAAGTATTAACTTACAGTTTCTTATCAAATACAATTTCTGATGAAGAAGTTGATGTTTTATTAGAATGGCTTGAAGGTTCTAATGAAAATAAGAAACAATTCCTCGAATATAAACGAATCTTTTTTTTAAGTCTGGATACGAAAATCCCTACCATGTTTGAAAATGGTAAGTCTGAAGCATGGAATAAGTTATATGCTCAAATAAATTCTTCTGATCCGGAAGAATATGAAGTAAAAAGGGCAAATAGACTTATACAGTTTCAGAGAATAATAAAATTTGCGGCCCTGTTTATTTTGTTTTTCGGAATAGGAGCAGCATTTACTTATTTTGTATATCCAGAAAGATTTTTAGGTAACGCAACTTCCAAAATCTTACATAAGGTAGTTATTCCCAAAGGTAGTAAAGGCGAAGTTATTTTACCCGACGGAACAAAAGTATGGCTTAATGCTAGTTCCCAATTAATGTATGATGGTGATTATGGAATTAAAAATAGAAATGTTTCCCTCCTTGGTGAGGGTTATTTTCAGGTAAAGAAGAATCCGAAGTTGGTTTTTATGGTATTGGCTTCTGGAATGAAAGTAAAGGCGTTAGGTACTACTTTTAATGTGAAAAGCTATCCGGAGGAAAATTATTTCTCAACTACATTAGTGGAAGGGTCAGTGGAAATAGAAGGCAAGAATGTAGATTATAAACTTAAACCTAAACAAATATTTACTTGTAATAAAACTATTGTAAAGCCAAGACATGACTCCAGTGATGTTATTGATCAAAATAGTGAACTTGAAATAAATAACCAGTTAAATAATGAAATTGAAAAACCTAATGTTAACATTGTTTCAAATATCAATGTAGATGTATACACTTCGTGGAAAGATGATCAATGGATTATAGATTCTGAAAACCTAAGTAGCATTGCGGTATTACTTGAACGTAAATTCAATGTTGCTGTCGAGATAAAATCTAAAGAATTACTCGATTACAAATTTAGAGGAATCTTTAAAAAAGAAACGTTAGAACAAATATTAAATGTTATTAAATTGACGGCACCTATGAAATATGAAATAAAGGATGGTGTGGTTAAAATGGAATATGATTCAAAAAGAAATATTAATTATCAAGATGTTATAAAATAAACACTTTAAAAAGTTAATGCCTATGATGTATATGTAACAACCATTATTCCAAAAAATAACCGGATAAAGTTTTGAAACTGATTACCCGGTTAGTCCATTTATTAATTTTTAAAGATTCTTTCTACCTGACGCTCCAACGTGAAGGAAAGTATCTTATTGTCAAAAAATTAACAATACAAAACTATGAAAAAAAAATCATCCCAATATCTTCTCTTTAAAAAAATATTACTGTATATGAAAATCACAATGATAATTTTGTATATCAGTGTTATTCAGATTTTTGCTTCCCCAATCATTGCACAAAATGTTAACCTGAAAGTTTCAAATAAGTCGGTTAGAGAAGTTCTGAAGACAATTGAAGCACAAACACATTACCGGTTCTTTTATAATGACTCATTTTCGGATTTGGATAATGTGATTTCGATAGAGTTAAGCAATAAAACCGTAAAAGAATCATTGGATAAATTATTGAATTCTTCCAAGATATCTTATAAAGTTTTGGAAAACAACCTTATTGTTATTGCTCCTGCGCGTGAGTTAATGCAAATAAAAGTTTCAGGGCAGGTGATTTCCGCTAAGGATAATCTACCCATTCCTGGCGTGAAAGTTATTGAGAAGGGTACAAGTAATGTTACCGTATCTGATGCGAAGGGAAACTTTAGCTTGAAAGTTTCTAATAATAATGCTGTATTGGTTTTTTCGTCTATCGGATTTACTACACAGGAGGTAAAAGTTAATGGTCAGTTAAATCTGGTTGTTAAAATGGTTGATGACCTTCAGAAACTTGATGAGGTTGTTGTAATTGGTTATGGTTCTACATTAAAATCACAACTTGGAGGCGGATCTGTAGGTACGGTTAATGTTAAAGATTTGCAAAAAGCGCCTGTGATATCCTTTGAAGATGCACTTGCCGGTCGTGTAGCCGGTGTACAGATTACCTCCTCGGAAGGTGGCCCCCTATCATCAAACAATATTGTTATAAGAGGTAACAGTTCTGTTACCCAAAATAATTCACCCTTATGGGTAATCGACGGCTTTCCGCAAGAGGATTCTTACGCCAATACCATTGATCCTAATAGTATTAAATCCATCACCGTTTTGAAAGATGCCGCATCAACAGCAATCTATGGATCGAGAGGTGCGAATGGAGTTATTCTGGTTACAACAAATCAAGGTGCGGCAGGCGCTCCAGTTGTTAAATTTGACGGATACTATGGTTTTCAGAAAACACTGAAGCTGATGAGTATGATGGATCCGTATGAATATGTAAAGCTGCAGACTGAGCTTGTGGGTGTTGACGCAAAAAAACTTTACACTCCTGGAGATCAGACACTCGGAGACGCGTATGTGCCTGGTGGTCGAACCTTGGATTACTATAAAACGGCTCCGTCTCTTGACTGGCAGAGTTTACTGTACAAAGATGCGCCCATGCAGAATTATTCATTGTCTATTTCCGGCGGAACCGATAAAAACAATTATATGGTTTCCGGTTCACTTTCGAACCAGGAAGGAACTATTATAGAAACAGGCATTAAACGGTATCAGGGACGATTCGTTTTTAATCAGGAGATTAACAAGAAAACGAACTTTAACTTGAATGTTAATTATGCCAATGTACGTACACAAGGAGCTTCACCTGCTACAAATGCCGGATCCGCTTCGTCTAACTTATTATTTGCGGTTTGGGGCTATCGACCTGCGGTTTCTCCTTCTTCGTCTTTGGAAGATCAACTTAGCCAAGGTATTGATCCAGATGGTCAGGTACAATATGCGTATAATCCGATTTTGCAACAGAAAAATACCACGATTAATGCCAATAATTACAGTTTAGCAGCTAATTCTTATCTGGATTATAAAATTATTGATGATCTTACTTTGCGTATAAGCGGTGGTTTAAACTATAATCAGAGCTTATACAACTCTTATTATAATATTAATACTGCTAGTGGAATGCCTGGCAGCTCGATGGGTCCGCATGGTTCTATTACCAATTCCGCATCTACCAGTTTATTAAACGAAAACACTTTAACTTACAAGAAAGTCTTTAATAGAAACCATTACCTGAATGTATTAGCCGGCTTTTCGATGCAAAAGACAAAAGCAAATTCCAGTTCAGGTACGGCAAGCAATGTTCCTAATGATATTTTAGGTGTTAGCGGACTTGATGAAGGCACTCCTTATGCTATAGGTTCAAGCTCAGGTATCAGTGCTCTGAATTCTTATTTCGGCCGGGTAAATTATAATTATCAGTCTAAGTATTATTTATCGGTTGTCGGTAGAGCTGACGGATCATCAAAATTTGCATCGGGGAATAAATGGGGGTATTTTCCTTCAGGTTCGGTAGCCTGGAATATGGTAAATGAAGACTTTATGAAGGATATTACTTATGTCTCAGAATTAAAATTAAGAGGAAGTTATGGCGTTTCAGGTAATAATCGTGTCGGCGATTTTGCCTATATGTCTTCTATTACCTTACCTCTTGCCAATAATTATCCGTTTGGAAATGTCTACTCGAAAGGAGCTGTCCAATCTGCTTTAGGTAATACAAATCTAAAGTGGGAAACAACCGCAACAACGGATATCGGTTTTGATCTGGGCTTTTTCAAAAACCGGATTGAACTTATCGCTGATTATTATAAGAAGGTAACTTCCAATCTCCTTTTACAAGCCACTATGCCGGGTCATATGGGCTATACCTCAGCGCTTGAAAATATAGGAAAGGTAAGTAATGAAGGCTTGGAGTTTGCACTGAACACCATTAATGTTGAGAACAAAGACTTTAACTGGAGTTCTAACTTCAATATTTCGTTTAATAAAAATAGAGTATTGGCATTAACTTCAGGTCAGCAGGCTCTTATCTCATCGGTTAGTTACACTTCTAGTCCTACTTATTCTTACATCGCAGAAGTTGGAGGTCCTATTTCACAAATTATAGGTTTTAAATGGTTGGGTAATTATCAATATAGTGATTTTGACAAACTGCCCAATGGTACTTATGTTCTGAAAGGAAATGTGTCTTCCAATGGTAATACCCGAACAACAATTCAACCGGGGGATATCAAATATGCAGATATCAATGGTGACGGTAATATTACTGATGCGGATAAAGTGGTTATTGGTGATCCGAATCCATTGTTTACGGGTGGCTTTTCCAACAACTTTACATACAAGGGATTTGATTTGAATGTATTGTTCACTTTTTCTTATGGAAACGATATATTGAATATGAACAAGTGGGTTTTTGAAGGATCTCAAACGGGATGGTTAAACATGTTTTCATCTTACGAAAACAGGTGGACTCCCGATAATCCAACGAATGAACATGCACGGAGCGGTGGTGAACATGGTGTACAAGAAGTTTCATCCAGAATAATTGAGGACGGTTCTTTTTTGCGTTTAAAAACAGTTTCCTTGGGCTATAGATTGCCTTCAAGTCTTCTACAGAAAATCAACGTGACGAGTGCAAGAATTTATTGTTCGGCACAAAATCTTGCCGTATGGACCAAATATTCGGGTTCGGACCCTGAGGTGTCAACCCGTCCGGGGGCTTTAACACCTGGGTTTGATTTTTCGTCATATCCACGTGCCCTTACTTTAGTCTTCGGTTTTAATTTCACTTTTTAATCTGAAACAAAATGAAAAATATAAAATATATAATACTATTTCTCGTATTGTTTACTGTGTCATCATGTAAAAAGCAGCTTGATACGGTGCCTACTGATTTTATCAGTTCTGTAAACTATTTTACTAATGAGGACCAGTTGAACAAGGGGCTAAACGCTGTATATAATATATTGGGCAGCCAATCTATGTATGGGGAGGAGTTACTCTCTTACATGTCGTATACCAATGATGAAGGCATCTTTGTGTTTAACTCAACCGGTTACATTGTTCCATCGAATTTCGGTTATACTTCAAGTGATGTAAATTTTACTAATTTATGGAATGTATTGTATCAAGGAATAAATAATGCAAATATTATAATAGAAGCGGTGGATGCTCCAAATGCAAGTGGGGTTACACAATCGGTAAGAGACAATATCAAAGCTCAAGCACTTTTTTTAAGAGGTTACTATTATTTTATGCTCGTTGACAGATGGGGTGCTGTTCCCATGCCGCTTTCTTCTACCAAATCGGTCGGTGATGCGAATTTAGCAAGTACGCCTGTTGCAGATATATATGCACAGATACTTAAGGATATGACTGCAGCGGAAGCGGTATTGCCACAAGCATCTACGCTTGGGACCAATTCGTGCGGTCGTGTATCTAAAAATACGGCTCAGGGCATACTGGCACGGGTATGTTTAAGCATGACGGGCTTTCCGTTAAATGATGAATCAAAATATGCGGAAGCACTGAAATGGTGTACTAAAGTGATGACCACCGGTGAAAATTCACTCGATCCCAGTTATGCCGATCTTTTTGTAAAGGAAGCACGTAATGAGTACTATATTAATGAGAATATGTGGGAAGTCGAATTCTGGGGAAATGGTACAGACAGTTACAGACAAGGTGGTTATGTTGGTGTTCGTAATGGATTACAGGCCGGTAATGGAACTACATTTCCGGGGTATGGGTATAACTTCTTGGGAGCATCCATTATGTTGTACAATAAGTACCAGAAAGATCCGGTAACATTCTTGTCGAAAGACGTGCGTATGGGAAGAAATATAGCGGCCTATCAATGGACCGGGGGATCTTCCGCTTCTCAGATTATGGCGAAAAGCTACTGGCCCCTTAATGGAAATCTTTACCAGCGCTGGCCCGGAAAGTGGAGAAGAGATGAAGAAATTAATTTGCCAAGGAATAAAAATAATAATGGTACTAATTTCCCTCTTTTGCGATATTCAGATGTGCTCTTAATGTTTGCGGAAGCTGAAAATCATGTTAACGGCCCGACAAAAGCCGCATATGATGCAATCAATGCGGTAAAAGAAAGAGCCTACGGGTCGGGTTACCGGGTTAACTCCATCACTCTTACTAATGGCGGCTCGGGTTATCCGACGCCTACACCTACGGCTGCGATTCCGATTACTGTTGACGTTAACTTTGATAAAAGTGGTGATGCTAACGGCGCAAGTACTGCCGAGGCCTATGCAACTGTTTCTGGTGGTAAAATAACAGCAATCACCTTAGTGAACATGGGCGCCTTTTATGGCTCTACCCCTCCTAAAGTAACCATTACCAGTTCTAACGGAGTAGGTTCGGGCGCAACCGCAGTTGCAACCGTAGATCCTATTAATGTGAAAGAAGCTGACCTGCTTTCGGGTCTTAGTAAAGATCAATTCTTCCAGGAAGTTAAAGCTGAACGGATGAGGGAGCTTGCTTACGAATGTTTAAGGTCTCACGATTTAAGAAGATGGAATCTATTGATTCCTACAATGACTGACCTAGCAACTTATGGCCCCGCTGCACCTGCCGGTACGATACGTAACGCTTATACTTCACCTGCAGCCAATATTACAACAAAACATTTATACTACCCGATACCGCCTTCTGAAATTGCAACCAATGCTTTGATTAAACAAAATCCGGGATGGTAAATAATCGAGTAATTAATAGCTTAACAAAAGTGTAAATGTAAAATATCATGTATAATGTGCAAGCTGTTATACATTGTGAATTGTAATTATTAAATAATTATTGAAATGAAAAAATCATCAATCATAATATCAGGGCTATTTTTTCTGGGATTATTCTTCTTTTCTTGCGAAAAACAAAAAATAGATGCCCCCAATTTTGATGTCCGGACAGATGCTGTAACCTATAAGGTAGGTCAGCAGGTCACTTTTAACTTTACCGGAAATCCACAGAATATCGTGTTCTGGAGTGGAGAAAAAGGGCATATCTATGCCAATAGGAACAGAACATCCGAACAGGGCGTTTTGCAAACCGTGCAATTTACCTCTCAGGCAGGGGCTGGTACACAAAATAACAATTTGTCCGTATTGGTTTCCAACGATTTCAATGGCACGTATGATGCCGCTAGCATTGCGAAAGCAACATGGACAGATATCACCAGTCGGGCAGTCTTATCCTCTAATGCAACAGCCGGGGCAGGAGCAAGTGTCTCTTCGGGTGCTGTCAACATTACCGATTTAGGAAGTGCGGATGATAAGCCTGTTTATTTTGCTTTTCATTATCTATCTCCATCTAATGCACTAATTCCCCGGCAATGGACTATCAGTGCTTTTACAGTTGTTAACAAGTTGACGGATGGTACCAGTAACAACGTAGTAGCTAATTTGTCTAATGCAGGTTTTCAGAGTGTTGATGTCCAAAACGCTACCTATCAATGGGCACTTACGCCCAACGCACTTAGCCCGACATCCATGACGTTGACTGCCGGTGGTGCAGGCACAGCTGCTAATGAAGACTGGGTTGTTTCTGCACCGGTAAAACTAAATACCGTTTCGTTGGTAGATTATGGAGTATCTGTAATTTCCTTATCAACAATTTCTCCACCAAAGAGCTATTCGTATGTCTTTACCTCAGCCGGAACTTATAAAGTTACTTTTTATGCTTTTAATCAAGATGTAGACGATCTTAAAAGTGTTGTCAAAGAGTTGACTATTACCGTTACGCCTTAACGTAACAAATGGGCTGATAAAAAAATAAAATACTTCAATTCATGCACCTGCTATTTGGGTGTATGAATTGAAGTATTATTCCAAAAAAAAGAGGCAATAGTTAGTTAAGCTATAAAACAAAAAAATCTTTTGTATATCGACACATGTTAATATACAATATTTTTCAATTTATATAATATCATAATTAAATTAATCAATAAAAATCATGTTCAAAGAGCACTGTTTAAATAGGCTACTGAATTTACTATGTATAATAGTGATCAGTGTTTTAATACCTTTAACTGCATTGCAGGCTCAGGATATTAAAGCTACAATATTAACTCCAAGAGAAAGCGATAAACCTCAAATTAACGGACCAAAAATATTTGGTGTAAGACCAGGACATCCTATCGTCTTCACGATTTCCGCTTCAGGAAAAAGACCGATGTCTTTTTCAGCTTCTAAACTTCCTGCAGGTGTAACATTGAATAGTAGTACGGGTATGATTTCAGGTACGATAGTAAAGACAGGAGATTATCCGATCACCCTTCATGTTAAAAATGCATTGGGAAAAGCCAATAGACCCTTTAAAATTGTAGTAGGCGAAAACATTTCATTAACTCCGCCTATGGGATGGAATCAATTCAATATCTTTGGTAGTACAATTACACAGAAACAGGTACTGGAACAAGCTAATGCGATGGTAAGCAGTGGCTTGATAAACCATGGATGGTCATACATCAATATAGACGATGGCTGGCAAGGAAAAAGAGGCGGTGTGTTTCATGCTATCCTTCCTGATACATCAGAATTTCAGAATATTCAGTTATTATGTGATCAAGTACATAATTTAGGTCTTAAAATTGGTATTTACTCTACCCCTTGGGTCGAATCGTATGGCCATCGTATTGGAGGTTCTGCTATGAATCCTGAAGGAGCATTCGAACGCACGAAAGAAAATATCGCACGAAATAAAAAGTTGCTTCCTTTTGCGATCGGAACATATCATTTTGGCGAAAATGATGTAAAACAATTTGCAAAATGGGGCTTTGACTATCTGAAGTACGATTGGACTCCTATAGAATTTCCCGAAGCAAAAGAGATGTCTGACCTGTTGCGTAACAGTGGTCGTGATATTGTTTTTAGCCTTTCAAATAACGCCTCTTTTGAAACAGTTGCAGATCTCGCAAAAGTATCCAATGCTTGGCGTACGGGTGGAGATATCAGAGATGAGTGGAAAAGCTTAAAAAGCCGTTTATTCTCTCAGAGTAAATGGGCAAAATATGCCGGTCCCGGTCATTGGAACGATCCCGATATGATGGTAGTAGGTGTTGTTGGTTGGCATTCGGCTGCGAAACGCCCTTCCCGTTTAACCCCCGATGAACAATATACTCACATGAGTGCATGGTGCCTAATGTCGGTGCCATTATTGTTGGGTTGCGACCTAACGAAACTTGATGACTTTACATTAAGCCTGTTAACGAATGATGAGGTGATTGAAGTGAATCAGGATCCTCTGGGAAAACAAGCTACTGTTATTTCCATGCAGGGCGAAGCAGGCGTAATGGCTAAGGATATGGAGGACGGATCAAAAGCAGTTGGGTTATTTAATCCCGGTGATGGCGGAACACAACAAGTGATATTAAGATGGAGTGACTTGGGTATCAAGGGCCGTTATATTATTCGCGATTTATGGAGACAAAAAGATTTAGGCACATTTGAGGGAGAATTTAAAGCCGATGTAGTAAAACATGGCGTTGTGATGATCCGTTTACGCAAAGCGAAATAATTCATATTCATTCACTTCCCTTAGTTTCTACCTGAATAAAGTTATTGTAATAATATGATCTTACGAAAAATCTATTTTTATCAATCGAAGAATCCAATCAGTGTTTTGTTTGTAATTGGCTTGACTGTTTTCTTGATGAATTGCACTCAAGCGCAAATTGTGCAACACAATTATTTAACACAGGAATACAATAGCCATGGAGGATACTCAAGTTTATCTATTGATTCCTGGCGTGCGATTAAAAAACAATCGATTACAAATAAGTTGAGGGATTTGCCGGAAGATGTTAAAAAAGTTTTTATTGATGCTGCAGATCAAAGTTTAAAGGTTGAGTGGCCGATATTAAAATTAACTGATTTTCTGAAATTTAAAACTGACGGCGACAGAGTCAAATATGAAACCATTTATTTTTCCTTCAGAAGTAAACTGAATAAGTTGCTTATCGGCGAACTAATTGATCAAAAAGGAAAATATCTGCCTGAGATCGCTAATGGTTTATGGTTAATTTCTGAAGAAAGTACTTGGGCGCTTCCCGCACATATGATTCTGCAAAAAGAACGGGATGCGGGACTGCCTGATCCTGATGAAACGATCATCGACTTGTTCTCGGGAGAGACTGCTGTACTGGTTTCATGGACAAAATTTCTATTCAACGATGAGCTGAATGCAATATCTCCAATGCTAATCAAACGATTAAATTATGAGCTGAACCGTCGGATCGTGATACCCTATTTAACCCGGAATGATTTTATGTGGCAAGGATTCTCAGAGCCCAGGCATAAGATGAATAACTGGAATATCTGGATCAATACCAATATTTTACTTACAACCATGTTGGCTATCGATAATCGGGATGTATGTCGTCAGCTTATCGAAAAAGCCATACATAGTGCTGATAACTTTGTGAATGGTTACCCGGCAGACGGAGGGTGTGATGAGGGACCGGGATACTGGAGTGCGGCTGGTGGAAAGTTGATTGAATTTGTTAATTTATTAACTACCATATCTGAAAATAAGCTGGAATGGACTAATAACCAACTTATACATAATATTGCATCTTATATTTATAAAGTCCAAATTGCAGATAACTGGTATGTAAATTTTGCGGATGCTCCTGCCAGAGTTTCTGTCGATCCTGCGAAGATGTACATAGCAGGTAAATTATTTCATGATGATAGACTTAAGCAATTTGGGGGATATTTATATCAGCAATCGGTTTCGGATAGGAATAGAATGATATATGGTGGTGATAACATTAACGATTTTATCAACAATCTGGAATTGGATACGGAGTTGAAAAAAACAACGCCCAAAGCTCCCATGCTACATGAAAACTGGTTACCTGATCTTCAGGTTTTAACCATACGCCAGATTGAGGGCAGTAAGCAAGGTTTGTTTCTGGGTGCTAAAGCTGGGAATAATGGTGAAAGCCATAATCATAATGATGTTGGAAGCTTTATCATATATGTGGATGGTCAACCTGTGTTAATTGATCCCGGAACGGCAAGGTATACCAAACAAACCTTTAGTCCGGACCGTTATAAGCTTTGGGTATACACCTCTCAATGGCATAATTGTCCAACTATTAACGGTTTTCAGCAGAAGGCGGGTATATCTTACACTGCAAGCAATGTTTCTTATACTTCTAAACAAAAAAAAGCGATTTTCTCTATGAACCTGGCGCATGCATATCCTCAAAGTGCCGGCATAAACTATTGGAAACGAAGTTTGGTTTTTGATAGGGCTAATGGTGAAATATCCTTAAAGGAATCTTACGATTTGAAAGAACTTAAAGAACCGTTTGTTCTTAATTTTATCTCCGGCATACCGGTCAGACTAGAGCGTCAGGGATTACTACTTTTTAGTGGCGGCAATTTTTCAGGTACATTGAGGATGAAGTTTGATCCTGATTTATTTGAATTTACGGAAGAGGACAAGCTGATTGATGATCCGGTTATGGATGTATGGGGTGAAAAATTGTATCATATTACATTGCGTTCAAAGAGTTCATTATTAAAAGGGGCCTATAACATTCAATTTACGGGCGGAGTGAAGATACCTGATGATAAGTAAAGTGTTGCGATGACAAAGTTGCATTTGAAATATTTTTGAAATCAGGTTGTGAGCCTGATTTCCTGGAAATATACAAATCTAGGTCGAAATTGTGTTTTCTTTCAGCGTGATAAAAAAACAGGATTATCGGTTTTTATATCTAATAATATTGTAAGATATTGAATGTGTCTATGATACATAAGTATCATAGACACTAATAATTAATGTATATTTTAGGTATGATATCCGAGCGTCCTTCAAAAAAATTAAGGTGTGGTGCAAAATTAATAATTTGTTTTAGAATTGGTTTATCACTATTTTTGGATCACTTATTGAATCATTTGTTTCTTGGATTATGTAACGACACAAATTCATGTGATTCTAAGGCCTTTATTTCTCTTGGATAGGTATGAAGGTTTTTTTTAATATGGTAATGCAAACGTTTGTCTTGATCCAAATATGAAAATATAAACAAAAGTTCAACCCCAAAATAAAGATAACCAATGAGAAAGATTTTATTCATTTGTTGCGTGTTATTGCTCCCTTCTTTTGCCTCGGCACAGCTGAAACATCTTCAAAGCAACCAGACTGTTACTTCGCATCCCCGAATTCTGTTAGCACAGGGCGAAGAAGACCTGATAAAAAGAAATATTGCTATAAGCCCAATCTGGCAGAAGGTACATCAAACCATCATCAACGAAAGCGACCGGATTCTTACGCTACCCTCTTTAGAGAGAATACAAATTGGTCGTAGATTATTAGATAAATCGCGAGAATGTATTCATCGGATTTTCTATTTATCCTATTCGTATAGAATGACCCATGATGCCAAGTATCTGAAAAAAGCAGAAGAAGAGCTTGTTACCATTGCTAAATTTAGCGATTGGAACCCTTCACATTTTCTGGATGTAGCCGAAATGACGATGGGTGTTTCAATAGGTTACGATTGGCTCTATAACGATTTGTCGCAATCTTCGCGATCGCTGATAAAGGAAGCGATTCTTAAAAAGGGATTAGAGCCATCATTTGATACGAAATATAATTTTTTTTTAACAGTTACCCATAACTGGAATCAGGTATGTAATGCCGGTATGACATATGGTGCACTAGCCATCTATGAAGATCACCCCGATTACTCAAGACTGATAATTGATAGGGCAATCGAATCCATTAAACTTCCAATGGGCGACTATAGTCCTGATGGCGCTTATCCTGAGGGTTATGGATATTGGGGCTATGGTACCAGCTTTAATGTTATGTTTTTGAGTGCCATTGAGAAAGCCTTTGGAACTGATTTTGGTCTGATCGAAGATTCAAAGATATTGAAAACGGCAGGATTCCTGGAGAATATGACCGGCAATACGGGCAAGCCTTTTAATTATTCGGATTGTGGTAATGGTTCGGATTTAAATCCGGCTATGTTCTGGCTGGCAAAACGGGATAATGATTTGTCATTACTCTTTGTGGAAAAGAAGTATCTTCAAAAGGATAAAAATATAGCAGAGGATCGCTTACTACCAGCCCTTATGATTTGGAGTACCGGTATAAATCCGGATGATATTCAGCCTCCGAGACAACTTTTATGGACTGCTAACGGGAGAAACCCATTAGCTTTGATGCGTACGTCATGGACCGATCCTAATGCAATCTATGTTGCCATTAAGGGTGGTTCTCCTTCTGTAAATCATGCACATTTGGATATCGGTTCTTTTGTGATGGATGCCAACAATGAACGTTGGGTTATGGATTTTGGCTCACAGGCTTATGAATCACTCGAATCTAAGAAAGTCGATTTATGGAATATGAAGCAAACATCACAGCGTTGGGAAGTGCTTCGTTATAATAACTTTTATCATAGTACTTTGACTTTTGATAATGAACTTCAGAGGGTTGAAGGTTATGCTCCGATATTGAGCTTTTCGAAGAATCCTTCTTTTCTGAATGCCACTTTCGACCTTTCAAAAGTATATAGCGGAAGTGTTAATGCTGCGAAAAGAGGAATAGCTATCATTGATCGGAAATATGTAATGGTTCGTGACGAAGTTGAATCGTCCGGCAAGGCTACTACCATGCGTTGGTCAATCGTTACGCCGGCAGAAGTGAAGATTAATGGTGACGGTACAGCGCTGCTTACACAGAAGGGCAAACGTTTGCGGTTAAAAGTGATAGAACCTGCTAATGTTACTATCACAACACGACCGACAACCCCCATACATGAGTATGATGCTCAGAATCCCGGAACTATATTGGTAGGTTTTGACGTTAAGATTCCCGCCGGCACAAAATCTTCCGTTACGGTATTGCTTATCCCTGAAGGAGTAAAAGAAGGTAATGTTAAAATTCAGGCTTTAAACAGTTGGCCCAGTAAATAAATCAATCAAATAATTATTTTACGATGAAGAAAGTAATCCTTTTAGTTATCGCTATTTGCATGGTAGGTTTCGTTACCTGTAATGCTCAAAAGATCAGAAAAGAAAAGAAGCAGGAACCGCTTAACAAGGTCATTGACCGTTCGCTTGTCTTTTCCGTTAAGCAATATAAGTTATTTGGCGAGGTTATGAGTGCCAAGATTGATTCATTACCCCGGACAACCAATAAGGAGGGTAAGCTAATCACCTCAGATTTGTATGCGTGGACAAGTGGCTTCTTCCCGGGTAGTTTATGGTATTTGTATGAGGCTTCGAACGATGAGAAGATAAAAGCGTATGCACAAATGATGACTGCTCGTGTTGAACGCGCAAAATATATCACGTCAAATCATGATGTCGGCTTTATGATCAACTGTAGTTTCGGTAACGGATTAAGAATCACCAATGAGAACAGTTATAAAGAGGTGTTGTTAACAGCTGCCAAATCGTTATGTACCCGTTTTAATCCTAAAGTAGGTTGCCTCCAGTCATGGGGCACCACTGCAAAGTGGAAGTTCCCTGTTATTATTGATAACATGATGAATCTGGAACTACTGATGAATGCATTCAAATTATCTCATGATTCCAGTTTCTATAAAATTGCAGTTAGTCATGCCGATGTCACCATGAAAAATCATTTCCGTAGCGACTATAGCTGTTATCATGTCGTATCATATAACCCTTTAACTGGGCAACCTGAGGTGAAACAAACCCATCAAGGGGCATTTGACGAATCGGCATGGGCTAGGGGACAGAGTTGGGGATTGTATGGATACACGATGATGTATCGCGAAACACAACTTGATCGCTATCTGCAACAGGCGAAACATATAGCTGATTTTTTGATCAACCATCCTAATCTGCCTGAAGATAAAATTCCATATTGGGATTATAATGCACCGGGCATTCCTAATGCCAATCGTGATGCTTCGGCAGGTGCATTAATGGCTTCAGCTCTTATTGAGTTGAGCCAGTATGTTGATAAACAAACTGCCAAAACATATTTGAAGGTTGCTGAGACAGAGATACGGAGTCTTTCATCACCTGCTTACAGGGCTGAATTAGGCGAAAACGGCGACTTCATCATTAAGCATAATGTTGGATCTTTGCCTCATAAAAGTGAAGTTGATGCGCCATTGACCTATGCAGATTACTACTATATTGAAGCCATGTTGCGTTATCAAAAATTGCAAAAGCATTAAATTAAGCTGATTGTATAATTTCTTCAGACGATACATTCCTTGAAGGAAGTAGATTCATGAACTTCTTGTTTTTTTTTGTGCCTTATGGTTATGATTTACATAAAGCACGCAATAGCGTTTCTGAAACATTCGAATGTTATTTTTATTTAACTTTGAAAGGTGAAAAGTGTAATTTCATAGGGAGTTACACTTTTCATGTTCATTATAACTTATGCTGGACTCTTTAAATCGAAATAAAATAGAAATTAATGAAGCGCTTTAGTTATCTTACAAAGTTTACGGCCCTGTTAGCCCTCTCGTTTTGCACCTTTTCTCTAAGGGCGCAAACAAACCCGAAGCCTTTTATTATTGCCGATGGATGGCAGTTACAAGATGCTTCCAAAATAAGCCGGTCGGGCGAAGATATTGCAAAAGCCGGTTTTGAAACAACCGGATGGTATCGTGCAACTGTACCCGGAACAATTCTGACCACCTTAGTGAATAATGGAGTATATCCCGAACCGCTTTGGGGCGAGAATAACCGTCCCGATAAAATTCCGGAAACACTCTGTCGCACTCCATTCTGGTATAGAACCACGTTTATAGTCCCCGGTGCATACAAGGGCAAGAAGGTCTGGATTAACTTTGACGGGATCAACTATTCGGCAAAAGTTTTTGTAAACGGTAAAGAAGTTGGAGCTATAAAAGGTGCATTTATAAGAGGTCTCTTCGATATCTCCTCAGTTGTGACTCCCGGTCAGCGTGCTGTTTTAGCCGTACTGGTTTCACCTCAACCTAATCCCGGTATCCCTCACGAACATACTATCGCACTCGGTATGGGTGCAAATGGAGGAATCACGGCCAGTGATGGACCTACATTTCTTTGCTCATTAGGATGGGACTGGATTCCAGCCATTCGTGACCGTAATACGGGGATCTGGCAGAAAGTCTTTCTTTCAGCTTCAAGTTCCGTGTTGATCAAGTCGCCGCTTATCACAACCGATCTTCCGCTTCCCAAGTTGAATTCGGCTGATGTCGCTATCCAAACAACTTTGGAAAACGTATCAGATCAACCTCAGAAAGGTATTTTAAAGGGGCAATTTGGAAATGTATCGTTTCAACAACCTGTGGAACTGCCTGCTCATTCGTCAAAACTTATCTCGCTTAATTCCAAAACCCATCCTCAACTTCATTGGAATAATCCTAAGTTATGGTGGCCCAATGGCTATGGTCCGCAAAACCTCTATACCCTAAACCTTAGTTTCGATATTGCAAACAAGGTCTCAGATAGCAAGCGTGTATCTTTTGGCGTGCGTGAAATTTCATATGCTGTTCCCGAAACAGAAAACCTGACCATCTCGGTGAATGGTGTTAAGGTGTTATGCAAAGGTGGTAACTGGGGAATGGACGAAGCCATGAAACGTATTCCACGTGAGCGATTGGATGCACAGATCAGGATGCATAAAATTGCAAATTATACCATAATCCGCAATTGGGTTGGCCAAAGTACCAGCGAAGATTTCTATGATATGTGCGATAAATACGGCATCTTGCTATGGGATGAGTTTTTCCAGGCTAATCCGGGAGATGGTCCAAATCCCAATGATCTGACACTCTACCTTTCGAATGTTCGTGATAAGATATTAAGATTCCGGAATCATCCGTCTATTGCTGTTTGGTGTGCCCGTAATGAAGGCTTCCCTCCCAAAGAGATTGATGATTCTTTAAAAGCAATGATGAGCAAGTTGGAACCGGTACGCCATTATCAGTCAAGTTCTACCGAGGGTCGTGGTGTGAATTCAGGCGGTCCTTATTGCTGGCGGAAACCTAGTGCTTACTATGACTTCGGTGAATCTTTTAAAACCGAAATCGGAAGTATGTCCATCCCCACACTGGAATCTATTCAAGGGATGCTTGATAAAAAGGACTGGGAAATCATCAACGACGATTGGGCCGAGCATGATTTCGCAAGAGGAGCACAACGAGGGAATGCATATCCTCAGGAGTTAAATAACCGTTATGGAAAGGCCGACAACCTGGCCGATTTTGCACGCAAGGGACAGATGATGAATTATGAAGCATACAGAGCCATGTATGAAGGTCGTAATGCAAAACTTTTTAATCCCTGCACCGGAGTCATCACATGGATGAGTAACTCCACACAGCCCAGTTTCGTTTGGCAGATTTATCATCATGATCTGGAACCTAATTCCTCGCTTTTTGCCGTAAAGAAAGCCTGCGAATTCATCCATATCCAGTTGAATGAAAAAGAACAAAAGATTCAGGTCATCAATAATAACAATGTCGATCTGAATAATGCCAAGGCACATCTCACTATTTACAATTTGGATGGGAAAGTGGCCTATCAACAGGATTTTACCGTGAAAGCCAAAGCAAGTGCAGCAACAGATCTGGATGCTGTTAACTGGCCGGCAAACCTCACCTCGGTTTATTTTGTGAAACTTGATCTGAACGATGCTACCGGAAAGTTAATTTCTGACAACTTCTATTGGAAAGCATTGGCCGAACATCCTGATAATTTATCTGATTTGGGTAAGTTGCCAACTGTGACGCTCGATGCTAAAGTTACCCGTAAGAATGTAGCTGGAAAATGTTTTCTGGAGGTCACTTTGCAAAATACAAGTTCGCAAATAGCCGTGATGTCTCATTTACAACTTCGTCGTCAACATTCGAATACAAGAGTATTGCCGGTTTTCTATTCCGACAACTATGTTTCGCTTGTTCCGAACGGAAAAAAGACGATTACGATAGAAGCTTCACTGGCTGATCTTCAAGGTGAGGTCCCAATGATAGTTGTTGATGGTTGGAATGTTGCAGTTAAGCCATTTGTATCAAAAGATGTAGCATTGAAACTAAATGCTGAAGCTCAGGTAAGTCATTGGCCGATAACAGGTCTTCCCATGTATAAACCTGCTAAGTAACAAATTGGAAACCGGAAATCGGGCAGGGGATTGGCGTAAACATCTGATTCTCCTGCCCGATTTTTTTTGATGATTGGTTCCCTTTGTTTCAAACTGCGTGTTGTCTACAGCTCAATCACCCCTGGAATAATCCGGGGATATTCTTCCATCATTCTATGTTTATTTATTCATAGTTAATCCGGTTGCCGAACCTTCGCCGTATCTGGACCGTATCTTCGCCGTACATGCAACGTTGTATGCATACGGCATACATTCGGCAAAGGTTCGGCACTTCATTTGGTTATTTTCGGCTCCGGGAAGAGACACATCAGAATCATCCTCTCCTCTTTGTCCTGATAGATAGGAAGGATTAAATCTAAAGGATTCTTAAAAGATGATGTGAAAATAGATTCCAGTGTGAAATTACATTTTATACGACAGAGAATCAACTAATATTTTTCTGGAAATCAATTCTCATTTTCCTTTTTGAAAACTTATCTCCTTTAATATTTAGTAGGCTGCTCGTTTGGGTTGGTTCAATGAAACCACCACGAAATGCATCGAGTACTATTTACGTAAATAGCCGGCTATTCTTATTCAGTTGCAGTAAATACGGACCTGGATCACTTCTCTTTTCCATGGCTTTTTGTTTGGCTTTCCTCTCTTCTTCTTTTTGAAGAAATGCTTTAAATTCAACATCAGCTTCATGTTTCAGCTTTTTATACCGATTAACCGAAAGCAGATTTACATTTAATGCTCTGACTAAAAAAGTGAATGAGCTGACACCTAAATGTTTTGAAGCATAAAAGATCTCTTTAGCAGAGCTGAAAATATGTGCTTCAAGATTTGTAATAATATCATAAGGAATGAGCGCATTGGCAGCAACCTCATTGCAAAACAATTCAACCGAGCTTGCCTTTGTTGAATCTCACGAATGATAAAGATGGATGCTGTTCCAAGTGGTTTAGCATCTTTTCTCCTAATGTCTTGAGGTGGCTGAAAGTCACGTGGAATTTCAGGTAGAAAGAATAGAGCGAATGGTCTTTTGTAGGCTTTAACCAGAGTTTTAGCCTGATTAATGGTTGGTTGACTTATGCCATTTTCCCACGCTTTAAGCTTATCAATAGACACAGATGCCTTGGACGCAGCAACTTCCTCAGTCATTCGTGCTGATTCTCTAGCTCATTTTAGGATAGTTGGTGTTATGTAAGCTTTGTCTGACATGATATCAAAAGCAGTAAAAATTGAATTTTATTCTATGTTTTAGTTTTAAGAATTCGTAATTGGGGCTGATTGGAATGAAAAGATTTTACAAAAAAAAACATCAATAATGAGTTCACTCCGAAAAGTCAATTCTCCTTAGTTATGACTTTGTAGTCTACTGATATACAGTAGACGTTTTTAGTCGAAATGGGCATGAAAAAATTTTTCGGAGTGGATTCAATAATAAAATCTCCGTTTGATGATTTGGAATTGCGAAAATTATGTAAATTTACGATAATAATAATTTATAATAAAGTAGAATCTCTCCAAACTTAATAATAAGGAATGTGGCAACTTATTTACGTATATAAACGGATTACTGCAATTTCAAGTATAATAGCTATGTACATAAAAGCAATTGAATCAGTAGATAAATTTACAAAACCAATTCATACCATAACTAGAACTTATGGAGGACTTGTCTCCCCGGGAACTTCTACTTTATTTTTTGTTAATGAAGATGGAGTTGCTATTACATGCAAACATGTTTTAAATATGATTGCGCAAACTGACCCAGTGAATATTCAATTTCAAAATTTTAAAACAGAAAGAGACAAACTACAGAAAGATGGAAAATTTAAAAAGAACTTATTGGGGCTTGAGACTAAGTATAAATATAAAAAGGAAACAATTGTACAGATAAAAAACAGTTTTATTAACTCGGTTGATATAATTGGTAATATCAACTTTCATGTCCACCCAACACTTGACTTAGCAATATTAATATTGGAAGGCTTTAAACAAAAAAATTACACGTCACATGCAACTTTTGTAAAAGACCCTAATAAAATTAAGCAAGGCAAATCTCTTTGTCGCCTTGGCTATCCTTTTCCTGAGTTCAATAATTTTCAACTTAATCCAACGACAGACGATATTGAGTGGACAAATTCGGGAAACCCAAACTCTCCGAAATTCCCATTAGACGGAATAATTACAAGATTTGGAGCAAATGGTGACCAAATTATATCAATAGAAATGAGTACTCCGGGTTTACGAGGGCAAAGTGGGGGACCATTATTTGATTCAGAGGGACTCATTTATGGAATGCAATATATGACCAGCCATTTACATTTAGGCTTTGATATAAAGGACAAAGAGATAATCAATGATGGCAAAAAGACGAAAGTTTCAAATTATCCTTTCTTAAATGTTGGACATTGCATTCATGTTGACAGAATAAAAGAATTTTTAACACTACATAAAATTAAATTTTACGAAGAGTCATAAAAACTGCTGGTAAAAGTGGTTCCTCAAAAATTGTGGTGACGGGGGATAATTAAGTTTCGGGTATCTATTAAACTTTGGTGAGTAAAGACCGTTTGGAATATTAAAATCGTTACGTACGGGATAGTTGCAAGTCGTTGGGCATAAATTAAAAGAAGATAATTATGAAAAAAGGTAAACCTATAACTATAAGGGCTGCTTGGATTGGAGCTATTGCAATAGTCCTCGCTGCAATTGCAACAGGATTCTTTACATTCTTTAGTAAAGAACCCAATGAAGAGAATTCTATTAAATCGGACATCAAAGCTTACGATTCAAGTAAAATTAATGTTACGTATAATCAAAATGAGATTAAAGGCGATTTTGTTAATGGAGATAAAAAAGTAGTTAATAATAAACCTATTAATGGTAAGGAAAATATTAAGATTAATGCGCCAGAAGCTTTAATAGTGACTCATAAGCAAACTGGAGGAACTAATACGGTTAATATTAACCAAATTACTTCACAATCCTATCAAGAGATTTCTCCAGAATTAAAAGAGCTATTAAATCGGAATTTAAATTCTCTAAAAGTTATGTATCGTAATAATCCAAAAGTAATCATTGAGATTGAGGGTGGAAACTCTATGCGTGATAAAATTGCTCGTGAGTTGGAAAGTTTTCTTATCCCAAGAAATTTGGGATATTATCCAAAAGGGAATACATTCATGGGGCGTTTTCCTGAGTATCCTGTCACATTATTATCAAGTAAAAAAAACCTTAAATTTACTATTGACTTTTTAAATTCAATTAAACCCTATTTCGAAAGTAAGAATTTTGTCGATACTGGTTTTCAGAATAATGATTTTGTTAAAATTTATATTAATGGCATACCAACTTTTAATAGAAATGGAACAGTAAAAATAGAATAAACTATGAAAAATATAAAACTTCCAGTTATTTCTTCTTTAGACCTAATTATGAAGCAATATTTAGTGAAATCCAATCCTTCAATTTCCATCCAAATTATTATAGATTCAATAATTGAGTAGTATTTCAATATAACGATCAATATTATATTTTAATATAATAGGAGAATTCCGTATAATACTCTCCAAAACCTTTTCCATTCCCCAATGTTTAAATGTTAGATTTTATTTTGAGTAAATGGCTAATTTACGTAGCTTTGCATGACTGATTTAATTTAATCTTAATAAGTAGCTTCAAACTGCTTAAATTATGGAAAAAGAGCAGAATAACCTGTTAAAGGAAATCACACAGGGCGAGTATAAATATGGTTTTTATACCGATATTGAGATGGACATGGCTCCCATAGGTATTTCCGAGGAGACAATACGGTACATCTCTAAGAAAAAAAATGAGCCTGAGTTCATGCTTGAGTTTCGACTCAAGGCTTATCAGCAGTGGCTTACTATGAAAGAACCCCAATGGGCACATATAAAACACCCTGCTATCAATTATCAGGATATTATCTATTACGCCGCACCTAAAGAAAAAATAGAATTTTCAAGTCTGGATCAGGTCGACCCGGAATTGGTTGCGACTTTTAATAAATTAGGGATCTCTCTTGAAGAGCAAAAACGCTTAACAGGAGTTGCCGTCGATGCCGTTATGGATAGTGTTTCTGTGAAGACTACGTTCTCTGACACTCTTTCTAAACATGGAATCATCTTCTGCTCATTTAGCGAAGCGGTTCAAAATCATCCCGATCTGGTTAAACAATACATGGGATCGGTGGTGCCTTATAATGATAATTTCTTTGCAGCTTTGAATTCCGCAGTATTTACCGACGGTTCGTTTTGCTATATTCCCAAAGGTGTTCGTTGTCCCATTGAACTGTCTACCTATTTTAGAATCAATGCAGCTAATACCGGGCAATTTGAAAGGACACTGATCATTGCGGATGAAGGCGCTTATGTAAGTTACATGGAGGGCTGTACAGCTCCGATGCGTGATAAAAACCAGCTTCATGCTGCCATCGTGGAGATTATTGCGATGAAAGATGCGGAGGTGAAATACTCTACGGTTCAAAACTGGTATCCCGGTAATAAACAGGGTGAAGGCGGTATTTACAACTTCGTTACCAAACGTGGAATCTGTAAAGGAAACAACTCCAAAATATCATGGACTCAGGTTGAAACGGGTTCGGCTATTACTTGGAAATATCCCAGCGTCATTCTGATGGGCGATCATTCGGTAGGAGAGTTTTATTCGGTTGCGGTAACTAACAATTATCAGCAAGCTGATACCGGAACCAAAATGATTCATCTGGGGAAAAATACACATAGTACCATTATTTCCAAAGGGATCTCTGCCGGTAAAAGTAACAACAGCTATCGTGGTTTAGTGAAGGTAATCAAACGTGCTGAGAACTCACGTAACTATTCGCAATGCGACTCGTTGTTGCTTGGAAGTAAGTGCGGAGCTCATACTTTCCCTTATATCAAATGCGAAAATAAAACCTCTATCATTGAGCACGAGGCTACAACATCCAAGATTTCTGACGACCAGTTATTTTACTGCAACCAGCGCGGCATAAGTACCGAAGATGCTATTGGCCTTATTGTTAACGGTTATGCCAAGGAAGTTTTGAAACAACTTCCGATGGAATTTGCCGTTGAAGCTCAAAAGCTCCTTTCCATTAGTCTGGAGGGTAGTGTAGGTTAATTGAGGATAAAGAAAAATAAGTTGAAAACGATCAGATAATTAAGATCAACATATAATAAGATCAAGCAAGATGTTAAGCATTAAAAACTTAAAAGTTTCAATTAATAATAAGGAGATTCTAAAGGGTATCAATTTGGAAGTGGGTGCCGGTGAAGTGCATGCCATTATGGGACCCAACGGAAATGGAAAAAGTACATTAGCCAATGTCATAGCAGGTAGTAATGCCTATGAGATTCTGGAAGGCGAAATTACTTATAAAGGGAAAAACCTTTTCGACCTGAGTGTTGAAGAGCGTGCCTGCGAAGGTATCTTTTTAAGCTTTCAATACCCTGTAGAGATTCCGGGTGTGAGCATGACTAGTTTTCTGAAGTCGGCAGTGAATGCACAACGCAAATATCACGGACTGGATCCGATGCCGGCTCAAGAGTTACTTCATAAAATTGAAGAGAAACGTAAATTGGTTGATATTACCGATAAGATGTCGGGACGCTCAGTGAATGAAGGCTTTTCGGGTGGAGAAAAGAAAAAGAATGAAATCTTCCAAATGGCATTACTTGAACCCTCTCTGGCCATTTTGGATGAAACAGATTCAGGATTAGATATCGATGCCCTGAGAGTTGTTGCCAATGGGGTAAATAAATTGCGTACAAAAGAGAATGCTTTTGTACTTATCACCCATTACCAACGTTTGCTCGATTATATAGTACCCGACTTTGTACATGTTTTGTATGAAGGACGGATTGTGAAATCAGGTGGTCGCGAACTGGCCCTTGAGCTTGAAGAAAAAGGTTATGAATGGATCAAAAATGAGCTTAGCGAACAAAGCAAGCATCAATAGAACAGACTATGGAAACCATTACAGGAGTACCTACATTGAAAGAAAAGCTTTGCAGTGTTTATGAGCAAAACCGTAAGTTGATCTCTGCAGGCGATCTTCCTTTTATAACGGAACTCAGAGAAAAAGCATTTACACACTTTAAAAAGTTGGGCTTTCCTCACCAAGGCCTTGAAGCCTGGAAAGGAACTTCACTTGACAAGGTGCTCTCACATAATTTCGGGTTATCACTCTCACCCATCGCCGAAGAGGTTGATGCCGAAGAGATCTTTAAATGCGAAATCCCCAATTTCGAAACACTGTTGGTTACCCAACTTAACGGTTGGTTTGTACACAACGGTCAACCTATCCGTCGCTTTCCAAACGGATTGATCATCGGAAGTCTTGCTAATGCCATGCGGGCATTCCCGGAGATCTTCGAAGCACATTATGGAAAATATACAAAGATTGAAGATAATGGGTTGAACGCGCTCAATACTGCCTTCGCACTGGATGGCTTCTTTATCTATGTGCCCGATAACGTTCATGTGGACGATGTTGTGCAGATGGTCAATGTGGTGAGTATACCACAGGACATCTTTATTCAAACCCGTAATCTGGTGGTGTTGGGTAAAAACAGCAGTCTGAAACTGGTACAATGTGATGATACGATCGACCACCTTCATAGCTTTATCAATACTGTTTCGGAAGTGGTTATCGGTGAGAACTCAACGCTTGACCATTATAAACTTCAAAATAAAGATGATAAGTCTTCATTGATCAATAATATCAGTTTTCATCTATCTGACAAAAGCACTCTCATCAGCAATGCGATTACCTTGAATGGCGGTTTGATTCGCAACAATACCAACGTGTTGATTGATGGCGAATACTGTAATGTAAATGTCAATGGTCTTTATTTGATGGATAAAAACCAGCATATTGATAATCATGTTTTCGTTGATCATATCAAACCTAACTCGACAAGCAATGAACTGTTTAAGGGTATCCTCGATGATAGTTCAACGGGGGTATTCAATGGTCATGTTCTTGTTCGTAAAGATTCTCAACACACGCTGGCCTATCAGAAAAACAGGAACGTGTTGCTTACCGACAAGGCAACAATGGATACAAGGCCATTTCTCGAAATCTATGCGGACGATGTAAAGTGTTCGCACGGAGCTACTATCGGGCAATTGGATGAAACTGCCATCTTCTACATGCGTCAACGGGGCATCCCGACTGATGAAGCACGTGCTCTTCTTCTTTATGCCTTTGCAGGTGAGGTGGTGAACCAGATCAGCATACCTGTTTTGGCCGACCGTTTCAATGAGATGGTACGTAAACGTCTTCGTGGAGAACTTTCTACTTGCGATGATTGTGCTTTACATTGTAAGTATCAAAACAATGCTCCCTGTGTGATCGACCTGTCGAACATTCAGCTAACATAATATTTCTATTATAACCGTAACATTTCAGAACCACTGCCGGTAATGAATAAAAAATTTGATCTAAACGCTATCCGCAACGACTTCCCTATCCTGAATCAAAAGGTTCATGGTAAACAGCTGGTTTATTTTGATAATGCCGCCACCACTCAAAAGCCACAACAAGTCATAGATGCAATGGTCGATTACTATACGAATTACAATTCGAATGTGCATCGTGGAGTTCATCATTTAAGTCAGGTAGCTACTGAGGCGTATGAAAATGCCCGCAAGAAGATGGCCTCTTTTCTGAATACTTCCGACTCATGTGAATTGATTTTTACGCGTGGAACTACAGAAGCTATTAACTTGGTGGCCTTCTCTTTTGGCGAAGCGTTTGTAAATGAAGGCGATGAAATTATTGTCTCAGCCATTGAACACCATTCTAATATTGTCCCTTGGCAAATGCTTTGTCAGCGTAAAAAGGCTAAATTGAAAGTTATTCCTGTCTTTGATAATGGAGTGCTCGATTTGGATGCCTATGCCAAACTGATAACTGCCCGGACAAAGCTTGTTGCCGTAACGCATGTATCCAATGCCTTGGGGACAGTTAATCCCATTTCCGAAATGATTAAGGTAGCTCACGAAAAGGGTGTACCCGTTTTAATTGATGGCGCTCAGGGAATACCTCATGGAAAGGTTGACGTGCAGGCGCTGGATTGCGACTTCTATTGCTTTTCAGGACATAAAATTTATGGTCCGACAGGTATTGGTGGATTTTATGGCCGTAAATCCCTGCTCGAGCAGATGCCTCCTTATCAGGGAGGTGGTGAGATGATTAACGAAGTGACTTTTGAAAAAACAACCTTTAACGAACTCCCCTATAAATTTGAAGCCGGCACCCCCAGCATTGCCGATGCCATAGGACTGGCTGCCGCTATTGATTATCTGGATAATATCGGTTGGAATGCTATCATAGCGCATGAGCATGATCTTTTGCAATATGCCACCGAACAAATTACAAAAGAGAGAGGAGTCACCATTATTGGCACTTCTCCACATAAGACAGGTCTTATCTCGTTTCTTGTCGATGGGGTGCACCCATTAGATGCAGGAACCATACTGGATCAGCTTGGCATTGCTATCCGAACAGGTCATCATTGTGCTCAACCGCTCATGGATCGTTTTGGCATTCCGGGAACCATGCGTGCCTCTTTCTCTTTTTATAATACGACTGAAGAGATTGATCAGATGATTGCCGGTCTCCGAACAGTGAAACAGATGTTTTTATAAGCGGCAAACAGGTAGTGACACTAATCTCTTAAAAAAGAGCATATTTTCAATTCGAATGATTAATTTTGCTGCTGATAAGAAAAACAACTGTTACTAACTGATTTTTGTTTACATAACTATGACTATTGCAGATAAAGAAGCCATGATCGTTGATGAGTTTTCCAATTTTGATGATTGGATGGATAAATACAACTATCTCATCGAACTTGGCAAGTCGCTTCCGGTGATTGATGAAAAATATAAGACTGAAAGTAATCTCATCAAGGGTTGTCAGTCGAGGGTCTGGTTAAATGCTGACTTTGATGGAAAAATCATCACTTTTACAGGTGATAGCGATGCTGTTATCACCAAAGGTATTGCCAATTTGTTAATTCGGGTACTATCCGATCACACTCCGGATGAAATTTTAGCTGCCGATATGAGTTTTATTGATCAGATCGGTTTGAAAGAGCATCTTTCACCTACTCGTTCAAACGGTTTGTTATCTATGATTAAGCAAATCAAATTATATGCGTTGGCTTTCAAAACCAAGGCATCATTAACAAATTAACACTATGGCTGATAAAGCACTGTTGCTCGATTTGGGCGGTAAAGTAATCGATGTTTTAAAAGAAATATACGATCCGGAGATCCCAGTAAATATTTATGATTTGGGGTTAGTCTATAAAATCGATATAGACGATGACTTTGTCGCTAATATTGAGATGACTCTGACGGCTCCTAACTGTCCGGTCGCTGAATCTCTTCCCGTCGAAGTTCAGGATCGTGTAAAGGAGATTGAGGGAATTAAAGATGCTGTTGTTCAGATCGTTTTCGAACCTCCATGGTCCAAAGATATGATTTCGGAAGCTGCTTTACTTGAATTGGGACTATTGTAATCTGACCATTACTATTCTCTATTATACTAAACACAGATTTGCCGAAAAGATGTAACTTTGTTATTTGTAACGAAGACAATAATTATGGTTCCAAACCAAGGCGAATTACTCTCCAAAATATATTCCCCAGCTGATTTAAAGAAGCTAAAAGACACTGATTTACCTCGTCTATGTGAGGAAATACGACAACTCATAATCGAAGTAACCTCTGCTAATCCCGGGCACCTGGGCGCCAGTTTAGGGGTTGTTGAACTTACGGTTGCTATTCATTATGTTTTTAATACACCTTATGATAAGCTGATATGGGATGTCGGCCATCAAGCTTATGCTCATAAAATCCTTACCGGGCGGAAAGATATTTTTTATCTAAACCGAAAACTTGATGGCATCAGTGGTTTTCCTAAGATGAGTGAAAGTGAATATGATGCTTTTGGCGTTGGTCACTCTTCAACTTCTATATCGGCCGCTTTGGGAATGGCTATTGCCTCTCAATTACAAAATGACAATAAGCGTGAGCATATAGCTGTTATTGGTGACGGCTCTTTGACGGGTGGACAGGCTATTGAAGCCATTAATAATGCAGGTGCTTCAAAAGCTAACTTATTAGTGATCTTAAACGATAATGGTATTGCGATAGATAAGAATACAGGTGCTCTTAAACAGTATCTCACAGACATTACTACTTCACAGTTATATAATCGTATTAAAGATAAAGTGTGGTCCCTGATGGGGAATAATAGATATGGTAAAAACTCCCGTGCTGTAGTCCGTCAGATTGGAAATGCGCTTAAACATACGCTGTTGAAAAAGAGTAACCTTTTCGAAGCCTATAACTTTAGATATTTCGGTCCGGTTGATGGGCATGATGTTATTCATCTTACTAAGCTTTTGAGCGATCTGAAAAACATTCCGGGGCCTAAGCTCCTGCATGTTATCACGACAAAAGGGAAAGGTTTCACTGTTGCCGAGGAAAATCAGACCAAATTTCATGCACCGGGACTCTTTAATCCCGATACCGGTGAGCTTATTGAAGATAAGAAGTGCAAAACCTTACCTCCAAAATATCAGGTCGTATTTGGTAAAACCGTTCTAGAGCTAGCTGAGCAAAATCCAAAAATAGTAGGTGTCACACCTGCTATGGCTTCGGGTTGCTCTTTGAATATGATGATGGCTAAAATGCCAACCCGGGCTTTTGATGTGGGTATTGCCGAACAGCATTCGGTTACTTTTTCCGCCGGTTTGGCTGCGAAAGGAATGATTCCCTTCTGTAATATCTATTCTACATTTATGCAACGTGCCTATGATCAAGTGATTCATGATGTGGCGTTACAAAACCTGCATGTCGTATTCTGTTTGGATCGTGGAGGTATTGTAGGTGAAGACGGTGCTACTCATCATGGGGTTTATGACCTGGCCTATCTGCGTTGTGTTCCTAATTTAACCATATCTTCTCCTTTAAATGAAGTGGAGCTTCGTAATTTGATGTATACCGCTCAGCTTGAAAATATGGGACCCTTTGCTATTCGTTATCCACGGGGTCGTGGAGTTAGCAATGACTGGAAAAAACCATTTGAAGAGATTAAAGTGGGTACCGGTCGGGTTATCAGGGAAGGAAATGATTTGGCAATTCTTAGCATCGGTCATATCGGTAATTATGCTATCACTGCATGTGAGCAACTTACAGATATAGGAATTGATGCTGCTCATTATGATATGCGCTTTTTGAAACCGATCGATGAGAAGCTGTTACATGCTATCTGTACTAAATTTAAAACGGTGATTACCATTGAAGACGGAACCATTATAGGCGGACTGGGTAGTGCTGTAATTGAGTTTATTAATGACAATCATTATGCAACCACTGTGAAACGGTTAGGCGTTCCGGATACCTTTATTGAGCAGGGTACAGTGGCCGAATTGCATAGAATATGTGGGTGTGATGTCCAAGGCATTGTTGATACGGCAAAAGAGATTGTTAATCAGAAATAGAAAAAGCCGCTCCATCTCATGGGCGGCTCTTTTCAAATACAATCCTAAGATTGATTGTATTATCATTTTTTTTCCAATTTTATCTTTGTTATAATGGCACCTCTGCCGTTCTTGTCGCCAGCGGTTTTAATTGTTACCACTTTTTGGGTTGTTCCGTCACCATAATCAAGTGTGACAATTTTGCCATTCGAGTTGGTCATAACCATCGTCCCTTTTGTAAAGTTTACAGCGTTTGCAGGTTTTATAAGTGGATTATCTTTTTGAATTTGGCTTGTATAGCTAAATCCGGAACTATTACTTCCTCTCGAATTTCCTGTAACTTTAAAGATGATCTTGTTAATGTCTTTTGTGTTATTTCCTTCAATCATCTCACGATTGCGGTTAGACGACCATTCTTTCCATGATCCATCTTTAGCAGGTATTTTCATGGTAGTCTTTTCATTCCAGTTAGCATGCTTGTTAGCTCCAACCAATCCGAAGGAAGAAGAAATGGTTCCCGATTGAATTTCACCATTAACAATTAAATTATCTATCGTTGATTCTTTTGACCATCCACCGGACTTCATCCAACTATACAAGTTTACAATACTTCCTTTTCGGGTTTTTCCATCCGAACAAGCACACCCGAATGCGCCATAATCAATCGTTAATTTAATAGTGGCACTATCTTCAGCAATCATTTTTTCAATGATGATCGAAACGCAACTATCTTTTCGTTTGGTGCCGATAATTCTGGTTAGCTTTTCTGCACTTCCGGGGTTAAAAGTAGGAGCAACAAAAATGTCAGCGTATAATCTTTGGTAGTAACTAATAATTCCCTTAATCTCTGCAACCGTATTTTCCATTTGAATTGCATCCTTGGCGGCTTGGATTTCAGGAGCGGAAGTTGTCGCATTCTTTTTTATATTACAGAATGTGAAAACTCCGGCACCTAATATCAATGTAACGAATAGCATCTTCATTTTTTTCATAATTTTTCTCTTTTTGGTTACAGATATTAACAATATTTGACTGATTTGGGAATCAAAAGTTTATTACCTTTTATGATTTTAAATTAACTTCGCAAAAAATCTGAGAAATATAAAGGTGAATTACCGTTATCTGTTTAGAAAAAAATCTATTGAGGATATCCTGACTCATGCCGCATCTGTAGCGGGTCAGGATACAGGAATGAAAAGAACCCTTAAAGTCCGTGATTTAACAGCTATGGGGATTGCAGCCATCATTGGTGCAGGGATATTCAGCACTATCGGAAATGCTGCTGCTGATGGTGGTCCCGCTGTTTCTCTTCTCTTCGTTTTTACAGCTATAGCCTGTGGTTTCTCTGCGATGTGTTATGCTCAATTTGCTTCACTCATCCCTATTAGTGGAAGCGCTTATACTTATGCTTATGCAAGTTTTGGAGAGCTGATTGCATGGATTATCGGATGGGATTTGATTATGGAGTATGCTGTTGGAAATATTGCGGTGGCTATTTCGTGGTCGGAATATCTTACATCATTTCTTGATGGTATTGGATTACACGTGCCCGATTTCCTTGCAATGGATTATACCAGCGCTTTTCATGGCTACAAAGAAGCAATGGTTCAAATTGCTTCAGGCGTACAACTGGAGCGTTTAAATCGTCCTATTTATGAGGCATACATGGCTTGGACGACTGCACCCGATTTCTTTGGATTACGCTTGATTGCGAATATTCCTGCCTTTGGAGTCGTAGTTCTCATTACTGCTCTTGTATATATCGGTATTAAGGAGACTAAGAATGCCGGGAATCTAATGGTATTGCTCAAATTGATCATCCTGATGCTGGTCATTGCCGTCGGGGCTTTTTATGTAGAGCCTAAAAATTGGAGTCCTTTTGCTCCGAATGGATTATCGGGCGTGTTGAAAGGTGTTTCCGGAGTGTTTTTTGCCTATATCGGTTTTGATGCTATCTCTACTACTGCGGAGGAGTGTAAAAATCCTCGACATGATCTGCCGCTCTCAATGGTTCTCTCACTCGTCATAACCACTATTATATATGTTATTGTGAGTTTGGTGCTCACCGGAATGGTACACTCGGCGGATCTGCGGGTAGCCGATCCACTTTCATTTGCCTTTCAGAAGCTTCATCTAAACTGGCTCTCGGGATTTATCGCGTTGAGTGCGGTTATTGCCATGGCTGGTGTGATATTAGTCTTTCAGATGGGGCAGCCCCGCATCTGGATGAGCATGAGCCGAGATGGTTTACTGCCACCGATCTTTGCCAAACTTCATCCCAAGTTTAGAACGCCTTCATTTTCTACCATCCTAACGGGTATTATTGTTGCAGTCCCTGCTTTGTTTACGACCTTAACCCAGATGACCGATTTAACTAGTATCGGAACGTTATTTGCTTTTATTCTGGTTTCAGGTGGGGTAATCATCATGGGCGAGAAGGAAGATCCCGAAACTATGAAACGAGCTTTTAGAATTTATTATATAAACTGTCGTTATTGGCTTATTCCCATCTGGATAGTTGTATTGATTATCCTGCTTTCTACCGGAGTGTTTAGTTTGAGTGGCATGGGCAACTGGATGAATAAATTCACCCATGCATTTGGTGATTGGTCTGTCTTTAAACATTTGATACCTTATATTGTATTTATAGTCATTGCTATTTGGGTATCGGTTAAAGCAGTTATAAGGCAATGGTCTCTGGTGCCTGTAATGGGTGTTCTAACCAATATGTATCTCATTTCCGAGTTGGGAATTACCAACTGGATGGGTTTCAGCATCTGGCTGGTAGTGGGATTACTTCTCTATTTTACTTATGGATCGCGCCATAGTAAACTGATAAAGAAGAACGTGCTGACATAGTCTGACTTAAGTTTGATGAGAATAAGGAGGAAATGAAGATTGCCTTCTTTAAGTCAAATTATGTTGAGATTATTTGCAATATTTATTTATAAATACATTGGCTTTCTTAAACCCCAATTTCAAGGCTTTTTTCAAATCTAAACATCCCGAATTCTTATCACCCGACTCAATCTTTGCAATACCTCTATAAGCATAAGCCATTGCGTAGTTCGGCTTCAGCCTTATCGCCTTATCATAATCAGCTAATGCACTATGGCTATCCCCCAGGTTATATTCTGCGAATCCTCTGTTGTAATAAGTTGCGGCTGAGTTTGGATTAATATCCAAGGCGTCTGTATAATCAATAATTGCTCCATGCGCATCACCCAGTAGATATTTCGCGCACCCTCTGTTATAGTAAGCATCTGCACTGTTTGGGTTGATTTCCAGCGCTTTGTTGTAATCGGTTACTGCACCCTCCAGATCATTTAACTGATATTTTAAAATTCCTCTATTATCATAGGCCTCAGCGAAGTTAGGGTTTAGTTCTATCGCCTTGTCATAATCAGCTAATGCTCCTTTTATATCATCTGATTCGGATTTTGCAAGTCCCCTATTGTAATAAGCTTCCATGTATTGAGGTTTCAGCTTAATGGATTTGGTATAATCATCAATGGCTCCTTTCTTATCCGCTAAGTCAAACTTTGCAACCCCTCTATTGTAATATTGCTCGGCAGAATTGGGATTTATTTTTATTGCTATATTAAAATCGGCTATGGCGCCTTTGGCATCACCCAGTTCGGATTTTGTAAGGCCTCTGTTGTAATATGCCTTAGAAGAGTTCGGGTTTATTTTTAATACCTTATCAAAGTCAATAATAGCGCCTTTATAATCAGCTGATAAATATTTAGATATCCCACTACTAAGGAAATTATTTGTTTTCTGACAATAACAATTAGTGGCAAATATAAAAGCGAACAAAAGAAGCGATAGCATTTTTTTCATACAATAATGTAACGATACGGATGTGATTTTGTTGTGAATTGATGCGTTATAAAGGTCCTTCTGTTATTGAAATTTTACTGCATGGTGGTGTTGTGCTTGTGGGTTTTTATGGGGGGACATAGCTGAGCATCTTTAAAAATGTATTGCGCTTATCTGAAAATATTCAACAACTGTGCAACTAAAAAGATAATTGTAATCGGAAAATAACACTACACAGAATTCGGTAAATAAGGATACACAGAAAATGGTAACAATGATGCACAGATTTCTTTTGATTTGGGCATGCCCAAATCAAAAGAAAGTCAACTTTGTCGGGATATTAAAAACCGGCTATAATGAACAAATATTTAAACAAGTTGATCATGTACCATCAGATTCACCAAATGAAACGAGAAGGATTCTCCAATTCAAGAATCAGTCAGGAGCTGGTTATTAACCGTCGTACCGTCAAGTTCTATCTATCAATGGATGAAAGCCAATACGAAGAGTTTGTTCAGTCCCAGACACAAAGGAGTAAGGAACTTGCTCCATATGAAGAGTTTGTCAAAAGCAAACTGGAACAGTACCAGGAAACATCATCTGCCCAAATGCACGACTGGTTAATGGAGCATTATCCTGAGTTTCCGGGAGTAACAGCTAAAACAGTTTATAACTTTGTAATGTGGATCAGGCAAAAGTATCACCTGCCACAAACAAGTCCCATTCGCCAATACAATGCAGTTGAAGAACTTGCATATGGACAGCAGGCACAGGTTGATTTCGGACAGTACAACATGCGTAACGGATTGGGTAAAAGAGTAAAAGTTTGGTTTTTCACCATGGTATTATCGCGTTCGCGTTACAAGTATATTTTCTTTTCAGATATTCCATTTACCAGCCATACCGCTATAGCAGCCCATGAGAAAGCATTTTCTTTTTTCAATGGCATTCCACAGGAAGTGGTTTACGATCAGGACAAAGTGTTCCTCTCGGATGAAAACAAGGGAGATTTATTGTTAACCAATGTTTTTAAAGACTATTGCCGGGAGCGTACATTCCGCTTACATTTTTGTAGAAAGGCTGATCCTGAAAGCAAAGGAAAGGTTGAAAACGTAGTAAAGTATGTCAAACAAAACTTTCTGTACAACAGGCCTTTTACTGATGTATACCAGCTCAATAGCGAGGCGTTGGCATGGCTGGAACGTACAGCCAATGCAAAGCCTCATGCCGGTACGCAGAAAGTCCCCTTTACCGAATGGCGTATCGAGCAAGAATCGTTAGCCCCATTTGTAGCTGTCGCCATACAGCCTCCATCAAAACTGTATACTGTACGAAAAGATAATACCATATCATGGAAAGGAAACTTGTACACTCTGCCATCGGGAACTTATAAAGGACGCGGAACTCAGGTTGAAGTGATTAGGGAAGATGATTTACTTGTTATATCTTCCACCGCTGGAAGCCATCTGTGTTCGCATACTATTTCTTTTGAAAAGGGTAAATTGGTGAGTAATACCGATCACAAAAGAGATAAGTCTGGCATGATTGCAGAAATGATTAATGATATCTCTTTATTGTTTTCCCAACCTGCTCTGGCAATACAATACCTGGAAAATATCCACAAAGAAAAACCACGCTACATAAGGGATCAACTTTCTTCAATAAAGACATCAATTGAAAATATTGACGCGCAAGTGGTCAATCAGACTTTGCAATACTGTATTAAAATGAAGGTGTACAGTGCTTATGATTTTAAATCGGTGTTAGAAAGCTTGTTGAAGAAAAATACACAAAAGGATCTCATCGATCTGGAACCCATATTGAACAACCCATTAAATGGAAAGAGAAACAATATTGCAGATTATTATCCAAAGAAAAGCTGCATTAACGATTATGAACTTTTAATGCAAGGGGGACTTTAATTATGGAAAAGAAACAGGTTATACAGTCTTATTGCAGGCAATTTAGAATGAGTGGTATGAGTGCCGGTCTCGACCAAGCACTCAGAGAGGCTGAAAGTGGAATGGTTAGTTATCTTGATTATACCATCAGCCTCTTGCAGGCTGAAGCCATTCACAGAGAACAAAAAGAGGCTCAAAGAAGGCTTAAATCAGCTCATTTACCCAAGTCAAGCAATCTAAACATATACGACTATACTTTTGAGAATGGACTTTCTAAATCACGTTTAGCACAGCTCAGAGAGCTTGATTGGCTCGATCAGATCTATAACATCATCTTGATGGGACCTTCCGGTACCGGTAAAACGCTGATTGCTGCCGGCCTCTGCAATGATGCTGTTCAGAAAGGATATAAAGCTTACTTCCGAACCATTGATGATATTATCGGGATGCTTAAAATGAAAGACTTTACCCGGTCTGCAAAAGCTGAATACAAACGGCTTATGAATGCTAATCTGATCGTCATTGACGATATCATGTTGTTCCCTGTTGAAAAACAACTGGCTGTTGCTTTATTTAACCTGATTAATAAGCTCTATGAAAAAACATCATTTATTATCACTACCAATAAGTCCCCCTCTCAATGGGCTCAGATGCTCGATGATGAAGTTCTTGCAACTGCTTTACTTGACAGACTTTTATTCCACTGTGAGGTAATTAATCTATCCGGAAAAAGCTTCCGAATTAAAAACCAAAAAACAATATTTAATCAAAATGATGAAAAATAACCTATTTTTGAAATCCCTAAAGTTGTGCACTATTGTTTCCATTTTCTGTGCATTCTAATTTTCCATTTTCTGCGCAGTTGTAATTTCTACTTACAATAATTCAGTTTGAAATGAGGAAAATAAAAAAAGATACTTGAAAACATATTGTATTTAACAATGTTCTAATTTAGCTACCAACCCAGTATTGTTTAAAAAAATAAAATGAAAGCTTTAAAATCATTATTTCTGTTAGCTGCTTTTTTTCTGATCTTGCCTTCTGGTTACAGTCAACAAGCAAATCCCAATGCTCCACAGATGACCTTTAATACGACCGTTCACAATTTTGGCAATATAAAGATTGGGGGCAATGGCACTTGTGAATTTCCATTTAGAAACGATGGAAAGGAACCATTAATTTTAATTAAGGTTCAATCATCGTGTGGGTGTACTATTCCTGAATATCCGAAGAGACCCATCCTTCCGGCTCAGTCTGATGTCATTAAGGTTAAATATGATACCCAGCGCCAGGGACCTTTCAGTAAAACTATAACCATTATCACTAATGCGATGAGTTCGCCAATAGTATTAAAGATCAGTGGCACTGTAGTTCCTCTACCCATCCTTCCGGAAAAATAAGTTCTTCAATACTTCTAGAAAATAATATATGAGGATGTCTCAAATGATATCCTCATTTTTGTTTAGTGTCAGGTAAGAAAATGTGTGAATTATGTAACTTTTTTCTATAATTGTGTAACATTTATGAGAAAAGATGATGATATATTCGTATTTGCTAAGTTATGCTATTTTTATATTATAGCATATTTAGAAGACCATTTATCACATCAACCATTTAAGAGAAAAGGGATAAAAAGAAAAAATATAGTAAGCGATGTTATAAAAAATTATAAAACAATGATTTACATTTTTTTGAGCGTACAAATGAAACTTGGGAAAACTCACAAATGATTTAAAGTGATTTCAACAATCATAAAGCATGGATACGAATAGTGGTGAGACGAAGAAATCGCATTCAATAAAGATATTCATTTTATAGGACGATGAAGTAATGAAACTATATATTAAGAATATGGTATGTATTCGCTGCAAAATGGTGGTGAAAGAAGAGCTGAGAAAGATGCATCTGCATTTTATCGTTGTTGATTTAGGTGAAGTAGATATCATGGAAAGTATATCTGACGAGCAACGGAAGCAATTGAAAGTGGGATTGCTCAAATCAGGACTTGAATTGATGGACGACAAGAAAAGCATGCTGATTGAGAAAATAAAAAATATTATTGTTGAATTAGTTTATTATTCAGAAGAAGAGATAAAAGTAAATTTATCAGATTATCTAAGTGCAAAACTAAAATACGACTACACTTACCTTGCCAATCTCTTTTCAGAAGTTCAGGGCACTACGATAGAAAATTTCTTTATATCGCACAAAATTGAACGGGTAAAAGAATTGCTCGTATACGATGAACTAACGCTTACCGAAATAGCTTATAAGCTAAACTATAGTAGTGTGGCACATTTATCGAATCAGTTCAAGAAAAATACCGGACTTTCGCCTTCTCATTTTAAACAGTTGAAAGACAAAAGACGAAGTTCGATTGAAGATGTTGGAAATCCAAACATTATAAATAATCAATAAATTGACAACAAAAAATAAGCAGGAATCTCAATATGCCAGAAGTTTGATAGAAGCAAGTCTGGATCCCTTGGTTACAATCAATACCAACGGGAAAATTATGGATATGAATGAGGCACTGGCAAATATTACAGGTTTAACGCGCGAAGAACTTACCGGAACCGATTTCTTTGATTATTTCACTGAACCACAAAAGGCACGTGAAGTCTATCAGGAGGTATTTGCTAATGGCTTTGTTTCAGATCTGCCTCTTACGCTTCGTCATAAAGCTGGTAAGCTTACGGATGTATTGTTCAATGGCTCGGTATACAGGGATGGTCGGGGAAATGTATTGGGAGTTGTGATTGTTGCAAGGGATGTTACAGATCAAAAAAAAGCTGCAACAGAATTACTGGAAGCGAAGGTGTTTGCCGAACTGGCAACAAGTATTGCTGAAGACGCCAAAAGTAAGGCCGAAAGTGCTACTAAAATAGCTGAAAGTGCAGTGAGGGCAAAACAACAATTCTTGTCGAATATGAGTCATGAGATTCGCACGCCTATGAATGCGATTATCGGTTTTACAAAAGTTCTATTGAAAACAGATTTAAACGCAAAACAAAAAGAATATTTAACAGCTATAAAAATGAGTGGCGATGCGTTAATCGTTCTCATAAATGATATACTCGATTTAGCAAAGGTAGATGCAGGAAAAATGGTATTTGAGCAAATACCATTTAAGATGTCGTTATCTATTTCAGCCATGCTTCATCTGTTTGAAATAAAAATTCAAGAGAAGAATTTAACGTTGGTTAGAGAGTATGATGACAATATTCCCGAGGTCTTGGTTGGCGATCCGGTTCGTTTACATCAGATTATTTTAAATCTGGTGAGTAATTCAGTAAAGTTTACTTCAAAAGGGAAAATTACGGTAAGTGTTCGCATGCTGAATGAAGATGATGGGAAAGTGTCTATTGAGTTTGCGGTTACGGATACAGGAATTGGAATTTCGGAAGAAAAAATAGGAAAAATATTTGAAAACTTTCAACAAGCATCGAGCGGGACTTCAAGATTATATGGAGGTACGGGATTAGGACTTGCCATTGTTAAGCAATTAGTAGAATCGCAGGGTGGAACAGTTAATGTGAAAAGTAAGAT
Source organism: Bacteroidales bacterium (assembly GCA_963663125.2). Lineage (GTDB taxonomy): Bacteria > Bacteroidota > Bacteroidia > Bacteroidales > Cfx3-03 > Cfx3-03. Next base: position 507,867 of record CAXXNW010000007.1, on the reverse strand, counting down.
TAATGAGGGTTCTGCTTTTAGCTTCGTCTTAAGCTTTAAGAAAACAAATGCGGAGGCTGAATTGGAAGCAGAAGATCTGGAATTGGATACCGAAATTAAAAACGTAAAAGTATTGGTAGCTGAAGATATTGCCCTTAATCAACTGCTCATGAAGACGATATTGGATGATTTCGAATTTGAACGGGATATTGCCGACAATGGGAAAATAGCCATTGAGAAACTTAAGACTACAAATTACGATATTATTCTGATGGATTTGCAGATGCCTGAAATGAATGGATTTGAAGCCACAGAATATATTCGCAATAAAATGAAATCGAACATTCCTATCATTGCTTTAACTGCTGATGTTACCACCGTTGATTTAGCCAAATGCAGAGCTGTAGGAATGAATGATTACATTGCTAAGCCTGTTGATGAAAGAGTATTGTACAGTAAAATAGTTGGGTTGATAAAGAAACCCATCTTCATTAAAGCGGAGGATACGATGAGTAACTGTCTGGGTAAAAAATCACGATGCATTGACCTGGATTATTTAAATCGCCGTACGAAATCTAATCCGGAATTGATGATGCAGATGATTTCTCTTTATCTGGAACAAACACCGCCTTTAATTTGTGCAATGAAACAAAGCATGAAGGATAAGGACTGGCATTCATTGTACTCATCCGTACATAAAATGATTCCTTCGTTTTCAATAATGGGTATTAGCATAGATTTTGAAAATATGGCTAAAAAGGTTCAGGAATTTGCAAATACACAGCAACAGACTGATGGAATCGCAGATTTGGTCCTGCAACTGGAGAATATTTGTAATCAGGCATGTGCAGAATTAGAAGAGGAGTATAATGCAATTAAGAATACCAGTACATGATAATCGTGGATCCTTGGCATAAGTGCTACGGTAAATGTGACGTATTATCCCGAGAATCGGGACATACAAATGATCTTATGGAAAACTAGATAAATATGAAAAACGAAAATAAGATAAAACTTTTCCTGGTTGATGACGATTCAGTATTTTTGAAATTATTGGAAATAGAATTTCTTCAACATGCTGATTTTACCATTGAAACGTTTGCCACAGGTGAACGTTGCATTGAAAATTTATCACACAATCCGGACGTAATCATTCTGGATTATCTTCTGGATGGAATTGAAAAAAACGTGATGAACGGTATAGAGACATTGGATAAGATAAAAGCTTTCAATCAGGAAATTCCTGTTGTGATACTTTCATCTCAGGATAAGATTGAAGTAGCTGTCAACTGTATGCATCATAGGGCATTTGATTATGTAGTGAAAAGCGAAACCGCTTTTTTGCGATTACAAAAAATTATTTCTACCATTTTCCGCTATAAAAAGATTGAGAAGGAGTTGAATTGGTATATGGAGCGGATGTAATGACATTCTATTTTATCTGATATTTCATCTCATAGTGCCGATTTTCTCTTGCCAAGAGAGAAAATCGGCACTAATCATTTATCTCAATACTTCCCAACTTATCCATGTTTTGATTCGCACTTAAAAATGTGTGAATGATGTAACTTATATCTAAAGTTGTGTAACACTTTCCGGTATAAAGGGCCTCATCTTTGTCATGTAATTATTTACTAACTCTTTAAGCAAAGAAGACATGGACACAAAACAAATACTATGAGTTTTTATCGATCATCAAAAGCCGGAATATCCGGTCAATACAATTTTCAGAGACGATTTTACAACTAAAAAATATTTAAACCTAAATAGTTAAAACAATGAAAAAGTTATTATTTATTTCCATCATTTTCTTAAGTATGATGACATTAGATGCTTCTGCACAACATCGTACCAGCGCTTCGGAACAGCATGGACAAACTTTTAATCTGGGTGTCGGCATTGGTTATTACGGGTATGTAGATCATTCAGTACCGGTTATTATGATGAATTATGAATTTGATGTTGCAAGGAATTTTACACTGGCACCTTTCGTCGGAATTTATTCTTATACAAATGACTATTACTGGGACAATGGTTACTATCGATATCGCGAAACAACCATTCCGCTAGGTGTAAAAGCTTCCTATTATTTAGATGAGCTTTTAGCTGCCGATTCTGATTGGGATTTTTACGTTGCTGCTTCCCTTGGTGCTCAGATTCATAGTGAATCATGGGATAATGGATATGGTGGTGATAGAAGTGTTGCTCGTGATACAAGTCCCCTATATCTTGATGCACATGTCGGTGCCCGTTATCATATCTCTCGGAAGGTAGGTATTTTTCTTGACTTATCAACCGGAGTATCGACCCTTGGATTGTCTTTCTAAAAAAGAATATGCAAGTATCAATACAAGATTAGTAACGATCAAAAACTAGACGATGTTTTAATGCATCAAAAGAAAAAAAGTGGTTAACCGAAAAGCTAATGCCTGAAAGTTGACTGCTTTTTTCATTACAGATGAGTTATTCTGATCTTCCATTAAAACTCCCATTTTATTTAAAGGTATCACTCTTCTTAGTAGGATTTCTTGTTCTTATGGGTTCTGGAATATTTCGATGTTGGATTACAACAATATATGATACTTGGTATTTAATGCTCTGTGGGTATGATTCTTAAAGTAATATTCGACTACATAGAACGCTTAAAGACCTGATACTTTTTATCAGAGAACATGATGTCTGCTCTAGCCATATTTAATATTAAATTAAAAAAGAAATAATGGATTCTAAAACCGATCAATCCGTCGTCAATTATGCCGAAGAGGATAAGGATATAGAAAATGAAGAACCTCAAAAGAGCTCCTTTGGCCAGGTATTCATTGATTTTTTTATGGAAGTAACACTACTTACAAGATTTGTGTTGAAATTTTTCAAGCAGGCATTTATTCCTCCGTACGAATTTAATGAACTTGTTAAACAATCATACCTTATTGGATACAAGTCGTTACCATTGGTCGCTATTACAGGTTTTATTATGGGCCTTGTACTTACAATACAGACGAGACCTACACTTGCTCAGTTTGGCGCTGAGTCGTGGCTGCCGGCAATGGTAGCTATTTCACTTATCAGAGAAATAGGTCCGGTAGTAACTGCTTTAATCTGTGCAGGCAAAATAGGATCGGGTATCGGAGCTGAACTTGCTTCTATGAAAGTAACCGAACAGATTGATGCGATGGAAGTGTCTGGCATAAATCCATTTAAGTACATTGTTGTTACCCGTATTATGGCTACCACGTTAATGATACCGTTATTGGTGATATTTTCTGATGTAGTAGGTTTATTGGGATCATTCTTGGCAATTAATATTAAGGGCGAAGTGAGTTTCCAATTATTTTTTGCAAGTGTAATTTCAAAGCTCCATTTTATTGACATATTCCCTTCGGTGATAAAGACTTTTTTCTTTGGCTTTGCGATAGGGCTAATTGGTTGCTTTAAAGGATACAATTCAGACAAGGGAACCGAGGGGGTTGGCGCATCAGCTAATTCAGCTGTTGTAGTTGCTTCTTTACTGGTTTTTATTATCGACATGATTGCGGTTCAGGTCACCAGCTTATTTATGTAAAGCAACTTGCTTTCTGATTGTAGGTAAACGGCTATTAGGAAAAAAAACATTATTAATGGAAAACGTAGTAGAAATTGTTCATCTAAAGAAATCTTTTGGTACAAATAAGGTACTCAATGATATTAATCTGACATTGTCTCAAGGTGAGAATCTGGCTATACTTGGGAAATCTGGCACTGGTAAATCTGTCCTTATCAAATGCTTGGTTGGACTTATTGAGCCGGATGAGGGAGAGATTATTATCCTTGGACAACACATTTCGGAGTTAAGTGGTAAAGAGCTGAATGTATTACGTAAAAAAGTTGGCTTTTTGTTTCAAAGTGCAGCTTTGTATGATTCAATGACTGTTAGAGAAAATCTGGAATTCCCTCTTAGAGTTCTACAAAAAATTGAGAAGAAAGAGATTGATCTGAAAGTTCTAGAAGCATTGCAAAACGTGGGGCTTGCTGATGTTATCAACAAAATGCCCTCAGAGCTTTCGGGTGGAATGAGAAAACGTATAGGACTGGCACGAACACTTATTTTAAACCCGGCAATCATACTATATGATGAACCTACTACAGGGCTCGACCCAATCACTTCAAAAGAGATCAGTAAATTGATTTTGGACATGCAAAAAAAATACAATACGGCTTCGATCATCATTACGCATGATATTGAATGCGTAAAGATAACAGCAAACCGAATCATAATCATAAATGAAGGAACTTGTGTTGCTGAAGGGACGTTTAAGGAATTGGAAAAATCTGATGATAAATGGGTACGCTCATTTTTTATTTAACAACGAAAAGACAGGTGAAAAAGTGTGAATATTTATTTTATATAGTATAACAATGAAAAAGCAAGGCGGTAATAAGATCAGGTTAGGAATATTTGTTTCGCTGGGTATATTATTCTTAACAGCAGCAATCTACTATGTAGGTAAGAAACAACAATTATTTAACAATACCTTTCAAATAAGTGGAATTTTTAAAGATATTAGTGGGCTGCAGGTTGGAAACAATGTTAGATTCTCAGGAATCAATGTAGGTGTTATCGGAAATATTGAGATCATAGCGGATACAGCGGTAAGGGTCGATCTCATAATTGATGAATCAGTACGAAAATTTATTAAGAAAGACTCAAAGGCTATCATTGGTACCGACGGGCTCATGGGAAATAAAATTATTACGATCATCCCAATTGCAAATAGTAAGAAAATAATTCAAAACGGCGATTATATAGCAACGACCGTTCCGGTGAACATTGATGATATTTTACTCAATTTGAAAACAGCGAGTACTAATGCGGTTGGCATTACAGAGGACCTTGGGGTGGTAATACATAAAATACGTGGGGGAAAAGGAACCATAGGAAAACTTTTTATGGACACTGCTTTCGCAAAGAATATTGATAAATCGGTTGTTAATATAAAACAAGGTACGGTAGGCTTTAAAAAGAATATGGATGCCGCCAGTCATAATTTTCTTTTGCGTGGATTCTTTAAGAGAAAAGCAAAAGCACGGGAAAAAGCAAAGAATGAAGCAACTGAAAAGGCAAACGAAAAGGATCAAAAGAAGTAGTGGTAGTTATTAAAACAAAAAAGTAGATTAATTCCAAAACCTCAAGGTATTGTTCGATATTAAATTACAGTTACACATACCTTGCTAATGTTGTCCGTCTTATTTATCTTCCTTAAATAATAGTAAGTGAATTTGTTACGGCATGTGCAAATGTGTGAATCATGTAACCTATTCTCATTATTGTGTAACACTTTCCGGAATTATATTAGCCACCTTTGTAGTATAAAACTAACGACAATGAAAAAAATAGGATTATTAATGTTTATTACTGCTCTCTTTTTTATGAGCCCGTCAACTAGCAGTGCTCAAATACAACTGAGCTTAAATCTCGGATTACAACCTGAATGGGGGCCATCATCTTATGATCATGTGGAGTATTACTATATGCCTGAAATGGGTATCTATTATTATGCACCGGGAAAACAATTTGTTTATAGAAACGGTTCCAGGTGGGTGTTTACGAGAACATTGCCTTACCGTTACCGGCATGTCGATTTATATTCGACTTACAAAGTAGTAGTTAATGAACCAAGGCCTTATCTGCGAAATAATTATTATGTTTCTCATTACGGCCGATATAGAAATGAACATTCAAGGCAGGAAGTTATTCGTGACAGTAGAGATCAACGATATGTAGCGGAAAGAAACCGATATAATAATTCCAGAAACAGAATGGATATGAATCGGCCAAATAATTCCAGAGACAGAAGAATGGATATGAACAGACCGAATAATTCCAGAGAGAGGATGGATATGGGCCCTCAACATCGAAATGAACAACGAATGAACGATAATAGAGGTAAAAATGATAACAGAGGTAACAATAATAAAGAAGATCATAAGGGTAATAAAAATGATCATAAAGAAAGAAAGTGATATGAAAGTCGAGATGCAAAGTCATGATTATTCATTTTCTATCAGATATTATCTTCGTAAATGTTCAAGCAAGACACCCAACGGAACCATTTGGTTGAACTAAGTGTAAACCTGTATTTGCAATGCAGCTCTTAATTTAGCTATCATATAGCCGGAATAAAACGTCCCTTTCTTTGTAATTCGAAACTTCGACAACGTCCCTTTACTGAAATACGTGGTATCAGATTACGATAGATCCAAGTAAAAAAAAATGCAAATACTATTTTAAACATCATAAATTTAATTAGAAATAATTTAAAGATCATTCAATATTTCAAACTTTTAAAACAAAAAAAATGGGAAATTTAAAAAACACAGGCAAAGTAGTTGGTGCATTATTAGCTGGAGCCGTTGCAGGAGCTGCAATCGGAGTATTATTTGCTCCTCACAAAGGAAGCAAAACCCGTAACAGAATAGTAGACGGAGCAAAGAATCTGGCTGATAAAATCAATAAAAAGGTAAAAAAAGAAGCAGACGACATGGGCGAAGAAGCAAACGAATTGGAAGACCGAGCAGATGACAAGCTGAATGACATTTCAGATACGTTTCATCAAAAAATCGAAAACACACCAAAGTATAAAAAGTAAGAAAAAAGTCAGCCGTTACGTGAAAACGTTATGGCTGACCTTTTTCTACAATTAATAAAAAGTATAAAAAATGAAAACACTAAAAATTAGTAATCTGTCGAAAAATATATTTTTGAGTATTGTCACCGCCATAACGATATTTTCTCTTAGCTCTTGTGCTAAGAAAGTAACGTTCTTAACTTCTTCTATTGTTCCGGCTGCCAGGGGATCTGTAAAAGTAAGTAAGGATAGAAATAAAAATTATGTCATAAAAATTCAATTATACAATCTGGCAGAATCAAACAGGCTCCAGCCATCAAAGAGTATTTATGTTGTCTGGATGGCAGCTGATCATAAAACAATAAATTTAGGTAAAATAAAAAGCTCGACCAGCACCTTATCTAATAAACTAAAGGCTTACTTCGAAAATGTATCGTCAGTGAAACCGGATCGAATTTTTATTACAGCTGAGGATGATGCAAATATTCAATATCCCTCTTCGGATGTTGTGCTTTCAACAAATAACTTTTAGAGAAAAGTTTAGTTTGTTTATCTGAAATATTTCCAATATCCAATTGTTTAATTGATATTATTCTGCTTCTATATAAAGAGATTACAGGTTAATATTGGTCAAGCAATTTCGGGTTTAGCGTAATGTTTTATTGAGTGAGTCCTTCTTCAGATTAATTTTTTTGTTTGAAAAATGAAAAAGATAAACGAAATATCAACCGAAGTACCCGATAATATCGACGTTTCGGAAGGGAATAAAAAATTGTTGAAATTGCAAAAGAAACTTTTCTCTCTTCAGAATCTTCTTTATGCAGAGCGCAAACATGCGTTACTTATCATTTTGCAGGGGATGGATGCTTCAGGTAAAGACGGTACAATCCGTCACGTTTTTTCCTGTGTTAATCCTCAAGGGTGCAAAGTAAAATCATTCAAGACACCATCAGCGGAAGAAAAATTGCACGATTTTCTTTGGCGTATTTATGCAAACCTACCTGAGAAAGGAATGATACAAATCTTTAATCGCTCACACTATGAGGATGTTTTGTTTCCTGTTGTTCACGAGTTGATTGGTAAGAAAGAAATAAAGGAACGTTATCAAGCCATTAACAATCTTGAAGAGCATTTGAAAAACAATAATACCATCATTCTGAAATTTTATCTCCATATTTCCAAGAAAGAACAGCATAAAAGATTAGATGAACGATTGACTGATCCTGAAAAGAAATGGAAATACAATGTGGCGGATGAAGTTGAAGCTAAAAAATGGAATGCCTATATGGATGCTTATCAGGATGTGATTGATGAATGCAGCAAAATAAATCCATGGATCATTGTCCCGGCTGATCAGAAATGGTATCGCAATTATATAATAGCCAAAACGATTGTAGAAATGCTGGAAGATTTAGAAATGAATTATCCTGAATAAATTTCGGATAAGCGTTAAAATTTTCTTGATTTTTCTTGTTTTTAGTCGCCTGGATTCAGGTGGTGGATTATATTCGAAAATGTGTGAATGATGTAACAACTTCCCGAAGTTATGTAATACATTACAGCAGGGAGGTACTCATCTTTGTAGATATTCAGATAATGAAATCAATCGTTATTTTTTCACAGTTAATAAAAATATGTCCGATGAAACCTTTCACTAAAATTTTTATCCTTTTCATACTATTGAATGGGGCATTTCTGATGAACCCTTCAACAGCATCCGCACAGCATGACGGGGTTAGTCTCCAACTTTTTTATGACCAATTAAGTCCTTATGGACAATGGGTAGATTACCAAAACTACGGATACGTTTGGATCCCGAATGTCGAGCCTGGATTTACCCCTTATGCTACTGATGGCCACTGGGTTTATACAGAAATAGGTTGGACCTGGGTCTCGGATTATTCATGGGGCTGGGCACCATTTCACTATGGCCGGTGGGATTACGATAATGGATTCGGTTGGTTCTGGGTTCCGGGTACTGAATGGGGACCTGCTTGGGTGGCATGGCGAAGTGCTCCCGGTTATTATGGCTGGGCACCACTACAACCTGGCATCAGCATTAATATATCGTTGAACGACTCATATAGTAGAATGCCAAATACTCGTTGGATATTTGTAAACGATCGGGATATCGATAGACCGGATATTAATCGTTATTATATTAATCGGACAGAAAATGTTACGATTGTTAGAAATTCTATAACAATCGAAAATAGGCACAGGGATAATGATCGCAATGTAACATACATTGCAGGTCCGTCTAGATTGGATGTGCAAAGAGTGATACATAAAGATGTAAGACCGGTTACGATTCAGGAAAATGATAGACCTGGTCAGCAGATGAGTAATAACCAATTACGGATATACAGACCACAAATCCAAAAGACTAATGGGAATGGTCGTGAATCAGTACCATCTAAAGTGGAAAATGTACAAAATATGAGGTCTACATTTGAAAGGAATAAGGTAAATCAACCTCAGAATGTGAATTCACCGAATAGCAATAATAATCGGGTATCTGAACCAGTCAAAGTGGAAAACGTAAAGGTCATACAACCTGCAATGGATAAGAATAGGGTAAATCAACCTCGGAATGTGAACCCACCGAATAACAATAATAATCGGGTATCTGAACCGGCCAAAGTGGAAAACGTAAAGGTCGTACAACCTGCAATGGATAAGAATAGGGTAAATCAACCTCAGAATGTAAGTCCACCAAATACCAATAATAATCGGGTATCTATACCGGCCAAAGTGGAAAATACAAAGGTCGTACAACCTGTAATGGATAAGAATAGGGTAAATCAACCTCAGAATGTAAATCCACCGAATACCAATAATAATCGGGTATCTATACCGGCCAAAGTGGAAAATACAAAGGTCGTACAACCTGTAATGGATAAGAATAGGATGAATCAATCTAAGAAGATGGCGCCAGCTATTATTAAAAAGAACGTACAGCCAAATCAAAAGAAAAATAATAAACGGGAAAAAGATCATCAAGAAAAATAGCTAATGTTTTTATACCTAACGGTTAAAAGGCATTCGGGTAAGGAAAAGAATTTATTACGGTCAACTTTTAAATAAACATATCTTAAAAATTGAATCATGTTAGAAGTTAAAAAAGAAGGTATTATTTCAGATGAGACCCATCTTGAAATTGAAGATTCAAGTATGTTGAATTTTCCTGAAGTGCATGAAGACAAACGTAGCCATCCTGATAATGAAATAATGAATCAACAAGGTCCTTTGTTAATTATTTGGTGACTAAATTTGATTATCGAAAAAACATATCAATGAATAGTGAAATTCCAAAGACTGTAGTTGTAATCGTGGCTCACCCGGATGATGAAACATTATGGGCTGGTGGAACAATATTAAGTCATCCGTCGTGGAAATGGTTTGTCGTTTGTCTCTGTAGAGCAAGCGATAAAGATCGTGCACCCAAATTTCATAACGTATTAAAGATTTTGGGAGGCAAAGGAATAATGGGCGATATGGATGATGGTCCTGATCAAAATCCATTGAATAATGAGGAGGTTGAAAGAAGAATACTGCAATTACTTCCTTCAACTCATTTCGACTTGATCTTAACCCATAACCTAACAGGAGAATACACAAAACATCTCCGGCACGAAGAGATAAGCCGTGCAGTTATAACGCTTTGGTATGCTGGGAAAATACATGCTAACGAACTTTGGACTTTCGCCTATGAAGATGGCTGTAAACAATATTTTCCTCAACCCATAAAAGAAGCATCTATATATAAGATGTTACCTGAAAAGGTCTGGCAAAAAAAATACAATATTATCACAAAAAAATACGGTTATAAAAAAAACAGCTGGGAGGCACAAACAACTCCAAAAGGAGAATCATTCTGGCAATTTACGAATTCTACCGATGCAATGCATTGGTTAGCTAATAGAGGAAAACTATGAAAGTACTTGTAATGTATGACTATCCACCCACACCGGGAGGACTTGCAACCCAAGGAGATCTCCTATACAAGGGATTGCTGGAATTGGGAATTGATGTCCATGCTGTTCATTTCGAATCGGCACAAGAGAAAGAATGGTATTATCGTTGGTTTGAACCTGATGTTGTCGTTGGTGTTGGTTATTGGGGGTATGTACCCCATCTGGTACTTCATCCGTTGCGATATGGTGTTCAACCTGTTCCTTGGCTTGTTGCCGACGGATATATCGCAAACTATCAGGAGGTATTGAATGCATTACCGCTTATTCTGGTAACATCAAACTGGGTGAAGGAAATGTATGTGAGAGATGGGATTAATGGTGATAATATAGTAGTGCTACCGGTTGGTTGCGATACGGATGCATTTAAACCGTTTGATAAAAATGATAAAAAGATATTGGCGGTACGAAATGCATTAGGCATTTCACCCGATCAGATCATGATTCTTACTGTTGGCGGCGATGCTGCATCAAAAGGTGCTCAGGAGGTAATGCAGGCGCTTGCACTCATTGACAAGAAGGCACCTGATTGGAAATATGTTTGTAAAGTATGGCCTCAACAACGAACCAAACTTCAGAATTTGGCCGACCTTGAAATGGCAACGCAATTGGGCATTGAAAAGAATGTGACTTATGAAACCAATACAATTTCGCGAACCTTTATGCCCTATCTCATAGGTGCGTGTGATATTTATGCGGCACCTTCGAGACTAGAAGGTTTTGGAATGCCACAAGTTGAAGCCGGAGCATGTGAAAAGCCGGTAATTGGAATCAAAGCAATGGGAATGCTCGATACCCTTATACAAGGTGAAACTGCATTTCTGGCAAAAGTTGCTCAGAAAATTGTTGTGAGCGAAGTGACGCTTGGTGGGGAATCGGGTTATGAAAATAAACATAAGGTGGTATTTGAAACTCCACGAACGGTTGATTACCGTGCAAGTGTTGATGATATTGCTAAATATTTGATGGAGCTTATGACGAACCAGCCATTGCGTGAGAAGATGGGTAAAGCAGGAAGAATACGTGCCGTTGAAAATTTCGACTACCGGATTGTTGCGAAACGGTTTGTTCAAATTATGAATGAACGGCTTGGAATATATTAAAATATACTTACAATTAACGACAGTATTTCAAGACTAAAATATTGCCTATAAAAACAACTCAAATGAAAAAAACAATTGATTGGCAAGAGATTGAAAAGGCAAAACAGGCAGCCATTGAAGTACTGCTTCATAACGCACATGGTCCATTTCATGGCCTTCCGCGTACTGCCGGCTGGGGATACCCCGAGCCCTATACAAGAGACCTGATGTTTTCAATATTGGGAATTGCTGTTACGGGTAATAGTAGGCTACTTGATAGCATACAAAAAGTGTTGGAAACACTCGCGAAGAATCAAACTGAACATGGTCATATCACCTCTTTGGTTCACGACAATGACGATAGGGGAGCCAGTGATACAACTCCACTTTTTTTAATGGGTGTGGGCATTTTTAGAAAACTAACCGGTAAAGATGATTTTCTTCAGGATGCAGTAAAGAAGGCCCTGATCTGGATGGAATATCAAAGTCCTTCTGATCGAAACCTTGTTGCCCAACAGCCAACCAGTGATTGGCGCGATGAACAATGGGTTACGGGATATGGATTATATGTGAATACACTTGTATATAGTTACCTTCAGCTTTTGGGGTTACATGAAAAAGCAAAAAAGGTACGTGGAGGCATGGAAAGGTTTACCATTACCGGAGGAACCTCGCACCAGCATGTCCACGAAGGTCTTTTAGTAAAGCATAAGCCTTATTATGCTTTTTGGTCGTATAAAATTTATAGTAGTGAACGCTTTGATCTGTTGGGTAACAGCCTTGCAATTCTTTCGGGAATAGCATCAATTACACGTGCTGAAGAGATTATATCATGGGTAGAAGCCGAATGTGAAAACATGAAGAAGAAAGGTGATCTGGTCGTTGACCTGCCTCCTAATTTTTTCCCTTTTATTAATCCTGAAGATCCTGATTGGCTGCCCAGATATAAAGAATTTAATAATCCTGGTGATTACCATAATGGAGGTATCTGGCCCTTTATCTGTGGGTTTTATGTCGCAGCATTAGTTGCTGCCAAAAAGTATAGACTTGCTGAGGAGAAGCTGATGGTACTTACCGAAATCATGAAAGCTGCCGCAAATAAAGATTTAACATTTGGTTTTAATGAATGGCTGAAAGCTCAGGATGGAACACCCATGGGGCAAGACTGGCAAACTTGGTCGGCAGCGCTTTATCTATATGCAGTAAAATGTGTTGAAGAAAAAAGGACACCATTCTTTGATGAAATACGGGTTCGTTCAACTGAAACGAATACAAATTAGTATATAAGTAGGTTGAGCGGAATAATGTGTGAATAATGTAATTTAAACAATAATGATGATTACAAGTCATCATTATTGTTTATCGTATTTCAATATCTCATTATTCACATAGTCGAGCTGAATGCCGGCTGTACGAAACATCTCTTCCGATTCGAACCCTGCATGGTAGCTGAACTCACAAACCACCCTTTTAATTCCGCAGTTGATGATTAGCATGGCACAGGTTCGGCATGGCGTCATGCGACAATAGAGTGTCGCCCCTTCAAGAGCAATACCCAACTTTGCAGCTTGGCAAATGGCATTTTGTTCGGCATGAACCGTTCTGACGCAATGATTGGTTTCGTGACCATCCTCGTGGGTTACCTTCGTAAAGAGGTGCCCTACATCATCACAATGTGGTAAGCCTGTGGGCGAACCAACATAGCCGGTAACCAAAATCTGACGGTCGCGAGCTACTACGCAGCCACTACGTCCTCTGTCGCAGGTGGCCCTTTTTGCAATGGTACGGGCCACTTCCATAAAATATTCGTCCCATGTAGGGCGAACATATTTCCCGGTATTATCTTCCATGGTTTTCGATTTCTTTAAGTACAGCTTCAACCTGTAGAATTAAGTCGGCTACAGTTCCATCATTATTAAAGAGGTAGTCAGCCTGTTTTATGCAAGCGTAAATATTCTGTTTATTTGGATCGTCGGAATTCATCTCGCGCTGTTCATTCTGAATGAAGGTCTCATACGAAATCTTATCAGTTTCAGAGTTACGAACCACAATACGATCATAACGAATTAAAGGATCTGCATCTACCGCAAAGAGGATGAATGTTCCCTTTTTCTTTAATGAGTCAATCTCTCCGGGGGTTCTGATACTTTCAATAATGCAGTTACCGCCCGATTTCAGGGCCCGCTCGAATAGACAATCCACATTATAGGACGGAGAATTCTTTGCCCTGAGGTCATTACCAACAAGCGTCATGGTATCACGGTTTACTTCAAGTCCGCGACGTTCAATTTCTTCTGTTAAAAACGATCGTACCGAAAAATGTTTAAACTGTTTTTCGTTGATCAGATAGTTTACAATAGTGCCCTTTCCCGCACCAAGTGTTCCGGTTATTCCAATAATCAGCATTTATGTTTTATTCGTGTTAGAAATAGTTTTTTTCATACTTATGACATGTCTATAATTATAACATGCCGAAGGCGTTTTTTTATTTTCAATGCCAACTACATAGTGCTTCGTAATCCGTTAATCCATGTTTTATGATCTACCTCTATGGGGTTGTAATCCTGGAGGGCTTTTAACAGCGATGCTTCATCTTCTTCTGCGAGCAAGTTAGAGCGATGTTCTTTACGGACAAACTGTTCCGTAACGGTATGGTCGAGAAAATTGAGCAATAAATTCCAGAAATGATCCGTGTTGAGTAGCCCGATTGGCTTCTTCATCAGGCTTAGCTGGTTCAAGCTCATTACTTCAAAAATTTCATCAAGAGTGCCGATGCCACCCGGCATAGCAATAAAAGCATCAGACATTTTTAGCATCACCTCTTTGCGTTCGCTCATAGTGTTAACTTTTATAAATTCGGTAAGTCCGTTGTGGGCAACTTCCTTTTCAATGAGGGAGGTAGGCATGACGCCAATTACCTGCCCACCATGCGCCAATGCCTCATCTGCCATCAGTGTCATCAGACCTATATTGCTGCCGCCATATATCAAGGTAATACTTTGTTCGGCTAGCAACCGACCCAGATTGCGGGCCGCCTTTTTATAGCTTTCTCTACGTCCGGCACTAGAACCGCAAAATACACAAACTGAATTAATCATCTATGTGAGCTTAAATCCAAATACTTCGGCAATCTTTTCTCTCAGTAAGGTCCTTACCTCTTCCATGGGAACTTCTGCTCCTAGTTCTTTCTGTAAAGAGGTTACCGACTTGTCTGTAAATCCACAAGGGTTGATCAGACTGAAATAGTTGAGGTCGGTATTGATATTAAATGCAAAGCCATGCATGCTCACCCAGTGGCTGGTTCTGACACCAATAGCACAAATCTTCCGGGTTTTACTGGGAATATCGGTATCTAGCCAAACACCTGTTGCACCTTTAAGCCGTTCGGATTGAATGCCATAAGCAGCTACCGTTTGAATAATTGCTTCTTCCAGCTTCTCAATATATTCACGGGCGCCCTTTACAAAGTAGCTCAAATTCAGGATAGGGTAGCCAACAATCTGTCCGGGACCGTGATAAGTAATGTCGCCACCACGGTTGGTATGAAAGAAGGTGGCATGTTTTGCTTGAAGTTGAATGCTATTTACCAGTAGGTTTGATTCATCGCCACTTTTACCCAATGTATAGACGTGAGGATGTTCGCAGAAGAGCAGAAAATTTGGTGTAACCAATTGTTGGTCAAGTGGCAGATCATTATTTTTTTTCTTGATATCAATTACCTCATTGAACAGTTTCTCTTGGTATTCCCAAGCTGCCTGATATTCAATGATACCTAAATTTTGATATTTAACATTATACATTTTGCAATAAAAATTAGTCTTTTTTAAGAAGAAGTAGCTTGAATGCTAGTCAATTTATTTAAAAAACTGTAAAATTGTTATTCTTAAACGTGTCTTTCCGCATGATACGAAGAACGTACCAGAGGACCACTTTCTGCAACTCTAAATCCTTTTTTGAGTGCTACACGACCATACTCGGTGAACTTTTCAGGTGTGACATAATCGATTACCGGAAGATGTTTCGCAGTAGGTTGCAAATATTGACCTATTGTAATAACAGAAACACCTGATGCCAATAGATCATCCATAGATTCGAACAGCTCCTCTTCGGTTTCACCTAGTCCCAACATGACGCCCGACTTGGCTACTACTCCCGAATCTGCGATCTGTTTCAATACGCGCAAACTTATATTATAGCGTGCCTGACGACGTACCTGTGCGGTTAATCGGCGAACTGTTTCAAGGTTATGCGAAATGATGTTAGGCCTAGCTTCAATCACACGGTTTATATCGGCTTCAATGCCGTTAAAGTCAGGAATCAGCACTTCGATAGTTGTGTTAGGATTCACTTCACGAATCTTGTGAATAGTTTCTGCCCAGATGTGCGATCCTCCATCAGGTAAATCATCACGGTCTACGGAAGTGATCACACAATGTTTAAGATTCATTGACCGGATAGACTCTGCCACTCTTTGCGGTTCCTCTTTGTCTACCGGCAAAGGAATTCCTGTTTTCGTATTACAAAATTTACACGCACGTGTGCAGATATCACCAAGGATCATAAAAGTAGCAGTTCCCGCTTCCCAGCATTCGCTGAGGTTTGGACATTTTCCACTTTCACAAATGGTATTTAGTTTTTGTCCGTGCAGTATCTCTTTCACCTTCAGGTAACTTTCACCCATTGGTAGCTTTATCTTGAGCCAGTCGGGTTTCCGACGATTTATTGGAATTTCCATGTACAAAATTATTTATAATATTTCTTAATAATGTACAAAATTATTGAATTTTTTCATTTTAGCAGGTTAAAAATCAATTTAAAGATTTTTCTTGCTCTGGTGCGATAAATGAAAACAACATTTTATATAAAATCTGTCATTCCGATACTTTCTAAAAGCATATCAGGAATCATCTTAGTAAGATTTAGTATCTTTGCGAGTGAATTATCATTTCGTAATAAATCATACGATGAACAAGTTATATCCTTTAAAATTCAAACCCGTCTATAAAGATAAGATTTGGGGCGGACAGAAGATCAAAACAGTATTAGGTAAAGATGTAGGCGCCTTACCAAATTGTGGCGAAGCTTGGTTATTATCAGGTGTTGAAGGTAATCAAACAGTAGTGGAAAATGGCTTTCTTGAAGGAAATGAGCTCAACGAACTCATCGAGATATACATGGACGAGTTGGTCGGAAATCATGTTTACGATCGTTATGGCGAAGAGTTTCCCATCCTTGTTAAGGTGATTGATGCTAACGACTATCTCTCCATTCAGGTCCATCCGGATGATAAGATGGCGATGGAACGTCATCAAAGCCTTGGAAAAACAGAAATGTGGTATATCATGGATGCAGATGAAGGCTCCGAGTTGATTTGTGGCTTCAACCGCAAGATGGACAAGGGCGCATATGTCAGAGCATTGAATGATAAAAAAATTCCTGAGATTATGAATCGTGAGGTGGTGAAAAAAGGAGACGTATTCTTCATCCCTGCCGGACGTGTCCATGCATTAGGACCGGGATTGTTGCTTGCCGAGATTCAGCAGACTTCGGATATCACCTACCGTATTTATGATTGGGACCGCATTGATGCAACCGGACAGTTCCGTGAACTACACACAGAGCAGGCATTGGATGCTATCGACTTTGAACAACAGGATGATTATAAAACACATTATCATGAAAAGGAGAATGTAACTGTCCCTATGATTGATTGTGAACATTTTACTACTAACATTCTTCATTTGACCAAACCTATTGAAAAAGATTATCAGGAACTTGATTCATTTGTCATCTACACTTGTACCGAAGGTGCTTTCCGTTTGGAGTGTGAGGGCGAAAAACTCGAAGTTTCAGCAGGCGAAGCTGTATTATTACCTGCTATAATAGAAACGGTTAAACTCTTTCCTCATAAAGATACCCGTATTCTTGAGGTATATATGCTTGAAAAGGTTGAGAAAGAATAAACGCTATTCATAAACGATAATAGTAGAGGCTCCTTCATTTGTAGGGAGCCTTTGTCATTTTATGACAACGTCTTTTTCCGGATAGAGCCATTGTGGAATTTTATAAAGATCTGTTTTTAAACAGGTGGTGAATTGTTTTTTTATATCTTCACATTCCAAATTGATCAGAGGTCTGAATCAGTTTATTTTAGCTATTCAGATACCATAACAAGCACCTTTAAAAATAATCAAATAGTATGAAATTTACACTAAGTAAAGCAATATTCTCTGTTTGGATTATATTACTGACATCATTTTTAGTAGTGAATAACGCTAAGGCTACGGTCGTCTCCTTTACGAAAACCGCCGAAGGGGTTACCTTTAAATTGAACAAAGGAGCGATGAAAATTTATGTTTGGAGTGCGGATATCGTTGAAGTGAAGTATACTTTGATGAACACGCTTTCTCTAAAACAATCATTGGTAGTAAACAAAGCATTGAAAAGTACGACCGATTTTGTGATTTCTGAGGATGCAAATGAAATTGTGATCACCACTACCCGTTTAAAAGTGAAGGTAAACAAGGCTACCAATGCTGTTAAGTATACCGATCTTCATGATGCCTTAATTCTGGCTGAGGATGAGTCGATGGGAAAAAAGATGACTGCAGCCAATATCGCAGGCATTGATACCTATAATTGTGAAACGACATTTAACTCTTCTGCGGATGAGGCTCTTTTTGGAATGGGGTGTCATCCTGAAGATTCACTCTCTATCAATTACAAGGGACGGAATCAGACAATGGCTATTAAATATATGACTGGCGCCATTCCTGTTATGCTATCCAATAAGGGCTATGGTTTGATGTGGGATAATTATTCGGCATCAAATTTTTATGGCGGTGAGGATGGAAATACAAAATATAAGTATGTTTCTGAGAGCGGTACGATGGTGGATTATTATTTCTTCTATGGTCCCGGATTCGATCAAATTATTTCATCGTACCGTCAGATTACAGGTGCTGCTCCGATGTTTAGTAAATGGGCCTTTGGACTATTTCAGTCGCAGGATCGATATAAAAGCCAGACCGAAGTTTTATCGGTAAAAGATAATTATCGTAAAAACAAAATCCCTGTCGATTGTATTGTACAGGATTGGTTCTACTGGGAACCCAATGTCATCGGTTCGCATGTGATGTATCCCGAGCGTTACCCCAATCCGAAATTTATGGTCGACGAATTGCACAAAGCGCATATTCATGCTATGATTTCAATATGGCCTGTTCTTGCCAAAGGAACTCCCAACTATAACGAATTAAATAAAGCGGGTGCGTTAACCGATATTACATGGATGAATGTCATGACCAGAACGTATGATAACTATTATGATGCCCATAGCGAAAAGGCACGCTCCATCTATTGGCGTCAGGCAAAAGAACAACTAATTGCGCCCGGAGGATGGGATGCCTGGTGGGTTGATCAGTGCGAACCTGATAATGGTACATTATTGGATGATCGCAGAAAAAGCAACTTCGGATTGGGCAAAGGAATAGACTTTTTCAATACCTATTCATTGATGCATTCTACAGGCTTATATACTAACTGGAGGAAAGATATTAAAGGAAAAAGAGCGTTCTTTTTAATCAGGCAGTCCTTTGCCGGAGAACAACGTAATGCGGCAACGCTTTGGTCCTCCGATATCACCTGCACCTTTAAAGCTTTTAAAATTCAGGTGCCGCAAGGGATAAACTCCTGCGTTTCAGGCATTCCTTACTGGACATCTGATATTGGGGGGTATCATTTTAACTGGAATGCTCCGGATTGGTCGACACTAGAAAATAGGGAGCTTTTCACCCGCTGGTTTCAGTTTGGCACCTTCTCGCCCATCTTCCGGATACACGGAAAAGGTGAACGCGCCCTCTTCTCGGATAATTGGGATACCTATACAAAGCGGATTCTTTTAAAGTATGATAATCTCCGTTATCGTTTATTACCTTATATCTATTCGCTGGCATGGAAAGTGACCAATGAAAATTACACCATCATGCGGTCGCTCGCTTTCGATTTCAGAACCGATGCTGCGGTTAATAATATCCCCGATCAATATATGTTCGGTCCTGCTTTTTTGGTTAATCCTGTTACCGAACAACTGTATAGTGGCAAGAACAGTTTGTCTTCAACGCTAAAGACAAGGGATGTTTATTTTCCAAAGGCTGAAAAATGGTTTGATTTCTGGACCGGAAAAACGTTGGAAGGGGGTCAGACTATCGAAGCTGAAGCTCCTATTGAAACAATACCGCTCTATATTAGGGCCGGGTCTATAGTACCAATGGGTCCCTTTGTTCAGTATGCCACCGAGAAGCCTGCCGATCCTATCGAGCTACGCATTTATCAGGGTGCAAACGGACAGTTTACGATCTATGAGGACGAAAACGACAACTATAATTATGAGAATGGCGTATATGCAACCATTACGCTGTTATGGAACGATGCAGCCCAAACACTCACGTTTCAGGAACGTAAGGGAAGTTTTCCTGGAATGTTGAAAAAACGTACTTTCAATGTCGTTTTGGTGAAAGCAAATCATGGAGTAGGAGTGGAGCTGGCAGATAAAATTGACAAAGTGGTTGTTTACAACGGTACATTAAAAAAGGTAAAGTTATAAAAGATAATCCGTAGCGGGTCGAATAACATTTCAACTTATAATAGACTGATTTCAAAAACTGAATTTAATATTTGGAAATCAGTTTCTTTTTTGATGGTCTCACTGTGGTTAAGTTTGTCAAAACTATGAAGGTTGGCATAGCTTTCACAGGTTCAATCGCTGAAATGTTAATTTTTCACCACTCTCTTTACGATGCTTTTCTCTTTGGTCTTTAATATCAACAAATACACCCCATCTTGTAAAGCGCCCAATCCTGCATCGATCTGGTAGGTAGCGGGAGCGAGATTTGCTTCGTTTACAAGCTGTTTCAAACAACGGCCGGTAATGTCGCATATCATCAAACTTACCGGGGTGACCGATTTTAAAGTATAGCTGATATTTAGTGTTTTGGAGAATGGATTGGGTGAGTAAGTGAGGAGCGGAATCCGTTCATCATCAGGTAAACCTAACTGCGGATAGAGAAACGAATCCGAAAGATCACTCTGACACTTTGCATAGTCGATCACCTTCACGTAATACTTTCCATCCGCAGAAGGGATATAGTTTGAAGCTGTTGCCCCCTGAATAAGGGTCGTATCTTTGTACCATTGATTACCCTGCAATGCACTCGAGATTAATGTCTTTCCATCTGTTGAGATACTGATCACGGGCTTATCGGGTCGGGGTAATACGGTTAATGTCACCGAAGCGGAACTACTTACATTTCCATCGTTTACCTCTACGGAATAAGCCGTTGTTATGTTTGGGGTCGCCACAGGAGTGACCGATAACGGATTGTCGAGTCCTGTTGATGGTTTCCAGCTGTAGCTATAAACGCCTGTACCTCCACTGGCTTTTACGGAAAGTACCGCGCTTTCCGACTGACATATTTTTACAGGATCAACAGACGCCAGTATGGCCAACGGTACAGTCGGTGAGACAGGCGGAAACTGGATGTTATCAATCCAGACAGCATCACTTCCTGATAAATTATTATAGTCTTTTTGATAACTCCATTTAAATATATGAATACCGGGTGATACTACAAAAGCAACTCTGTTCCAGTCGGTTTCGCTCGACCATGTACCCTTCTGCTGATCATCGATAAAGAACTTTAAATAATCGGCCTGCTTTTCAGTTGAAGTCTTTAACCAGAAACGGATAGAGTCTTCCGAAACCACCTCCAGTGTGATTAACAGATCCGAGTTTTGAAGATCACTGATGGCTCCGGAACGGGCGGAGAACTTGCCGGTCAGTGAAGTGGAGGTGTTTTCAATGGTCCACGGTTTATTGCCTCCGCTTAACCAGTTTAGGGTTGTCAGGTTCCCTTTTTCAAAGTCTTCAACAAGCGGCGGGTTCCCAATGATACGTGTAAACCCTTTCTGTGCCGAGCAGTTCCCGGCTGTTAATACATATTCGAAGTCGACGGCAGTACCTTTAGGCGCCGTATTTGAAACCGTGACGGTAAACCGTGTGGAATTAACGGTGCCCCTGACCAAATCACCTAACGATATACTTGATGGGTTTAAGGTGATATAAGGACTATTACAAGTAAGATTCAGTGTTGCGGAGGTAGCGGGAGTAAGCCCGTTATTGTCTACCGGCAACACCAATGTAGCACTCTCTCCCGGATCAATCTGCCCGTTTTTATTGCCGGAGTCATCATTGACTACTAACGCTCCGAACCGGATCAATGGGGCCGTGCTGACTTGTGGAAAGACGATATTGTCAATCCAAGCACAATCGCTTCCTACACTGGTAGCGCCATCCTTCAGGTAAGTCCATCTGAAACTATGCTGGCCGGCTGTCACATCAAAATTAACCTGTGCCCAGTCTTGTTGTCCGGAGTATTCTCCTGCCAACCGGCCATCAATATAAAAGAGCAACCGGTCGTATCCGGCTTCCGATGAAACCTTCCGGTAGAACGAGATCTGCCCGTCGCGTAGTATGTTAAAAGTGATACTTAGGGTAGACGATTGGGCATGGGTAATCGCTCCCGACCGGGCACAGAAGGTTCCCTGTTGGGGATTAGCATTAGTAATAGTCCAGGGGAGTGATCCGCTTTGATCCCAAGGTAGTCGGTTAAAGTTGTTTGCCTCAAAATCTTCCCCTATCTTTCCGATGGAGAGCGGATAATCTTTGGTGATAGTGTATTTCCCTTTGGCGGTAAGTGTCAAAGTTAGCTTCCCCATAGTGCCGACAGGAGCATTGGCCGAAGCCGTGATTGTAAATTCGGCGTATTGTTGTGCTCCTGAAGCCATATCTCCCAATGCAACTGTAGGATTATTGATAGTGAAATATTGACTGTCTGAAGTAATTGCGGCGCTGCATCCGGTAGCACCACTTTGTCCGCTGTTTGTAATGGGGATACGTAGAATAAATGTCTCTCCAGGATCAGGCAACCCGTTGCCATTTCCGGGAGCTGCATCGTTCACAATCTCGGTTCCGGCCTCCAACCTTCGCGACCGGATCGGTAATGTGAATCTGGATTTCCAGGTAGTGGTTCCTTCGGTCACCTCCAACGTTAAGTTAGCAATGTGTCTATCTGTAACCAAAGAGTCTATTGCTATGGTAAATGCATCATTAAGGGTCGCTAATGAACCGGTTGCAACCGAACCCCAGCTTGCTGCCGATTGTTTTACAACTACCATCGGATCGTTTGAGGTTAGTTTCAATGTCAAAAGGCCTGAAGCAGTTTGCCCAAAGTTCTTTATTTTCACATTCAGTGTGGGCTCTTCACCATAATCGGCTAGTCCATCATTATTTCCCACGGCATCGTGAATGGTGTACGAGTCAAGCAACAGATAAGCTCCTTGTGGTGAGTCTACTTTCAATGTTCCAACTTTCGGTTGCCGATTCTGCAACGTAACGACTACATCGGCATCACCTGTCATGGTGATAGGGTTTAGTTTAACCGCTGCTACTCCATCTGAGCCAGCCAGAGCAGCGCCATACAGCTTTCCATTCATCGATACTGCCGCGTAAGCATTGGGCTCAGTTTGAATCAAAAAACTGGTTGAGCCAATCGGCAATAAGGGTTGATATGATACTTGTATCGTTTTAGGAACTCCGTAGTAGATGGAGAGCGAAGGGTCGCCCATTAAGTTGTAGATTTCCCAATAGTAATCCTTCAATGTTGAATTGGACTGCTCCACAGCCAGATTTCCTGCCATCATCAATTGTCCCATTGTAATAAACCACTTATCAGCAGTCTCATTATGCGTATGGAAAGCGCCGTCAAAGGCACCCGGGTGGAGAGCGTCGTATGAAGGGTTTCCGGTTATGGCCTTAAAACCGCAGCTCCACCAGAAATCCTCATCCCAGTATGTGTCATTGGATCCGCCGATATAACCGATGGCTCCTTTTCCGGCAAGTTTCATCACAGATTTAGCCAGACAGTCCTGATCAAACTTGCCGCTTTGACAGCAGTTGCCCACCATCAGCATGTACTTATGGTCGTTTTGAAGATTGGATAGTTCGTTGATATTCAATCTGGGATCACCCCATCCGGCCGCACTACAGTGGGCGGTATAGTTGGCAAAGCCAACTCCCGAAGCAATGTACTGCATGGCCTTGGTCACATCGGTAGTCACCGAAGGCTGCAATACGACTGCCGCATCTATATTCTGCGATGCATTAAAATAATTCTCACTGGCATACCTGATCTGTCCGTTACTCCAGTTAAGCTGATGACTCTGATCGGCTCCCGAAAGCAAAGCGGCCTTTCCAAGATACGACGGATCGGGTAGCGTGTACTGCTCATATTCCAGTGTCTTATTGATCATGGTTTGCAACTCGGTCACATTAGCCGCCGGAAAGCGACCGTAGAAAAGTTCGGGAAGCTTGTCTCCGGTATACTCGGCAAAATAGAGATCGGTGACATGTTGTTGCAGGTCGGAATGGAATGGGGCAATGAGGTCAACATCGCCGGCTATGAGCAGAAAACTAGGTGCGCTCATCCCTTGCGGTGGATTTAAATAAAGGTTCTTCAGGTAGGCTCTGATCGAAGAAGGGGTAGTGCCAACCTCCGGATTATCGGTATAGGCTTCTATTACATTGAATCCTTTTTTTGTCTTCCAGAGGACAAAGGGCTGAAGTGCATCTTTAAAGATGGGCGGGGCTACTATGACATATGTGATAGGCTCAGCCGTGATCAATGCCTTACGTGAGGGCGTTGTGTGGTTGGCGGTCAGATTAAAGAGCGGCTCGAAGGCAGGGGAGTAAAGACTAGCTGTTGTTTCCGACTTGGGGATAGAATATGAAATCTCCACTTCGAGTTCTGTGCATATCTTTAGCTTTTGTGCTACAGGATTATATTGAACCGGTGTGATCTCCAGCCGCATAATTTGTGTTCCACGGATAATGCCCGATTCCGAAGTCCTGACCAATACGGTATCTCCATAGTTATCCGCTGAATAGGCCTCTTGGTTTTGGATAAATGCTGTCTTCAGCGGGTTGGCATCATTCTTAGCAACAGGTGGTTGTGTAGGGATGATGTTGTAACGTAGTCCCAGATCCTTGAAACTGTATTCATGATAAACGGCTCGCGTAATGGTTATTTTGACCGTGGCATCCTCCGGCACCTCTATCATCTTATTTAAAACCGGCAATGAAGGATTGCCTGCCTTGGGTGATACGGCATAGCCGTCGGCTCCAACCACACTGAATATTCCTTTTGTAGTGCCCTGTTCATAAGTGGCCAGTGTCGTGAGCGAATTTATAAACCGAAAGCCTGTAGCCGTATTACGCGTTATCTTAAACCCCGTCTGGCCACTGGTCAATACCATCTTTTGTGCAACATTTATCTGCGCTTTCAACGACTGGAAAAAGAATGCATCACTACAAAGCGTGATGATTAGAATCCGCAGTGAGAACAAGAGGATGAAGCGTAGTTTAGATTTCTGCATACAAAAAGGAAGGCAATGATTATACCCCACAAATTTAATCCAAATAATGGCGAAAGGTAATACGAATTCCGGAAATAGATGGAATGGATTCTTATTCTATTGTCTTATACTGAAAAAGGTATACAGTATAAAGCTTAAAAAAGATACTGTATATGGGAATGAAAAAGGAAAAATTCGAAAAAACTGTATCGGGTAAACGACATTATGTATACCCTGAAGAGGAGAAAATAAGGATCGTGAAGGAACTGGAAAAAGGATCACTTTCTATAAAAGAGGTGATGCAAAAATACGAGGTTCTTAATGCGGCTACAGTTTTAAACTGGTTAAAAAGATACTCTGCTCAATACCGGGAGAACTACATGCGAGTGATCCTTCCGGTTTCCGAACGAAGGCAAATAGCGTATAAAGTAGAATCAGGATCATTAAGTCTGGAAGTAGCATCAACTCGTTACAGGGTACAACAAGAGACCATAAAAAAATGGATAAAGTTGTATACTTGTACGACTAAAACTCCGGATATTATGTCTCAAAAAGAACAACCACAGCAGAGCTCAACCCAAGAGACCAAGGCTTTACAGAAGCAGGTAGAAATGCTTAAACTTAAGGTAGAAGCATTGGAGACCATGATTGATATCGCAGAAAAAAACCTGAAAATCGATATCAGAAAAAAACCTGGCACCAAGCAGTCAAAGCCATGAAAGAAAGCCATGCACAAGTAGGGTTCGGGCCACTTTGTATGCTGTTTGGTAAAACCCGTTATGCCTTTTATAAGAAAGCAAAGAACGAACAACGGTGGCTAAATGAAGACCAAATCGTTCTGGAAATGGTGTCCATCATAAGACGGGAACTGCCCTGTACCGGTACCTCCAAGCTCTATCACATGTTAAGGAAGACACTTGAGGATCATCACATAAAAATGGGCAGAGACTCCCTTCACAGGCTTCTTCGTGAAAATGGCATGAGCATAAGACCCAGAAGACGATATGTGGTGACAACCGATTCCAGACATTGGATGAAGAAATACCCCAACCTGATAAAGGATCTTGTAGTCAATGAATCTGAACAGGTATGGGTCTCAGATATTACCTACATCCAGATAGGGGAAGGATTTAACTTCTTATCGCTGATCACCGATGCTTATTCAAAACAAATCATGGGGTTCTGCCTTCACCCAACCCTGGAGGCTGAAGGCTGTATGAATGCCTTGAAAATGGCATTGAGCCGGAAAACAAAATACGACATCAGCCATATCCATCACTCCGACAGGGGTGCCCAGTATTGTTGCGGTGACTATGTGAACTTGTTACTAACTGCAGGACTAGGGATAAGTATGACCGAAAACGGGGACCCCTACGAGAATGCCATTGCCGAAAGGGTGAACGGAATACTCAAGTACGAGTTTAGCTTAAACCGTGAATTTGCAGACGCACCCCAAGCCCTTGAAGCTGTTCAAAAGAGCATTAGCGCTTACAATCTGCTAAGACCCCACATGAGCTGTAATTACCTTACTCCCGTGCAGGCTCATCAAATGAAAGGTGTTTTGGAAAAAAAATGGAAACCAAAAGTACGGCAAAAAGAAAAAGAATTATTGTTTGAGAGCTTTTAAAAAAAGATGCCATTTTACATAAATCTATTTGAAAAATGTTTCAGAAAAAATCACTAACTTTAATTTATTAGAAATGTATACTTATTTTAGTGAAAAGAATTTTTACTGTATACTTTTTCTAGTAATGCTTCTTAAATGTGTATACCTATTTCAGTAAGGGACAGTCCGAATAGAAAGACGAATATAAGGAAGATACAAGAGTGGTATGTCTTATCCATAAGGGCATATTAAAAGGAATTTAACTTATGTCTGAACTCGGTTTGACGTATGTTTGATCTATATTCTGTATTCGGGTTAACCCTACAGCAAACTTATTTCAAATCACTTTTGAGGAACCCTTGTCATAGAATTATGGATAAGAGGTATGTTATTTATATACGAGTTGTTGATATATGTGCCGTGTGTGTTGTGGCCTATCTCCGATACTAGATTTAAAAAATAGGATAATCAAAATTAGACATTTTCGCAATCAGACTTTTGCATAGAAAAAAATACAAATAAATTTGTGATATTAAGACATCCAAATAGACTATTGGGTTTAGATGCCTTTTGGGTTAGAATTTACTGCAATCTCTTGATTAACGTGTATACCGACTTTTGATTAATTGTAGATCATTCGTTATAAATGTCATATATGTTTCTGAAATATCGAGATTATGAAGAAATCTACGCTACTATTCGTATTGGCGTTGTGGATTTTTAGTATTAACCCCACCACGGCCCAGAAAGTACTTTTTAAAAGTCAGCCCAAAGACTCTGTCACACGAAGCAGTTCGTGGTTTGCGAGTTATGAGTCCATTCACGGCGAAATCATTGTGAAGTTTAAAGACAATGTATCTGTTAAATGTACAGGTACAAGATTAAAGTCGGCCTCGACAGTCACCACAGCTCTCCAGACAAAATATAATGTTCAGACTACAGAGGCTCTCTTTCCTGGAGCAACAAGATTGAAAAGTGCACAGATGTTAACTGCTCCCAATGGACAGAAATTTGTTCGTCCCAGTCTGCATAATATTTATAAGCTTAAGATTGCAGATGAAAAGCAATTGATGAATGCTATCAAGGATTTCAAAGCAGATACGGCGAATGTGGTCTATGCCGAACCTAGAAGGGTCTGCTGATAAACACATGAATACCTAATTCGCAATGTTTTATTGGCTTTTTGACGCTTAAAAGTGCAAGGTTTTTAGCGGTTATTGAGTAAAAACTTTGCATCATGTTTTTATCTGAATTTTTTTGCACTTAAATAATTTAAATACAGCCTTGCTGTTGACCAACTTTTCAGCAAAAAGCTCAACAAAAGAGTTGATTTTGGTCGAAGTTTTCATTTTTGTAGATTTCTTGAGTTTATCAGCAGATACTAGTGAAGTTATGATTCAACTTGCGATGATAAAGTTAATGCTTAATCGAATTCACAAATAAAATTTAAACAGTTTATAAATTCTCTGTGAATTTGACCAATTATCCAACAGGGCTCTATTTCGTTAAGTTCTCTGATAAAGAGACACATTTTTATTGCAAGATTGTAAAGAAATAAAGTGGAAGCATTTCTTTCATACTATAATGTTACATCTAGTGGATATGGGGAATAAACCACAGGCAGAAAATTATTTTTATTAAATGTTTTCTATTAGTAAACTAATATCTATTTTTGTATCATGTTTAATATTATCACCCGAAAAACATTATTGGATTATTGCAAAAGTTATCCATTGGCTGCGTTAGCATTGCAAGAGTGGTATCATGAACTGATTCAATGCAACTTTAAAAACTTTAACGAGCTGAAATTGGTTTATGGCAATGCGAGTCTTGTTTCCGATGATAGGGTGGTCTTTAATATCATGGGCAACAAGTATCGATTAGTGGTCAGAATTGTTTTTCAATTCAAAGCTATCCAAATAAAATGGTTTGGAACACATGCAGAATATGATGAGGTGGATGTTACAAGCACAAATTTTAAAAAGAAGAAATCATGAACTTAAAAATCATAGGATCAGAAAAAGAATATCAACAATATCTTGACTGGGTGGATAAAATGTTTGATAAACAGGTAGTACCTGAAACTTCGGAAGGAGACAAACTTCAGGTTGTACTGCTACTAATAAAGCAATATGAAGATCAACACTATCCTATTCCAAAACCTGATCCCATTGACGCTATTAAAAGTAAGATGGTCGATTTAGGACTAAAGAATAAGGATTTTGTAGGAAAAGTAGGCTCAAAAGGATACGTGTCTGCTATCTTAAATAAACGCAAACCGCTTACACTTGAACTTGCCAGATTGTTTCACAATGAATTAGGAATCCCGGCTGATATTTTATTATCAGTTTGAAAATGTTTTTTGAGCGGAATCAACTGAACGGGGCCGATTAAACCGGATGGCATCGGTTCCCAACCTGATGCATCAAAGGGCTTGTAGAAGACGTTTACGAAGTTAATTTCGTAGAATATACGCCACTGTATTTTTTTACGGTCGTAATCGGCAATCCTGTTAGCCGGGAGGTTCGTAACCTGGACCTCCAGATGGTTTAGACCCTTTTTTAAATATTTACCTACATGTGTTTCGAAAGGAAGGCTCCAAAGGGTTGCAACCTTGTGTCCGTTTAATGTTATGCTTGCACTTTCGCAAACCTTTCCCAGATCGAGTAGCCACTCATCAGCCATAACTCCTTCGGGCAACTTAAAGTCGATACTGTAGGTGCCGGTGCCTGCAAAGCTTTTCAGCGAGTCGGAGAGTGCGGTCCATGTGTCGAGTGTATCCATGGTGTAATTCTCCTTAATAACGGGATTGCCTTCTGTAAATGCAAGATTCCACCTGCCCTTAATTTCCTGAGGTTTACCATTCATATCATAATTTGAGAATGGCGCTCCGGCGACAACTTTTTGGGTGTAACTCTTCGCGATAATACTCTGTCCCGGTTTCAACTGGAGATAGACTTCCGTTTTATTATTCTGTTTCCTGATGTTGGTAATGCCCGATTCTCCTGTTAAAGGATCGAACAGCACGATGCTGGATGCGGGCGCCCCCAGTGTGATCCATTGATTAACAGCCGAAGCCTGTAGGTTGGCGATAAAGTAGTGGTATCCGTCGGCATGTTTGCGACGAACATATTTCAAGCCATTGGCATTCAAAGTCTCTTGATGAAGAGTACAATAGGTCAGCAATGTGTCGATGTTCTTGCCTGTAATCAACTTCCCCTTACCGACTGAGTAGGCCTTATTTCCGGTAAAAGATTGAACAGGAAGTGATGCAATCAGTTGCTTCAGTTCGCCCCTGCGTTGAGTTAGCTTCCCCAGTCCCGGTACGTCTTGCGGAAACTGATTCATGAAGATCACCCGTCCGCCTGCCTTGATGAGCTTTACAATATTCTGTAGAGTCGCTACCGGCATATATTGACAGGGAGGAACAATCAGGGTTTTATAGGTGTTTCCGGGTGTCTGGATTTCACCGTTTACCACTCTCGACTCGGCAATATAGTGATCTGAAATATAATCAAAATCGTATCCCTTAGTCCGGAGCTCCTGAGCCAGGTGATAGAATGGCGTTGGCTTGAGCCACTGTGAAGTACTCTCTATCTGAAATGCGAAGTAGTTTTCACCATTCGCATTGTTCCATACATCATAAACCGGCCAGTAGATGAGAATCTCGTTATCAGGCTCGCCATATTGAAGGAATGATTGGCAACGGGCAATGTAGCCGGTGAAAGCGTCCATGTCTTTCCAAATGGTATTGTATGAAGAGAAATCGACGGAGGCATAGAATTTCCACCCTGGCCATGGTACATCTTTGGGAGAATATGGGGTACCATGAAAGAAAATATGGTTGACACCCGATGTGAAGAGCTGGTCGAGTTCAGGTTTGCATTGTGAAAGCGCTGTTCTGAAGTGTTCGGAGAGCCATGTAAAGGTCTCGGAAGTAGCATATTTCTTTCCGGTGATGTGAGCAGCTGAGGTAGCAAACTTTTGCATCATAGGATCGGAATCGCTCTCTTTTATATCTCCCGTATCGATACGCAGACCCGGTATGAGGAAGCTGGTGGTGCCGAAAGATTCACATTCGGGGATGTCAACAGTTCCATAGAGGTCGATCAGGTTGCCGGGAGATCCGTGGGCCTGGTTACGCGTAATGCTTCCCATCTTGTGCGCCCAGTTGGTCCAGTTACGCGTGAAGTTGTTGAGCAATAGATCGGAAATGGTTTCTCTATAATCACATTTTACTCTAGCTATTACATCTGCATTCCCCTCACCGTTAAAGGCAGGCAGATAATCGGTTAAACGATATCCGCGTAGAGTCTCGAATGAGTTAGCAAGGGTAGTGGTCCAGTCGGCCCCATAGACTTCGTACGAGTCGTTAAAAAAGGTATTGGGGATAGGTGATTTCCCGGTTTTAAAGGCTTCTTTAAAACGGCTTAGATAGGCATTAGTGGCTTTGGCAGAAAAGTGGTCAAGCACCCATCCTTCTCCTCCGGGAGCAGCTCTCTTTACCTTCTGAAAGGTTTTCCCATTGAAGAGCACATAGATATTCCAGTTACCTTCGGGTGCCGTCCAGTTCAAGATGCCATCGGATAGTTTGGTGGTTAGATCTATCTTTTCTCCCTTATCGGAATAAGCCATAATAGCTTCGGGCACGGCAACCTCTTTTTGCTGCGGGTCTTTACTGCGAATTCTTTCGGAAAGCTTATTACCGGTGGAAAGTTGATAGGTTTGAATAATATATTTTGAGGTGGCATCTGCAATCGTGATTTGGGGTCCACCGAAAGGCCATCCTGTTCCGGTATTCATATCCACACCCATGTTCAACCGTTTCCCCTCATTAATTGTGTATGATAACATTTGCATCCATTCGGGTGAGAGAAAGTCGATGAACCTATTTTCAAAACCTTTGGTGCCATATATCGGTGTGATTTCAACCCCTCCGATTCCGGCTTTCGACATCTCTTCCATGCGATAGGTGAGACTTTGCGCATCGACGGCATTACCCAACCACCACCAACGGGTCCAGGGTTTAGCCTCTTTAGTGATAACGGGCCATGCTAAATCCTTATTTATTGTCTGACAATATGCCGGATACAGGGTGATGAAGAAGAACAGTGTTAATACTATGTGTTTCATACAGAAGGATAGCTTAATTACATGTCATTTTTTCAATCCTTATAGATGAATAATTCCGGTATTAAAA
Organism: Bacteroidales bacterium; assembly: GCA_963663125.2. Classification (GTDB taxonomy): domain Bacteria; phylum Bacteroidota; class Bacteroidia; order Bacteroidales; family Cfx3-03; genus Cfx3-03. Next base: position 475,951 of record CAXXNW010000007.1, on the reverse strand, counting down.
TGATTATAGATGTTATACCCACATTATTCTAAAATCGAACCTGATTTTCTAGTCCATTTTTAGTTTAAAGGTATAACTCCCTGAGCCTACTTTATATAGAGACTTGCCGTTTTCCGGTCCAACATATTGAATATCTTTTAGCTGATCAACGGACTTGCCACTTTCGGAAATAGAGGCCTTATCGGTAGTTGGGAGATAAACGATAGCAGAGGAGTTGAAAGGGATTTCCAGATGAAGGGTCAGCGCTTTTCCCGTCCGGGTCCATTCGCTTTTAATGATTCCGTAAGGAGAGTGATAACTGGTTTTGGCATTCGTAATGTCGCCTACTATCTCCGGACGGATGACCAGATCTTTAAAGGCCACCCCGTTCTCCGGCTGTTTGATGCCTCCCAATCCGGTATAAAACCATTCCATAATATGACCCAACATCAGGTGGTTGTTGGATACTTCTTTGAGTGCCGCCCATGATTCGGTCAGTGCCGTGGCGCCTTTCTTCAGCTGAAAACCATATCCCGGAACATCGTTACGGAAGTTCATGTCATACAATAATTGTGAGCCGCCGCCTTCTTCGAGCGCCTTAACCAGAAAGTGAAATCCTACATCACCTGCCGTTAGACGTTTCCCGGAGTGAACGATAGAATCTGTCATGTTCTGAAAGACCGCCTTACGGTTATTCTCATCGACTAATCCGACACACAAGGGCATTGACATGGCTGTCTGACTACCGGTAGAGTAAACCTTGGTCTGCTCGTTAAAATACTTTTGATTGAAAGCGGTTTTTACCTGTTCGGCAAGTGCGGCCCATTTTGTTGCAGATTCCTTATCATTCAATACAACAGCCATTTGGGATAATAACTTAATGTCGTAATAATAAATGGCGGTAGCGGTAACGGCTTTTGGCGTTAACTGAGCCTCACCCGGAAACTTAGGCCCCAGATCGTACCAGTCGCCCAACCCATGTGATAAAATATGATCTTTAGCCATGCCGCTGAGATAGTCAACATAGCGGGTCATCATGGGCCATGCGTTATTTAGTATCTCTTTATCGCCATACCATTGGTAGAGCATCCATGGCAGGATGACACCAGAACTTCCCCATTCGGGAGAGTCTCTGAAGCCTACCTCAAAATGAACATACTCAGGAGCTATATCCGGAACCAGACCCTCGGGAGTCTGACTGTCCATCATGTCTTTGACCACTTGTTTGTAAAGTGGGTATAGATCGTAATTATAGTGCATGGAAGCTCCCATCAGATAATCCTGTTCCAGCCAGCCCAGTTTCTCTCTATGGGGACAATCGGTAACCACACTTTGCATGTTGCTTCGGATGGCCCAGTTGATCAGGGTATAGATTTGATTAAACAGTTGGTTTGAACAGGTAAAGGTGCCGTTGACAGGCGCCGAATTACAGGTATGTAAAAAGGTTAATCCGGTTATCGTTGGCAGGTCTGCTGCAGTCTCTCCGGTAGCCGGAACAGCTCCTTCAACCATTACATATCTGAACCCATAATAGGTAAAACGGGGTCTCCAGATCTCTTCACCGTTCCCTTTCAATGTATACGAGAGATAGTAAGGACTACCGGAAGCCTTTTGATTGATCTCCTTATCTTTCGTGATTAACTCCCCGGGTATCAGCTTGACAATTTGTCCTTTTTTGCCTTTTACTTTCAATGCCAGGATTCCTGATGCATTTTGTCCGAAATCGTATAGATATCTGTTGGGGGCAATCGTTTCTATTTTTTTTACATTGAGACGCTCTTTAACGGTAAGCGGGTAATCTGATTCGGCAATCAGTTCTCCTTTAGGAATCTCAGCCAATAAAACATTTTGCCAGTTCTTGTCATTAAAGCCCGGCTGATTCCATCCGGTTTGTTCCAGTTGTGCATCATAGTCTTCTCCACCGTAGATACTGGTGAAGGTAATGGGGGAGGGACTGCATTTCCAGTCTTTTCCTGATACGATGGATTCTGTAGTTCCATCGGTATATTCAATGCGGAGATTGCTGATCATTTTGGGCATCCCGTAAGCGATAACCAGTTTGCGATAACGTTCGCGGTTGATATTATAAAAGCCGTTTCCGACGATAACGCCAATGGCATTCTCTCCGGTTTTTAATTGCCGGGTGACATCGTAACTGTTATACAATGTTGTTTTATCATACATCGTCCAGCCCGGTGCCAGAAAGTTATCGGTGATATTCTTTCCATTAATGCTAGCCTCATAATGACCCAATCCTGAAATAAAGAGCGTGGCAGAGCGGATGCTCTTTTTAAGGGTAAAGGTTTTCCTAAACATGGGAACAACAGGCCTTTTAATTGCTTTGTCGCCCAGTTTATCTCCGGAACCATGTATCCCAGGAACCAATTTTAATGAATCGTCCAGGTTTTCGTAGCATATCCAGCTGGCTCCATTCCAGTCGGCTTTCGAGAGAAGACCCATCTGCCATGTGGCAGGCGAACTCCATTTCGATGCAACGCCATGGTTGTCCCAAATCTGTACTTTCCAGTAGTAGCTCTTTCCCGATTCCAGCTTTTTACCGGCATATAGAATCTCTATGGATTCGGAGAGGATTACCTTTTTCGAATCCCAGATATTTCCATCGTTAGCACTTAGTTTTGTCTTATTATCAGCTACAAGAATACGGTAAGCGGATTGCACTTGATTACGTCCTGTGGATTGTGTTTGCCAACTTAGATGTGGTTGCATGTTTTCTATGCCTGTAGGATTGGCTTTATGCTCGCACCTTAGATTGGAAACGGTGGGAAGAACTTGTCCGTATGCCTGCATCGAACAAAAAATAAAACTTGGTAAAAACAAGGAGAGGGAAAGAATGACTCTTCGCAGAAAAGTAAAACTATTCATCATAATTATTTAATAGGTTGATAATCAATAATTGTTTAATATGTATTCAAGAAAGGGCCTGATTTTGTTCCGGAATACCTCAATATTCAAAAATATTGTGCCTCAGCAACTTTATCAATACATCTTTTGGTTAATCATTTATATATTCTGACATTTCTATGTCATACAGAGCCGGATTCGGTAAATAGTTTATGTATATTATGTATATAAGGACTACGGAGTTTCCTGCCTTTTCTTCGGATCAATGAACTTAAAATAATTGAGTTTGAGAAATAGGTGAGCTGCGTCATGGAATCCTTGTTAGATGATTATGATAAGATCCGGATATTTTAAACAATGTCATTTTATGTAAATTATAATCCAAAATATATATTGAATCGCCCATTTATGAACTCTATTTTTGAGAAGTCGTTATTTTGGCTTCCATGTGAACCGGCATAACTTTAATGAAGATCAGCGGAGAACATTCATTTAACAATTAATAATCAGCCATCATTTTAACATCTTTACAATGAACTCATTACTAGGACTTATTCTTATTGCGATCGGCAGTATCTGCGCGGCTAGTTTCTACGTCCCGTTTAAACGGGTGAAAGAGTGGCCATGGGAAAACTATTGGCTCAGTCAGGGCGTTGCCGCCTGGCTTTTGTGCCCTGTGATTTTTGCCCTTTTCACAGTCCCTTCAGGCTCACTGATGTCTATCATCAATGAGACACCATTAGACGCAAAATTATGGACTATCTTTTTTGGTGCCTTATGGGGTATCGGAGGTCTGACTTTTGGTTTAAGTATTCGTTATTTGGGCATAGCGCTCGGACAAAGTATTGCTCTTGGTTTCTGTGCCGCATTCGGTACTTTGATTCCACCCATTGTGGCAGGTACTAATCTGTTTACTTCTCCTGCAGGGATCCTTACTGTTGTTGGCGTTTCAGTCTGTATTGCAGGTATCGCTTTGATTGGTTATGCCGGTGCATTGAAAACACAGAGCCTTTCTGAGGAAGAACGTTTAGCTGCCGTTAAGGAGTTTGCTTTGAAGAAAGGCTTACTGATTGCAGTTCTCGCCGGTGTGATGAGCGCTTGTATGGCTTTTAGTTTCGAAGCCGGAAAACCAATGGCAGATATCGCAGCGCTTAAAGGTACCAACCCCCTTTATGTTAACAACCCGGTACTGATTTTTACCCTCTTGGGCGGCTTCTTTACAAATGCTGTTTATTGTATTTATCTTAATATAAAAAATAAAACCGGTAAGGCCTATCTAAGCGTTTCGAAGGGTGTGCTGGTTAATAATATCATCTTTACCTTCCTGGCCGGATTGGTTTGGTTTCTACAATTCCATTTCTATGGAATGGGAAAAAGTATGCTACCCGCCAGCATGGAAGTTTTTGCATGGAGTATCCTCATGGCATTGAATATCGCCTTTGGTAATATCTGGGGACTCTTCCTGAAGGAATGGAAAGGTGTTAGTACCAAAACCATGGTATTCTTGATTGCCGGTATTGCTATTCTCATTCTCTCCACTTTTGTAGTGAAGCTCGGATAATAAATACTGATTTTCCTTAAATGATATTGAAAAGTGTCTGTGCCTTTTTTAGGGATGGGCACTTTTTTTATAATGAATCACGGTTGGCTTGAAATGTGTAAGATGCTGGCTTTATCAAGTTTCCAGGTGTCAAAAGAGGTCTTAATGAAACTCATTCCTTAACAAACTATAGACTACCACATCAGTATATCCGTTCAACAACAACTCTCCCGCACGCTCGATCCCTTCATAAGTAAAGCCTAAGCGAATGGGAATCTGTTGACTCTTGTGATTTGCAGCAGCCACCTTTATTTGGATGCGGTTTAATTCTAATGCTTCGAAAGCAAAATGGATAAGCTGTTTGCAACATTTTGTCATGATCCCTTTACCTTGTTCTTTTTCTGAGAGCCAGTAACCTATCTCTGTTTTATGGTTTGTCCAGTCTGAGTCTTTTAGTCCGATAAGGCCAACGATCGTTCTTTTATATTGAATGGTGAAGACAGGATCTCGATGGTCAATAGGTACTTTTGTTAATGAGCGGATATAGGCCATGGTGTCGGTTATTTGGTGGGTGCATTCTACAAAAGGTAACCATTCTTTCATGTATTCGCGTTGCAAGTTGATAATTTCGAATATTGCATCAGCGTCGGAAAGATGAATTTCTTTCAGGATCAACTCATCGTCTACCTGAAGGTTAACGGGGTTGTTCAATAAAAAAGCCGGCATATTTATTCAATGATAAAACGTGATTAATGATCAAAGATAACCTATTATTCAATAATTTCAACGATTCCGCGATCTCTGGCAGACCAAAAAATCAGAAAACATTTTATTGGAAGAGAATGGATATAATCTATTAACCTATTGGCTGAATTAATTTGGAATATGATCAAAATTAATTGATTACAGTATTAAGGTAATAGCAATAAAATATGTAGACTGTTTGATTATCCGGAAATAAAAAAAATCAACTAACAGATGATCTATTAATTCTTTTGTTGAGATTTCCTGTATTTATTGATCTCTCATAAAATACAATCGTCCGGAATATTTGGCAACAGCTCTTAAACCTGATGTCTTCTTCATGATCAAATGATTTTACTATATTTGCTTTCCCGGTACAAAGTATCTCCTCATGCAATAAACCGGTTTATATACGCGTGTATCATCCGGTTTAAAAATGAGGATGTGGTGTGAGAAATTCAGATGTGTAGTGCAACATCATGTTATGCATAATTGTTATAACGGGATAAGGTTATCCTTTGGGTGGTTATAAAAAAGTTTTAATGGAAGAGAAATCCCTAAAATACAGTACTTCTAAAATAAATGGACTGAAGAATATTTATCGTTCACTCCAATATAGAAATTATCGTCTTTTTTTCTTCGGTCAGAGCCTTTCGCTGATTGGCACGTGGATACAACGAATTGCTGTTCCCTGGCTGGTTTATAATTTGACAGGTTCTGTGTTCTTGTTGGGTATGGTTGGCTTTGCCGGTCAAATTCCTACTCTCATACTGACTCCTTTTGCCGGTGTTTTAATAGATCGTTGGAACCGTTATACCATATTGATTGTTACCCAGGTATTGGCCATGATCCAATCATTGGCATTGGCGTTCCTTTTTTTCGATAAGTCTATTAATGTTTGGCACATTGTACTTTTAAGTATTTTTCTGGGTTGTATCAATGCATTCGATACCCCGGCCCGTCATTCATTTGTTGTGGACATGATAGAAAAGAAGGAAGATTTGGGGAATGCTATCGCGTTAAATTCTTCCATGTTTAATGGCGCCCGATTGATTGGTCCGTCTATTGCAGGTATATTAATCGCTCTTACAGGCGAAGGAATATGTTTTCTTTTGAACGGAATAAGCTATATTTTCGTTATAGCATTTTTGTTAATGATGAAAATACCACCCAGAAAAGTTGAAGTTCAAAGCGGTGATGTTTTTCAGGGATTGAAAGAAGGATTCAATTATACTTTCGGATTTGCACCTATCCGTTATATCATACTGTTGCTTGCGCTGATTAGTTTAATGGGAATGCCTTATACCGTATTAATGCCGGTTATTGCAAAGACTACGCTTCATGGTGGTCCTCATACCTTTGGATTTCTAATGGCTGCTGTCGGCATAGGTGCCCTGACAGGTGCTATCTATATGGCTTCCAGAAAGAGTGTTCTGGGTCTTATAACGTTTATTCCTCTTTTTGCGACTATCTTTGGGCTTGGACTTATTGTGTTTTCTTTTTCTCATCTCTTTTTACTTTCAATGGTCTTAATGGTGGTGGTAGGACTTGGAATGCTGATGCAGACTACTTCAAGCAATACCATTATACAAACTATTGTTGATGATGACAAACGCGGTCGTGTCATGAGTTTTTATACCATGGCATTTATGGGTACTGCTCCGTTCGGTAGTTTATTAGCGGGCGCGTTAGCCAGTAGCATAGGTGTGGCGAATACTTTGTTAATAAGCGGAACGTCATGTGTATTGGGTGCTGCTGTCTTTGCCCGGAAACTTCCGAAACTGAAAGAGATGATCAGTCCTATCTATGTCAGGATGGGAATTATTCCCGGGAAAATTTCCGGTATACAAAAAGGACCGGAAATAAATAATTTCCCTGAAATATAAATGTTTATTTATCCGGTTAAGTCAGTTGATTAACAGTGAAAGAAATCGTGTTTTTACAACTGCTTCCACTGGACGGATACTATTTGAACGTCTAAGTAATAAGCAATAAACAATGTCGCATTTCACTCTTTGTTTATCCTATATTCAGGTAGATGTACCAGAATAGAACAAGCATTGAGAAAATGACAATAAATTATTTCTACTACTTATAGGATTTCGACAGAAAGAGTATGCTGGTCTGAAAAATATATTAATATACTCCTCTCCAATTCTGATATAATAATGGAGGTATCATGGTGGATAGATTCCCATCCAAACTAAAGACCAACATCTTTTCATTCTAAAGTCGTCCTAATCTCTTCCTAATAGAGAATAGAAGGAAAATAGAAATACTTTAGAGTTACATTAGGCTTAGATTAGGCTCAGCTCTCCTTGTTAGGGGAGATTTTGGGGTGTTGTATGATCATTTTATGACGGCGGCAGTCTGATCTTGTTAAAGCTCTTTTTCAAAGAAGAGCTGGTAGAAGTTTAATCCCGTCGAAGGATCAACTCCCTTGGTTATTTTGTCGCGATCACCATGAATGTATACATGGAAGTTGTGATCGAGTTTAATGACACTCTTGAAGTTGCGACTTTGCTGCTTTACCGCCTGACCGTTGATGTCGAATTCGTCGGGTAGTGTTACTGCCCGTTCGGTTGTGAATTGGTTTTTGTAATCGTTGAACGACTGGATGACCTCGGGTTGTTGCATCACCTCCTGTGCAAAGTCATCAAAGGCAAACGACTCATTGTCTTTAAAGAATTTCACCGATTTGTTTAATAGATCGGCTTGATCGGCTTTCGATACTTCATACTGTTGTGGAAGTTGTTCGAGTACAAAGCTGCGAGCCATGTTCAGGGCATTTTTGGTGTGCTGAAATTCATCGGCTCTGGGCATCACACCCAGAAAATCATCTTTCCAGTAAACGGCCTCGCTTCCTTTTCCTGATGTATCAACTAATGCTACCAGATATCCCTCTTCTCGGTTGGTGTTAAAGATCATGCACCCCTTGTCAAGCTTATGGATATTGATGCCTTGATCTTCATTGATGGCATAGTTGTCTTTGGTTTGGCTCACCTTTAAAAAGGTCTCTTTCGATTCGGATTTAAAAAGGCCTATTGCATTCATCTCTTCTTCATCTACAATCACACCACTGAATAACGCCACATAGAGTTCGCCGGGTTTGACACGCGAATGGGTACTCTGTTCATAGAGATGACGGGCAAAGTTCACACTTTGGGCATAGAAGGTATCGGCGTCATCAAAAATATGCGAGGCAAAGTTATAGGTTTCGTTCAGCTCCAATCCTGTTTCATGGTGCAGATGATACCACTCCCCCGATTTAAAAGCAGAGAGAAAATATTGCTGCAACAGGGCCCGGATATTCTCGTCGGTGATATGTAATACATCATTAGAGAGCCTTATTCCTTCGTCTTCGGCTTTATTGCCTACATAATGAACGGCCAGATTATCAAGGTTTATCTTAAAGGTGCTGAACATGATAGCGTTGAATGATTAAATCAGTAAATAATGGGTTCTAAAAGGTTGTGCTCATCGATATGCCCTTAAAGCAGATCGAAATGAATGACAAAGGTAAAGATGTTTTTGGATGGCTTTACAATGAATCCGGTGATGGATTCTGTTTCTTTGTACCTTTATTCCCGCTTTCAAAAGATGTAAATTTATGGAAACTCAAGATAAAAGATTGTTTTTGCTCGATGCCATGGCGCTTATTTACCGCGCCTATTATGCATTGAATAAAAATCCGCGTGTAACCTCGAAAGGATTAAACACTTCGGCAATACTGGGGTTTGCCAATACACTGTTTGATGTATTGAAGAATGAAAACCCTACCCATATAGCGGTGGCTTTTGATAGTCACGCTCCTACTTTGCGCCATGGCGACTTCAGTGAATACAAGGCCAATCGTCAGGCTATGCCCGAAGATATCTCGCTTGCAATTCCTTATATAAAGGCGTTGGTTAATGCTTTTAATATTCCGGTGGTAGAACTTGAAGGCTATGAGGCTGATGATATTATCGGAACTTTAGCCAAAAGAGCGGAGAAAGAGGGATTTCTGGTTTACATGATGACGCCTGATAAAGATTTCGGCCAGTTGATAAGCGAGAATGTGTTGATGTATAAACCGGCTAAGTTTGGCGAGAAAGCCGAGGTGGTGGGTGTAAAAGAGATTTGTGAGAAGTTTGGCATCGACCGACCCGAACAGGTCATCGATATGCTGGGTTTGTGGGGTGATGCCTCCGATAATATACCGGGTATTCCGGGTGTTGGTGAAAAGACGGCCCGCACGATGTTAAAAGAGTTTGATAGCATTGAGAACTTGATTGCGAATGCAGATAAGATAGCGAATCCACGTATGCGCGAAAAAGTGCAGACCTATGCAAAACAGGCATTGATGTCTAAGTCGTTAGCTACCATTATTCTAGATGTCCCCATTGATACCGATCCGGATGTTCTTGAGCGTACGGCTCCCAATAGGGAAGCGTTGATTGCTTTGTTTGATGAACTTGAATTTAAAACATTTGCAAAAAGAATCTTCTCTGATATTCCGCCCTTAAAAACGGAGGTCAGTGAGTCTGTAGCAAAAGGAACGATGGTTGCAGCGCCATCTCAAAAGACTGTTGCGGAACCTTTTCCACAAAGTAGAGGAGGAGCCCCCGATCTCTTTAGCGGATTAAGCAATGATGAACTTTATGAAACGAAGAATAAGCATAAAACCATTGAAACCGTTCAGTTTACGTATCATCTGACAAATACAAAAGAGGAGAGAGCCGTCTTGCTTGAGCAGTTGATGAAGAACGAAGCGGTCTGTTTCGATAGTGAGACTACCGGCCTTGATACCCTGACTGCCGAATTGGTGGGACTCTCATTCGCCATCGTTCCCGGTGAGGCTTGGTATGTGGTAATGCCGCCGATCGTGCAGCATGTTTAGCTATACTTGAGGAGTTTAGACCCTTCTTTGAAAATGAAGCTATTGAAAAGATCGGTCAGAATCTGAAATATGATATTTCTATTTTATACCAATACGGCATAAAGGTTACAGGCAAGCTTTTCGATACCATGTTAGCTCATTATCTGATAGAACCCGATCAACGTCATAATATGGACTTTTTGGCCGAATCGTATCTCGATTATTCTCCGGTGACGATAGAGACATTGATCGGTCGAAAGGGAAAGAATCAGATCACCATGCGACAAGCCCAAAGCCTGTTTCCCGAAAAGGTGAAAGATTATGCTGCTGAAGATGCGGACATCACCCTCCAGTTGAAGCAGGTTTTTGAACCTATGTTGCAAGATACCGATACTCGGAAGCTTTTTGATGAGATTGAAACACCGCTTATTCCGGTGCTGGCTGCCATGGAAGCAGAGGGTGTACGCATTGATAAGCAGGCACTCTATGAGTCGTCGGCAGAACTTGAGAAAGAAATTAAACAAATTGAACTTGATATCTATGAGCTTGCTGGTGAACAGTTCAATATTGCATCGCCCATGCAGTTGGGTAAGATCCTTTTCGATAAATTAAAGATTAGCGAAAAGCCTAAAAAAACCGGTAAAAGCGGGCAATATGCCACAGGAGAGGAGGAAATCTCCAAATTGAGCCATAAGCATCCTATTATAAGTTTAATACTCGACTTCAGGCAATTGAGTAAGTTAAAGTCGACATATGTTGATGCCCTTCCGGCCTTGATCAATAAGCATACCGGTAGATTGCACACCACTTATAATCAGGCGGTAGCTTCAACCGGTCGCCTAAGTTCCAATAACCCCAATCTTCAGAATATCCCTATTCGTACAGAACGCGGACGTGAAATCAGAAAAGCTTTTGTGCCACGTAACGAGGATTATATATTGTTATCTGCCGACTACTCGCAAATAGAGTTGCGCATTATAGCGCAGTTGAGTGGTGATGTTAACATGCTGGAGGCATTTAATTCAGGGTTGGATATTCACTCGGCTACTGCTTCCAAGGTCTATGGCGTCTCATTGGATCAGGTCACGCGCGATATGCGCCGGAATGCGAAGATGGTCAATTTCGGTATCATCTATGGAATTTCCGCATTCGGATTGGCCGAGCGACTGGGCATTTCCCGTAAGGAGGCAGCTTCTATTGTGGACCAGTACTTTAAACAGTATTCAGGCATTCGTACTTACATGGATAAGGCAATAGAATTTGCCAGAGCGAACGGATATGTTGAAACCATTATGAAGCGTAGGCGCTATCTTAGTGATATTAACTCGCGAAATGCTAATGTGAGAGGCTTTGCAGAGCGAAATGCTATCAATGCCCCTATTCAGGGCTCGTCGGCCGATATGATTAAGATTGCCATGATCAATATTTTTAAGGCATTTAACGAACAACAGTTACGTTCAAAAATGATTTTACAGGTACATGACGAATTGGTGTTCGATGTTTATCGTGAAGAAGTGGACATCGTAAAGAAGATCGTGGAAGAAAAGATGCGTACGGCAATACCTATGGTGGTGCCTATAGAAGTTGAAATTAATGTGGGTGAAAATTGGCTGGAAGCCCATTAAAAAGAGTTTATCAACCTTTTACTTTTTTATTTAATTTGGCATATCCAAAGTTTTTTGAAGTGAAAAATATAAATCATTGATATATTATGAGATATAACCACGATGACCGCATAGTTATGACACTGGATGCCGGTGGAACTAACTTTGTTTTTTGTGCCATGAAGGCTGAGGTCGAAATTGTTGAGCCAATCAGGATTTCTGCTGCTGCAGAAACGTTGGACGAAGTATTGAATAACATCGTTTCAGGGTTTGAACAGGTAAAGAGTTCCCTTAAGGAAAAACCTGTTGCTATTAGTTTTGCCTTTCCCGGTCCTGCTGACTACAAGAATGGGATTATCGGTGATCTTCAAAATATTCCTGTTTTCTGTGGTGGAGTTGCACTAGGACCGATGCTCGAAGAGAAATTCGGAATACCTGTTTTCATTAACAATGATGGTCACCTTTTTGCTTACGGAGAGGCTATCGCAGGGTTGCTTCCCGACATTAATAAACAATTGGAAGAGGCAGGTAATCCGAAACGGTTTAAAAGTCTCTTTGGCATTACCATCGGCACAGGCTTTGGTGGAGGATTGGTTATTGATAACCAGCTTATCGCAGGTGATAATGGTTCGGGATCGGCTATTTGGACTACCCGAAATAAGATTTATCCAGATTGCTTTGCCGAAGAAGGAGTGGCTATCAGAGCTGTACGTAGAGTTTATGCCGAGAAGTCAAGCATACCTTTTAAAAAGGCTCCGGAACCTAAAGTGATTGGTGATATTGCGTTGGGGAAAAGTGAAGGAAATGTTGAGGCTGCTAAAGAAGCATGGCGTCAGTTAGGTATAGTGGCTGCCGAATCATTAGCCAATGCAATTTGTCTGGTCGATTCATTAATTGTTGTCGGCGGAGGTCTCTCCGGTTCTTACAAATTATTTATGCCTTCACTGATTGAAGAGATGAATACTCCACTCAAGACACTTGATGGCATTCCTCTTTGCAGAACGGAAGTTACGGTGTTAAATCTGGAAGATGAAGCACAAAAGGCCACCTTCTTAAAAGGAGAAGCCACGGTAATTAAAGTACCGGGTTCTGATAAAACAGTAATCTATGATCCTTTGAAAAGAACCGGAGTAGGGGTTGCTCGTTTGGAAACATCAGTTGCTATTGCTGTCGGTGCCTATACATTTGCATTAAATGAACTTGACAAGATAGCCTAAGCAATGTTTGAACGACATCTGAAACGTGACCGGTATTTTGCTGAACAGGAATATACTACCGAAAAATATGTTATTCCGTTTATTAATCCTATAAAACAGATTACACAAGAGACTACTGTATTGGAGATTGGCTGTGGTGAGGGTGGAAACCTGAAACCATTTCTCGATAGAGGATGTAATGTTACAGGTGTTGATTATAGCATTCCTAAAATCGATCTGGCTAAAGCGTTTTTTAAAGATCATCCCCATGCATCACGGATTACTTTAATCCGTGATGATATTTATAATATGGCCGATCGGTTTAATCAGTGTTTTGATCTGATCTACCTTCGTGATGTGATTGAGCATATCCACGATCAGGATCGTTTTATGTTGTTTGTGAAGCCTATGCTGAAACCCGGTGGGGTGATCTTTTTGGGCTTCCCACCCTGGCAGAATCCGTTTGGCGGACATCAGCAGATTTGTGAAAATAAGCTGGTTTCCAAGCTCCCCTTTATTCACTTGCTTCCCCTGCCGCTCTATAAGGGATTGCTGAAGATGGCAGGCGAACCTGAACGACGCATTAATAACCTGCTAGAGATACGCGAAACGGGAATAACATTAGAACGGTTTGAAACGATTGTGCAAAACAAGGGATATGACATTAAACGTCAGGCCATGTTTCTGATCAATCCCAATTATGAGGTTAAGTTTAATCTTAGACCCACATTGGTGGGTAACGTGTTTAAATCGTGGAAGTGGTTTCGTAATTTTTATACTACTTCTGCTTATTATCTGATTGGACCAAAATAGAACCGGAGATTCTTACTAAGTCCCGAATACTGTTCCTTATGCTCGAAGTGACTTCGATAGGTTCAGCATCCGGGACTTACTGGTTTCGGCAAACTAAACCGTTCTGTCATAATGTTTAGAAGATGTATCCTACAGTGGTGTAGAATCCTGAATTGCCGTCATTCTTATTGAGGGCCTTGCCATATTCGAACGAGATGATGAAGTTTTGGTTCATCACAAAGTGTAAGCCCACTCCGGTAGAATGATAGACTCTACCGGCGGCATTGTCATCAAAGTATTTTGTTCTGTCTGCCGTCGGTACGAGACTTAAATCGACGGTACTCTTTTTAGTTACAAGTCCTGCATCATAGAAAGTCGAAAGACCGATGTATATATTTTGCCGGTGCCAGTAGGTTTGATATGCTTTATAACGGACCTCGATGTTGCCTAACATCCTGCCATCGGCTACCACACGGTTTCTTAAAATACCCCTGATCGTATTAGAGCCACCCAATCCATCAACGTAAGTACTGAATGGTTTGGACGTTAATTTATAAGGTAAAAAGTAAAATGGAACCTTTCCGGTGAGTGTTTGTTGCCAGTTTAGGCGATAAGCCAACGTTAAACGATGAGGTACTAGTGTAAAGAACTGCCGGTGGGTTAAGGCTATTTCGGAGAAACCATTTTCAGGATTGATAGTTCCGGGTGCAATAGCCAGAATGGCTTCGCTCCATATACCATGATTTGGATTCCCCTCATTATCACGTGTATCATAGACAGTTCCAAACGAAAGGAAGCTAAGCGTACCTCCTTTTTTTTCCTTTTCATCAATAAGTCCCCATTTAACATAATCATCATATAGCCCATCAACGGCAGGAAGTTTTTTTGATTCTTTCAGGTTTTTATTTAAAGCATTAATATCTACGGAGTTGATTGCAAACTTAATGATCTGTGCTCCGCCAAGCCATTTCAATCCGGTTACTCCCAGTTCTCCCTGAACATTAACCAGTACACGGGTTAATTTCCGTTCATGATTGTAGAAAACCCTGCTGATGTAAGCAGGGCTTCCATCATTTGTGAAGTCGGAGTTGTAGCGTGATTGCGCTCCATTGAAGCCGTAGAAGTCAAGTGCCTTTTCGGTAAGATGGGAGATGTCGGCCATAATTCGTAATCCTTTTATGAGATGTTCCGAGTCGAAGAAAATCTGATTGACACCACCTCCTTTAGTGGTGCGTGATACCTCCATGTAGAGATTGTGATAATACTTCGGATAAATCTTGCTGTCACCATAATTAAAGAGATTAATCAGTGCTCCGTATTGAAACCCGATATCGGATGAGAAGCCGATAACAGGGATGGTTCCAAAATTCCAACCCTTCTTTGGTCGATCTTTAAGTGTGTCTTTTTGTGACTTCTCATCACTGTTTTGTGCATTGAGTGATAACGTAAAAGAAATAGAGAATAATAATAAAACAATATATACGTGTTTCATAAGTGAATCCAGGTTAGAAATGTGTAATTATTTATGTGTAATTATTCATCCGACGAGTTGCAAAACGGATAGATTGTTCTGTCGAAAAGTTTTAGAGATGTTGTTTTAGCCTGATGGGTAAAAATATAAAAAATCATTACAGAAATACTCAATTTTAATTAATGTGAGTTAATTAACCGGGAATAATTAACTTTGTTTAATCGCTAAGGCTTAATTCCCCACAGCGCTGTTGTGAGAGAAAGAATGCTTTTCCATTAGTACTTTGTCAGCCTGCTGCAAGGTTTTTAATCTGTGTATTAGTTATACGATAAATGAAAAAAGGTGATAAAAAAATAATACGTGGCTGGGTGATGTACGACTGGGCTAATTCGGTCTATCAACTCACCATCGCCTCGGCTATATTTCCTATTTATTATAATCAGGTGACCCGAAGTGCGAGTAGTGATATGGTTTCTTTTTTTGGGTTCGAGATCCGGAATACCGTTTTATACTCGTGGGCTATCGCTGCAGCCTATCTGGTGGTGGCGCTCTTCTCTCCGCTCTTTTCTTCTATCGCAGATTTTACGGGCCGACGAAAACTATTTATGCGCATCTTTACATGGATCGGCTCACTCTCTTGTGGCATGCTTTTCTTCTTTACCGGCCGTGACACCATTGAACTTGGTGTGATTGCTTTTGCATTAGGCACGTTAGGATACGGGGGAAGCATCGTATTCTACAACTCTTTTTTGCCGGTTATTGCCGAAGAGAAAGATCAGGATAGGATAAGTGCCCGCGGATATGCTATGGGGTATTTAGGGGGAGTGGTATTGCTACTCTTTAATCTGTTGATGATCATGAAACCATCACTATTTGGCATTCATGACAATTCGCTACCTGCCCGGATATCCTTTCTCTCTGTCTTTGTGTGGTGGATAGGATTCTCTCAAATCACCTTCAACCGGCTACCGAAATATACATATGGAAGAACTAAAAATGAAGGACATGCACTTTGGTATGGTTATCATGAAATGATACGGGTCTTTCATCAGGTACGTAAGTCACAACGGTTGACCCTGTTTCTGGCCGGTTTCTTCTTTACGATGATGGGACTATTGACCGTAATGTTTATGGCTGCCACCTTCGGTGAAAAGGAGCTGCATTTAACGGAGGCCATACTGATCCCAACCATTCTCATCATTCAATTGGTAGGCATGATGGGTTCATGGTTTTTTGCCCGTTTATCAGAGCGTATCGGTAACATGCTGGCCCTGCTGATTGCTGTTACCAGTTGGGTCTTTATCTGTTTCGGCGCTTATCTGATAACCAATGCGGCCGGCTTTATTACAGCGGCTTTCTTTATCGGGATGGTGATGGGTGGTACGCAAAGTCTTGCCCGTTCTACTTACTCTAAAATGATTCCGGAGACAAAAGATCATACTTCTTATTTTAGCTTCTACGATGTGATGGAGAAGCTGGCGACAGTGGCAGGGACCTTTAGCTTTGGCTTTATCGAAATGGTTACCGGCAGTATGCGTTACTCTATTCTTGCTATCAGTGTCTTTTTTATCATAGGCATGATATTTCTCTTTATCGTCTATAGTATTGAACGTGCCTCAGTTCGTCCGTCTTACCTGGCACAGAAAAAGTAGTTGAGATGAAAGCCAAGCGGATACTAGCTATGTTATTTCGCATATTCTCGTTTTCATGCACGATTAGAAAACGGATATTGTTATTTTTTACTCTATTTTTGTTTATAAATATTATTGAAGATGCCCATTGAGATAGAAAAAAAGTATTTAGTTAAAGATAAGACATATAAACAATTAGCTGTTGGGGTCTCATATCGGCAGGGATATCTGAACCGTGATAAGGAACGGACGGTGAGAATCAGAGTTGCAGGTGAGGAGGCATTTATCACCATTAAAGGATTAACCCGGGGAATTGAAAGACTGGAATTTGAATATCCGATTTCTGTAGTCGAGGCCAATGAAATGCTTACCCTTCTTTGCGAGAAACCGATCATTGAAAAGTATCGCTATTCATTTTATTTGGATGGACATGAATGGGAAGTGGATGAATTTTCGGGTGATAATGAAGGGTTGGTGATTGCAGAAGTAGAGCTGGATACTACTGACGAATTGGTAAACCTACCTGAATGGATCGGCGAGGAGGTCACCGGGGATCCGCGTTACTATAACTCATCTTTGGGAGTTGAACCGTTTCGAAGGTGGAAAGAGAATACCGGAAAGACGTTATAAAAAGGTCGGAACCCTCAACATAAGAGGGTCCCGACCTTTTTTCATACAAATGAATGTATTATCACTATCGAATAGTCATTTCCTTTACGAGATGACCGGCTCCGGCATATTTGTCAATAATAAATAACACGTAACGAATATCCACACTGATGGTACGTTGTAGTTCGGGTTCAAAGGCAACATCTCCACTCATGGCTTCCCAGTTACCATCAAAAGCAAGACCCAGAAGTTCACCATCTCCATTGATAACAGGGCTACCAGAATTGCCACCCGTGATGTCGTTGTTACTTAAGAAGCAGGTTACAAGTTTTCCGCTTTTATCTACATAAGGTCCAAAATCTTTCTTTTGCCATAACTCTTTTAACTTGGCAGGAACAATGAACTCTTCATTATTCGGATCTTCCTTTTCCATTACTCCGTCTAGTGTTGTTACATAATTGTAATGAATGGCGTCAGCTGGGAAATAGTCAAGAACCTGACCATAGGTGACACGCATGGTTGAGTTGGCATTAGGGTAGAATTTCTTATCTGGATTCATTTCCCGAAGCCCAGCAATAAATAGGCGGTTTGCCTTATTCTCAGCAGCCTTTAATTCCGAGCTGCTTACTTGTTCTTGCATAGCCAATGCCATGAATGTTTTAACCAATTCAAGGCCCATATCTTTCTTCAGTTTCTTCTCTGTCGGTTTTTGTAAAAATTTGCGGAAGTTATCTTCGGAAGCAAACATTGAGTTTTTGAAAAAGTCTTTGGCATAGGCTTTAAAATCGCCTTTATATTTAGCCTTCATCTTTTTAAGATATTCAGGTTGGCTTTCTTCTGGAATATCTTTGCTAAATGAGGCTAACAAAGAGGCTAGTAGTCGTTCTTCAATAATCGGACTGTAATCTTTGTAGGTCTTGGCTAATTCATCTTCAATTTTCTTGATGGCTTCTGCCTTTTTATCTTTTTCCATCTTCGACTTTACCATATTTTCTATCGACATATTCTTTATGGCAATTTTCAAAGTGTTTGAGGCATACAATGTAATATTGAGATACCAACTTAATTTCTCTTGTTGTTGGTCTGCCTCTAGTTTAGAGATTCTTTCAAATTCAGGTAATACGGAACCATATATTTCCCGACGGGCAGGGTCTGCTGTAACCCAACTTTGAAACTGCTCCTCGAGATTCTTTTTCTTGTCAAAAACATCTAAACGTTTCAGTCCACGTGATTCGCCAATCTTATTTTTCCAGAAATTGGCAAGGTTTGCATGAGTTGAGGAATATTGGAGTTTTACTTTTGGATCAGTATCCATTACCTCTTTCATAATGTCGAGCGAATTACCTAATAACTTGATAATGGCAGGATTGATCTCATTGATGGTTTCGTTAACACCATAGCTGGTCATATAACGGTCCGTACTTCCGGGGTAACCCCAGATCATCGTGAAGTCGTTTTTTTGAACGCCCTTAATAGAGATGGGTAGATGGTATTTAACATTCAGAGGAACATTGTCTTTTGAATATTTAGCTGGCGTACCATCAGGTTTTGCATAGATACGAAACATACTGAAATCGCCTGTGTGACGAGGCCACATCCAGTTATCGGTATCTCCACCAAATTTGCCAATGGAAGATGGAGGTGCTCCTACCAGGCGGATGTCTTCATAAACCTGATAAACAAACATGTAATACTCGTTTCCATTATAGAAACTTTTAACATCTACCGTGTATTTCCCTTTATCGGAAGCCTCTTTCTTTAAATCGGTAATAACTTTTCTGACTTCAGCTGAACGTTCCACTTCTGTCATCCCAGGTTTTATATTGGCTAGTACCTTCTTTGATACATCTTCCATTCTTACCAAAAATGAGGCATATAATCCTTCGTTCGGAAGTTCTTCATTACGGTTCATGGCCCAGAAACCATCTGTCAGATAATCATGTTCGACAGAACTATGCTTTTGAATGGATTCATATCCACAGTGGTGATTGGTAAGGAGCAATCCTTCTTTTGAGACAACTTCGGCAGTACAAAATCCTCCACCCAGACTTACAATTGCATCTTTTAAACTTGAGTGGTTAATGCTGTATAACTCTTCGGCAGTGAGGCGTAAACCCTCTTTCTGCATATCGACATAATTAAGACGATCAATAAACATTGGAAGCCACATCCCTTCATCTGGATGACCTGCCATTACTCTGGAAGATAATGATAAAATGACTACCAAAGTGTAAAATAGTTTTTTCATAAAAGGTGATTTAGTTAAAAGTTGATAAATAAGTCCGGTATAAGGATTTTGTTGGACAGGCAAAGGTAAAAAAATGTCACATGTTTTTAAGTGATAAAAGTGTTATTCATTTCATTCTATGGATGAATCTGATACCCTGATACATTTTCTCTACAGAAAATTTTTAAACATAGGAACTAAATTAAAAAAAGAGGCTAATCATGATGAATAGCCTCAATATTTATTATCGTATTATTAACAGCCTTTTTCACATCTATAGTGTCAAAGGATAAATAATAATCAACGGTAATTGACCTTTAAAAGAAATGGTTAAAAGATGTTTGCTTTTTGACCAAATCTAACGGTGTAGACAACGTCTTCGATCGGATTACGCGTACGTTCAGCTTTTTCTTGCTTCTTTAATGGATTGGGTAAGGTCTCAGGATCTCCCGGATAGCCAACTGCAAGAACACAAACTGCTCCATAAAGATCATGGATAGCAAATACTTCAAATGCTTTGCGAGGAATTAATCCGGTCACCTGACGAATATTGATGCCATCTGCAGTTGCCTGAAAAGCCATACTGGCAGTAGCTTGCGCAAGGTCAAAAGAAAATAGTTTGTTAGGATCCCCTTTATGATTTACTTTTTTACCAATTACCAATATCAATACAGGTGCTTTATCAGCCCATTCCGCATTGACTTCGGTCAGTACACTTAAAATTTTGTTATGAGTTTCGTCACCTTTAAAACCTATGATAAAACGCCATGGTTGAAGATTATTATTTGATGGCGCCCAACGAGCAGCTTCAAATAAACGATGAATCTTTTCAAGTTCAACTTGCTTTTCAGCAAAAGCCCTTGGACTCCAACGCTGTTTTAGAATAGGATGGATGTCATAATTTGTTTTGGCTTCTTTATTCATATTAATTATAATAGATGGTTAATATTATAGTTTTTCATTCCCTTCAAAGTAAAAAAGCACAAAGAAAAGACGATGCACTTTCATGGTGTCCTTAACGAAATAGATGAGCTTAAAGTTACTTACTTAGCATTAAATAATCAACACTCGCTTCAAAAATAATAATTATATTTTTAATATTAATTGAAATTATAAATTATTTATGAATTGGCAAATATAATGACCTAAAATTCATTTATATGCATGTATTCTGCATAACTAAAATAACGTTTTAATTGGTAGAAAAAACAATTATGTAGACATAGAAAAGCGAACGAATCTATGAAAATATAATATTTATATACGCTTGAAGATGGTAAAATGCTACTTTTTATTTAAAAATATTATTTCAAATAAGATATTATTTTTTTAAAATGAAAGCATAAAAGAGGTGCTGCTTCCCGGTATTGATTTAACATGGATAGTCCCTTTGTGTAAATGCATTATCTGTCTGGATAGACTCAGGCCGATACCTGATCCATTTCGTTTCGAGGTAAAAAATGGCATAAATACTTTATCCAGTAAATCTGGTTTTATACCGGTTCCGTTATCCCTGATCTCTATATTAATTCGACCATTATTTGTTGCTGTGGCTTCCAGATTTACTTCAGGATTTTTAATTTCTTTAACCGCATCACAAGCGTTTAAAATTAAATTTATCAAAACTTGTTCGATGAGATCCGGGTCGGCTGTGAGCATTAGATCTTCCGGATTTATGACCACGTGAAACGAAATAGAATCTTTTTCGAATCGTGGAATCATGAGCTGTCGAACTCTAAGCACTAAATCTTTTAAGCTGAAATATCTGAAGTTCGGACGCGGTATCCGGGTCAGATTTCTGTATAACTCTACAAAATTTAAGAGACCCTGACTTCTTCTTTGTATGGTGTCAAGGGCATTCGATATATTATCCACGTCTTCTTGTTCTAATGGACGAAGTGCTGTATGGTGCTCACTCTCATCGAGCATAATTTCTCTTACTGTTTGGGCCAATGATGAGATAGGTGTTATGCTGTTCATAATCTCATGCGTGAGAACGCGAATGAGCTTTTGCCACGACTCTACCTCCTTCTCCTCAAGGACAGAACTAATATCTTGCAACGAAACCAAAGTAAATTCTTCTCCATGCATTTTAAAAGCTGTTGATAGGATTGATAGTTGGGAGATATTATCATCAAGGAATAGTTTTATTAGCGTTTTATCCCCTCCTGATAATTTGAGAAGTGTATCGGGGAGATCTTTATTAATGGATTCAAGTTCACGCAGATTTCGAAGTGAGGGTATCTTCATGATCCGAAGAAATGCATTATTCGTTAGTTGTACTTTCCCGTTTCGGGTAAAGACAAGTATCCCGATACTAATATGTTGAACAATAGTTTGTAGATAGTTATAATGTTCTTCCTTCTCGGAACGGCTCTTTCTAAATTCGGTCATTACATTATTAAACGACTGATTTAAAAGTTTAAACGAAGGACCAAGTTTATTATCACTAAATGTGGTGGTAAAATCATTATATTTGATACTCTCCAGAAATGAAATCAATTTTTTATTAGTTCGTTCTGCATAGTTGATCAAACCGATAACCTGACCGACTATCAGTGCTATCAGTAGCATACAGGTAAACGGAAGGTGAAAATTAACCAATAGGCTGATTAGTACCCACCCACTCAAAAGCAGAAGGATGAGACGAAAGATAATAGAAAATCTAAACCGGTTAAAGCCCATGTTTTTCAATTCGTCGATAAAGTGAAGCTCTGGTAAGACCTAACTCTTTGGCTGCTTTACTAATATTGCCACCATGCTTGTCGATCACTTTCCGGATAAGCATCTTTTCAGTTTCCTCTAAATTATTAAAGTTATTTAGATTCACCTCGGTATTGGATTGATCTTCTGATGGACTTATGAAGAAATCATGTGGCTCGAGCAATATATTGTCGCTCAAGATCACAGCACGTTCAACGGCATGTTGTAGCTCTCTGATGTTACCCGGCCAATGGTGTTTCTCCAGTCGTTTAAGCGTTGGAATGGAGATCCTTTTCAACGGTAACTTATATTTATGACAATAGATCTTTAAAAAATGATCTACAAAGAGATGAATATCGTCGGCTCTCTCTCTCAATGGAGGAACATGGACTTCAACGGTATTAATACGATACAATAAATCCTGTCTGAATTTTCCCTCCGATACCATTTGGTACAAGGGCATGTTGGTAGCGCAGATCACCCTGACATCAATGGGAATTTCTCTATTGGTCCCCAGTCGTACAACCTTTCGGCTTTGCAGAACACTTAAAAGTTTTGATTGAAGACCAAAAGTCAGATTTCCTATCTCATCCAAAAAGATTGATCCTTTTGAGGCGGCTTCAAATCTTCCTGCTCTATCTTCTTTAGCATCGGTAAATGCCCCTTTTTTATAACCAAATAACTCGCTTTCAAAGAGTGTTTCACTAATAGCGCCTAAGTCGACACTGATAAAAACTTCGTGTTGTCTGTTAGATGCCTTGTGGATCGCATGGGCGATGAGTTCTTTTCCTGTTCCGTTTTCGCCAAGTATGAGAACGTTAGCATCAGTGCGGGCTACCTTTTCAACCGTTGCCATTACCTTTTGCATGAGTTGCGATTGTCCGATGATGTTGCCTATCGTAAGTTCCTGATCGGCCATCAGTACCTGCTGTTTGGACCGTAACTCTTCAATTTCTACTTTTGAATTTCTGATACGAAGATTTGCCATGATGGTAGCAAGTAACTTCTGATTATCCCAAGGTTTTAGAATAAAATTGGTAGCTCCCTCTTTTATGCCCTGAACAGCTAACTCTATATCGCCATACCCTGTAATGAAGATCACCACAGCTGCAGGATCAATCTCAAGAATTTTGTTTAACCAGAAAAATCCCTCTTTACCACTGGTGGCATCTCTTGAGAAGTTCATATCAAGCAAAATAATATCATAACTCACATTTTTCATTTGAGTATGAATATTCTCAGGGTTCTTCTCGGTATGGACAATGCTGAAATGTTGTCTTAAAAAAAGTTTGGCGGCCAGTAATACATCCTGGTCGTCATCAACAATTAGTATACTCGCTTCGTGTTTGCTCATCCTTGTTTTTCTGACTAAGCAAATATATATCGAAAATCCACCATTCTAGTTGTAAAGTGTTGATTTTTTCTAACAATGTTCTATTCAGTTATGTTCTAAGATGTAAAAAGATCCGTTTTGGATTTTAGTGTATTATTTTTTGATGTTACTGGTTGAATGAAAAATTCATCCGGAATCTGGTTAGACCTCCTTTCGTGTTTGAAATTATCCGTTGGATTTTAATATTATATTTGATTAGTGATTATTCGTAGGCGTTATTAATTCTAATCTAACTAAGTTAAATCAATGTTTAATTTCTATCTCAGGATACTTAAATTGGATATTTAAGTTGTCGATCAGCAGTTCAATAAATGGCCTGAATAGGATTTATATTTAGGATTTAATTATTTAATATGCTGATATGTAGTATTATAATTAATCGTCTGTTTTAATTTTCTTATTTTTTAGGCTTTTTTTGTATTCGATTATTGATTTATTTTAGTCAATTCTAACTTACTTGGATTGATACTGAATTAGTGAAATAAATCATTTAAATTACAGTTATATAAAAATGGAATGGATTATTAAATTAATTTTGCACACAATTTTTTTAATCTGGTTAAGGCAATGAAGAACAAATATATTGATCTGATTGAGCAAACATTCGACTTTCCTCAAGATGAGTTTAAGGTACTCGATGACGAATTATACTTTAATGATATTCCTTTAATGGATGTTATTAAACAGTATGGAACGCCCTTAAAGATCACTTATTTGCCTAAGATATCATCGCAAATACAAAGGGCAAAGCGTTTATTCAATGTAGCAATGGCCAAGTCTGATTATAAAGGCGATTATAATTATTGCTATTGTACCAAGAGTTCGCACTTCTCATTTGTGCTAGAGGAAGTGTTGAAGAATGATGTTCACATTGAGACTTCATCGGCTTTTGATATTCCTATTATTGAAACACTTTATGAACAGGGGTTGCTTAAAAAGGAAAACTATATCATCTGCAACGGATTTAAACGTCCGCAGTATATAGAGAATATTGCCAATCTCATCAATAATGGCTTTGAGAATACAATTCCTATTTTAGATAATAAGAATGAATTGGATCTTTATGATAAGAATATCACCAAGAAATGTAAAATAGGAATTCGTATTGCCTCTGAAGAGGAACCTAAGTTTGATTTTTATACCTCCAGATTGGGTATTCGTTATGCTGACATCGTGAAGTATTATGAAGAGAAGATCAAAAACAACCCGAAGTTTGAGTTGAAGATGCTTCACTTTTTTATTAATACAGGGATAAAAGACTCGGCGTATTATTGGAATGAGCTTTCAAAGTGCGTGAATGTTTATTGCGAATTGAAACAGGTGTGTCCTGAATTAACTTCTTTGAATATCGGAGGAGGATTTCCTATAAAGAATTCGTTGTCTTTTGATTACGATTATGAATACATGGCCGAAGAGATTATTGCACAGATAAAGAGTATCTGTAAACGCAATAATGTGATGGAACCTAATATCTTTACTGAGTTCGGGTCATTTACAGTTGGAGAAAGCGGAGCAACTCTTTTTTCTATTGTCGGACAAAAACAACAGAATGATCGTGAAATATGGAATATGATAGATAGTTCATTTATTACCACCCTTCCGGATACCTGGGCGATCAATCAAAAATATATATTACTTTCTGTCAATCATTGGGATAGTGAATATGAACGGATCTTTTTGGGTGGTCTGACTTGTGATAGTCAGGATTACTATAATGCTGAATCTCACGCTAATGCTATCTTCCTTCCTAAAATAAAGGAAGGTGATCCTTTGTATATCGGTTTCTTTCATACCGGCGCTTATCAGGAGTCGATAGGTGGATTCGGAGGTATTCAGCATTGTTTAATTCCTGCCCCCAAACATGTAATTATCGATATAGACGAAGATGGAGAATATTTTACAAAACTTTTTGCAAAAGAACAAAGTCATAAATCTATGCTTAAGGTGCTTGGTTATTAAGATTTATGTTTAACTTTACCCTTCTAAACAAGGAGGCCGATATGAATTTTGGTAATTTACCTGCTGAATACAGCGCTTGCGAGAGTGCCAAGGTTGTAGTTATTCCTGTCCTTTATGGTGACCCTGCGAACAACGAGGGCAATAGTTCTTTAGGTGCAGAGGCTCTTATAAAAGCATCTGCCGGCTTAAGATTTTATGATGTTGAAACCGATAATGTTGTAAGTGAGGTTGGAATACATACTACTGAAGCCATTATTGAAGCTGATGGTGTAAAAGCTGTTGAAGCAGTTCATAAAACTGTATTGCAATTTCTCAAGAAAAAGAAATTTTGTGTCACTATCGGAGGCGATCATGTTATAAGTCTTGGTGCCATCCGTGCTCATTTCAACAAATTCAAAGATCTTACGGTTGTCCATTTTGATGCTTATCCTGATATGCGTCCCGCTCGTACTCGCGAGATTACAGATCATGGTTGTTTGATGACCCGGGTTAGAGAGATGGGTTCATTTATTCAAATAGGGATTAGAAGTATGAACCCTGATGAGAGTCAGGAAGACATTCAGGACAGGGTGTTTTATGCCAATCGGATATATGATAATAAGGGATGGTCATATGAGATGTTGAATAAATTATCCCCTAATGTTTATTTGTCTATCGACCTTCATGCATTCGATCCGTCTATCATGCCGGCGGTAGACAATCCACAACCCGGTGGGCTTCAGTGGTATCAATTTATGGAGATTCTAAAGCTTATTGCCGAAAAGGCTACTATTGTTGGTTGCGACATCTCAGAGCTGTCACCTATTCCCGGCTTTGATGCGCCTAATCATACTGCCGCCCGTATTGCTTATGAGGTAATTACGGCAAAGTTCTTCAGAGAATAAGATGATATATTAATGTGCCAATGTACTAATTAAGAGGAGTGATTCCCCTATTAGCACATTGGCACATTATTTCATTAGCCCATTAATAGTTGTTCTCTAAATGCTGGATATTCAATTGATAGTTCAATACTTTTCTTTTCTCCTTTTAAGAATGCCTGCAATCGTTCGGGTATGGCAATCTCCTCTCCGATAATTTGTTCAACGCTATCCTTAAACTTAGCGGGATGGGCTGTCCCGATGAAATATCCTTGATCATTGGTTCCTCTGAGCGCTCGTTTTAAGGCGGTATAGGCTATCGCACTGTGGGGGTCTAGAAGATATCCAAGACGACTATACACTTCGGCAATAGTAGCGCTAATGGTTCTGTCGGAATAAGATTCTCCGCTAATGTCTTTAGTGATGGCATTATGCGAATCGTTATAGAGATCGAGAATACGTGCAAAGTTACTTGGATCGCCAACATCCATAGCATTAGCAATAGTTTGTACCGATGGACGGGGTTCATAAACCGATGTCTTTAGATATTCAGGAATCACATCGTTAATGTTGGTTGCAGCAATAAAATGTTTGATAGGCAATCCCATTCTCTTTGCAATTAATGCGGAAGTAATATTTCCAAAATTCCCGCTTGGAACACATAATATCGGTTTTCTGGTTTTGTCTTTTAACTGTGCATATCCGTAGAAATGGTAAAAGGCTTGTGGCAGAAGCCGGGCCAGATTAATGGAGTTGGCCGAAGTAAGATTAACCTTCTGCCGGAGTTGGTCATCTGTAAAAGCCTCTTTAACCATTCTCTGACAATCGTCAAAGGTCCCGTCTATTTCAAAAGCGGTAATATTCTGTCCCAGCGTTGTGAATTGTTTTTCTTGGATCGCACTTACCTTGTTTTTGGGATAGAGGATGCCCACTTTGATTCCCGGGACCCCTAAAAAACCGTTAGCAACCGCGCTACCGGTGTCACCGGAAGTAGCTGCAAGTACAATAATCTCTTCTTTCAGCTCCTTGGTAAAGTAAGCCAACATCCGCGCCATAAATCTTGCTCCGACGTCTTTAAATGCAAGGGTAGGTCCATGAAATAGTTCCAGAATATGGATATTGGGATCAAGTTGTATCAATGGAATCGGAAAATTGAGCGACTCATAAACAATCTTCTTTAGGGCATCGTGTTCAATATCTTCTCCAAAGAAAGCTTTAGCCACCTCAAACGACATCTCCTGAAGCGTAAGATTCTCTATATTGGCATAAAACGATTCGGATAAAGTTGTTATGTGTTCGGGCATAAATAAACCTTTATCATCAGCAATTCCTTTGATAATAGCCTCTTTTAAAGATACCCTGAGGTTTCTGTTATTGGTACTGTAATAGTGCATGATATTAATTTTTTACTGATTAATCCGGGTTAAATAATCTTTTGTCCTTGTCTGTTAATGGTGGAGGTGAAAATATCCACCTCAACATCCATTCCGTTGAATATCTTTTGCATGGATTGTTCAACAATCCGTGCTACTCCTTCCGAATGGCTGAGCGCAAAGATAGAGGGGCCCGATCCTGAGATGCTACATCCAAGAGCCCCTGCTTCAAGCACGGTCTTTTTTATCTTATCAAATCCGGGGATGAGTAGCGCTCTTACCGGTTCAATAATGACATCTTGTAACGATCGTCCGATAAGTTCAAAATCACTGGTATATAAACCGCTGACCAGTCCGGCTACATTCCCCCACTGAATGACGGCATCTTTCAACAGAATCTCTTTCGTCAGAATTCTTCTGCTGTCTTCCGTCCTTACAATGATGTCGGGATGGGCAATGGTACAAAGCAGATTCTTAGGACTGG
Organism: Bacteroidales bacterium; assembly: GCA_963663125.2. Classification (GTDB taxonomy): domain Bacteria; phylum Bacteroidota; class Bacteroidia; order Bacteroidales; family Cfx3-03; genus Cfx3-03. The sequence goes on along the minus strand of CAXXNW010000007.1, from coordinate 447,666 downwards.
GCAATTGAACTACATCCAACGGGTTGTAACTTCTGATCAGTGTAAATCCACCCAGTAGGGCGGGAGCTACATTATCAGCATGTGCAACACCACTGGCCGCTTTTTCTCCTTGCATGGCAAAACGAACGAGTTCTTTTAACGTATAGGGGTTATTGAGCAACTCGTTTACAGCAAAGACACTCCCTGCTGAGCTAGCGGCACTCGATCCGATTCCACTACCCGGACTAATCTTTTGGTGGAATGTTATATCGAAACCCTGCCCGGTTTTTAAATCGGTTAGCATAGCTTGTACAGCTACTCCGGCTACATTTTTTGATGGGCTTAAAGGTAGATCGGTTCCTGATTGATTGAAAATACGAATACATTTTTCATTGTTCTTTTTTGCCTCAATGATATCACCCCGATTGTTCAGAGCAAATCCCAGAATATCAAAGCCACTACCTACGTTGGCTACCGTTGCCGGTGAAAATACTTTTATCGAATCTTTCATGCTGTTTGCAATTTATCACTTATACATTTACTACACGGATAATATCGGCAAATACGCCTGCTGCTGTGACGTCTGCACCGGCACCATACCCTTTAATAATCATTGGGGCATTATAATAACGTTCGGTTGTAATCAGGAAGATATTGTTGCTTCCCTCTAAATCATAAAACGGATGTTTCCGATCTACAGCAACCAGCTTTATGGAGGCAACACCCTCGATGAGTGATGCGGCATAACGCCATTTTTTATCTTTCCCACAAGCTTGTTGTCTCAACGCCTCAAATTCCTGATCGTAATTGCTTACAGTTGACATAAATTCAGCAGGGGAGGATGTCGCAAAATAGCTATCCGGAACAATCTTCTCAATATTTACATCTTCTTTTTCGAGCTTTAGTCCAATCTCTCGTGCCAGAATTAACACCTTCCGCATTACATCCATTCCACTGAGATCAATGCGTGGATCAGGTTCTGCATATCCCTTTTCCACGGCCAGCCTGATTGCCTCACTCAAAGGCAGCGTCTCGCTTACCGTATTGAGGATGAAATTTAATGTCCCTGACAGCACACCTTCCAACCGTACAATCTCGTCACCACTTTTTATTAAATCAGACAAGGTGTTTAAAACAGGTAGACCGGCACCAACATTGGTTTCGTAGAAAAATTTAACACCCTTATTCAGTGCGGTCTGCTTAATTTTAAAGTAGTTATTATATTCCGAAGAACAGGCCGTTTTATTAGCGGCAACAACGGAGGTCGCTGATTTGAAGATGTCTATATAATGATCGGTAACAGTTGTACTTGCCGTACAATCAACAAACACACTATTGAGCAGGTTGAAAGCCGTCATATTTTCAATCAACACATTGAGGTTGGCTTTTACTCCATGTTCATCAAGTTGAGCCTTGTAGTTAGTTAGCTCCAGTCCGTTGGCATCGATCAACATCTTACGTGAATTCATGACTCCGCAAACATTCAGTTTCAGTCGATGCTGCTGTAATAATTTATTTTGTTGTGCACAGATTTGATCGATCAGCTTACTGCCAACGGCGCCTATACCGGCGATGAATACATTAACCTGTTGATACTCGGACAGAAAAAATGATTCATGGATGGTGTTGAGCGCTTTCTTCAGATCTTTTATACTGATCACACACGAAATATTGAGCTCGGAGGCGCCTTGTGCAATGGCCCGGACGTTGATTCCATTCCTGCCGAGGGTATGAAATAATTTGCCGGCAATGCCGGGACTTCTTTTCATATTCTCTCCAACGATAGCTACGATGGCAAGTTCCTTCTCAATGGATATCTGGTGGATGTTACCACGTTCAATCTCATCCTGAAATTCCTGCTCAATGGCTTCGTGTGCTGCCTGACTATCACGTTCGCGGATTGCAAAAGTGATAGAATATTCAGACGAAGCCTGTGATATCAGAACCACATTTACCTTTCTGACTGCCAGTGCACCAAAGAGTCGATTTGATATTCCGGTAACGCCCACCATCCCCGATCCCTGAATGGTTACCATATTAATGTTCTCTATCGAAGATATTCCTTTAATTGCTTTTGTAGAGTTATTGGCACCCTCTGTAGTTATGAGGGTACCGGCACTTGCAAGATTAAAAGTACTCCTGATCCGGATAGGGATGTTTTTTTTATATACCGGTACAAACGTTGGGGGATAGATTACACGGGTACCGAAATGAGAGAGTTCCATCGCTTCCGAATAGCTCAGACAATCCAGACAATAAGCCTTTTCTACCATTTTTTTGTCAGCCGTCAATATTCCTTCTACATCGGTCCATATCTCCAGAATCTCCGCATTAATCGCTGAGGCAATGATTGCGCCGGTATAATCGGAACCTCTACGTCCCAGCGTAGTGGTTTCATTTTTATGCGAACTGGCGATAAATCCCGTTATGACAGGAACCCCTTCAATAGATAATAGCTTTTCGAGAATAAGATTTGTTGATGCTTCAAAATCGACAGTGGCTTTTCCAAAACGACTATCGGTTTTGATTAACTCGCGTGCATCGAGATAGACGCCATCCGGTATCACCGAGCTTAGAATCATTGCCGACAGCCGTTCGCCAAAGCTAAGTAAGTAATCATACGTACGGGGTGTGAGTTCACGAAGAATAAACACACCGTGTAATGCCGAAGATAGTTCATTAAAAATAAATTTCACTTTGGCGATGACGCTGCTACGTTCGCGGGCAGGGATTAGTTCCTCGATAGCTTTAAGATGTGATTTTTCAATTGTCGATAATCTCTCTTTATACGATTCATTTCCTTCAGATGCTAATCTGCTTAGTTCAGCCAACTCATCTGTTGTTGTTCCCATGGCCGCAACAACAATGATTTTCTTTTCGCGACATGCAGCTACAATATCGATGACTTTTAAAATGCTTTCGGCTGAGGCTACTGAAGAGCCTCCAAACTTCATGACTTTCATAAGCAGATTGTTTTTATTTTTAAGATCGGGTGAAACCGTATACTGAAATTTTTCAGTATACCATAAAATGACATTGCATTTTATACAAGAAATAAATGATTATAAATTCAGAGAAAAAAGTGAAATAAAAAGAAATAATTTTCTGGAAAATGAACTATTGTACCCCCCAAGGGGTGGATGTGGAAGTGGAATTGGTGTTGTTCAGGGTTACCCCAAATATGTAATATAGACCGTTCATAATCTTAATTGATGGTACAATAGTACAAAAAAAATATTTACACTTATTGATTTTATATTTCAGCGGTTAGAAAATTAACAAAAATATAATGAAAGATTGGTATTTACACTCTTTCTCTTAGTGAGGCTTTAAAACAATGAACATAAAAAAGCGATACTTTATAAGTTATATTATCAAATTCATTGATATGTTTGAATAATAAAACTACCCGTATTGGCCGTTAGCTGAACTTTCTTGTAACTTCCCAAAGTTAAAAGGTTGTGGATGTACTATAATAGCATTTACGAACCATCTATTGATCGTATGTTCGTAACTCCTTAATTTAGTTGTAAATCCCTCTTTTATTTCTCATGAATAATCCGTTATTTTGCCGCCTTAAAAACTAACATAAAGTTTATCTATGAAAAAAATTCTATTTGCTGCCACTTTGTTGGCGGTAGTCCAATTTGGGTTCGCTCAAAACCTGCAATTACATTATGATTTTCTGAAAGATGCTAGAGATCCTCACGCTGCCGGTCGCGGTTATTTAACCAGTACGGTGGAAATGTTTAGACCCGATAAAACAGGATCAACATTTTTCTTTATTGACATGGATTATAACAGTCCCCGTGGCGGTGTTTCACTGGCTTATTGGGAAATATCGCGCGACCAGAAGATTGGAGACTGTCCGGTATTGGCTCACGTAGAGTATAATGGTGGATTTAATCAGTTTACCTCTTTCGATAATGCATGGTTATTCGGAGCATCATATCCTTTTAAGATAAAAAATGTCAGTATGACTGCTATGGCAGCTTATAAAGCTATTTCAAAACAAAATGCAAATGCTCAGTTTACGACAACATGGTTCACGATGTTGGCAAAAGGAAAACTTACCATCGATGGATTCCTCGATATATGGTCTGAAGATAAAACAGGTTCAAGTGGAAAGAAATGTATTCTCCTCACTGAACCACAGTTCTGGTATAACGTTACCCCGAAACTTTCACTGGGGAGTGAAATAGAAATTAGTAACAATTTCGTTTTTGCTTCTGATAAAGTTGAAATATTTCCTACTGCAGCAGTTAAATGGACTTTCTAATAACAAAATGTTAATTAATATTTATGATCGAAAAACTTTTTAAATTAAAAGAGAACCGAACAACAGTTCGGACAGAGATACTTGCCGGTATAACGACATTCATGACCATGGCATACATTCTGTTTCTTAACCCGAATATTCTATCTGCTACAGGGATGGATAAGAATGCAGTGTTTTTTGCTACTGCCGTTGCCGCCGGAGTAGTGACAATTGCAATGGGCCTGTTTGCCAACTTCCCTATTGCACTGGCTCCCGGTATGGGACTAAATGCATTCTTTGCTACTGTAGCTCTTCAAGGTGTGGGTATGCCATGGCAAGCTGCCTTGGGTGCCGTATTTATTTCAGGTATTATCTTTATTGTCTTAACGTTAACAAGAGTTCGTCAACTATTAGTTGTTGCTGTTCCTGATTCACTAAAGCGTGCTATCACCGTAGGTATCGGATTATTTATTACCATTATTGGGGTTAAGCTTTCCGAAATTATGGTTGTAGGAACTACTATCATTCCTCCAACTATGAATGTATTAAGCGGACATAACGGAATAACTACCCTAAAGTTTTTCGAGTGGAATATTATGATAGGCAGTTTTCGCAATCCTAGTATGCTCCTCTGCCTTATCGGCTTGACTATTACAGCTATATTAATGGCTAATCGTGTGAAAGGCTCCTTACTAATCGGAATTGTCCTTTCGACGCTCATTGGTATTCCTATGGGTGTAACTGTGATCCCTGAACATTTCACGCTGTTTGCACTTCCAAAATTCAGTAATCTGGCTGTCGGTGCACTCGATATTCGAGCTGCTCTGAACATGGGTATTTGGACTGTAGTGTTTACCTTTACCTTTGTTGAGTTGTTTGATACTTTCGGTACATTGGTTGGCACCGCCAGTAAGGCCGGGTTGATTGACAAAGACGGAAAATCTCCGAAAATCGGAAAAGCAATGCTTGTTGATGCATTTGGCGTTTCATTTGGCGCCCTGATGGGAACCAGTACTATTACATCTTATGTTGAAAGTGCTGCCGGTATTGGTGAAGGTGGGCGCACCGGATTAACGGCTGTTACTACCGGTATCCTCTTCTTGTTTGCTTTGGTACTCGCTCCATTGGCAAGTTTAATTCCAAATGCCGCAACTGCTCCTGCTTTGATTATAGTCGGTGTGTTGATGTTCTCATCTATTCGCGAGATCGATTTCGATGATTTTACGGAAGGTTTTCCTGCTTTCCTAACCTTCGCTTTGATGCCGTTTACTTATAGTATTGCCAATGGTATTGCTGCCGGTATTTTATTTTATGTTATCTTAAAAGTCTTAACCGGACGCTTTAAAGAAGTACATTGGTTGATGTATATCCTTTTTGCATTAGTGATAGTTCGTTACCTATTCTTAACCGAAGCGGCCTAACGGTCATTTTGCCATAAACATAAAAAGGCCCTTACGTTTTTATGCAAGGGCCTTTTTATGTTTATTAATATTTCTTATGCGCGCCGACTAAAGATATGGATGAGATAGTATCACCCATACCTACCAATGTCAAGGGTTTGTCGATAATGATAGTAGGTACGGCAATGATTTCAATTTCTTCGTTCGAAAAGATTCCGTCTTCTACCAGATTGTTTTCTCCGTATAGACCGGTTATCAATTCAGACAGGCTCTTTAATTCTGCGAGACCTACTTTCGAAACTTCACGATCTTTTGCCCATAATAACACATCCGTCGAATCTATTGCTCCGGTTCCTGCCTTAGCAGCTGCTATTACAGCCGCTAACTGCATCCCGTTACGGTTATCCTCAGGGAAAATCATGGATCCTTTTTTCTGTAAGGTAATGTATAATCCAAACATGTGTAACTGCATACGCGAGCAGTTGAGATATTTAAATACTTTGAGCATTCCCTTGAAGAGGTTGGCACTGTTTGGTTTATTGTTGCACTCTTCGGCAAGTTCTTGTTGATCGATTACTTCCAGTATGTCAATTAACTCACGTTCGTTAAAGCCCACGCTGTCGATGTCTTTTGCAATGTGATCGAGCAAGTATTTACGGATTGCCACATCTTGTGTTGAGGCTATTTCAAGGTGAAGGATAGGCATATATTTTGTCTTACACCAAGTATCAATAATCTTTTTTGAAGCATCAATGCGCGTGATACCTGAAGTCCCGTCTCCCAGCGTCCCGGCTAGAATTTGGTATCCTGATAAGATGATATATTGGGATGCAAATCTATTTGATGCCATTTTCTTTGCAAAGACATTATCTATATACAATTGAAAGTTGAGGGGATCGTAGGTTGCAATAAATCGATTGGCCTTGGGACAAGTAAATGTTTTTCCATCAACGGTTAAAGTGTCACCGGCGTTAAATTCTATAATCCAATGAATTAAGGGAAGATCAGCTTTTCGTTCTATCTTTGAAGCCTGTTTTAAATTGCCCTCTTCGTCCACTGTAACCAGATTAGGCAGATCGAGAAACAGTTTAGCCTGATCTTTTGGAAGGGAGGCACAGTGTACATAAACCTTGCTAACACCACAGACAGCCATTGCGTTGGCAACAATTCCACCCTGTCCGCCCATTTGCATTTTATCGTAACCAAGGTATTCATTCAGCCAGAAGAACATATCTTTGTTCGGAATCAACCACTCTTCGGCAATTCCATTTGTAAAGCAATGAACAATTCCTCTGATAACATCTTCTTTAGTATTGATGGTCTTTTCTCCATCCTCAAGAATCTGCTTTTGATTCAATGAATGCTCTTTAATGATTTTTTCAATCGTCTTTCCCGTAACTTTAATAACAGCATCAATGTTTACGTTAAAAGCGCTAATTACGCCTTTTACTTTCGACATGTTTTTTAATTGGTCGGGAACTGTCTTATAATTAGATAACCACTTGATCTTTAATTCATCTATTGTCATGCCCACGTGTTTAATTTTTTTGAAAATTTATGTACAAAGAATGATGATTCATCTTTTTGTTTTGGGTAACAAAGAAAAAGAAATATTTCAAACTACACTAATTTTTGGTGCTGTTTTCTGAGATATCCTGCTTTATGTAAACATAAAGATGTACAGATCGGGGAAATAGCGAGGATTACAAAGATGCATCCATTAATCCTGCCATCACTTGTCCGGAATTTTTATCAACATTGAGTGAGAATTTTTTTCATCTTTGGTATAAGATGTCGCCATGATACCAACAATGAAGAGTGATACTGATAGGATTTTACTATCTTTTCGCTTTTTCTCCGAATCTAAAGCCAAACCCAATCCCGATATTCAGATTTCTTCCTGCTGTAGTCGTTTGGTAAGACATCTTGTTTGTCTCCATCTTGTTTGTGATATTGATTAGCTCAGCATGTGATTTTTGGAGAGGTTGCTGAAAATTAGCATTTAAAACAAAAAAACTTCTTTCTGTTATATAATAGTTGGCTGATATACCAAAGTTCAAAAATAATAAGGAAGAGGGGTACTGTTTATATATGATACTATTTTGGATGCCGTCTACATTGGTGTTGCTCTTTGTCGATTCTGTATCGAGTAAATAGTTCATATATCCAAAACCAATTGTAGGATATATATTCCATCTGTTTTGTTCTATACGATACACTATTCCGACATCAAAAGATGGATGCAATATCGATACAGGCCAAAATGTTTTATTGAAGAACTCTTCTATTACATCACCTATGATACCTGAACCAAAATATTCCGATTTTTTTTCTTTATAAAAATTCATCTGCAAGCTAGCGTTCCATCCGATTTTTTTTGAAAAAAGATGTGTTACCCGAAAGCCCAACATTGGAGCTACTGTCGGCCTGGTACTGAGCAATTTTGAATTAGGGTCGGAACCAGAATGAATCAAATCAATGTTTGCTCCTGTTGTAAAATTAAACTGCCAATATTTATCATACGGATTATTCGGTCTAAATGTCTTTGTCTCTATATCTTGTGCATAAGAAAATGAACAAAAACAAATGGTTATGATCAATAAGAATATTTTATTCATGATAAACATTGATTTTATTTTTACGACTTTTTCTTCATCCTTTCTGCCGATATATTTTCCCTACAGAATATTTTTAAACAGTTTCATATTCTAATTGATCAAACCGGAGGAGTGAAGTTTTAGTGACTCGAAAAGCTACAATAATACCAGAGTGCCAATAATTATTCTTTAGTCGGGTCCATAATCCTGCCTGTAAACAAGATGGCGCCTGTACTCTTTTCTGAAATTACAAACATAAATGGCTTATTAATATTAATAATAATAGCCTGTGGTTGTAAAGGGGATGTAGTCGTAATCATTCCTATAGAGGTTACTGCGGCTGCTACGGTGCCCTCTTCATTTACTTCGACCATCGTTTTGTGTTTTACCTCACCGATACACAATCCTCTGGCCGCAGTGATGCGTGTGAAGTCTGCTACATCCGCATTGAAGGCATCAGCCATCCCCATGGTACTGAGCAAATCTTTTAAGTCCTTTTTATAGGCCATTTTAAAACGGGGCATATTAATCTGTACCTCAGTTGAAGTCATTGCATCATTCCACTTTTTCCAGTTAGCCGCATTGAAAGCACCTGACAAATCTGTTGTGGTTTTACCGGTTGCGGGGAGTAATAGGGTCATTATGAAATTACCTTGTCCGTATGGCAATTCAATAGAACTTAAGTTATTGTCTGAAAAGTACTTGAACGTACTTTTCTGGCTCATCATTTTGTATTTTACGGTCGAAAGGTCTTCTTTATGAAAGGTTTCGTCAGTTGTCTTAGATTCATCAAACTTATTTCTCCATGAACCCTTGAAATAAAGTGCATCGATCAGATACATCACGTTTTCATCTGAAATGGATTCAATGATCGTTGGGATTGCATGGTTTGTTTTAGCATCAACCCAACTATTAATGGTGTTGACGGCTGAAGGTGAAGAGAAATCAAGTGATGTGACTTCTGCCTGATAGTAATTTTTGTTTGTTGAAATAAAATCAGGAAGTGCGGTAAAACTGTTTTTATACCAGATTGAATTTGCAATATTAAATGTCACCTTATTATCAACCCTCTGCAACTGTTCGGATAGCGTCTTGTTGTAATCATTGATCAGCGAGGCTTGGTCACCTGCAAACCCTAAAGTGTTTTCCATTCCCGTTTTTGTTGTGCCGGCAGCACCATTAAGTGTCATTGACAATGCCATGCTGACGCTGAACGGAGAGATAATCAGATTGTCTTTGGTCTCCTCGTTTGCCGATTTATTAAATAATGCAAAGGCAAACCGGTTATTTGCCTGAACCAATGCTTGCTGTTCAGTACTCAACGTTATCGGCTTTAGTTGTGTGTTGTTGGTTTGTACCGCCTTTTCTTTCGCACACGAGATCATCAACAGCGGCAGAAGAAATATTAAATGTATTGCTTTCATATCTTTAAGAATTAGTTGAAGTACAATAAGTGTAGCAAAAAACAGACAAATAAGTAAGTTTGTTTCTTCATTATTAATGATGAATCAATTGTTCATAAAGTTGCATAAGTCTGTCAATAATTTATTTATTTGCAGCGTAAAATTATTTAGAAGGTAGCTAGAAAAGAGGTAAAACTAATTTGCAATTTCAATCTTAACTTTTATTCAATACCGATAGTTATTAATTGTATATGAATTCTCGTCAGTATTTGAAATAATAATAAATACATTTTTCGGATTATAGTTATGCCATTCTGGTCGACAATTTTTCAGTCTGAAAATATTCCTCAATATTCCTCCTATGATTCCCTGAAATCCGGGATAAGTGTGAAGTAAATCGCTCATGCATCATTAAAGGTGTATACCTATTTCAGTAAGGGACACTGGATATAAATCCCTTATACATCACTTATAAATGGAAGGGTTCTGCCGTACCTTTGCCGTACTTTCACCGTACTTTTGCCGTATTTCTGCCGTGCTTATAAAGATACGGTGAAAGTACGGCAAAAGTACGGCGAAAAGGCGGCAAAATTTGGGCAAAAGTATCCTGTTTCGGGAGGACGTACCTTCCTTTTATCCTCCATATGGATTCAGTATATGTGAATGATATTTGATATTTTGCTTGTGGATTGGTCTAATCCCGTCAATGTGTATATAAAAAAAGGCTGCCCGAAAGATTATATCTCTTTTCAAGCAGCCTTTTATATTGAATATCAGTTAGTGTTATGCTAACCAGTTTTTAATGTCGTCGATAGTTGGCATCGGCAGGTCAAGCTTTAGCTTCTTGCGTAAGCCGCCCAAATCATTATAGAATTTATTGGGATTGGCCTCTTTTAATGCCTGTACGGTTTTGTAACTGGTTTTTCTGATAGCCGGAATCCAACCTTCAGGAATCCCCATTGCTTTCAGATCATCGTCGGTAAGCTCGGCGGCTTTCTTTTCGGGACGCATCTGGGGGAAGAAGAGTACATCCTGGACAGATGTCTGATTGGTCATGATCATAGCCAATCGATCGATGCCGATACCCAAGCCAGCTGTTGGCGGCATTCCGTATTCGAGGGCTCTCAGGAAGTCTTCATCGAGCACCATCGACTCATCATCTCCACGCTTACCTAGTTCGAGTTGCGACTCAAAACGCTGACGTTGATCGATGGGATCGTTTAATTCGGAGAAGGAGTTACATAATTCTTTTCCATTGCAGATCGCTTCAAAACGCTCAACAAGTCCGGCTTTAGAGCGGTGCTTCTTGGCTAGCGGAGACATCTCGACAGGGTAATCGGTGATAAAGGTCGGTTGAATAAGATTAGGTTCGGCAACGGTGCCAAAGATCTCATCGATCAATTTACCCTTACCCATGGTTTCGTCGATTTCGGCGCCGACTTTATTGGCTAGTTCACGAATTTGTGCTTCATCCATCCCGGAGATATCGATTCCGGTAAAATGTTGAATACTTTCGTACATGGTTAAACGTTTCCATGGACGTTTAAAGTCAATCAGGTTCTCTCCAACCTGTACCTTGGTAGTTCCATGAAGATCCATCGCGATGCGTTCTACCATCTCTTCAACAGTATCCATCATCCAGTTGTAGTCTTTGTAGGCTACATAAAGTTCCATCTGTGTAAATTCAGGGTTGTGGAAACGGTCCATTCCTTCGTTGCGGAAGTCTTTGGAGAATTCATATACGCCATCAAAGCCACCGACAATTAGTCTTTTCAGATAAAGCTCGTCTGCAATACGCAGATAGAGGGTCATGTCTAGCGAATTGTGATGCGATTTAAACGGGCGGGCGGCTGCACCACCGTATAATGGTTGCAAAATAGGAGTTTCAACTTCGAGATATCCTTTTTCGTTGAGGTAGTTGCGCATGGTGTTGACCAAGGCGGTACGTTTGATAAATACGTCCTTGATCTGATTGTTTACAATCAGATCAACATAGCGCATTCTATAACGTTGTTCAGGATCTGAGAATGAATCAAACAGCGCTCCATCTTTTTCCTTTACAACAGGAAGGGGTTTGAGCGACTTGCTTAATAATTTGAGCTCTTTAACGTGAATGGTGATCTCGCCCATCTGGGTGATAAATACAAATCCTTTGATGCCGATAATATCGCCAATATCGAATAGACGTTTAAATACTATATTATAAAATGATTTGTCTTCGCCAGGACAAAGGTCATCTCTTTTGAGGTAAACCTGAATACGTCCGGTAGCATCCTGCAGTTCTGTAAACGAAGCGGCGCCCATGATACGACGACTCATGATACGGCCGGCCAGACTGATCTCCTGATAGAGTGTATTGTCGGTGGGGTATTTTTCTAGAATTTCTTTAACAGTAACATTCACATCAAATGTTTCGGCAGGATAAGGATCGATACCCATGTTCTGCAATTCGGTCATTGAATTGCGCCTGATGATTTCCTGTTCGCTCAGTTCCAAACTCATAATTAATCGTTATTTTTTGCAAAGATACGAAAATGTGTTTAGTATAAATTATTATAGTAGGGGGATATTGGAGGTACAATAATTGGTCTATTTGAATAAATAATTACTTATTATTTTCAGGAATATCAGAAAAAATATGTACTTGTCAGATAAAATATTTGTAAATATAAAAATTGATACAAATAATATTGTAATTAATATTAATAGTGCTTATACTACTGTTAATTAAAATAGTATAGCTAGTGATGTAATAGATAATATTACTTCTGCTAAAGATAATATGGATGTAGATGTTGAAAGTAATGTTAATGATAAAGGGGATATCGTTACTAATGCTAAGGGTATGAAAGAAGATACGCAAGAGAAGAAAAGGGGGCTAATATTTAAACTTATAAAGCGTATTATGGAAATTGTATAATATCCGTTGGCTGAATTAAATTAGTGCATATTTGACTCGACCGATGGGGGCGTTGTTGATTTTATTGAAATATTGCAGGACGGTCATGGCACTAATTTTAGCCAGCGCTCTGACAACCTCCCCTCTTTTTTTGATGGAATGATTACAATGAATGTTTTATTCAAATAATATGTTCAATTCTTATACTAGGTCATGGCTAAAAAAGGAAGAATAATTTAAAAAAGCTTATCTACAACTATCGCTAATATAAATTGCCCTTTCATAATTCACTCGCAAAGCAATGAAATCTGAGAATCACTCTAAACAGTATATGTTAATTACGATCCGGATTTCACCAGAATAAGGGAGAATATGTGTCTCTTTTCTAATCAATTTTATTGAATCTTAAATGCATTATCTCACCATTGTTTAATTCAAAACCGATTATCTTTTCATCCATCTTTAAAATGTGTAAATGATAAAGGAAATCATAATCAGTTATTAAATGGTCTTTTCCAAGTAGCGTGATTTTACTGTCGGCATACAGATTGTTGGTGAGAAATAATTGGTGGTCTATTAAAACAATATGATAACTGCAATCCAATTCAGGACAATAATAAGTGCCTGTATAGGTTTGCAATACTTTGTCTGATAATAACGTGTCTTTTAAAAATTTGATGAGATGGATAGGTTGTGATAAAACAGGGCTGAATAAATCTACACTAATTTCTTTCTTATTAACATGAAATGCATATTTAACTGCAGGATTAGTTAATAGGGAAAAAGTATTTCCTGAATCATTGACAAGTAAATTATTTTGATTCATTCTTAGTTTATCGTTAATTATTGAGAATTTAAGACGATAACCGTTCTCAGCAATATAATCGCCCGTTAATTTTTTAATCGAATCAGGGTTTTTTAAGAGTGCAGATAAAGAATCCTTTCGTATGATAGGTTGGTTAATAACTACTTTATTGCTGATATCAGGAATAAAGAGAACTGCAAGTTGGTCAATCTTAGTATAAATTTCATTATCTCCGGAATTACCGAAAACTATAAAACCTATTTTCAAATCAGGGTAAACAGCAATGATAGTGCGATAACCAGCCAACCCTCCATTATGAATAAACCGCTTCCAGCCTCTTGATTTGTCAACATTTATTCCTAAAGCATAATTAATTTCTTTTCCATTATTTAATTTTCCTTTTTCGGTTAATTGTTCAATATCTTTTGCATCGCCTGATTGAGGTGAATAAAAATTCATTACCCAATGTGCCATGTCATTTATATTGGTAAAAAGTCCACCATCACCTAAAGTGTAAACGTTTTGGCTGCTGTTTTTTAAAGATTTAATGCTATTATAAGAATAAGAAGCAGTTCTTCCTTTAATTATTTCTTGGTTATTATCTACAAAACGGCTGTCTTTCATTCCAAGAGGCTTAAATATAGCATCTTCTGCAAGTGAAGCGAAGCTTTGCCCACTTACAACTCTTGCAATTTCTGCCAGCAAAACATAATTTGAATTGGAATAAGAAAATTTCTCACCGGGGATAAAGTTTAGTGAACGTTGCTTTTTAAGAATATTTAATGCAAGCTCTTGAGTTAGAATTCCCTCTATAGATAATCCTGAAATTCTAGCCATATCAATATCGTCCCTTATTCCACTTGTATGGTTCAATAAATTTCTTATAGTTATTTTTTTGCCGAAGTCAGCCATCCATGGAAGATAGGTATGGATGTCTTCATCGAGTTTCAATTTTCCCTGCCTTGCTAATAATGTAATGACATAACCTGTAAATTGCTTTGACACAGAGCACATGTAATAAATGCTTTGAGGAGTATTGGATGTATTATCTTCCAGATTGGCAAGACCATAACCCCTTGCATAAATTAAAGAATCATTTCTTACAATGCCAACTACGCAACCCGGCGAATTTAAATTGTCCCATTTTTTAAAAAGGCTGTCTATTTTTATTTTGGAGGATTCTGGTAAAGATTGTGAGAATCCTGCAAATGCAATTATCAAGAACAGCATGCCCAAGAATATATTTTTCACTATCATTTTATTTATTATGGTTTGCCTGAATCGCAAAGTATCACATGCTTTGCTGTCAACACACAAATTTATGCTATTATATGATATATAATATCCGTTGACTGAATTAAATTAGTGCATATTTGACTCGATCGATGGGAGCATTGTTGATTTTATTGAAATATTGCAAGACACTCATAGCACTAATTTTAGCCAGCACTTTGACAAATAGCCCTGCTTGTTGTTTTGCATAATTCCTCTGCCTTCAATTCGTGTGCAATTAAAACAGCTCATATTTAACTTCTTGTAAATAATGTATGTCATGGACAGAAGCCTAGTAAGTAGACTTGAAATTGGATACTGTAAATACTTTTTAACTGAATATCTCGTGTAATACCTGAAGCGAGTTGATCTCCTTCATTCCCGAGATGTGGAACCGGTAAAAATCGACCAATCGGGGTAGCAGGTCTTGTCTGATAGGCGAAGGGATATGTAACTCGGGAAGGTCGGTTAGTTTTGTTTCCGTTAAATCAACCATATAATTGCATAATGGATTATCAATATAATCTGCATGTTCGGGAACGAAGGATTGATAGCGTCCTTCGCGCAGATTGAAAATATGATTTGTCGTTGAATAGTTATCGTGTGGGGTGAAGCCGAGATAACGGCTGAAGTTCATCATAAACCAGAGATGAAAATCGGTGTAGTTGTTGTTTACCAAATCGAACCAACGGATGCTGCTTTCCAGAAAGGTATATAGCGGTGGATTAGGTTCTTCTTCGCGAACCGAACGAAAGATTATCTCGTTGATGAAGAGCGCGATGCTGCTTTTGACAATATCGAACGGGATGGAAGAGAAAGGATGAGTTATCCTCATCTCACGGATGTACTGTAAATGAGCGCTCTCTTTGTGGTAGACATCCATTTCCAGCAGGGTGAGCGGAGCCAGATGGTTCATCTTGTTTTTCGATTTAGCGCCGCGGGCGCCTTTCAGAATATATGACTGTAAACCGAAAAGCTCGGTATAGACTCTTACGATCACGCTGGTTTCGCTATATTTAATGGTGTGCAGAACAATTCCGTTGGTTTTATTTAGCATAGCGTGAAGCGTTATCGTATAATGAGAATTTTGGTGACTACCGTACTGCTGCCGTCGTTGTTACTTGCAAAGACAAGGTAAACGCCCGGCGCTACTTTGTGTCCTTTCAGGTCTTTACCATCCCATGTCGCCTGTCCGCCATCGGCTTTCATCTGCGCAACCAGATGTCCTGATACATCGGTAATACGTACATCGGCATTGAAGGTCAACCCCTTTATGGAGATGACACCCGAGTAACTCGGCCTTACCGGATTTGGAAAAGCAAAGGCGCCTTTATTGCTTTCAGTGGGTTCTGAAGCGGTACCTCGGTATGAAATAAGCCCTTTATCCGTCCCTATAAATACTTCACCATCCGTATTTACACCAATACATGAAATGGCATTGGAGAGGAGCGGACTGTTATCGGCTGTGAAATGCAGCAACTCTTTCGTCCCGTCGGCCGAGATGAGGAAAAGACCGGAGTTGGCTGTTCCCATCCATTTCCGATTGGCTCCATCGATGGCTATGGCGGTAACCGATTCGTTTTCAAGCAAGGGGATAAGCTGTCCGTTATTCTCTACTCTCACCACCTGCGCATCATAATGATCTCCTGTGAAAACAGAACCGGGATTATAGATTGCGCTCACTCCCTTATCCGATCCGATCCATATTGTCCCATCCTTATCGGAAATAATGGTATAGATTTTCGTTCCCGGCAAATTGCCATTGCCTGTCGTCCCGGTCAGTTTTATAAGCTTATCATCGGTGGTGTTATCGATAGTGTTGTTGTCGTTGAAGACGATAATGCCATGTTCTCTTAGAACGATCCATTTCTGATCGTTCTGATCTATGATGATTTTTTCGACATCTATTGAATTATAGGGAGACAGATCAAACGACCGCCATGTTCCATCCGCTTTTTTTACCGAGAGAAGATTAGGCGTGATAGAGTTGGTAGCCCATAGATTTCCTTTATTATCGAAAGCCAGTCCCCCGACACGGATAGATTGATCCGTAGAGAAAGGTGTTGATCTGAGTGATGAGTTATCGGCGGTATATTGCGTTTTTAGGGTCCCATCCAGATATTCGGAAACACCCCAGCCCCACGAGCCGATATAGAGATGCTTCGGATTGGCAGGATCGATAGCAATGACATCGTAATCACGGGCATCGCCTAATTGTGATTGATTCCGGTTGTTGTAGGAATTCCAGTTTCCGTCGATAAATGAAAAGGCATTTGCCATCAGGTAGTTGTTACCGTACGAGTTATTATAGCCACCTGCCACAGCCCAGACATCTTTTCCGGTTGTGGCGATATTGAAAGTAGTGGCCTGAGACGGTCCGTTGGGCTCAATCTTTGTGATAGCGCCCTGAGGCGAGACTTTGATCAGTGCGGATGTTTCGTCGGCAATCCATGCCGTAGCATCAGCATCGAGTATCATATCCGTCGCCTGCATAGTCGCGGGCTTATAATTTAGCACTTGTGAATATACCGATCCGTCTATATTCATGATATTGGCTGCAAAGCTCATGTTGACGGCAATTCGTCCGTTATTGGCGTTCAGACTATAGCGGGGGAGATAGACATCTTTCATAAAGATGCTCCACTTGTTCTTATCAAAAAGATAAAGAGTGTCCTGATTATATTGCAACCCTTTTCTGTTGGTCAGTATTTTACCGTTTACCTCTTCAACCAGATTAAATACCGTATTATTGTTGGAGAAGGATGCGGCTTGGGTCCAAGAAGAGAAGAGGGTCGGATTTGCATTCACCGCCGCCTTGCGCAGTCCGTTTTCTGTAGCGGCATAGATGTTTTGTCCGCTGGCATCAAAGGCAAGATCGTATACCTTGGTAGCACTCCCATCATTACCGATGTACCATGTATCTGAAACCTCCTGTTTTAAGAGATCGATCACGACGACTCCAAAACCACAGCAGAGGTAGGCAAAATGATCGCGGAAACAGATGTTGTAGATGGACTTATCTCCGGAAATATTTTTATTTTTGATATCGGGCATATTGATCACCTTACCTTTCTTTACGATATCTAAATTGGCATTCTGGTAGGCAATCAGAAGTAGCTCATCAGCATTACTGTATGCGATCTTACTGATTCCCATGTCGGTTAAACCATTTACTTTAGTGAGCTTGCTGATGCTGTTATCGTCGGTATCATAAGAAAAGATGCCATAATAGGCGGCGGCATAGACTTTATCGGAACTACGGGTCAACGAGATTAAATGGCTAAACGGCAAGTGGTCTCTCCATTGCTGTATACCAATGCCTTGTCCGATTATTTTATCAGGCGAAAGCATCAGTAGTATACAGACTATAAGAAGAAACCCTTTTGAATTCATTGGTTTTATTTTTGAATCTTGTTTGTTTTTCTGAGGATTATACTACCATCGTATTGCCTTTTCGGGATTAAAGGTTAACGAACACCGAAGTCATGATATGTTTGTGAATTATGATATTATAATGGCGTTACTTGATTAGGAATACATTCTCACAACATTTTAGAATAATACGAAAACATATGCTTATTTTAAAATTTGTTTTAATTTTTCGGTAAGTTGTTTTGGCTTTATGTTTTTAGCGAGGATGATACCGTTTTTATCAATAAGCACATTAGATGGAATTTTTACAACACCATATTGTTTGAGCGCCACATTGTTCAACCCCTTCAAATCCGAAACCTGTGTCCATGTCAGCTTATCCAACTTTACGGCATCTTTCCACAGTGTCATATCCTCGTCAATCGAGACGCTGAGAATGTCGAAGTTTTTCATTTTGAAATTCCGATATGCCGTGATCAAGTCGGGATGCTCTTCTCTGCAAGGTTTACACCAAGAAGCCCAGAAGTCGATCAGAACTATCTTTCCCTTGAAATCGGTAAGCCGTACAGGTCGGTTGTCCATGTCATTTAATCTGAAATCAGGGGCCGGTTGACCGATGCTGACTCGTTTCAATGTCTTCACCTGACCGGAAAGCATCTTCAGATATTTTGAATTTTTGAGATTAGCCGAGAAGTCGTTCGTAACTTGTTCTAAGTCGTCGGCATCCATGGAATAGATCAATTGGGTTGCTGCAATATAGACCGCTACGTTACTTTCTCTGTTTTGTTTAATAAAGGTACAGGTAAATAAAGTTCTTTCTTTTTCGACATCGGTATTTGCTTCATAGAGCTTATTCATGAGTGATGAATCGCTATTACTTTTAGCTTGCGTATACTTTTCCAGGATGTTATGGCTCTGTGCATCATAGCGGTGCATCTCTTCCTTGAATTTTTGATAGAGGTCATTGCTTTCCGAACCGGTGATAGTGGCGCCCGTCAAACTATCGGCGCTAGCTTTAAAGTGAATTTTTCCGGCTTCCAGAAAGAATGGGATGCCGGATATCTTCCCGTTAATTTTTAAAAGGACCATTTCTGGAAGTGTTATTTTCCCTTTAAATGAGAACTTTCCATTACTTATTTTAGATGAATCAATCAATCGGGGGCCTGTTTCCTCCAGATTATACAACAGAAGATCTCCCTGGTTTAGTCCTTTTATTTCACCTGAAATAGTAAAAGTATCTTTATCATGGTTGGCACATGATAAAAAACATATGCAAGAGATGAGAAATAGAGGAAAGAATAGTTTATACCGTATATCGGTCATCGTTTTCGAAATTGTAAGAATAGAAAGTACAAATATAGATAAGTTACTTCTTCTTACGATAAAAAATATACTGAGCGAGGACGATAATTAGAACTGTAAACAATGCATTATTAAAGCTATGGGCAAGCGTCCTGAAGAAACCGGAGAAGGTGAATGCTTCGAGTAGGAATAGAAATAAGTGGTGTAAGAAAGTAAGAATAAAGGTATAAGTAAAGAACCATTGAAAGCCAAGGTCGGCAATGGAAGGTTCCAGTCCAGGCTCATACTCTTTGCGGGAGGTGATGAGACTGATGATATTGGGTCTGAAATAGGCTGCAAAGACTGTCGCACCGGCATGAATACCCAGGGAGTTGGAGAAGATATCGACAGAAAGCCCTAGTGCAAATGCAGTGATTAGTAATACCCCTCTAGGGGTTTCGAAAGGCAGGGTGAGAATGAAGAGTAGATAGATATACGGGTTTAAGTATCCTAAAAAGTGAATATTGCTTAGTAGCAATACTTGTACTAGGATTAACAGAATGAATCGGAAGGATAATCTGATATAGGTATTATTCATTTTTAGTGGTCTCCTGCAGTTTCATTTGTTCTTCGCGAAGAAGATTCTTAACAACATAAACATGCCCAAGGCTGTTAAAATCAGTGGCTAGCTTTATCTGGATGCTATAAAAATTTTCTCCGGATTTTATCGATACCTGATTAATGGTACCCACCATCTCTCCTCTTGGGAAGATATGAGAATATCCACTCGTAGATACCGTATCACCTTTCACCACCGATACATGGGTGGGAATATCTCTTAACGAAGCATAAAGGTAACTTCCGCCTTCCCAGATCACTGTTCCTATCTGTGCATTTTTCTTGATACGGACACTGATGCGAGATTCTTTATTGAGTATTGACATGACCCATGCGAAATTATCTGAGACATTGACAACCGTTCCGACAATTCCTTTTGGGCCAATCACTGCCATGTCTTTTCCGATACCTTGTAGGCGTCCCTTGTCTAGCTGAATGTAGTTAGCTGCTGTATTGGTGGTGTTGCTGATAACCTGGGCAGAGACAAATTGATATTGCTGCCGATAGAGCGTATCGTTTTTATAGTGAACCACAGAATCGGTAATCAGAAAAGCTGATGGAAGCATCTTTCGGTATTTTGCATTCTCTTCGGCCAGATTAGAATTGACCTTTTTGAGATTAAAATATTCCCAAAGATTGTTATAAGCGCTATGTACTGATCCTGATAATTCATCAAACTGTCCAAATGCAACAGACTTCTGATATCCGTTATATTTAACAACTAACAAGATAGAGATAGCTTCCAGGACGATGAAGAGGAAAAACATGGAGTGTCTCCACAAGAAAGTAAACAGGTTTCGCATGCTGTTATATTTGGAGGCACTTCAGAAAGCTGTATCATCATTGTAACTAAAATATAATGATACGGCTTTCTGATGCGTTATTAGTTTATTTAATTAGGAAAGTAAATTTATCAAAGTTCTTCAATGCAATCCCCGTACCACGGGCAACAGCACGTAAAGGGTCGTCAGCTACGTGAACAGGTAGCTTGGTTTTTAGGTGTATACGTTTATCCAGCCCGCGAAGTAATGCACCACCACCCGCCAGATAGATACCTGTGCGATAAATATCGGCGGCCAATTCAGGAGGAGTCATTTCCAAGGCATTCAAAACAGCTGCTTCAATCTTAGCGATGGTTTTGTCTAACGCATGAGATATCTCAGCATGGTTTACATAAATCTCTTTTGGAATACCGGTAAGCATATCTCTACCGTGTACGGCATAATCAGGGGGCGGATTATCAATATCAGCCATGGCTGCGCCCACTTCAATTTTGATACGCTCTGAAGTTCGTTCACCAATATTAATGTTGTGCTGCTTGCGCATGTATTCTTCGATATCGTAGTTCATGTCATCGCCTGCAATACGAATTGATTTATTGTTTACGATACCCCCAAGTGCAATAACAGCAATTTCACTGGTACCACCACCTATGTCAATAATCATATTACCGGTAGGCTCCATTACATCGATGCCGATACCGATGGCAGCAGCCATTGGCTCATGAATCAACTTAACTTCTTTGGCGCCGGCCTGTTCGGCAGAGTCTTTTACGGCTCTTTCTTCCACCTCGGTAATACCGCTTGGGATACAAATTACCATTTTCAAAGCTGGCGGGAATAATGTTTTACGGGGAGATACCATCTTGATAAACTCCTTTAGCATATGCTCGGCACTTTGAAAATCTGCAATCACACCATCGCGCAAAGGACGGATTGTTTTGATGTTTTCATGTGTTTTACCATGCATCATCATGGCTTTCTTTCCCACGGCAATAACCCTTCCTGTATTGCGTTCAATAGCAACAATAGAAGGCTCATCAACAACAACCTTATCATTATAAATAATGATTGTATTCGCTGTTCCGAGGTCTATAGCAATTTCTTTGGTTAAAAAAGAAAAGAGTCCCATCTTATATTCCTGTAGTTAATTTTGCAAAAGTACTATTTGATAAGAAGCAAATGCCGACAATTATAAAAAAAATAATTTTCAATATGTTTTTAGTGTTTGAAGTGTCTGAATCCGGTCATAATCATCGGTAAATCATTTTTGTTGCAATAGTCAATTGATTCCTTATCGCGAATAGACCCCCCAGGTTGAATAAATGCAACAACTCCCGCCTTATGTGCTATTTCAACACTGTCAGGGAAGGGGAAATAGGCATCCGAGGCCAGAACGGATCCTTTAAGATCAAATCCGAATTCATGAGCTTTTGCAATGGCATGGTTGGTAGAATCAACGCGCGATGTTTGTCCGACACCACTACCGAGAAGTTGTTTGTCTTTTACAATGACTATGGCATTAGATTTAGTATGTTTAACCACAATATTTGCAAAAAGAAGATCTCCTGTGAGTGAACTATCGGGTTGCGTATTCGTAACAACCTTCAGATCTTCGGTTGTCTCTACTTTCAGGTCTTTATCTTGTACCAAAACACCATTTAATACGGAACGGAATTGAACAGGATTATTAACGGTTGATCTTTTTTTAAGGATAATTCTGTTTTTCTTTGTCTCTAATATCTTCAGTGCATCATCAGTATATCCTTCTGCAAAGATAATCTCGAAGAAGAGTTTGTTGACTTCCTGTGCAGTTTCCAGATTGATAACACAATTGGTAACAATAACACCACCATAAGCCGAAACGGGATCGCCTGCGAGTGCAGCCTTCCATGCATCGACAGGATTGCTTCTACTGGCAATACCACAAGCATTTGTATGTTTGATGATGGCAAAAGTGGTCTCGGTAAATTCGTTTATCAGATTCAGTGCCGACTCTAGATCTACGAGGTTGTTATATGAAATAGTTTTGCCGTGTAGTTGTTCGAAAACATTGCTCAGATCGCCATAGAAGGCTCCTTTTTGATGTGGGTTTTCACCATAACGCATCACCTGTTTACCTTGAACACTGAATTTGAAAGCATCTATGGTTGTCTTGGTTTGGAAATATCCGAAGATCGCCGTGTCGTAATGTGATGATACATTGAATGCCTGTGCAGCCAGATAAAGACGGTCTTCCAGCGTAGTAGATCCTTTCTTTTCCGTTAACAGATTAATAAGGAAGTCATATTGTTCTTTCGAAGGAATAATGGCAACATCATTATAGTTCTTAGCAGCAGCACGGATTAAAGAGATGCCTCCTATATCAATTTTCTCAATGATTTCGGCTTGATTTGTTGTTTTAGCTACGGTTTCTTCGAAAGGGTAGAGGTCAACAATTACTAAATCTATCTCCGGAATCGCGTATTCTGCCATCTGTTGAAGGTCGGTTTCGTTTTCTCTGCGGGCAAGAATACCTCCAAATACCTTTGGATGCAGTGTTTTTACTCTTCCTCCTAAAATTGAAGGATATTGGGTTAATGATTCAACCGTAAAAGTTTTGATACCCATTTTACAGATATAATCATAGGTCCCTCCGGTGGAGTAAATTTTAATATTATTTTCGACAAGAAGTTTTACAATCTCATCCAAGCGGTCTTTATGGTATACAGAGACCAGCGCGCTGTTGATTTTTTTCATATTCTCCATTATTATCTTACTTAGAAAGGAGGTGTCAAACACCAGAATATAATTAAAAGTAATTATGCACCAAGGTGATTTTCAATTTTAAAGTAAGCGATGAGGTTGATTCTTAAAAGTTTGCAAGTTTACTGAAAATCATTGCAATTCGCAAATTTTTTAAAGGAATTGTTGTATTTTTACAGGATAACAACTACTGTAGTTCAAATACCGTATCTTAAAATCAAACTAATAATTAGCTATGCGAAGATTAATATTTTTACGTTTAATCCGCGAAAGTTTCGTTTTTGCGATTGATGCCCTGAGAGTGAATAAAGTAAGAACCATGTTGTCTCTTTTAGGAATCACAATCGGAATATTTTGCGTTATCTCGGTATTTACGGTATTCGATTCTATCGAACGGAACTTCAAAAAGAGCCTCTCTGAAATGGGAAGCAATGTGTTGTTTGTTCAGAAATGGCCTTGGCAGATGGGTGGTGATTATGCATGGTGGAAGTATATGAAACGGCCACAGCCTAAGTATTCAGAGCTGAATCAAGTGATGGAAAGATCGAATGCGGCTTTGTTAGGCGCATATTATATAGGTGTAAACAAAAATGTAAAATATTTGAATAATAGTGTTGAGGGGGCCACTGTTCTTGCTGTTTCATATGATTATGATAAAGTAACCGTCTTCGAGATTGAAAATGGACGTTATTTTTCGATGCAGGAATCTACTGCCGGTCGAAATGTTGCTATCATAGGGTACGAAGTTGCACAGACCCTCTTTGAAAATGTTGATCCTATCGGTAAGTATATAAAGATAGCCGGACTGAAAATTGAGATTATCGGTGTATTTAAAAAGGTAGGGAATAATCCCTTTGGAAACTCCACCGATAATCAGGTGCTGCTTCCTGTCCTCTTTGGACGAAACTTTATTAATTTTGACGGCGATGTGGAGTCTTCGTTAATGATTAAAGCCAAACCCGGAGTTTCTAATGAAGAACTTACCGATGAACTTCGCGGTATCCTTCGGTCTATGCATAAGCTAAAACCTGCACAAGAAGATGATTTTTCCATTAATGAAACCAGTATTATTTCGAAGGGATTCGACTCCTTATTTTCAGTTATCTCTATGATTGGTTGGGTTATCGGAGGATTCTCCTTGCTGGTTGGAGGTTTTGGTATTGCCAATATCATGTTTGTTTCGGTTAAGGAGAGAACCAGTATTATCGGTATCAAGAAGTCAATGGGGGCTAAACGAGTATATATCTTATTGGAATTTCTGATTGAATCCATCTTCCTTTCACTCATTGGCGGTCTGATAGGTCTTCTTATCATCTTTATCGGGACCCAAATTGCTACTTATGGTTTTGATATGCCGGTTCAATTATCACGAGGAAATATTACGCTTGGTATATCTATATCAACGATTATAGGTCTTGTCTCCGGATTCATTCCTGCTTGGAGTGCTTCACGACTCGACCCTGTTGAGGCGATGAGATCTTCCATTTAACAAATTATAAAAAGTTAAAAAGATAAAGTGCTTAGAGATATTCCATCAGTACTTTATCTCTATTTTGAAGAAGTTATGTCAATATCGTGTTGCTCTTAAGGCTTTCTTCTTATCTTTACAAAGCTAAAAAAAAGAAATGGAGAAACGCTGGGTATTAAAGGAAAAGGGTGACCCCGAGATTGTTGATCAACTATGTACCCAACTGGGAATAGACCAGAACTTGGTACAGCTATTGGTGCAACGGGGTATCACTACTTTTGAGGAAGCCCATGATTTCTTTAGACCTTCGCTGGATAATCTGCATGATCCTTTTTTGATGAAAGATATGGATGTGGCTGTTCAACGTATAGAAGAGGCGCTCAAGAATGAAGAGAGGATTCTGGTGTATGGTGATTATGATGTTGACGGTACTACTGCCGTTGCGTTAGTCTATTCTTTTTTGAAAAAATACCATTCCAAGATTGAGTTCTATATTCCGGACCGATATAAAGAAGGTTATGGAATATCTATTGCCGGTATAGATTATGCGGCTGATAACGGATTCTCTCTTGTCATTGCATTGGATTGCGGCATTAAAGCGGTTGAGAAAATTGCCTATGCCAAAGACAAGGGGGTCGACTTTATTATTTGTGATCATCATCGCCCCGGCGACACCATACCTCCTGCGGTTGCAGTACTCGATCCGAAGAGAGCCGATTGCACATA
The DNA here is from genome assembly GCA_963663125.2 of Bacteroidales bacterium. GTDB lineage: Bacteria > Bacteroidota > Bacteroidia > Bacteroidales > Cfx3-03 > Cfx3-03. The sequence goes on along the minus strand of CAXXNW010000007.1, from coordinate 422,064 downwards.
CCCTTTTAATGAACTTTCGGGTTGTGGGGTTGGGTTCAAACTGGTTCAAGCTTATGCCTCCAAGAATAATATTCCCTTCGAAACGCTTATCCCATTTCTTGATTTGGTAGTAGTTAGTATCGCCTCAGATATTGTCTCCATTACAGGAGAAAATCGTATACTGTCTTATTATGGCTTAAAATTACTCAATTCTGCTCCTCGTCCCGGATTAGAAGCTATCTTGACTTTCGGTTCGATACATAAAAAGTCGGCTTGTTCCACTGATGGTGCGTTTGAGTTTGCCTTCACCCGTGAACTGAATATCAACGATATCATATTTCAGATTGGCCCCCGTATCAATGCGGCAGGAAGAATTGAGAGTGGAAGTAACTCAGTAAAACTACTCGTTGCATCTTCTCTTGAAGAGGCCAAAGAGTCGGCCGAAACCGTAAATGCGAATAATACCGAACGAAGAGATAAAGATGTAAAGACTACTATTGAAGCTTTGGAGTCTATAGAGGCCGATCCTGTGAATGCATCCAAGAAATCTACCGTTGTGTATAATTCGGAATGGCATAAAGGGGTTATCGGTATTGTAGCCTCGCGTTTAACAGAAACATATTATCGTCCGACCATTGTACTTACCGTTTCGAATGGCTTGATTACAGGATCCGCCCGTTCGGTAAAAGACTTTGACGTCTATGATGCCATTGACGCATGCAGCGATCTATTAGAGCATTTCGGAGGACATAAATATGCGGCTGGTTTGTCACTGAAACCTGAAAACCTGGAGGCTTTTAGTCAAAAGTTTGAGGCGATTGTCAGCGCAACCATTCATGAGGAGCAGCTTGTCCCTGAGGTGGAAATTGATCTGGATATGAATTTGAGTGATATTAATTCCAAGTTTCTCAGAATACTGAAACAGTTTGCACCTTTTGGACCGGGAAACATGTCGCCGGTCTTTAGAACCAGCCATGTTGTCGATACCGGTAATGCTAAGGTTGTAGGCAAAAACCATCTGAAGTTAAATGTGATTCATCCCGATATAGCAAGCTTTCCTTATCCGGCTATTGCATTTCATCAGGGGCATTTAATTGATTCGATTTTAGAAGGCAAGTCGTTTAGTATCTGTTATAATATTGAAGAGAATGAGTATAACAGCACCAAAACTATTCAGCTTAACGTGAAAGACCTTAAGTTAGATACTGTAGAATAGGATGATGATTGGATGTTAAGAATTATCGTTTTCTTCTTTTTTACTTTTACTGCATAAGTCATTCATGGAAATCAATTGTGGCTTTGTATCAATAGAAAATTTGTATTTATCGCCTCGATAAAAGGATCGTTCAATCTCGACAACCTGACCATTATTGCATAATATTGCACTATCTAAGATGAATATTGCAATGGGAATATCATTTTCAAAATAGTATTTAGGATCGTCTGGATGTATTATTGAGACTCCAAGCGTTCGTTGAACATCTTCTAACGTTAAGTGATACTTATCTTCATAAATTTTTCTTAAAGCTTGATCTAGCGCTAAGACATTTATTTTGGGACAAATATTCATTGAAATAAACCTTGTTTCATCTTTTAATAAAATTTCGTTAGCGTATCTGAGCCGGTGTATTTTTAAAACAGGGCCCTCGATTATTGCGTGTCGTCCATTTATATTTGCAGAGAGTCCAGTTTCGATAACTGTTTTTTCCAAAATAATATTCTTGGGAGTAAATCCTTCTTTTATAAGATTATCGTTAAAACTTTCTTTCACGGCATGAAATGAGCCAAGTACTCTGGTGAGGTGCTTATCTTCAGAGCGGTTCAACACGAAAGTGCCTTTGCCTTTGATTCGTTTGACCCATCCTTCAAGCTCAACTTCAAGTAAAATTTTGCGTGCCGTTGTGTTACTTATCTTGTAGGTTTTGATTAATTCGTTCTCGGAGGGTACTTTATCTCCTGGCTGAAGTTCTCCGGATTCTATTTTATTACTTATTTCTTTGCTAATTGCCAGATATTTAGAGTTTGTTTTTTTTGCCATACGAAGATTTTTTTGTAAAATGATAAAACCCATCCAGCATATTGTGTAACTTAGTGCAATAAGGTGCAAAAATATAAAAAAAATATTACTGTCCGACTAAATGCAAAAAAGGAATAACATCTTGTTGTTCCTTTTATATTCTGGGATTAATTAGTTTGTTTTTTAATCAAAACTTGAATAGTAGTTCATACCGGTTATTCAGGAAATAACTGCAAACCCAAAGATTACTTACATGTGGACTTTGTTTTATTTGGAACTGCCTGATTAATTTGCGGTATCTTTAAAAACAATAGCAATTTGCCAAAAAGATATACTTAAAAAATGATGTTTCCTCACTGTACATCATAAATTTGGTTTGATTTATAGGATTTATTTTTTCTTTAAAACTGAATTTAATATTTGATTATCATGCATATACGATGATCTATTATGAAAATTATTTTTTTGAAAAACTTTTTTGAAAAATTGTTGTATTAGCAGAAAAAATTAACTTATATTTGTGAATTATATAACATAGTGCGTTAAGGATATGACTCTAAACAAGCGATATAATTATTGGATCATTATTAGTTTGTTGCTTCTTGCAACATCGTTGAGTTTTCTCGATCGTCAGGTTCTTTCGATTTCTATCCTGCAGATCAAAGAAGATTTAAAAATTTCGGACATTGACTATGGGTTCATTAATGTTGGTTTTTTGGCCAGCTATGCCGTCATGTTCACATTAGGAGGCATTTTGATTGACCGTTATGGCAGTCGACTAGGGCTTGCTTTTTCAGTTGGATTCTGGTCTTTTGCAACGCTTTTACATAGCATCTCTACTAATGCTTTGCAGTTTGGCTTTTTTCGTTTTTTGCTGGGTGCTGGCGAAGGAGGGTGTTTCCCGGGTGTAATTAAAGCAGTGGCGGAACGAGTACCCAAAAACAAGCAGGCACTAGCAAATGGGTTTGCCATTGGGGGCTCTGCGATCGGTGCAGTGATAGCTCCTCCTTTATGTGTGTATTTATTAGGGATCGTTGGTTGGCGGGCTGTGTTTCTTGTCACTGGTGGGTTTGGCTTTATCTGGTTGATTGGTTGGTTGTTTTTTACAAAAGGAAAAAATCAATTTCCGGAAATATCAACAAAAGAATCTCAAATCAGGGCTGAAAGCAAAAGAGTAAACCTTCTTACAGTGCTTAAGAATAAAGAGGTAATGGTATTTGTTATAATACGGTTTTTATTAGATCCGATTTTCTACTTTTATATGTTCTGGATACCGAAATATTTAAACCAATGCCAATCTCTATCATTGGACGTTATCGGAAAGATTTTGTGGATTCCTTTTCTGGCATTAGGAATTGCAAATATTTTAGGTGGTTGGATTTCTGACTTTATATTCGGTAAAACATTAAATCTCAATCTGGCAAGGAAACTTATAATGGGAATTGCTGCGACATTGACTATTCCGATAATTTTTGTAGGTTTTATCCATTCATATATCTTAGTTATTGTATTGATGGCCGTGGCGTTCTTTGCTCATGGTTTGTGGATTACCAATTACATTACTTCTATTAGTGATATTTTTGGGAAGCAGATAACTTCAACTGTTATTGGTTTATCAGGCTCAGCAGGTGCGGTATCCTCACTTGCACTAAATCCTTTCATCGGTTATGTTATTGTGAATTATTCGTATAATCCATTGTGGTGGTATGCCGGGCTGATGTATCCTGTAGCTTTTGTCTTCTTACTTGTATTTATTCCTAAGATTGAACTTAAAAGTATGTGTAAACCTACTACTCGATAATTTTTTTTTCTTTAATAAGTTAGTGCGTTAATAATAAATATATAAAGCGGTAATATGATGTATAATGAAAATGAAAACTGTGTTGAAACCAAACAATCCTCAATGGTTAGGATCGGAGTATTTGGTGTGGGATATGACAAGTACTGGGAACAATTTCCAGGACTGTTTGAGGAATTGATGCAAAAGCAGGAGCAGTTTATCCATAAAATCCCTAAGTGTGGAACAGAGGTGATTGACTTTGGAATGATTGATTCTCCGCTCAAAGCCTATGAAACTGTTAAAAAGTTAGAAAGTACAAATCTCGATTTAATCTTTTGTGACATGCTAACCTATGCCACATCAGGAACTTTCGGGATTATTATAAAAACTATTAATATTCCTATTGTTTTAGTGGCACTGCAACCATTGAAAGCTTTGGATTATACTAAAGCTTCAACCTACATGCAATTAATGAACGATGACATTTGTGCACTTCCGGAATTTGCAGGGGTGGCAGTTCGAATGGGTAAACGAGTTCCTGAAATGATTATCGAAACTTTGGAGGATAGTACTGAAGTTGAACAGCAAATAAATGAATATTGCAGAATTGCTAGAGTGTTGCACGATCTAGAAAATGCACATTTTGGACATTTGGGACATCCGCTTAATGCCATGCTCGACATGAATACCGATGCAACCATGCTCACTTCATTTTTTGGTAGCCATATAGTACAATGCGAGGCGAACCAATTGATGACAAGCTTTGGGCAGGTCTCTGAAGATGAAATAATAAAAGCCAAAAAGAAAATTTTGAATTTTTTTGATACCCCGGAACCTGTATCGGATCCCATATCTATGAAGCTCAGTGAAGAAGATTTACGGATCGCTGCAAAAGTGAGCGTGGCGTTAGAGAATTTTGTAAAAACGAACAAATTGGATGGACTGGCCTATTATTATGATGGGCCTGAAGGTAGTGAGCTAAGGAAAGTGATGTCGAACTTGATTGTAGGGAATTCGTTATTGTTGGCTCAACATATTTCAATGTGTGGCGAATCAGACCTAAAAACTTTAATAGCTCTGTTCATTTTTGACCGACTTGGCATTGGTGGAAGTTTTGCCGAATTTCATCCGATAGATTTTAACGAAGGATTTGTACTTGTGGGACATGATGGACCTCATAATATTTCGATAGCCGAAGGAAAACCAGTTTTACGCAGCCTTAAAAAATATCATGGAAAGCCAGGCAACGGGGCCGGCGTCGAATTTAAGATCAAAGAAGGACCCATAACTATGTTATCAATCACATCAACTTATGAAGGCAAGTTCAAATTCATTATTGCCGAAGGGGAGTCTGTAAGTGGTCCAATACCACCTACGGGCAATACAAATACCCGGGGTTTTTTTAAACCTGACATTAAAACGTTCCTGAAAAACTGGATGAATGAAGGACCTACCCATCATTTTGCCTTGGGAATCGGACATCATGCTGCTACTATTGAAAAGATTGCACGCTATTTAAACATAGAATCAAAAACAGTCTCTTAGTATTTATTTAATAGATTCTTTCTGCCTGTTACATTTAATCAAGCAATTACGAACTATTGCATATAAAATAATGAGTATGAACAAAAATGGACTATTACCCTTAAAACAAACGATTATGAAACAAAATGAATTTATCATGAAGTGTTTGAGCAAGCAACTGATTTATTCGAGGCTCGTTCAATTACTATTTTTAGTTTGCTTTAGCGTTTTCTGCCAGTTATCTGTACAAGCAGAGCAAACATTACAAAGGAAAGTTGTTCATGGGCATATTGTTGGTGATGATGGAATTTCGTTGCCAGGCGTGAATGTTACTATTAAAGGTACAAAGAAAGGTGTAATTACTGATTTTGATGGGAATTATTCCTTGGATGTTACAGAGAACAATGCTATTTTAAGGTTCTCATTTATTGGTTTTATAACTCAGGAAATTGTTGTCGGAGCAAATAAAGTTATTGATGTGATTTTGCAAAAGGATGTAAGAAAAATAGATGAGGTAGTTGTTATTGGATATGGATCACAGCGAAAGAAGGATTTAACCGGATCAGTTTCCCGTATTTCAGGCGTAGATATTATGCGTCCTTCGACTGCAAGCTTCGACCAAATGCTTCAAGGAAAAGTTGCCGGTGTTCAGATTTCCCAAACAACCGGAGCCCCTGGTGGAAATGTAAATGTATTAATAAGAGGTGTAAGTTCTATCACCGGTGGTAATCAACCTTTGTATGTTGTAGATGGTTTTCCAGTTGGTTCAGGCGGAGGTGGCTCAGATATGTCCAATTTTGGTGGGTCAACGTATTCTGCTGCAGGTATGGCAAATAATACACAAAACAGAATCAATCCATTATCTTCTATTAATCCTTCTGATATTGAATCTATTGAAATTTTAAAAGATGCTTCTGCGACAGCAATTTATGGATCACGGGGATCTAATGGAGTAGTAATTATTACTACTAAACATGGAAAATCAGGAAAATCACAGATTGATGCGGAAATTTCTTATGGCATTCAACAGGTAGGACATAAACTTGATATGATGAATTCTCAGCAGTTTGCAGAATATACAGCAGCCGGACGTGATAATGCATGGGTTATAGCAGGGGGAAAAGCTACAGATCCCAATTCAGTTCGTAGTTCAACAACCCAAGTTAAGCCTGAATTTCGTGATCCTTCATCGATAACTCAAAATACAGATTGGCAGGATGCAATCTTCCGTTCTGCACCCATTCAGAATTATCAACTTTCTGCTAGTGGCGGCAATGATAATTTGAAATATCATATTTCGGGTGGATATCTTGATCAACAAGGGATCATTTTAACTTCCGATTTAAAACGATACAGTTTACGGTCTAATATAGATGTACAAGCATCTAAGAGACTAAAAATCGGCTCAAGTATTTCCGGATCATATTCCTATGGCACATTTCCAAATACCGAGGGCCATTTAGGGACAAAGGGCATATTAGACGCTGCCTTGGCTAGTTCGCCTGCAATCCCAATTCGTGATGCAAATGGAAACTATACTTCTGAACTATTGAATCCTCTTGGAGTTACTGTTGATAATCCATTGTTCATTTTAGATAATTTTTCTGATAAACGAAATCTGGCGAATATCTTTACCAATAATTACTTGGAATATGAGATTATTAGTGGTTTGAAATTTAAAAGTTCAATAGGAATTAATTTTGGAACCAATGAAATAAAACTATGGAAATCTTCATTATTAGGTAGCTACGGAAGTGCAACAAGTCCAGCAACTGCTGGTGTTTCCAAATCTGAATCTTTAAACTGGTTGAATGAAAATACTCTTACTTATAATCATGTTTTTAAAGAAAAGCATTCATTAAATGCTTTAGTCGGGTTTACAGCCCAAAAGGATCGTTATGACCTATTGTCGGCAGGTGCAACCAATTTCCCCACTAATTATGTAACATTCCTTTCAGCGGGTACAATTAACGCTGGTACAAATTATATTTCTGAATGGTCGATGTTGTCAATTATTTCAAGGTTAAATTATTCATACGATAACAAATATCTCATGACAGCCACCTTACGTCGTGATGGTAGTTCCAGATTCGGTTCAAATAATAAGTGGGGTTCTTTTCCCTCATTCTCTGTTGGATATAACTTGTCGGAAGAATCTTTTATGAAATCATTAAAGTTTTTGAGCAACTTGAAATTAAGAGCAGGTTATGGAATTTCAGGAAACAACCAAATTGGTAATTATACTCAAATTGGTTTGTTATCTTCAACAAATTATGTTGAGAACAACCAAATCAAGGCAGGCTTGGTGCCTAGTAATATGTCAAATGATGATTTGACCTGGGAAAAGTCAAATCAAACCAACTTGGGTATGGATTTAGCATTTTTTAATGATCGAATTTCAATAACGGCTGATGTTTATAAAAATATAAATACAAATTTATTACTTGCAGTGCAACTACCTGCAGCTTCTGGGTTTTATAGTTCAACCCAAAACATTGGGAAAGTCGAAAATAAAGGGATTGAACTTGGATTACATACAATCAACTTGAAGGGTAGTAATTTTGAATGGGAGAGTAATTTAACATTTAACGCTAACAGAAATAAAGTTCTCAAGTTAGCAACAGAGGGATCACAAATTGCAAATTCTGCCTATCAGATAACACAAGTTGGTTCTCCTATTGCAAGTTTTTATCTTATGCATGTCACAGGTATCTTCCAAAATGCAGCTGAAGTAGCAAACAATCCAGTACAACATCCTCAAACACAACCAGGCGACCTGAAATTTGAAGATGTGAACCTTGATGGGAAAATTACGGCAAGTGATAAGAAAATCCTAGGCAGTCCATGGCCTGATTTCACATGGGGTTTTGAAAATAAACTGACATATAAAAACTTTTCATTAGGTATATTTATAAATGGATCGGAAGGTGGAAAGAATTATTTTTTAGCGGGAGAAACTTTGATGAACAGTGCCGGTGTGCAAAATCAATTAGCGATAGTTGACAATCGCTGGAAATCAGAATCAGATCCAGGGGCAGGTTTAGTACCAAGAGCAATTAGAAGTAATTATGCCTATGGATTTACCTCCTCTTCACGTTTTTTATTTGATGCTTCTTACGTAAGGATTAAGGATATAAACCTTAATTATTCGTTCCCTACCAGTGTCGTCTCTCGAATTTCAGTGAAAAGTATGAGCGTTTTTGTAGATATATCCAATGTTTATACATTCACCAAATATCCAGGATATGATCCTGAATCAAGTACAGCTGGAGATAACATAACCAATTCTGGGATTGATTTCCTTACTTATCCTCTTGCCCGTACTTTCACTTTTGGAATTAAACTATCGTTATAATATTAACTACACGGAATTATGAAATACAAATTATTAATTTTGGCAGTTACTACGGTAATATTAGCCTCCTGCAATAAGTTTTTAGATCTGCAGCCAGAGAATCAAATAAACGATCAATCATTCTATAAAACAGCGAATGATTTTGAAGCAGCAATTGTTGGTCCATATGCAAACTTACAGGATTTACATAACAACTCTTTCTTGTATTTAACAGAACTGACTACAGATAATGCTATGGTTACGCTGCAATCTCCTGGAATGAGTGAGATGGAGTGTGATGAAATGAGAATCACATCTTCCAATGGATATGTTAGTAGCTGCTGGTCTTCATCTTATATCGCAATTGCTAGGTGTAATAATATCCTGTCAAGGATAGAAAGTGCCGGAATCAACAAAGACTCGAAAAATCAATATAAAGGTGAAGCTTTTTTTCTCAGAGCTTATTGCTATTTTAATTTAGTAAGGCTTTTTGGTCCACTGCCTATCGTGGAGACAGAATTTAGAAGTCCGAACCAAGTTGCAGCTTATGATATGACACGTAAACCTGTAAGTGAAGTTTATTCACTGATAATTAAAGATCTTGACAGTGCCAGTTTGATGCTTGCGAATGTAACGACACTTGGAAAAGGAAGAGCGTCAGTTGGAGCTGCAAATACTTTACTCGGGAAAGTGTATCTGACACTAAAACAATATGATAAAGCAGCTACTGTATTGAAATCAGTTATTGATATGAATAAATATTCGCTTGTAAATGACTATAAAAGCTTGTTTGCCAAAAATAATGACGAATTAGCTGAGTCTATTTTTGAGATAAAATATTTGTCGGGTAGTGTGGGCGAAGGAAATTCATTTGCACAGCAATTTATTCCCGTACTGTATGGTGGAATGCTTCTTTTTCCTGGAAACCAATTGGGTGGTGGTAGGTTAAGTCCGACTTCCGATGTGGCAAATGCTTATGAGCCAAACGATTTAAGGAAAAAAGCTTCGATTTCAGATTCAATTTCTTTAACAGGCGGGGGAGTATACCGGATGTGGTACGGGTTGAAATTCGTAGACTTTACGGCCAAAGATGTAACGGATATGGATAACAACTTTACAGCTCTTCGTTATGCCGATGTTTTATTGATGTATGCCGAAGCCTTAAACGAAACTGGTAAAACAACAGATGCGCATACTTATTTAAACATGATAAGAAATCGTGCCGGACTTGCTTCATTGACTGGATTATCAACAGCTGATTTCAGGCTAGCATTGGAAAGAGAACGACGTGTTGAATTTTTAGATGAAGGTCAACGATGGTTTGATCTGATCCGGACCAATCGTGCCCAAACAGTATTAAACAAATATTTTACTGATAACGGAAAAACTTTTTCTGTAAAAGATTATCAACTATTAATGCCAATTCCACAACATGAAATTGATATTAATCCTAAATTAGTTCAAAATACAGGATACTAGTCCAGAAATGTTTTCACTATAGTCATAATAGGTTAAAATCTTATTATGACTATAGTCTCAAAAAATCAGGGAAAGTTTAATGTAAATTTGGAAAGAATCAAATTTTTAGTTTTGAACAAAAGAAATGGAAATTCTAAAATCTATTTTGATATTAATCTTAGCACTACAGATAGCTGAATGTAATGGTCAAATAGCTGAACCAGAGATTAAGTCTCTCCCAATTACCAAAAGCTTACTTTCTAATGCTATTGTTTCCGAAGGAAACCAGACTAGTCTTCAGTCAGTTTTCTCTAGAGCTCACAAGGGTGGTAAGTTGGTCATTGGCGTGTTTGGAGGTTCGATTACAGAAGGTGCAGCTTGTGCAAACCCATCTAGCCGTTATCCTAACGTGGTACTTGCATGGTGGAAAAAGACTTTTCCAAAGGCGCAAGTTGAATTGGTCAATGCAGGAATTGGAGCTACCGGATCAGATTATGGTGCAATGCGTGTAAAAAGGGATTTGCTTTCACATTCGCCCGATATGGTAGTGGTTGATTTTGCAGTTAACGACCCTAGTACAAAGGAATATGCTGAATCTTACGAAGGTGTTGTCCGGCAAATTCTCAATGCCCCAAAAAAGCCAGCTCTCATGCTCCTTTTTATGATGAAAAGTGATGGAACCAATGCGCAGGAATTGGAGTCTAAAATCGGAACCTATTATGGGGTGCCAATGATCAGTTATCGTGATGCAATTTGGCCGGAAATACAAACCGGGAAGATTAAATGGTCTGAAATCAGTCCTGATAACATTCATCCCAACGAAATCGGGCATAAGCTGACTGGGGAATTGATATGCGGTGCATTAGATAGAGCGTTTAGAAAATTCTCTTTGCGTAATAATAGTTCAACAGAAAGTTCAATAATTCCTACGCCTCTTCTTTCTGATTCATTTGAATTTACATCACTTTTTGATGGTGAAACCCTCGTCCCGGTTGCTAACCAGAACTGGGTATTTGACAATTCGCAGAAACGAAGTACCGGGTGGAAAAGTTCTAATCCCGGCAGTGTCATCGAATTTGAAATCAGTGGCAAGCTGATTTATCTTTCGTGTTGGAAAATAAAAGGGCCAATGGGTAAGATTAGCACAAGTATTGATGGCGAAGGATCTGTTATAATGGACGCTTGGTTCGATCAAACCTGGGGCGGATACAGGTACATGCTTCCAATTGGGAAGAACCTAAAACCGGGGAAGCATATTGTCTGCGTTGAGCTTTTATTGGAGAAAAATACTCAAAGCACAGGAAATGAATTTAGGATTCTTTGTTTGGGTTCAGCAGGAATATGAAATAAATAATCATGCTCAACGATATGAGAAATCAAAAAATCAGAACGATGAATTATTTTATTGCTACAGTTGTTACACTTGTTCAACGGTGATAGTTCGTGAAATTAGAGGTTATATTGTTCAGCAATGTGTTTTATGTATTTTGGGATAATCAATTGATATAACCGGTAAGAAACAAAGTCTGATAATATTTTCAAATACTCTTAGCGAAACAGATATGAGTGAATTTATAGATCTTCTAAAGCCCAAAAGTACAAAAAGCAAATCAAAAAAATGTTCGGCTAGAAGTTGAAATGTGAATCATGATAAATAATAAAGATAAATTTCTTTAAGCTGATACCACAAAAGTATCAGGCTTAATCATACTACAAAATATAAAGCAACATAATAAAGTTTATTAATTATGAAAAATATTTTTTTTGTTATACTCTTGTTGGGAATATCTGCTTTTTTATCCGAAAATATCTTGGCTCAAACCTATCGAACTATTGAAGATCCGGCTTTGCAAAAGAACCGGTTTCATAACATTACTTTAGAAATGTCGCTGAAGCCATTCAAGAAGAATGACAAAACCTATATTCGTGAGGTCGCCAGCGAAGTATTTGCCCAATGGTCCGCGTTACTACGTCAAACTGATACTGTTTCTGTTATGTTGTGGACTAGTGATGGTTCGGAAATTATGGATTATAAAGGCCATTTGGATCAGTCGCTTGAATGGGCACGTTATATAGGTAATCCGAACACGAATCATGAAGTTGGTTCCGGTCCCAAAGAGCTCTCCATTCATGAACGGGCGTATCTTTATATGGAAAATCCGCCAATTTACACATACGGTGACCTAAAATTTATTATTCACACATTGAAAGAGGTTGGACATAAAATTACAGGGAAGCCGATTTTAGTCGGTGCTACTTTTGATCCCGGTCCTGAATTTGCCAAATCGAAGTTTAAGTATAAAAAGCATCCGGAAATATTGAACGGCAACGCAATGGGATACAAAACTTTTGTTAGTTGCTATTCAATTTTAAATTCTGATAAAGAATCGTATGCTGGTTATCCTAACGGAATTCCTGCGAATACTCCTTTCGGAATTTTTTTTGGACGGCAGAGTAACCATTTTCTTACTGATTTAGGGTACGACTTTATTTGGTTCAGTAATGGGTTCGGATTTGGGGCTGAAGGATGGTCGGCTACCGGTGCTATTTTTACAGGAAAAAGTTTCAAGCAGGAAAAACTGGGTGATGCTACTGTGAAAATTGGAGAGTTCTGGAAACTATTTCGAAAAGAATGTCCTAATTTTGAAATACAAACACGCGGAACCAATTTGTCAGTAGGTAGTGATTTAGCTAGAGATGCGGTAGATCTTAAAAATATCTACAAAGGAAATTTCAATATGCTTCCACCACCCAACTCTCCTTGGGCGGCTCTGGATGGCGATTTCGGATTGGAAATGGCCGGTTACATGTCGCGCATGTCTGAACTACCTGATAATCGATTCCCGTTCCGCTATTACACACATGATCCATGGTGGCTCAATAGCCCTTGGCTTGACCGATACGGCCGGGAACCGCATGATATCTATTTGCCTTTGTCAGTTTGCCGGATTGATGCTAAGGGGAATATTGGTATCCCGACTCATCTTGATTTTTTGACAATTGATAATTCATACGGAAATATGCCGGTACAGGTACCCAATGAAGTGACCCCGCATATTCTGAAGGCTCGTTCAGATGCACCTACGGCTCCAGGCTTGTTGGTATGGGTGTATCCTTTCGACGAGTATCACGAGTGGGCACACCAATTCAAAGATCGTTTACCTGAAATTTATTACGGAGATTGGTTTGTTCGCCAAGCAATCAACAATGGTCTTCCTCTAAATACGGTAATTTCCACAACTTCTTTTCAATCGGCTCTGGTTAAAAAACCTGATTTATTAAAGAATTCGATTTTGATGACTATCGCTCCGGAAGCTGGTTCATTATTGGAAAAAGCATTAATGCAATTTGTCGTAAATGGAGGGAAACTGATTGTTTATGGCCCGGTAGATCATTCTAGTGTTGCTTTTATGGATTTTTTAAACCTAAAAAACGAAACATCGTTGGAAGGAGAATTCAAGCTTATTTCGGACTATATGCCTGATGTGCTTGAAATAAGTTATCCTAAGGTATTAAACCATAGTTCACTACTTTCTGCTGGTGGAATAAGGACAATTTTGAAAAATATAAAAGACAGCAATACGAAAATTTTGGTTCAAGCAGAACAATTCGGTATAAAACGAGACATCGTATGGGTAAGAAGTAAAGCTGAATGGCATGATGGAAAAGTGGTTTATCTTCGGGGAACAAACTCTTGTAGTTTTACCGGCGGGCGTTTATTAACTCCTGATGATCCGACAAAATGGTTTATTGGATCTCTTTTTTCGCGTTTTGTACTGCACGAATTTGGGTTTGACTGTACTGTCGAAAAACAAGATCCGTCTGTTAAGAGCCCTGTATTAACAATTTCCCGGTCAAACAATGCATTAATTTTTTCAGGCTATAATCCTAGTAACACTGTTAAACTTCGTTTCAAAATGCTTCAGGGGGCACCTCTGTTGCTTGGTTTGGAAACTAAGCTCGAAAAGGGAAATTCAACCTATATTATGCCAACAGCATGGAACCGTGAGTGCAGAATTTTTGTGGAGCAAAACGATGGGATTGTTTCCTGTAAAGAATTGCATTCCGGAGAGTTGGGTATTACTAAACGATTTCAAGTAAGCGGGTTAAAAAATGCCAAAGTGAGAATTTATCCTGAAGATCATGTGACGCCTCAATCGTTTCATGCCTACTTGAATGTTGATTACCCATGGAAAGCAGGACAGATTCCCTTTATGCCAGGCGATGAAAAACTCGGAAAATATTTTGTCGTTGAAAATGTAACAGGAACTCTTGTAGTTTCTTGGTGAAAGGAATTTAGTGCCTGAATTTATAGGATTTCTCCATTGATTTATTCATGAAGAAGCAAAGTTGATATTGCTTCTTTAAATGCTTTAAACTGAAAGTTATACAATTGCAAAACGCATCTAATAGCGTGAAATAGTTAAAATAAATTTGATTGTAATGTGAGCTGAAAACTGGTTCAGTTTAACGTGACCAAATGAAACGTAACGAAACGTATTCTTTCTATTAAGTTAATTAAATGATTTGTAGTGCTTTGAATATTTATCTTTTTTAATATGAAACTAAATCTTTACGGTATAATTTTATGTTTAATGAGTCAATCCATTCTTGTGGCACATGTTGGTGCTCAGTCCTTCAATCAGGTTCCACAACTCGGCAGAAGCTCATTGAGTGAAGTTGTTTCAGCAATGACGATAAAAGAAAAATCATTGATAGTGACGGGGGCTAAAAGACGTGGTATTGTGCCGGTTTCTGTATCTGGGCGAAAGCAGAAAAATATTGAAGGGGTTGGAGGATATACATATCCTTTTTCACGTTTAGGAATTCCTTCAATTATGCTTTCAGATGGACCCGCAGGATTACGGATTAGCCCCCGGAGAAAAGATGATTTAAATTCATATTATTGCACTGCTTTTCCTGTAGCCACTTTATTAGCTTCAAGCTGGGATACGCAACTTGTTGAAAAAGTTGGCAGAGCAATAGGTAATGAGGCCCTTGAATATGGTGTAGACATTTTGTTGGCCCCTGCATTAAATATTCACCGGAATCCACTTGGTGGGCGATGTTTCGAATACTATTCCGAAGATCCCTTGATCTCCGGAAAGATGGCAGCTGCGATGATAAATGGAGTGCAGTCAAAGGGGGTTGGAACATCAATCAAACATTTTGTTGCCAATGAACAGGAAACCAGCAGGCGAACTATCAATACGATAGTTAGTGAAAGGGCACTTCGTGAAATATATTTACATCCATTTGAAATAGCTGTAAAAGAAGCTAATCCATGGACTGTGATGTCATCATATAACAAAATAAACGGTAGTTATACTTCGGAAAGCCAAGATCTTTTAGGTGTAATTCTTCGGAAAGAATGGAAGTTTAAAGGTTTTATAATGAGCGATTGGTATGGAGGAAATGATGTGATTGCTCAAATGAGAGCAGGCAATGATTTACTGATGCCGGGATTGGCAGCATGGTCTGACAAAATAGAGAGTGCAGCAAATAACGGAGCATTAGACACGGCAGTACTTAACCAGAATGTAAAACGAATTCTGGAAATTATCTTACAAACTCCTACTTTTAAGGATTATAAATATTCTGATAACCCAAATCTGAAAGAAAATGCACAATTAGCCCGTGATGCGGCAAGTCAAGGAATGGTGTTATTGAAGAATTTGGAACAAACACTTCCTCTGAAAGGGAATATTCAAAAAGTAGCAGCCTTTGGCAATTATTCATATAAAATAATTGTTGGAGGAACTGGAAGTGGAATGGTAAATAATCAGTATGGTATTTCCCTGGTCCAGGGTCTTGAAAATGCAGGATATGTTCCTGATGAGAGACTTAATGCCAAATATATGGATTATTTGAAACTTGGAAGGCCTCTTAATCAAAAGAAAGACAGCTTGATTACCGCAATGCCTGTTCAGGATAAGATTTTGAAAGAAATGCCATTGGATGATGATTTAATATCACAGACGGCACAAGAAGCTGATGTTGCTATAATTACGTTGATGAGGGTCTTTGGCGAAGGGGGCGATCGGAAAATTGATTCTGACTTTTATCTATCGGCGGATGAAAAGAAGTTAGTAAAATCAGTATCTGATGCTTTCCGGTTAAAGGGGAAGAAAGTGATTGTCGTATTGAATATTGGCGGTGTCATTGAGACTGTGAGTTGGCGAGAAGAAGCTGACGCCATATTATTGACGTGGCAACCCGGACAGGAGGGAGGAAATGCAATTGCTGATATCTTAAGTGGCAAGGTCAATCCTTCAGGAAAATTGGCAACTACTTTTCCAAAAGATTACAATGATGTTCCTTCTGCAAAGAATTTTCCAGGTACCCCTAAAGAGGCTCCTGAGCAAGTAGTTTATGAAGAAGGGATTTATGTCGGGTATCGTTACTACGATACTTTTAATGTGAATCCAGCTTATGAATTTGGTTATGGTTTGTCATATACTAATTTCACTTACAGTGATTTGAAATTAGACACCAAGCAATTTAATGAAAAGATAACAGTTACTTTAAAAATAAAAAACGATGGTGCAATTGGGGGGCGGGAAGTGGTCCAACTCTATATCAGTGCTCCAAAAAAGACAATGGATAAACCGGAGAAAGAATTAAAAGCTTTTGTGAAAACTAAGATATTACTTCCCGGTCAATCACAAACCGTTTCTTTTAGTCTAGATTTAAGATCATTAGCTTCTTTTGATACTGATAGAACAGCATGGATTGCAGAAGCCGGTAAATACTATATAAAGGTAGGCACTTCATCTAGGGATATTAGACAAAACGCTTATTTTAAATTGCAAAGAAGTCTGGTCGCAGAAAAGGTTAATAAGGTGTTAATCCCGCAAGTTCCAATAAATGAATATAAGAGTAAATAAAATCAAAAATTGTTTAACTTTAATTCTATTGGTTCGTTAAGAACCGAATATTGGTAAACTAGGGGTTCAATAATTTTATATTATTCCGTACGGAGGAATATAAATAATAATTCTCGACCTTCCCCTAGTATCTTTTTCTTACAGAAAATTTTTAAACGACGTTTTGAAAAATACGTAAATATAATAAGAGTAATTGAGGGGTGATTTCATTTGAAATGAATTTAATGGATTAGTGTAAAACTTAAATAACGATGCTTTCAAACTTTGCTAAAAATACAGGTTGTTTCATTATCCTTCTTTTTTCCTGCCTTTTCTTACAAGGGAAAGTAGTTCCCGCAAAAATATTTTCCGATAATATGGTATTACAGCGCGAAGTGGCAATACCTGTTTGGGGAACAGCCAAGCCTTGGGAGCAGATTACTGTCAGGTTGGATTCATCTGAGGTGAAAACCAATGCCAAATCCGATGGACGTTGGATGATTTATCTTCCTAAACATAATGCTGGCGGACCATATAATTTAATCGTCAAAGGAACCCAAAACCAAATCATTTTCAGCAATGTATTGATTGGTGATGTGTGGTTTGCATCTGGACAATCGAATATGGAGCACCCGATGAAAGGCTGGGAATGGATTCCGAATTCTGCCGTTTCTCAATCTACGAAAGAAATTTCGGACTCAAACTATCCTGAAATCAGATTGTTTTCAGTATCTAAATACCCATGTCCTATTGAACAGAAAGATCTACCGACGGGGAAATGGGAAATTGCCGGTCCGGAATCTGTTGCTGGGTTCTCATCAACAGCATGGTTTTTTGGAAAGGAATTATATGGAAAGTTGAAAGTACCTATCGGGATTATTGATTGCTCTTGGGGTGGAACCCCAATTCAAACCTGGATGAGCCGAGAAGCACAGAAGCCTTTTACTGATTCAGTAAACCTTCTTACAGTCCTGCCGATATTTGAACAATCAGATTGGTCTAAAAAAGTAGAGCAATCTATTGAGCAAAACAGGATACGTCGTGACCAAATCAGTTATCCGGCTGTCGGATTAACGGAAAAAATAAGTAATCCCGATTGGGATGATTTATCCTGGAAATCAGTTGATTTATTGAGTGAAACTAATCGTTTTGGTAACATCGTTTGGATGCGAAAAGAAATAATTGTCCCTGAACCTTTTGTCGGGCAACAGCTCAAATTGTCTTTGGAATTTCTAAACCGACAAAGTCAGGTTTTTATCAACGGTAAAGAGTTGGGTTACTTCTTATATCCTGAACCTGTGAGAATTGAAATTCCAGAGAAATTGATTCATAGCGGTAAAAATATTCTGACCATTCGGTTGGCACAACCTTGGGGCGAGTCGCAAATATTGGGTAGTCCAGATCGATTTTTTATTTCAAATCAGGATCGTTCATTCTTCATTAATATTGTTGAAAATTGGAGAGCAAATGATCAACTCGAGTCCGTGATACCTGTAAAGGAAAGTTACCAGAGCAACTCGGCTTTCCTTTTCAACGGGATGGTAATGCCGATAATTCCATTTGGAATAAAGGGTTTCATTTGGTATCAAGGTGAATCTGATGCCGGACATCCGTTACTTTATGCGAAAATGTTTCAGCAATTAATCAAAGATTGGAGAAAGCGATGGAAACAGGGCGACTTACCTTTTTTATTTATCCAGGCTTCTAACATTGAGCTATCTCATGAATTTGAAAAAAAATCCGATTCGTGGTGCCTGCTGCGCGAAGCACAGCAAAAAGCACTGGTCTTGCCAAATACGGGAATGGTAGTTTCGGTCGATATCGGCAATCCTTATGATGTCCATCCAAAAAACAAACAGACTTTTGGACATCGACTGGTACTTCAGGCATTAAAAATTGCTTATCATCAAGATATAATTGCTGATGGGCCAGTTTATAAATCGTATGAAATCAAAAACGATACTATAATTGTTAAGCTGAAAGATGAAATTAGCCTACCAATGAAAGAGAATCATCTGAATTTTTGTGGTTTTGAGATTGCTGAAAAAGATGGAGCTTTTCAGGAGGCAAAAGCACTCTTGGTAAATCATAAAATCTATGTATTCTCTCCAACAGTGAAAAAACCGGTTGCTGTGCGATATGCTTGGTCCAATAACCCTTGTATTAGTTTGTTTAATGAAATTGAGCTGCCTATGGCTCCTTTCCGTACTAATGATTTCTAGATACCTTATTTTTAATATGTTATGTTCAGATGCCCAGTTTGTAAACGGTGTTACTGACTAGTTTTGCAAAAACAAAAATACGGATGAATATAAATATAGAATATTTATAAACGTAAATTCATTTTCTATTGTTTTTCTATTAGCGTTAATTCTTTTCTACTGTATTAAGAATTCTTACTATGGGTTTCTCTATAAATCTTTTAGCCTAAAATGACTTCGATTTTTATCCGTTGCGTGTATAAATGAAATTATTATGTAAGTTTGTACTTATATTGATTACTGTTTCGAAAAGAGATTTCATGGCGAAGGGTTATATTACGTTATTGCTGTTTTGTTTGCTATATATTCCATTTTGTGGGGTCGCTTCGCATCGGAAAGCAGATACCATTTCTATTCGTCATCTTCCATATTCTTTAGATAACAAAATGGAAAGTAACCAGCAGTCTTTGAAACTGGCTACTATTACTGATGATCCTGTAAAACAGCTCGATGCTCTTTTGAATACTGCCGAGATGTACAGCAATCGTAACAGTTATGCCGATGCTTTTAAATATTATCATATAGCGCTTGAGCTTGCTACCGATCTGAAAGACAGGAAGAAAAAAGCTCATATTAGTAACGCGTTAGGGACACTATATAAAATTCAGGGGATGTATCGTAAAGCCATTGACTATTTTGCCAATGCCATTAACGATGCCCAAGTATCTAAAGACTCTATTGAACTGTCTCAAGCCTATAATCTTATAGGAGGAGTGTATTTTGATCAGAACGATGGCTCGCATGCCCTGGATTATTATAAAAAAGCCTTTGTGATCCGAAAGCTTATTGGAAATAAAGCACTTATTGCCGCTTCTTATAACAATATCGGCGAGTGCAACAGAATAATGGGACAGCATATTGAGGCACTTAATTATTATCAGAAAGCATTGAATCTTGCCAATGAAATAAAGAACGGAGCAATAGCGTCAATTATCCTGAATAACTTCGCCGTGAACTATCAACAGCAGGGACTAAATGATAAAGCTTTATCACTTTTTCAACAGAGTCTTTCATTGTGCCTGGTCACCGGTAATAAAGAACAGTTGACTACTGTTTTTAACAGCCTGGGGAAATATTATCTTGATGTCAAAAAATACGATTCGGCTACCATAAATTATAAGAGAGCTTTTTCCATAGCTTCCGAATTGAAATCATTTATGGAGCTTCGAAATGCTGCTAAAGGATTGAGCGAGCTCTATGCCCATAAGCAGGACTATAAAGAGGCATATAGTTATGACTTGCTATATAATAGATTGAATGATAGTCTTCATCAGGCTGATCTTTCGAATCGGGTCGTGCAGATGGAGTTGCAGAGCGACTTTGATCTTAGACAGCAACGAGTTAGTATCCAGCAACAACGTAAAGAGTTTATCTTTTACTTTTCGGGAGCATTTTTGCTTTTTCTGCTTGTTATCAGTATTTTACTTTATGGACGATTACGGAGTAGAAATCGTGAAGGTAAGCTGATTCAACAAAACTTAGAGCTGGAACAAACCAATTTGAAAGAGGAGCTGGAATATAGAAATAAAGAGATCACTACCAATGTGATGTATATGGTTCAGAAAAACGAATTGATCAATAGTATTATTGAACGATTGCAGAAGGTTAAACTTTCGCTGAAGGGTGAAAACCAACATGTTTTGCAAGATATTATCAGAGAACTTCAAACAGGGGATGACCAAGATCTCTGGGAAGAATTTGAAGTGCGTTTTACACAGGTTCATAGTAAGTTCTATCAGAAATTGAATGAACAATATCCTGATCTTACTGCGAATGAACGTCGTCTTTGTGCCTTTCTCCGGTTGAATATGACCACTAAGGATATTGCATCCCTTACTAAACAGAGCACGAATAGTATAGAAGTTGCGCGTACCCGTTTACGTAAAAAGCTGAATCTTTCTAACAGCGATATCAGTTTGATTACTTTTCTGGCTCAATTCTGAGGCGAAGAACTTTCCCGGCTTAAAACAGATTGCCTGATTACTAATTCAGGAATCATTTCGATGGTTTGATATTTTGCACCTTTGTTATTAACCGCATTGAGAAAAAGCTTTGCTGCCGTCTCTCCCATCTTATACGGAAACTGTTCAATCGACGATAAAGGTGGATCCATCAGTTTGGTAAAGGGCTCGTTGGCAAATCCAAATACCGATATATCTTCAGGTATTTTTAACCCGTTTTCTTTGCAATACATCAACGCACCAAGTGCGGAGTAATCACTGGAAGAGAAGATGGCATCGGGCTTTTTATCTAATTCTAATAGCTGAGCGGCTGCTTCTGCACCTCTTTCCTGTGTCAGACAATCTTTAATAATATAATCAGTGTCTATTGGAAAGTTATAGTCTTCGAGTGCTGTTTTATAACCACGAAAACGTTCGGAGTACATCTGAAGATGTTGTGGACCGGCAAGAAAGGCAATTTTTTTACTTCCGTTTCTGATCAAATATTCAGTGGCTTGATAAGCACCCTGAAAATCGTTCAACATTACTTTACTAGCCTCAAAGTCTCTTGGAATACGGTCGAAAAAGATGAGTGGGATTTTTTTACTCTGTGCCGCTAAAAGATGAGACAGGTCTTGCGTTTCCCAGCTGATAGAGATGATAATACCATCCACACGTGAGCTAATCAGCGAGTTGATGCATTTTTTTTCTTTCTCGACATTTTCATTACTTTGCGTGATGATGAGATGATATTCTGCTTTATTTAAAACAGCTTCAATTCCTTCGATTGCACTGGCAAAGAAATTTCTATTGACACGGGGTAAAACTAATCCTACAGTATGTGCAGAGCCTTTTCGTAATGATGAGGCCAATGCATTAGGTTGATAGTTCATCTCTGAAGCCAATTGCTGTACCAGTTTTTTTGTTTCGGCACTGATTTTGGGATGATTGTTTAAAGCTCTTGATACCGTAGAGGCGTTTAGATTTAAGATTCTGGCAAGGTCGTGAATGGTAATATGTTGTTTGACCATCAGTATAAAACTTAAGATTTTTTTTGAAATTTATATAAAAATAGCTTCAAAGGTATAATAAAGTTTCTGGTTTGAGCCTTTTTTGTAAGGAATCTTATCAATGAAATTATTTTTTAACGAAGTGATAAATAAAAGATAATCAGGTATACAAATGTAATTGTATGGTATTTGTAAGTAGTAAAAGGTGTCCGTGTAGTGGTTTTGTAACTATTATTTTCTTTTTTATCAGGAAATAGTAACCGAAATTTGCCCTATCTGTTTAATATTATAAATTCACTCCATGATTGGCGATTACGAAATCATTGACATGAATCTATAAAGGGATCCTAAAATAACTTTTATGCAAATGAGTATCAATAAAAAAATTCTTGGTGTTTTAGTTCTGGTTCTTTCTTTCTTTTCTCTGAGAGCGCAAGTTCAAAACCCTGTAAGTTGGAGCTTCAGTCAGAAAGCGTTATCTGGAAATGAGGTTGAGTTGACATTTATAGCCACCGTTGAGACGGGCTGGCATATGTATTCACAATTTATTGGCGATGGTGGTCCTATTGCAACTTCTTTTAAGTTCGATAAGAATCCTGCGGTTCAGTTGGAAGGCAAAGTGTCAGAGCCTAAACCAATCGAAGAATACGATAAAAACTTTGCCATGACCCTGAAGTATTTCTCTAACAAGGTCGTCTTTAAACAAAAGGTAAAAGTGAATGCCGCTACAACAGTACTGAAGGGGACTGTTGAATATATGAGTTGCGATGACCATCAATGTACGCCTCCTCAAGAAACAGACTACTCCTTCATCTTAAAGGGTGTTGCTGGAGCGGCTAATGCTGTTGCTTCTACAATGACAGCCGGAAATGGTAAAGTGGTCCCCGCTAATGCTGCCGCACCATCAAATACAATTGCTGCAGGAAGTACCACTACCTCGGTCAATCCTGATAGTATCAAGACAAACGGCACTGCTGCTTCAGCGGCTCAGTCACCGGATGCGGCTATCTCAAAAGCTGTCGATTCCACTTCGGGCAGTGATGATTCCACTTCAATGTGGGGTTGGTTTATCAAGGCATTTCTGGCCGGATTAGTTGCTATCCTTACTCCCTGCGTTTTCCCAATGATTCCTATGACGGTCTCTTTCTTTATGAACGATGCAAAGAGCAAGGCAAAGGCCAAAATGGAAGCATTGGTTTATGGACTTTCCATTATTTTGATTTATACCGTCATTGGAACCATTGTAGCGGTTACACTGGGCGCTAATTTTGCGAATTTCCTCAGTACACATTGGATTCCAAACGTGCTCTTCTTCCTGATCTTTTTGTTCTTTTCAGCCTCATTCTTCGGCCTTTTCGAGATAACACTTCCAAGCTGGATGGTCAACAAGGCCGACCAGAGTGCGGATAAGGG
Organism: Bacteroidales bacterium; assembly: GCA_963663125.2. Classification (GTDB taxonomy): domain Bacteria; phylum Bacteroidota; class Bacteroidia; order Bacteroidales; family Cfx3-03; genus Cfx3-03. Next base: position 398,482 of record CAXXNW010000007.1, on the reverse strand, counting down.
AGGCTTGTTAGGTGCGTTTTTCATGGCCTTTACATTGGTATTGGTTTCATTTTCTTGTACCGGACCAATCGTCGGTTCTATTCTTGTTGCCTCTGCCGGTGGAAAAGTGCTCATGCCGATCATTGGAATGTTAGGGTTTTCTCTTGCCTTTGCCTTGCCTTTTATGGTCTTTGCCTTTTTTCCATCACTGTTATCAAATCTCCCAAAATCGGGTGGATGGTTAAATGCGGTTAAAGTAGTTCTGGGCTTTTTAGAACTTGCATTAGGCTTAAAGTTTTTGAGTATTGCCGATCAAACCTATCATTGGCATATTCTTGATCGCGAAGTTTATCTGGCTCTCTGGATTGTCATCTTTGCCTTGATGGGCATTTATCTGTTGGGAAAAATCAAGTTTGCAAACGATAGTGATGTAAAGCACGTTTCGGTGGGCCGGTTATTTCTGGCTATCATCACATTCTCTTTCGTGGTTTACATGATTCCCGGCATGTTTGGCGCTCCTTTAAAAGCGCTTTCCGGTTATATTCCTCCCGAATCGAGTCTCGATTTCGATTTAACCCGTATCGTGGCAGAGAATGGTGGAGGTAATGGTAACGCATCAGCAGACAATAAGGAGCTTTGCGAAACTCCTAAATATGCAGACTTCCTTCACCTTCCACATAATATTAAAGGCTATTTCGATTACGAACAGGCATTACGTTGTGCCAAGCAACAAAACAAACCACTGTTTGTGGATTTTACCGGTCACGGATGTGTAAACTGCCGTGAAATGGAAGCCAATGTATGGAGTGATCCGCAGGTATTGAAAAGATTGAAAGAGAAGTTTGTAGTAGTGGCTCTCTATGTAGACGACCGGAAAGATCTTCCAGAGAACGAATGGGTTACCTCTACCGTTGATGGTAAAGTGAAGAAGACCATCGGAAAGAAGTTCGCTGATTTCCAGATATCCCGCTTTAAAACCAACTCACAGCCTTACTATGTTTTGTTGGATACCAATGGAGAACTCCTTCGCAAACCAACAGCTTACGATCTGAAAATTGAAAACTTCATTAAGTTTCTGGATGAAGGTTTAGCTGAGTTTGAAAAACGTTCAGCTAAATAATTAATACATTTTCCCCCTATATATTATCCCTCCCGGGTGTCTTTAGAGACGCCCGGGAGTTTTTCCTTTTGCTGCTTCAGCTGTCTGTTTTAAATAGATGCGGTATAGCTCGAAAAATGTAGGAGCATCCAATAATTCTATTTTAGGATCCGATTTTTTTAAATCATCCACTACTTTCACATACCACGATGGATTTTTTAAAATGTTACGGAACCAATGAAAGGATATCTGACGCTTACTGATCCGATCTAGAATATGCTTTGCCGCTTCGGCAGGATCATTTTCATTTACATCATCATCCGAACGTAATACCGGCATATTACCATGAAGTAGTGTTAACGGTGTCTTCTGAGGGACAATTCCATTCGGACTGAATTTAGCATAAGCATCCAATCCCTTTTCATTGAGTCCTGGAGCGTGTCCGTCGATAATAAATCCGGTAATGCTTAAATCCCAGCGATCATAATAGGGCTTATTATGAGCAACCCAAGCATTTAAACCATCAGGGAGTCCTGAAATGGGTCTTGGTTCTTGTAACATGCCCGGCATTAAATATCCCGCACCATTATCGGCGGCGGCAAAATAATCGTTCTTAGTAGCGGTTTCTCTTATATAGGCCATCGCCATGGGAACCCGCTCTTCTAAGACAGGACTGATACACCACATCAACGGAACCTTCCCTCTATCCGGACTATCCCATATAGTAGGCGTAGTCTGTGCAACCCATGAGGAGGCATCATAATCTCCAACATAGAAAATAAAGAAGTTTCGTCCCCTGAAGTTGACTTTTCCGTCAGAAGTTAGATACCCTCTTTTCTGCAGATCCGATTTTGTTATCCACGATTGGTTATATTTCTTTTTCAGAGGAAAATGTTGCCAAAAAGAAGCGTTTGCCAAAGCACCATAATTTATGGCATCCGCATCCTTAAAAGCATTGTATGAACTGATGATTCTGGAATATTCCCATTCTGTAGCAACATCCTCATGCATGCCTCCCGCATGTTGCGTGTATTTAAACGCCCATGGTGGAAAGCCTCCGATATAAGCATAATCATTTCCTTTATTTTGCTGATAGGCAGTAAGTACTAATTCTTTTAACGTATTCAGATCAGTACCTGTTTTTTGATGAATATCATCGGTTGCGGCTTCATCTTCCCATGGGCTTAAATCGAAAAAGAAGCCTTTACGACTTACAAAAAAATCATGATTGGAAAGCGTATGATGATTACGATTGGCTGCAAAAGGATTTTTCATCCATTGCTGATCAACATAATAAGCGCCGTACTTTGTATTACATTTCCCGGCTTTCATGTATTTTTCTATGAACCATAAATACGCATCGTCTTTTGCGGAACCACTAGATAAGCGGGTAGTCCCGGGAATATAGCCGGTACCTTTGAACATGGAGGAACCATCTTTATTTAACAGCCATACCCTTACCGGTAATTGAGGACCTCGTAGGACGAGCTTTGAATAAAGGCTATTCGCGGAGGTATCATATCGAATGGCAATTAGATTTTCTATGCCTGCAATTGAAGAAGCGACATTACTGGTGGCGGCAACCTCCGGATCATATACCACGACGCCTTTTATGTCTGATTGATAAGCAGTGACCAGATCAACAATATTATGATATATCACCGTATCCCTGCCGTATAGCCATTTGCCTTTCCGGCGATATTTATTCCACCAGTACCTGTCTACATCCACGGTTCCGTTTTTTATCAGGAATATGAATAATCTGGGAGACTTTCGATTTACAATTCCCTGCAGTGTGGATACTGTGTGTACATCATCCCAGGCTGTTTTTACATTATCAGGCTTGTTAAGATCGCTTTTTAATGTATAATTCAGGTCATACAATCCTATCGGGTATTCTTTTAAAGATTGAGATTTTGATCCGGATGAAAGGAACAAAAAACAGATTACTAAAAGTCCACGGGTAATTAAATTCATTAGTCCGATTTTTTTTATTGATTAAACGAGCCGATTCTTTCCTTGTTATTCTTGGAAATAAGTTCAGTACCAAAAACAGCGGATGCATTCAGTCGTTTGATACTTTGATCAGTAGTAATAATTGCATCTCCCATTTCCGAACTCATTACATTATTGATTTGAATGGTGTCAATGTTTCCGTTTTTATGGGATATAAGGCTATGCATGCGATTCACAAGAATGTTGCTCATAAATAGATTTCTGATATTTGCGGTAGCTCTTGTTGTCTCAATCAGACATCCTTTTTGCGACATGACTGTATCTCTTGTTATCTCAACGTTTCGAACAACCATATTATCAACCCGGCCTATTACTTTTATGTATGAAGCGTCAGCTGATTTTTCATTGGATTCTAAAATATGAAGTCCATCAATCAGAAGCGATTTTATATAAGTGTCTGAGTAACTATAATCGGTAGTTGGTCCCGGCCAGCCTATATCAAGAACGGATCTGTTGTCCGAAGGCTCATGATGATAGATGTTTCTTAATGTAAGGCTTTCGAAACGTCCTCCCAGCCGAAACAACATGGGGGGCGTATAATCATAATTAGGTTTGGATTGCCGCAGATCGATGGTGTCGAAAATAATATTACCGAAGTTGCCTCCCTTCGCTCCCTGAAACCATGGATTGATATAGAAGCCAAAACTCTTATAGGTTCCTGTGACATTCTTGATAATGACTCTGTCGAGCCTTCCATTATCTCTTGATAAAAGCCGAATGCCCTGATCTGCATTATCAAGGATGACACCATCAATCAGCACATCGGTAATACTCGAAACATTGTCGTTTTCATCCGGAGCCAATGCAATAAAGTCATCGCCTGAACGACCCTGTATATTTCTCATCGTTAGAAATTGACCGGGTCCCCAGAAATGAAGCCCATCCTGATTTTGAAAATCAGCATGATCGGGCAGGTCAATGTAAATATTTTCCATTGTCACACGAAACCAATTCGCCATCAACAAGGCAAAGGTTCGTTGATTGCGTATTGTGACATCCCGCATCGTGACGTTTTCGACACCATAAAATTCCATTGCCATCACCCATACGTCCTTTCCAAACGCCACACTGTTCTTGTTCTGTTCAACGTAATGATGCAACTGCTCTTTACAGTTTTGATTATAGGTGCCGCCAAGTAGTGTGATATTTTTATTGAACCTTTCCCCCTGCATATTCGGATTCGCATTTCTTATAACTGCACGATTCGATTGTGGGGCAAGAAAAAATCCGCAGGAAGGATCAAGGCATTCGATGGTCGTGTTTGAATGAATGTTAAGTCCCCGTATTAATGCTGCTCCATCCATGATTAAATGGAGACTACCTGATTCCTTCGCTTTGTCGAGTACGGATTGCAAGATTATCGTATCATCTGTTCCTCCTCCGGCATAAACATTGCTATCGAGTTTAGCGCCGGTTTGACTTGCAAAGATCACATGATGACTTACCGGGTGCTTTGTGGCATCAGCATTGATTTTGTTTTTAGGTTTTGTATCTGCTTTTGCAGGTAAGCTGCATAATAAAACACCGGCAGATGCTACCATTGCTTTTCCTAATAATTCCCGTCGTTCCATTTCCTCATTTTAAATAACTATTGTCCGACTAAAAAAATAAGGGTTACTCTCTTATGATTTTGCCCTCATACATGTTATAGAATTCACATACCACTAAACGATTACAGTATATACAAATATACGGAAGTTGATTCACAAAGCAAACTTAACATATCTTTTATTTATATGGAAAATTTTTAAAAAGCAACATAGTGAATAGACTATCATGCCTTTATTCTCCCAAGGGTCTTATCGAACCCGTACCTATAGCGTGACACTATATGGAATGTAAGTGGAATAAGGCTAGGCTCATGGGCGAATATTCCAAGCGTAATCTGAGAATATTTAATCAGTGATAAATAATCTGTTGGACGGTTAACACCTATGCCGGAACGTAAGTACTCCTCACAAATCGGTATTCCCCAATAATTGTGGAAATTATTAATTTTGTAGTGTCGAAAGGAAGGATACATAGAGACTTCGACAGAAGAAAATATTGTAAAGAAAAATAAAAGCCTAAATGAAAAACAATAACCTTAAATCGGATTCTCTGTTATTACTTACCGCCATGATTTGGGGATTGGCTTTCGTTGCACAACGTGTGGGAATGGAACACGTCGGTCCGTTTACTTTCACCGGGATTCGGTTTTTATTAGGTGTGCTTTCACTACTTCCGCTTTTATATTTTTTTCCAAAAACTACACAAACCACAAAAGACAAGCCGCTTCCGTTCTTCTGGAAACGTTGGGGTGGTCTGCTTGCCGGCATACTCCTCTTTGGCGGAATCTCTCTTCAGCAAATAGGTTTGCAATACACTACTGCAGGGAAGGCTGGATTTATTACCGGACTATATGTCGTACTGGTCCCCATCTTTGGACTATTCATTAAACATAAAACGGGGCTGGGTACATGGATCGGTGCTATTTTAGCTGTTATAGGCATGTATCTGCTCAGCGTTAAAGGCAATTTTCAGATTGAGCAAGGTGATCTGCTGCTCATTATCAGTACAGGTTTCTGGGCTTGTCATGTATTGGTTATCGGTTGGCTTTCACCTTATCTGCATGCGATCAAGTTGTCTATTTACCAATATGCAACTACCGGAGTTATTAGTCTGATCATTGCATTTATCATAGAACCGGTTTCGTTATCCGGAATTTATAGGGCGGGTTTACCCATTTTATATGGTGGAATCATGTCGGTTGGTGTGGCGTATACTTTGCAGGTGATTGTACAAAAGACTGCTCATCCTGCTCATGCTGCCATCATTTTGAGTCTGGAAACTGTTTTTGCCGCAATAGGCGGATGGTTGTTTCTTGATGAACGGCTAAGTTTTAGAGCATTGCTGGGTTGTGGATTTATGCTGGGAGGCATGCTATTTGCCCAGTTGAATGATCGTGTCTTCATTAAAAGAAAACGTTATGATAGATTAAATATAAATTGAGTTAAATGCTTGATATAACAAACTAGATACTATAATTTTACACGTTAATTAAAGAATGTAAATCAATGCAACTTCATCGAACCATCTGCATGTATCATAAGTATGGTCGCGGCCTCTACGAGTGCTGGATGTGTTAGTATTTTCCTCCCTTCGTGCCGGAGAGTTTTTCCTTTCCGTCTCCCTGTTATTTTCATAATCTATTTGTCCTTTTTATTTGTTTAAAATGAAGGGTTTATTATTTGATATACGGCACTATGCTGTACATGACGGTCCCGGAATACGAACAACCGTATTTTTGAAGGGGTGTCCGTTGTCGTGTAGCTGGTGTCATAATCCCGAGAGTCAGCTTCCTGCTCCTGAATCTATGATTGTCAATAGGCGAGTTGGCGAAACGTTGCATGAAACTACCGAAACGGTTGGCTATTACACAACCCCGCAAGAAGTGGTACAAGAGGTGGAGAAGTCGCGGATGTTCTTTGATGAGTCGGGTGGTGGTGTCACCTTTTCAGGGGGGGAACCCATGATGCAGCCTGAATTTATGGATGAGGTTCTGACCCTCTGTAAGGACAGAGAACTCCATACTGCCGTGGATACTTGCGGATATGCTCCTGTTGAAACACTTCGGACCATTGCTGCGCATACCGACCTGTTTTTGTTCGATCTTAAAGTGATGGATCCTTTGAAACACACAGAATATACAGGAGTGTCCAATCGTTTGATATTGAATAATCTGGAAATATTGGTTGCCATGCAAAAAAAAATATGGTTACGGATACCGCTTATTCCAGATGTCAATGATATTCCTGAGGAGGTAAATGCCTATACCCAATTGCTTTCCGATCTCTATCCTGCCGTGGATCATCTTTTTTTACTTCCATATCATGCAGCCGCTAAAAGTAAATATAAGCGATTGGGACTGAAAGCTGACTCCCATATTTTCCGTCAACCCGATACCGAAAGCCTTGATCTGTTAAAGAGTACTTACGAAAAAATTGGTTTTAAAGTGAAGATCGGCGGATAAAACAGATTATAAGCTGTTGAGTTTATGTATGTAAATGATTACCTAAGAGACCAGCATAAACGACATGGCAAATCAAAGTTGAACAAAAAACGCATTAAAATAATTGAATCAATGAACGATCGTATTAAAAGACTTCGAGAAGCAAGTTTAAATGCTAAATGTAAAATCTCTGCTGAAAGAGGATTATTAGTAACTGAATTCTACAGTAAAAATAATCTGATGCCTGAAGCTATTCCGGTACAGAGAGCAAAATGCTTACAATATATTCTTGAAAATAAAGAAATCTACATTGGTGATGAGGAGTTGATTGTCGGTGAGCGGGGGCCTGCTCCCAAAGCTACTCCCACCTATCCTGAAATCAACTTGCATAGTATGGCTGATCTCGATATTCTTAATACCCGTAAAAAGGTGTGGTTTATCGTAGATGACGAAACAAAAGAGGCTTATCGTGATATTATCATTCCGTTTTGGAAGGGTAAAACAAACCGTGAACGTATCTTTGCCAGCTTGCCTCCTGAATGGATAGATGCTTATACCGCTGGTATTTTCACTGAGTTTCAGGAACAACGTGCTCCCGGACATACTGTATTAGGTGATAGAATGTATCGTACAGGGATGCTAGATATTCAGGTGGAGGTTGAGGCAGCTATTGCTTCACTCGATTTTTTTAATGACCCCAAAGCATATGAGCGGAAGTCGGAGCTTGAGGCCATGCGCATTGCTGCTAAAGCCGTTATACGTTATGCCGAACGCCACGCAGAGAAACTTGAACTGCTTGCAAAAGATTGTAACGATCCTCAGCGAAAAAAGGAACTTTTAAATATGGCAGCGGTTTGTCGCCGTGTGCCTGCACATGCACCCGAAACCATTCATGAGGCTTTACAGCATTACTGGTTTATTCATCTGGGGGTAATCACCGAGCTAAATCCATGGGATTCATATAATCCGGGTCGACTGGATCGCAGTCTTTACCCTATCTATAAAAAACAACTTGAAGAAGGTAGCCTGACCGAAAAGCGCGCCAAGGAGTTGCTTGAGGCCTTTTGGGTTAAATTTAATAATCATCCTTCTCCTCCAAAAGTGGGAATTACTGCTGAAGAAAGCAATACCTATACCGACTTTTCACTGATAAACTTAGGGGGTGTTAATCCGGATGGTTCTGATGCCGTTAATGATTTATCTTATATCATCCTCGATGTTATCGAAGATATGCGCCTACTGCAGCCCAGTTCAATGGTGCAGTTGAGTAAGAAGAATCCCGATCGCTTTATTCATCGTGCTCTTCGTATTGTGAAGACAGGTTTCGGACAGCCTTCTATTTTTAATACAGAAGCCATTGTACAAGAGCTGTTGCGCCAGGGGAAGAGTGTGACGGATGCCCGTAATGGCGGTTGCAGCGGCTGTGTTGAAACGGGTGCTTTTGGTACCGAAGCCTACATTTTAAGCGGCTATTTTAATATTCCGAAGATGCTTGAACTGGCACTGAACAATGGTGTTGATCCGCTTACCGGAAAGCAGCTGGGGCCTCAAACCGGCAATGCAATCGGTTTTACCTCTTATCAGCAACTTTTTGAGGCGTTTCAAAAGCAACTCAACCACTTTATTGATATTAAGATTAAGGGCAATAATATCATTCATAGTTTGTTTGCTTACCACATGCCTGTGCCTTTCCTGTCGTTGCTTACCCAGGATTGTATTAAGAACGGTCGCGACTATAACGCAGGTGGCGCCCGTTATAACTCAACTTATATTCAGGGTGTCGGATTAGGTACTATCACCGACTGTCTGTCGGCTATCAAGTATCATGTATTCGATAATGGCACTATCACGATGGCTGATTTCCTTCAGATGTTAAAGAATAATTTCGAAGGTGCTGAGGAATTTAGAAATGAATTGATCTACAAAACACCGAAGTTTGGAAACGATGATAATTATGCGGATGATTTAACCCTTGATGTGTTTGAGGCATATTACAATGCTATTAATGGTCGTCCTACTTCCATTGGTGGAGCTCATCGTATCAATCTTCTACCCACCACCTGTCATGTCTATTTCGGCAAGATGATCGGAGCGTTGCCTGATGGCCGTAAGGCACAACAACCACTGTCGGAGGGAATATCACCTGTCCAGGGTGCCGATACCAAGGGCCCTACTGCAGTGATTCGTTCGGCTGCCAAACTCGATCATATCCGTACGGGAGGCACACTGCTCAATCAAAAGTTTTCACCCTCTTTCTTCGAAGATGAAGAGAGTATCGCAAAGCTCGGAAGTCTTGTTCGTAGCTATTTCAGAATGGACGGTCATCATATTCAGTTTAATGTAGTTTCTGCCGATACGCTTCGCGATGCACAAAAGCATCCGGAAAAGTATCGTGACCTAATTGTCAGGGTGGCCGGGTATAGTGATTATTTTAATGATTTGGGTGAAGACCTTCAAAACGAAATTATCCATCGTACAGCACACGAATGTGTCTAATCTGCTGCATAAAATACATAGGCGAAATCGACTTCACCTATGTATTTAATTGTGCGGTTTATTTGTTTTTTTTGTAATTTCTTCGTTATATTTGAGTGTTGAAACATTTTGTTTTAATAAAAATGAGAAAGGGTGCTGATTTGATAGCAGAGGAACCGCATTAAATTGAAGCAACCCGATTCGTTAAGACCAAAAAAATACGTTATGAACAGAATGAAGAACCTGGAGAAACTCCGTCGCCTGATGGCTGGATCTGACTTTGATGCCTATATTATTCCCAGTACCGATCCTCATATGGGGGAATATGTTCCCGCTTACTGGCAAGCCCGGACATGGCTTTCCGGTTTCACAGGGTCGGCCGGCACCCTAGTAGTCACTAAAGATTTTGCTGGTTTGTGGACCGATTCGCGTTACTTCCTGCAAGCCGAAGCCGAGCTTAAAGATTCAGGTATTGAGCTTGTTAAGCTGATTGTACCCCATACTCCGGAACATGTGGATTGGCTTTTAAAGAAACTCCCTATAGGTAGTGTAATAGCGCTTGATGGTTCTGTGGTTTCTGCAGACTCTGTCAAGTATATTAAGAACGTTCTGGCTTCTAAGCAGATTGAAGTTGTTACCGATGAGGATTTGATTACCCCTATCTGGACAGATAGGCCTACTTTGCCTACCGACATGGTGATTGACCATAATGTTAGCTTTGCAGGCTCTTCGCGTACCGATAAAATTGCTGCTGTACGTGCTGAGATGGAAAAATTAAAAGTTAACCATCACTTTATCGCCAGTCTCGATGATATTGCATGGCTGCTCAATCTAAGAGGAACCGATGTCCTTTATAACCCGGTGTTTGTTAGTTATGCATTGATCTCTTCGAATACTACATATCTGTTTATCAATCCTGCAAAAGTTAGTCCCGAATTGAAAACCACTTTAGAAGCAGAGAACATCATATTGTATGATTATACGGATGTCACCAAGGTATTATCAGGTATTGCTAAGGGTGAGAAGCTGCTTATCGCTCCTTCAAAAGTGAACCAGACTATTGCCGATGCTATTCCGGCCGGTGTTAAAATAGTTGAAGGTACGAACATCACCACGGCTTTGAAGGCTATTAAAAACGATACGGAAATTGCCCATCTACTGAAGACGATGGAACACGACGGTGTGGCATTGGTTAAATTTTTTCATTGGCTCGAAAATACAGTTGGTAAAGAGACCGTCACAGAACTTTCTGCTTCAGAAAAACTGAGACAATATAGAAGTGAACAACCTTATTTTATGGGCTTAAGTTTTGGATCTATCGCAGGATATGCAGGTCATGGTGCCATTGTGCATTATAATCCATCCCCCGAAACTGATGTGGAACTGAAACCTGAAGGACTTTTCTTACTTGATTCGGGTGGACAATATCTGAGTGGAACCACTGATATTACCAGAACAGTGGCATTAAGTACTCCTAATGAAGAACAGCGACGAGATTTTACATTAGCCCTTAAAGGAACCATCAATCTGTCGGATGCTGTCTTCCCGGTAGGTACCCGTGGTTATCAACTTGATGCATTAGCAAGAATAGCACTTTGGAAAAATGGGATCAACTATGGCCATGGCACTGGTCATGGTGTAGGCTTTTTTCTCAATGTTCATGAAGGACCACAAAGCATCGATCCTAATGCAGCCGGTCCCGCTTCAAATGTTTTGAAAGTTGGAATGGTGACCTCCGTTGAGCCGGCTATGTATAGGGAAGGCAAACATGGGATTCGTACCGAAAACCTGGTGTTATGTGTTCCGGCCGATCAAACAGCCTATGGAAGTTTCTTAAAATTCGAAACCCTTACCTTGTGTCCGATAGATTGCAGCCTCGTTGATGTTCGGTTACTCACCGTCGCCGAGCTGAAATGGCTTAACGATTATCATACTGTTGTTTATGATCGTTTGTCTCCTTACCTTGGTGGAACTGAACTGGAATGGCTCAAGCTTAAAACAAAACCGCTACAATTTTAATCAACCCAACTATTTATCCTATTCAATCTATCGATGTTTAAATTTCGTATTCTTCTTATTGCAGTTGCTGTTCTGTTTATTCAGGCTGCAACTGCTCAAACCGATTCGCTTCTACTTCGTTTGAAAAGCCTGCCTAATGTTGTAGAAGTAAATCAGATAAAAGGTGACAAATTATTTAAGGCTACCTATGTGATTATGATAGATCAGCCTGTTGATCATAATAACCCCGCCTCCCAGCATTTTAAACAACGGGTTATCCTATCACATAATGATTTTTCGAAGCCCCTTGTCTTTGTAACCGAAGGTTATCAAGCCGACTATGCACTCAATCCAAACTATTCGGAAGAGCTATCACGTTATCTGAATGCAAATCAGATTGTAGTGGAACATCGCTATTTTGGTAAAAGTGTACCTTCGCCTCTTGATTGGAAATACATGAACATTACGCAGGCTGCTGCCGACCATCATGCTGTTCTCACTATCTTCAAAGCGCTCTATCCCGGTAAATGGGTAAGTACGGGTATTAGTAAAGGAGGACAAACCTCTATTTACTTCCGGTATTTTTATCCTAACGATGTGGATGCTACTGTTGCATACGTAGCTCCAATCAACTTTGCGCTTGAAGATCCGCGTGAGGAAGAGTTTCTGAACAATGTAGGCGATGAGATTACCCGTGATAAGATTTTTAGCTTTCAGAAACGCCTCTTTGAAAAGAAAAAGATGCTGTTGCCCGAGTTTGAAAAGCGAACAGCTCAAAATAATGAAACCTTTAATCGTTTGGGCATTGAAGCTGCATTCGACCAATTGATTCTTGAATATCCCTTTTCATTCTGGCAGTGGGGACATGGTGAGTCTGAGATTCCCGATGCCGATGCCGATAATAGTTCTATGTTAAATGCTTTATACCGTATTGTACCTTCTAACTCTTTCTGTGATCAGGAGATCACAAAGTTTGAACCTTTCTTTGCCCAAGCAAATAATGAAATCGGATATTATGGATATAACATAAAACCTTTTCAGAAGTGGGTAAAGCAAAAGCAATATCCCAACACTATTTTAGGCCCAATTGGTTTGCCGGTAAATTATTCTTCCGCTATGATGAAAAAGGTAGATCAATGGCTGCAAACTAAGGCGAGTAAGCTCATTTGTGTCTATGGTCAATATGATCCGTGGTTTGCTTCTGCTGCCCGGATAGATCATAACCCCAATACCTTGAAAATGGTAGTGGCTAAAGGAAGTCATGCCTCGCGAATAGCCACCCTTAGTCAGGAACAAAAAACTATTGTCTTTGAAAAGTTGAGCGAATGGTTAGGGATTGAACTGAAATAATTTGCTAATCGTGCTAATATGTTAATAGAGTGGTTTCTCTTAATTAGCATATTTTTTCATTAACACATTAGTAGATTCTCTTATTTGCATATTAATGAATAAATAGATTTTTTAGGAAGTAGTTTGCTTACGCTTTAAAACGATGCAAACAAATTTCTTTAATTAAAAATCATGCTAAAGTAGTTTTTAGTCATAATAGGTTTAATGATGATCTATTGGGATGTGTTGATAATCATCTATTTTACTTTAGCAAAAAATTTATGCGTTTATGATTTCGGTTAAGTTGAAGTGTTTTTTTTATTTTTCTTATAACTTTATAATTATTATTAGAATGTGTTTGAATTGTTAAATAAATAATCTTTATCTTTACCACATTAATTAACCTAATCGTTCGAAAGGAAGGGAATGCCAATGAATGTTGATCCAATCTTCAGTCGTGCCGATATGATGGATGAGAATTCCAGCGTACGACTAAAAAAGTTTTTACTAAAGAAGCGCATTATTCAACTATTATATCTGGAAGGAAATAAATCTATTCCCGATATAGGTCGTGCTACAGGGATGAGTATACCTACAATAACACGTACTATTAATGAACTCATTGACGAGGAATTAGTGCTTGATAACGGTATTGGTGCTTCAATAGGTGGTCGCCGCCCCAATCTTTATCTGTTAAACCCTGAAGCCCGTTATGTATTAGGTATTGATATGGGCCGTTTTGCAACACGTATATCTATTCTAAACCTTAATCGTCAGACTCTTTCGTCCGACGGTATTATTGTTTCTGAACTAGAGAACGATGAAAATATTGTAGATAAGATTTATCAAAAATCGAGAGAACTAATTGCAAATACAGGTATCGATTATCGTAAACTGATTGGTGTCGGTGTCGCATTTCCCGGTTTGATTGATTCAAAGAGCGGTATGAGTCAGACCTATAAAAACTTTAGCGACCGTCCGTTGTATAAATTCTTTGAAGATAAGTTTGATTTGCCTGTATTTGTTGATAATGATGCTCGCGTTATGGCACTTGGCGAATCATATTTCGGCTTGGCTCAAGGTAAGGAAAACGTATTATGTCTGAATATTGGTGCGGGCATCGGTTTGGGAATGATCTTAAACGGGAAACTATATCGTGGAAATTCAGGTTTCGCCGGTGAGTTTGGTCACTTTGAGGTTGAGCCTGAAGGTAAACTTTGTATTTGTGGTAAACGTGGATGTTTGGAAACAGTTGCATCGGGTAGTGCTATTGCAAAGCGTGCTCAGATTGGCATGGCTAATGGAATGATTTCTATTCTTGCTCGTTTAACGGATAACAATCCCGATCGTATTGACGCCGAAACCGTTGTTAAAGCAGCTCAATTAGAAGATCAATATGCTATTGGCCTTTTATCTGAGATGGGAGAACAATTGGGTAAAGGTGTTGCCGTTTTGATTAACATCTTCAATCCTGAGATCATTATACTTGGTGGCAAGATTGGTATGGCAGAAAACTACATCATCGATCCGTTACAACTTTCTCTTAACAAATATGCTATCTCACGTATCAAACGTGATTGTCAGATTGTCACATCAAAACTTCGTGAAAAATCGGCCCTTTTAGGTGCTTTTGCACTTGTTATTGAGAAGATTTTTGAAGATCTGAAAGACTATCCCACTAAGAAATTTTAATTGTTTCTATAATAGCGTTTGGCATTTCAGATACAAAGAACTCCGATTGATGGTTTAATTCCATTAATCGGAGTTCTTTGTTATTCGATAATTGTGATAAGAACTTTTAGGGAGATGAATTGATTCACAATCTAAATAGTTGAATATGGGCATGAAATAATAAAGCATTATCTTAGCTTAAAAAATCATTACTCTATGAAAATATCATTAGACCTGACTGTTTTAAAGTATTTATTACCTACTTTATTACTGTTAGGTTCAGGGACTATGTCTGCTCAGAATATTAATTCCGTCGGAATGAAGATGATCCGGATTGAGTCGGGGCAATTTCAGATGGGATGTACAGATGGAGACTACGATGAGAAGCCTGTTCATGCAGTTGTCATCTCTAGTCCATTTTATCTTTCATCAACAGAAGTGACTAATCTGCAATACGAACGGTTCCGTCCCGAGCACCGCCTAATGCGTGGTATGCAACATACTTCATATTCTGATAACGATCCTGTGGTGTATGTCAGTTGGGATGATGCCATGGCTTATTGTAACTGGCTCTCACAACAAGAGGGAAAGCTTTATCGCCTTCCGACCGAAGCAGAATGGGAATATGCATGTAGAGCCGGTACTACAACCTACTACTCCACCGGTAATTATCTCCCTGATATATACCGTAAAGGAAATGCTAATGGCGATGCAGATGGCTTCTGGCCCGGCGTTCCCGACCCTTTAAAAACAGCACCTAATCTCACTGTTGCCCAGACTCCTCCCAATCCATGGGGACTTTATGATATGCACGGTAATGTGGAAGAGTGGTGCTATGATTGGTATGGTCCATATCGTTCTGGTAAGCAGATAGATCCGGCAGGATGTACTGACGGTGACTTTAAAGTAAGCAGAGGTGGTAGCCATACCACTGAATTTGGAACCACCCTTACCAATGCAAATCCACAAAAGAGAATGGATCTCCGTTTCCTTAGTTCTTCAAACCGTATGGGGTCTATTCGCGATGATCGTAATTGGTTAGTGGGGTTCAGAGTAGCTCAAGGTAACCCAATCAATGAATTAAACAGAATTGT
The DNA here is from genome assembly GCA_963663125.2 of Bacteroidales bacterium. Lineage (GTDB taxonomy): Bacteria > Bacteroidota > Bacteroidia > Bacteroidales > Cfx3-03 > Cfx3-03. The sequence continues at coordinate 382,830 of CAXXNW010000007.1, read as the reverse complement.
GAATAATGCAAAGCCGCTCAATCAATCTAATGTCAAACAAAACAAACCCAATCTTACTCTTTTACCAAAGGATTACAAGAAGGGAGCTCCCTATTTTCAAGGACCTATTCCTTATGTAATTCCTCCGAAAGCTCCTGCCGATACAGCCATACCATTCTATTATCATAATCATGTCCCATCTATCACCGAGATGCCCAATGGTGATCTGATGGCAATATGGTACAATACTCTTCGCGAGTCGGGCCGTGAACTCAAGTATGTAGCTAGCCGAAAGCGCTATGGAACAGCAATATGGGAACCGGCTTCACTCTTCTTTGATGCTCCCGATCGTAACGATCATGGTGGTCTCATCTGGTGGAATGGCAATGATACGATCTTCCATTTTAATGGATTGTCAGCTGGCAACACATGGTACTATCTGGCATTGATCATGCGCTATTCAACAGATAATGGGGCTAATTGGTCAAAACCTGTCTTTATCGATCCTCAACATCGTTTTCAGAATATGCCTATTGCTTCTATGATAAGAGATAAGAACGGACGATTGATATTTACCTGCGATGCTGTTCCCGGAGGAGAGGGAGGTAGTATAGTCTGGATTTCGGCAGATGGAGGAAAGACGTGGCGGAAACCTGCAGAGGGTAAGGCCTCTCCTGATTTCAAAGAAGGGACTACCGGTGCCTGGATTGCCGGAATACATGCGCCAATCGTTGAGTGCCCTGATGGCTCGTTACTATCATTTGGCAGAGGTAATAATATCAACGGTTTGCAGCCACGTAGCGTGTCTACGGATGGTGGTGAAACGTGGAGTTATAGTCAGAGCGATTTCCCGGCTATTAGTAGTGGTCAACGTTGTACATTGCAGCGCCTCCCGTCTGGCGATATCTTTTTTGCTTCATTTGATTCCTTTCTTAAGATTAAGAATTCGAAAGGAGAGGAGAAGGTCGTATCCGGACTCTATGCAGCCTTGTCTGTTGATGGTGGCAAGAGCTTTTCGTTTCGAAGATTGATTACCAATGAAGATAAACCCGGTATATATAACGGATGGGGGTGGCAACATGAATTCGAAATGTCTGCTGTGAAGGCAGAACCTAAGGGTTATGTAACGTCCACCGTTACTCGTAACGGACTCATTCATCTTATCTCAAGTGGAAACGAGTACATTTTTAATGAGGAATGGATTAAAACTCCTCAGAAATAATCATAAATCTTTCTGATATTGAACTTGCCGAAGTCATTGGGAAGATCAAGGTGATTATCATATCTCTTTACAAGGTGACTTATTGTAGATTAAATGAAAGTAACTATATCCAATTCTTATTCAAATATTTATCTGTTTTGTTGCTCAGTTTATCGTTTTATTATATTTTTGAATTGTAGCTTAAAAATTGACGGTTTTATACATTTGTAGAATGAAAATCCTCCATACTTCCGACTGGCACCTAGGTAAACGACTTGAAGGCTTCTCACGGTTAAAAGAACAAGAATCTGTATTGCAGGAGATATGCGATATAGCTGATCGTGAGCAAGTGGAAGCTGTCATCATTGCCGGCGATCTCTTTGATACGTTCAATCCCTCTACCGAGGCTGTTGAGCTCTTCTATCATTTTACAAAAAAATTGACGGATAATGGCACCCGTCCTGTTATTGCCATAGCTGGGAACCATGATTCTCCCGAGCGTATCGAGGCTCCTGATCCACTGGCTCGCGAATGTGGTATTCTCTTTTCCGGATTTCCTAATACCGTAATTCCTTCCTTTGATTTGCCGTCCGGGCTAAAGATACTAAAGAGTGTTCCCGGTTTTATTGAGTTGCAGCTACCCAAATTATCCTATCCCTTACGATTAATTTTGACCCCTTATGCCAACGAAATAAGAATGAAGTCGTATATGGGAAGTGCCGATGCCGAAGATGAATTACGAGCGGTACTCAAAGATCATTGGACTTCACTGGCTACCAGTTATTGCGATGAAAAGGGTGTGAACATGATGGTATCGCACCTGCTATTTATGAATATGGGAGAAGAACAACCTACTGAGCCCGAAGAAGAGCGTTCAATTCTTCATATTGGCGGCGCCCAGACTATCTTTACGGAATGTATTCCGGCACAAGTGCAATACGTCGCCCTTGGCCATCTTCATCGTAAGCAGACAATCAGTACAACACCTATACCCATTATTTACAGCGGCAGTCCTCTTGCCTATAGCTTTGGCGAAGCTGATCAGGATAAGTATGTAATGCTTATTGATGTAGAACCAGGACGTGTAGCTCTGATGACACCTGTCCTGCTTCATGAAGGTAAGCGGCTGATCCGAAAACGTTTTGAATCTATTGATCTGGCTATCGAATGGCTGATAGAAAATCAGGATGTATTTGTAGAACTCACCATCGTTTCAGATACCTACTTGGCGGTAACCGACAGAAAGAAACTGTTCGATATTCATCAAGGGATTGTGACGATAATACCCGAGCTGCGAAATCTTGATAGTGTTACCGGTAAAGCGGGTAAATCTATCGATCTGAGTAAAAATATGGATGAGCTCTTTGTCGACTTCTACCAATCAAAGAAAGGTGGCCAAGCACCTAATGAGCGCATTCTAAATATATTCAAAGAGATATTATCCGAGGAGGACGAAGTATGATACCAGTAAAACTAACCCTGCAGGGGCTTTATTCATATAGAGAAAAACAGGAGATAGACTTTACAAAACTAACTCAGGCGGGTCTCTTTGGTATTTTCGGCAGTGTGGGAAGTGGTAAATCATCCATATTGGAAGCCATCTCATTTGCACTTTATAGCGAGAGCGAACGGCTTAACAGTCACGATAATCGCAATTATAATATGATGAATCTCAAGTCGAACGAGTTGCTCATCGATTTTGAGTTTAAAACCAATGATAATACGCGTTACCGTTTTGTAGTGAAGGGAAAACGTAATAGCCGACAGTTCAATGATGTTAAAGCTTTTTCTACTACGGCATACCGTTCTGAGGACTCGGAATGGATTCCCATTGACCCCAAGAGAATTGAGCAGATTACTGGGTTAAACTATAAAAATTTCCGCCGAACGATCATCATACCACAAGGTAGGTTTCAGGAATTTCTTCAACTAAATCCAGCCGATAGGACTACTATGTTGAAAGAACTCTTCAATCTTTCAAAGTATGAATTGTCAGACAAGGTGATTCGTCTTGAGAGTGCCAATATGGAACTCAAAGGAAACATCAATGGTCAGCTCAAGGGAATTGGCGAGATCGATCCATCTCATCTTGAATATCTTAAAAGTGAAATTATACGGCTTGATGAAGCAATAACAGTTCAAAAGGATAAACTGGAGACCCATCGTAAACATGAGCAGGAGTTATCCATGCTAAAAACATTGGTGCAGAAATTCAATAAACTGACGATTGAACAGAATGATTTGCTCGGCAGATACGATTATTTTGTAGCGCTTGAAAACGAAATCAAACAGTTTGAAAGTTTTTCTTTCCTCTTTCATTCTGATTTGGAACAACTCAGAATGGTTGATAATAACCTTAGAAAGAATAAGGAAGAGCTCACTCAGAACACTAAATTACAAGCTGATATAAAACATAAAGTTGATGAATGGCAAGCCCGGATAAATAGTCTTAAGCCACAATATGAGCTCCGGGAGCAGTTGTTGCAAACAAGTGAGGAATTAAATAAGATCCTGACGATAAGAAAGGATGAAACAGATGTTGCAGTCCTTAAAGTACGTGTTCAAAAGGGAAGACAAATTCTACAAAGTTGTGTTGCGGAAATAGAAGAAAAACAGAAGAAGCTGGAAAATATGGAAAAGCTTTTAGACGATCTGAAAAGAAACCTTCCCGATCTTCGAAATCTAACTGATATACGTCAGGCTTTTCTGGAACAAGACGGATTGTTAGAATTATTAAAAGAAATAACTCTTAAACAAACGTCTGATTTGGATACTATAAACGGTTTATATGAAAGCGGGTTGGAAATTCTTAAGGAAACATCTGATTTAAGGGAGCTTTCTATTGATAAACCGGAACTCCCGGATTCATGTACTCCTTATGAAAGATTCGTATTGAGGTTTCATAATGATCTCATCAGATTTACTGACCATATAGCGTACCTTGAGGCTTTTTTGAAAGCAACAGAGAAAGAGATTATCAATTGCGAAGTTCAATTAAAACTTCAAGATTTTGCATTACAGCTACATGAAGGCAAATCATGTCCTTTATGCGGATCGCTTAATCACCCTTCTATTTTTCATCAGGAAGATAATGCCCGACAACTTGATACGTTAAAAGCTGAAAAGCAGAGAAGCGAACAGCAGAAAGAACAACTGGTAGAGTTGTTGACATCGCTTGATAAATTTAAAGAGCAGATGATATTAACAGAAGCACAGAAAGAATCGGTATCAAATAAAATGGAGAAGACACTGAACAAACTTTTGGTAATAACAAAATTTAAAAATCAGAAGGATTTGAGTCGAGAAATGTTGGATGCCGAGTTCAAACGATATGATGAGGAAAATAAGAATATTCAACTGACTGAAAAAGAGATAAAAAAATGTAATGATGAACTGATAATTGCAAACGAAAATAAAGAACGTTATACAAAGGCTATCCATGATTTAGACAAGGAATTTGTCGAGAAACAGTCGTCCATTAACCTACTTTCCAAACAGCTCAAACTTATAAAAATATCTGACTTTGAAAGCTACAGTGATGCTGATTTGCAACAACTTATTGTAACGTATGCAACAAATTACCAGACTGTCACAACACAATACCAACATGCTGAGAAGGAACATATCACCCTTTTTACAATACTCAATACTCTCATTGGAAAAATTGAGATAGGTTTGCAACATGACGGTACCTATACTAAGCAGCTTGCATTTATTCAGGATCGGATAGGTCAAAAGCTTATTGAAGCAGGAAACCTTGAACTGGCTACTGTTGAAGCCGTATTGCAAAAACAACTCGATTGTGAGAGTGAAAAACAACGTATAGAAAGATACAGACAGCTCTTGGAAACAGGCAAGAAAGCACTCGAGACACTCGAAGTTGAGATCAATCAACGTGTTTATGACGCCGAAGAACATCAGCAATTTATCTTGCTTATTAAAACATTGGATAATGCATTGGCAGAAATGAACCGCTTAAAGGGTGAAAACGAAAAGGAGCTGAGGCAGCTCACTACAGATGCCGAACGTTATGCCATCCTTAAAAAAGAATATGACCGCTTGGAATTACGCGGGCAGGATATTGCAGAGCTTAAGAATCTTTTTCGGAGTAGTGGATTCGTCAACTATGTCTCTACTGTTTACTTGCAAAACCTTTGTGCTGCTGCAAATGATAGGTTTTATCAGTTAACCCGGCATAAGCTGGGACTTGAACTGGCCGTTGATAACAGCTTTCAGGTTCGTGATTATATGAACGAAGGGAAACTTCGAAGTGTAAAAACGCTATCAGGGGGGCAGACATTTCAGGCTTCATTATCATTAGCACTCTCGTTGGCTGATAGCATCCATAAGATAGCAGGCTCATCAGAGAACTTCTTCTTCCTGGATGAGGGCTTTGGCACTCTCGATAAAGAGGCTTTGGAGGTGGTGTTTGAATCATTGAAAGCGCTAAGAAGAGAAAATCGTATTGTTGGTGTTATTTCGCATGTTGAAGAGATGCAACAAGAGATTGAAACTTTCCTGAAAGTAATAAACCACAATGATCAGGGAAGTGTTATAGAAGCTAGTTGGGAGATGTTATAGAAATATAGAAATCAAGTATCACGTTTCATCGATAAAATACTTTTGTGAGGACCCTCTTCCGGATGGTTGTCACTATAGGTTCACCAGATGCACCGGGCACTTAAATGATGACCAAAATGTTGTCGTAATAATTTCATGAACAGCCCTTCGAAACGATAGATAGCAGTCATTGAAATAGAAATGGTTGAAGTTTAATTCACTTGCTGTAAGCAAACCAGGCTTGAACCAGTTACTCTCTATATACTAATCGAAAATACTTCCGAGAGTGGATTTATAAAAAAATGAGGTGTGATAGGATAGCTGTTTAATTATTAAATTGAGAACCAATAATTAAACTTTATCATGAAAACAGAAGTCGGAAAAATATTTTTGATATTACTTAAAGCGTCATATACCGAGTTATTGCCTGACATCACGTAGTTGGTTCTCTCCTGCGACCATGCTAAATATATTTGAGAGCCTGGACAGTATTCCCAGCGGAATACAAAATTTGACCTGAACTGGTAAAAGTTGAAATCCGGATTCTTAAAAGAATAATTAATTGGAAAACTGTTATTTCCCGATACTTCATAGTTGTTTCCATTCAATACAGGATTTAGCATGGTAAACCTACCTTTGTAATCGGCATCTCTTGGATTGGTGACAACTTTAAAGTCGGAATATTTACCGACGGAAGCAAACGGACTACCATAGTATTGAATGGAAAGCTCTGGGGTTATGTTATAATCTATTCTGAAAGTAGCGCTCAGTGTTTTCTGATTAATCTTTCCCAGTATATACTTGTTCTCTCCATTTACGGGTTGAGTATCGACATATTGTAGGTCGTCCTTGTTGCATGCGTAATTGGCGCTTATGGATAGTTTTAGTGCATTTATCGGCCTTACAGATAGTCCTGCTTCTTCCGAATAGTATCTGTTACTCTGATTTTCTGACGATGATATATTTGAGTTAAGACTGAGGATTAATTTTTTGGAAGGATCAGTTGAAAATGAAAGTTTATTGGTCCAGAGACCCGGTATATACATTGCATACCCACCACGTAGAATACGCGTATCCAGTGCCTTCGATGTGTAATTTACAGTTGAGGATAAGCTCCATTTGTTAATAAAGCCAAGATTCGCATATATGCTACCACCCGACGATAAATAGTGCATCCCAAAATCCCAGTTATTAATCTGGCTTACCCCGATAGTGTAGGATCTGAAAATGGAAACAGGTTGGACGATAAAACAGGAGAGAGAGTTGGCTTCACTAAAAATATCGGCCGTTGGCATATATCCGATATCGTTAAAATCAAGACCTGGTGAACGCCAATTGATTTCTGTTGAGTAACGCCACAGTCCTTTACTTCCTTTTCCGATTTTTACTCTTCCTCCGAAGCCTGAAAGTTGTGTACGTGTACTATCGTAATGAATATAATCTATATCCGGTCGTTGATAATAACGGGCAGATGATTGTTGTAGTTCATTTATCGCTTCGACCTTACCTTTAATATTACTCCCCACTAATTTGGCATCAAGATAAAATTCTTTATCATTCCATTGGTGAAATAAATCAAGGCCTCCTGAATAAGCTTCACGGTTTAATACGTTTAGTTGTGAATCGTGAAGAACCCGGTTTGTTGATGTGAACATACCTCCCAAAATTGTATTTCCTTGTTTGTAATCTTGCTGTACACGGAGTATCGTATAGCTGGTTAAAGGATCAACGTTTAAATTTTTCTTTCTTCCTGCCGAATCAATTTTTGCATATTCATTGGCTGTAAGACTTTGCAGTATACCGATAGAAAGGCCATCAGATGTTTTTCCACTAATTTTTGCAGCGCTCAGAATCGTTGTATTGTCAGGATATTTCATATATTCATTGGCCTTTAGACTTGGGGAATAGCTGGGGGACTGTCCGATTCGTCGACTATAAAAGAGTTTCGAATCATCACCAAGGTCGAAAGTAAATATGTTCGCTCCTTCCAGAAAGAAGGGTCGTTTTTCAGCATAGAAAGTTTCGAAGGCTGTAAGGTTCATAACAGATGGGTCGGATTCGATCTGCCCGAAATCGGGGTTTATAGAAAGGTCGGCAGTGAAGTTACTCGACAGTCCTATTTTAGCATCAATTCCTATATTTCCTGACCAAGTTCTTCCTTTGTCTGCAAAAGGGTTTAAAGGTTCTTTCTTAAATGTTTTCAGTTTTCCCAGTGTGTAGGGCATAATTTCTATACGTTTGGATTTTGGCAGTCCTTTGATTCCATGCAATTCGCCAAACAGGTATAGGGGACCCGGGCCTTTTGAAGATTGTGGCTCCCAATCACTTTCTTCTTGTAAACGATCAATCCAACGCCAGCAATGTAATCCCCATATCTGTTCATAATCGCTGCTATACCTGAGCTGACTTAATGGAATCTCAAACTCTGCAGTCCAGACAGAGTCCCCTTTGCCAGTTTTTCCTTTCCATACCGGGTCCCAATTATAGTCACTGCTGTTGTTCATTAATATCAAATCCATTTTTTGTCCGGCAGCTGTGAGATCAAATTCAAATCCTGTTCTACGATCATGATAGCTATCAAAATTGATACCTACCATATCGCCGGCAAACTCGTCTCGCCTACCAGCCTTTCTTGAGATTTTTTCTGGATCATCGAATGCCCTCATGGCAACGTAAATATTCTTATCGTCATAAAGTATTTTTAACTGGGTCGGTTTAGTGGGTTTGGCTCCTTCATTTGGTATCCACTGTATATAATCACCTGCCCATTCCCCTGTTTCCCAACAGGGGTCGTTTAATGCTCCATCTATTATCGGTCTTTCAGTTGTTAGGCGGATAGTATTATAAATTCTTAACGGTTTCTTCTGTATATTTTTTGTAGTATCACTAATGGCTATAGAATATATCTGATTACTAAACAATAAGAATATGAATAATGGAATGAGCGATTTTTTGTTCGTCTTTTTTCTTTTCATAAATCAAATGTTTTGGGCGGCTGTTTTTCTAAAGAATGAAAATTTATATTTGTTAAGATCTATCTTCCTAACTTTTCCCGTTGATTCGTAATCATGGTATTGTGTTACAGCATCTATCTTTTTACAACATGTATTCTGTAATCTCCTTCCATTAATTCTGTTTTAATCAATTCGTCGCGAATTATTTTTTTCAGTATAACTTTATTGCCTTTTATCTTTTCAATGGTTGTGATAGAATTTTTGATAGTAGGCAATTCAAATGAAGCGGATGTATTTTGAGGTACGGTCAGTTCGCAATTGATGTCATTCTTATTTGCACTCCAGTTTGATTTTATTATTCCGTAAGGGGAACGATAAGAGCATCTGACGAAATCAAGTGCTGAAGGTATAACCGGAGCGATTACAAACTTCCGAAAGCCAGGGAAATCGGGATTAGGCCTTATTCCACCCAACCAGCGGTAAAACCATTCGGAAACTACTCCAAACATGGGGTGGCAGTTTGAATAGGTATTATCACTTTCTTTCCATGTCTCCCATATTGTCGTTGCTCCTTTGTCAACCATGAAACCCCATCCCGGAAATTGAGTACTGTTGACAATACTAAAAATATTTAGGCCCATTCCATTGGCCGATGTTGCTTCGAGCATGTATTTTGTTCCAAAGATTCCTGTCATCAAATGTCCTGCAATCCCATTTTTAATGGCTACTGCTAGTGAATCCTGCACTGCTTTGATATCCTTTTCCGGAATCACCTCATTGTAGAGTAGCGATGAAAACAATGTCTGTTTATTGATGGCCGGGTCAACAGGTTGCTCCCAAAATTTATTGAAAAGCTTGGTCTTCAATTCATCAGCCAACAGACTAAAGTGCTTTTCATTCTGAGGGTCATTCATTATATGGGCGAATCGTGTCATGATTCGGGCACACTGAAGATAGTGAGATGTGCCGATTAGTTGAACCGGACTAGCGATTAATGCTTCATGATCACTTAATCCTTTATCTACAATTCCTTCAGGATGAATGCGTTTTACCTTTTCCATCCATTTCAGATCGAGTTGATACATTTCTCTGACCAGTGCGGTATCATTGTAATAGGTTAGTAAGTTATACTGTGTGATCAGAAAAGCCGATTCCCAGCTGATACCACAATAGGAAAGGCCGATATAGGGTGCCGTATCAATAAAGATGGAGTCTTTCATGGCATCTGCCCAATCATAAACTGTCTTCCGATAAAATGATTGCATATCAAAATTATAGATAAACGACTCTCCTACTGCGTTTAAATCACCTCCATAACCAAACTTCTCGCGTGCAGGACAATCTGACTGAACACTGAAAATATTGGAAAGAAAGGTTTGTGTAGACATCTTCTGGATTTTATTGAGCAATGGAGACGAACAAGTGAAGTGATTGTTTTGTTCCACCGCCGTATTGAGGGGTAACCCTTGTATATCGTTGAGACTAGGTTTGTATTTCAACCCCTTGATTTCAATATATCTGAAGGTGTGAAAAGTGAAGTCGGGTGTAAACCAGATATCGTTGTCTTCTCCGAATAGATAAGAGTCTGTTTGCCAAGCTATATCAGGGGCGCCAGGTCCTCCGGCTCCTTTTCTTTTAATCTGTCCGCATACCGTTGTCATCGGGTCAAGCGCTCCATTTGCATAAAGTCTTTCTCCAAATCGCAGTACAATAGTATCTCCATTGATTCCTTTTAATCTTATTTTATAAGTACCGGCAAAATTTGCTCCCATGTCAACGATGTAAATGTCTTTTTGAAGAGATGTAATAGAAACCGGTGTTATTTGATCCCTACATTTTATAGCAGGGAAGAAGGCTTTCTCAGGCTTGCCGTTTGGACCGCTTTTTACGATTGCATTTTTCCATTCAGTGTCGTGGAAGCCAGGTTTATTCCACCCCTGAATTTCTTTGTGCGCATCATAAAACACGCCCAGATAAACATTGTTTCTCAGCAGCGGACCGTATGCGTATTTCCATGATTGATCCGTAGTAATCTCTTGTGAGGTTTCGTTATCGTAATTGATCAGTAAACGGGCTATAAAAACAGGCTTTCCAATAGTTAAGCGTTCACGAAGGTTGATGTTACCAAACATACGTAAAGGAAGTGGGTTATAGAAACCATTCCCCAATTCTATTCCCAGAGAGTTATTTCCATTGCGAATATCCTTAGTCAAATCAAATTCTGCATAGTATATCCGTTTGTTGAAGTCTGTCCAGGCAGGTTCGAGCGAAGAGAAACCAATTTTCTCACCATTAATAGTTGCGCTATAATAGCCGGCTGCAGTGATAAATAATGTTGCCTTCTTTATCTTTCTGCCTGTTGTTGTGAACTCTTTCCTAAATTGAGGCGCAGGTTGAACCGAATAGAACAGACTGTCTGTTGCAGGTAACGGTCTTTCATCCGAAATCCAGAATGCTGTATTCAGATCATTATGATTGATAGATAGCTGTGTGTTAATGGTAGATGGATTTACCGATTGGGCGCTTGCCGATTGCATTTGCAATACTTGACAAATCAAAATGATGATGAAATAGACTGGAAAAGATTGGTTGATCATTGGAAGTGGTGTGAGTTTAAGATTATAAAAATACAATTTATTTAGGTATAGTAGGTTTAGAAAGGTAAAACATTTTTGCTCTTTAAAATACATCGCAATTGGCTTTGTTTTATCTATAATTGATTATTGGCATATGTCCGAATCATTTAGGATTATAATTAGATCTATTTTGTACAAAGGAATTTAAATATTCCGTTTCCACCATTTGCCTACATGTTGAAATTTCAAATTGGGTGGGTTGTCTTTTCATGATTTTGTAAACTGATTTTGCCTTAACCTATCGTTGCTGCTGTTATATTTTCTTTAAATTTGCGCATAAATAAATGATTCATCAATGAGAAAAAGATTAGTATTAGCCCTATTAATTGTAGTGACATGCAGCTTTTCGCAAGCGCAGGTAAAATGGGGATTAGGTACCTTTGAAAAGGCAAAGGAAAATCCAATCGTGAAAGCTGATTCCTCGCTAATGTTCTTTTGTCCGGTGAAAAAGGATTCCATTCGTTGGCAAAGGGCTGATGTTTTTAATCCTGCAGCAATCGTTAAAGATGGGAAAGTATATCTTTTTACACGTTGTGAAGATAATCCTAAGGCAATATTAGGTGGACGCACTTCTCGTATAGGGCTGGCGGTCAGTGAGGATGGTATTCATTTTAAGAATTTCAAGGAGCCTGTTTTGTTTCCCGATAATGATGCATTTAATAAATATGACTATCCGGGAGGATGTGAAGATCCCCGTATTGTTGAATCCTCTGAGGGTTTATATGTTATGGCTTACACAAGCTGGAATTACAAGATCCCTCGTCTCTCTATTGCCGTTTCAAAAGATCTATTTCATTGGCAGAAAAAGGGCCCGGCTTTTACGAAGGCTTATCAGGGTAAATTTTTAGACATGGCTTCCAAATCGGCTTCCATCATTACAAAGATGGTGAATAACAGACCGGTCATTGCAAAAATAAAGGGTAAGTATTGGATGTATTGGGGTGAGCATTTTGTAAACTTAGCTTGGTCTGAGAATCTTTGTGACTGGTATCCGCTGCTGGATGCAAAGGGAGAATTGAAAAAGATTATGACCATTCGTCCCGGTAAATTTGATAGTGATTTAACAGAATGCGGACCACCTGCTTTGATGACCGATAAAGGTATTTTACTTTTATACAACGGAAAGAATGCTACGAATGAAAATGCGGCAAGCAATTTACCAAAAGGCACGTATTCTGTTGGAATGGCATTATTTGATCTGAATAATCCTGGAAAAATTATTCAACGAACTGATGATTATATATTGAAACCAACGTTGCCTCACGAAATGACCGGACAGTATGCTGCCGGTACTACTTTTTCCGAAGGGTTGGTTTTCTTTCATAGAAAATGGTTTTTATATTATGGTACGGCTGATTCTTTTGTAGGCTTAGCTGTATCCGGAAATAATTAAATGATTTTCTGTCTTTTTTCATTATCTTAGTAGATTATGGATGGACCGTTTCTGATATATAAATTGACCGTTGAAGATGCTGAAAGAATAGCAGCATCTATTAATGAACCTCATATCCATGATTATGAAGAGTTGGTTATCGGTATGGAGGGGCATATGGATCATTTTATTGATTTTAAGGAGACTAAGTTTAATGCACCCTATATATGTTTTGTCACCAAGGGCAAGTTGCATCGGGTTAAACCGATCATCTATGAAGGTAAATGTAGTATATGGGTAATGCGTTTTAGCACGGAATTTATCCCTGAAACAACTTTCCGACTTTATTCATATTACCACGATCATGCAAACATTGAAGTCCAAAGGAATGAATGTTTCAAACGGATGTTGATGTTGTGTGAAATGATGTACGACACAATGCAGCAATCGAAACCTATCTTAGCGGTTGCACGTGATCTTTTAAAGACTTTGTTTACTATGATTGAGGTAGAAAGAGAAAAATATGCAAATGCAGATCTATCCTTTCCGAAGACCCAAAACACTACTTTCAAGAATTTTTTGAAGATATTGGAAGAAAATTTTCATAGACCGGAAGGCGTTGATTTTTATGCGAGAAAGCTATTCATGTCGGGTAGAAATCTAAACCTGATTTGTCATAACATTATGCAAAAGAGTGTTTCGGAAATTGTTGAAACTAGAAAACTAGTTGAAGCAAAGAATCTATTGATTAATAGTGATAAAACAATTTCCGAAATTGGTTTTGAACTAGGATACAATGAAAAGGCCTATTTTACGAGTGTCTTTAAAAAGAAGACCGGGCAAACCCCTACCGAATTTCGTGAGGAGATGAGTAGATATATTTCCTGATTTCATAACACTTTTTCCGATAACTGTTACCTCTTGCTCCTTGTTTGTATGGATCTTTGTCATATTAAGTTATTTAAAATAGGAGAATGTGTAATGAAAACGAAGAAAATAGGAATTATCGTAGGAAGCCTGAGGAAGGATTCCGTAAATAGAAAAATAGCAAAAGCACTGATAGCGTTAGCCCCCGAGTCATTGCAACTTGAAATTATAGAGATCGGTGGACTTCAAATATTCAATCAGGATTTGGAAGATGCACCTCCCACGGAATGGACTATCTTTCGTGAAAGCGTGAAAAATATTGATGGAATTCTTTTCGTTACACCCGAATATAATCGTTCGGTTCCTGCAGCGTTGAAGAATGCTATAGATGTTGGTTCAAGACCTTATGGTGCGAATGTATGGAGTGGAAAACCAGGCGCCGTTGTCAGTGCTTCGCCGGGAACTCTTGCCGGATTTGGCGCTAATCATCACCTACGACAGTCATTGGTCTTTCTGAATGTCCCAACAATGCAACAACCCGAAGCTTATATTGGAAATGCATACGCATTATTTGACGGCAACGGCAACTTGGTTAATGAATCGGTAAGTGATTTTTTGCGTAGCTTCATGGTCGCATATGGAGAATGGGTTGCGAAATTTACTTCATAATAGGCACATTGTATAATCTCAAGCGGCTTGTATAACTATGAAAATAAATGAACTTAATAAAAACGCATCATCTTTTAGCGGCACAGAGAAAATGCCCGTATTATTTTTGGGACATGGCAGTCCAATGAATGCCATTGAAGAGAACGAATTTGTTACTGCGTTTCGTAATCTTGGCAAAGAGATCTCTAAACCCAATGCTATCCTATGTATTTCGGCACATTGGGAAACGAGAGGAACTTATGTGACGGCAATGGAATGGCCCAAGACCATTCATGACTTCGGAGGATTCCCAAAAGCACTATTTGATGTACAATATCCGGCACCGGGGAGTCCAGTGTTGGCGAAAGAGACTCAAATGATGATTCTGAATACTGAGGTTGGATTGGATCAGAACTGGGGTCTCGATCACGGTTGCTGGAGTGTGATAAAGCATCTTTATCCCAATGCGGATATTCCGGTAGTAGAGATGAGTCTGAATTATTCACTGACACCGCAATCTCATTATGAATTGGCTCGGGAATTGTCCGAACTTCGCAATAAAGGTGTTTTGATAGTGGGAAGTGGTAATATTGTTCATAACCTGCGGATGGTGGCATGGAATAAGCTGGATGCCTCAGAATATGAGTATGACTGGGCTATGGAAGCCAGAGAGAAGATGAAAAAATTCATTCTGGAAGGAGATCATCAATCGCTGATTAATTATCAGTTTCAAGGTAAGGCATTCGATCTGGCAGTTCCTACTCCAGATCATTTTCTACCTTTGTTGTATGTATTGGCCTTAAAAGAAAAGAATGAAACGATGAATCTGTTTAACGATAAAACGGTAGCAGGATCATTGGCAATGACATCGTTGAGGATTGGGTAACAATAACATTATTAGTTAAATAGATTCCAAAAAGTAGTAATTTCTAAAGCTAAATTCAGAAAATGCAGGAGTCTATGAATTCCAATGCAGTATAATCATACCTTGATTGTTTATACAATAAAATGAAAGCATCTTGTTTTTGCTAATAAAAACAAGATGCTTTGTTATAGACTGATTGTTACTTATACCTTGCGTCATAGAAATAAAATGAAATGAAATACATCAATTATATTGCATTTCGATTTATATATGTGTATTTTTACAAATATAATTACCCAAGTCAGTCTTTGGATACTTCTACATCACACATAGGCTGCAGTAAGGGAAAATGAATTTTATAGTCTAAATGGTTCTCTGGCAAATCAATCTCCACTCTCATTCTTGAGAATATGGATAATGTTAGAGCCAAAGAATTGTGTTGCATGATTCAGTTAACAAGGTCTTATTAGCTTTCATTATTATTCTTGTTGTTTGTATCAGCAGAGTTGCTTTTATTTCTTTAATTATCTCCTTTATAAACCACTGCATCTATGAGAAAAAATGAGTTTCCGGAAAAAGAAAAAATAGATATTCTTATTGTTGAAGATAGCCAGACGCAGTCCGAGCAATTGAAATACCTACTTGAAAAATATAATTACAATGTAATTACCGCCGAAAATGGTTTATATGCCTTAAAATTGCTGGAGCAACATGATCCGGAAGTCATTATCACGGATATCTGTATGCCGCTTATGAATGGATACGAACTCTGTCGACGGGTCAAAGCTCTTGATCGTCCCAGAGATATTCCTGTGATTTTGTTAACATCGCTTTCAAATCCGGAAGATGTGATAGAAGGATTGGAGTGTGGCGCTGATAATTTCATCACTAAACCTTATGCCGAAGATTATCTTCTTTCACATGTTGAACAGATCATTGCTAACCGTAGACTCCAACATGTTGAACGTGTTCGTATCGGGGTTGAAATTCTTTTTGCTGGTAAACGAAGGTTTATCACTGCTGATCAACAACAGATGCTTACGTTGCTTATTTCAACTTATGAAGCGGCTGTTATACGAAACAAAGAGTTGCTGTTAATGCAGGAGGAACTTCAAACTATGAATGATCAACTTGAGGAGATGGTTGAAGAGCGGACTTTAGAGCTTAAGAGGAATGAACAAAAATATCAGGATTTATATGACAATGCGCCAACCATGTTTGTGTCTGTTGAATATATGACCGGCACGATCATAGAATGTAATGAAACGTTGCTTCAAAAAATAGGGTTGAAACGATCTGAAATAATTGGTCGACATGCTTTTTCATTTTATGATCCGGCTAGTGTTGAAAAGGAAAAACTAAACTTTCAACATTTTAATGAAACCGGTGAAATTATAAATTCTGAAGTAGATCTTATTACATCAACCGGAGAAAAGGTGCCGGTCCTCATTAATGCAACAGCGGTAAGAGACGAGGCTGGGAATATACTTCACAGTCGTACTGTTATTCAAGATATTAGTGAACTTAAGCAGACACAGAAAGAGTTAGTGTATGCCAAAGAAAAGGCAATAGAAAGCGACAAACTGAAATCGGCATTTCTTGCTAATATGTCGCATGAGATCAGAACCCCGATGAACGGTATTTTAGGCTTTTCACAGCTGCTTAGTGATCCTGATCTTTCTTCCGAAAAGAAAGAAAGATATATAGAAGCTATCGATAGTTCTACTCATCAGTTATTGCATATCATTACCGATATTGTAGATATTTCTAAAATTGAAGCCGGACAAGAAACGACACATCCGACGACTTTTAACCTACGCGATTTGATTGAAGAAACTTATGGATTTTTCCTGCCTCTAGCCAATCAGAAGAACCTAAAGTTAGTGCTGATTAATAACGTTTCTTCCGATCTTGAAAATATCATGAGCGATTCGGTGAAACTAAGGCAGATTTTAAATAACATCATTGGGAATGCGCTGAAATTTACCGAAAGAGGAACTGTTGAAATAAAAGTAAAAACTGCAGGCAACCGACTTGTTTTCAGTATAAAAGATACAGGTATCGGAATTGATCCTTTGCTTCATACGGTTATTTTTGATCGCTTCAGACAGGTAGAGTTGACGGACTCAAGGAAATATGGAGGTACAGGTTTGGGCCTTTCTTTGTCAAAATCGTATGTAGAGATGTTGGGGGGAATCATTAGCGTAGACTCTATGCCTGATATTGGCAGCACCTTCACTTTTGAAATACCCTTAATTCCTGTTAATATTCCATCGCAGGTGAAGAAACCTGAGAATAAAGAGAACTCATTTTCTAACGCATGGAGAGATAAAACGCTATTGCTCGCCGAGGATGAAGAGGTAAACTCATTTTACATAGAGACTGTGTTGAAATCAACAGGAATCTCCATTGTTACTGTGCAAAACGGACTTGAGGCTGTTGAATATTGTAAAAATAGCAGTAACATAACATTGGTTCTGATGGATATTAAAATGCCTGAAATGGATGGTATGACAGCTACGCGGATCATCAAGTCATTTAAGAAAAATCTGCCTATAATCGCTACGACAGCATATGCCTTAAGCAGCGATAGAGAGAAGTGTATGGAGGCGGGTTGTAATGATTATCTCTCAAAGCCTATTAGCAGAGATCAACTGATTATGATGATAAGCAAATATTTAAGCTGAAATTTCATGATATACCTTAGTGAAGCTAGAAAGTGCTTTACTGATAAAAAAAGAAGAGTCGCATGAATAATCAAATTCACGATATTGATCAAATTGTTGTCTTCACACTCGACAATCTTTTATATGCTCTTCCATTGGATACCGTTATACGGGTCATCCATATCGTTGAAATCAGACTTCTCCCTAAAGCTCCTGAGATTATTTGTGGAATTATTAATGTGGCAGGTGAGATTATACCTGTTATAAATACCCGTAAACGATTCGGATTGGCTTCACGTGAGATTGAGTTGAATGACCAACTGATAATAGCAGATACCCGAAAAAGGAAAATAGCTCTTTGGGTCGATACGGTAACCGGCATTCAGAATATCAGATTCGACCAACAGATAAATAATCAGGCTTCTTTGCCTTTTGCCAAATACATAAAAGGTGTTGCAAAGATGGAGGGTGAACTTATCCTTATTTATGATCTGGAACTATTTCTGAATCTTGAAGAAGAAGAAGAATTGGAATTAGCACTGTTAAAAGAAAGTAAATGAAAGATCGACTCAATGAACCTATGCTATCCAAAGTCTGTGAGATGATTACTGAGCATATGGGATTACGCTTTTCTGAAGGTAAGCGGAACATGCTTACGCAGAATCTTGCTTTGGCTGCCGGCGAATTTGGGTTCGCACATTTAGAAGAGTTTATTCATTGGTTATTGTCAACTTCTCTGAAAAAAGATCAGACTGAAATTCTTTCATCATATCTTACCATCTCTGAAACATTTTTCTGGAGGGAACCACATGTCTTTTCTGCATTTACTGACTTTATAATGCCTGCATTAATCGCATCGAAAAAAAAAGAAGACAAGAATATCAGAATTTGGAGTGCCGGTTGCTCAACAGGCGAAGAACCTTACTCACTTGCAATAGCGCTTCGGAGAACAATTCTGAATATTAAGGATTGGAACATAACAATACTGGCTACCGATATTAACCCGACGGTGTTGCGTAAAGCAGTGATGGGAATTTACGGTCAGTGGTCGTTTAGAAATTGCCCAGATTGGTTAAAAACCGGCTATTTTCATGATCTTGGAGAAGGAAAATATCAGGTGCTACCTGAAATCAGAGATATGGTTACGTTTGCCAATCTGAACTTGACCGATGACGTTTTTCCATCATTGATAAATAATATCTATGCAATGGATATCATCTTTTGCAGAAATGTTTTGATGTATTTTACCGATGAATGGATCCATAGAATTTCGGAACGATTTTTTAAAACGCTTACCAATGATAGTTGGTTCGTAGTCTCTTCCTCTGAACTCTCTTCGCAGTTTTTTCCACAGTTTACTCCGGTTAATTTTCAAGGTGCCATTTTATACAGAAAAAGTAATAAGAAACAACCGCTTTCTGAAAAAGTGCTTTCTCCCGTTGTTGATAAAAACAAATCCTTTCCTGTGACACCAGAATCACTAATAATCTCTGAGTCAACTTCAGACTATTCAACATTACGCTCGAGTATTATATTTTCCAATGCAATAACGACTGTTGCTACAAATAAAGAAGAACCCGATGCCTTTTCGGATACTCAACTTCCTTCTGTTTCTATTGTGGAAATTAAAGATCTTGCTAATCAGGGATATTTGATGGAAGCACTTTCATTGTGCAATAAAGAACTGGAAACCGATAAACTTTCTATCAGATTATATCTTATACGTGCTTCTATTCTGCAAGAGCTTGGCAAGATCGGTGAAGCCATTGCATCGCTAAAACAAGTTATTTATCTTGATTTCAATTTCATCATGGGACATTTCGATTTGGGTAACTTATATATCAGGCAAGAAAATCTTAAAGATGCAAAAAAATATTTTACTAATGCACTCAATTTGTTAAGCACTTGTGCAGACGATGATATTCTACCTGCGTCAGAGGGGTTATCTGCAAAATACATCAGAGAGATTATATTAGCCAGTATACAAAAACATTTAGTTTTATGAATGACGAAACCCGTGCTTTGTTAAAACAACGAGCTACTGCTATGGCAAAAGAACCTGAGCATAAATTACAGGAAACTGAATTGATTGAGCTCGTCGTTTTTACATTAGCAGCTGAAGATTATGGTATTGAATCTGTTTATATCAGAGAGATCTATCCATTGAAAGATTTTACTCCATTACCCGGAGTCCCTTCTTATATTTTAGGAATCATTAATGTTCGGGGACAAATTCTTCCGGTGGTAGATCTTAAGAAATTTTTAAATCTACCGGGAAAAGGGCTGGGAGAATTGAATAAGGTTATTATCCTTCATAATGAACAGATGGAATTCGGAATTCTTGCCGATGTGGTTCAGGGAACTCAGTCTGTCCCGATTGATTCAATTCAGGTATTGATATCAGGAATTAGCGGGCTTGAACGTAAATACCTGAAGGGCGTAACTTCCGGGCATCTAATTATACTTGATGCTAAAGAAATTTTGGAAGATGACAACATAAGTGTATATCAGGAATCAGAATAAATTTACTTATAAAGGAGAGTTAAAACATGAAATGGACAATAAGCAGTAAGGTTGGTGGATTAATTATATTCTCAGTTTTAATATTCGGCTTTCTGGGAATTATTTCTTTTCAAATGATCTCTAAATTGAGTGAGAGTACTAAATGGAATACACACAGTTATAAGGTTCTTGAGAATCAGGAACAGGTCCTTTCGAACTTAAAGGATGCTGAGACAGGTCAGCGTGGGTTTATTATTACAAATGACAAACGATATCTTGAACCCTATGATTCGGCTGTTAAATATTTGAAAACAGAGATGGAAGAGGGATTGGATTTAACAAAAGATAATCCTCAGCAACAAAAGCGAATTTATAATCTCAAATTATTGATTGAGGAGAAGTTAAAAGTAATCGAGCAAACCATTAACTGGCAAAAAGAGAATAAAATGGAAGCTGTTAGACAAATTATTCTTTCTGACAAGGGAAAGATACTAATGGACGATGTTCGAAAATTACATAATGAAATAATAAAAGATGAGAACGAATTACTTCAAAAAAGGGAACTTACAATGAATGAAGATGCCCAGAGAACGAAGCATACTATTATCTATGGTTCCATTTTAAGTTTTTTAGTCATTGTTATTTGGTTTTTTATCATTCTTAACATTACCAAGCCATTAAATGGATTAATCAATGTTGCGACAAGTATTGCTTCAAATGATTTGACGGTTGTAATTAAACCAAGCGAGAGAAATGATGAGGTCGGAGTTTTATCTAGGGCATTTCAGCAGATGCTGACAACTCTTCGTCAATCAGTTACTGAAATTAATGCGGGAATTGAATTACTTGGAACCTCTGCAAGTGAAATCATGGCTGCGACCACTCAAATTGCTTCAGGTACGGCTGAAACAGCTACGGCAATCAGTGAAACTTCAACGACGGTGGAAGAAGTACAGCAGGCGTCTAAACAATCTGCTCAAAAAGCAAAGAATGTTGCCGATAGTGCACAGCGTGTAGTTCAGGTCTTTCAAAATGGCCAAAAGGCCATTGAGGAAGGGATAAAAGGAATGAATCGGATTAAGGAACAAATGGACTCAATCGCACAGACGGTTGTTCGTTTAAGTGAACAAAGTCAGTCTATTGGTGGAATTATTGCCTCAGTAACAGATCTTGCCGATCAGTCGAATTTGCTGGCTGTAAATGCTGCCATTGAAGCAGCCAAGGCAGGTGATCAGGGAAAAGGATTTGCTGTGGTTGCTCAGGAAATCAAAAATCTTGCGGCTCAATCAAAGCAAGCTACTTCTCAGGTACGAAATATTCTCAATGATATTCAAAAAGCAACTGGGGCTGCTGTAATGGCAACTGAACAAGGCGCCAAGGCTGTTGAACAAGGTTTAAAGCAATCGGTCGCGGCTGGTGACGCTATACGATATCTAGCTGAAAGTAGTTCTGAGGCTGCTCAGGCTGCGACTCAAATTGTGGCATCAAGTCAACAACAGGTCATTGGAATGGATCAGATTGGGGTGGCAATGCAAAATATGAATCAGGCTGGTACTGAAACTGCCGTAAGTATGGTGCAAGCTGAGAAATCTGCAAAAAACCTTTATGAGCTTGGACAAAGATTGAAAAATCTAATTGATAGGTTCAAAAGATAAAAATCACATACTGTTAATAACAGTGAAAGATGGAGAATAGAGATAGCGAATTTCTTAAACGTATTCAAGCTACATTCCGTATAGAGGCTGAGGAGCACCTCAAGGCTTTTTCAGCAGGATTAATCGAACTGGAAAAAGAAACGAACAGGGATAATCTTGCCGGAATTATCGAAACCATGTTTCGCGAAGTTCATAGTCTTAAAGGCGCGGCACGTTCTGTCGATCAGAAAGAGATAGAATCTGTTTGCCAGCCACTAGAGAATCTTTTTTCTGCACTGAAACGACAGGAAACTATTTTGTCTCAGGAAATATTTGAACTCTTCTATAAAACAGCGAGGGTACTTTCAAAACTTATTACTACCGGCAAGGCAACGGTCACTACTGGGGAGCGTGAGAATATAAGGGCTCTGATTCAACAAATCAAACATTGTGCTTCCGGGACAGATAGCAATGGACCTAATAGTAATCAGTCGTTGCGAACGGAAGGAAAAACTTTTGTATCACCCATTGATTTTCCTTCTGAGGTCAAATCGCTATCCTATCTTTCAATGCAAGATAAACCGATACTTCCCGAGGGTGTAAGAATTCCTATCTCAAAATTAGATCCCCTTTTATTACAAGCAGAGGAACTTTTGCAAACAAAAGTATCTATTAATCAACTAATACGCGAGCTTGATCAGATCTTAGAAGAAGTTGCAAAATGGAAGTATGAATCTGTAAAATGGAGTGGACGTCGAACTTCTGCATCTATCAACCAGTGGAATGAATGGTATGACGAATATGAATTACGACTGGGTAACCTAGAAGACCATTTAAAGGTAATTCTTCGTTCGGTAGAACGGGATGAATATAGTTTTGAGCAAATGTTAAATGGTCACTTGGATGCAATGAAACAAATTCTCATGCTCCCTGTCTCCTCGCTTGTTGAAACTTTCCCTGTCATGGTAAGAGAGATTGCCCTTGATCACCAAAAAGAGATAGAGTTTGTCATAATTGGGGCTGAACTGGAAATAGACAAACGAATACTTGAAGAGCTAAAAGATCCTTTAATCCATCTTATTCGTAATAGTATCGATCATGGAATCGGTCGTCCCAGGGACCGAATGTTACTAAATAAACCACCCCGTGGAAAGATTACCCTCTCTTTTGTTGCAAAAGAGAGCGGATTGGTTGAAATAGCGGTTTCGGACGATGGCAATGGAATTGATAGGGATCAAGTACTAGCGGCGGCGCTTAAATTAAATATTCTTTCCAAAGACTCTGCCGAAAAAATGGGATCCGATGAAATTCTTTCCCTTATTTTTCAATCGGGAGTATCTACCAGTGCTATCATTACTGATTTGTCGGGTCGTGGATTGGGACTTTCTATTGTCCAAGAAAAAGTTGAAAAGCTGAATGGAAGATTATCGATGGAGACGGAAGCAAAAAAAGGAACTACTTTTCGGATTCTTTTACCTATGACCTTGACAACCTTCAGAGGTATATTAGTTAGTTTAGGCGATTCCTTATTTCTTCTTCCAACTATAAATGTGGAAAAAGTATTACGTGTAGTTCCTGAAGATATAAAAACTATTGAGAATTATGAGACCATCCTTATTAATGATGAAGTTCTTCCGGTGATGAGTCTTGCCGGGGTTCTTGGCATCCGGAAAGTTCAAAAGGAAGAATCACGTTTTTTTTTAGCCGGATTTGAGAATATGGATTATCTCCGGGTTGTTGTGCTTATCTCCGGGGAAAGCCGCATGGCATTTATGGTTGATGAAGTGCTTGGCGAACATCAGGTGCTTGTTAAAGGACTCGGAAAACTATTAAAACGTGTCAGAAATATTTCGGGAGCTACCATTATTGGATCAGGAAGAATAGTTCCTGTGCTCTATGTTGCTGACTTGATGAAGTCTGCGGTTCGGACAAGAGAGAAGATAAAAGAAACATCCGATGAGAAAAGTGAGGTGATTACCTCAGGAAAGATTCTTGTTGCAGAAGATTCTATCACATCACGTACATTACTAAAGAATATCCTGGAAACTGCCGGATATCAGGTTACTACAGCTGTAGATGGTGCTGATGCATACGCACATGCAAAAAGTGAAGCGTTTGATTTAATTGTCTCTGATGTAGACATGCCAAGAATGAATGGATTTGAGCTTACGGCCAAGATCAGAAATGATAAAGAGTTGAGCGAAACACCAGTAGTGTTGGTCACCGCTCTTGAATCGCAAGAAGACCGTGAACACGGAATCGATGTAGGTGCCGATGCGTACATTATAAAAAGCAGCTTCGATCAAGGTAATTTATTGGAGGTCATTAAAAAACTAATTTAGAAACTATCATGATAAGAACTCTTATTGTAGATGATTCCAGGGTCGTTCAGGATTTCATGATGCATCTTCTCTCTTTTGATCCTGATATTCAGATTGTGGGTGTCGCAAGCTCAGGTGCTGATGCGGTGATGTTAGTCAATGAAAAACATCCTGATGTGATCACCATGGATATACACATGCCTGATATGAATGGAATTGAAGCCACACGAATTATCATGGAGACAATTCCTACCCCTGTTGTTATTGTAAGTGGAAGTTTAAGTGTTAACGATGTATCAACTTCTTTCAATTTATTTGAGGCTGGCGCTTTGGCAGTAGTACTCCGTCCTCCTGGAATGGGAGACCCCGGATTTGAAGAGGCTCGTAGAATGCTGATTCAGACGTTGAAACTCATGTCTGAGGTTAAAGTAGTAAAGCGTTTTCCAAAACAATCAAAAATCAAAAAACAGATGCAATCTTTTAAACTACCTATTTATAAGGAAATCAAAGATATTCGGCTTATTACTATTGGAGCTTCTACCGGAGGGCCTGTTGTTTTGCGAAAAATATTGTCAAATTTGCCGAAAGAGCTTCCTGTTCCGGTTATTATTGTTCAACACATAGCAAAAGGATTCGTTAACGGATTCAAAGATTGGCTCATGAGTTCATCTGTTATTCCGATATCTATTGCTGAGGATGGCGAATTATTGAAGCCGGGGAATGGATACATTGCTCCTGATAACTTTCAAATAGGAATACTGCCGGGACCGAGAATAGCTCTAAGTCGCCAGTCTTCTGAAAATGGTTTGTGTCCATCAATTGATTTCTTTTTTCATTCGGTAGCTGAAATAATGGGTTCAAGCGCAATCGGAATATTACTCACTGGAATGGGAAAAGATGGTGCTGTCGGATTGAAAGCACTGAAAGATAAGGGTGCCATTACCATTGCTCAGGATGAAGCAAGTTGTACTGTTTTCGGTATGCCTGGCGAAGCGATCAAGATCGAAGCGGTAGATCAGGTTTTGTCTCCGGAGAAAATTGTTGAATTTATTACTACTCAGTTTAATGAAAAAGAAGGAAAGACTGTAATTCCAAATAGCAATACAGAATTGTCGGAAAATAACAAATAAACACTATTTCCTTGGGGAGCTATGTGCAGATCGTATGCCCAATCGGTTATCCTGACAGAGTTTGGACTATCTCAGCATCTATGGGTTATTTCTGTTGTTCAATCATATCATATAATAGACCGGCTACATCCTCGATGATTTTCCCACAGATAGTTTGATGGTGCTGCCTTTCGGCTACTTCGGATTCGGAGGAATATTTTTCAAGTAACTCCGCACAAATACTTGTGCCATAAATGTTTTCTACCGAATGGTTTAGATCACGTACCTTCTCGTATGCGGCAAGTTTTGTATCCAAGTCTTTTGGATTTATGTTTCCATTGGCCAGTCCAAGTACCATGAAGCCTCCGGTAACTGCGCCGCACTTTTGACGCAATCGTCCCATGCCGCCTCCGAAAGTTGATGAGATAAGTTTTGCAGTATTTTCATCAATATTATACTGATCGGCAAAAGTGAGTAAGACTGATTGCGAACAGGCATATCCTTCATTGAAATAAGATCGTGCTTTAGCAATGGTTTCCTGTTTATTCATCTATGATAAGAATAAAAAAGGACTGGCACTTCTGCCAGTCCTTTGTATAGATAATATTATGCTTGTGCAATAGCAACGGCAACGGCAACCGAAGCGCCTACCATCGGGTTGTTACCCATTCCGATTAAGCCCATCATTTCAACGTGAGCGGGAACAGATGATGATCCGGCAAACTGAGCATCAGAGTGCATACGACCCATTGTGTCGGTCATACCATACGAAGCAGGACCTGCAGCCATATTATCAGGATGTAACGTACGGCCTGTGCCGCCACCTGAAGCAACAGAGAAATATTTCTTGCCTTGTTCGATACACTCTTTCTTGTAGGTACCGGCTACAGGATGTTGAAAACGTGTCGGGTTGGTAGAGTTTCCGGTAATAGAAACATCAACGCCTTCACTATGCATGATCGCAACACCTTCGCGAACATCGTCAGCACCATAGCAGTTTACTTTACCTTTTTCGCCGGTTGAATAAGCAGTACGTGCTACTACTTTTAACTCACCAGTGAAATAATCAAACTTCGTTTGAACATAAGTAAACCCATTAACACGTGCAATGATCTTAGCAGCATCTTTACCCAATCCGTTTAGGATAACACGTAAAGGTTCTTTACGTACACGGTTGGCTGATCTGGCTAACCCTATAGCGCCTTCGGCAGCGGCAAATGATTCGTGACCTGCAAGGAAAGCAAAACATTTGGTTTCTTCACGAAGCAACATAGCGGCCAGATTCCCATGGCCTAAGCCAACTTTACGGTCGTCGGCTACTGAACCCGGAATACAGAATGCCTGTAACCCTTCACCTAGAGTGGCAGCAATATCGGCAGCTTTAGTCTGCCCTTTTTTAATTGCAATAGCACCACCAACGATGTATGCCCAAGGGGCATTTTCAAAGGCGATAGGTTGAATGTCTTTTACAATTTTGTAAATATCAACTCCTTTGTCGTCGCAAATTTTCTTAGCTTCTTCAACAGAAGAAATACCGTACGAATTAAGCACCTTGTTAATCTGGTTAATTCGTCTATCGTAACTTTCAAATAATGGCATATCTTGTTTCTCCTATTCTTTACGTGGGTCAATAACTTTTACAGCTTCATCTATGCGGCCATATTTGCCTGAAGCTTTTTTAACAGCCTCGCCGGCATCAGTTCCAGCTTTAATCATGTCCATCATGCGACCAAGGTTAATGAATTCGTAACCAATAATTTCGCTGTTGGCGTCAAGACCGATTTTTGTAATGTATCCTTCAGCCATTTCAAGATAACGAGGGCCTTTAGCTACCGTTCCATACATGGTTCCGGTAACACCACGTAACCCTTTGCCCAAATCTTCAAGACCTGCTCCGATAGGAAGACCTCCTTCTGAAAATGCAGTTTGTGTACGACCGTACACAATTTGCAGGAATAATTCACGCATTGCCGTGTTAATAGCATCGCAAACAAGATCAGTATTCAAAGCTTCGAGAATGGTTTTGCCGGGAAGAATTTCAGCTGCCATAGCTGCCGAATGGGTCATACCTGTGCAACCGATGGTTTCTACCAATGCTTCCTGAATAATACCTTCTTTAACATTTAGGGTGAGCTTGCATGCTCCCTGTTGCGGGGCGCACCAACCAATACCATGGGTTAAACCCGAAATGTCTTTTACTTCTTTTGCCTTTACCCATTTTCCTTCCTCGGGAATAGGGGCAGAGCCATGATTGGCGCCTTGAGCGACGCAGATCATACCTTCAACTTCGTGTGTAAAACTCATTTTTTAATAATTAAAATTTGAAATATGTTGAGACTGAATATAGCCATTGTGTTTTCTGAAAAAGACAAATAAAGAAATAGTTATCAATGTCATCATCACTTTCTTTGTATTGCTTCAACTCATACCGGGTTCATTAATAATTCAGAGATATCGATTAGGCAATTGAATACAATACTCTTGTTAATAAAGGCTGAATTCAAGCTTTAAATGCAGTTTTATGAACATACAAAATTACTAATAAAAAATCAGTAGAATTTTAAAATCATAATTTTTCTTGGCCGGCTATGCAATTTGTATTTCTTAAACTGTATTCAGTAGCAAAACTAACACTTATCGTACAAAACTATGATGACGTATTTTTATAGGTGTTTAGGCACAATAATATATAAAGGCTAAGTATCATATTAAAAAAACGTATCTTTATTAAGTATAACAAGGAAATTGTATTTACTTGAGCGTCACTTCGCGGTGTTACGGCAAATATTCCGGAATCATTATTGTAAAACTCATCGTTACTTCAAAACACTTATTCTTGTCATCCTAAACTCATTCTAATGTTATTCTAATCCCTGATAGAAGAACATTAGGCTTACATTAGGCTTAGATTAGACTTACATTAGTGTCACGTCCTAAATAAAGTTGACTATTCTTTTCATCTTCGAGGAGATGTTGGAACCATTTATGATTGTTATTGGTCTTCTGAATATCTCCAATAGGAATAATTTACGACTTGTTTTTACAAAAAAATGGTGCTTTTCAAACTGAAAAGCACCATTTAAAGGTTCTGCTTTCTCAAATGTATTAGAATTTTTGAGGTGATTTTCGGATCGGATAGTGTTGTTTACCCATTAGTGCTCCTGATTAATTCAATAATATCCATTGGCTTATTGATCAGTTTTTTTGCGCCGTTTGTATTCAATTCATTAGCGTCTCTGAAGCCCCATGTAGCCCCTAGTGCATACATTCCGGCAGCATTAGCCGTTTGCATGTCAACGCCCGAATCGCCAAGGTATAAATAAGATGATGGTTGAATTTTGGATTTGCCGGCAATTTCTAATGCTGTAGTAGGGTCGGGTTTCTTGGGTACATTAGCCCTTGCGCCAATAACAAAATCGAAACGATCTGATCCGAAAAAATGGTCAATGATTACTTTTGTGAATTGATCAGCTTTGTTTGAAAAAACAGACATTTTAACGCCTAATGATTTAAGATTGTCTAGCATCTCGACGATTCCGGGATAAGGTTTGGTCTCATCGTGCCAACATTCGCCGTATTTCTTCATGAACTCATCTAAGCAGGTTGCGACGATCTTCTCATCATGACTCTCGGGTGGTAATACGCGCCGAACGAGGTTCTCCATACCATGTCCGACAAAGTGTTTATAATTTTCTATCGGATATACCGGATATCCATGCAGTTTTAAAATCAAATTCATTGAATTGGCTAGATCATCGAGGGTGTTGAGTAGTGTACCATCGAGGTCGAAAAGAATTGCAGAATAACTCATAAGCTAATTTTTTATTTAAGAAATTTTCTCGCCCATTTCATTTTAAACGCGTTATAAGGAGCATAGATGAAATTGAGATCGAATAAAGTTGATGTAGTAAGAATACTTTTAGCATGAGACATCACCTCGAAGCTGCGCTTACCATGATAATTGCCTATGCCACTGTTTCCAATCCCGCCGAAAGGCAAGTTAGGATTGGTAAGATGAAGAAGCGCATTGTTAATGGCTCCACCTCCAAACTCAATACGGTTAATGATAAAGTGCTGAAACTGTTTGTCGGAACTGAATATATAGCAAGCTAGCGGATAACGGTTTTTGCGGACTATTTCAACGATTTCATCTTTTGATTTGTAGGTAAGCACCGGCAGGATGGGTCCGAATATTTCCTCTTTCATAATAGTGTCGTCCAATGAAACACCATCTATGAGTGTGGGTTCAATAACACGTTTCTCCTTGTTATAGTGCCCCCCGTGCAAGATATTTCCCTGGGTCAGATATCCTACCAGTTTATCAAAACGCTTATCATTTATAATGTGTGTAATATGTGGGCTGTCTTCAGGTTTATCACCATAGAATTCCAGAATATTTTTTTTCACTTCCTTTAGGAAAGCTTCCTTCACACTTTCATGTACCAATAAATAATCGGGAGCCACACAAGTTTGTCCGGCATTGAAAAACTTTGCCCATGTCAAGCGTTTAGCAGCTATCTTCAGATTTGTGTTTCGATCAACAATGGCGGGACTTTTACCTCCTAATTCCAGCGTAACCGGTGTAAGGTGTTGGGCTGCCATCGACATGATCTGTTTACCGATATCCTGGCTGCCGGTAAAGAAGATGTGATCGAACCTATATTTCTCAATGAGCATCGGACCGATCATAGCGCCGGGGCCGGTAACTACGCTGATGTATTTTGCTTCGAATGTTTCGTTTATTAACTTTTCAATAATTGCTGCCGTATGTTTTGTGTTAGCGCTGGGTTTGAGTATGGCAGTATTTCCGGCGGCTATAGCCCCTACCAGCGGTGAAAAAATCAACTGGAACGGATAGTTCCATGGTCCGATGATGAGGACAACACCCAATGGTTCAAAAATGATTTTTGACGAAGAAGGGAACAAGACCAGTGGTGTTTTTACCTTGGTAGGTGTCATCCATTTCTTTAAGTGTCTGATGGCGAGGTTGATTTCTTCGTATACCATACCTACTTCGCTGGTATAAGCCTCAAATACCGGCTTGTGTAAATCGTCATATAGCGCTGAAATGATCTCGTTTTCGTGAAGTTGTATCGCTTGCTTAAGCTTTTTTAACTGGATAATCCTAAATGCATAGGCATGGGTAGATCCGTTGTCAAAATAACTACGTTTGCTTTGAAAGGCCTGCTCGATGATTGATTCACTTTCACTCATGGCAATCTTTTTATCCTATTGAACTTCTAAACCTAATTGCAAACATACAATGAATATACTTTCATGATTGAATTTTTGCTGATATTAACTCGTTCAAATCTGTTTTTTCACAATAATGGAGCTTTTGATAGGTTTACATTTTGAGGATAAAGATAAATTTCTTTGAACAAAGATTGAGGATAGTACTGTTTTTTGCACAATACTATAACCTTTTTTTATTTTGAACTGTTTACTGTTCGTATAATCTTTTTCTTAATCTTCGATTTTAAATAATAATTGATCTTTTTTTTTGCACTTAATGTAAAAAATTAAAAAGAATATATAACTTTGGAACTTCGATTAGAAAAAAGGTAAAAAGAAATTAATTTTGTCGAACGAAGCAAAATACAGACAAATGAACAAAGCGGAATTGAAGGATATGCGGTCGAGTTTGCAAAACAACACGCTATCACAGCTAAATGATCATCCCGATGAATACGTACGCCGTTTCGAAAGAATACGTACACATATT
Source organism: Bacteroidales bacterium (assembly GCA_963663125.2). GTDB lineage: Bacteria > Bacteroidota > Bacteroidia > Bacteroidales > Cfx3-03 > Cfx3-03. The sequence goes on along the minus strand of CAXXNW010000007.1, from coordinate 351,791 downwards.
TTTGCTACTGCAGCCGAAGGTGCAAATGCTATAGCAGATAGGGTTGAGTCGTTAATAACAGAAAGAGCCCAAAAAGGCGAAATGTGTGTTATCGGTCTTCCTACCGGATCTACCCCCAAGAGTTTATATGCCGAATTAGTCAGAAGGCATAAAGAAGAGGGACTAAGCTTTAAAAATGTAATTACTTTCAACCTGGATGAGTATTATCCGATCCAACCTGACAATGTTCAGAGTTATAACTACTTTATGTGGGATAATCTTTTTCAACATATTGATATTATTCCTGAGAATGTAAATATCCCTAAAGGTGATTATCCCCGTGAACAGGTTTCTCGTCTGGGGCAGGAGTATGAACGTAAAATAAAGGATGCCGGTGGTATTGATCTTCAGATTTTAGGTATCGGTCGTACAGGACATATTGGTTTTAATGAGCCGGGTTCTGCTCCTAACTCTACCACCCGTCTGGTTGCGCTGGATGGTTTAACACGTCATGATGCAGCGGGTGCTTTTTCGGGCGAAGAAAACGTACCTCGTTATGGTATTACCATGGGTATCGGCTCTATTCTTGCTGCTCGTGAAATATTCCTGATGGCTTGGGGAGAGGGGAAAGCCGGTATTTTAAAGCAGGCTGTTGAAGGTCCTGTCAGCGACTTGGTTCCTACTTCCTTCTTACAGAACCATCCGAATACTACTATCGTAGTGGATAAATCGGCTGCCGCTGAACTTACCCGTGTGAAGACCCCATGGTTGGTTGGTCCATGTGATTGGAATGATCGTTTTGTTCGCAAAGCTGTAGTTTGGCTCTGTCAACAACTTCATAAACCTATTCTGAAACTGACCGATCGTGACTATAATGACAACGGGATGAGTTTTTTGATTACAGAACACGGTCCGGCTAATAAAATAAATATCAAGGTATTTAATGATTTGCAACATACTATAACCGGCTGGCCTGGAGGAAAACCTAATGTAGATGATTCCACCCGTCCCGAACGTGCAAATCCATATCCTAAAAAAGTGGTTGTGTTCAGCCCTCATCCTGATGATGATGTAATATCGATGGGCGGTACTTTTGCCCGGTTGGTTGAACAGGGACACAATGTTCACATTGCCTATATGACGTCAGGAAATATCGCCGTTTCTGATGAAGAAGCTATTCGCTATCTCTCCTTTGTTAACGAGTTTAAGAATATATATAAACTGGATTTTGATGCCGACAAATCCTATAAAGAAGCGGTAGAATTCTATAAGACTAAAAATAAATCGACGATAGAACTCCGTACATTGCGTGATGTAAAGGCTGCAATCCGTAGGGGTGAAGCTAAAGCAGCCTGTAATTTTATCGGTGTCCCTGATGAGAATATCCACTTTATGAACTTGCCTTTCTATGAAACGGGTACTGTAAAGAAGAATCCACCGACTGAAAATGATATTAAACAGGTTATGGCATTTCTGAGAGATGTTCAACCTCATCAAATTTATGCAGCCGGTGATTTAAGCGATCCTCATGGAACACATCGCGTTTGTATTGATATTGTGCTTGAGGCGCTACATCGTATGAAGGATGAGGTCTGGATACAAGATTGTAGAATTTGGTTGTATAGAGGCGCTTGGCAAGAGTGGGATTTGGACCAGGTCGATATGGCTGTTCCATTGAGTCCGGAAGAAGTTGAAATTAAACGTTTGGCTATTTTTAAACACCAATCACAGAAAGATGGTGCCATGTTTATGGGATCGGATAAGCGTGAATTCTGGCAACGTGCCGAAGATAGAAACAGGGCTACGGCCGAACTTTATGATAAGTTAGGCATGGCAGAATATGAAGCAATTGAAGTTTTCGTAAGGTATCACTTGGTTTAAAATCAATTGCCTTTCTGGAAGTAAATTTTTTCAAGAAATATCTTTGATAGGTTAAAAGAAAAGCAAGTGTAAAATATTCTCATTATCATGATGAGAATATTTTAACTTTGCTTTCTTCAAAAAGATCATATATGCTACGGTCCTCAATCGTATTTGAAGAACATGATAGCCCTTTAAAGTGTTTTGAGGTTTTATAAATGCATGCTGATTGTTTGGTTTGAAATAAACAGATATATCAAATTGAAATTAAATTAACAACCTGATATAAATAACACAAAAGAAAATTTATGACACAGTCACCAACTATTAATTCGAAAAAGGGAGACAATTATCTGATTTCATTGACAATCATTGGGATACTCTTCTTTATCTTTGGATTTGTTACATGGCTTAATGGTTCATTAATGCCATTTCTCCAAACTGCATGTGAACTAACTCCCTTTGAGGCTAGTCTTGTTACACTTGCTTTCTACATTGCTTATTTTGTAATGTCTCTTCCTGCATCATTCGTATTAAAGAAAACAGGTTATAAGAATGGAATATTTTTGGGGTTGATTGTTATGGCAATAGGTGCTTTAATGTTTATACCGGCTGCTTATTCCAGGCAGTTTATTGTCTTTCTAAGTGGACTGTTTCTTCTTGGTACAGGGTTGTCACTCTTGCAAACTGCTACTAACCCATTCCTTACTATTATTGGCCCTCGTGAGAGTGCTGCCAAACGAATTGCCATAATGGGTATCTGTAATAAATTTGCAGGTATTATCAGCCCATTGGTACTTACTGCTTTAGTAATGCATGGTATGGAAAAATTTACAGATGCAAACCTGTTGCTATTGTCAGCTGATCAAAAGGATGTTGTATTGAATGAATTTGCTGCTCGTCTGGTTGGACCTTATTCAGCCATGGCAATCATTCTTGTAGCATTTGCGTTTGTAATAAAATACTCCCCCCTCCCTAATGAGATTGACGGTATTGATGACGATGAAAATGAAACCTTGGGAGGATTTATTAAACAAATTCCGGCAGCTTTAAAAATTCCGAATTTAGCATTAGGTATCCTGGCCCTGTTTGTTTACGTTGGTGTGGAAGTAATGGCGGGTGATAGTCTGACACAATTTGGTCGGAACTTAAATCTGAGTTATGCGCCAAGACTTACATCATACACGATGGCTTTCATGGTGATCGGTTATATTTTAGGTATCATTTTAATCCCAAAATATCTGAAACAGGCTAAGGCTTTAGTTATTTCTGCAATTCTTGGAACCATTTTTGCCTTGGGTGCAATCTTATCTTCAACAACCGATAATCAAATTTTTGCTACTTTATTCGGATGGCTCAATAATTTGCCGGGGCTTAATATTCCGATCATACCCAATGCATTGTTTTTTGTAACACTATTAGGCTTTGCCAACGCAATGATGTGGCCTGCTTTGTGGCCCCTTGCTCTGGACGGAGTCGGTAAATATACAAAGATTGCATCAGCGTTACTTATCATGGGTATTGCCGGTGGCGCTATCATTCCACCATCTTATGCCCGATTAGGTCAGAGTATCGGATTTCAAAATGCGTTGTGGATTATGGTTCCGATCTATTTATATATTACTTATTACGCTGTAGTAGGTCACAAGATCAAACAACGCTAATTCATTTAGTTATTGCTAAACATTAAAATAATTCTTCGGTCAGTAGGGTAGATTTAAAAATCTACCCTAAGTTTGCTGTTGATTTGTAAATTCAGGAAGAATTATTTTACGAAAGATATAACAATATGAAACCTACATTATTAGTACTTGCTGCAGGTCTGGGAAGCAGATATGGCGGCTTAAAACAATTGGATAAATTAGGTCCCAATGGGGAAACTATTATAGATTATTCAATCTATGATGCCATCAGAGCCGGTTTTGGTAAGGTGGTTTTTGTCATCCGCAAAGATATTGAAGCTGATTTTCAAGAGGTGATTATTTCTAAGTTAGCGAGAAAAATTGAGGTTGATTACTGTTTACAGGAATTAGAATTTCTGCCAGCAGGATTTGAATTGCCGGCAGAACGAAAGAAACCATGGGGAACCGGTCATGCTGTATTAATGGCTGCGGATAAGATTAAGGAACCTTTTGGCGTTATCAATGCAGACGATTTCTATGGTGCAGATTCTTTCAGTGTGTTAAGCAATTTCTTTGCCGAACAGGAACATGCTGATCAGAAACTATTTTCAATGGTTGGTTATCGTTTGTGCAATACCTTATCTGATTTTGGTACTGTTTCGAGAGGCGTATGCGCTGAGAATGAGAAGAATTACCTGGTGTCAGTTACAGAACGTACTGCTATTGAACGTGATGATAAAGGCATTGCTTATAAAGATGATGGTGAATTGGTTTATTTACCCGAAGACACGATCGTATCTATGAATTTCTGGGGCTTTACTCCAAATATATTTAAAAAGTTAACAGACGGCTTTACCGCCTTTTTAAAAGAAAATATTAACAATCCTAAGTCGGAGTATTTCATTCCTTCTGTAGTCAACAAGTTAATCGAGACCAAAGAGACCGATGTAAAAGTTTTGCGTTCAAATGCACATTGGTTTGGGGTTACTTATCATGAAGATAGGGAACTAGCCGTTTCAAAAATTGGGGAGTTGGTTAAGAAAGGAATTTATCCTACAGACCTCTGGAAGTAATCAATACAATAAAATGCAAGATCAAATAGCAACTATTTTTGGACAATTTAATACAGACGTACAAATTAAATCGGTTAAGGCATTTGGCTCCGGTCATATAAACGATACACTTCTGATAGAATCAGTTGGCAATTCTAATCCTGATTATGTTATTCAAAAGATTAATCATCATATCTTTAAAGATGTTCAGGGCTTAATGCGGAATATAGAATTGGTAACTAATTTTATTCGTAGTTATCTTGAAACTGTTCCCGGTTCTGATCCTGACAAAGAGGTTTTAACGTTAATTTATACCCATATCGGAAAAACTTTTTATCAGGATGTGGATGGAAATTATTGGCGATGTTATCTGTTCATTCCTGATACGGTTAGTTTCGATCAGGTAGATAGCAGTGAGATGGCTTTTGAAGGGGGACGTAGTTTTGGTAAGTTTCAGTCAATGCTGGCCGGATTAGATCCTCAACAGTTAACGGAGACCATTCCATATTTTCATGATCTGGAAAAAAGATTGGAGGCTTTTCACGATACGGTTAAAAGAGATCCTGCTCAGAGGGTTGCTAAGGCGCGTGAGGAGATTCGGTTTGTTGAAGAGAGAGCTGATGAGCTTCTTCAGATTACCCGAAAGATTAATGAAGGACTGATTCCTTTACGTATCACTCATAATGACACTAAGTTTAACAACATATTATTTGATGCGAATAATCATGCACAATGTATTGTCGATCTGGATACTGTAATGCCGGGTTCTGTTCTGCACGATTTTGGTGATGCTATCAGGACCGGAACAAATACTGGGGCGGAAGATGAAGCTGATCTGTCGAAAGTAAGCATGAATATTGAGTTGTTTAAGGCGTATGCAAAAGGTTATTTGAGTGAAGCTCATACTTTTTTATCTCCTATCGAGATTGAAAATCTGGCTCTATCAGCCAAGTTTATGGTGTTTATTATAGGCTTAAGGTTCCTGACTGATTATATAGACGGCGATAACTATTTTAAAGTTCACCATCCTGAACATAATCTTCAACGTTGTAGGGCTCAATTCCAGCTTTTAAGAAGCATGGAAGCACAATTTGACCAGATGAAGCAAGCTATTGAAGAGAGTATGGCATGTTATTCTAAAAAGTGTACTGCATAACTTAAATTTTAGTAAAAAAGGCCGGCTTCTAAAGAATCGACTCTTTTTGCGCTATTTAACCAACCGGATAGTTTATGTGTAACATGAACTATCCGGTTGGTTAAATCAAAATATAACTTTTTTACAAATAAATGTATTACCAATTTAGTTAGTATTACTAATGTTGAGACGCTGTTACCTTATTTCTCTCCAATGATCTCTTTAATACCCTGACAGATTTTTCTTATTCTCACTATCGATGCTTCGGAATTTTCACTTTTATCTAACTTTATGTGTAATCTTCCCGGTGTAGCTTTAATATTAAATCTGGTCCGATCATCTAAAATAATTAGAGCATCCACTTTATCCGAGTTTTTGAAGATAGATTCAGGCTTAAGACAATCATCAATATATTGCTTAATCTTTTGACTTTTAGTTTCATTGTAAGTTGCTGCGAATTTGTATACCTGTTCCGATTCTGTTACATGTATAGATATACTTCCGTTGTTGTTTTTAATTAAGAAATAAGCTAAACCGATCCCTAATGTAAGTATGCCGATAATGAGTATTATATAATTATTTTTCATTTTCATTTTTTTAGAAGTTTTGCCAATTTAACCATTCAACCGTTTGAGCAAAAAGTAATAGCCTAGAAATCCCAGAGAAATACTAAAGACCATGATGACAATTGAATGAATTCCTAACGGTTGAAAGAAACTGATGCCTGTGAGCCCTATACCTATTGAAGTGAGAATAGCAAACCATTTTATAGCTATGGTTTTATCATTTTTAGTTTTTGCCAATAGCTGGGCGATGACAGCCTCAGGTACATTCTTTTCTATCATGATTAGTTTTAAGCGATAGTCTAACAATAATCTAATGATCGTTAGAATGAATACTGAGATAATGTAGATTACCAAAATAATGGAGCAGGTATTAAACATCTCTCCATACGTTTCTTTATCTGTAAACGGGCTAAACTGACTTTGTGCATTCGCTCCAAATGATGTGGCCATAAACGGTATGATGGCAATGATCTTTTTCATGTTCAATATTTTTATTGATATAAATGATTAGACAGGTAGAAGAGGTTAATGTTGCATAAGAATTAATTGAATTTTAATTTGCTCATCTGCTTTTTGTAGTTGTTAAATAGTTCCAGACACTGGTATATTAATACACAGAGTGCGGATGTGATAATTAAACAGAGCAAAATGGTCGATATCCCCTTGAATAGGTTGATGAAATATCTTCCAAAGAGGTCGATAAATATCGTTGCGGATATAATAATCAGTAATGCGACAAAGATAATGCCCCAGGAGAATTTGACTTTTTTAACGGGTAGCTGCTTTAAAACCAATGTTGATAAATCAAAGTCAAAAGCCGGTTTTGGAATTGATTTAATTTCTTCGAATAACAATTGATAGTTTGCTAGTTTGGATCGGCACATTTCACATTCGTGAATATGCTCAGCTATATTTGCATCAACATCCGATCTGTCAATAGCATATTGCTGAATCTCGTTTTCCGAAAGATGTAGCTTCGTCATAATTCTTCTCTTTTATAACCGGATAAAATATTTTCTTTTAGTACTTTTCTAGCCCTAAACAGGTAATTCTTTACCGTCCCTTCGGGCAAAGATGTTATTTTTGCTATTTCATTATAATTCAATTCCTCTTGATGAAATAAGGTAATCAGCGTTTTATATACGGGTGGGAGCTTGTCTATTTCGGCACTTAATATATTTGAAAGTTCTTTTCCAAAGAGTGACTTTTCGGTTTCATTAACCGAGTGATCTGTTTTCTCATGATGTAAACGGATAAGTTGGCGTTCCATCATGTCGTCATTATCTTGTTCTGCGTCTTCCAAAAGAACCATTTTCTTTTTCTCCAGATAGTTTATACAAGTATTATAAGTGATTTGTCCGATCCATGTGGAGAGTTTTGCCTGAAACTTAAAACCGGATAAATTCTTGAAGGTTTTTAAATAGATATCCTGGGTAATGTCTTTACGGTCGTCAGGATTGCTGATCATTTTAAAAACCATCTGAGTAACTAAACCTTCCGTTCTTTTAATGACTTCTCCGAAAGCATAGGTATCGCCACTTAGAATTTTCTTGACTAAGTGTTGATCGGTGAAGTTATTTTCGTTGGAATGTCTCATCTTGTTTATTAGACAGGTCTGGACCTATAATGTTGCAATTTTTTTTTCATTTTATGAAGTATTCGTTTACCGGACTAAATTTATTCTACATTGAAATGCAATGATACTAATCTGTTTTTTTAAGTTAAATATGATTTAGTATACTTATGTATTCAAATATCGCTATTTTTATTTTGTTTAAACGTTAATGGCGTCCTTCATCTTATCGTCAGTAGTAATACGTAAACAAATATTTTACAAGTATACTTATCTTTACAATAAGTTAATGTTCTGGTAATAATTAATTTGACACCTTACTGTATTTTCGTATTCAAGCTTTTATCTAAATGGAACAATTGAATCCGGTTATCTTATTAGTTGACGATGAGGATGATATTCTTGAGTTTATGCGCTATAACCTGGAAAAGGAAGGTTATAAGGTTTATGCGGCTAAGGATGGACTGGAAGCAATTGCTACGGCTCAAAAGGTTTATCCTGATATAATTATCCTGGACATTATGATGCCTGAAATGGATGGTGTAGCGGCATGTAGGGAGTTAAGAAACATGAGTCCGTTTCAGAATACAATTATTGCAATGTTGACAGCGCATGGAGATGATCAGTTGCAGTTTACTGCTTTTGATGCAGGCGCCGATGATTTTATATCCAAACCAATCCGCCCCAGACTCTTCCTAAGCCGAATCAATGCATTATTAAGAAGAAAGCGACCGGTAAAAGCTACAGGGAATGTGATTACCTTGAAGAATCTAGTGATTGATCGAGAAGCTTTTATGGTGATTAGGAACAACCAGCGTATTAGTCTCTCTAAGAGAGAGCTTGAGTTGTTATTGTTGTTGATCTCGAAACCCGGCAAAGTCTTTTATCGTAATGAGATTATGATGCAGGTGTGGGGACATGGCGAGACAATCGGTGATAGGACCATTGATGTTTATGTAAATAAATTGCGTGATAAAATTGGTGCGGTCCATATCAGGACCATCAAGGGAATAGGTTATGTGTTTTCGATATAAGCGTGCTTTTTAAGGAATCTCATTTTGTTATATGGAATGATTTTTAATTCATGTATGTAAAAAAGATATATTTTTACCACTCAATGAATTTTAGGTCAATGAGCTTTTCCGAAGACGATAGATTAACCTTGAAAAGAATAAAAAACGGAGATATTTCTGCTTTTGAAATGCTGTTTAAGGAAAACTATCAAAATCTTTGTTATTATGCTGAAGATATTGTTATTGAAAAAGCAGTTGCCGAAGAGATGGTTAGTGACTTCTTCTTGAAGTTCTGGGAAGAGAGAGAGAATATAGAGATTCGAATTTCGTTAACAGCCTATATTTATACGTGTGTCAGGAATAATTGTTTAAAATATTTAGAACATCTTAAAGTATTACAGAAATATAAAGCTTACGCTACTTACACTCTTCAAAATAGCGATCTTCTATTTCCTGCTTCGGAATATCCAATCAATCGCCTCATATCAAAAGAGATCGTATTGGAGATTGAAAATGCAATCGGACTATTGCCTGAGCAGTGTAGAGTGATCTTTAATAAAAGTCGTTTTGAGGAGCTGACGTATGTGGAGATTGCTAAAGAGCTAAATATCTCTATCAATACAGTGCGAACGCAAATGAGCAGGGCATTGGTTAAGCTCAGGGAGAGTCTGAAAGAATATCTACCCATAGTGGTATGCTTCTTTTTACAACTTAACCAATTTTAATTGTTAAAAAAGGAAACCGATTCTAATATATGGCAGCATATAATCAACATATTGACGATATTGATGAATTAATTATCAGAGTTCTTCAGGCATCTGCTTCGCCGGAAGATGTCGAAAGCCTTCGATGGTGGATTTCTTTTGATCCGGAAAACGAAAGATATTTTAATCAATCGCGTAATATGTGGATGGCTGCAAAGCATAGCCAATCTGAAAACAGCTATAATGCTGATAAGGCTTGGACACATTTGGTTTCTGATTTACAATCTCGGACGGACGTCGATAATGATAATAGAAAGGAGAAAAGACATAGCTTTATCTCTTTCTGGCATATAGCTGCTGTTGTGCTTGTCGCTTTTGGTTTAGGAATAGCAACAATGTTGATGGTGTGGAAGAATGCTATCACAAAATCACAAACTATATATACGCAACACATTGTACCCTATGGTTCTAAATCACAGGTGGAATTGCCCGACGGTTCTAAAGTTTGGTTGAATTCAGGAAGTAGTTTGAAGTATTCTCAGGATTTTAACCATCATACCCGTGAAGTCATCTTGGATGGAGAGGGCTATTTTGATGTTACGGCAAACAAGCAATTGCCTTTCTGGGTAAAAACCTATGGAATTAGTATAAAGGTGGTCGGTACTGCTTTTAATGTAAAAGCCTATCGAAATGAAAAGAGTATTGAAACGACGGTTGAAAGAGGACAAATCTGTATCTATGATGTTAATAGAAAAGAACTAAAAGAAAAGGAGCTTGTTTTGGAAAAGAAGCAACAAGGAAAATTTGTAATTGCCGTTACCAAATCAGCTATATCCGAAACGCTAACACCTGATGCTAACATTAAGATATCGGATGTGACAATTATTTATAATGTTCCTACAGAATTATATACTTCATGGAAGGATAAACGATGGATTATTGAGCGAGAAGAGTTAGGCAGTTTAGCAATAAAAATTGAACGACGCTATGATGTATCGATCACATTTTCCTCTGAAGCACTGAAACATTATACCTTTAGTGGAATTATTGAAGAGGAATCATTAGCACAGGTGCTGAAAATTATTTCGTTAACAGCTCCCATAACTTATAAATTAGATAAAAAGAAATTGATCTTTAGTGAAAACAGTTCGTTATTGGATTATCCGTCAAAATAGAATTCCTATAACTTCTTTATCCTTTGGAACCTCTGAACGTTCAGAAACTTGTTTGTCGTTATCTTATCGGATCAGTCTGGAAAGTTGTGGAGAAGCGAATAAAAGTTTATTGATAAGCGGTATATCCAGTAATAAATATTTAAATCAGACCGAAGGATAAAAAAGATAAGCGATAAACACGAAGGTGTGTAAAAAAAGATTTGACATAAATTACATGTGGGTTTATCCGGTATCCAGGATCCCGGTCAAACCTACATCAACTCTAGTTCAGACATAGGTTAAATTTCTTTTAATATGCCCTTATGGATCAGTCATATCAGACTCGTATACCCCTTATATTCGCCTTTCTATTCGGACAAAACCTAAAGATTTATTCTTTAATAGCATTATTTTGTGCTTTTGTCATTCCTTATTATGGAGATCATTAAAAAATCAACTACAACTTGTGAGTTATTATCCTAAACGAACTATGATTTTACATAGCAGTTTTTCTTAATTTTTATCTCATATTTTTACTTCCCAACTTTTCCGACTGATCCATCTTATCCCCAATTCGTTATTTGATACTGTATAATGTTGTCCCTTTCTACGGTTTGCAGAGATTATAGATTACTATTCAAAGTGTATTTCTGATTGATCCATAGTAACCGTATTGATAAAGAAATATTAAAAAAAAGTTAAGTCCATGTCACATTATTTTTCGCTCTTCCGGTCATTTTAATATGTAACAATAAAACGCGAAGAAATATTGGAAGACTTGAATAACCATATAGTCAACTATGAAGAATTAATTCAACGGTTTCTTTTTCATGAAGCATCTGCTGATGAAATAAGAATATTGCGAGAATGGATAGAAAATGATAGTAAAAATCAAAAGGATTTTGAAGGGCATAGGAGTATTCAGCTACTGATTCAAAGAGTTTGTCGTAATAATGAATATGATGAGCAAGCAGCATGGAATAAACTGAAAAAGGCTATTTTATCATCTGATGATATTTCGTATTCAAGGCGTTTTTATTTACAACAATTGGGTAAGATTGTAGCTGTTTTTATTCTAGTCTTTTTTTCGGGTATCCTTACTTTATACTTTATAAATAATAGGTCTTCTAAGCAAAATCAATTAACAGCTTATACCGAACATAAAGTCTCGTATGGCTCAAAATCACAATTAATACTTCCGGATGGTACAAAGGTGTGGCTGAATGCGGGAAGTAAATTAAGATATTCTCTTCAATTTAATCAAACGATTCGTGAAGTTTATTTGGAAGGAGAGGCTTTTTTTGATGTAAGTAAAAATAAGGACAAACCATTTCTTGTTAAGACAACGGGAGTTACCATAAAGGTATTGGGTACAGCGTTTAATGTAAAAGCTTATCCTGATGAAAGAACAATTGAAACCTCGGTGCAAAGAGGGCTGGTTCAGGTTATCAGCAATTCTCAATCTGCTATAGGAACTCAAAAGGTATTTCTTCATGCTAATCAGAAGGCAATATTTGATAGAATAGGAGGAGAAACGCCAAATGTTGCTATTACTAATAAACCAATTGGAAAGGTCGCTAAAATAGACTCAGTAGTAAGAATTAAACCAATCTCGGTAAGTGGAGCTGTTGATGTGAAGGCTGTTTCGTCGTGGAAAGAAACACGGTGGATTATAGAACGAGAACCATTGGCGGATCTGGCTGTAAAAATCGAGCGAAGATATGATGTGAAGATCTTATTTGATGACGATAAGTTAAAGGCATACGTATTTAGTGGCGTTTTAGAAGATGAATCATTGGAACAGGTATTAAACGTGATAAAATTGAGCGCGCCTGTAAACTATGAAGTAAATCAGAAAGTTGTAAAACTCTATTTGAATAAGAAATTTAACCTTAATAAACAAAAATGAAAACTAACATAAAAAAATGAGAATGCCTATGATATAAGCTAAAAAGTAAAAAAACTGTGGAATGCGACCAACATTCCACAGGAAAAAGTTCAATTAATTTTCAGGGTCATTCTTATTCAGGGGACGGCCCAACAGTCAAACTTTTAATAATACAAATTTATGAAAAAAAAGCCTTTACTTTATTTCTTAAAAGCAGGAAGTGAATTAACTAAAATCTTACGTATTATGCGATTTATTACCATAATGATGATAATTGGAATCTTCCAGGTAAATGCATCAGTCTATTCGCAAAACGAAGTTTTTTCATTCAAGGAGAGTGGACTTACCATGCGAGGTGTATTTAAAACCATCGAAAAAACGAGTAAATTTAAATTCTTTTTTAATGATGATCTCACTAATGTTGATAAAAGAGTTGATCTAGTTGCATCAAAAATGAAGATCGATCAGGTTTTGGATGCTGTTTTAGCAGGTACTAACTTGTCTTATAAAATCTTAGAAAATAATCTGATAATCATTTCACCGTCAGTACTTCTACAACAAAAGAAAATAACCGGAACAATTACTGATGCGAATACCGGACAACCGCTTATAGGGGTAAGCATAAAAATCAAAGGTACGAACAGAGGAGCTGTTACAGATGTGAATGGTAAATATACACTCGAGGTGCCTAATCAGAGTATGGTACTTGTATATACTTATATGGGTTATTTGACCGAAAGCATGCCTGTCTCTGGTATGACCGATTTTGATATCAAACTAAAACCTGATGTGAAGACATTAGATGAAGTTGTGGTTGTTGGTTATGGAACACAAAAGAAGAGCCTTATTGTTGGTTCTTCATCTTCTATTTCAGAGAAGTTGTTTAAAGCCCAACCGGTTACCAGAGTTGACCAAATACTTCAGGGAAGAGCATCTGGCGTTCAGATAACAAATGACGGTGGAGCTCCGGGTGGTGATGTTAGGATCCGGGTACGTGGATCTAATTCTTTTAGTGGTGATAACTCCCCTCTTTATGTGATTGATGGCTATGTCGGAGCTGATTTTAATACGTTGAATCCGGATGACATTGCATCCATCGAAGTTTTAAAAGATGCCGCATCCACTGCTATTTATGGTAGTAGAGGGGCAAATGGTGTTATCATCATTACAACAAAAGTGGGCAAAAAAGGCGACATGAAGGTCGATTTTGGATATCGTTATTATTCTTCCAATGTTTTAAAAAAATGGAATACCCTCAATGCAGGCGATTTTGCTCAGATAGTCAATGAACGTCTTCTCGCAAGTAATCAGTCTACTAAATTTACTGATGCAGAAATTGCAAATTACCGTGCAACAGGAGGAACAGACTGGCAGAATGAAGTTTTCAGAACAGCTCCCGGACAAGAATATCAGTTAGGAATTTCAGGCGGAAATGATAAGACAAGTTATCTGATTTCAGGAAATTATTTGGGTCAGGATGGTATAATCCTTAATTCTAATTACAAACGTTATTCAATCAGATCCAACATCAATTCTCAACTTTCCAAGAAGTTTTCCACACGTTTTATTTTCAATGGTTCACGACGGGAGAATCTTAATACCGACGGGACTGCTGAACGGGGTTCGATTGTTTCTCAGGCACTTTCATGGGCTCCCACAACTCCAGTGAGAGATGCTTCTGGAAAATATATTTATGTTGATCCCACCAGCTCGTTGTTTGAAAATCCAGTTGCTATGGGTACAGAGGTTGAAAGCAGGGCAGAAAAGACTAATGCTAATATAGTTACCGGTCTGCGTTACGATATTATTGAAGGATTATCTTTTGATACACAATTCGGTTTGAATTATTTAAATACGCAGACTAAAAATTATTCCGGCATTTTGTCTGCAAAGAGTCCGCAGGCTAGTGCGGGACGGGCTTCTGGTGAAGATATAACATGGCAAAATACCAATACATTGAATTATAAGCGAACGTTTAACAAAGTTCATGCTTTTGATATTACTGTGGTTAATGAAAATCAACACTATACTGGAACTGCGTTTAATGTCAATGTTAATAACTTGACATATCCGGATCTTAAATTTGATAATTTAGCGCTTTCTAAATCGAGTATTGTAGGTTCAGGATATTCCAGTTGGGCACTCTCATCCTTATTGGGCAGAGTAAATTATTCGTTCAACGATCGTTACTTGTTTTCAGGTGCGATCAGAAGAGATGGTTCTTCGAAATTTCAAGGAGACCACAAGTATAGTGTTTTTCCTTCTTTGGCTTTAGGTTGGAGAGTTTCTCAAGAGTCATTTATGAAAAGCCTTCCCTTCATTAATAATTTTAAAATAAGAGGTAGCTGGGGACTTACAGGTAATCAGGCTATCAGCCCTTATGGTACACTTTCCAGTTATGTTACTAATACAGATGATGCAGGCGTTGTTTTCAATGGTAATACCCCAACAGTTATCACTAACGGCATTATGATGGGTAATCCTGGAAATCCTGATTTGAAATGGGAAACTACCGAACAAACCAATGTTGGTGTAGACGTAGATGCTTTAGGAGGACGGATAAGTCTGACTGTTGATTATTTTGATAAAAAAACCAGAGATCTTCTAATGTTAAATTCATTACCAGGATATTTGGGTGGATATAGCATTATGTCTAATATTGGAAAAGTTCAGAACAAAGGTTGGGAATTTTCATTGAGTGGAACTCCTGTCAGTAATAAAGATTTTACATGGACTAGTTCATTAAATTTCAGTATATTAGATAATAAAGTGCTCAATATTGGAAAGAAACTAGATACCTTAATTCTTTCTGGTGCTACGGTTTTAATTAAAGGGCAACGGATGAACTCTTATTGGGGATATAAATTCCTAGGAACATGGAAACCATCTGAAACTGCTGAAGCTGCCAAATATGGATGTGTACCAGGTGATGCAAAATATGATGATCGCAATAAGGATGGAAAAATAACTACAGCTGATTATCAGGTTATTGGTAATGGAATGCCGAAGACATCAATTGGGTGGAATAATACATTTACCTATAAAAATTGGTCTCTTAATATGTTTCTTCAGGGGCTATTTGGCTATGATAAAATGGATTATACCTATGCTCTTGGTATGGTAGGTGGTACCGATACTAAAGAAATAATATTTTCAGACATCAAAAATAGATACATTGCCGGTGTTAATGAAACATCCGATATACCTGCTTTTGGTGGAAACGCCAATAATAGCCTTGTACAAACTTCGCGATTTATAGAAAAAGGAGGTTTCTTACGTTTGAAAAATTTGAGCTTATCTTACGACTTACCTAAGAGTGCGTTAAAAAATATTGCTGGTATCAGAGTATTTGTAAGTGTTACAAACTTACTGACATTTACTAAATACAAAGGAATAGACCCGGAATCCAATTCCAGTGCTACAAGTGGAACATATACAGATTTGCAGCAAGGTAAAGATTATGGCTCTTATCCTAATTCTAGGACTTATACTGCTGGTATTAACTTCTCATTTTAAATGTTTTAATTTTAAGTCGATGAAAAAACTAATTATATTTTTCTTTTGTGCCTTTCTTGTGGGGTGTAGTGATTTTTTGGATGAAAACCCAAAGGGATTGGTAGTAGGTACGAACGCCATTAATAGTGTAAAGGGGCTGGAAGCTGCTCTTACCGGAACCTACAAAGGGTTATTAAGAACATGGTCAAGAGGCTTTTTGACAAATGGCTCATTGCAAGGTACTGCCATGGGTGGGGATGATCTTACCACGCTTGTTGTTGGTAACAAAGAAGATTATCGACAATTCGATCAATTCAATGTTACAAATCTTAATGCGAAGATCTCTCAAATTTGGAATGGTTGTTATAAAACGGTTCAGGGCGCCAATAACGTTATTGATAATTATAAAAACGTCTCTGGTGATCAGACTACTGTTACGCAAATTGCTGGTGAAGCTTATTTCTTGCGAGCACTATCCTATTATTGGTTAGTACGTGAATTTGGACGTATTCCTATAATAAAGACATCTGTATATTCTGAGTCATTGCTTTCGATTGAGAGAAGTGACCCTAAAGTTGTGTATGATTTGATTATAAGTGATTTGTCGAATGCTGAATCAATGTTAGGTAATACAAAACGTGATCCAGGTCGTCCTAATAAAGGTTCTGCTACTGCTCTTTTATCCGATGTTTATCTTACCATGGGTGGTTGGCCGATCAAAGATGCATCTAAATATGCACTTGCAGCAGCAAAAGCTAAGGAAGTAATCGACAAGAAAGCAACTTATGGTTTTGATTTAGTGAAGGAAATTGATACTCTTTGGTCCGGAGCTTCTTCTTGCATCGGTACTTCAGAAGAAGTGATGTCTTTCCATACTTCAGACCAATACGGTGGCTCTGCTAATGCTTTTTGGGCTGTATCAGGAACACCAGGCGAAGCCGGTGGTTGGGATGATTATTTTGCTGAAATCGGTTTTTATAATCGATTCCCTGAAGGTAAACGAAAAGATGCTACATTTTTGACACAATGGACAACTAGCACCGGAACAACGATTCAATGGCAAAATAGCGTTGCAAGACATCCTTATTATAAAAAGTTCCAGACTCGAAAGGGATATTATATGTCAAGCATGCCTGTCCATATCCTTCGTTATGCTCATGTATTACTGAATTATGCGGAAGCTCAGGCAAGATCAGCAGGTACCCCAAATGCCAGTGCATATGAGGCATTAAATGCTGTTCGTACTAGAGCAGGATTAGCTCCTTTGTCAGGATTGTCAAATGAAGCATTTATCAAGGCTGTAGTGGATGAAAGAGCTTGGGAATTTGCAGGAGAGTGGACAAGGTGGTTTGATCTTGTAAGATTGGAAATGGTTGAATCTGCAAATTCTCCTTCTAATAAAGACGTAAATGATCTGAAACCTATTGGAACAATAACCAAAGCTAATTATACTTTTCCTGTTCCATATACCGATTCCAATATAAATTCTAATTTGGATAATTAAAAAAAGGTTGCTTTTACCAATTGATAGGTCGCCGGGTTAAGTCTCGGCTTCCTATCTTTATACCTTTTGTTTTAGTGTAAAAAAACAATGTTTTGTCTTTGCATGAGGTCTTATTCTGTTAAAGAAAAGCATTGGGAATGGTTATGTTCTAAAATGACATTTTTTCTAATGTCTTCAGATTTATCTGAGTTGATTTGTTTTTGCCTCAAAAACATTTAACCATTAGTAGTTAGTTTTATTATCTGATTTTAATCACATAAGTAAGTAATGATATGAAAAATCAATTATCGAATTCGATAGCTAAAATATGGATGCAAGTGTTTTTTATTATGTTTTTTTCCTTACTGATGATCTCTCAAGTCATAGGACAAAACGTTACTTGGCCTAATGGAAAAAAAGCTGCGATAATTTTGACCTATGATGATGGACTTGAATCTCAACTTGATATTGTAATACCTCAATTGAATAAAGCTAAAATTCATGGCACTTTCTTTTTATGTGGGGATGTTGCAGCAAAAAACGTAATAAGATGGGAAACTGCCAGTAAAGAAGGGCATGAATTAGGAAACCATTCAATTAATCATCCCTGTGCTTCGAGTGTCTATGCTCCATTGACTCCTAGGTTTGCATCAGAAAATTATGATGTTTGCTCTATCCTAAAAGAAATCAATATTATGAACAGGCTTCTGTTTGCTATTAATCGAAAAGAAGCGAAAAGTTATGCATATCCATGTGCTGAAACCACGGTAGGAGGAATTGACTATTCCGATACTTTAAGGCTTTCTAAACTCAGCGAATTTGCTCGTGTAGCAGGTGATGCCAATTCGATTATCACTGATTTTAAGACGTTAAATGTCATGAAAGTTCCTGCTTATCCTGTTGTTAAAGGTACGGAAGGACATAAAATTATTGATTTTATTAAAAATGTGCAGCGCCAACATGGTTTAGGTGTGCTGGTATTTCATGGAGTTGGTGGCGATTATCTGCAAGTCTCGGCTCAAGCGCATCAAGAACTTGTGAAATATTTAGCAGAACATAGAGACGAAATTTGGGTCGATACATTTCAGAACGTATTGGAATATGTAATGAAATAATAATTATTGTATGATCATGATCTTTTACTATTAGGCAGACAGTTATTAGCCAATAGAGAAGGCTCTCAAGTCTATAGGCATAATTTTTAAATTTAGTTATTTATGTTATTCAAGATATTTATTCAAGAATATAACCATTTTACCTCCTTCCCCAGAAATATGCGGATTCTATTAATGACGAATCTAATTTATGCATTGGTTCTTCCTATTATTGAGCTTTTTGTGGGTGCATATATTCTTCGAGAGTCGGCTAATACCACGTATGTTGTCATCTATCAGTTGGCTGCTTATTTTGGTATTCCGGTAGCATTTCTTGTGAATGGTTTTTTACTTCGGCGCATCAAGATCGCTAGGATGTATTCTTTAGGAATGTTGCTAAGCGGAGTTGCCATGACCATTATGATGACTTTAAAATCAGTTGATATTATTGGTATTTCTATTTCTGGATTTGTAATGGGAATTTCTTATGGATTCTTTTGGTCGAATCGTGATTTTTTATCACTTTCATCTACCAACGATAGCAATAGAAATTATTATTTCAGTATGGAAACGGTATTTTATACCATTACTTTTATTATTATTCCTGCTTTGGCTGGCTTATTTATAGTTTCTGGTGAAAAAAGCGGGTTATATTCTGCTAAAACAGCTTATGTAATATTAACAGCAATAGTTTTCGCATTGACCATATTTTCATCATACATGGTTCATCAGGGTGATTTTATAAATCCGAAAAAAGACCGTTTTATTTTTTTAAAATTCGAAAAGGATTGGTACTGGATGCTAACGCTTGGAGGTTTAAAAGGAATTGCTCAGGCAGCGATATTTTTCTTTCCTATTTTATTAATATTAAGTTTTGTTGGACATGAAGATTCATTGGGAGGTTTGGTTGCAGCAGGTTCACTGATAACTGCTTTTGCATTATATCTGATTGGGCGATTTTCTAAGCCGAAGCATCGTATCTATATTTTTTCAGCAGGACTGGTTATCTTTCTTATTGGAGGATTGATTAATACTATTTTTTTTAGTGCCGTTGGCGTTGTTATTTATCAGATATGTAATTCACTGTCACGTCCTTTATTAGATGCAGCATATTTTCCAATTCAACTTGGCGTGATTGATCATATTGGTTCTATCGAAAAACGAAACAAGTATTCCTACATATTTAATCATGAAGCAGGATTATTTGTCGGACGCTTCTTTGGGTGTCTGCTTTTTTTAATTGCTGCTCGCTTTTGGTCTCCTGAGTTTGCATTGAGATATGTCTTGATAGTTATTGCTTTGATTCAAACATTATCGATTCCTGTGGCTAAAAAGTTGATTAAAAAGATGCGGAACTATTCTGTAGTTGGCGCATAAATATTTAACCAGTTAAAGATTGTAAAAATGTATAAATACGGATATTTTAATGAAGAAGGAACAGAGTTTACAATTACCAATCCGAAAACTCCAAGGGCATTTGATAATTTCATGTGGAATGATGTCCTGTTTTCTTCGGTTCATCAAACCGGAGTAGGATTTTTAGATTACCAAATTGGAGATACTGAAGCCGTGCAATTACTGACAGGCATAGGGCGAATCTGTGATTTTGATGTATATGGACGCGAACATTTGATGAATCGATTAATTTATGTACGCGACAATGAGACTGGAGAATATTGGAATGTCAACTGGGAGCCCGTTAAAAAAAAGTTTGATTTCTACAAATGTATTCACGGATTAGGGTATACCATAATCAAATCGGAAACTGCAAAAATTGCTTCAGAATTTCGAATTTTTGTTCCAAAAGGCAATGATCCCGTTGAATTATGGTCATTAAGTTTTGAAAATAAATCTGAAAAGCAAAGACATTTAAGCATTTTTGTCTATAATCAATTCCAGTTTGCTTACAAATGGGGATTTAACAGTTACGGCGACATGTTTTTTCGCACCACTTATTTTAATAACGAATGCAATGCTCTTATTGCAAACAAACATCCTCACATATCGCCTCACCCATATCAAACTGCGTTTATGACGTCCGATAAAAATATTATCGGATTTGATGGAAGCAGGGATGCTTTTATTGGCCTGTATAATGGTTTAGATGAGCCTCAGGCTGTAGCTCAAGGTAATTGTTATGGATCTTTGGGCTCTAGTGATGCTACCATTGGTGTTACTCAATTTGATCTTTTGCTGAACCCAAATGGGAAAGAATCGTTTAATATGATATTAGGAGTTACCGATGCTGTTGCCAATATTGAACCTCTTAAACAAAAATATTTATCCCACATGGATGATTTTTTTGATTGTCTTCAGAATGAAAATAAAGAATTTATAGGGCATAATCTGTATATTACTCCTGACAAGCATCTAAACCGGATGTTAAATATATGGATGAAACATCAGACTTCTTATGGGGCCAAGTGGTGTAGATGGGGCTGGATGGGCTACCGTGATATCGTACAACATGGATATGGCATTTCGTCCTTTCATCCTGAACGAACAAAAGAAATTTTACAGGAAGCTTTATATCATCAAAAAAGCAATGGAATGGCACTTAGAGGCTGGAATCCTGTTGATGAAAAAGGATACTCAGATAGTGCTTTGTGGTTAGTCTATTCATTAATTTCATATTTGAAAGAAACTGGTGATTTTGATTTTCTGCACGAAAATATTAATTTCTTCGATCAGGGATCAGCTTCTGTATTAAGCCATGTCGAAAAAGCATTGGACTTTCTTGAGGCAAATAAAGGATCTCATCATCTTTGTCTGATAAAATATGGAGATTGGAATGATTCGTTAACTGGAATTGGAAAAGAAGGTCGTGGTGAAAGCGTTTGGCTGAGCATGGCATATGCCGAAGCACTTAATCAAATGATAGAATTGTTCGATTTTATGAAGGACAATAAGGCTAATGATTTTCGTTTTCGATATGGTGATATCAAGGATGCAATAAATAAAAATGCTTGGGATGGTGACTGGTATGTTCGATGTTTTGATGACAACGGTCGAGCCATTGGTTCACATGAAAATAAAGAAGGTAAAATATTTTTGAATACACAAAGTTGGGCAATAATAGCAGGAATAGCGGATAAAGAAAGAACTCAAAAAGTCATAGACTCTTCTAATAAGCTTCTTAGAACAGAAATGGGTTATTTGCTTCTCGCACCTACATTCATGGAACCTGACCCTCATATTGGTCGGATTAGCTATATGGAACCGGGAATTTGTGAAAATGGGACTGTTTATTCACATGTTAATGTTTGGATGATTATGGCCTTATTACGTGCCAATCGTCCGGATGAAGCATATCGAGCTTTTAAACAAAATGCTCCGGGATATATTAACAATGATGAAAATAGCCCAAAACAGCAAATGCCTCCCTACATCTATGCTAATGGATATTTCGGTCCTGATCATAAAAACAAGAAATTTCAAATGGAATTTACTTGGATCACAGGTTCGGTCGCATGGTTTTACAATGTATTGAGTAAAGAAATGATCGGAATCAAACCAGATTATGACCGGCTTATTATCGATCCGAAAATTCCTTCTGAATGGAATGAAGTAAATGTCTTTCGGATTTTTAGAGATAAAAAATTCTATATTCAGATAAAACGTACCAATGTTGCCTCTATGAGTATCATATTAAATGAAAAAGAAGTTGAAGGTGCCTTTGTTAAGATATCTGACTGTTCCGAAAACAACTATCTTGAAGTGAGAATGCCATTTCATCTTTCTGATAGTGAATCTGAAAATCAATAAAAAAGCAACCATAAGTATTGCCTTAAAATGTGCGATCATGATAAAAAATAAGCTAAATCAAATTTCCATATTTATACTTATATTATTTGCCTCTTCGTCTTCATCGTATGCGAATATGAATTCTGTTTTTCCAAAAGATAGTCTGGTAAAAACAGATCTCTCTGGTGAATTTGTCTCTTTCACTTCGCCCTACTTTGCCTTGGTTTGTGCAAAGAATTCACCCATGGTTTCATATCTTGGTATTGAGTCGGGCGGACGTAGTCGCCGACTTTTAGATAAATCCTTACTTCGTTCGGGTTTAGGTGGAACATTAATTTGTGGCGATCAAACATCTTTTGCCGCCTCATCTGTTGCAAAAGTTTATTCGAATGGCGTTAGTTACAATTGGGTTTCCTCTAAAAGTAACATGTCTCGTAATTTAAAAATTACTGCTACTAATGAACATGGTTTCGCTATGCAGATTACTGCCGGCGATGGAACATTTAGTGGTGAATTTTTTCGACTAGCAACAGCACCTGATGTCTCCCCCGTTAGTATTTGGGCTGTTCGTAGTAATGAGATTCCTTCAAATCAGTATGATCGTCCTGTTACTTTTTATTCTCCCAGGATAATTAAAGCTTCGTGGAAATTACCGGTTATTCTGCACTTTCCTGATTATGGTTTAGTTAAAATAGAAGCATCTGATACGAATATTTATTTGCAGGAGCATTTTGTCCCTGATTATTCTAACCTCGGCCTTGCTTTAGGTCCATTTAATAGAGGAGCTCATAATGCATTCCGAGCATATCATCTGGGCACCATTATGTTGTCGTTTCATTCCTCTCATGAATTAACTGAAGCAAATATCAAGTTTACAGTTCTTGATGAGAATTACCCTAAGATACAAGGCTGTGATTTTAGTGATCCGAAGTTTAATGGTTTAAAACGATGCTGGCAGAATTCATTTCCTGTAAATCCTGAACAGCAATGTATGGGTGACAATTTATTATTAAATGGAATAGCCCATTTGTCTATGGCTTTTAAAGCGGATATGGCTGTTTTCACACCTCCGTTATCTGGAAAAGAATCGATATCCGATGCTTTAGGTCGTGCGTTGGATTCAACATTCTCAACATTCAGCAAACATATTAATCCGAAAACTGGTCGCGTTATGGATTATGGATGGGAAAGTACCGAAACTTGTTTAACTTCCCTCTATGATTATCTCTTAATAACCAATAATTGGGCATTGATTCGTCGCAATTTGCCTAATATTCGTCGTGCAGTGCAATCAGTTATGAATTGCGATGTTGATGGTGATGGTATTATGGAAGCCTCTTTTCATGGCAATAGCTTTGAAGATAACCGTACTAGCTTAAATTGGTGGGACGATTTTGCCTTCGGATATAAGGATGCCTATACTAACATCCTTGCATATCGTGCTTTAAAGCAAATGAATGAAATATTTACTTGTTTAAAACTTGATGCCGATGTGAAGCAAATCACTGCATTTACTAATCGTTTCCGTTCTGTTTTTCACAAAACCTTCTTTAATCCGAAAACCGGCGTTTATGCCGGATGGATTAGTAAAGATGGACATATGCATGATTATATGTTTACTTTCATTAGTTCGATGGCTATTAATCAAGGATTAGTCGAAAAGAACTTAGGAAAAGAAATCCTTAAAAAAATGTTAATCCGTATGGATAAATTGGGATATGATTTTGTTTATGGTGTACCCGGTCCTTTAATTCCTGTAGATATTAATGATAAAGGCCGTTGGGAAGAGATGACGCGCTGGGGAAGATATGAAAATGGTGGATTGTGTGGACAAACTGCTTATCATTTTATACAGGCGTTATATCAAGAGGGTATGCGGAAAGAAGCAGATAAAATACTTTTTACAATGATGGATACTTTTGAACGCGAACCTACTCATTCAGGTTTGTTCCCTGGTTATTTACGAAGCGTTGATTGGAGAACTAAAGGGGGCGCCCCTACAGGATACAATTATCTAGCTGATAATTATTATTTTTTACTAGCAGCTGTAACTGGACATTTCGGAGTTAAATATCCTCTGTTGCAAAAGCCTGATTAAGTGAAAAATGGTCGTATGCAAGCACTATAGCTAACGATGAAGTCAAGAAATTCAGAAGTCTTATCTATAAATAATTTGCAGGTTAAGATATCCTATCCTCTTTTGCTACTTTGACCATAATTTATGTTCTTTAATCTCTCGGTTTAAATATTTAAGTCTATTCTTCTTCATTTATTCGGTTAAATAGTTGTTCCTTAATAAAACAGATTAGGCGCAACTATTTAACCGAATAAAACAAATCAATAAATAGAACTACTTGTAATGATATAGCGATATTCGTTGAATACTTATTTTTTGCGGAAGTACCAAACCTGTTCCGTCGTATGTACTAGCGTGTACCTCATCGCCATTCAATCTTCTTTCAAACACCCACTTCCCATCCTCAAAAGTTCCTTCATCTACTTTATCAATTGCAATGCGCATTGATTTATTCTTAGGAAGAAAATACACATCAAGAGCTGTGCCTGTGCAAATAAACTCTTGTTTACCTGTCTGTATAATGAGACCTCCTCCAATATCAGATTTTTCTCTTCCTCCAAGCCTAGCTTCGATTGTATACTCTCCGAGATCAAAATGTTGAACGGGGGATATCGTATCTACCAGCATTCCCCTCATGATTCCCTTACCTTGTGATTTTAGAATGAGGGGAGCCATTTTTTGTAATACTGCATAGCTTTCATCCAAAGGATCATTTTTTGCATAATTTGCATTATCAATTCCAAATGGAGAGAAACAACCTGCACTATATTCTCCAAAAGCATAAAATGCTCTTGCCGCGCCAAGCTTTCCACCTCTTGTTTCGGGAATAAATAACGGATTGTCGTTTCGGGTATATTCCTGACATGTCCAAATAAATTCATCCGTATAAATATCAGGAGCGATAAAATCAATAGATGGAGCTGCAGCACGCCATATATCAAGTACTTGAGGTAATGGGCCTCCAGATGGATATCTCCCAGGCCAAAAAGAACTTGGTTGTTTTAACCATGCGTTACAATACATAGGTAATGGATACTCCTTCTTTCCGGCGGCGGCAACCTTTTCTATGTAATTAGCATAATTCCATGCCATAAAGAGTTCTTCGGTATAGTATGAATAAAATTTCCAGTCTTTAGTATCTGACTTGAATTTGCTCTTGCCAAAAACTTCATCCCAAGAACCTGAAGTTTTATTGCCATTTTCTGTCCATACCTTATTTAGCTCAGAAAACAGATTGCCTTTATTCTTTACAAGATATTTAATCAATTCATGCGGAACAGAACCATCGTATGCATCATTAGCCTGACGGCTAAAGTCCCTTCTTGCATTTCCTGATGATTCACCCAAATGATCAAATATTCCCACCTCATTTTCAACTTGTATCATTACTACTGTTTGTTGTACACTATCCACTTCTCTGATGTGACGCATGAGTGCGGCAAATGCAGTCGCGTCTTTTTCGGCAGAAGCCTTTCCAAACGTAGATAATATTTCCAATGGCTTTCCTTGTTCATCTTTGGCTCTGGGATACTTTTCATAATCTTTCTTCACCCATGACGGAATATAAACAGAGCTTGCATTTTTCCAACTGGCAAACCAGATCAAAACTAACTTAAGATTTGCATTTCTGGCTCCCGTAATTA
Organism: Bacteroidales bacterium; assembly: GCA_963663125.2. GTDB lineage: Bacteria > Bacteroidota > Bacteroidia > Bacteroidales > Cfx3-03 > Cfx3-03. Next base: position 325,709 of record CAXXNW010000007.1, on the reverse strand, counting down.
CACTATCCACTAGAGAAAAATTGAACTTTCCTTCTTCGGGTTCAATGAGTTCCCATGAGACAGTAGCAATGACAGAATTAAGATTTTTTGCAGCTAATTTTTTCCATACCGGCCTCATGTATCGAAATCCTCCGGCAGTTGAATTATGCAATTCACCGCATATCAAAAGAAAAGGTTGCCCATTTACATTTAGCCGGGTAGCAGTACCTTGTTTTTCCAGATGAGGAATTTGTTTGGAGTATATTTTTGGCTCCTGGCTTAAACTATTATTTTTATTTTGACCGAAACAATAAAAGGGAAACAATAATATTACGGCCAAAAATATCCGGAACAAGTACATTGAAATTTTCATTGGAATTATAGTTAATAGTTGCTCTATTTGTGCATAAAATAATAGAAACTTCTTACAAAGATATCATTAAGTAATGGAAGTTTCATGACGCAATTTTTTAAAGAAATGATACTTCTTTTGCACATTTTGATCATACTTCTCTGTATATAGAATTGTAATAATGATATATCCGTAGGAATTGAAAAAGTATTAAATTCTAATACATACTTCCGTGTTTTGGAAAGATGTTGAAGCGAACTGGAAAACAACTTAATTATAGAAAAAGGTGCTTTTTTCTATAATAGAGAAGACTTACTTATGTCCAAATTGATTGTCAAAAAGTTTGAATAAAGAGATTATTAGAATTAGATTAATTGGTAGCACTGTATTAGTTTTATTTTTTTGGCTTACAAAATTCAATGCTCTTTGTTTTATGAAATCCATTTCTGTAATTAAAAATTGCATTTGGGTTTACAGATATGGAAAAGTTTTTGCCTTTGTATGCTATGATCGTTTTTTTATTTGTTGTCTCAATTCCAACTATTTCTATTATCTTTCCCGTTAAGTCTGACACAACTCTGATACCTTTGGTAAACGAAAAAATTTCTTTGCCATTTATGAAACAATACACCTTGTTATTTTTTGTCGTCATCTTAAGTACTTTATTGTCTAATATCTGAGAATAATTGTATTCATTGTTATTATCCAAACACGACCAATAGACCTTATCTTGTGTCATGTGAATTCCATACAATCTCGAAATAAACTCTAATGAAGCTAAAATACTGGGTCCGTAGCCATCCGATGTATTATTGATGGTGCATTTAAATGGATCGAATTGTTGTGTAAATTTCAAAGAATCACCTATTACTTTTAATAATTTTGTTCCGATCATCGTTAATTCTGCATAATGTCCATAATTTTCCAATGCCCTGATTGATCGTTGAAATGTTAACCCTTGTGGTTGTCCGCTCCAATTATTACCCTGAATATTTTGAAATGCCGGATCATTTGCAGCTATTGATGGCAAGGGCATTGACGTCCAGAATTCAGTAGGATTAAGTAGATGGTATTTAATAAACTCATCGGCCATTTGTTGGTCAAAGCTTCCAAAATACATGCATCTAAGATTATTATGAGTCAAAATATCCATTGTCTTGTTTCTCTTATCCCTGTCATAACAAGCATGCTTCTCTGGTACCCAAAGGTAATCCTTGATTTTTTTTTGCACCTCTTTTGATTTTTCATGCCAATATTTTGATTGTCCATTGTGGAGTATTTCAGATATCCGGGCAAGAATACTTCTATCAGCATATGAATACGACATCATATCCATCGACTCCATAGGCATTGGAGAATTATATTCAAGAGCATTAGGAGAATTCTTACTTATTCCTTTGTTACATGCATCGTCACAAAGTTCAGTAGAATCCTTTTTCGACATGTTTTTTAAGTTTTCAAAAGTAGGGGCAAATGCAAACATCCATGAATGGTATGATTTACCAAAGCGAGAGCAATGATCTTCTCCTGTATCGCCAGCTCCCCACACTTCTAGACATCCATTATTGTCTGAATCTCTGTATTTCCAGAGGTAATTATCATATCTTTCCAGCGTTTCATATAATCTTTTCAAATATTTCGAATCTTTTTTTATCCAGTAATAGACTTCAAAGGCTTCTATTGGTAAATAATTTCCCTGTAATTCTGCGTAACGGGGGACAAGTTTACCTTCATAGCGATTAATAACACCTGGTAATCGACCATCAGCTCTCTGATAATCCATGAAAATCAATTGATTGTTTTTGGCGATTTCGGCATCCCTTTTAGCATACATGTTGCCTCCAATCGGTTGGGTTTCTAGCCATACTGCGTTATATCCTCCGCCTTCAACCATCACTTTATATTTGCCAAATTGGGCAATATTTAATTTCGCTTTACACTCTGCAGCGTTAAATAACTTTTGCAGAGAAACATCTGATGTCTCAAACAACACTTCATTTTTAGATGAAGGAAGGGTTTGAGATTGTAAATTGTATATAAAAAAAACTGAAATAAGTGCTAAAATATTTATTCCTTTTATTGTCATATTAAACTTATTAACTATATTTAAGTTCCTTTATCATGTAATCCGGCGTTAAAATTAAAGCGGAGAGCAGGTCTTATGTTGTGATCTTATATTGCAATATCTCTATTTATTGCTGGAAAAATCATAATTTGATGATAAAAGTATAAAAAATATTACGGACCGACTAGAAAATAAGCAAGTAATTTCTCCTTTTGGGCATTATTTCAAGACCAATAAATATATGTGGACTACGGCCCTTTAGGAGGTAAGCTGACTCATCTGGACTTGCGAGTTCCGGCATAAAAAGCACCTCCTATAGTGACGTGTGTAATTGTAAGAACAAGTTTTTCTTTTTGACAGGATTACTTTTACAAAGTAAATGATAATAACTGATTATCATTTGTTTATGATGAATAATTATTCTTTAACTATTAGTTTAAAAACGATGGAAAATAAACAATAATAATTCTTAGAACATTGTGTTTTGCTTATTCAGCATTTTTAATATATAGGATTTGGATTGAGTGAGCTAATAATCAATAATATATTAAGTTGGTTAGCTTAGGATAGTTTCAAATTGGAATTAGCAGTACTTCATTCGAGTATAATGTGTGAATAAATGAATTATTGCTTAAAATTGCAGAAGCAAATTTTCATCCACCACAAAAATAAAAAAAACGTGAAAGAGTTATTTACAATTTGGCTTTTGGTTCTGTTTACGGGTACAGCAATTGCTCAGGGATCTAAGGCAAAACAATCTTCAAGCAATGCTGTAATTAGTGATTTCTTACAGCCTGGTAAAACATCTGAGGTGTCTGGATTTGTAGGAGATAAATTGATGGCGTCATATCAGAACCGTATACTGGCACAAGATGTAGATCGTTTGGTCTCACCATTTCAAGATCGCACCGAAACCCGATGCTGGCAAAGTGAGTTTTGGGGAAAATGGTTTACCTCGGCAGTATTGGCCTATCGTTATCATCCCGATCCAAAATTGAAAGTTGTATTGGATAAGGCTGTTAATGGGCTTTTAGCTACGCAGACTCCGGATGGATATATTGGTAATTATGCAGATGCAAGTCATCTGGAAAGTTGGGATATCTGGGGAAGAAAGTATTGTATGTTGGGATTGTTGGCATACTATGATATTACAAAAGATAAAAAAGTATTGCAGGCTACGGGTAGATTAGCTGATCATCTGATAAAGGAGTTGGCCGATAAAAATGTTCTTATCGTTAAAAAAGGTAACCATCGGGGCATGGCTGCTTCTTCTGTGTTGGAGCCTATTTGTCAACTTTATGCCAGAACAAGTGATAAACGATATTTGGATTTTGCTGAGGAAATTGTCAGACAGTGGGAAACTACTGATGGACCACAGCTCATCTCTAAAGCCGATATAGATGTCTCAGACCGTTTTCCGAAACCTGAGAGTTGGTTCGGTTGGGGACAAGGGCAAAAAGCATACGAAATGATGTCATGCTATGAAGGGTTGTTGGAACTATATAGGTTGACTGGTAAAGAAGAATATAAACTTGCTGTTGAGAAAACATGGCGTAATATACTCGACAAAGAAATCAATATTGTCGGTTCCGGATCCGCCATGGAATGTTGGTTTGGCGGAAAGGCATTACAAACATTGTCAATTAGTAATTATCAGGAAACTTGCGTAACCGCTACCTGGATAAAGTTGAATCAACAATTACTCCGTCTGACAGGTGAAGCAAAGTATGCAGATGCCATAGAGCAGGCATTTTATAATGCATTACTGGGAGCTATGAAACCCGATGGATCGGACTGGGCAAAATATACTCCGCTTTCAGGTCAACGGATGGAAGGCGACGAACAGTGCGGTATGGGTATAAATTGTTGTGTGGCCAGTGGCCCTCGTGGGTTGTTTACCTTCCCTCTTACTACAGTGATGAATAGTAAGGATGGACTTCAGGTAAACTTTTTTGGAGAAGGCACTTATACTTCACTAACCCCGGGAAAACAAACAGTAAAAATAGTTCAGGAAACTGACTATCCGGTTAACGGAAATATTAAAATTAAAGTGTTGTTACCGAAATCTGAGGAAATGACACTTCGGATCCGGATTCCGGAATGGAGTAAACAGACAACATTGACAGTCAATGGTGAATCAGTCTCTGGAATAATTTCCGGACAGTATGCCCTTATTCAGAGAAAATGGAATACGGGTGATGTAATAGACTTAAATCTGGACATGCGTGGCAGAATTATTAGGTTGGGTAAACTACCCGAGAATATAGCGATAGTAAGAGGTCCAATAGTACTTGCACGTGATGCAAGACTTCCTGGTCCGGTAATCGATGCGGTGATGAGTCCGGTAGCCGATAAAGATGGATATATGGCTTTGGAATTGACAGGAGCAAATCAGAAAGGAATATGGATGCAGTTCAAAGCAACATTTAAGCCTGAATCTTACAAAGAAGGAGGAAGTCATCCGATTCCACTTATACTATGTGATTATGCTTCGGCAGGAAATACCTGTGATGAACAATCCCGTTTCCGTGTTTGGTTTCCACAATTACTCGACCCAAGTAAAATGGATAGATAGAAATAAAAAAACTGTGAAATAAACAGTTAACATCTCACAGAAAAATACTGAATTAATCTTCAATATCATATCTTATTCAATGAAAAACTCAATATTAAATTTTACGCTCTTTCACTGATTACCTAAAAATACTTTCATTTAAACGAATATCTGAATGAAAATAAAAGAGTCGTACTTTTGGTAAAACATGCGTCATTGAATAATACTTATTTTTATAAATTTGAAAATGAAAAAGCCCTTTATTATTATTTGTTTTATGCTCATTGCATTAAGCGCTACATGTCAAACTTCTATAAAGTGTGTCAAGTCGCCGTCAACAAATGAAATAAGTAACAATTATCTAGGTAATCGAGCGCCATTACTTCCGCTCAACTTCATTAAACTTCCTGTTGGAAGCATTAAAGCTGAAGGATGGGCCCGGAAATATTTAGAACTACAGCGGGATGGCCTTACCGGTCATCTAGGGGAGATAAGTGCGTGGCTTCAGAAAAAGGATAATGCATGGCTAAGTAAAGACGGCAAGGGAAATTGGGGATGGGAGGAAGTACCTTACTGGCTAAAAGGCTATACTGATCTGGGCTATTTACTGAATGACAAAAAAATACAAGCTGAATCAAAAATCTGGTTGGAAGCTGTCTTTGCTAGTCAACAACCCAATGGCTTTTTCGGACCTGTGCGAATGTCTGAAAAGAAAACGCAGGATCTATGGGCCAACATGATCATGCTTTGGACACTTCAGGATTATTATGAATATTCCGGTGATAAACGTGTCATCAAGCTTATGACCAATTATTTTAAATGGGAAATGACTTTACCCGATAACATAATGCTTAAAGCCTATTGGGAAAATAGTCGGGGAGGCGATAATCTTTACAGCGTCTTCTGGTTATATAACCATACCGGAGAAAAATGGTTACTCGATCTGGCTCATAAAATCCATAAGAACACTGCAGATTGGTGTCAGAAAGACAATCTTCCGAACTGGCATAATGTGAATATAGCCCAATGTTTTAGAGAACCGGCTACTTATTATATGCTTTCAGGAGACTCATCATATCTCAAAGCAACCTATAATGATTTTTATCTGATCAGAAATATTTATGGACAAGTCCCCGGTGGAATGTATGGGAGTGATGAAAACTGTCGCCCCGGTTATACTGATCCCCATCAGGGAACAGAAACCTGTGGCTTTGTAGAACAAATGGCATCCGACGAAATGTTGCTTAGATTTACCGGTGATCCGATGTGGGCTGACCATTGCGAAAATGTTGCCTTTAACTCTTATCCGGCATCTTTTATGCCCGACTTCAGAGCTCTTCGTTATATCACTAGTCCTAATCAGGTAGTGAGCGATAGCAAAGATCACAGTCCCGGAATCCAGAATGACGGACCGTTCATGATGATGAATCCATTTAGTAGTCGTTGTTGTCAACATAATCATTCGCAGGGATGGCCCTATTATGTTCAAAACCTATGGATGGCAACCAACGACAATGGGATAGCCTCCGTGTTATATAACAGCTGTGAGGTAAAGGCGAAAGTTGCAAATGGTGCATTAGTGATAATGAAAGAGACCACTAATTATCCGTTTGAAGAGACCGTCAGATATGAGATGAAGACCTCAAAAGTTGTTTCCTTTCCTTTGTATTTAAGAATACCCTCATGGTGTAAAAATGCCAAGATAACGGTCAATGGTAAGCAGGTAGAAGCTGAATTGACAGCAGGAAGTTATGCACGGCTTATCCGTAAATGGAAATCCGGAGATAAGATGGAGCTGACCTTACCAATGGATATTTCGGTCAAAACATGGGAACAAAATAAAAATAGTATGAGTGTTAATTACGGACCATTGACTTTCTCTTTAATGATCAAAGAAAGATATGAGAAGATGGATAGTAAGAAATCGGCAATCGGTGATTCTAAATGGCAAGATGGAGTTGATCAGCAGAAATGGCCTTCGTTTGAAATTTATCCTGCCTCAGCTTGGAATTATGGGCTGGTACTTGATAAAGAAAATCCGGCACACTCTTTTACAATTGAACATAAACCATGGCCAAAAGATAACTATCCCTTTACACTTGATGCTTCACCGTTAATGATCAAGGCAAAAGGTAAAATTATATCAGAATGGGTTTTAGATAAATATGGTCTGTGTGGTTTATTACCTCAAAGTCCCGTTATCTCTAACGAACCCACTCAGGGAATACAATTATTGCCAATGGGAGCTTGCAGATTAAGAATTTCTTCATTCCCTGTTATTTCAAATAACTAATCAATAAAACTTATCATAGATGAAAAAATATTTCTTTGTAATGATCCTTTTGTGTATAGGCTTTTACGTCAGTGCACAAGATACCCCGCGTCCAGAATATCCCAGACCACAATTTGAACGTAAAGCATGGGTTAACCTTAATGGTAACTGGACCTATTCATTTGATTTTGGGAACTCGGGAAAGAACCGTAGGTTCTATGAAAGCAAGGGATTTGATGGGAAAATTATAGTGCCGTTTTGCCCGGAAAGCAAACTATCAGGTGTAGAGCATAAAGATTTTATTAATAATATGTGGTATCAACGAACCATTTCCATCCCTGCAGATTGGAATGGGAAAGAGATAATTCTTCATTTTGGCGCAGTATATTATAAAGCGGAAGCTTATATAGATGGAAAATTTGTTGGAAGACATACCGGAGGAACGTCATCTTTCGAGTTTGATATTACTTCATTTGTCACTGCCGGAAAAGATCATAATCTTGTTGTTTATGTGAATGACGAACTCCGTTCAGGTAAACAAATGGGCGGAAAACAATGTACTAATTATTATTCAGGAGGATGCTCATACACTCGTACAACCGGCATATGGCAAACCGTATGGATGGAAGCAGCATCTGACTTTGGCTTGAAATCCGCTCAGGTTATAACAGATCTTGACCAGAAACAGGTTGTAATTCATCCTGCCTTTTTCAAGGAGAACAACAATCTCTCGTTGAAAGTTACGCTAAAAGATAATGGTAAAGTTGTATCCCAAAAGACGGTTAAAGCTAATAATAGCTCTGTTTGTATCCTTCCGGTTCCTAATGTTAAAACATGGTCTCCTGAAAACCCGTTTCTATATGATCTTATTTACGAGGTCGTTGGTAAGGATAGTAAGCCGGTTGATGTCGTTAATTCGTATGTGGGAATTCGTAAAATTCATATAGAAGGGAATCGGGTATTCTTGAATAATCAACCGTATTATCAGCGACTGGTTCTTGATCAGGGATTTTATCCTGATGGAATATGGACTGCACCAACCGATGCAGATTTGAAGAAAGATATTGAAATGTCGATGGCTGCAGGATTTAACGGAGCACGTTTACACCAGAAAGTATTTGAAGAACGTTTCCATTACTGGGCTGATAAATTAGGCTATTTAACATGGAGTGAATCATCTAGCTGGGATGCGGATGCTAATGACGTTGAGGCTCATCGCAATTTTATAGGCGAATGGACAGAAATTATTCTTCGCGATCGTAACTATCCTTCTATTGTTACATGGACTCCCTATAATGAGACATGGAGTCCCGATCAGGAACAATATCCCCGTTTTATTCATGATCTTTACAAAACCACGAAGGGATTGGATCCAACCCGTCCTATCAACGATGCCAGTGGTGGTACCCACGTTGAGACTGACTTATGGACAGTTCATAATTACGAACAGAACCCGGCAAAGATGGCTGAAATACTTACCCCCGATACTGGAGGTAAGATGTTTTCAAACGATAACTATAAGTTGGCCCCTTATGCTGGCCAGCCTTACCTGATTGATGAGTTTGGAGGTATCCGTTGGATTCCGTCTGCAAAAGAAAAAAATAGTGAAAAGTCATGGGGCTATGGAGAAGCTCCGAAATCACTTGAGGAATACTATACACGTCTTGAAGGCCAGGTTGATGCTATTCTTAGTCGTCCAAACGTATGGGGGTATTGCTTCACTCAGTTAACAGATGTTGAACAGGAACAAAATGGAATTTATCTTTATAGTAGATCGTTGAAGTTTGATATGAAAAGGATTAAAGCAATTTTTAGTAAGAATCCTACATTTAAATAATCTGTTTTTTACAGCAAATTTGCCATATTAAAAAAAAATCGTTTATTCAATTGAATCAGTGAAACAAAAACACACATAAAACAAGTAAATGAAGAAAATTCTTATTATCTCAAGCTTACTGCTTCTGGTCGTCGGCATTTCAAAAGCCCAGCAATTCAGACCGCCATCAGTGCCCTTGGTAGCACATAATCCTTATTTGAGTATATGGTCACCGGCCGACAAGCTTTATGATCGTGAACCTGTTCATTGGACCGGTCGTAATCAGCCTTTACATAGCATCATTCGTATTGATGGTAGATCATACCGTATCATGGGTAGTCAACCATCATCACTGGAGCCGTTACAACAGACAAGTGTTAAGGTTTATCCAACCCGCACGGTGTATCAGTTCAAAAATGAAAAAGCATTGCTGGAACTTACATTTACGACACCTGCTTTGGTTTCTGACCTTGATGTGCTTTCACGACCTATCACCTATATTAGCTGGACGGTAAGAGCATTAGATAGCAAGGAACACAGCGTACAAGTGTATTTCGATTGTGGCGCTGAACTAGCTGTGAACATGCCTACTCAAACAGTACAATGGAATACACCTTCCATTAAGAACTTAAGTGTACTTCGGTTAGGTAGTGTAGATCAACCGGTATTGCAAAAGAAGGGGGATGACCTTCGTATTGATTGGGGATATGCTTATGTGGCAGTTCCTGAAAACCAAAAAGCGCAGGTGCTAGTCGGCGAGCGTAATAATCTTATGAAAGATTTTATTTCTAATGGGGGATTATCTACCGAAAATAGTTTATCACAACCACGAAAAGTTAGTGATGGATGGGTGACGATGGCTTCGTCCTGGAATCTGGGAAAAGTAGGTAGCAGCGGAAATACTACTCTTGCAATGCTTGCTTATGATGATATCTTCAGTATTCGTTATTTCGGTTCAAATTTACCTGCATGGTGGAAGCGTAACGGAATGACGATGGAACAACTTCTTCCGCAGGCATTGGCTGATTATCCTAAACTTGCTGCCGAGTGTGCTAAATTCGATAGTAAATTAATGAAGGATCTTAGTGCAGTTGGAGGCGCTAAGTACGCTGTAATGGCATCACTGGTATATCGTCAATGCTTAGCAGCACACATGCTGGTAGCCGATGAAAGCGGAAAGCCATTGATTTTTTCCAAAGAAAACTTCAGTAATGGTTGTATTGCAACCGTGGATGTTATTTATCCTGCTGCTCCGTTCTTCTTTTTGTTTAGTACCGAGCTTACCAAAGCGATGTTACAACCAAACTTTGCGTATGCTGCATCGGCAAGATGGAGATTTCCCTTTGCTGCTCATGATTTAGGGACATACCCTCATGCAACAGGACAAGCTTATGGTGGTGGTGAAGAAACTGAAGAAAATCAGATGCCTGTAGAAGAAACCGGAAATATGGTAATCATGACTGCCGTTTTAGCTAAGATGGAGGGTAATGCCTCTTATGCTCAGGCTAACTGGCCTGTATTGGAAAAATGGTGCGAATACCTGCTCTCAAAAGGTTTTGATCCTGAAAAACAATTATGTACAGATGACTTTGCAGGTCACTTGGCCCATAACATTAATCTATCGGCAAAAGCAATCGAAGCACTGGGTAGTTATGCTATGCTATGTGATATGACAGGTAGGAAAGCCAAAGCCGTTGAAGTCCGTAAGAAAGCTGAAGCAATGGCAAAAGATTGGATAGCTCAGGCTACTGAAGGCGATCATACCCGTTTGGCTTATGATCAACCTCACTCGTGGAGTCAGAAGTATAATCTCGTTTGGGATAAAATTCTTGGATTGAATTTGTTCCCTGATGCCATCGTTCAACGTGAAATACAATATTACAAAACCAAACAGGCTGAGTTCGGATTACCGCTCGATAGTCGTGAACGTTATACCAAGAACGATTGGATTACATGGACTGCAACTTTAGCAAATAATAGGGAAGATTTCCAGGAGTTATTTGACCCGATTTATCATTATGCTGACAAGACACCTCAACGGGTACCTCTCTCAGACTGGTATATTACCGATAATGCCTACATGGTAGGATTTCAGGCACGTTCTGTTGTAGGAGGTTTCTTTATTAAGATGTTGTCCGATAAAGCTGTATGGAATAAATGGATCAAGAATGGTACAAATGTTACCGGTCCGTGGGCTCCTCTTAAGCTAGTGGATATAGCACTCGGTAAAGAGATCGTTCCGTCATCAGCTCAACAAGGAATAGAATGGAAATATACCACTACACAACCTGCTGAAAACTGGTATAGTACCGACTTTACCGATAGCTCTTGGACCACCGGTATCGCCGGGTTTGGATCATCTGACATTTCCACAGCTAGAACGTCGTGGAGCACGAATGATATCTGGATTCGAAGAGCATTCGAATTAAAAGAGGTTTCTGATAATAAGCTCGCACTGTTGATACGTCATGATGAAGATGCCGAGGTCTATATAAATGGGAAACTTATTGCATCAGCTAGCGGATATACAGCGTCGTATGAAAAAGTACTTCTGGAGAAAAAAGTAAAGGATGTACTACATTCAGGTACAAATACCATTGCTGTGCATTGTCATCAAACGGAAGGAGGACAATTCCTCGATCTTGGCTTATCAGAATACTAATCGTGTTTGAAATAAACGCTGATTTAGTAAAAATCGGTTCGCATTATATTGTATACTTCTAATGAGCTTGCCTTCAAACGAAATCTACTTCATCGTAGTTAACAGAAAGAAAGCTATAACATTGTAAAGAATTAGAACTCATCATTACAGCCCAACTCAATTTCAGTTGGCTGTAATGATGAAAATATAAGTGTAGATCTGATTAATCGGTAATTTGTTGTATATATTGTTACAAAGAGTCTTTGCAATTGGTGTCAGAAGGTTCAAAACTATAATGTACAGTTGAAAATTTAACTTTATCGAAGAATAATCGGCAATCTATTCGATGGTAAAAACATATAATTCAAAATAATGAAACGAATCGTTATTGTATTGATATTCATCTGTGCTATGATGAGTGCGTGGAGCCAACAAATCGATACTGTAAAATCAAAGAAGCTAATTGATCCGGCATTGTATCATGAAATAAGAGCGGGCATTACAAATAGTTATTTGAAATTTACAAAAGAAAAGTTTGGACGTGTCGCGTTTATGGGGGGATCGATTACTGAGAACCCTGGATGGCGTGAGAAAATCTGCAAGTATCTTCAAGAACGTTTCCCAGATACAAAGTTCGATTTTATAGCTGCCGGTATTAGTTCTACAGGAAGCAAACCGGGCGCCTTCAGACTTGAGGATGATGTTCTGAGTAAAGGAAAGATAGATCTCTTCTTTGAAGAGGCAGCAGTAAATGATCGGGGTAACGATCCTAATAAAACGACTCAGATTCGTGGAATGGAGGGTATTATTCGTCATGCCCGGATAGCTAATCCTTACATGGATATTGTGATGATGTATTTTGTCGATCCCGATAAAATAGCAGATTACAATAAAGGGGTAATTCCCGATGAGATTATCAATCATAATATGATTGCCGAAATTTATCAGGTAGCCTCTATTAACCTTGCCAAAGAAGTTACTGACCGTATCAACGCCAATGAGTTTACATGGAAAGATGACTTCAAGAATTTGCATCCTTCTCCTTTTGGACAAGAAATCTATTTTCGCTCAATCCGTACATTCCTTGAAAATGGATGGAGTAAGATTGAACCGAAGGCGAAACTTAAGAGGTACATTTTACCTAAGCAAATAGACAAGTACAGCTATGTGAATGGCATTTATGTCGATTTGAAAAATGCAAAGATTATTAATAACTGGACACTTGTAGATAGTTGGAAACCAACCGACGAAGCAAGTACACGCAAACAATATGTAAACTGTCCCGCACTTATTGCCGATCAGCCGGGAGCTGAACTCTCCTTTGCTTTCAAGGGACGGACTGTTGGAATATGTGTAGCGGCTGGCCCCGATGCAGGGATGATTGAGTACTCGGTTGATGGGGAGCCTTTAAAAACACTGGATCTTTTTACCCAATGGAGTAGCAGTTTACACATTCCATGGTATCATATTCTTGCCGACGAGTTACCGGTTGGTAATCATATTCTGAAAATAAAAATGTCACAGGACAAGAACGAGAAGAGTAAGGGAACTGTTTGTCGAATTATCCATCTTCTGGTTAATAAGTATTGATGTAATCAGGGTGTGAAAGTTATTATTCAATCACCATCCTTTTTTATTTTTTTGGTTGTTGCATCATTAAGTGATTAATGATATCCGTTATTTTATAGGGTGACTCTTTTTCTACTAAATAATATTGACTCTTCTTGCTTTCATCCCAGCTATTACTGCCATCAGTAGCAACAGCTATTTTTCCCTGATGTAAAGTATAATAAGGCTTATAGCCCTTAACTGCCACTAATACCGCCGTTTCATCCCAACTCATTCTTCCATCGGTATCTTCTTTCGACAAGGGAATACATATTCTGAATACATCTTTTACCGGGAAGTTGTGAATTTCATTATTCCGGACTAATGGCAATCCGGTTTTAATTTTTACTCCTATCTCAAAGCCACTGAAGATGATCGGAGTTGGCCAGTTTTCCAAAGCTTCCTTTGATGATTTGGCATCCTCAAAAATATTGAATTCCCTGCCTGATGGATATTGTCCAGCCATACTAACCAATAATTTCACCTTTTTCCTAATCAATGCTTTGCCATTTAAAGGGGAGAAGTTGTCACCCTTTGAATTTATGAGGTTCGCCATATTTGTCAGGAAACCTACTGTAACGATTGTCACGCTATGATCAGGTTGCGAGGCTAATACTTTACGATATACATCTATTGCATCCGGCACATCATTATTATATAATATTTTATGCGGATATTTAACCAGTAAGGTATCCGTCCAGTGTTGAGAATCACGCATATTTACGGCTTTTCCCTTTGGAACGCCAATAGGAATACCGGGTCTGTTAAAATAGGTGTTAAATACGTTCAGCACAGCGGCTATTCCTTCATATTGATTGCTGGCTACGGTAGCTAATATCTTTGCCTCTCCCATGTTTGCCATCACATGAAGTATCGTAATTGCACCTGCATCATCATAATCGGGGCCAATGTCAGAATCAAATATGATTGATACCGGTTTTTTAATCTGCTGCCCATTTGAAGCGCTTACTGCAAAGAATAAAAACAGGGTGGAAAATAGTATTTTATAAAACATATCCTATATTTTAAGTTGTCCTGTCAAATTTAATAAGATTGAGAATTCTTAAATGATATTCAAAGATAAAATTATTTTTCGACCCACTTTGAAGTCTTAACGGTTAGAGGGTATTAATTTTTAGTTGATACTATTCTCCGGATACACAATATGCTTTGCGTAGCAATAAGGCTAATATACCAATGTCATAATGAAAAGTGTGTTAATGTACTATATAGGTTTTGTTCTGTACCGATAAGGTCAGTAGGTATTAAAAGAAAAGAAGCAAAGATAGATTTATCGGCTTATTACTGCACCGTGGTTTAGTTTGATTCGTCTAATCCGTTTAAAGAATACCAGAAAGATTATATATAATATCACCAAGGCAGGAATCGCAACAATGGTCCATGCCAATGCACCATAGAGCGAAATAATTCCTATTTCGTTTATCCCGTGCCATATCCCTATTTTGAAAGCTGAAACTACCTGACTCAATGTAAGGGCTATCTGGTTACCCGCAATAATCGAATTCCCAATCCTCATTAATGGAAGCAACAAGATAATTTGAAGAGGATAAACCAGATAATTGGTTAACTGAACAATGATAAGGTTTTGCCTGAAGAGGATGGTTAAGAGCAAACAAACCAATGAAGCTAAACCAATAATAGGGAATGTGCCTCCTATAACGCCAAGCGAAACCGACAAGGCAAGCTTTTCGGAAGTAAAGCCTTGTTTGCGAATATGCTCTAAAGGAATCACTACATTCTTTTTGTATTGTCCGGAAATGTAGCTTGCTATTCTATTCATTAATCCTGTATTATGCTTAGAGATTACGTCATTTGTCAAAACCGCTCGTCATAACATAAAAAAATAAGTGGCTTTTCAGACTGCTAAATTACTAAATCCCAAAATACTAAATACAATTTAATAAAAAATTAATATAAACCTACTCTATGTTGTCAGCATAATTTATAAAGTGTTCTTGGTGATTTCCTGCGATCAGATCGGTCTCATCTTTTGTGCTCATTGTTGTTTAGTTAATGGTATAGTCTTTTGCCAATTCAATGATATTATATTTTGATCTGAAAATATTTGGAGAAGCATTACTTCGAATATAAACAGTATATAAAATAACGTAAAACCATTTTTCTATTCAGAGAATTTCTTAATATCTTTGAAGTATGACATTCTCTTTTGCATTTATTGAGTAATAACTTATTTTTTTGAATACGTTTTACTTGAATTATCGATTTTGTGCTTTTTTAATGAACAAACAACTATAAAGACTAATCTTCATGGTTCTGTATTATAAACTCAAATTTACTTATATGAAAAAAATTGCGTTGATTACTACCATTTCCCTTCTTATGGGCTGCTTGGTAAAAAATGTTTATGCGCAGCAGGGAAAAGTTGAGCGGGCAGGTTGGCTGTTAGGCGTTCAATCGTATACCTTCCATAAGTTTACCTTTGTCGAGACTGTTAACAAGATGCAGCAGTTGGGGCTTAAATATGTTGAGGTCTATTTCGGACAGAAGTTAGGTGACGGCTTCGAGGGAAATATGGATTTTAACATGAATGCCGAAACTCAAGCTAAAGTCTTGGATCTGGTTAAATCGAAAGGTATCACCATTATGGGGTGTGGTGTTGTTATTTGTAATAGTGAAGCCGAGTGGAGGCGGTTATTTGATTTTGCAAAGGCTATGGGCATTAAGGTAATTACTTCCGAACCTACTGCTAACGATCTGGATTTAGTAGAAAAACTGGCTGATGAATATAATATTGATGTTGCATTTCATAATCACCCTCAGCCCTCACCTTATTGGAATCCTGATCTGCTGTTGACCGCCTTGAATAGGAGAAGTCAGCACCTGGGTTCATGTGCGGATGTCGGCCATTGGAAACGTATGGGGATTGATCCGATCGTAGCATTGAAGAAACTCGAAGGTCGTATCCGTATTCTTCATTTTAAAGATGTTGGAGAGGGTGGAGCCACTGCTCATGATGTTATATGGGGACAGGGAGTTTGCAATGTGACAGGTATGTTGAAAGAGTTGAAGCGGCAACATTATAAAGGAATGTTTTCTATAGAGTATGAATACAACGAAGAAAATCCGGTCCCTGATATGGCGGGGTGTATCACTAGTTTTCAAAAGATAACAAATAAATTATTCTAGATAGCATAAGGTTGAATTTGTCCGGTTTAATAGGTGCCTGAAAGTTCAATATGAAATAATAGTTCTTTAACGATAACTTAATCACTTCCGGAAAGATAGGGTGTACATTGTTTTATAATAATAATGTACACCCTATATGGACATTCAAAGTCGAAATAATCTGATTAATAGTCAGATATCATTTCATGATTCCTTGAAAAACGAATTAGCATTTTTCTTTGGATCAAGTCAAAACGCCAGTCATCAAAAAGATCTCTTAACAATAGATTTACATTGTCATGATCATAATAGCGATGTCCCTGATGAGCTGTTAGGTCGAATACTGAATCTACCTGAGACATGGCTGCCAACCGATAACCTGCTTAAGACATTGGAAAAGCATGGTTGTGATACCTTTACAGTGACCAACCATAACAATGCGCGCTCTTGTTTTGAACTTCTTGATAAAGGTAAGGATGTTCTCGTCGGGGCAGAGTTTAGCTGTATGGTTCCCGACTTTGAGACAGGAATTCATGTTTTAACTTATGGATTTACACCACATCAGGAGGAGCGGTTAAAGAAACTTCGTAAAAATATCTATGCTTTTCAGGAATATGCTATAGAGAATAACATACCAACCATCTGGGCTCATCCACTCTATCATTATAAAAGCAATGGAACTCCGCCATTGGAATTTTTCGATAAGATGGCCCTCATTTTCGAACGCTTTGAAGTATTAAACGGGCAGAGAGATGCCTGGCAAAATTTATTGGTTAAGAGATGGGTAGATACCTTAACCGAAGAGAAGATCAATGAAATATCTAAGCAAACGGGTATTGACCCAATGCAATATTGTAGAGATCCTTATAGAAAATTTCTATCCGGAGGGTCTGATAGCCATATGGGAATCTTTAGCGGGTTGACAGGAACACGACTACTTGTACCCGATCTGGAGTCTAAACGATTAACTTGTTCTACTGCTGATCTGGCGCTCGATGCCATATGGGAAGGCCGGATGATCCCTTATGGAGCATATCATAATAGCGAAAAGATGGCCGTAACCTTGCTCGATTATGTTTGTCAGATTGCACTGTACGGCAAAGATCCCGGACTGATGCGTATACTATTGCATAAGGGAGAAGTAGACGATAAAATAATTGCCCTTGCAGTAGCCAATGGCTTTGCAGAACTTCGTAGCCATAAAGTAACTATGAATTTTATCAAGTTATTTCATGATTGTTTTACCGGAGTCACACCACACTTTACAAAACGATGGTTTATCCCCCGGGTTTACAAGCCTGTATTCGACAAGGCCCTAGCGTTGTCCGAATCAAACAAGGAAAATTCAGATCAGCTTGTTGAGACTTATAAAGATACTATTTACTCTATCTATGCTATGATGGGCGACATTCTTGCCAAACGAGTAGAGAAGAAGCTCGAGAAGCTGAGCAACAATAAAAGGGTGACCAACCTTACCTTTAATGAACTCATTAAACAGATAGAGTTGCCGGCTAATGTCCGTGCCATTATTAATGAGAAGCAGGAAAAGAACGACGAAAAGACGAAAAAGAAGAAGAGTCAGCCAACTTTTATTGAGTTTATGGATGGTCTCTCATTCCCATTCTTGACATCAACCGTTATTCTCAGTGCCTGTTTTACCAGTGCCAAGGCTCTTTATAATGCTCGTCCTTTATTAAACGATTTCGCTAAAAAGCTGGGATATCTGGAACATCCCCAACGAATGCTTTGGTTAACAGATACTTTTGAAGAAACAAATGGCGTATCTACGGTATTGCAATCATGGCTTAAAGAGATACAGTTACGCAATTTACCCATCGATATCTTAATATGTAGTGATACGATTCAATCTGAAGATCATCTGATTGTGGTGAAACCGCAGATGGAGTTTACCATTCCTTTCTATAATCAGCAATGTCTTAAAATCCCCAATATTCTTGATGTTCACGATCTGTTCAACAGAGGAGCCTATGATCGCATTATTTGTTCTACCGAAGGCCCAATGGGAATGGTTTCACTATTTTTAAAAAATGCCTACACCGTTCCGGCCTATTTTTATGTTCACACCGACTGGATGATGTTTGTAAAAAAGGTGCTCAACTTTGATTCCGGTAGTTTAAATCGTTTTCGTAGAGTGTTACGTTTATTTTATAGCGGATTCGATAAGTTATTTGTCCTTAATAGCTCACAGCAGAAATGGTTCTCCGGAACCAAGATGGCTTTCGCATCATCCAAGGTAATACTTACTGCTCATTGGGTTGAAGATTATTTTAATAAGCGGGAGTCAAATAAAGTCAACCTCTTTGGACTGTCCGAAGATCAACCCGTTGTGTTGTTCTCGGGTAGGGTCAGTTACGAAAAAGGAGTGATGGAACTACCTTATATCATGCGTATTATTAAATTAGCTATTCCCAATGTGCGGTTGGTTATAGCCGGAAGCGGGCCTATAGAGAAAGATTTGCGTGAGGCTCTTCCCGAAGCCATTTATTTAGGATGGGTAGCACATGAGCAACTTCCTGAAATATATTCTTCCGCCGATATACTCCTCCTCCCATCACGTTTCGACACATTCGGCTGTGTTATTCTGGAAGCAATGCGGTGTGCCTTGCCCGTAATCGCTTATAATACTAAGGGGCCTAAAGATCTGATTGAAGATGGCGAAACTGGTTTCTTAGTTTCAAATTCAGACGAGATGGCTGCAAAAGCCGTTGAATATCTCTCCGATAATCATCATAATGATAAAATGAAGACTGCCGCTTTAAGTCGCTCAAATGAATATAATGCCGATATCATTATTGATGAATTAATGAGTAATACAGGTTTGAAAATTAATTAAGGTAAAAAGAAGTTTCTATGCGAATATCAAAATGTGTAATTGTAAATAGTTTAATAACAATATGTTATAGAATAGCGAGCGCTTCTTATCTAAAATATCCAGCTTTACTTAACATTAACTTAATACCCAAACCCTCAAAGTTAACAATTGCTTAACCGGGTGGTCATGATCAGGTAAACTACAAGCTATTACTTTGTGTCCGTAAACAAACAATAAAATTTACGATGAAAAATATTTTTAAACTGATTGCAATTGCTTTTTTAGCATTAATGGTGAGGCCTGTTCTTGCGCAGGAAGTGGAAGGAACACCTACCGACACGCTGGCAAGTGCTGTAAACAAGTTGCAAAATGCTGTTGAACTACTTCAACGTTTTAAAGTAACCGGATATCTTCAGGTACAGTCTCAATTTGCTGATTCGGCAGGTATCAAATCTTTTTCCGGTGGAGATTTTGGAACCGGAATAGACAAACGGTTCGGAGTTCGTCGCGGTCGTTTAAAATTTGCTTATAACACCCTTCTTACTCAATTTGTTGCTCAATTCGATGTTACGGAAAAAGGTTTTGCTACCAAAGACGTATACTTGGTAGTAAGAGATCCCTGGAATCAAACTTTGAGTTTGACGGGTGGTGTATTCAATCGTCCTTTCGGTTATGAAATTGCCTACTCTTCCAGCTCGCGTGAAAGTCCTGAACGTTCTCGTTTCACACAGAGTCTCTTCCCCGGTGAACGTGACCTAGGTTTCATGTTAACCATTCAGGCTCCAAAAACCAGTCAGTGGAATATCTTAAAAATTCAAGGAGGTTGGTTTGCAGGAAACGGTATCAATCCCGAAACAGATAAGAAGAAAGACTTTATCGGTCAGATCAGTCTTAACAAAGCATTCTTCCATGAAACAGTAAAAGTAGGTTTGGGTGCTTCAATTTATAGTGGGGGTGTTCAACAAGTAGCTAATGTATATAAAATGAGCGGTTCTGATTTCACTAAGGATGCTACGATAACTAAGAATGACTTTGCTAAACGTCAGTACTTTGGACTCGATGGTCAGGTATCTGCCGAGAGCAGTTTAGGTTTAACCACACTACGTGGCGAATATGTATCAGGAAAACAACCATCTACTGCAACTAATCCTGCAAGTTTTACTGCACTTCCTGGAGGAGATCTTTACCTTCGCGATGTTAAAGGGGCTTATGTATACTTTATTCAGTCGATTAAAGGTTCAAAACACAGCTTTGTAGTAAAATATGATGTTTTTGACCCGAATACAAAGGTTTCAGGCAACCAGATTGGTTCTTTAACTACTGCCGGAAATATAGCAACAAATGCAGGCGACTTAAAATATAATACCACAGGTCTTGGTTGGATCTACGCATATGATGCTACATTGAAGCTGATGTGCTACTATGATATCGTAAAGAATGAAACTTCAAATAACCTCAAAGGTTATTCAAAAGATTTAAAAGATAATGTATTTACGATCAGACTTCAATACAAATTCTAAATATTAAAAAAACAAAACATTAAACGGGCAGTATCTGTTTTGATTATGAATATTCAACACACTGCCTTCAAAAGAAACTATAAAAAAATTAAAACCATGAAAAAGACGTTAGTTCTTGTAATGTCACTGCTAGTTTTAGCCGGTGGTGCATTTGCACAAAAAATCAAAGGTAGCGATACAATGCTACCGCTTTCTCAGAAAGAAGCAGAAACTTTCATGAAAGAAGGAAAAGGAAGAGTTACTGTAACGGGTGGAGGTTCAGGTGTTGGTTTTACTGCACTTATCGATGGCACCACCGAGATTGCCCAGGCTTCACGTAGGATAAAAATGGATGAGAAGCTTAAATTAACTGAAGCAGGTATTGCATATAAAGAAGTTATTGCTGCTTACGATGCACTCGCAGTTGTTGTTAATCCTTCTAATGGTGTTAGTGAGCTTACACGCGAACAACTTGAAGGTATCTTTACCGGTAAAATAAAGAATTGGAAACAGGTTGGTGGCGCCGATCTTCAAATCGTTGTTTATTCACGCGAAACCAGCTCGGGTACTTATGAGTTTTTCAGAGAGCATGTATTGAAGAACAAAAACTTTGCAAGCACCGTATTAAGCATGCCTGCAACCGGTGCTATTATTCAGAGTGTTAGTCAGACTAAAGGAGCTATCGGATATGTCGGTTTAGCTTATGTAAACAGAACAGTTAAGGCACTAAAGGTCTCTTTCGATAAAAAGAACTTCGTTACGCCAAACATTGAAACCGCTATGAATAAAACATATCCTATCACACGTCCTCTCTACTATTATTATGCAACAAAAGTTGAAGCTAAAGTTAAACCTTATATCAACTTCGTCCTTTCTCCTGCAGGTCAGAAGATTGTTCTAAATGTTGGTTACGTACCCCTTTCAAAATAGTTTTTAGAAAGATGATAGTTCACTAGACCCCCGGGCATTTTTCATGCATCGGGGTTTTAGTGAATAAATACATGATCTCATAAGTGAATTTAACCGCTACCTTAATTTTGAGGATATTATTGAAACCGGTTATTTTTTAGTCATAAAAGTCAAAGTCGTTTAAGTTAAGCTATTAATGTCATAAAGAAGTTTCGATATAGCATTAAGCTTACTTCTCGAATCAGATTAGGGTAGAAAACGAAAACACAATGAATAAAAAATTTATTAAAAGTGTAGGAGAGAAACTGATCGAAGGATTATTAACTCTTTCGGGAGGTATTACGAGTCTCATTGTCCTGCTTATCGTTATATTCCTTTTCAAAGAGGGGGCTGGTTTATTTAGCCGTAGCACCCTTGGCGACGATATGGTTTTGGCGGTGAACAAATCCAACCCATTAAACAAAATCAAAGCGGCTAAGGTAAAAGCCATTTTTGATCAAAATGTCACAAACTGGAAACAGGTGGGTGGCAAGAATGAGGACATTGTAATTATTCGATTGGAGGATCTTACCAACTATTATACCGAAGAACAGTTGGGCGCTAATCTCGAAAATGTCGGTGCATGTGTTAGTCACTTAACCGACAGTATTAGTGGTGCGATAGTATATGTTCAGAAAAAATTTATAACAAAGGATTTTAAGGGAAAGATATTACCCGAAGAGCATCTTAGTCTGATCGAATTCTTTTTTGGTAAAGAGTGGTTCCCAACAGCCGTACCATCAGCTCAGTTTGGAATACTTCCCCTGATTCTGGGAACTCTTTGGGTTAGTTTTGGAGCTATTCTTATTGCATTACCACTTGGACTGGGTGTTGCCATTTATCTGGCCGAAATAGCCGATCCTCGTTTGCGAAGTATATTAAAACCTGTTATAGAGTTACTTTCTGGTATTCCATCCGTAATCTATGGATTTTTTGGATTGGTGGTTCTTGTACCGCTTATCCAGCAAACGTTTAATCTTCCGGTTGGCGAAACTGCTCTGGCAGGTAGTATCATTTTAGGTATTATGGCATTGCCTACCATTATTACAGTTGCCGAAGATGCAATGCGCACAACACCTCGTGATATGAAAGAGGCCAGTTTAGCATTGGGAGCCACCCGGTGGCAAACCATCTACCGCATTATCATTCCCTATTCAATATCAGGTATCACAGCCGGCGCCATATTAGGTATCGGGCGAGCCATTGGTGAAACCATGGCGGTATTAATGGTTACCGGGAATGCGGGTGTTATTCCGCATTCCTATCTTCAACCTGTTCGCACCATTCCGGCAACCATTGCAGCCGAGTTAGGCGAATCAGCTCAAGGAGGTATCCATTATGAAGCCTTGTTTGCGCTGGGTTGTGTGTTATTTGTGATTACTCTTTTGATTAATCTGGGTGTTGAATACGTTTCATCCAAACGAAAATTTTAGGTTATTATGAATTTACAAGTAAATAAAGGTACTGATAGGCGTAAACATAGAAACGAATATATCGCTTTTGGAATATTTCGTTTATTAAGCTTATTGGTCGTTGCCATCCTATTTGTTATCCTTGGTTTTATTGTCATCAAGGGAGGATCGGTTATCAGCTGGAAATTCCTTACTACGATGCCTACCGATGGAATGACCGGGGGAGGTATCTTACCGGCTATTGTCGGAACCTTCTGTCTGGTTGGCGGCAGTATTCTCTTTAGTTTTCCGATAGGGGTATTGGCCGGAATCTATATGAATGAATATGCCAAAAATGGTAGATTAGTACGTTTCATCCGAATGATGACAAACAATCTTGCCGGTATTCCCAGTATTGTTTTTGGTCTGTTTGGGGTATCCTTTTTTGTGATTACCTGTGGAATGGGCGACTCTATTATAGCCGGTTCTTTAACGTTGGGAATACTCACCCTTCCGGTTGTAATTCGTACAACTGAAGAAGCCCTGAAATCGGTTGATAACTCTTTCCGTCATGGAAGTTATGCACTGGGAGCAACCAAAATTCAAACCATCCGTAAAGTTGTATTACCGATTTCCTACCCAAATATCATCACCGGATTGATTCTCTCAATCGGTCGTGTATCCGGTGAGGTCGCACCAATTCTCTTTATTGTTGCCTACTTTACAACTAAACTTCCTACCAGTGTAAAAGATCAGGTCATGGCATTACCCTACCATCTTTATGTGTTGGCTACCAGTGGAACAGATATCGAGAAGTCGAGACCTATTGCTTACGGAACGGCCTTGGTGTTAATTGCAATTGTATTAATCATGAATTTATTAGCCAATGCGTTACGACGCTATTTCGGCAAAAAAGTAAAAATGAATTAAAATGGCTAAAATAGAAACGAACGACGTTAACCTGTTTTATGGCGATTTCCATGCGCTGAAGGGAATTAGTATGGAGATGGAAGAGAATACCGTTACTGCCCTTATCGGCCCATCAGGATGCGGAAAATCTACCTACCTACGCTTGTTAAACCGGATGAACGATTTGATAGACAATGTTAAAATAACCGGTCAGATTCTGATTGACGGAGAAGATATCTATCGCAAGGGTGTGAATGTTGACGCGTTAAGAATAAAAGTAGGAATGGTTTTTCAAAAGCCAAATCCTTTTCCCAAGAGCGTTTTCGAAAACGTAGCTTACGGTTTGCGTGTAAATGGAATTAACGATAAAAATATCGTGGAAGAGACCGTTATACGTTCTTTAAAGCATGCTGCTTTATGGGATGAGGTAAAAGATAAACTGCACAAGTCGGCTTTTGAACTCTCGGGTGGGCAGCAACAACGCCTTTGTATCGCACGGGCTTTGGCAATTGCTCCATCAGTAGTGTTGATGGATGAACCGGCATCTGCACTCGACCCCATCTCTACCGCTAAGATCGAAGAGTTGATCTATGAATTGAAGAAAGATTATACTATCGTGATTGTGACACACAATATGCAACAGGCTGGCCGTGTAAGCGACTTTACCGGATTCTTTTATCTGGGCGAATTGGTTGAGTTTGGCCAGACGGCTGATATCTTTACGAGTCCTAAGAAACAGCAAACTGAACATTACATCACCGGTCGTTTTGGTTGAGACAAGACCCGTCTAATCCGAACCATTTATATTACAGTTTACATTCTTTTATTTTTCAAATAAATAAGCAAAATGACACATCTGGATATCGAATTAACTAATCTGAAAGCTGAGCTCAATGAGATGTGGGCGTTGGTACTTTCGCAAGTTAAAGCCTCATCTGAGGCGCTTATCAATTTCGATAAAGATATTGCTGCCGAAATTCTCTTCAGAGAAAAGATGGTAGATGTTTTCGAGCTAAAGCTCGATCGCGATTGCGAAAATATTATAGCATTATACAATCCGGTTGCTTCTGATTTAAGACTAAGCCTTACAATTATCAGAATCGTGTACAATCTGGAACGTATTGCTGATTTTGCTAAAGGAATTGCTAAGTTTATTGCAAAATCACCTCAGACTTCCCTTAACCCTGAACTGATCAAAATCGCTAAAGTTGAGGAGTCTTTGGCAAATGCCTATGCCATGTTGAATGATGCCAAGACAGCACTGGAAAATGAAAACTCAAGAATGGCCATGTCCGTATTTTCAAAGGATACGCTGCTCGATGATGTTACCAAGGAATCGACGAATATTATCGGCGACTATATTTTAAAACATCCCGAGGAAATAAATGAAGCTTTAAATATCCACAGCATCATTCGGAAAATAGAACGTATGGGCGATCATAGCAATAACATAGCCGAAGAGATCGTTTTTTATATTGATGCCAAGGTGTTGAAGCACAATAAAGCAGCAAAGAAATAGTTAGATATTTTTATAGAGACGTACCAGCGTACGTCTCTATACTCAGATACAGGTACGTCTCTACTAGACGATTTCCAGCGTCTTCTTCATTTCATTATAGGTTTCAAGCACCAATCCATCAGCCAGACCCAATTTTGGGGCGATAACCTTATCGATAGAGGCCCAATCCATGATAAAGAGAAATATCTTTGCTGCCGGAACTATAACGTCGGCACGGTCTGGCCTCAATCCCATCAGCGTAATTCTCTCATCTATCGTTAGCTTATCCATCTGCTTGTATGCTTTCTGAAGATCTTTAAAGCTGATAAAATCTTTTTTATAACTTCCAAACAATTTGGTAATCTTGTTGATATTGCCTCCCGATCCAATGCAAATCATGCCCGATTTAGTCGACTTAAATGATAAAAGCCAATCTGCTAATCGTTTCCATTCGTTGTTGTCAATTTTATTGCAAAGCAACCTGATTGTCCCGATCTTAAACGACGCTGAAGCGATGGTCTTATGATTTTCCAATACCGAAATCTCTGTCGATCCGCCACCTACGTCAACAAATAACGATTTATCACCTTCAGGAAGCATCAACATGCTGTTGTACTGACTGATAATACGCGCTTCGGTGAGCCCGTCAATAATATTTACATCGAGGTTGGTTTCTGCCTTGATTCGCTTCGCAATCTCCTTGCCATTCTCGGCTTCACGCATAGCCGCAGTAGCACAAATCTTTAGCGCAACAGGCTGATAAACGTCCAGCAGATTGCCAAATGCATTCATTGTCTTAAGTAACAGATGAATGCGTTCGTCTGAGATACGACCTGTATCAAAAACATCCATACCCAAACGGATGGGAACACGGATAAGGCTAGCTTTATCGGCTACCGCATGCCCGTCTTTTTCATAAACGTTGGCTAGCAGTAATCGTACTGCATTGGAGCCGATATCGACTGATGATAAAAGCATAATTAGCTATTAGGTTCTTTTAACTTATTCTTCAGATAATTATAGATCTCATATTGTGATCTGATTTTTTGTTGATTATCATTTCGACGATATTGATTCGGTACTGAATAACTAATCAACCTTGCCTTGGTATTATCACTCCATTGTATTTCAAGCATATCACGCAACTCCCGCTTGAGCAAAGGATCTAAAATAGGAACAGCCACCTCAATCCGATGCTCAAAGTTGCGGCTCATCCAGTCGGCTGACGAGATGTAATACTTCTCCTTCTTATCGTTGCAAAAGATAAAGACACGACTATGTTCCAGGAAACGATCTACAATACTGATGAGCTTAATATTGTTTGATACTCCAGGTTGGTCGGGTGCAATTACACAGCTTCCCCTCACGATCATACGAATTTTAACTCCGGCGTCTCCAGCTTCCAGTATTTTTTTTACAGTAGTCTCTTCCGTTAAGTTATTCATTTTTAAAAATGCCCATGCATCCTTTCCTGCTTTTGCATTCTTAATCTCGGTATTCAGTAGTTTAAGAATCGAATTCTTCATATCGAAAGGCGACACGATGAGCGTATTGAACTTGGGTATCTTAAAGTTGGCGTTGAAGAGTTCGAAAATATTCAATACATCTTGTGTGACAGCTGGATTAGCAGTCAGCAAGCTATCATCTGCATAAACACGCGCTGTCTCTTCATTGAAATTTCCGGTTGCCACGTTGGCATAATATGCCATCCGTTTGTTTTCAGAACGACCAATCAGTAGTAATTTTGAGTGGACTTTAAAGCCCGGAATGCTGTGTACAATTTTAACGCCTTGTTCCTGCAAGCGGGTTGTCCAGTAGATATTGGTCTCTTCATCAAAACGGGCCTGCAACTCCATAAACACCGTTACATCTTTTCCATTACGGGCCGCATTGATTAACGCATTCATCACACTCGAATTACGAGCTACCCTGTAGATGGTTGTGTAGATCGACTTTACTTTTGGATCTATAGAAGCCTCGCGTAGCAGGTCTATAATATATTGAAAAGACTGATAGGGATAATGCAGTAGTATATCACGTTGTTTGATCACAGAAAAGAGACTTGTATTTCCGGGAAGGTATGGATGCGCCAATGGTGGAAGCTGTTCATACTCAAGCTCTTTTCCTCCGATGTTTGGAAAGTGCATAAAGTCTTTAAAGTTATGATAACGACCACCTAACGTAACTGTATCAGATTTGGAAATTTTTAGTTTCCGTTTGATCTTAGCCAGTGCCGATGAAGGCATCGTACTATCATAAATAAAACGCACCGGCAAACCAGCCTTACGTTGTTTTAAGCTTTGCGAAATAATTTCCAGAAAGCTCTTCGATACATCATTATCGAGTTCAAGCTCGGCATCTCTTGTAAACTTAATGGTATAAGCATTAAAAGTATCATAGCCAAAGATGGAAAAGACATCAGCCAGACTATATCTTATCACATCATCGATTAGGATGATGAATTTTTTATCGCCAGATGAAGGCAATATTAGGAAACGGGAAATGTTTTTAGTAGGCACCTTGATCAATGCCAGATGTTCTTTCGTCTTTTTTGTGCTATCCTCTAAAACAACTGTAAGATAGATACTGTCGTCCTGTAAGGTGTTGGGGTCTTTCAATGCGTCAAGCATCATCGGGAAAATGACTGGACGAACGTTTTCTCTAAAGTAGGTTTTTACAAATCCACCTTGGGTGGGCGTAAGGTCTTTTTCGTTGATGATAAATATATTTTGATCGGCCAGATCATTAACAATTTTAGCATAACACGAGGCAAACTGTTTCTCCAGTTTGGCATCAATCTCTGCAATACGCTTTAGAAGTTTGGGCGGACTATAACTTAATAAGCTATCGCTTTTCTTTAAAACCATCATTCTATTAATCGTGGCCACACGAACACGAAAGAACTCGTCCAGATTATTAGAATAGATACCCATAAACTTCATTCGCTCTATTAGCGGGTTCGTTTCGTCTTCAGCTTCCTGAAGTACTCTTTCGTTAAAGAATAACCAACTGATTTCCCGATTTATATGTTGAACAAGTGGTTTTAGTTTCTTCTTTACCATGAATAGGGTTCGTTAATTATAATTAGCTGGCTTGTGATAAGGGTTACTCGTCAATAGCCTCTTTTAGCATTTTTGGTGTCACCAGGAATTTAACTTCATGTTTTGCCGCTAGTATATCATCCCAATGGTCGATATCCAGCTCGATGCACACAACCCCTGATGTCGGAAGATAATCAATAGGCTGAGGTAGAAAGAAATTAGCAAAGTTAGTAATAGAGGGATTGTGGCCTACTATCATCAGTTTATTAATTGTTGGCGATATATCGTAAAACTGATCTGCAATTTTTTCTGCATCGCCAAAGTAAATAGTCCGTTCCTGCTTAATCTCATCAATCGGGTAATTAAGCGCATAAGCCAGTATTTTAGCGGTCTCTAATGCTCTTAAAGCATGACTACTAATGATCAAATCGACCGATGTTTCTTTTGAATGCAGAAAATCGATAATTCGTTTCGTCCTTTTCAGCCCTTTTTCGAGTAGTGGCCTCTCTAAATCCTCATGGTCAGAACTATAGAGTGAAGCCTTTGCATGTCTTACCAGATAAATTGTTTTCATGGCCTGATTTGCATCAAATTTAATAAATTGGTACCAATAATCAGATCATTCACAGAAACATAACATTTATTTAATCTTATAGTTTGATATGCTTATGTGGATAAAAAACAAATATAATAAAAAAAGAACCGTAACGCAAGGCTACGGTTCTTTAAAATATATTGGAACATAGTATTACCAAGCAAATAATGGAAACTCAGCCATTAATTCGTTTACTTTATTTTTTACTGATTCAATTACAGTTTCATCATTGATATTAGAGATTACATCGTCAATCAAGTCAACAATTATTGGCATGTGCTCCTCTTTGAGTCCACGGGTAGTAACGGCCGGAGTTCCGATACGGAAACCCGAAGTTGCAAATGGAGAGCGGCTATCGAAAGGAACCATGTTTTTATTGATAGTAATATCAGCTTTAACCAATGTGTTTTCGCATTGTTTACCGGTAATATCCGGAAATTTAGTGCGGAGATCGATTAACATCAGGTGGTTATCGGTACCGCCAGAGATGACTTTGTAGCCTTTTTTCATGAAAGCATCAGCCATCACGGTAGCATTTTTCTTAACCTGAAGTATATATTCCATGTATTCATCGGTAAGCGCTTCGCCAAAAGCCACTGCTTTGGCAGCAATCACATGTTCAAGCGGACCACCCTGAATACCGGGGAACACGGCGGAGTTGATCATTTGTGACATCATCTTAACTTCACCCTTTGGGGTCTTTAATCCCCATGGGTTTTCAAAGTCTTTGCCGATCAGTATCATACCACCTCTGGGTCCACGTAATGTCTTGTGGGTGGTTGTCGTAACGATGTGACAATAAGGAAGTGGGTCGTTCAGTAAACCACGTGCAATTAAACCGGCAGGATGGGCAATGTCGGCCATCAGGAGGGCACCTATTTTATCGGCAATCGAGCGCATGCGTTTGTAATCCCAGTCGCGTGAATAAGCCGATGCGCCGGCAATGATAAGCTTTGGATGTTCGCGAAGTGCAACCTCTTCCATTTTATCGTAGTTAACCAAGCCGGTAGCTTCATCAACGGTGTAAGCTACCGGATGATAGAGAATACCGGATGAGTTAACAGGTGAGCCGTGCGAAAGGTGACCACCATGAGCCAGGTCAAGGCCCATAAAAGTATCACCGGGTTTCAAAACCGTCATAAGAACAGCCATGTTAGCTTGAGCACCCGAGTGGGGTTGAACGTTGGCATATTCAGCATTATACAAAGTTCTGGCACGGTCGATGGCAATTTGTTCTGTCTGGTCTACAATCTGGCACCCGCCATAGTAACGGTGTCCCGGATATCCTTCAGCATATTTGTTTGTTAAAACAGAGCCCATGGCCTTCATAACCTGGTCGCTTACAAAGTTTTCGGAGGCAATGAGTTCGATGCCAGTCATTTGCCGTTCCTTTTCGTCTTTTATCAGATCGAAAATAATCTTATCTTTTTTCATCGAATGAGATTTTACTCGTGTTGATCGAATTTAGAAATCCACCTTTTGGATAATGCAAATGTAAACATAATTTTAAATGTAACTAACCTAAACAGGGGGGATGTCACTCATATATCACTTATACATCACCTATATATGGAAGGGTTCTGCCGTACTTTTGCCGTACTTTCACCCTACTTTTGCCGTATTTCTGCCGTGCTCACAAAGATACGGTGAAAGTACGGCAGAAGTACGGCGGAAAGGCGACGAAAGTTGGTCGAAAAGAAGCTGCTTATATAAGAGGTATCTTCTTTTTACCTCCTGCTTTAGGGCTGCTTCATGCTTTTATAAAA
The DNA here is from genome assembly GCA_963663125.2 of Bacteroidales bacterium. Taxonomy (GTDB): domain Bacteria; phylum Bacteroidota; class Bacteroidia; order Bacteroidales; family Cfx3-03; genus Cfx3-03. Next base: position 294,795 of record CAXXNW010000007.1, on the reverse strand, counting down.
ATCTGGATGTGGAATGTTGCTTTAAGAGTGTCTACTTTTTCCTTTCGGCAATTCAAAATCTGGTTCTGTTTTCAATCAATCATCTTTTTATCCGGATCAATTGATTTTACTGAAAATAAAACCATTTCATTTTGATACGATTTCTTCGTTTATTGATAAAAGCTATTGAATAAATTCACAATATATTGCAAATAAATAGATTGAATAGTAAATTGATTTTTTTAACAGTCTTTCACATGATAAAAAGGCCATGATAGAATGTTTTTTTGTTTGTTTACCTCCAATGATTGTACATAATAAAGTGATAAGTTTGCCGACAGCTATTTATTAATTTTTTCAATTAATATTTTATGAATTCAACATTGATGTTAGGATCTGGAGTTGTTACACTTGCACTTATTTTTTACTCCATTGCGATTATTACGGAACAAAGGAAGCACATCATTACTCCCGTAATCCTGATCTTTATCACATTAGGACTTTTTTCCGATATCCTTTCCACTCTTCTGATGATCATCGGCTCCAATTATAAGTTCATCTCTTTTCATGGGGCTCTCGGATATTCTGCACTCGCCGGTATGCTTATTGATACAATCCTGATTTGGAAGTTAAGATTGAAAAGACAAATAGAAGTGTCTTCTAAATTACACCTCTATACCCGTATTGCCTATATATGGTGGGTGGTTGCTTATATTTCGGGAAGTGTAATCGGGATGTTACATTCATACTAAAAAGGGACAGCTACTAGTTTTTGAGTCTTGTTTGCTGAATATTAGTGGAAAGCAGGAAATCATAAGATCGTATTAAGTTAAATTCATTAAAAAAGTATCATCAAATGATTTCCTCTATTTAGAAAAGGATATTTAGAAAAAATATATTTAGATATCTGAGTTGATTTTTTACGAGAGGATAAACTACTAGCAATGAAATGAAATTAGAAATATTATTCCGGAATAAAGTATGATAGTAAAACGATCAATGAAGACAGAGCCTGTCGAAGTCACGTAATCTCATCTGTAAGGTTTTTTATGGTGACTTCGACAGGTGGTTCAGCTGCCACAACTTTATATTAGTTCGGTGTGTGAAATTATTTATTTCGCCGCTTTTACCTTCTCGCGACCTTCCAAACGGAATTTATCCTGTTCTTTGCTTTCCCTGATCATATCGTCAGGATTGTCTATCTGAGGTGAGTTCTTTACACGCTCCCAGTTGAATTTTTCGTTCAGAGGAGTTAGGGCCTTCTGAGGATCGAAGATACGAGGATCAGCAGGTAGTGCATTGTATGGGGTGAAATCGGGCTGATCGGTAAACATATCGGCCATATCGTTGGCTCCGGCATCGTACTGGTTGAGATAGGGGAGACCCAATATATTCCAGAAAGTTTTGAAGATGCTGCCGAAACTATAATGATAATGACTTACGTAATTCTTTTTAGCGTAAGGGGATATGCACATGAGAAGACTACGGTGTGCATCTATGTGATCTACACCATTCTGGGCATCGTCTTCGGTGATGATAATCGCCATATTCTTCCAGTAAGGGGTGTGGGATAGAAATTCCACTATACGTCCTACGGCCAGATCGTTGTCGGCTTCGTAGCTTTCGCGAAAGGGATATCCGTTTTCAACAGTTTCACCGGCTCCATGGTCATTGGGAATGATAACGGTGAGTATCTGCGGCATGGGGGCTTTTTCATCTTTCCATTTTTCGTTGAATTCTTTTATAAATACGTCCATCCGGTATTGATCGGGGATGCCCATATTGAAAGTGGGGTAGTTTCTGGAGGTGTGATCATAAAGACTGGCAGGCAAGGGAAAGTTTGCCAATTGCTTTATGCCGCCCTGCTTGTAGTCTTTATTGTAATCTCCGGGTTCGAACATGACGCTGAATCCGAAATTGTAATAGTCTATATTATGACGTGCAAAATGATCCCACATAGAGCCTGCTTCATTATAATCCTCGGGATAGATAGCTCCGGCAGATCCGTTAAATCCCAGGTTCCCCGGTGCATTAGACTTCTCTCGATATGTTCTGTTATCTCCATAGCTGGCGGGGACCGAAGTTTCTACCCATTCGTTAGGATACGTGTTTACCAACCAGCGATGCCCATCGGCTGAAACATCGGCGTCGACATAGAAGTTGTCTGAAATGGAATACCGGTTGGCCAGCTCCAGGTGGTTAGGCATCACTGTCGCATTGTTTACGGCCATTGTTTTTTTATTATTGGTAAACGATACGTTTCGACCATAACGTGCTAGTGTTGAGTCTCCATCACCCTTTGAAACCTGCCCTAATATCTCATCATAGGTTCTGTTTTCTTTCGAGATGAAGACAATGTGTTTGATAGGTGAAACGGAAGCCTTCGGATAGAGCGGAATAGGATTATTGCTACGCCATGCAAATGATTCATGCTCGGGAGCAGTGAACTTGAAATTATTATCAATTACTTTTTGGGTTGCCTCTTTCAGCTGATTTCCGGTTGGAATATCAAACACGCTGACTGTTCCTTTCATCAGACTGCCAATGTAACTACCTTCGGCCGCTATCTTAAAGGCTTCGCCTCCATTGGGTCCACTGCCGTATCCTTTGGCATTGGCAACAATCAGTTGTTTACCGTCGGGACTTACCTTCAGCTTGGCGGGGAACCATCCTGTCGGGATATGCCCTAATACTTCGAGGGTGGAGGTGTTGATGACGCCGACCGCATTCATGCCTGCCTCGGCGACATAAAGGTATTTTTCATCGGGAGACACGGCCAGTCCGAAAGGAATAATCCCGCGATATCGTTTTACTCTGGGATCGGGAGAGAGAGAAATGTTTTTGACGATTTTGTTTTTCCGTGGATCAAGCACGGTGATATTGTCGTTGTTACCATTACTGATAAAGATGTATTTAGCGGTACTGACCAGTGAGTTGGGACTGGAGCCTCCTACTGCAGGAAAGCCTTCGACCATCTGTCCGACTAAATTGCCTGTTTTAATCTTAGCGGTTACTTTAGGTTTGTCGGGGTTGACAAGACTAATGGCCCATACGGAAAATGACTCGGAGGAATTTACCGGTCCTAGTCCAGCGATTTTTATTGAGTCGTTTTCGATGCCTTCTTCTGCTTCTTTAGATTGGTACGGAAATGCAGGGAAATCGATGACATCGTCTTTCCACTCGCCTTTCTTCTTTCGCTGTACCCTTTTGTAAACATACATGCCTACATTAGCTACATAGACTTGCTTTTCGTTGGCAGAAAGAGTGATACCAAAAGGATAACGGCCAACAGGAACATTCGCAATGAGCTTCTTACCGGGGATATCGAGCATGATCATTCTGAAATTGATCTGATCTACGGCATACAAGATGGTGCCGGCTTTATTGATCGTCATGTCGCCAATATATCCATGCGTATAATCGGTCTTTTGGTCTTTATAAGAGCAATCAATAAAGCCCTCTTTCTGTCCGGTAGCGCTATTAAAAATGAATACTTTGTTTTCCTGACCTCCGGAGACGAAGATATATTTGTTGTCGGGTGAGATAGCTAATCCCATGAAAACCGATGCCAGTACCCCTTTATCGGTAGAGGCTCCCGGCGGTACTTGTTGGATATCAGGATTAGTTGACAGAACATTGCGAAGAATGGTGATAGCCAGTGGAGAAGTACCTGAATTGGCTGTGACAGCAATGGAGCCATCATTGCTCAACGCCAGTCCGTATGGATGAGGCGCTACAGAATATGATCGGCCCATAGGCGTGATGATGCGACCGTTAGGAATGATTGTCGCCCCATTCTTATTGATTTTTGTGTAGGCTTCTCCCGCAGGGGACGAGATAATATAATCAGGTCGTTGTGCTTTTGTTCCTAAACATACTATCAGGAGGAGGGCAATTATTTGAATGCTAGTTTTTTTCATACTAATTGTTGTTATTTCATACAGTTATGATTATAGCCGGTTAAAGATAAGAGAAATAACACTAAAAAAGTCCTAACTTTGCTCATTAAAAAACTTTTAGGGCTTTGAAACTGTTACTATTGGAATGTTAAGTAATTAGATAAATAAAAATTTATGGTAAACTTTGATAGGTTCACGCTCGAAAATGGTTTGCGGGTAATCGTCCATACCGACGTAACCACACCGTTAGTGTCGATGAACATTTTATATAACGTGGGCTCGCGTGATGAAGATCCTGAAAAGACAGGATTTGCGCATCTTTTTGAACATTTGATGTTTGGAGGATCTGTCAATATTAAAAAATATGATGATCCCCTTGAACGGGTCGGGGGAGAAAACAATGCCTTTACGAATAACGATATCACTGACTTTTATCTTACGGTTCCGAAACAGAATCTGGAAACGGCATTCTGGCTCGAATCGGATCGGATGTTGAATCTGGCCTTTTCTAAAAAGAGCCTGGAGGTTCAGCGGAGTGTTGTGATTGAGGAGTTCAGACAAAATTATCTGAATCAGCCTTTTGGAGATGTTTGGTTATTACTGCGTCCGATGGCATATACTACTCATCCTTATAGATGGTCTACCATAGGTAAAGAAATAAAGCATATTCAAGATGCAACGATGGAGGATGTACGTGATTTCTATGGTCGTTTCTATAACCCGAATAATGCTATTTTGGTTCTTGCAGGTAACACGACGGTGGCAGAAGTAAGACAGTTGTCTGAAAAATGGTTTAGTCCTATTCCTATCGGTCCTGAACTTGTTAGATCCATTCCGAAAGAGCCGGTTCAGACTGAGGCCAGAAGCCTGACTGTTGAAAAAGATGTTCCGCTTGATATGATCTATAAGGTTTATCATATGTGTGGAAGAATGGATGCCGCTTATCCTGCTACCGATTTGTTAAGCGATGTTTTATCGAATGGAGATTCATCTCGTCTGTATCAGTCGCTGCTTAAGGATCAACAGCTTTTTAGTGCCATCAATGCTTTCCTGACTGGTGACGAGGATGGAGGATTGTTTGTGGTGGCCGGCAAGTTGATTAAAGGGGTGACGATGGATCATGCGGAGGCTGCTATTCTTGATCAATTGAACATAATAAAACAGGAGCTTGTAACAGATGTCGAGCTTCAGAAGGTGAAAAATAAGACAGAATCGTTGATGTCGTTTAGCGAAATGCGTATTCAGGAACGGTCGCTTAATCTGGCCTATGCCGAGCATCTGGGTGATGTGAATATGGTGAATAACGATATTGAGAAATATAATGCCGTTACACCTGAACAGATCAGGACCGTTGCTAATGAAATACTGCAACCGCAAAACTGTTCTACTCTTTATTATTACTCAAAACAGGCTAATTAATAGAATGCCCTTATTATGATGATGAACAGAAAGAAACAACCGAAAATATTTGATATAGCACCTGATAGGGGTGTGGTGGAGTTGATAACACCTAAAACTTATCTACTTGATAATGGTATTAAGGTATTTGCTATTAATGCAGGAATACAAGACTTATGCCGTCTGGAATTTATTTTTGATGCCGGTTCATGGTATCAGAATAGTACGGGTGTGGCTATATCGGCTAATGACCTGATGAAAGAAGGATCGACGAATATGACGGCCCGACAGATTGCCGATGCACTTGATTATTATGGTGCTTTCCATGAGTCGTCGACTGAAAAGGATTCAGCTTATCAGACACTCTATTCACTCAATAAGCATCTTCCGGCAACGTTGAAGGTAATGGAGGAGATTATAAAATATCCGAAATATGATCAGAATGAAGTTGATATCTATCTCAGAAAGAGACGCCAATGGTTATTGGTTAATATGGAGAAAGTAGATTACCTTGCCCGTATTCATTTTGGAGAACTCTTGTACGGATCAACACATCCTTATGGTCAGTGGGCTTCACCGAATGATTTGATGGAGGTGTCACGTGAAGATATCGCGGCCTTTCATAAAACCTATTATTGTTCGTCGAACTGTTATATTATTGCTTCGGGCAGGGTAGGAGAAGATGTGATTGCATTGCTGAATCAATTCTTTGGAGGTGATGACTGGAACGGTCCGGAAATAATCAATAGCAGGGCAATTGAGGCGAAAACGGGTATGGAGTTGATCAAAACTATTGAGAAGCCTGATGCACTGCAAACCGCTCTGAGAGTTGGAAAGGTTTTATTTAACAGAACTCATGCTGATTTTCCCGGAATGTATGTACTCAACACTATTCTCGGAGGGTATTTCGGTTCACGTCTTATGACGAATATTCGTGAGGATAAGGGATATACGTATGGCATTGGATCGGGATTAACATCCTTTAAGCATTCAGGTTTTTTCTTTATCTCCAGCGAGGTGGGTAATGAGTTTGCCGACAGAGCTATTGATGAGATATTTAATGAAATTAACCTGCTTAGAAAAGAACCGGTTCATGCCCGTGAACTTGATTTAGTCAGAAACTATCTTGGTGGTACTTTCTTACGGTCGGTAGATGGTCCATTTTCCTTAGCTGAACGCTTTAAAGAGATGTACGAACATGATCTAACTATTGACTATTATTTCAATCTGTTGCATAAAATACAAACGATCACTCCGGATGAAATAATGGAACTTGCCAATCGTTATCTGTCTGTTGATTCACTTTATCAATTAAAGGTGGGTAAATAATAGGAATGATTAAAAACGAAATGTTTCATACCGTTTTTTCTTAACTTTGCAGCTTACTATTCAGGAGATCATATGTCGGATTATTCAGAAAATTTTATAGGCGAAGGCCTAATCAATGACGATGTTCTATTCGTTCCGGCTTACTCTGAAGTGCTTCCTCGTCAGGTTGATACTACAACTCTGTTCTCACGAAACATCAAATTGAACATACCTATTGGCTCTGCGGCAATGGATACCGTTACCGATTCTGTGAGGGCTATCGCCATGGCTCAAAAGGGTGGAATTGGTGTTAAGAACATGCCGGTATTCTTGAAAACCATCCGCATGATGTTACAATTACAAGTAAAGCACCTAATTATAGCAGATAGTATTCTGTAACTAACGCATCTAAATAATATGAGTATCTCGACCTTAAAAACAGGAACCTCTTTTGTCCGTTCAGGACTTTTGATAACAGTATTTGTTGTACTTTCTCTTTCCTCTTTTGGTCAACAAAAAAACGATTCTGTATTGTTAAATGTTGGGGGTGAAAATATCACTACTTCTGAAGTAATGACACTTTATCGCAAAAATAATATAAGGGGGACTGTTCTGGATAAAAAATCATTTGAAGAATATTTGGAGCTTTTTATCAATTATAAACTAAAGATTAAACTGGCTCTTGACTATAAAATGGATACCATCACTTCGTTCAAGAACGAGCTTCGTTATTATCGTAGTCAGCTTGCACAGCCCTACATGATGGATGAAGCAATGAGTAATGTTTTGGTGAAGGAGGCTTACAAAAGAAAACTAAAAGATATCAGAGCCAGTCATATTCTGGTAAAGCTGGATATTAATGCCAGTCCCGAGGATACATTGAAGGCATGGAATAAGGTTATGGAGATCAGAAACAGAATTCAGCATGGCGAAGACTTTGGAAAAGTTGCGGCTGAAGTATCTGATGATTTAAGTGCTCGTGATCAGTCGGACGGGATAAAAGTAACGCCCGGTAATAAAGGTGATCTGGGGTACTTTTCGGTATTCGATATGGTTTATCCGTTCGAAACAGCTGCTTACAATACAACGGTAGGGAATGTTTCAATGCCTGTCAGATCTGATTTCGGATATCATCTTGTAAAGGTTACTGCAGTTCAACCCGCTTTAGGGGAGATTCTGGCTGCCCATATTCTGTTTCGTTTCCCCGTTCAGTCTACTCATGCAGACTCTTTAGCAGTAAAAGTAAGGGTCGATTCTATCTTTGCAAAAGTCAAAAACGGAGAAGATTTTTCTGCGCTTGCCCGTAACTTTTCTGATGACAGAGTTACCGCTGCTAAAGGTGGTATTTTACCATGGTTTGGTTCTAATCGCATGATTCCAGAGATTGTAGTGGCTGTTGATGGATTGAAACCCGGAGAATATAGTAAGCCGTTTCTCTCTTCGTATGGATGGCATATCCTAAAAGTTCTGGAACGTAAACCGGTAGGGGAATTTGAGGATATAAAAGACGACCTTCGACAGAAAGTAACCCGTGGAGATCGATTATTGGCATTGAATGATTCCTTTATCTCTAAATTGAAGAAACAGTATGGCTTTGCTTTTGACCAGAAAGTGCTTGATAAATTTGCTGATGAGGTTACCGATGCGGTTTTTACCGGAAAGTGGAAGATGCCTGTTTCAAAGATACTTTCTAAAAAAGTAATGTGGTTTGAAGATTTTGAATTTAAAGTTCAGGACCTTGCCGAATACATTATTGCAAATCAACACACGGAAAAGGTAATTCCTAGAAAAGTATATGTAGCTAATAAGTTCAACGATTTTGCAAATAAGCAGTTACTTGATTATGAGGATGAGCATCTGGAAGTGAAATACCCTGAGTTCAGGTCACTTTTGCAAGAATATCATGATGGCTTACTTGTTTATGCGTTGACCGATCTGAATGTATGGTCAAAAGCGGAGGTTGACACGGCGGGCTTGCGTAAATATTATGAGCTGAATAAATCAAATTACATGTGGGATACCCGTGTTGAGGCATCAGTCTACTCTGTTTCGGACGCAGCTATGGTTCAAAAGATACGTTCTATGGTATTAAAGGGCGTTTCTGAAGAAGAAATCTTAAAAAGTTATAAATCTGATACAAGTAAAGTAGTATCTATCGAACATCACGTGTATCTTCGTGGTGAAAGTCCGGTAGTAGATTTAATCGACTGGAGAGAGGGACTCAGTAGAAATATTGATTCCGATGGAGCTACTACATTTGTGTTTGTCCATAAAGTAATTGAGCCGCAACCTAAAAGCCTAAGTCAGATAAAAGGTATTGTTATAGCTGATTATCAAAACTACTTGGAAAAAACATGGATAAGTGAATTGAGAAAGAAATATCCGCATACAATTAATAAAGTTGTTTTTGATCAAATTGAAAAAGACTTACAGTGAAAAAATATCTGATCATATTCTTTTTATTTATACTACTAGGGGGCTGCCGCTACTTTAAAAAAACAACTCCTACAGGTGAGGTCATTGCCCGGGTTTATGATAAATATCTTTATTCATCTGATTTGAAGGGTGTGGTAGCTGCCGGGACTGCTTCACAAGACAGTATTGAGATTGTTAAAAATTATATAAATAACTGGATTCGTCAGGAACTACTTGTGCATCATGCTGAAGATAACCTCTCAAGCGATCAACAAGATTTCACCAATGAACTGGAAGCTTATCGTAAATCGCTGGTGATATATCGGTTCGAAACAGAATATATTAAACAAAAGTTTGATACCATTATTCCTGATAAAGATATTACAGCTTTTTATGAGGCTAACAAAGAAAATTTCCGTTTACGTGAAATCATTTGTAAAGCGAAGTGGGGCCAATTTCCGAAGACCACTTCGAATGCTAATCTTGCTAAGCTGAGACAACTTTTTAAAAATGATAAAGGACAGAAGTTGGAACAGATCTGTTCTACGCTTGCTGTTTCCTCCGATGTTTCAGATACGGCCTGGATCTTTTTTAATGATTTGGTAAAAAAAATTCCAATTAAAACGGATAATCCGGATGAATATCTGAAAAAAAATAGCTTTGTTGAATTGAAGAGTGATCAGTATATCTATTTCGTTAAGTTTACCGGTGTTCAGAATCGAGAATCTATTTCGCCATTAAGTTTTGAACGTGATAATATCGTAAGCCTGCTTTTAAACCGACGCAGGGTAGGTGTATTGGATAAACTGGAAGGAGATTTATATAATAAAGCTTCTAAAAATAAGGATTTTGAAATTTTAACTCCTTTAAAGCAAAAGAAGAATAAGTAAGTGAGAATTGAATTGTATTTTTATAAAAAAACTTTTAACTCCGAATGAAGAAACTGCTCATAACCCTAATTGGCTTACTGCTGCTCGCTCCTGTTGCTAATGCTCAGAATCAGCCAGAGAAAAAGGAAAAGAAATTAATTGATCAAATTGTTGCTGTTGTTGCTACACGGCCTATTCTGGAGTCGGATTTGGTTGATCAGGAAAACCCTGAAGGAAATAAGAATATGACCAAGAAAACACGTTGTCAGCTTTTAGAATCATTGATTCTTCAAAAGATGTTGATTAATAAGGCGGAAATCGATACACTTCCGGTTGCTGAAAGTGATATTGATCAGGAAATTGATCGTCGGTTAGGTTATATGTTACGCCAACTAGGTTCTCAGGAAAAGCTTGAACAGTTCTACAGAAAGTCATTAGCCGACTTTAAAGCCGATATGCGTACGCCTATCAAGGAGACTTTAATGGCGGATGAGGCTAAAAAGAAGGTGGTAGAAAATATTAAAATTACGCCATCCGAAGTGAAAGATTTCTTTAATAAAATTCCAAAAGATAGTCTTCCTAAGATTGGAACTTCTTATGAAATTGCTCATATCGTTATCGAACCAGCCGTTAATCCTGATGAGTTAACCGAAGCCAGAAATAAAATTAAGCAGCTTAGAGATAGGGTACTGAAAGGTGAAACCTTTGCTGTACTTGCACGTATTTATTCCGATGATCCGGGTTCTGCTCCAAAAGGAGGAGAATTAGGCTTATTCAATCGTGGCTCTATGCAACCTGAGTTTGAAGCTGCTGCTTTTTCCTTAAAGAAAAAGGGTGATATAAGTGAAATTATAAAGACTACTTTTGGCTATCACGTCATACAACTTATTGAGAAAAAGGGAGAATTTGTAAATGCCCGTCATATCTTGATTACACCAAAGGTCTCACCGGTAGAATTGGATAAGGCTTCCCGCAAATTAGACAGCATCTCTGATTTAATTCGGAAAGACAGTATTAAATTTGCAGATGCAGCTAGGAAGTTCTCTACCGATAAATCTTTTGTTAACGGCGGTACTATGATTAATCCTCAAACGCTGAACACCATGTTTACCGAAAATGAATTGGATCCAACAATGGCTGAGATTCTTAGTAAATTGAAGGTTGGTGAGGTTTCACGTCCAATACCAATGGATACGGATGAGAGAAGAAAAGCTTTTCAAATTATAATGATAAAAGCCAAATATCCGCCTCATGTTTCTAATTTGAATGAAGATTATGATATGTTTCAGAATATGGGTTTGGCTAAGAAGAAGAATGATGCACTTGATAAATGGGCTCGCGAAAAGGTGAAGATTACTTATATCAAGGTCAACGATAGTTATAAGGATTGTGATTTTTATAAACGTTGGGTTGAATAAATCCGAAAAGAGTTTTGAAAAGAAAAAATGATACCGCTTTAGATTAGTTCTAAAGCGGTATTATTTTTTTATATAGGTCACTTTTTGTTCGATAAAGTTTGAATAAAAAAGGACTTTTGGAGCTGTTTTCTGCCAATATTCAGTTGCTTTTGGAACCGGAAAATAAAATTTAAAACAGTGCGTCCATTCCGAAAAGTCAATATTATTAAACCACTATTTTATAATATACTGTTATTCAATACTATCATTTAGTGAGAATGCTATACCAAAGGGCTTTCGGAGTAAACTCAACCGTCTTTAAATTTAATTTAAATATTTACAACATTTTTTGGTGATTTGTGTTATTATTGCACAAGATTATATTTTTATTGTTTTAATTTAAATTATAAAAATCATGGCAGTATTAGTAGGCAAAAAAGCCCCATCATTTAAAGCAGATGCTGTAGTTGACGGTAATGAATTTGTTGAGAATTTCTCACTTGACCAGTACTTTGGCGAAAAAGAAGTAATTTTCTTTTTCTATCCAGCCGACTTCACATTTGTTTGTCCAACTGAAATCATCGCATTTCAGGATAAGATTAAAGAATTTGAAAAAAGGAATGTGGCAGTGGTGGGTTGTTCTGTTGACTCAAAATTCTCCCATTGGGCATGGTTAAACACCGAGCAAAAAAATGGAGGAATAAAGGGTGTAACTTTCCCTCTTGTATCAGACTTGGGTGGTATCATCTCTGAAAACTATGATGTCCTGGCCGGGCATGTTAATTATGACGATGATGGCAATACCGAATTTATAGGATCACCGGTTGCTTATCGTGGTCTATTCCTAATTGATAAAAATGGAACCGTTCGTCATCAACTTGTCAATGATGCTCCTTTGGGACGCAGTATTGATGAAGCTTTAAGAATGGTAGATGCATTGCAATTCTTTGAAGAAAATGGTGAAGTTTGTCCTGCAAATTGGCACAAAGGAGATAAAGCAATGAAACCTACCCAAGAAGGTGTTTCTGAATATCTGGCTAATAAAGGTCATTAATGGATGATCCGAACTTAAAATCTGTCGGAATCTGTCAGATTAAATCATAAAAAAGAGGCTGTCCCTTTTGGAATAGCCTCTTTTTTATGGTGCGCCGTGCATGATTAATAATTTGGTGGTGTAAATCCACTATGGGGGTATGTAGCGACCAACCATTAGCTCAAGGCAAGGGTGTCCATTGTGAAGTGGAATCTGAAGGAAGCTGTCGGCAAAGTTCCGGTCTGAGGAACACGAACATCATATAAGGCTCAAGTCGTAGGATGAGTTTGCCATACAGAACGAAGTCCTAAAGCTACACGGATACGGCAGAGTAGATGATGCAGATATATGGAACGAAGGTTATTAATCTTACCACGGGAGATCTCACGGACGTGTGGATATTTTTTTTAGAAGCACGGACAACAGTTGTCGTGAGAAGTCAGCCGAGGACATAATACCCGAAACAAAAGTATTGGGGAAGGTCTGAACCTTATCAAAGTGAGTAGTCAATGAATGTTACCCGATGAAGGAAAGAATGCAGAAAATATCAACACTGAGTGATAGCTGCCCGCAAAAGGATAGGACGGAATCCGAAAGCTATACGGGAGTGCAGACTTTCATGGGGATAACTGAAAACAACCTCACGGAAGTGCAATTTGCAAAAGAGGATTTATTAGAACGAATCTTGTCTGCTGCCAATTTGAATAAAGCCTATAAGCAGGTTGTGTCCAATGGAGGCAGTGGGGGTGTGGATAAGATGGAAACGGAAGACTTACTTTCTTACCTTAGAATCCACAAAGATAATCTGATAATTTCTTTAAAGGACGGAAGTTACTGTCCTAATCCAGTGCGTAGGGTAGAGATACCCAAAGGCAATGGCAAGAAGCGTCCACTGGGTATTCCTACCGTAGTAGACCGTTTTGTCCAACAAGCCATATCACAGGTTTTATCTCGAATTTATGAACGCGAGTTCAGTGCAAACAGCTTTGGTTTTCGCCCCAAACGGAGAGCCCATCAGGCACTTCGAGCCGCTCAGAGTTATCAGAATGCGGGCTACAAATATGCGGTAGATTTAGACTTGGAGAAGTTTTTCGACACAGTCAACCAAAGTAAGCTGATAGAAATTCTTAGTCGCATGATAAAAGATAGTCGGGTTATCTCGCTTATCCAAAAATATCTTGGCTCGGGAGTTATTATCGGTCATAAATTTGTAAATACTTCAGAGGGAGTGCCGCAAGGAGGCCCTCTAAGTCCGTTATTGAGTAATATCATGCTCAACGAACTGGACAAGAAGTTAGAGAGCCGATGTCATCCATTTGTACGCTATGCGGACGACTGTATGATATTTTGCAAGAGCAAGCGAGCCGCCCAGCGTACGATGAACCACATAGTGGTCTATATCGAGGAAACGCTCTATCTGAAAGTGAATCGTGAGAAGACCAAGGTTGGTTACGTGCAGGGCATGAAGTTTCTGGGTTATTCTTTTTACAAGAATAAATCAGGTTTTCGATTATCGGTTCATCCCCAAAGTTATACGAAACTGAAAGGTCGATTAAAAGAGCTTACAGGTCGTAGTAACGGTATGGGTTACGAAAGTCGAAAAGATTCACTCCATCGATTAATACGAGGGTGGGTTGAATACTTCAAACTGGCAGATATGCAAACTCGGTTGAAAGAACTTGACCAGTGGCTGCGCCGTAGGCTTCGTATGTGTATATGGAAATCATGGAAAAGAATAAAGACCCGCTTTCGGAATTTAGTTCGTTGTGGTATAGCCAAAGCTCGTGCACTGCCTTATGCAAATGCACGTCAGGGCTACTGGCGTATGGCAGGGAATCCGATTCTGAATGAAGCTATCAGTATTGATAGTCTTGGTAAAGCGGGTTATCCATGTTTGATGGATTATTACCGTAAAGTTGCATCGTAAATAAGGAACCGCCGTATACCGAACGGTACATACGGTGGTGTGAGAGGTCGGAAAATAAAATAGGAGGAAAACCTATTTTATTTTCCTCCTACTCGATCTACTTGATGTGTGTTCTCAAGAATTATGCAGGATGAATAGCCTCAACTGGACATACATCAGCACATGAACCGCAATCAGTACATACGTCTGCATCAATTTTATAGATGTCACCTTCCGAAATTGCTTCAACTGGACACTCGTCGATGCAAGTACCGCAAGCTTGGCAATCTTCTGAAATTAAATAAGCCATGGTTTCAGATTTTTAGTGTTAATAACTTTTTTTTAATACTTTGCAAATATAACCCAATACCTATTGTATATCCTATCTGTTAAGTTAATTTTTTTAAATTCTAAATAAGCACTTTCCCCTCCTCGTTTTTCTATTTCTGCTTATTTCTATTCAAAACAGTAAAGCAGTGTAATACAATTTGTTATCTTCATAATTCTTTTGACGGTTTTATGTAGATAAAAACCTAAATGTTCTTGGTTATATTTATAATAAGTAACATATATACAGGTTGCTATGATATAAAATTTAGAATCTGTCTAAAATAATCCGGACTGTATATAAAAGTATGGATTCAGATGTTGCTTTCGAGAAAACATCTACCTTTGCATCACCAATTTAATATAAATATTTATGGTAAGTACGAATAAGAATATAGTCGAAAGGGATGACGTTGTGGTTAAGTTTGTAGGTGATTCTGGTGATGGGATGCAACTTACAGGAACACTCTTCTCCGATACAGCTGCTCTTGCCGGTAACGATCTGGCGACTTATCCCGATTACCCTGCCGAAATACGCGCCCCCCATAACACCGTTGCAGGTGTATCGGGCTATCAGGTTCACATTGGACACAATAAAATTCATACATCCGGTGATTTATGCGATGTCCTTGTTGCAATGAATCCAGCTTCTTTAAAGGCGAATCTGAAATGGGCCAAGACAGGAGCTACCATTATTGTAGATGTTGATTCGTTTGATGACGAAACCATCTCTAAGGCAGGTTATGGTGCTAATCCATTAACTGATACTACGCTTTCGTCATTTAATGTTGTAAGAGCACCTATTACCAGCATGACGAAGGAGGCGCTGGTTCCTTTAAACCTTGATATCAAGACTGCTGAAAAAAGCAGGAACATGTTTGCACTTGGTATTATCTGTCATCTTTTTAATTGGAATGTTGCCACTACCGAGGCTATTCTAACCAAAAAATTTAAATCTAAGCCACAGAGTATTGCCGGAAACAAGATTGTGATTGAAGCCGGTTATAGTTATGCCGACACTATTGAGGCGCTGCCAACTTATCGGGTTGAACCTACCAAAGAGATTGAAAAGGGAAAATATCGTAATATTACCGGTAATATTGCTACTGCATGGGGCTTTCTGGCAGCTTCGGAACGTTCGGGTCGCCCACTTTTCCTCGGGTCATATCCAATTACTCCTGCGACGGATATACTTCAGGAACTTGTTAAATATAAGTCACTGGGGGCAAAGGTGTTTCAGGCGGAGGATGAAATTGCCGGTATCTGTTCTGCTATTGGTGCAAGTTATACCGGTTCACTGGCTCTTACTTCAACATCCGGCCCGGGTTTTTCTTTAAAGAGTGAAGCCATTGGTCTTGCTGTTATGGTTGAACTGCCTCTGGTTATTGTTGATGTTCAAAGAGGAGGTCCTTCGACAGGATTGCCTACCAAGAGTGAGCAAAGTGACCTTATGCAAGCACTATATGGTCGTAACGGTGAATGTCCTGCAGTTGTAATGGCTTCAAATTCTCCTGTAGATTGTTTTTATTCTGCCTACGAAGCTTCTAAAATAGCAATGGAGCATATGACTCCGGTTATCCTTCTTTCTGATGGACAGCAGGGTAATGGTTCGGAACTATTCCGCATTCCAAAGGTGCGAGAGCTTCCTTCTATAAATCCTCCTATTGCCGAACCCAATGATCCTGATTACAAACCTTATAAACGTGATGCTGAAACTTTGGTTCGCCAGTGGGCATTACCGGGAACCGATGGCCTTCGTCACCGGGTAGGTGGACTTGAGAAGGAAAATATCTTCGGTAATATCAGTACTGATCCTGCAAACCATCAGTTAATGGTTAATCTTCGTCAGGGTAAAGTGGATAGGGTCGCCAATTCTATTCCTGAACAGGATGTATTTGGTGCTGATGATGCTGATTTACTGGTTGTAAGTTGGGGGGGAACTAAAGGAACTGTTCGTACCGCCGTCAAAGAGTTGCAAGTAGCGGGTAAAAAAATTGCTCATGCTCACTTTAAATATATAATGCCTTTGCCCCGTAATACAGGCGAAGTATTAGGCCGTTATAAAAAAATTGTGGTTTGTGAACTAAATATGGGACAGTTTGTCGGATATCTTCGAATGACTTTTCCTGATTTTAAGTACACACAGTATAATAAGGTGCAAGGCCTGCCATTCATGGTTTCGGAACTTACCATTAAGTTTAACCAATTGTTGAAGGAAAAGTAAGATGATTCAAAATACGATAGAACGCACATCAGTTGAACTTACCAAAGAAGATTTTGTAAGCGACCAAATGGTAAAATGGTGCCCCGGTTGTGGCTCTCATGCCATTCTCAGCTCCATTGAAAAAGTATTTCCAAAAATAGGATACCGTAAAGAGAACTTTATGCTTGTTTCAGGCATCGGTTGCTCTTCCCGTTTTCCATATTACGTTAATACATATGGTATTCATGGTATACACGGGCGTGCTGCTGCCATTGCTTCAGGTGTCAAAATTGCTAATCCGCGTTTAAGTGTTTGGATGGCAACCGGAGATGGAGACTCATTAGCTATTGGGGGTAACCATTTTATCCATATTATCCGTCGTAATATCGACGTGAATATTCTTCTGTTTAACAATCAGATTTATGGATTAACCAAAGGACAATACTCTCCTACTACTCCCATGGGACGAATTACAAAATCATCTCCTCAGGGAACCATCGAACATCCTTTTAATCCCGGTGAGTTGGTAATGGGAGCTCAGGGAACATTTTTCGCCCGTACGGTTGATAACAACCCCAAACTGATGGTTGAGGTTATGTTTGAAGCCGCTAAACATGATGGTACTTCAATTATTGAAATACTTCAAAACTGCGTCATATTTGCTGATAAGACACATGCTGCTGTTACAAGTAAAGAGGTTCGTGACGATTTTCAAGTGCATCTAAAACATGGGGAGCCGATTATCTTTGGTGTCAATAAAGACAAAGGTATCCGCTTAAATGGAACACTATTGGAAGTTGTAAAGATTGGTGAGAATGGAATCACTGAAAAGGATATACTTGTTCATGACCAATATAGTCATGATCCGGGTATCCATTTGATGCTTGCCAAGATGTCCCCTCCTCGTTTTCCTATTGCTGTGGGGGTTATCCGTTCGGCAATGTATCCTACGTATGATGATATGGTTGAAGAACAAATTACTACTGCTAAGAACAACACTAAAATCAGATGTGTTGATGATTTGTTGAATAGCGGTGAAACCTGGGAGATTAAATAATATTCCTTTTTTTTAACGGCGTCACATCAAGACGCCGTTTTCATTATCTTTGTACCATGTTTGAAAGATTTCGTCATTTTGTAAATAGCCATAAATTGGTGATGCCACATAGTCGCGTTCTTGTTGCGGTTAGTGGAGGCATTGATTCCGTGGTTTTATGCCATCTGTTTAGTCGCACGCATGTTCATTTCGCACTAGCGCATTGCAATTTTAATCTGCGTGGAGCAGAATCTGATGGGGATGAATTATTTGTTAAAGATCTTGCCCAAAAGCTAGGGGTCCCCTTTTTTGTTAAGAAATTTGATACACTTGAAATGGTAGAGCGGGAGGGTATATCTGTTCAGATGGCTGCCCGTGATCTTCGTTACGAATGGTTTCGGCAAGTGGCAAAAGAAGAGGGTTATGATAAAATTGCCATAGCTCACAATCTGAACGACCAGATGGAGACTTTCTTCATTAACCTTTTCAGAGGTACCGGTATCTCCGGGTTAAGAGCTATGCGGCCTGAGGTTGATGAAATTATCCGTCCATTATTGCCTTTTTCCAGAGAAGAGATCGAGAAATATGCCAATGAAAAAGGGCTGTCTCATCGCGAAGACTCCAGTAATGCTTCTGATAAATATCTCCGTAACCGCATTCGTCATCATCTCATCCCGCTACTGAAAGAGCTTCAGCCATCATTCAATCCAATCTTTCTTGAAAATCTTGGTCGCCTTACCGATGTTGAAGCCATTTATAATAAACAAATTGAGCGACAGAGAGAACTCTTGGTGAAACATGATGATGACTGTGATCTGATTCGTATTGATGAATTAATGGAACTGGAGGCTTATAATACCTATCTCTACGAGTTCCTGAAGCCTTATGGGTTTAATGAACCTACTTCCGGCCAGATTACCACGGTGTTAAGCGACATTCCCGGTAAGGTCTTTTACTCGCCTACCCACCGACTTATCAAAGATAGGGATGTACTCATTATAGAACCACTTTCTAAGGCCCCGTCAACCATTCCGGATGAGATATTCATTGACTCCGACGTTATTAATTTGACTACTCCTATTTCACTTACATTTACCAATATAAGCCGAAAGAATTTGCCGCTAATCGATCCATCCTCGCATATTGCCTGGCTCGATACAAAGCTGCTTAAGTTTCCGTTATGCCTGCGAAAATATAAGGTGGGCGACAGATTTCGCCCGTTAGGAATGACAGGCACACGTAAGTTAAGTGATTTCCTGACCAACCTTAAACTCTCTATCCCTGAAAAGGAAAAAGTATGGGTACTTACTTCAAACGATGAAATTGTTTGGGTTGTGGGTTACCGAATTGATGATCGTTTTAAAGTGACACCCGAATCGCAGGAAATATTAAAGATTTTGCGATACTAAGCGCTGTTCTTCCATTCGAATATAAATTTCATTTTAATTACAGATACAGCTAATCACTATCACCATCCTCTATTGATGGTGATCAGTTGTCTTTTCTTTTTCTGATTAAGTCCAACACACCATTGATAAAGGTGAGCGGATGGGCAGGATTCCCCGGAATATATAAATCTACGGTATGGTTGTCTAGAAAGCTTCTGTTGAGTGCGGGGCTACCGGCAAATATTCCTCCACTGATAGCGTCAACGCCTACGAGAATGATTATTTTAGGCTCAGGAATGGCATCATAGCAGATTTGCAATGCTTCTGCCATATTCTCAGAAATAGGTCCGGTTATGACAATTCCATCAGCATGGCGAGGTGACGCTACAAACTCTATCCCAAAACGGCCCATATCGAAGTTAACATTACTACAAGCATTCAGCTCCAGTTCGCAGCTGTTATCTCCGCCTGCCGATACCTGTCTTAGTTTTAAAGAACGATTAAACAGTTGGATAATCTCTTTCCTGATCAGATCGGGATTTAGTTCAATAGATTTGGTTTCTCCCTCTTTGATAATGAGTTTCTCTCGATCATTAGATGCAAGTTTATAGTCGGTCGTAAAACTTATTTTTTTGGGGAAGGTAAATGAACATTCTCCACAGAAGTTGCATTTACCTATATCAACGGTAATAGGCGAACCTGTAATAGCCTGCAATGGGCAGAGGCTGATCAGCTTTTCTTCGTCAACCTTTGTAGTTGTAATTATAGGTCTTCCTCTGAATATGCCGGGAACTTTAACTTTTGTTATATCAGGTATATATTGTTTTCCCTGGTGGTAAAGTATCTTCAAGTTGTTTATCATAATTTATTGATATATAGTTATAAATCGTGACCGCAATAAGAAAAGTCAAAACTCTTGTTTGAGATCGGAAAGTCTGAGATCTCATTGTTTCTAACCGCCAATCCTAATGCTAGCCAGTTATGGAAAGAGGGGTCTTTCACCTTGTAGTAGCGCAGGGATCCATTCTCATCCGTAATCGCACAGTGGCATATTTCTCCTCTCCAACCCTCTACCAATGATAATGCAAAAGCATTCGCCATTGGAGCTGATAATGGCGAAGCTACAGGTGTAGGTTCCGGTATGTTTTTTAATAATTCACGAATGTTCGCAATAGACTGTATGATTTCCTCTCTTCGTATCCGTGCTCTGGAATAAACATCGCCATGATGCTTAATGATCGGTTGATGCTGCATCTCTTTATACAGATCGTGGGGGTGCGAAGCCCGGATGTCTCTGTTTATCCCGCTCATACGTGCGACCATACCCACGGTCCCCAGCTTCTTTGCATCCTCTCCGGATACTACTCCTGTTTTTTCAAAGCGTGACAACGCACTCGGTAGTTTGAACAGCTCTTTGCACATCTCAACATAATCGGACTCGTAGGCCTCTAATATTTCAAGAAGCGTTTGACTCAACGCTTCCGTATAGATAAAGTTCGTTTTACCGGGTCGGATAAGACTTTTAGCCAGTCTGTTACCGCACCATTGCTGGAAGTAATTGATAATAGGGGTACGGAGGCGACCAAAAACCGAACTTCCTAATTGATAGGCAATGTCTGTACACATGGCGCTTAAGTCGCCGGTGTGAATAGCTATGCGTTCAAGCTCCAATGCCAGTGTTCTTGAAAATTGCAAATGTTGTTCGGCTCTGAATCCGCAAAGCGATTCCCATAGATTTACAAAAGCGGTAGTATGACCTACAACAGAATCGCCGGCAATAGATTCGGCCAGTATCGTTCGTTGTAGTAAATTGTCCTTTTTGAGAAAGAGTTGTTCGACCCCACGGTGCTGATAGCCTAACTGAATCTCAAGATGTAAGATTTGCTCTCCATTACAGATGAAGCGAAAGTGTCCCGGTTCGATAATTCCTGCATGGATAGGGCCGACGCCAACCTCGTGCAGTTCCTCACTGGCTATGGAATAGAAGGGGTAGTTGGCAATAGTCTCATTCTGATTGGCTCTTCCTTTAGCATAACGAACAGGTTTCAACCAGGGATGATCATTATATTGAATACCGAAATTCTCGTGTATCTCGCGTTCGAATTTCTCAAAAGCAAGCGTGTGTGCGGAGAATGACGGATAGTGCGTATGCGTGTTAACGATACTGGACGAAACATAAATGTTATGCGTTTCATCATTTGCAATGCAACAGATGAGTTTTATCTTTTCCTGATAGGGAAATCCAAAATAACTTACACAATGATTGTACTCATCGCTCATTAGTGAAAGGACATTTAACTCCCAAAATAGTTCGTACTCCAACTCAGGAATAGCAGATAGCGGAATCCGCTCATTATTTTTTACAGTTGTGTAGTTCATATCACTGAGGTAAATTTTTAATAGCTTCCTGAATAAGGGTTACAAACTCAGCCGGAGGATTTAGCCCCAAATAGATAGAGAGTCCTAATAGTGCAAACTGCGATATAGACTGTACGGGACTGATCCTGACTACTTGAGTGTCATCAAAATCTTCAACCGGGATAAATAAAATCTTGAATATTGTTTTTCCAAAAGCCCATATTATCATGGTTAACAGTACCATGACTAAAATCAGGATAATCAGTTGATGTGCCTGAAAAAGCGAACTAAAGATCATGAATTCGCTGACAAAGAGTCCTGAAGGAGGCATGGCCGCGGCACAGATAAAGCCAAATAATAATGCCATGGCGCCTGTCGGATTGTATTTGAAGTAGTTCCCCACATCGTAAATGCTCTTGCTTTGATAGATTTTGTAAATCTGGTTAAACTGGAAAAACAGACTCGATTTTACAAAGGCGTGTAGTATAATGTGTAGAATGGCTGCATAATAGCCAATACCTCCGGCAGCGAGTCCTAACATCACAATTCCCATGTGCTCAATACCCGAATAGGCCAGCATGCGTTTAATGTTTTTTACCTTCAGCATATAAACAGCTGCAAAAAACAGGGAGAGAAAGGCAGCAATCATAATGACGGTATTGGCCCAGTCATGAATAGCTGTGTGCGAAACAATCACATAAATTCTAAAGATTCCCACGAATCCCATGTTCATTAATACGCTGGCAAAGAGCGCACCGGCAGGGGCAGGGGCTTTATCTTTCGCATCAATTCCGGCGGTATACATCGGCACAAGACCGAGCTTAGCGGTAAATCCGGTAAATATAAACAGGAAGGATAGTCGCAACCAGAAAATATTCAAAAGAGGGGCTTTGGTAAGCAATGTATCAAAACTAAGATCGGTCGATCCTGTTGGATGCATTGCCATACTCAGGAAGAGAATACCGATGAAAATAAAAGTTATGCTAATGGCACAGACAAAAACATATTTCCATGTGCCTTCGAGTGAGCGTTCATTCCTATGATGGTAGATGAGCGCAGAGGCGCTAAGCGTAGTTATTTCAACAAAAATCCAGGTTACGGCAATGTGATTTGAGAGATAAGCTGCCCCTATGGCTGTGATCAACATGACCATTGCGGCGTAATAAATACCTCTTGTTCTGGGTGTCCCACTATGCGTTGTGATATAAATGTAACTATGATAGAGGGCCGGAATGGTAATGATACTGAGGGTGATAAGTAGTAGGATCCCCAGTGCATCCGGTTTGAAATATTGAAGCTCGGTGATGTTCAGATGATAATATTCATAAACAGTAAAGGCAATTTGTAATATCGTAAAAGCGACTAACAGCGCGTTATTGATAATCGTATTTCGATTAAAGAACAACACCGCACTGATGATAAACGCTATGAATAAATAAATTCCAATCATAATTCTTTCGTGTAAATGATTAATCCTTCAGGTTCCTTAGCTGGTTTACATCAACATTTTTCAATACATCACCAATCTTATTGATAAAGATGCCTAAAATGAGTACACTCGCAAAGATATCGAGCATAATACCAAGGTTTACCAATAGCGGCATCTCATTTCCAACAGCCATCGACAGGATGAAAACACCGTTCTCTATCACCAGATATCCCATGACATGAGTGATTACTTTTTTACGGGTGGCAATAATAAATAGTCCGGTAAAGAGGGTTGAGAATGCAACAATAAAAGATATCTTTTCAAGCTTGACATCTGTTATGGCATTAGAGAGCAGCATGGTTAAGACAATGATTACGGTAACAATAATCAACGACACAAAATTGGGGATGAAGGGTTCTGTTTCACGGGTTATCTTGTTTCGCTTGATGATATAATTAATAAAGACCGGAACAGCGATGGCTTTAAAGATAATAGTTTCTAATAATATCAATACAAGATTGAGTGTGGTCAATTCGTTCAACTCAATGAATGCTACGCCAAAAAGGATGACGCCTTGAAACGACAATATCTTGATGTAGGTTAGTAAACGATTTGCAATACTAAGATATAGTAAGGAAATCATGAACATAATTAATAAAACATTTATCATTTTATCATTTTATAAATGGGTTCACAATTAAGTAAGTTTCTCTAATACAAGTAATACACCAAAGAAGATCAGCAGTGCTACCGATGAAAGCGTGAAGATAAATTGCGGATTGTGGTTCATTCTGAACCTTGCCATAAACGATTCGAAAAGGCCTATCACCATGGCAAACAAAAATTGAATAATAAAAAAGAGAGGGATGGCAAGGCCTAAAGATAGATCATCAACAAAGAAGTTGGCAATTAAAGCCCCATACATGGCAAACTTCAGGTAGGATGCCGATAAGATGAGTCCTAAATCAAATCCGCTATTATCCAATATCATCACCTCGTGCACCATGGTCAGCTCAAGATGGGTCTTTGGATCGTCAATAGGCATCCGGCTATTCTCTATCATGGCGATCATGATCAGTACAAAGGTCGCCAATACTGCCAGCATACATGAGATGTATGAATCGAAGTGTAAATTATTAAAGATGTCATAGAATGAAGTGTGTCCGGTTAAGAGGGCAAACGAACCCATCAGGATAAAGAAGGCCGGTTCGGCAAGCATGGAGTAGAGCGCTTCACGGCTGGCGCCCATTCCTTCGAAGCTACTTCCGGTATCGAGCGCGGAGATAATGCATAGAAACTTTCCCAGCGCCAGCACATAAGCAAAGAAGACAAAGTCGCCATTAAACGAGATAATGCCCTTTGTGCTTCCAAAAGGTATTACCAGAATGGCCATGACTATCGATGCAAAATAGATGCTCGGTGCTATCTGGAAGATAAAGGTTGTAGTTTTACTATAGACCGCCCCCTTCTTGAACAACCTTATTACATCAAAGATAGGCTGGAGAATATCAGGCCCTTTACGACCCGAGGCGAGACTTTTGGTTCGAATAATGATGCCGGTGAAAAATAGACTGGCTATTAGTATTAAGAGTAAACTTATCATCCTACAATCGATTTAGAAAATGAATCAACATGATAATTTTGTCGTAAATAAGCGGTGTCACCAGTATAAGGATTACAAATGCCACCCCATATAAAATGTATGTCTGTAAAAAACCGTTTTGGAGAAAAGAAAAACGATTAAACAGATTATTAAGCATTTTTATAGGATAGTCGATAAACCACTTTTCCACCTTGTCATAAGGGTGGGTCTTATGCTCGCCTCCTGTAGGGAAGATTCCCTGTACATCGGTTTTCTCTTTTTCGATACTGAAAAGGGGTTCGGCAAGTTTGCGATAGGTCCTGACAAATGAACTTGCCGTATACTGCATTTTATCAGCAGGTCCGGTATACGAACAGCCCCAAGTGGCGCCAATAGTTTTCGTTCTTGTAGCAGTGACCTTCTTACGAATCAATAATATAATCGCTGATAATCCGATAAGGCCAAATCCACAAATGCTGATCATATTTAAGGTGGTGACCGGCAAGTTTTCATGTACCGGAACGATCATCGTAACCCTGTTCATATACAAACTGACGGGGTGTGAAAGAAGCTCTATAAAGAAAGAGGGAAATAAGCCGATAAACATGATAAGAAGTACTCCGGCATACATGGGCAATAGCGACCCCCATGCGGCTTCGCCCGGTTTTTTTTGAAATAAGATTCTTGGAGTACCCAGAAAAACAGTGCCGAAAGCCTTTGTAAAACATAAGATGGCTAACCCTCCAATGAGTGATAATCCAAAAATACTAAAGATCATTGTCCATAATGCACCGATAGCAGCACCTTTCAATCCAACCAGCATTCCACTATAGATTAAAAATTCGGAGATAAAACCATTAAAAGGAGGTAGTCCGCAAATAGCCAAGGCTGCAATCAGAAACAGTAAGGCGGTATGAGGCATTCGTTTGGCTATTCCGCCCAGCTTTTCAATATCCATCGTATGGGTCGACTGATAAATATTGCCTGCTGAATAGAAGAGAATGGATTTGAACAGCGAATGATTTAGCGTATGCAATAAGGCTCCGGCAAAACCGAACAACGTTAACAAGTAGTTTGCGGTACCCAATCCTATACAACCCAATCCGATGCCAATACCTATAATCCCAATGTTTTCAATGCTGTGATAGGCTAGCAGCTTCTTTAGATTATGCTGCAGTATGGCCAGCATAACGCCATAAATACCTGATATAATGGAGAAAATAAGAATGATGTATCCTATGGTAGTATAATCACTTCTGATGATTAACAGCATCCGGAGGATACCGTAGATCCCAATTTTGATGATAACCCCCGACATAATTGCCGAAACATGTGCCGGTGCAGCGGGGTGGGCATACGGCAACCATGTATGAAAAGGCACAAACCCTGCTTTGATAGCAAAGCCCACAAAGAAAGTGAGGAAAAGTCCCAGATTGATGAGCAAGGGATTCTGTAAAGAATAAGCTGTGATAGCTGTAAAGTCGAAAGAGTTCATCTTAATAGCTATTCCAATAAATCCTAACATCAAAAACAGAACACTGACATGCGATTGTATTAGAAAGTTAATCCCAGCCTTTAGTGTTTCCTGCTTGTAGTGCTCAAAAATGATTAGGAAGAAAGAAGACAGCGCCATAAACTCCCATGCAATTAAGAAGGCAATGCTATTTTGAAGTGAACAGATGGCTAACAATGAGGCATGGACGACGATATATGAGATACAGTGTATTGAAAGATTGGCTGTTTGGGTCTTATATGCCTTCATATAATGAAAGCCATATACAGCGCCGGTTATAAAGGTGAAGCTAATCAACAATATAAACCAACCTGAAAGCGCATCAATGCGGACAGGGATAGTGCCTGTAACGTATGATCCCGGAAGCGTGCAAAGAAAATCTATTCCTCCCAGCGCCTTGAAGGCTGGAAAAGCAGAAACGACTGAATTTATACTAATCGCTACTATGGTAAAATAACCTTTCCATTTTGCGTTTGCAAACGGGATGAGCACGATGGCCACAATAACGGTGAGTATAAATACCGAGATACTGATCATTTTATAATTTTAAATAGTGTTCTTAAAAATACAAGATAGTAAATAAGCCTATTACTGTTGCAGCAATGGATGTCATAAATAAAAACATGTTTGTTAGACCGGATATTAACTAATTAAATAATTTTTATTTGATTAGTTGAATGAATATTTTAAAAGCGTAAGAGTAGCTTTATCTTTTATGTTAAGTCGTTTGCAAAAGTAAACCATGTCGATCAATTCAATATTGATCATATTAAGCCGCAAAGTTAATAAAAATCACCCCTTCCGGCATCTATAAGTAGTGGTTTTATCGATATATAAAAAAGACGTTTAGTTAATGCACTATTCAGTTTACTGTAGATGAGGTGTTTATAATTGTGAAATATTTTTATAAACATGCTATTCTAAAACAGAATATAAGTGCATTAACTAAACGGTAAGCAATTTTTAATAGTTTTCTTCTCTAAGTTGCATGTATGATTTTGGGTGCAAACATACCGGACAGTTTTCTAATGCCTTTTCCGATTCATAAACATAACCGCAATTTCTACATTGCCACCAAACTTTTCCTTCTTTTATGAATACCTTATCTTCAGAGAGGTTTTGTAACAACTTCAAATAACGACGTTCATGTTCGGTTTCAACTTTCGCAATCATTTTAAATGCAGTTGCGATTTCCATAAAACCCTCTTCTTTTGCAATAGCGGAAAATGTTGGATATAATTCGGTCCACTCTTCATTTTCGCCTTCGGCAGCAGCCTTCAGATTTTCTTTGGTAGTTCCGATGATACCTGCAGGATAAGTAGCTGTAATTTGAACCGGACCACCTTCTAAGAATTTAAAGAAGCGTTTAGCGTGTTCTTTTTCTTGATTTGCAGTTTCTTGAAAGAAAGCGGCAATCTGTTCGAACCCCTCTTTTTGAGCAGCTTTTGCAAAAAACTCATATCGGTTGCGTGCCTGTGACTCGCCGGCAAATGCCTTCAACAGATTCTGTTCTGTTTTAGTGCCCTTTAGTGATTTTGTCATGATAAATGTTTTTTATGTGATTAGATTTCAATAAAATCCTCTTTCTCCGATCCACAGACAGGGCAAACCCAGTTATCAGGTAGATCGGCAAATTTGATCTTTTCTACGGCATCGTCATAAATATAACCGCAGGCTGTACACTTGTGTCTAGCTGCTTTTGTTTTAGCCGCCTTGACTTCAAGTTTAGACTTGTCAATATAAGTAGGAGCATTTTTAGGAGAGAATCCTTTTTTAACCTCCCGGTAGTATAAATAAGTTAACGCCTCTTTAGTGTCATCCAACACTTCGGATTGAATGAGTTCACCGATAAACATTAAATGAGTTCCCACGTCAATAGTCTGTATCACCTTGCACTCAAGGATGGCAATAGCATCATTCAATACGATGGGCACTCCGGTTTCACCGTATTTTACATCCATTCCCTCCATCTTATCAAAGTCTCTTCCGCTTTTATATCCAAAGCGACCGATGATATCAGCCGAGGCTTCCTGATGTATCACTGAAACAGAGAATGCTTTCGTTTTTTGAATCAGTTCTGCCGTAAAGTTGACCTTATTGCAGCATGATGCAAACCGTGGAGGTTCGGAGGTGACCTGAAATAAAGTGTTTGAGATAAATCCGTTTCCCTGATTTTTATCACCGGAACTTACGATATATAACCCATAAGTAAGCTTGAATAATGCCTCATAATTAATCATGTCAAATTAATTTAGTTGATAAAAGCGTAAATATAAATTGGTTTCCGGTCAAGATAAAATCGTTTTTATAAGATCAAATTCAAGGTTAAAGATAATTAAATAATCTTAAAACGCCAATTAGAATATACCTCGCCCTCTTCAAATTTTTTGAAATTATTTTTCTCAAGAACTCTTAATGATGCTTTATTATCCTTTGTGCTGTCAGCAATAATAGACCGAATCTTCGGTTGCGCTTTCGCCCATTCAATCATTCCACCGACGGCTTCGGTCATATAGCCCTTACCCTGGAATTCGTCATAAGTACCGTAACCGATTTCAATTTCACCCTTTGCATCAGGCTCTCCATAGAAGCAAAGATCGCCAACCATTATATTTTCCGCTTTTGAGATAAGCGTCCATAAAGTAGTATATAAATAGTTCTTTTTCGGATCGGCTACTTTGGGCAAAATCATACATTCAAGCGCCTCTTTCAGGTCGGGCGAAATGATTCTGGACGATGCGTTTAAAAGAAGCTCTTTTTCTAAAGAATGATCGGCTCGGACATACATCAGTAGTTGATCATAAGTTAATGGAACTAGGCGAAGTCGTTCTGTTTCTATCATGTTGTGAAGATTGAATTAGTCGTTTCAGTTTATCGTTGCAAAGGAGGATACTAAGTTGATTTTTATTAATGCTAAAATACAACTTAATTATTTATTATTGGTCGAATCTTTATCGAACCTATGCCGTATAGCTGTAATGCTTATTGTTCGGCGAAGGTATGGAAACCGGCTTTCTAAAACCATTATAAGATGACTCAAAAATTATCATACGATTGTCTTATAACGCCTATTAAAGATAAAATTCATCATATTGCTTGCCTAACCTTAATCTAATCTTCTTCTAATGCATGGTAGAATTAAATTAGCGATACATTAGAATTACATTAGGCTTAGATTAGGCTTACCCTAGGGGTATGTTCTTGTCATGTTCTAAATAAAGTTGACTATTCTTATATTTAACTTCTATATGCGGGTTTCAATATAGAGCGAAAAAAAGATCCTCAACAACCGTATATCGATTAGTTGAGGATCCATAGAAATACATTTTATCTTTATTCTTCCTCCTTATACCACGATGCATATTTAGGATATGCATTAGCAATACGGAGAACTTGGCCTTCGATCAAGGTAAGGTCGAGATCTTTAATTTTGCGAGCAGGAACGCCGGCATAAAGGCTCCCCGACTCAATGACGGTTCCTTCCAGAACCACAGCTCCGGCTGCTACCATTGAATTGCTGTGAATAACCACGCCATCCATCACAATAGCACCCATGCCGATCAGTACATTATCATGAATGGTGCATCCATGAACAATTGCATTATGAGCTATTGAAACATTGCTTCCAATGTTTACAGGCCATTTCTGATAGGTGCAGTGAACGATAGCTCCATCCTGAATATTCACCTTGTTGCCCATGCGAATGTAATGTACATCGCCCCGGACAACTGCATTAAACCAGATGCTACATTGATCGCCCATCACCACATCGCCAACAATGGTTGCATTATCGGCCAGAAAACAATCGTTTCCGAATTGGGGAGTTTGCTTATTAACGGTTTTTATAAGTGCCATGGTCTACGCTGTTGTGTTATGTTAATTATCTGACATTCCCAATTGAATGGGGGTAGTCAAGCGAAAAATGGAGACCTATACTCTCTTTTCGATCGATGGCATCCAGAATAATGATATACGCTACATTTATTAAGTTACGTAATTCGCAAATCTTAACGGTAAGAATACTTCGATCGTATAGCGCTTCGGTTTCGTGATAGATGATATCTGTACGGTCAAAGGCTCTTTGCAGACGAAGGTTGGAACGCACAATGCCAACGTAATTCGACATAATAGCCTGTAATTCTTTTAAACTCTGGGTAACCAGAACCAGCTCTTCATTTAAAACCATGCCCTCTGCATCCCAATCAGGAATCTCTTCGCAGATAGCTATGCTGTTTATTTTGTCAATGGCATGATGGGCGGCACGGTTAGAAAATACCAGCGCTTCGAGTAATGAATTAGAGGCTAAACGGTTTGCTCCATGAAGTCCGGTTGATGCACACTCGCCGGAAGCATAGAGGTTTTGGATGGAGCTTTGTCCGAATTCGTCGACCTTAATACCCCCACAGGTATAGTGAGATGCGGGGACTACAGGAATCATGTCTTTTGAGATATCTACACCGATACTCAAACACTTGGCATAGATAGTCGGAAAATGTTTAAGTAAATCTTGCTTATCGAGATGACGACAATCGAGGTAGACATAGTCGTCTCCACTCATCTTTAGTTCGTTGTCGATAGCACGTGATACAATATCGCGGGGAGCAAGTTCGAGTCGTGTGTCATACTTTTTCATGAACCTTTCTCCTTTTTGAGTCTTAAGAAGACCTCCAAATCCACGAACGGCTTCTGAGATCAGAAAAGAGGGATGCTCTGAGGGATTATAAAGTGAAGTAGGGTGAAATTGCATGAATTCCATTCCGGAGATTCGTCCCTTTGCCCTATAAACCATTGCGATACCGTCGCCGGTAGAAACGGGAGGGCTGGTAGTGGTGGAATAAACATTTCCGGCTCCACCGGTTGCAATAAGTGTTGTCTTTGCTAAAATAGTATGTATATCCTGTGTGTCTTTATTCAATACATAGGCACCGTAACAACAGATATCTTTAGTTCTGCGGTTTACCTCGATACCGAGATGATGCTGTGTAAGAATATCTATGGCAAAATGATCCTCAAGAACATCGATATTCGGATGTTTGCGTATTTGCTTGATTAATGTCTCCTCAATTTCCAAACCGGTTTGATCCTTATGGTGCAATACTCTGTACTCAGAATGCCCACCCTCTTTGGCAAGATCATATTTTCCCGATTCAGTTTTGTCAAAGTCAACGCCCCATTGAATCAGTTCTTTTACTCTATCAGTTGACTCGGTAATAGTTAGACGGACAATTTTTTCGTCGCATAATCCAGCTCCTGCAATAAGCGTATCGTTAATATGCTTATCATAAGTATCGGGAGTATACATTACGGTTGCTATTCCTCCCTGAGCATACTTCGTAGCTGTATTCTCAATTTTATCTTTACTTACAATGCAAACCTTTCCATAAGGAGCTACTTTCAGGGCAAAGCTTAATCCGGCTATACCGGAACCAATGACCAGAAAATCATATCTGTCGCGCATGATTTTTAAATTTTTTGCAAAGGTACATCAAAATCATTGGAAATATTCCCGATTTGAACTACCATTAACAACCGATTGTAGCGGAGAGTGTTCAACGGATCATTGAATATTGGGGGAGCCTGACAGGAAGAACAGAATCTTTGATTTTGATTAACTGTATTTTATAACTGTTGCAAGGCTTGAATTTAAATGAAATAAATATTCTTAACGAAGTTACAGGATTAACATGATTTGTTAAATAGTGAAATTAAAAAGTTTTATTTTTCAACATATTGGGTTATAGAAAATATTTAGTGAACAAAAACTTCAATTTATAACTGAAAAATTAGTGTAAAGAATTAAAATCGTGTAAATTTGATGCATGAAAGCCTTTTCAACCCTTCTCAGCATCTATATATTATTCTTGGTTTCGGTACCATGTGTAGATGATATTCGGGGATGTGAACAGCTTAATACTAAGACCGAGCTGATGCATACAGCTCATCATCATGATACTCAGCATGATTCATGTTCACCATTTTGTGTATGTTCTTGTTGTAATGTGACGATAGTGCTTACCCATAATGTGTTTGAGGCTCAACCTCTTTCAACGGTAGAATTTAAGGTAATCCCTTTTTATCAGGAAAGTATTTCTTGTTATTTCAATCATATCTGGCAGCCGCCCAAACTAGTTTAACTTTCTTCATTTCTGTATATTGCAAAACCTAGTTCTCTTTCGGACTTTGGTTAAAGTTGTGCTTTTATATTTAGTCTTTTTTCGTGACTAAAAGTGTATCAACCTGATAGCATTGCAGAATACGCCATTTTACAAGATCTTCCAATATCTTGAGGCATTCAAAGAAAATACACTTGTTTTATCTATAATAAGTTACTATAAGGATGATTGATAGAATAATTGAATTATCGTTAAAAAATAAAGTAGTTGTAGGGCTATTCATAGTAGCCCTGATGGCAGTGGGTATCTACTCGCTTACACAACTTCCGGTTGATGCTGTGCCAGATGTAACAAATAATCAGGTACAGGTCATTTCCATATCGCCGACACTTGCAGTTCAAGAGGTTGAACGATTTATCACTGCTCCCATCGAAGTATCGGTAGCTAATATCCCAGATGTTATTGAGTTGCGTTCCATATCACGGCTTGGATTGTCGGTGGTGACCATCGTGTTTAAAGATAATGTGGACATTTATAAAGCACGACAATTGGTTGGTGAACGACTTAAAGAAGCCGAGGACCAGATTCCTGAAGGACTTGGTAAACCTGAACTGGCGCCTGTTTCAACCGGACTGGGTGAGATATACCAATACACCCTTCACAAGGCTCCCGGTTTTGAAAAGAAATATTCGGCTATGGAGCTTCGTACTATTCAGGATTGGATTGTGCGAAGGGAAATGCTCGGCACGGAAGGTGTTGCCGATGTAAATAGTTACGGTGGCTTTCTGAAACAGTATGAAGTAGCCATTAATCCTGAAAAGATCAGAAGTTTGAATGTTTCAATCACTGAGATTATTGAAGCGCTACAAAAGAATAATGAAAATACAGGTGGCGCCTATATCGACAAAAAACCAAATGCCTATTTTATTCGGGGAATCGGTTTGGCCGCTGGCATTGATGATGTCAACAAGATTGTTGTGAAAAATACCCGTGATGGATTGCCGTTACTGATCAGAGATGTGGCTACCGTTCGTTTGGGGAATGCCCCACGTTACGGCGCTTTTGTTGCCGACACTACCGGCGAGGCTGTTGGCGGAGTGGTAATGATGCTGAAGGGAACCAATGCCTCACAGGTAATCAGGAATGTAAAAAAACGGATTGAGGTTATTCAAAAGGGTTTACCCGAAGGAATAACCATAAAACCGTATCTGGATCGTACCGACCTTGTTAGCCGTGCTATTCATACTGTTTCTGAGAATCTGATCGTCGGAGGATTAATTGTCATATTCGTTCTGGTTTTACTTCTTGGAAATCTCAGGGCGGGATTGATTGTTACGTCCGTTATCCCGCTTTCCATGCTTTTCGCTCTCTCGTTGATGAATCTTTTCGGCGTTTCGGGTAACCTGATGAGTTTAGGTGCTATCGACTTCGGTCTTATTGTAGATGGTGCCGTAATTATTGTGGAGAGTGTGGTACACCGAATAACGATGAGTAAGACCCACCATGAAGGGGTTAAGCAACTTACGACAAAACAGATGAATATAGAGGTGTTTAACTCTGCCCGACGGATGATGAGTTCAGCTACTTTCGGTCAGATTATTATTCTGATTGTTTATCTACCTATCTTATCATTGGTCGGCGTTGAAGGAAAGATGTTCAGGCCGATGGCACAGGTTGTGAGCTTTGCCATTATAGGCGCTATCATTCTTTCGCTTACTTGGGTTCCGGTTGCTTCCGCATTGTTCCTTAGCAAAAGCACTGAACACAAAGTCACCTTCTCCGATCGTCTCATGGCCTGGATCCAAAGAGGATTTAATCCTATCCTTGACTTTTCGCTACGAAATAAGACGTTGATTGTTGGATTTTCAGTTTTATTATTAGTTTCTGCTGTATTGATATTTACCAGATTGGGCGGTGAGTTTATTCCTGATCTTGAAGAGGGCGATCTTGCTGCCGGTATCATTACACTTCAGGGTGGTTCGTTGTCGAATACCATTGAGACCGTTGAGAAAGCTAACAAAATATTACTTAGCAACTTCCCGGAGGTAAAACAAGCTATCTGTAAAATCGGGGCGGGGGAAATTCCTACCGATCCGACACCAATGGAAACCGGTGACTATATTATTGCCATGAAGCCCAAAAGTGAATGGACTTCAGCAAAGACCCGCGAGGAGATGATGTTGAAGATGGAAGAGAAACTCTCTGTGCTTGCCGGCGTTAAGTTTGAGTTTCAGCAACCCATCCAGATGCGTGTCAACGAGTTGACGACGGGTGCCAAACAGGATGTGGCCGTTAAAATTTTCGGAGACAATCTGGATCTTTTGGCGTCGAATGCCGAAAAGGTTGATGCGATTATCAAGCGTGTAGATGGTGTTGGGGATATTAATGTGGAAAAGGTAACAGGTTTACCGCAGATTCAGATAACCTATAACCGCGACCGGATTGCTCAATATGGATTAAATATCTCTGATGTTAATCGGGTGCTTCGTACTGCTTTTGCCGGTACTACGGCGGGAGTGATCTTTGAAGAGGAAAAACGTTTCGATCTGGTAGTACGTCTGGAAGATGAGTTCAGAAAAAATCTTGACAATGTGAAGAATATCTTTATCCCCTTACCTTCCGGTGGACAGATTAGTCTGGATCAGCTGGCGACTATTGAAATAAAAGAGGGACCTGCACAGATTTCGCGCGAAGATACCAAACGTCGTATCACCATTGGTTTTAATGTACGGGGACGGGATGTACAATCTGTGGTGGATGAGGTGCAGAAGAAGATTGAGAAGTCGCTTAAACTACCTGCCGGGTATTACATAACCTATGGTGGCCAGTTTGAAAATCTGGTAGCGGCTAAAGAACGATTGGCAATTGCGGTACCGGTTGCCATGTTGCTTATTTTTATACTACTCTTCTTTACTTTCCATTCGGTTCGACAATCACTGCTTATCTATTCGGCTGTCCCCTTGGCAGCAGTTGGAGGTGTGTTTGCACTCTGGTTACGGAGCATGCATTTCAGTATTTCTGCTGGTGTTGGTTTTATAGCGCTTTTCGGGGTGGCGGTGTTGAACGGTATTGTGCTTATTGCCGAGTTTAACCGACTCGAAAAAGAAGAGGATATAAAAGATCCGGAGGAACGGGTGCGGAAAGGTTTGCATACACGTCTTCGTCCCGTGTTAATAACTGCTGCCGTTGCTTCGCTGGGCTTCCTTCCTATGGCGCTTTCAACATCTGCCGGAGCTGAGGTGCAAAAGCCATTGGCAACAGTTGTGATTGGTGGGTTAATAACCTCAACACTGCTTACATTGATTGTCTTGCCTGTTTTATACATCCTCTTTACAAAAAGAAAGCGAGATGATGATATGGATTTTCCGGGTGCTGATTTGACCCCTATCCCGAGAGATGATTCCGGGCAAAGAAAGGGCGGTATGCTTTCTCCCATTATATTGGTGCTGCTGATGGTTGGGGCGGTAAGCAGCTTTTTTGGTGAGAAGGTTATGGCACAGCGGCTCGTTCAAACTGTTGATCATCCCCGTGTGTTTACATTACAACAGGCGATACAGCAGGTGTGTGATAGTAGCAGTTTGATTAAATCGGCTGCTTATCAGGTTGAAATACAGCGTGTATTAAAGCGTACAGCCTGGGACATAGATAAGACGTCCATTGATTTTGAATACGGTCAGGTTAACTCTGCTCAGAAGGATAATGATATTACAATTTCTCAGTCATTTTCATTTCCAACGGTTTATGTAAATCAATCAAGGTTAGCAAAAGCATCAGTCAAAAGCAGTGAGTTAGGATTGGCTGTTACAAAAAACGAGGTGATTCATGCCGTGAAAGCAACTTACAACCAATTGGTTTATTTGCATTCGCGACTTCGTTTACTCAATTATCAGGATAGTATTCTTACAGTGTTTTCAATAGCGGCAAGTAAAAAAGAAACTGCCGGCGAAACCAATCTGCTAGAAAAGATTACAGCCGAATCACAACGTGATGAGGTGCGTAATTTCATTCGACAGGTTCGTGCAGATATTGAAACCTCTACAAGAGTGTTCCAACATATCCTGAATTATTCACAACCGGTTACAATTGCCGATACGGTGTTGACACGGGTAGGTTTTAGTCGGTTGGAGAATAATTATCGCCTTCAGAATGCCGCATTCTATGGTGCGGATAGGAATGTAAGCTGGTTGAATTCAACTCGAAAAGATACTTCTAATCAGTTAGCGTCTCTTCAAACTGCTTTATTGAATAATCCCTCGCTTGCATTGGAAAAACATAAAGTGGAGGTAGCTTCAATCGAAACCAGACTTGAGCGATCGAAGATGATGCCTGACTTGAAAGTCGGCTATTTTAATCAGTCGATAAAAGGGAAACAGGATGAGAATGGAATAGTTAGAAACTATACGGCAGCCGATAGGTTTATAGCTGTTCAGGCCGGTATTGCTATCCCTCTTTGGTTTGGTCCGCAAGTTGCCCGAATAAAAGCAGCCGACCTAAACAGGCAAAAGACTCAAACTGATGCTGAAATTGCCCGACAACAGTTGGTCAATCAGTTGGAGGAGGCTAATGGAGCGTATCTGAAAGACGAAAGTAGTCTCAAGTATTATGAACAATCGGCTATTCCACAAGCCTCACTCATCATTAATCAGTCTACAACCAGTTATAATGCCGGGGCCTTGGACTACAGTGATTATATTCAGAGTTTGAATAGGGCTATCCAAATTAAAGCCAATTACCTGGAGATTTTGTGTCATTATAATCAGTCTATTATTGCTATTGAAACCATTCTTGGGGAAAACAATTAATATTAAACATGTCATGAATCGAAATTATTTAAGATTTAATCATACACGCTCAAACAGAAGTCGGCGTTTTTTATCTGCTCATGATCCTTCCATTCAGTGCCTCAGGTCTTATATGGGGATGCTGTTTTTTGGTGTGATTTTCGGAGGAGCTTTTTTATTACCTGCTTGTACTTCGGGAACGGGTAGTGAAACAAAACAGGAAGAGAAAGAAGTTTTAGCTGATAATGTTGCGGAACTTACTTCCGATCAGATTAAAATGGCTGGAATAAAGATGGGTACTGTAGAGATGCGGACACTTAGTGATTTGATAAAGATTAACGGATTGATTTCCACGCCACCTCAAAATGTTGCCACTATCTGTGCTCCTTTGGGTGGCTTTATCAAAAGTACCAGATTGTTGCAGGGAAGTGCCGTGAAGAAAAATCAGGTGCTGGCAATGATTGAGAATCCTGAGTTTATTGAACTACAGCAGAGCTTCCTCGAAAGTCGCAATCAGCTGGAATATATTGAGGCCGATTATAACCGACAGAAAAATTTGAATAAAGAGAAAATATCATCGGTTAAGACTTTTCAGCAAATCACTTCTGAATATAAGCAGTTGAAGACTAAGGTGAATGCACTGTCGCAAAAGCTGGCAATTATTGGAATTAATGCTACGACCCTTTCAGAAAATAAAATTCTACGTGCTATTCCAATTCTTTCACCCATCGAAGGTTTTGTTAAACAGGTGAATATTAATATTGGCAAGTATGTAGCCCCTACCGATGTGCTTTTTGAAATCATCAATACTTCGCATCTAACTGTTGAGTTGACTGTTTTTGAGAAAGATATACATGAAATTTCAATAGGCCAACAGATTCGTTTTGGGTTGTCTGATGAGGGAAAGGATCAGTATCTGGCTAAAATTTATCAGGTTGGAAAAATCTTGAATGCCGATAAAACGGTGAAAGTTTATGGAAATATCAGCAATCCATCGGCTCGTTTAATTCCAGGAATCTATGTAACTGCTAATGTAGAAACTACAGATAATACGGTTACAGCTCTCCCTTCGGATGCTATTGTACAGTATGACGGGAAAGACTATATCTTTATTTACGATCGCGTAAAAACCGAAAATGGTAAAAAGGTTACCGAATATAAGATGATACAGGTGAAACGTGGTGTGACTGATGAGGGATACTCAGAAGTAATCTTACCGGCAGGCTTTGATACGAAGAAAAGTAAGGTGGTTATTAAAGGCGCCTATACTATTCTTACCGGAAAAAAGAATGCCGGCGATATGAGTTGTTAGTACATGAAACTTTCTACTGTAATAACAACAAACCATGCTTTTAAATCAGCCTTTTTGTTAATTATTGTAATGGACTAAAACACGAAAGAGACTAATCTGTTTAAGTGATTAGTCTCTTTCATATCAATTCTTTAAATATGAGTCATCATCATATCCATGATCCTCAGCAGGATCAAAATATCAGCAAGGCCTTTAAGGTAGGTATTGTGATTAATATCGGTTTTATTGTTGCGGAAGTCAGTTATGGCTATCTATCTAATTCATTAGCGCTTCTTGCTGATGCAGGGCATAACTTTGGCGACGTGATAGCTATGGCATTATCTTGGATTGCTGTTTTGCTCTCTAAAAAGAAACCCACCTACAAATTTACTTACGGTCTGAAACGATCGACTATTTTGATCGCCCTTTTTAATACACTGATTATATTATTGGCTGCTGTCTTAATTGGTTGGGAAGCCATCATCAGAGTAAACGGATCGATTAGTGTTTATGGTGGTAACGTGATCATTGTGGCTTCTATCGGGATTCTTATTAATGGTTTTACCGCATGGCTGTTTGTGAAGGATAGAAAGCACGACATTAATATTAAGAGTACTTTTCTTCACTTTGTTGCCGATGCGTTAGTTTCGGCAGGTGTTGTTGTCGCAGGTGTTATTATGCTTTTTACAAATTATTATTGGGTGGATTCGGTAGTAAGTATCCTGATTGTAGTTGTTATTTCGTATAGTTCTATCCGACTGTTAATTGAAGCTGTTAATTTATCTTTGGACGGGGTTCCAAAGAATATTGAGCTTGAGAAAGTCCATGCGTTTCTCTTGGAGCAGACTGGAGTTGAATCTATTCACGATTTGCATATCTGGGGACTTAGTACGACAGAGGTTGCCTTAACAGCTCATCTAGTGATAAACGATACAGCGGACGATGCATTGTTAAATCAGGTGGTCAATGGATTACACGATCAGTTTGGAATAGAACATAGTACCATTCAAATGGATAAATCAGGACGAGATGAATGCTTTGTGGCATGTAACTGATGACGGATTAGCTGTGTTGTTGAAGATTATTGCTATTTAAATTCGTTGAAGAACAACCCTACATTATAGAAATAAAAAGAAGCCATTGAAGAAGTAAATAATACCTGCTATTCCAACAAAAAGGCTGAAAACCCAAATATATTTACGTTTTGTTAGGGCCGAAATGGATGAGAGTAAAATCGAAACCTGAAGAAAAATTACAGCAATGCCAAAGGCTCCTGCGTGTAATTTACATTCATCTCTGACCTTTTCAAAACCTTCAGCTTTTTTCTTAATCTCTTTTTTCTCGTCCGTATATTTTTTGATTTTCTTGTTCAATGATTCAATTTGTAATTGATATTGATCTTGCGCTGTTTTTCCTTTTAGGGATTGATCTAGAATGCTTTTTTGAAAGACCATATTGTCTAATTGTGCCTCAAAAACATAACTCTTGATCCCTTTTGATTGATAATAAGCCCATTGATCGGATGCAAGAGATTGGTTCATTAATGACTTTGTACTATACCCACCTCCTTTAAATGTTGACAATGTTGCACATACTGCAATTAATACCGTTGTGATGGCAAGGTAGTTTGTCCATCTTTCTTTTAGGTCGTCGGCCATGATTCTTTCTTTTTTAATAATACTTCATGACAACGATATATAGCAACGAATGTTTTATGACCATTTATTTTTTTACGATTAATTATTCTTTGGGTTCTATTTTCAAAGATTTATGGATGTGATTTCTTTAATTATTTTATCAGTGAATAAATCGTTTCTCTCATGTCCTATATCTGTGGTATTTGAGAAAATCCCCGCTATTTGATGATTTTCTTTGTGTAAAACCTATTGTTTTAAGGTCTATTTCGTCTATTTTAGGTAATGTTCAATTTAGTGTAATTATCAGTTCGTCCTTAAAATGTAGGGGGTTCATCCTAAAAACAGGGGGGTTCATACAATAAGTCTGATTTTGCTTGACTTTTAATCTTTACAATTGTAATATTGTAATGAAACAATCCTTTTAAATTTAGTTAAATTGCAAATATTGGAAAACATACTAATTTATTTTAGTTAAGGTTGATTTTTTTCTCATTAAGTTTTATTATTAGAATATAGAATCAATTTATTATTGTGATATGAGTTACCTAGAAGATCAAAAACGGAGAGCAATTTTTCTTCGTGATAGTTATTTTAAAGATCCGGGTGGTGGAATTTGTGATAATGTCCCCAGCGATTATGTCTTGCAGGATCATACCCTAAATCTTTGGACCGGCATACGTGCCGATGTTCTTGATTATTTTACTAGAAATTCTATCGCTTTTTTGGATAGTGTTAATGAGCCATCCGGAAATTTATTATCATCACAGATTGCATGTCTGAACCATCTGTTTTTTCTGCGTCAGCGTGAGGATATCGCTTCTGTCGTTTTGCAGAATCTGGATGTAAATGTTAAGCGGGCTGTAAAGATTACGAAAGATGAAAACGATATCGGGTTTGTGATCTTTGAAGAAAATGGCCAATCAAACTATCTTAAAGAAAATAGTAGGATCAGAGGGGGGCATGCTACTTCCATGGATGCAGTTATGTTAGGTGAGTTGAAAGATGGATCTTTAAAACTGTTTGCATTTGAATGGAAATATGCTGAATATTTTATAGGCACTTCCATAATAAATAAAGAGCGGGGTGCGTTGCAATTAAAGGTATACAAACCCTTTCTGGACGATCCGTCATCTCCTTTGAAGCCCTGTAATTTAGAAGGGCTCTTTACCGAGCCATACTATCGTTTGATGCGACAAACTTTATTGGTTGATAAAATGACAAAAGCTAATGAATATGGTGCCACTGATTATTTACACATTCATGTCATTCCTTCTTCTAATGTTGAGTTGTTGAACAGTAATCCTGCTTCGTCTTTCTTGAATGGTTTTACGCTTGATGAGACTTGGTGTGAATTATTAAAAACACCGGGAAGATATGTCTCCATTGATCCTG
This sequence comes from Bacteroidales bacterium, assembly GCA_963663125.2. Classification (GTDB taxonomy): domain Bacteria; phylum Bacteroidota; class Bacteroidia; order Bacteroidales; family Cfx3-03; genus Cfx3-03. The sequence continues at coordinate 253,541 of CAXXNW010000007.1, read as the reverse complement.
AAAATTTGTTAGAGCCGGCACTGTATTGCTTAGATACGAGTTCCATCATCTCTTATCTCCGGATGCGATACTGGAAATGAGTTGGTGTAAACACATCTATTTATTAATATAGTTTGCGACGGAGTGCGTGCCAACCAAACCAGAACAGACCTTGATCTTTTGAATTATTATAGGATTATTTTAGATATGAGGTTCTGAACTCTTTAATCTTCAGCGTGCTTTGTGGAGCGATATAGAAGCCAAGTTTATTCCCAAAGAAAGGTTGATAAGGACCGGCGTAAAAGAGTTTCATGTTGATAAAGCAAAACATAGTACCGGCAACTTTCCTAACGGTTAATAAATTATACTCTTTCTTATTCAGCATGTGGTGCTTCTCCCAGTCCTGAAGTGTTGTCCAGGTAGGATTAATTTTAGCCACTACGAGAAATCCACTCTGATTGAATCCGAAGAAATAAAATTTGGCGGCATCTTTCCCCCAGATGAGTCCGCTTCCTGCTTCATTGGGGTCGCCTTTCTCTAATTTGATCATCACCTCTATCTCGAAGTCACGTTGTTGATCAATGGCAGGAGTATTGGCATATAAAATAGTAGGTTGATTTATCGTTTGTTCGATAATGTACTCGCCGTCTTTTATATTGCAATTCGTTTCACCTTGTCCGATGTACCATCTGTCGGCATCAACCGTATTAAACTCGTCATAAGCTATATCTTGTTTGCTTAAAACGGGGATATCGAAATAATTCTGTCCCTTGATTGCAGATGGGTCTCCTTCTGTTTTGTTGTCTGGTGCTTTTTCCTGAACGAGTGTAGGAGCAACGATTCCGGATGGACCAGTGCTTATAGAAGTAGATTTTGTTTTTTCAACGGGTTTATTAGCTGACTGAAGATAGCTGATCCGAAATTCCTTTACTGTTAAAATAGCATTGGGAGCTGATTGAAGACCAAATTGATTACCAAAGGTCGCTTCAAAAGGACAGGAGAAAAGCAAAGACTCATTGATGAAATAATAGAGGGTATTCGCCACCTTGCGAATGGTAAGTTTGTTGAATTGTTGGTGTTTGATCAATTTGGATGGAGTCCACTCTCTTGCTGCCACCCAGTCGGGATTGGTCTGTGCAATTACATATTTATCATTATCGTTTAATCCATATAGAAAGTAATTCCATGCATCAGCTTGCTTGCCCCAGATTATACCATTAAAGTAGCCTTTAGGCTCTCCCTTTTCCAAACAGAGAATCGTTTCGATTTCAAAGTCACGTTTAAAATCAAATGTCGGAACTGTTATCCATGATACCGAAGGCTCGTCTCCATTTCGTTGAATGCGGTATATACCATTTACCACTTTGCAGTCTTCTTTATCAAATGCTTCCCATTTATCGGCTTTACCGTCTAAAAAAGTTTCAGCAAAAAGTGATTGTTTGTCTGTCAATGCATAATCATTATAGTCCTTTTGTCCATTAACAGTGCCAATCAACAGCAATAGCGGAGCAAAACAATAGAAGATTCTATTTTTCATGCTTCAATAATTTGTAATAAATAAGTCGTATGCTATTTGTTATTTTGTTCATTTCCGTTTCCGTTATCTCGTCTTTTCGCTGCACCTGGTTTGCTTTTCTTATTGAAAGCATATATTAAATTGATTAACAAAAGATAAAAATAATGAATTGAAAATAAGTATGTAAGCCCAGTTAATGCCCCCTCTATTTGTGAGGATGAAACAATCTCCAAATATAAGGTATTGTTTATTTGCCTCCATTAAAATATTGAGGGGATATCCAATAAAATAGACCTCTCGATAGAATGTCTATTACGAAATTTTAATATAGTAAATATCTCGTTCTTCACTGGATGCTTCCAGTATTTTTACAATATGAAAGGGTGTTGTTTTGGGCTCAATAACAGATAGTTCGTATTGCGAACCTGATAACCCTGAGATAAAGCAGTACACTTTGTATTTTTGTCCCTCTACCAACGTAATATTAGCAACTCCCTGATTGTTAAATTTTAACTCGTCTTTTTCGACATAAGCTTTGAAGTTTTCGGCATTTGTCTCTCTATGGAATAAAACATTTGTAAACATGGCGTAGAATATTAATAGTGAATAAAACGCATTTGTTTAAAGATAATAAAGCAGTTGGCTTTAAATGTTCATTTCCTTGTTTGTATTCTCAAAAATACAATTTTTTGATGGTAAAAGCAATGAAAAAGTTGCGATAGATTAAACTTGAGAGATTATCAAAGTTGGATCTTACAGTTGTTCTTAACGTCCTATCAGAAGATCTTTTATGGCATTTGGTATCGAATCTATCACCCGCAACAGATCGAATTACTGATCTTTTTATAGCAAAAGAATAGTCTTTTTAATAATATGCAAGGTGAGTCATCTTCTATTCGATGATGGGCTTTATTTATCGGTAATACAGGGCAGGCTTTTTAACGTTGAAGTTTTGTGTCTTTCCAATTCCACCATTTCAATCTTTCTGTATCACGTTCGTCCTCTTTTGTTTCGGCAAAGTAAACAGCACACCGAAATACATACAACAGACACCGATCTTGAATGCAGCCGGCTTGTTGGTTCGAAAGCATAAAAAGTTGTTCAGGATCCTTGCCCACTAAGTCGTCAACTTTTTGAATTCCAATGTTCCAAAGATCAAGTGCAATTGACTTACCGACTCCCGGAATAACTGTTAGTTGCTTAATTTCCTGTTCTCTTGTCTTCATCTCAGTTTGTTAAGGTAAGCTTAAAAAAAAGTACTGTCTATTTATATAGAACGTTTTATCCGTTCATTTTATAAGTATAAATGTTGTTAAAAGGTTTAAAGCCAAGCTTTGAATAAATCGGCTCTCCAGCTGCTGAGGCTTGAAGTGTACAAAGGTGTATGTTCTCTTTTAAACATTCATTCATAAGCCTGATCGTCATACTTCTTCCTAATCCGAGATTCCTGTATTGCGGCAATGAGGCAATCATGTAAAGTCCGGCATTTCCTTTGCTATCATAAAACGACATGCCGCAACTTGCAAAAGTATTATCTTGCCTTCCAATGAATAGTTTTACTCTGTAAACATTTTTCAACAAGATCTCAATTATTTGCGCATTAACAGTATATTTAAAACCAGCAGAAGCAATTTCAGCAAATAGGGTAACCTCTTCTTTTGATTCAACCCGTTTGATCTGTTGACCCGAGGTTAGGCTTTCCTGAATAGGATCCGTTAAGGTTATTGCCATTCCTCTTTGTGTAAGTAAAATATGCAGTCCTGCCGATTCCAGCATTTTCTGAAGCTTCTGGTCTTCTGGTACTGTTAGTAAATTAGGCAATTCGTTATTGGCAATCTTATGTGTTAAATCAGAGATAGTATGGTTGTTGATTCTTCTCTTGTTCAGATGATAGATTCTGTTTGGCCAATCGAAATTAATGTGATTGACGGCATTGTAATTTTCAGATTCAATTAATTCTCCGGTTTGTTGACCGACGGAAGTGAAAAATTCAAAGAGATTTAAGATGATTTTTTGATCTGTTGTCATATTTTAATGTGATATTGTGTATAATCATTTTTTTAGTCATACTTGCGTAGATGTGATGCAATATGAACAAATTCTGGTATTGGTTTATAAAAATTAATCCGAAGAACAGATATTCAGGTCTCCGGATTAAAGGTATTTGATGAGCGATCTAAGCTAGCGCTTTCTCTATAGCATTAAGTTCATCCTGTGAAAAGGTGAGGTTACTTAAAATTTTAAGATTGTCTTCAAGTTGTGAAACACGACTGGCGCCGATTAGTACAGAAGTTATACGCTGATCTTTAAGTAACCAAGCCAGAGACATCTGAGCCAGAGATTGATTCCGGTCTTGTGCAATCTCGTTGAGTTTCTTCAGCTTTCTGATCAGGACTTCTGTAATCTGTTCTTCTTTGAGATAGCCATGAGATTTGTGAGCTCTTGAATCTTCCGGAATCCCGTTGAGGTATCTGTTGGTTAATAATCCCTGTGCTAATGGTGAAAATACAATACAGCCCACTCCGTTATCGTCTAATACATTAAGTAGCCCGTTTTCAATCCAACGGTCGAGTAGTGAATAATTGGGTTGATGAATCAAACAGGGAACCCCCATCTCTTTTAATATTTTAATGGCCCTGTCGGCCATCTCTGCAGGGTAACTTGAGATACCGGCATAGAGTGCCTTTCCTTGCTGGACTGCAGATGCCAATGCTCCCATTGTTTCTTCGAGCGGCGTTTCGTAATCAGGCCGATGAGAGTAGAAAATGTCCACATAGTCTAATTGCATACGTCTCAGACTTTGATCAAGACTGGCCAACAGATACTTTCTGGAACCGAACTCACCATAAGGTCCCGGCCACATATCCCAACCTGCCTTTGTAGAAATTAACAACTCATCACGATAACCCTGAAAGTCTTTTTTTAGAATCTGTCCGAAGTTCTTCTCTGCAGAACCATAAGGTGGACCGTAATTATTTGCCAGATCGAAATGGGTTATGCCGGCATCAAAAGCTCTCCAGATGATCTTGCGGAAGTTTTCAAATACGTCTACGTCACCAAAGTTATGCCATAGGCCTAATGAAATAATGGGCAGTTTGATTCCACTGTTTCCACAACGTTTGTAAATCATCTGTTCATATCGATTCTTTGAAGGAATGTATTCCATAGTATTAAAAATGAGATAGTCTCTTGTTAAATTTAAATGAAACGGTTTTGTTTTATCTGAAGTAAAGTTATGATTAAATGGATAAAAACACAATTGAAAAATATTTTATGGCGTTGGGCTTTTAACTGATAAATAATTATACCTTTAATTGTATAAATTTACTGTTTAACAAAATTATAATCTTAGCTTTTTCAAAGTTCTTTATTATGAAAAAATTATTCTCAACTGCAATTCTTTTTTCTCTTGTATTGCTTTCTTTTACAGGAGTTTCACAAAACGCTAGAGTAATTAAAAATATTATTGAAATTGGGAAAACCGATAACCAAACCATGAATCATCTGGATGTGTTATGTAATCGGTTTGGTGGTAGAGTCATCGGGTCTAATGCCTATGATAATGCGGCCGAGTGGTGTGCTTACCAGTTTAAGAAATGGGGAATGAAGGTTGAAATGGATGAATCGGGATCTTTACCGGTTGGTTTTAATCGGGGTGCATGGTTTGGACGGATGCTGAGTGATAACGGCATGATCCTTCATTTTGCGACTCCTTCGTATACCTCCGGTACAAAGGGTATCCAAAAAGGACATGTTGTACTTGAACCGAAAACGCAAGCTCAGTTTGATCGGATGAAAGGAAAATTGAAAGGCGCATGGGTACTGATTACCGGAGAAAATACAGGCTGGCCTATTGACTTTTCAAAAGCTGCAGATAAACACAGGGCTGCAATAATCGCTGAAAATACAATCATTGATAAGAAAAATGATTCAATCCGGAGACTGAATTTTCAAAACAGGGATAAAGAGCCGCTAAAGTTATTGCCGCTGAAAGATGAGCCTGCATTATTTTATAGACAAATGAAAGAGGCTGGTATGTTAGGAACCATTCAATCGGCCGCTAACCCGATTAGGGTTTTATACGACCGTAAAAATATTGACAGTCTTACTTTTGAAACACTGCCGACTACTCCGGATATCAAGCTTGATGAACATCAATATAAGATAATTGAGCAGATGGCAAAAGAGCGTCAACGTTTCGAACTTGAATTTGATATTCGCAACTATTTTAGAATGGGCCCGGTTAAATATCATAACGTAATTGGAATTATTCCCGGCACGGAATTTCCTAATGAATATGTAATAGTAAGCGGACATCTGGATGCCTTCGATGTGGCATCGGGTGGAGTTGATGATGGTTCTGGGGCTTCTCCTACACTGGAAGCCGCACGTTTAATTATGAAAGCAGGTGGAAAACCAAAGCGGACCATCCTTTTTTGCCTCTGGGCAGGTGAGGAGTTTGGCCTTTATGGATCGCAAAGCTGGATTAAGAAGAATGAAAGTAAGCTTGATAAAATCTCAAATATGTTCAATCGCGATGGAGGACCAACGGTAGCAAACAGCCTGCGAGTTCCTGAAGCAATGATGGAAGATATGAAAAAAATATGTGAGCCATTGAATAGTATTAATCCTGATTTTCCATTCACCCTGACTAAAAGTGAGCCTTCTAAACGTCCTACAACTCTTGGTGGGACTGATAGTAGTCCTTTTGCAATCAAAGGTGTTCCTACATTGACATTTGGAACAGCGGACACTAAGGGATATGATTTTGACTATTCTGAAATCTGGCATACCGAAAGGGATACTTATAACAAGAGTATACCTGAATATCAGGAGCATACATCTATTGTGACGGCTATCGTTGCATTAGGCGTAGCCAATCTGGATCATCTTTTATCTCGTAAGGGATATTATCTGCCCGAGGATAATAAATGAAATATTCAGAAATGAAACATTTTCAAGCCTTGGTATGCTGAAGCTGAAACTATTACATTCAAGTTTATAAACTCTGGTAACGAAATATGCAGGGTCTAAAAACACACGATCACTGAACTTGTCGAAGTATTATATGCTTGACTTATAAAAGTCATTTCGATAGGCTCAACGACCGTGTGTTGAGGCTTTTAATTATACAGTTGTTCCTTTCAGTAACTCTTCCGAATGAAGGATAAGATCGATGTATTGTGCCCGTTTGTAAACAAATGGATCTTTTGTGTTTACACGTGATAGTTTGCCACGGAAATCATTAATAGAGGTATATTGATTTTTTTCCATCCAGTTTGAGATATCATTCAACATTTTTGTGATCTGAGCAGGGTTATTCTTGTAGATAGTACTTACTATCTGAACAGTATCGGTGCCGGCTAATAACAGCTTAATTACATCAGTGCCTTCGTATATGCCGGAGTTGGCACAGAGGCTTGCATTGATGTTATTATAAAGCATTCCAATATAACGAAGTGACGTTTTGTAGTCACCTACACTACTTAGGTTTAATTTTGATACATGGGCTTGGGTGTCAATATCTATTTCTGGTTCAAATAACCGGTTGAAGAGAACAAAGGCATCAGCTCCTGCTTCAGCCATTTTGTTAATCATGTTAAGTGGGTTTGTGTAATAAGAGCTCAATTTAACGCTTACCGGAATATGAACAATCTTTTTTATCTCTTTAAGGATGTCCACTCTTTGATCTTCTATAGTCTCCGCACCGGTTTGAAGGTCCTTGGGCGTCGAAAAGAAGTTTAACTCAAGTCCATCTACTCCTGTTTGTGCTAATTCAACGGCATATTCCAACCATGTTTCCTGATAGACACAGTTCAAACTTGCAATGAGTGGAATTTCTAACGATTCTTTTGCTTTTGTGATATTGTAAAGATGTTCGGCAGGACCGGCATGTTCTAAATGAGGATGAATATTGATCATCTCGGCACCTCTTTCGTTGTATTCGGTAAGTTCGGATTGCATTTGAATACTCTCAAGATGAATCTGTTCTTCGAATAATGTTTTATAAACCACAGCGGCTGCGCCTGCATCCTCAAATTTCTTTAAGTTATCAAGCTTCGTAACCATTGTGTTTGCTCCAACTATTATGGGGTTCTTTAAGCTAATCCCCATATAGGTAGATCTCAATTCGGTCATGGTGAACTCCTTTCGTTAAGATTAATATTTTATATTATAATCATATAACAAATTAAACTGTGCTTTTGCTCAATAGATACTGAGTTTTTTTCTCAATTGTTATATTTTTTTTCAGACAGCTTCGATTCTGATTGAATCTCTTTGAACGGATTTTCTGTCGTTTGCATTGACGAAGAAATTATGGCCCATTACTTGCGGGAGGTGTTTTATTGAGTCTAGGCTGAAAATACAAAAGGCCCTTCGGTTTGGAAGGGCCTTTTGTATAATATAATAAAAATGATATTTAGTATCTCATGCCCCAGAAAGGAGGCTGTTCCGCTTTGCGCATCTCTTCGAAATGCTTTCGTAAGATGTTAATATAGTCGTTTTCTTTGATTCGCTTTCCCTTAATTTTTTTAGGAAGGACAAGTTCTGTAGTGAGCTTTTTCTGCTCAATCTTATCGGCAGTAATGACCAGTGCGCCGTTGTTAATGTTGACCTCAAGAATCAGCCCTGGAAGCCCGCAAAAACGTTCAGGCCCTCCATTGTTAGAGATGTCCAGTGCATACCAGCCAATAACTTTCTGCTTTTTTAAGGTGTCATTCCAAAACGCATTCATACAGATGTGACCTGCAATCTCTTTCATCTCATTAAGAATTTTCCAGTGAGGAGCATGAAGAGTATCTTCAATAATGTAAGTTTTTCCCAGTACATCAATGATATCACGTATCGTATTCTTTTCGTAATTCCGGGTAATAATAAACTCGTCTTTGAGCCAGGAATATCCTGCATCATCTCGTTCGGCACTCTCTTCCGAATCTGCATATTTTGTTTGTCTGGCATTGAGGTAGAGCTGTGAATAGGTTTTGTATTCAGGTTCATTGCCCCACATATAAGCTAATTGGTCAATAGCTTGCTTACTCATATAATCAACTGCGGCCATCCTTTTTACCCAATTATGAGCCATGAGATAGCGGACTGAACCTTCTATCTTTTGTGCAAAACCCATTGTAGAAAGAAGGATAAGGAGGATTGATGCAAGTGTTTTCACGAGTCGGAATCGGTGATTCTGCTTCTGGTTGTTTCGATAAACTTGAATGTATTGATGTTGTTGCATTTTATTTTTTGTTAGGATAAATAAAAGTGATGTTACATTACAATCATCATTCCGGATTTTTTAAGCTTAGTTTCAAATCCTTTTATATTATAACTCACGCTCAACATAAAATATCGGGCAAGAGTATTGGCAGTACTGTGCGAAATATAGTTTTGAGCTCCTGTCTGCGAAATGCTCTGGTTACGGTTGAAAATATCGAATGCAGCTAAGCGCATCTCGATTCGGTTGGTTTTGCCGATAATTTGTCGGATTGAGGCGTTCCACATCGGGATATTCTGGTTAAATCCATACCTATCATTCTTATAGACAGAATAATCGAAATTTGTTTCAAAATAAGATTTTGAAGCAAATTGCCATTTAGCAGAAGAACTTGCCGTATAATTTCTGATTTTCTGATTTTGTTCAGGCCTAAAAGAATAAGTAATGTTATTAAAATTAATATTTCCATTGACACCCAAAACTAATTTTGGAGTAGGCGTGAGGTTAAAGTTGGTTCCGATACGATATGCCTTGTTTTTTGTGATGTTTTCAACATCATTGATAAAGGTAGGCGAGTCACTGAAATTAATGTTTCCATTGATGCTCATGGTTAATTTTGTTCTTATCAAAGGGAAATTAGTCCATGTATATACAGAGTAGCTATTACCACCATTAACATTAGCTGGCGTTGAAATAGTTTGCATACCTATTTTATCGACCATTGCTATGGTTTGGTTGTACACAATCTGGCTCTCATAGTTCTGATAACTAAAGCCTAAATTGCAACTGGCCATTGATGATTGGTTCCAATATGACGCATTAAAATTTATATTATGGCTCCGTTGGGGGTGCAGGTCAGGATTTCCTTCTGTTCGATAAGCGAGATTATTAACGTCAGCGATGGGCATTAATTGTTCTACTGTTGGTTCGCTAACATCAAAGCTATAGTCTGCACTTAAATAGGTCGATTTAAGGAGTTGATATGTCAAACTTAAATTGGGAATCAGATTTGAATAAGTTTTATCGATCGGGTCTTTTAGATTTGGTAACTCTTTCCGGATAGAGTACTTCCCTTTGAGTTGCAATTGCTGATTTGCAAGACCAATTGCTGCATTTATCCCTTTGTTTGAATAGCGGAAGTTGGTTCCGATACGGTTATATAAAACATCATTGGTGTAATAGGCAGTTAGACTGTCAACTCTAATGTTTTGTGATGCGGCGTTTTCTGTTAGCCGATCCTTGATGTTTCGAGTAGAACTAAAGTTATAAAAAACTTCCCAAAAGAATTTTTTTGATAAAGGTTCGGTCAATAACATACTCGACTTGAATTGTGTGGAGGTGTTGTTATTATCGTTATTTAGTATTCTGATTTGATCAGTATAAGTGTTTGCCTCAAAGAATCTATTAAGAGAGTAAGGGTTTTCCGTTCCATCTGTTTTACTGGTATTAAAACCACCACTCCAAGCAAAGCTGGCACCCTTCTTTTTAAAACGATGCCGATAGATAGCAGCACTTGTTATATTCCACGCATCCAGATTGTCATCGTCAACAGTCTTTAGCGTACGCGTGGGGATATCGTTGGCATCAGAATAAAGAGAAAAAAGCGATGTATTGTCTGTCGATTTACTGAATTTTATATTGGCCTTTGCAATGATGAGGTTGTTGGAGTCTATATTTTGTTCCAAGCGCATACCCACACTGTGATTTCCTCTGAAGTCTTTTCCATGAGTTGTATCGGCATTTTTAAAGCTACTGTTCTGAAGGAATGTTTCTTTGTCTGAAGTTTGGTCGAGTGTACGTGTGGTTTCATTATAGAAGTAACTGGAGTTGAATTTGGTTTTCTTATTATCAAAATTAAAGTTCACACCGGCTCCATAATTATTGGTAAGGCCGCGGCCATCAAAACTATTACCTAACATATCATCGCCAAACGAATAATACCTCATGCCACTGCTAAAGCCAAAGTCACCATTATCATAATTATTGAAAGAGTTTTGACCTTTGAATTCGCCATAGTCCTCCCAGTTTACACCCGTTTGGTTGATGTTGTTACCATAACCGATAAAGGAGAGTTGCTGTGTTTTATTAAAACGATTGTAACTGCCACGTAGAGCCCATCGATCCTGATCTCCTGCTGCTGCGGTGAGCTTTCCGAAGGAACCTTTCTTATAGTCATCTTTCAATGCAAGGTTCATGGCTTTATCTTTTACTCCGTCGTTTACACCGGTAAGTTTTGCCTGTTCCGACTTTTCGTCGAAGACCTGGACTTTGGAGATCGCTTCTGCTCCCAGATTTTTTGTGACACTCTTAGGATCGTCGCCAAAAAAAGTTTTACCTTCAACGTAGACTCGTTTTACATCCTTCCCTTGAGTCTTGATATTGCCATCCACGTCGACTTCTATGCCGGGTAGCCTTCGTAAAAGGTCTTCAACAGTTGATCCTGGCGGAACTTTAAAAGAAGAGGCATCATATTCTACCGTGTCACCTCTGAACTTGAGAGGTGCTTTAGCCGCTTTGATAACGACTTCCATTAACTGTTTGGAGAGTATTTTAAGTTTGATCTTACCCAAATCATTGACCTCGCTTGCCGATACAGAAAGAATCTTCTGATAAGGGAGATAGCTCATGTGTGATACTTTTAACAGATATCCGCTGTTTTTCAGATTTTTGAATTCGAATTCTCCTTTCTCACCAGCTTGCGTGAAGTTGACGAGGGTAGAGTCTTTGGTGTTGAGTAACATGACCATGGCCGATGGAATGTCTATGCCGGCAGTGTCGCAGATGACTCCTTTAATGGTCGCTCGTGATGGGGATTGGGCAAAAAGATTGTTAAGGCAGAATAATAGTAAGCCAAGAAGACAGAGAACTTTTCTCATTTTAATGTGGGTTGTTTGGGGAGTTTAGGTAATTATGATTCCTTCGTAATTTTAAATATACTGTTAGAAAAACCGGGATATATTTTTCTTCTATTGCGTATTTCTATTTGGAAATTAGGTGGATTTTCGAATCATTAATTACTGTTTCAATCAGTCTCTCTACAATTTAAAAACATCTATCAGGGCGAAACAATAAATTTGAGCGTTTCGTATTTCGAAAGCACCATTATTTTAAAATTATTATTTTTTATGTTTTTTTCATGAAAATATCTAAATTAATAAATTATGAGTAATGATTTCGTACTTGAATTGATTTGTAAAAATACAAAAGTTAAATACTATTGTAGTTAATGGTATCTTAAAATATGTTTAGATTATGTTAAAAAAATCAAAAATATATTCGGTGACATTTTACTGCGCTTGGATTATGCATATGAGAAAATGTTTTTGTTTACATATTTTATTAAAAAATTGATTTTTAGATTTTCTGATAGTACTTTTAGAGAGGGAATGATAGTTATATATGGGGAAGAGTGAATATGTTGTCTTCTGATATTAATTAAGGGTCGCGTTGATTTAAATCGTATAACTTAATTAGTATAAGTTTTCTGTATCCGGTTTATCCGGTATTCGGCTTTTCCTATAAACCCTTGATGGGTATTTGATAAGAGATCCACTATTCCATAATGGAAATTTTCATCCTTTAATTGATTGATGCCTGTATTGTGTAGTATGAAGTTGTATATCGCAATAAATTATAAAATCTAAGTTATGTTAAACAGTCCTTTACTTGATGTGGCTATTTCGTTGATATTTATTTATCTTCTGGTAGCATTAATGGTGACGGGTGTCACTGAATTTGTATTTACATTTCGCAGAACGAAGTCTAAATTATTAAAGAATGCGATTCAAAAACTTTTCTATGATGAGCATTGGCGAGAAATGTCTGGAAAGATCATAGATTCTCCCTTTATCCAGGTGCTAAAACGTAATTCTAATGAGTTTCCTGCCTTTATTCCTCCTAAGGTTTTTGTAAGTGCCTTGTTAGATATCATAACAGTTGGAACGCCAACTATAGAGGCAATTAATACCTATCTTGAAAAGGATAAGGATAGTGCGTTTTCACGTTGGCTGAAGATGGAGCTGGCTCAATGTGATCAAAATGTAGATAAGCTGAAAGAAAATTTGGAGCATCTTTTTGATAATGCAATGGACAGGGTCACCGGGTGGTATACCCGGAATGCCAAGTTGTGGTCATTAGGTGTGGCACTTGTGATTTGTGCCGGGATGAACATTGACAGTATAGATATTATTAAATATTTCTTTGACCATCCAGAAAAGGCTACGGAGATGGCAGATTCAGGAGCTCAATTTGTGAAAGATAACAAACTGGATGAATTAACCATTGTTTCGGGGGGTGAAACCATCGTGTATTATGAGGTGGTTTCAAAGGATAAGGAAGATAAGAATGCGGAAAAGGACAAAACAAAGGTACAGTCTACTCCAAAAGCAGGAACGGATTCAGTATCGGCAACTGTAAAAGCTACAGCGGATGCATCAACTTTAAAAACAGCTACAATCAAATTGCAGCAGCAACCCATTCCGCTCGGATGGAATCAGTTTAAGGCAAAGTTTAATAAAACATATTATTGTAAGGATGTAACGTATAAAAGTAAAGAGACAACATCTGCCCAAAATGATAATAAGAAAGCCGCTCCAGATAAGCAGACTGCAAATGACAAAAGTCAAAGTAAGAAAAAATGTTGGGGTGACATATTCGGTTTGTTATTTCTGAAAGTGTTAGGAATTCTAGCCTCTGCCGCTGCAGCATCCATAGGTGCCCCCTTCTGGTTCGATCTTTTGGAAAAACTAACTCCTTTGCGTAAAAAGCAAAATATTACGGCATCGTCAAAAACAAAATCATAATGAAGAAAAGGAATATAGAATGCCTGAACAGCGTACAAGGGATTGTCATTTTGTTGATGTTTTTCTGTGGCGTAGCTGTTGGCCAAAACAGTGAGGTTAGCTTTGATACCAGCTTCCAAATTATTGGTTCTAAAACTATTGATGCCAATAAATTAGTTCTTTTAAAAGGAACAGGAGTCGCCGATATTCTAAAACTCAAGGTTTATTGTACGACAGCGGGATTGCAACGGCAAGAGTATAAAAACGTTCAGATCAAAGAAAAAAACTGGAACGTGTTAGTAGGCCCATTTCCTCAGAAGCAAAACATCCTGCTGGAGTTTGAAATTGAGAGAAAAATCAGCCAAAAGGAGAGTGAAGAAATAAAAGCGAAGGCGCTTGAATCAGCCTTAAATGCTTTTTCAAAGATGTTTTACAAGCTTCCGTATTCGATGAATCCAGATGATCTTATTCCTACTATCCAACAATTGTTAGGCGAATTACTGTCTCCTGCATTAAATGATTATAAAGATGAAACAGGAGTGTCCGTAAAAGAATCATTGATAAACAGGATTACGGCTAAGAGTATTCCAAAAACCATTGACTTTCTCAATGCGAATTTATCAGTCATGGAAGCCCAACTGGAAAAGTTTCATATGACGGTAGCCGCATTAATTAAAAATGCAAAAAAAGATATTCCGACCTCTGATAGTTCTGATTTATTGATTCTCAATGAAATAAATAAATTGGAGGACTCGCAGATTAATGAATCAGTTACGGCAAGGCTTTCTAATGCTGGGAATAAAGCAATGCTAAATAATATTATTGCACAGTTTGATTCAATAAATCTGAAGTTTAAAACTATAATCAGAGGTGAACTACAAAAAATGATATTGACTAGGAGTGAGACTATCCGGATAAATGATTTGAAATCTGATGTTTTAAATACCAATATAAAGGATTACATTGGTATTGATATCATGCCAACGCTTTACGGCAATAATCGTCCGGGTACTTTTGGCCTCTTCCTGACTTTTAGTCCCTATTTTGGAAAGATTGATCCTGACGAAGCCCTTTTGGACAGAGCTCTTTTTAAATACAGAGACCCTATGACCAAAGAAGCAGATTGGGAAAAGCGGTTTTTTAATAGTTTAAGAAGAACAGTGACACCAACCGTAGGTCTTGGTTTGGTTAACAGTCCTGCTGATACTGCGCTGAACAAGTTTATGGCATTTGCCGGTGTGAGCATACGGATGAATAAACTGATCCGATTTTCTTTTGGAAAGACATTTTATTCTGCTAAAGTCGCACCTAAAATACTTTTAAGTTCATGGACTTATGGAATCAGTATTGATGTTGAATACTTGGCTGATGTATTGAAAATAGTGAGTTCAACTACGAAGCAATTTTATCAATAATTTAAAATTATAAGATTATGAAACTCTTTCTTGAAATGTCAAAAGGAGCCGGTCATGTTGTCAATATTACTTATTGGAGTGATTCGGCGCCATGCAAAGGTCTGTTGACTATTAAAGTGGCTGAAAATTACAGTGTAGAGAAGACCGTTGTTGTAACTTCTACTCAAAAGAATGAACAAATTGATCTGGTGATAAACTGTGGATGTACTCCGGAATATATCGTTCGGGTTGAAGTAACTTTGACTTGTGATCTGACTCCTGAACCGGCAGTAGAAATTCAGCGTTTGAGGGTATAAATTATTGAAACGGGATACACCCTTTCCCCTTATATTTGCACTATCCATTATCGGGTAGTGCTTTTTAATATAATAAGAGATGCGTAAACATTTTACTTTTCTTGCAATCGGTTTATTTTGTCTTCCTTTTCTTCTAAAGGGACAGGCAGTTAAAAGTGTTTCATCATGGATATCTTCTTCTCCTGAAAAGGCTTGGGAGAAACGTTCAAATGCTAAAATTGAGAAAGCTAATACAGATGTAGTCATAGATTTTGAGGTCTTTCCAGCTTCATTAGAACAAAAGATAGATGGTTTCGGCGGCTGCTTTAATGAGCTAGGTTGGGATGCATTGAATGCACTTAAACCTGAGAAACGCACACAAATATTAAAAGATATTTTCGATCCTAATACTGGTTGTCGTTTTTCTATTTGTCGTATGCCTATTGGCGCAAATGATTACTCCGTTGATTGGTATAGTCTGGATGAAACGAAAGGCGATTTTGCGATGAAGAATTTCAGTATTGGTCGTGATAAACTACGACTGATTCCCTATATCAAGGCAGCACAGAAGTTTCGTCCCGATCTGAAAATATGGGCATCACCTTGGTGCCCGCCTTCATGGTTAAAAGTGAACAACCATTATGCCTGTACGTCGGATGCTCAGGTGAACGACCTGCCCAAAGAAGGTCAGGGCGTGGAGATGCGTACCCAGTTTCGAATGCAACCTGAATACCTGAAGGCTTACGCTTTATATTTTCGAAAATTTATTGAGGCTTACCGCATGGAACGTATTCCTGTTTTTGCCGTACACGTTCAGAATGAGATGAACTCCTGTCAGGTCTTTCCAAGTTGCGTTTGGCGTCCTGAGGATTTGAATACCTTTATCGGACAATATTTAGGTCCGGAATTAGAAAAGACGAATGCAGAACTTTGGTTAGGTACCGTGGAGCGTCCACAAATCGAAAGAGTAAGTCCAATATTGTCCGATCCTATTTCTGCGAAGTATATTAAGGGGGTCGGTTTCCAATGGGCAGGCAAAGGAGCAATCGCTGCTGTGCACCAAGCTTATCCGACATTAAAGCTCATGCAGAGCGAAACGGAATGTGGTAATGGATCTAATGATTGGCCTGCTGCAGAATATACTTTTAATCTGATGAAACACTATCTGAACAATGGCGCCAATGCCTATATGTATTGGAACATGGTGCTGGACGAAACAGGAAAAAGCCAGTGGGGATGGAAGCAAAACTCGATGATCTCCATTACCAAATCAACCGGCACTGTAGTATATAATCCTGAATTCTATTTAATGAAGCAATTAAGCTGGTCCGTGCTTCCGACATCGCATAAGATAAAAAGTAGCGGGAGTTTTGATCGAAATATCTGTTTTCTCTCTTCTGATAGAAAACGAGTGATTGTATTGGTAGATAATGTCGAAAATATAAGCAAGGATATTCATATCAAGATAACCGATCAACTACTTACTGCAACTCTTAAACCACACTCTATTAATACATTTGAAGTAGAACTGAAATAGTATTGATATATTCTGTTCCTTTTTTTTCAAAAGGTTAAAAGTTTTGTTCACTTTTTATTAGGGTGAAGCTAAATCCTTGTTGCTTTATAGAAAAACAACCCATCATGCAAATCAAGAAAGCAGTCATCACCGCAGAAGCAAGAGTAATGCCGCTACCGTTCAAAAAAACATGTTGTCTATCGTCAATATTAATGGCATTCATGAGAGATCAGCCGGAAATCGATGAGTGGCATATCATGTAACCAATATTTAAATAAAAGCGGAAGATAAAAAAGACAAGAGCTAAACACGAAGGTGTGTCAAAAGACATTTGAAATGAATTTGATGTGGGTTTATCCGGTATCCTGGTCTCTGGGTCAAACCTGGGTCAAACCTAGTTCAAACCTGGGTTAAATTCCTTTTAATATGCCCTTATGGATCGGACATGTCTCACTCTTATCTTCCTTATATAGACTTTTTCGGGCTCAAACCGAGAAGTTGTAGAACACGATATGAGCACTTTGTCTGATATACGGTGTAACTATCTGGCGCTTTCACGATTAAGAGGGCAGTAGATGGCAGATCTTATCCAATTGGAGAACCTAGTTACAGATGGAAGTAAAGATTGCATCATCTCTCTTTGTGCATTTGTGCAAAAGCTTTTTTTGTCCTTTAGAATAAAGCAGGAAAATATAAAAGTGCGATTATTTATACTTATCTAAATGAGTTTAACTTATTTTTGCATCTTTACAGGAAGTTTTTAGGAAAATATGCCGGAATGATGCAATTAGATATTTATCTTTTTAATAAAATGAAAGAAGGCGATCAACAAGCCTTTAACTTCATTTTTACAAAGCACTATTCCGATCTGGTGAACTTTGCAATGGTTTATTTAAAAGAGATATCTGAGGCCGAAGAGATTGTTCAGAATGTCTTTTTAAAGCTTTGGGAAGAACGAGAAGAGATTGATATTCACTCTTCCCTAAAATCATATTTGATGAACTGTATTAAAAATAGATGTCTCGATTATTTTAGACATCAGCGCATCATTGAAAAATACAACGACAGAATATCGAAAAGTCAAGAGCAATATATAGAAGAAGCTGATAGATATTTGATGCTATCAGAATTAGAGAAGCAAATTAATTCAGCGATTGATCTTTTGCCTTCTACTTGTAAACATATCTTTAATATGAGTAGAATTGAGGGAAAGAAAAATCGTGAAATTGCTGAGGAACTTAATATCTCTATCAAGACTGTTGAAGCAAATATTGGGAGAGCACTGAAGACGTTAAGAATCAATTTGGTTGATTATCTTGTTCTTCTAATGCTTGGAATATTTTTGTTATGGAATTCTTTTAATGGATAGGGTAAAACGATTTTTAATCGTCTTATAAGTTAAGAAAGGTTATGTTTTATGCGAATTGATCAGGAAAATATTGAAATTGCAATATGGAATTATCTGAATGGTGAGTTGTCTGAAGATGATAACTTGTTGGTTTTGGAGTGGGTACAATTGTCTGATCAAAATAAAAAGGAGTTTGATGAAATAAAGTCAATCTATGATTCATCAAAGCTAAAAAAATATAATGTTGATGTTGAGAAGGCACTATATGATGTTAGACAAAATTTCAAGAAGCCTGAGCAAAAAAGTCAATTATTCAATTATTTACAGAAGATTGCTGCTATTCTTTTCTTGCCTTTATTGGTATCCGGAATCCTATATTTTATGTTTCATCAGAAGTTAGATACGATTGATCAGATTGCTTATAATGAGGTAAGTGGTGTTCCTGGCACTCATTCTGTAATTACATTGGGAGATGGCACCAAAGTATGGCTTAATTCAGCAAGCGTTATCAAATATCCGGTTAAATTTCAAAAGAATAGAGACGTTTTTCTAAAAGGGGAAGCTTTTTTTGAAGTTAAATCCGATAAGAATAATCCATTTATTGTTCATACTCCACGTTTTGATGTAAAAGCTACGGGTACTAAATTTAATGTGGATGCCTATGGAGATGATGCTTCACAAACAGTAACACTTGAAAAGGGCGTAGTTAATGTAAGTCGCCTAAATAATACCGGGAAACCAATCGATTCGGCCATGCTATTACCCAATCAACAAGTGTTAATCTCTCAGACAACAAATTTACTTTCCGTTACTAATGTTGATATAGACAGGTATATCTCATGGAAGGAAGGAAAACTTATCTTTAAAAATGATCCGATGGGAGTGGTTATCAATACAATTAATAGATTTTATAATGTGGATATACAGATAAAAGATCCTGTGGTGAAGGGATATATGTATCGTGCTACTTTTGATAATGAGCCACTCAATGATATTCTGACTCTGATAAAAATGACCTCTCCCGTTGTGATTACAGAAGCAAAACGAGTCAAGAATTCTGATGGCACTTTCCCTAAACGAAAGATTGTAATTACCTCTAAAAAGTAACTTTATTTATCTAAGAAACGTCAAGAATCTGAAATTATAAACTCAAGTATAATCATAGATCATTTATGATTACAATATCAATCATGACCTATGGCTCTTTTGATTTTAGTGTACAGTTTCTTTAAATAGAGCGTGCTGAAAAATTCAACATGGAAATTTAATGACTATTTTTCAACCATTTATAGATAATACTATTATTATTGCAATAATTTTAGCTAAAGGTGAAAAGATTTCATTAATTTCTAAACTGAAAATATATAGGCAAAAATAAAGTGCAAGGTTTTTTAAGCATAACATTCAAAAACCTTGCACCTATTTAAATAAAATTGCTATTAAATGCAAGCGGGATATGCATTTTCAGTTATTCAGCAGACCAAATAGAAATACAGCATTGGATATCAGTAAACATGATGAAATGTAGGGGATTATGAAGAACTATTGATGGATGTTTTTCACTGACTTCTTGTATCAGCGTATTCGAACTGAATTGGCTTTCCCCCCCCCCAGTACCATACAAAATAAATATGGTCTGGAAACAGTGTGAGGATAGTTAATGTAATCACATATTGTACCTATCAAGAGAAGCGAAGCATTCGTCATTCATCTGTTGTTGTCTGCGTTCAATGTCAAGAGATCTACCGTTTTAATGATACATCTGTGGATCAGAATGTAAAAGTATGGTGTGTTCATAATTATGTCATCTCATTTGGAAAATTGATGAACCGGAATCGTCTTCTGTGACACCCGATAATCTATAGCCCGTAAAATAAAATCGACAATTGGTTGCGGGTTTTGAAGACTATGTGGATGGTGACCTATTCCCGGTTTATGGATGACTTGGATAGAGCCACCTGTGGCTTTAATTCTTTGTTCAAACAGTGCTGTGTTTTCAATAACAGGTACAATATCGTCTGCATCACCCACAACATGCAATATGGGAAAGCCAGCATGAGCAATTTTAGTCGTAAAATCCAGTGGGTTTCCTTTAAACGAAAGTGCTTCTTCTTCCGTTTTGAGCTGAAAATCTTTTTTGAACGTCTCCCAGTCTTGAGAGCTACCCTTGCCTTGTCCCTTGCCTCCCGGCCAACTTTTTAAATCCAAAACTGGGGCATCAGCATATATAGCAGCGATTCTTTCCGGATATTTTTCCGCCCATCGATAAACATATATCCCACCCCTGCTCATACCTTCCATGACGGCTTTTTTTGCCAATCCTGTATGTGTAAGAAATTGATAGTAATCATTCCACACGGATAATGCTTCATCGTTCCCAAATAATTCGGAAACATCACAATAGACTATATGAAATCCTCTTTCAAGTAAGGCAATATCTGTCTGAGGTTCATGCCCCCAAAAACGAGCACGCCAAACCCAAGGATGCCCGGTAGCTAATTGTTTTGGTATTACAACTTTAGCATTCCTATTCATAAAGGTGAAATCGTAACCCTGAAAACCATAAAAATTGAAAGGTTTTGCATCTTGAGGTAGGTACTTTAAAAAGTTAGGCGAAAAATCTGATTGCATCTGGACAAGTTCATAGATTCTCTTGGCAATTACAGTAGCTCCTGCTGTTGAAGGGTGTATTTTATCGGGAAACAATTCGGGTGATTCGATCAGTAAATTATACAAATTAATAACCTCACATCCAGTTTCATAAGCTACTTGACGAACCATTGGCAGTATCTTTTCTTTCACAACTTGTGCTGTGATACCAACAGAATCTGATGAGAAAGTAGGTACCGGTAATAGTAATACTATCCTAGGATGACTTGGCAATAACCGAAATGAGGATATTAGATCTTTATAGTTCTGTATAAATTCGTTTAGAAAGCCCCGGTTGACTAGTTTGGTATCGTTGGTGCCCAACTTGATAAATACTAAATCAGGCTGGAATTTGAGGGCTTGTTGGTATTCTGTCGTTTTCCAGTAAGGTATATTCCCCTTACGTAATAAAGTGGTGCCATTAACCCCTAAATTCCGCACTTCATAGCCCTCTCCCAACATTGCAGCTAATTGTGCAGGATAACTGTTTGTTTCCCTATTTTCAATCGTAGCTCCATAGGTAATACTATTTCCAACGCAGACAATGCGAGTCTTGTTCTGTGAATAACTCAATGTAGAGGATAATAAGAAAACAAATATTGCAAAAATTAGTAACATTAATTTTTGATCTGATTTGACGTTGATTAAAACTTCACATCTATGAGAAATGACTATAGATTGAGAAAAAGCACGATTTCCCCTTGTGAAAAACAAAATGAGTTTGGATTTCATATTAAATAATTTTAAATAGTAATTTAGATATTGTATTAAAATGATCAGTTGATTATGTTAGCTTTACCCTTTAATCTGGCTTAAAACTTCTTCATAGATTAGCTCTGCTTCTATAACCTTGATATTATAAGATTGTGTTCCCTTCTAATTAGGATAATTTCCCAATTCAAGTTCCATTAATTTGCAAGGCTCACAAATAAGATACTATATCCTTAAGTGTTTTTTATGTTGCTTGTTGTTTAAGTGCCATGCATAAAATCCATTGTAAAATGGGTGATATCCTGATGATATTCTGTTATTATAATTTTTGATTGTTTAAATCTTGTTATTCTTTTTTTATTTGCAGAAGTTTCAAATTTGTGTTGTTATGAATATCTACCGTATAATTATCGGGTACTTTTAAATCATAAATCAATGTTTTCCCTTCTTTCTGCCATTTGATTGAGAACTGGTCATCACCAGTTGGAATTGTTGCTTCACAATTATTAAGACCGGTTTCATTGAACTGAATGTGGATTCTTTTGTTTATTTCGTCAATTTTAGCAAATCCGGCAATATCCCGATAAAACACATATGCAACATGTGAGGCAAACCCATGGCAACAACTACTTCCAGGAAAAGTGTTTTCCCACAGCGTACCGGTTAAATTCACCATGTGTGTAAATTGGTCCTTGCATTCATTTATCAATTGGTTGGTTAATCCCTCTTTTGAGAGAAGTTCTAATCTGAGATAATTACCTATAAATGAATTAGCAGGAAATATGCTAGGGTATACTTTCGTGTTATCGCGCTTAGCGCCGAAATCATCAACCAGCTTCTGCCATAATTCCGGATATTGTTTTGATGTAGCAATGCCAAAATAGAATGCATAATACTGACATACTTCAGATTGATTCTGCTTTTGTACGACCAATTTCCCATTCTTACGAATAGCATTATCAGCAAAGAAGCCATTCACATATGATTGTTTTTGTATGATATTTTTAATTTTTTCTGATTCTGCCTGTAAGGCAGGGATGTTATATAACCGGCCGGTTATTTCAAGTGCTCTTGCATACAGCATATTGGATGGATAATTAACATCCTGTACAAAATCATTGGCTCTTGACCATTCCACAAAAACCCATTTGTCGAGTTTTTCCAATAGCCCATCTTCATTTTTAAACCGTTCGAAGTATTTCAACAAACTCAATATTTTTGGTTTTAAGGCGACCAGCATTTCATGATCGCCGCTTCTAGCAACATATTCATCCAGTTCCAAAATAAACCACATAGCCCAATTGGGAATGAAGTTTCCGTTAGTATGGTTTGATGGGTAGCACATGGGAAACATTCCCTCCGGAATATTTGCAAACTTATCGGGTAATAAATAGTTTTCCAGATAATTACGTTCGATTAGTGTATTACCTGAAAGAATATACGCTACCCTTGCTGAAAAATAACTATCACATAGCCACCCTGCTCGCTCCCGCGAAGGGCAATCCATAAAAATATCTACTGCACATTGTTTATGGGTTTCTACAGCAGCATCAAATATTTTATTTAGTACCGTGTCATTTGTTTTAAATTTGGCTTTTGAAATATCTGAATTTACATATTGTTTGATTTTTAACTCCTTAATTTCACAATCACCTTCTTCTACTGATAATTTCAAAAACTTCATGGTATAAGGTTCAAAGGTTTCCAGTGTATATTCTCCAGGCTTCAGATTATATTTTACGAATGAATTATATCCCAGTCGACCTTTCTGTATATCATTATTAACCAGAATTTCATCCCAAGAAAGAATAATTTTAGAAGGTTCTCTGACGATCAACTTACTAACAATAAATCCTGTATAGTCTTTTTCGAATTCGTAAATGTCATTGGGTAATTTCTGTTTGAATTTCCTGAACGAATAGTCAGGATATTTTACCCGACGTGGTAACAGATTTTTCTTATCAGTCTCCTCTACATCGATTTTTTTAAACCTAATTGTATCATTTGTTTTCCAAGAATCATAGCCGGGTTCCAAATTGTATTGTTCCGAATAAGGCCTTTGGAAGCTAAACTTTGGCACATCCTGAATACGTTGATTAGGAATTGCCATTTCAAAAGCTTCTTTTTTATTTCCGGTAAGAGTGGCTGCTACAACCGCATCATCAATTACAAGTTCTGCCTGTACAAATGAAGGTTGATTGGGAATAAAATAATTATCAACATTATAACCCACGACTTCAATAGCCAGAATATTCTTTCCTTTTTTAAGATTCTTTGTGAAATCATATTCGTCTACCCTAAAATAGCCGAGTGCTGCAATACTGGGACCATACCCAATAAATTCACCGTTTAAATATAACTTGTAACATGAGGCTGCAGTAATGCGAAAACGAGCATGACTAAAATCGATAATATCAACCACAGAATGAAGTGCAATAGTTAGGTTTTTTTCAACTTGTTGACTATTTGCCCAGCATGGTTTTGCCTTAATAAACCATTGATCCTTTTGCGGTGTAACTTGTGCGAGTACACTATTAATCGACAGTAGGGTTGTAAACAGAAAGAGTATGCAACCAGTTAGATGATTATTTATTCCTCTCATATTTTTATTGATTTTTCATTTCTGCTTTGACTGTTCTGCAATTAACCAGAGAACATTACCTGCAACTGGCATGTCTATTTCATTGGCAAAGCCATAATCTTGAGGATCAAATGAGCTGCGATTCAAACTGATACTAACAGCACCGGGAATTTGTGGGGTCGGAGGAAAGAACTCACCGAAGAGTCCGTGTGCTGGTTGGTTGTAACCTACGCCTTCAATAGCACTAGCATCAAAAGGGTTGCAACCCATGATCCAATCGAGTTGCCTCTGGGCAATCACCCGGCACTGGTTATTTCCTGTGATGTCAGCGGCCCGGTTGAGAAACAATCCAGCTAGTGCAATATCGTAGTGATACAGATATCGACGATATTGATAACACATGAATTTTTCTGTGCCACTTGTAGACCTCGTACGAATCGCTATACCCGAATAAAAGCCCTCAACATCCTCGTTGTTATTGACACACGGGGTATCATTAAGGGTGAAATTAGTTGCTACTAGCCCCCAAGGATTGCGTTTAGCAATTTCGCAATACCATGCTGAAACTGTTTGGATTGTTTTCCGCCAACGAGTAGCATCCCGGTGTTTTGGTGCTGCAGCTACCATTTCACATAAGCCAAGCATGATTGATCCATTCCCAAAATATCCGAAGCCAGGTAAGGTTGATGCAAGACGGTCGCCTTCCTGTCCCTCCCAAAATAGAGGAGATAAGTTCCCATCTTTCTCATTCATTACTTGTAAATTAACCAACTTTGTTGCAGATCGTGCTGCATCATTTAATAATATAGAATCATCGGTCACTCTATAAAGCGCTAAAGCAGCACGCAATCGATGTGCAAGCTCTTGAGCGGAGCCTTCGTAGAAATTCGAAAAATTAGTTTTGAGTGCTTCATGACCAAGTGGCGGAATTGCCGGAGGTTTATAAGGACCTTTAGCTCGTTTTTCCGAAATCATGTACTTCCAAATGCTTTCAGCTACTTGACGGCATTTCACAGCATAATCCGTGTCTTTATCTCTAAAATATTCAGCAGCCAAGGCTAGGTGAAGTATTGTATTCCAAAGTGCGGGTGCGGGAGGATCTGTTGGGTAATAGTCGCGCGAGCCCCAATGAATTGGAATAAAGACACAATCATACATGCCGCCATCACTTCGTACCAACTTCTGATAGTAATCACATCCCCAACGCACCTCTTCTGTAATACATCCTTTGTCCCAGACCGGCTTTTGAATGGTACTAAACTGTACCAGTCCAATAAGACCAAGATTTAAGCCCCAAGACCATTTCCTTAGATCTGATGACTGATGATAACCACCCGAAAAATCACGATGACCACTACCCACCAGGAGTCCGTCGTCGAGATGGCAAGGTCCGGTACAACTCTTTCCTGTTGTGTCACCACATCGCACTAAAGAAAAATAATTGAACATTATTCGCATGGGCATATCATAAACACCAGCATGAATCGTGAAACATCTCGACCTTAGCGAACCACAGCGAACCTGGTAAATACCATCTTCTTTAAGTGCCGTGAAATCTCCAATCCAGCCATGCTCTAATTCATTTCCACCTTCACGTAAGGTATCGATAAAAACCTGAGTAAACTTAGTATCCTTTAACCTGTGAATCGAAAATATCTTTTCTGGCGGTTTAGGAATAACACAATGTTTCGGGGCGTTGGGCAAAAAACCTATATGATTTACAAGGATAATACCCGACTGTTTCGGCAAGGTATCCCCTTTTGCTGATTCTGTTCCGGAATATTGCATTGCAAACAAAGGAAATAGCAGTAAATAAATATAGAATTTAGACATATTTTTCATACCTCTTGTTGATTTATCATAACCTAAATTTTTATTTACTTAACTTATTCATATTCAATTTTTTTTGCCATTTTACAGACATTGCATGATTTTCGACATTAAATTCTATAGGTAGCCAGATATAGGTAGATTGATTTAAAAATTTCAGATTAAATCGATCAGCCATAAAAATTAAATCATTATTCTTCTCTTCTAAATTGAATACAAAATTGACTTGCGAATCGAAGGTGGTGTTCTCTTTCGTACCTCTGGCAAAAGTTCCTTTGTTTTTCCATGGGCCATCTATTGATGAGGATACACAATAAAAATTACTATTAGGATTCCAGCCTGACAGTCCAGATTGCAAAAAATAATACATGTCTCTATGCTTAAACATAGCTGGAGCTTCGCCACCTTCTGCCCCATGCATTATTTCACATTTAACAACAGATTGATAATCATCACTTAATTCATAAATTAACGAAATGTCGTGTGAAACAATTAGATACGCTTTATTGTTCGAATCTTTAAAAAGTGTCATATCCCATCCTCTAATACGTTCGGGGGGATCACTGGCTGCAACAGGCCATACTTTGTTCCATATACCAGAAATGTTAGGAGAACAATGCCATAATAGTTTGCCTTTAAATTCAAAAGGACCAGTTGGCCTTTCTGAAACAGCATAGATAATATCATTATGTATGTTGTAATCTGGAGAGATTAATGCTGCCATTAAAATATACTTACCTGTTTTGTCATTTTTTATAACCTTTGGGCGAAATAAACCATTCAAAGGTTGTAATAAAGAGGATGGCGAAAAACTTGCTTTAAGGATAGTGTCTTCAAATTTCCATTCATGCAGGTTTTTTGAAGAATATATAGAAATACCTTCATTAATTAACCATTGAAAATTTTGGTTCGATAAAATATTTGATGGAAGTGTTGGACCCGACCATTTCATACCATACCAATAGTATGTTCCACTATCGTATAAAACGCAACCCATATGTGCTTGAATCGGGTCACCTTTTATATCTTTCCATTCTTTACCTTGTTTAATATTTTCATCTTTTATTATTTTTTGGCCCAATAAGTCATTGGTTATAATCATTATTACTAGAAGAATGATTAATTTCAAAAAATTCTCTTTCATTTTTAGCATAAGTTATATAAGTTGTTTATTATCATATTCTTTTCATCCTTCAAGAGGCTTAAGCCATGAACATCATAGAAAATTAAGAAAGCACAAATTCAGGAGTA
Source organism: Bacteroidales bacterium (assembly GCA_963663125.2). GTDB lineage: Bacteria > Bacteroidota > Bacteroidia > Bacteroidales > Cfx3-03 > Cfx3-03. The sequence continues at coordinate 226,476 of CAXXNW010000007.1, read as the reverse complement.
TTTTGAAACGTCCAGAATTTTTTGTAATATAAGTTAGAACATATATGCAGTAAAATTTTTTAGCATTGGAATTTCTGTTGTCTTAGTGATCATTAATCGTACTGCGGAAACTTTGATTTTATCAAATAGCTGAATTCTTTTATGTCCTACAGAAATGCCATCACATATAAATTGCCAACGACCATCTACTAAACCTTCTACCTTATACGCTCTAATTCTTTCTCCATTTGCAATATCTTCTTGAATTTCAATTTGATTAATATTCTGGGGCTTGGGAAATCGTATTATAAACGAATTTCCGATTCCCCTAACTGAACCTACTTTTGATTTTTCTCTTTGCTTTAATATATTACCAAACATTTCGAAATTTTTGCTGTCCTGTACGGGAAATAATCCAGAGGTATCGATAGCCATCCCTATTAACATATTTGCATTACGACCTACGGAGGTATAATATCGATCCATTAAATCATTGGCACTAAAAAGAAAACTATCTTGACCATCTTTCCATAACCATCCTCCATTCCAGGCACTTTTTTTATGATTAGGAAAATCAGCTTCTGCGGGCATCCAAAATTCGCCATTCGGATTGCCATTTAAATTCGGAACATCCTTCAACCCATCAGTAACAGTCTGAATTCCGATTCTGCTCCAGTGTGGATATGGTGCTCGGCCATCTTCATTTCCCACCCATCTAATAACATTTTGACAAGAGGTCGGTCCGCCAAAAAGTACAGCATTTGGTTGATGTTTCTTCAAAAGATCTATCACTTTATCTGCAATACCTATTTTAGGATCAGACATAACTCCTCCATCAAACCAAATCTCAAATAATTCTCCATAGTTGCCCCATAACTCTGATAGTTGTTTATATACGACCTGATTAAATTCGAGATGTTGCTGTTCAGAAAGAACCGTAAATCCAGCACCATAATACGTATTCATATTTGTATTATAATAAATACCTGGCTTCAATCCGTATTTTTTACAAGACTTGATGAAATCAAGAACGATATCTTCTTTTCCTTTTTTTACCGGACTGTTGCCAATATGATAATCGTTTACTTTTGTAGGCCAAAGTGCAAAGCCGGTACCATGTTTCGCTGTTAATATTGCATATTTTGCTCCCGCTTTCTTTGCGGCCAATATCCACTGATCGGTATTTAGCTTAGATGGATTGAATGCTGAGGAAGGAGGTAATGTTTCTTTTTTGGAATAATCAAAAGTTCCGGGAGTATATATGTTAATATCGAGATGGATAATCACTCCTATTTCGGATTCTGCCCATTTTATTTGCGATTTTGTTGGTAATACTTTGCTGGGCTGAGCAATGACAACATAGATACCTACAAATAAAAGATAAATGGAAAAGTAAATTTTCAACATGATTTATATGAATTGTTCGTAATTAAGATGTAAAACTTATATGTATAAATAATAAAGCAAAATTTTAAAAGATGGAGGTTGTCTAAAAAACAACTATTGCATTAGTTCTTCTCAGTGGCACTCTGTGGGCAGCTCTGTAATTATCTATGTTAGAATTGTTTAATTTTTTACACAGAGCTCTACTGAGTAAAAACACAGATTTCCACGGAGTTTTTAGACAACCTCTATCAAATAATTTACTTATTGTATTGTAGGTACGAAATCGCCATTATCCCATCCAGTGTTTTGCTTTAAATTTGTATTCAGTTTTATCCAATCAGGATTCAGTGGCGCAAAATAATTTCTGTCTGGTAAAACGATTTTGTTTTGTCCACTTCGGTCTAGTGCTATTTGCTCGTATGTGAAAATTGATTTTAGGAGATTATCTTTATCAAATGTTGGATTTTTAGCAAAAAAATCGGCAAGCTGAGAGAGAATTTCATCTATAGAGCTATTGGCATTAACAGATATCCCCGAAATATTTAAAGCGATTAGAGCTTGTCTATCCAAAGTAGGAGCGTAAGCATGTAATGTTCCATAATCTCTCATTTCCTGGAACATTCTTCTGCGGCGCAAATCATACAAACGTTTACCCTCGAAAACAAATTCAATTTGTCTCTCTTTCATAATTGCTGTTAATGTTTTATTGTAATCTGTACCTACAGCTGCATCTAAACCATAGTTATTGTTGACGCCCGGAAGTATATGTGCTCTATTTCTGATGGCAACCAAGTATGTTTTAGCTTCGGAGCTTTTGCTCGTTTCATTAGCACACTCGGCAAGATTCAATAAGACTTCAGTATAACGCAATACAGGCCAATCAAATGCTTGTTGGGGAAATGTAGTTAGTGTTTTTGTTGTGTCTATACCTTTTCTACAATAAAAACCGGTTGCTGTACCATTAGATCCTTCAAAACCATCAGGTGATGATGTCATACCTTTACATAACCACTGTAACCGGGATGCATCTGTTCCAAAACTATAATGCGCTCCATTGTAAACTATTGTAGAGTAAAACCGGGGGTCACGATCCTTCCAGAATGCTTTCTCATCGTAGCCTGAATTCAAATCAGTTATATTCTTGCCATTTCTCATTGGATAAGCACATACTAACTCCCATGTTGGTTCACCCGCTCCTGCCGCTCCAGCAGAATTTGAAAGGGGGCGTTGAGCTTGCTGTATCCAATTACATTTTGAGGGGTATTGATATTTCACAGACAATACCATTTCTTTGGCTGCTCCGTCTTTATCATACCACATCATTTCGTGTACATTAAATGCGGGATTCGTATAGAGACCGTATCCTTCAGCATCCAGTTCGTTTTTTGCTGCCAGATTTGCGTTGTAAGCGTCTGTCCAGTACTGCTGATTTTTAGTAATACAAAATAAAGGACTGGCTTTCAATAATAACACTTGTCCTTTTACGGCCATCGCTGCAGCCTTTGTTATTCTGCCATCTGCATACCCGGATGTACCACGAGGAGGAAGTAGGGATATGGCAGAATCTAACTCTGCTTCAATAAATTTGAAACATTCTGCGGTGCTGTTTCTGCTTACCATCAATTTTTTGATATCGGAAGTCGGATCTTGCACTGTTGTAATGATAGGTACCCCACCGAAACTGCTTACCATTTTGTAGTAAACATAAGCTCTGAAAAAGTGTACTTGTCCTGTTAAATATTTTTTTTGAGTTACTTCAATTTTTGCTCCGTAAATATTTGCAAAAAATTCGTTGATAACCCTTACAACACTATAATCCCAAAAAGCTCCAGGATATGCGTCTGCACTTGAGTTAGTACCTCTGAAAAAGGAATTTGTATTACCTACGTTACTGCCAGCTTCACCATTATTATAGTAATCCTGGTCCCATGCTGGCAACTGCCCGTATAAATTATTTACATAATATTCGACATACTCAGCATTATTCCATACTTGATCAGGTGTTATTGCACCTACGCGATCTACATCGTCAAGTACTTTATTGCAAGCGGTAAAACTTATCCCAAATAAAACGAGCAAAAGCCACTTATTTATTATTTTTTTCATAACATATATTTTAAACCAATATTTTCAACTTACTTTTATCAATAAACCTTTAATTGAAGGTTTAACATCAGCATCAGCTAACGGATATATTATAAACATATCTCCAGTTATTAAAATGTCACTGATATTCCAGCTGTCAAAGATTTCATAATCGGATAATTAAAAACATTACCACCTAATTCGGGATCCATACCCCAATCTCTCCATAGTTTGGAAAAGAGAAATAAATTATCACCCGACAAATAAATCTTAACATTGGATATTGGGGTTATTTTTGCAATGATTGCTTTAGGTAAGGTATAACTTAATGTTACATTCTTTAAGCGTAAAAAATTTCCACTTTTTATCCAGAATGTACTTGGAACTTCTATGTTTTGTCCGTAACCACCCCAATTATGTGCTGCTGGACTCGGCATTGTTGCATTGGTATTTTCTGGTGTCCAATAATTTTTCCACATGGGATAAACTGCTTTCGCTTGAAAATTTCTTGCGGTCCAATCACCTCCTGTATATATATCATATTTAGCAACCCCAGCTAAGCTTAATCCTAATTCTAATCCTTTCCATTCTGCATTAAGATTAAAACCATAAGTTATCCTTGGTACATTATTCGTTGTAATTCGAGTCATGTCATTCCCATCAATTTTTCCATCGGGTGTGTCAGTGCCTAATGGTCCTCTCAAATCTTTATACATTAACATTCCCGGTCGGGGTGTCATTCCCAGAATCGTAAAATTCTTTCCATTTTCAGCTAAAATCTTATCAACCTGGGTCTGATCTTCAATAACGCCTTCACAAACATATCCCCATAGTACTCCGTTTATTGGGTGCCCAATTATGTTTTGGTAATCTCTCACAGCTGCAGCCTGATCAACTGATAAATATTTATTGGATGATATAGCCCAGTTTCCTCCCACATTGTAATTTAATTCGCCAATTTTTCCATTATGTTGCAATGCTATTTCAAAACCACCTGCTGCTGCTTTTCCGTAATTTACGGCTGGTAAACTTGCGCCAACAGTGTTTGGAATAGATGCTACGCGAGAAGCTAATATGTCATATGTTTTTTTGTGCCAATAATCTGCAGTAAGGGTGAACATTTTATTTAAGAAAGAAACATCTAATCCAATATCAAAATTGAGATTCTTTTCCCACGTAATGTCAGGATTGATTGTTGACCCTAAGCCCATTCCTGATACCAAGCCATTACCTAATAAAATTCCTGAACTAGCGGTATAGTTATATGATTGCTGCCATTGCCAAGGATCAGTATTGATCGAACCGGTTAATCCATATGATACCCTAAGTTTTACTTCATCGGCAATTTTTCTGATTGGCTCAAAGAAAGACTCTCGGGCAATGTTCCAACCGATAGAAACTGCCGGAAAATAACCAAATCTTTTGTCGGGCGAAAAGACATAGGTACCATCGGCTCTAGCCGTAATACCTAATAAATATCGCTGATCGTAATTATAATTTAATCGACCATAATAGGACACCTGGCCATTAAGACCACCGGCATTACCGCTTATAAATCTTTTTTTCTCATCCGAAGACCCTAAACTTCCATCGATATACTGATAGTTCAAATTTGGAAAGCCATATGTTGTGATATTCTCGTATTCACCTTTTGAAGATATTTGTTCATATCCTACCATAGCCTGAAGATCATGTTTCCCGAATTGATGCAGATAAGAAACGTCGGCGTTGATCTGATAACTTTGTGTATATTCATAACCTTGATAAAGAGCTTCACTATTGCCTTGCATTGAAGCCGCAAGCCACGAACCAACAAAGGCGCCATTATCGCCCTGCGTTACATCAACCTCATCGGTGTAAATATGATTATGTTGTCCAGTGGTTTTGAATGCGTATACATTTTCTGGAGAATAACCAAATTCCTTATAATCTTTTTTATAATCCAAATATTTCAAACCAGCCTTTACTGATAATCCTTTCACCTGAGGGATACTATATTTTATTTCTAAAGCAGGATTTATTCGCATATCACTGCGTTTATCCGATCCAAATGTGCCATCTGTAAATGCAGTTGGGGCATTATCGGCTAAATTATATTTGCCGTTAATTTCAGAAGGTATATTGGTTGGGGCATATATTACCTGCCGAAATAACTGAGTCATACTATCTTCCCCTTTATAATAGCCCCAAAATCCTTGATTAGTTTTTCCCCATGTTCCATTCATAGACAGGCTGAAAGTTAATCCTTCCCTTATTTCTCCTTCTAATTTGGCCAACATACTATATTTTGAAAAATCACCATAGAACATTGGTTTTTCGTTATAATAGCTTCCAGATATATAATACTTGATTTTTTCAGATCCTCCACTTAATGATAAATTATGCGTTTTATTTATAGGATTTCGTAATGCATCTGTTGCATACCACGAGTGTGTTTTGAAATACTCTAATTCATCCGGTGTCGCAATTTCTGTGCTACTTCCACGTCCAGACTGTATTGAATATTGATTAGTAACAAGTGCGGCATCATAAGCATTTAATGGTCTAAGTAGATTAGCTGGTGAAGAATTCTGATAGGAAACATTGTAAGTAATTGTTGACCTTTGTTTATTGCCTGATTTAGTAGTTACCAATACAACTCCGTTTCCTGCTTTCATTCCATAGATGGCTGCCGAAGCAGCATCCTTTAAAATACTGATATTATCAATATCATTAGGGTTTAACCGTTTAAATGCACTTTCATCCAAAATCATCCCATCAATTACAAATAAGGGAGCCGAACTTCCCATCCATGAAGAAGCTTCGCGGATTTTTATACTGGCTGACATCCCAGGAGCACCGCCAGACGATTGAATAGCTGTAACTCCCGTGATTTTTCCTTGAAGTAAATTAGCAGGAGAACTGGCAATTTTGTCTGAAAAAACAGCTGATGAAATGGTTGAAATTGCACCTGTTAGGTTTTCTCTCTTTTGAGTTCCGTAACCAACAACTACTACTTCATCAAGTTTTTTAATATCATCCTGAAGTATAATAGTTAACAGTTGTTGATTCCCTACAATTATATCTTGAGAGATATAACCAATACAAGAAACTGTGAGGATGGTTTTCCCAGATGGTACATTTAGGTTAAATTTCCCGGTACCATCGGTGGTTATACCTATTGAAGTACCTTTGATTTTTATAGTTACCCCGGGAAGGGTTATTCCTTTTGCATCTACAACTACGCCCGATATTTTTATTTGTTTCTGCGTAGTCTCATTGTTTATGGGATTGATATATTTTCCTGGTGCTAAGAGAATTTGCTTATCCAGTACTCTATAATTAACATCGACACCGGCAAATAATTCATCTAAAACTTCTTTGATATCTTTATTTTTTACAGACAAATTAACTGTGCGGCTTACATTAACTAATTTTTGATTAAAGACAAAATATAGATCGCTCTGTTTTTCAATTTCATCTAAAGCCTTTTCAAGCTTCACATTCCTCAAATTTAAAGATACCTGTTTTTGGCTAAATCCAAGGCTTGCAAAGCTTTGGCTAATTACCACCAGCAATAATGCGACTGTGATTTTCATAGCTCTTAAGAATAAAATTAAATTCCCTCCGGATTTAATTTTTAGGTTAATAATGTAATTTTTGTTCATAAATTTACATGATTTAATTGGTTAGAAATTGTGTTAACTAATTGTTCTGTCCAGAACAAGATTTTTTTCCATTAAATTGGGGAAAGCCCTGCACGGTTTTCCCTTTTTTATATTCTTCCTCCTTTCTTTCACTATTGACGACTAAATTTGTATTTACCCTATTTGAAAAATTAATTAATTCTTTCTTTGTTCGTCTTTTTCCGATATCTTTTTCCTGCATTCTATACAAAATACTCCATTTTTTTCATTATGTGTGGGCTTGTAGGTCTTTAGTTCTGCCGGGTTTGTGGGCTGGGTCAGTAGTTCGATTCCTATCGCGATCCCTACGATGGTTCCTTATCAGTTCAACAAGTGAAGCTGAGAGCTCAATCTTGATGGGGTTGATTAAAAATGATATTTTAAATGAAGCCGATCTCCTAATTAGGACGGGAGCAAATGGAAATATTATTCCAATAGTGATGGTTATTCATGGAATGGTATAACTTGTGCCTGCTACCGAAAACAGTAGTAGCGGATATAATTATGATAATCATACCATAATCGGGTTTCTGCACGCTCATATGAATGGTGGTAGTGTCGATTTATAGGATATTCTGTTTCAACCCAACCACCGGAAAACTAAAATTAAGCCGTAGCAATGAAAATGATCCTCATTCCGGATACCGGCTATGTTTTAGTTATAAAGAAGAACATGCTAAACTAGGACTATATCGAGTAAGGCATTCTGATTATGGTATCAATTCACAGGAAAGAATCTGAATTGCTTTTCACCATTGCCTATTCAATGGTGTTTAAAGGTGACCTTAGAAGATGGAAAATCTGTTGGAACTGTGAGCAGCAACCCGATTGAAACATTACTGACCTTGTCTTATGGGAATTTGGTAAAATAAAGTTATTACTATTTGTAATTGGAGGAAAATTTGAAAGTCAAACAGAAGAATCTATGCTAAAAAAGATGATTATTTACAAAGAGGCTGTCTCAGACTTTTGAGACAGCCTCTTTGTATTCAGTTAGTAATCTGATAAAGAAAGCAGATATTAAAACCTCAAGGGGAAAAGTCTTTTGTGACAGCTCCTTCTTTAGTGCGTCATGTATGACGCATCACTTTTTATATTTTGTTAAAGAATAGAAAACAGGCTCAATCTTCATGGAAATTGAGAATATGCTTATTTGCCTGTTAATCGTTTTATTAACTTAACTTCCTCTTCTTTATATGGTTTCCCATCTTTTCTAAAGATTTCGTGGAACCATAGTTTGGGCTCCGATCCATCAGGGATAGGCTCATCCCAAGCATACATGGTATTCGTCTTTCCGGCTACCAGGCCCCAGTTTATAGCTGCAACCTTCTCGTTTTTTAACAATGGCATGATGTTGTCAAACCGACTATTATGTTTGCGAGCCATATATTCGGTACAGACTAACGGTCGTCCGTATTTTCGGAGTGTATCAATGGCCGCTTTATGTTGTATTTCATCGTTATAATTATGATAAGTAATGACATCAGAGTTTGCAAGTTGAAATTTGTTCAGATCTACTAGGTCTTTGCTCCAAACACCTGCCGATAAAGGTTGTGAAGGATTAACCTCTCTGCCCCATTGGAAAACATTTTTTAACAATGTCATCGATTTATTACCATACGCGGAGTTACCCGGTTCATTGTAGAGGTCCCAGAGTGCAATCCGCTTATCTTTGGCAAAATGCGACATGACGTCTTTAACATATTTGTGAAGAAGGGGATAAACGGTTGAATCTTTTCCCAAATCTCCGGGGTCTCTTACCCAGCCTGAATTATGAATTCCCGGTTTGGGGTCGGGTTGCTTTCCTGCTTTGTAGGTCGGATTCCAGCAATCATCAAAAAATACAAAAACAGTAGCAATATGATGTTTGTCGGCAATCGTAAGGTATTGTTCCATCCTGTTTTTGAAACCATTCGGATCAATCTCCCATGCAAGATGGTGGAGAAATACGCGCATAACGTTTAAATCGATCGACTCTGCCCAACCTAACTCTCGGTTTATGGTGGCGGTATCAAATGATTCTGCTTGCCACATCTCCAATTGATTGATGGCTGTACTCGGAATAAAATTACAACCGCGAAGCCATCCTTTTTGTGCGTACCACTTATTAACTTTTTGAGTGGTCCAACGCAATCCGCTCTTTGGCTTGACCACTTGTTTCGTGTTTTGTGCATTACTTACCGCTAAAAAAGAGGTGGATAAAAAAATGATAATTAGACAGAATACTTTTTTCATCTGTGAATGGTTTTTTTAGAAAGTTGAATAGATCTCACATGTGAGATTTCCATTATTGTTTTAAATTTAACGAACATGCTCGTTTTATAATACGTGACATAAATTTAAAGATTATATTTTAAGCTGTATGAGTCCGAAAAAAAAGGTTTAAATTTTCTTAATGACTCTGTATGGAATACCGGAAGGAAGCGGTTGAGCTGTTCGGGTCGGACCAAGTACCGTTATTTTATTTTGTTTAAAGATTAATCTATCGATACAGAAATTCCGGTTACCACTGGGATTATCAAAGAATGTATGAGTATGATATACAATGAAAAACTCTTTCCCGTCAAGAGAAGTAGTGATGCAGCAATGACCGGGCCCCGACACTTTCAACGCCAGATCTTTTTTCAGAATTGGATTGTCAGTGCTTTTGGTCCAATCCCCTAATGGAGACGTAGCTGTTGCATATCCGACTGAATAATCATGCGAGGTATAGACATTAGCAGAATAAAGCAGATAATACAGGTCGTTATGCTTAATCACAAATGGGCCTTCATTCCATTGCCAATCCTGATTTAAACCTTCCCATGTCTGATCGGGCGTAAGTATCATTTGCGGATGCCCAATGATCCCTTTCAGATCGGCATTGAGTTGAACAGCATAAATCTGGCTAATATGTTTCCCGTTTAGAATATTCGTCGAACAATCTTTAACATAGAAAAGATAAACTTTGCCGGCATCGATGAGAATATCAGAATCTATGTAAGAGAATTCATCGGATTGAAAGAAGGGCTCCGACCAATTAATAAAAGGTCCAAGCGGGCTATTGCTTCGTGCAACACGTATTTTCATTTTACCATTTGGACTGATGGCACTGTAAGTCATGTAATATTTATGTTTATAACATTTTACCTCAGGAGCCCAGAAGTTTCCGGTTCCCCATTGATTTCCCACATTGTTTTTGTCTAATGCAAGTCCTTTTTCCGTCCAGTCAATAAGATTAGACGATTGCCAGACTTTAAAGCCCTCCTGAGATGAAGTTGCGTACATATAATATATGTTATGATCTTTTAGAATATAGGGATCACCGATTTTCGTAATATCGCTTAACGGATTTGTGTAAGTCTTAATGGTATCACTGGGTGAAACGGAAATTGATAATTGATGGGAGAAAACATTTTTGCCGATACATGGTGTGCTTAACAGTGCAAAGGTCATCAAAAACAGTGTCAGGAGTATTGTTCTGAATGAATGTGTGTTTTCCATACGGGTAAGAGATTTTATGAGAATTTACAAGTAAAGGTATAGATATATCCGATTTTGTGATTGAAAAAATGGGTGTTACCTGAAAAAGTATTTAGTGATAATTATATGAAGGTCCCTCAATATCGTCCCTAAATCTCATCAAAAATGAAGGGCTTATTCTAACCTAAGCCTAATCTAAGCCTAATGTGTCTCTATTCTCCTTCTACCATACATTAGGTATAAATTAGAAACAGAATAGCGCAACTAAAGAATGATTTTTCTTTTAGACGAGAAGTGTATCATCAGTATATTTTCATTTTAAGATTGAAGTCAAAGAATGAAAATCCGACTGATTCTTTTTGTCAAAATAAATATCATTTAAACGTGTATTTATCCTTTTCGAATCTTACAAATGTACAAGTCTTATGTTAGAGACTGCTGTTTTTGAATTGACTTTTAGTCGATCAGTGATTTTTTATTTTGTCATGAAATTCCATTTAAAATCACTGTACGACCAGAGTGTCGCTCCTTTCGGAATACTGACAGTCCCTTTTAATTTTCCTTTTTTATCTTTTGAAACCTTAAGAGAAACACGGACAAACTTTCCTTTTTCATAGTCAAAGCTAATCCCGTCGTCATCGTAAAGATCATAAGATGATTCCTTTTGTCCGTAATATCTTATTTCAACCGGGAGTTTTTTACTATCGATTTTGGTTACTGCCGGCATCATTGGAATAATTCCGCCATCTTTTACATACACAGGAATAATATCGAGTCCGGGTGTCACTGTAATTATTTCGCCTTCTCCTGCAAACCTGCCTGTATAGAAATCGTACCATTTGCCCTGTGGAAGAATGACTTTTCTTGACTTCTGTCCGGTAAACAATGGTGCTATCAGAAGTGACGTTCCAACCATAAACTGGTCTTTTACTTCACTCTTTAATGCTGTTGCATAAGGATTTTCCGTTGAACTGAGTTGTCCTTCAGTGATTGTGTTTTGTGCGGTAAATCCCTCTTCAAGGTTCATCGCTCTTACGGGAGGTGTTCCGTCAAAGGCATAATCGGCATAACTGGTATATAAATATGGAATGAGCTGCATGCGGAGACTGGCTATATCCTGTACTTGTTTTTCCACTTCCGGAAAACTCCAGGGTTTGGTGCCATCGGACCATGCATTAATCATGGCGATCGGGGAGAAGCAAACCGTTTGCATTCTGCGCAACCACTCTTCGGCCGTCTTTGAACTACGAACCTCTGGCGTCCAGAGTACACCAATAAATGAACTGTTTATTAGGGCTGTGATGAAGTCGGGGTGACTATAATAGTCATTGTAGATTACGTAAGGGAATGAAGAGGCGCCGGCATTGGAGCCACGGACCAATCCATAGGTACGGATGTTCTGTTTGTGATAAAGATCGGCTGTCATCTTTTGCATCATCATAGCATAGAGCGTGCGCATCTGTTCTGCGGGAACACCCGACGGGAAAAGGGTTACATCGGGCCATAACCAATCGTCATACCCGTCATTCTCATCCATTTTATAGCCACTCACACCCTTGCTAATAGTGTGTTTCATGAAGTGATCGCCTATCAGTTTGTTTACTTCGGGCATGGCATAATCGGGAACCACACCACACCAGACGGTATGTGATGCCGTATAGGGAAGAATTTTTTGATAAAGTTCTCCATCCGGTGAAACATAAGGATTGAGCCAAAGATTGATGTTGATGTTTTTCTGTTTCATCTCTTTCAGAAAACCATCGGGATCCGGAAAACGCCCTTTGTCCCATTCGTAGGTGCAAGGGTAGGCCCTACTTTGCCAACCCGGTTCAAGACCAATTACCGTTAATGGAAATTTATGCTGCTCGTATTGTTTAACCTCTTCAGCTACCTGCTGGCTGGTGTATAGCGTTGGCGTACGATGCCAAAAACCTAATCCCCATTTGGGCGGCAAGCATCCTCCACCATTATAAAGGTTATACCGACGCACGGCATCGAGCATTGAGGGGCCGCCGAATACAAGAATCTCTGCTCCTTCGGCCGGTACAAGTATTTCCAGATTATCAGAATAGGGTGAGGCGCTCCAGTTTTTATCCGTGTTCCGATCGCGAATATCAGGAGGGGTCTTACTGTCTTTTCGTACAGCCGTACCTACCCAAACGTCAATATATCGGGCTGCATTAATTAAAACACCATATCCTTTAGATGATACATAAAATGGAACCGGCGCATGAGTACGACCGTTATCCTGTCCGCCATAATGATCTACATGGAGTCGCATGATACGACCTCTTTGCTCTACAGTCTTGAAATTCAATCCCAGTCCGAAAATCTTTTCATCCTTTGTGAGTGGAAACCGAAGATAGGTTTTCCCATCACGTATAACAGCCGTTATCTCCTCTTTGGGGAGTGGAAAATCAACACGGATCATTGAATTCAGACGCTCTGTTTTAGGTTGGATGCCAGCTACCGTATAGAAGTTAACCTTGTCAGGCGTACCGGCTTTTGCTGACCAAATTCCTGCTGCAACTTGATTCCATTGCAGTGAAACCTGAGCCATTGTATGCATTAATGGCAAGAAAATAAAAAGGCAAAGAAACGTAAATTTATTCATCTGGATAAAGTGATTAACTTAGTTCATATAGGTTACAAATATAAGCCCTCCCGTTTAATTAAAATATGGAATTATAACTCTAATGTAAAAATTGTCCCATCGGTAGGGTTGGATACAACGTTGATCGAACCCTTATGTTGCTTCATTATTTGTCGGGAGAGACTAAGACCGATGCCCGATCCATTCTCTTTTGTGGTAAAGAAAGGAACAAATATTTTTTCTTGTAGTTCGATAGGAATGAGCGGTCCGTTATTTGAAACTTTTATAATGAAACGATTTCCTTTGTTTTTTGTAATGGTGAGCTTGATCTTTCTATCGGTCTCAATCTGTAGTAATGAGTCGATGGCATTATTTACCAGATTAACAATAACCTGATTGATTAAGTTTTTATCAGCGGTGATAAACTGAAGATGAGGTTCTATTTCGATTTCAAACAAAATATGATGCATCTCTATCTTTTCGGTAAATAGAATGGTTAACTGTTCAATCCATTCGTTAATAGAAAAAAGTCGTAATACAGGATTAGGTATTTTGGTTAGGCGTCTATAACTATTTACAAAATTCATGAGTCCTACGCCCTGTTCTTCAATGGCTTTAAGTCCCTGTACTGTCGTGTTTACAGTTACTTCGTTCACTTCCTGCGGTTTTATAGGTTCTCCGTCTTTGATATAGAAATCGTACAAAGTCTTTGATATGGAGGTGAGTGGAGCGATTGAATTCATTATTTCGTGCGTTAGAATACTAATGAGCTTTTGGTACGATTCAAGCTCCTTTTCATCCAATTCCTGGCGGATGTCCTGAATGGAAATAAGCTTTAGCTGTTGTTCCTCACTTTTTATTTCGGTGGCTCTAAACAGGAGTAATTGTGCCGAGTCGTTCAATATATTTTTAAAGGTAATGGTTTGGTCGGGTGTTACACTGCAAAGAACATTATAAAATGGCTCATTTTTTATTCGCAGTAACTTCATATTGGTTGAGGCCGAAGAAATACCCGCATACTGGCAGGTTATTTCGTTGATGAGTTCAATTTCATTATTCTTGTTGAGCACAACGAGACCTGTTGCGGATTGTTGGATAAGTGCTTTGTAGTATTTCTCCTTGTATTCATTTTGAATTCTGGTTTGTTGGATGTACTTGTTCAGATTATTCATCCCTTCGTATAATGCTTGCAACGACTTGTTTTTTGAAGTCCGAAAAGTTATCGTAGTATCGTTATTACGGGCTGCCTCAAAGAAAAGTGCAATGGTTTTATTAGTTTGTGTAAAAATACCGGTGAGCCGGAATAAATAGATAAGAACGATCAACAAGAGGAGAGTTGTATAAAGATAATGTTCTTTATAAAAGAAAAAGCCCGCCCCGAATGATAGAATGCTGATGATTAGGACGATGAATGCTATTCTTCCGACCGATCCTTTAAATGCCATATTTCTTAACTTTATTATAGAGGGTTGGACGTGTTATTCCAAGTTGATTTGCTACGGCAGTCATATTTTGCCCATGACGATTCAGTGCACTGATAATCATCTTCTTTTCCATCTCGTCGAGGGTCTCGTCATGTTGGGAGAAGTTATTCGGATCATAACCAAACATAAAGGTATCAGCAGTTAAAATATCTTTTTCGGAGAGGATGACTGCCTTTTCAATTGTGTGTTGTAACTCCCGGATATTTCCGGGCCAGGGGTTGGATTTTAACTTTTCGATGGCGGATGGTGCTAATTGAAGCGTTGGTTTATTGTACTTCCTGCCATAAATCGTAAGATAAAAATTGGCTATCTCTTCTATATCCTCCGTCCGCTCACGAAGAGAGGGCAACGGTATTGTAATGGTGTTGATCCTGTAAAGAAGATCTTGACGAAACTGTCCATCGGCGACCATCTGCTGAAGATTCTTATTGGTAGCAGAAATTAACCGGATATCAAAAGGCTGTTCTTTGTTTGATCCAACGGGAGTGACAATCCTGGTTTGCAAAACGGTAAGAAGTTTAGACTGTAAGTGTAGCGGAATATTGCCGATCTCGTCCAGAAAGAGTGTACCCTTTGAGGCCAGGACAAACTTTCCGGTCCGGTCTTCCATTGCATTGGTAAAGGAGCCTTTTTTATGTCCGAATAACTCACTCTCGAATAACGTTTCAGTCAAAGAAGAGAGATCTACTAATACGAAAAGTTCATTATTACGTGTAGAGAGACGATGAATTTCTTTTGCAATTAACTCTTTTCCGGTTCCATTTTCTCCGGTGACCAGGATATTGGCATCTGTTTTTGCAACTTTATTTACCAGTTGCATAATGTTTTGCATAGCATGACTCTTGCCGATGATCAATCCTGATCCTTGATTCATCTCTTGTTTCATCAGTTGTTCTCTTGATTTAAGCACTGATATCTCGGCACTTGACGTATGAAGACGATAAGCCGCTTTTAGCGTTGCTTTCAACTTCTCATTCTCCCAAGGCTTCAGTACAAAGTCGGTTGCCCCTTCTTTTAATGCTTTTACAGCAAGCTCTACATCTCCATATGCCGTAAACATGACGACTTCAATATCAGGGAACTGACTTTTAATTTCCTTTAACCAATAGAGACCTTCATTTCCGGTATTAACACCGGCAGTAAAGTTCATATCGAGTAAAACCACATCATAATTGGTCGATTTCAACTCACTTATCAGGCGGTTGGTATTTGAAATAGTTTGCACTACCTCGAATTCGAACTGAAGGAACAAGTTTAGCGCATTGAGGATTTTTTTATTATCATCGGCTATCAACAATTTCCCCTGTTTCATTTCATCTTTGATTTAAAAACAAATCTAAGATATTTTTACACATAAGTGTAAAAAATAGTTACACTTTAAAATAAATGATAATTATTACAAATAAGACAATCAATTGGTTATAATAGTTGGCATATAGTTGGCTCTACTCGCTGAAAATAATTGTCTCATGAAAGCGTACAGGTATTTAGTGGTCGATTTATTGCTGTTGGGGTTAACTGTTATGTTAATGATTTTGCTCAATATTCTTTTCTGTCATTTCATCTAATAGATTGTTAATGGATGTACTGTTGAAAAATGAAGCATTGTTAGATAAAATAATTAAACACACAACTGTAAAGAAAAATTACACTCTATGAAAAATGAAATGAGGTATGTATCAGTAAAACATCTTGTTATGACTTATGGCACATTGTTGGTTCAGATATCTGAAAATGATAAGGTGTTCGGAAAATATCAGGAAGTTAAAAATAGAATTCCGGATAATTTGAAACATAAGTATTTGAACCTTTTGGTAGATGGTTACCTGATGGATTAAATGAAATTGAATGAATGAACTCAAAGGAATGAAAACATGGACAGAATAGTTGAAGATAAGCATTTTATAAAGCCAAAGTACCGGGCTGCTATCATTATTGCGATTATAATTATCATAGGTATTATAATTCTTCTTTTTGTCGATCGCACAAAAAGTATGACTATTGAGAAAGATAAAGTGACCATCGAAACCGTGTTCAGGGGGCAATTTGATGATTATATTCAATTGAGTGGTCAGGCAGCACCCATTAATACCATATACCTTGATGCGGTTGAAGGTGGCCGGGTTGAAGAGATTTTGATTGAAGAAGGAGGCATGGTAAAAAAAGGAGATGTTATTCTTAAGATGATGAATAACGATCTGCATCTTAATATTTTAAATAGTGAGGCTCAACTTGCGGAGAAGTCTAATTTTTTGAGAGAGGTACGGTTAACTTTAGAACGTGATAAACTTTCAAATGAACGTGATATATTAAATGAACAGTATGTACTGATAGCAAGGAAACGGGCTTATGAACAAAATAAAGTACTTTATAAGAATAAGCTGATTGCTGAAGATGTAATGTTGAGATCAGAAGAAGATTATATGCTGGCTGTCAAGATGCTGGCTATGCTTAATAAGCAAAGACAACATGACTCCATCTATCGTAAAATTCAAGTAGATGAATTAACGGACAATCTGCAAAATATGCGGCGCAATATGTCTCTGGTCAAACAACAGCTCGACTTTCTGAGTATCAAAGCTCCTGTGGACGGGCAGTTGGGGCTTCTTGATGCGGAAATCGGTCAGAACATAAATAGAGGACAACGCATTGGTCAGATAAACGTACTCTCATCATTAAAAGTTGAGGCTGAAATTGATGAGCACTTTATTGACAGGGTTAAAGTTGGGCTAATTGCGGAGCTTGAAAGGATCAATACTGCCTCAGGACTGGTAGTAAAAAAAGTCTATCCGGAGGTTAGAAACGGAAAGTTTAAAGTTGATTTGGTCTTTAAGGATGCTTTACCCGGTAATATAAGAATAGGTCAGACTTATTATTTTAAACTTAAGCTTGGTCAGCCTTTAGAAGCGCTACAGATTGCAAAAGGTGGATTTTATCAATCTACCGGCGGTCAATCCATATTTGTACTCGATAAATCAGGAAAGTTTGCTGTAAAAAGAACTATTATTATTGGAAAACAGAATTCGGAATTTTACGAGGTATTATCAGGACTAGCTCCCGGCGAAAAAGTAATTACCTCTGGATACGAGATATTTGGTGAAAATACGAAGATAAAATTTAAATAAATTTACACTGTTAAAGGAAAAGATCATGATTAAGACTGTTAATCTTTCAAAAATATTTCGTGTTGATGAAATAGAGACCACAGCACTGGAAAATATCAATTTTGAAGTAAAAAAAGGAGAGTTTGTCGCTATTATGGGACCTTCGGGGTGTGGAAAATCTACATTACTGAATATATTAGGATTATTAGATAATCCGAATGGTGGCGAATATTTTTTCAATGGCACCGAGATATCAAACTATACTGAGAGGCAACGAACCGAATTGAGAAAAGGTAATATCGGATTTGTATTTCAAAATTTCAATCTGATTGATGAGCTGAGTGTATTTGAAAATGTGGAACTACCACTTTTAGCGTTGAAGGTGAAAGGATCGGAACGAAAGAACAGAGTGAACGAGATACTGGAAAAAATGAGTATCGGCCATAGAAAGAAACACTTTCCGGGGCAGCTTTCGGGTGGACAGCAACAACGAGTCGCTATTGCCCGGGCAGTAATTACTAATCCCGGATTGATACTGGCTGATGAACCCACCGGAAACCTTGATTCTGTCAACGGTGAACAGGTAATGCAACTTCTGGAAAAACTAAACGATGAAAAAACAACCATTGTAATGGTTACACACTCTCAGGACCATGCGGAACGGGCACACAGAATCGTGAATCTGTTTGATGGTCATATTGTAAATGAGAGGATTGAAAGAAAGATTATCTCTATAGGAAGTCATCAATTACTTGATATTTAAATAGGTAAATACACATCTCATGATTAAACAATTTTTCACGCTGGCTATACGTAATTTGTTAAAAGATAAGGTGTTCTCTTTTATAAATCTCACTAATCTGGTAGTCGGTTTTGCTACATTTATCCTTTTAACCCTGTTTATTATCGGACAGTTTAACTGGGATAAACAGAATATTAAGTATGATCATATTTATAAGGTACAGCTATTTGTGGACCAAGATGTTAATGTACAAAAGCATCAATGGAGTGTCCCTGCTGCATTGTCCAGAAATGATCTTCTTAAGATTCCGGAAGTAGAAAAAATAGCCCTTTTACATGATGTAGGCGATAACAATAAAAATGGAGTTTTTTTGTCTGTGGATAAAAAGAATCAGGTGCTCTCAAGATGGGGATATTTTGCAGATCCATCAATTTTCGATATTCTGACATTTGATTTTTTAGAGGGTGATCCCAAGACTGCTTTACTTCAACCATCCTCAATTGTTTTATCTAAAACGGTAGCTGATAAATTGTTCCCGCATGGGAATGCAATTGGTAAGCAAGTGTATGGAGAGAATAAAGTAATATTTACTGTTACCGGTATTTATGTTGATATTCCGGTAAATTCCAGTTGGATTCCAAGTTATTTATTGTCCATGAATTCTTTTACTCCGATTACTCAAATAAAGGATTTTGAACAAAATTATATAAACAATTCATTTTATATTTATGTGGTTTTAAAGGAAAATGCAAATCCGGCGGCAGTTGATAAAAAAATACATGATGCCTTAAAAAACTATCAAAAAGCGCATTATCCGTATCTTCGACCCATGAAGCATTTGCATCTCAATCCTTTTTTTGATAATTCTTTTTATATTGTCTTAGCACTGTTTTCGTTTATTGCTATTTTGATTTTAGTTCTCGCTTCTATTAATTACATTAATCTGCAAACAGCAAATGCTACTACTCGTGTTCGTGAGATAGGAATTAAGAAAACAGTCGGATTCACCAAGCAAAATCTACTCACACAATTTGTTTTGGAATCTGTTTTTATAACCATGATAACTGGTGTTATTGCATTGGTGGTAGCACAACTATTCCTGTCTGTTTTTAATAATATTGTTGGTACAGAAATATCTACAAATGTATTAACGAATTGGAAAATGATTGGAATCGTTTTGGCCGTTTCGTTTTTAACCGGATTATTATCCGGACTCTATCCTGCATTTGTAATATCTGCTTATAATCCTATAAAAGCGTTGAAACAAAGATATTTGCAGAACGATTCAAATGGAATAAGCTTGAAAAACATTCTCGTGACCGTTCAATTCAGCATCTCTCTCTTTTTATTGATTGTAAGTTTCATCATTTTCAAACAGACCGATTTTATGATGCATTCTGATCTAGGGTTCAATTCTAAGAATCTTGCCTATGCTAATATCACCACTAATAACAAAGGTTCGTTTGATTTAATCAGACAACGATTAATACAACATCCGGAAATAACAGATGCCTGTTATTCGGATTATATACCTTATATATTGCCTGGCGGTGGTGACTTGAATTGGGAAGGGGCCCCCGCTGATGAAAGAGTTATGGTACGGTTTTATAATGTTAGTTATGATTTCTTTTCAACCTTTGGGATAAAAATAAAGGAGGGGCGACCTTTTTCCAGAGCGTTTCCGGCAGATGCCAACAAATGTTTAATCAATGAAACTGCAGTCAAAGTTTTTAATTGGAAAAATCCAATCGGGCATCATATACGGGTATATAAAAATGAGTATGAAGTTATCGGTGTTATTAAAGATTATATCTTTCAATCTTTCCATAATCCACAGGAACCTCATTTATACAGGCTGATAAAAGACTCTGCATCGCTGAATGGAATATACACTGTACGTTTCCTGCCCGGTCATCAAAAGAAAGCAATGCGAATTATTAAAAAAGAATTTGAACAGTCTTTTCCTGATGATGCTTTTGATTTTAATGATTTTGAATATCTGGTTCTCAATGAAAATGCTCTTCTGTATTGGAAAGTATTCCGTAATACGAGTGTTTTCTTTGCAATCTTATCAATGATCATATCATCGATCGGATTATTTGGATTGGTCATGTTTTTTACAAAACAAAAAATGAAAGAGATTGGTATCCGAAAGGTCTTTGGATTTTCATTTGGCAGTCTCTATTACACAATGTCGAAAGGCTTTATAAAAATGTTATTGATATCTATTGTTATTGCTTGGCCGGTTGCTTATTATGTCTATACGCAACTACCCGGAGCACATCATTACCCTATCCGGGTAAAAGAATTTGTGGTTGCTACCCTTATTGTTTTAGGGGTTGCTATTTTTACTATCAGTTACCAGATTATCAAGGCTTCAAAGATGAACCCGGTTGATGTACTGAAAGACGAATAGAATCCGGTTTCTGTTACTGGCATTAGCGGATATTTGAAATGCCTCACCCGGATATTGAATCCATCGAAGTAATGAATTTCTGATTTATAAAAATCACTTCGACAGGTTCAATATCCGGGTGAGATTATTAAATATCTTTTATTACCATTTGGAGGGTGACTCGGCTACGTTGTTCCATCAATACCTTTTTATCTACCAATACACGGTCTATGGTTTTCTGATCATAATGACGGATCGTTACCAACTCAACCCCTTCATTATACCGTATCCGGTAATCTTTCTTTAACTCTTCTATTACCTTGGAGGTCTTCATCGGATCGTTGTCCACACAAACTGAGAAGCTGATCGCTGAGTTTTGCATCATATGTATTCTCAGACCAAAGCGAGCAAAGATACCGAAGATATGTTCCAGATTCTGTTCGGCGATGAAACTGAAGTCTTTTGCAAGGATAGAGATCAACAGTTGGTTTACTTTGAAGATAAATGATGGAATCAAACTATCGTTAGTGAAGTCTTCACAGATGATAGTGCCATCGGCATCAGGGTCAAGAAAAGATTTAATATGCAGTGCAATGTGCTTGTTTTGTAATGGCTTGATCGTTTTCGGATGGATAATAGTGGCCCCGTAATAGGATAACTCAATAGCCTCACGGAAAGAGATAGTATCGATTTTAATCGGATCATCAAAATATTTAGGGTCGGCATTGAGAAGGCCCGGCACATCTTTCCATATTACCATTTCAGTAGCATTTAGTGCATAAGCAAGGATGGCTGCCGTAAAATCGGACCCTTCACGACCTAACGTGGTAGTTAATCCCTCCGGTGAACTGCCTAAAAAACCTTGTGTCAAAGCAAGTTGGTGACCGGGTTGATTAAAGAGGGGTGCTATGCTTTCTTGTATAATGATGGGAGTGCTTTCCCAATTTACGCTTCCCTCGCGAAAGGTATTATCGGTTTTGATCAGGTGGCGTACATCAAAAAGCTTATTAACAATACCCGCTGCTGTTAGATAATGATGCATAATACAAGTAGAAAGAAGTTCTCCAAAGCTGACAATTTGGTCATATTCCAGATCAAAATCATCACCATGCGGCTTACTGATATATTGTTCTAAATTGGTGAAAAGATCTTTTAGTGCATTGTAAACAGGGTGATCTTTCTCTTTAAAGAGCTCTTCGGTGAGTGTGTAATGATACTCTTTTATCGTATTGAGATGAAGTTCAGTCTGTCCATCTTCAAAAAAGTATGATTTAACTACTTTTTCCAAGCCATTGGTAGTCTTTCCCATCGCGGAAAGAACCATTACCAGATCTTCATCCGGATACCTTTTAAGGATATCTGCTACGTTTCTAACGGCAGCAGCATTTTTAACCGAAGCCCCGCCAAATTTAAATACTCTCATTTCTTATCCAAATTTTTTGCAAAGGTAAATCTTTTAAAGAGAAGAGGGTGGATGTTTTGGTGACTTTAGGTAATCACTTTCTTCATACCTTTGTGGCGTTTTAAAAGTGATAATCGATTGACTGCAGAAGAACTACTTCAGCTTTATAGCCGCAATGCGGTTACCCTTGAGCTGGCTGAACGATTGGGGAAAGATAAAATGGTTCGCCTTGCTTTGAAAGGAATGACGGGTTCGTCACGTGCTTTGTTAGCCGGCGCTCTATTTAAATTGTTGGGACGTATCATGGTTATCATCCTCTCCGATAAAGAAGAGGCTGCCTATTTCTGTAATGATCTTGAAAACTTATTCGGTGAACAGGAACTTCCCTTCCATAGAAAACGTATTCTTCTGTTCCCTTCTTCGTATCGTCGTCCTTATGAGTTGGAAAAAATTGACAATGCCAATGTGCTTTTACGCACAGAGGTTTTGAAACGATTAGGTTCCCGTGCTGAACAAACCATCGTAATTACCTACCCGGAGGCTCTAAGCGAAAAGGTAATCAATAAAACGTATCTCAAACAAAACACACTTCGTCTAAAAAGAGGAGAGGCGGTGAATGCTGATTTCATGTTCGACTTGTTATTGGAGTATGAATTCAGGCAAGTAGACTTTGTAGTTGAACCCGGTGAGTTTTCAGTGAGAGGCGGAATCGTGGACGTCTATTCCTATACCAATGATTATCCATACCGGATTGAATTATTCGGAGATGAAGTTGAGAGCATTCGAACCTTTGACCCTGCCACCCAGCTTTCTATTGATCGATTAGATCATATCACTATCGTTCCCAATATGCAGAACTCAAAATTGCACGAACGTCGCGAAGCCTTTACCGAATCCCTCCCCGAAGATGCTGTCGTTTGGATTGATGATTTCGAAATTGCTTCTGAGCATATTGAAAAAGAATACTTACAGGCTGAACAGGCATTCAATGCATTAACAGGTGAGATCAGCCATGTTCCACCTCCCGAATTATATGTTTCTTCCGAGCTGTTTAACAAAACCATTCTTAACTATTCTATCATTGAGTTTGGAAAACGATTCATATTCTCTGAGAATATGCAATACCAGTTTAACATCTCCCCACAGCCCTCCTTCAATAAGAACTTTGAGTTGCTGATTAAGAATATGCATGAAAACACAACACAGCATATTCACAACCTCATTCTCTCCGACAATAGCAAACAGCTCGAAAGGCTACAGTCTATTTTTTATGATGTTACCGTTAACCACAAGTTAAATGTGAAGGCTGAGTTTACGCCGGTGAATTTAGCACTACATGAAGGGTTTATCGATAAGGGATTGGGCTATGCCTTTTACACCGATCATCAAATCTTTGAGCGATACCATAAGTATAGAATCCGCGAC
The DNA here is from genome assembly GCA_963663125.2 of Bacteroidales bacterium. GTDB lineage: Bacteria > Bacteroidota > Bacteroidia > Bacteroidales > Cfx3-03 > Cfx3-03. The sequence goes on along the minus strand of CAXXNW010000007.1, from coordinate 202,754 downwards.
AGTAAGAACGGTAAGCAGGTTCTTACCTTAAAGGAGTTGTACGATTTGAAGCCCGGCGATTATGTAACCCATGTGGATCATGGCATCGGAAAGTTTGACGGCTTGGAAAAAGTGAATAATAACGGCAAGATCCAAGAGGCTATCCGATTGATTTATAAGAATGGCGATCTCCTTTATGTAAGTATCCATTCGCTTCATCGTATCTCTAAATATACTGGGAAAGAAGGGGCTATTCCTTCATTGGATAAGTTGGGATCGAATGCATGGAATAAACTAAAGCAAAAGACCAAACAACGTGTTAAAGATATAGCCAAGGACTTGATAAAGCTTTATGCAGAACGAAAAGCATCCGAAGGCTATCAGTACATGCCAGACACCTACTTACAGCACGAGCTGGAGGCTTCGTTTATTTATGAGGATACCCCTGATCAGGTAAAAGCCACTGCCGATGTGAAGAAGGATATGGAAGAGTCGTCTCCGATGGACCGGCTTATTTGTGGTGATGTGGGGTTTGGCAAGACAGAAATAGCTATCCGTGCAGCATTTAAGGCAGTAGCCGATAGTAAACAGGTCGCTATACTGGTCCCCACGACCATTCTTGCAGTGCAACACTTCAAAACTTTTCGTAGTCGTTTAGATGAGTTCCCCTGCACGGTGGACTATGTAAATCGTTTCAAGAGTGCTAAAGAGCAAAAACAGACACTCGAAAGGTTGAAAGAAGGAAAGGTTGATATTCTGATCGGCACACATCGTTTGCTTAGTAAGGATGTTCAATTTAAAGACTTAGGATTATTAATCATCGATGAAGAGCAGAAGTTTGGCGTTGCCGCTAAGGAGAAGCTCAAGTCGTTCAAAACAAATGTTGACACTTTAACATTAACCGCTACACCTATTCCACGTACCCTTCAATTTTCAATGATGGGTGCACGCGACCTTAGTATTATCAATACCCCACCGCCTAATCGGTATCCCGTACAAACCGAAGTACATGTTTTTAGTGAGCAAATTATTCGTGATGCTATTTTATTTGAAATCTCACGGGGAGGACAAGTTTTCTTTGTAAATAACCGTATTCATAATATAATAGAAATAGCTGCTATTATTCAACGCCTGCTCCCTGATGCACGTATCGCTATCGGACATGGACAGATGGATGGACATAAGCTGGAGAAGATTATGCTCGACTTTATTGAAGGCGAATATGATGTGTTGGTCGCAACCACTATTATAGAGTCGGGACTTGATATTCCAAATGTAAATACCATCATTATCAGTGATGCTCAGAATTATGGTTTGAGTGAACTGCATCAGCTACGTGGAAGGGTAGGGCGAACCAATAAAAAAGCGTTCTGCTATTTACTGGCACCTCCGATGAGTGTATTGACAGATGAAGCTCGTCAACGTTTAAAAGCAATCGAAGAGTTTTCGGATCTTGGGTCAGGATTTAATATTGCCATGCGCGATTTAGATATCCGTGGTGCCGGAAATATTCTGGGCGGCGAACAAAGTGGGTTCATCTCTGAAATCGGATTCGAGATGTATAACCGTATTCTTGACGAGGCTATTCTTGAAATAAAAGAGACTGATTTTAAGGATGTGTTTACTGCTGATATTGCTAAAAAATATGTCAAAGAGTGTCAGATTGAAACCGACCTTGAAGTATTACTCCCCGATGCGTATGTAAGTAGTGCCACTGAACGACTCAGTCTCTATAAAGAGCTTGATAATATCGAAAAAGAAGAGGATTTGATGATCTTTCAGGATCGTTTGATCGACCGGTTTGGACCTGTTCCTCACGAAGCAACAGAACTGATGAATGCGCTTCGTTTACGTTGGCTTGCGCGTGATATGGGCTTAGAAAAACTGGTTATCAAACAAAGTGCGATGTTGGGGTTCTTTGTTCAAAATCCTGATTCCCCTTATTACCAATCTGCTGCTTTTACATCTGTCCTTCAATATCTTCAGTCGCATCCATCTGCTTTCAAGATGCGTGAAAATAATGGCCGGTTACATATCAGTTTTAAAAATATCAATTCGATCTCTACTGCATTGGCTGTGTTACAACCGATGGCTTCAATTGACATAATATAAGCCGAACCCTGAGAAAAGTTTAATCGACGATCGTTATACAACAATGGGAATGTGTATCTCGACACGTGTTCCTATCGCCTCACCATTTTCATCATAAAGATCGGTATAAGTAATAGGGCTTGTTTGTACTTTTCTTGTGTCAAAAAGTCTTAATCGGGTTTCCGTAATAGCGATTCCTTTTGAAGGCCGTTTGAGTTGATTTCCCTCCTGAATCTCTTTCGATTTCTTCCTCCCAACTCCATTGTCTTCTACAAAGCAGATGATAAAATTTTTATGATAGTTTAGTTTTAGCTGTAATAATCCTTTTCCTTCCTTGTTCATCAAACCATGCCAGATTGAGTTCTCAATAAATGGCTGAATGATAAATGGAGGAATGAAGGTCGACACCTGATTAATTACAGGATCGACTTCAATTGTATATTCAAATCGCTCTTTGAATCGTAGGGCCTCAAGCTCCAGGTAAAGTTTTAAAGAGGCCAGTTCTTCACTTAATGAGATAGCCTGATGTTGTGAATTATTCAGGATCATACGCATTAAGGTTGCAAACTTAGTAAGATAACGGCTGGAAGAGACCTTGTCATTCTTTATAATATAATACTGTATAGAGTTGAGCGAATTGAAAACAAAGTGAGGATTCATCTGCTTGCTAAGAGCTTGTTGTCGATATTGATTTATCTCTTGTTGTGTTAGATTCGCAAGTTCAATTCGCTTTATCCTTTTCCTGTAGAAATTATAAACTAATGCTAATAGCAATACTATGATAATGGCATTAAACCACCATGTTTGCCATATAGGGAGCCGGATGGTGAATTTCTTACTGATTATTTCCGACGAAGGCCGACCTATATCATTAATAGTCCTAACTTGAAGTTCATAATTATTGGCAGGTAGAAACGGAAAAATCACTTCTGTGTTTTTTGTAGTTACCCACTTGTCATCTAAGCCCAAAAGTCTGTACTGATATTGAATTTTGACTAATGATTGATAGGTGACTGCTACATAATTGAAAGAGAGTGAATTTAGATAATAGGGGAGTGAGCAGTTCTTTGGAAGAATGGTGTCTTTCATCATTAGACGGGTTCTGGTAAAGAACAAAGGAATTCTTCCCGCAAATTGTTTGAATTTTTTATTATCGATAAATGAAATGCCTTTATTTGTTGCTCCAAGAATATTATTTTTATAAATAGTCATGTCACAGACTTGATTTGAAATCAGGCCATCATCTTTCGTATAATTATTTAGTGTGTATCTGAAAGGCCTTAGACTTTTTATTCTGAGGCAAGATAATCCTTGGTTACTACCCATCCACAATTCATTATTGTTTAGGTAAAGTGATTGCTGCGAATTGGTTAATAATCCTATGCTACGGGTTAAATGGACAAGAGAACCTTTCACCTTCAAAAATACTCCGGACCCTTTTGTCGCAATTGCTATTAGATCGCCGGATCTATTGCCGGATATACTTATTATTCTATCTGCGAGACCGGGTATTAAATCACTTGCCTTTTTTAATTTCTTATCTTTAAAGGTCCATAGCCCATCAGATGAACCGATTAATAAGGATCCGTCCGGATAAATATAGATTGCCGTAACTCGGAACCCAATATTTGTGGCTTCTTTTGAATAATAAAGAACATCTCCATTTTTTATATCTATAAGTGCAAATCCTGAGGTTGTACCTATCCACATTGTGGTTTTTGATGCTTTTATCATCACTTTAGTGGCTAAGAATTTTTTCTGGTATTCTTTATTTTGCTTATGATTGAAATTAATGAGAGCGTAAAATTTGTTATTTTTAAAAATATATTGCTCTTCGACAGTAGCAATATATAATTGTTTCAAATCAGGATCATAAAGTTCAGAGGTGATTTCTATGGGTTGTTTCGATCCAACCTGAAGATTAATAACCTTTTTATCTTTAATTATTGAAAGATATCCACTTTTTGTTCCTGCAAAGATTTGCTTATTATCCGATTCCAGGCAGGAGATGTTTTCATCAGCTAATCCGTTTTTTATACCATAACTGCTTGTATAATGTGACGAAAGATAAAAAATTCCATCCTCCAATGTACTAAACCAGAATCCACCCTCTCTGTCTTGAATAATGGAGGATACGGATTTATTGTTCAAATAGACGTGTTTTGCAGTTCCATGAAAGTCTTTTTCATCAAACGCTACTGCCCCATTATTCAATGAACATACCCATAATAGATTTTGGCTATCTTTAGAAAACCAGATAATTGTTGCCGGCATCTTACGCGACTCATAACGGCCATCTCTATATACTTTAATCAGATAGCTATCGCATGCTAAATAGATACTTTTATTATCGGAGGCAGGAATTGCTATGATTGACCTATTCAGCGCTTTTACTAAAGAATCATTTACAATTGAGGTTTTGCAAAATTTAGTATTGAAATCAAGTCGATTAAATATACCGCGATGCTGCGCTATTAATAGTTTGTGATCTACCTGAATGATGGATGCTAAATTGTCTAGCTTCTTGTCAATTCGTGTGACAAATCCTTTCGGCGTTATCTTAATAATACCTAGATAACGAAACGAAATATAAAGATTGTCGTTCGGGTCGATATAAAGCGAGTTTTTTATGCAAAGACTGTGCCCTTGAGTAAGATGTTCGATGGCCCGATTGAAAGGGAATAGTTTTATCTTGCCGTTCTCATAATAAGATATTTTACTATTAAATCCGATAAACCAGATACGTCCTTTTGAATCTTCCGTAATGTCAAAGATGGTCATCTCAGGAAGTCCATCCTGAAGATCAAAGTTCTTAAAAGAATACCCATCAAATCTGGAGACGCCATAATTGCTTCCCGTCCATATAAACCCTTTTGAATCCTGAAAGATTGCATAAGTTTCAGAACATGGAAGCCCTTGTTCAGTTGAAAACTGACGGAAAAGAGGTTGTTGTGCCTTGGTCGAAAAAAATACCATGGTGAAAATAAACAGAATAATCGTCAACTTCAATTTCATATACAAACCTTCTATACTGTAACTCTATAAAGAGAGTTTAGCAAATGTAAAAAAAAAGAAGATTAACAGGGGTTGTATTTTGAGGAAGTTATATATTTGACCCAATTTTATATAAAACGTTCCAGATGACACTCCGTTTCTTCTTGCTGTTGTTAACATGCTCGCTTTGTTGGAGTAATAGCTTTACTCAAAATGTTAAAATCACTCCCTACGAAAAATCGGGAGGTAAATCAACTCCACGATATGCTGAAACCATGGAGTATTGTAAACAATTGGCGGCCTTCTCTCCGTGGGTAAAGATGGAAAGCATTGGCAAAAGTGCTCAGGGACGCGATATTCAGCTTCTTATTATTGATAAAAAACACAACTTTACGCCCGAAGCGGTTCATCGTTCGGGAAATGTGGTGCTCATGGTTCAGGCCTGTATCCATGCGGGAGAACCCGATGGTAAAGATGCCATGCAGCTTCTGTTGCGCGATATACTTGTGAAGGGAATACACAAAGATCTGCTTGATCATGTCACATTGTTGTTTATTCCAATCTTTAACGTTGATGGGCATGAACGGTTTGGACCTTATAACCGGATTAATCAAAACGGACCCACCGAAATGGGATGGAGAACTACGGCTCAGAATTTAAATCTTAATCGCGATTATCTGAAAGCCGATGCTCCTGAAATGCAAGCGTGGCTTAGAAACCTGAATAAATGGAACCCTGACTTTTTCATTGATACCCATGTCACTGATGGCGCTGATTATCAATATAAAATAACTTATTCTTTAGAATTAAGCGGGAATATGGAAGCAGGGTTGACAAATTGGACCCGCGATTATTATGAAAAGGAACTTTTGAAGTTATTATCAGGTGATGATGTTCCGGCATTTCCGTATGTTCAATTTAGGAATTGGCATGATCCCCGAAGCGGGCTTTATCTAAGCGCTGCTCCTCCGATGTTGTCTACCGGATATTTTGCTACCCGTAACCGTCCCGCACTACTTATCGAAGCGCACATGTTAAAGGCTTATAATATCAGGGTTGAAGCTACTTATAAAACAATTCTACATACCATGGAGTTGTTGAATAAAGATCGTACCCGGTTTCTGAAGGTTGTGAAAAACGCAGATGATTATACAGCCGGCATCGATTTTAGAAAATCCTTGTTGCCTGTCAAATTTAAGACCTCTTTTAAAGATAGTGTGATGACAAGCTTTAAGGGATTTGAATATGAAAGTGTAAAAAGCGATCTTACGGGTGGTGAGTGGTTTATTTATCATCCGGAAAAACCTGTGATTATGCAAATTCCTTTCTACAATAAGGTGGAACCTGTTGCTGTGGTACAATTACCCGAGGCATATATCATCCCCGTTGAATGGACCGATGTCATTAAACGTGTGCAATTGCATGGCTTAAAGTTTATCGTACTAAACAAGCCGACTACCTATAAGGTGAATAGTTATCGCTTTTCGAAGGTTAAATTTAGTCCGATTAGTTTTGAAGGACGTTTTAATACGCAGTTTGGATTAGATACAATCACATTCGAGCACGAATACCAGCCCGGATCAATCATCGTTCCCACGAATCAACCTCTTGCCCGAATTGCAGTCTACCTGCTTGAACCGGCTGCTGATGGATCATTAGCTTCATGGGGATTCTTCAATACCGTCATGGAACAAAAAGAGTATTCAGAAAGTTATGTAATAGAGCGTATTGCACGCGAGATGCTAGCCAAAGATGCTAATCTTAAACAAGCGTTTGAACAAAAGAAAGCTACTGATACGCACTTTGCAACCAATCCTGAAGCAATTATTAACTGGTTCTATAGCAAAACCCCCTATTGGGACAATCAGCTTAATATGTACCCTATTGGCAGACTAATGAATATGCCTACAAAAAAGTAATGTTTTTTTTAATGAAAACGGTGCCGGCAATAGAATTAATATCTAAATTTACACTATCGCAGACAGTTGCGTAAAACTTATTTAAATTCTAAAAGACTGATCATGAAAGGTTCTATTGTTATCCTCTGCGGGGGTGGACCTGCTCCCGGCATTAATTCGGTGATTTCTTCATTGTCTAAGGTTTTTATTGAAGATGATTACCGTGTAATTGGTTTACATGGTGGTTATCATTATTTGTTCTCAGGCGAACAGCATCTGGTTAATTTTACATTTGATATGGCAGACCGTATCCATAACCAGGGAGGTTCTGTTTTGACGATGAGTCGTTACAAACCTAAAGATTCAGAGTTTAACACTGATTTTTTTACCAAGCACGATGTGAAGTTACTGGTAACTATTGGTGGTGATGATACTGCATCAACGGCCAATCGTATTGCCAAGTATTTGAATGAAAATAATGTTCCTATCCAAAATATTCATGTTCCTAAAACCATCGACAATGACTTGCCGTTGCCTGAAGGTTTGGTTACATTTGGTTATGAAAGTGCAAAGCAGGAAGGTGTTCGTTTGGCAACTACCGTTTATGAAGATGCCCGTACATCAGGTAACTGGTTTGTAGTCTCTACGATGGGGCGCGAAGCCGGGCACCTTGCATTTGGTATCGGCGCTGCTTGTCACTACCCAATGATTATTATTCCTGAAATGTTCAACAAAGTAAAGCCCACTTTTGATCGTATTCTTCGGTTGATGATCTCCTCTATATTGAAACGTAAATTATTAGGTATTAAATATGGAGCTGCAATCATTTCAGAAGGGGTATTCCATTTTATGGATGATGCTGAAATCCTTTCAAGTAATATTCACTTCACGTTTGACGAACATGGTCACCCCGAATTGGGTAATGTCAGCAAGGCATATATCTTTAACATCCTGCTTCAGGAACGGTTGAAAGCATTAAATCTCAAAGTAAAGAGCCGACCGGTTGAGTTAGGATATGAAATGCGCGCATGTAGTCCTAACGCGTTTGATATGATGTATTGCTCTCTACTTGGATTTGGAGTGAAACGACTCTTCGATCAGGGATATACCGGTTGTTTGGTGATGTCTGAAACAGAAGGGGAGGTAAAGCCATTATTCCTGAAAGATGTAGAAGATGAAACGGGGAAAATCAGACCTCGTATGGTAAACATGGACACCCAGCGTACACGTATCACGTTTGAAGATAGCCTTCATTATCTCTCTGAAGGGGATTATGATGATGCAAAACAATACGTCCCGAATCCTGAACTTTACGACTTTTTCAAGATTCTTGAATGGTAATAAATAATCAGTAGAAAGGCCGGCCATTTTGACCGGCTTTTTTACTGATTAGAACGAAAATAAGATAGTGCTTTTAAGTGATTCTATCAGGCCAATCAATGGGTATCACCGGTAAAAAATAGCGTTAGGTGATTGATAAGGGAAAAGTTAAATCATTGCATGAATAATACATAGGTATGAGTGCTGTAAATGCTTATTTTATAATGAAATAAGTCCTACAAGTAAATAATGATTTTCGCTTAGGTATATCTTTTCTTTGTTAGTAAAGATTGACATTCGTATTTGTTTTTACTTTCACAACGAAAATAAGTACTTTTGAAGCGATTTTAATAATATTAATTCTAGGTTACAATAGACTGTAAGTAAGGATTGTCAGTTAATTACTGCATTCAATATACAAGCAGAATTATTGCTTCCGGGGTATAACTTTTTAATAAAGCAAAGAATTAAAGAGCATGTGGAACTGGATTGTGAGATTTATTTTGCGCAATCGTCCGGCAATTCTTGTCGTGATTGGATTGATTACTGTGTTTATGGTTTTTAAGGGCTCCAAAGTGCAGCTTTCGTATGAAATGATGCGAATGTTGCCGGAGAAAGACACTACCTACCAAGACTATGTTAAATTTAAACAAAGATTTGGTGAAGATGGAAACCTGATGGTGGTGGGCGTAACTAATCCGGAGATTTTTAAACTGGAGCAATTTAACGCTTGGTATGATCTGGGTGAAAAGATTAAAAAACTTGATGGAATACAAGAGGTTATCAGCTTGGCGCGAACCATCAACTTTGGTAAAGATACCATAAAACATCAGTTTACTTTTAATCCTTTAGTGACAAAACGACTGTCTACTCAGGCAGAAGCAGATAGTATCGGTAAACGATTTATGAGTATGCCCTTCTATCAGGGTTTATTGTATAATAGCAAAACACATGCTTGCCTGATGGCAATCACCCTTGATCGTAAGAAGCTAAATGATAAGAGCCGGATTGTACTTGTCAAGGAAATTAAAGATGTTGTTGAAGAATATAGAACGGCTCAAAAGGTTGAAGTTCATTACTCAGGTTTACCCTACATAAGAACGGTCACCACTAAAATGGTGAAAGATGAATTGACATTGTTTATCATCCTTTCAATGATTGTGGCGGCAGTGATTATGTTCTTCTTCTTCAAGTCATTTAGAGTTGTGCTCACCTCTCTTTTAGTTGTCGGAATTAGTATTGGTTGGGTATTGGGACTGATTTCACTCTTTGGCTTTAAAATAACTATTCTTACCGGAGTGATCCCTTCGCTCATTGTTATCATTGCCATCGAAAACTGTATTTACATTCTTAATAAATACCATTGGGAGTACGTAACACACGGAAACAAAATTCTTGCACTATCAAATACCATCCGTCGGATTGGTTTTGCCTCATTAATGACTAATACGGCTACTGCCATGGGGTTTGCTGCTTTTATTTTTGTACAGAATAAAATGCTGAGTGAATTCGGTATCATTACCTCTATCAGCATTATCCTCGAATATGTACTCACAATAACACTCTTCCCCATCTTTTTCAGCTTTATGGCTCCTCCGACGGAACGACATACCCGACATCTCAACAGCAAGTTCTTCGGAGGGATTACTGAGTTACTGGTTCGTCTTATTTCGAATCATCGTAACAAGGTATACATCGCTTCAGCGATTATTGTAATGATTAGTGTATATGGACTGACATTGATGAAGACCTCAGGAAAGGTTGTTGATGACCTTTCTAAGAACGATCCGATTTATGTTGACCTTAAGTACTTCGAATCTAACTTCGGCGGAGTAATGCCTTTTGAAATCAGTATTGACACCAAGAAAAAAAACGGTGTGATGAGACTGTCCACGATTGAAAAAATTGATGACTTACAGCATTATTTTCAACAATTCCCTCAATTTTCAAAACCATTATCATTATCTGAAGCCGTTAAATTTGCCCGTCAAACATTTTATAACGGTGATTCTTCACAATATACACTTCCCAGCGATCAAGAGAAGAATTTCATCCTCTCTTACATTCCCCGGAGTGGTAATTCTAAAAAAGGAAATGTACTGAAAACGTTTATGGACAGTACCAAGCAATATACTCGTATCAGCTTTAACATGCAGGATATGGGCACAAAAGAGATAGATGCCTTCATGAAGAAAGTAAAGCCGGGGGTCGATTCTATTCTCAATCCTAAGAAATATAATGTTACCATTACGGGAAATAGCGTTGTTTATGCTGCAGGAACAAACTTTTTGATCCATAACTTGTTTGAAAGTATTGGTATTGCCATTATCCTGATATCTTTGTTGATGTCGTTAATGTTTCGTTCGGTAAAGATGATTTTGGTATCGATGGTGCCCAATCTTATACCATTGCTTGTGACGGCCGCCATCATGGGCTTTACGGGGATTCCGTTGAAATCATCAACGCTCATAGTTTTCAGTATTGCATTAGGCATTTCAGTTGATAATGCCATACAGTATCTTGCGCGATACCGGCATGGATTACAAACCAATAATCACGATATTGCAAAGTCAGCCATTGGAGCACTACGTGAGGCATCGTTTAGTATGATCTATACATCCATTGTTCTGGTACTTGGATTTAGTGTATTTACGATCTCTAAATTTGGCGGAACACAAGCGCTTGGATTACTTATTTCAATAACGTTATTTGTGGCAATGTTCTTTAATGTGGCAGTTCTTCCATCTTTGTTGATGACACTGGATAAATATGTGTCTACAAATGATTTTATTGAAGAGAAGCCTCTTATAGAAGTGTATGATAATAATGAACTTGAAGATGAACAACAAAATCATGATCATTTATAATAAATAGAAAAGTTATGAAAGGTATCATTTTAGCAGGAGGCTCAGGTACTCGCCTTCACCCGTTGACGTTGGCTGTTAGTAAACAGCTCATGCCTATCTATGATAAGCCAATGATATATTATCCCTTAAGTGTATTGCTGATGGCCGGTATCAGGGATGTCTTGATTATTTCAACCCCTCATGATTTGCCTCAGTTTGAAAAGTTATTGGGCGATGGTGAAAAGTTGGGATGCTCGTTCAGTTATGCGGTACAAGAGATTCCAAACGGATTGGCACAGGCTTTTGTGATTGGCGAGAAGTTTATCGGTAAAGATTCTGTGGCACTTGTTCTGGGTGATAATATTTTCTATAGTAATGGGCTGCAAAGCCTGCTGAACAAATGCAACAATCCTGATGGGGGTATTGTTTTTGCTTACCATGTCACGGATCCCGAACGCTATGGCGTAGTTGAATTCGATAACGAATATAATGCCCTTTCAATAGAAGAGAAACCTGCAAAACCTAAATCGAACTTTGCAGTTCCAGGACTCTATTTCTATGATAATGAGGTAATAGACATTGCTAAAAATCTCAAACCTTCTCCACGTGGGGAATATGAAATTACCGATGTAAACCGAGTTTATCTGGAACGGAAGAAACTCAAGGTCGGAGTCTTAAGTCGTGGAACAGCATGGCTTGATACAGGTACCTTTGCTTCGCTCATACAGGCCAGTCAGTTTGTACAAGTGCTTGAAGAGCGACAGGGGCTCAAGGTCGGCTGTATTGAAGAGATAGCCTATCGTAAAGGGTTTATCAACAAAGATCAGCTTACAGCATTGGCCCAGCCTCTTCTAAAGAGTGGCTATGGCCAATATCTGCTTAATTTATTGGAACTGGAGTCGCTTTAAGATTCCCGGTTATCAATATGATTCGTTAACGATTAATTGCATTCGATGCTTACTTTTGAACAGTTGCAGGAGCGCTTCAATGAAGCTTTCAATTTAAATGAGATACCTTTAACTCCGACTCGCTTATACGATCCGATCCGTTATTCCCTTTTGCAAGGAGGTAAACGGATGCGTCCTCTCTTAGTATTGATGAGTTGTGACCTCTTTTCCGGTGATGTTGATGATGCAATGAACTGCGCTATAGCTGTTGAGGTATTTCATAACTTTACTTTGCTGCATGATGATATCATGGATCAGTCGCCCATAAGGCGTGGTGAGGATACCGTCTATAAAAAATGGAATACCAATATCGCTATTCTATCAGGTGACACCATGTTTGCATTGGCCTACGATTATATCACACGTAGTCGGCCCGCTATGTTGCCACTCATTCTGCCTCTTTTTACACAGACAGCCAGAGAGGTTTGTGAGGGTCAGCAATTGGATATGGATTTCGAGGATTTGAACGATGTCTCTATTTCCGATTATATAGAAATGATTCGATTGAAGACTGCTGTGCTTCCTGCAGCCTGTTTGAAATTGGGGGCTCTCTTTGCCGGTGCATCTAAAAAAGATGCCGAACTCATTTATAGCTTCGGGCAGTATATCGGACTGGCTTTTCAAATAAAAGATGATTTGCTGGATATCTATGGAGACCAGATCGTGTTCGGTAAAAGAACTGGTAATGATATTCTCACCAACAAGAGAACCTGGCTCTATCTGAAAGCTTTAGAAAAAGCTGATGCTGAACAGAAAAAGCAGCTTCTTTATTTCTTCTCCGACAAGTCGTTTGATGACATGGAGAAAATTTCTCAAGTGACGGCAATCTATAATCAGCTACAGATGCAAGAAGCCGCCGAAAAACTGATACTCGAATATTACGATAAGGCTATGCACGATCTGGATGCTATTAATGTTCCGGATCAGGATAAAGAAATCGTTCGCGAGTTCGCACTTGTACTGAAAGAACGAGATTTGTAAGCGTTTGAAATATAGCCTATAATGAAATTATGGAGACTGGGTATCCTATATGTGCGATAAGAGTCATGGAAGCATAGTAGGAGGATGTTCTCAAAATATTCTAACGATTGTGGCTGGGAAATGGACAAAGTAGATTCAACGGTTGGAATTAGTCATCAATAGCTTTCGGAGTTATCGGTTTGATTCGTTTTATAGTTGGGCCTGGACTTCCTCCAGTTGAGTGTGAAGTGTTTCCCAGTTTAGCATAGCCTCTTCCAGCTGTTGTTTGAATGTCTCATAATCTTGAAAGAGTTCGTTTGATGTCACTTTTTCCAAATGATTATCAGGATTGGCTAACATCCGGTCTATATCGGCTATTTTTGTCTCTAACGCTTCAATCAATACTTCCTGCTTTTCTATTTGAGTTCTTACTTTTCTGGCCTCTTTTTCAATCAGCTTTCTACGCTCATAATCCAGTTTTCCGGTCGAAACGGTATCTTCGCCAGCCAGTTTCGCAGCAGCTGTTTTTATCTCCAACTGTTTCAATGATTCAAGTTTGCGTGCTTTCAGAAACTCGTATACATCACCGTCGTGGACTTTAATGGTGTGGTTTTTGAATTCCCAAACCTTATCGGTGAGTCCCTGAAGGAAATCACGATCGTGTGAAACCACCACCATCGTCCCATCATATTGCAAAAGAGCACTCTTCAGAATGTCTTTACTTTGCATATCAAGGTGATTGGTAGGTTCGTCAAGTACCAATAGGTTCACAGGTTCGAGCAGCAATTTAGCTAATGCCAGCCGCGACTTTTCTCCTCCCGATAGCACCTTTACCTTCTTGTCAATGGTCTCGCCCCCAAATAAAAATTGTCCAAGCAAATTGCGGACCCTTGGGCGCATATCTCCGATTGCTACATCGTCTATCGTTTCGAAAACCGTCTTTTCAGGGTCGAGCATCATGGCCTGATTCTGGGCGTAATACCCAATTTTGACATTATATCCCAATTTACAGACGCCGGTGTAATCCAAGTCGCCAACAATGATTCGCGCAAGAGTAGACTTTCCCTCTCCATTCCGACCTACGAAGGCAATGAACTCACCTTTTTCAATCATGAAATTAAGGTCGTGCAAGACCAATTTTTTACCATACGATTTTCCGAGTCCCTCGGCCTCGATGGTGACTTTGCCCGAGTGAGGGGCCGGTGGAAACCGGAAGTGAATAGCCGAAGCATCCATTCCGTCGATCTCAACCCGATCTATCTTATCGAGAAGTTTTATGCGACTCTGAGCCTGTTTGGCTTTGGTGGCTTTATATCTAAAACGCTCGATAAATCGCTCCATTTCGGCAATCTCTTTCTGCTGATTCGCATAGGCATTCATCTGTTGTTCGCGAATGGTAGCCCGCTGTTCAACATACTCGGAATAGCAACACTTGAAATCAAAGATCTTACCTAGCGTTATTTCAATGGTGCGATTGGTTACATTGTCCAAAAAGGCTCTATCGTGCGAAACCAGCACCACTGAACCGGGATAGCTTTTCAGAAAATCTTCCAACCACTGGATGGATTCGATGTCGAGGTGATTGGTCGGCTCATCCAGGAGGATGACATCAGGCCGTTTTAATAGAATCTTGGCAAGTTCAATACGCATTTGCCAGCCACCGCTAAATTCGCTTACCTTTCGATTGAAATCAGTATGCTCAAATCCAAGACCAAGCAAAATCTTTTCGGTATCGGCCTCTTTAGTATTTCCACCTAAGAGACGGTGACGCTCATTGGCTTCGTTAAGCTGTTCAATCAGTTTAAAATATTGTGGAGAATCGTAGTCTTCACGTTCTGAAAGTTCGGTAGTGAGTTTTGTGATTTTCTTTTCCAGATCGAGTAGCTCGCTGAAAGCTAACAAAGCTTCATTCATTACCGTTCTTGGCGTACGGATAATCATTTCCTGTGGAAGATAGCCGATAGTATTGCCCGAAGGACTGCTAATAGTACCGGTTTCAGGTTCAAGATGACCTGAAATAATTTTTAGTAGGGTAGATTTTCCGGCACCGTTCTTACCGACCAAACCAATCCGATCACGATCGTTGATCAAAAAAGAAATGGAATCGAAAAGATAATTTCCTGAAAAATGTATGGAAAGGTTATTAACAGCTATCATTCTGAATCTCGCGTTTCTATGTGCAAAGATAGTATTTTGTTGGATATCATTCAGTGGGTAATGAAGCGGAAGAGGCAGAACATCAAAAAAACTGAAAATTATATTAATAAACTGTTTTATTAACGAAATATTTCTTAATTTTGCACTCCAATTTTCAAAAGTAAATCATTAAATAATTTACAAATGTACGCAGTAGTAGAGATAGCTGGCCAGCAGTTTAAAGTCCAGAACGGACAGGAGATCTTCGTTCACCGGTTAGAGGGTGAAGAAGGCGCTAGCCTATCGTTTAACAAGGTTCTTCTTGTTGAAAACGAGGGTAATATTAGCGTTGGCGCTCCTGTAGTTGATGGCGCTGAGATTTCAGCCACAATCCTCTCACATTTGAGAGGTGACAAGGTGCTCGTGTTTAAGAAAAGACGCAGAAAGGGCTACCAGAAAATGAATGGACATCGTCAGTATCTGACGAAAGTAAAAATTGAAGAAATTAAAGTAAAGTAATTACAAATTTTTAAATCTCCGGACAAATGGCACATAAAAAAGGTGCGGGTAGTACGCAGAACGGTCGCGAATCAGAGAGTAAACGCTTAGGTGTTAAAATCTATGGTGGACAACTGGCAAAAGCCGGTAATATTATCGTTCGTCAGAGAGGTACTGTACACAATCCAGGTCAGAATGTTGGCATTGGTAAAGATCATACGTTGTTTGCATTAACCAGCGGTACCGTTGAGTTTAAGAAAACACGCGAAGATAGATCTTATGTGAGCGTTGTTCCTTTTCCTGCAGAATAGTTTTCTACCCGAAAATAAAGATCTAGCAAAGAGCTTCCGGATTTCCGGAAGCTCTTTGCTTTTTGATATTATCAACCTATCTTTGTTATCATAAAAAAATGGATCAGTCTGAAACAATCTCTAAAGTTATTCATACGGATCCGCAAAATATTGTCACATGTTAGAATTAAGCTTTATCCGTGAGAACCCCGACGTCGTTGTCGAACGTCTGTCGGTTAAAAACTTTGATGCTGCTCCATTGGTGCAGAAGATCATTGAGTTAGATGTTAAGCGTCGCGATACGCAGAAAAGCCTTGACGACTCCCTCTCTCAATCGAATCAGATTGCTAAAGAAATTGGTAAACTTTTCAAGAGTGGAAAGACGGAGGAGGTTAATGCCCTGAAAGAGAAAACCGCACAGCTGAAACTACAATCGAAGGGTTATAGCGATGGCTTGATGCAGATTGAAGCCGAACTACAAGAAATACTTGTGTTGCTTCCTAACATGCCTCATTCATCTGTTCCAAGAGGAAAATCTGCAGAAGATAATGAAAATATCCATCAGGAAGGTGTTATACCTGTTTTGCCTGTCGATGCGATTCCACATTGGGATTTAGCCGCAAAATATAAAATTGTTGATTTCGAACTGGGCGTCAAAATTACCGGAGCCGGATTTCCTGTTTATAGAGGTAAGGGCGCTCGTCTGCAACGTGCATTGATTAACTTCTTTCTGGAAGAAGGTGTCAAAGCCGGTTATGAGGAGATTCAACCCCCATTGCTGGTCAATGAGGCATCCGGATATGGAACGGGACAGTTGCCTGATAAAGAGGGACAAATGTATCATGCAACCGTTGATAATCTTTACCTTATACCAACTGCAGAGGTTCCGGTTACTAATATCTATCGCGACCAGATTGTTAAAGCTTCTGATTTTCCAATCAAGAATGTGGCATACTCAAACTGCTTCCGTCGTGAGGCAGGATCTTATGGAAAGGATGTTCGCGGATTAAATCGTTTGCATCAGTTTGATAAAGTTGAGATCGTTCAGATTCAACATCCGGATAAGTCGTATGAAACGTTGGAATTGATGGTTGCCCATGTCGCCGGTTTGCTTCGTAAACTGGAGTTGCCTTTCCGTATTTTGCGTCTATGTGGAGGTGATATAAGCTTTACCTCGGCACTTACGTACGACTTTGAGGTGTTTAGTGCGGCACAGAAAAAGTGGCTGGAGGTGAGCTCTGTTTCGAATTTCGAGACTTTCCAAGCCAACCGTATGAAGTTGCGTTTTAAAGATGAAAATGGTAAAATGCGGCTTGCTCATACCCTGAATGGTTCGGCGCTTGCCCTACCGCGTATCGTCGCGGCGCTGCTTGAGAATAACCAAACCCCCGAAGGCATCAGAATTCCTGAAGCTTTACGTTCATACACGGGATTTGATTTTATTAATTAATTTTTATTTTTTTTTGTTTTCCCCTTCCCCTAATTAAGGAAGGGTTTTTTTATGATATGACGATAGTAAAACCCAAAAAATATCTCGGACAACACTTTCTGAAAGATGAAAATATTGCCCGTAAAATAGTTGGTAGTCTCGGTGAGTCCGTAGAAAATGTTCTTGAGGTAGGACCGGGAATGGGTGTGCTTACCAAATATCTGCTTGAGAAGTCGTATAAGGACCTTCGTGTGGCAGAGATTGATGAGGAGAGCGTGGTTTATCTTCAACATTATTATCCGGGACTGCATATTATTGACGGCGACTTTCTGAAACTTGATCTGGATGAATTGTATCATGATTCATTGGCTATCATCGGTAACTTTCCCTATAATATTTCAAGCCAGATTTTTTTTAAAGTGCTAGACCATCGTAATCTCGTGACCGAGGTGGTGGGAATGGTGCAAAAGGAGGTCGCTGAGCGCATTGCCGCCCCTCCCGGAAGTAAGACCTATGGGATACTGAGCGTGTTGCTACAGGCGTGGTATGATATCGAATATCTGTTTACCGTTCATGAAAATGTTTTTACGCCTCCTCCGAAAGTAAAATCGGCAGTAATTCGTTTGAAACGAAATGCCACCGATTCACTTGGGTGTGATGAACGATTCTTCTTTGCTTTGGTCAAGACTGCTTTTAATCAGCGTAGGAAAACCCTGCGCAATGCCATCCGCAGTATGACCCCTGAAGGATTTCAACACCCATTTCTTGATAAGAGGGCCGAGCAGTTAAGTGTTGACGAGTTTGTTGAGTTAGTAAATAGTATCAAGAAATAGGGTCGAAAAGGTCTGAATGTTAATCTTCCCTTGTTATATCACTTCCACCCGAAGAATGTTTATTTATTTTCGAGGGATTGCCTCTGTAATAAATGTCGGCACCTCCATTAGCTGATGCATTCAGCTCGGTGGTTACCGTAACCTTTGCATCCGATCCGCCGCTGGCGCTTACTCTTGCTTTAACAGCAATCAGATCATATGCAATGAGATCGCTACCTCCGGAAACCTCAATGTCGAGATTGGATACTTTTCCGCTAAGTTTGAGATCAGCACCACCCGAAGCATTTCCTTCCAGTTTCGCACCGTTTAAGCTTAGTTTAATATCGCTGCCACCACTTGCCGAGATCGTAAGATCGCTGAATTTTAATATGCCATTATTATAGATGTCAGAACCGCCACTAGCTTTTAACGCCGTAAGCGTAGGTAATGTGACGTGTGCTTTTAGTGTCATTGTACCAAATCTTATTTTAAAATGAGAGTCATCGTAGATATGGAGTGTGCCGTTTTGGACCTCGGCGACAATGTCGTCCTGTTTATCGGCTGGCGCCTCAATCTTTACGCTAAATGTGGAACCTTGTGTGATGTAGAGGTCTATACCGCCGGATACCGTAATGGCATGAAAATTCGAAACCTTACGAATAGTGGTGGAGACATTTCTTTGTGCTGAGCATACTACTGAAAAACAGCAGATCAAAATAAAAGATACAAAAAAGGATAGACGTTTCATAGAATGATATGTTTTAAGGTGATTTTCTATTCCAAAATTATCAGCTATGATTTTTTGGAGAAATCATTTCTTATAAGACGCTATCCTTGCTGAAATGTTACAGGATAATGGAATTTTTAATAAAAATGAGATAGTATGTATATACGAGACCTTACTTAATAATAGAGTTTACCTCCCGGTCATGAATCCTATCGGAGTGATTTTTAAATCATAATTTCTTTATATGCCCATCGGATTAAAATTAGGACCTATATTTTAAATTCTCGATTTTGTAATTGCAATATTGTTATTTACGAATTACAATTATGGAACCTTAAATCCGCAAGAAAAAGATGATCACTAAGTTTTAAATTATTTGTGAGATGTTTTGAGTTTCTGTATCCAATTCACCAAATATCTTCTCTAAGAATAGATGGGGAAAGTTCGTTGAATCCAAGAATAATATAGTGTGGGTTAATTTGTTAACTGGTTTTGTTAAGTATTTGTGGGGTTGCTTTGAAGTTTTTCCAAATCATTAATACGTATAGTGTAAAAATCTGTTATTGTTGATGTTAATAAGCTGATTGATTAAATTTCAAGCATACCTATCCCGGATTATCTGTAAAACACGCTAAACTTATTATGTTTTCAGATCACGAATGCCTCGTATGGTTTGTAAGTGCGTTTAGTATCGTGTTTCTCTGTCGCAATTATTTGATTATCATAATTGAAATCATAATAAACACCGCCGATACTGGTAATTTATTTATTAACATTGTTTTGACGGCTTTAATTCAATTCACTCTAGCGGATTTTAGGTGCAATATCAATTTTTATTTTTAAACCGATACATGTATTTCAACGCCTCTATATTTTTCAAATCTTGCTCCATGAGCGTAATATAACGCTGAGAATATCCTCTGAATATTAGGATATGAATGGTTTCAGTTCCGGCTCCATTATGTACTTGTTTCGTGCAAGTTTCGTACCTGTTCCGCTATTTTATACGGAACAGGTACGGAACAGGTACTAAACAGGTAGGCGACTTGTATTGAACAGGGGAGCGTTATCCCTGAGAGATCTATAAGTGTTCTGTAAATTATCCTACGCTCATTTCTACTTTTACACTACAAACTATCCATTATTTTGGTAAGTGCTTTTGGCCTGTTAAAATAAGCATGACATCATGAGCGTGTAATCGGAAAATAACACTACACAGAATTCGGTAAATAAGGATACACAGAAAATGGTAACAATGATGCACAGATTTCTTTTGATTTGGGCATGCCCAAATCAAAAGAAAGTCAACTTTGTCGGGATATTAAAAACCGGCTATAATGAACAAATATTTAAACAAGTTGATCATGTACCATCAGATTCACCAAATGAAACGAGAAGGATTCTCCAATTCAAGAATCAGTCAGGAGCTGGTTATTAACCGTCGTACCGTCAAGTTCTATCTATCAATGGATGAAAGCCAATACGAAGAGTTTGTTCAGTCCCAGACACAAAGGAGTAAGGAACTTGCTCCATATGAAGAGTTTGTCAAAAGCAAACTGGAACAGTACCAGGAAACATCATCTGCCCAAATGCACGACTGGTTAATGGAGCATTATCCTGAGTTTCCGGGAGTAACAGCTAAAACAGTTTATAACTTTGTAATGTGGATCAGGCAAAAGTATCACCTGCCACAAACAAGTCCCATTCGCCAATACAATGCAGTTGAAGAACTTGCATATGGACAGCAGGCACAGGTTGATTTCGGACAGTACAACATGCGTAACGGATTGGGTAAAAGAGTAAAAGTTTGGTTTTTCACCATGGTATTATCGCGTTCGCGTTACAAGTATATTTTCTTTTCAGATATTCCATTTACCAGCCATACCGCTATAGCAGCCCATGAGAAAGCATTTTCTTTTTTCAATGGCATTCCACAGGAAGTGGTTTACGATCAGGACAAAGTGTTCCTCTCGGATGAAAACAAGGGAGATTTATTGTTAACCAATGTTTTTAAAGACTATTGCCGGGAGCGTACATTCCGCTTACATTTTTGTAGAAAGGCTGATCCTGAAAGCAAAGGAAAGGTTGAAAACGTAGTAAAGTATGTCAAACAAAACTTTCTGTACAACAGGCCTTTTACTGATGTATACCAGCTCAATAGCGAGGCGTTGGCATGGCTGGAACGTACAGCCAATGCAAAGCCTCATGCCGGTACGCAGAAAGTCCCCTTTACCGAATGGCGTATCGAGCAAGAATCGTTAGCCCCATTTGTAGCTGTCGCCATACAGCCTCCATCAAAACTGTATACTGTACGAAAAGATAATACCATATCATGGAAAGGAAACTTGTACACTCTGCCATCGGGAACTTATAAAGGACGCGGAACTCAGGTTGAAGTGATTAGGGAAGATGATTTACTTGTTATATCTTCCACCGCTGGAAGCCATCTGTGTTCGCATACTATTTCTTTTGAAAAGGGTAAATTGGTGAGTAATACCGATCACAAAAGAGATAAGTCTGGCATGATTGCAGAAATGATTAATGATATCTCTTTATTGTTTTCCCAACCTGCTCTGGCAATACAATACCTGGAAAATATCCACAAAGAAAAACCACGCTACATAAGGGATCAACTTTCTTCAATAAAGACATCAATTGAAAATATTGACGCGCAAGTGGTCAATCAGACTTTGCAATACTGTATTAAAATGAAGGTGTACAGTGCTTATGATTTTAAATCGGTGTTAGAAAGCTTGTTGAAGAAAAATACACAAAAGGATCTCATCGATCTGGAACCCATATTGAACAACCCATTAAATGGAAAGAGAAACAATATTGCAGATTATTATCCAAAGAAAAGCTGCATTAACGATTATGAACTTTTAATGCAAGGGGGACTTTAATTATGGAAAAGAAACAGGTTATACAGTCTTATTGCAGGCAATTTAGAATGAGTGGTATGAGTGCCGGTCTCGACCAAGCACTCAGAGAGGCTGAAAGTGGAATGGTTAGTTATCTTGATTATACCATCAGCCTCTTGCAGGCTGAAGCCATTCACAGAGAACAAAAAGAGGCTCAAAGAAGGCTTAAATCAGCTCATTTACCCAAGTCAAGCAATCTAAACATATACGACTATACTTTTGAGAATGGACTTTCTAAATCACGTTTAGCACAGCTCAGAGAGCTTGATTGGCTCGATCAGATCTATAACATCATCTTGATGGGACCTTCCGGTACCGGTAAAACGCTGATTGCTGCCGGCCTCTGCAATGATGCTGTTCAGAAAGGATATAAAGCTTACTTCCGAACCATTGATGATATTATCGGGATGCTTAAAATGAAAGACTTTACCCGGTCTGCAAAAGCTGAATACAAACGGCTTATGAATGCTAATCTGATCGTCATTGACGATATCATGTTGTTCCCTGTTGAAAAACAACTGGCTGTTGCTTTATTTAACCTGATTAATAAGCTCTATGAAAAAACATCATTTATTATCACTACCAATAAGTCCCCCTCTCAATGGGCTCAGATGCTCGATGATGAAGTTCTTGCAACTGCTTTACTTGACAGACTTTTATTCCACTGTGAGGTAATTAATCTATCCGGAAAAAGCTTCCGAATTAAAAACCAAAAAACAATATTTAATCAAAATGATGAAAAATAACCTATTTTTGAAATCCCTAAAGTTGTGCACTATTGTTTCCATTTTCTGTGCATTCTAATTTTCCATTTTCTGCGCAGTTGTAATTTCTACTTACAGAGCGTCTTATTAACAAATGATTCTAGTTTTATTTTAGCAGTTATGGAAATTCTGTACAAGCAAGAGAAAATTGTGCGATCGTAAGAAAGTACTGTTTATCAATATTTTATTTACACTTATTAACCTTAAATCCGCAAGAAATATTAAAACTTGTAGGTCGAATTTTCCCTTGCGGATTTAAGGGGATAAATAATGAGTCTACTCCGAGAACCCTTTCGTGTAATAAATATTACTGAATAACAATTGATTACAAAATGATAATTTTATAAAATTGATTTTTCGGAGTGGACTCATTAATAGATCTTGAAAAAAAAGTAAAAATAATAAGTTTAGGCTAGCAGTTTCGGTTGTTCTACATGACGTAAAGAAAGCCAAAAATAAGGTCTACAAAAACTTTACACTTTGTAAAGAAATTTTAAGGCAGAGGGATAGGAAGAAGGCGTTTTAGAGATTATAAATAATTTATAATCAATTTATGTAATTGATTAATTGTCTTTATACCAATGTTATATGGTAATTACAAAATGAACAATTGCTCTTAAAAAGATATAAAAAAATGAGTTGGCATGGTTTGTGACATTATACCAATGATCATGAAAAAAATTCGATAATCGAAGAGAAAAATTTACAAAAACATAAACGTAAAAAACAAAAAACAATGAAAAAATTAGTCCTTCTCGCAGTTGTTCTGATAGGAATCACTGCAACATCTTTCGCTCAACAAACATTACAGGCTCAGGCTGGTATTCAAGCGCAAGTTCAAGCAGCGACATCTCCTAATGCATCTTTTTGGATTGGATCGCTAAATGATATGGATTTAGGCATTATAACTAATAAGGCTGAAGCTGGTCATAATGCTACTTTACAATTATTGCCAAATGGAAATGCTACACCAAATGCTTATTTGACTTATACAGGAATACCTAAACCAGCGAGTTTTTTAGTTAAAGGTTCTGGTACTACTCTTGATAATACTCAAATAACCGTAACTCCCAGTATTCCTGTTTTTAGTGGTGGACATGGTGTTTTTGAATCAAACAATACTACTTATGTTTCTGTTACTCCGGTAGCTGGGCAAAGTGGTCAATATACAATAAAAGTAGGAGGATTGTTGACGTTAGATAAAGATGCGATTGGAACAATTAGTGTTTCTGGGTTGACTGTTACTGTAAATGGTCATTAATATTAATATAATAAAGAAGTGCCTTTTTTATTATATGCACTTCTTTATTATTAATCTACAAAAACGAATAAGTAATATTTATTATTACTCACTTTGTTCTTGTAGATTTTTTTATTAAGAAATGTTTGAAATAAAGTGGTTGAGTCCACTCCGAAAAGTTAATTATGCTCAATTTCGATCTAGGAACCTACTGATATTCAGTGAGTGTTTTAGTCAAAATATTACAAAAATAGGTTATTGGAGTGGACTCGGCGTTTAAAATTCTTGATTGGACGTAATTGCTTAATTATTTTAACTGATTAAAAAAATAATCAAAAATAACTTCTGCTATTTTGTATAATTGTTTGATGTTTTTTTTATATTTGAATATTCTCTAAACTAGGAAGGATATGTTTCATTTATTTTTTCATAAAGTACAAAAAATTAGAATAAAAATATCTTTTTTAATTCTATTCTACCCCCTTTTTTTTAGTTTTTTAGTGTTATTGAATGTGCATTTAATGGCTCAGGGTATAATAAATATTACTCCCAAACGGTTAGTCTTTGAGGGGCAAAAAAGGATCATGGAATTGAATTTATCTAATGATAGTCAGGATTCAGCAAAGTATAGCATATCTATATTACAGATTAGAATGACCGAAGATGGCTATTTTCAGACAATAACAACTCCTGATATTGGACAGAATTTTGCGGATAAAAATATTCGCTTTTTCCCACGGTCAGTTATTTTGGGCCCAAATGAGTCACAGGTTGTTAAAGTACAATTGATAAAGAGCGATCAACTTGAGCCGGGAGAATATAGATCGCATCTATATTTTAAATCATTGATTCCCCAAAAGGCATTGGGCGATGAGGATGTCAAAAAAGACTCAACTTTTTTACTTAATATTTTGGCAACTTTTGGTGTCACTGTCCCGGTAATTATCCGTGTTGGTGAGTCAACAACTACTCAAAGTATAACAAATTTAAAATTACTAACGGCTACTGATGGAACGCACAAGATAGGTCTTGTTATCAATAGGACTGGTAATATGTCAATTTATGGTGATATCTCGGTCATGTACATTGCCCCAAACGGAAAAGAGACAAAAATAGGTATGTCAAAGGGGGTTGCTGTATATACTCCAAATTTATTATTAAAAGTTCAAGTTGATGTTGACAATAAATCAGATATTGATTTAAGCAATGGAAAAATCAGAGTATTGTATTCCTCCCAATCTGAGATTCATCCAGAAAAATATGCAGAGGCAGAACTTAATCTTTAAAGAGAAGAATTGACTTTTAAATTCAAACCAATGAAATGATAATTGAAAAATCATACACAGGCATTAATTTATCAAAGTGTATGACCGTTGGTTTTTATAAAGTACAAATATTCTTGTTTCTTTTCATCCCTTTTTTTTGTTTTGGACAAAATGAGCCTCAATATGATGAAGTTACAGTATTTCTTAAAGTGCCTGGAATCGGAGGTGCTGATGTGCCTGCTTTAATAAAAAATAATGTTGCATATCTTTCCATATCTGATGTTTTCACCCTCCTGAAAATAAAAAATAACATATCTTCCAGATTAGATTCCTTGTCGGGCTTTTTTATCAATCCACAAGACGAATATTTAATTGATAAGGTGAAAAATCAAATCATTTTTCAAAAGAAAAAAATTGAATTGAAGTCCGATGATTTGATCATAACTGAGACGACGCTTTATATGAAGACAAACCTTTTTGGCGAAGTGTTTGGTCTGAATTGTCAGTTTAATATTCGAAACTTAACAATAGACTTAACTACCAAATTAGAACTGCCCACCATTCGAGAGATGAAGAT
The DNA here is from genome assembly GCA_963663125.2 of Bacteroidales bacterium. Lineage (GTDB taxonomy): Bacteria > Bacteroidota > Bacteroidia > Bacteroidales > Cfx3-03 > Cfx3-03. Next base: position 177,060 of record CAXXNW010000007.1, on the reverse strand, counting down.
GGAGCAAATGCGAGAGAACTTAAAACGTCTTAGAGGGGAAATTAAAACAGATACCACTATTGGAAGAAGCTATCCGCTTTTCAAATTTGGAATGGCCGACTGGATTATAAATACTTCACAGCAACAGGGAATGTCTCCATCAACACAATTAAACTTTACTTTAGGATCGATGGTCGCAGGAGGCGAGATGAATATGGGTCTGAATTATGATCAGACAAATCGGTTTGATTTGCGGCAACAAACATATCTTTGGCGTTATGCAAATAATGAACATCAAGCCTTACGACAGGTTTTAATTGGAAAAATGTTGCAACAAACAATTTCTTCATTGAGTGGATCTATCGTCGGAATTCAACTAAATAATACGCCTACTGTTTTTCGAAGATCATTTGGAACCTATAATCTGACAGATGTCACCGAACCCGGGTGGTTAGTAGAACTCTACATTAATAATGTATTGGTCGATTATGTAAAGGCAGATGCATCAGGATTTTACAAATTTGAAGTGCCTCTGGTATATGGTAATTCGATCTTGAAAGTTCGTATGTATGGTCCTTGGGGTGAAATACGTGAAAAGATTCAAAATGCGAATATTCCATTTAATTTTTTACCACAAGGAGAGTTAGAGTATGTTACTACGGCAGGTGTAGTTGAAAATCAACCTAATACAAAATTCTCACGAACAAATGTCACTTATGGTTTAAATCATCGAATATCGATAGGTGGAGGGTATGAGTATTTTTCATCTCCGCAGATTGAAAATTCACTTCCGTTTGTAAGCTCTTCTATTAGGGTTGATAATAATCTAATGGTTTCAGGGGAATATGTTTTAGGAACACGATTAAAAAGTACCCTGAGTTATCGATTGCCTTCTAATTTACAACTTGATTTGGATTATACGGGTTATGAAAAAGATCAAAAGGTTATTACTTATGCACCAATTCAAGAGCGAGGTTTATCCATTTCTATTCCAACACAAGGAAAAAAAATTTCGACCTATTCTATGCTTTATTTGAGTCAATGGATTTATTCTAATTCGCAATCTACGAATGCATTATTTCTTTTCTCAGCGAATCTACATGGGGTTAGTTCAAATGTTACTACCTCTTTGACGTATCTTGATACAAAACATATTAATACTACAAGTAATGTTTCACTTTCGTTTCTTCTCCCTAAACGATTTCTCCTTAGGCCTTCTGCGCAATATGATTATAGTCAGAGAAAGTGGATGTCTATGAAATGGCAATTGGACAAACCTCTTTTTGGGAAAGGATATTTAAATATCTCATATAGTAGAGATTTTATTAATAAAGTGAATAATAGTATTGAGATTGGGCTACGATATGATTGTTCATTTATGCAGACTACTTTTACTTCAAGAATAAATAAAAATTCAAGTTTATACACTCAATCTGCAAACGGAAGTCTTTTATTTGATCATAAGACTCACTACGTTAGAGCCTCAAATAACAGTATGGTGGGGAGAGCCGGTCTTACTTTTTATGCTTTTCTGGATATGAATGGAAATGGGAAGCGAGACAATAATGAACCGAAAGTATTTGGGTTGAGCTTACGTGTAAATGGTGGTCGTATTTTGAAACACGACAAAGATTCTACCATTAGGGTTATAGATTTAATTCCATATACCAGTTATTTGGTAGAGTTGAATAATAATAGTTTTCAAAATATTGCATGGAAGGTAAAGAAAGCAGCTTTAACAGTCTATGCCGATCCCAATCAGTTTAAAACGATTGAAATACCGGTAGATGTAATGAGTGAAGCTACAGGTACTGTAAGTTTGAAAAGTAAAAATGGGAGCAAAGGACTTGGGAGAGTTTATGTGAATTTCTATCGAAATGATGGATCTTTATTTGGACGTATACTGACTGAAGGTGATGGCTATTATAGTTTCATGGGACTGAAACCCGGCAATTATATTGCCCGAATGGATAGCAGCCAGCTTGCAAAAATTAAAATGACTGTTTCTCCGGAATTCAAAGCGTTTACAGTGAAGTCTTCAAAAGAGGGCGATTTTATTGAAGGACTTGATTTTACTTTGCAATCTACTGTTAAGGATACTACAGAAGGAGTTGCTCCAAAGAGTAAATCCATCAAGATTGCACCTCCAACCGGTAGAGCGGCTAATATCATCAACTATGCAATGAATACAGTTAAGAAAGCGGAAGTCGTTACCAGTCAAAATGGACAGAAGAGAATTAATGCAACGACGTTGACGCAGAATGTTAAATCTTTACCCGTTAGTGGTCGGGCTGATTTATCGAATGATCTGACAAATTATCAAAATTATCAATATTCAATAGAAAGTAAACAGGGATATTCTATTCAAATGGGCTCCTATATCTTTGATGCAAACGCTTTGGCTGCTCAACGGAAGATAACGGCTGCTACCGGGCTACCGGTGGTGTTTGTAGAAGAGGATGGATTTATTAAGTTGTGGATTGATGGATTTGCAACTAGAAAAATGGCTGAACGTTTCTTAAAAAGGATGGCCAAGATGGGATTCCATCCTAGTTATATTATCAGGGGTAATAAGGATATTACAATATTGGCTAATGAGTGAAATATGATTACAGGGATACATCTTCATTTCCAATCTATTAACTGGATATTATCAAACAGCGTCATCCAATACACTGATTAGAGGGTAATAGTTAGTTAACTGAATATCTCGGTTCAATTCATCATAATATTTTATGGCGTTTGTGGCTAAAGATATTTCACTCTTTTGAAATGTTGATACCATAGAATAGATAGATTGGCGGATTTCTTCCCTATGATTAGACTAACGGTGTTATGGATTTATTGTTGCTCCAAATGATACTTCTCGATTTTGGCATTGAGGGTGGGGCGGCTGATATCCAATATGTGTGAAGCTTCCACACGGTTCCATTTTACATGATCGAGAATTTGTTTGATGTGGTAGCTTTCAACTTCTGTTAGTGATTTAAGCTCCGGCTTATCAACTCCGTTACTGACTAGAGACGGATTTCGGGGGTTCAGTGTTATATTCTCTTTCTGTAATACATCGCTTTTCGAAATGACAATGGCTTGGAGAATAGTGTTTTCAAGTTCACGTACATTTCCATACCAGTCATGTTCCTGGAGCATCTCTATGACGCCGTCACCAATCTTTACCACATTTCTGTTGAACCTTTTATTTAGTTTATGAAGAAAGTGGATGACCAGTCCCGGAATGTCTTCTTTGCGTTCACGCAAGGGTGGTATGTTGATGGTAAATACTTTAAGTCGGTAGTAGAGGTCCTCTCTAAACTTCCCTTCTTTAATTAACTCTTCCAGATTTCGGTTTGAAGCTGCAATAATACGTGCTCTCATCGGAATGGTGGTCTCGCCACCTACTTTCTCAAATTCTAATTCCTGAATAACCCGTAAAAGTTTAACCTGTGTATTCAAAGATATTTCAGATATCTCATCCAGAAGGATAGAACCTTCCCCGGCCAGTTCAAACTTTCCTTTTTTGTCTCGGATCGCACCGGTGAATGATCCTTTTACATGTCCGAAAAGCTCACTTTCCAATAATGACTCTGCCAGTGCACTGCAGTTTACGGTAACCAGTGGCTCATTTTTGGTTACACCTGTAGTATGTATCAGACGAGCAATCAGCTCTTTGCCTGTTCCTGTTTCACCTAGCACCAATACATTTACTTTGTTCAACGAGATGCATCCGATCTTCTTAAACACCTCTTTCATTGGGGGCGTTTTCCCGACCAGAATGTTATCTTCGGTAACATTATCCGCATAGATATCTTCGTTAACAGCCAGTTCAAGGTTGCTACTTAGATTTGCGGAGTTAAGTGCAGTACGGATAGCTGCTTTTAATACCGCATGATTTACCGGTTTCTCCAAATAGTCGAATGCACCTAGTTGGATGGCTTTAATGATATTTTCAGTGTCACTAAAGCCTGTAATAAGGATAACGGGAATGCCTATTTTTAGTTTCATAATGGCTTCCAACACATCCAACCCATTCATGCCGGGCATCTGGAAGTCTGTAATTACTAAATCCGGGTGGTCACTTTTTACCAGCTCTAATCCTTTATCACCTGTTCCAGCTTCAATTAATAAGTACCCTTCTTTGATAAGTACGTCTTTTAATATCAATCGAAACGCCCTATCATCATCTATGATGAGAATTTTCTTCATCTGTAAAACGGTTTATATAAGTATAAAAAACAACAAAAGTTAGATTAAGCAAAGACTAATTCTAAAGTCGAAATCTCTTTTGGCTTATAATAGGCAAAACTCAAAAGGCAATAACATACGTTGTCTGAAATCCTTGTGGATTTCTTAAAAAGAATAAAAGTATAAAAGTAACAACAACATCTTCATTCGATTTCAAATATACGTATGTTCTTATAAATATTATACTGAATGTTAATTTTTTTTTTACAGTTTGAAAAAATCTATTTCTCTATTATGACGCTCTTATGAATGACTTGATATTGTTACCAAACATTATCAAAAAACAATTGTTTCTATTCATCAAACAGCATGTTTATTATATTTGTTAATACCTACGAATACCCTGAAAATGGATTCTTTAAACTATTTGAATAGCTCCGATCCAACTGTTATAGAACAACTCTATGAGCAGTATCTTATCGACTCTCAGTCAGTGGAGCCCGGCTGGAGAAATTTCTTTGCAGGCTTCCAGTTTGCGCAGCAGCGATATCAATCTAAGCTTGGAGAGACTATTTCTTCTGCCGAGTTCAAGGTGATAAATCTGATTAACGGTTATCGAAGAAGGGGGCATCTCTTTACGTTGACCAATCCGGTTCGTACCCGACGGCAGCATAGGCCTACGCTTGATCTTGAAAATTTTGGATTGACCAAAAATGATCTTGACCATTATTTTAATGCAGGAGAGGAATTAGGACTTGGTAAGACTACTCTGCGTAAGATTGTTGAACATCTTGAGCAAACTTATTGTCAAAGTGTCGGCGCCGAATTCTTTTATATCCGAATTGTTGAGATTTATGAATGGTTAAGAAGTCGTATGGAGGGCTCTCGAAATACCCCTATTTATACTGTCGATGATCGGAAGAAAATTCTATATAATCTCAGTAAAGCGGTCTTTTTTGAAAAGTTTTTACATCGTAAATTCCCGGGTCAAAAGCGTTTTTCACTTGAGGGTGCCGAATCATTAATTCCAGCTTTGAATGCTGTTATTGAAAAAGGTGCTGCATTAGGTGCTGAAGAATTTGTGATTGGCATGGCTCATCGTGGTCGACTCAATGTTTTAACCAATATTTTACATAAGCCTGTTAGTGACATTCTTTCAGAATTTGAAGGGAAGGATTATGATGATGAACAGGTGATGGGGGATGTGAAGTACCATCTTGGATTCTCTACTACCTATCAGATGGAGGATGGAAAAGAAATTAAGGTTTCGCTTGCGCCAAACCCTTCACATTTGGAGGCGGTTAATCCTGTAGTTGAAGGAATTGTGAAGGCAAAGCTGGATCATGATTATGATGGAGACAGTGATAAGATAACACCTATATTAATTCATGGTGATGCTTCGATTGCCGGTCAGGGTATTATTTATGAGGTATTGCAGATGTCGGAACTTCCAGGATATCTTACAGGAGGAACTATTCATTTGGTGATTAATAATCAGATCGGCTTTACCACAAACTATCTGGAGGCCCGATCGAGTACCTATTGTACGGATATTGCCAAAACCATACAAACACCTGTTTTTCACGTTAATGGAGATGATGTTGAGGCGGTTGTCTATACGGTTCAGTTTGCAATGGAGTATCGTGCACAATTTCATAAAGACATATTTATCGATTTGCTTTGTTATCGTCGATATGGGCATAATGAGGGGGATGAACCTCGTTTTACCCAACCCATACTATACAAGATTATTGAAACTCATCCGGATCCGCGCGAGATATATAGCCGGAAGCTTATTGAGCAAGGCGTTATTACCCCCGAAGAATCAAAGCTGATGGAAAAGACCATCAATGAGCGCCTCGATACTTCTCTCACTCAGGCTAAAGCATGCGATAAATCACATGTCTTTGCTTTCTTTGAAGATCGGTGGGCCCATATCCGTAAGGCCGAGGACGAAGATTTTGTTCAAAGTATTCCAACCGGTGTCTCTTCGGAGTTGTTTACTGAGATAGGACTGAAGCTCACTTCACTTCCTTCAGATAAACAATTTTACCGTAAGTTGGTAAAAATCCAGGATGAGCGGAGAGCAATGATTGTTCAGAAGGGAAATCTGGATTGGGCCATGGGTGAACTTATGGCATACGGAACGCTTTTGGATGAAGGTTTTCCGGTAAGATTAAGCGGACAGGATTCACAACGAGGTACTTTTTCTCATCGTCATTCGGTGTTTACGGTTGAAGATTCGGAGGAACAATATACTCCGTTGAAAAATATAAGTGAGCGACAAGCCAAATTCCAGACGCTTAATTCTCTGTTAAGTGAATATGGCGTATTAGGATTTGAGTATGGATATGCTTTGGCTACCCCCAATGGTTTGACGTTATGGGAAGCTCAATTTGGAGATTTTAATAATGGCGCACAAATTATAACAGATCAATACATCAGTAGTGCTGAGGATAAATGGAAGGTAATGAATGGGTTGGTACTTTTGCTACCCCATGGTTATGAAGGGCAGGGGCCCGAGCATTCAAGTGCTAGAATTGAGCGGTTTTTAACTTTGTGTGCTGATAACAATATGCAGGTTGCAAATTGTACCACCCCTTCCAATTTTTTTCATCTACTTCGTCGTCAACTTCATCGTGAGTTTAGAAAACCATTGATTATATTTACACCAAAGAGTTTATTGCGACATGAGAAATGTGTTTCACCCTTTGAAGAATTCACTACCGGAGGATTCAAAGAGGTGATTGATGATGCTACTACTAATCCTGAGACAATTACTCGTCTGGTCTTTTGTATGGGAAAGGTCTATTACGATTTAATGGATGAGAAGAAGCGAATAAATGATACTGTAACGGCCATCATCCGAATTGAACAGATGTATCCTTTTCCTATCGAACAGCTTAAAACGATCATTTCGAGTTATGCTAATGCGGCACATTATCTTTGGGTGCAGGAAGAACCGGCCAACATGGGCCCATGGTCCTTTATCCAGCGTCACTTTAAAGAGATTCCGCTGTTGTTGATTGCCCGACCCGAGAGCGGATCGCCTGCTACCGGATTGCCGAAGTTACATAAGTTACGTCAGCAGAAGATTGTAGAAAAGGCCTTTGGAGAATGTACTTGTGAAAGAGTAGAGAGTGTCTGTAAGATGATCTGTGCTCCACGAGAAGAAATGTATCTCCCAACTGAAGAGAAATAAGAAAATATCAATCCTTATGATCATAGAGATTAAAGTCCCCTCACCGGGCGAATCAATTTCCGAAGTTCAATTGGCTACTTGGTTAGTGAGCGATGGAGATTACGTTGAAAAAGATAAAGAGATTGCCGAAGTGGATTCTGACAAAGCCACTCTTAGCCTTGTAGCTCAGGAGAGTGGTGTAATTAAATTATTTGCTGCCGAGGGTGATGTCCTTAAAATTGGAGCGCTTGTTGCTACTATCGACACAGCTGGAATTGGAATAGCCCCTGTTGCTATGACAGCCTCTAAGGACATAATTGAGAAAAAAAAGACTATTGAAACAGATACCACGTCTGAAGCCATTCCTCATTCCGGTACTACAGCTCCTCCTTTGGGTATTTCCTCTACAGCCGATATCGTCGATGAAGCTATTCATATTACTCCTTTGGCACGAAAGATTATGCAAGAGAAGCATCTATCGGAGAAAGATGTAGTCGATCATATCCATCAGCTACGAGTAGGGAAAGCTGATATGCTTGAAATAGAGAAGCCCTTGAAGTCGACCGGAAGCAGTAATCCGGCTACACCGATAGCTAAAACTTATAGTGCTAAAGATGGGGAAATGGCTAGTCGCGAAACAGATCGTAAAAGACTTTCTACTTTGCGGATTAAGCTTGCCGAACGACTGGTTTCAGTTAAGAACGAAACCGCTATGCTTACAACATTTAATGAAGTGAACATGGCCGCGTTACTAAAGATCAAGAAACAATATAATGAGGCGTTTAAAGAGAAACATGGTGTTGGAATTGGCTTTATGTCGTTCTTTACGAAAGCTGTTACCGAAGCTTTAATGGCATTTCCTCAGGTAAATTCAATGCTTGATGGTGATGAACTGGTTCAGTTTCATTATGCAGATATAGGAATTGCGGTGAGCGCTCCTAAAGGATTAGTCGTTCCGGTAGTTCGGAATGCGGAAACCTTAAGTCTTGCTGATATTGAATTGACAATAAAAGGACTGGCTAAAAAGGCGCGTGAGAATAAAATTACGCTTAACGAGATGCAGGGTGGAACATTTACCATCACAAATGGTGGTGTCTTTGGTTCGCTCTTCTCTACACCTATTATCAACCCTCCGCAAAGTGCTATTCTTGGAATGCACAACATTGTGGAGCGACCTATCGCGGTTAACGGGCAGGTTGTAGTGGCGCCAATGATGTATTTAGCACTCTCTTATGATCATCGAGTGATTGATGGTAGCGAAGCAGTACGATTCCTGGTCAAAGTTAAAGAGATGATTGAAAATCCAGTTTTGTTATTATTTGATGGTAATAATCCTGAAAAGGTTTTGTTGGGATTATAATGAATTCACGGAAAACATTGTGGAAAATACTCAAAATGGGGGTAGATGATTTTTTTATTCTTCAATCCGGATCATGAAATTTTATGATTCAATGCATTTCATACCCAGTATGTAATAGTATCATAAATCTGGCATCGGAGATGTTTGAAATTTGTAGTCAGTTAGTAGGTGATTCAATCCTAGTCTATTCTTAGTTAATGTGCTGATCCTTAACTACATACGTTTACCTGCCGTGTGCTTACCACTCCGACGGGCTGTTTATAGGCGTTTGAATGATGTTACGGTAATATTTCAATCATCATAAAAATAGACTGCTTCAAAAGTTTGAAGCAGTCTATTTTTATGAATGGATTTGCTGATATTGCGTGATTTTATCGTGCAATATCAGTGAGGTTTTTACTTTATGGGTTCGATTTCCAAAATAGTAAAAGATCCGGGTTTCGCTGCAGGACGTCTATTTCCTGTTGCAGTTTCGAATTCGGCTGTCGGTAAGTAGAGTTTATGGGTTTTTACATTGCATGTAATGGTACGCGCTCCCTTTTGGGTAGCTACATTCTCAACCACTATATATGTATCATTGTCATTTTCTTGAACCACCGTCATCGTGCCATCACCATTAGAGCTGAAAACACGTTTCGAGGCGGGATCGAAAGTGACGCCATCACAACGATCTCCGATAGGAAGTGTTGTAATAACTTTTCCGGTCAAAGCATTCATGACAACCATTAGTTTATTACTGCAGACCATGAATAGACGGTGGCTTTTGTTATCAAGCGCTAGTCCGCTTGGTTCTTCTCCTGGAACCAATGACCAACTGTTTTCAACCTTCAAAGTGTTGGTATTTATCTCTGTGACAAGACTCTTGTCCTCTATGTTTACATAAACCTTTCCCATTCCGTTTGAAGCAGAGAACTCCGGCTTTCCGGCAAGTGGAATCGTTGCTTTTACTTTATTTGTTTTTGCATCGATGACCGTGCTATTTGAGCTGCCTCCATTAAATGTGAAGACTATTTTTTTGTGAGGATCGTAAAGAATAGCATCCGGATTTTTACCGGTGACCTTAACACGTTCTAATACTTTAAAGTTGGTTAGATCAAAAATCACTACAGAAGAGTCTCTTCCACAACTGATAAATCCTTTATTCAGGTCGTGGGCGAGTGCAATTCCATGTACTCCTTTAGTGTCGTCAATGGTTGCAAGCAAAGTGCTATTTTGCAAATCGACAACCTGAACCATTGTACCGTGTGATACAAACAGTCTGTTATTCACTGCATCGGCAGTGAGATAATCCCAACCACCAGCTCCTTCCAAGTGAATTCTATTCGCAATCTTATATCCCGGTTGAACGGACTGAGCATTAACTGTTAGGATTATACCGGTCAGTAGAATCAGGCAAACAAACAATGTGATCTTTTTCATGTTTGATCAATTTAGAAGGTTAACTTTCTTTACTATTTTAGACTAAAATCCAAGGTAAAAGTAAACTTCAATTCTGTAGATAAAATGAATTTATGTAAGAATACTTGTTATTCATTAATAGAAATGCCACTATGTGCGTTAGTTTTTTACTGCATAGTGTAACTTTTGATGGGTAATATCGTCTTACAATCGTACGCAGACAAAATAACATATGAAAGTAAAATTACTCTTTTTATTCCTTTTGATGATAGGATGGTTGGATCCGAGTGCAAAACCAATAGATAAAAAGGAAATTCCACAAAAAACATACACTACAAAACCTATAAAAAATGTTGCACCTGTTATAGACGGCAAGGGAGATGATCCTGCCTGGCAACAAGTTGAATGGTCAGGCGATTTTATTCAGCGTGAACCTCATGAGAATGCAGCTCCCACTCAAAAGACAGCCTTTAAAATACTTTACGATAATAATAATGTTTACGTGTTGATTCGTGCTTATGATACGGACCCTGATAAAATTGTTACTCGTATGGCTCGCCGTGATGACCAAGAAGGCGACTTTGTTGAAATACTTTTTGATAGCTATTATGATAAACTATCGGCATTTGTTTTTGCTGTAAGTGCTGCTGGGGTAAAGTCGGATGGTATTATGAATAATGATGGGGATACAGATTTTACCTGGGATCCTGTCTGGTATGTTAAAACTTCTATAGATAAGGAAGGGTGGATAGCTGAGATGCGTATTCCACTTGATCAGCTTCGGTTTTCAGGACAGCATGAACATATCTGGGGACTTGAAGTGGCACGCCAGCTAAGTCGTTTTCAGGAAACTTCACTTTGGCGGCAAGTACCGAAAGATGCAGGCGGTACTGTTTATCTGTTTGGAGAGCTCAAAGGGATAAATGGGATAAAACCAAAACGTCAACGTGACATCATGCCCTATATGGTAGCTAAAACGGAAAGCTATAAAAAAGAAATTGAAAACCCATATAGTAAAGGTCACGAGAATAATTTAGGCGTTGGGGTTGATGGAAAGCTGGGTATTACGAATGATTTCACCCTCGACTTTACGATTAATCCTGACTTTGGACAGGTTGAAGCCGATCCTTCTCAGGTTAATCTCACCAGTTTTGAAACCTATTATAAGGAACGACGTCCCTTTTTTATTGAGGGAAAAAATGTGATGGATTTTCAGCTCACCATGGGAAATAATCAATATTCGAGCGATAATATTTTTTATTCACGACGTATTGGTAGACAACCGCACTATAGTCCGGATGGTGATTATGTAAAAGATCCTCAGAATACGCGAATTCTTGGGGCCTTCAAACTCTCCGGCAAAACAAAAGATGGCCTTTCAGTAGGAGTGATGGAGAGTTTTACCGATAGAATGTATTCTATGACGACTACTAATGATAGTGAGGAAAAAGTTGAGTCCGAACCGTATACAAATTATTTGGTTGGAAGTGTAATGCAGGATTATGACAAAGGAAATACTCGTTTTGGCGGAGTTATTACAGCAACCAATCGTGATTTGTCAGATCCTACTTTAAAGGATAAACTACCGGGCTCTGCGTATACAGGTGGTTTACGTTTTGAACGCAATTGGCAGGATAAGAAATATACACTCCAGATCTTGGCTGAGTTTAGCGCAGTAAATGGAACCGCTTCTGCGATGAAACTTGTTCAGGAGTCGTCGGTACATTATTTCCAGCGTCCGGATGCCAGTTATGTAAAGTATGATACTACCCGTACTTCGCTGCTTGGTCATGGTGGAACTATCAACTTTATGAAGATGGGAAAGGGGCATTTTCAGTACCTCGTTTGGGTTACCTGGCGTTCTCCGGGGTTAGAACTTAACGATGTGGGCTATCTTCGTAAGGCAGATGATATTTTTCAGGTGGCTTGGCTGAATTATCGGCTTTGGGAACCAACTAAGATTTACCGGCAGTTTAATATTCAATCCAATCAATGGACAGCTTGGGATTTTGGAGGACGCAGTACATTTAAAGGTGGAAATATCGGTATAAACAGTCAGCTAAAGAACTATTGGTGGGTAAATTTATTTATGGGACTTGATGGTCCAAATATTGATAACAGTGTCCTTCGGGGTGGCCCTTCCCTAAAACTCCCTGGCGGTTTTAATTTTAACTATAGTTTTAGCAGTGATGATCGTAAAAAATTTGGATACGGTTACTGGCATAGTTTCTCATTCGGATTTAATAATGTGAGTCAAAGTATCGATTATGGTGTTAACTTTAGCTACCGACCTATTGATGCTATTAAGATAACACTAAATCCCAGCTTTGAGACGGCTTATAATAACATGCAATATGTCGACAAAGTGGCAGAACGTTATGTTTTAGCTCGTATTGATCAAAGAATGTTCTCTGCATCTTTCCGGTTAGAATACTATGCACGACCCAATATGTCGTTTCAATACTATGGACAGCCGTTTATTTTTTCAGGTGATTATAGTGATTTTAAGAAAGTTACCAACTCTATGGCTAGCAATTATGCTGATCGAATTCATGAATATGGAAGTGATGAGATTCAATTAGTAAACGACTCTTATACTGTAAAAGAGAATGGAAATATAATTAATCAATTTAGCTTTGATAATCCAAATTTCAAGAGTTTTGCATTTCTATCAAATCTGGTATTCCGATGGGAGTATGTGCCCGGATCGACAGTATATCTGGTATGGTCACAAAATCGTTCTGATTCGGATAAATTGGCAAACTTTAATTTTGGAAAAGACTTTTCGAACATTTATAAAATATATCCTTATGATGTATTTATGATAAAGTTTTCGTATCGGTTTTAGAAAAAGAGAATCATTCTCCCATAAATATTCCTATGGCCGAACCTTCGCCGTATCTGTGCCGTATCTGCGCCGAACATGTAATCATACCTGCATACGGTGTGCATTAGACAAAGGCTCGGCAAGTCATTTGATTATTTACGGCTTTAGAAAGTGATACATCAGTATCATCTTATCATCTTTATCCGTATAGAGTGGAGATAGGGCATCAGCCATCGTCATCGCATCAGGCTCCTTTCAATGCTTGCAAATAATTCTCAGCTATTTCCTATCAGATTCAGTTGAACAGTAAGGGAGTGAAATGGTAAATCTACTCCCTTTTCCTACTGTGCTTTCTACGGCTATTTTACCACAATGTTTCTCTACAAAATCTTTACATAGAATCAGGCCGAGACCTGTGCCTTTCTCTCTTTCTGTACCCAGATTGGTATAATTGGTATCTATGTTGAATAGCTTTGCAATGTTTTTCTCTTCAATTCCAACACCATTATCAGATACTGAAATTTCGACCACTGAGTTGTTAGTAATGCCTGCATCTATTTCAATTTTACCACCGATAGGAGTGAATTTGATGGCATTTGATATGAGGTTTCGCAAGATGGTTTCAATCATTTCTTCGTCAATCTTAACCATAAGGGAAGCAGGAGTATTGTTTATAATTGTGATTTTTTTTTGATAGGCGCCCTCATTTAATAAGTTAACTACTCCATTAACTAAATGTTTTAATAAAATGTAGGTGGGGTTAAAAGGTATTTCCCCTTGTTGAATCCGTGCCCAGTTAAGTAGATTTTCAAGTAATCGGTATGTTTGAACTGCCGAAGAGTTAATCATACTTGCATATTGTTGGATCGTATGGATATCGAGTTGTTGGAAATCTTCCTTTAATAGATTACTAAGCCCAATGATGCCACTAAACGGGCTCTTTAGATCGTGGGCAATAATGGAAAAGAATTTATCCTTAGTGGCATTAAGCTCTTTTAGTTTTGCCTCACGCTCTTTTAGCTCTATTTCGACTTGCTTACGGTCAGATATATCTCTGGTGATAATAATAAACCCTTTGGGCTTTTGTTCAGAGGAACGAATGATTGAGGCATTGATCTCTCCATAAAAATAGGTTCCATCTCTTTTTATCAGCAAGTATTCTTTATCTAGTGGAAATCCATTGATTAATAAATGTTCAAGATTATCGAGCCCCCTATTTAGGTCCTCCGGCGCAAGCCAGTCAGTTATCTGATGACCAATGATTTTTTCATAACTAGCAAGCCCTAAAAGTTCGAGAACTTTTGGTGATACAAAAGTGATCTTGCCTTCTATATCAGTCATGGTAATAGAATCAGGGGAAGTGCTTACCAGTTTTCGATATAACTCTTCGCTTTCCAGAAGTTTCTTTTCAACCTCTTTCTCTTTAGTGACATCCCTGCCTGCACCAACGGTACCAATGATATTCTCATGATCATCAAAAAGAGGAGATTTATACACATCAAGAACCAGAAATTTATTTTTTACATTGCCGTATTCTTCAAAATGTTCGGTTTTACCTGAATTTAATATGTCAGTATCCGAGTCGCGGCAGATCTCTCCAAAGGTATGCCAGCTTGGATTATCGGGATGTGATCGCCTTTCTCTATTTGCAAAGAACATATCATTCCTTCCGACCGGTTCGTTTGTGTCTTTTGCATTAAGAAGATTCTCACACATAGCTTTATTAGCGAAGATATACCTGTTATTGAGATCTTTGGCCCAGAGCATATCCGGCATATTATCGGTGACTAGTCGAAGTAATTTATATAGCTGACGAGCATCTTTTTCTCTTTCAATGATAAGTCCCTCTGACTTCTTCCTATCTGTAATATCGATAACAGTAGCTAAACATTTTTCTCCATATTCACTTAAAATACCCTCAACCAATGCAAAAACAGGTAAGCTATTATGTGTAGAGAGCATCAGTTCGCAGGTTACTTTCGAGATACCGGAAAACACCTCGTTTAAGAAGTTGTTAAATGTAGATTTCGATTCTTCCGAAATAAACTTCTTGATATTATTATTCAATAATAGATTGCGTTCAAGCCCTATTAAGCGAGCGCCACTCAGATTTAGCGAGGTAATCTCGCCATCCATAGTGAAAGTAAAATAACCGGTGGGAGCAAAATCATAAAGTTCGTTGTATCTCTCTTCGGCAATTTTAGCATCTTTTTTTGCTTTGGAAATAACTTCATTTAGTAAATCCAGTTCTATTTTTTGAATTTGAAATTCATGATATAACCGTTCTATTTCGGCAGGGTCTTTAGGTACATCCGATAAATTTCCCATCTTTTGAAATGCTCTTTCAGCCTTTAGCCTAAGCGAAGCTGCAAACATCAATTCTTTGTTCTTTCTATACATGACACCCTCATTATAAATTGTCTTCCCCGTTTCTTTATTTATTAAAAATCACTCACACATTAAATGCTTTATTATGAGCACTAATATATTTAAAGATCAAATAGTCTACTTGTAACAAATGTTATTCAGCAGTTTTTTTTAATGTAGGTGTCAAATTACTGCTGTGGTTAATTACAACTGCTAAAATAGCTAATATTTTGTTCCCGATATTTTTTATTCATTTTATTTCTCGTCTTTTTTCAAATTGGCTAAAAGAATGTGACGTTAACAAGAAAGTATTCATTAATGATTTCCTTGAATTGTTTTTTTTTAGATAAAATAAAGTGCTTTTTCCCTGTTTTTTATATATATTTGGGATTACTGACGGATGAAAATACCATGATATGAAAGCCACAACAGTGGCCTGTTTTTACGGTTGGTCATGTGTTTGATAATGAAAAGTAAATTTGAATTGGGTACTTTTTTATCGGTATCCAAGGTTGATACAATATTTGGGATGACAATGTTTTACTCAACATAAATACTTATCATTAAAAATGAACCTCATGAAAAAAAATTACGTTAGGAAGAATGTTCTCTTTTTGTTATTGGGAATGCTATTAACTCTATCGAGCTACACTCAAATACCAGCCGGTTGTATTATCTGGAAATTTAATTCTGATTTCGCTATTGAAACAACTCCTATTATTAGAGGGAATGTGCTATACTGTGGAAATACGGATGGCGATTTTTTTGCGATAGATGTTAAAAGCGGAGCTGAAAAATGGAATAGTAGAGTTACATATCCAATAAATTCGCGTGCTGCGATTAAAGGAAATGTGGTATGTGTTGAATCGGGAAGTGCTCTTTATGGATTTGATGCTAACAAAGGTGTCCTTATGTGGCGTTTTGTGGCAAATAAAGCAGAACCAGTGATCTCAATCGATAAAACAGATTATCATCATTCTTCTCCTGTTATAGAAAATGATATTGCATATTTTGGCGATGAATGGGGTAATATGAATGGCGTAAATATTAGAACAGGTAGGGGCGTTTTTAGGTATACCACTTCTATTAAAAAGGCAATCCGTTCAACTCCTTTCATCAAGGATAATATTATTTATTTTGGTGACTGGAATGGAATTGTGTATGCAGTGTCATTGTCAACAAAAACATTAAAATGGCAGTATAAGATGGAAAATATTCGTCCGAATTATGGTGCAATAGTTTCGGACATGGTAATCAGAGATGGGGTTCTCTATTTCGGTAGCCAACATGACACTTATAGTCCACTCGATATTAAGACGGGAAAGCCCAAGTGGACATTCATAGATCCGGATAAAACCTACCTTCCATCGACTCCTGTATTTTACAAGAAGGATTTAATTGTCGGATCTACTATTAATGCTTTTAAAATTTTCTGCTTCTCTGAAGGTAAAGTTAAGTGGACCATTCCGACCAAAGGAATATTTTTTATGAAGCCGGTTATCTTTCAGGATTCTGTTTTAGTAATGAATAGCTCTTCCTTTGGTCAAACCGGTTATCTCTATTTTGTTGATTGTAAAAATGGTAAGCTTATCAGCGAAACTCCAATCGAAGAAGCAACACCATGTTCGCCGGTTATTGTTGATGATATGTTGATTTTGGGAAGGAAGGATGGGTTAATGGCTATTGATACCAAACCGTTTTTAAAGAAAAAATAGTGCTTCTCCCTAATCCATTATTAATGATATTCGGGGCAGGTAGTCATTGCTGGTTCTACTAAGTTTTAGATTCTCATATTTTATCCCGGTCAATTTGAATGATTTAGGGCATATCAATTTAGTTCCGGGATAAATGAAATAGAATCGATACAAGGGATCAAGAAGATCGATAAATATTATAATATTCCTAATATCGCTGTTATAGGCTATTCTGATCTTGTCACTCGTGAGGGTGCTTGTGCAAAATTACTTGATACTTGATGGAATTATTACAAAACCGTTTAGAAAAAAGAAATCTATTAGCTGTTATTGCCGGATTTGTTTAAAATGGCAGTTGTTTATTATGACTTCATAACTGTTTTATTTAAAAGTATATTAAATCAATTTGATAATAAAATCATTTAAAAAGAATTACTATTTTTACTTGTTTATAATGGATTGTTTTCACTTTTGGTATTTAATATGAATTCAAGGCCATTGTGTCTTTTTGCTATTCGATCTTATTGAGGGTTGTTTATTTATTATGATGTATCTATAAACGTACAATCCCCTATTGGACCCTATAACCTCATATACTAATTGATGTTGAATATGATTGGGTAATGTCACAAGTTTTACTGCTTGAATTTAATCAGTTATTTTTTCTAGTTTGGTTGTTGAAAAATTGAAACTTTGAGATGAAGTTTACACACGACACAGATTGTTTTAGCCTGCTATTTGAAAAGAGCAAGGAGGCTTATTTGATTACGATTGATGGGAAAATTAGTTCCTGTAACCCATCTGCTAAACGTATTTTGTCTAATTATTTTCCAGACCAAAAATCTGTTTATTCTATCGCGTATGAGGATGAGGTAGCGCATATAACAACCGCTACTTCCGATTTGAATTTATATATTCCCTTACATAATGATGCTGTTCTTTCTAAAACCAAAGGCTTGGCGAAATGTCATTGTGTAGTTGATACTATTGAAATAGAAGTTATTCATACCAATGACGAAGAGAAACTTATTCGACTCAACAAGAAAACACCTACTGGAAGGATCGATTCAAAAATCGACCAATTTTATTATACACTTTTCAATACTGTTAATGAAGGAATATTTATTCAGGATCGTGAAGGCGTGCTATTAGAAGTAAATGAAGGGCTCGTAAAAATGATCGGTTATCCCCGGGAATATCTTATTGGTAGAAGCTATACTGATTTGGGCGCAGGCAACATTAATGATCTGGATTATGTTGACAAATCTATCCGAAAGGCTTTTTGTTCTAAACCTCAGCAGTTTGAGTATTGGGGACAACGAAGTAACGGAAAGGTCTTTCCTATGGATGTACGACTTTATAAATCAACTTATTTTGGAAAAGAGGTATTGATCGTTTTGGCTGATGATATCACAGATCGTAAACAATCGGAAGCACAGATAGAGGCGTACACCTTGCAGTTGCAAGAAGTAAACGAAACCCGGGATAAATACTATTCAATCATTGCACATGATTTACGAAGTTCCTTTAGCAGTATTCTTGGTCTCTCTGAATTATTAACAGAGGATTGGTCCGAACTTGAAGAGACCCGAAAACAATTATTTGCCCATAATATATTTATTGCAGCTGATAATTCATATAAGCTATTGCAAAACCTGTTAGATTGGGCAAAACATCAATCGGGTGTGTTTGAATTCGAACCGGTTTTATTCGATCTGGCAGGGTCTGTCAATGAAGTATGTTCTCTTTATCGTTTACAGGCCCTTAGAAAAGATATTAAACTAAAGTCTGAAGTAGAGAGTCAAACCCTCGTTTTTGCTGATACGATCATGGTTCAATCTGTTATGCGAAACTTGGTTTCCAATGCTATTAAATTTTCTCCTTTTGGTGGAACTATTGTTATTTCGGCCCAAGACTATTCTTCAGAAACCAATCATGAAATGCTGGCGATAAGTGTGAAAGACTCGGGAGTAGGAATCAGTGAAGAACGTCTTCTTCACATTTTTGAATCTAAGGGCACAACAACAACTATTGGAACCGATAACGAGATAGGTACAGGTTTGGGCTTATTACTCTGTAAAGAAATGGTTGAACAAAATCATGGAATCATATGGATTAAAAGTGCTGAAAATAAAGGTAGTACTTTTACTTTTACCGTTCCAAAAAAGCCATATGAGTTGAATAGATAAATGGTTTTTAATAGTTGGTGTATCATTGTTAAGGAATATGTGTTTTTTGTGTACCTTTGCACCTTCAAAACTACCTCCTATCAACGTTCTTTATGAGTGATCAAATTAAGCATGAATGTGGTATAGCCTTGGTCAGATTGTTGAAGCCGATGGAATATTATGTTGCTAAATACGGCTCTGCTTTCTGGGGATTAAATAAGGTTCATCTTTTAATGGAGAAACAGCATAACCGTGGACAAGACGGAGCCGGATTGGCAAACGTAAAGTTAGATATGCTGCCCGGTCAACGTTATATCAGCCGTTTGCGTTCTAACTCAGCCTCTCCTATTAAGGATATTTTCAAAACCATTTTTGATAAATTTGAAGTAGTCAAGGCAGAAAACCCTGATCGCTTAAAAGATGTCCAATGGTTAAAAGATAACATGGAATTTACCGGTGAAGTGTTCCTTGGGCATCTTCGTTATGGCACTTTTGGCAAGAATGACATTGAAAACTTGCATCCCGTTATGCGTGAAAATAACTGGAAGACCCGTAGCCTTGTCATTGCCGGAAACTTTAATATGACCAATGTAGACGAACTTTTTGATAAGTTGGTCGAGTTAGGCCAATATCCTGTTCAAACTTCTGATACTATTACTATTCTTGAGAAGATTGGCCATTTTCTGGATAAGGAAAATGAAACAGCTTACCGGAAACTGAAGGCTGAAGGCTATGGAAAGCGGGAAAGTACTGAGAAGATAGCTGCCGATTTAGATTTAAGACTGGTGCTTCAGCGCTCATCAGCAGCTTGGGATGGCGGTTATACAATTGGTGGAATGCTAGGTCATGGCGATGCCTTTGTAATGAGAGATCCTGCCGGAATTCGTCCTGCTTTCTATTATGCTGATGACGAGATTGTCGTTGCAACTTCCGAGCGTCCGGTTATTCAAACGGCTTTGGATGTTCCATTTGAATCAATTAAAGAATTACAACCGGGCAATGCCCTTATCATAAAAAAAGACGGTAGCTATTCAGAGGTAAAATGCAAAGAACCTACCGCACATAGAAGTTGTTCTTTCGAACATATCTATTTTTCGAGAGGCACTGATGTTGAAATATATAAGGAACGTAAGGCCTTGGGCCAATTGCTTACGCCTTCTATTTTGAAAGCGGTTGACCATGATATTAAAAACACAGTTTTTTCGTACATACCTAATACGGCTGTCGATGCTTATTATGGTATGATGGAAGAGCTTCATCGTTTTTGCGATGAGATAAAGAAAGATCGTATTCTTGAAGCTGCAGGAAATCTCAATGCAGAGAAACTCAATGAAATATTTGATTTATCTCCACGTCAGGAAAAGGTGGCCGTTAAAGATATCAAGATGCGAACTTTTATCACCGAAGATACAAAACGAGATGATTTGGTTGGACACGTGTATGATATCACTTATGGCACCATCAATGCAGGCGTTGATAATCTGGTAGTACTTGACGATTCTATTGTTCGTGGTACAACGTTGAAACAGAGTATTATCCGTATTTTGGATCGGTTAGAACCCAAGAAGATTGTGGTGGCCTCGTCTGCCCCACAGATTCGTTATCCTGACTGTTATGGTATAGACATGTCAAAAATATCAGATTTTATTGCTTTTCAGGCTGCTATTGCTCTTTTAAAACAGACGAAACAAGAGAATATCATCAATGAAGTTTACCGTAAGTGTAAGGCTCAGGAACAGTTTCCTAAAGAGAAAATCGTAAACTGCGTTAAGGATATATATGCACCTTTTACGGATGATCAGATATCGGAGAAAGTGACTGAACTAGTCACTCCAACAGGCATCAAAGCCAAAGTGCAGGTGGTTTATCAGAGTATAGCAAATCTGCATACAGCTATTCCTAAACATCGTGGTGACTGGTATTTTACTGGGAACTATCCAACACCCGGCGGAAATAAGGTGGTGAATAAAACTTTCATCAACTATATCGAAGGAAGAAACGAACGTGCCTATTAATTGATGGCGCAATATAAGACGGAGGTCATTTAAAAATTCTTTTCCGTACTTTGCGACAATCAATCTGTCAGTGCACTTTTTGAATAACTAAATGTTTTATTTGCAATAACTTATTCGAAAAGTACACTGTCTTTTTGATGTATATAAAGTATCCCGAAATAAATGTTAGTTTGTGATAAGCAACATATTAGAACCATCCCATACTGTTTGATACTGTAATAAATGATTCTTTGCCGGGCCTTTGAAAGGATATCCATCTGTTAATAGATATTGAGATCCACAAATCGGACAGGTAGCTACGACTCCGGATCCATCGACAGTAACTATAGCTTTGAGGTTTTGCGAATCATATGTACAGGCCCTGTCAAAAGCCATAAATTCATCAATTCCCGGCCGATATACAACGATTCCTCTGTATCCGACTCTGGTGAAATATTTATAACGGCTCACACCCAAATAATCAAGACTATTGGGATAAACCGAGAATCTAACCGATACATAGGGAATGGTGTAAGGGGTTTCATCTTTGCACGATCCTGCAAAAAGCAATATAAAGAGAATGATGATCTGGACTAAATATTTCATTATTATTTGTTCTTTTAACAGGCTTTTATCATAAACAAATGGTTTATGTACTTGATGATAATTTCCGGCTTTCCGGCCTAAAATTATGCATTTTCATGGTTCAAAATTAACGTGTAATTTCCCTTAAAAGTATTTAAACAGTCTAATTTTCTTTTTCTTAAAAAGTTTTAAGTATATTTGCAGCAGCATAAAAAAAGTTATACTTTTACAACAAAGCAGAAAGGACCCTTTTACCCAAAAGGGTTCTTTCTGTATTATTGTTTTAACCCAAACACTATTGGACTATGACCGAAGTTAAATATTATACTCAGGAAGGCCTTGCTAAATTAAAGGCTGAACTTAATCATCTGATTAATGTTGAGCGGCAGAGTATCTCTCAACAAATTGCTGAGGCACGTGATAAGGGTGACTTGAGTGAAAATGCTGAATATGATGCGGCGAAAAATGCTCAAGGCATGTTGGAATTAAAGATATCAAAACTCCAGGGAACTATTAGAAACGCCCGGATTATTGATGAGTCTAAATTGGATACATCCAAAGTATTAATCTTATCTACGGTAAAGATTAAGAATCTGAAAAATAATTTAGAAATGACCTATACGCTTGTGCCTGAAAATGAGGCCGATATTAAGAAAGGTAGAATATCTGTTAGTTCACCTATTTCCCAAGGCTTACTTGGAAAGTCAGTTGGTGATAAAGTTGAAATAACAGTACCGGCTGGAAAAATTCCATTTGAAATTGTAGCTATTTCACGTTTAATATAATAAAATCATGGCTTCCATCTTTTCTAAGATTGTAAACGGAGAAATCCCCTCCTATAAGGTGGCTGAAGATGCAAATTTTTATGCATTTCTTGATATTTCTCCATTAGTAATAGGTCATACATTGGTCGTTCCTAAAAAAGAGACCAATTACATCTTTGATATCGAAGATGCTGAATATAAAGAGTTATGGGCTTTCGCAAAGAAAGTAGCCAAAGGTATTGAGAAGGCTGTGCCTTGTCTGCGGGTGGGCGTTGCGGTACTGGGACTCGATGTCCCTCATGCGCATATCCATCTTGTTCCGTTAAACGGTATGGCTGATTTTGATTTCAAAAAAGAAAAATTGAAATTGAGCAAAGAAGAATTTGTGGAAATTGCTGCTAAAATCAATAAAGCGATTGAAGAGGAGTAGTAGCGTTTCAATCTAACTTATTTATGAAGGAGGCTGTCTTGAAAGAGAAGCCTCTTTTTTAATTATTAATGGTTTATTTTAAAGTCGTCTTTTTTAATAAAGTCGAGTGGATAATTGATAATGTCCTATGAAAAGGAAAAGGGAAAAGAAAAGGCTATCCTTGCGAGACAGCCTTTTCTTTTTTAGAGCCAATATAAATCTTAGTATCTGTAATGTTCAGGTTTATAAGGACCGGCAACGGGCACCCCAATATAGTCAGCCTGTTCTTTGGATAAAACGGTAAGTTTTACTCCTAGTTGCTCTAGATGCAGACGGGCAACCTCTTCATCAAGATGCTTGGGTAGACGATACACATTAACAGCCATATTTTCCTGCCATAACTCTAATTGTGCCAATGTTTGATTGGTGAAAGAGTTACTCATCACAAAAGATGGATGTCCTGTGGCGCAACCTAAGTTTACCAGACGGCCTTCGGCAAGGAGGAATATAGAATGACCGTCTTTAAAGAAATATTGATCAACCTGCGGTTTTACCTCTTGGCGGACAATGTCTTTCGCCTCATTTAAACGATCAACCTGGATCTCATTGTCGAAGTGACCAATGTTGCAAACAATAGCTTGATCTTTCATCATGCGCATGTGTTCCAACGTAATGATGTCTAAATTGCCGGTGGTAGTAACATAGATATTTCCTTCAGCTAATGTATCTTCGATACGCTTTACTTCAAATCCTTCCATGGAGGCTTGTAGTGCACAGATAGGATCGATTTCGGTAATAATTACGCGGGCGCCATAAGCACGCATAGAGCGGGAACAGCCTTTACCAACATCACCATACCCACAAACCACAACAACCTTGCCTGCAATCATGACATCGGTAGCGCGCTTGATCCCATCAGCCAATGATTCACGACAACCATACAAATTGTCGAACTTGCTTTTAGTAACAGAGTCGTTAACGTTGATAGCAGGAACAAGAAGCTTTCCTTTTTCCATCATTTGATACAGCCGGTGAACACCGGTAGTGGTCTCTTCGGAAACGCCTTTCCATTCAGCAACCGTGCGATGCCAATGGGTATTATCCTGAGTAAAGAAAGAACGGAGTGTCTTATAGATGGCAGCCTCTTCCGCATTTTTTGTATGGTATTCAAGAAGAGAAGGATCATTCTCAATATCATATCCAAGATGGATCAGTAGGGTGGCATCACCACCGTCGTCAACGACGAGGTTAGGCCCTTTATCTCCGGGAAATGTAAGCGCCTGAGCGGTACACCACCAGTATTCTTCGAGCGATTCACCTTTCCAGGCAAAAACAGGAACACCTGCAAGAGCTACAGCGGCAGCAGCATGATCCTGAGTAGAGAAGATGTTGCAGCTACACCAGCGAACATCGGCTCCAAGTTTAACAAGCGTTTCGATCAGAACGGCAGTCTGAATCGTCATGTGAAGCGAGCCGGTTATCCTGGCTCCTTTCAGAGGTTGTTGCCCTGCATATTTGGCGCGTACAGCCATCAGTCCGGGCATCTCTTTCTCTGCAATTTTAATTTCCTTTCGGCCCCAGTCTGATAGACTGATATCGGCTACTTTGTACTGAAGGTTGGTATCAACCGTGAAGTTTTCCATGTAAGAAATCTGATTTTTAAGGCTGCAAAATTACATCTTTTTCTTTAAGATTATCAAATGAATATAAAAAGGCTTGGTTCTGATCTTTAAGCCTATTGAATTCCTATTTTGATTGAATACAAATAACTTGTGTGGGCTTAAAGAATTTTGTACTTTTGACCGGTAATCTAAATAGCTCCTTGACTATGTTCGTTTTATCTTTAACCGGAGAGTGTAAAGGTGTTGTGAAATTTAGCTTGCATGCAAATTTTAAGAAATCTTAAAGTTCTGCAACTCTTTAAGGTTATACCTTTGTTTAATTTTTAATTATTTGTTTAGAATTTTACCTGTTGATTATGACTGATTCGCAAAATAAGATATCTGAAGAGCTGAAGTGTCGTGTACTCGTGCTAGATGGTGCTATGGGAACAATGATTCAAGGTTATAAACTGGAGGAGACAGATTATCGCGGTGAACGTTTTAAAGACCATCCATGCGATGTGAAGGGAAATAACGATCTTCTCTCCATCACACAGCCCCAGATCATAAAAGCGATTCATCTTGAATATCTTGAAGCCGGAGCCGATATATTAGAGACTAACACTTTTAATGCTAATCGTATTTCAATGGCCGACTACCAGATGGAGAATCTGGTGTATGAATTAAATAAAGTGTCTGCAGAGAATGCGAAATCAGTAGTTGTTGAATTTGAAAAGAACCATCCCGGAAAGTGCCATTTTGTGGCAGGTTCTATAGGTCCGACCAATAAAACGGCTTCCATGTCACCCGATGTTAATGATCCCGGATATCGGGCTGTTACCTTTGATGATTTGGCTTCGGCATATAAAGAACAAATTAATGGATTGATAGACGGTGGAGTGGATTTGTTAGTTCTGGAAACCATTTTTGATACACTTAATGCTAAGGCAGCCATTTTCGCTATTGAAGAGGTTTTAGCAGAACGAAATATCCGCATTCCTTTGATGATATCCGGCACAATTACTGATGCCAGTGGCCGTACTCTTTCCGGTCAGACGGTTGAAGCATTTCTGAATTCAATATCACATGCCGATATATTGAGTGTAGGATTTAATTGTTCCTTGGGGGCTAAGGATATGCGTCCACATATAGAAACGCTAAGTTTAAAAGCTCCGTTTAATATCAGCGCTTATCCCAATGCAGGACTTCCTAATCAATTTGGTTTATACGACCAAACTCCTGAGCAGATGGCGCTTGAAGTTAAGCAAATGACAGATGAAGGCTGTGTAAATATTATTGGCGGTTGTTGCGGTACTACTCCTGCACATATACGGGAACTGGCAAAACTGGCTGCTCAATCTTCACCACGTCCTCTTCCTGTCATTAAACACGAACTTCGTCTGAGTGGTCTAGAGCCATTACAGATGTTTGAAGGAAGTAACTTTATCAATATCGGTGAGCGAACCAATGTATCAGGTTCCAGAAAGTTTGCCCGTCTTATTGCAGAAGAGAAATATGAGGAGGCACTTACCATTGCGCGTCATCAGGTTGATGGAGGAGCTCAGGTGATAGATGTAAACATGGACGATGCAATGCTCGACTCCGAGAAGTCGATGGTTCGTTTCCTGAATCTGATGCAGGCTGAGCCGGATATTGCTAAACTGCCGATCATGGTCGATTCCTCGAAATGGAGTGTCTTGGAGGCCGGTATGAAATGTTTGCAAGGCAAAGCCATAGTGAACTCTATTTCATTGAAAGAAGGGGCGGCGTTGTTTAAAGACCATGCTACCAAGGTGAAACAATATGGCGACGCTGTGGTTGTGATGGCTTTTGATGAAGATGGACAGGCAAGTACCTATGAACGCCGGATAGAAATATGTCAGCGCGCCTATGATATATTAACCCAAGAGGTTCATTTTCCTGCTGAGGATATTATTTTCGACCCCAATATATTAACCATTGCAACGGGTATTGAAGAGCATAATAACTATGCCATCGATTTTCTTAAAACAGTAAAGTGGATCAAGAAGAATCTTCCTTTTGTTAAGGTCAGCGGAGGGGTAAGTAATTTATCTTTCTCATTTAGAGGAAATGATACGGTGAGAGAGGCTATGCACTCGGCATTTCTGTATCATGCTATAAAGGCCGGATTAGATATGGCCATTGTCAATGCGGGAGTATTGCAAGTCTATGATGAAATAGATCCGACATTATTGGAATTGGTGGAAGATGTTATTTTTAACCGTCGTCCCGATGCTACAGAGCGATTGGTTTCGTATGCTGAAACCGTGAAATCGAAAGGAAAGCAGGAGGAGAAGGTTGAAGAGTGGCGAAATGATCCTGTTGATAAACGCTTAGCCCATGCCTTGATTAAAGGGATAGTTGAATATATTGATAAAGATGTGGAAGAGGCCAGAAAGGCTTATCCGAGAGCCCTTGATGTTATAGAAGGTCCCCTAATGAGTGGAATGAATATTGTGGGTGACCTTTTTGGCGCCGGCAAGATGTTTTTGCCGCAAGTAGTTAAGAGCGCTCGTGTCATGAAAAAGGCTGTCGCTGTTCTCTTGCCGTATATAGAAGCCGAACAGGTTGGCGAGGTGCAGAAAGCCGGCCGCATTTTGATGGCTACGGTAAAAGGTGATGTGCATGATATAGGGAAAAACATTGTTGGTGTGGTATTGGGGTGCAACAACTATGAAATTATTGATCTGGGTGTAATGGTACCTACTGCAAAGATTTTACAGGAAGCCCGTAACCAGAAAGTCGATATGATTGGTTTAAGCGGGTTGATCACTCCATCACTAGACGAAATGGTGAATGTCGCTAAAGAAATGCAACGTCAGGGATTTAATATCCCAATACTGATTGGGGGTGCTACTACTTCAGAAGTGCATACGGCCGTAAAGATCGACCCGGCTTATCAGGGAACGGTGGTTCATGTTCGCGATGCTTCAAGAGCTGTGGGTGTTGTTGCTGCTTTGCTCTCAAACGAACAACGTCCTGCTTATGAAAGCACATTAAAACAACGGTACGATGATACACGTCGAAAATATGAAAACAGGCGAAACGACGTTGAATACATTTCATTAGAAGAGGCCAGAGCAAATAGATTTATTCCTGACTTTTCAGAATATAAGCCGGTGAAACCTAATTTATATGGTGTTACTACTTATATAGACTATTCGCTCGAAGAAATTAGCAAATATATAGACTGGACCTTCTTCTTTCATTCATGGCGGATGTCGGGAAAGTATCCTGCTATTTTTGAAGATCCGTTAAAGGGAGAGGAAGCAAAGAAGCTCTTTGCGGATGCTCAGGCTATGCTGAAACGAATGGTTAGTGAGCATATGATACAAGCCAATGCAACATTTGGAATTTTACCTGCTCAATCGGTAGGTGATAGTATTGAAATCTTTGCTGATGAAGCTAAGACTGATCTGCTTCAAACTTATCATTTCTTACGAAATCAGGAGAAAAAGGAGCCCGACATTGCAAATCTCTGCCTTTCTGATTTTATTGCACCCAAAGGAAGTGATGTGGAGGACTATATGGGCTTCTTTGCAGTGACGGCAGGAATTGGACTTGAAAAATGGTGTGCAAAATTTGAGGCAGATAATGATGACTACAGCAGTATCATGATTAAGATTATGACAGATAGAATGGCTGAGGCTTTTGCAGAACTATTACATGATAGAGTGCGAAAAGAATTCTGGGGTTTTGCACCTAATGAAAAAGTAACCATACCTGAGATGCTGAAAGAAGCATATCAGGGTATCCGTCCTGCTCCGGGATATCCCGCATGTCCAAGTCATCTGGAGAAGGGTGATCTGTTCAAATTGATCGGGGCTACTGAAAAATCAAGTATCCATCTTACTGAGAGTTATGCCATGTATCCTGCCGCATCAGTGAGTGGGTTCTATTTTGCCCATCCTGATAGTCGGTATTTTGCTGTAAGCAGAATTGGTCGTGATCAGGTTGCCGATTATGCAAAACGACGCGGTATTGAGTTTGAAGAGGCCGAAAAATGGTTGCAATCTACTCTTAATTATCAATAGGTGCATTACAATGCATCTTCAAAAGAGACAATGTTTAAGTGGAGATACACCGAAGCGGCTCTCTGCGAATAAAAAAGACATCAGAAAAATGAAGGTAATTGATCATATAAAGAATGCTGAGCATACACTATTTACGTTTGAACTACTCCCGCCGTTAAAAGGGGAGACAATAGAGACAATTTATCAGGCCATAGATCCATTGATCGGGTTTAGTCCTTCGTATATTAATGTGACTTATCATCGTGAAGAGGTGGTCTATAAACCACAACCTAATGGACTGCTTGAACGACAGGTTGTACGAAAGCGACCCAGCACGGTGGCCATTGCTTCCGCTATTCGTTTCAGATATGGTATCGATGTTGTGCCGCACATGATTTGTGGTGGCTTTAGTCCGGCGGAAACTGAAGATGGATTGATTGATCTTCATTTTTTGGGTATAGATAATGTACTGGCATTAAGAGGCGATACTCCTACATACGATAAAACCTTTGTGGCGGATAAAGGTGGTTATGTTCATGCAACAGACCTGGTAAAGCAGATCAGCCGGCTAAATAAAGGAATTTATCTGGAAGATGATCTTCAGCAACCTTCGCCAACCAACTTTTGTGTAGGGGTGGCAGGATATCCTGAAAAGCATGCCGAGTCACCAAATATAGAAACAGATCTTTATTATCTTAAAGAGAAAGTTGATGCCGGAGCTGATTATATCGTAACTCAGTTATTTTATGACAACAGTAAATTCTTTGCATTTGTTGAGAAGTGCAGAAATATTGGAATTACCGTACCGATTATTCCCGGGATTAAGCCCATCTCGGTGAAGAATCATCTGATGATCTTGCCCAAAACATTTAATATTGATATTCCTGAAGATTTGGTGAAGACTGTCAATGCTTGTAAAGATAATAGTATGGTTAGGGAAGTAGGTGTTGAATGGGCTATCCAGCAAACCAAAGAACTGATGCAATTTGGTGTGCCGGCCATCCATTTTTATACTATGGGACGACCTGATAATATTTGTAAAATAGCCAAAGCAATTTTTTAGTATACTTGTAACTCAAAAAATCCGGTAATGGATATATACAGTCAAATAACCGAAAAGAAGGCAAACGGGAAAAAACAATTTTCCGTTCTTGTTGATCCTGATAAACTTGACGATAAGCAAACCCTAAAACTTGCTGAGATTGCACTGAAGGCCGAAGTGGATTATTTTTTTGTCGGAGGGAGCCTACTGGTTAATAATGCACTTGATTCATGCATTACTACGCTTAAAAAAGAGACATCTATCCCTGTGATTTTATTTCCTGGCAACAATATGCAGCTCAGCTATCGTGCTGATGGTATTCTGTTTCTCTCCTTGATATCAGGTAGGAATGCAGAGATGTTGATAGGGCGTCATGTTATTGCAGCCCCTTATCTGAAGTTAACAACGCTTGAAGTAATATCTACAGGTTATATGTTGGTTGAGAGCGGTAGGCCTACTACTGTTTCATATATGAGTAATTCTGTGCCTATTCCATCGGACAAGGTAGATATTGCATGCTGTACGGCTATGGCGGGAGAGATGCTCGGCTTGAAAGTAATATATATGGATGGTGGAAGTGGTGCTTTAAATCCAGTTTCACAGGCTATGATTAGTGGTGTTGGCAAAAGTATCTCAATTCCTTTAATAGTGGGAGGAGGAATTCGTACGCCGGAATTAGCTGTCACAGATTGCAAGGCAGGTGCCGATGTTATTGTGGTAGGTAATGCTATTGAGAAAGATGCAGGGCTTATCACCGATATATCTCAAGCTATTCATGGATATTCTTTTATAAAATAAATCATTATGCAACGTATATCTACCTTTATTTTACTGATACTTTTTGTATTCAGTGCACAGTCATTTGCTCAAAGCCGTAAAATGGACTGGAGTGATCTGACATCACCCTCCCTGTCGGGTAAAACATTACGCAATCTTCAATGGGTGGGAACTTCTGATTTCTTCACCTATAACGTAGAGGGTAAAACAATTTTAAAGGGTAGTATCAAGTCGGCTCAGCCTGATACACTCTTGAAACTACAGCAGTTGAATAGTGCGATTACGGCACTTCAAATCGAAGATTTAAAAATGCTACCTCAGTACAAATGGGTCGATAACGATCAATTTACTTTTACACATAAGGGCAAATTGATTAGATATAGCATCTCAAAAGGAACGGCTCAGGTGTTGAATAGCTTTTCTATTGATGCTGCCGATGTTGAGGCTGATGAGACTCTGCATCGTGTTGCCTTTACCCGTGAAAACAATTTGTTTGTCTCTTTAGAGGGTAAGGAGAAAAATGTAACTCAGGATGCAGATAAAGGTATTGTCAACGGACAGGCCGTTCATAGAAATGAGTTCGGAATAAAAGGTGGAATATTTTGGTCGCCCAAGGGTGATTTATTAGCTTTTTATAGAATGGATGAACGGATGGTTGCTGAGTATCCGATTGTAGATGTTACTAAACGTATTGCCACTGTGGATGCAATACGCTATCCTATGGCTGGCGAAACGAGTCACCAGGTCACATTGGGTGTTTATAATCCGGTAACCGGAACTACACTATTTCTGAAGACGGCAGGACCCGACGATCACTATTTAACCAACATCTGTTGGGATCCTTCAGAAAAATTTATCTATATTGCCGAATTAAATAGGGGACAGAACCACATGAAGTATAACAAATACAATGCGGTAACCGGTGAGTTTGTTAAAACCCTTTTTGAAGAAACTAATCCGCAATATGTTGAACCCATTACTCCTGCATTGTTCTTAAAGACTAAACCGAACCAGTTTATCTGGCAAAGTCAACGTGACGGTTATAATCATCTCTATCTTTACGATACGGAAGGAACGCTGATAAAGCAACTGACCAAAGGAAATTGGGTAGTAACAGAAGTGAATGGCCTTGATCAAACCGAACGTAAATTATTTTATACCTCGACAGCTGTTAGTCCGATTCAACGTCATCTATATGTGCTTGATATGAAGAGTGGAACGACCACCTGTCTGACGCAACTTCATGGAACCCATACAGCTAAGGTGAGCGCTAATGGTCGTTATGTTTTGGATATGCTTTCAAGTACTGATATTGCAAAACGTTATGACCTGATTGATGCTAATAAAGGAAAGCTGATTCGTACCATTCAGGAAGATGTAAATCCATGGAAGAACATTCAGAGTGGTGAAATCACCTTGGGAACGCTAAAAAGTAAAGATGGCGCTGATCTATATTATCGTTTGATCAAACCGGTTGATTTTGATCCTTCAAAAAAATATCCCGTTATCTTTTATGTATATGGCGGACCTCATTCTCAATTAGTATATGATTCATGGATGGGTGGAGCTAATGCATGGTTTCAGCTTCTGGCGGCCAAGGGGTATGTCGTTTTTACTCTTGATAACCATGGTACTTCATACAGGGGCTTTGCTTTTGAAAGCATTATCCACAGAAATCTGGGTACTATTGAAGTTGAAGATCAGATGGTGGGTGCCAATTATCTGAAGTCGCTACCTTATGTTGATGCAAACCGAATGGCTGTTGACGGATGGAGTTATGGCGGTTTTATGACAGTCTCATTGATGCTGAAGAATCCAGGCGTGTTCAAGGTCGCTACTGCCGGTGGGCCTGTAATCGATTGGAAGTATTATGAGGTGATGTATGGTGAACGCTATATGGATACTCCGCAAGAAAATCCTGAGGGTTATAATAACGCCTGTCTGTTAAATTATGTTCAGAATCTAAAAGGTCGGATGCTGCTTATTCACGGCACAAGCGACCCAACGGTAGTATGGCAAAACTCATTACTGTTTTTGAAGAAGTCTGTGGAAAAGGGCGTTCAGGTTGATTATTATGTTTATCCCGGTCACGAACATAATGTAGTAGGCCCTGATAGATTGCATTTGTATAAGAAGCTATTTCAATATTACGAAGATCATCTGTAGAATGAACTACCGAATAAAAAAGAGACTGTTAAGGGCATGAAACCTTTAGCAGCCTCTTTTCTTATAGCGGATAGACAATATTCCAATGCAATTAATGCCTCTCAATCATTTTTTTTTTAACTTTGCAGATGTATTTTAATGCCTCTTTAGCTCAGCGGTAGAGCAGCTCATTCGTAATGAGCAGGTCGAGGGTCCAAATCCCTTGAGAGGCTCTGACCAATTTATTAAATCCATGTAAATATTTTTATTTGCATGGATTTTCCTTTTCAGAAAACTGTGTAGATAATTACTGATCCCATATCATGTTCTTATCTTCCTTATATTCGCTTTTTTATTTGGACTAACCGTAAATATTTATTCTTTGATCGGATTATTTTGTGCCTTTGAGACACACTTTATGGAACACTCCCTTTGTAATTCCTTATCATGTATATGTATGAATTAGTGAGAATCATTGAGTTGTGCTTTCAGAATTGTATGTTATTTATGATTTATAAACAGCATACAAATATTAATTGTCAATAAATAAGTCTAAACCTGTTTTTATCTTATTTTCAGACTATGGTGGTTGGTATGGGGCGAACGATGATTCTACCTTTGTTCATAGTTTAGAATTTTATCTTTTTAGCACTTATTAATGCAAAAACAATAGAACACAATGAGGTCACAAAAAGTATTATTAAACTAATATAAAAGAAACTTCTGGAAGAGGTCCCGGCTAATAGATACCTGTTCGCCTCGAGCACATAAGTTACCGGGTTACACCATGAAACAGTCAATAGCCATTTTGCTTTTATTAACTCCCTAGGTAAAAAAGTGGTACTAAGGAATAATAAAGGGAAGATAGCATTAGTAACAATTGCTGCGCTCTGAGGTTGACCTGATCGCAGCATAACTCCGGCTGAAAAGCCACAGAGTGTAACAGACCATAGCATGGATAAAAAAAGAATACCTAATACTGAAAGCATACCAAACTGAAAAGGGAGTCCAAAAATTGCTCCTATTGCTATTAACGTTCCGGTAAATATTATAGACGATAATGTATCTGCTAACATAGGTGCTATCACTAAAATCCAGCGAGGTGCGGGACTAAGGTATAGTCGCTTAAAATAACCTGATTGCATATCTGCATTCAGTGTTTGTCCGGCACCGGCTGATGATCCCATTGCCAAGGAGATAATTGTTATTGGGAAGATAAAAGCCAAGTAGCCGCCATTACCAAATACATCCATATTGCCAATTCCCCCAATACCTGCATTGTAAACCAGCAGAAAAAAGAGACTCATCCCGAAACCCATTAAAGGGGCTGATGGTTGTTTGGCTAATTTTACGATTCCTCTTACGATTAATATTCTACTTGCGGTGTCCATATTATTGATTATTTACAGCGGTTGTTAATGATTTTACATAAGTGATGTAGCTATCTTCTAATGAAGTGCTCTCGTCGGAATGTACCATGTGCTTAAATACTGATATTCCCCCGGTAAAACGAATGTTTCCGTCAATAATCATAGCCATTTGTGAAGCATATTTGTCAGCCTCTTCAAGATATTGTGTAGTGAGCAATATTGTTATCTTATCCAAAATGTTTAATTCGGAAATGACATTCCAGAAGGTGTGTCGGGCTAAAGGATCCATGCCAACAGTAGGTTCGTCCAGGAAAAGTACTTTAGGCTTGTGTACTAAAGCCAAAGCACAATGCAAGCGGCGTTTGTTACCTCCCGATAGCATACAAGTCCTTTTATTTTGCTCAGTATTGAGTTGAAAAAGCCTAATAAGTTCATCCGTTCTTTCTTGTGCCTGTTTACGTGTCATCCCGAATAATTGTCCCTGAAATTGTAATAGTGATGTAACCGTTTCATTGGGATCAAGTTCGTTTTCCTGCGAGGCAACACCTATTTGCTTCTGAATGAGGGGAAATTTACTTTCAGGATTGATCCCTCCAATAAGAAAATCACCTGAATCTTTTTGAATCAGAGTTGTTAGAATTTTGATAAGTGTGGATTTCCCTGCACCATTAGGTCCCAATAATGCAAAAAATTGCCCCTTCTCAATTTCGAGATTAATACCCTTCAACGCCTCAGTTCCGTTAGGATATTTCTTTTTAAGGTTTTTGATTTGAATTTCTACTGTCATAGTTTTGCTGTTTTTAATAACATGGCAAAACTATTTTATTGTAATTCTATAGAATTGTAAAAAAACGACAAAATGCTTATTCGAAATAATCAGCCCTGCACGGCCCCAGTGCTAAAAATTCTTTTGGGGTATAACCAGACAGGTCTTTAAAATCTTTTACAAAATGAGCCTGGTCGAAGTATCCATTATCATATGCCAGTTGTGTTAAATGTTTATTACCGGAAGAGGAAAAATCCAATATTATGCCTTGGAAACGTACAATACGCATGAATTGCTTAGGCGTTTTTCCAAGGAGTGCAGAAAATTTACGTTCGAGAGATTTGTTTGTGAGCAAAAGTTTTTTTGATAATTCTGAAGCATTAATTTGTCCTTTACTCTGATTTATCAATTCTACTCCTCTTTTTATCAAAAGCAAATCATTGGTTTTAATTGGTTTAAAACAACTAATCAGAAATCGTTCAATAATTTTGATTCTTTCAATAAGAGAATTAGCTGCACATATCTGTTCTTCTATTTCTTTAATCTCTTTTAGTTTAAAAATATCTCTAAGGTCAATACTGGCATCTTCAATTTTTGATAATGGAAAATTCAAAAAATGGGAAGCTCCATGCGGATAAAAAGTTATGGCAATTACTCCTGAGTCCCCACAGGTAGTCACGTCGAAAAAATTGCTATTTAATCCACTAATAAGCGACCGGGGTTGATGAATTAGGCCTCCTGCACTTTTTATAACAAATGTTTTTCGATAATGAAACATCCATTCAATGTTTCCGGTAGGAATTACCCTTTCGCACACTTCTCCCTCCGAATCTTCAGCTTCGAGAACCCAATAATGTTTGATATATTGGGCTAAAAATCCGGAAGGTGTAATAATTTGGAAGCGCATTGATGATAAATTGACTAACAAAAATAAATAATATCCAAGTAAATCGGGTATTCCCATTTTGGCATAATGCAAATTGAAACAAAATGAATTCTAAAATAGTAGCAAATGTCTGAAACTTGCATGCTAGATTCGTTTCTGTTACTTTACATGTTTGAATTTAAGACTCTTAATTCATTTATATTTTCATGAGACCATATAGATAACTTTAAAAAGGAAGAATTGTATCCATTTTATTTTTCAATATAAAGAATTATAAATCATTTGTAAATCTCACTCAATCAAATGAATTTATGAGCAGATAGAGTTTTTAACTCGCTTTAGAATTTCGAGTAGTTTATTTCTTACACTATAAATAGAACTTGACATTACTATTCGTTCTAAAACAAATTAAGATATTTTAGACTAAAGAGTACATTCTAATTGATTACGAATAAATGCTTCTTCCCATTTCTCTTTTTTAGTACTTGTTTTTCTTCAAGTCCTTTTTTATGATTTTTATTGATTTTCCAAATATTTTCTCTCTTTTCCGTCTCTCAATCGTTGTTGAATCAAAATAGACTTTCTCTTTTTCCATTTTTAAATAGTTTTCATAGGAGGCCCTGTCCAATTCGCCTTTTTCAATTGCGTCAAGGACATAACAGCCGGTTTCACTGGTATGGGTACAATTTTTGAATTTGCAATTTTGAGAAAGCGTCGTGATTTTATCAAAGGTTATTTCCAAACCACTTGTTGTGTCTGCAATACCAACTTCTCTCAGTCCTGGATTATCAATTAAAATTCCTCCATTGTCCAGAAGAATTAATTCCCGGTGACTTGTTACATGTCTTCCTTTGTTTGTGCTTTGACTTATTGTGCCTGTCTTCATCGTGTTTTTGCCAGATAAATTATTTAGTAATGTAGATTTACCAACACCCGATGAACCAAGCATACAATAAGTTTTACCATTCATAATAATAGATTTTATTTCTTCGTATCCTCTCTGATTTTCATTACTTATTGCAATTACAGGAACATCTTTAATTCGTTTTTTTATACTATTTAAAATTTCAGTAAGCCTTAATTCATCTATTAAATCAGTTTTACTAAGAACGATTACTGGCCTAACTTTAGAAGAATTGCAAATGGTCAAATATCTTTCAAACCTATTGATATTAAAGTCTCTATCGACAGCCTGAACTAAAAATGCATAGTCTATATTCGTTGCAATTATTTGAATCTCTCCAAATTGACCAACTGCCGACCTTTTAATAATTGAGAACCTTGGTAGTATCCTATAAATTATTGCAAAATCAGAATCATAAGTCGTCAGTGCGACCCAGTCTCCAACAGCTGGAAAATCTTCATGATTTTTTGCAGTAAAACGCATATTACCTGTTATTTCAGCCTCGAATTCACCCGTGAGCGTCTTGACAATATATCGGTTCCGGTGTTCTACAATAACCCTCCCTATGTCAAAATTTTCCAATCCTTGCTCAAGTCTGGATTCTTCAAGCTTATCATTATATCCTAAATCCGCTAATTTCATTTCCGTATCGATATTGTTGGAGATTCTTAAATTAAGTAAACCTATTTGATGATCAGGAACAAGAGACTACCTTAAAAGAATTCTTATCTTTCTGAGATTTTAATATTTGTATCCATTATCAGATAAGCTCTCCGAATAATAAGAGACTATTTCAAAAGCTTGCAATAGTCTCTTGTTCTGTTGTTATTCTTGTTTTTGACCTATATAAAATACATAACCGAAATACTTCTTATATTGCTCATAATAAGCAATTTCTTCTTTTTGCCGGGATATAAACTGTTTAGCTGCGTTACTATAATTTAGCTGCTTAAAAAAAGCTTCGAAGTGATCAGCCATTGGTTTATAATAATTATCTATCCAGCAAGATTCCGGTAAAACAAAGGTGGCGATAGGAATATATCCCGCTTGTTCCATCTGTTTTATTTTATGCGATGTGGTATTTATTTCCGGATAATTTTCAATCCAATACCTTTCAATTTCAGACGGGCGATTGTTGAGTAGCCAAGTGACCTCAGTTACAGCTATAAAACCTCCTTGTTTTAAATACTTATGCCATTCATTTAACCCTCTTTCGAAACCAATATGATAGATAGAGCCTTCTGCCCAGATTAGATCAAATTCATTTTCATGAAAAGGAAGATTATCCATTGAAGCGATAAGGCCTGATATTCTATTTTCAAAACCATATTGCTTTACTCGATTATTAAGATATTCTATCATACCGGGAAAAAGATCTACTGCAATAATTTCACCGGAATTATTTTTAGCCAGCGTAATAGTTTGTCCTCCAGTTCCGCAACCAATATCTGCTATCTTTGCATTTATCGGTAATCCTTTAGTGAAACCTAAAGCCTTCTGGGTCTCAGATTCGTTGCCGGGACCTTGCCGATCTAATTGCCTAAAAAAATTGCAGATCATTTCAAAATCGAAATCAGCTATTAAATCAAATTTTTCGTCCATCGTTTTTTTATTATTGTTTGATGCAAAATTCAGCATTCAAAAATTGAAAAATTCACAAGATTTCCCAAGATGAGGCATTTTTATTTGTCAAAATTATCCATCCTTTCAATTAAAGTTTTTCTCATTTGGTCTATATACTGTGTCCTGTTTTTCTTCCGTTCACGAATTTCTAGAAAAGTATGATAGAAATCACCGATTTGAATATTGAAGATGGTTTCAAAACACATTATCAAATCTTTCAAATCGACAGTGCCGTGATTAATACTTTTGCAAGAATGAATGCTATATACTAATTCTATTAATGATACTTTTGAATCCGTCCATTGCATTTGTTTTTTTGAAATCAGAGAAATCAAATCAGAACATGCTTCATCATTCAGTACTTTTAATTGCGAAATGAGGTATACTCGCAATAAATCATTTGCAATAATATTGGCTACTTCATAATCATAGCTTGTTGAAAAATTATAGTCCTTTTCAAATGACAAGGGGTCTTTATCAAGAACCCAATCATACTCTTTTCGAAGGAAGTATTTATAATCAGACGAAGTATCTCCTGAACGATAATACTTATAAAAATCAAGAGAATTCGTAAATGTCTGATTTAGCCTATTTAGCTCATGCGTAATATATATATTTTCCGAAATCTTATTTGAACCAGATCGTTTTTCCTCAATTTTATACAAACGAACATAAAATAATAGCTGACCGTAAATCTGAGGTTTTAATTCTTTAAAAAATAATATTTCTTCTTCCTGACTTTCAAATTCATAATTGACAATGAAAAATTTAAGCCGTGTTAAAGATTCGTGTAAATAACTGATGATTTCTTTAATGTTTGGTAATAAGCTATTTTCGGAGGATTTAATTGCATGTATTTTTATTTCAATTTCGTGCCTAAGTGTTGAGACAAATTCCTTCATGTTTTTATTTATTATGAATCCTGTCAGTGGCGATAAAAGATTTACAATATCCTTTAGTGTATTGAAGAATTCAGATAATCTCTTATCCTACATAAGGATGTGGATAAGATAAAAATAATGGATAATAAAATATCTCCCCAGATGATTCTCTAGGTAAGGAAAGGTAGTCAGAAACTACTGACTATCTTTTAGACACGTCCCGTTATTGAACTAGAAGAAGTTTTCAGCATAAATTTTTAATACCTACCACAAAAGTATTATTTTTTTATTTATGTGCTTTTCTAAACGCGAAATATTAGTGTTAGCTTAGCCTCCAAAACGATAACCTATTCCCGATTCTGTATTTAATAAACGTGGTTTTGCAGGATCGTCTTCAACCTTTTTACGTAATTGAGCTATAAAAACCCTCAGATATTGGGTTTGTTCGATGTACCCCATGCCCCATATTTCTTTTAGTATATATTGATGGGTTAAAACTCTGCCTTCATTTTTTGCAAGGAGGGATAAGAGAGAAAATTCGGTAGAAGTGAGTTTTATTATCTCGTTGTTCTTACGTGCTACGTGGTTTACCAAATCAATCGATAATGAGCCAAATTCTAATAAAGGTTTGTCTGAAATGTTTTCACTTTGCCTAATTGCAACTCTTATACGAGCTAGTAACTCGCCTGTACGAAAAGGCTTGGTTAGATAATCATTTGCTCCATTATCAAGCGCTTTAATGATATCATCTTCTGAATTACGAACAGAAAGAATTATGATGGGCTTATGATACCATTCTCGAAGTTTTTTAAGGATATCAAGCCCATCCGTATCAGGTAATCCCAAATCAAGAATGATTAGAACCGGATGAACTGTGGTTGCTAATACCAGCCCTTCTTTACCTGTTGACCCTCCAGCAATTTTGTATCCATTTGCCGAAAGTGTAATTTCAAGCAAACGACGTATTTGTATTTCATCGTCAATAATCAGTATGGTACCTGTATTTATCATTTATTCGTCTTGCTTATTAAATTGGTTCATCTCTGAAATTTTAACTGGAATTTTAATAGTGAAAATTGCTCCGCCGTTTTGTCTGTTTTCCGCAATTACTGTGCCTTGATGGGCTTCTACAAATCCTTTCACAATAGACAAACCTAGCCCTGTACCTCCTGTTTTTGCATTTTGTCCACGATAAAACTTATTGAAAACAGATGCTAATTCAGATACAGGGAATCCATTCCCTCTATCCATCACCTGAATAGTGAAATTACCGTGATCGTAAAAAAACTTGATTCTTATGTTCGTCCCTACCGGTGCATTTTGTACAGCATTTAAAACCAAATTATGTAGAACCTGTTCGATAAGTCCAAAATCGATAAACACTAAAGGCATATCAACTGGAATCACTATAGATAATTTAAAAGGGGTTAACTCCTGTTTGAGATTATCCGCTACTTTATTTGCTAAATCATGAACATCACACCAGTCAGGACGTAGTGTTATACGGCCTGATTCGAGACGCGACATATTTAACAGATTTTCGATAAGCCGGTTAAGCCGAATAGATGCGGTATTGATTTCTGAATACAATTTCAATTTTGTTTCTTCAGGATAACTCTGCGATAAAAGTGTATCAGAAGCGCCCATAATAGTAGCAACCGGAATTCGTAATTCGTGTGAAATTGAATTGAAAAGGGTCTTGTAGAGTTTATCCGATTCATTCAATAAGTATGCTTTCTTTGCAGTCGTTCTCAGAAACTCACGTTCGTATCTACCTGATATTTGTGAGAGAAAGGCCTCCCAAAATTGTTCTTCGCCTTGCGTTAATACTTTAGTATGTGCTACGGCAATAACCCCCATATTGTCATTATTTCCGGTTAAGGGGTAAAATGTATAATCGGTGGATGGTAATGTATCGGTGTGCTTTCCGGCTTTAGTCGAATGTTTATAAACCCAGGCCGCTATGCTTAATTCGTTTTCCGATAGGTTTATCTTAGTATTATGCTGAATCTGATTATCAAGTTGATTTGAGTCATTTTTTAGAATGATGGCGCAATCTAAATTAAAATATTTTTGAATGTATCTATCTGCAATTTTTGATACCTCATCAATTCCAGATCCCAAAGATAATTCTCTTGTAAGCTGATAAAGAGCTTCTGTACGTTCTTCGCGAATCCTGATTTTTTTCTCTTGACGACGAACCCTTGAGGTCAAAATCCCATTGAGTAGTGCAATGATAAAAAACATTGTCAGCATCAGCATATCTATGGGCCGTTCTATATGCAACGTGAATTGAGGAGGAATAAAAAGGTAGTCCCAAATGAGCGAACTTAGTGTTGCAGCCAGCAATATAGGGCCTGTACCAAAGAAAAGGGCTAAAAATGATACTAAAAACAATAATATAAAAGAGACAACCTGATAACCAATAATATCTTTAAACGGATAGCAGACACCTGATGTAAAAAACACAAAGAAAGCTATTATAAAATATTGGCGGATATTAGATGTAAATGAAGGTATTGAAGCCCTTTTCTTAAAATGGTCTTTTGCCCGACTATCCGAGCCAACAATATAAACATCAATGTTTCCACTATACCGTATCAGTCGGGTTACTGTATTGCCAAGCTGTAGCATGGACATGACATTTCGAATACGGGGTTTGCCAACAATAATATGGGTTATGTTTTCTTTTTGAGCAAAATCAACGATTGCTTTAACGATATCGTTATTCGTGATAATTCTAAATTTAATTCCTAATTGTTTGGCAAGATTGATGTTCTTATTGAGCTGTTCGGTTTCTTTAGGCGTGAGCTTATGTAATGTTTCAACATAAATAGCCTGAATGTTTGATCCCATTGAATAGGATAGATTTTTAGCCCAGCGTAACAATCGTGTCGATTGTTCACGGTAATCAATAGCAACCAAAAGATGTAATCCTGTTTTCCAGGGACCCCGAATCCGTTTGTGTTGCATATAATCATGCAATTGTTTGTCTACCCGATCGGCAACGATACGTAAAGCCATTTCGCGTAAAGCTGTAATATTCCCTTTCCTGAAAAAGTTTTCTATGGCATCTCTCGATCGTTCAGGGGTATATATTTTGCCTTCTGAAAGCCTTTGTAGCAATTCATCGGGGACAAGGTCAACCACTTCAACTTCATCGGCATTTTCAAAAATTTCATCAGGTAACGTTTCACGAATGATGATGCCTGTAATTTGGGCAACAGTATCAGAACGGCTTTCAAGATGTTGTACGTTTAATGTTGTGTAAACATTGATTCCGTTTTCAAGAATTTCCTGAACATCCTGATATCTTTTTGCATGACGGCTTCCTGGAGCATTGGTATGTGCCAGTTCATCAACCAGAACGATTTGAGGCTTTCGGGCAATGATAGCATCCAAATCCATTTCATGAACGGGTGTGGATTTGTATTCATGGATTTTCCGGGGAATTAGTTCGAGCCCTTCAACCAGTTCTTCTGTTTCCTTCCGGTTGTGGGTCTCAATATATCCGATGATAATATCACTACCTTTTAATTTTTCGGCATGAGCGGTTTGTAGCATGGTATAAGTTTTGCCCACACCTGCACACATGCCGAAAAATATTTTCAATTTTCCGCGCTTGCTCTTTTCTTCTTCGTTCATCAATGAAGCTAAAAGCTCATCGGGATTTGGGCGGTTGTCCAGAAAGCTCATGTATTATTTCTTGTTTTCTAATTTTGAAATCAATTCGGTGGCTTGTTCTTCGATATCTTTTATCCGGTTCAAAACCATTTTCAATTCCTGAATGTTATTAAGATTTAGCTCTTTTTCAAGCGCTTCATGTAAAGTTAAGTTTTTTTCCTGATTACGTTCATTTAATTTCTCCGCCATCTCATTAAAGACCAATGATATTTCGTAAAATTCATCTTTTCCATCAAAGTATAACCTTTGGTCATAATTATTGGAGCCTATTTCCTTAATACCTTTATACAATTGGGAAAATCGTTCATTGAAATAGGTAGAAAAGCTATAGGTAAAACTCAAGGCAATCAAAAAGCACACAGCTCCAATAATTGACATTTGTGTTAACGCATCTTTTGCCGAGAGTTTGGCATCATTGGTCTTTATGTCAATAGCTTTCTCATTAATTTGTGATAAAAGCATCAACTGCTGGTACAGGTTGACAAATTCCTTTTGCATGTAAAGAACTTTGTCAACTTGTTTTGGCGATATTATGAATTTTTCAATCGAACTGCGGTATTCATTAAACCCTGTTTCAATATCAGACGCAAGTTTATCTTCGCCAATCTCTGTGATATTCTGTTTCTCTAGTTGAAGCGATTTGTCAAAAAGCCTTAGCTCTTTTCTGATAAATAAACTATCAGAATTCCTGTTTGTCAAAAAACAATTTGTGATTTCCTGATTTATACGAGTCAAGCCTTCCGACATATCACGAGCGTAAATAACAGAAAGATGGTTTTCTTTGAGGATAGCACTTGTTTTCTTTGATAGCCTGGTTAGATAAAAAGCCGATAAGATGGATAATAACGAAATGATTACAAAGAGAACCACATTACCTAGCGTGAATTTTGTTCGAATTGAAATTTTCATGGCGGTTCGATTTTATTTGTTGTCTGTAATATTCTGATCCAATTTATTCAGTTCAAGATTTAAAGTTAATACATTTATTCGTTCTTCACCCAAAAATAGATACTGTGGAGCTTCGGTCCTTTCAGTTATACATTTTATTAATTTTTGCTTTTGAGCAGTACTGAATTTTCTGACTTTTACAATTCGCTCAACCTGTAATAATGCAGCTTTTGGTGAAATATGTGGGTCAAGACCGCTTGCCGAAGCAAAAAGCATTTCGGACGGAATCTCTGTTAGGCTATCCAATTGGTTAAAAGCAATAAACTTTTTTTTACGTTCGACAACCAAGTTCTTCAACTTTACATTTGTTAATCCGTAATTTGAACCACCCGAAGGTAATGGATTGTACGAAATAGCTGAAGGTCTGGATGAAAAATAAATAGTACTATCAAATTGTTGTCCGATCAGTTCGCTTCCTATTATTTTATTGTCTTTTATAATTAAACTTCCGTTTGCTTGGGTTGGAAATATTACCTGGGCTATTCCTGTAACAAAAAGCGGGTATATAACTCCTGTCAGGATTGTGAAAAATAGAAATATTTTTAATGATATGATAAGCGTTTTCATTTTTTACTGATTTACAGGTTGATTAGAATATCAATAAGTTTAATTCCAATAAAAGGGGCAATAATACCACCTAAGCCAAAAATAAGTAGGTTTCGAGTTAGTGCGGCATTAGCAGAAACGGGTTTATAGCGAACACCTTTTAGTGCAAGTGGAACCAATAAAATGATGATGATCGCATTAAAGATTACAGCACTCAGAATGGCACTTTGTGGAGAACTGAGATTCATTATGTTTAA
Organism: Bacteroidales bacterium; assembly: GCA_963663125.2. Lineage (GTDB taxonomy): Bacteria > Bacteroidota > Bacteroidia > Bacteroidales > Cfx3-03 > Cfx3-03. Next base: position 132,688 of record CAXXNW010000007.1, on the reverse strand, counting down.
GGCTGAGAGTGGTCCGATACCTGATTTGCCTGCATACAGCGAAATGGCAATTGCCGGAATAATGGCAAAATATTTAGCCACGTCATTGGCAATACTAAAAGTAGTAAGTGAACCACGAGTCATCAGCAATTGTTTGCCTACTTCCACAACCTCAATTAATTTGGTTGGATTACTGTCGAGGTCAACCATATTTCCTGCTTCACGGGCTGCCTGAGTCCCCGAGTTCATGGCAATACCAATATCGGCTTGTGCAAGAGCAGGCGCATCATTAGTGCCATCACCAATCATACCCACCAAGTGCCCGTTTGCTTGTTCTTCACGAATCCGACGCAATTTATCTTCAGGTGTAGCTTCTGACATAAAATCATCAACACCTGCTTCAGCTGCAATGGCTGCGGCGGTTAATGCATTATCCCCGGTAATCATTACTGTTTTAATACCCATCTGCCGTAGTTCGGCAAAACGCTGTTTAATGCCGCCCTTCACAATGTCTTTGAGGTGAATGACACCTAAGACCTTACTGTCTTCTGCTACAACCAATGGAGTTGCGCCCTGACGGGCTAACATAGAAACGATATCCTGAATTTTTTGAGGATAAAATCCATTGCTGTTTTGTACAAATGTGCGGATAGCTTCTGATGAACCTTTACGGATATGATGAAATATTCCATCGTCAGTTATAAAATCAACACCACTCATTCTCGATTGTGCAGTAAAGGGTATAAATGAAGCATTGAGTTGATGAACTTCACGTCCACGAATATTGAATTTCTCTTTAGCAAGAATAACGATTGAGCGTCCTTCAGGTGTTTCGTCAGATAACGATGAAAGCTGAGCGGCATCGGCAAGTTCCTCTGCGGTTACTCCTTCAGCGGGTATAAAATCAGTTGCCATACGGTTGCCAAGTGTGATGGTACCGGTTTTATCAAGTAAAAGCACATCTACATCTCCGGCAGCTTCAATAGCACGTCCACTGGTCGCAATCACATTACGTTGTAAAAGTCTATCCATGCCACTAATACCAATTGCACTTAGTAAGCCTCCTATGGTTGTAGGAATAAGGCAAACCAGCAAAGCAATGAGCACAGGAATAGTTAAATTGTGCGATTGAGGCAACCCCGACGCGGTAAGACTATAACCAAAGAATGCCGGAAGTGTAACCACTGCCAAAAGGAAAATAATAGACAACCCTGAAAGAAGTATTGTGAGGGCTATTTCATTGGGTGTTTTCTGACGTGTTGCACCTTCAACCAGCGCAATCATGCGGTCTATAAACGTGTCTCCTGGCTCTGCTGTAATACGGATATAAATTCGGTCGCTGATTACCTTTGTTCCTCCTGTGACAGCTGAACGGTCACCACCGTTTTCGCGGATAACAGGAGCTGACTCACCCGTGATTGCAGATTCATCAACACTTGCAATGCCATCAATAACTTCGCCATCTGAAGGGATGATGTCGCCGGCTTCACAAACTACGATGTTCCCTTTTTTTAGTTCGGGTGCTAATACTGAAATTTCTTGTTTGCCAACAATTTTACGCGCTTTGGTTTGTACACGGTTTTTACGTAAACTTTCAGCCTGAGCTTTCCCTCTTCCTTCGGCAATAGCTTCGGCGAAATTAGCAAACAATACCGTAAACCAAAGCCAAATAGCTATCTGAAGGTTAAAAGAAGAAAAGCTGCCCTGAAAAATACCTGCAAACGTAATAATTGTTGTAAGAACCGAGCCAATCGCTACAATAAAAATGACGGGGTTTTTAATTAACAAAGCAGGATTTAACTTGATGACACTGTCTTTGGCGGCCTGAAACAATATTTTTTTATTGAAAAGGCTATTATTTTGTCTTGTACTCATTTTGTTCAAAGATTAAAAAGTTATTCCATTATTCATTAGTAAATGTTCTACAATGGGGCCAAGCGATAACGAAGGGAAATGTGTTAACCCTCCAACGATTAGAATAATCCCAATTAATAATCCAATAAACAGCCCATTGTCTGTACGAAAAGTTCCTGCCGAGAGTGGGGTGATTTTCTTCTTTGCCAGATTTCCTGCAATTGCCATCACTGGAATAATTATTCCAAAACGACCAATGAGCATTGTAATACCTAGCGTTAAATTATAAAACACTGTATTAGCATTTAATCCGGCAAATGCGCTTCCGTTATTACCGGCAGCCGAACTATAGGCATAAAGAATTTCGGAGAAGCCGTGCGGCCCTGCGTTATTAAGGCTTGATAGCCCCGCACCACTTACCGAAGCCCACGCTGTGAAAATAAGTATTAGAAAATTCGGAGTAAGAATTGCAATTAAGGCCATTTGCACCTCGAAAGCTTCAATTTTTTTGCCTAAATACTCTGGGGAACGCCCCACCATTAATCCGGCAATAAAGACCGTGAGGATGATGAATATGACCATGCCATACAAACCTGAGCCAACACCGCCGAAAATAACTTCACCCAGCATGAGGTTAATCATGGCAATCATTCCCGCAATTGGTGATAGACTGTCGTGCATTGCATTTACCGAACCATTTGACACAGCTGTAGTGGATGTTGACCATAGCACACTGTTCGTGATACCGAATCGAGTTTCTTTTCCTTCCATTAAATGGAGGTGGCCGAAAATGGGATTGACTGAATATTCTGCATAGAGCGAAATACTCAATCCCGCAATCAATAATATTAACATTGCGGAAAAGATAGCCCAACCCTGTCGTGTTGAACCAACCATTTTGCCATAGGTATAAACCAATGCAGCAGGAATAAGTAATAAAGCCAGCATTTCGAGTAAATTGCTGAAAGGAGTAGGGTTCTCAAAAGGGTGTGCACTATTGGCATTAAAAAAACCACCTCCGTTTGTACCCAATTGTTTTATGGCAATTTGCGAAGCTGCTGGACCCATCGGGATTGTCTGGTGTGCCCCTTGTAATGTTTGAGCTGTTTCATTTGCGTTAAAGTTTTGAACAACACCTTGACCGACTAATACGACAGCAAATAGGATTGAAAGTGGCAATAACACATATAACGTAGAGCGTGTAAGATCTGTCCAGAAGCTACCAAGCTTATCCGTCGTTTTACGAGAGAGACCTCTTATGAGTGCGAGTAGAACTGCTATTCCTGTTGCAGCACTCACAAAGTTCTGCACAGCAAGCCCAATCATTTGAACGAAATTACTTAGTGTAGTCTCTCCTGCATAACCTTGCCAATTGGTATTGGTTATAAAACTTATCGAAGTATTGAATGCCGAATGCCATGATACATTTGGAAGATGAGCCGGATTTAATGGCAGATATGCCTGGAAAAGTTGAATCAGAAATACAAAAATAAATCCAATCAAATTAAATATAAGTAAATTGAAAGTGTACGATTTCCAGTTCGTTTCTTCATCTTGGTTTACGCCAATAGATTTGTAGGTCAGCTTTTCGAGCCAACCGAAAACAGGTAGCAAAAAATGTTTTTTCCCTGTAAAAACCTTGAACATGAAATTACCTAAAATGGGTGTAAGTCCTATTAGTAAGGCAAAAAACAGAATTATCTGAATAAAATCTTGTGTCGTCATTTTGTTAATATTTTAAATGTTTGTCCAGTTTGAGAAGAAGCCCCATCAGGTATACCCGTCCAACGACAAGGATTGAACCACCGAAAAGCTTTAATATGAGTAAAAGACAAGCCATAGTCTTTCATGATTTAAAATTTTTCGGGTTTAATAAGTGTAAATAAAAGATATCCAAGAATGAACAGTGCGATTACCGCTCCGATAATATATCCTGCGGTAGTACTTGTTTCAATGGGTTTGGATGTTATCAAAAGAATTATTGTATTCATAGATCTTTTTTTTATATGCAAAAATGCAACAGAATTTGTAATGGATTTGTAATGATTTTACTTTGAAGTATAAAGATTTTATAAAGAAGCAATAAGTTCTCAAAGTAATGGTTTATAGGGGAAATGGGTCGGCCGAAAACTATGTCCCATCTGATCCGGTGACTGAACTTTACAAAGTCTCTTTGAACAAGCACAATCCCGACCAGTTTCTAAAGCCATTAATTTAAAGGGTTATGCTAAAAACCAGATATACATCTTCCTTTTGTGGGTTAAATCCCAGTGTAGCTTTTAAGGGCAACGAAAAGCTATCGGTTATTTTGAGTGTTTTGGTTGAGGTTATTCCAAGGTTTACAACACCAAAACCCTTTACTCCGCCATAACCATCACCATAGTAACCATCGGATGGGGTAATACCTAGAAACGAACTGAAGTTTTTAAAGGCATATCCAAATTCAATGTAAGTAGAATAGGCTTGTTTATCAGGATTTATTGCATTTAAGTTGGTGTCGTATTTTTTGTCGGCACCGGCGAACATAACGTTTGCAGCGATACTTATCGGGAATGATTCAGGGCCGCTATAAGCTACTGATCCTTCGAAGATATGATCAGTTTCCTTTTTCTTGTAATTAAAATAGCGGGTTTTAAAATTCCAGTCGTAATCGGTCACTGTAAACTTTAACTGTTTCACGGTATATGAAGCATAGAGATCGACCTCTTTATAGCTCCCATTAAAATCGGATGATCCCCAGACACCCACCTCCAGGTTGCCTTTGACAAAAGCAAATGTGGGTTGGATATTCGGAGTAGGTGTAGCTGTTGATAAAACTCCTCTCCATACATAGCTGCTTACTATGTCGGCAGTGACCTTGAATGGCGAAGTTGACACTGCTTCCTGTGCTTTAGCAGAAAAAGAAATTATAAAGCAACTGATCATTCCAAAAATCACTTTATGCAAAATTGATTTGTTTTTCATTTGTTTTTTTATTTTGATGATTTGTTAAATATTTTTTGTGAAATAGAAAATAGGACTTCAATAATTAGAAATAGAATATCAAAAAGGATAGTTACTTATTTTGAAATCTCATAATTTGAAACGCATTGTTATTTTATGAATCTTTTATGTGATTATCTGATTTAAGAAGATGACCGGGTAGACATTCGAGTGCAAAGAAAAGAGTTGACCTGAAAAAAAAGAGGAGAAAAGGACAAACCATAGTCTCTCATGAAGTAGATTTTTTCGAGTTTCATAACTGTGAATAAGTGGTATCCGGGAATAAACGGAGCTTATAATCATTCCCCGAAGAATCTCTCTTTTTTTAAGACTAGATGTTATTAATGGAATTGTTGCATTCATCGTTAATGATTTTTGTACAATGCAAAAATGCAACAGAATCTATAAGTGTTTTGTAAGGATTATTCTTTGAGGCATAAAGACATTATAAAGAAGTAATAGTTCTGTCAAACGATAATTTGTTGAATATTACTTGGTTTGAATATGGTTACAAAGAAGGAATACCAAGAATGCTAGATAATTGGGATAAATTAGGCATAAAGATTACATCACACATGGTAGGATCTGCAGTTTTAAAGAATCCCAGTTTAGCAAAAGAGATTGTAGATAGAGGTCACGAAGCGGCTGCACATGGAATGAATTGGTCTACTCAATATACAATGTCTTATGAGGCAGAAAAGAAATTTATAAAAGATGGTGTAGATGCAGTGAGAAATGTCACGGGATTTACTCCGGTTGGTTATAATGCCAATTGGCTAAGACGGGGGCAGAATACTCTAAAGATATTACAGGAACTTGAGTTTATCTACCATATTGATGACTTAAGTCGGGATGAACCCTTTATCATTAGAGTGAATAATAATGATTTTGCAGTTGTGCCTTATACGCTAAGATGTAATGATATACAGTTAATTGAAGGTAAAAATTTTTCTGTTGACCAATTTGTAAATCAGGTAAAAATGGAATTCGATCAGTTGTATGCCGAGTCTGAATTTGAACGTAGACAAATGTCTATCAGTTTTCATGATCGTATTGGTGGAACACCCCAAATGGTGAGGGCAGCACATACGTTAATCACATATATTCAAAAACATCAAGGTGTTATGTTTAAACGAAAAGATGAAATCGCAAGAATGACATTAGCAGATAAAACTTCGATCCGGGAATAAATGGAGATTAATCATGTATTTGTATTAGCAAAATTTTCTAATTAACACCACTAGAAAGTTTTGCTAATTTGGGTTTAAATTGAAGGGTGTCAATATAATAATATAAGTTAAGCAGAAAAATGAAGATATATTATTTGCTTCTCAATAATAGCTAATATTTCGATTTTTTGTCTTCGCATTGAAAATTGTTCTTTGCAGTTCTATTATTCAATCTTCCACAACCCTTCACAGCTTACAAAGTTCTTTTTTATTCCGAGTGAATCTACAAGATTCCGAATTTCAACAGTCTCAAATGTATGTGTATTATAACCTTTTCCTGCATCATTATTATAGACCCATGAAGGAGAAGGCCATAAACATGTCTTAAATTTGATGGTTCGGTAGAAGTCTTTACTTACCCCCTTTTGCCCGTGATGAGCCATTTGCAAGTAGTCACAATCCAAATCTTTCCGATATGGCCCATTCAGTAAACGATCTCCTTCTTCCCGTCCGGCATCTCCTAAAAATACCATCGACTTTTTATTGTCCCAAACCCGAATAACCATACTTGAATTATTATACGGGTTTATGGCTATATCTTCATTTTTTACAGCTATGATTTTGAAATTCGTTTGGTTAACATGGAAAATTAGTCCTGGTCGCGTAATATTTACAACATGAATTCCCGATTTCTTTAAATTGGTATAGAATTCTTCTGCTTCAGTTTTGTAGTCAGGTTCTGCTTCACAAAAAGCAGTTGAAAATTCAGAAAGGCAAATCTTCTCAATCTTTATCTCTCCGGGGTTTTTCAATAGCTCATTCAGTGCGCCAATATGATCAGGATGAGGATGGCTCACAAACCAGATTTCTACCTTATTACCTAAAGCAGCTAAAAAGCCTCGCAGATAATTTGTTTCCTCTTTTACTCCTCCGTCCATTACAACGACTTTTCCATCATTCATCCGGAAAACATATGAGTTTCCGATCGTATTAATCTGCGATGGAAGCTGCCACATTACGAAATTGGATTTCTTCGCAGCAGATACTTGGAATATGCTTAAAGTTAGTAATATAATGCTTATAACTAGTCGTTTCATTATACCGTAATTATTTCAACATGTTTAATCGGTTTCTTAGTCACTGTCACAAGAATGCCATGATAAAGTTAAAATAAAAAATGTAACGGTGATATTCTAGTTTTCCATTCTATTGTAGTAAATATTGATGCATTGGATTCAGACTCGACAATAGCAATATCCCATTCTCTTGGATTAATCTGAGATCAGTCTGAAAAGTTATGGAGACGCGAATAAAAGTTTATCGATAAGCGGCATATCTTGTAATAAATATTTAAATAATACCGAAGGATAAAAAAGACAAGAGGTAAACACGAAGGTGTGTAAAAAAAGATTTGACATAAATTACATGTGGGTTTGTTCGGTATCCTGTACCCCGGTCAAACCTACATCTAACCTAGTTCAGGAATAGGTTTAATTCCTTTTAATATGCCCTTATGGATAAGACATATTAGACTCGTATCTTCCTTATATATACCTTTCTATTTGTTTGATTATTTTGTGCTTTGGCATTCCTTATCATGGAGATTAGTAAAAAAACAACCACAACTTGTAAACTATTATCCTGAACGAACTGTGATTTTCACATTGCAGGTTGTCTTATTTTTTATTTCCTATTTTCACTCCCCTATTTTTTCGACTGACCCAGGAAGAGCTATGAAGTGGAGGCGAATTTTTCTAACTGATCCGAAATAATTCTACTATAAAATCTACTATTAACAAAAAAAACACCTTGTAACGAGATAGTTACAAGGTGTTTTGCTCTTTTATCAGTCGGGATGACAGGATTTGAACCTGCGACCTCGTCGTCCCGAACGACGCACGCTACCAAGCTGCGCTACATCCCGCTTTTATTGTAATCCTTTTGACTTCGGGTTGGCAAAGTTAGAAATTATTTTAAGATAAGGCGTTTTTGACCAGTATTTTTTATGTAAAACTTTGGGAAAATCTAGAATTTAATTGCTGATATGGGATCCTTCAACAGTTTCAACATGTATATTGATCTGAACATTATGAATCTTATTTCTGATATCAGCTTCAATTTCATCACATACCTTATGAGCTTCTTTTAAGGGCATCTCTCCCGGCATCTCTAAATGAAACTCTATAAACCGCATACTCCCGGATAGACGGGATTTTAAATCGTGGAAAGTGTATTTGCTTTTATTAATTGAAGTCACAATTTCGGTTAATTCACCAGCTGAGATTGAGGTGTCAAGAAGGGGACTGTATGCTCTTTTTAAAAGGTTATACGACTCTTTTAAGATTAAACATGCAACTAATATCGCAACGATAGGGTCGATCAATTTGATGCCTGTAATATAGATCAATAAAAGTCCGATAGATACTCCCAGAGAAGTATAAATGTCTGTTTTTAAGTGTAATGCATCTGCTTCAAGGGCAATGGATTCAGTTTTACGTGCCACTCTATAAAGGTTTCTCGAAACGAAAAAGTTGATGACGGCAGAGAGAAACATCACCGCCATTCCGATAGCGGCGTTGTCTATGGGTTTAGGGTTAACCAGTTTATTAATGGCTTCGGCAATAATCCAGATCGCAGCAATGAAAATGAGAAGCGCCTCAATTACCCCTGATACGTTTTCAAATTTCCCGTGACCGTATGGGTGTTGTTTGTCTGCCGGTGTATCAGATACTTTAACCGAGAAGAATGCAATGAGTGCTGCTAAAAGATCCATCATTGAATGGATTGCTTCAGAGATAACACTTACGGAGCCGCTTAGAGTCCCGGCAATTAATTTTATGGTGACAAGCGTTGTGTTTGAAATAACAGAAATACGAGCTGCTGCTGTTTTACCAGACATGATATTATTGTTTTTTACAAAGCTAATTAAAGGATTCTTATTTTGTTGACTTTTTTTCATTTGGGCTTGTTTTTTTAAATTTATATCATAATAAAATTTACAAAATTTGTTGATTATTTGTTTTTGTTTATATCTTTACTCGCGAAAGTTCACGGGTAAGTAAAATTGAAATACAGTTTATTCAGTTCTGATGAATCACATAACACAAAAGGATATTGCAGATAGATTAAATGTTACCCGGATTACGGTGTCAAAGGCTTTAAGAGATCATCCAGATATATCGGATGAGATGAAAAAGAAGGTACATAAGGCGGTAAAAGAAATGGGATATACTCCAAACCTGGTTGCAAAACAGCTTACTACGCGTAAAACACTTACTTTGGGTATTGTGGTTCCGGATCTTGAAAACAGTTTCTTTTCGTATGTTATTGATAGTATAATTGATGGTGCTGCCGAACGCAATTATCATGTAATGCTTACTGTCTCGCGTGAGAATGAGGCTACTGAGCGAAGAAATATTGAAAATTTAATCGGGATGAGGGTTGATGGTTTACTGGTGAATGTGTCACAATCCACTTCTGATCCTGAAATATTTGAGTATATCAGGAAATTTAATACCCCCTTGGTTTTTTTCGATCGAGCGATTGAAAGGTTGGGCTTTACTACTGTCGTCTTTAATGATAAACAGGGAACAATAGATGCTATTGATGAGGTGGTTTGGGCAGGATATACAAGAATTGCTCACTTCGCAGGTTACGCTTCTCTTAATATCGGGAGAGAACGATGCGAAGGATACAAAACAGCACTTATACAAAATGGGCTTCCAATTAAAAACGAGTGGATAATAGAGGGTGGGTATGAACTTGAGGATGGATATAAGGCCTTTATGAAACTTTACGAAACGGGTGTGTTGCCTGAAATTATTTTGGCGGTAAACGATCGTGTAGCCTTGGGGGCGTATAAAGCAATTAGAAACTTGGGTTTGGATATTCCCAGTGATGTGGGTATTATTGGTTATGGCTTCAGTGAAACGGCACAATTTTTTAGCCCGTCGTTAGCTATTATTAATCAAGATCCACGTAAGATGGGGCATATTGCTGTAAATACCCTTATTGATGAAATATTATTTGTCGAAAAGCTTGAAAAACCTTTGTCTATTGTTATTGATGAGGATTTTCAGTGGAAAAATTCTGTAGCTAGGAAACCTTAAACAACCTAAATACTATCATCAACCATTTAAAAATAAATTTATGGGACACCAAAAACTTACTACGAAAGAGAATTTAATTCCTTTCATCCTGATTACGGCACTTTTTTTCCTTTGGGGAATGGCTCACGGAATGCTTGATGTGCTCAATAAACACTTTCAGGATGTGCTACAAATTTCAAAGGCTAAATCAGGACTCATTCAATTCTCGGTATATATTGCCTATTTTCTAATGGCTTTGCCTGCCGGGATGTTTATGAAACGGTTCGGCTATAAAAAGGGAATTATCATGGGGCTTCTTCTTTTCGCAGCAGGTGCTTACTTGATTATTCCTGCTTCGTTAGTTCAATCATTCTGGCTCTTTTTGACCGGTTTATTTATTCTGGGATGTGGTTTGGCTACCCTCGAAACGGCTGCTAACCCTTACACAACTAAATTGGGCCCTCCTGAAACTGCTGAGCGACGGATCAATTTTTCACAGTCGTTTAATGGACTGGCCTGGATAATTGGTCCTATTATTGGTGGCCTCTTTATTTTAGGAAATACAGGTGATGCGGGGGGTAATAAATTAGCATCTCTTATGCTTCCTTATTTCGTAATAGGAACAATAGTTTTGATCATCGCATTTATTTATCTGAAGGTTCCTCTTCCTGAAATTAATGAAGAACAGCCTATGCATAGTGTTTCGACTGATTCAGCAGCTATTTCTATTTCTGTAAAGCCTTTAATTAAACAACGCCATTTTGTGTTGGCTGTTATTGCTCAATTCTGCTATGTTGCCGCTCAGACTGGGGTCTTTAGTTTCTTTGTTAATTATATGACCGACAAGAATCTTACTCCTCACTTCTCAAACTCCACTGCTGCCTATATATTAGGGATTGGAGGATTCGGGTTGTTTATGGTTGGTCGGGTTTCGGGGAGTTTTCTGATGAGCTATTTCAAGCCTACACGTCTTTTGGCTTTCTATGCATTGATGTGTTGTTTGTTGCTACCTGTTGTCAGTATCGGATTGGGCTGGATTTCAATTATCTCATTGTTTCTGATATTCTTTTTTATGTCGATCATGTTTCCTACCATTTTTGCCTTAGGCATAAAAGATTTAGGCGAAAAGACCAAGAAAGCCTCTTCTTTTATTGTAATGTCAATTGTAGGTGGCGCTATATTTCCAATGTTTATGGGGTGGATTGCTGATATCTCTTCCATGTCGATTGGTTTTTATGCACCTATTCCTTTATTCGCTTTTATTCTTTATTATGCTATAGAGGGGCACAAGATTCGCTATTAGGCATGTGGCATACATACTTTCTTTAAATAAATTAGGTTTTTATAATCTATAAAAATATGATATACAGAGAATTAGGAAAGACTGGGATGAGATTATCCAATCTCGGTTTTGGAGCATCTTCACTTGGCGGAGTTTTCCATTCTATTAATGAGAAAGAGGGGATTCAAACAGTCCATACTGCCATTGAAAGGGGAATTAATTTTATTGATGTTTCGCCCTATTATGGATTTACAAAAGCAGAAACGGTACTTGGAAAAGCATTAAAAGATATTCCAAGAGAAAAATATTATTTATCTACGAAGGTTGGTCGTTTTGGCTCTGATGGCATAAAAAGCTGGGATTATAGTGGGGAAAGAGCTAAAGAGAGCGTTTATGAAAGTCTTGAGCGTCTTAATGTTGACTATGTTGATTTGATTAATGTACATGATATTGAGTTTAGTAATCTTAATCAGGTTATCAATGAAACACTTCCGGCACTTCATGAAATCAAAGAGAAAGGTCTGACCCGTCACGTTGGTATTACAGGTTTGCCGTTAGTCAAGCTGAAATATGTCATTGAAAACACACCAAAAGGTACAGTTGAGACAATCCTCTCTTTTTGTCATTATTGCTTAAATGATGATGCACTGGTTGACTATCTCTCATTTTTTGAAGAGAATGGAATCGGAATTATAAATGCAGCGCCATTATCAATGGGCTTATTGAGTGAACGTGGATTCCCTGATTGGCATCCGGCAAGTAATGAGTTGAAAGAACGGGTGGCTATGGCAGTGAATCACTGCAAAACAAAAAATTATAGAATTGAACAACTGGCAATGAAGTTCTCGGTGTCTCATCCAAAAGTTACAACCACATTGGTAAGTAGTGCTAACCCGAAGAATTTTATTGAAAACATTCGTTGGATTGATGAGCCTCAGAATGAAATACTCTTACAAGAAGTGCTTGATATTCTTAAGCCGGCAAGTCGCTTAACATGGGAAAATACCTAAATACGGATTTTGACATGAAGATTGATAGTCATCAACATTTTTGGAATTATTCCAGAGCAGAATATGAATGGATTGACGGTAAGATGGCGGTTCTTAAAAGAAATTTTCTTCCATCGCATCTCGCTCCGCTTGTAGAATCGATAGGCTTTAATGGGACTGTCGCTGTACAAGCCAGACAATCGGTTGAAGAGACCAAATGGCTTTTAGATCTGGCTGAAAAGAATGATTTCATAAAGGGCGTAGTGGGATGGGTCCCGTTATGTAGTAGTTCTGTAAATGAAGATTTGAAGCGATTTTCAAATTCGGATAAACTTGTGGGGGTACGTCATGTTGTACAAGATGAACCTGATGATCGGTTTATGCTTAGAACCGATTTTCTGAATGGCTTGAAATGTTTAGGTCAATATGATCTGGCCTATGATATTTTGATCTTCCCAAAGCAACTGGAGACAGCTGCAGAAATGGTGTCTATGTTTCCGAATCAACGTTTTATTCTCGATCATATTGCAAAACCTCCTATCAAAACGGGGAAAATGGATGAATGGAAAGATGGAATGGAACGTTTAGCTCAATTCTCAAATGTTTATTGTAAGCTTTCGGGGATGGTTACAGAAGCCGATTGGTATGATTGGAAACCATCTCATTTGATACCTTATCTTGATGTGGTCTTTAAGGCTTTTGGAACCGATAGACTAATGGTTGGATCTGACTGGCCTGTTTGTACTGTGGTGACCGAATATCAATATGTAATGAGTGTGGTTCCTGACTATATTTCCTCATTATCTATTGCAGAACAAGACGCTGTATTAGGTGGTAATGCTATAAAAGCTTATAAACTAAGATAATGATTCTATTTTTGAAAGAAGGAAGGACATCCATGATTGATCCTTTGACACTTATTTCATCAGTATACAAAAACAAAATTATTAAAAGATGAAAGCATTTGCTATAAAAGAGGCTGGAGTAGTTATTCCGGTGGAGGCAGCAGAACCCAAAATGGGACCTGCCGATGTGATGATTGATGTTTGCTTTGTTGGGTTATGTGGTAGTGATTTGAATTCTTTCAGGGGGTTGATGCCATTAGTGACTTTCCCCCGAATTCCGGGACATGAAATAAGTGGAAAGGTATTGGCAAAAGGGACAGCGGTTCCTGATAGTATTAAGATTGGAAATCTTGTTACTGTTTCTCCCTATACCAGCTGTGGCGTCTGCCCGGCTTGTAAAGCGGGCAGAGAAAATACCTGTGAAAATAATAAAACATTTGGAGTACAGCGAGATGGCGCTATTACTGAAAGAATAGTGGTTCCATTTGAAAAGGTTTTTGTAAGCAAGGTGCTTACGTTACAAGAGCTCGCTTTGGTTGAGCCGCTTAGTGTAGGATATCATGCAACCAATAGGGGTAGGGTTAATGAGCAGGATACGGTTTTAGTGTTTGGTTGCGGTGCTATTGGAATGGGGGCAGTGTGTGCAGCAGTTAGAAAAGGAGCTTCTGTTATTGCCGTTGATCTTGACGATGCCAAGCTTGAACGTGCGAAGACTTTTGGCGCCACCTATGTAATTAGTTCCCTTAAGGTGGATGTTAAAGAGCGTGTTGCTGAGATTACTAACGGTGAAGGCGCAAGTGTTGCCATAGAAGCTGTAGGTAATGGTGAAACTTTTAGGCAGGCCATTGCCTCAGTTTGCTTTTCAGGAAGGGTAGTCATGATTGGGTATGCAAAAGGTGAGACAAGTTTGGATACACAAATAATTATCAAAAAAGAATTAGATGTACTTGGATCCAGAAATGCCTTGCGTGTATTTCCTGCAGTAATAAAGATGCTTGAACGCAGAGAGAAACCATATGTTAATATGATTACCAAGATCTTTCCTTTCAATGAAACGCCGAATGCATTGAAAGACTGGAGTATGAATCCCAGTCTTGTCTCGAAATTTTTAATCGATATTAAAGCTTGAGCGAAAAAATGATTCATATTAACCTAAATTGACAAAAAATTCGTCAGTATTTTCTATATGTAATAAGTTGATTTTAAGTATCTTTATCAGTTAAAAAATAATAAAGTTATGGAATACAAAAAAGAGACAAGCTATACTCGTTTTAAACGGTTTTGTAAAACGATGGAACTTCAAAACGATCCCCAGTTGATTGCAGAATATAAAAAAGTTCATGGACCGGGATCTACTTGGCCTGAAATCACTCAAGGGATGAAAGATGTAGGTATTCTCGACATGGAGATATATCTCTTTGGTACCCGTCTTTTCATGATTATGGATACGGTCCCCGATTTTGATCATGACAAAGCAATGACTTTGCTGGCAACAATGCCTCGTCAAAGTGAGTGGGAAGCTCATGTAGCAAAGTTTCAGAAGACCTCTGCTGATGCTACTGCTGATGAAAAATGGCAATTGATTGAACGTATTTATCGGCTGGATTAATAGATCTGTTTTTTTTTCTATTGATAACACTGATGTAGTATAGGTTGTTCTATCTCATCTGTAATTGCTGGAAACATTTTATCTCATCTTTCGTTTATATCCTTTGGGTAAACAGAAAAACATACGCTTATGAAGGCTAAAAACATATTGGATGCTAAAGGACGGAAGATTTTTAGCATTAATGAGCATGCAACTGTGGCAGAAGCTGTATCCGAAATTGCGGAGCTCAATATCGGGTTGGTTATTGTACGAGATGATGAAGGAGCGTTGGTAGGAGTGCTTTCTGAACGTGATGTGATTAAGAAATGTGTATTGAATGATATAGATCAGCATTCGTTGTTAGTGAGAGAGATTATGACTTCACGGGCAGATATCGTTATTGCCGATGAGAACGACGATCTGCAGGATTTAATGAATACTATGACGGAAAATAGAGTTCGACACCTTCCAATATTTAACAGGGGAGAGCTTTCGGGAATAATCTCTATCGGAGATATTCTGAAAAACTTGTTAGATTCAAAAGATCATACTATAAAGACACTGACTGATTATATTTCGGGAAGCTATCCTGGATAAATTAAGATTAGGATAATGCATTAATTCAATAATATGCTAATGGAATGACTTATATACCTTAGCATAGGAAAATTAAAAAGGTGATAGCGGATGCTATCACCTTTTTAATAATGATGATATCTTATTTCACTTTATCCAACTCCTTTTCAAGTAAGGTAACCATCTCATCAAGTTGAGCGATTACTGCTTTGACGGTTTCGGGTTTTGAAAGATCAACACCGGCCTTCTTTAATTGCTCCATAGGATAATCATTGCCACCCGATTTTAAAAGCGTTAAATATCTATCGGTTGCTTTTTGCTTTTCCTCTTTCGTTCCGGTAGTTACACTCTTGTATATCTGCGCAGATGAAGCAAAACAGGTCGCATATTGATATACGTAATAAGGTGTATGATAGAAGTGAGGAATACGTGCCCAGATTAGATTATATAATGGTTCCGGTGCATGTGCATCTCCATAATAAGCCTTGTATAAGTCGGCAATAATACCATTTAATACATCGACAGTAATGGGCTCCCCTTTCTCAACCAATGTATGTGCCCTAAGCTCGAAATCGGCAAAGAGCGATTGCGTGTAGAAAGTGCCGGCAATATTATCAATAGCATGGGTTAGCAAGGCAATCCGTTCTTTAGGATCGGTTGTCTTTGCCAGCATATAGTCGAGTAGAAGTCGTTCATTGAAGGTCGAGGCAACTTCAGCGACAAAGATTGTATAGTTGTGTGTTGCGAAGGGTTGCGTTTCGCTTGAAAGAACAGAGTGTAATGTATGTCCCAATTCATGTGCCAGCGTAAAAACATGGTCGAGGGTCTCATTATAATTCAATAACATATAAGGATGAACGCCATAAACATTGCTGGAGAATGCACCTGTAGTCTTGCCGGTATTTTCATATACATCAAGCCACCCTGCCGAAATAGCCTTTTTCATTTTAGTTTGGTAATCATCTCCTAAAGGGGAGACGGTAGCCAATACCATTTGCTTAGCCTCTTCATAGGGGTACTGTTTATTGAAATCGACCAGACTTATCATGCCGTCGTAACCATAATATTTCTCCAATCCCAATACCTTAGCTCTAAGCTTCATAAAACGTTGGAGAGGAGCAGCGTTGGCTCTTACCGTATTCACCAGGTTTTTATAGACATCCTCTGGAATGTTGTTGCCGTTTAATTTTGCTTGTAGACATGATGTATAATGCCTGGATTGTGCAGAAGCCCAATCGGCCTGACATACCGAGTTGTATATAGCAGCAATGGTGTTCTTTTGCGTATCATACATTCCATAATGAGCAAGAAAAGCCGTGCGGCGATCAGCTTGATTTCTGTTAGTTGCTAAAATGAAATTATAGGCACCGGGGCTTAATACTACATCTTTTCCATCAGATAATTTAATGGTGGGATATTTAATATCTGCCGTAGCAAGCATCGTATAGACGTCAGAAGGAGTTTCACTAAGCTGTGAAAAATAGGAGAGCAGCTTTTCCTTGGGTTCATCCAGTACGTGCTTTTGTTGACGATAGAGGTCTAGTAAACCAAATTTATGGATCTTCAGGTCGGGTGTCTGATCAATCCATTTATGCATGGTTTCTTCAGGGATTGTAAGTATTTCGGGGTTGATCCAGGCAGTTGCTGTTCCAAACTTTGAAAACAGAATCTGGACCTGCTGTAGTTTTGCCCCAATATCGGTATTCCGGTTGTCTACGTCTTTCATTAACGCAGGGTATTGATAGACTTTATAGGAGAGAATTCCCATCTCATCCTGAAGTTTCATGGCTTTCAATAATTGCTGGGGACCCTTTTTTAGGGTGCCTTTTAGAGCAACAATCTCATCCATTTTAGCGCTAACTTGTTTTAGGGCAGTCTTCCATTCATCCCAATTGTTGAAAATATCATTGAAATTCCATTTGTATTGTGCCGGAATCTCATC
The DNA here is from genome assembly GCA_963663125.2 of Bacteroidales bacterium. Taxonomy (GTDB): domain Bacteria; phylum Bacteroidota; class Bacteroidia; order Bacteroidales; family Cfx3-03; genus Cfx3-03. The sequence goes on along the minus strand of CAXXNW010000007.1, from coordinate 115,394 downwards.
GCGGTTTAATGATCTTTTTTGAGCCATAGCATTATTATTTGTAGAAAATGCAACCATCATGACGGCTGCAAGGAGTAAAAATTCTTTTTTCATATTGTTTCATTTGTGTTAATACCATAATTAATAACCCCGTAAAGATAAAAAAGTAAGAGGGTGTCTAAAAAGCTCGGTGGCTTTATTCTTAGATACCCTCTTAATAGTATATTGGAAAATAAAATTATAGACCTAATTTCTTAGCAATTTTATTAGGAATAGCTTTTTTGTTCACCATAATACAGGTGGTTTTATATTTTACGAAGGGAATAGAAGCATAGAAATAACCGCCAAATTTATTGCTCTTGGCATTCCATGAATTTTTAACGATGTAGAACGGATGTCCTTCCTGATCATTGGCAGTACCAATAATATGAAGACCATGGTCATCAGTTGTTTCATAGTTGTCAAAAGCTTCCTGACGCATCTCTTGTGTGATCTCTTTTTCTTTGATAGGAGTAAGTTTTACATTGGCATCACCTTCTTTTGGAGCTTGCCATTTATCCATTTCCATTCCGGCGGTTTCCTTTGCAGGAGCTTCAGGAACAATAGCATAACCTGCACTATGTTTAAACCCTTTTTCGCTTACATCTGAAGCCCAGGCTACAGTGTAGCCTTTATCGATCGAGTTATTGATGATCTCAATCATTTCATCAATAGGAACATTGTATACTTGATCTCCACTCCAGTTGTCGGGTACCTCAATGATGAATTTGCTGTAGAAAGGATGATGTGTGAATGATGAGATTTCAACATAATCGTCCAGATTGAGCCCTAAGCTCTGAGCAAATGTTTGTGGAGTATATTCTTTTCCCTGATAGGTAAAAGTCTTAGGTTCTTCGCCGAGGTAAGCGTCTTCAAGACTTGTAAAACCTTTATACCAAACAGGAGAAAGATGTTTGTTCGGGTTTTTGATAACACCGGCCATATAATCTTTGAAAACCTCATCCATTTCACCATGAACATGACCGGCTTCACCAATAACCTGACCGGTATAAGCTTCTTCGGGAACGGCTCCATAGGTACGCATCATGTTGATTACATCATGAAAAGCGCCACCGCCACCAAATTCCAGTGAACCATGGAAACGAACGTATCTTTTAGCTTTATCAGCATAGGCATGGCGTACTATAAACATTTCGGAGAGGTTGTATTCACCTTTTCCAAGACGGAGAAGTTCTGATTCAAGAAATGAGTTCCCCGAGAAGCTCCAGCAAGTACCTGAACGATACTGATCTTTTACCGGTGTAGCTGGTAAACGTTTTATATCAGTAAACTGGTAAGGACTGGGGCCGGATTGGTCTCTACCGGTTTGTGCCTTTGTTAAACCGATGGTCATCACTAAAACGACCATAGTCAACATTCTGACTGTAAGGTTTTTCATTTGATTAATTTATTTTGGGTTGTTAAAAAGATTAAAAATTGATTCTACAAAATTAATCTGATTTATAGAATCTCATAATAAAAGCGTAACTTTTTGTAATTTTGTAACTCAAAATAATAGAAGATGTTACGTACACATACCTGTGGTGAGCTGACAATCAGCCATGTTAACCAAAAAGTTACCCTTTGCGGATGGGTCCAACGATCACGTGATTTAGGTGGAATGACCTTTGTCGACTTACGCGACCGTTACGGAATAACCCAACTCGTTTTTAATTCAGATACTCATGCTGAACTGCGTGAAGCTGCCCGAAACATTGGTCGTGAATATGTTATCAGTGTCACTGGCTTAGTATCCGAGCGTAGTAGTAAAAATGCAAAGCTTGCAACCGGCGATATCGAAATAGTCGTTGAGAAGCTTGAGGTATTAAATGTTTCAAAACATCCTCCTTTTACCATAGAGGACAATACTGATGGTGGTGATGAACTTCGGATGAAATACAGATACCTTGACCTTCGTAGGAATATTCTGAAGAATAACCTCATGTTACGTCATAGAATGGGAATCGAAACCCGTAATTACATGAATAACATTGGCTTTTTAGAAATCGAAACTCCTTATCTTATCGGGTCAACGCCTGAAGGAGCCCGTGATTTTGTAGTCCCTTCACGAATGAATCCCGGCGAGTTTTATGCATTACCTCAGTCGCCGCAAACCTACAAGCAGATATTGATGGTGGCCGGTTATGACCGGTATTTCCAAATTGTCCGTTGTTTCCGAGATGAAGATCTTCGTGCTGATCGCCAACCTGAGTTTACACAGATCGACTGCGAGATGTCTTTTGTGGAGCAGGAAGATATACTGATTACCTTCGAGGGCTTGGTTCGTCATCTTTTTAAAAATATTAAAGGATTGGAGTTGGGAGATATTCCCCGGATGCCTTATTGCGATGCGATGAAATTCTACGGTTCTGATAAACCGGATATGCGTTTTGATATGCGTTTTGTTGAACTGAATGATTTAACTAAAAATAAAGGCTTCAAAGTATTCGACGAAGCCGAACTTGTAGTTGGTATCTGTGCGAAGGGATGTGTCGAATATTCCCGTAAGCAGATTGACGAACTTACTGAATGGGTTAAACGTCCACAGATTGGCGCTCATGGAATGGTGTATCTTCGTTATAATATGGATGGCACTTTGAAATCGTCTGTTGATAAGTTCTATAGTTCTGAAGATCTTAAGCTGTGGGCAGAGCGATTAAATGCAGAACCTGGTGATTTGATTCTGATTCTTTCAGGTAAGACTGAAAAAACCAGAAAGGCTCTTGGTGAGTTGCGCTTAGAAATGGGTTCTCGTTTAGGATATCGTAATCCTGAAGTATTTGCTCCGTTATGGGTCGTTGACTTTCCGTTACTTGAGTGGGACGAAGAGGCCGGTCGTTTCTTTGCTATGCACCATCCTTTTACAGCTCCGAAACCGGAAGATATTCCATTATTGGATACTGATGCCAAGGCTGTTCGTGCTAATGCATACGACTTGGTAATTAACGGGTCTGAAATCGGTGGAGGTTCTATTCGTATCCATGATAAATCGATGCAGAATAAGATGCTGAATATGTTGGGATTTAGTAATGAAGAAGCTCAGAAACAATTCGGATTTCTGATGAATGCTTTCGAATATGGCGCTCCTCCTCATGGTGGTATAGCCTTTGGCTTCGATCGTTTCTGTGCCGTATTGGGTGGAGCTGATTCAATCCGTGATTATATTGCCTTCCCCAAGAATAATAGCGGTCGCGATATGATGGTAAATGCTCCTTCAGCAATTCATCAAGATCAATTAGACGAGCTCCAGATAAAATTAAACCTTACTCCTCAAAAGTAAAGGATCGTCGTTATATAAAAATCTATCTGAAAACGGATTAATAATCAGCAAATGCATCTGCTGATTATTAATCCGTTTTTTTTATTTTGTTATCCTTCCAGAAAAGCATTCATTTGACCGGTATAATCATTCATAAACTGAACTGTTTTATGCATTTCAGTATACATGACTGTGTCGTCTTCAATGAAAGATACACGTTGACGGTATGCTTGAATTAACGATTCGATGAAGGGTGACGATTTTAAGGGTCTGCGAAACTCGAGTGCCTGGGCTGCCGTAAATAGTTCGATCGATAAGATCCTTTCCAGATTATCGATCATGCGTATCAGTCGTGTGGCAGCATTCGATCCCATGCTGACATGGTCTTCCTGCTCATTGCTTGAAGAAATGGAGTCAACAGAGCAGGGCGTGGCTAATTGCTTGTTTTGACTCACGATAGATGCGGCAGTATACTGCGGAATCATAAACCCCGAGTTCAGGCCTGGGTTGGCAACCAGGAATGCAGGCATGTTTCGCTCACCGGCAATAAGACGATATACCCTCCGTTCAGAAATAGCTCCAAGCTCGGCTAATGCAATAGCCATAAAGTCATAAGCCATAGCAAGCGGTTCTCCATGAAAATTGCCTCCCGAGAGGACCAGATCTTCATCTGGAAAGATGGTAGGATTATCTGTTACCGAGTTTATTTCAGTTAATACCACAGATTTTGCATAGTTCAACGTGTCTTTGGCTGCACCATGAACCTGTGGCGAGCAACGGAAAGAGTAGGGGTCCTGTACTTTTTTACCGGGTTGCTTGATGAGTTCACTGCCTTCCAATAATAAGCGAATATTACGGGCTGTTTCGATCTGTCCTTTGTGTGGTCGAATGGTATGGAGTTGTTCATAGAATGGATCAAGTCGTCCGTCATAAGCCTCGAGTGATAATGCGGTAAGCACATCGGCCCACTTACTTAAATTGAAGGCCTTCAATATTACAAACACCCCATGAGCGCTCATAAACTGTGTGCCGTTCAATAGTGCCAATCCCTCTTTGCTTTGCAGCGAGATGGGATTCCAACCAAACGTTTTGAGAATCTCGGCTGATGGAGTTTTGACTCCGTTGTACCAAACTTCACCAAGACCAAGCATTGGAAGCACAAGATGTGCAAGTGGAGCAAGGTCGCCCGAAGCACCTAGCGATCCCTGTTCATAAACTATAGGCAGGATGTCATTATTGAACAGATCGATCAGTCGTTGAACCGTTTGTACCTGTACGCCTGACTTACCTAAACTCAATGCTTGTATCTTAAGCAGAAGCATGAGCTTTACAATTTCAGGATTGACTTCATTTCCGAAGCCGCAGGCATGACTCATTACAAGATTATTCTGCAGCTGCGACAGGTCGCTTTCAGGAATGGTAATGGTACAAAGCGATCCGAATCCGGTAGTAACACCATAAACAGGAACACTCCTGTTTTCCATCTTTTTATCGAGATAGGTGCGACATTTCAGAATGAGATCAATGCTATTTGTAGATAATGATAATTTTAGATGATTATGAATGATTGATGCAATCGTTTTGAATGATAATGGTTCAGTGGAAATAATATGGTTGTCCATATGGGTTTATATAAGGATAAATAAAAAGTGGTAATATGAAGTGGTTTACAAAACCGGAAGAAATAAGAAATGAAGTATCGTCCACAACTAGAGGCAGGTGCGGTTAATCTGAATTTTAAACATCAGATTCCAGTTTGGAATATTCCTATTATTTATCACGGTGCTAAAGTAAGAAAAATAAGATTGTTCGGATAATAAAAAAAGCGGTACCCAATATAAGGATACCGCTCATAATTAGAAATCAACTTATCTATACCTTAATGCATTTTTTTATAAGTTCCTTTAAACTCATGACTCTCGCCTGTATAATCTTTCGACTTCACTATGATCTTAATCGAATCTTTTCCATTAAGCAAACTGTTTAGATCGAATGATACGAATCCTGTTCTGTCGTTCAGCGCTCTGTCTCCCCATGCGTTATGTCGTAATAGGAGAGCCACTTCTCCGGTTGTAGGTTGAATTGTGTCTTTGGCCAGATTGATCAAATGTATTTTTTCGTCCTGTTTAAAGGCGAAGCTTACATTGAGAAAGCCATTTCCGAACCAAAAACTCTTTGTATCGATAGGGTCCTTACCTAGACTGTCTGCATTTTGTTTTGTGAGGTTCACTACTCCTTTTTTTAAAAGACGGTCGATCGTATTTATTCTTACGACATAATTTGTATCGCCGCTTTCGATCTTCTCTCCAAGAATGGTGTAATTAACCAGAAGTCGGTCGGTGGAGTATGCAGTAAGATAAGGTTGGTTATTTGCGATAGGGTAGAGGATGGTACCATCATCAAGCCTTACATTAAAACTTCCGTTATCACCTTTTAAAACGCCATAGCTAAGCCAGAATTTGTCGAGGCTATATTCGCTATCCTTTAAGCATGAGGTGGTCAAGAAAAGACCTGTCACCATCAATGCTATCCCTAATTTTATTATTCCTCTTTTCATGACAAAATAATTTGTAGTTTGCAATTAAGTTGAAAATACATTTGGCATAAAGAACCTGTTTGTATTGTCAGGTAAACCATTATTCCTTTAAGTTTATTTGGCTTTTGTATGAATAGATGATTGAAAGAAGGATAAAAAGGTTGCATTTAAGATGAAAAATATTTTCAGAGGAACATTTTCAAAATACAATTTATCTGAGATCGTATTGTGAAAATTGTTTTGGAAGAATTATCATAGGTTGCCTTATAAACCTTAGCATTGGAAATATTTACGGTTAGTAGACTATCTGCAGTAGTATTGGGAATACTTCATCCTCAGTGAATAAACCAAGTTTAAACCAATTACGCTTCACCTACTAATTAACTTCCGTTCCGATATCTATTTATGATGATAGTAGAATGATATTTTGGTCGATATCTTTTTTTTAGATGCTCAACTCTTCAGCCTGATCGTGTTAGCCGAGCTTTTGAATTCTCTTTTTACCATGGTCATCTCTTTGCCATTAAACCCACAGGGTAAAGGCTTGTAGGAGATGTTGTCCGTAAAGTTTTTTTTAATGTTGATAAACTAATCATATCTTATCTCTCTTTCGATATACTTTAAATCAGCATATAACTTTTGCTATAATCAGATCACCTCTTCTTCGGAATTCAAAACAAATAAAAGTCCTGATTACCTAACTCGCTTTTATTTGTTCAATACAATCAGTAATGGTCAATTTATACTGTTCGCCGCTTTTCATGTTCTTTAGTGTTAAGAGGCCTGTATTCATCTCTTCATCGCCAATTAAAATCACATAAGGAATCTTTTTATCATCGGCATACGACAATTGTTTTTTCATCTTGGCCGACTCAGGATAGAGTTCCGAATTGATTCCCATTTTACGTGTCAAGGTCAAAAGCTTAAGGCAATATAGCGCCTCCTTCTGTCCAAAGTTGACAAAGAGCACCTCTGTTCCGGTAAGTGTGTCTTCAGGGAACAGATTTAATTCTGTTAATACATCGTAGATACGTTCAGCTCCAAATGAAACGCCAACGCCTGAAACTCCCGGTAGACCAAAAATACCGGTTAGGTCATCATAACGCCCTCCTCCACAGATGCTTCCCATTTTTGCATCGAGTGCTTTTACCTCAATAATGGCGCCTGTGTAATAGTTGAGTCCACGAGCCAAAGTAAGATCGAGTTCCAATCTTGTTTTTAGTCCGCTTTCGTCGGCCAGGTTTAAAACTGTTTCAATTTCTTCCACCCCCTTCATGCCAATAGCTGAAGTACTTAAAATCGTCTTTAGACTATTGAGCTTTTCTCTATTGTTTCCTTTCAGCTGTAGAATGGGTTGTAGGCGGGTAATAGCTTCGAGAGATAGACCGCGCTCTTCCAACTCTTTATTCACATTTTCAGCACCAATCTTATCGAGTTTGTCAATAGCAACGGTGATATCAACCAAACGATCAGATTCTCCAATGACCTCAGCAATACCGGCCAGAATTTTTCTATTGTTTAGTTTAATCAGAACTTTGATGCCGAGTTGTGTATATACGTCTTCTATCATTAACAACAGTTCTGTTTCGTTAAAGAGTGAATCCGAGCCGATAACATCAGCATCGCATTGGTAAAATTCACGGTAACGGCCTTTCTGAGGTCTATCGGCTCTCCAAACAGGTTGAATTTGATAACGTTTGAAGGGAAAGACAATTTCATTACGGTGCTGTACTACAAAGCGGGCAAAAGGAACGGTCAGATCGTAGCGCAAGCCTTTTTCTGAAATCTTCGTGGTTATTTTGTTTGAGTCTTTAGTGTCAAGAAGCTCGTTGTTTACATCTTTCAGAAAGTCGCCCGAATTAAGCACTTTGAAGAGCAGTTTGTCACCCTCTTCTCCATACTTACCAAGAAGGGTCGAAAGATTCTCCATGGCGGGGGTTTCAATAGGCAGATATCCGTATCGTTTAAATACCGAACGGATTGTGTCGAAAATATAATTACGTTTCGCCATTTCTATTGGCGAGAAATCTCTTGTTCCCTTTGGAATGGATGGTTTTTGAACAGCCATAATTGTAGTTTAGTATAAAAATAAGCTAACCGGATCATCGAAAGCGGTTAGCTAATGTATTTTAATAATTAGATTGTACTCGTTTTGCGAGTTCTCTTACATAAATATCAGCCTCTGGCGTACCTTCTTCGGGTGACCATGGAGCACTGTTGTCTGATCCTTTTGGAATAAACGGACCGATTTTAACTTCGAAAGCAACCGATCCGGACTCTAGTGAGAGTACGGTGTGATAAGTTCGGGGCGGAATCTCCACACCATAATTCCCTTCCTGTGCACTTAAAACAAGAGAATCGGTAATATTTCCTTCGTCATCAAACTGGATAACCAATAAAGTACCCCTTAATACAATAAAGAGCTCTTCTTTGTCGGGATCGGCATGACGATGAGGTCGAATATAAGTATAAGGTTCCATCGCATTTATCAGGCGTTGGAGCTTGTCTCCCAAATCTTCGTGGAGGTTGTAGTTCATCCGCTGACGAGGTGATTCTATGGCCTCTTTAGAAACCTGATCCAGTAATTCGGTGGTTATTTTTTTCATTTTTTTTATGGATTAACAAGGGTGATAAGCGAAACATCCTTTTTAGCACTTAATTATACTGTTAGCTTTTTGTACCGGATACGTTTAGGTATTTCGTCACCTAGACGTTTTTTTCTGTTTTCCTCATAGTCGCTATAGCCTCCTTCAAAGTAATAAACTTCGGAGTTCCCTTCAAAAGCAAGAATATGGGTAGCAATACGGTCTAAAAACCATCGGTCGTGAGAGATTACCACGGCACAACCTGCAAAGTTTTCCAGCCCTTCTTCCAGTGCACGGAGTGTATTTATATCGATGTCGTTAGTTGGTTCATCGAGCAACAATACATTAGCTTCGCTTTTTAAGGTTAATGCCAGATGAAGTCTATTGCGCTCACCTCCTGATAAAACACCTGTTTTCTTTCCCTGATCAGATCCGCCAAAGTTGAAACGCGAAACATAAGCTCTGGAATTAATTAATCGCCCCCCCAGAAGCATCTGTTCGTTTCCTTCGGAGATTACCTCATAAACTGTTTTCTCGGGATCAATATCGGCGTGGGCTTGATCGACATATCCAACTTTAACCGTTTCGCCAACCAGAAACTCGCCCTTATCAGGTTTAACCAGATTCATGATTAAACGGAATAGTGTTGTTTTACCGGCGCCGTTAGGTCCTATCACACCGACAATTCCACCGGCAGGCAGTTTGAAGTTCAGATTCTCGAAGAGAATCTTATCATCGTATGCTTTCGTTACATCTACAGCTTCTATTACATTGTTTCCAAGACGCGGTCCGTTGGGAATATATATTTCCAAACGCTCTTCTTTCTGTTTGGTATCTTCGTTCAACATCTTTTCGTACGAATTCAAACGGGCTTTTCCTTTTGCCTGACGAGCTTTGGATGACATATGTACCCATTCGAGCTCGCGTTCGAGTGTCTTTCTACGCTTGCTTTCGGTCTTTTCTTCCATCTCCAGACGCTTGGTCTTTTGTTCCAGCCATGAGGAATAGTTGCCTTTCCATGGAATACCTTCGCCGCGATCGAGTTCCAGAATCCAACCGGCCACATGATCAAGGAAGTAACGGTCGTGAGTAACGGCAATTACGGTTCCTTTATATTGGTGAAGGTGTTGCTCTAACCATTCTACCGATTCGGCATCAAGGTGGTTGGTAGGTTCGTCGAGGAGTAGAATGTCGGGTTCCTGAAGCAGTATTCTACATAGTGCGGTACGTCTGCGCTCACCTCCGGAGAGGTTGGCAACTAATGCATCGCCATCCGGACAACGTAAGGCGTCCATTGCGCGCTCCAGCTTTGTGTCGAGATTCCAAGCATCATGGTGATCCAGTAACTCGGTAAGTTCGCCCTGACGGTTGATGAGCTTTTCCATCTCATCATCGCTCATAGGTTCTGAGAACTTATTATTTACTTCGTCGTATTCTTTGAGCAGTGATACAACTTCTTGTACGCCCTCTTGTACTATTTCTTTAACTGTTTTATTATTATCAAGTATTGGTTCCTGTTCAAGATATCCAACCGAATAACCGGGTGAAAAAACCACATTGCCTAAAAATGATTTTTCAACACCGGCGATAATTTTTAGCAGTGTTGACTTACCAGAGCCATTTAACCCGATGATACCAATTTTTGCACCATAGAAAAATGACAGGTAGATATCTTTAAGTACTTGTTTGCTTGGAGGGTACACTTTGCTGACCCCAACCATTGAAAAGATAATCTTCTTGTCGTCTGCCATATTAATCTTTTTTTACAAAAGTACAAAAAAGTGTGTTCATTAACCAGACGTAGACAGCGAGCTCGAATCTGATAATAATTATTCTTCGAACAGACGTGATAGAAGTGCGGTGGCAACTTCCCAGTTGTAATGTGATTTTACAAAATGGGCTCCGTTTAGAGCTAGCTTTTCCGCCATCTTCTCATTATTAAGCAAAGATAAAATATGTTGAGCATAGGCTGAAGCAGTGTCGGCAATCAGAATCTCAGTGTCTGCTTTAGCTTGGAGCGACTCATTGGCCAGTGTTGATGTAATACAAGGTAGCTGCATTGCCATGGCTTCGAGAAGCTTATTTTGAAGTCCGGTTCCAATTTGCATAGGGGCAATAAAAATGCGGGAAGCCGAATATGCCGGGCGGATATCTTTGAGCCAACCCGTAACCAGGATTCTGCTTTCAGAAAGTAATCTGACTCTGGAATGGGGCGTTGTACCCGCGATCAGTAAATTTGTAGAAGGCCTTCTTTCCCAGATGAGTGGCAATATCTTTTTTACCAGAAATTCAACAGCAATAATGTTAGGTGGGTAAGACATATTTCCCGTGAAAACCAGATCGTATCGTTTTTCAACCTCCTTATCCGGCGCGAAGAAATTAAAATCGACTCCATTTGGAATCAAAACAACTTTGTCCTTATCGGGAAAGGGTAATAATTCCCGATCGGCCTTCGAAATAATAGTTTGGTGATTGAAGAGGTGAAAGATTGTTTCCTCGTAAATGATCATTCGTTCATACTCCATTCTGAAGAACGGTCTTCCCCAAAATGGAAGGTCGTTTAATCGACGTTTGAGCCCAATCGAGAAAACATCCTGATAATCTATGGTTTTAGAAATAGGAATATCGCGACCATACTCTGCCGTACGTGAAAGTTGGCAATATAAATGATCGGGCTGAATCTCTTCAATCAAGTGTTTTATTTTTTTCTTAACACCAAAACGATGAAAATAACCAATCTGAATGGGACGGTCAGTTACAAAGGCCCATAACAAATTAAAAAGCAAACCGAATGGATTGAGATCGAAAATATGGACTGTTTTACAGAATTTCTTTAGTTCAAAAACTGCATCGGGATGAAGCGAAGTATCGTTTAAGGATATTAAATGCAATTCATGATAAGCAGATAGACAACGTAGCTGATGATAGGCTCTTAGTTTATCTCCTTTTTCTACAGGAAATGGAACCCGCGAAAGGATAACCACTAGTTTCATCTATCGGGAGTTTGAATAAGCTGTTCGTAAAAATTGCAGGTTAGTTTACTCACACGATCAAACTGATGTATTGTCTGAATGACTTGTAATGCATTTTTTGTTAATGTATTAACCAGTTCAGGTTCGGTAAGGCATCTATTAATAGCCTCTAAAAATTCTTCAGGACTATTCGCAATTAAAATGTTTAGTCCGTTTGTGTACTCAATTCCTTCGGCTCCTTGTGTTGTTGAAATAACAGGCTTTTTCAGTGCCATGGCTTCTAGAATCTTTACTCTGACACCACTACCAGCAAATAGAGGCACAACCATTATTCCGTTTTCTAACATGAATTCTGTTGAATTTTCAACTTCACCTTGAATGTCAACTCCTGTCATCGTAGTCTTTTTGAGCCACATTGGCATTTCTCTTCCGGCCAACACTAATTTGAGAGAAGGAAAGCTATTGTGTATCAATGGCCAGCACTCATGAAGAAACCAACGAATACCATCTTGATTGGGTATCCAGTTCATCGAACCAATATGAAATAGGGCGTTCAGTCTGTTTATATTGTTGACGGTTGAAGACGCTACACGATTATCATCCACCTCTATACTCAAAGGAACTGTTGCTAACAGCTTTTTGAATCCAAAGTCTCTGAATCGGGTTTCGTCTTTAGTGGTTATCGTCATAACCCCATCCAATTGATTTAAAACAGTGCACTCATATTTTTGCAGTGTAGAAGCAAGGTGACGGAGCATTATTTTCCGAACAGGATTAGCAGTATATTCGGCCAGCATCTGCCATATATGATGTTCAATATTATGGCTTCGTAAAACCAGTTTGGCATTGGAATACTTTCGGATTAAGGAAATATAAGGAGTTAAAAAAATCGATTCGAACTGAATAATATCAAATGTTTCGTTTGATAAGACCTCAGCTAACGCATTTTCAATCTGAGGCGTGATAAAACGCTGGACATGATATGATCGACCTGTTAAAAGAGACTTTAGCGCTAACAGCGGTTGAAAAGAAAGATCAACATTTACATAAGTAATCCCGGTTTTTTCCTTGAATTCGGAAGGGATATTGGAAGGTTGAACAGAATACTTATTTGTATTCAATGCCATGATTTTCAGAGTATATCCTGCTTGCAGCACTCCTTTTATCATCGCGTTCATTGCTATAGGGCCTCCTTCTTTGGTTGGCCATGGCGATTTATTACAGAGCAATAATACCTTCATCAGCACGCCATTTAGGGTTGCCTATTTTTCGGTCTTGTCTTCTTTTATGATTCCTAACCGGGTAAATAAGCGGTTAATAAATTTAATATACGCATCGGCATCAAGCAGTGGCGAATCGGTTGTTGCTTTATAGGTTAAGTAAATTCCGATAGGAAGCAATACCATTGACGAGAGCCACATACCGGTAATGACATCCAGTCCGCCTGCCTTGGCAGCCTTTTCGCCAGTCATAGATATTACATGGTAGAGAACGAAGAAGAGAACGGAAAGTATTAAAGGAAGTCCGAGTCCACCTTTTCGGATAATTGCTCCCATAGGGGCGCCTACAAAAAAGAGAATCAAACAAGCAATGCTCAACGTGAATTTACGTTGCCATTCAACTTCATGTTTTCGAATTATTTCTTGTTGAGAAGAAAGGTCCCCTCGATAAAAATCCAGAGAAGATTGTACTTCGCGTGCTGAATTAGCTGCGGTTGAAGTTATATTTTCCCACTGATCGGGCGTGAAATTTTTTGCAAATACCTTCTTGTTTTTTAGCACCGTATCTGAAACTATCTTCTTTTTCGTTTTGTCATTAGCCCATTGGTGGAGATAATTCAGCGAATTCAATACATTCGTTGCGGCAATTTTTTTTGATGTTTCATACGTTTTATTTAAAGAGTCGGTTGCATGATCCAACTGCTTTAAATTAAGCATCATGTAGTTTTTCTTGAATAGATCTTCGTCGGTTCTAACCATTTTAAAACTGGAGAGGTCGAATCTTAGCTCCTCTTTTTCGAAAAATGTTTTTTGAAAGGGATGTTTAAAATAGCTCGTTCCATCTGTTTGTTCATTATAGTTATACCCGCTAAACATGGTTAAGATAAGAAATTGTTTATTCGGGGTCTGTATCATTTTACCCGAATCGGCTAATGTAAGCGCCGTATTGCCCATCCCTTTAGTGTGATCGTAAATCTGTATGTCCCTCATCATATTGCTTTTGGGATTTTTCTTACCAACTCTCATCACATAACCGTCAATATCACTATAATAAACTCCCTCTTTTATATTCAGCGCCAGTTTTTGTTGTCGCACATCATAGAGAATAGACCTGAATTTTAAATTGGCAATAGGCAGAATGTTGTTAGAGAAAAAGAAGGCCGCAATACTTATTATTACAGATAGGATAATGAGCGGCATCATCAAACGCCGCAGGGATATTCCGGCAGCCTTAACAGCCACTAATTCATAACGTTCGCCAAGATTCCCAAAAGTCATTAGTGAGGCCAATAAAATAGCCAGCGGCAAAGCCATCGGTACAAAAGTCCATGAAGCATAGAAAAGAAGTTGAGCGATTACGTCCCACGTAAGGCCTTTACCTACCAAATCATCAACATATTTCCAGAGAAACTGCATTAATAGTATAAATAGGGCAATGAAGAAAGTCATTACCAACGGGCCTGAGTAGGCTTTTAAAACAAGTTTATATATTTTTTTCACGCTAACTTTCGAAATTCAGTGCAAATATAATTCCAATAAATGAACTATTACTCGTAGAAATTTTTATCAGCAACTATTTTTTATTGTTAATTAAGAAAAAGTCGTTTTGTTATTCATTCCATTGGATTGAGGCGGTGCATAATTTGGAATATCACTTATCTTTGCCATGACCAATTACACTATGTTATGCAGATAGTAGAAGTGAATGATAAAATAACGGCCAAGCAGTTTTTAGATGTTGCCCGTATAATTTATAAAGGTGATCCCAATTTCGTTTGTCCGTTAGATGGAATGGTTGAATCAGTTTTCGACCCTTCCAAGAATGTGTTTTTTACCCATGGCGAATGTACCCGATGGATTTTGAAAGACAACAACGGAAGTTTGGTTGGTAGAACCGCAGCTTTTATCAATAAGAATAAAGCGTATAACTATGAAGTGCCGGTAGGAGGAATGGGCTTTTTTGAATGTATTGACAACGAATATGCTGCATTTATGCTTTTTGATCAATGCAAGACGTGGTTATCCGAAAGAGGAATGGAAGCAATGGACGGTCCCATTAACTTTGGTGAGAATGAAAACTTTTGGGGACTACTTGTTGAGGGCTTTGCACCCGCCAGTTTCGGAATGAATTATCATTTGCCCTATTATAGACATCTATTTGAACAATATGGTTTTAAACAGTTCTTCGAGCAGGTTACCAATAAACTGGATTTAACTCAACCTTTTAATGAACGTTTTAGAAAAATAGCACAACGTGTTAGCGAACGACCGGGATATCATTACGAACATTTTAAAATTAAAGAGATGGATCGGTTTCTTAACGATTTTAAGGTTGTATACGATAAGGCTTGGGCTTACCATGAAAACTTTACACCTATTAGCCTGGACGATCTTCACGAACAATTCAGACAGTTAAAGCCTATCATGGATGAAGAGATGATCTGGTTTGCCTATCACGAAAACGAGCCTATCGCTTTTTTAATCATGGCTCCCGATGCTAATCAGGTGATTTACTATTTGAATGGCAAGATGAAGTCAATCTGGGATAAACTCAAATTTCTTTATTATCAGAAAACGAAAGGATTTACCCGTACCCGTGTTATCGTTATGGGGGTCTCGCCACAATATAGAAGGTTAGGTATTGAGTCGGGCTTTTTCTTGAACCTGCGAAAAGTAATGGATAAAAAACCACAATATACCGAATTAGAGTTATCGTGGGTCGGTGATTTTAATCCACAGATGATGGCAATTCATATGGCGTTGGGAGGTGTGTTTCATAAGCGTCACATTACTTACCGGTACATGTTCGATCCTAAAAAGCCGGTAATTCCCATGCAGGTAATCCTTGAAGGTGAAACGAATACCGGGAACAACAGTTCAAAGTAATAGAATTTTAACGAATTAAATTATACGGTAAGCGACTGTCCTTCGTGACGGACTCTTACCGTATAAACAAATTAATTATCCGCAGTGGAAAAACCGATTGACCAGCTGCATAGTTAGTTCTCTATTTGTCAACACTTCATTTCTTAAATTCCGATCGGAAAAGTTGCGTAGTTTTCTGGCCGTACCCTTTATCACGCTATCGGGAAAGACATCATATTTTTTATAAATATCTGCTTGCAACTCTAATCTGTCGGCCGATTCGTAACATGATGCCGGAAGATGACAAAGCTTCCCGAGTTTTTCTTTATACGCATCAGCAAAAATGTTTACATCCACATAGGTTCGGGCCGCATAATCCAATGCATCTTTCATCTCTATGCCATGACGGGCTGCTACAGTAAGGCCGGCCATCAAAAGGTATATATCCGCCGAACCATCAGGACACCTAAATTCAACGGTTTGTTTGTCACTCCCATCCATTTCATGAATTGGTTCTTTTGTATTTGCATCATTTACCATTTTGTTCTTCCCACTCCATCCTAAAGGTACACGTACCAGTACCGAACGATTTCTATCTCCCCAACAAATATTAGTAGGTGCTTCCTGATTTGGTACTAGCCTGAAATAGGAAGTAGGATTAGTGTTTCCAAAGGCGGTCAATGATGGTGATAAATCAAGATATCCGGCAATGGTTTTACGGGCTATGTCACTTATCTGTCCATTCTCTACAAATGCATTTTTGTCGTCTTTAACCATGCGGGTATGAATATGAAGACCACTTCCGGCTTTTCCTTCTATGATTTTTGGAGCGTAAGTTATGTTTACTCCATATTTTTGTGCCAGACAACGTAATATCCATTTTCCAATAATTAATTGATCGGCAGCATCTTCGACATTCGTATGCAAGAACTCAATTTCGTTCTGTTCATATTCGAGTCCGTTCAGTGTGAAGTTGCCCACTTCAGAGTGACCATATTTTATGGAAGCACCTGTTCGGGCCATTGTCAGCATTGCTTCCGTACGAAGATTCTCCCATTTTGCAAAGGGAGCAGACTCATGATATCCTCTCTGATCTTCTGCCTGAAACAACTCTTGACTGGGACTGATCACGTAATATTCCAACTCTCCCATGGTTTCAAAATTAAAACCTGTCTGTGTTTTTAAAGTGCGATGCGCCTTCTTTAAGATGTATTCGGGCGAGCTTGCCAGCGGATTTCCATCCTTGTCATAATATGAGCAAAGAATATCGAGTGTAGGTACCTGACTGAAAGGGTTAACAAAAGCCGTTTTGTAACGGGGAATAATATAAAGATCGCTTGATCCAGCCTCGATAAAAGGAAACAGGCTTGAACCGTCAACACGCTCACCACGTGCAAGTATCGAATCAAGATACGATCTGTCGTTAATGACAAAATTCAGTGTTTTCAAACGACCATCATCACCCACATATCTGAAGTTAATCATTTCGATGTGGTGATCCTCAATAAAACGCATGAGATCGCTTCGGGTAAAATCGCAAGGAGGCTTATTAAGATACTGAATCAGAGGATTTGGATTCATGGAAACATTTTTGTGCATAATGTTTTTATGTTAGGTTTAGGAGTGTCAAAAGTATAAAGTAAAATGATATCAGAAAAAGTTTTTTTGATTAAATATTCAAAATGTATATCGATTGATGCTGAGTTTATAATATGGAAAATGAACAACCTGTTGCTAGATTCGTTATCTTTGTTATCCTAAAATTTTTTCCAATACAATGAATTTACACGAGCTTCTATTCTTTTTTGGTTTTTTACTCTTTATAGTCACAGTATTAAGTGTTGATTTAGGAATATTCAGTAAGCATAATCATGTTGTTCCTTTTAAGGAAGCTTTAGCTTGGACGGGTGTTTGGGTTGCTTTTGCATTGATCTTTTATGTTTTGATTATCTTTTTTGGCGATCGTATTCATGGCATATCCAATATGGCGGAGTTGAAAAAGATTATTGTATTACATGGACATCCCATTAAACTTACCAATGAAACGTTTGAGCAGGCGCTTGTGATATATCGTCATAATCTTTCACTTGAATACATTACCGGTTATCTGATTGAATATGCTCTCTCGGTCGATAATGTTTTTGTGATGATCATGATATTTATGGCCTTTAATGTTCGGGAAAAATTTTATAAACGTGTTTTAACCTGGGGTATTTTAGGCGCTATCGTCATGCGATTCCTGTTTATTTTTATTAGTGCCGCTTTGATCCAAAGATTTGCATGGATATTATATGTATTTGGTGTATTACTGGTAGTAACCGGCGTGAAGATGTATCTGGAACGAAATAAGGAGGAAAAAATTGAGACAGCAAAGCATCCTGTTGTTCGCCTTGCCTCTCGCTTATTTCCTGTTTATCCCAATTATGTCGGCAAATATTTCTTTGTTCATAAGAAGGGAAAGTTTATGTTTACCCCCCTGTTTATCACATTACTGGTTATCGAATTTACTGATGTTATCTTTGCAGTCGACTCCGTTCCGGCCATTTTTTCTGTGACACAGGATCCATACATTGTATTCTTTTCGAATATATTTGCTATTCTAGGTCTGAGATCACTCTTTTTTGCAGTGATGCATGTGGTAAATCTGTTCCGGTTTCTGAAGATAGGATTAGCAGTGTTGCTGACATTTATTGGTATGAAGATGCTTTTGCATCACTATCTGGATGCATGGGGATTCTCTACCCTAGATTCTTTATTAGTTGTATTAGGTATTCTTGTTACCAGTATTCTTGCTTCAGTCCTTATTCCGGAGAAGAAAGAGACCGTTTAAAATAAATAATCGTATCTGAAATGATATTTCTATAAATATAAGGAAATGTGTGCATGAGGTGTGTTACACATCTTTTTTATATCAGTTTGAAAAGTCGAAACGCTATTATGTTCATGTGGCTTCGACCGGCTGAGCTACTTTTTTATAACGGCTTTTGATACTAAACCAGCGGTTTCCGATTACTTAAAATATAGATTAAGCAACCTATGTGCGGCTTGATAAGAACTAAGTTTATTATCCTCTAAATCTTTTTCAGCTTGTTGTATTTGTTGTTTTATTCCCTCCTGACGGTAAAAATGATCGAGAAGCATCTGTTCAATGGTTTCGTGCATAATTTGTTTCATCTGATGCCGTCTGTTCAAATCAAAATATCCATTATCTATTACCTGTTTTTGATAAGCAGATATTAGATTCCAGACACGATTTATACCTTCTTTTAAACGAGCGCTCATGATCTCTACTTCGGGATGCCAACCAGAATCTGTTGGAGGGAAAAGATGTAGAGCATTCTGGTATTCGACTCTTGCAGTTTTTGCCTTTAATAAATTATCGCCATCCGCCTTGTTGATCACAATAGCATCCGCCATCTCCATAATCCCCCGTTTGATGCCTTGTAACTCATCTCCGGCACCAGCCAGCATCAGCAGAAGAAAGAAGTCTACCATTGAATGAACCGCAGTCTCGCTTTGTCCAACGCCTACAGTTTCAACAAAAATAAGATTGAATCCGGCAGCTTCGCATAGGATGATAGATTCACGGGTTTTTCGAGCCACTCCACCCAGCGAACCGGCAGCAGGGGAGGGACGGATAAATGCATTGGGATCGATGGAGAGCTCTTCCATTCGGGTCTTATCGCCAAGGATACTTCCTCTACTGCGGGAAGAGCTTGGATCTATAGCCAGTACAGCCAGTTTATGCCCCAGTTTAGTAAGATAGGTGCCAAAAGCTTCAATGAATGTACTCTTTCCGACGCCTGGCACTCCGGTGATTCCGATACGAAATGATTTACCGGAATAGGGGAGACATCGTTCAATGATTTGTTGAGCTAGAAGCTGATGCATATGCAATGAGCTCTCAATAAGTGTGATAGCCTTACTGAGAATGGTTCGGTTGCCACTTAAAACGCCATCCACATACTCATTCACACTTAACAATCCTTGTCGCTTATTTTTGAAACGTTTAATAGCATCCTCGTTAATCTGCGAGGGCTGTTCTATACCTTCATTTACCTTGAGTGCTGATTCACAATTGTGATCATTATTTTTTTCTTCCATGACATTCTGCTCAAAATACAAAGGTAAGAAAAGCTGGCGATGATGGAAGGAAAACAAGATGATGGAGGGAAAACAAATAGAGGAAAAAAACGGATTCAAAAATTTGGATTTATTAAAATTTTGTTACCTTTGCAAAACCAAAATAAAACCCCTCTTCGTAGCTCAGTTGGTAGAGCAGCTGACTCTTAATCAGCGGGTCAACGGTTCGAGTCCGTTCGAGGAGACTGATGAAAATCAAACACTTACAAATATATATTGTAAGTGTTTTTTTTATGGTGCGCCGTGCATGATTAATAATTTGGTGGTGTAAATCCACTATGGGGGTATGTAGCGACCAACCATTAGCTCAAGGCAAGGGTGTCCATTGTGAAGTGGAATCTGAAGGAAGCTGTCGGCAAAGTTCCGGTCTGAGGAACACGAACATCATATAAGGCTCAAGTCGTAGGATGAGTTTGCCATACAGAACGAAGTCCTAAAGCTACACGGATACGGCAGAGTAGATGATGCAGATATATGGAACGAAGGTTATTAATCTTACCACGGGAGATCTCACGGACGTGTGGATATTTTTTTTAGAAGCACGGACAACAGTTGTCGTGAGAAGTCAGCCGAGGACATAATACCCGAAACAAAAGTATTGGGGAAGGTCTGAACCTTATCAAAGTGAGTAGTCAATGAATGTTACCCGATGAAGGAAAGAATGCAGAAAATATCAACACTGAGTGATAGCTGCCCGCAAAAGGATAGGACGGAATCCGAAAGCTATACGGGAGTGCAGACTTTCATGGGGATAACTGAAAACAACCTCACGGAAGTGCAATTTGCAAAAGAGGATTTATTAGAACGAATCTTGTCTGCTGCCAATTTGAATAAAGCCTATAAGCAGGTTGTGTCCAATGGAGGCAGTGGGGGTGTGGATAAGATGGAAACGGAAGACTTACTTTCTTACCTTAGAATCCACAAAGATAATCTGATAATCTCTTTAAAGGACGGAAGTTACTGTCCTAATCCAGTGCGTAGGGTAGAGATACCCAAAGGCAATGGCAAGAAGCGTCCACTGGGTATTCCTACCGTAGTAGACCGTTTTGTCCAACAAGCCATATCACAGGTTTTATCTCGAATTTATGAACGCGAGTTCAGTGCAAACAGCTTTGGTTTTCGCCCCAAACGGAGAGCCCATCAGGCACTTCGAGCCGCTCAGAGTTATCAGAATGCGGGCTACAAATATGCGGTAGATTTAGACTTGGAGAAGTTTTTCGACACAGTCAACCAAAGTAAGCTGATAGAAATTCTTAGTCGCATGATAAAAGATAGTCGGGTTATCTCGCTTATCCAAAAATATCTTGGCTCGGGAGTTATTATCGGTCATAAATTTGTAAATACTTCAGAGGGAGTGCCGCAAGGAGGCCCTCTAAGTCCGTTATTGAGTAATATCATGCTCAACGAACTGGACAAGAAGTTAGAGAGCCGATGTCATCCATTTGTACGCTATGCGGACGACTGTATGATATTTTGCAAGAGCAAGCGAGCCGCCCAGCGTACGATGAACCACATAGTGGTCTATATCGAGGAAACGCTCTATCTGAAAGTGAATCGTGAGAAGACCAAGGTTGGTTACGTGCAGGGCATGAAGTTTCTGGGTTATTCTTTTTACAAGAATAAATCAGGTTTTCGATTATCGGTTCATCCCCAAAGTTATACGAAACTGAAAGGTCGATTAAAAGAGCTTACAGGTCGTAGTAACGGTATGGGTTACGAAAGTCGAAAAGATTCACTCCATCGATTAATACGAGGGTGGGTTGAATACTTCAAACTGGCAGATATGCAAACTCGGTTGAAAGAACTTGACCAGTGGCTGCGCCGTAGGCTTCGTATGTGTATATGGAAATCATGGAAAAGAATAAAGACCCGCTTTCGGAATTTAGTTCGTTGTGGTATAGCCAAAGCTCGTGCACTGCCTTATGCAAATGCACGTCAGGGCTACTGGCGTATGGCAGGGAATCCGATTCTGAATGAAGCTATCAGTATTGATAGTCTTGGTAAAGCGGGTTATCCATGTTTGATGGATTATTACCGTAAAGTTGCATCGTAAATAAGGAACCGCCGTATACCGAACGGTACATACGGTGGTGTGAGAGGTCGGAAAATAAAATAGGAGGAAAACCTATTTTATTTTCCTCCTACTCGATTCTGTGTACTTCCTTTGGTCATCATAACCCGTTGGATGAATTCTTTTTATATTTCCAGACTATCAAACCGTTAGCATGTCTTTTTCCTATTATCTTAAAGTTGTAATCAATTAATTTTGATCATATTCCAAATTAATTCAGCCAATGGGTGATCATAGAAAAAAATAGAACTCGATTTTTCGAACAACATTGGTTTATCTCCAGTCTTATAAAATATACATGGGCGTGTTTAATAAAGGATGTCAATTTCTTTCTACAATTTTAACGATTAAGTTAAAAAATGTGCATTATTAGCTGTCGGATATTTTTCTTCATTTTTTCTTCAGATTTCTAATTTACCTTTACAGCGTTTTTTTGTGTCAAAAGTTGACAAACAAAAATAACTACAAACTTAATCTCTTTTATTTCTCAGTATGAACTACATGAGTTGTTTCAAAAAATTAGTCGCATTTTCATTATTGTTTTTACTATCTGTTTTTTACACTCAGGCTCAAACTGTAAGCAGAGCAACCGGTAAAATCTCAGGAAGGATAGTTGATGCTCAAACGGGTGATCCCATTGAATATACGACAATACGATTATTTATTCAGGATCAAAACAAATTGGTGACCGGTGTAATTGCTGATAGCAAAGGTCTCTTCAAACTTACCAATGTGCCTGACGGTAAGTATAAAGTGGTGATTGATTTTTTGGGATATCAAAAAATTGAGAAGAGTAACGTTGTTCTGAATAAGGACAACCGTTCGATTGCTTTTGGTGATGTTAAATTAGCAAGTTCACAAACTACACTACAAGGGGTAACTATTACCGCAAAGAAACAACTTATTGAAAACAAAATCGATAAGATGGTTTACAATACGGAGAAGGATATCAGTTCACTCAGTGGTGTGGCAACGGATGTCTTGAAAAAGGTTCCCCAGATAGCCGTAGATATTGACGGAAATGTGGAGCTACAAGGTAATTCGAACATTCGGTTTTTAATTGATGGAAAGCCTTCTGTCCTTTTTGGTAGTAATATAACCGATGTGTTACAATCTATTCCTGCCAGCCAGATCCAAAATGTTGAAATCATTACCAGTCCGGGTGCAAAATATGATGCCGAAGGAACGGGAGGTATCATTAATATTATTTTGAAAAAAAATAAGGCCGTCGGCTTCAATGGAAATCTCTCTTTATCCGGAGGAACACGCTTGGAAAATGGTTCGCTAAATCTGAATATGCGTCATGGTAACTTTGGTATGAATGCTTTTTTCAGTGGAAATGCTCAATTGCTTTCTACTACTATCAATAATATGGATCGTAAATCACAGGATGCAACGACCACTTCACGTTTGCTTCAAAACGGCAGCAGCGATTTTACACGGGATGGATATCAATCCGGAATAGGTATGGATTGGGACTTAACAAAACGCGACAATATTTCTGCAACGATTAATTACAATTATTTCGAAAATACAAGTACAGGAAGCACTAATCGTCAAACCCTTTTGCAAGATGATTTGGGAAGTCCGCTTTCAGATATAAATGACCGGATCATTACTTCGAACAAATTTCATCAATATTCTTACGAATGGGGATTAATCTATAAAAGAAAATTCAAAAAGGAAGGGCAGGATTTTGAGGTTTTATTGAATTCTTCAGACGGTAATAAATATTCTTCCTATGATCAAACGCAGAATTATCTGTTACCTACGACAATATATAACGGTTCATATGCCAAGAATCCAGGGTCTCAAAATGAAACAAACCTTGAAATTAATTATGTGCAACCACTGGGTAAAGGGGTTGTGCTGGAAGCTGGGGCGAAAATGACACACGACAAGATAAACAGTACCTCTGACGTATATTTATTAAACACAACAACAGGAGACTACGATTATAGTACTACTCAATCTTCCTTAGTAAATTACAATCGAAATGTTTACGCAGAATATCTTTCTCTGAGCTTCAAATTATTTAAAGCACTTGATATTAAAACAGGTTTACGTGATGAATATTCTGAAGCAAAAGCTGACTTCCTAAATACCGGACTTATAAACCTAAAGCCAATTAATTCGGTAGTTCCTTCCATCGTTTTTTCACATACGTTTAAAGACAACCAAAACATTAAGCTCAGTTACTCTCGCCGTATTCAGCGTCCCGATTACAGAGATATGAATCCTTTTATTGATGCCAGTGATCCTAAAAATATCTCTACCGGCAATCAGAATCTTCGCCCTGAAATAGGGGACAAGCTTGAACTAAGTTATAGCACGTCATTTAACAATGGGGCTAACATTAATGCCACCTTGTTCTATCGCGGGAATAAGGATGATATTCAGTCATATACCCAGTTCTATCCTACTTATAAAATTGGTGATTCAACATATACCAATGTTGCAATCAGTACCCGCGAAAATATTGGACGTGAGGATAATTATGGTGTCAATTTATTTGCATCATATCCGATTAAGGACAAGCTTGAGATCAGGAGCAATATTTCTTTATATGATCGATACATCATCACCGGACTCTCTTCAGGAGGTAATACCCACGGAGTTAATTACCGGGCGAATTTGAATGCATCTTATCAGATAAGTAGTAGTTTGATAATAGAAACGATGGGCAATTTCAATTCTTCCAGAATCAATGCACAAGGGAAAATGCCCTCCTTTACATACTACAACGTTGCCTTTCGTAAACAGTTTTTAAAGAAGAAGGCCAGTTTTGCCCTCACTGCCAACAATTTCTTTGACAAATATGTAAACATGAAGACAGATCTGACCGGAGCAAATTTTTCAATCGTAAATTACCGTAAAATACCGTTTCGTTCTCTTGGATTTAATTTCACCTACAAATTTGGAAAGATGGAGTTCAAGAATGAACATAAACCGGAAGATAATATGATGACTCCTCCGGGAGCTGAGTAAATAACGGTATCTGTTTTCATCAGGTTATAACGAAATCAATAAAGACCAAAGGCAGATCGGCCGGGTTACAGTAGATAATATGAAGTGTAACAGCTCCTGCTTAAGGGTGTCGGCTATTGCTATTTTTGAGACTGTTTAGGATATCTCTCTAATTTGAATAAAAGGCCGATAAGAAACCCAAATGCAAAGAGCAGGAGTAATCCACCTACTAATTTTAATATAATTAGAAAAACAGTCATGGCCTATGAATTTTATTTTTTTTCAGGTTTAATAAGTGTATAAAAAAATACCCGAGAGTAGAGCGCACGATTATAGCTCCGATGTTGTCCCCTGCTGAAGTATTTACTTCAAATGATTTGGATGTTGTCAGTAAAACTGTTGCATTCATTGTCGATCATTTTTTGCGATGCAAAAATGCAGCATAACCCATAAGTATTTTATAAGGATTGGTCTACAGATATAAAGATTTTATAAAGAAAATGAGGAATGGAGAAAAGACTGAAAAGAAAAGTCTTCAATTTTTGGGAAGGGGCTAATCTGTAACTGCCGGAAGCACAGGCAAATTTATTTATCGGTGCTTCCGGATACACTGAGCGCTTGCTAATATGCTCAATTTTCCAAATATAAATCTACAAAACCCATAAACAGTTTCAAATAGGTCTATAAACCCACTATCGGAAATGGTTTTGGTGCGTAGGTAGTAGTTGATGGTCTCGTTCTTAGGACCTACTTATTGGCTGGTTAAGGGTTTTGTTCAAATATGTAATTGTATGATTCGTCCTAGAATCCTCTGGCAAATAGCGCCCAGAGTGTTTGACTGATTTCGTTCCATTTATACATGGCGCTATAGGCAAAGTGGTTGGTATAAGTGGTTAAAAATTCTTTGTATTTCAGCTCTTTTACACCCATTTCTTTATCTTTATATAGTTCGAGTGCTCTTTTTTGAATCATTGGTAACTCTTCGAAGGCTTTGTTTTCAAACTCAGTAATTCCTTCTTCTATATATTCTCGTCCAATACCCCATTTTACAGTTGCCAATTTGTTAGCTTTTCTGAACCACCAACCGGCAGCATCTTCTCTATATCGATGTTGCATGCAGATATTGAAACTTGCCGGAAGTGAAAGATTGCCCGCAAAGATTGGAAACCGTGGACTCTCGCCGGGATTATCAAAGGCAAACCATGCAATTCCACCAACCTCATCGGGTAGCCAATCGCGTAACTGGATAATATGTGAGTATGAACATTGCGGAACTGCTATTGTACGTTGGCGTTCAACGGATCCGGGTTTCAGTTCGTTATACAGATTACGGGTATCGTTGGTTAAAAAGGGATTTGCTACCGGGCTCGTCACCTTTTCGCTAACAGACTCACCTTTTTCATTTTTTGTTACCTGTGTCACCATTAAATTTTTTGTCATGTCGTACGGTGAACCTTCATAGGTGGTACGATAAAATTTCATCACATCACGAACGGACACTTTGTGATCGGGCTTGACTGAAAAGGGAAGTTCATCGGCATTGAACTTAAGTTGTAGCGAAGGTGCTAAACTGGATAAGACAAAGTAATCGCGTATGCCAAAAGGCTTGCCACCGCTGTAAGCTTTCCAGAATTTGAACGGCTCTTTTCCATCCCACCATCCCATCTTCTGGGCGAGTGTAAAAACATTTTCGGAGGCCATAAAATGATCTGTGTCTTTTAAATCCAACACTCCAATACGAGAAATATTGGCTGATATTCCAACATGATCGTCCGGGATGCGTTGGGCTGCCCATACTGATCCGATTTCGTCAGGCCCACCGCCAAATATTTCGAGTTGCCATACCTCTCTCTTGTCGGCAATGGTAATACATTCACCCCAATCGGCATAGCCGTATTGTTTTACCAGGCTACCGATTAACCGGATAGCATCGCGTGCATTTGTACAACGTTGAAGCGCTATTTTTTCGAGTTCTTCAATCATGAAGAGCCCTTTTGTATTGACTAACTCCTTTTTGCCTGAAATGGTAGTTTCTCCAATGCCGAGTTGTTTTTCGTTCAAGCATGGATAGGCAGTGTTTAGATAGGCGAAGGTCTCTTCCACGTCGGGAATTTCGCCTTTATTAATCATGGTTGTTGAGTCGAAAATACTTTCTGTATGAAGAGTACCCCAGTAAATTTTCATTTTACTATCCGGCTTATTCTTTTTGTGTGCGACAATATTTACCCATGTACGGTAGTTCGCGTCGCAAGAATGACTGGTTATAACAGATCCATCGGTTGTGGCTTTTCTGCCGACCATAATACTTGTACAGCTTTCGGGTATGCCATTTTCGTCAAGTTGAGGCTGTTGAGCCTTCGTATTCAAAGAAATAAAGCTACAGAGAATAGTTGTAGAATAAAATATTAAGTGCTTTAAGTTCATGCTTAGAGAGATGTATATATAAGAGATTGAATTTTTTTTCAAGTATATGAAAAAAACAGACAGTATTTATTCCTTGAAAATAATTTCATGTCTCAATACCATCGATTGCACTTTTTGCTATATTTGGAAAATAAACAACCGTAAATATGTCAACCCGAAGAGATTTTATTAAAAAATCGGCCATAGCTTCTGCCGGTATTGCAATTGGAGGTTTGGGCTTTTCATCCAAAAGTTATGGAAGAATTAAAGGAGCTAATGAAAGAGTGCAGGTAGCCATTCTTGGTTTTTCAGATCGTTTTAGAGCTACACTTGGTCCTTGCTTCCTAAATCATGCTAAGAACATGAATTTTGAGTTCGTTTCTGTTTGTGACTTATGGAGTGTTCGTCGCGAAGCAGGTCAAAAATGGATTTTTGATAAGACCGGCGAAAAGGTTAAGACAGCTTTAAATACGGATGAGTTGTGGAACCAGAAACCCGATGCTGTTATCATTTCCACAGCTGATTTTCAACATGCTTTATTAGCCGCAGAGGCTGTCAGGGCAGGATGCGATGTGTATTGTGAAAAACCTTTTGCAGAAACGATGGATGATGCAAACTTCGCTTTGAAGGCTGTTAAGGAGACCGGTAGGGTGCTTCAAGTAGGTTCACAACGTCGTTCAGGCCCTAATTATCAAGCGGCTCACGATTATATCCAAAGCGGAAAGTTTGGTAAGATTGTAGGTGTTGAGATGACTTGGAATGTGAATCAGCCCGGGCGGTGGAGACGTCCTGCGCTTGTCAGTACGATAAAAGAAAAGGATACGGATTGGAAGAGATTTTTAATGAACCGTCCTTATGAGGAATGGGATCCGAGAAAATATTTGGAATATCGTCTGTTCTGGCCCTATTCCTCAGGAATCCCCGGACAGTGGATGGCTCATCAGATTGATACGGTTCATTGGTTTTCTCATCTGAATTATCCAAGATCGGTTGCCGCTAATGGCGGTATTTATATGTGGAATGACGGAAGAAAAAATTATGATTCGATGACGGCAGTATTTGATTATGGCTCTGCTGAGAATCCTGCTGATGGTTTTCAGGTGATCTATTCTTCCCGACAAACCAATTCAGCCGGTGGAACAAAAGAAGTTTATTTCTCGAATGGAGGTAAACTGGACCTTTCTACCAATAAGATTAATTCTGATGGGGGACTGACTGAGGGATCTGCCAAAGAAATGGATATGAAGCCTTTCTTATTAGAGGAACAGTCATTGCCTGATATTAAAGTTGAGACCGGTGCTGATATGGGCGGCGATCCTCTTACAAGCTTGCACATGAAAAACTGGATGGAGTGTGTTAGAAACAACAATCCTAAAACTAACGCACCGGTTGAAGCCGGATATAACCATTCCGTTGCTAATATTATGGTTACTGCTGCTTTGCGGACAGGACAAAAAGTTGTTTTTGATCCGAAGACAAAGCAAGTGATGGCTGGAACTAAAGCTTTTAAATATTAATAGATACCAGAACTCTTTAGTCGAATAAGACTAAAGAGTTCATCGCTTTTTATGTCTTTGAAAAATATCGGTTTTGGAAGTGTAACTCACTGGATGATGGTTCTTTTAATTGGGTGTTTAAGATGAAGAAATATGATTCGATGAATAAACGTAATTATTTCTACTGGTATAGTAGAAAGTTTCAAATCAGCTCTCTATTGTTGTTTTTACTCGTTTTTTCTGTTTCATTAGAAGCAAAGAAGCCTGTTAAAACCAAGTCTTTTCCGATAGGTGTATGTCAAAAGGCAGAAAATAGTCAACTGGTGAAGAATATTGGCTTCGCGTATATTGAATGTGGTGTCGGAGATCTTCTGGTACCAACCCAACCTGAAGAGGTCTTTCGCAATAAATTGGAGATAATTAGAAAAGGAGGGGCTGAAATCTATTCTTGCAATAGTTTTATTCCCGGAACAATGCATTGTTTTGGTCCCGATGCTGTGCCTGACAGGATCATTGATTTTGCTACTACTGCTTTGCAAAGAGCAAAAGAGGCGGGTGTAAGAATCATTGTCTTTGGTAGTGGAACATCAAGAAAGATCCCTGATGGAATGGATAAACAAATTGCTCGTAAGCAATTTGTGGATTTGTTAAAGAAATTGGGCCCTGTTGCTAAGAAAAATGGAGTCACCATTGCTATCGAGCCATTAAATCATAATGAAACCAACTTTATTAATACAGTTACCGAGGCTTGTGAAATAGCAAGAGAGGCAGATCAAAAAAATATAAGGGTGTTAGCGGACTTTTATCACATGAATGTTGAAGGCGAGTCGGCAGAGTCCATTGTATCTGCCGGTAAGTTATTGGTTCATTGTCATGTTGCTGAAACGGTTAAACGGGCTGCTCCCGGAGTGAGCAAAGAGAGTTTCCTGCCATTCTTTAAAGCGCTGCAAAAAATAAATTATAATGGCAGAATTTCGATAGAATGTAGCTGGACAGATTTTGTGAAACAGGCTCCCGAAGCTCTTCGGACGCTGAGATACCAGCAGGATACATTGAATAATACGCTGTTATAGAATAGTGTGGGTAAAATGTGGGTAATATAATGATTCAGTTTTTACATTATCATAATACTGAATACTACATTATTACAAATCTTTCATTAAAATTATTAAGTGCTGATTATCAAGTATTTTTAATATATTGCATTTTGTTTCAACAAGCTAATACTTAATGATGTATCAGATGTCTCATTTTAATGACTGATTTTTTAATGATGATTCCCGATAAAAAAATAGAAAAGGGCGACTGAAAAGTACTACTTGATAATGCTTTGCCAGTCACCCTTTTTTTAGACACTACAACAACAAAAATCAGGAAGACATTTACTTTTATTTTGTTTTCATTATCCGGCAGCCAAATATTCTACCGGCGGTATTCTTATAATTCGCTTCAATTCTGACCGTTACTTTTGATTTGTTCGAAGTCATCTCTGAAGGAATCGGATAAATGAAATCATAGAATTTACCTACTTTTCCACCATTCCATTCCACCGTTGTAAGCTTTACACCGTCGATCAGAATATCGAATTTCCGACCTTTGTCATCACCAATATAGGTCAGCAATAAACTGTTGTTATTGTCAGGTTGGACTTTTATCTCGAAAGAAAAGAAATTTCCGGGCCTTGCTTCGCGACCTGTTCTGCCCAAGGCTTCATCAACATAAGATTGGGCACTCGCCTTTAAATTATGATCACGTTCGGGTTGCATCTCTCCAATTCTGAAATTATCAATCGTGCTTTCTTCAACTTCCTGTTGATGCTTTTTATCGGCTTCATATTCTGCCTGACGACTTGCCCACTCTGATGAGTTAAAGAAATCAAAATATACGGTATAATACTGATCGTACGTGCTATAAAATGGCTTTAGAATGGGATCGAAAGGTTTTCCTACTCCATTTGTCTTAAAAGTTAAAGGCTCATTTTCAACCGGTTTAATCCAATTGTTGATATTACGATCGTCGGTTAGTAAAACAGGCGTGCCGACAATAGGGTCGGGGGTCTCTTTTCCTAATTGCCCCGCTAAAACAATGGGCCCATATAAAAATGCTACCCGGTTTGAATTGTCAGGGATGCTTTCTGTGCGAAGCGTCATAGGCAGGATGATTTCAACTTTATCGTTATTTTTCCATTTACGATTGATTACCAGATATCCGGATTCATCAGTCGCCGGTGAAATCATTTCTCCGTTCACTTTAACTTTTACTCCGTTTGCAGCCCATTTAGGATTCCTAAGGTATAACGGAAATTGTTTAGGCGTTTTGATTGTAAATGATAAGTTTGATTGATTGCTCTCCGGAAACTTTGTTTCCTGCTTAATTGTTATTCCTTTTTCTTTCCAATTCAATATTGAAGGGATAAACAGGTTTACATATAAGCCGCCATCTTTAGCTTGATAATAGATGCTTTCTACATATTTACTATGATTTTCCATCCCGGTGCCAACGCAGCAAGTAAAAGTATTGAATTGATCGCTGAATTGTTTCTGAGTACCCATTCGTAGCGGTACAAAATAACACATCATCCCATCTGTTGGGTTTTGTGAAGATAAGATGTGGTTATAAAGCGCTCTTTCATAGTAATCGGCTAATTCCTGACTCGGATTCCAACAAAACAGATGCATGGTAAGTTTCAGCATATTATAGGTGTTGCAGGTCTCGCAGGTGTTATCGCTCAATCTGTCGTTAAGCTTATCTTCTTCTCCGCAATATTCATAACTGCTGTTTCCTCCAATTACATAAGAGTGATGATGCACCATGGTTTTCCAAAAAAATGATGCGATGGTTTTGTCGGAAGGAGTATTGGTTACTTCGTAACTTCTGGCTGAGCCAAGCGCCTTTGGAACATTTGTATTCGAATGTTTACCGGGCATCGGGTCGATCTCTTTGGCCAGTTGTCCCATTACAAACTCATCATTGAATTTACGGGAGAGATCTAAATATTTTTTATTCCCGGTGATAGCATAAATATTGACAAGAACATCATTCATACCACCATACTCACAATTCAGCATTTTTAAGCGCTGTTCCTCAGTGAGGTTTTTGACTATGTTATAGGTCCAGTCGGCCATTTTTACAACAACCTGAAGGGCTTTCTGATTGTCGCAATATAGATATGCATCAACCAATCCGGCCATGACTTTATGAACGGTATACCAGGGAGACCATCCTCCGTTTAAATCAAAACCTCCTGATTTGATGACGCCTCTTGAGACTCTATTGAAGAGGGTGTCTTCATTTGGAATAGCTCCGACATAACCGGTCTTACGCGCTTTCTGGCAGCGTTCGAGCTCATCAACAATATAGTCTACCCGTTTTTTAAACTCAGGATTGCCTGATGTGACTGCAAACATTGAACAAGCCGATAGATAATGCCCTAATGTATGTCCGGATAGGCCATCACTTTCCCACCCTCCATAAACATCACCTTTCGTAGGTAAACCGGCATTTTTATAAAATCTGTGTAATAAGCGGTTGGGTTCGACTATCAAAAGGTAAGCCGCATCCTTATCCATAGCATTTTTAAAAATACTGCCATCCAGTAATTTTACATCCCGGAGGTTAAATGCGGTTGCTTTTAGATCGATAATAGGAGCAATTTTGAATTTTGTATTGCCCTTCACTGGCGCATATGATTGTGCTTGTATAAAAAGCGAGGTGAGTGTGAAGATCGTAAAGAAGAATACTTTTTTCATTTAAGTAAATATTTAGTTTACATCAAAAGGGTTACTTGAATTGTATGCCTGATTCAGTAGGATAGAAACGACTTTATTTATTCCGAACTTACTTTATATCCGGCTTTGCTTTTATTTCGAATGAGGATGAAAATATCTGCGAAGGATTGCTTTCCGAATGGACTGTAAATATTACTTTAGCCGAGCCTGAGCAGTTCTTTTCATTCGATAGATATAGGGTTATTTTTTCTGAACTACCTGGTTTTACAGATGCCAGCCCATTGAGAAGCTGGGCGTTCCATCCCTTTCCAGCAACGCTTACCGACAAACGATAGATATCATTGTTAAGAGAAGAAGCTGTGATTTGTTTGTGAGATGCTGTGTCTGTCTTTGCGACAGTTCCCGTATTGGTCAATGTGAAATTGAAATATTCTCCCTGCGACTTCATCTTTTTAGCAGAAGGAGGAGTAATAGTTACTATTTGCCGTTGACTTTCAACGTTTTCAAGCGATCTGACACCTACCTTATAGACGAGAATCCCATCCACATTCTTCCGGACGTCAATTATATAAAAATGTAATCTGTTTGCCGGGTCTTCCCATTCAAACTGACTGCCTGAATTAAGCCCTGCATGAAACAGCGCATCATTCAGTTGTCGGTAGTCCGCAATGGTTCTCATTACAATGGTTCCATCCGGCTTAACATAGTCTACCTTGTTAATGTCTTCAGGATGTGCATCAATGACCCAGTTAAAGCAGTTGAATTCGTTAGGCCCTCCATTGCTGCTTTCCTTATCTTTATTCTTTGCGAGGAGAACGCCGTTATCAGGACAATAGGAATCATAACCAATTCGTTGAACAACCTCAAGAGAATAAAAATCAAAGTTAGGAATGCCGGACGATAAAGGATTAACAGCAGGATCATCTATCGGGGTCCTGTCGTGGGGTTCTGCTCCATCAAGTCTGACGATTATACCGGCAAATGTACCGGGAAGCGGTTCAACAGCTCTGGCCGTAATAGTTGCTATGACGGGGCCTGATTTTGCCAGTTCCTCTCGGCTGAGGGTGAGCACTTGATTAGCAGGTATAAAGCCATTTGCAATCCGGTTTCTAAGCATCAGACCGGCCGGCATAGCAGCTCCCATTGTTGCCGGAACTACCCATCTCATGTGGGGCCCGCCCGGGCCGTTGAAAGAACCACGATCCATCATGTCCCAGGGACCGGATCCTGCTCTTCTGTATGGTTTGATATAAGGATTGTTATTATTATCTCCAATCTCAAACGCGTAATGTCCAAGTTCATGGGTTATCGTTCCGGAGTTTTCTCCCTGCCTGATTGATGATATACCCCATTGCATCTGACCTGCTTTCCATGATGTCCATGGAACATAGCGAGTTGGGCTCCATCTCGGTTTTGAAGCATCGGGATTTCCCCATTCTGCCGGAATGTTATCTTTTGATAAAAATTTCATTTCACCGAATTCCTGCCATATCCCAGTCTCGTCATATCCGGCATACAGGCGTAGGATGGCATCATATTTTTTGCTGAGATCTCCTTCGGCTGCTTTCCAAAGAGAATCAACGTCCGGTTCCATCTCGGCGTTTGCCTTTGATCCATCAGGCGTCGCATCATTCTGTCCCCATTCATTCAGACCATATTTCCAAAGGTCTTTCGGCATGCGATAAGGACCATATGCATCGAGCTTCGTGATGCCGAATTTACCGCGTGACTGTTCCATCCAGTAACCATTGATTGTTTGTCCGTGGTTGACTGTCGAGGGGTGGAGCCAAAAGTCTGAATAGAATTTTGGAACATCTGCTCGTTTAACTGGATTTATCTGAGGATTTCCAAAGAGATCTGATTTCTTTGGCTGTGTTATCACGAATGGTTGATCTGGAAAATCAACTGCAACTATTGCCATTTTGAATTTACGTTCAGGTATAAGTGATGGGTCGGCCCAGTTCTTTCCCGGGATAGGTTTATAATCACCCCAAGTCATATCACATTGGTCT
The DNA here is from genome assembly GCA_963663125.2 of Bacteroidales bacterium. GTDB lineage: Bacteria > Bacteroidota > Bacteroidia > Bacteroidales > Cfx3-03 > Cfx3-03. The sequence continues at coordinate 81,119 of CAXXNW010000007.1, read as the reverse complement.
TTTATTATTTGCGGATCGATGGGTTTTGGAGATGTTTGCTTATTTTTTGTATTCTCCCTTGGAATACTGTTTTTGGGACTCTTCTGTGACCAGGAAATAATTGTACATGATAATAGAAGACAAACAGCAAGAACTTTTTTCATTTTAGGTGTTTTATGGGCAAAGAAATTTTGAACAAAGCTAGTTCATATGAATTCCCAATCGTAATAGAGCGAAACATTTTTTATAGCCTTCATTTGGAGAGTATCCAAAAAATACATATCGATAATTAAGTCTGTCGGAGCAACTTTGATAAATCCGGTATTTATTATTTCGACAAATTTATTAATCGTGCTTTTTTAGATACTCTCTGAAGGCAGAGAAATATTTTCAGGTTAGTAACCCGGGTTTTGTTTTAGATTAGGATTTTTGTTCAGTTCTTCCTGAGGAATTGGAAATAGTTTTTTAGTCGCTCCATTAGGCTTGTGATTTAACCATGTTTTAGTAGAAAAGACTCCAAAACGAATCAAATCCTGACGGCGATGAGCTTCTGCGGCAAATTCCCACCCTAGTTCGTCTAAAAATCTTCCGTAAGCGATGTCGGCACCTCCTTCAATCGGAGAGATAACTCCATTCAAAGAATAACCATACACATAACAACTACCTTTTAATAGATCAGCTCCGGTGACAATTGCTTTCGCAGGGTTTGTCTTAAAGTCTCTGGTTCTTACCTCAGTTACGATAGCTGCAGCCTCATCCGCATGCCCCGTTCTGAGTAGACATTCTGCTTTCATCATTAAGACTTCGGCATATCGAAAGATTGGGAAATCATTACTTAAGTTGCTTTTTGCTCCCTGCTTAATTTCATATTTTCCAATGCGATAACCATCATAACTATTATTTGGCCCATAGATACTTGCAACATAATTTGGAAAAGATATTACAACCGTACCGTTATCCGGATTTAACTGATCGCCCATTATCCAGGTGTCTTTTAATCTACTATCATCAGGATCATAGGTATTGATGAATTGTGGTACGGCACAGCTTCCTCCCCAGGGTTGAGCCTCCATCTTAAATACAAGCCGCATCTTAGGATCAAGCGTTTTCATGTGTATTCCAAATCCCTGAGCTTTTGTCTCATCATAAGGAACCGCAAATATGAGCTCTCTTGAGGTTTCATTGTTTGTCTTGAACGATTCCTTATAATTGGGTTCCAGAATATACTTTCCACTTGCAATTACATCATTACATAATGCTAAGCATTTTGCCCATTCGCCTGTACCTGTATAGAATTGTGCATTTAAATAGGCCCTAGCCAATAGTGTTTTTGCTCCCCATTTTGTAAAGCGACCATAGGTTACGGTACTTACTTCTTCTGATAATAATGGAATACATTCGGTTAATTCCTTTACGACAAAGTTATAGATTTCGAGCTGTGTACTTTGTTTCGGAACCTCTTTGCTGGTGTAGTCTGTTACTAACGGAACATTTCCATGATTGTCGCATAAAAGGTAGTAATAAAAGGCCCTGACAGTTCTTAATTCAGCTAATAGCGCTTCCTTCCCTTTGGTCATCACAATTTGGCCCGACTCAATTTGATACATTACTCTGTTTGCTGTATTGATCCCTGTATAGCAGTTATTCCATAGATTCCATGGTTGCCATTCCTGTGTAGTCCATTCATGTTTATGCATACGCTGATAAGTACCTCCATCAACCCATCCATTAGGTCGGGCGGGGGTTACAATTGCATCGGCAGACTCTTCTTCTACATCAAAATAGCCTTGCCAATCAGCCATCATCGGTCTCATTACAGAATATACAGGCCCAATTAAAGCAGGAATATCTCCCTCGGTAGGTATAAAGTCTTTTTGTAATACTTCGCTATAGACTTTTTCATTCAGTTTTGTACAACTGTTTAATACTGCAATCGCAAGAGCAAGTATTAATGTTATATAGATTTTAAATATTTTTTTCATGTGACTGTAATTTAAAATGTAATGTTTACGCCAAGAGTGAAGGTTCTGGTAGTCGGATATTTATCCCGTTCATCATCCCCGGGATATAATCCTGATCTGTTAACTTCCGGGTCAATTCCTTTATATCCGGTGATGGTTAATAGGTTAAGTCCGGTTGCATATACCTTTGCGGCTTTTATAAACTTAACTTTTTTCATAGTGAAGGTATATCCCAACGTTACATTATCAATTTTCAAATAATCTCCATTTTCAATGTAATAGCTTACGAAAGCAAGATCACTATTCAAAACTGCTTTTCCGTAGACCTTATCGAATGCAGTTTTCAGCATATTATATTGTGTGACCTTTGGATTATCGTAGTACATCCGCTGAAAGTTTAAAATCTGGAATCCAAAGGCGCCACGCAAATTGACAGTTAAGTCGAAGTTTTTATATTGGAAGTTGTTATTTAAACCAAGATAGAATTTTGGAAGGCCGTTCCCTAAGATCTTCTTATCATCGTCTGAAGCATCAACAATACTTTTAGGCTTCCCATCTTTTCCTTCAATAATCCATATTCCGTCAGATGAAATGTCGATAGATTTAAATCCCCAGAAGTTACCGATAGGGCCACCGACTTTAACCCGATGGGTCGTAGTCTGAATGGGTTCACCGGTATATCCCGTATCAAAAAAGTCGTTGGTCATTTTAAATTGATCGTTCGAAAGAGATATCAATTTGTTTTTATTGGTAGAATAGGTAAAACTGGATGTCCAGTTAAAGTATTGTGTTTTTAAAGGGATAAACTGAATAAAGGCTTCCAACCCTTTGTTCTCCATTACGCCGACATTAGCGGTAGTAGTACTGTAAAGATTTGGCGGTACCGGTACTGAATAATCATATAGCATGTCTTCAGTCCTTCTCTTATAAACATCTACATTACCGGTGATACGTCCCTTCAGGAATGAAAAGTCAAGTCCAAAATTTAACTCTTTTTTCTTTTCCCAACGTAAATCAGGATTCGCGTTTCTTACAGGTGATATTCCTTGAATCCATTTGCCGTTATATAGAAAGCGATCGCCGTAGTTTAAGCTGATTTGCGACATATACGGGCTGCTGGGTTCTGTCCCTGTTATACCGTATCCAGCTCTTATTTTTAGGTTATCTATAAAATAAATCGACTTCATAAATGATTCTTTAGAGATTCTCCAGCCTACAGATACGGCAGGAAAATTACCCCACTGGTAATTGGCGCCAAACTTTGTAGAACCTTCTCTTCGGATACTTGCCATCAATAAATATTTGTCGTCATAATTATAATTGAATCGTCCAAAGAACCCTATTAATTTTGATGAATTTTTACTGCTGCCCATTAATGCTTCACCTCTGGATAATGCATCACCGGTTGCCATGTTGTTATAAGAATAGAGATCGGTTGGAAAATCCCAGTTCTGCATCCAGAAACTTTCATAAGTTTGGTCCTGATAGCTGTAGCCGCCTAATATAGATGCTCTGTGCTTTCCGAAACTTTTTGAATAATCTGTTGTGAATTCTAACAAATTGTCCTTAGAATCCGCAGTACTTCTTGAAGCATATCCATTCTTGCCATATTTTGTGGTGGATACATTCTGTTTTGTTTGATAATATCCACGTAATATATCATCACTGTTTTGTGATACCAATAACTTGATATTTAAATCTTTAATCGGAGAAAAGATTACACTCCCGGCTACTCTGATCTCTTTTTCTTCATTGAGACCATCAGATTCCATTAAGGAGCTTACCGGATTGTCATACATATAGGTGTCGGTTTCTTTCCATGTTCCATCGGCATTTTTTACAACATCAGTCGGATTACGAATGATCGCTTGTCTGTATATTCCGGTGTTAAAGCTATAGCCATCACCACCTGTCCAGTATTTATCATCTCTGTAGGATGAACTAAGATTAAACTTTAGTTTGTTATTGAACATTGCATGGTTTAAATCGATTCTTCCGATCAGTTGGTTATTGTCCGACCGTTTGAAAATTCCCTCCCAACCTCTATAGTTGACAGAAGCCGTATAGTTGGAAGTTGAGTTTCCGCCTTGCAAGGTAAGGTTATGTGTTTGACTGATCGGTGTACGTGTAACTTCTTTAAGCCAGTCAGTAGAGCCTCCAAGATCTTCAAAACCGATTCCTTGTTTAATTAATCTTCTATAATCAGCAGCATCAAGGAAATTCATTTTTCTTGCTATCACTTGCGTACTTACATAAGTGGAGTATTCCAGTGTGGGTTTCATTTCATTGGTAGCTCTCTTGGTTGTGATAAGAATTACACCGTTTGTTCCCCGGGTTCCATAGATTGCTGCTGCCGATCCGTCTTTCAAAACATCAATCGATTCAATATCTTCAGGAGCTACGGTAGTTAAACTTCCGGGTATGCCATCAACCAAGACGAGTGGTGAAGTAGATGCCATTATAGTGCTGATGCCTCGTAACATGATCTGGGTTCCCTGCGTTGGGTCTCCTGAGGAGGTAGAAACCGTTAATCCGGATACCTTTCCTTGAATTAACTGTGCTGCATCCTTGGCAGATCCTTTTAAAAATTTGTCTGACTTTACACTTGAAACAGAACTTGTTACATCAGATTTGCGTTGTGTGCCATAGCCTACTACCACAATTTCATCAAGATTTCTAACATCTTCTTGTAATATGATTTTCAGGGTCTTCTGATTCCCCACATAAATATCCTGTGGCGTGTAACCCATACAAGATACTTGTAGGACAGTTTGTGGACTTGGTATATTTAAAGTGAATTTTCCGGTTATGTCTGAAACGGTGCCTTGCGTTGTCCCTTTAATTCTTATATACACACCGGGAAGTAAATTGCCTTTTGAATCGGATACAACTCCTGAGATGCTAATCACCTGTTGGAATGCAGTTGGTATAACGCTTTCATAGCTTTCCATACCCGGTACGGTAATCAAAACAATGTGTTTGTCAATTACTTTATAGGCAATATTTGTGTTTTTAAAAATGCTTTCTAAAACATCTGATATTTTAGTATTGTTTGCGACTACGTCAACCTTATTGAGAATATCAATTTGTTGGTTGTGGTAAAAGAAACGATATTCCGATTGTTTTTCAATTTCTCTGAAAACATCAAAAAGCGAGGACCTCTTCAAATTAATATTCACTTTCGTGCTTTGGGAATAGGTGCTATGGGCTATTACCGAAAGAGTACAAAATAACATCAAACATGTAAATATTTTCATTATTCGAAGTGTTTGTGTAAGACATTTTATTTCACGGTTATGTCTCAGAATTGTAGATAAATTCATAATTTTACCAATGTTTAGTTGAATAATAAGGCGTTAATTATTTCTTTGCATTTAGCTGAGCATTAGAGCGGGAAAGTGGGGCTTTTCCGCTCTTTTAGTTTTTTAATCGACTCTGTCCTTCCTTCATAGGCAACCTGTTAAATTTAAGAAGCGGTGAATTAATAAATGTGAATTGTATCTTTTTGAATAGTATAGTTCATGTGCGTGTTAATTTTGATAACTTTTAAAATGGTATCGATCGATTCATAGTCAAAGAAAGTACCGGAAAAAGTAAGATGTTTTATCTTTTGATTATGGAAAATAAATGTCACCCTGTATGATCGCTCCAATCTTTTAGCAATCTCTTCGAAAGTGAGGTTAATAAAACGTGATTCACCAAATCTCCAGGCGGAATATAACTCTGTATCGACATTTTTTACATCAATATTTTTTCCGTTTGCTAAAAGTGTTGCCTTTTGTCCGGGTTTTATTATTGTATATTGATCCTGATTTTCTGTATTCACTCGAACGGATCCCTCAACCAATACGGTGCTTATCTCATTTGAATTTTCGTATCCACTAACAATAAAGGCAGTGCCCAGTGCTCTTACCTTAAATCCGAAACTATTTACAATAAATGGATGCGTTGAGTCTTTTTTTACTTCAAAATAAGCTTCGCCTTTTAGATGTACACTTCTTGTTGATCCTTCTCTGTTGTAACTAAATGAACTGCACGAGTTAATCCAGACCTTCGTTCCGTCGGGAAGTATGGCTTTAGTTCGTTCACCTTTCCCTGTAACAATGGTGAGTCCGGGGTCTTTTTCAGATGATATTGTCGTACGGTGGTAATCAAATATCAGAAAGGATAATAACATGCCGAGAAGAAGAATAGCGGCATATTTTGTAAATGAAAGCGTTATCCGAGCGTATGAAGGTGGAGTGTCTTGCGCATCATCGGAGGGTTCGTTAATTTTTTCTACGAGACGTTTCCATTCGACACGGGAATTAGCTTCTGTGAATCGAATGTTCCACTGACCGGCATCGTAAATCTCTTTTAGCCTAAAATACAGAGACTCATTCTCTTTATCTTCTGCTATCCATACAAGTATTTCTTCTTGCTCCTCTTTTGAAGTGCTTTCTCCGGTTAGGCGTTTTGAAATTAGTTCAATATAGTAGTCGTCATTCGTAGTCATCATTCTCTTTCCATTTATAAGTATGACACTTGAATGTTTATACTTACTTACAAGAAAAAGATATTTTTGATTAAAAAGATGAATTTATAAGATGCTGTTTTAAAATGATTAAAGAAATAAAGCCCACAATTTTCTTAAAACAGAACCATTATATAAGGAAACAAAAACAATTTATAATATTAAAACGAAAGTGAGCAATCTTAAATGAGAAATAGAAATAAGGGAAGGTAGTCTTTGAGTTGCGCTTTTAATATTTTTAAGGCCCTGTAGTTCTGATGTTCAACAGTACGGATCGAAATGTTTAATTGCTCTGCAATAGTCTTGTTATCAACTCCTTCAATGCGACTCAGTATAAATATTTTTTTACAGCCTTCAGGTAATGTCTCTATACTTTTTTTTAATATATCTTCTATGTCTTTAAAGTAGATGCTGACATGGCTTTCTTGAAGTTCGTCGAAATAGTTTAACTCGGTTTCTTTAAATCTTAATTCGATGGAATTTTTATAATTTAATCTGACTTTTTCACTTCGTAGATGGTTAAGACATCTGTTATGAAGCATACGGAAGAGGTAGGCGCTGATGGAAGTGTTGATTTGAAGAAGAAAGCGTCTTTCCCAAAAACAGAAAAATACATCCTGGGTAATGTCTTTTGCTAATTCTATATCATCGACATAATTTCTACAAAAAGCATATAACTTAGGATGCAGATCCAAATAGATACTTTCGAATGAATCAATATCTCCGGATCTGATTTTTGTGATTACATCTTGTTCTGCGATAGACATAATACTGTTTTTTATCCATTATAAGAAAATTTATAAGGGTATTTTTTACCCTTATAAATAGGAGTGCAAAATAATCAAATTTTAAAGTGGTTTTACAAAAGATCAAATAAAAAAAATATGGGGATAAAACAGAAAAAGAAGCTGCCTCATAAGTAGGAAACAGCCTCTTTTTGTTCGTATAGTAATCTGATAACGAGTGCGAATATTAAAATCTCAGTGAAGTTGAAATTCTTTTGAGACTACCTCTTTTCGCTTGAAGAAGAGGAGGCCAAATTTCAATTTGTAACCCTGATAACATGATTCGAATAAATATTTTCTGACGACGAACCTGCCATGAGTTTGTATTCGCCCGGGGCTACTTTCCAGCATTTATTGGCTTCGTCCCAATGACGTAGTTGATCAATTGAAAAATTTAATTTGACGATTTTAGTTTCTCCTTTTTTTATTGGAACTCTTTTAAATGCCACCAATTGTTTAACGGGTTGTTTGTAATCGGCTAGCTCCTGATGGGCATATAATTGCACTACTTCATCCCCGTTATATTTGCCGCTGTTTTTTACTGTTATATTAATTTCAACACTGTCTTTAGCGGAATAGTCATTTTTATCGGTTTTTAAACCGGAATAATCAAATTTAGAATAGCTTAGTCCAAAACCAAATGGATAGAGTGGCTTTTTATCCATGTAGAGGTAAGTCCGTCCCTTAGATATTTCATAATCATCGAATGGTAGCAGATCGTCTGCCGATTTATAAAAAGTAAGCGGAAGTCGTCCGGCAGGATTATAATCTCCGAATAATACGTCTGCTACCGCAACGCCTCCTTGCTCTCCCGGGTACCATGCATTGACAATGGCAGGAATGTTTGCATCAATCCAATTGATGGATAAAGGACTCCCCGTTACTAAAACTACAATTGTTTTGGGATTGGCTTTATAGATCTCCTTTATAAATGCCTCCTGATCGGCAGGGAGATTTAAATCTTTTTTGTCTTGTCCTTCCCTTTCAATACTTTTATTAATGCCCAACACTGCAATTACATAGTCAGATTCTCTGGCTGCTTTCTGTTCTTTTGCATAAATACCTGTTTGCCCTTTTTCAGGTAGTGTCCATTTCAATTGAGCAATTGCATCTCCGTCATGATCGTAATATTCCATGATCACTTTATACGCTTTCCCTGCCTCTAATGATATTTTGATTTTATCACTTGTATTTGCACGATCGACCCATTTATCAATCAGACATTTTCCGTCAATGTATAAACGTAATCCATCATCAGAATTAGCTGATAAAATGTATTCTCCGGTTATTCCAGGTGTTAATATACCTGTCCAACGGATAGATTTAGGGCTTTTCGGTATGAAAGGATCGGGTGGTTGATTGGCAGGATCAAAATTCACATTAGATTCTATTCTGCTTTTTGAGACACCGGTAAGGTCATTTGTTGAAAAATATTCAACTTTTAATCCTTTTTTAGTCGACTTCTCTACATGAAAGTAATTGGTTGGAATCAATTCCATTCCTTCTTCCCGATTAATCCATGGGAGGTAATTCACCTTGACTTTTCCGCCGACTTTATCCTTTATTCCCTCTAAAATGCTGACGGGTTTATTCAATGGGACGCCACTATAGTCACCAAATTCACAAACACCGGCATTAATGCCGACAACAGCTATTGACTTAATCGATTGCTTGTTTAGCGGGAGTATGTTCTTCTGGTTCTTTAGCAGAATGATGGATTGTCTGGCCGTCTCCAATGCAAGGCCCTGATGTGCTTTGCATCCTACTACAGAAGGGGAAATTTTGTTATAAGAAACAGATTCGGGATTATCGTAAACACCTAGTTTGAATCTGGCTCTTAATACCCTGACGGCGGCACTATCTATTTGGGTCTCAGAAACCATCTTCTTTTGATAGGCGTCAAGCATATAGGTAGTAAAGGTATCTTCTCCGCATTCTAAGTCCAATCCCGCTTCTAATGCCAGTTTAGCTGCCTCGGTTTTATTTCTGGCATATTTGTGATTAGAGACTAATAATTCGGGACCACCACAATCTGAAACCACATAGCCATTAAAGCCCCATTCATGACGAAGAATGTCAGTCAGTAGTAGCTTATTTGCAGTACACGGGATCCCATTTACGGCATTATAGGCACTCATAATCGACTCGGCCTTGCCTTCTTTGATCGCTGTTTCAAAAGGTGCCAGATAATATTCACGTAATGAGCGATCACTCATTATGGCATTGCATTCAAAACGGTTATGCTCTTCATTATTTGCCGTATAGTGTTTCGGTGTAGCTACGACCTTCAGATATTTCGGATCATCTCCCTGTAGCCCTTTGATAAAAGAGACAGCCATGCGTCCGCTTAAAAATGGATCCTCGCCATAAGTCTCAGGCGTTCTGCCCCAGCGGGGATCACGTGCCAGATTGATATCAGGCGACCAAAATGTCAATAAATCACTATATAAGTCTTTTTGATTTGCTCCTTGCTTCAATTCATTCCATCTAGCTCTTGCTTCGGTAGAAATAGCTGATGAAACGGATAAAATAAGGGCGGGATTCCATGTTGCGGCAAATGCAATAGCTTGTGGAAAGACGGTAAACTTCCCGGGACGGACTATTCCGTGTAACGCCTCATTACCATGATAGTATTTAGGTATATCCAATCGTGGAATTCCTTTGAATGTGGCATGTAATAACGATATTTTCTCTTCGATCGAAAGTCTTGAAACCAGATCTCTTGCCCTTTGGTCGTTAGTTAGCTTTTCATTTCGAAAAGGGAAGGAACTGCTACTTTCCTGCGCTTGCGCAGTGCAGAATAGAAGAATCGTAATAAAACAGAGTAAAAATGTTTTCATCAGTGATGTTTTTTTTATAAGGTTTGATAGATCTTGCCTGTTAGATTTTTATCAGGATTTATATTTTGTGAACATGCTCGTTTCTTCTTCTTTTTTAGTTTTAGAAATTGGTCTTCCATCTGTCAAGTTTAGGTATATTCATGGTGAAAAGTTTAGCAATGAAACCTGGAAATTTCATTTCAACTAACTTCTCAGTTGCTAAACTTTTCATCTGTTGTGCTGTAATATCAGGTCTGGTAAATTGTCCTGATTGATAACAATGACTGCAATACAGTAATGATTTAGAACCATCCGCATTAGTGCCGCCTTCCGGAACGTCCTTTTTTAAGGGCATGCCGCAACTTTGACAAATTTTATTTACCTTTTCCATGTTTATTAATGTTAGATCCTGAAATTTTATCTGATGTAAAAATAATATAAAATATGTGTATATCAGTTGATTCACGGAGAATAAAGCTGACTAATCCGGTTGATTTCACGTTAATAAAATCATTATTTTTGAAAAAAAATACAGTAACTCGATTGATTTTTAAATATTGGATGTATGGACTTTTATCCATGACGGAAAAGCTGAAAATAGTAGCCCGGTGAAACAAATTTCTATAAATGAATAGTTTTGAAAATTTAAGGTGCTCTTCTATAAGGCCCAAAAGCGTCCTTAATTTTTTTTAGTGGGAAATGCCTTTTATGAGATATTGAACGCTATCTTTGGTTTATAATTTAATAGATAATTTTACTTGTTGACATATCTATCCGGATACCTACCGGTAGTATGGGGATCCGGATTTGTTATGTCAAGTCAAACCAACCATTATGATGTCGTATTTATAAAGCGCTGGATATGGTCAATTCTTTTTTTAGTCCTTTACAACGACTAGGAACCGAAAGGAAATAGTAGTTTGAACCCGATATTTCTTCCCATGTTATAGATACCACTTCTTCCGGTCCGGTTGTTCGGATAATCTTCAAAATATTTCAACCTGCTTAAGTGCGACTGGTAAGCCACATCGGTAATATTATTTCCTGAAATATGAATACTACAAATGGTTTTGCCTTTTTTGCCCACTATGTCGGTTCCGAAACCCGCATTAAATAAAGTATAACCCGGTGTTACGGTTTCTGTATTATCGGCAGAATACACCCTGTTTTGTTTGGCATAATAGTCCATCTCAATTTTTGCATAAATGGCAGAGAATAATTTGGTGTGGTGTACGATATCTGCTTTCAATTCAGAGTGCGTATGTAATGGTGGAATGAAAGGTAAATATTTAGCGTTATCGGCAACACTTACTCCGCATGATCCTTTGTTTACCGCAAAAACAAAGGAAAGAGAATTCTCGAAGTGCAACCAATCAAGAGGATGCGGATGGATATCGAAGCTAATCTCTCCTCCATATAAATGTGCTTTTGATTGTTGAAATTTGAAAGTTTCGTTGCCACTAATAATAATAGAATCTTGTCCGAGATGGTTTAATAATTTTTGATTGAAGATATAATTATCAATATCTGCATTGAATAATTCAATACTTCCTTTAATATGCCGATGAGAATAAAAAATACCTAAATCTTCCTGCAGACTGAACTCGGGCTTAAAGTTTATATTGCCGATTTGATAAATATTAGTGCCCGGGTGTACTCCATTTGCAGAGATCTCCGAAATATTCGGCGCTCTGAATCCTCTGGCAATATTTGCTTTTACCGTTAAATCCTCGGTCACCTGATAACTGGCTCCTATGCTTCCGGACAGCCCCGAAAAGGTATGATTATATTTTACAAATGTTTGTTCTTTGGGTAGTGTGGAGGTTGAACTTACCTGCATCTCAAATCCGGTAACCGGATCTGTTGCCACATACATTTCACCATTCGAAAAGAACCTGCTGTCAACACGCATTCCGGCACTAAGGTCTAATTTTCCCAGATTCTTTTTTATATGAAGAAATGGCCCGATATCAAATTGATGGTAATCAGGAATAATAAATTCTGTCCCCTTGTTTTGATTTTTCTGCGCCATGCCATTTACACCAAGTGTCGTTTCCCATCCGTTAAGATCGGGAAAATAATATTTCAAATCGTAAGTGAAGGTGTTGAGAACAAGATATAAACCGGGCGTTGAAGCCGACTCGGGATGACTGAATTCTTGCCGGATGTTCTGTTGATATCCCAATGTCAGCCCTAATTTGCCGGCTCCCAGAATGAAATTATTTGAAGAATAAACCTTATAGTGTTGAATATGCTGATGCAAAGTGCCTATTTTGTAACTGTTTAACTCTCCATCCGAAACGATAGGTCTTAATGTATCGGCTTCTGTGATTTGCTTGGTGAATTTCCTCGTTAACGAGTCTCGGCTACCGTCAGGAATCATTTGTAAGTCATTGAAAGCTGAAAAATTCAGATGAGAATAGCCCCATTCTTTATTCAATCCGACATATCCATTGGCATCGGTTTCCGCAAACGATGTTCCATATACGCGACCATCATACCTGTTTTTATAATTGGTAGCTTGTTTATACGACATGCGGCCTCCCCAAATCAGCCCATTATTGTTCCCATCGATTGATGCTGATGTGCCGATGAGTTTGTTATTCGTTTGATAGTTTGTGGTGAGATTTCCTTTTATTTCGCCCGGTATTGCTGTTGCGAAAGGAATTAAATTGACTACTCCCGCCAACGCATCCGATCCATAAGTTAGACTGGCCGGTCCTTTTACAATTTCGACTTTGCTGATCGCGTTTTCGTCTACCTCTATGCCATGCTCATCACCCCACTGTTGACCCTCTTGACGTATTCCATCTACCAATGTTAAAACTCTGTTGAATCCCATTCCATGAATAAAGGGCTTGGAGACATTTGGGCCTGTCGAAACTGCATTTATTCCGGGTAATTTGGCAATGGCATCTATAATGTTGGTGCTCATCACCTGATCAATACTCTTTCTGTCCATCACCAGGATGGGTACCGGACTTCTTTTGATCTCGGAAGAACGTGAGGTCCCGGTAATGACAACCTCGTTAATTTCAGTAATGGTTGGCTCCAAAACGAAATCTTTTGTGGAGGTAGTTGCAAAATCAATTGTTTCGATAATCGTTTTATATCCCAGAAAACTTACCTGTACCAGTAGACTTGTCTTGGGCAGATTGGTTATTCTGTAAAGTCCATTAGTGTCAGAAATAGTACCGCTTTTTAAATCAGGAATATATATGGTAGCGCCGGGGATAGTCGCTCCGGTTTCTTTGTTGGTGATCTTTCCTGAGAGGGATGCGGTTAATAGTTCGGGCAAGTTCTCAGTATTTGATGGATGAGATAAACTATTGGGCTTGGTAATAGCATGGGCTTCTGACTTGGTGTTGAGCAGTGAGCTGTGAGTACCTGAAAATGTATATAAGGTTGTTAGTGACATGATTACTAACATCAGCATGGTTTTTTTCATGGTTTTGTATTTAGTTTCGGAATAGAAAAAATAAGTAAGCATAGTTTACTTTTTTTGCTTAAAAGTTTTGAAAATGAGAATTATGTATGGACTCAGCCAAAAAAGCAGGATAGAATTCCTCCATGAGCATAGGATGATTTACAGAACACTTATAGATTACTCAGGGATAACGCTCCCCTGTTCAATACAAGTCGCCTACCTGTTTCGTACTCGTTCCGTACCTGTTCCGTATAAAATAACGGAACAGGTACGGAATTAGCACGAAACAAGTACACTATGAAGACGGAACTTATACAATTCATATCCTAATATTCAGAGGCTATTCTTAGTGTTATATTACGTTTATGGAACAATATTTGAGAAATATAGAGCGGTGTTGAAATAAGTGTAAGTTCAAATATTCTTAAACAACGTATTGAATAATTCCGGAATATGTTGGGACTATTCTTCTAAATCTCGTATCTGACTTGGGCAATCTTTAAAGCTGACAGGTAGTTGACCGGTGCTTAATCCGTCCGATGGCGTTGGATCAGGTACAGGCCAAATTACTTGTCGACCCTACTTTGATATCGGGCACGATAAGCATTGTATAAGAATAATAAGACTTTTATAGATGGAATAGCCGGAGCATTTTACATAATGTCCCCGACACTATCATTGAAAGCACTTAAGCATTTAGCTAAACAGAAAATCTGATTGAATAATTTTCCTCACAACTTTTCAGGTTAAATCTCTAGGCATTTTGTTAATAGGATAATATCATAACTTGCTCAATTTTGATTTTTAAGCAAGGTGATTAAATGTGAAATGCGTTGAGAAAAGAGGAGTGTAAAGACGAAGTCTTTACTTTAATCAGACGGTGAGAAGGGGAGGAGCTCTGTTAGAGAAGCAATTGAATACATTACTAATAACTTTCGAAGTGCTTCTGATCGTAACAGTATAAAGCAGCATTTTGAAAATAGGTTGTCTTTCTTTATCAATCTTAATAAAGGTGACAAATTCAAAATGACAAAGCGGACATTGTTCGTGGGGAATGACTAATGACTTACCTTTTACCGGAATAGAATATTGCGTTCCGGCTTTATGGTGGTGCGCACTTTTTATTACCTGAGGGGTAATAAACACCAGCAGCTGAAATAGCGCAATGATGATGATTCGTATCCGATACTTTTTCACTGGATTTGAAATAGTAATTTAGTGTGTACAAAGATAACTCAAAGCAAGGTGAAAGGTTTCGGGGCTACTCTCTTTTAAAGAATTATTAACATTTCAGATTTCGAAAGATATTGAAAATGACTATTTCCTAATGATATCACGTAATGCGTTTTCGAGACCGGAGTATTGAAAATTAAATCCGGCTTCCTGTAATCGGATAGGCTTTACAAACGGACCTTCAGTTAATGTCGTTGAGCCTTCGCCATAAATAAGCTTTAGAACGAAGGCGGGTATCGAAAAGAAAGTGGGACGTTTAAGTACTTTTCCCATTATTTGGGTATACTCTTTGTTCGAAACAGAATCGGGAGTTGTCAGATTATAGATCCCTTCAGTTTCCGGATGATTCATTACAAACAGGTAGGCTTTTAATAAATCGGCTATATGAATCCAGGGCATTCCTTGATTTCCTTTTCCGATCCGACCGCCAAGTCCAAGCTTGAAAAAGGGAAGCGTCTTTTTAAGTGCACCTCCGTCTTTCCCGATAACTACTCCCAATCTGAAAATTATAGTTCGTGTAAATTTTGATGCGACAAGTGCGGAGGCTTCCCAATCTTTACATATTTTAGCTAAATAATCTGTATTATAAGTGGACGATGTTTCCGTGTTATGCGAACCGTTTTTGTAAATGCCAACTGCAGAGGTAGAGATGAAAAGTACCGGTGCAATAGCAGCATTTCTTATCGCATTGGCGATTTTTTGCGTAGTTAAGATTCGACTTATATAGAGCTCTTCTTTATACTTTTTAGTCCATCGGTGAATGATCGGCGCTCCGGATAAATTGATAACTGCATACGCTCCGTTTAATTTTTCTGTCAATGTAATATCACTCGCATTAATATCATTGCGCGAAAGGGTTTCAATCTGAAAGCCCTGTTTAAAGAGAAAGTCTTTTAAATGGGTTCCGATAAATCCACTTGCTCCACTAATACATACTTTTTTCATGGTTCAATAATTTGTTAGTCAAATAGGAATCAATGATGCTTGTTGGACAATAGTTTCGAACTCAAAGATAGAATTAGTTTCGGATAGTGGAGATGATTTAATCCTTAAATTGAATAAACGGTAGCCCTTTAGATTGCATCATCGCTGATAATCAAGGCCAAAAATTAGAATATAGTTTTATAAAAACTGTATCTTTGCACCACTTTTAATTACTTGAACTGCCTCCTTATACTCAATAAGTGAGGTTAATAACATACAAAAGATCATCTTATGGATCAAAAGAAAGACGAAAAGTTGTTCACTGAATTTCCTGCGGTGACTACCGATCAATGGGAAGCTAAGATCCGGGAAGACCTAAAAGGTGCCGATTACGAGAAAAAACTTGTATGGAAAACGTATGAAGGTTTTAAAGTTAAGCCCTATTACAGAGCTGAAGACCTTTCTTCCGTAAGCTATCTAAAGGCCAATCCCGGCGAATATCCTTATGTCAGGGGTAATCGAGCTAAAAATAACAATTGGGAAATTCGTCAGGATGTAGACGAAGCAGATGTTGCAAAAGCCAATGCTGTTGCCGTTAATGCGCTCGAACGCGGTGCTACTGCCATCGGATTTAATGTTGAAAAGGTTGTTACCGTCAAAGATTTAACTACCCTTTTGAAAGGTGTGGATGTTAAAAAAGCTACTGTGCATTTTTATTCATCAGCTAACTGGGTTGAATTTGCAAGGTTGTTAGTACCTGCTTTTAACTCATTAGGCGTTGATGCGAAGAGTGTAACGGGTACTTTTGATTTCGACCCTATCAGCTATTTGTTGCTTTATGGTGACTTTTATTATTCCCAGGAAGTAGATATGGCACAGGCTGCCGAACTACTTTCCTTTGTCTCTGCCGAATTGCCTAAATTCAGGCCTATTACGATCAATGGAGATTTCTTTCATAATGCTGCTGCCACTTCCGTTCAGGAACTTGCCTTTAGCTTAAGCAGCGCTGCCGAATACATCACTTTCTTAGTGGATGCAGGCTTTTCTATCGACGAAGTAGCAAGCCGTATTAACCTTTGTTTTGGCATTGGTTCCAACTACTTTATGGAAATCGCTAAAATCAGAGCCGCTCGTTACCTCTGGGCTAAAATGATTGAATCATTTAACCCAACTACCGAAGAAGCTAAAAAGGTTTACATTCATTGTACAACATCTATCTGGAACAAGACTATTTACGATTCGTATGTAAATATTCTTCGTACAACTACTGAGACGATGAGCGCCGCTCTTGGCGGTGCCGATTCTATTACGGTGCTTCCTTTTGATGTTACCTACAAAGAATCGGATGAGTTTTCTCAACGTATTGCTCGCAACCAGCAGGTGATTCTGAAAGAAGAGGTTTATCTTGATAAAATTGTTGACCCTGCTGCCGGTTCTTATTATGTTGAAAACCTTACCGACTCGCTGATTTCACATGCATGGAACCTGTTCCTTGAAACCGAAGATAAGGGCGGTATGATTGCAGCTATTAAAATTGCATTTGTACAGGGTGAAATTGCAAAGGTGGCTGTTGTAAAATCAAAAGACATCGCTAATCGTAAGGTCTCTATTTTGGGTACAAATCAATATCCCAATACGAAAGAATCGATGCTCGACAAGATTGAAGACGAGGAGGATTATGATGAGGACGATTTGAAAGATGAGGACGATTTGGGCCCTGCTTATGAACCACTTTATCTTTTCCGTGGATCTGAAGATTTTGAAGATTTGCGTCTTGATACTGAATCATACATTGCCGATGGAAACTCGTGTCCTAAGGTATTCTTACTAACAATTGGCGATCTGGCAATGCGTAAAGCCCGTGCCGGATTCAGCACTAACTTCTTTGGTGTTGCCGGATTTGAGGTTGTTAACAATCCCGGATTTAAAACTGCCGAAGAGGGTGTTAAAGCTGCTCTGGCTTCGAATTCGAAAGTCGTGGTTGTCTGCAGTTCCGATGATGAGTACGCCGAATACGCTACTTCTGTTGCTAAAATGATCAAGAATGTTAATGATCAGATTGTTGTTCTTGTTGCCGGTTATCCTAAAGAAATTATCGAAGATCTGAAGGGCGCCGGTGTAGACGACTTTATTCATGTTCGCGTAAATGCGCTTGAATTTTTAAGCGATCTGCAGTTATTGCTTGGTGTAACCGAAGAAGATGATGAAGAAGAAGACGAGGACTAATACATCCTTGTAATGTTGTACAATATCAAAAAGAAGATTCAATGCGACCCGATTTTAAAAATATAAATATAAAGGCTCATGCAGCTGTGAAAGACAGCAAGCAATGGGCAAAAGAAGCCGGTATCGCAGCCGATTGGATGACTAATGAGCAAATTGCTGTTAAGCCTGTTTATGGCGAAGCAGATCTTGCAAATATGGAACATCTTAATTATGCTGCCGGTTTACCCCCTTTTCTACGTGGCCCTTATTCTACCATGTATGTAATGAGACCATGGACTATACGTCAGTATGCAGGTTTCTCTACAGCCGAAGAATCTAACGCTTTCTATCGTCGTAACCTTGCTGCCGGTCAGAAAGGTTTGTCGGTTGCTTTCGATCTTGCTACTCACCGTGGATACGACTCCGACCACGAACGTGTTGTCGGTGATGTAGGTAAAGCCGGCGTGGCTATCGATTCTATTCTGGATATGAAGATTCTCTTCGACCAGATTCCGCTCGACAAAATGTCGGTATCGATGACCATGAATGGAGCTGTTCTTCCTGTTCTGGCATTTTATATTGTTGCTGCCGAAGAACAAGGCGTTTCGATGGATAAATTGAGTGGTACCATTCAGAATGATATTCTGAAAGAGTTTATGGTTCGTAATACTTATATTTATCCTCCACTCCCTTCTGTGAAAATTATTGCCGATATCTTTGAATTTACTTCAAAGAATATGAAGAAGTTTAACTCGATCAGCATCTCCGGTTATCATATGCAGGAAGCCGGTGCCACTAATGATATCGAGTTGGCTTATACCCTTGCCGACGGTCTTGAATATTTACGTACGGGTATTGCCGCCGGTATTCCGGTTGATGCTTTTGCCCCTCGTTTATCTTTCTTCTGGGCTATCGGAACGAACCATTTTATGGAGATCGCTAAAATGCGTGCCGCACGTATACTTTGGGCCAAACTGGTAAGCCAGTTTAATCCTACGAATCCAAAGTCTATGGCTTTGCGTACGCACTGTCAGACTTCGGGCTGGAGTTTAACCGAACAAGATCCGTTTAATAATATTACCCGGACAGCTGTTGAAGCGCTGGGTGCTGCAATGGGTCATACGCAATCGTTACATACCAATGCCCTCGACGAAGCTATCGCTTTACCTACCGATTTCTCTGCACGTATTGCCCGTAATACACAGATATACTTGCAGGAAGAAACCAATATCTGCAAAGTGGTTGATCCATGGGCAGGATCGTATTACATTGAATCACTCACCAATGAATTGGTACACAAGGCATGGGATTTGATTCAGGAAGTTGAGGCGTTGGGTGGTATGGCAAAAGCTATTGAAACCGGACTGCCTAAAATGCGTATTGAAGAAGCATCTGCCCGCCGCCAAGCGCGTATTGATGCCGGTAAAGATACCATTGTGGGGATAAACAAATATCGTCTGGACAAAGAAGATCCGATTGAAACACTTGAAGTAGACAATACGGCTGTTCGCGATTCTCAAATTAAGCGTTTGCAAAAATTGAAAGCCGAACGCAACAATGAAGAGGTGACATTGGCTTTGGATGCACTGACCCGTTGTGCCGAAACCAAAGAGGGCAATCTGTTGGAATTGGCTATTGACGCTGCTCGTAAACGTGCCAGTCTGGGAGAAATTAGTTCTGCACTCGAAAAAGTATATGGGAGGTATAAAGCTGTGATTCGTTCAATTTCCGGAGTATATTCTGCTGAGGCAAATGATAATGAGGCATTCAAAAAAGCTGTTGCAATGGCAGATCAATTTGCTGAAACAGAGGGCCGTCGTCCGCGTATCATGATTGCAAAAATGGGTCAGGATGGACACGATCGTGGCGCAAAGGTTGTTGCAACCGGATATGCTGATATCGGATTCGACGTTGATATGGGCCCATTGTTCCAAACACCGGCTGAAGCTGCCCGTCAGGCTGTTGAAAATGATGTTCACGTTTTGGGCGTTTCAAGTCTTGCTGCCGGCCATAAAACTTTAGTTCCCCAGGTTATTGAAGAGCTGAAGAAATTGGGTCGCGAAGATATCATGGTGATTGTTGGAGGCGTTATTCCTGCTCAGGACTATGATTTCTTGTACAAGGCAGGAGCTGTTGCAATTTTTGGTCCCGGAACAAAGATTCCGGAATGTGCTATGAAAATTCTTGAGATCTTAATCGACGCAAGAAAATAATTGTTTTAATCATATTTAGCGGGGCTATTCTGAAAAGAGTGGCCCCGTTTTGCTTTTAGACTGCCTCACATAGATTATTATCCAGTATTTTGATGTTCTACTATCTATAATTTTGAATAAGTGAGAGGGGTAAAACATACTGTTACAGAGCGTTATGTTTTTCTACAAACTTTAAATATTCAGGATCTATTTTGTCATAACCAGATCCAACTATTACAATTTCACCTCCTGATGGTAATTTTTTCAATAGCTCATCTTGTTCTTTCGCAGCAATAGTTTATACCCATGGAATTGATCAATCAAAGAGACCTCAGTGCTTTTCTGGATATAACTTCCATCTGAAAATAATTTAGTCTCAACTACGTCATTTGTAATGCTCTCACATAGAGTTATATAATAATGGCCGTTTTTTTAAAAGCAAATTTCACAATCCATGCCTTTATTGAAATGATCTAACGTATATCTAGCTGATAGCTGGGCATACGAAATACCACATGTGGATAGTAGCAATGTAAGTAACAATATTATAGATCTCATAATTTAAAAAGGTGAAAAAACAGATTGCCCCGGTATTGCTGTTGTTTTTTTATAAAATGTGGTTCCAAATTCATCTTCATCTCCAGGTAATATTTTGCTAATTAATGTATTCTTATCAATCATAACATAAAAAGGACATTTTAAAGTTGCATCAACCAAAATCAACTCATTTCCATTTCTACTCCAGGCCCCGGCAGAAATAATTATATTCTTATATGCCAACTTATATCTCTTGTTAGACTGTGTTAAGATACTATAGTATTCTCCAGCAGTATATGTCCCAGAATATAAAATGTTTAAAGCTTTATGTAAATGTTTAAAAGTATTTCTTTCTTGAAGAACAGTGGATGCTTCAAGTTCAGGAATAACTATTTCTTTAGTGTATACATAGTCAGTCTGAAAAATAAAGTGTCTGTTTAGTAACCAGTTAAAAGATTTTTTTACAATAAGCTCTTTATTATTTTTTATCAGTAACATTTTGTAACCGTGGATTTTGTCTATCAATCTTATTTCATCGTTTTTCTGGGAAAACTTTCCGTAAGAGAATACCATAGCTTCAATTAGATCAGGTGTTGGGTTTTCAGTTAGCTCTATAAGATAACGGCCACTTTTAAAAAAGTAGATGTCACATGTAATCTGTTCATTGAATTTATTCAAAGAATAAATTCCTTTTAACTGGGCAAATGTAGGACAGTTTATAAATAAGAATATTGTACAAAACAAAAGTACTTTTTTCATGTTTTATGTGTTTATTATTTAAATAGTTGCATTTTTATTGACAATGGAATTTCATATTTATCTGGGTATGCCCCCCAATAAGACCGTTGGTCAAATCCAGTACCATGATTAAAAATAGCAGTATTCCTTAATGCTTCAGTATCATTAATTACATTGTGTAGGCAAACTGCAATATGTCACCATTATTTCTTTACAAATGTACATCCATTATAATCAGTTGGTAATAACTTACTAATAAGATATTTTTCACTAATTAAAATGTAAAAAGGAGCTTTTATTGATGAGTCAAATAAGATCAATAGATTACCCTTTTTATTCCAAACACCTTCAGAAAGATTTATTCTTTGCATCTTGAATTTTGATTTAGGCTCGTTAATGAATATATTTCGTTTAAACTCCAATTTATATTGTTTATTGGCTTTTAAGTTAAGGATAAAGCCTGACTCATTCTCATATAATCCAGGATTTAAAGGATATACTCATTTATGTGTGTCCCTTACTGAAAAAATCAACAGAACCAGTGCTTTTGAAATGTTGAGAAAAATAAGTATCGGACTGTTTTTAAGGAATATAGTCAAAAAAGCCCTTGACTTTTTTGATGACATCGTTTAGCAAACAACAGAAATTGTAAGACCAAATCGTAAATTGCCAAGAAAAGAGAAACCTAAGAGTCTATACTACATGAATTTCAAGCCTCTTTAGCTTAACTCACATATAACTGAACTCAAGGATCAGACTAAAATATTCTCTTGTGGATATCATCCAGTCTGCAGCTATTAAATATTAGAAAATTAAGAGGATTTAATCATCGCCATTTCCAGTTCACTCTTTGAAATATTGAACTTTTTCAACGTTTTGACAATGTTTTTAAGCTTGTTAACTTTTAAATATTCGGTTTCTTTCTGAACATATTCATAATAAAATGGTTGGCCAAGGGTTAGCATCTTGTAAATGATAACAGCAATTTTTCTTGATGTGGCTCCAATTGCAACCATTCTGCCTTTTCTATATGCTTAACGACATTGTATCACGATTAATTAAAACGGTTTTTCTGCTAAATTGCAGTTAATATCGAAAGATTAAATAATAGTGTATCTATTTAGGTTCATTAAGGATTCCGGTTAATGGAATGATTTGTTGTTCGTGAAACTGCTTTTTTTTAAAGTGCTTTACAAATTCACGATTGATCTGGTTGAGTTTGCTCATATAATGATCTTCGGGATAGGTGTTTTCAGTGGTAAACTCTAAATCTTCAGCATTTGTAAAGTTAAGTTCGCAGTAAGCCAGTTCCATATCATCGCCTTCATCATTCAGAAAGAGCATGGGTAAACCGTGCGTACGACAGATAACCGGACGTGATGGATAGATTGTACAAGCGTGATCTTGTAGAAAGGTACAAGGATCTTCCCTGTTGGTGATAGTTGAGATATCTGGAATTCCCCCGGGGGACAACTCATTGAGGATCGCATAATATTCTACCGGAAGGATGTTAAGATTAACACAACATTGGTCGCATCCTTTTTTGCATTGGAGGTGGTTATGGTATTCGGATGATAGTTTATTGCTTAATTCATCAATTTCTTGCCGGAGGGAATAATAAAGATCAATCTGTTCTTTCGCTGCTGCATTCATGTTTGGCCCTGAAATTATTACACAATTAAAGATGATTCCCTATATTTTTTTGCAAAAGTAAGGGAAGAAGTTATCCCTTATAAAGAAGCAAAAGGTTATTTTTGCAGTGAAAATGTTGTAAAGGACTTGAACAGGCCTCCCTATTAGCGTATTATCGACAAAATAATGTTGATAAATTTGTTAAAGCGATTTTTCATTGCTACCTTTGCACCCCTTTATTGGGATAAATGTTTTAATGCAACAATTTAAAAAAGCCGATGAATACTTTAAGCTACAAAACCGTTTCTGGTACAAAAGAAACAGCCAACAAACAATGGTTGGTTATTGATGCAGAGGGCGAAGTGTTGGGAAGACTGGCTTCAAAGGTTGCCAATTTGTTGAGAGGTAAGCACAAAACGTGTTTTACGCCTCATGCAGATTGTGGTGACTATGTTATCGTTGTCAATGCCGAAAAGGTCCGTCTGACCGGTAAAAAGATGAACGATAAGCAGTATATCCATCACACGGGCTATCCGGGAGGACAGCGTGCTCGCACCCCACGTCAGTTACTTGCAACCAAACCTTTTGCCCTCGTTGAAGAGGCTGTAAGAGGAATGCTACCCAAGAACACACTAGGAAGAGAACTCTTTAGAAACCTAAAGGTGTTTGTTGGTCCTGAGCATACACATGAAGCTCAGCAACCCAAAACAATTAAATTAACCGAAATTAAGTAATCAGTATGGAAGTCATCAATGCTTTAGGCAGAAGGAAGACTGCGGTTGCACGTATTTATTTGAAAGAAGGTTCGGGAAATATTATCGTGAATGGTCACGATTATAAAGAGTATTTCCCTATATCTATTCTTCAGTATGTAGTTCGCCAGCCACTCGAAATTGCTAATGTTTTAGAAAAATATGACATTAAGGCAACAGTAGATGGTGGTGGATTTAAAGGACAAGCCGAAGCAATCCGCCACGCTATTTCACGTGCACTTGTAGAAATTGACGAAGAAATCCGCCCTGCTCTGAAATCAAAAGGTCTTATGCGACGCGATCCACGTATGGTTGAACGTAAGAAACCTGGTCAGAAAAAAGCCCGTAAGAGATTCCAGTTCAGCAAACGATAGTATTCGTTTGAAAGAAAAGGAAAGTTTAGTATCTAAATTGCTGAGACTTCTAGTAAAGAACTACTTGGCAATTGTCACTAACAGAAGGTAAACTTTAAGAAAAAAATTAATGGCAAGAGTATCATTTGAAGAATTGCTGGACGCAGGTGTACATTTTGGTCACCTAAGGCGTAAATGGAATCCCAATATGGCTCCATATATCTTTATGGAACGTAACGGCATCCACATTATCGACTTATACAAAACAATAGCTAAAGTCGATGAAGCTGCTGCAGCCTTGAAGCAGATCGCAAAATCAGGCAAGAAAATATTATTTGTAGCAACAAAAAAACAAGCTAAAGATATCGTTGCAGATCATGTCAAGAAAGTTGGCATGCCATATGTAACTGAGCGTTGGCCTGGTGGTATGTTGACAAACTTTGCAACTATCCGTAAGGCGGTTCGCAAAATGTCTACTATTGATAAATTGTTGAATACACCAAACTATACAAGTATCTCCAAACGTGAGCGTCTACAGATCTCGCGCGAAAGAGCTAAACTTGAGAAGAACCTTGGTTCTATTTCCGATTTGAATCGTTTACCCGCTGCATTATTTATAGTGGATATTTCGAAAGAACGTATTGCTATTGCTGAAGCCAGGAGATTGAACATCCCTACATTCGCTATTGTTGATACAAATTCAAATCCTAACCTTGTAGATTTCCCAATCCCTGCAAATGATGATGCTTCAAAAGCAATCTCTTTAATCGTTTCTAAAATGATTGAAGCTATTGATGAAGGTCTGATGGAACGTAAAATAGATAAAGATAAACGTTCTGATGAAGAAGGGACTGATTCAGATAATAGTGGTGAAGGTCGTGTCTACGACATTGACGACGAGGAAGATCCTGAACTAAAACGACTGGCCAAAATAAAGGCAGCCGAAGGTGGTGATGGAATGAAACGTCCTCGTAAGCCTGTCGCCGGAGGTAACCGCGGACCTGTTCGCAAACCGGCTGGTGGTAGTGCTCCAAAGAAGAAATTTTAACGCTAAAGGGAGAATCATATGGCCAATATAACTGCTGCCGATGTAAACAAACTGCGCCAGATGACTGGTGCAGGAATGATGGATTGCAAAAAAGCACTCCAGGAAAATGACGGCGATTTCGAAAAATCAATTGAATTCCTTCGTAAGAAAGGGCAGAAATTAGCAACCAAACGTGCTGACAAAGATGCTAACGAAGGTATCGTTTTATCAAAAACGAATGCTGATCAAACTTATGCAGCCGTAATGATGTTAAACTGCGAAACTGATTTCGTTGGTAAAACCGATGCTTTTGTAAACTTCGCTAATGCAATTATTGATCTTGCAGCTGTGAAAACTCCAAAATCATTGGATGAACTAAAAGCTTTAGATCTTAATGGTCATTCTGTTAGTGATAGTCTGACTGACTTAATCGGAAAGACGGGCGAGAAGATGGAGATTGCTCACTTTGAAGTACTCGAAGCTCCTATCGTTTTTGCTTACAATCACCATGGTAATCGTTTAGCTACTGTTCTTGGCTTAAACAAGAAAAATGTTGCTGATGTAGCTGTCCTCGGTCACGAAATTGCTATGCAGGTTGCTGCTATGGCTCCTATTGCTGTCGATAAGGATGGCGTTGATCAGGAAACGATTCAGAAAGAGATCGAAATTGGTAAGGATGTTGCTCGTCAGGAAGGTAAACCTGAAGCAATGCTCGAAAAGATTGCTTTGGGAAAACTTAATAAATTCTATAAGGAGAACACGCTTCTTAATCAGGAATCTATTTTGGATAACAAAGTTACTGTCCGTGAAATGCTTACCAAAGCAGATAAAGAACTCACTGTTACCGGTTTTAGACGTTTAATGCTCGGAGCATAACTCTTTGAGAATTAAATGTTGGTTATCTAATACAATTATAATTCAAGAGCGAACCTTTATCGGTTTCGCTCTTGTTTCTTTTTGTTCGGATACAGTCAGATTTAACGTCTTATCTGTTCGTAACAAGTAACTTGAGCCCAATAAAAAACGCATTATCCGTTAAAAGATAATGCGTTTTTTCCATTCATACAAAAAATTAACCTTCCAGAATTGATTTAATAATTCCGGATATGGTTTTATTATCGGCTTTACCTGCAAGCTCTTTTGTAGCAACACCCATTACCTTGCCCATATCTTTCGGGTCCTTTGCGCCAACGCGGGTGATAATAGTGCTAATTATCGCTTTCACCTCTTCTTCGCTCATTTGAGCAGGAAGGTATTTTTCGATGATTGATGCTTGAAATATTTCTTGATCAGCCAGATCCTGTCTTCCTTGTTCTACATAAATCTGTGCGGATTCTTTACGTTGTTTTACCAGTTTCTGAAGCATTTTTAGTTCAACAGAATCAGGTATTTCACCACTGGTGACATCTTTACCTGTCTTTTCAAGTAATAATGCTGCTTTAATTGCACGTAAGGCTTCAAGTTTTTCTTTATCTCTTGCAAGCATTGCTTGCTTTATATCCTCGTTGATGAGTTTTTCCAGTTCCATTATGATATAAAATTAATAATTGCTTAACGATAAGAAGCTAATTGTAACGCCTGAGGAATTACTTAATCGGCTTTATCGTGTAAATACGGATTGTTTGCTCTGATTTCGATGTTGTTATCAGCATCGGGAGTTAATGTTGAACGCGAGATGTTGTAAGAATCGGCAGCTGGGGTTTCTTTCAGTTCAACATTTTTTCTTAGATAAGCCGGTTGGCTTTCCAACTCTTCTATTGATGCCTTGGTTCCATGTACGCTATAGCTTTTTAAACGGGAAACACGATCATTGGTTTTATGTTCAAAGAAACTGGTAAGATCAATGATAGGTTCATTTACAGGATGCTTCATTTCCACTTCACCTCTTTCAGAATAATGATGGGCTGATGGAGTATCGGTTGGCACAGTCGGTTCTGAAACCGGAGGATTTGCTATAGCAGCTTTTTGTTGTTCAACTGAAGAATCGAGGGAGAAAAGCGTTGGGTTTGAAGATGAACAGGTTTGGGCTGTTTGCGTTGATGTGGGTTGGATAATCTCTAACGTAGGTCTTCTATCCGAAATATGTCCATCTGCAGTTTTAGTAAATACAGTGAAATCGGTCTCTTCTTGTACCTTTTCAGGTTCGATAGGTTGGTTTGTAGCGGGTTCACCCAATCGACCCACAATGATCTTGCCATCATCAAGCGGACGTTTAGAGATAAATCCGGTAGCAATTAATGTGACGCTAATTTGTTTTGCTAATGATTCGTCAGTGCCATTTCCCCAAATGATTTCAGCAGTGGATCCGGCTTTTTCTTGAATATAATCAGTTATTTCAGTCACTTCGTCCATGGATATTTCTTCATCTCCGGAGGCAATATAGAGAAGAATGTTTGAGGCGCCTTCAATATTATTGTCATTCAATAAAGGAGATGTTAGGGCCATCTCTACCGCTTCATGTGCACGATTTTCGCCTTCTGCTACACCGGATCCCATAATAGCGACGCCACTATCTTTCATAACGGTTTTCACGTCTTCGAAGTCAACATTGATATAACCCGTTACGGTGATGATTTCTGCGATCCCTTTGGCGGCTGTAGTAAGGATATCATCAGCTTTACTAAATGCCTCGCTAAGCTTTAAATTTCCATATTGCTCACGTAAACGATCATTACTGATAATTAGTAAGGTGTCAACATATTTTCTTAGCTCCTCTATGCCGGCTTCAGCTTGCATACGACGTTTTCTGCCTTCAAATGCAAAAGGAATCGTTACAATACCTACAGTTAGAATGCCAAGTTCGCGGGCCACTGATGCCAATACAGGTGCGCCACCGGTTCCGGTACCACCACCCATTCCGGCAGTGATAAATAGCATCTTGGTATTGGTTTCAAGCAGTTCCTTGATCTCGTCAATGTTTTCGAGTGCAGCCTCTTTCCCAACAGAAGGAATCGAGCCGGCTCCTAATCCTCTTGAACCAAATTGAACCTTGGTTGGAATCGGACTGGATGATAACGCTTGGGAGTCGGTATTGCAAAGAATAAAGTCCACACCCTTGATCCCTTGTTTGTACATGTGTGTAACAGCGTTACTTCCGCCACCTCCAACGCCAATAACTTTTATGATGGACGATTGGTTTTTGGGTAAATCAAATTTTAGCATGTCTGACATAATTACTAATTTCTAAAGTTAAGTCGAAACCAAATGAAATGGATTGTTTTTAGCTATATTTTATACAAAACTTATTAACAGGTTTGTGTTAACATCGTCTTATTTTACTTCATCTTTTGGTGCAATGATATCAATAAGCGACTTGATAAATCCATTTGACTTTGGTGGTTTTTTTTCATCGATTTTAGTTTTTTCATTCATTTGGTCATAATGAGAATTAGTGCTTTCTAATCCCATTAAAACTAATCCTATACCAGTTGCAAACGCAGGGCCCAGAAGCTCTGGTACTGTCTCTTGTGCCAAGTGTTCGCTGGGTAATCCGATACGTGTATCCAGGCCTGTGATGAACTCGGTTAGCTGAGGAAGATGACGCAATTGAGATCCACCACCTGTTAATACGATGCCGGCTCCTAATTTTCTTTCAAAGCCCGAGTTCTTTATTTCAAAATATACCTGTTCAAGAATCTCTTCCATTCGGGCTTGGATAATATTTGCCAGATTCTGAAGAGAGATTTCCTTTGCTGCTCTCCCTTTTAATCCGGGAATAGATACTAATTCATCGGCTCTGTTTTCTTGTGCAAGTGCAGAACCAAATTTTATTTTCAAGTCTTCGGCTTGCTTTTTTAATATGGTACAGCCCTCTCTGACATCTTCCGTGATAACCTCTCCGCCAAAAGGAACAACAGCGGTATGACGAATGATCCCATTATAGAATATAGCAATGTCTGAAGTCCCTCCACCGATATCGACCAATGCAACACCCACTTCTTTCTCATCTTCGCTTAAAACAGCTCTTGATGATGCATGGGGCTCTAAGATCAATCCCGAAACTTCAAGTCCTGCTTTTGCGACACATTTCAAGATGTTTTTTGCAGCAGTAGTTTGAGCAGTGATGATATGGAAGTTAGCATCAATCTTGCTTCCCATCATTCCTTTTGGTTGAGTTACACCGGGTTCTCCATCAATGGTGTATTCCTGAGGCGTCACACTAATAATTTCATCGCCAGGATTCATGGCCAGCTTATACATATCAGCAGTAAGAAGATCAAGCTCCTCTTGAGTGATTTCAGTGTCGCTGTTCTGACGAATTCTGTTGCCCCGGTGCTGCATGCTTTTTATATGCTGCCCGGCTATCCCCACATAAACTGCCCGGATGTCAACCTTAGCCTTTGTACCTGCCTCGTTTATGGCTTCTTGTATACTGGCTACTGTCTTGTCAATGTTGATCACAACACCGCGCTTGACACCTGAAGATTCGGATTTTCCATACCCTAAAACCTCCAGCTTATTATATTGGTTCCATCGGCCAACAATTGCTGCTATTTTGCTAGTGCCAATATCAAGACCTACAATAATATCTGAGTTATTCATCTGTGGTTATTTTTTAGAACAAACAATCTGGTTTTTATACTTTAAGCTTATGACAGCGTATTTATTCCATCGGCCTTTTGTCGTACTTGAATGATAAAAGGCTTTTAGATAAGTGAATTTTTCATCCAAGCGATCGATATCACCAACCTGAATGATTTGGTCTCCAACTTTTGGAATAATTTCAATCTCATTTCTGTGATTAATGAATATCTGTTCGACAAATGCCTTTAAGAAATCATCCTTGTTGATAAATAGCGCTAATTTATAAATTTTAAATAGCGGATTCGATGCTAATTGAATTGAATCGGTATTAGGATCAATTAGCTTAAACCTGTTTTCTTTAGTATACCGTTGTGCGATAAATCCATTTGCCGTAATTAATCGTGAGGCAGTTCCGTTTATCACAGGGAGAAGTACACCTTCCATATCAATATAAAAACTATTTCCGTCTTGATTAAAGATGCGGACAAGCGGTTCTCTTTGTTCAAGAGATATTCTCAATACACCATCAATACTTGTTTTTACATCGACATGTGCAGCATAGGGGTGCTTCTCTATTGCTCTTTTCAATGAAGGAATATCAATTTTATCAATTGGTTGATTTTCAAACTGTCCTGTCTTTTCTGCAAGATGACGAACCTGATTTTCAGTGATAAAGTTATCGGCACCGTTATACCGTATATTTATGCTGAGCTCTTTGCACGTTGTTTGTTTGTGCACAGAACGAACAGCAATAACCAATGCGATCAGTCCTCCAAAAGTGAGAATAATCGTTATGATCAACAGTATCCTTTTTGCCTTTTTCATTTTATTATAATGCTTTTTCAATAATTGGTACAAACTGATCAATATCACCAGCACCCAAGGTTAATAATAATTCAGGTTTTAGTGATTTGAGCACGTCAATAAGTTCCTCTTTGCTGCAAATACGTTTTTGCAATTTATTTATTTTGTTTAGAAGCATTTCTGAGGTAATGCCTTCAATTGGTAATTCGCGGGCAGGATAGATGTCGAGGAGGATGATTTCGTCAAGCAATTCCAGACTCCTTGCAAACTCATCTGCGAAGTCTCTCGTTCGGGTAAAAAGGTGAGGCTGAAAAACGCCTGTTATTTTTTTGCCTTGATAAAGATGTCTTACAGAATTGATGCATGCTTTTAATTCCGCGGGGTGGTGTGCATAGTCATCGATATAGATCAGATCTTCTCTGTTAATCCGAATATCAAATCTACGGCGAACTCCTAAAAATCCTAACAGACCTTTTCGGATCTCTTCAGGATTCGCCCCTGCCAGAAATGCTGCTGCTGAGGCGGCAATAGCATTTTCTACATTAAATAATCCAGGTAGTCCTAATACCACATCCTTCATCTCGGTTCCGTTTAGAAAAAGATCAAAAATGTATTGACCTTTTTTTATAGCAAGATTTTTAATGTGGAAATCGGCTTCCTGATCGAGAGAATAGGTGTATACTCTTAATCCGGGGCGTTGGATTACATTAAACGATAATCCTTTTTTTATGATTAGCTGTCCACCCGGTTTTATTTGTCCTGTAAATTGCGAAAAAGTATCCTTCAGTGCAAGGATGTTTTTATAAATATCCATATGATCCGCATCAACTGCAGTAATTACAGCAATTTGCGGAAACAGTTGTAAAAAAGATCGGTCAAATTCGTCTGCTTCAACAACGACCCACTCACTTTCGGGTGAAAGAAGAAGATTACTATCATAGTTTTTTGAAATTCCCCCTAAGAATGCATTAACCTTG
Organism: Bacteroidales bacterium; assembly: GCA_963663125.2. Lineage (GTDB taxonomy): Bacteria > Bacteroidota > Bacteroidia > Bacteroidales > Cfx3-03 > Cfx3-03. The sequence goes on along the minus strand of CAXXNW010000007.1, from coordinate 49,737 downwards.
TTTGGCGTTTGTTGCATCAGATGAGCAGTAAGCGTCGTGATAGTTGTTTTTCCATGAGTTCCGGCAATACCAATAGTTTTATATCCTGATGATATTAATCCCAAGACCTGCGATCTTTTTAAAATCGGATAACCGTTTTCAAGAAAAAACTGATATTCAGTATTTCGCTTAGGAACAGCAGGTGTGTAGACTACCAAATCAATGCCATTAGGTATAAGATCTTCGTCTTCATGATAATGTATTTGCATTCCCTCTTTTTCCAACTCTTTGGTCAGGGGAGTAGCTGTTCTGTCGTACCCATCGATAGAACATCCGCGGCTCTTAAAGAAACGGGCAAGGGCACTCATTCCAATGCCACCGATTCCTAAGAAATAAACTTTTTTTACCTGCTCAATATTCATAATCTTAGGCTTTAATAATTTGTAATGCTTTTTCTGCAATCAAACCGGCCGCGTTTGGTAGTGCCATACGTTTTATCGATTCAGAAAATTGTATCTGCCTTTGCTTATCTGCTAATAGTGCTTTTATTTCAGTGGATAAATCTTGTTTAACCAATGAGTCGGGTAGTAAAATTGCAGCATTTTTATCTTTTAGCGCTTGCGCATTTTTTGTTTGATGATCGCCGGCAGCATATGGAAATGGAACCAAGATCGCTGGTTTTCCAACGCGGCATAACTCTGAAATGGCAATGGCACCGGCTCTGGATACTACAATGGTAGCCGCTTCAAATGCTAAGTTAATCTTATTAATGAAGTCGAAAACTTTTATTCCTTCATAATCTAGTTTCTCAACTGCATCTTTAGCTATTTGTAAGTAATTGACACCGGTTTGCCAGATAAGCTGTATCTGGTTTTCCTTGAAAAACATCAGATTCTCGGTAATCGCCTGATTAATACTTCTGGCTCCCTGACTTCCGCCCACTACAAAGACAACCGGCTTTTGGATATCTAAGCCAAATGCATCAAAAGCAGTTACCTGATCCGGTTTGTCTTGAAATATCTCTTCGCGGATAGGGTTTCCGGTTAAAAAGATCCGATCTTTTGGAAAATAAGTTTCCATTCCTTCAAATGCAGTACATATACATGCTGCTTTTCTTCCTAGTATTCGGTTTGTTACTCCAGGGAAATTATTTTGTTCCTGAATGAGAATCGGTTTATTTAACCATGTTGCCGCCCTGAGAATCGGTCCACTTGCAAATCCTCCGGTTCCGATCACCAGATCAGGTTTGAATTTAATAATTATGGCTAGCGCTCTGATCATTGAAACCAATAGCTTAATGGGAAACAACAAGTTTGACAATGAGAAATCTCTTTTGAAGCCACTAATCCACAGTCCAACGATAGGAAATCCATAGCGGGGGACTTTCTCCATCTCCATCTTCCCTTTTGCTCCCACAAAAAGAATAGTTACATCGGGAACGATTTTCTTAAATGCTCCTGCAATGGCGAGTGCAGGGAAAATATGTCCGCCTGTTCCTCCTCCACTGATGATGATTTTTAGTTTACGCTCCTGCATATACATTTTCTGTTTCATTTGAAGATTCGTCCTGATTATGTTCTTCGATATACCTGCTTACGCTTAGGATAATTCCGATCGAAATACAGGTAAACCAAATAGAGGTGCCTCCCATACTTACCAACGGAAGAGGCTGTCCCGTAACGGGTATTAAATCGACAGCAACCAACATATTAATTAGCGCCTGGAATGTGAGGCTAAAGCTTAATCCAATTGCTAGAAGTGCACCGAAGGTATGTGGAAATTTTACCACCAATCTGTACCCTCGGGTGAACAAAATGATATAAAGTCCCAGCATAAAGAAGCCACCGAGTATTCCGTATTCTTCAATGATAATAGCAAAAATAAAGTCGGAATAAGGGTGGGGTAGAAAGTTCTTTTGCGTTCCGTTGCCGGGCATCTTTCCGAAGAATCCGCCTGATGCAATAGCTATTTTCGATTGCTCCACCTGGAACTTGTCACTTCCATCTCCTCCCCAAAAAGATACAATCCTATTTTGCCACGTCCCTATACGTCCTCCGATTTGCGGAGATATTTTTGCAACTAAGATAAATAGTATAAAACCGATAATTCCTGTAGCAAAAAGGTAGGCCAGATACTTTATTTTTACCCCGCCGATGTAGATTAGGACAAGACTGGTGATAAATATTAATGCAGCTGTTGATAAGTTGCCGGGAAGGATGAGCAGTACGACTAGTCCAATTCTGATAAGAATAGGAACAAATGTCTTTTTAAAGTCGGTAATTGAGTCTTGCTTTTTTGTAAGAAACTTTGCCACTAAGATAATCAGGGCTAGTTTGGCAACATCAGAAGATTGGAAAGATACATTTAGAACAGGAATTGTTGCCCAACGGCTTGCTTCATTGATGTTACTTCCGAAAAATAAAGTGTAAAGTAATAATAAGATACTGATACCGAAAAGGATATTTGCTATTCTGGCATAGAAGGTATATTTGAGTCGATGGGCAGCAAACATCAGCGCTCCGCCCATGAGAAGAATGAAAAGGTGTTTCAGAATATAGTACTCTGTATTTCCATGTTGAAAGCGATAGGCTAGCGTGCCTGTCGAGCTATACACTGCAAGCATTGAAAAGATAGACAGAAATAGAACGACAATCCAAATTACTTTGTCGCCCTTGAAATTACTTAATATGATCTGAATTCTATTCATTTATTATTGTTAATTATAGATTATGAACTGCCTGCCTAAAGGCTTTCCCTCTTTCTTTGTAGTTGGAATAGAGATCAAAGCTTGCGCAAGCCGGAGATAGTAAAACAATATCATCTTTTTCGCCAATTGCATAAGCATAGTTTACAGCCTCTTCCATTGTCGTTACCTTCGCGATAGTTTTAATGAAAGGGGTAAAACTTTCAATAAATCGAGGGTTATTTTCGCCAAGACAAATAAGCGCTTTTACTTTTCTTTTTACCGAATCAAATAACTTCGAATAATCATTTCCATGATCATTTCCACCTGCAATCCAAATTATAGGCCTGTTATATTCTTCCAAAGCAAACCAAGTGCAATTTACATTGGTAGCTTTCGAATCATTAACAAATTCGATTCCGGCAATATTTGCTACCGATTCTAACCGGTGTTCCTCTTCTTGGAAATTTGAAAGACACTGTTTGATAGAGTCTTTACGAATTTCAATCAGGTGATCTGCTATACTTGCGGCCATAGATTTGTGTATGCTGCTTTTTCCTTGTAAGGCGAGTTCTTCTAAAGTCATGGGATTCTTTTATTTTGAGTGAGTTACCTGATTTTTAAAGTGATGATTGTGAGAACAGCCAACATAATTCCAACAATAAAGAACCGTTGAACAATTTTAGGTTCCTTATAACCAAGTTTTTGATAATGATGGTGTAAAGGTGACATTAGGAAGATCCGTCGTCCTTCTCCGTATCGTAGTCGGGTATATTTGAAATAATAGACCTGTATGATGACGGATAAAACTTCTACTAAAAAGATTCCGCAAAGGATGGGTATTAATAGTTCTTTTCTAATGAGTATGGCGAAAGTCGCTATGATGCCACCCAGAGCGAGGCTTCCGGTATCGCCCATGAATACTTGGGCAGGATAGGTGTTGTACCATAAGAAGCCCACGCAAGCTCCTACAAAGGCACTGATGAAGATTGCCAACTCCCCGGTGTTTGGAAGATACATAATATTAAGGTAATCGGCAAAAACAATGTTTCCAGATACCCAGGCCAATACACCAAGCGTTGTTCCAATGATGGCTGAAGTTCCTGTGGCTAAACCATCCATCCCATCGGTGAGATTTGCTCCGTTTGATACGGCAGTGATAATAAGGATCACTATCAAAGTGAATATTAGCCATTCATATTTTTTATATCCTGCTCCGACAAAACTGATTAATGAGGAATAATCGAATTCATTGTTCTTGAAAAACGGTATAGTGGTCTTTGTTGACTTCTTTGGAATAGGGGAGAACTTCACGATGTGACTGCTCGATCTTTCAAAAAGTGTTATGCCATTTATAGGTCTGTCTTTGGCTTCCGGGAATTTTTCACGAATGACAATTCCTGGGTGAAAATACATGCACAATCCTATTACAATACCCGCGATAACCTGCCCTATGATTTTAAATTTCCCTGCTAGTCCTCTTTTATCTTTTTTGAAGACTTTGATATAATCGTCTATATATCCGATAAATCCCAGCCATATAGTGGTGAATAACATTAGTAGAATGTAGATGTTATCAAGTTTAGCAAACAGAAGGACGGGAATTAAAATGGCTCCCAGAATGATGAGTCCTCCCATTGTTGGGGTTCCCTCTTTTTCTTTTTGACCTTCAAGTCCCAGGTCGCGTACGGTTTCACCCACTTGTTTACGACGAAGAAAATTGATCAGTGATTTACCAAACAATAAAGAGATGGTCAGTGAAGTAATAACTGCTAAAGCTGCTCGAAATGAAATGTATTGAAACATTCCCGCTCCCGGAACATTAAATGCCTTATGTAAATAAATGAATAGATAATATAACATATCTTATTGTTTTTCAGCAATTGTTAAAAATTCTCTTAATACCTCTTTATCATCAAAATGATGTCTGATACCCTGTACCTCTTGATACTTTTCGTGTCCCTTTCCGGCAATTAAAATAATATCTCCGGGGAGAGCTAAAGCACAGGCGGTTTTGATGGCCTCTTTTCTGTTGACAATGGTGAGTGTTTTGCGTGATGCGGTAGCCTCGATTCCTTGTTGCATCTCCGCAAGGATGGCTTCAGGATCTTCAGAACGTGGATTATCGGATGTTAAAATTAATCTATTGCTTTTCTCCGCAGCAATTTTGGCCATGATAGGTCGCTTTGTTCTGTCACGATCTCCTCCACAACCCACAACCGTTATAACCTGTTCATTTCCGGTTCTTAACGTATCAATGGTACTTAAAACATTTAATAATGCATCCGGTGTATGTGCATAATCAACAATTCCGATAATTCCATCGGTAGATTTGACATAATCAAAACGTCCCTCGACTGCTGCCAGTGCACTCATTGCTGTTAAAACATCTGCCGGATCTTCCCCTAGTAAAACAGCCGTACCATAGATCGCCAGTAGATTGTAAGCGTTAAAATCGCCAACCAATCTAAACCATACATCATTCCCGTCTATATTTAGTTGTAGTCCGTCAATACAATTCTCTACGATTCTTGCTTTGAAATCGGCTAATGTCTTAAGCGAGTAGAATTTGCGATCAGCTTTTGTGTTTTGAAGCATGACCGTACCGTTTTTGTCGTCAAGATTTGAAAGTGCAAAAGCAGTAGATGGCAATTCGTCGAAGAATCTCTTTTTCGCTTTTAGGTATTCATTAAAAGTTTTATGAAAATCCAGATGATCATGAGTGATATTTGTAAAGATCCCCCCCGAAAATTGAATGCCGACGATTCTTTCCTGAACAATGGCATGCGAACTGACTTCCATAAAACAGTAGTCGCATTTTTGATTTACCATTTCTGCAAATAATTTATTTAAACTGATTGCATCAGGCGTGGTGTTTTTTGTAGAGAAATCCTGATCTTCAATTTTGTTACAGATCGTAGATACTAATCCTGCTTTATATCCCAGTGCTCTGAAAAGGTTAAAGAGTAGTGTTGCTATTGTGGTTTTACCGTTTGTTCCGGTGACGCCAATGACTTTTAGACTGTTTGAGGGTTGGTCATAGAAGTTAGATGCAACCAGCCCTAATGCCTGACTACTATCGTTTACTTTGATAAAAGTAAAGTCGGAGGCTTGAAATTCAGGAAACTCTTCACATATAACCGCTACTGCTCCATCCTGATAGGCTTGTCTTATATAAAGATGTCCATCTACATGTGCTCCACGAACGGCCACAAATAGACTTCCCGGCTGTACTTTACGCGAGTCGAGACAGATGTCGCTCACTTGTATAGCTGTTGATCCGATTACTTCAGACAACCGGACTTTATAAAGAATTTCACTAAGCGTTTTCACTGGACTCTTCTTTTTTTAACTTGTTTTTAATTATTTCTTTTGTCGCTCTAGGCGATAGCTCAAGTTGAATTAAGCTTCCCCTATTCATGAATACTCCAGATTCAGTAGATTGTCTGATCACTTTCCCTTTCCCACTGAATCTTACTTTGAAACCAGCCTTCTCAAGAAGATATACTGCATCTCGAAGTCCCATGCCGATCACTTCCGGAACTACTCCTGCTTTTAGATTTGCTGCTGTAAACTGAAAATCGGTTTTCTCACTTTTCCCTTTTACCCAATCTCCATTGACCTTACCCAAATCACTGGTAAATCCTAAGACATCACAAACTTTCTGGAGATCTGTCTTGTTTCCTGCCACGCTTTTTGGAATGCTTATCGATTGAATCGTATCAATTTTGCGACGATGTAATTCCGGTGTTGTCGCATAAACCTTTTGTGCAATTTCAAGAAATACCGGAGCAGAAATCCATCCACCGTAAATCACACCTTTCGATGGATTATTGATCACGACAATACAACTGTATTTGGGATTATCAGCTGGGAAATAGCCAACAAATGAAGCTTTATAATTCGTTTTATTATAACCGTCATTATCCTGTGCAATTTGAGCGGTACCTGTTTTCCCTGCTATTTTGAAGATGGAGGACTTTACATTTGCTGCAGTTCCATGTTCAACAACTCCTTCCAGAAGTTTTTTTGCTTTTTCAATGGTACTCTTAGATGCAATGGCCGGGTTTAATATTTTCGGTTGAAATATCTTTACAGGAACGTTTGACTTGCGAATCTCTTTTATTATCATCGGACGAACCTTACATCCGTTATTAGCTACCGCATTATAGAGTGTAAGGGTTTGTAAGGGCGTAATTGCGACTTCATAACCGATAGACATCCATGGAAGTGAAACTTTCGACCAGCTGCGATTCTTTGTGTTCTTTATCTGAGGTGTTCCTTCTCCTTTAAGTTCTATACCGGTTGGTTTATTAATGCCAAGTGCATAAAGACCATCAATGAATTCTTGTGGTTTTCTGTTAAATGCATTATAAATTACTTGAGAGATACCCACGTTGGATGATACTTCAAACGCCTTTCTTACAGTTATCATTCCTCTTCCTTCTTCATGCGAATCTTTCATCACACGGTTTGCATATTGGAATCTGCCGGTTGTAACATAATTATCTAGATTGACAGCGTTCTTGTCCATTGCAACAAGCATTGAGGCTAGTTTAAATGTCGATCCGGGTTCAGTGCTTTCTCCTATTGCGTAATTGTATTTTTCTGAAAAAGTACCATCTGCCATTTTCCCAAGATTAGCAATCGCTTTAATCTCGCCTGTTTTTACTTCCATCAGAATGGCACATCCGTGATCGGCTTCATTTGCAACGAGCTGTCGTAATAAGGCTGCCTCTGCAACATCCTGAATTCCAACGTCTATTGTGGTCACGATGTCCACACCGTTTTCAGGTTCTATCTCAGTATCTGAATTAATGGGACGCCATGTACCATTTCCGATTCTTTGCATTAAACGTTTGCCTGATACTCCAGCCAGTTGACTGCTAAAGGTCCCCTCAATGCCTACGTTCTTTTTCGCTTCATCATTAGACCAGCCAATAGTTCTGAAGGCTAATTCCCGGAAAGGATAAATGCGTTTATTCCTTGCAATCGCGATTAAGCCCCCCTTGTATTTTCCCATTTTCAAGATCGGAAAGGTGCGAAGCTTTTTAAGGTCGGAATAAGGAACATCTTTTTTTATGAGTAAGTATCCATTATTTTCGTCTCGTGCTTCCCGCAAAAGTTTACGATATTCAAAATGAGATCTATCTTTAAATAGATTTGAAAGGCAGATAGATAATGAATCAACATTTTTCTTGAAAATATCATCTGTAATGTTTTCAGAAGCAACATCCATTCTGATTTCGAAAATAGGAACCGACGTGGCCAATAAACTACCATCTGACGACAAGATATTCCCTCTCATAGCTTCAGTATTATCATAACGTAGATTCAGCTTTTCAGCCTTCTCCCTCCACATATCACCTTGGACCAATTGAATATAGAGTACCCTGCCAATGATCAGTATTGCTATAAAGATCATCGAAAAGTAAACTACCGCAATGCGGTTTATTATGATAGATTTATTCTGTTCCATTTCCAATCGTTATTCTTATTCGGATTCCTCTATGAATATTTTTTCCGGAGGAACTATTGCTTCTTTTAACCCTGATCCTTCAAGACGTTTGATTACCTCAGACTGTTTGCTGATATACATTAAATTAGCTTTTGTTGAGATATATTCGTAACGCAAACCTTCGTTTTCTTTTCTGGTCTTAGTTATTGCAATGGCTGTTTTTTGTGCGTTGTAATTGTTCCCTATATACACCATGGCCAGTAATGCGATACAAAGAATGAAAGGTACCTGTCGGGTGACTTTCTTCCCCGACAGAAAACTACCTGAAATCAAATTGCTTATTGACGAAGCGACAGCAGATTTGGGGGCTCTTTTGGACTCGGGTTCCCTTTCTTTTGGCTCTTCTTTCGGCTCAATGATTGTATTTTTTACCTGTGATGCCATTTCTAAATTTTTTCTGCAATTCTTAATTTTGCACTTCGAGCTCTGTTGTTTTCTGTAATCTCTTCTTCAGAAGCGATTATTGGTTTTCTGCTTATCTGCCGTAGAGGAACAATGGGGTTTCCATAAAAATCTTTTTCAAGTTTCCCTTCAAAGTTCCCTGTTTTGATAAAATTCTTCACTAAACGATCTTCCAATGAGTGGTAGGTTAGTACAACCAGTCTGCCTCCGGGGACAAGGACTTCAACAGCTTGTTTTAATAGTTCTTTCAATGCATCAAGTTCTCCGTTCACTTCAATACGTAATGCTTGGAATACCTGTGCTTGATATTTAAACTCTTTCCCTCTTGGAGCGCAATTTCCAATTGCTTCTTTCAGGTTACTTGTGGTTATTATTTCTTTGTTTTGGCGATAGTTGATGATATTATTTGCAAGTTTCTTTGGATTGGGAACTTCTCCATATTGAGCAAAAATTCTGATTAATTCTTCTTCCTCCCATGTATTGATTAATTCACGTCCACTTAATTTTTTTCTTCTATCCATCCTGAAATCAATATCCCCTTCAAATCGTGTAGAAAATCCTCTTTCCGGATCATCTATCTGGTGGGAAGAAATCCCAAGATCTGCAAGTATTCCATCAACTGTAGAAGCGTTGTATAATCGTAAGAAGTTTTTTAAATATTTGAAATTTTGATCGATTAATACAAAGCGCTCATCATCAGGAATATTTGCTAAAGCATCTTCATCCTGATCAAAAGCCAGTAACCTGCCTGATTGTAAGTGGCTTAGGATGAGGCGAGAATGTCCACCACCTCCAAAGGTCACATCAACGTAGGTGCCATCAGGCTTAATTGAGAGCCCTTCGATACTTTTTTCTAGTAGTACAGGTTGGTGGTACATGGCTCTTTATTTTAAGTTTGATTTATTAAATGGACTTCCCCAAATTGATTTTCCCATTTCAGTAAAGACGCTACTTATCTGTTTTACATGAGCATAGAAAGCTTCTTTATCCCAAATTTCAATAACACCACCTAATCCGGGTTGTATTAAAAGATCAGTGTTTATCTTTGCAAATTCAATGAGATCTTTCGGAATAAGGATTCTACCTGCTGGATCAAGATCAACAATGCGACTACCATACATAAACATCCGTGTGTATTGTTGGTTTTCGGGGATGAACATGTTTAAGTTTGTCTCTAAATAGTCAAGTTTCTTCTGAAATTCGGATTGAAGGTATAATTCTAAAAAGGTCCCATCGGTGCTTGGTTTGATCACAAATCCCTCATTCACAACGTCTGAGAGTTGTTTGCGCAGTGAGGCAGGAAAGAGCAATCGTCCTTTCGTGTCCAACTTACATTCGTGAGAACCAATTAAGTGAGGCATTTCTTGAATTGTTATTTTTAGAATTCAAATATACAACGTAAACTCCACTTTCTACCATTTTATCCCACTTGTTAATAAAAAAATATTTTTGTTAAATGTGCAGGACCTTTTTTAGAGTGTTGTTTTGTGTCTAAAATTTTGGAAAGATTGAATTATACAAAATAGTTCAATCATGAAACCATTGATAAATGGGCAAAATAATAAGAAAAGCCAATTGTTATGTTAAAAGTAATGAACTCGAAAAGCGATTTATGTTATTTTTGCAATCAAAGGGATGATTACTTTTACGCTAAATTAACAGAAGTAATGGATGAAACGGTTGCGATTAAAACAATAGATATAGAAAGGGTGTTTCGGGGAAAAAACGAACGAATGGCTCGAAGAATTCCGCGTTTTATTTTTAATTATCTGAAAAGGGTCGTCCATCAGGATGAATTAAATGAGGCTATTTCGCGTTTTAGTAATCTGCAGGGGCTCGAGTTTAATACAGCTATTCTTGATTTAATGGGGGCAAATATCACTTTTGAGGGTAGGGATAACATTACAGGCAATGGAAGAATTATACTGGCTTCTAACCATCCATTAGGCGGTTTGGATGGAATGGCTTTGATGAAGATTGTTGGTCAGGTTCATAAAAATATTGCCGTCCCTGGTAATGATATTCTGATGAATATTCCCAATTTAGCTTCATTATTTATCCCTATTAATAAAGTTGGAAGTAATGTTCAGAATAGGAGTATCCTAAATGATACTTTTGAATCAGATAAAACAATTTTATATTTTCCGGCAGGGCTTTGTTCGAGAAAGCAAAGGGGAATTATTAAAGATTTGGAATGGAAGAAAACTTTTATAACCAAATCACGAAGCTCTCAAAGAGATATTGTTCCCGTTCACATTACAGGCAGAAATTCGAATTGGTTTTATAATCTGGCTAATTGGAGAAAACGGTTGGGCATAAAATTGAATATTGAAATGCTTTATTTAGTTGATGAAATGTTTAAACAAAAGAACAAAAATATTCATATTATTTTTGGAAAGCCTATTCCTTGGACTACTTTTGATAAGCGCTTTAGTGATAATGAATGGGCCGATAAACTAAAAGCACATGTTTATCAACTTGAACATAACAAATCCATAGTGTTTAGCGTTTAATAATAATTACTTTTAATATTATAATTTGATCTGGATTAAAGCTGAATTTTTTCGTTGTGATCCTGAAAATGATTTTATCCAAAATAAATGAAAAATGAAAACGATTATTCCACCTGTTGAAAAAGCGTTAATTGAAAAAGAATTAACGCCTGAGACTTTTGTTAGGAAAACTAATAATGGTAATAAAGAAATCTATGTTGTGACATTTCAAAATGCGCCAAATACCACAAGGGAAATTGGACGATTACGTGAAATGGCATTTCGAGATGCAGGTGGTGGAACCGGTGATGAGCTGGACTTAGATGAATTTGATACGTGCCCTAATCCTTTCAAACAATTAATAGTTTGGAATCCGCGAGAGAAAGAAATTGTTGGAGGATATAGGTATTTACATTGTAAAGAGCTGAAACAAGATGAGAATGGAGCAATTCATACTCCTACGGCTCATCTGTTTAAGTATTCCAAGAAATTTATTAATGAATATCTCCCTGTTACCATTGAACTAGGACGTTCTTTTGTTCAACCTAATTATCAACCTAGTTTTAACATGCGAAAGGGAATGTATGCCTTGGATAATTTATGGGATGGATTAGGCGCCATTATTGTAGATAATCCCGATGTTGAATATTTCTTTGGGAAATTTACAATGTATCCTGATTATAATAGAGAAGCTCGTGATCTCATTCATTATTTTCTGGATATGTATTTTAAGGATAAAGAGAATCTGGTCTATCCGGTTAAAACGTTGGAGTTGCAAATTCAAACCCCGATTGAGGTTTTGAAACCAATCTTTCATGGTGCTACTTTTGAAGAAAATTATCGTATCCTTATGCAAAAAGTACGATCATTTGGAGAAACGATTCCTCCACTTGTTAGTGCTTATATGGGGTTATCCTCAACAATGAAGTCTTTTGGAACAGCAATAAATGAACCTTTTGGCGATGTTGAAGAAACGGGTATCATCATTAAAATTAATGATATTTATGAAGTTAAAGTTGATCGTCACATAACAACCTATTCCAGGGATAAGGAATAAATATGCAAATAACGAAAGCCGTTTTTACTCAAAGTTCAGCTGTATTGGATAAATGTCCACAGACAAAGTTTCCCGAATATGCATTTATCGGGAGATCAAATGTGGGGAAGTCTTCTTTAATAAATATGCTTACCGGGAAGAAGGGATTGGCTAAAACTTCCGGAGAACCTGGGAAAACCAGATTGGTAAACCATTTTATGATTAATGATGCATGGTTTATCGTCGATTTACCGGGATATGGTTATGCAAAAGCCTCTCATAAATCAAGGGCGGAATGGGAAAAATTGGTCTATTCTTATTTGGGTGGACGAAAAAATCTGATGAATACCTTTGTCTTGATAGATCTTCGATTAGAACCTCAGCAGATCGATCTGGAGTTTCTTAATTGGATGGGCGAATCAGAAATTCCGTTTGTAATTGTATTTACAAAAGCTGATAAACTGACCAAGGCTCAAATTATTTCGAATGTGAATAGCTATATTGCCCGGCTAAAGGAAGAGTGGGATGAGGTCCCGCCTTTTTTGGTCTCCTCTGCAACGTCAGGACAAGGAAAACATGAGATCTTAAACCATATTGACGAAGCTAATACGTTTTATAATAGTCAAAATAAGTAAAAAAAAGGCGGTCTTTAATTGAGAGACCGCCTTTTTTTTACTTTATGTTTTTATTCAAATTCAAGATAGAGATCTGTTTTAGGGACCTTTTGACCAACTTCTACGTGAATCTTCTTAATTTTACCATTAAAAGGAGCACGTACATTGTTGTACATTTTCATAGCTTCCACTATGAGTAATAAATCACCTTTTTTAACAATATCTCCAACCTTTACTTTTATCTCAATGATTGTTCCCGGCATATGCGCAATAATCTTATTGGGATCAATTGGCTCGTAAGCTTTCCTCATCAGAAACTTACGTGTTAGTTTAGTTTTGTAACTAACATCACCAATCACTAGAGACTGAAAAATTTCATTTTCTTGTTTCTCTGACATTTCATTTATTTTTAGAATGGAGGAATACCATGCTTTTTAGCTGGACCTACTTCGTTTTTCTGTCCTGAAATTTCGATAGCATGGATTAGCAAATTACGGGTTTCCTGTGGCTCGATAACTGCATCGATATACCCGTAGGCAGCTGCAACGTATGGATTCGCAAATTTATCCTTATACTCTTTGATTTTAATTTTACGCATTTCTTCCGGATTCTCAGCATTCCGGATTTCGTTTTTGAAAATAATATTAGCAGCACCTTCAGGACCCATAACCGCAATTTCTGCAGTTGGCCATGCAAAAACGAAATCAGCATGCAAGTGTGTAGAGCACATTGCAATATAACCACCACCATAAGCTTTTCTGGTAATCACGGTAAGTTTAGGAACAGTGGCTTCTGAGTATGCATAAAGAATCTTGGCTCCATGACGGATAACGCCTGCATGTTCCTGATCTACTCCAGGTAGATATCCTGGTAAATCAACAAGCGTAACCAATGGAATGTTGAAGGCATCGCAGTAACGGATGAAGCGAGCAGCCTTGTCCGATGAATCACAATCAAGTACACCTGCTAGAACAAGTGGTTGATTAGCCACAAAACCTACTGTTTGACCGGCTAGACGAGCAAAACCGACTACAATATTCCTTGCAAATAATTCTTGTGATTCGAAAAATTCAGAATCGTCAACTATAGAGCAAATAACATCACGGACGTCATAGGGTTGCCGTGGATTTGATGGAAATATTTCATCAATATTGTATTGACGAGTGCGAGGTGGTTTTTTTGGAAATGGTTCGGCCTTTTTAGTGTTATTCCAAGGAATAAAGCTGCAAAGTTTTTTAATCTGATCAAAACAATCAGCTTCACTTTCGGAGAAGAAATGTGCGTTTCCCGTAATTTCAGCATGTACACGAGCGCCACCTAAATCTTCCATCGAAATCTCTTCACCCAGAACTGTTTTAATTACTTCGGGACCAGTGATAAACATTTTCGAAATTTTATCAACCACGAAAACGAAGTCAGTTAATGCCGGAGAATAAACAGCGCCACCAGCACAGGGACCAAGGATAACAGATATCTGAGGAATTATACCGGATGCCTGTGTATTACGGTAAAATATTTCACCATAACCGGCTAAAGAGTTAACTCCCTCTTGGATACGAGCGCCACCCGAATCATTAATACCGATGATGGGGACTTTCAATTTCATGGCTAAGTCCATGATCTTTGTAATCTTTTTTGCATGCATCCATCCAAGAGAACCACCGGCTACCGTAAAGTCTTGTGCGTAGATACAAATAGGATAGCCGTTAATAGTTCCGGTACCGGTTATAACTCCGTCTCCAGGGAGATATTTATCACCCATGTCAAAGTCTCTTCCGGCATGTTCAACGAATAGGTCGTATTCGTGAAAAGATTTTGGGTCACATAAGGCAATAACGCGTTCACGAGCAGTCATTTTACCCGTGGCCTTTTGCTTTTCAATTGCCTTTTCACCACCCCCTTGCAATGCATCACGCATTCTTCGCTTGAGGTCAGATGTTTTTTGTTTTAATGACATAATGCTTTTATTTTGGTGTGCCTGATTATATTTTTTTTTGAAAATTGAACCAGCGAGCAAAAATAAACTATTTTTATTATAAAATTACGTCTTTCTTAATGCTATTAATGATCACATCTATAGTTGATTATCTAAATACTAACAAAAGGGCCTGATTTTTGTATTGGGGATTTTTTCCTCACTGAGACACTAAAATGTATTAATCTTGTTTATCCGCTAGCAGAATGAATATTGAATTATTTCGAGACTATTGCATGAAGAAGAAAGCTGTTTCAGAAGGATTCCCTTTTGATCAGGAAACTTTGGTCTTTAAGGTTGCCGGGAAAATGTTTGCACTTATCGATTTGGTAGATTCAGATCATACAAGCCTGAAATGTGATCCGGAAAAAGCGATTTTTTTAAGAGAGCATTACTCGTGTGTAAAACCCGGTTATCATATGAACAAAAAACATTGGAATACAGTATACTTTACGGATGAGGTTGACGATTTGCTTTATCTTGAATGGATTGACGATTCTTACTATCTTGTCGTAGCATCTCTTCCTAATAAAGTGAAATTGGAATTCGATTTGTGATTTTGATCGGTTTTTATTATATCAATCTTTTAGATTCATTTTCATGCGTATATGCTTTTTCAATAGCATTTTTATCCGGATGAGTACAATAATAGATTCGTCCGAAAGCCCAATTCAATCTGTATGTGATTTTCTGTGAGTTTACCAATGAAACTTCAATAGGATGCCGCTCTGTTTCACGAATATGACGCAGGAGTGATAAGCTTCATGGGGGAATAGCAGAAGTGTCTTTTTGGCTTATACCACTATTTTCTTTTTTTTAACGACTGGTTTAAAATATCAGCTAAAAGGAAGCCAATCAGAGCCCCCCAAAGAATAGTAAGGTACGCATTAGAAGTGATGGGGCAATTTCCACTAGTACATCCGATTTGTTTATAATATATAAAGCCACCAAGTGCACCAAGGGCCAAGCCTATGAGATTGATTGGGCTTAGCAACTCTTTTATTTTGTTTCTAAGACCAATTTTCGGTTTCTTATCTTGATTTTCCATTTGATGTCTTAATTAAAAATGATGAAAGCTTTTCTTTCTTCCTTATATGCCTCTAAATTCATGCCAGTTATCGTAACGTGACAACCGTGATTCCCGATCCTCCCATTTCAAGCGGTGCGTCTTTAAATTTCTTTACTTCGGTTATCGAAGAGAGAAATTGTCGGACTACCTCTCGTAGTGTTCCATTGCCTTTCCCGTGTAAAATGCTCACCTCCGAAATCCTGAGTAATATTGCATCATCAATATAGCGTCGTACTTCATCAAGCGCTTCATCTGCTCTCTTCCCTCTTATGTCAAGCTGAACTTTGAATAGAGACATTTTGTCAGTGATATCACTCATGATACTACTGTAACTTGAAGTATAGCTTTTCTCTTTATCTTTCCTGATTTCCGATCGTTTTGCTTTTTCTAACTTGCTTAAATCGATTCGCATCTTCATTTGTCCGAAAGCTACTTCTGCTTTTTCTCCTGTCAATTTGATGATTTGACCGATAGAATCTTGCCCTGATATTTTAACGAAATCGCCGGTTATGATTGGTCTATTAGAACCTGCGTACTTTTCTTCATCTTTTTCTGCGTCGATGGTAATTGTCTCAGATTCATTCTTTTTTATCTCTTTTACTACCTCTGCCGGTTCAATGATATCCAGTTCCTTTTTAAGGATGGTTACCTTTTCCCGGGCTATTTTAGTCTTCTCTTTTGATGCTTGTGTCTCCCTGATTTCGCGAACCGTATTCTCTATTAGTTTATTACTGTTTAACAAAATATCTTTTGCCTGATTCTTTGCTTTTTGAATAATATCTTTCGAGGTGTTTTCCAACAGTTCCAATTTTGTTTTGTATCGTTCCATTATTTCCGATATAAACTCATCGGCCGCATCCAACTCCAGTTTCTTTTGCTGTAGTGCTTTTCGTTCTTGCTCCAATTGGTTTAGCTGATTGTCAAAATCAATTTGTGTGCTACCTGTTTTAGAAATAGCTTCTGCTAAGATAGACTCTGGAAATCCTATTTTTCGTGCAATCTCAAAGGCAAATGAACTTCCCGGCTTTCCAATTTGCAGCTGGTATAACGGTTGGATATTGTTGACGTCGAAAAGCATGGCGCCATTAATCATTCCGGGGAGCTTCCCTGCGAGTAACTTGAGATTAGCATAATGAGTGGTGACAACTCCAAACGATTGAATCTTGTTTAAATTTTCAAGAATAGCTTCGGCAATAGCACCTCCCAACTGAGGTTCCGTTCCCGAACCAAATTCGTCAATCATAAATAATGTATGAGCATCTGCATTTTTTAAAAGATGCTTTAAGTTCATCAAGTGCGAACTGTAAGTACTTAGGTCGTTATCCAGCGATTGTTCGTCACCAATATCGATAAAGAGGTGTTTAAAAATACCGGAAATAGATGATTCATGAACCGGAATCAATAATCCACATTGAAACATGTATTGAAGCAACCCGACTGTTTTAAGACAGACAGACTTCCCTCCGGCGTTTGGACCCGAAATGATAAGAATTCTATTATGTTGATTTAATTCTATAGTAAGCGGCTCAACTTTCTTGTTTTGTTGTTTGTGCAGAATAAATAGGAGTGGATGAATAGCTTTGCGCCATTCTAAACGAGGCAACTTGCTTAACTCAGGCAAAACGGCGCCTATCTCTAATGCAAAGAGCGCTTTTGCTCTCAGAAAATCAATTACTCCCAGATATTGGTAGGCTTTTTCTAAATCATCAATCCATGGACGTAGTTTGTCTGTAAATGTTGTAAGAATTTTGATGATCTCTCTTTTTTCGGCTAATTCAAGTTCTCTTAGCTCGTTGCCAAGATCCACAATTTCAGCAGGCTCAATAAATACCGTTTGTCCTGTGGCTGATTCATCATGAACGTATCCTTTTATCTTCCGTTTATTAACTGCGTTTACTGGGATAACTAAATGTCCGTCTCTAATTGTGACCTCAGCATCTTCGCGAGATAATCCCTCACTCTTTACCTTCTGCATTATTTGCGCTATACGCTTGTTAATGCCGCTTTTTTTAACGTTGAGTTGATGCCTGATGATTTGAAGCTGATCTGAAGCTGAATCTTTTATCGTTTTTTTATCATCAATAATCTTATTGGCAGAAAGAATGATCTCTTGAGGAACATAAACCTCATTGCCAAGTTTTACAAGTAAAGGAAATTGATCGGAATCTTTGTGCTTGAAAAATTGCAAACACTCATTAATAGTGGTGAGAGAGATCAATAGATCGAATAAGTTTTCGACAAAAATGAATGATCCGGGTGTTTTTATGCGATTGAGTTCTACCGTCAGGTCTAAATAATCCTGAGAAGGGAAGGCTCTCCCTGATATTAAAACGTTTTTAAATTCATCGGTTTGGTTAAGATGTAGGCTTAGTTTTGAAAAATTACTGGAGAAATGCATGCCTTTCGCCAAATTCTTTCCCAGTGGGCTTAAGCAACGTCCCTCAATTATTTCGCGAATTCGCGTAAACCCAATTTTTTCTTCAAAATTAAAAGGATAGATCACAGTTTTTTTTTGCAAAATTACAAATAAAGATTGGCCATAATAATATTGGTGAAGAGGTGGCTCAATTTTAAATGAAGATTACTTTTTCTTTTTTATAAAGTAAAGAGAAAGTGCGAAAAGAATGATAAATGCAAACCCTATAAAGAGGTAGGTATAATATTTTTTATAACTGCTCTCCAGCGGCGAATTATCACCGATGTTTACATAGCCGGCCCAGAAATAGGGGTACGTTTCAAGCTGATCACAATGGCTCAGAAAATCTAATTTGGCTTGCCGCAAGGCTTCATCCTTTGGTAATCCTTTATGTAAATACGTATAGAAAAGTTCCATTAACCTGGCGCTTGAAGCGTCTTCTACCGACCATAAAGTCATGACAACACCAGGTACGCCGGCATAGAAGAAACCACGGGCAATGCTGATGATGCCTTCGCCAAGTTGTAACTTCCCGTTTCCGGTATTACAAGCGCTTAAAACGGCAAGTTCAGCTCCCAGCTTCATGTTAAATAGCTCGTATGTGTTAAGAAGTCCATCCTCTTTTGGATCTGATGTCGGTGAAAATACAAGTTTGGAATACATGGGATTATCGTTGTCAATAATTGTATGAGCTGATAAATGTAAAATATTATATTTAGCAGCCTCTGCCTTAAATGTTTTTTCAGAAGCAGCTGACTCTTCAAAAACGGTTCCGGTATAAATTTTTGAGATCATTCCTACCTCTTCTTTTGCCCCGGGAATAGGCATCAAAGTCATTACCGAGTCTTTATGATTGTACACCAGATTTTTGTATTTGTGATTCTGATTGTATGCCGGTGCAAAAGCTGCTAAGTCAAGCCGTTGATGCTTATGTTTCTCTTTTCTTCCAAATAGAATGGTGGCTGATGGCGTATAGTTTATAGCGTGACTCTTTATGAGATAAGGCAATGAACGGAAATCCATTTCATCTTTTTTTGGTTCGCTCGACAATAAAACATCAAAAGGAATATAGAGGAGCTCTCCATCGGGTACAATAATTAAATCTTTTCCTTCAATTTCCTTGTTAAAGGGACTGAGTAAATATTTGTAGAGATAACTTGATGTGCGAATAAAATGGTCGTAGTTTGATTTATTCAGCTTTGAATAATTGTTTTCTGTAAGTTGATTACGAAGTGATGATATCTGTTTTCTGAAATTTGAAGTAATGACTGTTTTATGGAACCTTTGAGCTCCTTTCGTGATGACAAAGCTGTATAATACCGAATCGGTTAGATAGTATTCGATAAATGCTTGTTTGCGATTGAGCTTTTCGGCAACCGTTTGGCTGCTGATAACATTTTTATCATATTTAAGACTATAATAAGAGGGATATTTAACTTCAAAAATCTTAATTAAACTGTCGTGCTTTTGATTTATCTGAAAGAGCTTATTTTCCCAGAAGTCGATTTTGTTCTTATCCGGATTCTTAATTTGTTTTTCATCATAAATAAATTTCTGATAATCTGAAATGTCATTTTTTAACTGTGTCTCAAGCATCTGTATTTTTGGTGGGAGAGAGATTGCCTGACGGGCCTCTGCTTCTCTGAGATAACTCAACATAACAGCAGAACGGCTTTTTTCTGAAAACCGAAATGCGTCATCAATATATTTAGTACTTTTTTCTTGCGTATAGAGTGCCGATGATATTTGCATGAGTACCAATGATAATTGTTGCGACAGCTCCCGAATAGAATACTTAGTCTCTTCGTTCCCATAGGTATCGCGAATCTTATCAATCATAGCTAATGCCTGCTCTCCAGAAATCATTGCAGCCTTTAATAAGTCGGTACGTTTATTCTCTTTTTTGTACCAATTCATTAGGGTGAATGTTTTATATTGAAGAATATCGAAATAAATAAAAGAAGGATAAGCATTTTTAACTGAAGGTGTATTTAGTATATTTGTGGACGAGAAAGTCTCTTCAATTGATATTAAAGCTTTCTGAAAAAATGTTAGAGCTGTTTTATAATCTTTTTTATTGTTGATATAGAATTTTCCCTGGGTGGAATATACAAAAGCAACTTCCTGATTTTTTTTCCCGAAATCTTTTCCTAAAATATTAAGTGCTTCATTTAAATAGGGTAAGCCATTTTTATTGTGCGTGGTTAGAAATTCACCATAGCGATGTAGTGAATATGCATATTCTGTTTGCTGATTTGGTAATGTCTTCGCCTTTTTTAGTGACGATTGGTAATATTTATTTGCTTCGGAAAATTTGCCTAATTTATCATAGATTCCAGCAATATTTCTCTCAGCTTTAATGATTAACGGTGAATTAGGATCATTACTTTTAATTTTTATCAATGCATTAAGCGCATCAAGATATTTTCCTTTATTTTCAAAAGTATAGCCAATATTGGTTCTGATGGTGATGATTGTAGGATTATATTCGGGAAAGAAGTCTTTTAATATTTTTAAAGATTGTTGATAATAGGTCAATGCTAGATCAAAATCTTTTTGGCTTGTAGCAATATTCCCTTTATTGAGATACAATATCCCTAGATCTTTTCTTAATGTAGGATTGGCTTTCAGATTAGACTCTGCTTTGGTATAATAATCTGAAGCCTTATCAGGCTTTCCTATTTGGTAAAAATAAACGCCCAGATTCAGGTATAACTGAGTAATAGAAACACTTTTTTCTCCATATAAATGCTTATTTATTTCAATAGATTGGTTAAAATAGAAGAAAGCATTATCATAGTCTCCTTTTGATGCATAGATAATGGCGATATTTTGATTAAACATGGCATTATCCATGTTGTACTTGTTCGTCAATACTCCAATGGCAAGCGCTTTTTTATAATACAATAGGGCTTTATCCAGATTGTGGGTGAAGAAATAAGAATTTCCAATGCCATTATATTCTAAGGCTAATGAAATATGTTCTTTTCCATGGATCTGAATTTTATATTGTAATGCAAGTGTAAATGCTTTTCTGGCATCTTCCGCTTTCCCCAGGTCAATTGAACAAACACCTATTTTGTGATATACATCACCTAGTTTCGAGATATCTTTTAAAATTTCAGCCCATCTTTTTGCCTCTTTATATTGTTGCAGGGCAACATCTTTTTGGTTATTCATTCTGGCGTAGCAATCACCCAGCAAAAAATGAATAGCATAGCCAAATTCCTGTTCTTTTTTTGAAGCAGGATTAATCCGAATCTTTAATAACGATTTTATAGCCTCTTCCGGCTTATTTTGATTGAGCTTTATTTTGGCTTGTTGGATGACATACTGAATGGAGGGGGATTTAAAAGACGTTTGTGTTTGTTTTGCAATAACTTGAGAAAGCAGAATGGTGAAAAACAAGGTAAAATAGAACCGGAGGGATAGATAGCTAGAGATACAAAATCTGCTTGTCGAGATTATTGGCATATCGAATGAAGAAATTTATGTACTTGAGGAATATCACTTACTTCGGGTGTAAAGTTACGGATAGGATTTAATAATTGAATAGATGTTTGTTCTTTTTTTTATGGTTTGTTTTAATTTTTATCGTTAAAATTTTAATTTAATTATTACATCGAATTTTTTTCGAATTTTGATGGCTATTATACGTCGAATTAGCTCATTATTTATGGGGTCAACATATTATGCCATCCCTGCGTTTAATCTGTTTGTTTTTTTGAGGTGTCATATTAATTTTGATTTTTAAACGGATACACGTATTTCAACGCCTCTGAACACGCTCCTATATTTTTCAAATCTTGCTCCATAAGCGTAATATAACACTGAGAATATCCTCTGAATATTAGGATATGAATGGTTTCAGTTCCGGCTCCATTATGTACTTGTTTAGTGCTAATTCCGTACCTGTTCCGCTATTTTATACGGAACAGGTACGGAATTAGCACTAAACAGGTAGGCGACTCGTATTGAACTGGGGAGCGTTATCCCTGAGTAATCTATAAGTGTTCTGTAAATTATCCTACGCTCATTTCTTCTTTATACTACAAGCTATCTATTATTTGGGTGAGTACTTTTGCCTGTTAAAAATAAACATGACATCATGAACGTATTATTAAGAAATGATTCTAGTTTTATTTTAGCAGTTATGGAAATTCCGTATAAGTAAGGGGAAATTGTATGGTCGTAAAAAAATCCTATTTATCAACATTTTAATTTAAGGTTAATAAAAAAAGGAGGGTCACTCTATTCATTAGAATGACCCTCCTTTTTATGGTGCGCCGTGCATGATTAATAATTTGGTGGTGTAAATCCACTATGGGGGTATGTAGCGACCAACCATTAGCTCAAGGCAAGGGTGTCCATTGTGAAGTGGAATCTGAAGGAAGCTGTCGGCAAAGTTCCGGTCTGAGGAACACGAACATCATATAAGGCTCAAGTCGTAGGATGAGTTTGCCATACAGAACGAAGTCCTAAAGCTACACGGATACGGCAGAGTAGATGATGCAGATATATGGAACGAAGGTTATTAATCTTACCACGGGAGATCTCACGGACGTGTGGATATTTTTTTTAGAAGCACGGACAACAGTTGTCGTGAGAAGTCAGCCGAGGACATAATACCCGAAACAAAAGTATTGGGGAAGGTCTGAACCTTATCAAAGTGAGTAGTCAATGAATGTTACCCGATGAAGGAAAGAATGCAGAAAATATCAACACTGAGTGATAGCTGCCCGCAAAAGGATAGGACGGAATCCGAAAGCTATACGGGAGTGCAGACTTTCATGGGGATAACTGAAAACAACCTCACGGAAGTGCAATTTGCAAAAGAGGATTTATTAGAACGAATCTTGTCTGCTGCCAATTTGAATAAAGCCTATAAGCAGGTTGTGTCCAATGGAGGCAGTGGGGGTGTGGATAAGATGGAAACGGAAGACTTAC
The DNA here is from genome assembly GCA_963663125.2 of Bacteroidales bacterium. Lineage (GTDB taxonomy): Bacteria > Bacteroidota > Bacteroidia > Bacteroidales > Cfx3-03 > Cfx3-03. The sequence continues at coordinate 26,606 of CAXXNW010000007.1, read as the reverse complement.
TTTCTTACCTTAGAATCCACAAAGATAATCTGATAATTTCTTTAAAGGACGGAAGTTACTGTCCTAATCCAGTGCGTAGGGTAGAGATACCCAAAGGCAATGGCAAGAAGCGTCCACTGGGTATTCCTACCGTAGTAGACCGTTTTGTCCAACAAGCCATATCACAGGTTTTATCTCGAATTTATGAACGCGAGTTCAGTGCAAACAGCTTTGGTTTTCGCCCCAAACGGAGAGCCCATCAGGCACTTCGAGCCGCTCAGAGTTATCAGAATGCGGGCTACAAATATGCGGTAGATTTAGACTTGGAGAAGTTTTTCGACACAGTCAACCAAAGTAAGCTGATAGAAATTCTTAGTCGCATGATAAAAGATAGTCGGGTTATCTCGCTTATCCAAAAATATCTTGGCTCGGGAGTTATTATCGGTCATAAATTTGTAAATACTTCAGAGGGAGTGCCGCAAGGAGGCCCTCTAAGTCCGTTATTGAGTAATATCATGCTCAACGAACTGGACAAGAAGTTAGAGAGCCGATGTCATCCATTTGTACGCTATGCGGACGACTGTATGATATTTTGCAAGAGCAAGCGAGCCGCCCAGCGTACGATGAACCACATAGTGGTCTATATCGAGGAAACGCTCTATCTGAAAGTGAATCGTGAGAAGACCAAGGTTGGTTACGTGCAGGGCATGAAGTTTCTGGGTTATTCTTTTTACAAGAATAAATCAGGTTTTCGATTATCGGTTCATCCCCAAAGTTATACGAAACTGAAAGGTCGATTAAAAGAGCTTACAGGTCGTAGTAACGGTATGGGTTACGAAAGTCGAAAAGATTCACTCCATCGATTAATACGAGGGTGGGTTGAATACTTCAAACTGGCAGATATGCAAACTCGGTTGAAAGAACTTGACCAGTGGCTGCGCCGTAGGCTTCGTATGTGTATATGGAAATCATGGAAAAGAATAAAGACCCGCTTTCGGAATTTAGTTCGTTGTGGTATAGCCAAAGCTCGTGCACTGCCTTATGCAAATGCACGTCAGGGCTACTGGCGTATGGCAGGGAATCCGATTCTGAATGAAGCTATCAGTATTGATAGTCTTGGTAAAGCGGGTTATCCATGTTTGATGGATTATTACCGTAAAGTTGCATCGTAAATAAGGAACCGCCGTATACCGAACGGTACATACGGTGGTGTGAGAGGTCGGAAAATAAAATAGGAGGAAAACCTATTTTATTTTCCTCCTACTCGATAAATTAGTTTAAAATTATCTGGCTACCACCATTCTGGATGTGGCATTGAAGTTCTTATCTCCTTTCAGACTGATAGTACAGAAATAAACACCCGATCGAAGATTGTTTCCGTCAAAAGGAAACTCTTTTAGTCCGGCCTCCTGATAACTTTTTATCGGTGTAGCAACCAACTGCCCCTGAATATTGAATATTTTCATCTCAACATTACCGGCAGTGGGTAATGAATAGATGATTTTTGTAGTGGTATTAAAGGGATTAGGAAAATTTCCTTTTAAGGCAAAGGCAAATGTTTCATTCTGTTGGATTGCCAATTTAGGAATTTCAATTTTAGCCGAGTTGATCACCTCCCCCGATTTGCTTATAAGCTGGCTATTCTCAGCGAGAGAGAAGATCGACTCGCTATTATCCGTAACTTTTCCTTTGATAACAAACAGTGTGGTGCTATTTTCTAAATCAAGTGATGTCGTAGTTAAATCTAGCCATGTAGCCCGGATTAAATTTCCTTCCATATTGACACTTAAACCTTGAATAGATGGCGTAATTTGTTCTATTTTAAAATTAGCAGGACATTCAATGGTTACACCAATTGAAGAAACAGGTGTGCCGGCACTTAATTTAACGGGTAATTCAACGGATGAATTGCTGATAACCGATGAACTGCTATATGTTGAGCTTATTGCTTCAGCAGGCTTATTCCCCGGCGAATATACAGATCCTAAGTCTCCTGATGATGTCCCGTTTGATGGGGGCAATGGAATATCTTCAGCCATTGATTTTCCGGCTTTAGCTGTAAAACTGACTTTCTCAAACTTCCAATCTCCTGCCGGGAATACAATCGAATGATTAAGATATTTTGCAATCATCAGATTTAGGTCGGCTCTGTTAACAACATTATTGTTATCTACATCGGCCGCTAACTTTTGAATATCGTTAAGTGTTTTGAATCCAGATAAATATAATAGTAAGGAGAAACAATCTTGCATTGTATAGCCATTTGTCGGTTGGTTGCTGGATGCTTTTATGGTATAATCACCATAAGGAACACTCGGAAAGAGATAAATACCGTCAGTGTTGGTAACTGTGGTAGATATAACTTGATTATTTTTATTGACCAAAGATACTTGGACATTACTTAAAGGCGTTTGATTTACGTCATGATAAATGTATTTGCCAGATACACTAACAGTTTGAGCTTCAACGGTAGAGAGTATCAGCAGTGTAGTAATTACCGTCATTAATCCGTTTAAAATGTGCTTGTCCATCTTTATTGGAATTTAGTTTAAATCATTAATTATAGTCCGAAATAGGAATGCTTATACATTTTAATCCAATTATTGGCAAAAGGTAATACAGAAAAATGAAAAAAAATGAAAAGAATTTTCAATTTTGCAATGCGAAATTATTTGCAGTACCTTGGCTCAAAATTTGTAATAATAAAACTGGGGAATAAAGATGAAATGATATAATTTTTATAAATATTTTAGTTGCTGGTTAACAATGAATTAGAAAAAAAGAATAAAATAATGACCAGAAATGGTATTACCTTTTTATGAAAGTTGGATTAAAGAACATAGGCAATGATTCGCTATTCGGATGAAGCCATAATCGAAGGATTAAAGTTACGGCGTGATGAGATGATCAAGTATGTTTACAGAGAATTATATCCTGTGATCAGAAATTTGATTATTTCTAACTCTGGTACAGACGCGGATGCGGAAGATATTTTTCAAGATGCGCTGATAATTGTCTACAAAAAAGGAAGAGATGAGGAACTCATTTTGAGCAGTTCATTTAAAACCTTTTTCTATTCTGTTTGCAAAAATCTTTGGTTGCAGAGATTAAGTAAACTGAAAGATTATAATCAGATGTTTGTTGAAATTGAGGAATCTGTAACCTTATCCGAATCAATTACAAAAGAGATGCATGTGGTAGAGAATGAGAAATATAAACTGTACCAGAAACATTTTTTAAGTTTAGGTGATGATTGCCAGAAGGTTTTGCAATTATTTTTAAGAAAGATGTCTCTACGTGAAATAGCAGAAATCATGGGATATAAAACTGAAAAATATGCAAAGACCAGAAAATATGATTGCAAGGAAGAATTAAAAAACCGAATCCTTAATGACCCAACTTATTTAAATTCTATTGCAGATGATTAAAAAAACATCTTACGGCCAGCGAATTGAAAATTACCACTCTGGTGTTATGTCTGAGAGTGAGAAGCTTAAATTTGAACAGGAACTGGCAGTAAACCCTAAGCTAAAGGAAGAGTTCCGATTTGAAAATGAACTCGATGCATCATTGATGCAGGAAGATATTATTGACTTGCGTCGAAAAATGCGTCACGTAATCAATGAAGAAAAAGCCCGTGCCCGAAACTTTGGAAAGAGATCTCTACACTCTCATTGGTATTTAGTAGCGGCAAGTGTTACTTTTTTAATACTGGTTATTGGTGCATTGCGTTTAATGAATCCTGTAAAGTACTCTAATGAAACTATTTTTGAGATGTACTATACCGGGGAAAGCGCACACAATGTGACCCGTTCCGGTAGTAATAGTAATGATGAGGCAATGATGAAATATCGTGAAGGTGACTTTAGCGGAGCTCTTTTGCTTTTTAATGAAATATTAGATAAAGATGCTGATAATGTCTATATTAGATATTATGCCGGTCTTGCTAGTATTGAAACTAAACAGAATGAAAGGGCCATCCGAGAATTCAGTTTTATTGTTAAACAAAATAATAACTTGTTTATTGAAAGTGCAGAATGGTATTTGGCTTTAAGCTATCTACGCAATAATCAGCCAAAGGAGGCCAAAGATATTCTTGCCAGGATTTCACAAACTTCAACAAATACACATCAAAAAGAAGCGAAACAAATACTTAAAAGGATTAAGGATTAACAGCGGAAAGGGCTTTCTCATTTGAAGGCCCTTTTTTTTTTATTTATTATCATCCGCAAAGAATGCCAGACCTCCTTCGGAGGTTTCTTTGTAAAGACTTGGTAGATCGTTTCCTGTTTGTTTCATTGTCATCACTGTTTTATCGAAACTAATCCTATGTTTTCCATCGGATAGTGTTGCAAATGCAGAGGAGTCTAATGCACGTGCAGCGGCAAAAGCATTTCTCTCGATGCAGGGTATTTGAACTAACCCGGCAACAGGATCGCAGGTTAAACCTAGGTGGTGTTCCAATCCCATCTCTGCCGCATATTCAATTTGCGATGGTGTTCCGCCAAATAATTGTGTTGCTGCTCCTGATGCCATTGCACAAGCAGTTCCTACTTCACCCTGGCATCCAACCTGTGCTCCGGAAATAGAGGCGTTTTCTTTAACTATATTACCTATTAATCCGGCTGTTGCGAGTGCTCTTAATATCTTTTGATCAGAAACACCATAGCGTGTTTGCATGTGGTATAAAACAGCTGGAATTACTCCACAGGAACCACACGTTGGTGCTGTAACAATTTCTCCACCAGCTGCATTCTCTTCAGAAACAGCTAATGCATAAGCAAATACCATGCTCCTACTTTGAAGAGTTCCGTCCGAACTTTTTGCTTTGATCAGATAGGACGAGGCTTTACGCGGAAGTTTGATAGATCCGGGAAGTACCCCTTCGTTGTCAATTCCACGCAGAATGGCATTTTTCATTACGGTCCAAACATTTGAAAGATGTTCCCATATTGCGGGTCCTTCACATAATTCAACGTATTCCCAAAATGTTCGTCCATTTGTTTCGCACCACTTTAAAATGTCGGATAAAGACGACATTTCATATACTTGTTTAGATTCAAGTTTGCTGTTTTCATCTGCAATATCTCCACCACCTACACTATATGTAGTCCAGCTTCCAATTAAAGTGCCTTGACTATCAATGGCTTCAAATTTCATCCCGTTTGGATGAAAAGGAAGAAAAACCGATGGCTCCCAAAGTAATTCAAGTTTATCTTTTCCGAAAACTTCAAATAATGCTTTGTCGGTAAGGTGACCTTTTCCCGTGGCGGCAAGGCTACCATATAATGTCACCCTGAATTTTGATGCTTCTGGATATCTTTTTAAAAATTCATCGGCAGCTTTTCGGGGGGCCATTGTATGACTACTCGAGGGCCCATATCCTATTTTATATATTTTGGCAATTGTTTCCATAGAAATAAAATTTTGCTGCAAAAGTAGAGAATTAAAAATTCACTATGGATTTAATATAGTTTAACCCAAACCACAGAATCTGTTTTGAGGTGCATCTTCCGGATAAACAGACGATAAGTTAAGTAGAAAGCTCTTTAAATAAAACCAAAGATCGTTTTACTCTTCCAGAAGATTAACTTCTTTTATATGATCCGTGTTTTTATTCATGCGAAGTGTTTTTATTTCGCATGGACGGAAATTACCTTTCCATTTACGATTAGCAAATTGCAAATCGAGTGTAGCAGTAGTCGGTATTCCGGATGTCTCAACACATCGTATAATAATGTCTTCTCCATTTTCGGACTGTTTAACAGCAGATACAACTATGTTTTGAGCATCAACAGCGAGGAAAGAACCTGCTTTTGACATCGACCCACCGTGTATTCCCTGATAAATAACTATTGAAGGAGCAATGAATTCCTCTGAAATTCTGGCAATGTTGCTTTCCTTCCATGAGCCTTTATGTGGAATCAGTAACATGCGAAAAGTTTGTATTCCCTGATCCATCCAGAGATGCTCCGCCTTCATATCAAGAACTCTTGGATTGTGGTGCGCATAGACTGCAGAGCGGGCAATGGAAATCCGCATATCATTTTCCAGCACATTATAACCATATTTTGTATCGTTGATAACTGTAAGACCATAAATATCCCCATTGCGTTTTCCGCTCAGATCAATCCACCTCTGGCCAGGATTTTCATACCCATTGACGTCGCGTACAATATGTCCATATGCGGTTTCATAGGTTGCGGATGGTGATTCAATATCTACAGGAAATGAAAACTTCAGCATTTTTAGGTGCTCATGCCAATCCAGTGTGATTTTCGCCTCCAGATTATGCGAACCGGAGTATAACGTCCAGTCAATAGCTAGTGTTGAGTTCCCATAGGTAGTTGTTACACGAATTGTTGCGCGTAAGGGCCCATTCTCCAGTGTTTTGATGGTGGCATTTCCAAAAGCACCTATCTCATTTGAGAATGTCTTAATATCATGGCTCCATGTATCGCTTGGATCATCTATTATAACTGCTTTGCACCCATTTTCTCCGCCTGAAAATAATTCCTTGTCATTTTCCTTGTCAAATATACCTATTGTCCCCATGTTAGAAAAATGCACGCGGAGGTACTCATTTTCAATTTTGTTTTCTTTAGCCTTAACGTTAGCTTTAGTGGAGTGATAGTCATCTTGAATGAGACGTATCTGTCGATAACCGAAAGGCGGTAATGTTGTTTGAACAACAAGCTTTCTGCGGCTTCCTGTTTCAGTTGAACCGGAAGTCCATTGATGAAGCAATGGCTTTCCCTGTTCATCGTTGACACGTGAAGTTTTTTGCAAATCCCAATTCAGGTCATATTCTATGTTTTCACGAACTTCCCATGCATGAGGATTAAAGGCAATAATGTACTGGGAAGAAGGGTCTTCGGTAGGTATTTGCCATTCGAGTTTCTGAATAGCCATGTATGTCGTCTGATGGGCAGTGTCGAGCGCATGCCCATGCCCTTCGCGGGCAACCTGAGAATGTTCGTATAGTGAGGAGCCTGCCAGACTGTCGTGAAACTGGAGGAACAGCACCCTTTGCCATGCAGTGGTTAATTCATTTTTAGGATAATTAGCTCCCCAAGCGACTGAACCTATAGCCGCTATTTTTTCTGCAGTAACCAAAGCGGCTTCTGAATGACGGTTGTTTTTCTTTATTTCGGATTCTGCGGTATAACAGCCAACCGCATGGTGCTGGAGGTCATCTTTTACAACCGGAAGAGTTAGACTCTTCTCTGCACGAATCTCTTTAAAATAACGGTCCGGAGTGCTATAAAAAACTACCGGAGCATCTTTTTCAACCTTTAATTCTTCAATAGAACGCATATTTTCCTTTGTCGTTCCACCTCCATGATCCCCCGCGCCGTAGTATGCCATAAAGCTTTTCATCGGTTGATCGTGGAATTGTGTCAGAATATTTTTAACACGCTTTTTTACCGAGCCATCATCGCCATAACTAAATTGAATGCGATAAGTTAAAACACGTGTTCCATCCGGACCTTCCCACCAGAATAGATCTGCCGGTAGCAGTTTTTCTTTAGGCGCTGGTCGCATGAAAATATAGTTATCCATTCCTTGCGATTTTAATATCTGAGGCAATGTTCCCGAATGGCCAAAAGAGTCCGGATTGAATCCGACAATAGCACGGTGCCCCAGAAGGCGTTCAAAGGTTAGCTGACCGTATAAACCTTGTCTGGCCATTGACTCTCCACTTGGAATATTTACATCGGGTTCGACCCACCATCCTCCAACAATATTCCAGCGACCTTCATCAACACGTTTACGTATCTCTGCAAGCATCTTAGGATCGTTTTCTGCTATCCATTGATAAAATTGTGCTGAACTGGCAGTGAAAGTGACGTCGGGTGATTCGTTCATACGGTCAAGTGCCGATCGAAAGGTGCTATGGACAATAGCGATGCCTTCAGACCATGGCCAAAGCCATACAGGGTCGATATGGCCGTTTCCTATCATGTGAAACCTGAATTTTATAGCATCTTCAGGCCATGATTCATCCGGTTGTGGATTATTTGCAAAGAGATTTATCGCCGGGCCTAACGCAATAATTGTTGTACCGGCAGCAGCACTATTAATAAAGGTTCTGCGAGAAATGAGACTTTTAGCGTTTGATGTGTTTTTGTCCTTCATGATATTTTTTTGATTAATGCTTTTTTTATAGTTTGGCAGATTCCCGTTTCGGTTATCTATATTGCTTCCTCAAAGAAAAAAAGTTCACTACAAATCAAGAAAGGGGTAATGATTTAAAATTTATTTACATAAACGGCTACACACAAAGCTGCGAAATCGCCAATAGCGTCTCCCAGTTCAGCTGGCTTTATTTTGCATATTTTGAGGGATTCAGGAATCACCTCTTTTTGTAAAATGTTTTCTATAAGTGGTTTAAATAGCATTTCGTTGCGTGCATAAATGCTTCCGATTACAATACATTCAGGATTTAAGATGTCAATCAATATAGATAGTCCCTGACCGAGATAATCAGCTGAAATCCGAATGATTTCGTTGGCAGTAGGATCGCCGGCCTTGGCAGCCAGCGCTACCATTTTTGTATCAATTTCACCAATCATTTTTACAGAAGGACAAAAATCAACATGCTGATTATTCTTCAGCTTCTCCGCCACAACTGATTGTGCCAATTGAGCAATGCCACCACCGCTACAAAACCCTTCAAATGAACCGGCTTTTCCATAACCTATCGGTCCGGTTTTGGCCAATCTAATATGTCCTACCTCGCCACCCATATCATTGGTGCCGCTATACAACTTTCCGTTTAAAATAAGGCCTGCACCCATGCCTGTACCAAAAGTCAGAAATATCATGTTAGAAGTGCCTCTCCCAGCTCCCATCAACCATTCTACCAGTGCGCATGCATTTGCATCATTTTGAATGGAAGTAGGTATTCCGTATTTTTCAACAAAAAGCTTTACAATAGGAATTTCATCCCATCCAGGAAGATTGGGTGGCGACAGGATGATACCCTTTGCACTGTCTAATGGACCACCGCAACTGATTCCTATCGAGGATATTGTCTTTATGTCAATTCGATATGATGTCAGCAAATGCTCCAGCTCTTGCTGCATCCGCTCAATCATTTGATAAGGGTCAGGATGCTCTTTTGTTTGGATTACTTTTTTGCCAATAACGGAAGGTCGTCCTTCACTATCAACCTGTCCTAAGATTACGGCACACTTGGTTCCGCCGATATCAATGCCTACAATATTCATGAGTTGATCTTTTTTATTTATTTTATGACATTACATTTATTATCAGTTAATTGGGGTATTATCGAGTCACATCATAAGTTGTCTTTTGTCCCATCCTGATTACCCTCTGGCTGATTCATAAAGAAGCAGGGGAAATCTGTTATATTATTTACATTCAATGTTCTTCATGTACTTAAACCTTCAAATAAACATTTTCATGAGTAAAAGTACAAAAACCAAGAATATTGATTTTAATATTACGATATAAATTCACTAGTGTCTATTAATTTATGTTAACAAGCCTCAAACTCCAATTGCAACTGCCCGTCATCCTTGGTTTGCTCCGTCTCTACAGGCTGGAACAACTCCTTGATGTTGTCCTTTGCCAGGAGGGAATTACCCAATATTCTCATGACTTCATAGATGCTTCTGTTGAGTTCAAGCGTTCTTTCAATGATTGCAACAGTGCAGTACGTGATGATAGCCACATAAACCTGTATCCGTACAGCATTCTCCGTATTTCCCCAGAAGGACTTGATGCGCAGGTGCCCCTTCATCCATTTGAAAAACGTCTCTACGACCCATCTATTTTTATAAAGGAAGGCAATGTCCTTGGCCTTCAAAAAGAAATTGTTCGTGTAGTAAGTGAAGGTTCGTTTGAGTTCCGGTTCATAATACACGATTCTCCTGATTTCGGACGAGTAGTTTTCTGTGTTTCCCTTTGTGGTGAACCTCACGGTGTGATCTCTCAGGATATTATCGGTGTCCTCCAAAAGGTCTTCTCCGTCCACTGGACATTTCCTTATGTTCTTTATCGGACTTGAAATGGCTAGTGTGCCAAAGTCTGCATTAGCGGCATTCGACAAATATCGTCATCATTCAGCAGAAGCAGGAGCTAAATACATATTAACAGCTTTATTCTCGAGTGTTTTGCTCTTTTTCGGTTTATCTATTCTATACGGTTCTTGTGGTACACTGTATTTTGATGAGATTACAAAGCATATCAACGGCGATTTTCTACAGATTATGGCTCTTGTATTCTTCTTTACCGGTATGGAATTCAAGCTTTCACTTGTTCCTTTCCATCTCTGGACAGCCGATGTATACGAGGAATCACCAACTTCGGTAACTGCATACTTAAGCGTAATCTCTAAAGGTTCTGCCGCTTTTGTTTTAATGACAATCCTTATTAAAGTCTTTGCCCCAATGGTGCAAGACTGACGTGAAATTATATTTTGGATTATTGCAATCTCTATCACATTAGCTAATATTTTTGTAATACGTCAGCAAAACATAAAACGATTAATGGCTTTTTCCAGTATCTCGCAAGCTGGCTATATCATGCTTGGCGTAATTGCCGGAAATGCATTGGGCATGTCTTCGCTCGTGTTCTACATTCTTGTGGAGTGATACATTGTTTTCGGTGAAATGAATAAAGAGTCGGGTGAAATTATTGCTAACTATTTCTTTTGTATGAAATGATTATCATTGCTAATAGACAACTTATACTCCCCAATAAGTAATTTACTTGATAACTCAACCACAATGCTATCAATCCTCCCAAAGAGCCTGTTATACCTAAAGCAAGATCAAAAAATGCTGCATAAAGGCCTAAGGCAGTTCCTCTTATTTGAGGCTCAGTTCTATTAACTACCAATACTCCTAATCCTGGGTAAATAAGTGAAAAGCCGATTCCGGTTATACCACAACCTATTATCGCAAATGTTCTCGTTGGAGAGAATCCTATTATAGCCTGACCGATCGTTTCAATTATCAATGAGATTAATACTATTATGTACCCTCCGTATTTATCGGAAAGTGAATCGAAAAATATACGTACAAGTATATAACATATCCCGAAAACTGCAAATGCCAATGATGCATTTCCCCAGTTCTTTTCCATAAAATACAATGTAATAAACGAAACTATACATCCATATCCGATTGTAGCTAATCCTAAACCTATTCCTTGCCTTAACATACGTCTTACTATTTTAAGAAATGGCGCTCTTACTTTAGTTTTATCTACTTTGAAAGCAGGAAGTTTTATTGTTGATAATAAACTTATGAGAGGCAGTACTGCCATAATAGCCAAAACGAAGATTATGCTCATATTATAAACTTTAGTCATCTCGATACTTAACGGTGCTCCAAATGCCATGCCTCCGTATATGGCTATTCCATTCCAACTCATCACCTTCCCCGACCTTTGAGAACCTGCCAACTTGATGTTCCATGCCACTGCGCTTACTAATATCATACTTTCCGCTATGCCATGAATGATTCTTGCAAACAACAAAACCATTAGAGCCAACAGAGGTTGTCGGTAAAGTGCAGCACTTAAACAATAAATAGCTCCTGTAATCATCATTAATATTATACCTTGAAGGTGGCTACTTTTCATTCCATGTATATCGCATCTTTTCCCTATGTATGGTCGTGATATAAGAGTTGAAAAAAATTGTACTCCGACAACAATGCCCACAATAAAGCTACTATATTTTAAATCATTACTGACGAACTTCGGTATTACGCCTATAACCATTCCTATTGTGAGGTAAATTATGAAGACCGATATTATAAGCGGTGATGCTGTTTTGTAAAAATTAGAATCTTGTTTTTTTACTATTGTACTCATAAATTTTGTTTTTTAATTCGAGCACAATAGTATAGATATCGCAAAGAGATAACAATGGAGAATCAGTAGCGAAGATTGGACAAATCCAAGTAATTCTTTCTAAACTCCAAAGGGGTAATACCTACATTCTTTTTGAAAAATCGTGAAAAATAGGCATAATCATCATATCCTACGGAAAAAGCAATTTCCTTTGAACTCAGTTGCGTGTAATGCAGTAATCGTTTTGTTTCAAGCAGAATTTCCTGCTGAATCCAGTAACTTACCGTATAGCCCGTTTGTTGTTTGATAATTTCATTTAGGTAAGGCACGGAAATATTTAATATATCAGCATAATCTTTAGGCTTTTTGAACTTCTCAAAATGCTTACGTACCAAATTCCTGAATTGAGATAAAAGTTCTGTCTTTCTGTCAATAGCGCCTTGGTGTTGTTTTTCGCCACTTTTTATTTCTAGAACCATAATACCGATAAGACTGTCGATTAACGAACGGATAATATTTTCACCTATATCTGTGGTAGAAATTGAGAGTTGGTCGGCAATTAATGATATTAATTTGAATAAAGAATCATTGAGAATAGGATTTACCTGGTTTAGGTTTTGATGGTTTTCAAAGGTACTTCGATATTCATTTTTCAAATAAGACGAATCAATAAAGATGAAATAACCTTTAGGCGATGTTTGCCTGATATAATAATGTACTTGCCCTGGACAAATGAAGAAGAAAGTTTTACCGTTCATTTGGTAATCTTTAAAATCTATCATTAATTCGGTGAATCCTTCTTGTTGAACATAAAAGATGAAATGCTCATCACGGTGTGCATATTTTATCCATTCACATGAATTGGTGCTTTGGACTTTTTTTATATGGATATTCAATCCTTTAAATTTAGACCTATGAATTCTTATTTTCGATTTATTCTCCATAATTATTTTGCGCTACAATATTGTTTCCATACTAATTATTAAGAATTATATATCTTATCATTTGCTTTTGTCAAGTATATATCCAGCCCAGATACGTGCAGCAGATTCGACTGTTTTAATACAAGGATGTTTCTTAAAGTCGTTATTCGCAAGTGCTTCAGGTGAGGCGTTCACTGATGTTATTGGGGTAAGGCCTAACAGTTCACCACAGTTAATGCTACCGTTTTGTAGCATTAATAACTTCAGATGAATCATATTCCATCTTAGGAGAAACCTTGATTGTATCTTTCGGATCAAATTTCTTCATGTTTTTATTCCTTATTTTGCTGTAAAAATAACAAAAATATTCTAATAATCAAATACTTACATGAATGTTTTTTCTTACTTTAGTCTGCATTATGTCCCCTTGTTCGTCGGTGTGTATGTTACCGAAGCCACCATAAGCCTATCAAACAAACGGTCATCGAAATATCGTCTGTTAAATTGTTACTATACTCCCAACAACTCAACGTACCGTCCGAAATAAAGGATCTGATTGTATTGGATTCAAATGTACCTGACAAACTAAAAATAGCAACAAGTATTGAATTGTCCTTTGCTGCAAAAATAGAAAAAGATCAGCTTGTTGCACTAAGGGATGGTGAACAATTATTGTATGCATATTTACCAACAGGTCACTAGTGTCTATTCATTTATGTGAACTCCAATTGCAACTGTCCGTCATCCTGGGTTGCTCCGCTTCAACAGGTAGGAACAACTCCTTGATGTTGTCCTTTGCCAGGAGGAAACTGCCCAGTATTCTCATGACTTCATAGATGCTTCTTTTAAGTTCAAACGTTTTTTTAATGATTGGAACAGTGCAGTAAGTGATGATAGCCACATAAACCTGTATTCGTACAGCATTCTCCGTATTTCCCCAGAAGGACTTGATGCGCAAGTGCCCCTTCATCCATTTGAAAAACGTCTCTACGACCCATCTATTTTTATAAAGGAAGGCAATGTCCTTGGCCTTCAAAAAGAAATTGTTCGTGTAGTAAGTGAAGGTTCGTTTGAGTTCCGGTTCATAATACACGATTCTCCTGATTTCAGACGGATAGTTTTCTGTGTTTCCCTTTGTGGTGAACCTCACGGTGTGATCTCTCAGGATATTATCGGAGTCCTCCAGAAGGTCTTCTCCGTCCACCACTTCAAACTTTGGTCTTCGTTTTTCCGTATGACGAAGAATGAATTGAGCAACTCGATACGGTACAGTCTGTCCAAATCCCAGTAGCCACGGTCAAAAATCTAGCAGGCAAATGGCTCATATTTAATCCAGTTCATGGCATTCACGTCATGAACGGCAGCTTCTGTGATATTGAACGATACCGGTATCTGGGTCACTACATCAAGTTGTGTATGTACCTTGATGCCGGACTTGGTGCTTCTAAACCTTGCCCACTCAAAAAGAGACATACACAGGTCTATGGTGGTGGAATCAAAGGCATAGTACTTCCCGTTGGGTTCAAATTCCTGATCAATACGCTTCTTCTGGGCAAGTTCTACCATGTGGTAGGCAAACTCTTCAAAAATATGGTAATCACGGAGTTGGTTTGCCTTGGAAAGCACGCTTCGGTTGATTGGGGCCTTCCCAAAGCCAAGATGAAAGGATTTATTAGCATGTGCCGTAGTAATATCCGTCAGTTCACGAAGGCTGTTACAGCCATCCAACTGGCCGAACATGAGAACGAGCAGCTGGTTCCAGTATGTCAAATCCCATCGTTGGGTTCTATCGTTACAACTATTCATGACAAGTCTTTCGAAGTATCGTTTGGGAAGAAAATCGGTAATTTGACTGAAAATGTACTTGTCGCTGTTCATTGTACACAATTTTTAGGTTCACCAGCAAAGGTAACCAGTTCAAAAGTGCGACAAGGTTTTTGGCAATATGCATACTGATTGTATGTAAGTTAGAATTTAATTTAACAGATTTTAATAGACACTAGTGATATAAATTTAATTACAGCTCAATTTGATTTATTTTCGGTTATAAAAGATCATAGAACTCATCTATATAGCAGGTGAAATATCACATGATAGCGTTTCACTTTATAATTTGCGGCAGAAAATGACAGTTGAATAATAAGCATCTTCCTATCATAGATATGATAACTCACAGCTATATAAAGTGAATTTCAATGTGTGATGTTACGTTGTAATATGTTGAAAATTAGTATTATACTAGTGTTTCAGAGATTATGTATTTTTTGTCAATCTGTATTCATTTTAAATTAGAAGCTGTAAAGTTGAAAATAATCAAAATCGAAGTTTTGATTAAGTTAAAATAGTAATTTTGCAGCAAATTTCAGACCGGCCCTTGGCCAAATCTAAAATAGGGCAGATTAAATAATTAGCATATGACAACAAAGAAAAATTTTATCACATGTGACGGTAACTATGCCGCAGCACACATCGCTTATTTGTTTAGCGAAGTTGCAGCTATTTATCCCATCACTCCATCATCAACGATGGCCGAATACGTTGACGAGTGGGCAGCCAATGGACGCAAAAACATCTTTGGAGAAACTGTAAAGGTTGTAGAAATGCAGTCAGAAGCAGGTGCAGCAGGTGCTGTTCATGGTTCTCTACAGGCTGGTGCATTAACAACCACTTATACTTGTTCTCAAGGTTTGCTTTTGATGATTCCTAACATGTATAAAATAGCCGGTGAATTACTTCCTGCTGTTTTTCATGTATCAGCTCGTGCAGTTGCTGCTCAGGCTCTCTCAATTTTTGGTGATCATCAGGATATATATGCTGTTCGCCAAACAGGTTTTGCAATGTTGGCTACAAGTAGTGTACAGGAAATTATGGACCTTGCATCTGTTGCACACTTAGTATCAATAAAATCACGTGTTCCGTTCGTTCATTTCTTTGATGGTTTCCGTACTTCACATGAAATTCAAAAGGTTGAACTTCCTGATAGCGAACAAATAGCTAAGTTATATGATACTAAAGCGCATCAGGAATTCAGAGACCGTGCTTTGAATCCGGAACATCCTGTAACTCGTGGTACTGCTCAGAATCCCGATGTTTATTTCCAAAGCCGTGAAGCTTCTAATTCTTTCTATGATGTAGTTCCTGACATGGTAGAAGAATATATGCAGAAAATGGCAAAGATCACAGGTCGTGAGCATCATCCATTTGATTATTATGGCGCTCCTGATGCAGAGAATATTATTGTAGCAATGGGCTCAGTTTGTGAAATCATTAAGGAAGTGATTGATCATAAGAATGCTAATGGCGAAAAACTGGGTCTTATCGAAGTTCATTTGTTCCGTCCATTCTCTTCAAAATATTTCTTTAATGTTTGTCCTTCTACGGTTAAACGTGTTACTGTTCTTGACCGTACAAAGGAACCCGGCGCTCCCGGAGAACCTTTATACCTTGATGTTAAAGAGATGTTTTATGAAAAAGAAAACCGTCCTCTTATTTTGGGTGGTCGTTTCGGCCTTTCTTCAAAAGACACTACGCCTGCAATGATGATTACCGTGTTCGACAACATGAAAATGAATGAACCTAAGAATCATTTTACTGTAGGTATTGTTGATGATGTTACTTTCACTTCATTACCGTTGATTCCTGAAATTGACCTTTCGACTAAAGGAACCTTCCAAGCTAAGTTCTTTGGTTTAGGATCTGATGGTACTGTTGGCGCAAATAAAAACTCTATTAAAATTATCGGTGAAACTACTGATAAATATTGTCAGGCATATTTTGCTTACGACTCAAAGAAATCAGGTGGTATTACTGTTTCGCATCTTCGTTTTGGTGATCAACCCATTCGTTCGCCCTATTTGGTAAACACACCAGACTTTGTTGCTTGTCATGTTCCTTCATACCTTGGGAAATATGATGTATTAAAAGGTTTGAAAAAGGGAGGTACATTCCTTTTGAACAGCACTCACAATGCTGCCGATACCCTTGCTAATTTGCCTGAAGAGATAAAGGTTTGTCTGGCTAAAAACGAAATTAAGTTCTATATCATCAATGCTACGGCTATTGCTGAAGAAATTGGACTTGGAAACCGTACTAATACAATCATGCAGAGTGCATTCTTCAAAATCGCAAATGTAATTCCTTACACTCAAGCGGTTGAATATATGAAGAAAGCTATTATCAAAAGTTTTGGTCGTAAGGGCGAAGAAGTTGTTGCTATGAACAACAAAGCTGTCGATCGTGGCGGTGATGTGGAATTAGTAAATATTCCGGCACAATGGAAGTCATTAGTTCCTGTTAAAGCTGTTGATACTCGCGATATTCCTGACTTCATTAAGAATGTTGTTGAGCCTATGAATTCACAGAAAGGTGATGATCTGCCTGTAAGTGCATTCCTTGGTCGCGAAGATGGTACATTCCCTGCAGGAACTGCTGCTTTTGAAAAACGTGGTATTGCTGTTCACGTACCTGAATGGATTTCGGCAAACTGTATTCAATGTAACCAGTGCTCTTTTGTTTGTCCTCACGCTGCTATTCGCCCATTCCTTCTCAATGAAGATGAAATGAGCAAATTACCTGCAGGTGTTGAAACTATAAGTGCAATTCCTAACAAACAATTTACCGGTCTTCAGTTCAGAATGCAGGTTAGTGCACTTGATTGCTCAGGTTGCGGTAACTGTGCAGATGTTTGTCCTGCTAAGACTAAGGCTTTAGTAATGAAGCCTCTTGAAAGCCAAATGGCTCAAGCTGCAAATTTTGACTTCATGGTTAAGAACGTGACTTACAAAGACACAATAGTTCCAAAAGATCAAAGTGTTAAAAATAGTCAGTTCTCACAACCTTTGTTTGAATTTTCAGGCGCTTGTTCAGGTTGCGGAGAAACTCCATATATCAAATTAATTACTCAGTTATTTGGTGATAGAATGATGGTTGCTAATGCTACAGGTTGTACTTCTATTTATAGTGGCTCAGCACCTTCAACTCCTTATTGTACCAATGCTAAGGGCGAAGGTCCATCATGGGGTAACTCACTATTCGAAGATAACGCTGAGTATGGCTTCGGCATGGCAACTGCCGTAAGTAAAATGCGCGAAACTCTTGCAAACTTAATGAAGGCAGAATTGAATGGAAGCTTAAAGGCTGAAACCAAAGCTGCATTTACTGAATGGATTGCCGGCAAAGATAACTCAGCCGCTTCCAAAGTTGCATCCGAAAAGGTTATTGCTTGTCTTGAAAAGGAAACAGCTCCTGTAGCTGCCGAAATACTTAAATTGAAACAATATCTGATCAAGAAGAGCCAATGGATCCTTGGTGGTGACGGTTGGGGTTATGATATCGGTTATGGTGGAGTAGATCACGTTCTTGCACAAGGCCAAGATGTTAACATCCTTGTTGTTGATACCGAAGTTTATTCTAATACCGGTGGTCAGTCTTCAAAATCAACTCCTTTAGGTGCCGTAGCTAAATTTGCCGCTTCAGGTAAGAGAGTTCGTAAGAAAGATCTTGGTATGATGGCTATGTCATATGGTTATGTTTATGTAGCTCAGGTTTCAATGGGTGCTAGTCAGTCACAATATCTAAAAGCACTTAAAGAAGCAGAAGCTTATCCAGGACCATCATTGATCATTGCTTATGCTCCATGTATTAATCATGGTTTACGTCACGGTATGGGTAAGACTCAGGCTCAGGCTAAAGCTGCTGTTGAGGCTGGATACTGGCACATGTATCGTTTCAACCCAATGCTTGAAGAGCAGGGACAGAATCCATTCCAATTAGATTCGAAAGAGCCTAACTGGGAAAAATTCCAAGACTTCCTGCAAAGCGAAGTACGTTACTCATCGCTTTCAAAGGCTGTTCCTGCTGAAGCAGCCGAACTCTTTAAAGCAGCTGAGGATAATGCTAAATGGCGTTATAACGGTTACAAACGTCTATCTGAACAGGTTTTTACTAAATAATAGTTTAAAACTCATTCTAATTTTGAGCCGGAGCAATTTGCTCCGGCTTTTTTCGTTTTGTATTTTTATGTTTGCGTCTTAATTTTGTATTATCTCACATTAAGAAATAAAAAAATGGTCAAAAATACTTTTCTATGTTTTTTGGCAATAGCCTTGATGACAACAATGTCTTCATGTCATTCCAAGAAAGCGAAAGATAGAATTAAAACTAAAACGGAAACTACAGTTGTTACAGATACGCTATCGCGTGATCTTTCCAATCGAAATGAACACATGGTTATGGCTGTCGCTTTTCAACAAACGGCAGGTGAGTATCGTGCCTTATGTTATCAGGCATATAATATGGCAAAGTACATGCTTGATAAAGATCTAGGCGACAAAAGAGTTAATTTGCCTAGATGTGTAGTGTTGGATATTGATGAAACGGTGTTGGATAACAGTCCTTACGAAGCTAAGTGTATTCTAGATAGAATAGCATACCCCAGTAAGTGGTCGGAGTGGATTTCTAAAGCCAAGGCAAAAGCAATTCCGGGTGCGGTGGGTTTTATAAAATATGCGAATGCTAATGGTGTTGAGGTATATTTTGTGACGAACAGAAAGGAATCGGAAAGAGAATCTACGCTGTCAAATCTTAGAGATGCCGGATTTGGAAACATTGAGGAGGATCATCTCTTAATGAAATCTGATGAAAACAGTAAAGAGTCCCGTCGTGCTAAAATCAAAGAGTCCCGGCATATCTCCCTGCTATTTGGAGATAATTTAGCTGACTTCACCGCTGACTTTGATGGAAAGCATTCTAGCCAAGAAAGAAAAGATGAAGTTGATAAGTTGAAAAGAGATTTCGGCACTCGTTTTATTGTCTTACCAAACCCGATGTATGGCGATTGGGAGGGTGCTATCTATGATAATAACTATACATTGACCGATTCATTAAAAATGGTAAAGCGGGTGAATAGCCTTACCGGATTTTAAAAAAAAGAAAATTAAAGGAAAAGAGAGGTTGTCGTTTTATTGTTTCGGCAGCCTCTCTTTTCCTTTTAATAAATACTTAATTCGAAAGGCATTCGTGCTTGAAACTTATCAGCAGTAGCCATCTTGCGTAGGAAGGTGAAATAGGTAAAGTAGCTTCCCAGTTCCGTTTGAAGACGTGTGTCCTGATAGTCTCCAGACAATTGCTCTATCAACTTAACAAAAGGATCTTTTACTTTTGGAAGCATTCTGATGCTGTATTTGCTTATATTAGCCAGTTTGGCTGCCTCTGCTATCGCTTTATTCAGTCCGCCGAAATCATCTATCAGTTTTAACCGTTTCGCATCGGTGCCACTCCAGACTCTTCCTTGTCCCATTTCGTCAACGGTGGATACAGACAGCTTCCTTCCATCGGCAACTCTTCCAATGAAGGTTTTATAAATTCGTTCAATATCTTCTTGCATGATGTTCGTCTCTTCACCGGTCATCGGTCGATTGATGGAGATGAAATCGGCATGCTTGTTAGTTGAAACCTTATCGAACGTAACTCCAAGTTTATTTTGAAGTGTTTTTTGGAAATTAGGAATAAGCCCGAAAACACCGATAGAACCTGAAATAGTATTTGGGTGAGCAAAAATCTTTGATGCAGCACAAGAAATATAATATCCCCCTGATGCAGCAAGGTCTCCCATCGAAACCACTACCGGTTTTTCTTTCTTGGCAAGTACCATTTCGCGCCAGATTACATCAGCAGCCAAGGCACTACCTCCGGGACTGTTTACGCGCAGAACAATGGCTTTAATACTCTTGTCGAGCCGAGCCTTTCTGATAGCCTTGGAAATTCCTTCGGAGCCAATCGACTGTTCGTTTCCTTCACCCGAGACGATATCTCCCTGTGCAAAGATTACAGCAATTTTATCTTTGTTATAGCTTTCATTTTGATTGTTGGTAGCGGAGACATATTTTCCTAAATTAACAGCGTTTATGTCTTTGTCGTCTGCAATTTTAAGATTTTTTCTTAATTCATGAAGTAATTGATCCTTATAAATCAGCTGATCTACCATTTTCTCTTTTAAAGCTAAATCTGGTGTATATCCGGTTAGATTATCGGCAAGTTTATTCAGCTGATCTTCACTTAATCCTCTTGTTTGTGAAATGCCTGTTAACATTTGCTTCCATATTGCATTGATGTATGTAAGCGTCTGTTCTTTATTTGCTTCACTCATTTTGTCAAGCATGAATGGTTCGACCGCACTCTTAAACTTCCCATGACGGATCACCTGTACCTGAACATCGAGCTTTTCCATCAATCCTTTTAAAAACATAACTTCCCCGGCAATTCCCCTGAAGTCTAATGCCCCAACCGGGTTCAGATAAATTTTATTTGCAGTGGTGGCAAGGTAATAGGCTTTTTGTGAATATGTTTCGCTGTAGGCATATATAAACTTTCCTGATTTCTTAAAGTCGAGTAATGCATCTCTAATCTCCTCAACCGTTGCCATCCCGGATGGAACTGCTCCGAGATCGAGTAAAATTCCTTTTATGCGGTCGTCTGTTTTTGCTTTATTGATGGCATTAACGGTTTCATAGAGTCCTGGAACCTGTTTTGTCCCGAATCCTAAATCACTTAAAGAATTATTTATCGACCGTTCGGCAATGGGGGTGTCTAAGGTTAATCGTAATATAGCATTCTGTGGAATAGTTGTATCAGGTTTAGTACTCGACATAACGGCTCCGGCAATAATCACTACCAATAGAAAGATCGTGATAATCAATGTTAAAAAAGTACCTAACATCGAGGCAAACATGAATTTAAAAAACTGTTTCATATATCTGAAAATTAAACTTTCTGATTTTAATTGTGATTTTGAAATAGGACACTAAGATAAGCCAAAAAGCTTTTGTTATGTCATTCTCTCTTCGTTCATTTGAAAAACAGTCAGGTTTTAGAATAATATCTTTTTCATCAACCTGATAAGAAAGCAATAAAATAGATAATGGCTGTTTGGTGATAAGAAAACGAAAGGCAGAACCAGTGCCATTTGATGTAAAAGAGTGGCTTGGCAAAATAAATGAAGATTGAATATTGTTGAAAATGTTAATAAGAACATTTTTCAGAATTTATAAATTCATTGATAAAGCATACTTTTGCTACAATTATTTATTATATGCGAAAAAGATCATCTTTCTCAACCCGAATCAGAAATCTGAAAGAATTTTTCAAAAAGGCCTTTCCGCCTTCAGCGGTAAATGAATCTCTTAAAGGAGATAAATTAACCTTATGGATTGCCCTTTTTGTAGCTATTGCTTTTGGACTCACCTATCTTTATTCTACCGGGAAATTTTACGAAGATGATAAAAGATATCAGCTTGCTAAAAAGCAATTCGATGATTCAATTGAACGAATGTTAGAGGCTCCGGTTGTTCTTGATTCTGCTTTTTTACATACTCCGACATACGATACCATTGATGAAAAGATCATGGAAGTAGCAGGTCGTTCCATAAAAATCATGGGTCATGGTTCATTCTCTATTCCTCAAATGACCTCTTTCCTGTTGTCTCAGAATAAGAAAATTGACAGCTTAACTGCCCGGGAGTTTGTTATTACTTATACCGAATCGGCAGATAGAGAGGGCGTTAATCACGATGTCGCTTTTATTCAGATGTGTTTGGAAACAGGCTTTCTGAAGTTCGATGGAATGGTGCCTCCTGATCTTAACAATTATGCAGGTATTGGAGCCTTTGAAGGATCACAGGAGATTGATCGGTATCCATCTATGAGAGAGGGGGTAATTGCACATGTTCAACATCTGAAAGCCTATGGCTCAATGGATCCGTTGAATCTTCCTTTGGTGGATAAACATTTTGGAAATGTTAAAAGAGGTAGTGCTCCTTCATTAAATCAATTAGCTGCAAAGTGGGCCGAAGATAAATCATATGCTATAAAAATCAGGATGATGATGGAACAGTGTAAACGATTCAGGTACTAGGTATATGTGACCGTCTTCGTGTGTTTTTTAACTTTCAATGATGTCATAATGAAACTACTGTATTTATTACTTGGAGGAAATATCGGTGATCGGGAAAAGACTTTAGCAATGGCGATCGAATGTTTAGGTGAGGATGTTGGTGAAATCTATCAGACTTCTTCTCTATACGAAACGGAACCCTGGGGCATGGATAGCGTCGATAATTTTTTGAATCAGGTGGTTGTTATGAAAACCGGGTTATCATCTTTTGTTATCTTGGAACGAATTCTTGCGATAGAAGAAAAACTGGGTAGAAAAAGAGATTCAAAGGTTATCGGATATCAATCACGACCCATTGATATTGATATTTTATTTATTGATGCTGAAATTATTCAAACATCCAGATTAACAATCCCCCATCCTGAAATACAAAATCGTAAATTTGTACTGGTTCCTTTATGCGAAATTAATGCAAGTTTTGTACATCCTATTCTTCATAAAACGATTGGAAATCTATTAATTAACTGTGACGACCCACTCAACACTACTCTTTTTAAATCAAATAAGCGCTAGACGATGATGCACTATGACTTTTTATGTATTGAGGGAAATATAGGAGCAGGCAAAACAACTCTTTCTAAGATGATTGCCGGGGAGTACAATGCCAGATTAATTTTAGAGCAATTTGAAGACAACTCTTTTTTGCCAAAGTTTTATAAAGATCCTGAGAAGTATGCTTTCCCATTAGAATTATCTTTTTTAGCCGAACGGTATCAACAATTGAAAACCGAATTGACCGCTCCAGACTTGTTTAGATCTTTTACTGTATCAGACTATTTTATCAATAAGTCATTAATTTTTGCCCGGAGCACTTTAAAAGATGATGAATATGCGCTTTTTAATAAGTTGTTTTCTATAATTCTTCCAAATATTCCTAAACCCAATCTCATTGTGTATTTGCATGCAGGAGTTGGAAGATTACAACAGAATATTCAAAATAGAGGGAGAGTTTATGAACAGAAGATAATGGATGAATACTTGTTGAAAATTCAGAACGCCTATTTAGCATATCTTCGGGCCCAATCGGATATGCGGATACTGGTTATTGACGCCGAAAATATTGACTTTGTAAACAATTCCGAGCATTATTCAAAAATAAAAGAAATCATTTTTTCTGATCATCCAATTGGATTGACGCGTTTCACTTTGTAAAGGCCATACATCGTTCATTTTAAATTCTTTGCACATCATCATTCCTCTAAAAGAAGTTTTTTTTATTTATTTTACTTTAATCAGGGTTACTTTTTCTATTTTTCCTGATTAAATAAGAAGAGTATTGCTTCCTGTATTTTTTCTATGAGAGGACCGGTATGTTAATTTGGATGAAAAATACATCTACTAAAAGAGCTATTATCATTTGCTTAGGATTTCTAATTCTTCTGACGGCAAAGGGACTAAACCTTACTGCACATAATTTAAAAGATGATACAATTAGAGAAAAGGCATTAAAGCAGATTCTGATAGCGAAAAAGAATCTATTATCTTTCCCTGAAAAAAGCTTATTAGCTGCTCAAAATGCACAAAAATATGCGGCATCAATCGGTGATATTGGCTTACAAGCACGAACTGATTTAATGGTTGGTGTTTCTATGTATCATATATATCGTTATACTGAAGCGGATATCTATTTAAATAAAGCTCAGAAAGAGTTTAGAGTGGTAAATAATATTCGTGGCCAGATTAATGTGCTTAAATACCAAGCTTTAATGCAAAGTGATAAGGGCTTTTATGCTCAATCATATTCGCTTTTTGAAAGAGCATTATCACTTTCGGATAAGTTGAAAAACGATTCAATAACGGTTGATCTTTCAGTTTTAAGTGGTTATGTTTATCTGTTTAATAATGACATAAAAAATAGTTTCTATAGATTTGATAAAGCCTTTCAGGTAGCCAGAAAATCTAATAAGCAATTTTTGTTAGCGAGAGCAAAACTTGCTTTGGGCGACTGGTATAATGCATCCGGGAATCTTCAGGCAGCAATAGATTTTTATCATAGCTCTTCAATCATCTGCGAAAAGTTGAATGATTCGGGTGGATATATATGGTCGATGAACAAACTGGGGATGTTGTTCGCAGGGTGGCAACGATATAATGATGCACTGGATTATCTTCGTAAAGCGCTTATCAAGAGTGACGAAGTTCATATATTGAACGGTTCTGGCTTTACACACCGGAATCTTGGCGAAGTATATATTTACAAAAAAGAGTATAACGAAGCGCTTAAAAATTATATAGCTGCATTTAAGATAGACCAAATTGAGAATAATAAACAGGGAATGGCAGAATCCTTATGTGGCGAAGCAGAAATAATGCTCTACAATAAAAAAAATCCCTAGCGTAAACACTTTAGTCGACTCTGCCATCATGTTAACTGCTGGCAATGCCGATCCTTCCATTCAGGCTGTCATTTCAAGAATTAATGGTCTGTACAATTTGGAAATAGGTAACTATAGTAAGGCTCGTCGTGAATTGCAAAAAAGCCATTACCCTATCACAAAATAATGAACAAATTCGATTGCGATTATCATCGTTGATGGGAATGATAGAATTATGTCGAAAACAAAATAATTATCGTGAAGCATACCAATTTGCCGAAAAGTATAACTCTTTACGCGATAGTGCTTTTAATCTGAAATCACATGTCCGGTTAATTGAAAGACGATTGGTTTACCGTTCTGACGAATTTCAGCAAAGAATAAAATCACTTGAAAAAGATAATAAAATTGATGAGGCAGCGGTAAGTAACCATGAACAGATAATGTTGAAGCAGCGATTACTTATCTTATTTGGTGTCATTGGTTCTATACTATTTTCTTTATTTCTATTCTTGATTTTTAAACAAAACAGAGCTCTTCGTCGTGTGAATCTTCTCCTAGATAAAAAGAATGAAGATATCCTTAATCAGAACGAACAGATAAGAAGTGCACTTATTAAGGTACAGCAGTCCGAAAAATTGAAAATGGCTTTTCTTTCAAATATGTCTCATGAAATCAGGACGCCCTATGAATGCAATTATGGGATTTTCAGAACTTCTTGAAATCAATGAGTTTGATGAGGAAGATACCAATCCCTTTGTCGACCAAATCATCTCTAACTCTGAAGTCCTTTTGAAAATAGTTGATGATATAATTGATTTTGCAAGGATAGAAGCTGGTGAATTTACACTCTCTATTGCCCCGTGTAGAATAGATTTAATTCTTTGTGAAATTGAAGATGCATTTTCAACCCGTTTGGATTCAATTCTACATGAAAAGCCAAGCCTATCATTAAAAATGCCTCTTTTTGTTCAAAAGATGTCACTAAATACCGATAGTAGCAGATTAATTCAAATATTTAATAATCTTTTGGATAATGCATTAAAGTTTACGGCTAAAGGTACTATCGAATTTGGCGTTGAGAAAATTGAAGATGAAATGGTTTATTTCTTTGTTCGCGACACGGGAATCGGCATCGCTGAAGAAAATAAAGCGTTTATTTTTGAACGGTTTAGACAAGTAGAAGAATCGTTTACACGCAGATTCGGAGGTGTGGGATTAGGTTTATCATTAAGCAAAAGTTTTGTTGAACTGTTGGGAGGGAAAATATGGATCGACTCGGTTCCTGATAAAGGTTCAACTTTTTGGTTCACTCATCCTGTCGACACTTTTTTTGTGAATGATGATAATGAGAAGATACCGGATAAAAATATAACGAACCATGATTGGAGTAACCATACGGTTTTATTAATCGATGAAGCTACTACGACCATTCAGTATTATGAAAATATTCTGCGGCCTACACATATAAAAATGATTAAGGCAAAAGATAGTTTAGAGGCTGTAAAAATCTGTAAGTCTCAAAATCCGCCTGACCTGATTTTATTGGATATTCAATCTCCTCGAATGAATACGATTGAAACCATTAAGCTTTTAAGACAAATAATGCCT
>CAXXNW010000006.1:0-995769 GCA_963663125.2 Bacteroidales bacterium | reverse complement strand
CCTGTTGTATAACAAAATGTGGTTCCTTTCGACAGACCGCCAAAGTCAGCCGTAAGCGTCAGTTCAACATCCGATACGGTACTATGGTCGGCTAACGTTGCTCCGAATAAATCGCCCATATCGGGAATCGCCGTGTCCGCGCAGACCGACGCATAGAGAACTCCGCCCTTCGACACATACTCGCGTGCCTGTTCCCAAAAAGATGTATGCACATGTACCACATTCTTTTCGGTTGATGTGAGGGGCGACGGAAGAAGCACAAACGAATACTTCTGCCAATCCGAGTATTCGCGCGGAAGCTCAACCTTCGCACCGGCGCGCCGCGCCAGAATAAAACTGGAAATCATCGCTCCCATTAACCAATTATTGTCCTCACCCGATCTGTAATCTGATTCGAACTGATCATGATTGCTTCCGCCTTCTTCCTGCACCGAAACAAACGGAATAATATTCGGGCCGGTTAATCCAAGTTTTGAAAAATCCCCAAACGGTTTCGCCCATTCCCACGGAACGATAATCGCTCCTTCACCTAACGCCGGTTCAACACCTTCGAAATTCATTTGAGAAACGATATCGCTGAACTCCTTCGTTTCGACTCCGGACGGTCTGTCTTTTCGGTCCCATGTCGTTATTCCGAACTGGGTTTCGTGCGGCCCGCGGAGATAAGGAACCTGTTTATATAATTCGGGAGCGGCATCGGTATAACACCATGGAACAAAACTGTTCGAGCCCGCCGCGAGTCCCGAATACATCGTTACACGGTCATACAACGCGATATTCTGAGGGGAATATTGCGCTGACGAAGCACCGAACTCCTGAAGCATAAGCGGTCTGCCCGCGCCCATTGAAAGCAATGTCTGAAACGCCGCCGCATAACTTCCTCTTTCCGATAACATCGGATCGGGAAACAATGACGCATTATAAATCGGATACGGATGCGATGAAAAGAAATCCACTTCTTCCTTTATGGTATCCGGACGAAACGGCCCGCGTCCGATTTCGGACACATCGGTTCCCACGCAGATAAGATGATCAGGATCAACACGACGCAGCGACCACGTAAGCAGCCGCGTCCAGTTTATCGCCATCGCGTCCGTTGTAATATTACGCACAACCCAGAACGGCGGCTCGTCGTTCAGATCCCAAGCGATAATGGCTGATTCACCTTTGTAGCGGCGGCCAAATTCGGCAACATGTTCCGTTTGGAAACGGAGCATATCAGAATCCGAATGCGGATGACGTCCGTTTCGCCACGGAACATCCCAGTATGCTTCGCCCACTTCTCCGCCGATAAAAAATGTCGGATTTAAATAGATTCCGTACTTGTGCGCTAACGATATTAAAAAAGCCATCTGTGTAAATACTTTAGGATTATACGATCCCGGCCGCGGTTCTACCCATGCCCAGAAAAGGTCAAAGCGGACCATATTGATGCCGAGTTCAGACATTTTGACAAAATCTTTTTCAATATCCTTTTCATCCCAGTCAACAAGCCAGTTAAGACCCGTCTTCGCGGGAACAAGATGTACTCCGATCGGAATAAATCTTTTGGAACCGGCTGTAAAATAATTCCCATTCAATGTAACGTGTTCGAGTTTCATAAAATTCTCCTGACTTACATACAACGATGTCTATCAATCATTATATTACAATAGTTATTATAATGATTATAATAATATATCTGTTTTTTGTCAAGGGGAAATATGCACTTTATCGAAAACCGTATTCCAAAAAATCAAACGACGCCATCCTTTATCCCAGAAGCGGACTATCATCAACTCAACATCTTCAAAATTATACCGGATTACACACAGAAGTAAAACGAATAATCACCGATAATAAAAAAGAGAACACCGTCATCAGGTGTCCTCTTTTTTATTACATTGTGTACGTTTAACCTTATTTCAAATTCTGCTTCATCCATACACAATCATCATTGATTTTTTTCCAGCGCGAATCGCTGACATTCTTACAATCCTCACCCCAATACCACCAGAAATATCCGCCAACATAGTGAGTGGTGTATTTTTTCATTTTGTAATACGCATCAACACGTTTGTCAAAAGCACTTCCCGCAGAATGCGGATCGGCAAACCCGCACTCGCCAAAACCGATCGCCGAGTTTGGAAACATCTTCTGCAATCCGTCAAATGTTGACTGCCACGGATCATGCTTTCCGCCGTTATCATCGTCATAATAACTTACCATTACATAATCCAGACCGGCTTTCATATCGGATGGAATATATTTATTGAGCCACCCAAGCATCGTCGCACGATCTCCCGACTGGTCTCCGGGTCTAAACATATATGGCGTCAAATATGTCTTCAGATTGAGTCCCTTGCAATACTTGTAAGCATCATAAAACTTTTTCGAAAGAAGACTGCTGTCATCGCCAAGCCATCCTTCGCCGTTTACCTCGTTACCGACTTCCCATATGTCAACGGTACTTCCAAGCGTTGTTACATACTGCACCCAGCGTGTATGATGAGCTGCTAATGTCGTTCCGTTCTCGCCTTCGGAATCATATACGCATCCGAGAACATATGCGACATTGTGTATTTTGGCAACGTTCGCCTTATAAAAGCTTGCTGCGTTTTCCTTCTGGAATACGATACGCACTGTCGGCTTGACCGACATCGACTGCAATGCAGTTACAAGTTTGCTCACATTACTGTTAGTGAGCGTTTCAATTGTTACCCCATACATTGGAGTTATTGCGACAGCCCTGTCGTCTGCATCATCAGACTCTGTTGCGCCTGATGAATACTCACAAGCTGTAATGGACAGCCCAATTACGAGAGCGGAAATCAGCAATAGCTTTTTTCCTGTTTTCTTTTCCATGGATTTCTCCTTACTTTTTGTTCGTTGGAAACAGTCAAAACGAGCGCCTTTTCAGGCGCCCTTTTGAAACTAAAAGTACGTATCCCTTTTAATTCAGATTCTGAGACATCCACACACAATCACTATTAATCTTTATCCAACGCGAGTCACTTACAGTTATACAATCCTCGCCCCAATACCACCAGAAATATCCGCCAATATAATGAGTTGTGTATTTCGTCATTTTATAATACTCATCGACACGGTTATTGAAAGCCGTTCCAGCCGCATGAGGATTCGCAAATCCGCACTCGCCGAAACCGATCGCTGAATTAGGGAACATCACCTGAAGATTATCAAACGTTGACTGCCACGGATCATGCAGCCCGCCGTTATCGTCATCGTAATAACTGACCAGCACATAATCCAGACCGGCTTTCATATCAGCAGGAATATATGTATTGAGCCATCCGAGCATCGTCGCACGCTCTCCCGACTGGTCTCCGGGCCTAAACATATACGGAGTCAATTCTGTCTTCAATCCGAGATTATGGCAATAGGTGTACGCATCGTAGAATTTATCTGACAATAATTGACTGTCATCGCCAAGCCATCCCTCACCGTTAACTTCATTTCCCACTTCCCATATATCAACCGTACTTCCAAGAGTTGTCACATACTGTACCCAGCGTGTATGATGAGCCGCTAATGTTGTTCCGTTCTCGCCTTCGGAATCGTACACACATCCGAGAACATATGCAACATTGTGTATCTGCGCAACATTCGCCTGGTAAAAACTTGCAGCATTTTCCTTCTGAAATACGATACGCACCGTCGGCTTGACCGACATTGACTGCAATGCCGTTACAAGCTGGCTTACATTGCTGCTGGTCAGTGTTTCAATCGTTACACCATACATCGGTGTATTGAACAATCCGCCGCTCGCGGAAACGGTTATCGAAATTCCCTTTGTTATCGAACCATACGAGTTAGCCGCGGTTACGGTATATGTTGCTGTTGCCGTTACCGCAGTCGGTGTACCTGAGATAGCTCCGTTACTGCTGCTTAAACTTAATCCCGCCGGTAATGCAGGACTTACTGACCACGAAGTTACCGTTCCCGTTACAGTGGGAGTATCCGTTGCAATAGCAGTTCCCACCACCGCTGAAATGCTCGTTACGGGATACTGCAGATTTGAAGGAGGAACATTGCCGCTGGCGCTGACCGCGATCTGAACAGAAGCTGTTGTTGATCCGTACGAATTAGTTGCGGTTACCGTATATGATGCGGAAGCAGTTACCGCAGTCGGAGTTCCTGAAATCGCTCCGTTGCTGCTGCTTAAACTTAATCCCGCCGGTAATGTAGGACTTACTGACCACGAAGTTACCGTTCCCGTTACAGTGGGAGTATCTGCTGAAATAGCCGTACCGACAACAGCACTGATACTTGTAACCGGATACACTAAATTCGACGGAGCCGTTCCGCTTTCTTCGCCAAGAACTTCCAGTTCATCGGCAAAAGCCCAACCGCTTCGTGTAACGGTCATTTTAATGTAACGTGCCGACACTGCGGTTCCGAGAGTATAGGTAAATGTTTTAAGATTTCCTACCGCTGTACCGGTTCCGTTTCCCGCATTTGTAAAAGATGAATTATTCAATGAGTACTTGAAATTAACCGTTGTAGGGAAACTGATTCCGCATGCCGAATCTTTTAAAAAATTGCATTTGAATGTTTTAACTGATTTACTGCTTCCAAGATCGACAGTCTGATTATAATTTGCGGTACGCCCCTGCCATCTGGAACTTGTATAATCGGCCGTGGTGTCGTAGAGGCCATCCGTCAATTCCTTTGAATTTGTATCAGGATACGTGGAGCTCGCCGATACGGACGATGTATACGTTTTGTTGAGAGCAAGATTCACTGTTGCAGCGCGATTCATTGAATCATCTGATCCTGAAGGATCCGAGTCAATTTCGCAGGCTGCAAAAGCCAATCCTAAGAATAACACTAAACCCAAAAGCATGATTTTTTTTATCTGCTTTTTCATTAATTGTACCTCCAATAATTTTTTTACATCGACTGAAAATGTCTTCCCCTTACCCTCCCCGTATTTGATTAGTGTGAATTAAAAAGCCAAGAGCATTTAACCCTTATTATAATGATAATAATAAGTACCGGCCGGACTGTCAAATTAATTATTGAATTTTTTAATATTTTATTTTAGGAAGAGATAGAAACTATAATTGCATTTTTATACAAGGGCATCGGTATTGATACAAATCATATCTCCATACTCAAGACCAAGGGGGTTAGTCCTTGGTCAAGGCATACAGTAAAATTATTACAATGTACTGAGAGAAGCGATATCGAAGAAATATTTTTACTGACTTTATTTACAATTATCTTTTCCCCTGCATCTTCTTCAGCATCTCATACTGTGCGGCGGATTTCTCATTGACCTTTTTATCTTCACCAATCATTGTCTGATAATGCATCACGGCAAAACTTGAAAATTTCGTTACGTATGCTCTTTCTGCGTCAATCTGTTTCGTTATACGATTAAAACTGTTTGCCGAAAAACAATTCCACTGCGCATCCATGTCAAATGTCTCAAGGTCAGACCATAGCTGTGCCGCAGGATGAGCCTTTTCAATTGAACGTTTTGTAGCCGCAAACCAGGATCCGACCGTTTGAACAGTCGTATGAGTAGTCTTACCGTCATCGCTTGCTCCGCACCCATCCTGCATATTTATTACATCAATCGATGCCGTTGTGAGAATATTCTCCCACATCGATTGCCATTCCGACTGCTTCATTGTTGCGGCGTCAGAACAGAAAGGCGCGATCATAACCGGTTTATTCATATTTGCGTGAATATGATCACAGATATTTTTATACACTGCTTCCATCCGATCCTGCAGTTCAATCGTTTTGAAATTATCATTGTCCACTTCCATGGTTAAATAGAATCCGGCAATAGTATCGGAATATAATGATCCGTAACGACTCCAAAGCTCATCCGCAACCTGACGGCTTATTTCAAATTCATTTTTAAGCCACGCTTCGTCATTTGCGTATTTATTCCACCAATCATCTGTCCAGTTTAAACCCAGCCACATTTTCATATTCGCTTTTTTTGCCTGGTCCAGACTTGTCATCACCGGATCTTCGTCCGCCATACCGGAAGTTTTTTTGAAACCCAGTATCTTCGTAGGATACCATGTTGTTTTATTCAAACTGTCCGCTGTCCATTGCCAGATTATGTGATCATCAACTCCGGCATTCTTCAAATCAGTTATTTCTTTTTTCCAATCAGTCGCTGTCCATGGTTCCACAAACCACGGCTGAACAAATGATCCGGATATTTTGTCCGGCGATTTTTTAAAAAAACCGCATGATCCCGTGAACAAGCTAATCACAACCATACCCATAAATACAAACGTTGGAATTGATACTCTTTTCATTTTTTACTCCTTACGATAAAACACATATTTTCTAATTACAATACGAAAGATTATTTTACACTATTGCCGATCACCTATGTGTATTGAAAATTCATAATCGTAAATTCTATTCCATACGAATGTAATGTCATCAACAGAAATCGTGACACCCGTCGCATCACGCAGATTATGTTCGGAAATAAACCCATTCATCTTATCAATCATCTCACGTTTTACCTGATCAGCGTATTCACCTAACTTGTTTGGATAAAATCCCAATTCTTTTGAACGGATAAAATCAAAATACAATAAAACATTTGACTGGCAAACCCAATCTTTCAGGATTTTCTGAATGTGAAATGAAAATAATTCTTTATTACTGCTGATGTTTTTACAATGAAGCGCTGAAGCTATTACTCCCTGACAAATTACAACTCCTAACGTATTTGCTGTCGTATTCCATCCACCATAGGCAGCTATTTTTTTGAGCAGTCGTTTACGTGCCAATATCTCCATCAACCCGTTATCAGCGCCATTCGCGTACGCGATATCGGCGACAGTACAGATCTTGCCTCTACCGATAAAATATTCCATTCGCTGCACAAATTCTTCAAGATTACGGAAATTAATGTACGAATAATCATCATTTTTTTGATCCTGAGCCTCGCCCATTTTCGTACCGGGCGTATTAACCATTAATACAAAATCCGCATCATTATAATTATCTACGATTGCGCATCCCGCAGAAACGATCTGCCACTTCACGCTTTCGTGAATCGGCCTATCCTCGTATAACGCGATGATTGATGGTCCGAGTGTCGACGAATAGCAGACAAACACGTTCGGCTTCGCATTATGTATTTTATTTACGACCCTTGCGACGAGAGTAGATCCTACCTCGTCTGTTCCGGGATACACATACACTCGTCCGCTCAGTTTTTTCATTTCGGATACTTTTTTTGAAACGATAGTCTGATCACGGGTTGAAAATCCGTACTCTGCGGAATCATCTTTCGGAAGAACGAGATAATCAATATACGCGTCTTCAACAAGATGCAGCGTTTCAATATTTATTTCGAGATTTTTTTCTCGGCGAAGCATAAAGTCATTCAGAAAATTCGGAGGAATTATTTTTACGAGATCGCGCAAATCTTTTTCTTCGTTATTATCCAATCCGCATTTTTCTTTTTTTTCATACAACCAGGAATATCTCCATATATTTTTACCATGCTGCTCCCAATAATTCGGCTCCTCACTGTTATTATTATAATTCGCAACACGCATAATAAGCATAAACGCGTGAATCTCAACTTTCGGATTAATCTCCTTGAGGCGTTTGAGACGATTAAGCCTTTCGGACAATATTTTGTTTGAATGATGATGCAATCGTGAAGGCAGCAATCCGCCGTACACAAGCATGTCCAATGATAAAATCGCGTAATTGCACCCGCGTATATTTTCAAATAACCAATTCCACATCGCATCGACATCAGCCGGCTCTTTAATTTTACACATCAAATCAATCGGCGGACGCAGAACATTCTGTTTTGCGGATTGCCCCAGTTCAAACGGATATCCGTAGTTACAATGCCGTTCATCGAGCGGTATATATATGACTTTCTTTTTCATAAGATAATCTTTCCATTTACATGCGTTGAATTATCCATATGCATCATTTTTTCCAGCAGGATTGTATTAAGCAGCAATGCACGCGGCAGATGAAAAGGGCCTTTCCACATTGACCCTTTTAACTGATTTGCGATTGTTCCGTCACGATGAAGATATCCGTACCATTCACCGCATTCAGAATCTTCGAAATGCGAAAATGACCATTCCTGAAAAATATCAAACCATTTTTCGTATTTGTCATTTCCCGAAACATAATGCGCAAGCAGCAGTGCGTATAACGCTTCCGTATGCGGCCACCACATCTTCATATCCCATTCAAGCTGCTCACAGGGCTTCTTTTCGATATCGACAAATGAATACAATCCGCCGAAATCTTTATCCCAACCCAAATCAATTGACCAGTCAATAATTTGCAGTGCCTTATCAACAATCGAATGATCTTTTAAATATAACCCTTCATGAATAAGGAACCATGCGGTTTCAATAGAATGACCCGGATTAATACACCGTCCCTGCGGCGAATCAATTCGTTCACCATTTGATCCGACTGTTTCAAAAAGAGCCATTTCTTCCGGTTTATAGAATAAAGACAATACGGAATCGATCATCTCTTTACAAACGATATCATACTCAGGATCGTGATCCGCTTCCCGTAAAATTTGAATGGTTGATATCATCATCATATAAGGAGATAATGATTTTGTGACACGTGTTTTCGGAATAATTTTCGGCTCTATTCGCGACGGATTCCGCAATAATTCCAGAACAATTTTATATGTGTCTTTTGCTTTCCGCAGAGCGCTTTCATCACCTGTTGCTTTGAAATATTCCGCACAGGCGATAATCGCGAACATTTCACTGAACATATATCGCCGTTTGCGGAGAGGTTTTCCTTCGCGTGTAAGTTGAAAAAACATTCTACCGTCGGTGTCATAACAATGATCGATCAAAAAATTATAGCCGATTTTTGCCGCTTCAATATACTTTTGATTTCTTTCAATAGAATTATAAACTTTCGAATATATCCAAATCCCGCGGCCCTGGAACCACACGGATTTGTCTGTATTATAAGCTTTGCCTTCTCTGTCCAGACAGGTTAGGTACCCGTTATATGTGTGATCCAATGAGTGATTCAACCAAAAGGGTAAACTGTTCTCAAGAAGATAATTCTTATTAAATGAATAAAGGGATTTAATTTTTTGCTGATTCATAAAGATCACATTCATTTCGTCTGCAAATTTGTCGCCTTTCGAATCCGTAAATCCCAAACCCAATTAGGATCAGCCGATATCTGATGCGAATACGTTATATACAGATTATTATTGAGATAAAACTGAAACGCACACGCATGAACATCAGCCGGAAGCGGACTATTGCTGCATTCGAGAAAACCGCCGTCAGGACGATCACTCACCCACGCGACAGTTCGCCAGTCATTCCCGTTTTTAATGGTTGTTTCCGTAAGCAGATAATATTTTTTATTCCAGGTAAACATGCTCGGAGCCGCGACAATTTCATCATCTACGTCAGACATCACGACAACATCTTTCGCTTTCGCGATATCATCGATTTTATCCGCACATCTGACTTTAATAAAAAATTTATCCGCGTCATTACCGCTATAATAATACAGATACCATTTACCATCATTGGTATTTTTAAACAAAAACGGATTCTGATTACGCCACATCGGCGCAGGCTTCATTATATTCTGCTTATAGTCAAACGCGATCCCGTCCGTACTTGTATAAAGACAGATATGACTGTCCGAATCAAAATCTTTGGTAACAAACATATAGAACGTTTCATTGTCATATGCAACCGTCGGCCAGCGGCCGCCGTATCCGAATTTATCTGTTCCAACAATCGGAATATTGATCTTTTCGCTTGTTTCATACTTATCCCATTTTATAAGATCATTACTCCGCGCGAGACCGACTCCGTACGAATAGTAATACGCGCCTCCGCAATAATAACCCCAATATTTATAACCATCTTTATTCGCTTCTACAATCGAAAGAATGTGAACACCGTTTCCGTCCCATGTACCCGGTGTGCCCGTTAAAACTGTCTTTCCTTCAGTCAATTCGAAATACGGACCGCCTTTTGGTGCAGAAGGTGAAATAACCGGCGGAGCAATCGCAGCAGGAGTTCCCGCATACGGAGTTCCCCATATTTCCAATTCATCAGAAAACGCCCACCAATTCGGAGTAACTTTCACAAGCACATATCGTCCGATAACCGGTTCTTTAAGATCCAAAAAATATCGCATTAGATTCGGATTATTTTTATTAATCTTCCCAACTGCGTCGCCGAGATCATAAAAATCTTTATTGTTACGCGAATATTTAAAACGTACATGTCCGGGGAATTGAAACCATTGCTCTTCATTATGCAGAAAGTTTATTGTCATTGTTTTAATGGAGCAAAACCCGCCAAGATCAATAGTTTGCGTATACTTGTAATCCTTTACCGACCATTCGCTTTTTGTATAATCAACAGAACTGTCGTATTTACCATCCGTTAATTCTTTATTATCCGTATCCGGATAATCAGCTACAGACTCGCGTGATGATAAGTACGCCTTATTCAAGGCGACATTTGCTAAACCATTGTTTGCGGCAGTATCCGATTCGGGATCAAATAATGTTCCATCGGATGACTTACACGATACTGTGATTAAACTGAATAATATCACAAAAACCATTAGACTTGAAAATCTCTTTTTCATTCTTTCCTCCACAATAGATACACATCAGGGAAGCTAATAATAATAATATACGTTGTTATAACGGTTATAATAATTGCTTATTATTTGCAACCATTTTTCAAAAAATTCATTTGGTTTCTAATAAAATAAATGTTTCAGACGCAGAGCAACCAGCCGTAAAAGGTTAAGGGGTTTTATAATTTCGTTATCGAATAATCAAAACAAAATCATTTTCGGGTAAACGTAAAACCATTGCTTTCATTTCCCAATCTTTTTGATCAGCCAATAATCGACAAAACCGCTAAGGCTGAATACAATAAACAGGATTTTAAAAAATTCCAGCGGATCGTACGTGCTAAAATGAAGAATAAGCAATATAATCAATAACGTAAAGAATCGGCCGATAAAAATAAGGACTTCCTGAAAAATCAAAATCTCCTGAATATTGTATGACTTATTCTTCGCCACAACATCTTCCATCTTTTTTTTCTGTATATTATCCGAAAACAAGTATTGAAACGGAACCAAAAACGTATCCGCGACCGCTTTTATGATCAAACCGGTATACGAGAATAAAAAGTAATACGTAAGCTTTGACACGACATCGCCAAAAACGCCGAGAAGAAAAAATTTCTCTCTCACATTTATTTTATTCGCGATGTATTTACGTATTAATATAAAATAAATCGCGGCAACAGCCGATAGAACGGAAGAAAACATTCCAAGATTGAATTCCGTTTTTAAAATAAGAAAGGTTATCACTCCCACGGCGATCATGACCGCAATATCCTGTACCGATGTGAAAATATTATAATACATAAAATACGAAAGATCTTTCTCTTTGAACATCGAAATTATATTTTTGGGCTTAACTACGGCGCATTTATTGAATTTCAATTCGGGAGCGAAAATGAAAGATACTACCATTATGCAAAACGTTAATACGAACATATAAAAATAACCTTCGGGGAGTAAGGGATTATTTTTAATCGTTTGAAGGTGTATAAAACTTATAATCAATCCGCCAACAATCGGTAAAATAACGGTTAACGTGACAAGTATTGCCTCAATCTGCAGGCTAAACCTGTCACGTCCGTTATCATCAACGCTGTACATTGTTCCGCTGTGTTTCGCTATCCAGTACACACCGTCCTGAACTCCCCTGATACTGATATAAATAATCAGAAGCCATATATTTTTCAGATCAGAATAATAGAATATTAAAAACGCGCAAATCAGAATCTGGATAAAAATGGAACTTTTGAACATTCTGCCGATTTTACTTGTATGAATCAGAACAGGCGTCAACGCAAATGAAAAGAATAATATACTGAACCTGAATAAATATGCGATAACTAAAACTTTTAATGATTGAGTCAAACGATAGATTAACGCTATTTCAAATGTACCGATGAGAATTGAAAAAATATTCTGTACAATTACGTAATAAATAATTTTTCTCCGAGGACTATGGAAAAATCTTTCGGTAATTGCTCCCGGTAAAAATAGAAGATCATTAATAAACATACCATACACTCTTAATTTTTAACCGCACCCGCTGTCATTCCGGCGATAAAACGTTTCTGAAATATAAGGAAAACACATATCAACGGCAGAGCCGCAAACACTGTTCCCGCCATATTTTGCCCCCACATCGAAGTGTTCTTCGCCTGCAGATTCGCCAATCCCAACGGAAGCGTAAAAAGCGATTCATTTGATATCGCAATTCGTGCCCAAATAAAATCGTTCCATGCACCCATAAAAGTAAATATCACCAATGTCGCAATAATCGGTGTACATTGAGGAAATATTATTTTCCAGAAAATTCCGAACTCACTGCATCCGTCAATACGTGCAGATTCAATTAATTCATTCGGAAGACTCAGCATGTACTGCCGAACCAGAAATATTCCGAAGACGCTCGTCATATTCGGAAGAATCAACGCCCAATACGTATTCAGCAAATGCGCCGATGACATCATACGATAGATCGGAATAAGATTAACCTGAAACGGAACCATTAACGTGATAAGCAGTATAAAGAAAATCGTGTTCCGTCCCCAAAAATGCAGTTTCGCGAATGCGTATCCGGCCATTGTATCAAAACAAACATGGGCGAAAGTTACAGAAGTCGCAACAAGCAGACTATTAAACATATATTTTCCGAACGAATGCTTCACAATAACAGCAATATAATTCTGCAATGTATACGGATCAGGAAACCACTGCGGCGGACTCGCAAAAACAAACTCCTCGAGCTTAAACGATGTTACGACCACCCAATATAAAGGAAAAAGCATTATTAAAGAGGAAGATACAAGAGCAAAATAGAGTAATATTCTGTATGGTTTAAAAAAAGGTTTTCGTACAACAGCCATTTAATTTTCCTCCTTAAACAATTTGCGGAAAACAATAGTAAATCCGATCAGAAGGAATACAAGAAGATACGCTATCGCAGATGAATACCCGAGTTTCATATCCCGAAATTGCCGAAAAAGATAAAACACTATTGAAGACGAGCTATAATCAGGACCGCCTGTTGTCATAACCTGTATCTGATCGTACACTTGATATCCGCCGATAATTCCGATCGTAAAAACGAAAGCCATCACCGGCTTTAACTGCGGAATTGTAATATATAAAAATTTATGAATACCTGTCGCGCCGTCGACTTCTGCGGCTTCATATAATTCATGCGGAATCGCCTGAAGAGCCGCTAAGAAAATAACGGTTTCATATCCAAACCCCTGCCATATACTTGCGATTGAAATTGATAATAAAGAAAGGTTTACATTCCCGAGAAAATCAACAGCTTCGGCATGAGCGAACTTCATTAAAAATTCATTGATAATACCGGTTTCCGCATACAGCATTTTCCATAATACCGAGACTACAACCAATGAAGTCATCACAGGAATAAAATATGCCGTTCGGAAAAATGCCCGTAACCGGACATTCGTATTCAGCATCAATGCAGTCAGTAATCCGAGAGCCGGACCCACAGTCATTGTGATTATAGTAAATTTGGTGGTATTCCAAACACTCTTTAAAAAAACATCATCGTTTGTAAATAATTTCACATAGTTTTTTAATCCGACAAAATGAGATTTCTGTACTCCGTTGTAATCGGTAAAGCTCCAGAAAAAAGATATAATCATCGGACCAAAAAAGAATACTATCGATGAAACAACAGGTACAAGAATAAACAGGTACCCTGTTAGATTGCTCTGTACCTTTAAATAATTATTTTTTGATATTACAGGGCCCATATTTTTCTCCAATACATAATTCAAATCAGCGTATCGTCCATTCGCCAAACGTACCGTTCAGCGAATGGACGGCCGAAAAATTATTCCTTTAAAAGTTTATCAACTGATTCCGCAGACTTGTTTACGATTTCTTTTACGTTTACATCTTTCTTCTGGCATACTCTGTCAGCAAGAGCTGTAAACTCATCTGATATTTCATTCCATTGTTTTATGTAAGGGAAAGGCCGTGCCGAAGCCATCGCGTCTTTAAAAAGACCAAAAACTTTCTGCCCGCCAAAATACGGATCCGCTTTGTCAACTTCCGCGCTTTCAAGCGCCGCGGACAACGCAGGAGACACACCGACGCTTGTATACATATTCACCTGGTTCTTTTCACGCATGAGAAACTCAATTAATTTCCAAGCCGCTTCGCCGTTTTTCGATTTTGTCGGGATTACAAGACCGGTTCCGCCAAGATACGATCCGGCTTGCTTCTTAATCGGTGCCGGCGCGATCTTCCATTTTCCCGCAAGCTCGGGAGCGGCGCTTTTTAAAAGCCCCATGTAATATGGACCATCTTCAAATGCAACAATACGGTTATCTTTAATTCCTACCATCGGTTCTCCGGTCGATTCTGTCCAATACACGCCATACCCTTTTTTTACCAATCCTGCATAGAACTCGATTCCCTCTATGCCTTCGGGAGAATTAAAAACGGCTTTCGAATTATCTTCATTTAAAATACTCCCGCCGTTTTGATAAATAAACTGCGAAATGTGGAAAACATCATTGCGGACAGGGAACTTATTTTTATTACCCGAAGAAATCAGTTTGAGATCGCTTTCAAGTTCGTCCCAGGTTTTTGGAGGATTCTTAATACCCTTGCTTTCAAAAATATCACTGCGATAATACAGACAGTATGCGTCAAAATCATACAGCATGGTAAGAATTTCACCGTTATATGTCATCGATTTGATCGCACCTTCTCCGTATGCCTTGTCAAGAGCCACGCCGTTTAACTCGTCTTTCGCATACTGATTCAGATCCTGAAAAACACCCTTTGAAGCCCATGTCGGCAGCCAAGTCATGTCAATCGTTACCATATCCGGAACATCATCACCGGTAAGCACAACATTAAGCTTATCGAATGTCGAATTCCAATCCAGAATCTGATAGTTGATTTTGATGTTCGGGTTTTCTTTTTCAAATTCTGGGATTAAAGCCTTAATCGGGGTCCCTTCCGCACCGTAGTAATCCCAAACCGTCAATGTAACCGGTCCGCTTTGTTTTGATTTGCCGCATGATACAAAAAATACAAATACAGCCAGTATCAACATGGTTTTTTTCAACATAGCTCACTCCTTTCTTCAAAATTTGTAAGGGTAATCTTTGTTTCAATTTCTACCTTGCTTATTATTTGTACAACGCACGATCTGAAAATTCAAAGTAAAAATTTTACTGTAAATTATAACCCTTATGATAACGAATATAATATATGCTTATTCTTTTGTCAATACCCATTTGGGAAAATACGGAATATTCTTTGGTCGCTTATTTAGTATAAATATTTTAAAAAATCACAGATAGTACGTATATTCCGTAAAAAAACATAGATGATAATACGTAGCTATGTGTATTTTGTTAATGGAAAGAGACTTAATGTAAAAAACATTCACGCTCTTTAAAATAGCATTACAACGTCCAATAGTCAAAAACCAGTTCGGCACAGCCTTTCACCACGAGGGTTTCGCTATCATTGCTGCCGACAATCTTTAATGTGGGTAATTTATATGGCAAAACACGTTTTCGCAATTCATCATATATACTCTCTTTCGTTACATCAAAAAATTGACCGAATATTCCACCGATATATACGACTTCCGGGTCAAACAGATTCACCATAATCGAAATAAAAACACCAAGCCGACGGCCGCACATCTGCAATATTTCTAGGATATTTTTGTCTTCACCGTTGATTCGTAATTCCAGTTCCTGTAATCCATCCCGTCTTTCCTCAATAGAGTTTTCATGAAATTCGTTATACTGCCGTATTATTCCCGAAATACATAATTCTGACTCAATACAATTTGTGTTACCGCAATAGCACGTATAATCATTTTTCCCGGCAGGTATATGGCTGATCTCTCCTCCGATACCGATATGCCCTTTCACCAGAACACCACCCGATACAATACCGACGCCCATCGCTTCGCTTATATACACATAGATTATATTATCACTCAAACAATTTTGATCAGACGAAAAACGTTTCGCCATTACCATCAGATTCGCGTCATTTTCGACAAATACATTGAGTCGTAATTCATTTGAGAGATCTTCCTTCAATTTCTTGTTTTCCAGAAGCGGAAGATTCGAATTAATTATTGAATGAGAATCCTGCGTTTCCACTCCTGATACCGCTACACCCAATCCAATAAAAGAATCTGTTGCAACACCAAGATCATTTACAATTTCATCAAAAGCAAAACGTATATCCTCAATAAGCTGATTGTACGTATATTCCGCCCCGATAATGCGCCGTTTCTCAAGAATAATCTCGTTACAAAGATTAACCGCAAAAATCTCATAATACGTGCGTCTCGACAAATTTAATGAAAGAGAATATTTTGACTTTTCATCAATCGATATTAGCTGTGGAACTCTTCCGCCTTTTGTTTTCGCGGAAAGCCGTTTTTTTAGCAATCCTTCTTCAAGGAGCATATTGCACATATTTGATACCGAGGCGAAACTGAGATCCAATTTTAACGATAAATCTCTTTTGGTAATCGGCTGATTTTTTCTGAGATACGACAGGATCTTTCTCCTGTTCAACTCCCGTATTTCCGCACTGTTCTGTATTTCTTTCTGCATTATATTCGCTCCGATTAAATTTTAAAATGCTTTTGAAAACCACTGAAAATCAAATTGCGCATGTTTCCGAAAAGCGTCTCCAGAACACAAACCCCGATTGTCGCCGGTATTTTTTATTGACAAATTTCGACTATATTTTAATACTTATAATAATCATAATAATATATTGGCGGGAAAGAATCAATTCTTTTATTCGAGAAATGTAATACCAATTTAAGGAGTAATAGCGGTTAACGCTGTCATACGAATCGAATAATGCGAAAAACAAATTACAACGGGTGATCGG
The DNA here is from genome assembly GCA_963663125.2 of Bacteroidales bacterium. GTDB lineage: Bacteria > Bacteroidota > Bacteroidia > Bacteroidales > Cfx3-03 > Cfx3-03. The sequence goes on along the minus strand of CAXXNW010000006.1, from coordinate 978,759 downwards.
ATATTTTTTTTGCAGGCGAAGATCGTAACGACCTCCATCAATCGTTCTGCGGCTAAACGAAGCGTATCTATAAGGCAATAAATTTTAATCCATGTTTCTTGTATTGATCCAATTTTGAATCTGAACTTATGAAAACGTAATCATTTTGAATTGATTGCCATATTAATGCGCGATCAAACGGATCTTTATGTTCAAAAGGTAATTTATGGAAGGAAACCAGTTCTTGATTCGTAATTTTTCTGCACAAATAAAAACTTGATTCAAGTTCTTCATAAAATTGTTCAGGAGTTTTCTTTATTAGTTCTATTTTCTTAAGACAGTATTTTATAGATATTTCCCAAAGACTAAATTGGCCGTAATAAATGGCATTTTCTTCATCAAGTAATAATTCCCGAACGCGTTGGGATAATTTTTCAGGTTCAATAAATGACCATAGTCGGACATGCGTGTCGACTAAATAATTCATTTAGAAAACAACTCTTCATCAGTTATTGAGGAATTGTCATTAAAAATAACCTTCATCTTTCCTTTTAAAGTACCAAGTTGACGCTTTTTATTCCGTTTATATTCATCGTAAGAAATTATGACAGCAATGGTTTGTTTTTTCTTGCCGAAAGAAATAGCAATTTCATTTCCACCTTCGACTTCTTTGAGAAGAGAAGACAAGTGAGTTTTGACTTGTGCCACAGATAATGTTTTCATGATTATAAATTGACCATGATGGTCATGATTGCCAAGAATTATTTATGTATATCGTACAACATTACATTGTCCGTATCCGGTTCATGTGAGCTGGATTTTTCGTACGGACATTACCTTTTTTCCGTCAGATGTTTCCAATACCTGCGGGGCATGAATCGTTTTTGGCATGCGGGGTTTTTTCGTTCGGGAATTGCGATTTCTTTGAAGTAACGCTTCCATACGCTGCGGTATTCCATTTCATTTTTCGAATAGACTACGGGTGACGACTCTTCCACGGAAAAAATATCCCAGCGTTTTGTACGGCATCGATAGATTACCACAAGCCCTCTTGTGAGATCGTGAATCATCCAGTCGTGTGACGCCATCCGAGCGGCGAAATGCGGCGCCAAAAGCGGAGCAATATTATGGTCGGGTTCGATTACCGAATACAGCATTCCGTCTGAAAGCTCCGAAAAACGAGCGAGTCCCATAAATCGATGTTTTTCGCATCCTACTTTATACGTAATTTTGTTCATTGCCATAATGCTTTCGTCGGCAAGGTTTTCTACGATTGAAACCCCGTGCTGAGAAACCGTCCGTAAGAAATTATACGACACCATCTCAAACCCGGGTAGTTCGGACATATAGGCGGTACAAAGTGTTCCGACGATACCTTCCGATTGCCGATCGGTAAGCGAACCCGCCGTCAACCGGTTTGATTCGTTTGTGCCGATTCTGATTACATCACCAAGAAGAATTCCGTCGGCTGCGTCAAAAGTGAGAATATCGCACGGTGTCTCGTTTGAACGAAGCAGCTGTACAAACACGGTCATCAGTCCGTCAAATGTACCGTCGTATGCGTAAATTGCCACGTCAGATCTCCTGCGATATTTCGATCGGCAGCAATTTCGGCATTTGCGGAAAAAGCGACATCTGACCCGCACGGAGCTCACCGATTGACACCGTCGGTTTCGTATCTGCCAGATCCGCATACACCGCTTCGGGATACACCGTTTTATGAATTCCTTTTCCCGCACAAGTGAGAAAATACTTTGCCCTTTTGAGAACAACGCCAAGACGCTTGAGTCCCTGTTCGTCAAGAGTGCAATGTCTGCGCGCACGCACAATCCGCTGGGCCGACTTTACTCCGATCCCCGGAACACGCAGCAGTTCCTCATAACTTGCGCGGTTTACCTCAAGCGGAAAGAACCCGTAATGACGGAGTGCCCATGAAACCTTCGGATCGCACTCAAGCTCAAGATCGGGATGCGAATCGTCGAGCAGCTCTCCCGCACGGAATCCGTAAAACCGTAAAAGCCAATCCGCCTGATAAAGCCGATGTTCCCGTTTCAGCGGCGGGTTGACGAGCGCCGGCAACCGCGTATCTTTTACCACAGGAATAAACGCCGAGTAATACACCCGTTTGAGCGAAAGCTTGTCATACAGCGATTCGGAGAGTGAAATTATCGTTTTGTCCGAATCACTTGTCGCTCCCACGATAAGCTGCGTGCTCTGACCCGCCGGTGCGTACATCGGGGTACTTTGAATCTTTTTGCGGGTATCGGATATTTCGCGGATCTTTCCGCTTATATCACGGATTGAGCCCATTACAAGCTTGGGGTGCTTGTCGGGCGCAAGCAGTTCAAGCCCTTTGGATGTCGGCAGCTCAATATTCGCACTGATACGATCGGCCAAAAATCCGGCACGGTCAATCAGTACACGGCTCGCTCCCGGCATTACCTTTATATGAATGTATCCGTTAAACCGGTACTTTTTCCGTAAGAGGGTTACCGTCCGCAGCATGAGCTCCATTGAGTAATCGGGCGTTCCCACCACCGCTGAACTTAAAAACAATCCTTCAATATAATTACGCCGGTAAAACTCCATCACCAGCTTCGCGAGCTCTTCGGGTTCAAAGGTTGCACGGGGGATATCATTCGTGCGGCGATTAATACAATACGCGCAATCATGCGAACACGCGTTCGACTGAAGAACTTTCAGGAGAGAAATACATCGACCGTCATCGGCCCAGCTGTGACAGCAGCCGGCAATTGTTCCGTTCCCGGTTCCGCCGTTATTCGGCCGGGAACTTCCGCTGGACGAACACGACACATCGTAGCGCGCCGACATGGCACATATTGCGAGTTTTTCTTCACTATTCATTTTACATACACATTATCGATGTATACTATACGCGCATATAGTATTTGCAAGAACTTTTTTTACTTATTTCCGTATTTTTGCAAACACCTTTTCGTTCGGATCAATACCGCTTTCTTTCGAAACCGCATTTTTTTTGGCACTTCAGTTGAATAAATCTGACATCATTATTGATGATTTTTTTGCAGAAAAAGCGTTTGATTTTTGTTATCGTATTATCTTTATGTTAGTCTCAGATAGTACCGGCCATATATTTATTGTCAAGTGAACGAGAGAAGCGGAAAGCAGATTCAGTTCTCTGCCCTGAAATTTAATACCGCTTATTCGATAAATTTTCCATCAGGAATGAAGAATGAATAATGCATGTAAGTTATGTATCGGAATCGGAATAACTATTCTGCTCTGCGTATCATGCGGAAATTCCATTAAAGACGCGCAGGATTTTATTCCGAACAAAACACCCGTCGTTACGACATTTACCGTTCAATACATCGGAACCGATACCGCCTACAATTCAAACCGCCTTTACACCGGGATGCCTTTTCTGGTTACCGTTAACGCGTATGATCCCGAAAAATCAACTCTGACATATTCGGTGACCTCGAACTCGGGCACCTTCAGTACTCAGACAAAAACCGCGACGGGTATCACTTGTACATTTTATATCGGTGCAATCACAGGAGGTGATCCGATACAGATTACTCTCGCCGTGTCAGATCAAAAGAACGCAAGCTTTATACAAACGCATGATGTCGGGAAAGGAAAAACCGGACCCGGATTATCCATAACTCCGCCGACAAATTCGGCGATTACACCTGACGGCGACACGACCATGAAGATCTCCTGCGACAGCGAAGGAACCTACCGGGTGTATCGCGATAATACCATCACAAGCGCGACCGACGCGGTTCTCGGAACAACCGGGCTATCACGCTACACTACGGAAAACGCGGTCATCACCATTCCGATTATCGGACCCTCGTCGACGCGAAGCGACGGAGTTCAGATCGCGTCGAGCGTAAAAAACTATATCTGGATTGTTTTTCAGGACAAGAATGAACAGACTGCGGCGGGATACTGCACTATGTTCGTCGAAGGGACAAACCCCTACGTAGTATCAAGCTCACCCTTAAACGATAATACCAATATCAGCACTACATCGGCAATTTCGTTTCTCTTTAATAAGGCGCTCGCACCGACAACCGTAACCGATTCAAGCATAACAATGAAATCATCCGGCGGAACATCCGTTGCGGGAACGGTTGTGTATGATGCACCGACAACTACCGTAACATTTACCCCTTCTGCGGAGCTTTTGCATAACACGGTGTACACCGTTACCGCAAAAAAATCGATAACCGACACGGTACTCCCCTCCGGGAATCCGATGTTGGACGATTACGCCGTCAGCTTTACAACCGTTCCGGAAGGAATGCTTTCCAATCCCGAAATGACGCCTATTGCCGGAACATATACCGGAACGCAGAATGTGGAACTATCCAACAGCGACCCGTCGGCTTCGATTGCGTATACCGTTGACGGAACGGTTCCCGTAATTTCAACGTTAGGCGATTCAGTAGTTCACGGAACCGTATACACCGGAGTAATTTCCGTTGATAAAAACATGACCATACGGGCCATCGCCTATAAAACCGGATCAACCGCGTCGGGAACTGCTGTCGCCGCGTATTCGATACGAACATCGGCGCCCGAATTCGCCTTTTCACAAACTGCCGCGCAGATCAGTTCGGGAACGGGTGCCGGAACGTTAACGATTACGGGATCCGCCGCAATCTATTACACCGTTGACGGAACCGATCCGTCAGGAACCGGCGGAAACCTTCTTGGTTCGGGTCAGTTAATCAACATCAACAAGAATATGACCGTACGCGCCGTCACAAAGCAAACAGGACTTACCAACTCCGCCGAGACGAGCGAAAGTTACACGGTAAAAGCATTGACTCCGGTATTTTCACTTACCGGTACAAGTTACGACAGCGATCAAACGCTTTACATTACGAGCAACAGCGGCGCGTCGATATACTATACGACAAACGGAGATGATCCGACAACTTCGTCGACTTTGTATGCGGATGGAATTCTACTTACCGGATCTTCGGGCGGAGTGACTCACGCAATAAAGGCGATTGCCGTAAAATCGGGTTTGGCAAACAGCTCCGCCGGAAGTAAAAGTTATACAATCGCATATGGAACGGTGAGCGCGCCGGTTATTACCGTTGTGGGCGCGGGAGCGGGAGTTTCACTTTTTAATACGACTCAGAGCGTGGTGATAACCTGTGCGACCGCTAGCGCCGATATTACGTATATAAAAACGATATATATCTATGACGATGCGGGGAATCCGGATGCAGGGACATCTGAAACAGTCTCAAACAATACTTCCCCCGTTATTCTGACGATTGACCGCTCGACAAAAATAGAAGCGTATGCCGTAAAAAGCCCCAAAGCAGGATCTGCTCATACAATCCGTATGATGACTTTGCAAGTTCCAGAACCGACTGTGATTACTTATCCCGCAAATGGTATGGAATTATTGATGATAACTGATGACAATTTAGCAGCAAATATTTACTACACAACTGATGGAATGACAACACCGTCAACAGCGCACATACTATATACCAATGCAACAAGTCATGCGTCTGATACTCCTATCATTGCAAGAGGATTTGAAGACGGATGGATTCCAAGTGATATAGCGTATAGCAAATATTATCTTTATATGCCGTATGCTCCCGACGGAACAAATTACAATGCAATCAGAATATATTCTGTAAATGCGGTTGCAGGTGTATTAACAGACATGGGAAATTATCCGTTAACCTGCCGAAACGCCGGTAATACCGCAACCATCACCGCGAATATCAAGGATTGTCTTCTCAATCCGACAAAACAATATCTTATCGCGTCAACCTATTCTGTCAGCACTACTGATTGTAATCTTGTTACCTATAAAATAAATTACATGGACGGGTCACTTTCGTTCGTTGCGCAAAGCAACGCATGCAACCAATCGACTTCCTTTACCATGGCATTTGATTCATCAGGCAGCTATCTATTGGGACATTTCTATACGCCCGACAGATGGCAGGTTAGACCATATTTTATCAATGCCGGGGGAAGCATTTCACCGGGGACGGCCGTAGATAATAATTCCATTGGGCAAGAAGCGAAGTTATTCTCCCGCCCGTCATATCAAGCTGGATCGGCAAACTTTTACGCGGTTCAAATCGCTTCTCCCGCGAACACCTATCCTTTGAAAATTACCGCCAGTAAAACTTCAACTACCGTGAACGTGGGAACAGGGATAGAGTTGACTGGAAGTACAACGGTATCTAAAGATCTATGCTTCAATCCTTCGGGATGGTATTGGTATGCGGCTCCATCCATGTATTATGGGATTGCCAATTCGACAACAGGAGATCTTGGACGTACTGGGAACATTGGTACTTTTGGTGAAATCGAATCGATGGTTTTTGTTACAACCCCAGCGGCAAATCAATATGTATATACGGGAGCACCGTCGAGCAACAATCATTTCGGCATTTATACAATTGGATCAGGTACTGCTCCGACAACATTCAGATTCAGTTCAAGCTCCGAACAGGGCGGGGTAGAGACAAATTCTACCTATACCGGTTTAGATAGTTCAAACTCGTCGTTCCGTTGCTTGTCAGCCGATCGATCGGGAAGATTTGTCTTTGCAGTCGCGCAAGCCGCAACACCGGCTGATTATCCTATCTACGTGGCCTCATTCAGCATAGCTCCCACAACCGGTGTTATCGCGAATATTAGCGCGCTTACACCGGGGATCAGTGTTTATGGATATGTTCCGCTTAAGACGATTATTGCGGCACCGTGAGAGAGGGAGAAATCGATCCCCGCTTGAAAGCAATAGATACGGGCATAAAAACGCGGGGATGACCGGGGGGAATGGCCCATTGCGTATTTCTTTACGTCATTCCCGTGAAAACGGGAATCCATACTCGTAAGGGCAATCCCCCATTTATACACATAAACCCAAATATCCTGATTTTCTCATCTGATTTCACCACCAAAACCGTATAATACAAATAGAACAATATGGCAAAAGCGGTATTACATCCCATGATTCGTACTATTTCCGGAAGGGTCGGCTCTCTCGTATTCTATGAGAGCCGGGGAAATCAGTATATACGCCGCTATGTAATACCCCGCAATCCGAATACCCCCGCCCAGCATTCACAAAGAGCTCTTTTCGCTTCAGCGGTTTTTCGATGGCAGCACATCTCCGAAAGCGCAAAGGAACGGTGGAAAACAAAAGCGCGGAACATACCCATGAGCGGGTATAATCTCTTTATTTCGACCTATCTTTTCGAAAATGATTCTTCGCAGGATACGGAACCGTTCTGCAACTCTTCGTATCAGCTTCGAAGCCACTCCGTTTTTGATAGTATACCGACTCATAATAACAGCGAGATGCACAAAAAAAGCGTTTTAGAGGGGAACGGGGGGCCGTAATTACACATCGAAAGAAGTGTACAATACTTTATTATATAGCAGATCAAACGATCTTACAATTTGAAAAGATCAACCGCATTTTTAAGATTATCCGATAATGTGGCAAAGTTCTGCGCCGTACTTGCCATCTCTTCCGATCCGGATGCATTCGACTGAGTCTGAACATTAATCTCGCCGATTGATTTGACAATTTCGGCCATTGCGATTTTTTGTTCTTCGGTTGCGTTTTTTATTTCTTCAGACCTATTGCGCATTTCGATCGCATCACGATTTACCGTTATATTACTTTCAATCTGTTCCTTCATAAGACCGCTTAAGCTATCCATCATGCCGCTTATTTTATTTACACCTGAAATAATGGAGCTTATTGTTTCGATCGTCGCTTTTACGCTTTTCATTCCGACATTTATTTCGTCATTGTTACTATGAATAAAACGATCGATATCCTTAATACTTGATGCCGTTTGATCTGCTAATTTTGATATTTCATCGGCAACAACCGCAAAACCTCTTCCTGCGTCGCCGGCTCGGGCTGCCTCAATTGCAGCGTTAAGCGAAAGCAGATTGATCTGCTCTGAAATATCATTTATCATACCGACAATATTCGTCATCTCCATGGAACTGTTTGTTATTCTCGACATGCTCTCCGCCATGTTACGAAGAAGCCCCTCGCCGGATTTTGCCGTTTCGGCTATTCCGCTCGATATCGATTGTGTTTCCTTGAGCTTTCCGCCTGTTTCATTATTTTTTTCGGACAAGCTCTGTATTTGATCAATAAACATGCCCAATCGATTCAATTGCTCAACTGAGCTTGTTGCGATATTTTCAATCCCCGCGGATACTTCTTCGACAGTGGCCGTTATCTCTTCCGCCGATGCTGCCTGACTTTGCGCATTTTCAGAAAATGACATTGAGGTAGATGTCATCTGCAGAGATCCGGCGGAAACCTGTTCTAAAGAAGAACGGATATTCCCAATTATGTTCCGCAGATCTTTGGACAATGTGTTTATCGCTCTTGTAAGATTTCCGATCTCATCTCCACGCTTCAACAATTTTACGGGAATCTCTTTTCGAAGATCGCCGGTAGCGATTTCACCGACATGTGAAATCGCAAGGGTAATTGAACCTGTTATAGACTTCGAAAGCAAAACCATTAGTATGATTCCGATTGCGACACATATAAATGTAACTCCGATAATAACAATCCTCATCGATGTAACATGTTGAAAAATATCCGATTTATGCGCGCCAACCGCAATTGACCAGTTTGTTCCCGGAATAGGCGCATATGTAAAAAATCGATCAGAACCCATAAACGGATATTCATCCATTCCGGTTTCACCTTTGATCATCCGTTGAAACATAGCTGCAAGACGTGCATATCCAGGTTTGGTTTTCGCTTCTTCGATAAAGTTTTTCTGTGTATTAACAAATTCCCTGTTCGGATGCGCAATCAACACTCCGGTACCGTCAATAATGTACGAATACCCTTCCTTTCCATACCCGATTCCGTCTGTTAATTCTGACAAAAACGCTTCACGTAAAGCAATAAGAACACCGATTACATGTGACTCTGAATCCTTTATGGGAACGGCAACTACCTGGGTCGGTATTTTAAGAATTTTATGAATAATAACGGTTGAAACATACGGTTTTCCCGAGACGGCTTCTTTAAAATAATCCCGATCACTCACATTAAAGGATTCTGTTCCATCGGTAAACTGGGGATACCCATCCAATGATATCACCCCGATCTGCTTTATTCCCTTAAGGCGGGACATTTCAGATTCAAGAATCGGACGTTGCTTTTTCCAATCCATTGAACGAATTTCACTTTCACTCGCCAGTACTTCCATTGTTGAGATGTAATAATCAATTTTATCTTTAACAATCATCGAACCGTATCTCGTTATCTGCGGCATGTTAACTGTTAACTGATTATACACCGCATTGTACGCTTGAATATACGACCCTAACCCGATTCCAAGGGAGGTAAGCACAAACAGGAGAATTCCCCCGCCGATGATTTTTTTACCTATTGTCATATTGTTAAATATTTTCTTCATTAGGCAACCATCCCCTCGTTTTCATATTACAAACCAATCATAATCGCATTCTTCAATTCATCTATCACATAGATCATGTTTTGATTACATTTTTTCATAATACACCGGACAAGTAAATAGAACACTACTCTCCGTTAGTATAATATTACATTCAAAATATTGCAATAAAAATGGCGTTATATTTCCCATGTATGATTTACATTTTTAATCTATTGTACCGATTTGAAAACCTTATTTCTCCCTAAAACCGATTATATTTCTGCAAGATTCTTGACTTTATCAAAATGTATCTTAGCATTAATCCATATGGTGTACATACAATTACGGTACGAGCATAGACGTATAACTGAATCTTCTAACAATCAAATGGAATAAACAAATGAGAAATAGTAAAAAGAATGGAATCATATGTACTTTTTGTTCTTTATTCATCGTTTTCCTTGTTATTATCATTTTGACGGCTCCGCGATATAGAGCAAAACAAACGAATCAAATTATTTCTTCACAAAAGAATGACATATCTCAACCTCCTTTCAGAGGAATGAATCTGAATGTCGGATTATGTTATTCGAAAAAAGACAATTGCAGTTACTCAATGTATACTGATGAATTTTTACTCGAAGAGATCAAATACATAACAGATCTTAACTGCAATGCAGTTCGATTTTACGGAGATAACCCGAAAATTATCACAAGGGCCTGTAAAATTGCGCTGCAAAACAATCTTACCGTTTTTTATTCTCCCCGATTAATCAATTGCGGCGAAAAAGAAATGCTGAGTTTTATTGAAGCGTGTGCGAAAGAAGCTGAAATACTTCGACTAGAGTATGGGAATGAAAGGGTTTGCTTTATCGCAGGAAATGAACTGATGTTTGATTCAAAATTCGTTTTCAACGAAAATGAATATGCGGACAACGTCAACGCGTTTATTTTCAAATTCAAAATCAAAAAAATAATCAATGATTATTTCAAACGTGAAATATTTACCGCTCCGGGTACATACGGAAAACGTGTAAAAGATGCAATCAGTACTATAACCAAAACAGCCGCTTTGCATTTTCATGGAAAAATAACGTATGCATCATTTCCGGACGAATTCGAGTATATCGATTGGGATGCACCGCAATTCGCATATAGAGGTATAAATTTATATAATGGTGCCGATCCCATTACGTATGAAGACAAAATCATTACACTCATTGAGCAAAACCGAAAACCGTTACTTATAACCGAATTCGGAACCGCGTGCTATAACGGCGCGCATAAAAACGAAGGTAATTTCAGTACAATCGTTAACTGGCAAAAAGGCAAATTAAAGAAAAAATATCAACGGAATGAAAACGAGCAGCTCAATCTTATACAATCATCAATTAAAATTTTCAACAACCATGCTTTAGGCCACTTCTTATTCGAACTTGAGTCTCCGTACAATCCATACGTCAATGATTACGATTCAAACGGCTATACCGATAAAGATTTGAGCGTTGCGGCATCAGCCATTATTCAAAGATCGCAAAACGGATCAGTCAGAAAAACAATTTCATACTATAAAATGAAAGAATTACAGAAATGACAATCAGACATATAAAAGATATTATCACCTGATCATTTCACAGGTATCAATGTTTTTTATTACATTTTAATAAATATTTACTTTACCAATACATATTTGAAAATGAAAACTTGTTTCTATAAGGAGAAACCGACATGAATGACTATTTGAAAACATACCCCGACAATAAAGGATATTTCGGCGAATACGGAGGATCTTTTATTCCGCCGCAATTACAGGCCGAGATGGATAAAATCACCGATGCCTATTATTCAATAAGCAAATCGCACGATTTCATTTCCGAACTGCGGAGCATCCGCAAGCATTTTCAGGGCCGACCGACTCCCACATACTTTTGTAAAAATCTTTCCAATAAAATCGGCGGCCGTATTTATTTAAAACGCGAAGACTTGAATCATTCGGGAGCGCATAAACTGAATCATTGCATGGGCGAGGCGCTGCTGGCAAAATATCTCGGCAAAAAAAAGGTAATCGCAGAAACCGGCGCCGGGCAGCATGGAGTTGCTCTCGCAACCGCCGCGGCGTATTTCGGGCTTGAATGCGAAATTCACATGGGTGAAGTCGATATCGCGAAAGAACATCCGAATGTTGTCAGAATGAAACTGCTTGGAGCAACGCTCGTTCCGGTTACTCACGGTCTTAAAACACTTAAGGAAGCAGTTGACTCCGCGTTTGAAGCGTATTTGAAAGACTCAGACACGGCAATGTATTGTATCGGCTCAGTTGTAGGCCCCCACCCGTTTCCAATGATGGTACGCGATTTTCAGCATGTTGTAGGACTCGAAGCGCGCGAACAATTTATTGAGATGACCGGCGAATTACCTGATGCAATAAGTGCGTGTGTCGGCGGCGGATCAAACGCGATGGGTTTGTTCTCAGCCTTCATTACGGATGAAGATGTACGCATTATCGGAGTTGAACCATCGGGCCGCTCTCTCAAAATGGGCGATCATGCCGCAAGTCTTTCGTACGGAAAACCGGGCGTTCTTCACGGTTTTCGAAGTTACCTTTTACAGACCGAAAAAGGCGATCCTCAACCGGTTTACTCAATTGCGAGCGGACTTGACTATCCCGGATCGGGTCCTGAGCATTGCATGTTAAAAGATAATAAACGCGTTGAATATACAACAGCAAATGACGAAGAATGTCTCGATGCGTTTTATACGCTCTCAAAAGTCGAAGGAATTATCCCCGCACTTGAAAGCGCACATGCCGTCGCGTACGCGATGAAATATGCAAAAGAAAATCCCCGGAAATCCATACTGGTTAACCTTTCGGGACGCGGCGACAAAGATATCGATTTCGTTGTTGATAATTACGGATATCGATAAGGGAACCTCTAAAAATCAGTTTCAGGATGTTCCCTTGTGTGCACTTTCAATGTAAAAATTAACTTTTTCTATCTGCTTTCAGCAGAAAAGTTAATTTTTAGAGGTGCTCATAATATTGATATGATTTGAACAAGATAGAAACGATACCTTTTATCGTGAATAAATCGCTAAACCGCCGAATACGTAAAATGAATTCGGCGGTTTTTTTATTTTTTCAAATGCTATACATCAACAATCATGATAAAAACAAAGAAACTCTTTTAGATTCCCTTGCGTAGAACCTATCTTATTTCAAAATCACGTTTTATAATTTCATCAACAATTTTTTGAGCAAGGTCAGATCCTGCCTTTTGAGCACATTGGCTTTTTGCTTCTTTATCGCCTTTTGCAATTGCCGGAACCGAAATCGGCATATCAACGAGTGTTTCATTTTTTCGGAGAGCCCGCGCAACGGTGTTGATTCTCCAACTCGAAAAATCTTTTATTAAAAATGCCGCATCCTGTTTAAACGGAGCCTGCAGCAGTACTGATGCCGTAACCATCGCCTTCTCCGGATCTTTTTCCATACGAAGCCCAAGCGGCAAAAACACCGAAGCGAATCCTTTTTTATAATCTTCTATTACGGATTTATCGCACGCACTGTCGGCCGGAGTTGCAGTAATATAAAAGGAATATTCACTCGGCGGAAATCCTTTCAGCATAACAAGTACAGGATGCTCTTTGCGGATTATGAAAAACCCCGATAATGACTCCTTATCCAGTGTTACGTTGAGTTTGCTGAAAAAAGATGTGATCGCCGGCAGTGTTCTCGACGAAAGAATCTTGTTTAAAAAAATATCGTATTGAGCAAAAGACTCCGGGGCAAGGAGCTTTCGCATTTCGTCATACACATAATTATCCGGAACAAGAACTTCGGCCATAATCTTTGCTTTTTTGTACGATCCGATATTCGCCTTTGCGGTAACCGTAATTAGATGAAGATCCCTATCGATTTCGATTGCATGCGAACCGTCAATAACAAGCGAATTCAGATCAAAATGATCATTCGCATCCGCGGGAAGAGTCTGCCATTTGGGATCTTCAAGTCCGCCATTCTGATCCATAAAATCCATAACCATCGCATAATTCATCTCTTCGATGTTACGGAAAACATACGTTTCGGTAACCAAAACGGATTCCGCGGCGAATAGAAAAGAAAAAATTCCTGCAAGAACAAATGCCATATATACGATTATTCGATTTCTATTCCGCATAAAACCCTCCGCATACATACGGTAAAGTATCATATTTGGTAATATAGTAAAAATAATTATTAATCTGGTGAACGAGTAAGACCTTATCGTGCGGCGATTTTCATGTATATGCTTTTGTTCATTACAAACGCCGTTTCATCTCTGATATCGAGTATTCTGTGCAGCGGCTATTGCCCTTTCATTATAAAAAAATATTGACAGTCCGGACGGCATTCATTACAATCATGATTGATAAGTATTATTTACGCCAGCCGATTTAGACAACCGGTAAGGCGAAATAAGAGTTCCCGCTCTTTTTTGAATAATACCTTGGGGGATCGACTGCGCAGGTTGCCGTTAGTGGACACACCTTTGTAAGCCGCCCAAAGAGTTCGCAGGGATTTTACATCTCTGCGCGCACCCAAAGAAGTATTACATATATTTTTTGGGGGTATCCAATGAAAAGGATCCTTGTATCACTCATTTTCTCAATCGTCGCAACGGTATCTGTAATGGTCACCGGATGCGAGTACTCATCAACCATGGGAGACTCGTATAACAACGCAGCCTCTGACACCGAAACACCGAACCGTACAGTTTCCATCACCGGGAACTCCGCGATCATTACTGATGCGAATGTGTGGGTCTGCAACGGTATTCCGAAAGCAACCGGATGGGGCGAACCGCTTGTTTACAAACTTGCATCAGGAACGCTTGGGAAAAGAACTCTTTCAACTTCCGGCGGACTTCCTATCGTGTGCGTGTACACAGCAACCGGCGGTGTTGCGTTCTATAATGCACAGACCTACTTCGAACCATTCAGCGTCAATATCACTGCAAACGGAACCAACTCGTACAAAGTTGCGGCTTCGGGCGGAACTTCAATGGGAAGTATTCAACTTTCTGCCGGACAGGATTATTTTGACGCATTGCGTCAATTTGCCCTTTTAATGAAAGGAAAAGGAATTGCGGTTCAGGCAGCTCCGGCATGGTCATTTGACCCTATATGGGAAACCTACGGCTTTGAAGAAAATTGGAGCCGTGAAAAAATTCGCGCGCTTATACCGGCAATGCAAAAGCTCGGTATAAAAACAATAACCTTTGATTCCGGATGGTTTGGAACCGGAACCACCGACTGGAGCGGCATGGAAGGTGATTACCCCATCAATACGCAGGTTGGAGGGTCAGAGCAAACTCTTAAGGATTTCATCGCAGAACTTCATGGAAAAGGATTTAAAGTTCGCGCATGGTGGTCGCCTCTGAATGTAAGCAAAGACGCCAATCTTTTTAAAACGAATCCCTCTTGGTACTACACCGAAGAGATCCCATCGTGGGATGCATCTCCGCAAGGCGACTGGAATCTCAATTCTTCTCTTGAAGCAGTGCGCACATGGAATAAAGGAATCGTCTCCCGATTTGTGAATTACGGATTCGACGGGTTCAAACAGGACGACGTATACCAAATCGCCTTGAAAAGCGGAGAGACAAATCCGACAAATATCTACCAGACTTACGCGCAATGTTTTACCGATATCTGGACTACAGCCCGCAGCATAAAAAGCGATTTTTCAATCAACACATGCAACTGCGGTGTTGCACAGAATTTCTACGATTTTCCCGGACAGGATCAATTGATAACTTCTGATCCGGTAAGTTACGCCGATATCCGCGCACGCGGAAAAGTCTTGCAGGCATTTAACGTTAACGGAGCGGCGATATTGGGAGATCATATCGAGCTTGGTAAAAATCCTGATGTAACTGCAACTCAGCTGAAAAAAGCATCATGGTATAATGATGTAGATCTCGCAAGTGAAGTTGCACTTGGAATGGTTCTTGAAACAAAGTTTCTTGTCGATCCGGGCGCGAATTATAAAACTTGGTTTGACATCTATACTGTAAACAAAATCTATCAGATGGAATGGGTAAATGTTCCTTTTTACGGAACGTATCCGGAGCGGTATATTCGTAAAAATTCCACTGTGATGATTCAATCGTATTTTATGAAAAACAACAGTACTTCCTTCAACGGAAATATCACTATAGACAATCTCACTTCCGGAAAAAGTTATACCGTAAAGAATATGAAGACAAACACGGTATTGAAAACATTTACCGCGACAGCGAATTCTTATTCACTCGCTGTTAATTTTACGGGTTCATTGATTCTTGAGATAAAATAACAGGTTTGTTCAAATCTCCTTTTCTTCTATTAACCCCTTCATGGAAAAGCATGAAGGGGTTTTCTTTTGACATTCACGAGATATTTTTATTTACTGAAATGATGTACTCTGTATTCTTTTATTTTAAGGAAAAGCTCAAAACTATTAAACTCGGCACTACATTGTTTTGGCGAGCAAATGGTGATGGGTGAGGACAAAAATATTGATAAAAACCGTCCATACGTATATCAATTATAGTCTTGCATTTATATAGTTGTAAGATCAGACCAACGGAAGATATACACTTGTATTTGATTGATACGTTATATTAAGAATTTTTACAAAAACAAGGTTTTGCATGAAACGAATTAGTATCCGAATCGCCGTGTTGACTACGCTTCTATATCTCCAGTTTGCGCATGGAGTAACCGCGCAACCGCAAATCGACCAAAATATATCTGCTCAAAGTCAAACAAAAGCAATTATTGATGAACTTGACAGTCTCCAGTATAAATCACTTTCGCTGGACGATCTTCTTGTTTGTTCGGTTATGTACGGATGGTGTTCGGATCGTGATGCGCTGAGCAATAAATTAGTTAAAGATGATGTAACTGAATCGAATCAGGAGATTGCACTTCTGTATTATAACGCAGTAAAGAAAAATTCGTGGTCCGTTTACAACAGTCTGGAGGCAATGAATCCGGATGTCAAAAAGCTGATCCCTTCTGACGTTCTCGCGCATCTTCAAGCTTGGATTAACGGAGATGATCCGAATCCGATAATAACACAGAAAGCAAAAAGTACAGCATGGGATTACATTTTCGCGTCGTCTTTGTTCAGCTCGAATAAATATTCCGAAGCAACAAACATCTATAATGCAATTTCAAAAGATTATGCTGGAAGTCAAAATAAAGGAATCCGTTTGTTCGGGATCGTTTGCTCGGTTATAGGCTCATGGGCTGATACAAACAACCTAATTACTCAAAAAACAAAAAAATCTAAGGATATAGATGTTAATTCAGATATTGTTCCTTTGTCTGACAGGTACAATAGATCAGAGATAAAGATGATTAATGATTTGGTTCCTCAACCGTCGTATTCGATGAGTGATTCTCTGTCATTTTCCGAACAGATTGCAAAAGCAGATACGAATTATACGGGCAATTTCCTTTCTTTACGCGGAAGTTTTACTTATAAAGAAAACAGTATCGAAGTAAATTATAAAAAAGAAAACGGGTGCATTTCCGGTCTGATAAAAAGAAATAAAATTCCGGTAATGCACTATGACGGCGGTGTATTAACCTTGTTTACAGAAAACCAGCAATTTAAACTAAACAAAAGGTTGGAAAATTGCGAGGAACTCCCACTGAAAATGCATATTGATTCGGCGATGAATAACCGCATGTGCAGTATTAATTTCGGATTTGGGAACGTTGATGAAGCATCGGTTGATATAACTGATTTTATTCATTATGTTTCAGAACATTCAAATGCAGTACGTAAAGAATTAGACTCATCGTATTCATTTGCTTATATTGATCCGTCATCGCCATTAAATGTGGTATCGATGAAAATTAGTTTTAACGATAGAAGAGTAAATCGCATATACTCATTGTCTTATCAAAACGGAACTACTTTTGAATTAAGAGATATTACAGAAGATAAAAGTAAAGATGTTGTTGATGTGTCGATTCCCGAATCAGAATCGGCCAAAAAAGTAAGTGAAATAAAATATGCATTTCCTTCTGAAGCTTACCTCATGACTATTAATAAAATCATCTACAATCAAGAGAGTAACGAATCACTTAAAACAAGTAAAATTGTTAGTCAGGCAATACATGATTTGTATAATAGTGATGAATCAAGCTTGTCTGAATTGGTTAAACTTGGAGATAAATACAAAGATGCTGCTATACGTGAAAAAGAATATAATCTGTTAACAGTTTCAGCGCAATTTTATACCCGTGCTTATGAGTTCAACAATGCTGAATTGATCATGAACAAATATTTTTCAATTAAAGAAGAAAACAATGTAATGGATTTAGCGGTAAACTTTTCAGATAACGATGAATTGGTTAAAGAGTATATTTCTTCGCTTATACAGCAGAAAAAATATAGTAAAGCGCATGCATTTATAAGAAATAATCTTTCGTCTATGAAAAACGATTCAGACAGAACAGAATACTTCTCAACGAAAATGCTTTTAGCATCGCTTTACATTTATTCAGGATCAATTGACAAAGCTATTGAAGAATATAATGACATTATAACAATACAAGAAAAACCCGCCGACAAGCCTGAGATTAAAGCTATAATTGACAACGCCGTATCAATGAAGTTCTACCTGCTAAACTATCTGATGCGATTTCCCGAGGCTGTAGCCATGCGGAATAATGCTGCTATAATAAGCCAGACAAAAGATATGGATCTGCCGAATTGGTCGGAATCAGACGAAAATGCTGTCCGATTAAAAACAATTATTCCTATTATGCATCAGTCTAAAAATTATTGTGCACCGCTTGCTATTCAAAATGCGATATACTATTTAAAAGGTACATTTGTTGATCAAAAAGAGATAGCGAGAGAACTCGGAACAACAGAAACCGGTTCATTGACAAGTGAGATTATTAATTATTTCACTTCGCACAACATCTCGGTGATCCCTTGTGAGAGAACGCCAGTTGCTGTCGCCGAATGTATAAAAAAAGGACAACCTGTTTTTGCATTACTAAAGGATCCATATACCGGGGCAGGACATATTACTACTATAATCGGAGTCGATATAAAAAGCAGTGTGTTTTACCTTAATGAGTCGGGAAATTCGCTGCCTGTAAGCGTAATAACGATAAAAAACCTTATTATCATGCAGGCTTTATGCGGAAATATTCTGTTCACAATTGAATCGAAAAAAGAAAACTCAATTTTATTGGACCAAAATTCATTATTATTCAAAACAATCAGCTATATTAAGGAAACAGCATCATCTTCGGAAATCGATAAGGAGAAAATGAATCGACTTAATACGACGCTTGATGAGATTGAGCATGCCGACACTTCAGGAATGGATAAATATTTTATAATATTAAGACGTTTGGAACACATTATTATGCGTCTGTCCAACAATATTCCGGCGACTGCTTCTGAAGCGGAATTCATTAATAATCTTTCAATACCAAATGACAACAATATTGATTCACTAAAATATCTGTTTTTCCAACGTTATGCTCATATATTAAAACTGGTAAAAAAAGATGACGTATCGCTTAAGTGCTACAATCGTGCGCTTGCGCTTAATCCAAAAGATATATTTTCATTATTGGGAAAAGCGGAAATCTATATCTCGCATAATAATAGAGAAAAAGCATATGAAACATATCTTGAATCGCTTAAGCTAGCGCCTTATTATCAGTCGTACTCGAATATGGATACCTTTATTCCCGTCGAATTGGCCAAATTGACAAATAATTCTCAGTCAGCGGTTCAATATCTGATAAAGGCCGGCGGAGCAAGTTCAGACAATATAAAACTTCGCGAAGAAACAATCAAACTGTTGAAAGCAATCGGCGATTATGATACTCTTGAGTATATAAAACAGTTTATCGTTGAGTACTGATTCAATTTAAAATGAACTCCTCAACTCAAAATGCGTAATCAACTTGTTAATATCACCGGTCAGGGTAAAAAATGCACATTACCATTACAAAATGACGAATTATGAAGCTTTGAATAATTCAGAGACCATAAGAATAATGTTTTACTTCAAAACGATATACAAAGTTTGCTTCTCATTAGAAAGGGACACGGATCATTGTTCGGTATATGAGCCAAAACCTTCAAATGGAGAAGGTGCAATATATGTAATGCGCTCCAGTCCAGCTTAAACAAGCTACCATGTATCATCTGGTCTCTAATCACCAACCCCAATCCCAAAGGGAAAAAGCCTTGCACTATACATGGGGGCGAAGGTATTGTCCTTATACGATTACACCTTTACTCACAGGAGTCGTTTTATGATTAATTATAAAGACCTCGGTCTTGTAAACAGCAGAGAGCTTTTTAAAAAAGCAGTAGCCGGCGGCTATGCTATTCCGGCTTACAATTTCAACAACATGGAGCAGATTCAGGCGATAATCCAGGCATGCGTGGAAACCAAATCTCCTGTAATTCTTCAGGTTTCATCCGGCGCACGCAAGTACGCCAACAAGACCCTCCTCCGCTATATGGCTCAGGGCGCGGTTGCGTACGCAAAAGAACTAGGGCTTGCCATTCCGGTAGTTCTGCATCTTGATCACGGCGATACTTTCGAGCTTTGCAAAGACTGTATCGACAACGGATTCTCTTCCGTAATGATTGACGGATCACACCATCCGTACGACAAAAACGTTGAGCTTACAAAACAGGTAGTCGAATACGCTCACAAATTCGATGTGACCGTTGAAGGCGAACTCGGAGTTCTTGCCGGCGTTGAAGACGAAGTATCTTCTGAGCATTCAAATTATACCATGCCTGATGAAGTCGAAGATTTTGTAAAAAAAACCGGCGTTGACTCTCTCGCAATTTCTATCGGAACTTCGCATGGCGCGAATAAATTTAAACCTGAGCAGTGCACACGGAACAAAGACGGAATCCTTGTTCCGCCCGAACTTCGGTTTGATATTCTTGCCGAAATTGAAAAACGCATACCGGGCTTTCCGATCGTTCTTCACGGATCTTCATCTGTCCCTTCTGAAATGGTAAAGATCATCAATGCTAACGGCGGTGCAATTAAAGACGCTGTCGGTATTCCAGAAGAACAGCTTCGCCGTGCAGCAAAATCTGCGGTATGCAAAATTAACATCGATTCAGACGGGCGTCTTGCCATGACTGCGGCTGTTCGTCAATATTTCGCAAAGAACCCTGCCGAGTTTGATCCCCGTAAATACCTGGGACCCGCTCGCGATGCTCTTCTCGCAATGTACAAACAAAAGAACATCAATGTTCTTGGTTCTGCTAATCAGGCATAACTTCGGTTTGCTATTTCATAAAAAAGACTGCTGTAATAGCAGTCTTTTTTATGTTTTCGTATGAGTTATAAGAACCTAATCTTTCTATCTATGACCTGACTCCAAGATCTGTACATATTCGTAAAAATTCCAATTCAGCTTCACGTGCGGGCAAACCTTCGACGCAATACGATCCGCAGTCCATCTTGAATTTTTCGTGCATCAGAAAGCGATAATCCGCGAGAATCTCTTCTCCAGACCGAATAGCGCGCAACGCGATGGTATATCCTAAATAAATTACAACATTGCAGTTTTTCGAATGATTCATGTAATCAGAAACAATGCGCTCATTACGCCGGTACAGAATCATATCGCCCGCATACCGATACCCGTATTTCGCTTCATCATCATTTGAAAGCAGAAGATATTCATCAATATGAATTAAATGCGGAAGAGCGTCTTCAAGGGAAATTCGCTCAATTATGCTTCCCCTTTCATAACGGCAAGAGGTAAAACATCCGCGTTCGCCGGGTACTTCCAGTGAACTGTCAACATACAAACCACTATCGCACATCATTTTACAGTATAAACCGCCTGCAATGAGGAATAAAACGAAAACAATCGATCAATTCCGGTAGATTCAAGCGTTTTCATTAAAGATTCATTTGAACAAACAATAACAAGGCCTTTCTCGCGTTTTACAATTCTGTTGCGAACGGCTAAAAGAAATCCAATACCGCATGAATCTATTGTATTTACCGAGCTCAAATCGATAATTATTGAATCACATTTTGCCGTTGAAACCGCATGTTCTACGCTTTTTAGCACGTTAGGCGTATCATAAAGATCCAGCTTCTCAAAAAGTACATCTATAATGAGAAATCCATTATCTTCACGATAATTGACCATTTTATCCATAAAACCCTGCCACATTCTGATCTATGCTACGTCACCGATCAACGGAGTAAACCAAAAATTAATACTTATCTTAAATATAATAGGATATTCCCGCAAAAAAACGAGCTCAATATCATTCCGATTATAAATACGACATAATATGTACGAGCACACCCCAGAATACCCCTATTCAGTATCATCTTGATATTTCAAATAATTCACGAGCTGCACGAAAACATTGCGTTCCAACTAACCGCTTATTGGTTTACCGCTCATATTGCTTACTTATCCGATCGGCTAAACCCATTGCTATGAGCAAAAAAATATTAGTTATAACTGATAACGAATATAAACACAATCCTTTTCAATCAATCCGTACAAAATGATGGATTACGTAATATATGTCGAATTTCTACTACGTAAAATACTATTTATTGCCTCTTCAATACATCCAGATTCTGAAACAGTTTGGGTTATCATCCGACTAAATCCGTTAACATGTATATATTCACTTATTGTCAGCAATTCCATATTAAATAACCATTTCAATGAAATTACTTAGAATATTATTCATCATTTTATTTAACTTTCAAATTAATAATTAAAAATAATTATAAAATTTCATAGGAAATAAATTTCCAAAATATTTATTTTATTAATGTGTATAAAGTCATATGCATTATTACAATTTTTTTAGCATAATATGACTTTCTACACATTGACCATTCCTCTTTTTCAGAGTAATTATTTTATTATATTTTCTCATCCTCTCTGCAGTGCTTTGGTAAAGCGCTGCTTTTTTTATACGGCATCTGTTCCTTTTTTAGTTCCGGATTAGTAGACATTGAACATCGATCGAGTGTTTTAAGGCTGGAAGTAGCAACAAGCGATATTGATTGCAATCTCTGTATTCAATTTTATTCTTCCGGCTCGACTTCTACGATTATTTTAAGGATTACCCTTAGAATATATACCTAATCTTATGGAGGAATGTATGGTCTTACAAAGTTTGAAAAAGCTGAAACTAGTAACAGGTTTTTTTCTGGTCTCTTCGGTTTCATTATTTCTATCATGCGAGTATGTAGATATTAATGATTCTGCTGCCGGTGACATGAATGAGTCTTTGTCCCGTGCGAATTCTGCTCAACTTATCACGAATCCGGGATTTGAAAGCGGTGTATCCGGATGGACAGGCGCTGGCGGAGCAACTGTTGTTTCTATTACTTCTCCCAAAAACAGCGGAAGCAAAGCGTTAAAGCTTCAGACAAACGGAGCCACATCGGCAAGCAGCCGTGTTCTTTCGTACGATATAACCAACCTCGTCCGTACGAACGGCTCCGGATATTATTTCGTTGAGGCAATGATCCAAACTGCTCAACCAACAACAGAAGGTCACCCCGTTGGTACTGTTGGAATACAATACAAAACAACAAGTTCCGGAGCATGGGTTGTCAGATATGGAAAAGTCGGAAACAATCTATACTCCTTTCAGTACCACAAAGTTTACGGCGTTGTTAATATTGCAAGTCCCATCCCTTCCGGTAACGCAAGTTTCCTCATTAATGTTACAGGAGTTCGTGATTTTTATGTCGATGATGTCCGTCTGATAAAACTTGACGCTGCCGTAAATAAACCATTTCCCCAGGATGTCGCATACACAGGTTGTATAAAACCAACATGGTGGGATGGCCCTCAACGCGCTATGGTTATTCAGCAATACTATGATAAATGGAAGGCAGACTATTACCGAACATACCCTTCTCCAAATAATAATGTAGGGTATATAGAAGGACCGGTTACTGGATCTAATCCCGGATGGCCAAGCGGAGTTACTGCGGTGAGCGCATCGGAACATACCGGTTACGGAATGATGCTGTTTGCCATGATGGCAGGATGTGACCCGGATGCCCGAAAATGCTTTGACTCTCTTTTCAGGCTCTATATGGCAAACCCGAGCTGTGAAGACAGTACGACCACTTCTAAAAATAACGGAATGATGTCATGGGTTGAACCAAGTCAATATAATACTTCGCTTAACAAGTCGGACAGCGCGACAGACGGCGATATGGACATTGCTTACGCTCTTCTCCTTGCGTCAAAACAGTGGGGCGGAAACCCTGACGGGTATTCCAATACATACGAATACTACGCAAAACAGATGATCAATAAGGGATTCCTGAGCAATACTACCGACGTAAGTGATCTCAACCTTACGACAGATTATATTCTTAACGGCGACTGGGCTTGGGGCAATGAGTCCGAAACGGTTGGAGGAGTAACGTATAGATGGAACGATAAATGGCTTACACGTCCCAGCGATTGGATACTCGACCACTTTACAAGCTTTAACAAGGCTGTTTCGAGTACGGAATGGGGTCAGCTCCGCGACAAAGTCTATTCGATACACACTGCGGCGGCTAACGGAACAACCGGATTGATTTCAGATTTTGTTCTTACCTATTCAACAACCTCATCGTATCCAACTACTGAGGCTCCAAGAGCTGCATGGGACAAATATCAGGGAGAGCCCTTTCCCACTTCTCAGTTCTCCGAAAACGCATGCCGTGTTCCTTTCCGTTTTGCGGCTGATTATGCATTGAGCGGTGATTCTCGTTCAAAAACAATCGCAAAGAGAATCGGAACATGGATATCGAACAAATATACAAGCTGGTGGGATGTTCAAAACACTTATTACCTTAATGGAAACCCGTATCCTGTAACAGCTGCATACCCAACTGTTGGGAAAAAAGATGATGGTGCACTCCACTTCACCTCCTGCCTTGTATCAACTCTGATTGTTGATTCAAGTTTCCAAGATAAACTCAACAGCGGTTTTGCGAATATCAACACACGTCATGTCGGCAACGGAGCGGGAAAAGACGGATACTTTAAAGATTCTCTTACCCTTCTTTCCATGATGCTTATCACAGGAAACTGGTGGATATACTAAGAGGGAGTTCTAAAAAAACTTTTTTTAAAGCTGGTTTTATTTTACACGGGCTGTCCAAAAGACAGCCCGTTTTTTAATACATCTTCATAAAGCGATCAAGAAGTACGGAAATCGATATAACCTTTTTTAAAGAATGTAATAGTAATATCTCCAGTTTACGGATATCCCAGCGCAAGCAAAGACCCATTTTATTCTATTCCGAATTTTTGCTTTCACAGGAACGTCATTACCGCTATTCAGTTCCGATCAAACCTTAATAAACTAATTCATACAATTATTGATCAAAAAAAACGGCCTCCTTTCGGAAGCCGTTTCATTATTCTAAAACTCAAGGCGTGATCACACCGTGATTGATGCACTATTTTAGTACATTCCGCCCATACCACCCATACCGCCGCCCATTCCGGGAGCCGCAGGAGCTTTTTCTTCTTCAGGTTTTTCGGAGATAAGAACTTCAGTAGTTGAAAGCATTCCCGCAACAGATGCTGCGTTCTGAAGTGCCGAGCGAACCACTTTCGCGGGATCGATAATTCCGGCTTTGATCATATCTTCCCACACAAGTGTGTTTGCGTTGAAACCGATTCCGGCTTTTTCGCCTTTCGCTTTCTCAACGATTACAGACCCTTCAAGGCCCGCATTCGTCGCGATCATCCGCATCGGAGCTTCAACTGCCTGACCTACAATCTTGGCACCGATTTTTTCGTCGCCTTCAAGTTTGTTAGCTGCTTCAAAAATAACCTTTTGAGCATTAAGGAGTGTTAAGCCGCCTCCGGGGATAATACCTTCTTCAACAGCAGAACGTGTTGCGGAAAGAGCATCTTCCACGCGGGCTTTCTTTTCTTTGAGTTCAACTTCGGTCGCAGCACCCACATTAATAACGGCAACACCGCCTGAAAGTTTTGCGAGACGTTCCTGAAGCTTTTCACGATCGTAATCAGAAGTCGTGTCTTCGATCTGTTTTTTGATAAGCTTGATACGGTCTTTCACTTTATCTGCGGCTCCAGCGCCTTCGATAATAGTTGTGTTTTCTTTTTCAATAATGATCTTCTTTGCGCTTCCGAGGTCGTTAAGCGTAACTCCGTCAAGTTTGCGGCCAAGCTCTTCGGAAATAACGTTTCCTCCCGTAAGGATTGCAAGATCTTCCATCATTGCTTTACGGCGGTCGCCGAATCCGGGAGCCTTGATTGCAACGCACGAGATCGTTTTGCGGAGATGGTTCACAACGATCGTTGCAAGAGCCTCACCTTCAACATCTTCAGCTACGATTACAAGAGGTTTTCCCGCCTGAGCAACTTTTTCGAGAACAGGGAGAAGATCCTTCATCGAAGAGATCTTTTTGTCATACAGAAGAATAGAGGCATTCTCGAGAACCGCTTCCATGTTTTCAGAATCAGTTACCATGTACGGAGAAATGTATCCGCGATCGAACTGCATCCCTTCAACAACTTCAAGATGCGTTTCAATCGATTTCGCTTCTTCAACGGTTATTACGCCGTCTTTGCCGACTTTTTCCATCGCGTCAGCAATAAGCTTTCCGATTTCCATGTCGTTGTTCGCAGAGATCGCGGCAACCTGCGCAATTTCCGTTTTATCTTTAATCTCACGTGAAGTCTGCTCAATATATTTTGTCGCAACTTCAACCGCTTTGTCGATACCGCGCTTGATGCTCATCGGGTTTGCGCCCGCTGTTACATTACGGAGACACTCGCGGTAAATCGCCGATGCAAGAATAGTCGCGGTTGTAGTACCGTCTCCGGCTACATCATTCGTCTTTGTAGCGACTTCCTTAACCATCTGCGCGCCCATATTTTCAAAGGGGTCTTCAAGTTCGATCTCTTTCGCTACGGTAACTCCGTCTTTTGTAATGGTAGGAGCCCCGTATTTTTTATCGATTACTACGTTACGTCCGCGTGGTCCAAGCGTTACCTGAACCGCATTAGCGAGTTTTACAACGCCTTCGTATATCGATCTGCGTGCTTCCTCGTTATATTGAAGAATTTTTGCTGCCATTGTTTTATTCCTTCCTTCCCTTATTTAGTTACAACTGCGAGAATATCACTTTCACGGACAATGAGGTATTCCTTTCCGCCATGTTTGATTTCGGTTCCGGAATATTTTCCGTAAAGAACAACGTCGCCTTCTTTAACATCAAGAGGAACGAGTTTTCCGTCTTCGTAACGTCCTTTTCCAACTGCGACAATTTTACCCTGCTGGGGTTTTTCTTTCGCGGTGTCAGGTATGTAAAGAATACCCTGTTTTTGAACATCTTCGTCCAACGCCTCAATGAGGGCACGATCACCTAATGGTCTAATATCCACGGTAATCCTCCTGTGGTTTTAATAATACGGTTTAAAACCGTTGTCTTGCCGTTGTTCGCCCGCAGCCGAAAAATAATTTCAGCGTACATGCTCACTCGACAATAAAAAAATAACAGGATGATTTCGTTGCAGAATCGATTCTATCGGCATCCGCAGATCCTCATCCTCACGAGAATGAGAAAAATTGAAATCCTTCATCTAGGATTTTGCATCGGTCCCATCCCCACTATTTTCATCAGGCAGCAATCAAATGTTTGCAGCCACTGTTAGCACTCGCACATAATGAGTGCTTATGAGCCATAGATACACACCCCTGTATTCCATTGCAACTGCAATTTTATAGATTCTGAAGCATTTTTTCGGGGTCAGAGCCGTAATGAATAAAAAACAGTATAGGTTTCTCAATCCTTCTTTTCAACACTGTTATAAATATTTTTATTAAAGAAAGCAGCATAAAGCCGAGGTAATACAGATCTCAATCCCGCACCAAACTACTTGTCAAAGCAATTTGGCGTCTTTCACAAGAGGGCACAAATGGAAACAACCCTTCAATGTGCCCATAATTAAAATTTTTATTCGAAAAACATGCTACTATTTCGTACTCGATTAAAATCTTCTAATAGCACGAACCTTACACATAAAATCAGGATATGCAACGCTTTCAAGTGGAAGATTAGAATTATACAGGTATGGCATTCCAGAGTTGTCAGAGGAACTCCAATAACAACCTGAATCAGTAAATCCATCAAAGGATTCAAGAAGCCGTAGTTCATCTATAGAAGGTAAAAACCAATCAGTATACCCGTTACAATTCAACGCATCACAGAGATTCGCGGCAGGCGCGTTTTCAGCACCAAGCGCATTAATAATTGCTGTAGTATTTGATTTTCCGAAACCGATTCCTGCTTCCAAAGACACTCCGAGATTCAGCGAACCATGTGAATTATGCCACATAACACTAGATCCTTGATTAGTAAGAGCCACTTCAAGAAACCGCCAGCCATCGGTATATACCCCCTTATCGAAAAAGACTAATCCGCTTGCCGGGCCTCTTCCGCCAACAGCAGAATACTCCGCCGTGAATACAACATTTGATTGTACACGAATATAATCCCCCGGCATATAAAGTCTGTTTTCCGAACTCCCTAATATTCTCCACCCTAAGAATTTATAACGTATACCAAATTGAACTAAACCGTAGTCATCTTCGGCTTTAACCCGGCATTGTTCACCATAGTAGTATATATTGTAATCAACCGGAACACTATTGTCATAATCACTCTTATAACAAATTTTATAACAATACACATGTTTCCATTGCGCATATAATACGAGATCGGATTCATCAATAGTAAACGTAGAATTATTCGAATCGATTGATCCTTCATCATCTATTGGATATGAAATTCCTTTACCGTCTTGATCCGTATTCCAACCTATAAAGATAAAATGTTCACGAACTAGTCCTCCGGTATTCCCCTTAACTTCTCCCTGTTGGTTATACAAATATTTAGTGGAATCAACAGGGACCTTTCCTCCGGTATATCCATTACCATCATACGTAACCGAATAAGTAGCGGGAGGAGGAGAAAGATTACTCCATTGAGCATAGAGTAAAAGGTCACTGCCGTATATTAAAAGTTCAGGATTATTCTTTGCAACAAATATATCTCCCTCATGAAACGATGTTCCCGATCCATCCTCTTTCGTATTCCATCCGGTAAAAGAATAACCGTCTTTACGCAATCCCCCTGAATTCCCGGGGATAATCACCTTTTCACCCATTTCAGGATTTAATGACGCAGGCAGATCTCCGCCATCGTTTCCATTACCCAGAAATTCAATACCGGCATATTCGATCCCCCCCTGTGAATCGGGATTAGAACCGCTATTATCACAACCCCAACATAACGGGATCATCAGAATAGACAACACCAACGTAATTCTGCGAAATACGAGCATAAAGATTCTCCTCGAAATGGGTAAGCGATCTGTTTCTTTTTTTATTTATATGGTTAATATGTTCACACATAGATCCCTTTTGTCAATTTTTAATTAAAATACTCATTTGTTCTTGCGAATTACTCCACCACATGTACGATTATTCCATATGTCTGATTCTACCTCATCATCACAGAAAGTAACCCTTGTACTGGGAAGCGGCGGCGCAAAGGGTCTTGCGCACATGGAAATAATCTCTTTGCTTGCAGCGGACGGAATTATTCCCGGCGCGGTTGTCGGTGCAAGCATTGGCGCGGTGGTTGGCGCCCTGTATTGCGCGGGTGTTCTTGATCAATGCCGTGAAGCTCTTATGCGGATTCCGCGCGATCAATTCGCGGGATTTATTGAGCCGAAAATGCCTACCCGCGGACTCATTGGCCCGGAACGTATCATGAGCTGGCTCGCACGATATATTCCACCCGAAAGCCTCATTGAAAATCTGCCGATTCCGTTTATCGCAATTACGACAGACTACGATACCGGAGAAGCTGTTATTTTTGATTCGGGACCGGTACTTGAAGCGGTGCGGGCAAGCATGTCTATTCCGGGGGTCTTTCCAGCGGTTCGACGCGGTGAACAAACATTTATCGACGGAGGGGTCGCAAATCCTCTACCCATTGATATTGCCCGATCAAGAGGATTGTCGAAAATAATCGCGGTCAACCTTCACCCTTCATTAAAAACTACCGCTCCTGCAGCTCGAAAGAAGACAACCGTTCCGAATAAAAAATCGTTGAGCGCGGCGGACATTGCACGCAGCATTGCCGAACGAACCGGTTTGGCTTCAAATCCTTTTGTGCAGAAGGTGACCCGCTCGCTCGAGAGTAGTTCAGACTCTAACAATTCCCCCCAATTACCCTCTACCATCGATATGATTATGCG
This sequence comes from Bacteroidales bacterium, assembly GCA_963663125.2. Lineage (GTDB taxonomy): Bacteria > Bacteroidota > Bacteroidia > Bacteroidales > Cfx3-03 > Cfx3-03. The sequence continues at coordinate 949,006 of CAXXNW010000006.1, read as the reverse complement.
CACCATCGATATAATGGAACTCTGGAATACGCGTTTTCTGCTCGAAACAACCAAACCCGATATTCTGCTTGAACCGGATCTTCTCGACATCGGTTCTCTCGAATTCTACCGAACAAAAGAAGCTTTTGCCGAAGGGCGTAAAGCCTACGAATCAAAAAGAAATGAAATAATGAATCTTGTACAATAGCTGATTCTCAATATTACTCTTTCATAATAATTACTCTTCAACGTATTACGGTTTTACAAATTTATTTGACAACGGAATTGAACCGGTACAGTAAGGTACAAAAATAAAGATTTGCGTTCATTTCCTTATTATTCGGTATAATTATCCGGCGCCGCGTTTTCCGGGTCCAACCAGAAAAGCAGTAGTTTGCGCTTTACATCGGAAAATATTCAAATCATAATATTCTGAATCACAATAAGTCTTTTGCTTATGAAGGAGAAATAATGAAAAAGATAATAGTAGTTTTTCTTTTTGCATTTTTTGCCAGCGGGTGCGCATTAATTCCGTACATGAATATTGACGAAAATGTATACAAAGAGAAGGTCAAAAAAAATTTAATTCTGCCAGTTTACTCAAGTGATCAGCTAATCCCGGATGAAACGGCACAATGGGGAGCGGAATTCGCATATCCGGATAATTATAAAAAGTTTATTCTGGAGAAAGTTGATTCATCCAATGAATATATTCTCAATGAGTTACAAAACATATTTCCAAATGGTAAGTATAAAATCGAATGTATAAGCTATACGGAAAAAGCTTTTCCTCCAATTTCCAAGAAAGCGGAACCAAAGGTTTTTAATACGACAGAATGGAATTCAAACTTTGAATACTCCATTTCTATTGATGATATCAAATCTTTAGCGGAAAAATACAATGCTGACGCCGTGTTATTCCAATATATTCAGTCAATAAAGACCACAATAAAAGTAAAAGTCGCCGGCAGAATGTCATGGATTTATCCCGTCGATTCCCTATACTATAAATCCTTTATCTATTACAAAACAGGGAAAATCATTTTTACGATGGGAGACTGTGGAAAAATCTGTTACCTGCAGAATTTCAGCAGAAAACAGGAAAATTTTGAAACAAAACACTCTCTCTCAATAACCGATAGAGATATTATATCTACCGCTCTTTCAAATACAGCCTGGTCAAAACGATTTCGAGAACGTTTTGGTTTTTACAGAGCATTCATTACGGATAACATGGTAACCGGAAGCGTTGACTCAGAAGAAGATATATAAAAAATAAAAGTACGGATTCCGCCAAATTAAATTGGTAATATTGGGAATAATGGAAAGAGGCGAATCTCTTTCCATTACTTTGTGTAAATTGAATAATCAACCGCCGCATATCGAAGAATAATCTTTCCTGTTGCTCTCTCCCGTTCAACATAGCAAAAATATCCGCGAGCGACAGTAGAATCTATTTTGTACCGTTCCATATCGGCATTACCCAAAAATACCCGAAAAAGATCTTTTCCGGCTGATTCACCGAGATACTCAACATACTCTTGCGTGGTTGAATTCCATCTGCGGATCAGCAGCCGCGGCGCAATTTCACCTTTTACCATATATGGTTTTGACCAGTATAATCTATTGATATCCTTCGGAACGAGATTCTGTTGAAACTTCACCAAACTCTCTCCGATAGCCTGCCGAAACGCAGCAACCGTAAGCGCAGAAGGTTTTATCCGCAAAACACTGATATCGTGAACCCGTATTGTCGGGTGATCATTTGTCCGTAAAATTTTAAACTCAATGTCATAAAAACCGTCGGTAGAAATTCCTTCGGGGTTTACGAGAAGATAAAGATCACGCACGAGAACATTATTCTCAATACGCCAGTTAAAAATTGCCGCTCTTTCCGAATAACTTGCAACGTTTTTATCAATAGAATAATCCTCACTGAGATGGGACAGTTTTCGTACAATATAATACGTTCCGCTGGTATTTATTATACTGACACCTGCCGGTCCAACAAAAGATTTTACCCATCGGGATGAAAAAACAGGATCTTTGGCTGCCATCGGAAGAAGAGAAAAGACCACAATACAAAAAGCTATACAATAACGATTAACCATAAAACCCCGCGAGATGCGTACTTGACACCTTTTTCGTCATTATCTATGCTGGCTGTAATACAGTAAAGATTTTTCATAAGGAAATCAAATTTTGACTATATATAATAAAAAGTATTTTCCCCGCAAAAAAAAGCATATTTTCACCGTTTGTGCATCTATTTTTCTATGTCTTTCCGCCATGTATTCTTGCTCAACCGCGATAAAACGCCCTATTATTCATAATTTATCTTTTGCCCTTATCGGTAACACCTGTCCCGAATCACCGTTTAAACCGATTTTCCCTGATGCCGATAAACTGGTTCAGTCAATCAACATGGATAATCCGTCATTCATAATTCACACGGGAAATATTGTATACGCGGCAGCACCGGTTGCTCTTCGGGATACAGATATAAAAAGTCAGTTCGACAGCTTCACCAATGCTTTTGCAGCACTTGAGCCTGTCCGCCAATACGTTCCCGGTGATCTTGATCTCTTTGCCGGATCAACCTCTCTTTATCAGGAATTTACCGGAAAAAGCGAATGGTATACCTTTCGTGTCGGACAAACCTGTTTTATTGTACTCAACTCCACCAATCCTGCACCATGCGAAATAGGATCGAATCAACGCCAATGGCTTGAGGAACAGCTTTCACATACTACCGAAGGTGCGGCTGTGATAATTCTTAGTCATCATCCGTTTTTTGTTTCAAAATCATCCGAACCGACAATTAAAAGCGCCGATTCATTTCATCAGCTTTTTAAAAAGTATAATGTATTTGCGGTCATCAGCGGAGCAGGTGAAACCCTTTCACGGGTCGAGAAAGATTCCATTACCTATATAAACGCCGGAACATTACCGCTTTATAAACGCGATTCTTACGACAAATTCCGGTACTATACTGTTGAAATTATTTCGGACATGATTATACTTCAGGGGAAAAAATGGTAACCAACGAAATAATCGCTTCATCTATTTCGGATTTTGCGGAAATTCTCTCTCAAAAAAATGTACAAACAGTGATTCTCGCGCTTGTCGACGAAAAACGTTCCGTCGAAACCGGCCCCGATTCGCTTGAAGTTCTGCATGTAAATAGCGGAACCTTTCTCGGTTATCTATCGGGAGTTATTATTAAATATACGGCAGCTAACGATGAAATTGATACCGCACGGAAAATTCTGGAGACTGCTGGAATATATATCGCGGAGAGAGATCGAAATATTACATAATATCCCATAAAATGCAAAACCCGCGGTATTACCGCGGGAGTCGCACGATTACATTTGCTTTACCAAATCAGAAAGCCATTTTAATTTTATAGGTATTTTCGATAGCATCAAGAATCATTTTTCGTCCAGCCGCTTCAGTGTTCATAATTAAGTCAATTATTTCAGAGCGGGTGAACGCAACATCATAATGCTCACATGTAGAAGAACCGGCATTCTTGCAGATCGACTTGTTTGAGCAATTTTTACAACTTTCCATTTTCGCGCCCCCTAACTATGCATATATAATGCAAAAGCTGTGCCAAAATATGGATTTACAAAATTAGAGTATGATTTTTACCTATATTTGAATAATAATAATCATTTTGTTTGAATATACTGCTGTTTTATCAAAAAAAACCAATATTGCTCCACCTCTGGCACCAATTCTCACAGAATTATTTCTACAAATAGATACATATTCCTAATATTCGTCAGTTTTGGGGTACGTTTTATTTCTTCTGTTCAAATTTCGTTGCAAAATTGAAACATCCTTGTATCATTTCTGCAACAGCAATCAATCTATGGGTATATTCAAAATGCGATAATTTAAGATCCTTTTGCTATTCGAATTATCGTGAAGTGTGTTCATTTGGATAAAAGCAGATCAGCCAAATATAAAACAACCTTTGCGAGAATTGATTTATTATTATATTGGAGCGGAGGCGTATTCGGAAAAAGAAAATACATTCTAATAATATACACAGAGATAAACGCAAGTGCCGTTACAATCCAGAACAGATACGACTGATTGATCTTTTTAATAACGGAATTTTTTTTAAAAATAATGACAACGGCAATAACGGGAACAACCCAGAAAAGCGGGTGAAACCGAAAGGCTGATGCAAAATCCGTTTTAAAAAATGAAATCCATGCACGACTCATTCCACAGCCCGGGCAGGGAATCCCGAAGATCGAACGGAAATAACAAAAAGTATGTCCGCCGATAAACCATAAAAATATTGAGAATGCACTTATTGAAGAAGCAAGTACTACCGCACGCTTTGCTCGAATTTCACGATCGAGTATTTTTTTCATTTTGTCCGCCCGATCGGGTAGAGACCAAACGTATAATTCCATACAACAAAAGAACAGCTCCGACAGAAAGGTTCAAAATAATAACAACAATTTCCGGAACTGAAGATTTAATTAAAGTAAGCAAACCCGCTGCGCTTACAAGAAACAGAAAAGTTGATGCTCCTGCCGAAAGACCAAAAATAATCAATTCCTTTCGGGAATAACCGTATTCGATTGATTTTGCCGCGAATAACCCCGTCCAAAACAGAATCGTTAGCGGATTAGATATTGTTAAAATAAATGCAGCGGTAAAACTTGAAATAATGTTCGAAGATTTTTCTACCGCAATCGCACCGCTATTCGGCATTTTCATTGCATGAACTACAATCAGTACGCCAAAAACGATAAGAACAATGGAACCGGCAATTTTTAAAATTTTTTTTATTCTTTGCTTTTCGAGTAATTTCCCGATTCCGGCTATCGCCAAAATAATATACAAATAATCCGCAAGTGTTACTGCAAACGCAGAAACAATTCCGTCTAAAAATGTTTTCTGCAATACTCTATTCACAACATAAAAAAAGACAGGACCGACAGCTGCCTGCAAAAGTAAGCCGGTCAAAAACCCGTTTAAAGAAACTCTCCACATTATAAAAAACCCTTACAACCGATATACAAATAATCCGTTTCGACAAAACAGTTTTACCATAATTGCAAGGATCTGCTTTGCAATATGCGAACATCACGAAATAACCGGTCCCCTTTTGCAATTATTTCGCAAAAAAAATCATTCTAAACAAGCTTTTTTAGAATCAGACGGTGATTGATTTTCTTGAATACACATCATTCATCTTGGACTGCTTTATTGCCATATCCACAATAAAAAAACCGAAAAAAGACATGAGGAGCGATATAAGCGGAAGATCATTATCTACCGTTCCGCCGGCTTTCCCCTGCGCTTCTTGTATGAATTCGCTGTACCTGTACGCCCAGTATATAATATACGGAAAACAAATAAAGCACAGTATCAGATCTGTTGCCGGATTGATCTCTTCTTTTTTTAAGTATTCCTTCATTTCTCCCGAAAACGCATAAATCCAGTAGAACGTATAGATTCCGCACGTAATAACCGAAAATGCGATAACTGCTGCCGGATGACGGGGATTATTTATTGTACTCATTTGGTCTCCTGTTTGGGGATTCTTGGATTTATGTACGATTCAAAACACATGTAATGTAACACCTCTTTATTTTATTCGGTCAAGGAAAAAGTGACAATATTCAATTTGTGTGATACACTAACCGTATGGAAAAAAATGCATGGAAACTTCTTCGCGAAGAAATGATCGAAAATCAGATACTTTCGCGCGGAATAGATGATAAACGGGTCATTGAAGCGATTCGGGGTGTTCCGCGTCATCGGTTTGTACCTGCCCAGATTCAAATTGAAGCGTACAATGATTCGCCTCTTCCAGTCGGATACGGGCAAACAATCTCGCAACCGTATATTGTGGCTTTTATGACCAATCTCTGCAAGCTTAACGGCAACGAGAGAATCCTTGAAATCGGTACCGGCACAGGGTATCAGACAGCGGTCTTAAGCCTTTTGGCAAAAACAGTGTACACTGTCGAAAAGATCGAACCTCTCGCAAAATCCGCAAAAGTTATTCTCGATCAATTGGGTTATTCAAACATCCAATACCGTATCGGCAGCGGATTTGATCCTTGGCCAAACGAATCTTCTTTTGACGTAATTATACTGACTGCGGCACCGACCGAACTGCCTCAGTCGATAATTGACCAGCTTATTGAAGGAGGCACAATCGTTGCTCCAGTTGGAACAGGAGTTCAAAATCTTATACGTGCGGTAAAAAAGAACGGAAAAATCTATTCTGAAAATATATGCGGGGTACGATTTGTTCCGATGGTATAAAGATCGTTTTCATTACGAAAGGTCCTAAAACCGTTTTTTTCAAAAATTTTGCGTCCTCAAGTGATCAGTTCCGAAAACTGTTCTTAGTTTTCGGAACCGCCCTTAACAGAAACTTTCGTTAAACGCCGTGAATGAAACAATTTATACGCAACAATCATAAAAAGAATAAGTAAAAATAAATGGTTTTTTAATCGATTAACTATGCTGTCACATTCGCATATTAGAAATGAAATATACTCATGTAACGATCAAACGAATAGTGTTATACATTTAGTTGAATAATTTAACGAATATGTATAAAAATATATCATGAAATCCTTTCTTACCTTGACATTATACAGCTCTACCGCCATAATCTGACAATGATCGGGTCAATAGTTTTACAATTCTCACTTCACGTTATGAGACAATTGTTTGTTATATCTGTAACCATGTACATGCAGAGCAAATCAAGACGCACATGATAATAATTGCAGGAATTTGACATGACGAACCACCAAAAACAATCCGGCGGAATATTCAATAGCATCTCATTCTTTGCGTTCATACTGCTTGCCCCAGCGGCGTTGATAGTATTCGGCGTACTATTGTTCCCGATGATTTCGTCGCTCGTTCTCAGTTTTACCGATCTTGAGCTTGCACGGCCCGGATCAGGTCATTTCGTTTTTTTTTACAAATTATATTACCGCGTTAAAAAATCCTTCATTCTGGATGGCTCTCGGCCGCACATTATATTTTGCGGTAACAACCGTAACAATTGAAACCACGCTCGGTCTTGCAATCGCAATTCTGCTTAATCAAAGTTTCCGGGGGCGCGCTTTTGTCCGCGGACTTATCATTTTGCCGTGGGCGCTTCCGTATGTGGTAAATGGAATAATGTGGAAATGGATTTATGACGCAAACTACGGCGCGATGAACGCATTTCTCACACAGACACATTTAATCAATCAGTATCATATATGGCTTGGTGAACCATTCACCGCATTGAACCTTGTAATATTCGCAAACATATGGAAAGAAACACCTGTTGCGGCGATTCTGCTCCTCGCGGCTCTGCAGTCCATACCGAAAGAACTTCACGAAGCGGCGCAGGTTGACGGCGCAACAAAATTCCGCTCGCTCGTCAGTATTACCGTTCCGCTATTAAAACCGATTATCGCTTCGGTTGTTGTAATAAAAACAATCTGGGCGCTGAAAGAGTTCGATCTAATCTACATAATTACGCGCGGCGGTCCCGCGGATGGGACTAATCTTCTGAGTTATTACGTATACAAAAATACTTTCTCATTTCTAAAGTTCGGATACGGATCTGCGTTAGCGTATCTTCTTACCATAGTGGCTTGTCTTTTTGCGGTATTATACATCAAAAGCCTCAAGTCTGAACTGAATATGGAGTCGTAATCCTATGAAAATCAGACAATTATTTCCCCGATTTATTTCAATGCGTAAAACCGAAAGGGTTTTGATTTATACCGCTGTTGCCGCTTTATGCATCTTTATTCTGGCACCCTATTTGTGGCTTGTAATCAGCAGTCTTTCAAACCGTGTTGAACTTACAACCGTTCCATTGCGATGGATTCCCCATACATTCAATTTTGACAATTATAAAGAAATCTTTTTCGGATCGTCCGCTGCAGGCAGTATAAACTCTACATTGAAATACGGCCTTCTCAATAGTTTGATAATTGCCCTTTCCTCAACGTTCGTATGCCTCATTGCCGGATCGTTTGCGGCATATGCATTTTCTCGTGTAAAATTCAAAGCAAAGAACGCCACATTCTCTTTTTTGCTTTTGACTCAGTTTCTTCCTATTATAGTTCTTATCATTCCGATCTATATTGTTATGCAAAAGATAGGCATTCTCAATACAAAGCTCGCTCTTATTATTGCCGACTGCTCGTTTATTCTTCCTCTCGTTATATGGTTAATGCGCGGATATTTTGAAGGAGTTCCGCGGGAACTCGAAGAAGTAGCCCGTATTGACGGATGTTCAAGGTTTGGTACTTTCTTCCGTATTGTACTGCCGCTCTCAACACCGGGACTTGCCGCAAGCGGTATCTTCGCATTCATTATCGCGTGGAATGAATTCTTTACCGCACTTTTACTGAGCTCTACCATTCAATCAAAAACCATCAGTGTTCTGATCTCGGAATACTCCAGCAAGGTCGGAATCGACTACGTCGCGATGGCGGCCGCAGGCGTTGTAGCGAGTATACCGCCTGTGGTTCTGGCTCTCTTCTTCCAGAAATACATTGTCCAAGGTCTAACAGCGGGTGGAGTTAAGGAATAGAATTCTATTTCTTTCTCGGTGACCCTCGATACGGCTACAATTATTCATTTAAAAGGGTGATTCTCCTTGTTTCTGAACGGTACACAATTTCAGAAACAGGTGATTCAATAAAAAAATGGAGGATTTGGTGATGAAACGTATCAAATTGTTAGTGATTCTCGTTCCAATCATTTCTATTCTTTTTGCAGGACTTTATCTCGGCTGCGCAAAAGAATCGGGCAAAATCACAGTGATTATGCCGCGCCACGAAATGGATCTAAAGGGTGTTTGGGAAAAACAAACACGGGAATTCGAGGCGAAAACAGGAATCAAAGTTGAGTTTATCCAGATGTCATGGGATGAAGTCGACGCGAAAATCCGTACAGATCTCGCTGCCGGCGGAACTTCGTATGATGTTATCGAACTCGATAACGGAAACGTAGCGCAATTTGCATCGGCAGGTTGGATTGAGCCTCTTGACAGCTATGCGAGTGGCAGTTATGTAAAATCACTTGTTCCCGGACTTGTAAACGCATTCAAACGCAACGGAGATCTTCTTGGTATCGTATGGAATAACGACACTCGATTCTTCTTCTATAACCAAGAGATGCTTAAAAAAGCCGGATTCGAAAGTGCACCAAAATCATGGGATGAAGTTGTTTCTCAATCGGAAGCAATCAAGAAAGCCGGTATCTGCGCATATCCGATTGCCGAATACTGGAATCAGGAATGGGCGCTTGCGAACTCCGTAGGATTCTACTTGTACAGCTTCGGCGGAAATTATTTTGATGCTGACGGAAAAATCACCATTAATTCCGGTGCATCCGTTGAAGCTCTTCAATTTATGACAGACATGATCCGCACAAAAAAATTGGTTAATCCGTCCAGCGTAACCCTCAGTCAGTCAGGAAGCAGCAGCAGATCTTTTCTATCAGGGAAAAAGCGCATTCTTCTTCCAGGGTCCGCCGAGCATGTTTAGTTACTCAAATGATATTAAAAAATCAAAGGTTGTCGGCAAGATTGCGGCGGCTTCCGCTCTTCCTGCACAAAAACCTGAATTTGCAACAACGCTTACTCTTCCCGAAGCATTCTCGATTCCCAAAGGAAGCAAAAATAAAAAATCAGCGTGGAAATATATTGAATTCATGATCTCGAAAGAAAAAGACAAAGAACGTGCGACAGAGATCGGAAGTCTTCCTCTGTTCTCTGATCTTTATTCCGATCCGGATCTTGTAAAGGCATACCCCTTCTGGAAACAGTTAGGCGAACAAGCTAAAAATTCAAAACCGCTCGTTCAGGTTGAATGGTATGGCGAGCTTGTTGAAAAAACGATTGTTGCAGTGCAGCAGGCTCTTCTCGGCAAAAAAGATGTTCAGGCGGCGGCTGATGAGATCGCTGCGTTTCTTGCAGAAAAATCCGTTGATGGAAAGAAACTTACAAAATAGTTTCTGATTTATCATTTCTCCAAGGGCTGCTTTGAAAAAAGCAGCCCTTTTTTGATTGATCTATTTTTATTCTGCAATACTCCTTGAAATTTATTATGAAAAGAATAAAAAATAACAATCTGCTTATTATATGCTGGCTATTACCGCTTCTTCTCGGGATAACCATATTTTTTTGCTGGGTCTTTACCAGAAATTATATCTTTGTTGCGGCGGGATATTATACAATCATTTTAGGAATCATCTTATTGGTTGCGGGAACAGCACTCTGTACAATCAGATTTTTTAATCTAAGAAAACTCGAAGCAGAATCAGAAAAAATAAAAATGTTTTTTCTGATTCTGCTGATTTCCATGAACATTCCGGCTTTATTTTTGATTTTGCATTTGGCCGCATTTATTCTGCGGAACTATCCGAGCACTGTATGGAAATAATAGAATTACTTTTCAATCTGTTATTGATCCCAACTTTTTTTGCTATCCCCCGTAACCGGAATTTTTTCACCTAGAAATCTGGGTTTACTATTACACATTACCTCGAATATAGTTTTACCATTTGCAAAAATTTCACGAAACTTATAATATCGTATATGTTCGTAATGCCGCTTATCAGCTTTGAATCCGTATGCCTCCAGACCTTTCATTCGCGCGATGAAAACCGCCCGGAAAAGATGAAACTCCTGTGTAGCGATTACCGCGTCCTTCACGCAGAACACCTTTTGCGCGCGAACCATTGTCGAATACGTGTCGAATCCGGCATGATCGAGAAAAAGATCCTCTTTCCTCACTCCGTGAGCAAGAAGGAATTTCCTGATCGTATTTACCTCATCATACGATTTCGTTCCATGATCGCCGCTCACCAGAATGCGCTTCACTTTTCCGGCTTGATAAAGTTCAAGCGCCGAAACGGCCCGGTCAAAAGTGATTTGAGACAGTTTGCCCGAGGGCATGACGAGCGCGCCCGGCACGATCGCGGTATACACGAACGGAACCTTCGCGGGATCGGTGAAAATGAATCTTGCGGAATACCAATGGATGAAAATATTCATCGCGAAAACAGCGGTAATGCCCGCGAATCCGGCGATGAGCAAAGGCTTACGTATTCTCCGTATGACTGATTTGATTCTACCTTTCATTTTTTTATCCATTCCTTCCATACTGAATCGCGATATCCCACGGTCGCTTTGTCGTCCATGCGTACAACCGGCATCCGGAAAAGAATCGGATTTTCGAGAAGAACTTCCTCGATATCATGAACGATATACTGTAGATTTTTCCTTTTATATTCCGCGCATTCAGCATCAATGAGCTCTTCCATCGGAACACTACGTTTGACGCTGTTCAGTTCTCCGCGTGAAATCCCTTTCTGCGTGAGATCGATCTCCTGGATCTGTATTCCCCTTTCCTTGAAGAACCGTACCGCTCTCTGCGTATCTTTCGACTTCTTTGTTCCGAAGATTTGAATTATCATATACCGACCCTTTTCACAATTGTAGATCTGGCAAAACGAAACATGAAATACGTTTCATAAACACATCATACGAAAGCGATCGATTCTGTAAAGTGATTGATGGAAACGCGTTTCCGTGCGACAGTTCGAAACGTGAAACAGAAAACCTGTGTGATTCCCGTCACAGACACCGGTCATGGTATTAATATATCATTTCGCGTATATTCTGACCCGGACATCAGCGAATGTCAGAGGAGGCCTTTATGACGGAGAACTTAAACGGAACAGTATCCATAAGCATCGGGGAAACGATGCTGAGCGCGTATGAGCTCGGCGCGCTCAAACCGGGCGACACCGTCATCACCGAACGGGAAGCGGGATTTCCCAGCATTATTCTTTTCAACAACGTTCCCGTCGGAATATGCGAGATTGTCGTATTCGGGGAAAGAAACCATCCCGAAAACGGATCGTTCGGCGTACGCGTCACGGAATCATCGTTCATGCCGTCATTCAATCTTTCGCCGAAACGGCAGGACGCGCTCGGTGAGCTAATACCGGTTTCCGTAAGTGTTGGTTCTCTGCCATTTGATCTCGCCGTGTGCGGAAAACTCGGACGGAATTCGTATATCAATCTCGATACTCCGTCGGATGCGGAAACCAATGTTGAACTTCTCGCGGCTGGAATTCCGGTCGCGCGCGGACAGGCGGTTGTTATTGAAGAGGCGATGGGAATGCGTGTGACGAAAATACTCAAACCCTTTCCGCAAGTCACCGCTCCCCGCATGACTGGGAATATCGGCGACATGGAAACGAAAAGAATCGCGAAAACGTACAACTTCAGAATGCCGGACAGATTTTCCCGTAATCAGATACGAAGTCTCACCGCGATTCACGAACTGTGCGCCCGGAACCTGAGCGCCCGTTTCGCCGAAGTCGGATCGGACATGAAGGATCTCAAATGCGCCTTCATCGATCAATGCACCTACCGGGAAGCTTTGGATTTGCTCGTACAACACGGGCTCGTTCCCGCTTTCACCGCGGAACACGGCGGACAGCGCCCGTTATACGAAACGGATTCCGAATCGCACTTTATGACCCTTTATGAACCGGTTCCCTGCGCGCGCCCGGTCAGCGCGGAGATCCGCGAGTATCTTGAGAAGATGAATTCGGAAAGCGGAATTATGCGCCGCCGACCGCTCTTTGTTTCCTTTGCGGCAAATGCTTCATTCGCGGATTCTTTCTCCGTACCTGCCGATCAGAAACAATTTCTTTCGTGCGTAAGCGGCGGCTGGAAGAATCACACAAATTTCGGGCTGAGTCCTGCCGAGAGTTCCGATGAGGATATCACAATCGGTGATAACGAGATGGTGATTATGATTGAACTCGCGCGCGGCGAATCGAAACCGATGATCGGATTTATTTATCCGTTCATCACGATTGAATCGTATCTTTCCATTCTCGGCGGCTGATATGAGTTCTGCAGAAACATTCGCGCCCTTTGAAGGAATGACAAAATCCGTCATGAGACGCGCGATCGCCATCGGCGAAATAAGATTTATCCGGAGCAGAAAAGCCCTCTGGTATCAGAGCGACAGTGCGGTTTTCTGCTGCATGATTCTTTCCGGTTCGGTCAAAACGACCATCTACCGTTCAGATGAAAGCGCCCTCGATCTGGGACTGTTCGGTCCCGGCGACTGGCTCGGCGCGGCGGAGCTTATCATGGCGGGACCTTGCGCGCATGACGCGCACGCGATCGATTCGTGCGAGCTTTTGACCTATTCGAAAAACGGATTCGATCAACTGCTCGGCTTTCCCGGAATCGAGCGATGGTTTCTCCGCGATCTCGCGCGGCGTCAGTACGCTTTATACTCACGCGTGGAACTGACCCGTCCGCATGATCGTCTCCTGCGGCAGTTGTCGGATCTGACCTCAGGCGGAAACGCGCGGATTGAATGCACACAGGAAGAACTTGCCGAATCGATCGGCGCAACAAGGGAGACAGTCAACCGTAACCTTTCGCGGCTTCAGGATGAGGGAATCATCCGCGCGGGACGAGGATGGATCGAGGTGATTGACCGGAGTATTCTGGAAAGAAACTGAAGGACCGTACAAAAACAAGTTTGAAAAGGGGTCGTCCAAAACAAGAACGGCCCCTTTTTTTTAAATCATCTTTATTCTGAGGCACAAGGATTCGAACCTTGGATGACGGAGTCAGAGTCCGTTGCCTTACCGCTTGGCGATGCCTCAATATTTTGATAAAGCAATATGACAATCGAGTATTATTTCGTCAATAAATAATACTTACAAATTTTATTCTAAGGTCATTCGCGTATGCTCATCCTGAGCTTCAAAAATTTCGTTTGGAAATTCAATGCGGCCCAGAACGATTTTTCTGTATGCGCTGAACATCTGATACGCACATTGCAGAGGGGTAAGTCCGCCATTATATACACCGATACCGGGAGAAAGAACATTGCGGATTGTTTCATTTTGCCTGTTATGTTCGTTAATTGCGATTAACGCCGCACGAAACGACAGGTACGCATTTACGGTTTTCGTTATTTTTTCGGTAACACGCATAGAAGGAGCCAATACAAGATTTTTCAGAACAGGATGTCCGGTTTCGATGACAAGCGCATTTCCGACAATAAGCTCTCCGTTCATTTTTTCAGAAATCGCTTTCTGAATACGCTTCTGCAATTCATTTCCGAAAAACGCCGAATACGATACGTTTGTACCGCTATTGATGAATCCGAACGAATTTGCCGGACAGATTATCGTATCCGCGGATAAATCAAAAATATTTCCGCAGAACATTTCAACAGACTCACATCCATAGAACTTTCCCTTCCAGGCAGACACAACCTGATCATCACTATCGCATAAAATCAGTTTCATATTATTTTGTTATCCATTCAGTAAATAAAATTCTTCTATCGGCAACCAATCTTTAACCGGACATCCGCATTTTATTATAATTGATCTAAAAAATCAAACTCTATACACGTCAAAACTTCCAGCCGACACCGACACCGAACACAAACATTTTCATAAATTCTTTTTCATCGGGAATACGCACGACACGATATTCGCCGTTTCCGTGAATAATAAAATGGGTCCAGCAGTACTGCAGACGCATAGTACCCGCTGTCGTGTACGAATTCTCTTTCCAGACTTGATTTCCTTGAGGAAGGTTAAACGTTCCTTTCATTCCGGAATCATCACCTTCATTATTCGTAATTCTCACATAACCGCCGGTTATTTCAGCCGTAATGGTAAAAAAATCCGAAGGACGATATACCGTAAACAATCCCAATGATCCGCCGAATATGTATCCGCGCATCGGCCCGGTATACGAATTTGTAGATTCCGTCCCGGACGCCAAACTCGGACTCTTTGTATAGGTCGTTGTCGGTCCGCTGCTTGGGCCATTTTCGATACTGGTACTTCCGCTGTGAAACGCCGCGGTGATTCCGAAATTTTTCAAGAATACGTTAGATTCCGGTGAAGCAATATTCGCGAATTCCCATTGAGTAAAAACAGAAAACCAAGACAGTCCTTCTTTGCTCACTCTGTCACGCCATTTTCCGAATACGACCGCATTGCCGCCATATACTCCGAGAGTAAAATAACTCACGGGTTTTTGAACTTCAATGGAACGGCTTACCGGTTTGGAAATAAATGATCCTTCGCGGTATGCTGATGCGCTTACTACTGCGGATCGGCGCAAAGTAAACGGGCCTTCGTATAAATCGCCGTCTTCTTTTGTGGGTTCTGATCCATCGAGAGTATAATATATTTCATCAGCCGAGCTTCCGTTAATAGTAATAACCGGCGGTAATTCAAAAGACTCCTCGGCAGGATCTATTGTCGGAGCAGCGGTTCTTTTTATTGTGTACGTGTCCATTTCACGGGCAATCTGCGAAGAAAGCTCCGTGACTATCGTATCAAACAACGCACCGACTTTTTTCTTTTCATATACAACAGGAAGAATTTTATTTCCGCGAACGGTATAGATAAAACTCTCAATACGCAGGTTTCCGCGCGGTACGGAAAATCGTCCGACAACAACAAACTGAGCGGATTGATTTTCAGCTTCTTTTTTCAGCAATTCGATCATATCGGAATCGTCACCCTCAATCAACGCGGGATTATCACCGCCGAGAGTAACCGTAAACGCACCTGACTTATCGAGTTCCGATTTGAGACTGACCGGCAGAATGGTTGAAAGAGGAGAAAAGTCTTCTTCACCGCGAGCGGCTTTTTTTTCCGGACCGGCAAAGTTAAACACAACGACGCTTTTGGGCCCGTCAACATCATCATCCGCAGAAAAAAGCGGAATCGGAACAAGCGTAAACGCGAAAGTAAAACTTATAAGCGCTATTTGTAGAAATTTCTTCATAGAAAGAAAAAATAGCCTGAAATCAGTCATCGGTCAATTGTTTTTTACCGATCGTCCCGAATATCGTTTGCAACAGTGCGGTCATTGATTTCGTCAACCTTTACATTTACAAACCAAACCGGCGGAGCAAAAAGGCCTTCTTTAGCGAATCGTGCAGGATTCTTGACTACTTCTTCAAGGGATGTTCTTGCCGCGTCGGGTAAATTTTCCCAATCGTATCCCGTAATAAACTGCGACGAGTTAAACGTAAAACCATACGGTTCATCTTTTTTAAGTGAAATCCGCACGCCAAGCGGAAAAACAAATCCGAGCGCTTTCTGCTTAGTAAAAAAAGAAAGAGTCTGCTGATCGGGAACGCTGACCCATATTGATGTATTGTTATGCGACAATAAAACACGCGCGGTACTTTTTACCGGCGCGCTCCGTGATCCGATTGAAAACGTGTCCTCGACTGTCTGCATAATTCGGGAGATGTTCGACCTAATTTCTCCGGAATTAAGAACCGACTTTGTTCCTTTCTTTTTATAAAGCTGTACCATCGATAACGGATTCGCGGCGGTTCCCTGAGGCAGAATCACTTCGTCGGCCTCACTCGGAACCATTTCATAAAATGATCCTGTTGTTTTTTCCCGAATGACTCCGTTGACCCACCCGGTCCAGTCCATGCTCCCCTCGAAAATGCGTCCTTTGTGAAGAAAAAGTCCGTACACGTCGCCGTTATTGTCGTATAACGTTTGTCGATACGAAACGGAAGAAAACGTTCCGCCGGTACCGCTCGCGATGCGCCTTAGCATTTCGATATCACGTACAGGTGAATATCCGAGAGCAACCGAGTGCACCGCAACATGTTTTCTCTTCGCGATACGGATAGCTTTATCGCTTAACGGACTTTTCGCGGGAGAAGAGGCGAAAACGATCATTGCACGGCTTGCATCTGACCGCCACGGAATATTTTCAAGAGACGATTCGATCGCATCGCCCAGTACGGAAACACGCGCTCCCGCCTTTGGCTTTATTGAAGCAATTGAATTCCGTACCGCGGGAACGGTTTGGCACGGATCCGGAAACGAACGGAGTGCCGTATCGTTAAACGGAATAATATACACATTGGTTCCCGGGAAGCTTTCGATCGATTCGGAAACAAATGACTCGACAGACGAACGAATATCAGACAGATCGGTATTTACGGAATATGTAGAATCAACCAGTACCGCAATATCATAGACGGTGTTACGTTTGACCGACTGCCGTTCAATATCCGCAAACCGTGAATATAATTCTTTCGCCTCGCGCGTCGCGCATTCGGCAAGAGTCGTTCCGCTCCCTTTCGCGCGAGCGACAATCGCTTTATGCGACGCAGAATAGAGAATACTCTGCGAAACAAAACCTGTTGATGTTTTTGAAATTCTTCCGACAATCGCATAGGGAAGATAACGCGACGCGAGAAAAGCATTGATGTCATTTGCCGTTATTGTTTTTTGCGGATCAAGCCCTTGCGACGAAAGATCGCGCTCCAACGCACGAAAGGAATATACGCTTACCCCTTTGTCGATCGCTCCCGCAAGCGAGATAAGTTTTGCGTATTCAGTACCGGTTTCCGCGGTAAAATCGCGGTCAGCAACTCCGACCTCGTACGGAATAACCGCGATCTCCAGCGCCGAAAGCGGATACATACATATAAAAAAAAGTGATAAAGACAAAACAAAAATCAATGTCTTACGCAAGGGCATCATGAACTGCCTCGCGCATAACCGATATGCCGTCATCAACAATGAGCCGTGTGCCGAACGCGTCGGCTCCGACGCCCGAAGCGATGTAGCTTGCACTGCCGACCGTGAGATTATCCGGCAGAGCGCAATTCTTTCCGACAAGAGTAATTCCGTCACCAAGCTCATTCGGATGTTCCGAATTTTTTAACCCGAGAGTTCCGCGTCCGATCCGCGTAAAGTGACCCACATTGTACGGAAATTCTTCGCGCATCTTGTCGGTAAACTCATCGATAACCGCGCGCTCAACGATAGAGGTGTTTCCGATTCGGCAATAAGGAAGAATCACCGAATCGAGTACCGAAGATTTTTCGCCTATGTACACTCCGGGAAAGATGACCGAATTTTTAACCGTACCATGAATTTCGCATCCTTCGCCAAGATACGATTCGCGCACATCGGACCCGGCTCCGAGAAACGCGTATCCGCGGATATTCATTCCGCTTTTAAGATGCTCATCGGCAAACACGGTGCGCGAAACTTCTTCGTCGCGATATACCTCATAGTTAGCATGGTAATATTCCGCGATGGTGCTGATCGGCCTGCAGTATCCGGGAACCGTATCTCTTTTTACCCCTTTTATTATGAATGAGTTTATTATCGTTTCAAATATATGGGGCGAATGAACTTTCTCCCGTATTGCGCGGCGGAAAGCTCCTTCGAGCGTAACGCGATCACAGATAAGCGCCGTTCGGGCGAGTGTTGGTCGGCCGTCATAATCGATCATGTAGAGTACGGCACCTTTTGCTTTCTTTGCCTTGTGCTTCCATATCAACGGCTCAAAATCCACAATGAGCGGACAATCTCCGTTATACAGAATATACATCTGCGTGGGTTTGGCAAATAAAAGGCGCGCGCATTGCGCCAGCGAGATCTTTGTTTCAAGATATACTTTTGTTTGAACTTTCTCGTCGTTGCGATATTGCGGATGACTTTCCACATAGTGCGCAAGATCGTCGAATACATCGCTTACAATGATTGTGCGCCTCACGTCGCACGCAACGGCATTGCGAAGGGCAAAGTCAACAACACGGTATCTGCCGGCAAAAGGAACCATATACCGTGACCGCAGATCGGTAAGCGAAAGAAGCGAGTTACTCCCCTGCGACGGGTATGATATTACGGTTACATTGTTCATTTCAGCTCTCCACAGTGTCCGATTCACCCATACTTTGAAGAGGATAGAACGCAATCATAATTTATGTCTCTTGAACGGGTTGACGCGAAAATGGTGTCAGAGGTGAGACGGATGTACCCGGGATCAGCGCATAGAAATTGGTGCCAGAGATCGGTATCTTTTGGTATTTTTGCTAATCTGAAAATGATGCTTAATTCTCATTTTTTTATTTTTCCTTTATCGCAAAACGATACGAAAAAACGCGTAACACTCTGCAAATTTTGATTTTTCTCAAAAGGGGAAGGGACAAAGCCCCTTAAAAGTCCTCGCAAGGACTTCCCTGCAAGTGCGAAACATCTTTACGCAACAAGTCTCATATTTTAATGAAAAAATACTTGATATTAGTTTGATATCAAACTATGTTGGTTATATGAATTCGTCCGAATCTCCAAATCGCATTTTAAGCATAATGAGCCGCAAACTGCAGACCTCATATTCGTATATTCTCATGCGTATGAAGGAACTCGGTCTTACCGATTTGGACATAAGTCACGGAGATATTCTTTATCAGCTTTACCACGACGCTCCAATACCGATGAAAACTCTGGCCGAACGGATCAGCCGCGATAAATCAACTGTAACCGCCCTCGTAAAAAAAATGGAACAGCGAAATCTTATATGCCGAACAGCCGATCCGGAAGACGGCCGGGCCAGTATGATCGGTTTAACAGCCAAAGGTGAATCGTATCGAAATGATTTTATGCGTATTTCGGATGAAGTAATGGAAAAACTGTATACCCGTTTATCAAAAGAAGAAAAAGTCATACTACTATCTCTTCTGAATAAGCTTTGGGAATAAATATTTCATTACAGAGATTATATAAAATAAAGATTAAAAGAGGGAAAGAATGAACATCGATGCAATGATAGTAGAATTTCTTGCAGAGGCAAAACTTGCCGGATATGCTGCGGGAGATAATGCCGAAAAAATCAAACTCGCAGATGGCGCATTTGAGATACGGTACGGAAAAAATAATCTTCTCTATGTGGACCGCTACTATGGCGGAGAACCTTTTATCGGTGAAGAAATTCTTTTTGTTGATTCTGTTGCGCAATGGGGAATGAATTTTACCGGCCATGTTACGCCGGGAAACGATCACCGTATGGAAGAAATATATGGCTTTTTACAGGAAGCGCTCCGCAACAAAGACCGCACAATGCCTTTAAGAGGCCCAAGCATATACAAAAACCACAGATTGGTATATACCTCTTTAATAGACGGCAGTATAAACTACTTCTGTGCTCATGAAAAAATTCATTTCAATAATGAACTGCTTTATATCGGTAATTTCCATGGCGGAATCATCAACAGAATAACGGAGTAACCAATGAACAGCAAAACAATCATTGATTTTTCTGAGAGTGAAACATACCTGCTTGAGAAACTGACGAAACACCGTACGGCCGTATTAGCCACATGCGGCAACGACATGCAAGTTACCGCACGGGCTATATGTATTGTAAACGACGGGTTAAATATCTGGTTTCAGACTGACAGCCGATTTTCAAAAACACAACAAATGCGTGAAAATCCGAGAGTTGCTCTTTCGTTCGAAAACATACAGATAGAAGGCGTTGTTCACGAAATGGGACACGCATCGCTCGAATCGAATAAATGGTTTTGCAAAGAATTCTCGAAAGTTCACCCCGACTCGTATAACGATTATACAAACACAAAATTCGAACGTATCTTCCGTATCGATCCGATACTCATTACGATGTGGCGGTATCTGCATCCGCAGACGTTCCGTGACATTATGGATGTCAGAAAGAAATGCGTATACCGTGAATTGTATTCGGCCGAGTAATTTTTTTTATGTTATGCAAAACAAAAAAATAGTACAGTGAATAATATTCCTTGTATGATTACAAAGATTCTTGACTACGAACGGAAAGCTATTATATATTTAAATACTCACACGAACAAGGCGGTAAAATGGAAAAAATATTAGAAAATACGGTAAAAATAATATTTTCCATCTGCATAATAATTTCCATTTTGCCCGCTAACGCTGGAGAAATAAAAGAATACCGTTTTAATGTTGTCGGTATTTCTAAAACATATGGCGCTGAAGGTATTAATAACATTAAAAAAATCCATCAAGAAGCTTTTTTATCGATGCTCTGCGAGGGTCTTTTTTTATTACCGGTAGTTGTTAATAAAAAAGCGGCTCTTTCCGGCATAAGCGGATACAACAGATTGCATTACAAAATCGGAAAACTGGACGTAAATATCCGCGGTTCCGAGAACCGGTACATTACCGAAATTATTGATAAAAAATACTCAATATTGTATAATAATTCCGAAGTACTGTTCCCATCGATTATTGATGATGTAAAAATATTCAACAATATCGATTTTTCAAGCCTTGAAGAACCTAAAACTCTTTTTAATCAAAAAGCCGTTGAACCCGCAACAGGTCAGGAACAAATAATTTTTTCAATCGGGATAACCGATGGGAAATGCAAGTGGTCTGACAACATTCGGTTCGAAAACATCAACTCCACGTGCAACGGTTTAACGATATCAAAAAACGGAGCATACGAATACGCTTCGATTTCATGTGAATCGAGCGGAACAGTAGTTTTCTCCGTTGATCCGGAAAAAATTGAAAATGAAATGAGTAATGCAAATAAGAAAGTACTTTCGTACCGTTTTCTCAAGAACAATGACGGCAGACGGCTTTTTAGCAGCAAGGAAATTCAACTCTCAGAAACTATTGATTCGGCAGACACTGCAAAAATTGAATCAGTTAAGAATAATCTGTTACTAACAGCAATAAAAAATATGAATGAACAAACAAATGGAGTATTTATTGAATCATTTACAAAAGTAACGAACAGCGCAGTTGATCATCAGGAAATTCAGTCAAAAGTTCTCGGTTTTTCCGTGGTTAAAGAAAAAATATTTGAAGTAAACAACAACAACGGATCTACCGAGATAAAACTACGAGCCGTTATTGAAGCACCATTACTTGAATACAGCGACGAATAAGTATTGCGCAAATAACCCTTCCTATTACTCTTGCGGTTCACGATTATTTTGTGAGGTTAAATGAACTTTAAAGAGTTATATAAAAATTTTACCCTTTCGTTTGAGGTTTTTCCGCCCAAAACAGAAGAAGGAAAAACTTCGCTGTTTACTGAATTGGAAAAACTCAAAGAGTATAATCCCGCATTTGTCTCTGTCACCTATGGTGCGGGCGGATCGACACGAGAAAAAACTCTCGACCTTGCTCTCTCAATACGGGATACTCTTTCAATACGTCCGCTGGTTCATTTCACCTGTGTAGGATCATCACGAAGTGAAATAGCCCAGTATCTCGCAAAGGTGAAGGAGCTCGGTCTTACGGATATTCTCGCGCTCCGCGGCGATCCTCCTCAAGGCGAAGAATCATTCACCCCGCCCGCAGACGGGTTTAGTTACGCGAATGATCTCGTTTCTTTTATCTCTTCCGTAAACGGATTTTCCATTGCTGTCGCGGGTTACCCCGAAGGGCATCCTGAATCCGCAAGCTTTGACGCTGATGTAAAAAACCTTAAAAAGAAGATCGATGCGGGAGCGAGTCTTGTCATTACACAGCTTTTCTTTAATCCTGATGACTACTTTCGTTTACGGGATACTCTATCGGCAATGGGTTCCACAGTTCCCGTTATCCCCGGAATTATGCCGATAACAAGTGCCGGACAGATCGACAGGTTTATTAAAAAATGCGGCGCGAAAATTCCCGCGCATGTACAGCAAAAACTCGATCGATGCGTAAATGACGCGAAGATTGTTGAAGTCGGTATCGACCACGCGATATCGATGTGCCGATCTCTTCTGGACGGCGGAGTTCAGGGTTTTCACATGTACCCGCTTAATAAATCGGTGGTTATATCGCGGGTATTGGATGCGGTTGGTGTTCCCGGAAGCGGCAGATCATGATCTACCCGTAAAGCCGAATAACCGATTCCATACGAATAGCAAAAAAAGAGCCGATACCTTTACGCATCGGCTCTTTACATTCTCACATAACTTTTTTATTATAACGCGTAGTTTACGCCGATCTGAGCGGAAACAGTACGGTTTTTAAGCTGCATTGTAAATTGGCTTCCCTCTTCATCCGTCTCATCTATATCATATACATTTGAAAGACCGCCCTTAATACGTGCACCAAGATCGATCGAAACTTTTTCGTTGATTGCAATATTGTATCCGATACCAAGAATAATACCATAGTCGTTATTGGTATATTTTGATTCAACCGTCTCACTACCAGAAGTATCTCCAGACCATTTATTCTTCATATCACCGCTCATGATTCCATAATATCCGCCGAGATCAACAAACAACGAGCCCATATACATACGGTATCCGAAATTGATATCATAATAAGCTGCGTTGTATTTATCAGTTATTGAGTACGAATATCCATACAAATCACCTTCACACTTCAAAACGAGCGGCTTGTACGCATAATCAAGTCCGCCAAAAATCATTCCGGTATCAGTTAAACCATAAAGGTACTGCACACCGAATGAATAGCAGGTTCCTGTATCTGCAGAATAATCAGATGGAACTTTTCCGCCCGGGTAGGTAAAACCTAATCCGAACTGACCGCTAATAATACTCTTTCCCGCCAAACTTTCTTCCTGTGCAAACGCAGTAAACGCGATGCACAAAATTCCTACCGCTACTAAAAGCTTTTTCATCATGAACTCCTTAAAGTTAAAGATTAATCTTCGCGTACACAAAAGGAAACGGATTGATCTGTCAAGATGATTTATTCATAATTTTATGGGCGATATAGGGTGAAAATTATTTTCCGAGATTTTTTTACAAATATACAAATCTTATATATTCCGTTTTTTTCTTGTATTCATTGTCGCTGCTCCATATATATTGTTCCTTAAGGGAAATCCTAAAACCCATTATAGGATCTCCTCTTGAGGGCGGAAATGAATGAGGATATCGCAATGATTGACCGTGATAATATTATTTTGTATATCAAAAACAACAAGGAAACGCTAACCCGAAAATATCATTTATCCAAGATTGGCTTTTTTGGTTCTTTTGCACGCAACGATATCAACGAGGACAGCGACATCGATATTATTGTTGAATTTGACAACAATACTGATAATATTTATGAAATAAAAAATCAATTGGCAGACTTATTCAAAAATGAATTTCATCGGAATATTGACATAGCACGCGAGAAATATCTTAAGCCAAGAATAAAAGAACATATATTAAAAGAGACCATGTATGTTTAACAGGGATAATGACAATCTTAATGATATTATTGAATCAATTGACAAGATAATCCATTTTATTAATGGATTTTCAAATGCGGATGATTTATACAAAAACACCCTGCATTTTGATGCGATTTTAATGAACAATTCCAAATGAATTCTGTCTTCATAAATCAATTCCTCAACCTTATGGAAAACTCCCCCTGCTTTGACGTGCGCACTCCGTCAGAATACAACGCAGGTCATATTCCCGGAGCCATTAACCTTCCCCTTTTTACAGATCACGAACGCGCTATTGTGGGAACCCTGTATAAACGTTCCGGAAGAGACCGCGCAGTTTTAACCGGACTTGAAATAGTCGGCCCGAAAATGAAGTACATTGTCGAAACAATAAAGAGGCGTTCTCGCGGTAAAAAAGCTTTGATCCATTGCTGGCGCGGAGGAATGCGCAGCAACAGTGTTGCATATATTTCTGATCTCGCCGGTATTGAAACTTTTGTTCTTGAAAAAGGATACAAAGCGTACCGCACATGGTGCATCGATCAGTTCGGCAGAGACCGCAAAATGCTTATTCTTTCCGGAAAAACCGGATCGGGAAAAACCGAAATTCTGCATCACCTGCGTTCGGCCGGCGAACAGGTAATAGATCTTGAAGGCATTGCCCGCCATAAAGGGTCGGCTTTTGGCGCGTTAGGCGAAACAAGGCAGCCGACACAGGAACAGTTTGAGAATAATCTCGGAATGCTCCTTTCAAAATTCGATTCTGCAAAAAGAATCTGGATTGAAGATGAATCGCTTCAGATAGGCAGATGTGTTGTTCCCGAAAACTTTTGGCCCAAAATGAGAACAGCACCGGTAATTCTCATTGATTTGCCCCTTGAAAGACGCGCGGTCTATCTGAACGACGTGTACGGTTCATTCAACCCGATTGAGCTCTGCAATTCGATCCGTAAAATCGAAAAGAAGCTCGGACATCAGATCGCGAAGAACTGCGTGAACGCGATTGAAAATGGCGATACCGTTTCGGCGATACGGATTGTTCTTCATTACTACGACAAAACCTACGCTCACGGCCTCGCGAAACGCGAAACGGATAAGGTGCGTAAAGTTGCCGTCGATGGAAATGATTCATTTGATAGTATCGCAAGAAAGCTCATTGAGGAAGCGGAGGAAACATCTTGATATGGGGCGAATGGCTTCCTTTAAATTGCGAACAAATATTTACACTATCATAAATTTATAGGATTTATCTAAGGTGAATATTGCGAAATAGATTTTTTAGAACGATCACGCAAATAAAAAAAGAGTCTAAATTTAGACTCTTTTTTTATTTGCCTTTAACTTGCAATGTATCAAAAAATCTACCACCCCATCGCATTTTTAACAGCAGCAATGAGTGTATCTGCAAATATCCTGTGCGCTTTTAGCGAAGGGTGTGCTCCATCCGCACCTGTTCCACCGACGACATCTTCACATTTTACCAGCTTAACATAATGAACTTTGCCATACTTAATTTCATCAGCATTAGCAACCGCAACAATATCTGTTTCGATAAACGAATCAGGCCACTCACACCACATCGGAGTACTGAGACAGAATATTTCGGCTTTAGTATACTTTGAATGCACGTCTGCAATAAAATTCAGATATGCAGTTTTAAAGGCAGCAGGATCGTTATTTCGACCACCAGGTACGGTTGCAGAATACAGCTCAAGGTCATTTTGGCCCAGAAGAATAACAACCACATCCGGATTCCATGTTGCAGATTCAGTCGCAAAGTTGTACTCTGTATCAGGAAAATCAGTAATAGGAAAATTAGCAATAGTACGTGTAAACAGTTCAGGAATAAGAGCATCCTCTTCTGGATCACCCGTTACTCCGCCGGAATTCATATAGACACCCTTGCCCGACCAAGCGACGGTATGACTGTCGGCACTAAGCGCACGTGCTGTTAATGAACCAAAACTCAAACGATTGTTTTCGCCGGCAGTGGTTTCTGTTTCATTTGCCCATCCGCAGGTGATCGAGTCGCCGATAAACTCAATCTGACGATCAAATACGATAGGTGTTTCAGTATCCACCACATAGCTCCCATCCGGAAATCCCCATCCCATAAACTGCAAAACACCGCACCATGCTTCCGTCCGCTTCACAAGCTCGACAGTATGTTCTTTTTTTGTCAAACCGTCAGCTAACGGATACATTACCTCTCCCGATGCTATCTTAATCTTTTTAATTACTTCATTATCGATAATCAGATCGAGATAGTTTTCTTCTCCCTCTGTAGGTTCATAACCGGGATATGTTCGAATTTTTGCGTAAATCGCCGTTCCGAAAAAACGGGTTCGAATAGACGAACCGGACCAGTCAAAAAGAGGACCGTGCCCCGGCTCTGTATCTGTTGTAAAATCGAAACGCCCGACAAATGTCGCGTCTAATGATATCGAAGTTGGTGATTCCAGCGTTGTTGATGTCGTCCCCCCGTCATCCGAACCGCAGCTAAAAAATGCGATGGATACGATACATGAGATACTTAGAAGAAAATAATTTTTCATTTCAACACTCCATTTCTGTCAATACTGTTTGACGGGTAACCGAACAAACAGATAGAAATAATTCCGTACAGAAGGATTATAACGCATTCGTTTTGTACTATCGTCTTTGCATAATTTTGGTTAGTTGTAGTATTTTGTTCAAATTTAACAGAGTGGCTTCCAAATTCTGGCGCAATAATTCTAGTGTCTTCTCCGGTATGCACGGTGATGGTATTCACCTAACATATCTCTCTGAAAGCCTATGATGTAATTCGCCGCAGTATGGTTCTGATCCTCGGTAATAGATCACATACAGTGTGAGCGATGAACCGGAAGCATCGCGCGTGGTCAATGAAATGAGTTTAAAAGGGAGATGCAAGAGGGAAAACCTGGCGCTTGAACGGTTTTCCCATTGTAAGGACGCAAAGCCTTGCGTCCTTACAATGGGAAAACACCGCCGCCATCAGGCGGCAATCCTTCCAGAGGAACCTTCGGCCACTTTAATTTTGGATCAAACTGTCAGGTGAATACCATCACACTACATCAGAAATAATCGCACACTTGAGCGAGAGCTGATGATCCGCTGATCCCACTCACTCCCGCAACAGAATCCGTCCGTCATGAGAAGCGATAGTCACTGAACGGACACTCTCTCCCGTGTTGACCGACGGAACCTGTTTCCCCTTAATGAGCTTAAACGAATTCTCAAGCTCGATCGTCACGGACTGATTTGATGGGTTGCAGAGCACAATTCCATTCGTATAATTTCGGCGGTACACTTTCCCGTCACCGCCGAAATCCTGTATCTCATAACAGTCGCCGTCCGGCTGTCCGAGGTAACCCCTTCCCGCACCGGCATTATCGTATTCGTCAAACCACATCAAACCGAGTGACCCATGACCGTTGGTTCCGATCTCATACGAAAAATATCCGTCGCCGAGAAGCGCTGTGGCAATTCCCCACCGCATCTTCTGGTAATTCGGAACAAAACCCGGTTCCGTATACGGATTATTTGTGTGATAGGTATCGATCTCGTATGTTTCAACCAAACTAAAGTTAGGCGAATACCCGGTACGCGACGTGTTGAGGTACCCGTCTTCGCCGAGAATATAGTTTTTCCAGTCTTCGAACGTGTCAGGTTCGGTTTCGTTCCAGTTTCCCGGCTGTCCTTCAAAAACCGCTCCGTTTAGAAGCGTGTGATACGCTCCGAACGAATTTGACAGCAAGTATTTTCCGCCCAGCATATTTCTCAATTTGGGAAACAAAGCGCTTATCCCCGTTTTCCACGACGCATCAAAAGCCGCGTACTCGTCGGTTACAAGCGTGTTGCTGCAATCGGCGTCAATACTGCGTGCACGCGTATCGCCGTCCACCAGCCAGCTCTCTCCGTATTCAATTCGATCAACAAGAAATCCATCACGTTGTTTTTTTATAATCTCCGGGAGGTACTTGCGGTAAGCCCAATCGATCCATCTCTCATCGCCGTTACCCACATCCCGTAGCGGACACTGAAGACTGAGATTCATTACCCATGTTTCGGGCCAAAACGTAATATGCGCCGCTATTCTTTCTCCGGCGGTATGACTTACCGCTGCCCGTACATATCCTCTTTCGACAGTAATCGTTTTTGCGGAATGATCAACCGATATCACCTTCATACTTTCGCTTCCGCATGCGACCGTATCTCCCTCGATGAAAAGCTCCATTTCGCCGACCTTTGTTTCGTTCACCGGAATATCCGTGACTAAGGAATCGATACCTGAAGCGAGGGTAGTTCCTACCTGAGTCAAAAACCACACATCCGGAACTTCTTTCATGAGATCAGGATAGCCCTCCCAATCCCATTTTCCCGTTTCTGTTACGCTTATCGAAGTAAAATGAAGCTGATTCGGATTTTTCGCCTTGAGTGAAGCCAATACTGTTTCGTCTTCATCGGGCGACCAGCCGATCCAGTCGTAACGGGCCATATCATCCGCACTCTGCTCCCACGAACTGGGCCACCACATCGCAAGGCGGGGATAGAGATTATGCAAAGAGTCATCAGCTTTTCTGTTCGATTCACAAAAACATCCGGAAACGGTAAAAGAAAAAACGGTAAATAAAAAGAATGTCCATATCTTTTTCATATAAAACCTTACTCCATAATTTCAACAAATATACCATACCCGGAATAAATTGTGAAGCACTTCCCTGATTCACGAGTTGTGCGCAATATTTTATAGAAACAAACTGTTTAAAGATTATTCGATGATGAAGAGAGGGGCATAATTTGTTCTTGTCATAATTTACAAAATTAAGATAAAGTATACTGTTGCAAGGAGAAATAACCATGTCGAATAAAGATGTACCGAAAAATATTGAAGAAATTGAAATCGAGATAAATGATAATGCTCCCGATGAAACGGGCATAGTCGATGAGCCGCTCATGGAAGACCCATTTAATCCAACCGAAATCAATATTATTTCAAAACAGGATACCCTACACAATCTTATTGAACGATTAAAGCATGATGAAATTGATATGAATACTGATTTTCAACGACATGCCGAATTATGGGATGCTCAGAAAATGTCTCGATTGATAGAATCAATACTAATCAGATTCCCACTGCCCGGATTTTATTTTGATGCTTCAAATGATGACAAATGGCTTATCGTCGATGGATTACAGCGGCTTTCTTCAATTAGAAAATTTGTTATTGAAGAAAGCAGTAAAAAACTGCGATTGCGCGGATTAGAATATTTAAAAGAATTCAATGGAAAAACCTATAATGATCTTCATAGAAATTATCAAAGACGTATTGATGAATGTCCGGTAACCCTGTTTCTTATTCAGCCTGGCACACCTGAAAAGGTCAAATATTCTATTTTCAGGCGAATCAATACCGGCGGTCTTGTACTCAAAGATCAGGAAATACGAAATGCCATGGCAAAAACTGAAATCAGGGAGTATCTGAAAAATTTGGCTTTAGATGAAAATTTGATAAAAACAATAGGAGACCAGTCAAAGCGGATGATAGACCAAGAGTTGGTTATTCGCTTTCTGGCATTTTATTTTATGGATTATGAGGCAAGCAAAAAGAATATAACAAACTTCCTTGATGAAATGATTGAAAAACTGGAAAAGGCAACAAAGCAAGATCTTGATGTATACGAGAAAACCTTTCGCGCTGCAATTCAAAGGTGTTGGCTTATATTTGGAGAATCTGCTTTTGAGAAGAGATCAATCGATACAAAAAACAAAAAGCGCAGGAAAAGTTCGCCTTTGTTTGAAGTGTGGTCTGTTGAACTTGCAAAGTTGAAGGAATCTGAAATTGAAACTCTTGTTCAAAAAAAAGAAACTCTGAAAGAAAAACATACTCAGTTTATATCGAGCGATAATGACTACGTCCGATCAATTACCTATTCAACACAAAAGCGTGACCATTTTAGAATTCGCCGGTACAAGGTAAATCAAATAATAAAGGAGGTTCTCAATGCTTGAATTTATCCGGATACAAAGATATAAAGCATTGTCAGATGCAAGTTTTCCTTTGTCTTCTCTAAACCTTTTCAGCGGTTTAAATGGCATGGGGAAATCATCTCTTATACAGACATTATTGCTTTTAAGACAATCCTATGATCAAAACGCTCTTTTTAATAAAGGCTTATTGCTAAACGGGGATTATGTAAAACTTGGTACCGGGCAAGATGTATTATCCGAGCATGCGGATGTCAATACTATTGAGTTTATTCTAACTTGGACAGAATGCAATCCATGTACCTTTAAATTCGAATACTCGGCAAGATCAGATTTACAACCTATTGGTAAAAACGTACATACCCTAAATAATCCTGAAATTTACAGTCTTTTTAATAAAAAGTTTCAGTATCTTTCAGCAGACAGAATTAGTCCAAAATCATCCTACGAAGTGTCAGATTATAATATCAAAGATATGAATTCATTGGGCAATCATGGGGAGTACACTGCTCATTATATAGCCGAATATGGATTAGCTCCTATGTCGATCCACGCTTTCAAACATGAGAGAGCTAATTCATTATATCTGTTGGATAATCTTAATAAATGGATGTCAGAGATATCACCCGGAATACGAATTCATGCCGAACTTCAAATTGCAATCAATACCGTTTCTTTAAGTTACGCCTATGAGCAAGGCAATGAAGTAACGGCGGATTTCAAGCCTCAGAATGTTGGGTTTGGTCTTACTTTTGTTCTGCCGGTTATTGTTTCTATTCTGAGATCCAAGCCGGGCGACATGCTGATTATTGAAAATCCCGAGGCTCATCTGCATCCCGGCGGTCAATCAATTGTAGGTAAACTTTGTGCGATTGCAGCAACTCATGGTGTGCAGCTTTTTATTGAAACACACTCGGATCATTTTTTAAATGGTGTGCGGGTTGCAGTGCGTGAAGGTCTTGTAAAACATGATCATGTCCGTTTGTTTTTCCTTGAAAGAAGTGAATCCGTATCACATGCTTCTGATGTCATTTCTCCGGAGATAGACAAAAACGGTAGAATCAACAAATGGCCAAAAGGCTTTTTCGATGAATCCGACCGACAATTGGAAAAGCTGTTATGAATCAGCTTCTTGTGTTCAATCACCATTCTTTGCCGTTTGACTCAAAAGATAGTGCGGTCTCGGCAATTCCCGAGTTTCTTAAAATTTGTGTAAAGGCCAACAATCTTGGACTATCGACTATTCTCATTGATGACCGTGTGGACAGAAACTGGTTCCGTCTGCAACTTGCCGATAATTATTATTGGCAGGATTGGTATAATCAAAATAATAATGATCAGCAAATAGATTTGATCCGTGCATTCCGAAGCATTCAAACACGGCAACCCTTTTTTTCGTCGGAGGATATTGGAGAAGGCTTGGACTTATTTGAGGTCAAATTTAATGATTCTGAATGTTATTCCGCACTTCAAGCTGCTGTATGGCATGACTCACCCCTCACAAGTTTTTCAACTCGTAACCCATGGAATACTTCTCCCATTCAAGTAAATGTTTATGAAGTTACGAAGGATGGTGATCTTCGCTCATACAATTCTGAAATTATCAATTTTCATTCTATTTCTATTATGGAAATATTTGAAACTGAATTGCTGAAGAATCGAAACACATTAATAAAATCCGGCAGTGAAATACTTGAAAAGCGAAAAAATTTTTATCCCTTCATTGAATTTTGCGATAATTCAATACAGCAATTAAGGAATTGGACGAATTCATCAACTTTGCTTGAACAAGTCAAAGAATCGATAATGGCTTTGAATGTTTTTTCTGAAAAATGGATAAAAAACGAATTTGAGAATTATTCACATGAAAATCTGAAAAAATGCGGCCTCAACCATAATGTGAGCGGAGAATCACAGTCAGTACTTCAAAACGAGACTTTGAGAAAAGAACGGGAGTTTTGGCTGCCGGATGGACGTAAAGTAGTATTTGAAAATCACATTAAAATTACACGAGGCTACAGAATTCACTTTTACGCCGATTCAAAGACTAAGAATATTTTTATTGGTTATATTGGCAATCATTTAAGATTAAAATAATGTGATAATATTCCGAGTTGATATTATCAAAGAAATTATATGGGATAAAATTCTGCTTTCTGACACCTGTACGAAGGGAGATTCTGGATTTGGAAAGATCCTATAACTATTTCGCGGTGTGCTTCGCCTGCGGCATATAAACGTGACACTAAAAGAATGGTTGACTCAACAAAGGTATATACAATCACATATACGCATGAACATTCTCGGTGTATCAGCTTTTTATCATGACAGCGCGGCCGCACTCGTTAAAGACGGTGAAATTATTGCGGCCGCTCAGGAAGAACGTTTTACCCGTAAAAAGCATGATCCGTCGTACCCGTCAAATGCCATACGTTATTGTCTGGATGAAGGGAAAATTCAGCCGAATGAAATTCATATTATCGCATATTATGACAAACCGTTTCTTACGTTCGAAAGACTTTTACAAACATATTTCAGTTACGCGCCGCGGGGAATCGTTTCTTTTAACCGCGCAATCCCCTTATGGGTCAAATCCAAACTATGGATCAAAGATCTCATTACCCCCGAGGGTTTTAACGGGAAAAACCTTTTTTACCGGCATCACACGTCGCACGCCGCTTCGGCTTTTTATCCTTCACCGTTTGAAAAAGCCGCAATCCTTACGGTTGACGGCGTGGGGGAATGGGCAACCGCATCGATATCGTTAGGCGACAATAATACGATTACTCCTCTTACGGAATTACGGTTCCCGCATTCTGTGGGGCTTTTATATTCTGCGTTTACACACTATCTCGGATTCAAAGTCAACAGCGGCGAGTACAAGGTTATGGGGCTTGCCCCGTACGGTGAACCTTTATACCGCAACCTCATTCTCTCACATATATGCGATATCAAAGATGACGGATCAATACGTCTCGACATGCGTTATTTCAATTACTGCGTCGGGAGCACAATGACTTCGCGGCGCTTTCATGCGCTCTTTAAAAATCCCGTACGCAAACCGGATGATGAACTCACGCAGTTTCATATGGATGTCGCGGCATCGATTCAGTCGGTAACCGAAGAAATCATTTTACGGATGAGCAGTCATGCGCAGAAAATTACAGGCGCAAAAAAACTCTGTCTCGCGGGCGGAGTCGCGCTTAACTGCACGGCAAACGGCCGGCTTTTGCGAGAATCGTCCTTTGATGATATCTGGATTCAGCCGGCAGCCGGTGACGCGGGCGGCGCGATCGGTGCGGCTCTTTGCGCGTGGCATGAAAATCTCGGAAACACGCGGACTCCCCGCGCGCAAAGTTCAATGAAAGGCTCCTTTCTCGGTCCTCGGTCAGACATTAACTCGATTGAAACGTATCTGCTTGAAAATAATATTCCGTATAAGAAGTTAGGCGACAACGAATTGCCTCACGTTATCGCGGATCACATAAACGCCCAAAAAGTTGTCGGACTTTTTCAAGGCCGTATGGAGTTTGGTCCGCGTGCACTCGGATCCCGTTCGATTCTCGGCGACGCCCGGTCCGAAGAGATGCAGAGCACCATGAATCTGAAAATAAAATTCCGCGAAAGCTTTAGACCCTTTGCGCCGATTGTTCTCGAAGAAGATGCCGCTTCTATTTTTGAAATTGACCGACCAAGCCCGTTTATGCTGTTTACCGTTCCGTTGAAAAAAGAATTACGCATTTTGCCGAATGAAACCGACAAAGCGAAAAAAGGAATTGAGCTTCTCAAAGTAAAAAGATCAAATTACCCGGCAATAACTCATGTTGATTATTCTTCGCGCATACAGACTATCAATAGAAATGAAAACCCGTTTATCCATGCGGTCTTGTCGTCGCTAAAGATGAGATTCGGCTGTCCGATTGCGATAAACACAAGTTTTAACGTTCGCGGGGAACCTATCGTGTGCACACATATTGACGCGTACCGCTGTTTTATGCGCTCAGAAATAGATTCGCTTTTTATCGAAAACTTTCTTATTATTAAAGAAGATAATCCGCCAGTGCCGCAAAATCTATCTTCTGAAAAATTTATATTGGACTAACAATATGATTTTGAAACCAAAAGACACACGTTCACGAAAACAGGGCCTTATTGCGGGAGGATCGCTTTCCGCACTCGCCTCGTATTTATTTTATACGCAGAATCCTCATGCGGTAATTGCCGCGGCTTTCGCCTGTGGAATAATTTTACTGGCGGTTATGTATCCGCGCGCGCTTAATCCTGTTTTCACAGTAATCCGGCTTATCCTTCGGATGATAAGCTGCGTATTTTCAGTTCTGATTTTCAGTTTTATCTTTTTTCTGGTTTTCACTGTAATCGGAATTTTCATGAAGCTTATGGGAAAGGATCCATTAAAAAAACGATTCAGTCCTACGAAGTCATCGTATTGGGATACCGAACACATCGAAGATAAAAAAAACAAAAACGATACTTTCCAGTACTAATAATGAGGCCGTCATGGGAAAAACATCAATCGCAAAAGAATTTTTACAGTTTCTGATTTCAGAAAAAAAATACTGGCTTATACCGCTGATTATCGTTCTGATTATTCTTGGGATTTTTGTTATTGTGTCAGAATCATCCGCATTAAGTTATCTTATCTACACCGTTTTTTGAGCTGGAGTACACCAATGAAATTATCACCACGCCGAAAGGCGGTTTTCTTTGTTGCCGCAAACATTCTTGTGCTCTTGTTTCTTGAGCTTGTCTGCCGGTTATTCAATATCGGTTACAACTCAGATCTCTTTATTGAAAAGACCATCAACAAAAATGATTACTACGTTACGAATATTCATTTTATCGATAAGTTCGTTCCGCGTTTGAACGCGCAGAATCCGGCACTTGATACCGTATACATTCCGGTGCACAAAACTGAAAACGCATTCCGCATTGTTTTAATCGGAGAATCCGCGAGTCAGGGTTTTCCGTACGGAACAACCGAATCGTTTCCGTATCAGATAAAAAGTATTATTAATAATTCTTCACCGCAGAAAAAGATCGAGATGATCAATCTTTCAATGGCGGGGATCACTACCTATATTGGTAAATATATCGCAGAAGAATCGCTGATTCTTAAACCGGATCTTGTTCTTCTGTATTTCGGAAACAATGAGTTTATCGGAATCGGCGGATCCGAGAAAGCGGAAAGTTTTTCTTTTCAGCTCAATGAAACTCTTTCGCATTGGGCAACATACCGCGCGTGCAAATTCATTATCTCCCGAATTATTCCGCGTGATTCGCGTTCGCTGTTTGAACGTTCCGCGCGCGAGCAAGCGAATTCTTTTTCCGAAAATGAATATCGCACCACCATAAACGGATTCACCCGTAGATACGGAGAGATCCTTTCGATGTATAAGGAATCTTCCGTTCCCGTGATTACGATTTCACCGGCCGTAAACCTCCGGTCGCTTCCTCCGTTCATCTCATCATCAACACCTGACGCTTCGTTATGCGCACAAATCGATTCCGCCGCTCTGGCTTTTACAGATACAAGCTCCGCGAGAATGGATACTCTTATAGGGAAAAGCGCTTCAGCCGCATTTTACGCGGCGCAAAGCCTGCTTCGCGCAAAAAAAACCGATGCGGCAAAAAGGAACTTTGTCCGCGCAAAGGATCTTGATCTTTTACGGTTCCGCGCCGTCAGCGATATTATTTCTTCAATAAAAACATCATCGGAGAAAAACAATACAGTCTATGTTGATGCTCAGCAGATTCTTGACAATTCGTCAACTGTTGGGATTTCCGGGGATGATCTTTTTATTGAGCACGTTCATCCCTTACTCGAGGGTCATTTCATTCTCGCACAAAACTTATCGCAGATCATTCAATCACGGTTTGTTCCGTGTAAAAACGAAAAGTACACGCCGACGCTTCAGCTCTCGACCATAACCACGCTTGTCGAGCAATTGATGACGATTAATAAAATACGGCAGATGTATACAACATATCCGTTTACGCTAAACGGATATTTCAATCCGGCGGCGTTTCTTCCGCTCTTTGACGCGGCAAAACAAGGTAATTCGATTACACTAATTCCGCGAAAAGATTCTCCGATTGAAAAAATCGATGTTCTTACAAATGCGTTTTCTTTTCCGTATTCACGCGGCATGCTTCATGTCGATTTCGGCGCATGGCTCGCCTCGCGCGGGGATTCAATGGCCGCGCTAAAAGAGTTTCTTGCCGCACTCGAAATCGATCCGTTTCATTTTGAAGCAATACACGATTTGGGAATTCTCTTTTTCATTAATGGCGAGTTTGACCGCGGCATGACTTTGATGAGCGAATCGGCGTCAATCGCTCCGCGTAATAAAATGATAAAAACCAATCTGCGTATCGCAAAAGAAATTTCAAATGCGATGATTGGGATCACTACCAAAGAAGAATTTCAATCAAAAATCGGAGCAATGCTCTCGCAAAACGGCGGATTTACTTTTCTGCAATATCATCCGTTTATGGAGAGATAGGGATTTCAATTAATAAAACGGAAGGGTGAATACCCTTCCGTTTTATTAAACAACTTAAAATGATTTTTAGTTACGGCCGATACGGAAACCGCATATTCCTGTAGCATAACTACTCGCCCCATTACCCTGTGAAAAGTCTCCTATTTGCAATAGTGAATTATCATTATACCAACTTCCACCCAAATATCCCCTATATGAAGAATACGCTATATCAAAACACCATTCCCGTACGTTTCCGCTCATGTCAAAAAGCCACAACGTATTCGGATTTTTCCCTTTCACCGCGTGTGTGCCACCCCCACTGGTCATGTCGTACCATGAGACAGGATCAGTCTCAATAGCAACGGTACATGCGTTTCTCGCACCGCTTGCTGAATTTCCTTTTGTAAAATACGGGTTCGAAAAGCCAGATACTGAATTTATACTATCGCTTCCGCGATATCTTGCCGCAAGTTCCCATTCATTATGAGAAAGAAGCCTGAAGCCGGTTGCGGCTGAATCAGGTACAACGGAATCGCATAACGTCATTGTCGCATCTCTAAACGGAGTTCCTCCATTAAGATATACGCAAGTCAAAGATGTTCCGTTCAGATTATTGAACCATTCTGTCGCAGCGTTAGACCAGACCATCGCATCACGCCAGCTCATAGTCGTTACCGGATCATTATTTGAATGAACCCCTGCCCCGCCGCCGCATGCTCCGGAATTTGCAAATGTGTACTGAGATGCTCCCCGAGCAATATCAATAGCCCATATGCGTACTTTTTCCCAAACGCCATATGTCACCTCGGTTTGACCAATCCAGAAGGGCTTTGCAACCGTTTCTGAACCGCTATCGCCTGTTCCTGTGGGAAAGGTATACCCTCCACCCACATACGTCATCCCGAACTGAATACCACTACCGCTCAGAGTAACCGAATCGCCTGTCACCGCAGATGTTCGCGCTACGCGAAATCCAACAGCATTATTTGATGAAACATCGGGACTAATTGAGAGTTCTGATGTCACCGAAATTGCAGACCGAATGCTATAATACATTCCGCCTCGGGCTTTT
This sequence comes from Bacteroidales bacterium, assembly GCA_963663125.2. GTDB lineage: Bacteria > Bacteroidota > Bacteroidia > Bacteroidales > Cfx3-03 > Cfx3-03. The sequence goes on along the minus strand of CAXXNW010000006.1, from coordinate 911,403 downwards.
TTTAACGCCGCATCGCTCCAACAAAATTCTGCCACGTTCCCGCTCATATCATATAAACCAAGATACTGCGTATTGTCGCCCGTCGTTCCTACATCTTTCGTGATCCCTGATGAATTCATTGTATACCATGCATAAGGCATTATATCATCGTCATTAGTTGCGTTCGGCGCCCCACTTGCATAATTAAACGGATTCCAATAATACCCCGGAGCCTGCGGAGTCGACAACACACTACCGGTCTGATGATGTCCTCGGAATCTTGCCGCGCATTCCCATTCACTATCTGTCGGAAGCCTAAATCCGTCAGCATCATAATCCACATACGGATTATCTTGTGTTCCCTGTGTAGTTACAACTGCGCTTATATCATAGCTTTTTATCGGAGTTGATAACGCCGAATCAGTATAATACACACATTTCAAATCGGGATCATATAAACTATTATAGTATTCCGTTAAGGCATTACACCAAACCATTGCGGCGCGCCAACTTACTGAAGTTACCGGTTGACTGTTTGCAGGAACATTGGCGGGAGGTGTTGAAATGTAGTTAACCCCTGAAGATCCTTCTCTCCCTTGCTTGTATGTGTTGAAACAAGTATAACCAGGAGTCCCTTTCGCCCATTCACAAACCTGATACCATAAATCGTATGAAATTTCTGTTTTACCGATACGGAATGGCGACACAACCGGAGCTGTAAAAGTATCACTTGTTCCAGACGGAAAAATCATACCTCCTGGAACAAGCACCATTTCAAATGATACACCCCCGATCGCAGGCGTTTCCGTGTTGCCTGCAACCGATGTAACAACATTAATGTTACACACTGCTGTTTTCCCTCCATCTGCGGTTGTTACCTTCACAACCGCATGACCGGGTACTTTTGCAATTATTACTCCGCCTGCGGAAACTTCCGCAACAGAATTATCATCAACACTCCATGTAACATTTTGATTCGTCGCATTTGAAGGATCAAATGTTATACTTAACATAAAAATATCAAGCGGATACAAATCGAGCGAATCTTGAAGATACACATTACTTACCGCTACGCTTGCTGAACTCACTGTTACGGTACAATTTGCGGTAAATCCTCCGTCAGTCGTTGTAACGGTCACTACAGCCGTACCTTCCGCAAGTCCGGTTATTGTACCACCCGGTGAAACCGCTGCATATGCAGACCCGCTTGTTACCGTCCATGTTACATTTTGGTTTGTTGCGGTAACAGGCAAAATTGTCGGTAACAGCTGTTCTGCCCCTCCGACAATAATTGTCGTATCCGATTTAAGCATCACTCCTGTCACAGCAACACTCGAAGCGCTCACTGTTACCGTACAATCGGCAATAAATCCGCCGTCATCGGTTGTTACGGTTACCACAGCTGTTCCTGTAGCAAGACCGGTTATGACTCCGCCCGCTGAAACCGCCGCATACGCAGACCCGCTTGTGACTGCCCATGTGACATTCTGATTTGTCGCGGTAACAGGCAAAACTGTCGGCAAAAGCTGTTCTATTCCGCCGACAACAATAGACGTGCTCGCTTTAACCGTTACGCCGGTTGCAGGGATAATTAGAGGATTCACTGTTACCGTACAACTATCGGTAAAACCGCCGTCAACGGTAGTTACCGTAACAACAGCGGTACCCGCCGCATTTGCCGTTACGGTTCCATCGGCTGCGACAGAGACATACGCAGCTCCGCTCGTGACCGACCATGTCAAATTCTGATTTGTTGCGGTAACAGGACTCACTGCCGGAAAAAGCTGTTCGGTTCCGCCGACAGTAATGGCCGTACTTGCTTTATTTAACGTCACACCCGCTACTTTTGTCGGATCTTTCGACACCGTCACATTGCACGATGCGGTAAAATTACCGTCTTCCGTTGTAACGGTAATCGCAACAGAACCTTCAAGTATGCCGGTGACGGTTCCGTCAGACGAAACCGTAGCAAGCGAATTATCACCGCTCGACCATGAAATGTTCTGATTCGAAGCGGTCAGAGGCGCAACAACTGCAAGGAGTTTTTCCGTACCCTCCTCAAGCAGCGCGGTTGTATTTTTATTAAGGGTTATTCCCGTTACGGGAATAGGGACATTCTCGTTGATCGCATCATATACATGATTGCATCCGAATCCGGTTATTAGAGCGGTTCACGAATGAATAAAATGCTATTAATTATCAGAAGGGTCTGAAAGAATGTCCCGTAGTGGAGGCACTATGAGACCATATTCAATAGACCTTAGAGAGCGGGTGATGAAAGCCGTAAACAAAGGGACATTAACTCAAAAAGAAATAATGGATCAATACGGTGTGAGCGAGACATTCATCTATACACTTTGTAAGCGCGTTAAAGAAACGGGAAGTATAGAACCTAAACGCCATGGCGGTGGGATGCCCTCGAAATTTAAGGGAAAGGAAATGGAAATACTTCGTAACTATGTTGAAAGTTATCCGGATGCTACACTCCAGGAGATTTTAGATTATACTGGAAAAGATGCCAGCATTATGGCAGTGTCCCGTGCTCTTGATAAGCTCGGATTCCATCGAAAAAAAAATCGTTACGGGCAACGGAACAAGATCGTGAAGATGTAAAAGCATCTAGAGAAGCCTGGCATCCAAAGTTAGCTTCTTTCAAATTGAAAAGGCTCATTTTTCTTGATGAAAGCGGCGTAAGTACAAATATGACTCGATTATACGGAAGGACTCACGGAGGAAAACGTCTCGTTGATTCTGTTCCGGGCCGAGATTGGCATATAACATCGATTATTTCAGCTATTCGTTTTGACGGAACGACTGAATCCATGACTGTAGATGGGCCAATTGACGGAGACATTTTTTATATGTATATCTCAAAGATACTATGTCCCTCTTTGCATGAAGGAGATGTCGTGATAATGGATAATTTGAGCTGTCATAAATCCGAAAGAATTGAACAAGCAATCAATGAGCGCAAGGCGGAACTTTTGTTCCTTCCGCCATATAGTCCTGACTTTAATCCGATTGAGAAAATGTGGTCAAAAGTAAAATCTTATTTGCGCAAAACAAAGGCGCGGACGCAAGAAGACTTGGATCGTGCTATTTCCGCAGCATTGGCGTCAGTATCAATGCAAGATGCTATCGGCTGGTTCCAATCATGCAATTACACATTAATCCATTCGTGAACCGCTCTAAAACAACAATTACGGAGAGAAGATATGCTTTCGTTTTTTGGATTTTCCGCGATGGGAAAGTACTATTCATCTGTTTCGCTCCTATAAAACAAAAATCAATCATATCACCTGTTTTTAATCATCAAAACAATAAGGGAAAGACCGCGCACACGGACAGAATATAACATAAAAGGCCGGAGAAAACAACATTTTCACCGGCCTCAACATATTATGCGATCATCTGTATCGGGTTACAAACCAAACCGCCCCTATTATTTCTTTCCTGCCAAATAATGGACATCGGCAGCCCTGCGGATCATCTCCGCACTTACTTCTGCGGTTAAATCGCGCTGAGCCATCGCGAGAAGTTCGTATCCGACCATGAACTTTTTCACCGTAGCGGAACGAAGAAGCGGCGGACTATAGTGGAAATGGAAATGCCACTCGTCGTACGGTTTTCCGTCAGTCGGTTTCTGGTGAATTCCCATCGAATACGGAAAACTCGTTGAGAAAAGATTATCATACTTAATGCCGATACGTTTCATCGCATCGGCGAGATCGTGTACTTCGCTATCTTTCATGCAGTCTATGGAATTCATATGCCGTTTCGGAAGAATCATTACTTCAAAAGGCCAAACAGCCCAGAACGGAACAAGAACCGCAAATGAATCGTTCTGATAAATAATACGTTCCTTTTCGGCCAATTCAACGGCAAGATAATCGCACAGCAAACACGAGCCGTTTTTCGCTGTATATTCCTTTTGCTTTTCGCATTCAAGCGCGGGAATAACCGGAATCGACTCTTCCGAATAAATCTGCATATGCGGATGCGGATTCGAACAGCCCATCATCGCGCCGCGGTTCTCAAAGATCTGCACATAGTTGATCGGTTCTTTTTTGCCGAGGTCGACATATTCAGAAACCCACGTACGGATAATTTTTTCGATATCTTCAACCGGTAATAGCGGCAACGTAAGATCATGACGCGGAGAAAAGCAGATTACGCGGCAGATTCCGTTTTCGGTTTTCGCGATAAGCAGATCCTTTTTATTATATGATTGCGGCGGAATATCAAACAATATTGACGGAAAATCATTTGTAAACGCCCAAGGCCCGGTGTACACGGGGTTTTTTGTTCCGTTCGAGCGTGTGTTTCCCGGACAAAGGTAACAGGTTGGATCGTATTCCGGAATCTTCTCGCTATCAAGAGTTTCAACCTGCCCCTGCCACGGGCTTTTAAGCCGATGCGGAGATACTAAAACCCATTCTCCTGTTAAAGGATTGTACCGCGTGTGCGATGAGTCTTTTAAAAAATCCATTCGTTTTCCTCTCTCACTATTCTTTTTTTCTTACAACTCTTCAGCATGGCGATATTTTTCAACTCTTTTCTCGCAACGGAAAAATGACGTAAAAGACAGGTTAAAGCCTTTACTATTTTCTGCCCGTTATACCCGAGGTGTCAGAGGTAAATACTCACTGCGGCCTTGGTGCCAGAGATCATTATACTCTATTCAGCCATTTTCCGCAATATCCCCGTTACCCTACTTCATTTAGAAAAAATCAACACACCTTATGTCGCGTTATCGCATGTTCCCCACAATTTTACGGCTCTGCCCCCCAAATCGCTCGGCAATAAAACAGCAAAATTTCGCTATTGACATTCAGCGCATACTTTTTAGAAACGTTAAGGAAAGTGTGGGCTTTGATCCGCGCTTTCCGCTTTTTTATACGTTTGTAAATCAGACATTCGGTATTTGCCAAAATTCACTTGTATGATGTACTCACGTAAACAGGTAAAAAAACTTTTGGAGAAACAACATGTCATTAAAAGGTAATTTGGTTATCGGTCAGTCCGGCGGACCAACCAGCGTGATAAACTCGAGTCTCGCGGGTGTTATTACGGAAGCGAAAAAACACGGTGAAATCGAAAAGATCTACGGAATGAATTTCGCGATCGAAGGATTTATGAAAGGGGAACTTATCGACCTCGGCGCTCTCAGCAGCAAGGATGTCGACGGTCTCCGCCGCACGCCGTCTTCCGCACTCGGTTCTTCACGTTTAAAATTAAAAGACGAGCACTTCCCGCAGGTTCTCGCGATGCTGAAGAAATTCAACATCCGTTATTTCCACCTCATCGGCGGAAACGATTCGATGGACACAATCAATCGTATTGAAAAATACTGCCGTACACAAGGGTACGAACTCCGCGGTGTGGGCGTTCCCAAAACGGTGGACAACGATCTTTTCGGTACCGATCATACTCCCGGATACGCATCTGCCGCTCGTTTTACGGCTCTTTCCGTATTGCAGTCCGGAACTCTCGCGCGCGACATGCGCAAAGTCGACCAATATACGATTTACCAATCGATCGGACGCGACGCGGGCTGGCTTACCGCTTCGAGCTGCGCCGGTAAACGCAAGGAATCCGATGCTCCGCACATTCTTATTATTCCCGAACGTCCGGTAAACAAAGACAAGTTCCTTAAAAAAGTAAAAGACACATTCGATAAATACGGATGGGTTTCTATCGCATGCGGCGAAGGCGCGGTATGGGAAGATCATACTCCGATTTCGGCATCTACCACAAAAGATAAATTCGGCAATACCGAATTCGGCGCAATGGGCGGATCTTCCGTTGCTTTAAATCTTCACAAGCTTATCAAAGAAAACAACCCCGAATGGCGCGGCGAATTTCTTATTACCGAATCTCTTCCCATGTGCGCACAGGATCGTGCGAGCGAACTTGATATTCAGGAAGCATTTGATCTCGGAAGCGAAGCGGTGCGTTTGGCGATTTCAGGAATGTCCGGTGTAATGACATGTCTTGAACGTGTTTCGAGCAATCCGTATAAAGTTAAAATGGGAAGCGTTCCGATCGATCAGGTTGCTGTTGTCGCAAAGCCGATGCCCGATGATTTTATCACTGAAGACGGATTCGGTGTTACCGACAAGTTTATGGAATATCTCAAACCGCTTGTTGGAGAACTTCCTCAATACGTTGAAATAGAAAAAAAATTAGTGTAATAAAAACCGATAGTTTGTCAAAGTGCCGGGAGAGATCCCGGCTTTGACATGCTTTGAGAGGAAAATAACGTGAGCAGCTACAAAATAGAAAAAGATTTTCAACCCGGAATTGACCGTCTTGTAAATAAAACCGACGGATCCGCGGTAATGATAAAACGTCTTGGTGCCGAAGTTGTCGGTTACGACATTCGCGATAAAAAAACCGGCAAAACGATTCCGGTTCTATGGAACAATAATGTTCCGGAACCTTCCGGTGATTTTCTCTGGAAAGGACACGCGACGGTTCTTTTCCCCATTTGCGGCGCTCTTGTTGACGATAAAAGCAATTTTCACGGAAAACCTATTTCTCTCGGCGGTCATGGCTTCGCCCGAAAAACCGTATTTTCGATCATCGCATCAGAAAATAAAAAATGCGCATCCATTACATACGGAATCAGCTCGAACGAATCCACACGTGCACAATTTCCGTTTGACTTCAGTTTTGAAGTGACCTACACGCTCAAAGGAAACAGCCTTTCAGCGGCTTTCCGCGTCGCGAATACCGGCACGTGCGAAATGCCGTTTCAATGCGGATGGCACCCCGGATTCAATACCGAACTCGGAATGGGATTTCACCGCGAAGACTGGAATATTCTTTTCAAAAAGGGTCTTTATTACAAACTCCATGCCGTTGTATCCGAAAAATCTCATCTCACCGGCAAACGCACACCCCTTCGTTTTGCGGGAGCTTTTAACTGGAGCACTCCCGAACTGTATTATACCATATTTTTAGAAACCCCCAACCCGAAATCACGCGTGTATAAATTTCATAATATCAAAAACGGTTTCGGATACAAATTGAATTTTACCGGATTTCCCCATCTCGCCATATGGGCCGAGAGAGAACGGGAATATATCTGCATAGAGCCATGCCAGGGACTTGACGATCATGAAGTGCAGGAACCTTTTGAAAAAAAACTCGGCGTGCTGGTGCTCGAACCTTTTACGGAATGGAGACAAAGCGCAGCAATACATCCGTATTTCGGGAAAAAATAAAATGCTCTCCCTAACAAACAATGCATAAAAGTATTTCGGTAGAAATCGGCGATGATGGAATCGCAAAACTCGTTTTCGATTTACCCGGCGAAAAGGTAAACAAACTCACCGCGGAGGTGATGGATCAGCTCAATCAAAGCATAACAGCCCTCTCAGCCGACCGGTCCGTCCGCGCACTTATTATCATGAGCGGCAAAAACGATAATTTCATCGCGGGAGCCGATATCCGCGAAATCGGATCGATTCGAAACGAAACCGATTCTCTCGAAAAAACATCCCATGCTCACGCGATTTTCAACGCAATCGAATCGCTGCCCTTCCCTGTTATCGCGGCTATCGACGGAAGCTGTATGGGCGGCGGAACAGAACTCGCACTTGCGTGCCGCTGGCGTATTGTGTCTGATTCTCCTTCGACAAAAATCGGTCTTCCCGAAGTAATGCTTGGAATATTCCCCGGATTCGGCGGAACCGTTCGCCTCCCGCGTGTTGTGGGCCTTAGAAACGCACTCTTGATGATTCTTACCGGTAAAACAATAAGCGGCAGAAAAGCTCATCAATTCAGATTCGCTGACCGTTGTTTTTTCGCAAAAGATTTTATGCAAAAAACGGAAAGCTTTGCCCGTACAATTTCGGTTCAAAGAACAAAAGTAAAAAAAGAAAATTTCCGTTTCATCCGAAAGTTCCCTATACGTTTTTTCGACATGATCTTCGGGAATATGATTCTTGCTTTCAGCCGAAGATCTGTTCTTAAAAAAACATTCGGCCTTTACCCTGCGCCGCTTTCTGCAATTGAAGTCATTCGCTCAACGTATCTCAATCATGATAAAAATCCCTTTCTCACCGAACGGAAAGCGTTTGCGAAACTCGCCGTATCACATGCGGTAAAAAACATGACGGAGCTTTTTTTCCGCACGGAACGGATTAAAAAATGTTCCGCATTAATGATCAATGAAGCAATGTTCAATAATCATACTCCGTACAGGGTTCATCTTGCCGGAAAATGTTCCACACGTAAAGCAATCGAAAAGATTTTTCTTAAGAATAAAATTGCTCTCGTTAAAAATAATTCCGTTTTCGCGGACTGTGTTCTCCTCACCGGAAAATCTACTGACTGGAATAAAGAGAAAATACTATCCGCGGCAAAATATTTATCCCCCGACGGAATCATTCTTGTAAGCACGTACCCGCTGCTGAATCTTTCGGATTATAATGCGGATTTGGCCGGCCGCAGTATCGGTTTCCGCATTGTGCGTCCCCTGCTTTCGCCTATCGCAGAAATTATTCCTTTCAGAGAAACCGATCGATCCGTTGTTAAAACGGCAATGTCAATCGCACGTAAAACCCGGCTTCTTCCGATAATTGAAAAAACAGGTTCATTAACGTTATGCGATTCCGTTTTTTCCGCAATTCTTGATGATGCCGATACTCTTCTGGCGAACGGACTTTCAAAAAAGGAAATCAATCGGGCAACCGCGTTATGCGGTCTGATTCCGGGAATATTCCGTATAACGAAAACGATCGGAAATAGTGAAGCGGCCGCGCTTCTGAGCGCGTACAGAAGGGAGAGATCAGACATAAAATTTGACGAACCTCTCAGTTTAAAAGTAGGCGATATTGCTGAGCGGATCGCCAAGCGAATAATCAACGAATCCCAATATTGTTATGCGAACTCATTTCTTTCGGAAAAAGAAATGATCGATACGATTCTTGTTCTTGCGGGACTGTATCCGCCGTACAAAGGCGGACCTTTTACAGAAACAAGAGACTAATCTCATCAATGATTCAATTACAATCTTAACGCATACTTATTCGTACAAATAAGATTAAGCCTTCGGTTCATTTCATTCTGTTGACCGAAGGCTGTAAAAATCATCTTCAATTGAGATAATATTTTTCATACGATGTGCAGTATCTTTAGATAAATATTCTAGAACAACTTTTGCATTCTACGCGATATATTTTTTCAGATATTTACCCGTATAACTCCGTCTGCATTGTATAATATCCTCAGGTACACCTTCAAATAGAATTTCACCTCCTTGTTCACCGCCTTCGGGACCAAGATCGATTATCCAGTCAGCATGGCGTATGATTTCCATATTGTGTTCAATGATTATTACCGTATTATGATTTTCCACCAAACGTTTGATAATTAACAATAATTTGGCGATATCCGACAGATGAAGACCCGTCGTCGGTTCGTCCATCACATAGATATTTCCTTTTTTATGAAGCTCCGATGCAAGCTTGATCCGTTGAGCCTCTCCGCCCGAAAGGGTTGAAAGCGGCTGTCCTATTTCAAGATAACTTAATCCGACATCAATCAATACATTCAAACGATGCTTTATTTCCGGAACATGGAAAAATTCCGACGCCTGTTCAACAGTCATTTTCAGAACATCGTAAATATTTTTGCCGTTATATTTCAGGTCCAAAACCTCATCCGTGTACCTAAACCCATTACACTCATCACAAACAATCTTTATTTCATCCATAAAACTCATTTCGAGATCGACATACCCCTTTCCCTTGCACTTTGGGCATGCTCCTTTTGAATTAAAACTGAACATTGCCGGACTGTATTTTGTCGTCTTTCCGAATTCGTTTCGGATTATATCGAATATTCCGAGATATGTCGCGGGATTTGATCGAACATTCCCCGCAATCCGGCTTTGATCAATCACAATTGCTTTTTTGTGTTCCTTGACAAAATACCCATTGATCAGACTGCTCTTTCCGGAACCAGCAACACCCGTAACGCAAGTAAAAACTTCCCGCGGAATTTTCACCGATACGTTTTTAAGATTATTGACCGCAACATTATTCAATTCAATATATTTGTCTGATCTCTTTCTGCTGATAATCGGCTTTTTATCTTTATGCATGTATTTGCCAGTAATGCTTTTTGTCTTTATCAAACCGTTATATTCGCCGCTGTATATCAATTCTCCACCACCAGCACCCGCGTTCGGCCCGATATCGACAATCCATTCCGCTGACCGTATAATATCCGGATCATGTTCAACAATAAATACGCTGTTTCCTTTTTCTTTCAGCTTGAAAAACATTTGAATCAATTTATCGGTATCTTTCGAATGCAGTCCGATTGAAGGCTCATCAAGAACATACATCATATCAACCAAATCGCAGTCAAGTTGACGCGCCATTTTAACCCGCTGACTTTCTCCGCCCGAAAGAGATGACACCGTTCTGTTAAGCGACAAGTATCCGACACCAATCTCAATTAAATGCGACAGTATCTTCCGTATTTTTACCACAAGCTGATTGGAAATATCACCGTCAACAGCGGTCAAAAACGAGTCAAGCGAGGCAAGCTCCATGTTCTGCAGTTCGCCGATATTTTTTCCGTTTATTGTAACTGACCTTGCCAAAGCGTTTAAGCGTGTTCCCCCACAATCACGGCAATCAGTATACATAAAATACTTTTCATGCGCATCTCTCCTCGCAGATGAAAGAGTATCCTCCGCCTTATTGAGATGCAGACGCTCAAGCTTACGGATAATCCCTTCGTAGTTCTTTGAATATGTACCCGCTCCGTGTTTTTTCTCAACAGGGACGGACTTTGCGTATAAAAATTTTTGTAATTCTTTTTCGGAATAATCTTTTATCTTTTTATCAACATCAAAAATTTCCAGCGTTACCATCTCTCTCCAATTCCATCCGCCTGCCTTATAATCAGGATGATTAATAGCCCCTTCACGAATTGAATTATTCCAGTTGATCAGCCGCTTTATATCTGCTTCGATTTTCTTTCCAACACCGTTACAGGATGTGCACATTCCTTCAGGATGATTGAATCCGAACAGAGTAGAAGGCCCAATATACGGTTTACCGCACCGTGAATAGAGAAGTCGCAAATATGTATTTATTTCCGTTGCAGTTCCGACCGTACTGTGTAAATTCGAGCCCATTCTTTTCTGATCAATAACAATCGCAGTCGAAATATTTTTAATTTCATCGACATCTGGCCGTGACATTTTGGGCATGCGGCTGCGTGCGTACGTTGTGAATGTTTCAATCAATTGTCTTTGCGCTTCAGTATAAATCGTATCAAAAACCAAAGATGATTTGCCCGATCCCGATACGCCGGTAAATACGACAACCTTATGCTTCGGAATTGTTAAAGATATGTTTTTAAGGTTATGTGTTTTAGCACCGTAAATAATGACTCCATTTTTCATTAGTTGATCCCTCCGTCGGGATACCATTCGCCCCATTCTTTCGGAAACCATTTTGCGACCTTGCACTCCTTGACCCTATCCACACAATGGATATACGGCTTAATATCAAGTACCGGTGTTTCATTGTATGCATCAATATTTCCGATAAATATTTTCCCCTTTAGTTTATTGATACCGCCGATTTTACAAATTGACGACATGATTACATTAGGGCGCTCGGGGCTTCGGCATGCAAAAACACCGGCAATGGTTTCGTCTTTCGCGTAAGGAACGTCAGTCTGCAATACCGCACGATGTTCTTCATTGTCAAATTCATGTGCCCACCAATATACATGCATATGTGAAAAATTTTCGAGCTCGAGAAGGCCGTCACGGTATTCGGTATCAATTTCCAGATAACTGCCCGCAGCTGATTTCATTATTTTACCGATAGAATGTATTGTATATTCCATAGAAATATCCTTCGTATAGTTTAAGGGCGATTTGAATAACTACTTTTTTCCATATTCAAAAAGGGAAAAAGTAGTTATATCATTAGTGTTGGCCCTCAAGGGCACGCATGAAAACAGAGTTTTTCAAAGTGCCCTTATTGTGTTTTTCGTTAATTGTTATAATGGTTTTACAGGAATGCAGATATCGACAAAATGCTTTCCTTCGGGATGCGAATGCGGATCATTCAAACAGACTTCAAATGCCGGTTTATCGTCTGGCACGTAACCGCTTTCAGGAAGCCATTCGCTATATACAGAGTCCCACGCGCTTTCAAATTCGTTTCCCGATAACTCAAAATGAGCTGCTGCGTATTTTCCGCCCGTAATAGTCAGTTTTCCGATTGGACCGCTGACTTTCGTATCTGCGGGAACGGTAATGCACGCGGACACTCTGAGCTTGCTTTCATCTGTTATACAAGGATTATCATTGTATAATGATAGTACTTTCGTCTCCGGGAAATTCAGCAAATTTCGCGGAGCCGCCCATTTGAACAATTTTGAAAACAACGAATCATACAGATGAATGTCACCCTTATACGGGCCGATGTTCCGGACATATGCTACGGTCATATCCGGAATATTCACAATTTCAACTTCAACGTTCGCCACCTTGTCCTCCTTACATTTTGTACTACTACAATAACGCAGAGGAGAACCGGTATCTTTCAATATCTTGCTTTCTGTGTGGATTATCTTGCTATTAATAGTATTTTTTTCGATTCGCCATTCACTGGGTTTTTGATTGAAGTATTCCTTAAATAATCTCGCAAAAAATTGCGAGCTCGAAAACCCGCAATCAAAGGCAATATCCGTAATTGATTTACCGGGATAATACGATAACTGGTTTGCCGCTTTTTCCAGACGTATTCTCTGAATATATTTATTCAGCGGCTCGTTGACTACAGCTTTGAAAATTCTGTGGAAATGAAATGAAGAAAAACCGGCAACTCCGGAAAGCAGATCAAGCGAAAGATCGCCGTCGATATTCATTTCTATAAAATCAATAACCCGGTTGACCCTGGCGACATATTCGTCTTTTCGGCTTGCTGATGATAAAATCATGATATCACTCTACATAAAATCGTGATGTGTATATCCGAATAGAAAAAATACAGAACAAAATACCGGCCGTTATTACCAACACACGGGTGACACGCACGAACAAACATACCCAATATCGATAACAAAACTACATTCTACACTTTTCGTATATGCGTAAACGTTTTACGTTTCTCCGCATAATCGGCGGCAATGTTTCCATTCCCGATCAGCTTGTACTTGTATGTAACCAGCCCCTCAAGACCCACAGGACCGCGCGCGTGGATCTTTGATGTACTGACACCGACTTCAGCGCCGAGTCCGTATTTAAAACCATCCGCAAAACGAGTCGAACAATTCCAGTATACGCCACCCGAATCAACACGATTCATAAACCGCTGCGCGGAAGACTCATCACCCGAAACAATCGCATCGGTGTGATGCGACCCGTATGTATTTATGTGCTCAATCGCCTCATCAAGCGAATCAACAATTTTAATCGAAAGAATATAATCAAGATACTCGGTTTTCCAATCTGCATCCGTCGCGATCTCTGCATTAATAATGTTGCGCGTTCGGTCACATCCGCGAAGCGTAACATTTTTTTTATCCATTGCCTCCTTCAGCTTCGGCAAAAATTCCTTGCTGATTTTCTCATGAACAAGAAGACTCTCTGCCGCATTGCACACGGCAACATATTGTGTTTTCGAATCAACCGCAATTGACACTGCCATCTCAACATCCGCTGTCTGATCTACAAACACATGACAGATTCCATCCGCATGACCCATAACAGGAATGTGCGAATGATCCATTATATACCGAACAAATTCATTCGACCCGCGCGGAATTATCAGATCAATATGCGATTCAAGCTCGAGCATCGTTTTAACTTCGTCCCGTGTTTCAACAAGATGAATCCATCCGTCAGGAATCGAATGACCCTTTACCGCTTCTTCAATTATTTCCGCAAGAATCTTATTCGTTTCACGTGCTTCAGATCCGCCTTTTAAAAGCACGGTGTTACCGCTTTTCAAACAGAGTGTCGATATCTGCACAAGGGCGTCAGGACGCGATTCGAAAATAATCCCGATAACACCGATAGGACAGCTTACACGATAAAGATCCAATCCCTTATCGAGTTCGGTCGCCATTAATGTTTTACCGACAGGATCGGCAAGGGAAACAAGACTCTGAATTCCCTCGATAATCTCGCGTATTTTCTGTTCACCGAAAGCAAGACGCTTGAGAATGGGTTTTGATATTCCTTCTTTTGCACTGCGATCAAGATCGATTTCATTTGCTGAGATAATTTCATTAATGCGCAATTCGAGTGCAGCCGAAATCCGCATAAGCGCGGAATTCTTTTCGGCACTTGACGATTCAGCCAAAATCCACGATGCTTCCTTTGCCTTTTTTGCCGCGCTTTTCATATCCATAATGCGCTCCTTATCGGTAGACGTCATACTTCAGTAATATCGATTTGTATTCAAGAATTTTAATTATCGATAAGCAATGATCTTCCGCTGATTGCCCACTTTCGTATAATAAAAATACTGCTTGCTAAACGAAACAATAATTACGGTTTAATAATTGTTTTAACAATTTGCAATAATATATATTCATATCGGAGAGATTTTATGGAATCAACATCATACTGGATTTTATTTTTAACGACCGCGTTTATTCTCAATATAACTCCCGGTCCCGATATGATTTTTCTCGTTTCGAAAACGATTTCTCACGGAAAAAAAGCCGGATTCGCCACCATTCTCGGACTGGGAACCGGCGCGATGGTTCATACTCTTTTCGTATCTTTAGGAATATCCATCATTATCGCAAAATCAATCATCGTTTTCACACTGATCAAGTATATCGGAGCTGCATATCTGTTATATCTGGGAATCAGTACATTTTTCTATGGAAGAATTACTTTTGCAAATATTCAAAAATCAAAAAAAGAAATGTCCTTTATTCGTTCGTTTTATCAGGCTGTTATTATCGACATATCAAATCCGAAAGTCGCGCTATTCTTTATCGCATTTCTGCCCCAATTTTATCGGAATAACGGGAGCACGCAATTTTCACAATTTATGACTTTAGGTTTGATTATCGTTCTTATCGGATTTATAATTGAGTCGATAATCGTAATGGCTTCTGACAAAATTGCGTCTGTTTTAAAAACAAAACCGATAGCTGCGAAAATACTCGATAATATGCTTGGTGTATTATTTATCGCGCTCGGAATAAAATTGCTATTTGAGAAAAATGATTAGATTTCTTACTCTTGATTCCGCTTATTCGATATTATTCAATGCAACAATTATACGAACAAATAAGTGATAGCCAGCTTCAGAATAGCTATAACATGACTCGTTTATATTGACAGAAATCCCCTCGTAATCTCTAATGAAGCAATTTGAAACGGGAATAATGAAATGAGCAAATACGCGGTAATTTTCGACATGGACGGGGTATTGGTAAATAACAATCCATACCATCTTGACGCATGGAAATTATTCGCTAATAAATATTCTCTCACCGCAACGCGGAATGATTTCGCCGACCGTTTCGGGATGACAAACGATCAGTACCTTCCATGGCTTTTCGGAAAAGATCTGACAAAAGCAGAACTCAGCAAATACTCCGAAGAAAAAGAAGAAATATACAGGGAGATCTACGCAAATGCAATTCAGCCCGCAGAAGGACTGGTTTCACTTCTTAATGATCTTATTGAATCAGGTTTTGCGTTAGGAGTCGGAACATCGGCGCTTCCGTCGAATCTGCACTTTGTTCTTGAGAACACCGGTCTGCAGAAGTATTTTACCGCAACGGTTGATGCTACAATGGTTAAAAAGGGGAAACCCGATCCCGAAGTTTTTCTCACTGCCGCAAAAATGCTCAATGTTTCTCCCGAAAATGCATTGGTTTTTGAAGATTCTATTCATGGTATTGACGCAGCACTCAGCGCAGAAATGAAAGTAATCGGAATAACGTCAACCTTTCCTAAAAGTAAAATCTCACATGCAAACCGCGTGATTGATTCGTTTACTGAAATTGATGCAAAATTCGTAATGAATGTTTTAAGGGCACTTTGAAAAACCCTATTTTCATGCGTGCCCTTGAGAGCCAACACTAATAATATAACTACTTTCCCCTTTTGGAGAACGAAAAAAGAAGCTATTCAAATCGCCCGTAAACAAAAAATAAATCACTTTCATTCTTGTTGTTGTTCACAAGAAGGGATCATTCTTCCCGTTATTTAGTTCTTGCCTAATAATTTAAAGATTGCTATTGTTTCAGATATTCAATTTATTTATGGAGTTTTTTATGCGTAAGACATTCTGTGCTGCCTCAATCTTTCTTTTCTCAACAGCGCTCTTTGCGTTAACTGTAGGTCAGCCGATTACCTCGCCGACCCTGCTCGATTCGAACAACAAAGCGACAACAATTCCGGCATTAGGTTCAAAAGTGCTGACTATTATGTACACTGATCCGGATGTAAAAGACGTCAATGATGTGCTATCCAATGCAATCAAAGCAAAAAATTATTCCGCGTCAAAATATCAGGGCATCGGTATCGCAAATTGCAAAGATACATGGATTCCCGATGTTGCAATCCGTAAAGCTTCACGTGATAAAGAAAAACAGTTTCCGGGAGCGATAATTCTCGTTGATGAAAATAAAATTCTTTCATCCGCATGGGCGCTTGGAGATTGCGACTCTGCGGGTGTTGTAATCATTATCGGGACAGACAAGAAAGTTAAATATGTAAAGAAAAACAAATCATCGGCAGACAGCTCTGCCTCTATTGCCGAAGTAATCAAAGTTCTTGATGCAGAAATGAAAAAATAGCACCGTCGTAATTACAATTAACGCATTTCCTGTCATTTTCGCAAAACGGGTATGACAGGAAATAAAGTTTTAATAACCGCTACATCAGCATAAATTATTTTTGCATACTATACTCCATCTATATCGTAAATATCATACACCTATTGTTCACCATTCAATCCAAAAACGAATTTTTCCGTAAGGTGACAGATCCATCCGCATTTGCCTCACGGCACGCGAAACGCAGCGGACGGGCAACTCCCTTTACAATTATCTCGGCTTTAAGAATAAGCCCTTCCCATGCGGTGTCTTTCGGCAATACAAGTCGCGCCTGACGAACTCCCGACGGAGTCGGATACCCGGGATCAAGCGTTCCTGCCGAAAGAATCTCGCCTCTTCCGCTTACAACCGACACGCGCATTACACCGGGAACTCCGGCGATACCGTCATTGACGAATCCAACAATAAGTGAAGGATACCCATGCAGCTGCGAAAACCAAATCCAACTTGGCCGCACACGGTACCCGATCACGCGATTAAGCTCATCAATTGTTTCGGGATGCTTTTCGTAGTAGCCGAGTACGTTATCTCGATGAATCGCATGCCAGTTCCACACCGACCAGTAATTAGCGCCGACATCTTTTACGTGTTCAATAATATACTCGGTTACGGGAGAACCGTTATCGTACTGAATATTTTCAGGTCCTTTATGTGAAATCGCCGCTTCGAGCGCGGCGCCGATCCACGGCGGACGATTCGATATCGCGTCAATCTGCTGATTCTCAATAAAAATCGTATCCGTGCGGATCCAGTTTCCGCTGCGTACGGTTCGGTCGAGAATTTCCGCGTTCCCCACGTATGAGCAATCCGGCTGCGTGTTTGATATAAGCGGAACTTTATTCCAAAGTGCATTCTGCATTTCGAAAATTTTTACCCATGTGTTTTGTGCGGTTATCATGTCGGGAAACGGATTGGAATCAAAAGCCTCGGTATGACCTTCACCCCAAAAACCATACATGTAGGTATCTACAAATTCAATCAACGGATGGCCGTTGTATTTTTCGGCCATCATCGATTCGAACTCGGTCAGCGCCTTAAAAAAATAATCGTTATGATAATGGGGAACACGCAGAGTCTGAGTATGCCGGATTTCTGTCGGATCATCTCCCGGCCAAGAACCTTCGAGTGTAAACATGGGAACCTTATTGAGAATAAAATCCGGCAAAGCGTCCTCCGCAATATCCGGATTATTGAGCATAATACGGAATCCCACCTGCTTGCCGTATTTTTCGGCAAGCTCCAGCGTGATCTCCCAATGTTCAAAAAAATCGAGCGCACCCTGCTTTGACTGCATCTGCCGCCATGTAGGGCGAATATAGATCTTCTGCCCCATCGGAAGTGAAATAATATTCTCAATCGATTTTCGTACTGTTTCACCCGGTTTGACAATCGGCTTAAGGTCACCGATTACGTAATTCATAAGACCCATTCCGTAATTGGGAATAATCTCCTTGGAAGGAAGGTTTACCATCACGACTTTACTGCGGACATCCGCATCGGCAAACGGCCCCTGAAAAAGTCTGTCGTCCCGGTACAATCCTGAACCCCAGTTATATTCGGCCCAGTTGTGCTGAGGTATAATCGCGCGGAGGTTATTGACTTTCATACATACACCATAATTCCCATATTAATTTTGCCGTGACAACATTTGCTCTTCTTTTTCTTCCGGCATAAAAATTGCTTTAATATATTCCTTCGCGCCAAAATATTTATTTGCGAGCATTTTAATATCATCACGCTGAATTGACTTTACCAAAGCGGCAAATTCGTCATATGTCAATATTTTATCTCCGTTATAATACGACGACTCCAAAGCCGATATCCACCACCCATTATCTTTTGTGTTGGTTTCCCGCTCCCGAATTATAATTTCACGAACCTTTTGAATATCGGCATCTGTCGGTCCGTCATTTTTCATCATTGAGAGAACATCAAAAAACGTTTGCGACAATTTTTCAACATTTTCCGGAGCACAACCCCATTGCGCTGTTATCGAATACTCTTGTCGGGGATACTTCCAGATACTTTCGCTGAAATCAAGATCATACACTCCGCCCTGATCTTCCCTCATTGATTCACGTAATTTTATTGATACTATATCCGAAAGCATTCTTAATGTCACTCTGTCCTTCGTATTCCAGTCAAATTCACCATGCAAGACTATTTGCACTACACTTTGCTGCTCGGAATTTTTCGGATACGCAAAATCAACTACACCGGGCGCATACCGGGTATTTACATCTCTCCATGTTTCTTTTCGTTTAATGGAAGGAAGTCCGCCCAAATATGTTTCCAATAAAGGAGTCACTTCTGCTACGGTAAAATTTCCGACAAAGATATAAGTAAAATCACTCGCATCGGCGAATCTGTCTTTATAGATTTCCATAATCCGGTTAAGTTTTAATTCATCTATCTGCGTATCAGACGGAATACTCACCACTCTGGGATTATTCTGATATACCGTTTTCGTAAATGCATCTTCAAATAAAATCTGTGGATTCGAACGGGCGGTTTTCAATTGAGTTCGCGCTTGAGCCAGCCACGTATCAAACACAGTAGAGTCTGTCCGCACATCCGTAAAATACAAATAGTTGATCTGCAATAATGTTTCAAAATCTTTCGGAGAACACTTTCCGTTAAATCCTTCACTGAGTTCCGAAATATACGGTTTTATCGAAAGATTTGTTCCGGTTAATTTCTTTTTCAATTCCGAGAAATTAAATTCACCCAATCCGCTTTTGAATATAATACTTGAAGCAATATTCGCTGAAAGAATATCGGAATTCGGATATATGGAGTCTCCGCCCGGACTATAAGCCGTAAAAAGTATTTCATCATTTTTAAATGTCGTAGGTTTTAAAACAGCTTTAACTCCGTTTGCGAAAGTAAGCTCCGTAAGCCCCAAAACCTGATCTTCTGTTTTTTCTACAACTTTAGAACCAATGACCTTTTGCGCTAATAACGGAGCATCATTTGTACTATCAACATACGCACTGATATTTTTTGCTCTAACGTTTTTCAGCAATTCCTTAATCTCGATTTCCGTCGGAACAATAACCCCTTCCTTCGCGGGTGCCGTTACTACAACTGCGATATTTGTATCGGTAATCCATTTCTTTGTGAGATCATTTATTTCCTCAAGCTTTATCGCAGGAAGAAACGCTTTAACATATTCAAATTCAGTTTCATATCCGGGAGCAGATTCACCATCTAAAAAATTCCGAACATATTCATTTGCAAGATCATTTGATTCAATTTTACCGACATCAGCTGACATATCCTCATACGAATTATACAAATTTTTTTTCTGGCGCTCAAACTCGCTATTAGTGAATCCGAACCGTTTCACTCTTTCATTTTCCGTCAGCACCGAATCCATTGCCTTACATATCTGATTTTCCTTGCAGCTTGCGTACATACAATACGCATCACGTGTTTTGCCGATAAAAGCCGAATATCCGCTACCCGCAAAAAGAAAAGGAGCATCGGGTTTTCGGCTTAATTCTTCTAACCGCACATCCATCATGCAGTTATACAATGAAACAAGCAGCTTATTCCGATAATCGCCAACTGTTTTATTTTCAGCTTTTTGTTGCTTAATAAAAATCTGAAAACTATGCGAAGCTGCTTCTTTATCTGTAACAATACTGATCAACGGCTCGACATTATCGGGAATCGGCTGCGTAATTCTCGGTTTGGGATTACGAACAGATTTAATTCGAGCAAAATGATTCGTAATATATCTTTCGGATTCATCGATCGGGATATCTCCGACAACGGCAACTGCCATCAGATCCGGGCGATACCATTCACTATAAAAATCACGCAGAGTTTCGTATTTAAACGATTTTAATATTTCGGGCGTTCCGACAGGCAAACGATCGGCATACAGTGATCCTTTCAGCAATACCGGAAAATATTTTTTTTGCATGCGGTCATTCGCTCCAAGACCTGACCGTAATTCTTCCAAAACAACCTTGCGCTCCTTATCGATTTCCGTCTCATCAAATGTAACCTGATGAGCCCAATCTTCAAGAACCTGGAATCC
This sequence comes from Bacteroidales bacterium, assembly GCA_963663125.2. Taxonomy (GTDB): domain Bacteria; phylum Bacteroidota; class Bacteroidia; order Bacteroidales; family Cfx3-03; genus Cfx3-03. The sequence continues at coordinate 890,522 of CAXXNW010000006.1, read as the reverse complement.
TTTCTCAACAAGATCCTTATTATCACTCGGAATCTGAAGCGTAAACACGGTTTCGTCAAAACTTGTATGCGCATTGAGATCCGTTCCGAATTTTACACCCATCGATTCCAGAACACTGATCAGTTCATTCTTTTGAAAGTTTTTTGTCCCGTTAAAACACATATGTTCGCAAAAATGAGCCAATCCGCGTTGGATATCATTTTCGCAAATTGATCCCGCATTGATCGCCAGACGTAATTCCAAACGTTTTTCGGGTCTTGAGTTTTGCCGTAAATAATATGTAAGACCATTATCCAATTTTCCGAACTTTACAGTCGGATCAAGAGGCACGATCTGATTCAAATCTAAATTTTGAGCTATTAATCCGGTTTGAATGAATCCGAAAACGATTAAGCCGATGACAATCTTATTTATTCTTTTCATAGAGTACGTGTATTCCCATTTATTTATTAGAGATTAATTCTACGGAAAGGTTACGATTGATAAGTACAGCTTACAAAATTCAATCATTTGAATTAACGAGGTTAACCTCGTTAATGAGCCGAACATGTATTCAATGGTAAATAACTCCGGAACACTTTGTCGAACATAATGGAATGTTCGTCTTCGTCTTTCAATAATAAAATAATTTCTGCTTTATCAGATAATAGATGTATTACCATCAACAAAGAAACTCATTCCATTAGTTTATGATAACACGTTTACTCGTGATTTTTTAAGATTTCTTTATATATTATTTACACAAATAAAGTACCTTTATTATACATTTACAAAAAATAACGGTAAAAGGAGAATTATCATGAAAAAAAGCCTCACATTACATATTGAAACAATTTTCGATTCATCAATCTCAATAGTTTGGAATGCACTTGTAAATCCTGAGCTTATTAAAAAATACTTTTTCGGTACTGATGCGATATCAGATTGGAAAAAAGGAAGTCCATTGATTTTTCGGGGTTCATGGGAGGGAAAAAGCTATGAAGATAAAGCAACTATTCTTGAAATCGAACCGGACAAACTGCTGAAGTATTCATATTGGAGTTCAATGTCGGGAACACCAGACCTCCCGGAAAATTATGCAGAAATTGCGTATATGCTTTCACAGCAAAACGGGAAAACTGTAATGACAATATCTCAGGGTGGAATCGCATCCGAAGAAAGCAAAAAGCATTCAGAAACAAATTGGCGGATGGTAATGGATAATCTCAAAAAAGTTTTAGGCGAATAACAATTCTGCGCATCTTTTAAAAAAGAATTATACGCAGCACATTACCTTGCGATAATTTTTTCCAGAATCTTTATTCGTTCGACCGTTTTGGGATGAGTTGAAAGATACACCGGAGGCTCGCTGCTTCCGTACATTTTGTCCATTTTACGCAAAAATTCAACAAGCCCGCGCGGATCGAGTCCCTTTTTTTTGAGAGTCAAAGCAGCTTCCCTGTCTGCATCAAGTTCGTATTCACGGGAATATGTAAAAGCAGCGGCGAGAGAAACGCCATTGTTAAGGGCGTCGATTCCCTGCGCCTGAGCACCCGCCGGACCAAAAGCAAAATTCAGCACAAATGAAAAACCCATCATACGGATCAGCTGGCGCAGACTATGCCGATTTTCCACATGAGCCATCTCATGAGCGAGAACTCCGGCAAGCTCATTGTCATCCGCTTCTGAAAAGAGCTCACTGAAAATTATCAAATTCCCGCCTGGAGCGGCAAACGCATTCACATCCGGAGAATCAACCACCGTTACCGTGTAGTTATACGCCGAATTTTTCTTCTTCAGCTTTGCGACAATACTTTCCGCTTTGTGCGCGTTCTTCGTATCTTTCGATTCATGATAAAACTTTAAGGCGCTCGCCCGCACATTATCACCTAATTTTTTTTCAACACGTAACGGAACAAGTCTGTACCCGTCATTCATAAGAGTATAAAAAGCTGCCGCAAACAATGCTGCGACAATTACAGCCCAAATCGATTTTCCAATAAGTGATCTCATAAACGGAACTTTTTCAATTCCGCGTGTCGGAATTCGTTCGATAAGATCGCGGTAGAATTCCAAATCATCGCATACAAGTGTTTTTGCGGCAACAATTGAGCTCTGTCTTCCTTTGGGAAGTACAACCGTTACACGATTGTTATTTTTGCGGCATTCGACAATTTTATCATATGATATTGTAAAATTGACCGATCCATCATCAGATTGGAATACGACTTTCCCGGTAACCCGGACCACGCCCTCTATCGCAAGAGGGCGTTCACCGTCAAAATACCGAACCGTATATTCTGATTTTCTCATCAGACAAAGAAATCCGCGATGGAATCAAGAACATCACCCGCACTCTCGATCCCGTCGGCCAATGCGGACGCTTTTGTATCCATACTGGATTTAATACTTGAAAAATCCACTTCCGAAGGAACCGAAACGTTTTCGATAAAAACTCTGTACATACGGTTTATCGCCCATGCGGTACCGATTCCGAGAGTAAAATAGATCTGAACCATCGCTAAAATCATATTCACGAAAAGCTTATCACCGGTTAATGTAGATTCGAAATATTTTCCCTGAATCATTGTGTGATTCCAAAAATATCTTTCGATATCGGCTTGAAGCCAGTACTGATAAATTCCGCACGTTACAATAGAAAGCAGCACACCGAGATAAAATATTTTTGCGAATTCTCCGGCATCCCCGTCAAAACCGCTCTGTTCATTGCCGTAAAATGTATTTTCAATTTTAAATTTTCTATACGCAAAAATAAACCACGGAGTATATATTCCGCATGTGATCAGTGTCAGCAGACCGTTCTTTAGAAACAAAATCGCAAGCGGTTTCACCTTTCCTTTAAACCTGAATCGAATTCCTCTCCATGATGTACGGCTCATCAAATAACGCCGTTTGCCGACAATCAACAATGGCCCCATAAGAAAAAACAATAGGTAGATCAGTAAAATTGAAACTACCTGTACATATGCAGCCCCAACGATACTGGCCGCAAACCTCTGTATAAAAAATATTATAATCACCAATAGAACAATTGGAATCAACGCTTTTAAAAAACCGATGAACTTTTCTTTACCGGTACCGTGAAATTCCAGAGTGTCGTCACCCACCATCGTATTTGAATGAATATATTTTTGAATTTCAACCTTAGCCCAAAAGCTGTAAATACCTGCCGTAATAACCGTAAGAAAACCGCATTTTAATAACAAAAGAAAGAAAGGTCCGCCTTTCCCGGTAAACTTTATTGCTGTTTGTTTACTTTTCATTCTATCCCCTGTTCGTTGAAAATATCTGAACAAAAAATACCCTGTTTTTTATCAGAATATTTATGCCAGTTTTGCACAGTGCGAATTGCCGTAAAAAAATACACTTTCAGATAATATGTGAACGTTCAAGCACTTTTCAGGAATTGATCGATTTACCGCACGTATATTCTCGGAACACGAGAGGAGATCATACAAAGCATTTCGTACGTTATTGTTTCAATGCGGTCACAGAGTATCTCCAATGAAACTTCATCGGCACCGGATTCTCCGAAAAGCAACACGTCATCTCCGTTATACGCAACTCCGTCATCACCGATATCAACCATAACCTGATCCATACAGACATTTCCGACGACAGGATATTTTTTTCCGCGGATAATAACTTCACCGCGGTTTGAAAGCAGCCGGTTGTATCCGTCGCCATATCCGATCGGCAGTGTGACAACACGTGTTTGTTTTTTTGTCGTATGCGTATGATTATAACTGATTCCGGTATTTTCGGGAACAACTTTGAAGTATGCGACTTTTGAAAAAAGACTCATTACCGGTTTGAGTATTTTGCCATTAATTTCTTTTTTTGTCGCGTATCCGTAAAGTATAATTCCGGGACGAACCATCGTATAATGCGCTTCAGGAAAACTAATGACGCCTTCCGAATTCGCGATATGAATCAGTTTCGGCAGAATTTTTTTGCCGCGCATATATTCGAGAACTTCCTCAAACCGGGCGATCTGTTGACGTGTAAAATCAAAATCCGTATCGGCTTTCGCAAAATGCGAGAAAATTCCGACTACCTCGATTCCTTTGAGAGAAAATGTTTCATCTATCAGTTTCGCGGCATTGTACCAATGAACGCCTATACGTTCCATTCCGGTATCGATTTTAAGATGTACTTTCGCTTTTTTATTCATGCGTTGTGCGACTTCGGATATCGCACGCGACTTATCTATCGATGATGAATTGATATCAATATCGTTTGCGATAAAATCCTCTATCTGATCTACATTGACCGCACCGAGAACAAGGATCGGAGCGGTTATTCCGTTTCGACGAAGACACACCGCTTCTTCGATATACGCAACACCAAGATAGCTCGCTCCGTTCGAAAGCATTTCTGTCGCGATCTCTACAATTCCATGCCCGTACGCGTTCGCTTTCACTACTCCCATAATTCGCACGTCCGGTTTTATAAGCGAACGGACTATCGACAAATTGTTCCGTAAATTCGGCATTGAAATAATAGCGCGCGTAGGACGGTTTGTACTTGTTTCAGTGTATAGAGCCATTTCGAAATCCTTTTAATCCAGAATGAAAGAAAAGAAGTGTTCTGCAATCAAATTTTTCGATATTATTGCATTTGTACAAGGGAAGAATTCTTTTTCGAAAATATTTTTAATGGTTTTACAAACAGAAAACGAGCAGCGAGATTTTATGCTCTTGTGCAATAAGATTCAATCAAAAACATAAACGGTGCAAATCAGTTACACAACATGACTGATTTCGCAATTGACACCGCTTCTGCTTTGTTGATTCGTGTTTCGTTAATTCCAAACACCATATACGTTACACCCTGATTATCCCATGATAACGCGGGTGATGTGTTCATCTCATCGGGATATACAATCCAGTATGCTTCAAATTCATTTATCTTGACGGGCGTAAACGTGATTCCATATTCAGATTCCAGCTTTTCACGTCCGATCCCTATCTCAACTGTATTGTATTTTTCCGTGGGCATTGTCGCTATCACGATAACATCATTGATTCCTCTTCTATAAATCGCTCCGCATTGACGAAAAGGTTTGTACTCAGCGAGTTTCATCATCTCACTGTCATCGGTTATCGCTTCGGTTACCTGCTTCTCTATCTTTGCATAAACATCTTTCGAAATCAGAACAGAAAGACCAACTCCGATCGATTGAGACTCAAGAGCATACGCTGATTCGATTGTATCAGGAAAATTCACTTTAAACCCAACAAGCGCGATTCGGTTTTCGTCGGATAAATCGGAGGTCATACTAGAGCTGTAAAAGAACAAATCGGCTTGATTCTCAGCCGCGCCAAGCGGATACACAACCTGAACCACGAATAAGACAACTGGAAAAATGAATTTCAATGGAATTCTCCTTCGGAATATACAATTATTATCGGCAAAATAATCACAGATGTTTTCTTTTTTCAAAAATTTCAGTTAATCGGAATTTAATACACTCTAAAATCATTGACTCGCAAATATATTCATGCTGAAATCAACTTACATAAATGGAGGGAATTATGAATAAGGTTTTAAGAACTATTTGGGGTATTGCGGTTATTGCAATATCCGCCGTAATTGTATCCGGCTCATCATCATCGTTTGCAGCTGCTGCCGTAAACGATTCGGGAACGCTTTCAATCTCAGCTTCGCAAAAAAATGCGATTTTAAGTATGACATGCTGCGCCGAAAACAGCCAGCCGACTTTTGACTATGGTTATGCGGAAAACATTGATGACGGAAGAGGAATAACATTCGGAATCATCGGCTTTACTACCGGCTGCGGAGACGGAACAAAGCTGCTAAAACGGATTAAAGCACTTGATCCAAATAACGTATTGGCAGCGTATCTTCCGGCTTTTGAGGCAATCGATAAGATGAAGCACGATGAAGACGGCAATTGCGACAGCACACAGGGACTTGATAATTTTATAAAAGATTTTAACGCTCACGGAAAAGACGCTAAAGTAAAACAAGCTCAACTTGAAGAATTAAACACCGCATACTGGGAACCGGCCGTCGCTCAAGCAAACAAGATCGGAATCAAAAATGCGATCACAATGGGCGAGATGTATGATTCGTGCGTGAATCACGGTGAAGACGGCGACAGCAGCGACATGGGATTAAAACAGCTCATCGCAAAAGCGAATAAAATGGCAGGTGGAACTCCAAAATCGGGCATTGACGAATCAATCTGGCTTAAAGCATTTCTGTCAATACGCAAAGCATATCTAAACAGCGACCCCACCTGGCAGGAAGCCATTGACCGAATTGATATGTATTCGCGGATTCTCGAAAGCGGAAATATTACTTTGAAAACTCCTTTTAAAGTTACATGTTACGGTGATCCTTTTACGATTACCGGAAATCAACCGTAATATACAATTCAATAATCTGCTAAAACGGGCTGTTCAGAAGTTCAGCCCGTTTTCACGAATTATTAATTACTATGATAATGTATAATTCCTTTTACAAAAAGTTAAAATACTTCGATAGAACATTATTTTTAGATAGCATGCGTGAAAGCAGATTTCTTAAGACTTGCGCTTATATTTATTATTGACACGGGTTTGCATCGTATATCATATACTCACTATTATTAAAGGAAGTATCTTTAACATGAAGTATTCAAATTAACTGAAAGAGTGTATCGTCAATAGAATTCACTCTTTCCAAATGAATCAGCCGTAAAATCATTTTATTGTATCGGCTTATTAATAATTTGAGGAGTAATTCATGTTATCAGTTAATTTGCAATTCAACAATGTTTCATTTTTATATACCAATTCTTCGGAAAACATCATCGCTTCGCTTTCAATACACTTCGGTCACGGTTGGACCGGTATTGTCGGGCCAAACGGTTCCGGAAAAACAACAATCGCGAAACTTTTAACTGGACTTCTTACGCCGACAAGCGGATCTATTTCCGGATTACATTCAAACTCACAAGCTATTTACTGTGATCAAGAGACCGAAAATATTCCGAAATATGCCGCGGATTTTATTTTTGAAAATGATAATCGTGCCGGAGAACTGAGATCATTTCTTAAAATCCAAAGCGATTGGTTACACAGATGGAATACTTTAAGCCACGGTGAAAGAAAAAGATTTCAAACCGGAACCGCGCTTTGGCTGGAACCGGAGATTCTTGCGCTTGATGAGCCAACTAACCATCTTGATGCATCAGCACGTAATATGATTTTACATTCGTTGCGGAGTTATAACGGAACAGGAATCATCATCAGTCACGACCGCGATCTTCTTGATTCTCTCTGTACTTATACACTTTTCGTTAAACCCAAAAATATTGTGATGCGACCGGGAAACGCTACAAACGCTTTTGAGCAGGAAAAGCTGGAAGAAAAAAGCAAAGAACATGAATTTGAAATCGCAGCAAATAATTTTAAAAAAGTAAAAAAAAGCCTCAATATCTTAAAACAAAAAGAGAATAGCAAAAGTACTTCTCTTTCAAAAAAGGGAATTGATAAAAAGGATCATGACAGCAAACAGAAAATAGATCTGGCTCGGCTAACCGGAAAAGACAAAAGCATTTCAAGAAAAATCAGAGTAATGGGAAACAGGGTTTCAGTCCAATCAAATGATTTATCGTCCAAATATTATAGAACAAGAAGTATCTCAGGTTTTTCGTATAACGGTGAAAAGCATAAAGGAGATAGAATCGCATTTATCGCACCTGATACGATCGAAATGGGAATCACCTGCATTTTAAAGATACCGGAAATCATCATTCTTCCTAATGATAAAATCGGAATTACCGGCGATAACGGAACCGGAAAAAGCACACTGCTGAACTATATCCGTCCAAAAGTTCTTTTACCGGATAACAAAATAATTTGTATCGCACAAGAAGTCAGCCGTACGGAATGGTGCAAAACAGAATCAGAGATATCGAATCTTTCAAGTAAAGATCTCGGCATGCTGCTTACGGTAATTCACCGTCTTGGCTCTGAACCGAAAAGAATTATCGCGAATTCTACCCCGAGTCCCGGCGAAATGCGGAAGCTTATTCTCGGATTAGGGCTTCTAAAATCTCCTTCGCTTATAATGATGGATGAACCTACGAATCATATGGACATGCCCTCAGTGGAACGTCTGGCCGAAGCCCTTTCTTCTTTTGAAGGTGCACTTATAATAATCAGTCATGATAAACGTTTTTTAAAGAATGTTGCAAACACGGAATGGAATATAACGCGCAATACTAATTACTCTGAAATGATAATAAAAAATAACAAAATAGAGTAAATTGCAACGTATTTCAATTTAATATTTGTCCGTATAACGATTATGCATCATGCGGACAAATAATTTTATTTAATAATTCTTCAACCGTTCTCATGAACGCTTTGTATGATGAAGGAATACCTCTATTAAAATAGTACAGCATTACTCCGGTTGACTGCATTAAAATATTTTTCTGTAACAAACGAGACTGTTCTTTTGTAAATATACCGTCTTTTATACATTTATCCCAATCATCAGACGCAAGCGACTTATGATAATTATATATGATATCTCCTGACGCCTGTCTTCCCTTGTAATCAGACATTTTTTCCAAATAAAACAATTCATAAATACCCGGATACTGTATAAAATACTCGATGTACCCAAGATGTGCGGCTTTGATTCTTTCTATCCCCGCCGGCTTCCGATTCATTTTTCCGGTAATATATTTTGAACAATCATCCTGAAAATAAAATATACATTCAAAAATCAATTCCTTAATGTCACTGAAATAATTATACAGCGTTGCATATGAATACCCTGCACGCTCAGCAATCGCACGGACATTAAGAGCTTTCATTCCTTCGGCCTGAAGGATCTCTCTCGCAGCAGTGATAAAATATTCTCTCATCCGTTGTTCTTTTGAAATACCGCCAAACATCATCCACCTCACAAATATTAACAATGTTCACTTATTGAACATTGTTAATATTTGTCAACTATATATAATACTATTTGCTAATCACGATGCAAGCGTTAATAAAAAATATTTCCCAGTCACGGACAGTGCGTAATCACGAATTTTTTAAATTTGGATATTACCGGATTATTCAACATTATTCTTGATATCACAGATACCATATTATCGAATTGGCCAAAGGAGACAGCCATGAAAACCCGCAATGAACAATATTTCAATCAAGGCGAAAATTCCGTAATGTTTGTAGCCCCAAAAGGGAAACCGGTGATGTCTCGCGGAAAAGGGATGTGGCTTTTCGACAGCGACAACAATAGATATCTTGATTTCATCGGCGGATGGGCGGTCAACTGCCTAGGGCATTCGCATCCTGTAATAACGAAAGCGCTCATCAAACAGGGAAAACGTTTAATAAACGCGAGCCCTTCTTTTTATAATGAACCGCAAATTGAGTTCGCAAAAATGCTGTCTGATCTGACATGCATGGACAAAGTATTTTTTACTTCAACCGGCGCCGAAGCGAACGAAGGGGCTGTTAAGCTTGCCCGAAAGTACGGATCGATGCATAAAAACGGTGCGTACGAAATCATCACGACAACAAACTCATTTCACGGCCGAACCCTTGCGATGATGGCCGCAACCGGAAAACCCGAATGGCAGACTCTTTTTCCACCAATGGTTTCCGGTTTTATCCATGTACCCTTTAATGATATTGAGGCAGTGCGTCTCGCCATAAATGAAAAAACAATCGCAATTATGATAGAACCCGTACAGGGCGAAGGCGGAGCAATTCCAGCGACAGACGAATACGTAAAACAGTTACGTGATTTATGTGATAGAAACGGTCTTCTGCTTATTTTCGATGAAGTGCAGACCGGCTATGCACGAACCGGTACACTCTGGGCATATCAGCAATACGGTATTGAACCGGATATTATGACCTTGGCAAAAGGTATTGGCGGAGGATTTCCCCTCGGAGCACTTCTAGCAAAAGAAAAGTTCTGTGTATTTGAAGTCGGTAATCAGGGCGGTACTTATTCGGGTCAACCTCTCGCAATGGCTGTCGGAAAAGCCGTACTGGAAGAGATAATCCGGCGTGATCTTCCATCTCATGTAAAAAAAATGAACTCGTATATTATGGAAAAATTACGGCAATTAGAATCAGAAGGATTAATAGATTCAATTCGTGGTAAAGGGTTACTCATTGCGTTTGATGTAAAAAATATGAAAGGATCTGATGTCGTTGCTCACGCCCTTGAAAAGGGTCTTATTTTAAATTCTCCGCGGCCTCAATCGATTCGTCTTATTCCGCCATTGATAGTAAATGAGAAGGAGATTGATATTGCGATTGGAATTATCAGGAGTGTTATTGCGTAAATATGGAAAATAAAGATCCTTTATTAAGTAGATTTTTCATATCGTATTATTGAAAAATTCCGCAAACGTATAAACATTTTTTACTCTTCTGGAGATAATATGAATAGCTATTTAAACCGCTTATAAAAAAGACGAGGTTTCCCTCGTCTTTTTTTGATGCAATTATAACATACGTGTTTATTTTCGTTTACGCTATTAAACTAATAGCGTGCTCTTAATATTTCGCACTCATCTCATAAATATTATTCCAATCGCTACATCCATCGAGGAACTGAATTTTAATATGTGTAATATCATCACCGGATGTGCCCGTAAGAGTGCAAGAGTAATTTCCCGATACCGCAGTTGATTCTGTTTTAACAGTGGTATACGTTGTTCCATCAGTGGAAACTTGTACGTTGAAACAGAAACTACCCGCGGAACCGAAGTAAAGCGAAACTAGCTTCACATCAGTTGCGGAACTCAATTGCACATCCCACCATCCCGTCCAACAGTTTCCGTCACCGTCGCCAGGGGTAACATCAGATGTGCACCACCGTGTTGCATTATTTCCATCAATTGCCTTATCCGCCGTTAACGATGATGCCGAATATGCAGAACTTGCCGTTGCGCTTGCAAGCGATACACTTTCAGTCGCAATAATATACTCAGCACTTGCAATTGCACTATTCGTCAATCCACTCTTTACCGCTATCGCTTTTATCGTAAGGTCGTCGGGCACTGCAATCGCACCACTATATACTGTTGAAGAAGTAGTTGGATCAACACCATTTGTTGTATAGTATATCGTCGCTCCCGCAGTTAAACACGAAATAGTTACACTTTGAGCCGATTCATACGCTCCCTCAGGCGGACTAAATGTCGGTGTTGATACCGCAGCCTCATTAATATCATATACCGCACTTGCGACTGCACTGTTCGTCAATGTATCCTTAACTGCTATTGCCTTTAACGTAAGGTCACCGACTACCGCAACTGCAGCGGTATATACTGTTGAAGAAGTAGTTGGATCAGCACCATTTGTTGTGTAGTAAATAGTTGCACCCGTTGTCGCACACGAAATAGTTACACTTTGAGCAGAAGTATATGTTCCAGCCGGTGGACTAAATGTCGGAGTAGCCGTCGTTCCATAGTCAATTACATATGCAGCACTCGCGATTTCACTGTTTTGCATACCTTCTTTAACCGCGATTACCTTTAAAGTAAGGTCATCATTTACCGCAATTACACCGCTGTATTGTGTCGAAGAAGTGGTTGGATCTTCACCGTTGATGGTGTAGTAAAAAACCGCATCTTCCGTCTCACATGAAACGGTTACACTTTTAGCATACGTGTATGTTCCCGCAGCGACACTGAAAGTCGGGGTTGCAACAACACCGTCACTGCCGTTACTGTCATCAAAACAACCGGGAAATAATACAAGAAATAAGAACATAAGCAAAAACTTTGATACTGTTTTTATCGTACTCATTTATGAGCCTCCGAGATACTTTTATTAATTCTTACACTAAGATATAAACCAAGAATCCGTCCGTCAAGTTTTTTTACGCAGATTAATGCAAAAATACCAAAAAAGCGGTTAACAAAATAGAAAAGGAGCTGTTCCTTTGCGACAGCCCCTTTTCTCCATAATACGATGATCTACTTCCCCGTTCTCGCCTTCAGAAGATCGCGCATTTTTTTCCACGCCTCTTTTGGCATATAATTTTTGTCATATATCATCGAATCCTCCTCTGAAGCGCCCCAATTTGGTGAAGAATAATTCGTTCCGAGCTCCCCTTCATTTGTAGGACCCGAAAACGACGTATACCGGTCGGTAAATCCCCACATCCCAAGACTGGTGCATTTCGGGTTTTTTGCGAAATCCGTACAGATATCGAGTTTATCCTCAAAAAGTGATGCATTTTCAGAAGCCTCTGACACATCGAGTTCCGATATCCGCACCTTTACTCCCGCCTCCTCTGACACCTTCTGCATATTGGCAAGACATTCCGAAGCAACCGACGGATCTTCAATCGGATCATAATTATGCGCCTGAAAACCGATCCCGTCAATAAGTCCCGGGTTCTTTCCGTTAACCATTTTAACAAACGCAATCATGTTCTCGACTTTCTGCAGTCCATACGCCTGATCGGTTCCGAAATCGTTAATCCAGTTTTCGCACGCAGGATCAATTTCTTTTACTTTTTTAAGAACATCAATATAGATCTCGTATCCGAACGAATTATACCACATTGACGGATTATTATCATCTTCGGCCTTTCCGCGCAGCGCATACGGATTATCCGAAGTCGGTACGTCAAAATCAGATGAAAAAACTTCGTTTAACGTATCCCACTCTTTTATTTTCCCTTTATATCTTGATACGATTTTTGCAACATGATTCAACAGTAAAGTACGCAGTTCATCCTTCTTGCCGGCTTTATACACATCCCACACATAAAGCGGAAGTGCTTCGTGCCAAACCAGACAATGACCCCGCATACGCATATTATTGAGGCGCGCGAATTCAACAAGCGCATCCGATTCCGCAAATGCATACTCATTTTCGGACGGATGAATCGCCTGAAACTTCATACACATCTCAGGTGTAATCATATTGAACTGCTCCGCCAATACCTTTCCGTATTGAGGATCAGCAAGAAGAGCATCGGCATTTGCGCATGTTCCGATCCAGAAGGACTTAGACAATTTTGACGCATAGGCACGAAGAGAATCTGAAGGAACCTGATACGTTTTGATCATCTCTTTATAATTATCTACCACAGTTGTTCCGCTGGATTCGATTTTGGTGATTCCAAATCCGCCGCCTGTTTCCGCTTCGGCACCAAAATATAAAATATTCTGAGCAAAAACCGGAGAGGCAGATGATTCATTATAAAATCCGAACTTTTCACCATTTGCATAAAAATTTATGATTGAACCCGTTCGCTCAATCATCAGTTCAATCGATGCGGAAAGATCTTTTTTTACAAACTTCTGCTTCACCGTATTAATCCAGACATTTGCTGTTCCGTTTTTAACACCTATCCGGATACATTTTCCATCGATTCTCCATTCGTCATACCCGATAGGAACCGAACCATACAGATCAATATTCGCGGATTTCTGAATATCGCTCGTTAATGAAAGATTTACCTTTAAGGCAAAATCACCATGAAGAACTAATTTAGATCCGCAAAGATTTACAGGAGGATTAAAATACCATTTACCGCTTGTTTTAGGACGTATCTTCCGATCAATCGGAATCACTTCCAGTGTTTTCCCCTTTACTGCTGTTCCGCTGAATCGAGACCATGCATCCATATCAGAAAAAAGATTCTGCATTTTTCCGTTATTAATAACTGTATCCGTTTTTGATTCCGCTCCCTCACCGAAAAGAACCGGAGGGGAAAACACACCAAGTGAAATAACCATAATAATTAATGTAAACGCCTTTTGTTTTATAATTTTCTTCATATTATTCATCCATATATTATTTATGCTTAATCTAATGACACAGGATCTTTCACCCACGAAAGAACATCCTTGAACGGAACAATGCGGACATCTTTTTTGCTCTGTGCATAATCAACAAACTCACGCAGTGCTTCCTGTCTCTCCTTGTAATCAGCTACATAATTTGCAATCCAGTCTTCTTTCGCATTGTCTTTATCGTATCTGTTTGAATATATATCGCTATGAATACAGAACAACAAAGGCGCCCGGTTCCCCTTCAGCCGCATGTCGAGCGTATATTTCAATGAAGCAACAAATTCGTCCTTGCTGAGTTTCAGGTACCACAGATACCAGTCCATGCTTGAAAGCTTACCCGTCTGCGGATCAACATCATCCGGAAATTCTTTCGCAAGTCTGCTTCGCAAACCGGGCTTGATTCCATACTGAACGCAAAGATCATCGGGCGGGGCAGAAACAATATATGCCGGCATTTCCCATACTCCCGGATGACCTTCTATCGGTGTTGTTTCTCTCCATGTTTCAGCCGCAACCTTATCGCCGGGACTTCCCGCATCAAGCGTATACGGCCAAAAACAATTCGACATATCCTGCTCCGGCTCGCTTCCTTCTTCAATACTGCAGTCATAAAGACCAACAACTTTTACGGCTACAAATGTACTATTATTGTACGAAAGAAATGGCGTTCGGAATCCATGTATTTCTCCGCGAGGAATTCCAATTCCAGAAAAAATGTTTATTTTTGAGACTGTTTCTTTCTCATCATATTGACGTATTAATCCACCCAAACATTTGTCAATCTCGGCTTTCCACTCAGAGCCAGAAAAGTTTTTTTCAAATCCATCTTCGTGAGAAAACGAATGAACACCTATCTCATTTCCAAGCTCATATGCTTTTCTCCATTGACGCTTGATATATAAAGGACTATCATTCATATTTTCTTTAATATTCTTTCCGATTACAAAATAAGTAATCGCGGCTCTAGTTCCATCAAATGTTTTCGGATTCCTGTTTCCTTCAGGATTTTTTCGCGATGCGAACAATTCAATTGTAAACTCAAGGCCGCCTTCATTGCCAGACTCTTTCAATCCGGAATAACCATTATCATCACTTCCGAACGATACAAACATTGGTGTTTCTTCAGCCGATAATCCGCCTGGTATAACCGCAGAGGGAAGACGCTTTGTATCATTGTTATGATTCATTACAAAATAATAATATAAGCCGAATAAGATTATCAATATTGATATACCTACACTGATAATCCCGATAAGACTTTTACTTTTAAAATTCATATTTTCACCCTCTTATTCATTATATAATACTACAATACGCTAAAGTTATATGCAATATTCATTTTATCATATATAAAAATCGGCGAGTCCCTTTTATTACAAGAACTCGCCGATCAGTAGTTCATTTGATAATCATAAAACAAATCTTTACATTACATAACTTAATAAACCTTAATTTATTGTTCCATAGAATGTTGAACCGAGATCTCTGTTCGAATGATTTGCTCCCGATTTCCAGCTGTTTAGATTATACGTCTCTCCGGTGTATACATTACCAAGCCAGATATCATAGTCGCCCGATCCGCCGGAACGATTTGAGCTGTAGCTTACCCAATTGTAATTAATCATACATGGATCGGCAACTTCGTAACCGCTGGTATTGAATGCGGAACCAGTAGGGCCTGTACCGGACATATTACCTATGTAGATTTGATCAGGACTGCTGCCCGAAATTCCTTTGGAAAAATAAAACGTATTCGAATCAACGCACCATGGGTAATATTCCTGATATCCCGCAGCATTATATAACTGAGTAGAAACTCCGCTTACACGTTTCCAAATTGAAGAGTTGTTTCCGTCTCCGGCGCTATACAGAAAATTTGTTGTTGATCCCGTAATAAAATAAGGCATTCCCACTTCAGTTGATCCGCCCGAAAGAACCGTTGTCTGTGTCGGAGTTTGATTTGTTCCGTTAACCGAAAACGCCGAACGATTAATCGTTTTAATGTAATATAAATTCTGTTTAAAAATAATTTTTGTGCCATCTGAGCTGAATTTGGGATCTTCATCTCTTGTTCCGTTTGTGGACGTTATTTTTGTCGCATTTGACAATCCCGTAGAGGTTACCGATGCAACCCATATATCCCATTCATCACCGCTTACATTTCCATCATCGCTCATAAAAACGACTTCGGTTCCATTATGATTAAAGTGATAATTCATCGCGCCGCGTAAACGGGTTACGGTAATATTTCTGAGCGAATTCGTATCAAAATTCAACATCCACGATTTTACACCATCAAAGGCGTAATCGGTATAACTGTGATAAATAAGTTTTCCGGTGAGAGTATACCCGTTCGCGGTTATCGAATGATCATTCACGATAGCGGCAGAATCAGAATTCTCAGCTGAATATTCACAATTGAAAAGAGCAAATCCAACAAGTAATGTAATTAAAACTACCAATAATCTTTTCATACATTCAACTCCTCTTAAAAATATTGTGGTACACAACTTTTCTGCATCACCGTTCATTGCAACGCAATTCCATCATATATGACGATTCAGCTGAAACAGTACCCCCGTTTAAAACGGAGGTACTTCAATAAATAAAACTCTACTTTTTGGTTATATACACTTTCCCATTTCCGGGAATGGCATTCACGAACACGACTGAATCTTCCCCATCCATTACCGTTTGTGTTTCATGAGACTCTCCACCCTCTTGCTGATATGACACTGCTCCCCACAATGAAGGAACAACCACACGAAGAGTAAGCGGATGATCGCAAATGATATTATTTACAACAGGTGCGTCACTTATTGTTACTGTAATAACGCTATCTGAATACGAACTCATAGTCCCAACTTTAACAGTTTGACGCTCACGAAGATACTTTACTACATCAGAATAAAAATCATTCCAAATCAAGCCGGCATCAATCTTAGTCTGAAGATACTTATATGCCGCATCATACATAACAGAAGAAGCCGGTTCCCAAAGATTACGAACACCACATGACCAGTATGTAGTTTCATCGGTAGTACTTGTTGGATCATCTCCCGCAACATAATATCCTCTTCCCCATTCAAAATACGCATTTGGATCCGAATTGCGATACTGAGGACCTTCGCAATCAGGATCGTTTAATCCATGACCGGTAATGATGGTAAATTTACCTGCAACAGTACCATCGATCCATCCTTTCATTATTTCAATTGTCGTATTGCTTGGAGTTCCTGCTGCATCCCACTGGAGAGTCTGGGCATAATCATCAGAAGGATTAGCCGTATGATACACGGTAAAACTCTTGAGCCCATAGTAATCCGTCGTATTATTATCATTGTAGTCGTCTCCGCCCGTACGAGCAGCGATATAGTATTTCGCTGCTTCGCCTGCATACATAGCCGTGTAATCATAATATGGATAAATGTATACTTCTGCTGCCTTTTCCATATGCTCAAGAATATCCGCATTACTATCCTCAAACTGTTCATCCCATTTAGCAGCACTCAGATGATCGTCATCACCATGCGGATGGTCTTTAGAATGACTGCAGGCATCGATAAAACCAAAATCCGCAAGCTTCTTAAACTCCGGCCATGTGCCAATCGAAAGATAATCACCAAAATTCACCGGTCGGTTTGTATCCGGGTTACCGTCAAGATCCTTATACATCGACCAATCTGCATCGATTGGGTATTTCCACATATATGAATAACCCACATCAGATTGCCAAATAGCCGCTTTTGCATCGTCATCCGGAGTTCCATCGCCATCCAGATCAATATGCTCTTTGTAATAATGCGGATCATACACATTGCTTATTCCATTCGGAGTTGCGCCTCCGGTTGTCGGGTAAACTGGATTTGCAATGAAACCGTTCCCCGTAATCAGTCCCATTGTTGACTTAATGTTTCGTCCGTCTTTCGACTGAAGCTCATTGAACTTCATAAGCGAACGGAACATACCATCATCATACGTAACCACAAATGCACCGGGAGCATTACCATACCACGTGCATATTGATACAGAACTTTCCGGCATACTTGATCCGCATCCAAACAAAACAGTTGCCGCAAAGACTGAAATCAAACTAATCAATATCTTTTTCATGTTACCTCCGTCATACTTTTATTACATCTTACACTAAGATATGAATCAAGAATCCGTCCGTCAAGTTTTTTTACTCAATATTATTAAATTAATCGCATATGGGATGAAGTGAACAGAAACAGCAGTTTTGTGCATTAAAACAGAAAACTACCCCTCTAATAAAAAACTACAGGTATGCTTAAATGAAGATAGTACAATTAACTGTTTTAATTAGGCTTCAGCAACATTTGGCAGTAGAAAATTGCAGATAAAATTAAGAATAATTTGAAAAACTATTTTTTTATTAGCGCTGGCACTCAAGCGCATACATGAAACCAAAGTATTTCAAAATTCACTTTATTCAAATGTTTTTAAAATTGAATAAAGTAGAATGAGCAGCAAAAAAAGCTTACATTGTATAAAGAAATGCGGCGGAGAAAGAATACATTTCAAGTATCCTTTTTTTTCGAAAACAGCTTTTCCCAAAAGGAGATCTCATCATCAGACAGATTTACATTTTCCGATTTTTCGGGAATTTCCTTTTCAATAACCGGTTCAAGTTTCTCTTTAATAAGGTCAGAAAAGTTTTCACTTGTAATTACATGTGCACGAAATCGATTCACGAATGAAACAATCTCCTTGTCACTGGTAACAACCGTTATCATATTCGGTTTCGGATCATGCTTAATAAAATTCATGATAAGAAAATCAGCAGAATAATCAATTGAGTAAAAAACCTCAATTCCCATAACCATCTCCTGGTGAAGATCGTTCCCTGATTCTTTTTTACCGTCAAAAACAACTCGAATCTTTTTCTTTTCGGCCTTTGCGTAATCACGCAAAATCTCAAGAAGCCCCTTCATTGCCGAACGAAGATCTCCCCGAGCCATACACTCTTCGAGTTGAGGAAATTTATAGATAAGATTGAATCCATCGACAAGAATCTGTTTTGTACTACAAACTTTTTGTGAACATTTCAATGCAGTACACCGATTCCTTGATATATAACGAGTAAAACAATCGTTCCATTATTTTGATACGGGGGTCTTTTTTTGCGGGGAGTTCTTATTGGCCGAACTACTTTCGGAAGACGGTGTATTTTTACTCTGAATACTCTGAACGGCTTTTCTCTCTTCAGCAGTCGGAACAATCGCATTCATGATTTCGTCTTTTACATCATCACGCGTGCTGTCTGCCTTTCGGGTTACCGTCTCCGAACTCATGTTTTTTGCTTCGTTATACTTGCTTTTAATTCCGCCTTCGACTTTTTTTTCGAGAGCCGAAAAATCATACTTTTTAACACGGTTCACATTTTCTGCGCTAAAATAACCATTGATATAAAGAATGTATCCCAGAATTGTCAAAATTACAATAATAACTATCCGCCAAAAATGTTTCTTTATAAAATACATGCACACAACAAGAGCCGTCGCGATAAGAGCAATCGCGAGCAGCGGATGTTGTGCTAAAAATGAAAATACCCCTGACATCATCCGGATTTGATACGAAGAAGGGGGTAAAAAGTCAAGAATATTGATCTATTCACCGTTTGATTGTATGCTTTCCTTCGGACGCCATTTTCTTCGCATACGATTTATACCCTTTATCACGAATAATCATAATGCATTCACGGCGGTTTGATCTCAGAACAAATCCGATTATACGTGAAATGATATTATTGAATTTTTTACAATCATTGATTTCCGCGTATTCTTTGCAGTCGGCACAGCTTTTCCTTTTCGTTTCAATACAGCATGACCGGATTTTGCACCAAGAAGCTTTTACATTTTTTGCACAGCCCGGACATTTTCCTTTTACATACATCCCGCATGCCGGACAATACAATCCGCAAAACGCAACCAGAGACGGATCCACCACAATTGATTTTTTAACAGTTTTGGAAGAAGATTTTTTTGCCATTCGCATGCCTCAATAAATTTTATTTACAGATTCTTTCGTATAAAGAAATCTTACGTGCAACATATTCCGATGAAAACTCATTTTCAAATAATTCTTTATGTTCAGCCGCATCTTTATATACATTTTTTACCGCCGATGCCGAACGTTTCAGTTCTACTATTTTTGACCGCATAAATTCCCGGTGAACCACAAAAAGCCTTCCACCGCAAAGCGCTGCAAATCGATTACCTCCGGACGCAAACGAAACATCTTCGCCCTCAATCGGAAAAATTTCAAGTGTATCATTATTTATCATATAGAAAGAGATACACCCATCCTGAAGAAAAGAAACCGTACTGTTTTGAGGCGCCCATGAAAGATTGGTATTGAAAGTATTATTTCCGACATATTTTATTGTACCAACAGAAACATCCCGTATTGCAAGCCGGTAGTTTCCTGCATATCCCGTTCGATACGCGGCACGGCGCGAATCAAGCCAAGCAAATTCCGATATTGAAGCTGCACCATCAAAAGAACTTTTTATTACACCATTGTCATAAATGGTAGTCTGGTATGATCCGCCCCCGCCAGTAAGGAGCGCGACACGTGAACCGTTCGGAGCAAAATATGCACAGAGAAGATCCTCGTTCTGATGGACAATCTGCTTCTCAGGAATAATCAGCCGTACAACATTTGTATCCGGAAAGATCTCCTCAATTCCGCGTTTTCTTTTCTGTAAGTATGAGTTCCCGAACGGTGTAATGGAATAATCACAAAAAAGACCCGAACTGCGTTCGATCTTTGTTTTCCCCGTACGGATATCTACTACTCCGAAATGGTATTCAATGTTCTCCTCTGACACCAAAATTGTTTTTAAGCAGAGAAACCGTCCGCCCGAAGCAATTGACGCGGTGACTGGTGCTCCACCCAGCACCGCAATTGTTTTTTGCACTCGTGTTTCAAGTGAACATGTACATATTTCAGTTTTTGTACCTAAATCGCGTATATAGACAAGCGTACTTCCGGAACCCCATCCCGCATATGCAACTTCATCATCAATGATTGCGGCGTTTACGGTTGAGTAAAGATCAAGCTTTGCGGTTGTAAGCCGTGATAGGATGGGAGATCCGACCTTAAAATAAACTGCATCAAGGTTTACATCCCGTGAATACACTGGACCGGCAAAAATAATCCATAAAAGCAGCGCGCGAAAAAATCCGCGCGCCGTATTTCGCATTATCGCTTTCAACAATTACATTCCCCCGGAATTCTCAACAGGCTGAGCAGTATCCGATGAAACAGGCGGCGGAACATCTATATTCGTATCTGCCGGATTGGTTCCTTCCCCTATGCTCTCTACAGTCGAAGCTGGTTTTGTTTCTTCCGCTTTTTTCTTTGGAGGAACTGCCGGTATTTTCAGTTTTTGACCGGGATAAATAAGGTCAGGATCTTTTATCTGTGTGCGGTTTGCCATATAAATAAGCGGCCATAACCGAGCATTTTTATACACCTTCTGAGCGATTCTCCAGAGACAATCGGTGTTTATTTTTCTCCACTGAACGACATAATCCGGAAGATTTTCAGGGGTCTCGGTGTCAGAGATCGTTGTTGTGGAAGTATCGGGAACCGGCACCGTGGTGTCAGAGGTTGTATCTGCTGAAGTTGCATCCGTTTGGGGAGCAACATTTGCGGCATCTTCA
Source organism: Bacteroidales bacterium (assembly GCA_963663125.2). Lineage (GTDB taxonomy): Bacteria > Bacteroidota > Bacteroidia > Bacteroidales > Cfx3-03 > Cfx3-03. The sequence goes on along the minus strand of CAXXNW010000006.1, from coordinate 869,024 downwards.
AGCTTTGCAAGTTCAATCATTAAAGCATCAACCTTTGCTAAAGCTTCATCCGCTTTTCCTCCTGCCTGAGCGGGATCACCATTCGCAAGAAATCCCGTTGCTTCAGCGATTACCGAACCAATTTCGTCAAAACTGGGTTGAAGCTGACTTGCCTGAGGCGATTCGGAAGCTTTTGAAAGAGCTTCTTCTGCTCGGGCGATTTTTGCTTGAGCATTGGCTCCTTCTCCCATAAATTGTATCGTTTTGATTCTACTTGATGCTGAATCAATCGCATCACGTGCCTTTATAAGCTCTTTGGCCTCTAAAGCTGATTTCGCGGTACTCAGATCATTATCAAGTGCGGTCATCTCGCTTCCGGCATATTCAACCGCATTTGCCGCGATCAACTCATCCCGTGCGTTTTCTTTTTCAGCAAGCAACGCTTCCATCGAAGGAACCATCGCCAACACAGCATCACGAGCCGCAGTCGCGGATTCTATCGCAAGAAGAGCTTTCTCGTACGCAGGAACAAATTCGTTCGCCGTAAAAGCTGTATCCGCTTCCGCAACACAATTTTCCGCTTCAGTTGTTTTTTCGGGAGCAAATTCAGCGGAGTAAAGCCCTTTTGCACCCGCAAGGATATCTTTTGCTTCTTTTATCGTATCAGCAGCCAATAGCGGAAGAGCTTTAGCCAATGCTTCCTCAGCTTTTGCTTTCGCATCATCTGCAGATTTTTTCGCATCTTTTTCTTTTCCGTTTTTTACCTGATCATGACTATCCAGTAACAGTTTTTCTGCTGCTGCGAGTTCATCGGGAGCGTATTTTTCCGCTTTGTATTCTGTCGCCTTAGTAATGGCAAGTTTTGCATTTACCATCTCTTGAATGGGGAGAGCCACTTCACAAGCGGAAAGGAAAACAGCCGCAAGAACGGATACCCCCGCTACAATTATTCGTTTACTCTGCATGCCAACCTCCAGATCTCCGACATGGGTGCCAGAGATCGCTTATAATGCCCTACGCTTCAAAAGATTCAATAAAAAAAAGAATAATCTACAACTAATATGTAAATGAAAATGATTTGACGCTCACCCCCCAACATTACGGCATTAATAATCGGAAAGGAATAAAAAATGAAGAATGTATGTATAATAATGTGTTTTATCGCACTATTTTTACCCGGCTGTTCAAAAGAAAAACCCGCACAACCTGTCACTGAAGTCGTAAAGAAAGAAATCGGAGTTGTAACGGTAGAAGATGCCTCCGTACGGGTTGATCCGTTCATTTCATCCGCTCGAATAGCGACGCTTCCAACCGGAGCAAACATAGAAGTAATCGACAAATCGAAAGAGCAATCCCGTGCGGCGGGCAAACTCGATTATTGGTATCGTATTCGGTTATCTGATGGAATTACCGGCTGGATATACGGACAAAATATCCGTGTTTTCAAGGAAGGTGAAGATAGCTCGGTTGAAAGCTTCGCAAAAGAATTGCGATCCGAAGAAGCAAAAGTAGTTCAGACTCAAGTTATTGGAAAATGGTGGAGCGTTTCAGCCGAAGAATCCTTTACCGATCACATACTCTCAATACGAAAAGACGGTACATACGCTTCATTGCTCAAAGGTGGAAGTAAACCCAAAGACGGTACATACGAAATTGATACTGCGAACGGGGCTATTGTTTTTAGTGGCGGAACTACCTTTGGCGATAAAGTCAATTTTGTTGTTCGGGGTGAATTCGTAGTAATTGAAGCAGTTAATGAAGATTCTACCATAAAATTCAAAAAAATATCGTCTGATCCTGACTTTAAAGATGAACTCGTCGTTCCGGAAGAACCCAAAATTGAAGGGGAAAATTCGGCCTCAAAAACTGAATAAATCGAGAATAAAGTCCAAAGCTTTCATGGTGTCAGAGGTCATGATCTCTGACACCATAATATCCCACTAAAATACGTTATGGTCAGTTCCAAAACCCGTTATTTTCAATAGATTAGATGGACAATAACGATTTTTAACACGTTTCCGCCCTCAAGGGGAGGTCCTATAACCGTTTTGGGAACTCCCCTTATCTCACTTCCTCCCGGTGCCAGAGATCGTCTTTACATATTTAGATTAAACCCTACAACAAAAATTCCCGACAATAGAAGTGGCTCTGTATATAACGTTGAGCCATCTACCTATTGGAGTTGATCATGCAAGATCTCGATCTTTACACTGGAAAATCGAACGGTGCGTATATTCCGCGCTTTGAAACCCCGGATCCTGAATATTTTTCACGCATGGCTGATCACTATCAAAATGAGCGTACGCACACCCATAAAAAAGCTACGCGCCTATTCGCCTTTGTAACAGGATTGTGTATTATATCATTTACTACAGGACTTGTTCTCGGAATTAAATTCACTGGCGGATCAGATAAAACTCTGGTAGATCCTAAAACCCGCGAAGCTGTTTCAAATCTATCACAAAAGGTTACGACTTCTCTTTCAACGTCAAATGAGAACAAGCCGATTCAGCAGGCGCAAACAGCAGGAATTGCATACCCCAAATCAGAATACCCTTTCGTTATTCGTGTAGGCGGTGAATATAATAACGATCGTGCAAACGAAATCGCCCGTTATCTATCAACAAACGGGTACACTGCTTTAATATCAAAAAGCGAAACCGGATACCGTGTTTACTCCGGTCCATTCCGTACAAAAGAAAGTGCCGAAATTTCATTGCAAAAAATCCGTACTTTGGAGCAAAGTCCTTTTCAACAGAAGGCGGTAGTTCTTAAACGGTGAAACCCCTTGTTCGAAAAGCTCTCGCAACCGACGCGCAGCAGATCCATGAACTTTTAATCCCTTATTCGAAAGAAGGGATCGTTTTACCACGTCCGACAAGCGAAATCCTCCAACAAATTGATTTATTTTATGTCATTGAAGAAAAAGGAAAAATTTGTGGCGTCGTTGCATATTATGATTATGGAAAACATTTAAAAGAAATACGTTCTCTTGCAGTAGCAAAATCCTGTAAAGGGAAAGGGTATGGAAGATTAATTATCGAAACGATTATGTCTGATCTTCTTTCTGTTCACCCGAAACCAAAAATTTTCACTCTGACCTACATCCCCGATTTTTTCCGGACTTTCGGGTTTACCGTAGTCGACAAGAACACTTTACCCGAAAAAATTTGGAAAGATTGCCTAAAATGCGCAAAATACGAAAACTGTGATGAAATCGCACTCGTATTTACCGGAAAAAACAAAAAATAATTTGAGTGACTGCTTTTTTGTTTTTTCTCGTAAATTACAATATTCGCATCACATTCATCTCTGACACTTAAATGTACTTTTCTTTACTAAATTAACCTCTGACACCTAAAAAAGTTCATCCTAACCACTTGTCTTATACGTATACCTTCGTATCATACTACGATGGATGATGAACATGGCACGAGCACTACGAATTTGCAAACCAAACCTAACTTATCATGTCTTTTCAAGATGTGTAAATCAGGAAAATATGATAAAAGACAATTCGAGTAAAGATTTACTGCTAAAAGTAATTGAAGAAACCCGAAAAAAATACCACTTTGAATTATCAGGATTTGAAATACTTGATAATCATTTCCATTTTATTATAAAAACATTACCTGACGGAGAATCTATTTCAAAAATCATGCAGAGAATAAAATCAGTGTTCACGAAGAGATACAATAAAATTCATAAAAGGACAGGGCCATTATGGAACGAGAGATTTGGATCAAAAATAGTTGAAGAGGTTAAAGATGCTGCTAAATATATTATCTATTTATTATGGTATATTGCATATAACCCATATAGAAAATATCTCGTAAGCAATCCCAGAGAGTATCAATACAGTTCAATAAATTACTATCTCGACGAGAATTTTTTACCAAAAGCCAATATCACACGTCATAATGCATTTATGAATCTGGGAAAAACATTTTCCGAACGAGTTAATGCATTTTTAGAGTTTGAACAATATTACATCGAGAGATTATGGTGTCAGAGATAATGAATTCTTATTTAAGGTACAATCCCGCAAATCATTGACAACCGATCCTGCACTCTGATCATTGATCAAAATCTCTGCTGCGGAGGATTTTATGGCTACACGGATTTTTGTCGATGGGCAGGAAGGAACTACAGGACTCAAAATTCATGAGCGTCTTGCTGCACGTTCGGATATTGAAATTATTGCAATTGATCCCGATAAACGAAAAGATATTAATACGCGTAAAGAGATAATCAATTCTTCGGATATCGTATTTCTCTGTTTACCTGATACTGCTGCCCGCGAAGCGGTATCCCTTGTAGAAAATCAAAAAGTACGCATAATTGATGCCAGCACCGCTCACCGTATTGATCCGCAATGGACATATGGTTTTCCTGAATTTACCGAACAATCAAGAGAACAAATTAAAAAATCAAAGCGAATTTCCGTTCCCGGATGTTATGCAACAGGCTTTGTTTCAATTGTCAGACCGCTTATCGATGCAAAGATACTTTCTCCCGAATCATTAATCACTGCTCATGCGGTATCAGGATATAGCGGCGGCGGTAAAAAACTAATTTCTGAATATGAAAATCCGGTACAAAATGAATTAAAAAGAGCTCCCCGGTTTTACGCACTTGGGTTACAGCATAAACACATTCCCGAAATGCGTAATCAGAGCGGACTTACCCATAACCCGTTATTTAATCCAATAGTAAGCAGCTACTACAACGGTATGATTGTGACTGTTCCCCTGCATTTACAATCTTTATCAAGAAAAGTTTCCTTGAACGACATTCATTCTGTTTTCACAAATCACTATAAAAACGAAAAGTGCATCCGTATAATGCCGTTTGATTGTGCAGATAACACTCCTAATGGATTTCTTGATCCCACACTGTGTAACGGAACCAACCGGCTCGATCTCTTTATCTTTGGGAACAACGAGCATGCGGCACTCATCGCACGGCTTGACAATCTCGGGAAAGGCGCATCCGGTGCTGCCGTTCAATGTATGAATATTTTAATGGGTTGCGATGAATTATCCGGTCTAATTCTGTAAATTACACGAACAATTTATCTATATTATGATCTCTGGCACCATCACGTAACCGATCTAACGTGCCAGAGATCATAGATTTTACAAAATTTATACTTTTCTTTCCTTCGCCAACTTCAGCAGCATTTCTACATACTCAGCAACTACTGTATCTTTCGAATTTCGACAATACACAGAATACTGAATTGACGGCTCAATACTCATCGATCCGCTTTTATAATAAAGTGTCCTAAACTGCAATGCATAACCTTCGAGTTCTTTTCCAAAAAAATAATCTGCTATTGTCGTGTTCTTTTTATCGGGATCAATTACACGTACATAACGGCCATTATTCCCTCTTTTTGTTATATACCGTCCTTCACTTATTTTCCTTTTTAGCTGAGGGAGTGACGCCATCTCATGCGTATACTCCGTTGAATTCGCTCTCATAGGATCTTTAAAAACAACTCCTTCAATAATATCTTTTTTAAGTTGAACATAATTTGTAAACAATTGTGTTGTAGGTTTTGCAACCGGAGTAATTGTTTTACTGTCAGGATAGTATTCAAGTATCTCATCCACCGTTCCATCTGAATTTTTGTCGCTTATAAGACATATAACTTTTTCTGCTCCGGAAAAATCACCGATTATAATATTGGTGCAATTTTCGAGAGACTGGAGAATAAAATAATTCTTTGAATCTGACGGTACAGGCAGAGAGTTGAGAGAGTTTTGAGTTATTGGGTTGGTTACAAGTGATGAATCATAACTCCCATATCCAGTAAATACGGTTATTAAAATGATAACAGATGACAAAATGATTCTTTTCATACTCAGCCTCTTATTCATAATATTTTTTTTATAATACATCTTTCAAATAATTAATGCAAACACGAAGTTTTACAATTTATATCATATCCGGACAATAAATAAACTTGAATTAACAAACGGTTATAGTGATACTTAACCTATTACTAAAGTAGGTAACAAAATAATATGGAAATTATCACCAACCACATTGGTTACGAAAAATCCGGACATAAAAAAGCTTTTATCAATGCTCCTGAGGATGCACAATTAAAAGAGTTCAACATAAAAAATGATCGTGGCGAAATCGTCTACTCAGGTAAAATTATTAAGTCTGGAAGGGTTGATAATTGGAGAAATTTTTTCTTTTGGAAAATTGATTTTTCTCCCTTACGGGATTCCGGTATCTTTTCAATAGAAGTTATCTCTTCTGATACGTGTATCGCCTCTAAACCATTCGAAATCGGCGAAGCAATATCAGAGACAAAAACGTTATCAAACGTTATTTTTCATTTCAAAACTCAACGCTCATCGGGACGATTTGAACAAGCAGATCACAGCATACCATTTTTTGATGATAGAAAAAACAAGATTGATGTTCATGGAGGATGGTACGATGCATCGGGCGACACCAGTAAGTATTTGAGTCATTTATCATATGCAAATTACTATAACCCGCAACAGACCCCGTTAGTTGTTTGGAGTTTATTATCTTCGTATGATCTTCTTGCTTCAGGAAAAACTCAACGGCAAATTTTCCTTAACAACCGGATTCTTGACGAAGCAACATTCGGCGGCGATTTTCTTGTTCGAATGAAAGACAAAGCCGGATATTTCTATACTATTGTCTTTGACCAATGGTCAAAAGATCTCGGCAAACGGATGATTTCCTCATTTTCAACTCAATCCGGAATACGATCTGACGATTATCAGGCCGGGTACCGACAAGGAGGAGGCTTATCTATTGCCGCACTTGCCCGACTTTCGACACATGTGACTTTCGGCGATTACTCCTCATCCGAATATTTACAAACGGCAATTGATGCATTCAATCATCTTGAACTTCACAATATTGAATATCTTGATGATAAAAAAGAAAATATTATTGATGATTACTGTGCATTGCTTGCCGCATCGGAATTGTATATTTCTACATCAAAGGATATTTATCGAAAATCCGCAGACGTACGCGCAGACAATCTTTGCGATCGATTATCATCCGGATTCGGAAAAAAAAATTGGTGGCGTGCTGACGACAAGGGCGAAAGACCTTTCTATCATGCGTCAGATGCAGGACTTCCGGTTATTTCTTTACTTCGCTATTTGGAAATTGAAAATTCTGATTTACGCAAACAGAGCATCCTTGATATAATAAGAAAATCCCTCGAATTTGAACTCAAAATTACTTCTTCAGTAAACAATCCTTTTGGATACGCACGACAATTTATTAAAGCCGTAGACGAATCTCCCCGTGATTCATTTTTTATTCCTCATCACAATGAGACCGGGTATTGGTGGCAGGGTGAGAATGCACGAATTGCTTCTCTCGCATCCGCAGCTCTTCTTGCATCCAAATATTTCCGAGACACTGATCTTTCCACTAAACTCAATATGTATGCAATAGATCAAATATATTGGATACAAGGATTAAATCCGTTTGACGTTTGTATGCTCTTTGAAATGGGACGGAACAGCGTTAATTATACAGACCACTGTCCAAATGCTCCCGGCGGAATATGTAACGGAATAACAAGCGGATTTGAAGATGAACACGATATCGCTTTTTTACCGGAAAAGCAAAAAAACGATACTCTTCAAAACTGGAGATGGGGTGAGCAGTGGCTTCCGCACGCGGCATGGTACAGCCTTGCAGCTGCAGCCATAACCGCGTGTTTAAGCAAAAACGAAGATTAACTGATTTTTTTCACCTGAGAACATGCAACCCAATGATCTTTCGCAAACTCGGTTAAAGGAGTTTTGTTACAGTTCTTGTCTTTTTGGGCGCAGCGATCATGAAAGTGACATTCATTTACAATATCACTTTCACCTTTTTTTGCGGTAAAAGTTGATTTTTCATTTGCATCCCATTTGCGATCAAGACGCGGAACCGAATCCAAGAGCATCTTTGTATATGGGTGCTGCGGATTATTGAAAACTTCTTCAGTAGCACCGCTTTCAACAACTGATCCCTGATACAAAATCATGACTGTATCACTGATATAATAACCCAGATTCAAATCATGCGTAATAAACAGGATCGAAAGACCCTTTGTTTTTAACTCGGCCAGAAGATTAAGAACATCGATTCGGGTTGAAGCATCAAGCATACTGATGATCTCATCTGCCACAAGAAACTGAACATCAAGAAGTAATGCTCTTGCGATTAAGAAACGTTGCAGCTGTCCGCCCGAAAGCTGATGGGTATATTTTCTTAAAACTTCTTCAGGGTTTAATCCAACCGATTTTAATGAATCAATAACCCGTTTCTCCCATTCTTCTTTCGACACTTCCGGGAAAAACTGTTTATGTACAATTCTGAAAATCCTGTCCGCTTTAAAAATCGGATTAAATGTACTGAATGGATCCTGAAAAACACCCTGCACTTTACTGTAATAATTTTTCATTTTGCCTTTTTTAAGATGGGTCACATTCTCCCCATCAAGCAAAATCTCACCATGGGTCGGTCTTATCAACTTGAGTATGACTTTACCAATTGTTGTTTTCCCACTACCGCTTTCACCAATAAGGGAAATTATTTCCCCTTTTTTGATTTTAACAGATACATCGTCAAGAGCAACAAAGTGCTTCTTACCGAATAGTCCTACGGAATAAAATTTGCTGATATTTTTAAATTCTATCAAGTTACCCTTCCCGTCTCCAACATGCGACTAAATTATCAGGAGAACATTTTTTCAAAGTTGGTTCTTCATTGCATTTTTCAAAAGCTTCATTACACCGATCTTTAAAACGGCATCCTTTCGGGGGATTTAATAATGACGGCGGTTTTCCCGCAATTCCGGTTAACTTCTCGGTTTCGTAACGTATCCCGATTTCTGGAAGCGAATGAATGAGAAGCTTTGTATACGGATGCGACGGATGTTTAAAAATATTCTCCGCACTCGCCCGCTCAACTACCTTTCCGGCATACATTACGACAATACTATCTGCCATCTGGTATAATACTGACATATCATGAGTTACAAATACTATCCCTTTCACTATTTCACGATCACGAAACTGCATGGTCATCTTTACAACGGCTTTTTGCGTTGAAACGTCCAAAGCAGAAGTAATCTCATCGCAAAGAAGCACTTGCGGATTAGCGAGAGTTGAAAGAACCATCACCATTCTTTGTTTCATACCGCCGGAAAGCTCAATCGGATACATCCCAAGAACACGCTCCGGCAATTCAACCATCTCAAGACGTTCTTTGATAACGGAAAGCATTGAAGAATAAGATTTATTTCGAAATGCAAGAATATCCTGAATCATCGGTCCTATTTTACGTGTCGGATTCATCGCATCCATTGCGTATTGAGGTATGATGGATATTTTATCGAAACGAAATTTCTTCATCGCTTCGTAATTTTCAACAGGCATTACTTCTTCATCAAGAAATACCTTTCCTCCGATATGTTTCATCGGCGGCTTTAAAAGAATCAGCGAATTACATAATGTTGATTTTCCACAACCCGATTCACCTGCAATACCTACAATTTCACCTTTTTGCACATCAAGTGAAATTTTGTCCGCGGCCTGAACATCACCGCCTAACGTATTATAATAAACGCTATAATCAATTATTCTTAACAGCATTATAATGCTCGCAATTTCGGATTAAATATTTCATCAAGACCCGTATTCATGAAATACAGGGCACTGACAATCACGGTAATGATAATTCCAGGAGGAAGGAACCACCACCAATACCCCAGCGGAAGCGCAAGTTCCCTAAACGAATACTGCATCATCAAACCAAGTGATATACTATCTGTTGGTCCGAGACCGATAAAATCGAGTCCCGCGGCAATAAGAATCGATCCGCCGAACTGGAGAATAAATACGAGAAAAACATACGAAAACATATTCGGAGCAATCTCTCCCGCAATAATACCCATTGATCGAACACCGGATATTCGGGACAAATCGACGAATTCTCTCGTACGGAGAGCGAATGTCTGCGATCGTACCGCCCGCGCTACCCACGGCCATGAAGTAAAACCGATAATCAAACTCTCAACACCGATCCCGCGTTCAGGAAGATACGCAGCAAGAATAATGAGAAGAGCGAGTGTCGGAATAACAAGGACAATGTTTGTCAACATCATCAATAACTCATCGAACATCCCGCCTTTGTAGCCCGCAATAAATCCGACAAGGAGTCCGATTATTGTAGCGATTCCGCCGCCTACAAATCCCACATAGAACGCCAGCCGTGTCCCCTGAACTAACTGGGCAAACACGTCTTGTCCGAGTTTTGTTGTTCCAAACCAATGCTTCGCATCGGGCGGAAGGCAGGATCCTTCCACAAAATCAAGCGGATTGAACGACGTTAAGAACGGCCCGACTATTGCGAATATCAAAAAGAATGCGAAAACAGCCGCTCCGATGAGAAACTTATTATTTCGTAACACAAAGTACAAAAATTCATTTTTGGGTTTTTTTATCGTGCTCATTTATTTTCCCCATACGCATATCGAACCCGAGGATCCAAGAATATATAAATGATATCTATGATAAAATTCGAGAGAAGAATTCCTATAATAAGAAAAATGAATCCTCCCTGCATTACAAAGAAATCATGTGAATTTACTGCTTTCAAAATCTGATTTCCCAGGCCGGGATACGAGAAGACAATTTCAACCGTTATGTTACCCGCTATAACCAAACCAATCGCGAGACCCAGACCCGTAACCTGAGGAAGTATTGCATTTTTATATGCGTATTTCCGAATCAATGTATTCGGTGCTCCAAGACATTCCAGATATCGGGAATAATTCGCTTCAAGTTCATAAATAATCATATTTCGCATTCCGATTGCCCAGCCGCCAAGCTGTACAAAGAAAAGAGCCATGGAAGGAAGCGCCCAATGCGCCAAAAAGTCTAATATAAACTCCATCGAAAAAGACGGCATTACAGACGGACTATACGCAAAGGCATACGGGAATACTGAAAGAAGAACACCCAAAACCCAAACCAGAATAAAGCCGAGATAATTATACGGAATAGAAGTAAGAATATACATAATTGGAAGAACTGTGTTGTCCAGCCGTTTCCGTCGTGCAGCCATTGCACCAAGCCAATTCCCCGCAAACCAACTAAGAATTAAAGATGGAAATAATAATATCGCCGTGTACGGAACTGAACCCAAAAGCAAGTCCATTACTTTCGCAGGCGACTGAATAAGACTTGTTCCGAGATCTCCATGTAAAAATCTACCCCAAAAATTGAAATACTGCTCTAATAAAGGCTTATCCATACCATACGATTCGCGTATGTACTTCTCCATCGCCACTTTCGTTTCCGGATGAAGCGCATACTTCGCCAGCATACTCTTGATTGGATCGCCGGGCATAAACCGGGGGATAATCCAATTCAATGACACCGCTGCAACAAAAGTCAGTAGGTAGATAACAACCTTCTTCCTCAAATACTTTCCCAATTGAATGCTCCAGATACAAATTAAATTATAAAAAATAAATGCCCCGGAATATTTTTCCGGGGCAAAATACTAATTATTTGTTTCTAATTTTTGTTAACGCGTAAACAGTTCCCATATCCCACTGACCGGGATACACGGCAATTCGTGCATATGGATCATTCTCATCTGGCCAACCGGTCCATACGGATTCAGAATACTGATTCCAGAGACCATTGTTCCAGAGAGGAATAACAGGGGAATCCTGAAGAATCATCTTTGCCATTTCAGCAACAAGTTTCTTGCCTGTGCCAACATCTGACATAGGTGTTTTGTTGAATTTACGCAGAAGCTCGCGTGCTGCCGGATTGTCATATCGTGAATAGTTACCGTTATCAGCAGATTCACCCTTCTTTACTTCGCGCAAGAACACGCTTTCAAGAACTGTGTATGGTGTTGTTGCAGGTGTAGTATAATTGTCTGTTACAACCATGTCGAAATCTGCTGCTCCAAGAGCATCCCAGTACCGGTTTTCGTCATAGAAGTCTTCAACTGTTTTAATTCCAACTTTGTTCATACTATCAATAACAACATGTCCTGCAGCTTCCCAGTCGGTCCAGCCTTTTGGAACGGTTAAACGTATTGAGAAAGGTTTCTTCGCAGGTGTTTCAACAAAGCCGTCACCATTAATATCCTTAAATCCGGCATCTTCGAGAATTTTTTTGGATTTTTCCACATCGTAACTGAATCCAAATTCCTTAACAACATCTTCAGGATAGTATTGCATCCAAGTTTTGATATCCTGAAAACCCAGCGGATTCGCAGCAGTAACCTGGCCTTCATATGCAAGATCAATTATACTCTGAAGGTTAATTGAGTTTGCAATCGCACGGCGAAGATCTTTGTTATCAAGAGGTGCTTTCGTGGTATTGATACAAAGCATTGCAACTGATTGCTGGAGGAAATAAGGTGATTTCTCATAGAAAGACTTGATCATTTCGTATCCAGGCTGTGTTTTAATTTTTGGAAAGCCCGGCAAGAAATTTCCGCTTATATCAAGATCACCCTTTTTGAGCATACTTACAGTCACGCTATTATCAGGAAGAACGAGCTGAACGATTTTTTCAGGTTTAGGATCCCAATCCATCTCCTCAATCGCCCACCATTTTTTATTTTTAATTAATTCAAATTTTTGATCATTGTATGCGCCAATCAGGTAAGGACCTGTACCAATAGCTTTTTCGTTCGGTCTTTGAAGAAGTTCATCTTTAGGCAAAGAAGCCCAGATATGTTCGGGAAGAATGTCAATCTGCCAGATCTGATTTGCCCACTCAAGATACGCGGGATCTGCAAAAACGAAATTTAACGTATAATCATCGATTAAATCAATACTGGAAAGATTTCCCTTCCATACGTTTGAGTAATATACTTCGTCGTATTTTTTACCTAATTCATAAGTAAACTTAACATCTTTTGCGGTACACTTTGTACCATCGCTGAATGTTACACCTTTACGGATTTTAACTTTAAAAGTTTTCCCTTCCCATTTGCCGCTTTCAGCGATCCAAGGGTTAGTTTTACCATCAAGGGGATTAAACATAAACAACTTCTCGTATATAAGCCCCTGAACACCTGAAGTAAGGTCAGATGGGTTTAAGGGGTTAAAATTTGTAGGTGCACCCCAAATACCACCAACCGCATAAAGTGTTGACTGTCTTTCTGACGGAGCTGCTTTTTTACATCCCACAGTCACAACTACAGACGACAAAATTAAAATTGAAAACAGAATTCGAAAAGATCGACTCATCAAATTATTCATCATTCCCTCCTTAACTCATGTGTCAGCAATCACCCTTAACGCGTGCCTACTTTGCCCGCAGATTAAGAGGAAACCCAATTTCTTTTCTCACATACCGTCTGTCCTGCAGATTTTTTCAATGATTTTTTTAATCGATTAACCATTTTTTTAACCGATTAACTGATTTATTCGACCATCGAATTGGGTTATTGGATACTCATGCGCATTACAACTGAACATAAAGATCGGAATGTACATATACGCCTCGTTAGTTAAATCAGTTAACAAATTATATACATGAGCGGTTGTGAAATGTAAGAAAAAAATTTAAATTAATTAAATAAAAAAGGCCACCCTCTCGGATGACCTTTTCTCAAAATACTTTCGATTTTTTTATAATTCGTCGGCACCAATATCTACAGTCCCATTCACACGAGCCTGCCCATCGATATCATATGTTCCGTACGAAGCGCTTACACCGGCATTCTTTGCCGGAGAAGTAGATTTAATATGCATATCGGTGTATCCGTTTACAAGAAGAGGATTCGCATATTTTGCAGCAGAATCTGCCCACGCACCGGGAGAAGACGTACTTGCGCCATAGTACATATTGTTATTTACGGTAATTCCTGAGTTATTGCTTCCCCATTGAGCAAGATAATCAAGACCCGACTTTGCGACAAAGATATTATTTTTAATTGTTGCTGTCTTTGTATTGAACTGAACTACCAGCTCGTTTGAAGTTGATTGATATGTTGTGTTATTTACTACCGTAATATTCGTTGCATTACCGACACTGGAATCGTATCCGCCCATCTGGATATTACCTTGAATGGAACGGCTTACAAAATTATTGCGGATTGTAATGCTGTCCGTTGCTTTTCCGCTATGCTCGCTCGCCAGTTCAATTCCGATATCGCATTTATCGACTTTGTTACGCTCGATTACGATGCTTTTTCCGCCGTCAACATAAATACCGTCTGCGGCAGTTTCTCCGCCATACGAAGGATTTGATTTTGACGTAATGTTATACACCGTGTTTCCGACACACGTTCCGTTACGGGCCTGGTCGTTGCTTGGAGCAGTTCCCTCAAATCCAATAAAATCTATACCGATATTATTGTTATCATGAACGATATTGTTCGACACGGTAAAGTTTGTCACATTACCGTTTAGAACCATCGATTCGCTCCAGCCGAGCTTACAGGAATAAATCTGATTTCCGTCAATAGTTATGTTTGAAATAGCTGTCGCAGAATCTCCGTACACAGCGATTCCGTGTGCATTTCCGTTTTTATTTGTGTTTTCGATTCCCCACACTTTATTATTTCGAATCTCAATGTACGATCCGCCGCCGTTCACGTACACGCCCATTGGAACATATGACGATCCGCTCTTTTTACGGTTTCGTATTTCGAATCCGATAAGTTTTACGTAACTTTTCCCGCTGATAGTCACAAGAACTTCACTTGTTACGCCAGTAGATCCGTCAATAATTGCGCCCGAATCGCCCTGAAGGGTAATATACGCAGATGCAGTACCCGATTTTGGAAATACAACAGCTTCATTGTATGTTCCCGCTTTAACCTGAACAGTGTCGCCCGCAACCGCTGCGGCAAGACCCGCAGCAATCGTCTTATACGGACCGTTTACCTTATCTACAACCCTTGTCGTCGCACGATCAAGCGATGCAATAGATTCCTGATCGCTCGCTGATCCGACTTCACTATATTCGCACCCGAATGCGAATACCGCAAGCACCATAGAAACAACTACTGAAACCTTTTTTAGTGTATCTGTTTTCATGTAAACCTCTCTGGGATATGAATATAATCCGGCTGGCTGGATTGTCAATATATTTGAACAATGTTAATCGTTTAACCGATAATAATTTTTCTTTTTTTTGTGGTATCTGGCGTAACAAATCAATCTCTGACACCGATCACGTGTATATTTCAGAAGACCATGCGTTATACTCAATCGCAAAAACTGCTTTTTCCCATATAGCCAATTGGAAATCTTTGCCGAACGCAAAAAAAAAGCCGCCCGAAATACTTCGGACGGCGCTTTTATCATTCATTTGCATTCTATAATACAATCGAATTTTAGTGACCCATAACCAAAACTTCATTTACCCGCCAGATCTTGGAAACAGCTTTCCCCGATACATTGACCTGACCGCATACTCTCACACCCTTGATTCCGGTAAGAGCCGCTCCGCTGAACGTATAGGTTTGTCCCGCAACCGCAGAGGTGTACGTATAGGTTTTATCCAATGTCCATCCTGATACGGTTGTCCATGTCGTTCCGTTTGTACTTGTCTGAAGAACGAGATTTGCTTCGAAATAACCGTTATTTCCGGACATACTTCCATTAATAAAGCTTACCGAAGATATTGTTTTCGCTGCTGAGAAAACAACTCCGCCCGCTTCATAACGGTTCGAACTGTCATTTGATGATTTTGCAGCTACTGCCGTTGTTAAATTAAGATTATTAATCCCGGTTTTAGCCGAACGATTTGAGTTCGATGTCGCGCTTGAGTTTCCGTACCATACATACCCTGTACCGCTTGGTGCGATATTGGTATCGGGAGATGCCGAGAAGCTCACAACAATCGAATGCGCAGCCTGTACATTTGTGAATGTATATGTCGATGCGATAGTCTGGCTTACTCCGTCAACAAGGATAGAAGATGTTACATACCCTGAATTCGGTGTAATTGTAAATGTCTGATTTGCTCCCTGTGTTACGACTACCGATCCTGATGGAGATATCGATCCGTTAGCATTTGCGCTCGCAGTTATCGTATATGTTACCGCCTGAACGAAAGTCGCACTTATCGAATGCGCAGCTTGTACATTTGTGAATGTATAGCTTGGTGCGATAGTCTGGCTTACTCCATCAACAATGATTGAAGATGTTGCATAACCTGAGTTCGGTGTTATCGTAAATGTCTGATTTGCTCCCTGAGAGACTGAAACAGCTCCTGAGGGACTAATCGATCCATTTGCACCAGCACTTGCTGTTATTGTATAAGAAACCGCACTTCCCGATCCGTATTCGTATGCACCAACATCAACCGCAGAACCATACACACGGGCGTTTTTGTCCATATCGGTGGATCCCATATTTGAATCACTGACACCCGCGTTGATTGCGGGAGAAGTTGACTGTAGATGGAAATCACGTGTCGAGGCATTTACGAATTTCGGATCAGCCGTAATATTATTCGATATAACGATATTTGATGTTGATTCATTTGATTCGATGCTGGTTCCGAGATAGGTAATATTATTTCTAATAACGTTTGAACTTACGTTAGCCTGAAACTGAATTGTGATATTTGTTTGATTGTTATAGAAGGTATTATTCAAAACTTTAATATCCGTAACCGACCCCATGCCGGTTCCTTTTAACGGATCTGTTCCCGATTTCGCTTTCGCATATCCGCCGATGGTTATTCCGGTATATCCGGGGCAATTCGCGATAAAGTTATTACGGATAATCACGTTGCTTGTAACACGGCTATAGTGTTCGCTCGCCGCTTCAATTCCGATATCGCAATTCCATATTTTATTACGTTCAATTACGATATTTTTACCTCCGTCAACATATATACCGTCAGCGCTGACGCCCCCGCCGTATGTCGGATTATTCGCCGATGTAATATTGTATACGGTATTGTCGGAGCATATTCCATCACGAGCCTGATCAACAGCGGTTGCTGCAGTTTGTTCGTAACCGATAAAATCGATTCCAATATTGTCATTATCATGAACGATATTATTCGTAACTGTAAAATTTGTAACATTACCGTTAAGAACAACCGCCTCACTTTGTCCGAGAAGATTACTATACACTTCACACCCGTCAATAATCAAACCATCCAATGAGGTTGAATCATTTGTTCCGTGAACCGCTATCGCGTGAGCATTACGATCTTCATTTGAACCGGAATATGTGGTCTTGATTCCATACACTTTTGTATTCCGTATTTCAATACCCTTCGAGGTGCCGCGAACGCGGATACCGGCAGGAACCAGATTGTTCGAGGAAACATAATTCGTAACACTGAATCCGATTATTTTAATATAATTTTTATCTGTAATAAGGATAAGAGCATTAACGGAGTCATCTTCTCCGACAGGTTTTCCTGATCCATTAATAACCGGAACTTCTGTTCCGTAATTACGGAATATAATCGGTGCTGACGCTGTTCCGGATGTTTTCATTACGACCATTTCGTTGTATGTTCCGGCACGAACATATACCGTATCACCTGCAGCAACAGTGTCTGCGGCCTTCTGAATTGTAAGAAATGGTGCTGCAAGAGTTCCGGCATTTGAATTACTGCCTGTCGGAGAAACGTAATACTCTGTTTGTCCGTTGGCTCTTTCTAATGCAGTACTATCTCCATCCTCATTGTCAAAATTACATCCGACAGAAAAGACGGTAAGAATTACTGCAAGAGAACTTACCCATAATGTTTTTGTTATATTTGTTCTCATTGTTTTACCTCTTAGCACAAAACATATACCGTCCAGCTGGAATGTCAATTATTTCATTCGATTATTTTATATATTTATACTTATTAGGTACTATAATTTAAAATTATATATACATTGCTGAGTGGATTGACTGCATTTATGAACAGTGCTTATACCACCAGCATGTTCCGCGGATAGCCTACCGAATCTATAACATTAAAATTGATTCAACATATTAATCAGTATTATCAACGGGTAGATTCTTTTATATGAGCGTCAGCCTACGCGATCGGCAGATATTCCCGATTCAATCTTCAAGGGATGGAAAGAGCATCTTCAAACAAACGAATATACATAGAGAAAGGGTTTCGCTGATGCGAAACCCTTTCATTTCATTAACCAAGAACCAATTAATCGCTACACGTTTACTTATTGCAAGGTTGCGTAGAGCGAATAGTTCACCTTCCAATCTGTAGTAGCCGTACCAAAGCTGCTGGGCATTGTGCCGTAGGTAAAGGAGCGATACTTGCACGCAACACTGCTTGTCACATAGCTCTGGGTCTGTGTATTATTGTTGGTTTCGAAAACCAGCCAATATGTTCCCGCAGCCAGAGTGGGATGTGTCGTCGTCTGGGTGGTGTTCCAAGATTTTGCGACTGGGGTAATAGAAGCAGTAGTCGCTACCAAGGTTCCAGGTGTTCCGCTTGAATCGGTGTAGATAGCGAGAGTCAGTTTGCCGCCCGCTGTTTTTGTATACATACTCAAGCTCTGGATCACCGCAGATGTCGAGAGTGTCACCTTCATCGCTTTCAGGTAGTTGGCGTTACCGCTATCCGTACTGCTTCCGATCGTAGTGTACCCAACGTTGAACGTACTGCTTGAAGCCGTGAAAGACGCGCTAATCGAATGCGCCGCCTGTACGTTTGTGAATGTATATGTTGATGCAATAGTCTGGCTCACACCATCAACAAGAATAGAAGATGTTGTATACCCTGAGTTCGGCGTAATCGTAAATGTCTGATTCGCTCCCTGCGCGACTACAACTGAACCCGACGGAGATATCGATCCGCCTGTTCCGGCTGATGAGGTAATTGTGTAGGTAACCGCTTGCACGAATGTTACGCTGATCGAATGCGCCGCCTGTACGTTTGTGAATGTATAGGTCGATGCGATAGTCTTGCTCACTCCGTCAACAAGAATCGACGCGATTGAATACCCTGAATTCGGTGTAATCGTAAACGTCTGATTTGATCCCTGTGTTACAGAAACTGAACCTGACGGAGAGATTGATCCGCCCGTTCCGGCTGATGCTGTGATTGCATAGGTGGGAATCGCAGCGAAAGATGCGCTAATCGTGTGCGCCGCCTGTACGTTTGTGAATGTATATGTTGATGCAATAGTCTGGCTCACACCGTCAACAAGAATAGAAGATGTTGTATACCCTAAGTTCGGCGTAATCGTAAATGTCTGATTCGCTCCCTGATTTACCGTTACCGATCCTGTTGGACTAATCGATCCGTTTGATCCGGCGCTTGCCGTAATAGTATATGTTGGCACAACAACTGACCCGTATTCGTCAGCACCAATCTCAACAGTACCGTTTACACGGGCATCACCGTCAATATCGAATGAACCATACGAAGCAGTGACACCCGCGCCGATTGCAGGCGAAGATGATTGAATATGCATATCCGTGTATCCGTTTACAAGAAGCGGATTAGTATATCTTGCCGCAGAGTCTGCCCACGCTCCGGGTGACGAAGTACTTGCCCCGTAATAGATGTTATTATTGACAGTAATTCCGGAATTGTTACTTCCCCATTGCGCAAGATAATCAAGCCCCGACTTTGCTACAAAAATGTTATTCTTGATTGTAGCAGTTGTTGTATTAAACTGAAGAACGAGCTCGTTTGAAGATGATTGATAGGTTGTATTGTTCACCACAGTGATATTCGTCGCATTCCCTTTATTCGAATCATATCCGCCCATCTGGATATTACCCTGAATCGAACGGCTCACAAAATTATTGCGAATAGTAATATTGTCAGTGGCCTTGTCCTGATGCTCGCTCGCAAGCTCAATACCAATATCACACTTATCAACTTTGTTACGTTCAATAACGATACTTTTTCCGCCATCGACATAAATCCCGTCAGCTGCCGTTTCGCCGCCGTATGACGGATTTGAAGCAGAAGTAATATTGTATACTGTATTTCCTACGCATGTCCCGTTACGTGCCTGATCAAGAGACGCCGTTCCGCATGTCCCTTCAAAACCGATAAAGTCGATACCGATATTATTATTATCATGAACGATATTGTTTGATACCGTGAAACCATTCACGTTACCATTAAGAACCATCGACTCGCTCCATCCGAGCTTGCACGAATAAATCTGATTTCCGTCTATGATTATATTTGATATGGCAGTTGAGGAATCACCGTACACCGCGATACCATGGGCGTTCCCATTCGTGTTTGTGTTTTCAATTCCCCAAACTTTGTTATTACGAATCTCAATGTTCGACCCGCCGCCGCTGACATACACACCCATTGGAACGTACGATGATCCGCTTTTTTTACGGTTTCTTATTTCGAATCCAATGAGCTTTACATAGCTTTTCCCATTAATCGTTACAAGAATTTCAGATGACACGCCGGTAGATCCGTCAATAATCGCGCCGGAATCACCCTGCAGAGTGATATATGCTGATGCAGTTCCCGAGTTTGGAAATACGACAGCTTCATTATATGTCCCCGCTTTTACCTGAACAGTATCGCCGGCCACCGCCGCGTTTAAACCTGCCGTAATAGTTGTATAGGGGCCATTCACTTTGTCGACTACGATCGTAGCCGCACGATTTACAGAATCAATCGAACCGCCTGCCGACTGACCCGCATCCTGATATCCGCAGCCAAATGCGAATATGGAAAGGAGCATTGAAACAATTACTGTACCTTTTTTTAGAATATGTACCTTCATCTGAACCTCTCTTTTGGTTCGAAAATACATACCGTCTGGATGGTGGTCAATTTTTTTTATTTGTTTAATCGGTTAACCATGTGCTAAATATTTATATATTTACATTAATTATAAAATTTTATATATACTATTATACAAATGGCCAAATTATTCCGTTCTTTTCTGATTATTTTTCACTAAAATTGAGTTTTGCGGGGTAAAGGAGCGTCGCCTGAAACGGGATTCAGACGACGCATCGAATGTCAACTATCGAGATTCAGTTAAATTCAATCTTTGTGTCCTATCACCATTCATTCATTATAGAGAAAGGGTCTCGTATACAACGAGACCCTTTCGTTAAATACAAGTAAGAACCCATTAAACGTTACACGTTTGCTTATTGAAAGGTAGCGTAGAATGAATAGTTCACTTTCCAGTCCGTAGTCGCTGTGCCAAAGCTGCTGGGCATCGTTCCGTATGTAAATGAACGATATTTGCACGCAACACTGCTTGTCACATAGCTCTGGGTCTGTGTATTATTGTTGGTTTCGAAAACCAGCCAATATGTTCCCGCAGCCAAAGTAGGGTGTGTCGAAGTTTGTGTTGTGTTCCAAGATTTTGCGACCGGAGTAATCGAAGCTGTAGTAGCTACCAAAGTTCCCGGCGACCCGCTGGAATCAGTATAGATACCGAGGGTCAGTTTGCCACCCGCCGTTTTCGTGTAAAGGCTCAAACTCTGAATCACAGCAGACGACGAGAGAGTCACCTTCATTGCTTTTAGGAGGTTGGCGTTACCATTATCCGTACTGCTGCCAATTGTGGTGTACCCGATGGTAAACGTGCTGCTGGAAACCGTGAATGCTGCCGCGATAGTGTGAGCGGCTGTCACATTGCTGAATGTGTAGGTTGAAACCGCACCGACATTTGTGCCATCTACGGTTACAGAACTGATGGTATACCCGGCATTAGCAGCGATCGTGAAAGCCTGATTTGCTCCCTGGGTTACTGATACAGAACCCGATGGAGATATCGTTCCGCCTGTTCCCGCTGATGCGGTTATCGTATAGGTTGGAACTGCCGCAAAGCTTGCTGTTATCGAGTGAGCCGCCTGCACGTTACTGAACGTATAGGTTGCCACTGCGCCAACACTTGTTCCGTCTACA
Organism: Bacteroidales bacterium; assembly: GCA_963663125.2. GTDB lineage: Bacteria > Bacteroidota > Bacteroidia > Bacteroidales > Cfx3-03 > Cfx3-03. The sequence goes on along the minus strand of CAXXNW010000006.1, from coordinate 847,155 downwards.
AGAACGGATGAAATCGAGTATCCTGAATTTGCAGAGATTGTAAATGTTTTGCTCTGACCCTGAGTAACTGATACAGAACCCGACGGTGAGATTGTTCCGCCTGAATTAGCTGTTGCGGTTATCGTATAAGTCGGAACTGCCGCGAAGCTCGCGGAAATTGTATGAGACGCGGTTACATTACTAAATGAGTATGTTGTTACCGCTCCAACACTTGTTCCATCAACAAGAACGGAAGAAATCGAATATCCTGAATTTGCAGCGATCGTAAAGGTCTGACCTGCGCCCTGTGTTACACTTACAGAACCCGATGGAGAGATAGTTCCGCCTGTTCCCGCTGATGCGGTTATTGTATAGGTCGGTACTGCAGCGAAGCTTGCGCTGATTGTGTGAGCTGCCTGCACATTGGAGAATGTATAGGTTGCAACCGCACCTACACTTGTACCATCAACCGATACAGAAGAAATAGAATATCCCGAATTAGCGGAGATTGAGAAAGTCTGGTTTGCGCTCTGATTAACGGTAACAGATCCCGAAGGAGAAATCGTTCCGCCTGAGCCCGCAGAAGCGGTTATTGTATAGGTAACTACAGAACCCGAATTATACTCATCAGCTCCGATATCAACTGCAGTACCCTGTACGCGTGCGGTTGAATCAATATCGTATGTACCATAATCAGCTGATACACCTACATTGATCGCAGGAGAAGTAGATTGAATATGGAAGTCTGTTGTGCTCACATATAACGGATTCACATAACGGGCAGCTGAATCGGTCCAGCTTCCCGGAGACGATGTGCTTGCGCCATAGTAAATATTATTATTCACCGTGAAATTGCTGTTATTGCTTCCATCTTGAAGTAGATAAGAAAGACCTGATTTTGCGACAAATATGTTATTCTTTATATACACATAACTGCTGGCATTCTGAACCTTAAGTTCTGCTTCACCGCCTTGATACGTTGAGTTATTATATACATAAATATACTGAGCTTGTCCATTCGTTTCACCTGACCCGCCCATCTGGATATTTCCCTGATGCGATTTTGAAACAAAATTATCGCGGATGGTGATATGATTTGTACTTTGATTTTCATGTTCACTCGCAAGCTCTATACCAATATCGCTGTTTGTGACTTTATTGCGTTCGATTACAATATACGCACCGCCGTCTACATAGATCGCATCAGCAGAAAAGTCATTTGTTGGGTATGTAGGATTTCTTGCAAATCCGGGACCGCCTTCGCAGGAGATATAATCCACAACATTGTCACACACAAGACCGTTGCGGGCATAATTCGACCCGCTTGGACCATTTTCCTCTTCATATCCGATACAGTCGATTCCTATATTGTCATTGTGGTGAATATAGTTCCCTTGAATCGTAAAACCATTAACATTACCGTTCATTGTACAAACTTCACTGTTTCCGGTTCTGTTGTACGAAAGTTCATTATTAAGAATATAAATGTTTGATGAAGCAGTTGAAGATGAAGCTGTTCCATGAGCATAAATCACCAGTTCATTACTATCTTTCCCTACTGCGTGCATAAAACAGTTCTGGATATAAATATTGGAACTGCAGATAACTTCGACACCTTGCGTACAATTAGTAATTTCGATATTATCGATTTTGATATACGATTTGTTTTCAATAGTAAACGCGTTTCCTGATTTACTATTGTTCACAATCGCGCCTTCCTCACCAAGAATAGTGATGTATCCGCCGGACGCGGAACCAGATTTGCTGACCGAAACTGATTCGTTGTACGTTCCCGCTTTCACGAGAACCGTATCGCCCGCACTTGCCGCGGCAATACCGTCTGCAATTTTGGTATAAGGGCCATTTACTTTGTCGACAACAATCGTTGCCGCGCGATTAGAAGGATCAGCTGAACCGCTGTCCCCGTCAAAATTTGAACAACCGAATGTAAAAAGCGAAAGGGCGATCGCCAATACGCCCATCCACAATTTGTGAGATATATTTATCATAGTTCACCTCTCTATACACATAATCAATCCAGTCAGACGGTGCAGTCAACGTATTTGATATAAAATACATTAACTTTTGTTAAATTTTAGGGGAATCCCCTATATTTTTACCTATATAATGTGTAAATATTTGTACCTTATTTGGGTAGTTTTGAGGAATAAGTGTAGATAATGCAAAAATATGAACAAATACGCACGAATAAGCAATTGATCTCTGGCACCATATCTATCAAGAAAAAGGGTTACATGCGGCCTCTGACACCGAGTCTCTTCGACAAAATCTTTCTTTTTGTGCTTACAATTTAACCTTTGTGTAGATTATACATAAACAGAAGTGTAATTTTCACAACGGTTTTTGCATCGAAAGCAATAATACTCCGAAGTGCTTGTTCATGAAATAGTATAGGCGGTCAAAAACTGTTTTTCCAATTATTTCGACAATAAATAATGATTGTCGGAAGGGGGTGCCCAAAAGCCGCTTCGATCAGACTCAGTACACAGTATATTTCTGCAAATACTTCGACATTTCGGCATGCTTGATGACCTCAAGGCTCAGCTCAGATGCAGAAATCGCATACAATATCATGAGATTCCGGCACTCCGTTACCACTTCGGCCGGAATGACGTGGTATCAATTTTCACAATTCGATGGTATTGTCTCCCGCACGATGCTCGTTTTTCGTCGTCACTTCGTCACTCAGCGATCTTCTTTCGGGACAGCCCCTTATTTCAATTCATCTCATCAATTGAAATGAGCAGATCCCGGAGAAGCTTTGCAGCAAATACAGTCGAGTTTCCCGTAGAATCTATCTGAGGTGCAAACTCAACGAGATCAGCTCCTACTATTTTTACATTTCGCAATTGTAACGCCCGGACAACAGAAATAAAATCTCCGTACGCAGCGCCCCCTGCTTCGGGGGTTCCGGTTCCGGGAAAGAATCCGGGGTCAAAAAAGTCCACATCAATCGTCAGGTATACTTTTGCCCCCGTTTCAATTGCGGCCGATATATCCTGCGCCGACTGAGCCGATACAATCCGCTTGTCGCCTTCCCGCAGCTGATACTCTTCGCGTGACCCCCGAACGGATTCCGTATTGAACAAGACGATGGAGCCCTTTCTTTACACAGAGATTCATTACGGAAGCGTGCGAAAGATCATCACCAAGATACCCTTCTCGCAGATCTGCGTGAGCAATCGAGATGAACCATCACAAGATCGGGATGCTTTTCAAAAACAGCGAGGAAAAGCGGATAGGTTACAAGATGTTCGCCGCCGATTCCTACAATACGGCGACCGGATTGAATTATTTTTCGTGAAACATCGTATACGGTATCAACCATCCCCTTCGGGGCACCGCACATTACCGGGAGATCTCCCGCGTCGTAAAAGTGAGTTTCTTCTATTGATTTGCCGAAGTAGAATGAAAACTCTTCTATTCCTTCAACCGCATAGCTTCGGATCTCGCGCGGTGCAAAGCGCGCACCGGGTCGAAATGACGCCGTGCAGTCATACGGGATCCCGATTACGACAGTCGATGCGGTATCGACAGATTCCTGCGAACCGAAGAAGGTCATACCTCGCTGTAATCTGTTCATTTATTCACCACGATCTGTTTTACAAAATTCGGAAGCTTTGTTGCCGCGAGATGAATTTCCGGATTATAATACTTGCATGTTGCCGCGATTTTGTCGGCACGATTTTTATCGAACGCGGTAATGCCGGCACCGTCAGTTGCGGCGGTTAATGTCCAGAATCCCGACGGATAAAGCGGAATCATCGCAATATACGTTTCTACATGCGCAAAAACCTTCGCCATATCAGCCGTCATATCGCGCATTACGTCGGCATAAAACCAGGGTGATTCGGACTGCGAAACCATGATTCCTCCCGCGCGGAGAGCTCCTTTCACAAGCTTGTAGTACGCTTCCTTGAAAAGAGAAACGCCGGGGCCGATCGGATCGCTCGAATCGGTGACAATCACATCAAAATGGTTTTTATATTCTTCAAGAAATGCAAACCCGTCGCGGAACGCGAGTTTCACGCGCGGATCGGTAAGACATGATGCCGTTGCCGGGAAATACTGCTGGCTTAAACGAACAACCCTTTCGTCGATTTCGCAGAGAACCGCCTCCTCCACCGACGGATGCTTGAGAACTTCACGGATCGTTCCGCCGTCGCCGCCGCCCACCACAAGAACCCGTTTGGGGTTTGGGTGCGACAAAAGCGGAACGTGCGCGATCATCTCATGATACACGAACTCGTCCTTTTCGGAAAGCATGGTAAGTCCGTCAAGAACCAGAAGGTTTCCGAAAAACGGGGTCTCATATATTTCTATCTTCTGAAAGGGTGATTTCTCTTCATGAATCTTTTTTGTGATACCGATTCCGAGCGATGCCCGTCCGTCATACTCTTCTACAAAATACATGTGAATCCTCCGTTAAAGGGGTTTTAGGGGGGACATGATGACGGGAGAGTTCGTGGGTACAAGTAGAAAAAATCTGCTTCTTGATTGAAATCAATGCAATCTTCCGCATTCTTGGCTTACTTTTCTTTACAGGGCGTATTTCTCAAAGGGGTTTTATACATGGAATCATACAAAGGTCTTATCGGTGTTATTCCGTTTGTAATGCTGTTTCTTCTGCTTGTAATGACCAGATTAAAATCATACGTGAGCTCGTTTGCGACATTGATTGTTACATCGGCGATCGCAATACTTATATGGCATGCACCGGTTTCGATAATCGGGTACGGTGTAGTAGAAGGACTCGTTATTGCAACAGTACCGATTATCTGGATTATTTTTGCGGCAGTACTCGCGTTTGTTCTCGGAACGGAAAGCGGCGCAATTGAGATAATTAAAAAAACATTGATGGGAATTACACCGAACTTCGTGAAATACAGGCGGTGATTATCGCATTTTCGTTAGGCGCATTTTTTGAATCTGTCGCCGGTTTTGGAACAGCGGTGGCTATTCCGGCGGCGATTCTCATTACTCTCGGATTCGATCCCGTCCGTGCGGCGGTAATCACTCTTGTAGCGAATTCGGTTCCCGTAGCGTTCGGAGGATTGGGTCTGCCGATTGTCGTTCTGTCGCGAATTACCGAACTGAACCTTGCCGTACTGAGTCACTATGTTGCCATCCAGCTCGCGCCGTTCGCGCTTTTTGTTCCCCTTGCTTTACTGGTTCTCGCACGCGGATCGTTCAAAGGAATCTCAAAATCAGTTCCGGACGTTCTTATTATCGGTTCTCTCTTTTCGGCAACAATGCTGATGATTGCCCTTTTTGCGGGACCGGAGCTTGCCGCTCTCACCGGCTCGCTCGTTTCGGTTGGCGGATACGTTCTGTATCGAAAGATCATAACAAAGAAATGGCCCGTTATGCCGAAAGGAGTTTTGACAGCTTTCTCAACATATATTATTCTTCTCGTCATTGTTCTTGCAACGAGGCTGCCGAAAATCCCCGCTCTGGACCAATATCCGTTTACACTGAATATAAAGATCGGAGTTCATTCGGTTCTCATTGATTGGGCAACAACACCGGGAACGATTCTTTTTGTTTCGGCGGTAATCGGCGCGCTAATTCAGAAACTTTCTTTTCGGCGGATTTCCGTTTCGCTTTGGGTTACCGCAAAAAAAAATCGTGCCTGGCGCGTTGACGATTCTCTGCATTGTTCCGCTCGCAAAAGTCGCGGGGTATTCGGGAATCATTGAATCGGTTGCTCTTGCGATCTCCGGCACCGTCGGAAGATTTTTTCCGCTGATCGCCCCTTCGCTCGGCGCGCTCGGAACGTTCGTGACGGGAAGCGATACCTCTTCGAATATCCTGCTCGGCGAACTGCAGAAAAAGTCAGCCATTGCCACCGGATATTCTCCGGAATGGATTTCGGCCGCCAATACCTCCGGAGCCACTGCCGGTAAAATGATTTCACCGCAGACAATTGCGATCGCTTCGGCAACCGTGGACATTGCTGATGAAAGATCTCTTATCCGCGGAACAATCCGGATCTGTGCGGGATATTGCATTATACTCGGAGTTTATGTCGCAATCGCCGCGCTCTTTATCGCTTGACGTTCCTTGCGCGGCTTTTTATACGAAGCGAAGATCATTCGGTTTTTGAATGATCTTCATCTTTTTCAGAGGGTAATTCTGTGACGCAATATGCGTTGCGCAACCGCATACTGAACTTACTAGTACTGATGACTCTCGGGTTCATCTGCAATCCTGCATTTGCAAACGAGGGCCCTTTTCTTCTTAACGGGGTTCTTGATCTTTCGCAGTATGATTTTAATAAAGACGGAATCACCTCCTGCGCGGGAGAATGGGATCTTTACTGGAATAAACTTTTGACTCCTTCCGATTTCGCTAATTCGACTCTCAAACCAACCCATCATGTACTGGTTCCCGGCTATTGGAATCTCAACTCATACGACGGAGCTACTATCCCCGCGTTCGGGGCGGCGACATATCACGGAATCATTTACCTGCCGAAAGGGAACACCGTGTACGGACTGCGGATTCCGCAGATGAAAACATCGTACAGACTGTGGATCAACGGAGATCTTGTCTCCGAAAACGGAACTATCGGCCTCAACTCCGACACCCAGAAACCCGCATCACGGATACAGGACGCTTTCTTTAAAGTCGATTCTCCCGTTGCAGAAATTGTCTGTCAGGTGGCAAATTATCATTACCGCGTCGGAGGAATGTCTGTTCCGATGCGAATCGGAACTCCCCGTCAGATTATCGAAAACCACATCTTTCGCGCGGGTATCGATTTTTTTGTTATCGGCTGCATTCTTATTATGGGTTTATACCATATTGCGCTCTTTTTCTTCGGCCGCAGGCACAAAGGATCTCTTTATCTGGGGTTGTTCTGTATTCCAATGGCGATTCGGCTCATGACGCTCGGAGAAATTCTTTTTACGATGATAATTCCCAAATTTCCGTGGGAGATTCTCGTAAGACTCGAACTTATGGCAATGCCTCTCGGAATACTTCTGTTTTTACTCTTTATAAAATCTGCCTTTCCCGAAGAGATGATTCCGCGGATCGACCGTATTATTATTGCAGCAATGATTCCGTTTATATTTTGCTTCCTTCTTCTTCCTGTTTCAATGAGCAACCGTCTTGTTCTTCCCGTTCAGATTATGATAATCCCGCCCATTATCTATATCCTGACGCGTTCAGTAAAAGCGTTTATCCGCAAAAGCGCCGGAAGCGGATACATGACAATCGGAATATTCATTTTAACCGTTGCGGTTATAAACGATATTCTTCATTCCAATATGATTATTCATTCAATGTTTATTACACCGTATGGATTTCTCGCTCTCGTTATATCACAATCATTACTGCTTGCCGAAGCGAGTTCCGTTGCGTTTGCGCGTCTCGAAGAAACAACATTGAATCTTTCTCACATGTATTCTTCGGTGACAAGATTTGTTCCGGCTGAATTTTTGCATCACCTCAACAAACGTTTTAACGCAGAAATAAAATTCGGAAACCGGGTTCTCCGTGACGCGACGTTACTGCACTGGGATATTCTTCATTTTGATAAAATCACCGAATCGATGGACCCGATTGACCGCGAGCAATTCTTATCATGGTTTATCGAATGCATGGGGCCGATTGTCCGGAAAAATAACGGATTCATCAACCAGTATGTCGGCGAATCCATCGTTTCATTATTTCCTAATAATCCGGCTGAAGCGGTACGTGCGGCTATTGAGATTCACTGCGAACTTGAACGCATCAATACCGAGAGAGCAGTATCCGGAAAACCCGTAATAGCACTCGGAATCGGAATACATTCCGGCCCGGTACTGATTGGAATATCGGACTCAACCGAACGGATTGAAAACAGCGCTTCATCTGAAACGGTTCATCTTGCAACAAAGGTCGGAAAAATCGCCGGTGAATACGGAGCGGGAATTTTAATCAGCGGAACATCTCTCGTACGGATGGGCGGAAACGTTGGTTTTATGATTCGATCAATTGACCTCACCCGGTTGTCGGACAATTCGCCGCGCACTTCGTTATTCGAGGTATTTGATATCGACTGCGCCTCCGTACGCGATAAAAAAATGATTACAAAAGAAACTCTCGAAAAAGGAATAAGCGCGTTCTATAACGGCGATTTTACCGAATCAAAAAACATGTTTTTGCATGCGCAATCTCTTTTTACGGATGATTCCGTTCCGAAAGTTTTTTTAAAACGTATTAATGAAAAAACAAAAAATGCAATTATTTTGTAGCGATTAACGATACAATTTGCGCTACTTTAATTGTACTGCCATACCTTATTAAAATCACAAATTTTTTTACTTTTCAACTAACGAATCTACCGGCACTTTCACTGCGAGACCGGCAACAAGCGACAGCACCGCAATTGCGGAAGCCGCGACAAATACCGACTGGTACCCGTGAGCGAGCCACAAAATTCCGCCGAGAGCCGGAAGCGTCATTGAAACGACATGATCCATTGTAATACCAAGCGATATCGTCGCCGCGATATCACTCTTATTGTGCGCAATTTTATTAAGATACGTTGTCCGTGCGATTCGTGTTGAAAACATAAGATTATCAAATATAAAGAGAAAGAAAAGAAGATACACGTTTTTCGACAACGCAAATCCGGCACAAATTCCAAAAAGGATCAACGCGTCGGCAATAAAAACTTTTTTTTCACCGAACCGGTCCACCGCAATTCCGAAAGCCTGACGAAACACAACTCCCGCAATTGACGCGATCATAATAAGAACTGCCATCGTATCGGGCGTTACGTGATATTCTTTTACCAACACCCACGGAGCAAATGTTAAAAAAATCTGCTTTCGCGCTCCGAACAGAATATTAAGAATATAAAACAGCGTATATTTTTTCCGTAAAACAAAACGGGTCTTTTTCTTTTCACGGTCAGCTTTCACATTAACTTTCCAAAACGCAAATCCTGATGCGAATGCAGCTATCGCGGCGACTAAAAATAAAACTTTATACAGCAGCGCACCTGAAAAAGATTTCGCCGCAACATACACAAGAAGAGCTCCTGCTATCATTGCAAGATTTTTCGCTCCGGTTATCTGACCCAACCTGCGTCCCTGCTTTCCTTCCCGTGCGAGGTGAAGACCCATCGTGTTTTCGACAGGCATATACAAATGATCACCCATGCTTCCGACGACCATCCAAATCCCCATTACAACATATGAGGGAGACAGATATCCAAGCCCGAAGATTCCGATTCCGGAAAGAATTCCCACAAGAACCGCCCACGAACGGATCGAATACGAAGCAAGCAGACCGGTTACAGCAAACAACATAAATCCGGGAAACTCGCGGGGAAACTCAAGAGCTGTCCGCTGCGTTTCATCGAGATGAAAGATATCATTAAGGTAATTGCTGAATGTCGTCGAGAGAATTCCGCTTGTTATTCCGAGAAGTAAAACTCCGACGAGGAAATATCTAAGATGAATATCGGCTTTGTTCCATCGTTCGGCAAGGTTCTTCATTACTTTTCTCCATAGCCATTTCTATTCGAATGGGATTTGTTGTAAAGGAAAGATAGTATGGGCGGTTCGAAAAATCGTATCTCTTTACTCAAGAAAAGGGGGTTTTAACCCCTTGTTCTCTGTTTATGAAACCATCCTATAAAAAATCCCGGAAGCAATTCACACCCGATTAGGCATTTTAAAATTAACAAATAATTACGCTTGATTCGAAAGCAGCATGTTTTACATCTTATTCTTGATTGCGCAATATGGATAAAAGTTCATAATAATCTTTTGATCAATACGAGCAACAACACTATTTCACTTTTTTAAATTCCGATAATACTTCAAACGGAGATGTTCAATTGAAACTTCATATTCTGCAAAATGTTGCCTTTGAAAATGCCGGATATATATATCAATGGGCACAGACAAAAAACCATTCAACAACAACTTCACACGTATATCGTAATGAACCGGTTCCGCATACGGATTCCTACGACCTTCTCGTCATCATGGGCGGTTCTATGGGAGCAAATGACGATGCTCAGCATCCGTTTCTTACCGCCGAAAAGGAACATATAGAAAAAGCGATTTTCTCCGGTAAAAAAATTCTCGGAATCTGTCTCGGTTCGCAGATTATCGCGAGTGTTCTGGGTGCTTCGGTTAAAAAGAATCCGTACCGTGAGATCGGATGGTTTCCCGTTACACGAGTATCGAATAACTCTCCATCAAAACTCGCAGATGCAATTCCAAACAACGAAACGGTTTTTCATTGGCATGGCGACACATTTGATATTCCTTTCGGAGCGGTACATCTTGCGCGCAGCGAATGCACCGAAAATCAGGCATTTTCGTTTAACGATTCCGTTCTCGCGCTCCAGTTTCACTGCGAAATGACACCGGATCTGCTTCGCGGCATGACCGACATCTGCAAAGACGAAATCGTTGAATCGAAATATATTCAGCCGGTTGAAAAGATTCTCAATTCGACGCACATCAAAGAGTCAAACCGCATTCTTGACGGGTTATTGAACAAACTCTGCGATACGTAAGAAAAGTCCCGAAAACTATTGTCGGATCTCCCCTTGTGGACGGGAATGGCAGTTAACCATTACTGAGTCTTCAGCTTATCAATTCCTTCTTTAACGCCTGACGACAGAATCGACCCGAACATAGACGGATCAATCAGATAAAAAAGAACCGCCGCACCTGCAATGATCAAAACGGCCAGCCACTTTGTATAGATCCCTGCAGTCTTTTTTACGAGCATAATGGCGCATAACGCGATAAGAACCGGTATTGCAGCAGAAAGATCGATGTTCGCGTCCAGCGGATACACCAACGAAATAATCTTCGATATATTGATCTTTATTCCGCCGACAACAAGTATTGCCTCAATGATTATTCCGGCAAGAACTCCCCACGATGCCCATTTGGTTGAAACACCTTCGGTACGGTATACTTCGTATGCCGCGATCGGAATCATGATAAGAGGAATCAATAAGGGTTTATTGATTTTGTACGCAATAAATGAAAGAACCACCAGCAGAATCGTCATGATTACACATATCAACGTCGCGTATTTTGTACTTTGTGCCATTTTCCCTCCGCAAATTTTTAATCTGAATTTGCATCCGCATAATGCGACGCACCACACGTATAAACGTATTATTTCGCAAGAGTCAACCACAATTGATGCGAAAAGTGATTGAGCCTTTATGCATCAATTGCTAGCAAGTCCAAATGAAAAAACGAATAACAATTCTTGCCGGAAAAACCGCGCTTGAAATAATCAAAAGCGGAGGAATAAAAGCCGATCAGATAGCGACAGTCGCCGGCGCGGCGGGCGGACCCAAATGGCTCGTGCTTAACGGATTTGACCGCGCGTTATTCGGAACTTTTTTCAAACATCGTACACGACCGCTTTCTCTCATCGGATCATCAATCGGAATATGGCGTTTCTGCTCCGCACTGCAGAGAAACACGAATGAAGCAATAGATACGTTCGAAGATGCGTATATCGGACAAAAATATCATGGAATACCGACAATCCACGAAGTAACCGAAGAGAGCTGGAAAATTCTTCATCGTTGCGTGCCGGTTAAAACGGTAAAAGAATTATTATCTCACCCGTATGCCCGCATTAATATTATTACCGCACGCGGCAGATCGATTCTCTCTTCGGACAAAAAAACCGTCCTTGCCCCATCGCTTGCGCTTTCCTTCGCGCTGAATATGATCAGCCGTACAAGTCTTTCTTTGTTTTTTGAAAGAGTCATATTTCACGATACACGATCGTTATCGCCGTTAAAAAATAACGGGAATATATCAACACGTTACGTTCCGCTCAAGACAGATAATTTCATCGAAGCGGTTATGGCGACAGGATCTATTCCTCTGGTTATGGAAGGCATCCGAAACATCAACGGAGCTCCGCGCGGATATTATCGCGACGGCGGAATGATCGATTACCACATGGCTCTTCCGGTTTCATGTTCCGGCGATGATCTTGTTCTCTTTCCGCATTATCGCGAAAAAATTTTTCCCGGATGGTTTGATAAAAATATTCCGTTTAAAGAAGCATCCGAAAAATACACTGGCCGGATGATTCTTATTGCGCCCAGCGCTTCATTTGTCCGATCTTTCCCCGGCTCAAAGGTTCCTGACCGTGACGATTTTAAAACTTTTATGGGAAAGGATACATCCCGATTCGCTCAATGGCACGGTATCGCAAAAAAATGCCGCCCTCTCGGAGAAGATCTTCTTGAGGCATTCGCAAGCGGAAAAATCAGAGAGATGGTAAAGCCCATTGGAGACGGAGAATATTAAGAAATCTTTAAAAAACCATTTTAAAGATTTTTTGATGGGGAACGCTATGGTAAAAAGTAATTATCGAAGTCTCAAACAGACATTGTCATCCAGGTAATTTCATCTTTTTCATCCGGCTGTTCTTTATCTGCAATAAAACCAACCTTTGAATAAAAGCCTACTGCGTTTCTGCTGCTCGGAACATGCAGGGTGTGAACGTTTTTCATCTGAACTTTTTCTTTGAGAAATAAAAATAAATTCCGCCCGATACCTTTCTTATGCATTTCGGGTATAACGTAAAAATTCGATATTGAATATTTCGGATCTTCATTTGAAGAAAAATCAGCAATTGCACCGGTAGCAATAACGGCATCTTTGTCGGTGACTACGAATATTTCTTTCCATTCCATCTGTTTCGCCAATTCATCATTCGTATTATGATCCCTAAACCTCTCAATCACATCGGCGGAGTGATCTTTCGCCATTATTTCATTAAAATTTCGTGCAATAATACTGCTTACAGCCGGAATATCCTTTTCAGTCATTTCTCTGATTTTCACGAATAACCCCCCGTAAAATAATCGAGCCCCGTGTAGGAGGCTCGAAACAAAAATATACCCAAAATCGGTTTCCCGCGTCAGCTATAAATGTACGGGTATAACCATTGACTGTACACTATCTACGTATCAAATAGTAGCTCGTTGCAATGATAAAAGATTATTTTCCCTTATCCTTATCGCGTACAAGCGTATTTGCGTTAAAAGATTCCTCAACAGCTGATTTCGGTTCCCGCTTCCCGCTTCCCACAATCTTGACGCTTCCCTGCATAACGACTCCGCGCTGAATAGAAATGGCCGGTGCGGTCACATCGCCAAGTACACGCGCAGTTTCGAGAAGTTTCACCTCTTCGCGGGCCGATATGTTTCCGATTACAGTACCGGCAACAACCACAGAACGGGCTTCAATATTGGTACGGACTTTCCCGGTATCACCGACTACAAGTTCATCGTCCGTTTTTATTTCGCCTTCGAACTTACCGTCAATTCTCAGCGAACCGCTGATATAGAATTTTCCTTCAAACGACGATCCTTCGCCGATGGTACTGTTCAGATTATCTCGTTGCGCCATTGTATTTCTCCCTGTCGAATAGTTGCACCGTCATCGTCGTCCCAATAATGGGCTTTTGCAATTCTTTTTCGAATATTCCTTTCGGACTTATGATCTATTTAACGTCAGAAAGCGATACTTCGATTAGTCTTCCTTTTCACGATAAAAAAGATCAATACCCAAATATCCGTATGCCGTATTGAAAATCATACTCACATTTTCGTAAAAAGTCGTTAAACCGATAAGATCCTCGCCGAATTCGGGCGGAAACAAGCGGATGGAATGTCCTATAAACTGGAGCTGATTTGTGAGGGTCCCCGCGATAAGGTTCCCCATTTCGCCCGCAATATCCTCTTCGCGTTCTTTGGCTTTTTTCCCTTTTGCGTTCGGATCCATCTTTTTCGCAATCGCGCTTATCGTTTTCTGCGGAATCCGTATACGCAAAAGACCCTTAAGCGTGCCATCCATTTCGATCAGAACGGTATGACCCGCCGGAATCGTGTTTACATCGAAAATTTCGTCAGCGGTCGGATCATCAAATAATGAAGAAAAAATATGACGAACCGATCGTTCAAGACAATGGCTGATTTTACGATAGTTTACAGACATCCTTCTGCTCCCGAAAATCGACTACTTTCACTTTATCTTTCCCACAATTTATAAACTGGGCATGATCGAAGCGTATATACCGAAAACACGGCTCACGCATCATTCTATTTTCCGGCCATACTCACCAGAATAAAGCAAAAAGTTCTCAACTCAGTACATACACTTTATAAAACGGAATCGGTCAATTAATTTACAAAAAACCGTTTGCGCGCTTCAAAACCCCGGTTTTATTAGGAAAAACCGCATTTATCCACTATCTATAAACGTTTGTGAATAACTTTGTGTTATTCTATCGTTATGTCACAAGTCTCATATAAAAAAAGTGTAAACGAATCACGATAGGTGACAAAATAAGATAAAATGATCATATTTTTGCGCTTATTTTTCAAGGGTTTCCCTAAAATCACGCTTTTTTATAAAAATTTTCAGTAAATTAATTTATTCAGGCAATTTGATCAATTAACGTTATGATTATGTCCGCGGTTAATTAATTTCATAATCCACAAATATGTTAGTGGTGTGGATAACTGTGTTAATAACTATTTTTTCATTTTGCGAAATACTACTCAATACGTTCAAAAATCGTAAAATGACCGGTTTTCTTTGCAAACCGGGGTTACTTGAGTTTTCTACACAAAATCATCCTTTTATGAGAGGATAATATTGATTAATGAGACATAATGTCAATGCGTAATTTATTGTATTCCGAAAAACCGGTTAAAAGAGTATCCTCTCCGAGGCATGGATCATTCTTCCGAAAAAAGTGTACTCCGGTATACCTTTGAAAAATGGCATCCGAAAGTTGTTGCGTTCTCAAAATGAACCGTGCATCAATGGCAGATCAACAATGTTTCAACAGGGGATCTCGGGATGTACTGGAAAAAGGATATCGAAACAATTGAAAAGAAGGATCTCGAATCCCTTCAGCTCGAACGCTTAAAAAAGACACTTTCTGCGGCGGCGAAAACACCGTTTTTCTCGCGTCACTTTAAAGAAAACAATGTAAAAGTTGACTCAATAACTTCGCTTGATCACCTTAAAGAGCTTCCGTTTACTACAAAGAAAGACCTGCGTACAAGCTATCCTGACGGAATGCTCGCCGTAAACCGCGAAGATGTTGTTCGAATTCATGCATCTTCCGGAACAACCGGAAAATCAACGGTTATTTTTTACACGAAAGAAGATATCGAAGCTTGGGCCGATCAGGTTACCCGCGGAATGTACTCCGCAGGAATGCGTAAAACTGACGTATTCCAGAACATGATGGGATACGGACTTTTTACCGGCGGTCTTGGGCTCCATTACGGCGGAGAACGTCTCGGCTGTATGGTAATACCCACTGCCACGGGAAACAGTCCCAAACAGATTGAACTGATGCAGGATTTCAATTCGACGATAATGCACATAACTCCGAGTTATGCGCTCCATCTTGCGGATTTCGTAAAAAACGACATGGGAATCGACCCGCGCGATCTTTCCGTAAAAAAAGCGATTCTCGGCGCGGAACCGTATTCCGAAGGAACCCGCGATAAAATCGAAGAGCTTTGGGGCGTTGATGCATATAACAATTACGGACTCTCCGAAATGAACGGGCCCGGCGTTGCGTTTGAATGTACCTGCAAAACCGGGATGCACTGTGTCGAAGACTACTACATCGCCGAAATAATCGATCCCGAAACAATGCAACCCCTTCCGGACGGAGAAATGGGAGAGCTCGTTCTTACACACATCAACCGTCTTGCGATGCCGATGATCCGCTACCGAACACGCGATCTAACCCGTTTTATACCGGGAAAATGCGAATGCGGACGCACGCTCCGCCGCCTTGACCGAATGAAAGGACGAACGGACGACATGCTCATTATCAGCGGAGTCAATGTCTTCCCTTCACAGATTGAAGGTGTCCTTATGTCGGTGCCGGAGGTGGGAAACAACTATCAGATCGTGGTAGACCGTGAGGATAATCTTGACCGACTTCATATCCGGGTGGAACTTTACGCCAAAATGTTTACCGGCGACGTAAAAGAACTCGAAAAATTGAAATTCTCCATCGTGAACAAACTCAAATCGGTTATTATTGTAACACCCCGAATCGAGTTTTGCGAACCCGGCACGCTCCCGGTATCTGTCGGAAAAGCGGTGCGTGTAATCGACAACAGAAAAATATAGCGGATATACCCGCTCAAAGGAGATTTTATGCCACATCAAGTATCGGTTTTTGCAGAAAACAAACCCGGCAAGATTGAGCGGATCACAAAAATTATCGGAGACAATAATATCAATATCCGCGCGATTACCCTTTCTGACGCGGGGGATTACGGAATAATAAAGCTTCTTCTCGATAAACCGCGTGAAGGGGCCGAACTGCTGACAAATGCGGGAATCCCCGCGAGCATCAAGGAGATTATTGCAATTCAGCTTCAGGATAAACCCGGCGGTCTTGCCGCAGTCGCCGCTATTCTGCACGAATGCAACATTAATGTGGAAGACGCATACGGATTCATTACAGATAAAGGGAAAGAGGCTGTTTTTATTTTTCAGGTTCCCCAGGTTGCGCATGCCGAAAAGCTCCTTTTAGAAAAAGGAATTAAGGTTCTTACGGACAGAGAATTGTATATGCTGTAAACACATATAAAGAATCAAAAGTAAGGTTAAAACTGCTTTTCCCGATTTGTTTCAAGATGGAAAAAGCAGTTTTTAGTACCGCCCATAAACAAAACATATTCAATATAAGCACGAGGGAATTACCGATGAAAAAAATGCTTCTGTTCGCAGCAACCATGATTGTTTCGGCAACATGTCTCTTTTCCGCGCAGACTCACAAAAACATTTCGAGCTGTTGGATCTTTGTCGGGTACGACCGCAATCCAAATGACAGTATAGCAAATTTCAATGTGAAAAATATCGTCAAAAGCGATGAAGGTCGATTAAGTAACGGGTATGTTTTTTACGATGACGGAACCACACAGGACCCGATGACTCTCTGGGAAGATACTACATTGCTATTGAATTTCAAAGCAAAAACAGAGCTCGCTTTCGCCGTAAAGAAAAACGGGGCAATCGAATATCTGCTGGTGGAAATTCCCCGGACAGTTTTCGGAATACAGGAGATCGCCATCTATCAGAAAACCGATTCTGAAAATTTCAGGTCAACCGTATACACGCGTTTCATTGGCAAATTGGATAAAAACAACACACTGGGCGATGACTTTCGTGTGGCAGATAAAATTGATTATCCATTTGTCGACGATCCTGATCTTCCCGGAAAATGGGAAACCGTTGATTTCACGGACGCGGTTAATCATTTCAAACCCTCAACCGTGAAGAAAGATTTTTTTCTGAAAGAGATGATCTTCGATCAAAACGGAAAAACTTCCAAACCGTTCTGGACATGGACACGCGGCCTGATTTTTCATTCGGGCGATAAAACCGCCTCAGAATACATCATCAAAAGAATCAATAATGAACTGTATATGTTCTTTGAATGGAAAAGCGGTGATTATTCTTTTCGGTATCAAAAACCCATGTATTACGTTTTAAAAAAAACGAACTGACTACACTACATGCCGAAAAGCTCCTTTTAGAAAAAAGGGATCCTCGTTCTTACGGACAGAAAATGATACATGTTGTAACCGGAAAGGTGAAAACATGATTCGGGAGGTCAATTGGATGACGTCAAAAACAGTAACATGCAACTATCCTTGCACTGATATTTATAAAGATTTTATATATCCCGCTTTCAAAGGTGACAAAAACGCGATTTCGATAATTATGATTTCGGAATCGGCTCCCGTTGATCACTCAAATTACTTTTATGAAGATAATCACGGTTCATTCTTTACAACTACTCAAACGGCATTCCGTGATGCGGATATATGCGTACATTCATATAAAGATCTTACCAATCTCGGAATATATCTTACAACGGCAATTAAGTGTTCTAAAATTGATTATCTTGTATCAGCGAAAACGATAAAAAAATGCGCTTCAAAATACCTCGAGAACGAAATATTCGGTTTTCCCAATGTAAAAGTGATCATGTGCATGGGGGATTTTGCTATTAAATCGGTAAATCATATCTTTAAAAATAAATATAAGATCTATCCCATTGAGCGGGGATCTACGTATAAAATACGAAATAAAGCACATTTCTATAACGGTATCAGGTTTGTACCGTCTTACACCCAAACAGGAAACAGCTACAATATTGAACAATCGAAAAGAAAAATGATTGCAGAAGACATAAAGCTTGCAATTAGTGTAATAAAAAAATAGAGAGTTTTGTTGGCGGGTATATTTGGTAAACTCCATTTTATCCAAAATTTTCAATAGTTAACATATATAAACGTTTCATAATATCGAGTATAATTTTTACGGAATAGCGTTATGCAAATCAAGAATTATGGCGAAACCGTTATACAAATTATTTCCGATGAAATAATCAAAAATGAACAGGATTTCCTGAACATAATGGCTACACATGAATCTGACACGTATATTTTTAAAAAAGAAAACTTCAGCGATGATTTTTACAAGCTCGCAACGGGAATTGCCGGCAAAATACTGCAAAAAGCATCAACATATAGAAAAAAAATTGTGATTATCGGAGACTTTCAAAATGTCGATAGTAATGCATTACGCGATTTCATTTATGAATGCAATAAAATGAAGCAGGTTATTTTTACAGAAACTATCGATAAGGCATTGGAAGTACTCAAAATAAAAAAATAAAAAATTCAATGGAGCGGTTATGAAAAAAAGAAAAGCAATTGGTACAATTAGCGGATTATGGATGTTTGGATTTTTTTACTTTTTTAAAAATATTCAACGACTGCTTATTAAAAAAGAAAAAAAAGCTACAGGACGTCTTATTTCCATTGATCAAACGGGACGCAGCATTAAATCTACTTCATCTTTTCCGAAATACGAAGTCGTACTGAAATTTTCAATTGTTTCAAATAATAGTCATCAAAATGAAGTAATCGCAAAAGATCTGTTGTCCGAAACTGAGATCATGAATATCGCAATCGGTAATACGTATACCCTTGCGATAAGTAAAAACAATGCAACTGCGGCGGTAGAGTGGTGAAATGAGTTAAGGGCAATTCGAATCAAGATTGGATCCATGATGACCGAAAAACAATATCTCCCCGCAGGCAACTTTTCAAATTGGCTGCGGCAAATGCGCGAAACTTTACAAAAAGAAAGCGGGGTTTATGTACAATGCGGAGAATGCACCGCATGTTGCACGTCATCGTATTTTATTCATATCAAAGCAAAAGAAACCGGAACTCTCGCAGGAATTCCCAAAAAATTATTATTTGATGCGCCCGGGCAACCAAAGGGAAATGTTTTATTGGGATACGACCGGCATGGACGGTGCCCAATGCTGAAAAACAACAAATGTTCAATCTATGATAACCGTCCGTTAACATGCCGAATCTACGACTGCCGGGTTTTTGCCGCCGCAGGTATTGACGCAGGTGATGATAAAGAAGACATTACAAAACAGGTTATACGCTGGAATTTCGATTACCCTGGAAAACAGGATATCGAAGAACAAAATGCGGTCCGAGCCGCAGTTCACTTTTTACAAGAAAACAAGAAACTCTTGCCAGAAGATATTTCGCCGAACAATCATTCGCAATTGGCTATTTTGGCAATCAAAGTATACAAAGTATTTTTAAAAACCGACAGAAGCTCTGGCTGTTCAACAAGCGAAATTGCCGAAAAAATATGCCGAGAATACGAATCTTTCGAAAATTTGAAATAAAGAACGCATGAAAAACCATGTTTATTAAGAATCCCCTTGAAGGCCAGTTATCATAGATAATACTTCTTTTTTCTTTATAAGAATAAATCCCGCACCAAGGGTTGGTGCCGGACAAACCGCCCAAAACACAAGACAACACTTTACCGCCGACTTTGAACGCTCTCCAGCTTGTACAGTTTGTAAAATGACACCGCTGCCCAAATTACCGATCCGCCGAGCAGTGAGAGATCATCCACCCACCCGATAGGGCCCAGAAAATCGGGAATAAAATCTATCGGGAAAAGCGCATACAGAACTCCGAAACCGAAAAAGATTACTGAAATAACCAACCGCACTTTTGCCCGTCCAATTTCTGATTGACTCATCGAAAACCCCCGCAATATGATTTTTCCCATTTTTATATTCTTTGGTACCAGAGATCACGTAAAAAGATCCCAAAAATTGTTTTGCCTGTAATCCTTTCCCGTAACAGTTGAATCTAATCCTTTAATAAAAATCATCAATTAATTTACGAATTGTTTAGGGGCAGTTTAAAAAATCGTATCTTTTTACTCAAGAACAAGGGGTTTTCAACCCCTATTCTCTGTTTATGAAACCATCCATAAAAATTCTCGGGAAATTGTTCACCCCCATCATTATATTATTTTAAAAAAACATAGATTATTTTGTACTTATGTCTCTAAAATCCTTGACTTCCATATTCACTGAATACTATTATTATCAGCCTTGAGGTTTTTGATGAAAGTTGTTCATGTACTAAAAAAGATCGAGCAGATCGACGAAGACATAAAAGAACTCCGGAAAATGGAGAAATCGCTTCAGCGGAATAAATCCTTCTCTGCTCCGATATTCATGACTATTGAAAAACAGATCAATAATATGCTCGGTGACCGGGTTAAACTGCTTGAACTTACTGTCGCAAACCCTCCCGCTCATATTGCAAAAGAATTTGACTCCATTAAAAACGATGAATCCGTTATTAAACCCCTACGGAAGGGCGGCAAACCTATTACCCCAAAAAAAGGTGAGAAGGCAAAGGTCGAAAAAGTAACCGGAAAGGAGCCTGTAAAAAAAGGAAAGGTGCGGCCCGATCCCGTAGCGGCGATCGACGATGACGATGATATTCCGATGCTTACACAGGATATTCTCGATTCACGGTTTTCAACAATAAAGAATAAAGGCGAACAGCGTCCGCTTTTAATACCTAAAAAAGATGACGACGACAAGGATATTAAGCTTCTCGATATTGCGCTCGAAAAGGGTACACTCAATCAGACAGAAATCAACAACGCACGGCAGGAACAAACCGAACGGGAAGAAAAAAAGGGTGACGATAAACGCCGTGTCAGGTTTTTCCGCGATAATTTCCCCGGCGGATACTGATTCTTTTTATCGAATACCAACATACAAAAAAGCGGGTTTTCTCCCGCTTTTGCTTTTTCTACGACAATGTACAAAATGATTATAACGATTCACGAATAGAAGAGATACAGTTGTCCAAAATAGTTGAAAAAACTCTTTCTAAACAATGCCGCCCTTCGAGAGCCTCAGGGTGACACTCTTCCTCAATTCGCTATTTATTCGTGAACCGCTCTATGTACGCAATCCGCCGATGCACAAAGTTACAGACCGTCCGCCGTTTTTAAAGATATGCTTTGTGTGAGGGTTCATATCCAGCGCCTTTTCAGCTTCTTTGGTCGGTACAATAACCGCATACGCAGCATCGGCAAACTCCGTCCGCAGCCATGCACCGAGCTTTCGGTAGAACTCAATAATACCGTTATCGGCCCCTAACCGTATACCATACGGAGGATTTGCCGTAATAAGGATTTTTTTTTCGGGAATATCGCTTCGTTTTACCGTAAAGAGATCAGCCTGCCATATCTTGACGTCTCCCGACAGATCGGCCGACTCGGTATTTTTCTTTGCTGTCTCTACTGCTTTTTCATTTATGTCTGATGCATATATTCTGCATTTCGCATTATGCGCTGTTTCGGAAGAAAGACGCTTTTTAAAATTCGCAAATCCGGCATGGCTGTGACCAGGCCAATTCTCAAACGAAAACGTCCGTCGTGAGCCGGGCAAAATACCCTTTGCCATGAGTACTCCCTCGATGCTGAAAACACCTGATCCGCACATCGGGTCATACAGCGCATCGAACCGCTCACTTTGCGCTTCGCGTAAAATTATTCCCGCAAGAGTCTCGCGCAGCGGCGCCCTTTCCACAAACGGGCGGAATCCGCGCTTATAGAGCGGCTCTCCCGTGCAGTCGAGACTGATCGTGCAGCGGTCGTCCGCGAGCCGAACCAATATCCCCTGTGATCCCGTATTGTCCGAACCACCGATCAGCAAACCGGCCTTCTGTTTTTTCTGTATACTTTTACGAACTTCATCTTCAATACGCCCCGTATGCCAGAGCTTTGATCTTGAACACGAAACCGAGATATCAAGATTGGCTCCCTTCAAAAGATGAAGCTCCCATGGAATCGATCCGCATTCCTTTTCGATATCATTGAAGAAGAACGCCTTAAACGACGCGATCCGCATAATAATCCGTGTAATACAATGCGATGAAAGGTGAATCTTCCATATCAGTTCAATCCCAGCGGTAAACTCAACACCGCCTTCGGTTTTATCCATTTCGGATTCGACGCCAAACGATTTGAGTTCGCTCATTACGGTTGATTCAAACCCCGGCTGACACACTGCAAAAAAGACGTGCTCTTTCGCGTAGATGTGCTGACGAATGCGGCGCTCAACACCTTTTTTTGACAGAACTTCGGTTTGTTGTTTCATGGTTTTCTCGTTAATACGGCAAGCGTTTCAAGATGCGGTGTTTGCGGAAACATATCATATGCTTCAAACACCGTTGGAGTATACTCTTCAAGCTGAATTAGATTATCACGGAATGTTGCCGGATTACAAGACATATACACGATCTTTTGCGGTGCACATTCACGGATTGCTTTTATTGCTTTCGGATGAACCCCTGTCCGCGGCGGATCAAGAATAAGCGTATCGAATCTGTTTTTGTTTTCTTTCATAAACGGGAGTGCATCGGCGCATATAAAATCCGCATTGGCGATATTATTCTTTAAAGCGTTTTCGCGCGCGGAAAGAACGGCCTCTTCGATTATCTCAACACCGGTAATTTTTTGGGCATTTTTTGCGGCAAACAAAGTAATCGACCCAACCCCCGAAAAAAGATCCAGTACTTCTCCCGAAACCTCATCCGCAATACGGCGGTACATTTGAAGAGCGCATTCCGAATTCGATTGAAAAAAAGAGTTCGGCGTTATACGGTACGAAATCCCTTCGAATTTTTCTTCGATGAATCCGCGTTTGGGAATATCCGTTACGGTACCGAAAGAAAGATCAGCAAGCCCTTCATGGGTTATGATGGATAATGAATCGACAAGCGGAGCGATCTTTTCCACAACCGGATCAATCGCAGAATCTTTTCGCGCAATAACAAAGCTCACCATAATCTCGCCGCTATAGAAACCGCTCCGTATAACGGAATATCGAAGAAACCCCTCATGGGAAAGATAATTATAATCTTCTGTTCCCTTTGTCGCGGCACGGATCTCTTTCCATACGCTGTTCATTCGGGGATTCATCAGCATGCAGTGATCGATATCAACGGCTTCACGGAAATTACCCCGTTCACGGAGTCCCCGCTTGCCGAAAGCGCAGACAAAATCCATTCTGTTTCGGTATCCATACGAAGTGGATCCCTTTACCTCAAGAGTTTCAAGAAGGGGACTCATTGAAGGATTTTCACTAAAGAGTTTTTTTATATACTCGCCCTTAACAATCAGCTGATTATCATACGCGATATCCTGAAAAAGACATCCGCCGCACCGGTTAAAATACGGGCATGCAGGTGTTCCGCTTCCAACGAAAGGCTCCGCAAGCAGATCAATAACATTTCTGTACTTTTTTCGATGCCGTTTTTTCTTCTCCATCTTTCCTTTTCGCTTCGTTTAACGTTATTTCAATAAAAAGACTTTTACCTGTGCAGTTTTAATTTTTTGTTCGAAAAGAATTTTTTTCTCAATACTCTTTTTCGTGTAACAAAAATTAATTTGATACTTTCAACGGATCATGTATACTCGTTCCTGAGATGAACACTAACGATTCTTCCTGCATCACGCCGGAGGAGCTTCTTGTAATATTACGCGATCTTGGATCGACCCTCAGCTCTACGGAGAGTCTGCCGGAGCTTCTTCGACATCTCATAACCGCTATCCTCCGGATGGAGGAACCTGATGCTGTATGTATTCAGGTTTACGGCGATCATTCCTTTGAAGCGCTTCTTCAATCCGGGAATGGATTTTCCGTACCCCTTCTCGACAGATTACGTCGCATATCCGATTCAGCCGAAATTAATCAGGCACTATTGGATGGCAAGCCTCTTTTCGGAAGGATATCCGCGCTCGACGGTTCCGCGTTAACCTCATTTGCGGATGATGGCTTTCGTACGGTCGGAGTTATTCCCTTTACACAAACTACCCGGACTCTCGGGGCGCTTGTCGTCTCGTCCAAAGCGGTAGATCATTTTTCGTCGACCGTACGATACGCACTTGAATCGGTCGCATCGCATATTACGACTTTAATTACCCGAATCCGTAACGAAGAAGAGCTTAAGCGTATAAACCGTGATCTGGCCAAACTGAATACGCAGCTGACCATAAGCGAAGAGCGATACCGTACTGTCGTTGAAGATCAGACAGATTTGATAAGCCGCTATCGGCCGAACGGAACCATTACATTCGTAAACTCATCGTACTGTAATTATTTCGGACTTTCCCGCGATGAAATAATCGGAAGATCGTTTATGCCGACTGTTCTTCCCGAAGACAGGGAAAAAACGCGTGATCACATTCGATCTCTTACTCCGGATAATCCGGTTTCAATAATTGAGCACAGAATTGTTCTGCCGAACGGAAATGAACGGTGGATGGAATGGACCGACCGGGCCATTTGCGATAATAAGGGAAAGATTATCGAATATCAATCGGTCGGCAGGGATACGACCGATCGGAAACAATCGCAGGAACGTCTGCAGTTTATGAGCATGCACGATCCGCTTACCGGGCTTCATAACCGTACGTATTTTGACGATCAAATGAAGCGGCTCGCTCATGAGCGGTACCTTCCGGTGGGTGTCATTGTAATCGATCTTAACGCGTTAAAGATAGTAAACGACGCTCTCGGCCACCAAAACGGCGATCTGCTGATTCTCTCCGCTTCTGATGTTATCTCGCAGTGTTTCAGGGGAACCGATATCGTTACGCGTGTCGGTGGCGACGAATTCGCCGTACTTCTTCCCAATACGGTTAAAAGCGATATCGTGCTGACCGTTCAGCGGTTAAAAAAAGCAATTGCGAAGTTCAGGGACGATTCACGAAATCTGCCTCTTTCACTTGCTGTCGGATACTCAATACGCGAAGCGGCTTCTGTTTCTCTCGAAGAGATTTTTGCGGAAGCGGACGATCGCATGTACCGCGAAAAAGAGATGCAGAGAGATTTTGCGCGCGGACTTGTTCTCACGTCGCTGCTCCGCGCAATAGAAATTGTCGATAAATACCGTTCCGAACATATGATGCGCGTCAGATCATCCGCACATCTGCTTGCAACCAATGCGGGAATTATGGGCGGCGAAATACAGTCGGTTCTTCTGTCGGCGCGTTATCATGATATCGGAATGGTGAGCATCGATCACGAAAGGATCCTTGTTCCGCGGTCGCTGCCCAAAGAGGATATGGATGCTGTTCGTCGTCATCCCGAAACAGGTGCGCGTATTGCCGTGGCTCATCCCTTTTTGCGTGACATCGCCCCTCACATACGGCATCATCATGAACGATGGGACGGCGGCGGTTACCCCGACGGCCTTATCGGCGGAGCGATTCCTTTTCCAAGCAGAGTAATTTCAATTTGCGATACTTTTGATTCGATGGTTCATAATTCCGTATACCGGGCTCCGCTGGCCAAAGAGGCCGCCGCTGACGAAATCGAACGTCTCGGCGGAAGCCAGTTTGATCCGTCACTTGCGTCGATCTTTGCGGGGCTCGTACGAGGCGGTTCGATCAGCAGAGAGTTTCAATAAATCAAGAAGCTTTTTTACTTCAACTTTTTTCAATTCACGCATTCTTCCCTTCGGAAGATCATCAAGAAAAATATTCAATATGCGGATACGTTTGAGTTTCTTAACATGATACCCGGCCTGTTCGCACATACGGCGGATCTGGCGGTTTTTCCCTTCTTTAAGGATCATGCTCACCATATAGCGGCCGGTTCTCTGAATTTTAACGGGCTTTGTTTTCTTGCCGAGAATATTCATCCCTTGCCGAATGAGATTTGCGGCCTCTTCGGTAAACGGCTCATAGAATGAAACTTCGTACTCCTTTTCGTGATCAAATGCGGGATCCATTATACGCCGTGCGACAACTCCGTCGTTTGTGAGCATAATCAATCCGGATGTATCTTTATCAAGTCTGCCGACAGGAACAACTCCTGCCGGAATTTTAACGATATCGCGGATTTCGGTTTCTCCGGCCTGTGCATTTACGGTAACGATACCGACGGGTTTGTTGAATACATAATATTTGTAATCTTCGGTCTGACGAATCGCCGGATCAAGGGTTACTTTCTCTTTTGACGGATCAAACCGTGCTCCGGTATCCGTTACCGGCTCGCCGTTAAGAAGAACAAGACCAAGCTCCATCCATTCTGCCGCCTTGCGGCGCGATGCGATTCCTTTTTCGGAAAGGTACTTCTGTACACGGATGGTGTTATCGTCTCTTTTTACCGGTTCTCTTTTCATTTGTTTTGTTTTGTCCTTTTTTAGTTCCTTTGGCAGAATGTGTGTTCTTCTTTGTTCCGAATTCTGCCATGTCAGCGCGCGACAATCCGCACGATTCGATATGTATCAACACATGCGTATGGCCTATTTTGCTGGCAATGTCTTTTTCAAGATCATCGCAAATCGCATGAGCTTCTTTTACCGTAATATCATCAGGAACCATTAAATGAAAATCTATATGCCGGGTTTTTCCTGACCGCCGTGTTCTGATTTCATGGATATCGATGCATATATCCTTATGATTATCAATAGCGGACTTTATTATCTCAATTTCATTTTTTGAAATTCGAAAATCGATTAGCGGACTGAATGCCCGCATGAGCATCTCCCACGATTCTTTTAATATAAAAAGAGCTATCAAGATAGCGATAATCGGGTCAAAAATTGTCCAGCCGGTTATCCATATAAAGAGAAGACCGAGTCCGACACCCGCTGAAGTATAGACATCCACTTTCAAATGAAGAGCGTCAGCTTCGAGAGCGACAGACTCCTCCTGCCGTGCTACTTTGTACAACATTCGTGAAACAAAAAAATTCACAACAGATGATACAAACATCACAAGAACGCCGTAGCCGAGCGACTCAACCGGCTCCTGATGAATAATCTTTTTAACGGCTTCCATAATAATAATCGCGGCGGCCGCAAAAATTAATAACGCTTCGATTACTCCGGAAATATTTTCTACTTTATCGTGGCCGTACGGATGCTCTTCATCCGGCGGTTTATCCGATATCCGGACGGAAATGTACGCAATGAGTGCTGCAACCAGATCGACAATGGAGTGAACCGCCTCGGATATAATACTCACCGAACCGGAAAGAAGTCCGACAATAATTTTTAAAATAATTAAAAATGTATTAGAGATAATGGAAAGTTTCGCGTAGCGAATTTTTCTATTCATGCAATACCGAGCCTTTTTTTAGACTTTGGATCCCAACCCTTCAGCCTTAACAAAGGAGCCCGCAGCGTTTGCTGCTGCCGAATACATCGGCCCGGTAGTACCTGCCCTTCGAACAGCAAATCTACGAGGAGTATGCAAATTTTGTCAACGCAATTAAGTAAACCTCAACCCTCCTATTTCGGCAGGATCACTAACCATCCGGGGTGTCCTCTTCTGTTGGTGATGGCTCTGTTTACGTTGAAATTCTCATTGATACAGAGAACAAGGGATCGCGACACCTTGTTCTCTGTATCAATGAATTCTGCCTTTACAAATACCGCACCGGCTGAAACACTCGCACAATGAATTACGGATACGTTGAATTACACAGAGGAAAGGAGAAAGCCCTTCACCTCAAACACCACTGGATCTTTTCGGGTGCGGTCAGCAAAGCCGATGCCGAGGACGGGTCGATCGTTAAAGTGGTATCCGGTAAAAATGAAACACTCGGATACGGATACTACAATTCCCGTTCGCAGATACGCGTTCGCATGCTCACATTCGGAGAGACTCCGTTTACCACGGACCATCTCCGCAAACTGATCCGGTCATCAATTATACGGCGTAAAGATTCGCCGTTTCTTTCGACGACCAACGCGCGGCGGCTCGTTTTTTCCGAAGGTGATTTTTTGCCGGGATTAATTGTCGATGATTATAATTCATACATTGTTCTTCAGTCGCTCACTCTCGGAATCGATTTTCTTAAAAACGATATCGTTGAAATTCTTACGGATGAACTTTCACCCAAAAGTATTTACGAACGCAGTGACCATGCGGGACGTGCAATCGAAGGAGCTCCGAATGCTTGCGGAGAGCTTTTTTCGACAACACCGAGTGCCATTGAGATCGAAGAACATAACGTTCGTTACATTGTTGATGTAAAGAAAGGGCAAAAAACGGGATTTTTTCTCGATCAGCGCGAAAACCGGCAATTGATTCAATCGCTTGCACTCAACAAAAAAATACTTAATCTTTTCAGTTATAATGGCGGATTTACTTTTGCGGCTATCGCGGGCGGTGCGCGGGAAACGATTTCCGTCGACATATCAGAGTCCGCACTGGCTCAGGCGCGCGAAATCGAAACGTTAAACGGATTTACAACGCATTCGGAATATATTGCTGCTGACGTTTTCTCGTGGCTTCGCAATGCGGAGATTGACTCGGATATTATTATCGTAGATCCGCCCGCATTCGCAAAATCACGCGGAGATGTTGACCGTGCGTGCCGCGGATACAAAGATATTAATCTGCAGTGCTTTCTCCGCGCGCCGAAAGGTTCACTGCTTCTTACGTGCTCATGTTCGCGGTTTATCGATCCGGCCCTTTTTCAGAAAGTGATCTTTGGCGCATTGGCCGATTCCGGACGCAGCGCGCAAATTCTTCGGCGTACGGGTCACCCGTTTGATCATCCGATCAACGCGGCTGTTCCCGAAACGGAGTACTTAAAGGCGCTGTTGCTTATTATTGAGTGATTATGATAAACAATTATCTCCGTACGGAGAGCAAGGCAGGGAATCACGCCCTCTGCTCTCCGTGGTAACTTATATAGCTATATAAAACAGGAGCTTTCCTAATGCGAAAAGAAAATTATACACGAATATTCACTCTATCTTGCATTCTGTTTCTCCTGCTATCATCAATTCTTTACGCATTAAATATAAAATCGGATGAAGATATTACCTTTTATCCGTCTGCTGCTGTATATAATACATTGAGCAATCAGTGGGAAGTCCATATACACGGACATGTATACGAACCCGAAGAAAATTCCTTAATTCGTAATGCGGTAATCGGGACAATTAAGGAAACCCTCTCAGTCACCAACATCACTGAATCTGCTACACTGAAAAGAAGACTGCGTCAGTTTTTAGCTGATAACGAACGGTGGAAATCAATTATTATCGATATTGGCGGTAAAGACTACACTCTAAACCGGACAAAACCAAACGGACACATTGAACAGACAATTATTCTAAGCTCAGTAGAAATACAGGCAATATTAAAAAGTAATTCCAGTAAACGGACAATTTCTTATACCGCTGTTCTTCAAAAAAATGATCCAAGAATTTTTGAAGGAAAAATCTTTATTGTTAAGCCTGAAGACCTTATTGTCATCTCTGATATTGACGATACCATAAAAATTTCTGATGTGCGGAATAAAAAATCTCTGATTGCAAATACGTTTCTGGAACCTTTTAAACCGGTACCGGGCATGGCAAGGCTCTATTCCGGTTTTGCAAAAGACGGAGCAGTATTATATTACCTGAGCGCAAGCCCGTGGCAACTGTATGCCGACATATCTGATTTTTTACATACCAATGGTTTTCCCGACGGCCTATTTACCATGAAATTTTTCCGCGTAAAAGATTCGGATTTTTTGAATCTTTTACAAAAACCTTTTACCTATAAAACCGAATCAATCGAATCAATTATTTCAATGCTTCCCCGGAACAAGTTTATCTGCATTGGAGACAACGGCGAACAAGATCCCGAAGCATACGGATTTATCGCACAAAAATATCCGAATAAAATTGAAAAAATATTCATTCGGGAAGCATATACGGAAGACGGAACAGAACGTTATGCGAAAGCTTTCAACGGTGTGCCGAAGAACAAGTGGGAAATATTTACGGACGCGGGAAAAATTACATACAAAATACGTAAATAAACCGTCGGCATTTCGACAAGCGCAATAACCAGCATTTCGATAAGCGCAATTATCGGTTGTGCGTCTTCTGCTGTTTTATACACAGGCAAGGAAAAAACACATAACGTTTATTGCAAAACACTTCTACTCTGGCAGCTGAAACGGATTTGGCTCCGTCGTATCTTCAACATCGGGAAGCCCCGGCTCGTCGACAATAACAACGTCAACGCGGCGGTTATATGCCCGTCCTTCGGGAATCGAGTTATCCTCGATCGGACGGGTCGATCCGAAAGCCACCGCAGACATATGCTTGGTTGAAATCCCTTTCTGCTCAAAAAATTCCAGAATATTAATGGCTCTTTGCGATGACAATTCCCAGTTCGATGTAAACTGTGCATTCTCAGGCTTCACCGGCTGATCATCGGTATGACCTTCTATCCGTATATCATTCCCCATTTTGCTTATGAGATCGCCCACCGTATCGAGCACAGCCGTATTTTCTTCAACAATTGCGGCCGATCCCGGATCGAAGAAAAGGTCGGAACTGAGAGAAATTACAATGCCTATTTCGTTCGACATGACACGAACTTTATCGGCTTTCATATACGGCTGAAGCATTGTAACAACCTGGTTATACACTTTCTTTTTACGTTTGGGCGGCTGCGTTTTCATAAGCGGATATTTGTCAGCCGATTGAAGATGCCCGCGTCCGCTGTTAAACATCTGACGGTCCCCCGCATTAGGGTTAGCTTCAAAAATACCCCAGTTTCCGCCGGAAAAAACGGATTCCAGCACTTGGGCAAGCTGAGTGTATTTCGCAACATCGGTCTGCGACATCGAGTAGAGCACAATAAAGAAAAGCATAAGCAGTGTAATCATATCCGAATAGGTAAGAAGCCACCGTTCACTATTTTCCTTCTCTGCATCAGGAGCTTTTTTTCTCGCCATTATCTTATTCAGCCGTTATTTTTTTTCTTCGACAAAGATTTCACCTTCTACATAAGCCGCGAGTTTGTCTTTAATGAGTGACGGGTTTTCACCCGCCTGAATTGACAATATACCGGTAAGAATCAGCTCGCGTGCGAGAACTTCTTCTTTCATTTTACCTTTTAATTTATTCGCAACCGGAAGCCAAATTAGATTAGCGAAACCGATACCATACAATGTCGCGATAAACGCGGCGGCAATCGCATGACCAAGCTCGCCGGCACCGCCTCCGAGGTTTGAAAGCACGAGCACGAGACCCATTACAGTACCCACAATACCCATTGTAGGAGAGAAACCACCGCCCTGATTGAGGATCTCAAACTCCTCCTTTTTTCTGTGTTCGTATAGAACAATATCATTTTCAAGGGTATTTCGTACGATTTCAGGATCGACTCCGTCCACAACGAGACGAATGCCTTTTTTTAGAAACTCATCACCAAGTTTATCAATATCATCTTCAAGAGAAAGGAGCCCCTCACGGCGGGCTTTTTCCGCAAAGTTATACAGAAGCTGTACAAGTTCTTTGGAAGGTCCAAGGGCGGCTTTCATCGCGTCTTTGAAAAGCCGTGGAATTGTCATAAATTGCTTCATTCCAAAAGAAACAATCAAAGCCCCGCATGTACCGCAGAGAATAATGACAAGAGCTGAAAGTCCTATCAGGGTTACCGGGCTTCCGCCCTCCATTAAGAATCCGACAATGAGTCCGCCGAATCCTATAATCATTCCGAGTAATATTGAAGTATCGCTACCGGCCTTATTCATCATTTTCCTGCCATTACAGTTTCGGGCAGATCGGCGTAACTTTACGCATCATAAACGCGCAACCCACAAAAAGGAAGCCGATGACCCATTTATAGTATCGTAAGAAAGAGATTGATCACTTAATAGATTTTTTATGTCCCGCGGGGAATAAACTCTCCCCCGTCCCCTCTCTTTGTTAAAGGGAATCGGCCATGGCGACCATTTCTTCGGCGTGTTTGCGCGAAAGATCGGTAATTTTTTCACCGGCGAGCATTCGCGCCACTTCGAGGATCTTTTCGCCCCGTGTGAGCTTTTTGACCTTTGTGTGAGTTCGGTCTCCGGCTTTTTCCTTTGATACAAGGAAATGAACGTTCGACATCGCGGCAATCTGCGGAAGGTGGGTTATTACAAGGACCTGACGCGTTGCGGCGAGGTCTTTAAGCTTTTTGCCCACTATTTCGGCGGTTTTTCCGCTGATACCCGCGTCAACCTCGTCAAAAATGAGAGACCCGACAATATCATTTGAAAGAATCACTTTTTTAAGGGCAAGCATGATGCGCGACATCTCTCCGCCCGACGCGACTTTGCGCAGTTCGTGAAGCTCTTCGCCTGCGTTTGCGGCAAGAAGAAACTCAACCCGGTCGAGTCCGTGCGGATAGAGCACATACCGTTTATTGTCGCACTCAATCTCTCCGGTATCGGAAATTTCGCGCTTGATGGAAACCCGAAAAACCGTTCCGGCCATGTTGAGCTCTTTCAGTTCGGCCATCACTTTTGTTTCAAGAATCTTCGCCGCCGCGACTCGTTTGTTCGAAAGATCCAGCGCCAGATCTTTCGCTTTCTTCAATTTTGCAGAATACTCTGACTTGAGCTTTTCGGCGCGCTCGTCGCTTGAGCTTATCGCATCAAGCTCGTTTCGCGCTTTTTCCGCATACTGGAGTATTTCGTCGATTGATGATCCGTATTTTTTACGGAGTGATGAAATCAGCGATAAACGCGATTCAACCTCGTTAATTCGTTCGGGAGAATAGTTGATGCTCTTTTCGTAACCGCGAAGCGTGGACGCGCAATCTTCGAGACGGTAAAACGCTTCGCGTAATGATTCAAGCGTTTCGCCAAGCGATGCGTCAATTTCGGCGATTGAAGCAAGCGATTGTTCTGCTTTTCGGAGCGATGAGATGACACCGCCGTCGCCGCGTAAAAGATCCGATGAAAGATTTACCTGCGAAAAGATCTTTTCGGCATTGGAGAGAATATTCTCTTCTTCGCGGAGTTCTTCTTCTTCGTTCTTGCGGAGCTTTGCGGCATCAATCTCCTTGAGCGAGAATGTGAGATATTCAATACGGCGCCCTTTTTCTTTCTCATCCATTTCGCAAGAATCAATCGATTCACGGATCGACTGAAGCTCCGCGTGCAGTTCCCGAACCTGCGCAACGAGATCTGCGTTTTCGGCAAACCCGTCGAGCAATTCCCGATGAGCCGAAACACGAACGATATTCTGATGTTCGTTTTGGCCGTGTATATCAAGAAGATAGTCAGCGATCTCCTTCATTTTCCCCACGGGGATCTGCGTCGCATTGGCAAAACAGCGCCCCTTGCCGCTCGAATAGAGTTCGCGCCGCATTACGAGCGTCCCGTCATTGGTGTCGATCCCCGACTCATCGAGAATATCGCGCACCTGCGGAAGCGCGCCGGTATCGAAAACCCCTTCGAGTATGGCGCGGTCGCACCCTGATCGGATAAAGTCGGTCGACATTTTTTCGCCGAGAACGCCGGAGATCGCGTCGATAAGAATCGACTTTCCCGCGCCGGTTTCGCCGGTAAGCACATTGAGACCCTTCCCGAAAGGAAGGGTCAGCTCTTCTATGAGAATAAAATTCTTTATTCGAAGTTCAACAAGCATTACGCAAACTTGCTTTTTAAATTCTGTTCGGTCTGAACTCCCACCATGCGGTCTATTTCTTTTCCGTTTTCAAAAAGAATTAATGTAGGAATCGACTGTATTCCGAAACGTCCCGCGATGTCCGGCGAGTTATCGGTGTTGCATTTTACCACTTTGCCTGAAAACCCTTCGGCTGCAACGAGCTTTTCTATTATTTGACCCTGCATACGGCATGGTCCGCACCAGGGAGCCCAGAAATCGATTAATACTTTCCCTTTGTACTGAGTTATTTCCGCATCAAACGTAGCTGATGTAATTTCGGTCACCTGTCCCATGTGTGTCCCCCCGTTTATGTATACGAGAATTTATGACATTCGGGCGATGTCAATCTCTTTGTGAGGGGAAAATTTTATACAAACGGATAATAAATACTGGATATAGATATATTTCGCACATTACAACAAGCCGCTCCGTATACCCAATATGAGCTATAAACCCAAAATCCATCATCGTAAATCATTACGATTACCATGGTATGACTACTCATCTAAAGGGGCATATTTTGTAACAATCAATTCTCATCACCGGAAACCTTTATTCGGAGAAATTCAAAATGGTAAAATGATTTTAAGTAAAGCGGGAATAATTGCAGTTCACCAATGGCGGAAAATCCCGAAATATATGCCAAATGTAGAAATAGATCAATTTGTGATAATGCCGGATCATATGCACGGAATAATTATTTTTACCAATCATATCGTTCATGCAGGGGCGGTTCATGAACCGCCCCTGCATGAACCCCACCCACAACCACGGCGGATCATGGGGTTACCCAGAATAATTGGGCATTACAAAATGATTTCATCTAAACATATAAATCTTTTACGAAATACACCCGGCATACCAGTTTGGCAAAGGAACTATTTTGAATGTATTATCAAAAGTGAGAAGTCAATAAACCGTATACGTAGATATATCGTCAACAATCCAAGACAATGGGGCAGCAAACAATACAGATAGTACACCACCATCATCTATGGGACAATCAATAGTATAATCGACCCACTGTCAGCCACCAACTCATTGGTATATCCTACTAACATACCATACCCCCATCCATACTAAGAGATATACACCTTACTTCCCTATCGAATCCGCCAGCTCAACGGAACCTTCCGCAACAATGTTCCCCTTCACCTCGGCAACAATCCGGAACACACCTTCGTCGTACATGGGGATCTCCGCATACGTACTCCGTACGGCAGGATCAACTTTTACATCACGGGTAAGAACACTTTTATTATTCGTTTCGGCGGTATTATACACTTTCAGAACGATGGTATCGGTTCCGAAATTATCTTTCGCATTAATCAGAATGGAAATATCCCCGGTGGTAAAAACCGTTCCGCACGAGATTCCCTTTCCTTCGCGGTCAACGTTTTCGCAAAAATCGATTTTCCCTTTTTTTGAACAGCCGGCCGTAACGACGGTAATAATAATCAGCGCGATAAAATATTTTTTCATAACAATGAACCCTGAATATCTTCGGTTACTTCGTTTGTATCGTTATCAAGAGCGATCTTTTTTTTCTGTACGGTACCGTCTTTTGATTTCTGCAAAAGCTCAATCCGTTTTTCGGCCTCGTCGAGTTTCTTTTGACACATGCGCGCGTAAGAAATACCTTCACTGTAACGCTCAATGGATTCATCAAGACCGAGTTCGCCGGATTCAAGTTCACGCGCGATTGTCTCGAGTTCGGCCATCGCGTCCTCGAAACTTTCAATCTTCTTTGCTTTTGCTTCTTTTTTCAATTGTAACCCCTTGATGTACGGCGCTCACTTCCGTAGTAACGGCGCCGTCACGAAAATGTAGCAGCAGCGCATCCCCAGTACGGAGGCTTAAAACCGATTTGACAACCTTTTTTTGTGAGTCAATCGCAATCGCGTATCCGCGGGCGATAACTCCGAGCGGAGAGAGCTGTTCCACGGATGACGCCGCAAGCGACAACGCGCTTTTTTTTCTTTCGATGATTGATCCGGCAAGACGCGGCAGATCGGGAACAGACTGCAGTGTACTGCGCGAAAGCTGAATAGTATCTTTAATAGAAAAAAGCATCCGGTTTAAAAATTCGGAAAGCTCGATCTCTTTCATGTAAACCGCATTCGCAGGATCCGAAAAAGGCTTTCGGGCGAGAATGCTTTCCACATTGTTTTTTGATGCATCGATATTTTTACGCACGGAACGGGTCATCCGTTCGATGCTTGCTTCTATATATGTCAGAAGTTCACTCCGTACGGGGACCGCCATTTCGGCCGCAGCAGAGGGAGTGGCGGCGTAGCTATCCGCCGCGTCGTCCGACAAAGGATGATCTATCTGATGGCCAACGGCAGAAATAATGGGCACACGCGACGACGCGTACGCACGCACGACCGCTTCATCGTTAAAAGGCATCAGATCCTCAAAAGATCCGCCGCCCCGTCCCGCGATAATAAGGTCAATCTCCCATCTGGGATCGTTTAACGTTTCGATTCCTTGTACAATTGAATCCGGAGCGTCATCGCCCTGCACTTTTACCGGAGCAAGCAAAATCTCCGTATACGGATTTCTATTGAGCGCCACTTTGAGAATATCACGAAACACCGCGCCAGTCGGCGAAGTGACAACGCCGATCCTTTTCGGCAGAACCGGAAGCGGCCGCTTCTTTGACGGATCAAATATTCCTTCTTCAAAAAGTTTCTTTTTCAGCTGATCGATTTTTTTCTGAAGCTCGCCGATCCCTTCGAGGCGCACGCTGCCGACAATCATCTGATAATTTCCGCGGCGTTCGTACGTTGTTACGCTTCCGAACGCGACAACCGACATTCCCTCTTCGAGACGAAATCCGAGCATTCGGTTTGCCGCCCGAAAAAAAACCGCCGATATAACCGACTGTGAATCCTTCAGCGAAAAATAGATATGCCCCGACGAGTGATACGTTACGTTTGAAATTTCACCGACAACCCAAACGCTCGTAAGCTCGGGATCGGTTTCGATCCGGCGTTTTACGCGCAAACTGAGTTCGGTTACCGACAGGGGTCTATCGAATGCATTTCCGTTCACGTGATTTCCAATCCGCACGATATGGTGAGATATTCCGAAAGATCCATTACGCTGACGGCAGTCGCTCCGATCTCTTTAAATCCTTTTTGAAGCTGATGAACGCAGTGCGGACACGCAGTTATCACAATCGACGCTCCCGATGCCTGAAGATCGCGCGCGCGGAACGACGACACCTTAAGCGATGACGCTTTGTCGAAACGGAGATCTCCGCCGCAGCAGAGTGAATTTTTTTTCGACCGCGGCATATCGATACGCACCGTGCCGGGAACTGCGTCAATTAACGCGCGCGGAAGATCATACATTTCGTTATAGCGCCCTAAAAAACATGGGTCGTGGTATGTTACGGTTCGTCTTGGTAATTCATTAGGTATGATCTTACCCTGCTCTAATAACTGCGAGAGAATTGCAACGTGAGAAAAAACCTCATACGAATCCGGCAGCGAAGATTCTTTCGCGACAGCACGATATTCTTTGTTCAACGTGTTGTATCCGTGCGGACACATTATAATGATTTTTTTCACCATATATTTTCGAAAGAGATCAAGATTCGATTTCGCGAGCTCACGGAATGTTTCGGTATTCCCCATACGGAGCGAGCTTTCTCCGCAGCAGAGTTCCTCCGCTCCGAGAAGACCTATCTTCAATCCCGCACGGGAGAGAATCGTTAAAAACGCGCGCGCGCTTTTTTTCGCGGACGGATCAAACGCGGCGGCGCATCCCGCAAAGAAAATATAATCGACATCGGCTTTTTGAGAAAGCGGAGCAACGTTGTCGATACCGGAAAACCAATCTCCGCGCGGAGCAGAGTCATGTCCGTAAGGGTTTCCTTTTTCGGCGATTGCTTTCCGTGCCGAAGCAAACATTTTCGGAACCGTTGTTACTTTTTGAAAATGGCTTTTAAGCAGATTTATTTTCGACAAATGATCTATACGTGACGGACATTTTTCCACGCATGACGCGCACATGGTACACGACCATACATCCGAATCTTTCAAATCATCTGACCCGGCAACCGGACGATGGTCATCCGCCGGATTTTTTTTCGCTTCCGCATAACAATGAGAAATATTTGCAATAAGCTTTTTGGGAGAAAGCGGAAGCTGAGCCAAATGCGCGGGACAATTTTCTTCGCACAGACCGCACGATGTACATGAGTCAAGGTCCATCAGATCCTTCCAACTGAAATCGGCAATGCACAGAGATTCTTTTCCCTGCGATTCGGAATTAGCCAAAGGTATTTCGGTTATATATTTTGTCGAAGGAAGCGCATTCCTTATATCTGTTGAATAAATATTAATACACGAAAGCGGTATAAATCCTAACGAGTTTTTCATCGCGAACGAAACAGCGTAAAAAAGCAGTACTGCATGAGCCCACCATAACACGGTATGAACCGGTGCAAGAGTTTGTTCGTTTCCCCATACGAAAAGTTTCGAGAACGCAAAAGTAAGCGGTGCGGCAGTTTCGAAATCCGGCCAATTGGTTATTGCCACACGGACGGCATTATGCAGAAGACCCGTTGCGACAAGTGCGACTATAACCCAGAAAGCGGCAATATCTTTTCGTGTTGTATCAAGGCTTGCGGGGCTGAGCACATACCGATGGTAGAGCAGGATTCCCAATCCGAGAATAATGACAATGTGGAAAAAATCACTCAGCCCGGCATAGATCATATACCATATTCCGAACAGGAACCCATTGCCGTAAGGAAAAAGCGAATGAATCGCCGCAACCAGAAGCAAAAAAACAATTCCGAAAATTCCTTTCATAACAAGCATGTGCGAAATTCCCATCAGCGGATCGCGCATCATTCTCTTGTGAAGAACAAAATCAGTAAAGAGCGTTTTGAATCTTTGCCACACGGGGCGTGGCAGGTTATCGGTTTTTCCGAGTCCCCAGCTTTTTCCATGCGTTATTATCGAACGGATCAGCAATACAACAGCCGCAATCGAAGCGGCGAAAACAATCCATTGTACAATTCCGTACCGGTCGCCTATGTTGAAAAAGAAATCCCGCGTAACCTCGCGGACAGGGTATCCAAATATATGCTGGGAATTCACCACGGCCTCCATACAACGGGTAGAGCTCCTTTAATGAAGCAAATCGGCAGTGTGTCAAGGTGTATTTGGCGGCGGGGTAATAACGTTTTTATACAAAACCAAATTGTTTATACTGTTCTACTTTAACAATCTCTTTGGGCCCTCGAAACGCAGCAGGATACAATTGAGTAATCTCGATGATATTTTTCCGTTTTCCTTGGGGCTTGGGTAATAAAAAAATGGCTGATTTTCATCTAAAGTTTTGATGGAAAAGTTCCCATAATAATCGTTTTGCCCCTTCCGGTAAAAATTCACCTTTTCAATTTATTTATATTTTGTTCAAATCCATTATATGCAGGATGAGTTTCGATACTTTTCATGTTTTACCTTAAAAAATCTCAACGTTTTTGCATGTAACTAGAATTTTAATTTCAGCCAGCATCCATATACCAAAACTGCTATATGGATGCTGTTCTTTAATTCAACTGAATTTATAATAGTATCTGATACATTTCCCCCATAATCAATAATGCCTTTTCTGTTCCGTATAAAGCGAAATTATGTATAACAATACTTTATCCGAGAATATGAAATAAAACGCGGCTTACTTCTGTTTCAGCACAATCATATTTGTAAAATCTATCTTATATTTTGCTAATTAATATTTTCATTGCTTCATTCGGAGATAATACCTCGTCAACCTCAACTTCTTCATAATACTTTTTCCATGGAATAAATTTCATATCAAACTCATTTTCGTCTTCAGCTTCCCAAATGCTATAACCGACAGCGGGATCATTTTTTATGCAATACGTTTCACCCATAACACAACTTCTATCCAATTCTCCCTTTTCCAGTTTTTGTCCGAATTCCATCATGGTTTTCAGATCAACCCGTACTTTTACTAAAAATTTCATATCAAATCTCCTTATGTTTATTATACAGGTTAGATACACGAAAAAGAGATTTATTTCACTTTTTGATCTGAAAAATTATTAATTTTCGGTTATTAATGATAGAAAGAATTTTCTCCTTTAACTCATTACTTTCCCGTTCCGAAGATATTGTTCTATATAAATTTATTTCGCTTTTAACCGCTTTGATTTCCGATTCAATTATCTCAACTGAAACAGTTGGTTTATATTTCTCAATCCATCCTTGCTTAAGAGAAAATGAGATTAAATTTTTACATCTGCACGTATTGGCATCATCATACAATGAGCAATTATTACATAAAAATTCACGTATATTTTTTCGCGCGCGATGAATCAATATCCGCGTCGAATTTTGCGATTTATTAATGATTATTGACACATCTTCGACAGAAAGATCATACAAAATAGTAAGAATAAAAACGATTCGCTGATAAAAAGAAAGACAGCGAAGCACTCCCAACAAACAGCCGTCTTTTATCTGGTTAATATAATATTTTCCCTCTTGTTCATCATATTTTTCGTATTCGGTTTTGCAGCTCACTTTTTCTATCAACTTCTCAATAGTGCGATAAGATTTTTGTTTATTGTTTTCCAGATATCGTAGACAAATATTTTTTGCAATCGAGTATATCCAAGTAAATATCCGGCTATCTCCTCTAAACGTATGTAATTCCAAATAAATCTTTATAAAAGCCTCTTGAGTTATATCATTG
Organism: Bacteroidales bacterium; assembly: GCA_963663125.2. Taxonomy (GTDB): domain Bacteria; phylum Bacteroidota; class Bacteroidia; order Bacteroidales; family Cfx3-03; genus Cfx3-03. Next base: position 806,531 of record CAXXNW010000006.1, on the reverse strand, counting down.
GAAATATCTCTATCGCCGGTCATTTTGTACGCAAGATTGTACACTTTATTGCTGCATAAAGAATAAATTTCAGTAAACTTTTTTTCCGAGACAAAGCTACTATTGTTTTCTGTTAACGTATCTATTTTCATAAAAAATCCAACAAAAGTTTTATTCAAAATTCCGAGTAAAACAATATAGTATTAAACCTGATTCATGAAAGTTATTGGACAAAAGATCAAATTGATAAATTGACGCATACTCATCCTTTTTTCTTCCCCGTTTTCTCTTTAATACCATTTATCTCCTCTGTCAACTTTGCAATCGCTTCCAGAATTTCTTTGTGACGGATAGTCTCTGTTGATGGTTCCTTCGTAAAAAAACTGATGACCCCGTCTGGATCAATAACCGCTTTGTCGACTTCCGCAAGCGATCGAATCCCCTGCTTATGCGCAGCTTCTTCGAGCTCGGTAACAGTAATAAGTTCTTTTTTTAAATGACACATCTGTATTCTGCCGTTTCGTACCAACAGATCCGGTTCACCTTCAACCAACCGTTCGAACCGCTTGTTATTATAAACAAGCCGTACCATACAATAATTCAATACTAATAATGTAATTGCCCCGATAACTCCGCCCGTAAAAGAATTATCATTCCCAATAATTGCGTTCTGTACCGTATTCGACAACGTGAGGAGAACCACCATATCAAATGTATTTAACTGTGCCATCTCACGTTTTCCTGCAATCCGAAGACCAATTACGAGGAGCACATACACCAATATCGGCCGTGCAATTTTTTCAATTATTCCGATTCCCGGGACAAACAACGTATGAAGATCAACTCCGAATAGTATTGAATTCATATCTCCCCCTGCAAAATACTGAATACTCTGCATAGAAAACGATTCAAATCAAGCGGAAATGATTACGATCAAAAGGAGGCAATTAACAATTCATTTATTTTATGATCACGCCCAGCTGTTCAATCAACGATATTGCATCCGGCAATGAAAAAATCGCTTTCTTTACGTTGTTAGTGAGGGGATTGATTACATACCCATGAGTATCGGCAAACTTTGCCTTACCTAAGTTGGTATTATGGAATGTCGTTTCAACAAAGGTTGATTCGGTAAAATCTGATTCTGTTAAATCGGTTCCGATAAAATCGGTATCAACTATTCTGCAGCTCTTGAAATTCGTTTTCTGTAATTTCATCTGGCAAAAATTACAGCTGTTAATTGTACATTTTTCGAACTTTATACCAAGACCGAATGTATCGATTTGAGTGAAATTGATTCCTAATATTTTACATTCTTTGAAAAGGACATTTTGAAAACGACAAGCGAGTATCTTTGTAAGAGAAAAATTGCAGTTCACAAAGGAACAATCCTCGAACAGGGTTGATGAAAAGTTCGTTTCCGTAAAATCACATCCCTCAAAAATAGATCTTGAAAATGATCGATTTGTACTGTCATTTCTTGCGGCATTTATGTTATTGAATGTTTCATTATCAATTTCATCATATGAGAAAATATCCATGAGTGTATTCCTATAAAATTAATCTCATCTTTATTTTATTCCGGAGAAAAATCATTTTTCGATTTTCTGATAATCATATAAATTGATTCGCGCAATTCGGACGCTTTATACCGAACAATAATTCGGCAGGCATCATCATTATCATATTTTTCTGCCAAAATTTTGCGCTCCGTATTTACCGATAAAAAATCACGAATTTCCCGTGAAAGAACCATTTCTGCCGAACTGCTTTGATAACATGGCGTACTGAAACAATTTTCGTACAAAATAAAATTTAACAGATGATCCATTGCGATTTCAAGCGCTGCTTTTTTGCTTTCTGCTCTTCGTTTTTCGCGGGGAAAATCCTTATTGTCACTTTCATCAAAAGAAGCTGCGGCAGATGTTTGGATGGTGCTGTCATCTACCCAAAACGGATTATCTATTTTAATCTCTACCGTACGTGAACTGCACGCAAAACATACCGCACAAAAAAGACTAAAAACTGCATATCGATTTATCGGCTTCATAATAAAAATCATACTCCGTTTACAAAAGCTCAACATCAATAATGTAACACGCAAGATAAAACAAAAAGAGCTATACTATATTTTATTCCGGATAAAACGGATTTCTCATTGCTGATAATAATGCTATATTAATCAACCGTAAAACAATTGAAAAAACACATGGCTTTTCAAAAAGTCTTTAATTATGTACATCGAACAGTATTGATCAGCAATTGATGTTCATACACCGACAGATCAGACATTAAAAAATTTTGAGTACCCTGTGTGAAGAATTTCAAACGATACGTAATGATTGCAGTCGATAATCCGATTGTGGCGTTTTGATTTGCAGTCTATTTGGACGGTATTCACCAAATCGCACACGATACTATGTTGACTTTCACAGGCAATAATTAGTATCTTGATATCGTTATATAGTAAGGGAAATACTTACATTATCATGTGGTTTTCTCTTATGTGTATAAATTTATTTTTCAAGGAGTTTTCTGCATATGGCTGGTTTCAAACGGATCGCTTTATTTTTGTTAACAAACATTGCGGTTATCGCGACAATATCGATTATTCTGAATCTGTTAGGTGTAAGAAATTATATTAAACCGGGCGGAAGCGGATTGGATTATTATTCGCTTCTGATGTTTTGTCTTGTATGGGGTATGGTTGGCGCATTTATATCCCTGTTGCTTTCCAAACAGATGGCGAAGTGGGCTATGGGAGTTAAAACCATTAAAGCCAACACTTCCGGAGGTGTTGAGGGTGAAATCCTTGATATCGTTCGCCGGTTGTCCACCAGTGCCCGAATTCCGATGCCCGAAGTCGGCATTTACGAATCACCCGAAATCAACGCTTTCGCAACAGGTGCTTCGAAAAGAAGCTCTCTTCTTGCGGTTTCGTCCGGACTTCTTCATGGAATGGACCGTAACGAGCTGGAAGGTGTAATCGGACATGAGATCTCTCATATCGCAAACGGCGACATGATTACGATGGTTCTCATTCAGGGAGTGGTAAACTCTTTTGCAATGTTTCTCTCCCGAATCGTGAGTTTCTTTGTAAGCACCATGGTTCGCGATGAAATGGAATACATTGTCCGTATGATATTAACCATCGTTCTTGATATTCTGTTCAGTATTCTCGGTTCGATTGTCGTCGCTTTTTTCTCGCGTCAACGCGAATACAAAGCGGATCTTGGCAGCGCACGCATAGCTGGCCGCGATAAAATGATCTCTGCCCTGCAGGCATTAAAAAGAAATATCGAAGGTCCTGTTGATACACGCGGAGCGTCGCTTGCATCATTGAAAATTTCGGGTAAAAAAGGATTTTTACATCTTTTTTCAACTCACCCGTCGCTTGATAATCGGATTGCGGCGCTTCAAAAAGCGCAAATCATGTAATTTTATATGCTTTCCCCGCGTATACAGGATTTGTGCTTTAAATAGTGTAGTTTATAAAACACGCCATCCAGAAAGGGGGCGTGTTTTGTTTAGATCAAAAATACAGTTCACTATTATTTGGAGGAACCATGTTAGCCAGATTTTTTTTCAGCGTTTGTGCGATTCTGTTATTTGCCGTCACTGAATTATCAGCTTTACAAATTTCATTTTTTACCGGCGATGTAAAAGTTATACGCAACGGGACAGCACTTCCAAAAGTAAATGTCGGCACAAAACTTTCGGAAAACGACGTTGTCAAAACAGGGAATCAGTCAATGGTTTCAATGTCGTATGATGACGGGAGTGAAATCCGGATGAAACCGATGACAACTCTTAAGATCGGAAAAACAACCGGAGCTTTCGATAACGCACCGGCTGTTGTTATTGCGGGAGCGGTTATTACCAAATTTGAAAAACTGTCAAAAGACATGGAACCTCGAAAGGTATATACTCCCACGGCGGTGTGCGCTGTGCGCGGTACTGAATTTTCGGTATATGTATCGGACGGTGCTGCGACACGTATTGATTTATCCGAAGGAAATCTTGATGTCCATAACCCATACGGCGGACAAAACATAGCTGCCGGGCAGAATCTTGAAACACGGGTTGCAAGTGCTCCGGCAGCCCTTCCTTCGGACACTGGCAGCTCTGATGACTGGAAAGAAAAAGAAGATACCGCGCTTAGTTCAAATGCGGCAGATGCGAGCAAACAGTTTAAGAATTATCTCGGCGATTTCGCATCACGCGGTTCCCAAAATAAAAGCAGCATCTCATCTGTTAACGGTGATGTCCGAAAAGCCAAAAGCGAAGACGATCTGAACAAATCGACTGAAGTTATTGAAGTAATTCGAAAAACCGCCGAAGAAGAGATGTATCTCAGCGATGCGACAGCCGAAGCGATCTCTTCGATAATGGACCGTTTTGAAAAAGAAAAAAATCAAATGTACTCCGATTTTATCAAATTGAAATCGGAATCAAATAAAGTTAAAGAGCAGCAAAAGCGCAATTATGAAGCAATTGAAGCGGTGCGCGAATCGTATAAAAAGGCACGGGAAGAGATTTTAAAGCAACAAGAAGACAATGTCCGGAAAATCAAGGAAAGCACCGATCTCAACAGCGTACAGCCTCCTGCAAACTAATCGATATCATTCACTTCGTTTTCTGTGTGCAACGAACACTTTCCATTTGAATTAAAAAATGGAAAGTGTTCGTTTTGATTGAATATTTACTTCTGCTTTAATTTGTTCATTATGATTCCGTTCTTCACCATTCGATCCTTTCAAGAAAAAGGATAAAATATCGGGGCAATTGATGAAACAATTTCACAATAATGGTATTTATATTTTGAAAAGTTTAATTGTCTTAAAAATGCTGCTTCTATAGGATGACCGAAGAAAGCGTGTTCCGGCTTTCTCCATAGAGTTCTACGAATTTTACTTTGGCAGATAACCCTGATGTTTGAATATCTTACCCCTTTTGCAATGAGTAATCCGCGAATTGATGTTATTACCGGACTTCTTCTTCTTTTTTATTTTTTCCGTCTGCAGACACTCTACCCTTTACGCCCGCTTAAAGTATTGATCTGGTCGATTGTTTTCGGTTTATACGGATCAAGCTTTATTTATTCGGCCATCCTGCGCGAATGGACAAGTATCGACGCGCAATCCTCTTTCTGGATTCCGCATTATTGGATGCAGTGCGGAGTCGCTACCGCTCTTGTAATCTCAGTAATCTATGAATGGCTTGGCGGGCGATGGGTTCGCCGTGTAATTCCTGCTCTTTCATTTATCGGGATATGCATTGCGCTCTTTATCTCTTTTGCCCCCGTCTCTCAAGAATTATCCGGACGTGTTTTTGTTTCATTTTTTATCTGCGCGGTTCTTTTTGCCATAATTGTGATGGTCAGCATTGCTTTAACAAACCTCTGCCTTAACGCATTCCTTATCGCATGCGGAATTTTTATTCCATCAGTAATCGAATTTTCCCGTATACTTCCGATTACAGACTCTGTCCTCCCCGGAGGCGCAAAACACGATATTGTAACGGTTATTGTTGTTCTCGTTTGTTCGTGGCTCGTGTATACGGGGGTTCGGCGTATTCTTGAAAAAAAATAATCAATACATTACATATAATTACGAATCTCGTTTAATGAATTGATTACGATTTTTGGTTTAATCAACGAATCATTATCAATTCTATTCGGGTTAAACCAGCACGTATCTATTCCGTAATTAATTCCGCCCTGAATATCAGAAGATAATGAATCACCGATAATAATCATTTTCTCTTTATCGGTATATTTTACAATCGTTTCAGCAAAATTGAATATTCCAATATTAGGTTTGCTTGATTTTGCTTCTTCAGAAATTATTATGTGTGTAATATATTTTTTAACAATTGAGCTGTCAAGCCGGGACCGCTGAACGGCAGCGATTCCATTGGTTATGATTGCCAAAACATATTTTTCACTTAGATATTTGCATATTTCTTCAGCACCATTGATTAAAAATGACGCTCTTGACAGCCATTTGAGGTATTCTTTGCTGAATTCAAATTCATCAACAGGCGTTTTCAGTTGGCCGAACAGCAATCTGAACCTGTCTGTCCGCAGTGATTCAAGCGTAAGATTCCCGCTTTCACATTCAAACCATAAACGGTTATTAATAGCAGTATACTGATTTCGAATTTCATCGTTATACGGAATTCGAAAAACGTTACAAGCTCGTTCAAGAGCATATTTTTCGGCAGCACGATAATCGAAGATCGTATCATCCGCGTCGATATACACTACACTGTATTTTCCCATTACATTATCACTCAAAGCTATTTATATTCTGCATTTTTTCAAATCAAAGTAAAGAATTATTTATGGGCAGTTTAACAACTATTTATAGATGTTCGGATAATACGAACAAGCCAGTAAATCTTTATAACAAACAACAATGATTATTGAATATCAACATTTTCCGATTTAAAATTCTGATATATCCGCATGTGTTCCGCTGAAAATTTCAAAACACAATAATCGGGATCAGTTACTCCGAGAGAATAATACATCGTGTCTCCGTCTCTCCAGATCATATTTTTTGTTTTTTGATCAGTTACTACTTCCATTGTGCCGAGAAACATTATACCGCGAAAAAATCTTTTGTCGAAAAAATACACGCAGGCTTTTTTGTTTTTATGATATTGCTTTACCCGCATTGATGATGTATTTGTCGTAAAATAAAATACCGAAAGGCCTTCTCTTTTTCTGGGCGGCAGCATTGCTTTCGTATTGGGGAATCCGGATTCGTCTACTGAGCTGATTATTGAAACACCGATTCCATCAATAAGTTTCTCAATGGTTTCTTTTGACATTGACATGGGCATCCTCCGATTATTGAGTACGTATTAAACCATAAATCCCCGTGTGTCAATTACCCACTTTTTCGTGGGTATCATTGTATTTATGTACAATCGTCCTGTATGCTTAAACCTATTTTTTGCAGTATCTCAATTGCGTTACGCAATTCTACTCCTCTTTCGGTTAAAAAATATTCAACCTTCAGCGGATACCCTTCGAATGAAATTTTATCAACAATTTTATACTTCAATAATTCATTAACGTGCTCCAATAACATTTTCTGACTGATTCCATTTATGCTTTTTTCCAAAGCAGATAAAGATTTTTTCTCTTTTAAATTCCAGATTATTATCGGTTTCCATTTTCCTTTTATAATATCGTGGGTCAATTCCAACGGGCAGGTGATTTCTTTTCGTATTTTCATTTTGCCTCATCCGTTTTTTAAAAAAGAAACGCAAATGCGATTTGAGTTTTTCTCTTTATCGAATAATTCAAATTACTTTATATTGATTCAGTCAGCTGCGTACAATTTCAGTTTAAGAACTTTATAATTCACAAAATCCTTAAAGGTCATCACAAAGACAATATTTTTCTTCCTTTTGAAAACAGAATACATTGTCTTTGGAACCATCCGAACATTTTATTGGAAAAAAACTTCTTTTGCAATAAGACCCTTTTCATCAAAATTGAAGATACTGACAACGATTTTATTTCCATATGAACTTTTATAGATCAGCGCGGTTGAATCCACACTTTCCGAAATATCCAGAAACTCAAAATGTATATCCGGAACATTATCCAACACCCTTCTCCACCATTTCCGAACGTTTTCTTTTGTTCTGATTGTACCGTCTTCAACGTTAAACACATCTTTTATAATAACTGAGATTAATTCAAAATCATCGTTATAATGAGATAATATCCTATCCAAATCATGTGAATTCCATGAATTTATTACATCCAGCAAAAAAATCCTCTTTTCCATTTGATTCCGTCTCTCTCAATTTTAATCATACCGAAAACCCGTACCCAACCGTAAGTGCATTCAAATCTTTTACTACTCGCGGCAGCGGTATCCGACGTTCCTCACCGTTTCGATTATTGAATTAAACTCTTCACCAAGTTTGCCGCGGAGCCGCCGGATATGAACATCAACCGTTCGCGTACCGCCGATATATTCAACTCCCCATATTGTTGCCAATAATTCTTTACGGCTGAATACCTTACCGCGGTTCTGCGCGAAAAGCCGCAGAAGTTCGAATTCTTTGTAGGTAAAATCAAGCTTTTCGCCGGCAAAATATACCGCGTACTCAACGGGATCAATAACAATATTTCCGATTGTAAGAGCCGAATCGCTCAAATTAGTTATCGTTTTTCCGAGAAGTTTTTGTACACGCAGAAGCAATTCGTTTTTCCGGAACGGAATGAAAACCAGATCATCAAAAAACCAATCGGAGTCTATGCGGGCCGAATCATCTTCGGTTATTGCGAGAAGAACCGGCACACCCTGAATTTTTTTGCGGATACGGGAAAGGAAAAATTGCACGGACTCATCACCCTCAAAATACAGCGCATCTATTACGAGAAGATCTATATCATCAGACCGGATCGATTCGAAGGATCGAAACCGTTCAACGGCGCGGCCAAGTTCCCTTTCCAGAAGGAGCGGGAGATCAGGATTATTGCACAGAATACCCGTGCGAAACGGCATTCGTTACCTCTTTGCCACACCAGCCGGTGATTGTAAAAGCTGAACAAACTCTTTCATATACTGATTTGCAACTTTGGGAGCTACAAATTCATTCACTTTTTTACGGTTAAACGCAACACACTTTTTATAAAAATGCGGATCGGACATATACCGGCGGATGTGAGCCGCACACGCATCATAATCGCCTACATTGAGAAGAAGAGCGTTTTCTCCGTGTGTCAGAAAATCGGTCTGCCCTCCGTGATTTGTGCAGACGATCGGAATACCGGTGTACATCGCTTCCATGAATACGATTCCAAACCCTTCGTGCAGAGATGTCAGCGCGAAAAGATCGGCCGAAGCGAGATACCGGTACTTTTCGTCTTCGGCGATAAATCCGACAAAATTGACTTTATCAGAAAGACCGAGATAATTCGTTAAATTTTTTAGGGCGGGAACCTCGGGTCCGTCGCCGACAATTACCAGCTTTACCCGTGACTCACGCAATTCGAAAATCGCGCGAATCAGCGTATCGTACGATTTTCGTTTTACCACGCGTCCAATCGTAATAATAACAAAGTCGGACTTGTCAAAACCAAACTCTTTTCGGCTCGGCTTCAGCACAGGCGGAATCCGGAAAGGAAGCGGAATCACGCCGATTTCATTTTTCGGCGAATAGTACTTAATCGCATTTTCGCGCGTATTTTGAGACTGCGCAATCACCCGATCGGCCCGATTAAGGATGAACTTCACAACCATACGGAGAAGAAAACTTTTATGCGGAGAGCTTTTCTTTGACGGGTCATAAATATCGCCGCCGTGCAGCGACAGAGTATTCGGAATCGAGTAAAAGCGCGAAAGAATATGTCCGAGCGGACCCGACGGAACGGCAAAATGGGTATTCATCGCATCGTATTTATTCGCCCGGCAAAGTGAAACCCCTTTAAAGAAACCGCTTACAAGGTAACTGGCCATCGAAATAAAAGAAGCCGCATCACGGGATTTTCGAAAAAGAATCGGAACACGATATACATTGATCTTATTCACAACTTCAAAACGGGGCAAATCCTCAAAGGTAGAGGTCAAAACATCAACTTTGGCCGTTTTGGCCCACTCGCGCGCGAGATCGAACGTAGCGACACCGCCGCCGCCGCCAAGGGGCGGAAATTCATAATTGACAATAAGTATTCTTTTTATTGAATTCCCCTTCGATTTTGCGGCCGCCGGCTTCTTTTTTACCGTCTTGAGGGAAGGTTTTTTTGCTGTTTTTACGGTTTTGCCTTTCTTCATACAATTCCTTCTATCATTACATTCAGGATTGTACCATCAAATAAATTCTCTTGAGAAGAGAAAAGCGTTTTTTGTGATTTTTAAACTCGCGTAAATCCGCATTGAATCCGCAGAATCGATTGACAGTCTTCAAAATCATGATACGTTTAAGGTATATATCCGTTCAGAAGATAATTTTACCGTATTCGAGGGGTCCATGTATCGTTCCTTATTTCTGATAATCTTTTTGCTATGGGGATCGGTTAACGTTTTTGCGGTCGATTTTTCCGAACTCGACAAACCTCCTGACGGAATCTACGGCGGACAGCTGCTCATTACCGCCCAGATCGGAATGGGTATTCCGCGCGGATCGATTATCGACTCTGAAAAAAAATTCGTAAAAGGGTCCACCTATACTTTTACGGACATCGATACCACCAAAGCACTGTGGATCACTCATCTCGCGTATTCGTACGGAATAAACGCGGAATACGTAATAATAGATTATATCGGATTTATGGCCCGTGTCGGATCGCTCACTGTCGTACAGCGCACAAATCATGGTACGGATTACGAAAATAAAAAAGGGACTCTTTTTCGAAATTATTCTTTTGTTGTCGGGCCAGTGTTTCACGCGACAACCCGCAAACCATGGGACGTTTGTCTAAGTCCGTTTGCGGGATTTTCAAAAGGATACTTTTACGCAATCCCCATCGCCCGAAAAACCCTGCCCTCGTTTGACCCGTCCAATTACAAAGGTGCAGGATCTACCCTCGTATACGGCGCCGAACTGAAAGCAGGAGTTTTCTTCAGCGGAGGAGTTGTCATATACCTCGGATTCGAATGGATGCGAAATAATATAAAACTGAAACATCCGATATCAGAACCAAACAGCCAGACCGGAAAAACATATCTTGACGGAAAGACAAGCGGAGTTATTGACACATATCAGATTACATTATCTGCGGGATACGCGTTTAAAAATTGAGTAACATTTTTCAGGGTGAATGAAACAAATCTCATACAATAAAACTATTGTATGAGATTCCTGCACTTGTTCTGAGCCGTGTCGAAGAATTCGCAGGAATGACGAAAAAAGGAGAAAGAAGCAGCAATATGAGAATGGATAAACTGACATTAAAAGTTCAGGAACTGATACAGGCGGCGCAGAATGAAGCAACCCAGCGCAATCATCAGGAGATACTTCCCGAACATCTTCTGCTTTCACTTGTGGAACAGGAAGGGGGACTCTTCCACTCTATCGCGCAGAGAATAGGCGCACCGGTTCCGGTGCTGATAGATGAAATACATGACCATCTGGGCCGGATGCCCCGTCAGCACGGAGGAGGACCCGGCGGCGGACAGATGTCAAACGCGCTGCGCGAGGTGCTTGATCGTGCGTGGAAAGAAGCTGTCGGATTAAAAGATGATTTTCTTTCAACAGAGCATCTTGTTCTCGCGCTTGCGGCGTCGACCGGAAGCCAGGCGGGAAAAATACTTTCGAAAAACGGATTCACCCGTGAAAATGTTCTGCGCGCACTTACCGAAATACGCGGAAACCGCCGCGTAAGCGACGAGAACGCCGAAGAAAAATATAACGCACTTGAACGATACAGCAAGGATCTTACACGGCTTGCGCGGAATAACAAGCTCGATCCCGTAATCGGACGCGACGAGGAGATCCGCCGTGTAATGCAGGTGTTAACACGCCGCACAAAAAACAACCCGGTATTAATCGGAGAACCCGGCGTGGGAAAAACCGCTATCGTTGAAGGACTTGCACAGCGGATTGTCGCGGGTGATGTTCCGGAAAATTTAAAAAATAAAACCCTCGTTTCGCTGGATATCAGTTCGCTTATCGCGGGCGCGAAGTTTCGCGGCGAGTTTGAAGAGCGTCTGAAGGCTGTTCTTGAGGACGTAGAAAGATCAGACGGAAATGTAATTCTGTTTATTGATGAAATCCATACGTTAGTCGGTGCCGGAGCGCAGGAAGGTTCTGTTGACGCATCGAACATGCTCAAACCCATGCTCGCGCGCGGAGAACTCCGCTGCATCGGCGCGACAACGTTAGTTGAATATCAAAAGTATGTGGAAAAGGACAAAGCGCTCGAACGCAGGTTTCAACAGGTTTACACATCGGAACCTTCGGTTGAAGATACCATCGCGATTCTGCGGGGCTTAAAAGAACGGTATGAAATTCATCACGGTGTACGGATTGCCGACTCCGCGGTGGTTGCCGCCGCGACACTTTCGGATCGGTATATTACAAACCGATTTCTTCCGGATAAGGCGGTTGATCTCATTGATGAGGCGGCATCTCTCATTAAAATGGAAATCGATTCGATGCCGATTGAAATCGATGATCTTGAGCGGCGTATTCGTCAGCTCACCATTGAACGCGAAGCCGTAAAAAAAGAAAAAGACGATCTGTCGAAAGAACGGTTATCGAAGATAGTTGAAGAGCTTGCAAACCTTGAAGAAAAGAAAAGCATTCTTGTTGCCAAGTGGCAGAATGAGAAAAAAATCATCGCAAAAATCCGGAATATAAAAGAAGGGATCGAGGCGATGCGCACCGAAGAACAGATCGCCGAAAGATCGGGCGACCTTAACCGCGTTGCGGAGATCCGTTACGGAAAAATAATCGAGCTGGAAAAAGAATTGTCGGTGCAAGAGAAGATCCTGCACGAGGCTTCCGGCGGTGATACATTATTAAAAGAAGAAGTTACCGATCAGGAAATCGCCGAAGTCGTTTCCCGATGGACGGGAATTCCCGTCACCAAAATGCTTGAGGGTGAAAAGACGAAACTCCTTCAAATGGAGAAGATCCTCGAAGCGCGCGTGGTGGGTCAAAATGAGGCGATTACCGCGATATCAAACGCAGTACGCCGTTCGCGTTCGGGGCTGCAGGACCCGAACAAACCGATGGGCTCGTTTATTTTTTTGGGGCCCACCGGCGTGGGAAAAACCGAAACAGCAAAGGCGGTGGCGGAATTTCTTTTCAATGACGAGAAAGCCGTGATACGCATCGACATGTCGGAGTATATGGAAAAACATTCGGTGGCCCGTTTGATCGGAGCGCCTCCCGGATACGTAGGATACGATGAAGGCGGACAGCTCACCGAAGCCGTGAGAAGACGCCCCTACTCCGTTGTTCTTTTTGATGAGATTGAAAAAGCGCACCCCGACGTGTTCAATGTATTTTTACAGCTCCTTGACGAGGGAAGACTCACTGACTCGAAAGGACGGCTGATCGATTTCAAGAACACGCTCATTGTAATGACATCGAACATCGGCACGGCGTACATATCGGACACAACGATTGCCGAAAAGGAACGTTATGCGGGAGTTCACGCTGATTTGAAGCGGCACTTTAAGCCGGAATTTTTAAACCGCGTGGATGAAGTGATTATCTTTAACCCGCTTGAGAAAAAAGAGATTGAACGGATTGTTTTACTACAGATTACACGGGCCGCGGAACTGATAAAAAAACAGCGCGGAGTTACGCTCGATATAAGCAAACGGGCTATCGGATTTATTGTCGACGAAGGGTACGATCCGCAGTTCGGCGCGCGTCCGCTTAAACGCGCGATTCAAAATTATCTGCTTAATCCGCTGTCGGTTGCGATTCTTGAAGGGAACATCAACGATAGCACGGTGAAGGTTGACTATAACGGTAAGAAGATGGTGATCGGGTGATAAATCCATCACCGCAGGGTTGAGGAATGTCTCAACCCTGCGGTGATGCGACACCACAATCTGACAAATTGTAAATTGAATTGACAATTTGTCAGATATATTTCATATTGCATGATATGATTAAAAGAGAGATCAAATCTAAAATTACAAGTCTGTGTACAAAATTTCCGGCAATTGTTATTTGCGGGCCAAGACAATCAGGAAAAACAACCTTGGCAAGAATGCTCTTTCCGAATCTGCCGTATGTTCTTTTAGAAGATCCCGATACCCTGTATCTGTCAAAAAATGATCCGCGCGGATTTCTTGAGCAATACGGCGAAGGCGCCATATTTGACGAAATCCAAAATGCTCCGCAATTATTTTCGTATCTTCAGGGCGTACTTGATAAAACAAAAAAGACCGGACGATTTATTTTAACGGGATCACAGAATTATTTAATGATGCAGAACATCAGTCAATCGCTTGCCGGGCGTGTGGCAATACTTGAGTTACTGCCTTTATCGTTACATGAACTGCAGAATTCTCACTACAACTTCAAATCGTACGAAGAGCTTCTTTTTAACGGGTTTTATCCAAGAAAGTATGATAAAAATATCGCGCCTCACGATTATTATTCAAATTACGTTAAAACATATATCGAGCGTGACATTCGACTGTTAAAAAATGTTCATGATCAAACCGTTTTCCACAAATTTTTAAAGATGTGCGCAAACCGTGTCGGTCAAATTCTAAACGTATCATCCCTGGGCGATGACTGCGGAATAACCCACAATACCGCCAAGGCATGGATGTCTTTGCTTGAAACAAGTTATATTGTGTATTTGTTAAAACCCTATCACAAAAATTTGAACAAACGTTTGATCAAATCGCCGAAACTATATTTTTATGATGTCGGTCTCGCCTCGTTTCTTGCTGATATTGACAGCATACAAAGAATGCAGAACCATCCGCTCAAAGGCGGATTATTCGAAAACATGATTCTATCTGAACTGATAAAGCAGCGATTCAATAATGGAAAAAATCTGAATTTATTTTTTTGGCATGATCAGTCAGGCCGTGAAATCGATATTATCATTGATGACGGAGGCCCCGTACAATTAATCGAAGTCAAAGCGGGCCGCACAGTCAACAGCGACTATTTTAAACACCTTGCATACATGCAGGAACTTTTGCGAAAACACCAAAATATTTCAAATGAGTCCTATCTTATTTATGGCGGCGATAAAGGGCATACATTTAACACTATTAAAGTGACCCCTTGGAACAAATTTGTGTAAAAGAAACCAATTGACAAATTCAATTTGTACTGCAATAAGTGTGTAATATTAAAGTTGAAACGTAATATTACACGGATTTATCCACAATGATAAAAAGAATTTTATCGGAACACCTTCAAAGTTTGGCAAAAAATTTGGAACTTCCCGAAAAATAATTTTCACTCCTGCTATTTGTGCATTCTGTTTTTACATAGTTCTTGATTTGTACCGCTCGATCGGGATGGTCATTATTATAAATGGCGAAAGATCCGAATAACTACCCGTATCCAAACGCATTGAGATTGGCATTCGTTGAAAAACTGCCGATACATCTTGAGGAAATAACCGAGGAAGAAAAGAAGATGATGATTGAGATATTATGAAAATATTGTTTGACACTGTGCAAATATATTGATACGCATACTATATGAAAGAAAGTTTACAGTATGTAGCATACGAAGGGCGCTGCTTTACTATTGAGTGGTATTTTGACGCGAAACGATACAGCCAGCCTCTTGAGTATTTCATGAATTTGGATGAAGATGAGCAGGACAAAGTTTTATATTTGTTCAAACGTATGGGGGATTTTGGAAAAATAAGCGATAGAACGAAATTTAATTATGAGGGAGATAGTCTTTATGCCTTTAAACCTCAACCCCATCGTTTTCTCTCATTCTTTATAGTTGGCAAAAAAATTATTGTAACCAATTCATACAGAAAAAAGTCTGATAAGATACCTCACAATGAAAAGAAAATGGCATTAAAGAACCGGAGCGATTATTTGCGTCGAGTTGATAAAGGAGAATATTATGAATAAAAAACAAGTCAGTACGTTTGATAAAATAATGAAGAATAGCAGGCGAAAAGAAAAGTTCGATAAAGGATATGAAGAGTTTCTTTTGTCTGAGTTTATTATTGAAGCGATGGAAAAAGAAAAGACATCTGTAAGGAAGCTTTCTGCAAAAACAGGAATATCCTCAACAATGATTCAGAACCTGCGTTCAGGAAAAAGCAGAAACATATCTATTAAAACACTTATTCCAATATTGTCTGCTTTGCATTACAGAATGCGGTTTGAGAAGATACATAAATAGCTCTTTCTATGAGATTCCGGCTCTTCGCGAAGCCTGTATAGAAGAATATCCGAATGACTACCCGTATCCAAGCGCATTGAGATTGGCATTTGTTGAAAAAGTGCCGACACATCTTGTATTTGCTGAAAGCGACAAAGCAATAAGGGAACCTCTAAAAATCAGTTTCAGGATGTTCCCTTGAGTGCACTTTCAATGTAAAAATTAACTTTTTCTATCTGCTTTCAGCAGAAAAGTTAATTTTTAGAGGTGCCCATAATCATTCTTACCGTATATCATCCTGATCCGGAATTATGGGATGAAGATTTTACAAACAGGAGAAAAAAATGATCTGTGTTATTTGCAAGCACGGAACTTCGGTAGACGGCGAAGTAACAGTAACATTATACCGCGGATCGACTGTAGTAGTTATAAAATCCGTACCTGCGATGGTGTGTGAAAATTGCGGGGAATACTACTTAAATGAAAAAATATTCCGCCGGGTATATGAAATCGCCGAAGAGGCTTACCCAAAAGGGCTCGAAGTGGAAATAGTACGATACGCGGCTTGATTAATATATCTGGGCGTGTTGCGAACCCGCCCCTCCTCTCAATTAGATTACGGCGTCGGATCTCCGACATACACCGCGTCTTTAAAACCGACAATTTCATCGCACCCGTCGCCGTCAACATCGGCTGCCATACGGAGATGATAGGTAGCATCCCAACCGTCGTTTTTCGCAAAGTCATGGCTCAAAACTTGAAAATAATTTGTATTGGGGCCATTTTCATCGGAGAAGCATACAAACGTATCATCTGCTCCAAAGCCAACAATATCCTGAGTTCCATCGCCATTAATGTCCGCGGTAATAAGAGGATGAATATCCGGATGCCAACCGGAATCGTAATAGAATCGGGGAATCGTTCGAGTTGGAAGAAATTTTTTGCCGTCTGAAAGAGCATAATATGTTACACTGTGTCCAAACGCAAGAATATCGGTTTTACCGTCACCATTGAGATCGGCAACCATGCGCGGATGATCTTTATCGAATCCATTATTTGTTCCATAACCGCCAATCCATTGTTCGCTTGATGCAAAGGAGGAACCCGTTGAAAGAGAAACAAGCACACCGGTGCTTGAGAAACCCACAATATCGGCTTTTCCGTCACCATTAACGTCGGTCAAATAACGGGGATGATTTTCAACTGTCCAACCACCTGCGCTGCAATACCCTGTATACCATATTTTATTTGGTTGTACCCCCGTTCCTGTTGATATAGCAACGTAAACATTGCTCGTACCAAAAGCTACAATATCATCTTTACCATCACCATTGACATCGGCCATATAACGAAGGTGGTTAGAATCAAGCCACCCTCCGGAAGAAGATGAAGAACCAAAGGAAGAGGTAACTTTTATTGTATTAGCATCTGAAAAGAGTGGGCCAAAAGAAACTAGAACACCCGCATCTGAAAACCCTACAACATCAGCTATCCCGTCGCCATCAAAATCGCATGTCATTCTTGGTTTATTGAGAGTTTTCCAACAGAAATTTGTATTTATATTCCACGACATATTTACAAGCGAATATGGAAAGAAATTTTTTGTTGATTCTGATTTAAAAAACAATAGCTTTGCGTCATCAAAACCAATTATATCTGCAATTCCATCCCCGTTTGCATCTGCCATCATGCGGGGAGTATCGGCAAGCCATCCAGACCATGTTCCATTTGATTTTTTAAAAGCACCAAATTCATCACACCGTTTTACGGCGGTTACCAAAGGCACCGCAGGCAGCGGATTAGACGCAACCGCACTTTGAACGAAAATAGGATTACCGTTGTCTTTTTGAGTTAATAGAAAAACAGCGATCATTAACACGGGAATACTAAATGCGACTATCGCAAGAAATAATTTTTTCTTTTTAACTTTCATAACTGCGTTCCTTGTACAAACGATAATATTTTTATTACATGGCGCAAAAGCACACGAATACGGCTAAAAAAATGAATAGTAATGATTTTAAACTTTTTCTATTTATACACGACAGGATGAAAATGGAATAAAAAAGATCAATATATTTTTATAGTTTAGTTAAAAAAGTGATTGATTAACTTTTACCGCATATTTTCTTTTAAGAAAAGCAGCTAATAAAGAAATAAGCACTTTCGGGCATATTGTATGTGATTTCTGCCTGCGCAGGAACGACGAATTGAGGCATATTGAAACTTCAATTTTCATGCGTGCCCTTAAGAGCATACTACTAAAAAAATATATATACTGTTTCAGATTCCAAGTGTGAAGAAAATCAAAAGGCAAAAGCGTGAGCGGTTATGAAAGTACGTTTGTTTATCGTTTCCATTATTACTACGGCGGGAATCTTTTTGGTTTTTCCGTTAGCCGGATATTCACAATCGGTAGGATCTGACGGATCGTTTAACTATAGTATACCGATAGACCTGCCGCCCGGAACAAACGGAATGACGCCATCTCTATCTTTTGAATATAATTCAAATAATGGTAACGGAATGACGGGACTTGGATGGAGTCTTTCGGGGCTTCCCGTTATTTCACGTGATCCCAGTGTGGGAATAAATTATGATAATACGGATACATTTACCGGCCCCGGGGGCAAATTACGATTCAGATCAAAAAGTGGTTCGACAAGCGAATACTTCTATGAATACGAAAATTTCAGCAAACTCCAAAGACTACCGATTATCATTCATGTCGGTTTGGGTGGACAAAGTACGGTACAGGTCGGAGAACAATGGGTAGAAAATCTTCCTGACGGAACAAAAAGGTATTATGGATCTTCTTCAAGCAGTCAGTGTTTTAACAGTGACCCATGGCCGACAGCACAAATATATCCTCCTGCAAGAGCATGGTTGCTCTCAAAAGTTGTTGATCCGAGAGGGAATTACTATACCATAAGCTATATCCAGTCCGATGGAGAATACTATCCCTCAAAAATCGTATACACATATAATACCGGAATCACCAAATACAAAACAATTGAATTCAGTTATGACGACACAAGAACAGATTATTATAACGATTACACCTATTCGACAAAAGTGGTAACAAAGAAACGCCTTATCGGCATTAAAGTCTATTACGATGTTACAAATCCCTCCTCAAACGGATCGGGAACTCCTTTTGTTGAATACAAAATCGCTTATTCAACTACAGGCGAATTAACCGGCACAAACAGCAGAGTTGTATCAGAAAGCATAATTACAAATATTACACGTAAAAGATTTTCAAATAAGCTATTGGAACCTGACATAAGCAATGTTATTAATTTTAATTGGGAAAATAACAAAGTCAGCTATGTATCATCAATATTGGGTGGAAGTTTTTTAATTTACTACAAAGAAAGTAATTCTTTTACTCCAAAATATAGTGGGTATCCTTATATTGCGAATTCATCACCAAAATATGTAGTCTCTCAATTAACTTCCAACTGCGGTTATACGCGGGAAGATGAGGGTATATATAAAACAACGTATACCTATAACAATTCAATGCGTTACGCAGGGTTACCTTCAGTACGCAGGGACCTTGGGTTCGAAACGGTTATAGAAAAAAATGAACAAACGGGTGAAACAACGACAACAACCTATTGCCAGACGCCATATGATCTTGGCGGTATTCCCGTATCGGTTGAAAAGAAAAACGAAAGCGGCGTTCTCACATATAAAAGCAATACGGTTACCGAATTAGTTACTTCGCAGTACGGAAGTAAATGGATCAGAACTGTTTCTGAAACGGGAACAAGCTATCTCGCAGGAACAGTGTTACATACTGCATCCACTTCGTATCAATACGATACATATGGAAATACCATCAAAACAACCCAAACAGCAACAGGAGTTCCGACAGTAGTAATAGATATTACCCCTTACGTGGTTGAAGCGTCATGGTTTTTACGGGGAGCGACTGATGTCATTGTAAAAACTAACGGGGTATTGAGTTCTCATTCGTACACCGGGTATTCCGGTATTTTTCCCATATCAACAAAATACTATTACAACAATGATTCGAGCTGGGTTTTACAGTCGTGCACTTATGATGCGTATGGAAATATTAAGACAATGACCGATCCCGAAGGGAAAGTTACAACAATAAACGAATACGATACCGATTATCAGCTTTTTCCAACCAAGATAACCGACCCGATGGGGAACATCGTTACAAGCACGTATGATCCCGCTACCGGGAGTGTTCTGGCACAGACTGATCCATATGGAACATCAACATATGAGTATGATGCCATCGGAAGACTGAAAAAAACAATTTTGCCCGGCGACGACTGGACAGAGAAAATCAATTACGTAAATTTCGGTACTGCCAATAATCAATATGTTGAACGTATTATTAATGATGGTGCTGACGGGATATATTCCCGAAATTATTTTGACGGTTTCGGCAGATCATGGAAAACCGTATCGAAAGGAATAGCCGGACATGATAAAATCTGTGTTGTATTTTTTAATAAAGCGGGTTTTAAGAAAAGGGTAATTAATGAGCATTTCGCTGGAGATTCTTCTTATGTATCCCATTACTATTATGATGCTGACAATCGCCTTATAAAAGTTGATACCGAAATAGGCGACAAGACATCATCAACAGGAAAAAAAACAATAACCGCAACCACCGCGTATGAAAAAAATGGAAATTATTTCAGAATCCGATCAACAGATCCAAACGGAAACATAACCGTAACAGATTTTGACGCGCTTGGAAGACTGGTATCAAAAACAGAAGGATTTGGAACAACCTCTGCATCAAAGCTTGATTATATTTATGATGCGGTAAATTTTAAAGTAACAACAAAAGTAAACGGAAGCAACCCGGCAACAGTCTATTTTGACCAGTTGGGACGCCGCACAAAAGTAACAGACTCCGACAGAGGAACCGTAAGCTACACCTATTACAATGACGGTCTTGTAAAAACAATGACCGATGCGAAGAGCCAGTCATTTACATATGAATACAATGATCTCGGAAATATAACAAAAGAAACCGGCCCTGACGGGACAAACGCGGTTAATTATACCTACGATGATTATGGAGTACGGCTAAAAAAAGTAACCGACGGAGTCACAAGCACGGATTACACCTACTATAACACCGGAGAACCGCAGAGCATAAAATACAGTATCGACAGTTACCAATTTACCTTTGGAATGGAATATGACACACTGCACCGATTGAAATACCTCGCCTACCCCGACAACACGAAGATAGAAAACCATTACGCAGAGGTGGGAACCCTTGAAGCAGTAACTCCCGCAGGAGAGATGAGAACTTTTATACGGTACGGACAAGCAGGCGGAATAAACCCGAACAGCGGAGAAACAGTAGACATTAGCGATCACTTTGTAATGCGAAGATCCGGGAACGGCGTAACATCAACCATAGAGTACGAACCCGTAACGCACCGGCCATTGGAAGTATACACCCGAAAAGACGGGGGAGAAACATACGAAGACAGCAAGTACTGGTGCATCTCTTTGTTCGCTAAAGATCTGGGCAGAAAGGCCGACTATGAACGCTACATTAAAAGAGCCCAATATTATAAAAATGTATTTGACCCATCTACAGGCTATATGAGAGCAAAACGCAATGGTTCCTTCATTTCTCCTTTCGATCCTTTTGAAGTAAACGGACATTATACCGAGGCTAATTCCTGGCAATATAGCTTTGCTGTTCAACAGGATATTACCGGATTACTAAATCTTCAGGGTGGTAAAGACAAATTCGCCGCCAAGTTGGATGCTTTGTTCAGTGCAAAAGAAGAAACCACAGGTAAAGTACAGAGTGATATTTCCGGCTTAATTGGTCAGTATGCTCATGGTAACGAACCCAGCCATCATATGGCTTATCTTTACAACTATGCAGAGCAGGCATGGAAAACACAGGAAAAAATAAACTTCATCCAGAATAATTTTTATACCGATCAACCCGACGGTTTAATTGGAAATGAAGATTGCGGGACAAATGTCGGCTTGGTTGGTGATGAGTGCTATGGGCTTCTATTCGGTGACTCCGGGAAGCGACTATTATGTAATTGGAACTCCACAATTTAAGAAGGTCACCATTCATCTTGAAAATGGTAGAACATTTACGGTTAAGGCAAATGGTGTTTCTGAAAAGAACTTTTATATCCAGTCGGCAAAGCTAAATAATGCCGATTATTCCCGTTCTTACCTATCGTACAAGGATGTAATGAATGGGGGCGATCTGTCGTTTACAATGAGTGACAAACCTAATAAAAACTGGGGAACAGGTTCAGGCAATTATCCGGTGCAGTTGATTTCTGAGAATCAGATAAACGCTAATCCGTTTATTTCATCAGGCAATACTCAGTTTGAAGATAAAACCACGCTGACGCTATCAACAATTGATGAGGATGCTAAGATTTATTATACTACCGAAGCTGGGGTTCCTTTAACCCATCTTCAGGAATATTCAGGGCCGATCACCATCACCGAATCAACAACACTATCCTTTTTCTCTCTGAGTGGTGAGAATATTAGTCTTATTGAGCAGGTCAATCTTCGTAAAACCAAAGGTGGACGGTAATATGTAAGGCTGAATGATTGCCGCTTCAACGATCTTTGCTGAAGAGAAAACCGTTGAATAATGTTTCTTTCGGTAGTGGTATTCTTAAATATGAAAATAGGGCTGGAACTTTAGAAGTTTCAGCCCTATTTAGCATTGTGTAATTTAAGGTAAGCGGGTACCCGCATCTTTAAAAATAAAGATCGCGTTTACCTGCTTTTATTTGTTCAATTCTGTTCCTGATTTCGGTAACATTAACCTTTTCTGTAGACGATTGATACGATTGCAATTCTCTCTCAATCACTTTCCCAACCCTTTTCGGCGGTTTTAGCAGGCGCATAATCGACCAGATAACTCACTCAGCGTAAGAATGGCATTTGGGGTACAGAAACGTTTAATGAATCCCGGAACCGAGAACTCCATGAAGTGCTCGCCTGTCCTGCCCAGTCGGTAACAAGCTGTACAGAAGGAAGGTATAAAGCCGGTTTCGAAAAGCTCGTCCATGATTTCGGCTAATGGACGACTATCATTAATGGCAAACTGTTCGCGATGGAGGTTTTGTTCTTCCTTTTCAGTTTCAGCATACGCACCCGATCTCCAGTTTTGTTCCTCCATCGATCTGTGATATTCCAAATTGAAGAACCTCTTTGCGAAGAGTAGGATTTTCACGGGCAGTAAGAATCATTCCGGTATAAGGAACTGCCAATCTGAGAATGGCAACTAATTTGGCAAAGTCTTCATCATTTACCATGTACTTTCCATCAATATTTAACTCCGAAGCATTTTTGATTCTTGGGAAAGAGATGGTATGAGGCCCTACGTTGTAGCAAGCCTCTAAGTGGTTCGTGTGGCGGATAAGTCCGAGTACTTCAAAACGCCAGTCGTAGAGACCTATCAAGGCGCCGATTCCAACATCGTCAATGCCACCTTCCTGTGCCCTGTCGAGTGATGTTAGACGGTATACGAAATCACGTTTTTTGCCACCCAGATGATAGATTTTGTAGGCATCCGGATTGTAGGTTTCCTGGAAAATCTGATAGGTACCGATACCGGCCGCCTTAACAGTTTTAAATCCTTCAATTTCCAAAGGAGCGGCATTAATATTCACTCTTCGAATCTCACCATGTTTCTTTTTGACGTTATAAACCAATCTGACATTATTGGCAATGAATTCGGGTGAGTAAGTAGGATGTTCGCCATAAACAAGGATCAGACGTTTTTGTCCGGTTTCTTCCAGGGCTTCTACTTCATCAATCAGTTCCTGATCTGAAAGTGTGGCACGGATTTGTTCTTTGTTAGATACTCTGAATCCACAGTACTGGCAATTATTGATGCAATTATTTCCAACATAGAGTGGGGCAAACAATACAATTCTGTTGCCGTAAACAAGACGCTTCAATTCGCGTGCACCTTCTTTAATCTCTTCAACTAAAGCAGGATCGGTCGTGTTGATTAGAACAGCTGTTTCCTCCATTGTCAGTCGCTGTTTGTTGAGTGACTTTGCAATAAGTTCGCGAACTCGTTCTGGAGTACTTTTTGTGTTGTTAATTAAATCCCAAATCTCTTCGGGATCGATGAATGGTTTCATCCGTTCATCTGGGATACGGCATTTCTCTGGTGTGAATTTCATTTCTTGATGTATTTAAGTTCAGTCATTTCACCACAAAGATTGAAAAGCAGCCACTCATTTATTATCGCTGCCGATTTCAATCGGTTTAAGCATTATCGATTTAACCTGAATGCCGTTAAGACGTCCAAGTTGTCCTGTTAATGAACTTATCTGGTCTGAAGTTCCATCAAGAATAAGGGAGATAATATTGATTTGATAGTCGCGCAGGGGCAAACCTTGTCTTCCGATGATAATATCAGAATGGCGAGAAATAATTTGGTTGAGCAGAGCAACCTCCCGTTTGTCTTCAATGAGTATTAGGGCTGAGCCTATTCTCCTTTCCATTAGAAATCCTCCGGATCAGATGATCGTTAAATAATACCTCAGAGCCGAATATTCAGCCCCTCGGGTTAATAAGATGCAAATGTACTGTTTTTTTATTTCGTTGTTAATAAAATAACAGCGAAATAAATATTTTGGTTTTTATTGCTATATATTTGTATAAACCTTATTAATAACTAACCATGAAAAAGCTAGGACTTATTGTTGTGTCATTATTGATTTCTAATTTCCTTTTTGCACAGGAATGTAAAGTATTAAAACCCGAAATAGCAGATAGTTATCAGGGTGAATGTAAAAACGGACTTGCTCAAGGCAAAGGAGTTGCCAAGGGAAAGGATAGTTATGAGGGAGAATTTAGAAAGGGATATCCAGATGGTGAAGGAACATATACATGGGCTAATGGAGCCACTTATACGGGTGAATGGCGAAAAGGAGTAAGAGCTGGAAAAGGTAAATATGTATGGCATACCGCAAAAGGCGACTCTACTCTAGTTGGCGTTTGGTCAAGAGATAAATATGACGGAACCGGTCTCCCTTCATATAATGTAGAACGACAACAAAATATTACCAGATACTCGATTAGAAAAGTTCTTGGTAATGTAGATAATATAACGATTCGCTTTATCAGAGCAGGTTCTAATTATAACCAAGTATCTAATTTATCGGTAGCTACAGATAGTGGAAACGATGAATTAAAAGGACAATATTTAATGATAAACAATGCTACATTTCCGTTCGAAGTAAAACTCAATTTTTCGGTCCCGAATCTTTTAAATACCAGCACGAATGATTGTATCTTTAATTTTAAGATAACAGAAAAGGGATCTTGGGAAGTACAGATAAATGTATAAAACATGAATCACTCTCCTGACGAGGAATGATCAGAAAACTGAATTATACAATATTATCAATAGAAATGTTTAAGGTGTTTTGATGCTGAAAATGGGAGCTGAAAGAATATTTTGTTTCTAATTGTTGTTTTTTTGTATAAACCTTTTAAATAATTGACTATGAAAACAATTGGATTAATTATTGTTGGGGTATTGTTTGCTGATCATCTCTTTGCCCAGGAGTGTAAAGTGCTAAAACCCGAGATAGCGAATAGCTATCAGGGGGAATGTAAAAACGGACTTGCTCAGGGCAAAGGAATTGCAAAGGGACGGGATAGTTATTCCGGTGAATTTAAAAAAGGATATCCTGATGGCACAGGAACCTATGTATGGGCTAATGGTTATACCTATAAAGGAGAATGGAAAAAAGGAAAAAGGGAAGGGAAAGGTGAATACATCCAGCATACAGCAAAAGGTGACGTTACATTAGTCGGAACCTGGATAAAAGATAAATATGTTGGAACAGATATCCTTCCTTATCAAATTAACCAGCAACAAGGAGTTGTTAAATATTCAATAAAGAAAGTAATTGGTAATATTGGCGAAATCAGGATTCACTTTTATAGGGCAGGCACAGATTTTTGCCAGATGACTGATTTGACGATAGTGAGCGATAGTGGGGTTGACGAAGCGTTAGGGTCCTATTTTGTAATAAGAAATGCAGTGTTTCCTGTCCAGATAAAAGTTAACTGCAAGATGCCTAATCTTTTAAATTCTAATATTTATGATTGCCTATTTAATTTTTCTATTATGGAAAAGGGAACTTGGGAAGTAATTATTGAAGTTTAGGCGATTGCTTTACAAAATATATGTTTTTAATAAAAAAGAGGCTGACTCAAACTTTTGAGTCAGCCTCTTTTTTATTAAAAACTATCTGATAAAAAGTGCAAATATTAAAATCTCAAGAGATAAAGATTCTTTTGATGCAACCTCTTTTTATAGAATTAGTTAGTCCAGAAGATAGGATTAGTAGCCAGATCATAACTTTGCACTGCTTTATAGTTGTCTCCATTTAACTGTTTTTCAGCATCAGGATACACCCATCTCGTAGGGGGCGCAGCCATTGTACTTGAATTATCAGGTAAGAATTTAAGAACTGGTTGTTTCAGACGACGAATTTCAGCCCAGGTATGCCCCATTTGTGAAATACCTGTAGTAATCCATTCCTGTGTGCCAATCAACATATTCTTGTCCGTATTAGTGTCCCAATTAACGCCAGGAGCGACAAGATAAGCAGCAATAGCAGCATCTGAAGGAGCCGGAGTTTTTGTTGTTCTTGTATCTAAGCTGATAGAATTGATCCAGTAGTAGAAGTCGATAGAAGCTTTAATACCACTTTCATAAGCTATTTTAGCGGCAGCATCATTTTTTATGATCTTAGAATAAGCTTCAGCTTTGTGTAATAATGTTTCTCCGGCAGTACACAACCAACCCGGATATAAACGATTTCGTGTAAATGTGGCTCCATTGTACCGGGAAATTATACCGGCACTGAGTTGTGCACCTTGAACGGCAGCGTTATCCAGTGGATTTAAACCAGTATATGCACCATTAGCACTCGATCCCGGTTCAAATACAACAGGAAGACGTGGGTCTAAGTTTGCTTTCATGTTTTCAATCATTGCATAAGGAGCTATATCATAAGTCCCCCAGGTTTCGAAAGCTGATTGTAAACCACTCGATTCATAAGTACTAACAACACTCTTCATTATAATATTATCGTCATTAGATTCAACGAGCGGATAATCTGTTGAGTTCGCAAGCATAGCTGTAACTTCTGAAGTTACGCGGGACTGAAAAGCAGCAATACCTGATACACGCATCAGCATACGAAGCCGTAATGAATTACAATACTTACGCCATTTGGTAACATCACCTTTTAAAATCGGATCTTGCGTTTGGAAAATCTTCAAATAACTTGCCGGTATATCGATCGTTTTGAAATCTTCAGCCATTTGTTTTAGGTCATCTAACATCGTGTTGTAGATATCTTCTCCATTATCATACTTGGGTTTGGATTTAGTTAAATCGCCACTATTCGCACGTAGCATACCTGCTTCTGAAAAAGGTATTTTGCCCCAGATATCAACTATTTGTTGGGTATGATCATAGAAATAGATGGTTGAAGCCATTTTCATGATCTTGGATCCCTGCTTTTCAGCCTCTGATTGATTATTATATAATGAGATAAAAGAACGATATTGAATCATTACACCATTATAATAATTGTCCCAACGATTCCCAATTGGGCCTGCAGGCAGATTGTATTGACCGTTCGTATTAGTCCAACCCATAACTTGTGTGTAGTGTCCCATTGTTGGTTGTTCTACAACAAAAAGTTTTGTGTATTCCATTCTAACATAATCCATAGAGGCGGTTAGAACTCCGGTAAACTGGCGTTCGACAGATGCGGTAGATACTTTAGTTGGATCAG
The DNA here is from genome assembly GCA_963663125.2 of Bacteroidales bacterium. Taxonomy (GTDB): domain Bacteria; phylum Bacteroidota; class Bacteroidia; order Bacteroidales; family Cfx3-03; genus Cfx3-03. Next base: position 778,902 of record CAXXNW010000006.1, on the reverse strand, counting down.
CGTATTTCTCATCTAACCGATTCTTGCTACAACTGGTAGAGAGAATGATTATCGCTCCAAGGACTATTATAATTTTTGAAAGAATTTTTTTCATAATAATGTTTTTTTAATTAATTAACATTAAAAGTTAGCACGTAATGATATTCCAAAACTTCTGGTAGCTGCGGTGGTAGTACCGCTATCAACACCTTGATTTACCCAATATGAACCAATAGCATTTTCAGGATCTAAGTTTGGTAAGTTCTTAAAGAAATAGAAAAGATTACGTCCGATTAATGAAACCGATAGATTTTTTATACCAGTTTTTTTAATTAAATTGTTTGGAATAGTATATCCGATTGATAGCTCACGTAGTTTTGCATAACTGTTATCATAAATAGATAAGTCGTAGCGACTATTTCCTGAACCCCATGCAGGATTAGCACCCCATGTGTATGTGTCAAGATAATAAGTAGGCGCATCTACAATGATATCGTTTTTGGTATATCCGGTAACTTTCCCGTTTACGTCTTTAACTTCTTTAACGCCATTCAGAATGATACCATCGGTATAGACTTTTTCAGCAGCAGGCCCAGTCGTTCCGGTTGCTTTAACCTTAGCCCCATTTGCATCAATATAGTAAGAAATACCACCATGTTCAGTATCGCGTCCAAATAGCGTACTTTTGAACATGCCGGCACCTTCTGCATAACGGTTATACAATGAGATCATATCACCACCGATACGGAAGTCAATCATAAAATCAACGGTTATTCCTTTGTAACTTAAGGTGCTTCCAAAACCCCCAACACATTTTGGCATAACATTGCCAGCTTTGGCATCTTTGGTGAAATCGACTTTATATTCTCCATTTGCATCGATGACATAATTTCCTTCTGAATCTTTAACAGGCATAAAGCAGTAGATATCACCCATTGTCTTTCCGGGAATTGAAACAATACGAGCAGCACCAGCATCAACATTTGTTTGCTCCAGAAGGTTAACACCCGGCATTAATTCAAGTACTTTATTCTGGTTAAAACCAAAGTTAATACGCGCATCCCATCTGAAATCTTTAGTTAGAATAGGCGTGCCTGAAATTCCGAATTCAAGACCTTTATTCTCTAGCTTCCCAACATTAGCCAACATTGAACTTGCGCCAACAGAGGTTGGAACCTGAAGTTGAAGAATCTGATCGTTAATTGTATTCTTATAATAAGAAATTTCAATAGCTAACCGATTCTTGAAGAAACGGTTTTCAAGACCAAATTCAATTTCTCTTTTTTCTTCAGGACGTATCTGGTCGTTGCCATAAGTTCCGGGAACCTGATTCTGGATTACTCCTAAGAATGAATTTGAATTGTATCCATTATATGCTGCATACATTGAAGGTGAATTACCAACAATACCATAAGATATACGTGCTTTTCCATAATCCCAGAACTGGGGAAGCTTAAAGGCTTCGGTAAAGATAAAGCTACCACTTATAGATGGGTAGAAAAATGAATTATGGTGAGGCGGTAAAGTTGAAGAGGCTTCCTGACGTGCAGATGCTTCTAAGTAAGCATAACTTTTGTATCCCACAGATAATGTTCCTAAATAAGCATATTTAAGAAGTTGGGTAGAACCGGAACTTCCACTTAACGTAGAATTATTGGATGCATTTAGGTTATACCAATTTCTAACACTTAAACCATCTCTCGTTCCTATATTCGTCCATGTATTCCATTCTTTTCTTGCTGTTGCACCAACATTCGCTTCGATAGAAAAATCATTAAACCTGTTGCTATACATTAAAAGAGCATCGCCATATCCAATCGTATAAAGATTAGTATTCTGACTATACGACCCTGATTGGAAACCTAAAGAAATGGGCCTTGAATTCGGATCTTTTTCTTGTGAATAATCCGATGAATAGTCATTTGCAATACGACCTCTGAATTTTAATCCTTTTGCAATATCAACAGTTGTTGTAAGGTTTGTAATTAAGCGGTTGTTATATTCTTCATTCGTATTCTCTAGCATATTCCATAGCAAACCCATTAAATCTGTTCCACGAATATTGTATTTTAATTTTTCGTTTGGAGTAAGGGTGCTATTATCACTTGTATTGTAAGTGTCGAACTGATATCCTAAGCTGGTTTTATACTTGTTTAAATACCAACTCATATCGTCAAATCGGCTAAAGAATCCACCATAGTTAGCCCCTATTGCCCACTGACGGTATGAACGGTTCTTAACATATTGGTTGGTATAGTTAACGGCTAAGTCAACTGTTACTTTTTTCCCAAGAGTAAACGAGCTATTTAATGTGAAGTAATTTTTGTAATTACTAGTATTTCTTTGAATGCCCGCGTAATCTGTTCTGGTATATGATACACGGAAATTACCTTTCTCCATGCTTTGTGATATAGCCATGTTGATGATTGAACTAAAACCAGTGCGATAGAAATCTTTCATATTATCGGGTTGTGCTACATAAGGATGCATAACACCATCCCAACCCATTACTTGTCTGCCATCGAACTTAGGACCAAACTGTGCATATGCACGATAGATTGGGTGATAAACAGTTTGACCGTTAATGGTCTCTTTTAGCCAACCTTGGTCGTCAGATCCAAAGCTGCCTGTATTTGTTCCTCTATCATAACCGGGGCCAAACTCGTTTTGATAATCAGGAAGACTTGAAACTCTTTCAGTCGTATAAGATGCATTGAAATCGACACCTAATCCTTTTCTGGTTCCCTTACCACTTTTTGTTGTCACTAAAACAACGCCGTTTGCTGCTTCAGAGCCATAAAGGGCTGACGCTGCTGCTCCTTTTAAAATCGAAAGATTTTCAACATCTTCAGGATTGATATCAAGTAAACTGTTGCCTTGAATTCTTTGGTTATCCCAATAACCCTGATTGTTGTTATCTGTACTTCTAATGGGAACACCATCAACAATAATTAGCGGAGAACTACTTCCGGTAATAGAGTTTACACCACGTATGTTGATGTTGACTGCACTAGTGGAACCTCCCGGAGCTGTTGAGATACGAACCCCTGAAGCTTTTCCATAAAGTGCTGAACCTACATTTGTCGATCCTACTTTCGTGATTTCTTCAGCTGAAATAGAACTGATGGCATAACCCAATGCTTTTGATTCACGTTTGATGCCAAGTGCTGTAACAACGACCTCACCTAATTCCTTGGTCTCAGATTCGATGTTTGCAACCATGTTATCATTTGCAGTGATCTCAACTTTTTTGTATCCAATATAAGAGAATACAAGAATGTCTCCAGCTTTTGCTGCAATTTTAAATTTTCCATCGGCATCGGTAATGGCCAGTGCTTTTGTGCCCTTAACCGATATCGTTACGCCCGGTAGTGTCTCTTTTGTCTGTGAATCCACTACCGTACCACTCAGTTTTGCTTGTTGTGCAAAAGCACCAACACACATAAAGAGTGTTGCAATTAATATTGCAAGGCTTCTTTGTAAGTAAAGTTTGTTACTCATACAATTTAGATTTTGTTTGACATTTAATGTAATCATCGTTACATAATTTTCATTTTATTCTACACGTAATTGATTTGGAATCCTTTCTTCCTTTTCGGGTTTCAGGTTGGAAGTTTAATCAGGTTAAAACAGATCATCTTCATTGAACTCCCGTTAGTGCTGAAATGAATGCCTTGAGATATTCAAGAAACCCATCTTAACAGGTCGTTGAATTTGTTTTAATCGAAAAAGGATAAAGGAAAGGGAAAAAGAAGACTTGAATTATTATACATATACTTTCTGCTCTACTATTACCAGTTTAAGTAATAGTAATTATTGAGTTCCGTATTTTCATTCACTTCTCGTTATCATTCGCTTTCTGGTTCATCTATTTCGACAAACTTTAAGAACTGTTTTGATATACGAGGCTGAATAAAATTTATTAGCATCTTCCCACTATAAAAATAGTGAATGAGAATACAAAAGTCAATACTTTTTAAAAAAAATATTATTTTTATTTATCTTTTATCTAAATTAGAAAATGTAATAAAGTATAAATCTAAGATTCTATGATGGATAATTGTAGTGATCTCTTTTATTAAAAGATGCGAAGAAAAAATTGTGGTTTTAAATTGGTTGTTAATCAATATACTATGTTCGTTATTGTCCTTTTATGACTAAATCCTGAATAATTGTAATTAAATTATATCTCATATATTTCATTTTTATTAAGTTGCCTTGTTTTTGTTTTATTAAGAATAGAATAATGAATTTGTTGAATATTTTATGTTTTTAAAAGCGTGCAACTGTGCGCCAAATATAGAAATATGCGAGTGTTACTTTTCCATACTACAAGTTTATTATTATGGTTTACATATATAATATATTAGTAAATGAGTTATGTTTATGATAAAAATTCTAAAGATTTATTTGAATTATGGTATTGCTTGGGGAAAAGCTTTTTTAATTTGATTACAACTATGGCAAATCTGTTTCTAAAATTCTTTTATTTTTGTGAAATGAAGAATGTCAGATTAATATTGGTAGTGGGGATTATCATGTTTTGCTCTCTTAAGCAAACCATGGCTCAAAGTGATTTTTTAAACCATTTTGAGTTAAATGATACCTTAACGTTGGATTTGCCACGTTGGCAAAAGGAGGGTGCTGCTTTAAAGGTCGCTTTCGGCTCTGTTGATGAATCATATCGTAGAAACAAAGTCCCTGAAAAAGGTCTCTTTTCTCAAGTAAAACTAACTGCTTGGAAAGGGGAGAGGGTTAACTTTCAAATGGTGCTATGGTCATCACAAAACCTGAAAAATATTGACATCACTTCACGGGATTTGATTTGTAAAAAAAATAGAATTTCGAATGAGGTAATCCATATATATCCTGTTCGGTATGTCCTTACCGATTTGTTTTTAAATGGTTGTGGTTATCGTAAACACGATACGATTCCTTTTTCTCTGGCTCCCGATATGCTTGATTATCCCAATATATTCTCAATAGCAGGTAAATCTACCCGTCCGGTATGGGTTGCAATTGATGTTCCTTCGGATGCTAAGAGCGGTATATATAATGGTGTTATCGAAATAAAGGCAAAGGGACGATCTAAACATCGGCTACACTTTACGCTGGAGGTACAAAACCGGATCCTTCCCAAACCTGCCGACTGGAGTTTTCATTTGGACCTATGGCAGCATCCATGGGCTGTGGCACGTGTAGAAAAGGTTAAACCTTGGTCTGAAGAACATCTGGAAGCGCTCCGTCCTATTTTAACGATGCTTGCTGAAGCTGGACAGAAGTGTATTACCACCACCATTATTAATGATCCTTGGGGTGGCCAAACTTATGATCCTTATGAAAGCATGGTCGAATGGCGCAAAACAGCAGATGGAGGATGGATATACGACTTTACTCTCTTTGATCAATGGGTTGAGTTTGCCATGAGTTGTGGAATTAAAGAACAGATTAATTGCTATTCTATGATTCCATGGACCAATAAATTTCAGTATTTCGATGAAGAATCAAACAGTACAAAAGTGTTGAAAGCTGATCCGGGATCTGAGGCTTTCAATAATCATTGGCGTCCATTTTTATTGGCTTTTAGAGAACATCTTCAAAATAAAGAGTGGTTGGATAAAACATGTATAGCAATGGACGAACGCAATCTTAAGGATATGCTCAGCATGATCAATTTAGTGAAGGAAGTGACACCTGAGCTTAAAATTGCTTTTGCCGGCGGAGTTCATCCTGAATTAGTGAATGAAGTATATGATTTATGTACCTTTATTGACCCTACCATTGATTCAGCTTCTCTCGCTCAACGACTTAATAAACGATGGCCGTCAACATTTTATGTTTGTTGTTCAAATCCGGAACATCCCAATAATTTTACTTTCTCTCCTTCTGCCGAAAATACAATCATGGGTTGGCATGCAGCTGCCGGTGGATATGATGGCTTCCTGCGATGGGCCTATAACTGTTGGGGAAAAGATCCTGAAAGAGATTCACGCTTCAGAACCTGGCCTGCCGGCGAGACTTACCTGATCTATCCGGGTGCCAGAAGCTCTATCCGTTTTGAACGATTGCGCGAAGGAATTCAGGACTTTGAAAAAATTAATATACTCAGACAAGCATTTAAAAAGGAAAACTCTGAAGCGTCTAATGCAAAATTGATCCGACTTTCTGAACAATTGAAAACATTTTCCCTGAATAACGTAAAATCAGACAGTGCTGCTGTTTTAGTGAATCGAGCCAAAAAACTACTCAATGAATTATCAAAATGATATAACCTACCAGTAACAAGGTATAAATAAAATTATTTTGCATAGAGATAATTGTTTATTGCTAATTTGCAATAAATAAATATTAATATAAGTTAATTCATCCAGAATGACAACGCTCAACAGTATATCGTACTTAAAGATAATCATTCTTCGATAGTTAGTCCCATTGCCGTACCTTCGCCGTACCTTTGCCGATTCTTCGTCGTATCTGCACCTTTACATGCATACGGCATACAATCGTCAAAGGTTCGTCAAATTATTTGATTATATTCGGCTCTGGGAAGAGGCGCATCACGGTCATTCTATCCTCTTTCTCATTTCTCCAGCTAATCCGTCTCTTAATAGAATCAAGCGTAATCGGATTCAGAAATGAATGCTATTACTTCTTAATGATCTTCACTTAAAGAGATGATCTTTCAGTGTGGATATTTTAAAAACGGAATATCTTTCTCGATCAAAATTAATCAGGCACGAAATTGTAAAACTATGTAATTTTGTGATAACTCATAATCCCTAAAAATTGAAAGTATGATTTCTAAAGATAAGATATTAAATCTATTGGTTTCACTATTTTTATGTTGTGGACTGCAAGGTGTTGTGACCGCACAGTCGGCCATGAGCTCTCTTAGAGTGGGCAACTGGATTGGTGTTATTCAACTTGATGACGTTGGTCATAATGCTGATATGCCTTTTAATTTTAAACATATCATTGGCAATAATGGTAAAAGTACCATTGAGATTATCAATGCGGGTGAAAAAATTAATGTCACGGAGTTGCGTGTTAAAAATGATACCCTCCGAATGAAGCTGCCCGTATTTCAAAGTGAGTTTATTGCTGCTATAAAGGGAAATCAGTTGGTTGGTACCTATTATCCGAAAGGAAAATCAGAAGGTAACGGCTACAATTTCACAGCCACTTATGGTGTAACAGACAGGTTTGATCAATTTAAGGAGAAGGCGGCGGTTAATGTAACAGGACGATATGAGATTACAGAAAATCAGGGAACTCCTGATGAATCAAAATTATTGGGTGAGTTTACGCAAATTGGAAATCGCGTTACAGGAAGTATTTTAACTACCAGTGGCGATTACAGATATCTGGATGGAAAAGTCGCCGGTCGTAAATTTATGGTCTCTGCCATTGATGGAGCTCACACGCTGTTAATCACTGCCGAAGTAGGTGCTGGTGGTGTTTTGATGAATGGTAAGTTTGTGGGAAGTCGTAGATGGAAAACAGAATGGAAAGGAGTTAAAAATGCTGCGTTTTCACTTCCTAAGGCCGATGAATTAGTTACAGTTTCAGATCCTAATATCAAATTCACTTTTGCTTTTCCGGATATGAATGGACATATTATAAAACTGAGTGATCCGCGCTTTGCCGGAAAAGTGGTTATCATATTGGCTGCCGGATCATGGTGCCCGAACTGCATGGACGAAGTCAGATATTACAAGCCGGTTTACGATGAACTTCATGCTAAAGGGCTGGAAATTATTACCCTTTGTTTTGAAACCAAAGACTATGAAAAGTCAAAACAAAGGATTCTTCGTTTTCGTGATGCTATTGGCGCAAAGTTTGTCTTTCTGCATGCCGGTGAAGCCGGAAATAAGGATAAGGCTGCCGCATTTCCGATGCTTCAGGGACCATTGGCATTTCCCTCTTCTGTATTTATAGACAGAAAGGGTGTTATACGAAAGGTAGAGACTGGGTTTAGCGGTCCTGGAACGGGTCAATATTATAAAGACTTTACCGTAGAGACCAGAAAGTTTATTGAGTTGCTGCTTTCGGAAAAATAGTTGTTGTATCAACCGTTTCATGACAAAAGTAGATTAAGAGAATAGCTTTAAGAGGAGGCTGTCTGTTTTAGAATATCAAAAAGAAAACTGAATACTGATCTAATATTCGATAAATCAGAAACTGTGGAATAGAAATCTGACTAAATATATTGATTATCAATTATATATAAAATCATTATGTAAAGTGAGGAATCTGAGATTTATTTGAAAATTCTTCGCTTTTTTTTGCTTTTTTTTCACTAGAATGGTATCTTTGAGGACAAACCTTTATCACCATGAAAACCAGACACCACTATCTACTATTAGTTACATCTCTTTTATTGATAGGCAATTCTGTTTTTGCTCAAAAAATAAATGATACTACTACACTTCCAGCACAGTTTTTATTTCCTCATTTTACTGAGGGAGTCATGGTGATGAAAGATGGTAAATCCTTCAGGGGAAAACTGAATTACAATACCGAAATTGATCAGATGCAATTTCTGAATCCTGATAATGAGATTTTATCAATTGCATATCCTGAGAAAGTTTCATCTGTGTCGATAGGTAATCGTAACTTTATCTACATCAATAAAAACTTTGCGGAATTTCTTACTACTGGCACTGTCTCTTTATGTTCAAGAGTTCACCGAACCCGGTTTGTTGATAAAATTGGCGCTTATGGTGGTGTTAGTCCTTCTTCCAGTATTACCTCAATGGCTTCTGTAATAGGCAGAGATGGGCATGTGTCAGATCTTTCTCTTAATGAACATATTACTTATAAAACAGATCAGGTCTTTTATATTTTACTTGAAGGTAAAATGAAAATGATTTTAAATCAAAGAGATTTGCTTAAATGTTTTCCATCGAAAAAGGAATTGATACGACAAGAGATAGAAAGACAACAAACCAAATTTGATAATGCTGATTCAATGAAAAAAATTATCGAATGGATTGATGCGAACAAAATTATCGAATAAACTAGATTTATAGCTCATTTACCGGAAAGCCAATATGTTGTAACCAGAAAATAATATTGTTATTTTCAGCCGTTTATCTTGATCAGTCTATTCTTTTTGGGAACGATCTTAGAAAGATTTTGTAAAGTGGGTGTGTCGTTCCCATTTTCATAGGGCTGTGGATGCATTGTTTTTAGCGATAACACTTTTTAACATTATAATCATTTAATAGTACAACCTTTTTAAATGGATATAGTATTATTTTTTTGTAAATTTGCGCCACAAATGAAAATATGCAAACATGTAATGTGTTGAAAATCAATTATAACATCAATAAATTTTAGGAGATCTAAAAATGAGCGAAAACAAATACGTTTATTTCTTTGGTGGAAAGCAAGCCGAAGGGAACGGAAGCATGAGGAATCTGCTTGGGGGAAAGGGTGCAAACCTTCATGAAATGAATTTATTAGGAATTCCGGTTCCTCCGGGTTTTACAATTACTACTGAAGTTTGTAATAATTATTTCAAAACTGGTAAAGACGGTACTGTAAAAATAATCAAACCAGCTGTAGAAGCTGCAATGAAGCAAGTTGAAGCAACAGTAGGCGGACCACTTTTTGGTGGCGACCAGAATCCTTTGTTGGTTTCAGTTCGTTCCGGTGCACGTGCCTCTATGCCAGGTATGATGGATACTATTTTAAATCTTGGTTTGAACGATCAGGTTGTTGAAATTATCGCAAAGAAGAGTGGAAATCCACGTTTTGCATGGGATTCATATCGTCGTTTTGTTCAGATGTATGGCGATGTTGTTCTTGGAATGAAACCGGAATCTAAAGAAGATCACGATCCGTTTGAAGTAATTATTGACGATCTTAAAAAAGCAAAAGGGGTTCAACTTGATACCGAACTTCAGGTTGACGATCTTAAAGAAATGGTTAAACGCTTCAAAGCTGTTGTTAAAGAAAAAACCGGTAGCGACTTCCCAACCAATCCATGGGAACAGTTATGGGGCGCTATTACAGCAGTATTTGATAGCTGGATGAACGATCGTGCTATCTTCTATCGTAAACTGAATAATATTCCTGAAGAATGGGGAACAGCTGTTAACGTTCAGGCTATGGTATTTGGTAATATGGGCGATAACTCTGCTACAGGTGTTGCTTTCTCTCGTGATGCTGCTACAGGTGAAGCTATTTTTAACGGTGAATATTTGATCAATGCACAGGGTGAAGATGTTGTTGCCGGTATTCGTACTCCACAACAAATCACGTTGGAAGGTTCACACCGTTGGGCTGCTCAACAAGGAATTACTGAAGAGGTTCGTAAAAATAATTATCCTTCACTTGAAGAGACAATGCCAAAAGTTTACAAAGAACTTTTTGACATTCAAAAGAACCTTGAAAATCATAATAAAGATATGCAAGACATCGAGTTTACGATCCAGGATGGTAAACTATGGATGCTTCAAACCCGTAACGGTAAACGTACCGGAGCTGCAATGGTTCGTATTGCAATGGAAATGCTTAAAACTGGTATGCTTACCGAAAAAGAGGCTATTCTCCGTGTTGAACCTGAAAAACTTGATGAGTTACTTCACCCTGTATTCGATAAAGCGGCTCTGAAGAAAAGTAAAGCCGTTGCTAAGGGATTACCTGCTTCACCAGGTGCTGCTACAGGTCAGATTGTTTTCTTTGCTGATGATGGTGAAAAATGGGCTGCTGATGGTAAAAAGATTATCCTTGTCCGTAATGAAACTTCACCGGAAGACTTACGTGGTATGAACGTTGCTGAAGGTATTCTTACCGCTCGTGGTGGTATGACCTCTCATGCAGCTGTTGTTGCTCGTGGTATGGGTAAATGTTGCGTTTCGGGTGCTGGAAAAATTGAAATCGATTATAAGGCCCGCACGGTTAAAATGAGTGGTGTTGTTTATCATGAAGGTGATTTCATCTCTCTTAACGGTTCTACCGGTGAAGTATATGCTGGTAAAATCACAACTATGTCACCTGAACTGTCCGGCTATTTTGGTGATCTAATGAAATTAGCTGATAAAAATACAAGAATGTACGTTCGTACCAATGCTGATACTCCTCATGATGCAACGGTTGCTCGTAAGTTCGGGGCTAAGGGTATTGGTCTATGCCGTACAGAACACATGTTCTTTGAAGGCGAAAAGATTCTTGCTATGCGTGAGATGATTCTTGCTGATGATGAAACTGGTCGTCGTAAGGCTTTGGCTAAATTGCTTCCTATTCAACGCAAAGACTTTGAAGGTATCTTCGAAGCAATGGATGGACTTCCTGTAACTGTTCGTCTGCTTGACCCACCTTTGCATGAGTTTGTTCCTCATGAAGAAGAAAATCAAAGAGAAATGGCTAAACAAATTGGTATTACTTACGAACAGGTTAAACGTAAAGTTGAAAGCCTGAACGAAGTTAACCCAATGCTTGGTCACCGTGGATGCCGTTTAGGTAATACATATCCTGAAATTTCAGAAATGCAGACCCGTGCTATCCTTGAGGCAGCAATGAACCTGAAGAAAAAAGGTAAGAATGCAATTCCTGAAATTATGATTCCGCTCGCAGGTACGAAGAAAGAGCTTGAAATGCAAGTAAATATCGTTCGTCGTGTTGCTGAGGAATTATTTGCTGAACGCGGAGAAAAGATTGAATACCATGTTGGTACCATGATCGAAATTCCACGTGCTGCTCTTGTTGCTGACCAGTTTGCTGATGTTGCTGAATTCTTCTCATTTGGTACAAATGACTTAACTCAGATGACTTTCGGTTATTCACGTGATGATATCGGTTCATTCCTTCCAACATATCTTGATAAGAACATCTTGAAATTCGATCCGTTCCAGGTTCTTGACCAGGAAGGTGTTGGACAGCTTGTTCGTATGGGTACTGAAAGAGGCCGTAGCGTACGTCCTGACCTGAAGGTTGGTATTTGCGGTGAGCATGGTGGAGAACCTTCATCTGTTGAATTCTGTAATAGTGTTGGAATGAACTATGTTTCATGTTCACCTTTCCGTGTTCCTATTGCACGTTTGGCTGCTTCGCAGGCTTTTCTCAAAGAAGGTAAATAATTTCTTTGATTAAAAAACACATATTGAAGAGGCCGCACAATTTTGTACGGTCTCTTTTTTTATAATTAATAAATAACTGATAGTCTTGTTTTACGCTTCTTTTTCTTGCAAATTTAAATTAATAATTTTGCATTGATTTGAAATACGTTAGCTTTTTCTTTCTTCTTTTTTATTAATATTATGATAAAAAGACAATTAATTCATACAAAAACAATTAATTTTGTTGTGGTCATTCGGTCTTTTATTATGAGAATTAAAAATGAAGTCAGAATGTTTGAATACTGCACGCACATAAAATATAAGTTTTTATTTGGTTGCAATGCCTCTCCCGAGAGATTATGGGAAGAGAATTGTTCTTTTTAACAATCTTACAAACAACATAATTTTACTTTCATCATTTAATACTCTTTTATTATGATTCAAGCAAAAACTGTACTTACACTGCCCAACGGGCGCACTATTGATTTTTCTAAGTATGGTATTGAGAATGTTAAAAAGGTTTACTATAACCTTTCGTACGAAGAACTTTATGCCCATGAAACAAATCCATCTTTAAGTGGGTTTGATAAATGTACTGAAACAAATACAGGGGCAGTGTCTGTTGATACTGGTATTTTTACGGGCCGTTCACCTAAAGATAAATATATTGTTAAAGAGTCCACTTCTGAAGAGAATATTTGGTGGAAAGCCGAGGGACGAAAAGGATGTGACAACAAAATGTTATCTGAAGAGAACTGGGATTATTTAAAAACGATTACCGGTGAACGTTTAACAGGTCGCACACTCTATATTCAGGATGGCTATTCAGGAGCTAATGATGATACGAGAATCAGAATCAGAGTTATTACTGAGGTTGCTTGGATGGCACATTTTGTAAAGAATATGTTTATCCGTCCAACAGATGAAGAACTTGTTGCTTTTGAGCCCGATTTTGTTTTGTTAAATGCCTGTAAGGCTACTAATCCCCGGTGGAAAGAAATGGGGATGAATAGTGATGTATTTGTTGTGTTCAATTTGAAAGAACACATGGCTGTCATTGGTGGTACTTGGTATGGTGGTGAAATAAAAAAGGGAATATTCTCTGTAATGAACTATTATTTGCCTTTAAAAGGAATTGCATCAATGCATTGTTCTGCTAATATGGGTAAAAATGGAGATACTGCTATATTCTTCGGCTTATCGGGTACCGGTAAGACGACTTTATCTGCTGATCCTAAGCGCTTATTGATTGGAGATGATGAACATGGCTGGGATGATGATGGCGTTTTTAACCTTGAGGGTGGTTGCTATGCTAAGTGCATAAATCTAAGTGCAGAAAAAGAACCGGATATTTATAAGGCTATCAGAAGAGATGCCCTGCTCGAAAATGTGGTAATAAATCCTGAAAGTAAGGAAATTAACTTCGCTGATGGTTCTAAAACTGAAAACACAAGGGTCTCTTATCCTATTTACCATATCAATAATATAGTTTCCCCAAAATCGAAAGGCGGACATGCTAAAAAGATTATCTTTTTGACTGCTGATGCTTTTGGAGTATTGCCTCCTGTATCTAAGCTTACAAGAGATCAGGCGATGTATCAGTTTTTAAGTGGATATACTGCAAAGGTGGCTGGTACCGAACGAGGCATAAAAGAACCTACTCCAACCTTTTCTTCCTGTTTTGGAGCTGCTTTCTTATTATTGCATCCGACTGCTTATGCCAGAGAATTATCTAAGAAAATGGATAAATATGGTTCTACAGCTTATTTGGTCAATACAGGATGGATTGGAGGCCCCTACGGCATTGGCAATAGAATAGATATTCCATCAACAAGAGCAATAATTGATGCTATTTTAGATGGTTCTTTGGATAATACTGAATATGAAAATTTACCGATATTCAATTTAATGATCCCAAAGGCAGTTAAGAATGTAAATCCGGTACTTCTTAATCCAAGAAAACAATGGAATAATCCGGAAAAATGGGACGAAGCAGCAAAATCATTAGCCGTAAAATTTATTGATAACTTTAAGAATTTCACTGATAATGAGGATGGTAAACTTCTTGAGAAGGCAGGACCTAAAATAAAATAATTTTTTTTTACATTTTTTATCCTAAGTGCAGAAAATTATTATAAAAACTTTGAATCGAATAAAAAATTTTTACCTTTGCTGTAGGAGGTATGAAAAATGATCTTCGGAAATTCACTTATTTACTATTCAAATTTTTATTACTGCCATGTTTACCGGTAAAGTTAAATTTTTTAATGAGAAAAAGGGATTTGGATTCATAGTTGATGACGAATCTCAAAAAGATGTTTTCGTGCACGTAACAGGCTTAACGGAAAAAGTAGCTGACGACGATTTAGTGACATTTGAACTCGCTGAAGATAAGCGCGGTAAGAAGGCAATCAACGTAAAGAAAGCATAATCTTCTGATATTGATTGAATTTCTTAAAAAACTCCCCCATAAAGGGAGTTTTTTATTTATAGTAAAACCATTCCCGAACGGAGGAATGGCTTATTTTTGTGCCTAAATTTAATTGCATGAATGTAGTCCTGATTGAACAACTTTCTAAAGCTTACGGTGAAAAAGTACTGTTTGAAAATATAACTTTTGGTATTGATGAAGGGCAGAAGGTGGCTCTGGTGGCACGTAATGGAGCTGGTAAGAGTACGCTATTGAAAATAATGGCTGGTATTGATGATGCTGATGCAGGTAGGGTTACCTTTAATCGTGATCTGCGTGTGGCATTTCTTCCTCAAAATCCTGAGTTTGTAGAAAGTAATACCGTTTTACAAGAGCTATTTAGTTCTGAAAACAATTTTATGCAGGCTATCAGTGATTACGAAAGATGTTTGCAGCTGATGGAGTATGATCATTCTGTTCAGGCACAACTCCAAATGGAAAAGGCCATCAGCAGAATGGATGCAATTCAAGCATGGGACTATGAGTCTAAAGTAAAAGAGATTCTCTCAAAATTCGAGATAGGAAAACTTGATCAGCTTGTTTCGCTCTTATCCGGGGGACAGCGAAAGAAACTTGCACTTGCCAGAACCTTAATTGAGGAAGCTGATCTTTTGATAATGGATGAGCCAACCAACCATTTGGATATTGCAATGATTGAGTGGATGGAAGATTATCTCAGACGACAGAAACTTACATTGTTGGTGGTAACACATGATCGATATTTTCTGGATAATGTTTGTGACGAAATTATAGAGCTGGATAGAAATGAGATTTTTAGATACAAGGGGAACTATAGCTATTTCTTAGAAAAAAAAGCTGAACGTGAGCAAATAGAGGCTACTGAAATTGAAAAGGCCCGGTCTCTTTATAAGAACGAGTTGGAATGGATGCGTAGAATGCCACAGGCTCGCGGCACCAAGTCAAAAGCAAGAATTGATTCGTTTTACGATATAAAAGATAAAGCGTTTCAGAAAACAGATGATAAGATGCCCCAACTGGAACTTAAGATGAGTAGGTTGGGTGGAAAAATTTTAGAAGTTTATAATGTAAATAAGGCTTTTGGTTCTCTAAAGGTGATCAATGATTTTTCATATACTTTTAAGAAAGGTGACCGTATTGGGATTGTAGGTAAAAATGGTGTTGGAAAATCTACATTATTAAATCTTTTGACCGGTAGTGATAAGCCTGATTCAGGTAGGATCATTTCTGGCCAGACATTGGTGATGGGATATTATTCTCAGGAAGGGTTAGCTCCAATTGAAGATAAGCGTGTCATTGAGATTGTAAAAGAGATAGCTGAAGATATTCCGTTAGGAAAAGGTTCTGTTTCGGCTTCACAGTTTTTATATTATTTTGGATTTAGTTTTCCTGTTCAATATAATTACTACTCCAGTTTGAGTGGAGGTGAAAAGCGTAGATTATATCTATTGATGCAATTTTTGCTTCAACCGAACTTCCTGATACTCGATGAACCTACAAATGATCTGGATGTCTTTACGTTAACATTGTTGGAAGACTTTCTTTTAACTTATCCCGGTTGTTTGGTTATTGTTTCCCACGATCGATATTTTATGGATAAGTTAGTCGATCATGTATTTGTTTTTGAAGGTGATGGAATTATCAAAGACTACTATGGTAATTATACCGAATATTATCATGCGAAGCTGGCCGAAGAACAAGAGATTAAAGCAAAACAGAAGCAGTCGAAAGAGCTGAAAGTAGAGCCAAGAGTTAAAGAGTCCTCAAAAAAGCCAACCTATAAACAGCAAAAGGAGTATGAGTCATTGGGTTTAGAGATTGAGAAATTGGAAATAGAAAGAGGAGAGGTTCTTGAAAAGATGAATTCAGGAGAATCCAAGCCTGATGAATTACAAAGATTATCTACTCGTTATGCCGAGATAGGTGATCTCCTCGATGAGAAAGAGATGCGCTGGCTTGAGTTATCCGAGTTGTTTTAACTCAAATAGCTAAAACTATCTACTGTTTTAATGGATTGCTATGGAAGTGTGAAATTATCTTTTTGAAATATTTTCAGGTAATACTACGGTAATTATTGGAGATGCGTCTATCTATTGAAAATCAACTCTTTTTATTTTTCTCATTACCCCCATAATATTGTTTTTCTTTCTTTGAAGATAGGAAGAGGGCGTGTCAGGATGCCATCGTCTTGGATTTGGTAACACTGCCGCAATTAATGCTGCTTGTCCTTTTGACAGATTCTCAGATGAAATGCCAAAGTATTTTTGTGATGCTGCTTCCGCGCCATAAATACCATCTCCCATTTCAATTACATTAAGATAAACCTCCATGATGCGTTCTTTACTCCAAAATGTCTCAATGAGCAAGGTGAAATAAGCTTCAAAGCCCTTTCTCACCCACGATCTGCCGGGCCATAAAAATACATTCTTTGCAGTTTGTTGCGAAATAGTACTGGCTCCACGCAATTTACTTCCTCTTTTATTTAACTTATTTGCTTTTTGAATAGCTTCAAAATCGAATCCAAAGTGAGTTAAAAAATGAATATCTTCTGAAGCAACTACAGCTGTTTGTAAATTGGGAGATATCTCTTTAATGGATACCCAATCCTTTTTCATAGCAAGCTCATCTCCACTGGCAATCTGTTCAGTACAGCGGATCAACATTAAAGGTGTAAATGGTGGATTTACAAAACGATATAGTATTACCGCCAATATGCTGGAAATAAAAAAAACATAAAGCGCAATACGCACTGCTTTGAATAATTTACTAATAAGGTTGCCCTTTTTTTTCATCTGAAGGCTGATAGTCCATAAATAAAGTGTTGCAAAGGTACGGTATTTTTGTAATTTGCCATTCTACTCTTCTCTTAGAAAAACTATTTTAATCTAAAAAAGACACAGATGTTTTAATATGAATGTTTACGAAAGGCCAAACAGTTTATCTTTGCAAAAAAAAGACAACAAATAATGGCTTTCTTAAATAAACTATTGGGAGTTGGATTAGGTTGGGCATTGGGTGGTCCAATCGGAGGTATTCTGGGTTTGATTTTCGGTTCGATGGTTGATTCTATGAAGTCAGTCGAATATACAGTTGGCCCAAATCCAATAGATCAGAATACTGGGACCCGCCCTGGCGACTTTAGTGTCTCTTTGTTAGTATTGTCGGCTGCTGTAATGAAGGCTGATGGAAAATTACTTCGTTCAGAGCTTGATTATGTGAAAAAGTTTTTTGTTATTCAATTTGGTGAATCTCTAGCGGAAGATCGTATTAAGTTGTTTAAAGAGATATTGAAGCAAGATATTCCGGTGGCTCCTGTTTGCGGTCAGGTAAGGCAGTACATGGATTATTCTTCACGCTTACAATTGATGCATTATCTTTTTGGATTAGCGATTGCTGATAATCAAGTTGATAATTTGGAGTTAGCAATCTTAAATGAGATAGCATCTTTAATGGGCTTGCCTTTGCAAGAGTTTGAATCGATTAAAGCTATGTTTGTTAAAGATACAAATGCGGCTTATCGAATTTTAGAAATACCCGAAACTGCCACCGACGAGGAGGTCAAGAAAGCATATAGAGCTATGGCATTAAAACATCATCCGGATAGAGTTGCCCATCTTGGCGAAGATGTCGTACATGATGCGAAAGAAAAATTCCAGAAAATAAATGAAGCCTATAATGATATTAAAAAGGCTAGAGGAATCAAGTGATATATCATCAAAATATTGATATTCAGCATATACTTAGTGTCTGCTATTTTTTGCTTGAATAAATAATGATTA
Source organism: Bacteroidales bacterium (assembly GCA_963663125.2). Classification (GTDB taxonomy): domain Bacteria; phylum Bacteroidota; class Bacteroidia; order Bacteroidales; family Cfx3-03; genus Cfx3-03. The sequence goes on along the minus strand of CAXXNW010000006.1, from coordinate 760,630 downwards.
ATTATTCAGTGAAATCAAAGACAATCGTTGTTGTTCTCTGGTCCTAATCTTTTCTGGATAAAATGTTATAAGTTGGTTCAAGCTCTATTTTTGAAATTTGGATTATTGATCAATAAGAAGTAAAATGATAATAGCGGAGGAATACCAAGTATTGTTGGATGAGGCCTTAAACAATCGTCCTGAAAATAAGAAGTTGATTCTTCGCCTTAAAAAAGTAAAACCACATCTATTAGATGATGCTATTCATCAGTTGCATAAAGAAGCGTTTGATTTTATTGATTGTTTAAAATGTGCCAATTGTTGTAAAGAAATCAGTTTACGGCTTACGGATAAAGATATTGAACGATTAAGTAAATCGGCTAAAATGTCTATGTCGTCATTTTCTGAGAAATATATTGTTCGGGATACCGATGATTTTTTTATGCTCAAAGATATGCCCTGTCCTTTTCTAGCTGATGACAATTATTGTAATCACTATAAAGATAGTCCACGGGCTTGTAAGGAGTATCCACACACAGACCGTCCAAGGATAATTCAGATTTTAGATTTATGTTTAGCAAATACTACAATCTGTCCAGTGGTGGCTTATGTGTTTGCTGAATTGCGCAAAACTTATTAGTTTCATTTCGATTGCCATTATCGTCATTTCAGATAGAATTGTTGCCGGTTTGTAATCTTTTCATTTCATGGTATTGTGATGGTGCCTAAATTTGCCTCATTAAACAGATACGCTATGAAAAGCAATTCCACATTTCCATTTTTATTAGGAGCATTTCTAATTGTACTTGGAACCGCATTTTTTGTTGAAGAGATATGGCATTTTCATATCCCTATTTTTAAATTGACTTGTGGTCTTGCATTAATATTTCTAGGCCTTCGTTTAATCACTAATAAACGGGACGATAATGATAAATATGAATTTAGACATTGTCATCACCATCATCATCATCGTCATGCTGATTTCTTCAATAATAGCAATTTTGATTCGGCAAATATTCAACCTGAATATAGTGTGGTTTTTGGATCCAGCATGGTAGATTTGTCTAAACTACCTGGTGATGAAAATCGTTCAGTTGAAATCAAATGTGTTTTTGGAGAGTTTAAAGCATGGATTAATCCAAATTCAAATGTTCAGATTTTATCGAAGGCGGCTTTTGGAAGTATAGAATTTCCTGATTATAGTTCGTATGCTTTTGGTGATCACCTTTGGCGTTCTTCAAATTTCGACCCCAAACAACCTATTCTTACAATAAGGGCTGAAGTTGTTTTTGGGTCTATTACAATATTCGGAATGGTTTAAATAAGTTATTTCATATAAGTTATTCTGTAAACGTTTTGGTTGTTTGTTTTTTTTATTCTGGTTAAGTTGAGTAAACGTGCAGTAGTACGGATTAAAATCCTTACTATTGCACGTTTTTTTTATTCTTGATTCTATGAAAATTGTTGCTATTGAAAATATAGGACTTACTGAAGGTCAGCTTCAGTCGATAGCTGTTCGTTTTGAGGCTATTAATCATCAATTTATATATTTTAACGACCGTCAAGAGAGCGAAGATATCCTGATTCAAAGGATATCCGGTGCTGAGATTCTAGTTGTATCGAATATAAACATTTCAATAAAGATCTTGCAAGCTGCACCGGATCTAAAATTTATAGCGGTTGCATTTACCGGATGTGACCATCTGCCGCTAGATTATTGTAAAGAGCATGGTATAGTGGTTTCGAATGCGGCCGGCTATTCTACACGGGCTGTAACTGAATTGACAATAGGTTTAATGATTGATCTGTATCGCAGAATTTCCTCATTCAATTTAGAAACCCGAAATATGATGGGACGTCGTGGATTCTTAGGAAGAGAGTTGTCTGGAAAAGTCGTCGGTGTTGTTGGAACAGGAGCTATCGGTTTGAATGTGGCTCGTGTTTTGCAGGCTTTTGGTTGTAAAGTGGTTGCCTTTAGCCGGTCAGTTAAGCAAAATGCTGTCGATATGGGGATAGCATATCTTTCTTTCAAACCTTATTTTAGAAATTAGTCACTGATGAAATCTGTCTAAAGTCCCTATTTATCGGACGATGTCACTAAGTCTGGCTTTAGATTACCATCAGAGAAGTAAGAAACACCGGCTGCTCCATTTTTTATAGAGATTTCAATAGCTGCGTTTAATTCATCAGCACTTTTGAAAGCAGGAAGAAATAGTCCTGTATAAATGGGGAAGCGTCCGTTTATTTCCTTCACGCCTTTTAATACGGTATCCCCAATCCAGTTTATGTCTTTATTATAAAAGCTATGATAAATCATAGGGAAGGCCGCATCAAGAGGCCAGTCACTCCATGATTGTCTTACCATTGTTCTGGACATTTCGGGATCAGGAAATACTGCAGCAGTGAGTTTCCGATTCTTACCGTGTACTTCTTCTGCAATCATTTTCACAATCTTTGTTACACTGTTGTACCTGTATTTACGCCATTCAATATTGGCCGTCGGGTCTTCCAGTTGGTTTACATTGATGCCGGTAAGTGCCTTGAATTCTCTCTTGCAATCATCACAATAGCAATAGTCATATTCAGGAAATTCTCTATCTTGAACAATATTATAATTGGGTTGGAGTCCTTCGGGTAGAATGATATCAGGGTATCTTACATAGTCCATGTGGAAACTTTCTATTTCAAATGCTGCAATTCTACGGGCAGTTTCCCGGATATGATTTTGTACTTCAGGTTTACTGGGACAAACCCATTTATAATAACCTACATAAGGGGGCTTGTCAAAACAGCTTTCGCCTTTTCTGTTTACTTGAAACCACTCAGGATGTTGAGCGGCGACCGGATCATGTGGCCGGTTCATAATCCATGTCCATGCATGTATCTTGATTCCGACTTCTTTTGCGGGGGGTATCGCATTTATCAATACCTCATCTTCTCCAGCCATTATTACTTCACTTATACCATACGATTTTAATGATTCAAAGTATTTTATCCAATCAGAATAAATCGTTTGCGGGGAACCATGGCCCCAAACAAAAAGCTTTACCTTGCTATTTAATGATGAGGAGGACTCAAGTAATCCTTTATTCACAGAGGAAATACCAAAAGCATTTACTTGATTGATAAAGAGTGTTGAACATCCCAATGCTACAAAATTCTTTATAAAAGTTCGTTTATCCATTCTTGAGGGGGTTAAAGTTTAGTAAACTTTTTTGAAAAGCATAAAAGGTTTTTGAACATAACGGTGAAAAGTTCTTCACTTTTTTCTCCTGATAGTTTACACTTCAAATTAAATATATTTTTCTGAATCATCTCTCCTTTTTTTTATATTCTGATAAATATCGTTTGCCTTTTTATAAAAAAAGGAGATAACAAGTCTGCTTTTTTTAGCAGTTGTTATCTCCTTTCCTGCAAAGCAGATTAGAAATTATTTTCCATTTAGAATCATTGGCATGTTCTTGTTATTTCCCATGATAATAAGTTTTGCATTTGGCGAGGTGGAAATGGCTTTAATCATCTCATATTGAAGCTGTTTATCACTCAACCCTGTACTTAGAATCTTTTGATAATCAGCGATTCCCTGTGCCTCGACTCTTTTCCGTTCGGCTTCCTGTCTCTCTTTTTGAAGTACGAATGTCATCTTCTGGGCCTCTTGTTCCGCATTGATTTTTGATTCGATAGCTGTCTTTACCGATGCGGGCAGATTAATATTGCGTACTAACAGCTGCTCCAGTTGTAAACCTCTTTTTTTGAAATCAGATTCAATTGTTTTAATAATACGTTCCTGAAATTCATCCCGCTTTGTAGAATATAATGCAACGGCATCATAATAGACCGCATTATCTCTGATCTTGGTTCTGCAAATAGGACGTACAATGGTGTTTTTATAGTCAGGGCCGATTTCTCTTAAGATTCTTGGAGCTTCTGATGGAATAACTCTGTATAGAACGGTAATATCAATGATTACTTCAAGACCATCTGCCGATAAAACTCTGATGGCATCGTCCCCAGCAGTATCTCCTTCATCGTGTTTACTCGACATTGTATAATTTTGTGTGCGGGTATTGAATTTTACAATCTCAACTAGTGGGTTTACAAAGTTTAATCCACTCGGTAGCGTATGCTCGTTAACTTTACCAAAGAGCTTTTGTACACCTACCTCACCTGCTCCAATTTGAACAATGGAAGCTAATAGTCCTCCGATTATTACTAAAACAATACCTGCAATCCTGAAGATATTGCTATAACGTTGAATTGGAGAATAGGTTTTTGAAACAATAATACCAGCAATTAATGCAATAATACCTGCAACAATCAAGAACATATCTTTAGCGTTTAAAATGTTAAGTTAATTTGTTGTTCGTAATAGATTGATTCTGTTTTAATAATAATATTGATGCATATGATAACTTATCAAAAGACGATTCCTTTTTGTATTCTTCTCAGTAAGATTAGTAAAATTTATACCTCTATTGAATGACTTTCTTTAGAGATATCTTTATTCAAAGATACATAACAAATTATCTTTTCATACGGGCAAATACGCCTAGCGGTAATTTCTTTTTATAACGATCAGGAATGAATAATTCGCCTATTTCCAGATCTTCGATAACTTCAAAATTTGTGGTGATAAGGTTTTCTGCAATCAGTGCAGAAAAGCCAATAGAATAAAGATTTAATATAAGAAAACTGTTTTTTGGCGCCAAAAGCTGACTACAGAGTTTCATCATCTCATTGATGGAATCTTCTAGAACCCATTTCTCTCCATCTGCTCCCCGTCCATAAGCTGGCGGATCAAGGATGATTCCCTGATAGATATTGCCACGACGTACTTCGCGTTGAACAAACTTGAGTGCATCCTCCGGTATCCATCTGATACCATTCATGCCACTCGCTTCCATGTTCTCTCTGGCCCATGATAATACAGGCTTTACGGAGTCTACATGAACAACTTCGGCTCCGGCAGAAAGAGCCGCTAATGATGCGCCGCCTGTATAGGCAAATAAATTTAGAACCTTGGGCTTTTCTGATGAGCTATTTTCTGACTCGACGCTTGCGTCTTCCTGTCTATTCCCTTTAAGATGACTATAAATATAATTCCAGTTTTCGCTCTGTTCCGGAAAAATACCAACATGTTTAAATCCGGTTAACCCCAATCGCATCTTAAACTGCATCTCTTCAAAGGTGTAATTGATGTACCATTGTTCAGGCATTCCCGTCTTGAGAGACCATTTTCCTTTTTCAGGGTCATTCTTTTCTTTTCTGAAAAAGGCATTGCTAAGCTTTTCCCATTCTTTGTTTGATAACGATTTATTCCATACAGCCTGTGGCTCGGGACGGGTTAGAATATAATTTCCAAATCGCTCTAGTTTTTCAAAGTCACCTGAATCGATCAATTCATACTCGTTCCAGTTTTGTGGATGTAAAAGCTTCATTGATAAGTATTATTAGATTTTAATAGATTAATTTCATGTTACAGTTTTTGCAATCAAATTCTAATCGATATCTCTTTTTTGAGGTTACCAAAAAGAGAGGACCTTTAAATTCCTGATCATGATCGATTTGCTGCTTATTTGGACAAAGGCCGAATGAATATTTTAAGCAGTGATGGGTTATCATTAATGGCTTATTTGAATAATCGTCAATAAGTTCGAATCCGTCTTCAATGAGTTCAACCCCATGGTGCTTATAAAAATCGGCAGCAAGTTTATTTATAACATTACCTCTATATGTAAGTTCCTTTGTGGGAAAAAGAGCTGAAAGTGCCTCAGGCAGATGTCTGTTTCGGTCAGCTGTTTTTTGCTGTTCTTGCTGATCCGCTTTATAACGATCCAATCTGTTTTGAGTTAATAAATTGGCAATATCTCTTCTGTGTTCGTTCAGTATGCTGATTGGAATAAAGGGAATCGTATCAAGTTTCAACGAAATGTCGGTAGGATGATAAATTGTTTGTCCAAATTTAACCAGTTGTTCTTTTATCGTTTGAAGCGCTTTGCCGCTATCTCTTGCTTCTGAGAATTCTTTAGGAAGTGTTAAAGTAGCTGTAATGTCGTCCTCATCAATAATATGGAGTATATAATACTCCTGCTCTTCGGTGAATTGAATTTTTACTTCAATTTTTCTGTTTGGGTTGAAAGATTCGAGCAGCTGGGTAAACTCATGATCATAATTCCGATGGAGAAGTTGTCCTTTTTCGAGATTGGGTAAAGTCAATGGAAATACCTTTTCTCCCTCAACACGATTTACTTTTATCCCCTGAAGGTTCCCTTCATGGTCAAAATAACAAAGACCGTCATTATTATGAATGGGTTTTAATGCTTTAACAGTGAAATACTGATTTCTGACATCAAAGACATGGGCCACCGGTTTTCCTATTGATTTGGGACTATCAAAGGTTGTAATATCTTTTGATCGGCCATTGAAGAAATAATCTGTATAGCCACGATTAAATGTTCTCTCTAAATCTGGGATAAAATCGGTTTGGATTGTTCCCGAAGATGCTTTTTGATAGTTACTCAGTGTCCTGATAGCCTCATCAATTTTTTTTCGATAATATAATGTTACATTTTTAACGTAAGAGATATCTTTTAAACGACCTTCTATTTTGAACGAAGTTATTCCGGCCTTTATTAGCTCAGGAATTTCTGCCGAAAGATTAAGATCTTTTAGTGAAAGCAGATGTTTGTTTTCGGAGATTAAAGTTCCTTCTGCATCTTCAAGCGCGTATGGGAGGCGACAGGGCTGTGCGCATTCTCCTCTATTCGCACTTCTACCGGAGGCCGAATGGCTAAGATAGCATTGTCCGCTATGGCAAACACATAATGCGCCATGTATAAAAGCTTCCAGATCGATGTGCGTATTTTCCCTGATCTTTATCATCTCAGTCAACGACAACTCCCGCCCCAGGATTACTCTCGAAAAGCCACTTTTTTCAAGAAATAATATCTTTTCGAGTGTTAGATTATCAGTTTGGGTACTGGCATGGATGGGGATAGGAGGAAGTTCGGCTTCCATCAACGCCATGTCCTGAATGATTAAAGCGTCGATGCCTGCCGAATGTAGTTGATGACATAATAGGACCGCTTCAGCTATTTCGGAATCAAAAAGCAAAGTATTAAGGGTTACATAGACCCTGGCATTGTATTGATGGGCGTAGTTGCATAACAACTCAATGTCATTTACAGTGTTACCTGCCGCTTGCCGGGCTCCAAATCGAGGCGCTCCAATGTAAACAGCATCAGCTCCACAACTAATTGCAGCCATTCCAGCCTCCATATTTTTAGCAGGGGAAAGGAGTTCCAATTTGGTAATGTCGGATGAGAAACCGGCGTGGTTGTGGTTCATGGAAAAGTATAAATTGAGTGAATGGATTTAAAGCCTGTTTTTGGATGATAAATTATTGAGAATGCAATTGTTACTATTACCATGTATTTACGAAACTTTATACGCTATTATAAAAAAAGGTAGTCTTTTCATCAGTGAATAATTTTTTTTAAATAAGGTCTGATGGAACTCATATACCCGATCCTCGTCATTGTTTGTGTTTTGCAAACATGCTTGTTTCATTAGAAGTGATGAAGATAAAACGAAATAGCAAAAGTAACGATTTAATTGCAATAATTTAGTCGTGCAGGTGTGGTTAACTCTCACGCACAGAAATCTTATTATCAGTGTTGTTAACTATAAAATAAATAATTCTGCGTGAATGAATTATTCGAATATGCTTTCATTAAAACAACAGGATACTCATCTTTTTTTGAAACGTGTGTTTAAATTCAAAATTCATTCATATTCTCTATATATATTTGCTGTTGATGAAAATATTAATCATAGAAGACGAGTTAGTACTGGCAGAAAGTATTGAAACCTACCTCTCCGAAAGCGGGTTTATTTGCCAGTGTGTATCTACACTGTCCGAGGCTTTGGATAAGATTGCATATTACGATTATGAGTGTATTCTTCTTGATCTGATGTTGCCTGATGGTGATGGTTTCAAAATACTACAGGAATTAAAACAATTGTCCAGAACGGATGGGGTGATTATTATCTCGGCAAAAGATACGCTTGCTACACGTATAGAGGGTCTTAATCTTGGTGCAGACGACTTCCTGTCTAAACCTTTTCATCTTTCCGAACTATTGGCAAGGGTGCATGCGGTAGTCCGTCGAAAGATGTTCAATGGCATTCCCGTGATTACCTTTAACGAAATAGAAATAGACCTGAATGCCAAATCGGTAAAGGTGCATGGTAAAGATATTGACCTTACGCGCAAAGAGTATGATTTACTGTTATATCTTTTCGGAAACAAAAATAAAGTGTTATCCAAAGCAGCTATTGCAGAGCATTTATCAGGTGATATGGCAGATATGCTTGATAGTCATGATTTCGTTTATGCCCACATGAAGAACCTTAAGAAAAAGCTGAACGAATATGGCTGTGCTGATTATATAAAGACATTATATGGAGTGGGTTACAAATGGCAAGGGTAAAAAAGAAATTGTTAGGGAAAACACTTCGATATTATATCGTTTTTGCGTTTCTGATTTTAGTAGTCAGTGCCCCTGTATCCTATTTTACCACTCAATGGATGTATTCAGGCGATACTAAAGAGACATTGTTACTGAGTAAAAGAGAGTTCTTCAAGTATTCATTACCCCATTTGAAAGTGTCGGATATTGAGGTTTGGAATTCGATGAACTGGAACATTAAAATTGTTAATCATCAATCAGTAATTAAACACGACACCATCTTTAAGCAAATGATCTTAGATACTCTCGAAGATGAGGATCAACCTTATCGGGTATTAATGACGCCGATCACGATTGAAAAAAAGCCCTATTCATTATTGGTTCGTATGAATACGATTGAATCGGAAGATCTGGTGAAGAGTATAGCCTACGTGTTTATGGGGATTATCTTGTTGCTGGTTTCCGGTTTATATTTTATTACACGATTCCTATCAATAAGGTTGTGGAAGCCATTCTATCATTCACTTAACCAGATAGAACAGTTTGAGATCGATAAGAATGTATATCCGAAATGGCTTGAAACAAATATTGAAGAATTTTCCAGACTTAATCTGTCTATCAATAAGCTGATTGATAGAAATATAGCCATTTATAAAAGTCAGCAAGAGTTTATTGAAAATGCAGCGCATGAACTACAAACCCCGTTAGCGGTGTTTCAAGCTAAACTCGATTCATTATTACAAACCGGAAATATTACAGCGGTACAAGCAGCAATCATTGCATCTTTAAATCAATCCGTCACCCGACTAAGTCGGCTAAATAAAAATCTGCTGCTTCTTTCCAAGTTAGATCATAATCAATATACGGAAAATGAGCTACTATCGTTGAATGAAGTGCTGGAAAAGCAGCTTGAGTTTTTCTCTTATCAGGCACAAGCACGAGGAATTAGTTTTAAGACTGCTATTGATACTCATCTTACTGTAACAGCTAATAGTACACTCGTTGATGTTTTGATCAGCAATTTATTGTTAAATACGGTTCGGCATAATGAGCCCGATGGAATGATTTTGGTTACCATGATCGGAAGTAAGCTGATGGTTGCCAATACGGGACAGGGAGAAGCTTTGGACGAGTCAAAAATATTTAGCCGCTTTTCAAAATTAAATTCTTCCTCACGGGGGAGTGGATTGGGACTAGCTATTGTTAAGAAGATTGTTGACTATTATAATTGGAGGCTGACTTATACATGGAAAGACAATCTGCATATATTCGAGGTGGACTTCAATATTCAAAGAATCTTCTAAATCGAGTTTTATTTTTGTTTAAGCAAATTAAATAAAACTATGATGAAAAAAATAATCATGATGATGCTTATAGGAGTGTTCACCCTATCGGCAATGGCTCAAAAGCCGGAAAAAGGCGAAAAGAAGAAAGCCAAACCTAATGTTCCTACTGTTGTAACAGCAGCATTTCAGAAAGATTATCCTAATGTTAAAAAAGTAACATGGGGACCTGAAAAAAATGATTTTGAAGCGGAGTTCAAGTTGAATGGCATAGAGACTTCGGCAAACTACGACAAAACCGGTAAACGGTTAGAGGTTGAGACGGCTATAAAAACGAATGAACTTCCGAAAGCTGCATTGGATTATGTTACTAAAAATTTTCCCAAACATAAAATTACAGAGACAGCTAAAATAGTCGATAATAAAAATGTTGTAACCTATGAAGTCGAAATTACTTTAAAAGGCAAGTCCAATGACCTTATTTTTAACGATAAATGGAATATCCTTACTAAAGGGAAAACTGATTAATTGAGAATAGATCCATCATATCAGCCTGATAAATGTCTAATATTTTATCATGCTGTCCTAATTTTGTTAAGAGACCACTTCCTGTTTTTTTAGGCTGATCCATCTCTTGTATAAGTCTTTTAATTTTTCAACGGAGATTGGATTTGTTGAAAAATGAATTATTAATATCTTTACAACTGTATATGAAACGCTTATTATAAAAAAGAAAACCGATGTTGCAAAAAGGTGAACATATTGAGGGTATACCGGCTGAATTGGAAGCATTGCTTGAAAAAAATAAAGAAGCCAAAGATTTTTTTGAAACTCTGTCAAAATCTTACAAACGTGGATACTGCGATTGGGTAGGATCGGCAAAGCAGGAAGCTACACGACAGGTAAGAGCTGAAAAGGCCCTGATGATGTTGAAGAATGGTCAGAAAACCTTAAAAATGTAAGCTATAAAACCAACTCCAACTGAAGATGAAATAAAGAAAGGGTGAATGATGTTGTAAATACCAAAGAGTTTAGTGGTATTATTGAAGATTTTAAGCGTGCTTATACTGAAATGTAGAGTGACTTCCAAGATAAACAGGATAGAGAAGGCTTCATTTATTTTTGTTATAATTAGAGATCACTTGATTTGATGCATAATCACTTTGTTGGTACGGGTGGTGGGTTTTCGGTTTATGATGATCGGATGAGTCGAAACATCTTGTATTTTTGTATCATTTAAATAAACAGAATGGCTGAGAAAATCACAAGTCTTCAAAATCCGCGGATAAAGCAGGTGGTACTACTTCAACAGAAGTCGAAAGAGCGCAAAAAACAAAGTCTGATTATTGTAGAGGGTAGTCGCGAAATTCGTTGGGCGGTAGAGGCCGGGATAGAACCGGTTTCATTATTTTATTGTGATGAACTATTGAATGGTGATAGCCGCGAAGTGCTTTCTCTGGTTAAACACGATCATTTAACCGAGGTTAGCAGCGAGGTATTTGCAAAGATGGCTTATCGTGAAGGTTCTGACGGCATCATCTTATTGGCCTCAGCCATTCAAAAAACGCTGGCCGATATACAACTTTCCAAATCTCCTTTAATGATTATTTTGGAAGCGGTGGAGAAGCCTGGAAACCTTGGTGCCATACTTCGTACTGCTGATGCTGCCAGAGTGGATGCTGTTATTATTTGCGATCCGTTAACCGATATTTATAATCCTAATGTGATTCGTTCGAGTATAGGATGCGTGTTTACAAAACAAGTTGTGGCTTGTTCGACGGAACAGGCTTTAGAATGGCTAAAAAAGAAACATATTAAAACGGTTGCTGCTGCCTTAACGGCGACCGAAAATTATCATAAAGCTGACTTAACCGTTCCCTGTGCCATAGTGATGGGAACTGAAGCTGACGGATTAACGAAAAAATGGTTGGATACAGTTGATCAATCCGTCATCATCCCGATGCTTGGAAAACATGATTCTCTGAATGTTGCTACTGCTACTGCAATCATTGTATTTGAGGCATTACGACAGCGAAACTTTTATGTTTAGTCAAAGAAAATCCAGGAGAATCCAAATTTAAATGCAGCATCATTTTGCGGATAGTCGGGAACCATATAATACCTGTATTTCATCATGCCTGCATTGGCGTGTTGATATTTTAAGAATATCCGGGTTCTTTTAATTTTTAAATTAGCAAATGCATCTATATACGGATAATCGCCGATAGTGGTCTTGTCCTGAAGTCTGTACATGCCCAACGCGGGGTTGTAAGCGTTTCCTTTATAGGAAGAGGTATAGAACATCTCTAGTCCTGTTTCGGCTGATAAGGCGTTCTTAAATAAATCGACACGGTATGAAAACGTTGAGTTCAGCATCATTTGAGGCAACCTGATATAGTTTGTGCCTGCAATATTTTGCCAGTGAACAATGTTTCTAAATGTAAAATGTCCGAAATGAAGGCTATAATCTGCACTTAGTTGAAGAATATTAGCTGTCTGATTACTTTGTTTGGCAATACTTGCCGTATCCAGATATACAAAATCGCTTAAGTTGAAAAAATTTGCAGAGGCGATTAGCCCGAATATTTCAGCTTTGGCTTTTAATCCCGAAGTTTTTGTTTTCGTCAATGAATTATTCCATGTATAGCGATTGGAATTATAGTAATGATAGAAATAACCCGGTTCTGTTTGGCTTCGATAGATCTCTCCTACAAAAATAATTTGTTTACGGGGTGTCTGTCCAAAGTGTGCGCTAATCCCGCCTGAATATTGATTGTCTTTATCATTGTAGCCTCCAGTGGTGAGACTTAATCGTCCGAAAGCTTGAATATTTTGACCTACATTCAGGCTGAACTGGCCGAATGGTGATGTTTGATTAAAGGTATATTCATTCTTCAAGACCCCGACTTTGCCAAGTTCATAGTTAATACCAATCTTTAAGGTAAGTACCTGCAAGCTACTATCCAGTTGATTGGTCCAGTAGAATGTGTTGTTCATGTGCGAATATTGGATAGAATCGGTGGGAAGTACCTTGTCCATTGCCAGTGTCGGGTATATTTTACTAACATGCGTAGTGTCCATGTATTTATCGGTTCTTGTTTCGTATTGAAAAATATGTCCGATCGTACCCGCGTTAAAGGTATTTACAACCATATCCCAAAACGATACACCTTTTCGGGCGGTTTTTAGTTTACCCATATAAAAGGTGTGATGCAGATAGACGCCTGTTTGGCGAACCGAATTATTCGCATTTGTTAAATTGGTTTGCAACAGATTTCTGTTTGATTCCTTATTTTCTTCAAACACAGTAACATCTGCAAGTCCTCCGTTTTCCTCAACTCTGAAAAAGTTATTTGTAAAATTTAGTTTCCCTTGGTAGCGGAGGTCGGGACGGGTAAAATGGAGTGTAATACCCAGAGAATACTCATTGGTGTGTTCCTTATCATAAATGCCTAGCGAGTTGATTGTATTAAAATCAGCACCGAGATATAGACCTTTTCGAATGGATTGACTGTGTGTGACTCTGAATACCGTTTCTTTGCCTTTTCCTGATACATAACTTAAAACAGTATACGGGTGTTTCGGAATGTAGTATGTAAGATTGGAAGGAGTATAGATATAGGGGTCAAAAGAATGACGGCCAAAGTCGAATCCTTTTGCAGGCATCTCATCGTAAATTAAAGGATATGCTGCTTGTCCGATATTACCTTGCGAGGCCATCGGATTTGTTGGGTGTAATATGGGATTATAGTATTGAGACCGTTCAACAAGTGTGTCAATCTTGTAATAAGTGGTGGGGTTTAATGAATCAATTTTATCATGAAAGAATAAAACTTGTAAAGAATCTTTGTCTTTTGCAATCGGTTTCATCTGCTTTCGTGTAGCAGATTGAACCGTTTGTACCGTGTTGTTTTTATTTTGTGCAGAAACTAATGAAACAATAGCTATAAAAGTTATTGTTAGATAATTCTTGATGAATGTCATTGAAATGGTTTTATATATGGCTACAAAATTACAGAGTTTATTCCAGATTTTTAGCCTCTGACTCCATTTTAGGTGTTTTAATGTGATATTCTTTGATTCCGGTAATTATACCGTTTATTGGATATTTGAGGTGCTCACTATCGAATAGGGGAGACCTTATTCTTTTTAGCGACTAATCATTCTCCTATAATTCTTCTAAAAGGAATAGCTGAGCCTAATCTAAGCCTAATGTAAGTCTAATGTGATACTATTCTTATTCTAATGGACATTAGGCATACATTAGGATGTCTGTAGAATGATAAGAGAATATTTTGAGGGATAGAGAAGCTCCTTACTATAGTGTTTTCACAATTATCCGACCGTAATCAGACAATGAGAAGTTGATATGTTATTTGGACCTGAAGCCTCTGCCGGATGGCATTCCGAGGGATTGGTCGGGATCGTTAGGGAGCGATTCTACGGGTTTTATTTCGATAAATAAAAAAAAGGAAGTTGTTTCCAACTTCCTTTTTTATGTAGAAATCCCTAAAGGGAGATTCCTTACTTCTTTTTAGCTTCAGGTTTAGCAGCAGGTTTAGCAACGCTATCCTTAAGAGTAGCTGAATCAACTTTTTGAGTTGTGTCAGCAGCTAAAGCAGCAGCGATACTGTCAGCTTTCTTAATGCTATCAGCTTTTAATTGCTCAGCACTTTGAGTGTTTGATTTACATGCTACAGCAGCAAATAATGCTACGACTGAAACGAGAACAAATAACTTCTTCATTTTTCGAATTTTGTTGTTGGTTAATATTCGCCACAAATATACGCACAATTGATAAAATGCAAGTGGTTTGGAAAAAAAAACAATGTAATTTTTTTATTTTGAACGTCGTTTTTTTGTGATTAGAAATATTTTGATGCTGTTTTTTTAGAATTTTTAACATTTATAAAATTGTAAATCAATATAATATATGTTGCATTTATAATTTTATTTTCTAAATGTGAAGTGCGGAATAGGTCAAATATTTGTGGAAAAAATCCCCAATATATTTGTGCGTGGTCTATATAAAGCCAATAAGGTGCCGAATATTTCTTATTTTTGTACCAATAATTGTAAAGATGCTTCGAACTAAATTCATTTCATCAAACCTTTTTATCGTTTGGTTTGTCAGATTCCTCTCGATACTACTATTATATTCTATTTGTAGAATATTATTTTACTCATTTAATACGAGCTTATTCCCATCTTTAAATTGGTGGGGGCTCTTACGATGTATGGGGAGTGGTTTAAGGTTTGATATATCTGCAATTTTATTTTTGAACCTTCCACTTTTGGTGTTATTAATCCTGCCTTTTAGTTTTAAAAAGCGAAACTCTTATCAAAGGGTACTTACTATTTATTTTATCGTAGTAAACTCATTAAGTTTGATAGCAAACCTTGGTGATGTGATTTTTTACCGGTTTTCGTTAAAAAGAACAGGGGCAGATATCTTCAACTTTTTTAGTTTAGGTGGAGGACATGACATTATTACTGAGATTCCTCTCTATTTAAGAGATTTCTGGTATATCTTTTTGATTTGGTTTTTTATGGCCGTGGTTTTATTTATTATTTCGACCAGATTCGTTTATAAAAGATCATTCAGCTATCAACATCCTTTAGTCTATTTTGCAGGTCAATTCATATTAATGCTGATTATTGGCGGTGGAGCTGTCCTCGGAATGCGGGGGGGACTTCAATTAAGACCTATAAGTCCTATTACGGCTAGTCGTATGGCCGATCCGTTAGTCGCTCCGGTAGTTTTAAATTCAACATTTACAATACTAAAAAGCTTCGAAGGTGATGGTTTGAAAAATCCTGAATTCTTCTCTGAAAAGGAAGTAGAAGAAATTTATAATCCGGTACAATCATTCCCGATTAACCCGGCTGATACTGCTCATTTTAACAAACAGAATGTTGTGGTACTTATTCTGGAGAGTTTCTCTGCTGAGCATTTCGGCGCTTTTAATAAAACTGTTAATAAGTCAACATATAAGGGTTTTACGCCGTTTCTTGACTCTCTTATCAATAATTGTCTTGCATACAAAGGTTTTGCAAATGGGAAAAGAACCATTGAAGGTGTTCCGGCTACATTAACGGGGATACCGAATCTTTTATCCGGCGACTTTATTACCTCTAAATATAATGCAAACAAAATAAATAGTCTTGCAAGTATTTTAAATAAAGAGGGGTATTATTCCGCCTTCTTCCATGGAGGAACCAATGGAACCATGGGGTTTGATGATTTTACCCGTTCGGCAGGTTTTACCGGTTATTTTGGACGGAAAGAGTATGATAATGATAAGGATTATGATGGGAAATGGGGAATTTGGGATGAACCTTTTCTGCAATTCGCAGCCCATAAGATGAATGGGTTTAAACAACCGTTTATGGCTTCTATTTTTACACTTTCATCTCATCATCCTTATTCTATACCACCTCAGTATAAAGGAAAATTCAGAAAAGGTCATTTGCCTATTCAAGAGACGGTGATGTATACTGACTTTGCCTTACGGAAATTCTTTAAGACGGTATCCAAAATGCCATGGTATGGAAATACACTCTTCGTAATTACGGCCGACCATACTTCCGAAGGATATTTACCCGAATATAAAAGCAGGGTAGGTGAGTTTCAGATTCCTATTTTGTTTTTTAAACCGGGATCAACTCGTCTTTTAGGGTATAATGAAAAAGTTGTTCAGCAAATAGATATTATGCCTTCTGTCCTCGATTACCTGAAGTATAAAGGGAAAGTTATTTCGTTTGGGCGTTCTGTTTTTGATACGGCAGCAGTGAGAATAAATGTTACTTATATGAATAACACCTACCAAATTGTAAAGGGCCCCTACGCACTTGAGTTTGATGGTAAAGTAAGTCAGGCATTATTTGATTATACAAAAGATCCTTTATTAAGAAAAAATCTGATTAATGTCAATCAGCCGAAAGCTGCTCATATGGAAAGGATTTTAAAAGCTGTTATTCAACAATATAACACCAGGATGATTAATAATAAACTGGTAGTTGGTCAATAAGAATGAAACGAGTTTTATTTATAGTAAATCCCGCTTCCGGACCACGTCATAATTCTGCAGAAGAGTTCGCTTCTTTAGTCTCTGAATTTGTAGATACGACGATTTTTGATTTTGATATTGAGATCACTCAATATCCGAGGCATGCTTCTGAAATCAGTAAAAAGGCAGTGGCAGATAAAGTTGATATTGTTGTCGCTGTGGGAGGCGATGGTACTTTAAATGAAGTTGCATGCGAACTGATTAATACAGAAACTATTTTAGGAATTATACCTGCCGGTTCTGGTAATGGTTTAGCTCGTCATTTAAATATTCCATTGACGATAGAACATGCCATTTCTGTAATAAACCGGCAACATTTAATTAATATGGATACCATCAAAGTAAATGATATTCCATTTTTGAGTATTGCAGGTATAGGGTTTGATGCTTTTGTTGCTGAAAAGTTTGCCGGCAATACGACCAGAGGATTACGAACCTATTTTAATATAGTATCAACCGAATACTATTATTATAAGCCACAAGAGTATGATTTATCCATCGATGGATGTGCTGAAACATACAAAGCATTGTTTATTAGTTTCGCTAATTCCGATCAATTTGGTTATAATACCTATATTGCTCCCAGCGCCCGTGTTGATGATGGTTTGATGGATATTTGTATTGTCCAGAAAATACCACTCTATTCCATCCCTTTTGTAGCCCCTCTTTTATTTATCAGACAGGTTCACAAATCGACTTTTGTTAATATTATCAAAGCCAAACAGGCAACTTTAAATACAACCGAAACATTGTTTGTTAATATTGATGGCGAGCCGGTTTCGCTACAAGGACCGCTGAATTTTTGTGTTAATCCCCACTCTCTAAAAGTTATTATTCCTTAAAATCAATAATTATGGCTAAAAAAACAAATCCAATAGGAATTGTCTTTTCTACAAACCCTGATTATAAATATCAATTTGAAAATGATAATACGCCTGAAACCTTACCCCCTTCAAAACAAAATCTACGGGTTATGCTCGATAAAAAACAACGGGCGGGAAAAAAAGTAACCCTGGTTACCGGATTTGTTGGTAAAGATCAAGACCTTGCTGAACTGGGCAAATTATTGAAAAGTAAGTGCGGGGTTGGTGGTACTGCCAAGGATGGTGAAATTATTATTCAAGGCGATTTTAGAGATAAGGTGATTGAACTGCTCCAGAAGTTGGAGTATAAAGTCAAGAAAGCAGGCGGTTGAGACAATATCCCCTTTATCGAAAATACTGTATAATCTTAACGCTTTTGTGCAGATAATAAAAACATCTTATTATTTTTGTATCTGAATCTTATTATTTCAATGGTTTTGAAATGCGCATGTTTGCAAATTCTATCATACTGATGAGAATCTGGCATGCAAGTTCCAACAAACCTTATTAAAAAAATATATTAATGAAAAAAAAGCTCTCCTGGTTTCTCGCATTACTTATTGCATTTCCTCTTTTTGTGAATGGGCAGGCAAAGGATGGATCAATAACTGACGATATCTTAAAAGAGGTTCGTAAACAATTCTCAAATGAACCTAAGGCTCCGGCTTTAATGAATGCTATATCGAATAATAAAATCAAGGATTTGACTTTAAACAGAAGTTTAGCTGGAAAAGTTGATCATTATTTTTCATATAGGGTTAAAACAAAAGGTATTACAGATCAAAAATCATCAGGACGGTGCTGGTTATTCTCAGGTTTAAATGTGTTGAGGCCCGTTGCGATTGAAAAAATGGGAATCAATTCGTTTGAATTTTCACAAAACTATAGCTTCTTCTGGGATCAGTTTGAAAAGGCAAACTTGTTTCTGGAAGGTATGATCGCTACTTCAAATAAACCGTTAGATGACAGAACTGTTGATTGGCTATTTAAAAATCCGATTGGGGATGGTGGTCAATGGACTACGTTAGCGGATGTAGTTACTAAATATGGGTTGGTTCCCTCTACGGTAATGCCTGAAACGAAACATGCTGAAAGTACCGGAGAACTATCATCTTTATTAGCCTCTGCTTTAAGAACGGATGGCATGGCTTTAAGGGCAAAGGTTAAACCGAATCAAAAAATTCCTTTTGCAGATCTGAGATCGGAAAAAGTGAAAATGCTTTCAGATATCTATCGTATATTAAGTTATTGCTTAGGAGAACCTCCAACAACTTTTACATGGCGATATAAGGATGGTTCGGACAAGATTGTAGATGCCGGAACTTTTACCCCGCTATCATTTTATCAAAAGATGGTTGGTATTAATTTGCGTGATTATGTAATGTTTATGAATGATCCTTCCCGTGATTTTTATAAACTCTACGAAATTCAATATGATCGTAATATGGCTGATGGGAATAACTGGCATTATATCAATTTGCCGACTAATGATTTAAAAGAACTTGCCAAAAAAAGCATCATGAATAATGAGGCGCTCTATTTTTCATGTGATGTGGGTAAACAACTCAATTCAACGGTAGGAATTTTAGATCTGGATCAGTATCAGCCTGACTTGTTGTTTTCCATAAACCTGAATATGGATAAAAAACAACGTATAGAAACTCATGAAAGTGGTTCATCACATGGAATGGCGCTTATTGGTGTTGATACCGATCAAACCGGAAAACCGGTAAGTTGGTTATTAGAAAATAGTTGGGGGCCTGATAGGGGCCATAATGGATATCTTACTATGACCGACAAGTGGTTTGATGAGTATATGTTCAGACTGGTTGTGAATAAAAGATTTATTCCGACAGATATATTGAAGATCCTTGATCAGAAAGCTATTATATTGCCACCATGGGATCCGATGTTTTCTCCTGAACAATAAATGATTCCTGCTTCTTGAAGAGGAAAACTTTTTTACAATGTTCATTTTCGACTTATCTGAGATATTTATTGTAAAACTCAAAATGTTTTTGAACGATGCTTTTAACTTTAGGCGATAATGTAATTCACTGGCTTGAGCAGATAGGCCTTTCGGCAAGAATAGCTTCTCAATTGTGGAATATGACCGATTTTTTAGTAGTATTATTTTTTGCAGTTGTTCTGTATTATTTGGCAAAATGGATAATTGTACGTGTCTTTAAACGAATCGCCGAACGAACTGAAAATGTATGGGATGATATTTTACTGGAACATCGTGTTTTTCACCGGATAGCTTTTCTGATTCCCGGATTACTGATTTATGTTTTCGCTCCCGAGACCTTAGGTGAATTTGGACATAAAACCGTACATGTTGTTCATACCTTAACCAGTATCTACATTGTCAGTATATTCATGTTTATTTTCATCTCTTTTCTCAATGCCTTTCATGCAATATATCAAACATGGGAGGTCTCAAAATATAGACCCATAAAGCCATACATTCAGGTGGCTTCCATAATTGTATATATTGTTGGTGGTATCTTAATTCTGGCTTATGTATTAGATGAAAAACCCGCCACATTCTTAGCAGGACTTGGTGCTGCATCTGCCATCCTGATGTTCGTCTTTAAGGATTCTATTCTCGGGTTGATCGGAGGTATTCAACTTTCTGCTAATGATATGGTTAGGCCTGGAGATTGGATAGCAATGCCTAAATATGGTGCTGATGGAACTATTATAGAGATAACGCTGACCACCGTGAAAATCAGAAACGGTGATATGACCATAACAACGATTCCGACTTATTCACTTGTTTCCGATTCATTTCTGAACTATAGGGGAATGACAGAGTCTGATGGACGTCGGATAAAACGTTCGGTATCAATTAATATGAATAGTGTTAAATTTTGTAGTAGTGAGTTATTGGAAAAGTTTGGCAAAATTCAGCTAATCGCTGATTATATATATCAAAAAGAGGCTGAACTAAAAAGATTTAATACTGAAAACGCTATTGATACATCAATTTTAGTGAATGGACGACATCAGACTAATTTAGGAATATTCAGAGCTTACCTTGACGCTTATCTTCGAAGTAATCCTGACTTAAACCAATCAATGTCAATAGTGGTTAGACAACTTGATCCTACTGAACTGGGAATTCCCATTGAAATTTATGCTTTCAGTAAAATTAAAGAGTGGGCTGGGTACGAACGAATTCAATCTGATCTATTTGATCATATTCTGGCTGTTATTCCTGAATTTGAACTACAGGTGTTTCAACGACCTTCAGGCAATGATCTGCAAAACTAATGGACTCGTCAAAATAAACTTTCACCTTTTGCTAAATTTTTTTTGCATCACCTGATCAAATACAATTTTAAACCAAACCGTAAAGTCGTCAGGTTGTTCTATCATTAATTTATTTATCTCTGCAAGCGTTAACCATTTTATACTATCAACTTCATCATAATTCAATATAGCTTCTCCTGAATAATCGCCAAAAAGAACATGATCAAATTCATGTTCGGTTAAGTCATGGTCTAAATTTGCTTTGTAAATAAATGAAAAATGTTCTTCTAATGGACAATCTATGCCGAGTTCTTCTCTTAATCGTCGTTTCCCGGCCTCAATAATTGATTCCCCAGGTTGAGGATGACTACAGCAGGTATTGGTCCAGAGACCTCCTGAATGGTATTTTGTCAAGGCCCTCCTTTGCAGAAGCAATTTGTTCTCTTTGTTAAATAGAAAAATAGAAAATGCGCGATGTAAAGTTCCTCCATTTTGATGTGCTGACATTTTCTCCATGGTTCCGACTTGATTATCCTTTTTGTCTACAAGTATTACCTTTTCTTCAATCATGTATTTTTAATGTAATAATTTGTTTTATAGATTTATATCTATTGTAATAATAAGAAAACATTATTCCAGTAGACTAATTCGTTGTGCTTAATCCGGCCAAATAGGTATCAATGAAGCTAAAATCGGGCCATAAGAAAAAAGTATAAAATAAAAACACATATTAATTAACTTCACTTAAACTAATAGGCTTCAAGTTTTGTTTAGTTTATGAAGAATAAAAAGAATTTTTGAGCAATTATTATTGATTCGTATTTTATCCTCTGTTACTTGTTCTTATTAACAGTAGAAATAATTTGTAAAAATAACTATTAACAACGGATACTCCAAAATGTGTTTCAATAGTGATAATTGAACGTTGGATAATCAATGATAGGGTCGATCGTTAACTGTAATACCGGTTTGATATAATAAAATCTGACGTTTATTTTGCAATACATGTGTTTTAGTACAATAAAAAGATGCTTTGTTTTAGAATTTTAATTACTTTTGCAGAAATAAGTTTTTAAAAATCACAGGGGTTTGGTTTTTCGAAAATTTGTATTAATTTTGCAGCCCTAAATCACGATTATAAAAGAATTGACAATGTACCTGACATCAGAAAATAAGAAAGAAATCTTCCAGCAGTTTGGTAAATCAGATATCGACACGGGTTCTTCGGAAGGGCAGATCGCCTTATTTACCCATAGAATCAAGCATTTAACTGAACACCTAAAGGTTAACAAGAAAGATAAAGTTACTCAGCGTTCGCTTGTCCTTCTAGTAGGAAAGCGCCGGAAGTTGCTGGACTATCTTCGTCACAAAGAAATTAGTCGCTACAGAGAGATCGTTAAACAATTAGGTCTCAGAAAGTAATACGCTAAAAAAGATATTTAGTGCAAAAAAGGCAATTGATCAATTGCCTTTTTTTGTATTAATGTAAAATGATTTTCATCTTAGGGTAACTTATTGGAAATTAGTTTATATTTGTTTATTGGTTATTTATTTTCGACATAATACACCTGACACACTTTAATAATAATCATCATTATCATGATAGGTATTACAAAAACATTTGACTTAGGTGATGGTAGGACCATCTCTATTGAAACCGGTAAACTTGCAAAGCAAGCTGATGGTTCAGCTGTTGTTAGGATGGGCGATACAATGTTACTTGCTACTGTAGTAGCAAACAAAAATGCTGGCGAGAATGTGGATTTTCTTCCCCTTTCCGTTGAGTATCGCGAGAGATATGCAGCTGCTGGAAAATTTCCTGGTGGCTTTTTTAAACGCGAAGCAAAACCATCTGACTACGAAATTCTTACATCACGATTAATAGATCGTGCTTTAAGACCCTTATTCCCGGCTGATTTTCATGCAGAAATTCAAGTTATTATTACGCTTATTTCGGCAGACAATGATGCAATGCCCGATGCGCTTGCTTGTTTAGCTGCATCTGCTGCAATTACTGTTTCTGATATTCCATTTAATGGCCCTATCTCTGAAGTTAGAGTCGTTCGGACCGGTGGAAAATTTATTATCAACCCATCCAAGACTGACGCCGAAAATGTCGATATCGACATGATGGTTGGTGCATCTATGGAAAACATCATGATGGTTGAAGGCGAAATGAATGAAGTTTCTGAAGCTGATATGATTGAGGCTTTGAAGGCTGCTCATGACGCTATTCGTATTCAATGTCAGGCTCAGATAGAACTGGCTGAGCAGGTTGAAAAATCAAAGGTGAAAAGAACTTACTGCCATGAATTGAATGATGAAGATCTTCGTAAAGCAGTTAAAGAATTTTGTGCTGATAAAATATGGGCTATAGCCGCTAAAGCTTCAGCTAAGCATGAAAGAAGCGATGCTTTTGATGCAATCAAAGATGCATTTATGGCAACGCTACCAGAGGAAGAGCAATCTGCAAAAGCTGCTTTAGTAACCCGTTATTTCCATGATGTAGAATGGGAAGTTGTTCGTCAGGTTGTTCTAACAACCCGTCAGCGTTTAGACGGTAGGAAACTGGATGAAATCAGACCAATCTGGTCTGAGATCGACTATCTACCAATGGCACATGGTTCCGCTATCTTTACACGCGGAGAAACCCAGGCGCTTGCAACCGTTACGCTAGGTACTAAGCTAGATGAACAGACCATAGACCTTCCGATGTTTGAGGGTAAGGTTAATTTCATTCTTCATTATAATTTTCCTCCATTCGCTACCGGTGAGGTTAAGCGTATGACCGGAATTAGTCGTCGTGAAATTGGTCATGGAAATTTGGCAATGCGTGCCTTAAAACCGATGATACCGGGCGGAGAGATTAATCCTTATACCATTCGAATTGTTTCTGATATTCTGGAATCGAACGGATCGTCTTCAATGGCGACTGTTTGTGCCGGAACACTTGCTCTTATGGATGCCGGAGTTAAAATGATTAAACCTGTTTCAGGAATTGCAATGGGACTGATCTCTGATAGTGTAACCGGAAAATATGCTATTCTATCCGATATCCTTGGTGACGAAGATCATTTGGGCGATATGGACTTTAAAGTATGTGGTACACGTGATGGTATTACTGCTTGTCAAATGGATATAAAAGTTGATGGTCTCTCCTTTGAGGTCTTAGCCGAAGCATTGGAACAAGCTCGTAACGGAAGATTACATATCCTGGGAAAACTGGAAGAGACAATCAGCACGCCTCGTGAAGATTACAAACCGCATGTTCCTAGAATTGTAAAGGTTACAATTCCACGTGAGTTTATCGGTGCTGTCATCGGCCCAGGTGGAAAAGTGATCCAGGAAATGCAGCGTGAAACTAATTCAACTATTGTTATTGAGGAAGTAGGAGAGTACGGAATTATTGATATCGTTTCAAATAATAAAGAATCGATTGATGCCGTGAAAGAAAGAATCAGGAGAATTGTTGCGCTTCCTGAAGTAGGTGAAGTCTATAAAGGAACGGTTAAAAATATTACTACTTTTGGTGCTTTTGTAGAAATTCTACCTGGTAAAGACGGATTACTTCATATCTCTGAGATTGATTGGACGCGTCTAAAAGATGTTGAAAGTGTGTTAAAAGTGGGTGATCAGATTGATGTGAAATTGATTGATATTGATAGTAAAACTGGTAAGTTGAAATTATCAAGAAAGGTTTTATTACCTAAACCGGAAACCATATAATCAATTTTGTTCATCATCTCCTCGGGCTTTCCTTTGGGTAAGCCCGATTCAATTTTCTAATTATTTTATGAGACAATTAAAGATATCAAAGCAGGTTACAAACAGGGAAACCGCCTCGCTTGACAAATATCTTCAGGAAATAGGAAAAGTAGATCTTATTTCTGCCGAAGAGGAAGTGTCATTAGCTCAACGCATCAGGCAAGGTGACCGGGCTGCTCTTGAAAAACTTACTAAAGCAAATCTCAGATTCGTAGTTTCTGTTTCTAAACAATATCAAAATCAGGGATTGAGTCTTCCAGATTTAATTAATGAGGGTAATTTAGGCCTAATTAAAGCTGCCCAACGATTTGATGAAACGCGTGGTTTTAAATTTATCTCTTATGCCGTATGGTGGATTCGTCAATCTATCCTTCAGGCGCTGGCCGAACAATCAAGGATTGTACGTTTACCACTGAATAAAATTGGCGCAATAAATAAAATAAATAAAGCATACGCCAAACTTGAACAGGAATATGAAAGAGAGCCTAATTTTGACGAAATAGCCGAAATGCTTGAGATTACTGAGACGGAGGTTAAAGATTCTCTTAGAAATTCGGGGCGTCATGTTTCAATGGATGCTCCATTGATGCAGGATGAAGACAATAACTTATATGATGTTTTACGTTCGGACGATATTCCTACTCCTGAAAGTGGATTAATCTACGAATCTCTCAAAAAGGAGATTGAACGTGCAATATCAACCCTTACTCTTAGAGAGTCTGAAGTTATTCGTTCCTATTTCGGTCTAAATGGAAGTCACCCAATGACCCTTGAAGAAATTGGTGAGAAATTCGACCTTACCCGTGAACGGGTGAGACAAATTAAAGAAAAGGCCATTCGAAGGCTGAAAAATACATCACGAAGTAAGATCCTTCAATCTTATTTAGGATAACAACTAAAGTTCAGGTTAGAAACCTGGACTTTTTTTTTATTTTTGTAAATAAAAAAATGATAATGAAACGTCTTATAGCTCCCTCGATTCTTGCTTCTAACTTTCTTAAACTGGGAAATGACATTGAATTGGTAAATAAGAGCGATGCCGATTGGATTCATCTTGATGTAATGGACGGTCGGTTTGTTCCAAATATTTCTTTCGGTATGCCAATTATAAAAGCAGTTAAAACAATTGCTGAAAGATTATTGGATGTTCATTTGATGATTGAAGAGCCTGGTAAATATTATAACGATTTCAAAACTGTAGGAGCCGACATCCTTACAGTTCATTATGAGGCTTGTCCACATCTGCATAGAGATATTCAAACTATTCATAGTTTGGGCATGAAAGCAGGTATAGCCTTAAATCCGCATACGCCTATTCATCTTCTGGAGGAGATTATTACTGATGCCGATCTTATTCTGGTTATGAGTGTAAATCCTGGGTTTGGAGGACAGTCTTTTATAAAAGAGAGTATCTCAAAAATCAGTAGGTTACGCGATCTTATTATCAAATCGGGGTCTAATGCATTGATAGAGGTAGATGGTGGTGTGGATTTACATAATGCCAAAACTCTTTTCGATGCAGGCGCTAATGTTTTAGTTGCCGGTAGCTCTGTTTTCGGCTCTTCCGACCCACGAGATACGATTACAAAACTTAAGAATTGTTGATTTTTAATAAACGTAATTTGACTTGAAATCAGATGACTTAAGCATCGACTCAGTACAAATTACAAAATAATGACATTCATACCAATAGGTTAGTGTATTCATTAGTGTTTCAAACAAAATAATACTTCACTTTTATTTTTCGAAGCTTATTTTGTTTGAAACATTTCTCTAACGTTAAATTGATAGTTGCTTCGTATGTCAGTGTTAACATAATTTCGAGTAGCTATTATTCCATATCATCAGTTTTATTTGTTAGCGGAGTAGCGTAAATATTTCGTCAATTCCTTTTTTAACAGGACGTTTGGGGTAGCCAAATGGTTTTCCGATAGCGACAAAGGATATGAGTTGCCATGGCGCTTCTATTTTTAGAAACTTTTCAAGTTCTTCTTTAGCAATCATTGGGCCGCTTAACCAACAAGCGCCATAGCCCAAATCTATGGCCGAAAGTAAAATGTTTTGAATGGAAGCTCCGGCACTTTGCATATCAGGATAATTTCTGAGTTTAACGATTTCATCATGTGAGATGTTAACACATTTATCTAACTCAGTTTCATGAGGCTTCATTGTTAATGCAATTAACGAAGGCGCATTCTCAAAGAAAGTTGAATACCATTCTACTTTGGTCAAATGTACTTTTTGACCTGCCTCATCCAATTTAAGGGGTAAATTTGATAATTTGGAAATGACTATTTCTGCCATCTCTTTTAGCTTGCTTTTATTTGTGATAGCTAAGAATTTCCATGGCTGTGAATTGTTTAAACTCGGAGCTAATCCTGCTCTACGAACCATCTCCTTTAAATCCTGTTCACTAACCTCTTCATTTGTAAAACTTCTTATGCTTATTCTTTTTTCGATTGTCTGTTTTAGCTCCATTTTTTTTGTTTTTAAATTGGTTCGTAAATATTTTCTCAGAGAGTTATAGATTGTTTGATTATCTTTATTTTTGTGCTTAAACAATTAATAACATGAATTTAACGATACAACAATTAAATCCCTCTAAGGTTTTCTGTTTTTTTGCTGAAATATGTAAAATTCCAAGACCTTCTAAAAGAGAGGAGCTCATCATACAATATTTAATTAATTTCTCAAAAGAACGAAATCTTTTTTATTCTGTTGATAAAGTGGGCAATGTCTTGATTCGAAAATCCGCTACTAAAGGATTTGAAAAGAAAAGCTCAGTCGTTTTACAGAGTCATATCGATATGGTCTGTGAAAAAAAATCCGACTATCCTCATAATTTTGAAACCGATCCGATCATTCCATTTATTGAAGATGGCTGGATTAAAACAAAGGGAACAACTTTAGGGGCTGATGATGGCATTGGGATAGCCACACAGTTGGCTATTCTGGATTCGTCAGATATTGAACACGGTCCCATTGAATGTCTATTTACGGTAGATGAAGAAACCGGTTTAACCGGTGCCTTTAATTTGGAACCGGGATTTCTGAATAGCAATATCCTTCTTAACTTGGATTCGGAAGATGAGGGACAGATCTTTATTGGCTGTGCCGGTGGCATTGATACCATTGCTCATCTAAAATATAATACTTCGCCAATTCAACATGATGCAGCTGCTTTTAAAATTGCAGTGGGTGGCTTAAAAGGAGGACATTCCGGAGATGATATCAATAAGGGGCTGGGTAATTCTGTTAAAATCATTTCAAGGACACTCTGGGCCACTATGAATGATTTGTCTGCTCAATTGGTCGATCTGGATGCTGGCAATCTTAGAAACGCTATAGCCAGAGAAGGTTGGGCGATTATAACGATTAATAAGAACCAAAAATCTGAATTTATTACTTTAATTGATTCAATATCTGCTGAAGTTAAAAATGAATTGAGAATTACTGACCCTGATGTCTTTATCAGAATAGAAGAGGTTGCTGTTCCTTCGGTAGCAATAACGGATGCGGATGCTTTTAAGTTGGTTCAATCTTTATGTGCATGTCCTCATGGGGTTATTGCAATGTCTTTTGAAATTGAAAATTTTGTTGAGACATCTACAAATCTAGCTTCCGTTAAAAAGAAAAATGATTTTATTGAAATAACAACGAGTCAACGTAGTTCTGTCGAGTCAGCCAAAAAGAATATTGCAACAATGGTCGAAACTGTATTTTTATTGGCTGGAGCGAAGGTCTTTCATTCTGATGGTTACCCCGGATGGTCTCCAAATGCCGATTCCCCGATTTTAAAGACCGCAAATGCTATTTATAAAGAGCTATTTAAAGAAGCCCCATTGGTTTTAGCCATTCATGCGGGTCTGGAATGTGGTTTAATCGGGGAAAAATATCCTGAGATGGATATGATTTCATATGGTCCGACTATAAAAGGAGCTCATTCTCCTGACGAGCGCTTGGATATACCATCGGTTCTTAAATTCTGGGATCTTACTTTGGAAATATTAAAGCGAATTCCATAAAAATCAAAAGGCTTTTTAACTATTCTTATTGTTAAAAAGCCTTTTGATTTATTTATATTACCCTATCCGGATGACTCAGATTCAGCAATCAATACATACCATGCCTCTTCTTAAATCTTCCCATAAATTCACTAATGGAAATGGTTCTGAAAAGTAGATAGTGGGCGATGCCTTAGCGGTACTTCTTTTGGATGATTGTAAATAGTTAAATGACTTTATGATAGCTTTTTAGCAGCCCGATAAATGTTCTACTAATATTTTAACACCAATCAGCATTAAGATAACTCCACCAAGGATTTCCATATGCCTTCCTAATTTATGTCCTGCTTTTTTTCCGAAAAGGATCCCTAGCATTGCTGCAATAAAGGTTACAGATCCAATGATGATTAAAGATAAATAGATGTTGGTTTTCAAAAACGCAAAACTGAGACCTACAACCAAAGCATCAATACTGGTTGCTATTGACATTGTTAGTAATACCCAAAAATTAAGTGGATTAAATGTTTTTTCTTCATCAGATTTCTGACTTTCGATAATCATTTTTATTCCGAGAAGGAATAGCAGACAGAATGCAATCCAGTGGTCATAAGCAAGTAGATAGGAAGAAATACTTTTGCCGGCCAACCAGCCGATCAGAGGCATTAAACCCTGAAAGAAAGCTAATGAAAAAGCAATTTTTGTTGCATTATAAAATGTGATATGTTTCATCATTAAGCCACTCGATACCGAGACGGCAAAAGAGTCAAAACAGAGGCCCACTGCAATAAAGAGTACTGTAATAAATTCTAAAAAGCTCATAAGGAAAAATAAACGGTAAAGGTAAAAAGATTTTTAAAGAGTTGGTAGGATTTGGGTAGTACACTCTCCAAATCCTATTTTAAGGTCTTTTCTTTTTGCATATCCTTTGATCGTGATTATATCATAGTCCTCTAAGAATTTTCTGAATTTTCCATTGGTAAGCTGAATTGGTTTGGCGCCTCTCCATGTCAGCTCACGCATAGAGCCAAAAGAATCAGGTGCTTCTCCGGATATTGTACCTGAACCAAAAACGTCTCCAACCGTAATTCTGGCACCACTTACTGTTAGATGAGCTAATTGTTGGCAAATATTCCAATATACATGCTTATAATTTGTCTTGCACAGCGTGAGTGGTTCTAAAGACTCAGGTGAGAGTATTGCTTCGAGCGAGATATCATAATTATGGGCTCCTTTGGTTTGAAGATAGGGCAGTACTTCAGGTTCCTGTCGGGGACCCACAATCCGAAAAGGTTGAAGTGCATCCATGGTAACAACCCATGGCGACATCAAGCCGCCGAAACTTTTGGACGTGAATGGTCCTAAAGGAAATTGCTCCCATGTTTGAAAATCTCTGGCCGATAATAGATTTAAAAGAACCATGCCGAAGATTTTTTCTTCAATCTTTTCAACTGGAATTCCTATTCCCGGTTCAGATTCAAAACCACCAATAAAGGCTACTTCTAATTCGAAGTCAATTCTTCGGGAAGGACCGAATAAAGGAAAAGCAGAGTCTCCCGGTTTGGATTGTCCTTTGGGTCGATGTATTTTTGTTCCGGAAACAAAGATTGAAGAGGAACGTACATGATAACCTTCCGGTAAGTGTCTCCAGTTAGGAGGTAATGGGTTATCCTGATCTCTATACATCTTTCCAATATTAGCGGCATGTTCAAGACTGCTGTTGAAATCAGTAAAATCACAGATGCTAACTGGTAGTAACATCTCAACTTCTTCAACCGGGATTAATATATCACTCCTGAGAAGATAATTATCTCTTAATAATGGATTACTAGATCTGAAAAGTTCTGATATCTTTTTTCTAACCGATTGCCAAATAGGCTGTCCTAACCCGATGAAATCATTTAACGATGTCCTGTTAAAGACCTCTGCGTTTAGTATGCCACAGCCTTCGAAAAAGCCATTTTGGGCGATATAATAAAGGTCGATTACAGTGTTGCCAATTCTGGTTGCCAAGTGGCCGGAAAAGCCATTCTTCTTCATTTTAAAAACTCCAAACGGGAGGTTCTGAATTGGAAAATCACTATTTTTATCTACCTCAATCCATGAACTAAGGTGGGGGGCATTTGAATCAATCATTTTGAGTATTTCTAATTACTCTATTCCAGAGTAATGCTTCATAAATTGAACTCTTTCGTAAGCAGCAGGGTTTTGTGTATTTTTATAACTCATCTTACCCTTGAAATCAGCTATTTTAGAAAAACTATTTTTATCCATCCATTTTGTAAGATCGGTAAGAATTTCTTCGATCTTTTCAAATCCGTTTTTATACAAAGTTGAAACAATCTGAACTGCGGATGCTCCGGCCAGTAACATTTTTATTACGGTGTCACCATCATGAATTCCTGTCGAAGCGACAATATCTGTTTTTATTGTATCGCTTAATATAGCAACCCAACGTAATGTATTCGACATCTCTTCGGGGGCACTAAAAGTATTTATCGTACTGATTTTGAGTGTGTCGATATTTATATTGGGCGAATAGAATCGGTTGAATAGCACTAATCCATTTGCACCCGACCATGACAATTTCTGAACCATATTTGCCAATCCGGAGAAATAGGGACTGATTTTTAAGGCAACAGGAATTTTAATATGATTTTTTATCTCATTTAAAATTGAAAAATAGATATTTTCGTTTTGGATTCCTGAATGCGAAACATCGGAAGGTAAAATATAAATATTTAGTTCCAGTGCATCAGCTCCCGCTAATTCTATTTGTGAGGCAAATGAGGTCCACTCCGATGCCGATACGCAATTGATACTGGCTATTATAGGGATTTTTACTGCCTTTTTACAATTTCTAATGAGCTCAAGGTATTCTTCAAGACTGTGAATCTTTGAATAGTTTGAAATGTAATCTTCCGTTTCAGGATAGTATCCCACATCATTATTCGAAATTGTTGTTTTTATTTCATTTCTGATTTGTTCTTCAAACAAGGATTTAAGCACGACTGCTCCAACGCCACGTCTTTCAAATTCAATCACATTATTAACCGAATTCGTTAAACCTGAACTACCTATAATTAATGGGTTCTTAAGTTTTAGTCCCATGTATTGTATCGATAAATTTGTCATAAATCCTCCTTAACCTAAATTGAGTATATGTTTATTGAATTAACAAACTTACATAATAATTTCATTCATACACGCACAGAATAAAAATCAAGCCCCCTATTAAGTTAAAAGATTTAAAGAGAAAAATATGCATAATTAATGACAATTTTAATAAAAGTGAATGCTTATTCTTCCTTTGTTTCTTTCTGCTTTTATCAGTATGAAGTTTTGTTTCTCGACCAGACATTATTAAGAACAGAATAGTACCAGTAATGTATAGAATTACTGAACTATCCTGTTCTTAAATAATAAACCTGATTTCGGATTCTAATTTTAAGCTGAATCTACTAAATCACACAATAAACTACAATGTGTTGTTTAATCTTTTAGCTTCTTAATTGCAAAAGAAGCGATTAAATAACTAACATATATTAAGATGGGCCAAGATAATAGCCATAAAGTCATATGTAAATACATAACAAGTTCCTTTCATTAATAAACATGAGATTCATTTTCTAATTCCGATGAGTTAATTTTGCTCTTATTTATTGATCTCCAAGCATAGATAATATAGGCGATGACAAATGGTACCATTAATGAGACATAGCTCATTACCGTTAATGTATAGTGGCTTGATGAGCTGTTTTTAATAGTAAGAGAACTCTGCAAACTTACCAGCGAAGGGTAATATGCTGTATTATTTAATCCGGCAATTAAAAATAGCGCAAACACAGTTAAGAAGGTACCGCTTCCGGCAAACCAGATTCCATTTGTTGTTTTTTTGAGCATGGAACTTAAAATTCCATATAAAACCAACACAACTCCTATTAAAAATAGTCCCAATATGATAGGATTTGCAAATAAGTTATGCAGATATTTATAAGGTTCCATATAAACTTCTCCGGTAAGAGGTTTTACTGCAAAGCCATCAATGAGTAGAAGTTTGACAACAAAGAACAGAAAGAAAATCAGGAATGGTTCGGTGTTAATGAGCAATTGTTTTTTCGATCTGTTAAAAATTGCTTCATCGGAAATAGTATTCATGAAGTATAAGAGGGCGAGTATTCTTGCTAAGAAGAAAACAGCCAATCCTAGAGCCACATTCTGAAAATTGAGAACTGCTTCAAGTCCATGCCATGGTGTTTCCCAACGGGAAATGGTGACCGATGACAAATCGGTTAGTCTCATCGTATCAACAGAAAAATTAGCCCCGGTAAAGAAAGTTCCCACTGCTGTGCCAATTAGAATAGTCCCTAATATGCCATTGATTAACAGGAAAATCTCAAAGGTTTTACTACCGAAAACATTGTTAGGCTTACTCCTGTACTCATAGGATACAGCTTGTAGAATAAAGCAGAATAAAATACCCATCCAGACCCAATAGGCGCCCCCAAAGCTGGTTGAATAAAATAATGGGAATGATGCGAAAAACGCCCCTCCGAATGTCACTAAGGTGGTAAAAGTAAATTCCCATTTCCGGCCTAGCGCATTTACAATGAGAGACCTTTGTTGTTCGGTTTTTCCTATCGTATAAATCAGTGTTTGACCTCCCTGTACAAACATGAGAAAAACCAAAGCCGCACCAAGAATGGATATGATAAGCCACCAATAAGTCTGTAAAAATTCCAACGATTGTACTTCAAACATTGCTATTGTCCTCCATCTTTAGGTCCTAATTTAATTTGTTTTAACATAATACTGATTTCCGCAATCAAAAGGGACGTAAAGACGATGGCGAAAAGCCAGAATGTTACCTGAACTGTACCCGAACTGACTTTTGATACAGCAGCCATTGTCGGCATTAAATCTTGAATGACCCAAGGCTGTCGACCAACTTCTGCAACAATCCATCCCGCTTCCGATGCGACAAAAGCCAGAGGAATTCCAAGGACAGAAAGATAAAGCCAAAGTTTAGAATGCTGAATTTTGTTTTTGTATACCAGAATCAGGATAACGCTGAAAAACACGATAAACCAGAATCCAAGCAGTACCATGATGTGGAAACTATAAAAGGTAAGGGCTACATTTGGTATCGTTTGATGAGCATTTTCAATATATCCGTATCCAAAATATTTGAAATTCGCATCTAATGTCTTCTTTGCATCAATTGCTTTTAAAGAATCGTTTGCTTTCAGTGCATTCTTATAATCTGCTAATGCTTTTATGGCGGTTCTTCCCATGACTATCTTTTCGGATAGAGGAATTATTCCCTGCATTTTATTGCCTTCCACCAGATCCTTAACACCTGGAACAAATGCATTTATATTATTAAATGATATCAAAGACAAAGCATTGGGGATTTCTATTTTCAGGTAAAAATCTCTGACAAACTGTTCTTTTTGCGGATTAGTTTGCGGTGCAAGAATTCCAAAAGCTACTAAACCTGCATTCTTTTTCCCCTGATAAAGTCCCTCCATAGCTGCTAATTTCATCGGTTGTTTCTCTGCTACCTGCTTTGCTGAAGTATCTCCGGTAACTGCAGTATATAGTGAAGCGATTAAGCCAAATACAGCAGCTACAACCATGCTTTTTCGCGCCAGTGAAGTTTCTCGTTTTCGCAACAGATACCATGCACTGATGCCAATAACAAAAAGGGCTGCCAAGGTATAGGAAGAAGAAACCGTGTGTAGAAACTTACTTACAGCAACAGGTGAGAGAAAAACGTCCCAGAAATTAACCATTTCATTTCTGGCGGTATCCGGATTAAATCTTACGCCTACCGGTGATTGCATCCATCCATTGGCGACCAGAATCCATAAAGCCGAGAGATTAGCTCCAATAGCTGTAATCCAGGTGGATACTAAATGAGCTCTCTTACTTAGTTTATTCCATCCAAAAAACATTAATGCAATAAACGTAGATTCCATAAAGAATGCCATGATCCCTTCGATTGCCAGCGGGGCTCCGAAGATATCACCGACAAACCATGAGTAATTTGACCAGTTTGTGCCAAATTCAAATTCAAGGATTATCCCCGTAGCAACTCCAATGGCGAAATTGATCCCGAAAAGTGTCATCCAATACTTCGTAATTCTTTTCCATTCCGGATTACCTGTTTTTACATAGATCGATTCCATAATGGCAATGATAAATGTAATTCCCAAAGTGATAGGGACGAAGATCCAGTGATACATAGCCGTTAGGGCAAATTGTGCCCGTGACCAGTCAATCAGTGCATAGTCAAATTGCATCATATGCTATCGTTTTGTGTTGGTTAGTTGTTCAATGACATAATCTCCTCTTTCTTTATCGTTTTTAAAATTACTTTTAAGGAAATCCGGGAAGAAGAGCACTTTAAGAATTGCAAACATGATAAATAATTTGATGAAAATGATTAACCATAGTCTTCTACTGGTCTTATTCATACTTGTAAAACCATCATAGTAGAGATGAAAAATATTGGTTAAGAGTGATTTCTTCATAATAATTGTCAAATATAGTAAATGCTATTCTTTGATTTACGTAATGAATTACCTTTTTATCAAACAACCATCCGTATACGGAAATTGTTTACTGTTTAACGAAGAAAATGTTAAAAAGAAGACAAATTTAATTTAGACAAATTACAAATTACAACGTAGCTGCTTGGTTTATAATGATCAAATAGTTAGTAATATAGGAATACAAATTCATACTAAATGATTGATAAAATCAATTGTAAGGTTAAGCCTTTGTTAGCATGAACAGTTCGATTTCAAAACAAATAAATTAATTGTTTTGCGGGTTGATCCGTTTATTTTCAAGAACCATTTTATTGAAGTCCTGAACAATAGATGGAGAAAGTTTACTCTTTTGAATCCACTCTATGTTTCCGTATACTCCAGCTGTATTAGGATTAAATACTTTAAATCCAATTGCTTTAGTGAGTTCAGCCTTGAGTTTAAAGGTTTGATTTTTTGCGTCAATTATTCCCGGACTCTCAATTAAACATGATTCGTCTCTTCCTGCACTAACCCATTCGGTTATTGACTTGCCGTTGAAATTAAAAGGAATATTGTTTTCGAACCAATAACAATTTTTGTCCATGTTTACATTGATCTTGAACCAAGGTCCCTGTAGTAACACCCCTTCTTTTCCAACAACGATATTGTTTTCGAAGGTAAAAGATAAGTGGGGTTCTACGCGGGTGCATTGTAATTGGTAATTATCGGCAAAGGCGATCACGTTATTTCGGATTATATTTTCTTTCCCATAATGTTGATGAAATCCTCCTGTTTTTGTATTGATCACAAGATTTTTTTCCATTTTAATAAATGAAGATCCTTCGTCGGTATATAATCCCCAACCACCATACGAATATGCATAGATGTCATTGATTACATTATGGCTGACTTCAGTCCCTTCGGACTGTCCCAGTGTATAAACTCCAGCCATATCGCTTAATATTGCCCATCCAATGTGGTGAATATGGTTATAAATAATTTTATTGTTTTTCGCCGGGCTATATGCATATCCCCAGATCCATCCTACCGATACGCCTGTATATCTAAAGTCTCCGATGTCATTATGTCTTATTGTATTATTTCCACTTTGGCCTATCCAAACTCCGACCGCACAGGGGAAGTTGTATCCCCCAGAGTGAACAATACAGTTTTCAACCGTAATATTATGTGTAAACTGTCGTTCGTCCTTTTGTATGATAGCTTCTCCAATTCGGATACCGCCGGCTCCTAAATCGTGAATATAGCATTGCGTCATTGAACAGTTTGAACAACCGGTTCTAAACCAAATGCCATATTGACCGGTATGTGCTATTTCACACTGCTCAAATTTTATTTTATCAGCCCCGTCCACCATTATTGCTGCATCCACTGATGAAGCCGCCTGAGAGGGCTCAAAACCTTCCTGACGAAGCTTGTAGTTTGCGTATAAAAAACGCAAACCTTTAAATGTAATGTTTTCAATTAATTTGTCATTCAGGGCATCTCCCTCGATGATTAATAACTTATCTACTTTAGGAAGTGCAATGGTGGTCGTTATTTTCTTTTCTGCTGGTGCCGGAATATAACTTAATAATCCCTTATCAAGGTACCATTCTCCGATGGTATCCAATGCGGCTGAATAGTTTTCAAGGTAAAAACGAGTCTGCTTTTCCAAGGGATTCCACGGCTTCATCTTTTCTCCCTTGCTGATATACTCCCCGTTACTGTTTCCTTTTTCCGTTAAGTACCTAATCATATTGTCCCATTTAAAGAATGCATTAAATCGAACTTTCCTTAATTCATCCGGTGATAATTCGCTTAAAGAAGTAGTGGCCGTTTTAGGGAAAAACAGATGCTGATTTGCTGTTTCAGTTTGTTGATCACTGGTCTTTTCTACAATACTTTCTCTTACAGAATCAAGACAGAAGAAACCATGATTGGGGGTTCTGGCTTTTGTAGCACGGCGCTCATTGATATAAATATCAAAAAAGTCGTCTTTAAATTGAGGAATACTCAATGTCCAGATCTTATTGTTTATTTGCGTTGGTTTTATTCTACTTGCTCCTGAGATAATTGGCCTTTCACCTTTTCCTGCTTCATACGAAATGGATAAATTTTCATTACCACTATCTTCATAAGTGAATAATAAGGGCTCGTTTAGTTCATACGTCCCCTCATGAATTATGACTTTAATGGAGCCTTTTGTCTTTGTGCTGACAAGTGTTCTGATTTTTTCTTTAGCTTCAGCGATTGATTTGAAGGGGCTTTTGATACTCCCATCAGGCTTAACAGATCCCTTTTTTGTTACATGTAATATAATTGTCTTGGGGATAGAATCTGTAAGCATATTATCATAATATGGATAGCTTTGAATGTTTGCATCATTGGATGCTATACATAATTTGGAATTAAAATTTAATAACAGATAAAAAATAACGAAAACAAATCCTGTAATAGTTTTTATTCTCATGATAACAAGTGATATATAAATTATTGGATGCCTTTTGTTAGGACATCTAAAGGTACATCCACTATGAGTTTAAGTCAAGTTAAACTAGAAGAAACTGTTTTAATTTAATTTTATGGCTCAGTCTAGAACCGAATATTGATAAAAAAGGAATTCCATAATTTTATATTGATTCGTTCGGGACAATATACATAAACGTTTTTATAAACCTGTTGGCTCAATTAATTTGGAATATGATCAAAATTAATTGATTACAGCTTTAAGGTTGTAGGAATAAAACATGTCAATTGCTTGATAATCTAGAAATAGAAAAAGAATTCAACCAATGGGTTTTTATAATTATTTTTGAACGCTCAATAAATATCTCTTTTCCACGACGATTATTTTCGACATGTTGCTAGGCGAATACTATTTTTTCTTCTGTGATGAATGTGATGAAATTTATAAACAAAGAGTATGGAAAAAAGATAAAGAACTCTTCAAATTAATCCTTCCTGCTATAAACGGGTAAAGAAGGTAGGATGATTCTGATACATCTCTTCACTGGGCCGAAAATAATCAAAAGATCTGTCGAACCATTGTCGAACATATGCTGTATACAGGTAAAGTTACAGGTACGGCGAAGATTTGGCGAAGGTACGGCGAAGGTACGGCAACTGGATTAGTTATGGATGGATGATCAGTACTTAGAAAAGAAGACATTCCCCGGGTTTCCCGACTGATACGTATTAACGATACTAAGAAAAACGGTCTCATCTATTTTTTTGAACGCTAACTAATAGAGCTGTCTATAAGTTAGTGTTCAGAAAATAAATAAAACCGTCTTATTTACGAATAATAGTCTTTGTTGAATTTTTTTTAAATAGATGATAGTGAAGACTTTGAATTTTGAATGAGGTTTTAGGGCTTACCAACTTCCGCTAGCGCCACCGCCACCAAAGTCACCACCACCGAAGCCGCCAAAACCGCCTCCATCTCCGCCGCCAAAGCCGTCACCGCTGTTTCCGCTTCCGCCACCGAAACCGCCCATAAACAAGAATGGCCAGAGTGGAATGTTGTGTCCGATAGAGTGATGATTAGAACGGTTTCTAAAGCCTCTCATTACAAGAATGCCCATTACTATTAAAATAATAGGAAGTATTGCAATAGGTGCTTTTTTCGACTTTCCCTTCGAAGCAAAGGAGTTGTCTTTATATTCACCGGTAGCGAATTTCATTACGTAAGTAGTTCCTGCTGCAATTCCTGCAAAATAGTCATCTTGTTTAAATGCAGGAACCATGACCTGATCAACAATTCGTTTGCAAGTAGCGTCGGGAAGCACGCCTTCCAATCCATAACCTGTTGCTATTGCCGCTTCACCTTTCTCTCCTGCTGATTTTGGCTTTATGAGGACTACAACGCCGTTGTTATATTTCTTCTGTCCTACAGACCACTTTGAACCAATTTGCTGAGCCATCTCATTTGCAGTATAGCCGTTAAACGACTTTACGATAACTACAGCAATTTGATTACTTGTGCTATCATTAAATGCTTTTAGTTGAGATTCAAGCTGCTGAGTCTGATCAGGACTAAGAATACCTACCAAGTCGTTTACCAAACGAGGGGGGCTGGGTTGTTGTGGAATATCTTGCGCCGATAAATTCAAAGAAAAAAATAGAAGCAAAAGTATTCCGAAAATATTTTTTATCGTTTTCATGGTAGGCGTTTTAGTTTTTACCGAATGAAATTTCATCCGGTAACTCATTAACATCGTTATACATATGCGGAAAATGCAGCTTTAATTGTGCCCCGGCTTTTTGAATAGCTTCAGTAAGTCCTTCGGTGAAATGCCCTTCTCTAAACTGGTTGAGCATAATTATTTTTATATCATCCCAGAAGTTTTCCGGAACCACAGCATTAATACCGGAATCACCCAGTACCGCGAATTTACGATGATCAACAGACAGATAGAATAATACTCCATTATGTTGATCGGTATCTGTCATTCCCAATTTTTTAAAGAGATAGGCTGCTCTTTCCAGAACATCTCCCGGACACTTATTCTCAATGTGGACCCTTATTTCCCCTGAAGTATCAAGCTCTGCCATTTGAACAGCTCTCAGGATATCTTCTTGTTGCTCAGGACTAAAAAAATTCTTCACTGACGTTGACATCATTTCATAATCTATTTTAGCGAAATAAAAATGATATGACTCCCCTTAACTCAATGATAGGGGGAGCCAATATCTGAAATTAAAACTTGATTTTAGGAGCTTTTGCTGCACCCTCTTCTGCTTGGAAATATCCTTTTTGTTGAAATCCGAACATCCCTGCAAATATGTTACGGGGAAATCTACGAACAGCGGTGTTATAATCCATCACAATTTCGTTAAATTTCTTCCGTTCCACTGCAATACGATTTTCTGTACCCTCAAGCTGTGCCTGAAGTTCAAGAAAGTTCTGATTTGCTTTTAAGTCAGGATATTTTTCTATTACAACCATTAAACGACCCAATGCGGAAGAAAGGCCACTTTGAGCTCCTTGGAAATTCTGGATCTGTGCAGGTGTTAGTTTTGTTGGATCAACGGTTACCTGTGTTGCTTTAGCACGGGCATTAACTACATCCGTTAATGTTGATTTCTCGAAATTGGCATATCCTTTTACTGTTTCTACCAAATTCGGGATGAGGTCAGAACGGCGTTGGTAAACATTTTCCACCTGTGACCATGCTTGTTTGGTGTTCTCTTCACGATTAACCAGACCATTATACATGCCTGAAATCCATGCAATCATTATGATCACAAACAAAACAATACCACCAATAATAAAAATTGACTTTTTCATTTTATCGTTTTTGTTTTAAAAGACCCCACCTCTAAATATTGTGTATTATAAAAGGTGATATCCAGATTTGTATTAGAGTAAATCGACACTACGTTTGATAAAGGCAGTTAGTTCCTGACCTTTTAATAAATTTTGACTTAGAAGAGCCAGATCGGTTATCTGTTTTGCCAATTCATTTTGCTTTGTGGCATCAGATTCGGAAGCTAGCCGGGTAACCAAAGGATGATTTGCATTAACAACCAAAGAATAGCTTTCTGGCATGTTCCCAAAGCCATATCCGCCACCGCCTAGTGCACTCATCTCACGCATACGGCGCATGAATTCATTCTGGGTTATAATTGCCGGCATATCACTTGGGCTTAAACTTTCAAAAGTGACATGAAAGCGTGTCTTGTCCAAATTTTGTTCAATAATCGGTTGTATCTTTTTCTTATCGTCTTCGTTTAATAATGAAGGTAATAAGTCTTCCTTTTCAATCAGCTTTTCAATGATATCTGCATCAACACGAGCAAAAGTAGTTTGTTCGAATTTCTGTTCCAGCGTATTCATGAAATGTTGATCAAGGATACCATCCATCACTAAAACGTCATAGCCATGTTCTGTTGCAGTTTGAATATAGCTGTGTTGTTCTTCGGTATTGGTTGTGTAAAGATAGACCAACTTTTTGTTTTTGTCCGTCTGATTTTCTTTAACAGTATTCTTATATTCATCAAACGTAAAATATTTGCCTTCAGTATTTTTGAGGAGTGCAAATTTTACTGCTCTGTCATAGAATTTCTCTTCCGAAATAATTCCATATTCTATAAATGTACGAATATCGTCCCACTTTGCCTGAAAATCTTCGCGGTTTGCTTTGAATAACTCTTCTAGTTTGTCAGCTACTTTTTTGGTGATATGGCTTGATATTTTCTTTACATTCGAATCGCTCTGCAGGTAACTGCGTGATACATTTAAAGGAATATCCGGAGAATCAATAACTCCATGTAAGAGTGTTAGAAATTCAGGAACAATGCCTTCAACCGAGTCGGTTACAAAAACCTGGTTGGAATAAAGTTGAATCTTATTACGTTGCGCTTCAAAGTTCTTTTTTACTTTTGGAAAATATAGAATACCGGTAAGGTTAAAGGGATAGTCAACGTTCAGATGAATATTGAAAAGCGGTTCTTCAAAAGTATAAGGGTAAAGTTCACGGTAGAAGTTCTTATAATCTTCGTCTGTTAGTTCTGCAGGTTTTCTACGCCATGCAGGATTGGTGTTGTTGATAATACGTGGCTTTTTAACCTCTTTGGTTTTATCATTACCATCTTTATCTTTTTCTCCTTCGATGGGTTCCCAAGTACTCTCTTCTCCAAATCTGATCGAAACGGGTAAAAATTTGCAATATTTCTTTAGCAGGTCAAGAATACGATTCTCTTCTATAAACTCTTCAGAGTCATCTGCAATATGAAGAATAATCTCAGTACCACGATCAGTCTTTTCCGACTGAGCTGTTTCATATTCAGGACTACCATCGCATTCCCATTGAACCGCTGGTTCGTCTTTGTATGATTTAGAGATGATTTCTACTTTTTTAGACACCATGAATGATGAATAGAAACCTAATCCGAAATGCCCTATAATCGCATTGGTTTCATCTTCTGTCTTTCCTTTAAACTTGTCAAGAAACTCTTCTGCCGATGAAAATGCAATCTGGTTGATATATTGATCTATTTCGTCAGCAGTCATTCCAATTCCACGGTCGATTACATGAAGTGTTTTATCCTTTTTGTCAAGTGTTATTTCTATTGTCAGATCACCAAGTTCTCCTTTTACTTCGCCCATTGATGCCAATGCTTTCAACTTGGTAGTTGCATCAACAGCATTTGAAACCAATTCGCGTAAAAAGATTTCATGATCCGAATAAAGGAATTTTTTAATTACTGGAAAAATGTTCTCGGTCTTAACGTTAATCTGTCCTTTAGCCATAATTATATTACTTTATTGATTTTTAATAAAGGTAGCAAAGGATGTGCCAGTTGTTAGTGGCTGCCAATTTGTCTTAAGAAGTTTTATACATTTATAGAATCGTCATCTTCCGTTGAATTCGTTCTCTCTTATTTTTTAATCGGTTTCATCTTTTTGGACATGGTAAAAGCTCCAGGAAAAAATTACATTTGTAAAAAAAATATAGGATGAAAGAATTTGATCTGGAAGGACACGACTTTATCGCGTTAAATCAATTGATGAAACTTTTAAACTGGGTTGAGTCGGGCGGCGAGGCTAATTCCCGTATCGATAATGGTGAAGTTATTGTAAATAAGATTGTAGAGCTTCAACGTCGAAAGAAACTAAGACGAGGTGATAAAATAGAATTTAATGATCAGCTTATACTTATCAGTTAATAATGGGGTTATTCCTTAATTGGTTGAAATTTAAATATTTATGTAAAAGTATTGTCTTTAATCTTTATCA
This sequence comes from Bacteroidales bacterium, assembly GCA_963663125.2. Taxonomy (GTDB): domain Bacteria; phylum Bacteroidota; class Bacteroidia; order Bacteroidales; family Cfx3-03; genus Cfx3-03. Next base: position 717,666 of record CAXXNW010000006.1, on the reverse strand, counting down.
ATCTCCACATCAGTCTCCAATTTTACTAACATTTCAAGTTCTTTAGTACTTAAATCGCCTATCCAAGTTTCGCCTGTGGTAACGGTAAGGTTTGCCAGTTCTTTTTTGCTCTTATGCATCTCATCAATTTTTTTCTTCTATCGTGCCTTTATTGATTAAACGGTAAACCAGTACATTCTTTTTTTGCCCTATTCTATAGGCACGGTCTGTTGCCTGATTTTCAACAGCAGGATTCCACCATAGATCGTAATGGATAACGTTAGTAGCTCTTGTAAGGTTCAATCCATTTCCACCGGCTTTAAGCGAAAGGATGAATACATTATGTGACTTAGAATTTTGGAAAAGGTCTATCATTTCGTCTCTCTCTTTTCTTGTACTCCCACCATGAAGAAATAATGGAGTTTCTCCTTGGTGCTGTTGAATAAAGTGCTGCAGTAACTTCCCCATTTTCCTTATATTGTGTAAAAATGAGTACCTTCTCATTATTTTCATTAATATTATCCAGAATATTAAGCAGTAATAGTAATTTGCCTGATGCTTCCGGCTTTAATTCCCCTTGTTTCATATACTGATAAGGATGATTCCCTATTTGCTTTAAAGTAGTCAATAGTTTTAAAACCAACCCTTTTCGTTCTATTCCTTTGGTTGTATCAATCTTTTGAATAGTTTGGTCTACCATTTTTTGATATAGCGCTGCTTGTTCTGTTGAAAGATTTGAATATTGATTGCTCTCAATTTTTTCAGGCAAGTCTGAAATTACATTTTTATCTGATTTTAAACGTCCTTAAGATAAACGGAGATGTTATTTTCCTGAAAATATCTATCTTTTCTTCATTATGGCTATCATGGATAGGGTGGGCAAATTCTGTTGAGAAATATTTATATGAACCCAGATACCCCTTATTGATGAAATCAAAAATACTCCAATATTCAGCCAATCTGTTTTCTACCGGTGTGCCGGTCATTGCAATTTTAACAACGGCTTTTAGCTTTTTAATTGCCTTTGTCTGTGTCGTGTTATTGTTTTTTATGTTTTGCGCTTCATCGACAACAAGGGCATACCATTCTGTTTTCTCTAATAATTTCGTTTCATTACGGACCATGCCGAATGATGTTATTACAACATCTTTTTTTTGAATGTCAAAGGTTCTGTCCTGACCGTGGAAAACGTGAACAGAGAGACTAGGTGCAAAACGTTCAATTTCTTTCTGCCAGTTTGTAAGTAATGACGTGGGTACAATGATTAAAGCTTTTTTATCCGATAATAATTTTTGATGTTTAAAATGGAGTAAAGCACTAATTACCTGTATGGTTTTGCCGAGTCCCATATCGTCGGCAATGATACTTCCTAACCCTAGTTGTGCGTTTTTTACCAGCCATTCAAATCCTTTAATTTGATAAGGGCGCAGGATGGTCTTTAGGTTTCCGGGAATGTCTATTTTGTCAACCTTAAGCAAATCATGTATCATTGAAACAACTTCAGGCTCAAGTTTGACTCTTGATCCCTGATATTGCTCAGAGAGTGCAATCTTGAAAAGATCGTTATTGGTTAAAGTTTTATCAGTATGTAGATTCTCAAACATTGCATTGACATCCCCTTGATCGATTAAAACATACTGATCGTTGATTTTTACCAAGCCTGATAATCCTTCTACTAATTCGAAAAATTGTTGTGGATTTATTGATTCGTTTCCAACCGATATTTGCCAGTTATAATTTAAAACGGTATTAAGACCTAACAGTGACTTTCCGGCTTGATAACCGAAATGGCTTTTTAAGGCGAGTGATAATTGAGGCTTTACAATTGTTTTTAGTTGCTTGGGCATTAAAATAGTTACCCCTAAAAGATTGATAAGGGGTATTATGGTTGTAATAATAGCTGTAAAACTTACCGTAGAAAGTATTATGTTTTCTTTGCCCCGGCTTTCAATAATTATTTCTAACTCTTTGAAATATTGTTTGATAAGTTCTAAATCATTTAGTATTTCAACTTCTTCTGAAGTTTGCTGATGATCTTCCAAAAAAGTCGATAATCCAACAGGTTCTTTATCCTTATCGCTTTCTGATTGAACTAATACGCTTATTTTAAATCCATCAACATGCTCTTCAATTTTTATTACCGGCGAAAAGTTGTTGTTGCTTAGATTAAAAATACTTAGCCACTGTCCGATTTCAATTGGAATTTCCTTGTTCTCGAATTTGCTAAAAAAAGCATGCTTCGGAATAAAGAAAAAGCGGTTAATCGGATCAGATATATTAAATTCAGGGAGCAAAGATGCTTTTTGTTGAATGTAATAGTCCAAAAACAATGAACATAAATGATAAAACGGATTAGAAAATTCAAGATCCTCTCCATTCAGAGGGTTTCGTGCTCTAACCATAATAAAATTATCCGGACGCAGATCATTTAATGATTTTGCTATCTCGTTAACTTTCTTTTCATTACAGGCAGGTATCCAACGTATAATAAAACTGCTCTCATCCAGATCAATCACCTGTGGCAATATTGCTGATTTCGACAATATCTCCAAACAAAACAGCCGTACCTTTCGAAGGAAAGCAATCTCTATACTACATTTTTTAATATACTTGTCTTCCAGTGCATTAAGATGCTTTATGAAGTCTTTTAAATTTAAAAAAATACGCTCGTTAGGACTTTCCTTCATTAAATAATTCAACACTAACACAATTCAAGCCAATAATTGAGATTATATTCTAACCTTATTATATTGAACTAATGGATTTAAACTTGGCGCTTCTGTGTAGGAGCTATTTAATGTCTCAGTAATATTTTTCTGATATACTTGTAAGAGCGTTTCCCTATAATCATGGTCGCAAAATAATGGATTAGGCTTTAAAAGATTTACTAATTTATCCCCTAATTGTGGAATTATGGAAAGGTCTATTGATTCAATTTCTTCTATATGAGGGAATGGGTTTAGCTTTCGCCATAGGTTCCGTTAACAGTTGACCTAATTTCATAATCTGTCCAACACCTTCTATTGGTACTTCACTTGATGAAAGTAGCTTAATGAATATCCAGATTATGTAATTCAAATAGCTTGAATGGGTTTTACATCTAATATATTGGCCATAACATAAATTACGGCGGCCTGGTGTTTGCAAGGGACTTTCCAATCAGGACAACTGCAACTCATACTAAAATCATTCGAGGTCTTTGGAAAGAGATGAATATTGTGTTTGAGTGCGATGGTATTAAGTTCGGACGGAAATTCTTTGTTCAGAAATTTCTCAAGCAGCTCAGGATTCGATTTGATAATTTCTATCAATGTTAATCGCTGTCCCTCTCTTAATGTTGAGACGTCTATTTTTATATTATATGGTGTTTTTCTACCTCCTTTAACTTCGGCAGTAATTCTATTTCCCCGAATATTTAACGAATCTACTGCTCCATTTAAAGCATATATCCTCCCTCGTGTAAGTCTAAGACCAAAGTCATTTTTATCCAAGACTTTCAACCATTCTTTTCCACACCAGGTTTGTCCGTATTTAGTCATTCTAGTTTTATTAAATGGTAAAAAACACCCATTGATTTTTGCATTAAGGTGTGTATTAATAAAAGAATAAAGCCATTCAGAATAACTCGAATGGCTTTATTCTTTAAGTATGTTTTACATCAATAACAATCATTTATCCTATAAAAAGAAGTTGAATTAAGATAAACAAAGGAACTAATATCGAGACTGACCAAAGCATATATCCAAAGAAGGATGGCATTTTAATACCGTCTTCTTCTGCAATTGCTTTAATCATCATGTTAGGGGCGTTTCCGATATAAGTAATTGCACCCATAAAAGAAGCTCCGGCAGTAATAGCCAGAAGTGTAGCAGGTATAACGCTGGTCATAAATACATGAGGGAGCCATGCCTGCGGCTGCGGCAGGTGCTGCGGCAGTGTTGAAGAAAACCAAATATGCAGGAGCGCTGTCCAAAAAGGCGGATAGTCCCCCGGAAAGCCAGTAATACATTCCGTTTAAAGGTTTTCCATTTGTAGAAAGACTATCGATAATAAATTTCATCGGACCTTCAGTCCCAGCACGCAACATGGCAATTAATGGAGCCATACAAACAAATATAGCTGAAAATATTTTTCCGACTTCCAAAATAGGATGCCAGCTGAATTGATTGGCTTCACGTGTTTCCTTCCGCGTTATTTTTAATGATATCATCGTTATCGCAAGCATTGCGAGAAGCTCGACTAATTCGCTAAGCGGCATCGGAACATGGTACAAGTAAAATGCAATACCCCAATTCTGACTTGATGCTAATACTGAAAGAATGACTCCAACCAATAAAACGAAATTCCATCCTCCCTCAATTTTGAGAACAGTTTTGGTTTTCTGAATAGGTTTCGCCGTCTCTTTCTTGTAAAAATAACTGTCTGATATAAAATAGAGTAGCAATAGAATGCCACAGGCTACAGTCGTTGGAGCCAGTAATTGGCTGAGTGGCCAAAAGAATGGAACTTTACTGATAAATCCCATCAGTAAAGGAGGATTTCCTACAGGCGTTAGCGAACCTCCGATATTAGCGACAATAAAAGTGAAAAATACAATAGTGTGCACTTTGTATGTACGCCAATGGTTTGCATTGATAAGCGGACGTATCAAGAGCACTGCGGCTCCGGTAGTTCCTAACCAACTGGATATGATAGCTCCTATTAAAAGAATAATTGTATTTATACGGGGATTCCCAACAAGTTCTCTCCTTGAGTTTTATCCCTCCGGTAATTGTAAATAGCGACAATAATAAGAAAATAAAGGGCAGAAACTGCTCAAACATGACCAGAATTAAGCTATGAAGGCTTATTCCCGAATCCTTGCGTAAAAGCAATGCCTATTAAAACAATAGCACTCCAGATCAAAGAAACTTTTCCGTAATGCTCGCCCCAGAATTTTGGCAGTATTAATGGAAAAATCGCAATGGATAAAAATCATTCCTAAAAAGGGTATTGCCCACAAAGCGGATAATGATGCACCATTTAATTCAAGTGTTGTTGCAATTGATTTGGAAAACACCTTCCGGTTCTGCTGCAAATAATGGTTGAAATAAACCTTGTAATAGGAGAAATAGAAATATTAGCGTGATATTTTTTTTCATAATTAAATGTTATTCATAATTGAGTTTATTGTTTCAAAACCAATTTGCAAAATTAGTGTTTTCTGCGTTTACTAAAAAATGAAATTTGAATGGTGTATCTCTTTTATTATCATCTGAAAATATAATTGGATAATAACCGTATTTCACTTTTTAAGTTGCTTTTTCAGAAGAGTTATTTGTATTTATCCTTTATAATATAAGGATAATTGTAATGATGCAAGCTATTTAATAAAATAAATTATATTTGCCTCTGCATAAAATGAATGAATACTTAATCGATTTGAAGGATGGAGCAAATTGAAAATGAAATTTTGAAAGGAATTCAATCCGGAAATCAAAAATCTTTTGGCTATTTAATACAGTTATACTTTAATCCGGTTATGCTTTATGCACAAAGTATAGTGCTGGATTCTGAATTGGCTAGAGAGATTGTTGAGGATGTCTTTCTCAAAATTTGGGACAGACGTGCTTCTTTAGAAATCAGATCATCATTTAAGGCTTATATTTATCAGATAACGCATAACCTCTGTATAGACCATCTCAGAATTATTTCGAATAAAAAAAACTTAAGGGTAATATCTTATGACGATTGGGCGATGCGACTTGAGATCTTTGAATTAGAAGATCAGGACTGTTTTTTTGATAAGCTGTTTTCAACGCAGGTGGAAGATGCTATTCAAAAGGCAATAGAAGAGTTGCCCCAACAATGTCGCGAAGTCTTTATATTAAGTCGTTATGAACAACTTTCATACCCTCAGATTTCTGAAAGATTAAATATCTCTTTGAGTACCACCAAAACACAAATGGTAAGAGCCATGCAAAGACTTAAATATTCCCTGAAAGATTTTTTATAAAAAAAGATATAATTCTTGTAGACCGACGTGCATCTTTTTTCGTCTTAGTAGTAATAACGAATACTTACGGCACGTGAAAAGTGATTTTATCGAAATTGATGATTTAATTATCCGGTATTTATCCGGGGCAACATTGCCTTCTGAAAATGTTTTTCTTTCTGATTGGATTAAGAAATCAGCAGATAATCAATCCTACTTTGACACAATTAGAAATATCTGGTTAGTCACATCGCAGACTACTCATGTAGCTTCTGCTTATAATATCAATCCTAATATTTTAAACAATATTCCGAACAACGTAACGAATACGATGAGAGAAAAAGACGAATCAGATGATGATGAATCTTCTGATCGTTCAAATGTTTTTGTCGGAATTTTAAAAACGGCAGCAATTGTTCTGATAGCCTTAACGATTGGAGCACTCGGAAATCAATATTGGATCAACAAACACCAAATAGCATTTAGTAAACGCGAAATGAATATTGAAACTACTTTGGGTTCAAGAGCCATTACAACATTGCCCGATGGATCGAAAGTTTGGTTGAATGCAGGTAGTCGTTTGAATTATAATCTTGAATTTGGTCAAAAGACAAGAATAGTAAAGCTTATTGGCGAGGCTTTTTTTGATGTGAAAACAGATTCATCTAAGCCTTTTGTCGTAAAAGCAGGAAAGCTTGCCATAAAAGCTTACGGAACGGCCTTTAATGTAAAAGCTTATCCTGAAGAAAACACTATTACTACTACGCTGGTTAGGGGAAAAGTTGTTATTGCCGGAAAAGATAAGGCTGAAAAAGATTTTGCCGTTAACTTGAAGCCAAATGATAAAGTGGCTTTTTATAATGAAAACGCTCAGAGAATATATGCATTAAATAAAGTGCACGAATCAAACTGTCAAATGCAACAATCGGTTCCTGTTGTTATGAAAGAAATTAATGCCGTTAGAGAAGCCGAGATAAAAACCGAATTATATACCTCATGGAAAGACGAACGTTGGGTTATTGAAAAACGTGATATTGAAAGCTTGATAAATGATTTTGAACGAAGGTATAATATAAAAATTCAAATTGAGTCGAACGAAATTAAGAAATATCACTTCACCGGAACCTTACAAAACGAAACTATTGAACAAGTACTTGTAATCTTGCGGCATACTATTCCATTAAAATATAAAGTTGATAAAGGACTCATAACGATTTCTGAAGACGAACGACTCGAAAAGGAGTTCAAGTTAGCAAATATAAATGCGGAACATTAAAAATTTGACGTAAAACTAAATATTATTATATGATGAAAAGAATCTACTATTAAATAAAAACGGATTAGGGTATAAAAAATAGTACCCCAATCCGTTAGTTCAAGGTTTGTTTAAAATTACCCCTTGCCGAGGGTAATTCGTTCAATTATAAAATAATTAAACACAGCCAAAGATAGATAAAAAATAGCTTTTGTGTTTATGGTTCTGTAAATTGAACATAAAATTTTTCACTAACTGGGATTCTCCCACCAATGTAAACTATCAAAAGACTGAAATACACATATTATTGTAGATTTCTGATGTTTTGATAATGGTTCTCTCCGCTCTCTTTTATGAGGATAATTTTTAAGAGATTGTCTTTTTTCTAAGGTCGTTTGGTCTATTTTGAAATTAAAATTTGTAATGATTGAAATTGTAGGTACATCTATTATTCACATTAATACTTATCGTATGAGAAATATCTCCTTTGTTACTTAAAACCGACGAAGGCTCAACGCCTCAATTTGTTAGTTCAAGATTTGTTTAAAATTACTTCTTGCCGGAAGTAAAGTGTTCAAAAAAAATTAATAATTAAACACATGAAAGAGTATGAAAAAAAATCGTAATTGGAACTCCGTATACTTGCCTCAGGGGTTCAAACCTTTACTATTAGCCATGAAATTAGCAATATTACTAACCTTTTTATTGTCAATAAATGTTTCAGCCAGCGTTTTTTCGCAAAATACGAAACTGGACTTAAATATTAATAATTTGGCAGTTAGAGATGTATTAAAAATTGTGGAAGGCAAAACATCCTATCGTTTCTTCTATTCCGACGATTTTAATGCACTCAACAAAACTATATCTTGCGATCTACATCAGGCTTCGCTCGAAACAATACTACTGAATGTATTGCGCAATACGCAAGCAACATACACTCGATTGGAAAATAATGTTATTGTTATTTCTCCTTTTTCGGCGCAGCCGCAGAATGAATTAACCGGTACGGTAACTGATGCCGTTACAAACGAGCCTATTGCTGGCGCTATAGTTTCAGTAGAAGGGACCACTATTGGCGTACAAACTGACATCAATGGCCATTTTTCTCTTTATCTACCTAAGGCTAATGCTGTAATCAAAGTTACCTTCATGGGATATCTTCCCGAGAAAATATCGCTGAAGGGTCAGACTAAAATTGATGTTAAATTGACTTCTGATATAAAGCGATTGGACGAGGTCGTGGTTGTCGGATATGGAACAGTTAGAAAGAGTGACTTAACTGGTTCTATTGCTTCAGTGTCATCTAAAACGTTCTTGGACCAACCTACAAGTTCAGCAAACTCTGTTCTTTCGGGAAGGGCCCCTGGTGTAACTGTACGCAGAACGAACGGAGCTCCTGGAGAAGGATCAACAATCCGCATCAGAGGAGCAAATTCGCTCTATGGCGGAAACGACCCATTGATTGTTGTCGATGGAAACTATAATAGTAGTATGCCTGACGCAAACGATATTGAATCCATAGAGATTCTTAAAGATGCCTCTGCAACTGCCATTTATGGTTCTCGTGGAGCAAATGGAGTTATCTTAGTGAAGACAAAACGTGGCAAAGAAGGCAAACCCACACTTCAGTTTTATTCTAATGTTTCTTTAGATAAGACTCCTCAAGTATATGATTTGATGAATGCTTACGAATTTGCTGAATTCAATAACCGTGTTGGTACTTATTCTTTCACCGATGATGAACTCGCTAAATATAAAGCAAACGGTGGAACCGACTGGCAGAAAGAAATTATGCAGACTGGTATTTCTCAAAACTATAAAGTTATATTATCGGGAGGTCTAAAAAATGTAAAATATTATATTTCCCCAATCTACCGTAAGTCAACTGGTACTATCAGGAATACCGAAGCCGAAGGATACGGTATATCCTCAAAAGTAGACATGGATTTGAGCAACAAAATATCCGTTCAGATAGAAACGAATTTAGCGCACTCAAATAACCTGAACCCTAGCTTGGCAACAGGTGGAAGCAAAACTTCTATTCCTCTGATGGCAGCCATGGTATGGGCACCTACTGAACCTATTTATGATCCGGACGGAGGATACAACCGTCTTGGAATTGGAACAGGTGCGATTATTAACCCTCTACTGATGACAACCCTTGAAGATACAAAATATACAAATAGCGGTAGTGGAATCGGAAATATTAAAGTAGATATTATTAAAGGTTTGGTTTTGGAAGCTAAAGGTTCTATTTCTTTCGATACTGGAGGGGACCGTAATTTTGAAAGTACTGAATATACTGGCGTAAATGCAACTGCATCGCAAAGTTCTTATGAAACCAAAACATGGCTTGTTAACGGATTTCTTACCTATACCAAAACGCTTGCAGAATTACATAACTTTTCGTTGATGGGTGGTTTTGAAGAAACCCAGGGTAAAACCAGAGATTTAAGCGGCGAAGCAAATGCTCTTCCCCTCGAATCGGTAGGCTGGGATAACTTAGGTTTATCTGCGCCAAATGTTAGTGTGGGTTCAAGTTATAGTAATAATGCTCTGCGTTCTTATTTTGGACGTATGAATTATAATTATGCATCACGTTATTTTCTGACAGTAAACTATCGTGCTGATGGTTCTTCAAAATTTAAAGGCAGCAACCAGTGGGGATATTTCCCATCATTCTCTCTTGCATGGAAACTTTCGGAAGAAGGGTTCATGAAAAACCAGAATATTTTTCAAAACGCAAAAATACGTGGAGGCTGGGGTATTATTGGAAACCAGGCTATTGGCAATTATGCAACATATACTACCCTTGCTAGTCGCGGTTGGTCTTGGGGTACTTCTACCCAGTATTCAGGATATTATGCACGGGTTGGCGGTAATGCTAATCTAAAATGGGAATCGACGAAACAAATGAATTTAGGAATTGACCTGACGACGCTCAACAATCGTTTGAATATTGCCTTAGATTATTATAATAAAAAGACAGTTGATTTATTGGCTCCTGTTTCAGTTGCAGCCTATAATGGCGGTGACTCCGAGTATGGAAAATCAACCGTAATATCCAATGTGGGCTCGGTACGAAATAAAGGTTTTGAGTTCAACATTAACTACAATATTCTTCATACCAAAAATCTTTCGTATGATATCAATCTGAATGGCGCCATAAATAAAAATAAAGTTCTTAGCCTTGGCGGAAGTTCGATCATTTACGGTGATACGTATGCCGCAGGACTTACTTCAGTCAGCCCATTTGCATTAATACCCGGGCAACCCATTGGTACAATTTATGGCTTGAAATACCTTGGAATCTGGCAAGAAAATGAAGCAACTGAAGCGGCCAAATTTGGTCAGGTACCCGGCGATTATAAATATGAAGACCTGAATGGTAATCACAGCTACGATACAAATGATAAGCAAGTTATCGGGCATTCAAATCCTGACTTTACGTGGGGGTTCAATAATCATTTCTCTTACAAAAATTTTGACCTGAATATATTGGTTGAAGGTGTTCATGGCCGTGATGTAATGAATTGGTCGTACATGGTAGGTGCTGAGCGGGGCACTGTTGCAACATTTTATACCCTTAAAGCGGCACGGAACCGCTGGACACCGGCAAATCCGGACGCTGAATTTGCACGGGTCGGCAATACCAATAACATGCAACCGCTTTCTTCACAATATATGCAAAATGGCGATTATGTGAAATTGCGCAACGTCAGCCTTTCTTACCGCATACCTAAAAGCGTGATATCCTTCGCAAGTCTTAAACTTTCAGTAAGTGCCCAAAACATACTGACAATTACCAAGTACAAAGGTTACGATCCGGAGATCAGTTCTTCTACAGGCAATGATATTAATGCCGGTATGGACTGGTTCGCTTACCCAAATCCTAAGAGTTTTTCCTTTGGTATAGCATTAGAATATTAATTACCTCTAACGTAAATCAATCATGAAAAGTAAAATATTTATAATTTTTTCTGTCGTTTTTGTACTTCTGACTTCTTGTGAATCAAATAGCAAATTTTTGGAAGAAGATCCTAAAGGACAATTATTTCCAGATAATTTTCTGAATAATGAGTCAGAATTGCAATTGATGAATAATTCGCTGTATTCGATTTGGGCTAAAGCAATGGATCGGCCCTATCAAAGTATGGAGCTTAAATATTCAAGTGCGGATGATGTCTTGGGTACTTCTAAGAGCCGGGAATATTATTCAGAAGTCAATATGAACACTCCAAGTGATCTTGACAGCGACTTCCAACTCGGATGGGAAAGGGCTTATAACTGTATAAACCAGGCTAATTCAATTATCAATAATTATCACAATGCTGATGGTAAAGTTGCAGAAGCAACACTTAATTCGTATGCTGCTCAGGCATATTTCATTCGCGCTTTCACTTATTTCTGGGTTGTAAGGTTCTATAATAATATCCCTTTGATCACAACTGCTTTTCAGCCCGACAAAAGTGTTACATTATCAAAAGCCATTGATGTTTATAAACTTATCGTCTCCGACCTGCAGTTTGCAGAAGAATGGCTTCCAACTACCTGGTCAACAAGCTACATGAGAACCGGTGGCGCTGTGACAAAAGGTGCGGCCAAATCTCTCCTTGCCAAAGTATATTTGCAAATGGCCGGGTTCCCTGTTAATGGAGGTACAGAATATTATGGGAAAGCTCGTGATAAAGCCAAGGAAGTAATTGATAATGCTTCTACTTATGGGTATGCTCTTCGCAACCATTTTTATCAAATATGGGATCCTCAATGGCAAGGATATAAAACAACCCCTGATGAAGCAATACTTTGGATAACTCACTCCTCAACAGTAGATCCGGATTATACGGTGAGATCACCCAATCCTTGCCGTCCCAGTGAATTTGGTGGATGGGAACTGATGATTGCAGAAAATGGATTCTATAATCGCTTCCCTAAGGGAGAACGTAAAGATTTTACATTCGTTACCGATTTCTATGTCAATGGAGGTGCTCATTATTCTTACACTGACCTCAGTTGTAAACATCCAACCTATCGTAAATGGTGGGCAGATAACCTGACTTCTGACTGGAGTTGGGAAAACAGAAGTACCAATCTGTGGTCCAAAAATATGGAAACATCGGCTACCTGGTATGATTCACGTTCTATAGTAATGATGCGTTATGCTGATATACTTCTTACTTATGCTGAAGCCCAGGCACGCGCCGATGGTAATCCTAACACACTTGCCTATCAATGCCTGAATGATGTCCGTAACCGTGCGTATAAAGGTGTTGGAACTACAGAGGCTTCTGTAAGTGGACTCAGCGCGAATGATTTTATTGATACTGTTGTCTGGGAAAGAGCTTATGAATTTGCTGGGTTTGAATATTCTGCACGCTGGTTCGATTTGCAAAGGCTCCAACTGGTTGAAAAGGCCAACACCGATTGGAGAGATGAATCAGACAATACGTACAAACTTCAGAGGAATTATACAAAGGCTGATTATTTCCTCTCTATTCCAAGCAAAGAAGTTGAAGCGAATCCAAACTTGGCAAACAATAATTCTGAATACAAATAATTATAAAATTAACAATGAATCCACTCCGAAAAGTCAATTCTCCTTAGTTATGACTTTGTAATCTACTGATATACAGTAGACGTTTCTAGTCGAAATAAGCATGAAAAGGCTTTTCGGAGTGGATTCAAACAATAAAAAAATTAAAATGAAGATAAAATATTGCATCATAGGCGTAAGTTGTTTTGCGCTCATAGCTGGTTTGAGCGGTTGCAAGGATGAAGAGAACTCAGTGTCGGGGATTGCTCTTAATGAGAAATCCATTTCAACGAATGTCGATGTAATCTCTACGGTAATTCCATTTCCTATTCCTTGGGACGCTGATGTCCAGGATAAATTTACATGGACCTCTGAAAATACCGCAATAGCCAAGGTGAATAGCAAGGGGCAAATACTTGGTGTTGATCCCGGTGAAACAAATGTTATCTGTCATTACGGTAATTTAACTGCTACAGTACAGGTAAAGGTAAATACAGTTGAAACGCTTCAGGCCAAAATCAATTCTCTGGGAGCCAAAGGTTACTGGGAATTTGAAGATGCTTCCAATTTGCCAAAGAAAACGATCGGAAATGACTTGGTTTTTGTTCAGGACAATAAGAAAATCACTTCCATTGATGGGCCTCGTTTCGATAATAAGGCGGTTCGTATCCCCTGGGATCCGAAGAGTGCCGGAGTGACGGGTACATTTATCAAGTGTATTCATGGATTCCAGCCCAAAAGCGGAGAGGCAAAAATTAACGAATATACGATTATGTGGGATATTCGCCTGCCCAATGAAACAGGATTGCCTGAGACAGGTTATTATTCCCTGATGTCTTCGCGTACACTTGACAATTCTCAGGATCAGGATTTTTGCATCAAAAGGTCGGGCGAAATAGGTATTGGAGGTTTGGGCTATTCTCCCAGCGGCACGCTTGTTAAAGGCAATTGGTACCGTGTGATATTGGTAGCAAAAGCTGGTTCCTCTTTTACCTATTATGTTAATGGAACTAAAGTCTTAGATGGAAAAGCTTCCGAAGGTCCAATTGATGGCCGTTATTCTCTGCTCCCCGGAGGTGTTTTGTTCTTCTCTGATGAAGATGGAGATGACAGCACAATAGATGTTTCTGCTGTGGCTATCTGGGACAAGCAACTGACAGCCGACGAAGTCAAAAATCTGGGAGCTATCAGGCAAACTGTTGCTTTCTCAGAAAATTAAGAACAGTAAGGTATATTTTAAAGTTTAACAAGGATGTGGATTGTGTGATATAGAAAACCATAAAATAGCCATGTGGGTCAAAGTCTGTACTAACAGAAAATGTTCAAATGGCTATTCCCTCGGTTTGAAAAGTTTTTCAAAAAGAATACGTTAATACCAAAATTATGAGTCCACTCCGAAAAGCCTTTTCACACCCATTTCGACTAAAACATCTACGGTATATCAGTAGATTGCAAAGTGACAACTATGGAGAATTGACTTTTCGGAGTGGGCTCAATTATAAAATGTTAAATAAAAATTTATACGAATGAAATTTATAGGCGTAATAAGTTGTCTTTTCATTTTTCTGTCGGCATTTGCACAAGAAGAGGTCAAAAAAAAAGCTGAGCCTGAAAAGACCTGGCCTGCCGAATGCAAGAAAGTGGAATTTGTTACATCTGTTGATCATACGATGCAACCTGCTTACTTTTTTAGGGCGAAATCGGGAGAACCTCGTCCCCTGGTGATCAGATTGCATGCCTGGAGTGCCGATTATACCAAGGTGGACGACGTGGCTCCGCTTTGTATTGAAAACGATTATAATTATATCCATCCCAATTTCCGGGGCTCGAATGATCGCCCGGAAGCCTGCGGAAATCCTTTGGTTATCAGTGATATTGATGATGCGATTGATTATGCCATTGCACACGCCAATGTGGATACAACCAGCATTCATATCATTGGAGGAAGCGGTGGTGGCTATGCCACGTTGCTTTGTTACATGAAAATTAAACACCGGATCAAAACTTTCACGGCTTGGGCTTCCATTACAAATCTGGTGGATTATTATTACGAATGTGCGGGCCGCAGAGAGAAATATGAAAAATATATGCACGATCTGGAGAAAGCGACCTCTGGCCTCCCCGAAAATGGATTTGTCCCATATTTTAATGTGGCTGAAGCTGTAAAGCGTTCACCGGTTTTTATGGACACTCCGGTGGCTCAGCGTGAGAACAGTAAACTTTTCATCTTTACAGGAATTCATGACGGCGGTTTATCGGGTGATGTTCCTTTCACACACAGTCTGAAAATGTTTAATAAGATCGTTTCTGATTTCGATTATTCCGATCAGAAAATCCTGTTTTCCACCGAAGAAATGTTGCATTTAATGGATTGGCAAACAACCAGAACCCCGGTTTTTAAAGATAATCTATCTGTTTTAATACTGCGTCAGTATCTCGATAAAGTCCAGATTAATCTGTTTGAAGGTGGTCATGAAATGATTATGGACCGTGTGCTGGATGGCGTAAAAGGACAAAATGTTCTTGTTGTTGGAGATTCAAATGGATCGATTAAAGAAGGCTGGGTAAATCAGCTAAAGGAGAAACGATTCCCTGATTTCATTTATAATACTTCAATTTCTGGTAATACGATTGGCTTTGACAATAATGGTAGGAAAGATTTGAATACGCTTCGCCAGATTGACCGTTATATGAATGAAGCAGATAAGGTGCTCAACGGGATGAACAAAATATTCATCATGCTCGGAACAAACGATTGTAAAGCTGTTTTTAATGATAGCTTGAAACTTGTTCCGAAAAACATGAAGACCTTGCTAAAAAAGATAAAGGCTCATCCGCTATATCAAAAATATCATCCTGAAATATTTGTGATTTCGCCTCCTCCTTACGCAACCGACGATAAGCTAATTGAAAAATACAAGGGCGGTTCTCAACGAATTGCATGGTTGAATTCTCAGTTAAAGAAAGTAGTAGAGTTGGAGGGATGTCATTTTGTTGATATTTATTCAAAACTGAGCCCTGTTTGGGAGAATGTGACTGAAGATGGGATCCATTTGACGGCAACTGGTCAAAAAATAATTGCTGACATAATTACAAATGAAGCATGGCTGCATTAATAAATCAAGGCAGTTAAATATAGAAATGTAAAACAAACTAATTATAACCTTAATATATGAGTGACAAGAAAACCAATAGGTTAGAGTCTATTGACGCCTTAAGAGGCTTCGATATGCTGTGGATTATGGGATTTCCGGGAATCATTTTTGCATTGGCAAATCTTACCGGAGCCGGCTGGTTAGCCGGAATCGGGGATCAAATGGAACACGTAAAATGGGAGGGTATCCATTTGATGGATTTAGTATTTCCTCTTTTCCTTTTCATTGCAGGAATTTCTTTTCCTTTTTCAGTTGCAAAACGTCGCGAAAATGGACAAAAAGAGAGCCAAATCTATAAACACATTTTTACACGGGCACTTATGTTGTTTTTGTTCGGCTTGGTGTATAACGGATTATTTAAATTCGACGGAAATCTTCGAGTCGCAAGTGTCCTGGCTCGCATCGGATTTGCATGGATGTTTGGAGCCATTATTTTTATCAATACCGAAAAGACTTCTGTTCGGTTAATTTGGTCGTTTGGTCTGCTTGTGTTTTATAGCCTTTTGTTTGCATTGGTCCCGGCACCGGATGCTCCTGTAGGTTCGAATATTTTTTCTCCGGAGGGAAATTTTATTGCTTGGTTCGACCGGATGTTCTTGCCGGGAAGATTGAACGATAAAATATTCGATCCCGAAGGTCTTCTCGGTCTTATTCCAGCCATACCAAATGCTTTATTTGGGATGATGACAGGATCTTTATTGCTGTCAGAAAAAATTAATCCCGAGAAGAAATCCCTTTATATTCTAATTGCGGGTATAGTTTTTATCGTTGGTGCGGTTGTTTTCAGTTCGGTAATACCGATAATAAAGAAAATGTGGACACCAACTTTTGTTATGGTAACAGTGGGAATCGGTTTGATTCTTCTCTCTTTTTTTTATTGGGTAATTGATGTTAAGAACTACCGAAAATGGGCCTTCCCATTTCGGGTAATAGGTCTCAATTCCATAACGATTTATCTTGGACAGAAAATAATAAAATTTGGTATTATCAGAGATTTTTTCTTTGACGGCTTTGCTGCAAAATTTCCAAAGGAAATAGGTGATCTTATTTTGTCGTGTTCGTATGTTTTGGTTTGCTGGATATTCCTGTGGTTCCTTTATAAGAAGAAAATTTTCCTGAAAGTTTAAACCTCCCCCCAAAAAATCAACTGATTAGAAATTAAATCCAAAATGAAAGAAAATTCAGCTCTGACCGGTGATGTGGCATGGCACGTTCCATCAAGACTGCCATGGCGTGATATACTAAAGATATTTGAGGATGCAAAAATCCCGTTTGCTGTTGTTTTGGGAAACTATGACACTGAAGCGAGCACTAAAATCACACGAGATGGAATATTTGAACTCTTAAATAAGTCGTCATATTTTGTAGGAGAAAAAGGACCTGATAATATTCACGGTTGTGGTAACTATGTATTACCTGTTCTAGGGAAAAATCTCGGTATAGCTGCTTTGCTCTATTGTTTTGATTCTAATGCATACTCGACCTATCCAAAGAATCTCAAGTTTTTAATTGGAGACTAATGAATTTATATAAAGGGTTCCGGCACTATATACTGCAGAATAGGTTATTGCCGAGGCAATACAATTTAAACACAATAGTGTTATCGGGGGATACATGTGTTATGATGACAAAACAAAATAATAACTAAACTAAAAAGCTTTTCTACTTTATGAAAAAAGTACTCGATATCCCTTTCTTTTTTATCATTATTTCCTGCTCAGTACTTTTTGGGGAATCTTGTTCAACAATAAAGCTTGCAACTCTGGAACCGATACAAATTGGAAATTCCATTGGATTATGCCATGCCGGTCAGACAAAAACTGATCGGGAATATAGGTTATTGGACGACATTGGCTGTGAATGGCTAAGGGTTGATTATCACTGGAACAACATTGAAAAAACACCTGGCAATTTTGATTTTTCCTCAATGGATCAGTTCACACAAACAGCATTGCAACATAACAAAAAAATAATTGCTGTGCTCTGTTATGATGCAGGCTGGATACATAGCGATAATAAACAGCAAAAATATATTCAACCCGAACATTATGATTCTTTTATTCATTTTGCAACCGAAACAGTTAAAAGATATAAAGGGCAAGTCGCTGCTTTCGAAATATGGAATGAACCTAACCTGAAAACAAAACGCTTCTGGAAAGGAAATGCGGAAGAATTTATTGATCTCTTTAGTAAAACCGTAAAGGCTATCAAAAGTATTGATCCCTCTATTGTGGTAACAACTCCTGGCCTTTTCCGCGGAGATGATAAATATCTTCAGAAAATGTTTGAAGCAGGTGCTCTGAAAAAATGTTGATGTAATTTCTTTCCACCCTTATGCTGTAACCTTGGCCGGTTATCTGAAACAGATTGAACGCATACAGGATAAAGCAAAAAAATATGGCTTCCGAGGAGACTTTTGGATATCGGAAATGGGATATCCTACAGGAGGATTGTATCCCACGCGCGTTTCTGAAAATAAACTGCCTGAAAAAATCATAAAAACGCTTGTTTACGGGCTTTCTAAAGATATTAAGGTAATCACCTGGTATCATCTTTTTGATCCGGCAGAGAGATCTAAATCTAATTCTGAAGATTTTTTCGGCCTTGTGATAGGTGATGATGAATACAAACTAAAAAACGGAATATATGCTTACCGGGCTATTGCCCGAAATGTTTCTGACAGTCGCCTTGTAAATTCACTCGTAAGTTGTAATGACGATAAAATAAACTATTTCAATTTTGAAAAGAAGGATGGGAATTGTCTGTTAGTACTATGGGCAAACAGCGGAAACCGTAAAGTAAATATTTCATTCCCTGCTACCGAAATACAACAATGGAGTATATCTAGTCCTGAGATAAGAACTTTATCTGTTTCAGCAAGCGACTTTAATATTGGGGCATTACCCGTTTTGTTAATATACAACAATAAAGGAAAAAATAATGGGGCTATTATCATAAGTAAGATAAAACATGTTACGGAAAACGAATAATCAACTATTTATTCAATGATGGCGGAAAAATATTTAATTATGAAAAGGAAAACCAGATAATATTAGGAAAGTAATGTGGGCTGTAATAATGAGTAAAAACAAATAATGACTAAAAAAAAATAACAAATGAAACGAAAATTTATTGGTAAAACATCCATTCCATCGATAATTGCATTATGTATGCTCTTTGTGTTTTTTAGTTGCCAGAATAGTCAATATCCCAAAGGAATAAAGCATGTTGTTGTGATTGGAATAGATGCCATGAGCGTTCAGGGATTACTGGAGGCAGCAACACCATGTATGGACAGTTTGATGCATAACGGAGCTTACAGTTTTAAGGTTCGGTGTGTCCTGCCAACAGTAAGTAAACCAAACTGGAATGCCATGTTGTGCGGCGCCGGTCCTGAAGCTACCGGGGTAATTGACAACTCATGGAAAAGAAATTTCGATGAATTTCCGCCGGTTGCCATGTCTGAACATAAAAATTTCCCCAACATTTTCAGTGTCATTCGCCAGCAGAAGCCAAAGGCCGAAATTGGCAGCATTTATCAATGGAGCGGATTTGCAGATATGCTGGAAACGGAGCTTCTGAATAAGTTTGAAACTTATCCGACTCATCTTGAAACAGCACAGAAAACGGCAGAATATATTTTGAACAAGAAGCCTGATTTTGTCTTTACTCACTTAGATGAAGTGGACGACGCCGGGCATTCAAAAGGACACATGTCCACTGAATATATAGAAACAATCCACGAAATCGACAATGATGTTAAGATTATTGTGAATGCAGTAAAAAAAGCCGGTATCAGCGATCATACAATGATCATGGTGGTGGCCGATCATGGCGGTATCTTTTACAGGCATGGACAAAACACCTATGAGGAACTTACCACACCGATTATATATTCAGGGAGAGGAATAAAAAAGGGGTACCAGATAAAGCAGCAGATATATAAATATGATGTTGCTGCTGATGTGGCTTTTGCTCTTGGCCTGAATATACCTCAGCCTTGGGTAGGGCGCCCTGTCAAAGCTGTTTATGAAGGTTTTAGCGAACCTGAAAATATTTATACAGGAGTCGATATTTTACCACCCCCAGTTTTTCCTTCAAAAGAAACAAAAACTGTTTATGGAGGCCTATTTGTTGATACCGCTGCATTAGTTAGAATAAAACGTCCACTTAAGGTCGACGGCGATATTCGTTATACAACGGATAGTACAACACCAACGCGTGAATCTAAGCTGTACACAGAACCTTTTACGCTCGAAAAATCAACAATCGTTAAAGCCAAAATATTTGGCAAAAACGGTGAAAGCCCAATGGTGTCTGCGCAGTACAGGGTCGTGTACAGCAAAAACGGGAATGGCGTGAATTATTCGTTTTTCAATTTGCCAGGAGAAAAGGATCTCCCTTCATTCGAATCAAAAACTCCTTTAGGTAAGGGTATTTGTTATGAAATTGGACTAAATACATTCGATATTAATGAACTGAAGAACAAGTATAAAACCGATTTTGGAATATGTTTTACCGGTTCGTTGGAAATTAATAAGGAGGCCGCTTATACCTTCCGTATATGGTCCGACGGTGGATACCGGTTGTTTATCGACTCCATGCTGGTCACTGAAAGCAAAAGTCTGAATGGTTCGAATACCTCCGGAACTATTCAACTATCCAAAGGGTCGCATCCGTACAAAATTGAATATTTCACTCATGACAAAAAGGGTTCATTAGATTTGTATTACGAAGCTCCGGAAATGCCAATTCAGTTTGTCCCTGGCGATAAATTGTTCACCAAAAAATGAAT
This sequence comes from Bacteroidales bacterium, assembly GCA_963663125.2. Taxonomy (GTDB): domain Bacteria; phylum Bacteroidota; class Bacteroidia; order Bacteroidales; family Cfx3-03; genus Cfx3-03. The sequence continues at coordinate 696,975 of CAXXNW010000006.1, read as the reverse complement.
CAGCCAATTGCATTCCATTTTAAAAACAGGAAAATAACAAAATTAGTTGATTTACAAACAAATAAGATTGAAACGAATAGAAAGTCATAACTTCTATGAAAAATAAGCATATCCTATTTTTTATACTCGCTAATCTATTTGTTATTAACGTATCAGCCAAAAAGGCGGATTCTTGTTTTTATGTTCAGGCAGATTTGGCTACCCGGTGGATATGGAGAGGAGTTGCTTATTCCGAAACTCCTGTTATCCAGCCATCACTGGGATATTTAACTGATAAAATCAATTTGTCAATTTGGGGATCGTATCCATTTGAACGGCGCGCTTACAGCGAAATTGATTTTATCGTTGAGTATCAGTTAACATCAAGGTTCAAGCTTGGATTGATTGATTATTTTGCCATTAATGATTCCATTGGAGCCAAACACAAATTTTTTGGTTTTAACCGGAAAACAACCCGGCACATGTTTGACATTTATGGTGTTTATAAGCCAATTAAAACAATCCCGTTATCATTTCTTTATTCGTTGTGGTTTTGGGGCGCTGACCGTAATTCATCGGGGAAACAGAACATGTCTTCCTATTTTGAAGGGAAATATGAAAAAAAATATGGTATAACGACTGCAAGTATTTTTGTGGGAATGACTCCCTGTAGTGGCTTTTATGCGCCGCATGCTGCTGTTGTTAATATGGGTGTGGGCATTTCAAAGCCTATCACTATGGGTGGGTCTATTTCAATTCCATCGAAAATTGAGTTTGTGTTGAACCCTGAATCTCAAAATGTATATATAAATGCAATTTTTACGATTAAATAATACATTAACCAATTGAGGTTGATGCATGAAATAGTCCGGATACGAACTAAAATTGAAAGTTAAATGATGAGAACCTACTTTATTGGAATATTGTTATGTGGTCTTATATTATCTGGTTGGAGGGCAAATGGGCAGCAGGAGCCCCACTTGAGATTAATTAAGCGTTTTGACTGTACTCAGATTTATACTGCTGATACCTATTTTTCGTACGGTGATGTCCACGTTACTTCTTCTGAGGCTGGTAAGTACAGGGAGGCTGAAGCAAAACCTTTGTCGCGTTTTGGTTATCGCTTTTCTGTAAAAAGTGTTGGCAAGCCTCATTTGGTAGTAGTGAGGTACCCCGACGATAAACGCCGGTTTATGTGTATGATGGACGGGACTAGCTACGACCTTACTATTGGCACTTTTACGGGAGTAAAGCAACCCCTTACCCATAAAATGCAGGAAATCAGGAAAATTTTCTGGCCCCGGTGGAACGATTGCAGTATTGTATTTATGACCTGGGGAAACGGTGAACCAGCGGCTGTTGCCGACATTCAGATTTATGAACTGGATGATCTTCCGGCTCTGAATATCAACAAAAATAGAGGGAATATTCCAACCCGGGAATTGGGTATGCAATTTGAAGACCCATGCGGAATGACATTCAGCATGGGGGCATATACCGAACAGGAATGGCTCGATCGGACAATTAGCTACATGCAGTATACCGGTCAGAACCTGCTTACTTATCCCATTGTTTGGTATCACGGTCCGTTGTACCCTTCTAAATGCGAACCTTCGGGATTAGCTGAAAGCGTGGCTGCACCCGACCGGACGATCTACGCTCGGTGGACTTCTGATTTGACTGACTGGGTTGATGTCCTGTTGAAAAAGTTTGAGAAAGAAAATCTGGAATTTCAAGGGGCGTTGACACTATTGCGGCTAGGAAGTCTGATGAAGGATATGAATATAAACCTTGATTCGATAAAAGCCGGAAAGGAAACGTATAATAACATGCTTGCAAACGACCAGGTTCAGTCGTCTACAGCTGACTGGACAGTTGAATACAACGTTCTTAATTATGAAAAGCAAACCGCCGGCACTCTCAAGGAATGGGCGTATGGTGAGCACGACGGTCCGTTTGGAAAAGGGCCTATGTTTAACCCACTTCATCCAACCGTGCAAAAAGCTATCTTAAACCTAACTGCCGAAATTGCGAATCGATATGGAAAATCACCGGTCTTCAAAGGAATATCCATTAATATGTGGCATGCCACTATTCTTTGGTTCTTTTCGCTTCAATCGGGTTACGATGATTATACGGTGAACCTTTTTGAGAAAGAAACTGGTGTGAAAATTCCGGTTGACCAGAAAGCTCCCGATCGTTTTTCGAAAAGGTACAATTATTTAACCTCTAATTATCAGAAACAATGGGTGAATTGGCGTTGTGAAAAAATCAGGGAGCTGATTCGTAAAATGCGGGATGTGCTAGTCCGTGTTCGTCCCGACCTGCGGTTGACCCTGACGATGTGGACAGAAACGACTATTCCCGGCTGGTTTGGAACACCAGGTAAACCCGAACACCAGATTTTTGCACGAAAATCGCTGTACCAGCTTTACCGCGAAGGTGGCCTGGATGTGAAACTATACAGTAATGAACCTGGAATAGATATCGATTATTCGATGGTGCCTTCGCGCGACCGTGATGGCTGGAGTACCTTGGGTGCCGATTTACCTTTGGAAAGAACTTGTTCGTTCCATGATCACGATTTTCTTGATAAGGAAACGCTTGAAACCGTTGGAAAACAGGAATACCCGAGTGCGTTTATTTTCGACTGCTGGGTTGAAGCCTGGGGAAAATATTCGCATCATCCCTGTGCTACAAATGACCAGCAAGCAAAGGACTTACAGGTCATGTGGGGAAAACCGGCAGAAGGTATTCGCCAAAGTATTTCCAAATATCCTGAAGATAATTTTTGGTGGAACTCACAATCTCGGATTACTCCTCATTTTCAGGGAGGTTCTTATTACATGGAATATTTTGCCCATGCATTGGCCGAACTGGATGCCTGTCGGATTACGCGTGGCGGGCTGTTTACCGATACCGGCCATTCTGAGATGATTCAGAAGTTCGCTAAAGCCTACCGTACTCTGCCGGCGCAAAAATTTAAAACAGTAGGTACAACAACAGATCCGGTAGCAATACGATCGTTGGTTATTCATGGGGAACGATATTTATACCTGATTAACCGTGAGTATTACCCGGTTGAGGTTTCAGTCCGCTTTGGCTCAAATCCTTCCCAACTGACAGATCTGACAAATTCAGAGAAAATAAAGGTGAACAAGGATTGGCGCTTAACACTTCAGCCGTATGAATTACGATCTTTAAAAATGTCTTCAGCCAATGAAATAGATCATTTTACAACAACAGTTCCTTCAGAAATACTTGTTGACCTAAATGGAAAAGTGCTGCATGCTGAAACCGTAGCCGATTCATTGCAGAAAAAGAACATTTCGTTGCCTGTTGGTACAGCACAACTACTGTTAAATATCCGAATAGCGTTGAAGAAAGGCCGCTATGCTTATGTTCGACATGCTCTTGACAGTTATCCGGTTCAAAAAGTTATTCAGTTATCCAGAGATAGTCAAAACAAATAATTGGATAACGTTTATCGCATATGACCAATGTTACGATAGACGGAATGCGATGTACAGAGATTAAATAAATTAAAATAACACGATAAATGAACACGATAAGAATTTATTTTACTGCAACCTTGCTTTTATTGTTTACTATTTGTGTTCAGGCTAAGGAATACAATATTCTCGATTTTGGCGCCAAACCTGATGGCCGTACACTGAATACAAAATCCATTCAATCGGCCATTGACAAATTGCATGAGGCCGGTGGGGGCAAGTTGATTGTACCTAAAGGATATTTCCTGACAGGGAGCATAGAATTAAAGTCCAACATTAATCTTTTTCTTGAGGAAGGTTCAGTGTTACTGGGAAGTACCGATATGAAGGATTATAGAAGGCTTACTGGACATCAGTCTCTGATTTTGGCAAGTAACCAACGTAATATAGCTATTACCGGTAATGGGACCATCGACGGACAGGGGCGTCGTTTGGTCCTCAACATCGACAGCCTGTTTCATGTGGGAAAGATGGATATGAAGGACTATGATCAGACTCATCCGGATGAACGTATGCGTCCGACGATTATTCAGATTGAAAACTGCAAAGACGTTTTGGTACAGCAAATTACAGTAAAGAATGCTGCTTGTTGGGTACAGCAGTATAATGGTTGTGAGAATGTGAAGATTGAAAAAATAAACGTAAACAGCGTGGCTTTTCACAACAATGACGGGATGGATATCGCCGATTGCCGGAATGTCACCGTAACGGGCTGTGCTATTAATTCAGCCGATGATGGTGTCTGTCTAAAAGGCTCCTGGAATGACCAGGTGCTAATAGAAAATTGCCGGATACATTCCAATGCAAATGCCATAAAGTTTGGTTCCGGCGCTGGAGCAACCAATGTAACCATTAAGAATATTTACATTTATGATACCTACCGATCAGCTCTGGCGCTTGAATCGGTTGACGGGCATAAAATGGAAAATATATTGGTTGACGGGCTTTTTATTACCAACACATGGAATGTATTTTTTCTTCGACTGGGTAACCGTAAACCCAACGAAAAAGGCGAGGTAAGCACACTGAAAAATATCACTATACGCAACGTAAAAGCAGATGTGCCGCTCAACCGGCCCGATATGGGTTATGAGGTCCGTTTCCCCGGGAGAAGCTACCCACTGGGTGCTAATATTGCTCCTGCAATCGTGATAGGTATTCCGGGGCACTACATCCAAAATGTGGTGTTTGAAAATGTAGCTATTACTTATCCGGGGGGTGGCGATGAAGCTACCGGACATATGCCTGTCTGGAGGATGAAAGACGTTCCTGAAAATGAAAACATGTACCCTGAATATGATTTGCAGGGAGAGTTACCGTCCTGGGGTTTCTATGTGCGTCATGTGAAGGGTATTACATTTAAAAATGTTGCTGTGGCTGCCAAAAAACGCGACTATCGCCCGGCTTTTGCATTAGACGACGTGTCAAACGTAAAGATGGATAATGTTTACATCAACGAAGATGATAAAGGTCCGCAAATTATACTTCAAAATGTTAATGGTACAGACCTGAAGATCAATCATGAATTAGTTAAAATCTTGAAATAAAATAAGTTGAAATAAATAAGATGAATAGCGATGAATCGATTTAAAAAATTACTTTTTTTTGCCGTGTTTGCTGTAATACTTTCAGCACAGGCATATGCTTTATCTATCGTTGGGCCGGCTGAAGGCCGGGTCAGGATTGACAGTATGAATAGCAAAGTATTGCATGTTACCCGGAAATATTCGGTTTACCTTCCTAAAAGCTATTCGGTCCAGCCTGAAAAAAAGTATCCTGTTTTTTACCTGTTACATGGGTATAACGACGATTACGACGGATGGCTCGACAGCGGAAACCTGCAATATATAGCGAACCATGTCATCGGTTCAGGAGAAGCAAGTGAAATGATTATTGTTGTTCCCGATGCCGGTACGCTGAAGGATGGATATTTCAACGTTGAAGGATGGCCTTATGAAACCTATTTCTTTGATGAATTCATTCCTTTCATTGAAAGAACTTATCGGATTTTGGGAGATAAACCGCACCGGGCTATTGCCGGATATTCCATGGGCGGAGGTGGAGCAACAGCCTATGCGCAGAAACATCCTGATATGTTTTCGTCGGTTTATGCCATGAGTGCCCTAATGACTTTGCCAAAACAAGATCGGGCACCAAAGGCTGATGCCCGGCTGGCCGGGTTAGGAAAGTCTGTATTGGCCAACGATTGTGTTGCTTTTGTCGCCTTTACCGATGAAGTTACCTTGGAAAAATTAAGGACTGTCCGCTGGTTTATCGATTGTGGAGATGATGATTTTTTATTGGATGCAAATATGCGTTTTTATCAGGAAATGCAAAAAGCAAAAGTCCCCTGTGAATTGCGTGTGCGCGATGGCAATCATAACTGGGAATACTGGCGGTCGGCATTGTATATGGCCTTGCCATTCGTGTCTGATGGATTCGGGAAATAATCTGTTTTATATCATGTACCGGAACATACGTCATAAACATATGTCAGTGCATAATTTACTAATGACTAAAAAACTTGAATATGAATTTGAAAAGAATAAAAATAACGACGATATTACTTAGCTTATGTAGTGTGATTTCGTTACAGGTTAATGCTAAAAACCTTTGGAAATCAGACTCAATATGTACCCACCAAACTATTCGGAATGCTGATGGCAAACTTCTCTCGTGGTATAAACCAGAAACGAATGGAGCTGGCTATGACCAAGTTGTAAAACTGGCTTCTGAGTTTATAAAAAATGTTCTGCCCAGTGATCCCAAAACCGGTTTAAAATTATACTATCTGTTTTGCGAGATTGATGGCCCGGAAACCGGGAAGAGTTCTTACTCAGGAAGAGGAGGGTCTAATAATCCGGCCTGTGTTTTTGCAGGGCTTACTGAAAGTCTGGCCGTTAAATACCGGATTTATTCGGGGGATGAATCATATCTGAAAATCATTAAAGATTGTCTAGATTACATGATACAGCATGGCTCTTCTTCAACGGGATGGGCCTGGGAGAAATGTCCTTATTCGAGTGCAACCAACGAGGCTACGGAATATACCGGGTCAGGTGATTTTGGCAATGGAGGAGGTGACGGGAAGTATTTTCTTGAACCAGACAAGGTTGGCGAAATGGGTGTTGCTTACCTTCAATTTTACGAGATAACCGAAGATCCGGCATACCTTAAAGCTGCCCTAAATTGTGCCGATGCCCTGGCCAAAAATGTAAGAGAAGGGAGTTATGTTCAATCTCCCTGGCCATTCAGGGTACATGCTAGGACTGGCGCTATTTCAGAAGAATACTGTTCGAACGTATTACCGCCGGTTAAGCTATTTGACGAACTGGTCAGGATACAAAACCAGGCACAACTAACCGATGAGGCTATTGCCAAATATAAAAAAGCACGGAATATCGCATGGAAATGGTTATTTTCATGGCAAGGCCCTATGAAGACTTACGTGTGGAAAGGATATTTTGAAGATGTGGAATATGATGCCATAAATGAGAATAGGGTACAGGTAACACCCATGGAAGTAGCTCGTTATTTAATTCAACATCCGGAATATGACCTGTATTACAAAGAAAATATATCTACTTTAATTCACTGGTGTAACAGTGTTTTTGGTACCCAGGCTGCTCTTGGGTACAATGCACAGTGCGAACAACTGAAATGTATGACACCCATGGGAAGCCATACGGCCCGCTATGCTTCTGTTTGTGCCATGTGGTATGCACTGGGAAAAGAGGAGTGGTATAAGAATGAGGCTTTTGAGAACTTCAACTGGGCTACTTATTGTACCAGCAATTCCGGGTTCGTTTCTGTAGGGCCCAAATGGATGGCAGCTTGGTTCTCTGATGGATACAGTGATTATATTAAGCATTTTCTGGATGGCATGGCTGCAATTCCCGAATGGGCACCCGCTGGAGAAAATCACCTGTTAGGCTCCTCCAGTATTGTTCAAAAAATACACTATAGCACAAAAGGAATTACTTACCAAACTTTCTTGCCCGGATCAACGGAAGTATTACGGTTAACGAGCCTTCCGAAACACATAACTGTAGACGGAAAAATTCTTAACCGTGGTGATGACTTAACGACCAGTGTAGGTTGGAAATGGGAAAAACTAAAGGATGGAGGAATATTACGTATTAACCATCTCGAAGGGCGAAATGTGGAAATAACAAACTAATTTAGTTGAATAAGCAAATCAATATTATGAAAGCAATCCAGATGTTATCAGTTGTTCTCGTAGCAGTTATTTTTTCGGGGTGTAATAGTACAAAAGTAATTAATGCGGCTCAGTTTGTCGATCCGTTTATTGGCACGGCTTATACTGGTCATACCTATCCGGCAGCAACAACCCCGTTTGGAATGGTGCAGGTAGGTCCCGACAACGGCATTAGTGGCTGGGAGTTTTGTTCCGGCTATCACGACGGATCGAAAACCATTATGGGGTTTTCACATACCCACCTTAGTGGCACAGGTGCTGCGGAAATGGGTGATATTTTATTGATGCCGGTAGTTGGTATAGTACCATTTATACCGGGTACCGAAAAAATTCCTTCTTCCGGTTATCGATCTTCCTTTTCGCACGATACGGAAAAGGCCAGTCCCGGATATTACCGGGTAAAGCTTGATAGTTATAATATTCTGGCAGAAATGACAGCCACTCCAAGGGTAGGTTTTCATCGCTATACCTATCCAGCCAATGAGAAATCAGGAATTCTGATTGATCTTGGACATGGAATTGGTGATCAAACGACCGAAAGTTATTTAAAGGTAATCGATTCTCAAACTGTTGTTGGAATGCGACGGTCGGGTGGTTTTATTCGGGATCACCAGTATTATTTCTGCGCTCGATTTTCAAAGCCTTTTACGCAAATCGTTTCATATCAGGATAGCGTAATTGGAAAGAACCAGCAGTGTTCAGGAAAAATTACGAAGCTGCTTGTTCAATTTTCAACCAAAGATCAGGAAACCGTAGAAGTAAAAGTGGGTTTGTCAACAGCCAGCGAAAAAGGGGCAATCAATAATCTCGATACTGAAGTGCCTGGCTGGGATTTTGATAACGTACACAAACAGGCCGAAACGCTTTGGAACAGTTATCTAAAACGGATTAATATAAAACCGATGAACGATGGGCAACGTGTTTCATTCTATACTTCGTTGTACCATGCCTTGCTTATGCCCAATCTTGTAACTGATGTTGACGGAAGTTATTCGGGCTGGGATCACCAGCTGCATAAAAGTACCACGGGTGATATGTACACCAATTTTTCGCTGTGGGATACTTACCGGGCTGAGCATCCGTTTCTGGCGCTGATGTATCCGAAAGAAAACGGACAATTTGTACGTTCGATGCTGGAGCGGCATAAGCAAACGGGTTTACTGGTGACCAACGAATATGGGATGTGCGAAACCTGGTGCATGATTGGGAACCATGCCATTCCGGTTATTGTTGATGCTTTTTTGAAGGGAGATAAAACGTTTGATCCCGAATTTGCTTACGAAGCAATAAAACATGCTCAAACTTCGGAGCATAATAAAGCCGACTGGCCGAACTACGACAAGTATGGCTATTTCCCCTACGATATCAGCAGCGATGAATCTGTTTCCAGAACGCTGGAATCGGGATACGATGATTATTGCGTGGCTCAGATGGCAAAAAAAATGGGTAAAGATGAAGATTATAAGTTTTTTATGAACCGATCAAAGTTTTATAAGAATTTATTTGACTCGGAATATAATTTGGTACGACCAAAGGATTCAAAAGGAAAATGGAAGGTCCCTTTTGACCCATATTCCCTAATTGGTGGAAACGGTGTCCGGGATTTTACAGAAGGAAATGCGTGGCAATGGACCTGGCATGTTCAGCAGGATGTTCCTGGGTTGATCGATTTGTTCGGATCAAAAAAAGCTTTCATTCAGAAACTGGATTCGCTATTTTTTATTTCTGTTGACTCTCTTCCGGGTCATGAAATAATTCCCGATGTAACCGGACTAATCGGCTTGTATGCTCATGGAAACGAACCGAGCCATCACATTGCCTATCTGTATACATGCGCTGGGCGTCCGGATAAGACGGCTAAAATAGTCAGGGAAGTTTTTGACAAGTTCTATTTGCCCAAACGCGATGGATTATGCGGGAATGACGACTGCGGGCAGATGTCGGCCTGGTATATGTTTTCTGCCTTGGGCTTTTACCCGGTCGATCCGATATCGGGCGAATATATCTTCGGCGCACCACAACTGCATGAAGCTGCTTTGCATTTACCCAACGGTAAAACATTCACGGTGAAGGCGAATAATCTTTCAGAAACGAATAAATATGTAAAAGCTGTACGGTTAAACGGATCTCCGATAAAATATTCGTCGGTTACCTATAAAGCCATTGAAAATGGCGGAACGCTTGAATTTGATATGACGGATTCTGTACAATAAATGGACATCAACGTCATTTAGTTAAGAAAAATTTCGTTACAGGTTTCACCATTTGGTGAAACCTGTAACGAAATTTCAAGGCTGTATTTTAGTTAAATAACCTAAACCAATGAATAATTTTGCACCTCTCATTTTCGTGACAGTATTGTTTTTAGGTGGCTGCAATAAAATGGTGCCGCGAACCGATTTGACACAATATGTCGATCCTTTTATCGGAACAGCCTATGTTGGGCACACCCATCCTGCGGCGCAGTTGCCGTTTGGTATGGTACAAGTTGGCCCTGATACGGGAACAGATACCTGGGAACACTGTTCCGGCTATTTTGCAGGTGATTCGTCGATTATCGGATTTTCGCATACCCATTTAAGTGGAACCGGTTGCCCAGATATGGGTGATATCATGTTTATGCCTGTCACAGGTGAGGTTACATTTAACGCAGGAATTCCTGGAAATACGTCAACGGGATATCGTTCCCGTTTTTCTCACCAAAACGAAGAGGCTCATCCCGGCTATTACAAAGTAAAAATGGATGATCATAATATTCAGGTGGAGCTAACGGCCACAGAACGCACCGGGTTTCATCGCTACACGTTCCCTGCTTCGGAACATGCCGGAATTATTATCGATCTGGGACATGGAATTGGTGATCAACCCACAGAGTCAAGCCTCAGGTTGTTAAACGATACAACAATTGTTGGAAAGAGAAGGTCAACAGGTTTTGTCATGGACCATACCTGGTATTTTTATGCGGTTTTATCCAAACCAGTTGAGAAAGCTACCTCTTTTGCCGATAGCTTAATTTCGGATAACACAGACATAAAAGGAAAAAACACGAAGTTTTTTCTTCAGTTTAAAACCACAAAAGATGAACAGATAAAGGTAAAAGTTGCCTTGTCAACCGTGAGTAGTGAAGGCGCTAAGAAAAATCTGGAAAGAGAGATTACCGGATGGGATTTTGACATCATCAAGGCAAAAGCTTCGACGATTTGGAATGATTATCTGAATAAAATTGAAGTTAATCCGCGGAATAACGGACAGCGGGTTTCATTTTATACGGCATTGTATCATACACTGTTAATGCCCAATTTAATAACAGATGTTGATGGTAATTATAGCCTACCCGATGGTACTTTAAAAAAGAACCAAGGCGATTATTACACAAACTTTTCATTGTGGGATACTTACAGGGCCACTCACCCGTTTTTTGTACTTATGTTTCCCGATAAAAATGCCCGTTTTGTGCAGTCAATGATTGAGTTATACAAAGAACGGGGTGTTTTGTGTACTAACGAATACGGGCAAAATGAAACGTGGTGCATGATTGGTAACCATGCCGTTCCGGTAGTGGCCGATGCTTATTTGAAAGGAACGATAACCGAAAATAAAGAGCTGGCAGCCGAAGCTATTTTTAAATCACTTACGACTTCGCATCCAAAATCAGATTGGAAAATTTATGACAAATACGGGTATTATCCGTTTGATTCAATACCCGTAGAGTCTGTTTCACGTACGATGGAACATGGCTACGATGATTATTGCGCTTCGTTAATGGCGCGGCTGGTGAAGGATTCAGCGAATGAAACGTTTTTCAGGAACCGTTCAGCTAATTTTAAAAATCTTTTCGACTCATCATCAAAGTTAATGAGGGCAAAAGATTCCAACGGACAATGGCGTACTCCTTTCGATTCGTTTTTATTATCGCATGCATCTACGAGTGGCGGCGATTATACAGAAGGAAATGCCTGGCAATATACCTGGCATATTCAGCACGATATTCCGGAATTGGTCAGGCTGATGGGCGGCAAAGATTATTTTGAAGCAAAACTCGATTCACTTTTCTTCCTGGATGTTCGTTCTGTTGGCGGTGGTTTCCACGGAGATGTAACCGGTATGATTGGCCAGTATGCACATGGAAATGAGCCCAGTCATCATGTGGCTTATTTGTATGATTACACCAATCATCCCTATAAAACACAGGAAATTATCCGTCAGATTTTTGATAAGTTTTATTTGCCGGGACGAGATGGGTTGAGCGGAAACGACGACTGCGGACAAATGTCGGCCTGGTATATTTTTTCGGCAATGGGCTTTTATCCGGTCGATCCGGTATCGGGCGAATATTTAATAGGAGCGCCACAAGTTCCCGAAATGAAATGGCATCTGCCAAACGGAAAGACTTTCGAAATGAAAGCATTGAATTTGTCGGATACAAATAAATATGTCTCGTCGGTGAAACTAAATGGGAAAACTTTGGAAACATTCAAAATCACGTATGATGAAATTAAAAATGGTGGAAAACTAGAATTCGAAATGACAAATACTAAAGATTCAAATCTTTTTAAATGATTTCTTATAATAAAACGGACCATGAGAATTAAATATCTCATACAGAAGTATGTAATACAAATTGTCTGGATAAAGATTAGAAAAATCTGCATTCCGGTCCGGTGTCATTTTTCAAATCAGGAAAAGGATTGTGACGAACTGGCTGAGACGAAAAATGGCCATATTTTGGGAAGCGGCATTGCGTCCTTGCTGCGAAATTATTTGGATGATTCGTATGAAGTTGTTGGTCTTCAGGAATTGATCTGGCGGGCCCGAATGAAGTTTTATCTGAGCGAAACGAAGAAATACCTAAAAACAATTTTATAAACATGAAACGAACATGTTGCTTCACAACGCCCATGAGTATGATAATAATTTTCAGCAACATGGAATTACATACTACCATTAAAAAACAAATTATTATAGTATGAAAATACCCAACCTAAACCTAGAAATCATTGCCGTTTTATTCAGCTTGTTTTGTTCCGTTGGAGTTGTATTTGCTCAAAAAAACCAAGCCAGGATAAAGATTGATATAGAACGGCAAACTGGCGAAATCGATAAAATGATCTACGGCAATTTCGTGGAGCATTTGGGCCGTTGCATTTATGGTGGGCTTTATGAACCAGGTTCACCTTTGTCTGACGAGAACGGATTTCGGAAGGATGTGATAACTGCGGTTAATGAATTAAATGTTCCGATTGTCCGTTGGCCGGGTGGCAATTTTGTGTCAGGCTATCATTGGCAGGATGGGATTGGACCAAAAGATCAGCGCCCCGTACGCATTGATTTGGCCTGGGGGTTTCGAGAGAATAACAGTTTTGGAACCGACGAATTTATGGATTGGTGCCGAAAGGTAAATACGGAACCCTATTTTTGTGTGAACCTTGGAACCGGAACTATGGACGAAGCCCGTAACTGGGTTGAATATTGCAATGTTGAAAAGGGAACGTATTATTCGGATTTAAGAATAAAAAACGGGCATTCGAAACCGTACAAAGTAAAATACTGGGGGCTTGGAAACGAGGTGGATAGTCCCTTGCAAATGGGATATAAAAATGCCGAAGATTATGGAAAATATGCTTTGGAAGTTGCCAAACTAATGAAATGGATCGACAAGGACATCAAGTTAATTGCAGCAGGATCCAGCAATTACAGCGGAGATTGGATTCATTGGAACCGGACTATTTTGGAGTATTTGGTTCGCCAGGTTGACTACATTTCGTTGCATAATTATGTGGGGAACCGGGATGATAACTATTATCAGTTTATGGCTTCTACAGCCTTTGCCGAAGATGCCATCAATATAACTGAAGGTATTATTCGTGAAGAATTGGCAAAAGCGAAACGCAAAACGCCGGTTTACATTGCTTTCGATGAATATAACGTTTGGTACCGTGCAAAAGGCGAAGAAGGAAATGAAGAGGTTTATAATCTGGAAGATGCGTTGGTTGTTGCAGGTTATCTGAATGTTTTTGTGCGTAATGCCCATGTTGTAAAAATGGCCAACATGGCCCAGTTGGTTAATGTTATTGCTCCAATTCTCACATCAAAAGAAGGGCTATTTTATCAAACCATTTTTTACCCGCTCCAGTTGTTTGCCAACCATTGTGTCGGATCGTCGGTCAGCACATTCGTCGATAGCCCTCAATATGAATTAAACGGGCAGAAAATTCCTTATCTGGATGTTTCATCAGCTTATAACAAAGACAAAACCGAGTTGATTATTAATGTGGTGAACCGGGATAAAGATCACTCCATTGATACGGATATTTTTAGCCAGTGTGGGCAGTTTAATGGAAAAGCAATTATTTACGAGGTGAACGGCAAGGATATTAAAGACCAGAATTCACCTGTGAAACAACAGGTTAAAACAATCTCAAAGGAAGTGAATGTTAAAGGCGACAAACTTATATACAGTTTCCCTGCACATTCTTATACAATGATTACAGTCCCTTTGAAGTCAAAAATGTAAAAAACGAAAGTATTCCTAAACAATTAGAAATAATGAATATGTGTAAATTCCTACGTTTCATTTTCCCACGATGTTTATTGATCTTTTTAATAATTGAGTTCGGAAGCATTCAAAGCAACGGCCAAACGATAACCGTTGACGTTTCTAAGCCGGGGCATATCATCAGCCCGATCCTTTACAACGGGATGTTGTTCGAAGAAATCAGTCATGGGATCGATGGCGGGTTTTATGCTCAGTTAATCCGCAATGGTTCTTTCGAAGATAATAATCCTGTTGAAGGCTGGTCCCTAGTTCGTCCGGGTTCGGCTGAACGGATTGATAAAGGGTATTTATCCCGCGCGATGAATACCCAGATAACCTGCGAGACCGATCAGTTAAACAGCAACCAGCATCATTGTCTGCGCTGGGATGTGGGCTGGAACGGCGATCCCGAAACAGGCCTTGTCAATTCAGGCTACTGGGGAATCCGGCTGGATAATAATACGAAGTATAAAGCCTCATTTTTTGCGCGTAAAGATTCCATCTTTGAAAAGATAGGAGACGGTTTTAACGGGACACTTACTGTGAAGCTTGAAAGCAATGCTGGTGTAGTCTATGCTACTTCCGGTCCGATTACAATTACAACCGAATGGAAACAATATACCTGTGAACTTACAACCAATGGAATTTCAAAAGTTTCAGGAGATAACCGATTTGTTATCTATGGTTCAAGCAGGGGGGTAATTTATCTGGATGTCGTTAGCCTGATGCCCCCAACCTACAAAAAACGGACGAATGGGTTGAGAATTGATCTGGCAGAAATGCAGGCTTCTTTACAGCCCAGGCTTATCCGCTTTCCGGGAGGTTGCGATGTGGAATCGTGCAGCGTTGACAGCGGATGGAACTGGAAGAAAACAATTGGCCCAATTGAACAAAGGTCGGGTAAAGTGACACAACATTGGCATTACCGCAACAGCCAGCAATTCGGGTTGGACGAAATGTTCCGTATGTGTGAAGACTGGGGCGCTGAACCTATTTATTGCACTTCCGTGTCTATTGACGATGGTTATATCGGTGTCCCGATAGAAAAAATACACCCATTTGTACAAGATGTCCTGGATTTAATTGAATATGCCAATGGTGATGCCAAAACCAGTTTCTGGGGAAAGCAACGGGCAGCAAACGGACATCCGGAACCCTATAACCTAAAATATATTGAAGTTGGGAATGAAAACGGAAAAGGCGATACTAAAGGCTATGGATATAATGAACGGTATGCAATATTTTATGAAGCGATAAAAAAAGCTTACCCTGAGATGAATGTAATTATCAATGACCGGTTAGATGGCCAAAAAGCAGACTTAATTGATGAACATTTCTTTAGCTCGTTCAATTCATTTTTGAAACAGACCAACTATTACGATAATTACGACCGAAAAGGCCCTAAGATTGTAGTTGGAGAATATTGCTGCAAAGATAACCAAACCGATCTGGGAAATCTGAGGTATGCATTAGCTGAAGCGGCCTTTTTGACAGGCTGTGAACGTAATTCGGATATTGTTTTATCTACTACCTACGCCACGCTCAGCGCCAATTTGAATAGTATCAACTATTGCCCCGACCTGATATATAATAACAGTGTATCCTGTTTTGCAATACCGTCCTATTATTTGCAAAAGATGTTTGTAGAGAATACCGGCGATGTTGTTTTGCCCTATACCATCAAAGATGCATCACTGTTTATTGCCCCATCGAAAATAAACAGTAACGGCGATATCATTATAAAGGTAGTCAATACGGCAAAAACACCTGTAAATACAAAGGTACTGTTGAAAGGGCTCCAAAAAAATCTGAAGGCAAAAGGAATAGCAACCATTTTGACTTCTTCTGACATGCTGGATGGAAACTCAATTACCCAACCGCATAAGGTAGTTCCGTTTTCGAAGGAATTTGATGCCGGCAGAACTATTAACTACACATTTGACCCAATATCAGTAACGGTACTGAGAATACGTGTAAAGTAGTTAAATGTATGAAAATTAACTAATTATTATATCAAACCGATGAATTCGATTATTCGTACACTCAGCATTGTCGCAATTTTTGTATGGACAGGCTGTATTTCCAAAAATGAAAAGGTAAAGCCGGTTGACCTGCGCACGGAACACCTTAATAATCCGATATGTATTGGGTCTCAGACGCCTCGTCTTACTTGGCGTTTCGAAGGTCAGGAAACTGACTTTTCCGTATCCAAAGTAGAAGTATATATTTGGGAAAAGCCTGAGCAAAAAGCTAAAAAAATTCATATTGAAAAGAAAAATACTTCGGAAGGAACATTGATTACTTCGGTTAACATTCCCGGCCCGCTAAAGCCTCTTACCCGCTATTCTTGGGACGTAACCGTTTGGGACAAGCATGGGCGCAAATGCCATACATCCGAACTGGCTTCATTTGAAACAGCCATGTTTTCGGCGAAAGACTGGCAGGCCAAATGGATAACCGATAGTCAGGATAAAGAATATGGGCCTGCACCTCTTTTCCGCAAAAACATAGAAATTGCCGGTACGAAAAAAATCCTTTCGGCTAGGGCTTATATTTCGGCTACCGGATATTATGAAATGTTCATTAATGGGAAACGTGTCGGGAAGAATTATCTCGATCCGGGCTATACCGATTTCAGTAAACGGATTTTATACACTGCACACGATATCAGTACTTTGTTGACCAAAGGAGAAAATGTGGTAACAGCAATTTTGGGGAATGGTTGGTACAACGTACAAGGCCCTGCAACCTGGAATTTTCATAAAGCCGAATGGCGTAACCGTCCGCGTTTATTGGCTGAAATTCATATTTGTTATGATGATGGGACTGAAGATGTAATTTCAACGGATGATACATGGAAAACTTCAACTGGTGCCAATATCTACAATTGCATTTACACAGGTGACCGCGTCGATTTAAGGCTGGAAGAAAAAGGTTGGAAATTACCAGACTTTAATGATTCAAAATGGGCGAAGGCCAAAGAAGCGTCTGCCCCAGTTTCATTATTAACAGCACAACAAATGCCTGGAATTGGCATCACGGAAGAGGTAGAGGCTTCTGATCTGAAAAAAATAAGAGATCAGTTGTATGTTTATAGCTTTCCAAAGAATATGTCGGGATTTTGCCGATTGAAGGTAAAAGGCGAACCTGGAACCCGCATTACGCTGAAACATGGGGAAATGTTGAAAAATGACGGTCGGGTTGAGCAACGAAATGTAGATTTCTTTTTTTATCCCCGAAATAAGGAAGAAGTATTCCAGCAGGACGAACTTATTTTAAGAGATACTAATGAAGAAGTTGAATTTACCCCTTCATTTACCTACCATGGGTTTCAATATGTAGAGGTTGAAAGTTCAAAACCGGTTGAGCTGACCACAAAAAGCTTGACAGCTTTATTCGTTCACACTGATGTAAAATCGGTTGGTTTTTTTGAATGTTCCAATCCAACCCTGAACAAAATATGGGAAGCCACCCGGCAATCGTATCTGAGTAATTTGGAAAGCATCCCGACTGATTGCCCGCAACGCGAAAAAAACGGATGGACGGCAGATGCACACATGTCGGTTGATTTGGGGTTACTGAATTTTGACGGTATTACCGCTTACAAGAAGTGGATGGATGACTTTATTGATAACCAACGAGGAAAAGGAGATGTTACGGGGATTGTCCCTTCGAACAACTGGGGATGGGCGCAAGGGCCGGTATGGGATGCAGCCATGTTTATTATTCCGGATGCGTTGTACCAGTATTATGGCGATTCCCAATGTATCCAGAAGATGATACCCACATTGGACCGTTATCTGGCTTATCTTGAGAAGGAAGAGAAAGAGGGGTTAATTCCCTTTGGACTGGGCGATTGGGTGCCGTATAAATCGAAAACAAACAACACTTACACTTCAACAGCCTACTATTACTTAGATTATAAATTAAGGGCTTCATTTGCAAAAATTTTGGGACAAGACGATAGTCGGTTCCGGGCTAAAGCAGAGCGAATCAGAAAGACAATTAATGATCATTTTTTCAATGCTGAAACAAACACGTATGCCGAAGGAACACAAACGGCACAGGCTTTGGCCCTGTACCTGGGATTAGCGCCTGAAGGGAAGGAAACCCAGGTTGCTCAGAAACTGCATGAGTTGGTAACAGAAAATAAATACTTCCTTGATTTTGGGGTAATTGGCAGTAAAACGGTACTTCGAATGTTAACCAAATATGGCTATGTGGAGGATGCCATAAAAATGGCGATGAAAACAGAAGGGCCTTCCTGGGGTTATTGGGTCGATAAATTGGGCTATACCACCCTGGCTGAAGAGTGGGTAACCGATCCTGTCAAAAACGGTTCATCGTTGAACCATGTTTTTTTGGGTGATATTTCGGCCTGGATGATTAATCAGTTGGCAGGAATCAACTACGATCCTAAGGAACCTGGATTCGCACATATTTTAATTACCCCACATTTTGTAAACGATTTGTCTTGGGTAAAAGGTCAGTATCAATCAGTGAAAGGCTTGATCAGCAGCGAATGGAAACGGGAAAACGGGAAAATTATCCTGAATGTTATAATTCCAACAGGATGTTCTGCCTCCATTATTACAGCGGGGACACAGAAAACAGAAGTTGGAGCAGGCAAACATCAGTTTGAATTTTTTAAAAAATAAAGCATAGAAATGAGAACAGCAAGTTTATTGGTTTTGTTTTTTGTTGTAATGATGAGTTTTACGGCTTCTGCACAGTTAAATTCATTTCCTGAATCGTACAAAATTGACAAAGAGGATATTGATCGTATCCGGCAGGTAATTTCCGCTCCACTTCAGTCGGGAGTGGAAATGCCCAATCCAAATAACGATGCGCAATGGTTCCCTCAGGCGAGCCTTGGCCTTTTTATACACTGGGGCATTCACAGTGTGGTTGGGGCACAACCTTCGTGGGACATGATTTCTCATTACAAATATGGAGGCAAAGTTTCTCCGCCCGATAAATATTATGCATTGGCGGAACAGTTCAATCCTCTGAAATATGCTCCGAATAAATGGCTAAAAGCGGCTAAAGAAGCGGGATTTACTTACGCTGTACTTACTACCAAACATCATGACGGGTACGCATTGTGGCCATCGAAATATGGTATTGGGACGAAACAATACATGAATGGCCGCGATTTACTCAAACCTTACGTGGATGCCTGCCGCAAAAATGGACTAAAAGTGGGCTTTTACTTTTCTCCCCGGGATTGGCATTATCCGGGATTGATGCACCCTAACGA
Source organism: Bacteroidales bacterium (assembly GCA_963663125.2). Classification (GTDB taxonomy): domain Bacteria; phylum Bacteroidota; class Bacteroidia; order Bacteroidales; family Cfx3-03; genus Cfx3-03. Next base: position 677,470 of record CAXXNW010000006.1, on the reverse strand, counting down.
ATACGATTCGGAAAAATGGCATGATGTGCCGCCCATTACCGACTCGGTAGCCAATAATCGGGCCTATGAACGGTTTCTCGGTTTTGTGCTGAAACAGATGGAAGAAATTCTCACCCGGTATGGGAAGATTGATATTCTTTGGCTCGATGGCATGAACTTCCGGGGAGTGAAAGATATGCACACAGAACAAGTATATGCATGGATTCGTTCCCTGCAGCCGGGAATTGTTATTAACGACCGCTGGTCGAATATCGTTAATCCCGATGATCCGAAAGGGACAGGAATGTCTATCGGCGACTTTACCACTCCATTTGAATGTACCAAACCTACATACGTCCCTTCCAAATGGTGGGAACATTGCGACATCTGGACTTCCGGTGGTGGCGGATGGGGGTACGACAAAACCGGTTCTTTCAGACCATATTCCTGGTTTTTTGAACATCTGGCAGTATGCCGTTCGCTGGGAGGAAACTTCCTCCTGAATGTCGGCCCTGACGGGAACGGAGAGATGCACCCCAATTATTACAACAACATGTCTGATATTGCAAGTTGGATGAAGCACAGTCGCGAATCGCTGATTGGAGCCGGGCCTTCTCCTGGTATAGAACGCAGTAATGTAATGATTACTTCTCATGGAGATGTATGGTACCTACACCTTCTGCCCCAATTTACCGGGCAGGTATCACTAAAAACCGACATATTGCCGAAGTCAGTAACCTTGTTACGAACCGGACACCCTGTTCCATTTAGCTATTTGAGTGGATTTATCAAAATTAATCTTTCCCCGGATTACCGCACTGACATGGACGATGTTGTAAAAATTCAGATGTAATTTATTAAACGAAAGATGCAATGAATAGAAAAAGTAAAATTTATGCCTTGATGTACATGTCGATTTTTATTGTTTCGATGTCGTTTGCCCAACAGAAAACAGTTGAATTTTTTGTGTCGCCCAACGGGAACGATACCAATCCCGGAACCGTAACCGCCCCCTTTCAAACCCTTGAAAAAGCCAGGAAATCGGTTCGCACCCAGTTATCTGTAACAAAGGGGAAGTCGATTGTTGTCAACATTAAGGGTGGAAATTATTATCTTGAAAATCCGGTTGTGTTTTCTTCTGAAGATTCGGGAACCGAAAATGCCCCAGTGATTTATAAAGCTGCTGAAGGTGAAAAACCTGTTCTTACAGGTAGCCGGGCAATAAGAAACTGGCGATTGCTCGAAAATCCTGAAAAATTAAAAATTCTGCCGCTGGAATCACATGGCAAGATATACGTTGCTAATTTAAAAACGGCAGGAATTAGCGATTTTGGCGATCCGACAGAAATAGGCAAACGTCCGGAACTTTTTTGCAACGGACAACTGCAAACCTTGGCGCGCTGGCCCAATACTGGTTTTGTCCGTGCAGGATTGGCCAAAGGAAAAACAGAAGCACCTCCAACCTACATCGAAAAACACGGAACGGTGGAGGGCGTTTTTGAATACCTCGGTAACCGGCAGGACCGCTGGGTTGCTGAAAGCGATGCCCGGCTTGAAGGCTACTGGTACTGGGACTGGAGTGACGAATATCAAAAAGTAAAAAAGATTGATACCCGTTCGAAAATAATATACCTCTGCGAACCATATCATCATTACGCATATCGAGACAGTCTCCGCTATTTTGGACTAAACCTGTTCTGTGAAATTGACCAGCCGGACGAGTGGTATCTCGATCGAACGGACGGACTGCTTTACTGGTTTTCACCAGAGGGAGTCGACCCGAATCAATCAAATGTAACCCTTTCGGTTTTTTCAGCGCCATTTATGGTCGAAATGAAAAATTGTTCGAATGTAACCATCAATGGATTGAGTTTTCAGGAAGGCCGCGGCAGTGCAATTTTTGTCGGTGAAGGGAAAAATTGCCAGCTTTCCGGTTGTCGGATTGAACGGTTTGGCAAAGACGGCATTCACATCGATGGCGGCGAAAGGCATGGTATATCCGGTTGTCTGCTTCAGAATTTTGGTTGTAGGGGTATCGATATAAAAGGAGGCGACCGCAAAACCTTGACTCCTGCCAACCATTTTGTGGAAAATACCGTGGTCGAACATTTTTCGCTGTATAAGCGAACCTACGAACCAGCAATACATCTCGAAGGGTGCGGAATCAGGATTAACAACAACCGGTTCAGCTACTCATCGTCGTCAGCGATGCGGCTTGAAGGGAATGATTTTACAATTGAGTACAACGAAATCAGTCACGTGGTGAACGAATCGGACGATCAGGGCGGAATTGATATATACAACAATCCGTCGTATCGAGGTGTAACGATCCGCTACAACCGCTGGTCCGATATAAAAGGGGGTACCCGGCACGGAGCAGCCGGCGTACGTCTCGACGACATGATCTCCGGGGTTACTATTTTCGGAAATATTTTTGAACGCTGCGGCGCCCTTCATTTTGGCGGAGTACAAATTAACGGGGGAAAAGACAATCTCGTAGAAAACAACGTGTACTACAATTGTATTGCGGCGGTCAGCTTTACAAAATGGCGCGAGGAACATTGGCGGAAAGAACTTGAATCACCAGCCATGAAAAAGAAACTCTACGAAGAGGTCGATATCCATTCAGAATTATATCAGTGCAAATATCCAGCACTGAAAAACATGAGTACAGGAATAAATATCAATACAGTGAAAAATAATCTGCTGGTTAACTGTGACAAGCTTTTTATCGGTGCGGATGGTACTGAGATTGCTGAAAATAATTCGTTGATTAAATCGGACGGAAAAACCATAGAGGAATTTTGTTCGAAGAAACTATTGACAGATTATGGAATGCAACCCATCCCGTTTCATAAAATCGGGCCTAAGCATAATAAGTGGATCAATAGAACCAATTGATTTATAAAAACCAATTTTTTAATATGAAAAGAAAGACCGCCGAATCTATTGAATATATGTTCATTTTGCTTATCACTTTATGTACTTCATGCAGCTTTTTTGCAAAATCGGGTAAGAAAATGGCTGAAGAGACAAAACGTCCCCGGATTGTAAATATCATCAATTTTGTCCGCTTTATGGAACCCCGCGAGCCCAATGGAGGGAAAGAAGTTCTTTATCAAACTGTTGTAAAACAGATAGAAACGATGAAAAAGTATCATCTTAGAGGCACTTTTCTTATTCAGTACGACGCCCTGATTGATTCTCGCTATCAGCAACTTTTTAAAAGCTTGCCGGATAGTATGTTTGAAATTGGGGCATGGTGGGAAATTCCCCAGCCGTTAGTCGAACGTGCAGGTCTTGAGTGGCGAGGTCGTTACCCGTGGGATTGGCATGCCAATGTAGGTTTTTCAATTGGTTATTCTCCAAACGAACGCGAAAAACTGGTCGACAATTATATGAAAGATTTTAAACAGGTATTTGGATATTATCCTAAATCAGTAGGTTGTTGGTTCATTGATGCGCATACCCTGAAATACATGTATGATAAATACAACATTGTTGCTTCCTGCAACTGCCGTGATCAAATTGGTACCGATGGTTATACATTGTGGGGTGGATATTGGAACCAAGGATATTATCCAAGTATTAAAAACTCATATATGCCCGCCCAGAATGAGCAGAATCAGATTCCTGTCCCCGTTTTCAGAATGTTAGGAAGTGATCCGGTGAGACAATACGATAGTGGGCTCGGAACAAACAAGCAGGGGGTCATCACTCTTGAGCCGTCTTATGCGCATAGTGGGGCCGATTCTGCTTGGGTAAACTGGTATTTCAAGGAATTTATTGAAGGAGAATGTATGGAATATGCCTATATCCAAACAGGACAGGAAAATTCGTTTACGTGGAAGGAAATGTCGAAAGGATTTGAAACCCAGTTATCGTTAATCGCTCAATTAAAGAAAGAAAAAAAAATTACGGTAGCAACATTGTCTCAGGCCGGTCAATGGTTTCGTGAACGATATAAAACGACCCCGGCAACAGCAGTAACAGTAAAAGAAGATCTTCCGGGAAGTAATTTTAAAACGGTATGGTTTAACAGCCGGTACTACCGGGCAAATTTACTGTGGGAAAATAATGCCTTGCGGATTCGGGATATCCATTTATTTGACGAAAATCTGGAGTCCCCATATCTATCCCAAAAAACTACTTCAGAATCTTGTGCCTACTATACTCTTCCTTTTGTTGATGGTTTTCGATGGAGTTCCGCAGATCAGACCGCAGGATTAAAGTTAAAGGCCGTGGTTGACGGAAAAGAAATTTTGCCAGAAGGAGAAAATATCCAGGTAGATGATTCATCGCCCGGAAAACTCCATGTATCATGGACTCTTGGCTCTGTAAGAAATTCATTCATCATTAATATGGATGAAAAACAATTGGCAATAAAAACAGAGGGGAGCGAATCCTTAACATGGTATTTGGAGCTGATTGCAGCGAAAGATGCCCCTCTTCCATTTAAAAAGATCGACAAAAAACGTATTGATTGCAGTTTTCTGGGAATGAACTATTCTATATCATTGGCAAAAGGTATGTTTATAAAATCTGAAAATAACCTGGGTTTCAAAATAGAGCCAGAGCAAAATGAACTGAGACTGAATTTTGTTGTGAACTAACCATTAATTAAAGTACAGATACTTAACTGATATTCTTCAGGTACTTTTTTGCATATTCCTTGGCAGTCAGGCCTGTAATCAGTTTAAACTGTCTGTTGAAATGCGAATCTCCATACATGCGGCAGGTTCGGACTGATAAATATTAATCCATATTATCAGCCTGTTATGGATGGATAGCTGCAATCTGGGTTAAGCAGAATCCTGGTTATAATTAGAAATTACTTTTCAACTCATCAATTTTGATCGATGAATTTCTATTGGAATTGATGAGCTTTTAGGGTTATGGTTTCTTTATTTTTATGACTGATGTTGCTTTTAATGAAGAGGTACAAATCCTTGGACTGAAAAGCAACTGCTTTTATCGGGATACCTGTTTTGTGGATCCGATCTTCTATAATTTAGGATCAATGGTAAAAGCCAAATAGAGAAGAGGATAAACTGGATGAATCTATTCTAACGTTTTTGATCCAAATCAGACCGTAAATGGTATGTTAATAAGTCGAATCATTGCGTCTGTCGAAATGACTGTTTCAAAAACATTGATTTACTGATGCCGTAAATGGATGGAGAGCGATAATTCCTTTAGTAATTTGGCAATGACAAAGATAATAGCAAATGAGAAAATGATGGATGCTCCACTTGGAATATTCGCGTAGTAAGAGATAATTAAACCACTAAATGATCCTAAACAACCAAATAAAACGGATAATCCGATCATCTTTTTGAAGTCTTTTGTAAAAATATTGGCGGTGGTTTGGGGTAAAGTTAAGAAACTGATCACCAAAATAATTCCGACTACACGTATGCTTAGAACAATTGTTAATGCAACCATTATCAACAGAATGTTATCGAAAAGGATAACGGGGACTTTATGGGCGCGTGCAAATTCTTCGTCAAAAGCGATATAAAGGATTACACGGTAGAAAATCAGAAAGAATATTACAATTGCCAACGTATTAATTCCCATTAAAAGCAAATCGGTGGTGTTTACGGTAAGGATGCTTCCAAACAGGTAGGTCATCAGATTCGGCGAATAGCCCGGTGTAAGGAATATAAATATGATTCCTAGAGCCATTCCTAACGACCAGAAGATTCCTATGGCCGAGTCTTCGCGTACTTCTGTCCGTTTGGATATATATTCAATGCCCAGTGCCGAAAGAATGGCGAACACCGCAGCGCCGAGGACAGGATTGAATCCAAGGTAATAGCTTATACCGATACCACCAAAAGACGAATGGGTAATGCCTCCGCTGATGAAAACAATACGACGTGCTACGATATAAGTCCCGATAAATCCACAGGCAATACTTGCTAATAGCGCAGACAGAAATGCGTTATAAAAAAACTGATATCTGAATAATTCAAAAAATTGTTCCATAAAAGGTTTACTGATGATTTTCGAGAACTGTATGAGGAATGTGTCCGTGAGTAATGATCTGGATCGGACAATTATAATCGGCCAGTTGTTCTTCCGTTATGATATTTGAGTGATGATAATGTAATTTTCTGTTTACACAGGCGATTGTTTTGACATAACTTGTTATAGTTCCCACGTCGTGTGATATAATGATAATAGCCATCTTCTTATTCAATTCATGGAGTAGTTCGTACAGTTCATGTTCAAACCTATTGTCAACAAACGAACTGGGTTCATCCAGAATGAGCAACCGGGGCGATGAAATAAGTGCACGACAAAGATATACCCGTTGCATTTGTCCTCCGGAGAGTTCACCGATCGGCTTTTTCTTTAGATGGGCTATTCCCGTACTTTCGAGCAACTCGTCCGCTTTTTGTTTGTTTAGTTTATTAAAACTGGTGATAAGTTTGTTTTGACTCATTAACCCTGAAAGGATAACATCATAAACGGTGATAGGAAATTTATTGTCGATTTTATTAATTTGTGGAAGATAACCGATAAAGTTTCGGGTATCGACACAATATGTAATATTACCTTTAAGGGGTTTCAGCAGTCCTAAAATTACTTTAACAAGCGTAGTCTTTCCTCCTCCATTTGGGCCAATAACCCCAATAAAGTCGCGATCAAAGACCTCCATGTTTACATCAGAGAGAACTATGTTTTTATCGTAACCCGCTGAGACATTTTTTAATTCAAGTAACTGTTCCATTTTTTTATTTGCCCATTTCTTTTTTTAACACTGCTCCCAAACGATACATATTATCTAACCAGTCGGGTGCCATGTGATCAAATTGAATCAATCGTGCTCCGATTTCAGTTGCAATGGCTGCTGCATTTTTCGTGTCATACTGCTTCTGAATGAAGATCACCTTAATTTTATCTTTTCGTGCCAGATTAACGATATTTAAAAGATAGTTGGCCGTCGGTTCTTTTCCCGCATACTCAATTGAAATTTGATGAAGGTTATAGTCTCTAGCCAGATAGGTAAGTGCCGGATGGTAGACCATGAATTTATGATCTTTTAATGGCGCTAATTCAGCTTTGAGTGTAGCGTCGAGCTTATTAATATCAGCAATTAATGCTTGGTAGTTCTTTGTGAATAGCTCTTTGTCCGAAGGATCGTTCTGAATGAAGGCATCCAGATAATGTTTTGCCTCAATTTTAGCCTCTTTGGGCGAAAGCCAGGTATGAGGATCAATTCCTGATGCATTATGTTTATGTACTTCGGATGCTAGGTGATTTGCCTGGTCGGAATGATGTATATCTTCTTCAAAAGGTTCCTCTTCTTTTAGTAAAGACGTTCCATCACTGGTGTTGATGATCTTTAATTGAGGATTATTCTTTGCAAAGGTGTCCATCCATGCATCTTCAAAAACGATATATCCTATTTTAAAGTATAATTGGGCTTTGGCCAAATCCTTCATTTGTGATGGGGATGGATCGTAATCCGAATGCCCTATCCCGGGAGGAATCATTACCTCAACCCGATATTTATCGCCGGCAATTCGCTCTACGAAATATTGTTGGGGCAGAATGCTGACAAAGGCAACAGGTTTTTGCTGCTGACCGGAAGTTCCGTTTTTACATCCGGATATACCTAAAGCAATGAGAACAATAAAAATGAGAACAGAAAAATATTTTTTCATTCGTTTGTGCCGTTTAACAATTATATGGATACTTCGTGATCTGGAATCAATAAAAGATATTAAATACATCTTAATTGCCTTCACTGCTGAAGGCATTACGTTAGCGCATTTTATATAATCCTTACATGTCAAGGTTGGAAGACTGCATTCATAGTTTGCCATGATTACCCTCTTCCAATAGTTTGCATTAAACAAAAAATAGAGCTAAAAAGTTTTAGATTCCTGAAGTATTTAAGTTCCCTAATGAAACCGTAACAAGCTTTTCTTGTGTAGCGTCATCATCATTTCTTAATCGTTGAGAAATCTGTAAATGCAAATTGTAGATACTTATTTCGGTTTCTTTCGACATGATCTTCCCGATCTTTAATATGTCTGAATTTATAACCCCTTTTCTACGTGTTGATTCTTTGCCAAATATTTCGTCTCTCGAGGTTGTTAATAATGATTGATTATATTCCTGAAAATAGGAGATGTTTGCGATTTCTTCGATGCTGATCACCTGAAGATTTTCGATGCCTTCCATGTTTAGCGTAAACCAACGGTGAACATTTTCTTCAATCAAACAACGGTTTAATGAATCGCGCTGAAGAATACGTGCACAGTTTATAATGGCTCTGCCATAAAAATTGTTTTCAAACGAGTAAATCTTATCATATGTAATGGCATACCTGACACTCATCCCGCCAATAATATGGCGCAACTTTGGAAAATAGTGGTAGGCATTGTAAACGCGTAATATAAGTGCGAAGTTTATGGCAAATAATAAAGCGTGCAGAGGTGTGGAGAATATCAAAAAGCCACCATCGCCGGTACTGATAAAGTTTCTGTTTATGCGCGCCTCATCATATTCCTGGAAAATGTATTTATGATTTTCCAGACAAAGACGAATGGTAGATGCAAAAAGGGATTTGAAGATAAAGGGAATTAAGGTTTGTTCAAATTCACCATAGGTGCTATATTGATAAATATCAATTCCTAAAACGGAACGGGTATTAATATTTTGATAATCCACATATTCGTTTAATAACTCCCGTAATTCGGCTTCATTAGGAATGTTGTTTGTCTTTTCAAAGATGATACGTTGATCATGGTATGAAAGAATATGTTGAATTTCCTCTTGACTAAATACTTTAATCGGTTTGGCCATATATATGATGTTTTGAAAAGCTGGAATCAAAGATAAATATTTTAGATCTTATTCCAAATCTGCCATGCTGTTTCAGCTTGCGTATGGAGCATTAATAAACCGTTCAAGGTTTTAGCCCCGTTACTTTTCGCTTTTTTTATAAGCATGGTCTCTTCAGGATTATAGATCAAGTCGAACACAAAATGATCTGGTCCGATTGCTTCATAAGGTAGTGGCGGACATGTATCAATATTAGGGTACATGCCAAGTGGTGTGGTGTTAATAATCAGGCTGCATTCTTTGAGTACTGCCGGGGTTACTTGCTGATACGAGATTTGGTGCAGGGCAGACGGTGTTCTTGAAACTAATTTATACCCGATCCCAAGATAGTCAAGTGCAAACAGAACTGCTTTTGCTGCACCACCATTTCCGAGAACAAGTGCCTGCTTGTGATGCTTTGAGTCTTTTAAACTTTCCAACACTCCATTGTAATCCGTATTGAATCCCTTCAACCGGATATTTGAATCATTTCTTTCTATCTTAATGGTATTGACGGCTCCAATCTTAAGGGCGGTAGCATCAATTTCAGAAAGAAACGGCATGACCTGTTGTTTATAGGGAATTGTTACATTTAAACCAAAAATAGAAGGCTCTTCCTGTAATAATTGTTGGAATTTCTCAATAGATTCTAAAGGAAATAATCGGTAAACAGCATCATTAATATTTTCTTTTGCAAACTTATCAGAAAAATATCCAGGCGAAAAAGAATGGGAGAGGGGGTAGCCTATTAATCCGAATATACGCATGTTCATTGTTTTGTACTCAAAAGACGCTACTTGATTTATAATCTAAGTCAGCGCCTGATTTGTTTCCATATTCTTTAATTCAGTGAAGAATCTAAGAGAGCATTTGTTTCAGGCGGACGATATCGTTCAATAAATTCAATGATCGCAGGATTTGACCGGAAAGCCGGTGTGTATTCAAATATCTGCGATAGTGAGTCGTAATCTTCCATTAATGCTTCGGAAAGAATAGTAAATGCTTCATGATCCTGCCGATTATTCAAGTAATAATCAAACAGCCGATATTTGAAATCGGTTGAATCCGAATGATGCTTGAATCCTATTTGTAAAATCTCAATCGCTTTTGAATAGTTTTTCTCTTCGGCATACGAATTGGAGTAATCAAGCCAGACATCAGCATTAGATGTATCATAAGAAACCGACTTAGCATAGCATTCTTTTGCTTTTACAATCTCCCCGATTTCCATATATTCATCGGCTAACAGATACCATGCCTCCCCATCATTTTTAGAAAGTTTAACTACCTCTTTAAAGCAGACAATTGCTTCGGTATGGTGTCCCTTTTCGCTTAAAACGCACCCTAGGCCAATTCTGGCAGCTGTGACCATTGGATCTGTTTCTATTGCCTTACGATAGAAATTCTCTGCATTTTCAAGTTGCCCCATCTTCTCATAGCATTCGCCGATAAAATAATAGGTCATCTCTTCAGGCTTTTCGTAAGCAAGCGACTCCATGTATGTCTTTAAAGCTTCTTCATACTTCATTAGTGAAGAATAAGCACTTCCTTTATTAATGTAGGCGTTTACAAAAGTTTGGTCGATAGCTAGTGCAAAATCATAGGCTTCGATAGCATTTTCATAATCGGGTACTGATGCATACATGGAACCTAAATTAAACCAGGCATTCTTGGAATAAGGGTTCTTGTCAATATAATTTAATAGAAAATAAATAACGTAATCAGGCTTTTGAAGCATTTCAGCACAGAATGACATTTCATAAAGAATAGCATCATTCTCAGGATTAAAATCAAGGGCTATCTTAAAATAATTAACCGCATGATCGTAATCACCTAATGAACAATATTCATAAGCAATAGATGAGTAGATTTCATCAAGATCATCAACTGTTCCATCTAATGCCTTCACGAATTCCTCAATCGCTTTTTGATTAAGTTGGAGTTGACTGAAAATCTCACCTTTTATTCTGTGTATATCACTATTGTCAGGTTCATTAGTCTGAACTTCATTTAATAATGCCAATGCATGTTCCGATTCGTCATTTCGAATCAGATATTGAACTTGTTTAAGAGAAATGATAAGTGAATTGGGGTGTTGCTCCATTGCTAATTGAATGACTATACGACATTTATCTAGATCGTTGGACGCTAAATAATGATCAATAATCACCTCATATTCATCAGAATCAAAGTAAAAGCTCTCTCCTGACGCCAGCTTCTTTTCAATCCGCTCAATCAATTCATTGGCCGATTCGTCGAAAGACTCATTATACTCTTCCATATAGAAACAATGGTTTATTGTGCAAATATACAATAAATAATTATGATGCTCTCTTTTATTAAATAATTGACTAATTTTTAACTCTTTATTTAAGCTCTTTTATTTCAGGATAAACCATTTTTTGCTGTAAGTTTTTTTTTAATGGCAAATACAATTCTTCGACCGGTAATATTGTTTATTTTTGTTTTGGAAAAATAAAAAAATAGATATGACACTTATAAAATCAATTTCAGGAATAAGGGGAACGATAGGGGGGAAGCCTGGTGATGGCTTAAGTCCATTGGATGTTGTTAAATTTTGTGCTGCCTTTGTTACCTTTTTGAAACAGAAAGAGGGAAAAGATAAACTGAAGCTGATTATTGGCCGTGATGCCAGAATATCAGGCGAGATGGTTAATCATATTGTTGTCGGTGCATTAATGGGAATGGGTGTTGATGTGGTGGATACCGGTTTATCTACTACGCCAACTGTTGAAATGGCGGTGATCAACCTTGATGCTGATGGGGGAATTATTCTGACAGCAAGCCATAATCCCCGTCAATGGAATGCTTTAAAGCTTCTTAATAGCTCCGGCGAGTTTATCTCTGCAGCTGAGGGAACAGAAGTATTAGAGATTGCCGATAAAGATGCCTACGCTTTTATTGATGTAGAACATTTAGGCAAGCTTTCATATGATGACACAACCATTGATCGACATATTGAAAAGGTTTTACAACTATCATTGGTTGATGTTGCAGCCATTAAGAAAGCTGATTTTAAAGTAGCTATTGACTGCGTTAATTCGACCGGAGGCATTGTCCTTCCAAAGCTTTTAAAAGCATTAGGTGTTGAGAAAGTTGAGGAGTTATATTGTACTCCTGATGGGAAATTCCCTCATAATCCCGAACCTTTGCCTGAAAATCTGACTGAAATATCTAAAGTCGTAGTCAAAAATCATTGTGATGTAGGTTTTGTGGTTGATCCGGATGTCGACAGGTTAGCCATCGTTTGTGAAGACGGAGAAATGTTTGGTGAAGAGTATACACTTGTGTCTGTTGCCGATTATGTATTAAAACATACTCCTGGAAATACGGTTTCTAATATGTCGTCTACGCGTGCGCTGCGTGATGTGACTGAGAAAGCAGGTACTCAATATAACGCTTCTGCTGTTGGAGAAGTAAATGTAGTTGAGAAGATGAAAGCTACTTCGGCGGTCATTGGGGGTGAAGGAAACGGGGGAGTCATCTATCCTGAATTACATTACGGTCGTGATGCCCTTGTAGGAATTGCGTTATTCTTAACTCATCTGGCTAAATCAGGTAAACATTGCTCTACTTTAAGAGATACTTATCCGAATTATGCAATCTCCAAAAATAAAATTCAGTTGTCACCCGAGATGGATGTAGATAAGATTTTAATGAAGATTGCTGATAAATACAAGAATCAACCGATTAGCACTATTGATGGGGTGAAAATTGAGTTCGGGCTGGAATGGGTACATCTTCGTAAATCGAATACTGAGCCTATTATTAGAATCTATTCTGAGAGTGACTCTACCTCTAAAGCTGATGCCATCGCTAAGAAGATTATTTATGATATCAGGGAGGCGATAAAGGAGAATGAAGATTAATTGGGATTATCCTGAAACGGTGGCGAAAACGGAATAAAACGCCCTATCTATCTGGATAAAGAGAACAGGATGATTCTGATGTGTCTCTTCCCTGAACCGAAAATAATCAAATGAAGTGACGAACCTTTGACGAATATATGCCATATTCATGTAAAGGTACAGGTATGGCGAAGAAACGGCGCAGATACGGCGGAGGTTCGGCAAAGGGAATAATAATGGATGAATTGTGGATGAATGATTATAGGTGATGGAACTAAACACTTCCCCTTTTTTCAGACAATCTATTAATGAATTCTGAAAATAGAGTAGCGGTTATCTCAAAAGATTTTTTATCCTTCTACGATTTTGTAGTGTTTGTGTTCTTTATCAGGTAGCTCTCTGAATAGAAAGAGGCAGTTTCAAGCATATTGTTGCGATAGCCTCTTTATTTTTGATTTGTGGTTTCCTGTGTATTGATCTTACAAATCATATGAAAATTTACGTTGATCCATTCACTTACCCTTACTAATCCCATCATTCTGGTCGGTGGAATAAGTCCGAAATCACGAATATTCATTTTCTTCTCTCCATCTACGATATAGATATTTTCTTCACGAATGGTTGAAATAGGGATGGAATATTGTTTTGTCACTCCGGTGATTGTGATATTTACAATGGCATTTCCGCTAAGTGATTTTGGCTTTCCGATAGTTTGTTGTAAATCCAGATAATCTAAGTGGACCTGTAGTGTGGGAAAGGAGTCTGCTTTTAATAACTTAAGAAATTCGTTTAAAGCTATCTTGTTATCGGATGAGAAATTTTTTACTGCTAGGGATAGTTGATTTTGACTTAAAAAAACTTTGTTTTGGTTTCGGGTAGTTGTAATGGTCAGATTTCTTCTTGATAGGTTCTCTCCATTTTGTAATAGTTTAAACGATAATAGATTTGTGGATCCATTAATGGTTAGTGAACTGTTTTTTTGAAGATCTACCGAAACTATTGTTTGTGCAGATAAGGTTTGAACAGTTATGAAAAATAGAAGTAATACGACAATTATTTTTTTCATATAACGAGAATATGCTCTCTGATACAATCAAAAGCGGTAAGACAAAAGTCTTACCGCTTTTAGGAAATATTGAATAATTAGAAACCAACAACAGCTTCAATAACCAATCCATGGAATTTAGCTCCATTGCGGATATCTGAAGATGCAAAATTGTTGTAGTTCTGATTTACATATTCGGCTTTTGCCATGATGTTTTTAGTAACATACCAACCGCCACTTACAGCGAAACGATCAAGTTTTTGATCATCAGCACCAGTTACTTCTGCTTTTACAGTATTGTAACGAGCACCTAACCAGAACTTTTCGCTGCTACCGAAACGGTATAATGCATCTGTTGCAAACTGGTTGGCTTTACGCTCTGAAGTTTCTGTGCGTGAACGACCTTTTGATGTTTCAAGAGTAGTAAACCACTCAAATCCACCTGCTTTTAGGAACACATTACCCATCAGAGAACCGATTTTATCAGTAAATCCAGGATTGTAACGTCCAGAGAAAGCATTTGAAGTAGAAATTGCATTTTCAATGACTGAAAAATAATGTGAACCACCGCGGTCTCCGCCATATAGCGTGTTACTGATAGAACCTGCGGTATAATAACCTGAACCTGTTATACGTAGACGAACAGTTTCACTTAATTGTTTGTCAAAACCTAACTTTCCAAGAAATGCAGGGTGGTGTTTTCCGTCACTGGCACCTTCAACAGGAGCTGCTTTTGCAACGTCGCCTTTGATTTCACCATTCGTGATGCCAAAGACCCCGATGAAACCATTGTGCTGAACATCAATTTCTGCACCGATTTCAGTTGCGAAGCCATCCATGATATAGTTTTCGATAAATGGGTTATAAATGGAATTTCCATTATCAGATCTGCGGAAGTGTGCATCACCATAATTGATTTCCATATGACCTATTTTTAGCGTAGTATATTGCATCAGATTATCTAAAAATGCACTGTGCATAAATGGAAGTTTATCAAACTGAATATATCCACCTTTTACCCAAGTCTCATTATGATGACGTGATGAAAGATAGCTGGTTAAGTTTAAATAGACGCCATCTTCCAGTTGAAAGTCTAAATAAAGGTTTGCATTAGCCGTGTTGAAACCTGGGTTTAATGCAACTAATTTGTTTTGGTCAACGCCACTTACCATTTTAGGGGCTGCAGTATTAGTCTCCTGCAGACTCTGCCATGATTGTGTGAAACTACCTCCGACTTTCAGTTTTAGTCCATTGTATTTTAAAGTGTCAACTTTTTTGTTCTCAAATACATTAAGCCCTTTTTGATCGTAAGGACGATTCTGAGCAACTGCGAGGCTGCTGACAAAGAAGACCGCAGTAAGTGTGAATAATAATCTTTTCATTTTGTTGCTTTGGATTAATTTAAATTGTTTTTGGCTTTTTTATTAGTTGTTTGTGATTTTACTTTACGGTGACCTCAAATTTGATGGTAATAGCGTCTCCTGTTTTCATAGCACCTAACATTGCTGTTGGAGGCTTCATTTTGAAATCACTCATTTTTAGTGGAATGCTTCCTTTAAACTGATATTCTGATTCAGCAATCACTTTACCGGTTGTTTTAAAGCTGATTCTTTTTGTTACACCAGCCATCGTTAAATTGCCGGTTAAAGTTGCTTCAATATCTTTTCCTGTAATTCGTAGCGGTGTGGCTTCTGCAAGTTGAAACGTAATGGTTGGATTCTTGTCTGCGTTAAATGCCTCATAGGTTTTACTATCCATCAAACCTTTTCCGCTTTTAATTGAGCGAACCGCTATTTTTACAACAAGCGATTGGATTTGTTTAGAACTACTTAATACCAAATCTCCGTTTACATGTTCTACTTTGCTTTCCCAATCATGAATTGAGGAGGTTCCCAAAATAGTTACCGTGGAGTTTTGCGGTACGATCTTCAGGCTTTGTGCCTTTACGACACTGGCAGTGGTGAACATAATGCCCACAAAAAGCCATATAGCATACTTTGATAACAGTGCTTTATTCATTGTCGTTTTTTAATTTAATTGATTTTTGTTAGTAGGGTACTGAATAAAAAAAGTATTTAAGCAATGATTTACTCGAATGCAAAAATAACAAATGATTCATTAAAGATGTTTACGAACTATAACTTTTTTTAAGTATTTTTAATAATATTTTTTCTTTACTTTTTAAAGTATTGATATACAGTAGTAAATATTGAGCAGAGTTTATGATTGTATAAAGTTTGGAGGATTGTAATGAAAAATGGTTACAGCGGCTACAATTTTATTCGTTATAAAGTATATGTTTTGTAGGTTCTATTTTATTTGGGAAGAGGTCCACTATCGAATTTTATTACCATAAAGTCAAATCTAGAAATATTTGGAATAGAAAATTATTAATTTTGAGTATAATAATTATAAAAAAAAATATTTTTCTTTTTTTTGGGATAAATTAGGTGAAAAGAACTTTTTTATTCTGTTTTTTTATTCATCAAAGAGACTTACTAACAAATTAATCCTTTTTGTGAACAATGGTAATTGTTAAAAAAAAGATTAACTAAATTTGTTTTTTATTTTAGAATGATATGGCTGCAAAAAACGCCACAAAGAAGCGAATAAAATACCGCCCGATAAGTTTTAAGGTCACTACGAAGCAAAAGTTAGTTATTGATAAATACTGTCATTCTCACAATATAGGAACGGTACAGCTTCTGAAATTAGCCCTAAAAGAGTATCTGGAGCGAAATATTTCAATGCAATACGGACCTGAGGATTTGTTTGTTTCTGAAAATCAGTTATCTATTTTTGATATAATTGAAGAATTGGAATCTGAAGAGGTTTAATGATTCTACATTCTATGCAATAGTAGCTTACTGAAATTATAGGATAGAAATCATTTTTTTTTCTGCTATTTATTAAAAGTACTTTCATAGGGAAGCCGATTCACAATTGATCTGCCCAGTGTAATCTCATCTGTAAATTCAAGGTTGTCACCAATAGATACTCCTCTGGCAATAGTAGTGATAAGCACATTGACGTTTTTTAACCTTTTATAGATATAAAAGTTTGTCGTGTCGCCTTCCATTGTTGGTGAGAGCGCCATGATTATTTCTCTGACCGGCTGTTTTTCGATACGTAAAAGAAGGGGAGCGATGTTTAAATCACCGGGTCCAATTCCATCCATAGGTGAGATTACACCGCCTAATACGTGATACAATCCTCTGAATTGAGCCGTATTCTCTATGGCCATAACATCCCGAACGTCTTCTACTACACAAATTAAACCGGCATCTCTGTTTGGATTACTACAGATCTCGCAGGTCTCAGTGTCAGAGATATTATAGCAGTTCTTACAGAAAATAATTTCATTACGCATCTTAATTAACGCATTTCCTAAGGATTCTACCTCCTGACTATTTTGTCGCAGGAGATGTAATGCCAGACGAACTGCAGACTTTTTACCGATACCCGGCAACTTGGCTAATTCATTCACCGCCGTTTCCAGTAATTTTGAAGAGAAGTTATTCACAATGATATTTTGAAAAAAATAATAAACAATGGATTAGGAAAGCATATTTTTGTACTACAAAAATACATAAACCCATCATGATACAATCTGATTATTCTTCAAAAATCAAAATTATCCTTTTTCTCAGTCTTCTCATTTCGCTCAATACCTTTCAGGTGATGGGCCAAAACACCAATAAAACCGATGCTATGGGCAGAAAGCAGGGCGAATGGAAACGATATCAGGGGCCTGTGTTAAAATCTATCGGAAATTATAAGGACAACCTTCCTGAAGGTGAATTTATATACTACAATGAAGATGGAACAATAAAAGCTAAATCTTTTTTTACTGAAAATGCTCAAAAGATATCAGTCGTAAACTTTTATGCTTCCGGCACAAAGAAGTCAGAGGGTGTTTATCTTAATAAAAAGAAAGAAGGTGAGTGGCGGTTTTATTCGGAAAAACAGATCGTGTTGTCCATCGAAAATTATAAAGAAGGACGGAAAGATGGATTATGGAAGAATTTTTATCCTACCGGGAAGATTAATCTGGAGGCTTCTTATCAAGATGATCTAAAAAGCGGAACATGGAAGAACTTTTTTCCAGACGGTCAGATAAAGTCGGTTACCACTTATTTAAGTGGACAGCCTAACGGGATTGCAGTGTTCTATTATCCCGATGAAAAGGTGATGGTTCGTGGTGAATATATTAAAGGAGAGAAGAGTGGTAAATGGCTTTATTTTGATACAGCAGGAACGGTTCTAAGAAAAGAGGATTATAAAAGCGGAGCGCTTATTAGTAGCGAAGGTGTTACTTTTTCTGTTAATGATTCGGTAAGATTACCCGAACCTGAAAATTTTTAATAAGGCTTCTCAAAAAAGAGTGAACCTAAATAAAGTAAATGGCTAAGTCCTATTAAAACAATAAACCGGAGCTCAAAAGAGGGCAAAACCATTACGAAAAGGAGTTCTATAGTGATATAGATCATGGTGAATAGATTGAAAAGCAGGAGTTGAATCTTAAATAGACTTAGCCCTTGCGCATTGGTAAGTATATCTACTAAAAAACCTTTTGATATCCTTTCAATGGATGGATTGTCCAGATTCGGCGATGGATGTAATGATTGATGTATTTTAGTCCCCAACAAGGTTATCGCAGAAAATATAATCATCACCAAAATAGTATCTGGCAAATGGGGTAAAGAATTGGTTGTCGACAGAATATAGACCAAATAAAAAAGGATCAGGAAAAGCCAGGCAGCCAGGAGTACTTTAGCCAGAGAATATTTTCCGGAGGAGGAATTCCTCCTGTCAACCAGAACATCGCTCCGTTTTACTAAGAAGGTGAAGATAATGATAAAAAGGGTTCCAGCGAGGATTGCTAAGAAACAATCACCGGCTCTACTTAATTCTGCTGCTTTGATAAATTTGGTAGGGAATGCCTGTTCTCCTTCAAATCCAACCGAGATCGAAAGTGCTTTTTCTTTTTTCTCATCTACAATCTTTTTTAACAGGCTCCATTTCATCATTGATGCACTATCTCTGTGCAAAACAAAAAATAATACATCGTTTTTCTTATCACCTCCAACCGATATTATTCCATTCATCGATATACCATCTAAAAATAGAATAACTGGCTTTTTCTTTTGCGTTGCTAGTTTTTGTAACCGGGATAGCCCGTGAACTTTTACTTGAATAAAAGACGAAAACGTTAACGGACCGTTAAAAGTGGTATATGAAAAATCAGGTTTTTGAACAAAGATACTATCTGCAGGAACCTCTATTTTCAGTGTATCCCCTTTTTGTGCCGCATGTGCATTTACAGGTGAATAAGCATTCAACATAAGACACAGCAAGACGATAACCTTATAAGAGAAACATTGAAAACAATGCAAAACATTCTTTTCTTTATGTTCCCAAATTGTACTAAATAGTGCAACTGACAGCATATTCATAACCTTCAATTATTCAGCCTTGAAGGTACAAACTTTATCAAATACTTCTTTTAATTCAGATAAATTATGAACTACCGGTGCGTTAAGGTTTGAAAGGCGTTCAAAAGTATGATGCCCGTGTGCAATTAATATACATTGTGCTCCGACCGCCTGGGCTACTTCAAAATCATGTTCGGTATCTCCGAACATACAAGTCTTGTTAGGATCCAGCTGTTGTTCTTCCATTAATCTATAGGCCAGATCTATTTTCCCACCACCCAGAATGTTTTCCAATCCATAGATGGCATCAAAAAAATGAGTAAGCTTGTGTATTTTCAACGATTCTTTAAGCAAATTATTTTCAAGCGCTGAGAGTACCATTTGTCGATATCCCTGTTCTTTGAAAAAGGATAATGTCTCTTTTATGTTTTTATGGAGCGGTGCACTATTAAACAACGCATCATAGTTAGCCATAAACTCCTCAGATACTTTATTAAAATCTTCTTTGGTGAAATCCCATCCGATTTTCTCATAATAATTCTTTATGGGAAAGGTGAAATTTTTGTAATAAAATTCGGTGGTAACCTTTGGAATATTGCGTTCTATCAACATTTTATTCATCGATGCTACGCAGATGTCAACATCGTCAAGGATGGTGCCGTTCCAATCCCATAAAAGGGTCTCTATTTCCGAAAATCTTTTTAGATTGAATGATTTTATCATGAACTTCTTTTTTCTTATACGTTTCGAATCAATTATCTTTGTACTCTAAAATTTAAATCTTATGATTCAACGAATTCAGAGCATTTATCTCTTTCTTGCAGTTTTAGCATTGAGCCTTCTTTACTTTTTCCCATTGGCTAATTTTAGTAATAATCAAGATATTATTATCTTTAACTTAAGCGGATTTTCAAGGTTTAGCCCACTTGAGCAAATCCCCACTTGGCCGTTGATTATAATAAATGTTTTCACCATCATTTTAATGGCTGTAGCTTTTTTCCTATTCAAAAAGAGGCCCCTACAGATCAGGCTAATCCGGATAGCTCTTATGCTTAATTTGGGCTTTATTGCATTAACTTATTTAGTTTACGGTGACCATTTAGCGCTAAAGATTAAGATGCCGATAAATTATGAACTCGGATCGATACTCCCATTGATTGCTTTGGTATTTCAAATCCTTGCTATGTATGCAATCAGTCGAGATGAGCGATTGATCAAATCGATCGATAGAATTCGTTAATCAATGATTTTAGAGGAACGGGGTAATTCCATGATCTCCATTTTTTTTATCTCTTTTCCAACTATTTCAAATCGCAGCATCGTTATTACCTGATGGAAACCGAATATACCTGCAGCACCGGGATTGAGGTGCAACAATTTTTCCTTGGGTTGATACTTTATTTTTAAAATATGAGAATGTCCGCAAACAAAAATTTGCGGACATTCTTTTTGAATTAACGTTTTAACTTCTGGGGTATATTGTCCTGCCGTCCCTCCAATATGAGTCATTAAAACCTTGACCTCTTCTGTCATAAAGCGTTGTACAAGTGGATAGCTCTGTCTGACATCTTGTCCATCAATATTCCCGTAGACTGCTCGAAGCGGCTTGAATTCAGCAAGCGTATCAGCTATTTTGAGGTTCCCGATATCTCCAGCATGCCATATCTCGTCAACAGCAGCAAAGAAATCATATATCTTGGGATGAATATATCCGTGTGTGTCAGAGATGATACCAATTCGCGTCATAAGAAAGTTATATTTCCCGGATGGCATTTGATTGAATCCATCCGGTATTTCCGTTGTCTATTCCAATCTCTTTCCATTCGCCGATACGGTCCATTACTCTCACCTTGGTCCCTTCATGAATAACAAACTGATCGGTACTTTTGATATCCGGTGAACTCTTTACACCGATAGAAGGCTCCATGACAATAGCTTCCGTGGGGGTTAACAATTCATGATGAGCCTGATAAGCCAGTACCATGCTAAAGCTACCCAGAAGTATGAAAAGAATGGCAGCATAGAATGACAAAATGCGCATAAGTCTTCGTCTGGCGAAGAAATAGATCCCTAATAACACCCAAAACAAGGCGATAAAAGTCAGGCTCGCTTGTGCCATTCTATCAGGGGAGAGAAGGTTTTTGACATTTTGGTACCATCGAACATAAAAGAGCGTAGGAACCGCTTCGAATTTATCCACTATACGGGTATTGGCCAGTCGGATATTATGAGCGATTTCACTATCGTTAGGGGCCAGTTTCCGTGCCTTTTCATAGAAAAGAATAGCCATCGGCATGTTTCCTAATTTAAAATAGGAATTCCCTAAATTGTAGAAGAGTACCGGAGAAGCGTATCCTTTATTGACCAAAGGCTCATAGATTTTGATTGCGACCTCATATTGTCCTGAAAAATAAGCCTTGTTTGCATCGGTCACTTGTTGTTCGGGAGTAGCGGCCCAAAGAGTCAACGGCAATATCAGAATCAGGAGAGTGTATATCTTTTTCAGCGTATTCATCTTCCGTAGCTTATTTAAGTTCATTTTCAATAGTCGTGATAAGGGTGATGGTTGAATCATAAACATGTTGTAGGTCGCTCTCTTTTCCGGCAGGAGCAAATCGAGCAAACTCACATTTTTCAAGCATCGCAATTAAACTATCAACAGTTGGTTCGGTAATTTTATTTTCCAACAACGTTTCTCTCACGGTGTCCATTGACAGATCGACTCGTTTTATATAGAACTTATCACTTAAATAATTCCATAATGCTTGTGATATTTCTTCATAAAAACGATCGCTATTCTTTGCCGTCAGGAAGTTTCGGGCCTTAGTCAAACGCTTTTTAGCCATACGTGTAGCTTTTCTGTTTCTCATCAAAGCTATATCCCGTCTCTTCTTAATCTCGCTTTTCATTGTTATAATGAATGCGCCGAAGAGTACGATTGGCAGTATTAATGCAACCCAGAAACCGATGGAATTCCAGAAAAAGTCGTTATATTTTTTTAACACCGGTACATCTCTTTTGATATATCTGATGTCGCTATCCAAACTTCTTACCACATCCTGCGAGGCTCCGGTTGTATAGCTTCTGCCATCGCCTTTGGCAACATTTATAGTGTATGAAGGCGATGTATGAGTCACATAGCGTCGTTGAGCTAAATCATAATAAGTAAAGCTAAAGGGTTTTATATTGAATTTCCCCGGATTCCTGGGGATTAACAAATATTCGAAAGTCTTACTGCCTGAAATGCCATTCCCTGATGTGGAGACATTGTCTGTCACCTTCGGATCGTAAACCTCAAAATCGGTTGGGAAAACAATCTTTGGGTTATCAATCAACTTAATATTTCCCTTTCCTGAAACGGTAATCTTTAAAGTTATGGGCTCGTCGGCTTTAACTGACGATTTATCGATGGAAGTATTAAAATTAAACTGTCCGACCGCACCGGTAAAATCTGCAGGTTTTTCTGTTCCGTTGGAAGCATTTGGAAGCGGTTGTACATTAATAACCAGACTGTTTGATGTCAGACTTCGCTTAACCTGTTGAACTTTAGGCCCTGAAAAGACATCGTCGAAGAAACTATCGAAGAATGGATCGTTTCCAAATGGATCGGCTCCTCTTTTCTTTTTAGATTGTTTGATAGCCATCTGCGCTACCACATCAACCTGAATAGGTTGAATAATCAGTTTTCCTGCTTTTTGTGGAAATAGCGCTTCTTTTTTTATTTCAGCTACAGCGTATTGCTGTCCGTTGATCCGTTCGGTATATTGTCGGGGTTTAGTATTGGCCTCTAACAAATCCTGAGCCCAGAATCCAACACTTGAAGGTAGTTTGGTTACAGCATATTCAGGAATAGGTACCCTGGTATAGATTTTATAATCAACGAGAACCTGTTCGCCTTCCATAGGGTTGGCCTTGCTGACGAATGCTCTTAGAAAAACATCTTTTGAACCTATCGTAGTTGTCGTAGCGGTTCCTCCTCCCGATTGCTGTGAACCGGACGTCTGGCCTTTTACAACCTTTATGGTTAATCCATTTGATTTATACTTTTTCCCATCAACCGTAATGGTAGCTCCACCAATGGTAAAGGTTCCAAGTTTAACTGCCTGAACATAAAATGAAAAACTGGTAGCGATGCTTTGCGACATCTGACCATTAATAATCTGGACATTAGAACTAGTAGAACCATTGGGCCCTGATAATACGGAAAAGCCGGTAATCTGAGGGCCTATAAAATTAGATCCATTGGCATTTACGGAAAAAACGATCTGAAATTGTTCTCCCAAACTAACCTCTCGTGGCCCTGAAGCCACAAACTCAACATTGGCTGCCATCAAAAAAGTAGCCGGCAGCATTAGAATCCAAAAGAGGAGAAATCCGATAAGAAGTGATGGTTTTCGTCGTTTGTTAATCATAGTATTAACGTTGTCGTTTTTCAGTTGTTAAAATTACCAATCTTTCTCAATATAAACGGCGGCAGCCTTGGCTTTTTGTTTCCTTAACTTGTCCAGCGTTTTCTTTTCGTCATTCTTCAACGCGTCGAGCATCCGTTGAGCATCATCCTTCGAGAGCTTATTAGGCTGCTGTTGATTTTGTTGCTGTTGTTTCTGATCATTCTTCTGATCGTTTTTTTGATCCTTTTTATTGTTTTTATCGTCTTTCTTATTTTGGTCTTTATTGTTCCCGTTCTTGCCGTCTTTATTCTTGTCTTTATCCTTATTGTTGCCCTTGTTATCCTTATTCTGTTGTTGCTGTTGTTGTTTCAGCTTTTGAAGAGCATAAGCCAGATTATAACGGGTATCCTGATCCTGAGGATTGATGCGCAAAGATTGTTTATATGCATCAACCGCCTCTTTGTATTGATTCGACTTCATCAGTGTATTCCCCAGGTTATGAAGTGTTTTAGCCATAGAAGAGGGTTTAGTGAGTTTTTTGCCTGCTGCTTTCTGAAGCGCCGATTGATAATGTTGCAAAGCTTCTTTATAATTATCTTGTTTGAAAAGAGAGTTCCCCAGATTATATTGAGCTCTTACAGAGGAGGTGTCTTTCTCGACAGCCTTACGGTAGTTGATTTCAGCCTCTTTGTATTTCTTATCTTCATAAAAACTGTTTCCTCTTCTTAAAAGACTGCGGCTTTTCTGTGCCATCATCATAGATGGAAGCGCTATCAGACCTGTGAGGAGTAATACAATTATTGCCAATCGTTTCGTCATGTGTAAGTCCTCCTTAGTCGAACAATTTAACTCGATCAGCCCATCGGGCTTTTCGTTCGAAGATGAATATTTCACAAATCAATAAAAGTAAAGCCAATGCCAGAAAATATTGAAAACGATCTTCATACTCTGAGAATACCCTACTATCTATAGACGATTTCTCCAGCTTATCAATATTGTTCAATACATCTTTCAGGCTATTTGTATTATTACCACTTACATAAACGCCATTGCCTGCATTAGCTATTTCGCTAAGGGCTGTTGGGTTCATTTTGGTGATAACGGTATTCCCATCTTTATCTTTTTTATAGCCAACCGCGTTTCCGTTAACAACCATGGGAATTGGAGCTCCTTCAGGCGAACCCATCCCGACAGTATAAACACGGATATCTTTTTCATAAGCCTCTCTTGCTTTTGCAATAGCATCATCCTGATGGTTTTCTCCATCCGTTACAATGATGATGGCTTTTGATTTTTTACTTTCTCCAAATGAACTGACGCAATGATCAATAGCTTCGCCAATGGCCGTACCCTGCGTAGGGATCATCCCCGGGTTTATTCCATCCAGAAATAGACGGGCTGCCGAATAATCGGTAGTAATCGGCATTTGGGTATAAGCCTTGCCGGCGAATACAACCATTCCTATCCGGTCGTTATTCAGATTGTCTATTAAACGCGAAACGGCTTGTTTGGCCCGTTCAATTCTGTTTGGCTGAATGTCTTCGCTAAGCATAGAATTAGAAACGTCGAGTGCAATCATGATATCGATTCCTTTTCGTTGAACCTTTTCTATTCGTGATCCTATTTGCGGATTTGCTAAGGCTAATACCAATGAGGCAAACGAAGATAACAACAGTATAAACTTATAAAACAGCCTCTTTTTAGAATAATCGGGCATCAGTAGTTTTACTACTTCAACATCACCATAACGGTGTAGTGCCTTCTTTTTCCATCTTACCATAAGAAAGTAGAGCACAAGTAACAATGGTACGAGTGCAAAAAGATAGAAATAATATGGATGTTCAAATCTAAGCATAACCAATTATTAAAATTAAGGTAACCTTCTGAATACTGTGTATTTCAAAAGAAGTTCGGAAATCAGCAAAACCAAAGCTGCAAGCGCCCAGGGCATAAACTCTTCACTTTTTCTTCTGAATTCAGTAACATCAACTTTAGATTTCTCCATGCGGTCGATTTCTTTGTAAATATTTTCAAGCGCTCTTTTATTAACAGCTCTGAAATACTTAGCTCCGGTCATATTTGCAATTCGTACGAGTAAGGGTTCGTCAATCTGTACCTCCATATTCTGAAGTTGTGTTCCAAAGGGTGTTTGAACAGGGATAGGTGCATAACCTTGTGTTCCGACACCTATAGTGTAAACCCTTACGCCGTAAAGCTTTGCTATTTCAGCAGCTGAGACAGGATCTACAGATCCCATGTTATTCACACCATCGGTTAAGAGAATAATCACTTTGCTGATGGCTTTACTCTCTTTTAAACGGGTCACAGCTGTCGCCAATCCATCGCCAAGTGCCGTCCCATCTTCAATCATCCCGCTCTGTAGTTCTTTATATAGATTTGTTAAAACAGCATGATCGGTTGTTAATGGACATTGGGTAAAGCTTTCTCCGCTAAAGACAACTAATCCGATACGGTCGTTTGGCCGACCGTTTATAAAGTCGATTCCAACCTCTTTGGCGGCTTCAATACGATTTGGCGTAAAATCTTGCGCCAACATACTACCCGAGATATCCATTGCCATTACAATATCAATACCCTCAACGCTTACATCGCGATGCCTGGAGGTGCTTTGTGGACGAGCCAAGGCTATGATCAACAAAACAAGCGCCACCATTCTCAAGGTAAAGAGTCCATGGTACAGCCATGTTTTACTACCCTTGTTTACTTTGGCAAAGGGCGACGTACTCGAAACCCTTAAAGAGGGTTGACTTTTACGAAATCGCAACACATACCAAACGATGATGGGTGGTATAAGCAGCAATAAGTAAAAATATCCGGGCGAAGCAAATAGAATATGGTTAAACATGTTCAGTACTTTAATTCGTCAGTGATTTAGGATTGGTCGTTTCTGTTTCTGAGCCTTTTTTTTCAGTCTTCTCTTCAACAGTCACCGGTTTTGTCGTTTCAACAAAATCATAAGCCGTTCCTATATTTTCTTCATTTTCATTTGCTTCGGGTACTCCCTTGGCAAATTTTACCATATCGGCCGTAAAGAATAGTGATCTGAGTCTATCTATAGTGCGTTCTTGCAGTGCCAACTCTTTAAGTGCTTCTAAGATCTCATCTGAAGTCATCTCCTGAGCCATCACTCCAAAACGCTGTTCCAGATATTCTCTCAAAATATCTGTAAGTCCGGTATAATATTCTTTGTATTTTCCCCTTTTCCAAAGCGATTCTTCTTTTAGAAGATTCAAAGCTTCCAATGCTTTGACATGTGCAGGGACTTCGGGTTTTGGCTTAAAGAGAATAAGCGGTTTGTTACTCTTTCTTCTTAAGTAGATCGTGTAGATAATAACTGCAATAGCGCCTAACAGCATGACTGCCAATATCCAGGGTAGTATTTCTCCTCCAGTTACCGGCGCATGCATGACATCTTTAATATCTTTAATCGCTTTCGTTGTATCGACCGGGACTGTAGTATATTGTAGTATCACTGAGTCTGAAACAATCATGCTTGTATCTTTCCCTACTCCTGTTCTGAAGGGTAGCTTCGGAAATGCAATATATCCCGTATCAAAAGATGTCACCGTAAGTTTCTGACTATATTGTTTCCAATTCTTTTCGGCTCCTTTTATGGTATCAATAGCACTTCTTTTTATTACCTCCAGCTTTCCCAAGGAATCGGGAATAGCAGGCCAAAACACCTTTTTGGTAGCAGGCGCCTGTACATTGATGGTTAAAACCACTTGTTGACCAATAAATCTGCGCAAGGTATCGGCTTTTACAACCGCCTTCTCTGCCGGTTTATTCTGTTGGGCAACTCCTTCAAAGGAAAAGAATACCGCGACAAGCAGTAACAATATGTTTATTGAGCGAATCATAGACTTAGTATGGTTTAAACAAAACACTATTTCCGCATTTCGCGTCTTTTGAACAGATTTCCAAGTGGCTTGACGTAATCCTGATCAGTAGCAATATTGGCAAAATCGGTACCGGTTTTATTAAAGAGCGTAGTAATCTGTTGATCTGTTTCGATCCACCATTTTTTATAGGCTTCACGAATCGATTTCCTTGCCGTATCTACCCAAACCTGTTCGCCGGTTTCGTTGTCTAACAGCTTTACCATTCCTACGTTTGCCAGTTCTGTTTCGCGGTGATCATAGATTCTAAGCGCTACCAGATCGTGCTTATTTCCGGCAATACGCAATGCAGTCTCAAACCCCTGATCTATAAAGTCGGATATCACAAAAGTGGTACATCTCTTTTTTATAGCATTGGTTAAATAGCGCAAAGCAATACTAATGTCGGTTTTATTACTTTCAGGCTTGAAATCGATCAGCTCACGGATGATACGTAGAATATGCGATGAACCTTTCTTCGGTGGAATGAATTTCTCTATTTTATCACTAAAGAAGATAACCCCCACCTTGTCATTATTAGTAATGGCAGAAAAGGCCAGTACGGCTGCAATTTCAGTCATCTGTTCCTCTTTTAGCTTTGAACGGGTGCCAAAAAAGTTCGAACCGCTTACATCGATTAGCAACATTACCGTAAGTTCGCGTTCTTCTTCGAAAATCTTTACAAAAGGATGGTTAAAACGGGCAGTGACATTCCAATCAATATTACGAATATCGTCGCCATATTGATAATCTCGGACCTCACTAAAGGCCATACCTTTTCCTTTAAACGCACTATGGTATTGTCCTGAAAAAATCTGGCGCGACAATCCACGTGTTTTAATTTCGATCTTGCGAACCTTCTTTAGTATATCGGTAGTTTCCATTTGTAGACTAGGGTACTTCAACCATGTTGAGGATCTCGTTGATGATATCCTCTGAAGAAATATTTTCTGCCTCTGCTTCGTAACTCAAGCCAATACGATGACGTAAAACATCATGAGCAATTGCGCGGACATCTTCGGGAATAACATAACCCCGTCGTTTTATAAAAGCATAGGCTTTAGCGGCAAGTGCAAGGTTGATACTGGCACGCGGCGAAGCACCGTAGCTAATCATGCTACGATATTTTCCCAGTTTATAATCTTCCGGAAAACGACTGGCAAAGACGATATCTGTAATATAATTCTCAATCTTTTCATCAAGATATACCGCACGAGTTACCTCTTTGGCTTTCAGAATGTCCTGCGTCGAGACCAGCGGACGGGTGGATGGAAATGTTCCTGAAATATTCTGACGAAGAATCTTCTTCTCCTCCTCTTTTTGCGGATACTTAATGATCACTTTCAACATGAAACGGTCGATCTGTGCTTCAGGAAGTGGATAAGTACCTTCTTGTTCAATTGGATTTTGAGTTGCCAGTACCAAAAATGGTTCGGGCAGCTTAAAAGTTTGGGCACCTATTGTTACCTGACGTTCTTGCATGGCTTCGAGTAATGCACTCTGAACCTTGGCCGGCGAACGGTTTATTTCGTCAGCTAATACAAAATTTGCAAAGATTGGTCCCTGTCGTACTTCAAATTCCTCACGTTTCTGGCTGTATATCAGCGTACCGATAAGGTCAGCCGGCAATAGGTCGGGTGTGAACTGAATACGGCTGAATTTGGCATCGATTACTCCAGCCAACGATTTAATAGCCAATGTCTTTGCTAATCCGGGTACACCTTCAAGTAAGATGTGTCCGTTTGACAATAATCCGATCAGTAGGCGTTCTACCATTTGTTTTTGCCCTACGATCACCTTCCCCATCTCCATGGAGATCATATCGACAAAGGCACTTTCGCGCTGGATGCGTTCGTTTAGTTCCTTGATGTCTGTTTCGATCATAATCATTCTCATTTAGTGGTACAAAAATAGCAGGAGGCGCGAAGATACTTAGCTTCCAGCCTGTTAAAAAATGTTAAATGAAAAATTAAAAGATGTTAAATCATTCTGATCTACTGGACGTAAGCACTTTGTATAAGCTAATGTCTCGGCAGATTTTGTAATTATTTAATCTGTCAAGACATTATCGCTATCAATATTAGTTACAATCCAAGTTTCTTTGCTATTTCTTTCGGTATAGCATTTTTATGTACCATAATTGCAATCGTATTGATTCTAACATAAGCTTCGCTCATGTTTAGATATCCTCCCATTTTATTGCCGGTAGTGTTCCATGAATTCTTGGTCTTGAAATAGATAGTTCCATTCTGGTCGCTTACCATGCCCGTCAAATGCATTAAATGATCATCGGTAGTTTGTTGGGTATCGAATGCTTGTTGCCGAATCTCCTGGGTTACCTTCTTTTCAGGTGCAGGCGTGTTAAACTGATATAATTCAGCCATACGATCTTTCTCACTTAATTTTTCCCATCTTGCCCGTTCCGTTCCTTCCATTGAGTTGATATCAGCTTCGGGGGCTATTGCCAAGCTATTCACGTGCGAAAAACCTTTATCGCTGACATCTCCATCCCAGCAAACGGAATACCCATTTTTTAATGATGCCTTTATTACTTCCATCATCTCATCAAGTGGTAGGTTGTAATAAAGATTCTGCGACCAGTTATCCGAAATATCAATCATCACCTGATGATAAAAAGGAACATGTGTGTACGAAGTAATTTCAACATAATCATCCGGATTAAATCCTGTGGATTTGGCAAAAGCAATCGGATCTACTGTTTTATTATTCACCGTAAAGGTAGTCGGTAGTTTCCCTAAATAAATATCGAGGAGTGCATTAAAGGCATCTTTCCAAACTCCGGATATCTTACCGTTTTTCTTCTCTTTCACAACATCGATATATGCTTTCAGTGCAGCATCAAGCTCTCCGTGTATGTGGTTTTTCTCGGCAGCAAATCCTGTATAGGCTGTATCCGTAACAAATCCATGTTCTCTGACTACATTCATTACATCGTGGGCCTGTCCACCTGCACCAAAATTAGCAGTACCGCTTCTTCGAACATACTTGTCGGCTTTTCCGGCATAAGCATAACGAACAAAATACATTTCTGACAGGTCAAATTCTCCTTTATTCATACGAAGTAACTCTGTTTCAATAAAAGAAGTTGTCGCAAAACTCCAACATGTCCCTGATCTGTATTGATCTTTTACAGGAGTAGTTTTAATGTCGGCAATGGTTGTGAACTTGAATCCCTTTTCCCGATCCTGCGCCTGTAAGGGCATCCATAGTGTAATAAATAAAAATACACTGAGCAGTTTGATAGTCGTTTTCATATTTTGATATTTGGGGTGACTTAATTATAACGTTTTCCAAAGTGGAAAGCGATATAAACAGTAGTTAAAAAATTTGGGTTTTTGTTAAATGCCATTATTGGAACAGCTTTCGGGTGATAATCAAGAATCACTCCTGTTTCCAATGCTACTTGCTTGGTGTTGTATTGACCGTATTCGAAGTTAAAACCAAATTTACCATAGAGCCCTGGATATGGTTTTATTTGATTTATTCCTTTAAAAAAAGATGCCTTCCCATAGATGTATTCAATGCTGTGTACTTCAGGATTATATCGTTCTGTAGTAATTGTGTAATCTGTCACAGGACCGGTAGTGACTTCATTGATTATCTTCAGGTAGACCGGCTTGGCCAGCGCCACTTCGGCGCCTGCATAATAGAAATAGCGCACCTCTATACCGCCCCAATAGGGCTTTTGGTTCATGATGTTCTGATTGCCCACACCACTCCTGATGATGTAACAAGCATTGAGTTTCCCATAGTAGAAAGGCCGTGCATCAGAATAATAAGGATTCACCGACTTGGTCTCTTTCGGTGAACGCATTTCCACAAATTCAACTTCAAACATCTTCTTCTTTAGATATTCCTGATCCAGATTCGTCCTGAAACCAAACCCCCAACCATTCGAATGCAGCATACCGTAAAAGCTGTGTTCGCGTGTAAGCAGCACAGTATTGCCTATTGTATCCTGTTCTATTTTTATTTGAGTAAAACCCATTCCGGTAAAAAGAACAGTAGTCAGCAGTAGTGCCAATGTTATAATTTTTCTATTGAGCATCGCATAGAAATATTAAAAAAAATACGGTAATTTTGGTTATTCAAACCGCCTAACAAAGATAAGCGCTGATTTTATTTTTCCTAACAAAGTGAACGTATTTTCGATACAAATGAATACATCTATTAACCCCAGAATTGAAGAAAGCTGGAAAACCGCGCTAATCAGCGAATTTCAAAGTGATTACTTTGCTAAACTCAAGGCTTTTTTGCAAGCAGAGAAACAAAAATATACCTTATATCCTCCCGGATCGTTGATTTTTTCTGCCTTCGACCATACTCCGTTTGATAAAGTTAAGGTAGTTATTCTTGGTCAGGATCCATATCATGGACCAAACCAAGCGCATGGATTATGCTTTTCAGTACCTTTTGGCGTTGAGGCACCACCTTCTTTAAAGAATATATTTAAAGAACTGCATGACGATATCGGTATGTCTGTTCCTTCGCACGGCAATCTGGAAAAGTGGGCCGGACAGGGTGTACTATTGCTTAATGCCACACTTACCGTAAGAGCCAATCAAGCCGGATCGCATCAAAAAATGGGATGGGAACAATTTACCGATCGGGCAATCAGCGAGCTCTCAAAACAGCGTAAGGGAATCGTTTTTTTACTTTGGGGTAACTATGCCAAGGCAAAAGAGGCTCTGATCGATACAAGTAAACATTATGTATTGAAGTCGGCTCATCCCTCACCATTATCGGCTTACAATGGCTTTTTCGGGTGTAAGCATTTTTCAAAAACCAATGAGATTTTAATAAGCCAGGGATTAACGCCTATTGATTGGAGCCTTTAAATAATAGTTGTTATTTAATAATATTATTGAGTAAAAATACCATGCACAAGGGGTTGGGGAGTGGGCTTAGTCCTATAATTTTTTTAAACCCAAATTTGTTATAAGAAATATTAAGCATTGATTATCAATTCGTTTTATGTATGTACCAGTTGATCTCAATGAGCTTACAATCAATATTATAAGCTTTCTAATGACAAGTTTGTGTTAAAACAGACCGCTAGTCTTTTAATTTTGAAACTCCTTTATCGGTCCCGAACCATTTATTCCCTTGTGCGTCGATGGTAATAGCATTTACGGTATTACTCAATATTCCACTGTTAGTGATGTTATAACTTGTCCAATTGGTGCCATCAAATTTTAAAGCGCCTCCCGATTCTGTTCCAAACCATTCATTTCCCTGTGCATCAATAGCAATGGTATTAATGCCTCCCGAAGTAATAGTATTTGGTTTTAAGTAATTAGTCCAGGTTGTACCATCAAATTTTGCAATCATCCCCACACCGTTTGTTCCAAACCATCTATTACCTTTTGTATCAATGGCAATAGCTTTAGTGTATCCATAAATGCCAAGGAAAGTGGTCCAATTGGCCCCATCGTATTTTGAAACTCCAAAATGGGTTCCAAACCATTTATAACCTTCCAGGTCTATTGCTATTGAACTGATATAGCTACTTGCCAGACCGTTATTCGAAGCCGTATAGGTAGTCCAACTGATTCCGTCATATTTGGAAACGCCTCCACCATTTGTTCCGAACCATTTATTCCCTTGCGAATCAATGTATATAGCTGCGATATTATCGTTTTGTAATCCAGTGGCTGTGGATTTTATGATGGTCCAGTTGGTGCCATCGAATAGGGTTATGCCACTATTGGTGCCGAACCACTTATTTCCTTGCGGGTCAATCCCCATTGAAAGAATAAAGTTACTGGATAATGGATATGCCGGAGTACCGTATGATGTCCATGAGGTCCCGTCAAATTTTGAAGCGCCACCATTAGTAGCAAACCACTTATTCCCCTGACTGTCTATGCAAATAGCATTCACATAATTATGAATCAGTCCATTAACAGTAGTATAGTTTGTCCATTCTGCTGATCCTTTGGTGGTAAACGATACGACACTGCCATAAGCTGTCCCTCCGGTGTTAATGGCATAGGCACGAACGTAATAGGTCGTGCCGGGTTTCAATCCTGTAAGGCTGCTTGTAAAGTTTCCGTCTCCTGATCCGTCTTTTGTTTTGCTATTTGGATATTTTGGTAAATTATTGGTACTCCAGCAAACTCCACGCTTTGCTACCGGTGTACCTCCATTAGAAGTCACTGTTCCACCACATGTTGAAGTAGTGGTCGTTATATCCGAAACGGTTCCGGTTGTGACAATGGGAAGTTTTGGTAAGGTCTCTTTCTGACAACCTGTTGATATAAAGAATAATAAAATAATCAACGTCAAGGTGGAAAACAGGTGTAAGCGCATCAATTTCATTCCCTCTAAATTAGAAAATAAAGATAGTATTTCTTTTGAATACGGAACAAATCTGTTTATGTCTTTTATCATAAACACCTGTGAATTTTGAACACAGTACCCGCAGTATTTCTTCTCGATTATTTGTAGTATTCTTTTTCCTACTATTCTCCTAAAAAGTAAGAATAGTCAACTTTATTTAGAACATGACCCTAGGCTAAGCCTAATCTAAGCCTAATGTAATTCTAAACTGACTCTAAATTATTTCTACCGGGCATTAGAAATACATTAGGACAACATTAGAATGACAGAAAGAAGCCTTTTATGATAGACGGGCGTTTTATCATAATGATTCTACTATATGGGGAACGGAATATTGAAATAGTGCATTGATATTATCTCCTGATTCGAACCCTCATTCAGTGGAAATACTAAAAATATGCAGATGATAGCGTAGAATCGTAAATGATTTAATAATCAATCATATATCGATGGATATCCAACTGTTTATTCTTAAATCTGAAACTAAATTCACTTTTTTATTTCGCTCTTTCTTTTTTTGTAATGGTCTCTTTCAGTTCATTCCATATCTTGTTGCGCGTGGGATTGGGTATTATTTTGAAATGATAGTCCTGAATATAATCTTTGACATCAGTAATTCTCTCTTGCGTAGCAGGGTGGGTGCTGAGATAGGTGTATGATTCTTCTGTTTTAACTTGTCGCTTTAACAGGTTCAGTAACTGAATCATTCCCGCAGGATTCATGTTGTTTTTTGCCATAGTTTCTACCGCTCCTCTGTCTGCAATACGTTCCATCTCTCTGGAATAACGAAGAGAATTGAGCATATCGGCATTTTGAATCAGTACAGA
This sequence comes from Bacteroidales bacterium, assembly GCA_963663125.2. Lineage (GTDB taxonomy): Bacteria > Bacteroidota > Bacteroidia > Bacteroidales > Cfx3-03 > Cfx3-03. The sequence continues at coordinate 642,821 of CAXXNW010000006.1, read as the reverse complement.
TGAAATACCTCCCTGGTCGTGTAGAATGATAGAGAGAAAGATAGAACGCGACAAATCGCTGGCCATTGCCCTTAAGGAATGACGTTCGCGTACATGAGTCGCCTCGTGTGCTAATAGTCCGGTTAACTCTTCTTGATTTTCCAACTTATTCAATAATCCATCATAAACAAGAAATATGACCTCCGGGGAGTTGCAAAGGCGTTCAAATCTTTGTTATGAACTACGGTAATTTCCAGATTATAGTCGGTATTGAAGTCGATCTCTTTGGCAAATTGTTTGACGAGATTTGTTTTGAGTGTATCAATACTATCCCGGCTAATCAATTGATTATAGATATTATTTCCCATGCTTACTTCATATTCCTTAGGCAGGTTCCGGGCAAAAGTATCGGCAGCAACCGGAATAACATAAAAGTATAGGATCAGCATGATGGCAATAATACCTCCGAAAATGGTGATTATCTTTCCGTAATCGGAGTTAACAAAGTCATTAATCGAATGATAGGTAGGGGCATGTCCCGTCATTTTTAAAATGGAAACAACCTGAGGAATATTTTTTAATTCAAGGTATTGATAGGTCGAATTGAAGAATGTAAGTAATAACTTTCTACCCGGTTTAATATAAACCCCTGTTATGGTTTGATATTTAATATTAACGACCTGCTTCTCGCCGGATGATGTGTAAGTGATAGCTATACCGGATGCTGAAAATTCAGATTCCGCACCGTATCCTGCGGATGACTTTCCATCATAGAATTTACAAAGTGGGACGTACATGGAATAAAAGAATTACTTTATTTGTTGAAATATTGTTTTACCAGTTGTAAACACTGATCAGTAACTTTGCCATTAGAGGCAAGCAATTCGCGGCCGAAGAGATGGTTGTTTCCTCCTGAAAAATCAGAGACGACACCACCGGCTTCTGTGACCAGCAATATTCCCGCTGCAGCATCCCATGGGTGTAATCCGTATTCGAAAAAGAACTCGAACCGGCCACAAGCTACATACGCTAAGTCGGCTGCAGCACTTCCTAATCTCCTGACACCCGAAGAATGCTTTATGAAATATTCAAAAAGTTGTAGGTATTGGAGAAGTAACGAAAAGTCGGTATAGGGAAATCCGGTACCAATCAATGAACGATCCAGATTATTTTGTGTGGATACTTTAATCGGTTTCCCGTTTACAAAGGCGCCACCTCCCTTTGTCGCAGAGAAACATTCATCCAAATTTATTTCATAAACCACACCGACAACGGGCTCATTCCCATCTGCCAATGCCACACTGACGCAGAAACAGGGCAGACGATGCAAGAAGTTGGTGGTGCCGTCCAATGGATCTATGATCCAGTTGTAACGTTCTCCATGAACGGTAGAGGTCTTTTCTTCGGTGATGAATCCTGCTTCGGGAAAGAGCTTCTGCAGATCTCGAACCAACATCTGTTCTGCCGTTTTATCGACGAATGTTACAAAATCGTGACTTCCTTTTTGCTGTATATCGTTTTCAGTAACAAGGTTAAGTTGCTCACGAATAAAAAGACCTGCATTTTTGCAGATGGTGATCAATTCAGTAGACAATAACGAATAGTCCATGTAGTTCCTTTTTTAGAATAGATTTTATGATTTCTCTTTAATAGCTATACAATGTCGGAATATTTATTTCAAAACAGGTTCATCATTTAATGAAACGATATACAATCCGTCGTCGTCAATCCGATCGAGTGTAACAGCGGTTATTTCATTTACGAGGTAAGGACGATGCGGTGTTTTAACTCTGATATAATTTTCAGAGAAACCGGACATCATCCCGTTTTCAACATTCGATTCCCATAATACATTAACAGTTCGTCCGATATTTGATTGATAAAAGGCTTCTTTCTTTTCTTCGGATAGAAGATGCAGCTTGTGGCTTCTCTCTTCTTTCACTGTGTTGGATAGTTGCCCACTCATGGCGGCAGCTTTTGTGCCGGGACGGGACGAGTATGGAAAAACATGAAGATAAGAGATGTCGAGACTTTCTATAAAACGATAAACATCGAGAAAGTTTTCTTCAGTTTCACCGGGAAAACCCACAATGACATCGGCAGCAATGCAGGCGTAGGGCATTAATTCTTTTATACGTTTTACCCGTGCCTCAAAAAGAGACCTGACATATCTGCGCCGCATCAACCCGAGTATCTTGTCTGATCCTGATTGAAGGGGTATATGAAAATGAGGAGTAAATCGTTTTGAAGTCGTGACAAAATTCATAATCTGATCAGTCAACAAATTGGGTTCAATAGAAGAGATGCGGTATCTGTTGATACCTTCCACCTCATCGAGCGCCTTTATCAAATCGAAAAACGACTCATTCTGGTGCTTCCCAAAGTCACCTATATTTACACCGGTTAATACAACTTCTTTGACTTTGGTTGTCGCAATAAGTTTAGCTTTTTCAACCGTTTCCTTAACGGTATCGCTACGACTACTTCCACGGGCAAACGGGATGGTACAATAAGTACATCCATAATCGCATCCATCCTGAATTTTCAGGAAAGAACGGGTACGATCATCAATAGAATAGGAAGAGACAAATTCTTTGGATGAAGCAATCTCCGATTGATCGACAACCTGATTGGTTTCATCAAAACATCCGTTCTTTATGATATCGGCTAACTTGAATTTTTCGGTATTGCCCAGTACCCATTTTACACCATCCATATGGGCCAACTCGTCGGGTTTAAGTTGAGAATAGCAACCCATAACACTAATAGCGGCGTTGGGGTTACGACGAACAGCCTGGCGGATAGCAGCCCGGCACTTTTTTTCTGCAATGGCTGTGACAGAACAACTATGGATGACATAAATATCGGCAGATTCTTTAAAATCAACAGTTTCGAATTCATCTTCCGGAAATTGTTTTGCAATGGAGGAGGTTTCAGAGAAGTTTAACTTACATCCAAAAGTATGAAAGGCGATTTTTTTCTTATTCATGGGGTGCAAAATTACAGAATTTTTATTAATCCTGATTCAATGTCATTTAGTGATTTTTTATGCCTCATTTTGAGGCCATTTGTTTAATGTTAAAATACATTTATATTTTTTTTAATGTTAGATGCAACCATCTGGCGGCAAACTACGTCATATATTATTAATAATAGCATTTATAAACAGCTTATTGTAAATAATGTTGAATAATTTGTGTTTTATAAATCGATTTATTTATTTTTGTGATAATAAATGAATTTGTTCGTTAAAATGATTGACATGGATGATCGGGATAAATTACAACCCCCTGCATCTGCTTCATCCTCAAAAAATGGTCTTAATGGTTCATTTAAAAATCATTCCCTTTTTACGAATGGTTTAAAGGGTTCGGTTTCGAATGAAGAAGCACTTAGGGTATTAGTTGAAAAGCTTACAGAACAAAATCAACATTTAGAGAAACAAATATCTGAGCTAAAGTTCGAGTTTGATAGATTTACCCAAAATTTAGCAAAGAGTGTTAAGACTCCTTTTCGAAATATTGTCGCATTAACTGAAGGACTTGTTAGAAATTGTTCGGGTAGTTTGGGCGGATATGGGCAAGGTTATTGTGATAATATTATTTATTCGGCCGATGCTGTTGAGAAAATCATGATTGATCTTTTTCAATATCATCGATTGGGTACTACCGATATTGAAATGACTGAATTTGATCTGGGAACATTGATCAATCAGGTCTTTAATGATACCCGGAAGCAAATTGAATATCGCAATGTAAGTATAGATGTTGACATCAATTCCGTTAAAGTTTATTCAAGCCGAACTATTTTCTATCAGATTTTTTATCAACTGATTCTGTACAATCTTGATAATATAAATCAGGATGGAAAACTCTGTATACGGTTTAGTACTCAAAATAGTCAGGGTGAACCCAAACTTTTTATTTATTCAAATGGGAAGACCATAGACCCTCCGATATTGGATCTGCTGAATTCTGAAAATGGAGAGTTCGGTTTCTTTGAACAAGGAGATCAATCGGGAATCGGTTTAAGTATTGCAAGAAAGGGGTGTAAACTTTTAAATTTAATGTTTGGCGCGGAAGTGAAACCGGGTGAAGGTAATTTATTCTGGATTGAATTTAACCCGTATAATATTGTTGAAGATAAGAAAGAATAGATTAATTTTAGCCTTTAATTTAAACATAGTGAACGATGAAAATCATACTCATAGGCGATGATGCTAATGAGCAGCAAAAGATAGTTTCTGCGCTTCATTTACTTGGGCAAAAAGAGATCAGCCTTTTTAAAGATGAGAATGCTTTTCAGAAAGATGCATGTGCGTCAAATGTGGCGTTACAGAGAAGTGAACTGGCGCAGCAAGTTGCAGTGAATATTGCAAATGCCGTGGGGTCAGCGCGCGATTTATTTGAATTATATCAGGTTATTAATGTTGAATTGAATAAATTGATTAATGCTTCCAATTTATTTATTGCGATATATGATCCGGTGAATGATGAATTTCAATTACCTTTTCAGCAAGATCAGGTTGAAGAAATAATTCCGGTTATACCTGCCGGAAGAACCCTTACACGATATGTCTTCTCTAAAAATGAGGCTTTACTTTTAAAGTATGAAGATATCGAGCGAATGGTAAAAGAGGGGATCATTGATCAACGTGGGGTTCCTGCACAAGCATGGATGGGCGTGCCCTTGCGATCTGAGTCGTCAACGATAGGTGCATTGGTCATTCAAAGCTATGATGATAGGGACGCATTCACTACTGAAGATTTGGAGCTTCTGAAATTTATATCCAATCAGATTCGCATTTCCATAGAACGTAAAAAGGCTGAACTTGAATTGCTTGAAACAAAAGAGCGAGCTATCCAAAGTGATAAACTGAAGACATCATTTCTTACTAATATGTCGCATGAGGTTAGAACTCCCATGAATGCTATTATCGGTTTTTCAACACTTTTAAATGACGTAGACATAAGCAAGGAAGAGAAGGAAGAGTATATTGAGCTCATCAACTCTAATGCCGGCCTTTTATTAAAGATTATTGATAATATAATTGAGGTCGCTCGTTTGGAAGCAGGTGAGATCTCTCTGGAGCGAAAGAGTTTTGGTGTAAACCAGATGTTGCTTGAGTTATTGGAGAATTTTGAAAAAAGCAATATCTCCAGATCAAATGTTGCGATAAATATCTCATCAGCTGGTTCTGACGAGGAGTTTATGCTATATAACGATCAGGCTCGTCTGAAGCAACTTCTTTCTATTCTAATAGGTAATGGGTTGAAATTTACGGAAGAGGGCAGTGTCGATTTTGGATATAAACTAAATATAAAAAATCAGATTGAATTTTTCGTACACGATACCGGGGTTGGAATTCCTCTATCGCAACAGAAAAACATTTTTGAGCCATTCCGACAGGCGGATAATTCGTTGACACGAAAATTCGGTGGAGCCGGAATAGGCCTTACCATTGTAAAACACTTGGTTAGTTTGATGAATGGTCAGATTATTCTGAAATCGGAAGAAGGTAAGGGCTCTCTCTTCGAAATCATTTTACCAATTGTAAAACCTGCCCCTGAAGTAGTCCCCGGGATTAAAATCAAGGCTCGTCCTCAGATTGATTTAACCGGTAAACACATTCTGGTTGTAGAGGATGTTGAATCAAACTACCAATATATTGCGGCAGTACTTAAATCTACCCAAGTGAGCATACATTGGATTACCGATGGAAATGCAGCAGTGGATTTTTGTTTGAACTATCCGGATATCAGTATGGTCTTTATGGATATTAATCTTCCAGGTATTGATGGTTATGAAGCTACTAGCAGAATTAAATCCGAACGTCCGAAGCTTCCCATTGTGGCTTTAACCGCCTATGCCATGGCAGGTGAAAAAGAGAGAAGTTTAATGGCAGGGTGTGATGAATATTTAAGTAAACCGGTTAGCCCTAAGGATCTGATCACTGTTGTTAAAAAATATATTGTTTAAGTTGTTTTCTTACTTCGATCTGAAGCACTATAATATTGTTGCAATAATATTCCGGCTACTACCAGCGAAAGTCCTGCTATAGTAGCCGGAATTATTTTTTCGCCTACCACGATATTAACAAAGAGGAGCGATAAGAATGGCGAAATATAGATCAGGTTGGTTACCCGGGCGGTGGTTGTCGATAGTTGTAATGCTTTTAACCAAAGAACAAAAGTGATTCCCATTTCGAAAAAACCAATATAGGTGGCTCCCAAAATTCCATTCAGATCCGGTATCCTGACTTTGGAGAATAATAAGCAGGCGATTGTTGAATAGGTAAATCCGAAGATGAAGTTTAAAAATAATTTCACTACCTCATCACGTGTATCTTTTACATTGAAAATCCAGAACGAAGCCCAGATGATGGAACTACTTAATGCAAGAGCGACACCTAGCGGATTCGAAAAGTGGATGTTACTGAATTGACCATGGGTGGCAATCACTACGGTGCCGGCAAAACTGATGATGATGGCTATTATGTTTTTGGAGGTTATCGGCTGCTTCAGGATTGGAATGGATAAAAGAACTAATGTTACCGGCCAGATATAATTTAAAGCTACTGCCTCTTGTGCAGGCAAAAGTTCATACGCCTTCAATAAAACCACATAATATCCAAAGGGATTTAACAACCCGAGAATGGCTGAGTGTCTGAGACCCTTCAATCCATATTGTTTAATCAATGGGACTTTCTTCTGCCCTATCAATATTGCTGTTAATACCAAAAGTGAAACTCCCGAAGCAAAAAATAGCAATTGCAAGAAGTCGACCGAACGTAATGAAAGTTTGAACGCCGAGCCTACCGTAGACCAGAAGAAGATGGCAACAAATGCATAAGTGAAAGCCTTTGATTGGTTTTTCATTGATCGATACTTCTATTAATGATGCTTTAAGGGCAAAAGTAAATAAATTGCTAATTAGTAGGGTGAAAGAGATTACTATTCCGTTTAACTTCATAAATTTGTCGCTCACTCATCCTAACTAATTATGAAGAAACTGGCAGTTGTAGCTTTTGGGGGTAATGCCCTGCTTCGAAGTGACCAAAAAGGCACTATCGATGAGCAGGAAGCCAATGCCTACCAAACAAGCGAGCGATTGATTACGCTCATTCAAAACAATTATGACCTTGTCTTAACCCACGGAAACGGACCGCAAGTGGGTAATATTATTCTCGCTAATACCGCCGGAAATAAAATGTACGGTATTCCGGATATGCCGATGGATGTTAGCGTTGCTTATTCCCAGGGATTTATCGGTTACATCCTCGAACAGCAGATGCGTAACGTGTTGAAAGCACATGATCTGGAACGCGATATTATCACCATTATTACTCAAGTGCTGGTAGATAAAGAGGACCCTGCCTTTCAAAATCCCAATAAACCGGTTGGACCCTATTATTCAGAAGAGGAGGCCACTGCTTTAATCCGAGGGACCGGAGCTATTTATCATGAAGATCCCCGAGGCCGTGGATGGCGTAAGGTTGTGGCTTCGCCAACACCTCTTACTATTCTGAACCAACGTTCTATCGAGAAGTTGGTACGTGATCATCAAATTGTTATTGCTGTCGGTGGAGGTGGCGTTCCTGTATTTTGGGTCGCTGAAAACAAGTTGCAAGGCATTGATGCTGTTATCGATAAAGATTCGGCATCAGCAGCACTGGCCGTAAGTATTAATGCAGATAAATTCTTCATTCTGACCGATGTTCCAAAAGTTTGCATTAATTATAATACCCCGATGGAGAAATCACTCGACAGGGTTAGTGTTAAACAAATCAGAAAGTATCTGGCCGAAGGTCATTTCGCAGAAGGTAGCATGGAACCTAAGGTAAAAGCCGCTATCTATTTTGTGACCCATACCGGTAAGGATGCTATTATTACCAGCTCGAATATGCTGGGTGTCGATAATGGGGGAACCCGCATTTCTATTGTCTGATTCAGTAAATTAAACATAATGAATTGTCTAATTGATTTGACTTTTAACTTATTCCGATTAATTTTGTGAAAAGATTTCATTTAATACAACATTATCATGGCATTTAATCTTAAAAATCGCAATTTCCTTAAACTTTTGGATTTCTCTCCGAAGGAAATAAAATTCATGCTTGATTTAGCAGCCGATCTAAAAAAAGCTAAATATACCGGAACGGAAAAACAGTGTTTAAAGGGTAAAAATATTGTCCTTATATTTGAAAAAGATTCTACCCGTACCCGTTGTGCATTTGAAGTGGCCGCGTTGGATCAGGGCGCTCATGTGACTTATTTAGGCCCTTCGGGTTCTCAGATAGGAAAGAAAGAATCGATGAAAGATACAGCACGTGTTCTGGGTAGAATGTATGATGGTATCGAATATCGTGGATATGCTCAGCATATTGTTGAAGAGTTGGCTAAGTATGCCGGAGTACCTGTCTGGAATGGCCTTACCAATGAATTTCATCCTACACAGATTCTGGCTGATTTCTTAACCATGATCGAACATGGCGAGAAGCCATTGAATAAAGTTTCTTTCTGCTACTTAGGCGATGCCCGTTATAATATGGCAAACTCTTTAATGGTAGGTGCTGCTAAAATGGGTATGGATTTTCGTATTGCTTCCCCTAAGGAATATTGGCCAAACGAAGAGTTAGTTGCTGAATGTCGTGAAATAGCTAAAGAAACCGGTGCTCAAATCAAGCTGACTGAGGTTGTTGAAGAGGGTGTAAGGGGTGTCGATTTCTTGTATACCGATGTATGGGTCTCCATGGGGGAACCTGCTGAGGTTTGGGTAGAACGTATTAAGCTCCTTCGTCCTTATCAGATCAATATGAATGTGGTAAAGCTTACGGGAAATCCCAAGGTGAAGTTTATGCATTGTCTGCCGGCATTTCATAATCGCGAAACCATTATAGGTGAAGATATTTTCCGGAAGTATGGTTTAGACGGAATGGAGGTTACCGAAGATGTGTTCGAATCTTCAATGTCTATTGTTTTTGATGAAGCCGAAAATCGTTTACATACCATCAAGGCAGTCATGGTTGCTACATTGGGAAACCAATAAAAGCTACAATCTATAAAAAAGAGACTACTTGAAAACAGGCCGGCTCATTTTATTCATAACGAGGTTATACTCAAACATGTTGAGAAATTCATAAATCTTTGTCTAATAAATATTAAACCATAAAGAAATGAAAAGAATAGCTTTTAAAATGAAGTTAAAAGAGGGATGTTTTGCTGAATATAAAAGACGTCACGATGCAATCTGGCCTGAATTAAGCGCTCTTTTATCTAATGCGGGAATTGTGAATTACTCTATCTTTTTCGATCCTGAAACGAATCTTCTTTTCGCCTATCAGGAACTTAAGGGAACTGCCGGCGCACAAGATCAAGGTGCAGAACCTATAGTTCAGAAGTGGTGGAAATATATGGCAGATATTATGGATACCAATCCTGATTATTCACCGGTGTCTGTTCCTTTGGAACAAGCCTTCTATATGAAATAAAAAATCTCAATTAAATCCATAAAAAAAGAGGCCTCTTATCATAATGAGGGCCTCTTTTTTTATGGATGGATTTATCAGATGTTTAATGAACCGATGATCTGATTTATTTTCAGATCGAGTTCATCATTTACCTTGTCGAAAGCCTCTTTCCCTTTTAGCGGTGCCTTTACTCCAAAGTAAAACTTGATTTTGGGCTCAGTGCCTGAAGGGCGTACAGTGATTTTGCTTCCATCTTCCAGAAAAAACTGAATGACATCAGATTTAGGTTGAGTGATCTTATGCGTAGTATCATCCTTTAAGTTGTGGATTTTTTGAATCAGATAATCTCTGATTTCAACTACCTTCAGCCCGGCAATCTCTTTTGGCGGGTTATTGCGGTATCCTACCATCATAGCATGAATCTCTTCGGCTCCTGATTTTCCTTTTCGGGTTACTGATTTGAGCTTTTCTTTGTACAGCCCGAATTCAGTATACATTTCAACCAATAGCTCGAAGAAAGATTTACCTCTGTCAGCAGCCCAGGCAGCAGCTTCGGCAATCATGCAGCAAGCAATAACGGCGTCTTTATCGCGAACAAAATCACCAACCAGATATCCATAGCTCTCTTCTCCGCCACCAATAAAGGTTTTTGTACCTTCAAGACTGTGGATCGTCTCGGCAATGAATTTGAATCCGGTTAATACATCAAAACAGAGAACGTCGTTTTTGTGTGCTATATCTTTCAGTAACTCAGAGGTTACAATGGTCTTTACAATGTATTCCTTTCCCTTTAATTTCCCGGTCTCTTTCCATCTGGTAATGAGGTAGTAAATTAAAATAGATGCTGTCTGATTCCCATTGAGCAGAATGAAATTTCCTTGCAGGTCTTTAACCGCAACGCCTACACGGTCAGCATCCGGGTCTGTAGCCAGCACGAGGTTTGCATCAATTGCTTTTGCCTGTTGAAGTGCGAGACTCATTGCCTCTGCCTCTTCAGGATTTGGAGAAACTACGGTAGGAAAATTACCATCAGGTACCGCTTGTGCTTCAACCACAGAGACTTTTTCGAATCCGAATTCTTTCAAACAACGGGGGACGAGGGTTATGCCTGTACCATGAAGAGGAGTATAGACAATCTTCATCTCTTTTTGGTGTTGGATGGCATCCGGGCTCAGCGTTAATGCCTTGACACGTTCAATATAGGCCTCGTCAACCTGTTTGCTAACCATATGTATCAAAGCTCTGTCGCCTCTCCACTTGACATCGTCAACGGTTGCTATTTGCTTAACTTCACCAATCACATTGGTATCGTGAGGTGCAACAAGCTGACCGCCATCTTTCCAATAGACCTTGTATCCGTTATACTCTTTTGGATTGTGTGAGGCTGTAATAACAATACCACTGTGACAACGTAATTCGCGTACTGCAAAAGAGAGGACAGGAGTAGGTCGGAGTTCTTCAAATAAAAATACTCTTATGTGGTTTGCTGAGAGAACATCGGCAGCAGTCTTAGCAAAGAACTTGCTATTGTTTCGCGAATCATATGCTATTGCTATGCGGAGTTCTTTCTCTCTCGGATAACTGTTATGCAGATAGTTTGCCAGTCCTTGTGTAGCCATACCTACCGTATATTTGTTCATACGGTTAGTGCCGGCTCCCATAATCCCTCTTAATCCCCCTGTACCGAATTCTAAATCACGATAAAATGCATCTGTAAGTCCAGTCACATCTTCATTGTCAATTAGATTTTGTACTTGTTCCTTTGTTTCGTCATCAAAATTTCCTTCGAGCCATTTCTTTGCTCTGTTTAGAATTTGTTCGTCGATTTCCATCTTCTCTGAATTTTAAAGAGACATTGTTTCAATTTCCAACAAGCATTTCGATAAACTCTCTTTCCAATATGGAACAGAGACATTGAATTCTTGTTTTATTTTGTGCTTATTTAATACACTGTAATATGGTCGGGTGACTGGTGACGGATAATCTTTTGTTTCTATTGGCTCTACCTTGCAGGGAATGCCTGATTGGGTCAGAATCTCTATTGCAAAATCATACCAACTGCAAACGCCTTCATTTGAGAAATGATAGATTGCAGTCCCTTCTGATGTTGCCTGAGGAATGATATCCAAAATTGCCTTGGCTAAATCTCCTGCCCAAGTGGGTGTGCCTATCTGATCAAAAACAACTTTTAGATATCCTCTTTCAGCGCCATATTTCCGCATGGTTTTTATGAAATTGTTACCGTATGCGGAATATAACCAAGAGGTCCTAATGATAATAGCTTTACAGTTACTATTAATAACAGCCTCTTCTCCTTTTAGTTTTGTCGATCCATAGACCGATTGAGGATCACATGGATCATCTTCTTTGTACGGTTGAAATCCACGGCCTGAAAAAACATAATCAGTTGAGATGTGAACGAAAAGTGCATCGAATTTTTTTGCAGCTTCCGCCAGATATTGAGGCGCTTTAGCGTTAATACGCATGGCCATTTCCTTATCACCCTCAGCTTTATCGACTGCTGTATATGCAGCACAATTGATGATTGTCGTAACTTGAAGTGTAGCCATCATCTCTTCGATGGCTAATGGATTAGTAATGTCCAGTTCCGCTATATCCGTAAAAATAAATTTATAATCACCGTAGACCGATTCCAGTTTCCGAAGTTCATTACCTAGTTGTCCGTTACTACCTGTTACTAGAATGGTATTCATGTTAAGCTATATAATTGATTTGAAAAATTCTATTGTTTTGATCAGGCCTTCCTCTAAATTGACTTTAGGTTCCCAACCCAACTCTTTTTTAGCTAGTGTAATATCTGGCTTGCGTTGCATGGGATCATCAGAAGGAAGTGGTTGATAAATAATTTTTGATGATGAGTTCGTAAGTTGAATAACCTTTTCAGCTAGTTCTCGAATGGTAAACTCACCGGGGTTTCCAATGTTTACAGGCCCTGTAAAACTATCCCTACTGTTCATCATTCGTATCATTCCATCGATTAAATCGTCAACATAACAGAAACTCCGTGTCTGGTTTCCATCACCATAAATAGAAATATCGTTTCCTTTGAGCGCCTGAACGATGAAGTTTGATACTACCCGTCCGTCATTTGGGTGCATCCTTGGTCCATAGGTGTTAAAGATACGGATGATTTTTATTCTGACGTTGTTTTGTTTATGGTAATTTACGAACAACGTTTCGGCAGCTCTTTTCCCTTCATCATAACAGGCACGTTCTCCGATAGGATTTACATTCCCCCAGTATGCTTCGGTTTGAGGATGTATTTTGGGATCACCGTAAACTTCGCTTGTGGATGCCTGTAATACCTTCGCCTTGATACGTTTTGCCAATCCCAACATATTAATAGCCCCCATGACAGATGTTTTTATCGTTTTGATGGGATTATATTGATAATGGATGGGTGAAGCAGGACAAGCCAGATTATAAATTTCGTCGACTTCAATATAAAAGGGAGTAGTTACATCGTGACGGATCATCTCGAAGTAAGGATTTTTCAAAAGGTGGACAACGTTTTGTTTTTGTCCCGTAAAATAGTTGTCCAGACAAACAACATCGTTCCCTTCATTTAATAACCGTTCACATAAATGTGAGCCCAGAAAGCCTGCTCCTCCGGTAACCAATATTTTTTTCTTAATCATATTAATACCTATAAATGTTATACAAAAATAATAAGCCTGACTGAAAAAGCAATCAGTCAGGCTATATTTAACATAATATTGAATTATTTAAGCAGTTTAGTACCGATTCCGATATATTCGATCCCAGCACTTTCTAAGTCAGTATGGTCGAAAAGATTACGTCCATCAAAAACGACAGGCGTTTTGAGCAATTTTTTAACAACGCCCCAGCTTGGGAACCTGAATTCTGGCCACTCCGTTACAACGAAAAGGCAATCAGCTTCGTCTAAAGTGTCATAAGTGTCTTTCCCATAATAGATCGTATCACCGATTCTTCTTTTGGCTTCAGGCATAGCCACCGGGTCGTAAGCCCTTACATTACAACCGGCATCCAATAACTTTTGAATAAGAACCAGTGCAGGAGCCTCGCGCATATCATCTGTCTGGGGTTTAAATGATAGTCCCCACATGGCAATGGTTTTACCTTTGATGTCTCCTTTGAAGTAACTTGTGAATTTATTGAATAGTACTGATTTCTGATAGTCGTTTACCTCTTCAACCGCTTTTAGCACTCGCATGGGATAACCCACACCTTCAGCCGTCATGATGAGTGCCTTTACATCTTTTGGAAAACATGATCCCCCATATCCGATACCGGGATAAATGAATTTATTTCCTATGCGACTATCTGATCCTATACCCTTACGGACATTGTTCACGTCAGCGCCAATAATCTCACAAAGATTGGCGATATCATTCATGAAACTGATTTTGGTGGCCAACATAGAGTTAGCGGCATATTTAGTCATTTCGGCAGAAGGAACGTCCATGAAGATAACAGGATGTCCGTTGAGGGTGAATGGCTTGTATAGCTTGCGCATAATATCTTCCGCCTTTTCAGACTCTACACCCACAACAATACGATCGGGCTTCATGAAGTCGCTGATAGCATCACCCTCTTTCAAAAATTCAGGGTTTGAGGCTACATCAAACGCTATGGAGACGCCTCTTTTATCGAGTTCAGCCTGAATTGCTTTTCTTACTTTTTGTGCTGTACCGACAGGTACGGTACTCTTGGTGACAACAAGAACGTACTTGTCCATGGTTTGTCCAACCGTACGGGCTACATCCAGAACATATTTCAGATCGGCACTTCCATCTTCGTCGGGAGGAGTACCTACTGCACTGAAAATTACTTCAGTATCATCCATGCTCGATGATAAATCTGTCGTAAAGGCAAGACGACCTTTTGATACATTACGCTCAATTATCGCATCAAGCCCCGGCTCATAAATTGGAGAAATCCCCTTGTTGAGATTATCTATTTTTTGTTTGTCGATGTCTACGCAGGTTACATCTATTCCTACCTCTGCAAAGCAGGTGCCGGTAACTAAACCGACATATCCGGTGCCAACAATCGTGATTTTCATAAGGTTGCGTTTTTTGACGGTATTCAGATTCTAATTATCGCAAATATAATGATTTAAAAACCAAATGACTTTATTTTACAGTTTTTTTGTTAACATATTGGCCTTCATAGTACGTGAAAAAATAGGGCGGGTAGCTTTAAAATGTTAATAAATGTTGATGCTTTGATGATTCTGTAACTTTATATATTTTATTTTCAGGATGATATGATTTCTGCTCTGACTAGACCGGTGTGTATTACTGTAGCCTGCTTAGTCTCTGATTAGTTGCTGAAACATACTGCATTTTTTATTATGCAGATAATTTCTCAATAAACCTGATAAAATCAAGTAATATCTTAAGTTGGGAATTAAAAAAATTATAGCTTTGCTTTATTAAATTATAACCCAACACTAATCTACAATGAAAAAGTTATTATCACTTGCACTAATTTTTTGTTTTACGGCAACCTTTGCTCAAAAGCATGCAGAATCATCATTGAATACCCTTACTCAAAAAGAAAAAAAACAGGGATGGATATTATTGTTTGATGGAAAAACTCTGAACGGTTGGAAAGGATTCAATGTTACGGATGTTCCTAAAAACTGGTCGGTCGAAGGAAATGAATTGACCTGTTATGGTAGGGATGGCGTTATGGGCGGTGACATTTTGACTGCTGAGAAATATGATAACTTTGAATTGACGATCGATTGGAAGATCTCAGCACAGGGTAATAGCGGAATTTTCTATCATGTTACAGAAGGATCGCAGTATCATAATCCTTATGAAAATGCTCCGGAATACCAGTTAATAGACGATCTGGGTTGGCCTGAAAAACTAGCCGAATGGCAAAAAACAGGTGCCGATTATTGTATGCATCTTGCTGATACAACTAAGAAGATGCTTAATCCGGTTGGACAATGGAATCATACGAAAATTGTAGTCAATCGTGGTCATGTTCAACATTGGTTGAATGGAAAGAAAATAGTTGAATTTCAAGCTTGGACACCTGATTGGTATGCAAAAGTTAAAGCATCTAAGTTTAAAGATATGCCTGATTATGGAAAAGCAAAAACAGGTTATATTGGATTGCAAAACCATGGCAGTAAAATCTGTTTTGAAAATATTAAACTAAAAAAATTATAGGATAAAGTGTCGAAATATAAAATATAATAGTGAAATCAGAAAAGAAATCAATCTCCCAGATTATTCATTTTTAAGATTGAGAATATTATTATGATTTTATTGATTTTTTTCATGTCCACACAATTTTTTTTACTAGCTTTAACGCTTCGATCCAATCCATTGGTTGGATGTGAGAAACGATATCTAAAATTAAATTCGCATTCTTGGCGCTGTTTTAAACAATAATTTTCACATTTATTAATATAAATATTTATCACATTTACTACCATGCAGTTAAAACAATCTTCGCAGACATTCCTTGTCATTTTAAGGATTGCAATTGGTTGGCACTTTTTACACGAAGGCGTTACCAAGTTATTAAAACCCGGTTGGTCCTGTATCCTCTATTTGTTGGATTCTCAAGGTCCGGTTGCAGGTGTTTTTCATACAATGGCTAAATATCCTGCTATTGTATCCGGTGCAGACTGGTTAAATATAATTGGACTTACGGCGATAGGTCTTTGTTTGGTTATCGGTTTGTTCGAACGTCCGGCATTAATCGGTGGTGTCATTTTATTGGCGTTTTATTATTTATCCCACCCACCATTTATTGGTGTAGCCTTTGCAATGCCTACCGAAGGAAATTATCTTTTTGTGGATAAGAATCTGGTCGAGCTCATCGCGATGCTTCTACTGTATACACTTCCAACCAGTCAATATTTTGGTTTAAAGAGGCTTCTTCCAAAGTCCCTGGACAAATTTGGCATTTAATTGTTCAATCTTGACTTTATTAATTCATCAAATAAATAGAAAAAAATGAATCGAAGGGATCTTGTTAAAGGATTAGCAACTTTACCCATTTTGGGCTCATATATATTGTCAGTAAGCTTAAAACAAAAGAAGGAAAACGAAAAAAATGTTTTTAATTTTCTGAAAGAGTTTGAAAAAGAATATCCTACAATAAATATTAAATCAACACCTGCTCCGGTTGCTAAAGCAGCAAACAATAAAACATTACGATTAGGATTTATTGGTTATGGCGGACGAGGAACTGATCTTGGCCGTGGTGCCGGGTTTGCTCATCCAGATGCAATTTCAGAAATGAAGGCTGCCGGGGAAAAAGACTCCACAGACCAACGTTATGAAACATTTATGAGCCAGGAGGATTTGAATATCGAATTTACCGGTATTTGCGACCTCTATGATGCTCATGCTGAGAAAGCGCAAATTGCTTTTGCAAATAAAGAACGGAAGGGAAAAGGCGAATTCAAAGGAAAACCTATCAAACGTTTTCATAATTTCAGAGATCTGATTCATAGTCCTGAAGTTGATGCTGTCATTATTGCTACTCCTGACTTTTGGCATGCCGAGATGATCATAGAAGCAGCTAGAGCTGGCAAACATGTTTATTGCGAAAAGTGTATGACTAATCAGCTTGAAGAAGCCTATGCCGTTCGTGATGAAGTGAAAAAGAGTGGTGTTGTATTTCAGTTAGGACATCAAAACCGCCAGTCTGCAAGCTATATCAAAGCTTCAGAACTTATGTCAAAAGATATTTTAGGTCGGGTTACATTGGTTGAAACCAGTACTAACAGAAGCTCACCGGGTGGCGCTTGGGAATATGATATTCCTGCAGAAGCAAACGAAAGCAATGTTGACTGGAAACAATTCCTTAAACCGGGAATGACTAATCCATTTAATAAGGCTCATTTCTTTAGATGGCGTTGTTGGTGGGATTATGGTAGTGGTTTGACGGGCGATTTGCTCTCTCATGAGTACGATTGCATCAATCAGGTTTTAAAACTTGGGATTCCTGAAAGAGTATCTTCATCAGGTGGTATTTATTACTGGAAAGATGGCCGTAATGTCCCTGATGTTTTAAATTCTGTAATGGAATATCCCGATAGAGATTTAACGTTGATCTATTCAGCTACACTAGGTAACACACGCGAAAGAAAACGTTTGATCATGGGTGGTGATGCTACCATGGAATTAGGTGGAAATATTGAACTTTATGCAGATCCTTCCTCAAAGAAATATGAAAAATACATTAAAGCAGGTCAGATAAACCCGGAAGTACCTTTCCTTGATTGGCAACCTGCCGGTACGCAAATTGATGCGATGACTTCGGCTACCCATAAGTATTTTGCTTCACGCGGATTGATGTACACCATGTTGAATGGTAAGCTTACCGATGCTACTTTCTTACACATTAAAGAGTGGCTTCAATGTATCCGTACCAATCAAATGCCAAGTTGTAACATCGATCAGGGATTCCAGGAGGCTATCACTTGTCACATGGGAACTAAAGCTTACAAAGAAAGAAGAATGGTGATTTGGGATAAGGATAAAGAAAAAGTAGTATAAACTTCTTCCTTTTTTATCACTTTATCTTTTAAATAGAGACTCCTGTTTGCAATACAATTGATTGTATTTGGCAACAGGAGTTTTTTTTGACTGATCCATCTCTTTGGAAAAAATTAGTCTTGAAAATAGAAGGAATCAGTCGATAAAGTTGGGGCGTAAAAATAGAAGATAAAATAAGGACAAACTGTAATATGAAAATCACAGTTCGTTCAGGATAATAGTTTGCAAGTTGTGGTTGATTTTTTAATGATCTCCATGATAAGGGATGCCGAAAGCACAAAATAATCCGATCAAAGAATAAATCTTTAGGTTTTGTCCGAATAGAAAGGAGAATATAAGGGATATACGAGCCTGATATGTCTTATCCATAAGGGCATATTAAAAGGAATTAGACCTATGTTTGAACTAGGTTCGATGTAGGTTTGACCGGGATCTAGGATACCGAACAAACCTACATCAAATTTATTTCAAATGTATTTTAACACACCTTCGTGTTTATTTCTTATCTTTTTTATCTTCCGATATTATTTAAATATTTATTACAGGATATGCCGCTTATCGATAAACTTTTATTTTCTTCTCCACAACCTTTCGGACTGATCCTGATTATGGGAGAATGATCAAAGCGGTATATGAAATAAAGTACCTGATCTCATATTGAACAAAGAAAGCTCAATGATTTTATTTACTGGTGTGGGGTTCATTATCCTTTTTGAAGAAACCTTAATGATTGGAATTTGTGCTATTTAAGACAGTATTTTTCTCACTGTGGTTCCTTTAACGGATCCTGTTTTTTTATTTGCATTGAATTCTGTTAAATGAAATGTATTTTTGCTGACTACTAATAAATAACCATTCAGATATTGCTTCCAACCACTATAAAAATGATGAAGGGATTTCTTGAAGTTATGTTCTTTTTGGGGCTTGGCTTTTCAGGTTTAGCTCAAACACCGACATCACCTTCAGTGAATTATGATTTCGACTTTACTCGCTTGGAACGAGGCGCTTCTTCATGGAAGTTAAGTGGAAGTAATTATGTCTTTTCCATTGAGCAGGTAGAAACGCAGAAGGAGATAAGAGCACTTCAAATTTCGGGCTGCCTTCCAGCTCTTATAAATACAGCGGCTACTTCTTTTGAATGCAAAATAGCTCAACTTATTCCACTTCAAAAAAACGTGATAAAAGGTTCATTTTCTTTGGATGCGAAAATGCAAAATATTGAATTGGCGTGGGTAAAAGTATATGGTTTGGATAATAGTGAACGGATTATTCGAAAAGACTCCATCCATCTGATCAATAGTGAAACATGGAAAAACGGACATGTGAATTTTAGTTTAAAAGGAATCGCTTCATTGTATGTGGAGATTACTGCATACACTTCAAAAGAGCGATTTAAGCAAAACAGAACTCATACTAATTTTAGTTTAAGTAAGCTTTCGTTGTTGATTGATGGGAAAGATATTCGTTCATTTCCACTATCTGTGAGCAAGAATATGGATTTACAGATTGCTGATGTAAAAGAAAACATTCCGCTAGTAGACAATAATGAACAGTGTTTTTCCAGAATTAGTGATTTGAAATCTCATCGTATCATAGCTCTGGGCGAGACTGTTCCGGGAAGTATAACCAGTCAAGCGAATACTTATAATTTGATGAAACAGATGATCAGGGATGAAAATTGTCGTTTGATACTTCTGGACTATCCTTTATCGTCTACGCTGCAATGGAATCAATATATTCATGGCGCAGAAAAGACGAAATTCAAAGAGTTCCTATCTCCTCTGGTTTATGGTTCAAACAGTCCAAGATTATTTGAATCTTTTCTAGAGTGGGTAAGACAGTATAATGAACATTGCGATCATAAAGTGACGATTGTTGGATTTGATGTTTCAAGAACAATTTATTATAATTATCTGGCCGATTATTTAATCAGCTTAAATATAAGTTCGTCTTATTTTGATTCTTTGCTATTTAAAATCTGTAAACATCAGTTTAGAGAGGCGCTTGAGCTGGCCTCTGAAAGCGATAGTTTGAACCGTTATTTGGATCCATTGGAGTTGAATTTGTTCCTAGTTGCTTTGAAGAATGTAAGCAGCGATCATTTGACTGAAGGAAAGCCTGAAAAAGATAAATCGTTTCTCCGGTTTAATAATATCAAAGAGATCATAACAGCTGGATTAAAAAAAAATGAAAAGGCTATTTTGATGTCAGATTTTTCCATTATTAATCGTTTAAATGCCGATCCGACGTCGGTGTCATCACACGCTGTTGGGTATTGGTTGAATAAGGAATACGGAAATGATTTTTTTGTTATTACGCTATTACTGGGGAATGGCTTATTTACGCATGCCAACACTGTTGAAATTTCATCGGTTAATGTGTTGGAACAGCCGTTACCCGGTTCATTAGAAGATTTATGTTTGAAGGGGGGACAATCTTTTTTCTATAAGAATGTATCATCCAACTCCTATGATAGATTAGGCTTTATGCGGTGGATGGATAAATCGGTCATGATGTCGCAATTTGAACGGTGCAATTATAATCGAAGAATGGATGCCTTTCTCTTTATCAGGGACAGTAAAGGTTTTGATATTCCCGCAGATTGGCCGAAAAATGATAAGGAATTCTTTGATTTCAATGCCGGATTAATGCAGAAAGACTTTGAACGTCACTTTAGTAAGAAATTCTTCCGTCCAACACATAAATATCGTATTTCTGTAAAACGGTAGTATCTCACTTCGAATCCCTCCTAAGCAGCTTATTGGAAATGGTCCCGGATCGTTGATAGTAGATGTCAGTGTAGGTATTCGTTTTAATATATTGCATTTTGTTTCAATCAACTGATAACCAATCATAATATAAACTTCCTAATAACGGATTCGAGTTTAAAAAGCAAGCACTTGCATCCTTAGGCTTATCTCCGACGAATTATCTTTTCCAACCTAAATGTGCTTTAATTCTCGTCGATAAAGTAAAGTCTATTGTCTTCAACACGATAATACAATGGCGCTATCGTGATTTTGGGATAACGTAGTCGAAGGCGACGGGTTTCGCTCAATGTGAAGTCGGTTTCATTGCCAATTTCAAACATGGGGGCGAAGTGCATAAAATGTTCTTCAGCCTTCACTTTGTCCCAGCCTGCATTTTCAACCAAACCATTAATGAATTCGGTTCTACGTGCTGCCAGATTCACCATTCCACAATGATTGTGAGCTATAAGCGCAATATGGCTGACTTGACCGACAGCAATGGCATATGAAACTTTAAACTCACTATATCGTAAATTTGCTCCTCCCGAACGGAGGATAAATGAAAAGTTATCCGGTATATGTAGATGCTTTCGATTATCCATACACATTCCGACCAAAAGCCGCGCTTTCTCGTATGTGTCAAAAGAACGGTTCAGGTTGTGATACTCCAAAAGTAATCCGATAGGCGTATTTCTGTAAGTAGGCAGTATATCTTCTATTGAGTTGATTGATATTAATTTGCTCATTTTGTTATATCTTCTTTGGCGGTAATATATTTTCTTAAAAACATACTGAAGAAGAAACTCTGAAGTGCTATTTTTGTTTGATTATACAAGATGCTGTTTTTCACTTTCGGGTAGTAAAAGCATCTGTTTTTCGTTTTAAATTTTAAAGCGGTAAAGTTCTTCTACATTTTTTTTCCTTTGATACCAGTCATTGCAAACCAACTCGAGGGTATGGGTTTTAAAAGTTCCGAAGCAGTGATTTCTATAATCTTCCAGCACTTTGAGATATTCATTCTTTTGGGTAAGTGCTGTCCTGAACCGTACTACGGTGGAATGAGCCGTTTGAATTGAGTACCTTGTATCAATTGTTTGCTCCAGTACCGAACTTTTAAAATTAATTCTCAGTTGATCTCTGATTTCATTTAAGGTGTTATCACTCATAAATCCCTGGATCATAATGCATGATGGGGAAAGGGTGATCCCTTTAAATTTAATTTCAATTTCTTTTTGAACTGGTAAACTCATGGCAATTCTATCGATATAATCGGGAATGGCAATTCGTGCTAGATCAAACCCTTGGTAGCAAGATATAATCGACAATACGGTGATATGAATATCAGAATCAGGATAGTAATATTGGTTTGGTTCAATTGATTTCAACTCGTTGAGAAAGGATTGGATCTTCGTACAAACCGAGTTATCGGGTCGAATGATAAGTGTGAGCCCCAACCGCTTATCGGAAGAGGAATCAATAAGCTGATCTGTTTGATAGTTATCAGACTTGATCTTTTGTATGGCGTCGTTGTATAGCTTTGTGTAGTGCTCAACCAGATTCATTGTGATTCTTTTTTTTACTCTAAAAATAAGACTTTATTGATCGATTTTTTTATTGGATTATTATTTAATCTATTTTTATTGAATTATCGTGTTGATTGTATTCTTGGACCCTAATTTGCTTATTCTCTTTATCTGTAATTTACTTAGATAGCTATTCCAATATTTGGAAGCTAATTTTACAGATGAAATCAGAAGAAGCTAAAAATTAACAAATAACATTTTGATACTTACTTATTAGTAAGTATATTTGTTTCGATATTCTCATTAAAGAAAATTAAGATGTCGATCACTCGGGAAAAAATAATGGAATTAGGCGAAAACCTTATTCGTACCAAAGGATACAATGCTTTTAGTTATCAGGATATATCATCGGAATTGGGAATAAAAAATGCTGCTGTTCATTATTATTTTCCGGCTAAAGAAAATTTAGGAACCAGCATTGTAAAAAATAATATTCAACGTTTTGATGAAATGGTTGAAAATATGCATAGTCGCGGTTTTGATGAATGGCATCAGCTCGAAACATTTATCAAAATCTATGTCAAGAGTCATCGAGAACAAAAACTATGCATTGTTGGTGCTTTAGGACCCGATTTCAATACTTTAAGTGATAATACAAAAGCTGAACTTAAAAGAATGACTGAGATTATTCTTAAATGGCTTGCCGATCTTCTTGCTATTGGCAGGGAGAAAAAAATATTTGTATTTAAAGACGAACCTTATAATAAATCTTTGGTAATACTATCAAGTATGGTCGCAAGTTTGCAATTGACCAGAATTCTTGATAAAATTGATTACAAGAGTATTTGCCAGAGTATAACAGATGATTTGCGACCCTAAAAAGTATTCATAATACTTAATTATGAGTAAACAAATTAATCATTTACGTAGTTTTGAATTTCTAAAAATAAGATAAAATGAAACGAGCAGTAATAACAGGATTAGGGGCTGTAACGCCAATTGGTAATAATATTAACGATTTTTGGGAAAACCTGATAAACGGTGTGAGTGGTGCCAGAACGATTACCAAATTTGACCCGACAAATTACAAAGTTAGGTTTGCCTGTGAAGTTAAAGGATTTGATCCGCTTCAATACATGGATAAGCAGGAAGTGAGGAAAACGGACTTGTACACACAATATGCTTTAGCTGCTACGGATGAATGTATGAAAGATTCCGGATTAGATCTGAATCTTTGTAATACTAATCGTGTTGGTGTTATTATTGCAACAGGAATTGGTGGTATGCTGACATTTGAGGAAGAAATATTAAGTTTCGGACAAAATGGTCAAATACCCAGATTCAGTCCTTTCTTCATCACTAAAATGATTCCTAATATTGCGGCAGGATTGATTACCATAAAATACGGATTACATGGAATAAGTTATTCTATATCGTCTGCTTGTGCATCGTCGAATAATGCAATTGCTAATGCATTGGATCTGATTCGGTTGGGACGTACAGATGTTGTTATTGCCGGAGGAACGGAAGCTCCTATAACCCAAGCGGCTATCGGAGGATTTAGTTCGATGAAGGCATTGTCTACATTAAATGATACACCCGAAACCGCATCCCGTCCCTTTGATAAAACCCGAGATGGTTTTGTAGCAGGGGAGGGGGCTGGAGTCCTTATGATTGAAGAACTTGAACATGCTGTAAATCGAGGTGCAAAAATATATTGTGAGTTGGTCGGTTATGGTGCCGCTTCTGATGCTTATCATGTGGTTGCCACACATCCCGAGGGTTTAGGCGCTATGCTCGCCATGGAGGGTGCATTGGTTGATTCCGGATTAATTGCTGATGACGTTACTTATATCAATGCGCATGCCACATCAACACCTATTGGCGATATTAGCGAATGTAAGGCTATCGAAAAAGTCTTTAACCATTCACTAAATAAGATTCATATAAGCGCTACAAAGTCGATGACAGGTCACCTCTTAGGCGCTGCCGGAGCAATAGAAGCCATAGCCTGTATCAAATCAATCGAGGATAACATTATCCCTCCCACAATAAATCTGAATGAAAGAGATCCGCAATTAAATGTTCAGTTAGACTTCACTCCCCTCAAAGCAGTGAAAACGGAAGTTAAGGTTGCATTGAATAATACTTTTGGGTTTGGTGGTCATACCGTATCGACAGCCTTTAAGAAATATCAATTTTAATTGACAGAACGTATCCTTTTTCCCTTGATTTGAAAAAGGATACGTTTTTATACTTTTGTGTTACCAATAGCATATCTAGTCATTATCTACAGAACACAACTTTATAAAATTGTGCTCCTAATTTTAAAGTATTGATTAATAAATTAGTAAAAGTTCAGGAATCATTTCAAAAGCTATTAATCAAAAATTGAGTATCGGCGTGAGCTTGCCTTTCTATGCAAGACAATTTACGCTTTGCCTTCCCAATTCTTTCAATCTACGAACATGTGAGCGTAATGCATTGAAAAAAGTTGGTTTTAGATTATAAGTGAATCCGAATTCTTTTGCTGTTTTCTCTACAATGGGCGCAATTTTACGATAGTGTATATGGCATATATTCGGGAATAAATGATGTTCAATCTGGAAGTTTAATCCTCCAATGTACCAATTAAGAAAAATATTATTTCGTGCAAAGTCTGCCGTGGTTTGCAATTCATGAACCACCCATTCTTGTTCAATAGTATTTTCTGAATTAGGTAATGGTTGATCCGCAATTTCTACTATATGTGCCATTTGGAAAATAGTACTCAGGATACAACCTGCAATCCAGTGCATGATAAAGAATCCCAGCAATATCTGCCACCAGTTAAACGAAGAAAACAAAAGTGGAAATCCAATAATAACAAAGAGATAGGCTGCTTTTATGAATACCATTTTTATGTATTCGAAAGTGGGATGGAGATTCCGTTTCTTTGTGATTTCTGCTTTATTAAATGCCCTCAGTTGTGGAAAGTCATTAATTAATTTGGAAATGGTCATTAGACCATATAAGAAGAATGCATAAATATATTGGTAACGATGATGCTTTTTGAGCGGAGCATGCTGTGATAATCGAAGCGGTCCTTTACCTGAAATGTCCTGATCTGATCCTTCAATGTTTGTGAAGGCATGGTGTAAAAAATTATGCTGGATCTTCCAGTTGAAGACATTGCTACCTAATAAATACATAGTTCCGCCGAATACACTGTTTACCCATTCTTTGCTTGAATAAGAACCATGGACTGCATCATGCATGATACACATGCCTATTCCTGCCAAGCCAATGCCCATTAGCCCTGTCATGATTATGGCAATCCATGCACTCATCGGAACAGTAAGGATTAATACAAATGGGACAATGTAAATTGAAAGCATTACCAATGATTGAACAACCAAAGAAAAATTACCTTTTGTTGATATTTTTTTCTCACTGAAATAATCATTGACGTTTTTTCGCACTGCTGTTGCAAAATGTGTTTGATTTATATCTTTAGAGATAAATTTAATTTTTTTCATTCCTGTAATAATGTTAAAGTGTTAGATAACAGGCGGGAGAGATAAGCGAAATAATATATTTTATAAAACTAAAGGGTAAAAAAACAACAAAACAGGAAAAGGAAAGATAATATCGCAATACATGTTATAAAACATCTATTTCTGGATTATTGTTACTTACTTGTGTTTATATTGCCGGATACCACGTTATCTCAATAAAAATATTATTAGTTTTCTTTGCTAACTTTCTTTTTAGTTAAATTGCCCCAAACCAGAGTTCAAGTCAATAATTACCGCATTGTAACTGTAACAAATCAGCTCAACATATGTTGGCATGGTAAAAGTTTAAATATTGTTAATTATATTGATGAGGTAAAATGAAACGCATATTGGATAAACTTTTATTAATTGAAGAGTGATGTATGGCCTACTATTTTTAAAGGTGTCTCCGATCGATGAAAGTATTTGTCCACGAATAGGATATTAGATTTATTATCAATTGTTTTCATCAGAGATTAACTGATCGGATGTTTTAAAGAATCCAAGCTTAAATAGTAGATATACTATAATAAAACCCAATATATAACAACCTGCCAATATATAATTCTCCAATCCCGTTTCGTTAAACGTCTTTACCGAAACGATGTTGGTGAAAAACTGATAGGCTATATTACTACCCCAGTGAACACCCAGTGTTAACCATAATGAATGTGTGGTTATTAAACACCAAATCAATAAGATTCCTAGAATGAACAGGTATAACATTACATCCGGTCTGTTTAATCGAAAGATATGGTTTAATACATATACTGTAGCGGAAAAAGGAATCAACCATTTCTTATCCCAGTTAAATGTCCAGTGTGCAAATAAATATCCTCTGGTAAGTATGTCTTCTGCCAGCGAGGGTAATAAGGTCCCTAAGGCAAAAATGAAGGTTTGAAAAATGAGATTGTACCATTGGATATTAATTGCGATAGTACTCCAATGGAGTAAAATAGGAATAACGTTTGATAGCCCGGCTATAAAAAGACCCAGAAACAGTCCTTTGATCAGATTTGTCCAATATTTGCGAAATGCAAATAATCCATACTGACTCAATCCCCTCCCTTTTTGTCTATTTCCAATAAGAAATGCTACAATAACAAAGAGGAGCATACCAGACTCATACCAAGCGAGGAGCGGTTTATTAAAATAGTGCTGTAATAATTCGGGGAAATGGTAAAGAATAAATAAAATAAAGAAGCCGGATATCCCCGTAAATATTTTTCTGTTCATAAATAGTGAATGCTTTTTTGCAATAATTGAAAGAAATTCATTAAAACATTCCTTTTTACCTTTTTGTTTACTTTGATACGCATAAAGAAGTCACATGGAATGATGATTTCTTTCTCGTATATAATTAAATATTACCCCATAATGTAAAGTGATGCTTAATATATTTTATTATAGCGTTGCGATGTTTTTATCCGGGAAGCTGGAGGTTAGATTGAAATGCTATTTCTTTCTTTTTTGCGATCCCATTAAAACGCATTGAAAATGAAAATATGTTGGCGTTATGAACAAATGTACATGTTGTGATTTGACGTAAGCGGGAAACGATTCTTGATAACTTTTCTTTTTTATTCTTCTTTTATTCTGAATAAGTGCTACCTTTAGAAGGGGGTTTATATTAAGGAGTTCTTTTTAAGAACATTGCTTTTTTCTTTTTTGAGTACAGGTGACTTAAAAAAATAATGTTCCATTATTATAAATGCCATTAAGGAGGTCCCGGAATAAAATATTTTGTCCCTATTTGGAAAAATGTTGTTTTTTTTAAAATATAAAACACTGAATTATAGGTGTATATTCTCTGGTACATGAATTGTAATGCTATCACTACGAAATCTGTATAATTATGAAAAAATTACTACTCTTATTTATTATGTTGATTGGGCTATTTGGCTTTGATTCCTGTCAAAAAGATAATCCCCTGCCTTCCTCAAGCCTTCCAAAGGAGACCACAAAGATGGAAGAGATGGTTGTTAAATCAACTTTTGACTGGAAGACAGCCGTTCAATACAAGTTTACATTGACTTCAAAATCAAACAACGCTGTTGTATTAGTTACTCCATCAGGAAGTGTAAATCAGAAATATTTTCTGATTGCAAATAGTCCTTTTACGGTAACCCTTTCTATTCCTACCTATGAAAAATCTGTCCATCTTCTTTTTAATGGAAGAGATGTTGAATTGCCTTTGAGTGGTTCTAGTTTGTCTTATACATTTAATTATTAGGGATATGGAAATCAGAGTGAAAAGTTTTACACATAAGACTATTGCGCTATTAGCTGTTCTACTTTTTTTGTTTAATACGTTTTCTGTAGCAGATGCGCAGAATTGTACGGTCTCAAAGGATCACGGTCATGGTTACACATCTACCATTAGTTCAGTAAAAAAAGTCAGCACCGGATATCAGGTTGTTCTAACCGTTTCTTATGTTGGATCATCCGGTAGTAAAGGACTTCATCATTATTCTGTTCAGGCCAGCAACTTTTCAGATGTTAGTTTTAATGTGACTTCCGGAATTGTGACCGGTAAATTAAATTCCGGTCCTCAATTATCAAATGAAACTTTTACGGGTTTTCAAATTAATGAAATAACTTCTTTTGGCCCAAGTGATAAAGGGTCTTTTACAATAACCTATACCGTTGCATCACTGCAGAATCAGAAAGTGAATGCTTGCGAATATCAGGATAATGGAAATGTTAAAACAAAGAATAATATAAAAACATTTTATGTTAAAGATTTTCAGACAGTATATGATTGTTTAGTCGGCTGCGAGCAACCCACCCTGACACCTGCCGGCGGAACTTATCCTTCTGCACAGTCAGTAACCATGACTACAGGTACCTCCGGGGCAACTATTTACTATACGACGAATGGGTCAGTACCTTCAACCGGTAGTGCAAGTTATACAGGGGCGGTCACTGTTGGTTCAAATATGACTATAAAAGCAATAGCCGTTAAAAGCGGTTTGAATAATAGTACTGTTGCTTCCGAAACATATACCATAGCGCCTCTTGTTGCTACACCTACTTTTTCAACAGCTCCCGGAACATTTACTACCGCACAAAATATCACCTTAAGTTGTACTACTTCCGGTGCTACCATTCGGTACACTACTGATGGAACCACACCTGATTTAACCAGTCCGATATACAGCTCTGCCATTCCTGTTTCATCAAACACAACGATAAAAGCTATGGCCGTAAAGTCTGGTTATACCAATAGTGAGGTCGTTACAGGAGTTTATAATGTATTACTGCTTGTTGCAGCTCCGGTATTTACTCCAACTCCCGGAACCTATAATACTACACAAAGTGTTACTATTGCTTCTTCAACTGCGGGTGCTTCCATCTATTATACAACCGATGGAACAATACCGTCTATAAACAGTCCGTTATATAGTACTCCCGTCAGTATCAATGGTAATACATCCTTAAAAGCTTTTGCCGTAAAAAACGGTATGAGTAATAGTGGAACAACTACCGGTGATTATATTATCAAGTGCGCCGTCCCTTCGTTTACTCCAACCGCAGGTTCATATAATACTTTTCAGACTGTTACACTTAGTAGCACTACTCCTGGAGTATCCATTCGATATACAACAGATGGGAGTAATCCAAGTTCCGAAAACGGTACTGTTTATTCAACGCCTATTATTGTAAATGCTACTACGTTGATAAAAGCTATCGCTTATAAAACAGGTTCCTCAAGCAGTGAGGTCGTTTCTAGTAATTATGTTATCAATCTTGATAAAGTATCTATTCCAACATTTACTCCGGGCGCTGGAACTTATACGGGAAGTCAATCTGTTACTATAGTTAGCAATCCGAAAGAGGCAACGATTGTTTACACATTAGATGGAACAGTCCCCAGTAAAACGAATGGAATCGTTTATAGTGGTCCCGTAACAATCGACGCCAATGCCACACTAAAAGCATATGCCTACACTGCAAACATGATCGATAGCGAAGTAGCTTCGGGAGACTATAAGATAAAGCCAGCTGTAATTACGTTTGCACCTGTGTCAGGTAACTATACTACTGTTCAATCAATCGTACTGGGTTGTACTACACCTGGCGTGACAATCAAATATACGACCGACGGATCAGCTCCCAGCCCAACAAATGGTACGGAATATAAAGCCGCAATTTCCCTTTCTTCAAATGTCACTTTAAAAGCTATAGCATATAAGACAGGAATGGAAGATGGTGATATTGTTTCGGGTGAGTATACTTTCCAACTAGAGAAAGTTGCAAGTCCTGTATTCTCGCCTATTCCGGGCAGTTATACTGCAATGCAGACCGTTGTGATAAGTTCAACTACAGCTGCAGCAACGATACGTTATACTATCGATGGCTCTATACCCAGTAATACCACCGGAACTGTATTTGATCCAACTGTACCGATCACGGTATCAAAGAATACTATCATAAATGCAATTGCTTATGCAACAGGATTTGGTAATAGTGATGTGGTCTCCGGAGAATATAAAATAAATTTGAGTGATGGTGTCGATACAGATGAAGATGGTGTTCCCGATGCTAACGATGATTATCCGACAGATCCGAGTCTGGCATTTAATAATTATTATCCTAATATCGGTTTTGGCAGTTTAGCTTTCGAAGATAACTGGCCATACAAAGCCGACTATGACATGAATGATATGGTTATCGATTATCGATTTAATCAATTAACAAATTCAGATAATGAAGTTGTTGCAATCAAAGCTAAATTAGTTTTACGGGCTATGGGAGCAACTTTTCATAATGGTTTTGGAATAGAATTTCCTGTGTTACCTTCACAAGTTAGTAGTTGTGTGGCGACACTTAAGGATGGAAGTTCTGTTCCTGTTGGAAATTTGGTTTCTGTTGATCCTGTTACAGGTCTGGAAAAAAATCAGGCAAAAGCGGTTGTTATCTTATTTGACGACGGATACAATGTATTGCCTCAACAGTATTCGGGTGTCGGTGTTAATACAACTCCTTCCGTTCCTTTTGTTATTCCCGATACCATTAATTTGGTGATTACATTTACAGAGCCAATTAGCAGTGATGTATTTACAGAGCAGATTTATAACCCATTTATATTTACCAATAAAACAAGAAGTACGGAGATTCATTTACCCGATTATGCTCCAACTTCATTAGCGAATACAAGCTTATTTAATACCGGTGAAGATACAAGTAGTATATCTGCAAAACGTTATTATAAAACTTCTAATAATCTGCCTTGGGCTATAAATATCCATGATAGCTATAACTATCCGGTGGAGAAAGTAGCTATCGTCAATGCTTTTAGTCATTTTGCAGCTTGGGCCCAAAGTGGTGGTACATTATTTACAGATTGGTACAAGGATATGGACGGTTATCGTGTAGCAGGTAATGTGTACACTAATAAATAAAAGATTGTAATATGTTTATGTTAAAAAGGGCGTCCATTTGTGGGACACCCTTTTTAACATAAACATATTTTGAGCGGTCAATAGTTCGAAGAGTACGTAGGTGTTATTCCTTTTTGGTATCTCTAACGTGATGAAGAGAGTAATTGGGTAATCTGTTGATCTCTTAGCGTGATGAACTCTTTATAGTCTGAAGGCTGTCTCCTGTTTAAATAAAAGGTGAGTTGTCCTATTATAAAAAATTTCAACTGTGCCTTATAATAGTCTGAATCCTTCCGGGCTAATAACTTTTGTTCGATACAATATTTCCAGTCCTCTTCACATATCCCGTCAAGATAGTTGTAAATCAGTTCTGTTGTGGATTGTTTCGCATTTAGATCCGAAATCTTTTCGATAAAAAACAATTCAAATATTCCCGGATATTGAATAAAATAATCTGAAAGGGCTATGGCCTTCGATTTTATTTTTTCCAATCCAATCAAGTCATTTTTAACCTGATCTGAAATAAATTGTGAACATTCATCCTGAAAATCTTTTACACATACAAAGATCAGATCATTAATATCCTTGAAATAATTGTACAATGTGGTGTATGAATAGCCTGCTCTTTCTGCAATATTTCGAACATTAATGGCTTTAAACCCTTCGCCACGTATAATCTCTTTGGCTGCTTCAATAAAGTAGCCCCTCATCCTTTGTTCCTGAATTTCTTTCTTATCCATCTTTACGATTAATTTGTGATTAATACTGCAAATATAATAAACATTGTTCATATGAATAACATTGTTTATGTTATTTGTTTTTGTCTCTAACAAGTGTCAGATTATTAGATGAATAGACTCTAGGATACAAGCCTTGTTTTATGTCTTGGATTTATAATTACAGCCTTGGCATAAGTTTTGTACTACCATGGTTGGTAACTATAAAAGCTAAAGTGATGAAAAAATTGGTTGTAATATTTGTAAGTATAATGATCTCGGGATTCTTCACTTCATGTATCCCATTATTCTATCCCGCTTATAACGATTATCCTAACAGAAGATATCATTCGGATTATCGTTATGATAATAGAGGTTATCACGATAATGGGCATAGAGGTCGCCACAATAAAGGAAACAGAAGAAATCACAAGAATTCGAGATACAATGATGAACGAAATGACAGGTCCGGTCATGATAATTATAATGAGAGAGAGTAATTTCGTTCAGTAATGGATATTGGCCTTCGATTTTTTATTCAATCAAAGCGTTTACCCGAAACTCATTTTAGGTAAATATCCCTAGTCATCGTCATCATCTTTCCCCGATTCTTTCACGGGGTAGCGAACATTCCCTTTTGCATTAAACCATAATATCCGATTAAAGAGACCATCATCCCCTGCATCGATGCCTTCAAATTCAGGCCTGCACGAAATTTTTGCATAATACAATGCTTTTCCTTTTAATGAGGCAAGTGGTTTATTTAATTCGTCTAAAGGAATCCGATTGGGTATGGTCATATATCTGAATGACAGGTCCGGCGTCTTTGAAAAATAATCAAACATGGGTGTCGCTGTTGCATCGAGCGAGTTCATAGGAGGAATGCCCAATATCTGTTCGATAGTGCGTACCAAGGATGTTTGGTTATAGTTCGTCGAAACAGCCTTTTGCAATCTGGAATAGGGACTCATCACGTAGCCGGTGGTTCTATAGGCTGAAACATGATCCCACCCACTTTGTGAGTCGTCTTCTGTGACAAAAATGACCGTAGAACTCCAGAACCGGCTTTTATTTACTGCCTCAACAATTCTACCGAGCGCTAAATCATTATCGGCAACCATGGCATTGGGGGTTGGATATCCGGGATTAGTTCCAACGGTGTGGTCGCATGGTAATGCAAGAATCATCAACTGCGGTAACTGGTCTCCGGGTTTCTGCTCAAACTCGTTCAATTCTTTTATAAAGGCCTGTGCTCTCATCTGGTCGTTTATTTTAGGGTTATCAAATCCGGGATAATCGGGTGAAAGGATAGGCCGAACTCTTGAAATAGTCGTTACGTTTTCAACCTTGATCGGCAGATGATTAATCGTTCTTTGATAGACAGTCGTCCAGTCGTAGGAAGGATCTATCTTGGGAATACAGGCTTCCCCATAGATACGTACTGTCTTTCCATGATCGAGTGCATTGTTCCAGATAAAGCCCTCTTTATTATAAACCATGGCATCTGTTTGAACATGAGGGTAACTGCGAAACCAGGCCCTGACATTCTTTTCCACATAATCGGTAACCATCGAAGCGTCCGTCCACTGATGTCCTTCGGCAGAACATTTTCCCGAGGCAAAGTAGTTGTCTAATAAAACAAAATCTCTTGACAACTGGTGTTGGTTAGGGGTAATGTTTTCACCAAAGATACATAATGACGCTTTCCCATTGCCTTCTTTCAGGTCGCCCAGTACCTGATCGTAGGTTCTGTTTTCTTTGATAATATAGATAACATGCTTAAAGACGGAAGGCTCACCAATGCGTGCAGGAACAGGTTGAGGCGCTATTCCTTTCCTGGGCAATCTGCGTGATAGAATATTTTGATATATCAGATTCAGTTTCTTTACTTTTTCGGTATACAGGTCTAGTTGCTTTTGATCGGGTATCGGAATAAAAGAGACAGAGGCAAGTTGTTTATGTGAATTGAAGGCCCCCTCTTCTGTTACGGGAATATCTGATTTTGTTGAAGCATGCAGCTCATTAATAATGGTATTACTATTTACCCGTGCTCCTATGGCTTCCAGATTGGTTACAAATAATTTTTTATCTAATAAGATAATTCCTGACGGGTAGGCTTCCGTTGGAATGAAACCAAGTATTCGGGGATTATTTAGTCTGTCTTGATGATCAGATGTCCCTGTTTCAACAACGGCAAGGGCGTTATTCATCCCGTTTGCAACGTATAATATTTTACCGCTTGGGTCGATAGCCAGTGCATTAGGTGTGCTTCCTTCGTAATATTTTTTTGCCGTATAGAGGCTGACAGGGATGGTGTCTATAACCTTAGCAGTATTGACATTGATCACAGATATATGGTCGCTGTTTCCATTCGCAACATAGATAAAGCGATTATCGGTGGAGTGAATAATAGCATTAGGATGAAGGCCGACAGATATTTCGTTTCTTTTCTCTCCGGTTGTCTTGTCGAATACCGAAACCGTTCCGAATTTTGTGGCGCCGGTTCTTGGGTCAATATAAGTACTACCCCAGGGCACACCGGCTGTCTCGTACTGATTAGTGTCGGTAGGTGTCGGCCCTCCCCAATTGGTTACGTAAACTGAATTGTTTACGCTGGTGATTCCATAAGGAGCAACACCTGTATCAGCGGTCCATATTGGTTGCTGGTCGCGAACTCTGATCTTTGAAATCTGGTTATTCCCGTTGAGTACCACATATAAATAGAGCTCTCCGTTTTCGTTGATGACCTCAAGCTCATTGGGCAGAGCGGTAGGTGATGGCGCCAAAGGTTTAAAGGTAAATACCTGCACTATTGAAATATTTTTTCCATCCCATTTTGCCTGCAATACACAGGCATTGAGAGCTCCACTTCCAGCAACACTCCAGAAAATAAAAGTTTCGCCATCTTTTTCGATAGCTTTAATTCCTGAAAAAGTACTCATTAACGACTTATATTTCGTATCGGAGGTCATTGCATATCGTGAAATGATTTTTTGCGAGGCTATATCTATAATGATAATTCCATATCGGTCTTCTACGACAATTTGTTTTTTCCCGGGTAGTAATGTTGCATCGAGACTATGGTTTTCTTGATTGGGATTGCCAAACCGGACTACCGTTCCAACAGGGTCTATCAATCTGTTGTACGGCATGGCGATGGGCTTACTCTGAAGTGTATCCGTCTTACTTTTCCTGTCCTTTTGTGACGGTTTCTGCTGCTGACGATAATTAGCAGCATTTATAATGCTTGAAGCCTGAAACACAAGTATAAATAGGATGAGAAAAAATGAGTCTATTTTGAGATGTTTTCTGTTTAGTAAGGATGAACGAACTTTCATAATGCTTTTGTTTTATGCTGAATAAAAACAGCGTCTTTGATGAAGAATATTAGCAAAACACAAACCATTAAAATGCATTTTTTTTCAAGAAAAAATTAATTTCTTCTTGAAAAAAAATGCACTAGTCAGGTTCGCTGATATGATATTTCAAAGATAATGAAAGTTAAAACAGGCTAAAGAAAATTTCTATCCAGAAATTCCTGAAAGCTGTCTTTGTATTGTTCGCTTATGGGAATGTATTCTTTTCCGAATACAATCCTACTACGTTCGATGGTGTCTATTTTATCCAGATTCACAATAAACGACCTATGAACACGCATGAAATGTTTTGTAGGAAGCTTTGATTCAACCATCTTGAGCGTGCTGAGCGACAAAATGGGCTTTTCTTCATTCTTAACAAATACCTTGATATAATCTTTTAATCCCTCGATATACAAGATATCATTGAAATTTATCCTTCTGATTTTATATTCTGATTTCAGAAATAAAAATTCATTGTTAGCCTCTATCTGGGGCAAGGCTTTTTGTTCTAAGTCTAGTAGGCGCTGCACTTTTTGTGCGGCGACTACAAACTCTTCATAGCTAAATGGCTTTAGAAGGTAGTCTACCGCATTTAATTTGAATCCTTCTACCGCATATCGTTCATAGGCAGTGGTGAAAACGACTTTAGGTCCTTTTTCCATCAAACGCACAAATTCAGTACCGGTCAGATCAGGCATCTGAATATCGGCAAAGATCAAATCGACGGAGTCATTCTCTAAAAACTCGAGAACACTTAATGGGTTATCAAAAGTATTTACCAATTCCAGAAAAGGAGTCTTGGTGATATATCCCGAGATTAACTTCAGCGCCAACGGCTCATCATCAATTGCAATTGTTCGTATCATAACTCAGATGATTAGGAATTATTAATTTGAAGAATTACATCATGAACATTATCAGTTTTATTAATAGTCAACGTGTATTTGTCATTGAAAAGAAGCTTCAACCTTTTTTTCACATTCTCTAAACCAATGCCGGTTTTTTTTTCAGTTTCATTAAAGACAAATCCTGAAATACTATTTTTTACTCTAAAATAGATGTTTTGGTCCTCAATTTTCATTGATATATCAATAAAGGAATGCTCTCTGTTACTTATTCCATGTTTGAAAGCATTTTCAATAAAGGGAATAAACAAGAGGGGAGGGACCAAAAAGTCGTTAGTGATTTCAGGAAAAGAGATGTTTAGTGCAACTTTATCTGTTAATCTAAGTCGCATTAGATCGATATAATTAGACATGAAATTGATTTCAGTACTTATGAGTGCTTTTTGGGGCTCGGTATCATATAAGAGATACCGCATCATCTTAGAGAGCTTTAGTACCGCTTTCTGCGCATCCTTAGGATCTATTTCAATTAATGAATAGATGTTATTCAACGTGTTAAAGAAAAAATGAGGGCTTATCTGGTATTTTAGAAATACCAATTCAGTCTGTAATTTATCCCGTTCCAACTCTTTTCGTATTTTTTCATTTTCAGACAATTTCTCCGCTACTCTTATCCCTACCGAAACTCCGGTAATAAAAATAAAGGTAAGGACAAAATCGAAAAGAGGCATTCGTTTAAAGGGTGGTGATGGCATTTGCGCTTTCTTGGCAAGTATTGAAATCTCTTGTCTAAATGCCTGATCTTTTTGTGATTCTGGAAAGAGGGCTCTGTTACTCAGTTCGAAGGCAAAATAAAAAACACCGATAAGGATGGCAGTAATAATGAAGAAGGCATACTTCTTTTGCTTGAAGAAAAACCGAGGTCCTACCCATAGAAAAATTATATAAAAGTAGACCCCGTAAAAGAGAATCCGATAGAAATATCTCCCAATCTGGGTGAAGTTTTCATTCCATTTTAGGTTAAAGAAGAACCATGGAATCAGAAAAAGAAACAACCATGTCAATACATGTGCTAATATTTTTAACTTTTTCTTCTCGAAAATTGTAATTTTCATAGCATAGTTCAATTTAGTCAAAAGTATTAAATATTAAACAATTTTATGAAGTAAACCTTCATCAGATTACCTAGGTCTGATGAAGGTTTCAATAAACAGATAACCATTCGCCTATTCGTATCGAAGCGCGTCGATAGGATTTAAGTTCGCGGCCTTACGGGCAGGGTACCATCCGAAGAAGACACCGATAATCGTACATACCAGAAATGAAAGTATCACTGAGGCTGGTAACACAACAGTTGGCCAGTTCATTAAAATTCCAATAAGTTTGGAAGCTCCCAATCCTAGTAAAATACCAATGACTCCTCCGAATACACTTAATAAGGTAGACTCAATTAAAAATTGCATTAGAATATCTTTCCCTCTACCGCCAATAGACATACGAAGACCAATTTCTCTGGTTCTTTCCGTAACCGAAACATACATGATGTTCATGATGCCAATTCCTCCTACAAGTAAGGAAATACCTGCAATGGCGCCTAGTAATATTGTTAAAACATTGCTGACCGATCCAAATGTGCTTACCAATTCATCCTGCGATCTGATCGTAAAGTCATTTTCAGCATCACCTGTTAATTTATGCGTTTTCCTCAATGCTTTTTCCATCTCGTCAGCAGCATCTTTTGTCTTATTTTCGTTGATAGCCGATGCATAGATACTTTGGAAATAGTTGATAGCGAGGACTCTTTTTTGAACAGTAGTATAAGGTGATATTAAAAGGTCATCCTGATCCTGCCCAAAGGTGTTGTTACCTTTAGACTTTAATATTCCAATGATTATTAAAGGAATCTTTTTATATCGGATAGATTTTCCAATAGGATTGGCGTTTACACCATATAGATTTTCTAATACGGTTTTACCAATCAAGCAGACTTTTGCAGATTCTTTTACCTCTTTTTCTGTAAAACAACGTCCGTCAGCTATTTCAAGTTTCTTTATTTTCAGGTATTCAACACTGGTACCGAATATGCTGGTCGGCCAGTTTTTATTTCCATAAACTGCTTGTCCGCTTGCTCTTACTTCGGGAGATATATCACTTATGGAAGGACAGTGGAGTTTAATTGCTTCCAGATCTTTTGTGGTTATACTTTTGGCTGATGTATTTCCCATCTGGATACCACCACGTTCCTGAGAGCCGGGCATTACAAAAACAAGATTGGTTCCCATGCTTGAAATCTGATCCTGAATGCTCTTTTTTGAGCCCTCTCCAATGGCCAACATTGCAATAACAGATGCTACACCAATTATGATGCCCAACATCGTTAACAACGACCTCATTTTATTACGCCTTAAAGCGTTAATAGCGACTTTTAGAAGATTCGAAATATGCATAATCTTTCTTTTTTAGGCGGTTTAAATTTCATCATTTACAGGCAGATTCTTTAGCATTTCAATCGCGTTAAATCTGTCGGTAACTTCCCCGGATCGAATGATGTGTCCATCTCTGAATACAATATTACGTGTTGTGAAACGGGCAATATCAGCTTCATGGGTGACAAAGACAATCGTTTTTCCCTTTGAATTTAACTCTTGAAATAGTGCCATTATTTCATAGGAGGTTCTTGTATCCAGATTTCCGGTGGCTTCGTCGGCCAGTATAAGTACAGGATCGTTTACCAATGATCGTGCAATGGCTACTCGTTGTTGTTGCCCCCCCGATAACTGGTTTGGCATGTGATACATTCTGTCTTCCAGTCTTACTGCTTTGAGCGCTTCTATTGCTCTTTCCCTTCTTTCTTTAGCTTTGACTTTATTGTTATAAAAGAGAGGAAGTTCTACATTTTCCAGCGCAGAAGTCCGTGGTAAAAGGTTATATGCCTGAAAGACAAACCCCAGCTTCTCATTACGTAGGGCTGCCAGCTCGTCTTTGTTGAGCTTTGACATGTCTACACCATCAAGGATGTAATCTCCGGAAATCGGTTTTTCAAGACATCCAAGAATATTAAGCATGGTTGACTTTCCCGATCCACTTGCTCCCATTATGGCAACAAATTCTCCTTCCGATATAGACATGTCAATTCCCTTCAAGGCCCGAACCGTTACATCGCCTACGTAAAATTCTTTCTTTAG
This sequence comes from Bacteroidales bacterium, assembly GCA_963663125.2. Lineage (GTDB taxonomy): Bacteria > Bacteroidota > Bacteroidia > Bacteroidales > Cfx3-03 > Cfx3-03. Next base: position 603,538 of record CAXXNW010000006.1, on the reverse strand, counting down.
GTTTCGTACCTCTATGATCGTTTTACTCATGGCTTTATTTCTTTTTACTTTTTTCGCTCGGACGTTTGGGCATAAACGGACTACTACCTGATGACGAAGTGGTTGCCGTATCAGAAATAGTCGCTGATTGCATTGCATAAATCACTTCATCACCTGCTGAAACTCCTGATTTTATTTCAATATTTATTTCATCACTAATTCCAGTGGTAGCAGTAATGGGTACAATTTCAGTGCCTTTTTTTATCCACAACGTTACCGTAGTGCTATTCTCGTTAGTTGGCGTCTTTTTACGTAATTCCTGATTAATCTTGGAACTGACAATTTGTGGAAAATCTTTTATGTACTGTGCCATTAGTTTACTATCAGGCGTAAACCGCAAAGCTTTATTATCGAGAATTAAAAGATCATTTGCTTCATCCGTAAAGATACTGGCATTTGCGGTCATACCCGGCATTAGTTTCTTGTCTGGATTGGGCGCTTCAATGATGACCGTATAGGTTACCACGTTTGAGGTTACGGTTGGTTGTAGTCTGACTTGTGTGACTTTTCCAGTAAATTTAGTATCCTGATAGGCATCTACAGTAAATTCAACCCGCTGTCCGTCTTTAACTTTTCCTATGTCGGCTTCATCAACATTGGCTTCTACTCTCATTTGCGTAAGGTCGTTGGCAATAGAGAACAAGGTCGGTGTACTGAAGCTTGAAGCAACTGTTTGTCCTTCATCAACGGCTCTGTTCAATACTACGCCATCAATGGGGGAATAGATAGTGGCATACTCAAGATTAATCTTGTTTCTGTCATAGTTGGATTTTGCACTGGCAAGACTTGACTTGGCTTGATCGTAATTCGAAACAGCTTCATCATAATCAGCTTTGGCGATCAACTTCTTCTCAAATAGCGCTTTTAACCGGTCGTAATTAGCTTTTTTATATTTGAGATCGGCAGCAGCAGATTCAACGGCTGATTTGCTTTGTTCGAGGGTTGCTATAAGTGGGGTCTCATCAATTTTAGCTAATATCTGACCTTTCTTTACAGTAGAATTGAAATCAACGTATAGCTTCTTGATGACTCCTGATACTTGAGTACCAACAGCAACCGTTTTAATGGCCTGAATTGTACCTGTCGCTGTGACCGAATTACTGATTTTTCCTAAGGTGACCGTTGTGGTCTGGAATTGTATCTGGTTCTTGGACGATCGGCACGACTTAAGAATAATGGAACCAATCGCAATAATTGCTACGATTGATATTGCCAGAATAATTGATTTTCTTTTCATTGTGAATTGTTTTAATCTGTTCTTTAAAAGTTAAATGGGATACCTAAGTAAAAATCGAGTGTCTTATAGCTGAAGATGAGATTGTATTTTGCTTGTAGATATTTGCTTTCAGCCGTAATTAGGTTTGTCTTTTGAATAAGGAAGTCTACGGAATTCATTATTTCCTGCGTGTATTTTTCTGTTGCTACGGCAAATGATTCCTGACTGGCTTGATATTGCTCTTTGCTGGCATCGTATTCATTCTGTGCCGTGATCACATTGGTACATGAAGTCTCAATAGCTTTTCGCAGTTCATTTTTTGTATTCTGCTCAGTTAACCGGGCATTTTGCGTCTCAATTTTAGCCAGATCAATCTTTGATTTGATTTGCTGGTTTTCATAGATTGGTATCGAAATGCTTAATCCGATGGTTGGACTCACGTTATGTGAAAGTTGTGATGGATAACCCGTACCTTTCAGCGCACTCATGTAGTTAGTACTAAATCCTGCATCCAAAGATACGGTTGGCATATAACTTGCCTTGGCAATAGCTTCTCCCATTGAAGTGCTTTCAGTATTTAATGCGGCACTTTTAATCTGTGGTTTAATGGCTAACGCAATTTGATAAATGCTGTCGGGTAATGAATTTCTTGATTTGTTAATCAGGTTTGATAGATCGGGGTGTGCTATTTCGAAACTATCAGTGATGGGTAATTCCATTAGCTGCATGAGCGTAACCCGATTTGTCGTCATAAGTCCCTGAGCCGTTGCTAGATTTTGTTTTTCAGTAGCAAGTTGCGATTTTACCTGAAGATAATCAGATGTAGAGATAGCGCTCAGTTTTAACCGTTCACCTGCCAGATTTAACTCTTTTTCGGTCAGTTCAACTTGATTCTTGCAATTTTTAACCTGCTCCTCTGCGTAAAGTATTTGGAGAAAGGCATCCATTATATTTAAACTAATGGTTTCTTTCATCGTCTCAGAATCAAAAAGTCCTGCTTTATAGTTGGTCTCCGATTGTTTTATACTTTGTTTCAGTTTAGAACCTGCATAAAGCGTAACACTGGACGTTACCGAGTAGGTTGAGCTGTTCGATCCGGAAAAAGCGTAGGTCGATCCGGATGAATTTTTATCTGCCCATCCGAAATTCTGACGTGCTGTGGCACCTACTGTTGGAAATCGGCTGGCCTTTTCAGCATTGAAATCGACTTTATTCATTTCAGTACTGAGTAGCGTTTTCTGAACTTGGATGTTCTTCTGCTGTGCATAATCGATGCACTGCTGAATTGTCCATTTGCTGGTTTGTCCGTAGGTGACGTTTCCCATCCACTGGAGTAAGAAGCAAATTACTGTTGCTATTAAAATTCTAGTTTTCATGCCTTCATTAATTTTGATTCAAAAGTAGACGCAGAAAATCTTCAGCACAAAAGAAATAGACCAGCACTCCTTTTTTATCGACGGATGAGGGTTTTTACAATGTCGTTTCTCCTAAAAGAAATTTATATTGTGTTCTTTTTCCCAATCGGAAGGGGAAATGAATTTTCATGTTTCAGGTAGCATCGATTGTTTACAGCTAGCAAAGAATTTACTTTTATTCCTGCTATCGGTTATGTAAAATCTGCTGAAGGTATCTGGAACTTTCTTTGAAAGAAGCTCCAGATTTGTGGAAAACACCTTTCAACTATTTATTCTACTCTCAATATTATGGAATTATTATGGTATACCTCCTCTCTATCCTGAGAAATGTCTTTTCATCATACTAAACATAGCCTAATCTACTCCTAATGCCTGATAGAAGTAGATTAGGCTTATATTAGGCTTATATTAGACTTACATTAGGCTCAGGTTAGGCTCAGCTACTCAGATTATAGGAATTCTCGGCGTTGTATCAGAGAATAATGGAGGGATCTTACCAAAGATTTATGGTAAAAACAAAAAAATTGAAATCATTAAATATCTCTTATCTTTATAAGAAAAAAAATAGCAAACCACAACCCGTAAATATAAATATGAATTGTCGATGCAGATGAACTATCGACGAAGTGGCGAAATGAAATTTTGTGAAAATATCGCAATTGTTATTTCTATCTATATAAAAATGAATATGTTACGATATAACAATGATCTCTGAGTGCAATGATTTTATATCAAGGCCGGTAAATATGTTCAAATTTATGAGACTATAAAAAGACATTTTACAGAAAAATATGATGAACGCAAAGCCAGATCCTGAAAATTCGATATCTGATAGTGTAAACAACATTCGGTTGACCGATGTTCTAGACCTTAATGATATTCAGACGATGCAAGATTTGTTTTCCGATGCTACCGGTGTAGCATCAGTTATTACGAATCCAGAAGGTATACCCATCACCATACCTAGTAATTTCTGTAGATTATGTAAAAAGATCATACGTAAAACGAAAGAAGGTGTATCAGATTGCATTAATCCCCAATGTTCGGCTTTGGGATCATGTCTGGCTAGTGCATTGTGGCATGCGGATGCACGCATAACATTAGGAGATAAACATATTGCTAATTGGATAATTGCGGAGATACGTAATAACGAATTGGACAAAGATCGTGTGATACAATGTGCAGATGAAATCGGGGTAGACAGAGAAGTTTTTGTGAAGGTCTTGAACGAGATCCCTGTTATGACGGTTCAACAGTTTGGTAAAGTCTCTAAGATGATGTATGCATTAGCTAACGAACTATCTGAAAAAGCGTATAAAAATTTGCAATTAGAAAAGAAATTTGCCGAGTGGGAGCAAGCGAATAAGTTATTACGAGAAAGTAAGGATCAGTATTATGGTCTTTACATGAATATGAATGAAGGTGCAGCCTTGCATGAGCTTATATATAACAAACAAGGAGTGCCTCAGGATTATGTTATCATTGAAACCAATCATGCCTTCGAGATACAACTTGGACTTTCAAGGAATGCTGTTATTGGGAAAACAAGTAGAGAAGCATATGGGGTAAGTGAACCACCAAAACTGGAAGTATATGCTCAAGTAGCCATGACAGGAGAACCCACGGTCTTTGAAATGTATTTCCCTCCAATGTCAAAATATTTTTCGATTTCTGTATATTGTCCGGAAAAAGGTCGTTTTGCTACAATCTTTGATGATATTACAGAGCGGAAGCTCACAGAAGAGGTGTTGCGAAAGAGCGAAGAGAAGTATCGTTTATTAATTGAGAATACGCATGATATTTTCTATACGACTGATACAGATGGCATGTTCACTTACGTCTCACCTGCATGGATAACATTGTTGGGACATCAGATAGATCAGGTAGTTGGAAAAAATGTCCGATCATTTATTCATCCGGATGACGTTGGAAAATGCATGGAGATATTACAGAAAATGATAATTACGAGACAGCGACAAACAGATATAGAATATCGGGTACAACATATTGATGGAACATGGCGTTGGCATTCTTCAAATATGTCTCCTCTTATCGATGAAGACGGTACATTAATTGGTTCTTATGGTCTCGCCAGAGACACTACCGATCGTAAATCAGTAGAAAATGTGCTACGTGAAAAAGAAGTGCAATATCGTGCCCTTGCCGATTCCGGTTTGGCACTTATTTGGACATCAGGTCTTGATAAGCTATGTAATTATTTTAACAAGCCATGGTTTGAGTTTACAGGGAGAACGCTTGAACAGGAAATGGGAAATGGTTGGGCGGAAGGTGTGCATCCAATGGATTTTGATCAATGTGTTCAAACGTATGTTACCGCTTTCGATAAGCGTGAATCTTTTGCTATGGAATATAGACTGCTTCATGTAAGCGGCGAATATAGATGGCTATTGGATAAGGGTACTCCAAATTACAATATTAATGGGGATTTTGTCGGTTATATTGGTCATTGTTTTGATATTACCGAGCTTAAACAAGCGGAGGCAGAAGTTAAACAAAAAAACAAAGAGCTTCAAGAGCTCATTGCCGAAAAAGATAAACTATTTTCCATCATTGCTCACGATCTGCGTAGTCCATTCAACACTTTATTGGGCCTATCTCAAATAATGGCAGAAGAATTGCCAAAGTTAACAATGAGCGAGATGCAAAGAATAGCAGGTAGTATGCGAAACTCAGCTATTAACCTTTTCCATCTTCTCGAGAATTTATTACATTGGGCAAGAATGCAACAAGGATTAATTTCTTTCAATCCGGAAGTACTTCAATTATTTTCACTTGTCGATGAATGTATCACGATGGAACTAGAATTTGCCAAAAGCAAAAAAATAGAAATTTCTGTGGATATTCCGACCGGTTTAACGGTTTTTGCCGATAGCAACATTCTTCAGACCATAATTCGAAACTTTATTTCAAACTCAATTAAGTTCACACGTAAAGGTGGAAAAATCAATCTTTCGGCAAAGCTTAAAGATGAAAAGAGTGTAGAAATATCCATTAGTGATTCGGGCATTGGAATGAGCCGGACAATGATCGATAATCTATTTCAAATTGATGTTCAGGTAAATAGAAAGGGTACACAGGGAGAACCTAGTTCCGGTCTCGGTTTGTTACTTTGCAAAGAATTTATAGCAAAACACGGTGGTAAAATATGGGTAGATAGCGAAGAAGGAAAAGGTACTACTTTCTATTTTACTATGCCATGTGATGCTAATTGATATAATTGATGGAAGAAACGAAACCGTACATTCTCGGTACGGTTCGTGCTCCCATCAGAATTATAATGATCGTAATATTTTAATATGATGGCGGTAGGCTGTTCTTCAATCCCCAGGTCGAAGCTTTTGAATCCATCTGAAAATTAAATACGGCGCCGTTTTTGATCTCATTGTGTTTGAACCATGCTTGTTTTAGGTCCTTTCCGTTAAGCGTTACAGCCTTTACATACTTATTGTCTGCCGAAGCATTTTTTCCATAAATAACTATGTTTTTTCCGTTTTCCATTTGTAGGGTTATTTTCTGATATCTCGGTCCGTTAATCAGATATATATCCTGTCCTGATACCGGAAAAAAGCCAAGCTGCGAAAATATAAACCATGAACTCATGGCTCCTGAATCTTCGTCACCTGGATAAGCATTTCGTGTAAATTTAGTTGATGCTATTTGTCTGACATAATTAGAAGTAAGGTCAGGACGCGCTACATAGGTAAAAAGGTAGGGTGTTAAAAAACATGGCTCATTTGTGATCTCTATTTTTTGTGATACATAATTTTCAAGCCGATTGGTAAAGATAGATTTTCCTCCCATCAGGTTAACAAGCTTAGCCATTTGGTGGGGAGCAAAAAACGAATAGGTCCAGCTGTTGCCTTCATAAAAATATTTACTGAAAGAACCTCCCGGATTTTCATTCGGATCAAGGACTTTCCATTGTCCGATTGTATCCTTGGCTGTTATAAAACCACTGAATCCTTCGCTTTTAACATCCGGGTTCCAAAGATTTATCCATTTGGTACTCCTGTTGTAAAAACGATCTTTATCAGTTTTAAAACCAAGTCCTGCTGCTACTCTGGAAGTGCAGAAATCATTGTATGCAAATTCCATTGTCTTTGAGGCAGAGCCATAAGCCATTTTGGGGATCGTGTTAAATGGTACCCAGCCAAGATCATTATTTCTGTAATAAGGCGTTCTACCCGAAACAGTAGCATGTCCTTTCATCAGATTGTACGCATCGGTCCAGTTTATACCTGCTACTCCTTTGACATACGCATCGGCAATTACGTTTTCCACATCATCGCCTCCCTGTACCATGTCTCCAAAACCACATAAGAATGCGTCGGGCGCATAACCGGTGTGCTTGTACACTTCACAAAATGATTGGATATTATTTTTTACAACACTTTCCTTGATAAGTGTAAGAAAAGGAAATTCGCTCCTGAATGTATCCCAAATACATAATTCATCATCAAAATAGGGACCCGCGTAATTCCATGGACAATCTCCTGTACGGTCCTTAGGTGAAATCAATGTATAATATAAAGCGGTATATAAACCGGTCTTTTCATCAGTTGTGATATTGTTATCGTCAATTAATACAGCGCTTAAGGCCTTATTCCATGTCTCTGCAGCATTTGCTCTGGCTTTATCAAAATTCCAGTCGGGTATCTCGTTATTTACAAAATTCTGTGCATTGGCAATGCTTTTTGTTGAGATAGATACCTTCATACATACCTTTTCATTAGCGGTTGTGTTGAATTTAAGAAAACATCCGACTCCATCTCCTGAAATGGTATCCGCATTGTTATGCATTTTCCTATGGGCATTATCAAACATCCCAAAACTTTTAACAGGTTTGTTGAATTTAATTGCATAATAAATGGTTCCCCCGGCAAAGTACCAGCCATCGTTTAGTTTCAGATAACCTGAAATCATATTATTCTTTGCATCATAAGCAATGTTGGAATAGGTGTACTTGGACGAAAACGAATGCGAAGGATAAATCATGATGCTTGCTCCCTCATTATTGGTTTCAGGATAGGTGAAACGATAAAATGAGGTGAAACGGGCTGATGTGATCTCGGTTTTAATTCCGTAACGTGTAAGATCTACTGAATAATAATCGGGCCGTGATACTTCATTGGCCTTGTCGGAATCATATTCCGTGGCTTTGTTTTCTCCCTGATCCCAGCACGAAAGGCCTGTTTGAGGTGATACGAGGAGATTAACGTATTTATAGGCGCTTCCGGTATTCACATTGGTAAAACCGGATATCTGTTTGGTTGCACTATACCCGTTTCTTGAATCAGGTGTATGCGGACATGGACGTATAGCCCCAAACGGCATGGATACGCCAAATGAACATTTGCCAATATCGATACCCATGTGTTGATCTACATATTGAATGAGATCTCTTACCTCGTACCCTGCTTTGGATGGTTTCGTATCTTTTACTTTTGGCGAGTGTGTTTGAAAAATTGTTTGCTTTGAATAAGCAGGATGCTTTTTGTCTTTGGAAAATGTAACGATGTTACAGCTTAAAAAGAGTAATACCAAAAAGAACTTTTTCCTTTTAAGCAATGAAGAAATACACTGAGTCATCATAAAATCTTATATTTAAGGTGGGTTCTGAAAATCCATGCTTAATCAAGCTCTCAAAAAAATCAAAAACCAATATGTTGTTTCTTTTGAAAGTCAATTGTAAAAGTACAATTTATTAAAAATATTGATCCTATATTAACACTGTTTTATTTTACGCTATCAGGAGACCAAATAGATAATCCATCGATACTTTGTCTATAAATAAAATAGATGGACTCTAAGGATTATTTATTTGTAAATAAGCTGATTACAGTTTCTTGATTAGTCGTCTCGCTCTTCAAATTTTGCATTTATAGATTTACAGTAGCTTGCCGGAGTCATCCCTGTCTTTTCTTTAAAGAGTTTGCTGAAATAATATATAGAACAAAAGCCCAGATTGAATGCGGTTTCTTTAATAGACATATTACTGTTGGTGAGTAGATATTTTGCCTGTTGTATCCTTAGCGACAGATGGTACTGGGCAGGGGAGAGGCCGATGTATTTTTTGAAGACCTTTCTGAAAAGCGAATAGCTGATATTAAGATCGGTAGCCAGATCTTCAATGTTCAGATTGGTTGTCAGATTATTTCTAATGATGATACAGGCATTTTGAATAACACTTTCGATGGACTTATTATTAAAGTCCTCTTTTTTCTTAATAGAGAGAATCTTTCCTAAAATGTAAATGACCAGGCCGGAACACATTTCCTGGTATCCCGGTTTCTCATCTCTGATCAGGTTGATTAACTTAAGAAATACTTCAGTGATACTCTCGTGATAGCCAATTTGAATAACAGGGGGTTCGGTCGAAAAGAAAGAATGATTGAATATGGTATCAGCGAATGTTCCATTAAAGCCAATGTAGTTTTCGTGCCAGCCTGATTTCTCAAGTGGCTTATACCTGTGCCACATTTCGGGTCGGATGATAATGATCGATCCCTTTTTTATAGGTATACTATCGTCTTTTGTTTCAATGATTCCTTCACCTTCCGTGATATACAGAATCTGATATTCGTGAAGAACACGCCCTTTTTCCCATGAAAACTCATAACCAAAAGGATGACCTTTGGGCGGGTAGGGCCCACCAACGGGAATTGATGCATACCCTGCGACATTTATATATAATCCCCAATCCTCATTCTCCTGATTATGGGTTAAATATTTAAAATAGTTGGCCATGATGATAATTGTGTCACTTTATGTAAAAAATAGTGCAAATCGCATATTGATATCGCAACCATTTTGCGATTAATTTGGATTCTAAATTAAGCAGCATTTTTGAACTTTCCAAAAGTAATATTATTTGGCAGTGTCTGACAAATAATTTATTAGAAGGAATGGCTTATGGACTGTTGTACAAATCAATTTCTAAGATTAAGTCATTTTAAATTTATAAAAATTAAGTAATTAACCAAATAACTTTCGTGTCAATTTAAAAAAAATGAAAGATAGCAAAACAATCAAAAGTGCGTATCAATATGCTAAAGAGCAGTACGCTGAAATAGGCATTAATACCGATGAGGTTATTGCCCAGTTAGACAAAATTAAAATTAGTTTACATTGTTGGCAAGCTGACGATGTAAGCGGATTTGAAACACCGGATGCCGAATTAGGCGGTGGAGGTATTCAGGTTACCGGAGACTATCCAGGAAAGGCAAGAACCATTGATCAACTAAAAGCTGATATTGAAAAGGTGATGGCTTTATTACCGGGTACTCAGCGGTTGAACCTTCATGCTATTTATGGCGACTTTAAGGGCAAAAAAGTAGATCGTGATCAAATTGAACCCGCTCATTTTCAAACATGGATTGATTGGGCTAAAAGATTAGGGATAGGATTAGATTTTAATTGTACTTGTTTTTCTCATCCTTTGGCTAATGATGGATTTACGCTTTCAAGTAAAGATGAAACTATCCGTAAATTCTGGATAGAACACGTTAAGCGTTGTCGTAAAATCGGTGCAGAGATGGGAAAACAACTTGGTACACCTTGTATTCATAATCTATGGATACCTGATGGATCTAAAGATTATCCTATTGATCGTTATACCTATCGGAAGCTATTAAAAGAATCGTTGGATGAAATTTTTAGTGTAAAGTATCCTAAAGAATATCTCAAAGATTCTATCGAATGTAAGTTATTCGGTATTGGTTTAGAGGCTATGACGGTTGGCTCGCATGAGTTCTACATGGGATATGCCATGAAAAATGATACTTTGATTACGCTTGATAATGGCCATTTCCATCCTACAGAACAAGTGGGTGATAAAATTTCATCAATGTTGCTTTATCTTGATGAAATCCTGTTGCATGTCAGCAGGGGCGTACGTTGGGATAGCGACCATGTGGTTATCTTAAACGACGAGTTAAATTTGATTGCTCAGGAAATTGTCAGGGCAAACGCTTTGGATCGTGTAAATGTCAGTCTGGATTATTTTGATGGTACGCTTAATCGTATCGGCGCTTATGTTGTAGGTGTCAGGGCTGCTCAACAAGCGTTCATGTGCGCACTACTCGAACCGACTGCCGCTCTTAAGAAGGCTGAAGAAGCAGGTAATTTCTTCAGGAGATTGGCATTGCTTGAAGTCCAGAAGTCGAAACCTTTTGGTGCCGTTTACGATTATTATTGCTTGATTAACAATGTTTCGGTTGCTGAAGATTATATTGCCGAAATAGAAAAATACGAAGCTGAAGTACTTTTAAAAAGGTAAATAACAGATAATTATCAATGTATAAAAATGTAATTGCAATTTTTGATATCGGAAAGTCAAATAAAAAGATACTATTATTTGATACTGATTATCATGTTGTGTTTGAAGAAGACCAAAGATTTGAAGAGATCACTGATGATGATGGTTTCGCTTGCGATAATATAGAACGCATTGAAAAATGGATGACAGCAACGCTGTCGTCCATTATCTCCTTGGGTGAATATAAGCTCGCAGCGGTTAATTTTGCCACCTATGGCGCTACATTGATGTATCTGGATAGCGATTTAAAACGACTGACGCCTGTTTACAACTACCTTAAGCCTATGCCTGACGGAGTCCTTGACGGATTCTACGAAAGATATGGCGGTATTCAGGAATTCTGTCGTATTACCGCCTCTCCGGCATTGGGGTTATTGAATGCAGGTTTACAGGCACTCTGGCTGAAGAAAACAAAACCGGCAGTGTATAAAAAGGTAAAACATGTACTTCATTTCCCACAATATCTCAGTTCATATTATACGGGTAAGGTGGTTTCAGAATACACTTCAATAGGTTGCCATACCGCCTTATGGGACTTTGATCATCAGACCTATCACCAGTGGGTTTCGGATGAGAAAATCCCTCTTCCTGCTCCAACCGGAAATTCTCTTATTGTGAATGTCCCTTTTGAGGGCGAAACTATTCCTATCGGAGTAGGTATTCATGATAGTTCTGCCTCGTTGGTTCCGTATCTTATGAGTAGCGATGAAAAATTCATTCTCATCTCTACCGGAACCTGGTGCGTATTTATGAATCCCTTTAATGATGAGCCGTTAACCAATGATCAGCTGATTAAGGACACCCTTTGTTATCTGAGTGTCGATCAGAAACAGGTCAAATCATCACGCCTTTTCCTTGGTCATATTCATGAAGTAAATGCACAACGCTTATCCCATCACTTTAATGTTTCTGAGAGTAGTTATAAATCGGTGAAAATTAATAAAAACCTGCTTCAGAAGTTTACCGAAAAGAATCAGGGTCTGCCTGTTTTCTTTAAAGATGGAGTTCCTGAAGGCTATCTTGATCAGGATGTGGACTTATCTCAGTTCGCTTCTTTTGATGAAGCTTATCATCAACTGATGATTGATTTGGTGGAATTAAGCCGTCAGGCTATTCAATTGATTCAAACCAAAAAGGATGATACGGCAGCCTTGTATATCTCCGGTGGCTTTGCAAAAAATGAAATATATGTTCAGTTGATTGCTAGTTGTTTCCCGGATAAGAAGGTGTACACATCTGAAATCAGCAATTCTACAGCTTTAGGTGCAGCGTTGGTTGTAGGCAAGGCTGTATTTCATGAAACGCTTCCTGAGATCGATCTTGGACTTAACGAAATAAAGGGATGTCTTTAATCGTTGGGTTGATTTAATATCTGTTTTTTTTAATAAAAATTTAAGTAATGAATGAAATTCTAAATTGCCGTCTGATGCATCCTCGTGATCAGATCGTATTAATTATCAGTAGAATTTATCGAAGAGGAATGACTACCACTACCGGTGGTAATATCTCAATAATCGATGAATATGGTGACATCTGGATAACCCCTGCGGGTATTGATAAAGGGACCCTGACTCCTGCTGATATTAGCTGCGTTAAAAAGGATGGTACTATCATTGGAAAGCATAAACCTTCATCTGAATTCCCTTTTCATAAGGCAATTTATAGTAATCGTCCTGATCTGAAATCCATTATTCATGCACATCCGCCTGCATTAGTGTCGTTCAGTATCGTTCGTCAGATTCCTGATACCAACGTTATTTCACAAGCCAAGCATGTTTGTGGATCCATAGGCTATGCTGATTATGAATTACCGGGAAGTGCGGCTCTTGGCGTAAAGATTGCTGCTGAATTTAAGAAGGGCTATAAGGCAATTATCATGGAAAATCATGGTACTGTTGTCGGTGGTTCTGATTTAAGTGATGCTTATGAACGGTTTGAAACTTTTGAATTTTGTTCTCGTGCAATCTTGTACAGTAAGTCTTTAGGTAATACCAACTATATTACGAATGAACAAATTGCAAAATTTGAAGCACATCTTCCCGAACTTCTTCCTGAACAGGAAACAGTAACGTATCCTCCGGATGAGAAGGAAAAGCGTGCCGAGATTTGTAGTATTGTAAGTCGTGCCTGTCGTCAGGGACTAATGATCAGTTCTTATGGAACGGTTTCCGTTCGTTGGAAGGATAATGATTTTCTGATTACACCTAGAAATCTTTCGAGATGGGATGTTCAATTAGATGATATTGTTCAGATAAAAGACGGAAAACGCGAAACCGGAAAGGTTCCAAGTAAGTCTGTCTTGTTACACCAGCAGATTTATGCACAAAATCCTCACATCAATTCAATTATCATTACGCAGCCGCCTTATCTGATGGCATTTGGTATAGCTCAAATGAAGTTTGATGTACGAACCATCCCTGAAAGCTGGATATTCTTACAGGATGTTCCTCTTCTACCTTTTGAAAAGGCTTTTTCAAATGATGAAGTTATTCCGGATTTATTAGCACACACACCTGCTATAATAATTCAGAACGATTCTGTTGTTGTGACAGGTGACAAATTACTTCAAGCATTTGATAAACTTGAAGTGGCAGAGTTTAGTGCTAAATCTTTAGTCCTTGCAGCCCCGCTTGGTGAGCTGGTACCTATTAATGATAAACAAGTTGAAGAATTAAGAAAATTCTTTCTCGGTTAAACGGAAAGAAACGAAACCAGTGAGGATAAATGTCTGAAGAGCGTTTATTCTTACTGGCTTTTTTTATCCGGACTTACGGTTAATTCTATCAATAAACTCCACTAACTGAATAACATTGACTTTTTAATTATTGCATTTAAACATAAAACCCTATTAGGTTAAAAACAAAGAATAAAATGAAAAAATTATTTACTGTATTATTCTGTTTTTTTCTGTCCCTCACCACGACCTTCGGGCAGAAAAATCAATCGGTAACTTCAATTCAGCCCGGCTACCTTCGTTGTGAGCAGATGGTTAATCCTTTGGGTATTGATGTTGTTACACCCCGGCTTAGCTGGATTTTAACATCAGATCAACGAGGACAATCTCAAACTGCCTATAGGGTTATTGTGGCCAGCTCTCTTAAAAATCTGAAAGCTGACAAAGGAGATCTGTGGGATTCCAAGAAAGTCGTATCGGATGCAAACTTAAATGTTACATATGCTGGTAAGTCTTTGAAATCAGGTGTTGCCTGTTTTTGGAAGGTGAAGGCATGGGATAAAAATGGAAAGGAATCCGCATGGAGTACCGTCGCCCAGTGGTCAATGGGGCTGCTCAATAGTAGCGATTGGAAAGGAAAGTGGATTGGTTTGGATAAAGCCATTGGTAATGATGATATTAAATCAGAAGCGTCACGCCTTTCGGCCCGTATGTTACGTAAAGAGTTCGGCGCAACTAAAAAGATTAAACGTGCCACAGCTTATATCTCGGGTCTTGGCTTATATGAACTTTATATTAATGGTCAGAAAATAGGCGATCAGGTATTGGCTCCTGCTCTTTCAGAATACGGTAAGAGAGCTTATTACAATACATTTGATGTTACCAAACAGCTGAAAGGTGGACAAAATGCTATAGGCGTTCTCCTTGGAAACGGACGATATTTTGCGCCCAGAGCAAAAGTGCCTACTACCATGGTGTCATATGGTTATCCGAAAGCAATTGTTCAATTGGCTCTTGAATTTGAGGATGGTTCTCAAAAGGTAATCGTGAGCGATGGTAGCTGGAAAGTATCAGCTTCAGGTCCCATCATTGCAAATAATGAATATGATGGTGAGGAATATGATGCCACTAAAGAGGTCCCCGGATGGAATACAACCGGTTTTAATGATTCTAAATGGATAAATGCTGAATTGGTACAACCCGGAAGCCCAAAACTATCGGCTCAGATGTCGGAACCTATTAGAATAAAAGAAACGATTAAACCGGTTTCTGTCAATGAGGTTTCTCCCGGAGTCTTTATTTTCGACATGGGCCAGAACCATGTAGGTTGGTCGCGTTTAACCGTAAAAGGTGCTAGGGGAACAACCGTAACCCTCCGTTTTGCAGAAACACTTAAACCTGATGGTCAATTATATCTGGCCAATATCAGAAGTGCAAAGGTTACTGATAAATACACACTTAAAGGTACCGGTGTTGAAACTTATGAACCACGCTTTACATATCATGGATATAGATTTGTCGAAGTAACCGGATTTCCCGGCAAGCCTGATCTTTCCGCATTAGAGGGTAAAGTTGTTTATGACGATATGGCTACTACAGGTTCTTTTGTTACTTCGAATAGCACGATCAATACAGTTTACAAAAATGCCTACTGGGGTATCCGTGGTAACTACCGGAGCATGCCTACTGATTGTCCGCAAAGAGATGAACGGCAAGGTTGGTTAGGCGATCGTGCAATGGGTTCGAAAGGTGAGAGTTTCGTTTTTGATAATTCAAAGCTCTATGCCAAATGGATGCAGGATATTGAAGATGCGCAACGTATTGATGGAAGTGTTCCCGATGTAGCTCCTTCTTATTGGCAGATCTATAGCGATAATGTTACCTGGCCCGGCGCTTATCTGATCATCTCAAATATGTTGTATGATCAATTCGGAAATGTTGAACCTATTCGGAAACATTACGATTCATTTAGAAAATGGGTGTTCTACATGAAAGATAAATATTTGCAAGACGGCATTCTGGTTAAAGATACTTATGGTGATTGGTGTATGCCTCCCGAATCTCCTAGTTTGATCCATTCTGTGGATCCTTCACGTAAAACTAGTGGTGAGGTTTTGAGTACCACCTATTATTATGAGATGTTAAACCTGATGCAACGTTTTGCTAAACTGCTTAATAAACCTGCCGATGTTAAAGAATACAGCGATTTGTCTGCAGTTATTTACAAAGCTTATAATAACAAATACTACGATACATTCCATAATTGTTATGGAAACAATACTGCAACAGCCAACCTTCTTTCATTGGCCTTCGGATTAGTTCCTGAGGATAAGAAAATCGATGTATTCAATAATATCGTTACTAAAACGGAGAAAGATTTTAACGGTCACATCAGTACCGGCTTAGTGGGTGCTCAACAAACCATGCGTCTTTTAACGCAATACGGACGTCCTGATATTGCTTATAAACTGGCTACCAATACCGATTATCCAAGTTGGGGATTTATGGCAGAACATGGCGCTACTACGATTTGGGAACTTTGGAATGGCAATACTGCCGATCCTGCGATGAATTCTGGTAACCACGTAATGTTATTAGGTGATTTGGTCATCTGGTATTATGAAAATCTGGCCGGCATAAAAGGTGATCCTGATCAACCTGCCTTTAAACATATTATCATGAATCCTTTGGTCGTTGGTGACTTGAACTTTGTAAAAGCTTCTTTTAAATCTTCATACGGACTGATTGCCAGTGAATGGAAAAAAGAGGGCAACTCTTTTGAGATGAAGATCGAAGTGCCTGTAAATAGTACGGCTACTCTTTATCTTCCGTCAACCAATCTCTCAGCCATCACAGAAAGCGGAAATCCTATTCAATCTGTCAAAGAGATAAAATTTGAAAGAACCGAAAAGAATCAATCTGTTTTTCAAGTTGCGTCAGGGACTTACACATTCAAGGTGAATTTGTAATGCACACAAAAGTTTGTGTTTATAAATAAAAAAGGTTCTGTTTTAAAATAATTAACGATACTAAGTAATAAGCAATAAACAATGACGCATTTCACTCTTTGCTTATCCTATATTCAGGTAGATGTACCAGAATAGAACAAGCATTGAGTATACGACAATAAATTATTTCTACTACTTATATCCATAATTTTTTTAAACAGAACCATAAAAACAAAAGTGACGAGAA
Source organism: Bacteroidales bacterium (assembly GCA_963663125.2). Lineage (GTDB taxonomy): Bacteria > Bacteroidota > Bacteroidia > Bacteroidales > Cfx3-03 > Cfx3-03. Next base: position 586,661 of record CAXXNW010000006.1, on the reverse strand, counting down.
TGACAAAAGTTGGTTTGTTTGGAATAGGCCTTGATACCTATTGGGGGCAATTTGAAGGACTTCTTGATAACCTACTGGATTATCAAGAACGCATTAAGCATAAAATTGAACAATTTGGCATCGAGGTTATTGATGCCGGAATGGTTGATAATCCTGTTAAAGCTCAAGTTGCAGCTGAATTCTTAAAGAAAAATGATGTCGAAATTGTATTCCTTTACGTTTCAACTTATGCACTTTCTTCAACGGTTTTACCGGTTGCACAGAAGGTAAAGGTGCCAATCATTATTCTTAATCTTCAGCCTGTTTCGTCAATGGATTATGCTTCTTTTAATGCATTGGGCGATAGTGGAAAGATGACCGGCATCTGGTTGGAACATTGTCAGGCTTGTTCAGTGCCCGAGATAGCTTGTGTCTTTAACCGTGCCGGTATTCAATATGATTTTGTTACAGGATATCTTGAAGATAAGCAAGCTTGGAACGAAATTGAAAGTTGGATCGCAGCAGCTAAAGTTGCAGCAGCCATGCGCATGAACAGGTTAGGTATTTTAGGCCACTACTATGGCGGAATGCTTGATGTCTATACTGATACCACACAGCAGTCTACAGTTTTTGGTACACATATTGAACAGTTGGAAATGTGTGAATTAAAAAAATTGCGTGACGAAGCCACATTGGAAGAGATCCAAAATAAGATTCAGGAGTTTCATTCTACATTTGATGTGGTTGAAGAATGTGAATTGAGTGAAATTGAACGTGCGGCTCAGACCTCTGTAGCTCTTGATAAGCTTATTGCCGCACATAACCTTGGTTCGATGGCTTACTATTATGAAGGTGTGGCCGGTAATGATTATGAGAATATTGTAACCTCTATAATTGCCGGAAACACATTGCTGACAGGAAAGAACATCCCTGTTGCCGGAGAGTGTGAGGTGAAAAATGCACAGGCCATGAAGATTATGGCAGAACTTGGTGCGGGTGGATCATTCAGCGAGTTCTATCTGATGGACTTCGATGATGATATCGTGATGCTGGGACATGACGGTCCTGCTCATTTTGCCATAGCCGAAGGACGTGTTAAATTGGTTCCGTTACCACTGTTTCATGGTAAACCCGGAAAAGGATTGTCCATTCAGATGAGTGTAAAACATGGTCCGGTGACCTTACTTTCTGTTGTTGAAGGGAAAGATGGACTTTTCTTGTTGACGGCAGAGGGTGAATCTGTAGAAGGACCGGTACTGAATATTGGGAATACCAATAGCCGGTATCGTTTTTCGATAGGTGCCCGTGCGTTTATGAACCAATGGTCAAAGAAGGGCCCTGCTCATCATTGTGCTATTGGTGTGGGGCATGTCGCTGATAAAATAGATAAGCTGGGTAAAATACTTGGCATTGAGGTGGTGAAAATCTGTTAAATAGAAAGTAATGCTGCCTGTTAGTGACGAACTTTGTCAAAGTTATTTTATAAATAAAGAGGCTGTCTCAAAATCGAGGCAGCCTCTTTTCCTTTAGAAGACAAACATCTAATAAAACGTGCTAATATTTAAATTTCAGAGGAGTATGAAATACTTTGCGACAGCCTCTTTCACCTATAGCATAGTTTATTTTTGGTTTTCTGACTTTTTTTGAACTTATTTAGCCTCTTTTTTTGCAGCCTGTCTGCTTTTATCCAGCGCCTGACGGAGCTTCTCTTCGTCCCAGTTGAGCAGTTCGGCAACCTGATTATTGGATAGATATTTCAATTCGCTGATAGCTGGTAGGGTAGGACATAATAATATCAAACATTCCAGTTGTGCTTCAACACTCTCCGAGCAGTTAGGCCCCAGAACTACTCCCAATCCCTCTACAATTGCACAAAATGGAGTTGCAGCCAACGCATCTTTAAGCGCTTGTGGATCTGAAGGAGCTACAACAGAGAAAGAAGGGCCTATAAATACTACATTATCAGGGTAGAGTGATCCGGAGATGGCTAATTCCGTAAAACGTGGGTCTTGTCCAAGTAAATTTACCTTTGGATTTGACGGAAGACGACTTCCTGCAGGTAATGATTTAGCTAATTCATCTAATTTGGTTTGACATACCTCCTTAGAGGGCTGTGCCGGAGGCAAGAGACGCTTTTCAACTTCACTTAGTAAATTGCTGGCATCAGATGCGGTTTCGGCAGCTACAAAGACACCATGATTAGCAAGTAATAAGATATTAGTTTCCGGCTTTTCTTTTAAGATCGATTGGATAACACGTGCCAATGGAAGACCCGGTCTGACATAATCCACCCAAGCCCAGTTTAATCCTTTTAATCTCTCTGCAACCTGTTCTTTGCCTTTTGTTCTTACAACCCATGATAACGAATGGATAGAATGTACATGGACTACTACTGCCTGATGCAGAATAGCATGGAGTGATGTTTCAATAGAAGGACGTAAGCCTATATCTTCAAGAATACATGTTTTGAAATCATTCTTTCCTTCATCAACACAAGCAAGTACTTTTTGTAAATCGAGGTGAACAAAGATCGCACTTCGGTTGGCATCTGCCAACCATGTTCCGGAGGCTTTGATCCAGAAATCATTTCCCTGTTTGTAAGAGACATTACCACCGGCACCCTGTACCAGTGTAATATCGGCACCAAGCTTGGTGCAAAGATCTTTGACGGCGTCAAAGGCTGTGTTTTTCATTTCGAAGAAAATTAAATAATAAAAATGTATCAATTCCAATTAACATTCCGATGCGGAATAAATTTATTTTTATTGGTTAAATTATTGTATCATAATTTGTTAATTGCCTTAACTTGTAATAACAAGTAAATGTATAAAGATAATTGAATTTATTTGATTAAATAGTTCTTTTTTACGCATAAACGTAAATGAATATTTAAGATACTTCTTAGTTTCCTTCCGGTAGTACTCAAATTTATATCATGAATAATCACCCTTTCACAGATTATAATAATCTTTGCACCCCTTTTTTACGGGAAGGATGAGTTTGTTATTTTGCAGTTAATAAACGTACGAAAGATAGATTTTAAGCTGAAAAATCAGTATCGAAGAGTGGATATTGTAAATCAGATTATCCGGAAAGTTTCTGTATTGTAATTAAAATTTGCCTTTTCTAACTCAAAGTATGTACTTTTATATAGCATATTAGTATCCAGTGATGGTAAATTAATATTAGCGATATTTGTTTTATAAATTAATTGATTTACGCTACTTATGAATTTGACACAACCTAATAATCCGCTTCATGGAATCACTCTTGAGATGATGTTGAACGATCTGGTTGCCTTTTTCGGATGGGATAAATTGGGTGATATCATTGCTATTAGATGTTTCAGATCGAACCCTAGTGTCAGTTCCAGTCTTAGGTTCCTCCGCAAAACACCATGGGCCAGGAATGAAGTTGAAGAATTATACCGTAAGAATTATAATAAAATTCAAAAATCAAAAGGCAGTGAGTAAAAAAATAGTCATTATTGGTGGAGGTGTTTCAGGTCTTTCTGCTGGTATTTATTGTCAGCTGAATGGATTTGATACGGAAATACTCGAGATGAATCATCTTCCGGGAGGACAATGTACTGCATGGGATCGAAAAGGATATCGTTTTGATTATTGTTTGCATTGGCTGGTTGGAACTGCTTTTGGTCCGTACCATTCTATCTGGAAAACTACCGGAGTCCTCAATGATAATGTAAAAGTGATTAATCAGGAGGTTCATACAAAGATAGTTGATGAGGATGAAGGTGAGTTCTTGATCTATGCCGACATTCATCGTTGGGAAAAGTATCTGATTGAAATGGCACCTGAGGATTCGGTATCTATCAGAAAGATGTGTAACGATATGCGTAAAACATCAAAGGTTGAGGCATATACTAATCCAGCCGGATTACGGAGTGTAAAAGAACATCTTTCATCGTTGCGAAAAATATTTCCAGCTCTACCTTTACTAATTAAATATGGCCGGAAAACATGTAATGAATATTTTCAAAGCCTACACCTCACTAATAAACGACTTCTATACTTTCTGCAATCTGTTTTCGGCGCTAAGGACTTTTCAGCTCTCGCCTTCTTGATGATGCTGGGATGGTTTCATCAAAAGAATGCGGGTTATCTTCTGGGAGGATCACTTCCTTTGTCTGTTCGAATGTCTGAAAAGTTTAAATCTTTGGGTGGAACATTGAGGCTGGTGAAACAGGTGGCGAAGATATTGGTGAGTGAGTCGGTGGCTAATGACGTTTTATTGGATGATGGTGAAGTGATTCATGCCGATTATATTATAAGCGCAGCCGATGGGTATTCTACAATATTCAAGATGTTGGAGGGACGGTATCAGTCGGAACAAATTAAAGTAGCTTATTCTACCTGGCCATTGTTTACGCCCATCGTACAGGTGTCATTTGGTGTAAATAAAGAGATAAAAAGTGATGTTGCAGCCCAGACTATTCGTTCAAAAGATTTACGGATAGGTAAGACGGTTTTAAAAAATGGATATTCCATAATGAACTATTCATTTGATACAACTATGGCGCCGAGTGGTAAGTCGGTTATTGTCATTCGTTTTGAAAGTCCGTGGACTTTATGGGAAGACCTTACTGAAGAAGTATACAGAGCGGAGAAGAAACGGATAGAAAATGATGCCCTGTTGTTATTGGAGAAGCAATATCCCGGTATCACCGACTTTGTGGAAGTAATTGATATAGCCACGCCCCAAACATCGGTACGTTATACAGGCGTTTGGAAGGGCTCGTACGAAGGCTTTCTGCCTACATCAAGCAATATCACTAAATCGATAAAGATGACCTTACCGGGGTTGGATCATTTCTACATGTGTGGGCAATGGTTGTTTCCGGGAGGCGGTTTGCCTCCCTCTGCCCAGTCGGGTAGGTGGGTTGCACAGTTAATCTGTAAAAGGGAGAAGAAGAATTTTATAGGATAGAAAAACATAAAATCAGAATGTGATTTTTTCATCAATTTCTCTTCTTACATCAATTTAAGTCTTTAAACTTTATGATGCATCTTTAAAAAACGGCATACTGCTTTTAATAATAAATGATTATCTGATATTCAAAACTACTGCTACAGGCAAGTGGTCGGAAGCATATTTTTCATCAATAACGGTGTGTTCTTCTACCGAGAAATTGGCAGACGGACGAAAGGCAATGTAATCTATTGTTTTAGTAGGTTTGTCAACCGGAATTGTAAATCCGCAACCTGTAATGCAGCTTCTGGTGAAAAAACTGTCTAACAAATGGATGGTTTTGTTATCGGGCTCTTCATTAAAATCACCCCCAATAATAAAAGGTAGGGATTCAGAAGAGGAAATCCGGATTATTTCTTTAATTTGTAATTCACGATTAGCTTGACTTGATGCATCCAGATGCGTACATCCAAAACGAATCACTTTGCCATCGGGGAGGGTGATATTTACCGTTGCCAATATCCGCACTTCTCCTGTAAATCCGGCAACATCCGGTAAGGGAAAAGTCATCGCATTGGAAAGCGGATATTTGGATAGTATTGCCACACCATAACCGCCACCGCCATAATCTATTGCTTTTCCGAAATAAAAATTCATGTTTAACTTTTTAGCAATTTCTTCAGCTTCATTGAATGCCCCCGAACGACTTGTGTGATCATCAATTTCCTGCAGGGCTACAATATCAGGATTTTGTTTCCTGATAACGCCTGCAATTGTGTCAATATCAATTTCGCCGGCTGTTTTAGTAGGCGGATTACAATGATGTACGTTATAAGTCATTACTTTTAATGTGCCTGAAGAAACATCAATCGGTTTTGCCTCTATATTGCTTCCCACGGTACAGGATGCAATCAATAATGCAGGTAACATTATTAAATAACAAAGTGATCTTTTCATGTTTTTTGATTTATTAATTGATCTTTTGCGTATAAAGATATTTGGAAAAGAATTTCAAATTTCCTAATAAGTAATAGATTTTGCAACTTATTAAGAAATTTGAAATCTATTTTCATTTAGTAAAGCGAGTGACAATATTCAACTCCTATTACAAATCGATTACCAGCCAGGATTTTGAACAAGTTTTGGATTTAAAATAATTTCGGTTGCAGGAATAGGATATAAATATTGCTTGCTACTATAAGTTTTAGTTATATTGCTCAGCCATAAAAGATTTCCTTTGTCGCCCTGTGATAGCTTTGAAGTATTGTTATCAAGAATAAAATAAACTACACCGTTAACTTTGGGTGAAGGCACTTTATCTACAAATGCAACATCGGGTTTGCCATCTTCATTCAAATCTAGTAATTTACCTTTTGCGGGGACATATATTCCGGTATACGCTTTTGTAAGCAGGTTAGCAGCTTTCCATCGTCTTAAATCATCATACCGAATTCCTTCAGCTGCTAATTCAACTCCTCTTTCCCGTCTTATTTCCATCAACACAGGGCTCGTTACGTCAGGATAGAAGTTGGTTTGCATATAAGGATCCACACTGACAGGCATAGCTGTATTTCTGATTCCTGCCCGGGTTCTGAGGGCGCCAATTGTCAGATTCCAGTCTGCTGTTGTCAACGTTCCCAATTCTGCCTTTGCTTCGGCATAATTTAACAATACCTCCGCATATCTCATAATAGGAATAGAATTATAACTTTCGGTTCTTGTATCGTAATATTTGTCATCCAATGAAAACTTTTGAATTTGATAACCCGAATAAGTAACCGTGAAATCAGGAGGAGAAGCAGAACCGTCAGTTCTTTTATAATCTCCCATTCTTATAGTTTGTTTTAATCGCATATCCCTGTTCTTTACTTCCGTCTGAAACTGCATAGTATCATTTCCTGGAATATCGGTAAAATTACTCCCATCAATGTTGAGGTATGTGTTTATGAAGCTTTTTGCCAATCCGAGCCTAGACCCCAACGTAGCGCTATTATACCACCATGTTGCATCATGCCATTTCTTTAAGGAATTATTATAAACAGCTGCGAGTAACACCTCATTGGAAACAGGGTTTTCGCTAATAAACAGTGAACGATAATCTTTATCCGGATTTCCGGTGTTTTGTAATTTGTACTGTGCACTTTTAATGAGTACATCTGCAGCATTGACTGATTCTTGCAACCAACTGTCGGCTCCGGCCAATGCATATTCAGTATGATATTTTCTGAACGTTCCTTCAAACAGACATATTCTTGATTTATAGGCCAAAGCCACCCATTTGGTTACTTGTGTACATGAATTATCTTTCGTGTCATAAATATTGTTACAAGCAAAATTTAGATCGGATAAAACAGAATCCATTACCACTGACCTTGAATCACGAGGTTTATATATATCCGGATCATTTACTCCCAGTGTTTTATTATACCAGGGCACATCACCGAATTGTTTCACCATCTGGTAATAGAATAAAGCTCTGAAAAATCGGGCAATACCGGCATAGTGATTTCTTGCTTTAATCGGAATAGCAGGATTGTTATAGTGTTCAAGAAAATAGTTTACATTACGAAGGGTCCCCCAGCTCCAACCTGTAGCTTCCTGACTGCTTAGTTTGCCTGCAATGTAAGTGGGGACAGAATTTGGTACTGTAATGTCGGCCATCACATCTCCCTTATATATAGCAGTGCCATCAGGCAGCATCTGGGCATAAAATGAATTTACATATAACTTCAGATTGCTTTCATTTGAAAACGCCTGTTCAGGAGTCAGCTTATCCATAGGCGCCTTATCCAGAAACTTTGAGCAGGATGAAAGCGCTACCAATAGGATCAGGAACACTAACAAAATATATTTATTTGACATTGCTTTATGATTTTAATATTATTAATATTAAGCGAATTAAATATTTACAAGGTTATATTGACGCCAACAGTGTATGACTTTTGCATCGGATATGAAAAGCCATCACCCCCGCCCGAATTAATTTCCGGATCTGACCCTTCGATTACTTCCGGATCGAAATTCTTGGTAATCTTATACATCGGAGAATAGGTCCACAGATTCTGGCCGGTCAGATAAAAGCGTACGGCTGTAATCTTTATCTTTTGCAGAATGTGTTTGGGCAATGAATAACCGATCGTCAAAGTTTTCAACCTGATATAACTTGCATCCTGTAGATATCGGGTTTGTGGAACAGCAAGTTCTCTTGTGCCTGATAATGCCACGTAACCTCTGTAACGTGGAAAATATGCATCTTGACTTGGATTTTCTTCAGTCCAACGGTTAAGGTTAAAGGTTGGTAAGAAACTATAGGGCCTATTTGATTGTCCCCAGAAATAAGCTGCTTCGGTTGAGGGGTACCAATCTCTTTTACCAACCCCTTGAAAGAAAAATGAAAGTGAAAAATTGTTCCATCCAAAGTCGCCGGTTATCCCGTAGGGTAAACGAATTGAAGAATTACCTATGATTTTCTGATCTCCGGGATCATCTAAAGTGTTTTTGCCATTATTTACTTTCATGTCACCATTCAAGTCTTTAAACTTGATATCACCCGGAAGCAATTTATTACTGTTTGAAACTACAAAGTAACTTTGGTCAGCATGTTTTGCAATATCTTCGGCTGAAGTGAAAAAACCTTCTGTTTCATATCCCCATATATCCCCTAAACGTTGTCCCTCATAGTAGGTTGATAATAGTTTATTCGGATTATAAAATTTCGTAATTCGCGAAATATTGTCTGACAAAATAAACCGGAAGCTATAAGTTAAGGGCTTTCTCATATTTATCTGGTCTGCCCAGTTAACAGATAATTCCCATCCCTTGGTTACCAGATCAGCATTATTACCTTTGGGAACAGTCGCTCCAAAAACCGCAGGTAACGGTTGGCCTGAAGTGATCATGTCTGTTGTTTTTCTTTGATACCAATCAAAAGTTAGTGTCAATCTCCTTTTCAGTACTTCCAAATCGACACCGACATCAAATGTTGTTGATTTTTCCCATGTTAATCCGTTTGGCAATACACCCGGTTGCTGTATGTAATTAGGGAAGATTCCGTTCTGGATTGTTGAGGAAGCGCCTGATGATATTGTTTCGATAAAAGTATAGGGTGCAATGTTCCCATTTCCTAAAGAACCGTATGATGTCCGTATCTTTAAATTATCAAGCCAATTGCTGGCGCCTTTCATAAAGTCTTCCTCTGATATTTTCCATCCTGCCGATGCAGAGGGAAAGAAACCAAAAGCCTGACTCGCCGGAAATTTCGATGAGCCATCATAACGTCCATTCAACTCAAGCAAGTACCTGTTTTTAAAAGCATAATTTGCCCTGTAAAACACACCTACAGTTGCCCATTCCGTACCTCCTCCTGTTACCGAATAATTTTGGCCTGCGGCAAGATTGAAGTCTGCTAAATTATCGACAATCAATCCGTCTCTTTGTACAAACATGTTTTTTATCTGATCCTGTTCAATATTCAGACCACTCAAAAACTTAATGCTGTGATTATTAAAAGTCTGAGTGTATTCACCGTAAACGTTACCAACATAATAATTCTCAATACTTCCTCTAGTTGATAAATAATTAAGTCCGGAAGTTATCAATTGACCCGGTTGGATACTATATGGCACAGGAAAAAATATCCTTTGTTCATTCGTATTGGTATATAAATAAGAGAAATCACCTTTCAGTGAAAGTCTGTTTTTTATCGCATTAGCATTAAATCCGATCGTGTTTTTTATAAAGTTCTGGTTTGTAGTTGAAGTACTCTTCCCATTATAAAAGTCACCTATAGAATAAGCCCCTACAATGGACATGGTTCCATCCGGATTTAACAATGGAGAAACCGGGAATGCGGTAACTGCCATTAGACGCCAGATAGCATTCACCCCACCAACCGCCGTTAGTGGATACGTGTATCTATAGCTTGAAAAATCAAAATTATTGGTAATGGTCAACCAGTCATTAACTTTGATGCTCCCTTTAGCTCGTAAATTATATTTGTTAAAATTATCCGAATTATATCTGAAAACTCCATCTTGTTGATAATACCGGCCTGAAATCAAGAAACTAACCTTATCCGATCCACCTGAAACACTTAAAGAATGCTCTTTTGATAAGTTTTGATCCTTATACAATTCTTTAAACCAGTCAGTATTGGCAAAATATTGATATTTACCTGTTGAAGGGTCAATCGATGTATTTGGAAGATTAGGGTTATCATTATGCATCTTCAGAGAATCCAGATAAGGCATGGAAAAACTCAATTGGGAATTGATAGATTGTGGATGTGAAAGATAATCGTTCCATGCAAAAAAGGCTTCATCAAAATTTTTGGCCCAGGTATATCCATTATTTACCAGATCCGGAGTAGTTGTACGCTGATTAATGGAATAATTGGCACTATAGTTTATCTGTATTTTATCTTTTTGAGGAGACTTGGTTGTAATAAGCACAACACCAAATGATCCGCGTGCACCATATATTGCTGCTGAGGAGGCATCTTTAAGTACCGACACACTTTCAACATCATTAGGATTAATAGCATTAGGATCACCCGGTACTCCATCAATTAATACCAATGCGTTTCCACCCGAACCTATTGATGTTGTTCCACGAACATTGTAAGCCGAACTACGGGTAGGTTTACCGTCCGTCATTTTAATGTTTAAATTGGCAATAGTTCCCTGTAGAGCTCTCGTAACATTTGGTGTCGGACGATCTTCAAAATATTCACTTCCGATTTTGTCTACGGCACCGGTAAGATTGATTTTCTTTTGCGTTCCATATCCTACCACGACTACCTCATCCAGCGATCGTAATGATGGAGTCAACTCTACTGTTAAGTTGATAACATTATCCCCGCCGTTGTAATTATACCCATCCATTACTTTTGTCTCATAACCCATACTGGAGAATGAAAACGAGTAAGAATCACCTGTAGGCAATTTCTTAAAAGTAAATGTACCGGCAGCGTCAGTATAAGTAGAAGCATTGTAGGTCTTTGCTTTATTTTGCACTACTACGGAAATCCACTGAAGAACCTCACCTTTGTTGTTTTTTACAACACCTTTTACTGCCGGATTGCTTTGCTGAGCCATTGCCATGCAGTTAGATAATAAAAAAAGAACTAAAGCTATTGCTGTTTTAATTCTAATGTTAATTTGTTTCATAATTAGAGTATTTAATGATGCGAAGGTATAGGGCCAATCTTACCTGATTATTAAAGCTCCGTAAACTACATGTTATTTTTTACCCGTATTACAATTCCGTAAAGCTGCAAATCACTCATGATTTTAGCATAGGCATAAATAACTTATCCTTGAAGTATATTTGTGTATATTACTAATATTATAAACTGATAACCTTTGAATCATTTAATATGCGTTAATTTAATTCAGCCAATAGGTTTATAATTTATTTTTTTATTGACTTCCATTTATAAATAGATTAGCTTTGCAGCACAAAGTTCTTTTTTATGAAAAACGATAAAGCAATTGAAGCCATCTCCGATATTCGTTCCATGATGGAACGTTCATCAAAGTTTATTTCGCTAAGTGGTTTGACTGGGGTTTTTGCTGGTATATTCGCTCTTGCAGGTGCAGCAACGGCTTATTTCTATTGTGAGAATAATTTTGGAACACATTATATAAATGATAATCTTCAGCCGGAACAGAAAACAGATGTCCTGATCTTTTTTTGTGTGGATGCTTTTTTTGTATTAATGTTATCTGTTGGATTTGGCTGTTGGCTATCCGCACGTAAATCTAAGCGAACAGGGCAATCTGTACTCGATAAAACAGCCATCCGTATGTTAGTTAATCTTGCTATTCCTTTATTGACAGGAGGTATCTTTTGTATTGCGCTGATATGGCATGGGATTATAGGCCTGATTGTTCCAGCTATGCTTATCTTTTACGGACTATCATTGATCAATGCCAGTAAATACACCATTGGCGATACCTGTTACCTTGGTTATATAGAGGTCGTTTTGGGCTTGATCAGCTGTTTCTTTATTGGCTTTGGACTTCTGTTCTGGGCTATTGGCTTTGGGCTTTTTCATATATTATATGGATTATTCATGTATTACAACTACGAAAAGTGAAAGATATTACAGCCGGTTTTAATAAAGCTTTTGAAAACAAAATTCGTTTGGGAATAATGTCGGCACTTTTTGTAAACGACTCCCTCGACTTTACCCGCTTGAAAGAGTTGTTGAATGTTACTGACGGAAACCTTGCCAGCCATATTCACGCTCTGGAAGAGTCTGGTTATATCTTTGTAAATAAACAATTTATCGGGCGAAAACCTAATACCAGTTACATTATCACTCGTAATGGAAGAAAAGCCTTCCAGGAACACATACAAGTACTTGAGAAAATAATCAAGAATTTATAATATCAGTTTTTTTTTATGTTTACACTTTGAAATACAAAGTACTTTTAAAATGAATGAATATGAAAACACTAAACAAGGAATTAGTAGGATTATTGCTTTTTACAACACTCTTTTATGTCCTGTTTTGGGATCAGTTTTGGGGATTGAACATACTTATTTTGTCTATTGTCACGGGTGCTATTCTCTTTTGGTTCAATCCGTCTGTCATCGTAAAACGATCAGTACAATGGATGTTTATCTCCAATCTGTCGTGTGCAATAGGTGTATTCTGGCATCACTCTCTCTTCACAGAGGTTATTTATGTCATTAGTTTTATTTTGCTCATTGGAAAAACACAATATCCTAATCTTACACAGCTTTTCTTTCTCGGTATTGCCGGTATATGGAACTATTTTATCGGTTTTCTCAAAGCTTTTAAGCTTATTTCCGATAAACTAACCATTATACCTGGGTACAAAAAGTATCATCATTGGATTATCGTATTTATACTTCCAATTGTTACCAGTTCTGTCTTTTTAATGCTTTATTGTAATGCGAATGAGTCGTTCAATAAGTTAACCTTTCAGTTTTTTGATTGGATCTATAAGCATCTGAAATCATTTATCGATTTATTATCTTTCCCTAAATTCTTTTTCTTGCTTTTTAGTTTTGGTATTGGTGCTTCATTATTCTTGAGGTTTAAAACCCGGTTTATTGATCGGTTTGAAAATAAATTGACGGATAATATTCAACGTAAAGCATGGAACAAGTATTGGGGAAACAATTCGTTAACCGGTTTGAAAAACTATTATAGAATGGCTATCATCTCATTTATAATGGTGAATATGATGTTGCTGGTTGTTAATGTGCTGGATATTATTCATGTATGGTTTAATTTTGAGCCTTCGGGTGCACCTGATTTACGACAGTTTGTACATACCGGAACCTATATATTAATTTTTAGCGTTTTTATTGCTATCGGGATGGTACTCTATTTCTTTTATGGAAACCTCAATTTTTACAAAAAAAACAGATTGGCTAAAGTATTGGCTTATGTGTGGATTGGACAAAATATGATAATGGTTGTATCTGTTCTTATACGCAATCTATACTATGTTCAGTTATACGGGCTGGCTTATAAACGATTGGGGGTGTTCTTTTTTCTGGTCGCCACTATTCTTGCATTAGTTTTCCTCATTATTAAAGTAAAGCAGCGTAGATCAGTTTCTTATTACCTGCGAACAATATCGATAACCGCTTATTGTGTTTTGTTATTTGTTGCACAGTACAATTGGGATATACTTATCGCCTCGTATAATTTAAACTATAATCGTAAGAATCTGGATACTGATTTCCTCCTTTATGAGCTATCGGATAATACTTTGCCAATACTCTGGAAGAATAAAAAAGCCTTTGGTAGTCATGATAGCGAAGACTTTCAGCAATTGTTAAAAAGAATTCAAAAATTTAAAAAGAGAGAGCAATCTTATACATGGAAATCAACAACCATAATGAGAATGAACAATTATCAATTCTTTTTTAAAAACGATGTTCCAGAACCCAATATTTCGAAACAATAATTTCATGTTATACAGTAAATTGCGTTTTTTTTAATTTAACTTTTCATAGCTGTATTTTTTAAGCCATCCTTTTAACATGAATTATACTTCATAATTAAATTATGGTCATTTTCATTATTTAAAATATTTATATTAAAAAATGAAAACGTTTTCAATTGTATGTGAAAAAAGTGGTTTTATAAAGAATCACTTATTAAAGTATTTATAGGGAGTAAGATGTCAAAAGATGAAAGAAATATAATTTTTGATATTTGTAAAAAAAATTATCCAAGTGCAGGAATTTATAAAATGCAGCTCGATAAAAATGGCTTCAAATTGATTCCGATAAAAGACTTATTGGGATGGAAAATCACATGAAGGCTATTGATTCTTACCTTACATCATACCGGTTGAATAATATTAATGTAGCGCCGATCAATATAAACGAATAGATCAGCATGAGCGCAATTCAGGAAAGGGCCGTCATCGTTGCGGTACGGTCATTAAACTTTCGGTGTACAAGGGGAGGTCCTCAAATTTAACTTTTCCGGGATATGGTATCATAATAAAAGCAACAAAATGGCAAAACCTGAAAGAATGGAAAGTATGAACAACCAGTCCAGATCGTTCGAAAGATAAAGATACGGGTTACTTGTCTTATGGCTGATCGAGTAACCAAACACATTATAAGTATTGTACTATATGTCGTTGGGTGTGAATTGGAATTTGGGATCATCAATAAATCCATTATTCCGCGGAGCTAATAAATACTCTCTTTTATTAACCGCCACCTGTGTTATGCTGGCGTCCGCATCTTTTCTGATTTCTTCCAACATTTTGGATGAATAGTTATTGTAATCTTCCAACGCATCCCGGTATTGAAAGACATACGCAACACTTCCAACTATGAAAACCACCAGAATAATGATGAAAGTGACCTGGAGTTTAAGACTCTTGAGGTTTTGATTTATTTCGTTAAGGATAATTGTTTTTAACATGTTTAATGATTTTTAGTGTTTAGATATTCCTCCGCATTTAGACCCATTATAGTATATGAAAAATAAACTATCGTACATCGTATTTGATAAATGCTTTGTATGAAAAATAAAATAAACCAAGAGCAAGGGCAAACAGCACGCCAATATATATCATTGAATGACGAATATCTTCCAGTACTTTTGCTGAACGATATGAAAATTTTGGAAATTGTGAAAGGTCGATGGGTTTCCACTCACTTGTATTGGTATTTGGTAATGTACCTGTAAAGTATTTAAAAACCCATGGATCTTTTTTTGCATTTAAATCAGCTAAAGTCTTTATCTCTCCCTTTGTTAAAGCATTCACCATCTCATCTGCTGTCATAAAACTTTTCGGATCCTGTTGGGTAAAATACAGATACGAACTGAAAAGTTTGTTCGCTTTATAGTAATTGATCAGTTCCTCGCGATACCGACGGGTTTGATCAAGGAAGTCGTAATGACTTTCAGCGTTAGTGGCACACAACCTGTTCACTGACTCTTTGAAAATTTCGGATGGTGAAAGAAAAGATAAAAGCTGAGCAATTTTCTGCTGCTGTTCCAGTTTTGTAATATAATCTTTTTGAACCACCCATTTTTTATCTGCATAAGTTACTCTTAATGGTTCGGAAAACTCATTCATTAATCTTATTCTTTCAAAATAGCTTTTTGTAGCCCCTGCAATCATACAAAAGCCATCTGTACTCCACTGCATCACCCATGTCATTTCCCAATCAACCTTTATAGGTGATTTGTATTCTCCTGCTTTTTTACTAAACTCTTTTTCCAAATCATTGATTCCGAATTTTAGGTTTTCAACAGACCTTACCTTCACAAAACTTTTTGCGGAATAATTTGCCAGGTTAGGTATGATAAACAAAAAGGTGACCCACAACACCAGACAAACGACGATACCGGTTCCGGAATGATGGACTTGTGAGGATACAAATAGTCCGATTACCATGAAAAGTAGTAGAAAAACTATGCTAAGCAGGAAGATGAGCCCGATACGCAACCATTCGGATGAAGTAAAATGAATGTCCGGATAAAACAAAGTCATCAGGATGCACAATCCGAAACTAAATATCAGCATGGGCATCAGGGTGAAAAATGCGCCCAGCATTTTTCCAGCCAGTACAGTTGCCTGGCTAACAGGGTTGGAGAGCATCATTTTCAGTGTACCTGATTCACGTTCTCCTGTACAAATATCATGGGTGAAGAGGAATGCCATCAATGAAATGATGATGATAAACACCGATACGAAGTCGAAAGTGAAAAACCTGTTGAGAAATGGGTTATCACGACTTTCTGCTTTACCTTCACTCATCATAGGGATATCTCCAAAGTAAATTTTAACCCGGTCGCCCAGGTTATAGCTCACCCCGCGTGCAAAAATACTCAGGGGTGTGGGTTCCTTCACGATTACCGGCCGGTAGCCTGAATAGACCTTGGCCTGGTTTTCCTTCTCCGCCTGTTTCTGTTCGGATTCATATACATTTACTTTGCTTTTGTACTCGTTGATGCTGATGACAATCGAAAAAGGGATGAGCAACACGCATAGTAAAAATCCGGTTATAAATCGCGGTGTAACAATATTCTGAAACCATTCTTTTAATGCAATCCTTAAAATCATGACTTTGTTTTTTTAAACCTTTTCAATTACCATTTCCTGCATGTAATCCATGTATATTCTTTCCAGGTCATCTTCCATAAATTCCTGATAGATACACGCCATTACAAGACGGCTTCTTTTATCTCACATCGTACCGGTTAAAGAGTAATAAGGTGGCGCCCATCAATACGAACGAGTAGAATAGCATGAGTGTGATTCCGGAAAGCGCACTCATTAAGCGCTGAGGAATGGTCATTAAACTTTCGGTGTACAAGGGGATGCTCTCAAATTTTACTTTTCCCGGACTGGTAGAATATTCTTCATAAGGATTGTACCAGTGTGGGCTCTTCGGATCCTTTGCATCGATAGTTTTAAACCAATTAAGAAACTGGCTTTGATAAATGTGTAGGTTTTCCCAGTTCTTGATAAAGCGGGGATAGCCGTTTCCGATCAATGACTCATTTACATTTCCAAATAATGAAATTGGAGAAAGATAAGTAAACATGCTTGCTTTCTCATATTGTCTGAACTGGCTATTGTACCACTCATCTCTGATGTGCTTTTCAGCATTCATCAGGTTGGTTTGATTTTTCGCCCTCAGTTCGTGTCGTGGGAAAAACAGGTTATTGCTATTCGAAGACCAGCTTCCTTCAGGCGCTGCTTTATTGATTGCATCTTTCGTTGATTTCACCTCTTCCTGAACTGTTTCCGAACTCTTTATTCTGAAAAGCTGATCTGCCGCAAAAACAGCCAGATTGGGTGAAAATATAAGGAATACGGCCCATAATGTAAGGCTTATCAACAAACTCACGTTTGACGAACGGGTCACAACAGAACAAAACAATCCAAGCGCCGAAATGGTAGCAATGAAAAGAATTGCGGCAACCATAAACCCGATTATTTCGAAAACCATAACCAGATCTATTTTCAAAATGCCTGATAGTAGCAAAATAATGAGACTAATCAATGAACCGGGAAGCACCATCAACACGCCGGATATCACAATGCTGATATACTTGCCGAAAAGAACTGTCCCTCGTGAAACATTATTTGAAAGGATGAGCTTTAAAGTCTGGTTTTCGCGTTCTCCGGATATGGCGTCGTAAGAAAGTAATAGAATAGCAAAGCTGGAAAGTATGGAAATTATAAACAACCAGTTCAGATCGTTTGAAAGATAAAGGTACGGGTTACTTGTTTTACGGCTGATTGAGTAACCAAACACATTATAAGCATTGTATTGTATGTCGTTGGGTGTGAATTGAGATTTGGAATCGTCGATAAATCCATTGTTCCGTGGCGCTAACAAGTGCTCTCTTTTATTGACCGCCACCTCTGTTATGCTGGCGTCCGCATCTTTTCTGATTTCTTCCAACATTTTGGATGAATAATTATTGTAATCCTCCAAAGCATCCCGGTATTGGAAGACATACGCAACACTTCCGACAATGAAAACCACCAGAATAATGATGAAAGTGACCTGGAGTTTAAGGCTCTTGAGGTTTTGATTTATTTCGTTAATAATAATTGTTTTTAACATGATGAATAAGTTTTAGGAGTTGGCATAATCCTCAGCATTTGAAACCATTGCAACATAGCAAACATAAGCTACCTTACGTCGTATCTGATAAATGCTATGTAAGAAAAATAAAATAAAACAAGAGCAAGGGCAAACAATACGCCTATATGTATCAGGGAGTGATTGACATCTTGCAAAACATCCGCTGAACGATATGAAAATTTAGGAAATTGTGAAAGGTCAATTGGTTTCCAATCATTAAAATTACTATTGGGTAATGTACCCGTAAAGTATTTAAAGATCCATGGGCCTTTTTTTGCATTTAAATCAGCTAATGTCTTAAATTCTCCTTTTGTTAAAGTATTCACCATCTCATCAGCTGTCATAAAGCTCTTTGGATCTTGTTGGGTAAAATATAGATACGAACTGAAAAGTTTGTTCGCTTTATAGTAATTGATCAGGTCCTCGCGATACCGGCGGGTCTGATCCAGAAAATCATAATGGCTTTCGGCATTGGTGGCACACAATCTGTTTACAGATTCTTTGAATATTTCGGAAGGTGAAAGAAACGATAAATATTGAGCTATTTCTTGTTGCAACTCAAGCTTTGCTATATAATTTTTGCGAAATCTCCACTTTTTATCTGCATAGGAAATGAGTAAAGGTCCGGAATACTCATTCATTAATTTTCCATGTTCAAACCAAAGCCTGGTAGCGCCTGCAGCCATCCTATAACCATCATTATTCGCATCGTTCATCCACGTCATTTCCCAATCTACTTTGGGCAACTTGTTTTCAGAATATTCATCAACTTTTTTCCCAAGCTCATTATCCAGATCTTTAATATTGAAGTTCAGGTTTTCGACAGACCCTACTTTCACAAAACTTTTCGCAGAATAATTTGCCAGATTAGGAATGATGAATAAAAAAGTGACCCAAAGCACCAGACAGACAACAATACCGGTCCCGGAATGACGGACCCGTGATGATACAAACAGGCCGATGACCATAAAAAGCACCAGAAAAACCATGCTAAGCAGGAAGATGAGCCCGATACGCAACCATTCGGATGAAGTAAAATGGATGTCGGGATAAAACATAGTCATCAGAATGCATAACCCAAAGATAAAAACTAACATGGGTAATAGGGTGAAAAATGCGCCCAGCATCTTTCCCGCCAGTACAGTTGCCCGGCTAACAGGGTTGGAGAGCATCATTTTCAAGGTGCCTGATTCACGTTCCCCTGTGCAGATATCGTAAGTGAACAGGAATGCCATTAATGAAATAATGATGATGAGCACCGATACGAAATCGAAAGTGAAAAACCGGTTTAGAAATGGGTTGTCACGACTTTCTGCTTTCCCTTCGCTCATCATGGGGATATCACCGAAGTAAATTTTCACTCTGTCGCCCAGGTTATAGCTCACTCCGCGAGCAAAAATACTTAAGGGTGTGGGTTCTTTCACGATTACCGGCCGGTAAGCAGAATAGACCTTGACCTGGTTTTCTTGCTCAGCCTGTTTCTTTTCGGATTCATATACACTTACTTTGCTTTTATACTCGTTGATACTGATGACAATCGAAAAAGGGATGAGCAACACACATAGTAAAAATCCGGTTATAAATCGTGGTGTAACAATATTCTGAAACCATTCTTTTAATGCAATCCGTAAAATCATAATCTTGTTTTTTTATATTTTTTCAATTACCATTTCCTGCATATAATCCATGTAAATTCTTTCCAGGTCATCTTCCATGAATTCCTGACGGGTACGCACCATTACCAGGCGACCTTCTTTCATGATACCTACACGGTCGGCAATATTCTTGGCACGGAAAATATCGTGGGTACACATGAAAATGGACTTGCCCTGTCGTTTCAGGTTCACAAGTATTTGCATCAACTCGGCGGCAGCTTTGGGATCCAGACCGGCGGTAGGTTCATCCAGAAGGATATTGGGTGCATCCTTGATGATGGCAATGGTCAGGCCAACTTTCTGGCGCATCCCTTTCGAAAAGGTTTTTACCTTTTTCTCAAAAGCCTCTTCCTGCAAACCTACTTCACGCATCCGCATGTAATAATCTTCTTTCGTGAGATTGGGTTTCCCTCCCAGCTTGGCAAAGAAGTCGAGGTTCTGTCGTGCGGTAAAGTTCCCGTACAGCATTACATTTTCACTGACATAGGAGACATATTTCTTCGATTCTAACGGGTCTTTGGTTACATCGATCCCATTGATCAGTGCCTTTCCACCGGTAGGTTCGATAAAGTTAAGAAACAAGTTGATGGTGGTGGTTTTTCCTGCGCCGTTAGCACCCAGAAGAAAAAATATTTCGCCTTCTTTAATTTCGAGGTTCAAAGCATCCAATGCTAATTGCTGGTCCTCGTAACGTTTGGTTAAATCAATGGCTTGAAGCATAATATTATATGTTTAAAGTTCAAAATTCGATATTTTAAGTTGTTTCCAGATTATTAAATTCATGACTGTTATAACCCTGAAGTATTTTCGAAGTCCCTCTATCATGGGGATGTGGAAATTTTCACCTTCTGCTGATCTTAATTCCAAAATAAACAATTCCAACCAACACTCCAACCAATAGCAGAACGAGCATGATAGTACCGAATATCGGTGTACGGGCTTCTACCTGAATCCGAACAGTTTTATCTTCAGTATCGACGGTCCGGTTGTTGGCTGTGGCCTGGGCTTTTATTTTGACTTCCTGAGCGCCTACATTTACGTCATTGGGAGGAATGATTGAAATGGTTACTTCCCTTTCCTTTCCGGGCGCAAGCGTGTTAAGTACCTCGGGAACAATTACCGTTTTCCAATTCAACGGGTTTTCGGTGGTAATCTTGATGTTATCGAGCACACGGGTACCCTCATTCGTTACGGTGATTTTCATCGTTAGATTATCGCCTGTTTTAATTTCATTGTAAAGTGAAGGAGCCTTTACCGTAATACGACCAATTCCCCTGGGAATAAGTTCCAGCTTAATTTTCCCCGCCTGTATCTGATCGATTTCCTGCTGACTCATTTTGCGTTTGTCTCCCAACCGTTTAAATTCGGCATCGGTGAGTACCAGCACATAGAAATCCAGAGGTTTGTCAATTTTAATCTCACCGTCTTCTCTTTCGGGAAGATATGTCTTCAGCGACAACTTCCTGACATTCACTCCCTGATTGAATCTGAGTTGGGAGAGACGTACATCCGCATCGAAAAGATCGTAAGAAACCTGTCGAGGAAGGTTCACTACCAAAAAACGGTACACATCGTCGGACGAGGAAAAACGTTCCAGATTCAACTCATACGAAGCCGATGCCCCAAGGTCTGTTTCCTGTGCAAACTGTGAAGACGAAATATCTACCCTATTTGCAGAAGCATCTTTTTCCAGATAGATGTTTTTAGGGTCCTTTTTCCCATTATAGTTTAGCATCACCTGCACGCTTTCTGCATCTCGGAGCAGATTAAAATCGGCTATTGCCTTCTCTCCCTGATTAATAACCGGAATCCGTATCTCGTAAGGAGCGCCTATAATGGTATTATCGGCTATATTATTGATGGAAACAAAAATGTTATACACCTTAGCAGAGCGCATTTCAGGAGTGAAGATATTAAAATGTTGAGCGAATTGTTTCAGGTAGTCCTGATTACCTTCCATAGAACTTCGAAGTGTAACCCGAACTCTTTTTTCGCCTTTGCTGTTTTGATACTTCAGTGCTTTCTCAACGATGATATACGATTGTTCTGATATTAAATGCAATAAAAGCTTTTGATAATCTACTTCTTTAGATAAAAATTCATTTTTTGAATTATTGAATTCGGACAATGAGATGGCTTTCTGATCGAAAAGCTCCTTATCGTTATCGTATTTCTGTTTGGTGATCTCATAAGCAGCCCTGGCTTTTTTCAGGTCTAAAACAATGCCTGCCCTGTCT
This sequence comes from Bacteroidales bacterium, assembly GCA_963663125.2. Lineage (GTDB taxonomy): Bacteria > Bacteroidota > Bacteroidia > Bacteroidales > Cfx3-03 > Cfx3-03. The sequence continues at coordinate 564,745 of CAXXNW010000006.1, read as the reverse complement.
TCCTGTGAGTGAACCGGCAGTTGGATAAAAAGAAAACAGATCAATAAAAAAATAAGTTGTTTCATTATTATAAGTTTTAAATATGCAAGTGGAGAAGCGTTTAAGGTAGTTTGGGTTGTGAAATGACATAACTTTTATTCGTTTCAAAATTCCACATCGTCTTTCGTTTCAGATTATTTACTGAAAGTTGATAGCCAATAAATGCATCGAGATATTCAAGTTGTATGGTTGCCAGTCGTTCCTGTTCAATGGTTAGGTCCTGATTGGTTATGTCGCCATTATTGAAACGCATCTGACTAATCTGATAAGACTGACGAGCCAGTTCAAGATTTTTTTTATGAATTTCAAGCTGCTCTGCGGATTCGTGAACAGAGCGGATAATCTCCCTGATTTCACGTCGTATAGTAATCTCAAGATTCTCCTTGTACAATTCCTTGGATTGCAGGGTTAATCTTGCTTGTTTTACTTTTGAAGCTCCACGTCCCCAATCATCAATCGGAAGAGTGAAGGTAAGTGCAATTCCCCTGTTGGGTGGACGATCGCGGATATCGTTTATTGACGAACGGGCCAGTTCGGCAGTGGTCCCGGAACCCAATGTACTGATGCCTGTAAGATCGTAATATGCAGAAATTTTTCCTTTTAATTCACGTTCACGTTTAGCCCTGTCTACCTCAATCTGCTGTAAGTTAATATCCATTTCCGTCTCCTTAATTTCGGATCTGTTTTTGAGCGCCTCATTGATCGCTTTTTGTTCAACAATAATAATCGGGGTGTAATTCAGGTCTGTAATAATTCCTATCTTTTTGTCCAGATCAATTCCAATTATTTGTTTAAACTGATCTTCCTCATTTTGCAATTGGTTCATAGCTTTCAGATATGCGGCCTGGTTTTGTGCTACCGATACTTCTGCGCTCATAACATCTCCCTGGGCAAGGCGTCCTCCTTTTGATTTTAATTTGGTGATTCTAAAAGATTCTTCTGAATTTTTCAATTTTTCAAGTGCTATCTCTACTTGTTTCTTACTTCGGTAAAACGCATAAAATTCCTGGGTAACATCGTACACAATATCCATTTGAGCACGCGTATAATAATGCTCGGATTTTTGATATTTGAATTCTGCTTCACGCAAATTCTCACGCAGTGTGTTTTTAGTGAAAATAGGTTGATTGAAATAAAGGCCGAACCTGCTATAAAACTGTTCGGTCTTTAATGTACTACCATCACTGGCTAATACAGTACTTAAGTCTTGCCTGAATAAGTTTGTAGATAAAGATAAATCTCCTCCACTTGGCAAAACATATGTAAAACTAAGATCACCTCCTACCTGCAAAGACCCATTTGAATTGTATACAGGAAGTCCATTAGCCTGATCGATAGTTGTTACAGATTCCTGCCATAGAGGGACATTCAAATTTAGATCCAACCGGGGCTTGAACGTTGCTTTGTAATAACTGAAATAATAATGCATCGCCTGATTCTCCAGATTGAAAGAACGGGAGGTAAAACCCTTACCCAATGCTATTTCAATAGCATTCTGACAGGTAAGTGTAAGCGTATCCTGAGCAGAAACGATATCTGCAAATGCTATAAAAGCTATTAACCCATAAACTTTACCCGATTTCAAACTTAAAAACCTCATAATTCAAGATTAAAGAATAATATCTTTTTTGAGTGTTAGTCAACAATAAGGCCAAACACTATAATGAACTAAATATCAATAATATATTTAATAATAACTATTTAAAATAATATGTATTTTTGGGTAGAATAAATCAGAAATGAGTAATCAGTTACTCAAACAAATCTTCACCAATTTGGAAAACAAAACCTGATGACTTAATTTAGTCACACATTTCAAATATTTTGATCTGCACCGAATTACGACAAGAATGAAATATTCAAATTACCGATATTATGTTCTCTGAACACGCATCAAAAAGCAAATTACTTGATATTGGAAAATTCTTGTCCGAAGTCAACGAATCATTTTCCATCATCATGGACTTGGGGCAGCTTAAGGATAATTTTTCAGCCAAACTTAAAGAGTTGTTTGACACCAAAGAGGTTTACATTTTTCTCCTGAATCCTGATATTAACCGGTTCTTACCTGTTGAAAATATTACACAATCGTCTTATGGTGAAGATATTCCCGTTTTTTTTGTTTCAGACAAGCTGATCTTTTGGCTGTCAGTCAATAAGACCGTTCTAAGTATCGACGAGAAGCCTCAGGTTTTCTCTTTTTTGAGTGTTCGCGAGCAGGAACTATTGAATCATCTGAATGTATGCCTTGTGTACCCTTTTATTGTAATGAATCAGGTAAGGGGAATGGCTTTTATTGGGAGAAAAGCCAATGGTAATTACGATAATACTGAAGTACAGCAACTTAAAATCTTTTTCGACCAGGCAGGTTTTGCTTTTGAAAATGCTTTTTTGTATCAACTCCAGAAAGATCGTACCCGCAAAATGTACCGGGCAGACAAACTTGCCACGCTGGGTGAACTTGCTGCAGGGGCTGCACACGAAATTCGGAACCCGCTTACATCCATTCGTAGTTCCATTCAGTTTCTAAAACGTAAATTGTCAGATCCTTCAGATATAGAAATGGCGGATGACCTGATTTCAGAAGTAGACCGGATAAATGGTATCATTGAAGGAATGCTATCCTTTGCCAAACCACAAACACCGAAAAAAGAAAAGACCAATTTAAAAATGCTTCTTAACCAGACTATTCAGTTGGCTTCGAATACAACCTATAATAAAAGGGTAGAGGTTACGATGAATTTTAACAGTGAAAACGAAGAAATTACTGCTGACTCGGATCAGTTGAAACAGGTTTTTCTCAATATTATCATGAATGCGATTCAGGCTATAGATGCTGATAATGGTAGAGTTGATATTTCGGTAAATGCAATTTCGACCTTTAAAGAATTTAAGGATCAGTCCCTATATTATATTATTGAAATTACAGATAATGGTAAAGGAATTGAATCCGAGTATATTGATAAAATTTTTGATCCATTTTTTACTACAAAAAGTGAAGGTACAGGATTAGGGCTTTCCATAAGTTACGGCATCATTAACAGGCATGGCGGGGATATTGAAATGTTCAGCATCCCTATGAAAGGAACCAGGGTGAAAATTAAAATACCGATAAAATAGTATGAAGAATCCAAAAATATTAATTGTTGATGATGAGGAAAAAATCAGGAAGATCTTAACCCGTATACTCGCAGATGAAGATTACAACGCAAAGGCAATTGAAAACGGACAACGCGCCCTTACGGTATTGCAGACTTTTCAACCCGATGTCATCCTCATGGACCAGAATATGCCGGGACTAAATGGGATAGAAACCATGGTAAAGATTAAAGAAAAATTTCCTCTAATTCCGGTCATTATTATCACTGCATTTGGAGAGGTGTCATTGGCCGTAGAAGCCATAAAGAACGGTGCTTACGATTATCTGGAAAAGCCATTTGATAACGATAAACTTCTACTCCTGATTAAACGCGCCCTTCAACACAGTAAACTTACCGATGAAATATCTAAGTTGAGAAACAAAATTTCAACGGATAAATCGTTTGAACAGATTATTGCAGCAAGCGAGAAGATGAAGAAAGTAATCATCCAGGCTCAATGCGTCGCGGATACCAACACAGCTGTACTGATACAAGGTGAGAGTGGAGTGGGGAAGGAGGTGATTGCCAATGCTATTCATAGGGCCAGCCGGCGAAAAGACTCTCCTATGGTTGCGATTAATTGTGGGGCCATTCCCCCTAACCTAATTGAAAGCGAGCTTTTCGGACATGAAAAGGGTGCATTTACTGATGCCAAAGAATGCAAACCCGGTAAATTCGAAATGGCAAATGGCGGAACGCTGTTTCTTGACGAACTGGGTGAATTACCGCTCGATGCACAGGTGAAATTACTCAGAGTACTTGAAGATGGTAAAATCACACGTGTGGGGGGAACGAAACCTATACAGGTGGATGTGAGAGTTATTTCTGCAACAAATAATAACCTTGAAGAGAAAATACGTATGGGCACATTCAGACTCGATCTTTTTTACAGGTTGAATATTTTTAGCATAACAATTCCCCCTTTGCGTGAAAGAAAAGAAGACATTCCGTTGCTTATTGAGCATTTTATAAAGAAATTTAACGATGAAATGGGGTTGAAAATTTCTACTGTCTCAAAACAAGCGCTCGGTCAGCTATTAAATTATCAATGGCATGGGAATATCCGGGATCTTCAGAACGCCATTCAAAGTTCTATGATTCTTGCCAGGGAAGGCATTTTAACCATCGAACATTTACCCATGCGGCTGAAAGGGTACCCGTTACTTGAAAATTCAACTTTAGATATCTCGACCGGATTGGATGAAAATATAAAATATATCTGTAGTAAACTTGAAAAAGAGCTCATCATAGAAGCGCTGAACCAAAGTGGCTATAACCGTACTACTGCTGCCGGTTTATTGAAAATCAGCAGGAAGACCTTGTTTAACAAAATGAAACAATATAATTTGTAAAAAAGAACATCTATATAAAAACAACCTGATTACGTGTAGTAATCAGGTTGCTTGTTTCAAGAAAGTGATCCGGCTGGTACAAAACTCGAACCATTTTTTGGAAGATTTAAAACACTTAAGTGAAGTATTCAAAGCATCAGAATTTCTTTAGGTGTTGTTATTTAGCACATTTTGTTTGTTTTTGTTGATAATAAACAACAAATAATGAAACCAGGAAGCAAATCTTGCTCTCAAAGTATCAAAAGATATTTGAATAGGTGAGTGAAAATATTAAACTGGCCAGAAAACGGCTGAACCTGACGACCATACATTGGCTTAGGCACTCGTATGTGACACATCTAAAATTTACACATACGTAACCGAAAAAGCTTACAAAAAATAAAATCGCCTTTCAATGACTTGTAAAGCAGAAACCTTATCTTTACAAGATAAATATGACAGTGTCAGGCCTATACGCACAAATTTGGATCAACATGCCTGATTTATCAGATGTGTAAACATGTTAGCAGCAACTGCACTTCGTCTATGAGTTTTGAAAAGGATTTATCCCTTTTGCGTTTTTCATGCTCAGAAGTGGAGAAATGCCATGCTTCCCGCTTAAGTTTCAGATAGCTTTCATACACTTTGACATCTAACATTCCATTATTTATTGCTTCTAAAACCGTACAATCAGGCTCATTGGTATGTATACAATCCTTGAAGCGACATGATTCTGCATAGTTGGAAATTTCCAGTATTTCGGCAAGTGAATCGGGATTGTCTACACCTTTGCTGTCGTCGAATGGTTGAAAAATCACCCAATCGCCCGTACAGGGTAGTTCAGAGTCTGATTTTCCATACATCATATTTCCTGTTAACTCACATAGAAACAGTCCGTTCTCGGAAATAACTTCATAACAAGTTCGATGTACAATAGCAATCCGTCCGTGAGACAATGTTTTATATGTCGATTCTTGTTTTAGTTGGTTCAATCTGTCGTTCCAACCATAAGTATTTAAATGAATCATTGTGTTATCTTTTTTGCGATATAAAATACATAACCGTAGAATTCTTTATACTTATAGTATAGTCCGGCTTCATAGCGTTCCCAAGCAATATATTCTTCGGCAGTTTTGTTCCCTTTGTATTTTTCGAGGAACTTCTCCTGCACTACTACTAAAGGTTCATAGAAATGTTCCGTCCAGCAGTTTTCAGGCAAGATAAAGCAAGCAACCAGAATATATCCTGCTTTCTGTATTTGGGCTATTTTGTTGGGAATCGTATCTATTTCCGAATAAATGCCCATCCAGAAGTCATTGATCTCTTCAGGGCGTTCATCGGTAAACCATGAGCTTTCAGAAACGACAAGATAACCACCAGTCTTTAGATACTCATGCCACAGGTTTATTCCTCGCTCAAAGCCAATGTTATAAATAGCACCTTCTGACCAAATCAAGTCTAATTCCTCTTTTTGAAATGGAAGGTCGTCCATTGAGCCGATAATTCCACGTACTCTATCTTGAAGATTTAGTTTCATGGCATTACAATTGAATTGGTCGATAAATCCTGGAAAAAGGTCAAGACCTATAATACGTCCCGGTGCATGTTGAGCCAAAACCATTGTCTGACCACCTGTTCCGCAACCAACGTCTGCAATAAAGGATCTATCGGTAAGGTTATCTATAAAGCCCAAGGCTTTCAGTGTAACTTCGGGGCTACCAGGTCCTTGACGTTCTACATTTGAGAAGTACTCACAGATTAAACTAAGATCGAATTCGTGAATTGTTTTATTTTCGTTATTCATTATCTTAACGTATATAGCATACACGTGAAAGCATAACAATACTATCATTATGGTATGCAGATTAAAAACTTAATTGATATAAATAGGAACTATCCTCGAATAGGGTTACCCGAGAATAAACGAAAGAACAATCTGTACAGGAAATACAGGTTGTTTACGACACCAAATCCGATTTTAATAGAATGTTTAACATATTGTAAAAATATGTAATATTTTGTTTGAAAGAAAATATGTTGCTAATAAAAAATGTATGATTTCCGCAACAGAGTTATTTGAGACAATGGAAAAACAAAGCAGACCAAAGAGTTTCGCTCGTTTCTAAATCGTTACCTATTGTTGACTTCCCTTTCAGTAATGGACTGTTTTTCAATGGGTAAGTTTTAAATCTTCTACTACTACACCAACTTGACATATACTAGAATTGCCAATTAATGCACAAATATGCCAGACCAATGCGTTACTTGATAAAAAATGATATTGAATAAGAAACTTTGAAGATAGGTGGAAATGGGGGTGACCACTATTCTTTCACTAGACAGAGGGTAACTCCTCGGAGTTAAGAAAGAGATATCTCATAACCCCCAGTTTCATTGGGGGTTATTCACAGGTAACTCCTCCGGAATTTGACTGACCTCTTTTACTCATACCTTAATGCCTTTACCGGGTTTTGATTTGCTACTCTCCAGGTCTGGGTACTTACTGTCAGTAATGCCACAACGAATGTGATCAATGGCCCGATGACAAAAGCCAGGAGGGGTATGGGTGTGTGAAAATTAAACCTTCCCAGAAAAATACGCCCTAATAGGAATGCGATGGGAACAGCTATAAAAAAGGATATGAATAGCCATTTCGTATAACTTTTAAGCAATAAGCACATGACTGATAGTGTGGTTGCCCCATTGGCTTTTCTGATTCCGATTTCTTTTGTCCGGCTTTCGGAGGTAAATGATGCGAGACCGAACAGTCCCATGCATGCAAGTATAAGGGCCATTACGAAAGCCAATCCAGCTAGATTTGATGGAAGACTTAGGTTCGAATATGCTGGTAGATCACGGAACAGCGTAGCCTGAAACGGGACTTCCGGCTCGTATTGTTTGTAAACTGCCTTTATTTTATCGGTGATTGATGAGTAGGAACCAGACGAATATCTGATCAGAAGAATTGATCGATCTTCGGATTTTAAACTCAAAATGGTAGGCACAAAAGGTCCTGCCAGATCTATGGCATGGAAATCTTTAAAAATACCGATTATAGTTCCTTTCTTCCCTTCAATAGTAATGGTGGAACCAATTGGTTTATTGTTCTTCATCACTTTGGCAGCCACATCATTAATCATATAACATGTAGAATCTGTAGAATATGAAGGGTTGAAAAATCTTCCTGCAACAAGATTGATTTTCACAGCCTTATTATAATCAAAGTCGGTATTAACGCACCAGAAGTGGAGTTTTTCGGACGCATCTTTCCCTGCCCAACTTACTTCATTTGAAACCTTTACTCCACGGGTCGGGATGCAATTGGTGAAACTGACAGCATCAATCCCTTGGGTTGCCAGCAGTTCGGCCTTAATGCTTTCGGCATGTCGCTGTATGTTGGGGGTATTGTTTAAAACGATAAGATGATTTTTATCTACTCCTGCATCATAATTGCGCATATAATTATCCTGGGCCTTGATAATCATCACGCATATAATCAGAACGATAGGTATTGTTAATTGAAATATGATCAGGCCTTGTCTGAAAACACTGTAACTGTGTGAAGTGGCTATTTTCCCCTTCAGCACAGTGACAGGATTTGAAGATGCAAGGTATAAAGCGGGAAATAATCCGCCAGCCAAACCAGTAAACAATGCGATGGAAATGAAAAATAGAATCATCTTGAAGTCGAATAATCGCAGCTGGATGTCGTTGTTAAAGATTGAATTGAAACCCGGGAGTAACGAATTGACCAGAAAAATAGCGCTTAAAAGACTTATCAGGGTAATAATAAATGTTTCGCCCAGAAAATGAAGAACAATGGTTAATTTGTTTGAACCCACTACCTTTTTGATACCCGCTTCGCGATACCTCCTGAAATTTAATGCAATAGAAAGGTTAATAAAATTGAAACATGCAATTAACAGAATAGCGAAACCGATGGCACCGACAATCACAAGGATTTGCATTTCTTTCCAGACCCGTTTTCCAGCAGCATAAGAGTATAAATTCTGTTCCTTAAGCGGAAACAGAAAAAGTTCCTGGTTTAAGGTCTTTTCCTGCTTTTTGATCAAGTTTTTGATCTTGTTCTCAACTAGTTTGTAGTCAACATTATTCTTTAGTAAAATCCAGGTTTGATTAGCTGTAGCATCGGTTTCAAGGGCCCAGCTATTACTGGCCAGAAATTTCGAAAAAGGAATCACAAAGTCAAATTGCATTATCGATTGCCTGGGAACATTTCGAAAAACACCGGCGACTTTATAAACTTCTTGTTTATCACCGTCTTTAATGATCAGAGCCTTACCCACACAATCTGTGGTTTTAAAGAATTTCTTCGCCATTCGTTCAGAAATTACCATAGAGTTCGGATCGGTAAGCCTGTTATGGCTGCCGGCTTGAAGAAATGGAAACGTAAAGACTTTGAAGAAGTTGGTATCTGCATAGAGTCCCTTTTCAGTAAAGGTATGGTCTCCGTTGATGAAAGAATACTCTTGTTTTGAAACACGGGTTACTTCTTCAATTTCAGGAGCCTGTTTGATCAGTTCATCTGCCAGTGAAGCTGAGAGATATTGTTTTGGGAAACGATCGCCATTAAAATAGGTGACATAAGCCTCAACCGAATAGAGCCGGTTATAGTTCTTATGGAACTTATCGAAGCTTAAAACATTTAGTATATAAAGTGTTGCGATAATTGCACAGGTAAGCCCAAACGTCAGGCATACAAAATTGAGTATGCTATAGGTTTTGTTTCGCCACAGGTAGCGTAAGGCGATTTTGAAGAAATTTTTATGCATCTCTTTAGTTTTTTAGATCAAATAGTATTGGTCAGAAGATCAGCTCACCCATCTGTTTTTTCAATTCTTCGGTAATCACCTGCCCGTCGAACAGGTTGATCACGCGGTGGGCATACTCGGAATCGTGCATCGAGTGGGTTACCATGATAATGGTTGTTCCTTCCCGGTTCAGATCGGTCAGGAGGTTCATCACTTCCAATCCGTTTCTCGAGTCGAGGTTACCGGTTGGTTCATCAGCCAGAATCAGTTTCGGGTTGGAAACTACTGCCCTGGCAATGGCAACTCGTTGCTGTTGCCCTCCCGAAAGTTGCTGAGGAAAATGGTTCTTTCGATGGCTGATTTGCATTCTCTCCAGAATTCTCTCGACCATTTCTTTTCTCTCTCTGGCTTTTAGTTTCAGGTAGTTGAGTGGAAGCTCGACGTTTTCCTTCACCGTAAGTTCGTCAATCAGGTTAAAGCTTTGAAATATGAAACCGATATTCCCTTTACGGAGCATAGTACGATTTCGTTCTTTAAAATCGCCTACAAGCTGATCGTCAAAGTAATACTTGCCCGAGGTTGGGTTGTCCAACAGACCGATAATGTTTAGTAAAGTGGACTTGCCACAACCCGAAGGCCCCATTATAGCTACAAATTCTCCCTTCTCTATGTGAAGGTTTACATTGCTCAAAGCAGTGGTTTCAACATCTTCCGTACGGAATACTTTGTTTAAATTTATTGTTTTGATCATAACCTTAGCCCTTTTGTATTTACTTTGTTCGGGTACTTAACCAGAATAATGCCACAGTTGTAACTTGCTGGTATTAAAGATACATACAAAAATAATACAGAAACGGTGTAAAAAAAATAACAACGAATCGTCTAATATTTTGACGATTTATTGATTATAGTATGAAAGGCATGTACCTTTAATCAAAAAAAATGGCAAAAGGAAATATTCTGATTGTCGATGACAACAAAAATATTTTAAGTGCGCTTGAAATTCTTTTGAATCCTGATTTTAATCTGGTTACCACTCTTTCAGATCCGAACCAGATCCCAACCGTATTGCGGAAGGCAGTGTATAATCTGGTTCTCCTCGATATGAATTTTAATGATGGGATCAATACCGGGAACGAGGGAATCTACTGGTTGGGTCGCATCAGGGAGATCAATCCCGATATTTCTGTAGTAATGATCACGGCCTTTGGAGATGTTGAGCTGGCCGTGAAAGCACTCAAAGCCGGGGCTACCGATTTTGTGTTGAAGCCATGGGATAATGCTAAATTGATGGCTACCCTGGAATCGGCTCTTCAGCTTAACCTGTCGAAAAATGAGGTGAAAAAGCTGAAAGAAAAGGAGAAGGGACTGAAAAGTGAAATCAACAGGGATCAAAAGTATATCGTTGGTTCGTCTCCACAACTCATGAGGGTATTGAACCTGGTCCGTAAAGTGGCTAAGACAGACGCCAATATATTGATTACTGGTGAAAACGGCACTGGGAAAGAACTGATTGCACAGGAGATCCACCGTCTTTCGAAACGTGGAAAAGAAATAATGGTGAGTGTCGACATGGGCGCCATCACCGAAACATTGTTCGAGAGTGAGCTTTTCGGTCATGTGAAAGGTGCCTTTACCGATGCCCATGAAAGCCGACCCGGAAAGTTTGAAGTGGCCGATAAAGGGAGCCTGTTTCTGGATGAAATCGGAAACCTGTCGTTTCATCTTCAATCTAAACTGCTGACTGCCATAGAGGGCAGACAGATCTTGCGCATCGGTTCAAATCAAACCGTTGCTGTCGATATTCGTCTGATTTGCGCCACCAACAAGAACCTGGAAAGTATGGTTATCGATGGACTGTTCCGTGAAGACCTCCTTTACCGCATCAATACTATCCAGATCGAAGTGCCGCCGCTTCGTGAAAGGGGCGACGATATCCTGGTGCTGGCTGATTTTTTTCTGAAAAAGTATTCGTCTAAATATGACAAACCAAACCTGAAAATCAACCAACACGCCAGGGAAAAGCTCCTTCGGTATACGTGGCCGGGGAACATTCGTGAACTACAGCATACGGTAGAAAAGGCGGTTATTCTGAGTGAAAATAATATGCTGAAACCTGATGATTTTTTCATGCGGCCTTTAATTTCAGGGATAAACCTGACCACTGAGATGACCTTGGAAGAAATGGAAAGAAGGATGATCAACCAGACCATCGAAAAGAATAACGGAAATCTGACTGCGGCTGCAGAACAGTTGGGTATATCGAGACAGACGCTATACAACAAAATCAAAAAATCCGTATAATGATCTTTCGAAACCTTTATTTCCAAATTGTGTACAGGGTGACGCTTTTGGTTGTACTTGCCCTGGGGGCAGGTTGGTCTGTATTGGCGGGGCTCTCAATCTATGTTACTTTGTTGTGCTTGCTTCTGATGATTCCTTTGGTTTATAACTTGATCAGCTATTTAAACACGGCCAACCGGAAGATGAGTTATTTCCTTGAATCGATTCAGAATAATGATTCGGCAATGTTGTTCCCGGACGATACGGACGAAAAATATATCCGTGAATTGTATGTGGGGCTAAATAAGGTCAATGAACAGATTCAGCGGCTCAAAATTGAGCGGCAACAACGGGAGCAGTACTTCCAAACTTTGCTGGAACATGTGGCAACGGGGATTCTGACATTCAACTCCAACGGTTTCGTTCTCCATGCAAACGCTGCTACTAAAAAAATGTTGGGGGTTGAAGTTCTTACGCATATCAAACAATTGGAACGCATCAACAGGAACCTTTATCAATCGGTATTGAATATTAAACCATTTGAACAAAAGCTGGTTTCGGTGTCTACCGAACACGGTACTATTGAATTATTACTCAAAGCCACTCCGTTTAAGACTCAGCAGGAGGAACTGGTACTCTTGTCCATTCAGGATATCAGGAATGAACTAGATGAAAAAGAGGTGGATTCGTGGATGAAGCTGATCAGGGTGCTGATGCATGAGATTATGAATTCGATAGCTCCCATCACTTCATTGTCTGAAAGCCTGAACAAGTATTATATTATTGATGGACGGCCCATACTTCCGGAAGAAGTGAGTGAGAAAACGATCCAAACGACTATTCGAGGACTCGATGTGATCAGAGATCAGGGCAAAGGGCTGATTCTGTTTGTGGAATCGTACCGTAAACTGACCCGATTGCCCAAACCCGACAAGAAACTATTCAAAGTCGAAGACTTGATCAACCGCGTGAAAGTATTGTATTCAGCACTTGAAAACAGTGATAAGGTGAAGTTGACCGGCACTATTAAACCTGCAGAGATGGAGCTTTTTGCAGATGAAAACCTGATTGCACAGGTTTTGCTTAACCTGTTGAAAAATGCGTTGGAAGCGTCTGAAAAAAATCCCGAAAGTAGCGTTCAGGTGATTGCCGAAAGTGCTTCTGATAAAAGACCTAAAATATGTGTGATTGACAATGGTCCGGGTATTCCGGATGAAATACTGGAACAGATCTTTGTGCCTTTTTTTACTACACGGGAAAAAGGTTCGGGAATCGGATTAAGTCTGTCACGGCAAATTATGCGCTTGCATGGAGGTAGTCTTCAGGTAAGGTCGGACCCAAACAGGGAAACTGTTTTTTGTATGATTTTTTAGTTATAAATCAAGCCCATTTTTAACGTTAGTCAGAATTATAACGCTTGTGGACAACTAAATAATTTAATCAAACAAGAAGAACGGAATTGGAAAATTACTTAACCATATTTCAGAAAGCAGCTTACCAGATTGACAATAGATTGCTTAATGAAAACCAAATTTAAACTACTGTTTACAGGTCTTAAATTCAGCTTTTTGAAACTATATAAAAAAATCTTGGGAAAATTCAATGGAAAATACTTTAACTTCTTTTGGATTTTTAGTTTATCTTTTTTTGAATTTGCTGCAACCTTATCCAACAAATTACTGTCTAACCGATAAATATTCTTTAAAAATCCGTCAATCTCGATTTCCGATGAAAAAATATCTGATAGTTTGTTTCGCAGTAATTTTAAGCCCCGACACCTATAACAAAACAATGAAGCTGAGATCAATAATAATGTTTGTATTTATTACTTTTTTTTCAATAACATTAGCTTTTTCGCAGACTTCTGAAAGAAAATTTGTATCCATTAATAATAAACAAATGGCATATAAAACTTTTGGACTTGAAGGAAGAAAAGCCAATGAACCAGTTGTAGTCTTTGAAAGTGGACTTGGTTCGGGCGGTGGAAGCTATGCAAGCTTATTCCCTTTCATTCAAAAAAACTTTGCAGGAATAGTTTATGATAGAAATGGAATTGGAGAATCAGAAATTGACATTACTGTAAAAACAGATGTAGATGTTATAAAAAGACTTCACGATTTATTGGCAACTTTAAAAATAAGTCCACCATATTTATTAGTGGGACATTCGATTGGTGGACCATTTATACGTTTGTATGCCTCAATATATCCAAATGAAATTTGTGGTCTGTTTTTCATAGATCCAACAGATTTTATGCTTACAAAAGACGAAGACAGCAAAGTAAAAATAAACACATCAAGCTCAACCGGTTATCAGGAACTACTTGTAATAAACCTTAAAAATATCTTGAAGGACACCTTAAATTCAAATGGTTTTCGAAATGAAGCAAAAAGAGAACTGAATGAAAGTTCACCGATCTTCTTTAAAAATTATTCATCCTTGCCACCTCTTAAAGACATTCCCATAATGGTACTGATTTCATATAACAAGCATATTGAACATTATGAAACAGAAATGAATGAAGATCTGAAACTGGGTATCAATCTAATCCCTTGGTGGAAAGAGTTGGATGAATTAAGAATAGACCATTATGCGGAAATGATAAAAAATAACAGTGCTAGTGGGCTTATTTTGTTGCCACGTTACAGCCACGGAATTCACCAGCAAAACCCCAAACTTGTTGCGGAAGCTTTAATTGACACTTATGAAAAGTGTATAACTGCCTTGAAGAGGGGAAAAAACTACTGACAACAGAAGACTTGCCACAAGGCTGGCGGACATAATAATAGGCTTCAGTTGCCAGTCAGACACTTATGAAATACCAGACCTGCAGAAAGCCTCAATGTTAACTGTAGTTTTAATAACCCCTTACAATAAATATGAAGAATATGAACAGAATTATTTTATGCATTTTATGTTTTATTGCTTTTACTCTTTCAATTTATGGTCAGCAGAATGAAAGTAAATTAGTTGTTGTTAACGGTAAGAAAATTGCTTATAAAACCTTCAATATTGAAAACAGAAAGAACGGTGACCCCATTCTTGTTTTTGAAAGCGGAGTAGGCGGTGGCAGTTTTGAACAAATCCTTCCATTTCTTCCAAAAAATATTACAGGCTTTGAGTATGATAGAAATGGATTAGGAAATTCAGAAATTGACACTACAATCAAGACTGATGCACAGGTGGTGCAACGACTTCACAAATTATTGACGACTTTGACTATAAAACCGCCTTACTTACTGGTGGGACATTCTTTAGGTGGACCCTTTATACGACTATTTGCATCAAAATATCCAAACGAAACTTGCGGGCTTGTATTTATTGATCCAACAGACTTTATGCTAACAGCAGAGGAAAACGACTATGTAAAGAAGCTAACTTCTAGTTTGACAGGTTATAGGGAAATATGGACTATTAATTTAAAAACAATGTCAAATGACACATCAATGCCTTTAGGAGTCAGATATGAAACGAAAAGAGAGTTATCAGCCAGTATGCCTGAATATTTCCAGGAATATCAAAACCTGCCGCAATTAAAAAACATTCCAATTACAGTAATTATTTCATACAACAAGCCAATACAACCATACGAGGAAAAAATGAACAAGACACTAAATTTGAGCATTAACATACTTCCGTGGTGGAAAGCGCTAGACGATATAAGGATTAAGCATTACGGTGATATGATTAGCAACAATAAGAATAGCAAAATGATACTTCTGCCTGGTTACAGCCACGGTGTTCAATATCAAGACCCTTTACTTGTTGCGTCAGAAGTTACAAACATCTTTTCAAAATGCTCAAGTATTGAAAATAAACAAAACTACCGCTAATAAATAGGAATATGAGCGGACTGCAAGGACCAGCGATTATTCCCGGTTGAACTACATCCGCTGTGATCAGGGCTAGCACTTTGCGACCGTTTTGTGTTTTTTTCAGGTCAAAGGCACCGATAATCTGGTGTTCAAGAACTGCTGTTTTAGCGTTTTTGTTTGCAATTGGGCATGCCTTTCCCAGTAGTGCCGGAGCACTAAATCCGGATCTTGGTTATGGTTGTGTTAAAGTCTTTATCAAAGGGTTCCAGTCAGGTGATCGTACCCGGGGCCGTCGTACCCTTACAGCAATCATCCTTCCGGTTTGGCACGCCGGGCAAATACATGGATTAATGCCTGTCAGCCTTGCGAACCGCTCAGCATTGGTTTCCGGTGGCGTTTGTTGTTTTGTAACCGCATCTATACCGGGCTTTTCTTCCGGGGTAAACTGGAGTTCGAGGTTTCGTTTTACCGTGTGGTTGTAAATACCGAACCTGCGGATTTTGACAAAGCGTCGGGGCAGGATGTGTTGGGTAAAGCGTCGCAGGAACTCAATGCTATCGAGGAATACCGTTTTTTTAACAGCCCTGTCGCGGTAATCTTTTGCAACGAAGGTCACTTTCCTATCGGCAATGTTCAGGATGCGCTGGTTGGTAATAGCCACCCGGTGCGTGTATTGCCCAGGTATCTGACCACATGGCTGGCACTTGCCAGCGACGGTTCACAGTGTACCACCCATTTGGTTTTATAGCCTTGCTGAAGGTCATCGTAGAACGTGGTCAGTTTGTTTTCCTTGCGTAAAGCGCGCTTGAGACTGTCGAGGAACCTTCCTTTAAAGGCCTCGTTTTTTGTGATGGATGTTTTTTTCAGGTTTTCGCGCATTACCCACGACAGGCCACGAACGCTGTATCGCCCGTCGGGATCCTTACCGTTGAATAACCAAATGTGTGGATTTTCAGCCCCGAGGTATTTTCTCAGGCCAACGGCCATGTAATCGGAAAGAGGGACGATACGGTCTTTCTTGTACTTGCTCTGGCGGATGTGGATCGTTTCGCGTTCAAAATCGATGTCCGAGATTTTCAGGTTAATCACCTCCTGACCGCGCAGTCCGGCCGAATAAATCAGGGTTAGCAGCACCCGTTGTTTCAGCAATGTGGGCACAGCAAAAAGCTCTTTTAATTCCAGTTGGATGAGTATAACCGGCAGTTTAGCTTCTTTTTTGAGCGAAGGCAGTGCAATGGCATTTTTGTTCATCCCCAGCAGACTGTAATAGTATCGAAGTCCGTAAACCATGTGCTTAAAGCTGCTGCGCGATGGTGACCGTGGGTCACGCGCCAAAGCGGCCAGTTATTCGTTGATTCCTTCGGGATCGATTTGCTCAGGAAGTTTCCCAAAGTGGACTACAAACAAGGCTATACGCCGGATATAATTTTGTAATGTACTTTTGCTTTGCCCACGCAAAGTAACCTGTTGTTCCAGCTTGCGAACAACTTTTTCAAACTCAGGAACAAGCACAATAGCCTGCTCAACAATAGTAAAACCCGATTTCTTTCTCATAATCAGAAATTTTTGTTGTGAATAATCTCCGAGTATAGAAAGAATCGGGTACTTTTAAACAGCTATCCGCGTAGGCGGATTTAGTTCAACACGCGGTATAGCCAATAAGGGTTTCAGAGGTATGCGAAGGGTTGTAGCCCGCTTCAACTTTTTGTGTAACTTGATAGGAAATCGCCAGCAATTCCTTACTGGCCTTTCCCTGGAGTCATTTTTTTTATCTCAAAATATTTTTCGTATGGCTTAAAAAAATGGAACTTGGCATCATCAATCCTAATTGTGCTGGAATTGATATTGGCAGTAAGTCTCAATATGTCGCCGTTGGACAAGCACTGGAAGATGTAAAAGAGTTTGGTGTTTACGCTGAAGACCTTACAGCTATTTGCCTTCACCTTAAAGTGTACGGTATTATATCTGCTGCCATGGAAAGCACAGGTAATTACTGGCAGAACCTCTATGTTGAATTAGAAAAACATGGCATGGAGGTTACTCTGTGTAATGGTAAGTTTACCACGTACGCTAAAAGAAGTAACAGGCTTAAAATTGCCTTGCGTCATGCCCGCAAATGCAATCGGAAATCTGAAAGATACTCACCTGTCTGATTTCTTTAGAAAGATAGCATACAGGAAAGGCAGAGCAACTGCGGTAAGTGCCACCGCGAGAAAACTTGCAGTGATTATATGGAATATGATCTCTAAAAGAATTCCGTATAATCCGCCAATAGCATATTTGTTCCTGGATCAAAAAGGAAAACTAAAATTGGTCTCGCAAATAAAGTAAAACATTGTTAAATTTGACATAAAACCTGATGATATTGAATTTTCCAACTCGCTGAATTTGAGTAATAATTTTTAACGTTAGTCAGAATTGTATTGCGATACTCAGCGCTCAGGCATTTGGAATAAGAAACAAAAAAATAACTTAAAAAAATATAAATTATGGCACTTATCAATCCGCACATTAACTTCAACGGAAATGCCGAAGAGGCATTCAATTTTTACAAATCAGTATTTGGTGGAGAGTTCGCAAAGATTATACGCCTCAAAGATATATCAAGCCCTGAATACCCGGTAGCAGAAGATGATGCAAATAAGATAATGCACATTGCTTTGCCAATTGGCAAAAACATTTTAATGGCCAATGACGTTCCAGAAAGTATGGGACCAGTAAATGAAAATGAAAACAGGTCTAAGATATCTATTAGTGCAGAAAGTCGTGAAGAAGCCGACAAATTATTTAGCGGACTTTCAGCAGGCGGAAATATTGAAGTACCTATTGGCGATAGTCCTTGGGGGTCATATTTTGGAATGTTTAGAGACAAATTCGGCATTGAATGGATGGTGGATTTTGACCCAAAATATAATGGAAAAGTATAAGCGAAAAACAACGAACGCATAACAGCTGTTTGGCAAAAAAGCGGGTGACATGCTTCTATGGCACTTTTGTTGTTAAACACATTTGTGCATCTAATGAACTTTTGTGCTAATAATCCGCTTCTTCGCCAAGCTGCAAACCGTTAGCGGTCATTATAATAGACGACACAACAAATAGACAAACCCACAATTTTATGACAAAAAAAGAAATAGCACGGAACTTCTTAACACTTGCTGCCAAAGGACAATCAAGGGAAGCATTTCAACTTTATATTGCAGTCAATTTTATACACCATAATGCTTACTTCAAAGGGAACGGACATACTTTGATCGCCGCAATGGAAGAATCCGCCAGAAACAGGTTCTTCGTCAATTTAAGTGATGTTTAGCCAACCCTACTGAGTACCACTTTTCTTCTGAGAAGCTCAAAACCAGCCCGGCCATACATTTGTCTTTTAATACTTTTCAATCTGTTAACCTGCCCTTCAACTTGGCCATTACTCCAATTTATAATTATAGCATTTCTTACGGCTTCAATATCACTTTTCAGACCTTTAATAAATGTTTTTAGTTGAGACTTGCCAATATTCAATGTCTTTTTCATCCAATCTTCTAATAATGAACCATCGTTGCCAAGCAAGAGGGTTTTAAATGATAAAACCTGATGACGCAGGTCTTCCAATAGAATGTTCTTGCTTAGGAGCTCTCTCATTATTTCTTTATCTGTTTGATCTTTGATTTTTGACAGATCTACGAACCCAAGGTATTTTGAGATCTTTCGAGGTGATATTAATCGGTGCTTAACTTTTGCTATTATATTCACTGCATGAGTTGTACGCATCGGATGATCTTTATATCGTTCATAAAAAGCAGTCCGACTTCCTTTAAAACCTGCCTTCTTAATAATTTCAAATATTCCCGTTATGATTTTCCCTTTTGATAATTCATTTTCTATAATTTCCTGATATTCATTATATTTGTTCTTTATATAAATGCCTTTACAAGGTAATATATCCATATTTGAATAACGGCGAACAGTATTTCTTGACATCTGTAATGTTCTTGCAATGGTCCGGAAACCGATGCCATCTTTAATCATTTCTTTAACTTTTTCAAATCGACCTTTCAAATAATCATTCATTTCACCTTTCTCTTTTTGAGGAACTTTCCCTGATTCATCAATAGAAATTTCATGTACCAGTGTCTCTTTCTGTGATGAATCTTCAGTTATGGAATTAGCTAAGTTCCGGTATTCAATACGAATGATATCATATACACAGTCTGATAAATTCTTCAACAAATGAAATCTGTCTGCTACCTGTTTTGCATCAGGCAATATTGTGATACTGCGTATGAATAGGCACTTGCCCTATCGCGTGTTACAATTTTCACTTCAGGATGTTTTGCTAACCATTCCTTTAAAGAAGCACCGTCTCTGCCTGTTAATAAATCAATGACTTCTCCTGTTTCTATATTTACAAGTATGGTTCCGTAAGTTAGTCCCTTCCGATATGCCCAATCATCAATGCCTAATACTGTTATTTTTCCTTTTGATGGAATTGGTCATGAATCAACTATCCGAAGGGCTGTTGAAGAACTTACAGGTAATGAAATTAAATTTACAATATAAGATCCTTTTCGCGCTGACACTTCAATAAGAATATTTTGAAGTGTTTCTCATGTTCTGTTAGTCATTCTTGAATAGGCCTTAATCTCTGGACCAGGTTGTTCCGTGAATATCTTTCTTTCACATTCCGGATTTTTACAGAAGAACTTTCTGACAGTTAAATTAATAGATACACAATGTGTTGATGCAGGCAAATCTCTCAATACACGAATGTATGAACTATGAATACGTTTACTCTTTTTATTACAACAAGTACATGGTGCAAACTTTTGTTTTGAACAAGCAGGAATCGAGATACTGCCATCAATGATTTTAGCTATTCCGAGGCTTATACCAGACAAAGAAAACAGAGCTACCATGTATCTTCTTTTTTACTGGAAGATGTAACAGAAGCATCCTGGACGAAGGTGTTATAATTAATTAAAAAAACATGCCATCAGAAAATAATTTGAAAATAACCTCAAAATGGTATTTTACAATAGGTCGCGTATTGCTTTTTTATCTATGCTGTGTGGTTATTTTAGTAATCTGCTCAAGCTTAACAAAAAAACTTTCAATTACAGTCAATGACCATTTATCCATTCTATCAGCCACAATTCTGACATTTTTGCTGATAGTTTTATTTTTTTAATGGGAAAAGTTTAAATTAATCGATGTAGGTATTATTCCGGGGAAATATAGTATTTCACGTTTCTTTTACGGTTATATTATTGGATTTTGTATGGCTGGTTTGCAAGCATTTATCATTCTAATTTATGGGCATTTTCAATTGAAACTTGTACCCAACATTTCATTCATTGATATACTTTCACCATTACTTCTATATTTTCTAATTGCTTGTAGAGAAGAGTTGGCATTTCGTTCCTATTCTTTAAGAAGTCTCAACATTTCATTAGGTCCTATTTTTGCATTGATAATTATCGGAGTTATCTTTATTGTTGAGCACGTTGCAGGTGGAATGACTTGGAGAATGGCAATTTTAGGTTGAGGGGCAGGTGCAATTTTATTTGGTGTGTCAGCATTGAAAACGAAAGGGCTTGCACTTTCGTTTGGACTCCATAGTGCCTGGGACTTTGGACAATGGACATTTGGATTTAAAAATAAACCTGGAATTTGGGAGGCTGTTATTGAAAAAGGTATGAATCTAAAATTGAAAATGTTGGTTTGACCGCTTTCTTACTTATTATGGGAATCGTCATAGTTGGAGTTTGTTTCTATTATAGAAAAAATAAATTGAGTGAATAATATGGCTGCTGCTAATCAAGTTGCCTGCCCCGCCAGTAAACACTGACAGGGAGAGGCTCTCACACTACTATACGTATGGGGCTCGTATACAGCTGTGGAGCAATTTTCCCGTAATAGCTAAGCAAAGCCTCATAATCACTTTTGCGCAAGCATCCCAAAGTAATGAGTCTTGTGGTGTGAGAGGCTCACTGGCGGGGCTACAATCCCGTCAGCCGTCTACTCGATTGGAGGCTGTACTTCTTTCTTCACTTTAGAAAGTATAAATATCGTTAAAAGTAAAACTATAAAATAAGGCAGGTTAATAATAAGCCAACCGTGTTGTGAAAATTTGTCATAATATGTCGTGTCAACAGGAATAAATAAACCTTGCTTGTTATTATACCATCTTGCAAACATGCCTGTAAAAAAATCAGCATTTGCCCATATAAACCCGATATGTAGTCCACTCGGCAAGGCGATAGATTTTGTCTTTATAAATGCAATTGAAAAAAGAAGTCCACCAAGTCCTGTAGTGCAAAAAACACTTAACATTTTTAACGGGTCGCCCCATGCACCCCAAGCAAAAATGTGTATAATTGCAAAAAGTGAAATAAATAAAGCAATTGATTTCCATTGTCCATAGTTGTTAATAGCTTTGTTAAATGCGTATCCTCTGTAAATTAATTCTTCAGCAATGGCACTCCAACAATTTAGAAATAGCCCAATTAGAATAACTCCAATATTAAAGTCTGGATTTAATTGCCACTTGAAATGAAAAAAAAGTGAAAGTAAAAATGAAATAACTGCATTCATAATTACTCCAACTATTCTTCCTAGTACCAGTTGAAATAATCGTTTACATTTCCATTCAATTCCAATTTCTGCAAATGTTCTTCTATCTGATTTCACTAGTGTCCATTAAAAAATAAAAATTGTTCTTTGAAATCATTGAGAATCTATATTATGCAAGCTATTTTGTAGCGTGACGATTTGAATTGATTATGTTCGTTGGAAAATTAATACCCAACAATGAATCAAGGCAAATATGTGTTCGCACAGATAGTTGAATTTCTCCCTCAACGGATTTTCGATCGTATAGTTGAAAAGTATGAAGGCAATAAGTATGTCAAGCATTTCACCTGCTGGAACCAATTGCTTTGCATGCTCTTTGGACAACTCACCAATCGGGATAGTCTTCGAGATTTATTAGTTGCACTGGATGCTCATAGTAACAAATCCTATCATCTTGGTTTTGGTAAAAACGTTACCAGGAGCAATCTGGCTAAAGCCAATGAAAAGAGAAATAGCAAAATATTTGAAGAGTTTGCTTATCATCTAATTGATGTAGCCAGAAGGAACAGAGCTAATGATGATTTTGAGATCAAAGGAACAGTATATGCTTTTGACTCATCAACCATTGATCTTTGCTTGAGCGTCTTCTGGTGGGCAAAGTTTCGTAAAGCAAAAGGAGGAATAAAACTACATACTCTTTTTGACATTACAACTCAAATACCTGCTTTCGTGCATATTACTCCATCTACAGTGAATGATGTCAACGCAATGGATTATCTCAACTATGAGCAAAGTGCATATTACATCTTTGACAGAGGTTATATCGATTACACGAGGCTATTCAAGATCACACAGCACTCAGCTTTTTTTGTTATCCGTGCAAAATCAAATCTTCAATTTAACAGGATGTATTCCCAAAAGATTGATAAGAGTTCTGGTGTATTATGTGACCAAATTGGAAAACTCAAAGGATTTTATATCTCCAAAAAGTATCCGAACAAACTTCGAAGAGTTAAATTTCACGATGAACAAACCAATCGAACATTCACTTACCTCACCAATAATTTTGATATCACGTCCGCTCAGGTAGCTTTGCTCTATAAAAATCGTTGGCAGATAGAACTCTTTTTCAAATGGATTAAACAACACTTAAAAATAAAATCCTTTTGGGGTACTTCTCAAAATGCTGCTTTGATCCAGATATATTGTGCGCTTATTACCTACTGTTTGGTTTCAATCATAGGAAATGAGTTGAAAATATCACGGTCAACCTACGAAATATTACAGGTGATTGGAATATCACTTCTTGATAAAACTCCTGTAAACGAGCTTCTTGCAAATGTAGATTACAAAGATGTCAAAGAACTGAATTGTAACCAACTGTCACTCAGTTTATTTTAACTGGACAGTAGTGATCTGATTTAAGAAAATAATTGCTTAAAAAGAGAAGGAAAATTACTGCAACCATACCTCCCTTAGCCGCACCTTTAAAAAATGTAAAGTCTGGAATTAAGCTCCAAAACAATGGGGGCAAAACTGCATACACAGTTATGCTAATGATTATAAACAATAAAATTTTAAGTATTGTACCCTGTCTTATATTTACCATAATTTTTCCATTAAACAAATTGCAATTAGTTAGAGAGTGTCAAATCGTATTGCCTAACCGGGTAACTTACGCCCCCTAAGAACCGTACGTGCATTTTTCACCACATACGGCTCAGCCACTTTTAAGGCTGAGCCGGTGAAGGGCAACCCGGCTGTTGTTACTATTTTTATTCGAAACAAATATAGAATTTTTTTTGCCTTCTTCTGCTGATTTATTTTCGCTTCATTTTGTTCTGTTACTGAAGTACTGGTCATATTCGGGCAGAAAAGGATTAGCTTCGGCCTTAACTTTTACATGGTACCGAATGGGAACATACCCAATCCGATACAATCGATGATTTTCTGTACCATTTTTGATTATTCGATGATCGGTAAAATGATTATCTTAGAAGTAGCGATGATAGATCCACCATCGGTTTTTGTTTCCGTGCAGGTATTTCGCCCACCGTCTGAGTTGCTACCAAATGAATGTTTCCAACCTATTGAACCAAAGCTGGCGGTAGTACTAATAAACTGAACCAATTTTGAGCTTGATTTTACTTTGTGGCAATTTACTTGATAAGATTCTTTTCTAACATCTTATCAAGTTCGTCTGTTCCATACGCTGGTTTTAAAATAATCATTTCTGTTGGGTCAATCAGTATTTTTGTCGGATATGATTTAGAGCCTGTTTAAAAATTAAATCAGAAAAAAGCTAAAAGTGTTTCCTTTTAGTCAGTAAAGCATTTATTTTGAGGTACCAAACTTAAAACAGAATGCAAATAACAGATTTAAAGGAAACACAGTGGCAATATATAAAGAAAAAGCTGTCCATACAAGAAAGAAAAAGAAAATATGATTTGCGTTCTATTTGGAATGGTATATTCTATCTGGTAAAGACCGGCTGTCAATGGCGCATGTTGCCATCAACCTATCCACCCTGGCAATTAGTTTATTACTATTACAGAAAGTGGGCATTTGTAGGTGAATTTGATTTAATATTAAGCATTCTTACGAGAATCGGTAAGGATGAAACGTGGACAGAATAGAGAAGCAAGTGTTGGCATAATGGATAGTCAAAGTGTACGTTGGGGTAATAACCGTTCACTGAATGGCTTTGACGGAAATAAGAAAGTAAAAGGGATAAAACGTCATGTGATAGTGGATAAAAACGGTTTTCTTATCGCAGTAATGGTAACAGTGGCTTGTATTCATGACAGTAAAGCAGCTTATCTGTTGATGAGAACTTTAAAAGAATTATGTTCGCATTTGAAAGTAATACTGGCAGACGGAGGTTATCGGGGCGAAATTATCGAAAGAGTCAAGAATCGATTTGGTTATATTATCAAAGTTATTATCAGTGGGGATAATATAAACGGATTCAGACCAGTACATAAAAGATGGATTGTAGAAAGAACTTTTTCGTGGTTTGACAACTACAGAAGACTATGCCGCAACTATGAATTAACATTCGATTCTGCTGAGGAAATGGTCAAGATTGCTGCTATAAGATTTTTATTAAATAAAATTTAAACAGGCTCTTAACCCAGATTGCAGCTATCCATCCGTAATAGGTTGATAATCTGGTTTTGGAATTTTTAAATTTTCGCCAGTGTGCCACACGGATTTTTTTCTAGTGAAAGGAATTGAGGAGTATTTTAATGCGTAGCATAATTGTAAGACTTTCTCTGATGGTTCACTGCATTGCCTTATTTGGATTGTTTCACCCTTGTCGTTTTCTACAGTTGTTGTCACACTCTTTTGCGTATTCATAATGCGGATAATCTCGCTCCAATCGTGATGGATGTCTTGTAATTTTAATTGATACCGGATTGTGGACATAATCCAATAAGCAAGTAAACCCAGATGCAGATGAGCCATCGAGGCATCATCTGTTTTATGGAAGATAGGGCGTAGATCCAAGTCGCTTTTCAGTACTCTAAATGTATACTCAATTTCTCTTATTGCATTATATATGGTCCAGAGCGTTTGTTCTTCTTTGCTATCCAACGATGTGCGCAGAAAGTAAATGCCTGCTGTCTCATCTGCTGGTGTCTCCCTCTTTCTCTTGAAAACCAGACCGGTGGCAATCCTACTAGTTTCCGTGCCCTGAACGGTAATCTCATAGTCTTGATGAATAGATGGATATTTCTCTTTTAACCGTCCAATGCGTTCCCATACTTTGTCTTTTCGTTTGATGCCTCCCTTACTGACAATGCCATTCTGGATAGCCTGAAGACCTTCCTCAAAACATTGTGAGAACTGATCATTCATGCTATTTTCTTTCACCGCTTTAGCCTGACTCCTAACCCAAAGGTAATGATCCGTATCATTTGCTACATTCACTTTGAGTAACTCAATGGGCTGTTTCTTCTTATCATAAATCTGTACCGGCTGACTATTGGTATCTGCCTGATAATTCTTGATGCTTGAGCGGGATACACACAAATAATCGTATCCCTCTTTCTTTAGAAATTGAATGTTCGCTTCTGTTGCAATCCCCGCATCCATCACAATGATGGGCCTTTGGCTTGTATACCCTGCTTTCTTGTTGAGCTTTGTAATTACGGTTTGTAATGTGGCACAATCGGATGTGTTGCCTTCAAAGATGTCAGAATATTTCAAGAACCCTTCCGTGTTGACAATGACTGCTAAAACGATAAGCTTTGCATCGGTGCGCTTTTCTTTGCTTCGACCAAATTTTGCTAGCTTACTATCTTTCATCCGACCCTCAAAATAGGTGTTGGTCAGATCGTACAAAATGATCTTGTCTTCCAGATTAAACAGTTCATTCGTGCATTTTGAAAGATAATTCTCCAGTCCTCCTTTTTCCTGGTATAATTGTTTTGCTATCCCGTAGAGTTTGTCCTTGGTTACTTGTTCTTTATCATAACCTGTCAGTTCACATATTGCCGAGTTCTCTTTGATCCAGGATACCGTCTTGTATTCTGATGCAGGGTAAATGGCTCGACTGATCAGATGGGTTGCCGCCAGATTTATCTGCTGCTCGTTCCAGCCCCTCTCTCTGAGGAATGTGTCTATCTTTAGCTGATGGAATGCCTGAAAGCATAATGATTCTGCACCTACTTCTCGTATGTTTTTATTCTTTAGGGTTTTCAGATTAACGAGGTCAAAATCGGTGGGCTTCTCAGAAACTCTGTCAATCTTCTTTTTTGTTTTTAATTCACGGTAGTAATGTTGTGCCAACTGCTCTACTGTTTCATCTTTGCATGAATTAAATAGTGTTGGTGTCCCTTTTATCAGCTCGTTCAGTCGTTCTAAAAAAAGTATTCGCTGATCTATATCCTGCAACTCAAGTAACCGGCCAAGGCCCATTACCATTCGTTGATGGGCAAAGCCATTTGCATCACGATAACTTTCGCATAACCTGAAATAAATATGGGTGGCGTTTTCTGCTTTGCAATATTTTCTGATTGTCTTGAAATACATTCTGCAAATATACAACCCTAATTATCTGAATTCCAAATGTCTGGCAGTCCACACAAACCCACTTTCCGAAAAAAAACTTAAAAATATTTTACTCATTATCAGATAGTTGGAATATTGATTGCAAAAAAATACTCTGATAATAGATGTATTTAGTTGAATTTTAACATATCTCGTCACTTTGGGCTGCAATGTAGGTTAAATGAATTATTTTTAAATTCATCCAAAAAAGAGGGGATTCATACAATAACTGTTATCGTCTTGTTCATTTTTCAGTGCATCATGGTCGTTCAATATCTCACATAGAAATTTTAGAAGGTGGTATAGCCGATTTCAATTGTTTGGAGCAACTGATGGAAGTATCGGTGCTGTTAATGGAAAGATTTTCCCTGTCCTACAGAATCTTGCATGATTATTTGGATGAACGTAAGGGCGTTATTTTATGGAAGAGCATATTATAGGAAAGGCTTGTCTTGTTTAGAACCAAAACTTGATGGTACTCGAACCTCAAAATTCAATAAACACTAATGAATTGGAATCATTAACAGATTCTTCTGTTGGATTTATCGAGCACAAAAAAAGCCTTCAAAATCAAGTGATTTGAAGACTTCTAAAATTTCAGTGAACCCTGTGGTACAAAACTCGAACCACTTTTTATCCGATTTGAAGCTTTTGAGTGCGTTATGAAAGCAATTAAACATAACAGATTATTAGTATCGGGACAGTCTATTATTTTCGCTTTCTGTAAGATGCCACGGTAAAAATCTACATCATTTATGACATGAAGATTCTTATAGGCCTGTTGTAATCCTCTCACTTGAATTGAATATTCACATATTATATCGCTAGATAGTTGTGACTTTTGATAAATCGGCTCCCAGGCCTTTGAGTTCGGCAAAAGTTAGTTTATCCATTGTTGCACCATCAAAGCGGATGGTTTTAATGGCTCGATAGTATTTATTGGTTAAGGCATATGAGGGACGGAATGATACATTTTTGAGTATCGAACCGCTGAAAGTAGCTTCATTCAATGCGGTCTTGTCGAACTTAACATCAATAAAGCTCTGCCCATCAAGGTTTACCTCTCTCAGGTCAGAATACTTAAAATCCACGCCCTTGAAAGTACATTGCTCAAAAACAGTCTTTCTAAGATCGGTTTTTGTCAGTTTTACATTAATCAGTTCTGCATTGATAAATCTTGCTCCCGCCAGTCCTGATGCGCTAAACGTGGTACGTAAAAGAATGGTTTTTTTGAAACTTGCTTCTGCAAGGTCATTTGCAAACAAAGTGCAATCTGTCAGGTTCGCACCATCGAAATTAGCTTCTCGTATATCACTGCCAGAAAATGAACTCCCAGATAAGTCCGCATTGGCGAAGTTGGAACCACGTAATGCACTTCCATTAAAGTTCCTTTTATGAGCTGTAATGCCTGCAAAATCGCTTTTTGATAGATTGCCCCCAATGAAATTCGTCAATAATTGTCGCTCATCCGTATCGTTGGCGTTCTGTTCAATTGGTTCTGTATTACCGTCATTATTGTCAGTTTTTACTGTCAGCGACGGTGCGTTACCCATTGGTGGGTAGTTTTCTGAAAAGTAATTAAGATCGTGCCCCAGTATTTCTGCAAGGCGGTTAATTGTAACGATGTCTGGAATTGATTCGCCACGTTCCCATTTCCCAACGGCTTGAGGGCTGATAAATAGCAACTGGGCAAGTTGCGCCTGAGACATATTTTTATCTTTTCGTGCCTTAGTAATTTTGCTACCTATTGATTTCGAATTAATCATATAATAATCTTTAAATTCAATTCTGCAATTTTGTGCTTCTTCTCTACTGCACCATCCTTTGGTGATATATATTTGACAGTTCTCGAATTGCTTTCGCCACTTCAAAGAAGTCCTTTTTTAGAATAGAACTATGGTTACTTGGTACTTTGGCACTAATCTTAATATTAGGATTTCGTTCAACTACCGCATTGACAACAGTTCGAATCAGTTCTTGTTCATTACCCTTGCTTCCAAAGGATGCGCCCGATGCAAGTACATATCTGGTAGGGATGGTAATTTTATCCACAACAGGTCCCAGTTTGTTTTCGCTCGCCAGCCAGCCCAATTCTATATTGATTTCCGCCATCTGTGAGGCACTCATTCGGGGTGTTAATGCTGTTGGGCGTAACACCCACATCAATGGATTTAACAATCTAAAAAGTTTCCTTATCCGTTTTGCCATATTTTCAGTCATCCAGTTGTATGGCTGCGCACCATCAACTAAAACTGCACCGATACACCTTTCAGGATTACGACTTGCCCATTGAGCTGCTACGAAAGCTCCATACGACCAGCCAACTACTAAAGCTCTTTTTACGTTTCTTGCATTAAGAACTGCATCCACATCACGAATACAAGCCTCGAAAGAATAGTTAGACGATTTCTGTGATTTTCTACCTCTTGCCCTTTCGTCATAGGTAATATGTCTAAAATCAGAACTAAGTTCTGCAATTACCTTTTTCCAGTAAACTTGCGTTGCAAATTGTCCATTTAGGTAAATAATTGGGATGCCGGAGCCTCCTGTATCTTTAACAGCTAATGCGGTATCGTCAATTGATACCATACCTGTCCAGGCAACCGACACATCTGCAACATTATTGACATTTTTATTATAATCTAACATCACCTTTTTTGTTTAATTCGATGTCCCAAAGGTACTTTCGTCCATTGTCATTTTCCTAGTAGATACAGCCCCTTATAGTTGTAATCACGCTACTTACGGTTGGTGTTTGCAACTTGCAGTAGTATATTAAAATGTTCATTTGAAAAGTTCAAGTTTGTTACCAATATGCTATTGCAAACATTCATCATACAATATATCAATCTATGGTCTATATCAAAAAATGCCATACTCTGTTGTCCGCAACCCGACAGTAGGTATGCGCGCTGAAAATTCCGGTTGGGGACAAGTGGCTGGGCCGCATGGGATGGCTTTAGGCGACTTTTATAGGTTGGGTAAAGAGTTGTCAAGGTTGTGAAAAAAAAACTGTTTTCGGTCATTCCGTGGTGGATGAGGCTCCATTTGCATAGACGTTGAAAAGGGTGCATGATAAAGCGGGGTACTTTCAGTCGGCTTCCTGTCAGTTTTCAAGGCGTATATATGCAGCTTTTCCTTACTGGCTATCCAAAGCAGTGCAGGTACATTAGCTATACCACTTGAAATGCCTAAACCTTCAATGAAAAAAAGGTTTCTGCAGGTTCCCTTAGTAAACCACATCACAAAACCGTTTTCGGAAGGGTCTGTATAAAGGATGTTCGCAGCTATGATACCTTAGGCTTCAAAAAAGTCTTATTGCCTTCTCTTGCTGTGTCCAGTGCCTTGGATAAACGTTGTGCTTCATTAATAGTCAGGGGATGTGCATTGATGGGACTGCCATTTCTGTCCATATCGAAATACTCAACATACACTTCGGAATTCGTCCCTTTTGCCTCATAGAATACCAAAGCAGTTTTGGGATGATAAAGTGTGCCGACATGTTCCATTACATTTTTCATCTTAGTTGTTTTAATCGTTACTTAACAGGTAACATAAATCACCTATCAGGGGGAATAACCTGCTCTCAAATTCAAGGCTGTAATTGGTAACAGATACACCACTAAACTTTTTTAATACTGTGGGTTCTTCTGTTGTGCCACATTCATTAAACTCATTGTTCACGCTCTCGGCAAGGGTTTCATAAAGTCGTCCCTTTCTATCTGCAATAAAGGATATGTATTTATTCATTGCAATTACCTCGTCCTCTTGTTCTGCTTTATCGTCAGCATACTTGGCATGTTGGAAAACAGTTGTTGCAGGATATTCGGTATAAAGTGTAAACATTCCCTGCGCTACATTCAGATACTCCTGCTCAACGTCGTTCATAGGTCTGAACGTTGTTATACGTTCTCCAAATACTTCAAGGTTCTTACGGTTGAATATTTTTTGTTCCACTTTTTCACCGCACCATTGGGCAACTTTTAATTCTTCTTTACGGCTGTCTAATTCTGCTTCGTCATCCTGTTCTATCCAATCGGAAATCATTTCATATTGCCAGTAGAGGTAAGCATCTTCCTGCCTATAATAAGGTATTTCGGCTACATGATACAGGTAAGCGAATACAGACAACAACAGTCGGGCTGCTTTTTTTCCTTCGGGTCTTTGAGCATTTTGTATAATGGTACTACAGGGATATAATACAAGGTCATTCCTGTATTGTATTGTTCCTCGCTTATAAAAAATGTCTTTCCCTTATCGTCCTGTATCAGTCGCAAACTGTTCCAGTTTCTAATATTCCGCTTTAAGTGGTTTTCCACTTTCCAAACAGAAAGGGCTATGTTATAAGGATAGCCGAATGTTCTTGTATCCGTAGGCTCAAAGCCGTTGTAATGCCTGGCAATTGCACAAAGAGAGTAATAAAAATCAGTTTCTATCTTCTCTATTTTCATAGGAGATTGTACCGTTTTTATTATTTCCAGTTTAGGCAGAAATGTTGTTTTCAGAAAACCATTGGCAACATTTGTGTTGGCACTGACCTCCGTTTGTCTTTGCCTATTTCGTGTGTGTCTTTTGTTCGTTGCATTAAATCTCAATTAAAATGGACTCCATCTCAATGGAGAAGAGGTGAGATCTTGTTTGAGAGATATCCTTTATTGGAAAAAGCCTATCATTTATCTTTACAATTAGGCAACATATACCAAAGCTGTAAGAATAAAGGAGTTGCCTTCACCAGATTGGCTCAATGGTATGACAAAGTAGAGAAGGCAGGGTTCAATTCATTTAATATAATAGCTCGTTCTGTAAAAGCACATTATCAAAATATCCTTAATTATTTTGATCACAGAAGTACCAATGCTTCTGCTGAATCCTTTAATGCTAAGATAAAAGCATTCAGAGCTTCTTTTAGAGGTGTGGGTAATGTTAGCTTCTCCTGTATCTGTTAAAAAATATCTATGCTTAATCTCTTCCCCACAACTCTTCAGACTGATCCGTATTATATTATTAATTGACAACGAATTAAAGGACAAAAAAAATGGGACAAATCCGTTATCTTTGGATTTGTCCCATCAAGTGATCCGCCTGGGGCTCGAACCCAGGACCCCATCCTTAAAAGGGATGTGCTCTACCTGCTGAGCTAGCGAATCATCGTATTTGAGGGTGCAAAGGTACAAATAAAAAGGGTTCCTCAAAGTTAATGGTTGATTTTTTTTGATTTTCTTTAAATTTTAACACTGTTATAGAGAATAATACCAGCTGAAACTATTAAAGGAGCGGATATTATTTATCAGGTTTACAGGTTTACCGGTGCTTTATCCGGCCCTTTAGCTTGAAAATAGAATTAAAATAGCAAATTGGAAGCTTCTGTTTTCATCAAATTAAAACGGGAATTAAGAATTATATTTTACCTTTGATATGCATAATAAACCGGAGGATACCTGTGATAAAATCTTAGCCGGTTAATTTATTTTATCATAAACGTTATTGCTAATGTGTTGAACCCATAATATGTTGATTACAAATCTAAGTGATGATACTTGAGATATTGTTGAAACGCTATTATGCAAAAAATACTACTTTTTAACTTTTTAAATTCTTGTATTTTAATTAATTATATCAATCGTATCAATGTTCGGAGTTGTAGAAATACTTATCTGTCTTAAATACATATTATGAAAAAGAAAGTTTACCTGTCGTTATTCGCGGTTTTATTAGTGTCTTCTGTATTCGCTCAAGTACCGAAGATAAAAATTCAAACTATTGCTCCGGGTGTTGTTAAGCTGAGCATGGGCACACCCGATAAGTTCTCACCTTATACTTTTTGTTCGGAGAAGCCAAAAGTCGAAGCAATGCAGCAACTCAGCAATACGCCACTACCTTTCGATTTGAAAGATGTGGAAGTTCGGATTAACAGTAGGGGCGTGCAAATACGGATTCCACTGAACGACGAGGAACAGCTGTATGGATTTGGAATGCAAATCGGTACATTTGAACAACGGGGATTACGAAAACGTCCCATTGTGAATGATAATCCATCTAATATCGGATTTACTCATGCACCCCAACCTTTTTATGTCTCGACAGCAGGCTATGGCGTTTTAGTAAACTCCTCTCGTTATATCACCTTTCTTTGTGGTACCAATCAAGAGCTTTCTCAACAAGATCCGGCTGTAAAAGAGCAGAATAAACTCAAATTCTCAACACAAGAACTATATGCCGGCAAAACAGAAAAGAAGATGAGTATGTGGATTGATGTTCCTGCGGCAAAAGGGGTGGAGGTACTTTTCTTCCAGGGCAAATCACTTAGAGAAAGCGTACAGCGTTACAATTTATTTTCAGGCGGTGGCACACTACCTCCGTTATGGGGCCTCGGCATCAAATATCGGGTGAAGGGCGACTTCAATGAGACGGGAGTGATGAAGATGGCAACCTATTTTCGTGATCATCAGATTCCTTGCGATGTATTGGGCCTTGAACCCGGATGGCATACAAAGGCATATTCCTGCTCATATGTATGGTCGGATAATTTTCCTCGCGCACAAGAGATGATTGACGGACTTAAAGGCATGAATTTTAAAGTCAACCTGTGGGAACACGCTTATGTTAATCCGGCAGCTCCTTTTTATAAAGATTTGGAAAAGATGTCGGGTGACTTTTTAGTGTGGAATGGCTTGGTGCCCGATTTCGTAAACCCAAAGGCAGCAGCTGTTTTTGCTAACTATCACGAGAAGAATCTGGTGGATAAAGGAATAGCTTCATTCAAACTGGATGAGTGTGACAACTCGAATATGATGGATGCCAAATCTACCTGGGGATTTCCGGATATGACCCTATTTCCCTCCGGTATTGACGGAGAGCAGATGCACCAACTATTCGGTTCGCTTTATGCCAATACGGTGGCAGGTATTTACAAGAAAAAGAACCAACGTACTTATTTTGATTACCGTTCTTCGAATGTCTTTAATTCATCTCTTCCTGCTGTTTTGTACAGCGATATTTATGGGCATAACGATTATATCAGCATGATCTCTACTGCCTCTTTCGGTGGCTTGCTTTGGTCGCCTGAAATGCGTGAAGCACAGTCCGAAACCGATTTTATTTGTCGGATGCAAACAATGTTGTTGGCTCCCCAGTCTGTTATAAATGCATGGTATTTGAAAAATGTACCTTGGTTTCAGTTAAATGTTGAGAAAAATAATGCCGATATCAAATATGAGAATGCGGATAAACTTGAGAATCTGGTTCGTACTCTTTTTAGAGAACGGATGTCTTTGATTCCTTATCTCTATTCGGCTTTTGTCGATTATCACGATAAAGGGATTCCTCCTTTCCGTCCGCTTATCATGGATTATCCTTCTGATAAAAGGGTTCGTCCTATTGCAAATCAGTTTATGATTGGCCGGAATATTATGGCAACTCCTACAACAATGGATAGCACATCGAGAACGGTCTATTTTCCCGAAGGAACATGGTATGATTATAACACACTGAAACAGTACGAGGGTGGCAAATCATATATGATTGAAATAACGAAGGAAAAACTTCCTCTTTTTGTGAAAGAGGGTTCTATTATACCGGTTGCGGCTCCACTTAATTTTGTAGACGACCATTCTATTTTTGACATCACTTGCAAAGTTTTCGGAAATTCACCCGTCCCGTTTTCTCTTTTTGAAGATGACGGAATTACTTATGACTTTCAAAAAGGAGTCTTTAATGAGGTGGTGCTGAGTGTCGTTAATGGAAAGGGTTCGATAAAGCGCAGCGGCAATTTCAAAGGCATTCGTTATAATATAAAGGATTGGGACTTCCTGAAATAATTTGATTTATGGGCGTATTTGAGGAATCAGTCTTACTAATTCATGATATCCATGATGAGGAATAAGAGAAGTATAAAATAAACCGATTAGAGAATAAGTCTTTATTATTTCTCCGAATAAAAAGGAGAGTATAAGGGGTATACGAGTCTGATATGACTGATCCATAAGGGCATATTAAAAGAAATCAAACCTATGTCTGAACTAGGTTCGATGTAGGTTTGACCGGGGTACTAGATACCGGATAGACCCACATGAAATTTATTTCAAATCTTTTTTTACATGCCGGCGTGTTTATCTCTTATCTTTTTTATCCTTCGGTATTATTTAAATATTGGTTACCGGATATGCCGCTTATCGACAAACCATCAAGGATCGTTTTAAAAGTACGTGGGATAGACATTGAGTAAAGGTTTCATTGACTCATGGCGGTGTGTGGTAGTGTGGCTTCGGTTTGGCAGAGCTTGGCCATATGTATCTATTGGCATTGGTTTTAAATTATTATGTAAGTTTGTATGCAAAATCAATAACATGATTTAAGATGAAACAAGTAGAAATAATTTCGGAAAACAAAAATTATACGGCAGTCAATGTCGGTAGCTTAGACAAATTGATGGATTATTCTTTTATTCATCCGAAAACCCAAATGGAAGTTACGGGGAAAGTCTTTGTTAAGGAAGCTACGAAGGCTACAGGTTCGGAAATCTCTTTCACAACATTACCCCCACGGACGGAACTGCCTTATTTTCATTTTCACAATAAGGACGAAGAAACTTATATTATCTTGAGAGGTTCTGGGTATTATCAAGTCGATGATGATTGTTTCCCCATAACCGAAGGTAGCGTCATTCGGGTTGCACCCGCAGGGAAAAGAGGAATGTGTAACACATCGGATGAGCCAATGGTTTACATCTGTATTCAATCCAAAGAAAATTCGCTGGAAGAACATACAACGGATGATGGTGGAAGAGTTGTTGTTGAACCCAAATGGCGAAAATAATATCGTTTTAGACATGACTATGAATGCCATTGAACTGGAAAACTATTCCCCATTAAACGGTAGTCTCAACATGCGCAAGCCCGAAAGACGGGGATAAATTTTAAATGATTTCCGTTCGTCTCTTTTGTATCCCGTTGGTCTATTTTTTCATGGCTTCTACTTTCATTTCCTGCGGCATTTTTTCAATGGCATAGCGGAGTGCTGTTCGAGGCATGATTGCTTTGTTTTTCATTACAAAATCAAAGACTTCTTTCTGATAAGCTTGGCTTGCTGCTTTCAACATCCAGCCGTAACCTTTTTGCACCAAATCGTCTTTGTCCACAAGTAGTATTCCGGCTATTTCAAAAATATCTTTCAAGAATAATCCTTTCCGTGCAGGAATAATCAGTGTGACGGCTGCCGCACGACGCGTCCAACGATTTTCGAAAGTTGCCCATTCTTTCAATTTAGGCAGGAATTGAGGATACATTTCAATAAATTCCCCAATAGTGTGATTGCATAAAGTATCACAAGAAGCCCAATTATCAACATAGTTTTGTACCCAACGCTCAAAGACTTTAAAATCGATCGACTCAAATTTTTTATAAACGGCATACGACCAGTTACAGGCGATAAAAGATTCTTCCAGCATACCTGAACGCCAAAGTTCTTCGCATAAGCCAAAAACTTCTTCTTTGGATTTCTTTTTTATTTCGGACAGAAATGTGTTGCTGATTTTATTAACAATCGGGACTTTTACACCATAAGCGGTAATTTTCTCTTTGAAGAAATGCTGTGAGGTGTCTTGTGTTTTCTCGTCTACACTATTTTTGAGCTCCTGACGAACCTGTTCAAGAATTGAGTTTGCCATACTATTCAACAGTTATCATAAACGTCCAATGCCGCTTCCAGACAACTGGCAATACCTTTGATTCCACAAACGGTCGTCGTTATCACAATGGCTTCTTTCAGTTCGTCGCGGGTGACGCCTGCCTTTTTTGCCATCGGCACATGAGCTGTTACTGCAGAGGTTTCGCCTTGTGATGCCCTGATAGCAATGTAAATCAACTGCTTCATTTTGGGTTCCAATGCTTTCATGTTACCGACAGCCTGAATAAGTCCGCCGAATGCTTGTGCCACTTCGGGAGATTCGTCGTGGAAAAGTTCCATTAAGTTTCGTTTGTTTGCCATACTTTTAATTATGAGATGAAGATTTTACAAAAATATAGATAAAAGATTATGCGATAAATACTTTTTAAAGAAACTTATTCTTGAAGGAATAATCTGCTATTTGATAGGTTTATAGGATGACTTATGATTTTTTTTATAAAATTTATCAGCCTGTTTTCTTTATGTCCGATTTTGGACTTTTCGGGTCGATAAAACATAATAAAAAAAGTATCACAATATTGATATTGTGATACCTTGTCTGTTTTTAGTTGCCGTTTGGCTTCTTCTTAAGTGATCCCTATGGTACAAAATTCGAACCACTTGTTAGAGGATTTGAAGCTACTTAGTGCATTATTAGCAGCTTAGAAATACTGATTCTATAATTTTTAATGTTGTCCGTATTGGTTATTATTATGCTCAACAGTGAAATATCGACCAATGTAACCAGAAAAGACAATGTAGGAAAATCGGCAATCCAATATGCAGGATTTTCGGAAAGCAAAATGCATTGTTTTCGGCAAATAAGGATGTATGAATCAATCATACATCCTTATTTGCCGAAATTCAAGCATATTAGATTTCTGGTAACATTTCACCGATGGCGTTTGATTAACGAAAATTAACCTCATTGGTGATTATCAATTTTTTGAGTTTAAATATTGATAATCATCGTTTGGTTTGAGTATATATGGGAAGATGATAATTAAATTAACCAGGTAAGGCTAAATTAACATTAAATTATGAAAATCTATCGTTTTGACAAATTAGGCAGCCTTGACGAGCTGACCATGCATGATGAAGAAAAGCCTATACCGCAACGAAGCGAAGTGGTTGATAAAGATTAAGGCGGTGGCACTTAATCGCAGTGACTTGATGGTCATTGAGAAGAATTATCCGGGAAAGGTTTCAGCAGGATTTATTCCATGCAGTGATGCTGCAGGTGAAATTGAAGCAGTCGGAGAAGATGTAAGTATATATACGCCCGGCGACCGGGTTTTAAGTGTTTTTCATCCCAGATGGTACACCGGAAAGCCACCGGTAACGGCAGCTACAGAATCTTGCGGCAACTACCGTGATGGATGGTTAACCCAGTACAAGGTCATCCACCAGAAACCTATAGCGCCGCTGCCCGAAACGACCTTTGCGCCATTGTTGATCAAACAGAGCGGGCGATCCTCCGTCTAATAGCTGTGGGGTTAAGAGAAATGCTGGAGGACCTGATACAGAAACTGTTTAAATTTTATTTGTGAATCCGATTAAGCATTAACTTTATCATCGTAAGTTGAATCATAACTTCACTAGTATCGGTATTGAATTCAAAATCTTTAGTGAGCCTTCTGTAGCTTTCAAACCAAGCAAACGTTCTTTCGACAACCCAACGTTTGGGAATAACGGCAAACTTTCTTGAATCGTCCTTTCGCAGCATAACTTCAAGTATTCATCCAAAAACGGTTTTAGTATTCTCAATGAGTATACCGATATAACCGCGGCAATAATCTTGATGAGTCTGCAGAAACGGCCTTTTAATGAGGTAAATACATCAGAAGTGCCCTTGCTATCATGCACATTTGCAGGATGGACAACAACGGCAAGTGGTAAGTCTTTCGTGTCTGTTATAATATGACGCTTACGGCCTTTTTTTTCTTGCCTTCATCAATTCTTCTACTTTTTCCGCCAATGCGAGTTGCTTTAATGGATTGATTGTCAATGTAAACTAGGCTTAGTGATTCATGTTGCCTTGCATTCTTGCGAACTTTATCACGAAGCTATTCATGAACAAGTTCAATAGTACCATCGTTTTTCTATTTCAAGAAGTAGTAATAAACGAGCTTCCACTTTGGAAAACAATGAGATAGCATACGCCACTGGCAGCCTGTTTTAAGCAAAGAGAGAAGAGGACATCAAGCACATCTCGGAGAGTGCTTTCTCTTTCGATCGTCTTGTAAAATGCCATCAGGTAACTTACTGTAGATTCTGCTACCTAATTAAGGTTCGCATGAGTTTCCTTCAGTCCGTCATAACAACCACCATTGGCTATCGGTTAGATTGGGTGTCTTTTCATGTGTATGTTATGTATTTGATAACCATAAAGATACACATCTTTATTCAGCCAAACAACTGGTAATCATTATTTTTATTCATTATTTTATTAAATTTAAACAGTTCCTTAGACGGTTTCTTTATAAACCATCTCGCCTTACTTGCAAAAGCATGAGTCCGATCCCCATGTTTTACTTGCATCAGTCAGCCGTTATTTCAAATACAATGAACCGGGGCTGATCTATGAGTTTGCCTATGACCCGTTTTACGATCATGTCGTTGAGTTGTTACGCAAAGAAGGCTGGAATGTACAACTGCGTATTGCCACCACCAGAGAGCTGTATTATGCCGTGTGTGGCAGGGATGAACAAGCTGGTTGTGCTTCCGTCAAAAAGGAAAAGGAAATTGTACCTGAACTAGCTGCTGAAAAAAACTTTCATGTTGGTTATTTCGGAATACTGAAATCTTTATCAGCGAATAACTCAGCCAACCCTGAAATCTGTTTAAATCTAAGCAATTCATCCTTATCCATACCTATATTTTTCATAATCCATGCATCACTCATTCCTGCTTTTTTGAATTCAGCTACAATGTTAGTCATCAGTTCAATATTATGAGTTCCGCGAGCGCGATTATGTCTGATTGTTGATGCCATACGATTAGACTGATCTTTATTGATAACGCTTACAGGTAAAAATCCTTTTTCGCGCTCATAAATACGGCTGGATGTTTTCATAACCATATATCTGTGGAATCCGTCCACAAGTTCGTATATATCTTCTTCCGGAAGATAATAACAAACACATGGCATAGTGTAGCCATCTTCCCAAATTGAGAGCTCCAGAAGTTCCATCTCCGGAGGAGCGACCACATTCGGATTATATGCATTTGCACGTATTTTTTCTATCGGTATTGGCCTGGTATTATAAACTGGACTTACATATTTATCGATATCATTCATTTACATATATTTTGATAAAAGCCCATAATCTTGTTTTTATTTTCTATTTCTTTTTTTGTCAGGGCAAATCCCATGTATTTGCATAGATGATCATTTTTAAGAATACATGTACACATCCGTTTGTAAGTAGGAAGATTCTTAAACTCCGGTATGTCTATATTGTCTTGATATTCCATCCTCACAGGATGTTTGGTCGTTTTATAGTTAGAATAATCCAACACTTCAATTTCAAAGCCGTAATCTTGCAGTTTCTTAATAGTATTTTCAGAAAGACATCCTCCTTTATATCGCCAGAAATTGATACTTACTGATAGTTTTTGTAAATAATTCAAACGGGTTTCTTCAGGCAAGGAAGACAAAAGGAAATGCATATAACTTTCCCATGTGTGTCCCGGAGGTAAATAAGTTTTATGTCGGGCTACAACACTGGTATGCCCATAAAGAGCCGTGAAATTTACTCCATTTACACGGCAGATCATCTTACCCCACATGTCGGGGTCAATGGCGCGGTAAAGCGACAGAGTTTCCTGCGCCGGAGATATAAACGGACTGGCTACCCGTTGTTTTTCCAGAGGTACACCTGCCTGATAATACAGGTCGTAAAGATGGTTATAATCCCATTTGAAACGTCCGTTTGCAGTCCATATATCAGTTGTTAACCAATCATATATTACATATGCATTATAGATGTTATCTGATAGTTTGTGAGTCCATTTCAGATTTCGATACATATTCAGTCGGTTATTGCCATGAACAGCCCTCCAGCGATGAAAACTTTCCTGAGTCCGTATACCTACCAAACAACAGGTTTTCTTTGCTGCTTTCTGTAGATGATACCATTGGGCAAAAAGTACTTGGAAGTCATAATCCCACATTTCTCGGTTATAAAATGGAAAGTCGTTCCTTGTATAGCTATCCGGAGGTATTTCACGCACCCAAAATTCTTTACACTCATCGTCCCAGGGACGCCAAAAGGTTTGATACATCGAGGTACATGTACTAACTTTGAAAGGTACACAAATACGGTACACATCAACGAGATCGGAATTGCTTTCCAACACCCGGTCTATATAGCGGGTCGTTTCATTATATTGTACTTCATAATCCAAATGGAAAATGCCGATTTTTCTTTTCAGGTTATTTTCTCTCAGGTATTGTATGCAAAGATTTAACATTACGCTACTATCTTTACCTCCGGAAAAGGATACATAAATGTTATCAAATTCGTTGAAAAGTAGCCTTATCCGGTTTATAGCCTGTTCATAAACGTTCTTTTTCATTTCTGAAAACTTTCATTTTTACATACCTTTTCCATTGAAATATAATAGAAAATCCTATTCGTTCAAAATAAGGAATATGACGAATTTGCGTTACCGATTCAATTTCGAAGTCAGGTAACAACGTCCGAACGAGTTCTTTTAATAATGCTGAAAAAACTATACTGTCATCATCTTCCACATAATAGTTGTTTATGATGGCTTTCCTCTCTTTCAACTTTACGGGAATAAAGCCAAGAGTATTCCCCTGGTCTGTGGCAAGAAACCAATAGTATTCAGGAGACGTTTTATAAGGATAATTTAAGTTGTAGCTTAAAACCTTTTCGTTCATTACTAAATGGGCTACAAGATAATAAAGTCCTTGGTCTTCACCCTCTAATTTAATGATATCCATATTTACATAATTATAAACTTTAGTCAAAGTTAGTGAAGTAAAAAGATATATTTTCGAAATGACAATTTTTTATTGAAGTATAACGATAACTTAATAAAAATAGTGTATCCTTTTATATATACCAGGCATGAAGTCCATTTAATGTCCATTATGCCACTTAATGCCTAATTATTATTTACGTATTAATTTTAGACGGTAGAAAGTATCTATACCTCTGGTACCGATCTTTTCAATAAAATTGGCATTAACTAAATATTGCAGATCATTTGTATTCTTACGTTTGGAAATATTAAAAATACTTTGATATTGAGAATTTGTAATACTTTCGTTTTTCTTAACAAACAAAAGCACTTTCCTAAATTGTTCATCTAAACCTATACTTCTCAAATATTCTTCCGTATAAATATCTTTTAAGAAGGTAACCACAACATTCGAACCACTTACTGGACGATTTAAAGCTATTATCTAAGCTAATGGCCGCCTAAAATAGTTTTTATCTGCAATAAGGGATTTTTTCACTCCCTAATTACGGATACCATTTATAAGAAGATTTTATCATTATAAACACAAAAAAGTATTTAAAATAGTGCTTTTGCATATTGTTATGCTGGAAGAGCAAAGTCTACTCTTAATAATTATCTTATGCTCATCAGATTATTTGCTTTCCGTGAGCGTAGTTGGCGCA
Source organism: Bacteroidales bacterium (assembly GCA_963663125.2). Classification (GTDB taxonomy): domain Bacteria; phylum Bacteroidota; class Bacteroidia; order Bacteroidales; family Cfx3-03; genus Cfx3-03. The sequence goes on along the minus strand of CAXXNW010000006.1, from coordinate 522,423 downwards.
TAGCCAAAATGTTTTTTAAAAGCATAAGAAAAATGTGAAAGATTCTCAAAACCTGTTTCATAGTATACCTCTACCGGTTTTCTTCTCTTTTCCAACAACTGATAATGTGCTAATTCCAGCCTTTTTTGTGTAAGCCATTTTTGAGGAGTTGTATGAAATGATTTTTTAAAATCCCGCTTAAAAGTTGTGAGGCTACGGCCTGTTAAATTACTAAACTGCGCTATAGGTATATTAAACATATAATTTTTCTCCATAAAGTCAGCAAGATCAATCTTTCCTGGCTCAGAAAAGTCCGATAAAATACCATCGATATCTTTATTTATGGTTCGAAGAATGGTAATTGCTTCTTCAATCTTCATCACGCTGATTTCTTCAGGCAATTTGTTTTCCAAATCAAAATAAGGTAGTAAAGAAGCGAAAAAGCTTTCAAGTAAAGGGTTTTTGTCAAGTGGCACTACTTTGTGATTATAATGCTGAAGCCCCTCGGATTTATTTTTAGTGTAAAAATCTCTTAGTCGGGAGGTGGTCAATCTCATCACAACCGCATTATAATTCTTTTCGTCTTTTGGGTATTTAATTAGGGTAGATAATTGATTTCTTGGAAACAAAAGGGTGTCGCCGGATCCAAAAGTATATGTGCTATCTGCCTGTATTACTTTTAATTCACCCGAGATAATTCGTACCAAAGAATGATCTTCTAAAACAATCTCGCGTTTGTAGTAGCGATCCTCGGTACATGCGAGAACGATCTCTGCAAAACGGTTTATATGTTTTTCTGCCATAACACAAATTTACAAATAAAGAAGCCAGGCCTGAATCTAACCCGACTTCTTTTACGCATATAATTATTATCAAATATCAAACGTCACACTTGTCAATTCTTCGCTTAATGTCCAAAGTTTTTGAGCAGCTTCAGCGTCCACGGCAAATGGCATTACGCCCTTGATCTTTTCGGTATCATCTCCCCAGTTCTCGGAAGGATCGAAATCTGTATCCAATACAGTAATATCCGTATTCTCACAATATACGCCACCAATGTTATTTAACAGGGGGCTAGTTGCGCACCATATGTGGGTGGAAATACCCTGTTGCGCACTTTTCGCTCCGGTAAATTCCTTTTGAACAGGTTTGCCTTCTGCATCAACCATACCCAACTTTTTCATAGTATCTACTGTTATAGAACGGCCGAGATCGGTGCTTAGGATTAAGCCGGGATGTAATGAATAGGCGCGGACATCAAATTGTTTACCGCGGTTATCCAACTCCAGCGCAAATAGTACGTTAGCAGTTTTGGATTGCCCATATGCCTGCATCGTGTCATATTCCCTATGCTCGAAATTAGGGTCTTCAAACACTATAGGAGAAGCGTGATGCCCCCAGGAAGAGGTATTGATTACTCTTGCGCCTCCCGCCTGTTTTAATGCCGGCCAAAGCTTTGCCGTCAGGTGAAAGTGACCCAGGTGATTTGTCGAAAACTGGCTTTCATAACCTCGTGCGTCACGGTGTAATGGAACCCACATAATGCCAGCATTATTGAAGAGCAAATGAAGTAGCCTGCCCGAAGCCAGAAATTTTTCTGTAAAGGCTTCGATAGAATCTGGATTTGTTAATTCCAGCGGTTCCAGCTCCACATTGGCAATTTCTTCCAGATTTGTCCTTGCTTTTTCCGTATCGCGTGCCGCGACAACAACGGTGGCTCCGGCCGCTGCAAGGATCTTAGTTATCTCTAACCCAAGTCCCGAATGGCCGCCGGTTACGATAGCTATCTTTCCTGTCAGATCAACACCTTTAATGACATCTGCTGCTGTAGACATCCTGTCAAATCCCGAGCCTATGGGCTTTTGTAATTTGCCCTGATAATTATTTTGTTCCATTTTTATATGATTTTATTATAGCAAAGATATAGGATGGCATTTCATTTAATTTTGTTTAAAAGACCGAAATTACTTTGTTCAAAAGGCTAATCGAGCTTTGAAGCCAACAACAGAGCCTCCAAAAAAATTAGAAAGCTTTGTTGTTGGAACTATCCATGAAGGACATGGTAGTAAATTGGACGCGAACAATTAGTGGTAATCCAACAGTGGAATCGAATTTTGAGGAATGTGTCTATCATAAGTTAATTCAGAATACGATTGACTGCAGGTCAGCAAGATCCTCCGATGTAAGCGTTACAGTAGTGGATGCGATGTTTTCTTCCAGTCGGTGCAGTTTGGTAGTTCCGGGAATAGGTACAAAACCGGGATCCTGATGCAACACCCAGGCCAAAGCCAGCTGAGCTGGTGAAACTCCCTTCTTTTGTGCAAATGCAATGAATGAACTAATCATTGGCTGATAAGCCGCTCTGCTTTCTTCAGAAAAATCCGGAAGTGTGTTTCTGATATCGTTACTGTTAAACTTCGTATTGGTATCAATAGTGCCCGTCAGGTAGCCATGACCCAATGGCCCGTAGGGTACAAAACCGATGCCCAGTTCTTTTAGAGTAGGCAGAACTACTTCCTCAACCTCACGATTCCAAAGAGAATATTCACTTTGTAATGCTGCCACGGGCTGAACAGCGTGAGCCCTTCGAATGTTTTGGGCATCTGCTGCCGACAAGCCAAAGTATTTTACCTTACCTTCCTGAATGAGATCTTTAATTTCTCCGGCCACGTCTTCTATAGGTACGGCTGGATCAATACGGTGTTGATAAAGCAAATCAATATAGTCAGTCTTTAATCGCTTAAGCGATGCTTCTACAGCCTCTCGTATATGTTCGGGTCTACTATTAAAGCCCTTGTTTTCATGGGTCTGCGGGTCAAATCCAAATCCAAACTTGGTAGCAATAATTACTTTATCGCGCATGGTGACTAAAGCATCACCAACTAACTCTTCATTGGTAAATGGCCCATACATTTCTGCGGTATCAAAAAAGTCGATACCTTTTTCAATCGCCTGATGTATCAACCTGATCATATCCTGCCGGTCTACTACGTTTCCGTACCCATAGCTCATGTTCATACAACCTAGCCCGATAGCGGATACTTCAAGTCCGCTATCGCCTAATTTACGTTTATCCATAATCTTAATAATTTATAAATTTCTTTTACTTTGTATTTAATAGTTACCGAAGATTTATCCGGTTGAATAATCATTCAGTAAAGGCAAAAGTATAATAGCCTCATCCTAAAAAGATAACCTAATCAAACCAAAAAATATAAATTTCAAACCTATCTAATGCGGTAAAACTTAGGGGTATTACCTGTCATTTTTTTAAAGAAATTGCTAAAATAGTTGGGATATTCAAATCCAAGTGCATAAGCAATATCAGCTATGCTCCAATCGGTATGTTGCAATAAGGCTGTTGCTTCGGCAGTAATACGCCCTGCAATATAGTTGGTGGTGGATTTTCCGGTCATTTTCTTAACAGCACGATTCAGGTAGTTAACATGGATGGATAAGCGATTTGCATAATCCTGTGCAGTTTTGAGTTTCAGGGGCTCACTCATGTTGTCTATGGGAAACTGCCGTTCAAGCAGCTCCAGAAACTGGGTAGCCAAACGTAAAGAGGCGTTGCTAAACTGCATAAAATGTTCGGCTGGCCGCATACGCAGTGCTTCATGAATGATCAGTTGAATATAATTACGCATCAGATCATCCTTATACAGGTAGTCTGTTGTCTCTTCGGTAATCATGTTTTCAAAAATTCCGGAGAGCCGCTTCTTCTGCTGCTCGTCAAGCTTGAAAACAGGTGTTCCACTTACTTTGAATAAAGGAGATTGTTGCAGGCTTTCCGAACGTTCAAGGGGCTTTATAAAGCTTTCTGTAAAAACACAGGCATAGCCGGTTTGCTTTGCAGACAGGATTTCAGCCGCATACGGTATATGGGGATTAGCAAAAAACAGATATACACCGTCGAGTTGGATAATGCGGTCTCCATAATAGATCGTTACTTTGCCGATGCTGAGCACAATTTTGTAGAAATGGCGACGACCGAACGCTGTTAGTCCTGTCTTTGAGACGTTACTTCGGTGTACCTTAAAACCTCTAAGCTTTAAGACCTCATTTAACTTGGGGTCGGGAAATTCAACAGTTGCTTCCATGGAAACGTAAAAGTACAAAAATCAAAACAATTTTTGAATCTGGGCAAGTATGAAATCCTCAAATTTCAAAAAGGATCATCATGCAGTCTTTGGAAATACGCAATAAATACCATGAACTTGAATTAACATACCACGGTAGTAAATGGACGGTAGGCAAATACAGGTACTGCCCGGGAGCATAAATTAAGTGAATCTATTCACTAGTGTCCATTAAAAAATAAAAATTGTTCTTTGAAATCATTGAGAATCTATATTATGCAAGCTATTTTGTAGCGTGACGATTTGAATTGATTATGTTCGTTGGAAAATTAATACCCAACAATGAATCAAGGCAAATATGTGTTCGCACAGATAGTTGAATTTCTCCCTCAACGGATTTTCGATCGTATAGTTGAAAAGTATGAAGGCAATAAGTATGTCAAGCATTTCACCTGCTGGAACCAATTGCTTTGCATGCTCTTTGGACAACTCACCAATCGGGATAGTCTTCGAGATTTATTAGTTGCACTGGATGCTCATAGTAACAAATCCTATCATCTTGGTTTTGGTAAAAACGTTACCAGGAGCAATCTGGCTAAAGCCAATGAAAAGAGAAATAGCAAAATATTTGAAGAGTTTGCTTATCATCTAATTGATGTAGCCAGAAGGAACAGAGCTAATGATGATTTTGAGATCAAAGGAACAGTATATGCTTTTGACTCATCAACCATTGATCTTTGCTTGAGCGTCTTCTGGTGGGCAAAGTTTCGTAAAGCAAAAGGAGGAATAAAACTACATACTCTTTTTGACATTACAACTCAAATACCTGCTTTCGTGCATATTACTCCAGCCACAGTGAATGATGTCAACGCAATGGATTATCTCAACTATGAGCAAAGTGCATATTACATCTTTGACAGAGGTTATATCGATTACACGAGGCTATTCAAGATCACACAGCACTCAGCTTTTTTTGTTATCCGTGCAAAATCAAATCTTCAATTTAACAGGATGTATTCCCAAAAGATTGATAAGAGTTCTGGTGTATTATGTGACCAAATTGGAAAACTGAAAGGATTTTACATCTCCAAAAAGTATCCAGACAAACTTCGCAGAGTTAAATTTCACGATGAACAAACCAATCGAACATTCATTTACCTCACCAATAATTTTGATATCACGTCCGCTCAGGTAGCTTTGCTCTATAAAAATCGTTGGCAGATAGAACTCTTTTTCAAATGGATTAAACAACACTTAAAAATAAAATCCTTTTGGGGTACTTCTCAAAATGCTGTTTTGATCCAGATATATTGTGCACTTATTACCTACTGTTTGGTTTCAATCATAGGAAATGAGTTGAAAATATCACGGTCAACCTACGAAATATTACAGGTGATTGGAATATCACTTCTTGATAAAACTCCTGTAAACGAGCTTCTTGCAAATGTAGATTACAAAGATGTCAAAGAACTGAATTGTAACCAACTGTCACTCAGTTTATTTTAACTGGACAGTAGTGGAATCTATTTGGTGTTTAACGTATAACATCCTGCTGAAACTCGAACCGAAATGCTTTATATTCAACATGTTTTTTAGGAAATTGGTTCTTTATTTATAATCGAACCAAAAAGCCTTCAAAATCAATGACTTTGAAGGCTTTTATCTTTTTGTGATCCGCCTGGGGCTCGAACCCAGGACCCCATCCTTAAAAGGGATGTGCTCTACCTGCTGAGCTAGCGAATCATCGTGTTTGATGATGCAAAGGTATTAATTCTTTTTATATCTCCAAATCTCTGGCTTGTAAATTTGCGTTATTTCTCAAGATTGGTTGAATTTGAATGGTTTGCAAGTCTCTGTTTATTCAATTTCTATAATAAACGTTACGATAATCACAATTCTGTCATTGTAATTATATAATTGATTATTAATTTATTAGTGCGAAATTTGATATGCTTACGGTGTTTAATTATCACTACTCATAATAAGACTAATGACTATTTTTGGATAATCTCGGATCAGTTGGAAAAGTTGGGGAGTAAAAATATGAAATAAAAAATAAAACAAATCTCTCAGATCAGATTACCAAATAAATTCCTCGCGACGATAAGTGGAATTTACATGAACTTTCATTTTCCTCTTTTACGAGCTATATAATCCCTTTGCCCTGACGAATAATCGCTATCTCATCCGTTGTGCAATCTAAAATTGTAGAGGGTTCAATTCCTCCATAACCTCCATCAATGACGATATCGACCAGATTACGGAATTTTTCATATATCAATTCAGGATCAGTGCTGTATTCAACAGAGTCCTCTTCTTCATGTACAGAAGTACTGATAATAGGATGTCCCAATAACCGTACTATTTCAGTGATTATTTTATTATCTGGAACACGGATACCTACTGTTTTCTTCTTTCCATGAATGATTTTCGGTACGTTATTATTGGCTTCAAGCAAGAAAGTATACGGACCGGGCAGCTTTGCCTTCATCAACTTAAAGATGTTATTGGGTATAGGCTTTGAAAACTGTGATAAAGAGCTTAGGTCTTGACAAATAAATGAAAAAGTAGCCTTGTCTTTATTGATCCCTTTGATCTGTGCAACTCTTTCTACTGCTTTAGATTTGAAAATATCACAACCAATACCGTAGATCGTGTCGGTAGGATAGATGATAACACCGCCATCATTTAAGCAGTCTACAACTTGTTTTATCAACCGATCTGACGGATTATCAGGATGAATCTGCAATAACATAGCTGGTTTATTTTGAAAATCAAAAATAATACTTATTTACAGACCGATTGGTTGGACTATATTAATATTCTTCTTTTGTTATTCACTACGATATTTAAATGAGGATATTTTCCACAGTGGTCGGAATAACGGAGAAAATGAGATTTTAAAGGGCATAAAAAAAGGGTAAGCTACTTATATCGCACCGCTACAACCGCCTACCCTTGCTACCTTCCGGTCCTGGGGGAGTTCAGCAGGAGCTGATCGTATAAGACTTACCCGTTGCAAAGATACATAAATTTCGTTCACTCCAATAAAGATTGATAAAAAAATGGTTTTTTTAAAGCAGAGGCCTTATATTTGCGTTAACCAAACCAGTAAAATATCACCTATGAAAAATCTCCAAACTCCCGTGCTGATAAGTTCAGCATTATTTGGCCTTTATCTGGCCTTGTCATCATTTATCTGGATGCTACTTCTCTGGATTCTTGATGTAAACATGATTTCTGCCGGAACATCAATCTTGAATTTTATCATTTCTATCGGACTAGTTGTATTATTCTTTTGGTTAAGTAACAAAACATTGCGTGATAAGTATCTAAATGGCAGCTTAACTTATGGGCAGGGGGTTCTCAATTCGTTAATTACCGGAATTGTTTCAACAATTCTGTCTTTGGGCTTAACTTACCTCTTCTACAAGTACATTGCTCCTGATTATCTATCCAAAATTGGAGAGAAAACGATGGAAATGTTACAAAATAATCCCAATGTTCCGGAAGCTACGGTAAGTAAAGTTGAAGCACAATTTGCTGCGATGACACCTGAAAGCTCTGTTATTAAGGCTATTCCTTATAGCTTCGGTTTAGCAATTGTGTTATCTTTGATCGTTTCTGCATTTACAAAGAAAAAACCTGATATCTTCGCAGCTGAAAATTCAACTGAAGAAGAAAATTAAAAATATGGATATTTCCGTTGTTGTTCCTCTTTTTAATGAGGTAGAATCACTGGAAGAACTAACCGCTTGGATTGCACGCGTGATGCAGAAAAGCGGTTTCTCATACGAAGTTATCCTTGTGGATGATGGTAGTCGCGATGGATCTTGGAAAAAAATTGAAGAGCTATCTTCCGGCTCTTCGGCTATTAAAGGCGTTAAATTCAGACGTAACTATGGGAAGTCGGCAGCCTTGAATACCGGATTTATTCATGCTCAAGGCGATGTGGTTATCACTATGGATGCCGATTTACAGGATAGTCCTGATGAAATCCCCGAGCTTTATGATATGATTACGAAACAGGGCTTTGATTTGGTCTCGGGATGGAAGAAAAAACGTTATGACCCGATCAGCAAGACTATTCCTACTAAATTTTATAATTGGGCAACGCGAAAAATTTCAGGTATTTACTTACATGATTTTAACTGTGGGCTCAAAGCATATCGTTTGGAGGTGGTAAAATGCATTGAAGTGTACGGTGAGATGCACAGATATATTCCGGCTATAGCAAAATGGGCGGGATTTAACAAAATTGGTGAGAAGGTGGTTCAACATCGTAAACGTAAGTTCGGTGTTACTAAATTCGGTATGTCTCGATTTATTAACGGACCGCTTGATCTTATCTCCATTTCCTTTGTTTCCCGGTTTGGTAAGCGTCCGATGCATATCTTCGGCATGCTTGGAACTATTCTTTTTGCGATTGGTTTTATTATTGCAGGGTACCTTTCGTATGAAAAGATCTTTGAGGCTGGATATAAGATGACTGACAGGCCATTGTTTTATTTTGGATTGCTCAGTATGGTGTTGGGAACTCTGCTCTTTATAGCCGGATTCTTGGGAGAGCTGATCTCCAGAAATTCACCTGAACGAAATAATTATTTAATTGAAAAAACAGCGGGTGATTTATAGTCACACTGTAAGGTAAATGATGGAAAAAGTAGTTATTGTTGGACCGGCACACCCCTTCAGAGGTGGAATTGCTGCTTTTACGGAGAGTCTTGCAACGGCGTTCCTAAAAGCTGGATATGATGTTGAAGTGTTTACTTTTACGTTGCAATATCCTAAGTTCCTTTTCCCCGGTAAAACACAATTCTCAGATGCTGAAGCTCCCACGGGATATAAGATTACAAGAATTTTAAATTCTATTAATCCTTTCACCTGGCTGAAATTGGGTTGGAAAATTAAGAAGATGCGTCCCGAAATACTGATCATTAAGTTTTGGATTCCTTTCATGGGGCCTTGCTTAGGAACGGTCGCACGTATCGTTAAAAAGAACAATTATACCAAGATTATTGCGAATACGGATAACATTATTCCACACGAGCAGAAACCATCTGACCGTCCACTTACACAGTATTTTGTTAATTCGGTTGATGGCTTTATGGTGATGTCGAGAAGTGTGATGGAGGATCTTGCTACCTTTAATATCTATAAGCCGCGGAGGTTCTCTCCTCACCCAATCTATGACAGGTATGGTTCTATTATTCCTAAACAGGAGGCTTTAAAACTATTGGGGCTTGATGAGAATTTTAAATATCTGATGTTTTTCGGGTTTATAAGAGACTATAAAGGACTCGACTTATTGATACAAGCTGCTGCTGATCCTGTCATTAAAAAATGGCCTATAAAATTCATTGTCGCCGGTGAGTTTTATTCTGATCCAAATCCTATATTTCAACTGGTTAACAAGTGTAAAGTTAAGGATCAATTCATCTTTATCAATAAATTTATTCCCGATAATGAGGTTTATAAGTACTTTTGTGCTGCTGATGCAGTGGTACAACCTTATAAAACAGCTACGCAAAGTGGTGTAACGCAAATTGCTTATAATTTTAATAAACCAATGATTATTACTAGGGTAGGAGGTTTGCAAGAGTTTGTCCCGGATGGAAAGGTGGGATATGTTGTGGATCCTTATCCCGATGCCATTGCAGGAGCCATTAACAGATTTTATGAAGGCAATAAAGAGGAGGAATTTATTGCCAATACTATTATTGAGAAAGAAAGGTTTACCTGGTCTGTATTTGTTAATGAGATCGAAATTCTGTTAGGTGATTGTAAATAATTAGGTGTTTTAATAATAAATAATAAGAAAATGAATAATCGTATAAAACAAGCTATAAGTCAATCTATCGAAGTTAAAAATGCAATTCTGAACAACGAAAAGTTGCTTAACACCATTGAAGCGGTAGCTGATGAAATGGCACGTTGTTTTAAGAATGAAGGTAAGGTCTTGTTTTGTGGCAATGGCGGTTCTGCTGCTGATGCACAGCATCTTGCTGCTGAGTTTTCGGGTAGATTTTATTATGACAGAGCTCCGTTGTATTCTGAGGCTTTGCATGTGAACTCATCTTTTGTTACTGCTGTTGCTAATGATTATTCATATGATGAGGTTTATGCCCGGATGCTTCAAGCCATGGGGCATAAAGGAGATGTCTTGGTGGCTATTTCAACTTCGGGTAATTCAGGAATTATTCTTAGAGCGATAGACGCTGCTAAGCAAAAAGGAATGATTGTAGTTGGAATGACGGGTAGTACGGGTGGACTAATGGCGGATAAATGCTGTTATCTCCTAAATGTGCCATCGACCGATACTCCAAGAGTACAGGAATCTCATATTCTGGTTGGGCATATCATATGTGAATTGGTTGAAGCTGCTGTATTTCCAAGATAGTTTCAAAAATATAGCCTGCCGCAACACTTTTATGACTCAAACAATTTTAAATCAAATTGATTCTTCTTGGTCGCTCTTTATTGATAGAGATGGCGTGATAAATAAACGAATTCCTAATGACTATGTGGTCGTTTGGGAGCAGTTTGTTTTTCATGAAGGGGTACTCGATGCTTTTCGAACCTTTAATCAGCTATTTCGTCACATCTTTATTGTTACTAATCAACAGGGCATTGCAAAAGGCTTAATGACAGAGATTGATCTGACTATTTTGCACCATAAGATGTTAATTGCCATCGAAGAGGCGGGTGGTCGGGTAGATAGAATATATCACTGTCCGTCACTCAGCACAGATAACGATCCTTTGCGTAAACCTTTGCCGGGCATGGGATTTTTGGCAAAGAAGGATTATCCGGATACTGATTTTTCGAAAGCTATTATGTTAGGTGATACCAAGGGTGATATGGGGTTCGGTAGAAACCTCGGAATATTCACAGCCTTACTTTCTGAAAATGGTGTATTTGATGATGTCGATCCTGAATTAGTTGATTTTAGATTTAACGGTTTGAAGGCGTTTGCTGACGTTATCTCAACACTTCAGTTAAAATAAATAATTGATCATGACGCCTTTATTGATTTTCCTAAGCTTTCTGGGGTATACTATCCTTGTCTTCGTAATTACGTGGCTGACTACCCGGAAGTCAGATAATGCTTCTTTCTTTAATGGTAATAAAAAATCGCCATGGGGAGTAGTAGCTTATGGAATGATTGGTGCTTCGCTTTCGGGCGTTACCTTTATGTCGGTTCCCGGAGTTGTCGGAACGGGTGGCTTTAAATACTTTGGTCTTGTTATAGGTTATCTCCTCGGATATGCAGTTATTGCAACGGTCTTACTGCCGCTCTATTATCGTTTAAACCTAACCTCTATTTATACATACCTTGAAAACAGATTTGGTTACTGGTCATACAAAACAGGTGCTTTTTATTTTTTGATATCACGGACCATTGGTGCATCGTTTAGAATGTTCCTGGTGGTTAATGTGCTTCAGATATTTGTTTTTGATGCATGGGGTATTCCTTTTATTGCCACAGTAGGTGTCTTTATCCTTCTAATTTTGCTCTACACTATGAAAGGAGGCGTTAAAACAATTATATGGACCGATACATTGCAGACTACTTTTATGCTGGCAGCGGTCGTTATTTCGCTTCATCTGATATGCAAGGATATGGGACTATCGTTCACAGGGCTGGTTGAGCAGGTTGCAAATAGTAAATACTCAAAGTTGATGGAGTTTGACTGGCATGCCAAGGACTTCTTTGTAAAACAATTTTTTAGCGGAGCCTTTATTGCCATTGTGATGACGGGACTTGATCAGGAGATGATGCAAAAGAACTTGAGTTGTCGCAATCTGAAAGATGCTCAAAAAAATATGTTCTCATTCAGTTTCGTACTGATCTTCGTTAATCTGCTCTTCTTATTTCTCGGAGCTGCTCTTTTTATGTTTGCCAGTGCAAAGGGAATAACGCTTCCCGAACGTACCGACGATCTGTTTCCCATCATCTCCATCAATCATCTGGGCCCCATTGCAGGCTTGGTCTTCATCCTCGGTCTTATCTCTGCCGCATACCCCAGTGCGGATGGTGCTTTAACATCGTTGACTACTTCTGTTTCGATAGACTTTATCGGTTTAGATAAAAAGGATCATCTTTCGGAAAAGCAAAAACGAAAGATACGATACATCATTCATATTTCGTTTGCTTTTTTGCTACTTACTGTTATTGTGATTTTCAGAGCGATCAATGATAGAGCCGTCATTGATAAACTGTTTACGGTAGCCGGATATACCTATGGACCGTTATTGGGACTTTTCTCATTCGGTATGTTTACTAAGAGAGGGGTTAATGATAAATGGGTTCCGTTGATCGCATTGAGTTCACCTGTGATTTGTTATCTGTTAAGTGATAACTCCAAGGCACTCTTTTCAGGATATACTTTTGGCTTTGAACTATTGATTCTAAATGGACTTATCACCTATGTGGGGTTACTCATTATCAGTAGTCATAAGAAAATTACCTAAAACAATGAACGCGGCAAAGCCGCGTCCGGTGTTTTAGGTAATTAATAGATTTTGTAGTAATTATAGATTAACGAGTATTGATAAAGAAGTTTGACGAACTTGCGGAGGAGAATTACCAGAAACGAATTCCCAGAGAGATGATGATGCGATGAAAATCTGTTGATATTTTACGATCAGCATTAGGAACATAATAATAATTTGCCAGCCTTAAATCGCTACTAGCTAATTCTGACCCCGGGTAATAATAGCCGCGATTCATCTTTCCGGTTTGCACCAAGTGTTGATAGCGATAACCAATACTGAAAGTAAGAAACGTCTTCGGAGTTAAACTCTTCAGAAATCCTACCTCTGCACCTGCCATCATGCCTCCCTTGCTGGTGAGTTTGATGTTCCGATAGTCATCTTTCCCGTTTTCCAATGGAAATGCGTAGCCACCTTTCATGTTTACAAATGGAGTGTAATGATCGTTTAGAAAGTAATATCTACCTTCGGCAAATACAGGCATCATACTAATATGGAAAGCTTCTACGCCTGTACCCACTCCGGCTGAAAAGTGCTTATTAAGCTGATATCCGAGAACTCCAAGTACAGAAGGAACGGTACCTTCATCGCTATTTTTCTTTGACGGCATTAATTCAAATTGTGCCTGTGTGAAAAAGCCTTTTTGGGGATTGAATATAAGCTCGTTTTGTTTTGCCTTTGACAAAAGTGACAGGGTATCTATCTTTTCAACTTCCGAGTTCTTGAAAACCCATATCGACTTATCGGATAACTGGATTTTTACCGATTCTTTAGGCTTGTTTTCAATAATCCGGCCTTTTAAGACAGATCCGTTTTTCAAATATAGTATATTATTTGTCGGTTTGTCTTGTGCTGCGACGGTCAAAGTCAATAGCACCAATATAAGTGTGGTTAACGTTTTCATCAGTCTGCAAAAAATGTTTTTACGGGTATTGTGCTTAGGAGTTTAATGTTGTGGATGTCGGTGTAGTCGTATTGGTTTAATCCGCTCGAACCAATCAGTATTAATATGTTATTGTATGGAATAACATCGACCGCATGAACCGTATTAAATGTAGCAAGCTGATTATTCATAATGGTTAACGGATTCGTGGCATCATATATTTTCAGTCCTTTATCTCCATCGCAGACAAATAATCTGTTGTTATCAATACCAAGGCCATTCGGACTGCTTAGTGCGAAGAAGTTCAGTTCAACAGGTTTTGTCGGATCTGTGATATCAATAACCCCCAATCCACTAACGGATTGACCGCAATTATTTCCGGACCGCATGGTGTAATAGGCTTTGTTGCCTTCGACTACAACCGGATCGCAGCTATAAAGATGACTAAACGTTGATAATTGTTTTGGTGTTATGGGATTATCCAGGCTATAAATGATCAATCCTTGTCGTGTACCGGCAAACATTAAGTTTCCTTTAATGAAGAGGGTTTCTGCTTGCCAGTTGGTCCAACTACTATTGATTAATGCAGGAACTCCGCTAATCGAGAACACTTTCATTTGTGAGTTTGTCAGTGCATAAAGCTTATCTCCATAAATGACGAACCTGGCAAGCGATCCGGCAATGGCTGCCTGCGAGGTAGTGCCGGTTCCTGCTGTTGTGGCGAGCGCCCATGTTCCGTTATCTTTTGAATAATAATCGGATGAATTGTACATTAATCCTACCCAATAAGTGGGTTTGGTGACATCTTCGGTTATCTTTTCCTGTTTCCAGCCAACAACGACTCCCTTAGCCGTATCGATTGCTGTAACAGAATAGTTGTTTCCTGTTGGTGGCATTACGTTTGGAAAAGCATTATCATAACGGGCTGTTTCTGTTGCTTTGGTTGGATCTGTGATATCTATGGCAACCAAATCTGTATAGCTATCTGCATAGAGTGTATTGTCTCTTACTGCAATATCAACGTTTCCTGGAATAGTAATAAAAGCAATGTTTTGAGGTGAAGCCGGATTACTGTTGTCTATGACATGTATACCCCTGTAAAGTTCATTTATAAAAATATATTTTCCTTTTAGAAATATCTTTCCGGGTCTTTGCAGTTCTTGCATCGTTCCCGTCTTTACACTTTTTACAAATTCAGCACGTGCTTGATATACCGGCACATTGCAGGTGTAGGTCACTTTGTCTTTCACTTTATCAGAACAAGCCCCAAGTGTGAGCAGTAATGTAACTGCGAAAAGAAAAACTCCCGTTCGTTTGGTCTTCATGACTTTTTATTTGATTTGCTTAAATGAATGATGATAGATACTATAGATTAGTTGCATCATTTATTAAAAAAAATCAAGAAAAAAGTAGGGTGAAATTATTTGAAGTTGTACCTGATTCCGCTTCTTAGATTTATTAACCACGGATTTATTGAATAAATGGTGGCATTCGAGTCGGAAGATTTGAAATAATATGTGACGGATGGTTGCAGATAAAACTCAAAATGAGGAATAAATGTATAACTTAAGCCGATACCACCTGAGAAGGACTCTTGTAACCCTTTTATTGAGTTGTGGGTATTGATCTCAGAAGCTGTTGGAATATTGTTTTTTGCCGTCGCGTTATAATGAGCCTGTATTCCTTTATCGATACTAAAACCCGAACTGATAAAGGTTTTGAATTTCTTTTTTTCGACAAGAGTATAATTAAGCATTACGGGTATTCCGACATATTCAAGTGATTCGTTTACATTATATAGGATAAATTGCATATCATTTGAAGATTTAATGGATATATTTCCATCGGATTTAAGACTCGTATATTGGAATCCGGTTTCCATACTAAACCTGTTTCCCAATGAAAATGTAGCTGTTAAGGCCAACGTCAAAGGAGGTTTATAGTTTCGCTCTATATTCTGATAGAGCGTACTAATACTTTGCGAATTAGACGATGTGAAATCGAAGATCTTATTTGAACTATATAAAAGACTGGATGTAAGGGAAGCTGCAGTACCATTCCTTGGATCTGCATAGCTATTCATATCTGTATTATTATTATTATTACCGGAAAACGGTTGGAATCCACTACTGTTTCCGATAGCCAGTCCTGTAAGAATGAAAGTTCGGGTTGACTTCAGTTGTTTTGCTTCACGATTTTCTTTCAATGCATAGAGTTGTTCACGGGCTAATTGTTCCTTAGCCTTCTCTTCCTTTGTTTCTTTTTTCTCATTTGTTGCGGCAAGAATCGAATTTATCGAAACCGCTTTGTCCGGGTTCGCTTGTGTTGGGGAAAACTCTTTTGTGTCTGCTTTCGCTGGATTGTTATTATTTGCGATTGCTTTATAAGCACGCTCCTTTTCACCGTTAATATTGGTAACCGGCGTTTTATCCGAAATGATCTTTTCGGATTGGTTGTTTTTTGTTGCTGAAATATTTTTTACAGGTTCGGCCTGACTTTTCTTTTCAGCCGGATAGTGATTGGCGCCGGAAGTGAAAGCAAGCAAGCGTTTGCTAATTGTGTTTGGATTGTTTGCAAGTACCTTTTGAGAACCCTCCGGTTTTATTGAAGTACGATGGTTCAACGCTTTGGTATTGGTACCTTTGGCTATGGGAACTTGGCTTTTAATAGGCGTCGTGTGGTTGGAATAATTAGTAACAACATTGGTTTTCCTATTTGCTTGTAGTACCGATCTGTCTCCGAGAATTTCATTGCCGGTGTATATGGCTAAAAGAAGTAAAATTGTTGCGGCAGCCGACCAAGCAGCCCATAAAAACCGACGGCGTCCTTTGGCCTTATTCAATGACTCGGCAATCCGATTCCAGTCTTCCGGATCGGGTGTTACCTCGTAATCATTGAACACCTCCTGTAATAGGTTGCGTAATTTGTCGTTTTCTTGTTTCACCGAACCATGTATTTGGCAGTTATTTCTGATTGGAGCCAACTCTTGGCTCTTGAATATTGCGATTTTGAAGTCCCCTCACTTATGTTCAATAATTTTGATATTTCCTGATGAGAATATCCTTCAATCGCAAAAAGGTTAAAGACAGTTCGATATCCGGGCGGCAGACCTGCAATAATCTGTAATAATTCATCACGGGTTATATCGCTTACAATATCTACATCTGCTTCAATATTATTAGCTGCGCCTTCATAATCAACCGTATCGTGTAAGACATCATTCTTTCGTAATTGTTCAAGTGCGGTATTGACCATGATCCTCCTGATCCACGCTTCTAACGGGCCCGTGCCCGAGAAGGTGTCAAGTTTAGTGAATACCTTTATGAATCCATCGTGAAGAATGTCTTTGGCTTCCTCTCTGTTTGAAGAATAGCGCATACATACACCAAGCATTTTTCCTGCAAAGCATTCATAAAGCTCTCGCTGAGCCTTCAAATTCCCTTTGAGGCAGCCTTCAAGGATTTTAGAATAATCCATTGCTTGTTGAATGCTTTTTTTGTTTTTACTTGTTTATAAAAAGATGCAAGGTTACGAAAAAGGTTGCACGGAGTGAAAAATATTTTTTTAGTTGAATGTACCCTTTAGATATTGTTTGGTACGTTCCTCTTTAGGATGATTAAATATCTCTTCCGCAGGGCCTTGTTCAATGACTTCACCCAGATACATAAATATCACATTATCTGCAATACGACGGGCCTGTCTGAGAATATGCGTTACTAAAACAACCGTATAATTCTCTTTGAGGTCAATAAATTTTTTCTCAATTACGTCGCTTGATATAGGATCTAGTGCGGAGGTAGGTTCATCGGCAAGAATTATTTCAGGATCGACAGACAATCCTCTGGCCAGACAGAGGCGTTGCTGTTGACCTATACTCAGTGCAGAGGCGGGATCTTTCAAACGGTCGCAAACCTCTTCCCATAAATTAGCCTGACGTAAGTAATGTTCCACTCTAGCGTTTAATGTCTTCTTTTTATTGTGTCCACTGATTTTTAATCCGTAAGCAATATTATTAAATATACTCATAGGAAGAGGGTAGGGACGCTGACTCAACAGCCCCATTCTTTTTCTGATATCAGTTATTGCTGTAGTGGTGTGAAGGATATCCTCTTCGCCAATATAAATATTTCCCGATACTTTTACTTCGGGGTAAAGATCGGTCAGCCTGTTCATGCTCTTAAGTAGCGTTGTCTTGCCGCAACCCGAGGGTCCCAGAATAACTGTGACTTTGTTTTGGGGAATATCTACATTCACATTTTTTAAAATGTGCTGCTTCCCAATATGAATATTTAAATCACGTACACGTATTTTGGGCTTTTCTTCCATACTTTCAGTAAATATTTTGTAGTAACAATCAGTTGATGAAAATAATTTAAAATAGCTTCATCCTAAAAAGCAAAAGAATAAGATACAGTTTAAAACTGTATTTTATTCTTTTGATAACGTTTTGAAGTATATCTCGATAAGAGACTGATAAATAAGATAAACAATGTAAGCACAACAGCCGATGCATATGCCCTGGTCCTGACCTCTTCTATGGGCGATGAAAGCTGAAAGAAGATGGCAAGCGGTAAGGTAGCTGTCGGTTGCATCAGTGATGTAGGAATACTATCCGTATATCCTGCGGTAAATAAAACCGAAGCCGCATCACCGATGGCACGGCCAAAGGAAAGCAAGAAGGCTGTAATGATTCCGGCAAAGCTTTGTTTGAAAAATACCCGATAAGCGGTCTCGCTTTTTGTTGATCCCAATGATAAAGAGGCCTCAAGAAGACCCCGGGGAACTGTTTTCAGCACTTCGTCCATTCCTCTCACCATGATAGGAATGATAAAGATCGTTACGGTAATAATTCCTGCCAGCAATGAGGTTCTGATTCCTAAAAAGATCATGATACTGAATCCAAAGGCTCCATATACAATGGATGGAACACCCCAAAGCAGATCAAGAAAAAATCGAATCATATTGATGAGTTTCTTTCGCTTAACCAGGTGAACATTCATATAGAGTGCAACGGGCATTCCGACACAGAAGGCAAGGGCAGAGGCTCCGATAGAGAGATAGGCCGAACCGATGATCGCATTCAGTATACCGCCATGTTTGCCAAAATAGAATCCGCCTGAGGGCGTTTGCGATAGCATCTCCCAGTTAATAGCCGGCAATCCTTTGTATAGGATACTGGCTATAATAAGCAAAAGGGCCAGCGCAATAACGGCTGTAGAAATAAACATTAGTACTCTGAAGATTTTTTCTTCAATAAAACGAAAATCTCTCATAGGTTACATATTCTTTTCAACGCGCATAATGAAAATGCGGGATAGCATATTAAATAGTAAAACGATGATAAATAAAACCAAAGCAGAAAGCATTAAAGCTGAATCATAGAGCGGTATACTTAGCATCTCTCCATAGTTGTTTGCAATCAATGCCGGCAAAGGATAACCTGACTGAAAAGCGCCGGTTGGTATTTTCGTTACGTTTCCAGTTACCATTAACACGGCAATAGTCTCTCCAAAGGCTCTTGATATTCCTAATCCGAAAGCTGAAATGATTCCGGGGAAAGCTTTTTTTAGTAAAACATATTTGATAGTTTGCCATTTTGTCGCACCTAATGAAAGTGAGGCTTCGCTCAACTCATTAGGAATCGTTTGAAATACTTCAATGAGTATATTCAGCATAAAAGGTATGATCATGATGGCAAGAACAATTGCCCCCGACAAAAGACAATAACCGGATGACTGCATACCAAAGAATGGGGCCAGATCATGTGAGACAAATGGAACAATAAGCAAAATACCCCACACACCATAGATGACCGAAGGAATTCCTGCAAGAATATCGATAACCGGATGCATGATCTTTAAGAAATAAGGTCGTGCATATTGTGTTAGATGGATAGAGGATAGCAAACAAATGGGACCGGCAATTAATAATGACAATAGGGTAACCCAAACTGAACTGACAATGAATGTTAATAATCCAAAGTGACCCGACATGGGACGCCAGTCGGATGAGAATAGCAAAGATGATAGGCTATTATCCTTTAATAAAGGACCACTTTTATAAATTAGACCAATACCGATTATGACAGGCATTACAATGACAAACCCCAGGCAGATTAACATCCAACTATTGGCTAGCTTGTCTCTTAAGTGTCGTTTAACGGTAAAGAATTTGAAGTTAAGCTTCACTGTTTATTTTAGTTTTTCAAGTTCTTTTTTCAGATGTGTATCAGCTAACTGAACATATCCTGATTCGTTGACATATTTTTGACCATCCGTCAATATCCAACGTAAAAATTCTGTGAGTACCGGATTTCCGGGTTTACCCTTGCTGACAAAATATAGATCACGGGCAGGAGGTGAAGGATAACGGCCATCTTTTATAGCAGCCATTACTTCGTCTAGTGTTCCGTAAAAGTCCTCCTCTTTATCAATTTTGCCGTTTCCATTTACATCAATGGGGATGACAGCGATTCCAGGAAAGAATTTACGGGTTCGAATATCATATGCAAAGATCATATTATTGAAACCTAAACCAAGCGGATCCTTTTTTACGGCATCTGCTATACCCGGATCTCCAAATACCCCTACACCCTTGAGGGCTTCCTGATTCTTCCCAAGATATTTTCCCCACATTTCTCCGGCACCACAAGCATCACTACGCGTATATACGTTTATCTTCCCCTGTGCTTTATTGTCTACTTTTACAAGATTTGTGCCCCATGAAGTGACGTTGCCTGATAGAAAAATCTGAGCAAAGATCTCTTTGGTCATCCCTTTTTGTCTTAATTCAGCTAAAACAGGATTCTTATCACTGATGGTCGGTAAGACAGCATCTTTAGCAACGGCTATTCCGAAAGCTCCCTTTGTGACTTCTGCCGGGTTGATGCCACGCGAAACCATTCCCAAGTCAACCATCCCGGATAAGACATCTGTAATTCCTTTTCCGGCTCCACCGGCTGAAACGTCAATCTTAACATCGGGATGAATTTTTTTAAATTCATCCGCCCATTTTACGGCCATAGGATACAATGCAAACGCTCCTGAGATGCTTATTTTCCCTTCAAGTTTCCCATTTGTGCTTGTATTTGTTCGCTTGCTGTTGCAACTTGTCAATCCCAGAAAAGCGAAAATAATCATTAAAGTATTGATTTGCCCGAATAAAGAGGTTGATCTACGCATGATTTATGAGTTTTGAAATTAACGAGCTAAGATAGCTCTTTCTTTTATATTTTAAATAAATTGAACATAAAGTTATCAATAACTTCAAAGTTATAGATTATATCTAATAATAGTTAACTAAATTTGAAGATTATAAACCGATAGCATGAGATTAATTAAGACCATAAAACGAATGTTCCGGATACTTTTTGTTCCGTTAAGAGAGTGGAAGGGTATAGCTAATGACTCAGAACCACTTGAGGCAATAATTAAGTATTATGCATGGCCTTTAATTGTTATAAGTGCGGTAGTAAAGGCATTTAGTCTTTATTTTGGATTTGCTGAAAATTCAGAACTTGATCAATTTAAAATACCCTTTATTCTTACTATGTTGCTTTTCAATATGATAGCGCCTATGTTTGTTATTCTGTTAGGTGGATTAATGATTGGAAAAGTAGGAAAGGCATTGGGTGCAAGTTTGCATAATCCCTCTTCGTTCAGATTGTTGATCTATAGCTATACTCCGCTCTTCTTTGCCACCATTTTGATTAACACAGGATTGCATATTGAATATCTTGGTTTGATCAGTATTTATTCTATCATTTTATTCTGGCTGGGGATAGACCCTGTATTGCATCTTCCTTCCGATCGTAAGTTGGGCTTTCTGATTATCTCAGTGATGATTCTCTGTTTCTTGTTTTTTGTTGTCACTGCGTTTATCCGGTTAGTAATTAATTTGCTTTATCCGGAGGGTGTAGTGCTGTTTTTATAGAGTTTGTCTATTTTTGCATAAAAAAATATTATGCTGAAAATGGTTCCCGGTATAAAATACACCGATAGTGGCAATTTCTTTCTGCTGGCAGGTCCCTGTGTAGTAGAAAATGAGGATATGCCCCTCGAAATAGCACAGAAAATCAAAGCGATAACAGATCGGCTTGAAATCCCTTATATCTTTAAAGCTTCGTATCGCAAAGCAAACCGTTCAAAGCTATCTTCTTTTACAGGGATCGGCGATATCAAAGCATTAGAGGCGATACAAAACGTGGGCAGAACACTTGGAATCCCTACCGTTACTGATATTCATACGGAAGAGGAAGCTGTCATGGCTGCCCAATATGTGGATGTCCTTCAAATTCCTGCTTTCTTATGTCGTCAGACAGAACTATTGGTAGCTGCTGCAAAGACCGGAAAGGTAGTGAATATTAAGAAGGGACAATTTCTCTCTCCTGAAGCCATGAAATTTGCAGTTGAGAAGGTTCGGGAGGCAGGTAATCACAAAGTGATGATTACCGAACGGGGCACAACATTTGGCTACACTGATCTAATCGTCGATTTCAGAGGTATTCCTGTTATGCAGCAAAACGGAGTGCCTGTTATTCTTGACGTAACACACTCATTACAACAGCCCAACCAAAGTGAAGGCGTGACGGGGGGACGTCCCGATTTAATTGCAACGCTGGCTAAAGCAGGTATTGCTGTTGGAGTAGACGGCCTCTTTATCGAAACACATCCGAACCCGGCAGTGGCAAAGAGTGATGGTGCCAATATGCTGCGATTGGATCTGCTGGACGATCTGCTGGAGAAACTGATAAAAATAAGAAGGGCTATTCTCTAGTTCTTGTTTTTTATAAAGAAGGCGAAGGCTGACAATCCCTAGAAAAACATTCTACAAGGATCTTTTCTTCTATGAATAGAGGGAAGATGAAAAATTAAGGAAACCTCATGCGATAGGTTTCCTTTTGCTTTATTGGTTGAAAGGAAGAAATCGGCACTGTAATTAAATCGGATCGTTGAAAAAAGATCGTTATTCAGGTTTAGGTCTACTCCTGTTAAGAAGATAAGTTCCGAAAATTTCATAATACTGTTTTGCTCTCTTCTGAAGAAACCTCCAAAATTAAATCCCGGTCTGGCATAATTTACGCCTGCTACGAAATCTTGCATCGGACCCTGCGATTCGAATAGCAGAACAGGTTGTATCTTGCTTTCCAATAAACGATAATCTCCAAGATTGTGGCTGTAGCGAGCCATCAAAACATATTTCGAGGGTAACCGGCTTTTCTGTGTGAAGAATGATTGATTCGGTTCGGGAATATGCTGAATGGAAATTCCAATATCAAGTACATCATTCAGCACATTGGCTTGTTGACTGGGGTCGCTTTCATAACGGGCCCATAATCCAACATCGAAGTCAAAGAAATTAACCCTTGGCGCGGCATCCAACAAGGCGGCTGGCGAAACTGCATGATCTATTCCATAATAGGGATTTAGTTGATCGCTAAAGATTAGGTTATTCCAGTTGATTGTTTTTTGATAAATCACCGGGGCTATCCCTGCTTGTAGAGTCCATTGTTCAGTCAGCTCTACTCTGCCCGAGATGGGGATACCTACTGCCAGCGTATTTAAATTGCCTTCTCCTTCTTGATTATTAACCACAAATAATCCTACGCCACCAAGTCCTTTAAGACCGGTATCGTGCAGTGATTGATCAAGTCCGACAGCATAGGTTTCAAATTTAGAAGGCATATACATGAGCGCTCTCCTGTAATTAAGCGCTCCTAAAAATCCACGGTCGATACCGACAGCGGCAGGATTATAATAAGAAGGTGCATATAGAAAGTGAGAAAAGGTAACATCCTGGGCATGCAATACCGGCCCGCAAAATAGCAGAAACAATAAAAAGATTAGCTGAACTATTTTTGGTTTCATCATTTATCTGATAAGTGTTATGGTACCCTCTGTCCGAGTTTTGTCATCTTTCTGTTTCATTCCTTTCCAGGCGGTTCCATCAACGAAAGTCGCCGAGATTCTCCAGATATAAACCCCCTGGGGAAGGTCTTTCCCCGATTTGGTTTGTCCGTTCCAACCTTCATCGGTTTGGGTGTCTTTTAGTTTCTCCGTTTCCCAGATCAGATTACCCCAGATATCATATATCCCAAGGTGATACGTCTTTAGCCCAATGCCAATCGGCTTGAAAACTTTAACCAATGGATCCGCATTTGATGGTTGTAAAGCATTAGGAACAAATAAACCTTTAAGCAATGTTTGATGGATAATAGAGGTGGTATCGGTACAACCATATTGATTTGAGGTCTTTAGATATATCCGTGAAAAGCCAGTGTTATAAAAACGATATAATATGGAGTCGCATGATATTGCGGTGTTTCCATCCGGAAAGAGCCATTCGCATAGAGTGGAATTCATAGATAGGTTCTTGAAATAAACCGACTCAGGATACCCTCCTTCTGATCGAACCCCAATTTTGGCTACCGGGTTTGGATAAATCGTTACCCAAAAGTAGGATGCGGTTCGACATAGAAAATTGTTTTCAGCCATAATTGACACCTTCTTCCTAACCGGTTGAGCCCCATTGTTGATAAACGTATGTTTACCTGAGGCGATCCATAAATTATCATCTCCAAAGTTCCATAGATAGGCGTCCGAACCGGGCGGTGAAATCGAAATGGAAAAAGGAGAACAGCCTGCCATATCAGGCAGGGATAATTGAGAGGGCGAATCTTTGACATAAACCCTCTTGGTTTTTGTAGCCGCACATTGAAGAATACTCGACGTATAAGCGGCATGATAGGTAATCGTATGCCATCCTACCGTATTATAAACATGACTGGTACTTGATCCTGTTCCGAATGAACCATCTCCAAAATCCCATTTAGTATTCATCAAATCAACATTATTATAATTTCCTTCCAGTTTTAGTGTATCTCCTTTACAAATAGAATCCAGACAGATAATTTGCAGATCGGGTACCGGTAATATCTCAATTTGTTCAGTCTTTTCAGCCTGACTGCATCCATTATCAACATATAGTTTTATGGTATATTTACCGGCAGTAGTATATGCATGGGTAGCATCCCATGTGTTTGAAATGGTTCCGTCTCCGAAGTCCCAATAATAATTTGAGATTTTTGTGACAGTATCAGTGGAGAGGTTTCTTAACATGATGATATCTCCGGGACAAGCCTGTCTGACATTCATTTCAATAAAAGCTTCAATACTATTTGGCTTCACCAGTAATGTTTTGGTGACACTGTCTTTTCCACAGCCATTGTTTGCTAATAGTTTTATTTTAAATGTTGTAGCGGTTTTCCCTGTCGTAAATAAATGTGAGGGTTCAAAGTCAGTACTTGTAGTGCCATCACCGAAGTCCCATAAAAATGAAGCTTTTCTATCGGCTGCGGTATTTCTGAATTTTACTGTAGCAGGGGAACATTCATACGGGTGTGGAAAATTAAAATCAGCATGGGGTTCCGATTTAACCACTATTGGATAGTAGACAATCTTCGTGAAACAATTATTCGAAGCAGTAAGACGTACAGTGTAGGAGGTATCGGCTAAGCCTGGGTTATAGGTAATCTGCTTTTCCAAAATAATTCCATCTTTCACATCTCCATTTCCAAAATCCCAATGATAGGTCTGTCCGTTTTTTGTAGCTCCGGTAGTATCTATGGCGAAATTAACAGTTAAAGGTCCACACCCGTTTTTGGGAGCATAGGTTATCACCGGTATACTAATCGTATCTTGTATCCAGATACTTTTGCTGGTGTTATTTTCACAATAATTCGAATCGGCACTATTAAGATTTATGGTATAGATACCACTCGTGCGATAGGTATGGCTGGCCGATCCTGTTGTAGTTACCGTATGACCGTCGCCAAAATTCCAGTTGTAAATCGTGTTGGCCGGTCCAAAAGGGATAAAGGTGATGGGTTGATCTTTACAGCCTTGCACCGGAATATTAAATCCGGTAGCCGGAACATCTAAAATCCTGACGACAACTTGATCCGTATTAGTGCACAAGGTGTTGGGATCTGTATAGCTATATTTTAATATATAACTTCCGATATCCATTCCGCCCGGAGAAAAAGTATTCCCCGTAATGCCCGGTCCTGACCATGTACCTCCAACCGGGGTGCCGTTTAAAGAATAGGGTGTCGTTTGGTTTTTACAGATATTGAAATCTGGTCCCGCGCTGACGACCGGAAGCGCAATGACTGTATATTTTTTACTTGCTTCACTGTAACAATAGCTGACTCCCCGCTTATAGGTCAAGGTATAAATTCCTGGTACGGAAGGATCAAAATAGGAAGTGTCTCCAACAATTTTGATGAGCGACGAAGGTGCGTCGGGTTGTATACTCCAGTCGCCTCCGGTTGGGTTCCCGACAAGTTTAATCAGGTCTGTATTTGTGCAGAATGTGGAGTCCTGCCCAACTGTAACCTGCGTGAATTTGCCAATCGTTAATATACGACTCAGCGTAGTGTCACCACAATCATTCTTTAAATTAACACTGATGGTAAAGTCACCATTGCTTGTGAAGCTTATCTTAGGTGCTATGGATGTAGCTGTAGTTGGCGCAATAAAAGACCAGCCGGTTTCAGGTGTGATTGTCCATTTTGCACTTATGTTTTCCTTCGCAATCGAGTCGATTTTAAAGATATTTGTTTGTGATGCATCAAATATATAATTATCACATTGTGGTTTGATTTGAGGGAATGTAGCATTTGGCAAACCATTTACCATAACGGTAACATACTTATAGACAGATTTGCAACTATTAGTTATTCTTAACGAAACAGTATAGATTCCTTTTTTGTTGAATGAAAACTGAGGGTCGTTTGAAGTGGGGCCTCCTTGAGAAAATTTCCATCCGGTGGTTGGTGTCACTGACCATAAGAGACTTTTATAGACTCCGGTTGATTTATTGGTTGCATTTACTACAAAAGGAGAGGTTACATTCAAACAGTCTTGCACAGAGGATAGTTCGAAATCAGCAACGGGGCTTTTTATTAAAGTGATTGCTTTTGAAATTGTGGTGTCTTGACAAGAACTGAGAATTTTAAGCGAAACAATATATATTGTGTTATCTAATGGAAATTTATGAGTCACAGTCGTATTACTTGTCGTAGTTACGACGGGAGAACCATCTCCGAAATTCCAGATATAAGATACTTTATTAGAACAATCAATAAAGCTACTGTTTGTAAATTGAACGGGTTCATCTTCACATAAGTTTGTTGCGGAAAAAATAGGGATAGGCATGGATGAAACTTTAACCCCGCCGATTGTAGCCAGAGTGCTTTTGCAATCATTAGAGGCGATCACTTTTACCGTATAAGCCCTTCCGGGTTGATCACAAGAACTTCTGGTATAAATATGGGTGATAATACTATCGTTAGCTATGGCATCTGCTTGTGTCCATGTTTGTGTTTTTCCATCGCCAAAATCAAAGAGATAACTGGTCTCAGCATCATTATTCTTGATTCCGTTTAATTTAAACGAGAAAGGGATCGGTGCACAGCCCTCCGTATTTCCTGTAGTGCTTATTCCTATTCCCGGATTACTCAGGTTTTTAACCCTGTATTCTATAGTTGAGTCGCATCCGTTATCTCCTGTTGTGGTGAACTTGAGCTTGAAAAGTCCTAGTTGAGTATAAGTATGTATTAATATGGATGGAAAGTTACTTTTTGTAAATTGATCATTTTTACCATCGCCCCAATCAATATTGTAGTTAGATATTAAACTTGCATTTATAGATTTATTTAACACAGAAACAATAAAATTTGGCTTTAACGGAGTGGGGTTGTTGGCACAGTTATTAAAAGGATCGGGGTTATTATTTACACCAGCCAAAATAGGGATCGGAGACGGACGGACGATGACCTGTTTTGTTATTGTATTTGTCGATCCGGATGTTTTATTTGTAATCGTTAAAATTACATTAAACGGAGTTTCAACATTACTAACCAAATGGGGTGCTCCGGGTTCAACCGGAAAGCCATGAGAGAGTTCCTGGCCTACATCTGTTTTTCCATCTCCAAAATTCCATGCAAAATCATAATCCGTAGTATTGATATTTGAGCCGTAAATGATTGCCTTAAATTTGACAACAGCGCTTCCGCATAAATTGTTGGTGTAGGTGAAGCTTATTGAGTCAATGGTTTGAGCATAACCGCCCATTCCCCATATTAGAAGAAAAACTACGCTTATAAAAAGACGTATCATTAATTTCCGAATGGAAGAAAGTTCAGCCATCTTTTTTTAATTAGAAATAGGTTATTACATGAAACTATAATTGTTTCATGTTTTTTATAATACCCGGTTACTCTTTCTTATGAAAAATCAATCAGGGTATGTTCTGTTTGGAAACGTTTTTTATATTACCGAAAGGTGAATGTTTTAATTTACATAAACGTTACATAATTTTAGCTTTAATTTACATCATTCACATATTTTCTTCCTATGGATAATCGTTTTGCATAATGCAACAAAGGTGCCAGCTTTTATAGGAAAAAGTAATTCAATTCAGCATAAAACTAATTAGTATCCGTATTTGTTTTTCCAAAGCTGCTTCAATCTATTTCTCAACTCATTTTCTCTGGGATTATTTTGTGGGTCATATAACTTTTTACCTGTCAGCTTATCAGGTAAAAATTCTTGTTCGGCAAAGTTCCCTTCATAGTCGTGGGCATATAGATAATTCTTACCATAGCCGATATCTTTCATCAGTTTTGTGGGTGCATTTCTGATATGGAGAGGAACGGGTAGGTCTCCTGTTTGCTGTACCAGCTCCTGTGCATTGTTGATAGCCATATAGGCGGCATTGCTTTTTACTGAGGAGGCAAGGTATGTTACTGTTTGCGATAAAATAATCCGGCATTCGGGATACCCGATTTTATTCACCGCATCAAAACACGCATTCGCCAGCAATAGTGCATTGGGATTGGCATTGCCGATATCTTCGGAAGCCAGTATCAGCAGCCTTCGTGCAATAAACAAAGGATCTTCGCCTCCATTTATCATGCGGGCCAGCCAATATACCGCAGCATTCGGATCACTTCCCCTTATGCTTTTGATGAAAGCCGAGATGATATCATAATGCATCTCACCGCCTTTATCATAAAAAGCAAGGTTCCTTTGAATGATGCGGACGGTATTTTCATTGGTGACGATGATGTTTTTAGTCTTCGTACTTTCCATCTGGATTACCAATTCAATGGCATTCAATAGTTTTCGTGCATCGCCTCCTGAAATACGAAGTAATGCATCATGCTCTTTTACCGTGATAGTTATTCCGCTTCTGGTTTCGAGTTCCCCGCATGCCCGTTCAAGAATCTTTAACAGTTCTGCCTCATCCAATGACTTCAGAATATAAACCTGACAGCGAGATAGGAGAGGTGCAATCACTTCAAACGAAGGATTTTCAGTGGTGGCGCCAATCAATGTTACCTCTCCCTTTTCAACTGCACCCAATAATGAGTCTTGTTGCGATTTGCTGAACCGGTGAATTTCATCAATAAAAAGTATCGGACTGTTATTTTCTTCACGGGCTTTTAAAATCGCCTCTCTGACGTCTTTTACGCCCGAACTGATGGCGCTGAGCGTATAGCATGTCCTGTTTAACTTTGTAGCAATAATGTGGGCCAATGTTGTTTTCCCTACTCCCGGAGGCCCCCATAATATCATGGAGGGAATGTTTCCCGATTCAATAGCTTGACGCAGAATGGCTCCGGGACCTAAAAGATGTTCCTGTCCAATGTAATCGTCAAGTGATGAAGGTCGTAAAAATTCAGCCAGAGGTGCCATTATATTAATTATTAAGAAGCAAGAAAAGTAAATAGATAGAATTACAAGATGACAAATCTACAAAATGGTTTCGGCTTTTCCCAGTAGCACTAAATGCATTTCAATACCGGATTTATTTGGAACGACGAAAAAAAATGCAAGAATATTGATTCTTACTTACTGCTGTAAAAACGTTGTAAGCGGTCTTAATGTAGATTTTTTCCACAAAGTGTTGATTTGTTTTGATATATAAGTAGCAGTAAAACAATGTGATATGGTGTGTGTGATTTTTTTCTTTTTTTTAATATTAATTTAACAATTGAAACTCACCATACTTCTTCAATTAGTTATACTTTTGCAACGCTTTTTAAAAAACATAAAAACATCATGAAAAGATTATTTCAATTATTAGTTATTGCCGGTATGGCTTCATTCCTTGCTTGTGGTCCAAGTGCAGCAGAAAAAGCAGAAAAAGCAAAACAAGATTCAATTCGTAAAGCTGATTCTATTGCTGCTTTAATGGCTGATTCAATTCGTAAAAGTGATTCTATCAATGCTCTTGGTTCAGATTCACTTCGTAAAGCTGATTCTGTTAAGAAAGCTGATTCTATTGCCGCTGCAACTAAAACAGGTAAAACAGGAAAGAAAAAGTAATTGGTTCTTAACCAATCTTTATACAGAAAAAGGGGTGCTTGCACCCCTTTTTCTGTATCCGGAAGTACCTATCATGATGTCTATATTATCGTTAACTTTGCAGGATAAATATTATTCAATTTGAAATTTGTAGATTATTCATTTGACAAAGGGTTAATGGAAGCCATCAACTCGATGGGTTACGAAACATTGACCCCTATTCAGGAGGCTGTATTAGGTCCTATTATTGAGGGCCGCGATATTATTGGATGTGCACAAACAGGGACCGGAAAAACAGCTGCCTACCTTATTCCGTTGATTGACCGGATTGCAACAAATCCAACGAATACAACTTCGGCTATTATTATAGTCCCCACGCGTGAGCTGGCTATGCAGATAGATCAGCAGATCGAAGGATTAGGATATTTCGCTTCCGTAAGTTCTAAAGCCGTCTATGGCGGTGGTGATGCCGTTGAATATGATACACATCGAAAGGCGTTGATGACTCATAGTGATATCATTGTAGCCACTCCGGGAAAATTGCTGATGCACCTTAATATGGGTCATTTCTCTTCTGAGGGGTTGCGTTGTCTGGTTTTGGATGAGGCCGACCGTATGCTCGATATGGGATTTATTGAAGACATTCAAAAGATTGTCAGTTTCCTGCCTGAAAAACGTCAGACATTAATGTTTTCAGCCACAATGCCTTCAAAGATCAGAACCTTTGCTAAAAAGATTCTGAATAATCCGTTGGAATTGAACTTTGCAGTATCGAAACCTTCCGAATCTGTTTTACAGGCAGCTTATCTGGTAAATAATGAAAATAAGATTCAACTAGTTTCGCATCTTCTCAAAGGAAAGGAGCTGAAGAGCGTCCTTATTTTTGCCTCTACCAAACTAGCGGTAAAAAACATTGCCCACGAATTGAAAAAGGTACTCGACTCGGTTGAAGAGATTCATTCCGATCTTGATCAACAAGCTCGCGAAGCTGTATTACTTCGATTCAGAAATCAGCAAACCAGAATTATGGTGGCGACTGATGTGCTGGCCCGTGGTATTGATATTGATACAATTGAGTTGGTTATCAATTACGATGTTCCCCACGATCCGGAAGATTATGTCCATAGGGTAGGTCGAACTGCACGTGCCGAACGTGAAGGGGTAGCGCTAACTTTTATTAATAAGGAGCGGAAAGAACAAAATGCCTTTAAACAAATAGAACTGTTGCTCGAAAGCAATATTTATAAAATACCGTTGCCCAAAGAAATTGGAGAGGCTCCTCAATACAATCCTTCTGATTCACCGGTTCATCGGAGTTCTCATCCGAGAAATAAAGGTGCTAAAAGCGAAGGCCCTGCGAAATCGTTTAAGAAAAAGAAATAGAGATTATGTCTGAATTTGCCAATACAAAAACAGATAGACGATCATCGTCTTCTTTATCTTTAACAGTTTTATGCGATATGATTGTATATATACAGATAAAACAGATAGCGTTTATTGCCCGAGTTTATCAGGCAAATCAATAGAAGCGGTGTAACATGAATTTTCTAAGTTATTTTAAAACGCAAGCTAACTTTTCGCCCGAATTTGAGAAGAAGGTTACTAAACTTATCACGATAGAAAAGGCTTCAAAGGGTAGCATCATAAGAGATATCGATACGCTATCTAAGAAGATCTTTTTTATTGAGAGTGGGCTTGCACGTATATTCTATTATAAAGAGGATAAGGATGTTACTGCTCGGTTTTTAACCGAGAACACTTTTTCTTTACCTATAGACAGTATATACTATAACGGCGTCTGTAGATATGGCATTGAGGCATTAGAGAATACGACGATTTGTAGCTTCAATTATACCGATCTGGATGTGATACTTGAGGTTTCACCGAAATTAGAAAAAATTTACCGGATGGAGGTGATTAAATATCTCAGAATACTTTCGGAAAAGCTTTATTTGATTCAATTCCAATCGGCTCAGGAACGTTATAACTCTATGCTGCAGAATTACCCTGATATTCTGCTACGGGCACCGCTTGGGTATATAGCCTCCTATTTGGGCATTACACAGGAAACGCTGAGCCGTATAAGAGCCGGTAAGTAATAAAGCCTGACTTCATTTTTTGATTTAGATCAAAAATATCCTCTTTCAATTTCTCCAATTTTGCATCATCCAATTTTGATGCAATGCAATCTAAAGAGTTCCACCTTCTTTCTTCTTTTCCTTTTTCACAGCCACTGGTAAACATGAAAGGTGACGTTTGTTACAGACCGTCTTCTATTTTCAGGTATATAAAAGGAGAAAATAAGCTCGCAAACAATTCAAAATAAATAATCTATGAAAATAAAATATTTTTTTTCGTTGATGTTGATTGCCATTATAGGCTTTGCCGGTTGTAAGGGTAAAAAATCGATTGATAAAAATGCAAACGAAGCCATTCCTGTTACTGTACAAAAGTTACAAATTGTTTCTGTAAACGAGGAGATATCGGCTAGTGCAAACATTGAAGGGAACAAAACAGTGAAGTTAGGTTTTATGGTTGCCGGGAAAATAAACTACATTGCCGCTGAAGAAGGGGCAACTATTAAAGTCGGCCAACTTCTTGCCAGTCTGGATCCGGAAAATTACAGTATCGCTAAAGAAATGGCTGATGCCAATTTGAATCAGGCACAGGACGACTACAACCGTTTAAGCATAATGCACAATCGAAAAAGTATTTCAGAGAGCGACTTTTCAAAAGTATCTAATGCGTTAAAAGTTGCACAAGCGCAACAACACCTTCAGGTAAAGAACCTTTCAGACACAAAAATATATGCTCCCATAAACGGAGTTTTGTTAAAAAAAGGAACAGAAGTGGGCGAGATAATTGGAACAGGACTCCCCCTTTTCGTAGTTTCCAACATTCAAACAGTTTAAAGTAAATGCTTCAATACCGGAAAGTGATTTACAACAAATTAAAATTGGCAGCGAAACCCAGGTTTATGTTGCTTCTTTAAATTCAACTTTCACAGGTAACGTAACCGAAATTGGTTCAATGGCTGAAGCAACTACCAGAACATTCAATATAAAAATTGTATTGAGTAATCCGCATTTGCTTATTCGTCCGGGAATGACGGCTGAAGTAAAGATTCGTTCAGACAAGAAAAATGAGATGATCACGGTACCGTCAGAAGCAGTGTTGCACGATTTAGACAATACCTCGTTTGTGTATGTTGCCGATACGATTAAAAAACAAGCTTTTAAACGCAATATTTCATTAGGTCAAATTTCCGGTAACAATATAGAAGTTACATCTGGGCTAAATTCAAATGAAATAGTGATTGTTGGTGGTCAGCATAATTTAAACAACGGGTCTTCTATAACTCTAAAATAGTCTGGTAATGAATTTTGTAAAAACATCTCTAAAACATAAACAGGTAACACTAACTGTGCTGGCGATGGTGTTTGTGGTTGGTATTTATTCTTTATTGACGATGCCACGTCGTGAAAACCCTAAAGTAACAGTACCATTAGGTTTGGTAGTGGCTTATTTTCCAGGTGCTACCAGTTCTCAGATAGAAGAGCAGGTAACAAAAAAGCTAGAACAGTATTTATTTCAATTTGAAGAAGTCCGTAAAGAAAAAACATTCTCTACAACCCGAGATGGGGTAGTTGTAATTAATGTTTGGTTGAATGAAAATGTTAAAAAGCCCGATGTTTTCTGGAATAAATTGCGGCATGAATTATTAGTGGCAAAAAATATTGATTTACCTAAAGGGGTGAAAGGTCCTATCGTGAATTCAGATTTTGGCGACACTGAAGCACTGCTTATAAGCCTTGAAAGTGATAAGGCAAGCTATTTACAGCTAAAAGAATATGCTCAAAAGCTACAGGATAATTTGCGAACCATTAAGGCTACTTCGAAAATCAAACTTATTGGCGAACAAACAGAACAAATCACGATTTATTTCAATTCTGAAAAACTTTCACAGTACGGTATAGGACTGCAACAGGTGGTAATGGCATTGCAATCTCAAAATGTAATTAGTCCTACCGGTGAGGTAAAAACAGAAAACAATAATGTTTCGTTATATACTTCAGGATATTACCAAACAGAAAAGGAAATTGGAAACCAAATTGTCGGATTTTCAAAAACAGGATCTATCGTACATCTGGGTGATATTGCCACTTTGAAAAGAGAATATATCGAACCTGTCAGCAATATTACCGTAAACGGTCACAAATCAATAATTGTATCCGTTCAGATGAGTGAGGGTAATAATATTGTTAAATTCGGTAAAGATGTAAATAAAAAGATTGAAGAAGTTACCAAACAATTACCTGATAATGTTAAGCTTACAACCATTGTAAGCCAACCGGATATGGTTGATAAAGATATTTCAAGTTTTCTATTAGAGTTTTTAATTGCTATTATTTCGGTTGTTATTGTTGTTGTTTTATTATTGCCTTTTCGAATTGCGGCAGTTGCTGCAACAGCTATCCCGATGACTATTGCTGTGACATTTGCACTGATGAATGCTTTTGGACTGGAATTGCATCAAATATCGCTGGCAGCTTTGATTGTGGTACTTGGAATGGTGGTTGACGATGCCATTGTGGTTGCCGATAATTATGTGGCGCTTTTGGATCGTGGCTTAGAACGTTGGACAGCTGCATGGCGTAGTGCATACGATTTAATTATCCCTATCCTTACTGCTACAGTTACTATCATTGCTGCGTTTTTACCTATGATTATACTTACAGGTTCTATTGGCGAATTTATTCACGATTTACCGGTTACGGTTACCATTGCATTATCATCATCATTTATTGTTGCAATGGTATTAACCCCAATGTTATGTTACTTTTTTATCAAAAAAAGGTCTTCATGACCATTCAACTGCAATCGCATCACAGGTAAAGAAAAAATCTCTGCTCGATTTCATGCAAACCATTTATAATCAAGCACTCGGATGGTGTGTAAAACATCCAATGCTTACTATTGGCGGAAGTATTGTTCCTGTTTTGCTGGCTTTTGTACTTTTTAAAACAGGTGTAGGCCAAAAGTTTTTTCCGTATGCCGAACGCAACCAGTTTGTTGTAGAACTATGGATGCCTACAGGCACTAAACTTGATAAAACAGAACAGGCTATTTCAAAAGTTGAAAAACTGATTAAAGATGATAAACGAGTGGTTTCGTATGCAACATTTACAGGAACAAGCGCACCAAGGATTTATTATAATTTCTCACCCGAATTTCCTGTAAGTAATTATGCACAAATATTTATCAATACTACCAGTAACAATACTACCGAATTACTTGCTAAAGAGTTAATGCAAAAAACTGCCGAATTAGTTCCTGAAGGAACTATACAGGTAAAACTCATGCAACAAGGTCAGCAATTAGCGGCACCGGTGGAAGTCAGAATTTTTGGAGAAGATATTACTAAACTTAAAAAAATAAGTATTGAGATAAAAAATGTCCTGCGTAGTTCAAAAGGTAGTTATCTGATAAACGATGATTTTAAAGAAGATTTATATGGTCTCAGTATTCAATTAAAGAACCAGGCCAGCCGTTTAGGTTTCACTACTTCAAGTATTGCCCAAATGGTCTATACCAGTATGAATGGGGCTGTTGTTTCTACATTGTATGAAGGGAACAATCCTGTAAATATTGTACTGCGATTGGACAAAAACAAGCGCCAATCTGTTCAAAACATTGAAGATATTTATCTTGAATCGCCAGTAACGGGAGAAAATGTTCCGTTGCGTCAAGTTGCGGATATTAAACCCCAATGGCAAAACGGGAGAATTATACACCGCAATGGGGTTCGTTGTTTAACCGTTCGCAGTGAAACAACCGGTGGCATTTTACCTTCCGAGTTATTAAAAGAGATTCAACCCCAAATAGCTAATTTACAATTACCCTTAGGTTATCGTATCGAATATGGAGGTGAATATTCCAACAAAAAAGAAGTTTCAGGTCAAATGATAACAATTTTGTTCATTAGCCTGACACTCATATTTTTAGTCCTTTTACTTCAGTTTCGTAACTTAAAAGAAGTTATCATAATAATGATAACAATTCCATTAAGCTTGTTCGGAGCTATTTTAGGCCTCTATCTTACGGGTTATAATTTTGGATTTATGGCCACTATCGGACTTATAAGTTTATCGGGCATTGTGGTTCGTAATGCTATTATCCTGATAGACCATACTAACGAACTGTTGGAAAATGGAATGGATATTCACGAAGCATCAATTGAAGCGGGGAAACGCAGGTTGCGCCCCATTTTTCTGACAGCAATGGCGGCAGCAATAGGAGTATCTCCAATGATTATATCTGGATCTTCATTGTGGGGACCATTGGCGAGTGTTATTGCTTTTGGTATAACATGGAGCATGATAATGTCATTATTAACGGTTCCGGTGCTGTATATTATCTGGATAAAACCAAACGACAAAGTACACAGGTACGATGAAACTGAGATTACGAATACGCAGCCTGCAACTATCAAGGGTAATACTTTGACCTTATTATTGATCGGATTATTAATGATAACACCCAATTTGTATGCACAACAGATTCCCCCAAAGTTGAACCTGCAAAAGGTAATGGAGATGGCCGTTCGGAATAACCACATGCTTACCATTAAACAATTGCAGGTAAACGAAAATCAACAAAAAGTTAAAGAAGAGATGGTAAAGTATTTTCCAACGGTTTTGATCGGCAGCACTTATCAATATAATAGTAATCTGTCCGATCTTACTATTCCGCAAGGTTCATTTGGACAGCTTCCAATGGGTGGAACTCTGGTTTCACTACCGGTAACTTCAAAGATTTTTGAGATGGGAGAAAATAGCACCTACAATGCCAGTGCCACACTATATCAACCTGTTTCGCAAATTCCTAAAATCAAGGCAGGTGTAGAAATCTCAAAAACAGACCTAGCTTTGACACAGACGGAACAAATAAAAGCAACGATGCAGATTAAACAGATGGCCGAAAAGCTCTATTTTGGACTGCTTGTCCTTCAGAAACAAAAAGAAGAGGCTGATCTGAAATTGGCGGTTGCAAAGACCAAACTGTATGATACTGAAGGAGCCGTATTAGCAGGAAAAACAACTGAATCTACTAAGATCGGACTAAATGCAAATGTTGCCGATGAAGAACAGAATCTGTTAAAGCTAAATATTCAGATTGACGATTATAATGCTGACTTAAAACATCTGATAGGTATACCTGATTCTGATTCAGTGATATTCGAACCTGTTTCGACCAATGATTTTCAGATAGCGGCCGCCTCAAAGAACAGCCTTGTCGATGAAGCAATAACAGGAAATGCCGATTTACAGATTGCCACACTTATGAAAGCGAAAGCAACATATGCCATTAAAGCCAGTATGTATAACTATCTTCCTGACTTTGGCTTTATAAGCGGTTATACCTATCAGAAAGGGAATTCGCTATATCCTACAAACAACACTTTTGTCGGAGTCTCTTTTAAATGGAATATTCAGGATCTGCTTTCTAATAATTATAACAAGCAACAACGTATCTATCAGAAGAAGCAAACAGAAGAGAACGTTGTGAATTCAAGGGAACAGATAAATACGGATGTCGCCAAGGCTTACAGACGTTTATCGCAATCGGCTGAATTAATTTCAGTGGCAGAAAAGGTGGTGAACTATCACCGGGATGATTTAAAGATTCAAAGTGATAAACGTAATTCGGGACTGAGTATTGAATCAGATTATCTCACAGCAAAAGCCTCATTAGCAAAAGCCGAGGCAGAATTGTTTGCTGCCCAACTAAACTATCGGATTGCTTATACCGATTTGCAGATTCTTACGGGTAAGTTTTAAGCGATAAGAAGTTATCTGCACATTAAAAAAATTAGCACATTAGAAAGGTGCATTCGGATCAATTTCCTTATACCACTCATAAAGGCCGCCTTGTAAAAAACATATATTTCTGGTTTCCATTGTTTCTCTGAGTTGGTTCGCTATATGTTCGCTCTTGGCCCCAAAGCTACAATAAATGATTACCAGAAACTTCGGATTGATTAATTCAGTTCGGTCCGTTATCTCACGGATAGGAATATTTATTGCCCCTGTGATATGATAATTCTCAAATTGTTCAGGTTCCCGCATATCAATCAGCTGTATGGGGGCCTGTTTTTCTATCATCTCGTTTAGTAAAAGGGCAGAAACAGATCTCATTTTTATTTTTGATAATTAAGAAAATAAATAAAAAGCCAACCGTTTAAGCGGAAGGCTTCTTATTTAATAAGTATTTAGTAAACTATTTTGAGCCCTAAATTGTTCGGTCGGTTATAGATGTTCTTCTCTTAAAAGATCATTAATTGTTTTAACCGGATTAAAAGTGATGAGCGGGACTTCAACAAATATCGTAATCCATTCGGCCATAGCGCCATTCCAAAGCCCCGGTAGTTCTTGCGCCTTCAGATCTCTTCCAAACATGGATTTTGAGGCGATGAATCCGGTTAAGGGATCGATAAAATCATGAAGGTCAAAGCATTCATTTTCGTAATTGCGCATGCCGCATACAATGTCAACGGGATTGAAATGAGTGCTTTGTGCCAAAATCTTTTTTTGATCTGGATTGTTAAGATCTATCTGCGACGATTCTACGATCTGTAATGAAATTTCACCCTCGGCATTTCTAACCCAGAACGGGCCACCACCGGGTTCTCCATCGTTTTTCACCATACCGCAAACTCTGATCGGACGATCTAGCTTATGGAAAAGATATTCCCCTTTTTCGGTTCGCTTCAATGCATTATAATCGGGTGAAAGTTTTAAAGAGAGTGATTGCGTACAGAACTTTTCAATCTCAACCAAGTCGCTCTCAATAGCTTTTCCCGTTTCGAGAAGTTCGAGGTATTGGAAAATTTTATCCTGAACTTTAATAAGATAACCACCTATCACTTTTTTGTAGAAGAAAGTCTCTTCCTTTAAGCGGTCAGGGATGACATTGTCAATATTTTTAATAAAGATGATATCACCTTCCCGGTCGTTTAGATTTTCAATCAAAGCGCCGTGACCACCGGGTCTGAATACCAGCTTTCCATCGTCATCACGGAAAGGCTTGTTATTTGTATCCACGGCAATAGTGTCGGTAGATGATTTCTGAATGGAGAAAGTCAACTCATAGGTAATATCGAATTTTTTCTCGTAAAAATCTTTCACGAGATTTATATCATTGATAAACCTGTTAGCATGTTCGGGCGAAATAGTGAAATGTACTGCGGCCCGGTCGTTACCGTCTTTACAATAGTTGGCCGCTTCAACCAGATGCTCTTCATAGGCCATGCGCGGTTGCTGTTCGTCGTAGCGATGAAAACGCAAGAGCGCTTTGGGCAGGTTGGCATAGTTAAGACCTTTTTCAAGGAGAAGATAGTCTAAAATTAAGCCATAGTTTGCATTTTCTAATTCAGTATCAATGTCGTAATCATCTTTTTTGAGGACAGCGGCAAGTTCATCGAAGAAAGCAAACTTTTTGATATTGTTTATGAAATAGTAGACCGAATTAAAACTTTGATCGGCTTCGAACAGTACTTTATCTTGATCCTGATTACCGGAGAGTTTTTCTCTGAAGGTGAAAAGGTCTTTAAACATGCGGCTTGCAGCGCCGCTAGCTGGAACAAATTTTAATATAACACGGTCGGGAGCTTCATTGTTGTATAGTTTTTCTAGCCCTTTTAGTTCGGTATCAGTAAATACTTTGATACCATCTTCTATGGTTGCCGGAGCAACCAAATCAATAAATGGGAAACCATACCTGAAGTTCTCAAGCTGTTCTTCAAAGGTTTCGAGATTAATGCCCTTACTTTGAATTTGTTTTAAATCCTGTTGGGTAAGCATATAGGCCAATTAAGGTTAATACAAAAGAATTCGATAGCTAATGATAGAAGTAGTAGTATTATCGAGCACATAAAATTAGTAAAATTATTAACTTTTACCAAAAAAAGTGGAGCGAAGGATATTGTTAATAATTCGGCGTTTTTTTTGTGGAACCCCTTGTCATTTTCAAAAGTAGCCGTATATTTGCATTCATAAAAGTTGCCCAGGTGGTGAAATTGGTAGACACGTCACTTTGAGGGGGTGGTGATCGCAAGGTCGTGCAAGTTCGAGTCTTGTTCTGGGCACTCTCAATGTTCTTTAAGTTCTATGCCCAAGTGGTGGAATCGGTAGACACGCTAGTTTCAGGGACTAGTGACCTTACGGTTGTGCAAGTTCGAGTCTTGTCTTGGGTACTGAAACGGAGAATAAATAAAGCCAACTCTTTGATTATTAAGAGTTGGCTTTTTGCTTTTATCACGAGTTGCACAACGTTTGGATCAGTCTGAAAAGTTTAGAACACCATCTCCTTTGATGCTTAAACGGATCAGTCGGAAAAGTTGTGGCGAAAAAAATAAAAGTTTATTGATAAGCGGCATATCCCGTAATGAATATTTAGATAATAGCGGAAGATAAAAAAGATAAGAGATAAACACGAAGGTGTGTAAAAAAAGATTTGAAATGAATTACATGTGGGTCTCTCCGGTACCTAATATCCCGGTCAAACCTACATCGAACCTAGTTCAGACCTAGGTTAAATACCTTTTAATATGCCCTTATGGATCAGTCATATCAGACTCGTATCCCCCTTATATTCTCCTTTCTATTCGGACAAAAACTAAAGATTTATTCTTTGATCGGATTATTTTGTGCTTTTGTCATACCTTATCATGGCGATCGTTAAAAAAACAACCACAACTTGCAAGTTATTATCGTGAACGAACTGTAATTTGTACATTGCAGCTTGTCTTATTTTTTATTTCCTATTTTCACTCCCCAATTTTTCCGACTGACCCGAAATACCAGTTCCTTCATTGCAATTCTTTCCATAACAAAAAATGACTTTAATACATTTATTCGAACGTCTTTTTGATATTCACAACAAATATTCGAACGTCTTTTGTCTGTATATACCATATTTTCTTTTCCAAGTTTCTAAGACAAAACCTCTAGGCAATCAAGATTTAAGTGGATTCACTTCAATAGTTTTGTAATATTGAACGATAAAATTTATTCCATTCTGATTTTCTAACTTTGAATATTTCTGATAGAATTTCATCTAAAGAGTTGTAACTCATGATTTTTTTTAGACCGGTAATACCTTTATTTTTAAAAGCAAGTTCACAAAGCAAACCCTTCAAAGCACTATTAGGGTTTGTTAAGTTGTCCATATAATAAAATTTGTCCAAATCATTCAGATCAATTTCCGGATGCTCTTGCAAATACTGATTTATTCGATGTAAATGCCAATCAAGTTTATGTCCTAAACTTCCTCCGTAAAAAACAGCTAATCCTTCGTTTAAAGGAGAGTTTGGATGAATTTTATTAAGATAAAGATGAACAACTTCGTGAAAATAGTTTTCACCCCAGCCTGAAGAAAAGACCAAGTTGTCTGTTGCATCTGATAATCCTGATGGTTTATCTGCACTACCCATATTGAAATTGTAATCAAACCCTCTGAAATTCTGCATTTCATCATTCGTATCAGTGAAATAATAACGAATTTGAATTGGTTCTAAATCCCAATCTTTTTCGAGTTGAATAATGTTCTTAATTAAACTGTCAGATTTTATTTTGTTGAATTGATGATACTTTGGAAAATAGTAAGAAACATTTCTATTTGTTTTACTTTGCCAATTTTTTACAATAATAGACAGCGGACTTACAAAATAAGGATTTTTTACATTATCAAATGTCACATAATGGTTGGTGATAAAAAATAATGTAGTGCTTTTTAACGAATCTGTTTCAGTAAACATCGTTTTAATATGAATAAACTTGTTTTCAGGCTTAATGCTAATAATTGTAGGGCTTCCCCATTTATAAATCGGATCGTCTCCCATTAAGGAAAAAGCCATTTTATCAGGCACTTTGAATTGTTTACAATCCTCAGCTGAAAAATATTTTGAATAGTCGACCTGTGTCCCTTTTTTTAATTCATTTAAATATTGTCTATAAAATTTAATGGCAGATGCAACATTTACATCTAAAGTGTCTACTCCAATATTGATCCGTACTTGACTGAATGAATTTGTTATGGAAATGAAAATACTAAGAATCAAAAGTTTGCAAAATTTCATTGGTATATTATATTACATCATTACATCGTTATCTGGTAAAAAGAAATAAGAGAGGGGTGATCAATTAAGACCAATTCCTGATAGATTACCTTTGTATTTGCGACAAGACAAAGGATGATTCCGAAGCAAAAATACAAACTTTACCAAACCGCCGAGACTTAACTAACTGATAATATTTTTAGATAATGGTGAAATAAGAAGGATATCAAAATAATACGATTCAGATAGGTATATAGAGACATTTTCACCTATAACCATGTTGTCATGACGTTTTTTATTGACTTGAAGGTTCTCATTCTCTCGGGAAGATGATTTTTGGCTTGTTAGCAAATACGCATAAATTATCATATTTAGGATTGACATAATGTTCTTTACTGAAATTGGTCTACACTTTAACTCGAGGCCTTATGCATAGGATTATAGGCAAGTAAGGCTACTACCTTTATGAAATATGTAATATGTATTATTGTAATATGTATAATGATAATATTAAATAAAATTACTAATATGTTATTATGAATGCCCCCTACAGACCCTATTATCCTATGCTGAATTCAAACCCGTATATTGGCAGGTTGAATTGTTTGAAATGGCGGTAAGATAGGATGTGCTTTCTGTCTTGCTGATTTTTCCATACTTTCATCGTTTTCAACATGGTTAAAATGATAGAATTAGTACCTTTGTCTATTGTTTTAATAAATGAAGCCGACATAATGCGTTTAATTAGAGTTGTCATTCTTTTTATTTTTATTCCATTTTTTTCGGGTATCGCCCAGACTCCTCCTGAAGAGGTTAATTTGGTAAATAAATATTTACTTTCGGCCAGGGGACCTTCCGGTGAATTAATTATCACGACCGGACGAATTGTAAAGGCTATCGCATTAAGTCGTCCCCAGAGCATGGAGATTGCTCATATATGGGTTAATTATTCTGTTTCAATCAAACTTGTCTCAGATCGTGACGGTTCAACTACGGCTCAAATCTCATTTAGAAACCTTCATTTAACCGGAGATGTTAAATATAAGGGATTCGATATCACTGATTTTATATTCCCCTCTTGTGTTAGTTTTAAATTGTATCCTTCCGGTTCCGGACGGGCTAAACCCTTGTTGGCTTCGGTTAAAGAGGCGACGATAAACCCAGGTAATTGTACAATATCCGTCTCATTAGGAAAAAACGTCACTGAAATTCCGGTTATCGATAAGCTTTGTTTTTTCCATTCCGATACTGATTATGAAACGGCGAACGGACAGATCCAATTGGTCGAACGTTACTTTACGGCAACATGGCTCATGAAAAGAATGGACCAACTGATGGATGCCATGCAATTTAGCCAGTTAAATAATCCTCCGGCCTTTGTAGCCTCAACTGTTGAGGTCGCACTGTTAAATGATTGGATTACCCGTCAACGATTTGATAAGTATCATTATTTTCAAAAGATCGATTCGTTGATGTTTACCAAACAACTTCAGGTTAACCGTTTTAAGCGTAAGCTTATACAACAGGATTTTGTAAAAGCAAATTCTATTAGCTGGGATGACCTTTCAAAATCGGCTGCACTCTTTTCCGAAAGCTTGGCTAACTATTTTGATGCGGGGCAGGCAGATATTAACCGTTCCGCCTATTTAACACAGATGGCAGGAAGTAGCATGACGAATATCGGTTATAAGGCACTGCTTGATTTTATTGAAATCTATAATACAGCTCATCCTCGCCGGAAAATAAGTCAGCGCGAAATTGTCGCTTTTAGTGAATTGATAGAAAAGGCAATGATCAGGCATGCAGCAAAACTTGTCGAAAGTGATCAATATTCCGAGGCGATGAATATGCTCAAAACTTCTGATCGCTATAGCCTTTTACTGGTGGATCAGCAGTCGCCTTTCGAAAAAGAGTTGACCCGCAATCTTTGTCAGCGACTTTATAAATACTATCTCGATATTTCTGTAAAGGCGATGCAGGGTGATGTGTTCAGGGTTAGTACCGACTATTACAGAAAGGCATTGTCTGTCAAAAATCAGTATCCCTCTTTGGTGCATAGTGATCAACGGGAAAGATATATTGCCGATATGACCTGTAAGAATATTATTCAAACGGCCGAGCGCTCATTGAAGAGCAATGATATCGCTTATGCACTTTCAGAATATGAGGAGGTGATTAAGATTGCCGATTCTGCCCGTTTACGAGTGCCTTATGAACTAGCCCGTACCCGCCTTCAAGCCATTAGCGGTCGCCCATCAGGCTTCA
Organism: Bacteroidales bacterium; assembly: GCA_963663125.2. GTDB lineage: Bacteria > Bacteroidota > Bacteroidia > Bacteroidales > Cfx3-03 > Cfx3-03. The sequence continues at coordinate 478,230 of CAXXNW010000006.1, read as the reverse complement.
AACCATGGACCGGCAACGATTTGGCAGTTGTCGTTCCGAAAGATGAACCTGAAGTTATTATGGATAAGCCTGTAAAACTTGGCGGTGCCAAGAAAGAAGCTGTGGAACCTAAACGGAAAGCTATAGCTGAACCGGTTATCAATACAATGACGCAGACTAATAACACTGATTCGAAAACCGTGCTTGCCGGAAAGGATAAACAACCTGCAAGCGCTCGACGGAAAATGAATGCGGTTAAAGATGACACTTGGCGTCCTGTATCAACAGTACGCACACAACCTGATCGTTTTACTAAAGAGCGAAATCAAAAAAACACAAATTCAAAGTTCAGAACCGCTAATAAATCACGGATGAATATTGAATCTGCTAACATACAGGATGCCAGAGAAAAGTTGAAGGAGTATGTGAAAAATATCCACTTGAAGATATGGTCCGGAGATGTTGATAGTTCATTGTTCATGCTAAAAAGAGCCGATAGCCTTCAGTCGATACTCTCGAAAAGTGGAGATGAAGGATACCTTGTCGATCTGAAAACGTTGAGGGTTAGCTATGACAATTTAGTTTGCGATCAACAAAAGACTATCTATAATAAAGACCTCGAAAAGATTAAGTTCCTTCTGAAACAGAAAGATTTTTCGCAAGCCAGCGTTCAGTTAAAGCTGCTGATAGACAAACCCTTCATTGCCGAATGTGCAATTGATAAATCGGGAGCCCATCAATTGTTGGGAACCTTAGATGCACCTATCACCTTTAAGAAATGGACATATCGACTCGACTCATTGACCGCTATCGGGGAACCTGAAGCAATTATGGAGGCATACGGTAAGGCTAATGATTATTATCGCTCGAATGGATTGGATCAATGGGGCATGCCGGCTCCCGATTTATTGCCGGCCCTTCTGTCCAGAAAAGAGGCTCCTTTTTTATTAAAGGCTTCGCAGCAATTTGTCAATAACCATCAACCGGCCTATGCTCTTACGCTTTTAAAGTCTGTCCTTGAGCTCGAACCGAACCCTGATAAGACACTTTTACTGCAAAAAGAAGTAGGGGAGATGTTGGCAGCGGGTGACTATGCTCCGGAAAAGAATGTATCCGAAAAATTGAACGGATATAGTCTTAACGAACGGTGGTTTACCACTTTAATAAAGGCTTATAAGAAGCAGTGGAAGCTCTTTGCCAAATAGGGACTCAAGCTACATGTAACATTACATATCTGTGATCGCTGTCAAGTAGGCTATAAATCTTTCACGCAACGGATCGCATTACCCCCGGTCTTCATATCGCTGCTTCTTTCTAAAATACCGGAAGATTTTTCAATCTGACGACGCCAGGAACTTACAGCATCGCGTTCGGAAGAACTCCAGAAGAAGCCACCCCATCCGATGCCACCCCAATTACCTTCACGGTCACGGTAACCAGCCGGAAGTGCTGCAAAACCTGTTTCATTGTTTGCTCCTGAATTCGGAGTTTGCCAATGGGTTGTACCTGCTTCTTTAAGTTTGCCACCTGCAATACCTTCGCCACCCAGATAGGTCGCCAGTGTCGACCATTCGGCATCAGTGGGTATATGCCATCCTAGGGGCGCTATATTTCGACTGTCGCTTACGGCATGCCAATTGTATAACCTACCGTAAGAGGTGGAATTATTTGCATCGTTATCACAATTACAGAGCGCTCCGGTTGTGAGTTTTATCCACGACGCACCATCTGAGACATTGGGGATTGGATCGCCATTACGATAACGGGTAGTCTTCAGGTTCTCAGCCATCCATACCTGAGTGCCAATGGTTACTATTTTATAGGTATTGCCGTCAATATCGGTTACTGAAGTGGAAGAACCGGAAGACTGGATTGGTGTTGTTTTCGGCGTTTCAACTCTGGGAAGTGAAACACTTACAGCTGTTTCTTTTTTTACTTCAGGTGTATCGCTAAAGATATCCTTATATCCATTTTCGTATCTAATCATAAAAAGCTTGGATTTTTCCAAGGTGTAAATGGGCCCCTTAATGTTTTCAACTTTCTTAAACCTGATCACATCAAGGTCAACTTCATTTACAATTGCTTTTATTTCGTCTCCCGTTTTTAAAACGATTATGTCTTGCGAAAAGACATTTGTACTCATTCCGCATATTATTATAAATGTGCTGATTAGTAAAAGTTTTGTCTTCATTTCTTTCTGTTTTAATTTTATTATACTCCTAAGGCTTCTCGGTTCCGTCCTGTTTATATGGTGGTTGTTGGTCGATGCTTTTAGTAAATAAAATTTCTTATCAGTCGAGGATGACTGTCAAGAAAGGGCAATGATATTTATCGACTCACTGCTTAGCAAACATTTAAAGTATTTCAAGAAATCTATAGTTATGCTAGTTTTTTTGTGTTCTTCAGATCGTCGCGTTAGGTAGACTTGCGAAATTGTTTAAATTAGCGAAATATGCGTGGATGATAGTATTCCCAATAATTCATAATGAAAATTCCATTATGAATACTTTATAAAAATAGACTATATTTTAAGAAATAGCAAGAAAAATAATACTTTTTATATGCGTTCGCTACCGGCTCTACCTATCAATCTTTAGTAACCTTTAAAATTGTTAAAAAAATACATTCACCATTAGAGAAATATATTTGCCGGTCTTTGTTCTCTGGGATCTTTCGGGATATGGATCTATTGGCTTTCGCATCAGCAACCCTAAATTATTTATTTTTTTAAACTTTTCATTATGAATAGGATGAAAGATTTATTATATTTGTTTATTGTATTAATAAATGAAGAACCTTAAAAATAATGAATTCAGTAAGAACCATTATTCTGTTAATTCTTCTCCCTTTTTCGGGTATTGCTCAGGTACAACCTGATCTGGTTTATTCTGCAAATAAATATCTATTGTCTTCAAAGGGGCCTTCCGGAGAATTGATAATTACAACAGGGCGTATTGTAAGAGCTATTGCAGTAAGTCATCCAAAAAGTCTGGAGGTGGCTAATTTGTGGGTGAATTATTCTGTGGCTATTTCTATCACTACCGATCGTGAAGGCTCATCCACAGCCAGAATTTCATTTAAAAACCTCCATTTAACAGGCGATATTGACTATAAAGGTTTCGATATCATCGATTATATTTTTCCCTCATGTGTTAGTTTTAAACTTGTATCATCAGATGCCGGAAAGGTTAATCCTGTGATAACTTCTGTTAAACAGGCTAGGGTAAACTCGGGCGATTGCATCGTGTCTGTTTCTTTAGGGAAAAACATCAAAGAAGTTCCAGCCATTGAGAAGCTTTGTTTCTTTCATTCAGAAGTGGATTACGAAAAAGCTATTTCACAGATTAAATTAATCGAGCGATACTATACGGCAACATGGCTCATGAAAAGAATAGAAAACTTGATGGACTCCCTGCAATCCAAACAATTGAAGAATCCTTCTGCTTTTATAAGTTCAACCGTAGAGATCGCTTTATTAAATGATTGGATAAGCCGACAGCGTTTTGATAAGTATTCTTTTTTTCAGAAAGTTGATTCGTTGATGTTTACTAAAAAAATGCAGGATAATCGTTTATTAAATAAGAAGATACAACAGAAGTTCGTAAAAACAAATGCTATTACATGGACCGATCTTTCAGTCTCGGCTACTCTTTTTTCTGAAAAATTGGCCGCTTACTTTGATGTCGGAAGTACGGACCTCAATCGATCTGTCTATTTAACACAGATGGCCGGAAGCAGTATGACGAATATCGGTTATAAGTCATTACTTGATTTTGCAGAAATCTATAACGCCGCTCATCCTCTGCATAAAATAAGTCAACGCGAGATTGTTACTTTTAGTGCTTTGATAGAAAGCGCAATGATTCGGCATGCAGCTAAACTTGTTGAAAAAGATCAGTATTCAGATGCGCTGAATATGTTGAATACTTCGGATAAATATAGCTTGCTGCTGGTCGTTCAACAATCACCTTTCGAAAAGACGCTAACCCACAATCTCTGTCAACGACTCTATAATTATAATCTGGATATTGCGATGATGGCTATAAAAAGTAATGTGGCCAGAGTAAGTACCGATTATTTTCGAAAGGCACTCTCTCTCAAGAGTCAGTATCCTGATATGGTCAGAAGCGATCCACGCGAAAGGTATATAGCTGAAATTACCTGTAAGAATATTATCCAGACTTCCGATCAATGTTATAAGATTAAAGATATAACTTCTGCACTAATCGGATATGATGAGGTTATTAAAATTGCCGATTCTTCAAATTTAAAGGTGCCTTATGAAATTGCCCGCACCCGAATTCAAACCATCAGCGGTCGTCCTTCGGAATACAGACCATGGGATGAAAGAGGCTTGCCCATTGGTAAAAACAATGCAGATGTGGCAAAACAAAATTATGCGACGAATATGGCTGGAAATACACTGGGCTTAAAGAATCAAACATCATTAATTGCCGGCAAGCGTAAACTTAATCCGGGTGCTCCGAAAAATGGAATTATTGAAAGAGACAGCAGCCTGTTTAGGGTTACAATACCTATAATAGAAATAGACACAAGCAGCAATGAGTCAATCCAAAGTCTGGCAAATTCGTTGGCTCAATCTTCTGATTTATTCGAGGAGAATAATATTGAATCTATATACGAGCAATCACTAAGAGAAAAGTTGATGTGGTATGAAAAAAATATTCAATTAAAAATAAAAGCGGGTTCTGCCGATAGTTCATTCATGATGCTTAAGGTGGCAGATAGCCTTCAGGAAATTCTTTCCAAAAAAGGAGATAATGGATTTCTGGTCGACTTGCAATCTTTACGTATCAGTTATAATAACTTAATCTGCGCTCAACAAAAAGCTGGTTATGACAAAGATTTTGAAAAAATAAAACTTGTACTGTCGCAAAATGACTTTTTACAAGCCAGAGATCGTTTAAAACTTTTGCTGAACAAACCACTTAATGCAGAGTGCCCGATTGACAAGTCGGTTGCTACCCAATTACTGGGAACACTCGAAGCTCCCATTCTCTTCAAGAGGATGAAAAACCATCTTGACTCTTTGAAATTAAATCAAGAGCCCGAAGTGATCATAGAGGCTTTCAATAAGGCTAACGAGTATTATCGTTTAAATAGTCTGGAGAAGTGGAGATTGGAAGTTCCGGATGTAATATCTGCCCTTCAATTCCGAAAAGAGGTTTCTTTCTTATTAAAGGCTACTCAGCAATTCGCAGATAATCATCAGCCTGCCTATGCACTTGAACTCTTGAAATCTATTGCCGAGCTTGATTCGAAGCCTGATAAGCTGCAAGTACTTCAAAAACGAGTCGGCGAGATGCTGGCTTCCGGTGATTATTCGTCGGATAGAGGCCTTTCCGATAAGCTGATAAGATATGGTCTTGATGAACGATGGTTTTCCACTTTAATCAATGCTTATAAAAAGCAATGGAAGCTATTATCTAAATAGTTTGTATTAATTTTATTTCTTCCGATATTTGTGAATTATAAGGTTAACCACTTTATTTCTGATAAAACTACAATTATGTCAAAGCAACTACTGTTAATCAGTAATTCAACAAATCCGGGAGAAGCTTATCTTGAATGGTCACGTCCACATATTACGGCGTTTTTGAAAAATAAATCCGTAAAAAACATACTCTTTATTCCTTTTGCCGGTGTCAATCTTAATCCGGAAGGGGTCAATCCTTCCTATATTCAATATACAAAAAAAGTAAAAGCTGTTTTTAATGAGCTGGGATATGATATTTATTCTATTGTCGATGTATTCGATCCGATAAAAGCGGTGAAAGAAGCAAAGTGTATTATGATTGGAGGCGGAAATACATTTTTTCTGGTTGCCATGCTCTATCGTTGGAAGATCATTGATTTGATCAGAGACAAAATCCTTCAGGGAACACCCTATATCGGATGGAGCGCCGGTAGTAATGTAGCTTGCCCTTCCATACGTACTACTAACGATATGCCTATTGTTCAACCTGAGAGTTTTAATACGCTTGATGTAGTCCCCTTTCAGATTAATCCGCATTATCTGGATGCAAATCCTCAGGGTCACGGTGGAGAAACCCGGGAGCAACGCATCATGGAGTTTCTGGCTGTTAATCCCTTGTTTAAAGTTGTAGGTCTTCGCGAGTCTACGGCTTTGGTTGTGAATGATAACCACATAGAACTTGTTGGAACCCGACCTCTTCGATATTTCGAATATCGTCAAGAACCTAAAGAATTTCAACCTGGTGATGATATATCTATCTTGATGAAAAAACTTCACCCTTCTGAAATTGAATGATCTTTTATTCTGTCAATTTATAATTTAGCAAACCATAATTAATTCATCTACGCATGAGAATACTAAATAAGTTATTGCTTGTTGCCTGTGTATCAGCAACGCTTGCATTAAATGCCCAGACTAGAGAGTTGACACAATATGTCAACCCATTGGTTGGCTCAGACTCTGAGTATCCCCTGTCGAATGGGAATACTTATCCTGCCATAGCTTTGCCTTGGGGAATGAATTTCTGGTCGCCTCAAACCGGAAACAATTCAACCGGATGGGGTTATACCTATCATTCTTATAAAATCAGAGGCTTTAAAGAAACCCATCAACCCAGTCCATGGATTAATGATTATGGCGCATTCTCATTGATGCCTGAAACCGGAACATTGAAATTTAGAGAAGATCAGAGAGGTTCATGGTTCTCACACAAAGCAGAGATCGCGAAACCTCATTATTATAAAGTGTATCTTGCAGATTATGATGTTACGGTCGAAATTACTCCAACCGAAAGGGCTGCACAATTTCGCTTTACTTTCCCGAAATCTAATGAATCATCGGTTATTCTCGATGCATTTAATAAAGGATCGTATGTGAAGATTATTCCTGAACAACGTAAGATAATGGGCTATTGTAAAAATAATTCCGGCGGTGTTCCTGCAAACTTTAAAAACTATTTTGTAGCCTATTTCGATAAAGATTTTGAAACTACTTCGACTTTTAAGGATTCGCTGTTACAGAAATATTCTACTGAAGCCGAATCACGCCATGTAGGTGCAATTGTTCATTTTAAAACAGCACAGGGTGAAGTAGTCAATGTAAAAGTAGCTTCGTCTTTTATCAGTTACGAACAAGCTGAATTGAATCTGAAGCGTGAACTTGGCAATGATACATTCGATCAGACACTGGCCAAAGCAAAAAATGCATGGAATAAAGAATTGAATAAAGTCTCAGTTGAAGGTGGAACTGATGCCCAGTTGACCACATTTTATACCGCACTATACAGAGGCTCTTTGTTTCCCCGCAAGTTTTATGAGTTTGATAAAGACAATAAGATTGTTCACTATAGTCCTTATAACGGAGAAGTACTCCCGGGATATATGTTTACTGATAATGGTTTCTGGGATACTTTCAGAGCCGTATTCCCATTCTTTACGCTTATGCAGCCTGAACTCAACAGTCATATCATGGAAGGGCTTGTAAATGCTTATAAAGAGAGTGGCTGGTTACCTGAATGGGCTAGTCCCGGTCATCGTGATTGTATGATAGGATCAAACTCCGCATCACTCATCGCTGATTCATACCTTAAAGGTATCCGTGGATATGATATTAACACACTCTATGAAGCGTTGGTGAAGAATTCAAAGAATGCAGGTCCTCTTTCATCGGTAGGTCGTTTAGGTGTTGACTATTATAACAAGTTAGGTTATATACCTTATAATGTGAACATAAATGAAAATGTAGCCCGTACTTTAGAGTACAGCTATGATGATTACTGTCTGGCTAAGTTGGCCAAGGCTTTAAACCGTCCGAAAGAAGAAGTCGCTGTCTTTGAGAAACGGGCGCTGAACTATCAGAATGTATTTGATAAGTCGACTAACTTTATGCGTGGTCGTAATGCGGATGGAACGTTCCAGTCACCGTTTGTTCCTGAGAAATGGGGTGATGCCTTTACCGAAGGATGCTCATGGCACTATACTTGGGCCGTATTCCACGATCCTCAGGGCTTGATGAATCTTATGGGAGGACATGATAATTTTGTCACTAAGCTTGATTCATTGTTTACGGCACCTCCTAAGTATGACTTCTCCTACTATGGTGTTCAAATTCATGAAATCACCGAGATGGCAATAGCCGGAATGGGACAGTATGCACATGGAAACCAGCCTATACAACACGGTATCTACCTGTACGATTGGGCAGGACAACCCTGGAAGGCGCAATATTGGGTCAGAGAGACCATGGATAAACTCTACAACCCTAATCCTGACGGACTTTGTGGTGATGAAGATAATGGTCAAACTTCTGTATGGTATGTGTTATCAGCTATGGGCATTTATTCTGTTTGTCCGGGTAGCGGCGAATATGCAATAGGCTCGCCATTATTCAAAAAGGTGACTCTTCATCTGGAGAACGGCAAGACCTTTGTTGTCAATGCGCCTAACAATAATCCCTCAACCCGCTATATCCAGAAAGCCATGTTGAATGGTAAAGTGTATACCAAAAATTATATTACCCATCAGGATCTTTTAAAGGGCGGTAAGTTTGATCTGCAAATGAGTAATACACCTAATAAAACCAGAGGTATAAATAAAGCTGATTTACCCTACTCATATTCTAACGAGCTAAAGTAAATCAATTCATTAACTGATCAATAACAAAGAAAGGCTACTCTCATCCGGGAGTAGCCTTTCTTTGTTACATGCATTCAGGATATTCTATTTGGCTTTGAAAACGTTTTCGATAAAATGAAGAAGGGCTTATTTATTGTTAGATGATTGATCTGGTTCTTCATTGTTGATGACTGTTCTCTTCATAGAGATAGGCTTTACCTCTTTCCCTGCTAATGCAACCATCGATCTTAAGAATGGAAATGATGGCAGTGAAGATATAATTCCGATTTCCTCATTAAGCATTGTGTCTTCATCCAGAAATTTAAAGACCTTCTCAGGACCGTTTTTTATAAATAATTCCGTAAAAATTTTCACGCCGGAACCTCCGTTTCGCATCATGATATTCAGCAGAATCTGATCATAAAATCTAAACCGTGGTCCCGAATTTGAGTCCGCATATGGAGGCCATTGGTCTTGTAGTAGCTGTGCCAGTTGCATTGTATGGCGTTGGATTCTTTTAAACGCATATCCGGATGAGGCCTTCGTAGACCCTCCGGCAATTCCTATATTAATAATCCTATCTCCTTCACGAGTGGCAAAATAGTAGTCGGTTATGGGAATAGCGCCCTGTTTCTCAGCCGTCACCTTATAGGCTGTAATCTTCAGTGTCTTTTGGATATATTCTTCCAGTGTCTTTTCGCACTCTTCCTCTTCCGGTAACTTTTCTGAGAACGCTGAAAGTTCGATCACTGCTTTGTTGGTGCTTTCGGGTAGGATACTGATGAAACGCAAGTGGTTTTGTTGAGGAATAGTAAAGTCGAGCAAAGTAGCAACCTCAGGGTTAAAAACTTTAGTATTAGTTTCAATGGCCCAGCTTTTGAAATGTTTTTTTATAAATAAACGGCTTCTTTCTTTGATCTCCTTCTCGTTGTAGCGGCTGCTAAAAATATAATCTGCTTTAAACGAACCCTCCGAAGTCTCAACAATCGCCTCCTTATTCTCTTCTCTAAACTGCTTGATATCGGCTTTCAACCATTCAACCTCCTTAAATTGTGACAGGTGTTTTCTGACGAAGGCATAAAACGTAGCACTTTCTAAAACCCTGTAACGGTAACGGTTTAGATCGAATACAATTTGTTTGCCCGGAGCATTGATTCCGATTTTTTTGTATGTACATTTTGCAATAGAATCGAAGGGTTGGGGCCCTCTGCTCCAGTAGCTCCAGGTATGATCATTGGCAACTTTATCCTCATTATCGATCATTAAGATCGATCCCCCCGGGAACCCTACGTTGCTAAGATGATAAGCCAGACTCATTCCTGCAGCACCACAACCTGCAATAATATGTGCATATTTTTTCATTGGACAAATTACTTTCTTTTATGCTTTTGAGATAATGAGCTAATTTAGGAAATAAACAATTAGAAATAACGAATGCCCTTTGTTTTGGATGAAAATCTTTTGCGAGAATCTTTATAACGGAGAAAGAACAACATACTCAACACTATCAACCCTTTCCGTAATATCCTCTGATAATTCTACCATGACTCCCTTGTACCTAATGTTAGGATAGGGCTTTGATATAGCTGATATGCACTTACTTTAACTCCATAGGACGACAAAGTACTTGTTTGACTAATATATTCTTGCGGGAAAGGTAAATATATGATGAGACTCATTGGGGCTGGTTCCTGCACTATTCGATTCGTCAAAAAAAGAAGAGGCTGCTTTATTAATGTAAAGCAGCCTCTTCTTTTTGAAATTGAATTGGTGTTTAATAATTGATTTTGTTCTTTTCGAACCAACTGTCGCTTTTTATGACCTCTAATGCTTTTTGAAGTTCTTTATCAACACTATTGATTACTTCATAATAAGACTGAGGCGTATAGAGGTTTCTGGCAACCGAGGCATGAAGCACAGCTTCGATATCTTCCGATGATGCTTCAAGATCTTTATCTACTTTTTTCACCCCTTTGGTTTCCGCAAAGTCAGTAAACTCTTTAATCAATGTATGGTTTTTATCAAATTTACGTTTGAAAACCTCTAAGGTTGGATACTTCGCTAACAGCGCTGCTCTTGACTTATCAACATAATCCAGTGGAAATTGATTGAGTAGTCCGTTTCTATATAAATCAACAAAGTAACGGGTACTTGATGTGGTATCTATCGGGATGAAGATATCGGGCATGATTCCACCACCACCATAAACCGATCTTTTACCATTGGTATAGTATTTGAGTGAATCGGGGAAATGGATGCTATCGGCATGAACCATTTCACCTTTCTTAAAGCGATCCTGAATATCTTCCGCATACCTTTCAGTTCCATTTTTATACGATTTCTGAATAGAACGGCCCGAAGGAGTATAGTAACGTGCAATAGTTAACCTGATCTGTGAGCTGTCGGGCAGATCAAATGGCCGTTGAACTAATCCCTTACCAAACGTACGTCGTCCGATCAAAAGACCTCTATCCCAATCCTGAATGGCTCCTGAGAGAATTTCGCTAGCTGAAGCTGATCCTTCGTTAACCATGACGACAAGCTTTCCTTTTTCAAAGTCGCCCCGTGGGGTTGAGGAGAATTCTTGTTTTGGACTATGTAAACCCTGTGTATAAACTATCCGTTTTCCACCACTTAAAAATTCGTCACTGAGATCAATGGCTATATCCATAAATCCGCCGGTGTTATTTCTTAAGTCCAGAATAAGACTTTTGGCTCCGTCTGATTTTAATTTGGTCAGCGCCTCATGAAACTCGTCCATGGTAGTTCTGGCAAACTTGTTCAGTTTGATATACCCAATGCCCGGTTCGAGCATGTAAGCTGCATCAATGCTGGTAATAGGAATTTTATCGCGGATAATAGTGAAATCGAGTGTACCGTTGGTGCCTTTACGCAGGACCGTAATATTGACTTGAGAACCACGAGGCCCTCTCAGGTGTTCAAAAACATATTTCTGGGTTGCTGTTTTACCGGTACAAGGTTCTCCATTGATTTTGATGATTTTATCACCTGATTGAACACCTACCTTGTCGGAAGGACCTCCCGCAACGGGAGAAATGACCAGAACGGTATCTTTAAATATTTGGAATTGAACGCCAATGCCATCAAAACTACCCATTAACGGTTCATTGGCTTCAGCCAGTTCAGCCTTTGAGATGTAAACGGAATGGGGATCCAGTTTAGCAAGCATTGCCACTATTGCTTCCTCTGTAAGCTTGTCAAGATTTACGGTATCAACGTATCCGTAGTTCAACAACTGTAAGGTACGGGCATATTTTTCAATGGTAGCTTTGGGATCAACCTGTTGAGCATAGGAATTTCCGGCTTTGATGAGCAATACTGTTAGTACAGTTAACGATACAAGTAATAAGCGATTTAATTTTGCCATTGTAATAAAAAAAATTAGTATTTTAGTTAATCATCCGAGGTCAATAAAATAACGCATACTTAGATTTTAATGATCTAAATAGCGAAAATCATCATCCCGGTTAGCTATTTCAATTCCTGTTCTCGATGCTTGATAACCATCTTCAAAAATAACTATTTTTTTAAGACAACTCCTGTTGCCAATTTGTAATTATTCTATTTAACGATTTTTGTATTATATTATTCTGTCAAACGATAAACGTTTTAAATTTATTATAGTTCAGTGAATTTATTTTCATGAATCCATTTGAATGAAACAGATCACTTTTTACTGCATATAAAACCGTATAAAGATTATTTCTGTTTTTGTTTATCATTGTGTGTTGAGCTGTATGTTTGTAGTATGAAAATTAAAAGTGATGATAAAGAGGCGCAGTTACTCTTTCGAAGTTTGCTGTTTCCGGCTCTCGGATTGATATTGATGTGGTTTATTCTGGCTGTAGATCAGTTGTTCGGGCTTGATTTAGGACAATATGGGATCATTCCACTGGAACCTCAGGGACTCATTGGTATTATCACTTCTCCTTTGCTTCATGCAGATATTCATCATTTGGCGGCAAACAGTATCCCTTTTTTCTTACTGTTTGCGGGATTGATTTATTATTATCGAGATCTTGCATGGAAGATTTTAATTTACTCATGGTTGATTACCGGCTTTTGGGTTTGGTGTTTTGCACGGGGGGATGCTTCACATATCGGTGCTTCCGGCGTAATCTATGCGCTTGCTGCCTTTCATTTCTTTAGTGGAATTATTCGGAATAATAAAATGCTCTCGGCATTTAGTCTGCTGGTGGTTTTTTTATATGGTAGTTTGATTTGGGGTGTCTTTCCAGAGTTTTTCCAGAAAGAGAATATCTCATGGGAATCACATTTAATGGGAGGTATTGCCGGATCTTTTTTAGCCTTCTATTTCCGTAAGGAGGGGCCGGAAGCTGATAAATATGCCTTTGATGAAGAAGCGGATGATGATGACTTGCTTGATGATGATGATGGTGCAATTCCGTATTACATGGAGGGCATTGATCAGATGGAAAATAAATTGAGTGCAGGGAACGGATCTTCCGAGGTTAACGTGCCTGCTGAAGATTCGACAAACTTAACTGACCTGAAAGTAGTATCGGAGAAAGAACTGCCAGATGAGCCTAAAACTGAAAATAAATAAAAGGTTGTACGTTTGCCGATTTGGTTTGAATGATTAACCAGATTATCATCGCTAATAACATTGCTTGTGTAATGGTCGGCTTCTTTGCTAGTTCAAGTTGTAGATTGCGGGTCATGCTCTGAGGGATAAAGTGTAACGTATAGCCCAATGCAAATAATAAAAATACAGGTTTATAAGCCAATATAACATCAATGGCAATACTCGGACTGAAGTTGGTTGCTATTTGATGGATAACCTGAATGGCGGTATGATATGAATCGGCTCTGAAGAATATCCAGCAGAGTGTGACAAAATGGAAGGTTAAGAACACGCCTCCCCAATGCCATAATTTGCTTGTTTGTTTCTTGGTATAGGGCAAAATCATCTTCTCGATAGCAAGTATGCCTCCATGCATTCCTCCCCAGACCATGAATTTTAATGAGGCACCGTGCCATAATCCGCCTAACAGCATAGTGATGAAAAGATTAATATATTGCCGGGCTTTTCCTTTACGGTTTCCTCCAAGCGGTATATAGAGATAATCACGCAGCCAGGTGGATAAGGAGATGTGCCATCTGCGCCAGAACTCTGTAAGGCTGGCTGAACGATAGGGGAGGTTGAAGTTATCAGGTAACCTGAATCCCATCAATAATGCAATGCCAATGGCCACATCACTATATCCCGAAAAATCGCAATATATCTGCAGCGTGTATCCATAAGCCCCCATCAAATTCTCAAAGCCACTGTAAAGAGAGGGATTATCAAAGATGCGATCCACATAATTAAGACTGATATAATCGGAAATGATGGCTTTTTTGAAGAGTCCGACAGCAATTAAAAAGATAGCCCGGCTCATATCTTCCCTTATCAACGTGATAGGTTTTCTGATTTGCGGTATTAAAACCTGGGGACGAAGGATGGGGCCTGCCATAATAGAAGGGAAGAATGAGACAAAGAAGGCAAAATCGGCTAGACTTACTAATGGCTTTATGTTGCCACGATAGACCTCAATGATATAGCTGAGAATTTGAAAAGTAAAAAACGAAATACCGATAGGAAGAAAGATATTAGCAAAGTCGAAATGGGTGATCGATAAATTGTTGAAAATATCGATCAGAAAGTTGGTGTATTTAAAATAGCCCAACATACCCAGATTGAAAATGAGTGCTACTATCAATACAATCTTGCGGTTATGAGGTTCTTTTTTACCTGCCATGAGTAAGGCTAGATAATAATTTACCAGGGTTGAAAGCGCGAGAAGCAACACGTAGCTTCCACTCGACTTATAATAGAAATAGTATGAAAATGCAATGATATAGAGCGTTCGTATATTTGTATTCTGTCTGATCATCCGATAGAAATACATAAAGAAAAGGAATACCCACAAAAACAATCCTGTGTTAAACAGCATGGGAAACTTGGGGTCGTAAATCAGCTGCTGAAATATTTGTTCAGCGCTTAGCTGTAGGCTTGTCCAATTCATTCATCAGTGCATTAAAAAATAGGAATCCTTGAATTAAATACCCCTCTTTACTGAGGTGTACCTTGTCTTTTTGGGCCAGTCCTTTTACAGACCATTTTTTTATTGACCCTATTCCGCCCATCACTGAATAGAAGTCCCACAATGCTGTGTTATTTGCGTTTGCATAATCGATTAATATTTTCCTGACCTGATCAATGTTTTGATTATGATATCGCTTTTTTCTCATGGCATCACCGGGAGTGGTGATGAGAATCTCCACATTGGGGTTGTATGTTTTGATTTGTGAAATGAATGCATCAATATTATTTTCAAAGACACTTCTGTTCAGATATCCAAAGGCTTCATTCGTCCCTAATGAGATAATGACCAGATCGGGTTTTAGCAAAGGGGTTTCTTTGAAGAAAAGGTGATTCTGGTTGTACGTAAGATACTCAGCACCATTTGCTCCGGCCACATCATAGAGGACTCCTTTTTTACTTATGATTGAATCATGAGAATAGAAGTCGATAAATTGAGTCTTTAAGGTGTCTTGAAAATCGGAAAGCTTATATCTTAGTAACTGCCGGGCGCCACCTATACCAAAACGTTTTTGGAAAAGCTGTCGTGTCATGCCTGTAAAGAGGTCGGCATAAATATGGGAATCACCGATATGCAGGATTCGAACAATAGTCGTATCTCCCTGTTCCATCCTGCGAAGTTTCTGAATAAAACCTTCGATCGCTTTAGAATGCAATATGTAATTGGCCTCCTGATTTATAAAAGGAGGGATAGCCTGTGGTACCGGAAGCTCATTTTGTGCAATCAGTTGATGAAATGGAAGCATCAACAGAAAAAAGAGCTTAACGACGGTTCTTTTTATACAATTGATACTCATTTAATAAATTATTACTGATTATTTTACCTAATTTGGCAGCACCTCTTGCATTTACATGGGTGTAGTCTTTGTTAGCTAACGGCGTTGGTGCCTCAACCCATTTTGCCATTGAATTTGTTCCTCCCATGGCTTGAAAGAGATTCCAGAAAGCGATACCTGTTTCTTTTGCTATACGACGTTGCGTTTCTACGAGCAAGGGTACATTGGGTTGTGTGACAAATTGCATATCCTCTTTATGACTTTTATCACCTACACTTATTAATAGAATATCGGCTTGCGGAAAGTTGCGTTTGAGACGGCAAATTACTTTGACCATCCCTTTTTCGTACCAATCCATATTGGTGTCGGTACCTGCCACTACATTTGTTCCGTACTGAAGAACGATTAAATCGTACTTCAGGTAATCATTAAATTGCTTTAAAACCTTTTCGGGAATGACCTGTAAGGGGGTTCCGGTATTGCCCCTTAAGGATAAATTATCGAGAAGAACTCCATTTTGAGATTCATCACTGATTCCGAAGAGTGTTAAAGAATCACCCTTAAAGATGGTCTTTAACTGGTGCAATCCGGGTTGTGCATTTAGCGTTAATTCATTAACCAATGAGCGACCTTTCAATGAATCTGTAAATTGTTTCCCATCCAGATAGTACGTTAACAGATTTTTCCGACTGTGTCCATAATAAAGTTTCAGGGTCTGGAAGGAGGCTCTGCTATCGGCTGTACCCGGAGTAAATAAAGCCCATGAAGAGGCATCGGGTGTTGTGTTAACAGGAATATTGACTTGACCGGAGATGCCTGGAAAATAGCCTTTTCGGGGTCTTATTACGGTATATGTTTGCCAATTGGATGAAGCGGATTGTCCTATAGTTTGCCTGAATCCGGCTACAGGGGAAAGCATGGTGACAAATCCTACTCCTTTTCCTCCGAACTGATTCTGTAAAATAGATCTGACTGTTTGAGTGATAAAGTCACCTTCTATCATGGAATCACCAAACCAACCAATCCTTACACGGCTCTTTCCTTGTTCAACTTGTTCCAGTCGACTAAAGAAGCGACCTAAAATATCAAGACTATCGGCCCTGTAATCGCTGATTCGTCCGTCTTTTTGGATGACTTGCAAAAGACTGTCTTTGTTAAGCTTTCCGGTTTTAGCAAGCTTTTGTTCCTTTTGGGTAAGCTTGATTTGCTCTTTAGGTATTGGCTTTGAAATTATTACCGGTAAGTTTTTTTTTGTTACATCAGCGAGGATATTGACTTGTTTAAAGCTGAATCCGGCAAAATGAAAATCGCTTTTAGACCATGAAAGAAAAAGAAGTATTACTACTGTGAACAGAATGATGTCAAAAGGGCTATTCGTTTCGTGTTTTTGGTTCATGGGACCTTATTAGTTATTTTTCGTTTCTGTTTTCAAGCATCGGCACAAAGCGAAAATAACCATGATCTGTAACTTGATTTTCAGATTCAGTTAAACGGATTACGCTATGCATAACCTGTACGTCGCCTTCTCCGACCGGAATCACCATTTTGCCGCCAATCTTAAGTTGAATAATTAAACTGTCGGGGATAAATGGAGCCCCGCAAGTTACTATTATTTTGTCAAATGGTCCATAGGTTGGAAGACCTTTATAACCATCGCCATAAAATTGTTTAATGGTACCAAATCCAATAGCCGGAAGGAATATTTTAGATTTTTCGTATAACGTTTTGTGGCGTTCGATGGTAAATACTTTTGCGCCGGCTGCTGATAATACACATGCCTGATAACCACTTCCTGTACCGATTTCAAGAACTTTATCCCCCTTCTTCAACTCGAGTAATTCGGTCATAAACGCTACCGTATAAGGTTGCGAAATGGTTTGGCCGGCTGCAATGGGGAAGGCTTTGTCTTCATAAGCGAATTCGAGAAATGATGAATCCATAAACCAATGCCGCGGCACCTTCTCTATGGCGTGTAAAACATTTTCATCGTTTATTCCTTTTAGTCTTATGTTTTCGACCAGCTTCTTTCTTAGTCCTTTATGGCGGTATGTGTCCAGCATTTTTAGTATTCGGGGTTCAATTTAATGGATTATTTGTAATAACTGTTTACTTTCTACAAAATTACTACTTCGGGCTCCACAAAAAAAATTTACTTTTGCAAAAAAAGTTGTATGCTTAAAATAGGAGTTCTTGGTGCCGGTCACCTTGGAAAAATTCATATTAAATGTATTAAACAAATTCCGGAATTCGAGTTAATTGGTTTCTACGATGCTAGTCCTACTGTCTGTAAAGCTGTTTCAACCGAATTTAGTCTTCCCGCATTCTCTTCTGTTGAAGAATTGGTTGATAAAGTTGATGTAGTTGACATTGTAACACCAACAATAGCACATTTTGAATGTGCCTCTTTAGCGCTTAAAAAATATAAGCATGTATTTATCGAAAAGCCTATTGTTACCACACCTGCTCAGGCCCGTGAGTTGATAGAAATTGCCCGAGAGGCAAATGTAAAAGTCCAGGTAGGACATGTTGAGCGCTTTAATCCTGCTTTTATTGCAGTACAACCGTATCTGAAGAATCCAATGTTTATTGAAACACATCGTCTGTCACAATTCAATCCGCGGGGTACCGATGTGCCTGTGATTTTAGATTTGATGATCCATGATATTGATATTGTCTTAAGTGTTGTGAAGGCCAATATCCGTAAGATTAGCGCTAGTGGGGTTGCTATTGTGAGCGATACGCCTGATATCTGTAATGCCCGGATAGAGTTTGATAATGGCTGTGTCGCCAATCTGACCGCCAGTCGTATCTCAATGAAGAATATGCGTAAGTCTCGATTTTTCCAGAAGGATGCTTATATTTCTGTAAACTTTCTAAAGCAGGAGGTTGAAATAATCCGTATGCGGGATGTTGATCCGGCTACTGCCGGACCGTTGGATATGGTGATTGATTTGGGAGACAATAAAGGCTCGAAGCAAATTTTATTTGATAAACCTGAAATTCCTTCTATTAATGCTATTCAAACCGAACTGTTTAGTTTCTATCAGGCTATTGCAAATGATACAACTCCTTCTGTTACGATTGAAGATGGGTGTAATGCATTAGCGGTGGCTTATGATATTATTGATAAACTAACCATCAATATGTAAAGCTCGGGGGCGTAAAATGACTGTAAAGCTTTCATGGCATATATACGCTATGAAAGCTCTGTGTTTCTTTATTTATAAATAGATCGCTGCAAGTTGCTTATTATGCCATTTGAGAATATGCCTTTATGGCAACAGATTATTAAAAGATTAATGGATATTTCCATCTCGTTATTTGCTATTGTCGTTCTCACACCTGCTTTTATTTTCACGGCTATCGGAGTTAAACTATCATCGAAAGGGCCCGTGCTCTATAAGCAAAAACGAATTGGCAAATTGGGTAAGCCATTTGTTATGGTTAAAATCAGAACAATGTATATGGATGCTGAGGTGAATGGACCTCAGCTTTCGTCTAAAAACGATGTTCGGATTACACCTTTTGGACTATTCATCCGAAAGGTCAGACTTGATGAAATCCCCCAGTTCTGGACTGTCTTGATGGGGAAAATGTCCTTAGTAGGCCCTCGTCCTGAACGACAATTTTATATTGATCAGATTATAAAAAAGGCTCCTGATTATAAGCTGTTGAGTAAATTAAAACCGGGTATTACTTCTTGGGGGCAGGTGAAATATGGTTATGCAGAGAACGTGGACCAGATGATAGAGCGTTTGAAATACGACAAGTTATACCTGAAAAAAATGTCGATAGCTGTTGATTTTAAGATATTGATTTATACTATTTTAATTGTACTACAGGGGCGAGGACGATAAAAAATCTGATTTTAGTCCTATGATTTTTTTATAGCTTACCGCTGTCGATCATGAAAATAATGGTCTCTATTTGAAGATCTTCTCCCTGGGGCTCATACTGGACTTTTAAATTATATCCGGCAAAGATTCGTCCCAAATTTTGCCAAAAGAAGGCCACTATTACTCCCCGTAGTTCTTTTACAACATCGTAGGTGGTATTACCGGTTTCACGGTAAACTAATTTCACTAATATTTTTCCCTGAGTTACTGTTAGTTCCTTAAGCTGTCCTTCAAATTCTGCTTTAAGCTCTTTTTCGGCCTTTTTCATCAGCCGGTGTTTTTCCTGCTCGCTATGTGCAGCTTTAATAATGTTATTATACTCTCTGAATTTTACTCCGGCTATCTTAGCATAGGGATAAACTTTTTTTACATTTCTGACCAGACGTTCCCATTGCCATCGCTCGTATGGGGACATAATATGGATATTCTCATTTATTGTAACAGGCGCAATATCAATAGAAGGGATTGTGTCGCCATCTACTACGGTGGTTCTTACCACAAAGCCTTTGGGATGTTTGTTATCTTTATGCTCCTGACCAAAGGAAATCACAGTCAGGAGCATAAAAAAGAAAATAAGTAAAATCCGATTCATGGTTTATTATGCTTCCATCAAAAAATATCAAAAAATGTGCCTAAACAAATTAAGCCACTTTTAAACGGATTGTTGAAGTCTTTGAGAGTTGCTCTTCAGCATATTTTTTTGTTACGATAAAATGTGTCTCTCCTTCTTTAGATGGAAGTTCATACATGGCATCTGTCATAATGGCTTCTAAAATAGAACGAAGACCACGCGCTCCCAATTTGAATTCAACGGCCTTGTCGACAATGAATTCATATGCATCATCCTCAATCTCTAATTGGATGCCATCAATTTCGAACAGCTTGGTATATTGTTTGGTTAGCGCATTTTTAGGCTCTGTCAGGATACGACGCAATACAGTTCTGTCGAGAGGGTTTAAGTACGTAACAACAGGTAGACGGCCTACTAATTCGGGAATTAAACCAAAGCTTTTTAAATCTTGAGGCGCAATATATTGTAGGAGGTTTGTTCTATCGATTAAGTTTTTCTGCTTATCATTAGAATAACCAATGGTGTTTGTAGCCATACGGTTGGCGATTTTCTTTTCAATGCCGTCAAAAGCACCACCCGTAATGAAGAGAATGTTTTGAGTATTAACCTGAATCATACGTTGTTCAGGATGCTTTCGACCTCCCTGAGGTGGAACATTTACCACGGCGCCTTCCAGAAGTTTAAGTAAAGCTTGTTGAACACCTTCACCTGATACGTCACGTGTGATAGATGGATTATCACTTTTACGGGCAATCTTATCAATTTCGTCGATAAACACAATGCCACGTTCGGCAGCAGCCACATTATAATCGGCAGCTTGCAGTAATCGGGTAAGGATGGTTTCCACATCCTCTCCAACATAACCGGCTTCGGTTAAAACGGTGGCATCGGCAATACAGAAGGGGACATTTAAAAGCTTGGCGATGGTACGGGCAAGAAGGGTCTTTCCGGTTCCGGTTTCACCAACGAATATGATGTTTGATTTTTCGATCTCAACCTCTTCATTGTCTTTGCCTTTTTGAGCAATACGTTTAAAGTGGTTGTAAACAGCTACTGCGAGAACCTTCTTGGCATCATCTTGTCCGATAACATATTGATCAAGATATTCCTTTATTTCAATTGGTTTTAGTAAATTCAGTTCACTATACTTACTGTCACTTCTTGAACCTTGATCTTCGTCGATAATAGCTTTGGCCTGATCAATACAATAATTACAGATATGACCTTCTAATCCTGTAACCAGTGTTGTCACTTCACTACGGTCGCGGCCGCAAAATGAACATTTCTCGATTTTTTTTGCCATAATTTCAATTAGATGAAGAGGGTCTGTAACCTGACCAACTTATTATAAAAAATCAGAATTGAGAAGTCTAACCTTCTCAACTCTGAATAAAAGATGTCTTAGAAAACAGAAATTACTGTTTAGTCCTAACCAGAATTTCATCAATCATTCCATATGCTTTTGCCTCTTGAGCCGTCATCCAGTAATCACGATCAGAATCTTTTTCAATTTTCTTAAACGGTTGATTTGAGTGAGCTGCTATTATTTCATAGAGTTCCTTTTTAAGTTTTACTATCTCGCGGGTAGTAATCTCAATATCTGAAGCCTGACCCTGAGCCCCACCCATCGGTTGGTGAATCAGAATACGGGAATGCGTTAATGCGGTACGTTTTCCGGCTTGTCCGGCACAAAGTAAAACTGCACTCATGCTTGCTGCCATACCTGTACAGATAGTAGCGACATCAGGAGCAATATACTGCATAGTGTCATAAATGCCAAGTCCGGCATAAACTGAACCTCCGGGGCTGTTCAGATATATTTGAATGTCCCGGCGAGAGTCAGTACTCTCCAAAAACAGAAGCTGAGCCTGAATGATATTTGCTACATCATCATCAATGGGCGTACCCAGAAAGATGATTCTGTCCATCATTAAACGCGAGAATACGTCCATAGTAGCAATATTCAACTGACGCTCTTCTATAATCGTTGGCGAGATGTAATTGTCTACGACAGAGGTGTATTTGTGCATTGATGTGCTACTAATACCTCTGTGTTTTGTTGCATACTTATAAAATTCGTTGCTTTCCATGATAATTTTAGTTGTTTTCGGTAGCTAATTTAATGAAATCTTCATACGAAACTTCTTTCGTATTCAAAGTAATTACCGATTTAAACAAATCAAGGAGCTTTTTGTCGTGAAGTTGATCATTGATTTTTCTGACTTCTTCTTTATTTTTCATAAATGAATCAAGAATCGTATCAATTCTCTTTTTTGTTTCGTCATCCATTTCTTCTGAAAAACGGAACATTGCTCTGTAATGATTACGAATATCTTCTTCGGTTACGAGAATACCATTGTCGACAATCAGTTTGTTTTCAATGAGCTGCCATTTTACGGAGGTAGCATAGTTGGCATATTCTTGTTCAATTTGCTCAGCGGAAACTTTTCCTTCATTGCTTTCAACAATCCATTTTTTTAAGAATGAATCAGGTAGTTCCAGATTAGCTTTTTCAATTAAAGCCTTCACAACCGTATCCATGAATAGTTTGTCGCTCTCCTGAACAAATGAAATAGCGGCATCTTTACGGATACGTTCTCTGAAATCTTCGATCGTCTTTATTTCTTCAG
This sequence comes from Bacteroidales bacterium, assembly GCA_963663125.2. GTDB lineage: Bacteria > Bacteroidota > Bacteroidia > Bacteroidales > Cfx3-03 > Cfx3-03. Next base: position 455,641 of record CAXXNW010000006.1, on the reverse strand, counting down.
CAGGATATAGCTTAGCATAAAATTCTTCATTCAATTCTGCGTCTTCGATAAGGAATATCTCACTAACCGTAAAGTTGAAATCTGATTCCAGTACTTCAGCTTCTTCTTTTTTGATACCCAGCATCGCAGCGACATCTGTTGCATTTTCAAATGCCTTCATGGGATTGAAGACTACGGCAGATCCAACAGTGAGGCCAATGAACTGATTCTTCAGTTCTTCGTCTTTAACCACATCAATCAGAAAGGAAGCTTCTTTCGTGATACCCTTTGCTTTGGGTTCGCCATTTTCAAGTTCAACAAAGTTACCGCTCAGGCGAGCGCCTGCTGCCGATACATCTGTCGCTTTTTGTTCGCTATAACGTTTGCGAATATCTTCCAGATAATGATCTACCATCTCATCAGAAACAGTGATTTTTAAATAATCAACAGCCATTTCATTATTAACAGCTACATTGATTTCTGGTTGAATACCAATTTCGAACTTAAAGGTAATGTCTTTAGGATTAGTAATGTCTATGTCGAGTGGTTCATCAACAATAGCCATAGGGCTACCAAGTAATTCCAGTTTGTTTTCCAGAATATAGGAGTTTAGACTTTCTGAAACTGTTTTGTTTAGCTCTTCAGCAGTAATAGATCCACCGTACATCTTTTTAACAACGCCAAAAGGTACTTTTCCTGGACGGAAGCCGGGAAGGTTTGACTTGCGTTGATATTCTTTCAGTGTCTTTTCAACTTTATCCTGATAATCTGCAGGGTTTAGTTCAACCTTCAAAACGGCATTCAGATTGCCGGTATCTTCTCTGGTAATATTCATTTGAAATGTTGTTTGATTATGCCTTTGAATTATTATAGTATTGATATCCAATAACCTTATCCGTATTTTTTTGGGTAGTGATTAAGGAGCGCAAAGGTAATAATTTTATTTGAATTTTATTGTAGGAATTCTGCAACCTTATCAAAAACAGAAATATAATTTTTCAGAACCACCTCATCGAGTTTCTTTATTACCGGAAAAGGATCTTCATGTTTATACTCATATTCAAAATCAAGTGCCTCTACATTTATTGGAATATTTAATGACGAACCTTTTAAGGTATTGCGCATTTCGTAAGGAGGAATTACCGTATCTTGTTCCAACCCTATGGCCGAAATCCTATCCGAAAGTTCTGTGAAGCGAGACTCTCTGAAGTTTTTCAGCTGTTTGTAATTCAACATGCTTTTCAGGCACTTTCCTTCAATATGTTGCTCACTCAAAAAATGACCGAGTCGTTTATCCTGTTGTATATGTCGCTCCAAGTGTTCTATTAGAAATGAATAGAGTTCAACATTAGCCTCACTGTCAAGAATAAACTTGGTTACGGCCGAATAGCGGTTAAAAGTAGCCCCTCCACAGAAGATAAAAAGACGCGATTTGTCAAAAAGTTGATCACTATTTGCCATCATCAGAATCTGGGAAAATAAACTTCCGATAGAATACGAAAATATGTCGAATGAGGCTGTTTCGCTGATGAATGGATGATTTCCCTGCCGAATATTAGTAATAAAGTCAATAACATCATGGTATGTTTGCAAACCCGACCATACAAATCGTTGGGGCCTTATCTGTAATCGCGTACTAATCGCTACATTTGATAAAGACGAATCAATAATATCAGGGAAGTGGGCTTTCCTGTTTTCACTGACGGCATACATCATACGCTTGTCGCTCCAGGCTTGAGGAGCCCGGTTCATGTGAAATGCAATGGGAAATAGAATGACTGTTTTACCGGTCAGATTGCATAAACGATAAGCCCATGTAAGATATTTATACCAATGTTTTTCATTAAACCCATGAAACATCAGGATCACCTTATCGGTTTTTAAGGTGCCCTTTGGAGTGAAAACAGAATATCGAAACTGAGAGTTTTCGCTTACGGTAGAATCGGCTACATCGACTAATGGGTTTCCAAAATGTAGAATACTTCCGGTAGCATGATCACTGGGAAATGATTCGTTGTGAATCGGACATAAATATTTTTCCTCTCCTGGAAGAATATTGAAATTGGATGAATGAAATTCAAAGTTTCTGATTTCAACCTGATTATCTACTTCAATTAGAGGTGCGTCATAGTTGTAGCTCTGTTTAAGTAGGTTGAAAAGATTAGAATATGTCATTGGTAGGCTATTTGGTTTATGAAAAATATATTGGCATAAAAGACAGTAAAGGTAATACTAAACCGGTGTAAAAAATTGCATTGCATGTAGAAAAATATTAATTACTGCGATTTAAGTGACTTTATATCAGTGTTTATACTACTTCATCTTCCTTCTCATTGAGCGGCCGGAAGTACAATAATCAATAACAGATCCGGTAGTCGAAAGTGCTTTTACAGATAATCTCTTTCCCCCGGTGTTTAGTTTTTTGGAAACTATCTATTCGGTTAGTCCATTTTGTTATAAAGCCAACCGTAGCCGGTCTATCAGTATAAAGAGGGTAGGATGATTTTGATACGTCTCTTCTCAAAGCCGAAAAGAAACAAATAATTTGTCGAACCTTTGTCTAATTTGTGCCGTATGCATGAAACGTTACATGTTAGGTGCAGATTCGGCAAAGGTTCGGCGAAGGTTCGGCAACTGGAGTAATTCTGGAAGAGTGATCATATTGGTATGGAAGAAATCTTCTCTGGTTCTCCGATTGATCCCATATGCCTTGATGTTGAATGAATTATTATTCACTTTGAGATTATTGACTAAGCAAACTATGTGATACGGATAAATAATATTTCGTCAGGTGATTTCTATTAATTATATTTGTACAGAAATCCTGTTTTTTTCCCTAAAATTTTAACTCGATAAATGGATTACAATTATATTCCCCTACTCTTAAAAGAAAGAATAGCTACTTATGGTGAACGAACCGCATTGGGCTATAAGGACAAAGTATTAAACAAGTGGTTGACGATCTCATGGAATGAGATGGGACGGAGAATTGACAGTATTGCGCGCGCTCTTATTTATGCAGGTGTTGGTGAGCAGGAGATGGTGGGTATTTTTTCCAATAATATGCCCGAGTGGACCATCAGTGATTTTGCTTTGATGAATGTTCGGGCAGTATCTATTCCAATCTATTCTACGGATTCGGTTTCAAGTGTTGAATACGTTATCAACGAGACTGAAATGAAATTGATTTTCGTAGGAGAACAGGAGCAATATAACAAGATTCTACAAGTTGTCGAACAATTGGGAAAGAAACTCAAGGTGATTGTTTTTGATAACCGTGTTGACTTGAAAGGGTATGATAATGCACTTTATTTTACACAGTTTTATGCCGATGAAGCTGACGCTGCTACTGATAAGATTGTCAGTGAAAGATTAGCACGATTAAACGGAGAAGATATCACTACTATTTTATATACCTCCGGTACCACCGGAGAGCCTAAGGGTGTCGTCCTTCTCTATCGTAATTTTGATAGTTTCCTGAAGATTCATAATGCTTATTTAACCAAGGTTGACGATAAAGATATTTCGTTAGCTTTTTTACCGTTGAGTCATATTTTTGAAAGAGCATGGACCATATTTGCACTGGATAAAGGGGTCACGATAAATTACCTGTCAAACCCTGCCGGAATTGTTGAGGCTTTGAAAGTAATAAGGCCTACCATGATGTGTACGGTACCACGGTTCTTTGAAAAAATCTATAATGCCATTCAGGCGGAGGTTGCCTCATCATCATTTATTAAACGATGGATATTCCATTGGGCTTTCAGCGTAGGTAAACGTGTGATGAACTATAGACGTCAGGATAAACGTGTGCCTCTAAATGATCGTTTGATGTTTAAATTGGCCGATAAGCTGGTGCTGGCTAAGGGAAGGGAGGCTTTAGGTGGTAATATTAGATATCTACCCTGTTCGGGGGCTATGCTACATGATGATATCAGCATTTTCTTTCATTCAGCCGGAGTCCATATTATTTATGCTTATGGAATGACTGAGACATTGGCTACTGTTACTGCTTATCCATTTGTTAATTATAAGTTCGGAACGGTTGGAACGCCTCTTCCTTTTATCGATGTTAAGATTGGGGAGGATGGTGAGATCCTGATAAAAGAAGATAGTCTGTTTAAAGAATATTATAAGAAACCGGAAGAGACTCGGAAAGCTTTTGCGGATGGATGGTTTAAAACCGGTGATGCGGGTGAGTTTGATAGCGATGGAAACCTCATTATGAAGGAACGTATTAAAGATCTTATTAAGACTTCGGTCGGAAAATATGTTGCCCCGCAGCAAATAGAGAGTGTTATCTCTTCCGAACCTTTTATTGAGCAGGTAGTTGTTATTGGGGATGAACGTAAATACTTAACTGCTTTGATTGTCCCCTCTTTTCAGGCTCTTGAAGCGTATGCTACCAAGCTGAAAATTGAATTCAAGACCAGAGAAGAACTAATTGAAAATTCTAAGGTCGTAAAATTAATGAAGGATAAACTGCAAAGTGTTCAGAAAAATTTGGCTACTTACCAAAAAGTAAAAAAATTCAGACTCTTGCATACTGAATTTTCTATTAATACCGGCGAGTTTACCTCTACCCTAAAGATGAAACGGAAAATTATTTCACAGAAGTTCAAGTATCTGATTGATGATATGTATAAAGACTAAGTACTGGTAACTTGTGGTCTGTGAATGAAAATTCTTAGTGCTTTTCTCTTGTATGGCCTATAGTTAATGTTGTGCCATGCTGTATTGTTTCCGGTTTGAAAATAGCCCGTCAATGTTATCCTCTGGTAAATATCCAGTTGTCCTCTTCCGATAAATTATCGTTGTAATAATACCCCTCACTATCAAACAACTTCAGCAGATCGGGGGTATTTATTCTATTCTTAACAATGAACCTGCTCATTAACCCCCGCGCCCTCTTTGCATAAAAGCTTATGATGACGTATTTATCATCTTTATACTCTTTAAAAACAGGAGTGATGATGCGGGTCTTTAGCTTTTTAGTATCGATTGCTTTAGCGTACTCGTTTGAAGCTAAATTTATCAGAACGGGTTGTTTGGGTATAACTTCGTTCGAAAGCAACTCTTTTTTTAATTGGGTGGTGATTTTACTTTTCCAAAATGCGTATAGATCTTTTCCGAGTTTATTATTGAGCCGGGCCGCCATCTCTAGCCGATGGGGACGGATTAGGTCCAGCGGATTTAAAATACCATATTGGCCGGAAAGAATACGGAGATGCTGTTGTGCAAAAGCCAGCTCTTCTTCATTAAAGGTGCCGGCTTCGAGGCCTTCATATACTTCTCCATGATAAGTGAATAGGGCCTGTTTGGTTTCGTTTATAGTCTCTTTTGTATTCCATTTCTGATATCTGTCGAAAGTCAAATCGGCCAACTTAGAACTAATATTCATTAGCTTGCTTAGCTGATCAGGCGTGTATTTGTTTAGTGCAGAAGCCAGATAATCCGCTTCTTTTTCAAAAACAGGTTTAGAATGGAGTGTCGTTTGATGGGTGGGAGCAAAGTCTAGTGTCTTTGCAGGTGAGAGTATAATAAGCATTGTTGATCATTCTGTTTTTCTGATAAACAGAATTGAACTCCGAATGTTTTCAATCCTTTTGCCAGTTTGGTGATAATCTGTAATATGTTTCGTTTTCCTGAAAGTCTATTTCAATAATACCTAATGAGATGAAGTTTACTAAAATGTTTTCAGCCATGTTTCGTTTTATAGCTGCCCGTTGAATGAATTCGCGAACGGTAATTTGATTATTCTCACTCAAATAGATGAGCAGACTCTTTTCGGGCTCGGTATAGCGAAGGATGGTGCCATGCGGTTGCTTTTTTCTTTTCCACACCTTAAGTAAGATGCTGTTTGCTAGAAAGTTCTTGTCTTTTACCCTGATATAGATCATCCACTTGTCATCCTTGTCACGCGCGGAATGGGGGGCTGCTTCACTCTTGGGGACATATATTTCAAGCACTGTGCGTCCTTCTACTTTGTGTTGTGCTACTGTAAAGTGAACAGGTGGTTTGCAATAGAGCTGTGCTGCGGATTCAACCATATAAAACTCTTCGTCAGAACGTACTCCGGCAATGGATCCGTTATCTTTTACGCCAATTAGCAGTCGTCCCCCATCCGTGTTGGCAAAAGCAACCAGCGAACGTGCAATTTTTTTAGCATCCGATATTTCGAATTTGAAGTCGAGCTGCTGATGCTCACCTTGTGAAATAAGATTCTGAATATATCTGGACACGAGAATGGGGGGATTAGGGTGGTAGACAATAGGCAATATATATAGTAGCCTTGATAGAAGTAGTAAGAAAGAGGCAATAGGCAATATGTTTTTATTGCCTATTGCCTAACCCCAATTATAAGAATACAATATTATTTTTTGCTGTAATCTTCTCGCAATAGTGGCATTGTAATTTTAAATCTGCATCATCAACTACATCGAAACAAGTAGTAATGGGTTGATGATTCGTGATGCAATTTGGATTAAAGCATTTTACAATAGCCGTAATCGTTTTAGGAATCTCAACTTTCTTCTTCAAGGTGACCTCGTAATTTCTTATTTCGATCAGGGTAGCTGTTGGGGCTACTAAGGAAATTTTATTAATCTCATTATCGGCAAAATAACGATTGCTGACCTTAATGATTCCTTTTCCATCGGCAAGCTTCTTGCTTTCCAGATTCACACCTAAGAACATCTCATCTTCGCATTCGGCGAGATTCAATATTTTGATTACCTGAAAAACACGATTAGAAGGTATATGATCGATTACGGTACCATTTTCAATGGCCGTTACTTTTAATTCCCGTTGAACTTTTTCCATCTCAATTAAGATTTAACAGTGTTATTTTACTCCAAGTATAGATGCAAGAATGGCCTGACGAACGTACACTCCATTTTGAGCTTGTTGAAAATAGTATGCCTGTGGCATATCATCGACATCCTCGTTAATCTCGTTTATACGGGGCAATGGATGCAGCACTTTCATGTTGGATTTGCAATTTGTCATGAGTGATTTGGATAGAATACAGGAGTCTTTCACCTTTTCGTATTCTATAGGATCGGAGAACCTTTCACGTTGTACTCTTGTCATGTATAAAATGTCAACATGGGGAATTGCTTCTTCCAAGTCAGTGTATTGGTGATACTCGAGGTTTTTATCCTTGATATGACGTTTTACGGCACTAGGTAGTTTAAGCGCTTCAGGCGAAACGAGATGGAAAGTCGTATTATATTGCGATAAAGCCATGGTAAGTGAGTGAACCGTACGACCATATTTTAAATCGCCTACAAATGCAATGCTGAGGTTGTCGAGTGTTCCCTGTGTCTTTCTGATCGAGAAGAGATCGAGTAGGCACTGGGTCGGATGTTGATTGGCTCCGTCACCGGCATTGATAATAGGAACTTTTGATACTTCGGAAGCATAGCGTGCTGCTCCTTCGCGGGGGTGACGCATCACAATTACATCGGCATAGCCACCTACCATCAGTATGGTGTCTTTCAGCGTTTCGCCTTTCTGCACACTTGACGATGATGCGTCACTAAAACCAAGTACTTTAGCTCCAAGACGGTTTGCCGCACTTTCGAAACTTAGGCGTGTCCTGGTTGAAGGCTCAAAGAAGAGGGTGGCAACCACATATCCGTCAAGAATTTTCTGGCGGGGTTGCTTTTCAAATTCTTCAGCCAGATCGAGGATACTGAGCTGCTCTTCTTTGGAGAAGTCATTGATTGAAACAAGACTCTTGTTTTTCATTGTTTTTGACTGTTGTTGTTTTCAATGAATAAAAAAAAGAGAATAGTGAAAACTTCACTACTCTCTATATCATATTTGGTTTAATATTCGTCCCAGCTCTTGATCATTAAGTCGGGGAGTTTGTATTTATGAAATGCCATGATAAATGCAGAAGCTAATCGGGCATTAGTGATGAGCGGAATGTTCAGATCGACAGCAAGTCGCCGGATGGTATAATCGTTATCGAGTTCCTTTTTTGAAAGGTTCTTCGGAATATTGATCACCAGATCGATACGATGTTGCTTTAAGTAGGTAAGTACGTTCGGCTCATCAATTGCATCCGGCCAATGAAGCATGGTGGTTGGCACGTCATGTTCTTCGAAGAAGAGATGTGTTCCTCTGGTAGCATATAAACGATATCCCATTGCCGCCAGCTCTTTGGCGCTATCAATCAAATCCAGTTTAGAACGGGTAGGTCCCGAAGATATCAATATCCCCTTTTCAGGAATCCGGTACCCCACGCTGAGCATTGCTTTGAGGATCGCTTCGTAGAAGTCCTCTCCAATACATCCTACTTCACCGGTAGATACCATGTCGACACCTAGGACGGGATCGGCCATGTGTAGACGGGAGAATGAAAACTGTGAAGCCTTTACACCGATATAACCAAGATCGAAGATCGTTTTACTTGGTTTACTTACCGGTAGGTGCAACATGATTCGGGTTGCAATCTCAATGAAATTGGTTTTCAGAATCTTTGAGACAAATGGGAAGGAACGCGAAGCACGAAGGTTACATTCTATTACCTTGATATCGTTATCACGGGCCAGAAATTGAATATTGAAAGGTCCGCTGATTTCAAGCGCTTTAGCAATCTGAGAGGATACTCTCTTGATTCGACGGACGGTTTCTACATATAGTTTTTGAGGAGGAAATACAATAGTAGCATCTCCTGAGTGAACTCCTGCAAACTCAACGTGTTCTGAAATGGCATAGATAATAATTTCACCATCTTTAGCCACGGCATCCACTTCTACCTCTTTTGCGTTTTCCATAAATTTGGAAACCACAACAGGGTATTGTTTCGATACCTTGGCAGCCAGTTTTAGAAAGTCGGACAGCTCGTCGCTATTTGATACAACATTCATTGCAGCGCCTGCCAAAACATAAGAAGGACGAACCAGTAACGGATAGCCAACCTGTTCTGCAAAATCATGAATCTCCTCTATGGTGATCAATTCTCTCCATGACGGTTGATCTATCTTTAGATCGTCGAGCATTTGAGAGAACTTATGACGGTCTTCCGCTCTGTCAATAGAAATGGCGGAGGTACCTAAAATTTTAATATTCTCTTTATACAGTCGCATGGCAAGATTGTTCGGAATCTGACCACCGGTAGAGATGATGACACCTTTTGGGTTTTCGAGATCGGTGATGTCGAGAACTCGTTCGAATGAGAGTTCGTCAAAATAGAGCCGATCGCAAACATCATAATCGGTACTTACCGTTTCGGGGTTGTAGTTGATCATGATAGCGCGCAAGCCCTCTTTTCTTACTGTTTGAAGAGCATTAACACCGCACCAGTCGAATTCCACCGAACTACCGATCCGGTAAGCTCCCGAGCCGAGTACAATGACTGATTTATCATCATTCGGAAAGTCGATATCATGCTCTGATGCATTGTATGTCAGGTATAGATAGTTGGTTTGTGCCGGATACTCTGCTGCCAGCGTGTCTATCTGTTTCACAAAAGGAGTGATGCCTTTCGATTTACGATAAGCACGGAAGGCGAGAATGGATTCTTCACCCTTCATCCGTTCTTTTAAGGTAAGGCGGGTAATCTGATAGTCTGAGAAACCAAGTTTTTTAACCCTTGATATAAGATCGTCAGAAAGATCTTTGAAATTATTGTGGAGGCTAATTTCTTGGCCAAACTCAAAGATGTTTCTCAACCGGTATAGGAACCAGAGATCTATTTTTGTTTGCTCATAGATTTGTTCAATGGACCAACCCTCATTAAAGGCTTTGGCGATGGCAAAGATTCTGATATCGGTAGGATGGTTCAGCTCATGCGTCACATCTGCGAATTCAACTTCTTTGTTTCCAATGAAGCCGTGCATTCCAAGACCAATCATACGCAGTCCCTTTTGGATGGCTTCCTCGAAGGTACGGCCTATCGCCATAACTTCTCCGACCGACTTCATGCTCGAACCGATCTCACGGTTCACTCCGGTAAATTTGTTGAGGTCCCAACGTGGTAATTTGCATACCACATAGTCGAGAGCGGGTTCGAAGAATGCGGAGGTCACTTTAGTAATCTCGTTACGGATTTCGTGCAAGCCGTATCCAAGACTTAAACGGGCTGCAACAAGTGCAAGCGGATAGCCTGTTGCCTTGGATGCTAATGCCGAAGAACGTGATAGACGGGCATTTACTTCGATAACACGATAATCTTCAGAGAAAGGATCAAGGGCATATTGAACATTGCACTCGCCGACGATACCCACATGACGAACAATCTCGATAGAGATTCTTCTCAATTTATGATATTCCGCATTGCTAAGCGTTTGAGAAGGCGCAACTACAATGCTTTCGCCGGTATGGATGCCGAGCGGATCGAAGTTTTCCATGTTACAGACAGTGATGCAGTTGTCGTAGCAATCGCGTACCACTTCGTATTCAACCTCTTTCCATCCCTTGAGTGATTCTTCAACCAAAATCTGATTTGAGTAGGAGAAAGCTTTTTGAGCAAGCACCTCAAGTTCCTTATTGGTATTACAGAATCCCGATCCTTGTCCGCCTAAAGTGTAGGCTGCACGAATGATAATAGGAAATCCAAGTTCACCGGCAGCCTCAATCGCCTCTTTGATATTTGTACAAGCAATACTACGCGGTGTGCGAATATTAATCTCACCCAGTTTGCCTACAAATATCTCCCGGTCTTCGGTGTCGATAATAGCCTGGACGGGAGTGCCCAGTACTTTTAAGTTGTTTCGTTCCAGAACACCGCTCTTGTAGAGCGCAATACCGCAATTGAGGGCTGTTTGGCCTCCAAATGACAATAATAACCCATCGGGTTGTTCTTTCTTGATAACTTCTTCAACAAAATATGGTGTTACCGGAAGAAAATAGATCTTGTCGGCAATATTTTCAGAAGTTTGAACAGTAGCGATATTCGGATTGATCAATACTGTTGTAATTCCCTCTTCACGAAGGGCTTTAAGCGCTTGTGAGCCTGAGTAGTCGAACTCTCCGGCTTCACCAATTTTGAGTGCGCCTGATCCAAGGATCAATACTTTTTTTATTTGTCTTTCCACTGCTTTACTAAAGTTAAAAATTCATCAAACAGAAAGGCTGTATCGGTTGGTCCGCTGGAGGCTTCAGGATGGAACTGTGTAGAGAAGAAAGGTTTGCTGATATGACGGATGCCTTCGCTGGTACCGTCGTTCAGGTTGTTAAAGTTGGCTTCCCATCCCGGGGTAAGCGTAGTGTTGTCAACTGCAAAGCCATGGTTTTGTGATGTCACGTATGCTTTTTTCGTGCCACATTTTAACACAGGCTGATTGTGACTGCGATGACCGAACTTAAGTTTGAAGGTGTCGGCTCCTGCAGCAAGCGACATGAGCTGATGCCCAAGGCAGATGCCGAAGATCGGACGATCTCCTTCTAATTCACGACGAATATGTTCTATTGTGGAAACACATTTCTTCGGATCTCCCGGACCATTAGAGATAAACAGTCCGTCGAACTCCTCTTTGCTGAAATCATAATCCCAGGGAACACGGATCACGGTAGTATTTCTATCTTTCAGCAGATAGCGAATGATATTGAACTTCACTCCGCAATCGACCAAAAGAATACGATATTTCCCGTTACCATATTCAATACGTTCTTTATGACTAACCTGATCTACCAGATTGTCTTTATTGGGATCATAAAAGGCTACATCCTGATCATCAACAATGATTTTACCCAACATGGCGCCTTTTTCTCTGATCTTCTTGGTGATAGCGCGTGTATCGAGACCGAAGATTCCGGGAATCTTGTTCTCATTCAGCCAGTCGCCTAAGCTCATTGCAGCATTCCAGTGGTTAAACTGCAGCGAGTATTGAGCAATGACTAACCCCGACACATGAATCTTTTCCGATTCAAAGAAGGTCAACATGTTGTCTTGTTTAACATCAGTGGCCGGCACCCCGTAGTTACCAACAAGCGGGTACGTTAGTACAAGGATTTGACCCTTGTACGACGGGTCGGTCAGACTCTCGGGATAGCCAGTCATGGCCGTGTTAAAAACCACTTCTCCCGAAACGGAACCTTCATAACCAAAGGAGTAGCCCTCCATGGTTGTACCGTCTTCAAAGACTAGTTTTGCTTTTTTAAATTGCTTCATCAATAATTTACTCAATTTTCAACCCTAAATATAACACCTTTTTCCAATAATTTTCATTAATAATCCAGCGGTAACGCTTGTTCTTTAATATTCCTCATTCGTTGTTCACTCAATAACAAAGAGGATTTCATAAAAAAGGCGGTCAATAACGGCCGCCTTTAAAACAAATTATTTTAGATTATGCTTTTGAACAAAATCATCAATGACCCCCTGAAGATTCGGAAGCCCGATTTCTTGCAAATCATATTCAACTTTTACGGTAGGTTTATCAATCTTAACGATACGGTTCAGATCGATAGGGGTAGCAATAACAACAGCATCACAGGGAGTGTTGTTGATCGTTGCTTCAAGATCGGCAACCTGTTCCTCACCATATCCCATTGCCGGTAACAATGTACCTATATTAGGATAGATGCGGAATGTTTCGCTGAGTTTACCGGTGGTGTATGGACGAGGATCAACCAGTTCGGCAGCACCGAATTTTCTGGCGGCTACCACACCGGCACCAATCTTCATTTCACCGTGGGTAAGGGTGGGACCATCCTCAACAACTAATACACGTTTACCGCGAATTAATTCAGGTTTGTCAACTGTTAGTGGCGAAGCGCCATCAATAACAATTGCCGTCGGATTAATCCTGGCAATATTATCGCGAACAATATTGATATTGTCCAGACTTGCCGAATCAATTTTGTTGATAACGATAACATCAGAGATACGGGCCATCACTTCACCCGGATAGTATGACACTTCAGCACCCGGGCGCAAAGGATCGGCAACACAAATAGTCAGGTCGGGTTTGTAAAAGGGAAAGTCGTTGTTCCCACCGTCCCACAATACAACATCACAACCATCGGGATCATTCTCGGCAGCACGAAGAATAGCCTCATAGTCAACACCTGCATAGATTACGTTACCACGAACAACATGTGGTTCATATTCTTCCATCTCTTCGATGGTGCATTTGTGAAATTTGAGGTCTTCAACAGTTGCAAAGCGCTGTACCTTTTGTTCATTCAAGTCGCCATAAGGCATTGGATGACGGACAGCCACAACTTTCAAGCCTTTAGCCATGAGTAGTTCAATAACACGACGCGAGGTTTGGCTCTTGCCGCATCCGGTACGTGTAGCGCCGATTGCAATGACAGGTTTAGTGCTTTTAACCATGGTGTCTTTAGGTCCGAGAAGCATAAAATTAGCTCCGGCAGCATTGACAATAGCGCTCACGCTCATCACGCGGGGATACGGTACATCGCTGTAAGAAAACACACAAATATCTACATTCTTTTCTTTTATGATCTGAGCAAGGTCTGACTCAGCATAAATAGGAATTCCATCGGGGTATAAATCTTGCCCGGCCAGTTCTTTCGGGTAAGCTCTTCCGTCGATGTCGGGGATTTGTGCAGCAGTGAAGGCGACTACATTGTACGCAGCTTTTCCACGAAAATAGGTGTTAAAGTTGTGAAAGTCCCTTCCGGCGGCCCCGATAATCACTACGTTTTGTTTCATTACGAATGGATTAAAGGTAATATATTAGGATTGAGTGAGTGATAAATTGCCTGCAAAGATACGTGATTAAGTTTTTCGGTCAAGAAACTTATGCAGAATAATTTTGAACAAAGAGTTAACAATTTACAAAATATTGTATTTATCTGGCTCATAGTATGCAAACTGCATAATAATAATGAGCATTTGTTAATAATCTCTATAATCCATCTTGAAAATGGGTACCTCTGTCAGTAAATTTAGCAGGTGAAAGGACTAAGATGCTCCATTTCCGAACCGACAAGAAACTCATAATCTATGTTTTTTTAGGTAACTGAAAATGAAAACATGTAACTTTGCGCAGTGAATGCATGAACTCATGCATTCCATCTTCTTTAATAACATGCTGTATTTAAAAAGTATAAAATGATCGACAAAATTCTTGCTGACCAGATTGCCGTCACTGTTAATAAATTGTATAACCTTTCGTTATCTGCTTCCGAATTATCAATATCCAAAACCCGTAAAGAGTTTGTTGGTGATTATACGCTGGTTGTTTTTCCGTTTGTAAAAGCTGCACGTAAGTCACCCGAACAATGTGCTAACGAAATAGGACAAACACTGGTTGCCCAGTATCCTTTTGTTGAATCGTTCAATGTCATTAAAGGCTTTCTTAATATCATTGTAAGCGGTTCGGAGTGGCTAAATTTCTTTGGTCAGGAATTTAATAAGTCTACGTTTGGTTTTGCCGAAACAAAATCTGACGAGACCATCGTAGTTGAATATTCATCACCTAATACCAATAAGCCGCTTCATCTTGGTCATGTCAGAAATAATCTGCTTGGTTTTTCAGTATCACAGATACTAAAGGCCAATGGTAAAAATGTGAAGATGGTTAATCTGGTTAACGACCGGGGTATCCATATCTGCAAATCCATGTTGGCCTGGGCAAAATATGGTGAGGGTGAAACACCCGAATCTACAGGTCTTAAGGGTGACCATCTTGTTGGCAAATATTATGTTTTATTTGATAAACATTATAAAGAAGAGATTGCCGGACTCATTGAATCGGGTTATAAAAAAGAGGAAGCTGAAAAAAGTGCACCGCTTATTTTAGAGGCACAAGCTATGCTAAGAAAGTGGGAACAGGGTGATGCTGAAACGATCAGGCTATGGAAGATGATGAATAGTTGGGTTTACCAGGGTTTCGATGAAACCTATAAACGGATGGGCGTTTCTTTTGATAAAATCTATTATGAATCTGAAACCTATTTGTTAGGTAAGGATCTTGTTCAAAAGGGACTCGCTTCCGGTGTCTTATTTCATAAAGAGGATGGCTCTGTTTGGTGTGATCTGACGGGTGACGGATTTGATGAAAAACTTTTATTACGTGCTGACGGAACTTCTGTTTATATGACACAGGATCTGGGTACCGCAATGTTGCGTTACAACGAGTTTAAGCCTGAAAAAATGGTTTACGTGGTGGGCAATGAACAGGATTATCACTTTAACGTGTTGCGTCTGGTACTTAAAAAATTAGGTGCTAGTTGGGCTAAGGAAATCTATCATCTTTCATATGGTATGGTTGAACTTCCCCAGGGAAAGATGAAGAGTCGTGAAGGCACCGTTGTAGATGCCGACGATTTAATAGATGGCATGGTACAGACTGCCCGAGAGATGACCGAACAACTGGGTAAACTTGATGATTTTAGTAGCGAGGAAGCTAAACTTTTGCATTACAATATAGCAATGGGTGCACTGAAGTATTTCATTTTGAAGGTAGACCCGAAAAAGACCATGATGTTTAATCCGGCTGAGTCTATCGATTTTAATGGAAATACCGGACCATTTATTCAATATACGTATGCCCGGATTTGTTCGGTAATACGGAAAGCAGCCGAACGGGGAATAAAAGTAAGTGACAAGCTGACTTATGGAATAGAGATACTTGGTGAAAAAGAGAAAAGTCTGATTAAAATGTTGCACGACTTTCCTGGCGTGGTTCAGGAGGCCGGAAATAATCTCAGTCCTGCCTTGATTGCTAATTATATTTTTGAGCTTGCTAAAGAATACAACCAGTTCTATCATGACCATTATATTATACATGAAGAAGTCGAAAGCATCCGTCAATTTAGGTTGGATCTCTCATCTTTCACGGCTTCCGTGATCAAAAATGGCATGAATCTTTTAGGCATTAATGTCCCCGGAAAGATGTAGTCAAAAAAAAGTTTGACGAAACTATTTTTATGATATCTTTGCTTTCGTAAAGAAGACAATCGTTTGTCCTATCTGTTTATGGGGAAAAGTAATGCTAAGGATTAGTGATAAAGATGAGTTAATACAAAAGCAGCTCAATGCGGGTGAAGTAGATGCGCTTGAATATCTATTTCATCAATATTATGATGACTTGTGCCGGTATATCCTTGTTTTTATCAAAGATAGTGACATTGCTGAGAACATCGTACAGGATTTATTTGTCTACATTTGGGAACATCACGAAACCATTGATATTCATGTTTCTTTCGAATCTTATTTATTTCAGGCATCACGTTATAAGGCGCTTAATTATAAGCGTGATCGATTCAGAAAGATTGATAAACTATCATTTCTTACAGAAAAGAAAAGTTCTGAAATTTCTGTTGGTGCTGACGAAGCCATTGAATACAAAGAATTAACTCTTATTATTGATGAGGCTATCAAATTACTTCCCGATCGTTGTCAAAAGATATTTCGGCTCAGCCGCACTGATGAGCTGAGCTATCGGGAAATAGCAGAATTGATGAATATATCAATCAGTACCGTTGATAATCAGGTTAATACTGCTATCAAGAAAATCAGAACACACGTCCAACGGTTCTATCCTGAAATGTATCTTTCTCTCATTACTTTCGGACCATTTTGTTTATAAAGTCCAGACTAAAATCCCCTTTTATTCTCTTGTGATTTTTGTATAATGGTCGTTTAACTCTGAAAAGAGTATACTATCGTTCTATTGTGATTCTAATGTATCCCTAATGTATGATAGAAATACGTTAGAGCTAGATTAGGCTTAGATTAGGCTTAGGCTAGAATAAGCTCTTTCGTTTAGATAAATTTTTGAGAAGATTTTATTTCTACAATTCTATATTTCGCAATAACCTTTTATTGCATCTTTATAACCAGCTGTTTTCAACCTTACGAATTATTTTATACAAAATTTATATTTTTGAATAGGGGGGATGCCTTTGTTATGTGCCATTAGAATAAAAGTAAAAAGGATGAAAAATATTCCTTGGTTATTATTAGATAAACATTTCAAGGGCCTTTTAACGGATAGGGATCAAGAAGAATATAATTCTTGGTTAGAGAGTGCTATTGAAAATCAATTATTTGTAGACGAAATTGAATCTGATTTAGAAAAAGGTTTACCTTTTCCCGGTGACTTTACTTCGGATAAGCAGCGAACATGGATGAAACTTCGAAATCGTATTGGGATACCTTGCCAGACCGGTTTTTCATCTAGAATGATCTATAGGGCAGTTGCGGCTGTTACTATTCCACTTTTATTTGTCAGTTTTGCCGGTGGGTGGTATTGGCATAAAACGACTCAGTATAATACCGATAATTCTGAATATACGGTTGTTATTTCGCCTAAGGGGCAACGTACGCAAATAATCCTGCCTGATAGTAGTAAGGTATGGCTAAATTCTAATACCACCATAAAGTATCCCTCGACTTTTAATCAAAAGGACCGTTCGATCTATATAGATGGAGAGGCTTACTTTGATGTTACACATAATGAGTCGAAACCCTTTATTGTAAATACATCGCTGTTTAATATTAAAGTTTATGGTACAACTTTTAATGTATCGGCATATAAAGAGGATAAAATCATCGAAACCACACTGGTCAAAGGAAAAATAAGTATTAGCGGAATAAGAATTAAAGGCGAAAAGGCGAAAGAGATCATCCTATTGCCCAACGAGTCATTTAAATATATCAAAAATGAGCAGACCGTCGAATATGGGCAGATAAAGGAGGCGCCGGCATTACCTTCATCTTCATCTGAAGTAAAGAAAACTTCACCTGCCGTTTCTACTGTAGCTGCATTGCCACAGGTATTTATATCTAAACATGTGGATGTTGAGCCTATTATCGGATGGAAAGAGGGAAAAATATTCTTTGATAATGAAACCTTCGAAAGTCTTGCTACAAAATTTGAACGGAAATATGATGTGCGAATTCATTTTGAAGATCAACGTGTGACGAAGTTAAAGTATACCGGAGTATTTGAAAAAGAGAATATCAATCAGGCACTGGATGCATTAAAACTTACTACACCATTTGAATATAAAATGAATTTAAAGGAAATTTACATAAGTTACAGGAAATAAGATTATTCATTTAAAATGAGGAAATCATGACATAAAATCTACACAAAAAAACAGGGGTAATAAAGATTATCGCCCCCGTTCTGAAACTGCTTTGTAAATGTTGAGACCATTTACAATTGCATTTAAGTTTCACCTTCGCTTTGATTTAATCAAGCATAGTATGCTATAATTAATGGTTTAACTTAATTACACAAAGTTATGAAAAATGGTTACACCTATAGGGTGGCGGGGAATTCTTTTCTTCGTTTTAAAAAAATCCTGATAATCATGAAGTTAACTACTTTTTTTCTGATTGTAGGTCTGATGCAGGTGTCAGCAACTGCATATTCTCAATATCTCAAGGTCAATTTCCCTCAAAAAAATATCTCAGTAAAAGATGTTTTAATGACTATTGAGAAGAATTCGAATTATAAATTCCTCTATCGTAATGACCAAATGGATGTTAACCGTATGGTGGATGTGGAATCTTCTACAACTACACTGGATAATATCATGACTCAGATATTGGGAAAAACGAATCTGGGTTACAAGATTTTAGAAAATAATTTAGTTGTGATAACTCCCGAACAACAAAAAGTTTATGTAAAAGGTGTTGTCAAAGATGAAAAAGGAAATACGCTACCCGGTGTTACAATAGTCGTAAAGGGTACCAGCAAAGTTGCCATTACAGATATGAATGGAAATTATTCCATTCAGGTTTCTGCGAATGACAAAGTGCTTATTTTTTCATTCATTGGGATGAAAAAGCAAGAAGCTCTGATTGAAAAACAATCTGTTATAAATGTTACACTCTACAGTGAAACTTCAACGCTGGATGAAGTTGTAATTGTTGGTTACGGTTCACAGAAAAAGGTAAATTTAACCGGAGCTGTTTCGGCAGTAAAGATTGATGATAAGCTTGCAAGTCGTGCCTTAACAAATGTGTCTGCTGGTATGTCGGGTTTGGTTCCGGGTCTGGCCGTTACTCAATCATCAGGTATGGCTGGTAATGATGATGCTAGTATGGTGATTCGTGGACTTGGTACCGTTAATAATGCTAATCCGCTTGTTGTTGTGGACGGAATGCCCGATGTTGATATTAACCGTGTTAATATGAACGATATTGAGAGTGTATCCGTACTTAAAGATGCTGCTTCATCAGCTATTTACGGTTCACGTGCTGCTAACGGTGTTATCCTTATCACGACTAAGTCGGGAAAAGGAATGGGAAAACCGGTTATTAACTTCACTGCATCTACATCTACTGAGGTGCCGACCAAGGCATACTCTTTTATGGCCGATTATCCCCGGTCATTAACACTTGAACAAAGATTAGCCGCTGTTAATACGCTTCCTGCCAATCAAACCTTTAAAAATGGTACCATTGATCAGTGGATGGCATTAGGAATGATTAATCCGTTACAATATCCTAATACCGACTGGTGGAGTCTTATCATGCGTAACGGTCAAGTACATAATTATAACCTTTCCGCTTCAGGGAGTAATGATAAATCGAACTTCTTTATCTCGGTAGGGATAATGAATCAAAAAGGATTACAGATCAATAACGACTATGATCGATACAATGCACGTTTTAACTACGATTATAAACTTCGGAGCAATATGAACGTGGGTGTTCGTTTTGACGGAAACTGGTCTAAATACGTCTATGCGTTAGCAAATGGTTTTACTGATTCCGATGAAAAGAATACTGCAGGATACGATATGCAATACGCTATTGCCGGGATTACTCCGTACGATCCCGTTACAGGATATTATGGCGGTGTAATGGCTTACAATGAAGATGCTCAGGCATATAATCCATATACCGTCTACGTGAATAACCTTAACAGACAAAATCGTCAGGAAGCCAATACCAGTTTTTATTGGGATTGGACTCCAATAAAGGGGTTGACCGCCAAAGTTGATTATGCACTGAATTATTACAATCAGTTCATGTATAATGCCAATATGCCTAATACTGCTTACAATTTTCAAACCAATTCGTTCGGATCACGTGTATACGTTGGCGCTAATGCCGGTGTTGGAAACTATACCAATACAGGATATAAAACAATGTTGACCGGTCAGTTGAATTATCATACTAAATTCGGTAAGTATCATGATTTTAGTGCAATGGCTGTCTATAGTGAAGAATATTGGTATGATCGTTATCAGGGAGCTTCGCGTAATGATCGGTTAAGCCCGACACTTCATGAAATTGATGCCGCTTTAACAGATATTTTATCTAATGGTGGTAATTCAAGTACCGAAGGCCTCCGTTCTTATATCGGTCGTTTGAATTATGTTGCTTATGATAAGTACCTTTTAGAAACTACGTTCCGGTATGATGGTTCTTCTAAATTCCTTTCCGGCAATCAATTTGGTTTCTTTCCCTCCGTCGCTTTAGGTTGGCGTTTTACGGAAGAAAACTTCATTAAACAGTATACGAAAAGCTGGTTGAGTAGTGGTAAACTACGAGTGTCATACGGCTCTTTAGGAAACAACAGTGGTGTTGGTCGCTATGAACAACAAGAAACACTTTCGGCCTATAATTACTACCTCGCAAATGCTACCGCAAAAGGATTGGTAAATCAGAAAATGGTGAATCCTAACCTTTCATGGGAAGAAACAAAAGTTGCGAATATAGGACTTGATTTAGGCTTTTTAAATGGTAGGTTGACCGCTGAAATTGACTACTATGATCGTTTAACCACCGGAATGAATCGTCCTTCTTCGATGTCTATATTATTAACAGGAGCCTATACAGCGCCAAGACAAAATATAGGGAATCTCAGAAACCGTGGTATTGAAGGTAATTTTACATGGAGAGACAAAGCCGGTGATTTCAATTATTCTGCCAATCTGAATATCTCTTACAATAAGACCAAACTTGAAAAATGGAATGAATTTCTGAGCAGAGGTTATACATTCCTGAATATGCCTTATCATTTTCTTTATACTTATGAAGATACCGGTATAGCACAGACTTGGCAAGATGTTTACAACGCCACTCCTCAAGGCGCATCTCCCGGTGATATTCTTTATAAGGATTTAAACGGCGATGGCAAAATTGATGATAATGATAAAAAAGCTTATCCTAATATTCAGCGCGACAGACCGACTACAAACTTTGCTTTTAATGCCAGTGTTGCATGGAAAGGGATTGACTTAACCGTTTTATTACAAGGTGCGGCAGGTCGTAAAGATTACTGGATTAACAATTATAACAGTGTAAACTTTACTACACAACGTTATGCTGCAACCTGGAGTCATTGGACTAATCCCTGGTCTGTTGAAAACCGTGATGGTTCCTGGCCTCGTTTGGGTGGTAACAACAACAGGCTTGAATCCACCTTCTGGTTAGACGACTTAAGTTACCTTCGATTTAAAAATGTTCAGTTAGGTTATACCCTGCCGTCAAAATGGTTGCATAAATTAGGTGTAAGTGCTATTCGAATTTATGGATCCGCAGAAAATCTGTTTACCATTACCAAGTTCCGTGGTCTTGATCCTGAACAGACAGGTAACAAGAGTGATATGTATCCTTTGAATAAGTCGTACACTGTTGGTATTAATGCTAGCTTCTAAAAAAATTGTTATCATGAAAAAAGTAACTATAAAAATCTTAGTCATCTCTGTTTTTACTGTGATGGCCTTTTTTACAGACTCATGTACGAAAGACTTGCTTCAACAGCAACCTACCGTAGATATGGGTTCTTCTGCTTTCTGGAAAACTGAAACAGATGCAACAACTGCTCTTATGGGCGCTTACTCTTCTATCCGGCCTCTTTTCGACAGAGATTACTATCTGGATGGTCATGGAGAATATGTTAGAACCCGTGGAATTTCTGCCACAAACAACAATCTTCGTTTAGGAGACGCTTATTATGGCGGAAACTATAATCCTGTCGATTATGGCTCAAGCTTTGATAAAATGTATCGATATCTCTATGGTGGAGTTAATCGCGCTAACTATGTCATTGAAAATGTTAGTAAGATGCTTCCTACTGCCAGCGCTACTTCAAAAACAAATCTTGAATCGATCATTGGCGAAGCGCGTTTTCTGAGAGGTATTGTTTATTTCAGACTGATCTCTATGTGGGGGGATGTGCCTTATATTAGTAAAGTTGTCTATAGTAATTCTGAAGTTCAAAGTCTAAGTCGTACACCTATTGCCCAGATCAAGGACTCTATCATGGCCGACTTTACTTATGCTTTTGATAAAATAGTTGCAAAAACTCCTGCATCAGGTCGTGCTTCAAAAGTAGCAGCACTTTCATTCCGTGGTAAACTGCAACTCTATTGGGCTTGTTGGAATAAAAACGGCTGGCCTGAACTGAGCACCTTTAAACCCGATGCTGCCGCCGCAACGGAAGCTTATAAGGCTGCCGCTGCCGATTTCAAAGCTGTTATTGAAAATTATGGAATAACACTGTTCCGTAATGGTGAACCCGGTGAATGGGGAACAATGGGTAATTGTGACGTATTACCTAATTATTATTATCTATTCCTTCCTATCGCTAATAATGATAATGAGTTGATCATGTCATTCAACCATGGTGGTACCGGAACCGCTCAGGGTGAAGAACTAATGCGTGACGTAGCAGGTCGTTCTCATGAAGGGTCACAGTGCTGGGTTTACCCAACTTATGAAATTGCTGACAGATATCAATCAACGATCACCGGAGACTTCTGCGATAAACTGATTCCGATGAATCCATCTACGGCAGGCGCCAGAACAAAACTTAATTCTGCGGTTAATCCTGCCAGTTACGCCAATCGTGACTTCCGTATGAAATCATCTATCATGTGGGATTATGAAATGAGTATAGGTATGGCTTCTTTGAAATCTACAGGTTATTGTCCGTATATATATAAAACATGGAATGCAAAAGTCATTATAAATGGGACGCAATATACAACCTATAATACCGATGCTGCTGTATATGGATATGTATTCCGTAAGTTCCTTCGCAACTATGCAGGACAGGGTCGTAGTGATGGTGATTACAGCTATCCTATTATGCGACTAGCCGATGTTTATCTGATGTATGCTGAAGCATCGAATGAAGCTTATGGTCCTCAGGCAGATGCTATTGCCGTAGTTAATAAGGTTCGTCATCGTGGAAATCTTCCTCCATTGGCAGCTTCAAAGACAGCAACAAAAGAGACTTTCTTTTCTGCGATTGAACAGGAACGTATCGTTGAACTTCTGGGCGAAGGGCAACGTGGCTTTGACCTTCGTCGTTGGAGGGCTATTGAAAGAGTTTGGTGTCCACCTTATGGTTTAGGTGTTTGGCGTATGGACTCTCAAGGAGCGCAAAGAGATCGATATTTCCAGAACTCATCGGAATTAACCTATCAACGGTGCTATATTTTCAAAATTCCGCAAAGTGAGCGTGATCGTAATCCGAATTTGACACAGAATACTCCATGGATGTAAATCATGTTAATACAAATTGTGAAGAATCTAAAAATTAATGCGATGAAAAAATATTCGATAATAATATTATCCCTTTTGGTTGTAGTATTTGCATGGGTTGGATGTTCAAAATCTGATGCCGTTGATGAAGACGGACTACTTATTACAACCAGAGCAGAGTGCTATGTAAGTAATTTTGAATTGTTGGGAGCCGATTTTCAAACAGTTAGAACTAAAGCTGCTGTAATTGATACAACAGCTCAAACCATTAATTGTGAAGTATTTTACGGAACAGACCTTAAGAACTTGTGGCCGCAATTTTCATTGGTATCTGATGCCAAACTGGATCCTAAGATTACAGGAAAAACTGATTTTTCTGATTTGGCAAATCCAAGAAAGTATACCGTGATTTCCGGAAACCGAAAGGTGAGAAAGACCTACACAATTTATATTACAGTTCAAACTAAACCATAAAACATTCGATCATGCGACTGAAATATTATAATTTAGCACTCCTTGTGCTTTTTATCCTCTCTTTTGCTGGATGTAAAAAGAGTGAAGATACCACTGTACTGAATAATGATTGTATCAAGAGAACGCTGGGGCCAAATGTTGTCGGTTTAAAAATGGAGTTTGCATATGCAATGGCGCTACCTAAAACTGCCGGTACAATTGTTTCGGCTCAGGTTGAAGCTTCTATTGCCGGAGCTACCGGAACATACCTTGAAAATAACTCTTATTATACAAACAGTAGTGGCGTTGATGTCCCTGTTCTTGTTGGGTCTCCTTCTGTTACCACCACCACAACAACAACAGTTACTTTTACAAAAGACACTTGTGCGGCTACCCTTCGTTATTATTATGTGATTCCTGAAGAGGCTCGCGGTAAATCCGTATCATTTACATTTTCCGCTAAAAGCAGTACCGGTGAAGTTGTGACTTATAAAATGGGTCCATATAATATCACGAAGATGGATATGACGCTCGATCTTGCATTGAGTGATAACAATCTTAACTATCTTTCGATTGCTGATATGAAAGCTTATAATGCTACCGATGCTGCTGCAAACGCCAGCAAAATTGATCTTGTATATCTCTATAGGAATATTTCGGGAATCACTTTCACACACGCTTTGGTTGCACCTGCAGCTAGTGCCGATTATCTTCCGGGTATAACATTACCAGCCGGTGTTAATAACAACACCAAGATTAGTAAAACTTGGGGATTAAGAGATCAGCAGTTAGCTCGTCTTCAGTATGGTATCTTTATTGATGATCTGGATTTTGAAAAACTCAATCTTTCTACCGCACCTAATTATGCGATAGGTATGAAAGCTGAAGCAGGTCTCTGGGTTGAGACTGCTGATGGAAAATACAGAGCTTATGTATATATCAATAAAATTGATAATGCTAAAATGACAATGACGGTTAGTGTTAAACGTTATACGTTGAAATAACTTCTCATTTGTTAGCCATTGTGGGTGTCTGAAAAAATACGTTCATTGAGCTTGTCGACGGGATAAATGAACGACTTGAAAAAGTCGTTCCGACAAGTTCAATTACCGGGCGTTACTTTTCTGATACCACCAATGGCTTTTTTTATTAATTTTAATAAAATCTTACTGATGAAGAAAAAATATATTTCTTGTAATTTGTTGATTCTTACCTTTTTTATCCTGAGCTATTTCTTTATTTTGAATCCGGTATCGGCACAGACTCCTATCAAAGAACGCAATATTCTTGCCAATAAAGCAAAGGATATTAACCTGAATCAAATTCTCAGTACCGATAATTCATGGAATAAATTACCAACCTATAAAGACCGACAGTTCTGGCAAAACATACCTGCCGTCATGCGCGAAGAATATATCGCAAAGGCTGAGAAATATCTTAAATATGACTGGCCGGCAGTGAAAGCTACAGATTATTTGGAAATCACCCGTTCAGGAGATCGTAGACAAGAAGCTTATGCGGCACCCAGTAATGCACTGATATCATTAGTTATGGGTGAACTTGTTGAAGGCAAAGGAAGGTTTATTGATCAGATCATTAATGCTGTTTGGTATTATAGCGAACAAACATGGTGGGGATGGTCTGCCCATCTTTATTTTCAAAAGGCACCCAGGGGGCTTCCCGATGTTAATGATCCTACAGTTGATCTCGGTGTTGGAGAAGTGTCCAATAATCTTGCTTGGACTCTTTATCTCTTTAAAGATGAATTTGATAAGGTTCATCCGTTGATTTCCTCACGAGTAAAACAGGAGGTTATGCATAAGGCAGTGAACCCCTATTACGAACATAATGACTTTGGCTATATGGGATTTAAAGGGGGACGGGTAAATAACTGGAATCCTTGGATTAACTATAATATGCTGAATTGTGTGCTATTATTGGAAGATGATCCTGTTAAGAAGAAAGCTGAAGTACAGAAGATTATAAATTCATTGGATAAATTTTTAAATGGTTACTCTGATGATGGTGGTTGCGATGAAGGCCCTTCCTATTGGGGAGCTGCCGGGGCCTTATTATATGAAGGACTTGCGGTACTTAAAAATGCTACCGATGGAAAATTTGATGTCTTTAATGATCCTTTGGTAAGGAATATTGGTAGTTATTTCTATAAAGTCAATATTCATGCACCCTATTTTATCAATTTTGCCGATGCTGATGCTACAACATGGGGAAATCCTTCAACGGTTTATCGGTATGGTATGGCGATTAATGATACAAAAATGCAACAGTTTGGCGCTTATCTTGCAAAAAGCACCAATATAGGAGAACATAGTCTATCCGGTAAAATCTGTGATCAAATTAAAAATCTAAGCTTGCTGAATGAACTGAAAAATGCTGAAGCAAAAGAAGCGCTCGTGGCTGATTTCTGGTTACCAGAAACTGAAGTTGCCGGGGGCCGTGATAAAGAAGATAGCTATCATGGATTTTTCTTTGGTGCTAAGGGCGGATTTAATAATGAAAGTCACAACCATAATGATGTAGGTTCATGTGTGCTGTATTATGACGGAAAACCTTGCTTGATTGATTTGGGGCGTGAAAATTATACAGAAAAGACATTTAGCAGCCGACGTTATGAGATATGGACAATGCAATCGCAATATCATAACTTACCAAAAATTAACGGTGTGGAACAACATAACGGGGCTCAATACAAAGCTAAAAATAGTAGTTTTGTAGCTGACAAGTCAAAAGCTTTCTTCACAACAGATATAGCAGGGGCCTATCCTGAGGCTGCAAAGGTTAAAAGTTGGGTTCGTAGCTATATGCTGAAGCGTGGAAAGAGTTTTACGATTGCCGATAAGTTTGAACTAACGGGTGCAAATGAGGCTGTCACAAGCTCAAACTTAATGACATATTGTAAAGTGTCACAAGTTATTTCCGGCTTGCTAAAGTTCGAAGGCGATGGTTTTACTTTAAATATGTCGTATAATCCTAAGATTGTAAATCCAAAAATTGAATATATCAAGGTCACCGATGCAGGTTTGAAAAGATACTGGCCGAATGGTGTTACCCGAATCATTTTGGAGTTTATAAAGCCAGGATTAAAAGGTAGCCAGGAAGTCACATTTACAGTGGCAAAGTAATGCTATCGCGGTAAGTTTATGATAACTTATTGATCTTTCTGAAATTATGAGTTGACAATATTTAATCTTCAAAATAAATTTTAAGCGTATGAGACCCAGCTACTTTACCAAAATCAGTTTATTTGCTTTATGTTTTGTTTCATTCCAGCTCCTTCTGATCGGAAATGGTTACTCCCAGAATAATAGGGGAAATACCGACGAAAGTAAAGTGCTGGCTTATACCTTGCCCGATCCGCTTGTCTTGATCAATGGCAAAGCTGTAACCACTACTAAGATGTGGTGGAGTCAACGTCGCCCTGAGATATTATCTCTCTTCGAAGAGCATGTATATGGAAAGACACCAAAGAAAAAACTTCCTGTAAGTTATAGCGTTACTTCTGTCGATAATAATGCGCTTGGAGGGATGGCTATCCGCAAAGAGATCACAGCTTATTTTACAGCCGATAAGAAGGGCCCTAAGATGTCGATTTTATTGTACCTACCCAAAAATCATTCTAAACCGGTGCCGGTTTTTGTAGGATTGAACTTCAATGGAAACCATACCATAAATGCGGATACGGCAATTTCGATTACTACGAGTTGGGTAGCAAACAATAAGGTCCTTCCCCGGGGATCAGCTTCTTCGCGCTGGCCGGTCGAAAATATTATTGAGCGGGGGTATGCTGTGGCTACTATCTATTGTGGTGATATTGATCCCGATTTCAATGATGGCTTTCAGAATGGCATTCATCCTTTATTCTACAAACCGGGTCAAACCAAGCCTGAAGCTGATGAATGGGGAACTATCGGAGCCTGGGCATGGGGATTAAGCAGGGCGGTCGATTACTTTGAAAAGGATAAGGATATTGATGTCAAACATGTTGCTGTAATAGGACATTCAAGATTGGGAAAAGCTGCTCTTTGGGCAGGCGCTCTTGATAAGCGTTTCGCAATTGTCATCTCAAACGAATCGGGTTGTGGAGGAGCTGCATTATCCAAAAGAATTTTTGGTGAAACGGTTCAGATTATCAATACTAATTTTCCACACTGGTTTTGTGCAAACTTCAAAAAATATAATGATAATGAATCCGCACTTCCTGTTGACCAACACATGCTGATTGCACTGATTGCACCACGTCCTGTCTATATTGCCAGCGCTGCTGAAGATCTATGGTCCGATCCTAAAGGTGAATTTTTGAGCGGACTATATGCCAGTCCTGTTTATAAGCTTCTGGGAACTGATGGTCTTACCATAAATGAGTTCCCTGATCTTAATAAACCCGTTATGAGTACTATCGGTTATCATATCCGGCCGGGGAAACATGATGTTACACTTTATGACTGGGAAAGATACATGGATTTTGCTGATAAATACTTTTCTAAAAAATAAAGAATCAGTTTTTTTACAAGATATGATACGTCTGATTAATTTATCAATCCAATAGTCGGCAGATTTAACAACGAAGTTTCTGGGCATATATTCAGATCATCTTTAACCTGAAGGTTGATCTATGATCCGATCGGTAATAAATTGATCAAGCTTATTTTGTGTCTTGGCTTTAATAAAATAAAGATATGATTATCAGAATATTAATTTCTGCTTTGCTTTTGGTATTTATTCTGAATGCCCCGGTTCGGGCAGAGAATCATCCCCACATATTAGTGAATAATAGTGATAAACCTTTCATCCTTGCCAAGATAAAGCAACAATCATGGGCGGAGAAAATATACACAAAGATTTTGAATGACGTAACACCTTATGTTGAACGACATAGAACTGATCCAGATTGGATTTTAAGTCGTTACCTCATGAATCGTGTTCCCGGAAAGCGGTATACGCAGTTTTACTCGGATGAAGACGGAACGGCGCTAATAAAATATGCAGGCGATGCTCCGGTTCCAACCGTCAGAGTTTCTTCTCATAAACGCCTCCCGCTTACCAAAAACGGATATCGTTATATCAAACCTACCATAGAGGAATTGGTTTCAAACGATACCTCTATGCTTATGCTACTACAAAGTACCGAGCCAGGTTCAAAAAAGGAATGGATTGATCCACAGAATTATATTAGTGGCATCAATTCTTCAATTAATCATTTGGTATTGGAGGCTTCTATTGTTTATTGGCTCACGGGAAAAGAGGAATATGCTGTTTTTGCTTCCGACTTGTTAACCCAATGGGTTAGAGGTGCATGGTATCAGAATCCGATAACAGGTCCCGGTCGTGTTGGATTTCTTGATATTCAGACATTAGGTGATGATGTTTCCGAGCCTATGATTCTCGCCTATGACTTTTTGTATGATTATCTGAAGGATAAAAAATATGAGACAAAATATTACGAAGGTGTATTCACAAAGATTGCAAATACATTAACAACAAGAGGATACTGTGGCAATAACTGGTTTGCAGCAGAGACCCCTCCTCTTGTTTTTGCTGCATTGTCTATTGAAGACAAAAAAGTTCGCGATTTTTATTTGAGTTTTTATCTCAGTCGCGATACGATTAAAGACGGATGTGGACAATTGTCATTGCCCACTGCACTCAAAACATGGTTTACATCCGATGGACATTGGAAAGAACCGGGGGGCTATCATAACTATCCGGTTGGTAATCTTTTGAAATCTGCTGTAGCCATGGAAAAGAATGGGTATCCTATTTTTAAGATGTTTCCAACACTCTTTAATTCTTCGTTTGTGATGTTGAAGTATTCATTTCCAAATCTGAAGGTTTCATCTTTCGGCGATACGGGACGTCCTTCTCAAAGTCCGGAAATGCTTGAGATTGGTATTGCAATGGCTGATAAATATAAACTTCCTGTGTTGAATCAGCTTACTACCTCCATGGATGTACTCATCAAAAACGGACAGTATAGTCGTGATAAATCAGATTATATGGGTTTACTTTGTTTCTTGCCAACGCTTCCAACATCGAAGAAAGATAATTATCAATGGCCCAGAAGTGGTTCTTTGGACTTCGCCAGATGCTTTCTCCAACGCAATGGGATGAACACTGAAAATGGATTGATGTACGTTGTTCAGGGTGCCACCTATAATCATAATCATGCAAATGGAATGTCTATGGAACTTTACGGTGCAGGTTACAACATGGGAATCGATCCCGGAAACGGACCTACTTACGAATCGCCTATGCATGTCAATTATTATACAGAATTTGCGGCTCATAATACGGTAACAACAGATGCCCGGTCTGCTTCAACACCATTATTCAGAGGTGGGGGCGGTGCTAAGAATATCGGACAAATAGAACTTGAGTCTATGGAACCGAGAGCAGAGAAAGAAGCAGTGTCTCCTTATTGTTCATTTACCGACACCCGTTATCTTGATATTTCAACTGGAACCAAACAACAACGAACAATGGCAATTATCAGGACTTCGAAGACTTCCGGTTATTATGTTGACATCTATCGTTCTGCTAATTCAAAAAGTAACGAATATATTTATCATAATATCGGTGATAATGTCGCTCTGTTTACACCCGATCGTGTTCCCATCACCTTAAAATCAACGATATCCCCTATTACTAAAGATTCGTTGAATCCTACCGGATTCAGATATATCAAACAATATCAATCTTCGGGAAAACAACCGAAGGGTGTGGTTGCCTTGTTTAGTCTAACCAATGATCTGAACCATCCAAAGTTTATGCAGGTAATTCTTCCCGGTGAAGAAAACAGAGAAATTTTTACAGCCATGTCGCCAGTCTCCGGAACAGCACAACCTCCCTATAATACGAAGCTTACTCCAACAATCATTAGCCGACAGGAAGGTGAAGCATGGAATAGACCGTTTGTGGCGATTTATGAGCCTTTTGAAGGGACGAAATCCTTAACGGTACTCAGTGTTGATGTAATGGATAAAACGCAACAGGGACAGTTTTCTGTACTGAAAATATCAAGTAAGAAGGCCGGTAAACAGTTGGTTTTTCAAGATATTGATGGACTGAAGTTACGTTCAAATGAGAATTGGAACTTCAGGGGCTACTTCGGAGTAATCGGTCTATCCTTAAAAGGAATTGAGTACCTTTATTTAGGTGAGGGAACTCAGCTTTCTTATAAGGGATATTCTGTAAACACGAAGAATCAGAAAGGATCGGTCAACCTAATGATCGAAGGCGATCAATATAAGGTTTCATGTAACCAACCTACTGAAATACAACTTCCGGTTTCAGATAATAGAAATTTGTTTATTCAAATAGGTTCTTCAAAGAAATTATTGGAATCTGTCAAAAAAGCTCATGGTGTATCTTTTATTGTTCCAGCTGTAAAAGATGCAATTATAACACACTAAAAATCACATATTGATGAAAAAAATTATTTCGAGTATTATTATTTTATTAACGGTAATCTTCATACTACCGATTAACACTTCTGCTCAGAAGTTTGTACATCCCGGAATTGATCAGACATCCGGTGATATGGAATACATGAAAAAACAAGTTCTGTCCGGCAAGCAGCCATGGAAAGATGCATTCGAACGGTTAAAGGCTACTACCGATCTTAACTTTATCGTTAAGCCCTGTTCTCATGTAGTACGGGGAGGCTATGGCGTTCCGAATATCGGAGCCGATGATCTGTCAAAGGGAACCAATATGGCCTATAATTGTGCTCTGATGTGGTATATTACACAGGATAAAGCGTATGCAAATAAAGCCATTGAAATTCTTAATGCATGGTCGCCGATTCTTAAGGACTTCGATGATAACGATGCCAAATTGCTTGCCGGATGGACCGGACATGTACTCTGTAATGCAGCCGAGATATTGCGTTACACCTCTTCAGGGTGGAAACAAAAGGATATCGATAGCTTCACTAATATGCTGATGACAGTTTACTATCCATTGATACGATACTATTTTACACAGGCAAATGGAAACTGGGATGGCGCCATCATTCATTCCATAATGGCAATTGGAATATATACAGATAATCGTGCGATGTTTAATAATGCAGTTAACCATTTTCTACATGCTCCATATAACGGAAGTATGTTTAAATATATGTATCCCAGTGGTCAGTGTCAGGAGAGTCCGAGAGATCAGGGACATGTACAGTTGGGATTGGGTGAGTTTGCAGGAGCAGCTCGTGTAGCTTATACCCAAAATGTTGATCTGTTCTCTATCGGAAATAACAGAATTGCATTAGCTTATGAATATACCGCAGGGTTCTTATTGGGTCATACACCATTTTGTTATGGAAAGATATCGGAGAGAGCTAAAAAGATTAGCGATAATTACGAGTATGTCTATCGTCATTATCAGTCAAAAGGTATTGAAATGCCCTATACAAAGCAGGCCGCCGATTCTATTCGTCCACGCGCATCCAGGAGTGTTTTAACTGCATTTCGTGCACCGGTTACGAATTCGGTACCTAAAACCACTGCCTTGCAACCCGGTAAGATAGCCTATCCGGCAGGAGCTATACTTGATGGTAAAAATAACTTTCCTGTCAATTCCCTTTATGTAGCTCCGGGACAGTCTTTGCAAAAAGCACTTGATTCTGTTGCCGGTACCAACCGATGGGTAGTAGCTTTGGCAGGTGTTCATACCTTGCCTACAACCCTTAAAATACCTAGTGGCGTGACATTAGCCGGAGAGGGAAGAGCGACCATTTTGTTTCTGAGCCCCTCAGCACATGTGAGAAATGCTATTGAGAATGCCGGGCAGAATCTTCATGATGTAACCCTCCGTAATCTGGTGGTGGAAGGCGCCATGGCTACCGATCCCGGCAATGATCCAAACTCATCCCGTTCATGGCGTAATGCAGGCAACAGGGGAGGTGTCATCTTTATAGCAGACAACGATAATGCAATGAAGAATATCAATTTCATAAATTTAACTGTTAGGAATTGTACCTATAACGGTGTTTATATTAATGGAGCAAGTGGACTTAAGATAGAGAACTGCGATTTTACAGAAAACGGTTCCAGTATTATTCCGGGTCCTAAATTGCAACATAATCTATTGGTTTGCCATAGTACTAATATACATGTTAAAGATACCCGATTGGATACCTCTCCTTATGGAAGTGGAATAGCCCTTAATCATTGTGACAATGTGGAGATTACCGATTGTGAAATAGCCCGTAACGCACACTATGGCGTCTTGGTGACCGAAAGTCATGATGTATTGGTAAAAGGAAATCAGATTGAAGCAAATGACCGTAGCGGCGTGTTGGTAGAATATCTCTATCGCGGATCGGAAAACATCACCGTTAAAGATAATCTGGTTCAGTATAATAACGGCTATGGCCTGGAATCATATAGTGCAAAGAATCTGAAGTCGTCTAACAATACTTGTTTGGGTAACGGCAACAATCAAATGCAACAGAAAATCAGTGAAACTAAGTTCATTGTGATGGAATAAGAATGGTCTGATACATAAAAGATCCTATCATAAGTAAAAAGGACGGCTCAGATATGGGTTGACTTTTTTCCTGAATTAGGGTATCTAATCACTTTTTTGTAATACATTAAATAACTACGATCTGTTTTGATTATATCGTTTTAATGTTGATTTAACATGACAATGATGAAGTTTTTATTAAAATAACAGGTATATTGTTATCCAAAAATAATTTTGATTTGTTACTTAACAAAAGTTTAACTCATATTAACAAAGGAAGGAAAAAATGGATCCAAAGATTGCCCAAAAAGGACCTTATCCAGTAGAACTGGAAGCTAACAAAGAGTATCATTGGTGTGCTTGTGGCGGAAGTAAAAATCAACCGTTTTGTGATGGCACTCATAGGGGAACAGAATTTACCCCTGTGCTTTTCACACCTCAAAAAGCAGGAAAAGCTTACTTGTGTGGATGTAAACATTCCAAACACAAACCATATTGCGATGGTACTCATGCTACGCTCTAGTCAGAATTATTGGAATTAATAAATTCTCCTGGAAAAGACCTTTGGCTTAATTACCAAAGGTCTTTGGTTTATTTATCAGTATAAAAGTAAGTTATGGAAAAACCACAAAATCAAATAATGGTCATTTTCGGCGCTTCAGGCGACCTGACCTATCGTAAGTTAGTCCCTGCACTTTATGCACTCTACAATCAGCAAATGCTTCCTGAGAAACTACATGTGCTAGGTGTTAGTCGGACATCCATTCCGGATAAAGATTTTAGAAAAAAAATGACTGACGGAATCAGAAAGTTTTCTGAGAATATTCATCTGAATGAACAGCAAATTGAGGAGTTCATCTCGCATATATCCTACTTTCAGATGGATATGTCATTGCAGGATGAATATCTTCGCTTGAAGACTACGCTGAATGAGATAAATGCAAAAGAAGGTACCGATGGCAATTATATGTTTTACCTATCTACACCTCCCAGTATGTTTAGCGTGATAGCGGGTAACCTTGCGAAAGTCGGCCTTAGCAATTCTTCCGATGGCTTTAAACGGCTCATCATAGAAAAACCTTTCGGCTACGATTTAGAATCAGGCATAACGCTTAATCATCAATTACATGAGGCTTTTGATGAAAGCCAGATTTACCGTATTGACCATTACCTTGGAAAAGAGACGGTTCAAAACCTTCTGGTTATGCGTTTTTCCAACGGCATCTTTGAACCCTTGTGGAATAGAAATTATGTAGATCATGTAGAAATCACTTCTGCAGAAAGTCTTGGCATGGAAGGCCGTGGAGGCTATTATGACAACTCCGGAGCGCTTCGCGATATGCTTCAGAACCATTTGTTGCAAGTTGTCGGACTCACCGCAATGGAACCACCATCGTCGATGGATGCTGATGCCATGAGGAACGAAACCATGAAAGTGATGCAATCACTTAAACCTATACAGGAAAAAGATGTTGCTCGACAGGTTATTCGTGGACAATATATTGCTTCACATGTGCGTGGAGAATATATTCCCGGATACCGTGATGAAAAAGGAGTTAATCCTGAGTCACGTACTGAAACTTTTGTTGCGATGAAATTTTTTATCGACAATTGGCGTTGGGGCGGAGTGCCTTTTTATATCAGGACAGGAAAGCAGCTTCCCACACGTGTAACGGAAGTAGTTGTGCATTTTAAACCCACACCGCAGAACTTATTTCAAAATGAAGATATATGTAAAAGTTGCAATCAATTGATTATTAGAATTCAACCAGATGAAGGGATCTTGCTGAAGTTTGGACTGAAACAACCTGGAACGGGTTTCAATGTGAAAGCAGTCAACATGGATTTCCATTATTCAGAGCTTTCAGATATACATCTTCCTTCAGCTTATGAACGACTGATTTATGATGCAATGATTGGTGATTCGACTTTATATGCCCGTGCCGATGCAGTTGAGGCTGCCTGGAAATTTGTTGCTCCGATACAAAAAGTATGGAATAGTGAACCTAATCACAAAATTTATGGATATCCTGCCGGTACATGGGGACCTGAAAACGCGGATACGCTCTTCGAAGAAAGCGGCGCAGGATGGAGGTATCCCTGTAAAAATCTAGCTGATGATGGTGAGTATTGTGAACTATAGACATCTGATTAATTCATATTTCAATAAAGAAATCTTATCAAAATGAGACATAAAGAAATTGTAATATTACCTACTATCGAAAAGTTGGCTGACTTTATTACCGCTTTGTTGAGTAGTGGAATAGCAGAAAAAAACGAGGGCGAATTCCTATCAGTAGCGCTTTCCGGAGGATCTACTCCGAGGAAGATCTTCGAATACATCTCTTCGCATGATGCAGGTCTTGTCGATTGGAATAGAGTTAGGTTCTTCTGGGGCGACGAACGATGCGTTTCTCCTGATGATAATGAGAGTAATTATAAAATGGCATGCCTAAGTTTGTTTGATCACCTTAACATTCCTGTGGAAAATATATTCAGAATATTGGGAGAGGAAGGACCGGTAGGGGAAGCAGTGCGTTATGGCAAAATTATATCCGAAAATATACCCGTTGAAAACAACCTTCCCCGATTTGATTTGATCATGCTTGGAATTGGTGAAGATGGACATACCGCTTCCATATTTCCCGGATATACGGAAATGTTTTATTCAGAGAACTATTGTGAAGTAGCCGTGCATCCGCAATCCGGTCAAAAACGCATCACAGTAACGGGCCCGGTGATAAATAATGCAAAAAACATAGTTTTTATGGTTACCGGATTAGGTAAAGCTGAAATTGTTGCTCAAGTAATTCAGGGTAGTGACGCAACTAGATTTCCAGCATCATTGGTTAAGCCTGTAAACGGCAAATTAACATGGCTACTCGATACTGATGCAGCTAAATTATTACAGGAAAAGTAATGAGAATAACAATCCTTTCTTTTATTCAAAAGCAGGAAGCAAATATTTCCAGATCAGATTAAGTTCTGCCTGCATATCAGAGACGTTTGCTGTTGTTACAATTACAGCATCTTTTTCCGGCAAAAGTATGATATACTGACCCCCTGAACCATCTGCACGGATAGCATTATGACGACAAATCCACATATTATAGCAATATCCCTGTAGCCAGT
This sequence comes from Bacteroidales bacterium, assembly GCA_963663125.2. GTDB lineage: Bacteria > Bacteroidota > Bacteroidia > Bacteroidales > Cfx3-03 > Cfx3-03. The sequence goes on along the minus strand of CAXXNW010000006.1, from coordinate 419,208 downwards.
CACTGTCTTCGGGTTTTGGATTCATCGTTTCCGGCTTTGCCCCGGCATGAATAGTTGCAATTTGGCATGAGGTAGCCTTATCAAGCCACGCTTTGGCTATAACTTGTTTCCCGTTCCATTTTCCTTTCTGCAAAATGAGTTGTCCGAATTTGGCCATGTCTTCCGTCTTTATATACAGTCCCCAAGCACCTGTATTAATCCCCTGCGGACTTTCTTCCCACCTGGCGCCAACAATCCCCAGATGGCTGAACAGACGAGGGGTAAGGTAATCAATTTCCTTTTCACCAGTCACTTTTTGTATAATGGCAGAAAGCAAATAGACCGCCATATTGTTGTATCCAAACGTCGTTCCCGGCTTCTTTGTGATCGGAAAAGCCAGCGTTGATTTCACCCAGTCCACACCCTCTTTATATGGAATCTTGTTTACCGAATCCTGATTTTGGCCGACTGACATAGTCAATAGATGTCGTATTTCCAGCTCTTTCAGATATGGACTAATCGTAGCGGGTAGTTTGTCAGGGAAGAATGAAATCACCTTGTCCGTTACTTTTAAACGGTGTTCCGTAACGGCGAAACCAATAGCTGTAGCGGTAAAGGTTTTACTCACAGAGTTTAGAATATGCGGCTTATCAGCCGCATTATCGCCGAGCCAATGTTCAAATACCACCTTTCCATGACGGAGTACCATCAAACTATGTATATCTTGCCCGCTCTGTTTCACTGCATCAAGATAGTTGGCAATATCCTTGGCCGATACCTTTTCTGCTTCGGGTGTACTGCGTGGTAATGATTTTTTGGAAAGAGATGTCCCTGCACCGCCCAAATCCGGATTTCCCGTCTGTCCTGATACAGTCGTGCTTATAGCACATAGCAAGAAGCCATAAAATAATTTATTGATGTAAGAAGTTTTCATTTGATAATCGTGTTAAACAAATGTTCGGATACATTTTGATAATGTCCACTTTTTTAAGTGGCTTATCATTACAAAGATAAAAACTATTTATTAAGTTGTTCAACTTCCCGGCCAAGAATAAGGAAAGGAAGAAACATGTTTCATGCCCTTTAACAGTTCATTTAGTATTTGGTATTGCTTAATGATGAACAAAAAAGTCCGAAAGAAAATGTATATTTTTGTAGACAGTACTTAAATAATGAGAAATCAAAAAATCATTCATATATGAGAAATCCTATCACCCACATTATCGCATTATTCATCGTAGCGTATTTGAAGTGAGGAAAACAAAATATCTGAAAGAATAGTAGCTTTTTAGGTCTTATGTGTGATAAAAAAAGCCACCCCTTTGGATAGCTTTTTTATCAATCATACACGCTATTAGTAGCCGGTTTATGATTTATCCTTTAACAATAACTCTTTTAGGAATAAAAAAATCTTCTCTTTTGAGATTACATTTTTTTGCAATATACTTGCAATAATCTAGTCGCCCTGCTTTCTGATTTCGTGTATCAGAACCAAAAGCAAATTTCAATCCCTGCTCCTTAGCCATGTGAATAAATTCCTCATGTGGCGTGTGAGCTATGTCGTTTATCTCAATGACGGTATTTCTTTTTTTTGCAGCTGTAATTATTTTTTGCATTCGTTCCTTAGTCCATAAGGTGTAGTAATCACGGGCAATGCAAACTGGCAGAAAGAGAGGCCAGCCAAAAATAGTAAGAGGGTCGTTGCTGTTGAATACATCCATGGTATGTGCCATGTAACGATCCATAAAATCATTTGTATTATCCACATAGGCGTCAAACTCCCAAATTTGCAAGGTCTCACCGTACCTATTTCCATTTGGAACAGTTTGGGGGTCCATGAGTACATAATCAACTTGTGATAAGACTGAGGGGGAAAAGTTTTTAGACCATCCCGGGCTCATTGGTTGTAACCCAATATATACAGGGTATGGTCGGAGTTTATCGATATAATTTTGCAGATCGGTATCGGTCTTGATTGCGAATCCGGGATGGTCCATAATGCCAAATTGAATATTTGTTCTTTTGGCAATGGCCATGACGTCATCAATTGTGAACTCATTGGTTAGGTGGACATGCAAGTCCATCATTGGAAATTCATTATTGCTACGAACTGTTGGATAACCTAAAAGTGGGGATACAGCCATCAACCCACCCGCAATGCTTGCATTCTTTATGAAAGTTCTTCGTTGCATTTTTTAGTTCTTTTAGTTAGGTGCTTTTCTGATGATAAAATTAGAAAACAAATTAATGTTTTGCAAAAATATATTTACAAGTTATGTAATAGCAAATTTGTAATCTTTAAATTGAAATAGTATGATAACCGGTTATCTGTTACAAAATATCGCTAGTTTTGCATGATAGCCGTGGTCTGCTTTTATGTGTAGAAACGGTGTTTTGTAAATTGAAATTATAATTAAGTATGGTACTAGCTATCGCCGAAGTATAAGGTAATGATGCATTAAATTGTATAAATTATATGAAGATCACGTTAGATAGGGCAGTTATTCTTTTGCCGTTTGTTTTTATGTTGCATAATATTGAAGAGATATTGGGTATGCAAAGATGGGAAAGCCCTGTTACATTGCCTTTGCATGTAGCAATAACTCCTTGGCAGTTTGCTATTGCCGCTATGCTCTTTACTGTTTTGGGATTCATCATCGTATTCTCAAAAAGATATTACAACTCCGAGAAACAATTTCCTTTTATAATAACGGGCTTTTCAGGAGTGGTCTTTCTGAATGTTTTCTTCCCTCATCTCATTGTTGCTATTTTGTTTAAGCAATATGTACCGGGTGTAATAACCGCACTTTTTTTTAATCTTCCTTTATCCGGTTATATTTTGTTTTCGATGTTTAAAACAAATAAGCTCAATTTAAAAGAAATTATCGGTTCTTCAGTTATCGGTGCACTTATCGGATTTGTACTTTTATTTATCTTTTTTAGCATCGGAGCATTTTTATTGAAAAGTGTATAAGTGCAAACTCAATATAACACGACAATGAAAAAAATACTGATCATTAATGGACATCCGGATCGAGAAAGCTTCTGTACCGAGTTAGCGAATGTGTACAAAAAAGGAACCGACTTAACCGGGGGTGAATGTAAATTAATACACTTGGTTGATTTGGACTTTAATCCTGTCCTGAAGTATGGTTATCGACAACGGACTGAACTTGAGCCTGATTTGTTAGCAGTTCAGCAAGATATTCTTGAATCGGATCATCTGGTTTTTGTTTATCCGACATGGTGGGGAACCTATCCTGCACTGCTAAAAGGATTTATAGATAGAGTTTTTTTGCCAAAGTTTGCCTTTAAGTACCGTGAAAACTCATTGCTTTGGGATAAATTATTGAAGGGAAAATCTGCACGATTGATAGTGACCATGGATACGCCCAGGTGGTATTACACATTGGTATATCACAGTCCCGGGCATAACTCTTTAAAGAAAGGAATATTGCAATTTTGTGGAGTCAATCCTGTACGAATCACTGTCTTCGGACCGGTTAAATCTTCAACCGTAGAGGCCCGGAATAAATGGATCAAGAAGACGGAAGAACTTGGAAGACAACTCAAATAAGGAGACCTATTGAAGAAAAAATAGAGATAATTGTTGAAATAGCGTCTTGGATGAATGAACTATGCTTATTTTCTGAAGACTTCAGGATATGTCCATGTGATAGTTTTTTTTAAGGATAGGCACTATGTTTTTTTTCATTACTGCATTGTAAAAGTTTATAAATTTGAATTTGAGAAATGCAGTTAAATTTGGCATGCGTTCTTGTGCCCCGATCAAAATGAACATAGAGAAAATAAAGCGTAATATTGATTCGCTCATCTCCTTAAGCGATGTTGAATGGATGCAATTAGTTGATTTTATTAAAATTGTCCATTTAAAAAAGAATAGTCTGTTCTTAACGGAAGGTGAGGTTTGTGACGCTATTGCTTTTGTTAACCATGGATTATTGGTCTATTTCAAATCACTCAAGAACGGCGATGAAGTCACAACAGACTTTGCTTTTGAAGGAGACTGGGTAACTGATAATTACAGTCGTTTGAATAAATCCCCCTCGTTTATCAATATAAAAGCCATCGAGGATACTGAATTATTAGTTATCAAGGATAAGGAACTGCGTGACTTATTTAATAAGATTCCTAAATTAGAGCGGTTAAGTCGGATTCTTATGGAACAGGCATTTATAAAAATCGCTCAACTCAGTATTGATTTACAGTCTCTCTCTGCAAAGGATCGCTATATTGAAATGCTTGGAAAATATCCTGAGGTATTTCAGAAGATACCGCTTTATCATATTGCCAATTATCTGGGAATAGCTCCCAAATCATTGAGTCGTATCCGTAATGAAATTTTCAATAACGGATAATTTGGTAACAATTGTGGAGTACTTGCTTCGTCGGGAATACTGAATTTTGCATAAAATTAATTGTCAAAATTCAGAAATCATGAAAAAGCAAGTTCTTTTATTTATCTTATTTGTTATCTTAAATCTTATTGTAACCAGTTTATTTGCCTGTCCCGGGATACCGGATAGCATATCCTTATATTCAAAGCCCCGGAGCTATCAGGCAAAACAAGCAATCGAGATAGAGAGTCTCGTGCCTATGTTTTTTACAGGCGGTTATCATTATGCTGTTTGTTATCGTTATCACCAATTCAGAATACGGGCGAGTATTATCAATGGTGGACATTATGATGCGGAACCTGCAGGACTAAAAAATTCTTCAGCTGACTTTAAGAGATATTATAAGACATCACCTGGTATTTTCTTAGGATATAATGTCTGGAAAAACCTTGAACTATACACTTACCTTGAACTGCATACTTTCGCTATTGAGCAGAAAAGTGTTGGAATTCAAAAAGATATTCACAGTACGGATTTTGGCGGAGGCATAAGTTATCAATATTTTATCAACCGCTATTTTTATATTCAGCCCGGCATGCATCTTTATCTGCGGGGGGATCATCGTATAGCGTTTAGTAATGCTGAATACAAAATTCCTAATGTTGATATTTCACCGGTCATTCGCCTTGGGTTTCGGCTCTGGAGAAAATATTAAGATGATATGTGCGATGGGTTGTGTGGAAAATGCAATACACCTTTTGATTTTGGAATTATCCATTGCATGAAAATTTTCATAATCTCCAAAGAAATCAGCAGTCCCTCACAAAGAATATAATAGAAACCTCTACAGAAAAATATGTTGATCGATGATTTAAGTGGTAGAAAAAATTTATTGTTGTATTCTCAATACTTATTTTATACTGGTACATCCACCTGAATATAGGGTAGGCAAATAATGAAATACGACAATGTTTATTACTTAAATATTACCGGATGGATGAATGATAATAATAGATTACTCGCACACAACATTATATATTTACTTCAAATACAATATTTTAAACGTATATTAAAAAAGAGACAACTATATTCGCCATGCGGAGCCATGATGAATATATCACCGCTGAAAATAATAACCTTAAAATCTCCTCAGGTGACGGACTAGTTAAAACATTTTTCTATATTTGTCATATAGGTATAAATAAATGCCCGAACCTGAAGCTATAGAATTTGAACTAATTATAAATAATTTACCCGAAGATCATTCAGAAAGTCCATGCAAATGGATGGAAAAAAAGAATTTGAAAATGTTTAAACGTGCTTTTTTACTATCGTTATTTTTGTTAAGTCTTGTATGCGTTCAGGCCCAGTCTGTTAATGTTGCGGTTGATGTATGCGTTTACGGAGGGACTTCCGCCGGTGTGATTGCCGCCTACACGGCTGCAAAACAAAATAAGACGGTTATACTGATTGAACCCGAATATCGTTTAGGCGGCCTTTCATCAGGTGGATTAGGCTATACCGATATCGGTAATAAATATGTGGTCACAGGACTAGCTCGTGATTTTTATCGCCGTGTGGGGCAGTATTACGGCAAGTTTGAACAGTGGACTTTCGAGCCCAAGGTGGCAGAGTCTATCTTCCTCGGCTATGTTCAACGAGGTGGTTTTAAAGTTATTTATGGTCACCGACTCGAAAAGGTGACTAAATCAGGCAAGAACATCACTTCCATCGAATTAAAAAATTCTTCGGTGTCCCGTTCCTGGAATAGGATTGTCAATGCCAAACAATTTATCGACTGCTCATACGAAGGTGACCTGATGGCAAAAGCCGGCGTCAGCTATACGACGGGCAGGGAGGCAAACCGTGTTTATCATGAAACGGTAAATGGGGTTCAGTTAAAACATCAACACCAGTTTCCTGATCATGTAGACCCGTATGTGATCCCCGGTAAACCTGAAAGCGGGCTGCTTTGGGGTATCAGTCCGGAGCCTTTGGCAGAGATAGGAAGTGGCGACAAGAAGATTCAGTCGTACAACTTCAGAATATGTTTAACGAATGATCCTGCCAACCGGATCGAGATTACACGTCCTGCTAATTACGACTCTACCCGATATCTGTTATTGTTGCGCTATCTGGAGGCAAAGCCTTCGAAAGATCTATGGGGCTTTCTGAAGATGGACTTGATGCCTAATCATAAAACCGATATTAATAATAACGGCCCTTTTTCCACGGACATGATCGGGATGAATTATGCTTATCCCGATGGAGATTATGCAACCCGCGATGCAATCTTTAAAAAACATGTGGATTATAACAAGGGGTTACTTTACTTTATCGGCCACGATGCCCGTATGCCCGAACATCTGAGGACCGAGATGTTGCAATGGGGATATCCTAAAGATGAATATATCAAGAGTGATCACTGGACCCCGCAAATGTATGTCCGTGAAGCACGGCGTATGCTGGGCGCTTATGTCATGACACAGGCAAACTGCCAAGGTAAAGAGGTGGTGACGGATGAGGTGGGTAAAGCTGCTTACAATATGGATTCGCACAATGCCGAACGGGTTGTTGTGAATGGAATGGTTAAAAATGAAGGCGATGTACAATTGGGAGGATTCGGTCCTTATCCGATAGCCTATCGTTCTATCACCCCGAAAGGTGAAGAATGTGGTAACCTACTGGTGCCGGTTTGTCTTTCAGCTAGTCACATGGCGTATGGGTCTATCCGTATGGAACCTGTGTTCATGGTATTGGCACAATCGGCTGCCGTTGCAGCCTGTCAGGCTATTGATAATAAAACAACCGTACAACAGATTGATGTCAAACAATTACAGGCTGAATTGAAAAATAACCCGCTAGCCGATCATAGCATTCCAGAAATTCTGGTTGATAACGACGATCAGGATCATATTGTTAAAACGGGTGTATGGAAACGAAAGCTCAATGGCGGTTATGGTCCTTCATTTCTGGTTGATTCGGTTTCGTCGGATGCTAGTGTAAAGTTTATTCCCACTATTCAGCATGCATGTAAATATAATGTTTACATGTATTTTCCGAAGCTGGAACAAGGTAGCGCTAAAGTCAAAGTTCAGATTTATGATGGACTGAAGGAAACATTGAAATGGATCAATAAAGACGATATCAGCGTAATCGGTCAGACCTCAGGCGAATGGGTTTCTTTAGGAATAAACAACTTCTCCGCGGGTAAAAATGCATATGTGAGGGTCTCTAACGAAGGCGCCAATGGTGTGGTCGTAGCGGATGCCGTTTTATTAGTGCCGGAGCGGCATTCTAAATAAGTGACTTTATTAATATAAAACAACCATAATGAGAAATCTCGTACTTATTGTTACACTATTGTTGGTAACTACTTTTGCACAGGCGCAAAAACGCCTCATTGATTATGTGAATCCTTTTTTAGGTACAGCCACTTTATGGGATAGTACGGATATCGGATATAAACCTACGCATAGAAACTGGGGCGGTGAGGCATTCCCCGGATCGTCCGTCCCCAATGCCATGGTTCAGTTAACACCGGTTACTAAATTCAGAAGCGGTTCGGGTTATCAATATGAAGACACCGTTATCTATGGCTTTGCCCATACCAGTAAAGGCCATTGGAATTTATGCCATATCCCGTTGATGCCTGTTACCGGCACGGTATCTCCCGATGACTATTGCTCGCCTTACCTTCATAGCAATGAGTCGGCTCACCCGGGATATTATCAGGTGTACCTCTCTAGATACGGGGTGAATGCCGAATTGACTTCCACATTGCGTTGTGCTTTTCATAAGTACACTTTCAAATCCGGACAGGGTGAAAAATTGCTTGCCAATCTATCAAAGTCTAATGAGCGGGTCAGAGATTGGATGCTGGAAAAGGCAGGTGAAAATATCTTTACGGGTTTCCAGCAAACCGGTGAAAAAATGTATTTCTACGCGGTTGCCAACCACAAGATCAAAGAAATTGAATTGCTGAAGAAAGATGACAAGGCGGTAGCTTCTGTGGTCAGCTTTGTAGATGAATCCAAGCCCTTGGAATTACAGATCGGCTTCTCATTTGTAAGTGTGAAGAATGCCAAAGAGAATCTGGAAAAGGAGATGTTGGGCAAAAGCTTTGTACAGGTAAGGCTGGAAGCTACGAAGACATGGGAAACGTTATTATCAAAAATAAAGGTAACCGGTGGCACCGAACGACAAAAGGGATTGTTCTATTCCACATTATATCGCTCTTTCCTTTGGCCGGCTTTAAGAAGCGATGTGAATAAAGACTTCACCGATCTGAAAGGAAATGTGGTAAACAAAGGCTTTAATTATTATACCGAACCCTCTTTATGGGATGATTACCGGAATAAATTGATCCTGCTGGGGATGCTTTCTCCTGAAGTGACCGCTGATGTGATTAAGTCGTTAATCGATAAAGGAGAGAAAACAGGTTTTATGCCTACTTTTTTCCATGGCGACCATGCCGCCGCATTTATCGCCGGATCGTATTTAAGGGGAATCAGGGATTACAATGTGAAGAGTGCCTATAACCTGCTTCTGAGAAATGCAACCATTGAAGGCGGTACCCGACCTCACATCACTGAATATATACAGAAAGGCTATATCTCCGAACCCGATCTGGAAAAACCTGTTCTTCAAACCGTTGCCAATGCAGGGGTAACAAAAACACTTGAATATGCTTATGATGACTATGCCGTGGCGCTCCTGGCCAAAGCACTGGGTGATAGCAGCAATTACAGGATGTTGATGAAAAGAACGGGTAATTATAAAAATGTGTTTGATCCTTCAACCGGATTTATGAGAGGCCGGCTGGCTAATGGCGAATGGATTAAGAATTTTGATCCGACCTTTATCTATTATGAATACATGTACCGTGAAGCCAATGCCTGGCAATCATCTTTCTTTGCTCCTCAAGACCCGAAGGGGTTGGTTGCGCTTTATGGAACCAAAGATGCTTTTGAGAAAAAACTGGACGGTCTTTTTACAACTCCCTACAAGGGTCAGGAAGCCGATAATATGTCGAGCTTTATCGGACAATATTGTCAGGGAAACCAACCCGACCACAATTACGCATGGATGTACTATTTTGTCAATAAACAAGAGAAGACGCAGTTTTATCTGGATAGCATCATGAATCATTACTACGGTAGAGGTAAAGAAAAACTGGCATATCCCGGAATGGATGATGCCGGTGAAATGTCGTCATGGTTTGTATTTTCTTCCATCGGATTATATACCTTCTCTCCGGCCGATCCCGAATATATTATTTCGGTGCCTTTGTTTGATAAGGTGGAGTTTGTAATGGATAACAACAAGAAGTTCACGATTCTTAAAAAGAATTCAGGTAGAAAAATCACCGATATTACTTATGGAGGTAAAAAAGTTGAGGGCTACTTTATCTCTCACGATGCGCTGAAACAGGGAAAGACATTGGTCATAACGACCAAATAGTTAAGCCTGTCCTTAAAAAAGTAAAAGCTTTAAACCAGGATTTGTTATTAGAAACATTAAACTGTTTAAAAATTTCCAGTAGTGAAAATATGTTGGTAGGGAGAATAAAATTTTTCATTGGTATTGTCTCGTACGGGACAATATTAGAATTAGAATTTATTGAACCTTTTTTCTATCAAGGTTCAGGTTCTATCGGACCCAGCAAATAAAATTTAAACAGTTTCTAAGTGTTGATTCTCTATCTGCTCCAATATTCCGCATTTGATTTCATGCATTAGTGCTCGACAATATAAACTTTCTAATGACTAATTTAGGTTAAATAAAAACAGAATCCATAACGAAAACAGGTGTCTCATATTTTTGAGACACTCTGTTTTTGTTACCAATAAATCTAATTAAGTGAACGATCCAAATATTTTTTCAGACCCTATATTCCCCTAGAAAACACGAATCGAATAGGAAGCTTTAAATTTGCTCTTCCCGTTCAGCTTTAATATTCCCTCTTTGGTCTTGAAGTTCTGATCGGAACCTACACTGTCGTTGACGCCCATCCATGGTTCTATACAAACATAATCGGCATTCGGTTTGGCCCAGAAACCAATGAAAGTGAATCCTTCGTAATCTACCTGAACACGTTTTCCTGATATCTTGCTACATAAACTGACGCTTCTAGATTTGATATCTTTAAAGACCAGGGCATCCTTATCGAATAAATGATAGTTCAGGTTAATGACGCGGCTGTTGTTTAAAATCAGGTCCGTCTTCTCGCCAAGAAGTCCGTTGGGAAGAATAGGGTAGGTATAAGCGGTTTCAGGTTTTTCGAACTCCAGATAATAGTCGCTGTATTGTTCTCCCGAATCGATGGGGCATTTGAATGCCGGATGAGCTCCCAGTGAAAAGTACATCTCTTTATTGCCTAGATTCTTCACCTCGTTGGTGATGATAATTTGATCTTTGATGAGTGTGAATGTGACCAGAAACTCGAATTCAAAAGGATATATTTTTAGTGTCTCTTCGTCGTATTTAAGCCTGAAGGTCATGCTCTTGCTTGTAAATGATTTCAGCTCAACTTTTGGGTTCTTTCGAAAAAAGCCATGACCTGCCATGGAGTACTTTTGGCCCTCATAAATGTAACTGTTGTCTTTTAGAACTCCAACGATAGGAAACAAGATTGGTGAAAATCCTCCCCATATCTTAGGGTCTCCCTTCCACATATAATCTTTGCCATTTGATAAAAGCTTTATCCCGCAAAGTTCGGCCCCGGTTTTCTTGATTTGTATTTGAATAAATTTGTTTTTAAGTATAAGAATTTCCTGGCCAAAGGATGAATGGCCTAACAACATCAAGACAAGGCTGATAAATGATCTTTTCATGGTTTATTATTTTATAGGTCGATAGGAGTTGTGCTTTTAGATTAGAATGCTCCTTCATGTCATAATTCCTCTTTTGATGACCTTTTTCTCCTGTGCACACATGATTTTGGGTAGCGTAATAATATGTCCTGACTGGCACTCCTGATGTATTGATTCCTCTTATACTTCAGACATGTATTTTGAGAAACAATGGGTGCTATTCCTATAATCAGGTTTTCCCGTATTATTTTTTCTCCATCGCTTTGCGAAGAGCGGCTTCTTTATCGGCACTCCAATAAGCGCAATCGAATTGGATAAATACACTGGAATAGGGCAGGGTGCATTCTGTTTTCAACACTACCACTTTGAATAGTTTTGCCGACTCGTCGAGTTTGGAAAAGACATTCTCGTGCAACAGGGTTTGGACTTGTGCTCCATTGAGTGTTTTCATCAGGGAACTGCGGAAGCTATCGACTCCGGGAGCCAGATTGTCGTGAATAAAATTCAGCTCCTGGTCGGTATAGATGATGGGGGAGACATGTGACGAGCTTTTAACCTGTTTCAATACGTATTCTAGAACGGGAATAAGGTTTTCGTTGGTGTTGATAACCTCCATTCCTGCCGAGCTTTGCATGGGATAGGCTTTATCTACTACTAAAACCCAGTTTCTGTGTCCCAGTAATGGAAGCTCTTCGTTAAATTTTGATTTCCAGACTGCATTCGCAGTTGTTGTTGATTCCGGAGACTTTGGAGTACATGCATTCATAACTAATAAGATCATTAAAAGATTGAAAAATAATGTCGTCTTCATTGATGTACTTTTTTGGATGTATGGTGAAAAAAGTTTTGCATTAATGTGGGTGGAAAGTTACTGATAAAATTAAAAAAATACTATAGTTGGTAATTCGAATGATAAAATGATTTTTGCAAATGACAAAATAGCTTTACAATTGTTATTTTTGTTAAAATATTCCAGATTATGAAATTTGTCGGAGCACACATAAGCGCAGGGGGTGGTGTTGAAAACGCTCCTATTAACGCACAGAACATTGGCGCTAAAGCCTTTGCATTGTTTACCAAAAATCAGCGTCAGTGGAAATCGGCGCCGTTATCTAAAGAGAGTATAAAGAAATTCAGGGACCGTTGTGCAGAACTTGATTTTGCACCTCATCAGATTTTACCGCATGATAGTTATTTAATCAATCTGGGCCATCCCGATCCTGACAGTCTTCAGAAATCGAGGGATGCCTTTCTCGATGAGATGCAACGTTGCGAACAGCTGGGACTTGATCGCTTAAACTTCCACCCAGGCAGTCATCTTGGGCTGATAGATGAGGAAACCTGTTTGAAAAATATCGCGGATTCGATAAACTGGGCGCTTGATCAGACAAAGGGGGTTACGGCTGTTATTGAAAATACGGCAGGACAGGGAACCAACATGGGATATAAGTTTGAACATCTGGCTTACATTATAGACCATGTCGAAGATAAGAGTAGAGTGGGCGTGTGTATCGATACTTGTCATGCTTTTACTGCAGGGTATAACTTGCTTTCGAAAGAGCATTCCGAAGCCTCGTTTAAACAGTTTGACGATATTGTGGGGTTCAAATACCTTAGGGGAATGCATATGAACGATTCGAAGAAGGATTTTGCAACCCGTGTTGACCGTCATGAGAGCCTATCGGGTGGCTTTATTGGACTGGAGCCTTTTAGGTTAATCATGAACGATCCCCGTTTTGATAATATGCCATTGATTTTAGAGACACCCGATGAAGCGAAATGGCCTAAAGAAATACAAATGTTGTATTCATTTATTTCCTGAGTAATAGGTCCTTCCTAAACGAATAGGACTGTTGCAAAAGTTAATTATTGTGTATTGTCTTTATTGTATGGTGTTTTAATTTGTCTATGCATATTACTCACCATCTGCAAATTTTATTGAGTGAGTTTGACAGCTCCGAGATTATGTCAGGACTCACTCAATCTATTTCCTTACCAGAAACCGAAGCTCTGCTTTCCGGAGCCAGACTGATGCAACGGCTAGCAGAAATCTGGGCCACATCAGCCAGTAAATGGGATAACCAAGGGTGAGGAATAACAAAGGATCTTCAAGTTGAGAGTGCGATATCGCGATATGATGATTAAGCAGATCTGCATCCTCCTTCTTTAATTTTCCCTCTTCAACCAGACTGATCATGATAGCTGAGCCGTATGCCAGTCCGATCAGGTTGGCGACAATCCACGATAGTGTTGTATTTGAGGGTAGCCCCAATAACTTTAAAAAGGGTGATAACGGCTGTTCCAGATAACGGATAAGGCCGAATTCTTCCAACATCTTTTGCAATATCAACAGTAGGTTGACCAGAATAATGATTTTAAGCGTGGTGGCCGATATGGTGGATACCCAGTTGTATAATGTGGTAGACAGTTCCTTGTGCTGACTGTTTATCGTTGCAAAGTGAGAGGCGGGTGTCCCCGGCATAATGAGGTTTAGAATCCATCCAAGTACAAAACTCCCTGCCAACCGAAGTAGCAACATCCGTGTGACAGACGACCCCGTCTTTTTAAGGACGGCGGTTTCAATGGGGAAGGCATGCGATATCAGACACATGGATGCTATGATCATCCCTTCGCGCATAGGAAGGTTGAGGGTGGTGAGTACTGCAACAACCGAATATATATTTGTAAATACGCTGGTGATCAAAACCACTGCTGCAACACCCGGTAACCCCATGTGCCGGAACAGAGGCTCTGTATATTGTGCTATAAATGTCAGGACGTTGTAGTAATCAAGTAAAAGGACGATAAATGATACGGGAATAGTGATCTTGATGAGCCACCATGAGGTCTTCATCCCTTTTGGAAATGCCGCTTTTACACATTTAATTAACCTTCTGATGAAGGAGTTGGATTGTATGGTGATAGGATTAAAACTCATTCGTGTTTTTATAGTAATTCTGAATCGGGGTTTACTGGATATTCAAATTTTTGCAAAGCTATTTTAAATGATTGATTAATCATCATGTTTTGTTTGTGCAAAAGGTTGAAATGTCCTAATTCAGTTAAATAATAATCCTTGATGGTTTATCGATGAGCAGCATATCCTGTAACAAATATTTAAATAATACCGGAAGATAAAAAAGATAAGAAGTAAACACGAAGGTGTGTAAAAAAAGATTTGAAATAAATTTGATGTAGGTTTGTTCGGTATCTAGTACCCCGGTCAAACCTACATCAAACTCAGTTCAAACATAGGTTAAATTTCGTTTAATATGCCCTTATGGATCAGTCATATCAGACTCATATCTTCCTTTTATTCGCCTTTTTATTCGGACAAAACCTAAAGATTTATTCTTTGATCGGATTATTTTGTGCTTTTGGCATTCCTTATCATGGATATCATAAAAAAATCAACTACAACTTGCAAGTTATTATCCTAAACGAACTATGATTTTACATAGCAGTTTTTCTTAATTTTTATCTCCTATTTTTACTCCCCAACTTTGCCGACTGATCTTTTTTTTCTTATTCCCTTTTATCCGATGCTCCTTAGCTTATCGGATAATAAAAAAAGAGAGCGCTTTTTACGACACTCTCCTGACAATTTTAAAAAAAGAAATGATTTATATTTTTTATTTAAGTTAGCAAACACTTTCCTCTTTTCGAGGAGAGATTCTCCTTCCTTTCCTGCGTTTGCAAAATCTTCCGTCCCTCTCAGAAAAATATTACTCATTAAGCAATATCTATTAGGTATTCGAGATAGATTTAAATATTCCTCATTGGTAAATTGATAATGAGCGCAGCATTATTTAAAGAGTATCGGTATCAGTGTGATGTAAATTCCTGCAATGATTGCAGTGGTAATTACTCCGCAAATATTAGCACCCAATGCAATGGGAAGAATGATAGACTTAGGATTTGCTTCGGAAACACATTTCTGTGCTACTTTAGCTGTTGTCGGAACACAACTTACGGCTGCAATACCGATAACCGGATTGAACTTCTTTCCCGTAATAAAGTACATGATATAACCGCCCATTAGTCCACCGATTCCTGAAAGGAGCAGTGCTACTATTCCTAAAAGCAATAGTGGTAAGACGGCAGGATTTAATATAAGATGAGCTTCACATAAAATACCCAATAAAAGACCGAGGAAAAATGTTGAACCATATAGTAGCGGGCCACTGATGAATTCGATGACATGAGTTAATCCTGACTCGCGAATAGCGACTCCCATAAATAGTGAGAAGAAAAGTGGGGCGGCCACAGGGAACAAGAGACAAAGAATCACACAGATTATTACGGCAAAGGCTAGTTTGTGATCAGATGTAATAGGTTTCAGCGGTTTCTTAGGGGGGGGCATTTGAATAGCCCTTAGCTTTTTCGGAACCAGCAATTTGATGAGGTATGGGTATCCTCCATAGGTCAATCCTAAATACAGGTAAGCCACTATCGTAATCGGTACAAAAAGGTTCTTAGACAGGTTTAACGATGTGAATAACACCATTGGACCATCGGCTCCACCCACCATCGCTATGGATGCCGAATCATTAATAGATAAACCGAAAGCCATTGCTATAGGAATTGTTGCAAAGGTTCCTAGTTCTCCAAAGAGGGCGAGAAACATACTTACATACGGACGTTGCAGTAGAAAACCTACATCCAGAAGAACGCCGATACCCATAAAGACTAAACAGGCTATAAGTCCGTTGCTAAAAGTAAAGGTATAGATGGGCTGCAACCAGTCTATTTGTAAAACGTCCAGTAATTTTTTAGGATCTGTTATCATTGGATCGACAAAAAGGTTTCCCTGCGACCCGTCGGGCATAAAGAGAATAGCAGCGTTGATAGATGCCATGCCCAGTCCCATAGGGATCATCAGTAATGGTTCCAGAATACCTTTTTTTCCAAGATAAATGAGAAGAAGACCCAGCAATATTAATCCGATTCGGGTGACCATGATTGTTGTACCCGAGTGTACAAGTGTAGCTACTCCTTGAAAGAGATTTAAAAAATCATTCGATTCCATAATGGTTTAAGTTCGGTAGTTTAACTTTAGAGTTTAGCGGTTTGCGACTCTTCGTCTTCAGAACCATAGTAGAAACGAATAAGATCATTGCTATTATCGGTTTCATGCATTCTTTTTTTATTACGGATACGCCTGATACGAACAGCCCGATAATAACATTTAACTCTTGAATGGCTTGATGATCTGCTTGTTGCCTGAATAACTATCATGATAAGCTGGATGACAAAGGCGATAAAAAAGCCAATTGCAAAGGTTAATAAGAATAATTGGAAGATTTTATAAATAATGATGCCCATAGCTTAGATAAATTAATATGATTGATAATTTATATTTGATGTTTATATGATTTTTCAATATAGTCATTCTCAAGGTCTCTTAATACGGGCAGTTTTTATGTAATGGATATTTACATCTTCCTTGATTCCAGTTAGATTCCAGTTAAAGAGGTTTAAAAATCTCAAAAACAAATCACAAATACTTGCATTTATGATGTAATCACCATTTCTTAATTCTGTGGCAAAAATAGTACTAAGGATTCGTCATGCAAGTTTTTGTTGAGGAAATATTCAAAATAATGTGAGAATTTAATTCCAATTTATTTATAAATAAATAAAAATTAAATATGATATAATATACATAAGATATAGTAATAATAATAAATATTAGTTGCGAGTGCTGATTGAAAAGATAATGAATGATCCTGTTAAAAAATGAATATGTTTAAGTTGTTGCAAGCAAGACGTTAATGTGCTGTTTGGTATTATGTTTTATGCATGAATAGTTGTTGGTAATTCATGATTTTAGCATAAGAGATCGAAATTTCAGAATGCTTTTTTTTACTTGATTTGTAATTATTATAGTCAAATGATTATGCTTTTCGTGGGGTGGGATTAATTCCACAGATGGGGAAAAAGTCAACACTTTTTGAATTCGCTTATGCTATATGTATATTGTGAAGGTCCCTTCACTTCACAATATACATACGGTATTCATTCGCTTTTTCTTGCGTTATATAATTTTTAATTTGGGCATAATTACTAATTTTGTACAATACATCCGCCCTTACTGAGATGATTGAATGCAATTCAGCCCCGCTATTCTGCTGTCGGGGTTTGTTATAGGGTTATCTTGTTCAAATGGACTGCCTTTTTTATGTAGGAATAAGAATAAATATGACGGAATAGGAATAAAATTAATAGAGCGGAAATATTAACACTGAGAATGACAACATGAATTCAATAAACACACAACTTTCTTCGGTATATGCCGATTCCAAAAGCCACTACGATATACTTGACGGACTACGTGGTGTGGCAGCAGTTATGGTGGTTGCTTTTCATCTCATGGAACCTCTTGCTAAAAGTCATCAGACACAAATTATCAATCACGGATACTTGGCTGTGGACTTCTTTTTTGTCCTTTCAGGCTTTGTCATTGGCTATGCTTATGATGATCGTTGGGGTAAAATGACTTTGAAGGGTTTCTTCAAACGTCGTCTTATCCGACTTCATCCTATGGTTATTATGGGGATGATTATCGGTGCAATAGGTTTCTATTTCCAAGATGCCGGAATCTGGCCCGGAATTAGCTCAACGCCTGTTTGGAAGCTGTTGCTTGTTATGGTAATCGGGTTTACCTTACTTCCTGTACCTCAATCACTAGATATCAGAGGTTGGAATGAGATGCATCCGCTTGATGGTCCGGCTTGGTCACTTTTCTTTGAGTATATCGCTAATATTCTCTATGCACTTTTCATTAGAAAATTCTCTAAAAAAGCACTCTCTATATTGGTCTTTCTGGCAGGTTGTGCACTGATCCATCTTGCCGTAACACTTCCTAACGGTGATATTACCGGTGGATGGTCGATTGATCCTCTCCAACTTCGCATTGGTTTTACCCGTTTGATGTATCCATTCTTTGCCGGACTTTTACTTTCACGTATAGGACATCTGACGAATATTAAGCATGCGTTTTTTTGGTGTAGCCTGATGGTAGTTGCCGTTCTCATCATCCCAAGAATCGGTGGAATCGAGCATTTATGGATGAATGGTCTTTATGAAGCTTTAATTATCATATTCATCTTCCCCTTGATTGTATACTTGGGGGCAAGCGGTGAGGTGAAAGGACAATATGCAACAAAAATATGTAAGTTCTTTGGCGATATCTCTTATCCGATATACATCACGCATTATCCACTGGTGTACCTTTATACTGCATGGGTCGCTGATAACCATATTCCATTACAACAAGCTATTCCTGTTGCCCTGCTCGTTATCATCACAAGCATGGGTATTGCATATGCTTGTTTGAAATTCTATGATGAACCGGTAAGGAATTGGCTGAAAAATCGTTTTATGACGAAAGTGGCTAAATAAATTGTTTTACGAGGTGTGATAAACAACAAAAAGTACGGAAGTGACGTACGAATTGTGTCATTCATAATTTCTTACATTTGCAAAAAAAATATTTGAATGATAGATCACAAGAAAAAGGCATATACAAAAGGATTATTTGCTGCAATACTTTCTTACTCTTTATGGGGCATTTTCCCTATTTACTGGAAATTATTAGATGATGTTCCTGCTGAACAAATTCTGGCTCATCGTATTATCTGGTCGCTGATTTTTCTGGCAGGAGTTATCCTGTTGATTAAAAATAAGTCGTTCTTAACGTATATAAAAAGTCGTAGGATTTTAGTCACACTATTAATAACCAGTATCCTGATTGCTGTTAACTGGGGTGTTTATATTTATGCAGTGAATCAGAATAAGATTGTTGAATCCAGTTTAGGTTACTATATAAACCCGATTATGAATATTATTTTAGGTGTCGTGTTTATGAAAGAACGATTAACCCGTCCTCAGATCATCGCTGTGTCCTTTGCTATAGCCGGACTTATATGGTTGACCATTCATATAGGTACTCTTCCCTGGATATCTTTAGTGTTGCCTTTATCTTTTGCCTTATATGGTTTGCTGCGAAAGAAGATAGATCTTGAGTCGTTACCGGGATTATTAATAGAGACCCTTATTATTGCACCTATTGCTATATTATATCTCATCTATGTTGAGCATAATCACACGGGCGCTTTTATGCATTATTCGGCCCTCACTGACTTTCTGTTGATTTTAGGGGGACCGGTAACAGCTATTCCGCTTTTTCTTTTTGGGATGGCAGCTACCCGAATTCCGCTTTCAACCATTGGTTTTGTTCAATACCTTTCTCCGACCATCTCATTATTGTTAGGTCTGTTTTTATATAAAGAATCGTTTTCGACCGATTATGTAATTAGTTTCTGTCTGGTCTGGATTGGCTTGAGCATCTATCTATATTCGGTTTTCAAGAGCTACAGGGTTAAAAGAACGGCTTGAAGTCATTAGCGTATCAAGTTATTATGGGCCGTTAGAACCACTCTAATTGCATTAGGGACTCTTTGAATTAATTTTTATTCTTTTTCACTGTTTTTGTTATCTTTTCGTATTTACATTTGTTATACACATAATTTATTGTGTGTTAGTTATAATGCGTTAACGGAAAGAGAACCAGACTGGTCTGATGTAATAAGATTAATTTAATTCTCCATGAGGCATAAATTCAGTATATTACTTCTTGTCATATTTACAATTGTAAGTCAGGTCGATGCTCAATTATTAAGATATGGGCTTCCGGGATTGAGTAATTTTTCAAGGGCACAGTATAATGCAGGTACTCAGAATTGGAGTATCGGACAGGCCTCAAACGGCATGATGTATTTTGCAAATAATAACGGTCTTCTTGAATTCGATGGACAGCATTGGAGGTCCTATAGTGAATTTCCACTCATGTACCGGTCTCTTTGTGTTGATAATAAACGAATATATATTGGGGCTTATAATGAAATCGGCTTTTATGAACCCGATAGATACGGTCAGTTGAAATATCATTCATTAAATTATTTAGTCAAAAATAAAATAGGCGACTTAGACGAAATATGGAGAATTCATAAAACTAGTTTCGGTATTGTATTTCAGTCTTTTAAAGGAATTTTTATTTATGATAAAAATACAATTCGAGTAGTGCAACCTCGTTCTAAGTTCCATTTTTCTTATTATGTAAATGGTATTCTTTGGGTATACGATGAAAAGGAAGGCTTAATGCAATACCGTGATGGAAAAGTTCGCCGGATTCCGGATGGGGCTTTCTTTACAGGTACCCAGATATGGACCATCTTACCGGTTAATGATGATCAGGTAATCATTGGTACTGCAAAAAATGGACTTTACATCTATGATGGGGAAACGGTCAAACCCTGGAATAAACAAATAAACGGACTGTTGAAACGATATCAGATATTTTCGGGTACCTTGATTCAGAATAAATATTATGCCTTCGGAACGATACAAAACGGATTGATTATTTCTGACCGCAATGGGAAAGTTGTTCTTGAAATGAACAGGGAAAGAGGCTTACAGAACAATACTATTCTGAGTCTGGGAACCGATCGGGAAGGAAATATATGGTTGGGACTGGATAATGGGATCTCTTTGGTCGATTTTAATAGTCCTGTTACCTTTATCCAGGATTACTTCGATTTGGGTACGGGATATGCTTCAGTTAGATTCAAAGATAATTTGTATCTTGGTACGAATCAGGGACTCTTTTATATAAAATGGACTGAATTTTTAAACCCATTAAAGAAGAAGGATGCTTTCAGATTAATACCGGGAACAGAAGGGCAGGTTTGGAATCTGGCTGTAATAGGTAATACTTTACTCTGTGGACATAATAACGGCGTCTTTCAGATTCAGGGAGATAAGGCTCAAAAAATATCGCCTCCTGACGGAACTTGGACTTTCTTAAAACTAAGCGATACAAAATTCATCACCGGTACTTATTCCGGGCTATCCGTTTATGAAAAGAGAGGAAATCAATGGACGTATTTAAATGATATAGCCGGATTTAAAGATGGTACCCGGTTCATTCTGAGTGATAAAAGAGGCTACATCTGGATTCCCCATTGGTATAAAGGTGTCTTTCGTTTAAAATTGGATAATGCATTAACAAAGGTGAAGTCGATCAGACTGTTTAACCGGAAAAACGGACTTCCACTGGATAAGGGAATCAACTTATATAAAATCAATAATGATCTTGCTTTTGCAACAGATAGTGGTATATATCGCTACGATGAATTGAAAATGAGATTTGAATTCGATCCTAAATTTCAAAAGCTCTTTTTAAATAAGCAAAGAATTGATGTCTTGTATGAAGATTCTGGAAAAAATATCTGGTTTTATGGAGGTAAGCAGGCGGGCGTCTGTCGCTCGCAGGAAGACGGAACTTATAAAAGTATCCAGGCTCCGTTTTCTCAGTTAACAGGTAGAATCATTGGTTTCGGACACATTAATGCATTGGATTCAAAGAATGTGATTTTTGGAATTGAAGGAGGGTTTGCCCATTATAATTCAGAATATAACAAAGATTATGTACAGAATTTCAACGTACACATTAATGATCTACATTCAAAAGATACGGCTGAAGGTTCTTTCCGTTTTAATAGTTCCGAAACTATCCAATCCATAATTCCGAAATTCCGTTTTAAAAATAATCTGTTATCAATCAGTTATTCGGCTAGTTTCTTTGAAGATCAACAGGTGCTCTTTCAATATAGGTTGAAAGGATTTGATGATGTGTGGTCTGATTGGACAATGACGACGCTGAAGGAATATACAAACCTGCATGAAGGTTCATATACGTTTTCTGTGCGGGCACGAAATGTTTACGGAACTATTTCACCTGATCTGAATTATACATTTAAAATATTACCTCCATGGTATAGATCTACTGTCGCTTGGATTATTTACTTACTGTGTATATTAGGTGTTGTTTATCAAGGTTTCCGATTCTTTAAACATAGTATGGAAAAGTCACGGTCAAAGGAAAAGGAGCGTCAACGGGAAAAATATAAAGAGCGTGAGCAACTTTTAAAAGAGGAGGCATTAATTGCAGAAAAGGAGATGATCCGTCTTCGGAATGAAACCCTGAAGTCGGAGATGTTGCATAAAGAAAAAGAATTAGCTAATTCTACGATGCATATTATTCAGAAGAATAACTCCCTGAATAAAGTGAAAACAGATTTAAAGAATATTGTTAGTGCAGTAGATGATGACCAAGTGAAAAACAGATTAAATAGTGCAATTAAACGTGTGAATAAAGAAATTGATAGTGAGAAGCAATGGCAGGTCTTTGATACACACGTAGAGCAGGTGCACCAAGACCTGTTTAGAACTTTAAAAATGAAGTGTCCTGAACTTTCTCCTCGTGAATTGAAACTGTGCGCCTATCTGAGAATGAATATTTCAAGCAAAGAGATAGCTACGCTTATGAATATTAGTACCCGCGGTGTTGAAATAAGCCGTTACCGTATCCGGAAAAAGCTTGGACTTGATCGTAATGCCAATTTAACTGAGTTTATGCTCTCTATTTGATTCTTATTTTATCCCCGGTATTTAGAATATTGTGAAAGACTTATTGGGGGGCTTTGTTTTATTGTAATGATGAATGACTTTTAAAAAAAAGTTGTTTCTGCTTTTCTTAACAGCTGTAAGATATTTTTTATGAATAATCTTGCAAGTTTATGATCTTTTTATGCCTTATTTATACGCTTACTCATTTTTTATCTTTTTCATTTCTTTCATATTTCTTATTTATAAAAATAATTTTTTCCTACAAAGCACATTTTGGGTAAGCGAAATATAATTATTGATGATGATGTAGTTTATCCTATCATTTTTTATTTCCAAATTATTTAATATCAATTATATATTTGTTTTTTGATGTATTTATGTTGTAATTTAAAAATTAGTTTGTAGCATTTTTGATGGATAAATTTAACTTGATTTTTTTTGTTACTGAATTACTTTAGCTAAAAAAATACCAGCAATAAAAAGCAAACAAAAATCCGTTCACTTATGAAAAGATTACTTTTACTAATTTTAGTTTTACTAACAACCGGGGCATTTGCCCAAACCTTTACATTGAAGGGAACAGTAACCGCTGTAAAGGATGGACAGCCCTTGACTGGCGTTACTGTCGTTGTTAAAGGAACCTCTAAAGGTTCGATTACCGATCAGGAAGGTAAATATTCCATTAATATCAAAAATGGGGATATTGTTACCTTTTCTTTTATAGGAATGGATACAAAGTCTGTTTCTGTAACCGGAAATCAAAGAATACTGAATGTGGCGCTAACTGAAAATATCCAACACCTCGATGAAGTAGTGGTGGTTGGTTACGGCACACAAAAGAAGAGTGTAGTAACAGGCGCTATTTCAGGTGTTAAAGCTTCAGATATTGAATCAATGCCGATTTCAAGAATTGAGCAGGCTTTGCAAGGTAGAACATCAGGATTGACCATTGCATCCAGTTCGGGTCAGCCGGGAGCTAGTTCTACTGTTCGCGTTCGTGGTACTACCTCTATTAACGGAAGCGATCCTTTGTATGTAGTAGATGGTGTTTTAATTGATGTAGGTGGAATTGATTACCTCAATCAATCGGATATTGAATCCATCGAAGTATTGAAAGATGCGGCCTCTGCTGCTATTTACGGAACAAAAGCTGCCAGCGGTGTGATTTTAATTACTACAAAAAAAGGAAAAAGTTCCAGCTTGCAAGTAGATTATAATGCTTATTACGGTACACAAGCTCCTGCGCGCAAGCTTAGTCTTTTAAATGCCACCCAATATGCAACATTGAGAAATGAATCTTCGGTGGCAGCCGGTGGTCCCATATTGTTTCCTAATCCTGAATCTCTTGGGGCAGGAACTGATTGGCAGAGTACTATTTTTAACAATAACGCAAAAATTCAAAATCATGAATTAAGTGTTAGCGGAGGAAACGATAAATCAACTTATTATTCGTCGTTTGGGTATTTTAAACAAGAAGGTATTGTTGCAACAGCCATCTCAAATTATGAAAGAGTTTCACTTCGTTTTAACTCTGCTCATAAAGTTAAGAGTTGGTTGAATTTTGGAAATAATCTTTCATACTCTTATATAAAAAGTAAGGGTGGATTAGGAACAAACACTGAGTTTGGCGGTCCGTTGAGTTCTGCTATCAACTTAGATCCTATAACTCCTGTTGTCATTACCGATCCAACTGTTGCAGCAAGCAATCCGTATAGTAATAATCCGGTTTATCGTGATGCGCAAGGAAATCCTTATGGTATATCCAAGTATGTTGGTCAGGAAATGACTAATCCGCTCGCTTATATTAAAACGCAGGATGGCAATTACAATTGGTCGCATACACTTGTTGGAAATGTATATGCTGAAATTGAGCCGGTCAAAGGGTTGAAGATCAGATCTAGCATCGGAGCGAAACTGGCATTCTATGGAGGAGAGTCATTCGGTCAGCTATTTTATTTGAGTGCTACACAATCCAGTCTTACCAACACCACTTTTTATAGGAATACTAATTATGGTTTGCTCTGGAATTGGGATAATACAGCTTCTTATACACGTAGTTTCAGTAAACACAACTTTTCTGTTATGGCCGGTACGGGTGCGCAAAGTAGTTCTCAAACCGGTTTGAACGGAACCTATTTAGGTTTGCCTGTATCCTCATTTAGCAATGCATCCATGAATTACAGTCTGCCTACAACCAGCAGAATAGCCGGCGGATGGGAAAACCAACCCTATAAACTCAGCTCTTATTTCGGTCGTATTACCTATGATTATGCAAGTAAATATTTGTTTACAGGCATCTTACGTGTAGATGGTTCTTCACGTTTCGGTAGTAATAATAAATACGGGAAATTTCCATCCGTATCTATTGGATGGAATCCATATCTTGAAAATTTCTGGCCTAAAAACAATATTGTTAATACCTTGAAAATACGTGGATCGTATGGTGTTAATGGTAGTGATAATATTGGTGATTTTGCTTTTGTTTCTACAATTAGCGGTGGAAGAAATTATATCTTCGGAAACAATGGTGTTGTCATTGGATATAGTCCGAATGCACCTGCAAATCCGGATTTAAAATGGGAGGAAACCATTCAAACCAATATTGGTTTTGATGCTACCCTTTTTAATAACTTCAGTTTAACTTTTGATGTTTACAAAAAGAGAACCAGCGGCATGTTACTTCAGGTTCAATTGCCCCTCTATGTCGGCGCTACGGACCAACCTTGGGGCAATATTGCAGATATGGAAAATAAGGGGGTAGAACTTGAACTGGGCTATCATGGTAAAATTAATGATGTGAAGATTGATCTAAAAGCAAATGGTTCTTATTTGCACAATGAGGTCACCTATCTTGGTCAGGATAAAGAATTTTTAACGGGGGCAACTTTTCAGGCAAGTGCTTATGAAATCAGCCGTACTGCTGTAGGACATGCTATCGGTTCATTTTATGGATTTGAGACAATGGGTATTTTCCAGACACAGGCAGAAGTCAATAGCTATAAGAATTCAGCCGGGAAAATTATTCAGCCTAATGCCAAACCCGGTGATTTTAGATATAAAGATATTGACGGAGATGGGGCTATTACATCGACAGACAGAACCTATCTTGGCGATCCCACTCCAAAATATGCTGTTGGTTTTACCGCAAATGTTAGCTGGAAAAACTTTGATTTCTTGATTTTCGGACAGGGTGTTGCAGGGAATAAGATATTCCAGGGCCTACGTCGTTTAGATGTCCTGACCGCTAATTATTCATCCGCTGCATTAAGTCGCTGGACTGGTCCGGGCACTTCGAACACTTATCCCCGTTTAACCGATAATGATGTAAACGGTAACTTCACAAATCCGTCCTCTTTCTATTTGGAAGATGGTGCATATTTTAGAATCAAAACACTACAAGTTGGTTATACCTTCTCTAACAAGCTGACCAGTAAAGTAGGCTTGCAAAAAGCACGTCTTTATGTTAGTGCTAACAACCTTGTAACATTTACAAAATACACCGGTTATGATCCTGAAATCGGTGGAAGCAGCTATGGTATTGACCGTGGGATATATCCACAAGCCCGTTCGTTTATGGTTGGTGTAAATGTATCATTCTAAAATAAAAAACTCGAAGCAATGAAAAACAAACTATTATATTTATTAATGATTGCAGGTGTTATTCAATTGAGCACATCCTGCAAGAAGAGCTTTTTGGATGTTGATCCTAAAGGTCTTGATTTGGAATCAAATTATTATCAGAATGCCGACCAGGCTTATGCAGGGTTAGTCGCAGCCTACAACCCGATGGGTTGGGAATCGGGTGGCGGCGATAATACCTATATTGACGATTTAGGCGCCCTGAATTCGGCTTCAGACGAATGTTATGCCGGTGGTGGTGGTGCAACCGATATGGTATTCTGGCAGGTATGGAATACTTATACCTTAAGTGGAGCAACAGGTCCTCAGGCCGGATTCTGGAGTAAATACTACACCGGAATATATCGGTCCAACCTTATTCTTGCAAAAATAAATGGAGGAATACCAGGTTTATCGGAAGCAAATAAAACCAGATATATTGCCGAAGCTAAGTTTTTAAGAGCTTATTACTATTTCGGATTGGTTAGATTATTTAAGAACGTTCCGTTGTTCACAACACCTATTGCTCCAAGTGAGTTTTATAATGCGGTTCAAGCAAAGCCTGAAGATGTATATGCACAGGTGGAGAAAGATTTGAAAGAGGCAATTGCTGATTTACCAAGTGTTGTCCCTTCAAGTGAAAACGGACGCGTCACAAAGGGTGCTGCACTGGCCATGATGGGAAAAGTTATTATCTATCAAAACAATACCAGTCGCATGCAGGAAGCTGCTAATTACCTTGAGCAGGTTAATTCTTCACCAAATTACGGTCTGTTATCTGATTTTGCCGCCATTTTCAGTCCTGATAACAAATTCAACAAAGAATCTATTCTTGAAATTTATCATACCGGTACCCAAAATGCCGGTTGGGGCAATTGGAACAATTTCCTGGGTAATGTATATGTAAATATGGTGGGCCCACGTAGTTATAGTGGCCCTATCTATTGGTCGGGTGGCTGGAGTTTTAATCCTATTATCAAAAATTTTGCAACTGATATGAAGGGTGATCCACGCTACAAGTACACCATTCTGGATATTGACAGCATTGTGAATGCCGGAACCGGAAGAAGTTATATCGCAGGTTATCAGAATACAGGATACTTTATCAAAAAGTATGCACCCTTAGCGCAATATGTGTCTACAACAGGCCAAGCAGAACTGAACTTTCCGAACGATTATATTGAAATTCGTTTAGCAGATACTTATCTACTTGAAGCTGAGGCCTTGGTGCGCAGTGGTACATCAGGTAAGGCACAGTCATATCTTGATGCGGTACGTGCACGAGTTGGATTACCCTCTGTTCCCGCTACACTGGATAACATTTATAACGAACGTAAACTTGAACTGGCTACCGAAGGACATCGTTGGTATGATTTGGTTCGAACGGGTAAGGCTGCTACAGTTTTAGCCTTTAAAGGGTTTAAAGCAGGTACGCATGAAATTCTACCTATTCCACTTAAAGAGTTAAACGGAACCAAACTTGTTCAAAATCCAAACTATAAATAGGCTTAAATTATTTAAAAATATATGGTTATGAAAAAATATTTTAACTTTTCAAATTGGATAAAGCTTGGACTTGTTTTATTAACTATTGGCTCCATGTTTTATGCCTGCAGACCTGATGCTAGGAATGCTGATTTAGACGCTCTGCCGAAGGCTGATTTTAATGTCATCCTTGGTGCTGATGGTCATAGTGTGTTACTGGTCAACAAAACCAGTGTTCCGGTTATATCTTATTGGAAAGCCCCCGATCTGAATCTTGGCTACTCCGACTTAAAAGGTGATTCTGTTAAACTGAATTTTACTTTTCCCGGCACATATACTGTTAAACTGTTAGTTGCAGGTGCAGGGGGAATGGATTCTATTTCCAAAACCGTAACAACGACAAAAGCAGATCCTACTGCTTGTGATGCTTCTAAACCATTGGGTTTTATTGCTTCATGCACACAAAAAACCTGGAAAATGAACCCTGCTCCGGGTGCTTTTAAAGTTGGACAGTTTGCCGGTGATGGTGGTTGGTGGTCAAGTGGAGCGCAGGAGGTTATCGACAGACCTTGCGCTTTTAATGATACTTATACCTTTAAATTTAATGCCAGTGGTGATTTCGTTTTTGATGATCAAGGCGACTTCTACTCTGATGGTTATATCGGAATCTCACCTACTTCTTCATGCCAGACGGCCAATCAATATACTACAGCACAAAAACTCTGGGGATCGGGGAACTTTAAATTTGTAGTTATTCCGGGTACCGGTGTTAAGGGGTTAGGCCAATTAAAAGTAATTGGAGTTGGGGCTCATATCGGAATTCAAAAAGCTATTAATAATAATGAAACTGCAAATGGCCCGACTGCAACTTCCGTTACCTATGATATCTGGAGTATGGAACACGTAAATGATCCGAATGGTGCTTATGACCTGCTAACCTTAACAATCCATTATGGAAACTGGAGTGCGACAGAAGGTTGGTGGACATACACACTCCGTTCATATTAAGCTTTTCTTATTCAATAAATAGGCCTGATTCTGTTCAGCATCTGGTCAATAACTAAAGATTAATAGCCGGTTATATTTTTTAATGACCGGCTATTATCAAAAAATACAAACAGTATGATGAAGAATATTGCGCGGTTTTGTTTTTTAATGGTGTCGTTGTTGCTCATTTATTCATGTAGCAAATCAAAAGGTACGCACCAGACACCAGATGTAACTCTACCTTCATTGTCAATTATTGATGTTTCGCAGGTGAGGGATAATAAAATGACTACTAATTTTCGTTTTTTTATCAATGTTAATTCTGTCGGGACGAAGAATATTAAAGTAAATTATGCAACGGTGGAGGGAACAGCAATTTCTAATAATGATTTTACTGCTCAATCAGGTACCTTAACGATAAGTGCCGGTCAATCTGTCGGATATATTGATGTTCCTGTCAGGGGAGATAGTTTACGTCAGGCTGATCAATACTTTTATGTACAATTAAGCGCTCCCGAGAATGCTACACTTTCGGGAAATGGAAAAGCAACGGGAATTATTCAAAACCGGGGAACCTATTTGCCTATCGACTATACCGGCTATTCCACCCCTTTATCTTATCCGGGTTATAATTTGGTTTGGAGTGATGAATTTAATGGTACTACTTTGGATAATACATCGTGGAATTATGAGCTAGGGGGAAATGGATGGGGCAATCAGGAATTGGAGTATTATACATCGAGCACCAATAACTCATTTTTAACAAATGGCTACTTAGTCATTGAAGCTAGAAAAGAGACTGTTGGAACCAATAGCTATACTTCGGCAAGATTAACGACTCAAAATAAGAAACAATTTACATACGGGCGTATCGATATTCGGGCTAAACTACCTGTTGTAAAAGGAATGTGGCCTGCATTGTGGATGCTGGGTTCTAATATTTCGACTGTAAACTGGCCTGCTTGTGGTGAAACTGATATCATGGAGCTAATTGGCTCAAATCCGAAACAAGTGGTTGGATCCATACACTGGGCTAAAACGAATGGAAGTAGTGGGACGATTAATAATAATTATAATCTGAGCTCGGGCGACTTCTCCCAACAGTTTCATGTCTACAGTTTAATATGGAAACAGAATAGCATTCAAATGATGGTGGATGACCATGTATATATGTCGGCACAAAATACCGATGTTACAGATGGAACATGGCCATTTAACAGTCCGTCATTTTTTATCTTTAATGTTGCTGTAGGAGGCCTCTGGCCTGGTAATCCGGATAGTTCAACAACTTTTCCACAGCGCATGATTGTTGATTATGTTCGGGTATTTCAATAAGAAAAAACGTCATCTCGACGCAGATGAAAAGAGAAGAACTGATAAAATGGAATGAAGGTACATTTTGAATAAATTTTACAACTAAGAGAATGACTAAGGTGAATAAATTTCTAAAAAATAAGGTATATCTGTTTTTACTGTTGTTTCTTTTCCTTTTCAATTTGACAGGCTGCAGCAAGTCATCTAATGGAAATAAAACGGTTATAACTCCTGTGGATACTGTAAAATCAACAACACCGGTAAAAACAGATGTAGCGTTCTGGCTAACAAAGAGCGATCAATCTGTATTATTTCAAAAACAAAATATAGCATTATTATTCAAGAATGTAGTAAATACGAATTCAACTATTATTGTAGATACTACCGTATCTTATCAGACTATTGATGGTTTTGGCTTTGCACTAACCGGTGGAAGCGCCTATTTGATAAACCGTTTGCCGTCTGCAACTTGTGACGCTTTATTAAAAGAGCTCTTTACGGCGGATAGCAACAATATAAATTTAAGCTATTTACGAATCAGTATAGGCGCTTCGGATCTGAATGCCAGTGTGTTTTCTTATGATGATATTCCCGCAGGACAAACCGATACGCCGCTTGCGTATTTTAATTTAACACCTGATTCGTATGATTTAATACCTCTTTTGAAAAAGATTATCGCACTTAATCCGAGTATTAAAATTCTGGCTTGCCCCTGGTCTGCACCCACATGGATGAAAACGATCAATAATACGATTGGAGGAAGCTTAAAACCAATGTATTATGAGGTATATGCTGATTATTTTGTGAAGTATATCCGTGCTATGAAAGCACAGGGTATTCATATTGATGCAATTACTCCTCAGAATGAACCATTAAATGCGTATAATAATCCAAGTATGCTGATGTCGGCAGCAGAACAGACCGATTTTATCAAAAATCATTTGGGGCCGGCTTTTCGTACGGCAAATATTGATACTAAAATTATAATCTACGATCATAATTGTGACGAGCCGAATTATCCATTAACAGTATTAAAAGATACTGAAGCCGGACAATATATTGACGGATCGGCTTTTCACCTATATAGTGGTGATATAAGCGCTTTAACACTGGTACATGAAAGTTACCCCGAGAAAAATGTTTATTTTACGGAACAATGGGTGGGTGGCCCCAGTGACTTTGGTGGTGATTTGAATTGGCATTTAAAAAATCTTATTATTGGCGCTACCCGAAACTGGAGCAGAAATGTCATTGAGTGGAATCTTGCCTCTGATCCTTCGTACTTACCACATACCCCCGGCGGTTGTACAACTTGTTTGGGCGCTTTGACCATTGGTACCAATATCACCCGCAACGTTTCGTATTATATCATTGCGCATGCTTCAAAATTTGTAAAGTCCGGTTCTGTTCGTATTGGATCAAATATAGTGGGGCCTTTGCAAAATGTGGCATTCAAAACTCCTGATGGTAAAAAGGTACTAATCGTTTTAAATGATAGTAATTCAAGTCAAACTTTCAATATTCAATTTAATCGGGAAATAGTAACTGCCACTTTACTAGGAGGTTCAGTCGGAACCTATATTTGGTAATTCATTCTTACCTTTGCCTTTAAAGTGAATCATGAATTCTTTTTGATTGATTGTAAAGAAATTTATCATTAAAAATTAAAAAATCGGCTTTACTCATCGCTTATTAAATATATAATTCAGAAAATGAAACGAAGAATATTAATGGCATTTATCATGCTTTTGGGAATTGCTGTGTCAGCACAGGCACAAAAGAAGTTGAGTTCAACTACCAATAAATTACAAACAGCACCGAAGATAGTCAAGCTATATACCACTGCTGAAAATAGTAACCTGAAAATCACTTTAACCGATTCTATTTATTTTAATGATCTGGCACAACCGGTCGAAACACAGACCTGTGTTTTTGTGGATCCATCCAAAAAATTCCAGACATTACTAGGGATTGGTGGCGCTTTAACCGATGCCTCAGCCGAAACCTTTGCAAAACTGCCAAAGGATAAGCAGGATGAACTGATGAAAGCTTATTATGATCAGAAAGAGGGAATCGGATATTCTCTAGCCCGTACCAATATGAATAGTTGCGACTTCTCTAGCGGAAGCTATACGTATGTTGACGAAAAAGATAAAGCATTGAAGAGCTTTTCCATTCAACACGATATGCAATATAAAGTGCCCCTCATCAAGAGTGCAATGAAAGCAGCTAACAATCATCTGAATCTGTTCGTTAGTCCCTGGAGTCCGCCTGCATGGATGAAAGACAATAATGATATGTTGCATGGCGGAAAACTAAAAGTTGAATACCGTCAGGCTTGGGCTAACTATTTTGTGAAGTTTATCAAGGCATATCAACAAATCGGTATCCCTGTATGGGGAATGACGGTACAGAATGAACCGATGGCAAAGCAAAAGTGGGAATCATGTATCTATTCTGCTGATGATGAACGGAATTTTGTAAAAAAATATTTGGGTCCGACGCTGAAAAAAGAGCTGTTGGGTGACAAGAAAATCGTTATTTGGGATCATAATCGTGACCTGATCTATCAACGTGCCAGTGAGATATTGAGCGACAAAGAAGCTTCAAAATATATATGGGGTGTTGGATTCCATTGGTATGAGGATTGGAGTGGCGGCGCTCAGCTGTTTGATAATGTAAAAAGGGTTAGTGAAGCATTTCCGGATAAAAATCTATTGTTTACAGAGGGTTGCAATGGCCCTTTCAGCATGGACAGCGTTTATAGCTGGGAACTGGGTGAGCGATACGGACGTACGATGATCAACGATTTCAATAACGGTACCGTTGGTTGGACCGATTGGAATATATTATTGGATGAAAAGGGCGGTCCCAATCATGTGAGTAATTTCTGTTTTGCACCGGTTCATGCCGATACCAAAACAGGAGAGCTGATTTATACCAATGCCTTTTATTATATCGGTCATTTCTCAAAGTTCATTCGCCCCGGTGCCAAAAGAATCATCAGTGCATCCAGTCGCAGTTCTCTGATTACAACTGCCTTTCAAAACCCTGATGGAAAAATTGTAGTGATAGTAATGAATCCGGGGAATGAAAAAGTTTCTTATTACCTTTGGATGGCAAAGAAGGCAGCCGCGGCAATAAGTCTTCCTCACTCTATCTCAACATTGGTTATCGAATAATTATCTCGAATAGATCTCCGTCAATTTTTATTTGAATCAAATATTTGTCAGGATGCAAAGAGCTACAATATGATTTATGCTCTTTGCATTTTTTTTATTTATTCTATTTTACGATTCGGTTTTCCCCTAACGTGGATCTCTTCCATATTATAAAGTTTTGTGCTATTTATATTCACTCTTTTCCTGTCTGCTCCGAATGTTGAAAAAAACAAAAAATATTGAGAATATTGTTAAAAAAATGAGTTTTGGTCAGAAAAAAGTGAAAATAATTTAAAATTATGTAAAAAAATAGGGGGTGATACTGAAAATATATTACTTTTGTGCTCATAACATTCAAATCAAAATTTAGTCTATGGCAACTTTGAGATTTAAAGCACTAGAAGAAACATTAAAAAGAAAACCGGTTGAAGTAACTGCTCCCGGAAAAAATGTTTCCGATTATTTCGGAATGTATGTTTTCGACAGACAGAAAATGGAAAAGCACCTCCCCAAGGAAGCTTATAAAGCTATTGTCGGAGCCGTTGATAATGGTACTCGCATAGATCTTAAAATTGCTGATCAGATTGCGATGGGTATGAAAACCTGGGCGATGAACCTAGGCGCCACACACTATACACACTGGTTTCAACCTTTGACCGAAGGTACTGCCGAAAAGCATGATACTTTTGTTGAACCAACCGGAAACGGTACTGCTATTGAAGTCTTCTCAGGTAAGCTACTTGTACAGCAAGAACCTGATGCGTCAAGTTTCCCCAGTGGCGGCATTCGTAATACTTTTGAAGCACGTGGTTATACCGCATGGGATCCTTCATCACCTGCCTTCGTATTAGACGATACGCTTATCATTCCTACTATCTTCATCTCATATACCGGCGAGGCCCTAGACTACAAAACGCCACTTCTTAAAGCGCTTCATTGTCTTGATAAGGCTGCTGTTGACGTCTGCCAATATTTTGATAAAGACGTTACTAAGGTTAATAGTAACCTTGGTTGGGAACAGGAATATTTTCTTGTTGACGAAGCTATTTTTAATGCCCGTCCCGACTTGGTACTGACCGATCGAACCCTTATGGGACACGCTTCGGCAAAGAACCAGCAGTTGGAAGACCAATATTTCGGTCAGATTCCTCGTCGTGTTATTGCTTTTATGAAAGACCTTGAATTTGAAGCATACAAGTTAGGAATACCGGTTAAGACACGTCACAACGAAGTAGCTCCCAATCAGTTTGAACTTGCTCCTATTTTTGAAGAAACCAATTTGGCAAATGATCATAACCTGTTACTTATGATGATTATGCGGATAGTCGCCCGTCGTCATGACTTCAAGGTTATTCTTCATGAAAAACCATTCGCAGGTATCAATGGATCAGGAAAACACAATAACTGGTCGGTTTCAACCAATACCGGTGTTAATTTGTTATCTCCCGGTAGAACTCCAAAGTCAAACTTTCAATTCATTACGTTCCTTGTAAATACTTTGGCTGCCGTTTATAAACACAATGCTCTTTTAAAGGCATCTATCGCTTCGGCCGGCAACCAACACCGTCTGGGCGCTAACGAAGCTCCTCCCGCTATCATCTCAGCCTTCTTGGGACGTCAATTGACTAAGATGCTTGACGAAATAGAAACAAGGGTTAGCGAAGAAAAAATGTCGACTGAAGAGAAGACAGCCATCAAACTTGATATTGGAAAGATTCCTGAGATTCTGCTGGATAACACTGACCGTAACCGTACTTCTTCATTTGCTTTCACCGGAAATCGTTTTGAGTTTCGCGCCGTTGGTTCTTCTGCAAACTGTGCAGCTCCGATGATTGTTTTAAATACTGCATTAGCGGTTCAGCTGATGGACTTTAAAAGCGAAGTAGATGCAATTATTGAAAAGGGTGCGAAGAAAGACGAAGCAATTCTCCAAGTCCTTCGTAGACTGATCAAGCAATCTAAACCTATTCGTTTTGATGGCAACGGTTATAGCGAAGAGTGGAAAGAAGAAGCTGCTAAGCGTGGACTTGATTGTGAGGCATGTGTACCACTTATTTATGATGCTAACTTATCCGATCAGTCGAGAGAATTATTTAAACGTGCTAAAGTTTATAATGATAGAGAAATGGAAGCACGTACAGAGGTTCGTTATGAACTGTATGTGAAGAAAGTTCAGATCGAAGCACGTGTTTTAGGTGATTTGGCGATGAATCATATCCTTCCGACCGTTCTTGAATATCAGACTATGTTGATTAATAATGTTCAGGGGTTAAAGAATCTTGTTTCTGCCGATGATTTTAAAGTCCTTGGTTCACGTCGTTTAGAACTGATTAAAGAAATTTCAGAACGTGTTGATATCATTGAGAATAAAGTCAATGAAATGGT
The DNA here is from genome assembly GCA_963663125.2 of Bacteroidales bacterium. GTDB lineage: Bacteria > Bacteroidota > Bacteroidia > Bacteroidales > Cfx3-03 > Cfx3-03. The sequence goes on along the minus strand of CAXXNW010000006.1, from coordinate 383,634 downwards.
TGAAGCCCGTAAGGTTGCTAATAATATTGAAGTTGAACGTGAAAAGGCTTTGGCTTATGCTAATGTTATTTTCCCATTCTTTGATGAGATTCGCTACCATATCGACAAATTGGAGTTGATTGTTGATAACGACAAATGGCCTCTCCCAAAATATCGCGAGCTATTGTTTATCAGATAAGCTCATTCTCTTAGATAACGCAAACACAAACACAGATAGGAAGACCCTCTTGACAACAAAATGTTGTTATAGAGGGTCTTCTGATTTTTTGTAAATGATAGATATTGATTTAGAATAGCCTTTCCTTTTTTTCAATATTATGCATCAGTTCAATTTCGGAGAAATATAACCTCATCATTCCTTGATTTGGGCTCAAATATTGTTGAATGATTATGGTAAAACTCCCGTATCTCTTAAGAATTAAATTTTAGTTTTTCTAGCCTTATTCTATTCTACTCCTAATGCATGGTAGGAATAGAATAGAAATACATTAGAGTTGCATTAGGCTTAGATTAGGCTTACCCCTGCTGTTTCAAGGAATTTTATACGTGATTTATGCTGTTGATTAATGAATAGTGAGATGCAGCTTGGAAAGCTGTAAAATGATTTGATTTTATCAATATACAATAGATTCGGAACTTCTTTTTTATTGTGTTTGATGCCGTAACCTCTTTATTTTAAATGTGTTTTTATTTTAGTGGGGATTTATTCATGGGGATAGTAACTTTTTCTATAGATTATCTATATGTATAAAAAAAGAGAGAACTTGTTGATAAACAAGCCCTCTCTTTTACATTGCAACTATATTCTATCTTAGACTGCTGTAAGCTTCAGTCATAAAATATTAATCTATGTCAGTATAGGCAATTTCGTTGTGCATGGTTTCGTCCAGCCCTAAAGACTCTTCTTGTTTAACGGCGCGTAAGCCGATTACCTTGTCAACAACTTTAAAGAGGATGAACGTCATAACACCGGAATATACAATGGTTGAACAAACAGCTATTAATTGTACTACGAGTTGATGGGAATTTCCGTAGAGCAATCCGCTATAAGATGACTGGATAACCGGAGTTGCAAATACCCCTGTCAGAATAGCTCCGATAATACCTCCGATTCCGTGTACACCGAAAGCATCTAGCGAGTCATCATAACCAAAACGTAATTTGACTGACGATACCATGTAAAAACATACAATTGAAACAACTACACCAATAACAAGAGCGCCTGTCAGATCAACAAATCCGGCAGCCGGAGTAATGGCTACCAAGCCTGCTACCGCACCTGTGGAGATACCGACGAGTGTTGATTTGCGTTCGATACAAAAATCGATGATAGCCCATGTTAAAGCTGCTGCAGCAGCAGCAATGTGTGTTGCAAGGAATGCGCTAACCGATAGTCCGTCGGCAGCTAATGCACTACCTGCATTAAAACCATACCAACCGAACCATAGTAAAGCAGCCCCAATGACTACAAATGGAATATTGTGGGGAGGAATGGGGTGTCCTCTGTAATCTTTTCGTTTGCCCAGCATGATAGCCAGCACAAGGGCAGCTATACCCGCATTGATGTGTACTACAGTACCACCGGCAAAGTCCAATGCGCCCAGTTTAAATAACCAGCCATCCGCACTCCAAACCCAATGTGCAATCGGATTGTAAACAAGAATTGACCATAACAGGATAAATACAACAAATCCTTTAAACTTGATACGTTCGGCAAAGGCTCCGATGATCAGCGCAGGAGTGATGACCGCAAACATACACTGGAACATTACAAAAAGAAGATGTGGAATACGATCGTTAGCCTGTGAAATAAAGTAAGGACTGACATCATTAATACTGATATTGTTTAAGAAAGCCCAGTGGAATCCGCCAATATAAGGAGCTAAAGCGCCTGTTGAACTTCCAAAGGAAAGGCTATAACCAACAATAACCCATTCGAGACTGATCATCGCCATGATGATAAAACACTGCATCAGGATGCTTAAAACGTTTTTACGACGAACTAAACCGCCATAGAATAGTGCCAGCCCGGGAAGGGTCATCAGCATAACTAATGCTGTGGCAACAATAATCCAGGCAGTATTACCAAAATCTATATGAGGAACAACAGTTGCAGCTGTTTCTTGTGCCGCCGCCGGCAGAATGGATGCTGCCATTATTAATATCATTGCAAAAATATTTTTTTTCATAACGTTTAAGTTTCATTAAACCATTAAATGTTTTTTCTAATTGTTAATAGTATGAATGTTTATTAATAGAGAGATTCAGGTCCGGTTTGACCGTTACGAATACGATAGGTCTCTTCAATTGTTGATACGAAGATTTTTCCGTCACCTAATTCTCCGGTCCATGCGGCATCTATAATTGCCTTAATGGTTTTGTCCAGATTTTGATCGCGCACTACTATGGAGACCATTCTTCTTTGTATATAGCTGGATTGAAAAACTTGTCCGCGTACTACTAAATCTTCTCTTTCTTTCCCGGCTCCGGTAATATCCCAATATGAAAACCACTGGATGTCGACAGCGTGAAGTGCTTCTTTGACTTCTTCAAATTTTGCTTTACGAATAATTGCTTCAATTTTTTTCATGTTGTCATGCTTTTTTGAATTATAAATGATCGGTTGAATTTTTTCTGATATCTCAGGTTATTGATTTGTTGTTCACATTACCTATACGAGGAAATATTACTCAGATCGTTATACCGAAGACGAGATAAACGTTAGAGGTTTGCGGATTTGCTATGATTGATGCCTTTACGGGTAATTCGAACTTATCAGAGATTTTGATACTCTTGTATCCTGTGATGCCCATGTTTACCACACCGAAGGAGGTGCCATACAGACCGTCTGAAGGGGTTATACCCATGAAGGTGTCGAATTTGGAATCATTGCATTTAAAGGTATAACCGAGTTCGGCGTAAGTTGAATAGCGTAAATCGCCGTTACTTTTTTGATCTGCTCCGTAAAGAACTGTTCCCAGTAAGAGACTAAGGGGAAAGTTGTCACCACCTTTATATTGAACGGAACCTTCTATTAGGTGTCCGGTGGTCGCTTTTTTATAGTTTAAAAATTCTAGTGATTTGGTTGAAGGAATTCCATCGGTAGGGAAGAAGTAATCGGTTGCAATAAAGGTCACCGACTTAATGGCATATTTGGCATATAAATCCACCTCAGAGTAAGTCCCCTTGGTGCTCATTGCTCCCCAATAACCTACTGTAAATCCACTTTTGTGTGCATACTCAATATAGGGTTGTACACTTGGCGATGCGCCATAGTCAAGACCTCTCCAGACATATCTGCTCATAAAATCGGCGCCTACATTAATGGTCGATTTCTTCTCTTCCGGAGTCGTTGTTTGTGCATTAGCAGCGTAACCTAAAATTGTTAACACTAGGGCTGTTGAATAAATAAGTCTTACCATGGTTTAAAAGATTTAGTTTAACATTATTATTTAATTGTTGCTTATTACATCTTTTCTATTCGTTTAATATTTCTGTTTTTTTATGATCGGTTTGCTTATAAAAAAGGGATACTTTAAAAACTTAATGAAAAATGAAGTCATTCTCTCATTTTTCATTAATGTTGCTGTAAAAATAGTATAAAAAAACAAGAATGCAATAAAAAATAGGGGGTATGTTAAAAAAAATACTAAAATTATAGATTTATGTGTAATATTTTAGGGGGTATGTCTAAAAAAATACGTGTTTTTTGACTTGATGGTGATATTTTGAAAAAATAAGCAACCACAAGACTGATACTTGTCTCTTAAATTATAAGTTGTTGTAAAATAGGTATATATATAAATAAAGGGAACTTATTATTTAAGAGTTTCGCCTCTTGAATAATGAGTTCCCCTTTGTTAGGTTTAAAAAGTAATACGTTCTTTTATTTTTTAAGAATGTGTAGATATTTTCTACTTTATGATTAATTAATCTATAAAATAATATGATACTTCTTCATTTTATACATGCGATTCAGTATAAAAACTACTATTACTGATGCGCTAGTGCACCGTAAGTTTATACTTTTGATAATGCCTTAATCCTATAAGCAGAAAATAGGCTAGTCCCATCATGCATAACGCTGAGCTTACAAAGAAGGCTGTCCTGATAGAAGTATGCTGCGAAATAAATCCCACAATAATCATCCCCAGTCCCATACCGATATCAAGTGCTGTATAGAGGGTGGAATTTGCAGCGCCTCTTCTGTTTGAATCGGCGAGGTTGTTCACCATGGTTTGAAATGTAGGGAAGATAACGCCATTTCCTACGCCTAAAATGATGGCTGCTCCATAGAAGCCAATCGGATTCTGGAAGAGGGCCAGAAAGCTGAACCCGATAACCAATAGCGAAATACAAATAGTTATGATATAGCGTGGACCGCTTTTATCGAATATCTTACCCGAACCGAATCTGGAAAGGGCAATGCCCATAGCATAGATCAAAAAGAATCCGGAACTATTCCGTATCCCGATTTCATGTCCATAGAGCGCTATAAACGATATAAGTCCTCCATAAGTAATTTGAACAATCATTAGATTTAAACAAGGGATGACCGCACGACGTTCGAATAGTGTGGATAATTTTAAAGGTTGATGCTCCTTTATTACTTTAGGTTTCTCAAATTTAATAAAATTAGCCAGTAAATAAGCAATAAGGCTGATTGCCGCTCCTGATAAAAAGAGTGCCATATATCCCCATTTGTGAAGGATGAAAAGTCCTGCTAACGGTCCGATAGCCATTCCCATGGTGGCCGATAAAGCGTAATAGCCAATTCCTTCTCCCCGTTTTTCTTCCGGAATGAGATCGACGGCCAATGTAGAGCCGGCAATGGTTACAATTCCCCAGGTGAATCCATGCGAAAATCGTAGAATGGCGAGAAATAAAATGGTAAAAGCAATGGCATAACCACAAAAAATAATGGTATATAATAGAAGTGCTGAAAAGAATATTGTTTTTCTTCCGAAGTTATCAAGCGCAAAACCTGTAAAGGGTCTGATGCTGACAGATGCAATGATATAAGATGAAAGAACCAATCCTACCATGCCTTTGGATGCATGCAGATCCTGACTGATATATACGGGGAGGGATGAAATGAGGGAGTAGTAGGTAGTCCACATTAAAAGGTTGGAGAGCGTAAGCAGTATAAATGCTTTATTCCATATTTTCGTAATCATGAGAGTAACTAAGGCGGATATTTAAGGGCACAAAGGTACGCAATTATTTTTTAGTCGCTCTTTTATTGCTGATAGTAAAAAGTCTCATTCCTGTTAGTTATTTCATACTTATTGGCATATAGATAGTTGAACTAATTTTCCTCAAGGTTTTTATAGAACTGGTCTACTATTTGATTTGCAAGTTCAAAATCTTCTCTTGCTACAACCACCTTTATAGGCTCAGTTGCATCGGTAGAGGCCTGCCAGGGAACTAACGTGCCAAGATATTGATCTTGTAGAAAAGTTGGTATATTAGCGCTTTCTAAAAGATTTTGTACAATACCGGCATCCCATGCGGAACCGGCGAATACTTCAATAAGCAATGCGTCACTGTTGGCATTCATTTTCATAAAGTGTTAAAAGATTAGACAATAAGATTATTATATTTTGAATCGTTATTTCATCAAGAATATCCATTAAAAACGCATGTTACTTTATTCCTAATCATCGTCTGCTATTGCTTTCACAAAAGCAGCATGAACGGGTGCGGGACAATGGCTTGCTTCGCCTTTGACAGCGATCCATATTACTTCGTTCAACTCAGCTTCGGGTGCCCTGTCTTCCATACTAAAATCCATCAATTCACTCTTTTTAGACCACTGACTGACAACAGTATTTCGTTCTCTTAGGTCGATATTGCTTGGACGCATCTTGAACGCGGGATGGGTACTACTTTCGGCGAAGCATCTCCAGAGGGGCGTTGCTGCCGCATCATATTGACTCATTGGAGGCAATCCCAGTATAAGTTCAATGGTTCTTACCATTGAAGCGGTAGAGTAGGGTGTGTGATCAACATAACCCTGTTTAACAAAACCACCTGCTACGTATGCCGTAGTACGATGGGCATCTACATGGTCCGGACCGTTTTGTGCATCATCTTCCACAATGAATGCCACACATTCATTCCATATTTTACTTTTGCTCAGGTGTTCAATAAACAGGCCAACTGCCAGATCATTATCGGCTACTGAAGATATGGGTGTGTGCTTACCGATGCGTAAGCCTTCGGTATGGTCGTTTATTACGCGGAGTGTGCTGAGTTGAGGTACTTGATTATTTGCAACCAACGAATCGAATTCTTTTTTCCATTGTGAGAATCGGGTGGTGTCAGGTACTGAAGTATCCCATTCCGTATATGTAGGACAAAAGTGGTTTCGTAGTGCAGGAATGCTGGGTTTGCCGCCACTCATAAACTCTCCGTAGGTACGATAAGTTACTCCATGTCTCTTGCAGTTGTCCCAGATAAACCCATTCTTGTTGTTAGCAATAAGGCTGGCTCCCTCAGCAGTGTATTTTCCTCCACGATTACCGTAGCTTGTCGGCCATGTCTTTTCCAGATAGTCGGTTGCATAGGCGCCCGTACACCAGTTGTGTCCATCGGCACTGACCTCTCCATCAGAATAGAAGTTGTCGAGCAATACAAATTCTTTTGCAATAGCATGCAAGTTAGGTGTGATCTTTTCTCCAAAGATGGTGAGATTCTTATCTCCATTGCCTTCCGGAATGTCTCCCAGAACCTGATCATAGGTCCGGTTTTCTTTGATGATATAAAATACATATTTAATAGGCGATGTGGCGCCTGTTTTATGAGGAATAGGATTTCCCTCTTTCCCGTCGGTTACTGTTTCCTTCAGCTTAGAATAGGGGGTATTGTGATAAACTACTTGTGAAAAAACCGATAACTGTGGATCTTTAGGAATAGGAATGATACTTAATGAACCTCTTAATAGTCCGGCAATGTATTGAACTTTCTTTTTTACACTGTTTCTGTTTTTTTGATAATCTACCTTTTCCTTACTACTCAAAGGATTGGGTCCGTTAGGATTAGCGGATGAGGATAACCCTTTTCCGTTAGCGACAAACAAGGTGTTTTTTATGACTTTTACGGCCGTAGGGTACCAACCTACGGGTATAAATCCTTTGCTAAAGCTATTTCCGGGTTTTTCTATATTGAAAACAGCCAGACAATTGTTATCGGCGTTGGCTATAAAGAGTGTTTTATTGTCATCGCTGAGGGCAATGCCATTGGTAGTGGACCCACTGGGTGAATCGGGAAAAAGCGCTGCATTTAAGGTCTCCACCACTTTCTGTTTCTTTATGTCGATAACAGAAACTGAGTTGTCATTACTGTTTGCTACAAAAAGAAATGCACCGTTACGGGTTAAGCAAAGATCATTAGGGTTATCACCTACGGGTACTGAACCGGTAAATTGTTGTTTATTAGTGTCGAAAATCATTACTTTATCACAACCCCAGCACGAAACATATAACATTCCGGCATCAGGCGAAAGAATACAGGTGTATCCTTCTCCTCCAATCTCGTGTTTGGAAATAACTTTATGGGTCCGGGTATCGGCAATATATAGCGAATTGTCATCTTTGGTAACGATATATAAAAGATGGCGCTTATCGTCTATTGCCAATCCTGCCACTCCGATGTTAACAGGCCAGGGCTTTCCCAGTTTGATGGTATCGGCAGCTATTAATTTATTGTTTCTGACAGCAAAACGTACAACGAAATTATCAAACCCACCGGATGCATAAAGCGATTTTTCATCGGATGAAAATACCAGTCCCAACCATGATTTACCCATTTTAACCGAATCGAGCCGGCGGTGGTTTACCGCATCGAATAACTCGATCGATTGATCACTTTGACCGTTGTTGGTAACAGCCAGTAGCTTTTTGGAAGGTGAAACGGCAATGTTTAGCGGTAAATCACCTAATGGCAATTGTTTTCCGATAGGCGTAAGGCTCCAGCCGTTGGGTAATGTGATCCGGGTCGATTCAATCTCCCGTAATGATTGTCCCCATGATAAATGAGTGGTTAATCCTGTAAAAAGGAATAATAGGAATATGATGAGATTGCTTTTTCGAATTATTTTCATGAAGCCTGTTGCGTAAAAGACAAGGTGATTATTTTTCAAAGGCTAAGATAATAATAACGAAGGAAATTATGTGAAGAAATTGTTATGATTTATTTAAGTTTTACAAGGTTAACGATTCTATCAACGATGTGTGTTTTTTAACAATAGCATGGGCGGAAGGAGGGGCGCGATATTTTAAATCAAGGCTTTTTTGATTTAAAATACATTCGCATCACCACCTTTTTGAATTCACGATAGATAATCAGTTGTGAGAGCATCTCACTTTCCGGCATATCAGGATTCTCTTCCCTTGCTGTTTTTATGGTGGCGGGCGTTAAGTCTATCTGGTATAGTAAAGAGAGTAGGCGTGTATAATCTTTTTGAATCAATCGCTCTATGATAGGGCACATCCGATCATAAAGCTCTGTATAGGCCCATTCCGTATTTCCTGAGAAATCTATGGGCAAGCCGAATAATGCAAAATCTTTTGCAATCTGGTTTGCGGTTTTCTCAACTATTTCCGCATGGTCTTTATAAGACTCTATGGAAAAACTATCGAAGATGGAGAGCTGCTTATTCAATGGCATGCTTGTGTTAAATGAGGAGATATTTTGTACCTGTTACCTTCACGTTGAGTGGCAGCCGTTACTTGAACTTTTGTTCAATATGATTGAGTACCAGTTTAATGTTCGAATTCAAACGCAGATGTGCAGCCGTCTTTTCAGCGCAGTAAACCGAACGATGCTGTCCACCCGTACACCCAAAGTTAATTTGAAGGTATTCGAAGTTCTTGGCAAGATAAGTCTCTACGCTCTGATCGACAATACCGAATACGTGATCTAAAAACACAGGAACCTCAGGTTGTTGCTGCAAAAACAGTTGCACGGAGGGATCCATTCCTGTCAACGCCTTATATCGATCGATACGTCCCGGATTATTCAGCGCACGACAGTCGAATACAAATCCGCCCCCGTTACCTGATGTGTCTACCGGTAATCCTTTTCTATATGAGAAGCTATTGACGGTGACTGTAAGTTTCTTGCGCCCAGCCTGTTTGATGATAGGAGAGGCAATTAAACCTTCCAGAACACGGCTTAATGCTGGAAAGCGATCTGAAAGCGGATGGTTTTTAAGCAGCCATTCCATGTTTTGTAAAGCATAGGGGATACTCAGCAGGAAATGTTCCTTCTTTTCGTAAAACCCTCTGAAACCATAGGTCCCCATGGATTGCATGATTCTGATATAGACAAAAGCATAGAACTCTTCTCTGAATTTTTCTTCGCTAAATTTGATAGTTTGACCTAAACAGGTGATATAGTGATTGAGCAGTTGCTCTCTGATGTCGACAGGCAGATCGGCTTTGGCATCGTAAAGTAAAGATGCCAGATCGTATTGAAGTGCACCACGACGCCCACCCTGGAAATCAATAAACCATTGCTTGCCTTCGTGTAGCATGATGTTGCGACTTTGGAAGTCGCGATACATGAAAAATTCCTGTCCCGCATTCAATAGATAATCAGAGAAACGGTTGAAGTCGTCTTCCAGCTCCTGTTCGTCAAACGGAATATTGGCAAGTTTTAGAAAATAGTATTTAAAGTAGTTAAGATCCCAGTGCATGCTTTGGCGATCGAAGGCTTCGCGGGGATAGCTGTTCTTAAAATCCAGTCCTTTCGTGGAATCAATCTGAAAGTGGGGAAGCCAACCGATAACCTCTCGATAGGTGTCTAACAATTCATTGGGAATATCATCATCCACACGTGATGAAACAAGGTATTTGTAAAGTGTTAAATCGCCCAGATCTTGTTGCAGATAGCAATTGTTGGCCAGATCTTCGGCATAAACCTCGGGAACGGGGAGCTGGATTTTACGGAAATGTTGTGCGAGATAGATAAATGCTCTGTTTTCTCTTTCATCAGGGTTATAGGTTCCTATGGCGCTGATATTTCCGGATGAAATTCTGTAGTACAGGCGATTTGATCCTGAAGCTGCTAATGGAACAATCTGATCGGCTTTGCGTCCTGACCATCCGGTGAATAAAGTATTCAGATGCTTTTCTATGTTCATGACATTGCTGGTTGGTTCCCTACAAAAGTACGGAAAATGTTAAGTCAGTCTGTTCAAAATATTGGTGGAAATAGGGTTAGTCATAGAATAGAAAAAAGAAAAAGCTTATTTTCAGTGATGAAGCTTTTTCTTTTTATGAAAAATTTAGATTTGGAACGCAAAACGTTGTACATACTCAGTGAAAAGAGAATGGAATGGAAAATTAAAACCGGGTTATTTTTTCAACCGAAAGCTTTTTCTTTATATTGACCTTTCTTCCTTCAGCCGGATAACCGATCGAGATGATGCATTCAACCTCAAGATGATCTTTTAGTTTCAGAACACTCTTTACATACTCATTGGCGCTGGTATTCTGATTGTGCATCCGCTCTCTTAGCTGAATCCAGCAACTGCCTAATTTTATATCGTGTGCCGTTAATTGAATAATAGTGGCCGCAATGGAACAATCTTCAATCCAGACGTCACTCTTTTCAGGGTTTCCGGCAACTACAATGCCTAAAGCAGCATCTGCCAGAAATTCTGCACCATGTGGTTTCGCTGAACTCAGTTGTTTTAAAACGGTTTTGTCTGTCACTACTATAAATTCCCAGGGTTCACGGTTTCTGGAAGTCGGCGAAAGTAAAGCCGCTTCAATGAGCGCTTCTATCTTTTCGGATTCTATCGGTTTGTCTGAATAATCACGGATACTGTGACGTGAATAGAGTAAGTCTAACATGACGTTTGCTTTAAGGGTGATAACACAAAGCTAATAAAAAACGTGAGACGCTGAAGCAGATCGGTTAACAATTTACTTTACCATTTCATGCGTAACCTCATTAGCCTTGTTAAATGAACCTTCTTCGAAACCCGTTATATTATCGATGGTAGTAGTTGCAATCTGGGTCAATGCATTGTCCGTTAGAAATGCCTGATGAGCCGTGATTAGTACATTGGGAAAGTTAACCAGACGTGAGATTTTATCGTCGCGGATCACTACTTCCGAAAGGTCTTTGTAAAAGATCTTCTCTTCCATTTCATAAACATCTATGCCCAGATAACCCAGATGACCATCCTTCAGGAATTCAATGGCAGCCTCTGTGTCGATTAATTTTCCACGACTGGTATTGATTAGCATCACGCCCTTTTTCATCTTGCTTAAGGACTCTCTATTGATCATATGATGCGTTTCGGGGGTAAGCGGACAGTGTAGCGAGATGATATCGGCATTGGTGAATAATTCATCCTGACTCATGTATTTAACTCCTTTTGCAATAAGCTCTTTATTCTCATAACGATCGAAAGCAATGATTTTGCAACCGAAACCCAGCATGATATCGGCCAGTGTAGCTCCGATACGACCTGTTCCTATAAGTCCGACTGTTTTTTCGAACAGATCATAACCGATTAACCTGTCAAGCGAAAAGTTCCCGTCACGGACACGGTTATAAGCTTTATGGGTTTTACGGCTCAACGTGAGGATGATGGCTGCTGCATGTTCTGCAATTGCATGGGGCGAATAAGCCGGGACTCTTAAAACGGGAATATTGTATTTGGTAGCCGCTTCAATATCAACGTTGTTAAATCCGGCACAGCGTAAGACGATCAATTTAATCCCTATTTTTGCCAGATCCTCTATCACTTCCTTCGAAACATTGTCGTTTACAAATGCACAGACCGCATCAAACCCTTCTGCCAGTACAACATTTCTGGCTTTTAATGATGATTCGAAAAAGACAAGGTCATGTTTTCCGGCATTGGCTAATTCCAGGTATTCCTTGTCGTAACTTTTTGTGCTAAATACTGCAGTTCTCATATAATTGTATTAGTAAAATAAAAATCAGTAAATAAGTATTGTGATACCTAAAGGAACAACTATTATACCTTTTTGTTGATTATTAGGTCAAAATATACTTATTTAGACTGATTTGTTGTATTATTTAGAATCAATGCAACCTTATTTAGATCGGATGATGGCATAATGGCAGCTGAAATTTTAAAATATTTTTTTTGTATTTAATTATTTTAGGATCCATTTTTTGAGAATGTGTTCAAAAATCTAACACTGTATCAAAATGATACATGTTGTATCAATGATATTTGTTCAATCCTGAGACAATATAAGTGAGTTCCGTTTTTATGTTATGCTATCAGTATGTTATAAATCAGAATTTTATGATCTATGGCATGTTAATTGACAAAACGATTTTCGGATTGTTAATTGATTAACAGTACAGATTCAACCCAAAACGATTCACCTGAAACCAATCACTCAAAAAATATATCATGAAATCAGCAAAAAAATCTAGTGTTAAAGTATGCGTAGGAACCTACTGCTACGTTATGGGAGGCTCAAAACTGAACAACCTCAAGAGTCAGTTGCCCGAAGATTTAAAAGATGAAGTTTATGTAGAAGCTTCAGTATGCCTTGGATGTGATAAGTTGGGTGCGGAAACCAAACCTCCCTATGCCGAAGTCAACGGCAAATTAATGCCACAAGCAACATTGGAAAAAATAGTGGCAGCGTTAAGAGCCGACCTTCAAAATTAGTCATTGTATTCATTGGATGTGTAATCTATAAACACCTAAGATCATGAAAGAAAACACAAAAAACGTCGCACAGGAAAGTGGTGAGACAAAGAAAGAAGAGACAAAACCAGTAGTCCTTCAAGAAGTCAAACCGGATTTCAGTACCGATATTCAGGAACTCAACGAGTTGATTAACCGGGTACACGATGCACAAAAGATTTACCGGACCTTCAGTCAGGAACAGGTTGATGAGATTTTCCGCAAGGCTGCTTTTGCTGCTGCGGGTAGTCGTATCAAGCTGGCAAAGATGGCTGTTGCCGAAACCGGAATGGGCGTTGTGGAAGATAAAGTAATCAAGAATCACTTTGCTTCAGAATATATCTATAACAAGTATAAAGACGAAAAGACCTGCGGTATCATCGAAGAAGATCACTCTGCCGGTATTCGTAAGATTGCAGAACCTATAGGTGTCATTGCCGGTATTGTTCCAACTACCAATCCTACTTCAACAGCCATATTCAAAGCGTTGATCACATTAAAGACACGTAACGGCATAATCTTTTCGCCGCATCCCCGTGCTGCAAAAAGTACGATTGCCGCTGCCAGGATCGTTCGGGATGCTGCTGTTGCAGCCGGCGCCCCCAAAGATATTATCAGTTGGATCGAAGTTCCGACGATTGAAAAATCGCAACACTTGATGTCACACAAAGGAATCAGCCTGATTCTGGCTACCGGTGGACCGGGGATGGTAAAAGCTGCTTATTCTTCAGGTGTGCCTGCCATTGGTGTGGGTGCCGGTAACACTCCTGCTATTATTGATGAAACGGCACACCAGAAGATGGCAGTTAACTCCGTGTTGATGAGCAAGACTTTCGACAACGGAATGATCTGTGCTTCCGAACAAAGTGTTGTTGTGGTTGAGGAGGTCTATGATGCCATCCGTAAGGAGTTTGCCGAGAGCGGCGCTTATTTTCTGAATCCTGAAGAAAAAGAAAAGGTTGGAAAATTAATGATTGTCAACGGTCACGTTAATGCTAAGGTTGTAGGTCAATATGCATGGAAGATTGCTGAGATGGCCGGCATCACTGTTCCTAAAACCACAAAGGTATTGATTGGCGAAGCTGATCGTGTTGCTGATGATGAGCCATTCTCGTATGAGAAACTCTCTCCGATCCTTGCAATGTACAAGGCTAAAAACTTTCAGGAAGCTGAGCTGATAGCCATCAGACTGGTTCAGTTCGGCGGTATCGGTCACACCTCGGTCCTCTATACCGACCTTCGGAATACAGATAGAATTGAGTCGTTCAGCTCGTTATTGAAAACCGGACGTCTGCTTGTAAATATGCCTGCATCACAAGGTGCTATCGGTGATATCTACAACTTTAAACTCGATCCGTCACTCACACTGGGTTGCGGTAGCTGGGGAGGTAACTCGGTAAGTGAGAATGTAGGTGTGAAACACCTTTTGAATATTAAGACCAATGCTGAAAGGAGAGAAAATATGTTATGGTTGCAGATACCACCAAAGATCTACTTCAAATCTGGCTGTTTACCCGTTGCACTAAGCGATTTGAACGGTCGTAAGCGCGCCTTTATCATTACCGATAAACCGATCTATGATCTGGGGTATACCGACTTGATAACCCGTGAACTAAAGAAGATGAACATCGATTTCAGTATCTTTGCTGAAGTAGAACCCGATCCGACATTGGCAAATGTAAATAAAGGGCTTTCTTCTATGAATGCTTTCCAGCCTGATGTGATCATCTCTTTAGGTGGAGGTTCTGCAATGGATGCCGCCAAGATTATGTGGTTGATGTATGAATATCCGGATACGGAGTTTGAAGGTCTTGCTTTGCGTTTCATGGATATCCGCAAACGTATTTATCAATTTCCTGCTTTGGGTCGTAAAGCTTACATGGTTGCCATTCCTACAACATCAGGTACCGGTTCTGAAGTTACTCCGTTTGCTGTAGTAACCGATGAAAAGACCGGTATTAAATATCCTATTGCCGACTACCAGTTAACTCCCAACATGGCGATTGTAGATCCTGAGTTTGTATTGACAATGCCTAAGAAACTGACGGCCTGGTCGGGTGTTGATGCACTTGTACATGCGCTTGAGGCTATGGTTTCTGTTTATGCCACCGAATTCACCATCCCTTATTCATTGGAAGCAGGCCGGCTTGTTTTCAAATATCTGCCTACGTCATACAACGAGGGTTCGAAGAACCTGAAAGCAAAAGAGAAGATGCACTATGCTTCTACAATGGCAGGTATCGCTTTTGCAAATGCATTCCTTGGTATTTGTCACTCGATGGCTCACAAGCTGGGTTCAGAGTTTCACGTTCCTCACGGACTTGCCAATGCGTTGATTATCTCACATGTCATCCGTTTCAATGCAACCAATACCCCTCGTAAGCAGGCTACCTTCCCGCAATATAAATATCCTTTGGCTATTGAACGTTACGCTCGTTTTGCAAGCTATTGCGGATTCGAAGGCAATACGCACGAAGAACTTGTAGAGGCATTAATCGAAGGAATTGAAAAGTTAAAAGCCGAAGTAAACATTCCTAAGTCTATTCGTGAGGCCGGTGTTGATGCATCAGAATTCTATGCTCACCTGGATGAATTGTCCGAGTTGGCTTTCGATGATCAATGTACCGGACCTAATCCCCGCTACCCGTCTATCGAAGAAATCAAAGAACTGTATATTAAAGCTTACGAAGGTAAGTAGATGATAATTAGCCTGTCAAAAAGGCTACATGCTAATCCGGGTAAAGGCTCTATCATTCATTCACCAAGCCTGAGCCTTTATCTGGAGAAGTATTTTTTTAATGATAGAATAACATTGAGGAGGTTATAATGGCTTTTGTAAATAACACCATGATTATACGCCGCGATCTGCTAACCAGACTTGCGGAACTCTTCCACGAAGATAATCTGAAAGATATTGATTCGGTACCCTATGAAATCGGTCGCCGTGCTCATCAGGATCGATGTTGTATTCATAAAGTAAGGGCGGTATCCAAATATAAGATGATGGGAATCCTCGGTTTCGAGGTCGAGAATGAGAATGATGAACGGAGATTGCTTGCTGATTATGCCGAAGAGGTGTTGGAAAGAACCGAACTGCCCGAACGCATACTTACTGTTGTTGGAGAAGCTTGTACATCATGTGTAAAAGCCAATTATATCGTAACAAATCTTTGCAAAGGCTGTATCGCTCAGTCGTGCAAAATGAACTGTCCTAAAGGAGCGGTTTCACGTTCTGAAAACGGACAGGCTATTATTGATCAGACAAAATGTGTCAGTTGTGGTATATGTAAGAAATTATGTGCTTATCATGCCATCATCTATATGCCGGTTCCTTGCGAAGAGTCATGCCCTGTTGGAGCAATCAGCAAGAATGAGAAGGGCAAAGAGACTATAGACGGATCGAAGTGTATCCTTTGCGGTAAATGTGTGAATGCTTGTCCTTTCGGTTCTATCATGGAAAGTACGCAGATGCTGCAGGTCATGAAAGCGTTGAAGAACGGAGAGAAGATAACCGCAATAGTTGCTCCGGCACTGTTCGGACAGTATAAATCATCTCCTGCAAAGATATTCGGCGCCATCAAAGAGCTTGGTTTCGATCAGGTGATAGATGTGGCTGAAGGAGCTGTGGATACGGCCCGGGCCGAATTTAAAGAGTTGCAGCATAAACAGAGCGAAGGATTACCTTTTATGACGACCTCTTGCTGTCCGGCATGGACCGAGGCTGTGGATATTCACGCTCATGATTTAAAGAAATATGTATCCGACACGCCTTCTCCCATGGCCTTTACGGCTAAAAAATGCAGAGAGCGTTATCCTGATAATAAAACAGTATTTATAGGTCCCTGTATTGCAAAACGTCGGGAAGGTATGCGCAATCCTGATGTGGATTTTGTGATGACCTTTGAAGAGTTAGGTTGTTGGCTGAATGGATGGAAGATTGATGTTGACGAATGCGAAGCGTATGGTAACTGGGATGCCGAAACCGGATCAGCCCGTGTCTTTGCGGTAAGCGGAGGCGTTACCAAATCGTTGATAGCATTGAATAATGTGGACGTGAAGTCTTATTTGGTAGATGGACTCGATAAGAAGCAACTACGGCTATTGAAGACTTTTGCCTCTAAAAAAAGTGCGCCTGCTCCCTTTATAGAAGTAATGTCGTGTCCCGGAGGATGTGTTTGTGGACCGGGTTCGCATGAATTTCCAATAGAAGCGCAACGTAATTTCAATGAAATGCTTGCATCCGAAAATAAAATTACTAGTTGATGTTTGGGATGATATCAATTTGTTCATACTTCCTGAGTTGATTGGGTTAATACCGGTAAGTGTTCTGGAAGGCTTACCACACAAAGGCTCCTTTATCGGGGCCTTTTGTTTTATCCTCTTCACCCGCCGGGTGAGGACATATCTCTATAATTAGAGGGAAATTCCTCTTTTTACCCTTCATACAGCCACAGGGGTAGTTCATCCTGAAAAGAGGGGTGTTTATACAATAAGTATGTTTTTAAACATATCCTACCGGCGCAACTTTTCTACAGTTTTCAGCATCAGTATTGTATAGTTTTAATAACTATTACCCAACACCAAAAATCATGGAACCACCACCATTTAACTAAATACCAAATTATTTAAACAACAAAAAAACTAATACCAAAAAATCTAACCACAATGAAAACAACGATTTTAAAACTCAGCGCTTTTGTCCTGATCTTTGCATTGATGGGGATAGGGTGCAAAAAAGAAAAAGAACTACCACCTAATCACGCCAAAGGAAAGATTATTTTAGTAACAGGACAGTGTTATGGGGAAACTGTTCTGATTGAGGTTGAAAATCCCAAAGGAATAGGTTCGTCTGGAACCTTTTCTTATATTGGAGAAGAAAGCAAAAAGATAAGCTACGAGAATGCCATTGGGGTACCCTATTTTTCAAAAATTGGATTATCAAACACTATACCTCAAAAAGTTGGTACCTGGCTCTATTTTGAATATAGGGAGCTAACGGATGATGAAACAAAAAACGGAGATTTATATTCATCAAACCTTCCAATTGCATGTCCAGCTATTTATGGACCTCCGACTGGAAAAAATCTAATTATTACAAAGGTTATCGAATATAAGTAAGTTAAACGCTATGAAAAGAATATTTATCATATCAGCATTAATTTTACTGTCAACATTTGTTGCATTAGGTCAGGAATATTATTATTGTTCTGTTGATGAAAAGCATTATTTGAATGAAAGCACAAGCAACCTATTTTCTAATACATCTCTCCCACGCAACTTTTCTACATCTTTCATTATTTGTGTTGTATATTCTTAGCAATCAACCCAAAACCCCAAATTATGGAACGACTACCACTTAAATACCAAATTATTTGAAACAACAAAAAGACTAACCACAATGAAGACAACGATTTTAAAACTCAGCGTTTTTGTCCTGATCTTTGCATTGATAGGGACAGGGGGCAAAAAAAATCAATCGGTGTCTTTTGCTGATTATTTCAGACAAACAGGTTCTTCAACAATTTAGGTGAAGAAAAAGACGAGATATAAACCGTCAAATACATGGTATGACTGGTCTTTGATGAACAGGTCTTTTTAATTTCCGGTCGTCTTATTGATTATTCCGACACCGATTAACCGGTCGTAAACATCTCCCGGTTTCCTATAGTAAACAAAGATCTGATATTCATTCAACGTTTCGGAAAAATCACCTTCAACCAGACTGGTTAATCCCGGGTTCTGTGGCTCCGGATAATAGAGATATTGATAATCATAATATCCCTGCTTCAATAATCCCTCTCCGACATATCCTTTCAATCCGGCATTGTAGTGCATCAGAAACTCATCGTTATGTGCCGGATCTCTTTCATGATTAAACCGACCGCTTACTACAATATTTCCTTTTGCAACAGGCATCGTTAGCCCCAGAAAGAACTTTACTTTTACATATTCCGACTCGGTATCCGTATCCTGATAGTCAATCGTATTCGGGGTGAAGTTCCCGTTTATGTCCTTCTCCGAGATATAGTTGCCAAAGGCTCTGGGCTTATCAGGGACAACAAGTGCATTACAGGTGTCTCCGGTAACTACAATGCCCGAGATATGATCCATTGCATTTCTCACGCTGGAGGTGTTAAACCTGCGGAATTCGTTTCCTGCCGCAAAACTGTTTTCTCCGGTTTCATAATCATAATTGAGGATCGTTCCCATCACCTGGCGAGGCTTTAATCCTGTGATCATATTATCTTCTCTGCCGTTTTGCAGAATCGTAACCTTTACACTACCTCTTGGATCCACCAGATACCCGGAGGTGGTAACTTTGAAATTGACCTCCTGCATTTTATCACGTTGTTCTACCACTGATGATTTTCTTACAGTACCACTGACCGATGCCATTGTCTCTACCACATAGACCCGATAGGTGAAGAGAATATTTTCGGGCCGTCCTTCTTCGTAGACCATTAATAAATAATTTCCAGACCGGGTCAGTTGCATCGATGTTCCCGGAAATTGAAAAGAATAATGGGTATAAGCCAGACGAGTACTGAACGAAGACTTCGAACTATTGATCCGGTCTTCGGTAAGTCCGCTGATGTATTCGTTGGGCCATAAGCGAGAAGTGGTCCAGTCGTTGTTGCAATGAATGGCCGTATAAGCATATCTCCGGATGCTGCCTCTCAGATCGTCAAAGCTTACGTTTAGCTGGCTCTGGGTGTTGTTCAGCGTGATCAGGGCCGGGGCGAAAGGATCTGTAGCATTGCGTACTTCGACTGTTTTTATGAATTTATCCGGAATACGGGTGTAGTTGACTTGTGACTGTGCAACTAGCCGGGTGGAGATAAAAAGCACCATCGCCAGTAAAATGAGCCCTCTTATTTTTACTATATGCATCGATTAAATTCTTCTAAAAATGGGGTCGATTAGTTAATTTCCAAAAATACGGTTTTAATAGGTTGAAAGGATAACTGATAATAACGATATTTGCACAAAATTATTTACAGATGAAAAAAATCATCCTTTTCTCTTTCTTATTAGGCCTTGTACTCAGTGCCTGTATGTTAAAACAACCGAAATTGGTTAAATGTGGTGGCGAAGCACAGGGGACCTACTATGCAGTAACCTATGTGGATGGCGAAGAACGTGACTTTAAAGATTCCATTGCTTTGATTTTGAAGAAGTTTGATACTTCATGCTCAATATATAAACCGAACTCAATCATTTCGCGTTTTAATAATAACGACCCAACCGCAAAAGCTGATCCATACTTTACTGAGGTATATAATAAGGCCATGGAGGTTTCGGAGAAGTCGGGGGGAGCCTTTGATGTCACTGTAGGTCAACTTGTACGTGCCTGGGGGTTTAGTATTAAGACCAACATCAAGATGGATCCCCAAAAGGTTGATAGTCTTAAAAAATATGTCGGATATAAGAAGATTAAGCTTGTTGATGGCAAAATCATAAAGGAAAATCCAAATATTCAACTCGACTTTAATGCTATAGCGCAGGGCTTTTCTACTGATGTTATCTCACGGTTTCTTGAGTCGAAAGGTATTAAAAACTATCTGATTGATGTCGGGGGTGAGGTCCTGGGAAAAGGAAAGAAGATAGACGGTAACAGATGGTCCGTAGGGATTGAAAAACCTGCTGCCGATAGTACACAGGGTCAGCAGCTCCAAGCTGTTGTAACACTTAAGAACAGGGCGCTCTCCACTTCCGGAAATTACCGCGCATACTTTATCAAAGACGGTGTGAAATATTCGCATACCATAGATCCGTTTACCGGTTATCCTGTACATCATACGCTGCTTTCCGTATCCGTACTAGCCGAAAATAGTATAACTGCCGATGCTTACGGTACAGCTTTTCTGGTGATGGGGATGGACAAAGCCCTTGAATTTTTAAAGCATAACCCCAACCTTGAAGCCTATTTTATCTATTCAGATGAAAAGGGAAATTTCAAAACCAAATGCTCTCCGGGATTTGAAAAAATTATTCAGGAACAGCTATAAGAAATATGATAATTAGTCCCTATGTTTGTAATTTGAAAATAAGGCTGACAAAAGGGGCATAAGCCTAAGAGTATTATTTTTGATTTCGACATTAATGATAAAACTCAAAGACTTATGCAAACACAAAGAACGGAATTAAATTTTAATGGACAAAATCTTTTCGTTGGAATTGATGTTCATTTGAGGAGACTATTTAAAATTTAAATTTTGAAATTTATATAGCTAAAGAATTTTATATTTTTCAATAAAGGACCGTCCTTTATTGATCTGAAATGAAACAAGATTTAAGAAAATCCGTCTCTATAAGCTCTAAAATAATAAATTTAAACAGTCTCTTAATGTGCTGATTAATTATCACATTATAATAGGCTCAGCTGTCCGTTTTTATCCTGATGTCCATAGATCTTATTTGTCAGCCCGACATATCCTTTCTTAAAGAAAACAAATGTATCATCTCTATCCAGCTTCATGTTTGAATAGATGTTTTTGTCGGTTGTCTTTCTAAATTTATTCACATATTCGGTAAGTTCGGCAATGTGAACAGGTTCGGGCATACTCTCCAGATATTCGCGCACAATCTCTTTAATAGTCCCTTTTCTGATGTGGGTCCAGCTGTCCAGTGCGTATGTGCTGGTTTTACCAATGGCAATCACTCCGGGAATACTAAGGATGGTAGAACGAAGCGACTCAAGGTTGGGAGGCATCTTCGGACTTTTTGCTCTTAAATCACGGGCAATTTCAACCAGTCGCATTGGCTTGTTGGCTGTAACCAGAATATCCATGATATATTCTGATAGTCTGATCATGGTATTCCGCTCGAAAATAATATTAGTTCCTTCAAGGGGAATCTTGAACTCGAGCATCGCTATTTTGCGACAGATAAACTTGATTTTATGGTATTGGTCAGCCGTGCATTCAGCTAGTTTGAATTCTTTAAGGTAGCTTTCAAAATTTAAATCATACCGCTTCTCTATACGTTCGGAAGTTCTGGTTGCCAAATCGTTAAAGTATGCCGCGAAATTAAAAAACTCCGTATTACGGATGTGCAATAGAAAATAGTTTTGATAAACTTCTTCTATATTTTGAAAAGCAAAGAGCGTCTTGTTATTAATAGTTGCAAAGGCAAAGGCATAGAACTTGGGAGAGAAGTTGAGCGATTCCCCCTTATTGATAAACTCTGCCGTACGTTGATCGATCAGTAATAACTCTTTACGAGGGCGGATATTATAGTTAAAGTACTCTTCGTAGTCACCGGCAAAAGAGGAGAGTGCGTTTTCAATTCTACCCGGAATCTTTTGGGCAATCTGTCTGACCCGCTCTCTGGTAATACCGTATTTATCTCCAATGGCTTGTAAAGTCAACTTCTTGGTCCCTAAAATAAAACCGAAGTTGCGTTCAAATATATACTTCTCCCGCTCAGTCAGCAGATGTTTGATGATAAGACCGATAAATTTAAAGAATGGGAAGGCATGACTTAGAAAATCGGCTTTGTAAACCTCCATTTCCGCCGATGGAATATTGAATTTTGTATAGCAATAGAAGCGAAGCGCTTCAAACTTATTTTGATCGTAAGGAAGATCAAGATCCCCTTTCGTGATTGAGAATTTTTCAATGTATTTTTCCGCCATCTCATTTAGCTGAACATTGGTTTTCGCTCCACAGTTTCTGAGAGAGAGAAAACTGCCGTTGATCTGGTAATAGTGAATGAGCTTGTAAAGTGTGTCAAGTTCGTTTTCTATCGATACATTTTTTGTACGCTCAGTAAGATTTTCTAAATCTTTGAGTTCCTCAATGTGGTAATTAATCAAACGTACTGAATTTGCCACGGCTAAATAGTTTAACTTTATAATCGAAGATTGCAAATATAATAAAAACGAAGACAAAAAGCTATTGAAAAGTTGTTAATTCAAACGCTTCTTTTGTAACTCTTTTTATGATATTATTTTGAAAACAAGTTGCTCTTGTCTTTTCTCAAAAAATAGGATATGACTATTTTGAAATCATCTGCTTTCTTCTGAATTCATAACAGATAATTGCATTGGCAATAGAGGCATTCAGTGATTCTGCACCGGCTGTTGTTGCATCGGGATGAAACGAGGGTATGAATATTTTATCCGTGATGAAGGAACGGACGTTTTCTGAAATGCCTCTCGACTCATTACCGATCACGATAATGCCTGAAGTGGATAGTTCTTTATCCAGCATATTGGTTCCGTCGAGAAGTGCGCCATAAACTTGAACTGCCCCATGTAATTCTTCAAACATGGTTTGCAAATTCCGATAGCTAACATTTACCCGGGCAATAGATCCCATGGTCGATTGAATGGTTTTCGGATTAAACAGGTCAACGGTTTGCTC
Organism: Bacteroidales bacterium; assembly: GCA_963663125.2. Lineage (GTDB taxonomy): Bacteria > Bacteroidota > Bacteroidia > Bacteroidales > Cfx3-03 > Cfx3-03. Next base: position 360,576 of record CAXXNW010000006.1, on the reverse strand, counting down.
TGAGCAGATGATGTGTCTGAATCCAAACCAATCTGCTGCACGGATAATAGTTCCAAGGTTTCCAGGATCCCGGATGTCGTCAAGTACTAAAATTAGCTCGGAGTCTGCAATAGAGAGGCTGGGCGTAACGTTTCGGGTCTTTAAGGTAAGAAGACATGATGATGGGGTGGATAGCGCTGTAATGCGCTCCATTTCATTCATGGTGATAATGCATCTTTCACCGGTAAACCCGGCTGGGATGTCATTGTTATTAAACCATTCGCCGGTAGCGTAGATACCGGTAGATTCGAAAGGACTGTTGAGTAATTCAACGACAAGTTTAGTGCCTTCGGCAATAAACTCACCATGTAGTTCTCTCTGCTTTTTCTGGTGTAGAGAAACGATATATTTAATTTTATTTTTCGATAACATAGCTAAAAAAAATCCCGGTAAAAGTAAACCTTTACCGGGATTGAAAATAAAATATTGTAGTTTATTCAGCGTAAACTTCAAATTTAATACTGGCAGTTACATCTTTGCCAAGATTAATCTTAGCAACATATTCGCCTACTTCTTTTACTGATTCGCCGTCAATAAAGATTTTCTTACGGTCAACTTCAATGTTGGCTTGTTCTTTCAATGCTTCAGCAATCTGAAGTGAGTTAACAGAACCGTAAATTTTACCATTTTGAGCAGCTTTTGCACCAATACGAACGCTAACAGCTTCGATTGCTTTTGCAATATCCTCAGCTTCAGATTTTAGTTTTGCAGCCTTGAATGCTTTTTGTTTAACGTTTTCAGCAACAATTTTTTTGTTGGTAGCAGATGCAAGAATAGCAAATCCCTGAGGAATAAGATAGTTACGGGCATAACCGTTAGCTACGGTTATAATATCGTTGGCATAACCCAATTTGGTTACATCTTTTTTCAGAATAATTTCCATGGTTTATTACCCTCCCTTATTTAAGTAAATCAGCTACGTATGGCATTAATGCGAGGTGACGAGCTCTTTTAACAGCTTGTGCAACCTTTCTTTGGAACTTTGTAGAGGTTCCGGTAAGACGACGAGGAAGAATTTTTCCTTGCTCGTTTACAAATTTCAGAAGAAAATCAGCGTCTTTATAGTCGATATATTTAATACCGCTTTTTTTGAAACGACAATATTTCTTCTTCTTGATATCGACGGCAATCGGGGTCAAATATTTAATATCCGAATTGTTTTGTGTGGCCATTTTGATAATCTTTTTGAAGTTAATTAAACGGTTGGATTGTTAGCTTTTGCAGCTTTTGCATTTCGCTTTTTCTCATTGTAAGCAATTGCATGCTTATCAAGTGCTACTGTTAAGAAGCGAAGGATGCGCTCATCACGCTTAAAGGCTACTTCAATTTCGTTAATAATGGCGCCAGGAGCCTTGTATTCAATTAAGTGATAAAATCCTGTGCTTTTCTTTTGGATGGGATAAGCTAACTTACGTAAGCCCCAGTTATCACTTAAGATAATCTCAGCCCCTTTGTCCAACAGAAGTTTCTCGAACTTGCTTACCGCTTCCTTCATCTGATCATCAGATAAAACGGGAGTCATAATGAAAACGGTTTCGTACTGTTTTGACATTGTGTTGTGTTTAAAAATTAAATAATTATTTTTTTAAAAGGACTGCAAAAGTAGAACTTTTTCATTTAATTTCAAATGAATGTGCAATTTATTTTTCTGTAATTCAGCCTCTCTTGTTTTGATTTCCTATTTTCTACAATAATAATCTAAACGGGTAGCCTGTTATAAACTTTTCCATTTAATCCTTTAATGTGCATATAATGAATGATATATTATAATTAGTTTCTGCTTTCGATGGGGCTGTCAGCGACAATGTAGTAATAATGGAGTCAGACCGAAGCTTTCTAGGATCAGTCTGACAAGTTTTGGCGAAGAAAATAATAATTTATCGATAAGCGGCATATCCCGTAATGAATATTTAAATAAGACCGAAGGATAAAAAAGATACGAAATAAACACGAAGGTGTGTCAAAATACATTTGAAATGAATTTGATGTAGGTTTGTCCGGTATCCAGGATCCCGGTCAAACCTACATCAAACCTAGTTCAAACATAGGTTAAATTTCTTTTAATATGCCCTTATGGATCAGTTATATCAGACTCGTATCCCCCTTATATTCTCCTTTCTATTCGGACAAAACCTAAAGATTTATTCTTTGATCGGATTATTTTGTGCTTTTGTCATCCCTTATCATGGAGATCATTAAAAAATCAACCACAACTTGCAAACTATTATCCTGAACGAACTGTGATTTTCATATTGCAGTTTGCCCTTATTTTATCTCCTGTTTTTACTCCCCAACTTTATCGACTGATTCTTGAATCCCCCTGGGGTCACTTAAAATATATGTATATACCTGACATATGTGTATCTATTTTTTTGATGGAATGTAGTACTGGATGTAGTAATGATCCCTAAATTATTTTAAGGAATAACATTTTCAAGTAAGGTATTGCAAATAAATTCTGCAGCCTTACCATCTCCGAAAATTTGAGGAAAAGTGGGTTTCGCATCATGCAAGAAATAATTGACAGCCTCAATGATACGTTGAGTATCGGCATCAACCAATTTGCCTGCTCCCTGTTCGACAATCTCGACCCATTCGGTTTCGGAACGCATAATAAGACAGGGCTTCTCAAAATAATAAGCCTCTTTTTGGACTCCTCCCGAATCGGTCATCACCAATTGTGCATTTTTTTCCAGCGCTATCATATCCAGAAATGAAACCGGGGGTAGAAGCATAATCTTTTCATCTTTCATTATCCGGCTGTACAATGCACCCTGCAAGTTTTGTTTCAACAGCTTTGCCGTACGCGGATGGAGCGGGAGAACCATCTTAAGATGATGTTGGTCAACAACATTACAGATAGCTTCGAATATGGCGTTTAGCCGTTCAGGCTGATCCGTATTATTATCACGGTGGATGGTTGAGAGTATAAACGGTTCGTCCTTCAGTCCCTGTTCTTCTAACAGGTTCGATTGCTCTTCAGTCAGCGATGCAAAATGAAGACTGTTGTCATACATCACATCTCCGCAATGAAACACACCGGGATGGTCGTTCGTATAGGGTTTAGCATTAGTGAGATTGAAACCTTCGTGCTTCAGGTTTTTGATTCCTGTAAGGGTAGGCGAGAAGAGCAGGGTAGAGGCGTGGTCGCACATAATACGGTTGATCTCCTCTGGCATACTCTTATTGAATGAACGAAGTCCGGCCTCTATATGGGCAATCGGCGTATGAATCTTTGAAGCGGCAATAGCTCCGGCCAATGTGGAATTGGTGTCGCCGTATACTACCAGATAATCAGGTTTCTCTTTTAGTAAGACTTCTTCAATGCCGCTGATCATTGCAGCCGTCTGTTTACCATGACTACCCGAACCCACATTCAGATTGTAGTCCGGACGAGGAATGTGCAGTTGTTCAAAGAACACCTCCGACATATTTTGGTCATAATGTTGACCGGTATGCAATAACAATTCCTGAATCCGGTCGCTAAACGATTTGCCGATAGCCCTGCTTAAGGCAGCTGCTTTAATAATCTGGGGTCTGGCGCCAATAATTGTGAGTATCTTGAGCATTAAACTGGATTAATTTTTCGTTTCTTTCAAAATTACATCATGTGCTCCACCTTCGATAATACTGGTTGATGATACTAATGTTATTTTGGCTTTGTCTTTTAATTCCTTAATGGTCGTAGCGCCACAACTACACATGGTTGACTTAATCTTTCCTATTGAAAGATCCAGATTATCTTTTAATTTACCGGCATAGGGAACATAGCTGTCTACGCCTTCTTCGAATTTAAGGCCGTCACTACCCCCCATATCGTATCTTTGCCAGTTACGGGCGCGATTAGATCCTTCGCCCCAGTATTCTTTCACATAAGTTCCACCAACCATCAGCTTTTTAGTAGGGCTTTCGTCGAAACGGGCAAAATATCTTCCCATCATAAGGAAATCGGCGCCCATTGCCAATGCAAGAACCATATGATAATCCTGTACAATGCCACCATCCGAACAGATGGGTATATAAATTCCGGTTTTTTCAAAATATTCGTCTCTGGTCTGGGCTACATCAATAATCGCTGTTGCCTGTCCTCTACCGATTCCCTTTTGTTCCCGGGTAATACAGATTGAACCGCCACCGATACCTACTTTTACAAAGTCGGCACCAGCTTCGGCCAGATAAAGAAATCCATCTCTGTCAACCACATTTCCGGCTCCAATTTTGACCGATTCACCGTAGGTGTCTTTTACAAAAGCGATTGTTTCTTTTTGCCATACAGAGAACCCGTCCGACGAGTCGAGACATAAAACATCGACACCGGCTTCAACTAATTTGGGAACACGTTCCATATAATCTCTTGTATTGATACCGGCACCGACGACTAATTTTTTATGTGCATCTAATAGTTCATTGGGGTTTTCTTTATGATTATCGTAATCTTTTCTGAAGACAAAATATCTTAAATGTTGATTTTCGTCAATAATGGGAAGCGTATTTAATTTATGATCCCATATTATATCATTCGCTTCGTTTAATGATATTCCCAGTTTTCCGGTAATCAGCTTAGCAAAGGGCGTCATAAAATTCTTGATCTTATAATCAAGATTGTCTTTGGTTGGACGGTAATCTCTATCGGTTACAATTCCCATTAACTTACCGTTTGAGGTACCGTCGTCGGTTATGCCGATCGTAGAAAATCCTTTTCTACTTCTTAACGCTACCACGTCCTTTAATGTATGATTCGGAGTCAAGTTTGCATCACTGATAACAAAACCTGCCTTAAATTTTTTAACTCTTCTGACGAGTTCAGCTTGCTCATCTATGGGTTGAGAGCCAAAGATGAAAGAAAGCCCCCCGTTGCGTGCCAGTGCAATAGCCATTTTATCATCAGAAACTGCTTGCATTATAGCAGATGCAAAAGGAATACTCAGTTCTATATCAGGAGTTTCACCTTTTTTAAATTTGACTAGCGGTGTCTTTAAATTGACTTTATCGGGTGTACAATCTTTTGTTGTTAATCCCGGAATTAATAGATATTCGCTAAATGTTCTCGATATATCGTTGATAATCTTTGCCATAAGTTCCCCTTTCAGAAAATTTTGCAAATTTAAGAAAATATCTCATTCAATATGCTTCAAATTTCACCTTTAGCAATGTATTTTGAGCACCTTTTACACTTAGACTCAAATATTAGCGAATCAGTACTATAACCAGCGTGTTAAAAGGATATAAAAAATATATATAATAATTTGCAGCAATAGATTATTATTAATTATCTTTGCATACCGAACGATCGGTATGTTTTAATCATGAATATGATCAATTTTTCAAACAACGTAGCTCTTAAAAAATCCCGGTACTTGCCGGGAGGGATATTGCTATTGTCTGCTATTCTTGGTTGGGTTGTCTATTACAATTTGATTTTGTGTTTTTTCAGAGAACAACCTGATTCTAATTCTGCTATTATCAGTGTCTCAAATTGGATTACCGGTGAATTTGTAATCATATATGAATCTCATAAAGGGTTAATAGATATGCTACTTTCAACTACAACTTTATTATTTTTTACGGCTGCGTATGTTTTAATGAAGCGAAAACGATGCAACCTACTATCTTTTACTTCCTATCTCTTGACCTTTTGGGGATTCCTTTTGGCAGTAATTCCTTCATCTATCTTTTTAGCAATTGCTTTTCTAATGATTTTCATCAGCTTTAAACAATGGAGGAACTTACTCTTATTCGAATATATACCGGATTCTCTTGAATCTACAAAGTTAATATCGGTCAGTGATAAAACTTGTTCTTACAATGACTACTTCTATTATTTTAGAAATTACAATAAATTAATGTGGTTTGTAAAAGTCAACTAATTGAAATCAACAATGAACGATATACAACTAATTTCAATTGTCATTCCTGCCTATAATGAGGAGGGAAATATTGCGATATTACATCAGGAAATTACCCTGGCAATGCAATTGATGAATTACGATTATGAAGTGCTTTTTATTAATGATGGCAGCAACGACAATAGCTGGAAAAAGATAACGGCATTATCCGGAATTGATAAACACGTGAAAGGTATTGATCTGGCCGGTAATTATGGTCAGACGCTTGCATTACGAACCGGCTTTGAAAAGGCGAAGGGCGATGTTATTATTGCAATGGATGGAGATTTGCAGCACGACCCCAAATACATTCCAGAATTGATCAATAAAATAGAAGATGGTTATGAAGTAGTAGGCGGATCAAAGCAAGTACGCCCAGAAGGCCTTTTTCAGTCATTGTTGGCTAATATGGCTCATTCTATTATCAGTAGAATGACGGGTGTTAAAATGAAATATTTTGGCGCTACATTTAAGGCATACCGGAACTATCTGCTTAAAGACATAAATATGCTGGGCGATTCACATCGTTATCTTGGGGCGATGGTAGTACGAAAAGGGGTTAAATACACTGAAATTCCGATAGAAATCAGAGAACGTGGTGCAGGAAAAAGTAACTATTCTATTCGAAAAGTATTTTATGTAATCATCGATTTGATATTCCTGAAGTTTAGTGTAGCTTATAAGAGTAAGCCTTTCAGACTGTTTGGTATGTTGGGCAGTTTTGTCCTCCTGACAGGTTTAATCCCTATGACCTATTATTTAATTTCAGCTCTTTTTTTTAATTTGGATATTCATAGTCATCGACTGGCCGAATTTCTGTTTACTATCTTTCTTACTTTATTTGGTTTGCTACTCATTAGTTTTGGACTTGTTGCCGAAATAGGTATTCAAAATCAATTTACGCACACAACAAGTTCACCGTATAAGATCAGGCAAACCACTTCCCCAAAAGTTAAACAAACCACTCAACTCAATTAAGATATGCAATGCCGTTTAATTATCAATGCTGACGATTTTGGATGGGATAGCGATGCTACACAAGCTATTTTAACATTGGCTGAAAGCCATAAAATTACAAGTACAACTGTCATGGCCGGAATGGCAGAGACAAATGATCTGAAGCAGCTAAAAAACTTTCCATATATCTCCACCGGTATTCATCTTAACTTGATATCGGGGTATCCGCTCTCATCGAGGAATGAGGTATCATCACTTGTCAACAGTGACGGACAATTCTTCGATGCTGCTATGTTATTGAAACGCTTTATGATGGGCAAAATAAAACTGGCGCAATTAGAGCTCGAAATAATTAATCAACTCAACTTTATAAAGCAGCATCATCTGAAAATTTCGCACGCTGATAGTCATAAGCATGTTCATCAATTTCCAATATTGGGCCCGATTATTATTCATATCCTGAGGCAACAGGGAATTCTTAAAATAAGAAACTGTAATGTGCTGAATTATAATACTAAGAAGATGTTCATTGTAAAGAGCTTTAACAGTTTCAGTCGTTTACTTGTATCCGGTTATCTTTCGCCCGAAGTGTTGATTACTTCATTTTCGAATGCGAAAGATGCATCGATCGAAATATTTAAGAAAGCTGTAAACAAAGCTTTCTTAAAGCATCATACGGTTGAATTCATGACTCATCCGGGTTTGAAGAATAGAGAGGGCTCTTATCTGAATCGATTGAGCGAATATATGTTTTGGATGAATGAAAACTGGTCGCAAGTACTGAAGTCGGAAAATATATTACTGAAAAACTACAACAATTTATAAACGATAAATTTCCATTTTTTCTGTAAATGAAAAAGATAATAGCAAATAAATATGTAAAGCTGACAGTGAAACTTTTGCTTACACTGCTTGCTTTCTATATTGTATTGAAAACCATTGATTTGCATCAGGTTGTAACTTTATTGGGGCATTCAAATTTCTGGCTTTTGATTGCTGCTATGTTCTTTTTTATGCTCTCTAAATTTATCTCTGCCATTCGTTTGAACATGTTTTTTAAACGGGTGGAAATTTATATGGATGAGAAATTGAACATCAAACTCTATCTGCTGGGAATGTATTATAATATTTTTCTTCCCGGAGGCATTGGTGGGGATGGATATAAAATATACATTCTCAGTAAGACATTTAATCAAAAGATAAATTCTGTTTTCTGGGCGGTATTGCTTGATCGCGTCACCGGTGTTTTGGCTCTGTTTTGTCTTTGTGTGGTGATGTTCTACTTTGTTCCTGTTACTTTGCCTTTCAAATGGTGGTTATTATTGTTATTGCCACTCGGGGTTGCGTGTTTTTACTTTTTTCTGAAAATATTCTTTAAAAATTACCTACCCATATTTAATAAGACGAACATTCTCTCGCTGTTTGTGCAGATAGCACAACTTATTTCGGCTGTATTGATTCTCCGGGCTATTGGTAATAATACGAATATCGGAAGTTATCTCTTTTTGTTTCTGATATCGTCGGTGGTAGCGACAATCCCTTTTACTGTTGGTGGTGCCGGATCAAGAGAACTTACCCTTCTGTTGGGCGCACAGTGGCTAGGATTAGATACGGGTATGTCGGTTTCGTTAAGTTTCCTTTTTTATCTTATCACATTGATTGTCTCTTTATGTGGAATTTTCTATGCTTATTGTTCTATTCTGCCTGAAATAAAAAAGGTGGAAGAATCTAAAATATAAACTAAAAATTATTCTAAACTATGAAATATTTAGTAACTGGTGGTGCAGGATTTATCGGATCGAATATTGTGAAAGAGCTATTGGATCATGGCGAAAGAGTGAATGTACTGGATAATTTTGCAACCGGGAAAAGAGAAAATCTGGTTCCATTTATTTATGATCCGAATTTTGAATTTTTTGAGGGTGATTTAAGAGATGAGGATATGGTTAGAAAAGCTGCAAATGGTGTGGATTACATTTTACATCATGGAGCTTTGCCTTCAGTACAACGATCGGTACAAGATCCGATTACCAGCAATGAGGTGAATATTCTCGGTACGTTAAATGTATTGGAAGTTGCTAAAGAAATCGGAGTGAAACGGGTAGTATATGCCTCCTCTTCATCCGTTTATGGAAATATTCAGGTTGATTCGAAGGTTGAGACATTGCCTGTCGGTCCACTCTCCCCCTATGCTGTATCTAAGTATACGGCCGAACGATATTGCCAGGTTTATTATCAACTGTATGGACTTGAAACTGTCTGCCTGCGATACTTTAATGTCTTTGGCCCTTATCAGGATCCCTCTTCTCCCTATAGTGCCGTTATTCCAAAGTTTATCAATTTGATTAAAGAAAACAAACAACCGGTCATTTACGGAGACGGTACCCAATCGAGGGACTTTACTTTTGTTGCCAATAATGTAGCCGCAAATTTATTGGCTTGTACGGCTGAAAATGTTGGTGGAGAGGTGTTTAATATCGCTTGCGGACAATCATATTCTCTACTTGAGTTGGTTAAATACATTAACAATGCTCTGGGCAAAGATATTGAACCACTATTTGCCGATAGTAAGAAGGGGGATGTCAAAAACTCTCTGGCAGATATTTCGAAAGCTTTCAATTTGTTAAAATATAAACCGTTAATTAACTTTAAATCGGGTTTGGAAGCAACCATCGATTACTTTTTAAATCGCATACCCTCTTTTTCATTTCAGGGATAAATGTTTTGATATGAATGCGATTGTCGAGGTCAGAATAGTGCTTTAAATCTGTAATTTAAGTTACATAAGACCTTGCTAAAGAAAATATTTACCGAAGAAATACAGTATTGAAAAATGATAAAATCTATTTCTGAGAAGTTAAAGCATTTTGTTGACACTTTGCGACAAAACAGCAAATATCTTTTCTTCTTTTGTCTTTTGCTGATGATACCGGCCTTTTTTATCAATTTGGGATTAATTGATTTTTTTCTTCATAGTGATGAGTCTACAAGAACACTGGTAGCGTTGGAAATGTATCTTTCGCACGACTTTATAACGCCTACTATCAATGGTTTGGTTTATATGAATAAGCCCCCGTTATACAATTGGATTCTAGTTCTGTTTGCTAATATCGGAGGTGGCTTTAATGAGTTTGTGCTCAGACTTCCGGCTACATTGTCGCTCTTTGCATTGGGACTTACGATCTATCTTTTTGTGAAAAAGGAATACGGAAAACGGTTTGCCTTGATTAATGCTTTAATGATTGTTACTTGTGGTAGGGTGTTGTTCTGGGAATCGTTCTTTACCGTCATTGATTTTACCTTCTCGGCAGCTGTTTATGCCGGAATCATGTTTATCTACTTCTTCTATAAAAGAGATAATTACCGGTTGATGTTTATTGTTTCGTATGCTTTTGCAGCGATAGCCTTTATGTTGAAGGGATTACCTGCCGTTGTTTTTCAAGGAATTACCCTTGTTGTATTGTTGGGGTATGAAAAAAAAATAAAAAAGCTTTTTACTGTTGATCATCTGATAGGTATTATAATTTTTCTCTTTATCACCGGTTGTTATTATTCGCTCTACCTGATTAACAACCCTGAAAGTAATATCTTTTCAGTTATACTGGACGAATCAACAAAGCGGACAGTATTGCAGAATGATATCTTTCATACGATAAAGGCTATTCTTGATTTTCCTGTCGAGATGTTTTATCATTATTTACCATGGACGATATTAATAATTTTCTTGTTTAGAAAAGGATTTTGGACCACAGTGAATAAGGAACCGTTTTTGAAATTCAACCTTCTCGTGTTTTTAGCAAATCTGTTGGTTTATTGGACATCACCCGATGTATATCCAAAATACATTCTGATGTTGATGCCTATGTTGTTTACGGTTTGTTGGTATTTTACACGACTAGATTTGGAACAAAGGGATATAAAGGCAAATCTGCTGGAGAGAGGGGTATTGATTTTAATGGTTGTATTTTCCATCGGACCCTTTATATTCCCTTTTATCAGAGATATTCACTACATTGGACACTATTATTTAAAAGCATCTTTTCTGTTTGGGGTGACACTGGTTCTGCTCTATCTCTTTATTAAATGCAGAAATCAACGTATTATTCTAACTATGGCTTTTTTGCTGCTAATCAGGATCGCTTTTGACTGGTTCATCTGGCCTATCCGTTACGATAAGTATATCAATTTGAAAGAGGAAACCATTAAAGTGGCTAAGATTACAAAGGATAAAGACCTTTACATTTATAACGGAACAAAAGTTGACCGGAGTACATCCTTCTATTTAACAAGAGAAAAAGGGCAAATTATCCGTTTTAAAGGAAACCATTTTACATCTGATGACTTTTGTATTGTTGATATGAAAAGTATGCAAGAACTACAAAAGTCGCATGTGAAATTTAAGAAACTATTTGATTTTGAAACGTTACCCGAAGGGTATTCTCTCCACTTGATCGGTTTTGCACCATAATCAGAGACTTTAATTGTTTGCTTTTTTGTATTTTTGCAAGTAAATGTTTTATAAATTGTTATGAGTCCTACAAGAGAATATATTATTGATGAAGCATATAAGCTTTTTTTGAAACATAGTTATGAGGCTGTTTCTATAAGTGATATCAGTAAAGCTATTGGTTTAACAAAAGGCGCATTGTATCATCATTTCGTGAATAAGGCCGATCTCTTTAAGGCTGTTGTGAATAAATATATGGATTTTATTACTCCTATTGAAGAAGTCGAAATGATTACGCTTAAAGAGTATCTTGAGTTTTGTTTGAAAGAAATCGACAAAATTATTAAGCGATTGTTTTATCCTGACCCTGATTTTAAAAGCATCGATTTTATCTCACTGGGTATTGATGCTTTGCGACATTATCCCGGATCTATTGCTGAAAAAGGTCGTTTTTTGGAATTGGAAATTGAAAGGACAAAGATTATTTTGGACAATGCAATCTTAAATGGTGAGATTAGAAGTGATATAAATACCTTAGTAATGGCTCGAAATTTTCATTTTCTTTATTTGGGTATTGCCGGCGATATGGTTCATCTGAATTCTCCCGCCCACTCGATTGCCCTGTTGAGAGCACAACTTTTTGAACTTTATCACATTTTGAAAAAATAATAATAGCTATTGAAAAAATAATGTTAAAAAAAGTAACATTCATATGTTCTGGCATGTTTTTTTTTGTGATATATAAAATACCAAACGTTCAGTATCAAACTAAATCAAATTCTACAATGAAAAGCGAAAAAAAAGTTTATTTGTCATTGATATCCTGTCTTATGATGGTTCTATTCCTGTCAGGTTGTCATAATAATCAAAATACGAAGTCTGATAGTAATTCAACGACTGCTGTAAAAGTAAAAGTTCAGAAAATTGATGCATCTGCCAATAGTGATGAACAACCGTATATCGGTATGGTTGAGGAATCATTGTCTGTTCCCATAAGCTTTTTAATTTCAGGGAATGTGAAACAGGTTTTGGTATCAGAAGGACAGAGTGTTAGAAAAGGTCAGCTTTTAGCTGTTTTAAATGATGAAAATTATTTGAGTGCATATCAAATAACTGCTTCAAAAGAGAAACAGGCAAAAGATGCTTTTAATAGGTTGGCATCTATGTATAAAAATGGAAGTCTGCCTGAAGTTAAATATGTTGAAATTCAAACGGGACTTGAACAGGCCCATTCTATGACGGCTATGTCGAAGAAAAACATGAATGATTGTAAACTCTATTCTCCGATGAGTGGTACTGTCGGCAAACGTATGATCGAACCCGGGATGAGTATAATACCCGGTAACCCAGTTTTTCAGTTAGTGAAAATAGAAAAAGTATATGCCACCGTTCCGATACCTGAAAATGAAATTGCCGCTATTAAAAAAGGGCAATCAGCATCTGTTCAGGTTGCAGCGCTCGAAAATAAAAGCTTCGAAGGAACAATAGAAGAGAAAGGGGTGATGTCGAATCCGCTTTCACATACCTACAATGTCAAAATTATTTTGAATAATCCTGAAAAGTTACTTCAGCCGGGAATGGTTTGCAAGGCGATGATTCATAATAGTACATCTTTGAATCAGATAGTTGTGCCTTCTAATGTTATTCAGGTAGATAGGACCGGACAAAAATATCTGTTTACAATCAATCCCAATACCAACAAAGTATTGAGGAAAAATATAAAAGTCGGTGCGCTTTACAGAAACGGTGTAATCGTTACAGAAGGTTTACAGTCTGGTGATCAGGTTATAATTGATGGTTACCAGAAAGTTAGTGATAATGATGCTGTTCAAATTGTAAAGTAAAATGAAAAAGCGAATTGGTATTGTAGAGTCTGCTATGCGGTACAGGCAGATTGTGTTTTTTGTTGCTGCATTATTGGTGTTGTTTGGCTGTTATGCGTTGTTTAATATGCCAAAACAGGAATTTCCAACGTTTACCATTCGACAGGGGTTGGTGATCGGGGTTTATCCCGGGGCTACGTCTGCTGAGGTTGAGGAACAGCTTACGACAGCTGTTGAAAGATATCTTTTCAGTTTCAAAGAAATAAAGAAAGAAAAGACATACTCCCAGTCGAAAGATGGGATGATGATAGTTTTTGTTGAATTGAACGATAATGTTAAAAATACTGATGAGTTTTGGTCAAAATTGAAACATGGACTAGACAGTTTCAAGGCTCAATTACCTACAGGCGTATTGGCGCTTATTGCAGATAATGATTTTGGGGATACTTCTGCATTGTTGGTTACATTGGAGTCGGATAATAAAAGTTATCGAGAACTGGAAACGTATCTAAATAAACTTGAAGATAGGTTACGAAGAATAAAATCAGTATCTAAGCTTCGTCATTATGGGTTGCAAAAAGAACAAATCAGCATTTATCTGGAAAAAGAAAAACTGACAAATTATGGCATCAGTTCTTCTACACTATTAGCCAATTTGTTTTCACAGGGATTTACTACTACCGGCGGTTCCATTGATAACAGTCAACTGATAGCTCCTATCCATGTTGCGAAATCATATTTAAGCGAAAAAGATATTGCCGAACAAATTATTTATTCGGATCCCTCCGGAAATATAATCCGGTTGAAAGATGTAGCGCGTGTGGTAAGAGAATACCCTAAACCGGATAGTTATATCACTAATAATGGAAAAAAGTGTCTTCTGGTTTCAATGGAGATGCAACAGGGTAATAATATTGTACAATATGGTAAGGACGTAGATAAGGTACTTAAGGAATTTCAAAAAGATTTACCACAAGGGGTTAGCATAGAGCGTATTGCTGATCAGTCTAAAGTGGTTGGTGATTCCATTAATACCTTCCTTTTGGAATTGCTTTATGCAATAGCTGCAGTAATATTAGTGACTATGGCATTATTACCCTTCAGGGTCGCTTCCGTGGCTGCTTCCTCTATTCCTATTACCATCTTTGCTTCATTAGGAATAATGTATATGTCAGGAATAGAATTGAATACTGTTACGCTGGCTGCTCTTATCGTTGTCCTAGGAATGATTGTGGACAACTCTATTGTGATAGTGGATAGTTATATGGAAAGACTTGATCATGGAGTTTCACGATGGAATGCGGCAATCAGTAGTGCAAAAGGATTCTTTAAAGCAATATTTTCGGCAACACTTGCTATCAGTATCACATTTTTCCCTTTTCTAATAACACTTAAGGGGTTATATAATGATTTTGTACAATTATTTCCATGGACAGTTTCGATTACTTTAGGGGTTTCACTTCTGGTTGCCATGTTCCTAATCCCTTTTATCCAATACTTCTTTATCAAGAAAGGGTTTAAACAATCAAAAGAGGGGAAAAAAGAAAACCATCGTAACTTTTTGGATATCGTACAGTCAACTTATGAAAAATGGTTAGAGAAAGCCTTCAAACATCCCCGTTTAACGATGATTGGAGGTGCTTTGGCGGTAGTAGTGGGTGTTATCATGTTTATGTTGGTTCCTCAACGGCTGTTGCCTATTGCCGAACGCAACCAGTTTGCTGTTGAAATTTATTTACCGAAGGGCAATTCGTTAAATCAAACCACATTGATTGCCGATAGCTTAGAGCAAATCCTAAAAAAAGATGATCGTATTAAATCAATCACTTCCTTTATCGGCACTAGTTCTCCGCGTTTTCACTCTGCTTATGCACCCAATATGCCGACCAAAAATTATGCACAATTTATTGTGAATACGGTATCTAATAGCGCAACAGTGAAATTGTTGGATGAATATTCTGAAAAATATTCAGGACTTTTCCCTAATGCATATATCCGGTTTAAACAATTAGATTATCAACCTGTAACGGCTCCTATTGAAGTAAGAGTTTCAGGTGATAGTATTGCTGATTTAAAATTGGCTGCCGATTCCTTGATGAAAAGGATGAGAAAAATTAAAGAACTAACATGGGTAAGAACTAATTTTGAAGAGATGCTTCCGGGAGTACGGGTGGATATTGATCCTGTGGAAGCAAACCGTCTAGGCATTAGTAAAACTACCGTTGCCAGTAATTTAGCCATGCGTTTTGATGGTCTTCCATTGACTACTTTATGGGAACAGGATTATCCGGTAACCGTGAAGTTGAAATCTGAAAGGGAAGGAGACGTAAATTATAGTGAAATTGAAAATGAATATATTCATTCATTTATTCCCGGTGTATCGGTGCCTTTACGCCAAATAGCAAAAACAAGCCCTGACTGGACTCAAGGACAAATTGTCCGCCGAAATGGGGTCCGGACAATCAGTATATTCTCAGATATAAAACGTGGAGTGAATACGAATATTGTATTTTCTAAAGTTCAAAATGTAGTAGCAAAATACTCTTTGCCTCATGGTACAAGTATTAGCTACGGTGGAGCTAATGAAGCGGATTCAGAAGCATTACCCCAAATTTTAAATGGATTGATGATTAGTATATTTATTATTTTTCTAATCTTGATGTTCCATTTTAAGCGAATAAATCTGGCATTATTAATTCTATCATCCGCCAGTTTGAGCATATTAGGGGCCGTGATAGGTGTTCTAGTTTTGAGACTTGAATTTGGAATAACCGCTATTTTAGGAATTGTCAGTTTGATAGGTATTCTAGTGCGTAATGGTATCATTATGCTTGATTATGCAGAAGAGCTAAGATTTAAGTATAAGAAAACAATATTGGAAGCTGCCATGGAAGCCGGTAAACGACGGATGCGTCCTATCTTCCTTACTTCTGCAGCAGCATCTATGGGGGTAATTCCTATGATCATAAGTAGAAGCGCCCTTTGGGAACCAATGGGAACCGTCATTTGTTTCGGTACCTTGACCTCTATGGTTTTAATAGTATTTATTTTACCGGTAGCTTACTGGCTCATATTTAGAAAGGTGGATAAAAAAAGCGAAAAGAGAAATTCAAGGAAGCTTTTGACTGATGTAAAGATTAAACCGGCTATAATGGTCATACTATTTATGGTTGGAATGAGTTCGGTTGCTACAGCACAAAACAGGTATTCTCTGGAGCAATGTAAAACGTTTGCTTTACAAAATAATGCTTTAATTCGAAATAGCAAGCTGGAGATCGAATCATCAAAACAAGTTAAAGATGCGGCATATACTAAATATTTCCCGTCTGTAAGTGCACAAGTTATGACGTTTCGGTTTACGGATCCATTGGTAAAGATGAGTGTTCCGGGTGGCAATCTGCCTGTTTATGACGGCAACCTTGCAAATTTGACAAAAGCAACTCAGTTCGCATATTTTCCCGGCATGTCAATATCACTACTTGATAAAGTAAACACTGCCGTCGTTTCGGCTATTCAGCCTTTATATGCCGGTGGACGTATTTGTACAGGTAATAAACTGGCCCGTCTTGGGGAAGAGGTAAGTGCTGATAAACTCATTTTGAATAAGAATGAGGTCGTTCTGAAAACAGAGGAACAATATTGGCAGATTGTTTCACTGAACGAGAAGATGAGTACCCTGAACAGTTATGAGAAGTTACTCGATACGCTTTATAAAGAGGTCAGCAATGCTTATAAAAGCGGACTAATTACGCATAATGATTTACTGAAGGTGAAACTGAAACAGAGCGAAGTAAAAATGAATAAACTAAAGCTTGATAACGGTCGGCACCTTGCATTGATGGCATTTTGCCAATATATAGGGGTGAAGTACGACTCATTACTAATGCTTTCGGATTCTGTTGTTAATAATTCAAAACCGGCATTGGTGTACATCGATCATCAGCAAGCTCTTCCAAACAGGGTGGAATATCAACTTCTCCAAAAAAGCAGGGCGGCCGAAACCTATCAAACCAAACTTAAAAAGGGAGAGTATTTGCCCGAATTAGGTGTAGGAGCCGGAGCTTTATATCTGGGAATGGATGATAAAAATAACAATAATGCTTTTGTAATGGCCTCTCTTAAGATTCCTATTTCCGATTGGTGGGAAGCCTCCCATACCCTGAAAGAACGGAAACTGAAAGAGCAGATAGTGAAAAACAATGCAGATAACACTGCCGAATTGCTCATTGTCCAGATGCAAAAGGCATGGAACGAACTACAGGAAGCCGAGAGGGAAATAACTGTTGGTGAAGAGACACTAGCCCAAGCAAAAGAAAACCTGAAACTAAATAACGACTCTTATAAGGTAGGAATGGTAAATGTTTCCGATCTATTGGAAGCACAGGCTATGCTGCAAAAGGCAAAGGATCAGCTTACCGATGTAAAGACCAATTATCAGAATAAATTAATTGCTTATATGCAGGTAACCGGAAGATATTAATTGTATACTGAAATGCGTTTATCTAGAAATTGGCTTGGAATTCTGTAATGAAAACGATAAGTTCCTCAAACATATTGTTGATTCTCTTTACTTTATTGGCACTTACAAGTTGTGAAGATACTTTCCAATATAGTCCGTATGCTTCGATAAGTGAATCTAATAATAAAAATCTGAATAATGAGAATTATCTTAAACTGAAAAATAGCATCTCTGCGCAGGATACATTTTCATTTTCGGTAATTGCTGACAGCCATTATTATTATGATAATCTGAATGAAGTTGTGGGTTATATAAACAGAGACGAGAAAAGCCTTTTCACTGTTCATGTAGGTGATCTTTCCGAAACGGGTTTGCTATGGGAATACAAAAATTTCTACAGTGTAATTAATAAACTGAAGAATCCATATTTTGTGTGCATAGGCAATCATGATTATTTATCTAACGGTTCGGATATTTTTCATCATTATTTCGGGGATAAGAACTTTACAATAAATGTCGGAAAAAATAAGTTCGTTTTTTTCGATGATGTGGTTTGGGAAAGTGATACCCACAATCCTGAATTTGAGTGGTTGGAAAATGAAATTTCTTCTGGCAAAGCTGATACGAGTGTTTATGTCTTTACGCATATCCCTCCCTGGACCGATCAGCTAGCCGGTGAGAAAGAAGAAATATTTAAAAATATGATGCGTAAATATAATGTTAATGCGGTAATAACCGGGCATGAGCATAGTTATATGGTTGATGATTATTATCATGATGGAGTGACTTATGTTACAACCGGAAGTGTATCTAAGGAACATTATATTGTTGTTGATGTAAAGGGTGATGATTTTTCTATAAAAAGTATTGATTATTAATGAAAAGGATTCGGAAAATATTAATTGTCACTTTTATTCTGTTCTGTTCTTTTGATGGTTATTCGAATGAAAATGAAGATGATGGTCAGAAAAAAAATCCTGTGAATAAATCTGTTTCTATTTTTCCTCATTATTTCAAAGTGCAATATGCAGGGAATATTGGGTACGGTTCTTTTGGAATTGGCTATAACTGGTTGAGCAATAAACTTCAATCTGAAATATTCTACGGCTATGTCCCTTCCTGGGCGGGGGGACATACTATCAGAACGGTTGCTCTAAAAAATATGGTTAATCTGTTTACTTTACATCCGAAAGAAAATATCTGTATTAAGCAGCAGGTTGGATTTTCTACTAATCTCGCTTTTACTAAACGAACGTATTTCAAACTACCTGATTATTATCCGGATAATTACTATTCTCCCAATGCAATTCATGTAATGCCTTTTTTTTCACAGGAATGTACAATGTCTTTTCCAAAGCAATGTTTTGTGAAAAGAACTGGCTTTTATCTTGAATATGGTGCAATGGATACTTATTTGTATCAGAGTTTAAAGAATAAGGAATTGAATTTTTTCGATGCATGGAGTCTTGCATTAGGAGTTGTTATTTCTTTCTAAACACTAAAAATAAATAATATTACAATGAGGAGAATGATATAAGTTGTTTTATTAATTTAATTATATATATGTCAGAATTCTTTCTGATTTTTAAATTTTCAATGACTCTGTCTTTTATCATAAATTTGCAAATCAGTGATGATTTGGAATCTATTCTCGGGAATAATTTCCTGAATTAAATAATCCTTTACTGTAAAGAAGGGAATATTTGTTAAACTTTATTTTGTTATAAGAAGAAAATATTTAATTATACTATTCAGTAAAATATTTTTTTATACTTTTGCAAACCGACCGGTCGGTTTGTTCTTAACTCACATTATGGATAACACAAAAGAAATTATTTTAAAGACAGCTTATGGAATGTTTTTAGGTCATAACTATGAAGCTGTTACCATTAACGGAATTATCAAAGCTGCAGGACTTACAAAGGGAGCTTTTTATTATTATTATTCAAGCAAAGAAGAATTATTTAAGGCTGTTGTTGATAAATATATGATTGAAAATCAAATAGATCTTCCGGATACTGATTTCAGTTTACAGGATCTGATCAATTATGCCATCAGCAAAGCAAAGAAACAATGGGAGAAGTTCTTGAGCTTAGATTCTGCAAAAAGGTATATTATGCCAAGACAATATATTTCGTTAGTAATGGCTGCATACCAGTATTATCCTGATTATGCAGAAATTGGGAATAAATTTTTCAGAAACCAACTGAACAGATGGAAAGAAGTACTTGTAGCGTCAATAAAAAATGGAGAAATAAGAGAAGATATTGATGTCGATATAACAGCAGTAAATTTTATGGCCATTTCTGTAAGTATTATGATGAATTGCATGGTGAATAGTGAAGTGGATTCAATAGTAATGTTTGAGAAGCAATTAAATGGGTTATATGCTCTTTTAAGAAGATGATAAGGCTATTCATTATCATTTTTGTTGCAAAACATTAATCATATAATATATTTTACATTAAAAGTCGAATCGTAATATTATTCAACAAATTTTTAATAAATGAAAAATAAATTGTTATTATGCTTAGGTATATTCTGCTTTGTGTTTTGTATACAGAATGTAAAAGCACAAACAGAGTTGGCTAATTTAATCAACTACACATTGAAACATAGTCATGAAATTCAAAAATCGGGCTTACAAGTAAATGAAGCTAATTATATGCGAAAAGAAGCTGTAGGACAGGGTTTACCACAAATAGACGGATCAGCTAGTTATAGTAGAATGGGGTTCGGGAAAATTAATATTCCAGAATCTGTATATTCGATGGTTCCATCAGAGTATGCCCCTATTCTTGATCAAATAAGTGGTATTGATAAGTTCTTTATGTCCAGTATAGGAGTTCAGGTAACACAACTCATATATAGTCAATCGTATTTAGTAGGACTACAAACCACAAAGAAAATGCAAGAGATGTACGGTATTTTGAAGAATAAAACGGAGGAAGAGGTCATTTCCGAAGTGGCTAACGCTTATTATCAAACCGGGTCATTGATACTTCAAATGCAAACTATCGATAAATCAATCCGAAACTTAAAAGAGATATATAAGATAGTCGACCTTCATTATAAAAACGATTTAATTAAAGAAACCGATGTGAGTCGATTAAAAGTAACCTTAACGAATCTGGACGTTACGCGGCAGACTATTCAAAATGGAATTTATACTCAACTGAATTACCTGAAAGCATTAGCAGGGATGCCGGCTGATTCGTCACTTACGATTAACACGACTTCTATTATGTCAGATTTTGAAATCAATAAAAAAAATTGTGATTTTATCATCGATAATGTTCCTAGTTACCAAGCTTTGCTAAAGCAGAATGAGGTTTATGACCAACAGATAAGACTAGCGAAAGCTAAATTTTATCCTACACTTGCTGCCTATGGTAAATTTACTTATTCCTCATACAACATCTCTGCAAGTATTGATAAGTTGAGCAAAATGAACACTATAGGTCTTAGTTTGTCGGTTCCCATTTTTTCTTCAGGGGTTAATTATTCAAAAGTAAAGCAGGAAGAGCTTAAACAAGCGCAATTAAAAGAAGATATCTTAAGAAGCAAGGACCTTTTGACAATAGATTATAATAATGCCTTCAATGAATATCAAATTGCTCGTGATTTATTGGCTGTACAAAAGGATAATCGTGAACTGGCTGCGAAAGTATATAAGCAAACATCTATGCAGTTTGAAGAAGGAATGGCTTCAATGGCCGACTTGTTAAATGTGAACTCTGATTTTTTGCAGGCTGATAATTCATATAATCAACAGATATTAAAATGCAGATTTTCAGAAATAAAAATACTTAAATCAACGGGTAACCTAAAGTTTATCTCTAATACTAAATAGTATAAATCAAAAGGAATATGAAAATTACAAAATCTCAGATAATCGCACTTGTTGTTGTTATTTTAGCTGTATCATTTACGGTTTATAAATTACAGAGTAATAAAAAAGAGTTTAAAGCAGATGTCGCTTTTTCGCAGCAAAAAGTAGAGAAGATACCTGTAGCGGTAGAAACTGTAAGCGAAGGAGTGTTATCAGAAAAAGTTCTTGCCACGGGAACGCTGGAACCTGCTGATGTATTAAAGCTGGCTTCTGAAACCCAAGGGCGAATTGTCAAGATATATAAACGAAAAGGAGACATGGTCTCAGCCGGAGGGATAATTGTGAAAGTTGACGATGAAGTTATTTCTGCAAATGTGCTTACGGCGGAGGCTAATTATGCTCAATCACAGAAAGATGTAGAACGTTTCACCAGATTGGCTGAAGGAAATGCTATTGCAAAACGTGATTTGGAACAGGCTAGGATTGGACTAAAGAAAGCTAAAGCTGATCTGATAAACGCTCGTAAGGTATTGAGTAATACGAGTATAAAATCACCGATTTCTGGTTATATCAATAGTGATAATATAACACTGGGCCAATTACTTAGTGGTGGTTCACCGGTATGTGAGATTGTCAATAACAGCACGCTGAAACTTAATATTAAAATCACAGAACATGAAGTTTATAAAATCAGTAAAGGGCAAAATGTCATAGTCCATTTAGGCGCCTTCCCTGATAAAGAGTTCTCTGGACGAATAACATCTATTGCGGAAATGGCTGATGCATCCATGAAGTTTAATGTGGAAATCAGACTTGCTAATGATGCAAAAAATCATCTTAGAAGCGGATTATATGCTGAAGTGGAGCTACCAATAAAAAACGATTCCAAGTTAATTATTAAAAAGGAATGCATAGTAGGAAGTATGGAGAGCCCTGTGGTATATGTTGCACAAAACGGGAAAGCTGTTAAACGTACATTAACCGTTGGGCAAAGTAATGATAAGCAAATAGAAGTACTTAGCGGTTTATCTGCTAATGAAAAGGTTATTATCAGTGGGCAGCTTAATCTGAAGGACGGTGATAATATAAACATTATCAAATAAATATATTGAAAATAATAATTAGAAATAATGAAGATAACTGAAATATCGATAAAGCGCACGACTATCCCTGTCGTTGTATTTGTTTTATTAGCACTGGGAGGAATATTTTGCTATTCTTTTTTGAACAAGGAGCTTATGCCTACGATGGATCTGCCGATCAATGCTGTATTGACGGTTTATCCTGGGGCTGCACCTTCCGAAGTGGAAAGTTCTGTTACCCAACACGTGGAAGATGCCGCTTCTGCTTTGGAAGGCATTGATAAAATTACTTCATATTCTTTCGAGGGTATGTCGATAGTTTTGATTCAATATAAGGATGGAATAAATGCCGACATACAATTGCAGGATTGTGAGCGGAAGGTAAATGCCATTAAAGACGATCTTCCGGAAAACTGTAAGAATCCCCGGTTTATGAAATTTGACATTAACATGTTCCCGATCATGAGCATTGCTGCCAAATCAGATATTCCTGAGAAAGAGTTCTACGACATTATTGATAAGCAAGTTAAGCCCCGGCTATCCCAGATAAAAGGGATTGCTCAAGTAGATATTATCGGTGGCAATCAGCGGGAGATAGAAGTCAAAGCCAATGCTCAAAAGCTTCAGCAGTACGGCATTTCGTTGCTTCAGATAAAGCAAATGATTGAAGCCGCAAATGTGGACTTCCCTACCGGTAAAATTAAAGATGATAACACTAAATTTATTGTAAGACTTGCAGGTAAGTTTAATAACCTAGACCAGATCAGAGATTTAGTTGTCGGCACATCGCATGATGGTACTGTTATAAAATTGAGTGATGTTGCTACAGTGGTAGATGGTTCTAAAAAGACTACTAAATTGGCCCGTATCAATGGGCAACCGGCTATCGGTCTCAGTATTCAGAAACAAACAGATGGAAATGCCGTAGAAATAAGCAAAGAAGTACAAAAGGAATTTGCCAGTTTCGAAAAACAATATTCAAAACAAAAACTCAAATTTACCATTGCCAGTGATGTATCTGAATTTACCAATGACGCCGTAAACGGTGTTATGTTTGATTTGCTTTTTGCTATTGTGCTTGTCTCTATCACGATGTTGCTGTTCTTGCATACCTTTCGTAATCTGACGTTTATTTTTATATCTATCCCAACTTCCATTATTTCGACATTCGCATTTTTCTATATTTTCGGTTTCTCGCTTAATCTACTAACATTGCTGGCATTGTCTATTGTGGTCGGGGTTATTGTGGATGATGCCATTGTCGTGTTGGAAAATATCTACCGACATCTTGAGATGGGTAAAACCAAAAAGCAGGCTTCACTTGATGCAATTCAGGAAATTGGTACTACCGTTATTTCTATTACCATTGTGCTTGTAGCCGTATTCCTTCCCATAGGGCTTACATCCGGGGTTACCGGACAGATATTACGTTCCTTCTCATTGGTTATTGTTATTTCCATTTTATTGAGTCTTCTGGTCTCATTCACGTTGGTCCCATTACTTACTTCACGTTTTGGTAAACTTAAAGTATTTGACAAGAAAAGACCTTTTGACCGCTTCCTGCTCGCTTTTGAAAGCCTCATCACAAAGTTTAAATCATTGATTCTTTCTGGACTTCACTGGACGTTAGGGCATAAAACGGTTACCCTCATTACCGTATTCATACTTTTTGTCGGCTCGTTTATGTTGGTTTCAAAGGGATTTATCCAAACTGAACTTATGGATGCCGGTGACCGTGGAGAATTTATTGTTTCCATGGAGTTGGACAGAACTGCTACATTGGAAAAAACTAATGGGTTGTGTCTTGCCATAGAGAAAAAAATGCTTCAATATCCTGAAATAAAAACCGTATTCACTAAAGTCGGTTCTAAAGGAGGTAGCATGTCTATCGTAGAAACTCCTTTCGGAGCAGAATTCTCGATAAAAATGGTTCCTAAAAACCAACGGAAACTTAGTTCCAAGTTGTTTTCTAAAAAACTTCAAAATGATTTGGGCGCTTGTTTTGTAGGACCCAAATTCAAAATAGAGGAAGTAAGCATGACGGGCACCACAAGTTATCCAATAGAAATTTATGTCCGTGGTACTGATTTTGCGAAAGTGAAAGCATATAGCAATGTCGTTCTTAATGAATTGCGAAATATCAAAGGCACAGTCGATGTAGAATCATCCGTTGAAGCTGGTGACAAAGAAATGGTGGTGAAGTTCGATCGTGAGAAATTGGCAAAGCTTGGACTTACTATTGGGGAAATTGGTTCACAAATGTACCTCTCATACGAGGGTAACCGCGACTTGAAATATCGTGACGGAAGCAATGAATATGACCTGTTTATATCTTTGGATGAATTTGACAGGAAGAGCAAAGACGACATTGAAAACATTTCATTTATAAATCATTCAGGTCAACTCATAAGACTTTCGCAGGTGGCAAGTATCACAGAAGGGGAAAGCCCTTCATCTCTTATTCGCTTCAATAAATTATCATCCGTACGTATCGCTGGTAACATGGTTGGTGTAACCATAGGTACGGTTGGTGAAGAGCTAAAAGCCCGGATTGCAAAAACTAATATGCCGGTAGGAGTGGATGTATACTATGCAGGACAGATGGAACAACAGAGCAAATCATTTACAAGTATGTTTATTGCGCTCCTTGCTTCTATTATACTTATGTACCTTGTCATGGTGGCTTTATATGATAGTTATCTATACCCATTGGTAGTAATGCTTTCATTGCCGTTATCTATAATTGGCGCATTATTAGCGCTGGCGCTGGCAGGTAAAAGTTTAAGTTTGTTCTCTATAATGGGTATTATTATGTTGATGGGATTGGTAGCTAAAAATGCGATCTTGGTTGTAGACTTTGCCAATAAATCACAGGAAGAGGGTAAAAGTGTTGTTGAGGCAATTGCTGAAGCTACTTCTATACGGTTCAGGCCTATACTTATGACCAATTTGGCACTTATTGTCGGCCTTATGCCTATTGCAATTGGTACTGGTGCCGGTGCCGAATGGAAGAACGGGCTTGGTTGGGTACTTGTTGGTGGATTATCCAGTTCTATGTTCTTGTCACTTCTTGTTGTTCCGGTATTTTATGTTGTCCTTGATAAATTGGTTAAACGACATAAAAAAAGAATGGGGGAAGAACCAAATGCAAATCAAAAGGCATTGGAAGAAGAAACTGATAACTCAACATTGACAGATTAGTATAAATTATAAATAGCAAATGGGGAATGTCAATTATTTTGACATTCCCCATTTGCTATTTTAATAGAACTTATTTCTAGAATCCCAAATTTATTATTAAAAACATTAAATGTGAATCCACTCCGAAAAGCCTTTTCATGCCCATTTCGACTAAAAATATCTACTATATATCAGTAGATTATAAAGTCACAACTAAGGAGAATTGACTTTTCGGAGTGGACTCAAGTGTTGATTATAAATTTGTTTCACGTGTCGTAGCTTATTTTAATGAGTTTATAATTAACAATATAAGCTTTCTAATGACAGATTTTAGATAATCATTGTTTTTTATAGTATCAACCATTTTAGTTGATGATGCTGATCAAAGCTGAATCTGTAATTATTAATTCAGACGAGTCCCTTGTTTTGTTGCTTATAAATCTTAATTTTGATTTTAAATCTTCAAACAAATGCAAGGATCTTTCTTTTATCGGAGTTTTGTTTTTGCAATGTTTTTTATTATGTTGCTAACATCTTGTCAGAAAGACGGGCATAATTCGGCTATCTTTTCTGTAAAGATGGAAGCTTTAAAGATTCCTGCATCTTTTGATTGGAAGACTGCCAGAGAGGTTGGTTTTTCGATCACTAATTTACCTTTCGGTGTTTTAAGAATTTCTTCTGCTGATGGAAGTCAGCTTTTTTATAAAGGCTATTATATTGGAACCCCTTCAGCTTTTCAAATATCATTGAGTTTACCTACTACTGTCAATGAGGTTCTGATTAATGATCAGCTGGTAACTATTCCGGCAAATAAATTTCTGAATTATACGATGTCTGGTCTTAAAGATTTAGACGTTAGTCATACCTCAATGCCTTTTATGCCAGCTAATGTGACCATTGAGGCTCCGTCAGCTGTTATTGCTATTTCCAATAATAAGGTTTTGAAGGATGTATGGATGAAACTTTCTGCTACCGATACGGATCCAGATGCCGATGGTGTAATTGATAAGTATGATGATTATCCAAACGATCCAACTAGGGCTTTCAATAATTACTTCCCGGCTGAAGGAGCAGGTAGTCTTGCATTTGAAGATGTGTGGCCTTCAAAAGGTGACTATGATTTTAATGATCTTGTTGTTGACTATCAATTTAAAACGGTTACCAATAATCGGAATAGGATTTCTGAAATCGTTGCTACCTTTATTGTTAGGGCTGCCGGTACCAGTCTTGAGAATGGTTTTGGCTTTCAGCTTCCGATGCTTATCCCTGATGCGGATATTAACGTTATGGGTTCCAGCATAAATCATAGCGTGGTTAGTTTAAATAGTAATGGAACCGAAGCAGGACAAGCAAGGACGACTATTATTGTTTTTGACGATGTGTTTGATTTAATGAAGAAACAGAGCATGGGGGTGGGCTTTAACACGACACCGGGAGCGCAATACGTTACTCCCGATACTTTGAGAATTACTATGAAATTTAGACCTGATACCTATTCTGCACTGGACATAGGGCTTGAGAAGTTTAATCCCTTTTTAATTATTAATAAGAGTAGGGGCAGAGAGGTTCACCTTACGGATTATCCTCCCACAAGTCTTGCAGATCTTTCTTTGTTCGGTACCGAAGATGATAATAGCAATGTGCAGTCGACCAGATATTATAAAACAAAAGGTAATTTGCCGTGGGCTATTAATATCTATAAGAGTTATAGCTATTCAAATGAAACAGTGCCGATTGTAAATGGCTATCGTTATTTTTCCACATGGGCTCAATCCGGAGGAATTACTAATCCCGACTGGTATATTAATAACGCAGGATATCGAAACACGGAATCGCTTTATAAACATTAATCACTATTCTCTTTTTGCAGATGAAATGATTCCTACATTATTATAATACAAAACAAAACCCGTTGGTTGAATTCTTTTTTTATTTCTAGATTATCAAACAATTGGCATGTTTTATTTCTACTACCTTAAAGCTGTAATCAATTAATTTTGATCATATCCCAAATTAATTCAGCCAACAGGTAGAACAAATCAACAATATATTATTCAGATGACGGTTAGAATATTAAATTTTCTTCCTTTTCGAAGAAAATGTGTTTTTTATTATGATTTCTGATCATAATGGTTGTAATTTGAATTCCTTTTAGTGTAAGAATAACACATAACATATATTTATAAAAATGAAAAAAATAGGTTGGATTCCGGTATTACTTTTCATCGTTTGCTGTATTTTCAGTCAAAGCATTAAAGCTGCTTCTCCCCGAAAGATTAATGACTTTTGCAAGGGGTGGCAATTTAATCTGGGGGAGGTTCCTAATGGAGAGCAAGTCTCCTTTAATGATTCGGGGTGGAGATCGCTCGATTTGCCCCATGATTGGAGCATAGAGGGCGTATTCGATCCTAAGAATCCTGCTACAACCAGTGGGGGGGCTCTCCCGGGTGGCATTGGATGGTATCGGAAGACATTTCTGGTTCCCGAATCGGAGAACGGAAAAGTGATATCTGTAGAATTTGATGGTATTTATTTGAATAGTGAAGTCTGGATTAATGGTCATTTTCTGGGTAAGCGGCCTTATGGCTATAGCTCTTTCAGATATGAGCTTACACCTTATCTGAACTATGGGGATAAAAAGAATGTGATTGCAGTCAGGGTAGATAATTCGAAACAGTCTAATTCGCGTTGGTATTCAGGTTCGGGAATCTATCGCAATGTGAGACTGGTCTTAACTAATCTGGTTGCTGTTGATCATTGGGGAACACAAATTACGACCAGCGAAGTTTCTAAGCAGTCAGCCAAGGTGAAGGTGTGCACAAAGATCAGAAATTGGAGCAATGAAGATCAACAGTATGTGTTGACTACCTTTATCTATAATAAGTCAGGGAAGCCGGTGGCTAAATCGACTTCTATGGCTATGGTTGCTAAAAACTCGGTGAACGAAATGGTTCAGGACTTAAAGGTGCCTAATCCTGAATTGTGGTCAGATACCAATCCCGTATTATATAATGTTGTTTCTGAAGTCGACTGTGGTGGAAAACTAACTGATAATTATGAAACCACTTTGGGTATTCGTTATTTTCAATTTGACAGGTTGCGAGGGTTCTTGTTGAATGGTATTCCTGTGAAGATAAAAGGGGTTTGTAATCATCACGATTTGGGTTGTTTAGGTTCGGCTATAAATTACCGTGCATTAGAAAGACAATTTGAATTATTGAAAGCGATGGGTTGTAATGCCATTCGTACGTCTCATAATCCTCCTGCTCCCGAGTTGCTTGATCTGGCGGATAAAATGGGATTTATCATCATGGATGAAGCTTTCGATATGTGGAAGATGCCTAAAAATGATTTTGATTATCATCTGTATTGGGATGAATGGCATGAACGTGATCTAACGGATATGGTCCTCAGAGATCGTAATCATCCCAGTGTATTTATTTGGAGCATTGGCAATGAAATTCCTGAACAAAGAGATTCAACCGGAACTGCCATCGCTCGCGAATTGGCTAATATTGTCCGGAGTTTGGATAATACACGTCCGGTTACTTCTGCCTGTGATCATCCGACACCTGATAACTTCATCATTAAATCAGGTGCTCTTGATCTGGTTGGATATAATTATCATCAGTATATGTATGAGAAGTTTCTGAAAGACTTTCCGGTTCAGAAGTTTATAGGTACGGAAACTACTTCGGCTTTAGCTACAAGAGGTAGCTATGATTTTCCAGCTGATAGCATCAGGCGTTGGCCCAAAGATAACGTACCGATGAATAGTGATTTATCGTGTTCGGCTTTTGATAACTGTTCTGCTCCCTGGGGCTCAACGCATGAAGAGACCTGGAAGTTGATAAAGAAGCACGATTATCTCTCGGGAATGTTTATCTGGACAGGTTTTGATTATTTAGGTGAACCAACACCTTATGGCTGGCCTGCTCGTAGTTCGTATTTCGGAATAATGGATTTGTGCGGTTTCCCAAAAGATGCTTTTTATATGTATCAGAGCGAGTGGACAACGAAACCTGTTTTACATGTCTTCCCTCATTGGAATTGGACTCCCGGAAAGATGGTGGATGTATGGGCTTATTCAAATGCTGGAGAAGTTGAGCTTTTCCTAAACGGTAAGTCATTAGGTGTGAAGAAGAAAGTGGGTGATGATCTGCATCTTTCATGGAAGGTAGCCTTTGAACCGGGGGTACTGAAGGCTGTGTCGCGGACCAATGGTGTTGAAGTTTTGGTTGAGGAGGTGAAAACAGCAGGCGTTCCGGCACGGATTGTGCTCTCAGCCGATCGGAATAAGATTAAATCGAATGGTAAAGATCTGTCGTATATCACTGTGAAAGTTGTTGATAAAGATGGGGTGGTGGTTCCTGATGCTGAGAATCTTATAAACTTTGAGGTTAAAGGGGGCGGTAATCTGGTTGGTGTGGATAATGGCAGCCCCATCAGTATGGAATCATTTAAAGCGGATCACAGAAAGGCATTTCACGGTATGGCATTAGTAGTAATTAAATCAAAGGATAAATCGGAAACTATTGTTTTAAATGCTACAAGCGAAGGGTTGACAGCTGCTTCTGTTGAAATTCAATCCAAATAATCAAGTTACGAAAGAGGCTACCTTTCTGCATGAAATCGATCTTGGTGATAATTTAGTCACACTGCTAAATATGGTGTGAATAGTTACCTGAAATCCGTAAAGGTTCAGCGTTATTCACATTATAGAATTTTATTTTGTGGCAGCCCCGTTGAGTGATTGGAATACATCAACCTTGCTTTTTCAATAGAAATTGATATCGTCAATCTCTGCCGGGCAGGGTCAGCTTTTGTTCATGCAGGAAAGGTATTCCTTCTAAAGAGAGTCCTTCGGCTCGGATTGTGACAGATTTTATCTCCTTGGGTACGGCAAATCTGAATGAAGCGATACCTGTAGAATCAATTACAAGATCTGGTTTCCAGTAGATGGCGGCAAATCTGTCATAATCATAAGAACCGGGTTGTATCAAATATTTTGGTTCAAAATATTCCTTTGGACTGGCATATCCGTTCACCAGCAGTCTCTTGATATTGGCCCTTTCCGAATGATCATCGATGATGAGGGGTGTCTTTCTGGTTTTTATAGCGATAACACCAGTTGCTCCCTCCAATCCTGCACCTGAGCCATCTATATTGACAGCTACGGCTTCTACTAAATTGATAGGAAAATTAAGAATATCTACTGGATCATGTACTTTTATTCCGTCAATCATCATGAGGGGATCCTCCGCTGTGGACGATATCCTTTTAAAAGTTGTCTCTCCTTTTGCTCTCCCTATCTGGAAGTGGTATTCACTTAGATTCTCTTGTGAGTGTATGATTTTGACATTAAAGTATCTAAGAAGTAGCTCCATATTGGTATATAGCCTGTAATTATCTTTTGTTATTTCGAGTGTACGGTTCGTGAAACCAACATAAATATTGTCGGCAAAACGATTCTTTTTAGTTCCTTTGATTACTATTTCATGTAAAAGGATTGCCCCTTTAGGAAGTATAGGTATATTGCCAACGGTCTCCATATTTTTATCCAAAGGAATAGGTTTTATATCCGGAGCTTCCATTTTGAATTCAGGAATAGACATTTGGAGTACGGTGTTCCATTTTTTGCCTTTGTCGCTTAAGGCTGTGGCTACGGTCCATGTCGAATCTGTGAGATGGACCCGATCAAAATAAAACTCCCCGAGGCTATCGGTTGAAGTAAGCAAAGAGATTTTGTTTTGAGGTGACAGAAGTGTGATTTTACTTTTTGTTTTTTGAGGTGATTGAGATGTGATATTGTTTTTTATTCCATGTCCTTTTTTTACTCGATTTATTACTTTTCCTTCAACTTTTCCTTCAATAGCGAATTTCTCTTCAAAAGGATAAGCAAAATTGTGAACAGTGTCTTTTAATATAGTTGGCCAATCGTATTTTCTCCATCCCTGAGTTAAAAGCAGATCATTCATGGCTACTAAGTGTTCGATATCTTTTTTTTCAAAATACCAATTAGGATTTTCAATATTGCCTTTAAGTACGGGGCGAAGAATTGATTCAACCAGAAGATTTTTATCAAAATGGTTTAATACCGTTTTTTCGGGCAGGACAGAGATACTTAGTTTGGTTAATTTTGTTTTTATGAGAGAATCAGCAGTATTGACCTTCAGTTCAACCGTATCGTTGATAATATGTTTAGCATTGAATGCCAGTTTCCCTCTTGCAACCGTGACTGGATTATAAAAAACACGTTCAGCAATAGGCGTTAAATTCTCATCAAAAAGGGTTGCATATAGAATGCCATGTCCCAATTCTTTGTTCTTCACACTGAATTGCAGGGATGTTCCCTTAGCAAAATTGAGACGAAAGGTATTATACATCTTCCCATTGGCATGAATCATGAGGGTGTACGACTTATTAAGTTGCCGGGTGGTTTTGTTAGTTGTGATTTTAAACCAGACTTCACCGGGCTGATAGATATTTACATGTATGATTACCCCCTGAAGCTCTGTTTGAGGAAGTTGTATATATCGGGAGATTCCATTGGGGAGCATTACCTTTGCAATATAAGCTTGACTTGTTGCATTCGGAAGGATAAGGTCGCCCATTCCAAAATTGTTAGTCGAAAAGCTTATGATTTTCTGACTGTTTTGTATAACTATTTCTCCACTTATTTTAATGCCTTTTCCTGTGGAATCTGTTGCCTTGATGCCCAAGACATTGGTGGCATCCGCTAAGAAATGACCACTTTCGGGGAAAAAACGAATATCATAATCAAAAGGGGTAGTTGGCTCCGGTGCTTGTCCTTCTTGTTCTGATGGCCCTCGTGATGCCTTTTGAGGCTTCTCAATAGGTTTGTTGCTGTTGGTCTTATTGGGGCCCAGAATAGGTATAATTGTATTAAAATCGTTTTTCTGATAGAAATTCCGCATCCAGGTTGTATAAGCTCTGAAACAATAATTACCCGGTGCCAGGGAGTCAGTAAGGTGAATATAGTTATTGGTCGTACCTGCCTTTACGTATAGAATCTTACGACTTATCAGTTTCTTTTCAGGAGACCAAAGTTCAACGTAGAGTTTAGAAGTATTAAAGTCTAGTAGTTTAGTTTCGGCATTTAAAACATATGATGTAAACCATATATCATCGCCTTGAAGATAGGCCGACTTATTAAAGTGGGTATAAATCCATTCAAGATCTTTAGCAAAGTAATTGCCAAATGGTACGAATAGCTTGCTTTCCAGAACCGGATCGGTTATTGTCACCTGCGCAAAAGATGAAATGTTGAGGAGAATCAATAGTGTTAATAGTAGTGTTTTGTTCATCATAATAGTGTATATTGATATGTTTCATTCTAGACTTACAATAGAACACGAAGTTAAGATAGACAGGCTTATTATTATAAACTATATTTTATAATGATGTTGGTATAAAAATAATATTATTCTTTCAAAATTATTGTAAAAAAATATTTATTTGCAATAATAATATTATCAATTCTAGATTGAAAACTAATAACCTTTTTTAGATAAAAAAGGAATGTGGTGTTAGGTGCATTCCCAATTCGTCATGTGAAAAAAATATTTTTTTTGATTATTAGATCATTGAAACAATTCTCACTATGCTTTTTTAATAATTGATAATCAATGCATAATAATGTTAAGGACGACTTGAAATTTGATATCGTCAATCTCTGCCGGGCAGGGTCAGTTTTTGTTCATGCAGGAAAGGTATTCCTTCTAAAGAGATTCCTTCGGCTCGGATTGTGACAGATTTTATCTCCTTGGGTACGGCAAATCTGAATGAAGCGATACCTGTAGAATCAATTATAAGATCGGGTTTCCAGTAGATGGCGGCATACTTGTCGTAATCAGTTGTTCCTGGTTGTATCAAATATTTCGGTTCAAAATATTTCTTTGGAGCAGCATACCCATTTATCATCAGACGCTTTATATTGGCCCTTTCTGTATTGTCATCAAAAAGAGGTGCCTTTCTGGTTTTTATAGCGATAACACCATTTCCACCCTCCAATCCTGCACCTGTTCCATCTTTATTGACAGCAACGGCTTCTACTAAATTGATAGGAAAAGTAAGAATATCTTGCGGACTATATACTTTCATTCCGTCGATCATCATGAGAGGCTCATTCGTTGAATGCCCCATTCCCGAACTTCCCGATGATGATAGGCCTCTCCCCATATTGAAATGGTATTCACCTAATTGATTATGTTCGGTTCTGACATTAAAGTAGATTTGAAGCAGAAGTTCCATATTGTTATATCGCAGATAATTCTCTTTCGTTATTTCGAGCGTACGGCTCATGATGCCAATGTAAATATTATCGGCAAAGTGATTTTTCTTGACTCCTGTGATTACTACTTCCTGTAAACGTATTACACCTTTAGTTAGTTTAGGTATGTCGCCAACGACCTCAATATTCTTGTCTGGCGGTGTAGGTGCTTGTTTTATATCCGGAGCTTCCAGTCTGAATTCGGGAATAGACATTTGGAGTACTCTATTCCATCTTTTACCTTTATCACTTGAAGCTGATGCGATGACCCATGTCGAATCTGCAAGATAGACCCGATCGAAATGAAATTCCCCTAAACTGTCGACCGGTGCAAACAAAAAGATTTTGTTTAATGGCGATAAAAATGTGATTTTGCTTTTTAGTTCCGGTTTGTTTTTTAACCAGTTCTTTACTTTCCCTTCAACTGAGAAGGCTTCTTCTAGAGGATAAGAAAATTTGTGAATGGTATCTTTTAATATAGTTGGCCAGTCGTATTTCCTCCATCCTTGAGTTAAAAGTAGATTATCAATCGCTATTAAGTGATCGATATCCTTTTTTTCAAAGTACCAATTAGGATTTTCAATACTGCCTTTGAGTGTCGGACGAAGGATCGATTCGGCCCAGAGACTGTTGTCAAAATGATTTAATATCGTTTCTTCTGGCAGAACAGAAATGCTTAACTTGGTAAATAAGGGCTTGATGAGCGAGTCTGTAGCATTAACCTTCAGCTCAACCGTATCGTTAATAAAGGGTTCAGCCTTAAAAGACAGTTTGCCTTTTGCAATTGTGTCCGTATTATAAAAAATGCGTTCAGCAATAGGCATTAAATTCTCATCAAAGAGGGTCGCATATAGAATACCTCGTCCCAGCTCTTTCTTCTTAATGCTGAATTGCAGGGCTGTCCCTTTGGAGAAACTGAGACGATAATTGTTATACATCGTACCATTGGCATGAAGCATGACGATGTACGACTTTTTGAGTAATCGGGTCGCTTCGTTGGTTTGAACGTTAAACCATACCGCGTCAGGTCTGTAGGTATTTACATGTATGATTACCCCCAAGGGTTCTGTTTTAGGAAGCGGTATATCCTTGGTGTTGCCGTCTGGAAATGTTATTTTAGCAGTATATTGTTTGCTTGTTGCATTCGAAATAGTGATATTTCCCATTCCAAAATCATTAGTCGAAAAGGCTAAAACTTCATCATTCTCAGCATCGAATATCTTTCCGGTTATTATAATACCTTTTCCATAGGGATCAGTTGCCTTGATCCCCAAAACATTGTCGGCACCTTCTAAAAAACGACCGCTTTCGGGCAAAAACTGAATATCATAATCAAATGGGATAGCTGGCTCCGATATTTTTTCCTTTTGTTCTGATGGTCTGTTTGATGATTTTTTTTGTTTCTCCACAGAACTTTTATTGGTGCTTTTAGCGGAACCCAGAATGGTAATGAATGTATTAAAATCGTTTTTCTGATAAAAGTTTCGCATCCAATTTGTATAGGTTCTGAAACAGTATTTACCCGGCTCCAGCGAGTCTGCAAGATGGATATAGTTGTCGGTTGTACCGGCCTTTACAAACAATATTTTACGATTGATTAGTTTCTTTTCCGGTGACCAAAGCTCAACGTAGAGTTTAGAGGTGATGAAATTTAGCTGCTTACTTGCCGGATTTAAGATATACGATGTGAACCAGATGTCATCGCCCTGAATATAAGCTGATTTATTGAGGTGGGTATAAATCCACTCACGATCTTTATTGAAATAACTGTCGTAAGGTTTGAATAGCTTATTTTCCAGAAACGGATCGGTTATTGTCTTCTGCGCAAAAGATGAAATGTTGAGTAGAATCATTAGTGCAAATAGCAGCGCTTTGTTCATAATTGGTGGTGTATTGATAAACTTCCCTCTAATTAGACTGCAAAAGAATACGAACGTTTAATTAGGTAGGTCGATTTTTTATGATGTTGTTTTTTTAGAATATTTGTACGATGATAATATGATCCCTCCGGAATTGATAAACTTAACCCATTGGATGAATTCTTTTTTATGTTTTCAGATTATCAAATGGTTAGCATATTTATTTTCTATTATTTCAAATCTGTAATCAATTAATTTTAATCATATTTCCAAATTAATTCAGCCAACGAATAAACTTAAAATAATGATAATGCTATAATCAAATTATCCCTTTGAGGTTGAACACAAACTTACATGATAATCTCTTTTATATGACCCCTAAATAGAGAAATATGATATTTTTAAGTTAGGATATTTATCGAGGCGGAAAACTACTTTACATCACTTACGAATTTTGAGATCGAATTCTGGGTCGTTATTGATCAAAATAAGTTGAGTTTGTGCAGACAATAAAACAACCCGGATATATATAGTATAATCGGGTTGTTTAAATTGATAAATTCAAATAATATTTATGCCGTTCAGAAGGCCTTTTGGCGTTCTACTTCCACAGCATCAGGGGTTTTGGGTAACGGTTTTCCCAATAGTCTGGCGCCCGTTTGGGTAATGGTATAGTTTTCTTCGTTTCTGCATCCGCCAAAGTCTTTGTATGTTTCGAGTTTATCGTAATTCAGAAATTCGGTGAACTTCTTCTCTCCACGCCATTTGTCGATCAGCTCGGGAATAAAATAAATTCCCGGTTCAATGGTAAACACAAATCCGGGTTCCAGTTTACGAGCCAGTCTTAATGATTTTAATCCGAACAATGTGCTTTTGGCATCCCCGTCGTAACCTACATAAACCTCACCGAGGCCTTCCATATCGTGAATATCCAATCCCATCATATGGCCTAAACCGCAGGGAAAAAACATGGCATGAGCGCCTTGTTGAACGGCATCGTCGCAATTTCCTTTCATGAATCCCATATCTTTCATGCCTTCTGCGATTACCTTGCAGGTTGAAAGGTGAATGTCTTTGAAATTGATTCCGGGTTTTAGCATCGAAACAGCATGCTCGTGGGCTGCCAGTGACAACGAATAAACTTCCCGTTGAGCCGTAGTGAACTTTGGTCCGATAGGAAACGTACACGACAAATCCCCTGCGTAGAATGAAGCGATCTCAGCACCTGCATCCAGTAAAAACATTCGTCCTTCGGGGAGAATGTTTCCATAGTGATGGTTGTGAAGCGTCTGTCCGTTTATGGTGGCAATGATCGGAAATGAAAGATTTCCGCCGGCTGAAAGCGCTACCTGATTCACTGCTGCCATCACCTCGGCTTCAGTCATGCCGGGACGGGCAACGTGCATTGCCTTCAGATGCATATCGGCAGTAATGACTGCTGCCTTGTCTATTTCTGTAAGTTCTTCCTCTGACTTTATATTCCGT
The DNA here is from genome assembly GCA_963663125.2 of Bacteroidales bacterium. Classification (GTDB taxonomy): domain Bacteria; phylum Bacteroidota; class Bacteroidia; order Bacteroidales; family Cfx3-03; genus Cfx3-03. The sequence goes on along the minus strand of CAXXNW010000006.1, from coordinate 323,235 downwards.
TGTGCTACGACAGCCTTTATCAGTTCTAATGATGCTTTCTGAACGGCTTCTTTAGGATTTATACCACACCAGTCGAGCAGAAGAAGTTTATGTTCTCCACGGTAGGGTGGTAGAAAATGAATCATTCTATTTTGCGAATGGGCCTTTTTAATAAGCGCTTCGGCATTGGCGATCGATCCGGTATTTTCAACGCCAGAAAGAAGGGCCCGTTCTTTTATTGTGGGTTGAGGACCCATCCATACGATATCGTCAATTGTATAGTCGTTACCAAAGATGGTTTCTGTTCCATTATCAATATCGATAATGCCGATTAATCCCGGAAAATCAATTCCAAAGAAGTAGATAAATGAGCTGTCTTGTCTGAAATGGTAGGTATTATCGGTATAGTTCATCGGACTTTCGTCGTTTCCCAACAAAAGAATAAGGCCCGACTTAACCTGCTCTCTTAAACGATTTCTACGTTGCTGATAGGTTGTTTTCTGAAACATAGCTGATTGAAATTAATTTGTTTAATTTGTTTTCTAACCTCAATCGTCTCACTACTCAATTTCTATTGTGGTGATGATGGTTGAATGATCTCTTCTTTACCGATCACGATGCAATTTTACGCATTTTTATTTATCTCTCATTCAATAATTCCCATCTTCTTCATCAGGAAAGTAGCATTTCTGTTTTTTGATACACCCTCTTTTAATTTATAGTCGAATGTAAGTTCATTATTATCGAGTGAGCTTTCGAAGCAATAGTTGCTGATGATTTCGGGATAAGTGTCGCTCATATCGGAAAGTGCAATGTCATGCGTGGCCAGAATAGTGAGACAACCGGTTCCGGCTAGCTTCTTTACCAATTGACGACTGCCATACAGCTTATCATCAGAATTTGTTCCCCGCAATACTTCGTCTAATAGCACTAGGGCATTCGGATTATCTGTAAGCCGGGTTAAGATAGATTTCAACTTTCGGAGCTCAGAGAAAAACAATGAGACATGTTCGAACAGAGAATCGGTTTGACGTAATGAAGTATGGATATTTAGAATGCTACAGCTAAACTCTTTTGCAAAAACAGGAGCTCCACATCGGGCCAATAAAACATTGATGCCGATGGTTCTCAAAAAAGTACTTTTTCCCGACATGTTTGAACCCGTTACAATGAACAATCGTTGTTGTTCCCCGATGGTCAAATCATTGGCTACACAATCTTCATCCGGTATTAATGGATGCGACAATGCAACCGCTTTGATAAAGGGCTTGCCGTCTATGACCTTTGGAAAGACGGATGTGGGGTAATTGAAACGGAAAGTGGCTAGTGACGACAGCATCTCAATTTCGGCAATGGTTTCAAGCCAAAGGGGGAGATTCTTACTGTTTTTCTGTTTCCATTTTTCGAAACGCAAGGCTATGCGAATATCAATAAGAATAGTAGCATTGAATAAAATATAGGCAAGCAGGTTGTTTCGTTGATCGAAACTGTTTCCCAATTTCGCTAACGCTTTCAACTCTATGCGAGCACCACGGGCTGTCTGGCTGATTTTCTGCATTTTTTCGGAGACAAACTTTTCATTCTCGAGCTGAAGCAGCATATCTGCAAATTCGAAAAAGTGTTTTAGATTCTTCGAAAGGTTTTTATGCAGGGTGTTGATCGGTTTAATATAGCTCACGGCTATGATAAGGTTGATAACGATAGCATAATTGATAAAGGAGTAAATTCCGGTAATGAGCCCTATCAGAATAGATGCTAAAATTAAAGTTGGCGCTAGATATTGGAAAAGACGGGTTGCTTTGGAAGTCGTGAACTGATCGGGCATCTCAAGCCAATTCATAATGGCTGCATAATCAGGATGACTACTTTCTGTTTTTAATCCGATGGCTGTAAAAATAGAACGAAGAGCGGTCTTCTCCGCTAATTCACTTACTGCTGCTTGTTGTTCTTTAATATCCGCGACATTGTTTAGCGGATTGGTGAGCAATGAGGCTAACCGGTCTCTTCCAATTAGGGTGGATGTTCTGTTTAGTTGATGAAAAAGGGAGCGATCACCAAACACATCCAGATCAGCCAGATAATTATCATCATTCAGATAGGTTGTCCCGGCATCAAAGAATGAGGGCTTATTTTCCAGAACATCGATTTCGTTCTTATTAATTTTAATCAGGTTGAAGATGGTATTACGTTGACTAGTAAGCTTATGGTTGACAAACAATAAAAGCAGAAATACAAATAACGCACCTAAAACGATGTATAGATTGAGATTATGATAAGTGGTGAGAAGTTTGTAAAAAGCGTAGCACCCTACAATAAATACAAAGAGTCGCGACCAGCCTAATAATTGGATCTGTTTGTTGAGTGTGTTTTTTGAAGCGGTGTATGTTTCGACCTGTTGACGGTAGAAGTCAATTCTATTATTAATCATGAAAATAGGAATAGTGAACGTTTTGTTCGGGTAAAAGGATAATTCTTATGCAAAGGTTGTAAAAACTATTGACTTATTCGGTTGAGTTTGAAAAATTGTAGGATTAATAAATAAGGTTAAGTTATCTCCTTAAAAATCATTCTATCCAGAAGGGCTAAGCCTAATCTAAGCCTAATGTAATTCTAAAGTAACGCTAATGTCCTTCTATCAGGTATTAGGCGTAGATTAGAATCACACTTGGATGAAAAAATAGTGGTTTTTAGATTAGAAGAGAGTTATCCCATATGGAAAGCAGTATATTTAGTGTGAAATAGTGAAACGATGGCTTGAAATTAAATTTGATTCTGATTGTGTCAGATAACCGCTTTATCAAATTCAATCACTTTATTGTATTACGGATTTAACGATTTCAAAAGAATCGTTAACCGCAGTTGTCATTACTGTTTTAATTGTTTCAGGCATTCCTTCGGTCAATTCTCCTAACTTTAAAAGACTGATATACGTTTTCCCGTCTTCCTTTTCATAAACTGAAATACGGCAGGGCATCATTATGGAGATTATCCGTTCATGATTCAATTCGAGAATTTGCCCTGAATAAGAAGGTTTACAAATCTCAATTATAGTAACGGGATTAACTATTTTTCCTGCTTTGGCTAATGTGTGTTGCAGATCGTGTACCATTGGAACTTTCCACTTCCTATGTTCAGCCTCTATTACGAGCATTTCAACGGTTGTGCTAAAATCATAAAGGCTAGTTACTTCTATAAAAAGTTTAGCTGAATTCATTACAAGTTGATTTTAGTGTAAAGTTATAAAACTTGGCTAGATAATCATATTAAAATAGACACCATTTTTAATCTGATATGTTTTTTTTGGTTTAAAAATGAGAAATATATGCTACAATCAATAGCTTAATCGCATATCTTTAATTTTATATATCATTGTATCAGTTAAACCATTTTCTTCTTTATCCACGAATGGTACTTCTAATTTATAGATAAGGCATTTCAATTCAAGAGCTCATAATTATATTGTACTTTTGAACGATATTCTTAAAAGAACAGAATCTAAACCAATAAAAGAACAAAAGATCTATGGCACAGTCGGGTGAAAATTACGAGAAAATAAGAGTGCTGAACCAAATGGAATGGGTGCCTTTATTTGAGCTTATTCCTGAAATTGAGGCTACGAAACAATTTGGCGAGATGGTTGGAGGTGAGATGTTGGAGGATGGAACTGTTAAATTGCCCTACTTTGAGCCTGCCGAAGTGATTAGTGTTTTCGCGGAAGTGGTTGTGAGCCTTGATCTGGTTCCGGAGTGGAATTGGGTGGAGTGGGAGGAAGGCGATGATATTCTTTGCAATGACGATCAAGATTTTGAAAAGTTGAGGATTGTGATACTCTGCAAATTGTTGATCATGATTGTTCGTGCTGATGAGTTTGATGAAGGATTTATGGTGAGCAATTTTGAGGATGGAACGGTTTTGAAAATACTTAAGGCACTTCAACGTAAGGTTCGTTTATTATTGCGGAATTAATTGATCTTTTATTTCCCGGTGACTGAGCTTATATCAGTCTCTTTGTTGTTCACACTTAAAAAAATACCGGTTTGGAAATAAGATATTCCATTTTTAATTCAATTGGCGTCATAAGTATTTATGTTTTATTGAGATTCCCTCATTTTTATTTGTCTTATTGTCAATGTATTGTTTTTAATTTGTTTATAATCAATTATATTGAACATATAAAAAAATAATTGTAATTTGATATTAAATCCAAAATAATGATATATATTCGCCACCAGCAATGAAGAAATCTGGGGAATGTGTATTTTGTTTCGTTTTGTGATGTAATTATCAGATATTCAGACCTAAGATGATATTTGTTGCCGAATTATTCACCTGTTTTTGTATTAAGAATTTCGATTATTGTGAAAGATAAAATTTACTCGGCACTGAGTGGTCACAGTTTGGTTAATTTATTAAAAGCCTTTGCAAAAGGATGTATTTCTGAAAATATTGAAGATAAAGCTGAAGTGAAACCACTTCCTAAAACTAATTCTGGTCCTATTGCTGCATTTAAAGATGTAAATAATAAGAATCGCTAGAAGCATCTTATCTATTTGTTGAAAAGGAAACAATTGCTTTTGTTTAGTGCCCTTTTTTATTCTATGTTGTTTGAATATAAGCTGGTAGCTGAACTATCCCGGAACCTGGGGAATCTCAATACTAAGATCTCCAGTGCTCTTTCCGAAGGTGATATAAAAAAATACTGTTATATCCTGCATTGAGTTTGTATTCCCGCTTTCATTAGACAGCCCTGTTACGGTCATATATTTGTTTAATATATCAAATAGTATGTTTACTTTATTGGCTTCTACTTCGAGCATAAGGCTTAAAGCCATGTCTGAAAACCGGTTAAAACTAATAATAGATCCCGAATTATTTGAAATAATGTCTTTTATTTCATTGATGGCTTCTGTTCTTCCTTTATTGGTGACTCCTTCCCAATATTGTTTCTTTAACATCTTTTTTTAGTTAAAAATAGTTACTATTTAATTGTAAAAATTATTTGGAAGATAAAATTTTTACGTAACGGTAAAAAATTGGAAGTAAGTACTGTTACGAATCACTCTTGTAAATTATTCAATTCTTATTTACTTTTGAGTGCTTTTATGAAATGTTGTTTAATCTGTTAATGCTAATTATCATAGCTCTGTTGCAGGATAACAGCGCTTTCAGACGGAGTATTGTTTTTATAGTGTGGGGTGGATAAATAAAAGTATCAACTCCTCTCTCTTAAAAAAAATCTTGTTTTGAAATCATTAAATCTCCAATATTTAAACTGAAGAAAAATGAAACAAGGATTATTGTTGTTATTTGTCTTTATTTCGATGCAAATGAATTTATTTGCACAGGCTATTTATGAAGATGAAAGATATGTACCCGAAAAAGACCCACTGGTAATTGAAAAACTAAGCCAGTGGCAGAATATAAAATTCGGTTTGCTAATGCACTGGGGAACTTATAGCCAATGGGGTATCGTTGAATCGTGGTCACTGTGCCCTGAAGATTATGGTTGGTGCGAACGTAAGAAAGGGAGTAATCCTCAAAACTATTATGCGTATAAAAAAGAGTATGAAGGATTAAAAAAAACTTTTAATCCAACCGATTTTAATCCGGAGCGGTGGGCTAAGGCTGCTAAAGAGGCTGGGATGAGGTATGTAGTGTTTACCACAAAACATCATGACGGCTTTTGTATGTTTGACTCAAAATATACAAATTATAAAGTGACAGATAAAGATTGTCCGTTCAGTACGAATCCTAAAGCCAATATAGCAAAAGAGATTTTTAGTGCCTTTAGAAATGAAGGCCTGTGGACAGGGGCTTATTTTTCAAAACCTGATTGGAATACACCTTATTATTGGGATCCTTATTTTCCTCCATTGGATAGAAACGTAAATTATGATCCGGAAATCTATCCTGAAAAATGGAATAAGTTTGTTGAGTTTACACATAACCAGATACTTGAACTGATGTCGGATTATGGAAAAATAGATATTCTCTGGCTGGATGGAGGATGGGTTGCAAAAACGCCTAAGAGCGAAATTGATGCTTATTATAAGGGGGCGGTTAAGGAAGCACCATCTGGATTTCTGAAACAGAAGATTGTTAATCAGGATATAAAAATGGACGAACTGGTTGAAAAGGTTAGGGCAAAACAACCGGGTTTAATTGTAGTGGATCGTGCAGTACGTGGTAAAAATCAAAATTACCTTACTCCTGAAAACAGAGTTCCCGAAAAAACACTTCCATATCCATGGGAATCGTGCATCATCTCAGGCGGGGGATGGTCATTTACTCCGGATGCCAAATACATGAGCGGCCATGATGGAATTCAGATGTTGATTGATGTTGTGGCTAAAGGTGGAAATCTGCTTTTAAATATTGCTCCCGGACCCGATGGTAAATGGCAGCAAGGTGCGTACGATTTATTGAAGGAATATGGTGATTGGATGAAGATAAACAGTGAGGGAATTTATAATAGTAAACCTATTGAACCCTACAAAGAGGACAATATCTGTATGACCAAACAGAATGATGGGACGGTTTATTTCTTCTATCTGGCCGGAAAAGATGAAAAAGAGATGCCTGCTGAAATCAGTGTTAAATCGCATCAACCTGCTTCCGGAGCAAAAGTTACGCTACTTGGCTCAAAAGAAAAATTAAAATGGATAAAAGATGGTAAAGGATTCAAAGTGGTCATTCCTAATAAATTACGAACAAATGCTCCTTGTCAGTATGCATGGACTATAAAAGTTAGCAAGGTGATTTAACCAATGCCGTCATTTTGTTTTGATGCCAATATATATTGTTTATCGCTCATCTTGTTAAATTTATAGAAAAGTATGGACTGTTTTTCGTGTAAGTCTTAATTTTAATACCTTTTAAACTTAAATTTGTACAAAATTTTTAAAGAATGAAGCAATACAATAAGCTGAACAACATTATTGGTTGGGTAGCCTTTGCGATAGCAACGGTTGTTTATTTCCTTACTATCGAACCCACTGTAAGTTGGTGGGATCCGGGAGAACATATTTCAACAGCGTATAAACTTCAGATTGGTCACCCACCCGGAGCACCTACGTTTGGTCTTATTGGGCGCTTCTTTTCTCTGTTCGCGTTTGGGAATGTGCATCATGTTGCTCTATTGATTAATGCTATGCTGAGTTTAAGCAGCAGCTTTACCATCTTATTCCTTTTCTGGATTATAACGCGGTTGGCTAGGAAGATGGTTTCGGTAGATGGCGAAATGACCAAAGTTCAGATGTGGACCATATTTGCAGCCGGTTTTATTGGCGCTATGGTAGCTACTTTTAGTGATTCATTTTGGTTTTCAGCTGTTGAGGCGAACCTTTTCGGAATGTCATTCTTATGTACTGCTGTTGTAGTATGGGCAATGCTTAAATGGGAAGATGAAGTCGACAAACCTTATCATAATCGTTGGTTGCTTTTTATCGCGTTCATTATTGGATTGTCAATAGGCGTTCATCTTCTGAGTATTCTAACTATTCCGGCACTGTCTCTGTTGTTTTATTTTACCAAATATAAGAAAAATAACGCCAAGGGAATTGTTATAACATTACTCTTTTCCATCGTGATTCTGGGGACGGTGATGTATTTTGTTATTCCTGAGATACCAAATCTAGCTGGAACCTTTGAGCTGTTTTTCGTAAATAACTTTCATTTACCATTTAACTCCGGAATTATAATATATTCCATCCTTTTGGTAGGACTAATTGTTTTCGGCCTTATTTATACGCAAAGGAAAAATAAGGTTTTGCTGAATACGATCTTATTAGGCTTTACTTTTTTATTGATCGGATACTCCTCTTTTCTGATGTTGGTGGTTCGTTCTAATGCAGGTACGCCTATTAATTTTGGAGCGCCTAAGGATCCTTTAAGTTTGGTTTCATTTTTGAATCGTGAACAATATGGTACATGGCCATTAGCTTATGGAAATTATTATTCTGCACCCGTTGTTGGATATAAAGATGGAAATCCTGTTTATAAAAAAGATTTAAAAACGGGAAAGTATGTTGTGATTGATGATCAAAAAGAAGTTTCTCCAATTTATGATCCTGCTTTCTGTAGTTTCTTTCCTCGAATGTGGGCTACTGATTCGGAAAGAAGGGGAACCATTGAATTTTATCAAAAATGGGGAGGACCTGGTATTCCTATTAATGTCACAGGTAATGACGGCAAACCTACTACGTTAAACAGACCTACTTTTGGAGAGAATCTACGCTTCTTTAAAAATTATCAAGTGGGGTGGATGTATATGCGCTATCTGATGTGGAACTTCTCCGGTCGTCAGAATGATATTCAAAGTTTTGGTGATAATATTAATGGTAACTGGCTGACAGGAATACCATTTATAGATAAGGCCAGGTTAGGACATGATCAGCTTAATTTGCCTGAACGGTATCAGAATAAAGGAAAAGCTGTTTATTTTATGCTTCCCTTCTTGTTGGGATTGTTGGGATTATATTATCAGATTAAGAAAGATTATAAAGGGAGTTTAGTAGTCTTTATGCTCTTCCTTATGACGGGTATCGCTATTGTTGTGTTCCTTAATCAAAAGCCTTTTGAACCTCGTGAGCGGGACTATTCTTATGCTGCATCCTTTATGGCTTTTGCTATTTGGGTAGGTCTGGGTGTAGTTTGTCTGGTGGATTGGTTGAAGGAAAAAATGAAAGGGAAAGAAATTGCTGCTGTTGGTATCGTAGGTGTTTTGACACTTATCTTAGTACCTGGAATCATGGCGCAACAAAACTGGGCTAGTCATGACAGGTCGGGTAAATATGCTGCACGCGATTTTGGACAGAATTATCTTGTGTCGTGTGATAAACAAGCTATATTATTTACCAATGGAGATAACGATACTTATCCGTTATGGTATAATCAGGAAGTAGAAGGCGTTAAAACGGATGTACGTAATGTGAATTTGGAGCTTTCAGGCGGATCATGGTACATTAACCAGCTCTATTCAAAAAATTATGAATCTGAGCCAATGCCGTTATCACTTAATAAGGAGCAATATCAACAAGGAACTAATGATGCTATACCATATAATGATCTTGGCGTTAAGGATTATGTTGAGCTGAAAGATTTTATTGAATTCATCAAGAGTAGTGACCCACGTACATATGCTACTTTGGAAAATGGCCGGACACTAAAATTCTTCCCTTCTAAGAAGATAAAAATTACGGTAGATACTGCTGCATGTTTCAGAAATGGAATTGTTCCTGCTTATTTGCGTAAAAAGATGGTCGATACTATTTATTATACCATTAAAGCAAATGTCCTTTATAAGAATGATTTGCTGTTGCTTGACCTGTTGGCTACAAATAACTGGAAGCGTCCGATCTATTTCTCGGCACCCTATTCGGTTGCAAAATGTGCTGACATCGATCGATACTGCTTTCTGGAAGGATGGTCCTATAAATTTATGCCTGTCAAAACTGATTCTGTCGATTATATAAATACATTGGGAACTATAGATGGTTATGGTTCGTATGATGTATTGATGAATCGTTGTAAGTGGGGCAATTTGGCGGATCCAAAGGTTTACGTCGATCCGGAGAGTAGATCGAACATCATGCGTTTTAAAGAAAACGTAATGCGGACAGCATCATTTATGGTTCGTCATAATGAGAAAAAGAAAGCAATTGATCTTTTATTGTTGAATGAAAAATACTTCCCTTTTAAAAAGTTTATTCCTGAATCATATGATCTTTCTTTTATCGAACTCTATTATCAAGTTGGTAATATTAAGAAAGCAAATGAATTGGTAGAATTAATGCTTAAACAATACAATCAGGACCTGGCTTATTATAATAGCTTCTCTAGCGATCACAAAATGGTCTTTCAAGAGGAAATCAGAACAGCCTTAGGGGTAATGCAACAACTAGGTATGTTGACATCTAATTATAAGCAAAAGCAGTTGTCGACAAAAGTTGAGGCATCATTTAATAAAAATGTTAAATATTTTCAATAACGATTGATAAAATGAACAACAGGTTGTTATATATTAACAACCTGTTGTTTTTTAATACTCATAAATTTTAATTTTATTATGGAGGGTGAATTAAGACATAGAAAGATTAAGCTATTTTTAATGGTTTTGATAGGTTATTTAATCTATGTTGGCTCTGCTTTTGGAAATACTTATTATATCTCTAATTCTGGAAATGATAAAAATTTAGGCACTTCTGCCGCATATCCATGGAGGACCATTACTAAATTGAATTTTGAATTACCTAAGATGAATTCGGGCGATGCTATTCTATTTAAATGTGGTGATTATTTCGTAGGAGAGATTATACTTCCTGCAACGATTATAAGCGCTATAGAAAATCCGATTTTTTTGGGTAGTTACGGTGCTGGAAACAAACCTGTTTTAGTGGGACGAGTCCTTGTCTCAGGTTGGCCAAAATTTAATTCTGGTGATTTCAAAACGCGTGTTAGTTCTCAGGGGGCCGAAACATATTTCTTTGTCAGTAAAACTCGTTCTCTAAACTCAGATGTCTCTCATTCCGTAAATTACAGAATATTTGCTACCAGTGGCATAGAATTCAGATCTTCCGTTAACTCCTATAAAACATCAATGTTGAAAGATAGTTCTTCGATTTCGTTAAGTAAATCGGATACCGCTATATTACCCGTGTTGAGAAATAAAGGTACTGCCTTATTAGATAATTCCGCTTCAGGTGTTAATGGGAATTCCTTGGGGTCAAAAGAATTAACTACAGGAGGATTGTTACTTGAAAATAGAAATGATTTTCGTAAGGCCAAACTACTGGTCTACCCTAATCCTGTGAATGAAACACTCATTGTAGAAATTGATAAACCGGGAATATTTAATAAAACAATAGAAATTCTTGATATCACTGGTACGGTTATTTACAGAACCAAGACTTTAAATGGATATGCGTCCATTAATATGTTATCCTATCGAAGCGGCCTTTATTTTGTAAGGGTTGGTACAGATAGTAAAAAGATTGTGGTAAAGCATTAGATGTTGCAATTATATATGCTATATCTAATTTAAATCCAATAGTGTATTTAAATCCAATGGACAATTTCATCAATCGATTTTCGTTTTAGCAGATGCCTGTCTGATTTTTCCGAATCATTTGGATAACCAATCGGCACGAGGGCAATTGGTTCGATATAATCTGGCAGCCCCAGATTCTCTTTGAGCAGTTTTGCATTGAAATTGCAGATCCAGCAGGTTCCCAAGCCTAGTTCTGTGGCTTGTAATATAAGATGATCTGTAGCAATAGCAACATCTATATCCAGAATATCTTTTCCATCATTTCTTTTCCATGACGTATTGTGATCGCCACAAACGACTATAATGAGGGGCGCCGTTTTGAACCACTCCCTATCATAGGTTTGTTGGATTTTCTCTCTACTCTCGGCTGATTGGGCGACAAAAAAGAGTCTAGGCTGAAAGTCACAACCCGATGGCGCTACTCTTGCAGCCTCTAAAATGAATATTATTTTGTCTTTTTCTACCTCTTTTTGCTTAAAGTTTCGGCATGAATAACGTGCTTTTGCAATCTCTAACAGGTTCATGAGAAAAATAATTAGATAGGTTTTCTGTTCATTGTTTATTCTTGTATAAAGGTATACCTGTAATTTCGTAAATGCAATAATCCGTGTAGCGTTTTTAGAAGAATTGCAGGAATATTTTTTTATATTACCTAAGTAATGTATCTTGAACCTTTCGGTATCATAAATTATGAAATGTAAAAATTGTCAACATTTCTGACCGCGATAGGGTTCAGAGGTCAATAATACAATCTTTATATCGGAAGATAGAGAGAAAATAAGTCTCAAAAGAGCTCGGGCTGATTCAGAAGTATACAGAAATGATGTATGGAAATAGCTAATTCTGTAGACATTCTGAAGAAAATAGTATCAATGTTTTTTATTTTAAAAGGATTTTATATCTATTGTTTCTTTAAATTTGAATGGTCTTAATTGAAGATATTCTATTACCATTTTGTTAAATCAATCCGTCATTTTTTTATCTAAATATAAATTTGCTACGGATAATTTTTTTAATCTTTTAGGGCTAATTTCCTCGGCTCTGCTGTGAGAGATATATGTTTTCGGGTAATGTCGACAGCTCTGCTGCGAGATTGTTTAATTCCATCTTTAGTAAACCTTATGGTATGAAAAAACGATTTGCTTTTATTATTTATCTTTTATTAATCGGGATTCAGGCTTTTTCACAAAATCAGAATCTTGATTATTATTTGGATAAGGCTATAAAGAACAGTCCTCTTTTAAAAGATTATCAGAACCAGCTTCATTCTTCTACAATGGATAGCTTGTTGATCAAAGCCGGTGATAAATTTCAAGTGGAGGCTAATTCGCAGGTGATGTATGCACCTGTTGTTAAGGGTTGGGGATACGATGAGGCTATAACTAATGGCGCTAATATTTCAGGATTGGTCGGGATAAAGAAAAATATCATTGATAAAAAAGTCAGGGAGGACGCTTTTAACGGACTGGCACTCCAAAAGCAGTTGGTTGGAAATTCAATAAAGATTTCGGTTAAGGATATTCGGAAAGCGGTTACTGCACAATATCTTATTGCGTTTCTGGACTATAGCGAACTCTCTTATAATCAGAGCCAGCTTGAGATACTGAACAATCAGCTTAAATTAATGAAGCGACTTGTTGAGAACGGAATTTACAAACAAACAGATTATCTATCACTATTAGTTGAAATTCAATCGATCGAATTATTGATTACACAGCTAACCGGCCAATATGAAAATGATCTCTATTCGTTAAACTTATTGTGTGGAATAACAGATTCAACTAATATTAAGCTGTCGCAACCCGAGATAGTAGAGGTGAAAACGATCAGTATGGAGCAATCACCTCTTTTTATGCAATTCAAGGTAGACAGTCTTAAAATTGAGAATGAGAAAAAGATTATAGCCGATCAGGTTCGTCCTAAACTCAATTGGTTTGCCGATGCCGGTTTGATGAGTAGTACCCTTGAAAAGATCTACCAACGTTTTGGTGTCAGTGCAGGTATCAATTTAAATGTTCCTATTTATGATGGGGGACAACGGAAGCTTCAGATTCAAAAGTTAACCCTTTCTGAGCTTTCACGTTCAGCTTATCAACAGTTCTTTAAATCTCAATATAATCAACAGATTATGCAACTATATGCTGAACTTTCCGTGACGTCTAAAGAAATCTCTCAGATGAACGGACAGCTTGCTACTCTGGTTGATTTTAATGCAATGGCAAAAACTCAAATGGGAAGCGGACTTATTTCGATTACCGAGTATCTAAATTCTGTGAAGAATTTATTAGCTCTTAATAAAACCATGAATCAAACAAAAATAAGGAGATTACAACTTATCAACGAACTTAATTATCTAAAGCAACAATAAAGGTATGAATAGTAATAAGATAATAAAGAAAAGAGTTTTAATAACGCCTATAAATGCGGTACTTTTTATTGGATTTTTTTTAAGTATAGTGGGATGCAAACAGACTGTAAAACAGGATGAGCAGAAGATAGAAGCAAAGACACCTGTTACTGTTACTTCAGTTTCTATTGAACCTATGGTCGAAAAAATAGAACTAAATGCAATCAGTTCTTTTCTGAAGAAAAGCAGTGTTCGTTCAACCGTAGCGGGTCAGATCGAAAAGATTGACCTTAATCCGGGTGATCATGTAAAGAAAGGCGAAATACTAATGGTCGTAAGGACAAAGGAGTCTGTTGCACTGCGTAATTATAATCCGAAAGACAGTACGATGCATTTTAACGGATTAATAAAAATAAGGGCTTCAGGTTCCGGTATTGTTAGTTCTGTTACAAGGCAGAAAGGAGATAATATCATGGAAGGTGATGAGGTGGCTGTAATAGCAGAGAAATCCAGTTTAATCTTCTTGCTGGAGGTCCCTTATGAGTATCATCAGATTATAAATAAATCGCATACCTGTTCACTTCTTCTTCCCGATGGGAGGTCAATAAAAGGTGTTATTAAAACTAATCTTCCCTCGATGGATGCGGTTTCACAAACAGAGAGCTTCATTATTGTTCCTCAAAGTTTAGATGGAATCCCTGAAAATCTCATTGCAAAGGTTGAAATGATAAAGTTATCGAAAAACAATGTCGCAGTATTGCCCAAAGCTGCTTTGTTGTCTAATGAAACACAATCAGAGTTTTGGGTAATGAAAATGATCAATGACACCATTGCTATAAAAACGATAGTTCACAAGGGAATTGAAACTGCTGATAAGATAGAGATTCTCCAGCCTGTATTTCATAGAGATGAACGAATTCTGATATCGGGTAATTATGGATTACCCGATACAGCCAAGGTAGTAATAAAGAAATGACAAGTATATGAAACACTATTTCCACGCATATAAGCACCCTATTTCGGTAGTCCTTGCTCTGATTATTGCATTTGGAGTCTTTTCGTACACGAAGATCCAGATCTCGCTTTTCCCTGAAATTACTTTCCCGAAGATTAAGGTGATTGCTGATGACGGTGAGCAACCTGTCGACAAGATGATGATCTCGGTTACTCAACCATTAGAGAATGCAATAAAGCAGATTCCGGATATTTCTATGATCAGGAGTACAACCAGTAGGGGAACTTGTGAGATATCTGCACTTCTGAACTGGAATTCCGATATCAATTTCAATTTACAAATGCTGGAATCGCGTATCAATCATATTAAAGGTGATTTGCCTTCTTCCGTTCGTTTAGAGGTGGAAAAGATGAATCCGTCCATATTGCCGGTAATGGGGTATACACTTGAAAGTTCTACAAAAACACCTATCGAATTAAACCTGATTGCTCGTTATATTGTAAAGCCTTACCTATCGCAGATTCAGGGCATTGCAGATGTTCGTGTTATTGGTGGAAAAGTAAAAGAGTTCTGGATTGAGCCTTCTCCACAGAAAATGAGTGCGGCAGGAATTACGCCTGATCAGATTAGCAGTGTACTGGGACAAACTAACTTTATTAATTCTAACGGTTTGATATCAGACTATAGACGATTGTATCTAACTATTACGGATGCAGGACTATACACTAAAGAAGATATTGAGAATGTAGTTGTTAAGAATACCGGTAAACGTATTATTAAACTAAAGGACATTGCAAAAGTAGAAATCCAGGAAAAGGTTGAGTATACGAAAATAAATGCCAATGGCAAACAAGCATTACTAATAGCTATTATTAAACAACCCGAAGCCAATCTTGATAAACTCGCTGAAAATGTTATTTCGAAAAAGGCTGAACTTGAAAAGATACTTCCGAAAGGTGTAAAACTTAAACCTTATTATAATCAGTTCGATTTTGTGCAGGAGAGTATCAGTAGTGTGAATGATAGTCTTTGGCTTGGATTGTTTCTGGCAATCTTCGTGGCTATTCTTTTCTTACGATCGTTAAGAGCCAGTGCTACAATCCTGATCACAATTCCGATAACGTTGATGTTAACGGTTGGGGTACTTTATTGTCTTGGCTTTACGATGAATATAATGACGTTGGGTGCCATTGCGGCTGCTGTGGGATTAATCATTGATGATGCGGTTGTGGTGGTCGAGCAGATACATCGTACTCATGAAGAATTTCCCAATCGAAGTTCCAAGCAATTGGTGCATCAGGCTATACATTACCTGTTCCCTTCAATGGTGGGGTCATCTATCAGTACCATTGTTATTTTTATCCCCTTTATGTTAATGGGCGGAGTCGCAGGAGCTTACTTCACTGTGTTAACCAATACAATGATCATCACATTGATCTGTTCGTTTTTTGTGACATGGCTTGGACTGCCTGTTATTTATCTTCTTCTGGCTGATTTTAAAAGCGATAAAAAACAAAAAAGGCCCGCTCTAGTAAAAGTAATTCATCAACAAAAATGGGTATCCTTTTTTATTCACAGACCTTTTTTAAGTATATTCTTTATCCTGTCTTTATTTGTAGTTATATGCTATATCCTTCCTCGTTTAGAAACCGGCTTCCTTCCTGAAATGGATGAAGGTTCCATTGTGCTTGATTATACGGCTCCTCCCGGCACATCTCCGGAAGCGACGGATAAGATATTGCAAGAGGTGGAAAAGGTTGTCGTGGCTGTTCCTGAGGTAGAAAGTTATTCCCGTCGAACAGGAGCTCAGATGGGATTATTCATCACCGAACCTAATTATGGTGATTATTTGATTCAGCTGAAGAAAGAACGTACACGTACTACTGAAGAGGTAATTGATGTTATCCGTAAGAAAGTGGAAGCTACCCAACCTGCATTACGAATTGAGTTTGGTCAGGTTATTGGCGATATGCTTGGCGATTTAATGGCATCAACTGAACCTATTGAAATTAAGATCTTTGGTGATAATCAGGAAAAGCTGAAAGAACTGTCTAAACTTGTTGCTGATGAGGTGAAAAGGATTAAGGGTACGGCAGATGTATTTAATGGAATAACCATTGCGGGACCATCGGTTGAAATTAAACCCGATGCTCAAAAATTGGCACAATATAATATAACGCCTGCTTCTTTCCAACTTCAACTACAAACCCAATTGGAAGGGGTGGTTGTAGGTTCTGTTTTTGAGAAAGAACAACGTACGGATATCCGGATGATCTATCCAGAGGGGCATACGGGCGGTGTTGAGAAAATGAAACAACAATCATTTTTCACACCCGATGGTACATTAAAGCCCCTATCTTCATTTGCAAAGATAGAAGTGAAAGAAGGTGTTGCCGAAATTAATCGTGAGAACCTTCAATCAATAGGATTGGTGACGGCTCGTTTAAATGAACGTGATTTGGGAAGTGTGATGAAGGATATTCAGCATGTACTGAACTCGAATGTCTCTTTGCCTCAGGGATATCATATATCCTATGGTGGAGCCTATGCAGAACAGCAGAAATCATTTGATGAACTATTGATGATTCTTATTTTGGCCAGTTTACTTGTATTTGCTTTGATACTCTTTCTATTTAGAGATTTTAGAATTGCATTGATCATTTTATTTATAGCTGTTTTGGGTACTTCCGGGAGCTTGATCTTACTCTTTTTAACAAATACGCCGCTTAATGTGGGGAGTTATACCGGTTTGATAATGATAGTCGGTATCATTGGTGAGAATGCTATCTTTACCTTCCAGCAATTTATGACAAACAGAAAGAGTGAGACTGTTGATCATTCGTTAGTTTATGCAATCTCAACACGTTTAAGGCCGAAACTAATGACTGCTTTGGGAGCTATTATTGCCTTACTTCCATTAGCTATTGGGATCGGTACTGGAGCACAAATGCATCAACCACTTGCCATTGCAGTAATTGGAGGGTTTCTTATTGCGTTGCCGCTGTTACTTATCGTATTCCCAACATTACTAAGACTCTTCTATCATGATTCGGACGTTATCAAAGAAGTCGAAGACGAAGTAGATATCAATTAATAATCCGCTCGACATCCTGGAATGATTTCATTTTTTAATAAAATAATCTGGAAATGGTCCATAAAAAAAGAGGCCCCCGTTGTTTTGGGAAGCCTCTTTTTTATGACATTTAAAAGATAATCTATTTCTTTACAGGACTTGGTTTCTTTGCCGTTGCAGTCAGTTGTCTGATAGCGTTAGCAGCATCAGTATTAGAAGGATCAAGTGCTACGATTTTCTTAAAGTATTCTACTGCAGCAGCTGAATATTCAGCTGATTTAGCCTTTTCTTTATCTTTAATCGCTTTTTCCCAAGCAATAATATTCTGGTATCCCAAATACTGAGCAGCTTCGATGATCTCTTTTTTAAAGATATCAGGTTTCGACTCGGTAATTTGTAAGGTCCTTTCATAAAAAGGTTTAGCTAAACCTTTTTCTCCCTTTGGATCAGCAATATTAGCAATTCTAGCGCGCCATAGAAAAGCGGAATAAGAATTGGGTGAAGTTTGCGTAACACGTGAAAATGCACTGTCAGCTTTAATTAGGTACTCTTTTTTCTTCAGAGAATCTGCTGGTGAAAGTTCAGTTGAAGCGAAATAGTAGTTACTTCCAATTTTTGATTGCAATACTCCTGAGATACCTGAACGAAGTTGTTGGGCTTGTTCCAATGCTTCAGCTGATTCTGCATATTTCTTCTGTTTCAGAAGAAGGTTCCCAATATTTTCGATATATGGTTTTTTTGTTTCATCAGCTGCTATTGTCTTCTTATATTGAATGATGGCTAAAGAATCCTGACCGTTTCTTTCGAGTAGTTTAGCAAAATATTCATAATCCTTGGTGAGAATCTTGTCAGTAGAGTCTTTCCTGATTTGAAAATATCGGGTCATGGCATCAATACCTTCAGCATCTTTCCCTGTTTCATATGAAGTATAACCCATCAAACGAAGCATTACAGCATTGTTTGGGTCCATTTTTAGAATCTTGGTGATGATTTCATTAGCCTTGTCCAATTTCTTATCGAAGAACAATACTTCTGCATACTTAGTAAGAGAATAAACACTTTCTTCAGTTAATTGAATATATTGTTCATACAGTTTAGCTGCTTCATCATACTTGTTCATTTTAAACAGAGCATCTGCTTTTTCACGGATAGCCGGATAATAATTAGGGTCCATTTGAAGAGCAGCTTCTATTTCTGTGATAGCAGCTGTATAATTACGAGCAGAACTATACATCTGTCCTAAACGGTAATGAGCACTGATATTTTTGCTATCAGCGGCCAATGCACGTTGGTATGCGCTAGCTGCTTCACTGATATTTCCTGAGGTTGTATTAATTTCTCCCCAAGTAAGATGTACCTGTGCATTTTGAACTTTTGCCTCTTGTCCTTTTTTGTAGATTCCTGTGATAAATTCATCTACAGGAAAATTGCAATAAGCATAACCTTTCAAAATACTAACAACAGCGTTTGGATATTTTTTAAAGGAGAGCTTGGCTGCATTTACAAAATTTAATTTAGCATCAGCAGGATTATGTTTAAAAAAAGAAACCATACCTAAACCAGCTAAATAAGATGGATTTTTGGGATCAGTTTGAAGTCCGGTATTGAAACATATAGTAGCTGAATCAACCTTATCTAACCTCAGGTAACATTCGCCAAGGTAAAACCAAGCATCAGCAGGGACTGGGTTCTGTTTAGTAAATTCTTTAAAGATCACAGATGCTTTGTGGAATTGATCCAACTCAAGTAAATGTAATCCCTTTTCCATTTCCATGTTCTGAGCGTTTGCTTTGGGAAGCATAAAACACAAAGTAACAGCGAAAGCCAAGATGGCTGTACGAAAGATAGGTTCCCTTTTCATAGTATTACAGTTTTATCAATCTTCTTTAATTTTTACCACTCTAATTGGTTGTGTTGCAGGAAGAATTCCTGTCTTAAGTATTATTTTTTGACCACGGTCACTTGCAATAAATGAAGTAAATCCTGAAGCAAGGCCGGTACGGGGTTCCGAGTTAATAATATAGATGGAGCGGGTTAGTGGATATCTTCCATCATTTATATACGCTTGAAATGGCTGAAAGCTATTCTCTTCTGTCGCAATATCTTGTCTTGAAATACTCATAACATGTACTTTCTTGAGAAAGGTTAATGCCGTAGAGTCGTGCGTATCACTTACCCAGGAAACGCCAATAAGACCAATAGCATTCGGCGTATTTTTAACAAAATTAAGTACCTCGCTGTTTTTAAGCAGTGAGGTAAGATTTTTGCCTAATTTATTTGTTTCACAAATAGAATCGACCGCAAATCTTACTGTACTCGATTTTGGATTATCAAAAACTGCCTTTAAAGGCCCGAGTTTTGATTTTGGATTAATTTGTTTCCAGTTTGTGACTTCTCCTAAAAGTATTTGCTTTAATTGTTTCATTGTAAGCAAGGTGTCAGGATTGTTCTTATTGCAGATAATTGCAATCCCATCCAATGCAATTTTAACCTCTTTTGGAAAAAATTGTTTATTGGCAAAGAATTCTCTTTCCTTAACTGTTAGAGTTCTAGATACTACTATCATTCTAACACTATCTTTGAACAATCGGTTGAATGCATCAACTTCCGGTTCATAAATTGGTTTTATTTTTGCTGATTGATAGATCCCCTGAAATACAGGTACTTCAGAATCAATGATGGGCTGAAAAGTTTCATCTACAGAAATTTGTATTGAGCCTGTAGTTGGAGTATCAGTATACTTATCGGGGGACTTTGAATGGCAGGATGTTAAAATAAACGAAAACATCGCCAATACGCTCAATAAACCGAAAATTTGTTTAAAGGGACTCTTCATCTTCATCTTTTTTAGCGTCTTTTATAGATTTTATCATTCTAAAAGTACGGAATAAGCCATAGACAATAACCAGACCACCAACCGCATAACGTTGAGTGGGGATAAAGTTTTCTTTAGCCCTTTCACTAAATATAAAGAATATACCTAATGCTATGTATGCAAAAGGCATTAGATAACCAAACCAGCTGAGAGTATTTCTCAGCCGGTTTGGTATTTTGGTTTTTTTAACCGATAAATCTTCCATTAAAGAATAGATTATTTTGGTTATTAGTTCATCTGAAGTTGGAACTTCACTGGAATCTGGAACATTACAGGTACAGGTTGTCCGTTTTGGCGACCAGGAATCCAGTTCGGCATTTCTTTGGTCACACGAACAGCTTCTTCATCGCAACCACCACCGATTCCACGTAATACTTTTACGTTAGAGATTTTACCGGATCTACTTACAACGAATTGTACAAATACTGTCCCTTGGATACCTGATTCCTGAGCTAGTGCAGGATATTGAATGTGTTTTGAAAGGTATTTCAATAACGCATCTATTCCACCCTGAAACTCGGGATTCTGTTCAACAACAAGAAGGGGCTTTTCTTCTTCTTCTACCACTTTCTTGGTTTCTTGAACTTCTGTAATATCCTTTCCTGTATTATCTCCTACAACATCAGCAATTGAAATAGCTACAGGTGCATCATTCAATTCATCCTGTGATTTCATTTCCTCTTTAACCTGATCGTCAGGTTTGATAACTGGAGGAGTAAATGCGATAGAAGCCTTGATTTTTTCAGGTTCTTCTTGCATTTTTGGTTGCTCTTTCTTCTCTTCCAATTTAAGGTCGACTAACTCAGTGACTTCTGTGTTAGAGTGCTTTGCTTTTGGAACGATAATAGAGAGTAACGTAGGTAATGTAAATGCAAGAAAGAAAAAACATAGGGTAATAATTAGAGCAGTTCTGTGTCTGTTATCTCTAAATTTACGAAGCACGTATGCACCATATGTTTGATTTTTGCCCTCAAAAACCAGATCGCACCACTTTTCTGAATAAATATTTATTTTCTGATGATTCATTTTTTCATAAGTTTTTTGGTGAAACGATTTAGGATCATCTCGTCCTGGATTATTATTTATCCAATGACTTGATCAGGTCTTTGTCGAATGAGGTTATATCCATAATTGCATATTTGCTGATATTGCAAATCTGCATTTCGTCGAGAACATCTACAAGGTTTTTGTAGTTAGCCTCGTCAGTAGCTTTGATCATTACGACCGGTGCTTCTTTGTTACCTCTGAGCTCTTTGACTTGAGCTTTAAATTGCTCTTCCGACATGCGCAATTTAATTTTCTTTTCTTTGAGATCTTTTATATCGGCAACAACTTTTGCATTTCGGTCAAGTAACATCTTTCGAATTCCCTCCTTTGAATAATCAGTGGTTTGAACCGTTGGGTCCACACCTTTCTCCCGAGTACCAAAATAGTAGAATATCTTATCGTTTTTAGCCATCACAATAGTGATAGCCTTCGAAGCCTTAACTTCCGATTTTTTATCATCATCTACTTTTTTATTACTTGGCATACTGATTTCCATCGTCTGGGGCTTGATTAAGGTAGTAGCAAGCATAAAGAAAGTGATAAGAAGAAAACCTAAGTCAACCATTGGAGTAAGGTCTACTCTGTTTGACAATTTCTTAGTCCTCTTTTTACTACCACCTTTTTTATGTCCGCCGCTTTCAGCTAATTCAGCCATTATTTATAATTTTAAAAAAGTTGTTAAATTAATCCTTTGGTGCTTCTTCAAGACCAGTTATTAAGTTGAAGCGAAGCAGGTTCAAATCTTGCAGAGTCCTGATCACTTGTCTTATCTTTGGGTAAGGAGTACCATTGTCAGCTTTTATAGCTATCTTGTACTGTGTATTGTTTGCTGCAAAATCATCATTTGCAAACTTGATCCAAGTTTTTAGTTGATTATCTGTTGTATCAGCTGGCATGCCCATCAATTTTTGTTGTGCATCACGATCTTCGGTTTTTAACGCGAGATATTGATGCATTTTACTGAAAGGAATACCAATGACATTGATCAAGCTAAACTTCTTCTGCTCTGCAATCGAAAACTTCGTTTTGTAGAAATCTCCCATCTTATTTAAAAGAGCTACACGATTCGGTTGGCCATCAACTCCGAAATAAACTTTTCCTGTTTTATCAACCAATATGGTTAATACATTACTTTCAGGAAGTTTGATTTCTGAAATTGAAGTAGGCGTTTTGATCGTAATAGGATCTTGAGAAGTTATTTTTGATGTTAGCATAAAGAACGTCAGCAACAAGAAGGCCACATCACACATGGCAGTCATATCGACTACCGTACTCTTTCGAGCAATTTTTACTTTTGGCATAATTGGTTGCTTATTAGATTATTTATGGTTTGCAGCGTACGATTGTACGATGCTGAATCCAGCTTCGTCAATGCTGTAAGTCAGTTTGTCGATTTTTGAGGTGAAAAAAGCGTATGAAATCATTGCACATGCAGAAGTACCGATACCGAACGCGGTATTAACAAGAGCTTCAGAAATACCAGTCGAAAGAGCAATAGAGTCAGGAGAACCTGCGTTAGCTAATGCTGAAAATGAACGGATCATACCAAGTACTGTTCCGAGTAGTCCCATCAATGTTCCGAGAGAAGTGATGGTAGCTAAAATAACTAAGTTTTCTTCAAGACTTGGAAGTTCCAGTGAAGTAGCTTCTTCAATTTCTTTCTGTAATGCGGTTAATTTCTGTTCCTTCGTCATGTCCTCTTCTTTTTCCAAATTGCGATATTTAGTAACAACCGCACGGATTACATTGGCTACAGAACCTTTTTGTTTGTCACAAGCTTCTAATGCTGCTTCAACATTGTTTTGTTCAAGACTTGACTTGATCTCTTTTACGAAATTTTCAACCATGCCCTTACCTGATGCACGACTAATAGTGATCCAACGTTCAACAGCGAATGTTAATACTGTTATTAACAACGTCAAAATCAGAGGTACAATAAATCCCCCTTTGTAAACTGTACCGAAGTAATCTCCAGGTAATGGATTGTTCTTACTGTTTCCTCCCTGAAAGTGAGATGGATCTCCCATTATAAATAGGAAAATACAAACGGCGGCAACGAAGGCTATAGGAATAACCATTGACGCGAATCCAAATTTGCTTTTTTTAGTTGTTTTTGTTGTTTTTGTTGCTTTCATTTTATTATTCTGTTTTTGGTTGTTAATTCATTAATGGATTTAAGTTGGAGCATGATTTTATTCACGCGTTTTAAGTGTTTGAGTGAGTAAATTTACAAAAAAAAATAAATTAGTTTAACGTGATTCTTTTAATAAATGAACAAGATATTTATTCTTCTTGAAAAAGTTATCATGTTTCAGTATTAATAAATTGATTGTCTTATATTTGTCGTTTTGAAGTCCGAATAGAAAATCTATTAAATAAGCCATAATCTGAACAATTTATGCTGTGGACATGACGCTTCATGCTTGCTTTTAAGGTCGTAACTGAATAGAATTTAGTCATAGTTAGTAGATTTTTTTTGAGATACTTTGAATATTTTAGATTCTTATAATCTCTTTTCTTTATTCCTTTTTTTTATTAACAATTGCATAAATTTTAGATTCACTCGAATTAGTTATTTTTTTCTTATTTATTTGTTATTCAACCTGCTTAATATTCCTAATAATCGATCAAAATTTATTTATATATTTTTGATCTTCATCAGATGATTTAATTTTTGTCGAATACCGAAAGGATTACTCTTTATTTTCCTCCTCCATAAGAAAATAATAACAGTCGCAAATTTAAACTCTCTTTTAATAAGTTACTAAAAAACTGTTAATTTTTTTTAAAAAATAATTTATTTTTTGTTCCCTCTAATTAAGAAATAGAAAATATGTTATTGTTATGTTTCTTAATAAAAGTTATATAATATATTGATAAATAGATCTTAATGTGTTTATTTATGATTAGTTATTTTTGAGATAATGAAGTAAGTATTATAAAGTTTGCCTGTCAATTTCTCCCATTATTCTTTGCAAAAGTGCAAATTCGTATGGTGCAGGTTCGATAGGCAGTGATGCATAAAAAAGTTGTATTGCCCATGATTCAGACATTGTTAATCTGATAGTGTTTTGTCTTGATTTAACTGTTAATAAACGTTTTAGAAGCTTTAAATATAGATGTAGTATCAATTCATTAACGGCTAGTGCTTCTAACTGATATGAAAATTCAGCTATTTGAACCATTCTTAGAATTTCGGTAAATTGTCTGAATTCTGATCCTGAAAGTGTAATTTTTACCTTTTTCATTGTTAGATTTCCTCTTTTTAAATTTTACTGAAGGGGAGAAGCTTTTTTCAAATTACGGCAAAATAATCATGGCTATGAAGTTCTCAAGTTTTTCTTCTGATAATTTTTTAATCACTTACTCTTTCCCATGCTTTTTTGGAATCAGTCTGACAAGTTTTGGCGAAGAAAATAATAATTTATCGATAAGCGGCATATCCCGTAATAAAGATTTAAATAAGACCGAAGGATAAAAAAGATAAGAGATAAACACGAAGGTGTGTTAAAAAAGATTTGACATAAATTACATGTGGGTCTATCCGGTACCTAGTATCCCGGTCAAACCTACATCGAACCTAGTTCAAACATAGGCTAAATATCTTTTAATATGCCCTTATGGATCAGTCATATCAGACTCGTATCTCCCTTATATTCTCCTTTCTATTCGGACAAAAACTAAAGATTTATTCTTTGGTCGGGTTCTTTTATGTTTTTGGCATTCCTTATCATGAAGCTCATTAAAAAAATAACCACAACTTGCAAGCTATTATCCTGAACGAACTGTGATTTTCACATTGTAGTTTGTCTTATTTTTTATCTCCTATTTTTACTTCCCAATTTTTCGGGTTGATTTTTTTTACTCATACTATTCGTATTATGTAATGAAAAAAGGAGGGTGGTCACTATAACTACTCTCCTTTTTCTCAAAAAATTTGATATATGTTTAGAAATTAGGTTTCAATTCATACTGGGTATAAAAGTCTTCAATGACCTGTACCGCTTCTGCTGCAGTATCAACAAGCGTAAAGATATTCATATCATCAGGACCTATGTTATGTTCGTCAAGCAATTTCTCGCGCATCCAATCAAGTAGTCCACCCCAATAATCTTTTCCAACCATTACAACCGGGAAAGTGATCATTTTATGAGTTTGCATTAGTGTAACGGCTTCGAAAAATTCGTCAAGAGTTCCAAATCCACCGGGCATAACAATATATCCCTGCGAATATTTCATGAACATTAGCTTACGAACAAAAAAGAAATCAAAAGTGATGAATTTATCTGGATCGATAAAGGGATTGGGGTGTTGTTCAAATGGAAGCTCAATATTTAATCCTACTGATTTCCCGGCAGCAAAATGTGCTGCTTTGTTTGCTGCCTCCATGATACCCGGTCCGCCACCTGAAATAATTCCAAATCCTTTTTTTGTTAAGAGATAAGCAATCTCTTCAGCTAATCTGTAATAGGGTGATCCCGGTTTGGTACGTGCCGAACCAAACATGGTGACACATGGGCCTATTCTTGTGAGCTTTTCAAAACCACCGACTACTTCAGACATGATTTTAAACACTGACCAAGAGTCATTCGATTTTATTTCACTCCACGATTTTGGCTTAAAAACCTCATTAAGCATCTCTTCGCGATCATTTTCCAGATTAATAATATCCATTTGCATTTATAGTCAAATTAAGTTTGATAAAGAAAAATAAGGCATCAAAATTCTGAAAAATATGTAATAAAAACAAACGATTCCTTTTGTTTTTAAAAATCATCTTAGGACTAGATGGCTTGAAAATAAGTTGATTAAAATAGGTCTTACTTAGTAGTTGACAGCTCTGCTTTTAAATACTCACCTGTAAGGCTATGGGGAGTCTGCATAATTTGTTCGGGCGTTCCCTCTGCAATGATTCTTCCTCCACGTTCTCCTCCTTCGGGGCCAAGGTCAATGATCCAGTCAGCAACTTTTATTACCTCCATATTATGTTCAATTACAAGAACGGTATTACCTTTCTCAACGAGTTTATTCAATACCTCCAACAATACTCTTACATCTTCGAAATGCAGCCCTGTTGTAGGCTCATCTAAAATATACAACGTTTTCCCCGTGTCTTTTCTTGAGAGCTCTGTAGCTAATTTGACACGTTGAGCTTCACCTCCCGAAAGCGTAGTCGATTGTTGTCCCAGTGTGATATAGCCAAGTCCGACATCATGTAAGGTTTTTATTTTATGGATGATTGATGGAATATTGTCGAAAAATTCTACCGCCTGGTCTATTGTGAGATCTAATACGTCATTGATAGACTTCCCCTTATAGCGTACCTCCAAGGTTTCTCTATTATATCTTTTCCCATTGCATGTGGGACAAACTACCTGTACATCGGGCAGAAAGTTCATCTCGATCGATTGAATTCCAGCACCTCTACAAGTCTCACATCGTCCGCCTTTTACATTAAATGAAAAGCGTCCTGGTTGATATCCTCTGATTTTGGCTTCGGGTATCTGTGTAAAGAGTTTTCTGATCTCATCGAATACTCCAACATACGTAGCCGGATTAGATCGTGGCGTACGGCCAATAGGCGATTGATCAATGCTAACGACCTTATCAATATGCGCAAATCCAACAATTGATCCGTAGGGGAGTGGTTCAACTTCAGAACGGGAATAGACCTTATTTATAATCGGAAAAAGAGTTTCGTTGATAAGGGTGGATTTGCCACTTCCTGAAACTCCGGTTATGCAAACAAACATTCCTAATGGTACCTTTAGTGTTACATTTTTTAAATTGTTTCCGGTCGCATTGGTAAGAATGAGTTCATTTCCGTTTCCTTTTCGTCTCTTTTCCGGGATTTCGATTCGCCGTGTTCCATTCAAATATTGACAAGTAAGGCTCTTCCCGTCATGTATTTCTTTCGGACTTCCCGCTCCGACTACTTTCCCACCCAACTTTCCGGCACCTGGACCGATATCTATCACATAGTCAGCTGCAAGAATCATATCCTTATCATGTTCAACTACAATCACAGAATTTCCTATGTCGCGCAGATCCTGAAGCGCTTTAATCAATCTGTGGTTATCTCTTTGGTGTAGACCTATACTGGGTTCATCAAGAATATAGAGTACCCCAACCAGTTGTGACCCGATTTGAGTAGCTAGTCTGATACGTTGACTTTCGCCGCCAGAAAGACTTCGCGCCGGACGATTTAGTGACAGATAATCAAGTCCTACATCAAGCAAAAACTTGATACGAACTTTGATTTCACGAATGATCTCGGTCCCGATCGTAACTTGTCGCTGGTCAAGTAATTTATCAATATTATCAAACCATTTTGCCAGTTCAATAAGATCCATATTCGCCAGGTTGGCAATATTTTTATCAGCGATTAAGTAATGGAGTGATTCATTTTTTAAACGATCGCCATTACACTCAGGACATTTCAACTTATTCATAAAGCCATTTGCCCATTTTTGCAAATTCTTCGAACCGGATTCTATATTCTGATTTTGAATAAAACTTACGATGCCGTCAAAACTAAGTGCATAAGCCGATTGAACTCCCAGATAATCATTCTTTACCTTGAAAATCTCATCAGAACCATAGAGTATGATATTAATAGCTTTTTCAGGAATATCTTCGATCGGCGTATTGATTGTGAAATCGTATTTTTCTCCGATAGCTTCTATTTGTTTGAATATCCATGTTGGTCGATATTCTCCCAATGGTGCAATGCCTCCTTTTTTAATACTGATTGTTGGATCAGGAATGATTTTATCGAGATCGAGTTCAGTGATCTGTCCAAGTCCGTTGCAACGTGGACATGCTCCATACGGAGAGTTAAATGAAAACGAGTTAGGTTCGGGCTCATCGTATGAAATTCCTGAATCGGGATCCATTAATAGTTTACTCAGATATTTTACCTCAGCATTATCCTGGTTATAGACCATCAATGCCCCTTTTCCATGACGAAGGGCAGTCTCTACTGATTCGGTCAATCTCTTTTTATTTTCAGCAACAATTCGCAGTTTATCTATAACCAATTCAATGTCATGAATCTTGTAACGGTCCAATTGCATGGCAAAAGCGATCTCTCGAATCTCTCCATCTACTCTGACTTTTAAAAAACCTTGTTTCCTAATATGTTCAAACAGCTCTCTGTAATGCCCCTTTCGACCTTTTACCAAAGGTGCCAATAGCAAGATCGTTTTTCCATTATAATCATGACTAATTAAGTCGATGATCTGGCTTTCAGAGTACCGAATCATTTTTTTCCCTGTAAGGTAGGAGTGTGCCTCACCAATACGTGCAAATAGCAGACGCATAAAGTCATAAACCTCAGTAATAGTGCCTACCGTTGATCTGGGGTTTTTGTTGGTCGATTTCTGCTCAATTGAGATTACCGGACTTAATCCGGTTATTTTATCTACATCCGGACGTTCCATATCCCCCATGAACTGCCGGGCATATGCAGAAAAAGTCTCCATATATCTGCGCTGTCCTTCGGCATAAATAGTATCGAATGCCAAAGACGATTTTCCGCTTCCACTTAAGCCGGTAATTACAACCAGCTTATTCCGCGGAATATTGATATCAATGTTTTTCAGATTGTGTACTCTGGCTCCTGATACTTCAAGAAACTCTCCTCCGTCGATAGTATCGTTATTATTTATCATATAAATCAGAATCCTTTAAAGATATCATCGGGATGTGTAATTAAACGTTGTTGTTTATCGTATAGTAGGTATCCCGGTTTTGGAAATTCAATAACATAAGTTTTTTTCTTGAGGTTGGATAGTTTTGGCTTCCTAAGCCATGGATTGTAATCTTTTAATGTTTTATAACTGGCTCCATATTTACGGGCGAAGGTTAACAAATTATCAATCGGAGTATCGATTTCAATCTTCTCCATTGGAATTGTTGCTTGAAGATCTTTGTTCCGAAGATAAAAGCCATATTGTTGCGGCTCTTTGCTGATTAGTTTAAGTGCCAGAATTCGATAGAGATAACGAGATGTTTCGT
Source organism: Bacteroidales bacterium (assembly GCA_963663125.2). GTDB lineage: Bacteria > Bacteroidota > Bacteroidia > Bacteroidales > Cfx3-03 > Cfx3-03. Next base: position 293,893 of record CAXXNW010000006.1, on the reverse strand, counting down.
CGTTCAGGTAAAGATGGTAGAAATTATGATTTTCCTGATCGGATACAGCATTCACTATTCTTGTCCGTCCGGCATTGTAAGCTGCGGCAGCCAGTGTCCAGCTCCCGAATTTGTCATACGCCGATCTAAATACTTTACATGCGGCTTCAGTGGATTTTTGGATATTGTAGCGTTCGTCTACCTCATCATTTACTTCTAACCCGTTTTCAATAGCAGCTGCTTTTGTAAATTGCCAGAATCCAACTGCTGCGGCAGGAGAGATCACATTTGATAGTTGACTCTCAATCATTGCTACATAAGCCAGATCGTTCGGAACACCATATTTTCTGAAAATTGGTTCCATTATTGGTATATAACGGTTGGCCCGTTTAAAAATAGTTAGGGTAGCCGAAGCCCAATAAGTATTGATCGATATTTCGCGGTCCAGATTCTCGCGTACGAAGGCATATTCTAGCGGAACGGCTTCGCCGGCAAAGTCAAGTTTTGAAGGAATAGGTACAGAATATATCTTATATGCATTGCGAAAATCGCGCTCATTCTGGTCGTCGTTTAGCAGAGGTAGAGTAGCATTTATGAAAAAGGCCGTTAACACGGCCAATATTACAAAACCTGCTATTGTGATTCTTTTCATTTGCAAGTATGTTATAATAAGTAGTTTTGATAAAATGGTATTCAAAGATAATGTAACAGCTCTTTCAATATCTAAAACGAAGATTTAAAATCTTTGAAAGAAGGAGATATCTTATCTTTTTCAGAGAGAATTGGGTTTTCAATAACCCAATCAATGTTTAGATCCGGATCATTCCAGCGGATACCACCTTCCGATTCTTTGTTGTAAATATTGGTACACTTGTAGAAAAATACGGTATCGTCTTCCAGTGTCAGAAAGCCATGGGCAAATCCGGCCGGAATCCAATACATGTATTTGTTTTCGCCGGTTAAAACTATCGAAACCCATTTACCATAGGTTGACGATTTTTTTCGAATATCAACTGCCACATCAAGCACGGCGCCTCTCATCACCCTGACCAATTTTCCCTGGGCCCAAGGGTTGTTTTGAAAATGGAGTCCTCGAAGGACACCCTTCGAGGAACGAGATTCATTATCCTGAACAAAATTCAGGTCTAGACCAGCCTCTAGAAAGCGTTGGTGGCTGTACGATTCAAAAAAGTACCCCCTGTCATCTGCAAAAACGGTAGGTTTTACAATACAAACATCAGGGATTTCGGTTGGGATTATTTCCATTTTTTTTAAATATGAATTACTTGGCCATAAGCAGCCGAAACGGCTTCCATCAAGGCTTCGCTCATGGTCGGATGTGGATGAATACTCTTTATGATTTCCTCACCGGTAGTCTCCAGATTACGGGCAACCACCACCTCGGCAATTAGTTCAGTTACATTTTCGCCAACAAGTGTAGCGCCAAGCCATTCGCCGTATTTGGCATCGAATACTACCTTAACAAAACCCTCTTTGTTTCCGGCGGCACTTGCTTTTCCTGAAGCGCTAAACGGAAACTTACCCACTTTTATTTCATAACCTTTTTCAATTGCTGCTTTTTCGGTTAAACCGACCGAAGCAACTTCAGGAACAGTATAAGTACAAGCAGGGACATTTCCATAATTGATAGGCTCTACAGGCAGGCCGGCAATTTTTTCAACACAGGTTATGCCCTCATGTGAAGCTACATGGGCCAGCGCGGGTCCACGTACAATATCGCCAATGGCATAATATCCTTCAACAGAGGTCTCAAAATAATCTCCAACCACAACTTTCCCCTTCTCAACCTGAATTCCTGTTTCTTCTAATCCTAGTCCTTCAATATTTGTAGCAATACCAACTGCTGAAAGCACAATTTCTGCTTCTACAATCTGAATCCCTTTTTTTGTCTGGATTGATACTTTGCATAAATCACCGCTAGTGTCAACCGATTCAACACTGGCGCTGGTCATGATCGTCATTCCGTTTTTCTTGAATGAACGTTCCAGCGCTTTAGAGGCTTCTTCGTCTTCAAGTGGTAACACATTGGGTAGAAATTCAACAAGAGTGACTTTTGTGCCGATTGAATTATAGAAATAGGCAAATTCACTTCCAATAGCTCCTGAGCCCACCACTACCATCGATACCGGTGGTTTTGATAAAGTCATGGCTTCACGGTAACCGATGATTTTTACACCATCCTGAGGTAGATTGGGCAATTGACGCGAACGTGCGCCGGTAGCAATGATGATATAATTAGCCGAGAGCTCGGAAACTGAGCCATCAGATGCTGTAACCTCAACTTCTTTACCGGGTTTAACTTTCCCGAGGCCATTGATAACCTCTATATTATTCTTTTTAAATAGAAATTGAATTCCTTTACTCATTCCTTCAGCTACTCCACGCGAACGTTTCACCATAGCATTGAAATCGGGTTTTACCTCACCGGTGATGGCAACGCCATAATCAGCAGCATGTTTTGTATAATTAAATACTTGTGCGCTCTTTAGTAGCGCTTTTGTAGGAATACATCCCCAGTTGAGGCAAACACCTCCTAGGTCGGCTTTTTCAACCACCCCTACTTTAAATCCGAGCTGTGAGGCTCTTATAGCAGCAACATAGCCACCAGGGCCGCTGCCAATAACAATTATGTCGTAATTCATAATAATGTTAAGATTTTAATGCAAAGCTATCAAAAATTGATTAATGGGTAAACAAGACCACTCATTAAATGTTCAGGTTTTTCCATTTGAGTTATCGCTAAAAGGGAGTTGAATAGCTAATACATTATATCTTAACCTGTCTGGAAAATCCTTCTTCCAGCGATAAAAATGTTTCCGTGAAAGTGATTTCTGGTATGGATTGAATATTTTCGACGAGAATTTGTTTTAGGTGTTCATTATTTCGTGCGTAAATTTTTACCAGTAATGAATATCTTCCGGTGATGTGGTGGCACTCTGTTATTTCAGGTATTTGTCTGATCCTTTCAAATACCTGTTCATGCGTACGTGTGGTAGTTAGATTTATTTGGATTCCGATAAAGGCGCAGGTATGATACCCCAGTCCTTTTGTACTCAATATCACCTGTGTGTTTTTTATCACTCCAGCCTCGGTCATTTTCTGAACCCGTTGATGAATGGCTGCTCCTGAAACCTTGCACTTTCTGGCTACTTCCAGAAATGGCATCCGGGCATCTGTCGTGAGTAATTCCAGTATCTTTTTATCCAAACTATCAAGGTGAAAGTCTTGAACCATATTTTATATGTTATTTGTGATAAATCAGTATGTGTTTAGGGTGTAAATGTAATAAATTTTAAATATATTTGCTTAAATAATTTCAGATTATAAGTAAATATTCATATTTAGTATTGATATAGTATCTTTGTTGTGCTTTGATAAATACATGTACAAAAACATTTTTTTCACCCAAAATAAAAAATCACAATGAACAAAGATGCAGTAAGTAATTTATATGATCTCCTTCAGTTTGGTGAGTATGGCGATGTAAATCCCTCCATCACTGATTCTGCTACCTTTACTTTTTTACAAGCCAAGACAATGGCTGATTGTTTCATCGGAGAGGCTCCCGGATGTTATCTCTATTCCCGTCATTGGAATCCTTCGAATAAATATCTGTCAGACGCTATGGCAGTTTTGGAAGGTACCGAATCGGCTTGGGTAACAGGATCTGGAATGAGTGCCATTACAACAGCTGTTTTGCAGATTTGTAGTGCAGGCGATCATATCGTATCAAGTGCAACTACTTATGGAGGTACTTTTGCGTTCTTTAAAAATTACCTTCCTAAGTTTAATATTCAGGTGACGTTTGTCGACACCACAGATCTCGATGCTGTAAAGGCTGCCATCAGGCCCAATACAAAAATGATCTATACCGAAACCATGACTAACCCTATGCTTCAGATTTCGGATATTCCCGCTTTGGCAGCTATTGCCAATCAACATAAGATGTTATTGGTAGTTGATAATACTTTCACCCCGTTAATAGTTGCTCCTGCAAAACTGGGTGCACATGTAGTGGTTGACAGTATGACTAAATTTATCAATGGAAAGAACGATTGTGTAGCCGGAGCCATTTGTGCCGGACATGAATTTATTAATTCTTTGGTCGATGTTAATTCGGGTACCGCCATGTTGTTAGGACCTGTTTTAGATCCGTATCGTTCGGCGTCCATCTTGAAGAACATGCATACATTGCATATCCGTATGCAGCAACACAGCAAGAATGCCTTTTATCTTGCCCGAAAGTTTAAAGAGGTAGGGATGAAAGTAAATTATCCGGGCTTTGAAGACCATCCGGGACATGCTACCTTGAAAAAAATAATGAATCCTGATTTCGGATGGGGTGGCTTGATTGGAATTGATGTTCAGTCAGCCGATATAGCCAGCGAGCTGATGGAGAAAATGGAACTTGCCGGTGTTGGTTATTTGGCAGTGAGTCTCGGCTATTTTAAAACACTCTTCAGTAATTCGGGAAAGAGTACGTCCAGTGAAATTCCGGAAGATGTACAACGCAATATGGGTCTATCGGAAGGACTTGTTCGTTTTTCGGTAGGACTCGATCATGATATTGAACGCACCTGGACAAAAATTGAAGGCTGCCTCAAAGAGATGAAACTAGTTTAACGTTTAACGTTTTCGGCTTTAGAAAAAGACATATCAGAATTATCCTATCCGTTTTATCCTGATAAATAATGATAGGATGATTCTCATATATATTTTCCGACTGATTCAAGAAGAAGCTCTGGGCTTATACTGTACTTGCACGATGATTTTGCCATATTGCTGAATCATCGTGCAAGTCTTTCAACACCATTTTTCGTTATAACTTATGAATAATACCAGAAAACACTAAATTTCTTCAGCAATAGAATCACAAACGGAATTGCAGCAAAGACGTTTAGATAAATATCTTAACGTGCCACATGTGATTTCAATTAAAACTATTGCTTAAGTATACTTAAAGGAAGTTTTGCAAGATAAATTGAAGTTTTTCCCTCATGTGATGAATAATATGAAAGCCATAATTTGTTTTGGTAAATAAGCATCCCGGGGTAACTTGTGTCACCTCCGCTTTCATCAAGAGGAACAATTTTAAGGACTTTTCCTTTCAGATCGGTAATAAAAACCGCTGTTTTAGGTTTGTTTAAATTCTTCTGTTCATCTGTATCTGCAGGATAATAACGTGACCCGATGCAAAGTGTACGGGTGTTCAAAAATATAAAATTAGGACCACCTAGCCGTTGATCAAGTTTATTGAAATGCCAGATTGAATAAGGAAAATCACTTATAGCCAGCACACCTTTTTGATCGCCGCCCTCCCTTCTTATCAGAACGTACATTTTCCCTTTCTGATCAAAGCGTATGGTAGATTCATTGGGTGAGCCATCAACATTGATTATTGAAACCTTTTCAAAATATTTCCCATCAAAAGTCTTTACCAAGTAAATTGCATTTGGTTGGTAATCTATGGCGTAGCCAATATTCTTATTCCATGTAACATGCCAAACCCAGTCTGATTTTACTGCAATTTTCGGATCAACTATGGAAGCTTCGGGCTGAGAGAAGTTTTTACCATTCTTATCTGAGTAAGAAATATATGGTTTTCGTGATTCTACTTTTCCTTCTTTATATGTTTCTATATCAATTAGAACCATTATACGTTTGTCGGGAGTAATAGAAAGCTTTGGATCTCTTGCATCTTTTCCGTCCAATTTAAATGAAGCAATACTTTGCCATTTTTTACCATCAGAAGAACTTAAAATCCTTATATTCCCATTCGGGCCTGAAACATGAGCCGGTCCTTCTCTAAATGTACAATAAAAATTGTTTTTAAATCTCAATAGATCGGTAAAAGCATTATGCGGTGCCTTATCCCATATCTTTTGAACTTCAATTTTTTCGGACTTTTCTAATGCTTTATTTGCGATACATCCGCTAAATAAAAATAATAGTAATAGAACAGATAAATATTTCATAAAACAAGAGTAAATTATGTCCGAAGACTGAATTAATTTGGAATATTATTTAAATTAATTGATTACAGTTTTGAGGTAGTAGCGATAAAACATGCTAACTATTTGATGATCTTGAGATGAAAAAGAACTCATCAACGGGTTAAATTACAAATTTAGATTTTTTTCTTTAGGCCAAATCCTATTTTTTTACAGATTTATTTCTGGGTAATGGTGACTTCCCGTACTTTGATTGCTTTTCTGATTTCTCCGGCCTTGTTTTTATAATTAAAGTCTGAGTATACAACAAGAAATTTGTTTGACCCGGTTGCAAGAAGTCTGGTATACCCGCATGAAACTGTTTCTTTTTCTGTTTCCCATGGCAGCATTTCAAATGGATCTGTCCATTTGAGTCCTTTGCCGTCCATACAAAAACGCAATTGCACACCAGGACGACCGGAGGCGAGTACAATTATACCATTTTTCAACTGGAGTAGTTGAGGTAATACACCGGCTCTTGTAAACGTCTCAGGCTTTGACCATGTGACACCAAGATCAGTGGAGCGGCTGATATACATCGGACCATTCGGGCCGCCTGTAGTTCGCATCACACAAACATAAGTGCCATCGGAAAGTATTTGAAATGCTGGCTCTGTGAAGCCTAGCGCCACCCGTGTAGCTCCATTTGGATCGGTCTTTAAATCAGGTTCATAAGGTATCCTTCCCTGTATCTTCCATGAATGTCCACTATCCGTAGAACGATAAAAAAGGATACCGGCCGGATTTACTCCACCATTGTCATTTGTACAAAAACCCGGATATATACCTGTAATAATCGAGCCATCTGCCGCTATGTGCATATCTCCCCACCAAACTATCGGAAACAATCCCAAAGTCGAGTAACGAACAGCTTTCGGATCATCAAGAATGGCGTGTTCGGTTTTTGCTGTGACTTGGCCTTTGGCTATTCGACTGATATATACCCCTTGAAGAACCTCTGGTAATTCACTGTGCTTATAGAGAATATAATAATTTCCATCGGCTTCTCTGATCTTTGCCACTGGTTTTGGGAGGATAAGTTGTCCTGTATCAATTGCTTTTGGTGTGATTACGCCGATTTGGTCTCCATTTGGCAAAATAAATCCCTCTCCTGCTGGAGCACTTCTTTGTCCCGGGGTCCATGATTTACCTTTATTATAAGATAAGGCAAAGCCAGAATTTCCCTGACCATAACTTGTTACGGCATCTTCAGCCAAATTCCATTTGGCAACCAATACACTATCTTTACTGAAATAAATGTAAGGAAATTGAAAATAACCCCAACCTTCGGGCTTCGTTGCCACACCAGCTATATTGGGCTCTTCAAGTTTGACTGTTAAGATAGACTTGCCGCCCCGATTATAAGTGAGTAGTGTTCCTTTATAAGCGGGAATACCAGGCTTTACAACTAAATCTGAGTTAGTACCGATCTCATCCCATGAGCTGGAGAGAAATTCGGATTTGGTGATTTTTCTGCATCCTGAAAAGCAAAGAACAACACTAAGCAAAAAGAATATTGATTTTATAAAAACATTCAAACTATAAGTATTGCTATATCCACTACATTGACCACGGGAGAGCCAGTGCCTGATGTCTGTTTTATTTGGATTTAGTTTTTTCATCTTGTTGATATTTAGCGTATGTTTTAATAGTTTCCATACCTGATCCATTCTCTATTATTTGATAGAGAATGGATCGATTTTAGTATGGCTTGTTTATTTTATAGAAATTAAAGTTTCCAGATAATCATTACTTTTCACAAACCTAATTATAATTTATTTAAGCAATGTGATAAAACCTTTTTATGTTGATAGAGCTTAAATATTTTAATGAAGGTTTTTACAATTACCAACCGGGGTTTTGATTCTTAGAAAAATCCGGAATAAGAGTGATATCATCGATTGGTATTGGAAAGATCCGAAATTTATCTTGCCATGCATTTCGGGTTTCAGTTACGAATCTGGAATATGTAAATGTGCCATTTGCATTTTTGATTGCCTGCATACCTGTAACCAATTTATCCGTCTGATCTAAAACTTTCCATCTACGGACATCCCAGAAACGATGCTCTTCCATAGCCAGTTCAACTCTCCGTTCATTGTGTATTCGTGTACGCATCTGATCTTGCGATAAACCAGCAGGAAGATTAGGCATAGAGACTCTGCTTCGTATTGTATTTATTGCAGCGTAAACATCTGATGTCGGTCCTGTTGCTTCATTCGCAGCTTCCGCATAATTCAGATAAATTTCTGCCAAACGGTACTTCTTCCAACCGGCAGCTGAGGAAGTCGTATTTGATAGTTTGGAATCCAAAAATTTACGGAGATAGTATCCGGTATGTGTATTTCTGTTATTTGGAGGGGTCTTTATAAGTTGACAAGCACCACCGATATAAATTGGCAAAGAATAAAGTTTCCCAGCTCCTGCAATATTATCATATTGTGCATTATTATACCAAACAGTAGCGTAGAATCGAGGATCTCTGCCTGCATACGGATTATTTTCATTATACCCTGAAGCTGCATTAATGATGGGTACTAAATGTTTATCATCCTGGTAGCCTGTTATTGCAGGTTGTCCAGTTGCCTGCATATCATAACTATCAACCATTTCCTGTGTTGGACATGCACCAGCTCTAATAGAACCGGTTTTGGCTGGAATGCAATTATTAGCACGGCCCCCTGCATTTATTCCACTTGCCGGCCTTTCATAAATAGTCTCCCTGTCTTGTGGAGAAGTCACAAGGTCGGCCTGAGTAAGAAAATAACTTTCGTAATTCTTTGCCAGAGCATATTCGCCTCCAGCGGTTAGTACCGATAATGCTTCTTTGGAAGCTTTTGCTGCTGCTGCCCATTTAGCTGCATCATTAGTAGGATTCCAAAGTGGGCTTGCATTATATAATAAGGCTTCAGATTTAATAGCATAAGCAACCGCTTTGCTAAATCTTCCACCTTCTGTTGACTGCGTGATGCGTATCGGTAAATTAGGATTAGCAATTGCTGAATCACAATCTTTAACGATAAAATCTATATCAGTCTGAAAAGTTGGTCTTGTTAAATTGCTATAATTAAACCCGAGAGGGAAAGGCGTACTTACAACAGGCATAGCACCGTATTGTTTAATCAATTCCCAATAATAAAAAGCACGTAACATATAGGCTTCTGCTTTAAATCTGCTTTTATCAACCTGATTTGTAACATAAGCGCCATCTATATTTTGCAGAAATACATTCGCATAATTGATACCTGCCCAAAAACTGGTATAGTGGTTGGTACTGACACCTCCTGTTGAATTAACTAAAGGGTTCAAACTAGGTGACAGAGCGCCTGCTATCCAAGGACTGGTATTAGTGGCACCTGGAGCATTACCCACATCAGAATCCTGACACTCATCAGATACAACAGACAAAAAACAGTAATAATAATAAAAATAGGAATAATTTGGAATTACGGAATAAACAGTATTTAAATATGCCCCCGTTTCTATTTCATTATTAAAAACATCTTTGATTGTTATCCGTCCATTTGGTGTAATATCTAGCGGATTTTTTTTGCAACTTACTGCCATAACAATAAGTACAACCATAAATATTATTCTTTTTATATTTTTCATGTCTTATAAATTAGAATTTAACATTTACACCAAGATTAAACACTGATAATTGTGGATATGCATTTTCACCACGATCACCTGCTACCTCAGGATCCCAATCTTTGGTCGGAAGCTTATCCCATGTAATTAAATTGAGTCCATTGACATAGATTCTCAATTCTTTTGCACCTATTTTTCTTGCGACATTTTTTGGCATTGTATATCCGATCTCTGCATTTTTTAATCTTATGTAGCTGCAATCTACAATCCAAAATGAATTAGCTATATTATTAGGTGATGTTTGAGTCGTAAGTCTTGGATAAGATATCGGTAAGCCATTTGCTACACGATCTACAGTCCAGCTTTCCAAATCCCTGGTAGCGTAATTCCATCCTTCCCAAGAGCCAAATGTCATATTAAAGTATTGAGAAACATGGGATACTCCTTGAAATAACACACTGAAGTCAAAGTTTTTGTAAGTTAGATTGATAGCTGCACCAAATTGATTTTCAGGTACATTAGAATATCCAACAGGTGCTATATCTTTTGCATCTACCACTCCATCTTTATTTAAATCTTTATATTTAAAATCTCCTGGGCGAGAAACATGCCCTCCGACAGATTGCACCGGAGAACTTGCAACATCAGCTGCATCAATAAAATATCTGTCTACAACATAGCCAAACATCTGTCCTATCTCATAACCGGTTTGCCTGTATCGGTAAGCATAATCAGCAGGTAATTCTGATTCATCAGAAAATATCTCTTTATTTCTGGCATGATTGTAATTTACTTTAGCGATAATCGAGAAATTTTTATCAATTATCTTCTTGTAATTCAATTCAAATTCATAGCCTTTATTTTCTACTCTACCGAAATTAAGTTCTGGAAGCACACTTGATGACAATCCGCTCAATATAGGTACTGATTCCTGAGTTGCTAAAATATTGTCTCTTTTTTCATCAAATAAATCTAAAACAACGTTGAATGAGTTTAATATTCCAAGTTCAAAGCCAATATCTGCTTTTTTTGCGACTTCCCATTTCAAATTCGCATTTCCTAAAGAAGTGACATTGATTTTTTGATTAGTTCCTAAACTTGAAGAAAATCCCCCGGAAGAAACCGATATATTATCAAGATATTGAAATCTTGATCCCCCTATACGATCATTTCCTACCGCACCATATGAGCCCCTTATTTTCAGGTTTGTGATGATTTTATTGTTTTCCAGGAACTTTTCACTAGATGCAATCCATGCTGCCGAAGCTGCTGGAAAAAATCCAAATCTGTGTCCTGGGGCGAACTGTTCAGAACCGTTATAACCCAGGTTGATTTCTGCAAAATATTTATTGTCATATCCATAAGTAAAACGACTTGCTGTACCTAAGTAGTTATAAGGAAGTTGCTGATCGATAATGTTATTCTGTTGCTGAAACATAATTAACCCTGTTACTTCACTTTTATTAAATTTTCTGTTATAATTTACATAAGCTTGAATATTTTCGAGCGAAACATAGCTTTCTGCACCTGAAATAGATAATGGAGTCTCTTTTTTGAATTTGCTAATACATAGGAAACAGCATTGGTAACAGGGTCAATAACCATGATATATCTCTCAAAATCTTTGCTTGCATATAAATAGTTAGAAGATTTTGTGTCAAATGAACCCATTACTTTTACAGATAATCCTTTGGTCCAGGAATCAAGCGACTGTTCCATACCGTAAGATGCGGTAACATTAGTTCTGTTGTTTTGGATATAACCCCAATGGTTTAAAATTCCATAAGGCGGTGCGCTTGCTAGGGCTGAACTGGTTAGAACCTTGCCGTCTGGAGTAAGCGGTCCGGGAGTGATTGCTAACTGTGCAACCATATAAGCCAATACATAAAATGATGCCGGGCTACTTCCGGTTGGATAGTATGGTCCATTTTGTTTTTCAAGTGCTCCTGCAATATTCAAAAATGCTTTTAATGTTTTGTTTAACTGAACATCAATATTTGAACGGAAATTGTAGCGTTTTAGATTAAAACTTGGATCATAAGGAAGACCTTTTTCGACTTTGAACTGACTTCCTTGATCTAAATAACCGACATTTACAAAATATTTAACCGCTTTGGATGCTCCCGAAACATTGAGGTTGTATCGTTGCTGTAATGAATATTTTTTTGTTAAAACCTTTTCCCAGTCTGTATTAGGGTATCTCAAAGGATCATCCTGTGTCTTGTAGTGCTGAATTACTGCATCTGAATAACTTTGAGCTAAGCCGTCGTTAGACTGAGCAAGATTTTTCAAGGTCGCATACTCCCAAGAATTAACAAGATGAGGTAATCTTGTGAAACTCTGGGCACTGGCTTCCGTAGTGAAATTTATTTCAGGAACTTCTGAGGTGCCCCTTTTGGTTGTAACCAAGATTACACCATTAGCACCCCTAATACCAAAAAGAGCAGTTGAGGAAGCATCTTTCAATATCGTAACCGTTGCTATTTCATTCGGATCAATATAGGTCAAATCTCTTTCGATTCCATCAACCAGGATAATAGGATTTTGCGTATTGGTAGTTCCCTGTCCACGTATATATAAATTGACTACGTCAGCACCTGGCTCTCCGGTTCTTTGAATAGCAGTTAAGCCCGGTAAACGGCCTGCCAGCGTTACAGCTAAATTTGCTGCCGGGCTTTGTTTAATTTCTTTTGTCTCTATTGCTGCAATAGCCCCTGTAACAGAAATTTTCTTTTGTGTACCAAAACCTACTACCACGACTTCATTTAAAGTAGAAGCTTCACTTTCCATTATAATATCGATAGTGGTACGGTTTCCTATTAAAATCTCTTGTCTTTTCATCCCTATGAATGAAAAAACAAGAATCTTATCAGTTTCAGTGGTCTTAATAGAGTAGTTTCCATTTATGTCAGTTATGGCAGCTTTTTTAGTCCCTTTAACTAAAATGGTAACACCAGGCATCGTATTCCCTTGCAGATCTTTTACAACCCCCTTTACGGTAATCTTTTGTTGTTGTAGTTGAGGAATTTCACCTTTTGGAAATTGAGAATATACAGAGGCCGAAACTTGCACTAAACCTATAATTAGGATGATGGTAATTAAATTGATGATTATCAGCAGTTTTTTTAAACCGGGGTAAGAATCCCCTGCCACCTTAAAGGTGTAATTATTTTTCATAACGTTGCATGTTTAATTTAAACTATTAATTATAGTATAGCATATCCTTAATTGATTAAATCTAAGCGTAATGAAACTTAAATATTCGCTGATATGATAATGGCCTCAGCATTAAAAGGAAGTTTCAGTACGTGGAGATAAATGCTATTTCTCCTGTTTGTTTTCGTTTTTTTAAGTCATAATATCATGTTTTAGAAGATTGATTTTTTTGATGTAACGGTTATAATAAAACTGGCCAGGATATTATTGAGTGATTTTTAGCAAAATCTGAAATGTTATTAAGACTAAACACGTAGTCCCCTTATGAAAATTCTATATACAAATAGGCTGTAAGGTCATAAAACTAATGAAAACTGCCTCCATTATTTAAAACCCTGTTTACTTGCCAGTTGTACCGATGATAATATGTGTCAGTAGCAAGGTAGGTAATTTCTTGATAGCAATAGAATTTGTTGTTACATAAGTTTTTTTTGTCATTTTGTCATTTTACTTTGGAATCATAAAATATTAATAATTGATAGTAATTTGAACTTTTGTTGAAATCAAAAATAGCACTAAATGATAGCGTTATATAGTAGCTTTATATTTTAAAATAACACAATATTGACATGTTGCTAAATCTTGAGAAAATTAATTTCAATATCAATCATCTGAAAGTGGATGGTTTTCATTCAATGCACTACATTATCAACCAGCGGTGGAATTTTACGCATATGCTCAAGGAATATTCATCCGTTGGTTCGGGGTTTTCGTTGAACCATTTTTCTGCTTTAACGTTGGAATACTCATCTTCAAAAAAACAATCAATTAGATATTGGTAAAGAATGTTTTTTTTAAGCAATACAACTGATAAGAAAAATTGAGACCAAAATCCGATGACTATCTCCTGATTACCACGATGAAAAACGGTGAAGGCGTTACCTGCTCATGAAAAGAGGCTGTCTATAAAGTACAAGACGGCCTCTTTCTTATTATCATGTATTAATTTATTATAGAAATATTGATTGAGCTTTAACGTTATCAATTCAATTATTTTTGAATTATTTCGTTGAGTACTAAATCGCCAGTTGGTGATGATAAACTAGATACCCAAAGCAAACCTTTTTTTCCACTCTTGGCTGTGAACAAGACAACATCATTTAGCTTTATAGGAACAGTATGTAATGTAGCCACAAGGTTTTTAAATGCATCATCAGTTTTCATGGCTTGAAAAGCAGTTGGCGTTATTGTAGTTGTTGCGTAACGGATTCCGGTATCACTCAAACGACTAACATTATTATAATAGATACTGTCTAAATCGGTATTCCCAAGTTTTCCCGCCTCGAAAAAAACATCAATAAGCGGTTTTTTTGTAATATCGGTTAATGCAGACGATGCAAGAGCAACACCTGCATCAACATCAAGTATGCTTGTGTTATTACTATCCCAACCACCCATTTGCAGGTTAGAATAACGTGAAATATTACTTTGAAGGACTGTTAGTGAAATAGTAGTGGTAGTGTTCTGTCCGTTTTGATCACTCACTTTCACTGTTATTTTTGTCGAAGCGGTTATATTTGTTAGCGCTCCCGAGAATGTATAGCTGCTTTTACCATAACAACCTATTATTGCTGATCCTGGCACTTCTACTCCAGTCCCTCCGGTAGAAGGAACGTTATAGAACTGAACGGACCTTAATTTACCTGTCGAGGTAACAGCCCCACTAATAAAAACCGAATCCCCAGAATAAATCGTATCTTGAGTGATTGGATTGGTTAAGCTAAGTGTTAGTTTAACATCATCATTTTTTTTGCAACTGCTAAATAAACTTAAAGCAAAAATGATAATTGTACAAAGGACTAAACTGTTTTTTTTCATTTGTTAATGTTTAAACATAAATTATTGAATTGAGTTTTGAGACCACTCCGAAATGGGAGCATATTTGTATTCAATTGTTAACTTGATAATTGATTGATAGTTAAATGCATTCTAGTGGAATAATAAAAGCGAATCTTGAATATTTGTTACGACTTATTCCCTCACTCAATATAAAAGATTTTCAGAATGAGGGGAATTGATACGATATTCACTGGTTGTCTTTTGTTATATGTCATGATTTCTCATTTTAGATGATTAATTTTATTTACTGTAACTGTTATAATAAAACTGGTCAGAATATTCTTTGAGCAATTCTTAACAAAAGTTGAAATATTACTAAGACTAAATACGTTGCCGCCTTCTGAGAATTCGATATGCAAATTGACTTTAAGGCAACAAAGCTAATGGAACCAACTTCTTTCATCGTTTTTAAAACATTGTATACCTGCTAGTTGTCCCAATGATTATTTACATCAATAGCGAAAAAGGCAACTTTTTAATAATCGTAGGATTTGTAGTTAGGTGAGTTCTCTTTATCATTATTCCAATTAATTTAAAAATCATAAAATATTGATAATCGATGGTAGTTTGAACTTTTCTGAATCAAAAATAGCACTAAATGATAGCGTTATATAATAGCATTATATTTTAAAATAACACAATATTGACATGTTGTTAAATTCTACAATGTTGGTTTCAATATCAATCATCTGATGAGAGATGATTTTCATTCGGTACATCATTATCAACCAAACGGTATCTAAAAAACAGAGATGCAGACCTGTAGTCATACCCCATTTTTCTAATGGGGTATGACGAACTCAATCTGTATTTTATTTACTTCTTTAATAAAAAAGTCCCTTTTAATCGAATATCTTTAGATGATGAACCAACCAGTACCTCAAAATTTCCTGGATCAGCAATCCAGTTTTTTTTGTTAACATTATAATATGACAATGCCCGTCTATCTAGTTGAATACTGATGGTTTTCGTTTCACCGGCTTTCAGAAAGACTTTATCAAATCCTTTCAGTTCTTTATAAGGACGCTCAACCTTACATTTGACTTCGTGCAGATAGACCTGTGAAATTTCAGCGCCTTCTCTGCTCCCTGTATTTTTAACATCAAAGGTAACCATCACTTTATCATCCCCTTTCAGACTTATGGTCTCAGGAGTAATCTTAAGATTCTGATATTCGAATGTAGTATATGAAAGTCCAAACCCAAATGGGAATAACGGTTCAATATTTTTTGTGTCATAATATCTATAACCAACCATCAACCCTTCTTTATACTCAACATGTTTATTCTTATTTGTGTCGTAGTAATTATTAAAGGTTGGATTATCTTCCCATTTCTTTTCGAATGAAGCAGGTATTTTCCCTGAAGGATTCTGAATACCAAACAAAATTTCTGCTAATGCTGTTCCACCTTCTTGTCCGGAATACCAAGTATGAATCAATCCCTTTACCTTATCCAGCCAGTTAATTGTTGAAACATTACCACCTGCATTCAATACGACAATAGTATTAGGGTTAACCTTGGCAACAGCTTTAATAAATTCTTCCTGACCACGGGGCAGTGTAAAAGTACGATCTGAACTCTCTGATTCACAGTTGCGGTCAAAACCAATACAAACAATAGCAACATCTGATTTTGCGGCTAAACAAATGGCCTCGTTATCGTCAAACTGCACTGGTTCACGCCATCCGAAACGGATTTCAGCATTACCTGTGTTTTGATAATATTCCAGTTTAACAGCATGAGCTACATTAGCCTCTAGTTTAACTAAAACGGTTTCACTGTTAGCTGGCTGATCTTTCCATCGGTCTAGCACTAACTTATCATCAATATATAAGCGATAACCATCGTCTCCACGAACTAAAAATTCATAATCACTCGTCTTTGGCGTTTTGATAAACCCGGTCCAACGGACAGAGAATATTTCTTTTGATATATCCTTAACGGGTGATTTAATCCAAAGATTGTTAACTTGTTTTTCTAAACAAGTTACTTTTGGTTCACCTTTCAGGTCTTTATTATCAAAATATTCAGCCCAAAGTCCTCTATTGGATTCTGATTGAAAAGCTTGTTTAGAATCCATAATTCCTTTTGCATTCTTTGAACTGTAAAAGATGGCGTTTCGAAAAGTTGAATTATCACTGGTGTCATCAATACCTTGGCTATAATACACTTTCATATTTTCTCCGGCTAGGGTTGTAATTCCCGATAATGCAGTTACAGATCGAAACGGGGTTGTATAGGAGCTTCCACCTCCTGCCGGTAGAATATTGGCATTAGGTCCGATCACTGCAATACTTTTGATTTTCGTTTTATCTAATGGAAGTAGCTGTTGTTCGTTTTTCAATAGCACGATACCTTCCCTTGCCGCCTGTAACGAAATCAGATTGTTTTCTGGATTATACAGGGGTTGACTTTTATCCGTTTGGAGATTATCGTAAAATCCATATTGAAAGATGACGGTTAATATGCGGCGAACTTTATCATCTATCGTCGCTTCTTTTACCTTTCCATCTTTCACTGCCTGAATCAAATTCTTTGCGTTCATGTATGCTCCCGATGGCATTTCAAGGTCCAGACCGCTATTAGCTGCGCCCACACCATCATAAACTGAGACCCAGTCCGACATAACTAGACCTTTAAATCCCCAGTCACCTTTCAAAATCTCGTTAATCAAATGATTATTCTGTGAGGCATGAATACCATTTACCAGATTATAACTGGTCATTAATGCTGAAACATGGCCCTCTTTCACTGCCATTTCGAATGCAGGCAGATAGATTTCACGTAGGGTGCGTTCGTCAACATCGGAACTCACATTGTGCCGGTTCCATTCTTGATTATTAGCAGCAAAATGTTTAACCGTTGCAATAACCTTTTCTGACTGAACCCCGCAAATATAAGCGGCAGCCATTTTTCCCGAAAGAAAAGGATCCTCACCATAATATTCAAAATTACGTCCATTGAGTGGCGATCGATAAATATTAATTCCCGGACCAAGCAAGATTTGAACTCCTCGCGCACGTGCATCTCTTCCCAATGCATGTCCTACTTTCTTAACAAGATTAGTGTTCCATGTCGAAGCAAGTTCAATCCCGGCAGGATAACTAGTTGTTGGACCATAATTTCTAACGCCAACCGGTCCATCAGACATTTTGATGGCAGGAATGCCAAGACGTTCTACAGGGCGGATATAAAACTCCTGATAACCGCCTAGGTAATCAATTTTTTCTTCCAGTGTCATTTTAAGCACTAAATCGTTTACTCTGGCTTCAATCGAAGCAGCAGGGTTTTTGTAGACCGGTGTCTGTGCAAAAGCATTGGAAATCATGATACCATATATAAATAGTATTATGATGAGTAACGTTTTTCTCATTTTTTAATGTATTTAACTAAAAACAAATTATTATTAATTCAATTCAAAAATCGTATAAATTATCAAAGGCACATATTTGAGTTAAGGTCTTAACTCACTTTGACTATTTATATGATTAAACAACATAAAGAAGCAATTCCATTGAGTATTGATTCCATCCTTTTTATCAATTTCCTGATTGTAGTTGAAAACAGTAGGATTTGTAATCACGATGTTAGTTTAGGCTTTTATTAAAATCAAAATTATTACTAACTGATAGTTTTAAATGTTAGCTTTGTATTTTAAAATAACACAATATTGACATGTTACTGAATTTAGAAAAAGTTGAATCCAATATCAATCATTCATTTCATATCAGTCATCTAAAGGTGGGTTATTTCCCCTCATTGCATCATTATCATCCTGAGGTGGAGATTTTACTTGTAATTAATGGAACGGGAACCCGTTATGTTGGAGATTCCATTGAACCCTATTTCCCTGGCGATCTTGTCATGATTGGTCCTAATGTTCCGCACGAATGGTGTAGTAATAAGAATAACGGAACTGACCAATCGGAGGCTATTTATATCCTTTTCAATACTGAAATAATGGGGGATGATTTCTGGAATTTGCCGGAATCCAAAATCATCTTGAAAATCATCCAGAAGTCTGAAAGAGGCATTAAATTAACAGGGGAAACCCTTGCGAAGGGTACCTTATTAATGAAAGCCATTGATACTGCATATGGATTCAGCCGGATTATCCTACTTCTGTCTATTCTTGAATTGATTGCATTTGGCAATGAATATCAATATCTTGCGAGTCCTATTATTCAAAATGAAATTAATGACCGTGATTCGATAAAACTCAATAAAGTATATAAATATGCTATTGATAACATCCACAAAAAGATCAGCCTCGACGATGCCGCTGGTATTGCCAATCTTTCAACACCAGCCTTTTGCCGTTATTTCAAAAAGAGGACTAACAAATCGTTTATGCAATTTTTAAATGAAATGAGAATCGGAGAAGCCTGCCGTTTTCTGGTAAACGAAAATAGCTCTGTCGCAGACATATGCTTTAGTTGTGGATTTAATAACATTTCTTATTTTATTCGACAATTTAAAAAAATAACAGGATATACCCCTCTTGATTATCGGAAAAAATTCGAAGATTAACATTAGAATTATCTGTCAAAATCTCAGCATAGAAAGGTCCTCGTTTTCAGCGTGCGGATACCCACTGTGCTATTTTATTATTCATTGCAAGTTCATATAAATACATCCAATCACTGTTAATAGTAGCATTTGCCAAATGATGATGGTAATTTGAATCAATCAGATAATCATCAGGCTTGGATAGTATTCTGGTTTTGGAAAAAATTTCTTCATAATTTTTTCTCAAATTTTTAAAGTTATTTACATATTCCAGAATCTGTTTCATTTTCTCTTTCTTGTTTGCAAAAGAAGCCTGGTCATAGTCTTTTAATAAAAGAAGTAGGTTCGCCGGGTATATCTGCAATTCGTTTATCTGGTTCATCAGAGATAAGGAGTACTCGTTTCTATTGGCAATGCTTATTGCTTTCTTTATCCTGTTGCTGATAACTTTATATTGTTCAATTGCTTCTTTTGCCCCGATAATTTTTCCTTTGTATTTTTCGCTCCATACTCCGTTTCTTCTGGAATCCGGTAATTCTATCAGATTAATATTTGATGGGACTTGCTCTCTATTACCTTTATTAATCAAGGCTGTTTCCCAAAATGCGAGTGCCTGTTCCAATAAATTCTGAAATTCAAAAGAAGTGTCACTCAACGCAGGCCCGTAAAATCGATGACGAAACATTGTTTCGGCTTCTTCCTGTTGAACATCATCACAATTCCAACTAAATAGGGCGAAATGATATAATCCTCTCCAAACAGTTTCGTAGTGCGGAGAGCAATCATCCCATACCGTACATAATATCCCGTTTAATTTCTTGTTCCCTGTGATTTTACAAAAATCTTTTATGGGCTGAAAATTAGAATGGTCACGTGGCAGCATTGCCCATGATGTCGTGGCAGCCGTGGCGGCCATAGCGATTAAATTATGAGATTTATACCAGTCAATAGCTTTGATATCCCCTGGTATTTCAGGTGCGTTATAATTCCAGCGCATGTAAATACAGTTTTTAGGAAACAAATGAATATTCTCATCCAGTTTATGAACATTTGATTTCCAAATCTTATTTACTTCTTCTTCCTTCATATTAGAATCATAAGTAGTGTGATAAAGGCCGGCAAGGTTAAAAACCATATCATCCCAAAAAATAGGGATACGGTTGTGTTGATGGGCAAATTCACAGACTTTATTCAACCATGACATTTGTAACTCAAATGGTTTCATCCCGGATTGTTTGGATAAGGGTGACATTCCCAATCTGCCAACTTCATCCCCACCCACATGTAAATACTTTCCATTAGGAGTAGCTGCTATAGCATCTTCATAAAGAGAAAATTGCAAAGCAAAAGTTCCCGAATCAAGAGGGGAGAAGGCCCAATCTGATGCTGCGTCTTCCCTGAGATTTTTATATTGTTCATGTTTTAGAATATATGAAGCATGACCTAATCCTTGTACTAAAGGACTGATCTCAATATTACGTTCCTGTGCATACCGGCTTATCTCTGCAAACTCTTCTACAGAAATGGCATCACTTGCTCCTATGTCAGCAGCTTTGCGATAGCGAAGTTTATCTTCAAACTCTATAATAATGGCATTTATTTTTATTCTGGCCAACCGATCAATCATGTCATAATAATAATAACCGGCATCGAGATGATGCTTTAAATCTACATGAACGGCACGGTAGGCAATATCTGGATAATCGGTAATCCTGCATGAAGGAATCTTTATATGTTGATCCCTGGCGTCTTCGATCAATTGCAACAACGTTTGGCAACCATAGAACAGACCTACCTGTGCCATGGCACTAATTATCACCTGATCATCTTTGATTTCCATCACATAACCTTCGGGGGAATTCGGCAGGTTCTTGTCATTGGATAACTTTAATGTTACAACTCCTTTCCCTATTTTGTCCGTTAGCGGCAGCCATTTTAACGGTTCATATAAAACCGGTCTATTGGCTGTGCCTTGCAGGTGAATTGCCTGAAGGTCATAATAGAATATACCTTGTCCTGGGGTTAATTCTATTTTCTGCGGTGTTGGTAGTAATTTGAAATATTTTGAGATACTATCTGTTTTAACCGTAGCATAAGCATTTATGTTACAGAATAAAACCATACTTAATAATCCTCTTAATAAAAATTTCATAATCTTCCTTTTATGATTGTTTTTCAACGTTCTACTCATCGTAAATGTCGACCCTTATCAAAGATACTGCATTCTCTGCTCCAATCTTTGCCAACTCACGAATTTCGTTCATTTTCATATCTCTTTTAATTATTTTGTCTCCTATTTATTTTCAGGATAGCATATACAGCGGCAGCTCTTAAATCGGTAACTTCATCTGAAGAAAGATTATTTGTGCCAGCAATATTTTCATTATTAATAAAGCCCTGTAACAATTTCAAATGTTTTTTTTCGCCCTTTTCTGCTAATGCCTGAGATAATTCTATACACTGACTTATAGTATAATTTTTAACATCTTTCATTAGCAATTCATTAACCTGTATAAGCTTTTTACTATCGGCGCCGGCAGGTGCAGTTACAAGTGAAGTCGAAAGCAGAGAGACGTATGTCTCATCTGTTTTATGTAATGATAAAGCTGCTGCTGTTAGTCGTTCCCATTGATACATATTTAATCCTTTTAACTGGCGCAAGACAAAGGCACTAATTTTACGGATAATCAAATTTGTGTCTGTTAACGCCATACCAAGAAATTTTAGTCTGTTTTGATCCATTAGACTATCAGATCCATATGAACTGGCCCATAATGCATAAGTTTGTATATTCCTATCGCTTGATGCAAGTGTTTTTGTTGTCACTTGCGGAAACAGATTTGTTACCGGCTGTTTCAGCTTTGCCAGGGTTTCTGTGGCATGTGTGCGATCAGGGCCCTCCATATCATTATATGCAGCGTATATTTTTTTGAGCCATATTTTCTTGTGTGCAGGATCTTTCTCAGCCTCTTCCAGGACCCTCCATATAATTATACGGTGTTTAGGCTCATTCGAATACATTTTCTCTTCTTTGAGAAATTCTTTTAATGCTATCTCGGGATGCCCTGCCCATATTAAATATTCAGCTGCATGAACTTTTACAGATTTCTGCGAGTTCATTAATATAGAGCTTAATTCAGCAAGTGCTTTGTTCTCTTGGATAGAAGGAGAGACATTTTCCAGTTGGAATATATTTATAATATTAATAACACTGATTAACACGTATAATATCATATTAATTATTTTTAATTTTTAAAAAGTCACTCCCTCTTATGAGCAAGTATCAATTTGCGGGTGAAATTGTAAGAATTTATCAACTGATAAAAATAAAACAGACATTAATGTTCTTACTCACTGTTGTAAATTGTAGTATTTAATCTGCAGATTGTGGAGCTTATTGAGTATTAAAATATTATTGAAGCTTCTTCAGGGTAGGATACAATTTCTTATAAAGATTAAATTTCGTGTTATAGTAATCCTGAAGCTTTGGTTCGACTTTAGAAATTGGTTTAATCCATTTCTTTGCTATAACACTGATGTTCTGCTTTGCGTAAACTGCTTTTGCAAGCATTGCCACTCCCATACAACCCGCTTCGTTTACATCAAGAATTGTTATTGGCTTTCCTATTACATTTGCTTTTAATTGATTGTGAACGTAAGATTTTGCTCCACCTCCAATGGCTCTTAATTCATTTACTTCATAACCTGATTGCTTAAGAATTTCTAAATTTAATTTCATCTCAAAAGCGACCCCTTCTAATAATGCTTTCATTATGTCTTTGCGGGTAGTCGATAAGTCCAGTCCTAATATCGCACCTTTAACTGAGGTATCAAAATAAGGTGTGCCAGTTGGTGTAAAATAAGGCATGACCAGCAGCTGTGAAGGCTTTTCTGACATTCCCTTCAGTAACAATTCATATGGATTACAATTCATTTTTTTTGCAAGCGCTACTTCTTCAGCTCCAAATTCATCCCTGAACCATTTCAGGATATTTCCTCCCGTTAGACTGAAAGCAACGGTTGCATACATGCCTGGTATAGTATGGTCGTATGTGCATAGATTGTTCTTGCGCAGTACTTTATTGAATATCGGTTTATGAAAAGCTGGTGTAATACATTCAACGGTTCCTGAAGCGTAAACAGCAATACCATGTTCTATTGCACCGGCACCGAGTGCAGAACAAGGCTGATCGTGTCCTCCTGTAACAATAAAGGTGTTTTCAGCAAGGTGTAGCTTCCCTGCAATTTCTTTATTTACATATCCGGCGATTGTACCTGATGGTAATGGATATGAAAGTTGTTCTTTTTTAATCCCTATGTTATCAAGTATCTCACTATTCCATGTATGGTTAACGACATCAAAAAGCATGGTCCTTCCAGCAAGAGACCAGCCCATTGCTGGATTTTTTATTCCTAACCTATATTGTAGAAGGTCTTCAAAGCAAAGAATTCGATGGGCACACCTCCAGATTTCAGGAGCGTTTTTTTTTATCCAGAGTAATTTGAATAACGAAAACATCGGATGCGGTGTATGGCCCGTTATCTGATATAGCTTTTCTTCTCCAAATCTTTCAGTCCATTTCCCGATCAATTCATTTGCTCTGATATCAGAAGAAACAAGGGCATTACATAAGGCCCGCCCTTCTTTATCAATAAGGGTAAAAGCTTCACCCTGACTTGAAATTCCTAATCCCACTACAGAACCAACCTCTATCTGTGAGGTCGATTCTTTGATCACATTGAAACATTTCTCCATTACTTCGTCAGTATCTAGCTCTGCCCAACCTGTGTTTTTTGAAATGATATTATATTCCCGATAGGCCATAGAAACCTGTCGACCATCATCATCAAAAATTACAGCTTTACATCCACTGGTACCTATATCAATTCCCATGTAATGGCTCATAATGTATTTTATTAGATATACCAAAGATGAAGGTAATCGAGAACAATCTTTTTTATCTCTTTGAATATAATATCTTGTCTGTAAGCGGTTGTATAATATGAAAGGGATGCTTCACTGTTTCTGTTTACTTGGCTCCCAAGCAATCCTGATTTAATCATAGCCTCCGTCCTTTCTATCCCGATTATTTTTGAAGAATTGCAAATCATGTCCTTAAAAAGTACAGGCGAGCTATTCCTTTCCAAAATTGTCCAGATATTTACTTTTGCAATACCATCTGTAAAGAGATTTTTAATCTGATCATTTCCTACAGATGACGTACCATGTAGAACAAGCTTTGTACCAGTCAATTTACTGATTTGCTGTGCCAGATCGCGGTGGTACTTGAGGTTTGCAGAGCTTGCCCTATGTTCTGTTCCAAGGTTGGCAACAATAAAATCTGCCTGAGTTTGATTCAGGTATCTTAACGCCTGATCCGGTGAGGTAAGAGCGCTTCTTTCTTCACCGGTAGCATCCACAATTTCATCGCAGGCTCCTTCAATGACAATTTTCTGTTTATTCTTTTCAACAAATCTTGCGGTTAATTTAATGTTCTCATCAAAGGGCTGGGATGATGCATCATACATAATCATAGAGAACTTATCCATATCCCACTCTAATAATGGTTCGTCTGTATCCCACTGAGTATGGTCAAGATGTATCATTATATTGAGTTTTTCAAAAGAAGACCCTTTGCCTGTCAGTACTTCGATGTCGGCCAGAAATAACTTCAAGCCAATTTCCCAACTTCTTGTATGAGTATAATAAACAGACTGGCTACGGTGGCTGTACTGATTTGTGATTCCTATGGTGATAGGAAGATCAGGTTGATTGATTAACCGGCTATATTCAAGGAGAGCTGTTAATATAGCTTCTGTTGTAGTAAGATTCTCAGTATTAAATGTTGGAATTACCCATTTTTTCTCCCCTGCTTTATGATATATATCAAGAACTTTGTTCCTTTCAAGAATTAGTGGCATAATTGTTTTCTTTTAAATATTTATATAATTGCAATCGTCAATCAAGTATATATTAATATATTGGATATCACAATTGCAGATTATCACAGCTTCTTTTTTTATGAATTTTCAATTTCCCATTTTATTTCCCAGCTAAAGACTTTTCCTCGCCCTACTGATAAATAAACTCCATTTCTGAAGGATTCGGATAAATTACTGCAAGTACCCGGAATGGGTTCAAATGCACATTCGGTGCGCTGCATACCTTCTTCATCAGGGTATCCGGCTTTATTCCACCATATTCCAATTGTGGGGAATAAATTAATATCAAAACTCATGTGTAGGGTTATCCCTTTATGAAGACCTAATTTAATAGATCCTTCACTGATTTCTTTTAGCAAGAGCATCACATAAGTTCCATCCTTGATTGAAAGCAAGTGATTAGCCACTTCATGTGCATTTTTCAGATATGGATCAACCTTTTTATTCTCTTCTGCAATTTTGCCGAATGCTGGTAATTGTATGGATTCAATTCTTTCCAGAGGTAGCAAGGAGTGCATTACATGAAGAAAATTTATTTTTTTATTCGATTCATTTGTGACTTCAAACCTCCATGTCAATTTGTTTTTGGAAAACTCAAGAGTCCTTTTAAAAGCAACTCTTGGTTTGTCGCATTTTGTATAACAGATCAAGCTGTTATTGTTAGTATTTACTTGCCATTTCTGCCAACATAATTCACCGTGATCTCTACATTCAAATTGTTCATCTGGATAAATGCAGGGATCGACCGAAGGGAAACAATCATCATAACCATATACAGGTCTGGTTTCATATTCGCCATAAAACTTATCCGGAGGTTTAAATGCTGGATGATTTAAAGTAAGCAAATCTTGTCCCGCATATTTTAAAATCGAAATTCTACCTCCGTCTTCTGGAAGACATTGAATATGCCAGTTTCCGAAATCGGCTTCGATAATTTTCATTAAAGCGCAATGGCTTTTATTCCTGTAAGTTCACAAAATGCTTTCAATTCTTCATAAAGGTGTGCACCATATCCAAGACATGCGTATTCGTTATTCCATGCCTGTAAAAGGTCATCAATATCACAATCCACTTTTACAAAACCATGAGGCCAGAACGGAATACCACATTCAGCTTTTCTTCTTTCAATATCAAGTGCAGAAGGTTCGAAAATATTGCAACGCGTAATAACCATTTCAAATTGGCCATTGTTTCTGCCAAGCCTTGCTAACACACCCTCACCAACTTTACAAACCAATTTAATAGATATGCCGCCGGCTTCTCCTTCAGTTGGAATCCCATGTTCTGCAAATCCGGCAGGACCTAGTTTGCCTGCTAAAGAAGGTGGACATGCCCCATCACCAATGATCTTAATTTCATTGTTAGATTTATCGATGTGCTGTAAATCACCATAATAAACAGGTTCATTACTTAAATCGGTTAAACATTTTACAGTGAGTGCTGTATTAAAATCACCAAGGGTTGATGTGCCTATTCCGTCTTCGAGCATCATGCTCTGAGCAAAACAAGTTGCACTGTATTCATTACCAAGACCGGGAAAAGACTGAATGGTATAAAAATCCCATTCATTTTTTTTAATCATTTTTTTTAAAGCCAGATATAGTCTTATGGCACGCTCCGCATGTTCATTTTTAGGAATTGTATCTGGAAAAAACTTTTGTATCCTTATTTTTGCCTGATCAATATTTTCTTTGCTAATCTTTTTTGCCGTATCCAGTAATTCCGATGTATCCCTTGAATCGATATCCGTACCGAAAATTTTCATCCATTGTGAGGGATCGGCAACTCCACAAGTTTGTCCCATCCCTCTGCCTCCAAATGTGCCAATAGTACTCATATTCAGTGAATTCTTCATGGCACTTGCCCGACAATAGGAGGTGATTTTCTCAATTTCATTAATATCATCAAAACTACCATATACAAATCGGTGCTTTAATCCAATTTCTTTTAATGCTCCCTGCATAACCAATCCGCCAACTGGTCTCCATCCCTGACTTCCAGGATTAGTCCAAAGAACAATACCCTTACCTGTTGTAGCAAAATCACGAATTGCACCAATCATATGTGAAGCCCAAATCCATGTCCCTGAAAATAAAATGATTGCATCAATATCATTCATTTTTTTGAATTTGTCAAAGCATTCTCTGGCTTCTTGTTTTGTGGATATAACCATATCATATTCAACAAGTTCAAGCTTATGGCTCTTTAGTGTTTCTTTAGCACTTGCAATAATCTTATCATCAATGAATAGTGTTCCCATGGGATCCTTTAATCCGTCTTTGTGTACACCATATACTATAAAACCTACTTTAGCTTTAATCATTTACTTTTATATTATATTTAAATCCAATTTTAGTGAGGGTATTATTTTTAATATGTTTTCATAATATATTTTCTTAAGCACTTCTTTTGGTAAGCCTATGCCACAAATTGGCCATCGTGACTGTTCAAAAGTGCCATCATAATCAGGTGAATAGAATGATTCATCAAAAGTTTCGAGAAATCTGAAATAGGTTTGATACATTTCAATCGAGCTATCAAGATTTGCAGGCATATCCGTACCAAAGATTATTCTGTCTTGATACTTTATGAAAAACTCCCTTGTACTATAGGGCTGTCTACCCAACTCATCAAGTCTTGCAGAAAAATCAATATAAACATTCGGGTTTTCGGACAGTAATTTTGCCACATAGGGAATATTTTCGGCATAGTTTGCAAAATGAGGCAAAATAAATATAGTGTTTGGATGTTGCCTGATAAGTTCGTCACGTCTTTGAAGTAGCTCTATTTTACGAGGATATTTAGGATCGGAAAAGCTCCATGAAGGATATTTCCTTAACGATTCATAATGTTCGTTTTCAGGGGTTACTGGTTCGAAAAAACCTGCTGGATCTGCTTGATGAATTAAAACAGGGATGTTAAGACGACCTGCTTCTTCCCAAATCGGGAATAGTCTAACATCGTCGCAATTGATCAGTTTCCCATCAGAATCATGATACTTAAGCCCCAGCTCCTTTAATATCTTAAGCCCCTTTGCTCCAAACTGAACATGCCTGTGCAACGTTTCAATGCATTCAGCCACAAAGCGATTATGATCTTCAAAAAGTGGTTTGTTTGTTGGCTGTGCGAGATTAGACATGGTAAAACAATAAAAGCGGCCAGGATATTTTTTTGAGCAATTCTCAACAAAGTCTGAAATATTACCAGGACTGATAACATAGCCACCTTCTGAGAATTCTATACGCACATTTCCGGTAAGGTCACAATAACTAATGACACCGACTTCTTCCATTGTTCTAAGAACCTTTTCAACCTGCCAATTGCCCCAAAGATGATTGTGCGCATCAATAACGGGGAAGGCAGCTTTGCTGATAATAGTAGGATTTGTTACTACGTACATTTTCTTTGCCATTGTTCCAGTTTTCTTAAAAAATAATCAGATGATTGGTGATCAATGTTAGTTTGAGCTTTTGTATGAATCAAAATTATCAATAAATGATAGCTTTAAATGATAGCTTTGTATTTTAAAATAACACAATTTTGACATGTTTATACCTTTTTTTTAGTCGAATATTTTCCTTCAATGTGCTATTATTATTACGATATAAAATCTCACCTGTGGCAAGAGGTTGGTGATTTTCTGGTGTGCTTTTAGTGAAATAATGATTTTTCAATTTATATGAGATTGATTTGTTAGTTGATCGATTTGCATCAATACATAATAAATCTCATATAGTGTGGTACTTCAAGACTGCATTAATAGTAACTTTATTATTATCTTTTCCTTATTAGTTGCTTATCAACTGCATTAAATTTCATCATTCAACTTAAATTGAAAGATACATCTAAAATTGATCCTATAAAATGCTAAAGAGAAGGAACTGTTATTAAGGTGGTATTGGGTCCTGATGATATGCGGGATCCCGATATCAGGTTTCTGAACTGATGCTTAAAAGTGAGCTAAATTTATCGGAAGGGAAGAGTGAGCGAATTAATATTCAAATGATTATTTGTTAAATTGAAATAATCATACAATCAATATACAACATAATCGCTTCACTGTCGCAGGAATAGTGAGATGATATACAAGCGGTATGTACTATTGCTAATTCTATAATGTTATTTTGATCAGTCGGGAAGACTGCATTCCTGAAGATTATCTTTTCCTGAAATTGGATATGACATAAGATTATCAATCATGAAGTGCAATACTATCTATTTTAAATGGTTCACCATAAATTCTTTGAGTGGTAATTGAATATCATTCTCGGTTTTTATCTTTTTCCCGTAAATAAATACCTTATGTTCAATGTTTTGTTTTTTCAAGTACTTATCTAAAATAATGGCATGTTTCCGATGGTGTTCAATGATCCCATAATTTATAGGAAAGCGTTCTTTTTGTAGATTCATAATATAAATGGGCGGATCATCAGGCGTGATCATTTGAAGCATATCTAGTTGTTGGGTTTGTTTCGTTTTGTTCGGCTCAAAACTTTTATAGTCAGGATATCCATAGAAATTGGCTATGGTATTATAAAACTGCTTTTTCTTCAGGGTAATAACCAACTTAAGGTTGGGGATAAAATTCTGCCATCTAAAAACATCATAAGTCGCCTGAGTAGCAATTGCACCGGCACACCTTACCCGGGTTGATTCACCTAAGACGGTAGTATCGTTTTTAATAGCCAGATCATCATGAAAAGCTAAATACAAACTCGATCCTGCTCCGGCTGAAACACCATAACATCCGATCAATTCTTTGTTAATATTATATCTTTTAGCATGAAATCGAATATACTGAAGTGCGGTTTTAATATCGTTTAAACACAAATTGACACCGACAGCGTCGTTTGATTTGTAAAACCTATAGTTGATAGTCGCAAAAGCAATGTTATTTTTTAAGAAATAAGTCACATCCTCTTTCCTCCAGTTATAGCATTCATCTTTATCTCCATTTATAAAACCACCTCCATGGATGAAAATGATTAATGCAGTTGGTTTATTTGTTTTAGGCAGAATGATATCAAAATCGTTTCCTTTATTGTTGCTGTATTTCTCGTTTTGAAGGATAGTGCAATCAATATTGCTTAAGAAATTTAGTTTTTGAGCATTTGTCCAAAATGGGATAAGTGCTATTACTAAAAGGATGAGATATTTTATTGTTTTATTTCCTTGAATGCATGCAAAGAATGGATATCGTTTCATAATCGGCTCGGTGTATTAGCTAAATCCTTCAGACTCTACTTTTCGAATTTATTTCCAATTTATTTTATACGACAAATATAAAAAATATTCTTAGGGCTTTCTCTAATCATTTCACCATTTCAGGGTTTAAGGAAAAAAGGCTATTATTGGCAGTATTTACCTTTATGATCTTTACTTTGATATCGGTGCTTTCCGTTTATAGCGTAATTTGAAAATTGAAAATAAATTTAAATAGGTGTTTTACAAATAAATAGAGAATATCGGTTGCGATTTTAGCCGATACTAACTGAAGAATATCATCTTTCTGGTTTTATAAAATACGTTGGCATACGTTGGCAGCTATTGCATGATTTATTCATTTACTGCCAACTTTTTTTGGATCAGTCTGAAAAGTTGTGGAGAAGCGAATTAAAGTTTATCGATAAGCAGCATATCTTTCCAGAAGAAATCTAAAATAAAACTGATTCTAAGAAAAGTAATTGACTTTCAATTTATATTTGACCACAAATTGAAAAAATAATAAAAAACGCATTACACGCGGTAAAAACATAATGATATATTTGTCGACTATGTTTTGCCACATGTTAGAAAATAACTACAAAGTATGAACGACAAGAAAAAAGCCGTGTTTAATTGGAGTGGAGGAAAAGACTCATCTTTAGCACTTCAGAAGGTACTTCAAGAAAATGAATATGAAGTAATAGCTTTACTTACAACTGTAAATGCAGAAACATTAAATTCTTCCATCCATTTAATTCCACTTGAGATATTAGAGGCTCAAGCTGATAGTATCGGTATTCCGATTTATATTGTTAGATTACCTTCGAAGGATTTGACAGGATATGATCAGGCAATGGAAGAAGCTATAAATCATTTCAAAGCGCAAGGTGTTAGCCATTTTATATTTGGCGATATTTTTTTAGCCGATCTACGAGCATATCGAGAAACAAAATTAAGTCCTTATGACATTGAAGTTGTGGAACCTCTTTGGAACAAAACATCCGAAGTAATCATAGAAGAATTTTTGGTCTCCGGTCTCCGTTCTAAAATAATCATAACACAAGCAGATAAATTGGATAAAACATTTGTCGGACGTGAATTAGATAGACAATTCATCGAATCGTTGCCTGAAAATGTAGATCCATGTGGCGAGAATGGCGAATATCACTCAATGACCTACGCAGGGCCATTATTTAAAAAAGAGATAAAATATTCATTAGGCAAACCTCAAAAATTGTCTTATGATATAAATTTGGACGATGGCAATATGAAAACATTTTATTATTGGCAAACAAAAGTAACTGCAAGCTAAATATTTCTTGATCCTTCACACAAAATATTCCCATCATCATCAAAATAGTAAACCATGTATTTACCTGAGCAGAGAAAAAACTCAATAGTTTTTTCTCTGTTGTTCATCACGTGTAGATCAATCGGTATTGGTGTGATTTTGTTTACGTTATTCAATGTGATAAGTTTTACGTAGCCGGCAGGAACAATTACCGGCGTAGTTTTATTTAAATTTATCAATTCGGTTTTATTATAAATGCAGACAATCGTTGTTTTTGTAAATATGCTATCAGGAATATTAATCTTCAACGGCTTTGTCTCTTGTAAAGAGAAACAATTGTTTTTGACCACAAGGTCGTTCCAGAGTATGAAATCAACATCAGGCTTATTTGTTAAGCCCTTATCCTCAATAATGTATGCTTCATCCTTTTTACTTTCATTATTCAGATGGTGCAAATAAGTATAAGTTTGATCAATCGTTAATGGCGTTATTGCTGTAATCATTTCTAATTTGCCTGCCATGTTTCTTTTGTCAATGCGATCATTTTCAGCCAGAATTAAAACTTTTGCTTTTGGGTCATTCCGAAAGGTTTTATCATAAATGTTTTTGGCCTGATCAATGTCTCTGGTATTGTCATATTTGCTATCATATCCAAATACCTTGAAACCCATTTTGTAGGCGGTACGGACCATATTTGCCATTACAGGCTCTCGCATCAGCAAACCATTTCCAGATGTTGGACATCCCTTTTCGATCAATAATGAGTCATTAGTAAATGCTTCTAACCCAAAATAGCGGAATCCTTTCTGATAAAATTCCCTGAGCAAAGTACCAACCAGATAACGATGTTGTGGACAATTTTGAACCTCGTTGAACATTACTATTTGCGCACTGTCTGCTTTTTTTAACACATCATCGATCGTCCCTCCTTTTTTGAATGTCGTATCTGGTGTATGGTGTGTTAATATTGCCCAAAGAGAATCCGACTTACGCTGTTCATGAGCAAAAGAGTAATAAGTAGCCAGTACCCGGTCATATACTTGTTTCTCTTCCGTCTTACGATATTGTTGACTTTTAGTCGCAGCCAAAACGGTACCCCTATAATTATTGAAACTTTCTGTTCTGAAATTCTGATCAAGTAGGATAAAGGGATCTGTATTGATATATCTTTTCTGTATATTTATATTGTGTGCGTTTAGTTTTGATATTTTTAAAATGGACTTGTACCATTCACTGTAAACATACAAGTAATCAGGATTTTTCAACTTTAGTATTGGTGATTTCTCTTCATCGCTTTTAACATATTGCACAATGGATAGGTAATCGTTTCGAAATGGGATAAGATCATTCACAATAATTATCTTTTTCCTCCTGTCAACGATGGTCTTTCTATAAATTAATTTATCTGTTTTATCCCATGAATACTGCGTGACCGGATCTTCGACATTATAGGGTACGAAAGTGGATAAATTTATTTTCGATTTTTTAAGTATGATAAAAATCCTGTGACCGGTATAGAGTAACAGATCTTTTTTCGAATTGACGTGCGTAAGCGATAAGATATGACTTCTGCTTTTATCGATCTTGTTTTGCAGTCCTAATGATAATAAATCCGTACTACCCCAGTTAATTTCAAGCGTGAGATTTAAAGAATCGTTTTGATAATATTTATGAATGTCATGTTTATTGCCTTGCTCATCAGTTAGGTAGGCCTTATTGTTCGTGGAGTTGTATCTTGTTGTACATCCCAAAATAGTTAATAATAGTATAAAACATAGATAAAATAGACGTTTCATAATATAATGAAGTTTTTTGATGTAGCTATTATTACAAATATACAACTAATTAAGCCGTTGTACAACTAAATGAATAGTTATTTATTGTGTGTTTATAAATAATTGACTATAAATTGTACATTATTGTTAATTAGTATATTATGAACATTGGCAAAGAAGTCAAAAATGTTACGCATTGTGTAGTATTTTTGATTTCAGATATAGCTAACCGTATTGAATAGACCTCACCGTAATCTCCTCAATCTTTCTTTTCAATTCAATGCAAACACGCCAATGGCATTTGCAAAATGAAAAGGGTTGGTATTGCTTTGATGGTATGGATAAAAACATCCTGAATCCGGATAACGATGCCGGTATGGCCTTTGCCTTTGCCCTCGTTGATTATGAAAATCGATCCGGGTCTATGCCTGTGAGACCGCTGTTGCTATCATCTGGGTCTTCTAAAACGCCAAGTTCGTATTGAGCGGTATTTAATATTTCTAGTAGGAGTGGGGCGATCATGGTAGTGGAGCCCCTTTTTACAGGGAACTCCAGTCTTTTGTTCACGTAAGGTGTACTTAAACTTTTAGGTGTTATTTGAAATAACGCTTTTTTTTGTGCTGCTCTTTCTGCAAGCTTAGCCTACAAAGATATGTTTGACGAAGATCCGAATCTTTGACAAACGCTATCCGTTTTGTTTATAGCCTCGGTCTAACGGAGAAACACTTATAAAGTGTGTTGTAATATCAGTGTTTCTCTTGATTCAACATTTGTAACAATCTCATCTGCTCCTTACTATCTATGTCTTGTTTTATTTCCAATTCTTTGATAAAGGCAAGTTCAATCCTTGCTTTTGCCAACTCATCAGCTTTATTTTCCATACGTTCCAAAACTTTTATTTTTGATTCCCAAATCTCCATATAATATGACATACTAAATCCATCACTTTCTTTAAAAGTCATATTTATCCAGTCCAAAGCACTTTTCAAAACCTTACCGTCTTTACAATCGCTCTCTACCACAGGCTTATACCATAGAGAATATGTTCGGGCGTTAATGTCTTTATAAAAGCCTTTTTCAATCAATGAATCAATTTTATCTACATATGCTTTCCAATCTTTTGTATATTGTAATACTTTTATACGCGTATCTTCAATGACTTGATCTTTTGACTCAACATGCCTCTGTTCCATGAGTGCAATTAATTTCTGAAAATTTACTTCATCAAATTCTTTTCCTTCTTTAACTTTCTTTACGAGAGAATCTGCATACTTAGAATATTTTCTATTAAGCATTTCATCTACATTTTGCTTGGTGAATTTTTCATCAAATGCGGAACGATGTTCAATGATATAGCTAATAACAGATGAAAATGGACTTTGAACCCGCGAAGCAATTAAATCATAGTTTTCTTTATTCAGGTACTGCTCTTTGGGTATTATCGATAAATATTGTTGTGCAACTTCTCCAGCGCGGGAATCGAGGGCTTTAATTAAAGAATTTAAATACGCTTTTACAATTTCAGGGTTATTCTTATTCTTTTTATAGTTCTTTTCCAAGTCGGTATTATAATCCCCTCCATCCAAAGCTTTCTGTGCTTCAGCAATTAAGTTTTCTGCTTTTTTAAAACCAAGAGCACGATGAACTATATTCCCTTTATGATCAACCCATAATAAAGTTGGGAAAGCTCCCACATGGAATTTCTTTGCCAGAGTTACACCTTCTCCTTTCTCCATATCTACTTTATAGTTGATGAAATTCTTATTAAAAAAATCACCGACATCTTTTAATGTAAAAATTTCAGATGACAATCGTTTACATGGGCCACACCAGGAAGTATAGCAATCAATAAAAATAAGTTTTTTTGCATCTTTTGCTTTTGCCGTTATTTCTGCCCATGATCCATGATCAAACTGTATTCCATCCTTGTCATCAGCAAAAGTGAAAAGTGAAAACATAGATAATATTACCAATAAGGTTAATTTTTTCATTTTTTATAGCTTATAATTAGTTTTTCATTTTTTTTATCCCAATGATTTTAATTCATGAATAGCATGGTTGTTCGCTTACAAAGACATGCATTAATCTTTTCATTCACTTAGCTACGCTATATATTCAAACCAATTTTGTCGGTTATAAGATTCTTAATAAAATCGGAATTCTGTATTTCTGTTCCTCTATGACGAGAGTAATAGTTACTTAAAACCTTGAGACTTTGTCTCAAGGTTTTAAGATTAATAAATGTTTAAGATTGATGTTCTTGTACTTTAATGTCGTTACTTTAGTAATTCAGCCAATTTATTCTCCAAATCCTGACTCCTCAGATTTTTGCCTATAATCTTACCATTGGGGTCAATTAATACATTTTGGGGGATAGCGTGAACAGCATATATAGCGGCAGCTTCATTTTGCAACTTTAGATCTGATACCTGTTTCCATGAAAGCTTATCCTGCTTAATAGCCTCTATCCATGAACTTTTTGTTATGTTTGCATCTAATGAGACACCTATAATTTCTAAGCCCTTGGGGTGATAAATGGAATATGCTTTTACCACATTGACGTTTTCTTTACGACAAGGACCACACCATGAAGCCCAAAAATCGACCAGCACATATTTACCCCTGAAGTCTGATAACTTAACAGGGTTGCCATCAACATCCGGTTGTGTGAAATCCGGAGCCATTTTGCCTACCGCAATTGCATTTACCCTTTCCAGAAGAGCTGCATATTCTTTACCTTCTTTGGTGTTTTTTACATTTTTAGACAATGTTCTAAACAAAGGTGCTACATCTGAGTATTTCGGCATTACACCCCCATAGCCCTTTAAAGCTTCTTCTAAGCTAATAAAACTATCAGGGTTTGTTTTTATAAAGTTTACGAATATTGCTTTTTGCTCTTTAGAAATTGCTTCATCTCTTTTATCAAAATCGGCCTGAACTGCTGCCTCGTTTTGTTTTTCAACAGACAATTTTTTATATTCAGCTTTTAAAGCTTCATTTTTTTGATTAGAAGACTTTAATGCAATTTGAAGCTTTTGATAATCAGTATTAATTTTTGATCCGACAATCTTTGCATTGCTAATAGAATCAGGGTTACCTACTACCGTAATAGTCTTCCCCGGTTCTAAA
This sequence comes from Bacteroidales bacterium, assembly GCA_963663125.2. Taxonomy (GTDB): domain Bacteria; phylum Bacteroidota; class Bacteroidia; order Bacteroidales; family Cfx3-03; genus Cfx3-03. The sequence continues at coordinate 257,403 of CAXXNW010000006.1, read as the reverse complement.
TAAACATATAAACACTTAGACTTTATATTTGGATACCCCTTGGGGCCTATTGATAAAGATGCTTTAACAGGTGCATCAATAATTTTTCGAAATTCAAATTGTCCATTCTGTATAGAAACTGATTCGGAAAAAGAAACTGATTCTGTTAGACAAGAAAGCCAGGCTTTGGCGGGTGCACTTATCGTTCCAACTTCCCCTTTCAGTATAACTTCCCCTCTTTGTGCCATTAATGCGATAGGGGTGATAAGCATAATAAATAAAATAAATCTTCTCATGTGGTAATGGTTTCTTATATGGAATTAATTCGATATTTAACAACTTTAGTAAACTCGTTGGTTGAATTAATTTGGAATTTAATCCATCCAACGAGTTTACTATGTCTTATTTTAAAATCTTGTTTACGGATTTTGTTTCCAGTCAGGATTATAATACATTACCTGATCCGGTATCTGCAAGGTGTATCTATCACTATGTGGAGCCAGAGTTGCTGCTACAGCGCCTGCCCCATTGTATCTCACAACTTGAGGCATACGCCCTTCGTTATCCAGTCGCCTCATATCAAACCAGCGCATACCGACAAAAGCGAATTCCCAGGTCCTTTCATCTAATATTTTATTCAATACATCCGACTGGACAGTTGACTGGTATCGCACGTAGTCAACTGCCTTGAAACGGCATTTACGCACCAGGTGCAGTTGTTCTAAGGCCGTAGGCAAATCGTTTGCACGGGCTGCTGCTTCTGCAATAATCAATCGCATTTCAGCTACGGAGGGTCCCCAACTAAGATAAGCATATCCACCTGATACACCACTTGACTTGATGTTTACTTTGCCTCTCGTCGGAAAAGTATAGTTCCCAAGCTTAGTATAGTAGAAGTTTAAACGCAAATCTTTTTTGTTAAAGCTTTTAAGAAAGGCAATGGTAGGAACATCCATTCCCATGTATGATGCCCCTGCAAGCCGTGCATAAATAGCATCCGATCGTATGTTCAAAATAGGTATAGCCGTTGCATCGGTTAGTCCGGACCAATCCAGTACTGTCGGACTTTCGAAATTATCCAGTGCTAGTTGGGCATTTTTGGATGCCTTTGTGTAATCGCCCATATACAGATAAGTTCTGGCCAGTATAGCGTATCCGGCAGCCTTAGAGCCTCGAAAACGATTCGTGCTGTTGGTCACAGGTAGGTCAGGAATAGCTGTAGTAATATCGGTGATGATATGATCATAAATTTGTTGTACCGTACTGCGGCCAGGTATGGGATCGGTAACATCTATTGATGTCACAAAAGGAACGGCCAAATCCTGATCTGCTGTGGTTGAATTATAGACCTTTCCATACAGGTTTACCAAATACATGTATTCAAAAGCTCTGCCAAGCAGCGCTTCTGCTTTCAGACTTTTTATTTGCTGCTGGGTGCCTCCTGTGGCAGCGTCTACCCCTTTTATTACCACATTATACTTATAAATCGAGGCATAAAAATTTCTCCAAATATAGGCTGTACCTCTTACAGTCTCTGAAAACTGGGGCTCCCAAGTGTATATTCTATCATTAGAAGAGGTTATCAAATCCGTAAGATTAATATTATCTTTATTGTCTGCCAACAGGTTTAATTCACTTGGCAAGGAAACATAAAGAGCTGAATTATTTAGCCATTGGTCATAATTGGTTGTCGTTTTTAGCAAACTCTTTCCCTTAGGCGTTACATCGAGGTATTTATTGCAAGAGGTAAATACAAGTACGGAAAGTAGCGCTAGTACAAATTGTTTATATAAAATATTTTTCATTTTCTTTGATTTTTTCATTATAGAAAGATTATAAATTAACATTAAGGCTAATTGTAAAGGTAGGGGTCAGGTTTGGTTTAGCATAACTGCCGGTAGCTACACTGTAGTTCTCTTTGTTGAGTGCTACTGTATAGATATTAGAAGCTTGTGCTCTGATTTCAAAATCAGAAATTTTAGCTTTTTTTACCAGTTTATTTTTTCTAAAACTATAAGCCATTGTAAGATCTCCCAAAGTAAAATAAGCCCCATTGACTACGTATCTGTCAGTAGCCTGAAGATAATCATTATATTGGTTATATTGTAAGGCTGGAAGCATAGTTGGATCTAACTCATCGCCTTTCTGTTTCCAGTAATGATCTGCTCCTGCATATGGCCTCATCGCCGAAGGATCAAGCAGTGGCATTTTTGTTACAAAGCCACCAAAAAAGTTGATCATGGCATAAACATAAAAATCCTTTATGTCTACCCGGTTGCTTAAACCTATATTAACAGTAGGAATAGAACTACCTCTATAATTAACATCTGATCTACCTTTATCATCTTGATCAAAGTTTTTAGTCTTGCCATCTTTATCATAGATTAGTGCTTTTCCGATGCTATCCACACCTGCATAACGGTAGGAAAAAACAGCCCCGACAGCATATCCTTCCAGGTAAGTGGATCTACCGCCAAGGGCATATAAATATGAACCACCCTTATTTTGAATATCACTATTATAGTATTTTAATAATTTGCTGGTATTATAGGAGAAAATAAGACCGGTATTCCAGTTAAAATCTTTACGGGTCATCCAATCGGCATGTAAACCGACCTCTAATCCATTATTGCGAATTGAACTTTCGTTTGTTATTGCCGAATTTAGTCCTTTGGTAGGATCGATCAAATTATTTGCCAGCATATCTGTACCTGTTTTGATGTAATAATCAATATTACCGGTAATATTTTTGAAGATACTATAATCTAAGCCTACATTGAAGTTGGAGGTTTTTTCCCAACGTACCCGACTATTGGCAGGAGAGGAAAGTTCTAGTGCCTTAAGTGTTCTGTCGAACAGAGACGTAGTAGCTTCAGCAATAACTTCTGGCAAAACATTTTTTGCTACGTTGCCATTAAACCCATAAGAGGCACGTAACTTTAATGATTTTATCCAATCTATGTCCTGCATGAAATTTTCTTTATTGATATTCCACCCCGTTCCCACTGACCATAAGGGTTTGTAACGGTATTTCTGATTAGTGCCGAACAAATTCGATTGGTCAATTCGTGCGCTTCCTGTTAAAGTGTACTTCCCCTTGTATGCGTACACTATGTTAGAATAAGCAGAGACATAACGATTATCCACATATCCCTGATTGAATAAATTAGTGTATGATAATGCGGGGTTAGCTTTTGCATATAATACGGGAAAGTTATAAGTTATAAAGTTATAATCAACAGGTTGTTGTAATAAGGTCTGGTCACTATAGCCAAAATAAGGCGCAGAACTTGTTTTGCTAGTGGCATCCCTTATCTCGCCTCCTAATATAATATTAAATGAATGATCATGATTAATCACTTTATTATAGTTCAACTGGGCACGTAGTGAATAATTCTCCGTGCTACTATTGTCTTCTTTCAGATAGTCACCTTGGGGAATATTAAGAACAAGCGCACCAGTGGTCGAAAGGGAAGTATAGTAATTAACATACTGACGAACCTCTGCTGATTGTTCATTGGCAAGGTGTTTGTTATTCGTAGTGGAGCTTTCATATACCCCACCAAAACTAATGTCAAAACCATTCCCTATCTTGTATCGTAAATTAGTGGTAATACGGTTATTGATCGTTTTGCTCTTATCCGAGATCAGATTAATTTCTTTCAATGGGTAATACAGATTGTCAATAAATCCCGCATTCATCAACAACTGATTAAAATTGGGGGTTGCATTTGATCCGTTAAATGTCGAAAGTGGGTTTCCATTCTCATCCTCAAAATGCTCATAGGGATAGAATTTGCTGATGTCCGGTACAGGTACAGTAATTGCATTTCTTTGCTGGAAATCGGCAGTTAGCTCCAGCGAAAAACGCTTAGATAATTTGAAATTAGTGCGGGTAGAAAACCGGAAATTATTATTGTCATTTTTGATCTGATTTAAATCATTGGCTAAATAATTGGCCGTGATATAATAAAGCGCCTTATCGGTACCACCTGAAATATCCAGATTATAGGTTTTTGTACTGGCTGTCTGCAAAAAAGTACGACTATAATCTTTAGCATTATTGTAACTACTCATCGCCGCCCACTGTTGATCGGCCTCTTTTTGATCAATCACGCCGGCAGCTAATTTTATCGCTGTAAGAACAGGGGGAGAATAAATAAAAAGGGCACCACCCTCAAGCGAGTTTACAAGGGGCCACCAAGCAGCATATCCACCGCCGGTATTCTTAGCATAGTCAACGGATAATTCAGATGCATTCTTTGCCCAACGATAGTGATCATAATTTTCTTTAGGTTTAAATCCAAAAGTGGTTTGGAAAGCAACATTTGGTTGGCCCGTTTGAGCTTTCTTTCGTTCGATCACAAGCACACCATTCGACGCGCGGACTCCGTAAATAGTTGCTGCTGCGGCATCCTTTAATACCGTAACTGATTCTATTTCGTTCGGGTTGATCGCATCTAATGTGAGTTCGGTAGGATAACCATCTATAACGATTAACGGTTGCTTGCTTCCATTAATCGTTGAAATACCACGTATCTGGAAAAGACTGTTCCCTTCAAACGCAATATCATTATTGATAAGTAAACCGGGAATTTTATTTTGAAGTCCTGTTAAAAAATCGGTGGTGTTGATACGGCTATTATAGTCCTTTAACCGGATAGTGCTGATACTTCCCGTGCTTTGCTCCGGTTTGATTTTCTGATAACCCGTACTTATTACTTGTACTTCCTGTAAGTTAGCGATTTCTTCTTCCATTACCACATTTATTGTCGTACGGCTACTAACGGCAATTTCCTGTTTTTTCATACCCAGGAATGAGAAAACCAGTTTTTTTTCAGTGGCAGAAAGCTTAAGTCTATACTTTCCTTCGTTGTCGGTAATAGTGCCTCTGGTAGTACCTTTTATTGCGATAGACACCCCGAAAAGCGGCTCTCCTTTATCATTGGTTACTTTACCGGTAATGATAATGGGAGGGGGCGGAACAGGAGAAGGTGTGCTTTTCTTTTCTCTGATAATAATTATATTACTGTTGTCCAGTTCAAAGTCGAGTCCGGTACCCTCCAGACATTTTACCAGTACTTGGGCAAGGGGCTTGTCCTTTGCTTCAACGCTAACGTTTGCTGTTTTTCCGAGCAGGTCGTTGCTGTACAAAAAACGATAAGGGGTTTGCTTTTGGATACTTCGAAATACCTCAGACAGCTTCACGTTACGGTAATTCAAACTCACAGGATCACCCTGCGAGAATGCAACGGAGGCTCCGGCATTGAAGACACAAATCAAACTGAAAAAGATCCATAGTTTCATGATAAGAAAAGATTTAGAATACATCTTTCTTTTGGCCCAAAGGACGCAACAGTAATTTTTTTCCATACTTTTGTTGTGTTACAATTAATTAATGAATAAGATCGCTGTTTACGCAGCGAATCTGTGAAAGGGGAATGTTGGAAGCATTCCTCTTTCTTGTTGTTTACTACCTTGTTGTTTACTACTTTCCCCCTACTGTAATTGTTTTATTTTCAATATTAAATTCAACGTTATTTGCTTTTTTAAGCATCTCTAGTATCACGGAGATATTGTCGTAACGGGGCAAATCACCTGTAAAGTGGTAGTTCATGTACTTCGTGTCACGAAAAACAACATCAACATTATACCAGCGACTGAGTTGGGTCAATATATTTTCGAGCCTTTCATCCTCAAAACTAAAGCGTCCATGCACCCACGCTACTGCCTCATCGGTATTTGCATAGGCTATTTTCATTTCACCGTTTTTAGTGAATTGGGCCTGCTGACCGGGTACAAGTATGGCTGGTCTACCTTCTTTTGATACCTTTACAGAGCCTTCGAGTAAGGTCACTTTTATGTTTGTTTGATCATCATAAGCATTTACGTTAAAATGGGTGCCCAGCACATGCACATCCATGTCGCCTTTGCTTACAATAAAAGGCCTGTCCGCATTGTGCGCTACTTCAAAATAAGCCTCGCCGGTAATCTCTACCTTGCGATATTTTCCAATAAAAGCGGTCGGATAACGCAGGCTGCTTTCACTATTCAGCCATATCCGGGTTCCATCAGCAAGTGTAAGATGAATCTCCTTGCTTCCCCGGGGATTATAGATCGTGTTATATTGCAATTTTGAACTGGTCCCGCTGTAGGCAATCTGACCATCTGCTGTTTTCACCAGTTTTACAGCCCCCTGTATAGCCAGTGATCCGACACCGTAACTGTCGAGTGCAATTTGTTTTCCGTTAGCGAGCGTAATCACGGCGTTTTCAGATTGTGGCGCTACTACATCCTGTCTGGCTGGAATTGTTGTTGCCACCAGTTCTTTTTTAGGAAGATGATTTAAGATAAACCAAGTGCCAACACCGAGAGAGAGGATAACAGTAGCAGCAGCGACAATTCTATAAAAGCCTGGACGTTTCCTTGTATGAATTTCTATAACAGGAGTTTCAATAATCTTTGAATACATTTTTTCCCAATCAGTCTCCGGTAAAAACTCCTCTTCCTGATAAGTTTTCCAAAGCTGCTCTACCTGATGTCTTACCGGGGATTCGTCGTTGCTATCCTTCAGCAGGTCGAACAATTCCCTGACCTCAGGCTCCGAAGCCTCATTGGAAACTAATTGTGCCAGCAAATAGCTGATCCGTTCAGTATCATTATCATTTGTCATAACCTGACTTTTTTATACAAAATTAACATCAGGTTCACTATAGTTAACCCGTTTATTATATAGAGTGAAAAAAAAGAAAAGAGTACTATCCTGAAAGAATTTTTTTTGAAAAAATATTAGAACGGTCAGTTATAGTTGTTCCAGAATGTGGCGACTATTATTAAAACTTTCAAACCCAGTGATGTACGTATTTGCTGAAGTGCTTTGGCTATCTGGTTGCGCACAGTGTTGGGTGAAAGGTTCAACTTTTCGGCAATCTGGTCATGCGTCAGGCCATGGTGTCGGCTGAGTTGGAAGATAAGCTTGCGTTGTGGAGGAAGTTGCTCTATAGCCTGGTCAATAATGGCCTTGGTTTCTCTGCCAACCAGTATATCATCGCCTGAATAATGATCATATTGCATCACATAGAGAAGTTCAGCCAATAACTTGTTTTCGCTTGCGATTTTCTTTAGCTGGGAATAAACCCGGTTATATGTAATGGTGATTATATAGGCTTCGGGATCGTCAATATTGGCAAACTTCGTTTGGTTGACCCAGAGGGTCATGAATACCTCTTGTACAATTTCTTCGGCCTCGGCAGGCACTTTAAGCATTCTTAAAGCAATGAAAAATAAGCGTGTCTTATATAATTCAAAGATCCGGCGAAAGGCTGCTTCATCACCTTCAGCGAGTTGGCGGAACAATAATTTTGAATCGTATAAAGGCAATACTTTCATTAGTAGCTTTAATTTTCTGGCGTTAAAATTATAAAATAATACGGACTTCCTGACTTCTCGTGCATTACTTTGTCGCGTATTTATAAATCAGTCTTAATTCTGTAACTGGATAAAGGGCTCGGAATCTGTTAACTGTTCACAATAAAAATATTTAATCATTGAAAAGTCACTATTTTGTGTGAATTTTAACACAAAAAGGGGATGCCTTTTGAAATCTACAAATTCTTTTAAAAAAACTAAAGATCACAAAAACGCGTAGAGGGTATAATGATATTAAATAACCTCCTGGGGTTGTTTAAAGTATAAATGATAAGGATGGCGAAAGGGATGAAAATTCTTAATAAACAAGCGTTGCATGACCTTCTTCGTAAATCTTCTCAAATAATAATAAGTTAACGTGATTTTTGATAACTCCCTTTGCTCAAATTGAAGAATGAAGGATTCAATGCAAAAGTAAAAGTCTGTCCTATCAACTATTCAAAAATATATGTCAATTTGCTACTCACTGTGTAGCAAATTTGATTAGTTTATAGAATCTTGTGCCTTCTGCAATGTTTTTTGGTTAGGTTTATGCACTTTTTGACACTAAAACCATCTTTCTGATTTTCTAAATTAAGGTTTCATTAGTAAATCACGGGGGGCGTCCTGAAAACAGGGGTATTCATACAATAATTCACTTTTTTCTTGCTTTTTTATTTTTTAGCTTATAGCTTTGGTTCATTCTTGATCTGATCTTTTTTTTACATTCACCCTCTCCGAGGGAAAATATAATTTGATATTGAGATAAAATATTAACTTTGCAAACTTTTTTAGGGATACTCTGTTTTAATAATGAGTGAATTAAAGGAAAAATCAAAATTTAATATTCAAGCAGCAGAGCTGTTGCAGGAAAATAATTTGTTTGCCCCGAGTGTTCATTGCTCCTATTATAGCTGTCTTCAATTAATGAAAGTTGTTATTAATGAATTTCTGGGAATTTCATTTGAAGAGTTGGAAAGAAATATAAAAAATGCACAAGAAACCCAGAAACTGAATACACATACCTATATCATAAAAACGATAAGCGATAATATTCGTTACGGATCAAAAGAAAATCAGGGTGAGTTTGACAGAAGAATCAAAGATTTGAAGCATTGTAGAATAAGTTCTGATTATGAGAATGTACAAATCACTACATTTGAGAGTGATAAAGCACTTATTATTGCAAAAGAAATAAGAAAACAATTAAAAGAAATATTTCACGTATGAAATCTCGAGAATATATAATAAAAGGACTTAATGCTTTAGTTGAAAAGTTCCCATCGCTTATTTTTAAGTATAAATTCGATGCGGCAGAAATTACGCATATAATAGCTGTTGAGCCGCTAAGTGAATTTGAAGGAAATAAAGCATACTTAGTTGAAGAATCTGATTTCGTGTACGATTTTGAAAATAAATATTTACCCGAGACTATTATGTTTGTCTCTACGAATTCATTAACAACGGTAAATGAACCCGATATGGTTTTTGAATCTGGAAAATTGAAGTTTGAATTTGTTCAGACACAGCAATATTCACCAAGTTATAATTTTAAATGTAATCTGGACGAAATTGAAGTAGGAAAAGCGGATTATAATTTAGCTGCATAAAATGGAAAATACACCAGTCGCATCATTTAAGTTTGAAAGTTTCAAAATAACGAGATCTTATTTTGAAATAAATGAAGTAGATGGAGATCAAGCCTTCTCATTGAATTTCGCTCCCAAAGGGGTTGTGAATAAAGAAAATTCTAAATTTGAATTAGAATTAGGTGTTGTGATTGAAGAACAAAACAGTAAGTTTAGGGCTGAAATTACTGCTATTGGTATATATTCATTTGATGCGGAGATGGAAGATGAAATGCTTGAAAAATTCTTTTATCAGAATGCTACCGCTATACTTTTCCCTTATATACGAGCATATGTAACTACACTTACCTCTCTCTCAGGTATTAACCCTGTGGTTTTACCAACTTTGAATCTTACAAAGTTAGGGCCCGAGTTAAAAAAGAATACGATTACTCAATAGTGCTTTTTACTTCGGTCTGTTTTCCTTATTTATGGGACCTTTAAAAGCCTATTTTCTGATGAGATTGTAAAAACTCCACAGACTATCTTTGTATCATATTGATACAATCTACATCAGCAATCTCTCTCTTGCTGAAATTGATACATACTTTCAAGAAGGCACATAAGAATAGTATAGTGAAAAAGAAAACAAACTCACCGATTTCTCTGTAAGTGACTGCTGTTTTGGCTCTCTCTTTATACCCGAAGGTTATAACCGTTTTACTTCATTTTTTCCTCAAAATACATCAAACACCATCATACTTTCTTCTTTAAACGGAAGATATTTATCTGCTCCCGACTTGATATAATATTCAATTCCAACGCACTGTAACACTGTGGCCGTTTCAGTCAGCATAGTCACACCCGGTAAGACAACTTTTACGGCAGCATTCAGCGGTGTATTGACCGGTGTATAATCCGAATAAGCAAAGGCGCTCACTTTGTCCATTGGGTTTAGCGGCTTATAATCTTTTTCCGTCTCATCATAAACATAGTCTGAGATGATGCTCAGGTGGTTTAGTACGCGATAGAATTCCGCACTATTCGGGATAAGGAGCGGGTTGGGATTGAGCCCATTTACCGTGATGGTTGCTTCGGCTCGCGATTGAGGATGACTGGTTTTGATACTCTTTCTGAGCTGATAGTCGATCTTCTTCTTTTCGTGCAACGTCAACGTCTTCAATATCGGCATATTGAGAGAAAAACGAATCGCTCTTCTTCCTCTTGTCCCTTCTTCATCCCTCAGGTTTATTTTCTTGACCAGCGACACCAGTCGCCCGGTGAAGCGAGTGTCGGTATGTTCTGAAATCAGGTTTTGTAATCCGATACGGATTGCCTTGACAATGACCCCGCATCCTTCAAATTCATTCATGTTCTCCCTTGTTCTGGCAAAGGCAGGGTTGTTTAGGATCAGGTTGCGGTTGGCGCCACCCTTTTCTCCTGCATAGATTTTAGTATCATGGGCGTTCTTCCATTGACGGATGCTTTTAAAGCTTCCCCTGTACTTGATATTACCGGTTTGATAAGCCATTTTTTTAAGTTTTAAATTCGTTGTAAATAGTATAGTTAAAGAAAGAGGCCGGAAGGCGTTCCTCCTTTTGCGGGTGAACCTTTTATTCGGTATAACAGCCCACGATTGCCATCGATCCGTTTCCGGGAGTGACATAGGGCTGTCCCAAGAATACCGAAGTGGAAAATTCAATGCCCATAGCCACAACTACAGATGTCCCCTGTGATGTGAGTGCCGGCTGTTCAAATGAGGCCGTGAGATTTATGTCGACGGGTACACTGTTTCTAACCATCCAGTCGCTGACTGCATATTGTGATAGTACGTCCAAGTCACTGACAACAGGTTCATAACTTTTTGTTACGGCATCCCAGGCCATGTCTGAAACCTGTGCGATGGCAAGGTAAATCCGTACAGCATTGAAATTTGTCACCCAATGAGCTTGACGGGTAGGGACAAAGCCTGGAATGGTCAAGGTTACAGTTGTCTTGTCGAGTGAAAAGTTGGTTTCATAAGCACCCCGGAAAATATTTCTGAACGGATAACGTTCGTTAAAGTCTATTCCAAGTAGCATGGTAGGGGCATTGTTGACCGCGACGGTACGATACCCGATTTCGCCGGTTTCGTCTTGTTGCTGGATGAGTTTGCCGGCAGACATGATCTGGCCGAAACAACGTGGATACATCAGATGCCCGATATCTGACAGGCTCTTTTTGAGTAGTGATGCAAACTTACTGCGTCCTCCGAATTCGTTTGAATATTCTCTGGCTCGTTTATAATTCGGATGGTTCATGAATTGTTCCCGTGTAGGCCCTCCTTTTTGAGAAAGTATATGCTTTCCTAAAACAGGATCGTAATAATAACGGAAGTTTCCAAAGCTACCGTTAAAATCGAAAGGCCCTTTAATAGTTGACATAATTTCGATTTTTATTGTTCTTAATCAATGCAAAAAATACAAAAAATAATAATAAAAAGCAATAATTGTGTGGTTTATTATCTATGTCAAATGCAGTCAAATAGCGTCAAATAGCGTCACTATCAGGAATGTTTTTGTGAAAAGGTCGTTTTACACCTGATTTCTCCTTGAGGGAACAGGCCCATATATTCAAGTGATGAAGTTCAAATGACCACTCTATGATTGGAATATATACTAAGCCTGTTCCGTTCAAGTCGAATACCTGTTCAGCTCATGTTTCGTACCTGTTCCGTATAATATAACTGAACAGGTACGAAAGAAGAACTAAACAGGTTCGTTAAATGAATAGCATAGGGACAAATTATATCTCGATATTCCGGAGAGGTTCTTTGGGTTATCGGGCTTTTATGGAGTAAGGATTACAAATTATACCCCGTTGATTGAATTACTTTGGAATATGATCAGCATTAATTGATTTCAGATTTAAAATAATAGAAAGAAAATATAATAACTGTTTGATAATCTAGAAATATGAGAATAATTCATCTGACGGGTAGATTATAATATATTTGAACGGAATTTTTTCAATAAGGGATATCAATTTCTATTTTACCAAGATTATATACATCCTCTTCTGAAATACCCGAAATGAATAAAGTATAGAACAGATCAATTATCTTAATTGATGGCGAAGGAAACTAGAGACTCCTGCGTAAAGACTTAATTAATTTAGACATTGTCGGATAGAATATGCAAATATCTTAAAGCATTCCGGATAGCGATTTAGTGTCAATTTAGTTGCTTCGTTCTAATGAACTTCTCTTGTCGTAACCGAAAAGCTAATACATCCTGGGAATTTTCCCCAGTAGGCTTGACTTGTATATCTGTAAAAACTCTTTCCCTCTCCGAAAAAAGAAGCACCGAATTGGGGCGCAAAACCACCGTTAGGGATTGAAATAGTTTCATAAGAGATAAAGAAATCATTTGAAACTTCAATGTTGTAATCAGATAGATCAAAGACATTGTCTCCTTTTTTGAAGCAATGTCTTAGCGTGATGGGCTCTTTTAAAATATTATTAACGGGACGACCAGATTCTCCATCATAAATATTAATTCTAAAAAATACTTCTGCGTTATAATCTGCTGTACATTGTAAGTTTACTTTCTCTATTCTTAACGGTTGTTTATTCTTATACAGCACGCCTATCTCAGATCCGGGTCTAGAACATTTTGATCCGATGGCCATAAACTTACTGTAACTAGTTTTTCCCAAAACCTTTATCCTGCTCTTTGATCCGGGTTTAATTACTACCTCATGAAGTGTATAGATTATTTTATTCATGAAAATTTCAGCATTTGATTTCCCAATAAAATCAGCATGATTAATATTTTTTGATTCGTAGCCAATGCATGAAATCCTCAATGTATCATTTAGCTTTGAATCTTTATAAGTAAAAGAAAAATATCCAAGAGAGTCGGAGACCGTTCCTATGTTACTTCCCGGAATTCCGATATTGACATAGGAAATTGGCTTTTTTGTTTCAGCGTCCAATATCCTTCCCGAAAGGATTTGAGCACTCCCCACGAAATTGGTTATAAAAATGAAAAGATACAGTAAATTTATCTTTGCTATCATCAGATTGCTATTTATTATGTTATAAACCCGTTAGCTGAATTATTTTTCTTATTTCCGGACTATCAAATACTTAGCATGCTCTATTTCTACTGCTTCAACATTGTACCCAATTAATTTTGATCATATTTCTAATTAATTTAGACAACAAATTGTTATAAAAATTATTTTATCTTCCGTTCGTAGGAATAGTTTAACCAGCTCTGCTTGATGGAAAGGTATAGATCGTAATCGCTCGATAAGGTGATGAAGCCGATGGAGAAGTGGCAGTATTGCATAAAGTCTTTGATCAGGTTGGGATCATCATTGCCGATGATACGTGAAACAATTTCACTATTGTATCTTCTGTCTATCAATTTAGCGATGCTTTCCTGCTTTAATATCTTTTCAAACTTCTTTCGCTGTTTAGCTTCCTTGCTGAACAGATCGTAAATAAGAGAAGCGGGTCCGGGCAAAACTATTCCGTAATCGGCTGATCCTCCCACTTCGTCGGGCCTGATTTTTAATCTTTTCGTTACCTCCATCTCCATGATATCTTTTTCTGGTAACTTCATGGCAAGAAAGGCTCTCCGCAATCCTGCACGGGTATTGAAAGGAAAAATAGTAACGGTAGGCAGCTGATAAACTTTGGCCATAAGCCTGATACGAACTGAATGTTCAACGAATGTAGGATCAAGGCGGCTTGTGACGAGATAGGAGTGTTGATATCCAATAGAACTGAACTGGAGCGTGTCTCCATAACGACATACTATGGAAAAGTTTCCGACTTGATCACTGATGGTTCCGGAAGGATAGGTGAGATTTAAAACATGCGCATATGAAATACCACTGGTGTCTTTTACTGCAATGACACGACCGGAGATTCTAATCAGTTTCTGTTTCTCTTGTGCTCTAAGTTGAAAGCAGCTTGTTATGATGATGACGAAGGCTAAGAAAATGCGCATGAAGCATTGCGTTTAAAAGGTAAAATTAAACATTCTTCCGATTCTATGACCTGAAATAGGGGTGTTTAACAAAATTTATGATTGGACAATTGACTGATAGGTGTTTATCCGATAGTTTATTAACTTCGCATCCATTAACTATGATTGAATGAATGATCCGCTCAACATACTAAAACAATACTGGAAATATCAGACTTTCAGGCCCAAGCAGGAAGAAATCATTCAATCTGTTCTTGAAAGAAAGGATACCTTGGCGTTGCTTCCCACGGGTGGAGGTAAGTCTATTTGTTTCCAGATTCCGGCCTTGATGATGGATGGTTTATGCTTAGTGATCACTCCTTTGATTGCTTTGATGAAGGATCAGACCGAAGTATTGAAGAAAAAAGGGATCAGGGCCGCGGCTGTTTATTCGGGGATGTCAAGATTTCAAATTGATGTTACGCTTGATAATGCAATTTCCGGTTATCTTAAATTTCTCTACATCTCACCCGAACGTCTGGCTACCGATGCGTTTCGGTTTCGGCTTCAACGGATGAAAATAAGCTTATTGGCAGTGGACGAGGCGCATTGTATCTCTCAATGGGGCTACGATTTCAGACCTCCCTATCTGTTGGTTGCCGAGGTTAGAACCTTGATTCCCGAAACACCGGTCATTGCATTAACAGCTACGGCTACGCCTTCTGTAGTTGAAGATATTCAAAAACGGCTTCTGTTTAAAGTTCCAAATGTTATCAGAAACGGGTTTTCGCGAAAGAACCTTGCCTATATGGTATTTAAAGAGGAAAATAAATTGGGCCGGTTGTTAAGAATAACCTCAAGGGTAAAGGGGAGCGGTATTGTTTATGTGCGAAGTAGAAACCGAACACGCGAAATAGCTCAGTTCCTTAATCAACAGGGTGTCCCGGCCGATTATTATCACGCAGGGCTAGAGCCTCAGCTTCGTGAAAAGAAACAGGATGCCTGGATGCAAAACCAATGCCGGGTGATGGTTGCTACAAATGCATTCGGCATGGGAATTGATAAACCGGATGTCCGTTTTGTGGTTCACATGAGCATGCCCGATAGTATTGAGGCTTATTTTCAGGAGGCTGGCAGAGCGGGACGTGACGAGAAGACGGCATGGGCTGTGTTGTTATATGATGAGTCTGACCTGATTGATCTGAGGCAAAACTTTGAACAGTCGTATCCTGACC
This sequence comes from Bacteroidales bacterium, assembly GCA_963663125.2. Lineage (GTDB taxonomy): Bacteria > Bacteroidota > Bacteroidia > Bacteroidales > Cfx3-03 > Cfx3-03. The sequence goes on along the minus strand of CAXXNW010000006.1, from coordinate 242,256 downwards.
TCGAAACCATCCGATCTGTTTATCAGGCTATGGGTAATTACCTGCAACTTCCGGTAGGTAGTGGAAAAGACTCAGGTTTTGATTTTGATATAGCCGACTTTAGCAAGCAATATTCCATGAAACCTGTTACGGTATTTAGCTGTCTCAAGTTTATGGAGCGTGAAGGGTACATTCTCTATAATGAAGATTCGGAGGCTCAATCGCGTTTGCACATTGCGGTGGACAAAGAGACCTTGTATCGATTTCAGGTGGAGAATAAAGCTTATGATCCTTTCATAAAACATTTATTGAGAACCTGTGGAGGCGGAATTTTTAGCGAGTATATGGTCATTAGTGAAGATGATATTTCGAAACGAATAAATGTACCGGTAGAGAAGGTTACACAGTTTCTGCGTTACATGAATTCAATAAAACTCATTCACTATGAACCGCGCAAAACGAAACCACAAATCATCTTTACGATTGAACGACTTGATACAAAGGATTTGATTTTCGCACCTGAACGTTTTCGGGAGTTAAAAAGCAGGGCATTGAGTCGTTTAGAGGCGATGATCAACTATACTACTTCCAACTTTCTTTGTCGCAGTCAGCAACTGCTTTCCTACTTTGGAGAAGAAAAAAGCAAACGTTGCGGAAAATGTGATTCTTGTATCAGTCTGAATAGGCTTGATATGGACAATTTTGATGCGGAAGCGGTTATTGATATTATAAAACCTAAATTACTTCAGGGATGGTGTTCTCTCAATGACTTGGGCGCCGAAGTAGGAATTAAACAGGAAGATGCTGTACTTCAGATGATGGATTGGCTGTCTGATAACGGATGGATTGAACGTGATGAAAATTATAATTTCAGATGGAAGCAAAAGGAGAAGTAGGGTGTGTGATTTCTCCCTCTTTTTATCAACAACCTGATGTCGTTGCGATAGCCCATGACCTTTTAGGGAAATATCTTTTTACAGAGATTGACGGAGTTATTACGGGGGGCATCATTACAGAGACGGAGGCATATGCCGGCGAGACGGATAAGGCTTCGCATGCTTATGGCGGTCGGTGTACCCATCGTACAGCTACGATGTATAAAGAGGGAGGCGTTGCATATGTTTATTTATGTTATGGAATTCATTCTTTATTTAACATTGTGACCAACAAGGCCGGTATTCCTCATGCTGTATTGATACGTGCTATTAAACCGACTGTTGGGATTGAAACGATGAGGGAGCGGAGAGGGGTGAAAAAAGTGGGTTCTGATTTTTGCATGGGTCCCGGTAAGGTTTCAAAGGCATTGGGCATTCACTATTCATTTAGCGGAGTTCTGCTTGAACGGTCGATAGCGAATAGTACCGGTGTTGAGATATGGCTTGAAGATGGAGGAATACAAATTCAGGAGAATGAGATATTTATTACACCACGAATTGGTGTTGATTATGCGCAGGAAGATGCTTCACTGCCTTATCGATTCATTTTAAATACAAAGCCCTCCGATTAGCAGGAGGGCTACTAAACAGAGGGCTTTTAGAGAGAAAACCGAAATTATTTTACTGATGTTGACAGTTCGTTTCCGGCTTTGAATTTAACAACTTTCTTGGCTTCGATTTTGATTTCAGTGCCAGTTTGAGGATTTCTACCCTTTCGTTCAGCACGATCAGAAACCGAGAATGTTCCGAAACCTACCAGCGCAACTCTTTCACCAGTCTTCAACGCTTTAGCGGTAGAAGTCATAAAAGAATCAAGAGCTTTTTTGGCATCAGCTTTAGTCAGTCCTGACTCAGTTGCCATGGCATCGATTAATTCTGCTTTGTTCATTTGTGTGAGGTTTTAAGATTTAACTTTTTTCATAAGCTACGCAAATATAATATATTTGGAGGCAAAAGCAAGCTTTTTGTTCTGAAACCCTTGAAAATGTTGATAAGTTGGTTATATTGTTAATAAGTGCTGCCGTAAAAGACTGAATTCCAGCGTTACTAGGCATAGAGCTTTTAATTATTTTCAGCGCTTAAACATGAAAAATCATGTAAACCACGTAGATAATCACTTACAAACATTCTCTTTCGTCCTGATTGTTGGACTTCTTTGGGTATAATCCAACTGTTTTTTGATGCGATCTTCATTTTTTTTCTGTCTTCTATAACCACATTCCCCGGCTGGAATGAAGATATTTCATCTTTTATAGCATCAAAAGGTTCAACGATAGCACTGAATATTTTTAATTGATACGGCGGAGTATTTTCCGAATGGATAAAGGTAAAGGCGCCGGGGTAGGGGCTGAGTCCTCTGATTTGATTGAATATTACAGTTTCATGATTGTTCCAATCAATGAGGCAATCTTCTTTGAATATTTTAGGAGCTGATTTCAGGAGTTGGGGCTTCTCTGCGACGTTATCTTGTGCAATAGTATCATAGCTGCCTGTCATGATCTGTTCGATCGTCCTGCTCAATAAATCGGCTCCGGCTACCATCATCCGGTCATGAAGTTCTCCCGCATTTTCATTTTCTCCTATGGGTAATTCAACATGGTCGATAATATTTCCGGTGTCTATTTCATGGGTGAGAAAAAAGGTGGTTACTCCGGTTACTTTTTCTCCATTCATAATGGCTCTGTTGATAGGTGCCGCACCACGATATTGTGGTAAAAGAGAAGCATGCAAATTAATAGTTCCTTTGGGAGGCATGTTCCATACAATTTCCGGAAGCATTCTAAATGCTACTACTACCTGAAGATCGGCTTTTAGGGATTTCAGCAGCTCAATAAAACTTTCGGCCTTTAACTTGTCGGGTTGCAATATAGATAACCCTTTTGATTCAGCATATAACTTAACGGCGCTCGACTGCAATTTCTTGCCACGCCCTGCCGGTTTGTCAGGTGCTGTTACCACACCGGCGATGGTATACCCTTCGGATACTATTTTATCAAGCGAAGCCACTGCAAACTCAGGTGTACCCATGAAGATAATTCGAAAATCTTTCTTTTCCATGTCTTTTAAATCATTGCTTATGCAAAGATGAAACGAAGTGCGTTAGCATTTGCATGAAGTGCGAAAAAAATAAACAAAAAAATACCTGTCCGGATGGAACAGGTATTTTTTTGTTTATTTAGAAATGTTTTTCTATTTATTCTGTAAGGTTTTAATCCTGGCAATATATTTGTCAACCTCAGTAGCTTCAACGCTATTAGGGTATTTGGTTTTTATCTGCGTATACAATTCCAAAGCTTTATCAAGGTTTTTAAGTTCTTCATTAGCAAAGGCAGCTTTCTGTAAGAAAACAGTAGTGGTGAATTTATTATCGCGCATACTAGCGGCGGCTTCATATTCATCGGCAGCCTTTTTGGTTTCTCCTAGTTCCATGTAAGCATCACCCATAGCACCTTTGGCCATTGGTGCAACCAGTTCGTCTTTGGCTGAGAAACTTTTTAGCTGTTTTATTGCATCTTCAAATTTTCCTTGTTTCAAATAGCAAATGCCTGCATAGTAATGTGATAAATTAGCAGCCTTGGTCCATTTGTAATCATCAATAACCTGAATGAATCCTGGGTAGTTACCATCTCCATTCAAGGCTTTCTTGATGGAATCCTGATCAAAATATTTTTGTGCCATGAACATTTGGGCTGTGGCATCATTCTCACGGGGAATGATATAATAATTACGTAATGCGTAGAAACCTAATACAATAGCAACAAGAGCAATGCCTATATTGATAAGTAGCTTTTGATGGTTTTCAATGAAAAACTCTGTTCTACTGAGGGTTTCTTCAACTACGTGTAATTTTTCTTCGGTTTTATCGGTCTTCTGTGCCATGCTTCTGGGTTATTTTAGAATGCAAAAGTAATTTTTTTCTGTTAATCTAAAAATCATTATTACTAAAAAAGCCCTCCTTTTATCAACAAATGTTTAACAAAGTGAATTGCGTGATTAATTTTAAGTTAAAAAGCGCTCCTTTTTTTTATTTTTGCAGCATCAATAAACATTTGGAATTATGAAATCCTCCTCATCTTTGGATTATAAAAGAGCCCTTTTAGCTTATTTTGAAAGTCTCCTTACGGATGCCAAACTCGAAAAGTTTGATAGGATTTCAAAAGACAGAACGCGTCATGTTACCGTGGTTCTAGAAGATATTTACCAAGCCCATAATGCAAGTGCGGTATTGCGTTCATGCGAATGCTTCGGTATTCAGGATGTTTATTTTATCGAAAATAGATATGCGTATCAGATTAGTCCCGATGTAGCTTTAGGGTCAACAAAATGGATTGATATCTATCGGTACAATGAACCCGATTGCGATAATACCACTGCCTGTATCGTTGATCTGAAAAAGAAAGGTTATACGATTTATGCCACAACGCCTCATACTGACGATTGTTTAATTAATGATCTCCCCCTGGATCATAAAGTCGCACTATTGTTCGGTACCGAACTGGAAGGACTTAGTGAAACGGCAATGACGTTAGCCGATGGGTTTGTGCGAATTCCTATTTATGGGTTTACGGAGAGTTATAACATATCCGTTTCGGCCGCTCTCAGTCTTTATAGCGTTAGCGAGAATCTGAGAACGCGGAATATCGACTTCAGACTTTCGGCCGGGGATTTGATAGATCTGAAGTTGAATTGGTGCAGAAATACGGTAAAGACTCCGGATCTGCTTGAGAAACATTTTCTCAATGATGTTTATGCGCCTACTGAGAAATGATTCTTGTTCAGGGATTATGCTTTTACCAATGCCTTAAAGTAGTTACCTCTCTCTTCAAAATTTTTGAATTGATCATAACTGGATGCGGCCGGTGAAAGCAGACAAATAGATCCCGGTTTTGTTACCTCACGTGTAATAGCAACAATCTTTTGATAATCATCCGTTATATAAAATACCTTATTATTTATCCCGGCATCAATGAGTAGTCGATGAATTCGGACGCCTGCAGCTCCTACGAAAATAATATTCCGTAAGGGGGCATTCTTTAAATAATCAACTAATATGGAATAATCTATTCCACGATCAAAACCACCCAGAATAAGGGTATCCACGTTCTTTAATGTGTTGACTGCCGCAATGGCAGCCTGAGGAATTGTTGATATGGAGTCGTTATAATAAATAATCCCATGATAACATCCTACGAATTCAATCCTGTGTTCCAGTCCTTTAAAGTCTTCAATCCCATTTAATATGGCCTCGTCATTAATTCCTGTCAATTTACAGGCAAGAATTGCAGCCATAATGTTCAATAGATTGTGACTTCCAATGAGCTTTCTGGGTGAGGATAGTGGATAGAAATCAATGTCGTTTTCTAACGATAGATGCAACATCTTCTCGTCGAGCCAAGCGCCATTTAAAACCGGCTTCAGTTTACTAAAAGGATGTTTATTACTTGTGATGGGATGATTTTTTAACAGATCTTCAATCCTTTCGTCGTCCTGATTATAAATAAAATGATCGGTTGATGATTGACAGCTGGCAATGTTGAACTTAGAAAGCTGATATTCGAGATAGGAATTATAATGGTCGAGATGTTCTTCGTACAGATTCAGAAGTATGCCGATATGGGGGGCCACTGTTATATATTGCAACTGGTGCGATGATAATTCACATACAATAATGGTTTCCGCATTAATTTTTTCAATCATATCAAACGGAGGAATACCAATATTTCCGACAAGAATAGTGTTTTCAGTATGCTTTAAAGCAATGTGACGGATCAGGCTACTGGTAGTACTTTTCCCTTTTGTTCCGGTGATTCCGATCACTTGTGATCCGAACATGCGTAGAAAAAGGTCGGTCTGGGAGGATATGTTTTCTCTCTTTGGCTGATGTTCTAACGCCTTTAAACTGACCCCCGGAGTCTTTATGATTAAATCAAAATCGTCAAGTTTGTCGAGATAGGTTGATCCTAACTGAAAAGAGAGAAACCGGTCTGTTGCAAATGTCGGATGTTTTGATAATAATTGTTGATCCCGATCGGCTATATGTAGTTGTAATTCTGGCAACAGCGTCCTGATGAAACGATAGGTGGAAACACCTTCGCGACCACATCCGACAATGATACATTTTTTTGAAGCTAGAAAACTTTTTATTTCGAAAGCCATGACAAGGCGTTTTTTATGATTTGTTCAAATTGGGGCTCCAGATTGTGTTCGGGGATAAATTCTTTCAACCGCATTGCAAATTGATGTTGATGTAATGGTTGATAGCTAGCAGATTCAAGATAATAGGATAATAGTCCGGTGCGTGTCTCGGCAGGATTCAAAGCAATGGTCTGTTGCAGGGAGGCATTAACTTCATCAATGGTACCCACGCATTCAAAAGGCTTGACATTATCCATGCCGGTTAACTGACGCAGATAGGGGGTCAATGAGGTATCTTTAAAAAGATCTTTCCCAAAGATTTCGGATAGCCTCTTTTCTCCAAGAAAGGGCGACAGGATAATGAAGGTAAAGAGGCATTTCGGACAGTTTCCACACCAGATATCTGTTTTGCTTCCTGCGTTACAACTTTTAAACACATTATGATAGGCTTCAAAACGACTAAAGAACGCAGCAATCTGAAGTTCTGAAAGGGGTCTTAAAAAACTGAAATAGTTCGGTTTTGGAGAGATGAATTGATGAACATACGCTCTGAAATCCTGCTCAAAATCAAAAGATTTTGAGTATTGATGATTGATAGAGCTCCCCTCAACGGTGGCCTCATTAGCACTCGACTCATTGGACAAGGCTATATTCCGCCGACCTGACAATACGGATGCGAGAATGGTGTTAAACCCAAGCATGGCTGAAAAGGGGGTGTGCCCATTCAGAAAACCTTTTGCATTCAGCGCTAGCAACTGGGGATGAATAGACCGGTTGATCCTGAATATGGAATCGAGTGTATATCCGGCAGCTTCAATACATCCTATTGTCGCTCCACGTGGGTTCATGATCAAGGGCAGGCAGTCTATGTTATTTTGACGCAACAGCTCCAATGTAACCACAGAGTCTTTGCCACCACCGATAGGTACGAGTACGGCTGATTCATCCATGTCAAAGTTAGGCGCCGATAGGGGAGTCCCTTCCGAAACAATCTCCATGAACGAATCGGGATCCGGATTATCAATGCCATTGAGGTAAAAGAATTCGCCCAGCCCATTGAAGTATATATTTTTCCACCATTTAATCTGTTCATCGGAGAGCAGATGAGGTTTTATGATCACTTTAGGTGAACATGTTGCTTTCCAATAGCTTACCAGCTCAATCATCCCAATATTAAAGGCGAATATTTTCAAATCATCAACAGTTCCACCATTTTGAAAAAAATGGTCCGAAATGTTTGCCAAAATGGGAATTCTGGTTTCAGGTGAAAACTGATATTGATGATTAAGGGTGAAAGTAAACCGAATAACCAGCTCTTTATCTATTAATTTTACAGCATACTCATCGAAGGAAAATACAGGGTATTCTTCTCGCAGACTGGTGTATTTGTGTATGTTATTTTGTCGGTTCATGCTTGTTGGTATGAAATTTGATCTAGTCTACAAAGGTAGCTATTATGTGTGAAAACAAATTGCACCTGTACACTGTTTACCATTATATAAACCGAATATTTATGCCCCAGAATCTTACAACCGGCAAAGTCTTACTTGCGGAACCTGGCTTACAGGACTTCTTTTTCAAACAATCTGTTATTTTATTGGGCGAAATGGATAAGGAAGGCGCTTTTGGCTTGGTCATCAATAAACGAACCCATCTCCGGTTTGGAGATGTGATAACCGATCATTTTGGGTTTAATCCTTACCTGTATTTAGGTGGGCCGGTTAAAAGCCAGAACCTCTTTTTTATTCATAGAATTTCAACGATTCCGGATAGTAATGAAATTTCGAAAGGAATTTACTGGGGTGGTGATAGTGATGTGTTGTTTGATATGATGCAACACGAAATGATTGATGATTCGCAAGTTAAATTTTTCCTGGGATATGCAGGTTGGACTCCTAACCAACTGGAAGAAGAGATAGAACACAAATCATGGCAGTTAACTAATTTACCTGTCGATAAGATATTTAATTCGGATCAGAGACATCTATGGGCAGATGAGATGGTTCATATTAATCCTGATTATAGGTTATGGGTTAATATGCCGGAAGATATTCTGCAAAATTGAGATAATGTGTTAAATTAATGTGCTAATGCGATAGTGTGCTAATTGCTAATAATAATGATAAGCTGATGTTCTTTCTTTATAATGTATTGGGAATATTAGTATATTAATTGAAGAGTTGTTTGATTTGCTCAATAAATCCCAATCCAATACGATAATTAAAAATGAGTGTAATCACCAAGCCATATATTGCTCCCCATAAGTGAGCATCATGACCGATATTATCATTCAATTTCTTTGAACCGTATGCTTCATAAATAAGGTATAACAAACCGAAAATAAATGCCGGAATATGGATAGGAATAAATAGTATTCCGATACCGGCTATCGGATCAAAGAGAATACTTGAAAATAGTAATGCACTTACCGCCCCGGATGCGCCGACAGAGCTATAATATGGATTTGATTGATGCTTTCCGTATGAGGGCAATGCAGAAAATAAAATACCTCCCAAATAGAGAATGATAAAATAAACAACGCCTTTTCCTGCGAATGCAAACCTATAGTAGGTCTCAAGTACACTTCCAAAAGAATAAAGGACAAACATATTAACGATAAGATGCATCCAGTCCGCATGGACAAAGGCATGCGTAAAGAAACGGTATGTTTGATTTTTGTTCTTGACCATGTAGGGTGAAAACCGAAGTTTCATAAACAAGTCCTGATTCTGAAAACAGAGAATGGAAACAACGGAGGTAATCGTAATAATAATAAGTGTTAGCATAATGTAAGGTTGATCAGAAAGTGTTTAGATTTTAGTCGCTTTTGTATGATCTATTTCCGAACCCAAAACACTGTGAGGAATCAAATAAACCAACAGTAGTACAATGGATGCAAAGATAGGCCAGAATCTATTTGCCGGACGTTTTCGCAGCACAAATAGTGCAATTACCCAGAAAATAAGAGCGATCAGTGTTTTATTATCTGTTAAATCATGTCCAAACGGCCACCCTGTCCAGTAGACTCCAAAAGCGTAATATTGGACAAACGGTCCTAGTATAATGCCTCCCAGAAATAAGAATAGGACAGTATAAAGTGTGTAACGAAATGTTTTAGTGCCTTTTATGAGCGCTTCTATTCCCGTGCGGGTGCTAAAGAGCATGGCAAGAAACATCAATAAAATATGTGGAATCAAAATATAGGCCGGTACTTCTCCTTTAAATCTGATTACAACAGGTTCTGTCGTTAAATTGACACTTTCAGTGGGGGAGGAGAGTTTGACAGTGTATTCAATTTTCCCTGCCGGTGGCTGATGTGGAAGTGCACCGATGAGGTACGCTCCCTCTCTCTTCATCTCTACAGTAGTCCATTTATCAAAGCTTTTGAACCTTTTATAAAATATCTGCGCTTTAACTTCATTGCCGGGAATGTGCAATCTGATTTTTGCATCACCATCACCTTGTGAACGAAGAAGTTTGAACTTCATCTCTGTATGGTTGATATTTACAGAAGCCACCTTGGGATAAGTCGGACCGGTTATTCTCTGATAATAAGCAATTGCAATAGTAAAGATGATTGCAAAAATCCACCAGAACATAGATTTATCTCTAGTCATATTGTAGTAATTTATTAAAAATTTTAAGGGTCAACAAAATTCGGCATATTTTAGTTTCGTTTTGCAGTGAAAAATCTAATTCATTTCTGTTTTTTATACTTGAGACAGATCGGTTGATGGGTTTTTGTGAAAAAGATATTATTTAAGAAGAAAAAAATATGCATTTATTATGCAATTAGTCGTTTATTTATGCATATTATTTGTTTTTTCGACGGTAAAATCAACAATTTTAAGTTTTATTGTTAATTTTTATTGAATTTATTAATACTATTGATTTTTGTTATTTTTTTTCTTTTACATTTGTGGCGTTAAACAAGACGAAAAATGAATTATCTATTTGTCATTATTATTATCAGCATTCTCCTCGTCATTAAAATGATCTAGGAGCTGGGAATACGGTGGCAAATTGTAAACATAAACAATAAGCGACCTTCCCGGCTCCCGGGAAGGTCGCTTTGTTTTTACACTTGAAATGATGCACTGTTTTAGCTTACATATTATTGTTGTCATTATTCTCCTTCTATGTTGAGGTGAGACAGGGAAACTATTAATTTAAAAAACCTGTCTCACAAGAAAAGACAGGTTTTTTTTTGCAAATATGAATTGAATAAATATACAAAAGCATAAAGTCTAATGAAATCATTAAAAAAGTACAGTTGGTGTGTGAGCCAAGATGATACTCATCCCTCCGCACAAGCCATGCTCTACGGAGCAGGATTGAAAGAAGAAGATTTTGCCAAGCCCTTTGTCGGCATTGCCAGTACAGGCTTTGAAGGAAATCCCTGTAACATGCATCTGAATGGACTTGCCGCAGATATTCGTGACAATCTGAACCAAAGTGGATCTCTCGGTCTTGTTTTTCACACAATTGGTGTCAGCGATGGAATTTCTATGGGAACTCCCGGAATGCGGTCGTCTTTACCTTCTCGCGAGGTTATTGCCGATTCGATTGAGTTGATGGTTACTGCACATAGTTACGATGGTCTTGTCACTATCGTAGGTTGTGATAAAAATATGCCCGGCGCCTTAATGGCGATGATTCGTTTAAACCGTCCGGCTTTGATGATGTATGGTGGAACGATAGCTCCCGGAATGTACAAAGGTAAACAGCTGAGTATCGTTTCTACTTTTGAAGCATGGGGCGAGAAAATTGCAGGTAAAATGGATGATAAAGAATATAAGGAAATCATCCATAGAGCTTGTCCGGGCCCGGGCGCTTGTGGTGGAATGTATACCGCCAACACCATTGCCTCTGCAATAGAAGCAATGGGAATGATGTTGCCTTATGGCTCTTCCAATCCTGCTGTTTCAACCCAAAAGAAACAAGAAACAAAGAAGGTGGCCGAGGCAATGAATAAGCTTTTGGAAAAGGATTTGAAGCCTTTGGATATTCTTACTAAACAGTCGTTTGTAAATGCGTTTACACTGGTTATTGCTTTAGGGGGATCTACCAATGCCGTATTGCATTTGCTTGCTATTGCGAAAACAGCGAATATCGACTTTACTTTGGACGATATGGAAGAGATCAGTAATCGTACGCCTTTTCTGGCTGACTTGAAACCAAGTGGAAAATACATGATGGAAGATCTTCATAATATAGGTGGTATTCCAGCTGTGATGAAATATCTATTGGATAAGGGCTTACTTGATGGAAGTTGTTTAACCGTTACCGGTAAAACCTTGGCTGAAAATCTTGCAGATGTACCAACGCTATCTAAGGATCAAGACATATTGAATGATCTTGAGCATCCTATTAAAACCAATGGCCATATAAGAATTCTTTATGGCAATCTGGCTGAAAAAGGATCTGTCGCTAAGATCACAGGTAAAGAAGGCGAAAAGTTTACCGGACCTGCCCGTGTTTTTGATGGAGAATATGCTACAAATGATGCCATCGGAAAAGGCGAAGTGAAAAAGGGCGATGTAGTGGTTATCCGTTACGAAGGTCCTAAAGGCGGACCCGGAATGCCTGAAATGCTAAAACCTACGGCTGCGATCATGGGGGCAGGATTAGGCGCTGACGTAGCATTAATTACCGATGGTCGTTTCTCAGGAGGAACACATGGATTCGTAGTAGGGCATATTACGCCGGAAGCACAGGAAGGAGGCCTGATTGCCTTGGTCGAAAATGGTGATATCATTACGATAGATGCCGTTAACAATACGCTGAATGTTGATCTTTCTGCCAAAGAGATTGAACGCCGAAGAAAAAATTGGACTCCACCGGCATTGAAAGTAAAGAGTGGAGCACTTTATAAATATGCAATTTCGGTTTCAGATGCATCTCATGGATGTATCACAGATGCCTTAAAATAAACAGTAAAAACAAATTTTATGACACCAGCAATCCAGCAAAAGGTTTCCGGAGCCGATGCCATCTTGAAGGTTCTTATCAAAGAGGGCATTGAAACTATTTTTGGTTATCCCGGAGGAGCGGTATTGCCGCTTTACGATGCAATAATGAAGTATCATCATAGAGTGCATCATATACTTGTCCGTCACGAACAGGGAGCTGTTCATGCTGCTCAGGGTTATTCCCGAGCAACTGGAAAAGTTGGGGTCTGCATTGCCACTTCAGGTCCGGGCGCTACTAATTTAATCACAGGAATTGCAGATGCTATGATGGATTCAACTCCATTGGTATGTGTTATTGGCCAGGTAGCTGCTCCTTTATTAGGAACAGATGCTTTTCAGGAAGCAGATGTAATTGGTTTAACGATGCCAATTACAAAGTGGAACTATCAGATAACTAATGCGGAAGAAATTCCTGCAGCAATGGCTAAGGCTTTTTATATAGCAAGGTCAGGTCGTCCCGGTCCCGTTGTTCTTGATATCGCTAAGAGTGCACAAATACAGGCATTCGATTTCCATTACGAACGTTGTAATAAAATCAGAAGCTATGTTCCGGTTCAAAACCTGCGAATAGATAAACTCAAAGAAGCTGTTGAGCTTATTGATAATGCAAAGAAGCCATATCTCTTGTTTGGTAACGGTGTTATCATCTCGGGAGCCGAAAAGGAGTTACAACAGTTTGTTGAAAAAACAGGGATCCCTGCAGCCTGGACCTTACTGGGCCTTTCGGCGATGGACAGCAATCATCCATTGAATATGGGAATGTTGGGAATGCATGGAAATTATGGTCCTAATATTAAAACAAACGAGTGTGATGTCTTAATTGCAGTAGGAATGCGATTTGATGACCGGGTTACAGGTGATGTTCAGAGTTATGCTCCTCAGGCCAAAGTAATTCACATCGAGGTAGATCCTGCTGAAATTGATAAGATTATAAAAGCTGATGTTGCGATCATCGGTGATGCTAAAAGAGCCCTGCAAAAATTAACTGAACTTGTTAAACCGAATAACCATGATGCTTGGGTAAACGAATTCAAAGAATGCTATAAAATAGAACACAAAAAGGTCATCAAAAAAGATATCTATCCCACTAAAGAAAAACTCACTATGGGAGAGGTTGTCAGGTTGGTAGCTGAAAAGGTAAATGGTGATGCAATTGCCGTTACCGATGTAGGCCAGCAACAGATGATTGCTGCACGTTATTTTAAGTTTAAGCAGAGTCGTAGTTTCATCACCTCAGGTGGACTAGGAACCATGGGGTTTGGTGTGCCGGCAGCTATGGGTGCGAAAATAGGACAACCTGACCGTCAGGTTATCGCTTTTGTTGGCGATGGCGGTTTCCAGATGACCATGCAGGAACTGGGTACCATTAGTCAATATCAGATAGGGGTAAAAATTGTTATTTTAAATAACAATTACCTCGGAATGGTCCGTCAGTGGCAACAACTCTTTTTCGATAAACGTTACTCCTTTACACATCTTCAGAATCCTGATTTTGTTAAGCTTTCGGAGGCGTTCTCTATTCCGGCGCGTAAAGTGACTCGTAGAGAAGATCTGGCGGGTGCAATCAGTGAAATGATTGATCATCAGGGTCCGTATCTACTTGAAGTGGTGGTTGAAAAGGAAGATAATGTGTTTCCTATGGTACCTGCCGGTGCTTCTGTTACTAAAATAATTTTAGAACCATAAATCCGATATCGATGAACCAGGAATTTATAATATCAGCTTTCACCGAAAACCACATAGGATTGCTCAACCGGATAACAATCATCTTTACCCGGCGCAAAATAAATATTGAAAGTCTTACTGTTTCTCAGTCGGCTCTGGCCGGTATCAGTAAGTTTACTATCGTGGTTGATGATACCGAATGCAAGGTGAGCAAGGCGGTTAAACAGATTGAAAAACTGGTAGAGGTTTTAAAAGCCTATTATCATAAAAATGAAGATATGATTTACCAGGAAATTGCCTTGTATAAAGTGTCTACTGAGGCACTTACCAATAGTAATCAAATCGAGGGATTGGTGCGTCAGTATAATGCTCGTATTCTGGAGGTTACTCCAGATTATACAGTTATTGAGAAGACGGGTCATAAAGAAGAGACACAGGAATTATTCGAAGGATTAAACCAATTTGGTGTTTTACAGTTTATACGTTCAGGAAGAATTGCAATTACCAGATCCCCGATCGAAAGACTTTCAGCATTTCTGAAAGATCGTGATAAATTATTAGCAAGTATTGAATAACAATCAACAAATCAATAAAAAAAACAAAGTAATGGCAAAATTAAATTTCGGTGGTGTAGAAGAAAACGTAGTTACACGCGAAGAATTTCCACTTAGTAAAGCACGTGAAGTATTAAAAAACGAAACCATCGCAGTTATTGGTTATGGTGTTCAAGGACCAGGACAATCTCTTAATCTTAGAGACAATGGCTTCAACGTTATTGTTGGACAACGTAAAAATTCGAAGACTTGGGATAAGGCAGTAAAAGATGGTTGGGTACCGGGCGAAACTCTCTTCGAAATTGATGAAGCTTGCCAGAAAGCAACAATCATTCAATATTTGCTTTCGGATGCCGGACAAATTACCTTATGGAATACCGTTAAAAAAAATCTGACTCCCGGTAAGGCTTTGTATTTCTCACATGGTTTTGGAATCACCTACAAGGAAAGAACCGGAATTATTCCTCCTGCTGATGTTGATGTTATTCTGATTGCTCCAAAAGGTTCAGGAACCAGTCTCCGTCGTATGTTTCTTGAAGGTCGCGGACTAAATTCAAGCTATGCTGTTTTTCAGGATGCTACCGGAAAAGCTAAAGATCGTGTTATCGCATTAGGAATTGGTGTTGGATCAGGTTATCTGTTTGAAACAACATTCAAACGCGAAGTTTATTCTGACTTAACAGGTGAACGCGGGACACTGATGGGCGCTATTCAGGGAATATTTGCTGCTCAATATCAAGTGTTGAGAGATAAAGGACATACTCCTTCCGAAGCATTTAACGAAACAATTGAAGAGTTGACACAAAGTTTGATGCCTCTTGTATCCGAAAATGGAATGGACTGGATGTATGCCAATTGTTCGACTACAGCTCAACGTGGCGCTTTGGATTGGTGGAAGAAGTTCCGCGATGCTACTTTACCTGTATTTAATCAGCTTTATAACGAGGTTGCTGCAGGAAACGAAGCTCAGCGTTCTATTGATTTGAACAGTCAACCTGATTATCGTGCTAAGCTGGATGCTGAATTGAAAGAATTGCGCGAAAGTGAAATGTGGCGGGCTGGTGCAACTGTACGTAAGCTAAGACCTGAAAATTCTAAATAATTTTATTTGTCTTGATGTCGCTGTTTGTAGGGACGCATAATTGTGCGTCTCTACTTTAGTACAGTTATGTATTTCTGTGTTAGTGCACGAGACAGATTCATAAAATGCCGCATAGCGGCGACCTATCAATTAAATCTGAAATAATAATCAAGAAATGGAAGCTAAAACGCTATTCGATAAGGTTTGGGATGCGCATGTGGTAAAAAAAATTGAGGGCGGCCCCAGTGTCTTATATATTGACCGTCATTTTATTCATGAGGTAACTTCGCCGGTCGCCTTTGTAGGTCTCGAAAGGAGAGGACTTAAAGTCTTTCATCCCGAACTGACTACTGCTACTCCCGACCATAATATTCCAACTATTGAACAGGATTTACCTATTAAGGACGAGTTATCGCGTAAACAAGTAAATACGCTTCTCAGTAATTGCAAAAAATATAACATTCCTCTTTATGGTTTGAATCATAAATGGGCTGGTATTGTGCATGTTATTGGTCCTGAATTGGGATTAACGCAACCTGGAATGACCATTGTTTGTGGTGATAGCCATACCTCTACACATGGAGCCTTTGGCGCAATAGCGTTTGGAATCGGAACCAGTGAAGTTGAGATGGTGCTTGCAAGCCAATGTGTATTGCAGCCAAAGCCAAAAAAAATGCGTATCACCGTAAATGGTGAACTTAAACAGGGCGTTACTGCAAAAGATATTGCCCTTTATATTATTTCTAAAATTTCTACCAGTGGAGGTACCGGTCACTTTATAGAATTTGCCGGATCTGCCATTCGGAGTCTTTCAATGGAAGGCCGTATGACACTCTGTAATATGAGTATCGAATGTGGCGCCCGTGGAGGTATGATTGCTCCTGACGAAAAAACCATCAGTTATGTTAAAGGTCGAGAATTTTCTCCTTCGGGCGAGGCATGGAATAAGTCCGTCACCTTTTGGAAAAGTCTTGTAACTGATGAAGGAGCATCATTTGATACCGAATATTCGTACGATGCCGATGATATAGATCCTATGATCACCTATGGAACCAATCCCGGAATGGGAATGGGTATTAAAGCCTCCATTCCTGATGGATCTAATCTGGAAGGTAGCGATAAAATAACTTTTGAAAAATCGTTAAGTTATATGGGCTTTACTCCCGGAGAAAAGCTGGAAGGCAAAACGATAGATTATGTCTTTGTTGGAAGCTGTACCAATGGTCGGATTGAAGACCTAAGGGTATTTGCCAATTTTGTGAAAGGAAAACAGAAAGCAGAAAATGTTATTGCATGGATTGTTCCGGGCTCAAAGCAAGTTGAAAAGCAAGCGCAAGAAGAAGGACTTACCGATATTTTGACAGAAGCCGGTTTTAAGTTTCGTCAACCAGGTTGTTCTGCATGTCTAGCCATGAATGATGATAAGATTCCTGCCGGTAAATATGCTGTATCTACTTCAAACAGAAACTTCGAAGGTCGTCAGGGACCCAGTGCACGCACCATGTTGGCTAGCCCTCTTGTTGCAGCTGCAGCTGCTATCACCGGAAAGATTACCGATCCGCGCGACTTAATGTAAAAAATATAGATTATAAATGATTTAATATTCCCATTTATGGCACTCGATAAATTTGTTACGTTCACATCAACGGCTATTCCGCTTCCTATAGAGAACGTGGATACCGATCAGATTATACCTGCCCGTTTCTTAAAGGCTGTCGAACGCAAAGGTTTTGGTGATAATTTGTTTCGCGACTGGCGTTATGATAAATCCAATCAACCTGTAACCGGATTTGCTTTAAACAACCCACGTTATTCAGGAACTATTTTAATAGCAGGAAAAAACTTTGGTAGTGGTTCAAGTCGTGAGCATGCAGCTTGGGCTATCTATGATTTTGGTATCAAAGTTGTTGTTTCCAGCTTCTTCGCTGATATATTCAAAGGAAATGCACTTAATAACGGCCTGCTTCCCATTCAGGTGAGCGAAGATTTCCTGAAACATCTTTTTTCTTTGATTGACGCAGATCCTTCAACCGAATTTAAGGTTGATCTTGAAAATCAAAATTTCACTGTTGTTAAAACAAATGAAAACGTTTCATTCGAGATAAACCCTTATAAAAAGGAATGTCTCTTAATGGGCTACGACGATATCGATTATTTGGTAAATAGTAAAGAAGACATTCTTGCTTTCGAAAAACAACGCGTATAATCGGTCGTAGTTAAATTGCCGACCTGTTTGAAAGATGGGTTGGCAATAAAAATTCAAGCGTTTGCTAATATAAAGAACCCGAATGACAAAAATGATAAAGATAATGGATACCACACTCCGCGATGGGGAACAAACTACAGGGGTATCTTTTTCTGAAAATGAAAAATTAAGTGTTGCTAAAATCCTCCTTAATGAAGTTAAGGTAGATCGTATTGAAATTGCTTCAGCCAGGGTTTCGGAAGGTGAATTCAGATCTGCTCATACAGTTTTGGAATGGGCAGCCCAAAAAGGTCACACGGATAAAATTGAAATTCTTGGATTTGTTGACGGCACTGTTTCTTTAGACTGGATCAGCAATGTGGGCGGAAAAGTTATCAACTTATTGTGTAAAGGTTCGTATAAGCATGTTACTGAGCAGTTGAAAAAAACACCCGAAGAACATGTTGCCGATATTCGTAAATCGCTTGCCTATGCCAAAGAAAAAGGTATCAGAGTAAACATTTATCTTGAAGATTGGTCAAATGGAATGCGCAACTCACCAGAGTATGTTTATTTTATGATCGACCAGCTACGCAATGAACAGATCGATAGGTTTATGTTGCCCGATACACTTGGAATTTTAAATCCCGATGAAACCTTCACTTTTTGTACGGATATGATCTCCCGTTATCCGGAACTCAATTTTGATTTCCATTCCCATAACGATTACGATCTGGCTTCCGCCAATGTTTATCAGGCTTTAAAAGCCGGGATTGATTGTATACATACTACGGTAAACGGGTTGGGCGAAAGAGCCGGTAATGTTCCGCTCTCGAGTGTTGTTGCACTTATTGTCGATCAGCTGAAATTCTCTACCGCTGTCGTTGAATCAAAACTCAATAAGGTGAGTAAGATTGTTGAAACCTTTTCAGGTATTCGTATTCCTACCAACAAACCAGTGATCGGTGAGTATGTATTTACACAATGTAGTGGTATTCATGCTGATGGCGATAATAAAAATAATCTTTATTTCAATGATCTGATTCCCGAACGATTTGGTCGCAAGCGATTATATGCACTCGGAAAAACATCAGGAAAGTCTAATATTAAGAAAAATCTTGAAGAATTAGGATTAAGCCTGGATATGGAGTCGTTAAAAAAAGTAACGGATCGAATCATCGAATTAGGTGATCAGAAAGCAATGGTTACTATTGACGATCTTCCTTATATCGTGTCTGATGTGTTAAAGAGTGAATATACTGAGAAACGCATCAGAATCGAAAATTACATACTATCACATGCAAAAGGAATGCATCCAAATGCCGCCATCAGTGTTCGGATTAATGGAGAGCTTCAGGAACAAAATTCTTCCGGTGATGGACAGTATGATGCTTTTATGAATGCAGTTAAGAAAATCTATTTTGATTTAAATAAGCCTTTACCGATTTTGGTAGATTATTTTGTCTCCATTCCTCCCGGTGGTCGTACAGATGCTTTGGTAGAGACCATTATCACCTGGAAGTTTAATCGTGAATTTAAGACTCGGGGTCTTGATACAGATCAAACTTCTGCTGCAATTATTGCCACCGAAAAAATGCTAAACCTGATTGAAAACGAGTTTAATAATTATTAATTGATAAGTTTTTGTTTTTTTAACTATGTAGGGATAATATTATTATACCTACGGGGTGCTAAAATTACATATTTATTTTCCTATAATCATTTTATTCCTTTGAAATTCAAAGTGAGTAAAATTCAGACCTGACAAGGATACGTTACAGATTCAAAACAAGTAAAATCTTGAAAAAGTGATATGATTAAGTAAATGGTTTCATTATATTAAATAAAATAATCTCGAAGGGATGAAATGATTAAAGAAATCATAACTACAATTTTAAAAAAACAGAATTTTATCGTTATTTCTTGCATGTTGAACTATTATTAAGCTTGTCTAAATGATAAATTGACAATATGAGCTTTCAGGCGGAATCATAAATTAATCCGAGAAGTTTCCAATTTTACATTTTACAGAATAATTTAAAATATAAAAAATAATGAAGTTGAATATAGCCGTACTGCCTGGTGACGGAATAGGACCAGAGATCACCCTGCAGGCTTTGAATGTATCCAAAGCTATTGCAGAAAAATTCGGACATGAACTAACATATAAACATGCCATTGTGGGTGCATGTGCTATCGATGAGGTTGGAAATCCTTATCCTGATGCTACTCACGAACTCTGTATGCAGAGTGATGCCGTGCTTTTTGGCGCTATCGGTCATCCTCGTTTTGATAATGATCCGAAAGCTAAAGTCCGTCCGGAACAGGGATTATTAGCCATGCGTAAGAAGCTGGGACTTTATGCAAATCTTCGCCCTCTAACGATTTTTAAATCGCTAATCGATAAATCTCCTTTAAAAACAGAATTGGTGGATGGAGCCGATTTCATGTGTATTCGCGAATTAACAGGTGGCCTTTATTTTGGAAAACCACAGGGACGTTCCGAAGATGGGAATACTGCTTACGATACCTGTATCTATTCCCGCGAAGAGGTTGAACGCATACTGAAGATGGCATTTGAGTTTGCCGGAAAACGTAGAAAAAAACTTACTGTGGTCGATAAAGCTAATGTATTGGCAACCTCGCGCTTATGGAGAGAAATAGCCCAAGAACTGGCACCATCCTACCCCGATATTGAGTTGGAATATATGTTTGTTGACAATGCAGCCATGCAGATCATCCAATGGCCAAAACGTTTCGATGTGCTGGTGACTGAGAATTTATTTGGTGATATTCTAACCGACGAAGCCAGTGTGATCAGTGGTTCGATGGGTCTATTACCTTCAGCCTCTATAGGTTTGCATACTTCGGTGTTCGAGCCTATTCATGGTTCATATCCACAGGCCGCCGGAAAAAACATCGCAAATCCTGTAGCGACTATTCTCTCGGCAGCTATGATGTTTGAGTACGCCTTTAATCTGATGAGCGAAGGAGCTCTTATCCGTGAAGCCGTTGAACAATCTATTGTTCAGAAAATTGTTACCGCAGATCTTTCCGGAACCGGTAAATCTTACTCAACCACCGATGTAGGGGAGTGGATTGTTAACTATATTAAAAATAAGTAGGTATCATAAATCATTAAAAAAGGAGACTGTTTCAAAATAGAACAGCCTCTTTTTTTTGTGAATCGGGTATTATTAAAATGAAAAAATAAAGTATTATTCATTAGCAACAGCTCTGACATCCAATGCATCACGCAACGCATTACCCAGCAGCATAAATGCCAGTACCATGATCATGATAGCTATTCCGGGAAGAATAGCCAAATAGGCATAATCTAAAATAATATAACCATAATTTTCTTTTATCATACTACCCCATGAGGGAGTAGGCGGTTGTACACCGATGCCTAAAAAGCTTAACCCTGCTTCCAATAAGATAGCCGAAGCAAAGTTGGCTGCCGAAATTACAATTACAGGCCCCATCACATTGGGTAAGATGTGTCTGAAGATAATCCGTCCGTTTTTATATCCAAGCGCTCTGGCGGCCTCTACAAACTCCTTCTCACGGATACTCAGCACCTGCCCGCGTACCACACGGGCCACCTCAACCCACATAGTGAGCCCTACTGCTATAAAGACCTGCCAGAATCCTTTGCCCAAAACAAATGTTATGGCAATCACCAGAAGAAGGGTAGGAACAGACCATACCACATTGATAAACCATACGATAATACTGTCGATGAATCCTCCGAAATATCCGGCAATAGCACCCAGCGTTATTCCGATTAATAGAGAAATGGCAATAGCAATAAATCCGACTGAAAGACTCACCCGGGTTCCAATCATTAATTGACTCAATACATCGCGTCCATAACGATCCGAACCCAGATAAAAGGTCCTCGAAGATATATTTTCTTTGATCACTTTTTGTTGAAGCGCTGCCAGACCGATGGTTTTGTTTTCGCCTGAGATATCTTTATACAGAATTCTATCCCCTTTCCTGACGAAAGGTAGTTTCCCTGTTGAATCTACCGCTAAAGCGAAAGCAATATCTGCAAGAGGAATTCTCTTGACGATGGGCATATCTTCTTTATTATCGGTAAAAGAGGTTAGCAGTAAATCGCTATCTTCGATACGATAGGATGAAAAGGGAATCTCGTCATAATTAGAAGGAGCTCCAAAGAGCATCTTATTAAAGAAGTTGGTTTTCTTATAATCATCGTTATTTCTAACTTTCAACATTCCGACCTTGAATCCGGGTCTTTGAGTGGCAAGTTCTAAAAATTGGAGATTTGATTCGGGCGTGGAGTCAGGTGTAATCAGATAACCGGCAATGGCGATTAATGTAGCGAAGATAATAGCCGACATGGATATCATAGCCGATTTATTACGGAGCAACCGTTTAATTGCCATCTTGGAAAATGGAGCCGAAGAGTAATCTTTTCGTTTTCTACGAAAAAGCATCATAGGATTAAATCAAAAGTCAGAAGTTATCAAATGGATTGCAGCATCAAAAGTACAATGTTTTTCAATGCCATCGGGTAATTTCAGACTTTTGATGTGATGATTAATATGAACGATCGCCGCCAAGGATTCCGCCCAACAGGCCTCCACCTATACCCGCAATTCCATTTGACTCATCCCTGTTTTGCCATCCGGCAGCACTGATAATCCTATCAGCCAGACGGGAAAACGGTAGACTCTGGAGGTAGACCGTTCCCGGACCAGTTAACCTGGCCAGAAAAACACCCTCTCCGCCAAATAAAGCATTTTTAAATCCACCGATAAATTGAATATCGTAATCAATAGTAGGTGCAAAGGCTACTAAACAACCTGTATCCACACGAAGTGTTTCGTAAGGTTGCAACTCTCTTTTGATGATAGTACCACCTGCATGAATAAATGCTCGACCGTTGCCTGAAAGACGTTGTAAGATAAATCCCTCACCTCCGAATAGTCCGGCCCCCATTTTTTTTGTAAAAGCCACATCTATATCAATTCCATTTGCGGCACAGAGAAAAGCATCTTTCTGGCAGAAAAAGGTTCCACCAATTTTATCCAGTTCCAGAACGATGATCTTACCCGGATAAGGAGCCGCAAAGGCTACATGCGATTTCCGGTTACCTGCATTCATGAAAGTAGTAATAAAAAATCCTGCACCACTAATCATGCGTTTGAAACCGGAAAATAATCCCCCTCCGGTACCGGTTTGCATCTGAATGCTATCTTCCATATACATCATAGCGCCCACTTCGGCGCGTACACCTTCGTTTGGATCCAATTCGATTTCGACAATCTGCATTTCACTGCCGTAAATCTGATAATCAATAATATCTGCCATCAGTAAACAATTTTTAAGAATTTCCAAAAGTAAATAATTCATGCAATCTCAACAATAGTGAAATTCTAATAGTGACAAAATGTAAATTTTATTTGGTGAGTTTCAAACTTTATTATACATTTGCAGCACAAACACGGTGAATATAGCTCAGTTGGTTAGAGCGTCAGATTGTGGTTCTGAAGGTCGTGGGTTCGAGGCCCACTCTTCACCCGAAAAACTGTAAGAGCGGTTTCCTTTTGAAGGTTAACCGTTCTTTTGCTTTTTACCTAAGATTGATTTATTTCCCTGATTTCGATTTGTTTAATATAATACTCGTTCTATAGAAGCACATTATCAAAATATCCTTAATTATTTTGATCACAGAAGCACCAATGCTTCTGCTTAATCTTTTAATGTTAAGATAAAAGTTTTCAGAGCTTCTCTTTAGTGGTGTAGCTAATATTAGCTTCTTCCTTTTTCGACTAAAAAATATTTATGTTTAACTTCTCCCCCCAACTTTTCCGACTGATCCAATTTTAAATCTTTAGGTCTTGTCCAAATAGAAAGGAGGATATAAAGGATATACGAGTCTGATATGACTGATCCATAAGGGCATATTAAAAGATGCTTAACCTATGTTTGAACTATGTTTGAACTATGTTTGACCGGGATACTAGATACCGGATAGACCCACATGTAATTTATGTCAAATCTTTTTTTACAAACCTTCGTGTTTATCTCTTGTCTTTTTTATCTTCCGGTATTATTTAATTATTTATTAAGGGATATGCCACTTGTCGATATGCTTTTTTTGATGATAACTTGAGGAACAATCGTATTATTGATAAGGCACCATGATATCCTTTTATTTATTAGTAGGATTATCATGGTGCCTTATCGGTTTAGAATGAAGATGGCTTTTATTCATTCTGCCAGTTAAAGTTAACAGTTTTTCCCATCAGCTTCCAATGTTTAGGTTGAAGTGTTTCAAACCAGTCGAGCGGTTCTCCCAACGGTTGAACTTTTGACGCGTTTAAGAGCGCGGTGGAAATTACTTGTTCCTGTTCTGGTGTTACCGATCCTTTCTTAAAAGAGATAAACAGGGGAGTACCCGATTGTGAAACCAATTGTAACCATTGACTATTTAAGTTCCAGGGAATAATATCCTTTTTAGTAAGTCCAACACAGTCGGCATCGACGGCAAAGAAGGCATTATGCTGTGGCGCACGGAAAGCCAGGCTATTCACGCCCATTTTCAATACTCTTGCCCATTCTTGCCCACTGGTATCATCACCGATACGGCTTATCTCGAATATACCGGCAGCGAGGTGACCGATCGTATTGCAACCAATGATCAGTGCATCGCCACCTGCTTCGCGGATACTCTTGTAATGGTCGGTTATAATTTCTGCGGTTGTGCGGCTATGATCAGCGAAAGTCCATGTAGCCGTGTCGGCTGCTCCAGCACTACCTCCCCATGATCTGGAAATATCATTGGTAGAATAATCATGTTTGATTAATTCATAGCCCCATGATCTGAGATTCTTTACGATACGAACTACATAACTACGGACTTCAGGTTTTGAAATATCTAAAATGGCAGGATAATGTTTCAGACGCCATGACGCGGGTTGATCTTTTTGCGCCGTTAAAAGATGAACCCAGATTCCGGGACGTACATTCATCTGCTTTATATCTTTCGCCAGTTTTTCCATTGACGAAAATTTTTCATTGCTATTATCCCATGGACCGCCAAATCCTGTTCCACCTCCTGTAGTTTGCCATCCATCGTCGATCACCATAAACGGACGGTTCGCTTTGTTGGGCGCAAGGCGACCGACAAAGCCAGCGTAATAGCGAACATTCTCTTCATTATTTTTTCCATAGTCGCAATACCAGTCGTTAAATCCATATACCGGTTGTTTGGGCAGTCGTGGATTTAGGCACATCATTTTGCAAAAAGATTGAGCAGCCGTAAAAGGCGTTTCGCCGGTTTTACCTTTTCGGGTTACGATGGTGCAAACGTTTAATTTCCGGTTTCCCAATTCTACACCGACACCTCCGGCGCGTACATCTGCCCGCAAGGTTGCTTCTGTTGGTGTTATTTTCCAGCTACACATGGCATTAGGACCTGTTTTAACGCCATATCCGTGTGTTATGATTTTATTACTGGCTAAAAAATACCAAGGCATTATCCGTGTACTATCTAGGGGAAGCCATTGCAGATTTCCATAAGCTCTTTCCCATGCATCCCCAAGATAAACCATGTTCGTGGCCGGCTTGATTTTCCATTTGAGGTAAATATTTTTTATCGGATGTTGTGGGGAGATAAGTTCTACCGTCAGACTGTTTTCGATATTCCGTATATTGATACCAATTTGATTGCTTTCCCACTTGTTCCCTTTTTGCGTTAGTTTAATCAAAGATTGATCGGTCTCTATCATGACTGCAGAGGGACTTTTTTGAAGATTTAGGAATGTGGATGGAGCATTTTGTCCATTTCCGATAATAAAGATCAATAGAAATAGAAAAAGTGAGACTGTTTCTTTCATAAGTATGTTTTTTTTCAGTGACTAAAAGTAATGCTTTTTTGTTTTTAATTCTTACGCGAGATAAAAAAATAAGTATATATAATTGATACATATCTGATTGTATGATTTAGGGTTATTAATTATTCATTTTTGATTATAGAGCCCCAGCTTTTTTATTCAAAAAAACACTTATTCAAAAAAATATTTAAATTTTTCACAAAATATTTGCATTTCCAAGATTTAAATGTTTACCTTTGCCGGTATCAATTATCAAACATTATTATGAATAACGGTATCGTAAAATTTTTTAATGACACAAAGGGATTTGGGTTTATTAAAGACAAAAAATCAGAAAAAGAATTCTTTGTACACGTTTCAGGACTTATTGACGAAGTAAGAGAGAATGACGAAGTAACTTTTGACCTTCAAGAAGGCAGAAAAGGCTTAAATGCAGTAAATGTTAGACGAGTTTAATCTCTTACATTGAAAACATATTTTGATTTTAAGCTTTACGTTTTAACGTAAAGCTTTTTTTTGTCTTAATTTTTATAAACATAAACATTTATAACTTAAAAAGAGATCAGGGATCAGTCTAAAAAGTTGTGGTGAAGAGAATAAATGTTTATCGATAAGCGGCATATTAAAAGAACATCTGGAATGTCTCAATTTCCATCAAAAGATTATCTAATAATGATACTATAATTTCCATTTGATTGAATGGAAATTCTGATCAATTGTTATTTTGGCTTACAATCTAAAAATATTATTAATATAACCTGTTGGCTGAATCCTTTTTTTGCTTTTATATTGTCAATCAAACACTTAACATGTTTATTTCTACTAACTAAAAGTAATTAGTTTTGACCATCTTCAAAATTAATTCAACCAACAAGTTAAAATTAAAACATAAAGGCTCCTCAGTCTTTATGTTTTAATATCTCATTCCCCAGAAAGGTGGCTCTTCAGCCTTACGTTTTTCTTCAAAATGTTTTCTTAAAATGGCAAAATAGGCTGCTTCTTTGATTTTTTTCCCCTTGATCTTTTTGGGAAGGTCTAGTTCTGTGGTGATTTTTTTCTGCTCAATCTTATCGGCAGTAATGACTAGTGCGCCGTTGTTAATGTTGACCTCAAGAATCAGCCCGGGCAGTCCACAGAAACGTTCAGGTCCTCCACCGTTAGAAATGTCCAGAGCATACCAACCAATGACTTTTTGTTTTTTTAATGTGTCGTTCCAAAATGCATTCATACAGATATGACCTGCAATCTCCTTCATCTCATTTAGAATCTTCCAGTTGGGCATACGCAGCGAGTCTTCTATGATGTATGTTTTGCCAAGCATATCAATGATATCACGCATGGTATTCTTTTCATAGTTTCGGGTAATTGTGTATTTATCCTTGAGCCAGGAATAACCAGGATCATCTTTCTGGGCACTCTCATCCGAATCTTCATATTTAGATTGTGTGGCATTGATGTTTAGTTTGGCGTAGGTTTTATATTCCTCTTCATTGCCCCACATATAGGCATAACGGTCGACAGTTTGCTTGCTCAAATAATCGACGGCTGCCATTTTCTTGACCCAGTTATGCGCCATGAGATAGCGGACGGTTCCTTCCATTTTTTGAGCAAAACTCGTTGTGGAAAATAGTACAAGCAATATTAAGATTGATGCTTTGAAGCGTTTATAATGTCTCTGCTTTTGATTACCCCAGTAAACCTGGGCAAATTGATGATGTTGTTGCATTGTATGTTATTTGTAAGGGTAAAAATAAAAAGGGCTGTTATGTTAGAACATCCCACCACCTTTTTTGAGTTTAGTCTCAAAACCTCTGATATTGTAACTAAAGCTTAACATGAAATACCGTGCAAGGGTTTGGGCCTGCGTACGGAGAATGTAGTTTTGGGCTCCGGTCTGCGAAATGCTCTGGTTACGATTGAAGATGTCAAAAGCTGCCAAACGCATCTCTATTCTATTGGCCTTGCCTAAGATTTGGCGGATAGAGGCATTCCACATCGGGATACTTTGATTGAATCCAAAACTTTCATTCTTATAGACAGAATAATTAAAATTGGTTTCTAAATAAGATTTTGATGCAAATTGCCACTTAGCGGAAGAGTTTGAAGTGTAGTTTCTAATCTTCTGATTCTGTTCTTTTCTGAAAGAGTAGGTGATATCGTTAAAGTTGATCGATCCGTTGATACTCATCACTAATTTGGGCGTAGGAGTGATGTTGAAATAGCTTCCGATGCGGTATCCGTTGTTTTTAGTGATATTCTCAACGTCGTTGATATAGGTGGGTGATTTACCGAAATTAAGATTCCCATAGATGCTCATTGCAAGTTTTGTTCTTACTAATGGAAAATTAATATCTGTGTAGAATGAAAAACTTTTGCCCCCATCAACATTTGCAGGTGCAGAAACGGTTTGCATCCCTACCTTATCGACCATTGTTATTGTCTGGTTGTATACAATCTGATTTTCATAATATTGATTAGTAACTCCCATATATAAACTTGACATTGATGACTGATCCCAGTATGAAGCACTTAAATGCATGGAATGGCTTCGTTGTGGTTGCAGATCAGGATTACCTTCGATACGATATGCCAGATTATTTACATTGGCAATAGGCATTAACTGACTTACTGTCGGCTCTGTGACATCAAAACTATAATCTGCACTCAAATAGATCTTTTTAGTAATCTGATAATAGATATCTACATTTGGGACCCAATTTGTATAGGTTTTATCAATAGGATCTTTCAGATTTGGCATATCCTTTCGCAAGGTGTATTTTCCCTTAAGTTGAAGCTCTTGATCTGCAACACCAACCGATGCATTTAGACCTTTGCTGGAGTAGCGAAAACTTGTTCCGAGACGGTTGTATAAAACATCATTGGTATAGTAAGCGGTCAAGCTGTCGACTCTTATATTCTGCAGGGCAGGGTTCTCCGTTAGCCTATCCTGAACGTTTCTGGTTGTGCTAAAATTGTAAAATGCTTCCCAGAAGATTGTTTTAGTTAGCGGCTCGGTGAGTAACATACTCGACTTGAATTGTGTAGTCGTATTGTTATTGTTGTTGCTCAGTATTCTGATTTGATCGGTATAGGTATTTGCTTCAAAAAAACGATTGAGTGAATAAGGATTTTCTAATCCATCGGTTTTACTGCTATTAAAACCACCACTCAAAGCAAAGTTAGCACCCTTCTTTTTAAAACGATGCCGATAGATAGCAGCACTTGTTATATTCCACGCATCCAGATTGTCATCGTTCACTGTTTTTAAGGTACGTGTAGGAATGTCACTCGCATCGGTATATTGTGAAAAGAGAGACGTATTATCAGTTGACTTACTAAATTTTATGTTAGCCTTTGCAATGATGATATTGCTTGAATCTATATTTTGTTCTAAGCGCATACCCACACTGTGGTTTCCTCTGAAGTCCTTTCCATGGGTCGTATCGGCATTTTTGAAACTACTGTTCTGAAGGAATGTCTCTTTCTTTGAAGTTTGCTCAAGTGTACGTGTGGTCTCATTATAGAAGTAACTGGAGTTGAATTTGGTTTTCTTATTGTCGAAGTTATAATTTACTCCTGCTCCATAATTTTTGGTGAGTCCTCGTCCATCAAAATTGTTGCCTATGTCATCACCAAAAGAATAATACACCATTCCACTGTTAAAGCCAAAATCTCCATTATCATAATCATTAAAGGTGTTTTGCCCTTTGAATTCGCCATAGTCCTCCCAGTTTACACCGGTCTGGTTGATGTTGTTACCATAACCGATAAAGGAGAGTTGCTGTGTTTTATTAAAACGATTGTAACTGCCACGTAGAGCCCATCGATCCTGATCTCCTGCTGCTGCGGTGAGCTTTCCGAAGGAACCTTTCTTATAGTCATCTTTCAACGCAAGGTTCATGGCTTTATCTTTTACTCCATCGTTAATACCGGTGAGTTTTGCCTGTTCAGATTTCTCGTCAAAGACCTGGACTTTGGAGATTGCTTCTGCTCCCAGATTTTTTGTGACACTCTTAGGGTCGTCGCCAAAAAATGATTTACCTTCTACATAAATACGTTTGACATCTTTTCCTTGCGACTTGATGTTACCATCTGCATCGACATCTAAGCCGGGTAGTCTGCGTAACAGGTCTTCAACTGTCGATCCGGGTGGTACCTTGAATGAAGAGGCGTCGTATTCTATTGTATCACCTCTGAACTTGAGAGGTGCTTTGGCCGCTTTGATAACGACTTCCATCAACTGTTTGGAGAGTATTTTAAGTTTGATCTTACCCAAATCATTGACCTCGGTTGCCGATACAGAAAGAATCTTCTGATAAGGGAGATAGCTCATGTGTGATACTTTTAACAGATATCCGCTGTTTTTCAGATTCTTGAATTCGAATTCTCCTTTTTCACCAGCTTGCGTGAAGTTGACGAGAGTAGAGTCTTTGGTGTTGAGCAACATGACCATGGCCGATGGAATGTCTATACCGGCAGTGTCGCAGATGACTCCTTTAATGGTTGCTCGTGATGGGGATTGAGCAAAAAGATTGTTAAGGCAGAATAATAGTAAACCAAGAAAACAGAGAACTTTTCTCATTTTAATGTGGGTTGGTAATTTAGTAAACTGTGATTTTTTTAGTAATTTCAAATATACTGTCATAAAATATAAATGGCAAATTTTTATTTGTGTATGTGCTGTTGATTTTACAGTGTATTTATATGAGTGATAGCTTTTTTAGTTAAATACGACGTGTCTCTTCAGATAAAACAGTTCCATAATCGTCCAAATAGAGAATGATGTAATCTCCTGAACATAACGATAACTCAACACTTGTTTTTTTGTTATTCAACACCTGGATAGCAATAGGTATTGGGATATTTTTATCTGAATAATTAACTTCACTTTTATTATAGATGCATACTATGGTAGCATTGCTCTTTACACTATCCGGCACATTGATTTTTACTGACTTTGAATCTTGTAATGAAAAGCAATTATCTTTTATAGTAAGATCGTTCCATAGTAGCACATCTACTTCAGGTCTATTTTTTAAACCTTGGTCTTGAATGATATATGCCTGATCTTTTTTTGTATCACTATTAAGATGATGTAAGTATGTATAAGTCTGGTCAATCGTTAATGGTTTTATTCCTGAAATAGTCTCAAATTTACCTGCCATATTACTTTTGAGAATATGAGCATATCCGGCTAGAATGAGAACTCTAGCTTTAGGGTCTTTGCTTAGTGTTTTGTCATAAATGTTTTTTGCCTGATCTATTTCTCTGGTGTCGTTATGATTGCTATCATACCCAAATACTTTAAATCCCATTTTATGGGCAGTGCGAACCAGATTGGCAAATACCGGTTCTCTTAGATAAAAGCCATTACCGGATGTTGGATATCCTTTTTCAGCTAATAATGAATCATTGTAAAAGGCTTCCAATCCTAAATACCGGAACCCTTTTTGATAAAACTTTTCAAGTAAGGTCCCTAGAAGATAACGATGCTGAGGACAGTTATGCGCTTCATTGAACATCACAATCTGAGCGCTATCTGTTCTTTTTAATAGATCATCAATCGTACCTGACTGTTTGAATATTGAGTCGTGTGTCTGGTGTGTTAATTTTGCCCATAATGAATCTGACTTATCTGCTTCATGTGAAAATGAGTAGTAAGTAGCCAATGCTTGTTGATACATCTGTTGATCTTCTATCCGATGATATTGTGAACTTTTGTCAGCACCTAACTCTGCCGCTCTGTAATTGTTGTATTTACCATATTTAAAAAACTCATCCAGTCGGGTGAATGGGTTTACATTTACAAATCTTTTCTGTGTATTAATATAATGCGCAGTTTTCTTTGCAATCTTCAATGTCCTCAAATACTCTTCGCCGAAAAAATAGATATTATCAGGATCTGTTACATCTCTTCCATCATATCCACCTTTCGATTCATGCTGATTATACGACACCACGGATATGTAATCTTTTCCAAAAGGAATCATATCATTTTTGACGAGTAATTTATTCTTTTTCTCATAAATGGTCTTTCGAAAAATCTGTTTAGCGAACTTGTACGGAATATAATTTATAATGGTTGTATCTTCGACATTATAAGGTTTAAACGAGGATAAATCTATTTTTGATTTCTTCAGTACAATAATGCTCCATGAATCAATATATAGAATGAAATCCTTTTTAGGGTCTACTTTTGTTAATTTAAAAACATGCCTTTGCCTATTTCTTGGAATAAAATAGTCTAGTCCTAAAGATGCGTAATCCCCATCGTCCCAAGGTATTTCAACAGTGAGGTTTAAAGAATCATTTTGGTAAAATTTATGTCTATCAAATATTCCATGGGTATTATCAGTCAGATATGCTTGATTGGTTAATGTTTTATAATTGGTGATACAACCAGATAATAGGAATATTGGGATAGCCAAAAGATATAATGGTTTTTTCATGATATCTATTTAATAGGGTCCTATGATTGTGTTTTAGCATTCTAAACAAAATCCCTTCTACGTAGCAAGAAGGGATTTGTTTTCCTCGAGGAAGGATTCTTTTAGTAATTCAAATTAATATGAGTTTGTTTATCGCAGGTTACTTATTTCAATTGCAACTGGAATTTGATTGGAATACAGAAGCTTGTATTGATAGGTTTCCCATCTTTTTTTCCAGGAGTCCATGCTGGCATTAAATGAACGACTCTTAATGCTTCTTCATCAAGTGATTTACAGATTCCGCGAACTACTTTTGCGTATTTAACTTCACCTGTTTTTTGTACTATAAACTGTACGAATACTGTTCCTGTCATTTTATCCTTTTGAGCCTGTACCGGGTACATTATATTCCGTTGTAGAAACTTCAACAAAGCATCCAGCCCTCCCGGAAAACTGGGATTCTCATCAGGTTTCAATAATATTTTATCCTTATCCACTGAAGATAGATTTTCATATTCTTTTTCAGCCTTTTGTTTCATCATCTGGCCATTTGTCAACCTGAACTTAACCGGTATCTGGAACAGGACAGTGACCTTTTTCCCATTTTGTATTCCAGGTTCCCAATCGGGCATCATTTTTACGACTCTCAGCGCTTCTTCATCACAATAACTGTCTATGCCTCGTAGTATCTTGGCATTTCTGATCTTTCCGTTACTCCCGATGATAAATTGCACATATACAGTTCCTTGTACTCCTCTCTCAGCAGCTTCTTTTGGATACTTGATGTTTTTACTTAAGTAGTTTAAAAGTCCATTGATACCTCCCGGAAACTCTGGATTTTTTTCAACTACTAATGCTACAGGGTCATCATCTTTTTTATCCTCATTCTCAGATGCTCCATATCCTACAACAACTAATTCTTCTAACTTTATTGTTTTGTCTGAGAGGATTACTGGAAATCCAGATTTTACCGCACTTGTCGAATCCTTAATAATAACAGGAGGTGTAAATTGAACTTGCTTTGTCGTTTTTTTCTTGGTAACAGGTTTCTGTTGCATTCCAAATAAACCTGCAATGGAAGATTGTGTCGATTGGATGACTTTATTTTTTTCCAGACTAGTGAATGAAAACAACACCATCAGTGCAAAAGTAGCAGGGATAGCAAGCAAGACTCTGAGTCCTGCCAAACGTGATTTTTGCTTTTTTGAGATCATTTTAAAGCGTCGTTTAATGAGTGAGTAACTGAAATGGTTAACAATGTTGTATGACAAGTTTCCGGAAACTTCATTTAAAAGCAATTGATGATAAGTGATCTTATCGCAATCGCTATTTAGTACAGCCTGGTCTGCCTGGCATTCGTGCAACAGGTGCAGATCGTGACGATAAGTGTAATAGAACGGATTAAACCATCCAAAGGCAAGAACGAGTTCGGCAATGATGGAATCGATCGAATGTAGCTGGTCAACATGCGCCTGCTCGTGTTTCAGTATATAATCGATAGTAGGTTTATTCCAGTGTTCGGGTTGAATAAAGATATGATTGAAAAAGGAGAAGGTGCTCTTTTGTTGAATATGATGGAGCTTTAAATTTCCTTCTCTTCGATAATTAGGATCGGCCATCAGGTAGATGACACGAGCGATGCCCCAGCTAAAACGAAAAATGAATAGTATGGTTATTGCCCAGTAACTTATTTGTATATAATCGTTTATGCTTAATGTTGATTGCGGCTGTTGGGCTGTAACAGTGACCGTCGGTTCTGTTAATAGGGTGGCGTAAAAGATGATCGGCTTATCATCGGCAAACCATGTTGAGATATCAATGTAAGGAAGAAAAAGCGAAAGGATCATTGTGAATAATAAGTAGAATCTGTTCCAACTATAGGCATTGCTGTTACGGACGAACAGACGGTAGATCAGAATAAATAATCCTGACGAGAGAATTATTTTCGAACAATAAAACAATGATTCGTTCATGGCTGTCAACTTTTATGTTTTTCAATCTCTTCTTCCATAATTCGTTTTATCTCTTCCATCTCAGCAAGTGTCAGATTTTCTTCTTTAGCAAAGAATGACACCATCTGTTGAAATGAATTACTGAAATACCCATTTAAAAGGGTTCTGAACGTAGCTTTTGTATATGCTTTTTTACTGATAATCGGAAAATACTGATACGTTTTTCCATATGCTTTATGATCGACAAACCCTTTCTTTTCAAGAATGCGGATAATAGTAGAAACCGTGTTGTATGCAGGTTTGGGCTCTGGAAGAAGTTCAAGCAGGTCGTTGACAAAGGCTTTTTTCTTATCCCACAATACTTTCATAATCTGTTCTTCGGCTTTCGTCAGTTCTTTTATTTTTGTTGTCATCTCAATGAATCGTAAGTTGTAAATCGAATTGTACAATACAAATATACAACTATGAATTGCGTTTTACAACTAAAATATTAGTTATTATTAAAATATTTTTTAACAGGTTGTAAAACAGTTTGGAAGATGCATTGTTATATTGATTCTTTGTAAGAAATTGATTGTTTTTATGACGTTAATTATCCTTAATTTTTGAGTATGAAATTAAAAGGGACCTCTAATGCAACTAAATGAGCAGAATTTGAATCTTTAATAAAACAAAAAAGGCGAAAATGAAGATTGTATATTACATTATGATAGTTACTTTACTTGGGTTTATGGGTTGTAGCAAGGATACTACCACAGAAACTACAACGGATGATCTGATTGGAACCTGGGAGTGGGTTCGAACTACTGGAGGAGTTGCCGGAATCAATGATACGCCTAAAACACTAGGATATACTTATAAAGTTACATATACAAAAGAGGGAAGATACCTGCAGTATGACAAAGACAATAAACTGGTGTATGATTATCCCTATTCATTTGCACGGAATATTTCAATCATAGATAATTTGGAACATAATATGCTCGTTTTAAATTCATCACTTGATTTCAGTTTCGAAATTAGAAATGATTCATTGTTTCTGTTTCAGGAAGTGTATGATGGAGTGAATGTGACTTTTGTAAGGAAGTAAGTCCATAAGCTGGTTTGTATACCCTATATTTCGATAATGTTATAGTAATTAATGAGCGTCTTTTTACCGTAATGGACTTTTATACATCATTATTGAATATATAAGTACGTAAACTACAATCAATAACTTATTATTTTTGTTATAATTAGGTACTGCACATTTATATGATGTGTAGAGTAGCAAAACTAGTTATGGCATCTATACAAGACAAAACAAAAGGCATTGGCTCTTTTTATACTAAACTGGGTCGATTATCTCTTTGGATTCTGGCATCGTTTGTCTTTCTGATACTCCTTGTTTTAATTATTATTCAAACATCTGTCGTTCAAGATTACGCGCGTAAAAAAACAGTTACTTATCTTGAGCATAGACTGAAATCCAGAGTTGAGATCGGTAAGCTTAAAATCAAATTTCCAATCACCATCGCTTTACAGAATGTCTTTCTTGGTGATAAATCTAAGGACACGTTGCTTTATGGTGAGGAAATTAAGGTGGACATTAATATGCTTCGTCTTTTAAAGAGTGATATACTGATAAGAGAGATAACACTAAATCATATAGTAGTAAAAGTAAAAAGACTTCAATCTAATTCTGCTTTTAATTATCAATTTATCGTAGATGCTTTTACAAGTAAACCGGTTGTAAAAAGCCAGGATACCGCCTCATTGAAAATGAAGATCAATAGAATTATAGTAACAAATACAAGAATAATTTATAAGGATGTGGTTACCGGAAATGATATGGATTTCACGTTAGGGCATCTGGATATAAAGATCTCAACTTTTGATCCTTCGCATCTGTTGTTTAACATCCCTACCATTTCATTGAAAGGACTGAAGGGATATTTTTACCAGACTGAACCACTTCAGATGCCGCTAGATAAAACTGTTGCTGTATCATCAACATCGACAAATCATGATTTACGGGTTTTCAATAAAGAGATAAATCTCTCATCGGTTGATTTTGTTTACAAAAGCGAATCCGCTCACCTGAATTCATCTTTCGTTATCGGCAACGCACAGCTTCATCCAAAAACAATTGATGTGAGGAACAATGTCATTACGCTACATGATGCTTTGCTAACCAATTCGGATATTGCGATAGAAACTGCTTCAAAGACCTCTGCAACGAAGCAAAAAAATACTTCGAGTACGGCCCCCTCTTTTAAATTAATTTCGGGTGAAATAATCATTAGAAATTCGAATCTGAAATATGATGATCAATTTGTACCGCATGCCATATTGGGAATGGATTATTCTCATCTAGCACTTCAACAACTTTCAATCCATGCTTCCAATCTTCAATATGGTATCGACACGATGCGTGCCTCTGTAAAGTCGGCCAGCATGAAAGAGAAGAGCGGTTTTGTCTTAACCAATCTCACAACCGATTTTTATATGATTCCGACAGGTATCTCTCTTCGGAATTTATTAATGATAACGCCCGGTTCCATATTAAGAAACAGAGCACTTATTACCTATAAATCTCTCGAAGAGATTAAAAAGAATCCGGGTGCCCTTCGTTTGAACATCGATCTGGAAAACAGCAGAATAACCAGGAAAGACTTGCTTACATTTGTTCCACAGTTAAAGGATAAAGTATCATCGTTATCAACTAATTCTACATTATATATTGCAACAAAGATCAGCGGAAAGTTAAACGATCTTCATTTTCAAAAATTAATCGTCAGTGGACTAAGCGCAACAAGGATTAATGTGAGTGGAATTGTAAAAGGTTTGCCCGATCCTGGAAAAATAGTTGCCGATTTAAACATTTATAAATTTCAGACATCACATAAAGATATTAGCTTATTTGTACCTGAAAAGAGTTTGCCATCAACGATTACCCTTCCTGAAAGTATTGCTGCAAGTGGACATATAAAAGGTGGAATGAATGATCTCTATGCTGATTTAGCAGTAACTACAAGTCTGGGTGATGCAAAAATAAAGGGCTCTCTGGTTAATATCACGAATAAAAACAGTGCTCACTATGATCTGCTGATGAATACAAGCAATCTGGATTTGGCAACCATTATGCAGAATCCGAAGCTAGGGTTACTCACCGGCGATTTTATCATAAAAGGCGATGGATACAATCCTGAAACCGCCAATGCAACATTCAGCACGACTGTTTCAACCGTTACCCTGAATGACTATAATTATCAGGATATAAAAGCTGAAGGGAGTATTGCTAACAAGCTTTATACAATCAATGCTGGTGTACATAATCTCAATCTTGATATGGTCGTTGAGGCAAATGGCCGTTTTAATGATAAATATCCTACTGTTCATTTAAAGGCAACCATTGATAGCATTAAAACACTTCCGCTTCATTTCACAACGCAACCATTGATCTATCACGGACAAATTGATGGCGATTTCACCAATATAGATCCTGATAATCTTGCAGGTCGCTTAATCGTTACCCACTCTGTTCTTGTCAATAATGCCAAGCGTATTACCATTGATTCTATTAATATATCAGCAAATAATGCGCCCGAAAATAAAAGCTTAACTCTAAAATCAGATTTCCTTACGGCTTCTATAAAAGGACAATATAAACTCACGCAGCTTTCACATGTCATTCAGCAATCTATTGATCCCTATTTTTTATTGACCGACAAAAAGGATACTGCAAAAATAGCCCCCTTTCATTTTACAATCAATGCTGCATTATTTCAAAATCCTGCTTTGATTGCATTCGTGCCACAATTAACTCAACTAAAGCCTTGTACACTTACTGGTAACTTTGCCAGTGACAGTAGCTGGAATGTCTCTCTAAAAGCTCCTCATATTATGTATGGCACTTATACTATTGATAGCCTTAATTTTAATGCGACAACAAAAAATGGAGCACTTGTTTTTAATACTTCCTTCAAGAAATTTGTCAGCGGTACTTCATTAAGTGTTTTTGCCACTGCGTTTGATGGTGCTTTACAGAATAATAAGCTTGATTTTGCACTGAATATTAAAGATCGGAAGTCGAAAAATAAATACATACTAAATGGCATACTCAGTCAGCCCTCACAAAACAATTACAGTTTTAGCTTAAAACCTGATAGTCTTTTATTGAACTATGAAAAATGGACGGTAAGTGCTGATAATAAGATTCAATATCTGAATAAAGATGTCAATGCACATGATTTTATATTAAGCAAAGGTACTCAACAGTTAAGCATTAATAGTGCAGGTGTCGGCGTTAATGAGCCGTTACATATTGATTTTAAGAACTTCAAAATATCAACACTTGCCGGTTTTGTGCAGAGTGATTCTTTAATGGTAAACGGTTTATTGACTGGAAATGCAGTGGTTTTGAATATTCAAAACCAACCCACCTTTACCGCTGACATTGCTGTTAACGATCTGAGTGTGTACAAAGACTCTATTGGCAATCTAATAGCTAAAGTAAAAAACAATATAGCCAAAAACTATCATGCGGATATAAGCCTCAAAGGTCATGGCAACGATGTCAATATAAGCGGTGATTATATAGTAAAGCCTACCAATAGTAGTTTCGATTTTATTGTTGACATGGTAAGCTTGCAGATGAAATCACTGGAAGGTTTTTCACAGGGTGTAATTAAAGATACCCGCGGAAATATCTTTGGAAAAATTGCTATGAACGGATCTCTTGAAAAACCTTATATTGATGGCCTGATCCATTTCAACAATACCGCTTTTAATATAAGTAGACTTAATAATTTGTATAAAATTGATAAAGATGCTATTGCAATTATCAATAATAAGGGAATCGAATTAAATAATTTCTCCATTCACGATACCATTAATAATGCTATTGTAATTGATGGGGCTATTAATACGCCTGATTTTCTTAACTATGATTTTGATTTGAAGGTAAATGCCGACAATTTTCAGGCTATTAATTCTACCCGTAAAGACAATAAGCTTTTTTATGGTAAAATGGTTTTCTCAACTAAACTTACGGTTAAGGGGACACCTACTCATCCTATCGTTGACGGCGATTTAACAATCAATGATAAAACAAATTTTACGGTAGTACTTCCCCAAGAAGAGCCGGGTATGGCAAAACGAGAAGGTATTGTACGTTTTGTAAACATGAGCGCTACCGCACAGGATTCACTATTTATGTTGCCTTATGATTCATTGAAAACTTCGCCATTAGTAGGGTATGATGTTTCTATAAACATCAATATTAAAAAAGAGGCGGTATTCAATTTGATTGTTGATGAGGCTAATGGCGATTTTTTAAAACTTAGAGGCGTGGGCCAACTAACTGGTGGCGTTGATGCAAGTGGAAAAGTTACTTTAGTGGGTTCGTATGAAATTGAAGACGGTTCTTATGATCTTTCCTTCAATTTCATTAAGCGAAAATTTAATATTCAAAAAGGAAGTCGTATTGTATGGACTGGTGAGCCAACAACCGCTAAGATGGACGTAACAGCCATTTATATTGCCAATACTGCCCCCCTCGATCTGGTTTTGGAACAAATTATCGTTACTGATCAAAATATTTATAAGCAGAAATTACCCTTTGAAGTACATCTTTTATTAGCGGGCGAACTCTTGAAACCTCAAATAACATTTGATATTATACTTCCTGAAGAAAAGAATTATAACATTTCAAAAGATATCATTACTACCGTTCAAAATAAATTAATTCAACTTCGTCAGCAGCAGGGTGAAATGAATAAACAGGTTTTTGCCTTATTGCTATTGAATCGTTTTGTGAGCGAAAATCCGTTTACTAACAGTAGTGGATTACTTGATGCCAATACTTTTGCCCGACAAAGTGTAAGTAAGTTGTTAACGGAACAACTGAATCAACTTACACGTGGATTGATAGAAGGTGTGGATATTAATTTAGACCTGGCTAATACACAGGATTATACCACAGGAACAATGCAGCAACGTACCGACTTAAATGTGGGTATTTCTAAAAGTCTGCTTAGCGATCGTTTAACGGTAAACGTTGGAAGCGAATTTGAATTGGAAGGGCCTATGCAAGAAAATCAGCAAAAAAATAATTTAGCTGGTAATATTGCCATCAACTATAAGCTTAGTAAAGATGGAAAATACATGTTGAAAATTTACCGTAAAAATGATTATACCGGTACCATAGAGGGCTATGTAATTGAAACCGGTGTTAGCTTTATTATTTCTGTCGACTACAACCAGTTTAAAGACATCTTTACCAGTACAGAACAACGAAAGAAGAAAAGAGAAATAGACAGGAAAAACAGCGAGATTATCAAAGCTGATAGTGTACGAACAACAAATGAACGAACAATCATTCCTTCATCAGAAAACAAAACGAATGAGAAGTAGCCTTACGATATTATTTTTGATAATTGCCATGATCTTTTTTGCATCGTGCAACAGTACTAAATATGTGTCGAAGGGCGATGCATTATATACAGGAGCGTCTATAAAAGTGAACGACAGCACGCTATCCAGAAGAGAGAAGAAACATTTGGTAACACAAACAATTGCTCTTACTCGCCCACTTCCCAATAATAAATTTTTAGGAATTCCATTTAAATTATTTTTTTATAACCTCGCAGGTAATCCTGCTAAGAAAAATTTCATCCGTAAGTTTTTTAGAAAGATAGGTCAGCCACCTGTTTTAATAAGCAGTGTCGATGTTGATTATAATAGTAAACTACTACAAAATCATCTGGAGAATTTAGGCTATTTTCAGGCTGGGTCAAGCGGCAATATAATTGTGAAGAAAAGGAAGGCGCATGCATACTATTTGATCATCCCAGGACGTGTTTATACCATAAAGGAGGTGAATTTCAAAACAGACAACACTGCACTTGGAAGAGCCATTCAGCAAACAAAATCAAAAACTTTTCTTCATCCTAATCAGCCCTTTAATCTGGAAGTGATTAAAGGAGAGCGGACAAGGATAGACGCTATATTAAAGGAAGAGGGATATTATTATTTTAGTCCCGATTTATTAATATTGGATGCTGATAGTACTATTGGCATCCACAAAGTAAACATATCTCTTAGGGTGAAAGATAATATCCCTGCAGTTGCTAAAAAACCTTATATTATAGATAATGTCTTCATTTATCCCAATTATCGTATTAATGTAAAGCAGGCTGATACAACCAATGTGGAAAAATATCTGTATGGTGGATATTATATTGTTAATCCGCGTAATAAATTTAGACCCAAGTTGTTTCCTCACATCATGCGTTTTGATTCGGGCGATGTGTATACCCGCACTGATCATAATCTTACCTTAAGCAGATTAATCAATCTGGATGTATTCAAATTTGTTAAAAACAGATTTGAGGTATCTCCGAATAATAAAAGCGATACAGGAAGACTTAATACCTATTATTATCTCACACCACTTCCTACTAAATCATTACGGGGAGAGGTTTCAGCAAATACAAAATCGAATAATTATATCGGATCCTTGTTTACACTTACATTCCGAAATCGGAACACTTTCCGTGCTGCTGAACATCTGGATATATATGGTAATGTGGGTAGTGAAATGCAATACAGTGGCAATCAAAGTGGTTATAATACTTATAAATTTGGTGGGGGCATTACCTTTACGATACCTAAATTTGTAGTTCCTTTTTTCGATTTTAACACTACCAATGCATTTGTCCCTAAAACAAAAATTAACCTCGGTTACGATCTACTAAACCGTGTTAAGTTGTATACCTTAAATTCGTTAAAAGCTGAGTTAGGATACGTTTGGAAACCTAATGCAACTGTTCAACATGAGTTCAACCCATTTTCAATCAATTATGTAAGGGCTATTAATATAACACAAAAATATCGTGATAGTCTGGCTCAAGATCCAATATTAAAACATGCAATTGACAATCAGTTTATAGTAGGATCGAATTATTCATTCATGATAGATCCTTTTATAAATAACCAAAGAGGAACAGGGTTTTATTTTAACGGTATCATCGACCTCTCTGGAAATATAGCCGGATTAATAGTCAAGAGAGATCCTATAACACAACAAAAAAATATTTTAGGTGCTCCCTTTTCGCAATATATTAAAGCACAATCCGATTTGCGATATTATTATGCAATTAATTCGAAAACGCGCTTAGCAAATCGTCTCATATTAGGTGTTGGAGTTCCGTATGGCAATTCAAATCAACTGCCCTATATAAAGCAATTTTTTATTGGCGGCAATAACAGCTTACGTGCTTTTCGCAGCCGTTCTGTAGGTCCCGGAACGTATAGCGATCCATCAGTAAGCAATCTTTCTTTTTTACCTGACCAATCAGGTGATATTAAACTTGAAATGAATACAGAATTGCGGTATAGCATCAATAATATTCTGGAAGGGGCCTTCTTTATAGATATGGGGAATATCTGGATGTACAATAAGGATACATTAAAACCGGGCGCTCAATTTTCAAAGACATTCCTCAACGAGCTTGCTGTTGGCACTGGCGTTGGCCTACGTATTAATCTTACCATTTTGTTATTACGGATTGATCTTGGTATGCCTTTGAGAGAGCCCAATTTGCCTTCAGGTCAGCGATGGGTCCTTAATCAGATAAATTTCGGTGACAAGCATTGGCGAAGAAATAATTTGGTGTTAAATCTAGGCATAGGATATCCCTTCTGATTCTTTAATGCAGCCTGATAACAAATTATATTGTTACCGTTACAGATGATCAGTGTGATTAAAAATAAAGGGGAAAGAACTTTGTTTTGCCCCTGCTGAATTCAAGTGTAGGGAAGGGAAACTTAATAAATCCAATGGCGTTTAAGATCATATTAAGCGTTTT
Organism: Bacteroidales bacterium; assembly: GCA_963663125.2. Lineage (GTDB taxonomy): Bacteria > Bacteroidota > Bacteroidia > Bacteroidales > Cfx3-03 > Cfx3-03. Next base: position 199,646 of record CAXXNW010000006.1, on the reverse strand, counting down.
AGAGCGTGTTTTGATTCTGCTAAGGTCTATGTCTCCAGAAATATATAACTGTCTGTAACGCTCGAAAGGAGGTATAGAAATGCCATTATAGATGGTAGAGTTACGGGCCGCTCCGGTCATCCCTTCGGCACCATATCCAACTGCCAGATTTAACCATTCCGGAAACTTAGTCTCTTTGTTTAAAAATGATTTGATATTAACAGACGCCCAGTACGTTTGTCCGTTATAATCTTTCAGCCATTGTTGTTTGAGTCCATCTCCCATCAAATCAGGCCTGTACTTTGCATAAGGCGATTGGTGATACGACCATTTCATTTGGATACGTTGTTCGTGCCATATTAATTGTTGACTGACGAATAATCCGGAGCCTAGTGTGTTTGCAGTCATATCTCCCGGTGAGAAGCCCCATTGGGAAGAAAATCCATCTAATATTTCAATGACGGTAAGATAAAATATACCCATCCCTCCACCATATAAAATAGATTTATTTTCTCTTAATCCTGTCCATCTTAGGGAACTATAACAAGCCTTGCTTATATAATACGAGGAAGTTAAGTGACCCATTTTATCCATTTTAAGCCACTCATCATTGTCATTGAAAAAATGAAATTTAGATTGCGGATAGTTTTTATACCATAATTGGTAAAGCCCCGTCATGCTTGCAGCATAGAGCAATGCTCCGGAAGTTAGCACGGTTTTTAATCGTTTTATGTTAAGGGTGTCACTGGACCGAAGCGTGTCAGCAAACTTTTGCTGATGAGTGGTATCAGTGATTTCGAAAAAAGTAGAAGCGTATATATTTGAATCTATGGGCATATAAGAAACAAAAGAGATGTTTTGTGCATTAAAATAAATACAGCTCTTATCCATTCCTGACATTCGATTAGGAATAAATAATAGCATTAGGGTGCAAATAAGTAACAATCTATTTATAATCATCAATATTTTATCTCATCAGTTTATTGAAAGTCCGGAATTCATCCTACAAATATAACTTTTTGGTTTGTAAATTGAGATAAATACAATTTACAATGGATTATCAGATGCAGAAAACGAAATTTATAGGTTATGCTTAATCTAAAAAGGGTTTGATAATGTTGTTTAATGCAGCCAGATTCTTTTTTAACAGCACTGCATTATCGGCTTCAGCGATGAAACGAAGATAAGGCTCGGTATTCGAGGGTCGGATATTAAACCACCAATGTTTAAAGTTGACTCGATATCCATCGAAATCAAAAGAGGCGGTTGGCGTTTCTTTTGAACAGAAATAATCTCTTATTGTATCCATGGCTTCCTTCTTTTTAGTAATACAATAATTAATTTCGCCCGAATTTACCCATCTGCCTTTTATGCTGTCGACTAACATTCCGACAGTGATACCCTTTTTCTTAAATTTAGCAAATACATTGAGTAATAGGAGGGTCGCCATGAATCCGCTATCTGAGTAGTAGAATTGTTTGAAGTAATAGTGACCGGCAAGTTCGCCACCAAATAGCCCCTTTATTTCTCTGAGTTTCAGCGAGGCGTAAGCACGGCCTACTCTCCACATGTGTGTTCGATAACCTTCTTTTTCAAGATATTCTGTTACAGCGTTTGATGTTCTAATGTCGTGAAGTACTATTCTTTTTTTGCCGGCGCCAAAATAGTGCGTCATAGCTGCAATGAGGAGGTCAGGGGCGATAAAACGTCCTCTTTCATCAACGAACATTACACGGTCAGCATCACCATCAAAGATAATGCCCACGTCAAGTGTGTATTTTTTTACCAGTTGAATCAGTTGTGCTACGTTTTCGATTTCGAGTGGATTGGGTTCATGATTTGGAAATGTCCCATCAGGCTCTTCGTTGATGTACATAGGCAATGTACCTAGAATCTTACGGACAAAATATCCTGAACAGCCATTAGAACAATCTACTCCGATATGAAGGTGCGAAAAGTCGCTTTGAAAAGCAGAGAGAAAATTAAAATAATCAGTTTGAAGTTCTTGATCGATAGGGAAAATCGATCCTCTTGTCGACGATACAACAACCTCTTCCTCATAAACAAGCGTTTCGAGCTGCCCGAGGCCCGAATCAAATCCTACGGGTAGCGCTTCCTCTCTGGATATTTTTAATCCATTGTATTTAGCAGGGTTGTGCGAAGCTGTAATCATTACAGACGCATTGAACTTTAAGTGTGCTGTCCCAAAGTAAATCATGGGGGTTGTACAAAGTCCCGCATCATAGACATTGGCTCCGGCATCCAGAATTCCATTGCAAAGCGACTTGAATAGAGCAGGAGATGAGGTTCGCATGTCGCGTCCAACCAAGACCTTATGTGTGTTCAATAGGGCAGGGATGAAATATCCTATTTTGTAAACAATATCTTCGGTGAGGTCTTTACCATAGACACCTCGGATATCATAAGCTTTAAAGATTGACATTCATGTTATTTTTTTATATTTAAAGCATCCAACGCTTTTCTATAACGTGCTGCGTTAAGTTCATGCTCCTGCGGTGTGCGGGCAAAATTGTGATAACCTGAAAGATCTTCTTTTGCACAGAAATAGATATAATTGTGATGCTTATAGTTTAATACCGCATCGATAGATTTAATATCTGGCAGGTAAATAGGGCCGGGTGGCAGCCCTTTGTATTTGTAGGTGTTGTAAGGTGAATTGATCGTTTTATGGATATTGAGGACGCGACGGATAGTGAAATCATTCCATGCAAATATCAGTGTGGGATCGGCTTGTAGTAACATTCCCTTTTTTAAACGATTTAAGTAGACTCCGGCCACTACAGGTTTTTCATCGTTCTTATTTGATTCTTTTTCGACAATCGAAGCTAAAATGACCACCTGCTCAGGTGTCAGATTTATGGCTTTGGCTTTGCCTAACCGATCGCTATTCCAAAACTTCTTACGTTCAGTCTCCATTCTCTTGAAAAAGTCGGCAGGATTTGTGTTCCACCATATTTGATAAGTATTGGGGATAAATAGTGTTAATGCATTTTCTGGATTTAGTCCAAAACGCGCCATGAAATCTTTATTGTTCAAATAGGTCAGGATGGTTACCGAATCTGCTTCAACTTGTTCGGCTATTCTGCCTGCAAAATCTTGTTTGGTTCTGATGTTATTAAATACCAGATGAACGGGCTCTTGCTTTCCGGAACGAAGCATCTGAATAAGTTTGTAGTTACCCATTCCTGATTTAAGTAAATATTTCCCTGGTTTGATGCGGTTCTTATAATGCATTTTTGTGGCAACAATTTGGAAAGTGGTTATGGAATTGAGTAACTTCTCTTTCTTAAGTTGTCTGATGACATCGCTATAGGTTGATCCCGTTTTTATATATAGATATGCTTTTTTGGAAGGTGTATTAGGAGCATAGAGCAAAACATAAGCTCCGGCTAATGCTATAAATAAAACTATAGCTAAAGAAATAATGATAATTTTTACTTTTTTCATCTTTTTTAATGTTTTGCCGGTTCATTTGAAAGGAACGATTGAATGTGCCCTTCTTGTTAAATGTATTCTTTGTTTATCAATTGAAGAAAATGAGCATCGATAAATTTATTCCCTCTTCTTACCCATTCTTTACGGGTTCCGGTAAGTTGGAATCCTTTGTTCGTAAATAAAGCCAAGCTGGTTGGGTTATCAATCGTGATCTCACAAAATAGTTGTTTAAAATTCATGAATCCAAAGGCATATTCTATAATCAGATCTATTGCTTCAGAACCATATCCATTATTTTGGAAATCTTCATGAATCATAATGCCTATGCCCGAACGCATGTGAAAAGGTTCGAAGGCATATAAATCAACCATCCCAATGGTTTTTGGGGATGGCTGGTTGGTTTCAATCATGAAGCGTAGCTGTCCGGATGAATAAATATCAAGATGAGAATTTTCAATATATTGATTCAAAACATGCCGTGAAAAAGGGGCGGTTGTACAACCGACGCTCCAGAGCTTTTGATCATTCTCCCATTGATAGAGAATGTCAATGTCTTTAGGCTCAAGCGCTCTAAGTCTGATATTAATACCTTTCACGCTAAGTGTATTATATATTTATTTCGCCGGTAAATACTAATCGGGTAGGTCCGGTCAAAATTACATTTGTAAATGTATCTCCCTTTTTAGTAAAAGACACGTGAAGGTTTCCACCCATTGTTTTTACAGGGATGGAGGTTGATCCTGTTTTCAGGGATGCCGCCATCGCTGAAGCTGTTACACCGGTTCCACAGGCCAATGTCTCATCCTCAACTCCTTTTTCATAGGTTCTGACAATAATGCCTTTGGGTAGAATCTGAACGAAATTCACGTTGGTTCCTACTGGTGCAAATTCCGGATTGTGTCTGATTTTCCTACCGGTAGTTACTACATCAACAGAATGAATATCATCTGTAAAAATCACATAATGAGGTGTTCCTGTATTGATAAACAAATGGTCAGACGTATATTGATCGGGTGTAGCATCTTTCATGCTAATGGCTACCTGCGTTTCGGAGCCTTCGGTATAAATAATCTCAGAGGTATGCGGACCATCATCAGCCATAAAAGATCCGGTTGTATTAAGTGCATCCATTTTATGTGCAAAAGCCGAAATGCATCTCGCTCCATTTCCACACATTGTAGCGCGACTACCGTCTGCGTTGTAATAAACCATCCGGAAATCATATTGCGGAGCTGTTCGTAATAGTAAGAGCCCATCTGCGCCGATTCCAAATCTTCGGTTACATAAGTTGGATATTGTTTCAGCAGATAATTCCAGTTTGTTTGACCGATCGTCAATTATAACGAAATCATTTCCACATCCTTCATACTTAAAGAATTGATAATTCATAGCAAGAAGTTTATATATATTGATAAAACTGTCATTATTCTGACAAAACTTTATTAGAAATTATGACAAAAGTAACATTTTTTACTTGACAGTTTTACGACATTCATAATTAACTTTTTTTAACACAACTATCTATTAATCTGATTATAACAATTTGTTGACTTGTAAAATGTTAAAAATTAATAGGTCAGAGGTAGTTTGTATTTTATTTTTTCCAGGATGATGCGTCTATTATTGCAATATAATGTTGTTGTTTTTAAATAGAGTGTAGAAATGCTAAAGCTGACATATTTTGGAAGGCATAATTATTGCGTGATGCAAAACAATTGAATATGAAGATTGTTAAACTTAAACTGTAAAGAATATGAAACGAATACTGGTAACAATAGCAGTAATGTTCGCTGGTGGAATGCTTGCTTTAGGAGCACATCCTTTACAAACCAGAGTAAACCAGTCGAACAACAATTCGGGCTATCAATTGCCCGTTAAAGTAGCTTCAAATGAAGAAGGTCCGGCCCCTATTATCGGTCCCGATTTTACGGTTGCTGCTGAGATGACTATACACGCTGTAGTACACATTAAAACTGAGTACGAACGAAAACCAAATAATTATGATTACTTTTTTGATTTACGCGATTTTTTTGGCGACAGATCTCCACAAGAGGTTCAACCTATTCAAGGAGCCGGTTCGGGAGTAATTGTATCTGAGGATGGATATATTATAACGAATAATCATGTTGTTGAGAATGCAAGCTCAATAACTGTGACTTTGAATAACAAGAAGACCTATAGTGCCAAAGTTATCGGAACCGATCCTGGAACTGATATAGCGCTTATTAGAATTGATGAGAAGAAGTTACCGTATATTACTTTTGGTAATTCTGATAAGGTACGGATAGGTGAATGGGTCTTGGCAGTAGGTAATCCATTTAACTTAACTTCTACTGTTACGGCAGGTATTGTAAGTGCGAAAGCAAGAAATATCAACATTCTGAGCGGCGCAGATGGTTCGGGAATCGAATCGTTTATTCAAACCGATGCGGCAGTGAACAGAGGTAATAGTGGCGGTGCTTTAGTAAATGCAAATGGGGAATTGATAGGTATCAATGCAGCCATTGCTTCTGCTAATGGTTATTATACCGGATACTCTTTTGCAATACCCGTTAATCTGGTAAAGAAGGTCTATCAGGATTTAAAAGAACATGGTGAAGTACACAGAGCGTTTCTAGGAATCATGTTTAATGATATTGATGGAGCCTTTGCTGAAAAGAAAGGATTGAAGGATACCCGTGGTGTTTATGTGGCTGAAGTTGTTGAAGATGGCCCTGCTATAAAAGCTGGAATAAAGTCGGGTGATATCGTTTTGGCGGTTGATAACAACCAAATAAATAGTGCATCTGAGCTTCAGGAAATGATTGCAACGAAGAGTCCCGGAGAAAATGTGAAAATTTCTTTAATACGTGACAATAAAAATTTAGAGTTAAACGTTGTATTGAAGGAAAAAAACGGAAAGATAGCGTTAGCTCATAAAAATAATACTGAATTATTTAATCAATTGGGTGCAACGATTAAACCGGTTCCATCTGATTTGAAGAATAAATTGGAATTGAAAAGTGGAGTACAGGTAGAATCGCTTAAAGAAGGTATTTTAAGTGCTGCCGGTGTCAAGAAGGGATTCATAATCTTGAAGGTTGATAATAAGCCTGTCAGAAGCGTAGATGAACTTCAGACTATTTTACAGGCAAAGGAGGGTGGCATACTGATTGAAGGAATTTATCCTAATGGCATGCGTGCTTATTATGGGTTTGGATTATAAATAAATTGAACTATTATAACATTTTACCGATGAACCTGATGTAATTGAAAAATTATATCTACGCCTCCAAAGGTAGAGTGAAACAAGTTAATTGAAAGGAGAAGATGAGGCAACTAAAAATTTCTAAGTCGATCACGAATCGTGAAACAGCGTCGCTCGACAAATACCTACAAGATATAGGAAAAGAAGAGATGATTACAGCCGAAGAGGAAGTACAACTTGCTCAGAGAATAAAGGCTGGTGATCAGGTGGCGTTGGAAAAACTCGTGAGAGCAAATCTTCGTTTTGTGGTCTCAGTGGCAAAACAATATCAAAATCAAGGATTGAGTTTGCCCGATCTTATTAATGAAGGAAATCTTGGACTGATAAAAGCAGCACAACGTTTTGATGAAACCAGAGGTTTTAAATTTATTTCTTACGCCGTATGGTGGATTCGCCAATCTATTCTTCAGGCTTTGGCCGAACAGTCACGTATTGTTCGTCTTCCGCTTAATCAGGTTGGATCGCTAAACAAGATTAAAAAAGAATCTTCAAGACTGGAACAGAAATTTGAGCGCCCTCCTTCTCCGGAAGAGATTGCTGAAGCATTGGATATCCCCGAACATAAAATTGATGCTGCCCTGAAGATATCAACACGCTATGTTTCTATGGATGCTCCGATATCCGAAGACGACGATACCAAATTTATTGATGTGTTTATGAATGATGATACATCAAATACAGATGAAGGTTTAATGCGTGAATCTTTGGCTAAAGAAATCGAACGTTCATTAGCAACATTGACCGAAAAAGAGCGTGATGTGATCAATCTTTATTACGGTATTGGTTTGCCACATGGACTTACACTTGAAGAAATAGGAGCTAAATTCGACTTAACCCGCGAACGTGTTCGTCAGATTAAAGAGAAGGCTATCAGAAGGTTGAAACATACTTCAAGAAGTAAACTCTTAAAAGCTTATTTAGGACAATAAATATTTTTATAAAAATAAAAAAAGAATGCCGGGTTTCCGGCATTCTTTTTTTGTATCTTTGCTTCCCAGTGTATAGCGGCATTATGCACTGGAAATACGCTGATTATTCTTGCGCTTTCCTTTTCCGGATACCCGGGCTGCCTATTAATTTTCTTTCAAAATTGCTGTTTGAACATCATAATCCGGAATAACTTAAATTGTTCCGTCAAATTTTATTTTATGAATAATACCAGGTATATTTTCGTGTTAGGAGGGGTCGTTTCTTCTCTGGGAAAAGGAATAATTTCTGCTTCACTGGCAAGATTGCTTCAAGCCCGAGGCTTTACAGTGACTATTCAAAAAATGGATCCATATATTAATGTCGATCCGGGTACATTAAATCCTTATGAACACGGGGAGTGTTATGTTACGGAAGATGGGGCTGAAACCGATCTCGACCTTGGTCACTATGAACGGTTCTTAAATGTTGCTACCTCTCAGGCCAATAATGTAACTACCGGTAGAATCTATCAATCTGTAATCCAGAAAGAACGTCGGGGTGACTTCTTGGGCGAAACTGTTCAGGTTATTCCTCATATTACTGATGAAATTAAATATTGTATCCAGAAACTTGGAAATCAAGGAAACTATGATTTTGTAATTACTGAAATAGGGGGGACAGTTGGTGATATCGAATCATTACCATATATCGAAGCTGTTCGTCAGTTGCGTTGGGAACTCGGTCACCGTGTTGTTACGATTCATTTAACGCTGGTGCCTTATTTAAGAGCTGCCGGTGAACTTAAAACAAAACCAACACAACACTCTGTTCGTTCGCTGCTTGAATCTGGAATTCAACCCGATATTATTGTTTGTCGGACAGAACGCCATATCACAGACAGCATGCGAAGTAAAATCGCACTCTTTTGTAATGTTGATCAAAGTGCAGTAATAGAATCAATTGATGCCGATTCAATTTATGATATTCCATTGTTAATGCAAGATGAAAAGCTTGACCAAGTTGTTCTTGAAAAAATAGGGATGCCAATGGGGCATGAACCTGATTTAGTCCGGTGGAAAGATTTCTTATTCAGACTGAAGAACCCGACCTCAGAGATTACAATAGGTTTGGTTGGAAAGTATGTTGAATTAAAAGATGCTTATAAATCTATTAATGAAGCCTTTGTTCATGCAGGCACTACTCATCGTTGTAAAGTAATTGTTCGATTGATCCATTCAGAATATGTTAACGACCAAAATGTAGCAGAAAAACTAGCTGATCTGGATGGTGTGTTAGTTGCCCCCGGTTTTGGTGAACGAGGTATTGATGGAAAGATCATTTCTATAAGATATGTTCGTGAAAACAATATTCCTTTTCTGGGAATCTGTTTAGGAATGCAGTGTGCCGTAGTTGAATTCGGACGGAATGTTCTTGGATATGTTGATGCTCATTCTACCGAGATGAATCCTAAGACAAACTATCCTGTTATTGACATAATGACATCTCAAAAGAAGATAACTTCTAAAGGTGGAACGATGCGTCTGGGCGCTTATCCATGTACTCTACGTGATGGTTCCAAGCCAGCTGAAGCTTATGGTAAGAAAAATATCTTTGAACGTCATCGTCATCGTTATGAGTTCAATAATAAATATTTGGAGGCCTATGAAAACGCAGGAATGATGGCAGTAGGAATTAATCCGACGGAAAATCTTGTTGAGGTAGTTGAATTAGCAGGTCATCCCTGGTTTGTAGGGGTTCAATTTCATCCTGAATATAAAAGTACTGTTGCAGCCCCACATCCTCTTTTTGAAGGTTTTGTGAAAGCTGCAATGGAGTACAAATTAAGAATTCAATAGGCATCGAATTCTATTTGTTTTGTTACAATGCTGTTACGGAGGGCGTAACAGCATTGTTCTTTTATCTGTTTTACCTTTTTGTAAAAAGAGTATCTTTGCAAAGTTTATAAAATTTCATCTACATTCAATGGACAAGAAATCGATTCTCGGTTTAGTACTGATTTTTGCACTCATGATGGGGTATAGTCTCTGGAATATACCTTCTCAAAAAGAACGTGAAGCACTCCGGCATAAGCAGGATTCTATCGCAGCTATTCAAAGTAAACTGGCTGCTATCCAGAAAGAAGAGCAACAAAAGGCAGTCACTTCCGACACACTGAAGAAAAACAGTGCGCTTAACGACAGTACAGTTAACAAAGCTATGCCGGGCGCCTTCTCTAAGGCTAGCAAGGGCGAAAATAAATCATTTATAATTGAAAACGATGTGCTTAAATTGCAGATCGATTCTAAAGGAGGCCGTGTTGCTCAAGCTGAATTGAAGCAATATAAAACGTTTGACTCATTAGCACTGATTCTTTTTACACCTGATAGTTCACGTTTTAATCTTTCGCTACCTGCCGGTAATCAAACGGTCAATACTGCCGATTTATACTTTGAACCCTTCTGGTATAAAGCCGGACAAAAAGGAAATAATCATATTGTTGTTTCAGGAAAAGATTCCGTCAAGTTTGGAATGCGGGTTTATGCTGCCGGTCCTGATTCTGTATTAGATAAAAGTCGTTACATCGAATTCCTCTATACTATTCACGGAAACCAATATATGATTGATTTCACGATGAACTTTGTTGGGATGCAAGGTGTATTGGAAGATAATACCAACTACTTAACGTTGGAATGGAATGCCCGTTTACGTCAACAGGAAAAGTCGCATAAAACAGAGTTGACCAATACAACCATCTATTATAAACCTTATCAGTCGAAAGATTTTGAATACTTTCCCGAAACAAAAGATAAGAATGAGTCTGTAAAAACAAAAATCCAGTGGATATCTTATAAACAACAATTCTTTGCTACCACGCTGATATCAAAGGACTATTTTGTGAATGCAGACTTGGCTTGTACAAAGACCTCCTCACTTGCTGCTCCCGGACGACCGTTGAAGCACATGGAGTCGAGCATTGCGCTACCCTACCAGCAGGGAAAGACTTCTAGTTTGTCTATGCAGATGTATTATGGTCCTAACAAATACAAAGAACTTCGAAAATATAAACTTGATCTTGAAAAACAAGTTCCACTCGGATGGAGTTTCTTCCTTTTGGCATGGATAAACCGTTATGCAGTTATTACCGTATTTGATTGGTTAAGTAGTTTCAATCTTAATTATGGTATTATCATCTTATTACTTACCATCATTCTGAAAATTGTTCTCTTTCCGATTGCCTATAAAACGTATATGTCGTCGGCTAAGATGCGTATTCTGAAGCCGGAGATAGACGACATTAATGCAAAGTATCCGAAGAAAGAGGATGCAATGAAGAAGCAACAAGCAACAATGACACTTTATAAGAAGGCTGGGGCTAATCCAATGGCCGGATGCTTGCCTATGTTGTTGCAGTTTCCTATCCTTATAGCATTCTACCGTTTCTTCCCTGCTTCTATTGAGTTGCGGCAACAGCATTTCTTATGGGCCACAGATCTTTCGGCATACGACTCTATTTATAATCTGCCTTTCAATATCCCATTTTATGGTGATCACATTAGTTTGTTCTGTTTGTTGATGACTATCTCCACTATTATCTACACTAAGCTCAATAATGACATGATGGGCCAGACCAACACGATGCCCGGCATGAAAACAATGATGTATCTGATGCCTATTATGTTTTTAGGCTTCTTTAATGAAGTTTCTTCAGGCTTAAGTTATTATTACCTGTTGGCTAATATCTTCACATTTATTCAGATGTTTGCTTTCCGTAAGTTTATCAATGAAGATAAGCTACATGCAAAAATTAAGTTAAATCAGAAGAAGCCAATTAAGAAATCTAGTTTTCAACTGAAGTTGGAAGAGATGACAAAAGCTCAACAAGCTGCAGCTAATAAAAAAAGATAACCGTTATTCTAATATCATTATCCAAATAAAAAAATCCGGAACCAAAATGGTTCCGGATTTTTTTATTGAAGTAGTTTGGATGATCAATCGTATTAAAATTTAATAGATATTATCCAATGTTATCAGAATATCAAATTGATAAAGCCGGATAATGCTTTTCGTAATAAAAAACAAAACAAAATGAGGGATTATTCCTCCACTCCATGATCATCCTGGGCCGCTTCAAATGCTTTTTCATCGTCTTTTATCTCATCTTCGGCTCCAAGCACTGAGTCTTCAGTGAATTTATCCATCTTATCTACCTTGACTTTGACTTTGACAAGATAGCTTACATCTTCTAAATCGACGGTAACCGCGTGAAAAGTATTGGACCCTGCGTTTACTTTAATGACGTGATTCTGATATCCATCCGGATATTTCCGGATAACCGCTTCAATCACTTCAGCGGGTAAATTTTCATAACTTACCACCAATCGTTTTCTTTCCATATTTGCTAATCTGTGATTTTACAACAATACGGCAATTATATAAATTTATAATTAAATATAAAACAGCTAAGCTATATTTTTTTAATAATTTAAGAATTATTTAAAATAGCGTATCATTGTTAATGGCTATTCTACTGGTAACCACCCTTTTCTTAATATTAAGTAATTCCACATTTTGTCCGGGATGATTAATTTGTCTTTATTTGAAAGTTTCAAGATCGTTTGGATGGAATCGATCTCGTTACTTTCTGCCTTTTTAACCCAATCCGGATCCATTAATAAGGCACGACCTAAAGCAATCAGAGGAATGCCTGCATTATTTATTTTAAGGGCATCTGCCGGATCTTTTATTGAGCCGACACCAATGATCGGCATCTTGAGTGAAAGGTGTTCATTGATAAGCTGTGCGCGTGAGCCATGATCTGTCGTGTCTCTGAGTGAACCTCCCCAAAAATCCATTGTCGAAATATGAAGATAGTCCAGATTTAACCGGGCTAGTCTTTCAACTAATACAAGGGTGTCTTCAAAAGTAATTCCCGGCTCTTCAATCTCTTCGGGTGATAATCGATAGCCAACCATAAAAGCTGTTTTCGCATTTTCTTTGACCGTTTTGATCACTTCATTGGCTACAGCAATCGGAAAAGTTAATCTTTTTTCCAGGTTGCCTCCCCATTGATCGTCTCTTCTGTTTGAATGCGGTGAAAAGAATTGCTGAATCAGATAGGTGTTGGCTCCATGAATTTCCACACCGTCAAAACCTGCATCGATAGCTCTTTTAGTCGCTGAACCAAAGGCTTTGATGGTCTCTATGATTTCATCCTCGGATAAAGCCCTGGGGATAGCTGCATTTGGAAGAACGGTGGGAATGTTGCTTGCACTGACGGGTTGACGATCAGGTAATAATGCAGGCGGCGATTGTCGGCCTCCATGATAGATTTGTAAAACGGCTTTTGCTCCGCCTTTATGGATTATATCTGCAATACGCTTTAAGCTGGGAAGCATCTCATCGGAATGGACACCAATTTGTCCGGGGAAACCTTTTCCCTGCGGCATTACGTAAGCACATGCTGTAATCAGAAGACCGACACTTTCAGCTCTCTTGCTATAATAAGTAAGCTCCTGTTCTGATACGGTTCCATCGTCATTGCCCGCAGAAGTTGTCATGGGGGCCATTACTATGCGATTTCTTAAAATGATATTTGAAAGGGGAAACGTAAAAGGTTCGAATAATGGTTTGAATTTTGACATCTTTAGTTTTTTAGATGTCACATAAACACCTAAACGATAAAGATGGTTCACTCTTTTCGTTGTTCGATCTGTTTTTTTTAGATAAACTGAAGATGAACTTCCTTTAAGTATTTCTCTTCCAGAAGTTTTACTATTTTTTTTACAACATTTCTTCTGATCTCCAATTCAACCGGAAGGCTCGGGTCTTGATGCGCATTGTTTACCCGGGTGCCAATCAGAAAGTGTATCTCATCGCTGTTGAGCAACATGTTTATAATATCGGTGGCTGGGTCTTTTTCAGGTCTCCTGATTTCATCAGCATTCTCCAAGCGTTCTGCTACGGCGCCTATCGTCAAAACACCCTCTGTAACCAGGTCAATTCCTTTCATGGTAGACTCCGGTGGAAGATTCCCGGTTAAGTTATTCATGTCTACATAAATCGGAATATCCAATTCGCGTGATAATATTTGTGCGGTAGTTCCTCCTGCTATGATTTTCTTTCCTGGAAAGCCTCTTACATGCTCAGCCAGAAGCTTATCTTTTTCTTCATCATAGGGTGGTCCCGAACAAATAAGTAGTTTCCTTGGCTCGCGAAAGTAGATAACAGCACATGAGGCATCATCACGAAGGTTGCCTATATCGTTTTTTTCCGCCTGATTTACAATTCTTTTAGCAAGATGGGTTGCAGAAATATGTGGCTTCTCGCGAACCAATGAAACAATATACTCGCCGACAGACTTTGTGCTCCAGCCAAAAGGAAATAATCTACTTCCAATTCCTGACTGGTTTATCCCATCCGTGAAAAAGATCAAGCGATCTTCTTTCTGCGCATTAAAAGTGGTGGATGTAACCTGTTTATCTTTTCCGTTTTTCCCTTTAATGATGATCTCATGGCTCTCAGGTTGTTCTATTCTTCCGTTTCTTATCAGGAAAAACGAGGGATTATCGTATTCGACCACCCGGGTTTCGCCTTCGCAATCCATATCAATAATACTAAAGGTGGCATAGCTTATCTTCCTTATTTTGTCTACCGGAAGTGTTTTCATGATTGTTGTTGCGGTACGATGCAATGACTGGTTCTCTATAGTGAAATTAAGCGCCATAGAGGCTGTTAATGTAGCCAGAACGTTAGCCTTAATACCACTACCCAAACCGTCGCTCAGAACCGCTACAATCCGTTCTTCCTCTTTTATTTTTTTAGACAAAAAACAATCGCCGCAGACCTCTTTTCCCTGCTTATTTTTTTGCTGACAGTCTATTTCTACGAAGAAATCCTTATTCTTCATCCGAAAAATCTTTGGTTCTTATCTCGATAATTGAATTTAACATGGCTTCGGTTCGCGAGGCATTTTCTCCAAGCAGGTAGGCTACTTTCTGAACGGTTGCTAAGTTCTCACGGATAACCCTGCGGGTCCTTTTGATTAGCTCATCATCTTTAACGTCAACCGATTGAAGGTCACGAATGATACCACAAACAATTCTGTTTTTCTGAATGGAGACGACAGAGACATGGAATAATTTCCCCTGTTCACGAACGTCATGTTCTGCCATTTCCTGTCCTGAGACCAAAACCGATGCGAACAGTTTATGGAAGCTGACAAGCTTACGCAGATCTGCTCCCGGTAGTCCGGGGTTGACATCAAAGATCATTTCGGTCTCTTCGCCCAATAGGTGTGCAAAGTATTTATTCGATTCAATAATACGAAGGTTTTGATCAACGAGAACTACACCCGAAGGCATTTTCTGAATCAGCACCGAGGCTTTATTATGAGCCACTCTTCGCATGTACGACACGCACATACTCGTTTCAGCTTTTCTGTCGAGCAACGCTTTTGTAAAGTCTCTGCAACTGTTATATCCACATCCTCCACAGTTTAGCTCATCACGTGGTGATAGCTTACCCACATCACGTAAAGCGTCTTCAATCTCTTTTTCAGAATAAATCTTCCCATTGATCGGCTTGATATTATCAAAGTTTCGGGTGACCGATTCTTTTGGCACCAAAAGATTATTGGAAGGTACGGGCATTGGGCTTTTTAGATTCGTTTGGGTAATGATATCCAATCTCTTTAAAGCCGTTACACCATTTTTAGAACATCCCGGTCCGTTGATACATCCGCCTTCGCAAGCCATTAGTTCCAAAAATAAAACGTTCTTGTTTGTAAAGCTGTCAAGTCCTTCCAGCGCCTGCCTGATGTTGTTAATACCTGAGAACGTCATAAAGGCAGCTTTGTTAGTGCCTGCCCCTGACTTGACTGTAGTTATCATACCACCATCAACAGGGTAGAGCGAGCCTTTGTAAGCTGCATGGGGAAAGAAGTTCTCATTTTGGTCAATCTCTAATGTCTCAGGCGTTATACCTTCACTTTCAAGCCAGTAGCGTAGGTCCTTAAAAGTTAGAGCCGTATCAATATCATTGTTAAAATCATCACTCTCTGTCTTCTTAGCGATACAGGGTCCTATAAAAACGATATGCGTATTTTCCCCGACTTCTTGTCGTAAGAGTTTTGAATGCATCATCATCGGAGAATGAAAAGGAACTATCCGCTGCGTGAGATGTGGAAAATATTTACATACAAATTCAACTACCGATGGACAAGCTGATGAAATCCAAACGCCATTATTATTTTCAGCGATGAATTCAACGGTTTGTCTTGAATACTCCTCTGCGCCAAGAGCTGTTTCTGAAACCTGATGAAACCCCAAGTTCTTCAATGCCGAGATCATGGACGAAGCTGTATATTCACTGAATTCGGAAACCCAGGATGGTGCAATTGAAACAATTACATTTTTGTGGGTACGTACTAACATCTTGGCGCGACCTAAATCGTTTCTGACTTTCTTTGCACCTGCCGGACATACCTGTGTACAATGACCACAAAAGATACACATTTCGTGTATGATAAAAGCGCTTTCACCTTCACAGCGGATAGCTTTTACCGGACATTCTCTGATACATTTGTAGCAGTCCTGGCAGTCGTTTTTCTCCGTATAAACAGGTTGTGTCGAAATCATTTCACACCTCCCAGTGTATCTTCCAGAATCGACATGATGTTCGATTCATCTACCTGTTCATACCATTTCCCGTTTATTTGCATAACAGGACCACGGTTGCAAAGTTCAGAACATAAATGCCCTCGAAAATCTATTTTGTTTTCAAGATGATTTTTCTTTATATAATCCTGTATGATTTTTAGATTTTTACTGTTCCCACGCGAAAAGCAGGAGCTACCTAGGCAAATAATCATTTCGAGCTGAGTGTCCATGGCCTTTTATTTATATAGCGTTCTGAAATATAATGAAATATCGAGGTAAGATCTGAATTGGGTGAAGTGTTTTCAAGAATAATATCTTCCGGAACTGTTATTTTGGAAGGTGTAAAATTCCAGATGACTTGAATTTTGGAGGCTACCATTAAATCAGCTACCTTCTGGGCCTGATCGGGTGGGGTGGTGATGATTCCGAGTGCTATATGCATCCGGTGAGCCAGATTGGTCAACTTTTCAATGTTGACCACTTTTACGCCACCGATTTCTGTTCCTATCAATGCATTATCCACATCAAAGGCGGCGGTAATCATTAATCCACATCGTTTGAACTCTTTACTTTGAATGAGCCGCGATCCCATTTTACCTGCCCCGGCGATAAAAGCCTCGTTAAGCGTATGATGGCCCAGTAACGTTTCTAAAACATCCAGCAATAATCCGATTTCATACTCACGATTACCCTCTACACCAATGTCAACTGATGAAAGAATTTCTGATAAGGTTTCGTTTGAAACCTTTAGGCTTTCAGCCATTGTTTGGGTACTGACATTAGAGCGGCCTCTTAATTTTAAGAACCGCAAGAGCGTGAGTAGTTGATTTAATGAGTCTTGTATTGCTGTTTCCATGGTCTTTTAATTATCGGCAATCGAACTTTTATTCTTTCGCCTGATTACCTAAAAATTGGTCAATTGCTTTTGCAGCTTTGCGACCGGCTCCCATTGCTAAAATAACGGTAGCCGAACCTGTTACGGCATCACCGCCGGCATAAACACCCTCTCTTGAAGTCTTTCCGGTTTCTTCTTCAATGAGAATACAACGGCGACGATTTAATTCCAGCCCCTCAGTTGTACTGGTGATGAGTGGATTGGGAGAAGTCCCCAAGGCCATAATAACCGTTTCGGTATCAAGTATAAATTCCGATCCTTCAATTACTTGTGGTGAACGTCTACCTGATTCATCCGGAACACCCAACTCCATCTTCACACATTTTATAGCCTTTACCCAACCTTTTTCATTACCGAGTATCTCAACAGGGTTGGTTAGCAGATCGAAAATAATTCCCTCCTGTTCCGCGTGATGTACTTCTTCGGCACGTGCAGGAAGTTCTGCTTTTGATCTTCTGTAGACAATATGAACTTCTGCTCCGAGGCGTCGAGCGGTTCTGGCTGCGTCCATTGCAACATTACCACCTCCGACAACGACAACTTTCTTTCCGATCTTTAGCGGCGTATCCGTGTCTTTATGATGAGCCTCCATCAGATTGGTGCGGGTGAGAAATTCATTCGATGATTGAACACCGTTTAGGTTTTCACCCGGTATCCCCATAAACTTTGGCAGTCCGGCACCTGATCCGATGAAAACAGCGTCGAAATTCTCTTCTTCAAAGAGTTGGTCTATGGTCAAAGTTCTGCCGATAACCACATTTGTTTCAATGGTTACACCCATCTTGACAATGTTTCCGATTTCATGTCTGACAACTGTCTTTTTTGGCAACCTGAACGAGGGAATTCCATATTCCAGAACCCCACCCGCTTTGTGAAGCGCTTCGTAAATGGTTACTTCGTATCCTAGTTTTGCTAAATCTCCTGCACAAGCAAGACCTGCAGGACCGCTACCGATAACGGCAACTTTTTTCCCATTGGGGACAATGGTGGTTTGCTGTGTAATATCGTTATCACGTGCCCAGTCACCGATAAAGCGTTCAAGTTTTCCAATGGAAACGGGTTCTTGTTTTACTCCCAGAATACAACGGCCTTCACATTGCGATTCTTGCGGACAAACTCTTCCGCATACTGCCGGTAGGGCAGAGGCTTGTGCGATGACTTCGGCGGCGCTTTTAAAGTCACCTGTTTTGATATAGCGAATAAAGTTTGGAATATTAATGGATACCGGACAACCATCCACACACTTCGGTTTCTTACAATCAAGACACCGGGTAGCTTCAAGCATTGCCTCGTCAATATTATATCCAAGGCTTACTTCTTCAAAGTTGGTGATACGATAAGTGGGATCAAGTTCGCGAACTGGAGTTCTGGATATCTTTGCCATTATCTTTTTCTCCTTTCGATGATTTGATCCAAACGACAGATATGGTCCTCGGCCATTATATTCTCCTGTCGTTCTTCCGATATATACATTGTTTGTCTACGCATGGCTTCATCAAAGTCGACCAGATGTGCATCAAATTCAGGACCTTCAACACAAGCAAAACGTGTTTTACCTCCCACTGTTACCCTGCAGGCTCCACACATTCCGGTTCCATCAACCATAAGTGTATTTAAACTAGCAATGGTTTTCAGATTATACTTGCGCGTTTGTTGGGCTAAGAATTTCATCATAATCATAGGGCCTATAGTTATCGCCAGATTGTATGCTTTATGCTGATTGGTTATTAAGTCGTCCAGACAATTTGTAACCATTCCTTTAAACCCTGCGCTACCATCATCGGTAGCGATATAAACGTTTCCGCTAACCTTACGCATGGCTTCGATTAGAATGAGTTGCGATTTGTTTTTAGCACCTATAATGACATCGGCATTTACACCCTGTTCATGGAGCCATTTTACCTGTGCATATACCGGAGCTGTACCAACACCTCCTGCAATAAAAATAATCTTCTTTGAAAAAAGCTCCTCGGCAGACATCTCCTTTAGCTCAGACGGCACGCCTAGGGGACCGGTAACACTTGAAAAATAATCGCCTTCTTTTAATTGATCCATGAATTGTGTTGATAATCCAACAGCCTGAACTACAATGGTAACAGTTCCTGCTTTTTTATCATAATCGCAAATAGTCAATGGAATTCTTTCGCTCTTTTCGTCCACCCTGACAATCAGAAACTGTCCTGGCTCGGCTGCTTTTGCAACTTTTGGCGCATATACATCCATTAAAAATATAGTCGGAGTAAGGTACTCCTTCTTAAGTATTTTAAACATAGTATTTTACCTGATTTAGTTTATCGTTAAAATATCTTTCAAAGGTAGATATCTTTTTGATAAAGCACATTGTTTAAGTCCCTCATTGAAATCGACTTTTTGGGGACTGATAAGAGAAATTAAACAACAAAAGCTATTCATAAAAAAATATTCACCGATAAATTAAAGAACAAACCTGATAAGATCATATCAATAATTACGCCGATAATTATAAATGTCTGTAAAATAATAAACTATAATAGAATCACATGAGCATGGCAGGATAGTAAGCCGATGGATTGTCTTGTTTTATGACAGTTGCAATCTGTATCTGTGTTAGAAAATGAGACAATGATAAAAAAGAGTACACTTTTCCGATTAGTTCCAAAAGTGGAGCCTATTTTTTCCTTTGGTTAAGTATTAAAACGGAAGGGAGTTTTTCAATTTGCCAATTCTCACGATTTGCCAACATCTTCCATCCGGTTAATGAAACCAGCATCAAGTCGTATATATCGCGGGGAGCGTATTCAGGGTTCATTAAAACATTAAACGGAATATAGTTGATTTCAGTATCTATCGTGGTTTCTAATAGGTTTTGGAGATCGTTTCGGGCTTCAATGTTTGAAAGTATGCTGGCTAACGATAGCGTTTCCAACTCCTTATTATGGTATAATGATTTTAAAATGGTTTCGAAAAGCTTATCTCCCGGAGGCGGTACCAATGCCAGAACTCTTTTAGGGCTGGAAAAGCCTCTATCTATGAGGATGCCGGTGTTGCAGTTACACTCATTGATGATTCTCTTGACCATACCTCCCAGTATATTTTCAGTGAATACAGATCGGGCGCTACCCATCAATAAAAGATCGAAATTTTCTTTATTAGCTGTTTTTGTTATTTCGGTATGAACCTCATCCGTTGCTTTATAACGGGTTTGTAATTTCAACCCAAGTTCATGCGCTGTAGCTTTTAAGGGAATGAAACTTTCTTTCTCAAAGACTGCTGCATTGGTAGGATGAACTTCAGAGCTTGGGGTAATATGGATTGCCGTAATCTGGTTCTTTATCGTTTCTGATACTGGGAATATGTAATTTGATAGCTTTAACAGTGTACTCCCCATCTGAGGCGCCCCAAAGGAAATGAGAATTTTAAAGTGATGTGTATCTTTCCCCAGAAAGGTATGTTTTTTCTTATCGTAAAAATGATTGATCAGGTTTAATGCGGGTCCTGTCATAAAGGTGGTGAGCAAAGCCATGAGTACCAGAATCGCAAATATTTGAGGTGAAAGAATGCCTAAATCATATCCGATATTTAGCACAATCAATTCCATTAGACCTCTGGTATTCATTAAGACACCTAACGAAAGTGAGTCTTTCCATGATACGCCTCCAAAACGTGCGCTTAATGTACTTCCCCCAAACTTACCGGCAATAGCAACAAATATAACCAATGCAAAGACAAGCCATAGATGCCCGTCATTGAGTAATCCGATTTGTGTTCTTAATCCTGTAAAGGCAAAGAAGAGCGGCAATAGTAGTACAAGGCTCAAATCTTCTATCTTTTCTACAATATTCTTTTTGAAATCAGTGTTATGCGGCATAATTACACCTACAATGAAGGCACCAAATAGTGCATGGATGCCGATTAACTCTGTAATATAAGCCGATAGAAACAAGATAAAGAACAAAAAAGAAAGCACCGTTTTACTTAATGTCTCTTTCGAAATATATACCGATCCAATTTTACGGAGGAACGGTTGAATTACATAAAGCATAAAAAGGATGTAACCAACCGATAGTATGATTGTGTAAATTGAGTTCATAAATGAACCCGATTTGGCGATGGCGATAACTGCCGCCAGAATAAACCATGCGGTTATATCATCTACTGCGCCACAGGTAAGTGCCAACGATCCCAGTGGAGTTTTTGTGAGTCCTCGTTCTTGTATAATTCTTGCCAGAACAGGAAAAGCGGTGATACTCATTGCTATTCCCATAAATAACGCAAAAGCGATAAAAGGAACATTTGCTGGAGCATAGTCAGCATAAAGAAAATAAGATAGTATAACACCTAATAAATAGGGGAATATAATACTTGCATGACTAACAATTACGGCAACTCCGGCAGTTTTTTTCAATACTTTTAAATCCAGATCCATTCCGACTAAAAACATGAAGAGAATTAGTCCTATCTGGCTCACATATTGAAGTGTATTTAAGGAATTGGCAGGAAAAATAAATGCAAAGGCATCCGGATAAAAATAGCCTAAAAAGGAGGGGCCCAGAATGATACCGGCTACAATCTCACCGATAACGGTAGGCTGTTTTATTTTATTAAAAAAAAGTCCTATCAAACGCGAGAAAAAGATAATCGCAATGATTTGAATAATTAAAACGGTAAGTGGATTTTTAAGTCGTAAAAATAAATCGCTCAGAAACTGTGTGAATGAATTTGTGTTTGGGAGCGAATCCGGCACAGAATATTTTGCATTTACCGAAACGACATGCTGTATTTTATCAAATTGCAGCATTTTTCCTTGATTTAAAACAACCCACATCAGTAATGTGAAGATTCCGATCGTGATAGCGTAGAATAAAAAGTTTCTTCCAGTTCTCATAATTATTCTGTAGATCAAGTTTGGCAATGTAAACCCAAGCCGGTTGATAATGTTCGGAATATCATTGAAATTCGTAGCTCAAAAGAGCATACAAAGATAATAAAAGAAACGCAGAGGGTGTTACTTAATCAAGTAAAATATCGTATTTTTTTAATTTTAGATAAAGTGTATTTCTACTGATTCCAAGAGACTTGGCTACTTTTGTCATGTTTTTATTTAACTTGTTCATGGCCTTTAGGATAGCCTTTTTTTCAAGTTCTTCCAAGGTTTGTAAAGGATCATCCTCTAAAACAAATCCCGGTTTGGATGGGATATTTAGCGGACCATGGGCAGGGAAGAGGGTGCCTGCTAAGTCGATATTGCCATCCAAATTGACAAATTTCTCAATGAAATTTTCTAACTCCCTGATGTTTCCGGGCCAGTTATAGGCTAATAGTTTATGATATAATTCATTAGTCATATCCGGAACATTCCGATGAAGTTTCATCGACTTCATATTCAGAAAATACTTCATTAGAAGCGGAATATCTTCTTTCCGGTCTTTTAATGGAGGGATACTAATAGGGATAACACTTAAACGGTAGTACAGATCCATACGGAAATTGCCCTTTGAAACCTCATCCAGCAGATCTCGATTGGTTGCAGCTATGATTCTAACATCAACAGGGATAACTTTATCACCGCCGACTCTTGTGATGTAACCCTCTTGTATGGTTCGTAATAACTTGACTTGCATCTCAATGGGCATCTCTCCAATCTCATCTAAAAATAGGGTACCGCCATTGGCTAATTCAAACTTACCCATCCGGCCGCCTTTTTTAGCACCGGTAAATGCTCCCTCGTCATAGCCAAAAAGCTCACTTTCAATCAACGTAGCAGGGATCGCTCCGCAGTTTATGGCAACAAATCCGTTTTCGCTTCGGTTGCTATAGTTGTGAATAGCCTGAGCGAAAAGCTCTTTTCCGGTGCCGCTTTCAGCCTGGATTAAAACCGTTGAAGGACTGTCTGAAATGGTTTTAGCATACTCTATAATCCTGTATATCTGATCGCTTTCGCCAATGATGTCCTCAAAGGTATAGCGTGCATTCATGCCGGTATATTTATTAACCAGCTTATATACACGTTGCATTTCACGAAAGCTGGTAACCATTCCTGTTATTTCGCCCTCTTGATTTTGAGTGATATATGCATTTAAGCTAAAGGTCTCTTTCCGGGTCCCGATGTGAATGACCGTCTCCTCATCAAGATATTTCTTTCCGTTAGCCACCTGGTCGCGTATCTGTATCCAATTAGGAATAAACGTTCCAATATTTTTGCCGAGTGCAAAATCTTTTGGGATGTTCATCAACTTCATGGCAGCATGATTTAATGATAAGATAGTACCCGTAGCATCGGCTGTAAATACACCCAGTGTTAAGGTATCCATCACCGTGTTTAGATACTGATGCGCATCAAATAACATCCTTTGTGATACATCAGTCGCCAGTTGGTTTTCGATAGAGTGAACCGCTGCAACTACCATTCCAAGGGTATGAGGATGAACTAACTGCGCATCACCGGTAAGATTCAGACAACCTATTATGTGTCCTTCGGTATCGTGGATGGGTGCCGCAGAACAGGTCCAAGTGTGGTATGCGTTGATAAAATGCTCTTTTGCCGTTATTTGTATCGGGGCATCATCATGGATAGCTGTGCCCATGGAATTGGTACCGATAGAGGCTTCGTCCATATAGGCTCCGACAACCATGTTTAGATTCCGGGCGGCATAGATAGGCTCGGTGTCGCCAACAATTTTTAAGATACAACCATCATCAGATGTCAATACGATAATAAAACCCGAAGCCTCCAGAAATTTATAAAGAAACTCCATAAAAGGTTCTGCCACATCCAGCAATTGGGTGTTCAACTCCATCTGAGTTGCTATTTCGCGACCCTTCAGAATCCGTTTCGAAAAGGTTTGCTCACGATCGATTCCCAGCTTACTGCTTCTTTCATGAGATCTCCTGATAATCTCATCATGTCTTCTCTTACTTTCCGGCATACCCTTGTCGCTCATTTCAATGCAAAGATAGAGAAAAGAGGCTGTTTCAAGAGAATTTTTGTCTCTCTGATATTGCAATATTTGATATAGGGATATTGATAGTATGCCGGATAGCTATTTAAACGGATAGATGACCAGCGTAAGCCATTTGGCAGGATCTGTTTCCGTCAATGGGTCTGATTGATATACTTCACGTGGGGCACCTGTTAATTGATGCTTATTGTCTTTCAGCCATTTTATAGCCATCTCGTGCGCCCGTCCGGTTCCTTCGTAAGGACCATAATAGTTCACGACATAGATATATCCTCCGGTTAATTTTCCTCTTTTTATCTCCTTGTTTCCTTTCAGCGGCTTGTTTGCACCCATGCAGGCATCAAGTACAAATTGATCCTTCCCCCATTTGTAATAGAGTGTAAAGGGGGTGCTTGTCGGTTTCGCTCCGTTTTCGGCAATGTATTTAGCTAATTTGGTGTAAGCATTACCAAAGAATTTCGGCAACTCTTGTCCGCTGCAAGTTGTGTGAATATAAAGATATTGCAAGGGCTTTTCAGTGGAAATATTTCCTTTCAGGGGGATGTTTCCCAATCTTTCTGTGATCTCTTTCAGGGATTTAAGTCCTTTATCAAAGTCTTTGCCGACCAGTTTATTCAGGAAGATCCCCATAATCCGATTAATCGGATTGTTTCCCATATCCGCATTCATCCACCATGTCAATTGAACGGTCCCATCACCTTTTTTGATATTGTAGCCACCATTTGATACACCCTGTTCTTTAAAGTCCATTAAAACATTAACGGTATCAAAAGGAACAGATTTCGTAATAGTCAGTTTCCCTTTTCCTACAGCTTTTACATCGCTGGTCCATGTATAAAAAGCATCTTTTCCCGAAGGAATATCTCCATAGGTAAGTTTCATTTTGGGATCTATTTTATGCCAGGGTGACCATTGTTCCCAGTTTTTGAGCGTGTTAATCTGCTCGAAAACAATTTCGGGCGAAGTCTTCATCGTGATGGAACGTTCTATTCGAACATTACGGGGCAATAGGAATGCAACGATTACCAGTACGATAACGAGGACCAGTAGCCCCACTCCAATAGTTTTTGCAACCTTCATAAGAAATGATTTAGTGAATATAATATATGTAAATTTACATTTTTATGAGCTAAAAGTCAAGTTAAACTTTTGTTTAGTACCCAGAAGAGCTGCCGAAAACTACTGATAAAACGTGCATCTTCTTAAATTTCAAAAGCTGATGAGAATCTAGCATGTGCGTTTTATTCGATGGGTATAGAAAAGAAATTATTACGTAAGTTTGAATTAAATTCAATATCAATGAAGATTCTGTTTCTACCCCGATGGTATCCGTCAAAGAAAGATCCGATGTTGGGACTCTTTATCAAGCGGCATGCAGAAGTGGCTTCAAATTTTGCTGATGTCATTGTGTTAGCTATCATTGGAGGTTACACTCATTTTGAATCTTCATTTATGCGAGAAGAAAAGGTTGTCACATTTTACTACTATTATCCATCAGCATCTACCCCCTTTTTATGCATCAATCAACTCATCAATCAATTACGTTGGATGTCCTGTATATGTAAGGGACTTTTTCAGATTCATAGATTTGTTGGAAGGGTCGATCTGATCCATGTAAATATACTAACGAGATTGGGGGTAGTTGCCTGGCTTCTTAAACAATGTTATGGCATTCCCTATGTCATAACAGAACACTGGTCACGCTATATTAATGGAAACTTTAAAGGATGGCTTCGGGTGATGATTACTCGCATGGTTGTAAAGCATGCTTCAAAAGTTTCAACCGTATCATTAAATCTTTGGAAATCCATGCAACGTTTTGGATTGAATAATCTTAACTTTATTCTTCTTCCCAATGTGGTAGATTCGAGCGTGTTTAAAAGCACAGTCTACGGATCTGATCTGACCGAACGGTTGGATACAACCTTAAATCAGATCTATATGGATTATCAGCACTTTAATTCCAGGCGGTTTATTCATGTATCCTGCTTTGAAGACCGTTCCAAGAATATATCCGGTTTGCTGAGGGGGCTAAGCGAAATTCAGAAAGTGACCACCCACTTTGAGTGCCTGTTGGTAGGTGATGGCATTGATTTTGAAATGTTGAAATCATATGCTGTAAGTCTGGGACTGAAGCCTCCTCAGGTTCAGTTTACCGGATTGCTGGAAGGGGAGAAGCTTGTTGAGAAGTACTGTTCCGCTGCATTTATGGTATTGTTCAGTAACTATGAAAACATGCCCGTGGTGATTGGAGAAGCCTTTGCTTGCGGTCTACCCGTCATCGCAACCAATACAGGAGGTATTGCAGAATATCTGAAAGATTGGAACGGGCATTTGATTCCGGTAGGCGATGAGGCCGCACTCTGTTCCGCCATCCTTTACCTGCTCAACCACCCCGACGAATATGATCGGCAGCGTATACGTCGCTATTCCGAACAATGTTTCGGAACCGGTAGGGTTGAAACGCAACTGAGGGAACTTTATAAGATCAATGCAAGATCGGAGCATGCATCATGATATTCAAACAGATTGTCGGAACCTTAGTCTCTTATCGCATTGGTATATAAAAAATATATTATATAACATACATAAAATGAAATATTTAACACTGTGAATAGGTTTAGGAGGCCTATTTAATTTAATAATTAGTGACATAATCATCTGATGGTCGTGATTCCTACTGGCTTAAGCATATTAGTTTTTACGTATTTTCTGAAAATCAAACATTTATTAACGGAGTATTGGCAATGATGAATTTATTAAGAAAAAGTAACTTTTAGTGGAGCATTATTTATTTGTTTTTGGCATTAGTCTATTTATTGAAGGATAGCTATTCCAATTATGTCTCTGCTCCTTATTTTATTGCTTTACCGGTTTTATTTGCAGCATTTGTTCTGCTATTATACAAAGGGTCAAAGGAATATTTAATTATACTGGCGCTCTTCTTTTCCGGGGTAGGCGATCTTTCCGGGGCTTTTGGTAATTTTATTCTTCAGATTTCTTTCTTTTCAATTGCCCATATCTTGTACATTACTGCATTTATACAAAAGTCCCGTTTTTCTATTACCGGCATTATCTCTGCAATACTTATTGTAGGTGTTGTGTTGTTTTATGCCTTGCAGATCACGATAAGAATTCCTGTTAATGAACGATATGCACTGATAGTATATTCGGTGATTATTTCGGTAATGTGTGCCTCTTCGTTTTTGTATGATTGGCAATACCGTACCCTGTTTAGAATAGGCGCCGTCTTATTTGTTATCTCTGATGGTATGATAGCTTGGCGTATGTGTATGGGTTCTTTTCCTTATAGCCCATTTGCGATTATGACGACCTATTATCTTGCTCAATATCTCTTCACCGGTGGAGCACTCAAACGAGGTCGCCAGATCGCATAGGCATTGAAAAGTTATTTATTCAGGTAGATTGTTAATTCCAACCGATTTTCTATTCCCCTTGGGTAGCCGTTTGTGCCACCGCAGAGATGATACTACCGGCAAGTGTAAGATATCCTCCGATGCTAACTACCACGGCCGGCAATGCTACCGGGGCAGCCAGTAGCGAAGCGCCTATCACACCCAGTATCACACCGATCGTTCTCACCTTTTTGAAGAACGAGGGGGTAGGTGCCAGTACTCGCTGAGCAAGCGTCAGATCGGGCTGTGTATTGGTTGTTATACTACTCTTTTTCATAATGTGTCGGATTAAAAAAGAACGATTCAATTTGTTTCACTTTGACTTCAAGCTGACCAACCCGAAGGTTGATCAGCTCTAGTCCTCCTTTAAACTCACTCTTGATGAGTGAAGTCGTCGTTTTAACCTCGGCGACGTCCTTTTGCATCGTTCTGAAGTCGACATGCAGCAGACGGACAAAGTAAACCACTATCGAAAGCAGTAGCGAAATCACGATACCAAAGAGCCAGGTTAAATCAGTAGAGGCGTTCATGGTTTGGTAGATTTTGAGATTAGTGTTTTAACCCGAACCGTTAAAATACATCAATCATCATCATGCTACTCCCTTTCAGGGGAAGATAAGCTTTGCCGACCTTTTGATAGAATTCCAGTCCGGCGCACTCAAGGATACTGACTTCGTTACCCACCAGCGAACCTTCAGGGAATGCAGCCTTCAGTTCTACCGTGAGCGGCGTGTCAATAGGGGTGTACTCTGAATAGATAAACGTGCTTTTACCATTGAATGCATCGACAGGTTCATAGCAACGGGTGGTTTCGGAGTATGAATAGTCACTGATCACGCTCAGGTGGTTCTGAAGACGGAAGTAACCGGCTCCCTCGGGGACCAATATCGGCTTGAGTTTGAAGTCAGTCACCTTCAGAGTGGCCTCCGTACGCAGTGCGATATGTGAGAAAGTGAATTCGTCCTGAATCATTTCGGCAACATTTTGCAACTCGTTAAACACGATTTTCATGAGGATAGGACGAGAAGCGGAGATAATCACCGAACGTTTACCACGGGTGCCTTCCACATCGTTGAGGTTGATCATCTTGATGAGTTTCAACAACCTTGGGGTAAATCTTTTGTCCGTTTGATCGGGCAACAGGTTAAGAAATCCGCGTCGGATAGCTTTAGCCACGGTCCCGCAACCATTAAATTCGTTCATATTTTCTCGGGTACGGACGAAGGCAGCATTATTCATAATCAGGTCTTTATTGGCGCCTCCCTTTTCACCTGCATAGGTGTTGGTGTCGTGGAGATTCATGTAGTTTCGGATGCTTTTAAAGCTTCCGCGGTACTTGATAGCACCCGTTTGAATAGCCATTTTTTTTAGTTTTATGGGTTACTTTAATAGGCAATAGGCAGTAGGCAATTGAATATGCGAGATAATTATTAGTACTCTTTTCATTAGCACATTAGTACATTAGACATTGCCCCATTAGCATATTAGCACATTAATTAGTAAACCCGGTTAATAACTTTGTAGGTTGATCTGAAATCAGACTTTCGGCATTAGCTATCAGCTTTCGGAATTGGCCTTTTCCCTATTGTCTGTTGCCAATTGCTTATTTGCCTTTCTCAATCAACAATCCAAAATTACCACACTGCCATTCGACTCGTCAAGGATTCCATGGGAGACAAATGAAGCCATTGGAGGACATTGGAGGACATTTTTCAATCAAATAAAAAATTTACCGGATAAAAGAGATAATAACCTATAAACCCACTATTTCTAAAAAAAAAGTTGAAGATGTTTATGGATACAGGTATAAACAAAGATATCCTGCGGAATCTTATTATTGGCAGTAATGTCGATTTTGTATTTCATTATTTTCCTACCCTATATTCAGGTAGATGTATCAGAATAGAATAAGCATTGGGAATACGGCAATAAATTATTTCTACTACTTAGCTTATAGAAGACCGTTAAACTGCTGTATAAAGAAGCAAAAATGACGGTCAATTTTCCGAATTATTTATAAAATAAAACGTTAAATTTATTGAACTTTGTAAATTTAGTAATATTATTATATAATCAATTAATAATGAATGAATCACATATTCTAATTAAAAGAAGTTTAATCACTTTATGCTTCTTTTTTCTCAGTAATTGCCTTTTTGCACAAAAAGGACCGGGTCGAACATTTTCAGAAAAGATGAACATCAATGGCGTAAACCGTACTTATGTTATGCATATTCCTACAAATCTTCAGGTAGGAGCACCGTTAGTTTTTGTATTACACGGATATGGGGGCAAAGCAAGTCCGGAGGGTTATGAAATGAATGAAGTCGCTGATAAAAATGGTTTTGCGGTATGTTATCCTCAAGGAGAGAAAGATCCGAAAGGAGAAAATGCATGGAATGTAGGCTACCCTTTTCAAGCAGGATGGAAACTGGACGATGTGAGTTTTATTTGTAAGCTGTCAAAGCATTTACAAGTAAAATATCATCTGAGCAGCAAGAATATCTTTTGTACGGGAATGTCCAATGGAGGGGAAATGTGTTATTTGCTGGCATATAAACGACCTGATGCTTTTGCTGCAATAGCACCTGTTGCAGGGCTTACCATGGAGTGGATCTATAAATCGATGGAAGCACCCGGACGGGTTCCTCTTTTTGAAATTCACGGGACGAAAGATGTGACGTCATATTGGAATGGCGATCCCGGAAATAAAGGAGGATGGGGCGTATATATTCCTGTTCCGATAGCTGTTAATTACTGGGTTGTTAAGAATCGGTGCACAGCCGAAAAAACAGATACCTTGGCCATAAAAGACAAGACAAATGGTCACTATGTGATTACGCATAAATATATAAACGGTGTCAACGGGAATGAAGTATGGCTTTATGAGATCATTAACGGAGAACATTCATGGGCAAACCAGGATTTGAATACCAGCGAAGAACTTTGGAAATTCTTCAGTAAATTTTTAAAATAAACTTCATTGTGTTCGAGTGGCACCGACATTTTCAACATAACCGGAAAAAAACGGATATTCATTAAACAAATTAGCTGATGGCAAATCGTTACCTCAAACTAAATTTAGGGATATAACGTAAAAGAATGGTGACACTTTTAAGTCTATCGATTAGCCATACACGCGCATTACTTGCAAAAAACGCTATAGGAACAAAATTCGCCGACTTTTATATTCCAATTGTAAATCCTGAAGAGGTATTTAAAAAATTATTCAAGAAAGAATAAATGGGATCAGAATCAAATGGGTGTGTCCTTATTTTTGACGAAAAGAGGAGTGGATCAGATAGATACATTGTAAACTGATTGATAAGTTTTTTTTAACCGATAGATTAAAGGGCTGTGATGTCGCTTCGAGAAGAGGTGCCGCTTTTGAAAGATTGGTTTCCATCACCGAACTACTAAAAATGAATCTTACTAGCGAAATTATTATAAATCGCAATATATTGCGATTTATAATTCATGAAAGCTCTAAATTAGGACTTGTATAAGATAAAATCCCAATATATTGTGTTTTTATTTGCTTAGCTTAAATCTTTTCATTTTTCAACATGTTGTCTGAAGGTAGGTTACCGGAAAGGCATTTATTGAATTTGGCAAGCGAATAGGCCTGCCGGAAAAGACGGTAAAACGAGAGTTAGACAGATTCTGTGCCTCGTACGACAAGGCGGAAACGCTGATTGCAAATTCTTTCTTATCCGACAAATTGAAACTTCAATACGAGACCATGTATAAAACAAGGCGGGATTCATACCTCAAGATTGAATAGTTATTCTGTGTAGTGTTATTTTCCGATTACACAAATCTATCCAACGAAATAGATTTGGAAAAATATATTTAAAAGTTTGCACTTTTTAGTTGCTTTTTTTAATTTACAGGTATATATTTGTATAATTATGTTTCATAATATAAAAAGAGAAATTTAGTTAGAAGAGAAGCCCTGAAATTATTTAGGGCTTTTTTTATTCCCCTTTTTAATGAAAGTTACATTCTTATAATAACCTTGCATCCCAAAAAGGTGGGGGAGGCATACAATAAGTCCAGATATTACTTGATTTATTGTATGAATAAGTTATACCTTTATTATGTTATACTTTTATAAGTCATTAAATAATTAGTCATGGGAACTTCTTTAAGTATCATTAGAATTATTTCCCGTTACATAATCGTCAATAGGGCAGGGAAGATTGAAAAGCTAGATTCGTGGGATACTGATCCTGGAGATAATGGTCTTATGGCAGAAATTAAAAAACTTTTAAAACATTAACCGAATAAATTACTTAAACCTAAATTGTTTCGAAAATGAAAAAAATCATTCCAATTCTAGTTTTATTTTTTGTATTTGGTTTCTATCCTTCAACATCTTCAGGACAGGAAAGCAAACAATCCTTACCAGGTCAGATTGTCCTTATTTTTAAAAATGCTCCCGATAACCGTTATTATGTTGGAGCGGCCGGAATTAATGAAAGAAAATCTGACTATCAGGTAAGTTATGTGGATGATCATTTAATTCGTCGGGGATTTAATTTTATAAGTGCCACTATGTATGATACCCTTGTAATAAAAACACATAGAAATTTTGTTGAACTCTTTCATGTCTATAAAGGTTTGTCCGGTATGGGATACTTATTTAAAAATGGCGACTCTGTCTTATTTACCTATCGGGAAAATAAACCATGGGCCCAGGTACTAAACCGGAAAGTGTTGGCTTCTGAAATTAATTATGATTATTTTGTTAATGAACGTGTTCGCAATGATGACTACCCGGCAATGACAAAATATACGCACCTACTTCAGTTTACAACCCCACCACCACCTTCATTTAAAGAGCAATACGCCAGAGAAAAAGTGCAATTTGAAAAGGAGTCAAAAGAAGAGTTAGCAAAAACCAATTGTTTTTTGGATTCTATGCGAAAGGTGAATGCAATTTCAGCGTCTTTTTATAATTACCAAAAAACAAATTTTATATATACTCTTCAATCTCTAGTGTTTTATAATAAATGGAACTTTTCCCAATCTCTTTTAAAAAATAACAGATTTCAGGATATACCATTTCCAAAACTTACCCGTGAGAACGACACGCTACTGTTTTATAGTTATTACAGGGGAAGAATCAACGAGGAATATTTTACTCTATCCTCTAAAGCAAAAAAAATTGGTAATCCGCACTCAAGAACAATTGATTACAGGGAAGTATTTGATTCAATCTGCAAAAAGAAAAATTTATATGTTAAAGTCAAAAACGACTTTCTGCTTCAGACGTTGGAGCAGTTAGTTCAATTTTTTCCAGCCAGTGACATAGAGAAGTACACAAAAAAATTCAAGGCCGAAGTAAAAGATACCGCATTATTAAGCTATTTTGAACAAAAACATAGGATTGATCCTCAAACCAGTAATGATTTAGAATTACAGGATGTCATGGGCAACAACAAAACCTTTAAAGAAATTCTAAATTCTCATAAAGGCAAAGTAGTTTATATTGAC
Source organism: Bacteroidales bacterium (assembly GCA_963663125.2). Lineage (GTDB taxonomy): Bacteria > Bacteroidota > Bacteroidia > Bacteroidales > Cfx3-03 > Cfx3-03. The sequence continues at coordinate 166,650 of CAXXNW010000006.1, read as the reverse complement.
TTTTGGGCCAGTTGGTGCGGTGCCTGCCGGGCGAATATGCCTTATGCAAAAAAGTTGGAAGCGGAGTTTGGTCCTAAAGGAGTTGTATTTATTTATATAACTAAAGACGAAAATCTGGATGAGTGGAAAAAAAGCATTCAGAAAATCGGCTTGAATGAGAACAATTATGTTATCCGAAATTCTAAGTCATCAAAAATGCTGGAGGAATTATGGATAGTCCCTATCCCGAGGTATTTACTCTACAATAAACAAGGAAAACTTGTTCATAAGGATGCACCGCGACCTATGGAAACAGTTGAAATAAGTAAATTATTTAATAAATACCTTTCGGAATAATATTTTGGAAATATGTAGCGCTGAAATTATATTTTTCAGCAGTGACATATTCTGGATACCAATCCGTTACTTCGTTGTATTTTAACCTGTATTTAATCAGCAGGTTCTGTTCCCAGGGCCTTCGTCACTTTAAGTGATGTTTTGCCGGCTTTAATTACTGATTATGTGTCATATTATCAGATATATATGTCAGTTTGTATAAATTTTACATTGTTTAAAATTTTTATTTGTTGAGTCCACTCCGAAAAGTCAGTTTTACTAAATTACTATTTCGTAATCAGTTGTTATTCAGCAATATTTTTAGTGAAAATACTACACGAAAGGGTTCTCGGAGTGGACTCATTAGTTACATTATAATGTTTCAGGATCAATTTTATTACAAGATATCAAAAATATTTATTACACAAAAGACCCCGACCATAATTAAATGATTGGGGTATTAATACTAAATTCATTTTCCAATTTAGTAGTCAAAATCAATCTTTGACTTTCTCAAAAGCAGTGTCGCCTCCTGTTAATGACTGAAATTCTTGTTTGTCTTTGTTATAAAAAACAGCCTCCACTCTATTATTTGTATGAAGAGTGACAACAGTTAATTTAATCTGTGGTTCTGATTTGAGATAAACGACATCACCAATTTCTAAATATTCATCCATAACTTATAAGATTTAATATTGTAGATTTCAAAGGTAAATATTTATTTTATAAATAGTAATAATTCACTTTTAGATTTATTGAATTCTTCTTGAGCAAAGTAGTGTTATTTTCCGATTACATAAATCTATCCAACAAAGTAAATTAGGAAAAATATATTTAAGATTCCTCGTTTTTTAGTTGCTTTTTTTAATTTATAGGTATAGATTTGTTGTGCCCATAGTTTATAAAAAGGAATATATAGTAGAAAGAAGAGAAGCCCTAAATTTTAGGGCTCTTTTTTTTTATTCACCTATTTTATAGAAAGTTAAATTCTTATACTAACCTTTTCCGAGTATAAAGTATTCAACAATCTTGCCTTTACATTAAAAATGGTCGCACCTACAGATTATCTACAAGTGCATGTAACATTCTGTTTTTTAGTAGCAAAACATTCCTGCTGTTTTTTTACTTCAGCGATTATTGAAGCTAGACCTTTTTGGGATTTTTAATATATTTTGTCCATAATCGTTGCACGGTCTTTTTAGCGCGTTGATTTGTACAAATTATAAATGTGCCGTTAAGAGCAAGGATTGTTGTTCTGTTGTCTTGCTGTTTCTCCAATATTAAGCAAAAGAGGCTTTTTCTAATTCTAATTTCCTTAAAGCTAAATCTATAAATTTTGAATTAGAAAATAAGCTCTTTTTTCTATCGCTCCAACTTTCAATATTCCGAGTTACATCTTCAATGGTGGTGGCCTTTTTTTCGGATACTATATAATCAACTGTTGACAATAATTCTAATCCGAATGCAGAGTAAAATCCAGATAAGAACGCTTTCGTCTTGTTTACTATCTCCTTAAAGGCGATATTGTCGGTTTGTTCTAAATAGTTTTTGATTTCATTTTCTCCATCAAATATAATTCCTAATTCCTCAAAAGGTTTTTTGTCTTTTGAACTATAACCAGTGATATAACTTCCGTTCAGATAATACAATACATGCTTAACTTTACCCGAGTACGGACCGTAGAAATTCGGCTGAAACTCTAATTTAAATTGTTCCTTTGCCCCAAATCGTTGTAAGAAATAGGCTACTTTTTCAGCGGCAAATTCAGAAACAAACTCGCCGTTGCGTACCAAATCATACAACACCGACATCAACATAGCACGAGCAGGAGTGAGTTTTACACGTTCCTTTTTCATTGCTTCACGAATAATGGCATTGGGTTCGTATATCAGAATATCGCAATTTAAACCAGTTAAATTCTTTTCAATAATATTCATTACGACAGTCCAGTCTAATCCCCCATTTCCTGCTCCAAGTGGCGGAATTGCCACCGACTTTATACCTTGTTCTGTTATTATACGGGCAAGTTCTTTTAAACCACTTTCGATATAGCTATATTCCGAAGGTTTACGCCAATCGGTTTTAGTAGGGAAATTGATAATTATTTTTCGACCTTCTAACAAAGAAGAATCCTCTGTTATGAATAGTTTTCCGACTTGTACTTCTTTTGCTTTACAGGCTTTTTCGTACAGTTTGTAGTTGTTCGGGTACTGTTTTTTGAATTGCAAAGCAATTCCTTTTCCCATTACGCCAACTGTATTCACTGTATTTACTAATGCTTCGGCTTTGCTTTCAAGTAAGTTACCTTCAATAAATTGTATCATAATTTGTCAGAAATAAAAATTGGATTCTACAAAAATCTTCTTTTCGGGAATTCCCATCGCAAGCAAACATTGCTTTGCTTCTTCGTTGTACACTACCCAGCCAATAATGGCAGTAGTTGGTATGTCTGTTTCAACCAAAAATTCAGCTTCTTTGCGTCGTTTTAAGTCGAGATCATCATATTTGCGCCAATAGATTGCACCTATAGTCTTTTGTCCAGAATTATATCAATGTTGGGTAAATCATTTTGCCCATAAAAATCGGATAATTTATCAACAGCATGCCCATTAGTAAATACAAAAGGTAAATTGTGATCAACTACTTTTTACACCGAACTAATGCAATAAACAATATCTTTGGCCGGAGTTACCGGTACGTCGTTATCCCCTTTCTGAATCACATAAAGCATAGTCATACGCACACCGAAGAAAAAGGAATGTAAGCACCCAGTTTTTTTTCCATTAGGTAAATCAAAGTTATCACGCGTACTTATTATACTGTTATCGCCTATAGCTTTGTAGCTCTTATTGGTATGGGGTGAGGACGCATGAGTAACTCCATGTTCAAGAATGTGAGGCACATTCTCAATATGGGTCATGCGGTACAGATATGTTTTGCTTAAGTCGGGCATTGTTTGTTCAAGTGGTTTACAAATATAGCAATTTACTTCTGTTTTTATACTCATCAACATTGGCAATAAATTGTTATTGGTGGTGGATGGGCTTTGGGTGAGTTCTTTCAAACTTTTCATAATTTATCAGTACGCTATGAGTACTATATTTTTTACAGTATCTTTTCCCTGAAATTATTGATTGGGTCAAGACATCAGGTAATTGGATAAATAAACTTGTAAATGTCAATTTCAGTAATTTGTTTTATGTATAAAACAAAGTGAAAGGCAATTCATTTCCTTAATCATTAATCCGAGCTTGAACTTACAGAGTGACTTACGGGTGACTTGCTGGATAGCTTGCTCAGTGACGGAAAATATTATTCATAAAAAATCTCTATAAACTTAAATTGAGAAGAATTGCATGTATATCCAAAGTTTCATTTATTTTTGTAACCGTCGTAACAGTTACGGAAATAACAAAAGCAAAGGGTATGAAGTTTTATAATAGGACAAGCGAGTTAGCAGAACTGAAACGGATACAAAATTTATCGTTCAGTGACCATTCCCGCTTGACAGTAATAACTGGTAGACGAAGAATAGGTAAAACAAGCCTTATTATGAAGTCGGTCGAGGGTCTCCCGACTGTCTATCTATTTGTTGGCCGTAAAAGCGAAGCAATGCTTTGTTCGGAGTTTATTCCTATTATCAGTCAATCGCTTGATACATTTGTTCCTGCGGAAATACGTACCTTTCGATCGTTATTCCAATATTTGATGGAATTAGCTTCACACAAATCTTTCAATCTTGTTATTGACGAATTTCAGGAGTTCTATAACATCAATGAATCAGTGTATAGCGATATGCAGAATATATGGGATACATATCGGAAGAAATCTAAAATGAATCTGATTGTTTCCGGTTCTGTTTATTCGTTGATGCAGAAAATATTTCAGAACAATAAAGAGCCTCTGTTTGGAAGAGCGGATAATATTATCAAACTATCGGCTTTTGATTTGACCACGTTGAAAGCGATTATGCGTGATTATAACCCCGATTACACCAATGATGACTTACTTGCGCTCTATTCCATTACAGGCGGAGTTCCCAAATATGTTGAATTGTTCTGTGATAACATCACATTGAGCATAGCGGATATGATTGCGTTTATGGTTCGGGAGAACTCCCCCTTTACCGATGAAGGGAAAAACCTGTTGATAGAAGAGTTCGGGAAAAACTATGCCACCTACTTCTCTATTCTAAGCGCCATTTCGGGTGGTATCAATACACAGCCCGAAATCGAAGCCACATTAGGAGATAAAAGTATCGGTGGTCAAATCAAGCGGTTGATTGAAGATTACAATATCATTGTTCGCCAACGTCCGATATTAGCAAAAGAAGGAAGCCAAGCCGTCCGATATGAGATACAGGATAACTTTATCCGATTTTGGTTCAATTATTTCGACCGGCATCGTTCTCTGATAGAAATAAAGAATTTCATTGGTTTACAAGCTATAATTCAATCCGACTATCAAACTTATTCAGGTATCATGTTGGAAAGATATTTCAAGCAACAGTTTGCCGAAAGTTTCCAATATCGTGCTATCGGTTCATGGTGGGAGCCTAAAGGCAATCAAAATGAAATTGATATTGTCGCCTTGAAATTGGAGAAAAATCAAGCAGTAGTAACAGACGTAAAACGGCAAAAGAAGAATTTTAAGCCTGAACTACTGACAGCAAAGGTTGAGCATCTAAAGAATAAGTTGCTGCCGAAGTATCATTTTGAGATGTTTTTTTTGTCGCTGGAAGATATGTAGGTTTGTTTCTGTTTAATTGCGAACTCGTTTTAAAGTCTGGGCTTAGCCAAGAACCAAATTCAAAAGCTATATCTTTATGCGCATAAGTTCCGCAACACCTTAAATAAAACTGTTATGAAAATTGGATATGCAAGAGTTTCAACAAAAGAGCTGAATGTTTGACAGGTTTAAATGTAATGAAGCCTGCTCATTTTTCTTAAGTTTCAATCAGAATTCTTTTTACTTCTTTTGTAAATGCTCTGACATGTCTGAATTTAGATTCATCAAAAAAAGCATAATTTATACCTCCATCATGCATAGCACTAGCGTATTCAACACCATCAATACCTAGTGATTTCACGTACTCACAAAGATATTGAGTCGGTAAGTATTCTAAATCAGAATCAATTCTACGTAATGGCTTAGCAAGTGCTGAGCTAAATTGGTACAGTATATTCTTGTTACTTACATATTCTTTTAAGTCCAAATCAGGTAAAAATGGACTAATGTTACTAATATCTCTTAATGCAACAATCTTTACATTTTCATTTAGTTCAAACTCTCCTATAGAAACATAGTCTAGAAAAGAAGCTCTAACTTCGTATAATGTCGTCTCTTCTGATTCAGCCAAATAAAGGTATGATATGCCCTGAGGATTTGCTCTTCCGGGTCGTGTTTTTGTAGACGGAGGTGCTCCTAATTCATCCATAGAGAGACCTGATGGAGAATTACAAATTCGACCACGATAGAATTTTTTTCCAGCACGCAACACTAATATGTGATATTTTAGTAATTTTTCAACAACATCTCTTACAAAGAGGTTATTTGTAATAAAAAATCTGTTTATTTCTTTTATTTCTTTTGTAAAGTCATTCCATCTTTCAATGGATTCTGTATTGTCTATATTAGATTTAATGTTATGAGTTAATAAATCACTATATGAGGATGCAGAAAACATTATTTGTAAGATTTTTTCAGAATAACTTTCGTTTGAGAATATATTCCAATCAGATGCTAGCATCTGATGAATATTGACAGAAGAGGCATCCTCTCTTTCATACAAATCTAATATTGGAGAAAAATAATCGGATAATTCTTCTAAATCAATAATTTTTTGATTTGCACTTCCACAAATATCACATTTGCCCGTTGTTTTCGAAAGGCCAGATATTATTGCTTTTATTTCGGTATCAATAAAACAATTTAAACAGCAATTCATTTCTGTTCTGTCAAGTATTTATATATTAATTCAATGTGGTTCAACATTGATAGTTTTTTTATGCTGCCTAAACCTGGATATGATCCGGTCTGAAATATAGTTCTGAATTGTTCACAAGCTATCGTATGCATATTTTGATTATTTATGAATGAAACTAGCTTTACTAATGCTTCAGACACTTTACCGGGTACGTCGGAATTATCATCGTTACTATCAGATACAAAGTGATGAACACGTAGATTCTTTCCCTCATCAAAATAAGTTAAATGAATAGCTACAGCATATGGCAAAAAACCACTATCAGTATACGAATTCCCAATAGTTAAATAATCCGAAAACCCACTGTATCCTTCATCTTCGTAAAATAAGTGATCATCACTAAAGAATTCATCATCAGGATTCTCATATTCCACATTTCTGGCTTTAAGATTAAATCTATCAGCAAGAAAGATTAACTTGTTGCATGCCGGACGAAGTTTCCTAGACAAACGCCTGACAGAACTATCGTCTTGTAGTATAGCATAACTTATTGATGTAGATCTAAGTAACTGATTAAAGTCATTCTCATTATTTGGTGGTTGAGTAATAATCAAAGAAATATTTCTTAATTGATGAGTGTTGATACTGTTTATAATCGAAGGAATATTTACATGCTCATTAATAAGAAAAGCTGGTTGATAATTTCCATAACCATCCATGACTTCCATGGCATCTACCATATACTGATCATAATCTTTTGATTGAATCTCTCCCTTGAGTTCTTGAGGATTAAAAATAAAGTTGAAATTAACTCCATGCTCCTTAAGGCAAGACAGTGTTTTGCTCAAAGTTGTACTGAACTTCTTTACAGGTTCAATGATCGGAGATAGTATCAAGTTGTTTGTCGTAAATTCACACATATCTCTTAATGCGATCAACTCGTACTGTTTGCCTCGTAAGTAAGGGAAATATATCATAGCTAAATATTTATATGGTAATAAGCGACATGTTTAGCCGATCTGTTAATTTCTCATATGTGTTAGAATCATAATCAAGATTCCACAAAAGCAACTTAAGTTCAGGGGGAACAATATCGTCAGATTTAAATTTTTCTTTTTCGCGAATTGTACGTTTTTTAAGTTCTACAAGCATCATATCATGTAATATTTTTACTGGTATTTGAGCAAATCGTTCTTTGCAAGCAGAAAAATATTTGACAGCGGTTGTTTGGGGGAGTTCTCCAAAATAATTCTTGATAATATTGGTATATTCTCCTTTGCGCAAGCACTTAATCATTGTTTCACTATCAAGTTCATCAGTATATTGTGTAGATTCACGTATTGTGCGAAGTGTATTATTTTCAGTTAATGCAATAATCCCAATACTAGATTCAAGCTCATTAATATATTTTTCTACAAGTGTTATATGCGTTACTAAATAAATATTTTCAAATGCCTTTTTATAATCAGATATTTGACTATGACATCGATATAGGCTATCTAATTCTGTTTTAATTTCAAATACTTTACTAGTACCATTAAGTAGAACCAAATCAGCAATAGATTTTCCTATTTTGAATTCATTCAGGATTGTAGTAGTATTAAGGCTATGCCTTCCTAAAAGGATCTTATTTATAATAAGGTTTTTGTACACATACTCATTTCTATAATTTTTCAGTAATGAATTGTATGCATATTCTATGTAGTCTCCAATTGTTTTAACAGGTTTAGACGAATCAATGCCATATTTTGAAACCTTACTGTTTATATATGATATATCTCCATTCTCCACTAATTTATCAAATTTAGTAGTGGAAAACATATTTGCATAACAACGTAATTCCGTTTTATTTTTATTTTTGTATGCCATAAATGTAATCTTGCTCAAAGATAAGAAATATCTGTAAATACTTGTTCATATTAATCGAAAACTACCTCACATTTCAACCGTTAGATTAAATATTTCGCTATTAGGCTATGATATTGAATATTAGATGTGCTACGTAGAACAGCTTTCAAAAACAGAAAATAACAATGTAGGAAAACCTGCAATCTAACTAATATACAGGATTTTCGGGTGGGATGGATACGTGACAAGGTAATTAGCATAATTACCTTCATTCAAGATGATCAGAAATCATAATCACGATAAAATAAAGTGCGCTCATTAAAAGAGTGTATCCGGTTTAGTAAAAAGATCCGGTAAATGTGGGTAGTTATAGTATGCAATGATTTCTATATTATCAATGTCCCTTTCTGGTTTCGTTCATAATCAAATCTATTTATACAACCATTTTTTAATCAATTTAGTATAGTAAGGCATTACTAAATAAACCATAAGCAATACTACAGTTCCTGAGATAAATAATGAATCGATAACACGATATTGAGGGATACCACATTTTCTTAAGACTGGCAATATAATTAATGGAATCATTAAGGATAAGGGAAATATGGCAGACCATGTTACGAGGTATTGCTTCCAACGTTTAGGAATTTTAGTTTTCGTTTCCGAAGGCATGAACAGAAAATCCAGACCACTTTTTATGAAATAATCATCACCCTTATCGAAAAGCGGTTCTACTTTTTTAATTAAACGACTTCTCTCTTGAGAATACATCCAATCCTTAAGATGTTCCGGCGAATCAAAACGGATAATTACAGTATAGGTTGATGTCAAAGAAGGAATCGGACGGACTATCTGCCAATCCAAGTGTCCAACGGCGTTTCTACATATAGGACCTATCTCGTTCAACCAACTTTCATATTCATTTTGTTTCCCATCAATAATTTGATGCGTAATAACAACAGAAGCTCCTTGTTTTTCCATGTTTTAAAGTCTGTTTACTGTATCTGACTTAGTTTGACAAGTTTGGCAACTGTATTTATGTTACGGACAGTTCCTTGTTGAGCCATCACAGGAATTTTTAGTTTCGATCGTCCCATTCCGTTGGGATAGTAGATATAAATCTCACGCCCGGAAATTACCAGCTCTTCAAACGTTGGAATTGTAATGTCTTTTAGTAAGTCTTGGGGGACCTGGGTTGAAAGGAAAAGAACCCCCACCTGGGCAGGGTTGGCATTGGGAAATGGGTTGCATGAAAGGACAGCTTCAAGTTCATTCGCTGATCTTATAACGACAGGAATCTGCTTTTGCTTACTATCTTGAAGGGCTCCTTCCAACTTTTTTATCAATACCTCTTCTGGAAGTTCGCTTTCGAATATAACATTACCACTCTGGATAAAGGTACGCACGTTTTTGAATTCTAAATTATCACATATCGACCTGAGTTCTGACATAGACAATATAGTATTCCCGCCAACATTTATACCTCGTAAAAAAGCAATGTATGTTGCCATATTATAATTTTTGTTTATTACTTCATTAATGATATTGTTATACAACCATCGTTTTGAATTATCGCTAACAGTTAAGGCAGTTGTTATTTATTAAATTTACCAAATAAAAGGGAAATACCGATATTTAACCTTTTCACAATAATCCTTATAGCCATTCAAATCTCTTGATAAAATCTTTTCTTCGTTCAACGGCCTAAATATAATCAAAAATCCTAATCACAATTACGGATATCAATTGCGGGTATCAATGCTAAAAATGGCCCTAATGCTAAAGGAGTAAATAATATAATGAAATAAGTACCGCTATACATTGGATGACGAACAATAGAATATAGCCATGTTGTAATAATGATCTGGCACTCATAAACTTTAATATTACTTGCTAAAAAACACAACAAATCCTATTACAAAATTTGTTTGGCAATTTCAGCTACAAAGTCATCCAGACTTACAGTACCTGTATTGCTTAAGACTATTATTGTTGAGCCATCTTCAAGTATATGAAACAGCATTGCCTGAGCACCCATTATAGAACCGGGTCTTTTTATAATGGTGAACATTTTATGATTAATTTCATAATTCTTATATACCCAGACGCCATATCCATATTCCCCAAGTCCTGAAGTGAACATTTGCTTTAAAGTTTCCTGCTTTAATAGTTTGCCATCAAACAAAGCATTTGAAAATTTCAATATATCATCTACCGTTGAATACATAGCTCCTGCAGCATACCAATTGTTGATATAAACCGGCAAATCGTTTACGAGCATTTTTAAATCATCCCTATAAAAGTAAGTATCTGCCAGGTTATCAACAATCTTTTCCTGTGATAACAAGCCTGAATTCGTCATTTGCAAAGGCTGTAATATTTTTTCCTTCAAATTCTGTTCGTATGTTTTGCCGCTTATTTTTTCTATGATCTTTCCAAGAATAATGAAATCGGCATTATTATAATCAAAATTGCTACCAGATTCATTAACTAATGTATCGCTACAGAATTTAGCTAACATATCATCTGACGTATAGGGCTTTTGGTATAGAGGCATGCCATTCTTCAAAGCAGATTCAAGTGTTAATCCATCATCCATGTTCCGCATCCCCGAAGTCATATTGAGCAGCATTTTTACGGTTACTCTTTCACCTCCCGCGCCTTTATAATCGGGTAAATAAGTGTTAATAGATTTTTCCAAATCTATTTTTTTCTGCTCAAATAATTGTAAGACTAATACGGTAGTAAACGCTTTGGTAATAGAAGCTATTTTGTATTTCGTGTCAGTTGCATTGGGTATTTTAAAAGACAAGTTTGCAAAACCAAAACTTTTCTTATAAATTGTCTTTGAATTTTGCTCAATAAGAATAGTTCCGTTGAAGTTATTCTTTTTTGTAAACGAATTAATAAATGTATCAGCTATTGAAGATTGAGCAAAAGCATCATTGATTAATGTTAATGTAACTAAAGCGAATGCCAGGATCAGTTTTTTCATACAATTATATTTTTTAGAATAAAAGTTAGACGAATTCGAACATGAAATGTTACAATGATAGACTCAGTTTCATTGATATAGCGACTGAAAGCATCCTGATTAGGACACAAAAAAACACGAATAGAACTATTACCATTTAGATAGTCGAAAACTGATTCTGTGACATCACACTCAACATCAATATAAATGTAATTGAGGTTGGGAATATGGTGCTATCATCGTTCACTGAAATGGTTCCTGAATAAATGCTTTGCCTATGGTTACTGCTTGGAGCTAGTCTTTATGCCGTCTAAGCCGGTAATGAAAAATATGAAGGGGTTAGATTTTTACTTTTACAGAATGAAATCTGGCTTTCACCACTTTATTTTCACTCTTCTATGAGATGAAACATGTTGTTCCGGTTGTCCTGTTGGGTTTGCTTTTGCAAGACTTGTTAGTTTTGCCTCCAAAATTACCACAGCATGCCAATTACTGCAACACGTGGCTGACCGAGAGCTTACAACAATACTGTGAATTATTGGTTTACCTCAAACCATATAAATCCACACATAAAGTTCCATTTTAGTCCTAACGCAACGATTCTTCTTAATAGATTGATCAAAATCATAACATTTTTAAGAATATGCGTTTCTATTAAAGATCTCAGCTGTCTGTAAACAGATTATACCAAAAAAAATGTAGCTTTGCTTATTGCAGTTTTATGTTTGTAAAATATAAAGAACAAGCTGCGGTCGAATTCCTTTATACTTTTATCTTTTTTTTCTGGACAACACTGAAATAAAACAATATGGATGAACAAAATTTAACCGTTCAAGAACCGGATATAGAACCGGAAGACACCTCATCTGGAACGGACGCTATTACTCATCCTTTCAATCCTAATGAAATTGAAATTGAGTCCCCCCCTTTTACTATTGGCTATTTGATAGATCGATTAGAACACAATGAGATAAACATGAATACTGATTTCCAACGCGAAGGAAATCTGTGGACACCTGTAAAACAGAGTCGGCTCATTGAATCGATTCTATTAGGTCTTCCATTGCCGGCATTTTATTTCGACACAATGAATAAACAATGGGATATAATTGATGGCTTACAACGTTGTTGTTCAATTGAAAATTTTTGTGTAAGTAAAAAATTACAATTAACCGGGTTGGAATTTTTGGGAGAAAAAAATGGCAAGCCATATCTAGAAGGTTTAGGTTTTGATGACTTAGACAGAACACTACAAAGAAGCATCATTACTCGTCCTATTACCGTAAATCTAATAAAAAAAGCAAATAAGAAAGTCAGGTTTATTCTATTTAAACGCCTAAATACAGGCGGTCTGGAATTAACGCCCCCTGAAATTCGTAATGCTGTTTATCAAGGCAATGCTGCAGATACAATTAAAAGGTTTGCCCAATTAGAATTATTCTTAAAAGCGACTGAAAATAGAATACCAACACAAAGGATGCAAGATCGGGATTTTGTTAGTCGCTTTATTGCTTTTCATTTAATTGATTACACACACTATACGCCTGGCTTAGATGACTTTATCAACTCGAGCATGGAAACTCTGGCGAACATAGACACAAAAAAGATTGAAGAAAATTTCAAAAGAGCCTTAAAATTAGCTATTGCTGTATTTGGTAACGATGCATTTCGAAAACGAACTGACATCAATGATAGCCGTCGACCTATAAATAAAGCTTATTTTGAGGTCATTACTGTTTTATTTTCAAAACTAAGTTTAGATGAAGAAGAGCTTGTTCTTCAGAACAGAGATTTGTTTCGTGAGAATTTAATCGAACTAATGGGAAACTATCGTTATAGCAATTCGTTATCAGGTGGCACTGGAACAAAAGACAGTGTAATCATTCGTTTCTCATGGTTTCAACAGGTATTAGAAAAAAGTATTAAAGGAATAAAAATAAAAGTTAGCGATGATAACAAAATTGAAGATATCGAACTTTAAATCGCACCAATGTTCAGAGTTAGCTACAGGGGCATTAACGTTGTTGACCGGTGTAAATAGTTCAGGAAAATCAAGTGTACTTCAGTCATTACTATTACTCCGGCAAAGTTTCAAAAAAAACAGATTAAGTTCCGGATTAGATCTCAATGCACCGCTCTGCGATATAGGAAAAGGATTGGATGCTTTATATCAATTTGCCGATGAATCTGAAATAATTTCATTTGGATTGAATGTAAACAATCTGGAAAATTATGAATTCAGATTCAATGTTCATAATCGATATGAAGATACTTTTCTTCCACGAGAACACAAATCCCCGGCAACACTTGATGCTAAAATGCTTCAACTACCTTTATTCACTAATAAATTCCAGTATCTCAGTGCCGGTCGTATTGCAGGCATTGATCTTTACCCAATGGACAGCTATGCCGTTGAAACAGAGCGACAACTATCCGTGAATTATGGACAAGGAGAATTAGTGGCTCATTTTCTTGAATACTTTGGTAATAACCGGGATTTTGATATAAAATCTGATTTAGTGCTTCACCCCAATACTTCTAGTAAGAAGCTCTTAGATCAGACTATTGCATGGGAAAATGAAATCAGTCCCCGCATTACCATGTCTACAATTAAGAAAGCCGATAAAGTGACTATTAATTATGGTTATAAAGGAATTGGAAGTCATAGACCAACCCAAAATTTACAACCTAAGAATATTGGTTTTGGTATATCATACTCATTATCAATTGTTGTCGCATTGCTTTCGGCTGAGCCGGGTGCCCTACTTATTATTGAAAACCCCGAAGCGCATTTACATCCCCACGGACAGTCGAAGCTAGCTGAGTTGATTGCCTTAACTGCAAAAAGCGGTGTTCAAATTTTTGTTGAATCACACAGCGACCATATTTTCAATGGGATACGAAAAGCTGTGGCATTTAACAAAATTGAAAAAGAAAATGTGAAAATTCATTTTTTTGAATTGAATGAAAAAAACACTTCGGAAGGAACGGAAATTATGCTATCCGACAGAGGTCGCGTCTTAAACGCACCCAAAGGACTATTTGACCAGTTTGATGATGATTTGGATACACTATTAGGTTTGTAACTTATGGAAATTCTAATAAATGAATTGTCGTTGTGTGGTCAGTATGCGACAGTGGATGAATTTGTGAAACTGGCATTACCTCCAGTATTATCTGTACTCAAAGATATAAACCCAACTAAAGATCAACTATTTAAAAAGAATGATTTTTATTTATCCTCTGTAACAATCCGGGATACACTATATGATATTTTTGTCGGGACAGTTTCCAGAAAATATGATGAAATCAGACGTGCTAAGACATTACTAGTGAAATTATTTGAGAATCCATATTGGGAACACGATCAAAAGCATTCAGTTGAATCAACCTATCAATACAAACAGACTGATATCGGGGGCTCCTCATTAGCTGAATCATGTGAAAGAGATAAGGTGGTTCTTTCTTTCAAACATGTCGATTATGTTGATAGATTATTACCTATATCCAAAGATCATGAAGTATTACATATCGATAATCTTTTTGATAAAGGGCATTATTTGGAACTTTGTTGGCAACGTAAAATCATTATTTTTGAAGAATATTGTATTCTGAAGTTTAAAGATAGTAAATTAAATTTCTCTCAAATTGACTTAAAAGAAGGATTTAAAATTATTTCAACTACAGATCAGCATTTGTTCTTTAAAGCATTCAGAAAGTTTTCTGAATTACCATGGCAACAAATTTCAGTGGATGATGGGTTGGATTACAAACTATTCAACAATGGACAATATTTCAGAAATATTACCTATCCAATTCATAAGTTTAGAATCTCACAAAAATACAGATGTTTTGGATATGTAAATGGAGGTGTTTTTTATGTGCTTATGTTTGACTTGGATCATAAACTAAGCGATCAGGGGTAAGATCCATTTTTGGGATTTTGTCAAGATCAAGTGACCTATTGAATTTTCAGGTCAATTCCATCATGAATGTACCTGTTTATCCTAATTGGGAAATGGACGGTTTCGCAATTAACAAAGATTCAATTTCGCCACGAACTTTGGCGAAAGTAGTAGTTATTGTGATTTTACAACAGCCAGTTGCAAAATCAGGAAGAGCAAATATGCATTCGTCAAAAAGGGGAGCATTAATTTTTACTAAATAATATTACTAAACAACAACTTATTACACAATAATAATATAGTAAAATTGACTTTTCGGAATGGACTGTAACCAGAAAATAACAATGTAGGAAAATCTGCAATCTAATATGCAGGATTTTCGGGTCGGATGGATACGTGACAAGGTAATTAGTATATTTACCTTTATCCAAGATGATCAAAAATAATAATCACGATAAAATAAAGTGTGCTCATTAAAAGAGTGTATTCGGTTTAGTAAAAAAGATCCGGTAAATGTGGGTAGTTATAGTATGCAATGATTTCTACATTATCAATGTTCCTTGCATTTCCGGGGAAGAACTTTTTGATGGTATGCGCCTTGAATTCTGTTGATGGTAACGGCTTAATAATCCCATTCAATTCTTCTGGGGTTAAATCAGTCTTTAGCCAATTCTTTGCAATTATCTTGATTTTTCAACAGGTAAAGAAGATACCGGAATCTTTGGCATCAATATCCATCGTGCACAACCCCTCTGGCAAAACCATCAGTGTAAACCAATGGTCTGCCGGTTGCCAGATCTTTGCAGATTCCGACCAGTTTGTCGAATTCCTCTCTCTTTGCAAAAAGCTGAAAAATATTGGGTAGAAAACATTTAGCTACACGCTATTCAATCTCAATGATTTATAGTTCTATACAGCAAAAATGCTTGAGTAATTTTTCTATAAAAACATCGTTTTATGATACTTTCCTGGAATTTTTACTCATTAATAGCATTACTTTTAAGTTTATCAAATGGGGTAAAATTTAAGGTTGTCGTTTAATAAAAGGTAATATAGAAATGACGAGTAAATATTTCACATTATTAACATTTATTGATACTTTTATGAAAATTTTACTCCGATTGGAAACTACAGGATATAATAATTATTTATTGAGTAATGATTCCGCTCACACATCAGCCCCGATGTAATCCTCCTTCAGAGATAGGATTTGCATCGGGGTTGATCGTATTGTCAGAGTGAGGAATGCTACAAATTCACCGCTCTATTGTCTACCAACAAATGCTTGCCTTTTTTGTATTGGTATAATGCCACCCGCAGTTTCTTGCTGTCCGACTTGACAGGAGCAATCATCACGAAGTGCATTTTTATAGTGTCTTGCTCTATCACTGCACTTTTGTCACGGGTCTTCTGATCTTCCCAGGTGCCGGAATTGGCATAAATACAAGGGCCTCCATTTAAATTCGTATATAATTTGATCATCGGAATATGAGTGTGACCGAAAACTACGATACGAACATTAGAAAGAGGGTTCTGGAAATACTGTACGTTCGCCTGGTCATCGATGAACGCCGTTTTCAGACTACCCACTAGCGCCTTGTTGATATCCGTCATGACGGGAACATTGTTGTACTTTTCACGCGCATTCCAATTAGACTGAGTAAACAAGCCATTATACAAATTCATCTGGATGCTACCGTCTGTCGCACTGTTTTTTGGCAGAATATCATTGATGGCGTAAGTCTTCGTGTAATGCCCAACGTTTGTCTTGATAATCAGGTCACTGAAATTGTCTTTCACATAAATAACCCCTTCCATCACCGTCTTCCACAGGCTATAATAAACGAACTTGGTATACTGTTCGGCATTGCCTGGATCGTTTAGCGTTACAGTGGGCACATTGGTTGCAGCCTCCACTGTGGTTGGGTCAGTAAATGAGTTGGCAGCGATGCGGGCGAAGAAATAGCCTGGAGGCAAGATGGCACCTGGAGCGTCGGCATCATTGGTATTCGGAGTCATCGCGCTGAAGAAATCATACCGATGGCCATGCTCGATGGCTATCTGCGGATAGCCGTCGGGATGATAAGTGCCGACTGCAGACTTGTCGCCAGCGTCACGGGCCTGATTCACTCCGGGCATGGCAATATTGACACTCTCCGACGAGAATCCCATATCATGATTGCCGGGGACATAAGTGAGCTTTACCTTGCCATCCTTGATGATGCCGTTCAGCATATTAAAGACGCCCTGATTGGCTGCAACCGTTTTCCGGACGAAATCGGCCTGCGTACCGTTACCATACGTATCTGTCCGTGTCGGGATATACCACTCGTCGAGCATATCGCCCCCAACGACCAGTTCCTTGATGGTACTCGATGACCGCACCTCCTTGAGGAACTCTTCCAGCCGCCCCAGGTGCTTTACGTTTTCGGAGTACGACAAGTCGTTACCCAGATGCAAATCACTGATGACAACAATCTTGTCCCGCTTATTGTTGTTACTCTCGCTAATGTTGTCGAAGGGGTTTTCGGAAACAGCATCTTTGTCGTTCGAGCTGCACGATCCCAGCGTAAGGAAAGATGCAACCAATAAAAGCATAAAATAAATTTTTTTCATCATGCAATAAATCTAGTGATAATAAATCATTACCATTCCATATCTTATGCCTATTTTGATGTATTCTACTTCCTGTTGCTTTTAAGCCAGGCGCTTTTCATTGATGGCATAACCTTGTACGAGATAATCTTTGAGACGTTGGATAGCCCATATCCTGAAATGCTTTGCATTGGCGGAATTAACCCGATAACCAACGGAAAGGACTGCATCCAGATTGTAAACTTCTGTTTGTCTTCGAACTTTTCTTTTTCCCTGGTTCAGATTTGAATCTAAACTCTATTTTTGAAAACCAGCCTAAAACGATTGGGGTTAAGACGCTAATATAGATGCTATCAGTTATTCAATAATTTATTATTTGATGATAGAATGTCTATATCAGCAGTTTTGAAATCAGCATCATTTGTGAGTAAAACACACGAATTATTCTGACAAGTCATCAAAATACCTTTATCCATGAAATCAAGCGGATTTATTGTTAAAAAAGATTGAATATCTTTTTTTGTAAATTCCTTACCGATAATCTTAAAATGCTTTAAAATATTTGTTTCAACCATTAAGTAGATATCTTCTAATGCACTTTTCCCTTCTTCAAGATCTCTGTATTTCTTAAATGAAATGTTTTTTCTATTAATAGGATCCGCCTGTTTATATTTTTCGTATTCTATTCTAAAAGTTCTATTAATCACTTCTGATATAACTAAATAATCAACACATAAATCGTTCTTTTGACGAAGCAATTGACCATAAGCAGATGAATAAATTCCTTCTAAATAAGGGGAAGCAGAAGGCCAAAAGACGTATATCAAAACATTTGCGTCAAAAAAGATCTTTCTATTTCCGAGATTAGTTATATCATGGGTTGAATATTTTGTAGCCATATCTATTCATCTAAAATTTCATTAATACTTCGTTGCATAGCATCAGGATCTTTATAATACAATTTGGCTGTATCGATAACTCGTTTCAGGGAAACCAATCCACTGTTTGACATTTCTACAACCTCCAAATTTTCTTTAATAAATTCTTCAGTGAAATCTTTATATAACTGACCGATAGCCGTATTTAAAAAAGCAGTTGTAAGCATCTCAATATTTAGAAACGACAATGAAACTTTACGTTTTTCAGAAAGAATTTTTTTTATCCTTTCATAAACTTTTTGCCCGTCACTTGCCTCAACGCAATAAGCATCACCTACCAGGTTTAGGATATTAATTGTTATTGTTTCCATTTTTAAAAGATGTCAGTGTTATTAAGTTCTTCTTTTAAAACGTATGAACTGTTGTCATCCGTTCTAAACTGCAAATTTACAATAGTTCCCGGAAATTTACCATTAAACAAAAGCATTTGTTCTCCTTGCTTGTCGAACTGATAAAATCCATCATCACTGATAATTTGCATCATTCCTTTATTCTTTTCAACAAATTCTTTCAGTAAAGTCAATCCAATTCCCCCGGAAATGTCAATTTTTGTAGTATTCCTATCCAGTGTTGCCCATTTTATAGCTTGGATAGAGGTTAAAGTTGAATTAAATCTGGTGTTTATTTTTTTCTTAAAACCAATTCCGGTATCAACAATAGTAAATTCAATTTTGTTTTCTCTTGGATAGAATTGCCCACAAGTATAAATGTGTTGGCTTTCACTATGTATTTGAGCATTTACAAATATCTCATAGATAGCTTCTCGTATTTTATCTTTTACCAATCCCGACATAGCGGGTAATTCATTACGTCCAATTAATTCATTTACTACATAGTTATTAAAGAATTTTCCGTCCGATACTTTCAGTTTTAGAAACCGAATAGTTGTATGGTAATTATCAGGAATTCTTGAATAGCCATAATATGAGAGAAAGTCATTTTTTAATAATATCTTTTCAATATTCTCACTAATATTTTTAAAAACGATATCATTAAAATTATCATTGAATATATCTAATATGGCGCCAAGTGCTGCACTCATATTAGCAGAAAACCAAGTATTTAATTCAATATCGATATCCGAGAACAGATTGTCTTTGTACTCATTATAAAAGTCAATAAGCTTTTGATAGCCCTCGTAACTATTATTGATACCAATTAGTTTTGTCATTTAACCTGCCATTAACTACTTAAAAATGAAATTAATAATTTTATTTTCTACACTTTCTTTAGTAGCGCATTCAGATAGGAAAATTCTTCATTCCTGCATAAGGTAAAATTAGAAATTAATTCATCATTTGAACGAAAATAATACCAGAATGAAGAAAATTTTTAGATTTCACTTTTTAAATTCATTCATGATTCAGCATCGTTATTCCGAATATACCAAAAGTATGTAAGCACTCGGGCTGGCACATATTGTATTAAAAGAAGCATCAAATTAACTTTGTCCTCCAATATGTTAATAACAAAAAATTTTATCAATGCCTTTTTATGTATGACTTTTACGTATTGATAAAGCTCCGTACCATCAAAAGGTCACTGTTCTTTGGGCGAACTATCCTAACCCCATTAGGATAAAATATCTCGATCCTGTTACTATTGGCTTATCGTTCACTGGAATGGTTGCCTAAATAAATGCTTTGCCTAAGGTTACTGCTTGAAGCTGGTCTTTATACCGTCTAAGCCGGTAATGGAAAATAATGAAAGGTTAGATTTTTGCTTTTGCAGAATGAGCTCTGGATTACTCCACTTTGTTTTCACTCTTCTGTGAGATGAAACATTTTGTTCCGGTTTTCCAGCCGGGTTTGATTTTGCATGGCTTGTTCCTTTTGCCTTCAAAATTACCACAGCATGCTGATTACTGAAAGACGTGGCTGACCGAGTGCTTATTTTTCAATATACATATCTCATTCCAATAAAAGAATGCTTCTATATTTGATTTTTTGAGTTTATTTAATTTAGTAGGCATCGGCTCATTAATAATGGCATCACGCAAAGGCTCGATATTTTGAGGGTCGAAATGTGATGCTGTTGTAATTCCATTGGCAATTAAAACAGATAGACAAGCTGCCTTAGAAGCATTGATAATGGCACTGTCGGTATTGGTAACGTAAGTTACCTGATAAAAGAATTTTAGCATGTGTTTTTGGCACATTGTGTGGTGTAACACACTCTACTACTTGCTTCATCCATTCAATTGTTCGACTATCGGGGTGAATTATAATCTAATGGCGTTTAATAGTTGTTCAACTTCTTCTTTTCGTCCCCGTCGAGTGGCATATCGTAACAAATTATTTATGTTTTAGTTGTTACGTTCAATTACATTACTGTAAAAATAAGTGATTTCAGTACCTTGTAAAAAATAAAATTCAACATTGCCCACCACATCTACTAATATCTTTTCAATAGTTGGTGTATTAAACCCATCTAACACTTGTAATGGGGCTTCTGATACTAGTGTACGAACAAGGATAGACTCAGTTCCATTGATATAGCGACTAAAATCATCCTGATTAGGACACAAAAAAACACGAATAGAACTATTACCATTTAGATAGTCGAAAACTGATTCTGTGACATCACGCTCAACATCAATATAAATGTAATTGAGGTTGGGAATATGGTGCATATATGGGGCTATCGTTTTACTACTCTACACACAAAAGTAAGCAACTGGAAATTGTGTTTTGAGTCGTAAATTCAATTGTTTTATATCATCTGAAATAAAAGCCTTAAATTTTTTTTGAGAAGTTGAAGTAGCAGGTAGAGCATAAACCCCACGCTCAAGCCGGACTAATTGTTTGGACTTTTATTATCTATCCAGTTGTTCAGACAGTGAACTGAGTGAATTATTCTGAGCATGACTTTTTAATCGGCGATTAGGTCTTTGCGAGTAAACACCTTGTGGGTGAAAGCAAAATTTAATATGTCTGTTGTTGTAATCATGTGAAAAATATGTAGAGAAATGTATCACATTTTGGCAATAAACAAACATTGTTGCCAAAATTGTGATAGAAATAATTTAAGTTATATCTTTTAGTTTATTCGCGAACTGAATTAATGTTTTAGAAAGTGTTCAATGTCTGCCCTAGTGAATAAAATTAACCCGAATATACCGTATCCATTCGACCAACCCATCTTGCGGGGACTAATTTGAAGGATTAGTTTTGTGGTGGAAAAGAAAAGATGCAAAACGGAAACAAAACCCAAACGATGTACGATCTTGTAGAACAATGGCAGCTATAAACTTTTTGGTTTAAAGTGGTCTCGATTTTTATCCGGTGTGTATGAAAGAAATTATTATGTAAGTTTGTAATATGAGAACAGAGGTCAATATAAATGCAAACATGCTTACATGGGCTATTACTCGTGCAGGATTTGATTTGCATGAATTTGCCGCGAAAGTCCCTAATCTTCTCGAATGGATTAGCGGTAACAAAAAACCTACAGTTAAGCAATTGGAAGATTTTTCTAAAAAGGTTTATTTGCCATTTGGTTACTTCTTTTTGAAAGAACCGCCCAAAGAGAAACTCTCTTTTCCCTTTTTTAGAACAAACAATACTCAGACTACCCACGTAAGCGTAAATGTTTACGATACTATTTTACTCTTGCAACAGCGACAGGATTGGTTGAAGGACTACTTGAAAGATAATGAGTTTGATATATTGCCCTTTGTGGGCAGGTACAAAAATAGCGGCACTGTCCAGGAAATTGTTGATGATATTCGTAATACGCTTGTGTTGTTTGAAAATTGGGCTGGTCATTATAAAACCTGGCAGGATGCTCTTGAAAACTTGATACAACATATTGAAAATATTGGAGTAATTACTGTATTTAATGGAGTGGTTGAAAATAACACACATCGTCCAATAAGTGTTGAGGAGTGCAGGGGGTTTGTACTTGTAGATGAGTTCGCTCCATTTATGTTTATAAATAATGCCGATAGCAAAGCAGCTCAGATGTTTACGATCGTTCATGAGTTAGCTCATATTTGGACAGGGCATAGTGCCGGATTTGATTTCAGAAAGCTGAAACCTGCTGACAACCCAAATGAGTTGCTTTGCGATAAAGTTGCCGCTGAATTCTTAGTTCCTGAAAAATCTTTTAATACCTTTTGGAATGATAATCCGGATTTTAAAAATATGTCGAGGTATTTTAAAGTCAGCGAGATAGTTATTGCACGTAGAGCGTTGGATTTGGGCAAAATTACAAAGCAACAGTTTTTTGCTTTTTATTACGAATACGAACAAAGGGAGTTTGTTAAAAAGGAACAACAAGGTTCTGGTGGTGACTTTTATGCTACAACTAGGAAAAGACTTGGTTTAGCTTTTTCCGCTCACATCAACAATGCAGTAAAATCCGGAAAACTACTATACCGTGATGCTTATAAACTCACAAGTTTGAAAGGCGACACTTTTCAAGCTTATTTTTCCAATCATATTTAAATGTGATGGGGGTATATGTAATTGATAATCATGAAGCAGCCGAAAATGCAGCCATTATATATTCGATGCTGGGATGTTGCAAGGCTAGTGGTGTGAACTTCCGTGACTGGCTTGTCTTCTTTCTGAACATGTCATCATTAGCAAGAAATATTTGTATTGTTGAGTGATATTTTTTATAATTGGAAGAGCATTATCTTAATCTTGAGGCCCGTAACCAAGTTCTTCGTTCTTATCCCAAAAAGACATAAAAAGTTCTGCCGGAGTTCCTTTTCTACTTGTCCATTCTGCAACAATTTTTATTGCTTTTTCTAAATCTTCGGTATATGCCATTCTGCCATCACTTCCTCTAATACCCTTTTCATCTTTTTTAGCACCTCGGTTTATAAGGACATTTTTTTCATCATATACAATTCTACGAACATCCTCAAACTCTTTACCTTTTGGTAAATTATCTTTTAATAATTTGGAAAGTCCGTGATAGTACAACTGAAATTTTTGAACAGGGTCATCTATTTTTTGACCGAGTAGTTTCTCAGCTTCGTTTTCAATTACTACTTCCGAATCATAATTTATAAAAAGCTGTTCGCCTTTTATTTCTTCTGATTTTCTTAAAATTTCCAATCTTTCTAAATCTTCTTTCGAGAGATTACGTTCTACTTTGTTTTTGTTTAATTTATTATCGCTCATTCTGATCGCTTTATACAGTTAATAATTCTCTTATTTTTAATGATGCTTCTTTGATTGATTCTACATCCCAATTAGCAATATTCAATTTCTTGGTTATATTTTTTATGTTTGGAAAAGCATCTTTAAATGCTGCCCAATAATCGTTTCCTAATTCAGATTGCCTCCATTGATATTGAGAATAAATAATACAAGGATGTATTTGACACTCTTTAGCAAATTTCTCTACCATAAACTTATTATGAATCAATTTTTCAATGTATCTCATTTTTTCTGTGGACAACAAGTATTCAGAGGCGAATTCATTTGCTTTGTCCTCCTGAATCAAAAACAAATCCGGCTCTCCTGATAAATGGTAACTTGTTTTCTGTATTGTTTCTAAATCAAATAATACGTGATGTAATTCGTGGATTAACGCAAACCAAATGGTAGCATAGTTTTTATTGAAATCAGTGATTACAATACACGGTTTATCTTTTATAAAAAAAGTTGCGCCTCTAATCTGTGTTTTAGGTAATAATGGCTGAAAAACTACTGTAACGCCAATATTATATAATGCTTGAAAAACGGTTAGCAGTCCATTTTCTATATTTTGAGTATAAGGTTTGATTTTAGGAATCAGTTCTACTAATTCCTTTCTGCTATATTCATTTGGATTGTCAATAAGCTCGAAATATTTATAGCTGGATTTTATCCAAAAGTCTTTCATTTTATCACTGAAAGATTTTTTAGTTCTACTATAAAGAGCATCGCTTAACTCTCTATCGTAATCGTAAATAGAATCTAAGTCAAAAAAGCTACAAATACGGTTTTTCAGAGTTTCTAAGGAATCATTCTTTTGAATAAATCCTAATCCCGCTAATGTTTTTAAATCAAAATATTTATTGATGAATGTAATATCCATTGATGATTGAAGCTCACTAATTTCTTCAGCAGGTCTTTCATAGAAATAAATAATGAGTAAGTCACTTAAATCGACTTCTAAAAACTCAGCGAGCTTTAATAGTTTAATAATATCAGTTTGCTTAGAAGTCTTATCTAAAATAGCATCCAAACTTCTTCTCTCCATTCCGGACAGCTTCTCAAATTGGGTTTTTGTTAAGCCTGACTGCTCTAATTTCTCTGTAAACAAGTCTCCAATAGAAGGTCCGTTATACTCAAAACTTTTATGTAATAAATTATCTATCATTCCTGTTAAAGTTAAATTTACCTCAAAAATAATAAAATATTTTGAATAAAAAATAAAACAGAGGTAAATTTACCTCTGTTTTTTTAAATAAATTATTTTAATAATGAGTCCGCTTCGAGAACCACAATATCTCAACTGAATGAGAAATGAATATTCTCGGATGATAAAAAGTGATATGGCAATATTGCCTTTACCAATGAATTAAAAGCAAAATAGAGCTCGCCGACAAAAGTTTTGAGTGTATATTTTGCCAAAATGGTAGTTCTTTGACATATTTGAGTTATATATTTTAGTATTCTTACAAAGTTTACCCATAAACAACGGATATTTGCCCACATTTGATGCTTAATCAAACCCCGATATCTACTCTTGTCGTTTGAGTAATGATAACCTAATTGAAAAATGGCAGCTTCAACATTGTTCCTGAATTGTAATATTTTAACTGGAGTTTCTGTTATTTTCTTTCTGATCTGATAGGTATCTACTTCATTTTGTGTAAAATATCGATAGCCATTACCTGTATCAATACGCCACTTGGTGGTGCTATTTTTGCAGATTAATTTGTAGGGTTCAATGAGTCGGTTTGTTTTTGTATCGAAAATAGCGAGTTCTCCATTTTCCATAACAATGAATTGGTATCTGCCTTTTGCTCCTTGTATGGCATGAAGGTATAGATTCATTTGGTTTTCTTTGAAAAACATCTGATTACCAGGGCTGTGGTAAGCATCATCGGCATGTACTGATTCTATTTTATCAGGAAATACTTCTTGTGCACATTTGATGTCATCTTGGAAATAATCAACATCAGAGGTACATACAGTTCTGACATCTACTTTGGCGATTAGATTTAAGTCCTTATCATCATCGCAACATTCAGTTACATTGATGCTATATCCTTTTACCTTATTGCCCTCTTTGTTTCGGAAATTACAGTCTGTGTCATGGGGAGATTGAACGGACTGTGCTGATTCTAATTTTAAGACCGGCTGTATTGTTTTGGCTTCATTCCAATATGTTCTCTAAAGACTCTCGAAAAATGACTAAGATTTGAAAACCCCAATTGATAACCCACTTCCGAAACAGAAAGTTTTTTCTCTTTCAACAATCGAGCAGCTTCCTGCATTCTGAAACCTTGATAATAACTAAAAATACTATCGCCAAAAATCTGTTTGAACAAAGTCTTTAATTTTGTTGGACTCATATTAGCATCCACTGCCAAATCTCTGATGCGTGGTGGCATACTGAGTTGTTTTAACAGCTGTTCTTTAGCATTGTAAATAGCTTGTAAATCGTGTCCGTTCAGGGGATAAAGTTGTTTTTCTTCTCGCTTTTCCAGCTCCATCAAAAGTCTGAAAATAAGTTCTTCAGCTTTTATTTTCCTGAAAATCCATTCAAAATTCTTGTTTAAAGGTTCAGCAATAATTTCATCAATATTTTTTTGCAAAACCGATATCATCACTTGTTCGAAAAGTAGCGGTTGAGAATTTTGAGATAAACTCTGCAAAACGACCGATTTATTAGTCAAATCAAACAATTCATTCAAATAACCTACCTCTATTTCAATATTTACGGAGGAAGTATTGTTTTGAATTGATATAACGGAATCTGAATTGAGTCTGCTCGTTGCAATTAAAACCGAAGGAATTGATCTTGGTGAGCCGTCGTCTTCAAACGGAAAAACGTTTTGGAATTTAAAAAGAATCATCTTTCCCTGCAAATTAAATTCGGGATTGTCGAAAATTAATTCTTCCTTGAGTTCATAATTCAAAATGAGTATCCTGATCTTATCATAAAAAACAAATCCCGCACAATAACCACTTCCAAACTGTTTTGGAATATCTACTCGTCCGTTTTTCACTTCCGTTCCCAACGAATTTGCAAGATCAAATAAGATTTTTGGTGTTGAATTATTTAAAATTTTCATATTGTCTGATACGACTATTATTGTGATAAAAATAACTATTTTATTCCTTATAGAAAGTTCAACTTTGCATCTAAATCAAAAGATTCACCAAATGACATACCAATCAATCAAAATTCTTGTAACCGGAGCTAGCGGAAAAGTGGGAAGCAGACTTATTCCCCGACTTATTCAATGGGGATATTCAGTAAAAGCATCAGTGAGAAATCCTGAAAGTTTTTCAAAATCACAATCTTCAGATCTCGAATTCGTTTTGGGAGATTTGCAAAATCATGAATCACTAAAAACAGCGATGAAAGACGTAAATGTGGTTATTCATTTAGCTACTTTTTATCCATCCGAATTGGAAAATGATTTTAAACGAGTAAATGTTGAGTCTTCTCAATTCCTTGCCAAAATAGCAATAGAAGCAGGTGTGCAGCAGTTTATATTTGCTAGTTCCAACCGTGTTTACGGCACAGACCGTGGAAAATTAGTGACGGAAGATGATGTAACAAAACCTGAAGGAAACAAATTTGCCGAAGTAAAAGTAGAAACTGAAAATGCCCTTTTGAGGCAGTTTAAAAATAAGAATGCGGCATTATGTATTCTTAGACTTTCGCTTGTTTATGGCGATGACGACCCACACGTAAAACAAACCCTTCAGGAACTTAAAACCTGGGCTCCGGCAAAACGAATTCAAATGGTTCATCATGCAGATATTGCACAGGCTGTTAAATTATCAATTTCACAAAAAGCAAACGGAATATTCAACCTTACGGATGATGCACCGTTGAGTGTTTCCGAATTAAGAGAGCTTTATAATATTCCAGATACTTCGAACGAATTAATTTCTGACCCTTGGGAAATGATGGTGAGCAATTTTAAAATCCGAAGACAACTCGGTTACAAACCTATTTACCCCACCTTTTATTCAGCTTATGATGCTGGTGCATTATAACATTCCAAGAAAATGAAATCAAAGAAATATAAATTTTGGATTGTTATCTCAGTTACCCTGCTCAATTCCATCGGATTTTCCATTGTTTTGCCATTGTTACCTTTTTTGGTAGGCCAATTTCTACCCGATCAACAAGTGGTTGTGGGAATGAGTGCATTACTTTCTGTTTATGCAGCTGCCACTTTTTTTGCTGCCCCCGTTTTAGGTACATTAAGTGATAAATATGGGAGAAAAAATATCTTGCTAATAAGCTTATTGGGTTCGGTGGCAGGCTTTGTACTTTTTGGAATTGGAGGTTCTTTATGGATTCTTTTTCTCGGACGTATTATTGATGGACTTACTGCGGGAAATATAAGTACGTTGTTTGCCTACGTTTCTGATACAACAGAACCAAATGAAAGAGCAAAATGGTTTGGCTACATTGGTGCGGCTATGGGAATCGGGAAAATTGGTGGTCCGGCTTTGGGCGGATTATTGGGTAGTATTTCTCTTGGATTGCCATTTTTTATTACTGCCGGATTGATATTTTTATCCGGAATAGTGGTGTATTTTCTGCTACCTGAGTCACTTGCTTCCGAAAAAAGAACGAAACATATTTCCATGAGCAGTTTCAATGTTTTTTCGCATTTCAAAGATATTTTCAATTTAAAAAGCATCACAATCCTACTTATTGTTGGCGTGCTGTTTTATGCAGGCCTAGGTGTTTTCCAATTCAATTTTACGCTTTTCCTTAAAGATATTTACATGTGGACTCCAGTATTAATTGGTAGTTTGCTTACGCTTGTTGGTATTTGTGATATTCTTGTTCGTGCCGTCATTTTACCTCACTTATTGAAACGCTTTAGTGAACAAACTATTGGAATTACTGGCTTGAGCATTCTTGGAATAGGTTTAGGATTAATACTGGCAAGTATCTATGTTCATTCGATAGTTATTATTGCATTCGCAGTTATCTGCATCATTTCAGGAGAAGGATTATTTGAACCTACTTATACCGGAAAACTATCTGAATCAGTTGATGAAACGAAACAAGGAAAATTACAGGGTGTAAACCAAAGTTTGCTGTCTGCTATTAACGTACTCGTTCCACTCGGTGCGGCTACCATCTATTTTTATAGTCCTGGTTGGTTGTATACAATGGCTGTTTTTATTGTTTTAACAGCAACAATTTTATATACGAAACATATTCCTACTTCAAGCTCGAATCAAAATTCACAACACTAAAAAAAATGAATACGACACTTTGGATCATCCAATCAATACTTGCTGTTTTTTTTATCATGCCTGGATACGGCAAACTTTTCAGTAGTAAAGAACAACACATTGCAGATGGACATATCAATCCTGAAAGCTCTGTTATACTTATTCGAATACTTGGCGTATTAGAATGGCTGGGATGTTTAGGTATTATTGCACCTTGGTTGTTTGGAATTGTACCGATTCTTACGCCATCGGCAGCACTCGGCTTTTCCTTAATCATGCTATCCGGAATGATTGTTCACTTCAAAAAGAAAGAATACAAAATGTTGCCGATGTTATTTATTGTTTTCATCTTTTCTGTCACTGTAGCATATTTTAGATTCTCGGCATTACTAAGAATATAAACCATTAAGACAATTATTCGATTAAAATAAAGGCAGCACACAATGTTGTATGGGTTTGATAATGATAGGTAATATGAAAGGCGACTGAAAAACTTATTTTAGAAAAGCAATCTGGGTTTGACAAAGAAGAGATTTTTATTTGAAATATTGCCGTTGAATTAGGATTTGATGACTCCTCGTATTTTAGTCGTTTTTTTAAGAAACACGTAGGTATCTCTCCTGTCGAGTATCGAAAAAAACAAGATTTGTTCATCTTGATTTATTATAGAAACAGCTTTATCATCAACCAAAGGAGGTTTTTTTTTGTGTTTCAATTGCCCTAACCCACAATAGAAGCAATAATATTTCCTGTACACTACCTAATTTTATTTCGTTTTTGTCTACCATACTATTTCGTTTTAATTACTATTTGTGTTTTAATTCGTTTGTAAGCTGTATTATACCACTTAAACCTTTTAGCGACATGAAAAACTAAATAAAAAAATAATGGTATTGCATGCAAATAACAATAAGAATTATCGAGGTCATGGTACCGCTAATATATAGACATAACGTTCGCTGAACGTCTCTTCACGAAAACTGGTAATTTTCAAAAAGAAGAGAGACTGACGCACATACTTCAATGGCGCAATATTTTGAATATGAGAAAAGCAAAGTAGCCAGTGGTGGTTGCGTCGATATTATATTTCAGTGTGATGAAATGCGTATCCCGATTGAGGTTAAGAAAACAGACGAATCGCCAAACATTGCCAAAATTGAAGAATATTACATCGCCCAAACACAAACTTACGCTTCTGCATATGAGCAGTTGGGAATATTTGTGCTACTGGATTTAAGCAATAAGGGGAAGACTCCAATTCCTAATTTTAAAGATTGGTTCAATATTCATCATTTGCAACCTGCAACAAGCCTACCCGTCAATCATCCCGACTATATTGTTTCGGTGGTAATTCCGGGGAATAAGTTGTTGCCAAGCATGATGAGTACATATAAATAGTAGATAATTATGGTTATACAATCCATTGAAGAAGGTCGCAAAGAGGATGGCAATCGTTCAATTGCAGATAAAATAATAAAGCGACTGCATGATTTATCAATTCATTAACTTAAATTATTAAAAATTAAATCATATATATTGCCAGTAATTGCATTATTTCTTGCATTTCAAAGTCTGGTGCAAAATACGTTTAAAACTGTAGTTCGGGACAGCGAAACGAAGGAACCACTAACAGGAGCAACGGTTTTGGTTCGTGGAACTGCGACAGGCAGCGTAACCGATGTTAATGGGTTTACCCAAATCCAAAACATTCCAGATGGAAAATGTACAATCGTTATTACGTTTGTTGGGTAATAGTTGCTTTTTCAAAAACAAGTTTTTGCATTGAGGTTTCCCTGATAATTTAAGACTAAAAATATTGAGATTCAGATATCTTTCCTACCTTCGTTGTCTAGGATCGTTCTTTGTGTATATTGTGAAAAATGACCTAAAAAACAGAGATTCGCTCGTTTCTAAATCGTTACCTGTCAAGAGTTTTATTCTTGCAACTTGCTTGTTTTCAGCCGAAAAGAATAATTGTTGTGCCTGGCAATGTGAAAGGTTACTTTCTTTTCTTTAAGGCACTCAATCAGTTGGGATATTTGTTTTAAACTGTCATTGCAGACGGTGTTTGATAGTACGGGAAAAACACCATCCTTTGACAATCCTGCATATTTCTCAATAATCATTTTGGGTATATCCAACAGCATTCATTGGATGATGTTGATGTCTTTTTTCTGCGTATAATAATCCATTGATTACCATCTGTTTTTTTACCCTAATCTATTCAACACTTAAATTATTGAAGTATTTATTTTCTTCGGAGGAATTAAAACCCAGTCATACATTTTCGTTTCACTGCACTTTATTTTTTATAACCTCAATTAACGAGGAACCGGTTTAATCCGGATTATTTGTTCAGCGTCCGGGAGATCATCAGGAGAATATGAGGGGAAGAGGGTAGTATAAGGCTTATCGCAGGCGTATTCAAGATAGGGCTGAAATATGGCTGAAGGGTACTTAATTCGTCTTCATGAGACGAATCAGGCACGGGTTAGCCTCCTTTCAGGCCTATTTAAGTTACGGGAGTGATAAGACTATTAGTAGAATATTAGGACGGATAAACTATCCTGTCTGATCGATCTAAACGGCGTATTCAGCTAAACCATTCCTGTTTTATGAACAGGCATGATACTTTTCCCGGATAAGCGTATAAAATGAAGTTACTTTTTCCCGATATTTTTGATGTTTTATCCTTCGTAAATAAGATGTTTTTTTCCTCGTAAATAAATTTAATCACTAAAAAAATATCAATATCGTATTATAATACAATAATATATGCTTCATTTATAATGTGATTAAATTACATATACATATATATATCAATGTATCACAAATAGCATGATATATTTGCAGATCCATCATAAAGACAATGAAACTTTTTTTTATTAAGTTATAAAAATACATTTTGTATATAGTTGATTTTTTTTAATTTTAAGACACAATTCACTAGTAGTACTAATTTTTATAGCTATAATATTATGCATAAGAAGAGCAACCGAAAATCATCGGAAAAATCAATCAACAAAAATGAAGAATCGGTCAACATTCTCCAGAATACCGGTTTGATTCAATGTAATGATCAACAAAATATGGACGTGCTGTCCGATTGTATAAAATCAATTACTGATGCATCAAAAATGTCGCCTGTAGAACAAGTAAAAATGATAGAGACACTCGATCCGAAAAAAAAAGTAATCAAGTTCTTTCAGCCAAAAGATGCATTTACCTTTCTGGATGCCATACTTAGATTCTTCAAGGTACATTTTAAAGTTGGGAATATTATTTATGTAGTTGAAGATACAACCGATAATCTTAGTCTCAAGACGAATCCACAGGAAAACGATGCCATAAAAGTGCTTGGAAGTATTCGATATTTCTGTATGGATTTAAACGCTTTACTGGAAGAACATTCAAGTACTTCCGGAAAATATAGAGTCATAACAGATGAAACTACCTTAGCTAATGTTTTGTCCCAGGTAATTATTGATAAAAATGATAATAAGTTGTCATTCAATACTATAAGACAATATATTTCCACAAAACGAAAAGCAGAGTAATCCACTGATAATCAATACCTGTATTTTACAAATTATCATATTTTTCGCGAAACGTAAAATTCAGTAAATTTTATCCTTATCATATTATTGATAAACAATATCTTAAGTGTGTGAAAATATATTACCGTATTTTATCAATATATACGTTTTCTAAGTGTATAATTGTTAAATCAAAACAGTCGTGATGGAAGATATTCTCCTTTCAAAGCAACAGTATAAAGCGGTAATAAGCCGGCTGGATGAAATATCCGGCAATCTGATCACCCTAAAACATCATACGAATGGCGTGGCAGGGTATCTTGATAATACCGATATGCTGAAGTTGTTTCAAATCTCCAGCCGTACCGCGCAACGATGGCGCAAAAACGGACGATTACCCTATAGTAAGTTCGGTAAAAAACTATACTACAAGGCCGATATCATTCTGGAACGCATCAAAATCCGTCCCGAACGACCTTTGGCTGAAGACCAGTCTCCTCCTGGCGTTTTAGATCCCGAAACCAATACCGATGAGATGGCCTGCAAACAATGTCCGCTCCTCATGTTGCTCACCTCATAGGATGGCCTGATGCAGTGTATTTGACAGTACCGGTCCTTTTCGTCCAACTACCGGTACTTTCGAAACTTCGACACAGCCGATTTATGGCATATTGCCGGTGCTTTCGAAACTTCAGTTCAGCCGATCAATGACGTATTGCCGGAATGTTTTCGTCCGGCTACCGATACTTTCTAAAACGGGCATTACTATTCGTCCGTCATTTTTTTAACTAAAATCCGTTCCCTAAAAAACACCCCGATAGGGGTGAAGCTATTGTATTGACTTTACCTGATTAAAATTAATGATCATTCACCCGTTGGATGAATTCTATTTACTTTTTCAGATTATCAAAAAGTCAGCATATCCTTTTTCTCTTGTCTCAAATCTGTAATCAATTTATATTGATCGTATTCCAAATTAATTCAACCAGCCGGTTATCATTCATATAAATTAAATGTCATGTTTATTGTAACAATTATCAAGGATTTCTGCAAAATCGTAGAGCAAATTCCGTT
This sequence comes from Bacteroidales bacterium, assembly GCA_963663125.2. Classification (GTDB taxonomy): domain Bacteria; phylum Bacteroidota; class Bacteroidia; order Bacteroidales; family Cfx3-03; genus Cfx3-03. The sequence goes on along the minus strand of CAXXNW010000006.1, from coordinate 133,154 downwards.
CGAAAAGTTGCTAAACAGTATACGGATAGGGCTCTACGCGCATCTGATCAAACCGATCAGACATAAGGTGAAAAACGGTGACCAGAAGGGCGCCGATAACGATAAACGCAAACTTTTGGCTTTTACGCCCGCGGGACGATTCGAGGGTGGGCGCAAGTCGGAAAACCTGGTCACGTACTCGCACCTTATCGTACTCGACTTTGATAAGTTGGACGATGAAGCGGTGATTCCGCTTAAAACGCGGATTTGCCGGTGCGAATATACACTGGCCTGCTTTATCAGTCCTTCAGGTCGGGGGCTGAAAGTGTTCGTCTGTGTCAGCACCGGTCCCCATGAACATCGCACCACATTTATCGCACTACAACAATACTATCAGGTCCTTACCGGATTCAAGATAGACCCTTCGGGAAAAGATATAGCCAGACTTTGCTTCGTGAGTTTCGACGACCGGCTCTACTATAACCCGGGCGCTACCATCTTTACACCGGTTACAACGACAGATACAAACCAGACTGACTTTGCACCCGGGGAAGGCGCTTTGCCGATGGGGACTCTATCCGACGAAAACGCTGCTGCAAAAAGGAGAGGAGATGATGCAGGACCCACTTCAGAAGGGCGTCAAACCGGTGCAGGTTCCAACTGTGCAGGGCATCAATCTGATAAAGGTTCCACTCGGTCCGAGAGTCAGTCTGATAAAGGTTTCACCCGTTCAGAGCGCAAATCTGATGCGGATTCCACCCGATCAGGAAATCAAAACGCTATTCCGGATCCAAAGCTACAACATCATCATGATGCAGGTTCCGCTGAAAGGACGATAAATCCTGATGCAGGTCCTACGGAATCAGCATTTAATCCGGAGAATTCTAAAACTTCAATGGGACGGCAAAACGGTGCAGGTTCCACTTCTGGAGGGAGACAAACTGATGCTGATTACAACCGGTCAGAACGTCAATCTGATACAGTTTTCACCCCGTCAGAGAGTCAGTCTGATAAAGGTTTCACCCGTTCAGAGCGCAAATTTGATGCGGATTCCATCCGATCAGGAAATCAAAATGATGCTCCGGATCTGGAGCTACAACATCATCCTAATGCAGGTTCCACGGAAAGGGCGATAAATCCTGATGCAGGTCCTACGGAATCAGCATTTAATCCGGAGAATTCTAAAACTTCAATGGGGCGACCAAGTGGTGCGGATTTTACTTTAGAAGGGAGACAAAACGTTGCAGGTTCCACTTCGGCAGGAAGACAAACTGATGCGGGTTCCAACCGGTCAGAACGTCAATCTGATGCTGATCCCGCACAGTCAGAGAGCCGGTCTAATAGAGATTTCAACCGGTCAGAAAGTAAATCTGATGTTGATTCCACCCCGTCAGGAAATCAAAACGCTACTCCGGATCCGAAGCTACCACATCATCCGGATGCAGGTCCCGCTTCAGAAGGGCGTGAAACCGGTGCAGGGTTCACGGAATCAGCATTTAATCCGGAGAATTCTAAAACTTCAATGGGACGGCAAAACGGTGCAGGTTCCACTTCTGGAGGGAGACAAAACGGTACAGGTTCCACTTCGGAAGGGAGACAAACTGATGCTGATTCCAACTGGGCAGATTATCAATCTGATAAAGGTTTCACCCGTTCAGAGAGCCAGTCTAATAAAGATCTCTCCCGATCAGAAAGCAAATCTGATGCAGATTCCATCCGATCAGGAAATCAAAACGCTACTCCGGATCCGAGGCTACAACATCATCCGGATGCAGGTCCCGTCCAATCCGGAAATCAATCGGAAAATCAAGACGTGCCAAAGGCCATATCTATTGACCCCGAGACCGGTGAAATCCATAGACAAGCCGACGGTAACAATGCATCGGCATTGCTTTCAAAGAGCATCAACGACACCTATAAGAACTGCATCTTGAAAGTAAGTCGCAAATACATCTTTATGGAAGGCCAGCGCAACGAGTTTGTCTTTAACCTCGCGTTGCAAATGCGACAGAAGGGCTTGGCCGAAGCTACCACGCTGCTATTGCTGCTTCGCGACTATAACTTCAACGAGAAGGAGGTCCGTAACTGTGTGAAGAGCGCTTACAGTTACAACTGGATCTATGAAGATATATATGAGAAAGATACGGGTAATAAAAAGAGATCGGACGACCAAAATAGATACGATAAGACGGTAATGAATCAACCGGACAAGGCCAAGCCTCCCCGAACAGGCAAAAATATTACAAAGAGGATCCCCGTGATGATGCCTCCTGCCGCCTATACGGATTATTTACCCGTTGAGGACGCCGCACAAAAGCCGACTGCGCCTCATCCTACCGCTTACCGCGGCGAGGCGGTGAGGGACAATCCTTATGATGAGACAGGTGATGAACCTGATCGTAATCCGGCTGTAGCACGGGCCGAAATGGACGATCCTGATGATGAATGCGACTCCGATCCGTCGGATTACACGACCGAAAGAAATAAACGGAAGAAGAAAATCGCCTCGCGCAGATACGTGATGGAAGAGGTGGAGCGGCTGTTGACATCCTGGTACGAAACCCGCTATAACGAGGTGACCGGTCTGGTAGAGTGGCGCAAGGCCAAGACCCATGACCCGTTTGTCTGCCTGCTCGATTATCACGAAAACACCATGTTTCGTGATCTGCACCATGCCGATCAGCTCATTCCGCTCAAGACGCTCCATACCTTGCTGAACAGCAGCTTCAGTCCCGACTTCAATCCCTTTACCGACTATCTTAACCATCTGCCTCCATGGGACGGCGTGACCGATTATATCGGACAACTGAGCGACACGGTGAAGACTAAGGACGATGCCTACTGGAAATTTTGCTTCCGCAAGTGGTTTGTGGCATACACCGCCAGCTTGTATGACGACGACACCATCAACCATACCGTCATCGTGTTTGTGGGCGAGCAGGGAATCGGAAAGACCAGCTGGATGAAACTTTTGCTCCCGCCTGAGCTTAGAAAATACCTGGGCACATCGGCTATGCATATCGACACGAAAGACACCTCCATCCAACTTACAGAATGCGGATTGGTCATCTTCGACGAGATGGAGACCCTCAACAAAATGAGCCTTGCCGCGCTGAAAGAGCTCCTCACACGCCCCGTGATCCACATCAGGCGACCGTATGGACGCAACTTTGAAGATCTTCCCCGCAGGGCCTCTTTCATCTCTTCGGTCAACTTTGAACAAGTGCTGACCGATCCCTCCGGTACCCGTCGTTACCTCTGTTCCTATACCACCGCTATCGACTACCAACACAAGGTAGACATTGGCGGCGCCATGGCTCAGGCGCTGGCACTCTACAAAAGCGGTTTCAAATTCTGGTTCAACCAGGAGGAGATTAAGGAGCTGAACTGTCACAACGAAGACTTCATCTCGAAATCGATCGAAGAAGAGGTCATCGAGACTTGGTTTCGTCCCGTCACACGGGCGGAATGGGATAACCGGAACCAGTATGTCAACGGACACAACATCCAGCTGATGACCACGACGGAAGTGGCGAACAAGGTGCTGGAGAAGGCGCACATCAACCTGGTCGACAATACCATCGTGAAGATCGGCAAGATCATGGTGAAGCTGGGATACAAGCGAATCCGGAAGAAGGGTAATTATGCTTACATGTTGCGGATGCTCGATGCGGAAAATGTCGAGCGAAGCAGGCACACCATCGAGGAGGACGATACCGAAGATGGGTCGCCGTTAATAGCCGATGCAGGCGGCCAAGGCACGGGTATGGATGATGAACTGCCGTTCTAGAAGGAGATTACCGGTGATAGGTTGACTTTCCGGAACGGGATTATGGGTGATGAACTACAGTTCCGGAAGAGGATTCAGGACGACGGGGTGACCTCTCAACCGAATGGTAACCACTGATGGACGTCACGCCCTCGGACCGGTTTGAAAGATGGGTTGTCTCCTCAACCGAATGGCGACCTGTCGGAAACCCTATTTGATGAAGTGTGTCTATTTTCGTCATACGGGTAGCGTAGGGTAGGGAGGGTAAAGAGGGTACTTTTAAACATATACGCGTAGCACACTAAAATATATAAGCTAACGGGAAAAAAATAAATACTCTCACATAAGTTCTAAAATACCTTATTTACCCTCCTTACCCTACGTTAGTTTAAAAAGAATGTTCTTTGAATTCTTGTAAGAAATTTAATAAATCAGGAGACTGTGATAGTCGCCTGATTTCTATAAAACGTTTTTAAAACTAAAAATCAATTCATTGAGGCACTTCATTTGAAATACGAGGGGTTTCGTCCTGAAAAGTCAGGGCTTCACACAATAAGTAAATTTTTACTTGCTATTAAACATTCAGGGAAGTAGTTTTAAAGATTCAATTACATCCTGATAAAAAACGATGATGAGGTAGTGATGCATCCGTTTTTTTAACTAAAAATATACAGACTATGGAATCTTTTGACTCAACGAAGAAAAGCCTTTATGAGATACTAAAAGATGTTAATTCAGGTAAAATTCAACTTCCCGATTTCCAACGTGGCTGGGTTTGGGATGACACCAGGATCAAAGGAATTATTGCAAGTGTTGCAAAATCGTTTCCTATCGGTGCCATCATGCTTTTAGAGACAGGGAATGAAAACATCCGTTTTAAGACAAAACCGGTTGAGGGCGTAACCGGAATTAACGGCTTGAAACCCGAGATGCTTATACTTGACGGTCAGCAACGAATCACCTCACTCTATCAGGCAATCATTACCAACAGAGTGGTGACAACCCGAAATGCTAAGGGCTATGAAATAAAACGTTGGTACTATATCGACATGATAAAAGCATTGGATCCGGATACGGACCTGGAAGAGGCTATTTTTTCAATCAACGAAAACAAGATTGTCACTGAGAATATCGGGCGTGATGTGGTACTCGACTTATCGAGCGAAGAAGATGAGTTTAAAAATTTGATGTATCCGGTCAGCATGGTAGATGAATACGATGAGTGGCGGACAAAGTTTTCAGAATACTGGGATTATGACAGAGAGAAGATTAAGTTCTGGAATGAATTTGAAAGGACAATTATCAAAGGATTTAACGGATACAATCTTCCTGTTATCATAATGAAGAAGGAAAATCCCAAAGAAGCAATATGTCAGGTTTTTGAAAAAGTGAATACCGGCGGGGTATCACTGACAGTTTTCGAGCTGCTGACCGCTACTTACGCTTCGGATGAATTTGATTTAAAGGAGGATTGGGATAAAATAAAGTCACAATTCAAGTTTTTTAAGGTACTCTATAATACAAGCAATACCGACATCATACAAGCAATCACCCTCTATTCAACCTACAAGAGAAGAAATCAATATCCGGCTACCGGCAAAATTGAAAATATTCCAGCAGTAAGTGCAAAAAGAAAAGAAATGCTGAATCTTTCACTTGATGACTATAAGAAGTATCGGGATGAGATTGTAAACGGTTATATAAAAGCATCAAAGATACTTGTTGAAAATCATATCTTTAATGCACGCGACCTGCCCTATAGCACACAACTTGTACCAATGGCAGCCATCTTAGCAAAACTGGGCGATAAAATAAATAATGTCGGAAACAAAAATAAACTGATACGTTGGTTTTGGTGTGGCGTATTTGGTGAACTATACGGTTCTGCTAACGAAACCAGGTATGCATTAGATCTGGCGCAAGTAGTCGAATGGATTGAAAACAATGGGACTGAGCCCAAAACCATTTATGAAGCTAATTTTTCACCTTCAAGGCTAAACACCTTACGAACAAGAAATAGTGCGGCATATAAAGGGGTTTATGCTTTACTGATGAGTGATAATACTAAAGATTGGCTTTCGGCAACCAAAATAGACGTTATCACCTATTTTTCGGAATCGGTTGATATACATCACATATTTCCTGTTGCCTGGTGTGAAAAGAATGGCATAAACCGGAATGACTTCGACTGTATTGTAAACAAAACGCCATTATCAGGTCGTACCAATAGAATTGTGAGTGGAGATGCTCCCAGCAGGTATCTGGAGAGGCTGAAAAAGCATGCCGGAGTTCCGGATGATGAGTTCAATTCTATAATAAAATCACATGTCGTGACCCCTGAGTTCATGTATAAGGATGATTTTTATGGTTTCTTCGATGACAGGAAAGAACAAATAATTCAACGAATAGAACAGGCAATGGGGAAACCTATTTTAAGAGACCAACCGCTTCCTGAAGATGAACTGGTTATTGATAAGTCTTCAGAGGAGGAGGATACAAGTGATGAGTGAAATACCAAGAAATAGTAGGGGAGTATCTTATTGATATCTTTTTAAGAGACTGTTCTGGAATTGTGAAATACCAAAGAACAGTACAGGTTTATTGGGGAGGATATTTTGTGGCAACTGAAAGGTCAAAGCAATGACCTTTAATTTCAAAACGTTACTAAATATGAGGATGTTATTCACCGACAGCATAAAGGCCCGTGAACCGCATAATGCCATCATAGGTATAATTTACCGTACGCACAAACACAATTCAAGCGAAGCATTACACACAAATATTCACTTGGCTATAACTGAATAAAAGAAAACAATCAACTGAAAAATCATACCGTAATAATTCATACATCAAATTATTCCAAAACAGATAATCATGAAAATAACAAAATTAGACATCCCCGCTTCAGCAGACAATGCGGATGGACTTGACGCTATAAAAATGTACAAACTAAATCAGGTTGTATTATTAACCGGAAAAAACGGATCTGGAAAGACCAGGATTCTAAATAAAATTGTTAATAGACTGAATGATAAGCCTAAAAAATCAGTGATTGACAACATTCCTGAACAAATAAGACAACTACAAAGAAATATAATCAATTTCGAACAAGCATCAGAAAGTGTTCATAAACAACTTGAGATTGCTACAGACCTTAGCCAGCAAGAGCAATTTAAGGATAATATAAGAAATTATACTAGGAACATAGACTACAATAACAATGAACTGATAAGATTAGAAGCAATACAAAGCTGGAATCAAATTGAGACATCAGAACTAGCAGAAAATTACACTCCGATCCCTTTTGTCCCTAAAAACATTACACTACAAGATAATAAGCAATTCCCCATTAATCAGATAAAATTGTTTGCCGAAAGAATTAACACAGTCGGTATAGATTTTTTAGCGGATGGTGCTTTATCAAAAATCCAAACAGTTCAAGATAAATGGTTTAATGTAACACATCCATCCATTCATGCTTCTGATGATGAAAGGAAAAAAGCAATAGATGATTATGAAAGATTAAAAAACATTATAAAGATATTTTTAAATGAGCAACTTGATCGGAACATTAATGGCGAAGCCACCTTGTTTGGTTTTCCTATTGGCCAAACCAAATTATCAGAAGGTCAAATAGTTTTATTACAGTTATGTATTGCGATATATAGTCAGGAAACGGCATTAAAAGATTTGATATTGATAATGGATGAACCTGAAAATCATCTACATCCATCTGTAATTATTGAAATCATCGAAAGAATAAAAGCATGCGTTTCAAATGGTCAGATATGGATTGCGACACACTCCATCCCACTCTTAGCTCATTTTGATCCCTCTTTGATTTGGTATGTGGAAAACGGCAAGGTAAAGCATGCAGGGAAGATTCCGGAAAAAGTATTGCACAGTCTATTGGGTGACGATGATGAAGTATCAAAACTTCAGGACTTTATCGGCCTGCCGGCTCAATACGCCACAAACCGGTATGCATTTGATAGTTTATTCGAGCCCCAGGCTGTTAATACGGACAATAATGACCCACAAACATACCAGATCAGAAAAGAATTATTACATCTTTCATCAAAAGGTAAATTACGGATTTTAGATTACGGCGCAGGAAAAGGAAGACTCATCTCAAACATTGTAGATATGGATGAAAGTAACCAACCAAAGCTACTGGAAAGCATCGACTATATTGCATATAACAAATTTCAAGACGACAATGAACTATGCGAATGTGCATTAATAAAAGCTTATGGCAATTCGGACAAAAGGTATTTTAATAATATTGATAGTTTATTATCTGTTTATGACAAAGGCAGTTTTGGAGTGGTAATTATGTGCAATGTTCTTCATGAGATTGATCCTAATGGTTGGTTGGACTTATTTCGGGATGGAGGGACAATCTCAAAATTGCTTAGTGATGATGGAGTCTTATTGTTAGTGGAAGACCATCAGATACCTGTGGGTGAGAAAGCATATCAAAAAGGTTTTTTAGTATTAGACACACCTCATCTTAAAGAATTATTTAAAATTACGGCAGCAGATACAGCGTTCAATTTTTCTGATCAAAATGGTGATGGGCGACTCAAAGCGCATTGCATTCCAAAAAATTGTTTAATCCGGATAGATGCTGGCTCAAGATTAGAAGCAATTAAATCATTAAGCAAAACAGCAAGAGAGAAAATTTTGGAAATAAGAGAAATGGAACAAACTTATCAAAATGGCAAATTACATGGCTTCTGGACACAACAATTTGCAAATGCACAATTAAACATTACTCAATGGGCGACTACTGAATAGTAGACTCAATTTAACATTCCATGAATTAACAATAACACCCAATTTGTCATTATGGATTAAGTATATACGACCGAAGTTCAGTTCATAAAATCTGTAAAACTTTGAAAAGCCATAAATCATTCTCTTCGTTTCATAGCAAGCGTAAATGTTACAATCAGACAGTGCATTGGGTGGCGCTGTCATCTCACACTTTTTCTTTTAAAGAATAATACTGAAACCAGTAGTAAAATGCCTCCGGATTTGTCTTTTTGAGTTTATTCAGTTTGGTGTTATTTGGCTGTACAATTTGCCAATCCATCATATTTATTTTGTTGCTATATCGTTCAATCTCATTTTCGGTTTGCATTAAGGTAACCAGATAAGCTATTCTTGCAGCATGTACCGTTGCCTTTTCAATATGGTACGTTTCTGAAAATATATAACTTGAAATTTGCTTTAGTCCGAACAGCAATACATCAAAGTTGGCATTCCCTATATTTTGTCGTAATGATATGGACAAACAATTCTCAATAATGTCATCCAATACAATATTTATATTTCCTCCCATATTTCGATATTGCAGCTCAACCATCGCAAAATTTGAAAACACCGTATTTACAACAGTCACATCATCTATTTTCTCAAATACAGTTCCAATATCATACAGTTGTTTGATTATCTCTTGCCCCATTGGCTTTTCATTTTTGAAGTATGGAATCCCTATTGTGTTGGGAGCAAATGCAGTCAACTTGTCTCCCATAATGTTATTGAAATCGGGAGTCATTGTCTCGGTAATTTCACCCTCGTGCGTGACAAACGAAGACTGTATTGGAGTGGAAACAACCTTACTGTAATGAATATCTTCAAATAAAATGTCGAGCAAAACAAACTCCTCATCATCCGCTTTAAGCGAACTTGGATAATAAAACTTATAATGTGCTTTTTCAATTCTACTGATTGCCTTTCGGTGCTGTACTTCAGCTTTGGTAAATCCTTTTTTTGTTGCAATTTCGGACATTAATTGTTCAAGATCTTCAATTTGTCCAGATACAATAATATCAATATCAATCGAAAGTCTTTTAGTACTGTTGAGCAATAACATTAATGCAGTTCCGCCTTTAAAAACAAATTCAAGTTTCGATTCACTTAACCCTTCCAAAAGCATTAATGCCCGAATAAGTTTTTGAACCAATCCCTTATCTGCTTTCTTTATCCTCGCTATTTCTGTAATCCACTCGTTTGAAGTGCAACTTTTTTGTATCATTCTAATTGTATTTTTGACAGTAATTGATATATACTGTCATTTTATAGTTTTGATAAACTCAGATATCTGATCGCGCTTTGCCTTTCTACTAGCATATCTCAGAAGCTTATCGACATTTATTGTGTATTTTGAAAATGCATTATTGAAGATATGAGTTAGTTCGTACCCTTGTAAAAACGCAAACTCTTTATCACAAAACAAATCGACTAATATCTTTTCGATAGTTGTGGTGGGTACATTTTTTACTGATTGAACTGGTGAACCGGTCACCAATGAACGAACTACGATTATACTTTCTCCAAAATAAACATATTCATTCGATTTTTCCCTTAATACATACTTGAATTTTTCTCTGAGTTTCTCAAAGACCGCATCAACGGCCTCTCTTTCAACTTCAACATAAAAAATGTCTTTATTAATTAAATGTTGCGATAAGAAATTTATTTCGCTAATATGCCAAATCAAGTATTTCAGATAAGGAAAATTAGTCTTCACAAAATTGTTTATTCTCAATGCCTTTTGCGATATCTGAGACGTAAATACATTTCCACTCCCATACTTATATGTCCCTCGTCCAATGCGGTGAATAACATCTGATTTGACAAGAGAATTGATTCTCCAATTAATAGTTGTTCTTGGTACATTCGTGTCAAATAATTGGTAAAAAGCGTATAAGTCATCAATTTGAAAAGAATCCGTATTTTCAAATGCTTCTTTAAGTTTTTCAATATGTAATTCTGGTTTCCTCATCAAAAAAATATCTACTGTAAAGATAACTATAATTTGACAGTAAAATGTATTTACTGTCAAATTATAGAATAATAGGGTCAAGCTTATTGAGTTTTATTTATCAGCGATAATATAGCAATTTAGATTGCCGTGGGACAGATCAATACAGGTTAATAAAAAAAACAACCGGCTGAGTTTTTTGAGGTTTCAGTGCAGACTATAAATACATACCTGGCAAAAAACGGAGACGAGGTAATTAAGGCAAACAACTGATGGTCTTTAAATTAGTTGTACAGAATCAATTTGTTCATGAATTGGAATTCATAAACAAGATACCACCGGAGGCACTCTTTTTACCCGTCATAATGGCACAGCACTCGAAGGTTCTGTATTGCAGGAAATAGATTCAAATACACTTTAACCAGATAAAGGTCTACAGCTAAAAAAGGGAAAATCGCTTTTTACTCCATCAATAATCAACCGGATTATCAAGCCCAATATGGTGAATATTGATAAATTGAAAATATATCCCCATATATTTTCAATTCAATTTTTCCTAAATAAATACTTGTTTAATCTAACTGTGTTCAATATATTTGCATGTTCATTGACAATGAACACTTATTTTTATTGAACAAAACCTTTTCATTATGTATCCCAACAACGATTACATTTACGATGCTAGTGTAACTTTAGAGCAACTTACCGGTTTAAATATCACTGTAGAAAGTCGTAGAAATGAGTACGATGGTATTATTGATATTCACGGTCATGCTTTTATAGTAGAAGCTAAAAATGAGTTGCGTAAGGAAAACAAAGGTTTTTTATTTACTCGCTTGAAAGAATTAAAAACAAAAACCATACACCCCACTTTGATTATTGCCAAGTATATTACAAGTGAAGTTGCCCTCGAACTAAGAGAAAACGGAATAAACTATCTCGATGTGTCCGGAAACTGCTTTATAAAATACCAGGACTTACTCTTGTATATTGTTGGACAAAAGGTACATAAAAAGAAAAAAACCAATCAGGCTAAAGCCTTTCAGGAAGCAGGTATCAAGATTATTTTCAACCTGCTGAATAATCCGGAAAGCTTACAGCTTTCTTATCGTGAGCTTGCAGAGCTTGCAGATGTTTCTATCGGATCTGTCAGCAATGTGATGAATGAACTGAAAGAACAAAATTTTATTCTGAAAACTAAATTAAAACGAGTACTGAAAAATAAAACTCAGTTACTCGAACGTTGGGTAATTGCCTATCAGGATGTACTTCGACCCAGATTGGTAAAAAAGCAAATGCGGTTTGTCAAAGCCGATGCTATGCTAAACTGGAAAGGACTTTATCTGGATAATGAGGAAGGAATAACCCTTTGGGGTGCTGAACCTGCAGCGGCTATTCTGACTAACCAATTAGTCCCCGAAAAATTCAGTATCTACACTACTCTAGGTTGGCAAAACATTGGGCAGGATATGGAATTAGTGCCTGATGTAAATGGTAAAGTAGAGGTTCTTCAAGTCTTTTGGAAAAGAAAAGAAGCATTAGACAATCAAATAACCACTCCTCCACTATTGGTATATGCTGATTTAATCGGTAGCGGATATAGTAGAAATATTGAAACAGCAAAAATTATCTTGGAAAATGAGTTGCAATATATCAGGTGAAGACCTTAATAATCCATTACTAAAAGAGCTATTGAGAAGACTGACCGATTACTTTCAATCAATAGGTTCTGATTTCTATGTTATTGGTGCCACAGCAAGAGACATTATTCTGAGTGGTATCCATAATCAGACTCCTGCAAGAAGAACTGTTGATCTGGATATAGCTATTGCCATTAAAGACTGGGATAAGTTTGAACAAATATCAAAAGAGCTTTGTGAAATAGACGGATTTTCAAAGAACACAAAACAAACTCAACGTTTCTTGTTTCAAAATGTTTATGTTATTGACATTGTCCCATTCGGAGAGATAGCACAAGCAGATAATAATATCTATTGGCCGCCCGAAGAAGAATTCGCGATGTCAGTGGTAGGCTTTACCGAAGTAGCCCATAACACTTTGGATGTAACTATTGATAATGAGCTTACAGTCAAAATAGCTTCATTACCTGGCATTTTCATTCTGAAACTGATAGCATTCAACGATAGAAAAAATCAAACCAATAAAGATGCCGATGATTTGGCTTTCATTATTGAAAATTATCTGGATATAAATATCGAAAGGGCTATAGCGGAGCATTACGACATTTACGAGGCTGAAAATTTCAACACTTTTACTGCCGGAGCTACTCTTTTAGGTAGAGATATAAAAACAATTATCGGAGAAAATGCTGAGACCTTTCAAACTTTCATTCAAATTTTGGAAAATGAATTGAAGTTAGAAGATGAAAGTCCCATGATGAATCAAATAGTTGAGACACATAAAAGTATAGAATACGATACTGTTGTAGACGTATTTAATAACCTTCTGCAAGAACTAAAAAATAACACAGACCTGTGATAATATCAACTCGCCCACGTACAACAAAACATGGTGGAGAAACAAATAAAAGCCATTTAACATGAAGATCTATTCTTATTCCGGCAAAGGGAGTCGAGAAACAAATGAAGACTATATTAAAAGTGAACCGATTACTAAAAATGCTTCACTTCATATTGTTGCCGATGGTATGGGAGGGTATCAGTTTGGCGAAGTTGCGTCTCAGGTTGCAACAGAAGCTATATTTCAATTTATTACCGAAAATGGTATTGAAAAAGATATACATACATTAATTCAACATGCTATTGTATTTGCTAACGAACAAATTCGCTCTAAACGAAATCAATACCATACTAAACTTGGAACAACTATAGCAGGCATACTTGTAAAAGACAACACTGCTTATGCTTTTTGGCTTGGAGATGTCCAGATTCAGCATTTCAGGGATAATAAACAACTCTTTTGTTCGAAGAGCCATTCATTAATAAATGAGATGAAGAATAATAGATCAGTTTCAAGTAAAGATATCGAACGATACAAAAATGTTGTAACTAGATCTTTATCAGGCACACCATTAGAAGAACCTATTCCAATAGTTGAGATTCAATTTCTAGAAGCAGATATTATCAGCATTAGTACCGATGGGCTTTATAATTCAATTGATCCTTCATGTCTGATATTGAAATCGGATATATTATTATTAAATACAGAATTAAGTAAGATTGAAAAATTAAATCAGGATAATTTATCAATAATCACGCTAACTTATTAATATATGTTACCGGAAATCAAATATAAGTCAACTTTTTCTTTTGTTGAATACAACAAAACTGCTTTTATTTTATTGATTGCTTCTGTATATGCTGCAATAAGAGAACTATCCCTGTTTTTTAGCACTAATTGTTCAGTGGTAATTAATGCATTTGCCTCATTTTCAGTAAACATTACCGGTGGAATTCTATATCCTTCAATTAGCGAATATCCTTTTCCGTCTTCTGTAAATATCGGAACACCCGCCTGTTCTAATGCTCGTATATCTCTATAAATTGTCCTGACACTTACGCTAAATTTCTCAGCAAGTGTTGTTGAAGTCAATATTCTTTTCGTTTGCAGTTGGGTTAAAATTGCAGTCAGTCGTGAAAGTCTTTTTATGTCGTTATCGTTCATCTTTTTTCAGTTTGGATTTTTTTGGTAACTGTCTCGGTAGCCTTGTCACTAACTCTTATCATAATGATCGAGAATGCTCATGTTTTCTAATTATAAGAAGTTGCATTACTTTTTGCTTTCAAAATACGATATTTAGCTTATTTTTGAACCTTTCATCCGGTGGTTTGTCTGACAAGAATCTATAGTTTTCAAAAGGATAAGTTGTATCATATCTTTTTGAAAACATAATCACTAGCTAAAAATATATTAAACATGAAAAACATAATCTTGTTCTTATTTATTTTAGGATTGTACAACTTGTCATTTGGACAGAAAAAGGTTCAACCGTTACCTTTTATTATTCAGGGCCAGATCACAAACTGTCCTGAAGATTATTTAAGAATATTCTTCAAAGACAAAAATGAGACTATTACAATTGATACGCTACATCTTGACAAAACAGGTCATTTCTACCTGAGGACAAATAAAGTAATCAAACCTCAACGGACAAGTATTCAACAAAAAAACATTCAGATTAATGATATTTTTGTTGCTCCCGGTTACAATTTAACCATTACCGGAAATGGTCAGAATTTTATGTCATTGTATAAATCAAAAAAAATAACCGGTATTGGTTCGGAAAGTAACAGATACCGTGTGATGCTTGACTCAATTTTATCAGCCAGAAATGACAAAACAAGTTGGTATGAAATGAATGAGCCAGACCTATTGGCATTTATCAAAAAAGATCAGAAATTGAAAGACTCTCTGGTTCATGTGGTTTTCGATAAGAAACCGGTCAGGGACCCGTATCTTTCCTATTTCGGGAAGATGACCAGGTATGACAATCAATTTAATAAATTATATCTGTTGATGGCTCATGTTGACATGAATAAGTATGATTATGATAAATCGGTTGCCATTGTACGGAATAACTTTGACAACAAGGTCTTAGATAACCTATTCCTTGATGAATATTTCATTTCAACCGATTATCAAACATGGGTTGGGGGTGAATATCTGAACTATTTGATCAATCTTAACATGCTAAAAGATCCAAAGGTTAAAAAGGATTTACCCTACAAATTAGAAATACTCAACAAGGTTTATAAAGGAAAGTTGAGAGAATACGGCCTCTATCATCTAATGGATGCGGCAATTTATCAATGCAAATCTTTTGAAAATACGAATAGGTATAAGGAATTGTTCAAACCTTATCTCGCCGGTTTTAAGAACTTAGGTTATAAAAATTTAATTAAGACACAATTTGCTGAAAAAGAGGTTGAATTATTAAGGACACAAATTGGTAAACCTGCTCCAAAGTTTACGTTGGAAAGCAATTTGAACAAGACCTATAGTCTTGACGATTTCAAAGGGAAAGTTCTTTATATCGATTTATGGGCAAGCTGGTGTGGCTCATGCCGGGCTGAAATACCTGACTTTAAAAAATTGGTGAATAAGTTTAAAGACAACCATCAAATCGCTTTTCTGAGTATTGCGGTCAACGATGGTGTCAACGAGTGGAAGAAGGCCTTGAGTGAATATAAGCCTGACTGGATTCAATTGTTAGATAGGGAAGGGGTCGTCTGGAAATCGTATGTTGCCAATACGATTCCTAAATACATTCTGATCGACAAGCAGGGGAATATCGTGAATTTCGATGCACCGCAACCAGAAAGTGGAGAGAAAATAGAGAAGCTGTTGTTGAGCGAGATCGCTAAGTAATTAACACGATTATTTCGGTCAAAGCAAAAGCACCAGCGCCAAGCGATGCCATAACATAATCTACATCCGGACTAGAAGTTAAAGTGTTTGTGAAGAAAAATGAATAGTGTATGAGAAAAGCAACTGTGTATCTTAGAGATGAATACACAGGAGAACTCATTCATTTTTAGAAATCTTGCCGATATCTGATAGTTTGAATATCTCCTTTAGTGGGCAATTTAATCATAATTTCATTTGCTTTTTTTTCTATTGGGAAAAGAATTATACCTTTCATTTGCTCTTTTGGTAAAAGTTTCATTGGTCTAAACGCCTTGTTTTGCCAAAAATTAAGTTGATTATTTATTTCTGTTATCTGTTGATCATGATTATTATTCCACTTGTTCGTTTGCTAAATATACTACAGTTTCGTTGATGTATTCTGACATTTTCTGTAAAATATTTTTCCTCTTCATTTGTCTTAGTAATTAGAAAACGCTTTTAATATTAGAATTGATTTAAAATAAATACAAATGGTTCTCGCTTATGTATGTTTAGCTGTATTTTCGTTCTTGTTATTGTTGGAAAAAACATGCAAGAGGAAGCCCAAAGCTAACAAAGTAATACAAATTACTGATGAAAAATGTGCAAGATGCAGAAGTTGTGTATTGAAATGCTATCATCAGGTATTGAGTATGGTAAATGATAAGAATGAAATGCGCATTGAGGTGAAGCATCCTGACCAATGTACTGGATGTGGAAAATGTATAAACGTTTGTAATTTCAATGCGCTTGAGTTGATTAGCCGAAAATAACAAATCAAAATAATATGAATGTTTTTGAATGTTATTGTGAGAGAAAAAACAGAGAGATTAGTTGTGATATATTCAGCTTATTCTCAGAATTTAATATTCCACTCCATGAACAATTGATACTGCTAAACATGGCAAAGAAAAATCAAAAAAGTGGATGTGAAGAATTGAAAAACATTTTATTACATTTAAAGAAAAATAATAATTTAAAATCAGAACAGTGATGAATAGATTTTCATTCAGGTACATATTGTGGGCTTTTGTGATAATTGCTGGCTTCAGTGCAATCGTTATGTTTTTATGGAATTTACTTATTCCAGACATTTTCGGATTTAAAGCCATTAATTTTTGGCAGTCATTAGGATTACTTGCCCTTTCACGCTTATTTTTTGGTGGTTTAGGTAGCAATTTCTGGATGAAACATGTGATGGGTTCTTCTCATCATAATGCGATCTATGAAAAATGGTCGGAAATGAATTCGGAACAGAGAAACGAGTTTATTCGAAGTAGGCATCATCATCATTTCGATGCCGACTTTTTTAATAAAAACAAACCGGAGAAAGAATTATAAAGTGCCGAACAATTCAAAGCAGGACAATCTTAAAGAATTGATTGTGAAATATCAGCCGCAAATAAAATCGTTCATCCGTAATAAGGTATCGAACAAAGAAGATGCGGATGATATTTTGCAGGATGTTTTTTATCAATTTGTAAAAACAGTCAACACAACCATGAATCCGATAGAAAATATCTCGGCATGGTTATATAAAGTTGCACGTAATACAATTATAAATGCTGGTATCAAGAAAAAAGAAGTGGAATTGCCTTTTTATCAGGATGATGAAAGCGGTGATTTTATCTTTAAAGATTTTTCGGAAATTTTGTTTAACAATGAAGCATTTTCAAATTCGCCTGAGATGGAATACCTTCGTTCGTTAGTTTGGACAGAGCTGGAGAAAGCTCTGTCAGATCTGCCGCCTGAACAAGCTGAGATATTTGAACTGACGGAATTAAACGGTATTTCAGTAAAAGAAGTGTCAAAATCAACTGGCGTTCCGGTCAACACCTTGTTATCGAGAAAACATTATGCTGTATTATATCTTCGCAAGCAACTGGCTGATTTATACGAGGATATTATAACTTTCTGATTTTTATGTATCTCATCTTCGTTGAATGGGTATCACTAAAAATGTCATTAAAAAAAGTAGTTATAAAATATTTCTTCCGTTAGTTTGTCTTCATATTTGAATACAACATATTAAGTACAATATAAGATATGAAAATAAATAGTATTGAAGTCAGAAATTTTACTAAGAAATTCGGTGATTTTACTGCTGTGGATGACATCTCGTTTGATGTAGAACAAGGCAGTATTTTTGCTTTTCTCGGACCGAACGGTGCCGGAAAAAGCACAACCATTAACACCTTGTGTACCATTCAGAATAAAACATCGGGAAAATTACAAATCAATGGTTACGATGTGACTAGTCAAAAAGAAAAGGTACGAAATGATATCGGAATTGTATTTCAGGAATCGACGCTTGATGATAAACTGACGATAGAAGAAAACCTAAAGCTCCACTGCGAATTTTATAAAGTTCCCAAAAGCAAAATAAATGAACGCATTCAATTTGTTCTCCAACTGGTCGATCTTGAAGACAGAAGAAAAGCACCTGTAGGAAGCCTTTCGGGAGGCATGAAACGAAGAGCTGAGATTGCTCGTGGATTAGTACATTTTCCAAAGATACTGTTTCTTGATGAACCTACTACTGGTTTGGATCCACAAACCCGTGCTAATGTTTGGGAGTATATCTACCGTCTTCAGAAAGAAAAAGACATTACGATTTTTCTTACTACTCATTATATGGAAGAAGCGGAAATCTGTCAGAAAGTAGTCATTATCGATAAAGGAAAAATTGTTGCTCACGATACACCCTGCAATTTAAAAAAACAATATACTTCAACCATAATGAAGATAGAAACAACAGCTATAAATCAGCTCACATCGTATCTAAATGATCAGAAAATAAAATTTGAAAATACGGATAATTTAGTAACTGCCTATGTAAATGACCTTGACAATATCTTAGCGATTATGTCAGCAAATAAAGGGATTATTAATGATATTGAGATTAACAAAGGCTCATTAAATGATGTGTTTATAGCCATTACGGGAAAGGAAATCAGAGAATAATGAGAACTATTATAGCACTTTTACAAAGAAATATACTCAAATTGATGCGAGACAGATTGAAACTATTTATGAATCTGTTCATGTCAGGATTATTCCTTTTTATTTTTTCATTTATTATGAAGGCTACGGCAATCAAGCTTGAGAATCCGATGAATTACCTGATTGCCGGTATAATTATCATGACCGTTTTTCAATCTGCATTAAGTAACTCAATGAATATTCTGGAAGATATTTCCAGCGGATTCATGAAAGAGATACTCGTTGCGCCCATTTCACGATGGCAAATTGCCATTGGACACGTTCTTTCATCCACGTTGATATCAGTCATTCAGGGTATTATTATTGTTGTGATTGGATTGTTTATCGGTTTACATATTGGCTTATTACATGGGGTTGAAATGGTTGGAGTTATGATTATAACAGGTCTGACATTTAGTGCCATGGGATTATATCTTGCTACAATTACCCGCGAATCGAGTAACTTTCAACTACTGGTAACGATCATTTCCTTTCCGCTTACCTTTTTATCGGGTGCTTATATTCCGACTATAGCTTTACCTTCAGTGCTTGCACCGATTGTCTATATCAATCCGCTAACCTACACTACGGCCGCATTTCGTTATGTTACTCTTCAAATGGGAAACTTGTCGACAACCGATTTGGTAAAAAACGGGGTTGCCTTTGATCTTAATGGCTTTGTTATTTTACCCTGGATGAGTTGCATATTAATATTGGTGATATGTTTTATCTTTTTTATTCTATGTGTAAAACAATTCTCCAATGCCGATTTTTCAAAGGTGAGAATTTTTAAACACCAGCATTAATTTCACGGACTGACACCTTTTATTGAATAGATATAAATAGAATTTCCAGATAAAAACCATAAAACATATTTGATGACGTAAATGTGCAAAAATAACCGTTTCGCTCATAAGAAAGGTCATTCGGAACCAACTGATTACATTTTTAAATTAAAATCTTTTCCCCTTATTCGCTTGTTTTCCGTTTGATTTTTTTACTTTTGCACCATGCTTTTATAAAGAGAGCAAATTGGCTTATGTGCTTGAATTTATGTCCTGACGACATAGAAAAAGTTAGGAAGCTCACGGAAATAAGGCAAAGAAACAACGACATCAGTTGGATGCTTTGCGATTATCTAAACAATAATCCGTGTGCTATTACAAAAGAGTTGATGGAGAGCATCAACAGCGGTGGTGCTCTGTCAGAAGAAACTGTATATTTCGCTCTGTTGATCGCTTTATGTGGACTTGATACCGAAAACAATGAACGTGATGATCAATTGGCAAATGATTATTTTCGTCCGGCTATCAAAAAACTGAATCCAAAATCATACATTGAAAATCCTTACTATCGAAACATCTTTATTCCGGAGGTGAAGTTCGGTAATTGGGAGTTCAAGTATCAAAAATACAAGCCTTACGAAGCCTTTATTTATAAAGATCTGGTCGTGGCGTCTGATTTAAAAGAATTTCCGTGTATTGGTTTTTTCAATGAAGCATTTCGATTTCCGACTGTTATGGAAAAGGGGCATGAATGGATGTCTATCAAGCCCAGTGAATTAGAGACCACACAACCTGCAATTGATGCCATTGAAGGCAAAGTGGTTACATTCGGACTCGGACTGGGATATTTCGCCTATATGGCTTCGCTCAAAGAAAATGTACAAAGCATTACAATTGTCGAACATGACAACGAAGTAATTCAACTCTTTAACCGGTTCATCTTTCCGCAATTTCAACATAAAGAAAAGGTGGAAATCATTTCTGCTGATGCTTTTGAATATGCTGAAAACCAGATGCCGGATAGAAAATTCGATTATGCATTTGTTGACTTATGGCACGACGTATCTGACGGCATTGAGATGTATCTTAAAATGAAAAAGATTGAACATTTCAGCTACCCAACGAAATTCTTGTACTGGGTTGAAGATTCGTTGCTTTCAGGCTTTCGTTGGCAGATTTATGATTGGGTTATTACAAATGCCCGATCATATAACGAGATTGTAAAATGTTTGAGTAAACCGTTTCTGCAAAAACTTGCAGCATCAAATGCTAAGGCTCATGTTTTAGACTGTGGAACTGCAATATCATAGTCCGGTTGACAATCACCCATAGAAAAGCCAACTGTGATGGATGGCTTTTTTAAGTTGTTAATTCATATTTACGCTTCGACTTTTAATTAAAGTTTTCCGTAAAAACAGATCAGATCAGCAAATGAATGTTTCCAAATGTTACGATTCTTTCTTCGCATCTCCTGCAACACTATTTTATTTTCAGTTCATACAAAATTGAGATTATAATTACTACCTTTGCGGTATAATTATTAACACCTTCATTGTGAGAACAATTCGTTTCGATATATTCGTTTAGTATTAGCCTTCAAAACCACAGGCTAATGTTTCTTTTCGTTTGAGTATTTCTGCTCAAACAGGTTTTTCATTGACCCCATTTATGATCGCTTTTACATTGTCTTTTTACGACAATTGTATGGCTATTCCCGAGTCTTCCTAATTACTCGTTTTGCCAATCAATTAGAAAGATTCAACTGTATTGAATACAGATGAAAAATTACGTAAAGAATACTAAGCAAAGAATAGAAACGGAAATAACCAGAATTCAACTTGACAATATAGATTCTCTTGAAAAGATAAGATTGATCGTCAACCTTATACAAGCATCCATAAATGAGCTAAATTCTTTATTTCTGATTATCAATTTTTGCACGGATAATTTGAGCCATTGATTATTAAATGGCTATTAATTAAGTGAAAAAAGTGAACATACATTATGTTTGGGAGATAACACCCAAAAACATTCCGTTATTAAAAAGGAAGTGTAGCAAATGCGGAAATAGCAATCTTTACTATTGCAGCAATAAGTTTAGGTTAAATTCTCAAAAACGGAGTATTGATGTCTGGCTGATTTATAAATGTGTAAACTGCGACGATACCTGCAATGTAACAATACTATCCCGCACTAAACCCGAATTGATAAACAAAGCGTTGTATCATAAATTTTGCCATAATGATGAGGCAACGGCCAGACAATATGCATTTGATCCGGAGACGATAAGGAAAAACAGTATGGAGCTGGACTATAGTAATATGGAATATGATATAGTTCATGATAACATTACGTTTGCCGACATGCTTAATATGAATGATGATTTGATTGAATTTGAAGTGAAAACAAATTTCAATCTCAATTTGAAATTGACCGCTGTAATTAGACAATGCTTTAACCTTTCATTAAGCCAATTGGAAAAGATGATAAGTGCCGGAATAATTACGGTTGCGTCTTTAAGCTCTCTGAAAAAATGCAGAATCAAAAACGGGATTACGATTTCAGTACATTGTGATAAACTGAAAACGTATTTAGAAAAAGACGGTAGGGGAGAAGAATAGAGTATAATTATTCGTATCTTTAATCTTTTAATTCGGATTTGAACATCAATTCTTTATTCAAACCGAGAGGGTTAAGAAGCAATCACGCAAGGGTTAAGAAGCAATCATAATATTTACCTTATAACAGCTTTAGTATGGAAAAGTCAAATCGTTTCACGCACATTTATGGATATATCATTTGTATCGTATCCGTAATTACGTTTCTGATTTGCATAACAAATCTTGTTAATGCAATTCTCGACAAAACAGATCCGCTTCATACGGGATATGGAGGTTACAATACGCCCGATATGTCTTCTTTTGAAGCCTATAAGCTGGATCTGATGAAATCTATTCAAACAAAAGATAGTGACCAAAAGAACATCTTGCCCGATGATAAGACCTTGCGAAAAGTATATGAAGCTGTAAAACAGGACAAAATAGACAAGGTGATGTTTAACTCAAACAAAACCATGATTGTCACAGGATTACTTATACTGATCTGTTTAATTCTTTTCTATACGCATTGGCGTTTAGCCCGGAAAAGTATTAAACTGCTTGAGCTATAAATTGTTTTGTGCCGAATACTCATATTTTATGTTTCATGAACATTCGCTTTCCATTGATGGCTTTTATTTATGTTTCTGTTATTTTTCCTAAAGGGTGAAATCGGTATTTCTGCTTTTATAATCCTGTATTCTAACTACCGGTAGTCTATTTCCATAGCTTAGTACTTTAGTGATAAAGTCATTACATCTTTCTATTGAAAAAATATTTTGTTTTAGCGCCTCTGATAGAAAGTCCATAGTAGTCAAATAATCAATATGATGCATCTTACAATATTCAGATATGTCTTTCAGATTACTGCTTGCCACTATCTGATCGAAGAATCTTGCAACAGCTAGGCAAGCACTTTCTCCCGGACCTTTAAACATAACACTTTTTAGATGAGCGTATTCTTTTCTGATTTCCGGATTTTCTTCCGGAAAAGGCATTATTTCTAATAAATTTGAATTTAATATATCATTTATTTGAGCTTTTCTTCTTGGAAATCGTTGAAGTTCAGCATAGACTTTATCTAAAATATAAATCTTGTTTTTGAAGATAGAAGGTAATGATTTAATCTCTCCGGCATAGATAAAATGTGATATCACATCTGCATCAATTAGAATTATTTTTTCATTCGTCTTCATTGCCTAGTTGTTCTATTTCGTCTACATTCATGCCTAAATCAAGTAGTAATGAAAAATAATGGCTTTCCGAAAGCTTTCCTTGTTCAAACAAGTTGCGGGCAATAGTTCCATAATCGCCTACAACTTGATTATGATTGCCCGATTTGTACAAATCAATACTATATCCAAATTGTAAGGCCCCTCTTTTAACGTTGTCTTTAAATTGATCGTATTTGGAACTATCAATAAAATTCAATTGTTTTAATCTGTATAGCAGTGCAGATCTTGAGCACGAATAATAGTGCTCTATTTTCAGAATTGTGTTTAATAATATTTTATTCTTACCCAGTTCATTATCAGGAATAAGCATTTTAACCCCCGATTCGGGTAATAATAAGTAAGAAGCAAACAGGTCGGCATTATACTCCTCCTTATCCTTATTGTCGTAGGCTCCTATATTGCACATTTTGGAAGTGAATTCTTTCTGAAAATAGAGGTGGTATAATTCGTGGCATATAGTGAAGTGCTGATTTCCTAAAGTCCTGTTACTGTTGATTAGAATAAATCTTTTTACATCATCTCCATTCTTGATTTTGATTGCCATGCCTCCAAAGTTGATATCCAATGGTCTATAAACAGTCAGGACATTCAGCATGGAGAGCAAGCTTTTTAAACGTATGGCATCGTTAGCACCAATGCCATTGGTATTTCGAAATTCCCCGGCTTTCTTTTCCAGTATCAGGTTATTCATCACACGCAATATTTTTCATGTGAATATAGTTTAAGATGATTTTTCTGAAATCAGCAATCTGTTTCATGTCTTCTGCTTGTAAATAGTCGGCTCTAAAAGCCAGGGCAACAGTTGTCTGTTGCTTTTCAGGATTTTCTTCATATAAATCATATTCATCAACGCCAAATAGATTTGCTGCCTTTTCAATAATAGTAGTACTTATATTTCTTTGCCCGTTTTCAAAATAACTGATTTCTTCTCTGTTAACGCCTAAATAATCGGCTAGTATATTTTGTGTTATACCGAATTTATCACGGAATAACTTGATATTTCGGCCTATTATCTCGTTGCTGCTCATATTTTGCTCTTGTTTGGTATTGTTTCTTTCTTAGTTACAAATATAGTATAACCAATTAAAATTAGCAATAGTGTAACAATTATTATTTATTAAATGTTTTATGTTATAATTAATGATATTTGATTTGCAATAAGTTAATAGTCATGATGGGTGGAGTACAAATTAAATCATATGAAAATATATTGAAATTTGTAATAAAATGTAACCACACCATGCAGCTTCTGGAAGCTATAACTCACCTAATATATTTCCTTTTGAGGCTTGTTTTACAAACATTGGGACCATGTATTATGGTATGTTTTTACGTTTGATGCTTTACAATTGAATTATTTACCCTCTAAATATGATAGTTGAGTGTGTAGAGAAGATGGCGTTCTGCCACCAAATTTCAAGTCTGTTATAACAGGCAGTTCAGTAAGCGAAAATGAAATCCATGGTGTTTTTTTAATTCGCATTAATATGCGGATTAAACTACCGGCATTTTCAAGTAACACGGCTTGTTTTGCCAAACCACAATCGATACCTGTAAACCCTAAATCATTTGCCAGTGCAATGACTGCATTTGTGGCTTCAGGATAATCGGAAGCAATCAAACAAGCAACATTGTGCGATTTTATATCTTCCTTGGTGTGTTCAAAAATTTCCTGCGTTATGGTGTTAAAAGCTTTCACCACTTTTGCATTAGGAATTTGCTGTTGTAGAATTTGAGTTTTTGAAGTAGTTATTTGGTCGGCGTCTAGCATATTAGAGATATTCCAATTGTTGGATTCTATGACAATCTTATTATCTAGGATTGAAATATCTTGAAGAATATTTCTCGGATGGGTATCTCTTGGTGAAAAATAAATGATATCACCAAATTCTGCGGCTTGTTGATTTGTACCATATTGTGTTGTCTTGTCAAATTCTGCAGCAAATTTTGCTTTTGACAAATCACGAGCTCCAAAAAATACACTATATCCATTTTTAGCAAGTGCTAATCCGATTACTCTGCCCATATTTCCTGTACCAATAATTCCAATCTTTTCCATCTTGATTTATGTTTTTAATTACTATACTATGCCGCTCATTTCTAAATTGTCAGAACAATTGGTAGTCCCTTATATCAATCGGTGATTTCACTCTTTGCTTATCCTCTATTCAGGTAGATGTGCCAGAATAGAACAAGCATTGAGAATACGACAATAAATTATTTCTACTACTTAAATTTTTCGGCAGTACAATATCAATCAAATTTTATAAACATCTTGTCAAAGTTTAGTGTCATCTTATTAAACTGCCTGATTAGATCCTGACCGATATTTCCGTAAACGTTTTCTTCTTTATCTCTCTTCTCTTTTAATAAATCAATATCTTTCAATGTTACTGTTTTACCCATAATAGTGAAGTCATGATTAATTTTAAAACCTTCAAACTTTTTACGTCCTCCAGCGCCACCGAAACTTACAGAATCGAGTTTATATTTCGAGTCTATTTCAGTTTTATTAGCTTGATAATATGTTTTGTAAAGTATTGTTTTGTCTGCGCCGGTGTCAAAAGTAAAATGTTTGTCATCAATATAAATCAGTGGGGTCAAATCATTCATAGCCATATTGGATGGGTATTTAATGGGTGTCTCATTTTTCGGTACGATAAAATATCCGTCTTGTGTAATTTGAATTTCTTTCATTGCCTCGATGATTGGGAAACCAATAACACCCAAGATGTGGTAATTGGCTTGAGCGAAAGTCAAGTCTTTGTCATCAAGAACTAAAAAGATGGCGTTTTGTATTTCGATATTTCCTAATGTCATTTTAGGGCACACAGCCAGTTGTGCAAGTACCTTTGCACCTGTTATTGTGCCAACCTTGATGTCGGCTGAAATTAGCTTCATATTAAATCTCTTTGCCACCGATCGAGAAATAGTAGATATGTTAGCTCCCGTATCGAATATAAAATTCAGCGTATCTGTTTCAACGCTTACCCTGAGATTATTTAAACCGGCTTTATCTTTTTCCATCTTTAAACGATTGTCTCCGTTTATAGTAACAATCTGTTTTGGCTCGTTTTCTAATGCTGTCCATATTTTTAGACTATTTTGACGGTCATCCAGTTCCTCTTTGGTTAAGAAATGATTATACTTTATCAATAGCGTATCAACTGCATTTTTCGCTTCCCTGTAATTGTATGATTTTATAGCATTATCTTCTTTTACGTTGTATAACTTGAATTTCAGAGAGTCAGGGATGTCTTTACTTTTGTGTAGAATTTTTGTTATGTTTTGGTCTGAGGCTTTTAGGTCGCCGAACGCATTGTCTAAAAATGCTTTTATAAAATTTCTGTATTCAAGTGGCAAGTGCTTTTCATTTACTTTATAAAGTTCTTTAGCTTTAAAAAAGTTCTTTTGTTCAATTAGTTTGTAAACCTCGTTAAACTTTTCATTTTTAGTTTGTCCGAATGCAATTATGTTTACTAGGAGTGCTAATAGCGTAATGATCAGTTCTTTTGACAGTTTCATTGGGTCCTTTTTTGTTTATATTTCAGGTAAAGTCTTAGCGTTTTATTCATTGTTCTCTTACAAAAGTAAGCAGAAAGGCTAATAGCCGACAAATTGATTCCAAGTTATTTTAATATTCTATAGTGAAATGAGGAATAAAAACGAGGTTGACTATGTTGCATATTATTCTTAAATACCATTCCATTTGATCTTCTGACAGTCTACTCGCAGGTACAATCATATCCGAGTAATCGAAGTCGCCGTCGGTTGTGATTAATGATGCCTTTGCGACATGGGCTGTGGTTATAAAATGTACGATACCTATACCATGTGTTAGGCATTCGTGCTTTTTTCAATCAACTAATTTTAATATGAGTCAATGACATTATTTTTAACATATCAGAAATATTCATTCCAATTCGTTTTATAAATGGATAGTTCTTTTTATGTTCTTTAAACATGACCATATTACTGATTACTTTTATATAATTGTCCCAACTTTCAACATCAAAAATATTGTCAATACCCCATTTTAAATATGCAGATTTATCCATCCCTCCATCTTCAATAACCTGTTTATTTGCTATTTTAATCCCTTTATTTGAAGCATAATCAAAAATAATTTCAACTTCAGGAATAAACATGTGGAAATTATTAAAAAGATTTTTCACTTCTGATTCTTTAAAATAATAAAGAACGCCAGCAATTAATAGCATGACATTTTGATTATTTTTTATGCTTTCGTACCAACTGTTATCAAATACGGATTTTGCTATAAATTGTCGTCTTTCTGTTTCGTAAATATATTTTTTCCTTAGTGCTATTGTATCAGGTAAGTCTAAATCTATCCATTGAATTTTACCGTTGTCTACACGATCAAAAGTTGTATCGAGACCACAACCTATATTGACAATGGTTGCCTCCGGATGTTTGCTAATAAACTCTTTGATCTTCTTGTCAAAGAAGATGCTTCTTGCAATCCATGATAGTTGACTTATTTTACTGACCTTATTTGAAATCTGATCAAAATCGTAGGGAATATTTTCTATTATTGAAACAGCCTTTTTATCAACTAAAAGGGGTTTCGTTTTTTTTGTTTCAAAAGCCCTGCCCCACAGTGGTAAAAGCAATGTTTTTTGAATACTTCCCAAATTAATTTTTTCTTGTTCGTTCATGATATTGTTAAAATGTTGTTATGTTGTAGTCCTTTGCAGCATGAAACCCAACTCGTTTTTATATACTGCGTTCGTTTTATTATTTGTACCTGTATTAACCTCCATAAAATTTCAGATATTTTTCAATATTTGATTGTATATATTCAGCACTATGATTACCCGGGAATATATGATTTTGAGAATTTATACCTTTATTTTTCAATATTTTATGTAAGATTGAACAGCCATTATAAAATTCACCTTCATCATTAGCTCCGGCATCAAGATAAACATCAATATCTAATAAAATAGTATTATTTGTTACAATATCTATTGGATCATATTTTTTCCATACCCCCATATCTTTAAAATATGGTTTGTCTTCCTCTTCAAGTTTCAATTCCAAAGCAGGCATATGTCCTCCTACTTTTGAAAACATATGCTGATGTCGAAATGCATTATGAAGAGCTGCATACCCTCCTGCTGATACCCCTCCTATGAATCTTCCTTTTCTGTCTTTTGTAGTATTGAAGTTTTTATCTGTTATAGGTATGATCTCTTCCATAAAATAATCTTCGTACATTCCTATATTTATGATTCTATTATAAGGATCATGTACTTCGTTACAAATTGAGGCTGAATTCACTCCCCGGCTGTTTTCAATTCTTGGACAGACAATTATCATCGGATTTATTTCTCTGTCTTTTATCATTCGATCTGCATTAGTGTTTATATCTAATTCAAACATTATATTTTCATTACCACTTCTTCCATGAAGAAAATATAATACAGGTAGGGGACTGAGACTTTTATCGTCTTGAGGTAAATACACTAACATTGGCATTTCTTTTCTGAGAATATTGCTATAAAAATTTACTTTTTCTACTTTCGATTTATTCATTGCTATAATTATTAATTCATACAATGATTTTGCTATTTACAATAGGATGGGAAAACTTATGCCTGATGTCGTAGCGTTTTTCATCGTTCTCTTACAAAAGTAAGCAGAAAGGCTAATAGCCGGCAAATTGATTCCAGGTTATTTTAACGTTCTAAAGCGAAATGATGAATAAAAACGAGGTTGACTATGTCGCATATCATTCATTTTCAAATGTCTATTAGATATTCTTTATCCTTTTATTCTCATTTTGTCCTGTTTCAAAAGTTGCCACTTTGCCTAATGCTGTTTCCTCACCTTTCATCATTGTTTTGTTGATAAATAATCTGAGTGTTGAAATTTTCATAGGGCAACTGTTTTGTTAAAAACAAATCCGTTGTTATTTTAAATTATTCAATATTTCATGATAACGTTTAGTTGCAAGTTCGCTTGGTTCTCCTTTTTTGCAGAAAGAAAAGTTTGCCAACTTACGATTGGGATTCTCAACTATAATTTTTCCATTAACCGTTTTGGATTTTAAAACATTGAGTGCATCTAAAAATCTATTATCATTTCTGGCTCTTTCATAGAAAGATAGAACGTAAACATAAAAAAACAAGTTATAGCGAAAGAAAGGGTATTCTACTTTCATGAATAACGTACCGATTCCATAATGGCAAGGACCGATTGGCTTCCGTGTTTCCCAATGATTGAGTAAAGATTCTACGGCCTTATCAAGGCGCTCATCCTTATTAAGGAAATGTGTGAACCTGAATGCGTCTAATACCGCTAATGTTGTTCCCGGATTAGAAAAAGCAGTTTCAGGGCCCCTTCCAAATTTATAAGTATTACAATGCCAACCACCATCACCATGCTGAATTTCCAAAAGCTGGTCAAAAGTCTTTTTAAGCCTGTTATCGGATGTATATCCCAAACGGCATAAAACTCTTGCAGCACCAGCTGTCTGACAAGGATAAATGGCACTTTTGGGTACTATTTGAAATCGTCCGTCTTCGCGCCATAAACTAAGTATCAATTCAGCAGCATCTTTCATTATCGGAGTAGCAGTTAATTCCAACTCTGTAAGCATTAATACACTTTCCAGCGTTGAAAATGGGGTCCCTTTGTATGTCCGTTTATCAGGAGTAGTCCATAAATCAGCCCCGTTGTCATACCGTTTTGCAATAATTGCTTCTATGTCAGATTTATACTGTTTCGCTAAAGTCGTAGTATTATTTCCATGTTCTATATTCATATCGATTTCAGATTAATAATTTTATTCTTAGCTATATGGTTTCTGTTTGAGTTGCTTTGCTTTGCAAAAATGCACAAAATTTTTAATTTGATTCAGACCCCACAGCTCGTTCAACAATTATTTCATCTATTATATTCATATCTTATCTGAAAGTATTCAAAAGGTTTTCATAAATTTATATATAGCATCCTGAAAGTTTAAGCAGTTACAAAATTATCATTTTATAGTCTGATCTAAAGACATTAAAAGCGGCATTTAAGATATTAATTTCATGTCAACGAAGTACCAATTCCAGCCTCGGTTTGTTTAACTATTATGAATAGGGGGGCTTTTCAATATAATTAATGCAATGTCATACAGAATAAATGGGATGCTTTAAAGTTTTCCCAGACAGGGTGGTGTTGCTTTCTATGGATGGTCTTTTGTTCCAGAGAATATATTTGGGTACCAAGTTATTCGGTTCAGAAATATTTGTTATAACTTTACGCTGTAGCATGTTTTTTTGTTCGATAATACTAAATTGCTTAATATTAGCAATTTAAAACAAATAAACATACTACTCTTTTTATCCTGATTCATTCTTTTTTAATGGGTTATTCTTGTTGTGAAACTTGAGTTATTAACATTTACGAGCTAGATAAATAAATTCTAGATAAATAAATTCTTGTCAGAGTATATTGATTCAGCGTCTGCTTTGCAAGCGTAGCGTTTGGATAATACGCTCAAAGCTGTATTATAGATGAGGGAGAGCCCATCGGAACCGATTTAATAATATTTTTGTCAACTTTAATTAAAATACGTTTCATGAAACTTATCATTTCTGTTTTGATTATTCTCACCATAAGTTATTCTTGTAAAAAGAAAGATGATTGTAGCGACTGCATAAGCAAACCGCTCAACGCGATTGTAGTTAAAAGTATTCCGTATCAAGATGGACAGATAGTAGTGTTTATCACCAATAAGTCCGACACAATTTCAACGGTGGTAGAAAGAAAGTTTCAGATACTCCATCATACAAATCCTAAGGTTTGTGAAGAATATCTTGAAGTAAATCTAAAAAAATCAGGACCTAACACTGATTTTATAAAGTTCCTTGCTCGTGGTTTAGGTGGTTGTGATTCGGTAGTACAATTTGAGATAACACCTTATGGTGACTTTTACAATATTATTCAGTTTGTTCCTCATGAAAATGGCATAATGAATTCGATTTATAGTGGCACGTCTACTTTTCATAATACATGCACCCTTAACAACATTTCTTATAATAAGGTTCTTGAGTTGAATTGGAACAACGAGAGTGATGCCCGCTATATAAACCGGATATATTACAATACAGAGTTTGGTATTTTACGCTATGAAACCAAAGACGGACTGATTGGAAATTTGCTGCAGAAAAATAAGGCGGAAAAAATAAGGAAAATTCCAGATAGTCGGTGAAACTGAGTATTTCACCGCAATTGATTTACTAAATCACAAAGCGTGACTGAATTCTAAAATCAAACAGACCATCCAATGCACTTATTTAGCGTGTAATATTCAGAGCTTATAAAATAAATTTGTTTCCTGATAAGGAAATAAATTTATTTGTGGAAATTTAAAATAGGATGACAGTGAAATTCAAATAAGATTGACACACTTGTAATTTCAACACACGGACTTATCAAAAAACTGATAAAACGCCTCAAGGAGACATCGATAACGAAGAGAGTTTAAGAAAGATTTATTTTGAACGAATAACTTATGAGAAATGTTATGAGAAATGAAAAAGGAACCATTAAAAACATACAGTTTAGAAAAACTGACAGACAAATACATTGGTAAACGGGGAACACCAAAACGTGAAGCCTTTGAATATGAATTACGTCCTGATTTACTTGGCGAAGCAATTAAACAAGCGGTAAGGATCGTCATTTGACACAAGAAGAACTAGGTGTGCTGGTGGAGTTGAAAAATCAGAGATCCCAAAACTTGAAAACAGTTTGACTGATGCAAGGTTTGAGATTATTATCAAAGTGTTTAAAGCCTTAAATGCTCAAGTCAATTTTAATGTCGAATTGCTAAATCTGACTATTACTACAGACTTCCTGACCCCAAATTGCAAGTAATTAAAAGATTAGTATCGCAGATCATATTGTCGTAAATATCGAATATTTGACGCATGTATCCATATATATAGTTGATATACAGTGTTTATTCTCATTGTTTGCTGTGTATTAGTTATTATTCCGACAAATGAAAGTGCGAGAGGTCAGGAAGTCTGTAATATCGCTTACAAAAGAAAAAAACAGCCGGTAATATAAAAAACAGCCTGTAACATAAAATAAATGCTAGTCCCCCATGTGTTCCGATCGAGACTACGGAAATTGATGACCTCGGTGAGGTGTGCTACAGACAGATTTCAAAATACCCTGGGTTTGTTGATCTTTCAAAAATCAAAGATTAAACATATGTACTCGTTCATCCACCTATTGCAAGGATCAGTTTGAGTTGGTATTATTTTTGCAATCTGGATTTGTACTATGAAAATAACCATATTTATTTTGTGAACTATATAAATCGTATCGTTTAGTTATGCCTATTTTAAAAGAACACATGGAGCTTGATGGAATGACCGAATTGAGGGAATTCTTTATGAAGAAAGGTACAAAGAAAGAATACGGGAAAAATGAATTCTTTGTGCAACGGGGACAAAACCCTAATTATGTAGGGTTTATCGTGAAAGGAGGATTCCTGTATTTGGGCTACACCTCAGATGGGAAAGAGCAAATTGTAGGCTACAGTTTCGAAAATGATTTTGTTGTTGATTACGCCACATTTCAAATCCAAAAACCAGCTGCTATTGATGCCAGGGCTATCGGAAACAGCACTGTTCAGCTCCTTACATACGATGAGCTCAACACGTTTTACGATAATTGTAGTGTGACGAATTTCAGAAGCAAAGTGGCAGAAACCATATTGAATGATATCGGCAACAAGTTGCTTTCGCTGTATTGCGACTCTCCGGAGGAGCGCTATACAAACTTGATAGAACGTTATCCCGATATTTTAAATCTGGTAAGTTTAAAAGAGATTGCCTCATTAATAAAAATAGCCCCCGAAACACTAAGCCGGATCAGAAGGAAACTATCTCTACGGCAGAATCCTTGATTTAGATCAAGGATTCTGCTGTTCTGTCTGTTTATCTTTGCAAAAGAAACTGTTTTAAAATTTCTCGTAGGGAAAATATATTGGTAGAAGGGATGAAATTCTTCATTGATATTGTTCCGTACGAGATAATATCAGAATTTATTAAACTTTTTTTCTGCCAATATTCAGTTCTTATCGGAACCGGTAAATAAAAACTAAACAATTTTTAAGTTTTAAAATGAATAACTACAATAACTTCAAAGTGAATAACTACAATAACTTCAAAATGAAAAAACTATTATTACTAGTCGTATTAGTCTTTACACTGTTCTCCTGTAAAAAAAATGAGGATGGGATAAATTCGAATCTACAATTAAACTTAAAATCCTGTGTATTGGATAATACGCATAGCTATGCTGAAGTCCAAAAACTCAAAGGAACAGGTTCGCTAAGTGCGACATCATCTGATCCTAATATTGCCGAAATTCGTTTCGACGAAAATAAAAAAGACGTGTTTTATATTATCGGTCATGGTCAGGGTGCTGCTACTATTACGGTTATGGATGTTGACGATAACACAACAGGTGATGCATACGCTGTTAAAACAATCCATGTTGATGTTCGAGAACAGATCGATTATGACAGATATTGGTCCGAGGATGTATACATGAAAAAAGGAGATTTCCGTATATTCAAACTACCTTTTACTTTTGATAAAAATGATAGTTTAGTCGGAGTAAACGATTATATTGTCTCTATGTCTGCCAATGTTGCACTGGGTAACAAATTAAAAGTCGAGGCTAAATCTAACGGTATCACTGAATTTAAAATATGTAAAGGAATAGTAGAACTTTATTCTATTCGTGTTTTTGTTTTGAATGACCTTGACTTGTACATTCCGGAGTCTGAGAGCTCGCAGCTAACTTTTGATCTCCCGTTTACGTATGGCGTTAATGGCATATCGGTTTGGAGAGGGAGCGGTAAATATACCGCCAAGGTCGTTGATGAAACAGTAGCAGTAGTCGAATCCATCACTCCGGGTAATGACTATTTTAATCAAGAAAGTAATTCTGCTGTAGTTAGGGTGAAACCATTAAAAAGTGGCAAAACTAAACTGATCGTTACCGATGCGGTTACCGGACAAACTTCAGGCGTAAATGTAGTGGTACATTGATTTTGTATTTGTTTTAATGCAACCTTTTTTCAACCGTTTTCATCTTATTGGTTGACATTAAATACAAATAATGAAAAAATATTTATTCTATTTATTCATCCTGTTCGCCTTTGCAAGCTGTACAAAAGAAGAGAATGATACCGCTACTATATGCACCGCCGGCTTTACAACCATAAAAGGTCGTGTCGTAACGTCAGGCGGTTTGCCTTTGCAAGGTGTAAAAGTACAGTTAAAGTATATCAAAGAACGATACCTTCTTAGTTACCATTCCTGGTTAAAACGTGAAGCGACAACAGATGCAAATGGTTATTATAGCATGTCTTTCAATATAAAAGATGGAGAAGTGGAGTCCTTCGAAGGACAATCTTCTTCTTTCTTCGAATTAAAGGTTGACCTTCATAATTTGGATCCGGATAAATATTTTCTTTCGTTCTATTCTTTAAAAA
Source organism: Bacteroidales bacterium (assembly GCA_963663125.2). Lineage (GTDB taxonomy): Bacteria > Bacteroidota > Bacteroidia > Bacteroidales > Cfx3-03 > Cfx3-03. The sequence continues at coordinate 98,132 of CAXXNW010000006.1, read as the reverse complement.
GCGATACCTCCTATTCACTTAGTACGTACCTTCCATTAAAAAAGGACACGACCTATAATGCGTCCTTTTATATTCCAATCAAAGACTATATCACAGTCACATTGAAAAATTATCAGCCGACACATCAAAATGACCATTTCGAAGTCCAGACATTTTTTCCGTGGGGAATAAAATATGATGAAAAAAAGATGTTAAATACTGAATACGGCATCTCCTCCAGTGGTGATGATCATTTTGTGGCTAAAAGTGAAAGCCAGACTTTCCAAAGAGTACCTGTAGCGCGGAATGATACCAACATCATACGAATTATTAAAATAAAGAACGGAGTAGCCATCCCTGAGGACCATAAGATATTTGTTCCGGAAAATAGCGCCATTGAATTAACCTACGAATATTAAAACGAATACAATAACCATTTAAAAAAAATATAATGAATAGAAATCTCAACTCAATTCTCTGTGTCTTGATAATCCTGTTTTCTACTTTTGGTTTTACATCATGTAAAAAGAACTCCGATGATAAGCCGTTATCTTTACACCAGATTAAAAATAATGCAACTAATCTTTATTATGGCTCCAAAGGAGGCGTTACCATTATCGGAGGAGATGGCAATTATTCTTTTTCATGTGAATCATCGTTGTTAAAAGCCGAGATGACTCAAAGCAATTATCTTTCATTAGAACCGTTAGGAGTGGGCAATGCTATCGTTACGATTAAAGATTCGTCCGGAGATTCGTACATCCTTAATGTAACCGTAACTTATAAATCTGAAAAGGTTGTTGTGTCAAAATTAGATGCCACTGTTGTTGGCGATAATATGACGGTCGGTAGCCAAAAAGAGCTGAAAGAAAAAGCGCTTGCAACCATTCCGGTAAAGGTTGGTGGCGGGTATAAGTTTGTATATACCGAAGGCGAAGATAAGGATAAGGTGAAAGGGAATGTCTTTATTTATCCTGACAAATTTGGCGATAATGGTATCGAAGGTACTTTTGAACGGACAATAGTTAAAAGTGCCGATGGAAGCTATTCTTACCCGACCTATACGTTGCATTACGGCAATGTGACTCGTACATTTATTATCAGGGAGTACAGCGATCCGACTGCTAAATCATCTGTTAAATCATCTCAATACCGACTTATTCAGCTTGCCGAAGATCTTAAAGAACAATACAAAACGGCTTACCCGAATGTTGAAGAGGTATATACTTCGCAGGTTATCGGAAGCATGACAGTAGAGTAAAAATCAAGATATTCCCAGTTAAATATTCACAAAATGGATAAATCGGCATCGTCCGGTTTATCCATTTTGTGTCATACGCATTTGTAGTGATGAAGTGTATCCTTGTTTCAACAAGCGTGTTGCCTATGAAAAAAGAGAAATTGTTGGAATAGATCTTTTTAGTAGGATTTATTTGTATTTTAATGTTGCGAAATAACTACGGTACATTAGAATAAAAGCCCTAGTGAAGTTTTTTGATATTCTTTATTCTGTTTTTAAGAACCAGAACAAAGAATATTATATTGTCCTTATCGATTATTAGTCCAACTGTTCTTTCTAAACTATTCCTATCTACACGACCGATTTTAACTATCGGCATTTATGAGTTTCCTTTACGATCAATACTTACAACGGCTGAAGATTTTGTTATTGCTTATTCCTCGCATAGTCTTTTTGCCATTGGGACCTTTATAAGGTGGCTAATCGAGTGTTTACTTTGTACTGTGTTACCCTTGAAACTGTTAGCAACTATTATTTTTTTTGAATATTTATTGTTTCATGTCTTTCCTTTGTGTATTGATGTTTAATATAATCATAAGCCATATTTGAAAAAATATTAATAAAAAAAGACAGCAGAATTCCAATTATTATTGACCATATTGGTCTTTTCCTAATCCAATCTCTAATTATAAAGAATTTATCTTTCTTTATTTTCTTTAATTCTTTTTCAATATTATCAAAAAAGTTGTCTGGAGTAAAAGAAAAATTGAATTCACCTTTGCATGATTCACAAATAGTAGCATTACCTAAAGATAATGATAAATTATCCTTAAAATCATTGAAATCAAACAGACATCTTCTAATGTCATGATGTGTCAAAGCATTGTCGCATAACGGAATAATCCCACCTGTCCGATAATATACTGCTGTTATATAATACAATTCCTGAATAATAAAGTCATGAACTTGAAAATCGTTTTTTAGAATAATATCTTCAGTTTCATATAAAGTCAAAACGTAACACTTACCGCCAATACTTCTCTCATAAAAATCTTCTTCTAACCTGTGATTTATTATTGCAAGTGTCAATTGATTAGCTGAAGTGTCACCTATTATTTTTTTTAATTCATTGTCAGTGTAGGTATATTTATTGTCTTCCTCTTTAGTGGCATTGGGTATTGTCTTCTTTATCTCGATTGGGGCAATAATCTCAAAGACTTTTGATTTCCACTTAAGAATTTTTTTTTGGTTCAGATTTTGTCTTAACCCACCGAGAATTATAATATTAATCTTAACTTTATCCATGTTTTTATAGTTGTTGCTAATGACTTGGAGCTATGCGACGTATGGGAAAACATGGTCGCGAAACCCTATCTGCTGTTACGTTTTCCAGCGAGAAACGAGCTGGTAAATTGCTCTGAAACCCACATAGCGTATGAGTCTTTGTTACCAGCTGGAAATAAGGGAAGAAAAGTAGATAAATTTCACTTCCATAATAAATTTGATAATTAATTGTTATAGTGATTTAATATTTTTTTCATTTCATCTTTCCACAAATATGGGTTAGCATTCTCTTGGGTATACATTTCATCTAATAATTTTATTATTATTTTAATATCAATGCCTGATTTCAATAATGATACAAGAATTCTGGGGTATATATAGAACTCTTTTCTCATAAACATTCTATTTATACCTTCAACTGTCACTTTGTTCCCATCAGTAATGTCAACGAATTGCAAATCAATTCTATCAACATTTTTTTTGCCTCTAATTAATAATATATCTTTAGAAAAATCAACCAACGAATAAGGAAAATACATATCACTATCATTTACACAATATATTTCAACTGGTTTTTTATTAATAATACCTATAAATACTATCCATTTTTCACCTTCAATGTTGAAATTGAAAACATCAGCTTTTATTTTTAGAGGTCGTTTGTCGACCTTATTGATATTAAGTCCAGCAAATTCAAGTATCTGCTTATAATTGTTGAGTTTTAATTCATTAAATGATAAACAATTTTGATCCGACAAAAATTCTAAAAATTCACCTATTGAACCTTTAATATTATCTATTAGCTTAAGTTCTTTAATTATTATAGTTTTATCAACTATAGACATATCTGTGACTTCTTTTTCAAGATCTTTAAATCTTTTATCCCAATATTTAATATACTCCAGCCTATTTAATGAACTAAAAATTTTAGCATCTGGTAAAAGTATTTGAAGGAGCTTATTTTTGAAGTTCTCGTCTTTAACAAACTCCATTACTTCAAACATACAATTTGATGATTTCAAGAATGAGTCACTTATAACCATCAATACATAATCTGTCTTGCGGACAGTTTTCATAAATTCTTTTATAGAATATTTATATAGAAGATCCCTTTTATCCCTAATTAGAGGCAGTCCAATTGAAAAAAAGAAGTTATCAATTTCATCAACAGTTTCTGAATCAAGCCAATTATAAGATATAAATATTTGTAATTTTTGTGACATGATATCTAAGGGGTTATCGGTTATGAATTTATTATTATAAATGTGTAAATCTATTTCAAAAGTAAATAAAATCAAGAAGCAGAAATATATTTGATTAAATAGTCTATTTAATATTAATAATTGGAATCTATTAACCAACCACTTTTTTTCATGTTCGTTAACTAAATGACTATTTCTTATTTTTTTTTTAGTTAGACCAGAAAAATTACAGTTCATTTGACCAGCCTATTTTAAGAGGTTTAAGGATTTAAATATGATGATCATTAATAGTAGGATAATTTTCTTTTTATAATACTAAATCGTTAAGAGCCTGTTTAAAAATTAAATCAGAAAAAGGATAAAAGTGTTTCCTCTTAGTCAGTAAAGCATTTATTTTGAGGTACCAAACTTAAAACAGAATGCAAATAACAGATTTGAAGGAAACACAGTGGCAATATATAAAGAAAAAGCTGTCCATACAAGAAAGAAAAAGAAAATATGATTTACGTTCTATTTGAAATGGTATATTCTATCTGGTAAAGACCGGCTGTCAATGGCGCATGTTGCCATTAACCTATCCACCCTGGCAATTAGTTTATTACTATTACAGAAAGTGGGCTTTTGTAGGTGAATTTGATTTAATATTAAGCATTCTTACGAGAATCGGTAAGGATGAAACGTGGACAGAATAGAGAAGCAAGTGTTGGCATAATGGATAGTCAAAGTGTACGTTGGGGTAATAACCGTTCACTGAATGGCTTTGACGGGAATAAGAAAGTAAAAGGGATAAAACGTCATGTGATAGTGGATAAAAACGGTTTTCTTATCGCAGTAATGGTAACAGTGGCTTGTATTCATGACAGTAAAGCAGCTTATCTGTTGATGAGAACTTTAAAAGAATTATGTTCACATTTAAAAGTAATACTGGCAGATGGAGGTTATCGGGGCGAAATTATCGAAAGAGTCAAGAATCGATTTGGTTATATTATCAAAATTATTATCAGTGGGGATAATATAAACGGATTCAGACCAGTACATAAAAGATGGATTGTAGAAAGAACTTTTTCGTGGTTTGACAACTACAGAAGGTTATGCCGCAACTATGAATTAACATTCGATTCTGCTGAGGAAATGGTCAAAATTGCCGCTATAAGATTTTTATTGAATAAAATTTAAACAGGTTCTAAATATTATTATTAATTTTAAAGGGTAAAAAGAGAGAATCATTTAGTAATTAAAAAGATGGTGAAAAACATATTAAACAAATTTAAAAGTCATGTCTCAATCGACAAATTTTTACAAGATTGCGAAAATTTCAAAGTAAAAAAAGAAACTTATGACCATTCTTACCCAGAATTTTTAAAGTACTTTGAAAACACTTTGGTTATTACAAAACATAATTTAATCATAGGTATCAATTTTGTTTATGGATGGATGCCAACAATTTTTGATTTTCGTTCAGATAATTTTGATGAAGCTCTTGAAATTCTTAACAATGCAAAGAGAGGCATAATTCCAACAGTTAAACAGCTTGAAGTTTTAAAAGGACTATTTAATAATTCCTTAGTGGGAACTTCAAAGCTTCTACACTTTATTAACCCGGAAAAATTTGCAATCTGGGATAGTAGAGGGTACAGATACTTAACTGGTGATGAACCATATTGGTACAGAATTGAAGATTGTAATGCATTTTTGTCATATCTGGATTTTTGCGACTACTTAACAAATCTAAAAGAATATGCCAAAGTGCATTTGTCTATTTGTGAGAAGCTTGGTTATCCAATGACTAAATTTAGAACAGCAGAATTAATAATGTATATAAACGGTGTTAAAAAGTGATACTGCTTGATTTTAACATTAGGTGTCATAGTTATTTTAGTTAAACAGAGCTACTCAATAGACTACATATTAGCGTGTAATAATAATCAGAGGTATTATCAATTTGGTTGAGGAATGAGCCTAGGATGATTTGTAGAACACTTATAGATCACTCAGGGATAAAGCTCCCCTGTTCAATACTAGCCGCCTACCTGTTTAGTACTTGTTCCGTACCTGTTCCGTATAATATAGCGGGACAGGTACGAAACTTGCACTAAACAAGTACATAATGGAGCCGGAACTGATACAATTCATATCCTAATGTTCAGAGGTTATTCTCAGTGTTATATTACGTTTATAGAGCAAGATTTGAACAATATAACATCTTAATCACCATTGTCCGTTATGGTTGATTTAACAAAATAGGGGATGAGCTCAATCTTAAGAACACCCTAATCACCATTGCCGGTTATGGTTAACTTAACAAAATAGGGGATGAGCTTAATCTCATGAACACCCTAACCATCGTTGTCGGTTATGGTTGATTCAGCAAAACAGGGGATGAGCTCAATATCATGAACATCCTAATCACCGTTGTCGGTTATGGTTGATTCAGCAAAACAGGGGCTGAAATCAATCTCATGAACATCTCAATCACTATTGCCGGTTATAATTGATTTAGCAAAACAGGGGATGAGCTCAATCTTATGAACATCTCAATTATCATTGCCGGTTATGTTTGATTCAGCAAAACAGAAGATGTACCCCCACAAAATGAACATCCTAACCACTGTTGCCGATTATGGTTGACTCAGCAGAACGGGATGTGTAATCAACCCACTATTTGTGCAAGACAATGGCATATTATGGAATCCAATGATTTATCCCTGTCAACGGATGCTTCTTTTTCCATTCCATAAAATCAGTGTAGTTACTTATTTTATTTTCAATGACCGCCTGGTATATTTCTATTCCCATAATCTTTTCCGAATCAGGCGTGTCGTTCTTGATTTCTAAAATAGCTTTTCGGCTTTCGGGCGTTAAGACGGACTCTATGCGTTCGGCAACATTCTCAAAGTATCCGTCGTAGAATGAATTCTTTACGATGTGAATCATATCTATTTGCCAAAGTTCATTGTCCTTATCCAGATACCAGGCGTGCCATTCAATACATTTTTCGTCTGTATCGATAAGATTGGCGTATTCTATTCGTTTGATTGCGGCGTTCCCGGCCAACTTCGCTATTGCTGCAAAACTATCAGCAAGGTTTAGCGGTTCGGAATAAATGTGAAAATCAATATCCAGACGCTTCATTAGTAATCCCATCTTTAGGGAGCCCACAAGATGAGCTTCCGCGCCAACCGCTTCCCAAACATGAAAAATATCTAATTTATCAATGATTTCCCATGCTCTTCTCTGGTTTTGCACTGCGATATGTGAGATGTCGTTCATAACTATATCTATTTTTCTGTAGACAAAAGTATTTCTCTGTTTTATGTGGTTAGAATATCTGAAGACTGGATTTCTCAACGTCCTTCCGTCATGGGTCGTGCATGGATCGTGCGTTAAAGACTATTGTTCTTCAAGACATGCGATAATTGAATTGCGCAATGGTGTGCATGGATCGTACTTTCAAGACTATCCGTTATGCAGGGTTCATTACGCTTTGAATCAGTAAAATTGCAAAAGAACAGGGTGAAAATATGAATATTCTCATCATTAATGTGTTACAAGATGAAATTCTCTGTATTAGCGTAGTTGATTAACATAAAAGAACGATCGGCATCAGCATTCAAAAACGGAATAGTTATCCGGTTACCACGATATCCTTTTTATCGATATAGTTAGGGTATCTAAAGGCTGGCATTCCCAAAGCCATTCCGGCATGGATGGTGCCGTCGATGCCCAGCTTTTTTGCCAGCGTATCATGTTTCTCCTGCTTTGTCGCCGAGCAAACAAAACCTGTATAGAACTGGCTTATGCCCAGGCACTCTGCCATGAGCGAGCCATTCTGATAGGCAAGGTTCGAATCTTCGGAACCAAACCGATTGGTCTTCGGCGTGTGGATCAGAAGTACCGCGGTCGCCTTGCGGAGAATCAGGTCGTCGCCTTTCTCCTGCGCATGAATGAGACGATCAAACGCGGGCAAATACCGGTATGCCTCCGGCATGATTCGTTTCAGCAATGGCTTCAAAAACGGATTACTTAACTTCTTGGAGATCGAACCGAATACGCCTATGGTAAAATCTGTTACCAGACGAAGCTTCTCCGGATCGGTGATCAGGGTAAACGACACCTGCTGCTGATTGCTTGCTGTAGGGGCACGATGAGCGGCTTCGAGTATCTGGTCCAACGCTTCGGTGGGTATGGGTTTGGTTGAGAAAGCACGGTTAGACCTGCGTGATTTGCATAACAGCATTATCTGTTCGGGGGTGGGGTAGAGGGTGTAATCGATAGGGTGGACCCGCTCTGCCGGAAATTCAGAATGCATAACCGATCCCGATGGGCACACTGCTACACAGTGACCGCACGAGATACAGCCTTTGGGACTTTCTATATATGCCGGAGCTTTGTTGTTGCTTTGAAAGATGATCCGCGAAGGACAAACTTTTACGCATTTGCCGCATTTGATGCAGCTATCGGGGTTGATACTTAATGTTATTTCCATTATTTGATTTTTTGTGGTTCCGTTTTTCTTAGTTGAGGGGCGATTTTGTTAGTCATGTTATCTCTTCTGAATTCTAAAAATAAATGTATTGATTTTTGATATAATCATTTCATCCCTTTGGAATCCATCAAAGGTACTGTTGATATGATTAAACTGTTCCTTCGGAATCTGAAAAAGATGTTAAGGTTATGATCGGATTAACACTTCCGGGTTTATCAGAAAGGTCGCTGTCATGATTAAATGATCCCTTCGGAATTCATCAAAGGTACTGTTGTTGTGATTAAATCGCTACTTTGGAATCCAGAAAGACTGTTAATGCTCTGATCGGATTAACGCTTCCGGATTCATTAGAAAAGTTGTTGTCATGATTAAATCATCCCTTCGGAGCTCATCAAAGATACTGTTGATATGATTAAATTGCTACTTCGGAATCCGAAAAGGATGTTAAGGCTATGGTCGGATTAACACTTCCGGGTTCATCAGAAAGATCGTTTTTATGATTTAATCATTCCTTTGGAATTCATCAAAGGTACTGTTGTTGTAATTAAATCGCCACTCCGGAATCCGAAAAGGATGTTAATGCTCTGATTAAATCATCCCTTCGAAATCCGAAACAAATAAAATCCTGAAAGGGTCTGCTAAAATTTGAACCGGTCCGGATTTGATGACTGATTTAAACTTCAATATAACCCTACCGGAATGCATTGATTATAGAAACACCATCATCATAACAAGAATTCCCAAGACGTGACAGCATCGATTATTTCTTGCGTTTCCACATTTTCTATCAACAAATTAATAGTTTAACCCCTCGAGACAGAACCGATTATTTTTGCACTTCCGTAGCGTTACCGGTAATCCGGATCCTGTTAATATGGATTGGAGGGACTTAATTCCCATGATTTTATGCTTTTAGCTTCCATACTTCCTCCTTCGGAGAAGAGGCTTATTCCTTTGCCCCCGAGGGTAGGATAAACCATTCGTCCGATAGCTTGCCGGTCATTGGCAAATACTTCCACGATTGATTTATCAACGAAGATCCTTAAAACAAGCGGTTCCCCGGCTTTGAGCTCCAATGGGGCCTCTTCAATGATCTTGCGTCCGAATCCTAAACTCGATTTTTGCGTGTCGAACTTCAACTTTTTATCCGACTTATCGTAATAGATCCGGGTCTCTTCACGACCATCATCAGACAGACAGACCTTTACGCCATATTGCATTGCCGTGGTGGGTTGAATGGTTACTTCAAGCTCCATCAGCTCGTGGCCGAGTCCTTTCAGCTTTAATTCGCCGGCCGCTTTAACTTTTACATTTGAAAGTGTGTTTTCTTTCATCCTCAATGACTTGAGTTCTTTTACCGGGGCCATCCTGAGCGTACCGTCGCTGCCGAGCCATAGCGACCGCGGTAAGCCATAAGTACCGGTCCAACCATAATAGTTTATTACCGAATCGGGCTTATCATCAACGATCCATGTCCACATGATATTCCTCCCCTTATCATCCATTAATGCTTCCGGCGCAAAGTAAGCTTTGTCTTTCCATGTCATGCGACCGTGGATATTGGGGTAGAATTTGTCGTTTCGATAATCGCCGATATAGTATTGACATCCCTTGTTGTGACTGATGAAAAGCAGCATGTGTTTATTGCTGGCTTTGCCGCCATCGGGCGAGGAGGGAAGCGGAAAGAATGACGGACACATATCATCTTCCGAAGCATCGGTCCATTCGCGCTTCGATTCATAGAAACGATGCAAGTATGTCCACTCTTTCAGATCCTTAGACTCGAAAAGGTAAAGCCGGTCGCCTTGTTCGTCCTTCGGGGAGTCGTCTTTTCTTCCGTATTTATTGAGCACGAGCAAACTGCCGGTTGCCATGTAATAACGACCGTCTTTTTTCCAGATGTTGGAGGGATCGGCCGAACCTACATGGATCTCCTTTCCCGAAGCATCCTTCATCTCTGTGATGCCCCACTCGGTCGATTTGATGACCGGATTGCTTTTCGATTTCTCCCATTTATCAAAATTGGCATCCGTGCTTTGGGCCAGTCCGATGCCTTTGGCGCCGAACAACATCCAGTACGACAATATGGCTGTGCCGTTCGTATCCACAAAGGCGCCCCCGCTGAAACAGCCATCATCGCCATCTCCCGGGATGATCGCATCGGGATGATGCCGCCAGTTCAACATATCGGTGCTCGAAACATGTCCCCATGCGAAACCACTGCCTTCACGATTGTAGAGATACATCAGATGGTAACGTCCGTTGTAATAAAACGCACCGTTGGGGTCGCCGGGCAGTCCGTTTCCCTCTGGAATGCAAAAATGATAGGCCGGTCTGTATGGATCGGCTAACAGGCGCTCTCTGAATTCGCGCGTTGACTTAATGACCTCTTTGGTGATGTTCTGTCCCGGGTTAACCAGCGTGGCAACTGGCGCCGGTTTGTCCTGCGCCAGTGCGGATAGTTGGACTAAAAGGAACGTCGCAACTAAAAAGGTGAAATGTCTTTTCATAGGTAAATGATTTAAAAGATAGGATTTGAAAGAGCTTGCATGTTAAATTCTGATCAGCGTGTATGTTTTGCGAATATTTAAAGATACAGAGAATTCAAATACTGTTACAAAGAATAGATTATGTCGCATACCCAAATTTATTAATTTGATGGTCGGTATATAAAGATAAATAATATTAACAGATTCTCACATAGTACCATCAATACCGGGAATAATATTTCTAACACCATTTGCCTTATGAATTACTCTATTCCAATAATACGGAGATTTAGTAGTTCAATACAGAGAATTAGCTTCATTAACCATCATTATACTTCTGTGTCATACTCATATTAATGAGGTTTGTAATTTATGCGTCCCACTCTTTTTAATAATTCGCTGGATCTGTCTATACGCTCTTCAGTCTCTCTTTCAAAATGTACTACATTTTGCATTGCAGTAATATCTACCACGACATCTTCAAAAGTGCCTACATCGCAAGAGATGATGAGTTTGGAAGAACACATCCTGATCACTTTGAAGGGCGCCACTGTTTAATGATTCCGACAACAAGGAATGTTAAACTTAATCCGAATAGAAAACCGTATAGGAAATCAGGGAGTTCGATGGTATATTCCATTAATTCTGTAATAATTATTGCCACCGCACCTATCGGTATAAAGAACTTATTGATATTTTTTCCAACCATTGTTTTGATTTTTTTCGTCTGTGTTATTTTCAATAACTGGTATTCAGTTTCATGAATCAAATTTATTGATAAAAATTTAATCTCTTAAACCTATTCGCTGAATTAATTTGGGATATGCCCTCCATTAATTGATTATCGTGTTGCGGTAGTAGAAATGAAACATGCTAATTTGCTGATAATTTGGAAATAAGAAGATAATTCAGCCAACAGAATCGCTTAAAATAAATTTACGGTCGTTTGTGACGATCCGGAAAATATAATCTAACAAGATACCCGGATGCTTATGTTAAGGCGTTTTGTTTTCAACTCCCAATGGGGCATCAGATATTTTCAAAGTAACAGAATACTTGCGTTAAGGCGTTTTATTTTTAACCTAAATCCGTTAGTAGAAAACCTGTGCTGCTGATTTTGATCTTGTGGAAATCAACTGCTATATCTATGAAACAAATTGATAATCAATATTTACTGTTACTTTTGACAAATCCGGATTTAATATGATCCATCGAGTGGGCAGAAGCATTGCAGCTTAAACCTGATGAAATGGATTGTGTTTCGGTTTAGGTGGAGTATAAGTGAGCAGAAGTATTCCGGCCTAAACCTGATGAAAGCCATCGTTTTTCAGTTCAGGAAGAGTATGAGTGAGCCGAAGCATTACAGTTTAAACCTGATGAAAGCCATCGAATTTCGGTTTAGAAGGATGGCGAGTAGGTAAAAGCATTACGGCTTAAACCTGAGGAAAAGGATCGCATTTCTATTCAGGGAAAGGAAGAGTGAACAAACGTATTACAGCTTAAACCTGATGAGAACCATCGTGTTTCGGTTCAGGAGGAGGATATGTGGGCAAACACATTACGGACTAAACCTGATGAAAAGGATTGTGTTTCTTTTCAGAGGGATGATGAATAGGTAAACACATTACAGTTTAAACCTGATGAAAGCCATCGTTTTTCAGTTCAGGAAGAGTATGAGTGAGCAGAAGCATTGCAGCTTAAACCTGATGAAAGCCATCGAATTTCGGTTCAGAAGGATGGCGAGTAGGTAAAAGCATTACGGCTTAAACCCACTCGCATTTTTTCAATAGTTTGCGTTCTTTAGACAAAGACTTATAAATTTCTCAACACGTTCCGGGGTGACATCGTTTTGAATAATATGGGCTGGCGCAATCATGTAACCCCCATCCTTTCCAAGAATATTGATTTTCTCAATGATATCACGTTCCAGTTCTTCGTCGCTTCCATGAGGGAGCAAATCCTGCTGATCAATGGCTCCCCAGAAAGAAAATTTATCCCCGAAGTTCGTTTTCATATCCTGAGGTAGATGTCCCGGTACACCCGGTTGGACAGGATTAAATACTTCAAATCCGATCTCCCGAATGTCATCAAGTAGGGTGGCGACAGCTCCATCACAGTGTAGGATGGGAATGATATCCGGTTTGGCTTCTTTGAATCGGTCGATTACTTGCTTGTAAATCGGTTTTAGCTGGTCTCTGAACGTTTCAGGAGAGATAATCAGACTGGTTTGTGTGCCGAAATCGTCACCAAACCAAATGGCATCCACCCCCAGTTCGATCAATCGCAAGCCAACTTGCGTCTGGAATTTGGCACAGGCTTCGAACAACGGAATTACATACTCTTCTTCGAGCATCATGTCGATCAAAAGTTTTTCTATTCCAACCAACTGATGGGCCAGAGAAAAGATCGTAACTTCAATGTCGCCAAAGATCAGATAATCATTTTTGTATTTTTTGATCAATGCTGCAGCATCCCTAAAGCGACCGGGCGCATCCAGATTCGGAAATTGATAGGCTTCAACATCCGCCTTTGTTTGGGCGTGAGCTAAGGGATAGTCAACTACTTCCACGTATATATCACCTTGGTGCATGCGCATTTTATATTCATTGAGCCAGGTTCCGTCGGCATCTTTTACAATTCGGTAATCATCCGAAACAGAAGCGCCGGTAATCACCACATCACTGCCCATGGCGATCCGTAACTCATTGGCACTGATACGATAGGTTACGTCTTCATATAAATTATCAGTATAATTTACCGGTATTCCAAGTTGCTTTCCGAAATGATCTGATAGCTGCCGACATAAGTCGAATTGGATAGGAACCCGATCGGGTAATCCCGGCATTCGTTTAAATGCTCTTAAAACACGTTCTCTGGAGTTCATTGATGCTTTTTTAGGTTTATAGGAATAGTGCAATCTTGATATCAATCATTAAAAGTAAGAAGAAAAATAGTTTCTGAACGAAAATAGAAGTTAAACTTTATAGTAGAAGCGGTATTTCAAGTTAATATTTACCCGTTAATTAAATTCTTTTTCTATTTCCATATTATCAACCAGTTGGCATGTTTTATTTCTATTACCTTAAAGCTGTAATCAATTAATTTTGATTGTATTCAAAATTAATTCAGCCAACGGGTACTATTTTTAAAGCTGTTTGAAATTTATTGGCCTGTTCGGATAGAAACAGAGAAACTGTTTAAAAATTGAATTTTGAAATTTTATATGGCTAAAGAATCTTATATCTTTCAATATCAGACTTCCAATACCTATTGCTGTAATTCAATTATTTAGCCAAAATTACTCGCAAAATGATGCTGCGATATTTTCCATTTAAAATAATGTAACGATGCAGTATTATGGCATGTATAATATTGATTATCAATCAACAAATATCGCAGACTATTCCATTAGTCTGCAAAATGACATGATTCAACTTTACGCTAGTCTTGGAAGTCTGAATATAGACGGTTCTTTCAAGATATGAAATGAAACAAGATTTAAGAAAACCAGTCTCTACAAACTCTAAAATAAAAAATTTAACCAGTCTTTGAATATTGATAGAAAAAAAGGTTTCTAGCCCTTCAGCCACAACCGGAGTACTTGCTACATAGGAACTCAATATTAATAGAAGAAAGGTTCAATAAATTCTAATATTGCCCTGTGCGGGGCAATACCCTTGAAGAATTTCATCCGTCCTAATGATATATTTTCCTTCTGGAAAATTTTCAAACAGTTTTCTTAATTTCTAAGGGTTAATTCCCCGTAATTTTACTGCGAAAGGGAATATATTTTCCATTCATATCTTGTCAACTTGCTGCGAAGTGGTTTGCTTTTTCTTTACCGAAATAGTTCAGTAATAGTCTTAGCAGGTGCAATAAGTCTGGTGAAAAATAAAGGATTCTGATTGCTTATAAACGCAGTATCAATTACCGATCGGATTATATAAACCGTTTAGCCCTATCAATTGATTTGCGAAATATCGAGAAGATAGCGCATCAACACTAACAGGTGATTGAAAGAATATCAAGCGAATTTGCGCTTGGAAAAATAAAATCAACCTGTAAATGTTCTTTGAAATATAATCACTAATTTAGCAAATGACGTGTTACGCCCCCTGAAGTAAATGATTTTTTTAGAAATCATCCCTTGTTGGTAATAAAGTCCGGGGACAGCAATACGTTGATATCAGGTACGATTTTAATCTTTTGAATATCATATCAATCATTATTGTCATGAAGCCAAACATTAATCACATGAAGATGAGAAAAGCATCCATCGTATCTTTTGCATTTATCATAACGTTATTATTTGCAATCGGAGTATCTGCCCAAACGGTATCCTCAAAGTCAGGTAAGGGAAACCAAACGGTATCCTCAAAGTCAGGTAAGGGAATCCAAACGCTATCATCAAAATTAGGTAAGGGAAACTTGAAAACCCAAAAGACGATTCATCTCTTCAACAGACAAAATCTGGAGGGGTGGTATACGTACATTAAAGACCGGGGGCGTAATAATGACCCAAAGGCTGTATTCACCGTGAATGATAAGTTATTACATATCTCCGGTGAAGAATGGGGCTGTATCACTACGGATAAAGAATATAAGGATTATAAGCTCGTGGTTGAGTACAAGTGGGGAAATAAGACTTACGGTGAAAGAGCTACCAAGGCCTTTGACAACGGAATACTGCTTCACTCGCAAGGAGAGGATGGCGCTTTCATGGGGATCTGGATGCATGCGATAGAATGCAACGTGATTGAAGGCGGTACGGGAGACTTTATTGTTCTTGGTGACGGTAGTAGCACCTTCTCCTTAACCTGTCCTGTGGCCCCTGAAAAGCAGAATGAGACCTATATATTCCGAAAGGATGGACAACCGGTAACTGTAAATAGCGGTCGTATTAACTGGAATGGTCGTGATCCGGAGTGGCAGGATGTAAAAGGTTTTAGAGGAAAAAACGATGTAGACAAACCTGTTGGAGAATGGAACAGACTGGAATGTATTGCCAAAGGGGGTGAGATTACTGTATATCTAAACGGGAAGTTGGTAAATCATGCCATATCTTCTACTCCCGGTGAAGGTAAAATCCAGATTCAATCCGAGGGCGCGGAAATATTTTACAGACGGGTTGATTTGATACCCTTATCCACCGGTTTTTGAACTGAAAAACGAGAACGATAACTTGCAGGATTTGTTGATTTGGTATCATTATTCAATGATACTATCTCTTCCGTGAAAAGACACACAATCTGAAGCCAATAACGAAATATTGTTGATCTGCCATGACCTACCTCTTCCGTAAGTAATGCTTTGTTATCGTTTTTCTATAGTGCCATCAGCGTATAAGGCAAACCGACCTTCCGTACGTTCGTTGACAGGGCCGTCATTGTCCCATGGCCAACCTCCAAAGTGTGTTTTCTGATAATCGGAGAATGCTTCTTTGATCTCCTTTTCGGTATTCATGACAAACGGTCCGTATTGTGCTACCGGTTCCATGATGGGTTCACCTTCCAGCAGCAGCATATAACTCCCTTTATCTCCATTGTTGATGGTAATATTTTCATTACCAGCTAATTTAATACGGTGTGAAGATGAGATCTTCATACCGTCAATTTCAATATCACCGTTTCCTTCATAAAAATAAAGATTTCTTTTCAGGGTAGCCGAAACAGCAGGCAGTGTGATAGAAGCTTCAGGCTCCATATTTATGATGAAGATGCCTACATGGTTTTTTTTGTCATTGGCCCAGGAGCCGGGACATGGAGGCAAACTTTCCGTTCCTTGCATACTGCCTGAAATCACTCTCACGGTGGTGGCCTTTTTGGGATCCTCATTTACTATCTGTATCTCGGGGATATCTTCCGCCCACAACATCTTATAAGCGGGTTCGGTAAATTTGTCTTTGGCAGGTAGGTTTAGCCATACCTGGAAGAGCTCACCGGGGTTATCCTTGTCCTGGTAGACAAGAGGGAACATCTCAGCGTGCTGGCATCCTCGTCCGGTAGTGAGCCACTGCACGTCCCCATTTCCATAACGTCCCTTTGAACCCTTTGAATCAAAATGATCCACGAATCCTTTTTGGACTATCGTTACCGTTTCAAAACCTCTGTGAGGGTGCGCCGGAAACCCCGGTACATTGTCTCCGTGATACATACTAAAGCCATCTTTTCCGGAGAAATCGCTGCCGATATTTCTTCCGGCAAGCGATACAGCTACCCCCTGATCTTTATTTCCTTTTGGATAGGCATCCTTATGATGGGCACAAAATAGAAAGGGATTTTCCATTTCCCACTGGAAACCGATTTTTTGTAGTTCCTCTATTTGATTGCTGTTCATGTCTTTTTCTCTTTTTTTTAATTTTACAAACTACCGTATCAATATCAAAGGTAAACGATTATATCCTTGGAATAGCCACCAATGTATTTAAAAATCAGTGTCTCCCATTCGTATTTTATAGGCTTCCATTTCCGCGCGACTTCTGCTTTTCGTGACTAAATAGACACCGCTAAAAATAAGTACCACTGCAATAATCTTCAACACATTAAACGAATCAAGTCCCCACCAGATCGCAACAATACTGGCTATAACAGGTTGCATGTAGTTATACATGCTGGTTACGGTGGGACGAAGTACGCTTTGTCCTATCGAAACAAGCAGGTAACTGAGGAATGTTCCGCCTAATAATACGAATAAGAGTTGGATCCACACCATAGTGGTTATGGCATTCAGATCAAGTTTTATCAATTCAGTATACGAAAATGGAATAATGCAGATTGCCGAATAGGTAAACATCCATTTCATCAATGTCACCGGAGAATATTTGCTGATCAACCCTTTATACAGAACAATATAGAGGGAATAGGAGAGCTGGGCCAGAAGGCAAAGCAAATCGCCCCAGATATTACTGTTATTGCCATTGGAAGCATGTTGCCCACTCATAATTAACAACAAGGCTCCCATAGCTCCCCCGAATATCCCTAATACTTTTTTCCCCGTTACCGGTTCTTTCAAATAAATGGCAGCGATGATCATGGTTAAAATAGGGGTGCTGGTTGTCACAATTGAAGCATCGATGGGCGTGGTAAGTCCCAGACCAAAAAGAAACGAACCTTGATTGATGGTGATTCCCAATAGCGAGGCGAAGAAAAGTTGCATTAAATCGTCATGCGCCACATGCTCCCGTTTCGTAAACAAAGAGGTTATCCAAAAGATAATAGCCGCACCGATAATACGGAAATCGGTAACGAGTAACGGTGTAATAGCGCTTCCCACCAAAATTAATTTTGTGACAGGCGACATTACACCCCACATCGTATTGGCACCGAGCATGGCTACATGCCCTTTCATTTCATCTGATTTCATTGTTTATCGGTTTATAGCAGGAATATATTTTTCCGGCTGCAAAGATAAAACCGTTCGGCTATGTAAGTTGCGTGCCGTTCTTTGTTTTGTTTATCAAAACCGACCGGCTGAAAAATACTTTAGGTTCTTCAAGAATACCGAATCCGATATTCTTCAGCTCTTCCATTGAGTTTTTGAAATCATCTTTTGTCACATGAAACTTCGGTTCAACGATCAAGGCCTTCCCATCCGTTTTTAATAAGCCGTATACTTCCTTTAATAAGGCAGATTGATCGGGCACCTCATGAAGCATATAAAATATCAGGATGAAGTCGAACTCCTTTTCCAGCCCTATTTTATCACTGGCACACTGATGCAATTCAATGATATTCTGAAGGTTTGTGTCCTTGATTTTTCCTTTTACTATTTCGAGCATTCCCTCCTGTAAATCTACTGCAACCAATTTACCGGACGGACCAACCATATTGGCCATCTCGATAGAGAAGAATCCCGGTCCGCAACCTAAGTCAAGTACCGTCATTCCCTCCTGAATATAAGGTCTTACAATTTTTCGTGGATCCTGGAATAGCTTTCGAAGACCTATGTCCAAAGCCCCTGCACGTTCAACGCTGCAAACTCTACTTCTTCCTTCTGTTTTCATTTTTGTGGTGGATTATAAATAAACAAAAGTATCCCTACTCAGAAAGTATATCAACCAAAAAGGTTTGGAACCGCAATAATAAATGTTAAAGAGCGGAAAATAGAATCTGAATTGCAATCGGAAAACCCTAAAAAGAGATCGTCAAAAGATTTGATTGACACATTCACGTTCATCATCTCATGATCGTTGCCTCTTCATTCAATATAGGAATGTATTGGTTCTGAATTGATTTAGGATTGATGGTCCGTTGACATTGCTTGTCAATCATCTATTGACGGTCCGTATTTATTTAGCTTTACCCGTAAGTTGAATTCTATCTCTAAATTATCAGATAGTCGGTATGTTTTATTTCTGCCGCTTTAAAACTGTAATCAAATAATAATTTTGATTATATTCCAAATTAAATCAATCAACGGGGTTCGCTTTAAAAAATTCTATTGTTTCGTGAATCCCTTCTTGATATGATTTCGGTTTATAATTGAAGAAGGTATTGAACTTTGTTGAGTCAAAATTATATTCAAACTCATTTTGATAGAGCATTTCGTATATTTCAGATAGGTTTTTATTAAAGAAACTAGCCATTTTTATAATCCATTTTTTAAAGACTGTATAATTTGGAGCAACTCCCAGTTCTTGTGCAATCAAATTAATAAATGTTTTACCATCAATAGCAGGATTATAAGTCGGAAGATGCCAGATCTGATTATAACATTCAGCCCGGGCAGAGAGTAAATTTAATCCTTTAGCGCAATCAAGTGTATAAGTATATGAATGTAGTTTATTATCATTCAGTAACCATTGTGCGCTTTTTCCATGCTTTAGTTTATCAATTGCCAAGATATAGGGTACGCTACTTTTTGTTGCATACGGGCCATAAAAATCAGCAGACCGTGTAATCATGGCGGTTATATTTTTCTTTTTTATTTCGTCTTCTAGTGATGTCGCTACTTTTGCTCTTATTTCACCCTTTTTGCTACACGGATTATAGGATGTAGTCTCAACCATTTTACCGTTTACCTTGCCATACATGTAGACATTATCAAAAAAAATCAATTTAGCATTAACGCTTTTACAAGCATCAATGGTGTTTTGCATAATCTTAGGCCACAAGTCGCTCCATATTTTTGAATCGTATGGCAGGCCTATGCATAAATAAACCACATCTGAATTTTTTACGCTGTTCAATGTTTCCGCATACGATGTGATATCAGCCTTAAAAGATTCGGTTCCCGGTATAGAATACTTACTCCGTGAAACGAGACGGACAGATTCTTTGTTTTTTAATAATTCGTAAGTTAGCGCATTTCCTATGGGACCACCAGCGCCAAGAATAGTATGTTTCATGATTTTGTACTTTATGTTTAATACTTCATATTTATTTTACGACTAGTCCTGTACGGCTTCTTTGTTATACATCCCCCGACAGTATGCACACTCATAGATTTTAGAGCCCCTTCAGAGATATATCCGCCTGTACTACACCAATGTAAGTGCTAATGTACAATGCAAGTTCTGTTATGACCGATATTATTGAGTGCTGGTATAATAACACTCAATAACCCGGATTTGTTTTTGAAAGGATAATGTTATGAAATATAAAATATTGTTTAAAGGGCCTCTATGGACACCAACTCAATACGAGTAATATTCAGTATTCGAAAGTCTTCTGAATAGTCTATTTCAGGTTAACTGACTGTCGTTCTTGCCCGTTCCATAAAGCGCACATAGGTATTTTGAATTTCTTGGTTCGTTACTTGTTGTGAAGATTCGGGCAATAGTTTGTACAACTTCGTTTTTAATAATTCATTCATAAGCATAATTTAAATTGATCAATAAATTCAATTATATATCAATGATTTAAACTTGTATGCTGAATGATATTTTTTCTAACCTCAAATACCGTTTTTCGCTGTTAAAATAATAGGTTTGTCGGCGGTTACCAAAATTGTATGTTCGTGTTGAACACAAAAACCACCTTTATTCCCTAAATAAGTCCATCCATTAGTGTCCGTATAAACTATTGTTGAACTTGTCGTCAAGAATGTTTCAATAGCGACAATACTATTCTTCTTAAACCGCCTATTATCATATCTATCGTAATAATTCAATATGCAGTCAGGCTCCTCATGCAAACTTCTTCCAACTCCGTGCCCTCCTAAATTTTTAATGACTTTGTAGCCATTATCTTTAGCTGTTCTCTCAATAACTCGTCCGACTTCTGAAATTTTTATACCGCCTTTGATTATGGAAATTGCTTTTTGTAATGCTTCAATGGAAGTATTCACTAATGCTTGGTTTTTAGTTATATCTTCCCCGAGAATAAATGACGCTCCATTATCGGAGTAAAATCCATTTAATTCGGCTGATACATCAATATTGACCAAATCCCCTTCTTTAAGAACTTTGGTTGATGTTGGAATTCCATGTGCCATTTCATTATTAATACTTATACAAGTCCATCCCGGAAATTTATAGGTGATGAAAGGAGCGGAATTTGCTCCGGAATTTTTAAGTATTTCTTCGCCAAATTCATCTAACTCTTTTGTCGTCATGCCTATTTTGGCATACTCTTTCATTTTCTTCAATGTGACAGCAACAATATCACTAATCTTTTGAACGCCTTCTAATTCTTTTTCTGTTTCTATTATCATCCTCTTTTTAATGCAAAGCTATAATCAAGAAAATATCTGTCATAGTATAAATTAGACATATAGTAAATTGCCTATAATTGAATATTCTATGTACTTTTGCATACATTATGCCGATAAATTTTCTAAAAAATATTATTCAACAAAAAGAAATAGCATCAGAGAGTGGGCGTTGGATGAGAAAGTCCCCCTCTAAGGCTTGTGTAGACTACATTGAGGGCTTTTATCTGTTTTACGAAATCAAAAATAAAACCGAGCAGTGGATTTTTAATGATGGTCTCCCTTCAATTATATTATTTCCTGAAAAAGACAATAAGGTTTGCATTAATGTTGAAGGTAAAGCAAACATAATAAAATCAGGATGGGTTGATGCAGGCGTAATTAAAAAGGTTTATGTGGAATATCTTGAAGACTTAGATTATGTGTTCATTATCAGGTTCAAACTAGGCTTTTTTCATAAGCTTTTCAGGTTAAATTCTTCATTTTTCAGATACCGGAATATTGCAACATTACCAGAGATTAATTTTGCTTCAGCGTTGTCTGATAAAATATTTGTGACAAATTCTATTGAAAAAAGAATTGAAGTGGTAGAATCATTTGTAAAAAGTATGATTCCGCTCAATGCCAAAACTGGTTTACTAAATTCAGCTATTGAACTCATCAATCAAAGTAAAGGCCAAATTTCAGTATCTACCGTTATTAGCAAAATTGGCGTAAATTATAAATGGTTGGAAAGAAATTTTTCCAATCATCTTGGACTTACCCCAAAAGAATACATACAACTACAAAGATTTATATCTGCATATATAAATTTGCATAACGAACCTAATGATTTATTGAGTATAGCAATAGCCAATGGCTACTATGATTACAATCACTTTCTCAAAGAATTTAAAGATTTTACAGGGAAAACGCCAATAGCGTATCTTTCTGAAAAAGAAATGTTCTCTTTGTAGCGGCGGTCTTTGAAGCAATGGGAAAACAAAGCAAACTAAAGCATTTCGCTCGTTTCTAAATCATCATCTATTCTACTTTTGGGGCGTATTAAATGCTTTTTTAATAGCAATATAAGAAAAGATCTTATTTTTTAGCTGAAGGCCTTTATCGGGTTGAAGTGTATTGGAATCTTATTTCCGGCAATACGAAGATCTTGAGAAACGCACCTTCTGACTTGTCTATAGAACGCATGTGAACTTATGTTTACCTTTTCATTATTCCTTTGTTATTTAAATTGTACTATTTCTTTTGTCAATCATGGTACCGGTAATGACATCCGCTTGAGTATAGATAGCTGATTTATAAAATTATACCGGTGACTTATTTGTATCGGTGATGACATCAACTTGGGTATCCCTTTCCGGTTTGAAAAGCCTGCAATTGTATAGACCGGTCGGGATACCACAGTTAAGAAATATTTAAGAAGTTGAATAAATTCTTAAATAGCCGGATAAATATTTGAAGGTTATATATTAGGAGTAGCCCCGAATTTACCGTATTTATACGCCTTTTGCAAAGAGCTGATCCTGTTGACACCTTTGAAATCGCTTAGTGGATATAGTTCGGTTGAGCCGTCTTTTCGTTTGTTGGCAAACCAGATGTTGTCATTTCTGAGTAAGCCTTCCTCTTCAAGCAGTCCGTCATAATAGGTTGTCAGGAGTAGTTGCGCTGTTTGAGATTGTTTTAGAAAGCTTTCGATAAAGAGCTCTATTAGCTTGGGATGGAGAGACGACTCCATTTTATCGATTGCTGCAAAAGCATTATTTTCTATGATAAAACTTAAAGCTCCCGAAATCCCCAATACACGTATTGTCCCTTCAGATTGAAGCCACTCAGGAAGCGGGGAAACAGATTCATTGTTCTCTTTATCTATTATCTTATGAAAAAATGTAAGTTCTTTTCCAAACAAATGTCCTTTCACTGTCGTATCTTTTCCAGAATTCGATACGTTTTTAGCAATCTCCGAATTTGTCAAACTATCATTAATATCTTTATTCATATCAAAGAAATCAATATTCTCAATGTTAAAATCGGCCTTATCTAGAAATTCCAAAATATATGATTTCTTTGCATTGTCGTTCAAAATTAATGTTTTAACAAATTCCGTCAATCCTGTCATGGGAATAATTGAGCCTAGAAATTGGTGTTTCATCCATGAAACTACTGCATCCATTTCGGGTAACTGGATATTTACCTTATTGTATGCTGAAAATACCGACATGTTACTTAGGCACTTAACCTCAATTGCTTCCTTTGCTATTGCACTGATCTTCAGTTTAGGATTGAACCTGATTTCCGATACCTTCTGGTTTAGTCTTCGTGAGAAAATTTCAGCAGGCCGAATGCTCGGATAATAGATTAATGTTTCAGAAATCACATTAGCCGTTGTGATTTTAAGCGTGTAGATATGTCTTTTCTCTCCTATAAAAAAGGTAAGTTCAAATTCGGAAGGCTGATTTCTTGATGTATTATCGAGAAGAAATGGAATCACACTGGTTTTATCATCTTTATTATTAGGTGAATCGTTCCAAAAATTCTGAAGAAAATCAAATGCATCAACCAGGTTACTCTTCCCTGATGCATTAGCACCGTACACAACTCCCAATTTCGTTATTCTGACTCCCGGTGCGACTTCTACAACTTTGTACTCTTCCAAATGCTTGTCTTTGGTAGCCTCGAAACTGAATGTTACTTCATCTTTAAACGAGAGAAAATTTTTTATTCTTAGTGAAAGGATCATGGTTTTATGATTTTTATAATTATGACTATATATCTTATAACCTGTAAACTTGTAATTATCGTGTATATGTAATGAAGAAAAACTCAGAAATATCTATTTCGTTTCATTGTTTCAAGATATTCTTGAGGCCTTTCCCTTCGCTCAAAAAAGCCAGAGATGATCACCACCTTTGGTTTTATCCCATATCCGTCATTTAAAAGCTTATATTATTGACTGTAAGATTATTGAAATCAAATACTAGATATATGAATCAATTTGCTCATCAATATTTAATGATTTGATCGTCAATATGTAATACTTTTAATGACAAATCTGTTTTTATAGATAAGTAACAAAGTGCTAAATTGAGACTGATGATTAGTTGTCGTCAACTCAGCGATGCTTGACGGGGTGTTTACAAATTGTTATGTTCGAAGCCTTAAAAGTAGGCAGCGTGACCCCTTGGTTCTGTAAATGTTTCATGTTTTTTAAACTAATACCACGTTACTTAACAAAGTTCATTTAATTATAAATGTACATTATTTTGGAATTATAGCTTACCGATGATACCTCAAAATTTTGTAATTCTTTTAACTTTTATTCCTTTTTTCGCATGATATTATAATGTTCTTTCCTTTTTGGAATTACTCATGGTGGTAACATGATAACTTTACTACATTGAATAATAACTGCATGAATTGTTTGCCAAAAACAACGGATACTTAACAACACAAGACTTATTCGTGAAAATGGGTCGCTTTACTATCAGCTAACAGTAATGTTGGAAGTACCGTTACGTTGCATTTAATGAAGGAATAAAGTATTTACTTTGGTCAAGCATGTACCATACGATCTAAAAATAGTAACCGGAGATTTGATATCTGTCCCCCTGTATCAGCATGTCATGAAGTATAATTATAATCCGGTTAAAAAAAATAGAAAATAAAGTAGTATAAATCTTATCACGGCTTAGGGTTGTAAAATAATGACTAAAAAGCAGGTAGAAAGTTTGATCAGGTTAAGAATTAGTCGCAAGTGCTGTGAAATGTAGATTTACATGGCTTTTTTAAAAGAAATCCTTGTTTATTTGAAAATAAACTCCGTATATTTGCAAAAGAATTACGGCCCCATAGCTTAACTGAATAGAGTATCTGACTACGGATCAGAAGGTTGAGGGTTTGAATCCCCCTGGGGTCACATACTTCCTCTGTAAACATTTGATTTACAGGGGATTTTTTTTATAGGGGCGTTTTTAGGGATCAGTCGGAAAAGTGGATCAGTCGGAAAAGTTGGGGGGATAAGAATAAAAGTTTATCGATAAGCGGCATATTCCGTAATAAATATTTAAATCAGACCGAAGGATAAAAAAGATAAGAGATAAACACGAAGGTGTTTAAAAAAAGATTTGAAATAAATTACATGTGAGTCTATACGGTATCCAGTATCCCGGTCAAACCTACATCAAACCTAGTTCAAACATAGGTTAAATTTCTTTTAATATGCCCTTATGGATCAGTCATATCAGACTCGTATTCCCTTTATATTCTCCTTTCTATTCGGATACAACCTAAAGATTTATTCTTTGATCGGATTATTTTGTGTTTTTTAGCATTCCTTATCATGGTATTAGGATATTATTAGTGAGAGCAGTTTGTCTTAATTTTAATTTCAGAGTTTTCATGCTTGTTTTTGAAGCGAATATCTTTTGGATCTCTTTGATCAAAAAAGGTTGTGAGTATTATGCTGATTATAAAATTGGTGAAGTCTTTGCAAATGGTAAAGACAACGATCTATCCTCGTTGGAATGCAATATTTTTGAATGGCAGGATTTAGAATTTTCGGTTCATCAAAAACTAGCCGAAGTTCGACTGAATGGGAAACCTATTATTCATCAGAAATATGTTCAAGATTTTGGTGAGTTGGTCGGAATCATTTATACGTTCAATGGATTGGGATCGGTTGATTTTATATGTGTTAGCGGGGCCGATGGTAAAATTGTTTATCAGGATGATTTTGATTAAGCCCTGTTTATAAAGATTGATTCCTCAAAATGCAGAACCAACTATTTATTATAAACTCAAATAATCGTCTTGATGTAACTTAACCCTTTAACCACACTTTGTTGTGAAGCGTTTCCTCCGCTCCCGCAAACTGCGTTCTTGTGGAGCATGTCGTCATTGTTTTTTAACTGTCTTTTATTTGTATTCATTGTCAAATTAACGTTAAAGGGTCAAAAAGCAGCGTTTGGCTTGCACCTAACGTAGAAGCTACACGGGTAGCTGATGTTGTGCGTTCGTGCCTTTTCTTGGTTTCCGTCATTTCTTGTTAAATGCCGGCAGGATATATTTTCCAATTAGTTCGTCAGAAGGTGATTGTGCATTAAAGCTTCCCCCTGTAATAACTGTTACCATATTTTGTTCCGGCCAAATATAAATTTTCTGTCCCCCATTGCCTTGCGCAGCTTTCCCATAATATCTCACTCCATCAGCATCCAAATACTTGAGCCACCACAAATAACCATAATCTACACCCTGAATTACCGAATGTTTTGATAAAGATTGCTGCACCCAATTATCCGGAATTACCTGATGCCCATTCCATTTCCCTTTGTTTAAATAAAGCAATCCAAATTTCGCCATATCTCGTGGTCGTAAGTAGAGTTGGCAAAAGGTCTCAGAACTTGATTTGTCAGGTTTAAAATGCCATTTGAATTTCGTTATTCCTAATGGTGCAAATAGTGTTCGCTTCGCAAATTCCGGTAGCGGTTGTTTTGTTGCTTTTTCGATAATTCGTCCAAGTATAATTGCATTTCCTGAACAATACATTCCTTTAGCACCGGGAATATCAATCATTGGAAGGTCTAATGTGAATTTTACCCAATCATCAGTATTGCTCATGGTTGTTTCATTGCCCTCCGATTTTTCATTACTGATATCACAATCAAGTCCGGTTTGCTGGCCGAGCAGGTTTTCAACGGTAATTTGGCGCTTTAAATCCGAATTATTTTCAAGCGTATATTCAGGAAAATATGGAAGTACCTTTTCATATTTGCTTTTGATGAACCCCTTTTTAAGTGCAATTCCTGCAAGGGCAGAAACAAAACTTTTTGTGGCAGAACGAAGTTCTTGAAGCGTATCTTTTGTGTATTCGTAGAAATACTCTTCAAACACAAGTTTTCCATCTTTGATAATTAATACGCTATGAACGTTTGGATACGTTTCGGCGACTATCTTTCTTGTCATTTCAGCTAATAACGCGGTATCCAAACCCGATTTCCAAACGTTACCAATTTGTAAACCGTCTTTTAAATCCGTTGGCTTGTTATATTTATATTTAAATCCGTTGGCAGCAATTGGTCTTGGAAACCACATTTTTTTGGAAAAATAAACGTTTTTGCTTAATAATTTAAATGTGTCTTCGGCAACAATGTAACCTGCAATAGCATTCGATTTATTCCGGTAAAACTGAACTTTTTGTTTCGTCATATTCAAAAACAGATCCCTGCCCGAGGGCGTCAGCTTATATTTACTTTCGTTGATGACAGCATACAATAAGGTGTCTTTGGGTGAAGCAGCTATCTGGAGTGTGCTATGATTCATGTATTCGTATAAGCCTTCATATTCTTTCAGTTGTTCGTAGCTCACTTTGTATTTCTGTTGTGCAGAACTATATACAGATATCAGTAATAGGATCAAAAGTAAAAATGTTTTTCTCATGGTATTAATTTTTTTTTTTTGGCATTCTGACTAACGTTAACAATTGCTACTCAAATTTAGTGAGTTACAAAATTCAACATCATCAGGTTTTTTGTCAAATTTAACAATGTTTTTCTTTATTTGCGAGACCAGTTTTAGTTTTCTTTTTTGATCCAGGAACAAATATGCTATTGGCGGATTATAAGGAACTCTTTTAGAAATCATATTCCATATAATCACAGCAAGTTTTCTCGCGGTGGCGCTCACTGCCGTTGCTCTGTCTTTTCTGTATGTTATCTTTCTAAAGAAATCAGACAGGTGAGTATCTTTCAGGTTTCCGATTGCATTTACGGCATGACACAAGGCAATTTTAAGCCTGTTACTGCCTTTGGCGTGCTTGGTAAACTTACCATTACACAGAGTAACCTCCATGCCATGTTTTTCTAATTCAACATTGAGGTTCTGCCAGTAATTACCTGTGTTTTCCATGGCAACAGATTTAATACCGTACGCTTTAAGATGAAGGCAAATAGCTGTAAGGTCTTCAGCGTAAACACCAAACTCTTTTACATCTTCCAGTGCTTGTCCAACGGCGACATATTGAGATTTACTGCCAATATCAATTCCAGCACAATTAGGATTGATGATGTCAAGTTCCATTTTTTTTAAAGCCATACCAAAAATATTTTGAGATAAAAAATAACTCTTGGAAAATGTAGTATGAATTAGAAAAATATTCTGAATGGGCTAGTCACAAAACTGCACCACTGAAATTATCAACTCCCGGAAACCAGGATTACATTTCGACCGGAATGACGCTCGGGATTCTTAATCACCAATGCTTAAAACGGCCTTGCAAAGAGTCGTACTAAATGTACAATTGTATCCCGTTAGCTTGAGAAATTAATTCTGATTTTTCGGAATGTGTGGAATGACCGGTAACGTAGGAAGCTACACGCAGGGGCGGACTGCGGGCGATTTCCTGTCCGGCAGGACAAGGAAATCGAGCGGAGAGCCGCAGACCGAATACCAACAGCCGCCGCGCTTGACGGGGAGCTGATGTTATGTACCGTAATTCATAATCTCGATGTTTCAATTGTCGATCTTAAAGTCTCAACTTAGATTCTGAAAGAGTCAATTGAGAGTCTAATAGAGTCAACCGAGAGACTCAAATGGTCAGCTATGAGTCTCGAGGAGCCAGCTAAGTGTCTCGAAGAGTCGGCTATGAGTCTCGAGGAGCCTCATCCAGCAATTCTTTTTGTTCAAGTTGAAGTGCATTTTCTCCAATTAAAAGAACACGAAACTCTGTAATAAATAATAATTAAAGGGCTATTTTTTAGCATAGTGTCAACGCTTGGTGGTAATCTCGTTTCACAAATACTCTTTCATTCCTCGATTATTCCCAAAACTATCACAAAAAAAATTCCAATTTAAGCCTGACAAGTCTAATGGGTAGCAAAAGGAAACAGAGTAAATCCGCATCACTGTTTATTCAGTTTCTTTTTGACATTATCAGGTTTAAATTATATAGCAAAAGGTGTTTGAGATTTTAAAAAATAGGTTTTATAAAACTATTAATAGAGGATTAATCATTTCAATTTTAAATCCCTTTTCTGTGTCTCCATATTCATAAACTTCAGCACCGCCTCATAATCTTCATGCAAAAGATTCGACACCTCCCCGCTTGGGGTCACTAAAAACGCCTGTATGTTAGCAATATACAGGCGTTTATCTTTCATGGTTGTCCTAATAATGCAAAGTAATTAACTTACTAAAGAATAGATATCATAAATAAATAAAATGTTTGACATTATTAAGAATGTGCTATTCTTTTCATTCCATTGATTCATATTTATATGAGCCAATCATTGGTGATGCGGTCTCTCTGTAATGTATTGGCGTTTCCCCTGTATATTTTCTGAAATATTTGGTGAAATTGGTGAATTCCGTAAAGCCTAAACGTACTGAAATCTCTTTGATACTTATTGTACAATGGGCTAAAAGTCTTTTGGCTTCTATAATTCTTCGTCGTATGATAATATCTTTAGGATGGCATCCCAAGGTGTTTTCTACTGATTTTATGAGTTTCTTGGCCGGAATTGCCATTAATTCTGCATATTGTGTCACGCTGATAATTTGCATGTAATGCTCATTGACCAGTTGGTTGAATTTACGCGTCTCTTCATATTCAGGTAACTGAATATAAAGATTCCAAGCCGTTTTCCTTATCGCCCGTTCTCCCAACAGCATAAGTGTCCGTATCTGCATTCTGATGACTTCATCATAATTGGCGTGTTCCTCTTTATGCCTTAATTCGTCTGCCATGAATGCGAATATCTCACTTAAAGGATATTTGTCTTCATGCAGACGGACACAAGGTGTTTTCAATAAATCAAAAACGGTACAATCTCTCAGAAAACGAGTTTCACTGCTTGTCCGGCAGAAAAAATCATCTGTAAACCGAATGATAATACCGTCATAATTGAAGAGCGAGGTGTCATACGCCAGCAATCTGTTAGGTCCGATGAACAACAAATCATCCGACTGCATAGCGATAGGTATGAAATCCACAAAGTGCGTGCAACTACCCGTCTTAATCCAAATGATAGTACTGTAATTACTTCTTGAATTACCTCCCTGACTTGATTCATTGCGTCGATATTCTGCAATTGATGAAATTTCTATATCTGCCATGATCAATTTTCCTTTTTACGTTTTGCCTAATCACAACACAACTCTATGCGATTTGAATCTGGATCCATAACAACACTCTCAAACATGCCATCACTTGTAGTTCTTGGCTCCCCGATTACCTGATAGCCATTTGTCCTTAACAGTTCGGTCATGCTAAAAACATCGTCTTTATTTTTCATCGCAAATGCGATATGACAATATCCCAAAAGTTCCTTATCCGCTTTCTGATTGATGTCTTTGCGCGACATTAACTCAATGGCAATGTCATTATCAAATGAGACAAAGTAAGATTCAAATCCTTTTGACAGGTTGACATGCTTTTGTCCGATAACACCGCTGAAGTAGGTTGCATAGAAATCTTTAAGTTCTTCCAGCCGATCGGTCCAAATGGCTATATGGCTAATTCTCATTACTGTTTTATTATATAATTATCCACAAATTCATAATTCTATGTCGTTCGAGAGACGAAACAATAAAGAATCTGATATTTTGGGTTCTTCATTCGCTCGATTCCCTAAATAACAAAACTAATCATAATTTATTGCCGGTTCATTGAACCAGTTCATTTTTTCCAGACTCTGGCCCATTAGTGATGAACTAATGGTCATAAATGCTAAAATAAAATTTAAATACTTCATTTCTTTCATGTTTTGGTGTAAAAATAGGGATTCGGAAATTTCTATAAGTGATAAAAAGTGGCTTATTACTGATACTTCTTATAAAATATGCTGTTAATAGCTTATAGATTGTTGAAATAACAATAATGATACAGTGCATAATAAAACTGGGTTATGCAAAGATTTCCATAGGATATCTAGCTGTTAGATATCCTATGATTCTACTATTTCAGAAAGAATTCAAAATATTATTGAAGCAAAAGTGGATATAGCCCAATCAAATAGAACGTATCATTTAAGGATCAATCCATAACACGGAATTAAAGCCGTCGAATTCATTGTTTTCAAAGAGTTTATTATCCGGATCTATAATCCATTTACGGTCTACAATAAATTTATAAGTATGTTTTCCGGCAGGTAGATAGATTGGAAATACCCATTTGCCGTCCTTTTTTGCCATACAGTATTCATTTTTATTCCAATTGTTAAAACTACCGGATAAAATAACAATTGAGGCTTTTGGATATTGTTTTAAAATAAAAGTATGGTTTGGTTTAACGGCAACCAACGAGTTTATGTAATCGCCTGTTCCCTTGGTATAAGGGTTATCCGGATCAACAATCCATTGATTATTATTTACAATAAATTTATATTCGTACATTCCGGGGGCAAGAATATAGGGGAGCTTCCATCCTGTTGCGGTCTTTTCCATTGCAAGTTCATTGGGATTCCATCCATTAAAACTACCCGCCAGATATACATGTTCTGAGGTGGTATAGCCTTTCAGTTGAAAAGTGAAAGGGTCGCCAATGCCAAGTACCGAATTGATGTTTCCCTTGCCGTCATTGCGGGTTATTTTATTCGAGGGGTCCGTAATCCAATTGCCATCCACAATGTATTTATACGTGTAGGTTCCCTCTTTTAAATAGAGCGGTAAAGCCCATCCACGAGTCGTACGATACATCTTTAATTCTTTACGGTTGAATCCGTTAAAGCTTCCTGCCAGAATCACTGTTTTAGCATGCCTGTATTCAGGAAGCTGAAAGATGTGGTTTATACAATAGATTACCGAATTCTTTCCTCCTCGAAAATCATTCTCGCGGAGATTGTTATTAAGGTCTTCTGTCCAACGACCGTCAATAATATATTTGTATTGATACTTACCGGGTGGAAGCTTTACATTGACAACCCATCCCGAATCGGTTTTCTGCATGGGTAGTTGTGTAGTGGTCCAGTTATTAAATGATCCGGAGAGATAGATGTTCCGGGCTTGCTTTTGACCGGGTAAAAAGAATCGGGCAATATAACCTTTATACTGAAAGAGGGAATTATCCTTAAAGCTATTGACCCCAAAAATGGTATTCTCTTTTAAGGCTGTATTATAACTATTGTTTAAAAGGTCGTCCATAATGAATATATCAGAAGCACTAATATGCGTAACTGGGGAATTATTAATGACTTTTGATAATTCAAATGTGTATTGGTCAATTTTATTTACCTTCCATTTCTCTTGTTTTACAGTAAATTCATTCACGCCCTGAAAAGCTTTAGCCAGAATAATACTATCCAAATCAAATAAATTCTCTATCTCTTTTTTCTGTTTTAGGTTCCATCGTTTGTCGAGCTTGAATATGATAGTCCCATTGTCGAGTCGGCAAACTTTTTTAGGATCAAACTGTTGTGCGGTTCCGACAAATGGTAGGAGCAAGCAAAAGAGGATGAGTATATATTTCATTAGAGTGTTCATATCTTTACAGATTTATCAAAACAAATACTTAATTGTTTCTTACCTAAATTTATGCAGACAACTCCTTTATTTAAAAAGTTATAACCTAAAATGCCGTCAATGTCCACTCCGTATGCTGTGTTTAGCGCATCCAGGTTGGTTATAATGGTTTCCATTTCTGTGAATGATCGATTACCGAAGGTGAAATTATTCATGGTTCCATAGAGCACGTCATTTTTTTTCGATCCCGATCCTTGTAGTGTGGAACGGCGAGTAATAGTTATGGTATTTAGTATGTCGTTTGATGAATTGCTACTGATAACGTTTGTTTCAGAGCCTGTATCCAGACAGAAGTTGAGCTTTTTTCCTGCTATAACCCCTCGTAAAAATAGAATATTATTAGATATTTCGATGGTTTGGGTTAGATCGGCTTTGAATTTGGAGCTCATTGAGTTGATTCTGTTTCCTTTTCTATCAATTTTGAATAGTTTTAGTTGACTATGGTTTACATCAATCAGTATTTCGAAGTCTTTGATCAGGCTAAAACCAAAAAGTCCGATGATTTTTACACCCCGTCGATTTTCAATATGTCCCAAATCAGTTAAATCTGCTCGTACGCTTTTATATTTCAATTGAGCGATCGTGATGTTGTTGATGTTAATATTACTAACATCACTGATAGTGCCGTTGATTCCGCCTGAGTTATGATCGTCAATAACAAGATAATTTCTGAAATAGGTTTTGTTAAGTACCAGTCCAATGGCTCCGGTATCAAAGATGAGGTTTCCAATCTGATCATCAACTTGGGCTTCTAAAAGAAATAAGCGACCAACCCGTCGAAGTGGAATGATGAGTGAGTCTGATTCCAGTTCGGGTTTATAATAATTATTCGTAGTTTTCCGTATAATCAATCTATTCTCACTAATCGGTTTGTTATTAGTTGCAATAGCTTGATTTGTTATGATAACAAACAAGAAGAATAGAATAAAGCCAAATAATAAAGTAGTTAAAATCAATGATTGGATTGATCTTATTGAAGAAATAGAAAGTTTCGTTGTGGAAAATTTCATTCTTAAAAATTTTGATAAATATACAATTTGTATTATTTATAAACTAGTAACATTTTCAGTTTTATTCTATTAGCCCGTTTTATTTTTTTAGTAACTGTTTTTTTGCTTGTAAAAACAATTGCTTGTTTTATTAACTTTGATCCTTTGTTATTTTATTATTTCAAATTAATAGGTTATAAGCTATGAATCATAAAATTAAAACAGGAATTGCTGCATTTGGCATGTCGGGAAAGGTCTTTCATGCACCTTTATTATTCAACCATAATGGATTTGAATTAAAAACGATTGTTGAACATTCAAAGGATGAGGCATCTCAGTTATATCCTACTGTCTCTGTGATTCGTGATGTTGATTCACTACTTGCTGATGAAGAAATTGAGCTTGTAATTGTAAATACGCCGGATGCTTCGCACTTTGACTTGGCCATGAAAGCTATCAATGCCGGAAAGAATGTTGTGGTAGAAAAACCTTTTACCCAAACATTTGAGCAAGCTAATGAACTGATTGAAGCCGCTAAACAAAAGAATGTAATGTTGAGTGTGTTTCAAAACAGAAGATGGGATGCTGATTTTCTGACCATACAAAAGGTGATTGAAGGTAATCTGGTAGGCCGGCTGGTAGAATTTGAATCTCATTTCGATCGGTTTAGGAATTATATTAAGCCAAATACATGGAAAGAAAAAGCTGAGACCGGAACAGGAACCCTCTATAATCTGGGGTCGCACCTTATCGATCAAGCTGTCGTACTCTTTGGAATGCCTGATGCTGTAAATGCTGAAATCAGAGTGCTTCGTCCCGGTGGAGAAGTGGATGATTGTTTTGACGTCAGGTTGTCTTATAATTTCATAAAGGTTACGTTAAAAGCCAGTTATTTGGTTAGAGAACCTGGCCCCAAGTACCTACTGCATGGTATTAATGGATCTTTCCTAAAGTGGGGTTTGGACCCTCAGGAAGAGGCTTTAACGGCGGGAGCTATTCCCGGACTACCTGGATGGGGAAAAGAGTCTGAATCAGCTTGGGGAGTCTTAAATAGTGATGTGAATGGGGCTCACGTGAAAGGAAAAGTTGAAACAATTCCGGGTAATTATATGGCCTATTATGATAATATTTATGATCATCTTACTGATGGAAAACCTCTTGCTGTAACCGCTGAGCAATCTGCCGATACGATAAAAATTATACGTGCGGCTTATATGAGTAATGATTTAAACAGGACTGTCAGACTGGCTGAAATATGATTTCAAAATAAGTACATTTGTATACTAAAAAGAGGTCAGACAGATTATTCCGCTGATCTCTTTTTAGTAATAGAAAAATAATAGTTAAAGTGTCACTCCATTTTTGAAGATGGCAATCTCACGAAATCCACTCTTTTCATGATTGACTTTTTCCCCATTCGCTGTTTTTAAGACCTTGGTGATAAGGTTATCTAGTACTTCTGATATCTTTTGGCTCTCAACAAGCTTACCTGCATTGAAATCAATCCAATGGGGCTTGTTTTCGGCCAAAGGAGTGTTTGTTGACAGTTTAAGCGTAGGTACAAAACTACCAAACGGAGTTCCTCTACCAGTTGTAAACAATACCATGTGACATCCGGTTGCTCCAAGAGCGGTAGTAGAGACAAGGTCGTTGCCGGGACCGCTTAATAGATTCAATCCTTTTTGTTTGATCCGTTCTCCGTATTTTAACACATCAACGATAGTGGCCTGCCCACCTTTTTGAATACAACCTAACGATTTTTCTTCGAGTGTGGTGATGCCGCCTGCTTTATTGCCGGGTGATGGATTCTCATAGATAGGCTGATTCAATGCAATAAAATAGTCCTTAAAATCATTGATTAAATGAACTATTTTATTAAATACTTCTTTGTTCTCAGCTCTTTTCATTAGAATAGTCTCAGCTCCAAACATTTCAGGGACTTCGGTTAATACGGTAGTTCCTCCCTGACTTATAAGGAAATCGCTAAAGAACCCCACCAGTGGATTAGCTGTAATTCCAGATAAGCCATCCGATCCGCCACACTTGAGCCCGACCTTTAATTCAGAGATCGAAACAGGGGTACGGGTATCATTTTTCATGTCGTCATAGATTTGTTTTAATAAATCCACACCTTCTTCGATTTCATCTTTTACTTTTTGTGCTGAAAGAAATTTGATTCTATCGGGATTAAAATCACCCAAGGCTGTTTTCAGATCTTCAATTCTGTTGTTTTCACATCCAAGCCCCAGTACAAGTACACCGGCAGCATTAGGGTGAAGAATAATATCGCAAAGGATATTTTTCGTATTCTCATGATCATCACCCAATTGAGAACATCCGTAATTATGTTTGAATACGTCAACAGCATCAATGTTCTCCATGGTAGTTTCAGTAAGAAATTTCTTTAAAATAGCTTCAGCTGTTCCATTCACACACCCGACTGTCGGAACAATCCAAATCTCATTGCGAATACCCACCTCACCATTTTTTCGACGATAGCCATTAAAGGTTAAGTTTGCATTTTCTTTGCTGATATTAATCTTCTGTGGTTGGTAGGTATATTCTAATATTTCAGACAGGTTTGTTTTGAGATTTTGTGAATGAACATGTTCGCCGGCTTTGATGGCTGTGGTTGCATGTCCTATCGGGTATCCGTATTTGATCACATCCTCGCCTTCGGCAATTGGGTGGAGCGCTATTTTATGTCCCCGTTCCACTGCCTGAAGCAGTGTTATCTGTTGCCCGTCGATATGAAGCTGTTCCCCCTGGTCCATCGTTTCAAGGGCGACCATAACATTGTCGAGCGGATGTATTTTGATCTGTTTTGCCGTCATAAAGCTATTTTATTGCTGCTTAAGAATTAGTCTGTGGTTGATAAAGACTCTTTACGGCGGCCTTCATGCCGTTCTTTTCAATATTAATAAGATGGTGTGTGACAGCTTTTGTAAGGCCGGAAACCTGATTTAGATTTTTCTTCCAGACTTTTAATTCCAGAATGTCGAAAACAAATTCAAACAAAGTAGAGGTGTTGCCGTTATAGGCTGTCCAGCCTTTCTGTAGAAAATCAATAATTTCCTGATCATCTTTTAACGAAATCGTTTCATCACCACGTTTGCCTTTATAAAATTCGATGAGGGCAGCTAATGAGAAGGTTAGCTTTTCGGGTAAAACACCCTTACGTTTGATATATTCGAGTAATGATGGAAGAACACGGGTTTCGTATTTGGAAAATGAATTCAGTGCAATGGAGATGAGATAATGTTTGATGAAAGGATTTAAAAAGCGCTGAATGGCATCGTTTGCAAATTGTTTGAGTTCCTCGACCGGAAGATCCAGTGTAGGGATGATCTCATCAAAGATGGCCTGTGTGATGAATTTATTCACTGTGGGTTCTTCAATAGATTCGCGCACAGTGTCTAATCCATAAAGATAAGCCACAGGAACAAGTGTTGTATGGGCTCCGTTTAATATTCTGACCTTACGGGTGCGGTAAGGTGTAAGGTCTTTAACAAACAGAACATTTAAACCGGCCTTCCTTGCAGGAAATTCGGAAGAAATATCTTTCTTACTTTCAATAACCCAAAGGTGGAAAGGTTCACCTTCGTCTACCAGTTTATCTTCATAGCCAAGCTCTTCATAAACCTCTTTAATCCTTTCTTTAGGAAAACCTGGTACAATTCTATCAACTAGTGTATTAGTGAATATGTTCGCTTCTGTAATCCAATCGATAAATGCATCTCCATAGTTAAACTTTTCAGCACATTTTAAAATACAAGCTAAAAGATTGGTGCCGTTTTTTTCTATAAGCTCACAAGGTAAAAAGATCAATCCTTTATCCAGCTTGCCATTGAATGTCATGTAACGGTGGTGTAACCAAACTGTTAGTTTTGCAGGATATGATTTTGGAGGACAATCTCTGGGTTCATCCAGATCAGAAATATTGATTCCGGCTTCTGTTGTATTTGAAATAACAAAACGCATTTCAGGGATCTCAGCGGTTTGTAAAAATGCAGTAAAGTCTTTGTAAGGATTTATTCCTGAGTGAATTGACTCGATGAGTTCGCAACTGCTTTCTATCTTACCATCTTTTATCCCTCTGAGGTATAGATTATAAAGTCCGTTTTGATCATTTAATAAATTTACCAATCCATTTTCAATGGGTTGAATAACGATAACCGAGCTATTGAAACCGGCTTTTTTATTCATCTCATGTATAATCCAATCAACAAATGCACGTAAGAAATTTCCTTCGCCAAATTGAAGAATCCTAGTAGGATAATTGTTCGTTTTTTTTAATATTTCTGCGTTTGTATTCATAATTAACTGTTTGTATAAAATGTAACGTTCTCTTTAATGATAATATCAATCGGTAAAAATGATTCGCGTTTTATCTTTTTATTTAAAACCAATGCATCGAAAAGGGAAGTTAAAGCTTTGATTCCTTGTTCTTGTGGCCGTTGTCCGATTAAAAAGTCGATAATGCCTTCATTCAGATAATGAATATTTTTCTCAGTAAGGTCATGTCCTATTAATACAACCTCATTTTGCTTGCTTTTTTGAAGCTGTTCGGCCACTATAAAAGCCCTTGAATTAGGTATATATATGCCTTTTATATTGTTTTGTTTAATAAATACTTTATCTATTGATTGTGTAGATGAATCGATCGTATCCGGGATGTCTAGATGGATTATTTTTATATCTTTTGTTGTTGTGTTTTCAAAATAAGATTTAAAGCCCTTCACCCGGTGATACAACATGTTTGAGTTGTCGAACGACTTGGTGAAATTGATAATCAATAATGTTGAGCTAACAGGCAAAACAGAATCGAATAGTTTAGCAGCAACAAAACCACTTTGAAAGGCATCTTGTCCGATAAATGATAAATAGTTTGAACCTTTGACTGATGAATCGAAAAAGCAATAGGGAATATTTTGTTCGTCGCATTCCTTAGTAAAGCTTACCGACTCTTTTATAAAAAAAGGAACCATGATTACCCCATCCGGTTGATTATTTAGTGCTTTTGCGGCACTCTTTTTAAATGAACATTCGTCCGAAGAGTCGAATCCAAAGTAAGTAATGCGAAAACCGTAATGAAAAAATTCACTTTCGGCTTTTTCGATACCTTCTTTGGGCTGAAGCCAATAGGGATTGGAGTCGGTAGGCTGAGGAATGATAATGGAGATATTGTATTCTCTTTTCTTTGCCAATGAGCTTGCCAGAACATTGGGTTGGTAGCCCCTTTCTTTAATGATGGCATGAATCCGTTCTTTGGTTTCTTTGGCCACTTCCGAACGGTTATGTATAACACGATCTACCGTACCTGTCGAACATCCTGCCAGGCGTGCTATTTCTTTTAATGTGATCCCTGTTTTATTTATATTATGATCCATGACAATTTCTGAGAATACTTTTAACAAAATTAATTAATTATTTTTTACCGTGTGCGAACACGGAGGAAAATAATTATATATTTGTGCGTAAATAAATGGAATAAAGTATAATTTAGTACGTCGTTTTTTATTTTATAATATTTTTGACAATCGAATGCATTGAAAAAGAAAATATGGAATTAATTTATCATCTGAAATATATTTTGTCAAATAATTTAACCGTACTTAATAACCGATCAAATGAAAAAATTTAATGATGAATCGTTTCTTTTAAAGTCGGAATCTGCCGAGAAGCTTTATCATGAGTATGCTGAGAACATGCCTATTATAGACTATCATTGTCACCTTAGTCCAAAAGATATAGCAGAAGATCGTCAGTTCAACTCCATTACTGAGGCATGGCTCGAAGGTGACCATTATAAATGGAGGGCACTTCGTACCAATGGTGTCTGCGAAGAGAACATCACCGGTAAGGCTGATGACTATAAGAAATTTGAGTGCTGGGCAGCGACGGTCCCTTACACGCTTCGTAACCCACTTTATCATTGGACACATCTGGAATTAAAACGCTATTTTGGTATCACTAAGGCATTGAATCCTCAGACCTGTAGAGAAATTTACGATGAGACAAGTGCTAAACTCAAAACTAAAGAGTTCTCCATTCGTAATCTGTTGACCAGAATGAATATCACTTCCATCTGCACAACTGATGATCCGATTGACTCATTGGTCTATCATCAAAAAATTAAAGCCGATGGTTTTGGAATAGATATTTTGCCTGCATGGCGTCCGGATAAGGCAATGGCAGTAGAAAACCCTGTGACTTTTAACGAGTATATTGATAAACTTTCGGCAGCATCAAATTTGTCCATTGATAACTTTAACCAACTGCTGGATGCACTAAAGAATCGTCATGACTTCTTCCATGCTAATGGGAGTAGGGTTTCTGACCATGGATTGGATACATTCTATGCTGAAGATTATACCGATGCTGAAATCGCTGCTGTTTTTGCTAAGATTAGAAGTGGAAAACAACTGGATACTTGTGAAATTATGAAGTTTAAATCGGCAATGTTATATCATTTTGCATTGTTGGATCAGGAGACAAATTGGGTGCAGCAGTTCCATGTTGGGGCTATGCGTAATAATAGTGCACGTATGTTTAAAAAATTGGGTCCTGATACCGGTTTTGATTCTATTGGTGACATTCCTGTAGCGCAAAGCATGTCGAAGTTTTTCAGTAGGATGGATGATGATGATAAATTAGCCAAGACTATTATTTACAATCTAAATCCAACTGATAATGAGGTATATGCTACAATGATCGGAAACTTTCAGGGAAGTATCTGTCCGGGTAAGATTCAATGGGGTGCTGCGTGGTGGTTTCTTGATCAGAAATTCGGGATGGAAAAGCATCTGGATGCTCTTTCTTCTTTAGGTTTATTAAGTCGCTTTGTAGGAATGCTTACCGATTCAAGAAGCTTCTTATCGTATCCCCGTCATGAATATTTTCGTCGTATCCTTTGCAATTGCTTAGGAACCGATATTGAAAACGGAGAGATTCCTGCTGATTTTGATCTTGTAGGTAAAATGGTACAGGACATCAGTTATAACAATGCAAAAAATTATTTCGGATTAAAATAGTTGAGTTTAATGTTCTAATAAACGAAAAAAGCTACTCTTTTGGGTAGCTTTTTCGTTTATAGGCTTATCAGATACTAGGAAAAACGGGTTCCCTCGAAATAAAATGCCTTCATAATTATTGGGTAATATTCAGTTTCTGAGCTTCTACCGCTGCCATGATAAAGGGACCAACCCCTTTTAAATCGTCATTGATAGCGGGTTCGCTCATGTAATACTCAAATGAGCCGTCGTGATAGGGGGGGCTCCCAAACCGGCACTACGGCATGTCTTGGTTAAGGTGATCACCCCATTGGGTTCTGTCCTTTTGACAAAATCAAATAGGCGATTGATGTTAAATGTATTGTTTTTCTAAGAAAAAAAAGAATAGTTATTCAATGTCCATTTTTTGTGTAGCAGATACACGCTGGAAGTAAAGATTACTTCTGAATAAATAACTTTAACCTCAGTAATGTTAAAAAGACGGTTATTTTTTCTTTTTAGGTTCTCCCAACTTCATCACAAGTCCAATGCCAAAAGCCTCCTTTATTTGTAATCTGGGACCT
Organism: Bacteroidales bacterium; assembly: GCA_963663125.2. Classification (GTDB taxonomy): domain Bacteria; phylum Bacteroidota; class Bacteroidia; order Bacteroidales; family Cfx3-03; genus Cfx3-03. The sequence goes on along the minus strand of CAXXNW010000006.1, from coordinate 56,729 downwards.
TGTCCTACTTTAGTTTTGACTCCATTTATCATATCATAAAGTGGAACCATCAGATTGTTATCGTAAAGCATTCTGGAGTTGAAAGTAGATGAGATAACGCTGTTGATCACGAAGTTTATATTATTTTCCCAATCCACATCTACATTCCAACGATTTCTTACATCTTCATCAAGGTAATTGTCGTATAGGTTAAGTTTTGAATCTACTATAACATTTTTGAATACTTCATATTTGACTTTTACGTTTACGGTAGCCCCGAGTTCAGGTTTTACAGGTTCACCATGGTAAAGTATTCTTCCTAGCGAATCTTTAATGGCAGGCTTTACACCATAGGCACCGGCATCAGCTAGTGTTTGGTCGAGAACAAAGGTGAATTTACCGGATGCTGGAGATAAAAAGAGAGAAATATATTTTTTAGGAGTATAATCCATTCCTATTGAAATGGTTAAATAACCAGGTGCAAAAAAACGGGAAACAGCATTGGTTTTATCAGGATAACTATATCCGGGAGCAAATTGAGATTTCAAACTGGAAAGTATGGAATAATGCCAGGAATTTACTGCTTTATAGTCGAGTTTTGAGTTTAACTCTAATCGGTCTTCCATCTTCATTAATCCTTTTTCCTGACTGTAAATAAGTCCATAAAAGAAAATGCCGGAGTTTTCAAAGGCTAGATTCTTTTTATGGTAATTGGCATTTAAAGTTAATCCGGCTGTACCTGAAAGTGCATCTTCACCACCGGAAGCCCAATTTGAGAAAGACACCTGATTAAAGTTTAAACTGGTATTCCCGAATACTTTCCAATATTTTTCTTTGGGTTTGACTTTAATCGTGTCAATAGATTGTTCGATGGGTTCAATACTAAAGGCCTGACTGATATTAAATGTCAGAAGTAGAATACCATAAAAAAGGAAACGTTTCATCGCGATAAATTAAAGACAGGATTACCAGACTAAGTTAGTCTTTTTTTGTTGATTAATCATCAATTTTCTTGCCAGACTTATAAATTATACCAAATTAATTTGAAGATTGTGCTTGATCTGGCAAGAAAATTTCAAGAATGAACCATAATATATGCTTTTTGTTAGTTTGATAAATTAAAATTAACACAAAAAGTTAAATTATGATCGAAAAAAATAAACTTTACCGTTGGGCATACACTCTTGCACTCTTTACCATTGGTTATAATTTACTTGAGGGAGTTGTTTCTGTTTTCTTTGGATATTCTGATGAAACGTTGACGCTGTTCGGATTTGGAGTGGATAGTTTTATTGAGGTTATTTCGGGTATCGGAATTGCTCATATGATTAAAAGAATTAAGAATAATGGAAATGAGAGTAATACATCCTTTGAAAATAGAGCACTTAGGATAACCGGAGTTTCGTTCTTTATTTTATCTGCCGGTTTAACCATAATGGCGCTATATAATATTTATACCGGTCATAAACCCGAGACCACTCTTTGGGGCGTAATTATTTCTGTGATATCAATTCTGTTTATGGGCTTTCTGATTAAAGCGAAAACAACGGTGGGTAAGGCATTAGGATCGGCTGCTATTATTGCTGATGCCAATTGTTCGAAGGTATGTCTTTACATGAGCGTTGTTTTACTGGTTGCAAGCGGACTTTATGAATTAACCGGAATCCCTTTTTTAGATGTAATCGGTACTGCCGGAATTATCTGGTTATCGATAAAGGAGGGGATTGAATGTTTTGAGAAGATTAAGAATAACGGTCGCTGCAGTAGTAGCTCTTGTGAATGTAACGACCATTAAATCTTGATTCTCTTATCGCGATTCGCTTCTAGAATAGGGAGTGGCCGATTGTTGAGCAAAGTCTTTATTGAGAAGCTTATAATATCCGGCTATGGCAATCATAGCAGCATTGTCGGTTGTGAAGTGAAACTCAGGAATGAATGTTGTCCAACCCTGTTTCTCATGCATTTTTAATATCGCATTTCTAAGTCCCGAGTTAGCCGATACTCCTCCCGCTATAGCGACTTGTTTAATTCCTGTTTGTTTAACAGCTTTACTCAATTTATCCATCAAAATAGTAACAATAGCGTATTGAATAGAGGCACACAGATCATTTTTGTGCTTTTGAATAAATTGAGGATCTTCTTTAAGCCGATCTCTTAAAAAGTATAAAAAAGATGTCTTTAAACCGCTGAAGCTGAAGTCGAGTGCCGGAATAGACGGTTTTGGAAAGGCAAAGGCAAGAGGGTCTCCTTCTTTGGCAAGCTTATCAACAATAGGACCACCGGGATAAGGAAGACTCATGATCTTCGCTACTTTATCAAAAGCTTCTCCTGCCGCATCATCAATGGTTCTGCCAAGAACTTCCATTTTAAAATAATCATCAACCCTGACTATTTGAGTATGTCCTCCCGATACGGTTAAGCAAAGAAATGGAAAAGTCGGTATTTGTTTTTCGCCTTCACTGTTTTGTATAAAGTGGGCCAGAATATGTCCTTGCATATGGTCAATTTCTACCATGGGTATGTTAAGCCCCAATGAAAACGCCTTGGCAAAAGAAGTTCCAACCAATAAGGAACCCAAAAGTCCGGGACCGCGTGTAAAAGCTATAGCATTTAACTGCTCTTTTTTAAGATCGGCTCTTTTTAAAGCGGCAGTAATAACCGGAATTATATTCTGTAGGTGAGCCCGTGAAGCAAGTTCGGGAACGACCCCACCAAATTCAGCATGTACAGCCTGACTTGCGATAACATTAGATAACAGTTTATTGTTACAAAGAATAGCTGCCGAAGTATCATCACAAGACGACTCAATTCCAAGAATATATAGGTTTTCCATGTTTAGTTCCATATTAATATTCATTATTACTGGCTTTTATGCTGAAAAAATGCCATTTTTGTAGTCTTTTTCAGTGCCTTATTTTATTAATTAATATCATTATCTGAAAGTGAATCCTACAGAGGAGGAAGAACGCAAAGTTACCAAAAAAAGTTTCGGAAAGGTCCATTTAATATTGGACTGGATAACTTTATTGCTGTTACTTTTCTATTTTGTCTTTCGGATGAGTGGAGTTCAAACATATGTGGCTAAACAACTTGCTGCATATTTATCAAATGAATTAAAGACGGAAGTTACTATTGGTAAAATCGATATCAGCTGGTTTTTGAATCTGGATCTGGTGGATCTGAAAATAAATGATCTTAAACATCATCCAATTCTTGATGCAAAGGAAGTGGTATTTGATTTTAAGCGGATAAACAGTTTTAAACATATTATAAAATTGAGTAAAATTAAATTTTATAATGCTGACATCAGAGTTTTAAGATATGCTTCCGATAGTAGTTGGAACTATGATTTTCTGATAGATTATTTCTCATCTCCTGCCTCTGCTTCGGCTAAACCCAAGAAATCCAAACCATGGTCGCTTGTTGTTAATGGACTTGATATGCATAATTGCCGTTTCCTTTATCAGGATCAGGTGTATGATACGGTTTCGAGGGGAATGTGTTATAATAATATTAGAGTTAAAGATATAGATTTGAATATCAATAATTTTAAAATTGTCAACGATACCATTTTCGGTAAGATAAAATCACTTTCGGCCAAAGAACAATGCGGATTAGATCTGAAAGAATTTAGGGCTGATGTAAAAATATCGCCTCTGTTTTTAGAGACTAAGAATCTTCATTTCGTAACCAATCGGTCGAATATAAATATGGATCTTCGGTTTGACTATCCCAATTATGATGCCTATAATTATTTTATTGATAGTATATATATCCATTCAAAGATAAAGCCGTCGAAGCTAGAATTAGAAGATATTGCCTTTTTCGCTCCCGAGATGAAGGGAATGATGAATTCGGTAGATATCTATGGAGAGGTAACCGGAAAGGTAAATAATCTGAGAGCGAAAGATTTTAACCTCGCATATGGTAACCGGACAAAATTTAATGGTAATATTACAATGACCGGATTGCCGAATATCTATGAAACCTTTGTCCATTTGTCGGTTAGAGAGTTAACAACCTCTATGGCTGATCTGCATAAAATAAAACTACCCGGAGACGTTAATATTCCCTTACCCCCCGGATATGATAATATCGGTAATATTTCTATCAGCGGTTTCTATACGGGATTTTATAATGACTTTGTTTCGTATGCCGACTATAAGACAAATATTGGAAATTTTTCGACTGATATTTCGGTAAAGCGTAATAAATCGCCGCTTTATGTTTCTTACAAAGGAGTTCTTAAAGGTAAAAATGTTGATATCGGTGAGATTGATTCGGTTAAAAGATATCTTGGAAAGATGAACATGAATCTTCAGGTCGAAGGGAAAGGTATCAATTTTAAGAATATTGATGCAAACCTTACCGGAACCATTGATTCGCTTGAATTCAATGGAAATAAGATAGACCGGATAGATTTAAAAGGAGCGTTAAAACAACAAGCCTTTACAGGTTTAGCTAAAGTACACGACAATCTGTTTGATTTGGATTTTGATGGGAAGGTCGATTTGCATAATAAACTACCTGTATTTGACTTTACTGCATGGCTTAAAAACGCCAAGCTGTCTCAACTTCATTTGATTGATCGAGATTCAACTGCTACGCTTTCTGCTCATATGAACTTGAATTTTCAAGGTACCAGTATTGATAATCTTTTAGGTAAACTTGAATTTGACAGTACGCTTTATGTTGAGAAAGGGAAAAAACTTCCGCTTACCAGTTTTGTGTTACAAACCCGGGCACTTTCTTCGGGTGATAAGCAGGTACTTTTACGATCTGATTATCTGGATGCGGATCTAACGGGGATGTACTCCTTTCAAAGATTTTACAGCTCCTTGAATTTAATTCTCAATAAATATCTTCCTTCGTTACGGATATTCAGAGCGGTAAATCCAAAGGACCAATTTCCGCAAGATTTCTTCTATTATCTTACAATCAAGGATCCGGAACCTGTGACTTCTATTTTTGTTCCTGACTTAAAATTGACAACAAATTCAACCATCAAGGGATCATTTTCCGCACCTGAACGAGCCCTTGTCATCAATGGCGACTCCAGATCGCTTATTTATAAAGGAATTCATTATTACGATTTTTATTTAAGCGGTCATACTTCTGAAAACCGACTCTATCTTACTTCGGGCGCTTCGAAAGTTGCATTTAAGGAAAGTACGAAGAATGATGGACAGTATGTTGGGCTTGATAGTGTACGCTTTTTGGCAACTGTGGCGGGTGATAGTATTAAATACCGGTTCAGGTGGAATGATGTCGGAGTTGTTGATCACAACAGGGGAGATATTACTGGTTTTGCAGCTTTTAGATCGCCTACCCGTCTTGATTTAGCCCTCACCAAAGGACAGTTGATGTTGAACGATTCGATCTGGACCATTAATCCTTATAATAACATATCCATTGATTCGACTAATATTTCTATTGAAAACCTGGCTTTCTCAGGAAAACATGAACGGTTATTATTTCAGGGCATGATTTCTAAAGACCCATCAAAAAAATTAAATATCTATTTTCAACAAGTCGATATTTCGTCATTTGATAAATTCTTAGATGTTGATGGTGTTGATATTGATGGTGTTGCAGATGGTACGGTTAGTTTGACCAATCTGTATAAATCGCCAAATCTTTATTCAAATCTGAATATTCTGGGATTGAAATTTAATAAAGACAAGCTTGGAGATGCGGTACTCAGATCGTCATGGAATGATGATGAAAAAGCTTTTTTAGTCGATATGCATGTTGTGGATGGGTCAACGCCGGGAGCAGCTGAACCGATTAGTTGTACAGGTAGTTTTCATCCGTATAAAGAAAAAGATAATTTTGACTTTAAAATATCTTTGAATAATTTGAATCTTCATGCTTTAAATCCTTTTTTAAGCGATTTTATGTCGGGTTTGAGTGGAACGGCTACGGGAAATGTCGAATTGCTCGGCGAACCCAATTATCCTGTTCTAAAGGGAGATGTTTATTGTAAAAATGCCTTATTTAAAATAGATTATCTGAATACGCGCTATACTTTTAATGATAAAATAACATTGGATAAGGATCTTTTCAAATTTGCAAACATTGTAGTAAAAGATACTCTGGGTAAGATAGGCATTTTGAATGGAGAAGTTCAGCACAAAGCCTTCAGAAAATGGTTTGTGGATTTGAATGTGGATGCCAATGGTCTTACCGGATTTAGTAAGGGGCATACCTATGATGAGATGTATTACGGCACAGCAGTAGGTTCGGGGAAAGTGAAAATTTATGGTCCGTCGAGTAATCTTAACTTTACAATTAATGCCAAAACTGATGACGGAACACGAATATTTATTCCATTGAATAATCCGGGAACTGTTTCGGATAACGACTTTATTTCATTTGTAAATAAATCCAATTCGGCACAACAGGCTAAAGATCAAGCTACAACTTCCTATTCAGGTGTAAGTATGGATATGAATATTGATGTTACGGATGTTGCGGCTATTCAATTATCGCTTCCTTATGAGATGGGAAATATAGCAGTGAACGGCAACGGTAAGATGAAGATTGGCTTGAATAAGATAGGTGAATTTATGATGTTGGGTGACTATCATATTTCTAAAGGGAAATTCAAATTTACGATGCCAAAATATGGCTTGGAGAAAACCTTCACAATCATGGATGATAGTTATATCAGGTGGAGCGGAAGCCCGTATGATGCAAGGATCAATATGAGAGCCAAAATGCGAACTTATGCCTCTTTGGCTACCCTTCCTAATGCCACTTTAACTTCCACCCAATCAACCGAAAGAATTCCAGTCGATTGTATCGTATCATTAAAAGACAATCTGTTTAAGCCACAGATTAAATTTTCGATAAGTTTGCCAAATGCTGACGAAAGTATTAAACGAATGGTATTTAGCGCTATAGATACAACTAATGAAGTGGAGATGAACCAACAGATGATCTCGCTTTTAATTGTAGGCGGTTTTAGTCTGTACAATGAGGCAAAGAGTTTAGGGTCATCATTAGGGTCATCCCCTTATGAGATGATCTCTAATCAGTTAAACAACATGCTTTCTCAGATTAGTAAAGAAGTTGATATAGGTGTTAACTATCGTCCGGGCGATAATCTTACTTCGAACGAGGTGGAAATAATGCTTTCTACCCAGCTTTTTAATAACAGGGTTAAGATAGATGGGAATGTGGGTGTATCATCAAATAATCCTAATATTCAACAACGCTCGAGCAACCTTGTTGGAGATGTAAATATTGAGGTGCGTTTAACTCCCGATGGTCGGTTTAAGTTGATGTTTTATAATAAATCGAACAACAGGGATATTATTGATTTATATGCTCCGTATAAACAGGGCGTTGGTCTGTTTTATCGGAAAGAATTTGATCATTTTAACGATCTATTTAAAAAACAGAAGAAAAAAACCAAGATCATTCAATAGATATTAATGGGTTAATCCGGAAAAAAAAGCAATTGATACTTTCTCTATTTCAACACAAACAGGATGGAATCATTAAGGCAAGTTTACCTTCTAACATAAAGGTCATCTTCTTTTCATGCTAGCGTGCGTCTAATCTATTCCTAATGCAAGGTAGAAGGAGATTAGCGTTACTTTAGAATTACATTAGGCTTAGATTAGGCTTACCTCTTTAGTTTAGATAAATTTTTTGGGTTTTTCAGTAGGATTTCAAGGAAGATTTATGGTAATTATGGAGGGAGAGAACGCGACGACTAGAAAAGTTGTCGCATGAAGTTTCCGATAGATATTTATAAAGGTAAAATACTTTTTTATTGCTGAAATCGTTTTATTAAAAAATCATCAGATAAGAATAATTTTGTTTCTTTAAAACATATTTTTATAAACTATATGACGATTTTTATAGGTATAATTGATTTTATATCAGTTCTTTATATTTTGGATAAACGAGCTCTTTTTTTAAACTGATTTCATGACGCTGCATTTTTTGTTTTTATTAACGCTATTTAACAAAATTTTAAGTAACCAAAATGGATATTGTTCGTCTAATATGAAAATAAAGAGGTAAATTTAGTATCTCATTTTGCACATGAATTTAAAATCAAGATAATCTATCAGCTAAGTGTTTGTGTTTGCGTACTACTCGTAGTTCTGATGATAAAATCCCCTGTAAAGGGGATTTTTTTTCCAAATATACCGGCAGAAAGTGTAATTTCATAGCTCAATAAATTTTCCAGAATGAGCTTTACTGTTTATAAGTCGTCGGCTGGCTCCGGCAAAACCTATACCCTCGTTAAAATATATCTGAGGCTGATTATCAGGCAACCTGAAGAATATAGGCATATATTGGCCATTACATTTACCAATAAGGCAGCCAATGAAATGAAGGAACGTGTTCTGGATCAGCTTCAGCAACTATCGGCTTGGCAACCGAGTTTGCCTGATCGGGCTAATGGCTTGATGATACAGCTCTCTGATGAGCTGAAAATGGGCTCGCCAATGATTCAAAAGAATGCAGCGAAGGCATTAGAGCTGATTTTGCATGAATATGGTAACTTTAATTTAAGTACGATTGATAGTTTTATGCACAGAGTCGTCAGAAGCTTTGCGCACGATTTACAACTTCCTGTGAATTTCGAAGTTGATCTGGATACCGATCAATTGTTGAACAAGGCGGTCGACTTATTGCTTTCGTCGGCCGGAAGTGATAAGGATCTGACAAATTTGCTGATTGGCTTTATTGAACAAAAAACAGATGAAGAGAAGAGCTGGCAGATTGAGCAAGATCTTTATTTTATTTCCAGATCGTTGATGCATGAAAATGATCAGAAATATATTGAGCAATTAAAATTACTGACCAAAAGAGACTTCATTGAGATTATTGCTAAGATAAACAGGTTTCAGGTAAAGATTAAGAACGAAGTAAAACAGTTAGCCTCCGAAGCGATACACGCGATTAAGGAAAAAGGAATACCTGCAAAAGCTTTTTTTCGAGGTGGAACCGGTCTATATGGCTATTTTTCGAACCTTGCCGATGGCAGGATGGATAAGCTTCCTCCTAATAGCTTTTGTGATACAGCCATTAAAGAGGATAAGAGAAGTTCTGGTAGCTCAAATGTAGCGGAGAAAGCGGCTATTGATGAAATATGGCCGCTATTATTTTTACAATATGAGCAGCTTCAAAAAATATATCTGGAGAAAAATAGTCAGTATGTACTTTATGGGCTGTTATTAAAAACTATTTACCAAGTTGCCGTATTGCATGAAATTGATGCCTCGTTGAAAACCATTTTGCAGAAAGAAAATATTGTTCCATTGGCTGAGTTTAATAAACGGATTGCTGAGGTGGTATTAAAAGAGCCCACTCCATTTGTTTATGAACGGTTGGGCGAACGTTTTCACCATTATTTAATTGATGAATTTCAAGATACTTCAGTTATGCAATGGCAAAATATTCTTCCCTTGGTGGATAACTCTTTAGGAAGCGGCTACTTTAATTTGGTAGTGGGTGATGGAAAACAGTCGATCTATAGATGGAGGGGTGGTGAGGTGATGCAATTTGTACAGCTTCCCGCTGTAGCAAATCCTGAAAACTCGCCCGTGATAGCTCAACGCGAACAGAGTTTGAAGAGAAACTACCATTCTGAAAATCTAAATCGAAATTATCGATCGTTTATTGAAATTGTGAATTTCAATAATGAACTTTTTGAATGGATTGCCAATCAAATGCCGGATGAAGTGAAGGGCGTCTATGACGAAGTATCGCAAGAAGCCGATCCGGATAAGTCGGGCGGTGGTGTTCAATTTTCATTTTACGATAAGAAGGGGTCCGAATTAACGGAAGATGAGCTGAATCTGAACAAAATAATGGAGATTATCAATGATCTGATTGCGCACAATTATCGTTATCAGGATATTGCTATATTATTTCGATCGAATAAATCCGCTTCGATCATTGCTAATCAACTTCTGGTAAATAATATTCCTGTCATATCATCAGAGTCTCTACTCTTATCCTCTTCAGATAAAATATGTTTTATTGTAAACTTTATCAGATGGATTCAGAATCCTGATGATCAAATATTAAGTACATCTTTAATTCTTAGTCTGTTAAAACATCATGGGACGGAAGGTCCAGCTTCAATACCCTCCATATTATCAAAAATATCTGGTGATTCTAAAAATGCGGGAGCACAACAAAAAAAGGTGCTGAACGTCATGGAATCACTTGGCTTTTCAATCAGGTTGTCGTTGTTTAACAAACTGCATCTGATAGATTTGACGGAAGAGATTGTCCGCACCTTTCATTTAAATGAACGGAATGATCCTTTTCTGCATTTTTTTATGGATGCGGTTCTTAAATTCAGTAATGCAAAAAAAGAAAATAGCCTGGTCGACTTTTCAGACTGGTGGGAGGATAAAAAAAGTTCGTTGTCGTTGATTGTGTCCGAAGGCGTTGATGCGGTCAGGATTATGACTATTCATAAGTCGAAAGGACTACAATTTCCGGTAGTGATTTTTCCATACGCCAATCAGAAGATCAGGATTATGAAAGACCTGCAATGGATATCGATGAGCGATCCATATCTTCCTGAACTTCCTGCAGCATTAGTTCCATTGAATGAGTCTTTAAAGAGTACTGATTTCGGATTTGTTTATGAGCGGGAAATGAATCAGAAGATACTCGATCTGGTCAATATATTATATGTTGTAATGACCAGGCCGGAGGAACGGTTGTACGTGATCAGCGAAAAAGATGACAAGACCCTTAATGAGTCGAAGATCTCGTCTGTACATGGCCTCTTTACGCGTTTCATGGCAAGTAAGGGAATGTGGAGTGATGAAAATCAGAACTATCTCTTCGGTGCTCCGTTAACGGATAGAACGATAAAATCGCATAAGGAAAATGTGCAGAAGAAATCGAATTCGTTGATTTCAAATGAATGGCATAACAGAATTTTGCTGAGTAGAAGGTCGCCTGAGAAATGGGAAACCGATGATCCGGACGGACATCAAGTATATGGACAAATGATGCACCGGTTGTTATCGTTTATAAAAACCGAACAAGATATTGACGGTGCTATTGAACGTCTAATTGCAGAAGTATCATGCAATGAAACTGAAGCTGAACATCTGGTTTCATTAACCCGAAAGCTGCTGAAGCATCCTATTGCCGGTCCTTTTTTTAAGGAGGGTACAGTGATCAGGAATGAAGCGGATATTTTATTACCCGATGGGAAGAGCTATCGTCCGGATAGGGTTGTTATCAGTGAAGGGCAAGCTGTTTTGATTGATTTTAAAACGGGAAAGGCTTCTGACCATTACCGGAATCAGCTTCTGAATTATGCTTCCATCTTGGATAAAATGGGATATGTGCGAATTCAATCGTACATTATTTATATAAATGAAGAGTTGATTATTGAAGAAGTTAAGTAGTAGAAATAATTTATTGTCGTATTCTCAATGCTTGTTCTATTCTGGTACATCTATCTGAATATAGGATAAGCAAAGAGTGAAATGCGACATTGTTTATTGCTTATTACTTAATTAACAAATGAGGGAAAATTTAATGAGTAATAATATGGATAATGAAATTCGACTAATGCAATTTAGCGTCGGTGGTGGATGTGATAGACCAGCGGGAGACTATAGATTGTATAATATAAATGGCCAAGCAGCTATTTAAGAGTGGGGAATGAAAAAGTAGGAGGGAGAGCTGCCTGGCCATAACCAGTATACTAAATCTGGTTCAAAGAACAATTTATGATTAATTCAAGAAGAAGTTATTCCTATTGAACTTATTATTTATCCGATTTTTTGGAAAAGGTAATACCATAAAATGATATTTTTTTTAAATTATTTTTTATTTAACTGAATTATAGGTAGTTGTTATATTAAAAAAATAAAAATAGGTTCAAGTAATGTTAAACTATTGGTCCTTATTCAAAAAAAAGCTCTTCCGAATCAAAAGGACGATAAAAAATAGCCTTTTAATTCGTGTAAAAGCATTCTGGCGATTGCAACCTAGGTGGTTTAAACTTATTGTATGTTTTATGTTTTCTCTCTTTTTAGCTTTTCTTTTACTTGATCTACTCTTTCCTCTATCATTAAATATAAATTATTCACCTATTGTTCAGGATAATAGAGGCGTTACATTACACTCGTTTCTGACAAGAGATCATAAATGGAGGTTACCTTCTGAAGAAAATGAAATTACTCCATTGCTTTTTGCCGCTTTTATTGAAAAAGAAGATCATTGGTTTAGGTTTCATCCGGGAATAAATCCTTTGGCTGTAATGAGGGCAATTAATCAGAATATCAAACACATGAAAAGGAAATCAGGCGCCTCTACCATCACCATGCAGGTTGCCAGAATGATTGAGCCGAAACAGAGAACCTATTCTAATAAACTTATTGAGATATTCAGAGCGCTTCAGCTTGAATGGCACTTATCTAAGCGGGAGATCATACAACTTTATGTGAATCTGGTGCCTTATGGTGGAAATATCGAAGGTGTAAAATCAGCTTCTATTTTTTATTTTGATCAGGAACCTGAGACCTTAAGTCCTGCACAAGTAGCTACCTTAGTTGTAATACCTAACAACCCACAACATTTGCGGCTGGGAATCGATAATGATAAGATTATAAAGGAAAGAAATCTTTGGTTAAAGAAATTTGCAAAAAATGGAATCATTACCTATTCACAGCTTGCAGATGCTTTGACTGAACCTCTGGATGCTAAAAGACATTTAGCACCTAATAAGGTTCCACATCTTTCTGTTGAATTGAGGAAAAGATACTCGGCAAGGACTTTTTTCAAGACCTATATAGATCAAAATATTCAAGAGAAAATAGAGCGTATATCATTTGGATTTGTCAGAGAGGTGAAACATTTAGGAATCTCGAATGCTGCTGTAATTGTCATCCGGAATAACGATCGGAGTGTGGTAGGGTATTCGGGGTCGGTTGATTTCAATGACTTTTATTCACAAGGACAAGTAGATGGTGTGCAGGCATTACGGTCGCCCGGAAGTACACTTAAACCCTTTCTCTACGCCATGGCGATTGATAAAGGTATCGTGACACCTAAAACTCTTTTAAGTGATGTGCCGGTTGACTATGCGGGTTACAGACCGGAGAATTATGACGAAAAATTTCATGGAATGATCAGTATGGAGAATGCATTGGCATTATCTCTAAATATCCCTGCCGTCACACTATTAAATGAAGTGGGTGTAAAAGAATTTGCAGCGGCTTTAGGACATTCAGGATTTAACTGGATATCCCAGAATCAGAAGAATATAGGACTATCGCTTATCCTAGGAGGGTGCGGTGTTAAGCTTGAAGAGTTAACAGCGCTATATGCTGCTTTTCCAAATCACGGTCGATATAAAAGATTGCATTTGATAAAAGAGGTTCAAGATGAGAAAAATCAGTACCCTCTTTTTTCGGAGGGTGCGGCTTTTATGGTGTCTGAGATCTTAACCAAATTAAAAAGGCCTGATCTTCCGCAACATGTTGAGAACAGCATGCATCTTCCAAGAATAGCTTGGAAAACAGGGACTTCATATGGTCGAAGGGATGCATGGGCTATAGGATATAATGCAAGCTATACCATTGGTGTCTGGTTGGGAAATTTTGAGGGGAAGGGCATTCCTGAATTAAACGGTGCGGATTTCGCAACCCCTTTATTATTTAAACTGTTTAATGCTATCGATTATACAAATGATAAAGAGTGGCTTGCCATGCCGAAGAGTGTTGACTTCAGACTGGTTTGTTCAATGAGTGGTCTTATACCCAATGATCACTGTACGGATAAGGTGATCGACTATTTTATTCCGGGGATATCATCATCTAAAAGATGCGAACATATTAAAACGGTTTATACGGATGTCTCAGGAAAAATATCTTATTGCCGTGATTGTATGCCGGCTAATGGTGCTGTGAAAAATGAATACCCAAACTTACCTCCAGAGATAATTTCCTTTTATAATCAAGAGCATATACCCTATAAGATGATTCCTGCGCATAATCCGTTGTGTACAAATATCGGAAAAAATAGGGGGGGACCGATCATTACGTCGCCTTCTGCAAATACAACCTATTTAATGCATGATAACCGACAACAATTAATGCTGAGTTGCAGTGTGGAAAACGGTGTTTCATTCGTTTATTGGTATATCAATAATAAGATGATCGGAAAGATAAGACCCGGTGAAAAGCTTTTTTTTACTCCCTCAATGGGTAATATCAAGATTTCGTGTAGTGATGACAAGGAGAGGAATTCTGATATTTTTATTCAGGTTACGAAAGGATATTGAAAGAATTTTTAATTTATTAACTATTAGTATTCTGCTGGTCAGATGCGAAGGCTTAACTTTGTGAAAAAAATAAAAAATGTTAAGAATAGTTGATTAATATCCAAATAAAAGTTTTATTTTTAAGTGAACATTTATCCTTGAAATACGTGTTATATTTGTACAAACAGCAAAGAAATGGATTATATTAAATTTGACAAGAGCCAGTTAGTAAACCTTGAATACTCGTTAAGAAAAGAGTATTTGCGTTCAAATCGTTCGGGTGCTTATTCCTGTTCAACGATTGTTAGTTGTAACACCAGAAAATATCATGGTTTACTCGTTGCTCCGCAACCGGCAATTGACAATGATTGTCATGTTCTGCTGTCATCATTGGACGAAACGGTTATACAGCATAATTCCGAGTTCAACCTTGGCATTCACCGGTATATGGGTGATGTCTATAATCCGAAAGGGCATAAGTATCTGGTAGATTTTACCGTTGAGCCTATTCCAAAACAGACCTATCGAGTTGGTGGTGTTTTGTTGACCAAAGAGATTATGTTGATTGAAAATAAAGATCAGATTATTATAAAATATACATTGCTTGATGCGCATTCTCCTACCAAATTATTGTTCCGCCCTTTTCTAGCTTTTAGAAATTACCATCAGCTTAGCAAATCAAATGTTTGGGTTGATTCAAAATATGAAACGGTTCCCAATGGTATTACCATGCGATTATACGCTGGCTATACACCGTTGTATATGCAGTTCAGTAAGAATCCTCAATATACGCATGTACCTGATTGGTATTATAATATTTCTTATCTGAAAGAGAGGGAGAGGGGTTATCACTCTCATGAGGATTTGTTTGTTCCCGGTTTTTTTGAAGTCGACATTAAAAAAGGCGAAAGTATCTATTTCTCAGCATGTACTACTGAACAGAATCCTACAAATCTTTCGAGAGCTTTTACGACAGAGTTAAAAAGGAGAGTTCCAAGAAATAATTTTGAAAATTGTTTAAAAAATTCAGCGCAACAGTTCTTTGTTCGTGATGGAAAGAAAGTCGAAGTGGTCGCAGGATTTCCTTGGTTTGGACGATGGGGAAGAGATACTTTTATTGCACTGCCGGGTCTCTCGTTAGCTCTTGGCGATTTTAAAACCTGCAAAGAAGTTATCGATACGATGTTATCTGAATTACACGGTCCGTTATTTCCAAATATCGGAAGCGGAAATAATACTGCGTATAATTCGGTAGATGCTCCATTATGGTTTTTCTGGTCACTTCAACAATATGCGAAATTCACCAATACACATCAGACTATCTGGAAAGATTATGGTGAAAAGATGAAGTTGATATTAAATGGTTTCCGTGCCGGGACCCTATATAATATCAAAATGTTGGATAATGGGTTGGTAACTGCCGGCGAAGTTGGGAAAGCGCTTACTTGGATGGATGCCGTGGTTGATGGTAAAGCGGTCACTCCTCGTATTGGAATGCCGGTCGAAATTAATGCCTTATGGTATAATGCCATGATGTTTAGCCTGGAAGTTGCAAAATTGGCTGGAGATGAAGCTTTCATTAAAAGCTGGGAGCCAATTGCAACAGGATTTCCAAAGGTCTTTAAAGAGATATTCTGGAGTGACGAGAGAGGTTATTTGGCCGATTGTGTTAGCGAAAAGGGTAAAGATTGGAGTGTCCGTCCTAATATGGTATTTGCTGCCTCATTACCTTATGTGGCTATTGATGAGGATCTACGGAAATTGGTTGTGGATAAAATCAAAAAACAATTACTCACCCCAAGGGGTTTACGGACATTATCTCCGGAAGATCCGCATTACAAAGGATTTTACTATGGGGATCAGGCTACTCGCGATAAAGCCTATCATCAAGGAACAGTTTGGCCATGGTTAATCGGTCACTATGCAGAAGCGTATTTGAAAATTCATGGTAAGGGCGGGTTATCTCATATTGAAAAGCTCTACAAAGGATTTGAGGAAGAGATGCAGGAACACGGAATAGGATCTATCAGTGAAGTATTTGATGGAGATCCGCCATACAGAGCTGCAGGGGCAATTTCACAAGCCTGGAGTGTAGCTGAGGTAATACGGATGGGGTGGATTTTAAAACAATATCTTGATTAAAATTTTAGTCAGACGATATCATTGAGGCTCAGAATGTAATATATTTATAATTAAAGATATAAAATATGAAAGTGCTGATGTTTGGATGGGAGTTTCCTCCACATATTACCGGTGGTTTAGGAACTGCTTGTTATGGCATGACTCAAGGTCTTAGTAAGGCCGACGTAGAGGTGTTGTTCGTTGTGCCAAAAGCTTATGGCGATGAAGATCAGGATGCTATAAAGCTGGTCAATGCCAGTGATGTTAAAATTTCTATTACTGGAACTGAAAAGGAAAACTTTTTGGAAAAAGTGACCTTTATTGAAATCGGTTCTAATCTTATTCCGTATGTCGGTCCTGAGGATTTTACTAAAGTAATGGAATTAGCCAAACTAAGAAGTCTGTCTAAATCAACATCCGTATTTCAGGAAAACTTTCAGTTCTCAGGTAAATATGGTACTAATCTTTTGGAAGAAGTCAGCCGGTATGCATTGGTTGGGGCAACATTGGCAAAGGAACAGACCTTTGATGTTATTCATGCTCACGATTGGTTGACTTATCCGGCCGGTATTGCTGCCAAACAAATTAGCGGTAAGCCGTTAATCGTTCATATGCACGCTACAGAATTCGATAGATCGGGTGAAAATGTGAACCCTCAGGTATTTGATATAGAAAAGAGCGGCATGGAAGCTGCTGATAGGGTGATTACAGTAAGTAATTTTACACGTAAGATTGTTATTGATCGTTATGGAATAGATCCTAAAAAGGTAATAACGGTGCATAATGCTGTTGAGCCATCAAATAAGACTGAAATGGATCCCGTAGAAAGAAAAGTTGACGAAAAAGTGGTGACTTTTTTAGGTCGTATTACTTTTCAGAAGGGACCGGAGTACTTTATTGAAGCTGCCTATAAGGTGTTGCAGAAAGATCCGAATGTGCGTTTTGTAATGGCTGGAACAGGCGATATGTTGAATAAGATGGTACTACGTGTAGCTCGTTTAGGAATAGGTACCCATTTTCATTTTACCGGTTTTTTAAAAGGTGATGATGTCGATAAGATGTATTCATTAAGTGATGTGTATGTAATGCCATCCGTATCAGAGCCATTCGGTATCTCGCCGCTTGAGGCTGTTCGATCCAATGTCCCGGTTGTTATTTCACGTCAATCGGGGGTGTCAGAAGTATTGACTCATGCAATAAAAATTAATTTCTGGGATGTGGATGCGCTGGCTGATGCAATTTATGGTCTTCTCCATTATCCGGCTATGAATAAAATGATCGAAAAATATGGTCCTCAAGAACTAGAGAAGCTAAAATGGGAACGGGCCGCTCTGCAAATTAAAGACGTTTATTTACAAGTTGTTTAAAGATATTTAAGACTATGAGATCTATCTGCTTTTTTTTCCAGGTTCATCAACCTTATAGGTTGCGTACATATCGTTTCTTCGATATAGGGGATAATCATAACTATTATGATGAATATCTGAATCGTTCAATCATTAATCGAGTGGCTGAGCGGTGTTATATCCCAATGAATAATTTATTAATTACCTTGATAAAAGAATTTGGACAGAATTTTAAAGTATGTCTTTCTATTTCGGGTTCGGCCATTGACCAGATGCAACAGTATGCTCCGATGGCCCTCAATAGTTTTAAAGAACTAATAGCAACCGGAAATGTTGAAGTATTGGCAGAAACCTACGGCCATACATTGGCATCTTTAAAAAATGACGAAGAATTTAAAATTCAGGTAAAAAAACATCGTGATAAAATCAAATCACTTTTTGGTGTGGTTCCCACTACATTCAGAAATACTGAGATGATTTACAGCGATATGATAGGTAAATCAGTCGCTGACATGGGGTTTAAAACAATACTTACTGAAGGCGCTAAGCATATTTTGGGTTGGAAGAGTCCCAACTATTTATATGTCAATGCTATAAACCCTCGTCTGAAAGTTTTACTCCGTAATTTCAGATTAAGCGATGATATTGCATTTAGGTTTTCAGAACGTAATTGGTGTGAGTGGCCATTAACAGCTGAGAAATTTGCAAGCTGGTTAAAGGATGTAGATCCGATACAAGAGACTGTAAATATCTTTGTTGACTATGAAACTTTTGGTGAACATCAATGGGCCTCTACCGGAATCTTTGATTTCATGAAGGCGTTACCCGGTGAAATTTTTAAACAAACAGATTTTCAATTTTCTACTCCTTCTGAGATTAGTGATAAACTACAGCCTATCTCAGCTATTCACGTTCCGGAACCTATTTCTTGGGCTGATGAAGAGCGAGACACTACAGCATGGCTGGGTAATGATTTACAAGACGAAGCCTCAGATAGTTTGTATTCACTGTCTGAGAAGATCAAGCTAGTTGATGATGAGGCAATACTTACCGATTGGCAATATTTGCAAACATCAGATCATTTTTACTACATGTGTACCAAGTGGTTTAGTGACGGAGATGTTCATCAATATTTCAATCCATACCCGTCTCCTTATGAGGCATTTATGAATTATATGAATGTTCTTTCAGATTTCATGATTAGGGTAGACCGTCATATTGCAGAAAAAAGCGATTCTCCTGTATTGGAGAAAAAGGATGTAGCTACAGTAGAAGCAACAACTTTGGTAAAGAAAGTAAAGACAAACGTAGCATCGAAGAGTAAAGACAAAACAAAAAAGAAAGTTATTAAGAAAACACTGACAAAATTAAAAAAATCATGATGAACTCGGGTGTCTTTCCATTGAAATCGTAAAGATTCAATAAAAAAGCACCCGTTTTAATTTTGATAATGCAGTAGTATTAACATAATGAATCAAAAAATGTCAAGTCAAGAATTATTAAAAGCGGATTACCTGTTTGAGGTGAGTTGGGAAGTTTGTAATAAAGTAGGTGGAATCTACACGGTAATCTCAACAAAAGTTCCACAAATACTAAAGGAACATTTAAATAATTATGTTTTGATCGGTCCGGATGTATGGAAAGAGACACGAGAAAATCCTGAATTTATTGAAGATAAATCAATATTAGGTGTTTGGCCTGAACAGGCCGCAAGAGAAGGGTTAAGAATCAGAACCGGAAGATGGAATATCGAAGGAAAACCTATTGTGATATTGGTTGATTTCACACCGTTTTTTCAAGTAAAAGATAAGATATTTACAACATATTGGGAGAAATTTGGTCTCGATTCAATTTCGGGAGGCTGGGATTATATCGAACCTTGTCTTTTTGGATATGCTGCAGCCCGTGTAATTGAGAGTTATTACAATTACTATTTAAATGCATCCGATAAATTGGTTGCTCATTTTCATGAGTGGATGACCGGTGGAGGTATTCTTTATTTACGTGATAGAGTTCCGCAAGCGGCTTCTGTTTTTACTACTCATGCTACTGTATTGGGTAGAACAATTGCCGGAAACAAACTTCCGCTTTATCGGGATCTAAAAACTTTTCAACCGGATCAAATTGCTCGTGACCATAATGTCACCGCCAAGTTCTCACTTGAAAGATCATCGGCCCAACAAGCTGATGCATTTACGGTTGTAAGTGCTATTACCGGTGAAGAATGTACTTATTTATTGGGTAAATCTGTTGATTTGATCACTCCGAATGGATTTGATGATTCATTTGTTCCTGCTGACGATGTCTTTGAAGTAAAACGTGAAGAGGCTAAAGCATCACTATTTTCAGTTGCAGAAGCTGTTTTAAATCGGAAAATAAATCGTGATTCTTTGCTTATTGTCAATAGTGGACGTTATGAATTTGGTAATAAGGGAATTGATCTTTTTATTGATTCATTAAGCCTTCTAAACGAAGACAAAGACCTGCAAAAAGATATAATCGCATTTATTACTGTTCCGGCTCATCAAACAGGTGCTAGAAAAGAAGTGGTAGATCGATTAAAGGAAGGCATTACTGAAGCCGAAACCGAAGGAGAATATCTAACGCATAATTTGTATGATGTTGACCATGATCAGATTATTTGCAGGGTGAAGGGCAAGGGATTAAATAATAGCTTGGCACAACACGTTCAGGTAATTTTTGTTCCATCTTATTTAGATGGTGCCGATGGAATATTTGACAAAACATATTATGAATTATTAATTGGATTTGATCTGTCAGCATTTCCGTCATATTATGAACCATGGGGGTATACTCCTTTAGAGAGTATTGCATTCCATGTTCCAACAGTTACAACCACACTTGCAGGTTTTGGTCTTTGGATGAATGAATATGCAGGCGCAGCCGAGAAAGGAGTATGTGTTCTGGAAAGAAATGATGAAAATGAGGCTGTAGTAGTTGTTGGAATGGCCAAATATTTTAAAGAATATACGGAAGCTTCAGATGTGGAACGAGATGCAATAAGACAGTCTGCTTATGAATTGTCAAGATTGGCGCTCTGGAAAAATTTGATTGAGAATTATAAGAAGACCTATTCGATTGCATTAGAAAAGACCTTAAAACGTTTTGATCGTTATAGACTAAAACGACCAACGGAAATAGGCGAACCTTATGCTTTTGTTAAGTCGAATAAACCTGAATGGCGAAGAGTATTGGTTAAATCAGTAATGCCATCCTATTTGACGAATCTACAGAAGATTGCTAAGAATCTTTGGTGGAGTTGGAATCATGAGGCCCGGCAGTTATTTAATATGATTGATCCGGTGCTTTGGGAATCTGTTAATCAAAACCCGGTTGCTTTAATTGAACGGATGTCTTTAAAAACTATGCAGAATCTTGAAACCAATCAAGAGTTCTTAGCGAAGTTGGATGAAGTCAATACTAAATTCGAGAATTACATGCAGGATGCAGAAAATAAACCTGCCATGCAAGTAGCATATTTTAGTATGGAATTTGGTTTACACAATTCAATTCAGATATATTCAGGTGGGCTTGGCATATTAGCAGGCGATTATTTAAAAGAGGCGAGCGATAGTAATTTTAACATGATTGGTGTGGGTTTATTATACCGTTATGGATATTTTCGTCAGCAATTGACCATATTGGGAGATCAGATTGATAATTATACACGACAAACTTTTTCTCAGCTTCCATTAATTCCTGTTCGTAATGCAGCGGGTGAAAGGGTCAAAGTTACTATCGTATTACCCGGTAGAAATTTATATGCAAAAGTCTGGAGGCTTGATGTTGGCAGAATTCCCTTGTATTTATTGGATGCAGACATAGCCGATAATAGTGATGCCGATCGAAGTATTACGTATAAATTATATGGCGGAGATTGGGAAAACCGTTTTAAGCAAGAGTTGTTATTGGGTGTTGGAGGAATTAGATTACTTGAGGCTTTGGATATAAAGCCGGATTTGT
This sequence comes from Bacteroidales bacterium, assembly GCA_963663125.2. Classification (GTDB taxonomy): domain Bacteria; phylum Bacteroidota; class Bacteroidia; order Bacteroidales; family Cfx3-03; genus Cfx3-03. The sequence goes on along the minus strand of CAXXNW010000006.1, from coordinate 35,030 downwards.
ACCATTGCAACGAAGGGCATGCTGCATTTATTAGTGTTGAGCGCTTAAGAATTCTGGTTCAGGAAAAAGGATTAACCTTTGCAGAAGCTGTTGAAGTGGTTAGATCTTCAAATTTGTTTACAACCCATACACCTGTTCCTGCAGGACATGATGCTTTTACTGAAGATATCCTCCGTACTTACATTCCTCATTATGCCGATCGTTTGGGGATCAGTTGGTCTGCATTTATGAACCTTGGACGGTTTGTTGAAGATAAGTCGGATGAAAAGTTTTCTATGAGTGTTTTGGCTGCTAAATTATCTCAGGAAATGAACGGTGTAAGTGCTATACATGGCAGAGTTACACGAGAGATGTTTGCACCACTATTTGATGGCTATTATCCGAATGAATTGTATATTGGACATGTTACTAATGGTGTTCATTATTATACATGGACTGCTTGGAAATGGCAAAAGTTGTATAAACAAGAATTTGGAGAAGAGTTTTTAGCTGATCAATCAAATCCTGAATATTGGCAAAAGATTCATAATGTTCCGGGTGAAGCAATCTGGAAAATCAGAAATGCATTACGTGAGGAGTTGGTCGAATTTATCAGAGCGCGTGTCCGTACCGATATGACTGCTAGACAGGAAAGTCCAAAACAGATATTAAAAGTATCAGAGTCGCTGGATTCTAATGCCTTAACAATTGGTTTTGCACGTCGTTTTGCTACTTATAAGCGTGCGCATCTTTTGTTTAGCAATTTAGATCGTTTGTCCGAAATTGTAAACAACAAGCAGAAACCTGTTCAATTTATTTTTGCCGGAAAAGCTCATCCCGCAGATAAGGCAGGACAGGATTTGATAAGACGTATTGTTGAAATATCACGTCAACCGGCGTTTACTGGAAAGATTGTATTCGTTGAGAACTATGATATGCAATTAGGTCGCCAATTAGTTCAAGGATGTGACATCTGGCTGAATACACCTACCAGACCCCTTGAGGCATCCGGAACCAGCGGTGAAAAAGCTATTATGAATGGGGTGGTCAATTTTAGTGTTCTTGATGGTTGGTGGGCAGAGGGTTATACCAAAGATGCAGGATGGGCTTTACCTGAAAAAGCTACCTATGATAATTCAGCTTTCCAGGACGAGTTGGACGCTGAATTAATTTATAGCATTTTAGAAGAAGAAATTATTCCGACATTTTATGATCGTAGCAACAATGTGCCCCGTAAGTGGATTAATTATATTAAAAATACCATCTCTGATATAGCTCCGAAGTTCACGATGAAACGGATGCTTGATGATTATAGAGATGCGTATTACATGCCGATGTACATAAGAAACGCTCAATTAGTTGAAAATAATTTCGAAAAGGCATTTGAATTAACATCTTGGAAAAGAAAAGTTCTAAGGATCTGGGAGTTTATTTCATTGGTTGATACTAAAGTTCCCGATTCCAAACAAAGTCCTTTTAAACTTGGAGAAAGGTATCCGGTTGAAATAGTTCTTGACTTAAAGGACCTTCGCTCGACTGATGTTGGTGTAGAAATTTTGTTTGGCAAGAAGAGAAATGATCAGATGGAAGATTTGCTGAATGTAGTTGAATTACATCCGGTAGAAGTAAATGGAGGAATCGTTCGTTATGCTGCTGAAGTTGATGCAACGATGACGGGTGTATTTGATTACGTATTTAGGGTATTCCCTACAAATCCATTGCTACCACATCGTCAGGATTTCAACTTGGTCCGTTGGATGTAAGATTATTCATGCTTTTTTTGTAGATTTGCAGGCCTGTCTTTTCTAAAAGTCAGGCCTGTATTTACAAACAATCAACAAAAAAATTATTGAACATGAAGTTATTGGAAGGAAAAACAGCTCTAATAACAGGAGCTTCCCGAGGTATAGGAAAAGCAATAGCACTTCGTTTTGCAAGTGAAGGAGCAAATATTGCATTTTCGGATATTCGCCGTGATGAAAACATGGAAAACCTGGAAAAGGAATTGGAAGCTTCAGGCGTACAGGCTAGGGGATATGCTTCTGATGCCAGTTCTTTCGCAGATGGAGAGAAATTAGTAGAAGAAGTGGCTAAAGATTTTGGCAGAATTGATATCTTAGTTAATAATGCAGGAATTACGCGTGATAATTTATTGATGCGAATGACAGAAGCTGATTGGGATTTAGTAATAAAAATAAATTTAAAGTCAGTATTCAATCTTACAAAGGCCGTTCAGAAGGTTATGTTGAAACAACGTTACGGTTCCATCATCAACATGAGTTCTGTTGTTGGTGTCAATGGAAATGGCGGACAAGCCAATTACTCGGCCTCAAAAGCAGGTATGATAGGTTTTACAAAATCTATAGCAAAAGAGTTAGGTTCTCGTAACATTCGTTGTAATGCAATTGCTCCGGGATTTATAGAAACTGAAATGACACATAGTCTTCCTGAAGATAAGCGAGCTGAATGGATGAAAAGCATTCCATTGAGAAGAGGTGGAAAACCTGAAGACATTGCTAATACAGCTATTTTCCTGGCAAGCGATCTCTCTTCATATGTTACTGGTCAGGTAATCAGTGTCTGCGGTGGAATGAGTATGTAAATCATGCTGAATCCCGTTTGAAAATATTCCATCTTAGAAGGCCTTTCCGGATCAGAAGGGCCTTCGTTTGTTGAAATCTATTGTCGAACACACAATCAGAGTTGGACTTCCTATTGCTTGTTTGTAGGAAATGCTTATTTTTGCGTTTGATTGATAAAAATCCTCACTATTAAAACAATTTAATTATTTTATTGATATGAGTTTTCGGATTATTGTATTGGCTAAACAGGTACCCGACACCCGCAATGTTGGCAAGGATGCGATGAAAGCAGACGGGACTGTCAATAGGGCTGCCTTACCAGCCATTTTTAACCCTGAGGACCTTAATGCGCTTGAGATGGCATTGAAGGTTAAGGATCAGATAAAAAATGCCGAAGTAATTGTTATTACAATGGGTCCTACACGTGCTGCTGAAATAATCAGAGAGTCCATGTATCGTGGAGCCGATAGAGGATATCTGGTAACCGACAGGAAATTTGCCGGATCTGATACTCTTGCAACATCCTATACTTTATCTCTGGCGGTAAAGAAACTTTTTCCATTTCAGATGGTGATTTGTGGACGACAGGCTATTGATGGTGATACGGCTCAGGTTGGACCACAAGTTGCAGAAAAGTTAGAAATACCACAAATTACTTATGCTGAAGAGCTTATTTCTGTTACTGAAAGTAAGATTGTGATTAAACGTCGGTTAGAAAGAGGTGTTGAAACTGTTGAAGCTTCTTTTCCTGTTGCGGTAACCGTACATGGCTCGGCTGCCAATTGCAGACCCAGAATCTCAAAACTTTTAATGAAAAATAAACATGCGAGAACTGTTACAGAACTTCAAGCTGAAACAAAAGACTATACAGAACTTTATACTACACGTCCATATTTGACCATTGATGAATGGACGGTAGAAGATTTAGCTGCAGAAAATGATAGACTAGGTCTTTCAGGTTCACCTACCAAAGTAAAAAAAATAGAAAATGTAGTTCTAGTTCATAAAGAATCAAAGGCGCTTTCAAGCGATGACAGAGATGTGGAATCACTGATGAAAGAATTAATTGAACAACATATTATTGGTTAATAAATTGCGTCTTACATATTCTGTAACCACAAACAAAAAATCGTAAAAAGTGAAAAGCGTATTCGTATATTGTGAAATAACTGAAGAAGGCATCGTTGCAGATGTTAGTCTTGAATTGCTATCAAAAGGTCGTAAATTAGCCAATGAACTATCAACAAAGCTTGAGGCTGTTTTAATTGGCGAGAATCTTGATGATTTTCCTACTCAGGTGTTCCCTTATGGTGTTGATGTTGTACATTTAGCAGATCATGCTGAATACTTTCCGTATCGTACCCTCCCTCATGCTGCAGTAATTGTTGATCTATTTAGTAGAGAGGAACCTGAAATAGCATTATTCGGAGCAACCTCGATAGGTAGAGATTTAGCGCCTCGTGTTTCGTCAGCTATGCGGTGTGGCTTAACTGCCGACTGCACATCTCTCGAGATTGGTGATCATTTTGAGAATAAAACGCAAAGGGAATTTAAAAATTTACTGTATCAGATTCGTCCCGCTTTTGGTGGAAATATTATTGCTACCATTGTTAATCCTGAAACCCGTCCTCAAATGGCTACGGTTAGAGAAGGGGTTATGAAGAAAGAGATTGTTGATGCCAAATACAAAGGGGAGGTTAAACATATAGACCTGACTAATGTATTAAAGGATGAAGATCTTACCGTTAAAATTCTGGAACGCCATATTGAACAGAGCAAAATTAATATAAAAGGAAGTCAAGTTGTTGTAGCCGGAGGTTATGGCGTTGGATCGCATGCTAATTTTAAGCTTCTGTTTGAACTGGCAGAAGTATTAGGTGGTGAAGTAGGTGCAACAAGAGCTGCTGTCGATGCCGGTTTTATTGAGCATGAGCGTCAGATAGGGCAAACCGGTGTTACGGTTCGTCCAAAACTATATATCGCTTGCGGTATATCCGGAGCTGTTCAACACCGCGCAGGAATGGATCAATCGTCTAAGATTATATCGATCAATACTGATCCTAAAGCTCCGATAAATGCTATAGCCGACTATACAATTATTGGTAGTGTTACAGATATTATTCCTAAAATGATAAGATACTACAAAGCAAATTCTAAGTAATTTATCCGGTATTCTCTTTTTTAGGAGATAATATCGACAAACATTGAAGTCATGTCAAATTTCTATACTGATAATCAAAATTTAAAATTTCATCTGGAGCATCCCTTGATGAAAAAAATTGTTCGTTTAAAGGAGGACAACTATTCTGAAAAAGAAAAGTTTGATTATGCTCCTCTCGATTATGAGGATGCGGTTGATAGCTATGATAAGGTGCTCGAGATTGTTGGTGAAATAGCTGGTGATACAATTGCACCTAATGCAGAATCTGTTGACAAGGAAGGTCCCACGTTGGTGAATAATAGAGTTCAATATGCACGAGGCACACAGGAAGATCATGAAACATTAGTAAAAGCCGGTTTAGTCGGAATGTCACTGCCTAGAAAATTCAATGGACTTAATTTTCCAATAGTGCCTTATGTTATGGCTGCCGAAATCGTTTCAAGAGCCGATGCGGGGTTTGCTAACATATGGGGATTGCAGGATTGTGCAGAAACTATTCATGAATTTGCTTCGGAAGAATTACAGGCTGAATTTTTGCCACAGTTTAATTTAGGTGCTACCGCTGCAATGGATCTCACTGAGCCCGATGCAGGATCAGATCTCCAGGCGGTTCAGCTGAAAGCTCATTATGATACGTCAAAAGGAACTTGGATTTTAAATGGCGTTAAACGTTTTATCACTAATGGCGATGCTGATATTTCGCTTGTTCTGGCTCGTTCTGAAGAGGGAACAAGTGATGCACGGGGACTGTCATTATTTGTATACGACCGTAGAGATAATGCAATGTCTGTTCGCCGTATCGAGAATAAATTAGGTATCAAAGGTTCGCCAACATGTGAGCTTGTGTTTAAAGATGCTCCTGCGAAGCTTATTGGAGATACCAAAATGGGACTTATCAAATATGTAATGTCATTGATGAACAGCGCTCGTTTAGGTATTGGCGCTCAATCATCAGGTGTAGCCGAGGCTGCTTATCGTGAAGCGGTTAAATATGCAACCGAACGTGAACAATTTGGTAAACCGATTATAAAATTTCCTGCTGTTTACGAGATGTTAACGAATATGAAGGTTAAGATTGATGCAATGCGTACACTGCTTTATGAAACAGCGCGTTTTGTTGATGTTTATAAAGCATATACGCATATTTCGAGAGGACGTAAATTAGATTCGACCGAACGTGATGAATTGAAAACGTACACTCGTTTAGCTGATGCATTGACTCCTTTATTGAAATTGATTTCGAGTGAATATTGTAATCAGATTGCCTTTGATGCACTACAGATTCATGGCGGTACGGGCTATATGAAGGATTTTGCAATTGAACGCATCGTTAGAGACGCCAGGATTCTTACTATTTATGAAGGAACCTCACAATTACAGGTTGTTGCTGCAATTCGTTTTGTTGGCAATGGTGCTTTATTGAAAATGATGCACAATTATAGCCAGAGTGAAGTGAAATCTGATTTAGAGTATTTGAAAAATATGCTAGGTAAGATGACGGATCAATATGCTAAAACCGTTGAAAAAGTTCAGGAATTTAATGATGATGAATTTTTGGAATTCCATTCAAGACGACTTGTCGAGATGAGTGCAAATGTTATTATAGGCTACCTTCTATTGGCTGATGCAAATAGAAGCGAACAATATAAGAAATCGGCTGAGATCTTTATTCGTTTAGGTAGATCGGAAAATACACAGAAAGTAAGCTTTATTAATTATACACATCCTAATGATTTAGGAGATTATAAGTATTAATATTATTGTAAATATTTTTTTAAGCTCCGGACATTGTTTCGGGGCTTTTTTTTATGATTGGATTTGTACAATGTATTTATCCGAAGTCTATTATTTCAGAGAACAAATTTGATTATCTATTTAGCAAATCATTCGCTTTTGTATTGTAGCTTTACAACAACAATTAGATGAAATCGTTGTTTCATTAATAAAATTATATCGGGATGAAACATGAAGTGGAAGTAAAATGGGAATCGAATATGTCGTTTGAAGGTCAAATGGACAGCAATATTATAAAAATGGATGCCGATATAGCATCAGGAGGCAATGATGCCGGAATCCGTCCCAAACCTCTTTTATTAATCGGGTTGGGAGGTTGTAGCGGAATGGATGTGGTTTCTATCTTGAAGAAGATGAAGATTACTCCAGATCACTTTTCAATGAGTATTAGCGGAAAATTAGCAGATACGCACCCCAAGATATATGAAGAGATACATCTGGTTTATAAATTCAAGGGCGAGAATTTACGAATAGAAAGTTTAGAAAAAGCCATCAATCTCTCTTTGGGGAAATATTGTGGGGTTGTCGCAATGCTTGATAAAGCAGCGAAAATTACTCATGAAGTTATTGTTGAATAGCTCCTTTTACAGTAGCCTAATAATTCAATAATAGCGGTTTAACTACCTCTAATAGTTCGCTTAGAATCATTGCCGTGGCTCCCCAAACCAAATGATCTCCTATCTTGTAGCAGGGAATATCATTTATAATAGTGTCTCTTATTGTAAACTCTTTTTTTATGATATTTTCATCGTTGAGAAATGTAGAGATGTCAGCTGTAAGTAGTTCTTCAACTTCATGTGTGTCGGCTTTAAAAGCCGGTTTATTTTTTGTTAATCCAACAACAGGGTATACCAAAAATCTACTTGGAGGAATAAATAACGGAGTAAGTGAACCGACAACTTTTATAGTTTCAACATTGATACCGACTTCTTCATTCGCTTCACGTAAAGCTGTATCAATAAAATCATGATCTCTTTTCTCGCTTTTCCCACCTGGGAATGCAATTTGATTACTATGAACCCCATCATATTTTGAGCGAAGAATAAGAGTGGTTATTAATTTATTTTGATCAGCCCACAGAATGATCAATACGGCACTTTTTCTGTAATTCTCATAGTCGGGATTTCGTTTTATTTCATTTTTTCTATGAGGAGGCTCCATTTTAAGTTGTGCAGAAGGGCCTGGCAAAGGCTCTTTCATTTTTTGATCAAAAAAATCAATTAGCGTATCATAGTCTATTATTTTCATTCACTTCTCAGTTTAGTCTATAAATAAACAAATATCTTATTATTCGGTTACTAATTTAAAGAAATTTTTTGAACTGAGTTGTATTTATTTTGGGATGTTTGAGAATAAATAAATGACACGTTTTTCTATTCAATTGGAATGTAAATGGGTTTATTTAGGAAGAAAAGGTAAACATTAATTTTCTTTATTCTGTAAAATATTAAATCAGATATTTTATACATTACTGATCATCAATAGTATGAGTGTGTTGCTGTAAAATTGAATAACCTTATTTCCTGAAAGTTGATTTTTTACTACTTTTATACAATAAAACGAAAAAAGAATTATGATAAAGGAAAAAAAAGATAAAGATCCGTCTGAAGCTCTATCTAATTCAGAAAGTGGTTATTCACTTATTCTATTTAATGATGATGTTAATGATTTTGAATTTGTAGTTGAAACGCTTGTTTCGATTTGCAGTCTTTTGCCTCAACAAGCACATCAATGTACGCTTATTGCTCATTATAAGGGCAAATGCGAAATAAAAAAAGGTGAGCTTGATGATTTGAAAATAATGTGTGGCCAATTACTTGAAAAAGGATTAATAGTTGAAATAAAACCAAAAGAATAGTATTAATTTTTATGGCTCAATACACTTTTTTTTATTTAATCTCTAAGGGTTATTCCCTGTAGCTCTGCTGCGAGAGAAAAAATGTTTTTCACTAATAAGTATCTCGTCAGCTTGCTGCGAGGTGGTTAATTAAACAAAAATTATAAAAATCTTAACGATGAAAAAACTTGTAAAGATTGTTGTTGTTGGAATTCTCTTTTTTGGGGTTTATAGTTGTTCCACTGTACCGATTACCGGTCGTTCTCAATTGAGTTTATTACCTGAAAGCCAAATGATGTCGATGAGTTTAACGAGTTATCAAGACTTTCTAAAGCAAAACCCTCCTGTTTCTGCCAATACTAATTCGTCTAAAAGAGTTGCGGATGTTGGCGCACGTATAGCTGATGCCGTAACACGTTTTATGGCTGAAAATGGGATGAGTGACCGGATTTCCGGATATAAATGGGAATTTAATCTCGTTGAAAGTAAAGAGGTTAATGCGTGGTGTATGTCGGGGGGAAAGGTTGTTGTTTATTCAGCATTACTTCCGGTTTGTAAGGATGATGCTGGTTTAGCCATTGTAATGGGACATGAAATAGCCCATGCAGTAGCTCGTCATGGTAATGAAAGAATGTCTCAGCAGCTATTATTACAGCTAGGAAGCACCTCGTTAGATATGGCTTTACAAAAGAAACCGGATCAGACTAAACAAATTTTTCAACAAGCCTATGGTCTAGGCTCACAGGTCGGAACATTGGCTTATTCAAGAAAACATGAATATGAGGCTGATGAACTGGGACTTATTTTTGCAGCAATGGCCGGATACGACCCCAATAGGGCTATTAGTTTCTGGCAGGACATGAGTGCAAACGCCGGTGGAGCCAAACAACCTGAATGGTTAAGTACCCATCCCACTGATCAAAATAGAATTGATAAGATCAAGAGCTTGATGCCAAAAGCACTGAAATATTATAAGGCTCCGACATCCGTTCAAAACTCAAGTAAGAAAAAAACACCATCTAAAAAATAAAAAACCGTTCTTTATTGTATTGAAAAATCGATAATAATAAAATCGATTTTATAAGAATTAAGATCGAGGTTTAGTATAATTCTAAAACCTCGATCTTTTTTATTTTGAAGCATTTATGGTTGGAGCATGAATCAGCCTGAAAAGTCAAGGCAAAGGATATTAACAATTATAGGGTTTCTCTTAATGCTAAAAATGAGGTATCATGAACTTTTTAATATTCCAAATAGTATCTCTGTCATTAATGTTGTCATAACGAATACCAAATTCATCTTAAAATTGTTAACTATTTAGAGATTTCATTCTTTGGCAGGCATGTCTACAACCTGTATGACAAAACAGACAATCTACCTGCTTAAAATTATGATTTTTTTATCAGGACTTATGCATAAAATAATAAATTTGTAATAATAGATTTTAGATCATGAGAACTACCATTACAACTGATGAACGCAAACTTATCGTTTATCATTATAAACGATTGCTGACTGCTTTTAGAGATGCCCCTCGTGAGGAAAGAGCTAGTTTGCGAAAAGCATATGATTATGCTTTAGCTAAATATTCAGATAGTAAAATTGAGACAGGTGAGTTTTATCTTGCTCATACTTCTTCTATTGCTTCTATTGTCGCGCTGGAAATGGGTCTGAAAATTCAATCTGTAATAGCTGCTTTGCTTCAAGATATTCAAACCGGAGGCAATAATAATTTACCTGAGATAAAGAATGAGTTTGGTGAAGACGTAGCTTCAATGGTTGAGTCGTTAAATAAAATATCTGCTCTTCAGACTGAAAAGATAGCAAATCAAAGTGATCATTTTATAAAATATCTGCTTAGTATAGCTGACGATATTAGAGTCATCTTAATTAGATTGGCTGATCGATTGCACTATATGCGTGCACTTGATGCTTTGCCCGAGCCTCTGAAAATTAAAATTTCGTCGGAAACCAAAAATTTATATGCTCCTTTAGCACATCGGTTAGGACTCTATAACATAAAGACTGAGCTTGAAGAACTTTCAATGCGTTATGGAAATCCAGAAGCCTATTTTGATATTCTAAAGAAACTTGAAAACACAAAAGCACAACAAGAAAAATATATTCAAGAATTTATTATTCCAATAAAAGAGGAATTAGATATTCTTCAATTTGATTATGAAATAAAATGGCGAACAAAAGCTATTTCATCCATCTATCAGAAAATGAAGAAACAGAATGTTTCATTTGAAGAGGTTTTTGATTTATTTGCGATTCGAATTATTTTGAATAGTAAGAACGAAGATGAAAAAATTGATTGTTGGCACGTTTATTCTATTGTGACGAATCAGTATTTTCCTAACTTGGAGCGGATGAGAGATTGGATTACGAATCCGCGTGAAAATGGTTACGAGTCTTTGCATGCCACTGTTCTCGGCCCTCAAAATAGATGGGTTGAGGTTCAGATAAGAACCAAAAGAATGGATGATAATGCAGAAAAGGGAATGGCTGCCCACTGGCGTTACAAAGAATCAAAGAAGAGTAAGGAAAATGATACATGGCTACAGAATATTCGTGAAATGCTTGAAAAGGAGTCACTAGGTGAATTAGAAAAAGCTGAAGATTCTAAGATCGATGTGAAATCAGATAAGATTTATGTTTTTACGCCTCAGGGTGATTTAATCAGACTTTCGGTAAATGCGACCGTACTTGATTTTGCTTTTGCTGTTCATAGTAATATCGGAAGTCATTGTACAGGTGCAAAGGTGAATAATCAAATTGTGCCAATTAAACATATCTTAAAGAATGGCGATCAGGTAACTATTTTAACATCAAAGATCCAGAAGCCTAATTTGGATTGGCTTAACTGGGTTAATTCAGCACGTGCTAAAGCAAAAATTAAACGGGCGTTAAAAGAGCTTGAATACAAAGAGGCAGAAGAGGGACGAGAGTTATTAAAAAGAAAAGTTGCTCAGTTGAAATTGACATATTCTGATGAACTCATTCAGAAACTTGTTGCAACTTTTAAGTTGAATACAACACTCGATCTTTTTCAAGCTATTGCAAAAGAAAAGGTTACATCTATTCAAATAAAAGATGCTTTAATAGCTCCTCAAAAAGCAGAACCGAAACTTCCTACAAAACCTGTTGCGCTTGTAAAAGCATTGGCTACTGAATCAAGCCATCTGGGAAAACAAAAAATATTGATCATAAATGAAGATCCGGATATCGAACACTATAAATTAGCCAGTTGCTGTAATCCGGTATTTGGTGATGACATTTTTGGATTTGTAACGATCGGTGAAGGAATAAAAATTCATAGGAAAGAGTGTCCCAATGCCCGACAATTGATCAGTCGTTATGGTTATCGTGTTGTAGATGCACGATGGATTGAGTCTGATGCCGATCAAATAACAGTTTTTACTGCCGATATTCTTATTCAGGGGATCGATCAATTGGGAATTGTCAACCAGATTTCACAACTTATTTCCAGTGAGATGCAAATTAATATTCGTTCAATATCGCTGGAATCTAAATTAAACGGAAGATTTGAGGGAAAAGTAAAAGTAACCGTACAGAATATAAAACATCTTGATTTACTGTTAACTAAGCTTCGAAATATGGATGGAGTTTTAAAGGCAAGTTGGATGCAAAGTACTCTCTAAGAAAAGAGTAGCGACCTGGCTACTTATGTTTGATTTCTTACACTCAACTTTTCAAATTAATTCATTTTTTTTTATTTTAAATTAGGATAATGGTAGTAATTCTTTAGAAATTACACTGTTATGGCATTGTTGATGCCATTGGCCAAATATTGAGGGAACCTTATTTATGATAAAAATGATTTACTTTTAGATTAAACCATTATCGAATTATATAATCTAACATTTGCAATTATAATCATGAAAATGTCTTTTAATAATGCGAAAAATGATTTTAATGGAAACAAAGAATAAACAAAGCAGATGGGGTTTACTGTTAAAGATACTATTTCTTTTTCTTATCATGATTGGTTTTTATGATGCTAAATCTCAAAATAATAATGTAATAACAGTAAGCGGTATTATTCTTGAAGAAGGTACTAATAAACCATTGAGCTATGCAACGGTAGCTTTGCTAACAGAAAAAGACTCAACTTTAGTCAGTGGCGCTATTTCAAATGCAAATGGAGGTTTTGTTTTAAAGAATGTACTGGCTGGAACATTTAAACTAAGAGTGACTTTTATAGGATATAATACTCTTCGAAAGAAAGTTACTATTCAGAAATCAGCATCTTCTTTTAGTCTCGGAAACATTATCCTTTCCATCGAAAAGAATATGATGAAAGAAGTTGTTATAACAGGTAATATGCCGGTTCTGGTAAAAAAAGATACTATTGAGTATAATGCAGATATGTTTAAAACTGAAAAGACCGCAGTAGTTGAAGACATGTTAAAGAAATTGCCCGGGGTTGAGATTGATGCTGCCGGAAAAATAAAAGCGCAAGGAAATGATGTTTCAAGAGTTTTTGTGGATGGTAAACAGTTCTTCGGAAACGATCCCTTGATTGCAACACAGAATTTACCAGCACAGATGATTGCTAAAGTTCAAATAATTGATAAGAAATCTGATCAGGCAGAGTTTACTAAAATTGATGATGGCGACATAGAAAAAGTTATAAATATTGTTACACGTCAAGGTTATAGGCATGGTAATTTTGGAAAAGCCTCATTAGGATATGGTAATAATGACCGTTACGATGCAGGATTAATGTTTAATAATTTTGAAGGTGAAAGGCAAATTTCCATATTAGGCATGTCTAATAATATTAATATACAACGTTTTACATTGGATGCTTCGAATAGCCTTTTAAACCGGCGTCAGAGTACATTAGCAAGTGCCAGAGGTAGTAGAATGGGTGGCAGTGGCGGTGGCAGAGGCGGTTTCAGTGCAATGAGTGCGGCTGCCAGAGGCTTGACCGCAAATGGAATAAGTACAACAAATGCAGGTGGATTTAACTTTCATGATAAGTATGGAAAAAAACTTGAGTTAACCGGTAGCTATTTTTTTAATGGTACCGAGAATAAAAATGATCAAACTAGTTTGACACAAACTCTAAAAGGTGATAGTAGTATTTTTAAACACGATACGACTTCAAGCTTTACAAAAAATTTAAATCATCGAATAAGTATGGAGCTTAATTATCAAATAGATTCGATGAATTCTATTTTATTCAGACCAAACGTTAGTTATGCAATTAATAGCTCTGACCGAACTTCTTCAAGCATTACCAATGGACAATCTGGCTACCACCTGAATGAATCAAATTCATCAAGTAGTTCGGATGGAACCAATTTGAATTCGTCAAATACATTGCTTTATAGATTGAAATTCAAAAAACCACGGCGTACGTTTTCGATCAATATAGGAAATTCAATAAAATCGGGTAATACTGATACATACACAAAATCATCTCTTACAAAATATGATACATCTATTGTTCCGGGAGGATCAAATGTGCCTTCGGTTGTAAATACCGATTTATATTATGATGGGAAGACTACAGGTACGGGATATAATGCACGACTCTCATATACAGAGCCATTAACAAAATATCAGAGTCTTGAATTAAATTATTATTATAGTGTTTCAAATAATACGACTACAAGAAAAGCATATGATTTTAATCCTTTAACCGGACGTTATGATAAAGCGGATACAGCCTATTCTAATCAATTTGAGAATTCATTCATTAATCAACGTTATGGAATAGCTATTCAAACACAAAAGAATAAATTAATGTATACATTTGGATTAGGGCTTGAATCGTCTCAGATAAATAGCAAAACGCATATTCGCGATACCTTGTACGACAGAAGCCATAAGTCTTTTAATTTTTCGCCTACTGCCAGTTTAAACTATTCTTTTACAAACAGAACAAAACTAAATATTCAATATCGAGGTTCAACAAATGAACCAACTGTTGATCAGCTTCAGCCTGTTGTGACAAATCCTAATTCATTAACTCAAAGTAAAGGAAATCAAAATTTAAAAGCAAGCTTTACGAATGATTTGAACTTTAATTATAATAAGGTAAATCTCAAAACATTCTCAAATTATTATTTAAATTTCCAGTATAGTAATGTGCTGAATTCAATTTCAAATTATTATCTCTACGGACCTAATAATGAGCAGTTAGTTATGCCTGTCAATGTGAAGGGTGCCTATGATTTATCAGCAAGTACGGGCATAGGAATCCCATTCAAAAATAGCAAATATTTATTGAATACTTCAGGAAGTGTTACTTATAATAATGATATTAATTATATAAAAAATAGTTCTACTTCTTTGACGTTAGATTCTCCTATGGAACTAGACGATGCATCTAAGAATACCACAAGAGCTTTATCATTAGGTTATAATCTGATGGGAACGCTTAATGCCAAAGCTATAATGGCTACGCTTGCCGGTAGATTAAATTATAATAGAGTTTTGCAATCGATTCAAACAGCAACGAACTATATTTACATGAGCTATAATATTTATGGAGATGTCAAATTGAGTTTACCGGCAGGTTTATCGGTAACAACAGATTGTCAATATAATATAAATAGTGGATATAGTGGAAATCTAAATAAAAGCTATACACTTTGGAATGCAGGGGCGACAAAAGATTTATTTAAAAACAAAAAAGGACAAATAAAATTTCAGATATTAGATATTCTTAAACAAAATCAAAGTATCAAGCGGACCATAAGTGGTAATAATATTATAGATACTCGATCAAATATTCTTACTCAATATTTCATGTTTACCTTTGTTTATAACTTTAACAATTTTAAAAATGGGGGAGATTCAAACCCTGATAAAATGAGACGATTTGGACCACCAAACGGAGGTCCTGGAGGCGGCCTAGGCGGTGGTTTTGGTGGACCCGGTGGTGGCCCAGGCGGTAGATTTTAGAGAAAAAGAATAAAATAAAAGACCTCATTACACTATAAAAAAGGATAAACATAAAAAATGATTGTTCTTTCTTATATTTGAAAGTGATTTTAGTTATCTTTGATTAATTATTAACCATTACACTGATTAAATCTTAATAGCTAACGATATTAAAAGAACCAGTATGTTTTTTGCATCTAATATAAAATTACTTCGAAAAAGAAGAATGTTAACGCAAGATGATATGTCTCTTTCTTTATCTATGAAAAGGTCTACCTTAAGCGGTTATGAAAATGAAGTTGCACAACCTGGAGTCGAAGTACTTTTGGCATTTTCGAATTACTTCAAAGTATCTATAGATACGTTAATTAAGGTTGATCTATCAACACTAAGTGATAGTCAACTTTTGGAAATTGAAAAGGGAAACGATACTTTTATTACAGGGGGACAATTGCGTATATTGGCAACAACAATTGATCAGGATAATAATGAAAATATTGAACTTGTAAATCAGAAGGCCTCTGCGGGATATAAAGCAGGATATTCTGATCCTGAGTATATTCAGGTATTGCCGACTTTCCAGTTACCTTTTCTCTCGAAAGAAAAAAAATATCGCACATTTCAGATAGAGGGTGATTCAATGTATCCTATTCCTTCCGGGTCATGGGTTACTGCAGAGTTTGTACAAAACTGGCACTTATTGAGAGATGGCCAAGCCTATATTATCCTTACAATTGACGATGGAATCGTTTTTAAGGTTGTGGAGAGTCATTTAAAGGTTGATGGAACCTTGAATCTATATTCGTTAAACAGCTTATATAAGCCCTATAGTCTAAATATTAAAGATGTGCGTGAGATATGGAAGTTTGTAAATTATATTAGCGCTGAAATGCCTGAAGCTAATCAACCAAGAGAAAATATTGAACGTACTGTTGCCGATTTAAAAAAAGATGTTGATAAACTTAAAAAATCGATTAATGATAGTGTTATTAAACTTCAATTTGATTGATATTGGTGAATTTTAATATTTTTTATGAGTTTTCATTTTTTTTAATTGCTTACTTTGTCTATTTTTGTTAAGTGGTTATAGGTCAGATCAGATTTTAATAAACTAAAAAAGGAGGATTATCGATAATTATATACGCTTTTTATCCTAACATTAAAGCAGGAGGCAACATGAATGCCAATCTGGTTAGCGATCAGGCGCTGATTAACCGATATGTATCGGGTGATCATCATAGTCTCGAAGAACTGGTTGACCGACACAAAAACAGGGTGTATGCATACATCTTGATGGTAGTAAAAGATCGTCATTTAGCAGATGATATCTTTCAAGAAACCTTTATTAAGGTAATTAATACTTTACGATCAGGTACCTATAAAGAGGAGGGAAAGTTTATTCAATGGGTTATGCGCATTGCACATAATCTTGTGATAGATTATTTCAGAAAACTTAATCGTATCCCTATTGTTGATCATCATACAATAGATAATGAGGATATTTTTGAGAATCTTCACTTAGTTGATGATTCTGTAGAGGAAAAGATAATTTTGGAGCAAGTTTATGAGGATGTTCGAAAACTAATAAATTTCTTGCCACCGGAACAAAAGGAGGTACTATTAATGCGTCATTATTCTGATATGAGTTTCAAAGATATTGCTGAATTAACTGATGTCAGTATAAATACTGCTTTAGGTCGTATGCGGTATGCATTAATTAATCTAAGAAAAATGATTAAGGAGAAAGATATATCTTTAACTTCTTGATTTATAGTTTTTAAAGAATTTTTATTTTCTTGCAATAATAGGCTTAAGGACATCGTTATTAATATAACGGTTAATAATTTTGCCTATGATTAATAAGGATACCCCAGAAGAAAAAAGTAAAATTAAGAACATGAAGATCGCTGGAGGATCTTCTTTTAGGCCAATCAGCTTTAAGCCATCTAAAGTCTTGATTAGCTCGCTAATGAGTTACTCATTAGCATTGCAAGTAATTAATACTTCTAAAAACGGAAGTTTTTTTCTGACTCTTAACTAGTTTGCGTTATTTTAAGCAAAGGCTGCTCTGTAAAGAACAGCCTTTAAATTTTGTACTGATTCTCAGCAATAGAATCATCGATATTTTTATTTCTGAGAATCAGCTTGCGAAGCATTTTAAATAGACGTAAACCTGTCATGAAATACCTATATTATGAGTTGTTAACTTATTGAATTTAAATATAATATATTGAAAATGATGACAATCAATTCTCACTAATTTTAATGACAAATACTGGATAAAACAATGTTCATCGATTATACGCTCGGAGCTGAGTTTGTCATCAAAGCTTCTATTATTTTTAAGAAAAATTCTTTTTGCACTCACAAAATTAAGCATCGAGAAATAGAGACAATACAAAGTTTTACGACGTCAAAATTTAATTAACTATCTTTCAAAATATAAAGATCTGAATTGTTTTAATTTTGAGCAAATGTTAATAGAAGAACGATTTAAAAGAGTTATTGATTTCTTTTCTGTAAATATGCCGATAGCAGAGACTGAACTTAAATATGCAAATCCTTATGAGTTATTAGTTGCTGTAATTCTCTCTGCTCAATGTACAGACAAAAGAGTTAATATGATTACTCCGAAGTTTTTTAATGCTTTTCCTACTCCCGATGTCTTGGCAAAAGCGGATTTAGAATCTGTTTTTGCAGTAATAAAATCATGTTCATATCCGAATAATAAAGCTAAGAACCTTATTGGAATGGCCAAAGTTTTGGTTACGGATTTTGATAGCATAGTTCCTGATGATGTTGACCAGTTGCAAAAAATGCCAGGAGTTGGGCGGAAGACTGCGAATGTTATTGCTTCTGTGGTTTATCATAAACCTGCCATGGCTGTGGACACTCATGTATTCAGAGTGGCAGCTCGATTGGGCTTATCTGTCAATGCGAAAACACCGCTAGAAACAGAGAAACAATTGGTGAAACATATTCCGCCTAAGCTTATTCCTAAAGCACATCACTGGTTGATTTTGCATGGTCGATATGTTTGTATAGCGCGAAAGCCAAAATGTGAAAGCTGTGGATTGACAGATATATGCGTCTATTATTTAAATAATGCGAAAGCCAAATTGTAAGAGTTGTTGTTCTTTTATTTAAAACTTATTTCAATCTGAAATGTTATGGTTTTGAAATTAAATAATATTAAAATGACAACACTAAAAGAAGGATCAGTAGCACCAATATTTAGCTCAATTGATCAGAATGGTAATGAAATTAATCTGGAGAAATTAAGAGGGAAAAAAATTATTCTGTATTTTTACCCAAAGGATGATACACCAGGTTGTACTGCTGAAGCTTGTAGTCTACGAGATGGTTTTTCCATTTTAAAAAAAAGTGGATACATCATCATTGGAGTGAGTCCTGATAGTTCTGCAAAGCATTTAAAATTTATTGACAAATATAATCTACCTTTTCCATTGATTCCTGATCCTGAAAAGATTATTCTAAAATCATATGAAGTATGGGGACCAAAGAAATTTATGGGTAAATCATATGAAGGCGTTCTAAGGACAACTTTTGTTATCGATGAAAATGGAATTATTAGTAAAATAATCACCAAAGTTGATACAAAAAATCATTTTGATCAACTTGTTAAAGAATTAGGCCTAAACGTAGAAGAGGATAAATGATGATGGAACGATATGTACAGTTATTCTTCGGAGTATTGTAATTACTGTAAATCAGTGCCAGCGATACACTGCGGAGATTGTTTTGCTGGTGCTGATTCACTGTATGAAAATCAGGACTATTATTACTTTTGTTAAGTATTTATGATTTTTGAATTATCAATAATGCAATATTTAGTAATTTTATAAGAGTAAAGTTGAAGCTATTTGTCTTGAAATAATTCATTTTAAAACCCTCATTGATTTTTTTTATATCTTTGAGCGAAACAATGTATTTCTATAGTATACTTAAAATCAGAATAATAATATAAACAAATAATGAGTCAAGATAATTCAGAAAAACTAAAAGCGCTGCAACTCACACTCGATAAACTCGAGAAGACTTACGGCAAAGGTACGGTAATGAAATTAGGTGATTCTCCTGTTGAGGAAGTTTCTGTGATTTCTACCGGCTCTATCGCACTAGATGCTGCATTAGGAGTAGGAGGCCTTCCAAGAGGTCGTGTTATCGAGATATATGGTCCAGAGTCATCTGGAAAAACTACATTAGCTATTCATGCTATTGCTGAAGCCCAAAAGGCGGGAGGATTAGCAGCATTTATTGATGCGGAACATGCTTTCGATATGAATTATGCTCAAAAGTTAGGTGTAGATATTGCAAACCTTTTTGTCTCTCAACCGGATAATGGTGAACAAGCACTTGAAATTGCAGATAATTTGATACGATCAGGTGCTATTGATATTCTCGTTATAGATTCAGTGGCGGCTCTTACCCCTAAGAGCGAAATTGAAGGAGAAATGGGCGATTCGAAAATGGGATTGCAAGCCAGACTTATGTCGCAGGCTCTTCGTAAATTGACATCGACCATTAGTAAAACTGGATCTTGCTGTATCTTTATCAATCAGCTCAGAGAAAAAATCGGAATCATGTTTGGTAATCCTGAAACAACAACAGGGGGTAATGCATTGAAATTTTATGCTTCTGTGCGTTTGGATATTCGAAAAATCAGTCAGATTAAAGAAGGTGATACTGCTACTGGAAATAGAGTTCGTGTGAAGGTGGTAAAAAATAAAATTGCTCCACCATTTAGACAGGCTGAATTTGATCTTGTCTTTGGAGAAGGCATTTCAAAGATTGGCGAGATTGTTGATATTGGTGTTGATAAGAATATTATCAAAAAGAGCGGATCATGGTTTAGTTATGGAGATACTAAACTAGGACAAGGACGCGATGCTGTAAAAAAATTACTTACAGATAATCCGGAATTAGCTGATGAGTTGGCATTACTAATTAGAGAATCTCTAAAAGCATAATCTCTGATTTTATATAAAAAAGAAGAGATGGGAATGTCATTATTTTTCTCTTCTTTTTTATTTATAATTAAAATAACGACTAAAGATAAAAATTAAGCATTTCCTTAAGATCAGTATATAGCTCCGCCGTAGCACTTTTCATCTTAGGATAAGTTTGGGATAACTTTTCTTTGATTTCAGGATTATTGTTGTTATCTCGCAGGGTAGCTGAAAAGTGTTCAACGTCTCTGGCTAATTCAAATGCAGCAGGTGCAGCAAAATTAGATACCACACCTTTTAAGCTATGTGAATTAAATGCAAGTTCTTTATAGTCTAATTCAGCAATATTTTTATCCATTTTTGAAAAGCGTTCAGGATATTCTTCGAAAAAAATATTGATAATTTCAACAACAACTGCTTTGTCAAAAGCTTTGAAGGTATCAAGGAATAACTGTTTTTCAACCATCGTTTAAGGTTTTTATAATTGATAAATTTACAAAAAAAATAATCCTAAATCTTATTGATAGTAGTATTTTTATTTTATTCTCTATGATTGGAACATGCTGACTCATTTTTTTTATTTGACATGTAGTTTTGGTTTAACGAGTGGTCTGGCGAAGAACTCCACTTAAAGGATAGTAGAATGTCTATAAAATATATACCATAATATAGTTACATCAACGGCAGTAGTAAACTGTAAAATTTATCTTTTATAAGGTGGGTTGAGATCAATGTGAAATTTGGATCACTTTCTTCAATAACTCTATGATTATTCGTCCATAATTATTCCAGTTGCCATACTTTCGTCGAATATGTAACATTATCAGCATATGGCAATTATTAGACGAAAGGGGATAAGTCTGAAAAGTTATGAAGCGGCGAATAAAAGTTTATTGATAAGCGGTATATCCCATAATGAATATTTAAATAATACAGGAAGATAAAAAAGATAAGAAATAAACACGAAGGTGTGTCAAAATACATTTGAAATACATTTGAAGTAGGTTTCTCCGGTATCCTGGTACTTGGGTCAAACCTAGTTCAAACCTAGTTCAAATCTAGGTTTAATTCCCTTTAATATGCCCTTATGGATCAGTCATATCAAACTCGTATCTCTCTTATATTCGCCTTTGTCATTCGGACAAGACCTAAAGATTTATTCTTTGATCGGATTATTTTGTGCTTTTGTCATTCCTTATCATGGAGATCATTAAAAAATAAACTTCAACTTGCAAACTATTATCCTGAATGAACTGTGATTTTCACATTGTCGTTTGTCTTATTTTTTATTTCATATTTTTATTCCCCAACTTTTCCAACTGATTCACGAAAGGTTTGGTAAATAATTTGGTTGTTTTCGACTTTTAGAAGATATGTATTGAGTCCACTCCGAGAACCCTTTTCATGCTTATCTTGACTAAAAATATCTACTGTATATCAGTAGATTACAAAGTAACGACTAAGGAGAATTGACTTTTAGGAGCGGACTCATGTATTAGAACTATTTTTCCCTCTTTATCTGGGTAGATCGTAAGGATTAAATCAAAATAATTCTCAAAAGATGACATGAGAATAGAAACTAAGTATAAATCAATTAACATTGTACGAAAAATAAATATTCATTTCCTTTCTTCAATTTTTCTCGATTGATAGTTGGATACATGGATGTGATTGAGCGCTGACTTAAGCAATCAAACTGTTATAAAATGATGTTATAGCTTATGGATCATCTCATTAGGTAAAGGAAAAAATATTTTTCACCGAAGGAAAAGAGATCAGAATTGTTAGGTATAATAGATAGATGTTAAATGTTATAAATAAAAAAGCCCAGAACCAAGACGGCAAATGTGTAATTTTTTTTAAGTTAGATGCATCTCCAGCTCCACTCGGGTTTTGTATGCTGATCTTTAATAATATTAATGATGAAATTACCGAATCAATAATTAGTAAAGAGCCGTTAAATACACTCCAAAAATATAATACCTTGGGTACATTCTGCTGAAGTATTATACCACTGCAGATAAGGAAAAACAGCAACCAAGCGATTCCATATCCATTCCGTACAAATAATATTAAGCTAATCAATCCGAAACCCATAAAAATGATTATGGATAATATGATAAAATTATTATTGATCAAATAAAAAATAATAAAAGCAACAATAGAAGAGAAAGGATAACCACTAAGAGAGACTAGCATGGCAGAAATTTTTCCATTAACTTTTGTGAAAGTATTTCCCGATGTGTCGCTAAATAAATTTATGCTAACAACTTTGCCGTTTAATAAAAGTGCCATAAATGCATGACCAAATTCATGGATCATGGTATTTACTACCCTGAAGAACTTTCCTAAATAGGGTATCTGTGTCAAAAAAATCGACACTAAAAGTAATAGATAGAATAGTTGCTCGGTTCTTAAATCCATAATAAGTAAATAAGAAACTCAATAAGTTATAAAATTCGAAAGCATAAAATAACCTGGGTTTATTGTTATTGCACAGATAAATGCAAAATACTATCTGTGTATTATTGTCGTTAGTTCAAAAAAAGAATAGAGGTTGATAAAAAACTACTGCTTGTTTTGTATCGGGTAAAGTAGATGGTGCATGTTCGTAACACACATTAACGCCATATATCCCCAGTGGTTCTTAAAGAAAAGCAGACAATCATTAATAGCATTCTCTTTTGCACTCATAGACGGCTTTTGATAAAGTACCAGAAAATCTTTTATGTCTTGATATACATCACTTAGGTACTCAGAAAAGCTACCTGTATTTATAGAATCATTGTTGACATTTCCTTTAAACGTATCATCGAAACCGAATATTCTCTTTAATGAATGGAATATCAATTCATATTGTTCCTCATTTACATAACGATCTTTTATCTCTGGATTTGATGCTTCAACTGGAGTTAATAAACTGGCTTTTAAATACAATAAGGGAAGTATCCTATGTGCTATCAATAAAAAATCGTTTCTTTCATACGACTCAGCTTTCTCAATTAATAAGCAAAATTCATTAGCGACTGTCAAAACCTCAATCACTTTTTTCGAAAATACAGGTTCGTTAGGATCAAATTGCATAATTTTTTTTTGCAAAGATACATTCTTTATTCAAAAGTAATTCCATGGGGCTGTTTTACTGTGAAGTCAGAAAATCCTGCAGAAGGAAATCCTGCTACATCTACTGAGAATCGACTCGAACGTTCAGGTTCTAATGGGTAAAAAGCAAAACGTAATTGAATAGTATTAAATACTAAATTCTCATTTTTTATCCTTATTCCTAATCCTAGACCAGAATACATCTTTTGATTAAAAATGAATCGGTCTTCTCCTCCAATAAAACCAATATCAAAAAAACTAAATGTTGAAAACCTAAAGCCTAAAATATAGATTGGTGAAAACATTACCGATTCTAAATTCATGGATAGTTTTTGAGTTCCTATTAGCGTATTGCTCTTCAATCCCCTAATTCCATACTTATCGTTGATAATTATACGTTCAGGCCCAATCATGTTTATTCCTCTTACATAATTTATATTTATATAGTGCCTATAATGATGATAATAATGAGTGAAAAGTTTTGACGCGAAACTAAATTTTGATTTTAATATACCATCCTCTAAATGATTGATATAATAATAAGAACCCACCTCTAATGAATAATTTATATATCCTAAATTAGATATTTTACCGCCAAAGGAAAAATTCGATTCGGCATATAGTCTCTTTTTGTTTTCATCAAATGAATAGCCAAGTTGAAATCCAAATAACTTACC
Source organism: Bacteroidales bacterium (assembly GCA_963663125.2). Classification (GTDB taxonomy): domain Bacteria; phylum Bacteroidota; class Bacteroidia; order Bacteroidales; family Cfx3-03; genus Cfx3-03. The sequence goes on along the minus strand of CAXXNW010000006.1, from coordinate 11,007 downwards.
ATATGGAATGTCTTCGGAAGGACCATAACCAAATAGTAAATTATCACGGTAAAAGGCATTCGATGAGATAGAAGCACCCAGTAATAAAAGAGTTTGGTTGAATGCCTTTAAATAAGGTGTTTGTGTATAAAAAAAACGACTTATATATTGGGTCTTATCTATTCCAGCCGTAAAAATAAGGTTTTTACGATTAAAAGATTCAAAAGAAGAAATACTTAACGGTATTGCATAACCGACCCATGAACTAAAGTTGTTATATTTATCCTGAAGAAGTGGACGATCATTTTCTTGCACTATCTCAAAATTATGATGAAACGATATACCACCCGCATATTTTGTGTTTAATGTTATGAATTTTTTTGCAAAGTCAAATCCAATAGTTTTATTATCAGGATAGTTTGCATAATTAATGTCTCCACTGATAAAATGATTTCCTATGTTTTCAACTCGATACTCACCTTCAGCATATCTTATCTTCTCATTACTCATTGGATTTATCAAGAACAGATTACGCTGTAAGTGTCCTAACCCAAATAAATTCATATCATAAATCCCAAACTTAGTCTGTTTTAATGTTCCTTGTTTTATAGTAATTCCGAGTGGATATAAATCTTGAGTAACTATAACTACATCAACATAAGTTGAATCATTAAAGTAGGGAAGAAGAACGATCCTTGCATCTTTAATAAATGGAGCTTCTTTAATGATATGCTCATTATCAGATAATAATAATGGATTTATTGTATCTCCCTCATGAATTAATAACATTTTCTTTAACTCACTTTGACGAGTATAAACATGTATTTTATTAGCTACATCAGCGACCCAAGGCAGGCTTATTGGGATAGTATCGTCAACAGATGGACCAAAAACATCAAGATTAATAAAATTAATACTTCTGATTTTTTTTCCCTTTTGATTTAAAAAACGAAAATGACTTGTTTGAGGTTGTATTTTAGAAATATTAGAATCAGGAGAAATAAAAACTAATTTATGAATTTCAGATAAGTACTTATTCTTTAATGCTTTTTGCTTTAGATTATTATAGAAAAGTTTAGTTTTTTCTATATTGGGAATGGAATCTTTTTTTAGTCTTATAGAATCATTTTGGGAAAAGGAAATCAGTCTCAACACTGAAAGAAAAAGTATCAGGAGTATTTTAATGATGAAAATGTGTGGATTATATTTTCTCATTTTTCTAAGGCAATTGTCAAAATATTATAATTGCAATACCAAAGATATCTAATACTACTGTGCAACAAAAGAAGATATAAATAAAATTTATCTAAAAACAAAAAAGTCCCCAATAGGGGACTTTTTGAACTCCAATATTTTGATTACATTCTTGCTTCTTTGATACGAGCTTTCTTTCCACGAAGTTGGCGCAGATAAAATAAACGAGCTCTTCTAACTACACCACGCTTATTTACAACTATTTGCTCTATTAACGGTGAATTAATTGGAATGATTCTTTCAACACCAATACCGCTTGAGACCTTGCGAACTGTAAACGTTTCGGTCATACCAGTTCCTGTACGTTGAAGTACTACACCCTGAAATAACTGGATACGTTCTTTGTCGCCTTCCTTTATTTTATAATGTACTGTGATTGTATCGCCAGCTTTAAAATTGGGATGTTCATTTTTTGTAACAAACGATGCTGCCACAAAATCAATTAATTCCTTCTTGTTCATTACTTTATGTATTAAGAGTTCACACTTTTCAAAAATGAGTGCAAATATAGTGTTTTTTTAGATAAATCCAATGTCATTTTGGGAAAATTGAGTATGTGTTTATGAAAAAAATATTTCTATGGCCAAAATGTATTCAATCCTGATCCAAAAGATTGGGCCGACGTTCTTTTGTTCTTTCCATAGCCTTTTCTAATTGCCATTTAACTATTTCCTTTTCATTTCCGGATAGTAATATCTGGGGAACTTTCCAGCCGTTGTAAGTTGCAGGCCTAGTATAAACAGGGGGAGAGATAAGATTATCCTGAAAGGAGTCAGATAGGGCGGATGTTTCATCATTTAAGACTCCTGGAATCAACCTTGTTATGCTGTCTACTATAATAGCAGCGGCTAACTCGCCTCCAGATAATACATAATCACCAATCGATATCTCCTTTGTGATATATTGTTCACGAATCCTTTCATCAATTCCCTTATAATGACCACAAAGAATAATTATATTTTCGAAACCAGATAAGTAATTAGCTGTTTTTTGATTTAATTGATGCCCATCAGGACTTGTATAAATGATATCATCGTAAACTCTTTCTGAACGGAGTTTATCGATACAATCAGCAATTGGCTGAATCATCATTACCATACCAGATCCCCCACCATAAGGATAATCATCGACATTTTTGTGCTTACTCTTTGAATAATCTCTAATATTATGAAGATATATTTCTACAAGTTTTTTACTTTGTGCTCTTTTTATGATTGAATGATTGAAAGGCCCTTCAAACATTTCAGGAAATATAGTTAAAATATCAATTCTCATGTTAATTTAAATATCCTACAAAATTAAACTAATTTTCAAACAAAGTCCTTCATTCAATTAATCATCCAAATAATACTGGAGCCTAATTGAAATAATCGATTTCTCTATAAATATTATCCTTATCAGAATTTAATATTCTTTAGGTGGTTTCGAATAAAAAATAATATCCAATTCTCAGTACGATATCAAAAGAACATGTCAATATTTCTTCGACCGTTTATTATTAGAAATTTAGAAATGGATAAAAAATAATTTCAATCTAACTGACTATATTAAAGTGGGAGGGTAAAGAGAGATTAAACTTATTCTTTTTATTCTTTTTTATATTCAATTATATCCTCCTTAATAGGGAGGCCCCAAATAGGGAGGTCCCACTTTTCATCGGGCACAAATACTTTAAATCAATGTGAATCCGATTACTGTTAAATAGTGGAAAAACAAAATATAATAAATAAAGCACTATACAATGGTATAATTTAATACACAAATGTAATCCTGTATAAACTATATACAAATGTGCATTGGATTGTGTGAGATACATTTGTGTATTATTGCCAGGTTTGATCGTATAGGTTGTTTTATATCTATAATTGATTGAATATTAATAGATATTGTGTATCTATTAATTAATTTATTTAATTAAACACCTTTTTCATCAATTCAACTAATAATTATTGATTAATAATTATTAACTATATGATAAACAATGAAGTACTGTAGTGCATTGCACTTTTTATATGGAATATTGATGTTCTTTTTAACGATACAAATGTAATTTGCATCAGGTTTGATATTTTCTTTTCTTTTATATATCTTTGTATACGACTATAATCCTAAAAAAATGATAGAAAGAATTCAATTGATAATGAAATCCAGAAACATTAGTGCTGCACAATTTGCAGACGAAATTGGGGTTCAACGATCTAGTGTTTCTCATATTTTGACAGGGCGAAATAATCCGAGTTTGGATATTATTTTAAAAATCTTACAACGGTTTCCAGAAATTAATTCTGAGTGGATTTTAACAGGAAACGGCGCAATGATAAAATCAGAGATTGGTAAAAGCTATTTACCTGCTCAGAATGCAATAATTTCTACTGAAAAAAAAATTGAACAAAATAATGAAAATCTAGGGGATCTATTTGCACAACCATTTAGTCAAATCGAAAATGAAAAAGCGATATCTGAAAATATTAAAAAGCAACTTGTGCTCACTTCTGAAGATGAAGTGAAAGAGCAAAAAAAAGAGGTTGAGAAAAAAATGGAAAGTCCTGACGAAGTAATAGAAAATACCAACGTCAGGACTGTCGATCAAATAGTTATTTTTTATTCAGATAAAACTTTTAGCTACTACACTCCCCATCATTAAAAATGGTTCTGTTGGAGCATATTGTTAGCTATATTTCGTGTGTTAAATATGAATATCAAAAAATATGAAAAACAATATTGTCATGCAGTATACCTTAATAATCAAATAATTCTAATCCTGAGAATACAAATTGAGCTTCAATAAGTGCATTTTCATTACTATCTGATCCATGAACTGCATTTTCTTGAATATCTATTCCATATAGTTTCCTAATCGTCCCAGCAGCGGCTGTGGTAGGATTTGTTGATCCAATTAAGGTCCTATAATCCTCTACAGCATTCTCTTTTTCTAGCACTGCAACAGCTACAGGACCGGAGGTCATAAAATCAATTAAGCTATCAAAAAAAGGCTGTTCTTTATGAATTTTATAAAAAGAACGAGCTTGTTCTTTCGAAAACTGGTGCATTTTTAATGCAATTATCTTGAAATTATTATCAGTTATTTTCGATATTATAGGCCCTAAATAGTTCATTTTAAGAGCTGAAGGCTTTATAATTGTAAATGTTAAATTTTTCTTCATAGTGTTTTTTGTTAGTTTTAACACATATTAATCAATTTGGTTTACAGCTGTGCGAAATTTCTTCTTAACTTTGGCTTTGAGTTTATAAATTTACAAATTATTTTAAGTTGAATTATTTTGAATTATCAATTAATTACTAGTATTGGGGAAAGAGTCCAAGCGTCAAAAAATATTGTAATTGTTACTCATTCAAACCCTGATGGAGATGCAATAGGTTCTTCTTTAGGACTATTTCATTTTTTGCGATTATATTATCCTTTTATAAACGTAAAAGTTGTAGTTCCGAATGAATTTCCTTCATTTCTTAAATGGTTACCAGATGTTGGACAAATTTTAAATTATGATGATTCTAAAGTTGAAGTTGAGACTTTATTTAATAATTGTGATCTTTGTTTTTGTCTTGATTTCAATTCATTAAAAAGAGTAGATAATTTATATTCGATTCTACTATCTTCAGCAGCTCAAAAGATATTAATAGATCATCATCCTTTGCCTGATAATGGTTTTGCAATCATGATTTCGCATGTTGAATATTCTTCCACGTGTGAATTAGTTTATGAAGTAATTACTAACATTAGTAATAGCGGGAAATTAAACGCTGATATAGCAACATGCCTTTACGTAGGAATTATGACTGATACGGGCTCTTTTAGTTATGCCAGCAATCGTCCTGAGCTCTATATTGCTGTATCAGATTTAATTAAGCAAGGGATAGATGTGGAATTTATTCATCGAAAAGTCTATGATACGTATTCTGAAAATAGAATGCGCTTATTAGGCTATTGTTTAAGTAATCGATTGGTTGTTCTTCCACAATTACATACAGCGTATATATATTTGTCAAAAGATGATCTTAAGAAATTTAATCATCAGAATGGCGATACAGAAGGAGTAGTGAATTATTCTTTATCTATTCAAGGAATTGTGTTAGCCGCTCTCTTTACTGAAAAAGATGATAGAATCAGGATTTCACTAAGGTCAAAAGGTTCCTTTAATGTAAATGAATTTTCCCGAAAATATTTTAACGGGGGAGGTCATAAAAACGCTGCCGGAGGAGACTCTTTTCTCTCCTTACCTGATACATTCAAGTTTTTTGAAGATGCTGTTCTTGAAAATAGGAATATGCTTGAAGATGCTTTTTTAATTTATGAATAAATTTAATAAAACTACATAACGTAATGCTATTTAAATATTTAATTGTTGGCACATACAATGATTTTAGTAACATTTAAGTATATAAAAAGCATAAGTTACAATTGTATCCTGAGTCTATTAAGAAAAGAAAATTTACTAATAACTAACCTAATATAAACCAATTCAAAAGAGAATTCACAGTTAAACATTAATAAAATGAAAAGCAAAATTTTAAAATTTACTACTGTATTGGGGATTGCACTAATTGTTTTTGCATCATGTACCTCCAAATATCCAGGGTATAAAAAAACTAAAACAGGATTGTATTACAAATTTATTGTAGAAAATAGTGATTCATCAAAAGCCCAAAAAGATGAAATATTATCACTTTACTTAAAGTATTCATATAAGGATTCTACAATATTTAACAGCAAAGGCGAAATGCTGCTTCCTTTAACGATTTCAGAGTCAAAGGGAGATATCTTTGAAGGGCTATCTATGATGCATGCAGGTGATAGTGCTAGTTTTATTATTAATGCCGATTCTTTCTTTATGAAGACAGCAAGAATGCCTCAACGGCCTCCATTCATTGATAGCAATAGTACGTTGAAATTTGATGTTAGGTTATTGAGTCATCGTACAAAAGAAGCCTTAGAAAAATATATGGCTAAAAAACGTCAGGTCGCTATGGCAAAAGAGCCCCTACGAATAGAAAAATATATTAAAGCAAAAGGAATAACAGTAGCTCCAACTGCTTCAGGACTTTATTTTATTGAAGATACTAAAGGATACGGACCAAAGCCCGGACCTAAAGATTATGTAAAATTACATTATAGGGTTTCAACACTTGAAGGAAAAGAGTTTTATTCATCGTTTAAAAATCCGGTACCACATTTAATGCAAATGGATGGTCAACTTGAAACACAAGGTTTAAAAGAAGGTCTTAGTTTAATGACTAAAGGTTCAAAAGCTCGTTTTATTTTACCATCAAAATTGGCTTTCGGCCAGGGAAATGGTGCTGTAGAACCTTTTACTCCTTTATTATATGAGGTTCAGCTTATCGATGTAATGTCTAAAGCACAATACGAAAAAGAACAAGAACTTCTTAAGAAAAAAGCTATTGCTGATGCCGATAAAGCAAAGAAACAAGAGCCAGAATTAATAAAGAAATATGTTGCTGACAATAAAATCAATGTGAAGCCAACTGCAACAGGTTTATATTTTGTAGAATTGAAGAAAGGAGCTGGAAAAGCAGCTGAAAAAGGGAAAAGAGTTAAGGTTCATTATGAAGGTAAATTGTTTAATGGAAAAGTATTTGATTCATCCAGAAAACATGGCCAACCTTTTGAATTTGTATTGGGACAAAATCAGGTTATCCCAGGTTGGGATGAAGCAATATTGAAAATGAAGGTTGGTGGAAAAGCTAAACTTATTATCCCTTCATCCTTGGGATATGGTGCTCAAGCAATGCCAACCATACCGGCATATACTCCTCTTGTTTTTGAAGTTGAATTATTAGATGTAAAATAATTCAATTAAAAACACTAAAAACGAGGCCCTATCCATTAAGATAGGGCCTCGTTTCGTATTATTAATTATTTAATATTTAGCTTATTTATCATTGCGATTAATTCATTAGGCCTAAATGGTTTTGCAAGAAATTCATCCATTCCTGCTTGGATGCATTGCTCTTTATCTTTCTCCATGGCAAAGGCTGTAACAGCTATAATTTTAGTACGTTTACTGTTTTTGCTATGTTCAATTTCTCTGATTTTAAGAGTGGATTTAATTCCATCCATAATTGGCATTTGGATATCCATTAATATCAGGTCATAACTATTAGTTTCATACTTTTCTACTGCAATCTTACCATTTTCAGCTAGGTCAATAGTATGACCTGCTTTTTGTAGTGTGGCAATTGCTACTTTTTGATTAAGCACATTATCTTCAACAAGTAAAATATGAAGAGAGGATTCTGTTAAAGAAACCTTAAAATCTTTTTTTATAATAGTAATAGATTGAGATAATGTTAATGGAATACTAAACCAAGATAAGACGCTATTAGAATCTGAGAGGTTCTCAAATCCATATTCTCCATGCATTAATTTTATAAGACTATATGCTATTGAAATTCCTAATCCTGGATTGGTGGTTTGCTCTTCACCTATTTTAGAATAATTAGGCCCCTCATTGAGGATGGAATCGCGTAGTTCTTTTGATAATGCCATTCCTGAATCAGTAATTTTAAAAAGCACATTTAAGGTTTGTTGGTTAATAGAATTGCATTCAACAGAACAGGAGATAGCTCCGGCCTGTGTAAATTTTATGCTATTATTGAGAATGTATAGAAGAATCTGTTTGATTTTATCTACATCTCCTATTATTGTTTCATGAGCGGATGAAGATATTTTGAATGAAAAATCTAAGCCTTTTGATATAGCTTTTGGTGAAACTATCTCTATAATTGAATCTATTAAATCACTTATTTTAAATGTATTATAATTAAATGATATTTGTCCGGTTTCTATTTTTGAATAGTCAAGAATGTCATTAATGATAGTCAATAAGTTTTCACTGGAATGAGTAATAACCTCAATATACTCTCTTTGAGTTGCAGAAAGATCTGTATTTTTAAGTACATCAGTCATTCCAATGATTCCATTCATTGGGACCCTAATGTCATAGCTCATATTTGCGAGAAGCGTAGCAAGTTTTTTTTTGGCAGAGGTAGATTCCTTTTGAAGCCGTTGAAACTCATCTTCCATTTCTATTCGATAGGAAGCAAAAAAATCCTCCAAATATTTTATCCTATTTGAAAGCTCCTCGTTCTCTATTTTTAATTGTTCAGGAGTTTTATCATATTGGTTCGGCATAGCTAATTCCTTTAGTATTTTTTGAATTTTCTTAGATTATTATTAATGGTTGAGATTAAACGATTCTGATTTAATGGTTTCGATATATAATCATCAAAACCTGATGCAAGTAACCGCTCCTTGTCACCCGTCATTGCATATGCTGTTTGTGCTACAAATGGAATATTTGAATAACTAGGGTATTTTTCTTTAACGACTTTCATTAATTCAACACCATCCCATGGCACCGGCAAGTTTATATCAAATAGCATAATATCAAATGTATCGCCATTCTTGTATCGTTGTTCTATTATTTTTAAAGTCTCCTCACCATCTTCTGCTATTGTCATCTTATATTTTCCTTGAAGCATACTCTTCAAAACCAATCGGTTCATTCGATCATCTTCAACAATAAACACATGAATGTCATTTACTTTTATATTTACTTCAGAAATTAAATTGTTTTCAACTTCATTCTTTTGGGTCTTTAGCGTAGCTGGGGTTACAGCAGCGGGTAAATAAATGGTTACAGTAGTTCCGATTCCTTTTATTGATTCGACAATAATCTCACCTTTCATTAATTGAATCAATCGGTGGGGCAAGTGGAAGCCCTAACCCTGCTCCTTGATAAGCTCTTGAATATCCAAGACTTTCTTGTCTAAAAGCCTCAAAGATATTTGGTAAATAGGCTGAATCTATTCCTATTCCTGTATCTTTAATTCTGATAAAAACTCTTTTAGAATCGATATCAAAGCCACTATTTATATTTACAAATCCTCTTTCTGTATATTTAATGGCATTATCAATTAAATCGGTAAGAACTTTTGCTGATATCCTTTCGTCTGCAAGAGCAGGAGGGGTATCGAGTGTCTGAATATTTAAACGTAACCCCTTCTCGTTAGCTTTAAAATTATAAAGTTCTGATACTTGAGTGATAATATGTGGAATATTACAAGACTCCAGCTTAACTTCAAAATCATTTGCTTCAATTCTACTAATATCAATAATATTATTTAAAAGATGCAGCAACCGTTCTCCGGATTGTTCAATTCCACTGGCATACTCAAAGAGTTCCTGATTTTCCATTCTTGATAATTCTGCCTCCAGTAATGATGAAAAACCAATGATACCATTTAATGGCGTTCGTATTTCGTGGCTCATATTGGATAGAAAAGCATTCTTTAAAAAATTAGCATCCTCTTCATTTTTTAATGCGATTTTTAATTCCGTATCAATATTTTGTCGTTCAACTAGTTTTTTTTTCTAGCTCAATTGTTTTCTCCTTTATCTTTTCATCAATAGTTATTGATTGTTTCTGATTTATATCTAATAGTTTCTTTATTTCTTTTTCCTTTATTTCACTTTCATTATCTCTTATTCCCTTATCCTTTTTTAATTTAATGTATAGCAATATGAGAGATATTATAAGAATTATACATAAAAAAAAACAACAAATTTGTCACTGAAAATAATTGATTTTTTTTGCGTAATTTACATTATTTGCAAATAATAAGTTAATAGATATAATCATATCAATTACTAAGATCCCTAGTACTCGATAAATAAAATTTATCCATTTGAAAATTCTACTTTTAGTTATCATAATAAAAATTAGTAGATTAGTTTTTTGAGAAAAGAATCAATTTTAGTGATGAGCAATAAGACATATTCTTTCATTCTGACAATCTGATCATTAATTTCAATAAGTATCTCATTATTCAATAAGTGTCTCATTACTTTCTTACAATAAACACTTTTTCTTCAACATTTATTGCGAATTTAAAAATTTCATTGGTATTTAGCAAATTTGATGCTTGCCATGAATCGACTTTAAATCCATATGATTTTATTCTCTCAGGATAATCCAATCCATAAAGCCTTACATGGTCTTCCTGTCCATAAAATACTTTTTCTTTTTTCAGGTGGTAATTGTTGAAATTCAATCGTATTTTGATTCTCCTTTGCAATAGGAACTTGTAATATAGCCCATCCATCTGGTTTAAGTACTCTTTTTATTTCTTGAAGCGCTTTATCATCTTCCTTTATGTGTTCTAATACATGATTGCAAATTATGATGTCAAATTTTTCGTTGGGATACTGTAACCTTGTTAAATCAAGATTAAGAGTCTCTTTATCGTAATAAAATCCTTGATACCTTTTCTCGAATTTATCACCAGAGCAATAAGTTATATTTGAAAAGCTTTTCAAATATTTTTTTAACGATGGTTCAGGAGCAATATGAAGTAATATAAGTTTTTTCTGACGCAGTTCTTTTTTTGTAGTTAAATAAAAATATATCAAGCGATCTCTGTCTGTCGATAAACAATTTGGACACAACATATTTTTTCTACGGCCACCACCTATGATATAGTGATCTTTAAAAAAAGGAAGCGACTCACCGCCATCTTTAAGTTTCCTGAATTGCTTATTGCAAAAAGGGCACTCATAATTATGTCCTCTATACAAGTAGGTTTCAACTATACTTTTTTATTCTTTTTATACACAGTATAAAAATTATAAGGGACTATTTTTTTTAAATTATTGTTCATATAAAAAAAAATGATTACAAACTGTTTAAAATTTTTTTTTAGTCATATCTCGTGATATGTAAATTATAATCAATC
>CAXXNW010000005.1:0-53987 GCA_963663125.2 Bacteroidales bacterium | reverse complement strand
TTTCTAAACTCTATTTTATGATGATAAATCGATAATTGAGATAGACCTGTCGTCCTATTATTTGAATTAAATAAAATCCTGATTGTAAAGAATTTAAATGAATATCTATATTGTTTTCAACGGAAGTATAGTGTTGTTCGCTTAATCTATAAATACATTTTCCAAGGGAATTATAAATAAAAATTGATAAATAGTCAGGATTCCGTAACGTGAATTTAATATTAAAATTTCCGCTATTTGGATTTGGGTAAAGATTGAAATTTTCTATCTGCGAGGAATTATCAACTAGACCAACTCCTGGTGTATATTCAAAAGCTCCTTTATCGAAAAAACCTCCTTTGGGATAGGGGCGAGGGTTTCCTAAAAGGTCAAAGGTTACACCATATGAAGAAAGATCAACGCCATTATCTTTTGCTTCTGAGAAAAATGAGAGACTAAAATCGCCTTTTAATGGATCTGTAAAAAGGTTAGGTTCTGTGATGGTTGCTTTAGTTAGATTGTACGAGTTCTCCATATTGGGTTTATAAACAATCGCATTGCTATATGGCGAAGGTACTACGATAATATTATTCATTGCCATGCTACCAACACTCGTTATATTTTGAAAATTTATTCCATTTGTTTTCGGATTTATTATGGTATTATTCAAAATAAAAATTGCTCCAATATCTTCAGTTGTGACAGAACCTACATATACACCGTGTTTAGCTCCTGCTAAAGAGAAATTTTTTCCTGCATTAACGATAAGGTTATTGAAGACTTTAATCTTTCCTAGACCTAGAACTTCAATGCCATCTCCATGACCATCAATAATTCGATTATTATAGCAATCACAATTTTTACTTCCGCCACCAAACATGATTCCACTCATCTGATCCGTTGCATTGGCCTGACTATCATGTGAAACTTTATTATTATAAACATTGCTGGTATCTGTGCAAGATATTTGAATTGCATCCCAACCAGTAGAGTCGACAATATTATTATATACCTTCAGGTTCTTTAATAAATGGGGATAAATTATAGAAGTAGTATTGTTACAAGTTACAGAATAGCCATCCTTGTACTTTGAACTCCCCAGATACATCCCTTCATGGCCTATTTTATGAAGATAACAATCGTGAATAAAAATATCTCTCATGACAAATGTCTTCAATCGATCAATAAAGAGGCAGGTAGGATCTGTTTTAGCAAAGATACCTACGAACGTAACATTATTAATTTCAACATTCTCAAATTCAATATTGGTACTTAAATCATCCATCGAAGCACCATTTCCACCTGAGGTTCCTGTAGTAACAATATCTTTTATCAACCATCCATAATAGTATGAATTATATCCTTTTCCACTAAATTTCAGAAATGAACAACCTCCAATTTTCAAACCAAAATCCGGATTATTAGCGATAATAACCTGCCCTGATTTATTGAGGATAACAATAGGCTTATCTTTTGTGCCTGAAATATTTTTTATAACAATTTGATAATAAGTTCCATGCTCAAATAATATAGTATCACCGGGTACTAATCCCTGAATAGTGCTTCCATCAATTGTAGTTCTTGTATTTGTATTTGGAGGAAGCACAATTAACCGTACCACATTTTGAGCAATACCCATAGCAGATATTACAAGAAAAGTAAAGAAAAGAATAAGTGTTTTAGCCATATTTCAAGATCCTCTTTTAGCCCTTTCCCAGTTAACGGATTGTTTTTTAGAATAATAACGTTTAAACCCAAGAAAAACAGATAAATTCATGATGAAAAAGTAGTAGGGTACAAATAGAATTTTTATTCTCAATTTGTGATTTTCAAGATACCACCCAAGTAAAGCACAAAGATAAAAGATGTTTTGTAGTATAAATATAAATGAAAACAATCCCAATCCGAATATTCCTTCATCATAGGCTAAAATAAAATTCAGTATATAAATAAAGGGTAAACTTAATGGGGCCACAGACCAACGGAGTACCCGATGTGAAACATACTGAAATGTCAAAATGCCATATTTGAAAGGATTCAATAATTCTTTAAGCCGAATTATTGACTGGATACCTCCGGCAGCAATTCGAATCTTTCGTTTCATCTCTTCTTTTACATTGGCCGATGAACTTTCAATGGCATAAGCGTCCGGGTTATATTGAATGGTATAACCTTTCATTGCAATCCGAAGAGAGATCATAAAGTCATCTAATAACGTGTCTCTTTCTACCTCTTCAAATAGAGCAGTTCTTATCGCAAAAAGTTCTCCGGCAGCACCTACAACTGAATACAACTCTGCATCCCATTGTTTAAGTTTTGACTCATATTTCCAATAAATACCTTCACCAGCACTTGCAGCGGAGTCTTTCTCTTTATTAAAGATCCGTTTTTCACCCGGAAACACATCCAACCTTCGGATCTTTAAACAGACGAACAACTTCTCTAACAGATTGTGGTCCAATCATCGTATTGGCATCACAGAAAACGACAATAGGAGAAGAGACATATTTTATACCTCTATTTATTGCACCGATCTTTCCATTTCGTTCATCTTCATGTAGAACCATGACATCACCATACTTTTTAAGTATATCCGGAGTTCCATCATCAGAACCATCAGTAATCCAAACAAACTTGAGTTTATCGGCAGGATAATCCAATTCATGAGAATTCTTCATCTTTTCATCTATGAAATCCTTTTCGTTGTATGCCGCAACAAAGAGGGTTACTTCAGGTAATTCTCCAAGATCAGGTACATTTACTTGCTTTCCTCTTAAGAAACGTTTTATTTTTATCAGAATAAATAAAAGAAGTCCATATCCCAGGTAGGAATAAAAAACGATAAAGACCAGGACCCAAAAGCAGATTTTTACTGTAGTCATATTGAAAAAATTAATAATAGATCGAAAAGGAATTAATTAAACTTTTTCCCATTGATTTTTTTCAAAATTATATCTTTTAACTACTCTGGCCGGATTTCCAACGGCAATAGAATAGGAAGGGAGGCTTTGCGAAACAACACTTCCGGCCCCTACTTGTGTTCCCTTGCCAATGGTAACACCGGCAGTTACGACAGCGTTTGAACCGATAAATACATCTTCCTCTATCACTACACCTTCACCTCTTATGTCGAGAGGTTGTGTTCTTGAATTCTTAGAACCATCCTGAAATCCATGGTTAAATCCGGCAATAAAGGCATGTTGTCCGGTATAAGCACCATCACCCATTTTAACAGGGCCTATAATGACTGTACCAATCCCGATGATAGTATTGCTGCCTAATGTGACATCACCTGCGCCATTGTTAATTACCGTATAATCCTCAATAATTGTATTGGAGCCAATATCAAAATGATGGTAGGGAAAAACATCTAAACGGGCACGAAATCTAATCTTACTCTTTTTTCCCCTTTTATGAAAGAATCGATTCAGAATCCATCTAACCCATAAGCGGGGTCTGGGATGTGTTTTTGGAACAATTAGCCATAATACGAATTCTCTTAGTTTGGGACTTGATTTAATTTTTTCAATCAGACTCATAATTCTGTGATTTATAAGTTATTTCTTATGCTTCCTACCTTTTGAATAGCATTATAGATTTCTTCCACGCTATTCTCCCAAGTATGATTTAATGCAAAATATTTTCGTGCCTCAGCTTTTTCTGTTGAATCTTCAGTGATAGCCTTTTCAATTTCTCTTAGAAACGCTTCTTCATTATCTGCCAGATAACAAAAGTCTGAAAAAACTTCCATCGCATTTGTTTTCCTGGCGACAACCGGTTTACCCATTGCCAGATACTCATCAATTTTTCGTGGATAGTTACCAACAGTTTCAGGTGAAAGCACCTGAGGATTAATGGCAACATCGAAATATTTAAGATAAGCTGCAAGCTCATCTTGTGTTTTTTTTCCAAGAAAGTGAATATTTTTTATAGCATGCAGATCAGAATTCATAAAAGCGTTATCTTCCGGTCCTATTAAAACAATGCTCCATTCAGGTCTTTGTTCTGCAATATATCTAATCCAGTTAATATCTAATCGAAGGCTCCATATAGCTCCGATATAACCTATTATAGGCATCGAAATCTTTGAGAGGTCATTCGGTATATTGAATTTTTTTGCATCGTTATATAGCTCAAAATCACATCCCTGACCAACGTAATAAGAATTAGGATTTTGTTGTAATCCCATATCTCTTAACATAGTTGAATTTGCCACTACAACATCTACTTTCTGCATTAATTTTGACTGGATCCGATTGCCATGGAGGAGCCAATATTTGACTGAGACCATGTTATCTCTAAGATAAAATGCATAAATAGATGGTTTTAACAGTTCTTTTAGATAAAAACTTCTATATATATCGTTATCATTAAAGAGAATAAAATCTTTAAATTCTAAGCGATTGATCGTTTTTTGGATCTGTTTGGCAAATCGTTTATTGTTAATTTTATTCATGAAATCAAAAAAACAATCGGGTCTTAATTGACTTATTGATTCCTGCATACATTTTGGGGTAAGTACCCACAGATGATCATTGATTTCTTCAAGGTCGTCAATTTCTCCTTTTAGTACCTGAATTCTTTTCTTAATGGATGGATTATTCTTTTCTCTTATTGCTGTCAGCCTATTCAAAGGATAATTGACATATAATACCCTGTTATTTTTTGCAAATTCTTGTGCAATATTAACACAATTACTTCCCAGATCCACATCCCAAGGTTGTAGTCCTGTAATTACGATATCTCTGTTTGTGATCATTTCGTTTTTATTTGATTTTATGCACTAAGAACTTCACGATAAAGATTCAGCACTTCAACAGCCATTTTATTCCAGGAAAACTTAGCCGCTTGTTTAAAGCCTTTTTCTCTCAATACAAGTCTTTTCTTGTCATCAGATAGGAGATCTTCTATTGCTGATAAAATCTCATTATGACTAGATGGATCAATGAGGTAAGCAGCATCACCCGATACCTCCGGCATTGACGAAGTATTAGATGTTATTACCGGGACGCCACAAGCCATTGCTTCCAGCATTGGGATTCCAAAGCTTTCTCTTAATGAGGGATATAAAAAAAGGTCACACTGATTATATATAGCGGGTAAGTCAGTATTGGTGACATATCCCGTTAGGTGTATATTATCAATTAATTCAGGCGCACCAATTTCTTTAAGCAAATTATTAAGTGCAGTCTTTTCATAATCGAGCATCACTAACTTATGAGTAGCTCCATGTTTTTTTACATAATCAGCATAGGCTCTTAAAACGCCGATAGTATTTTTTTTAGGATCTGTATTTCCAAGAAAAAAGAAGAAATTATCCGGTAGATGGTATCTGTTTTTTACTTTTGAAAGTACATTATCATCATAAATGGGCTTGAAGTAATCATTTACCCCATTGTAGATTGCAACTAAATGACCATCATCTGGCCATTCAAAGAAATTACGAATTCGCTCCTTTTCAAAATTTGATACAGTTATTATCTTTTTGCTATTTTTCAATGCAGGAGGGACTAATAATCGACGATATATATTTCCAAATCGTTGATACATTGAGAATCCTTTTCTGAATAAGCTCCAGCTTTCAAGATAAATAATGTCGTGTAGTGTTATAATTAATGGAATGGAACAAAATATAGGGGCTGTATTACTCGTACAGTGGAGTAATTGACACTCATATTTTTTAGCTGCTTTAGGCAATGAAACTTGTTCCCAGACCGGGTAAGATGCTCCTTCTAATTCAATAATGTGAAAGTTTTCGGTTTCCGTTAAACAGGCCTTATCTTCATCCGGTTTGATAAATATAAAATATTCATTTTTCTTGTCAATGACTTGAAGATTTCGGATAAGTTCAAGAGCAACCATATCCATACCATGTTTTTTGGGCCTAAAAAGGCGTTGTCCTTCAATTCCAATCCTCATTGTTTAACGTTTTAAGATTGTTTCTTTCTACTATCATGAACAGTGTGAATAAATTCACGATTTGCATTTTTAGATTTAAGCAACGAAATCACCATCCAGAAATATCCTCTGGGAAGATCGATAAGTGCCTTTAATGTCCTTAAATTATAAAACCTTAAAGGTATGGAAAGTATAAAAACCAAGTAAGTAAGTATCAAAACAACAAGCCAACCTTGGATATTACCTATTTGAAAAAATAAAACAAAGATATTTATCAGCGTAACGGTACCTAAAAGTAGAATCCGGGGCGGGAGTAGAAACTGAAAGGCTTTATTAAAATATTCGATATTACCCTTGGAAAATAAAAATATGAATGATGGAATAATGGCCCTTTTAAAATAGTAAAACTGAGCAGCCAACCATCGGCGACGTTGGTTGGTGAATTTAGATGCATTTTGAACTTTTTCATCCAAAACGATAGCATCTTTTAAGTACTCGATTTTAATTCTTCTTTCGGCTATTTTTAATTCCAATTCTTTATCAAAACCACCTACTGCATCAATGCCTTTCATTAAGTTTTTAAAAAGTTGAAAATCAAATGCCATACCCGATCCGATTAAGGCTGCCGATAATCCTACTGCACGGTGGCCTTGTCTGAAAATATGATTATTAATTTCTTCACTAATAGCATCCATTAAAGCAAAGTTTGTATCCGTATTTTTTGCAATTCTATGTCCCTGAATTATTTTAAATCCATTTTCAAAACCATCATTCATTTTGCTTAGAAAATCAGGAGCCATTATATTGTCTGCATCTAAAATAATAACCACATCAAAATCATTACCTGAATTTTCAATTGCATAACGAATAGCCTTCGATTTTGTACTTGAAGCGAAACTAACTTCAACAATATCAATAGATCTATTTTTAAGTAGTTGCATGGTCTCGTGTAACAGTGAATCAGCGATTACTTTTACATGATAATGATCTGCTGGATAATCTTGTTTTAATGTGTCTTCAACTACTTCATCAATAACAAGATCCTCTTTAAATGCAGGAATAAGTACTAAAATATTACGATAAAATTCACTCTTTTTAACCTTGTCTTTCTTTCTGAATAAGCCGGCAAAAGAAAAGAAAAAAAGATACAAAACGGAAATCATACAATATCCGAGTGCAATCCATTCTATAAGACAAGCTAATAACGAAATAATCTTCATTTTAGTAAATTGATAAATTATTATTTGCTTTTATTTTCATGAAAAGAATGATCCGTATGAACGAATCCTTTCTTAGCATTTTTGATTTTAGAAAGAGAGTTCAGCATTAAGAAAAAACTTAATGGAATATATATTATTGATGCAAATATTTTGAACGTAAATAATTTTTTAGGTACGGAAATAATCAGTGAAAATGTACAACCGATCAATAAAATCAACCAAGAATAAATCCAAAACGTATTATTAAGAAAAATAGAAACCAGATTAATTATAACCAGAAAACCAAGCATTAGTATTCTGGGCGGTAATAAATGCTGAATAATTTTATCGAAGAAATCAATATTTCCTTTTAGTAATTCACGAAATCCTTCACCCAGATATTGAGTAGTATAGTTTAATTGGTTTGCGATCCAGCGTGTTCTTTGACTTACAAAAACATTACTTTTTGAAACTTTTTCATCATAAACCAATGCGTCATTTAGGTATTCTATTTTAATTCTATTCTTCAATAGCCTGTGTTCAAGTTCTTTATCCTCACCAAAAGATTCTATTTGCGACATGAAGTGTTTATATGTTTTATAATCGAAACCCATTCCAGAACCGATTAGTGCCGCAGATAATCCAAGAACTCTATGTCCTGATCTGAATATGTGATTGTTGATTTCTTCGCTCAGAGAATCAAGGACAGCAAAATGACTATTCATGTTTTTTGCAAGCCGATGCCCTTGTACAGCAATATATCCTTTATTAAAAGCGGCATTTATTTTAGTAAGAAAATCACTGGCCATTACGTTATCAGCATCAAGTACAATCGCAATATCATAATTTTCAGGAAGAAATTCCATTGTTTTGTTTAATGATTTTGCTTTTGAACTTTTTTCAAAACTAACCTCGTTTACTATGATCGGAAGTTCCCTGAGTTTTTCCAGTGTTTCGGCCTTAAATGTATCAGCGATAATAATTACATCAAATGAATCAGAAGGATAGTCTTGATTTAATGCTTGTTTAGCTACTTCAATTATTACATTATCTTCTTTATAACCGGGAATAAGTACAGCAATTCTTTTGTGGATATCATTATATTGATATCTGATTTTTTTTCTAAAAAGTCCTGCTATAGCAAAGACTAATAAATAAATTACGCCTAATCCAAAGAGCGTAAATAGCAAAATTTGAAGAATATTAATTAGCAAAATCATCTTTTTAATTTAAAGCATGGGATTTTCATGGACTTCTTTATTAAAGAGATTTGTTAAATGCCATCCAATTGCCTTATAATAAGCATGGAATAATTTAAATTTTCCCTTTAATAAATATACAAAAGCATTCTTAGGAATTGCAATAAAAATTTGAAAAAGAATTGCTAAATAAAAAGTTTTCCCCTCCATATTTCTTCGCATAAACACTAACCTATTTCTATTAAGATAATAGATTTTCATTGCACTCATTCTGCCTGTAGAAATACTTTCTCTATGGTATACAAGAGAATTGCCGATGTACCATATTGAATATCCAGCTTTTCTGATTCGTTCGCACCAATCGGCTTCCTCGTAATAGAGAAAAAAGATATACGACATCATTCCTACTTTTTTTATTACTTCCATAGAAACGAGCATCGCCGCTCCATGGGCATAAGGTGTTAACCGATCTGTATCATGCTGACCCTTGTCCACTTGATTAAATCCAATAGAAAAATTACGCAAAGTATACGGATTCATTTCTGTGTACCCTGCATATTGAATGGTGTTTGGTGTATGGAAAAAACGCAATTTTGGACTTATTGCTCCAATAGTCGGATCCGACTCCATTTTTTCAATTAATGGTTCCAGAAAACCAGGAGTTACAACGGTATCATTGTTGAGCAATAAAACATAAGTACCTCTGGCTTTCATTATTCCAAAATTATTACCGGCTGCAAATCCATAATTGATTGGATTTTTTATCAGATCTACAGCCGGAAATCTTTGTTTAATGATATCCGGATTGTCATCCGGTGAAGCATTATCGACCACAATAACTTCAATATTCGGATAATGAATATGATTTAACGACTCAATCATTGAACACGTTACTTCTGATTGATTATAGTTTACCGTAATAATAGAAACCAATGGATAATAACGTCGTTTGGCCTGATTTTGCATATATACGAAATTGAATCAGGCTCTAAGGTAGTGAATAAAAATATAAGAATTAAATTATCAGATCAAAGTTGAGGATTTTCATGAACATTCGCTGAAAATGCATGTCTGATATGCCATATTAAAGCTTTTAAATATGCTTTTAACAGGTTGGTGTTTCCTTTGATAATGAATGAGAACACATTCTTAGGAATAGCAACAAATACCTGATATAGAATGGATAATAGTTTATTTAGCCTAAAAGTATTTCTGCGCATATATAATAATCTTCCACGATTAATATAGTAGGTTTTTAAAGGACTCATACTCCCGGTTGTAATAGAGTCTTTATGTAACACTAACGAATTATGAACGTACCATATCTCAAACCCTGCTCTTCTAATTCTTGACATCCAATCCATTTCTTCATAATACAGAAAAAATATATCAGACATCAAGCCAACCTCTTTTACAACAATTCGGGAAATCAACATGGCCGCCCCAAAAGCGAAATCAGTAGGAATATCTTTCTCAAACTGACCATTATCAACTTCTTGAAATCCAATGGCGTGTTGTCTGATGGTAATGGTACTCATTGGTTCAAATCCGGCATATTGTATTAATTCGGGTCGAAAGAAATATTTAATTTTTGGACTGACAGCTCCAACTTTTGAATTTGATAGAAATTTTAATATTAGCGGTTCTAAAAATCCAGGATCTACTTCAGTATCATTATTTATTAATAAAAAATAATCACCTTTAGCATCTCTTATCGCAAGATTATTTCCTCCCGCAAATCCGAGATTCTGACCGCTTTTTATCAGATTTATCTCCGGATATTTAATTTTTATATTATCAGCATCATTTTTGGGAGAGGCATTGTCAACAACATAAATTTCAATATTACGATACGTAATCTTACGTAGGGATTCCAAAAGCTGACATGTAACCTCAGCCTGATTATAATTAACCGTAATTATTGATACAAGAGGCAGATTGTTATTGGTCATCGCAAATATTTTTTAATAATGAAGAATTTCCTGCAATAAAACCTAGATTCTTCAAGTCAGGTTTATTATAAAGAAAAGGGGTTCCGTCGATTGTAATGATAGACTTTCCAGCAAATCGTATGATTGCATCTCCCGCGGCAGTGTCCCATTCATTTGTAAAATTACCTCGAGCATATAGATGGATAGTATTATCAGCTAAATAGCAAAATTTTACAGAACTTCCGGCAACTATAACTTCTACTTCTTTGAAAAGAGTCTTACATCTTTCAATTAACCTTTCTGTGTATACATCTAAATGAGATCTACTTACTCCAATTTTTATTTTTCCACAGAACGGCTCGTCGATTAAAGATATGGATTCTGCAATTATTTGATCAAAAGAAAATTTTGAAGAAGCAATAAATATCTTTCGTGCGCCTGTTTCTTTAGATGCAAAATAAAGCATTTTCGTTATCGGAATAAAAACGACACCAAGAATTGGAATTCCATTCTCGATGAGCGCAATATTAACTGTAAACTCGCCATTTTTCTTCACAAACTCTTTAGTCCCATCCAGTGGATCGACTAACCAAAAAGTTTTCCAGTTTCTTCTATTCTCATAAGACTCAATGTTTCCCTCTTCACTAACTATTGGAATATCATATACTGATAAATTCCGAGTTATATGATGATCCGCAAGTTTGTCAGCCTCCGTGACAGGAGATGAATCTTCTTTTGTGTGAACAATAAAATGCGTATTATAAATACGCATTATTATTTCACCTGCTTCAAGAGAAGAAATAATTGCCGTTTTTAACAAGTCCAGTAGCATCAACTTATCAAAATAAAGGTTAATAATAAATTAAAACGAAAAAATGGAATAATTTTTCTCTTATATGCTTAACAAGGATTCGATAGAAAAAACATAAAATAAACGCTCATTAAATCGCATTTTTTTTGGTATCTCTTTTAATCTGTGCAAATTCTTCATCCAACTTCTTTCCCATAAACATATAAGCCATTGATACGTATATTATTATTCCTGTTGGAAGCTGTCCATATACTCCATTTCCATATGAAGCTGCCATAATACCAATAATACCACATGCAAAACCGCTTAAAATTCCAAATAGTTCAGGATCGCGTATTTTGAACATCAAAATATAGGATCCTTTTAGCAAGATGTAAAACGTAATTGCCAAATGTAATATCAAACCTACAATTCCTTGTTCGGCCCAAATCTGAACATACCAGCTATCTGTTGCAACCTGAGCGAGAAATCCCTGCGGTGAAAATCGCTTTCCCCAATCACCAGCTGCACCAATACCGCCTCCAAAAGGTTTATCGGCAAGATATACACTCAACAACTCCCTGTTTTTTAAACGAACCTGGAGTGAAGCATTATCTTCAGGGAAAAAAGCGGTTCGCATTCGTCGAATATACTGGTTGCTTTCACCAATGGTTGTAAACTTAAAGAAGCTGTAAAACGCGAATAGAATAAAACCACCAATAAAAATAACCGGAAGATTTTTCCTGTGTATTAAATATAAAGCAATGCCGGCACCGGGTACAATAATTGCTCCGCGAGTACCCGAAACCATCATTCCATAGTATCCGGTTAAAGCAACAATTAAAAAGAATAATTTTTTTCTATAATCTTTGAAATGGAAAAACATAATGGTTCCAAATACACCTGCATGAGCCTGTGCAGCGCCAAACTGACCTGCATCAGAATAAAATCCCCATGCACGTAATTCTCCATTGAGTAAGTGCGTCACAGCGCCACCGGCATCAAGCCAGAATTGCTCATAAGAGTCCGGTCCAAAATTCATTTGCTGGAAAGCCTTTAAACTACATAAAATGGAAAAGACACCCCATATATATAGAAAAGTCATTAAATTCTTTGCCTTATTAAAAATGAGAAAAATAAGAGGAATTATCAATAGCATATACAATGACATTCCTCGCATGGCATAGAACCATGCAGTTCTACTCAAAGCCTGAGGGTTCCCAAGTTCACCAACAGAATAAAGAAACCAGATTAATGAAACGAGTACTAAATCATTTTTTAATGGCTTTATGCTATCTAAATTCAATTTATCATTGAAAAATTTAAAGAAAATAGCTATATAAGTTAATACCAAAAAGAAGTCAATCCCCAGCCCAAGAGGTACATTTCGGATATATCTGGTTAATCCAATAGCTACAAATGCCAAGACTAATACAGTTATGACACCTATTTTCGGATAATAAAAAAAACGGTTAAAATAGATCAGCATAGGAGGGAGGCTCAATAAAACCAAGGCAGACATCATTCCACCCTTCGCTATGATATATCCTAGCAGTGCTGCTGCGAAGATCAATAACACAACAATGAATGGATCGTTTAATTTATAAGACCCAGGTTTATTTGTAAAACTACTCATCAACCAGAAATTATTTTTTTAAAAGCTTTGATAGGCTTAGAGACCTGAATAATTGTCCGTATGCCTCAATTCCTTTGGTAAAGATATCATTAAACTTTATAGGAACATCACGTTTCACAAAGTGAAAACCAATAATTATACCAACGATAGTCATAATAATTGTTGCTCCGGCCACCATCATTAATTGATGTACCATACTTATCCCCGGATATATAACTGGAATAGCGAATACAGCAATACAATCGCCTGCAACGTTTGCTATAACCATGAAAATGACCTTGTAAAAATTCTGCCGGGGTTTATTGATGCTATCTAATGTAACCCCGGTAAAACGATCCAGCGGTAGTAACAACCCATACAAAACAAACATTTGATATACCGGACCTAAGCCAACATAGCCATCACCTCCTAAGCAATAAACGAAGAAATCTGCAAAAATAAATGCTAAAACAGCAAAGACAAGAAACATATAAGTTAATATCCCCGTATAACTATAAAAAATTCTTGCTACTTCATTAATATCATTTTTAATACTTGCTTTAGACATTTTAGGAAAAGCTGTTGCCAAAAAGCTTCTTAACGGGACTTCTAATAACTCGGTTAATTTTAAAGGAATACTAAAGTATGCTACTCCGGTAGTTCCTAAGATCGGACTTAAACTAATAATAAAAGTATCCGCACTTTTAAGTAAATTACTGCCTAACAATGTTCCCATTGTATATTTTCCAAAGTTAATTAACTTTCTAACCATCAATCTATTCGATTTTCTTAAATATTTTAAACCATCCCATCTCAGAACAATCGTAAATAGGGATGTGAAAATATTTATACCCAAGTAGAAATAAAGAATCGGGTTTAATCCTAAATGAAGTAAGAAATAGTTAATAACAAGGAACACAACAAAACCACCACTGGAAAGGGTTCTGATAAATAATATTTTCCCAAATTTCTGATCAGCTTGAAGTACCGTTATTGCATTATTATAGGGCAAATTCATGATGGCTAAAACCGGATACCATGTAAAAAAAAGTCCCCATCCTGATTTGGTAAAGTGATCACCAAAAAAAATATTTAAAATAACAATGATCAGTGAAATTAATAAAGTGATATTGAGTCCGATTAACCAATTAGAGCCAATTAGACTTTCCCTCTCTTTTCCTTCAGCACCAGAAAGAAATCGGATCAATGCAGTACTTGTCAAACCTGATCGAAACATTTCGATCATATTTCCTGCAGTAATAAATAAAAGCCAGATTCCGAAATTATCAATACCCAGTGTTCTTGTAAGAATAAAGAAACTCAATAATCCCCAAAATGATAAAGACATATTCCCGGCCAAGGAAAGCGTATTATCATTCTGGATTATTTTTTTCAGATTTAGCATCTTGGCCGGTTATTAATTTCTTAGCGAGAATAAATTTTTATAAAACAATCAATCACTACAAAAAAGGAATCCATTCCAAAATCGTTTATTTTACAATTTGTGTTTATGTGTTCACTGTTAAAAATAATTCACTATTAGGATGATCAAGGTTGAGGAAAAATAGTTAATCCTTAAATTTAACCTGAATCCTAAAAGGAGCCGTAAGCCATCTCCATAAACCGCCCTTTTCTTTTTTTAGCCCCTTGAAATTTTTAATAATGTCTTCCAATGCAAATAATTCAGCGCTATTTAATACGACCAAAGGATTATGTCTTAATACCAATTTAAGGTTCTCCAGCGCATTAATATCTGATTTTCTCCAGTGATCAGTTGCATTTACAAACAATATCCCAATATCAACCGAGCTCATTAAATTTATCGGGTAGGCATGATGAACTATTGAGGGTAGTTCAAGCAAAATATAATCATATATATAATTGTCTTGTCGTAAGTTTCGTTCTCCCAGTAGCTGTCCAATACTTTCTACCTCAATAAAATTATTATCAATATTATACGTATAATTAATATTGTAATCATCCTTATTTGAAGAAAAGTCGCCAAATGTATAATTCATGTAAAGAACCCGCTCATTGGTAGAGCGAAGTCTATCTACTAAATTATTAGCAATTGTAGACTTTCCTGTTTCAGGAGTAGTGCTGAAAAACATTAATATCAATGGTTTATTTCTTTCCTCAGGTTTCATTAAGGAAATATTTAACTTGATACTTTGCAATAATAAATCGGTAAATCGTTGAGTAATCAAATGTAGATCAGCTTTTTTATACCCTGCGATATACAGGGGGAATGCACTAGCTAATTTCAACCCCGTAAGTTTCTCAGCTCGTTCCGGAGTTTTGATTGTAGAATCAAAATACTCAAGTAAAATGATAATGAAAGCGACTAAGAATAGTCCGATAAATGCGGCAGCAAGTATTAACAATTTCCTTTTAGAAGCGAGTGGCATAATTGGATAGTTAGGATCATCAACCATCTTCATATTACTTGACATCTCCAGATTTTGTTGTCGCATCATTGCCTGATTAAGTGCACGTTTCATTTCAATATATGATTGCTCTGCAACATTAATTTGACGTTCATAACGTTTTGTCATAGCACCCAAAGGAGCGAATATCTGATAAGTTTTAAAAAAGTCGGCTTTTCTACCATTCAGAACTTTTATTGATGCTCTTGAATCTTCGTATACCAAAACAGTTTTTAACCAATTTTCAAGGATCTGAGCAATAGGAACTCCTTCGGTTGTATGACCATATAGATAAAGCTCATTTACTGTTAGTTTAATATCATCTTTCAGCTTCGTAATCCTTGCATTAATTTCCTGCATCTTTTGTGCCTGATAAGGATCGTAGCCTTGCGAAACTTTATTAATTTCCAATTTTTCAGATAGACTAGCCAAATCATTACGCTTTGACATAATTTTACTGCTCTTCAGATAAATGCTGTCTTTCTTAGCTAACTTACCTTCCAAACTTCGCAAATTAGCCGCAGCGCCTTGCATAATCATCGACTTTTCTTGAATTTCTCTATCTAATGCATCTTTTTCCAGAGAGATGGATTTAGATTGCTCATAATAATTAATGATATTATTATTTTGGTTCAGTCGCAATAATCTGTTTTCTTGTTCATTTAAACGGGATTCGGCAAGTGCAACTTGTTCCCTGAAATATCTAACTACATTATCTGTTTCATTTTCCTTCAAGTCTTTATATTGCCGAATGAATACTTCGGTTAATATAGCAAGTGTATTTTGAGCGATTCCCTGATCATCAGATTTGTAAGTGACTTTAATGAGATCAGAACTTTGAATACGGTTTGAACTCAACTTACTGGTAATCGAATTTATTGCATAATGAGGATGCGTATAATTGAGTAATTGGTAGATGAAATTAGAATTATCTTTATGATAGTAATTCGTAAGGTTTTGAACGGTTTTTTCATAATCATCCAGACTAAATCGAGCAGGAAGGATGATACGTTGAATACGTTGGGCTGTTGGGCTGTTTCTATCAAAACCGGTCGTTTGAGTGCTTGAGGAAGTTGTTGTATCAGTTGTTTTCCCAATCGTCAACACATCACCTGGTGAAACTTTAGCATCAATTAATGAGTTAAGAGCCATCAGATTATCAACCGTGGTATTATATTTTGCTGCTATGACCTGTAAATCTTCATTAGCAACCACCGTGTGATAGATGCTACCATCTATTCCACCTTTTTTACAGATAAGTTTCATTCCGGGTTGAATTTCCTTACTTTGAAGTTCATTCATCCCCATTAATTCATCTACGGTTAAGCCATATCGGGCAGCGATGGCTTCAATATTTTCACCTTCCGCTACAACATGATAAACAGATTCTTTCTTAACACTATCTGCTTTTGATGTACCATAAAATGACGAATTACTGGTGGTCTTCGAAGTTACAGTACTACTGGTGGTTCCTTTATTTTTGTTTAGTTTTCCGGTTAATTCCTGGATTTTATATTCGAGATTCTTAATTTGTTCCATGCGCTCACGTTCAGCGCCACTCTTATTATATTTAACTACTAAATCTTTTATCTCCTTTGGAACTAATTCTTGAAGTGCATCATAATTTTTCTTATTGATATATTTATCATCATAAGTTTCAAGCATCAGGTGTTGGGCCAATAATCTGATAGAAGTTTCTTCGATAACTTTTCTGGAACTTAAATAATTTACTAATTGATCAAATTGCATATTGGTACCCATAAAATCCACATTGGTAGACGTAGTAGATTCAATGGTATATCCTGAAAAGATACCCGTATATATAATCGTTTCAGACTGATACGTATTATCTTGATTGCGTGTAAAATACCACACAGCAAATGCAAGTACGATAGGTACGAGTATAAGCAACAGAATATGTCGCTTGAGTATCCTCAATAGCTGAGCTATATCCATTATTTTAACTCGTTGATTAAATTGAATTTAATTCCAGTAGTTTCTTCAAGCAATTGATAGTTCATGCTGAATTCAGATTTGTATTGTTCAAAATCATAGGCTCCTCTGGTTTGTATTTCTTTTAAACGTGCATACTCGGCAACTTCAATCTCTTTATTTAAAAATTGCAAATCTGCCATTTTCATTTGTATCATGGTATAACCCTGATATTCGTTGCTTATTTTAAGTTTACTTTGGGCCTGTTTCATTGCATTATAATAACGTATAACATCAAGTCTAGCCTCTCTAGCTCGTTGATCTCTTAAGGCTAAAGACATTTCCATCTCTTTCTTACCAATTTTTATTTCATTGGGTCGTTTTATTGCTGCACTAAATGGGTAGCGAATCCAAAATTGAGCATCATAATTCCATCTATATGACTTTGACAAATAATAAAAGGGTTGTTTGGTAATTTCATTCCAATCATTAAAAAACCATTCGCCCCAGCCTCCATCAACATTAAAGCCAAGGTATTGAGTCCAATCCAATTTTGCACGCTTTATTTCATAATAGTTGCGCATGGCATGCAAACCCTCATAGTTTACCTGAGCAGAATGTAAAACGGCAGAGTCAAGCAAAACAGATAAGGGAGGAAGAACATCCTCTACATTATCTGTCAATGGATTGAATTTTTGAAGTTTTCCGGTTTGATCTGTTGTTTTAATCTGTGCAAAAACAACAGCAGAAATACATAAAAAAATGATCAATAAAACAGATGAAAATATGCTGTAATAATATCTTTTGCTCTTTATCATGGTCGATTTGCTTCTTTCCTTAGATAATTAAGGGTTTGATCATAGATACAATAACTTATTGTACGAAAATAACAAAAAAACCAGCGTAGTCCAAAGGTTTAAAAGTATTTTTATCAAATAGTTATTAACAATTTCAATTTGGATTTATTTATTCAGTATCAAACATTTTCCTTCTGAAATAATGCCGGAACCGTCTTTAATATGATAAGAATATCTCCCAAAAATGAATTATTTCTGGCATATTGGTTATCTAGCTTCTTCCTTTCTTCTTCAGACATAGTACTCTTTCCCCGCTTATTTACTTGCCAAAGTCCCGTTATGCCAGCCGGGCCCAAAAACCTTTCACCCCATTCATCTGATGTCAACATTTCTGCTTCATATAATGGTAAAGGTCTGTTGCCAACAATAGACATATCACCTTTTAGCACATTAATTAATTGCGGCAATTCGTCAATAGAAGTGTTTCGAAGAATACGACCAACCTTTGTAACTCTTGGATCATCTTTAAATTTAACGAAAGATGTTCTGTTCAACTCTTTTTTTGTCTCTAAATATTTTCTTTCGCAAATCCGTAGACCTTCTATAAATAAAATAGGGGAGCAGGGGTGACCTAACCCTTCACAAACTTCACAATGAGCATCAGCCTCAGTAAGAGAAGGTTCGGTATTACTTTCATCAACATATTGATTCAAGTGCATGAGTTCTTTCAACTTAGCATCAGCACCTGTGTACATAGATCTGAATTTATAAAAGTTGAAAACTTTATATCCTGTTCCGACCCGTTTTGAAATATAAAATATTTGTCCTTTAGATTCTAGTTTGATCATGATAGCAGCCAAAGTAAGAATTGGCGAAAGACAAAGCAATGCCATACTTGCGCACAAAATATCAAAAGATCGCTTAATTAGGGGGACTTTATAATCGGAGGCGTGAACATTATTGTCAATCCGTCCTTCATAGTTTAGCTTGTACCAATAAAGAAAATCAAGTCTGGTTTTTATTTGTGCTATATTAATGGGCGCAGTAATAAAGTCATCGACTTTTTCATTTAATGCTTCTAAACAAAGCGTTGAATCTTCTTTATGACTGATGACAATGAACGGTTGTTTTTTTATAATATTCTTAGTATGAAAAAGAGAGTGGATTTCAAAAGCATTGATACCTGGAGTGTACATCTCACAAAAGAAAGCGTCAACCTCTTTCTTGGCGGTATTTAACCAACGAACGGCTGAAAGGCTATTCTCTTTAAACTCAACAGAAAAAAAATCACAATCAGATAGTTGCTTAATGATCGAAACATCGCCACCAATGTAAAGGATATTATAATGATTTTTATGAGTAATCTCCATGAATTTGATTTTAGAGACTATTTTCTTGAAAGTAATAACTCAATTCGAATAGCTAACTCCTCAGGATTAAAAGGTTTAACTATGTAATCATTTGCACCAAGTTTTAAGCACTTAACCTTCTCTGCACTGCTTTCTATTCCCGAAAGCATAATAAGAGGAATATCTCTAAAGAAGCCACTCGATCTAACCTGCTTTACAAATTCATAACCATCAAGATTAGGCATTTGAATATCAGCAACAATTAAATCAGGCATGTTTCCTTCCTGGAGCCAGGATAATCCTTCCAAACCATCATTCTTTGAAGTAACTTCATAGTCTTTCAGGTAGTTTTCGAGCAAGACCCTGATGGTTCGTTCATCATCAATTACAAGTATCTTCTTCTTCATAGGTGTTATGCCAAACATTAGGTACAATAACTTTTCCAGCATGCAAATATAAACAATAATAAATGTTTTGCAAGTAAGACCAACATCTATTATACTTTATTGCATTTCACTGAAGTTAATTTTTTTTCTTAAAAAAAATTAACGGATTAAATTTACAATAGTTTGCTTTAATAACCCAAACTTATTAAAAGAAATATATTAGTAGTTATTTATTGTTCATAGGCGAATAAATATATATATCTTTTAATATTACACATCAGATATTCAGTGCTTTGCCTCAACAATTAATTTCTGATATCCAAACATCTCATCTCTTAAGCGGGCAGCTTCAATAAAATCAAGTTCTTTAACCGCCTTTTCCATTGCTTTTCGAGTTTGATTTATCTGTTTTTGTAACTGTTCTTTGTTCATATAATGTACTATTGGATCAGCTGCAATATCAATCTCTTCGTTTTCAATATAGGCTACCGGAGCCTTTGCTCTGGAATCAGCAATTGCTGTTTGTCCCATTACACTTTCTTTGCTTCTCTCAATTTGACGCGGTATAATTCCATGCTTTTCGTTATAAGCAGCTTGTCT
Organism: Bacteroidales bacterium; assembly: GCA_963663125.2. Lineage (GTDB taxonomy): Bacteria > Bacteroidota > Bacteroidia > Bacteroidales > Cfx3-03 > Cfx3-03. The sequence continues at coordinate 33,886 of CAXXNW010000005.1, read as the reverse complement.
GATTCTTCTTCTGTTTGTTTCATCAATAGTTCTTTGCATACTTTGCGTTATCACATCCGCATACATTATAACCCTACTGTTCACATTGCGGGCAGCCCTTCCTGCTGTTTGGGTAAGTGATCGTTCTGATCGCAGAAAACCCTCTTTATCCGCATCCAAGATAGCCACTAACGACACTTCTGGTAAATCAAGTCCTTCTCGGAGTAAGTTAACACCAATCAACACATCATAAACACCTAATCTTAAATTACGTAATATTTCAACACGTTCCAGTGTGACCACATCACTATGAATATACTGGCAATTAATTCCTAAACGAGAAAAATAACTACTAAGTTCTTCGGCCATCCTTTTCGTTAGAGTAGTCACTAATACCCGTTCATTCCGTTTTATGGTGATGTCAATTTCTTCAAGTAGATCATCTATCTGGTTTTCAATGGGGCGGACTATAATGATGGGATCAAGTAATCCTGTTGGCCTTATTAACTGTTCAACCACAACTCCTTCACTTTGTTGCAATTCATATTCAGCAGGAGTAGCACTCACATAAATGATCTGGCTAAACATTGTTTCGAACTCGGAAAATTTCAATGGACGATTATCCATGGCAGATGGTAAACGAAACCCATATTCCACTAATGTTTGTTTACGCGAACGATCGCCCCCATACATTGCTCTGACTTGCGAAATGGTCACATGACTTTCATCTATAACCATTAAAAAATCTTTCGGAAAATAATCGATCAGACAAAAGGGTCTAGAGCCTGTAGAGCGACCGTCAAAATAGCGGGAATAGTTTTCTATGCCTGAACAATATCCAAGCTCTCTCATCATTTCCAGATCATAGCTTACCCGATCTTCCAATCGTTTGGCTTCTTCATGTTTCCCAATTTCATTGAAATAATCAACTTGCTTCACCATGTCATCCTGAATAGCAACAAGCGATTGTTTCATTTTTTCTTTTGATGTGACAAAAATATTCGCAGGATATATCGAAACATCATCAAGCGCTTCAATCCGAAGTCCGTCATCTATATTAAATGACTCAATGCCATCAATCTCATCGCCCCAGAAAACAATTCGGTAACCCATATCTGCATATGCCGGAAAGACTTCAACAGTATCTCCACGAACTCTAAACTGTCCATGCGTAAGTTCTAATTCTGTTCGGGCATACAATCCATCGACAAGTCCGAATAATAATTGATTCCTCGATATTATTTGATGTGTTTTAAGCCTGATTACATTATTACTAAAATCTTCAGGATTTCCAATACCATATATACATGAAACCGAAGCAACAACAATTACATCAGTTCTTCCCGATAATAAAGCACTGCTTGTACTTAATCGTAATTTTTCTATTTCTTCATTTATTGACAAGTCTTTTTCAATATAGGTATTGGTTGAAGGGATAAAGGCTTCCGGTTGATAATAATCATAATAGGAAACAAAATATTCAACCTTATTTTCAGGAAAGAACTGCTTAAACTCGCCATAAAGTTGAGCTGCAAGTGTCTTATTATGACTAAGTATCAGGGTCGGTCTATTAATTTCTTTAATAACATTGGCAATTGTAAAAGTTTTTCCCGAACCCGTTACACCTAATAATGTTTGAGCTGCATCACCTCGTGAAAGGCCTTCTACTAACTGCCTGATAGCTTCCGGTTGATCCCCGGTTGGTTTATATTCTGAAGTAAGTTTAAATTTCATTTTTAATTAGCGTATTGGAAATAGTAAATCTTTGATTAGCCTACTCTTATAATAAATTGCTTTTTGAAGGGAAACTTCAAAAACGTAACAACTTTAAGAGAGACAGCTAAGACATTATGATACAATGTTAAAATAAAAATACACCGAATTAACCTCGTAAACAGTACTGCTAAATTTTCATACCTAAAGATAAGAATAATGTAATATCCTAAACAAAAATAGAATACTTTTAATTGCCTATTATCACAATTTTATTAATTTTGCTTTGATGTAAGTTTGATTATTTTTAGACACAAATCCTTTCATGCTCATCCTCAAATTCTGCTTTCAAAACGATGCAAGCATTTCTCCAAACTCATAGTCATATTATCTTATAATTCACATCTAATCTAAAAATCATCTTTTTATCACCCTAAGCATATTCTAATCTTATCTTAATGCCTGATAGAAGTAAATTAGAATTACATTAGGCTTAGGTTAGGTTCAGATTAGGCTCAGCCCTTCTTGGTAAGAGAATTTTTTTGGTGTTGCATGAGCATTTTTGAAGTTGCTTTCGATCATGTCTTTTAAAAAATAATACAAATTAGACAGATTCCACATTATTTAGCGATTGTATCTTCAGGAAGTTGAAAAACGGAAGTTACCATATTATGATCGGAGGCTTTTGTTGGAATAATATGAATATTAAGACTATGTAATTTTTTATCGTGTAAAATATAATCGATTCTAAACGGGTATTTACTTTCATTATAGGTCTTAGCGATACCCATGCCATACGAGCTAAACGGATCCTCCATATTTTTCGATATAGTATGATATGTGTATGATGCAGGTGTATCATTAAAATCGCCACAAAGTATTACGGGATAAGGCGATTTCTTAATGGTTTCAGCAATTAAACGAGCTTCCGGAGCTCTTCGCTTAAAGGCCCATCTTAATTTCCAAGCTATTCTTTTCGAATCATGTTTTATTTTAGCCTCACCCATTTCTTTATAAGCAGTTGGCTTTGTCAGGATGATTTTATCTTCAGTATGTAACTGATATGATTGTAAATGAATGGAAAAAACACGAACGATATCTGTTTTATATTGAATATCAACATACATTCCGATAAATTCATTTTCAAACTTTATCCAATTGGAGGCAATGATGGGATATTTAGAATAAATAGCTAATCCTGAAGCACCAACAGGAGTAGTATAGTTGAAATAATTTTTAAAGTTGGAATAGGGGAGATGTAAGATATCATGTAATGACTCAATGCTGTATTTTCCCTTATAAGGCAATGTGAAATCTTGAAAACAGATAATTTGTGGTTTTTCGTTCTCAATGGAATGAAAGGTATTGCTAAGAAATTCATTAGCGTTTTCACCTTCAGGGACGGCAAAACCACGCGTATTGAAAGTCATCACCTTGATAGATGTGGCCGTTATGGTTTGTACAGGTTGTATATGAACATTAAAATGTTTTAAAAGAGAGGTGAAGCCAAATATCAAAGGCAGAACGGAAAGAATCCAAAACTTTCTGCGCAACAGAATCCAGATAATCGTAAATCCTAGATTAACAAAAAATAGTGGTAAGAAGATTAAGCCGAAGAAACTAAATACCCAAACTTTATCAGGCGGGATTATAGCAGCCAAGAGGGCAAAAATGAAAGCTGACAACGCCAGAATATGGCAGAAGAAAAACAAATTAGCAGAGAATTCCCGAATATTAAATTTCTTTTTTTTAGCACCCATTATCTTAATTTGTTTCTGACTAATGTTGTTGTTATTGGAAAATGGTCGGATAAATCTTCTCTAATTACATCATAATGAACTGATTTAAATGCATCTTTGCTATGAAGTATGTAATCAATTCTTAATGGAATGAAGAGATTTGGATAGGTACTGCTTAAACCGGATCCACTTTCGCAGAATGAGTCGACTAATTCTTCCTTAATCCGGCTATAAACAAATGAAGCTGGTGTATCATTAAAATCACCACATAGTATTACCGGATATGGCGATGCTGAAACATAAAGTTTTACTAATTCAACCTGATTAGCACGATGTGTAAAAGCAACACCCAGTTTTAAATAGATACGTTTCATTAACTCAAAAACATCTTGACGTTCAGGATGCTGATTTGCTAAATCATTCATAAAAAGATAATCTTCCTGACCAAAATGTATAGACTCAAAATGAATATTAAAAATTCTGATAGTGTCATTTCCTTTGCAGAAATCAGCATATTGAAAATAGTTGTTTAAACTGTTTTTAAAGATAATTCTTTGTTTATTAAAAAGAGGGAACTTGCTAAAGATTGCCATGCCCCATCCTTTTTCTCCTTTCAGTGTTTTAAAATTAGCGACAAAGCTATTATACAAACTATCTACTCTCTTTAATGTGTCTTTTACATCAAATCCTTTTTCTTTATTTGAATAATATTCTTGCAGACAAAGGATATCCGGGCTTTGTTCACCTATCATTTTAAAAATCCTACTTCGTGTTTTATATTTTTTTTCTGTTTTCCATTGATACAGATCAAACAAACGAACATTAAAAGACATAATTCGTAAGGTATCGGCATAATTAACCTTGTTTTCTGTTTTCCAAAAACGAAAATGAGTGCCAATATGTCCCCAGCTAAAAACCACAACTAAGAGAGAGCCAATAACCCATTTCCGCAATAAAAAAATCCAGAAGAAAATAAAAAAGATATTGAGCAAAAGAAGAGGGATATGAGCAAGACCAAAAAAAGCAGGGAACCAAAAGTCTGAAGGCCTAATGGAACCAGCCATATCAGATAAAATTAATGCGATAGCAGCAATAAAATTAATTATCAGCATTAATTTTTCCGGAATGCGGGTCCTGATTCGATTTATATTTTTTTTTATTTTCTGCTTCACTTTCAATCTCTTGGATTCGTCTTACTCGATTTAAATAAAAGTTCCTTTTCCTCTTTTGTTAGGGTCGTATATCCTGATTTTGAAATTTTATCTAAAATAGCATCAACCTTTTCCTGTTCTTTCTTTTTATCATAATTAAATTGATCATCAGAAACCGGACGTTGATTATGATAAACTTTAAATTTTGTTTTAGGCTTAAAGCTTAAGGCCTTTTTTATTCGTTGAATAAACATACTGAAGGCTCCGCTTTTATTTTGTTGTTTTAAATACAACAAAGAATAGATTGCCCCCCAAGCCATGCCACCTAAGTGAGATATCTCGCCACCTGCATTATCAGATTTTATCAGGAGGAAGTCAATAACTACAGTAAGAATAGCAACATGTTTCAGTTTTATTCGCCCGATAAATAAAAGGTTTAAAGGGTAATCAGGCATTAATGTCGCGATAGCAGCAACCACTGCCATGATAGAAGCGGAAGCGCCGAGTGCAAATGAGCTTTCTACATTTACTTGAAAAACCGGGAATATGTTATAGGCAAGAATAAATAAGAAAGCGCCTGAAATACCGCCAAGAAGATATACCCATAATAGTTGTTTCCCATTAAGGTAGTCGAGGAAAATCTTTCCAAACCAATACAACCATAACATATTAAATAGGATATGGAAAAAGTCCACATGAAGAAACATGTAAGTAATCAAGGACCATGGTTGTAATACCAAATTGTATAGCGATGCCGGGACCGAAAGAACTTGAACTATTTGAGAAAATAGCATTGAATCGCTGCTTCCTGGTGTTGATACCAGCCAAAGAATTACGCGAATTATACTGAGCGCAAGCCAGGCAAAGGTATTGATTTCAATTATTTTTGCCAATACCGGGTATTGCTGCCTAAAACCTTTCCATCTTTCGGCAAGAGTTAAATGCGAATAAGAATTAGGTCCAAAAGTCATTTTTCCTCCTATCAGTTTTTTTCCAGTATAATAATAAGATCAATCCAAAAAACATACCACCCAAATGGGCAAAATGGGCAACGCCACTTCCCTGATTAAAGAAACCGGAATAGAGTTCGATGGCTCCATACAAAATAACAAACCATTTTGCTTTAATAGGAATAAAGAAATAAAGATAAATAACAGTGTTTGGAAATAACATTCCGAAAGCAAGTAATATTCCAAATATTGCTCCTGAAGCGCCAATAACTACTGGTGCATTCATTAACTCAGCCTTATATTGCTGTATAAATTCTACCGCAAGTTGAGTAGCTTGAACATCGCTCTTGGGAAGTAATGCATTAAATTGTGGGACAAATGCATTAAAGCGTTGAACCATCTCCTTGTCAGCCATAATGAAATTAGATGAGTTTCTAAAATCAGTAAAAGAAGGGATGGATGGATTTGCCAGAAAAGCATTTACAGCATCAAGTGCAGGGGCATATTGAAAATACCATACTACATAATGAAAAATAGCCGCTCCAATTCCAGTGAAAAAATAATAAAATAAGAATTTGCGCGATCCCCATACATTTTCCAAAAGATACCCAAACATCCATAAAGCAAACATATTAAATAGGATGTGCGTAAAGTTTGAGGGATCGTGCATAAACATATAGGTCACGAACTGCCATGGTCTGAAATCGGAAGCCGACCAATAATGTAATCCTAAATAATTAACAAGATCAATATGAAAAGCATTTCCAAATGCAAATGTTGCCAGATAAAAAACACCATTTAAAATCAATAGGTTTTTAACAACAGGGGGAAGAATACTAAATCCTTGCGGGCTGTATTGAGATTGGGTCATAATTTATTAATTCATCTGTTAATAATGAGAACTAGTGAGATGAAGAATTATTATTAAAATAATCTTATGATCGCACTCGAGCTTTTTCTTTTTATTTAAAACGAGCAATTAGTTCATCTTGATTGATAATAGATAAAGTGGGCCTACCGGATGGTGATTTATCAGGTATCGAACAAGCAAAAAGTTCATCAATGAGAGACTGCATCTCTTCATATTGTAACTTCTTACCTGATTTGATACACATATTCCGTGCCATTGCTCTAATTAAGACAGTTCGTCTGTCAGCTCTAAATTCAAGCATGTTTGATTTGTACGATTCCAGAATCCCTTCGATCAGATATCTTGGTTCTTCTGTTGACAGATTGGCAGGAAGGCCCGCTATTTCAAATTGATTATTTCCTAGTTCATTTATATCAAAGCCTAATGAAAAGAGTTCGGATCTTAAATCCTGAATGAGTTCCGCATCAGATGCCAATAAATCAACGATCACAGGAAATAAAATCTGCTGAGAAGCTGCATTATGATTTTTTATGGTGTTTTGAAGGTGTTCATACAAAATCCGTTCATGTGCCAGCTGCTGATCAATTATAAGCAGTCCGGACTTAACGGGGGTGACAATAAAACGTGAATGTAATTGAAAAATATTCCGGATATCCAATTGTTCAGATTCTTGATCCACCTCATCGCTAATAAGGTTTTGTATTCCCGAATTGTCACCTAAAGAAATTTTTTGTTCATCAGATAATTGAGTAACAAAAGAGCGGGGGAGTCCTCCCGATTCATGTCCCCGGCTATTTGAAAATTGAGATTCGGTATTCTTAAATGGATTATAATTAGGATTTAAATTTATAGTTGGAGGATTGACAGGCATATTTGTAGGAAAATAAGGTATGTCAAAGGGTGCATCATTTTCAAAATCAAGGGTTGGCGCAAGTGTAAATTTACCAATACATTGTTTTATTGTCGATTTCAAAATAGTATAAATCAATTTACTGTCTAGAAAGTTAACTTCTGTTTTGGTAGGATGAATATTGATGTCAATATTTGCAGGATCAACTTCGAAATTCAGAAAATAACCCGGAAAGGCACCTTCGGTAATAATGTCGCGAAATGAGTCTTCTATTGAATGATTAAAATAGGCATGTTTAATAAACCTTTTATTGACAAATAAGAATTGCTCTCCTTTTGTTTTCCTTGAAAATTCGGGCTTTACAATAAATCCGGTTATATTTACAATATCAGTATTTTGTTCCACGGGCAAAAGACGTTCGTTATATAATGCCCCAAATAGATTAACAATCCGTTGCTTAAAACTTGAAGATGGTATTTGATGTACTACTTTACCGTTATTAAAAAGAGAAAATCCTACGTTAGGGTAAATAAGCGCAACCCTGTTAAATTCATCCATGATTCTGGAAAATTCAACAGTATTCGATTTAAGAAAATTTCTTCGGGCCGGAATATTAAAAAACAGATTCTTAACACTGACACTGGTTCCCGTTTCGCAAGCGCAGGGTTCCTGGCTTTTGAAGGTGGCACCTTCAATCTCTATTTGTGTTCCTAACTCATCTTCCGTTCGTCTTGTTTTCAACTCTACTTGCGACACTGATGCAATAGACGCAAGAGCCTCTCCTCTAAATCCTAATGTATGAATGGAAAAAAGATCGGTAGCTTCACGTATTTTTGATGTTGCATGTCGTTCAAAGCTCATTCTTGCATCTGTGACCGACATACCACATCCATTATCAATTACTTGAATTAAGGTCCGTCCGGCATCTTTAATGATGAGCTGGACTTCTGTAGCGCCTGAATCAATAGCATTTTCCATGAGTTCCTTTACGGCCGATGCAGGACGTTGAACGACTTCACCGGCAGCAATTTGGTTAGCCACTGAATCAGGTAATAAATGAATAATATCAGACATGTATTTGTTATTCGATAATTATTAAAAAAACTTAGTGAACGTTACATTCAAACGGTCTTTATTTTAGAGAGTGAAACACGCTTATATGCTCCGCCCAAAAAGTAAAATACAAAAATACCGAAATATTCCTTACTGACTTTGCTTTCTACAAAACAAACTATTGGCTATTTTTGCATTCTAATTAAAAATGAAATGTCATTAGAACTAAATCAACCATTAAAAAATTTGTTAGTTATTGGCGATAGAGTGTTGATAAAACCAAAGAATTTGCCTGATAAAACTAAAACAGGGTTGTTACTACCTCCCGGATATAAAGAAAAAGAGGTGGTTCAAACCGGATATGTAGTAAAAACAGGTCCGGGATATCCCATCCCCATGGCTTCAGAAGAGGGCAACGAACCATGGAAGCAAAATGATGATAAAATCAGATATATACCGCTACAAGTCCAAGAGGGTGATTTGGCAATATTTATGCAGAAAGGAGCTATAGAGGTGATGTATAATGATGAAAAATACTTTATTGTTTCTCAAAGCTCTATTTTACTTCTGGAAAGAGATCCTTTTGTATAGAAAAACCTGTCGAATTCAGCTTTAATAAAAAATCATCAGGATGATACCAAGTGATCCGAGTATCTTTTTTAAACCAAGTCATCTGACGCTTGGCATATCTACGCGTATTTGTTTTTATATCAATGATTGCCTGTGCTAAAGAACAATTGCCATCCATATAATTGAATAGCTCTTTATAGCCCACCGTATTTAATGCATTATAATTTCTGAAGGGTAATAAAGCATTAACCTCTTCTATTTGGCCAGCCTTCATCATATAGTCTACTCGAGTTTCAATCCTGTTTGTTAATTCCTGACGATCGCGAGCCATTCCAATTTTGACAATATTAAAAGATCTTTCTTTTTTTGAATTCAATCTCAGTTGAGAATATGGTTTTCCGGTCTGAACAGATACTTCAAGAGCTCTTTTTAATCTAACCGGATTTTTTAGATCTACAATTTCATAATATTTCGGATCGAGTTCTAATAGTTTTTTTTGCAAAATTTCTATTCCCTCATTATCATATAGATCATTAAAATACTGTCGTATTGCCGGATCTGTATTTGGCATATCATCGATACCGTTGCAGATTGCATCGATATATAATCCACTTCCGCCAACCATTACCACAAAAGGATTCATCTCAAACAAATGAGGTAAAAGAGATAATACATCATTTTCGAAACAGGAGATGTTATATTCTTCTGTAACTGATTTATGACCAACAAAATAGTGTTTCACCAGTGCTAATTCCTCAGGAGTGGGAGCGGCGGTACCAATCTTCATTTCGCGATAAAACTGACGACTATCGGCTGAAATAATTGAACAGCCCAACATTTGGGCAAGAAAAATACCCACAGCCGTTTTACCAACGGCTGTGGGTCCTTCAATTACTATTAGATTATTTTTTTTAGAGAAATCGTCGTTCAATACAAATAGATTAAAAGTTTACCATTTTGTGTCATTATTGAAACCCAAAGATGTAAGATCATCGTCAATTAATTCATCCGGCTCATCATCATCCAGCGTATTTGTCAGCAATTCATCATCGTCAGGTGCCGGAATTGAAGGGTCTGAAAAACGATTGGGGAGAATCAGTTCTCCGGTTTGCTTTACACAAACAGGATAAGTTATGTTTTCATTTGCTACAGAAATTTTAAACAACTCAATATAAAATACAGTTGGATTTAAAAAATCATATTCTAACAAAATTCGTTGAGCAGGATCTTCAATAAAGTCCTTTATTTTGGCATTTCCCATAATGAAAGTAGGAAGCTTTTTTGTAGGTCTCCGAAATTCATCATCATCATCATTTTCCGGTTCAGCTTCTGTTTCATCCTGCATATCCATCAAGGTTATTTCCTTCTTTTTACGCCATTTAGAGTCACAAATGAAGAATGAAGCCAGTTCATTCCCTTGTAACTTAACGGTCTGACGAATAAGCTCAAATAGATTTAAAAATGTCTGATTCGCTCCGATTTCATAATCTCGCAAGAAATCATCCTGATCATCAAGAAGCATCCTTAGTTTGTAAGTGTGCATTTTCCTTTTTGTTTTTTAATCCGTATTCGAACAATTAAATTAGTGTTTTTTTTAAAAAAAATCAATATTTTCTTATCATTTTATTGGCTTGATTCCTAGTTTTTTAGCTTCAGATATCATTAAAGAATAAGCTTCACTGTACTCATTTCGAATAATTCCATTGAGGATGGCTTCTCTAATGGCTGTTTTAATAATTCCAACGGGACGTGAAGGGGGAAGTCCAAAAATATGCATAATTTCTTCTCCACTGATCGGCGGCTGCCAATTCCGGATACGATCTTTTTCTTCAATCTCTTTTAATTTAGTTCGAACTAGTTCAAAATTAGATAGATATTTTTTGACTTTTACTCTATTTTTTGATGTTATATCTGCTTCACACAGCATCATCAAACTTTCAATATCATTATTAGCATCGAATAATAATCGTCGTATTGCTGAGTCGGTTATATCTTCTTCGCTCAAAACAATAGGACGTAAATGCAATAGGACCAGCTTTTGTACAAATTTCATTTTTTCATTCAGTGGGAGTCTGAAATGTTGAAAAATCTTGGGGACCATTTTAGCACCAAGAATTTCATGTCCATGAAATGTCCAGCCTTGTTTATCTTCCCAACGCTTGGTTGCCGGTTTTCCAATATCATGTAATATCGCAGCCCAACGAATCCAGAGATCATCTGTTGCTCTGGCTATATTATCCAAAACTTCGAGTGTATGAAAAAAATTATCCTTATGTCCCTTTCCTTCTCTTGTTTCGGTTCCTTTAAGTAATACAAAATCAGGAAAAAAAATAGATAGTAATCCTGTTTTGTCAAGTAATTTGAATCCGACAGAAGGCATGGGTGAGAGAATAATTTTATTCAGTTCTTCTGTAATTCTTTCTTTCGAAATAATTGATATCCGGTGAGCATTTCTAATAATTGCTTCAAACGTTTCGTCTTCAATGACAAAGTTAAGTTGTGAAGCGAATCGAATAGCTCGCATCATTCGTAACGGGTCATCCGAAAAAGTAATATCGGGATCCAGAGGCGTTTTTATTAGTTGTTTTTCTAAGTGTTTTAATCCTCCAAATGGATCGATTAATAACCCGAAATCTGGTTTATTAAGACTAATAGCCATAGCATTAATGGTAAAATCGCGTCGGTTCTGATCGTCTTGCATACTACCCGATTCTACTAACGGTTTTCTTGAATCACGACGATAACTCTCTTTTCTGGCCCCCACAAATTCAACCTGTAATTTTCCATAATGCAACATCGCTGTTCCAAAATTATGAAAAACGCTGACATGGGTATTTTTGCCGATTTTTTGTCCGACTCTTTCAGCTAAGGCAATTCCACTTCCAATAGTAACAATGTCTATATCCATGGAATTTCTTCTCAAAAAGATATCACGCACAAAACCACCTATAACATAAGCATTCAAGTTTAGTTCACTTGCTGCTTCGGAAATAATAGAAAATATCGGATGTGACAGATACTCTTTCAATTAGTTGTTTTTTAGTGTTGCAAAAATACAAAAAATAGCCAGAAGCCAAAAGAGAATGCAAGAGCGCTAAACTAATTTATAAACTAAAGAGGCGATCATTAGACCGCCTCTTTAGTAACTTTTTGAATATTAACGCAAAACTTTTTATAAGTATTTTAATTTACTCTGATTTTATGCCCTCTTTGAAGCATTTTGTTTTTATTTAATCCATTCAACTTACAAATAGCAGTAGTTGTAGTATTATACTTTGCGGCTATTTCTGATAGCGTATCACCTTTTCTTATGATATGGAATTTTTTCTTGGCTTTTTTGGTAGGTTGATCTCCAGCAGCTATTGCTCCCTTATTTAATGATTCATCCCTATTCTTATATTTTGAATGTTTCTTATTGCCATTATTATGGTTTGGATTATCATTTGTTACAATCAATTCATTGGTCGGAGAGATATCTCCACGATTGGCATAACGAGATTTACTGAATCTTCCATGAGAAATAAACAGTGTATCGCAAGCTAAAGTGAATCTTGTCAGATCGATTACATTCAGCGGATTAAAAGGTTCGCCCCGAAAACGTGTTTCGAAATGTAGATGGTCTGTTGTTGCACGACCGGTACGTCCTCCTAAGCCAATCAAATCTCCAGCATGTACGAGTTCGTTCACATGTACCGAAATCTTTGATAAATGACCATATAAAGTCTCAATTCCGTTAAAATGTCGTACTACTACAGCATTACCATAACCTGAATATTTTTTTGCCATCCTAACCACACCATCAAATGCACAGTAAACCTCATCCCCATGGTTCAGTTTAATGTCTACACCTGCATGAATTCTTCGACCACGATAGCCAAATGGTGATAATAGTTTACCCTTATAAGGGAAAACAAAAGGGTTTGCACTTGGGTTATTTAAAACAATAACAGCCGTGTCATTTCTATGTGAAAAATCATTTCTGCCTGTTCTAACATTTAATGTATCCCAATGATCATTCTTTATTAGCTCTTCAGGCATAAAAATAAAATCACCTGGAAAAAACTTTCCTTTTGATGAATCATTCTTATGATGTGGTTCAAATTTAACTCTTTTGAAAAAATCAGATGTATCTATTACAACGGATTGACTGTAACATGAAGTAGTCAATCCTGTTATAAACAGTAATAACGTTATAATTTTTCCGGTAAATGCTCCAGTTATCCTCATTATTTTCAATCTTCTTGCCTTTATGCCGGTGTTTACTTCTTAATATTGTTGATTGTGGGTTAACAAATATAGCCCAATCCCTCCACTTAGATAAGAATCGGAAATACAAATTAAGATTTTTTAACAATTTGTAGATTGCTTCCACAATGAGGAAGATACTTTCCTTGAATATGCTACAATGTCTCTTTATCTGGTGTAATTTAACTATAGTCACTACCTAAATAGTGAGATTTAGCTTTCCATTGAAGTAAAAATATTTTTAAATTGATAATCTATAAATATATATAATTGTCTAAATATAAATGCTATAAAATTTGTTTTAGCTAAAAACACAAATATAAAAAGAACATAGTGGATAGTTTGCAGCTGTTTTTTTACAATATTATTGAGGATACTTATAACCTATATTTTTAACGATATCAATAAACGATTTTTCGGAATTCGGTTAAAGCGAATACTATAATAATTCAGTTTCCACGACATAGTCATAAATCTAAAATATACCTGATTTCTAGCCTTTTAATATTAGTTCTTATTATTCCTGAATTTTCTCAATAATTTTATTTACCTCAATTTCAGTGGCTTTAAGTTTAGAGGTACAATAGTTTATCAAAAAAGAAGCACGCTCAATCTTTTGAGTCAATAGGTCCACTGAAACAGTTTCATCATTTATTTCTGAGGTGATTTTTTTCAATTCGTTAAATGCCTCTTCGTAAGTTGGTTGTTTATTCATCTTTAGAGATTTTATTGTTTACAATTGCTCGGACAGATCCATCGTAAAATTGAATATCAAGAGCTTCGCCGATTTTTATTTCAGTCGATTTAGTAATAATTTTCGTATCCTTTTTAATAATGGCAAATCCTCTCTTTAATGTATTTATAGGATTTATTATCAATAATAATTCCTTAAAATGATTTAATAATTCAATTTTTTTATTGATAATATTAGTGCTTCTCTCTTTTAGGTTCTCTTTTTGGAAGATCAAATCTTGCATCTTCTTTGATATAATAATGATAGGTTTGATAGTCAATTCACGACCAACCAAACTTAAATCACGTTGTTTATTCTGGATCTTTTGTTTTCCCTTATTTATTATTTGTTGTTTGCTCAACAACAAACTCTCACGGTTAACGGATAAGATATAATTTACTTTTAATAGCAACTCATGTTTTAAATCCATGATTCCCTGTTCAAAAGAGCGGTTTTGCCCAATAACCATTTCTGCTGCCTTTGTTGGTGTTTGTGTTGGGCTATTTGCCATTAAATCAGCGATAGATATATCTTTATGATGTCCTATTCCGGTAATAATGGGTATAGGGAAAAGGGCAATCGCTCTAGCTATTTCATATTGGTCAAATAAAAGCAGATCGCTTTGAGAACCACCACCTCTGATAATAACCATTACATCATAATGTGCTCCCGATTGAATAACTTCGTTCATTTTATCGACCAACAGACTTGCGTTACCCTCACCCTGAACAGTCGTAAAATAGGGATAAAGATAGAATTGATAACCAAAGTTATTAGTCTTTAGTGTCTGAACAAAATCAGTATATCCGGCAGCATTTTCGGATGATAGGATTGCTATATCTTGAATAACCACCGGTAATTGCAAGCGTTTATTTGGTGTAATATATTCGCCATTGACGTGTGAAATTTCATCAGGATATTCTTTTAATAAGCGTAAAAGGGTTTGCTGACGTTGGCGTTCAAGATTTCCAAGTGTATAACTGGGATCAATATCTTTTAATAATAGCTTTAATCCATATACTACATGATAATCAACACTTACTTGCATTAAGACCTGAATGTTTCCTGAAAAATTTTGCCCAGTGACTTGTTCAAAATTTTGTATTCTTTGCGATCCAGGTCCAAAAGCAGAAGCCGTAATTTTTGCAACTATGGCTTTATTAACTTCGTCTTTTTCTATTAGATCAAAAAAATAATAATTCTTTGTCTGGTAATAGTTTACATTACTTAGCTCTGCAATAATCCAGAAGGTGCTATTTTGAAAAGTATCAGAAATTGTATTCCGAATTAATATATTTAACTCAGAAAGACGCATAAAGGGTATGGAGTAGGAAGTATTCAAGTCCTGTTCTTTTTAATTACGAAGATAAAAGAAAACGGTTAAAGGAGGTTATTGTTTTGAAAACTTATACTTAGTATTTTGTGTAGGAAGATGAGTTTTTCTCAAACGAGATTTCATCTCTTCAATATCCGGACGTTTACAGTCATTATCAGATGTCTTTTAATAGAAATAAAGCTGTTTCAGAATTCCTGTTGCCGAATCTTTGCCGTACCTTCGCCGAATCTTCGCCGAACATGTAACGTTTTATGCATACGGCATACATTAGACAAAGGTTAGGCAAATAGTTTGATTGTTTTCGGCATTAAGAAGAGATATCCTATCCTCTTTATCCAAAAATATAGGAAGGAGGTTGGGCTTTATATTTAAATTAGAATTTCTTTTCTCATTGAATCTAAAGCATTTTCAAAAGATGACGTGAAAATAGTAACTAGTGCAAATTTACATTTTATGCGACTGGAAATAAACTAATATTTTTCAAAAAAAACAATTCTCATTTCTTTTCCTTTCTCCTCTTTCCGAAATTTCAGACTAAATTTGTGTATAATATTTAGATAATAGAACTGTTGTCAAAATAAAATAGGGCTGTTTTATTTTTCAAAAAACAGCCCTATTCAATTGACAAAAAAAATATTATTGTAATAAATCTTTTTTAATTTGTTTTACCTTTTCTGCACAAAACAAATCACTAATTCGGTTATATTTTTCGGTAATCTTATCATTACATAAATTGCCGATACTACCTTCGTGCGTATGATGAATCTCCATTGTCGGATTAAAATTTCCATCAGCAATTTGTTTTCCAATTAATTTATAGGCGTCTCTGAATGGAACTCCTTGTAATACTGCTTTATTAACAACCTCAACACTAAACAGATACTTATATTTTGGATCATCTAATATGTGTTTATTTACCTTCACCTTTCCTATCATGAAGTTCGCTATTTCCAGTATCGTTTGTAGCTCGCCAAAGGCAGGAAGATAAGATTCCTTGATCATCTGCATATCGCGAAAATATCCCGATGGAAGATTCCCAAGGATAGCATTAATCTCAACCGGCAGGGCCTGTAGTTTATTGCATCGGGCCCTGATTAATTCAAATACATCAGGATTCTTTTTATGGGGCATGATGCTGGAACCGGTAGTTAATTCGTCAGGAAGAGAGATAAATGCAAAATTCTGACTCATATATAAACATAAATCAGTAGCCATTCGTCCTACCGTAGCGGCAATATTGGCTAAAGCAAAGGCTGTTATTTTTTCAACTTTTCCTCGTCCCATCTGAGCATATACCACATTGTAATTCAAATCATCAAACCCTAATAATTTAGTAGTAAGTGTTCTATTTAGCGGAAAAGAGGAACCATATCCGGCAGCTGATCCTAATGGGTTTTGATTATTGATGCGATATGCACTGAGGAGTAATTGAAGATCATCAGCCAAGGCTTCGGCATACGCTCCAAACCATAAGCCGAATGAAGAAGGCATCGCTACTTGTAAATGAGTATAACCGGGAAGTAATATCTCTTTATTTTGGTTGCTTAAATCAATAAGAGAATGGAATAATAAATTGACTGATGCAACCACATCTAGTATATTGTCCCTAGTAAACAATCGTAAATCAACTAATACCTGATCATTTCTGGATCGACCACTATGAACTTTTTTCCCCATCTCGCCTAAACGCTGGGTGAGAAGATATTCCACTTGCGAATGAACATCTTCGATACCTTCTTCAATGGTAAAGTTTCCGGACTGAATCAGATGATAAATGTCGGATAACTCTTTTCGTAAAACAGGCAATTCTTCACTACTTAATAAGCCGATACTTTCGAGCATAATGATGTGGGCAATGGTTCCTAAAACATCTGAACCTGCCAGATAAAGATCCATCTCACGATCGCGACCCACTGTAAACTTCTCTATTACTTCATTAACAGGAGTGCCTTTTTCCCAAAGTTTCATAGTGATAAATTTATAATTTTTTTAGACGAAATAGCAAACATTACTGATTTTACAGAAACGACAATAGATATTTAGAGTTTTAATTGTTCCAATATCTTAATGTACAGCTTAATTCCATCCTTTACCTCATCAGGATAGATAAACTCATTTGCGGTATGCGATCTGGCTGAATCACCTGGTCCCATCTTAACAGATGTATAAGGAATTACCGCCTGATCAGAGGTTGTTGGTGAGCCATAACAATGAATTTTCATCTCTTTTGCTAAAACGACCAAAGGATGATCCGCAGGTATAAATGAGGAATTCAAACGTAAAGAACGTTCAATGACATCACAATTAACATGTTGCTTTATGATCTCCAGTGCTTGTTTATTTGAATAATGTTCATTGGTTCTGACGTCGACCACAAATTCACAAATATCAGGTACCATGTTATGTTGGTATCCGGCATTGATTTGTGTAACACTCATTTTTACAGGACCGAGAACAGCTGATGTGTTTTCAAAATGATAATTACGAAACCATTCAATATCGGTCATTGCTTTATAAATGGCATTATCACCCTCTTCGCGAGCAGCATGACCTGGCTTTCCAATGGCTTTACAATCAAGCACCATTAAGCCTTTTTCGGCAATTGCTAATTCCATTTTAGTAGGTTCACCAATGATGGCTAAGTCTATCGGACCTATTTTATCAAGAATAGATTCAATGCCGGCTTCTCCAGAATTTTCTTCTTCGGCGGTAGCAGCATATACTAAATTAAAAGATAGTTGCTTAAACTGAGCGAAATAGAGAAAAGTTGCCATCAAGCTTACCAATGGAGCTCCGGCATCATTACTCCCTAAGCCCACTAATTTTCCATCGACTTCGGTAAGTTGAAAAGGATCGTATGTCCAAGCCTTTGACGGTTTTACAGTATCATGATGTGAGTTGAGCAGTAGGGTAGGGCGCCCCTTCCTGTAATCAGGATGAACAACCCATACATTGTTATTGAAACGCTTTACAGATTGACCTTTACTTTCGAGGAAATTGGCAATTGTATTAGCTGTTTTATGCTCTTCCTTACTAAAAGAAGGGGTAGCAACAAGTTGACTGAGCAGCTGTATGGCATCATTATATAAAATTTCGATCATAGAGATAGGTGCGTTCCGTTATCAGAATTTAAAGAATTAGCATTGGTAATAATAACATTTTTAACACCCAACTCCAATGCTCTAAAGCTATTATCAAGTTTTGGAATCATGCCTGAATATATTTTACCCGAAGCCAGATATTGTTGATAGTTCTTTCGATTTAAAACAGCGATAACTGATTTTTCATCTTCAGGATCTGATAAAACGCCTGCTTTTTCAAAACAATAAACAAGTGAAACATCATATTGATTTACCATCGCTGTGGCAATGCTGGAAGCCATGGTATCGGCATTAGTATTAAGAAGCTGTCCATTATTATCATGCGTCAATGGAGCTATAACAGGCACAAAACCAGACTTAACTAAAAGATTGAATGTTTTATTGTCAACTCTTACAATATCACCCACAAAACCATAATCGATATCTTTTACCGGACGTTTTACAGCAGTAATAAGATTCATATCGGCTCCCGTTAGTCCCAAGGCATTACATCCTTTTGATTGTAAGAGGGCTACAGCTTTTTTATTGATGAACCCACCATAAACCATGGTCACAACCTTTATGGTTTCTGCATCGGTAATTCTTCTGCCATCAACCATCTTCGTTTCAATCCCAAGCTGTGTGGACAGCTGGGTAGCCGACCTACCGCCACCATGAATAAGGATTTTATTCTCTTTGAGATTTGCAAAACGTTGAAGAAATTCATTCAATGTTTTAGGATCTTCGAGAACAGCCCCTCCAACTTTGACAACAAATAACTTCTCCATAGATTGTTATTTATTGTCCAGTACTTTACTTAATGCTGAGATTAAGCAATCTACTTCATTTTTACCAATACAGAGTGGGGGTAATAAACGAATGACAAAACTTCCGCTATATCCTGTAAAGATTCTATGATTAAATAAAAGTTGTTTCCGAAGATCAGAAATAGGAAAATCAAATTCCAATCCAACCATCAACCCAATTCCTCTAACTTCTTTCAATCCCTTTAATCCTTTAGCTTGTTGGATAAGATAATCACCGGTTATAGCAGCATTTTCAATTAATTTTTCATCCTCAATAACATCCAGGACTGCTTGAGCGGCTGCGCAAGCTAAATGATTTCCTCCAAAAGTAGTTCCAAGCATTCCATACTTTGGCGTAAAAGAAGGACTTATTAAAACTCCGGCAACAGGAAAACCATTTCCCATACCTTTTGCAACCGTAATCAGGTCAGGCTTAATTTCCGCAAATTGATGAGCAAAGAACTTGCCACTTCTTCCATAACCGGATTGTACTTCGTCGAGTATTAAATAAGCGCCATTTTCTTTTGTCGACTGCGAAAGTTCTTTAAGAAATTGAATATCCGGAACATTAATTCCACCAATACCCTGGATTCCTTCAATAATGACTGCACAGACATCGCCCTTGATCAACTCCTTTTTTACGGCTTCAATATCATTCCAAGGTAAAAACTGAACATGATGAGACGCATTATATGGAGCGACAATAGACTTATTATCAGTAGCTGCTACAGCACCCGAAGTACGACCATGAAAAGCCTTATTGAAAGCAATAATTTTTGAGCGACCGTTAGTAAATGAAGCTACTTTAAATGCATTTTCGTTGGCCTCAGCTCCGGAATTACACAAAAAGAGCGAGTAATCAGGATACCCGGATAACCTTCCGAGTTTAGCAGCTACATCATTTTGAAGATGATTGATTACAGAGTTACTGTAAAATCCAATATTCTGAAGTTGTTCAGTGATTTTTTTTACATAATGAGGGTGGGTATGACCAATAGAAATAACAGCATGACCACCATAAAAGTCAATATATTCATTTCCATCTTTATCCCATAACTTGAAAAGTTTAGCTTTTACAGGTTCTATTGGATAGAGTGGATAAACATCAAATAGATTCATCTCAATAAAAATTTAGGACTTTTTTATTAAACTGATTAAATAGAAAAATTGTATAAATGAATATGAAACAGGTAGATACATTTATACAATTAAAAAGCGACGGGTTTTAAATGTAAACCTGTATCCTGGGGAAAGCCAAACATCAAATTCATGTTTTGAACAGCTTGACCCGAAGCTCCTTTAATAAGGTTGTCAATCATACTGATGATATATAACTTATTATCAAATTTTTCCAAATAAATTATACATTTATTGGTATTAACAACTTGTTTTAAGTCGGGCATGTCATCCGAAATAATTACAAATGGGTGATTCGTGTAATAGCTTTTATAGTATGATTTTATAGTTGAAAGTTCTTCATTGCAATCGGTATAAAGGCTGGCAAAGATTCCCCTTGTAAAGTTACCACGCATTGGAATAAGATTTATAGCTGAATTAAAATTAGCCTGACCCATTTTAAGTGTCATCTTAATCTCTTTGAGATGCTGATGTTTAAATGGCTTATAAACCGAAATATTATTATTCCTCCAACTGAAATGTGATGATTCTGTAGGAGCTTGTCCAGCACCGGTAGAACCGGTTATTGCAGTGATATGGACTTCGTTATTCAGTAAACTATTTAAAGCGAGTGGTAATAAAGCAAGTTCAATTGTAGTTGCAAAACATCCTGGGTTAGCAATTTTTTGAGCTTTTATTATACGGTCTTGTTGCAATTCAGGAAGTCCATAAATAAATCCATTGCTTTGATCTCTAAAATCCTGACTTAAATCTATTATTTTGAGTGAATCGGGCAATTGGTTTTCTTTAAAAAAGATAACCGATTGGTTATGCCCTTTACATAAGAACAAAACATCGCAGTCAGAAAAATCAATATCATTAAAGACAAGATCCGTTTCGCCAAAAAGGTCTCTGTGGATTGAAGTGATCGGTTTACCGGCATTGCTTTGACTATGAATATATTTAATTTGAACAAAAGGGTGATTCAACAATAAACGAATTAATTCGCCTGCTGTATATCCTGCACCGCCTTCTATTGCAACTTTAATTTTATTCATTTGAATTATAAATAATTAGCAATAGTTACCTATAGCTTTAATTAAATAATAAAAAATGCAGGGAACTGAAAAATCTGACTTCATTAAATGGAACTTTCGGTAACATGACTGAACTGACCTTTAATCCTACCTGTGCTCCTGATCTTCACTCTCAATCCTAACTTGTCATTCTTTCAAATCCCCTTGCATTTTATCGATTAAGTATTATTTGCCATTCTTTTTTTGAACAGTCTGATATATTTTGAGCTGATTTCCCAATAGTTTTGTAAAACCTTTTACATCATCACCTGTCCAACCTGAACTCATTTCGCCATACGTACCAAAACCGGCATTCATTAAATCAAAGTCACTTTGAATACCTTCAACAAAAAAGCGATATGGAGCTAATTTAATGAATACTTTTCCTGTTACATTTTCTTGTGAATCAATCAAAAATTTCTCAATATTTCGCATAACAGGATCAAGATATTGGCCTTCGTGTAGAAGCATTCCATACCAATTTGAAAGTTGTTCTTTCCAATATTGTTGCCATTTTGTAAGAACATGTTTTTCTAATGTATGGTGTCCTTTGATAATGAGCATTGGAGCGGCAGCCTCAAACCCAACCCGACCTTTGATACCGATAACAGTATCGCCAATATGCATATCTCTTCCAACAGCATACGCTGAAGCAATCTCTTCAACTTTTCGAATTGCATCAACAGCATTCGAATACTTTTGATCATTTACTTCGGCAAGTTCGCCCTTGACAAATCCTAAAGTGATTACCTCTTCTCCTTCTTTTTTAAGTTGACTAGGATATGCCTCTTCCGGTAATGCCAGATTCGTAGTCAGGGTTTCTTTTCCCCCTATACTGGTTCCCCAAAGACCTTTATTGATAGAGTATGCCATCTTTTTCCAGTCGGCAACTACACCACGTTCTTTAAGATAATTTATCTCCTGATCCCGGGATAATCTTAAATCACGAATGGGAGTAATTATCTCAATTTCGGGTGCCATAATGTTAAAAATCAGATCAAAACGAACCTGATCGTTTCCGGCACCCGTACTACCATGTGCAATATATTTTGCACCTATTTCCTTTGCATATTTAGCAATGGCTAAAGCTTGTACCGTTCGTTCAGAACTTACAGAAATAGGGTATGTTCCGTTTCTGAGTATATTTCCAAATACCATAAAACGGATATATTGTTGATAATATTCTTGTTCAATGTTTAGCGCAACATGAGAAGCGACACCAAGGTTAAATGCCTTAGCTTCTATCGCCACAAGTTCTTCGTTTGTGAAACCACCGGTATTAGCAATTGCGGAATGTACTTCCAATCCTTTTTCCTCTGAGAGGTATTTAACACAAAACGAGGTATCCAATCCTCCGCTAAATGCTAAAACTACTTTTTCTTTCATAATTTATAAAAATTGTAATTACGAGGCAAATGATCGTAATTGAATTTTAATTCATTTATATAACAATAATCATTTGACGATAACAATAAAAATTTAGTGTATTTTATTTAAATAACGAAATTCTTATTTTATGTTTAGCCTCTTTATGTTCAACACTTTTGGTTTGCTTCTTTTCTTTGTTCTTCTTAAAACCAAAAAGCACATGTTTTTTAAACTCAAACCATCTGTCATAAACCTGTAAGGAGTGTTGACGTTTTCCAGTTTTACCGTCTTGTTCCAGTTTATCCTTTTCTTCCTTTTCCCAAGCCGGATTATATAACATACCCGTACAAAGACAATGTTTTCTGCCGGTCCGTTGAAGGATATCATAATTTACACAACTCTGACATCCTTTCCAGAACTGTTCATCATCAGTCAGTTCAGAGAAAGTAACTGGCCGATATCCCAATTCAGTATTAATTTTCATTACAGCTAATCCTGTTGTAAGTCCGAATATTTTTGCTTCGGGAAAGCGTTCTCTTGATAAATGAAATGCAGCTTTCTTTACCATTTTGGCGATGCCTCTGCCACGATATTCCGGTTTGACTATAAGTCCCGAATTAGCAACAAATTGTTTTTGGCCCCATGATTCAATATAACAGAAGCCAACAAAAACATCTCCGTCCAAAGCTATAATAGCTTTACCTTCGAGCATTTTTGATTCAATATATTCTGGTTTACGTTTTGCGATTCCAGTCCCTCTAACTTTTGCAGAATCTTCAATAGTTTTCAGGATATCATTAACAAACTTCAGGTGCTCCAAACCGGCCACCTGAACGCTAATTTCGTTCATTTTAAAAAGAATTTGATGATTAGAATTGAGAAAATTAAAATATGAAATAATTATGCAGTTTTTTCCTCAATACCCGGTAGAATATCCTCAAGGGCATTGAGGACTTGTCGTCGATTATAATCTTCGTTTGTGATCAATAAAATAGTATCATCACCGGCAATAGTGCCTGCAATCTCAATCAAATTGCAATTGTCAATGTAAATAGCTACACTCGAGGCGAAACCAGGTGAAGTTTTTAGAATTCCAAGATTTTGTGAAAAACCAAGATGAACAACACTTTCAGCAGGGAGAATTGGTGCTTGAGGCTTTCGCTCTGAAGCAGTTAACTGATGTAGCAAAACATAAACATGACCTTTTTCCGGATCATGCACCCTGCCCACCTTGATCTCTTTGAGATCTCGTGAAAGTGTTGCTTGTGTAAGTTCAAAACCAGCAGCCCTTAATGCTTCTAAAACCTCTTCCTGATTGGAAAGTTTCCGACTGGTAATCAATCGCTTGATAACAAGTAACCGTTCTTTTTTAGTTTTCATTGCATATAAATACATTTAATTGCAAATTTATACATTAATTTATTACAATTCCCAAAAAAAGTATATTTTTTTTAAAAAAAAATCAAAAAAAAACGAAACCCTGAATTTATTTAGGATTTCGTTTCAAAATTAATTAAATTAAGCTAAAATTAATTAAAATAAGTCATCTACAGATAAATATCTTTCGCCTGTATCATAAGCAAAAGTCAAAATTTTGCTACCATCTTTTACCTCTTTTATTTTTTTATTAACGGCAGCTAAGGAAGCGCCTGAAGAAATACCAATAAAAAGTCCTTCTTCTAATGCAGCTCTTCTTGTAAAATTAAATGCATCTTCTTTGTTAACTGTAATAATTTCATCGATAACGGATGCATCATAAACAGATGGTACAAATCCTGCACCGATACCCTGCAGAGGGTGAGGTCCTGATTTACCACCACTCAAAACTGGAGATAATTCCGGTTCGACAGCAATAACCTTTAAATTTGGAAATACTTTTTTTAATCGTTTTGCTACACCAGTAATATGCCCACCTGTACCAACTCCGGAAATTACATAATCAAGTCCATCACTAAAGTCATTTAGGATTTCCTGAGCCGTTTGATTATAATGAATTTCAACATTTGCATAGTTATCAAATTGGGATGGAATCCAGGCATCAGGGAGGGAACGGGCTAATTCTGAAGCCTTTTCTATTGCGCCTTTCATTCCTTTTTCGCGTGGGGTAAGCTCAAGTTCCGCACCATAGGCTTTCAATATTTTTCTACGTTCTATAGACATACTTTCGGGCATTACCAAAATAATACGATACCCCTTTACTGCAGCCACAAGCGCCAGTCCAATACCTGTGTTGCCTGAAGTTGGCTCAATTAGAACAGAACCTTTTTTTAGGATTCCAGCCTCTTCGGCTTTTTCAACCATCGCCAAGGCAATGCGATCTTTTATACTTCCACCTGGATTAAAGCGTTCAACTTTTACCCATACATCCACATTGGATTTGAAAAGATGATTAATCTTTACATGTGGCGTGTTGCCAATCGTTTCTAAAATGTTGTTAACTTTCATGATAATTTGTTTTAAACTGTAGTATTAAAGATTATTATATGTTCTTTTAATCAGATTTATATTACGTAATCAAAATAGTTTTCATCAAATTCTCGTTGCATAATAGTCACTTTACTTTGGTTAACAACTGTGGAATAGGCTTTTACACTTTGTGTTAACCATACATTTCCTCCAATTACACTATTATGTCCAATTACAGTATTTCCACCCAGGATGGTACATCCCGCATATAAAACAACGTTTTCTTCAACCGTGGGATGTCGTTTTGTGCCTTTTCTCCATTTTTCAACACTAAGTGCGCCTAATGTAACCCCTTGAAAGATTTTTACATTTCGACCAATAATAGCAGTTTCACCAATTACAATACCTGTTCCATGATCAATAAAAAAACCTGAATCAATTTGAGCCCCCGGATGAATATCTATACCTGTTTCTCTATGTGCATACTCGGCGATCAAACGGGCAAAAAGCCATGCCCCCTCTACATAAAAGAAATGTGCAATTCGGTGTAAAGCAAGTGTATAGAATCCTGGATATGCTAAAGTCACCTCATCTTGAGTATGAGCTGCCGGATCACCAGCCATAAAAGCGTCAAGATCTGTTAAAAGAATATCTTTTATCTTCCATATCTTGATTTTAAATTTAGGAGGTAAAAAACATAATAAATTATCATCATCCGACGGTAGTGAATCAATGAGTTCTGCCAGTTCAAGGATAAATGAATCTGGAAATTCAGATGATTCGGGTTCTTCGATAAAAAGATAATTGAACACCTTTGTAGCAAAGATTCCAGGTGCGTTTCTGGTTGAAACGCAGTGCAGTTTAGTCCTGTTTTCCAATTCTTTCATAATTATATAAAATAAAAAAAGCCCCTCCAATTTTCTTGAAGGGGCCCAATAGGTTAATATTAATAAAATGACAATGTATACCTATAGCTTTTCCCTCAAGAGGAATCTACAAGTACAACAACATAAGCCATTATTTAGTTTCATTATTTATAATTTTGTGAATCTTTTGAATTCAAATCGGATTTAAAATTTCAAGAATTGAATTGATTATACCTTTTATATCAACATTAACGATTTAGAATTGTTCGCTTAATCTTCAGTAATAATTCTTTTCTTTAAGATTATATTAGCAATTCGAAAAAATGTTTTAATTTATGCCACAAATATAATAAATATTTATTTCGTGGAGTAAATTAAAATTATTTTTTAATTGCCCAATATTTTTACATTTCAGATTGTTTAATAAAAAAACAAAACACTATGATGACAAATGAATTTACAAACTCGGAAGTATTTTCATACAACAAGATGATTGATTATGCTATTGGTAGTGTTGTAAGCCGACAAATAATTCAGCGAAAGGCAGGAAATGTGACACTCTTCTCTTTTGATAAGGCCCAAAAATTAAGTGAGCATACTGCTCCGTTCGATGCGTTAATTCAAATTATCGATGGCGAAGCGGAAGTGTTAATCAATAGTGTGCCTTTTTATTTAAAAGCTGGTGAATCTATTATTATGCCGGCCAATGTTCCTCATGCAGTGAATGCCAAAGAACGTTTTAAAATGGTTTTAACAATGATTAAAGATAATCAGCAGTAGCAACAGCACTATTATTTTTTAGCACTGCATTTTTTTTAGCTAAGGGGATAAGGGATAGTGATATTTCTTTATCTCCTTTTTTATTAATTTTATCGTTAATTTTTCTTTATAAATCGTCCGTTACTTTCCTTAACTTTAATCCTCAAACTATTTAGTTATGAAAAAAATAATCATCATTCTTTTAACAACTGTATCTGTTTTTATTTTCACAAAAATCGATGCTCAAAATAAAATAGGTGGTAATTTAAAAGGCATATCCGTTATTTATAAGATCATTGTAAATGGGCAAGAGAATAATAAAAGTGGTAGTACGAACTTGTTATATCTTAATAATCAGATAAAGATAAAAGGTAATCAAAGAGAAAACAAAAGTACGAAACTGGATATTCCATCTGAAGTTATGTATGTTGACTATCAAAATCGGAAGACTTACCAGGTTGCTGATTTTAAGGGCGGTCAAAGAATGACGGTGGAAACGTCTTTTTCCACTTTACCGCAACTGGAACTAACAAACGAAACAGCTACAATAGCTGGATTTGTCTGTAAAAAAGCACAAACTATAATTCGTTCGAATAAAATAGAAGTATGGTATACCGATAAAGCTGGTTTTATTGGCACCCCCATGATCAATTTAGTTATACCCAATGCATTGATTGTGAAGGTGGTTAGAAATGGAAATTTTGAATTAGTAATTGATAAAGTTGAAAGCTTAAAAGGCAAAAATCAGGCTTCTCTTCTTCCTGATTCATGGGGTGAAATGGTTGATGCGGTCGCTTACAAAGCTAGAATTACTGAAAATTATATTACAACTATTAATGTATTTGATCATGAACAAATTAGCTTTGGTAATGAGATTAAAAATCCATCGGGAGAGAATACGAATATCACTTACAAATATTCTAATGGAACTGTTATTCTGAAAAAGATAACATTACCGGATTTCGGAGCTGACCACTCCATTTTTGCTGAACTTGTTCAATATTCAAATGGTGATGCTTATGATAGAACCGGTACTGTTTTTATTGTTCCAACGGATCGACCTCTCTCATTTTTAAAAGCGTTACAAAATGGTCTCGCTGAATTACCTATCTATAAAGATAAGCAGGGAAAGGCATATCAAGGTGTGGTCACAACTGACGATTTTTCTCCATTAATAGAACTATTGCGCTTTTTTACTCCGTTTGGAATACGTCATTTTAATGACCAAGTAAAAGTTCAAGGTTTAAAATGGGAAGATTCTACCTATTTTAAACAAGATGTTACGCCTATTCTTTCAAAATTTAAAGGTGATGTCTGGGTGGGTGTTTTTATCGGAAATTATGATAGGGGAGGACATATTGCTAGTTTAAAGCTGAAATATTACCCTATTGACCAAGAAGAAAAAGAAAAGGTATCCTCTAATAAAACATGGATATATCCATTATTTAATACTGTAAATGTTATGGAGATGTCTGGTCAAGAATACGGTACAATGTTTGATCAAGATTCGCTACGTGTAAGCTTTAATATCCCAAAAGGAGTGAAAAATATTCATTTACAATATATTAGCACCGGCCATGGCGGTTGGGAAGGAGGTGATGAATTTAATCAAAAGAACAATCAGATTATTTTAGACGGGAAAGTTATTTATAGCTATGTTCCCTGGAGAAGCGACTGTGCGACTTTTAGAAAATACAATCCGGCTTCAGGCAATTTCTGGAACGGCATATCTTCTTCAGATTTAAGTCGCTCCGGATGGTGTCCCGGGACATTGACTAACCCTATTTTTATTCCGATTGCTAATATTGAACCCGGAAACCATACTATGAAAATTGCAATACCACTTGGAAAACGAGAAGGTAATAGTTTTAGTGCATGGTGTATTTCTGGCGTTTTAATTGGAGAGCTAAATAGTCAGGAATAACAAGACGGGAAATAGGTTATTTACATAACCAGACCGTCTTTAAAAATAACTAAGCCCCTAGTATATTCTTGTGTTCATGACAGTAAAGCAGCTTCTCTGTTAATGAGAACCTTAAAAGAACTTGTTCACATTTGAAAATAATACTGGCAGATGGAGGTTATCAAGGAAAAATTATCGAAAGAGTTAAGAACAGATTTGGTTATATTATCAAAGTTATTATCATTGGAGATAGTTAATAAACGGATTCAGACCAGTACATAAAAGATGGATTGCCGAAAGAACTTTTCGTGGTTTGACAACTACAGAAGACTATGTCACAACTATGAATTAAGATTCGATTCTGCTGAGGAAATGGTCAAAATTGCTGCTATAAGATTTTTAGTGAAAAAAAATTAAACAGGCTCAAAAAGTTATTTTTTTCTAAATATGATTACTGCTCGGTTTATGTTGTAAATGGATAGTTGATAATTATTCTTTTCAAGAGAAAAACTGGTAAAATAATTTACACTTGAATCAATTCGTCCAAAACCGCCAAAGTATTCATCATCACTGTTCAAAACAATTTCATATTCACCAGGTTCTGGAACCGGAAACTTATAATTTGGAATACTATTTGAAACATGAAAATTAAAAGAAAAAATGAGTCCGCTTCGTTCAAACATAAAGGATTTATTATTTTCGTCCATATTTAACAAATGAGCAAATTCCTGATCAAACAGTTTATATTTTTTACATAAATTAATCATCGCCTGATCAAAATGAAGAAGATACTCATATTTTAGGGAAGGATTATCAGACAGCGACCATTGTCGTCGAGCATGGGCATAACTCCAATTATTTCCCTGTCTTGGAAAATCAATCCATTCAGGATGTCCGAATTCATTCCCCATAAAGTTCAAATAAGCTGTTCCTCCTACAGAAAGTGTCAAAATGCGGAAGATTTTATGAAGAGCAATTCCTCTATCGACAATCATATCAGGCTCCGACTTCATCATTCTTGTGTACATTAACTTATCCATCAAACGAAAAGCTATTGTCTTATCCCCAACCAATGCCTGATCATGCGATTCGGCGTAAGCTATCGTTGGAACATCAGCTATTCTTTGGTTTAAGGTTTGCCAAATTTTGTTCATGCTCCACTCTTCATCTTTGAAATCAGTCAATATTTTAATCCAAAAATCCGGAATACCCATTCCCAATCGATAGTCAAACCCAATTCCTCCTTCTTCGGGTATTTTTGTTATGCCAGGCATACCACTGACATCTTCAGCTATTGATATAGCATTGGGATTGATTAAGTGAATCAAATGGTTAGCAAGTTGTAAATATGTAATTGCTTCATTACAAACTCCATCATCAAAATATTTATTTATAGAATCAAATTTATCATAGGCATGATGCTTATAAAGCATCGAACCAACACCATCAAAACGAAAACCATCAAAATGAAACTCATCCATCCAGTATCGAATATTGGATAATAAAAACCGCTGGACGGCTGGTTTTCCATAGTTAAATAGTTTTGAATCCCAATAAGGGTGATTACCTTCATCACCAGAGAGAAAGAATTGCTCAACAGATCCGTCAAAGCAATTAATTCCTTCATTAATATTCTTAACAGAATGAGAATGGACCAAATCCATAATCACCATCAAACCAGAATCATGAGCTGTTTTTATTAATAATTTAAGATCTTCTGGAGTTCCAAATCGCGAAGAAGCTGCAAAAAAGTTGGATACATGATATCCAAATGAACCATAATAGGGATGCTCCTGAATAGCCATTAATTGAATAGCGGTATAACCATCTTCTACAATACGAGGCAATACATTCTTAGTGAATTCATTATAAGAACCGGTTCCGGGTTTTTCCTGAGCCATTCCAACATGTGCTTCATAAATTAGCAGGGGAGAAGCCTTTTTTTTCTTTACCTCTTTTCCCCAGTCAAAAGGCTTTGGTAACCATATTTGTCCACTAAAATCTTTGGATTGCTCATTTTGAACAACCCTTGTTATAAAAAGAGGAATTCTGTCTAATTCTCCATGTATTGTTATAACAGTAACTTTTATTTTTGAACCGTCTTCTAAACGGGACTGTTCATTTTTATCGCTTAAAAAAATCTCCCAATATCCTTTAGCATTAATTCGTAAAGGATGAGAACGACGGTTCCATCCATTAAAATCACCAATCAAATAGAGCGCTTTTGCTTTTGGGGCCCATTCTCTATAAACCCATCCTTTTAAGTGTTTATCATAATGAAAGCCAAGATATTCATGCCATTGTGAAAATAATAAAATAGAATCAAACTCTTCGTTTATCTTGACCAGCTCATCCAAATACCGTTGTTTCCGTGCGATTATTGAAACCGCGTTTGCTTCAAGTGCTGGATCGTTATTTATAAACACATTCGTTAGTAGTTTATTTCTTTTTGAATCCATGTTATGTGCTTTATTTATAGATATATACTAATGATTGAGGTATTTGATCTGAATAGTTTAATGCAAAATATTTCTTTTTTGAAATTAATAAATAAATGCATGCATGCAGAAAGAACATAAAAATAAAGTAATTTCGTTTTCAAAAAAAATAATTTATGAGAATCATCACCACCTTATTAATGGCAGTATTCCTAAGCGGATCGATAAATTCTTATCCGCAAGAAAAACCTAAAGCTATCGTGGTAGGACAAAAAGAAAAAATAAATATCTATGATCCTACAGCTAACGCAGAATTACAAATTAACGAAGCAGTTCGAAAAGCTAATTTAGAGAAAAAGCATGTTTTATTGAAAATTGGAGGAAACTGGTGTGTTTGGTGTGTAAGGCTGCACAGCTTCTTTCATACGGATAAAATGCTGGATTCGTTGTTGAAGGCAGATTATGTAATGGTTAATGTGAATTATAGCTCTGAAAATAAGAATTTAAAAATCCTGAAACAATTAGACTATCCTCAACGGTTTGGCTTTCCCGTTTTAGTTATTCTTGATGGAAAAGGTAAACGATTACATACGCAAGATAGTGGTCTTTTAGAAGCTTCGAAAGAGATAAGTTCAGCTTATTATGATCATGATAAGATTGTGGGATTTCTAAAAAATTGGAAATATGCCGCTTTGGAACCTGCAAACTATCCTGAAAAATAGAAAAATAGAAAAGTTGAAAACTGATAAACTTACTTATTCTTAGGTAAGATTTAGCTTTGTAATGTAGGAATAAATACCATAATTATATTGTTGTATAATTTATATTATGTTAACTACTATACTATAAAAAAAGAGAGGAGATCATTATAATAGCTCCTCTCTTTCTCTTTTATTATTTACTTTTTATTATTTTCAATTTCTTCATTTGTAGTTTTAGCTTTGTCAGCCATTTGAAGTCTGGTATAGATTTCTTTCAGTGCTGTTAAAGTACTCATATCTTTAGGCTCTAGTTGGTGAGCTTTTTCAAGAAAAGGAAGTGCTTGTTTTAAAATAACATCTGCATCAGCTTTCAGCTTATCATATTTTGCAGTTTCTTTTAAATCAAGTTTATTAGCTTCTTCGATAACTACAGATGCTCTGTTAACATAAAGTGCACCTAAATTATAAGTAGCGTCAAAATAATCAGGTTTAATTTGTAAGGCTTTTATGTAAGCCTTTTCAGCTTTGTCATAACAAGCAGCACGAAAATCGGCTGGTTTAGTAGCATCATTAGCTAAGATATTATAGTTAGCCCCTACTGCAAAATAAATAGTGTGATTGGTAGTGTCTTTTTTCACAGCAGTTTCAAGAGCTGATAAGGCCTTTTCGGTTTGACCTGATTTCAGGTAAATATTAGTTTCAGCAATTAGCATGTCGAAGTTATCAGGGAACTGAGCTTTTCCTTTTTCAACAACAGCCTTAGCATCATCAAATTTACCCTGATTGATCAGCATAATCGCCAAGCTTGAAAATACAGGAGCTTGTGGGTATTTTAAGTCAACCAGTAAACTGTAAAACTTAATAGCTGATACTTCATCTTTTCCGAGTTCAGAAGATAAACCGGCATTGAAAATTGAAGCAGTATCAATTTTACCCAGCTCCTTATTAAGTAAATAGGTTCCTTCAAAAGCTTTTGCAGCCTCTGCATATTTTTTGGCTTGATAGAATTCCGCACCAGCATTATAGAGTCCGGCAACAAGGTTTGCCGAAGCTTTAGCTATATCTTCTTTAAATTCACCTTTTGAATCCAATTCTTTAGCTTTAGCTAAAGATTCTTTAGCAAGATCCAATGCATTAGGAGCAAGAGCTTTATACATTGGTAATGGACTGTTTTGAATATCAAGATAGATATTACTTCTGGTTAACCAGGTTTTAGCCTCTATTGAAGTAGTGGGGTCTTTGATAGCCAATTCAATGGCATCTTTAGCTTTATCAAGTTTTCCCTTCTTCAAGTTGCTGGCTGCATCTTTAACTACAGCTTTTTGAGCAAATGACATGGTTGCAAACAGAATTACAACCAGTACTAAAGATAACTTTCTCATTGTTTTTGTCGAATTGATGATTAATAGCAAGCAAAATTAAATATTTATGTTATTCATCCAAGCTTTCAGTGTTATCGCTTTGAATATTTTCATTCTCAGTATTATTAATTTCATCTTCATCAGAAATTTCATCGCTGATAGTCTCATCATCAGTATCCAATATTTCTTCTTCTTGTTCAACTTTGGTAACTGCGGCAATAGCATCATCTTCACGAAGATTGATGAGGCGAACTCCTTGTGTGGCCCGTCCGACAATCCGTAGCTCGGAAACTCCCAGTCGAATTAATACACCTGACTTGTTAATAATCATCAGGTCATCATTGTCAGTAACATTCTTTATCGCTATCAGATTACCTGTTTTTTCGGTAATATTCATGGTTTTTACACCTTTACCTCCCCTATTAGTGATACGATAATCTTCCAGTGCTGAGCGCTTTCCATATCCATTTTCGGATACTACAAGAATGTCAAACTGATCATTTTCCATACAAATCATTCCAACTACCTCATCATCAGTACTTGATAAAGAAATACCTTTAACTCCGGAAGCATTTCTACCCATTGGACGAACAGTCTTTTCATTAAAACGAATAGCCCTACCTGATTTTAACGCCATGATAATTTCAGAGTTATCGTTAGTCATCTTAACTTCAAGTAGATGATCATCGTCACGAATTCCTATTGCATTAATACCGTTTTGGCGGGGACGTGAATAAGCTTCAAGGGATGTTTTTTTAATCAATCCTTTGCTGGTACAAAGGATAATAAAGTTATTTTCAACGTATTCCTGATCTT
>CAXXNW010000004.1:0-236938 GCA_963663125.2 Bacteroidales bacterium | reverse complement strand
GAAAATGGGTATCATTGGAGACCCTAACTTTGGTATGAATACGTCGTCTGCTGAATGGGTAGCTCTGCAATATTACCAGTATTATCGCTCTTTTTCACTTCCCCATGAGATGATAGGTAAAGAACAATGGTTGATCTTCGATCAGCTGGATTTGGTTGCTGACATATATATTAATGGAAATTTTATTGGAAGGCACAAAGATGCTTTCTACCCTTGTCGAATTAACGTAACGGGTAAACTTAAAGAGGGAGAAAACATTCTAACGGTTGCTCTTGAAAGCGGATTGTACGATGTGTCTGAAAAAGAAGGACTCAAGTACGGAAATGTAAATGGGTTTATTCAAAGCATTGATAAACGGGAATATCAACGTAAACCTCAATACCAATTCAATTGGGACTGGAATCCCCGATACATCAACGTGGGCATAACTGGAGATGTAAGGTTGGAGTGTGAAAATGTCTTGAGAGTTGACCAGTTGGTAGTTAATCAAGATGTGCAGGAAGATTTACAGAAGGCAAATATTACTGTTCGAAATTTTATTGAGGGATTAAAAAAAGATAAAAATGTAGAGGTGTCTGTATCAATATTAGAAAATGGACAAAAAATTAACAAAGTTTTCCCATTGAGTTTGGGATTAAATCCATACGATATAGATTTTGTAATTGAAAAACCTAAACTATGGTGGCCTGTTGGACAGGGAGATCAATTCCGTTATACATTAAAAACAGATATCATAGCTAATGGAACTATAATTAGTTCTCAAACAAAAAAAATTGGATTACGTAGGGTTGAGGTTGACCAATCCCCGCATCCGGAAAAGGGAACTTATTTTACAATTAAGATAAACAATCGCCCTGTTTTCATGAAAGGTGCTGATTGGGTTCCCGCTGATATGGTCTATAGTAAGATTACTAAAACTAAACTTGATTCGCTTGTAAATTTTGCCTTGGCTGCAAACTTCAACATGATCCGTGTTTGGGGAGGCGGAGTTTATGCGGGGAATGATCTACTTGATTTATGTGATGCGAAAGGTTTACTCGTGTCTCAGGACTTTATGTTTGCATGCTCAATTTATCCCGGTGATGACAAGGATTTTTACGATCTAATAAGTAAAGAAGCTACATGGGTAACAAGAGAATTCAGCTACCATCCTTCGCTGATAATTTATATGGGGAATAATGAAATTGAAAGTATCTGGCAGAATATAGGAGAAATGGGTCGTGCACCTATGGCAGACTATGCTATCTATCATCATTTACTCCCAAAGATTATAAAAGCCGAAATTTCTAAAGGTGTATTTTATTGGCCTTCATCTCCATATTCGGAAAATTATGAGTATCCCGGTGATCCCTGCTTTGGTGATCAACATCCATGGGGGGTGTCTATTGGAGGAGATGGCGCTAACTTCTATGCTTACAGAAATTATGTTGATCGTTTTGCTGACGAAGGTGGAGTTCTGGGAGCTTCGTCACCGGCAACAATTAAGCAAATGCTACCCAAAGATCAACAACACGTAAGATCGTTTGTTTGGAATTTTCATGATAACTTAGTAAACTATTGGAATAAGGATTTAGGGATCTCCTACAGATCTTTTGAGTTTCATCTGGGAAGATCGTATGATAAAGTGTCTTTTGATGATTATCTTTTTGGTAGTGCATTATTACAAGCTGAAGGGCTACAAGAGTATATTTACAATTATCGACGTAGGAAATTTAGTAGCTCAGCTGCTATATTCTGGATGTTTAACGATTCATGGCCTGTATCAAATGGCTGGACAATTGTAGATTACTACCTTCGGAAAAAGCTTGCTTTCCATCCCGTACGTAGAGCCTTTGCCCCAATAGCGGTTGTTGTAACCAAAGAGGGGCCAAACATCAACATTTACGGGATAAACGATATGCCTAAAGAATGGAAAGGTTCCTTGCGTTATGGACTATTTACTATGAAGGGAACAAAACCAATGGATAAAATATTGAATGTGAAAATTGCTGCCAATGAGTCAGTCAAATTAGCATCATTCCCTACAAATGATTTTGATAAGGAAGGATTGGATAAATCAGGAGCTTTTGCTCTTTTGCAAAAAAATGGTATAACATTAAGCCAGAATAAATTACTGCTTTCTTTCTTTAAAAATCTAACTTTTACAAAACCTGACATTCGTATCAGGATAGAAAATGGAAGGGCTATTTTTGAGTCTGACTCTTTCGTTTGGGGAGCAACTTTAGATATAAATGGCGAATCAGATGTTGCCGATAATTGTTTTGACCTAATACCAGGCATACCATATTCTATCAGTTGGCCAGACAAAACGAAGCGACCAATGATACTAAAAACCGGAAATGAATTACTGGTAAAATAGGATTCTAATTTAAAATATTGACAAAAATGATGAAAATTGTATTTATAATAATTGAGTCCACTCCGAAAAGTGGAAATGTTTATAATTAATTATTAATCAGATAATTGTTTGCAAATTTAAATTATTTTACCACAAACAATAAACAACATGGACAAAAATAATGAAATAAAATTTGTCGGACAGCCGATTTTCAAATAAATACTAGGACTGCTCGATGCAATAAGTATTAACAGTTTGGTAAAGAAGCATAACGCCACCATTACTACAAAGCATTTAAGGTGAAAATACAGTTAATAACCGCCCTTTTTGATATTTTGAGCCGTTGTGATTCAATGACTGAGATATATGAAGGATTAAGAGCCTTAGGAGGTAAGCTGAATCACCTGAATTGCCTTACATCTGAAAGCAGACCCGCTGTCGGTACTGCTGAACCAGGTATGCTACACCATAATGAGGTTTGGGTTGGTGTTAGCTATGTAGCATCTGCAAATCTTATCCATTATGGAATACTTGCAGATGATGGGGCGTTAGCTTTAGAGGGAATTTATACTGCATGGAGTACCTATGAACGCACGTGGCGTGATTACGATTCAAACCGCTGGTTTAATACACCTGAAGCATGGTCGATTTATAATGCGAATGAACGTCGTACAGAAAGTGCTTATCAATGTGCCCGGGGAATTTGGGAAGTGATGAAGGAAGCTCAAAAAATAAATGAGTTAAAATCTTTGAATAAATACTAATAAAACATGAGCCATCTGGCCAATAATTTGAACTCATGAATAAATTATAATGAGGTATCCGATCATGACCCATTTTCCTTATTTCTTACTTCGTCTATGTTATCATATTGATAACTATATCTTATTCAATCGCCCGAATAAACTAAATTCTAATTGAAGGATATTTAATAAAACAAAGTTATTCTTTACGGGAGTTGATCAGATACCCCATTTTAACTTTTATGAAATTGACTTTATAAATTAAGCTTTTTTAAGATATGAACCACAGAGAACGATTTTTCGCAACCATTCATCACCAACAAATTGACCGTCCGGCTTCATGGCTCGGATTACCTGTGCCCTCTGCTGAACCAGCGTTGATGAACTGTTTTGGTGTAACCAGTATCGATCAGCTTCGCGAAATCATTGATGATGATATTTATCCTATTGAGGTTCCCTACAATTATCCACCATCAAACCATATCGCCTGTGCATTTAACTTCGCCAAGGTAAGCCATTTAGACACCCCCGACGAAAGAACACTTACTGCTCCCGGTTTCTTTGAAGATTACTCAGAAGTTGTGGATATCGAGAAATTCGACTGGCCTGATCCTGTCTTGTATCTCGATCGTGAAGAAAGCAGGAGGAGAGCTACTGTTGCACCTGCCGATCGTATAAAGATGGGGATACTCTGGAGTGCCCATTTTCAAGATGCCTGTGCCGCTTTTGGCATGGAACAGGCATTGATGATAATGCTCATTAATCCAGATCTGTTTCGTGCTGTGATTGATCGTATTACGGATTTCTATCTTAAGGCTAACGAAATATTTTATGAATCAACAAAAGGAATGCTGGATGCGGTACTGATCGGAAATGATTTTGGCGGTCAGACGAGTTTAATGGTCGATCCTGATAACATACGTGAATATGTATTTCCCGGAACAAAAAAACTAATAGAACAGGCTAAAAGTTATGGACTCACCGTGATGCATCATTCATGTGGTTCCATCTTTCCGATTATTCAGGATTTAGCTGATTTGGGAGCAGATATCATTCATCCCATCCAGGCACTTGCCAGTGAAATGGATGCACCAAACCTTAAAAAACATTTTGCAGGAAAAGTTGCCTTTTGTGGTGGAATAGATGCTCAAAATCTTTTGGTAAATGGCAAACCGGAGGAAGTTACAAAAAAGGTTATAGAATTGAAGCAACTATTTCCAACCGGATTAATTATCTCGCCAAGCCATGAAGCTATCTTGCCTGATATTGCTCCCGCAAATATCGACGCAATGTTTAATGCTATAAAACAAGAATAATGAGCAAAAGATTTGGACAAACGATCCGCCTTAAACCCGAAAGAGCAGCAGAATATATTCGTCATCATGCAGCAGTGTGGCCGGGTGTACTGTCAATGATCACGACGTGTAACATCCGGAATTATTCAATCTATTTCAAAGACAGCTATCTCTTTACCTATTTCGAATATATAGGTAACGACTTTGATACCGACATGGCTAAAATGGCATCCGATCCTGAAACACAACGCTGGTGGGATTTGGTGAAGCCATTGATGGAACCGATTGAAACCAGAGAGGAAGGAGAGTTTTGGGCAGCGATGGAAGAAGTTTTCCATCTGGAATAAAGAAATTCGGTTTAGAATTAACATTCATAGAAATAATGCATTGCAATTAAAAGATCAAACAAAACAACATGGTTCATTCAAATCCGATATTAGGAGTAGCATTGCATTCAATTGGAGGAGCATCTGCTTCAACTTGTTATTTACCATCCACCAAAACAAAACAATGGTCGTGGGGAACATTTTGGTTAGTTCAGGCATCATTTGCATGGATTATTATGCCAATAATAGTAGGTTATTTTACTGTTCCTGATTTTTTTACTATTTTACATAATAGTCCAACCAATGTCATTCTGGGGACGTTCTTGTTAGGTGCTGTTTATGGTTTTGGCGGAATGGCGTTTGGTATGTCAATTCAAAACATTGGTTACTCACTTACCTATACAATTGCAATAGGTATTTCAGCTGTTTTAGGAACCTTATGTCCATTAATGTTGAAAGGTCAGTTGATCGAATACTTTATGCGTTCGGGTAGTATTATTGTATTAGTTGGAATGATACTTTCTGTCATTGGTGTAGTTTCATGCGGGTGGGCAGGGTTTTGTAAAGAAAAAGATTTGAGTGAATCTAGTAATGGAGTCAAGTTCAAGATGAAGATCGGCTTGCTATTCGCTGTTTTTGCAGGTTTGTTATCATCCGTATTTAATCTTTCATTGGAATACGGACAACCAATTGCGGACATTGCAGCAAGACATGGAGCAGGGAATTTTGAAGGAAATGCAAAGATGATTGTTTCCACCTCTGGCTGTTTTGTTGTTAATCTTATATGGTTTTTAGTTGTTGGAATAAAAAATAATACATTAAAAGAATTTACAAGTAGAAGTGGAATACCTATAGGAGTACGATCTAGAAATTTTCTTTGGTCAGCACTAGCCGGAACATTGTGGTGTGGGCAATTTTTCTTCTATGGATTAGGTCATGTACAAATGGGCAATTTTCAATTTGCCAGTTGGGTTCTTCACATGTCAATGCTTATATTTTTCAGTTACATAGTAGGAATAATAATGAAAGAATGGAAAGCTGTTTCTAAACGGACATATTTCATTTTAATATGTGCCCTTGTTGTATTGGTGCTGTCTTTCGTTATAATGTCTTATGGTAGTTATTACGGAGAAAATTTAATTCATAAACATTGATAGAGAAATATCATTTTGATGCCCCCCTAGATGAAAGCATAATCAAACAGGTTAAAGACAAGCTGGAAACCTTTACCACCCCACGAATAGAAGCAACCTGTAAAGCATTGACCTATGTAGAACAGTACTCGGATAAACTACCCGTGGGTATGTGTATAGGCCCCTTCTCCCTGATGACAAAACTAATCGCAGAACCGATAACCCCCGTCTTCTTAGCCGCGATGGGCGGGACAGCAGCGGATGATGCCTCGATAAAGAATGCAGAAATCATTCTGCAGTTGGCTGAACTCATCATTACGAAGTATATTCAGAAGCAGGCAAAAGCAGGAGCTAACGCAATCTGTGTATGCGAGCCCGCCGCCAATAAAATCTACATCTCCCCCGAGACGATGACAGAGGAGGAAGAGGATATCTTTGACCGATATGTGATTGCCATCAATCAGCGAATAGCGGATGAGATGGCACGAAACGGAATAGACCTGATCTTTCACGATTGTGGAGATATCACCCCACTGATGATGAAAAAGATCTCAACGCTCCATCCAGTCATTCTCAGTTTGGGCAGTCCGGTGAAGTTATGGGATGCAGCAGCGATCGTTCCTAAGGATATCGTTCTCTTTGGCAACCTTCCCACCAAGCAATTCTTTATGGATGAGACCATCTCACCCATAAAGGTTGAAGAGATGTCAAAAGAGTTACTCACCCGGATGGAAGCGACTAATCATCCCTTTATTCTGGGAAGTGAATGTGATGTGCTAAGCGTACCGGGATACGAAAAGACGATACTGAATAAGATTGACATCATGCTTAATTGCTGTAAACATTAATAATCATAATTCATTGTCGTTAAGTTAAGGAAAAAATTGATGTAGCCCAATAAAAATGCCACTTGTATTCTAGAGGAAAAAATATAATGATTATCTTTAGGGTATAATAAGGGGGGGATTGAATTACATCTATCTGAAAGTGATTATCGTGAAGAAACAATTGTAAACATAATTAATCTCATTGAAAATGAATGATTTAACTGCCATTGTGCCGACGGCTTTAAAGGGGCATTTACAAGAGAAAGGAAGTTGAACTACAAACAGTTAATTGTTTTGATAAGTCAAGGTTTAAAAACATCACTCCAAAGAGACTTGGACAACTTCTATAAAGAAGTTAATTCAACTGATTTCAACATACGGACAGTAACTAAATCCGCATTCTCAAAAGTCCGGTCAAAACCCAATCAACAACTACTTCATGAGAATAGCAATATGCCTATTCTCATGAAGATTGAATGTTAATAGAACGAATCTTTTTATGCAATCTTACGTGGCTTATAACCGGATACACCATAAAGGAATACAACTATAAAACAAGCTAGAGGTACAATAAATCCGATCTTCATAGAACTAACATCAGCTACGTATCCCATAAGTGCCGGGAATATAGCTCCTCCAACAATTGACATTACCAGGAATGAGGAAGCACGTTTTGTGTGGCTTCCCAAATCCTTTAATCCTAATGCAAAAATGGTCGGGAACATGATACTCTCAAAGAAATAAATTAAGCAAAGTGCAATGATTGCTATAAGTCCGGATCCCATTACTACGATAGTTGTAAGAATAATGCAACAAAGTGCATAAATAAATAATAGTTTGTTGGGTTTAAACCAAGACATCAAGATGCTTCCTACAAATCGACCCAACATGAATAATCCCATTGCTCCCAATGCCAGAATAAGTCCTGCTGTAGTATTATATAATTGTACTCTGTCTGTGACGGAAGGATTCGCTGAGCCTATTAAGTCAATGATAGAATTAATAACTCCAGCTCCAAATACATTCCCCTTGGATAATGAATTAAAGATATCGGTCACATAATTCACAAAGAAACTATTTATACCGGTTTGAGCAGCAACATAGAAAAACAAAGCAATGACAGCAAATATAAAGTGGCGATATTGAAGGAGCGATTTATATGCCGTGGTATGGTTACTCTCTTCTGTTTCGGTATACTCTACATTTTCCGCTTCGGCTTCATTTATTTCAGGAAGTTTTGTTATGAAAAACAATCCGGCAATCAACAAAACCAGTATTCCAATTGCTACATAAGGTAAAGCCAGTGAATCAAATTTATTTCCCGAATCAGATTCTCCTCCAAAGATGAGAATACTACCTACAAGGGGTCCAAAAATCCACCCCAGTCCATTGAATGATTGGGATAGGTTCAGACGTTGTTCGGCCGATTCCTTTGGTCCTAGTACGGTAGAGTAGGGGTTTGCAGCAGTTTCTAAGCAGGTAAGTCCTAATGCGATAATAAAAAGAGCGGTTAAGAAGGCCCAAAAAGCGCCGATATGAATAGCAGGCAGGAATAAAAATGCGCCGGTAGCATATAGTAATAGTCCGAAGATGATCCCTTTTTTGTAGCCAAAGCGTTTCATAAATAATCCCGCAGGAATAGCCATTAAGAAATATCCTCCGTAAACTGCTGCTTGTACTAAACCACTTTGTGCTTTAGAGACATGAAGAATATCCTGAAAGTGTTTGTTTAAAATATCCAGAAGGCTATGGGCGAAACCCCATAGGAAAAAAAGACTGGTGACAAGAATAAACGGAATCAAATAATTGGTTCCATCAGCGCTTTTGAGTAGTGGTGTTCGTTTGCTCATTGAGAGTTTTTTTTGTGATTAGGTGGCTTAATTATTGATTAAAAACAGGTTGAAAGTTTTTATAAATCTGTTCATAAACGGTAGCATCTGAAGATGGTTCGTAAATAGTATTATTACACAATACATTTTCAGAGGCTTCCTGTGGTGAAGAATAGAGTCCTGCCGCCGGCATAGCAAATAGTGCTGCACCTAAAACGGTAGTTTCTTTGCGATCGGAAATCTTTACGGGAATGCCTAGTACATCTGCCCTGATTTGGTTCCAGAGCCTGTTTTTTGAACCGCCACCAACACATATGACGGATTGCGTCTTAAAACTCCCGGCTCTTTCGAGTTTTTTAAGTCCATGTTTAGTATAAAACGAAAGTGCTTCCAATGTTGCCCGGTAGACATGTGCACGCGTAGATTCATTCTGAAGTCCGGTTATAGCGCCTTTACTATTTACAAATCCTCCTTGAAATAATTCCGGTATTATGGTTACACTCTTACATCCGGCCTCTATTTGAGAGGCTTGTTCAATCATTATCTCATAGCGATCGGGTCGATTCGTCAGATCGGCAAAGAACATTTTTGACACCCATTCCAAGACACCTGAAGCTACCCATTGTACACCAAGATCAATCAATCCTTTTTCAGCATCCAGTTCAATAGTCACTCCTTCGTCTTTTCCGGGTAGACAAATTGTGTTGCTATTTGCACGCGCCATCAGAATTTCCCATGTTCCTGAACTTAACACAGGCTCGTTGATGCCTGCCCCTGAACCAAAGACCGCAAACTGAGTATCATGTCCGGCTGCAACAACAGGAATCCCCGTCTTCACACCTAACGCTTCAGCTGCTTTGCAGGTAATCTTTCCAACCACCGTTCCCGGTTCTACTATTGGAGCAAACAGCGATGATTTTAGACCCAGTGCAGAGAATATCTCTTCCGAAAATGAGCGCGACTTCAGATCCGTTAACATGGATGTTCCGGCCATGGTCGTATCCGAAACACATTCTCCGGTTAGTTTATAAAGGAAGATAGAGGGCATAAACAGATATGCGTTCGTATTTCTGATAACTTCCGGGTGATTCTCTTTTAACCAGATTAGCTTGTTAATGGTATTGAAGTGATAGGGTTGCAATCCGGTAATATCATACAATCGTTTGGGATCAATGTATTTTCCTATCGTATCCATTATTGGAACTGTTCGACTGCACTGCCAGGAGATAACAGGATAACAGAGCGATCCGTCTTTATTCATGGCCGCACCATCCACCCCAAAAGTAGTAACGGTAATGGCTGCAATTTCATATTCCTTCAACTTATGGAGAATGGCTTGGGTGCAACTGATAAATTTACTCCATATTTCTTCAGTATCCCAGATAAGCCCCCCGGTGTAGAACGGATCGTTTACAGTTTTGTTGGGCATTGAATGAGCGGCAATAATTAAACCTTTTTCATCAACCGCAATAGCTCTTAGGTTTGTTGCACCGCAATCAAGAACGAGTATAAGTTTTTTCATGGCACTTTGAAAGTATTAGAGAGGGTGTCCGAAGAGACACCCTCTGAAAAGGACATTCTGATTTTTTTTAAATCAGCAGCTTGTTAACATCTTAATACTTTCCGTAGATTGGTCCGTAACTTTGGCAAGCACGATAATCCTGACCTTCCTTATCCATTCCGAATGAATTCCATGCACTGGGTCTGAATATCTTATCAGAAGGTACATTATGCATGCATACAGGGATACGAAGGATTGATGCCATCGTGATTAAATCGGCGCCAATATGTCCAAAGCTTGTTGCTCCGTGGTTAGCTCCCCAATTACCCATTACAGAATAAACATCTTTAAATGCTCCTTCACCTGTGAGTCTGGGTGCAAACCATGTTGTAGGCCAAGTTGGGTCAGTCCGGTCG
Source organism: Bacteroidales bacterium (assembly GCA_963663125.2). GTDB lineage: Bacteria > Bacteroidota > Bacteroidia > Bacteroidales > Cfx3-03 > Cfx3-03. Next base: position 226,530 of record CAXXNW010000004.1, on the reverse strand, counting down.
ACCAAAATTTTATTCATATCCTCGGGTAGTTCGATTGTCCATCCCTCTGCAATTTGCAACACGGGTCCCAGTCCCTTTACCATGTTTATTCTCGACATAGTGACAGGCATTCCTCCGCGTGTTGTAAATTCACTGGAGTAACCGCCACCACGGAAGTATTCATATACTGCGGATGGCCATGTAGTATTAGCAAGACAATCTTTAGCTTCTTTTTCGGTAACATTCCAGAATGGTTTAATTGCAGGAGAACCATTAACGGTTTGGCGACCCGTAAAGTCTAAAGCTGAAGCGCCTGAATTCAGAAGATGAATGATTCCATTGGCAGCACATCCCGTAAGTTCTTTACCTGTGACACGTTTTACAGCATCCGGACTCCAATAAGTTCTGACATCACTGAATAGTTGAGCGGTATTGGTAAGAAGATGACCAAACAACATGGCCACACCATTTAACGAATCATTTTCAGTAGCAAGAATAAAGGCCTGTCGAATACCATTCCAATCGAAAGAAGAATTCATGATAGCTTCCATAAAGTCGCCATTAGGAAAATGATCCGTCCACTGACGTTGTCCTTGGAAACCTGCTGCTATTGCATTATGTCCTAATGCTTCTTCACCAAAACCTAAAGCGGCGAGCTTTGGATTCCCGATCATCAGATCGCGGGCGATGAGTGTCATTTTTACAACAGTTTCCCAGATTTTATCTTTTTCCGTTTGAGTACGATGAATGGTTTTATTAACATCTCTTCCCTCTTTACAATTTTCGCGAGTCCATTTTAAGGCTTTTTGGAACTCTTCAGGATCATAAATGTTTTCATCTATCCGACGAGTAAATTCACTCATGTCGATATATTCATTTCTGATTCCAAGATAATGCTGAAAAAAATGATCGTCAACAGTTGAACCTGCAATACCCATTGCAACAGATCCCATTGAGAGATACGATTTGCCTCTCATGGTTGCTACCGCAACAGCTGCTCTGGTGAAACGAAGTATCTTTTCTGTTACATCTTCAGGAATTACAGTATTTGACGCATCCTGAACATCGTGGCCATAAATGCCAAATGCTGGAAGTCCTTTTTGCGTGTAACCGGCTAAAACAGCAGCCAGATAAACTGCACCGGGGCGTTCGGTCCCATTAAATCCCCAAACTGCCTTTGGATAATATGGATTTGTATCCATGGTTTCAGAGCCATAGCACCAACATGGAGAGACGGTGATGGTTGCACCAACTCCCTCTTTTTCAAACTTATCAGCACACATGGCCGATTCGGCTACTCCTCCGATACATGTATCGGCAATGACGCACTCTACAGGAGTTCCATCAAGATATTTTAAGTTTGATTGAATAAGTTCGGCAACGCTATGTGCCATGCCCATAGTTTGTACTTCAAGTGATTCTCTTACACCTTTTCTGCGTCCATCAATAGCTGGACGAATTCCGATTTTTGGCTTTCTGCCGTGATACCTGTTCATTTGTTTATTTTTTTATAGTTTAACTGTTATGGTCTGTCCTGATGTAAATGTAAAAAAAATTAAAGAGATCCCCGTTCGGTTAAAGTGGTTGGTATTATTAGTTGTAGTTTTTGCTTATGTAAAACAAAATCGGCAACCATTTTTCCCATAAGAGCGAAGTCTGTTGATATTACAGATATGCCATTTCCTACTATTTCTTTCATTGGCGTATCGTTATATGATATGATTCCGACATCGCGTCCCAACTCTAATTTTGCCGAATTGGTGGTTTTTACTATTTGAACCAGATCGACTTCATCAATGACAAAGAACAGTCTGTTTTCCAATTTATCGAATGGGTCAAATACGTTGTTTATGCTGTGTTTAATACCGTAATCTTTACAAAATCGTTTAAATGCATGGATAGTTTCATGAGGATGGTAGGTGTCTTTTGGAAAAATCAGGACAAATTCCTCATATTCTCTGATTCGTTGCAATCCTGATACCAGACTATCATATACCGCCTGATCAAAGTCTTGACAGACAAAAGAGTAATTATCCTTTTCAAACCGCCCCCAGTCGAGAATGAGCAATTTATTAGCATCAATTTTCTTCAGGACATCGCTAATCATTTCGTGATTGAAATTCATCACTACATACATGCTATATTGTCCGATGTTATCCAACAAAATAGACTCGAAGACCCTGAAGTTATAATGATGAAAAAAAAGATCAACTCCATAGTTCTCAGGTAAATTTGATCGGATGTTGTGATATAGGGTGTCTTTAAATGAACTATAGGTGTCTAAAAAGAGCATTACCTTATTTAAATCGGTGGCTACAAAATAACCTCTTTGTGGTGACGATTCTATGGTGCCACGTCTAACTAATTCCCGATAGGCTTTAAAGATCGTATCTCTGGATACATTTGCAGAAAGACTTAGTTGGTTTATGGAAGGTAAGGTGTCTCCGGGGACTAAATTACCTATATTTATTGCTTGAATAATTGCATTAATCAGCTGCTGAACTTTAGAGGTTCGGGACTGCGTATCTGCCATAAATTGAAGTATCACTTCTTTCTTTTCTGAACCCATTTTTATAACTGTGGCTGAACTGTCATGCAAGGCACCAAATATATACAAATAATATTTGCTTATTACAAAATGATAAAATTTATTTTGTGTAAAATGTGGAAATGGAAAATTGTTCTTCCATTGTATGGAAAAGTCAAGTCTTGTCCTCTTAGTTTAAGGACAGGTTCAGTAATAGCAGATGGAAACCTGCTCCTGTATAATTGAGTAGTATCTTAAAATTGAAAAATACCGAAGAACTCAGGTCTGTGATAATCGGGATGAGCCGTCTCGATAGGATTCCATGTTGTATAATGGGGGATAGGGAGCTCGTCTCCGCATTTCTGAAGGTTTCCCTTGATGTTTTTCCCGCTTAATGAAGTGATCGCATGGTGCCAGAAAGCTGTAAATGGGATAAAAACAGTAAGTTCCCAAGGCTTTTTTAATTGTGCTGTCTCAAAAGGCAGAATGCCTAAAGAAGGTAATCTTTTTACTAATTTCGTAATCTTCAATGGAGCTTGATCCCTGTCGTTTCTATCTTTTCCATATCCAAGCAGTAGTGTTCCTATTTGCATTGAATTCGAAATTATAATAGCTTCCATCTCCTGATGGGTCGATAAACAGCTCGACACACGAATCAGTATAGACTTTATCATTATCATTTGTGTATATTGATCTGGAGAACTCCTCTCTAACAATGAATTTCAAGAGGATACCCTCATCATTTTGTAAAAGCGTAAAATGAACAATTGTTTTTTCCGGATATTGATCAGGCCAATTTACACATTCTATGGATAAGTAGTTTCCACCTGCGGTTTCAATGATTTTATTCAAGTTTTCGGGTGATGTCTCTTTTTCGGTTGTTTTTTAAAGCAGTTACATATAAGGTATTCATATACTAATAAATGATAATGAAGTAAAACATAATCTTTCAGGATGGATGATAATAATCTTCAAATATACTAAGAATCTGTTTTAAATTTAATTTTATGGTTCTGTTAAGAACCGGATATTTGTAAAATAGAGGCTCAATAATTTTTTATTGGTCCTCCCAATGGGATAATACCAATATACTTCTTGCCAGTATCTTTTTCCCTTCTAAGAGGATTTTTTTAACAGTTATTTAGCTGGGAAAGTATTTATCTTTTTCTTATCATTCAATATAAAATCGAATTCCTCCTACAATATCACCCTCTTCAGACTTTTTGATGGTGAAATTTATTTGTTGATGATCTACGGTAAAATACAAATTGTTTAACTGAACCGAATCAACACGGGCACTGTATTCGCCCGGCTCAAGCCCCATGTAATAAATATATCCATCCGATTCGGAAAGTGTTTCTGCAATTACTTTATCGCTGTTTCTTTTGTAAAATTTCACCAATATTCTTCCAATTCCTTTCAATGAGTTATCATTATTCATATAAGTCATACCACTAACCTCACCAACTGGAATAATGGGAATATCAATACGTTTAAACTGATTGGGATCAATTAACACCTGGTATATTTTCTTTTTAAATCGCCAAGCAATATTATCTAAATCATTATCATTAAATTCTACAACATAATTCGTAAACGTATTAAGATCAGGAATTCGTAATATTGAATCTTTTTTGCTGAAAATTACTCTACCACCGGATATTCTAATTGAGGATAGCTTCACTAAATGTTCATCCTCATCGAAAATACCATTTTGATTCAAATCAAGAAATGGATAAAACGATATTCCACCTTTACTCATTGATGAATTATTGCTGTGATAGATATATTTATTACCGCTACCCAAAGCCAAACTACCCTGGGCACTTTCTGAAATATAAACATTGTCTTTACTATATGAAGCAGAAACATTGGTTCTGGTAAAAGACAAATCATATTTGAAACTTAAATTGATAAGATTAACATTCGCCAAAATATTTTTTTCATAAGAAATCGAAAAGTATCCTTTCGGAATGCTTTTCTCAATAGCTGCTTTATAAGTCGTAAATATGTTTTTACTTGCATCATATTGAGTCGATGGCCGTACGGTATACCCGTTTTTCAGTCGATAAGATAGGGCTATATCAGAAGTGACATTCGGGCTTTTCCGATCAATCCAATTGAGTTGTGTAGACGAATTAGCACTAATTTGTTTATAATAGGTCGAAAACATGATATTAGCCTGGTTATAATCAAACGTTTTATTAATAAATTGTGCGTAATCTAATTTAACATATCCGGTCATTTTATTATATCTAAACGGTATGGATAACTTTACCTTTCTTTCTTCCAATGCATTAAAGAGAGTGGCAAGTTGTCCTTCTACGTATTTCGTATAGTCAACTTCTAATAAAACGTCCTTCCTGAAATAATAGTCCAATAAGCCTCTGGTTTTCACGCCATATGCATATTCGGTGTGTAATGTCAATTTACTAAATGGTTGTATGGTTGCCGTTAAATAAGGAATAAAAGTACTGTTGGGGATGGACGACAAATACTCCAAGCCGCCGCCTACCGTCAATATACGATTTACGCCATAATTAAATTCAGCTTTTCCGAAACGGCTTGAACTGCTATCCTGTACTATACCACCTGATAAACCATATTCAAATTCGTTAGCAGGCATAACCGTATAGGGTACATTTATTGTACGTTCTTCAGTATGTTCTTCACCTAAAGGACCATAGAATTTTAATTTTAATGTGGTATAACCATATACAATAGGAACTTTAAATACATATAAGCCTGAAGCGTCAGCCTTTGTATAATCCACCATTACGTTGTTAATATAAAGCTCCACCGTCCAATTAGGCTCAGTAGATTCGTTAATGGTATAATATCCCGTTGCCTTTCGTAGTGTAGTTGGCGAATTCCGAATAATGGCACCGATTATCGGAGCGTTTATAAATGAAATAGTTTGAGTAGATATTATACCTACTTGTGCTTGTTTAATGATCGATTTATCGTTATCAACCCAACGCCAAAGGTATTGTAACTGACGGTTATCAAATTTTTGCCGGTCGTAGTGATTTACAGATAGGTTAGCTTCGCCATAAAGGAGTTCGGTTCCAATACCTAATCCAAAATGATTATCAGTTGATCTATTCCCTGTTTGAGCAGAAGTTACCGACCAATCCAACGTGCCGAATCTAAATAAATGATACGCTCTTTGCAATATAGTATCGACAATTACTTCACCTTTTAACTTCGATAGATTGTTTCGCATTTTTTCAATGCGTAATTCTTTAATTACCGGTAACTCAAAATTTGATTTTAATATTATCGTTAGCACTCTGTAATTAAAAGCTAATGTTATTCCGAATGCTTCTGCAAATAAAGAGGTTTCCATATAAAGAGTGCCCATCTCTTTTACCAGTCCGTTCTTCGTATCAATTATTCTGGCATCAATTTTTATTTGTTTTGTATCATAGTTAATGGAATATATTCGGCTTTCTTTTTCAATAAATCCGCCAAGGCTATTTCTTTCCTGTCCGACAATACAAGGAATGTTAAGCGTTTTGAATAAATCTTCGATATTAACATAAAGTAATTTATCCTTTGTACAAATAGCATCTACAGAAAAGTTGTTATATCCTTCGACTATAACATGTACAGGAATTTCATCGTAAATAAAGGGAAGTCTTTTCTTTTCGTCGGTATTCTGGGCTTGTACTTCCAATTTAAAGAAAGTACACAATATGAATATCAGAAATAAACCTTTAAGAAAAAATGAGAATTTAACACGTACAATTTGCATACAGCATTTCACTTTGCCGATGCAATTGAGATTTTCCATTAGCTATTCCTTATTAATAAAGGTAATAGCGAAATTATTTGTATAAGTGCCCGGTAGCGCAGTGCCCGGTATGTGAAGCGTACCACCCACGCGTAATGATGTAATAAAGTTACAATCGCCATTTGTGGAAAATATGGAACCACTAGGTCCTTTTTCTGTAGGGCCGATTTCGAGCGTAAGTGCTCTTCCATCACTAGCTGTTAAGGGAGTTGTAGCATCAAAAGTGACACTAATATTTCGTCCCTGACAAAGTTTTATTTCATAAATGGCAGGTTGCGCAATTGGTGCTAAAGATAAAAGCACAATATCACCCGTTGATGTTCGCCTACCATCATATCCAACGGTAATGGTCCCACCTGATTTCCCTTTTATGCAAAACGTGCCAAATTGGATTTCCTGTGTGGCTGTTACCGTTAGTGTTTGTTGTGGAACTATTTGGGCAAATGAAAAGTTAACGCAGACGAATAGAAATACTATTATAAGCAACAATTTCAAAGACCCTTTATTTGCATTCAATGTTTTCATTACTTTTATCAATTTATCATCCTGTGCGATGTCGAAGAGCAATATTTATTATTTAATATTCAGTTCACCTTCCGCGTAAACAATACGTTTAGTTTCGCCATTGCTAAAATATTGCACTTTTAATTTTCCGTTTGCTAATATCTTGCCTGAAGTGTTTTTTAATTTCACAACAACATTTCGCTTATTAAGATTCGTATAAACGCCTACACCTGCGGCTGCACCAATTTGATAAGACTTGCCTTGTAAAGGAAAATATTGTATGATGATATCACCATATAAAGAAATATTGCCTGTTCTGTTTATCGTAAACTTTAGGCTTTGTATCGTATCTTTTTGAGTTTCCAATTTTAAATCACTCAGTGTAGAATTTACGTTAACTGCGCCTGAACGGATAATTATTGGAATAGTAATTCCATAAATAGGGATTACGGACACGCTCAATTGATTGGAATCTAACAATGTTTTCTCTTTGCCCAAAACAGTATAATCCTTTTCAGATCTAAACCATAAATGAGAACGATATTCACCTGCTACCATATTTATTTTACGTCTGTATTGTAACATGATAACTTGTGATTCTCCTGGAGCTAAAGTTACTTGTCTCGGAAAGATCCGAAGATAACGATCTGCGAACATTTGAGATGTATCTGGTTTCTCGATCAGCTTTAATTTTCCCTGCTCCGTCATGTTATATTGTCTGAACGAAATGGAATACGTTGCTGTGTCGGTGCCAATGTTTATTAAGTTGAGATCTGTTTTTTGTTTATTACCTTCAAATACTACCCGCATGGGGGTTATTAACAAATTTCCTTGTGCTATCGATTGAAAGCTCAAACCCAAAATAGGAATGAGCATCATTAAAATTATTCTTTTCATACTACTATTTTTTGTTGATTATTTCGAGAAAGAATCAACCTTTTTCAAAAACAGAGGGGAGTCCTCTGTTTTGAGGGCTCCCCTTTGTCAAAAAGTAACTTCTACTGATAATCAACAGTTACATCATATGTCCCTGCATAAACACCTATTTGTTGAGTTGCAGCAATATTAAGTGTACCTCCTAATAAAAAACTTGAAGCACCTAATGCAAGTGTTCCGGTTGCACCAACTGCAGTTGCTTCCGCAGCTCCATCAACCTTAACCATTAGCGCATCAATATTCATTGTTAAAATACCACTACCTGTACCGGTTGTGACAGCAATGGTTGTAGGCAACGTAATAGTGTAAATGGCATCAGTTGTTCCTGTTAAATTAAACTGTGCAACTGTCTTTGGAGTACCTGTATTAATGATTCTTGTTGCGCTGGCATCCGCAGTACGTAATCCTGCAGTGGTCATGACAACTGTTCCTGCAGTTCCTGCAGTAATACCTATTGCACCAAAATTCATGGGTGTCGAGTTTGTAATTGTAAGTACCTTGACTAATGTAGCACCTGCCGTATTACCTGTTAAAGGCACGTCAGCCATAACTGTAGTCGTTAACCCTGCTATCATAATGATAGCTGCGAATAATGTAATTGATTTTTTCATCATTTTGTTTTGTATTTAGTTATTAATAAAACTGTTATTACTTTTTTTAAGGACATTTTTTTATTATGCAATTATAGATGTATAATAAGCGTAAATAAAAATGTTGATAAATAGGGTTCTTTTTACGACCGTACAATTTTCCCTCGCTTGTACAGATTTTCCGTAACTGCTAAAATAAAACTAGAATCATATGTTAATAATACGTTCATGATGCCATGCTTATTTTAACAGGCCAAAAGTACTAACCAAATAATGGATAGCTTGTAGGGGAAAGAATAAATGTTTGTAGGGGAAAGGCTTGATTTCTTGTAAGATATTCCTGACAAGGGAAAGTGTCAGATATTCGAAGCTGGTAAGAGGTGGATAATGACTATATCAGATTGTTTTCCAGACAGTACCTGGCGAGATCTGTATTTTTGTTTAATTCCATTTTCTTCATAATGCGGCTTCTGTAGGTACTTACAGTCTTATCGGATATACAAAGCTCATTTCCGATTTCTTGAAGCGACTTTCCATTTGCAATTTTAATCATGATCTCAAATTCACGATCTGAAAGCATTTCGTGTTTTTGTTGGAAGGTATCTTTGTTAAGATGAGCCGTAAGGCTTTCGGCAAGTGATTGTGAAATGTACTTTCCGCCTATTGATATTCGTTTTACTGCTAATAGCAGTTCTTCTGATGCTGTATCTTTCGTGAGGTATCCTGCGGCACCAAGCTTAAGAGCACGTATTGCATATTGCTCCTGAGAATACATACTTAGCATCAGCACATTTGTCGAAGGCCATTTTTCTTTAATTAATTGAAGAACCTCCAGACCGCTTCTGCCGGGAAGTGAAATGTCGAGTAAAACAATATCGAAGGCCTCTCTTTTTAAAAGAGTAAGTACTTCGTTACCATCTCCTGCTTCTTCTATTAAAGACACTCCTTTCAGTTGCAGAAGTATTTGTCTGAGACCTTCACGAACGATTTTATGATCATCACAAATTAAAATTTTCATAGGTCCATTTATTATTTAAGGGTAAAGCAAGCTTTATTACAGTTCCATGTTCCTTTTCACGGTAAATATCAAGCGTACCTCCCAACAAAAGAGCTCTCTCTTTCATACTTATAATGCCGAATGATTTTTTTGATTGTATTGCATTTTCAGTTATTCCGATTCCGTTATCAGAAATTCTGAAACTAATCGTTCCTTCGGTTTTATGTAGACAGATATTAACGTGGGTAGCTCCGGCATGTCTGGAAACATTAGTAAGTGACTCCTGCATAATCCTGAATATAACAAGAGAAGCATCAGGGGAGATAGCTATCTCTGAATCCATATCGAGCAAAACCTCAACTCCATTTCGTTGTTCAAATTCATTTGTGTACCATTCTATCGCTGTCTCAAGACCCAGATCTTCGATAATTTGTGGTCTTAACTGTGATGTAAGTCGCTGAACTGTTTTAATTGTCTCGCTAACAAGAGCTGATACTTTATTCATTTTTAAAATTATCGCTTTGTCGGAAATATTTTGGCTGATTATTTTCAGATCAATTTTGACAGCCGTTAGAGCTTGTCCCAGATCATCATGAAGCTCCCGTGAAATAGCCACTCTTTCATCTTCTCTTACTTTTTCGATATATTGTGTCAATTGGTGCAGCTGCATCAGTGAGCTTTTTAATTCCTCTTCAATCTTCTTCCGTTTGGTGATATCAATAACATTTATAAGGCATTGCTTGCCATCTCCCACAACAACACCTTCAATATGCACAAATTTTGGTTGAGTACCGTCTATTTGGAGAATTATTTCACATATTTCTTTGTCTTTACCTTTAAAAACATTCAGAAAGAAAACATTAAAAATAGGTAGGGTATCCTGAGAAATAAAAAAATCGAAACGACTATTTATTAAATATGAACGTTCTTTATTAAATATATTTGCCCCACTGAGATTTAGTTCAATAATTTCACCATCTTTTGATAGTGTAAAATAACCCGATGGTGCAAAGTTGTATAAATTAGTATATTTTTCGGAAGCAACTTGTGCCTTGCCTATTGCTTGCGTAAGTTTATCTGCAGATTCTTTCAGAAGTGCTGCATCCCTGCTGATTTTCTGTTTTTGATTGAAAAGATCAAGAAATACGTTGATTTTACTTAGTAAAATATGACTTTCAACTGGTTTGAAGATATAATCGACGGCTCCGGAACCATACCCTTTGAGTACTTCCATTTTATCAAAAAAATTGGCAGTCAGAAAAATGACCGGCACTTTATTACCCGATCTCTCTTCATTCATCTTCACTGCCAGTTCATAGCCGTTCATCCCGAGCATATGAACGTCAATAATAGCCAATGCCAATTCAATTCCCCGTGTCTTCTCCAAAGCCTCAGAACCGGAAAGTGCCTGAATCAGATTAACTTTTACTCTTCTGATGATAGACTCAAGCAATTTCAGATTTACCCTAACATCGTCAACAATGAGTAGGTTTGGCAGTTGCTCCACTAACATTTTATTTCATACTTATTCATGATCATGTTTTTTTTAAACTAATCAATTGATAAATATAGTAAGTTATTCATGAGAAAATATGAATTCGAAATTCAAATCGAAAAAAAAATTATAATTCTGACTGCGTTTAAGTTTGTTTGGACAGGTTATCTCAGGACGAAAAATTCAACTCTTATAATTATACAATATTGAAATTATTGGCATTCTCGTTGCTAAAAAGAAAAGCCGATCTCAGATATGAGACCGGCTTCCTTAAATTTAACGATGTAGGTATCGGAGAATTACTATTCGTAATTTTTCAGAACCCCTTTTACTCCATCAGGTGAGAGACGACCATAAACTTTATCGCCTACCATAACTACAGGAGCTAAGCCGCAGGCTCCAACACAACGAAGGCATCCTAAAGAGAATTTCCCATCAGGTGTGGTTTCACCGACCTGTAGGTTAAGTATTCTCTTGATTTCGTCGAGCACTTTTTCACCACCACGAACGTAGCAGGCAGTACCCATACATACAGAAATAGGATGTTCGCCTTTTGGTAACATGCTGAAAAATGAGTAGAAGGTAACGACACCGTATACCTGAGCTACAGATACATTCAGTTCTTTGGCAATAACTTCTTGCACTTCTGCGGGCAAGTAACCGAAAATCCCCTGCGCTTGATGAAGCACGTTGATCAGTTCGCTTTTCTCATTTCTAAATGATTTACAAACAGATTTAAGTTCTTCCAGTTGTTCGGGATTCAGTTTGAATTTTATATGTGACATTATACAGATCCTCCAAATTTGATTTAATGCTATTTGAATCTTTTTTCCTAATTAATCAACGAATACATCATCCTGACGATCGAAATAATGAGTATGTAATAAGTGATGAGATTTTTCACTTAACGGCTTACCTAAAAATTCATCGTAGAGTTGAATAATATATGGATTCTCATGAGATTTACGGATAGCTTTACCGGTGTCTTCACGATAGATAGCTTTGGCACGAGCTTTTAGTATTGATACATCACCATGGTGATAAGGTTGTCCACCTCCACCAATACATCCGCCGGGACAAGCCATGATTTCAATAGCATGGAATTCACTCTTTCCTTCACGAACCTCTTCGAGAAGTTTACGGGCATTTCCTAAACCATGAGCGATACCAATCTTGAGTTCAAATCCGTCAACATCAATTGATGCATAACGAACGTTTTCAAGACCACGTAGTTGTTTGAAATCAACTTTATCCAATTTCTTACCGGTTTGTATTTCATAAGCTGTACGAACAGCTGCTTCGATAACACCACCTGTAGTTCCAAAGATAACTCCGGCACCGGTTGATTCACCTAATGGACGGTCAAAATCTTCGTCTGGTAAAGAGTTGAAATCGATATTAGCTTGTTTGATAAACTGTGCTAATTCACGTGTAGATAAAGAGAAGTCAACATCAGGATTACCATTAGTTGAAAACTCTTCACGAGAACATTCATATTTCTTAGCTACACAAGGCATAATGGAAACAACCACTAAATCTTCGCGTTTAACATTGATTTTATCAGCAAAATAGGTTTTAGCAATTGCTCCAAACATCTGTTGCGGAGAACGAGCCGTTGAAGGTACATCCAATAGATCCGGGAAGTTATGTTCGAAGAACCTAACCCATGCAGGGCAGCACGATGTCAGAATAGGTAGACGTACACTCTTGTCTCCGGCAAGGAAATCATTTAAACGGCCCAATAACTCGGTGCCTTCTTCCATAATGGTAAGGTCGGCGGCAAAATCCGTATCAAATACATAGTTGAACCCTAGTTTGCGAAGAGCAGCTGTCATTTTTCCAGTGACGATAGTACCCGGTTCCATTCCAAATTCTTCTCCGAGAGCCACACGAACAGCAGGAGCTGTTTGAACGATAACTGTCTTTTTAGGATCGGCAAGTGCATTAATGATCTGACGGGTATGGTCTACTTCAGTCAGTGCACCGGTTGGGCAAACTGAGATACATTGTCCGCAATAAGTACAAGGCGATTGATCAAGATTCATCTCAAATGCGGGGGCAACAACTGCATTGAAACCTCTGTTAACAGCAGAAAGTGCACCAACAGTTTGAACTTCATTACACATTGTTTCGCAACGGCGACACATGATACATTTGTCCATATCGCGAATAATAGAAGGTGAAGTATCGACACGATATGTTGATTGTTCTCCCTTGAAAGGAATTTCACGAATACCCAAACGTTGAGCCAGACTTTGTAGGTCGCAATTACCACTCTTTGCACAAGTCAGACAATCAAAAGGATGGTCTGACAGCATTAATTCAAGCACAGTTCTACGCGCATTCAGCACACGGATATTGTGTGTGTTTACCTTCATCCCGGGAGTAACAGGTGTTACACATGAAGGAGCAAGATTCCGACGACCTTCCACTTCAACTACACACATACGGCAACCTCCGGGATTATGCTTAATATGCATGTCACCCATATCCATGTGACAAAGTGTAGGTATGTCGACGCCAATCAATTTGGCAGCTTCTAAAACAGTAGCGCCTTTTTCGACTTCTACGGTTTTACCATCTATTGTGATATTAATAAGTTCCATTCTCTGATTCCTCATTCATTAATTAATAAAGATTGCATCGAATTTGCATTTTTCATAACAAGCGCCGCACTTGATACAAATTGATTGATCAATTGTGTGTGGCTTTTTGCGTTCGCCTGAAATTGCATTAACCGGACAATTGCGGGCGCAAGCTGTACAGCCTACGCAAACTTCCTGATTAATATTATATTGCATCAATGCTTTACACTGACCTGCCGGGCATTTATGGTCCTTAATGTGTGCAAGATATTCATCATAAAAATTATCCAGCGTAGAAAGAACCGGGTTGGGCGAGGTCTGACCTAAACCACAAAGTGCAGTATCCTTGATAACATTCGCTAAGTTGCGAAGCTTGTCAAGGTCTTCCATCGTCCCATTGCCTTTTGTGATTTTATCGAGAATTTCATAAAGACGTTTGTTACCAACACGGCAAGGAGTACACTTACCACATGATTCCTCACAAGTAAAGTCAAGATAATATTTGGCAATTGAAACCATACAATCATCTTCGTCCATTACAATCATACCACCCGATCCCATCATAGAACCTGAAGCAACCAGATTATCGTAATCAATAGGAGTGTCCAAATGTTTTTCAGTTAAGCAACCACCTGAAGGGCCACCGGTCTGAACAGCTTTAAACTTTTTACCACCTTTGATACCACCGCCGATTTCAAAAATAATCTCACGAAGAGTAGTTCCCATTGGAACTTCGATCAAACCAACATTGTTGATTTTTCCAGCGAGTGCAAACACTTTTGTGCCTTTTGATTTCTCAGTGCCAAGACTTGAAAACCATTTTGCTCCTTTATTGATGATAACAGGAACATTCGCAAAAGTTTCTACATTATTTACATTACTTGGTTTTCCAAGGTAACCTCTTTCAGCAGGGAATGGAGGTTTAACAGTAGGTTCACCACGAAGGCCTTCCATGGAGTGAATTAATGCGGTTTCTTCACCACATACAAATGCACCGGCACCGTAACGAAGTTCGATATCAAATGAAAAGTCAGTGCCAAGGATACCATTGCCAAGCAATGCATATTCACGAGCCTGCTTAATCGCAATCTTTAAACGTTCGATAGCCAATGGATATTCGGCACGAATATAAACCAACCCTTTGGATGCGCCCATACAATAACCGCAGATAGCCATTGCTTCGATAACAGAATGTGGGTCGCCCTCTAATACCGAACGGTCCATAAATGCACCGGGGTCACCCTCGTCAGCATTACAAACCACATATTTCTGATCAGCATGGTTTTTACTGGCTATTTCCCACTTTAAACCGGTAGGAAATCCTGCTCCACCACGTCCGCGAAGACCGGAAGCTTTAACTTCGGCAATGACTTCCTGAGGTGTCATTTCAGTAATACATTTGGCAAGTGCTTCATAACCATCACGAGCAATGTATTCTTCAATGTTTTCAGGATTAATAAAACCGCAGTTGCGTAATGCGATACGGATTTGCTTCTTATAGAAGCCCATGTGTTTTGAATCAGAAACATGTTCTTTATTTTTAGGATCTACATAAAGTAAGCGATTTACTTTACGACCTTTAATAACATGTTCAGCAACGATTTCTTTTGCATCTTCCGGTTTTACCTGCGTATAGAATGTATTGTCAGGCATAACCTTTACGATGGGGCCTTTTTCGCAAAAGCCGAAGCACCCTGTTTTTACAACCTGAACATCATTATCAAGGTTGTTTTCAGCTAAGACGCTTTTCAGATTTTCAAGAATTGCATCACTTTGGGAAGCCCGGCAACCGGTACCGCCACATACAAGAAGATGCATTTTGTATTTTTCCATCCGTTAATCCTCCTAAATTATTTTTTTGCGATGGTTTCGTAGTTGACTGGAATTATTCCGTCAACTAATTCTCCGTTCTTTACATACTTCTCGATGATCTCGTCAGCTTTTTGGGTATTTACATATCCGAAAACGATAGGCTCTTTACCAGGAACGGTTACTTCAATTGTAGGCTCTGCATAGCAATAACCCATACAGCCAGTCTGAGTCACAACAGCATCAATACCTCTTTTATCAAATTCTTCAATCATGAAGTCCATTACCTGCTTTGCACCTGATGCAATACCACATGTAGCCATGGCAACCTTCACCTGAACCAGTTTTTCGGGATTTTCACTTTTTTCCCGCAGGTCCAACTTCGACTGAAGTTCTGATTTGATTTTCTTCAAATCAGCGAGCGATTTAACTTTAACCATTTTAATTAACCTCCTAAGGATTTTATTTGATTGATTGAGTTTTTTTTTGTTCAAATTTAGTTAAAAATCAAATATTTAAGTCGTTTATAATGCCTTTATTTCCAAAAGATTTTCATGAATCATCTCCTTTAAATATTTGATAATATGTATGTCGTTGATCGATACATCACCAAGGGCTTCCTTAATTTCACGTGTATCGAATACGTATTTTTTATCGTTCACCTGATGCGAATAAACGAATTCGATAAGCGGATTCGCTGATACCAGAATTGTGATTACCCCGGCAATATCACCGATGGGGAGCCTGTCGATATTATCGTATACAAAGAATGCCTCAACTTCAGTTCCTTTTCCCTCTTCCGAAGTGATTTTCAGATATCCGCCGGTTCTTTCGGCGTTCATCTTTAAAAGAGGTAATCCAAGTCCTACTTTACGTGTTGTTCGCGTAGTGGTGTATGGATCGGTCACTTTTTCTACCATCTCCTTAGACATTCCTTTGCCATTATCTTTTATGATCAGACGATAGCTGTTTTCTTGCTGACTCTCTTCAATAATGATCTCTATGAAGGTAGCATTTGCAGAAATTGAATTCTGAACAATGTCAAGTATATGGAGTGATAGGTCTTTCATTCTGTTATTACTTTCCGGTTATCAATACCCTTTAAAGCTTTTACAACTTCTGCAAAACTCAATACTTCCATCTCGAAAACGGAAAATACTTCTCCGATTATTTCCGGAATATGGGCATCTGAACTCTTGATAAACACGTTGTTTTTCAGGTAACTGTTTTTTGATAAGAACGCCTCTTTGCTTACATGTTTTGATATTTCGAGGGCATCAGTCTTTAAATCCATGGGGATAAATCCTAACTGGCTGATGACACTGTTTTTTCCTTTATTGACATGAGCCGGGATAAAAATTCCCTTTAAAGAATGAACCATCTCTTCAACTTTGTCAATCGACTGATCCAATGCAGAGATCAGTAATTTCTCCTCTTCATAACAAATTGATTCTTCTTCATCAACAACAACCTGATATCCAAATAAATCAGGATCATTTTTTATATCAGGCAAGTGAGCATCAAGATACTCCTGGAAATTGTTCAACGCTTCATCAGTTTCAAAGAACGCAAGACAATGAGCCTCTTCTTTTGTTGTTACTTCAGCCCCGCAAAGAACAAAAATGCCTTCACGTTTTCCCAAGTCTTTAATCAAGGCACACTGCCGTGTTGAATTATGATCGGTAATTCCGATCATGTCGAGCTGCCTGTTTTTTGCTGCCCATATAATATTCTTTGGACTCATCTCCAAATCTCCACATGGTGATAATACCGTGTGAATATGAAGGTCTGCCCTAAAACGGTTCATGATTATTTATGCAGAAGATTATAAATCTTGCCCGAAATTTCAAAAGCCTCTTCGGGGGTTCCTAAAATAGCAATGCCCTCTTCCTCGCTCTGGGAAATGCAATCCTCCTCAGGTTCAAAATCCTTTACCAGAATAATGGCTGCCAGCTCTTTCAGCGAAGCAATTGCCATAACGTTTTTATGTGTTTGAAGTGTTATCCAAAGCTGGCCGGCTTCGGCATGACCCATTACATCGCTTAATAGATCGGAAGTGTATCCTCCTTCAATTTCACGGCTGAGGCCCTCTTTTCCACTAAAAACTTTTAGCCCGAGTTTTTCAACAAGTTCACTAACTTTCATGCGGTTTTTTTTTACTGCTTTAGTACTGTTCATCTTTTACTCAATCTTTGAGTAAGGATTCATTCGTTCGTCACCCCAAATGTCTTTCATGATTTTCACCGTGTCCGACTGTGATAGCGACCCTCTCTGTTCAAAAATTTTCTGAACAAAAATGCAATCGGTTAATTGAGCCTTTTCCTGAACAATATCTTCCGATAAGGCCTGACAGGAGGGGGCTCCACATACGCCACAATCTACACGGGGTAACATTTTGAGCAATTCATTAAATTGATTCATCTTTTTCATGGCCTTGCTCATATCGTCATCAAACTTATGCATTGAGCGGGGATGAACTTTAGTAAGGCCAATGTTTTCTTGCAGATAATCGCTGTATGATGTAATAGGTTTTTCTTCAAGTTTTCCAGGATCATCTCCTTTTTTCTTTCGCACAATCGCTCTTTTATGAAGTCGATCGGTAGTAAGAAAACGATTCCCATTAGCTAAAACACCACCGGCACAGCTCTGATCGCAAGCACGAAGCTCCAAAAAGTCGATATCGGTGATCTCTTCGTTTTCAACCTTTTCTAAAAACTCAATTACATTATGGATTTCATCGATGGCAAGGCAATGCCCTTTCACCAATGCAGCTTCACCCCCGGTAAGACTCCATGTAATAGCATAACTGGTAAGGGGGCGGATTCCGGGTACTTCAAAATTGTGCGAACCACCTTTTTTTATGATCCGGTACACCTTATTGTACAGCACATCCATATTGATAACCCCATTGATGATAGATGACGCTTCACCGACAGGGCTCTTTATGGCAGCAATCTTAGCCGCACATGGTGTGACATAAAAGATTCCGATTTCTTTTTCATCTGTACCCATATCAACCAACCTTTTTCGATAATAATGAGCTGCAATATCCAACGGAGGACGGAGTAATACAATATTATCGGTAAGTGACGGAAACTTAACCTGAATCAGGCGAATGACTGCAGGGCAGAACGAAGAAATTAGCGGACGGGGGTTTTCATCAGATTCTGTGTATTTGTTCAAGGCGTTACGGAGTATTTCTACGCCATGTTCAACTTCAAAAACATGAGTAAAACCGAGGTCTTTTATTCCGGAAAAAATTTGTGCGGCTGTAATATCTTCAGGGAACTGCCCCATAAAGATAGTAGGCACAAGTGCAACACGAGAGGTATAATCAAATATTTTATTAAAATCGTCATCTTCAATGGTAATGGCTTCAACAGGGCATACTCTGAAACACTCCCCGCAATCAATACAACGGTTTGGGTCAAGTTTTGACTTTCCACCCCTTACACGAATTGCTTCAGTGGGGCAGACGCCCATACAATTAGAGCATCCTATACAGACCTCTTCTCTGAAATTCAACGCATGATGAATATATTGATTATCCATTTATAGTACCTCAATTTTTTAAAAAGAACTCAATTTCAACGGTAGTTCCTTTTCCAACTTCGCTGTGGATACTGAGATTATCTGCATTCGCCTGAATGTTAGCTAATCCCATTCCGGCGCCAAATCCCATCTCTCTGACTTCGGGCGATGCAGTGGAATATCCTTTTTGCATGGCTAGTTCAATATCCGGTATACCCGGTCCTTCGTCGGTGAGGTTGATATAAATACGTTCGGTATCCAGATCAATTTTGATAACACCATTGTAGGCATGGGCAACAATGTTTACTTCAGCTTCGTAAAGAGCAACTACAGTCCTTTTAATTAGTTTAGGATCAACATTTAACTGTTTAAGAACCTTCTTAAACAGACTTGATGCCGTTCCGGCTTTTGAAAAATTTCCCCCTTCGATCAGATATTCAAAATGCATTTACGGATGTGGTTAGTAGATCGGTTCAAGTCCTGCCTTATACAGTATTCCACTTGCTCTAAACATAGAGTAGGGACATTCAATCAATATCATATCGTTTTCAGCAGCCAACTCAAGCATATCCTGGTTCACTTTTTTGTTTCGAACAAAAACGATAGTGTTGATGTCCGACATTTCTGCCGTTCGTATCGTTTGTACATTACCCAGACCGGTCATCAACAGCAAATCATTTGCCTTCAAAGTTAATACATCGCTCATTAAATCCGATGCAAAAACACTGATAACATTCCGGTCCAGAAAAGCCTCTCCACATACAACCTTAGCACCCAGTAATTCAGCAATTTGTCCAACTTTCATTCTTTCTGATTTGTTCGCAGTCTATTTTAAACAAGCAAACTGGCGAAATTTTGTGACAAAAGTACTTTAAAAAGGAAAATTAATTTGTGAATACAATAACAATGTGAATCAAATAACAAAATTTATAATTGATCTAAATAGGGATTTTTGAGGCGTGCAATCTATTAAAAATAAAGAGAGCACTTGAAGCGTTTTACCCAGTCCCTAAACTTATCGAAATGAATTTTATAAATCATTCATTTATCACTTCGAAAATTTAATGGACATGCTCTTCAGGTACTCTCAATCATTTAATTATTCGCTTGGAAATCTAATAGCGGATTCTTTCTTTGTAATGCGTATGCAATAAGTCATGCGACTTATGCCCATTGGGTATTCCTAAAAATTCTTCGTACAATGCTGTTACTTCCGGATTTTCATGACTTTTTCTAAGCTTCATATTATGATCTTCATCATAAATTGCATCTGAACGTTTTTTTCGAATATCTGCTGAAGTCGGTATGGGTTGTCCACCACCACCTAAACAGCCTCCGGGACACCCCATAATTTCAATAAAATGGTAGTTTGATTTCCCATCGCGAACACTCTCCATCACCTTTCGGGCATTTGCCAAACCATGTGCTATGGCAACATTCAATTCAACACCTTCAAGATGCGAATATTCGGGTTTTACATTTTTTATCTTGATAGAGGCCTCTTTCACACCGTCCATGCCACGAACAGGTTTGATTTCCAGGTTCGCAAATGGTACTTCACGACCGGTGACTACTTCATAGGCAGTACGGAGTGCAGCTTCCATCACGCCACCGCTCGCTCCAAAAATAACACCGGCTCCGGTAGAATCACCTAAAATGTTATCATAGCTTTCGGGCTCAATGCTTTCAAAATCAATTCCGGCTTGTTTAATCATCAAGGCCAGCTCTCTGGTGGTCAAAACATAATCGACATCTTTAAAACCACTATCTCGCATCTCGGGCCGGTCGCATTCAAACTTTTTAGCGGTACAGGGCATGATCGAAACAACAACCATATCCTGAGCCTTTACATTGACCTTGTCGGCATAATATGTTTTAGCCAAAGCGCCAAACATTTGTTGAGGTGACTTGCATGTCGAAAGATTGTCAAGCATATCAGGATAGATATGTTCGATAAACTTAATCCAGCCTGGAGAACAAGAGGTCATCATCGGTAGTTTAACGCTTTCATCCTGATCTACGAGTACCTTCTTTAAACGGTTTAATAGTTCAAAGCCTTCCTCCATGATGGTAAGGTCGGCGGCGAAGTCGGTATCCAGTACCTTGTTGAATCCGATTTTGCGGAGTGCCGCTACCATTTTGCCTGTAACTCTTGCACCCGGATCGTAGCCTAACTCTTCGCCTAAGGCAATTCGTACAGCCGGAGCAGTTTGTACTACAACAAATTTGTTCGGATTATAGAGCGCATTCCAAACAAAGTCGACACTGTTTTTTTCTGTTAATGCGCCGGTCGGACAACGATTGATGCACTGTCCGCAATTGGTACAAACCACCTCGTTCATCGGCTTATTCATGAAGGTCGTGATGGTTTGGTGATCGCCTTTATAGGCTACACAAAGTGCATTCACTCCTTGTAATTCGGTACATGTTCTGACGCAACGCTGACATCTGATACATTTTGAGTTATCTCTTACGATAGATGGAGATGAAATGTCAGGGAGCATATCTTTAGGTTTCAGTACACTCAGAAAAGTGTGATCGCTAACCCTGTATTCCAAGGCAAGACTTTGTAATTCGCAATTACCGTTTTTATTGCACTTGGTACAGTCTGAATTGTGTTCGGATAATAATAGTTCAACAATGTGTTTACGCGAAGTTCTTACTTTTTCGCTATTCGTAAACACCTCCATTCCTTCGGAGACAGGGGTGGCACATGAGGCTGCCAATAGTCGGGCTCCTTTCACTTCGACAACACAAACCCTGCAATTTCCGGCCACTGAAAGATCGGGGTGATGGCACAAGGTCGGTATTTTAAAGTTTAGCCGTTTAGCTGCGTCCAGAATGGTAGTTCCTTCTTCAACCGATAGGGGAACATTATTTATTTTGAGGTTAACCATGTATTTGCTCATAATGATTTCGTCTTTTGCGTTAGTAAATGATCTCTTCTCTAAAATTATCTACAATAGAATTAAACGGATTGCCCACCGACTGTCCCAAGCCGCATTTTGCAGCAATTTTCATGGTAGCTGTTAGCTTTTTCAACTCTTCGAGATATGAAGGGGGACGCTCACCACGTTTAACCGCTTCTATACCCTTGAGTAATTGTTGGCATCCGATACGGCATGGAGTACATTGTCCGCACGATTCTTCGCAAAAGAACTCAAGATAGTCATGCAATACATTGTACATTGAACGACTACTATTAAAAATCATCATGGAGCCTCCGGTAGGGATACCTTCAAATCCGATGATGGTATCATTAAACTTTTTGCGGGTAACGCAAAAACCCGAAGCTCCACCGATTTGTACAGCTTTGGTATCTCCATCACCAAAGTCTTCCACAAAATCATGGAGCGGCATACCCAGTTCCAGCTCGTATATTCCGGGAATGGGCGTATCGCCCGAAACCGAGAACACTTTTGATCCCCGGGAGTCTGATGTTCCCAGTGCTTTAAATTTTTCGGGCCCCATATGGCAAATCATGGTTGTATAAACCAACGTTTCCACATTATTTATGGCTGTAGGTTTTGAGTTATAACCGGCAACAGTAGGGTAGGGCGGCTTGTTACGCGGTTCGCCGCGATGGCCTTCCATCGATTCGAACAAGGCGCTTTCTTCTCCGCAAACGTATGCCCCTGAGCCCGAACGCAAGTATATTCTGAAATCGAAATGAAGTTTTTTGAGCCTGTCATTAAACTCCTGAAGCTTAACCTCCAGATCTTTCAGTAAGAAATTATATTCACCGCGTACATAAATGTATCCTTCTTTCGCACCGATCACATAACCGCAAATGGCGATCCCTGTAAATATCTTTTCAGGAACACGATCCAAGATTTCACGATCTTTAAAGGTCCCCGGTTCTCCTTCATCTGCATTACAGATGACATACTTTACCGGATTATCTTCATTTTTTGTGAATTTCCATTTTAATCCAGTTGGAAATCCGGCGCCTCCACGACCCTTTAAACCCGAATCTATCAGATCCAGAATGATATCATCAGGGTTACGTTTGAGCGTTTTTTCGAGAATAGCAACATATAAACCCGGTTCATTCTCAAATATAATATCGACTTTTTTAAGTTTTTTTGTTTCCATTGAAATTGCAATTAAATGATGAATAACTACTTAGAACGACTATACTCATTTAAAATCTCTATCGCCGTTTCGGGTGTCACTTCAGGATATACCTTATCGTTGATAAGCATGACAGGTCCCTTGTGGCACCAGCCTAGACAATTGGCAGTGAGTAATGTATACTGCTTGTCGTGTGTGGTTTCTCCAACTTTTATCTTTAAAGCATCTTCAATGGCGTGAATAATCGCCTCTTTGTTTTTTAAATGGCAGCTGATGGTTTTGCAAACCCTTACCACATTCTTCCCCCTGGGTATTGTATCGAGGAACGTATAAAAGCTTGCTGTGCCGAAGACGTCGGCAGCCGAAATATTTAGTTCTCGTGCAACAGTAATCATCGCATCTTCGCTCAGATATTTTTCCTGTTGAACAATGCCCTGTAAAATGGGCATCAGGCTATTTCGCGTACGGCCGTGCAGTTCGACCAGTTCGCTGATTAAAACCTCTGTTGATGACATTGTACCTCCGTAGTTTTGTTAAAATAAGTAGTTTTATTTGAACGAACCGGCTCTCCTCCGTCAAGTGTAACTGGCTCATTCTATGAAGTCAAATATAATATATTCTATTGTTAATTGATTAACAAAAGAGGTTTTTTTTATGTCTAATTTCAATTTATAATAAGACTAAATTTGTGATTATGAAAAGTAGTTTTATTTAGTAATAACAGCATTAATATATTTGATTAATTTTGCATTATTATGAGTGGACAGCAACGTATTTTTATCAGGATGGCTTACAACGGCAGTGGTTTTAATGGTTGGCAAATACAACCTAATGGCGTTACCGTGCAAGAGGAACTCCAAAAAGCACTAGCTATACTTCTTCATTTTGAAATTCAGGTAACAGGTTGCGGACGCACCGATACAGGGGTCCATGCATCCGAATTCTATGCGCATTTCGATTTGGAACAAGAAATTCCGCTCTCTCTAGATCAGATAAAGTATAAACTCAATCATATCTTACCACAAAGTATCGTTATTTATGATCTGTTTCGTGTCGATCCTGAAATGCATGCCCGGTTCTCTGCCTTAAATAGAACCTATCGTTATCAGATATGTAGGGAGAAAAATCCGTTTTTTTCAGATTTAGCTTATCATTATTATTTTCCTTTAGACGTGGTGGCCATGAATGAAGCTGCCGGGCTTTTATTTGAATACAACGATTTTTCATGCTTCTCTAAATCAAAGACGCAGGTAAAAACAAATAACTGCATCATCACTTATGCCGAATGGACCGTCGAAGGGCCTTTGTTAGTTTTTACCATTACTGCCGACCGGTTTCTTCGAAATATGGTCAGGGCTATTGTAGGTACACTTCTTGATGTCGGATTAGGTAAGCTCTCTCTTGATGGCTTTAGGGCGGTAATTGAAAATAAAAACAGGTCGAAAGCAGGCTTTTCGGTTCCTGCGCAAGGTCTTTTTCTTAGTAAAGTTGTTTATCCTGATATACTTAAAAACTAATTGTAAATAGAATGAAAAAGTTTTATCGTTTGTACCTGTTCCTAATGCTAATGGGGTTTTCTTATTCCGGGTTTAGTCAGCAGAAATATGTCTTTACGGATACCAAAGTGATTCCAACAACTCCTGTTAAAAATCAGTATCGTTCGGGAACCTGTTGGAGTTTCTCCACCACCTCGTTTGTTGAAACCGAATTAATCAGAAAGGGGGAGGGCGAATTCGATTTATCCGAAATGTATCCTGTACGCTATACCTACCATCAACGTGCCATTGATTATGTAAGATATCAGGGACATCTTAATTTTAGTGGCGGCGCTCAGTCATGGGATCTAATCAACGGAATAACCGATAACGGCATCATGCCCGAAGAGGCCTATCATGGCATTGAATACGGCGAATCCAACCATGTACATGGAGAGATGGATCAGCTGCTGAAGTCGTTTGTAGAAGGTGTTGTGATGAATAAGAATGAACAGTTGAGTCCGGTTTGGATCAAAGCATTCGATGGAATTCTGGATACCTATCTTGGAAAAGTTCCCTCTAAATTTACTTATAAAGGGGTGTCATACACTCCGCAATCATTTGCACAACAGCTGGATATTCATGCCGAAGATTATGTATCGATCACATCTTTTACCCATCATCCGTTTTATAAGCTGTTTATCTTCGAATCTCCCGATAACTGGAGTCATGAGCGACTTTATAACCTGCCGCTCGACGAACTTATCCAGACCATAACCGCTGCCATCGAGAAAGGATACTCCGTACAATGGTCGAGTGATGTCAGCGAAAAGGGATTCCGTCATGATAAGGGCGTAGCGATTGTCCCGTTGAAAGACTGGTCGATCATGAGCGAAGAGGAGAAAAAGGATCTCGGAACGAATGTTGTAGATGAAAAAACGATTACGCCCGCCATGCGTCAGGAAGGTTTCGATAATTACACCACGACCGACGACCATGCCATGCAAATCATTGGACTGGCAACCGATCAAAACGGAAAACGTTATTTTAAAGTAAAAAACTCGTGGGGTACCGGTAATCCATATCAAGGTTATTTTTATGCTTCGGAAGCTTATGTCCGCTATAAAACCATGAGTATTTTATTGAATAAAGCTGCTATTCCCCAATCAATAGCCGAAAAGTTAAAGTTGAAATAAAAAATCGAAAAAAATTCCACGCTGATCTATGATCATTTCAACTTATTTGGAGGTAATGTAATTTCTTCTCTCAATCATTGGTTTTCACAAATCCATTCTTTTATCAAAGGGAAACTCCTCCTTTATTCGTCCAAAACGCTTATCGCTCCCGTATTTTATTCGTCATCAACCCGTAGCTGACCCGTACTTAGTTCGCCTCCTATAGACGGACTAAGTACGGGTCAGCTATATTTTGAAGTTATAAAAAATACGGGAGCGATAAGAGTCATGGTAGTATAGTCCTTGAATATTCCAAGGACATTACATAAAAAACAATTTTATGAAAGAGAAGCTTCCACACAGTTTATTTCACATGTGGTGCGACTAATCAATTGCCTTTACCTCGCTTATGACGATGATGCCATTCAAGATTTACTAAAACAATTAGCAAAAATATTATAATATAGTATAAGTATTATAATATGTATTCATTTTATTTAAATCATAGTTATTTTGGTTCAGTTACAAATTACTAAATTTATCTTTAATTCTTTTCTACTTATTAATATTAATATTACTTTTACGCGTAAACAATTTAATTCAATTATTATGAAAACAACAATAACATTAATACCCGAACAGATTGAGCAATTAACCAAAGCTGAAAAAGATTTATTAACAGCTCAAAAGAATAAAGCAATTGAAGCAATTGAAAAGAAATACAATGAGGATATAAAAAAATTGGGCGATAAGTATAAAAATTATACTATTGAAATTAAAGAAGAAGAAGAAAAGAAAGAAAGAAAGCCAAGGACTAAGATTGATAAAGATCAATTGACTTCATATTTCAAAGAGGGAAAATCTGTTAAAGAAATGGCAGAACTAATCAATAAAACAGAACAGCAAATAAGACTATACTTAAGCAAATTTAATCTTAAATTGAAAGATAGAGTATAACTATTTGTATTTCATTGTTATTAAAAATCCCACAATCACTAATGTGAATCGGGTAGGTGCGTTCAATCAAACCTTATTAAAAAAATTATAAACTGATGGAAGCAAGGATATTGCGATTTTTTAATTTTTTACTGGACTCTGCCTTTTACTTTTCACTACTGATAATTTTTTTAATGAGCTTTAAAAATGTTATTGACAAGGACAATGTCAAGTGGATCTCTATTGTATGTTACTTCTTATACTATTTTCTATTTGAGTATTTTAAAGGACAGACTCCAGGAAAAATGATTACTAAGTCAAAGATGATTTCATCATCAGATAATAGAAATTTCTTTTTTATTAGGATATTTGTTAGAACGCTTGTACGCTTTATTCCATTTGATATATTATCATATTTATTTTTAGACAGGGGATTACATGATATCTGTTCTAAAACGGAAGTAATAAAATTGAAATGATAAAGAAGAGCAAAACCATAAGAAGAGTATAACAGATTTAGATAGTATTAAAAAATAACGATAAAGTGGAGTTCAGAAGCACTTTAAAAACGGGGTGAAACCGAAAAACCTTAAGAGTAGGACCTATAAAAAATAATCGAAATGAAAAAAACTGTATTAAGAGTTTTAGCGATTGGATTAATTGCGGCTTCTTTAAGTTCATGTGCAACTGTATTTGGCGGACGTGTTACTGACTGTCAAAGAACAAGACCGGCTGCAGGTCAGCCAACCCGTTCGATAAGAGCTGGTGCTTTAATTGCCGACATTATTTTATTTTGGCCCGGTACAATTGTTGACTTTGCTACAGGCGCAATTTATAAACCATGTAGATAATCGTAACATGACTTTAATAGGCTGTTTTTTCTCAAAGGCAGCCTATTAATCTATTAATTTGTTTATAATTGTTGGAATACACTGAAAAACAGACTGAAAAGGAAGTGCATTAGTTACAATTTGTAATTAACAGGAAATGTTTTTAGTTGATGGAAAATTCTATAAAATAGATGTAACAAACACACAACAGCTTTTTCGATTGATTTAATGAGCTGTAAGATATTTTTGGATAGACTAAAATCAAGATAACAATAGATCAATTTTAAGTCGGATTTTAATTAAGGTAAGAACTTAAATTCTTTAAAGAACGAAGATATCTTTTTTATTATCTGCGAATGTACTTTGGCATTAAATTTGAATAAAAATGGTTAGGACTTTAAAGGGAGGCTAACTATGGAAGATAACTGAAGAAGAGTGGATAAAGTTCCTGAAATGCGAATTTGTATCTTATCAATATTCCCGACTAGATCATCACGATCAACTGGAACATAAAATTGTCAAACGAATACATCATCTAACAGGTATGAATTTTTTGATGGATCAGGTTTTAGAAATCTGGAAAGATGAAATTCATACTCGAATAAGTTTTCAAATAAAGGAATAAACTAAAAACTTTTAATCTTTCTTAAAGGATTACTCAAAATGAAAACGACAAGAATTTCTCGTTACTTTATTACATTACTAATTTTAACCAGCGGTATGTACCTGTTATCGAGCTGTGTTGTTCAAAAAACAATACGTTTACCGCTTGTTAAAGTAACAGATATTATTCAGATGTCAAAAGATGGAATATCATCAAAGGATATCATCAATAAGATCGAACTTTCTCATACCGCATACAGCCTAAAAGCCGATCAGTTAGCTAGACTCCAGAAGCAAGGCGTGTCTGATAGTGTCATTAATTATATGGAACAGACGCATTTTAATTATATGATGCATAAAATGGAAAAAGAAAGCTCATATTATTGGGAACCATGGGGTAGTTACTTTTATGGTTCACCCTATTTCCGATTCCCATATTATTATGGCTGGAATTACTGGGGGCCTTCATTCAATTATAACTATGGTGCATATTATGGCAGCCATAGTAGAGGTGGCAATCGACGTTAAAAGATAAAATATTCCGGTGGTGACAACAGCGTTGACGTTGTCAAACAAGCACTAAAATTTTGGTCATTATATTAAAATAGAAAAATTGAAAATAATTGATGGATCATTTATTGATCATCAATTATTTTCAATTTTAAAGATAAATTCAGCTTAAACTTATTATTTGTTTTGTTGAGGTAAAATATCTGCCGCACATCGAAATCCGACTGTTGCGTTTCGATCTAATCCCGGACCCACTATTAATAGCATCTGTCGTTGATTCAGGGGCTCAGGGCCACCTTTCACGTACCACCAACTCGAGGTGGGCTTGTAATAACTCCCTCCACGTATCATCATGAAATAGTGACTGCCGTTATCATACAGATCGTTGGTGAGCTGCCATACGTTTCCTACCATGTCTTTTACACCAAAAGGACTGGCTCCGTTTTCAAATTCATTTACGGCTGTAGGTCCCCCCAAGGCATTGTTACAACGGGTAGAATCAAACTTATTACCCCACGGCCAAAGATTATCACTATTGCCCTGTGCTGCCCATTGCCATTCTTTTTCTCCGGGTAATCGTTTTCCGGCCCACTCGCAATATCTTTTGGCATCCTGACTGTTGACCCATACTACCGGATAACTCTTTTCGCTTTCTTTATACTTTCCGGCTCTCCAATGCTTTAGATAATTAGAGGTATCTGCCGGTTGATAATGCGTTGCTTTAATAAACTGATAGAACTGGTCATTGGTGACAGGATAAACATCCAGATAGAATGAAGCGATATACACCTCTCCGGAATCTTGCGGATAAGGCAGAAAGTTATCGTCATTAGTGGAATGAAACAGATATTTTCCCGAAGGGATCAGAACCATACCCTTGGGTATGGAGGAATACGGTTTTGTTTTCCTGGTTTCGGATATTAACCGTGGTGATCCTTCCTGTAGGGTGAATACGCATTCGTCCAATAACTCTTTTCCGGCAAAGAGCTGCACTACAACTTTTCCTTCATACCGGCCAAACAGGTTATATAGTTTTAGTTTATGCTGCCCGGAGGCTACCCTGTATGGATTCTTTTCATAGCTGGGATTTCCGGCCCAGATACGAATGCTATCGCCGGTACTTGTAGCGATGTTTAGTGAGTCGGATTTCAAAGAGGCATTGATTAACTTGGGAAGACGGGCTACCACATCTACATTTCCCTCCTGTCGCGTATCTTTCCACTCTTGATTAAAACTCAACACCTTCACAGGAGCCATCCATTGATCATTCTTTTTCACAGGCTCCAGTTCTTCATGATTCCAAAGACTGACAAAGTGTGACGAACTATCTTTTTTTATCTCAAACAAGGGTCCGATCAATCCTGATGGTGCGAAACTGAGTATGGTATACACTGTCTTTTGTGGGGTAGGAAAACTGTTTACCCATATACTGTCTTTCAGCGTCGGTAACAGTGGCTTCCATTTCTGACTTAAAAACGCACTTGAATTTTCTCTCAATATCTTTGTGGCCCTGCCCATATAGCGAAACTCGTCTTCCATCCATTCAGGCCGTCCGGGCGCCATGGTATTCATCTCATTACCATATCCATTAAAAAGTGAGATGGCGACTTCGCGATGAATAGGACCCTGACTTAATTGAAGTACTCTGAAAATAGCGAATTCTGGTTTGATCAGCTTGTTCATATTGAGCGGTGGAGAGAGATAGATGGCATCGTGTACCCGTCCGGAGACGATACCCGGCATATCTTTTACAACAGCCATCCCTTCGCTATACATGATAACGCCTTTCTTTATGCTATCTGCCGCATGTTGAAGCGCTGCACTCGATGATCCCTGTGTGTCGAGGACTACTCCGTCCGCATCTGTTTGTTGAATCAGACGAGCCATCCCTTTATATGGGTTTTCCTTACGGGTGCTTTGATCCCAAGGATTGAATTCAATGAAGAAATGGGTATTATGCGCCTTTGCAAAAGCGGCCAACTCCCTGATCTTTTTTAGTCCTCCGGGCAGATCGGAATACAGATCCCATTGATTCCGCCGGTCCACACCAAGTCGGGGCCATGTAGGCCACATGGCATAGATATCATATCCTCCAAGAAGGCGATGCGCATTATTGAGATGGTCATAAAAGCTGTATTTCCCTTTCAGCGCTTCATAAAAGGTATGATCCCATGCGTAATTCAGCGATATAAGGTAATTGTCTCGGATCCACTTTAAATCGTTACGCTCATAAAGGGTGTTATCAAAGGAGGGGAGATCGAAAAGTAGTTGCTTTTGAAAGATTTGACTGAGTCCGTTTTGCCAATCACCACTATATCCATCAATCCATATAGCGTACTCTACTGAAGCTCCTGGGGGCAATACTGTTTTAAATCTTCTTTTCTCGGCATTTGCTTTTATCCCGGTTCGTCGGGTAAGGGCACAAACCGACTGAGATTTATTGAGTGGTATGGCGCCATAACCGAGCTCCCATGCGTTATCAGGGAGAATAATATTCAGCGCTCCCAGACCGGGTCTGAACAGTCGGGCCCTGGTTAACGAAGTGGGGCCTTCAGCGGTTATATGAATATTTTGTTCAAACTGACCAAAGGGAACCACATTTGAGATCTCCAGTGTGTCTTTTAATGAGGTGTTAATGAACCGGATATTGGCTTTCCAAACCTTATGAGATGCATAGTCAATCTTTACTTCACCATCTAATGGGTATTGAAATTTACAACTATATCCCTGTTTATCTTCCGAATAGGTCGCTGATTTTATCGAGGTGAGTTTGTTATTTACCTTCAGGGTAAACAGCGGTATCTTCTCCTTAAATGTAGTCAGATCACCTTTCTGGTTGGCTATAGAGGATATAAATAATCCGTTTTCGGAGGTTAATGTCAGGTTTGTGATAGATTGTGCCCGACATTGAAGCCCCAGAATTATTAAAATGCTACTTAGCAGATATAAGTTAAAAAATTTCATAACTGATAGATTGAAAAATAGGGATTATCTTAAAATAATAGAAAGCGGTGCATTTGCTTTCAGATTTACTTTCAGCGTGTTGTTTTGAATGGGAATTTGGGTATTGGTAGAAACGCCTCTCAGGTTGCATAACACTGCTTGCTTGTAATTTGCCTTCTCTGGAAGAGTAATGACAACCTCTCCACTGTTTCCGGCCTGTTCCCAAAGACGGAGTATGGTGCCCGCACCATCAATATTCGGGCCGTAAGCGGTAACCAGAATACCCTTTCTGGAGAGCTTTATACCCGAAGCGGTCTGGCTTAACTTGCCGTTATCCGTATTGGCGAGCGCACCGATTAATGGTACTTTTGCTTCCTGGTCGGGTGTGATTAAAGACTGTTCGGAATCGTATTTGTCGATACTCCATAACAGCATTTGTACATTCCAAGATCCCTCAACCCATTCCGTGAAGTTGGTACTCCATTGATTGTTATAGAGATTTACAAAGAGGTTGGGCTTCTTTTGGAAGTACTCATGCGTAAATTTCCATAAACCGGGCCTGTCAAGACTGACACCGGGTGCATCGGGAGTGCTTAAACCGATACCTTGCCCGTTTTTGTCAAGAATGGCTAATCCGGAATTCAGAAAGAAATAATCGAAGTTGGTGTTTTTAATGAAGTCGGTTGCCGGGTTCACTATACCACCCGTTCTGATGAGTTTGAATTGTGGATCTTTTACATTGAAGGCAAAACTTATCCAACCAGCCTCGGGCCATGGCTCAGCCTGCTTACTGTCGATAGCCCAACGGAGCTCAACATAAGGAAGTCCGCTATAAAGGGTTATGATCTGTGTGTAAGAATGCGGCATATTGCCATCGGGTGTAAAGAAAAGTGATGCGGTTACACTATTTACACTTTTCTCGAAGGTGATACTGCATTTGGCGCCATGAACAGCTTTGTAGGGATCATTGGTCAGGTTCGGTCGTCCCATTTCATCGAAAGCCCATTCGCGTCCGCCTTTAATGTAGGTATTGGCATAGCTGTCGACCATTTTCTTACTGAAACGTTCATAGAAGTATTGGTTAAAACCAATGGTATCCTCTTTTAGATTGACCAGTTCACGACCTGTTCTTTTATCTATCAATGAAGAAATCTGTCCTTTGAGGGTATCAATCTGTAGCTTGAAAAATTCATTCTCAAGCGTAGAAGTAGAGGTGTTGATGGATAATGTTTTACTGCTTGTAGATGCTGCTTCATTAGTACCGGCTGGCTCATCCATCATTGCTTGATAAGTTTTATAACCCATTGAAGGGACCTTGCGGGCTATGAAGCTAAAAACATTCCCCTTGTTGTTTACCGGAATAATTTCGTTGGTCTCCGGATCTTTTAATGCTTTAATCTGGTTCCCGTTCGTACTGAATTGTATATTGACTAACCCATTTCTTTCCCAGGGCAGTGGATTATAAACTAATATTTTGCGTCCTTTGATGTTGATAGCCGAGGCTAGTTCGTTCATCTGTCTGGACAGCGTAGGGGTGATGATCTTTTCTGCCTGATAGACATGGTCGCCTTTTTCTTTCCATGAGTCTTCTATGGGTTTGAAGATACCTTGTGCACGTAGTTTCCTGAATACATCTCCATAACACCAATAGCCTGAATGACCGTGGCTCATCGCCAGTCCAAAGGTGTGCTCTGAAAAGAGCAGACTGCTTTCTGCCGATTTTGCGATGGTTGACTCAATATCGGGAGCACTACCTATCCATGTTTTGCAAAGTGTGTTTAAGGCTTCGAGTGTATAGTTCTCTTTTTGAATGGTTTTGGCTATCTTGACCTCTTTCGGCATCGACATGAAACCATGTATCCATGTATCCGGCATATCTCCCTTCACCACTTCGAGTTGCGGATTTTCTTTTAGAATGGCATCATAAAAGTCTGAAATTCTTCCGGTTTTGATAATGGCATTGGGCGCTAAGCGACGGGTTTCATCAAGAACCTTTTTTACATCTTCGGGTGATGGTGCTCCTGAATTATCATTGGTATGGATGATGGCTAACCATGTTTTATGCTTCCATTCTGCAGGAGGAACCAGCGAGGTTCCATAATATTTCCCCCAGTACATGGTCATTAAACGGGAACCATCGGGACCTTCCCACCAGAAGATCAAAGGTACTTCAGGAGATTGCGATGCTGCATTACATCCAAGATGTAATATGTCTACACCTGCCTGATGAAGAATTGTCGGAAGAATCCAAGAGTGACTGGGTACATCGGTTAACTTGGCATCACGTGGAAGCTGAAGTCCGAATTTACGGGCGAGGGTGGATGAGAAAGTCATTCCTCTGACCAAATCTTCCATATCGCTTGATTCGGTTTCAAAAGTTATAGGAAGTGCATGTAGGACAAACCATCCTTGCCTGATGCCTTCTTCAACTCTTTTTCGGGTCATGGGATCTGCCCGTTCAAGAATCTCTTTCATGGGCCAGCCTGAAAGGGTCCAGACAAAATGGTTGTTCTTTGGCAAGTTCCTACTCTCATCAAGGTCTTTTAGCGCTCCTTTGATCATGGATGAACTGTACTTTTGAAGAACAGCTTCGGCCAAATCGGTATAACCGATGTCGAAGTGTGTTTTAAAGACTACAATAATCTCTTTTACATTCGGATTTACCTGCTCCTGTTCCTGAGCTTGCATCTGTTCTATTGAAAAGAGACAAATAAATAGGCATAAAGTAAAGATATGTTTATTCATTGTGGGGGTATTATTGGTTTGAAGAATGGTGGAATTTCATATGATTTATGATACTTTGTTTGAACAAATAGGGCTTAAAAAAACATTTTTAAATCATAATATGCAAGAAATAAGGAATTAAAAAAAATGAAATTAAAAACGAAAGATATAAAAAGAAAAGATAAGCACATTACTTCATCACAATTTTTTATCTTCATTTCTTAACATTTTCTAAACGATAACATTCTTCAGATGATTGATTTGTTATTCTTTTGATGTAGCGGCACAACTTTTGAATTATTCGGGTGGAGGTAAGGCCGTGGAAACAGCCGAAAAGATTAATAAAATTCAAAAATATTTCATGGAAGAATCGCGATTGGGTATCCCTATTATTGCACTTGTCGAGGTCTTGCATGGCCTTGTTCGTGATAGCGCTACGGCTTTCCCACAATCTATTGTGTTGGCTGCTACGTGGAAGATACCGCTTTAATGCACAGCGTCTCGCGAACCATTCACTGGAATCTAAAAAAAGTATAGGAAGATAATATGACTGCTAATTTAGCAATATCCCTTCGGTTTTTTAACCTGAGTGTTTTTTATTTTTTCTTCCTTAAAGTAAACTCATATCTTATGGGTTCACTCTCATTGACTCTTTCAACTTTAACAACAACAACAGTGTCATTGATGCGTTTATAGGTTATCTTGTTAGGATAATAGGGACCTGTATTTGTGAAAATAAGTGTATCAGGATTGGAAGAGGTGAAAATGAACTCTTGCGGTTTGCTCTCTTCTGTTTGTTCCTCTACCTCATTATAGAATTTAATTTTGTTTTTGTTTAATGCAATTTTGAGGTTCTCGTCAACAAGCGAATCTTTTCCATTAATACTTATGGCCTTGCCAATATAAGTGGAATCGGATGTTTGCTTCCATATTTCATGATAGGTAGAATCTTTTTCATTCACCCATTCTCCTTCTATCCAACTTAATTTCTTAAAGATTTCTTTTGAATCTTCTCTCTTTCGGTCACAACTAATTAATGTCGTTAGAATAAAAAAAGTTGCGAATAAAGGCCATTTAGTCATTTGATAATAATTTGATTGAATCCGTTGTAATGTAATGTTTGTATTACTTGCGTATGTTTTGTTTCATATAGATACTGCATTTACAATGCGTATGCATAATTCACTATAAAATTAACACTTAAACCGGTTGATTGATTGTTAAAAATATAAAAAAAGCATCAGATTGAAAATATGCTGATGCTCATTATATGAAAACAGAATATAAAAGATTGATTAATTGTGCCTTTGGTGAAACTCGATGAGCCCTTCAATGGGTGACTGTAATATTTTTCCTACTTTAATACCCTTCATGGCTGCCTCTTCGCGCAGAAATGATTCAAGGTAAAACGCTACAGATCCAACCAGACCTAATGTGAGCGATTTATAATCAGGACATTTACAAACCTGGTACTTCAGAAAAGCGCTGATTTCACTTCTGATAATATTGTCGATATACGGATGGTTTTTGTGAATGCTTAGAAATTCGCAAAAGGAAGCAAGAAAACGATTTGGATGTGGCTGGCGATAAACAGCATCAAGTACATGCTCAAGATCAGGATCATATCTTTTCTCAAAATCGATTTTAATTTCAGCCGGCATCTCATTTTTAAAATATTCTCTGATCAGAATTGTTCCGAATCTGGCACCGCTTCCTTCATCAGCAATGATATATCCCAATGAGGGGACGCATTCGACGGTTGTTTTACTATCATAATATACAGCGTTAGATCCGGTTCCAAGTATGCCTGCAATACCTTTTTCCAAACCGAAAACAGCACGGGCACAACCAAGTGTATCAGGATACACTTCAACTTTTTCTGCATTTGTAAATATCTGTTTACAAGCTAATTCAACAATTTTTGCATTGCTTTCAATGGCACACCCAGACCCATAAAAAAATATCTTATTGACTTGTTGATAATTGAGGTAAGGTTGCAACGTATTTTTTAATACTGAGTAAATACCTTCCGAATCAATGAAATATGGATTGAAACCAATGGTTACAACTTTTTTTATTTCATTGTTCTTATCATACCACCACCATTCAGTTTTGGTGGATCCGCTGTCGGCTACTAAAATCATAATTTTAAAATTCAGAATGAAATATATAAATGATTTTTCAGGTTAAAAGCTGAATAATCTTAGGCAAAAAGATAATAACCCCCACAATTAATGATGCCATTGCAACTAAAAGCACAGCTCCGGCAGCAGTATCTTTAATTCTTTCTGCCCGTTTATCATACTCCGGAAATCTTGCATCGCAAAGAACTTCTATAGATGTATTTAATGATTCACAGGCTAAAACAAGTCCAATACAGATAATGATAGCAATCCACTCGTTTTGACTGATTGAAAAGGTAAATCCAAGAGCTATGGCTAAAAGTGCAGCAAAAAGATGTATCCATGCATTATGTTGTGTCTTTACAACATAAGCAATTCCTTTGAATGCATAAACAAAACTTTTAAGTCTTTTCTTGATGGAAAAGCTATTTTTAGTTGGATTGCTCATATCAACACATATTGATGAAGAAATCAATTGCAAATGTAAAAATATTTACAACTGATTTCCTCTTTATTAATAAAATTATAAAGAATTAACAACTTATCTCGTATTGGACATTTTTTTGCATCATTAAAAACAATTTACCCACAGTAGGCATTGTTAGTTTGTTTAGTATGCCCATTTCGTTTTTTTATTTTAAACGGAACTATATTACCCTATAAATGTATAAAAAATACAGGTGCTGGAAATATAAATTAAAATCAAAATTTGTATCTTGCAGGCTGAAGTTAGATAGAAAAAAGACTAACTTTT
Organism: Bacteroidales bacterium; assembly: GCA_963663125.2. Classification (GTDB taxonomy): domain Bacteria; phylum Bacteroidota; class Bacteroidia; order Bacteroidales; family Cfx3-03; genus Cfx3-03. The sequence continues at coordinate 189,634 of CAXXNW010000004.1, read as the reverse complement.
ACAATTCGGGAATTATTTATTTAAGCTCTTCACAAAATGTCAGAACCTGAAAAAAAATTTAATATTCTATTGGTAGATGACCGGCCGGAAAACCTTATCACGCTGGAAGGAATTCTTGAAAGCCCCGATCTTAGTATTAGTAAGGCTCATTCAGGAAATGAAGCGTTAAGCCTGATGTTTGAGATTGATTTTGCATTGGTATTACTTGATGTTCAGATGCCCGGGATGGATGGCTTTGAGACCGCTGAGATCATGCGAAGTACTGAAAAAACCAGAAATATTCCTATCATTTTTGTCACAGCTATTTCTACCGAACGGAAACATATTTTCAAGGGATACGAAAAAGGTGCCGTAGATTATCTGTATAAACCACTCGATCTTGAAATTCTAAAGAGCAAGATTAAAGCATTTATTGAATTTTTTAAACATAAAGAGGAGTTAATCGCCACTACCATCAAACTTGAAAATACGATTGCCGAACTGAATAGCGCTAAAGAAATTGCCGAGGAGGCAACTAAAGCTAAGAGTTCGTTTTTAGCTAATATGAGTCACGAAATCAGAACCCCTTTAAATGGTATTATTGGGATGGCTGAATTGATATTAATGGATGAGCTTCCTGAACAACAGCGTGATAGAGTGATAGATCTAAAATCATCTTCCGAATCATTATTAGAGATTATTAATGAGATTCTTGATATCTCAAAAATTGAGGCGGATAAACTTGAAATGGAAAACATTCCCTTCAGCCTGCGTAAAATGGTAGAAAAGAGTGTCAGACTTCTTGCGGTAAAGGCTTTTGAGAAGAACCTGGAGATGGTTTGTCGTATTGATCCAAGGCTTCATGATTATTATATAGGGGATCCTCTCAGACTACGTCAGATATTAATAAACCTGCTTGGTAATGCTAATAAATTTACACAAAATGGATTTGTTGGTGTATTTGTTGATCTCGTTGGTACAATTGGAAATAATGTTGCAATTAAGTTTTCAGTAAAAGATACCGGTATTGGCATTGCGGAAGATCGGGTTCCTTATATATTTCAATCATATCATCAAGCAGAGCAATCAACATCCCGTAAATATGGCGGTACCGGTTTAGGATTAACCATTTCGAAAAAGATGGTGGAAATGATGGGAGGAGAAATTGGGGTTCAAAGTATAGAGGGCGAAGGCAGTGATTTCTTCTTTACGGTTATGCTTAGTAAAGCCGAAGGGGATGATTCATTCTATAAACTTGATGCATCCGAAATGAAAGATGGATTTGCTGTTCTGTTAATTGATGATAATAGTATTGTTCGGGAATCAATTTCAGAAATTCTAGAAGGATGGAATATAAACTATAAGGTCTTGTCGTCTTGTCAGGAATGTGATTCTATTAAACAAGAATCATCACAAAGATATGATTTGGTCATGATTGATAGTGGAATGCTTTTAGATGATCAATCAATCTCTTTGAATAAGCTTAATGAGGTGTTACCACTTCAGGAAAACGGGAAGATTGTAGTTCTGAGCTCTAATTTATCCGCTACCCAAAGCGGAAAGCTGCGAAGCTTAGGAATTCAGCATTTTCTGAATAAACCGATTTTACAATCTGATTTAAGGATTATATGTTCAAAGAATTACGGAACCGAAGCTGCTACCCATAACCTGAAAAAGACACAGGGAACTCAAAGTAAAGTTGTAACCGATAAAGAAGACGGTAGCTCCATAAGAATTCTATTAGCAGAAGATCAGCTTATTAATAGAAAAATTGTCATCGGATTACTAAAGAGATACAACTGGCAAATTATTTCGGCTGAAAATGGAGAAGAGGCTGTTGAAAAACATAAAAATGAGTCGTTTGATTTGGTATTAATGGATGTACAGATGCCTAAAATGGATGGTTTTGATGCTACCCGGCATATTCGGGAGCAAGAAACTTTATCGGGAAAACATATTCCGATAGTTGCAATGACAGCTCATGCAATGAAAGGAGATAAGGAAAAATGTTTGGAAGCCGGAATGGATTATTATATTACAAAACCTATCGACTCGCAAGAATTAATCAATTTGATTCAAAAAATTATTGAGGTATAGGTTTTTAGAAAACATGTACGCTAAATGACTTATTAATAATTTCTATCTGTAAATGTTGATTTTGGTATGCAAATATCAAAACCTAATATTTACTGAATAGTTGAATAAATGCTAGTATGACAAATCAAAACGATACAAACCAAGATTCATGGAAACCAAAAAATAGATGGTTGGTCACAGAATCTCTTCATATTGGAGTTGGTAAAGCTTTGTTCTTATGGTTTATGGCTTTGTCTTTTATTCCTTTAGCAACAGTTAGTTATATCAATTATTTGAATTCATTTAAGGGTTTAACCGAGATTGCTCAAAAATCATTAACCTCGAGTTCGAAACTTAGATCTGAAAACTTAAATAATTACTTTAAGAATATTGCAAACTTACTTGAAATTCAGGTTAAGCAGCATTCGAATATTGAAATGTTGGAAAGATTGTCAAGTGGGGCTGCAAGATTTAATGGAACACCCGAACAATTTGTGCAATCTGCCGACTGGAACCGAATTGTAGCTGATTATAAAAAAGACTTGATCAAAATATGTGATATTGAAAATCTAAACGACATCTACTTGATAGATAAAGAAGGTAATATACTGTTTTCGCAAAAACAGAACGAAGATTTAGGTGCGAATATCTTTGCAGGAAAACTTGCACATACTCATTTTGGCATGATGGTAAGGGATGTTTTTGAAAAAAACAAAACATTGTTTTCTGATCTTGAATTTTATGCTCCTGAAAAAAACAGCATAAGAGGTTTTTTCGGTACGCCGTTGAAAAATAAAGAAGGAAAGGTTATTGGTGTCTATATCTTTCAAATAACACTGAATCAGATAAAAAGTATTTTACGTTCCGACTTTGATTTGGGAGAGACAGGGTCTTCTTATATCCTAGGTGAAGATCTGTTGATGCGGACAGGTTCAAGATTTGATAGTGATTCGGTGATTCTTAGAAAAAAAATCATGACCGAACTTACCAAAAGATGGGATCATTATATCCATCGGAACACATCAAATGCCGATTCTTTGGTGATGATTCAAAATGAGCGGATGCATAATTACTCTAACGAACGAAATATCTGGGTTTATGGTATTTATCGAAATATTGATTTTCTAGAGGGATTGGGCGTTCATTGGGCTGTTTTTGAAGAGGTAGAGCATGTTGAGACCTTTGCCTTTACCCGTCAGATATATAAAACAGCACGTCTTTCTTTAATTATTACGATCCTGTTTGTTCTTCTATTCTCTATTATAGTCACCCGTGCTACCGTCAAGCCTATAAAACTTCTCTCTGCTTGGGCAAAACAGGTCGCTCGTGGGGAATTGATCATGAAAGACATTCGTGCTCCAAAGAATGAGGTTGGTGAGATGAAGGATTCTTTCAATAAAATGGTTGAATGGGTTCATAGTATTGCGGATGTAGCTATCGCTATGGCCAAAGGTGACTTCACAAAGAATGTGATTATACGGAGTCGTGAGGATGTCTTAGGGCAGTCAATGAATGAAATGATTGAAAGTTTCAGGTCGGTTGTTAATCAGGCGAATCAGATTGCCAAGGGAGATTATAGCACTAATATCGTTCCACGGAGTGAAGTTGATACACTAGGGGGGGCCTTATTTAAGATGACTGAAACATTACGAAAAAATGCTATTGAGCTAAATAATCAGGTTTGGTTAAAAACAGGATTATCAACACTTAGCGAAAAAATGAGTCGTAAAAGAGACCTTAAAGAGTTAACTGATGAAATTATCACTTTTATCGCAGAGTATCTTTCAGCAAAACCGGCAATAATTTATTTACCGGATGCTAATAATGATGAAATCCTTACTGTTCAAAGTTCATATGCTTTTTCTGATCCTGAAAAATTATTTGTTTCTTTTAAAGTCGGTGAAGGTATTGTAGGTCAGGTTGCTAAAAACTTGACACCCTTTGAATTTTCTGAGGTTAATAGAAAAAATTTCCCTTTGATAGACTTGGGTGTTGAAAAAATAGCACCAAGTTCTTATTATCTCTTCCCTGTTGTTTATAAAGGAAGACTGGTTTGTATCATTCAAATTGGAACTTTTAGTTTATTAACAGATTTGCAAAAACAATTTTTTGTCTCTTCAACTGAAAGTATAGCCTTGGCTGTCAATATGGCTAGTTCTAATGATAAGATGTCTACCTTATTGGAACAGACACAGAATCAAAAAGAGATGTTACAGGTTCAACAGGAAGAATTACGCCAGACGAATGAAGAGCTTGAGGAGCAAACCAAGGCCTTGCGGTTATCGGAAGAGAATTTGCAGCATCAGAAGGAAGAGTTGAGTGTGATAAATGAAGAGTTGGAAGAGAGATCAAGAGCTTTAGAAAAAGAGAAGGAGACGATAAAAGTAATCAATGATGAGCTTCAAAGAGCGCAGATAGAAAAGGAGAAAAAAGCTAAAGCACTGGAACAGGCCAGTAGATATAAGTCGGAATTTTTAGCCAATATGTCGCATGAGCTTCGCACCCCATTAAATAGTATTTTGGTTTTATCTCAACTTTTATCTGAAAACACAAAAGGAACCCTTAACGAAAAGCAGATCGAATTTGCTAAAACAATTCATTCATCCGGGTCGGATTTACTCTCATTGATCAATGAGATACTTGATCTTTCAAAAGTTGAAGCCGGAAAAATTGAAATTGTTGTTGAACGCTTTTCACTTAGTGTTTTTGCTGAACAACTGAACAGAATAATTTTGCCTATAACAAAAAGAAAGGGTCTTGAGTTTTCTATTAAAATTGATGAATCATTACCCGAATATATTTATAATGACTCGCAACGGGTACAACAGATATTAAGGAATTTACTGTCAAATGCAGTTAAGTTTACGGAAAATGGATTTGTTAAATTGAAGATATTTAGGCCAGACAAAAATGATAATCGACTAAAGGAATTATATTTTGCTGATACTATTGCATTTGAAGTTAGTGATAGCGGTATTGGTATTCCAAAAGAAAAATTTCAAATGATTTTTAATGCATTCCAACAGGCGGAAGGTACAACGAATAGAAAATATGGTGGAACAGGATTGGGGTTAACTATTTCTAAAAGCTTTTCTGATTTATTGGGTGGTGAAATATCTGTTTCAAGTGAGGAGAATGTAGGATCTGTATTTACACTGTTCCTACCCGAGAAGGGAAAATCAAAGACTTCGTCCGAGGCAGAAAGTGATATCTTGATAGGCGAAAATACTTACCAGCTTGTAAAACCTGTTTTGCAAGAAGTCGTCCCTGCACCGGTAACAGAGAAGAAACCCGAGCAAAAAATCATCCCATCCAGTGAACCTTTGGTTGATGGATTTCCTCCTTTGACGGATGGACTTGTTGATGATAGAAATTCTGTTAAAGCAGGAGACCGCTTTATTCTGGTCATAGAAGATGACCCTAACTTCTTAAAGATAATGTATGATCTGGCCATGGAACATAAGTTTAAATGTCTTCTGGCTGAAGATGGTGAAACAGGATTATATTTTGCCGACATGTTTAATCCCAGTGCAATAATTCTTGATATAGGATTACCCGGTATTGATGGCTTTGAAGTAATGGAACGGTTAAAAGCAAATCCTCAAACCCGTCATATTCCGGTCCATTTTATTTCAGCCATTGATAAGAATCTTGATGCAATGCGAATGGGCGCTATTGGTTATTTAACCAAACCTGTTAGCCTTGATATGTTAAACGATGCTTTTCGTAAAATTGAAGATACGATATCTAAAAGTGTAAAACGATTACTTGTAGTAGATGACGAAGAGATTATGCGTAAAAGTATTGTCGGATTGGTTGAAGGAAAGGATGTTCAAACAATTGCAGTTGCTACCGGAGAAGAGGCAATAAAAATTCTCAAGGAAGAAGAATTCGATTGTGTGGTTCTTGATCTGGGACTTAAGGATATGACCGGGTTTGAAGTACTTGAGTCTATAAGAAATGAGAAAAGGCTTAGCAAGTTACCGATTATAGTTTATACGGGCAAGGAGCTTAATAGAACGGAAGAGATGATGCTAAAGAAACTGTCGGATAGTATCATTATAAAAGGTGCACGTTCTCCCGAACGCTTATTAGCCGAAACCACACTATTCTTGCACCGGGTTGAAGCAAATCTTCCTAAAGAGAAACAGGATATACTGAATGTTACCGGAGATAAGGATGCTGTATTTAAAGATAAAAAGATATTAGTCGTCGATGATGATATGCGCAATGTCTTTGCTATCTCTGCTGTTTTAGAGGATAAAGGACTTCAAATTATTGCTGCCAAGAATGGAAAGGAAGGGATTGAGAAATTGTTTAAGAATCCTGATGTTGATCTTGTACTGATGGATATTATGATGCCTGAAATGGATGGTTATGAAGCGATGCAGGAGATCAGAAAAGATCCTAAATTCTCCCGGCTACCAATTATCGCCTTAACGGCTAAGGCAATGAAGGATGATAGACAAAAATGCATTGATGCTGGCGCTAATGACTATTTAACAAAACCGTTTGATCCTGAAAAACTGGTTTCCATGTTGAGGGTTTGGTTGTATAGGTAACTTTGAGATAAAACTTTAATGTGGATACGAATACAGAAAACATAAATATCGAAGTAAAACTTTTTTTGGAAGCTATTTTCGAAAAATATGGGTATGATTTTCGAAATTACTCTATGGCGCATATTAAAAGAAGGATACTAAACAGGTTGGCAATCACAAAACTTGAAAGTATTTCTTTAATGCAGAATAGAGTATTAAGGGATCCTGATTTTTTGCAACAGATATTGCTTGACTTTTCTATCAATGTAACCGAGATGTTTCGTGATCCTAATTTCTATCTGGCATTACGAAGAGAGGTGATCCCGATTCTAAAAACTTATCCATTTATAAAAATATGGCATGCCGGATGCTCAACCGGTGAAGAGGTTTATTCAATGGCCATTGTTTTGAAGGAGGAGGGATTGCTTGATCGGACACAGCTTTATGCTACTGATTTTAATCAACGCGTATTAAAACAAGCAAAAGAGGGCATCTTTTCTATTTCTGCTATCAAGGATTTTACACAGAATTATATCAAGGCAGGAGGGAAGGAGAACTTCTCTGATTATTATTTGGCGGATTATGATAGGGCAATAATGGATAAATCATTAAGTGAAAACATTTTATTTGCTCATCATAACCTTGCGACCGATAATGTTTTCAGCGAAGTTAACATGGTTATTTGTAGAAATGTCCTTATTTATTTCGACAGGGATCTTCAAAATAGGGCTGTCGGACTTTTTAAAGAAAGTTTAATTGCCGGTGGAATATTATGTCTGGGATCAAAAGAGAGTCTGCAATTTAATGAGCACGCCTCTTCGTTTTCATCACTTGTTCCTCATGAGAAGATTTATCGAAAAAATTATTTGCTTCCCTCTCTTTTTGAGGAGTAGGTAGATATAATATAAGTGTTATTAATGATGAGGATTTTAAATACTACATGCACTTTCAATTAATTGTAATCGGAACTTCTGCTGGAGGACTGGATGCTTTGAAAAGTATTTTGCCAAAGTTTCCACCTGCTTTCCCACTACCTGTGGTAGTGGTACAACATATTAGTCCCCAGTCGGATGGATTTATGATCCGTTACTTAAACGGTATTTCCTCTATTAGGGTAAAAGAGGCTGAAGAGAAGGAGCATTTAAAACCGGCTACGGTTTATTTTGCACCTCCTAATTATCACCTTTTAATAGAAGATGATCATACTTTGTCGTTATCGGTTGATGCAAAAGTTAATTATGCACGACCAAGCATTGATGTTCTTTTTGAGAGTGCAGCTTATGTTTATGGTAGCTCATTAATAGGCGTTTTGCTGACAGGTGCAAATAATGATGGGGCAGAGGGTTTAGCACAAATCAAACGTTTTGGTGGATATACGATAATTCAAAATCCAGAAACGGCTTATTCAGACTCCATGCCTCGTTCTGCTCTGGAAAAATCAGTACCCGATCAGATTCTGAATTTAGAGGATATTGGACGAGTATTACGTGATATTTTTATGAAAAAATGATCTTGATATAATATCCTGTTTTAGAGTATAGAAAAGGGGTAAAAGCCTTGTCTGGTTTGAGAAAGGCGGTGATAATTCAAAAAAAAATTTGGTGGGATATAAATTTAAATTATCTTTGCACTCGTAATCAATGGCCATATGGTTGTTGAATGCAAAAGGATCGGTAGTTCAGTTGGTTAGAATACATGCCTGTCACGCATGGGGTCGCGGGTTCGAGTCCCGTCCGGTCCGCTGAAAAAATAAGCGTTCTTTATTAAAGGGAAGATATTTTTAGAAATTCTTCTGGTTATCAAAAAAAAGGATCGGTAGTTCAGTTGGTTAGAATACATGCCTGTCACGCATGGGGTCGCGGGTTCGAGTCCCGTCCGGTCCGCTGAAAAGAAGAGGCTGTCTCAATATTGAGATGGCCTTTTCTTTTTTGATCAGTTCTCCGGATTTTGCTATCTCCGAATTATTTATTCAATATGTCTTTTATTGATTCGGACAAAGGAGTTGTCTGACGACCGATTAATCGGGAAAGCTGTTTGCTATCATCAAATAAATCATTTTTAGATGTTCCAATATCATATCCAGCAATTGCCTTGGCCATCGCTTCCGGTAACCCGAAGCCTTTTAGATTTTCCACATATTCTGTTTCAGGAAGATTCTTGTATGGAATATTTTTACCTGTTTGGCGCGAAACTTCTGCGGCCAGATCTTTTAATGTAAAATATTCATCTCCGGATAATTCGTAAACTTTTCCTTCCTGATTTTTACTTGTCAATACGGCTGCTGCTGCTTCAGCATAATCTTCACGGGTTGCCGAAGAAATTTTCCCGTCACCGGCACTACCAATAAAAGTACCTGCCTTAACTGCTCCTGGCACAGAGCCTGTATAATTTTCAGTGTACCATCCGTTACGCAAAATGGTATAAGCAATTCCGGATGCTTTTAAAGCTGCTTCTGTAGCCCTGTGTTCTTCTGCTAAACCTAAAGTCGATCTGTCGGCATGTAATACGCTGGTATAAACAATCCATTTTACTCCGGCTTGTTGTGCTGCTCTTATTACGTTCTCATGTTGTTGTTTGCGTTTTCCGATTTCGTTGCTTGATATTAGCAACAAATGGTCAATGTCATGTAATGATCCGGCTAAACTTTCCGGTTTGTCATAATCAAATACACGAGCTTTAATTCCTAAATCCGATGCTTTTTCTGGTGTACGTACCAATGCTACGAGATTCTCTGTAGCTACTTTTTTTTTCAAATTCTCTACTACCAAACGTCCTAATTGTCCGGTAGCTCCTGTAATTGCTGTTTTCATAAAATTTAATTGTAATATTATTTGTTACATTTATAAATAAAAAAATATTAGTGAAATTGTTTTACAAAATCTTTCAATGTTTTGTGCCTGAGAAAGTCAATCACCAATTGATCGGTTTTTACAAACAGTTTCTCTAAATTTTCATTAATATCTTTACCGATAGGGCATTTAGGATTGGGGCTTAAGTTCTTTTTTCCCAAAACTTCTGAGTTCTTAACACAAAGATAAATCTCCGCTAATGAAATTTCATGGCTTGCCTTGTTTAGCTTTGAACCACCTTCTTTGCCCTTTCGACTGATTACAAGACCTATATTTTGCAATATGCTTAACTCTTTCCGGATAATGACAGGATTGATATGAATACTTCCTGCAATCCAGTCGGAACTTAACCATTCATCAGGAAAGTTTGCCAGAAGGGTCAAAATATGTATTACTGTTGCAAATCTCGTATTATTCATGTCGGTTGCAAATATAAATATAATTTTAATTGTAACTAATTATATTACAATTAGACTAAAAAATATTTGCCCACTAACTTGTAATAAACATGAAGGACGATAGCAATGTTCTGCTAAAGGTAGAAGTCGGCACATTGTCAATTCATAGACCCTGAAATTTCATCAGTCATAAAATTATTATCTTACAGTTGTTTGCCATGAGTAAAAACCATTCAGGTATAACTTTTACAAAATCCATTTTCGTAAAAATTAGAAGAAAATAGAACAATGGAAAATACAAGAGAAAAATTTGTTGAAATACGAATTTATTGTACGTATTTGTAGCGATATAAGTTATTTGAAAGCATAAAAATGAAGTGTGATTAAGTACTTTTTTCCTTTACTTATCTGTTGCTTTTTTGGGGGAAGAATCCCATTTTGTCGGAATGGTTTTCCTTGAAACGGGGCGAAAAAAAGTCTCGTTTTTGCCGAAAATTAACGGAAACCTAATATTTGTCCTCCAATGTCCTTCAATGTCCTCCAATGTCTCCTATGGAATCCTTGACTTGACGGGGCGAGATGTACTAAATTTACAATGTCGGCCAGCAAAATGATTCATTCACCAAACTATTCATCCGGTCGCCTCGGGCATTGAAATAATATTCGAAGCCCTGATGTGACTACTAAAACAACAACACAATGGCACAGTTAAAAGGACCGTTCCAATTTGCCTGAAGCATTGGAAATCTCCGTTCCTATTATGATAAACGACTCAAATGCTATATTCTCTCTACCAAGGGAGGCGCCACAAAAGAGTTGATAAAAAATAATCCGGCATTTGCCAGAACCCGTGAGAATATGTGCGAATTTAAAGCCTGCAGCATGTGGGCTTCTCTGCTTAGAAAGTCGCTGAGCAGCCTGGTAAACCTTTTTCACGGAAGTTATTATTCCAACATGGTGTCGTATGCTAAGAAGATACAGATGTTCGACGGTGTAAATGCGAGAGGAAAGCGGTCTGTGGCGTCGAGTAAGGCGTCCGACCTGCTTAAGATGATAAATTTCAATACGGACCAACCCTTCAACCGCATCTTTTGCAATCCCTTGACGGTTGTATTGTCGGACGATAAGAAAAGTGTCACTCTCACGATACCTCACTTTCAACCGTTTTCGCAGCTCCATTGGTGTGTACGGTTTCAGTCATATCGTTTCATATTAGTCATTGCGCAGTTGGCCGATATGGTGTGGAACGAGGCGGAACGACAATATGAGCCTGTAGTAGCCGGACTGGCGCGCTGTACGGTGACGACGGTTTCCGAATGGCATAGTCGCATTAGCGATGCGGTTGATCTCTGCCTGAAGGCTTCATTTGAAGAAGCTGCTTTGCAACAGCCTGATACCACCGTGGTGGTGGCTTTGGGAATTGAGGTGACCGATTGTGAAAGTGTTTCATCTTGCGTAACGCCCACCGTTAATGGCGTCATGGCGATTGTGGAATGCTTTGTGTAACCGGTAAATTTATAATGCCTCTTGTACCCTTCATGTATTAAACATTTATTAATCATGAATTAAACATATACCCCGGTATGTTCTAATCTGCGCAAAATATTGCGCAAATGTTGATAATTTCACAACAAAACATTTGACTTAAACCTATTCTGGTCGTACCTTTCGAACTTATATAAAATGTCAATTATGCACTCTGCAAGACGTTATCGTAAACCTTTCAAATATACGCTATATCAATTGAAATCAAGGACATTTTTACTCTTAGTTCTGTTCGCATTTACAGCTATTCAGCATACTGTTTCTGCACAGACCAGTAAGCCGGCATTGCGTTATATCGTTTCAATGCCGAAACCCGATACGCATAAATTTCACATGATACTTTTTGCCAACGGGCTGAGTCAGGATACGCTCCATTTAAAAATGCCGAATTGGATGCCGGGCTATTATCAATTAATGAATTATGCCAATGACGTTGAAAATATGTCGGCCTTTGATGAAAATGGCCAGAAAATAGATCTGAAAAAAGTAAATAGCAATACATGGCGTATCATAGGGGTCAAAAATAAGACCTTTATTCTGAACTATGATGTGAAAGCAGAAAAGCAATTCGTTGCCAACAGCTTTTTGGATGATACGCACGGTTATATTGTGCCGGCCAACAATTTTCTGTATATCAACGGGATGCTTAACCTGCCGGTATCGGTTAAGATTATCAGTAATCCGCAATGGAATAAAATTGCTACCAGTCTGGAACCGACTTCGGGTATGCCTGACGAATTTACCGCACCCGACTTTGATATCCTTTATGATAGTCCCATCCTGATCGGCGAGTTGGACGAACTTCCTTCATTCAAGGTAAAAGGAATAGAACATCGCTTTATCGGTTATAAGATCGGTCACTTCAACCGGAAGTTGTTTATAGGCAATCTAAAAAAAGTGGTTGAAGCGGCGGTGTCCATAATTGGCGACATACCCTATAAACAATATACTTTTCTAGCTATCGGTCCCGGTCGGGGTGGCATTGAGCACCTCAATAATTCCACCCTCAGTTTTGATGGTAACGAAATCAATACAAACGAGGATATGAACCGAACCATGAACTTCATTGGCCACGAATACTTTCATAACTACAATGTGAAGCGTATCAGGCCTTTTGAACTCGGACCGTTTGACTATGATAAGGAAAATAAAACCAATCTACTTTGGGTGAGCGAGGGGTTGACGGTTTATTATGAATATATATTGGCCAAAAGAGCCGGTCTGGTTGATGAAAAAGCATTCTTTGCCGACTTCGAAGGGAATATAAATACTGTTGAGAACAACCCCGGCCGATTGTTTCAGTCGTTATCTCAGTGTAGTTATAATACCTGGAACGAAGGACCGTTTGGCGCTCAGGGAGAAGAAAAAGGCAAAACGATTTCGTACTATGAAAAGGGGCCGGTGGTGGGCTTGCTGTTAGACTTATCGATCAGGAATGCAACACTGGGAAAGAAGTCGCTTGACGATGTGATGCGGTTGCTCTATTGGCGCTATTATAAAACGTTGCAACGTGGATTTACGGACGCGGAGTTTCAGGTAGCTTGCGAATCAATAGCCGGAGTTCCGTTGACGAAGGTGTTTGAATATGTCTATACCACCAATGAGCTTGATTATAACAAATATCTGGGTTATGCCGGATTAAAACTGGTTAAGCAAGTTAGTCCTACACCTAATAATTCGGCAGCTGTTAAGCTGGTTATCACGCGGATCGAAAATCCAGATGCTTCACAGAAGGCGGTACTACGATCATGGCTGGGTGATTAAAGTCCGGTTAGTATGATACGGAATCTATTGAACCCGTTTGCTGAATTAATTTGGAATAGGTTCAAAGCTAATTGATTTCAGCTTTGCGGTAGTAAACATAAAATACGATCACTGTTCGATAATCTGGAAATAGAAAAAGAATGCAGTTAGCTGGTTATATGTAAATAAAGCAGAATACAATGTCCGGTAAAGAAAGAATATACAGTTACAATTTGATGTTCAATGATGCTCCGGCGCCCTTCGTCATTAAAACGATGGAGGAGATCGATAAAAGTCTTGGAGGCATTGCCGATATACCGCACCGGCATAATTATTATACCGTCATCTGGCCATTGACGGCTACCGGTAAACATATCGTCGATTTCAAGGAGTACCCCATCATTCCGAATCATCTCTTCTTTGTGAGCCCCGATCAGGTACATCAGATCGTTACAGACCCCAACCCAACCGGGTATGTCATCCTTTTTACGCCTGGATTTCTCGAAAAAAGCAGTATCCGGAAAGATTTTATCGTCAACCTGAAGTTATTCCGGAAGAGTGATGAAACGCCACCACTCGAGCTTACCGGTAAGATGATCGATAAGCTCAAACTCTTTACCGACCAGATGCTGGCTGCATTTCATGCTGAAAACGACATGTATTTAGAGATTATCGGCGCTTATTTAAAACTCTTTCTGATAGAATGCAATACCAGTTGTTCGTTAATTCCGAACTTAAATTCGCAAACTATTGAAGTGGGTAAGACGTTGGTGACTAAATTTAAAACAATTGTTGAAAAACACTATAAGCTGCAGCATCAGGTTAAGTTTTATGCCGATGCACTGAATGTGACACCTAACTATTTGAATGAGGTGATCAGGTCGACTATCGATATATCGGCTAAGGATTTTATTCAGGACAGGCTTATCCTGGAGGCCAAACGGATGAGGATCTTTACGGATAAAAGCGGCAAAGAGATTGGCTTCGACCTGGGGTTTGAAGACCCGTCGCACTTCAGCAAGTTTTTTAAAACCAATACAGGCCAATCTCTACAGGATTTCAAGGAAAGCTTGGCATAATATCGCTTCTCTTCGGATGATTTCTGACGACATCTTAAATTGCCTTGATTTATACCATCGATACCATGATTTTTCCATTTCGCAGCCCTCTATATCGCAATACCTTTGCTGTATCAAAAACAAATAAAAATAACAACAATGGAAAACCTGGTAAAAACAAAATGGGGCATTGACCCGATACATAGCGAAATCGCTTTCAAAGTAAAACACCTTATGATCACCAACGTAAAAGGCGTGTTCAAAGAATTTGACGCCTCTGTTTACACTACCGGTGAAGATTTCATGACCTCAGAAATTGACTTCTGGCTAAATCCTGCTTCTGTCGATACCGGCGCTGCCGATCGTGATGCGCATTTGAAAAGTGCAGACTTCTTTGATGTCGAAAATTTTAAACAGATCAATTTCGTGGGCAAAAGCTACGAAAAAGTGGATAACGATGGTAGTTATACTTTGTATGGCGACCTTACGATAAAAGGGGTCAGTAAACAGGTTAAGCTGGATGTTGAATTCGGTGGCGTGATGAAAGATCCCTGGGGTAACGAAAAAGCCGGGTTCACTATCAACGGCAAGATAAACCGTAAGGATTGGGGCTTAAATTGGAATGCCGCTCTGGAAGCCGGCGGAGTACTTGTTGGCGAAACTGTCAATATCAGTTGTGAAGTACAGCTTGTAAAACAATCGTAATCCGTACAACAAGCCAATCATCATTCGTGCAACAAAAAATCGTGAGCCCTACAAAATATAATCGTGAATCCGGTACAATAAAGTCCGGATTCATACATCAAGGAGGTTGATTCTTATAACAGTCACTCTTATATCGTATTGCTAACAATCTTAAAACTTATAAAAATGTCATATATTGTTCTTCATAGAGCCGATACCCGTGGACATGCAAAGCACGGGTGGCTCGACTCAAAACATACGTTTAGTTTTGCAAACTATTACAATCCGGAACGGATGCACTTCGGTGCGTTACGGGTACTCAACGACGATACTGTGGAAGCCGGAATGGGCTTCGATACACATCCTCACGATAATATGGAAATCATCTCCATCCCGCTAGAAGGCGATCTGGAACACAAAGACAGCATGGGGAATATATCGGTCATAAAACATGGTGATGTTCAGGTGATGAGTGCCGGTACAGGTATCTTTCACAGCGAGTATAACCGGAATAAAGATCGGCGTACAAAGTTTTTACAAATCTGGGTTATTCCGAATAAGAAAAACGTAACACCCCGCTATGATCAGATGACCTTGAAGGTTGAAGACCGTCATAATAAACTACAACAGATAGTTTCTCCCGATGCTGATGATGCTGGTGTGTGGATTCATCAGAATGCTTGGTTCCATCTTGGACAATTCGATAAGGGTGTAAGCCTCGATTACAACTTGAAGGCGAAAGGTGATGGTGTTTATGCTTTTATCTTAAGCGGCGATGTAACCATCAATCAACAAAACTTGAAAACTCGTGATGGATACGGAATATCGGATGTCGACACATTGTCGATATCGGCCGATACGGATGCGGAGTTTCTACTGATGGAAGTGCCGATGCGGTGGTAAAACCGGATGTCTGCACTATTGTGTGCAGAAAATAATGTGAAATTAACGAGCCAGTTGAAAAAAGAGGACTTTTGTTGTACTACGAACCACAACTAAAAAGTATTGTAACATTTTAGAAATATGATATATTTGTACTGGAATTAACTTTAAAAGTATATTCTAGTAGAGAAATGGATAAAAAACCAACAAAAGGGAAATACTTAGTCCCCATGTTTGTAATTGAGTATTTAGGTTAATTCGGATATTGTTTAAGTAGATTCCTCACTATGTTTGGAATGGCGGAAGTAATAGAACTAATCACCATTCCGGATAAGGTGGGGAATTTGTTTTGTTAGGGTATATCGTTAGGTGTTTTTACAGATGAAAGAACATGCAACGAAATTTGTATCATAACGAATTGCTAAGTTTTTGTTTTTCAATATTAAAAAAAATATTAAAAAAGTAGTAATTTCTTTTATGAAACTAACTTATAAAATATTTTTTGATTACATTTGAAAAGGAAATTGATTTAATTTTCATGTTGTTGGAAATTATTTATAATAAAAATAGGCACTGCAATGTTACTGAAAAAATTCTTTAAGACACCCAATACTAAAAATATTACATTGATATTTTTAGTATTGGGTGTCTTATTTATCTACCTTACCTATGTACAATCGAATAAAAGAGAGTTTGAATATGCCATCCGAATAGCTAAAACATGTGCCTATGCTTTTAATAATTCTGATATCAAAGCGCTTCGGGGAGTCCAAAGTGATACGTCGTTACAGAACTACCGGAATATAAAAAATAAACTTATCGGGATTATCCGGGATATTCCGGAAGCCCGCTTTGCTTATATTTTCGATGAGCGGAAAGGAAAGATATTGCTCCTTGCTGATTCTGAAGCACTGAATTCGAAGGATTATTCTCCTCCGGGACAGGAATATACCGAGGCAAATATAGATTATTTTCTGATTTTTAAAGATGGGAAGGAAATATACACTTCTCCTGTAAAAGATAGGTGGGGAATATGGCGGAGCATGCTTATTCCGATAAAAGACAGCGATACCGGCCGGATAATTGCCGCTTTCGGGCTCGACTATAATGCCCGTGCATGGAATTTGCGTATCATCAGAGAGATTGCCGAATCAAGCATTCTCGTATTGCTGCTATATCTATCGATTCTTGCTTTAGTGAAAATGAGGAAAATAAATTTATTGCTGAAAGATGAGATTGCCGCCCGAAATAAAGTCGAAGCAGAACTACATACAAATGAAACTAAACATTTGTCATTTTTTGAAAGTGTTTCTACCGGAATTGTTGTTCATTTACCCGACACTTCAGTCTCTTATGCGAACCCCCGCGCCTTAGAAATATTTGGACTATCTGATAATCAGATTTTAGGAAAATATCCATCTGATATTGCCTGTCATTTAATTAATAAAGCTGGAGATACTATCTCTATGTCTGATTATCCTGTCGCCCAGGTTATAAAAAATAAACGAATACTAAAAGAGTATATTATCGGTATTGTTCGTCCGGATCTGAAAAAAACGATTTGGGTTTCCTTTAACGGATATCCGGGCTACAACACAGAAGGTGAGTTATCAGAAATCATAGTAACCTTGAAGGATATAACCCTACTTAGAGAATCACAGGAAAGACTTGAGGAGGATGAAGCTGAGCTTATAGCGTCTCAACATATGTCGGGTATCGGTAGTTACTATTATTATTTCGATACCAAATGTCTACGGAGGTCATTGAGTCTGAATACTATTCTGGGTATAAAAGAAAATGAAGATTATTCGTTGGAAGACTTTTGGGCCCAGGTGCATCGGGAGGATAGACAAAGCGTGAGTGATTATTTTAAAGTAGGCATCTTTCAAAAGGAAGACCAGTTTGTCAATGAGTTTCGTATTCTTACAAAAGATAAAAAGGAGGAAAGGTGGATTCGTAACATTGACAGGTTTATATTTAATAATCAGGGCACCCCTATCAAACTAATCGGTACTATTCAGGATATTACACAGGAGAAAAAAGATGAAACCGAACTAAAGACCCTTTCGCTCGCCGTCGAACAAAGTCCGGCTTCCATTATGCTCACTAATACCGAAGGTATCATTGAATATGTAAATATCAAGACGGTCGAAAGGACAAGGTTTCCGGTCGAAGAGTTGATAGGTCAAAATCCTCGTATATTAAAATCGGGTGAAACACCTGCAGAAACCTATCAAAACTTATGGGAAACAATTCTTTCAGGGAAGGTGTGGAGAGGCGAATTGCTTAATAAAAAGAAAGACGGAGAAATATTCTGGGAAGAAACATATATCGCTCCCGTTACGGAGGCTAACGGAAAGATAGCACATTTCATAGCAATAAAAGAAGATATTACAGAACGTAAGCGATTTATCAGAGCTTTGGAGGAAGCCAAAATAAAAGCGGAATCGAGCGATAAGCTGAAAACAGCTTTCATGAACAATATTTCGCATGAAGTCAGAACACCGCTAAATGGCATCCTTGGGTTCGGTGAACTATTGGCTCAAAATGATCTTTCGCAAGAAGATCGGGAAATATATTATAGTTACGTTAAGAATAGTGCTGATCGCTTGATAAGAACCATTAGTGATTATATGGAGATTTCTTTGATTGTATCCGGTAATCAGGAGGTGAATAAAGGGCTTGTCAAAATCGCCGAATTGATGGATATACTTTATGAAAAGTATCAACCGCTAAGTGAAGAAAAGGGGTTGGGCTTCTCATTGGATTTTCCTGCCCGGATGTTATCCGAAAGCATTAATTCTGATTCGGAAATGATATTGAAAATAATGGAGCATTTGTTAGACAATGCATTCAAATTTACGACCAAGGGTGAAATCGTATTCGGGTGTGCAAAAAATAAAAAGTACGTTAAATTCTTTGTAAAGGATACGGGGATTGGAATTGAATCCTATAAATTGAATCAACTCTTTAATACCTTTATGCAGGGTGATATGTCGTCGACCAGAAAGTACGAAGGTAACGGATTGGGGTTATCGATTGTAAAGGGACTGACGACACTTTTAGACGGCGAAATACGGGTGGAATCGGAAATAGGGATCGGCTCTGCTTTTTATGTCAAAATTCCGTTCTCATAGTTTCCTGATTCCCCGGAAAAGTTATAACGTCTTGTTATCTTCCGGATCGTATGCTGATAGGATGATCTGCTTTTATATTCCAGCATTACGCGGAATGTGTGGCTGTTTATTTTATATCGTCATAAGTAACGTTTTCTTCTATTTTACTAAAGAACACTCCGGTCCATGTTCCTTTAACTTCAAAAAAATCAGAGCCATTACCGTTCTCTACAAAACGAGCGGTGTAGGTTGCTGTTATCTTTTTTAAATATACGGTTGCTTTATAAGTCATCTTGGTGTTTGGCTGTAGGTCTGCGCGTCCTGAGACTTTAGTGGATTGAAGTTTTACTCCTTCACCGGCAAGAAGAGGCGCTTCTACGCCACCGGTAAAATATTTATATTCGGAAGACAAAAGGCTGAATTCTGAGGGTACAGGTACCAATACATCTTTTCCTGCCCATTTATTTAATATTTCTTTATTCTCGCTTTGGAAAAAAGAGGTTTCTTCTATGTTTTCCAATGACGCAATATCGATAGGTTTTATTATGTTCCCGGTGTTGTAGAATATCTGTTCGGGGATTTCCTGCTCAACAATCTCTTGCCCGTTTCCTTCATCCAGTTTCCACATTATTGAACTTAACTTGTAGGTTTTATTATCTTGTAAATTTTCATCTTTGTCGCTTTTACTACACGATACAAAACAAAGCGTAGAGAGGAATGCCATTAGTGATAACAGAGTTACATGCGAGTGGAAGAACGTAGTGCTTTTCATGAATTTGATGTTTTAAAAATTTCGATAATTTTTTATTTCTGATCAAGTTTATTTTTTCTCAAGCAAAATTAGTGAATTATCATTGCTGAAAATCAAGTATAAAATATTTTTGGGGAAAGACAAAACAAAAATAGACTTATTAGAGGAAAGCGCTTGATTTTGAATCAATGAAAAAGGGGAGGTGGTTTTCTATAAATCAGATCAAAGAATAAATCTTTAGTTTTTTTATAATTTCTTTTGTCTTATACTGAAAAAGGTATACAGTATAAAGCTTAAAAAAGATACTGTATATGGGAATGAAAAAGGAAAAATTCGAAAAAACTGTATCGGGTAAACGACATTATGTATACCCTGAAGAGGAGAAAATAAGGATCGTGAAGGAACTGGAAAAAGGATCACTTTCTATAAAAGAGGTGATGCAAAAATACGAGGTTCTTAATGCGGCTACAGTTTTAAACTGGTTAAAAAGATACTCTGCTCAATACCGGGAGAACTACATGCGAGTGATCCTTCCGGTTTCCGAACGAAGGCAAATAGCGTATAAAGTAGAATCAGGATCATTAAGTCTGGAAGTAGCATCAACTCGTTACAGGGTACAACAAGAGACCATAAAAAAATGGATAAAGTTGTATACTTGTACGACTAAAACTCCGGATATTATGTCTCAAAAAGAACAACCACAGCAGAGCTCAACCCAAGAGACCAAGGCTTTACAGAAGCAGGTAGAAATGCTTAAACTTAAGGTAGAAGCATTGGAGACCATGATTGATATCGCAGAAAAAAACCTGAAAATCGATATCAGAAAAAAACCTGGCACCAAGCAGTCAAAGCCATGAAAGAAAGCCATGCACAAGTAGGGTTCGGGCCACTTTGTATGCTGTTTGGTAAAACCCGTTATGCCTTTTATAAGAAAGCAAAGAACGAACAACGGTGGCTAAATGAAGACCAAATCGTTCTGGAAATGGTGTCCATCATAAGACGGGAACTGCCCTGTACCGGTACCTCCAAGCTCTATCACATGTTAAGGAAGACACTTGAGGATCATCACATAAAAATGGGCAGAGACTCCCTTCACAGGCTTCTTCGTGAAAATGGCATGAGCATAAGACCCAGAAGACGATATGTGGTGACAACCGATTCCAGACATTGGATGAAGAAATACCCCAACCTGATAAAGGATCTTGTAGTCAATGAATCTGAACAGGTATGGGTCTCAGATATTACCTACATCCAGATAGGGGAAGGATTTAACTTCTTATCGCTGATCACCGATGCTTATTCAAAACAAATCATGGGGTTCTGCCTTCACCCAACCCTGGAGGCTGAAGGCTGTATGAATGCCTTGAAAATGGCATTGAGCCGGAAAACAAAATACGACATCAGCCATATCCATCACTCCGACAGGGGTGCCCAGTATTGTTGCGGTGACTATGTGAACTTGTTACTAACTGCAGGACTAGGGATAAGTATGACCGAAAACGGGGACCCCTACGAGAATGCCATTGCCGAAAGGGTGAACGGAATACTCAAGTACGAGTTTAGCTTAAACCGTGAATTTGCAGACGCACCCCAAGCCCTTGAAGCTGTTCAAAAGAGCATTAGCGCTTACAATCTGCTAAGACCCCACATGAGCTGTAATTACCTTACTCCCGTGCAGGCTCATCAAATGAAAGGTGTTTTGGAAAAAAAATGGAAACCAAAAGTACGGCAAAAAGAAAAAGAATTATTGTTTGAGAGCTTTTAAAAAAAGATGCCATTTTACATAAATCTATTTGAAAAATGTTTCAGAAAAAATCACTAACTTTAATTTATTAGAAATGTATACTTATTTTAGTGAAAAGAATTTTTACTGTATACTTTTTCTAGTAATGCTTCTTAAATGTGTATACCTATTTCAGTAAGGGACATTTGGTTTTTGGTCCGAATAGAAAGGAGAATATAAGAGAGATACGAGCCTGATATGTCTTATCCATAAGGGCATATTAAAAGAAATTTAACCTATGTCTGAACTAGGTTTGACGTAAGTTTGACCCGGATTCAGGACCCTGGATAAACCCACATGAAATTCCTTTCAAATGTATTTTTACACACCATCGTGTTTATTTCTTATCTCTTTTATCCTTCAGTATTATTTAAATTTTATTCGCTACTCTACAACTTTTTAGATTGATCCTGATCCACTCTCACCTTATAGAACCGCCCATACTGGGCGATCGAGTAGGAGGAAAATAAAATAGGTTTTCCTCCTATTTTATTTTCCGACCTCTCACACCACCGTATGTACCGTTCGGTATACGGCGGTTCCTTATTTACGATGCAACTTTACGGTAATAATCCATCAAACATGGATAACCCGCTTTACCAAGACTATCAATACTGATAGCTTCATTCAGAATCGGATTCCCTGCCATACGCCAGTAGCCCTGACGTGCATTTGCATAAGGCAGTGCACGAGCTTTGGCTATACCACAACGAACTAAATTCCGAAAGCGGGTCTTTATTCTTTTCCATGATTTCCATATACACATACGAAGCCTACGGCGCAGCCACTGGTCAAGTTCTTTCAACCGAGTTTGCATATCTGCCAGTTTGAAGTATTCAACCCACCCTCGTATTAATCGATGGAGTGAATCTTTTCGACTTTCGTAACCCATACCGTTACTACGACCTGTAAGCTCTTTTAATCGACCTTTCAGTTTCGTATAACTTTGGGGATGAACCGATAATCGAAAACCTGATTTATTCTTGTAAAAAGAATAACCCAGAAACTTCATGCCCTGCACGTAACCAACCTTGGTCTTCTCACGATTCACTTTCAGATAGAGCGTTTCCTCGATATAGACCACTATGTGGTTCATCGTACGCTGGGCGGCTCGCTTGCTCTTGCAAAATATCATACAGTCGTCCGCATAGCGTACAAATGGATGACATCGGCTCTCTAACTTCTTGTCCAGTTCGTTGAGCATGATATTACTCAATAACGGACTTAGAGGGCCTCCTTGCGGCACTCCCTCTGAAGTATTTACAAATTTATGACCGATAATAACTCCCGAGCCAAGATATTTTTGGATAAGCGAGATAACCCGACTATCTTTTATCATGCGACTAAGAATTTCTATCAGCTTACTTTGGTTGACTGTGTCGAAAAACTTCTCCAAGTCTAAATCTACCGCATATTTGTAGCCCGCATTCTGATAACTCTGAGCGGCTCGAAGTGCCTGATGGGCTCTCCGTTTGGGGCGAAAACCAAAGCTGTTTGCACTGAACTCGCGTTCATAAATTCGAGATAAAACCTGTGATATGGCTTGTTGGACAAAACGGTCTACTACGGTAGGAATACCCAGTGGACGCTTCTTGCCATTGCCTTTGGGTATCTCTACCCTACGCACTGGATTAGGACAGTAACTTCCGTCCTTTAAAGAGATTATCAGATTATCTTTGTGGATTCTAAGGTAAGAAAGTAAGTCTTCCGTTTCCATCTTATCCACACCCCCACTGCCTCCATTGGACACAACCTGCTTATAGGCTTTATTCAAATTGGCAGCAGACAAGATTCGTTCTAATAAATCCTCTTTTGCAAATTGCACTTCCGTGAGGTTGTTTTCAGTTATCCCCATGAAAGTCTGCACTCCCGTATAGCTTTCGGATTCCGTCCTATCCTTTTGCGGGCAGCTATCACTCAGTGTTGATATTTTCTGCATTCTTTCCTTCATCGGGTAACATTCATTGACTACTCACTTTGATAAGGTTCAGACCTTCCCCAATACTTTTGTTTCGGGTATTATGTCCTCGGCTGACTTCTCACGACAACTGTTGTCCGTGCTTCTAAAAAAAATATCCACACGTCCGTGAGATCTCCCGTGGTAAGATTAATAACCTTCGTTCCATATATCTGCATCATCTACTCTGCCGTATCCGTGTAGCTTTAGGACTTCGTTCTGTATGGCAAACTCATCCTACGACTTGAGCCTTATATGATGTTCGTGTTCCTCAGACCGGAACTTTGCCGACAGCTTCCTTCAGATTCCACTTCACAATGGACACCCTTGCCTTGAGCTAATGGTTGGTCGCTACATACCCCCATAGTGGATTTACACCACCAAATTATTAATCATGCACGGCGCACCACAAAAAAAGAGGCTGTCAAATGACAACCTCTTTCCCCACTATAACTTGTGTAGTCCGTAGGGGAGTCGAACCCCTGATCTTCAGGATGAAAACCTGACGTCCTGGGCCACTAGACGAACGGACCCTTTTTGAATCATTTCAATAAAAAAGTCATTCAATTTTTTTGGATGACTTGTGTAGTCCGTAGGGGAGTCGAACCCCTGATCTTCAGGATGAAAACCTGACGTCCTGGGCCACTAGACGAACGGACCGCTTTGCATAGGTTTTATTTGCCGATTGCGAGTGCAAAGGTAGAAAATTTTTTGAATAAGCAAAATGTTTGCTTAAAAATTAGTTAAAAAAACTAACTTTCAGAGAGGCCTATTCATCATGATCGGCCTGAAACTTGAATCCCAACCGTTTACCGGTTTTGATTTTTATATTATCAGAAGTAGTCTGTATTTCATCAACACTGACCTCTTTTACGGAATCGAAAGCCGGAGATAATAAATCGAAGTTGAGGGTATATTCAATGGACGATTCGATGATCTTTCGAAGCGATTTGTCATCAACAAGAGATGTCGCGAAGTTTGGATATAGAAATCCTATTTCACGTTTTCCTTCGATAAAATAGTGCAACTCTTTATTAATGAACAGACGACCGATTAAATATCCTACGTCGTTTAACCGGTTGTACTTGAATGAGTCGGCCAGGAAATTGAAAATATGAATCACGCCGCAATATGATCTGAATTTGTCTTCCTTGATATAAGGCGTCTTCATTACTTCGTGGTCCCTGGAGAATTCAAAGATATTGGAGTGCATCATAAACAGCAGAATATCGCTGCCAAACTGCAACTCTATTTCGAATTCACTCTTCTTGGTTAATCTGAAGGGAATATGGGTGCCGTGCTCGATACAAAACTGCTCATACTCTTTGGATAGTTCGAATAGTATGTCGTATAGCGTTTTAAAGGTGGCCAGTGTCTTGTTATAGACGTCCTGCTTCAGTGATGCCTTGTCTTGTAGCTTGGAAAACAGGAGGGTGGTGCTGTCGTTCATGAGTTCGAGGTTTTTCATTGTAAACTTACATTATAATTTCATCTCTTCTAAATTTTTCGGTATGGAATTTTAGAAATAATGTTCAGCTATAATGATAAATTCAAGAAAAATCTTGAAGGGATGATAGGATACTTACATTATTTTGATGTAGCCCCTACATTTTTGCTGAACCGCAATGCTATTTTCTCCGCACAGTTGATTCCATCCATGGCGGAGGATACGATGCCTCCGGAATATCCGGCTCCTTCGCCGCAGGGATAGAGATTGGCGATGGCTACATGTTCAAACGTTTCAGGGTCTCTCGGAATCCTGACCGGTGACGAGGTGCGCGATTCGACCATCAGTAGCATCGCTTCGTTGGTCAGATACCCCCGCAGTTTCTTATCGAAAAGAGGGAAGGCCTCCTGCATTCGCCGACCGATATCTTGCGGTAGCAACTCGTGAATGGGCGCAGAAACCATTCCGGGATAATATGACGAGTCTTTTAACGATTGGGATGTCTTGCCTTCTGTAAAGTCGACCATGCGCTGTGCGGGCGCCTTTTGGCTGTTTCCCGATATGGTGAAGGCCAACTGTTCAACGGCTTCCTGATAGGCAATTCCGGCAAGCGCTCCCTGATCGGCATAGGGTTGATAGTCTTCCAGATTGACGGTGACTACTATTCCCGAGTTGGCAAACTGAGAGTTGCGCTGCGAGTTCGACATGCCATTGACGACCACTTGTCCTTCTGCTGTCGCCGAGGGGACGATGATACCGCCGGGACACATGCAAAACGAAAAGACGCCTCTTCCGTCCACCTGTTCAACGAGGTTGTAGGCGGCGGCAGGGAGATACTGCTCTCTGACCTCTTGCTTGTAAATTAGATAATCGATCAGCTGTTGCGGATGCTCTATCCGAACTCCTAAAGCAAAAGGTTTTGCTTCGAGAAGCACCGCCTTGCGATGCAGCAAACGGTAAATGTCACGGGCGGAATGACCGGTTGCCAATATGACGGAGAGCCCTTCAAAGACGGTTCCGTTTTTAGTGACCACTCCTTTTAGCTTTCCGTTTTCTATGAGGAAATCTTCTACGCGATGGTTGAAGTAAAATTCTCCACCGCTGTCGAGTATGGTTCTACGGATGGCGCTGATGATGGCAGGGAGTTTATCGGTACCGATATGCGGGTGGGCATCGAAGAGAATATCCGGATCGGCGCCATGTGCCACAAAGCCGCTCAATACATCCTGAACGTTCCCCCGTTTAGTGGAACGGGTATATAATTTGCCGTCGGAATAGGTGCCTGCTCCCCCTTCGCCAAAACAATAGTTTGAGTCGGGATTCACGATTTGTTCTCTGTTGAGTTGGGCGATATCGAATTTACGTGCTTTTACGTCTTTGCCCCGTTCGATAATGACCGGACGCAGTCCTTTCTCTATCAACCGAAGTGCGGCAAAGAGCCCGGCAGGACCTGCTCCGACGATGATGACGGCAGGTCTGTTTCCCACAAAAGGATATTCCTTCCGGGGTATTGTCTCTTCGAAGGGAAGCTTTTCGCCAATAAAGAATTCAGCCTTCAGTCGTACCCAGATCTTTTTAGACCGGGCATCAATAGAACGTTTGAGGTAGTTGATATGCCATATCCTACCCGGTGATACTTTTAATAATCGTGCGGCTACTTTCCGGATTGCCTCTGCATCCGTAGATTGCTTCGGCGTTAGTTGTATCTCTAGTATTTGTCTCATCTTTCTCTTTCAATGCCCAGCCTGTGGTGAGACTATTCAAATGTGATCGATAACTGGAAAATTTTTGAATTTAAACGGGTAATGCCTTTTGTGTACATCGTGTTATCAGGGGTGAAAATATTTCGTATTCCATATGACATTTTAGCTTCAACCCCCATCTTGAACCAATCGAAATAAAAGTCGAATCCGGCTCCAAACTCACCGTAAAGGTCTTTTCTTCTAAGGGCAATGGTTGAGAGATCGTCGAGCGGTGCAGAGGTCTTCTTTTTGGAATCCGAAGAAAGGTCGATCACCGCTTTTCCACCGCCGAAAATATAGGGCCGTGCATTATTAATACGGTTCCCCTTGTATTTCAGGTGTAGGGGAAATTCTAAAAAAGTACTTTTTATACTTGATGTCAAATGCGTGGAATCGTATACCTGTGTGGCAGGATCAAACTCGATATAGTAATAATTCAACTTCCGCTCTCCAAAAGATAGGGTAGGGATAAAGCGGAGATCAAAATGATCTGTAAGTCTGAGATTACTAAGTATACCGATAGAGAAACCGGTGGTGGGGACCGGTTCAACAGACTTTAGGTTGGCTCTGGAGCCGGTGCTTTTGCTTAGATATTGCGTACTGGAATACCAGTAGTTACCCTGGTCCGGATAATTCTGTTTCATTGAAAAGTCCATGCTATTTAAACCGAGTAAAAAACCAAAGTGGTAAGGTTCGTAATCGTAGTCGGGCAGATTGTGAATTTTTTCTCTCTGACCGTACCCGGTAACCACTGTTAGCAGTAAAGCGAAAACTACTAGAATATTACGTATCAAGATCAATCGTTTTTATGTTGATAACAATGAACACAAATATACCATATTTATTTATCCCCGACGTAAATTGTTGCAATTCCAAAAGTAAGCGGACGTTGTTTGCAATTTTGAAAACCGGCTTTCTTCAGCCGCACCAGAAATGCTTCTCCAGAAGGAAATTGACGTACGGAATCTGGGAGGTAAGTATAGGCAGCACTATCCTTCGATACCATTTTTCCAATCAATGGAAGGATGTTGCGAAAGTAAAAGAAGTAGAAAGCCTTGATGATTTTGTTTGTTGGGATTGAAAACTCCAATACGAATACTTTTCCCTGAGGTTTTATGACGCGATTCATTTCGGAAAGCCCCCTATCGAGATGCTCAAAGTTTCGAACGCCGAAAGCTACCATGACGGCATCAAAACGTCCATCCGGGAAGTTTAGACTTTCCGAATCACCTGTTTCAAGTTTTATAACAGATTGTAACTGCTTTTCCAGAATTTTTTTACGACCAATCTCAAGCATCTCGTCGGCAATATCAATGCCGATAATTTCATGCGGCTTTATCTTCGAGGCGGTAATAGCCAGATCGCCAGTACCGGTAGCCACATCAAGAATGGATCCGGGGCTCTTTTCGGCTAACATCTTAACCAGTTTATTACGCCAGATCTTATCAATATTTAACGAGAGTAGATGGTTTAGCAGATCATATCTCCAGGCGATCTTATTAAACATTGAACGTACCTGATCTTTTTTGCTTTGTGTCATATCCGGTTTACGGTTTAATTTGAAAAATAATCCTGAAGTAGGAGCATCGTCTCTTCCATCAGACGTTCACGATTAACAGGAACAACGCCGATATGTTCACAAACCAAGCCCCCTGCCAGATTGGAGAGCGCCGCAACGAGGCCAATATCCTGTTTTAAGGCCAGACAAAGAGAAGCTACACTGATCACTGTGTCGCCGGCACCGGAGACGTCTGTTATTGCACGCCGGTGAGCAGGGATATGTAAATAGGTTTCATGATTATCCCTATCATGACTTCTGATAAACACGCCGTATTCGGAGAGTGTGGTCATAGCTATTTTTATCTGTTGCTCCTCCTGAAGCTGATTGAGCGCCCTAGCTAGTGTTGTACTATCCTGCGGATTGACATCAACCTTTAAACCTTCACGTAACTCTTTGAGGTTGGGCTTGAAAAGGGTGACCTGACAATATTGATCGAAGTTTTTCTTTTTGGGATCCACCGTAGTCGGGATATTCCGTTCATTGGCTAACGTGATGACTTTCCGGATCACTTCTGCGGTAAGCACCCCTTTGTTATAGTCCTCAAAAATAATGACATCTATTTTTTCGGTATTGAGAATGTCTTCAATACGCTGCAAGAAAATGGCCGTCTCATCCGTATTCAGGTCGGTATCAACTTCTTCATCCACCCTCAGTACCTGCACTTTATTGCCGATGACTCTGAATTTGGTGGTTGTGGGTCGGAAGGAACTCCGGATGATGCCGTCTTTGCGCATGTCCTGATCGCCCAGTAGTTGCAAAAACTCATCCCCCCTTGTGTCGTTGCCGATAACGGAGCACATGATAGGTGTGGCCCCCATCGACTTGACGTTCTGAGCCACATTGGCAGCCCCTCCCAATACGCTTTTCCGATGCTCGATCAAAACAATGGGAACAGGGGCCTCGGGTGATATTCGGTCTACTCTTCCAAAAAGATTTGAGTCGATCATCACATCGCCCAGAATGAGTGCTTTCAGGTCGTTAAATGCATTAAACAGACCTGAAATGGTATAATTTGACAACATATTACGCTGTTTGTTTTAATGGTTAAGAAGGATGCGAACTAGTTAAATTCGGACAGAAGTTCTTTGAGGCGTTTAACGGCTTCAATTAACTCTTCTTCTGAGGTGGCATACGAGATGCGGATGCAGTTGGGATTGCCGAAACCTTCGCCGGCTACCAATGCGACATGGATTGTATCAATGACATAATCGCAAAATGTGGAGGCGCTTGTGATGGTAAACCCATTGTACGATTTTCCAAAGAGTTCGGAGATATCGGGAAACAGATAAAACGCACCGTCAGGTATGTAAGTCTTGAACCCGGGCACCTCGCTGATCAGCTTGCATAAAAGGTCTCTTCTTTTGAGAAATGCCGCTTTCATTGTTATCAGATCTTCACTTCGTTTCGGATCGGATAACAGTGCAGCCACGGCAGCCTTTTGGGTGATGCCGCATGTTCCGGAAGTGATCTGGCCCTGTAGCTTTTCGCAGGCGCCGGCAATAAGTTCGGTGGCAACCATATAACCTAAACGCCAACCGGTCATTGCAAACCCTTTTGACATACCGTTGATGATGATGACACGGTCCCTGATGTCTTTAAACTGCGCGATACTCTCGTGTTTGCCTGTGAAGTTGATCAGCTCATAGATCTCGTCAGAGATGATGTAGATGTTTTGATGACGGACAAATACGTCTGCCAGAGCACGTAACTCTTCTTTCGAGTAAATCGTTCCGGTAGGATTGGAAGGGCTGGAGAACAGGAAGAGCTTGGTCTTTGGCGTGATAGCGGCTTCGAGTTGCGCAGGGGTGATTTTGAAACGTGACTCAATGGAAGTCGCGATAAATACGCCTTTTCCTCCTGCGATTTTGATCATCTCCTTATATGAAACCCAGTAAGGGGAAGGAATGATAATTTCATCACCCGGATTGACCAGCGTCATAATCGCATTGGTAAGTGACTGTTTGGCGCCGGTAGATACGATGACCTGAGAAGGTTTGACCGTGAGATTATTGTCGCGTTGTAATTTTAAACAGATGGCCTCACGCAGATCAGCGAATCCCGCTACCGGTGAGTAAAAAGAAAAATTATTGTCGATTGCTTTTTTTGCTGCCTCCTTTATATAGTCGGGGGTAAAGAAATCAGGTTGGCCTATACTTAAATTGATCACATTAATCCCTTTGCTGACTAATGCTCTGCTTTTTTTGCTCATGGCAAGAGTTTCTGATTCTGACAGCGTTAAAATTCTGTCCGACAGTATTTGCTGCATGTTTGTTGTTTTTAAGTAAAAATCTGTGCAAAGTTATCAATTTAGGTTAAACAGTTTTATACCTTATTCATTAAACAATGGGTTTATTATTCCGATATTTGCAACTACTAACGATTCAATTGTAAATTGTTAAATAAATAATTATGAATGTTATTTTTCAAACGATCTTATTGATTGTTCCTGCGCTGCTTGTCATCTTTGCTGTTTATCTGATGCTTCATAATTTTCTCCAACTGGAAAATGAGAAGAACCGGAAATTAATATTGATAGAGAACCGGAAAATATCGCTTCCTATACGTTTGCAGGCCTATGAGCGATTGACATTGTTGATGGAACGCATCTCTCCGGTGGCATTGGTGTTGCGTATCAGTCAGCCTGATATGTCCGTCTTACAGATCCAGCGGGAGATGCTTACTGCAATTCATTCGGAATTTGAACATAACCTGTCGCAACAGATTTACGTTTCGACTGCATGTTGGGCCATGATAAAATCGACGGTGGAGGAGACAATCAGACTGGTGAATAGTACGGCGGGACAACTAACTTCAGAAAGTGACGCGGGTACATTCTCCGCCCTCTTCATGCAAAATGTATTGGAGCAGACTAATAATCCGGAAGAACAGGCCTTAAACCTTCTTCGAATGGAAACCTCCCAATTGTTTTAAGTTATACTTGTAATGAAGCATTCACAACCTATATTCCCACTTGTTTTGTCATGAGATCGCACAAACCTCCATTCTGTTTTATTTTGTTTAGTTTCGCTTTGTTTATGTCGACAAGCGCTTGGTCGCAAAAAACATTGGTGAAGTCGTTTGTTTCGATCTCTGCCGCCGAGAAGAGTTGGACGTTACAGCATCCTTTTATTGCAAAACGGGCATGGAAAATAACGGTACATGTAAGACAAATAACAGATAGTCTGCGGCAACTCTCTATTCCGGATCGTGACGGTTCGGGGGGGCGTTTGGACGCTTTTCGCCACACCTTCTGGATGGCTACATTGACAAAACAGATAGGGGCGAGGAGAGCGCTGTCGTTGGGAAGAGCACACGAAAGGGGTAATTATCGCGACTTCAGGCGGAAACGGTTTGAAGATGGAGATATCCCTGATAAGGCTGCCGGCGACATGGATCTGTACAATAATGGTATTGGTTCGGCTATTGGAAAATCGTTGAAAGAATCTGCGGAGAAGATCGTCATCGACAGTGTTCTTTCTGCCATTTATGCAGGGAAAACGAAGATCGTTTTAAAGGATACGGAGGGCCGGTCATGCGACAGTCTGATGCAACCCATTCCTGCCGTCTCTCTGAAAGGAATATGGAAAACCACCAGAGTATTAGTTAATTCTGATTATAAAAACTTCAAATAAAATGATTGCATATATTTTTACTATCGTGCTGTGTGTGTCCGTGTCTGTAACAGCTATCGCTATTCTATTCCATTTTATGATCTATCCGCTATTCAATAAGGTGTCTGCTTTTGATTTCGAATGTTATTTCAAGAAGTATCTTGAACAGGTAAAAAGTATCATCTTTCCCATGTTGATTTTAGATATTTTACTGACGTTGCTGTTGCCCTTTTTACCGATTCCGAGTAAACTGATTAGTCCTCTGCTTGTATCTCTCGGAATGATGGCCCTTATTTATTTTAATTTCTTTTTTAATCATATCCCCTTAAATCTGAAGTTGAAAGAGGGACAGAATCCGGAAGTTGTGGCTAAATTAATCAGATATAACTGGATAAGCATCATCTCATGTATTATCAGAACCCTGATCTTAATTTGGATATTGACGCAACTTCATTCGTAAATAGTTGAAAATAATCATCACATGCAATTAAAACCCAACGCTGTAACAGGCGCTATTGCCATTAGTATTGCCGCAGTATTGTGGGGACTTGATGGAATCGTATTGACCCCGAGACTCTATAATCTGAACATTACATTTGTCGTCTTTGTCGTACACTGCATACCATTTCTCTTATTGAATGCAGTTTGTTACAAATCCTATAAGGAGTTAAAGACCTTTAGCAAGTATGATTTCCTTTTTTTCTTTCTGGTGGCGCTCTTTGGTGGCGCCTTGGGTACGTTGGCTATCGTAAAAGCCCTTTTTTTGGTCCATTTTCAGAATCTGACCGTAGTGGTATTGCTTCAGAAACTACAACCCGTATTTGCGATAACACTGGCTGCTATTCTTTTGAAAGAGAGAATCCACAAAGGCTTTGCAATCTGGGCCGCTATTGCTATTACCGCCTGTTATTTTTTGACATTCGGACTTCATCTGCCCAATTTTTCTTCAGGCTCTAATACCGGTTTGGCAGCCGTTTACTCGCTGATAGCCGCCTTTATGTTTGGTAGTGCTACTGTTTTGGGAAAGAAGGTACTGGCCAAAGTTGATTTTATTTCAGCCACCTTTTTCCGATATGGTTTCACCACACTCATCATGTTCGTGTTGGTGCTATTTAATGGACTTTTCATCCAGTTTAAAGAAACCACCCCATTAAACTGGATTATCTTTATCATCATCTCATTTACTACCGGCTCCGGGGCGCTTTTTTTATACTATTACGGACTTCGGAAAGTAAAAGCGATGGTGTCAACCATCTGTGAGTTGTTCTTCCCGGTTTCGGCTATCGTGTTTGATTATGTTTTTAATGATCGTATCTTATCACCTATACAATGGATCAGTTCCATCGTACTTTTAATTGCAATTATTAAATTGAGTATCCGGCCAGGTGTAGATTGATTTTTTTTAGTTTCTCAAAATTGGAAAAATGGTTAATTTCTAGTCTCGTTTTGGGAATAGTATATTTTATAAATTGTAAGTAGAAGTTAATTAGACTGTTAAAATATATAGTTTAGAAAATATATGTCGACTATCATTATTTGTCTGTATTTTTTTTGCAATTAATGGATTTTATAAAAAAAAGCGGAAAAGTGTTAGTTAATATGCTGAATAACAGTGAGCAAATAATAATAGTCATCTGTTTATCTGTTTATTTTTTATTGTTATTATCTAAACAATGATTTGTAGATAAAAGCACTCTTTTACAATAATCTGGTAATTAATTACTTAAATTTAAGTAATCAAAGTACTTAAATTACTGTTATTCAATAAAAATGATTCATTTAATCAAATAGTTTTTATCTCAAAATGGGAATTTAGGTAATGATCTTTTAGTTCGATCTTCAGTGCATCAGGTTCATTAAAAACAGCATTAAATAGAAAAAGGCCCTTAGGAGGACTTTTTTCTATTTAATGCTGTAAAAGAGATTCGATGGCCAGATCATAAACAGCCACCACAACCAACCATGAACGGCCATCGGTCTCTTTTATACTATTTTAGCTTTGAAAATCTTTTAATGAATCCATTAATTTTTTACGGGTAAAGAATATCCTGCTTTTAACAGTACCTATTGAAATGTTCAGTTTATCAGCTATTTCCTTGTATTTAAAGCCGGCATTGTGCATTTCAAAGGGTAAACGTTGCACTTCATCTAAACGAGCGATATTCTTTTGGATTTCCTTGTAGTGATAATCACTGTCAGGAGCAGGAAACTCAGATTTCCGGGGGATATTCAGATAGAACAGATCTTCTGTATTGTCTACTATCGTACTGGCTTTCTGATTTCTACGATAATTATTGATAAATGTATTTTTCATTATCGTGAACGTCCAAGCTTTCAGGTTCGTGTCGTCGGCAAACTTGTCTCGGTTTACAAGTGCCTTTAAATATGTATCTTGAATTAAATCTTTTGCTTCTTCTTTATCGTTGGTTAACGATTTGGCAAAGTACTGCAGGTTACTCTGCAGGTTCATCAACTTTGCATTGAATTCCATTGCTGTCATGGTGATTCTGTTTTAAGGTTAATGTTTACATGTTAAACAAAAAGCATGCAATTATTTGCAAATATAGAAATATAATTAAGAACAAATCCAAATAGTGATTATAAATATTGATTGATAAAATGTTGTGTGCTGGTTATTAATAATATATAATTTAGATTTATTAAAAATAGTTTGATTAATTAACACAAACATTAAACAATATTAATATTCTAACTTATTTTAGAATAATTGTTCCATTAGGAAGAGAAGCAGTAAAATAAAGAACGGTTACTGATGATATGTTTTCTATTGAAAATATGATGCCAAATCTCACTTAATTTGGAGATTAGCGGGTTGATACAGAACAAGCAAATAAGCAATGATAGATACTTCATGATAACGGATTTGGGTTTATAGTGCGTATCCGGATCAGACAGAAAAGTTGGAGGTATAAGAATAATTATTTGAGATCCTCATTTACGCTCCTTATCGGTCAAAAGAAAGAAGCAAACCGGAATAAAGAGATGTGTGGTATGGATAGAGGAGCGGAAAGGCTATTTTAAATTATCGAGTACTTTTTCCAGATCGATTTTTTGTTCCATCAGGATCACATTGCTGATGGGAGTGATACAATTTTCATTGATTTGATTTCCTCCGATTAATACGGTGGATTGATCAAAGCTTTCTGCCAATTCGCGGATATAACTATTCAATTCTTTGGGGGCTATTGAAGTTGTGATCGATGTTACCACAAAATCGGGATTCAAGATGGATTTCAGCTGTATTAAATCGTCTAAAGGTGTATTCTGTCCAAGATAAATCACCCGATGGCCTTTCCGTTTTATTAAAAAAGAATAGAAGAGAAGCGCAAGCTCATGATATTCTCCATCACGTAAGAAGAGTATAAATTTTTTACGATGGACGTCCTCCGTGTTTACCTGGGCATCGATGGCCAGTATAAGTTTTTGTCGGATCAGGTTTGATATAAAGTGTTCCTGAACAGGATGGACCGTTCCGGTTAGCCAGAGAATGCCTATTCTTTCTAAAAACGGATAGATGATATGGGTGAGGGTCTCTTCAAAACCGTGTTGCAAAATTCCATTTGATAACAGCTTTTCAAATTTAGCCTCGTCAAGATCTATCATAGAGATAATCAGACTTTCAATGATGCTATCAACATTGGGGGAGCTATTAGAAATTTCGAAAACTTTCTTATTCAGCTCTTCCAACGACAACCGGTTAATGGAAGAAATCTTAATGCCGTTTCGGTTTAATATGGAGATATTAATTAATCGCTTCAGATCGCTATCGGAATAACATCGAATATTCGTATCGGTTCTACAGGGGCATATGATGTTGTATCTTTTTTCCCAGATACGAATTGTATGCGCTTTTATTCCCGTAAGTTTTTCAAGATCTTTAATAGCGTATTTGATCATATCATATCATACTTTATACTGCTTATAGGTTGGTCAACAAATGTAAAATAAAAATGTTTAAAATGAAAAAGCACTTCCGGATGAAAATATGGAAGTGCTTTTTAGATATGATATGCGTTTATTGGATAAAATGAATTGCTTTAGCAAGTGCAGCGGCAATACCTTCGGTTTTTTTTCCGCCAGCTGTAGCGAAAGTAGCCTGACCACCGCCACCACCTTGAATCTCTTTGGCTAGATCACGGACAATGTTTCCGGCATTGAGCTTCTTTTCATTCACCAGATTATCGGATAGCACTACTGAAATACTGGCTTTTCCATTGGAACGGTTAGCGAACACTCCATAGAGATTCTCAACCGATGCCTTTAGTTTAAAGGCCAGATCCTTGATGGTTGCCGTATCAAGATCTACTTCAACGGCTATAAAGTTAACCGTTCCCACAGTCCTGACTTTTCCGATCAGTTCTTTACAGATAAGATCGGCTTTTTCTGCCTTCATCTCCTCAATTTCTTTCTGGAGCTCCTTGTTTTGATCTATCAATTGCTGAATGGACTTGACCGGGTCGAGGCTGCTTTTTAAAGTCCCTTTAATCTCTTTTAAGAGAGCTTCGTGATTCAGTATATATTCTTCTGCCCGGATGGCTGTAACGGCCTCTATACGACGAATACCGGCTGCAATGGCGCTTTCTGATATCAGCTTGAATAATCCTATCTGTCCGGTAGCAGGTACATGGGTTCCCCCACAGAGTTCGACAGATTCTCCAAAACGGATCACACGAACGGCATCACCGTATTTTTCTCCGAACAGCGCCATGGCGCCCAATGATTTCGCCTCATCCATGGGGACTCCTCTACGTTCGATCAATGGAAAGTTCTTACGGATCAGTTTATTCACCATTCGTTCAACCCGGGTGATCTCATCGTCTGATAGTTTCTGAAAATGAGAAAAGTCGAAACGAAGATAATTCTCATTCACATACGATCCTTTTTGTTCGACATGAGTACCGAGAATGGTGCGAAGTGCCTGATGAAGCAGGTGAGTGGCGCTATGGTTGTTAGAAGTAAGAGTCCGCTTTTCGGAAAGGACCGTTGCCTTAAAGGTAGCGGTGATATAGGCGGGAAGTTGCTCTGTGATGTGAATAGGGAGATTATTTTCCTTTTTAGTATCTATGATGTTGACCGTTTCATCTCCCCATGTAATGGTGCCGTTGTCACCCGTTTGTCCACCGCTTTCAGCATAGAAAGGGGTTTGATCGAAGACCAGATAATAGAATGTTTTGCCCTTGGTAACGACTTTACGGTAACGTAAAATCTTAACATTGGCTTCGATCGTGTCATAGCCGATGAAGTTTGTCTCTTTCTGATCAATCAGGCTTACCCAGTCGTCTGCTTCAACTACAGCATCCTGACGGGAACGGGCTTTTTGCTTTTCTAATCCCGTGTTGAAACCGGTCATGTCGACTTCCCAGCCTTGTTCGCGGGCCATTAGTTGTGTCAAGTCGATCGGGAATCCATAAGTATCATAAAGTTCAAAGGCAAAGCTACCGTCAATTATAGCCTTCCCGACGTTTTGTTCCAGGTAGGCAGTAAATTTTTGAATGCCATGTGCCAGTGTTCTCAAAAAAGTCTGTTCTTCTTCCGTTAATACCTTTCCGATCAGCACTTCCTGACTTTTCATTTCGGGAAACTGTATGCCTATCTGATCGACCAGAACGGATAGGATCTTAGCCAGGAAAGGTTCTCTGATACCCAAAAAGGTATATCCGTAGCGAACAGCACGACGAAGGATTCGTCTGATTACATAGCCCGCCTTATTGTTAGAAGGTAATTGTCCGTCGGCAATGGCAAAAGAAATGGCTCTGACATGGTCGGCAATGACCCGCATGGCGATATCGCATTTAGAATCTTTTCCGTAAGGAATGCCGGCGATGGATGAAATCTTTTGGATGAGCGGTTGAAAGACATCCGTATCGTAATTCGATTTAACATCTTGTAGTACCATACAGAGGCGTTCGAAACCCATTCCGGTATCCACATGCTTAGCCGGTAGCGGTACCAGTTGTCCGCTGGCTAGACGATTAAACTGAATAAACACGAGGTTCCATATCTCGATCACCAATGGATTATCGGTATTCACCAACGTCTTTCCATCAATTTTAGCACGTTCGTCATCGTCTCTTATATCGATGTGGATTTCAGAGCAGGGACCACAGGGGCCCGATTCGCCCATTTCCCAGAAGTTATCTTTTTTAGACCCCCTGATGATACGATCTCCGGAAATAATTTTTCCCCAGAAATTCAACGCTTCCGTATCTTCGGAGAGATTGTCTCCCTTATCGCCACCAAAGATTGTAACATAAAGACGGTTTTTGTCAATTTTATAGACTTCAGTTAACAACTCCCAGCTCCATGCGATGGCATCTTCCTTAAAATAGTCGCCAAACGACCAGTTACCTAACATTTCGAACATCGTATGGTGATAGGTATCGTGGCCAACCTCCTCTAAGTCGTTATGTTTTCCGGAAACGCGTAAGCATTTTTGCGTATCGGCGACACGAGAATATTTAATGGGGGCGTTACCCAGAAAGATATCTTTGAACTGATTCATACCCGCGTTGGTAAACATAAGGGAAGGATCATCCTTAATAACCATAGGGGCTGAAGGAACAATTTGATGTTGCTTTGAACTAAAGAAATCGAGGAATGTTTTACGTATAAGTGTAGAATTCATATTAAAATTATTCAGCGTTAACATTAATTAACATCACAATAAGACACCCATTGATGCATTGCGGTTTGCAAATTTAAGGGAAAATATTACTTTTGCGAGGTTAAAGAACAAAATTGTGACGGAGTCGTGCAGTTTCTAAAGCTTTTTGAATGCCAAAGATAAAATATCAGTTTAACACCAAATCACTGAAAATCGAAAGAGTACATGTTACTCTGAAAGACAAGTTAAAACGATTTATGTGGGTGATTTCCTCAGGAGCAGTCTTTGCGGCTGTTTTTATGGTGTTGGCCTATAATTTTCTTGACTCACCTAAAGGGAGAATGCAAAAGCGGGAGATAGATCAATATAAATTTCAGTATAAGATCATGAATAATCGTATCGCAAAGCTGCAAAAGGTGTTGACCGAGATGCAGGAGCGCGATGATAATGTATACCGGGTGATTTTTGAGGCAGAGCCTATTCCATCGGAGACCCGTAAAGAGGTTTTGGGCGGTGTTGACCGTTATTCGGCTTTTGAAGGTGTTAATAATGCCGAGATCATCACTAATACCGCTAAGAAGCTCGACCTGATAATGACACAAATGGTCGTACAGAGCAAATCATATGATCAGGTTTATAATCTGGCCAAGAATAAGGAGAAGATGTTGGCCAGTATTCCGGCTATCCAGCCATTGACACATCAGACATTAAAGTCTATCGGATCACATTTTGGATACCGGGTCGATCCTTTTTATAAAGTCACGAAGTTTCATTCCGGAATTGACTTATGTGCCGCTACAGGAACACGTGTATATGTCACCGGAGATGGTGTTGTAAGCCAGACAGGATGGGCGGGAGGTTATGGTAACCTCATTGTTATCAACCATGGCTATTCTTACCAGACATACTATGGACACCTTTCGCGGATAGGCGTGCGGACTGGCCAGGTCGTAAAACGCGGACAGGTTATTGGATATGTCGGGAGTACCGGTAAGTCTACGGCACCCCATTTACATTATGAGGTACGCAAGTCGGGCACACCCATCAATCCGATTCACTACTTCTTTAACGACATAACGCCTGCCGAATATCTGAATTTAATAAGACTTTCCGACGTACCTTCACAAACGATGGATTAATAGTTCTATTGAGATGGTAAAAGCTGCGAATAAAGGTGAAAAGCTATATTATACGGTTGGTGAAATAGCCGCTATGCTAAATGAAAGCGAGTCGCTTATTCGTTTTTGGAATAAGGAATTCAAGAATGCGTTGAATCCGCATCGCAATAAGCGGGGGGTTCGTTATTTCAGCAAAGAAGAGGTCGAGATATACAAACGGATTTATTTTTTAGTACGGGAGCGGGGGTATACCATTAATGGCGCTCGTGAAGCGTTAAAAAACAGTACGACCGAAACGGATGACAACTTTGAAGTGATCAAAACATTGAAGACGATCCGAGCCTTTTTAGTAGAGCTCAAGGATGAGATATAAATATCAGATTAAACCGGTGGCATAGATCAATACATTTAAGCAATCCGGAAATCTTGGCCGGAGGGATAATCTGTAGGCCTCAGTACATTTTATTATTTTCCTTTATTGACATTCATCGGGGTTCTGTGCATTACCATCCGGCCTGAAAGGGGAGACTATTTTTGCATTCTGAGACTTTGACGTGATATTTATGAAATTTTCTACGGTTTTTTTAAAATAAATCAAGGATTTATCATATT
Source organism: Bacteroidales bacterium (assembly GCA_963663125.2). Classification (GTDB taxonomy): domain Bacteria; phylum Bacteroidota; class Bacteroidia; order Bacteroidales; family Cfx3-03; genus Cfx3-03. Next base: position 149,556 of record CAXXNW010000004.1, on the reverse strand, counting down.
AAAACGCAAACATTTAAACTATCTTTACTAGCAGAAGAATCGCATAAATTATTTCGACCGGTAAGATCATATACCGGAAGACATGTGGCGAACAGGGTCTGATCGTCTATCGGAAAGTGATCACCTAGGCTACTAAAATGATTACTGAATTGGTTTTATAATATCGGAGTTTTACGGTTTCTGTTTTTTTGAACAAAACGAATCATGATGATTGTTAGGCTATTATCAAAAACCTTTCATTATCTGAACTTTAAATATTGTATACGATGAGGTCATTTTCCCGCGGTATATTCGCGTTGATTGTAGTTTCAGCAATTCTGCTTTTATCTGATCTTCAAAATCGTAACGCAAGGAAAGACGGAATCTTGTCTGATAATCAGGCAGGGTCAGAAGCCGTTGCGGGAAAGAAATACACGATGGGACTCTGCTATTTCGGTCCCGAGCCTTCGCATGACGACTTGTTGGCAGGTATCTGGCAACGTCTGAAAGAACTTGGTTTCGAGCGTGGCGACAATCTGATTGTTAAAGAGTCGCATTCCAATGGCGAGATCGGTAACATCGCACCCATTCTGCTCAACATGGATAATCAGCCCATGGATATGATACTGGTCACTTCCACACCCTGTGTTACTGCGGCGGTAGCTACCATCAAAAAGCATCCCGTTGCCTTTACCTATTGTTATGATCCGATTGCTGCCGGAGCCGGAAAGAGTATGACTGATCATGTTCCGGGTATTACCGGTATAGGGTCGTTTCCCCCCGTTGAAAAAACAATGCGATTTATCCTGGAAACCGTTCCTGGGACAAAAAAGATCGGGACCATCTATAATTCTTCGGAGGCAAACTCGCGAAAGGTAGTGAGCGTGATGCGCGAAATAGCTAAGAAATCGGGATTCACACTGGTCGAAATGCCGGTAGTTAATTCATCCGAAGTGTTTCAGGCAACGCAAGTCATCGCAAGTAAAGGGATCGATGCGTTGTATATCTCGGGTGATAACACTGCAATACAGGCGTTTGATGCTATTGCGGGAGTATGTAAGAAACAGTCTATCCCATTGGTTGTAAACGATCTGCCTCTCGTTGCCAAAGGCGCTTTCGCTGCTATCGGAATAGGATGGAAGAGCGTGGGTTACTATTCGGGCGACCTGATCGGCCGGCTTTTGAACGGTGCATCCCCGGCTGCCATTCCCATCGAGAACTATGCGAATGAAGAGGTGGCCATAGATGAGGCAAGAGTAAAAAGTCTGGGACTCACCATTCCCAAGAAATACCTGACCACCAATACGCCTCAAACGCCGAAAAAAAAGTATAAACTGGGATTGGTTCATTATGTGGATAGTCAGAATTCGGAATCGTGTGAAAAAGGGATTCGCAAGGCGTTGGCCGATAAAAAAATGCGCGAGGGGGCCGATTATACGCTCAAGGTCTACAATGCACAGGGTGATATTACGACCCTGAACAGCATTGCGGGGTCTATCGGTAATGAAAAATGGGATCTGATCTTTGCCCTTTCAACTCCTTCCGCCCAGCTGCTGGCAAAGAAACTGCCCCGATCAAAAATTGTTTTTACCAATGTCGGAGATCCGGTAGTTGCCGGACTGGGAAAGTCGTTTACCGATCATTTGCCCAACATATGCGGCATTTCAACGATGAGTGATTTTTCCGGCATGATGAAACTGATTCGTTATCTGCATCCGGGAATAAAACGTGTCGGAACCGTTTTCACCCCTTCTGAGGTAAATTCGGTTTCATATAAGGTGAGATTGGAAGAAGCTGCCGGAAGACAAGGAATTCGACTGATAGCCGTGCCGGCAAATACGGCGACGGAAGTGATGGACGCCGCAAATTCATTGGTGGTGCAAAGAATTGACGCCTTTTGTCAGATTTCAGACAATCTCACGGGTAGCTGTAGTTCTGCCATCCTGAAGGTATCGTTCGATAGTAAGATTCCTTATTATGGCTTTATAACGAAACAGATAAAAGAGGGGGCGGTTGCAGTATGCGCCCGCGACTATTTTCAGGCGGGCTATGAGTCGGGCGAGATGGGTGTTGAAGTATTATCAGGAAAAAATCCTGCCGGCATACCTTACCGTTTTGTTAGGAAGACAGATTACCTGATTAACCCTGAGAAAGCCGGGTTATTTAAAATCTCCTTATCAAACAAAGTTTTTAAGACTTTTCCACAGCTGAAAATCAGTAATCCATAATATATAATACCGCAATAAAATGGAGAATAAATTGGATATTCGAAAAGATTCTCCCGGTAGGGAACAACGGATCCTTCTGGAAGGACGATTGGATGCCAACTGGGCCGGGCATCTGGAAGATTACCTGAATGGTTTGGTCAGGGAGGGTTCTTATCACATTATACTGAACATGGCCGGCGTGCAGTATCTTAGCTCTGCCGGCATACGTATCCTGGTGAGCCAGTATAAAAAGATTAAAAAAATAGGCGGCTCTTTTGTCTTGGAAGCCTTGTCGGATTCGGTGTCGGAGGTACTCGACCTGGTCGGAATGCTGGTTATGTTAACCGAATCCGCACCCGTAGAAGCTCCGACAGCAAAAGTGAAATCACAATTTCTGGAGATTAAAGGGTATAGATTTAACAACGAGGTTGTTTCAGACGGGCAGATGACTGTTCGTTTAACCGGAAATCCGGAGCTCTCCCTGACATCTGGGTATACGGTTACCGACAATCTGAAAATTAAATTCGGCACAGATCATTACGGATTAGGCGTCGGAGCCATAGGTGATGGATTTGAGGATTGCAAAAGCCGGTACGGAGAATTTCTGGCCATTGGTGATGCATTGATTTATAAGCCATCCGATGGATCGAAGATCCCGGATTATATGGTAAGGACCGGAAAGCTGGAGCCCGAAGTCAATGCCCTGTGTTCACTTCAGGCCGAGGGCGCTTTTTCAAACAGGGTCTCGTTCGATCCCATGAAAGATCTTCAATCCATATCGTTAAAGGACATGGCCGATGGGTTTGCACAAACCACGGGACTAAAAAAGTTCGTTTTTCTGGTAATTGCCGAAAGCGGCGGTTTGGTCGGAGTGAGTTTGAATGCTCCTCCTGTAGATGGAACACCGCTTTTTGAATTTCCCGGTATCCGTGAGAATGTCAACTTTACCACAGAACCCGCCTACTTAAGGATGCTTACGGTTTCGCTCGGGTTTTATGCTATCGAGCCCGAAGAAAAGATGAAGTCATTTCTTCGGCCTGTTAAAACGGGATCAAAAGCCTTCATGCATACCCATACGGCTGTTTTTCCCTATCAGGCATTGCCTAAAAATGAAGCATCGGCCGGCAGGCTTGTTCTACATCTGCTCGAAAGCAGCATCGCCCAGGATGTGCTGCATCTGATTCATGATTCACGCGAAATAGCAGGAATAGGTGATAGTACCTTTAAACAAGGAATTGCCTGGATCGGAAAATTCAGTTAATCATTAAAATCAAAGGTCAATGACACTATTAATAGGATCAATTACCATCGGGCTCGTCCTCGCGCTGTTAGCACTGGGCATATTTATCAGCTTCCGGATATTTGATTTTCCGGATATTACTGCGGAGGGGTCGTTTACATTTGGCGCTGCCATTACAGCTTCTCTGATTGTTGCCGGCACCAACCCGGTTATCGCTACTGTCCTCGCATTCATAGGCGGCATGCTGGCCGGATCGGCCACCGGACTCATCCACACACGCTTTAAAATAAATCCCCTGTTATCGGGGATCTTAGTGATGACCGCGCTCTATTCGGTCAACCTACACGTGATGGGAAAAAGCAATGTTCCGCTATTGTCGCAGACCACGCTGTTCGTATGGTTTGAACAATTCTCCAATCATGTTTCGGGTACGGATAAAATTGTTAACCTGATTGGATGGGACGTGCCGGCCAAAGATCTGTGGACGCTTTTATTTTGTTTGTTAATCATTGTGGCATTCAGTCTGTTGTTGTTGTGGTTTTTCCGGACAAATATCGGAACCGCTATGCGAGCTACCGGTGATAATGATCAGATGATCAGGGCTCTGGGCGTAAATACCAAAGTGATGATCATCTTTGGCGTTGCATTATCGAACGGGTTTATCGCCTTGTCGGGTTCGATGCTGGCACAGTTCCAGGGGTTTGCCGATGTACAGATGGGGATTGGGATGATGGTATGGGGACTGGCGAGCGTCATCATAGGTGAGGCGTTGATCAGTGAAAACAGCCTGGGACAGGTGATTGCGGGAGCGGTTATCGGTGCGGTATTATTTCGGTTACTGGTCGCCATCGCCCTGCGTTGGGGTATGAATCCGAATGACCTGAAGCTGATCACCGCGGGATTTGTATTTCTTGCTTTGGTATTGCCGGGCATCATGAAACGGACGAAAAAGATTAAATTAATCAGATGAAGGATATGCTAGAACTTTCAAACCTGTGTAAGACCTTTAATGCCGGAACCATAAATGAGGTGGTTGCATTGCAGGATGTGAACCTTTCTATTGAGGATGGTAGCTTTGTATGTGTTTTGGGTACCAACGGCTCAGGAAAATCAACACTGTTGAATGCGGTGGCCGGGACTTTCTTAGCAGATACCGGCGCCATTATCCTGAACGGTCAAGACATCACACGATGGCCCGAACATAAGCGGGCCCGTCAGATCGGCAGGGTGTTTCAGAATCCCTTTAGCGGTACTGCTCCCAATATGTCTATCGGAGAAAACCTTGCGCTGGCTGCCAAACGGGGTAGAAAGCGCGGACTGGGTTGGGGATTGCCGTCGTCTGTAGTGAGCGAACTTAAAACCAGGGTTAAAGCCTTGAATATGGGATTGGAAGACCGATTGGATAGTCCAATAGGAAAACTCTCTGGAGGTCAGCGACAAGCGCTAACGCTACTGATGTCGAGTTGGATAAAGCCCGATCTGCTTTTGCTCGACGAGCATACTGCCGCCCTGGATCCCAAAACGGCAGGCAAGGTAATAGAGCTGACCGAACAGATTGTAACCGAAGGCAGACTTACCACCCTTATGGTGACCCATTCCATGCAGCAGGCTATTAATCTGGGCGACCGGATTATCATGATGCATCAGGGAAAGATAAAATACGATTTTAGGGGAGAGGAGAAAAAGAGATTGAAAGTTTCCGATCTGCTTTTCCTGTTTGATGAGCTCCGTCGTAAGGATCAGATAGATACGAGAGTAACCGAATTGCTTTTGTCTGATTATGTTTAAATCAAACTATTCATAGTTATGGACCGGGCCTATTCGTAAAACATAAACACTGATGAGAATCTGGTATGCGAGTTCCATCAGACCTTATTTTAAAGATTATTTACTGATGAAACAATTTGTACGACCGTTGTTGTTTTTATTCGCGGTAAGCGCCGTGCTACTGCTCTCCGATTTGCAGAACTGGAAAGGGGCAACCCGTAAAAAAGAGATAACACGGATTGCCGTTTTCCGCTATAACTCAAATCAGATTCTGGAGGAGACTGAAAATGGTTTATTGGCTAAGATAAAGGGATCCGAAGCCTATAAAGAGGGTCGGATTGAAATCAGGAGATATTGTTCCGAAGGGGATATGCCGACAGCTAATACCATCGCCCGGAATATTGTAAGCGAAAAATTCAACATGGTGGTTTCGATCAGTACACCGGGACTGCAGGTAATGGCCAATGCCAATAAGAACGGAGAGGTGTTGCATGTATTTTGCGCCGTTACCGATCCCGTTGCTTCCGGAGTTGGGATTACAGGTACCAAGCCCAACCAGCATCCGGCTCATCTTGTTGGTATCGGAACGTTTCAACCGGTTGAAGGCGTGTTCAGAATTGCCCGTCAGATGAATCCTAACCTCAAGAAAATGGGTGTGGTGTGGTGCACCAGCGAAACCTGCTCAGAAGCCTGTGTGAAAAAGGCCCGTGTTATCTGCAAAGAGCTGGGCATTGAGTTGGTGGAGATGAGCGTTGAAACCGTTTCGCAGGTGTATGAAGCCGCACTGGCCGTCAGTTCAAAGGGTGTTGACGCACTTTGGATCGGGGGCGACAACGTGGTGGAATCGGCCATAGAAATGTATATCGGAGCAGCCCGGAAAAGCAATATACCGGTGTTTACAAATAATCCGAGGCATGCCTTTAAAGGGGCAATGGCAAATCTGGGCGCAAACTATTTCGAGGTAGGACAGACTACCGGAGAAATGGTTGTTTCGCTGATTAATGGTTTATCCACCAATCGGATAAGCATAAAAAACGTTGTGCCTGAAAAACTGTATATCAACGACCTGGTTAGAAAGCAGGTGAAAGGAAACTGGACGCTTCCTGAAGAATTACGAGCCAGAACAGATTCGATCATCCATCATTAAAAGCATATCAATGAAAAATCGGATACATTTTATTCGGAAAACAGGAATAATAATATTTCTATTATGCAATTCGCTTTTTGTGCAAGCACAACTTCCAAAACTGGTGTTTGCTCCTCAATGGCTCCCACAAGCACAGTTTGCAGGTTATTATATTGCTCAGTCAAAAGGCTTTTACAGGGAGGCCGGTTTGGATGTCACAATCGTTCATCCTTCGGCTAACAGACAGGCAACATCACTGCTTGCCAGTGGTAAAGCCGATCTGATATCACTTTTTTTGATCACCGGTATGTCTGTTAAAAATCAGGGGATGGACATTGTGAATGTCGGACAGATATCACAACATTCCGCTATACTTTTTGTGACAAAGAAATCGAGTGGTATCTCACAGCTAAGCCAGTTAAACGGAAAAAAAATAGGAATCTGGAAGAGTGGCTTTGATGAAGTTCCCAAAGCCTTGGTCGCTTCGAAGAATTTTCATGTCAATTGGATTCCGATTCTTTCAACGGTTAATCTTTTTATGCAGAATGGGATTGATGCAATGGTGGTTATGTCGTATAATGAATATGACCAGATCATTAATTGTGGGCTGAATGAAAATGAGCTCAATGTTTTTCCGGCTGCCAAATATGGATTTGATGTTCCCGAAGATGGCCTCTACTGCCTGAAGTCGACTGCTATAAATAAAAAAGAGGAGTTAAAACGGTTTTTGAAAGCGACCCTGAAGGGATGGGAATATGCGGCTAATAACAAGGAATACGCGATAGGCGAAGTGATTAAACGCATGCAGATAGCTCATTTACCCGCTAATAAGGCTCATCAGGAATGGATGCTGAATAAGGTATTAGAATTGATAAAACCTGGTAATAAAGGTGTTCAGAAAGGCGAACTGAAAGAAACAGACTTTCTGAAAGCGACATATATCTTGGAAAACCAAAACAGAATAAGGCAGAAATATACTTTCACTGAATTTTATCAGCCGTTATTGAAGTAAAATAATCTTGAAAACCATGAAGTATGAAACAAGCATGTTCTCAATACACAAACATTGATCAGGATTTAGTATCGACGTTCCATGTGTTTGCATTTTAAATATTATTCACCGATGAAAAGAAAAACACTCTCTTCGCATATTATTAGTTATGTATTATTGTTTTGTAGCGGACTCTTTTTGATAACGTTTTCCATTTATTACTATTTTTCGAGAAGTACGATTCAGGAGACGACCAAAGAGAATGCCGTATTATTGGCTACCAATACAGTAAACCGGATTGAACAGGTTTTAAGTACGGAAGAGAAAATTCCTGAGGTAATAGCGACCATGCTTGAATCGTCTTATTTGACCAAAGATTCAATAATTCCTTTTTTAAACTCCATTCTGAAAAACAACAAGAATATTTGTGGGACGACTATTGCCTACGAGCCTAATTATTTTCCGGATAAAGGTCAGTTCTATGCTCCCTATGTCTTCCGGCAGGGGAATGCTATTCGCTCAACGATGTTGGGTAATGAGAACTATGAATATTCGTACATGGATTGGTATCAGATACCGGCGATGACCCAAAAACCATTCTGGTCCGAACCCTACTATGATGAAGGTGGTGGTAATCTGCTAATGACAACTTATTCGGTTCCGTTTTATACCTACAAAAAAGGTGAAAGAACTTTTTCGGGGATCGTGACGATCGATGTCTCACTGGAATGGTTGACTAAAATTATGTCGTCGGTAAAGATTCTAAAAACCGGTTATGCTTTTCTCATCTCTCAAAACGGTATCATCATTACTCATCCCAACAAAAATTATTTAATGAACGAAAGTATTTTCACCATTGCCAAGGAAAATAATCAACCGGGGATGCGTAACATTGGTCGTGAAATGATAAAGGGAAAAAGTAATTTTGCCTCGGCTGATTTCAGGAGTAAGTGGCATTCAGGGAAACTATGGATAAATTACAAAGGACTACCTTCGAGTCATTGGTCTATAGGGGTCATTTATCCCGATGATGAGATGTTCGCATCATTGCGCAGAATCAATATCATACTACTCTGTCTTATTGTAGTCGGACTTTTTTTGCTTTCATTTTTCACGGTGAAAATTATTCAAAAGTTGACCTCTCCACTCAAACATTTTGCTGAGTCTGCCAGACTTATTGCAGCTGGTGATTTTAATGTTCAACTGCCTGAGATCAAAACGGAGGATGAAATGAAGGAGTTACACAGCTCATTTTCTTATATGCAAAAGGAATTAGCCGAATATATCGTACGCTTAAAACATACCACTTCGGCAAAGGAAAAGATTGAGAGCGAATTGCGTATTGCACGCGAAATTCAGATGGCTATGATTCCTCATATCTTTCCGCCATTTCCTGATTTGCTGCAAATTGATGTATTTGCAATACTGAAGTCGGCAAAGGAAGTAGGAGGGGATCTGTATGATTTCTTTGTTATTGACGGTGATAAGTTCTGTTTTGCAATAGGAGATGTCTCCGGTAAAGGCGTGCCCGCCTCCTTGTTTATGGCCGTTACCCGTACGTTAGTCCGTTCTATCTCGGATAAGGAGGTTTCGCCCTCGGTAATATTAAGTACCCTGAATAAGTCATTATCATCCAATAATGAATCGAGCATGTTTGTGACCTTCTTTTTAGGGGTTCTGAATTTGAAAACAGGGGAGTTGCTCTATACTAATGCCGGTCATAATCCGCCGGTAGTTATTCGGAAAAATGGTACCGTTAATATGTTTGAAAAGACTAAATTTATCCCGGTGGGACTCTTCGAGGATTTTGAATATGGTGAATTGTCCTTGCAGCTTGAAACCGGCGATAAGATTTTTCTCTATACGGATGGCGTGAGTGAAGCTGAAAATATCGAAAATAAGTTATTCGGAGAAGATAACCTTATGGAAGTAATATGTGATAACGTAAGTGATTCGCCACGCGAATTAATTCATAAGATGGAAGAGCGTCTGGCGTTACATGTCGATGGATATACGCAATCGGACGACATCACAATGATGACAATTGTTTACAATGGATAAAAAATCAATGGATAAGGTTTTATGGGTTGATAATCAGACACAGGAATTAACCCGTGTGGAAGCTTTTTTAGACGGATTAGGAGATGAATGGGGGCTTTCCATGTCATTGGTGTTATCTTTAAATCTTGTACTGGAAGAAGCATTAATGAATACCATTTCGTATGGCTATGATGATGACCGCAAGCATACCATTGAAATTGATTTTAATAAAACAGGGGATGTACTTTCTATTACGATTATCGATGATGGACATGCTTACGACCCAACATTAAAAGCGGAACCCGATATCACATTACCGGCGGAAGATCGACCTGTTGGAGGATTAGGAATATTCCTGATTAAGAAAACCATGGATACGATTGAATACCAACGAAGAGAAAATAAAAATTACTTACTACTTATAAAAAATATTGGATAATGAATGTACAGGTTACATCGTCAAATGGTTATATAATAGCCAGTATTGAAGGACGTGTAGATACGACCAATGCCAATGAATTTGAAAAGTCGATGATAGAAGTCGTTGGCAGTGGCTCTACTAACATCATATTAAACTGCGCAGGGCTGAATTATATCAGTAGCTCCGGGTTACGTGTGTTTCTGTTAGTCTTGAAAAAGATGAAGGCTATAAACGGACAGTTACGATTAAGTAGTCTGCAACCTGTAATAAAAGACATTTTCGATATATCAGGATTTTCTACCATCTTTTCCATATTTCCGGATCAGGATGCTGCTTTGAACGGGTAATATTTTTAACTTATAATTGTTGCTACAATTTGCCGGCTACCGCCCCTGTCACGAAATTCGCACAGGTAGATGCCTTGCCATACTCCTAAGTTGAGGCGCCTTCCGGTGATTGGGATAGAAATGCTCATCCCGACTAAGGTGGATTTTGCATGAGCAGGCATATCATCATCTCCTTCCAAAGTATGTGCATAAAAAGTTTCATGTTCACGAACCAACCGGTTGAATACCGCTTCCAAATCATTCTGCACATCCGGATCAGCGTTTTCATTGATCGTCAGCGCTGCAGAAGTGTGTTTGAGAAAGAGATGGAGGATACCTACTTGAGGTAATGGTGGTAAATTCATGATGATTTCATCCGTTATTACATGAAAACCACGCTTTTGTGGTACTAAATTAAATTCAATCTGTGCTACCATATATTTTTTTAAGTTATATTATCTCATTCCATCGTGTATTCACCCATTCTTTCTGTTGCTCTTTGGAGAAAAAGGTCCAGGCAACAATACGACTCGATTTATTTCCATGTCCCATTGGAATGGTTCTCACTTCTACAGCTTCCGCATCGGTTAGCGCCTCATAAATACTCTTGAGATGAGATTGTTTAGAAATCAAAGTCGAGAACCAAAAACAGGAATCGGAGAAGAGTCTGCTTTGCCTGATCATGTCGTGAACAAATTTTTCCTCACCTCCCTTACACCATAATTCATTATTCTGACCACCAAAGTTCAAGACAGGTTTTGTGACCTTTTCAGCATTTAAATTATTTAATTTTCGTAGCGTACCTGATTGGGCTTCTGCTAACGAGGCATGAAAAGGGGGATTACAAATAGACACATCAAAAAGTTCGTCTTTTTGGATAATTCCAAAATAGATATCGTTGGGTTGATGCTGCAATCTAATTTCGATCTTTCCTATTAACGACGGATTAGTGTTAATTATTTTATTGGCCGATTCTATAGCGACAGAATCTATCTCAGCGCCTATAAAAGACCAGCCGTATTCTTTGATCCCGATGATTGGATAAACACAATTAGCGCCAACACCAATGTCGAGACATTTAATCTTTTCACCCGTTGGGATTTTTCCATAATTACTTCCGCTTAACAAATCGGCGATATAATGAATATGATCCGCTCTGCCGGGGATAGGAGGGCATAGATACCCTTGAGGTATATCCCAATTGTCAACATCATAGTAGCATGTTAAAAGTGCTTTATTGAGTGCTTTTACAGCTTCCGGATCAGCGAAATTGATAGACTCATCATTATAGATATTCAACGTAACAAACTGCGCTAATTCCGGACAGCTCTCAATAAGCTGCTTGAAATCATAACGCTCACGATGTTTATTCCGTGGATGTAATCCGACTTTTTCCTTAGGATGTTCTTTCTTTTTAGGAAGCATGGGCAAATTAGTCTGTAGTAATGTTTGATGGTTAAAGATAGCAAATTAACTATTGGGTCCAAGGAAAAGTTAAAATAAAAGTGCGTAGTTCCTTCGGATGTTTATCAATGGGCGATCATCATTGACCTAGATTACCATTACCTCTCGATGACTAATTATTTGATTTAGTTAAAAGTAAGGGTATGAACTTTTTAAATGTAAGAATTGTATTTGTGCTTACACTTTCAGTTGAAAGGTTCTGATTTAATCGGACAGTTATTTTTTCATTCTCAATTTCCTCCATTACTTTTTGAGAGGAGATTGAGAACGAAAAAAAATTCATTTAAATTGTAAGACACAAATAAAACCAGCAAATTGAAAATTGTCAGAATAAGTACGAATTATTCCATTTTAACTTGCTACACAATTCTGAAAATGAGTTATATCATTTACACATCGACCTCAGTATGATCGACTCATTTTTCAGCGAACTTGATCAGTTCTGTATTAAACTTAAGCGTTTCTTCTAGAAATAAACTATGACCACTGTTTTCAAAAGCAACAAGTTTTGAATCTGAAATTCCGGCTTTCATCAGTTCGGCCAGGTCAAAAGAACATATCTTATCCTTTTTACCATGCATGATCAAGGTTGGAATTGTTATTTTCGGCAGATCATTTCTCAGGTCTGTGTCGCGTAATGCAACTAAGCATTCTGCCGTTGCATGTGATGATGCACTTAAATTAATTCCATTCAACCAATTTCCAATCCCTTCGTTTAGTGAGGTTTCATTAGCCGAGAATATTTTGGCAAAATTAGATAAAAGCTTTGGCCTATCCTTATTGTTTAATTTAATCAGGTCGTCAACTGACTTTATCGGAAGATTGTAAGGACAATCTTCGCGATGAGTCCAAATCGGAACAGCGGCGTCGTAATTGTATGCACCGTAAAGTTTATCCGATTTGCCAAACCCTCTAAACGTGATACCGATTACGCGAAAATTTTTCTTGACCAGATCGTTGTACTGATACTCGTACATTTCGTCGCTTAACGGCCAACCATGTATTAACACAATCGGTTTACCTTTGCCGGCATCTGTCAAGTGAAGTTGTACGTTTATTTCTACTTTAATGTATTCGGCTCGGGCCTTGCCTGTATGTGTTTTTTTCTTTACTCGTTTCCATTGTTTTAAGTATTTGTTGTTATTTAGGAATATTAAAAAGTTCGCAAATGTTTTTGTACGACATGCTTCTTAGTTCTTGTTTACTTTTACTTTTAATTGATGCCGATTTTAATGCAGTTAATGTACCTGGGATTGCAATAAACCGAAACTGATTGCCTGTGGTCAGTGGTTTTAATGTCATATCAGAAGTAAATTCAATACTTCCATATTGATGGATTAAAAAACTCCAGTTTGCACCAACGGCATAAGCGGGTAGGGGCCTTACTGAGGTTGCATTGTACAAATCGCCAGCCAGAGAAACGTAGGCCAGAACCAAACCGTTTTCCACTATATCTTTAGTTAAATCAGGAGCGGAAGCCTCGAAATACCAGTCACCTGTAGTTCCTGCCCAAACTGAGGGAGTAAACCATTCGGAATAATAAACGGTTGCGTTTTGTCCGTCGAGTCCCGGAGTTCCTTCATTTTTACATCCGGAGAGAACAAAGATTGAAAATGCGACTAACAAATAAAGTGTTCTAATTTTTGTTTTCATATACTTAAAAATTTGTTTTTTAATGATAATTTGTTTTTTAATTGCTAGATGGAACTCGTCATGGATAATTATGTTTCTGTGTGAGAGTATCTCCCATGGCTTGTTTCATGATGTTTAATTTAAATGGATTAGGACGTGTAATCTTTTTATGTTTTTCCCGGTTTTTCCCGGGTTAAGAAAATGCGACTTTTAACGGTCCGAGCGAAATTTCATCCATGTATTTAGACAATTCCGGATAATGATCTTTTATTTTCATGGTGACTTTCAGAATCTTTGAATTCAAATTTCTCTCAATGCATTATACTGGTTAATAACAGTAAGTTCATCTGCCAACAACGAATTTAAAACTGTAATTAATTCTTTGTTCCCTTTCATTTTTTGAGCTTTAATAAATGATTTTTTGAAAGAACTAAGTTGAGACCCTTTAGCTGTAAAAAAGTTACAGAATTTTGAGAAAAAGTTACATCATTCACACATTTTTAGACAAGGGTTAACATTTCATGCTTTTATTATTCTCATTCTAATCGGATTACCTCACTCAAATACTTATAATTTGACGTGATAATTTTAAATACTTTATCTATATGTTTGCTTAACAATATTTTACTCATGTATAAAGCAACACTTCTCATCTGGTCAAATTCCAGTTTAGGAGGCATTGTCAGTGTATTTAGATCAGTCTAAATTGAAACTAAAACAGGGCCGTTATGTAGAAATACTTTTTCTAATCCTGCTTTTACATCATTCGGATTATCAAAGCTCATGTCCATCATTCCTATTGCTTCTGTTTTTTTATAAAGTATGGTTTTAGTATGTCCGTTTCCAAATCAGGAATCCAAGCTACTTCCATTTCGAGTTTTACCTTTCCTAACAATGATAAGCTCTTCTTACACCTCATAGCTTAATAAAAACAAAATGAGAGAACATTATACTGAAAACGAATAAGATGAGGTTCTTGCCCCTGTATTCTCTTATAATGCATAATTTGTCGGAAAAATTTATATTCCAACATACTGTAACTATTTAATTTTCAATAATATTTTTTTGAGTTGAATTGCTAACAACATATGTATTTGAATAACTTAATATCAATGATTGAGGAGTAAAATAAAAATCGCTATTTTATTTTAAAATGACTTAATAATATATACTGATAATATTTATAATATATTTAATATTAGTTGATTAATTTCGAATACAGAAAATAAAACATATTTATTTTCATTACTGTCCGACAAACTTTATTTCCATATGTTGTTATTTAGTTGTGGTAAACCAAATTTACAACATGGGGGTGAAACTGATTGGGAGTAACCTCTTTTTTATTTTTGTCGTTCAGTAGTGAATTTATATATAGAAAAGGCCCTTATTTGCTGGTACTTTCAAGAGGTGGAGTGGAGTGCGGAGTGTGGAGTGAAGAAAACAAATGAAGGATTAACCCATGTTTGGACAAACAAAGGCAAATAAAAGAGTAATAAAAATTAAGCAGGAGAGAAGTGTGGAGTTACTAGCCAATTGACTTAGTAAAATGCTTTTCCTACTATTGATATAGAATAACCCAAGGCACCATTGAGTGTAATTAAGCGTTAGCAACAAGTGGTTAAAAGGTTTTTCATTTTACGTCTTAATCAATGATATTCTATTCGTTCCGTAAATCAAAAAAAATATTTTTGTTATTAGTTGCATATACCATCTAATTTATTTTATCTTTGCATTGGTTAAAATGTTCGAAAATGCAAAAGCAGCAATCACCATTGAAAATAGAACAGGGACATTTAATATTAGATGACATGTTCCATGCGATAAGAAAACGTATTAGAAATCAGGCGGAAATACAGTTAAAGATTACCCGAGAACAGTTTAAACTATTGTATGCAATAAGTCAGAACAAGGAAGAAGTTACACAAAAAGATATGGCTGATATGATAGGCAAGGATAAATCAACCATATTGAGATTGATTGACTCATTGGAAACAAAAGAATTAGTCAGGAGAGTTGAAGATACAAAAGACAGGCGTAAGAATTATTTAATGGTCACAAAAAAGGGTGAAGAAATAATAAAGCGATATGAGCAAATTCTTAAGGTGATGATTGAAGAACTGCAACAAGGTCTAAATGAATCAGAATTGAATACTTTTTATAAAGTAGCAGCTCATTTTAAAAACAAGGCTGAAAAATATTAGTATTTTTTTAAATACATGGTTGCTAATAACACCTATTGCTGATAGCACCTATTGCTAATAACACCTATTGTTAATAACAACTATTGTTAATAACAACTATAATATTAGAGATAAAAAGACAGATTTAAACATGAAAATTTTATATGCCATTTGGCATACAGGCAGGGGAAAATAAGGATTCACGTAACAGACAATATTACTTTTAAATTTCCTAACTATTAACTAAAAGACAAAAAAATGAAAATAAACGAAAACGTGTATTTATTTGAAATGATAAAAGGAGCTAACGCATATCTTTACATATCTGATAACGGTGAGGGTTCTATAATAGACACAGGGATGCCTGGTAGTGCCTTTAAAATTCTCAATCAAATTTCTGAAATGGGAATATCCCTGGAAAAGATTAAATATATAATTCTTACACATGCTGATATAGACCATATGGGAAGTGTCACCGATTTAAAGAATGCAACCGGAGCGCTTGTTGCCATTTATGAAGTAGAAGTTCCTTATCTTTTAGGTGAAAAGATGAGAAAACTAGAAGGAATGATTGGAGAAATGATTGGTTTAATTCTCAGGATATTATTCAAATTTATTAAGACTCAAAACATAGTCCCTGATATTACATTAAAAGAAGGTGATTTTATTGGTGGGTTAGAAGTAATTTATAGCCCGGGACATACTGAAGGAAGCATTTCTTTATATAATGCTGGAGCTGTTTTATTTTCAGGTGATGCAGTGATAACCGATAAATATTCAAATATTAAAGGGTTTAAAAAAAGAAGCGCTTCCGATACACTAGAAGCGGCAAAAACAATAAATAAAATTAAACATTTAAAATTTGATGTTTTACTCCCGGGGCATGGCAATCCGGTTTTAAAAAATGCTTCTGACAAACTTAAAAAATATAACAAAATATGAATTTCGATTTTACAACATCCTATGTATTTTTACCATTATTCGGTTTTGTAATAGGACTTTTAGTATCCATGTTTGGCGGTGGCGGCGGTGGGCTCTATGTCCCTTTGCTTACCCTTTTATTTAATGTGCCTATCCAGGTTGCTGTTTCAACTTCACTGGCATCCATCATACCAACAACTATATTTGGGGCTTATGCTCATTATAAACAGGGCAATGTAAATATGCCAATAGGTTTGATTTTCGGTATAACAGGAATATTAGGCACATTGATGGGGGTTTATTTTTCAACATTAATCCCATCTCTCATCCTTCAGAAACTTTATGGAATAATAGCACTACTCTTAGTTATTCCTGTGTTTTTCAGAAGGAAGAAAAAAGAAAATAAGCACAGTGTTAATCTTGAAGATTTGAAGATAATAGATCTAAAAAAGGTTTCTATAAGTTCAGTTTTCGGTTTATTATCAGGAGTAATGGCAGGTTTGTTTGGAATTAGCGGGACACTTCCTGTCATTGTGGGATTATATATGCTTGGTTTTCCTGCACCCATGGTTATCGGAACTTCTGTTTTTGTGCTTATTTTTAATGCAATTTCAGGTTTGTTTGGACACTTTGCAGTAGGTCATATTAATTTTATATTAATCATTTTATTAGGAGGTAGTGCAGCAATTGGAGCTCTGATAGGCCCTCATTTATTGAAAAAGATAAAAGCTGATGCTTTAGAGAAAATCTTTGAAATAGTTATTATCAGTTTAACAATCCTGATGGGATTAATGATGCTATTTAAATAAGATTTAAATTAATGGCACCGGGAAAACGAGAATACTTTCATGTAAATGATGTAAGGATGAATAAAGTTCAGATATTTAAAAACATCCGTTTGCAATGAAACTGGTTCTTCATCTTAGGTGAAGAAAAATTTGAAATATGAACCTTCAAATGCATGGTATGGTTTTGCGCTCCTCATGTGGACATATGCATCGTTATTCGGTTGTAAGAAGAACTCACCATTCGGACCAATTGTGCAGGTAATGGTAATCAGCGTGATAAAAGACAGGAATTATTACCAATTATTTACTCCATTATTGTAATAGATATACGAAGTAAATTACATATCCTCAAGTGTCAAACATGCATTTTCTATCTCGTACTTAAAGAAAAGTTTAGTATGAATAGCTTCTACTTTCTGCAGGAATAGTTCTGGCTTAAAGTTTTTGTGTTGTCGCTTCACTTCAGCTATAAATACTTTTGTTGCATCGGCAGAAATAGCGACAATATCAATTTCATTCTGATCAATATTCTTGCTCTTTGATGTTTCCCACCAGGAACCGATATTCTTATAGATTTGTTTTTCTCTCAGTTGTTTACGAAAATATCTTTCCAAAATCAATCCAGAGTAAGTTGGATAGTCAGACTTCACTACATCGTATCTATTCGACGAACCCATCTTGCGAGTGGAGAGTTGAAGGATTAGTTTTGTGGCAAAAAGACAAGATGCAAAAGGAAAGCAAAAGCCAAACGATGTACGAGCTAGTAGAACAATGGCAAGAAAGCGGAAAGAGTCAAAAGCAATTCAGTGAAGAGAAGAACATAAAAATAGCCACATTCATTTACTGGGTTCAGAAATATCGTCAAGATAAAGCCTCCGGTCATGGATTTGCCTCATTGAGCTTAAGTCCGGAGCCAGCAGCAGGCTCAATAGTTCCAAAGATAGAGATAGCACTCTCTGGTGGTATAGTAGTTCGGATTTATTAAGCTGCCGGTATGCTGTTTGGTATTTCAGGCAACGCAAGAATGTTTCTTTACTGTGAGGCTGCAGATATGCGTAAAGGGTTTGACGGGCTAAGTGGGTTGGTAACGAATAAGCTTGGTCAAAACCCACTCTCGGGAGATATCTTCATTTTCATTAATCGTCCCCGTACCCTAGTGAAGATATTGGTTTGGGATCAAACCGGATTTGCCATCTGGCATAAACGGCTTGAACAGGGTACTTTTGAGATGCCCCGGATAGAGAAATCACAAACCGCTGTCCAGATCACCCGCCAGAAACTGATGCTGATTCTGGAAGGAATCTCTCTTAAAAACATACAAACCCGCAAACGTTTTTCGTTAGAAAAAAGATAAAGAAATATCAAATAAAATGAGCTGAAAGTGCTGTTAATACAGGGATTTTCCATACATTTACAGTATGGAAAACGGCTCAAGAAAACTAGTTTCTCAGATTAAAAAGCAGAATAAACTGCTTCAAGGAGCCAATAGCCAAGCCGAGGAAGAATTAAGACTCGCTCAAGAAAAGATCAAACAGAACGAGGAGAAGATCAAATACCTTCAATTTGAAATAGACCAGATGAAGCGGCTGATGTTCGGCGCCAAGAGAGAACGTTTTATCTCTAATACCGATCTGGGCCAAATGACGCTTCCCTTTGATGTTCCACAGGAGCCAGCAATAGAGCAGCCTGTAGAGAAGATTGAATACACACGTACCAAACCCTCCAGAGAAAATCATCATGGCCGTTTAGAGCTTCCTTCGCATCTTCCGGTAGAGGAGATTGTCATTGAACCGGAACAAAGCACAGAAGGTCTTAAATGTATCGGACAAGAGATTACCAGTGAACTGGATTATACGCCTGCCAGGCTTTTCGTTCGTAAATACATTCGCAACAAATATGCGCTACCCGGTGGAGAAGGGGTTATCATAGGAGAACTTCCGGTACGCCCCATAGAGAAAGGTGTTGCAGGAGCCGGACTTCTATCCGACATTCTTGTTGAGAAGTTTGTGGATCATCTGCCTATCTATCGCCAGATAGAACATTTTAAACGTGAGCAGATCACCATTGCTCCATCAACTATTGATAGCTGGATTACGCAGGTTGCAGACCTTGTTGAACCACTTTACGAACATCTGAAAAAGCTGGTGTTAGGACAAGGATACCTTCAGGTTGACGAAACACCTATCAAGGTACTGGATCATAAGGATAAGAAAGGCAAAACCCATCAGGGTTACCACTGGGTTTATAATGCTCCGCTTCAGAATGCACTATTCTTTGATTACCGGGAAGGCCGTGGCAGAGAAGGGCCAATGAAACTACTGGAGAACTTTACCGGCTACCTTCAGACCGATGGATATGGTGTTTATGAATGGTTTGCCAAACAACCCGGCATAACTCATGTAGCTTGTATGGCTCATGCCCGCAGAAAGTTTGAACAGGCTCTGGCTTATGATGCAGAAAAAGCAGGATATGTGATGCAAAAGATCCAGGAGCTATACGCTATAGAGCGTGAAGCCCGTGAGGCAGGTATGTCTGCTATCCAAAGAAAGGAGCTTCGACTTGACAGCTCTCTGCCCATCATGAACGAACTTGGAAAAATGATTGCTCAGATGCGCAAGACAGCCATACCAAAGAGTCCGATGGGAATGGCGATGGATTATGCCATCAATCGATGGGACAGTCTGCTTAACTATCTTTATGACGGTTCCCTTGAGATTGACAACAACTGGATAGAGAATGCGATTCGACCCTGCACTTTGGGGCGGAAGAATTACTTGTTTGCCGGATCTCATGAAGGTGCCAGACGTGCTGCCATGTTCTATTCTTTCTTCGGGACTTGTAAGAAGAATAATGTGAACCCCTACCTCTGGCTTAAAAAGGTACTGGAAATTATACCAACTTATCCTGCTAATAAAATCGGTGACCTGCTACCGCAAAATTTTAAGCTCTAAACGGAATTAAATCATCCGGCGTATTTGCTCGGATGGATACACTACATCAGCAAGCTTAGTAAATAGTCCAGCTTGTACATAATCCTGATGCTTCACAATATATCTGAACCAGAAACGCAGGAAATTATCTGCAATCTCGTACCTTACGTTTTGCGTACCTTCTTTGGATAATATAGGCCTTTTCTTTGCGATTACCTCATAATCCTCTTCCATACGTTGTAATAGACCACCGATACTGGCGTTCCCTATAGATTCTGATATCTCAGCAGCAGTATTCTTTCCTGAAGCGATAGCAGAAAGGATAGCATAATAGTTGCCATACTTTTTACCAAATTACTGAATAAGCAACACGTTTCCTTCTTCAAGAAAAATGGAATTCTCCTGAATAATGCAATCAACCATTGTATCCATCATGTAGCACCCTTTATCAAGCAATAACTCAATGTATTTAGGAATACCACCGGTGAAAGTGTATAAAGCCAACAAATCATCATTGGTGTAGTCAGGATGGTAATCTGTCAATATTTGCTTGAGAACAGAGGTCGTGAATGGCTTTAACTTTATGATGCTATCACAACGACCATACAAAGGTTCCTTGTATTCCATAAAGATTCGGTGCATTAACGTATAAACCGATCCACTGGCTATGAAATTCACATGAGTTGTATCTTTATATCTATCCCAAACATCCTGCATTCCACTATATATTGAAGGGTTGATATAAAAGAACTCTTGGAACTCATCGATCACTAAGTTGAAAGCTAAATTTTTGCCTGTAGCCATCAATATTTCAAAGATGCTTACAAATGAAGTAACTTCTGAAGAAATATAGGTGTTTAGTGATCGGCTTGCGGTTTCTGCAAACTGAGAACATAATGTTGCTTCATTACTTCTTTTTACAAAGAGATACACAGTCGGGGAATCCTCCCAACTTCTCAAAATTAGTTTTGTCTTACCGATACGTCTACGTCCGGTTAAAGCACTCATCTGAGAATGATTATTGAATGCTATTTTCCTTGTTCGAGCCAATAGTCCTAGCTCTTGTTCACGATTATAAAACTTCATAAGGCAATATCTTTAAATTTCGCAATGGTTATTTTCGCAGCTGCGAAATTTAGTTTAACTTCAGAAAAACGCTAGAAATTAACGTCTTTACTATCAATAGTAATATATGCTAATCATTAGTAATCAACTATTACTTTCCGATATAAGACTTACAAAACTGAAACATATATACTTTGTAATTAAAAGATTAACTACCAAGTATCGCCTTTCCGAGCAACAAATCAGCAACAAAAAATGTGTTACTTGAGAAACTATCCATGGATTATTTACTCGTGACATAAATCGTCACTATTACAGACAGAATAGCAACTAGAACAGATATGATTGTTACTATCAGCATTAATTTTGATATTTTATCTGCCTTCTTGTTTATCTGATAGGTTTGATAGTTAAAGAATGATGAAGTAGCCAATGTTTGGAATGTGTGCTCTTGATATGCTTTTACGCCATCATTTGTAATTTTAAAATTAGGGGCATATTTATTATCTGTTTCTACAAATTCAATTAATCCTAATCTTATCATCTTTGAAATAACAAAATTTATTCGTGCTACGGGAATATCCCAGATGAATTCTTTGGGAACATAGTTAATAATAGTTTTATTAAGCTCTTTGAATGAAATTTCATTTTTAATGCAGAAAGCCTCTAATACGGCAGCCATGATAAAATGTTCTTGATAAAAACGCTCTGATAATGTATTTGCAGTATTGTTAAGGATAGGTTCAGTATTGTATGGCTCAAATGCTTTTCCTAGTTCCTTAAAAGCCTTGAATACCTTTGACATATTATTTTTCTCTTCCTCAGTCATACTTTCTGGATTCTTAGCTAATTCCGATAGTGTCTTTTCTGTTTCCATATAGCGTGTATAATTAAGATTTATGCCTCGTATTCCAATAAAACTTGTTGCTCCTGTTGCTCAAATATTTCCGAGCAACAAAATAGCAACAAAAAAGGAGTTGTATATTATTGATTTATGTTTATAATATGTTGAAATTAAACACTTTAATAATAATACTATTTTGGTATGTTATTTGTAATATATTTATAGTCAATGTATTATGTGAATTACTTTCCGATACAGAACTTTCCAAAGATATTACCTAATATATCATCATTTGTAACCTCACCGGTTATCTCACCCAGATGATAGAGTGCATGACGAATGTCGATGGCAACGAGATCGGAGGGGAGCTTCTGTTTGAAAGCTTCCTTCACCCGAATAATGTCGGCTAAGGCGAGTTTGAGGGCCTCGTAATGACGGACATTGGAAACGAGGGTGTCTGACATGGCTTCGTTGTTTTCGACGGTCTTGAGCAGTGAATCTATGATGAGGTTGATATTTTCCTTGCGTTTGGCAGAGATGAAGATTGTTTCGTGCTCAACCAAATCGATAAAGTGTTTCGGAATCTCAACAAGTTCATCAGTTTTATTTCCAATCAGGATTACCTTCTTGGCGTCGAGATTAAACTGTGCATGTAGATCGGCCAAGGTTTCGTTGAGTTCATCTATGGTGATTTCATTGAGGTCGAACACATAGAGTACGATGGCAGCCTGCTCCAGCTTCTGCATGGTACGTTCTATCCCAATGTTCTCTATCATATCTTCACTGTCGCGCAGTCCGGCGGTATCGATAAACCGAAACATCACGCCGTTGAGGATAAGTGTGTCTTCAATGGTATCTCGGGTGGTACCGGGAATCTCTGAAACGATGGCGCGTTCTTCATTTAACAGTGCATTCAATAGTGTTGATTTTCCTACATTTGTTTTTCCGACTATCGCAACGGGTATTCCGTTTTTCAGTACATTTCCTACCCGAAACGACTCCACCAACTTTGTGGTTTCTACTTTGATCTTATCAAGTAAGGTGTTGAGTTTTTTTCGGTCGGCAAATTCCACATCTTCTTCACTGAAATCAAGTTCCAATTCTATGAGAGAGGCGAAATCGAGCAGATTGCCTCTGAGTTCTTTTATTTTTGATGAAAAACCTCCACGCATCTGGTTAATAGCTAGCTGGTGAGCAGCATTTGAGTTGGCAGCAATCAAATCGGCAACGGCTTCGGCTTGCGAGAGATCAAACTTTCCATTGAGAAAGGCGCGCATAGTGAACTCTCCATGCTTAGCTAAGCGGGCTCCATGGTTCAGCAGTAACTCCATGATGCGTTGCTCAATATACATGGAGCCATGGCACGATATCTCAACAATGTTTTCGGCCGTGTAGGAGTGGGGCGCCCGAAAAATGCTCACCAATACTTCGTCGATAATTTCAGTGTCTGATAGGATATCGCCAAAGTAAACGCCATGCGATGGGGCCTGCTCAAGATCGACAGTGCTCTTTCGGGGTGTGAATACTTTTTTGCAAATGCTGAAGGAATCGGGACCTGATAATCTGATAACTGCAATAGCACCGGTACCTGCTGGAGTTGACAAAGCACAAATAGTGTCGTTGTCAGCCAGCGTGTTTAAAAAAGTGTTCATGACTTTGTTTTTTGAATTGAACAAACATAGCGAAAGTTTGTCAATTATATATGAAATTATTATTCTGTATCACCAAATTTTAAAAAAAAGCAATCAACTAATATGAGCATACTCGTTAATAAACAATCGAAAATACTGGTACAGGGATTTACCGGTAATGAAGGTACTTTTCATTCTACACAAATGATTGAATACGGCACCAATGTGGTTGGTGGGGTTACTCCGGGAAAAGGTGGACAAATGCATCTTGACCGACCTGTATTCAACACGGTTTCTGATGCTGTGAAGGCAACAGGGGCTGATGTGTCAATCATCTTTGTGCCGCCTGCTTATGCAGCCGACTCCATATATGAGGCTGCCGATGCGGGAATTAAATTGATTGTATGCATCACTGAGGGAATTCCCGTCAAAGATATGTTGGGTATTAAAGAGTATCTGAAGCAACGGGGGAGTCGTTTAATCGGTCCTAACTGTCCGGGTATCATCACTCCAGGTGAGGTAAAAGTGGGTATTATGCCCGGCTTTATTCATCAAAAGGGAAGAATCGGTATCGTTTCGCGTTCAGGCACGCTGACATATGAGGCGGTTGATCAGCTTACAAAAGCAGGATTGGGAGAGACTACCGCTATCGGTATCGGAGGCGATCCGATTGTAGGGACCACCACAAAAGATGCCATTGAATTGTTTATGGCAGATCCGGAGACCGAAGGTATTGTGATGATTGGCGAAATAGGAGGCTCTATGGAAACTGAGGCTGCCGAATGGATTCGCGACAATAGTACGAAACCTGTAGTTGGCTTTATTGCTGGCGCTACGGCTCCTAAGGGAAGAACGATGGGACATGCAGGCGCCATTGTAGGTGGTAAGGCCGATACAGCCGAAGCAAAAAAAATAATCATGCGAGAGTGTGGTATCCATGTGATTGAGTCGCCTGCGGAGATTGGAAGCATGATGCTGACATTGCTTAAACAATCGGTAGAATCCGGAATTTAATAGATGACATTCATGTTTTCAGAACATAATGAGGCAACAGTTTTGTCTATTTCTTGTTTTGATATTGTATAGCTCCGGCATCGGGTTGTAGCTGAAGCGTACGGTCATTTCCCAAAAGGTCGGTTTGAAGTTTCAGGGGAGATGGGGCATCTGTTATAATTTTCCGGAGTCCTATGCCGCGAGCTTCAGGAACAACGGAATCTTTGGGTATATTGTAGACTTGCTGTTGTAGCCTTACGGCGTTGAGGTAATGTGTGACATCATTGACTATAGAAGTTTGTATGGCGCAATGGTCGAATAGATAGCTGAAAGCCCCAGCGGAAGGATCCCCATCAGAAAAGAGCTCCTCTGTTTGGTTTCCCATGATGAGGCAGTTTCCGAAATAAGCTTTTGTAAGATCGCCTTTTGTCTGAATAACCTTTCCGGAGGCGTCGACATATGAATAGTAGTTGCTGAGACGGATGGAAGCAGTGCTACGGACTGATTTATTCCAGTAATTTGAAAACGTACAGTGTCTGAAGTCATAGATGCCTCCTGCAGCGAGATATAATGATTGGATGCCGGCTCCATAGATCAATAAGTTTCCGGCATCGATAGTATATTTCTTAGCAAGAAGTCCATAACCTGTCATATTACTGATTTCAGTATTTTCTATCTGTAATTTCCCGCTTTCGGTTTGATCCAAAGTCTCTGCCTGGATGCCGGTGAATCCGTTCTTGATAATGGCCCAGCTAATCCGGCTGTCTGTATTGCTTTCATTGATCCAGATACGATCCCATTGTCCGGGAATATCTTTGTAAAAGGATTCAAGCCGGTCACCTTGAAAAACAACCTTATTTTCCTTTGTCCCGTTGACTTTTATAGAACCGTTTTTAAAGACCCAGAGTCCGGAGCCTTCATGAAGATAGATTCGAGCTCCCGGATCGATGGTGAGCTGGGCTGCCGAATCGACAAAAGCGTATCCATAAATGATATAGGGTTTGTCTGCTTTCCATGTGATCTTTTGATTCTTCGCAGCTACTACTTTAAAGGAAGGAAGTCCCGAAATCTGGGTATCGGCTACAATATAATGAGCATTCTGTCCCCATGCCACAAGGTCTATCTTTTTCCTGTTTCCGTTTAATGTGAACAACAATGAGTCGTGAACGACGAATGGTGAGTTTTGGTCGTTAGGATTGATTGTGACCCTGACAAAGATGAAGAGACTGTCTTTTGCATCGATATTAATATTGGTAAAGGAGCTTCCCGGTTGTCCGTCTACATTGATGCGATATGCCGATGTTTTACCACCTCCCAGTTGAATATCGGATAATTGAACGCGATGGCTGTTGTGGTTATAAACTTTAAGGACATGGGTTGAAGAGCCCAGTGTTGTAAATACGGTATCGAACAATACGGTATCGTTTGAAAAGCCAAGGCGTAATGTCGGACTGGTATCTATTTTATCGTTGGGGTTACAACAGGTTAATAGACCTGTAATAAACACTAACAAGATAAAAATCAGTATCTGTCGTATTTGAGGAAGTCGTTCCTTCATGCGTAGTTCTATAATATTAGCCAAAATCAAAATTAAAGATTATTGCGATGTGGCAGACTTTTACCGATAAACTATTGGATAAATTCCGATCTTTGCACTGTAATATATAAAGTTAGAAATTTATTTTATGAAGAAAATATGTTTTTCCTTTTTCGTAATCGCTTGTCTAACTACTTTTTTGAGTTGTAAGCATTCAGAATTATGGGTCGATCTGATTGTAAAGCATGCAAAAGTATATACACTTGATAAAGATAATACTGTTTGTGAGGCTTTTGCTGTAAAAGAGGGTAAGATTGTGGCGGTTGGATCAGAGAAGGACATTACTGAAAAATATAAAGCGAAGAAGGTGGAAGATGCAGCAGGTCGATGTGTGCTTCCGGGGTTTTATGATGCGCATTGTCATTTTACAGGTTATGCACAGAATCTTCAGTTTGCCGACCTCCGCGGTACCCGTTCTCTGAAAGAAGTGATAGCGCGGTTGGAAACTCATCAGAAAACCCATCCGTCGTCTTGGTTGTGCGGTAGGGGATGGGATCAAAACCTTTGGGCAGATAAGCGCTTTCCGGATAGGGCTTCGCTCGATTCGGTATTTGGCAATATACCTGTAGTTCTGATGCGGGTAGACGGTCATGCCGTATTGGTAAACTCGAAGGCAATGATGCTGGCCGAAATTGGTAATACGACCAATATTCCTGCCGGACAGGCAATCAAGGTAAATGGTAGGCTGACTGGCGTTTTTAAAGAAGATTTAGCGGATAAGTTTAGAAAGATGATTCCTCTTCCTTCCGAAGATGCTATGCGTCATTTGCTAGAGCTAGGCCAGGCTAATTGCTTCGCAGCCGGGTTGACCTCCGTAGTCGATGCCGGTATCGAGAAAGATGATGTGGATCGTATTATCGAACTACAACAGAAGGGATACTTGAAAATGCGTATTGACGCTTGGCTAAGCCCTACAAAAGAAAATATTCAATCGTTTGTGCTTGTCGGAGTGATTAAAACCCCTTACCTGCATATTCATTCAATAAAGCTTTATGCCGATGGGGCGTTGGGATCACGAGGTGCCTGGTTATTGGCGCCATATAGTGATCAACCGCAAGAACGTGGATATCCATCTATGGATACAGTGAAAATGGAACGTCTATGTAGTATTGCATTACGTCATGGTTATCAAGTCTGTACACATGCTATCGGGGATGCTGCAAATAGAATGGTACTTCATATCTATGGCAAGATGCTGGGTGGCGCCAATGATAGACGCTGGCGTATTGAACATGCACAGATTATTGATCCGGCAGATCTTGCGCTGTTTGGAAAGTATAATATCATACCCTCGGTTCAGGCAACCCATGCTACTTCAGATATGGATTGGGCAGGCGACCGTTTAGGTGAAAGGATTAAAAATGCTTATCCTTATAAACGTCTGCTGGCTCAAAATGGGTGGATGCCTAATGGGACCGATTTCCCGATTGAGGAGATCTATCCTACCTATACACTCTATGCCGCTGTGGCGCGTAAGGCTATTGACGGTCATCCTGCAGAAGGATTCCAGATGAACGATGCTTTGACTAGAATAGAGGCATTACGATCAATGACGATATGGGCTGCCAAGGCATCATTTGAAGAGAATGAAAAAGGAACTCTTGAAAATGGAAAGTATGCTGATTTTGTAATTTGGGATACTGACCTGATGAATTGTAAGGATACAGATATTATAAAAGCTAAACCGGTTAAAACCTTTTTGGGCGGTAAGATGGTATATAAGGCTATAAAATAGCATTGATCTGTAAGTTGAATAGTTTCGACAAGCGTTCCTTTGTATATAAATCAATCAGCTAAATAAGAACAAGTATGAACTTGAAAAAATGCCAACCTGTGCTATTTGTAAAAGATGCCGGAATTTCAACAAAATTTTATACCGATGTCCTTGGATTTACGGTTGTTATGGACAATGGTGGTACTAATATTACTTTCAAAGAGGGGTTTACCGTTTGGCAAATCTGGGAAGGCAATGTTATTTCTCAAATCATTGGTGAAGAAAATATTACAAATAATAAAAGCGCAAGTCGCTTTGAACTTTGCTTTGAAACCGATGATTTGGATACTATTTATCAAACATTGAAAGAAAATGATGTTCAATTTCTGCACGAAATCAACACTGAGATTTGGGGACAGCGTACTATTCGTTTCTACGATCCCGATGGGCACCTGATTGAAGTAGGCGAAGAAATGTCTATTTTTCTTAAACGAATTTACGAAGAAGAAGGCCGTGATTTAGAAGCCACAGCAAAACGAACTTTCATGCCAATGGAAGCCCTAAAACATTTTGTTTTTGGCTAATATTTTGTGCATTTCTTATGAAACCCAAAGGTAGGAATGGTTTCTTTGGCTTTTACTATTTTGACCTTAATATTATTAGCAAGTGACAAAATGCTTAAGAAGGTTTTAATCCTTATGTTTTTGGCTTTAAAAATTTTAACTTTATTTCATGGAGAAGATATTATTTATTCTATTGGTCGTAATTGTTTCATTGAGTTTCGCTTTTCAACAATTTATAGACTATTTGAATTCAAAGCATTGGTGTAACGGGCTACCAGATAGTCTAAAATCAATCATAACCGTTGATCAATATCAAAAATCGATAAGTTATTACAGGCAGAATGAGAATGTTTCCCGAATTAGTGAATGGCTCTCATTTTTAATTTTATTAACAGCTTTATTCTTTGGCTTATTTGGATGGCTCAATGACTTCATTAGTCAATATACAACTCATTTTATTTTTCTTCCCCTTCTTTTCTTTGCCGTACTTGGTTTAGTATCTTCTATCATAGATTTACCTTTCGAAATCTATTCTACTTTTATAGTAGAAGAAAAGTTTGGATTCAATAAAACCACTGTCAAAACATACATATTGGATAAGTTGAAGGGACTTTTACTATCGATAGTTATTGGAGGTGGTATTATGGCTTTGATCTTATATATATATCATTCAACCGGCGAATGGTTCTGGATACTTGCTTTAGCTGTTGTTACCTTATTTAGTATTTTCTTTTCCATGTTTTATTCGACATTGATTGTTCCGCTATTTAATAAACAAAGACCCCTTGAAGACGGTGAAACAAGATCTGCTATAGAGGATTTTGCAAGAAAGGTAGGTTTTAAATTGGATAATATCTTTGTTATTGATAGTTCAAAACGTTCTACAAAAGCAAATGCTTATTTTTCGGGATTAGGGAGAAAGAAAAGAATTGTGCTTTATGATACACTGATTTCGACCCACACTACTTCAGAATTGGTCGCTGTTCTGGCACACGAAATCGGACATTACAAACATAAGCATATTCAAAAGGGAATGGTGCTTTCAATTTTCGAAACCGGAATAGTTCTTTATTTACTTTCTCGCTTTATTGATCCAACTACTGAGTTTGCTAAAGATATGTGTGCAGCTTTAGGCGCTAAAACGCCTAGCTTCCAAATTGGAATTCTGGCTTTTGGATTTTTATATAGCCCTATTTCTACTGTTTTAAGTAGTTTTAGTAATAAACTATCTCGATATTTTGAATTTCAAGCCGATCGTTTTGCAGGGACTTATTCTAGTGCATCCGATTTACAATCTGCGTTAAAAAAATTGTCAGTCGATCAATTAAGTAATCTGAATCCTCACCCGCTCTATGTTGCTATTCATTATTCACATCCGCCATTGATACAAAGACTTGACGCATTAGAAAAAATCAATCCGGAATTAGAAAAATGATTTTATTGCCTGTCCGGTCATAAATGAAAGGGTGTAAGACATATTAATTGAACGAGCGGAATTAAAATCTTTAAATGCAGCCCATTTCCTTTTTGTTTTTTGATAAAGTAAACCTCTGTTAAGATATGCATAAATATTATTGGTATTTATCTGGATAACAGTAGAGTAATCAGCAATGGCACCGGTTATATCGCCCATCATTTCACGGGTAGTGGCACGTTGAAAAAAAGCTAGATCATACTTGGGATTTAGTGCGATTGATTGATTGCATAATTCAAGCGCAGATTGAAGATCACCGGCTTCTGTACATATAACAGCCTGTTTTAATAAATCAGGCGCTGTTCGTTGTGAAGCTCCATCTTTAATCAGAACGACGAGAAAGATTATTGTTAGTATATAACGATACATATTTGTTGATTTATGTTGTAAAAAGATGACACTAAAAAGAACATATTTGTTTTGTAATTTGTTCTTCAATTAATTTGACGACTGAGAATTCTTAAAGTTACAGGATCCTTCATCCTTTTGCATTTAGATTTTAAGAAGTTGATACAAATATTTACCTTTGCAAACTGATTTGAGAAATCATAAACTGATACAAAAATAAGTGAAGGCATTTATATTAAAAATTATTGAACTGGTAAAAAAGTTGCTGGTACTGGTAAAAGATTTTTTTCAATTACCGGAAGTAAAACGTGTGCTATCTTATATCATTCTGTTGTGTAACAAGTTAAGATCTCCTAAGGGTGCTGTTTGGTATAAAAAAATACCTTACTGGATCGCTCAGTTTGTGATTGGTCTTTTTATATTTCTTGTTTTGGTTGATGTTAATTTTTTGTGGCTCTTTGGTCGTTCTCCTAAGGTTATGCAGTTAAATAATCCCCAACAGAGTGTGGCTTCTGAGCTTTATACCAGTGACAATGTACTGATAGGTAAATATTTCTATGAGAATCGTGTGCCTGCTGAATACAAGGAATTATCTCCAATACTCATTAATACGCTTATCTGTACGGAGGATATCCGGTTTTATAAACATCATGGAATTGATTTACAATCTACAGCAAGTATTTTCTGGTCAATGGCTCAAGGTGAGCGAAGAGGTGGAAGTACGATTACGCAACAATTGGTAAAGAATCTTTTCAAGACCAGAGAACACTATTCGAGAGGCCTGTTTAGTTATATTCCCGGTTTAAAAGTGCTGATATATAAAACCAAGGAGTTAATTAATGCGGTTAAAATTGAGTTCTTCTATTCTAAAGAGGATATTTTAACCATGTATTTGAATACAGTAGACTTTGGTAGTAATTCGTATGGAATAAAATCTGCCTCAGTTACTTTTTTTAATAAAAAACCTAAGGATTTAACGGTTGAAGAATGTGCGACACTTATTGGCTTATTAAAGGCGCCAACATACTACAGTCCTGTATCAAATCCTAAAAATGCTTTAAGCAGGCGTAATACAGTAATAGATCAGTTGGTAAAATATAAATATCTGGCAAAGGAAAAAGCCGATTCTATTAAAAATATCCCTATTCATTTAAGGTATAAGGTTGCCGGAAACTATGATGGAGAGGCCCTGTATTTCAGAGATGCAGTAGCTCGTGAGCTTCAGGATTGGTGTAAGGCCAATCATAAAGATATTTATCGGGATGGGCTGAAGATCTATACTACTATTGATAACCGTCTTCAGATTCTTGCTGAGGAGGCGATGCAAGAACATATGAAACATTTGCAAAGTAGATTCTTTCAACATTGGGCGGGACAAGCTCCATGGAGAGATGAAAACGGACAGGAATTAAAAGGTTTTATTGAAGGGTTGGTAAAACAAACCGATACTTATAAACGACTGATAAAACACTTTGGTCATGCTAAAATGGATTCGGTTAATTATTATTTGAACAAACCTCATTCGATGACTGTCTTTTCCTGGAAAGGAGATCGTGATACTACTTTAAGTACACTTGATTCAATTCGCTATTACAGGCACATTCTTCATGCCGGGTTCCTAAGTATGGACCCTCAAAATGGATTTGTTAAAGCATGGGTTGGGGGTGTTAATTTTCAATATTTCAAATTTGATCATGTAAGCCAGTTTAAACGTCAACCCGGCTCATTATTTAAAGCCTTTGTTTATACTGCTGCAATGGATAACGGGTTTGGGCCTTGTGATCAAATGACGGATCAAAATATTACAATCAACTATACTGAAAAGGGACAACCAAAATCATGGTCGCCTCATAATGCCGATTGGTCATTTAGTGGACGATCCATGACCTTAAAGCATGCTTTTGCAAGGAGTGTTAACTCGGTGGCAGTTCAGGTAGCTCAAAAAATTGGTTGGACAAAAGTAATTCAGTATGCAAAAAAAATGGGTATTAAAACTGAACTTCAAAATGTCCCGTCTGTTTGTTTGGGAACAAGTGATGTTTCTTTGCTCGAAATTCTGGATGCATATTCTCCATTGGTAAATGGCGGATATAGGGTTGAACCTGTATTGGTAACGAAGATAACGGATAGAAAAGGAAATGTTTTATATGAATATAAACCATCCAAAGTCAAAATACTCAATGATGAAACAGCCTTTCTGATGAGTATCATGCTTCGGGCTGGACTTTCTGAGCCAGGCGGAACGACTCAGGGGCTATTTGAATACGATTTATTCAAATATAATACTGATTTCGGTGGTAAAACAGGAACATCTTCTAATTATTCAGATGGATGGTTTATTGGCGTAACTCCTAAATTAATCGGTGGCGCTTGGGTTGGCTCAGAAAACAGATGTATACATTTTCGTACTTCAGAACTCGGAGAAGGGTTAAAGACAGCCCTGCCAATATATGGGTTGTTTATGCAAAAGGTTTTACGTGATGAACGGTTAAAAGAGTATAGGGGGACTTTTCCGAAACCTCCTGCACATGTATCAAAAACATATACCTGTCATACTCGTTTTGAACCTAAGGAAAATGCTGATTCGTTAATGATGAATGATGTGGAAATGGAATTTGATAATCCGGCACAACCCGAGGTCTTAAAATAAAGAGTAAGAATAAAATGAGTTTTGTATAAGTCCTTTTTTACTTTTTTTGAGGAGGCTCTTGTCAACTAAAAAATTAAACTTACTTTCGCAAATAAATTCTAAGTACTATTAATTTTAAAATTTAAATTTTATTCGATGGAAATCAGCAAAAACAATGTGGTAAGCCTGACATATACTCTCAAGCTTGATCACGCCGAAGGCGAGCTGGTAGAGAAGGTTGAAAAAACCGAACCTTTGGTTTTTATCTATGGCGTTGGCATGATGCTTCCCAAGTTTGAAGAGAATTTGACTGGTATGGTCGTAGGCGATACTTTCGAGTTTACGCTGGCAAGTCCTGATGCTTATGGCGATTATCAGCTTGATATGGTTGTTAACCTACCACTTGATATTTTTAAAGTTGACGGAAAAGTTGATTATGAAATGTTAAAGGAAGGCAATGTATTACCCATGATGGATAATCAAGGTAACCACCTTCAAGGAAAAATTTTAGCAGTAGAAGCCGAAACTGTTCACATGGATTTTAATCACCCAATGTCGGGGAAGACCCTTTATTTTACCGGTGAAATTGTTGATGTCCGTGAAGCAACAGAAGAGGAACTTAGCCATGGGCATGTTCATGGTGAAGGAATGGAACACGGTCACGAATAGGTTATAATACTTAAAAACAAAAAAGGGTGCTTATCTTTTCGATAACACCCTTTTTTGTTTTCTTTCCTTATCAAGTATTAAAAAGCTTGAGGTCCGGTGACCGGGAAACGTCTTCTTAGATGCCTTCACCTATTAAAAAGACAACAGGTTTCTTGTCGATTTCAGGAATTTTCTTTCGCCAGATATAGGCTGGTAAAGTAAGTATAGATTCTTCTGAAGTAGATATCATGGAGGCAACGCAGATTAATGTATCAGGTTTGCATGTTTCTGAAAGTAACTGAAGCAGCTTTTTATTTCTATAAGGGGCTTCTATAAAAATCTGAGTTTGTTTATTTTTTGATACGGATATTTCCATATCCTTAATTTTTCTGATTTTATCTTTCGCATCAATTGGAAGATATCCGTGAAATACAAACTGCTGTCCATTAAAACCGGAAGCCATTAAAGCCATGAATAGGGAAGATGGACCTGAAAGAGGGACGATCTTTATTTTTTCTTGCTGGCACAATGAAACCAAACTTGCTCCCGGATCGGCAACACAAGGAAGTCCGGCTTCTGAAAGAAGACCCACTGAGCATCCATTTAAAAGTGGAGTTAATAATTCGCTTATATCTGTAGCGTGAGTGTGTTCATTCAGTACTGAAAACTCAGCAGAATCGAAAGGACGAGGATATCCTGCTTTCTTTAAGAAATGTCTGGCAGACTTAAGCTCTTCTACAACAAAGACATTAAGACTTCTTACAATCTCAATGTTGTATGATGGAATAACATTTTCTATAGGGGTATCTCCTAAAAGTGTGGGTATAAGAAACAGTGTTCCTTTATTTTTTTCCATTTATTTATTTTACCAAGGTAAATGATCAAGGTCAACATTACCGCCTGAAATAATAATTCCGATTTTCTTATTTTTAAACTTTTCCTTGTTGGATAATATTGCAGCAAATGGGACTGCTGATGAGGGCTCAATAATTATTTTCATTCGCGTCCATATTAAACGCATTGCCTCAATAATCGAATCTTCGCTTACGGTAAGAATCTCAGAAACATTATTATATATTATCGGGAATGTTAAAGATCCGAGAGATGTTCTTAGCCCATCTGCAATAGTTTGTTTTGGAGAAACAGGTTCTATTTTGCCTGATCTGAATGATCTGAAAGCATCATCAGCGTTAAGCGGTTCTGCTGCAATAACAGTTGTTGATGGAGAAAAATAGTGTGCCGATAGCGCCGTCCCACTTAGCAGTCCACCTCCACCTACGGGGGCTATTATAACCTCAAGTGATTTAACATCTTCAATAAGTTCCTTTGCAGCAGTGGCTTGTCCTGCAATAATATACGAGTTATTATAGGGGTGAATTTCGATAGCTTTTGTTGATGATATAATGCCAGACAACATTTCTTCGCGAGCCTCGACAGTTGGTTTACAAAAAGTTATTTGACCACCATATTGCTTAACTGCCGCTATTTTTACCTTTGAAGAATTATCAGGCATGACAATATAGGCCTTTACACCTAAATCTCTTGCAGCCAAGGACAGTGCTGCAGCATGATTCCCTGATGAATGTGTTGCAACACCTTTTTTGAAATCTTCCTCTTTTAATGAACGTATTGCATTTGTAGCTCCTCTCATTTTAAAAGCTCCGACTCGTTGAAAATTTTCGCATTTAAAAAATAGACTTGCTCCTACAAGCTCATCAAGCAAATAAGATTGCAAGACAGGTGTATGATGAATAAATGGTGCAATCCTTTCTGTTGCAGCTAAAATATCTTGTCTATTCGGTATCATTGTTCTTTTTTTATTTTTTCAATAATAGCATCACAAGCATGATCAAGTAATTTAAATACACGTATAAAATTTTCAGCTCCACCATAATATGGATCAGGAACAACTTTATCTTCTCCGGGGTAGAGCGCATTCATAATGAGGTCTACTTTTTTTAGATCATCACTATTTCGTGCAAGTAACTGAATCTGGTGTAAATTTTCCTGATCCATTACATAAATATAATCGAATTGATCAAAATCTTTTTGGGTGAAGAATTTGGCTTTATGCTTACTAAGGTCCACACCAAATTGGGCTGCCGTTGATATAGCTCTTCTATCAGCAGGATCGCCTTGGTGATAAGAAATAAAGCCGGCAGATGCGACTTCAGTCTTCAGGTGATTCTCTGCTATCTTCTTATTTAAAATACCCTCAGCGAGAGGGGAACGGCATATATTGCCAAGACAGACCATTAAAATCTTCATAAATTTAAAACAATTTTGTACAAAAGTAGACAATTGTAGAAATGAAAAAGCCGTCGCATGAAAGAATGTGACGGCTTAATATATAAATAGATATCTTAAATTTTAATTTTCTTATCAATTTCATCCACATGCGATTTAAACTGTTTGTCGGTTTCCATAAGATTAAGAATTGTTTTACAAGCATGCAAAACAGTCGCATGGTCTTTATTGCCACAATGCAAACCGATAGAAGCTAAGGATGATTTGGTATGTTTTTTTGAAAAGAACATACTTAATTGACGGGCTTGAACAATTTCTCTCTTCCTGGTTTTCGAGTTTAAAGCATCAACCGGAATATTGAAATATTCACAAACTATTTTCTGGATGTAATCAATTGATATTTCGCGTTTGTTATTCTTTACGAACTTCTCAATCATTTGCTGTGCCAGATCAATCGTGATATCTTTTTTATTAAGCGAAGATTGAGCCATAATAGATATCAGGGCACCTTCGAGCTCTCTGACGTTGGTTGTTACATTATAGGCAAGATATTCAATAACATCTTCCGGCATTTCGATGCCATCATTATAAATTCTCTTTTTCAGAATAGCTATACGCGTCTCAAGATCGGGTACTTGCAAATCTGCTGCTAATCCCCATTTAAAACGTGAAAGTAATCTTGGCTCAATACCTTTTAATTCGACAGGAGGTTTATCCGAGGTAAGAACAATTTGTTTCCCTTTTTGATGCAGATGATTAAATATATGGAAGAAGGAGTCCTGCGTTTTTTCTTTGCCGGCCATAAACTGGATATCATCAATAATCAAGACATCTATCATTTGATAGAAATGTACAAAATCATTATGCGTGTTGTTTCTGACAGAATCAATAAATTGATTGATAAACTGTTCTGCAGCAATATATAATACTGTTTTATCAGGAAAATTGTTTTTAACCTGAATTCCAATAGCGTGCGATAAATGTGTTTTCCCTAATCCAACAGGGCTATAGATAAACAAAGGGTTAAAAGCTGTTTTACCGGGATTATTAGCAACAGCAAACCCGGCAGAACGAGCAAGTCTATTACAGTCACCCTCTATGAAGTTATCAAAAGAGTAGGAGTCGATCAGTTGAGAATTTACCTTGATCTTTTTCAAACCGGGTATAACAAAAGGATTAGGAATTTCTTTGTTATTACCCTTGTTCAAGTCAATTGGCATTGCAATAGAAGGATTAGCAGTTGCCTTCTTATCACTGGTTGGGACCTTTATTGTATATGGAGGTGTTTGATTATTTGATGAGTCCATTACAATACTATACTCCAAACGACCAGTTTGCCCCAATTCGCTTTTAATTGTTTTTTTTAGCAAATGGATATAATGTTCCTCTAACCATTCGTAGAAGAATTGGCTTGGAACCTGAATAGTTAAAACATTATTCTCGAGCCGGACAGGTTTTATTGGAGAAAACCAAGTCTTAAAACTCTGGTAATTAATGTTATCTTTAATAACATTCAGACACCTTTCCCATACTTCGGCATAAATCTCTGCCATGTGTTATTTATTATATTGAGTTAGGTTCATACTGGTTAATGACAATTTTCTTAATCTGGTCAATGTGAAGATCAGATGTTTAGTGATCCGATTAAATCGGTTTGTATTTCTCTTTGTCGGAAGCGAAACTGTTAACAAAGTTCAGCTGAAAATAGTTTATAAAAAAGGTGCCGGCCTCTTGATTTATAAAAAATGTTTCTTATGTAATTGATGATTTATGGTGCCTCCTATCATTGATTAGATGATTTAAATTGTTCGTAGGTGTTTGATCTTTAGTGTTTCAATTTTAAATAATTTTTCATAAACTCTTATAGCATCATTTTTCGCAACTGAAAAAGAAATTTCACATTCCAGTCCGAATGATGTTGAAAACTGATTAAGGTCTTCATCCTTCATTATTTTCATTACTTCATTCATGAATGCATAATCATAAGTAATTTCATAGATTTCAGTAATTCTTTTTGTTAATATTTCAGCTTTTGATAGTGCGTCTTGCGATGCTGTTTTATAGGCGTTGATTAATCCGCTAACACCAAGTTTCGTGCCTCCAAAATATCTGACTATCGCAATCAATGTGTTTGTTAAATCATAAGATTGCAATTGTCCATATATAGGACGACCGGCTGTACCCGATGGTTCCCCATCATCATTCATGCGATAGGCTGATTTATCAAAGCCCAAAACATAAGCATAACAAACATGACGGGCGTCGTGAAACTGCTTTCTAGTCTGGTCCAAAAATTCCTTGATCTCAGCTTCAGAGGAAACGGGTACGGCAAATGAAATAAACCTGCTGCCCTTTTCTTTGTATAAACCTTCTGACTTTGAAGTAATTGTTTTGTAACTATCATCGAAAAGCATTCTTACTTTTTTTCAATTTCACGATTTATAAAAATATGTATTTTGAATCGTTTTCCAAGCTAATTTTTATTTTTTTTTTTACTTTTATTTTTTTTTATTTTTGAAAATTGTAAATAAACGGAATATTTTTTGCAGATGAATTCAAAACGATAATAAATTCACTTATTTAATTATTTATCAGTAAATCAATTATATAGTTGGTCTATTTGATACTTTTTTTAACGCTTTACGGTAAAACCAAGTTCTTTTGTAATTTATATTTATTACATATGTTTGTGTTTTATAATATTATTCATTTATATAAAATACAATTACATTATTAAATGTTTTTGAATCTACTGATTTTTAGTATCGTATATGATCTGGTTTATAATTTGACATAATTATTTCATGTTTTGAGATAATAGAAACGGTTTTTTTCAGGAATTACTCCATTTTTGAGCTAGTATTTTATGAATCAATAAAAAGTGAGATAAATATATAATATTAACTTCTAAATGTATTTAAAATAGAACTATATAAAAAATTAATATTAGTTATGTCAAATTTTATTATGCGGATTTAAGGTTGATAAGCGTAAATAAATTGTTGATAAATAGGATTTTTTACGACCGGACAATTTTCCTTTGCTTGTCCTGAATTTTCGTAACTGCTGAAATAAAACTAGAGTCGGTTGTTACTAATACGTTCATGATGTCATGTTTATTTTTAACAAGCCAAAAGCACTAACCAAAATAATGGATAGCTTGTAATGTAAAGAAGAAATGAGCGTAGGATAATTTATAGAACACTTATAGATTATTCAGGGATAACGCTCCCCTGTTCAATACAAGTCGCCTACCTGTTTAGTACTCGTTCCGTACCTGTTCCGTATAATATAACGAAACAGGTACGAAACTTGCACGAAACAAGTACATAATGGAGACGAAACTAATACAATTCATATCCTAATATTCAGAGGTTATTCTCAGCGTTATATTACCTTTATGGAGCAAGATTTGAAAAATATAGAGACGTTGAGATCTGTGTATCGGTTTAATAAATCAAAATTGATGTCACACCTTAAATCCGCAAGAGTGAATTGAATTAAAGCCGTAAAAATAATGGTAGTAAATAAATTATCGGCGGTGCATATTATGATTTTGATTATGATAATCAAATTATGCAACAGAAAAGCACGATACTAAAGGTACTTACAAACAATACAAGGTACTCGTGATCAGAAAACAGTGTAAGCTTAACGTGTTTTACAGATAATCCGGGATAAATATACTTGAAATTTAATCAATCAGCTTTTTATACTATACGTATTAGTGGTTTGGAAAAACCACTAAGCATGCCCATAAATATTTAACAAAATCAGTTAACAAATTAATCCATACTATTATTCACGGATTCAACGAACTTTTTCTATCCATTCTTAGAGAGAATATTTAGTGAATCTGATGCAGAAACTCAAAATATCTCACTAATAATTTAAAACTTGGTGGTTATTTTTTCTTGCGGATTTAAGGATCTAAATTAAATGATTTATTTACTTTTGTCCAATTATAATTATCCCCACATGCCTCATTTCGGAGAATTTACTGCTTTACTTGTTGCTCTATTTTGGACTATTACTGCGCTTTCTTTTTCTCGTGCCAGTAGAACTATAGGTTCTCTTCAGGTCAATCTTTTACGATTGATTCTTGCATTTTTCTTTCTTGGTATTTTACTTTTAGTTCGGACCGGGTCATTTTGGCCAAATCAAAATTCAACTTCTTCATGGTTGTGGCTTTCGCTTTCAGGCTTAGTTGGTTTTGTATTTGGAGATTATTGCCTGTTTAAGTCGTATGAATATGTAAGCGCACGAATTTCTATGTTGATAATGGCTTTGGCACCTCCCATTGCTGCTATTACAGGATATTTCATCCTTAAAGAGACATTTACTTTGATGAATATGGGTGGTATGGTTATTACTCTTCTGGGGATAGCATTGGTTGTATTGGATAAACCCGATACAGATGAAAATAAGGAATCATCCACGTTATCTTTTAAATCCACCTATCCAATTAAAGGTTTATTATTAGCTTTAGGTGGTGCAACAGGGCAGGGGGTAGGATTAGTCTTAAGTAAATTGGGAATGCAACAATATGATCCCTTTGCTTCAACCCAAATAAGGGTAATTACCGGAATAGTTGGTTTTTCTATTATTATTATTTTGGGTAGAAAGATAAAGGAATTAAAAAATGCATTAAAAAACAGGCCGGCTATGGGGCTGGTTACTTTAGGTGCCATATTTGGTCCATTTTTAGGCGTTTCTTTGTCTCTACTATCAATAAAATACACTTCTACGGGAATTGCATCAACGATTATGGCAATTGTTCCTGTTTTAATAATCCCCCCATCCATACTTATTTTTAAGGAAAAAGTAACAAAAAAGGAAATTATTGGGGCCGTATTAGCGGTTATGGGTGTCGCTCTTTTCTTTATTTAGCTGATCAAAGGCATCTCTTAATTTCTTTGCTATCATCTTTAATTCATCAATAGAATAACGTGGTCTGTTTTCACTATCTACCACTTCATCTTTACGCCTATCCTTTAAGGCAATGTACCAATCTCCGGCATTAGGTAAGTCATCTTTTGTCCTTAATATAACATGCAGATGAAGATGTGGAATACTTTGTCCGGCTTCCTCATTTTCTTGAATAATCCAATCAAAAGCATCCGTATCAAAAAATACGGATAATTTTTTTGTTACCTCGCGTGCAAATTGAAAAAACTCCGTGTACTGCTCTTCCGTTAAGTCGTGAATACTTTTTAAATGCTGTTTAGGAATAATTAAAGAATGCCCCGGTAATACGGGCGCAATATTATAGATTGCCAGAAAATTTTTACTTTCTGCGAATGCAGTTTGATTGACATCCGGATTGCAAAATGGACAACTCATTTCAGCTTTAAATTTATTATTTAGATTATTCGATTACTTTACTCATTCAATATTATTGAGCTCACTCCGAAAAGCTGATTTTACAATATTAGCTTCTTGTAATTAATTGTTATTCAGTAATATTATTTAAATAAAATACCACACGAAAAGGTTCTCGGAGTAGACTCATTATTTAATCATTTAAGACCTGTTTTATCGGCTCTTTTGATTTATTTTTTTCCGATTTGGGAATAAGAAAATAGAGGGGGATGCCGGGTGTAAACTTATTGATCAAAGAAGGATTTATATTTATTGCTCTTTTGCCATTATGGATTGAGGCTGTTGTGTATAGCCGTTCAAATTCTTCCAATAACTTTTTCCCATGGGGATGAAAACAACAAATATCCCAGAGCGAAGAAAATTGCTTCAAATAGGGTGGTAGATCTTCCAGGATAACATCTATAGATGGATATTGATTTCTCAGAAAGTGGATAGAGGTAGCTGGCGAGAGACCGGTGCCTAATAATAGATGCTCTTCATCCTCAACAAAGAGATGATTTTCATGCGTTCTGCAAAGATCTAAAATGATAGGATTCTGACAACCTTCGAATAAATAACCTCCGGTACTAACCATGACATTATTTAGTTTGGGAACCTTGGTCAAGAATTCTTTTAATGATGAGGGCGAGTTCCATTCATTTTTCTCAGTTGATAAGTGAAAAGTTGTTTTAGGATATTTCCCATCGCATAATTTTTCTCCAAACCAATCGTCATCTTCTTGATCCGGTTTAACTTCTTTATGAATGATTACATTTTCGAAAAGGCTTCTAATCGAAGCATAGGTATCTTGATTACTTATTTGAATTGATTTTTCATCTAGAAAAGTTAATTTCAAATTTAGTAAATCAACGTTTTGGTAATTCATTTTACCGCGTAAGTCAAAATCGCCTAATTCAATTTCAGTTGTTGATGGAATAGAAATTTTCTGAGATTCGACAATTGATTTAAGATTAAAGCGCTTGTATTGAGAACAGAAAGCTGATAAATCAATTACCAAAAATTCATTATTTATCATGCAACGGATAGAAGAGTGTTCCATATAATTCATTTTCATAATCACTGCAAAGGTAATTGAAGTGTTTGTAACTTTGTCGATGAAATGAGAAGCTTTCCTAAGCCGGCCCTTTGTTAAACAGAAATTATTAAGATCAGACACTTTTTTATAAATCGATTTACCGATGAAAGTTTCGTCCAATAAAGCAATAGATATTTATAAGTATTATCGTTCGGTATTAAGTGAAATATATGGTGAGGATGAATCAGAAAGTATGATTGCCATTTTATTTGAAGATTTTTTTTGTTTGAAACGACATGAAGTTATGGCCGACACGGCTAGGAGATTGTCGGAATCGGAGTTATTGACATTACATTTTGCCGTAAAGGATATTTTAAATCATCATCCAATCCAATATATTACCGGTTCCACATGGTTTTACGGAAAAAAATATATTGTTAATGATTCGGTATTAATACCCCGTAGAGAGACAGAAGAACTATGCCATTGGATTATTGAAGATTATAAGAATAAGGTAAACCAAGACCCCAATCTGAAAATTCTTGATATTGGTACCGGAAGTGGTTGTATAGCAATAACTTTAAAACACAAGTTAAATAATTCAAAAGTATTTGCACTAGATATTTCTGAAGATGCGCTAAAAGTAGCATCAAGCAACGCGATAAAAATTGGAGCTGACATTTCATTTATTTGTGCTGATGTTTTGGATGTTTCTGCAATGCATTCATTTGACTTATTCGATATAATTGTCAGTAATCCACCTTATGTGCGGGAGTCTGAAAAGAAGCTCATGAATGCTAATGTCACTGATTTTGAACCACATTTGGCACTGTTTGTTACGGATGAAGAACCATTGGTTTACTATGAAATGATTTCAGATTTTTCTTTAACTCATTTAAATAAAGGGGGATCTCTTTATTTTGAGATAAATGAATATCTTTCAAATGAGTTACGGAATATGTTATCCGGAAAAGGCTTTATATTGATAGAAATAAAAAATGATATGCAGGATAAGCCAAGAATGATAAGATGCCGGTTACCACACTAACTTTTCAGGGTTAGCGGAGAGCTTAATTGGTTATCAATAATTCTCAGAAGATCAGCTTGAGATATCGGCTTTGAAATATAATCATCAAATCCTGATTTAAGGCACTTTGTTCTATCATCAAACATAGCATAGGCTGTTTGGGCAATAAACTTCAGCGAAGGATAAAGTGGTTTTGCTTGTCGTAACACTTCGTAACCTCCCATTCCCGGCATCTTCAAGTCTAATAGAACAAGGTCCACATCATTCCGGTTTTCTAAAATATGAAGGGCTTCAATTCCATCACGGGCATCAAGAAGTTCTACATTGAAAATTCTGAAGACCTCCTGAAAATAAAACATATTATACATTTCATCCTCAGCAATAAGAATTACAGGAGTTTTGTATTTCGTGTTTTCAACTATATTCTCTTCAGTAGTTTTTATACAACGTGCTCCATTAAGCGGAAATTTTAAATAGAAAGTTGATCCTATTCCTAATGTCGATTCTACCCAAATATCTCCTCCCATCAGTCTTATCAATCCTTTTGAAATAGATAATCCTAATCCTGTGCCTCGTTCACCTGTGTTATATGATTCATTAGCTTTTCTGAACCGATCGAAAATATAGCACTGTTGTTCTGGCGAAATACCTATTCCCGTATCTCTGATCGAAAAGAGAATATCACTTTCCTTTACATTACAATTGATAATGATATTGCCTTCTTTGGTGAATTTAACAGCATTCGAAATTAAATGCTCTAATATTTGTATTAAACGTTCTTCATCTACATCAAGCAAAGCTTTTGTGTTTTGTGATGCGAGATTTATGTTGATCTTAATATTTGATTTTTCAAATAAGGACAACTCTTCTTTTAGAAAAGTTTCAACTTTCGACATGATGGTTGCGATATCAACTTTCGATAAGTTGATTTTTATTTGTTCTGTTTCAAGTTGAGCGATATCAATAATATTTGAAAAATTATTTAATAGTTCTTTTGAACTTTTGTCTATTATTTTAATAAACTTGATTCTTTCTTCAACAGAAATCTCTTTATCGTCCAACAATTTAGAAAAGCCAATAATGGCATTAAGCGGGGTTCTTATTTCGTGTGATAAATTATTGATGAAAAAGGTTTTAAGGTGATCACTTTCTTCTGCTCTTCTTTTTGCCACCATTAAATCTTCCTGAGCTTGTCTTTGTTCTGTAATATTTCGAATTATGCCAAGGATGAGGGTTTCATCGGATATATTAATTAGGCGTGAGCTTGCTTCTATAATTAAGTAAGTTCCATCTTTACGAACATGTTTTGTTTCAGAACGAAGTCGACCGAATTCTTTTATCTTTTGGATATTTTTTTTAAAATCAGCTTTGGTCTCAAATGAATGAAGATCTTCAATATTCATTCCGATTAATTCTTCCTGCGAATATCCGTATTCCAGAACGGCACTTTCATTCGCAGCCAGAATAACACCCTGAAGATTGTATATTAATATGATATCGTTTGCTGATTGCATTAAATAATCATACTTTTGTTTTAATGCATTATTTTCAAGCTCTTTTTCGTATAACTGTTTATACGTTTTGCTGATTGCATTTTTATTGATGAAAAGGAGGAGAATTACCGTGATTGAAAAAAGCAAAATAACAAATAGCGTAATTAAAACTGCAAGATAATTTATAGTTGAATAGATCTCAGATTGATCTACTTTAGCAATCATAACCCACTTTGCATGATTAATCTTGTGAATATTTGCTAAAACTTTTATGCCTCTATAATCCGGACCATCAATAATTCCGG
This sequence comes from Bacteroidales bacterium, assembly GCA_963663125.2. Lineage (GTDB taxonomy): Bacteria > Bacteroidota > Bacteroidia > Bacteroidales > Cfx3-03 > Cfx3-03. The sequence continues at coordinate 104,566 of CAXXNW010000004.1, read as the reverse complement.
TCATTCCATTTGATGCACTGACATCTACAATCTTGTCATCTTTATTAGATATACTATAAGCAAGCGGTTTATTTTTCAAATGTCGAAGTTCATTGATGTAAACGGTTCTATTATTTTCAGATCGTACAACGTAAGTTTCTGATGTTTTACTTGGGGTTGGCCATCCTTTTATATCATTAAACAGTTGAACGGTAGGGTCTAATCTAAATATAAGGTAAGCTAAGTTCTTTTTAGGACTTTTATTGTCCGGTATGGTTGTTAGCATATCAATAAATACTTTACCGTTTTTTGAGGTCTGAAATACATCGCTCATTTTGACAGCCTTATCATGCATATTCAAACTTAGGCGATTTTGTTTAAAAATATCGTCAAAACTCTGACTTATCAAAGGATTGTGCGAGAAGACAAATACTTTTTTATCGGGAGTTACTAAATATGCGGCGGTATATTCATGCCCACTCATAAATGGAAGCAACCATATGGATAATGCATTTTTGTTGTCTAACTGCAAGGGAGCTTTAATGAAATCTTTAACAGCCGTTTTAAAATAAGTATTACTATGGAAGTAAACTCCTTCAGCTTTTCGTTCTTTTATCCACTTTTCTATTTGTGAAGCTTTTAAATCTCCTATAGCAGCTAATTGAAGTGCTTTTTCTTCTCTGATATGTGCTTTTTCAGTAATAAAAAATAACCATCCGCTACTACATAATACAACAAAAGCTATCAATAATAATAAAAATAGCTTTTGCTTATCGATATTCGATTTTTTTAAAGTAGTCTCCATCGTCTTTTTATCCTAGAAAATAAACATAACAGGCCATTTAAAGTTTAAAAATACAACATATTTTACTGTATAATGGTGTTTTATGCCTCAAACAGTAAATTATATTTTTTAAGATTGAATTATATTTTATCTGAAATCTTATGTTGGATTTCCTCCAATATAAGCTGATGATTAATAATATTATTTGATTCGGAATTCATCGAAAATATGGAAAAAAATCAGTACCTTTGCCGGCTTTTTAAGAGGTTAACAAAAATTCAATAAGAACAATATTTTTAAATGATTACAGTCTCAAATTTAGGAATACAATTTGGTAAAAGGGTTTTGTTTCAGGATGTAAATCTGAAATTCACTAACGGAAACTGCTATGGTATAATAGGTGCTAATGGTGCCGGAAAATCTACGCTTATACGAATTATTGCAGGCGAACAGGACCCTACAATGGGAACTGTTTCTTTGGGTCAGGGCGAAAGGCTCTCGGTTTTACGCCAAGACCATAATGAATTTGATAATTATACCGTTTTGAATACGGTACTTATGGGGCATGAAATTTTATGGAATATCATGCAAGCCAAAGATGCCCTATATTCAAAAGTCGACTTTACGGATGAAGATGGGGTTAAAGTCTCTGAATTAGAAAATAGATTTGCAGAGATGGATGGTTGGAATGCTGAAAGTGATGCTGCAAATCTTTTAAGTGGACTAGGCGTTAAAGAAAGCTTTCATCACCAGTTGATGGGTGATTTGAGCGGTAAAGAAAAAGTGAGAGTCCTTTTAGCTCAGGCATTATTTGGAAAACCTGATAATCTTTTATTAGATGAACCTACCAATGATTTGGACCTTGATACGGTTATGTGGCTTGAAAAATATCTATCGAATTATGAGAATACCGTTTTGGTTGTTTCGCACGACCGACATTTTCTTGATGCGGTTAGTACACATACGCTGGATATAGATTTTGGTAAGATCAGAACATTTGCCGGTAACTATAGCTTTTGGTATGAATCCAGTCAATTAGCTCTTCGTCAGCAACAAACGCAAAATAAAAAGGCAGAGGACAAGCGGAAAGAGCTTATGGAATTTATTCTTCGTTTCAGAGCAAATGTTGCTAAATCAAAACAAACTACCAGCCGTCAGAAGATGCTTGATAAGTTGAATCTGGAAGAAATACAACCTTCAACCCGAAAGTATCCCGGTATTATCTTTACTCCTGAACGTGAACCTGGAAATAATATCCTCGAAATTATCGATTTGAGCAAAAGTATAAATGGCGAACTTTTATTTAAAGATGTTGATATCATGGTCAATCGAGAAGATAAGATTGTTTTTCTATCTCGCGATCCAAGAGCTATGACAGCACTGTTTGAAATATTATCCGGTAATGACACACCCGATTCAGGAACTTTTAATTGGGGTGTTACTATTACGCATGCTTATCTACCATTAGATAATGGTATTTTCTTTGATACCGATCTCACCTTAATTGATTGGCTCGCACAGTACTCCAGTGATACATCAGAAATGTTTCTCCGTAGTTTTCTAGGTAAAATGTTATTTGCAGGCGAAGAAATCTTTAAGAATACAAAAGTGCTTTCAGGAGGTGAAAAAATGCGTTGTATGATTGCACGTATGATGCTTCGTAATGCTAATGCGATGATTCTTGATTCACCGACTAATCACCTTGATCTTGAATCTATTCAAGCCTTTAATAATACATTGACTAATTTTAAAGGAGTTGTCTTAATGTCGTCTCATGACCATGAGTTTATTGAAACGGTGTGCAATCGTGTAATCGAACTCACTCCAAATGGAATCATCGACAAACAGATGGATTATGACGACTACATTTCAAGTGAAAAAATTCAGGAATTAAGAGACAAAATGTATCAATAGTTTTTCTGTCACACTCTTTTCTTGAATCCGTGATTGGATAGATCGGTCGTATGCAAGTGCTTAGTCATTTGTTTAGCATAAAGCATTATTGAACAACAAGTCAAATAGGAATGAATATGCCTCCATGATACTTATCGCAGGCATATAACGATCCGTACCTGAAGCGATGTTGTTACACTTCGGTCTCTTTTCGAAAGTGGTCGTTTTTGTTCGTTTTTATCAGGCTTTCGTTTTCGTCACGAAGCTAAATCGTTTTTCATCGATATCACAATATAAGCGGTGACATTGTATGAGAACAAAATTCTTAAATTTATTTATATCCGAGACTCGTTCCCTAAAGTTTGAAAGTTTGTTTCGGTACTATTTGAGTAAAAGTTAATAAATAGAGTAACCGAATTTTCAGTTTATATTTTTTAGTATTCAGAAGAAGCTGTATTTTTGTAAACCGGAGAAAGAGATTAACATATTCTTAAGAGTAAATAGGTCGCGTTCTTCAGTTCTCAATAAAATAAGGTCTGCAATAAAGATTGAGATTTTTTTAAATAACTTTGCCAGATTATGGTGAAAGATAAGCTTAACAATTTCCAAATAATTACTACGAATGGATGAATTTCAGGATTTACCTGAATCGAAAAACGAGAACGAAAATATTGATAAACCTCAGACTGAAGGTCATAAGATAATACATCTGACAGGGATGTATGAAAATTGGTTTCTTGACTATGCTTCTTATGTAATTCTGGAACGTGCCGTTCCTGAAGTTCTAGATGGCTTAAAGCCGGTACAGCGTCGTATATTGCACGCGATGAAAGAACTTGATGATGGAAGGTATAACAAGGTAGCTAATATTATTGGTCATACAATGAAGTATCACCCTCATGGTGATGCTTCTATTGGTGATGCATTGGTTCAATTAGGCCAAAAAGATTTATTGATTGACTGCCAGGGAAACTGGGGAAATATCCATACGGGCGACAGTGCCGCCGCTCCACGTTATATTGAAGCTCGGTTAACCAAATTTGCATTGGAAGTTGTCTTTAACCCCAAGACAACAGTCTGGAAGGCATCCTATGATGGAAGGAATAAGGAACCTGCAATGCTTCCTGTTAAGTTTCCTTTATTATTGGCTCAGGGAGTAGAGGGAATTGCCGTTGGCCTTGCTTCAAAAATTCTGCCTCACAATTTTAATGAGCTCATTGATGCTTCCATTTGCATCTTAAAAAATGAGCCTTTCGAAGTGCTTCCCGATTTTCCTGCCGGTGGACTTGTTGATTGTTCAAAATACAATGAGGGCCTCAGGGGAGGAAAAGTCCGTGTAAGAGCAAAAATAGCACAACTAGATAAAAAAACACTGGTTATTACTGAGATTCCTTTTGGTACAACAACTTCGAGTTTAATCGATTCCATTGTCAATGCCAATGAAAAAGGAAAAATTAAAATTAGAAAAATTGATGATAACACGGCTCAGAATGTTGAGATTTTAATTCATTTACAGCCCAATGTATCTCCTGACACTACTATCGATGCACTCTATGCCTTTACAGATTGCGAGATCGGAATATCTCCAAATGCTTGTGTTATTCATGAAGGTAGACCGCAATTTCTTACAGTACCTGATATGCTGCGTAAGTCTACGCAAAGCACATTGGATTTGCTAAAACATGAACTCGAAATTGAGTTAGCGGAATTAAAAGAAAAACTATTTTTCTCTTCTTTAGAAAAAATATTTATTGAGCAAAGAATATTCCATTTAATAGAAAACAGTAAGAATTGGGAGAATACCATTGAAATTCTTAATAAGGCTTTTGATCCTTATAGAAGCTTATTTTACAGAGAGATTGCAATTCCTGATTATGAACGACTGGTTGAAATCCGTATCAGAAGAATTCAGGGGTTCGAAACGCATGCTGCCGACGAAAAGATAAAAAGTCTTGAAGAACAGATAAAAGAGGTTCTGTTTCATTTAGACCATCTTATCGAATATGCTATCGACTATTTTAATCGTATCAAAGATAAATATGGTAAAGGACGTGAACGGAAAACAGAAATCAGGAGCTTTGAGAATATTGAGGCTGTTATGGTTGCTGCTGCAAACCAGAAGCTTTATGTTAATAAGGTGGAGGGGTTTGCCGGATTCAGTCTTAAGAAAGATGAATTTGTGGGCGAATGTTCTGATATAGATGATATTATAGTCTTTAGAGAAAATGGTACTTTCATAGTGACAAAGGTTGCAGAGAAAGTCTATATTGGCGAAAATGTTCTTTATATCGAGCTGTTCCGAAAGAATGATGAGCGCACAATTTATAATATGGTTTATCAGGATGGTAAATACGGCCCTGCTTATGTTAAAAGATTTGCAGTAAAAGGTGTTACCAGAGATAAAGAATATGATATTACCAAAGGATCAGCGGGTTCAAAAGTGCTTTATTTTTCTGCTAATCCCAACGGGGAGGCTGAAGTACTGAAGATTTTTCTTAAACCAAAGCCGAAGTTAAAAAAGCCTGTTTTTGAATTCGACTTTAGCCAATTAGCTATAAAAGGTCGACAGAGCCAAGGAAACCAGTTAACAAAGAATCTGATCAAAAAAATAGAGAAAAAAGAAGATGGAGTTTCAACCTTAGGGGCCCGTAATATTTGGTACGATGAATCTGTTAAACGCTTAAATGCTGAAGGACGTGGAATACCACTTGGTGCGTTTAAAGGCGATGATAAACTATTGACTATTTATAAATCAGGATATTATAGATTAACAAATTTTGACTTGAGTACCCATTTCGATGAAGATTTACTTTTTATTGAAAAGTTCAGAGCAGATCGGGTTGTTTCTTTAATCTACTATTTTGCAGAAAAGCAGACCTTATATTTGAAGCGTTTTACGATTGAACCTACCGATAAGAAAATTGATTTTGTGGGTACTGAGGATGGATCAAGCTTGGTGTTAATTACACTGGACTGGCTCCCTCGACTTGAAATTACTTTTGATAATGAAGGTGTTAAAAACCCAAGGGAAAATGAGGAGATTAATGTTTCTGAATTTATTGAGGTAAAAGGGTATAAGGCAAAGGGTAAACGACTTCATACCCAACTAATAAAAGACATTAAATGGCTGGATCCGGTTCCTTATGAAGATCCACAGGCGATTGTGACCGAATCGGAATCATCGGAGGATGGTGACGTGGATTTTTATGATCCTTTCCCTGATGAGGATGAAAATAAGGATGATGGGGATGACTCTTCTATTGATGGAGACTCCACTCAAATGAGTTTATTTTAATAAAATATTATAAATGACAATGATGACAAACAAAATTCTGGATGTAACTAATGATGTAAAATGGATTGGTTCGCTTGATCCTGATCTGATTACGTTTGATGTGGTGATGGAGACTAAATACGGAACCACTTATAATTCTTACTTTATCAATGCAGAGAAAAAAACAATTATTGAAACGGTAAAAGAGAAGTTTTTTCCTGAGTTTTTTGATAAAATTAAGTCTTTATCAACACCTGAAGAGATAGAATATATTGTTCTTGATCATACAGAGCCCGATCATTCAGGTGCATTGGCTCAGTTAATCAAAGTCTGTCCTAATGCTACTGTTGTTGGAAGTGGAAATGCTATTCGCTATCTTAATGACTTACTCGGTTTCTCTTTTAAAAATAAAGTAGTTAAAGGTGGCGATGAGCTGGATCTTGGTAATAAAACACTTCATTTTATTAGTGCTCCAAATCTTCACTGGCCCGATTCAATGTATACCTATCTGGTCGAAGATAAGTTGCTATTTACTTGCGACTCATTTGGCGCTCATTATTGCAATGAAAAGATGTTTGATGATCTGGTTGATGATTATACGGATGCATTTACCTATTATTTTGATGTTATTTTAAAGCCCTATAGTAAATTTATGCTAAAGGCTATTGAAAGAATCAGATCTTTGGATATTAATGTAATTTGTCCCGGTCATGGACCGATTCTTCGTAAAGACTGGAGAAAATGGGTAGATCTTTCGGAGTCTTATTCTAAAGCATATCTTGTTTTACCTGAGCGGCAGCGTGTGTTTATCCCATATGTTTCAGCGTACCATAATACCGGTGAATTGGCTAATTATATAGCCAATGGGATTAAACATTCGGGTAATATTGATGTTGATGTTTGTGATATTGAAAATATGCCTCTTGGTGAGATCGATGAAAAAATTGCTAATGCTACTGGATTAATTATTGGTTCGCCAACTATAAACCAAAACATTCTTCCCCAAATATATACTGTTTTTGCACTCATCAACCCAATCAGGGATAAAGGTAAACTTTCCGGTTCATTCGGTTCTTATGGATGGAGTGGGGAGGCAGTAAAAATCATTGAGTCAACGCTGATGAATCTAAAATTGAAACCTGTAGGACAGAGTTTATTTATAAAATTTACACCACACGAAGATGAAAAGAACAAAGCAATAGAATATGGCAAGATTTTTGGTTTAAAGTTGCTTGAAACAAAAAAAGAAGAATAAACTTATATTAATACCCTTGCATGTTAAAAATGCGCAAAATAAAACTAACAGAGGTCATGCTGCTATCAGCAGCATTCCTCTTCTTATTTGGATGTACTCCTGAGAGAAAGATTGCCTCTGAATACCTTTCCAGCAGGAAAGATATTTCAATTGTCCTAAAAGCTCCTCAATGGCTCAAAATAGACAATCAGATTTCGGATTCTATTAATGTGCTTCCAGATTATACACAACAACAGAAAGATTCGATCATAGCAGTAAAGACAAAAATAATACCCCATGTCTCTGAAAGTTCGCTTTTAAAGTCGTATACTTTGAGTCTTAAAAGAGGCCTTGAATCAATGGGTTACCGGACTTATTTAGCAGGCAGTCAGGATACTGTTTTCCCTGTTAAGAGTGCCGCTATATTTATTAACATTGGTCAAGTTGAACTGGACGAAAGTAGTATTCCTGTCAGAGATGAAGTATCATATCAGAAGAAATTATATGTTGCTGATTATGATCTTACTAAAATCGAATTATGTTTTTGGTTAGAACTGAATAGACTTGAAAATGGCGTCCCTGCAAAATCACCCAGAGTATTTTATACTTCATTTGAAAAGATGGAAGAAGTTGATGGGGATTTTTATTTTGATGAAGTTAAGGATCAGATGGATTATTATTCAGCCCGCCAGGAGCTTTCGCCCGAATTTGTTGAAGGCGCGATTATTAAACTAGGCTATGAGCATGCTTCAGGCCTAAATACGTTATTAATGAACGAATATATTGGTTATAAGCTTCCGGATAAAAAGAATAGGCAATTGTTTGCTGTTGATAAACAGTATGGTATTATTTATGGGATTGATAAGTTACCTTTTTATGAGCTAAACAAACAACCCTGATTCTACAAAAAAAGTAGTTCAAATAGTTCTTCTACCTTTTTGCTATTAAGTGCTTGATCGGATAATAGAAATTCTTTGATCTTATCTTTTTGGTGCTTTATTCCGATAATTTCTTTTTCAAGTGATTCAAAATGAACCAGTGTCTTTTTATTTATTATTGATGCTTGAATGATTTCTCCGTTTTTAATTTCAAGCATGCAGGCAAGATCTCCAATTTCATTTTTGAATTGATAGAGTGGGGAATAGCCAAAATTCCATTCCCATGTTTTATATTTTTCAGCTACCAATGTATTTATAGCCGCAATATCCTTTTCGGTAGGCTCGTAAAAATGAGTTTCAGGATCGTTTTCAATCAGATAATTATTTACCAGTTCTACAAACTGACTGATACTCAATGGCAGTTTCAGATGATCGACAATGTTGGTTACCTGACTTCTATTCGATTTAACAGCTTTGCTGACAAACATATCTTCCTTGGTTTTTAAAGTCTCGCCGAGGTTGCTTAAATCAGAGGAGAAAAGAAGTGTGCCATGATGCAATACTCTGTTTTTGAATACATGTTCGGCATTTCCCGAACATTTTAATCCGTTGATTCTGATATCATTTTTTCCTTCATGTTTTGCAGGTACGCCTAATGATTTTAAGACTTCAATGATTGGATATGTAAACCGTTTGAAATCTACTAAATCTTCTCCAATGATGGTTTTGATAAAGGTGAAATTTATATTTCCCAAATCATGAAAAACGGTACCGCCACCCGTTATTCTTCTTATAACAGGTATTTGATGTTCGGTTACATAGTTCAAATTGATTTCGGCTAATGTGTTTTGATGCTTTCCGATAATAATGGAAGGCTCATTTTGCCATAGCATAAAAATATTCTCTTTGAAATTTCTTAGAAAATACTCTTCTGCTGCGATATTAAAATATGGATCTGTTTGTGGTCTTCTGATTATTAACATTTAGGAGATATGATTATTTTTAGGTCAACATTATTTCAAGTCAGATTTTTTTATTTATTATTTCCAGAAATTCCTCTTCACTCATGATTTTTATCCCAAGGCTGTTGGCTTTTTCAAGCTTTGAAGGACCCATCTTTTCACCGGCAACAATAAAATCGGTTTTTTTGGAGACACTTTCGACAAGTTTAGCACCATGCAATTCAACAAAACTTTCTATCTCCTTTCTGGAAAATATTTTAAATGTTCCTGAAACCACGATACTCTTTCCCTTGAGAATATCAGATTCCGGTTGTTCCGATTCACCGATCTCAAATTTAAGTCCCGCCTCTTTCAGTTGATTAATTAATTCTATGTTATCATCGTCTTTAAACCAGAGAATAAGACTTTCGGCGATTTTTTCACCAATCTCTTCCGCATCCACCAGCTCTTCATAGGTCGCAGTCTTTAGTGAATCAATATCTTTAAAATGTTTAGCAAGTTTTTTTGCAACGGTTTCTCCAACATACCGGATACCAAGCGAGAATAATACTCTTTCGAAAGGGGCAGATTTAGACTTCTCAATACCGTTTAATATATTTTGTACAGTTTTTTCCTTGAAGCTTAATTTTTTAGTCTTTCCTTCTTCGTTTTTATAGATTTTTTCTATACCTAGAATGTTGCCTGAACTCAATTTGTATAAATCGGCCGGTGAATTAACCAGTTTATTGTCAAACAGAATTTCTATCTTTCCTTCTCCAAGACTGTCAATATTCATTGCTTTACGGCTGATGAAATGTTCAAGTTTTCCTTTGATTTGAGGTGGACAGCTTTTTATATTCGGACAATAATTTGCTGATTCTCCTTCATTTCTGATTAATGGTGTTTGGCATATCGGGCAGCGTGTCGGAAAACTGATAGGCTCCATGAAAAGTTCTCTTTTCGTATTTTCAACCCCTACAATTTTAGGAATAATCTCTCCGCCTTTTTCTACATATACCCAATCGCCCAGCTTTAAATCTAACCCCTCAATTATATCCGCATTATGTAAAGAAGCCCTTTTTACGGTAGTCCCAGCCAATAAGACCGGTTGAAGATTTGCCACCGGAGTAACAGCACCGGTTCTGCCAACCTGATAACTTACAGAAAGAAGTCGTGTACAAACTCTTTCCGCTTTAAATTTATAAGCTATTGCCCAGCGTGGTGATTTAGCTGTGAATCCTAAATCACGTTGTTGATTATAATCGTTAACTTTTATAACAACGCCATCAATATCAAAAGGTAGATTTTCCCTTTCAATATCCCAATAATTAATAAATTTGAAAATATCCTCTACAGCGTTAGCTTTTTCCATATAAGCGGATATCTTGAAACCCCATTCTCTGGCTTTTTCCAAGTTCTGGAGATGACTGGTATAAGAAATGTTTTCACTGGGAATGTAATAGAGAAAACAATCCAAATTCCTTTTGGCTACTTCGGCCGAATCCTGCAATTTAATGCTTCCCGAAGCAGCATTCCGTGGGTTGGCAAATGGTTCATCACCTATATCTATTCGTTCTTCGTTTAGCTTATTAAAACTACTATGAGGCATGATGATTTCGCCTCTGATTTCAAATTCATCAGGGTATCCTGTGCTTTTTAAAACCAAAGGAACGCTTCTTATGGTTTTAACATTGGAAGTAACATCATCACCTTTTGTCCCATCTCCTCTAGTGACTGCCGTGATCAATCGTCCATTTATATAGGTTAAGCCAATTGCGACACCATCATATTTCAGTTCGCAGATATATTCTACTTTGTCTCCGATTACTTTTCTTACACGATTATCAAAGTCTCTAATTTCTTCAAAAGAGTAGGTGTTTCCCAAAGAGAGCATCGGGTATTTATGCACAATTTGATTAAACGATTTTGTAATATCGCCACCTACACGTTGTGTAGGGGACAAGGGATCTTGAAACTGAGGATATTGCTTTTCTAATGCCTCAAGTTCTTTTAGTAGAAGATCAAAATCATAATCAGAGATAACCGGCTTAGAGAGTGTATAATAATTATAGTTGTGTTCATTGATCTCTTTAGTCAGCTTTATAATTTTTGATTTAATATCCTCAATAGCCATAGATAATCAGTTATGGTAAATAATAATATAACCCAAAGGACAGGTAGATGTTTTGGGGAAGAAATGCTATTTTTCCGGATTGAGAAGTTCTAAAATCTGTTCCAGATGTTCTTTCTTAAGCACATCTCTTGAATCGATAGCAGACTTTGTGAAATAATGGTGTTTTTTTAAAAAATTAGCTTGCAATTCGTACCATTCTCTTAATGTAAACGATTTACCTTGACATTTCCATTCGTGTTTAAGACGGTGTGCAATGACAAAGAAATCGTCTCTTCCCAGATAATCCAAATCGGCATCACAGATGATTTTTTCACCGAGAGTTACTGCTTGTTGCGGCAATTGAGTTGCTAATATTAAATGGGATATTTCTTCAATTTCGGTTTCCGAATATCCATAGGTTGGTAGAATTTCTTTTGCATACCTGATTGAGGCCTTCTCATGCGCCTCAAAACTTTCAAGCATACCAATGTCATGCAATAATGCAGCGGTCTCCAGAATGATTCGGTAATCATCATTTATTCCCTCAGCTTTAGCCATTCTCCGGGTTGCTTGCCATACATCAAACGTATGATGATAATCATGGTAATAAGAGCAGGGTCGTGTTTCTGTTTTTAACCGAGTCAAAATAGCTGTTTTTAGTTCTTCAAATTGCATTTTTTCGGGAGATATTCAGATTCAAAAATTCTTTATTACTTATTTGCTTTATTTAGGCTATAATGGATTAAGGTTAATCAATAAATAATTGACTAAACATTTAATTCATAGTTTAATTCTGTTGGATTCAGACACATTACCGGAATTTGTGAAGAGTTAAAAAGAATTTCTTCATCTTCATTTCCAAGTAAAAAGCTAGCTAGGCCGTTGTCATGATTGGTCATAATTAATATCATATCTGCATTTATAGAAGTTGCATAATCAACAGTCTGTTTGGCAAATTGAGTATGTCGTTCAGCTTCTTTGTAAGAATAACTGATGCCATTCTTTTCAAAATAATTGGCAATTTGATCAGCCGCATCTTTCACTTCATCATTTGCATCACCCATCACAAAGATATGAATGGTAGCATCAAACAATTTTGAGATATAGATGGCCCACTGTGTCTTTTCCGTAGGTCTTAAACTACTTGAAACAGTAAGAATGATATCTTTATATCCTTTATCAAATGGTCGTTTCTGAACCACTATTACAGGTACGGGGGAACTGATAATCACCTTTAAGGCAAAGCTCCCTGTTATATGCTGAATTCCAGATTTCCCGTGTGTTCCCAGGAAGATAAGGTTTGCTCCGATTTCATCAGCAACATCACTTATTGTGGTGAAGATACTTCCTTCACGAATAACAAAATCAACTTTATGTTTACTTGATTGAGATAAATCATCAGCCAGTACCGTAATTTTATGTTTAATTGCTTCAATCGGAAGGTTCTCTTCTTTTAAAAAAGCTTTGGTCTGTGAGTTGATAACATGCAAAAGAACAATCTTGTGGTTTAACAGCTTGGCAGTACTAATAGCTTGATTAGCCGCATTTAAACAGGCTTCTGAAAAATCGGTCGGAACAAGAATAATGTTTTTAAGGTTTGCGACCATGGAAAAGTATTGTGACAATATTGTTATTAAATGAACTTAAAATTAATCAACAAATATAACAAATTATGCTTGCTCCTCAAGATGCTTTTTTTCAAAAAAAGGAAAAAGGGAGTAATACAAGGCTTTTGCGATACTCCCTTTTTTTATTAAAAGCCATTATTTAGGCTAAAACACTTCCCCACTTCATTAATGCCTCTTCAACCTCTTTATATTGAATAGGTTTAGAAAGATAATCACTCATGCCCGAATCTATACATTTTTCCCGATCACCATCCATAACGTTTGCCGTCATAGCAATAACAATTGGACGTGATTCAATGGGCCATCTTGAAACAATAGCTCTGGTAGCTTCAAGACCATCCATTACAGGCATTTGTATATCCATAAATAATATATCGTATTTCTTCTTTTCTACCATCATGAGTGCTTCAGCTCCATTCATCGCGGTATCAGGATAGTATCCCATCTTATTTAGCAGCTGTATTACTAATTTTTGATTGATTAAATTATCTTCAGCTAATAAAATGGCAAGCGGTAATTTTTCAGCAAGACGCTTATTAATATTGATTGAAGTTGCCTCTTCCTTCTCTTTTCTCTTTTTTTTCTCAGAAATAGTACTTATTACTAATTCAAACAGTTCTGAAAAACGAATAGGTTTACTAATCTCTGCCGAAAAGATATCTTTGGGAACTGAGGCAAACTTGCCTAATGATGAAAGCATAATCAGTGGTAAGTCTTTTCCGGTGGGAAGCGATTTAATCTTATAACCTAACTGAACACCATCCATTTCAGGCATTTGCATATCGAGAATTCCAAGATCGAAAGTCTGACTCATATCTACCAGTTTTAAGGCGTCATAAGGAGAACTTACTGCTGTTGGCAACATTCCCCAATTCTTAAATTGCAAGTTTAAAATATGGCGGTTTGTTTGATTGTCGTCAACAATTAGGACTTTACAATTCTTTAGTTCAGGTATATGGCCTCTGATAAAAAGTTTTGGTTTATCCTGACTTCTTGTTTTCAGTTTAATAGTAAAGATAAAGGTTGAACCCTTTCCGGGTTGACTTTCGACCCAGATATTCCCTCCCATCAATTCAACCAGTCGTTTTGAAATGGTTAAGCCTAATCCGGTACCACCGAATCTGCGCGTAGTAGAAGAATCAGCTTGTACAAACGGATCAAATAACATGTCTTTTTTGTCGCTTGAAATCCCAATTCCAGTATCACGAACAGAAAAGCGCAATTCAATATCCTCTTTTGACTCGCTTACTTTATCAATACCAACCAGAATCTCTCCCTTATCTGTAAATTTAATAGCATTGTTAACAAGATTGATCAATACCTGTCTCAAGCGGGTAACATCTCCACTCACTAAATTAGGGACATCAGGTTGGATAAGATAAAGTAAATCAAGACTTTTTTCTATTGCCTTTACCGAAAACAGATCCAGAACATCTTCAATGCAATTTGTTAAGTCTATTTTTACCTCTTCCAGCGTCATTTTACCCGCTTCAATTTTTGAGAAGTCAAGTATATCATTAATAATAGTGATTAAACTATCGCCACTTACCTTGATCACATCAACATAATCACGTTGTTCGGATGAAAGCGGAGTGTCTAGAAGTAAAGTAGTCATCCCAATAACTCCATTCATCGGAGTCCTAATTTCATGACTCATCATTGCTAGAAAGTCAGATTTTAAATTATTGCCATTCTCTGCATTTAGTTTTGCTTTTTGAAGGTTATATTCTATTTGTTTTCGATAAGTAATGTCATGAACAAAAATAAGGCTATTCTTCTTGTTTTTAAGAACAACTTCTGTGCAAGAAAGTTCGCAGTCAATTTTTTTTTCCGTCTTTTAAGGTCATTACAGCTTCGAACGACTCTTTTGGCGTTGCTCCTTGTTGTAGTTTATTAATAGCCGATTGAAGTTTAGCAAAGTTAACGGCGTCAAGATAACGTTCCAGTCCATAATTTTGCATCTCTTCCAATGAGTTGCCTGTATTCTCAATAGCACTTAAGTTTGCAAAAACCACCTTATTACTGTGTACTAAAAATATCAAATCATAACTACGGTCTAACAGTTCTCGATAATTAGTTTCTGAACTTTTTTCCGAAATCATAAAATTAATGGGCCGAACGGTTCTGAGAATATCTTGTGAGATAATTCTTGTTGTAGAAAAGCGCATGTCCTCAACCACTACATCAATAATTGTCCTATTGGGAAGTATCAATTTGGTGTTATTTGTCCCATCGGGGGACGTATAAGCCATTTCAGAAGAGAAATTAAGTTGAACAATCATGTCGGGTGATGTAACGTTCCAAAGCTTTAATGCATTCTTATCAGCATAAAGAGGCTTGTTCATCTGGTTGATAATCAGACAGAAATCATCTACAGAAAAGATTGTATCACGTTCGATTTGGGTACAATGATTCTTTTGCGGATATTGAGGTTGGATTGGATTAGCTGGTTGAATATTATGAAGCCGCTTTACCTCTTTTTCAAGAAGTTCATTGCTAACTCTCAGGTTTTCAATAATTCTCCAGTATTCATTTGCATTATCTAACAAGGGATCACCTGGATTCATGGCTCTAATTTTTAATTTTTCAAAAAATATTGGTATAATAGTTTAATCAATTCAAATGCCATTTTAAATTTTAACTGAATTTCTGAAGGTTGCATTGATCTTTCAAATATCAATTGTATTTTTGAATTCTATTTCTTTCTCAAAGATGGTTCCGATCATCTATTTTTATTAATGCTTTTAATAACAAAAAAAATGTAATAAAATTTCATTATGAAATACAATTTATTATTTTATGTACTTGTTGGATTGATAGTTACTTCTTCTTGTCAGAATAAGAAACAATCCACATCAAATAATGGAGGACAAATGATTGGTCCAAAAGAAATGAAACTGGAAAGCAATGTCATGACTCCTGAAGTTCTCTGGTCGTTTGGTAGACTAGGTGATGTGTCAGTCTCCCCTGATGAAAAGGAGGTGCTCTATTCTGTGACTTATTTTGATATTGCCCAGAATAAGAGTAATCGTGAGCTTTTTGTCATGGACATCGACGGAAGCAACAAAAAACAGATTACACACTCCGAAACCAATGAAAGTTCACCTGCCTGGACACCTAATGGTAAAAAGATTGCTTTTTTGTCTAGTGAAAGTGGAACTTCTCAGCTTTGGGAAATGGATCCGAATGGAGGCGATCGAAAGATGATTTCTAATGTGGTAGATGGAATCACAGGCTTTATATATTCTCCAGATGCCAAAAAAATTATGTATACCAAAGAAGTTAAGGCCGGTAAAACAGTTAAAGATATCTATCCGGATCTGGATAAATGCGGAGCAAAAATCATTGATAACTTAATGTATCGTCATTGGGATCAGTGGGTAGAATCATTCTCTCACATTTTTGTTGCAGATATAGATGGCAGCAGCCTGAAAAACGATAAGGATATTATGAAGGGGGAGCCTTGGGAATCACCGGTTCGTCCTTTTGGTGGAATTGAACAATTAGCATGGAGTCCTGATAGTAAGTCTATCGCCTATACCTGTCGTAAAAAGGAAGGTAAAGCTTATGCACTTTCAACGAATACTGATATTTATCTGTATAACTTAACTACCGGTAAAACTGCAAATGTTTCCGAACCTAATAAAGGTTATGATGTAAATCCAATCTTCTCGCCTGATGGTAAAAAGATTGCATGGTCTAGTATGGAGCGTGATGGATATGAAGCTGATAAGCGTAGATTGATCGTTTATGATCTGGCTACTAAAAAAACAAATGATTACACTACCAAATTTGACCAGGATGTTGAAGGTCTTACCTGGACGGCAGATGGAAAGTCAATTTACTTTATTAGTGATATTCAGGCTACGGATGAAGTTTTCAAATTAGACTTAACAACTACTCAAATATCAAGAATAACCAATGGCATTCATAATTACACCAGCGTGATCCCAACGAAAAGCGGTACTTTAATTTGTACGCGTGTGTCAATGAGTAAACCTGCTGAAATATATGCAGTTAATTCTATTAATGGTTCTGATAAACAGGTAAGTGATGTGAACTCTCAACTATTGAGTCAACTAAAAATGGGAAAAGTTGAAAAGAGATGGATTAAGACTACCGACAATAAACAGATGCTGACATGGGTGATATATCCTCCTAATTTCGATTCAACCAAGCGTTATCCAACACTTTTATATTGTGAAGGTGGACCCCAAAGTACCGTAAGTCAATTCTGGAGTTATCGTTGGAATTTTCAAATGATGGCAGCTAATGGCTACATTATAGTTGCACCTAACCGAAGAGGATTACCCGGATTTGGAAAAGAATGGAACGAACAAATTAGTGGCGATTATGGTGGTCAGAATATGAAGGATTATCTAAGTGCTATTGATGCAGTATCAAAGGAGCCCTATGTAAATAAAGATAAACTGGGTTGCATAGGCGCTTCCTATGGCGGATTCTCGGTTTATTGGCTGGCAGGTCATCACAACAAACGTTTTAAAGCTTTTATAGCGCATGATGGCATGTACAATCTAGAAGCACAATATGACCAGACTGAAGAGGTATGGTTTGCAAATTGGGATTTAGGAGGCCCGTATTGGGACAAAAACAACAAGAAGGCACAAAACTCGTATGCCAACTCTCCCCATAAATTTGTTCAGAACTGGGATACCCCTATATTGATCATACATGGTGAACAAGACTTCAGAATACCTGTAACACAGGGAATGAGTGCATTTAATGCCGCCAAGTTAAGAGGTGTTCCTGCACGTTTTCTCTATTTCCCGGATGAAAACCATTGGGTTTTAAAACCTCAAAATGGAATTCTCTGGCAACGTGTTTTTAAAGATTGGCTAGATAAATACCTGAAATAAAAAAAAGAGGCTGTCTTTCTTTCCGGACAGCCTCTTTTTTTATTTTTTCTTTTTTGGTTTCTCAACCGAAAAGCCAAATTTACCTAAAAGTTCCCCTACAGCATAATATTTTCCATGAAGATAGGTGATAGGGACAGTCCGTTTAAGATTAAGAGCCTGAGTCTTCGGATTGATAAATTTCTCACTGACTTTTACCCCAACCACTTCAGCCATAAACATATCATGACTACCGAGCTTCTTTATTTCAATTACTTTACACTCAATATTTACAGGTGATTCGGCAATATAAGGGGCAGCAACCTTATCCGACATTACCGGCGTTAAGTTCATCTCTTTAAATTTGTTAAAATCTCTTCCCGACTTTACACCGCACCAATCGGTAGCAAATGCCAAGTCCAAGGTGGTAAGATTTAAAACGAACGCCATGTTTTTCTTTATGATTTCGTAGGAGTACCTTTCAGGTCTCACAGAAATATAACACATTGGTGGATTCGTACATATTGTTCCTGTCCATGAGACTGTCATTATGTTATATTCTTCAGGCGATGCGCCACAACTTACCATGATAGCCGGAAGCGGATATATTAAAGTTCCGGGTTTCCAATCAACTTTTTTGTCCATTTTTGCTTTATTATAATACAAAGTTAATTGAAGTTAACCACTACTTCATATTTCCTATGCGATAAAATAATCCCTAACTTTGCAAAAAAAATATTAAACCATTGATATCATGCTTGGTGTATTTGTTATTTTATTAATGTTGATGTTAGGCAATGGAATTAGCATCCTAATGAACGGAGTGATTCCAGGCAGTGTGATTGGAATGGTTCTTCTTTTTCTGGCTTTGATTACAAGAATAGTTAAACCTGAAACAATAAGGCAACCGGCAACCTATTTGATTAAACACATGTCTCTTTTTTTTATTCCTGCCGGGGTAGGGTTGATGACTGCATGGAATTTGATAGCTGATCATTGGGCGGCTATTATTGTATCCAGCGTCTTGAGCACAATCATCGTACTTGCAGTTGTAGGACTTGTTCAACAAAAATTAGAAAAACGTTGATTAATATTATATTATTATTTTTATATAGCTGTATGATTATGTATTTCAGCTCAATCGGATCAATATTTTAACCTGATTATTATGCACGAAATATTTAGTAATGAGATTGTAATATTAGCACTTGTAATCGGATCGTATTTAGTTGCTGTAAAGATTTACAAAAGAACGGGGATTGCTGTATTACATCCTGTTCCTCTTTGTATTTTATTTTTAATTTTTATTCTTTCCGTATCTCATATTGATTATGTTTCCTTTAAAAAATCAAGCAAAATGATTGATTTTATGCTGGGGCCTGCTGTCGTTGCTTTAGGTCTTATCTTGTATGAGCAATTTGAGCATGTAAAGAAGAATTATAAATCAATTTTGATTTCACTTTTTGCCGGATCGCTATCCGGTATTCTATCTGTTGGAGGTATTGCTTATCTATTGGGCGCCGATAAAATTCTGATTGAATCGTTATCTCCGAAATCAGTCACTACACCTATTGCTATTGGAATATCAGAACGATTTGGAGGGTTACCCGGACTGACCGCAGTAATTGTCGTTCTAGTCGGAGTATTGGGAGGTATTATTGGTCCCTATGTTTTAAGAAAGCTGGGAGTGGAAAGTAAAATTGCAAAAGGGCTTGCAATGGGGGCTTCTGCACACGGCTTAGGGATGACACGAGCCATTGAAATAGGGGCTGTAGAAGGTGCGCTTAGCGGGCTTGCTATTGTGTTAACCGGGTTGATGACTGCTATCCTGATTCCGATATTGAATTTAATTTTCTTCTCTTGATCAACACGACTATTTAACTAAAATCCATTATTAGAAAACTTATATTATTGATTGTAAGCTTATTGAAATTAATTGCTATATATGAAACAAATTGATAACCAATGCTTAATGTTTCTGATAGTTAATCAAAGCTTAATTGATTGATTAATAAAACTAATAATAGTATTAATATTCAGCTATATATGATTAATTGGTCAAAAAAATTGGATGTAAACTTAAGTATAAATGGAATCAGTGGAAAATAAGGAGGCGATTACATCCATGCGCTTCTATGATCATTACTCCATAATTATTCACATTGCCGTATCTTCGCCGTACCTTAGCCTAATCTTTGCCGAATATGTAACGTTTCATGTATACGGCACATATTAGACAAAGGTTCGACAAATCATTTGATTACTTTCGGCTTTAGGAAGAGATATATCAGAATCAACCTATTCTTACCATATTTATTTGAGCGATTTTTTCTTTTTTTTGTTAAGATATTGCCCAGTATATGAATCTGAGGAATTAGCTAATAATTCAGGCGTACCTTCAAAAAGAAGATTACCTCCTTTTTCTCCCCCTTCGGGGCCTAAATCAATCACCCAGTCACAAGCATTAATTACATCCAGATTATGTTCAATTACAATAATGCTGTGTCCTCTTTCAATAAGAGCGTTAAAGGCATCCAGTAAATGCTCTATATCATAAAAATGTAATCCGGTTGTCGGCTCGTCAAAGATAAATAATGTGTTTTTTTCTGAATCTCCTTTGGCCAGAAAAAATGCAAGTTTAATACGTTGTGCCTCACCGCCGGATAGAGTGGAAGAGGGCTGTCCCATTTTTAAATATCCTAGTCCCACATCCGATAAGGGTTTCAGTTTTTGAATAATCCTATTTTCAATGGTTCTATTTCCCTTCGCCATACTAAAAAAGCTAAGTGCATCCTCAATAGTTAAATCGAGGATATCTGCTATGTTTTTATCACGATACTTTACATCAAGTACTTCATCTTTAAATCTTTTACCATGGCATGAGTCGCATGTTAAAAATATATCAGCCATAAATTGCATCTCAATCTGAACAACGCCTTCACCTTCACACTCTTCGCAACGCCCACCTTCTATATTGAATGAGAAGAATCCCGGTTTATAATTACGCATTTTTGACATGGGCTGATCTGCGAATAACTGTCTGATATCATCATAGGCTTTAACATAGGTAGCAGGGTTGGAACGTGTTGAGCGACCGATAGGATTTTGATCGATCATTTCAATGGCCTGAATTAATTTATAATCGCCCTCTATCTTGTCATATTTACCACTTTTCTCCCCATATCCTCCAAGTATTTTCTTTAGGGCAGGGTATAAAATAGTCTTTACTAAAGATGTTTTGCCGGAACCGCTTACTCCTGTTACCGCAACCAAGCAGTTTAACGGGAATTTTACCGTAATATTCTTTAAATTATTTTCACGGGCGCCTGTTATCGTAATATAATCTTTCCATTTACGTCGTATTTCATTTTCGTTGATAACAACTTTTCCACTTAGATATTTACCTGTCAAACAATTATCTGCCTTGATAATTTCATCATAAGTACCCTGAAAAACAAGTTCTCCACCATGAGTTCCTGCTTTTGGACCGATATCGATAATCTGATCGGCGGCCATTATAATATCTTCGTCATGTTCTACAATGATTACAGTATTTCCAAGCTGTTTTAACTGCTTCAGAACTTTTATTAATCTGAAAGTATCTCTAGAATGCAGTCCGATACTAGGTTCGTCAAGAATATACATCGAACCGACCAGATTACTACCCAACGAAGTCGCCAGATTTATTCGTTGACTTTCACCTCCTGATAGTGTGTTAGAGAGGCGATTTAATGTTAAATAGCCTAAGCCCACATCGAAAAGAAACTGCAACCTATTATTGATTTCTGTCAGTAACCGTTTGGATACTTCGTAATCATGTGTGTCTAATTCGATTTCCCTAAAGAAAACCAGCAGTTTTTCAACCGGCATCAATACCAGTTCAATAATCGATTTGCCGGCTACTTTTACCCATCCTGCATCTTTTCGTAAGCGAGTACCCTGACAATCGGGGCAGACAGTTTTACCCCTGTATCGTGACAAAAGCACACGATATTGTATTTTATAGGATTGCTCTCCAACGAACTTAAAAAATGCATTTATTCCATCAACATGCTCATTTCCATTCCATAACACGGCCTTCTCTGTATCCGTCAATTCATTGTACGATCGGTGAATAGGAAAATTAAACTTATGACTATGCATAATAAACTGTTCTTTCCATTCACTCAATTTTTCGCCTTTCCAACAAGCTATAGCATTATCATAAACAGAAAGACTTTTATCCGGAACCACTAAATCTTCGTCTATGCCAATCACATTACCATAACCCTCGCATATTTTGCAGGCGCCATAAGGATTATTAAAACTAAAAAGATTTGCAGATGGTTCTTCAAAACTGATTCCATCAAGTTCAAAACGATTTGAAAATATATTTCTGGATATTTGATCTTCTGAAACGATAATAACATTACAAGTTCCTTCCCCTTCGTAAAAGGCAGTCTGTATAGAGTCAGCCAATCTGGATGCCATATCATCACCCTCTTCCGTAGCAAGCCGGTCAATCAAGATTTCGATTAAGTCAGGATTTATTCCTGAAATTTGTTCGCTTGAGAGTTCGTCTATTCTTTTTATTTCGTTCTCAATATAAATTCGGGTAAATCCCTGTTGAAGAAGTACGGTAAGTTGTTCATGAACGGTTCGTTCAGGTTTAAGAATCAAGGGACAAGTAATTATGAGTCTCGTTTTTACCGGTTGAGCCTGAATAAAGTCGACAACATCGGTTACAGAATGACGAATTACCAAATCACCTGAAATAGGAGAGTAGGTTTTACCAATCCGTGCAAATAAAAGTTTTAGATACTCATATATTTCGGTTGAAGTTCCTACGGTAGATCTTGGATTTCTTGAATTTACCTTTTGTTCAATGGCGATGGCGGGAGAGATTCCTTTTATATAATCAACTTCCGGTTTGCTCATCCTTCCCATAAACTGACGTGCATACGAACTTAAGCTCTCAACATATCTGCGTTGACCTTCTGCATAAAGCGTATCAAAAGCCAGACTTGATTTCCCGGAACCGGATAGTCCGGTAATAACGATCATTTGATTTCTGGGTATTGCGACGCTTAGATTTTTGAGATTATTGACTCTAGCGCCTTTTATGATAATATATTTTTTCGGATCGAGTTGATCTAAATTGTATGAGGGCATAAGTTGACTTGTTTTAAAGGTACAAAGATACCAATGGTTATGGTAAGAAAGAATAAATGATCTAAAGGGAATAAAGTTATTTTGATAAAAGAATTTATCTGATAATTTCCGGATAAGGTAGAAAAATTGGGAGAATATGAAATAATTATTTTGTCTTTTTCTGCTGTGCGAGTAGGCGTAACGGAATAATCAATCATAAAATTGAAAATGTTTTCTTCATAAATGAACGTTGTTAGTGAAACAAAGATATTAATGATTCGTTTAAGCTGGCAGACGATCTGTAATGTTAATTTCAGAATAGTTGGCTTTTATATTTATTACTTTTGCAAATTCTTTTTGATAAATGTATTACTCCCGTATTAATTTTTAATCATTTTATGACATCAATACTCAAGTCAATTGCTCGTCAATTCCTATTCTGGATTCTATTTTTTGCAATCACTAGATTAGTTTTTATCGTCTATAATTATAGTGAAATTCTTGATGACCATGTTTCCTTTTTAAGTCAACTGGCGTGTTTCTGGTATGCACTACGACTTGATGTGGCGACCAGCTGCTATTTTTTAATCATACCATTCTTTATTTTTCTCTTTCAATCGGTTTATCATGTGGGTTGGCTTAATAAAGTCGTTAAAATCTATACATATATTCTTATCGTTGTCTATTCTCTTGTGACGGCAACCGAATTGGGTATTTATCCTGAGTGGAAGACCAAATTACACTATAAGGCTTTGATGTATCTGTCGCATCCATCGGAAATAGCAAATAGTGCTGATAGTAAAGTGTTTTTTCTTTTGTTATTTATCGGCTTCTTGCAAATCGGAATCGGTATTTTCCTCTATAATAAATACTTTTTTAAAAATTTAGCCAAAAACAAGTTCATCTGGTATCAGTCATTAATTCTTTTGGTTATTTTTCCACCGCTTTTTCTCATTGGCGCAAGAGGAGGCGTTCAGCAAATACCCATAAACCAGAGTGAATCGTATTACTCAAAAGCTAATATCATGAACCTTGCTGCTGTAAATTCAGCATTTAATCTGTTTATCAGTGTTCATGAAAATTTTGAAAACTTTAATAAAAATCCTTTTCAGCAATATGATCCGAAGGTTGCAGAAGCTGAGGTCCGACGAATTTTGTATACTCCAAAAGATACTACTACTGAGATATTAACCACTACACGTCCAAATATCGTTTTGATTATTCTTGAAAGTTGGTCGGCTGATCTTATTGAGTCATTGGGCGGCAGACCCGGTATAACGCCAGAATTCAGAAAGTTGCAATCTGAGGGGGTGCTTTTTAATAATTTAATTTCGAGCGGGACCCGTTCTGAGCAGGGAATGGCTTGTCTGTTTGCAGGATTTCCGGGCCATGCCATATCGTGTATCACTGTACAACCAGATAAATATCCAAAGGTCCCAAGTTTGACCAAAGTGTTGAAGAAACAGGGCTATACTACCTCTTTTTTATTTGGAGGACAGTTGATCTACGGAAATATTAAGGGGTTTATCATGTCGAACGGATTTGATAAAATTCTAGAAGAGAAAGATTTTGGGAATGATGTTATACATGGGAAGTTGGGTGTTCATGATGAGTTTGTACTCGAACGTCAACATCAGGAACTTAATAAAATCAAGCAACCTTTCTTCTCAGCACTATTTACTTTGAGTTCTCACTCTCCTTTCGATCAGCCCATGCCAGAGATGTTGCACTGGAATATAAAGGAGCGTCGTTATGTTAATTCTGCCTATTATACAGATCATTGTCTGGGTGAATATTTTAGAAAAGTAAAAAAAGAACCTTGGTATAAAAACACACTCTTTATTTTGTGTGCGGATCATAGTCATGGTTCATATAATGATTGGCCATTTACAAGTCCAATGTATCACCGGATTCCGATGATGTTTTTAGGTGATGTCATCAAAAAAGAGTATAGAGGCACGACCTGTAATAAAATGGGTGGGCACCACGATCTGCCTGCAACACTGTTAAAGCAACTGAAACTTGATGCTTCACCTTTCAAATGGAGTTTAAACCTCTTGAATCCGACAAGTCCTGAGTATGGTTATTTTTCTTTTGAAGAAGGTGTTGGTTGGGTGCGAAAAAATGGTTACTTTAGCTATGATGAACGAATGAATCATTTTCATCAGATGAACCTTCCAAAAGCCGAGAAAGATTCGGTTATTAAAGAGGGAAAGAGTTATCTTCAAGTTCTTTTTCAAGACTATATGCACTATTAAATAAAAATAGTATGTCGTTATTTAAGAATGTTCTGAAGGCAAGGGATGAAATTTTTAAGATGAAGTTCATGAACGTAATTCTGTCATGGATGGTTCTCATCTCTATCGTTTCGATTGTTTTGTTAGGACTTCTTTGGGTTAGAGACCGTATTGTACATTTTGAGAAAGAAAAGTCCAAAATAACAACAATCTTATATTCAGAACAAAATAAGTTCATCAAAAACAAGGTAGAAGAGGTTATCGGGCAAATTGAATCTGACATCGATTTTAATGAAATGATATTGAAAGATTCATCCCCTGTAAAGGCTAAAGAGAATGAGTTGCGTTTAAAGATGTATATTCTCAAACAGATCAGTAAAATATCCTTTGGAAAGGAAGGGTACATCTTTATTAATACAATGGATAATCAGGCGTTGATTTATGATGGAAAATATCAAGAAACACCTATTCAAATTTTAAATTCCGGACATCCTGAATGGATATCCATCTATCAGAAGATGAAAAGTGAAATTATAGATGGGAACGGTCATTTTTATGAATATAATTTTAAAAAGCACACTAATGATTCAATTTCCTCTAAATTAACCTATGTAAAGCTTTTTAAACCATGGGGATGGATGATTGGAATCGGTATCTATCATGATGAAGTAAACTCTGCAATAGATAAAGAAAGAATAAAGTTAAGAGATAGCATTATTAACGACTTATATCGTATCATCTTCATTATTATGGTCGTTATTGTTATCTTAACTTTTATTAATCACCGCCTTAGTAAATATTTCAATCAAAATCTAGAGACTTTTAAAAATGCTTTTTCTAAAGCGGTCGTTGATTTTTCCAAAGTTGATATTGAGAATATTAAATATGAGGAGTTTCAAGATCTTGCCCGTTCTGCCAATAAAATGCTTGAAGAGCGAAATAAACTATTTGACACGCTTTTACAGGAACGGATTTTATTACGTTCGCTCATTGATGCTTTACCGAATCTGATTTTTTATAAAGATAAAGAAAGTCGATACTTAGGTTGTAACACTGCTTTTACTGAGTATTTAGGCAAGGATGAAAAGGATATAATAGGAAAGACAGATGTCGATCTGCTGGGTTATGAGCGTGCGAAAAGCTATCTGAGATCGGATAGAAGAATACTGAATTCAAATAAGCCACTTATCAATGAAGAGACTATCACATTTCCTGATGGACGAAAAGTAGATTACGAGACGATTAAAACAACTTTTAATGATCTAAAAGGTGATGTACAAGGAATCATTTGTATTTCGCACGACGTATCATCACATCACCAGATGCTTCAAGAGTTAAAGAAAGCTAAAGAGAAGGCGGAAGAGAGTGACAGGTTGAAAACAGCCTTTTTGGCCAATATGTCGCATGAAATCAGAACACCTCTCAATGCCATCATTGGTTTTTCGAACCTGTTGGTTTATGATGGGGATATATCGGTAGAAGAAAAGGAGTCGTATATCCGGATGATTACACAAAGTGGTGATGCGTTAGCAAACCTAATCAATGATATTGTGGATATGGCTAAAATGGAAGCCGGTCAGATTGATATTGAAAAGCGTGATTTCTCCGTAAAGCAGGTAATGGAAGATCTCTTTGTATTGTATAAAGAAGAAACTGCCAAAACTAAAGATCAAATTGAGATTATTTATGAGCCTGATCCTGAGCATAATGACATTGTGTTGTGTAGTGATTTGTTTCGAGTTAAACAGGTTATGGTTAATTTGATTAACAATGCACTTAAATTTACAGAAAAAGGGTCGGTAACTTTCGGATTCAAAGTTGAAAAAGAATGTTGTTTGTTCTTTGTGAGAGATACGGGTATAGGAATGCACGAAAAGAGTGTAGAGGTTATTTTCAATGCCTTTACACAGATTGATGGCACCTATAGTCGAAAATATGGCGGAGTTGGGTTGGGACTTTCTATCTCTAAACGATTATTGAAAATTATGGGAGGCGATATTTGGGTAAGTTCTACCCCGGGTGTGGGTTCTACTTTTACTTTTACGCTGCCTTTATAAATAAAAAAAGCCCCGTCAGGGGCTTTTTTTATTATTTAACTACGTCGTAGTAACAGTTTTTTGGTGAGATAATCTTCTCTTCCTTTTTCAATTGTTTAATAGCTTTGTCAACTTCGGCTTTCTCAATACCTGAAGCTACTGCTATTTCACCTGATTTTAAAGGCTTCCCGGCCTTTAAAATGGTATTCAGTACAATTTCTGTTGTTCCCATTTCGTATCCGTTTTTAATAATTAAATCTGTTTACTGAAAATAAAGAATGTATCAATCATCAAGTTTATGAATCACAAGTCCGCTTCTGAGTTTAGGCTCGAACCAAGTGGTTTTAGGAGGCATGATATTACCGGTATCGGCAATGTCAATCAGTTGTTGCATAGATACGGCATACAGCGCAAAGGCAACCTTCATCTCACCACTGTCAACACGTTTTTTTAATTCGTTTAGACCACGGATTCCACCAACAAAGTCTATACGTTTGTCTGTCCTTAAATCTTTTATTCCTAAAAGATGATCAAGAATCAGATTGGAAAGAATGGTTACATCGAGTACACCAATCGGATCGTTATCATTATAGGTGCCTTCTTTGGCTGTTAATGAATACCATTTGCCTTCCAGATACATGCTAAAGTTATGCAGTTTTACCGGTTTATAAATATCTGTTCCTTTATCTTCAATATCAAAGACAAGAGAAAGTTTTTCCAGTAATCCGGCAGGGGTTAATCCGTTCAAATCTTTAACCACGCGATTATAGTCAATGATGGTTAGTTGGTTGTCAGGAAAATGAACAGCTAGAAAATAATTATATTCCTCTTTTCCGGTGTGATTCGGATTATTTCTTTTCTTTTCGGCGCCAACCAATGCAGCGGCAGCGGTTCTGTGGTGTCCATCCGCAACATAAGTTGACGGAATCTTTGCGAAGAGTTTAACAATTTTGTTTATTAATGTGATGTCCTTAATCACCCAAAAGTGATGTCCAAACCCATCATCAGCCGTGAAGTCGTAAACAGGTGTATTTTCCTTAACATAAGTAGCGACAATTTCGTCAAGTTCAGCCACAGCAGGGAAGGTGAAAAAAACAGGTTCCATGTTCGCATTGGTGATGCGAACATGTTTCATCCTATCCTCTTCTTTATCTTTGCGGGTAAGTTCGTGTTTCTTGATGACGTTGTTCAGGTAATCATCAACAGCAGCACAACCTACGATGCCATATTGGGTTTTCCCATTCATGGTTTGGGCGTAGATGTAAAGACACTCCTGATCATCTTGAACCAGCCATCCGTTCGTTTGAAATAACTCAAAGTTTGTCTTTGCTTTTTCGTAAACAGCCTGATTGTGTTCATCAATTCCAACGGGAAGGTCAATTTCAGGTTTGATAATGTGCAATAGCGAGAAAGGATTGTCCTCAGCCTCAACACGAGCTTCAGCGGAGTTCAGTACATCGTATGGACGCGATGCAAGCTTCTTAACGATTTTCTGAGGTGGACGAAGTCCTTTAAATGGTTTTAAAATGGCCATAATAAATATGTTTTTTTACTTAATAGTGATGTTTTGAAACAGAAATTCCCTTAACAAGGGAATTTCTGTTTCAAAAGTAAAGAAAAACTGTCTTTAGTAAGTCACCTCTTCTAAATAATTATAGAAAAGATTTAAACTGATGAGGAGTTCAAAAATCCTCTTCTTCTTCAGTATTAAATGACGAACTTCTTTGCAGTGAACCAATAAGGGCTCCAATCATTTTTGTCATTTCCATCAACTGATTTCTGGAATAATCAGTTGCCTCATCAGTGAGATACTTGCGTTTTGAGGCTAATGATGTGAAAACGATACACTCCCTGATAGCACTTTTAGCTAGCTTTAAGTAATAAATAAACTGGCTTTTGTTCCTTGATGATCCTTCTGAAATATTAATAGCGATATTCATAGCAGATTGAAAGAATTTGTCACTAATGACATTACCCTTAGGAATCGGGAATTCTCCAATCGACTGATTTACCCAATCAATATAATCCAGTGCTTTGTGATAGACTCGCAGATCTTCAAATCGGAAGAATGCTGTAGTTTTTTCCAATTCGTTCTCCATTTTGTTGTTTGCGTATTTAGTTAAACTTGCGTTGGTTTGTGTGTGTTTGCGTTTTAATATGCAATTATGTTTGTACTTTAATAATGAAGTAGGATAGGGTTAAAAAGTTGGTATTTTTAGAACACCAATGTACAGAGGGTTTTTAAAAAAAACAAGTCGGATTCTATTTTTAGAACCCGACTTGTAAAATAAACTCAAATAGGCTGATATTCAGTTAATAATAGTTAGATTATTTATTAACTTTAAAGCTAATATCACCTTTTTCGAAGAAATTAACGATCTGATTGGCTGCTGCAAGGCCCGCATTTATGTTCGCTTCTTCGGTTTGTGCACCAATTTTCTTCACTGTAAAGAAAAATCTACCTGGAAATTTCTCAACAATTTCTGCTTTACATGCAGGCTCGATATCCGAAACATATCTGAAATCGAGACGCTCGGTAAACATCTTCAAAAGTCCTTCTTCGCAAATAATCTCTTTGCGGGCAGTATTAACTAATATAGCGCCCTTTGGCATTTTTGAGAGAAGCTCAAAGTTAATTGAGTTTTTGGTTTGTGCAGTGGCAGGAATATGTAACGAAACATATTGACAAGTGCTGTATAGTTCTTCAATAGAATTGATGACTTTTACACCATCGGCTTCGATCGTCTCTTTCTTAACAAAAGGATCGAAAGCATACACATCCATTCCAAAGCCAAAGGCGATTTTTGCAACATGACGGCCCACATTCCCATAGGCGTGAATACCTATTTTCTTGCCACGCAATTCACTACCCGAGGTACCATTATAACCGTTACGAGCTATCAGAACCATCATTCCAAAAGCAAGTTCGGCAACAGCATTTGAATTCTGACCCGGTGTATTCATGGCAATAATGTTATCTGCTGTAGCAGCAGTCAAATCAATATTGTCATAACCGGCACCGGCTCTGACAACGATCTTTAACTTTTTACCAGCATCCAAAACATCTTTATCGGCAATGTCTGATCTGATAATCATAGCATCTGCATCTGCAACCGCCTTTAGTAGATCGGTTTTTTCCTTATACTTTTCAAGTAATACCAGTTCATAACCGGCAGCTTCAACAATCTTACGGATACCGTCAACAGCTACTTTAGCAAAAGGCTTTTCGGTAGCAACTAAAACTTTTTTCATGCCTGTATAAATTAAGCGTTGGTGCTTTCAAAAGCTTTTATCGTATCAACTAAGGCCTGGACACTTTCGATCGGAAGTGCATTATAGGTAGAGGCGCGGAAACCACCAACAGAGCGGTGTCCTTTTATACCAACCATGCCACGGCTCTTTGCAAATTCCATAAATGCTTCTTCTTTGTCTTTATACCCTTCTTTCATTACAAAGCAGATATTCATTATAGAACGTGAATCTTTGGCTGCTGTAGCCACAAACATCTTACTGTTGTCAATAGCATTGTAAAGCAGATCAGCTTTTTCAATATTCATTGCTGCAATCTTCTCTACGCCACCAATAGACTTAAGCCATTTCAGTGTTTCGTTAACCGTAAAGATGGGCATAACAGGAGGGGTGTTAAACATTGAACCTCCTTTTATATGGATACGATAATCCAACATGGAAGGAATCGAACGTTCAACTTGCCCGAGAATGTCATCTCTAACAATAACAAAAGTTACTCCGGCAGGACCTAAATTTTTCTGTGCCCCTCCGTAGATCAGTCCGTACTTGGAAACATCAACCTTACGGCTGAGAATATCAGACGACATATCAGCAACCAACGTAACAGGACTGTCTAAATCTGTACGGATTTCTGTTCCATAAATCGTATTATTGGTCGTGATATGGAAGTAATCGGCATCTGTAGGAATAACATAATCCTTAGGAATATAAGAGAAATTTTTGTCTGACGATGAGGCAACAACTTCGACTTGACCAAATAATTTAGCTTCCTTCAGTGCTTTTTTAGCCCAAACACCTGTTTCCAGATAAGCGGCTTTTTTGTTTAAAAGATTAAAAGGAACCATACAAAATTGAAGGCTGGCACCACCACCAAGGAATAAAACCTGATAGCCTTCCGGTACTTCAAGCAACTCTTTAAATAAAGCAACTGCTTCATCTAAAATAGCCTGAAAATCTTTGCTTCGGTGCGAAATTTCAAGTAGTGATAATCCTGATCCATTCAGATCAAGAATAGCCTTAGCTGTGTTTTCGATTGCCACTTTTGGTAAGATGGATGGGCCGGCATTAAAGTTGTGTTTTTTCATAATTGGAATTTTATGTCCTTAACTTATTCGGATATTTGTTTTTTTTAGGTATTGTTATCGAACAAAGATAGATAATCTCTGAAAATACAAAACCGCTTTTGGTCCTTTTTTTTTAACATCCTTATTATTTATCATTCAAATAATTACCTTTGCAACAACATGACCTGATGATGATAATTTAGTTTTTAATAAATATTCAGGTAAATATTTTGATTTATTAAATCGGTTTTGTAATTTTGCAGACCTAAAATTGAAAGGTTAAAACAATGAGAAAAGACATTCATCCTAAGGATTACAGGCTAGTTGTTTTTAAAGATATGTCTAATGACTATGCTTTTATGACAAAGTCTTGTGTACAATCCAGAGATACCATTGTATGGGAAGACGGAAAAGAGTATCCTCTATTCAAACTCGAAATTTCTCACACTTCGCATCCGTTCTATACAGGCAAGATTAAACTTGTTGATACCGCAGGACGTATTGAGAAATTCAATAGCAAGTATAAAAAGCATTTCGAAAACAAGACGGATAAGGCTGAATAATTATCCTGATATAAAAACTATTAAAAAGTCCCAACAAAAGTGGGACTTTTTAAGTTTTATATTAAAATGTTTCAGAATTTAATCTTACGGCTATGAATTTTATTCTGTTTGATGATTCGCGTAGAAATTATTTTTTACCATTATCTTTTTTAAGACCGATAGCTGATATCCGTGTCGGGATCTTAACGATCAGGGAGAAATGGGAAAGAATGTTGGGTACTAAGACTTCTACACTGACAGAAGAATATTTGGGTGTGAAATTTCCGCTTGTTAAAGAGGAAAATAATATCCTTATTAATGGTGCTGTTTGCCCTACCCAGGAGTTGATAGATCAGATTCTCCAACTTCAACCGCTTCAGGCACTCGTTCAAAACGATACGATTGTTGCTATGCACCTGATTGAAGACCAGGTTGATCAGCTGGAAGGAACCGATTTTAGTTCTGCTAATATCCAAGAAATCGAAACAACATGCGATTTTATTGAGCTTTACTACATGTGGGATATCTTTCGTCGTAATGCAGAAGCTATTCAGCAGGATTTTTTATTAATTACAAAAGGTCGTACTTCAGCCCCCATCAGTTCAACTAATAAAATTTTAGGTCAGGAGAATATATTTCTCGAAGAGGGAGTCACGATGGAGTTCGTAACCCTTAATGCTACCAAAGGCCCCATTTATATTGGGAAAGATGTTGAAATAATGGAAGGTGCTATGATCAGAGGCCCTTTTGCCATTTGCGAAGGTGGTGTTGTGAAAATGGGAGCTAAGATTTACGGTTCTACAACTGTTGGTCCTAAATCTAAAGTGGGTGGCGAACTGAACAATGTTGTCTTTTTTGGGTTTTCCAATAAAGTTCATGATGGTTATCTGGGGAATTCGATAATCTCTGAATGGTGTAATATTGGCGCTGACACCAACTGTTCCAATATGAAAAACACTTATCATAATATCAGGGTATGGAGTTATCCTGAAAAGACTTTTATTGACACTGGGTTGATATTCTGTGGATTAATTATGGGAGACCATAGTAAGTGTGGTATCAACACGATGTTTACAACCGGAACGGTTATCGGAATCAGTACTAATATTTTCGGCTCCGGCTTTATGCGTAATTTCATTGCATCGTTTGCATGGGGTGGCGCTTCAGGTTTCTCTACATACGATTTGAAAAGAGCAATTGCTGTAGCCAGAGAATCCTATGGACGACGTGGAGTTGAATGGACACTCGCCGATGAGTCTATATTCACGCATGTGTTCGAAACAACCTTCGATTACCGGAAAGTATAACCCAGTTAATTAAGCTATTATCTTCTTTATTCAGTTTAAAGATTCAAAATACATGTTGCGATCTTCTTTTCTGAAAAATCTTCTCTGTAATTTTACATGAGTTTAATGATGACTAAAACTATGAGTAGTTATATCGATTTTAAAAATTCACCTTTATTTTCAGAAGTAGTTGAGAGCGATTCGGAGTATATTCCGTTGATGTCTTCTGAGGATATGGACAAGATGAACGCTGAAGCGGTCCCTGACCAATTACCGATTTTGCCTTTACGCAATACTGTTCTTTTTCCTGGAGTGGTTATTCCTATTACCATAGGTCGTGATAAATCAATACGGTTGATAAAAGAACATTATCGTACGGATCGTATCATTGGTGTAGTGGCTCAAAAGCATGGCGAAATTGAAGATCCTTCTCCTGACGACCTTTTTAAAATCGGTACTGTTGCCCAGATTATCAAGTTATTTCAGATGCCTGATGGTAATACTACAGCTATTTTGCAAGGGAAAAAAAGATTTGAAACGCTGGATTTTACACAAAGTGAGCCCTTCTTTAAAGCTGCAGTAAGTCAATACAAGGACAAAAAAGGTCATCCTAAAGATAAAAAGTTTAAGGCAATGATGGCCACCATAAAAGAAATGGCCGTTCAGATTGCGACACAATCACCCAGCATTCCCACCGAAGCGTCATTTGCCATCAGCAATATTGATAGCCCCATTTTTCTTATTAATTTTATCGCTTCTAACCTCAATATAAGTCTTGAAGATAAACAGGCACTGCTTGAAACCGATGATGTGCTGGAACGTGCAAACAAAGTTCTGACTTTTTTAACGCAGGAGCTCCAATTACTTGAATTGCGTAATCAAATTCAAACGAAAGTTAAAACCGATATAGACAAACAGCAGCGTGATTATTTTTTAAATCAACAGCTAAAGACTATTCAGGAAGAGCTTGGAAATAATCCTAATGAGCAGGAAATAAATGAACTGCAAGAAAAGGCTACTCATAAAAAATGGAATAAAGAGGTTAGCGATATTTTTCAGAAAGAACTAACCAAGCTTCAACGCATGAATCCTGCTGCTATGGAATATTCCATGCAGATTAATTATCTGGAAGTGCTTATCAATCTTCCCTGGGATGAATATACAACCGACAATTTCAACCTGAAACATGCGCAGCAGATACTTGATCGGGACCATTACGGCCTCGAAAAGGTGAAAGAACGTATCATAGAATATCTTGCCGTACTAAAACTAAAGGGAGATATGAAGTCGCCCATTATCTGTCTTTTTGGCCCTCCTGGTGTTGGAAAAACCTCTTTAGGAAAATCAATAGCCGAGGCGCTTGAACGGAAGTATGTACGTGTCTCCTTGGGAGGTCTTCGTGATGAAGCCGAAATCAGGGGGCATCGTAAAACATATATAGGAGCCATGCCCGGACGTATCGTTCAGAGCCTTCGTAAGGCCGGTTCGTCGAATCCTGTATTCGTACTCGACGAAATAGATAAAGTGGCCGGAAACAATGTAAACGGCGATCCTTCATCGGCATTACTTGAGGTACTTGATCCAGCACAAAATAATACTTTTTACGATAACTTCCTCGAAGTAGAATATGATTTGTCGCGTGTCATGTTTATTGCCACTGCAAATAATCTAAATACCATTCATCCGGCACTTCGCGACAGGATGGAGATTATCGACATCAGTGGATATCTGATTGAGGAGAAGCTTGAAATAGCAAAACGCCATCTTATCCCAAGGTTATTAAAAGAACATGGGATGAATAGCAAACAAATCTCATTCAGTAAGCCTGTCTTAGAGATTATTATCGAAGAGTATACCCGTGAATCCGGTGTAAGATCATTGGAACGGCTACTTGCCAAAGTGATCCGTAACAGAGCTCGGTTTATTGTGGCTGAAGAGCCATATAATAAGAAAATATCTGTTTCTGAACTTGCGACAATATTAGGTCCCTCGCATTTCCAGAAAGAGCGTAGCATCAATCCTGAAGTCCCTGGTGTTGTTACCGGTTTGGCTTGGACACAAGTAGGAGGGGAGATTCTCTTTGTTGAAGTAAGCCTAAGTAAAGGGAAAGGAGGACTCACCCTTACCGGAAACCTTGGCGAGGTGATGAAGGAATCGGCAACTATTGCTTTTGAATACCTTAAGGCGCATGCTACGGATCTTGGTTTGAACAGTGAAGTGTTTGAAAAATGGAATGTTCATATCCATGTTCCGGAGGGGGCTACACCAAAGGATGGTCCATCGGCAGGTATTACACTTTTCACCGCCTTAGCATCGGCCTTTACGCAACGTAAAGTCAAATCCAACCTTGCTATGACCGGTGAAATAACACTTCGTGGCAAAGTATTGCCTGTTGGAGGAATCAAAGAGAAAATTCTGGCAGCTAAACGTTCAAAGGTTAAAGATATCATCCTTTCTAAAGAGAATGAGGTTGATATTCTGGATATCAAGGCCGAATATATCGAAGGTGTTACTTTTCATTATATCGATGAAATGAATGAAATATTGAGTTTGGCTTTACTTGACGAAAAGGTTAAAAATCCATTGGATATTAACTATTAAAATATCAAAATAAAATATGTCAATATAGATAAGCCCTGTTATGATTCTTTTCGTAACGGGGTTCTTTTTTTGGAGAAGATCCCAAAAGAGCTTATAAATCCAAAACCTTACTATGAATCCCTTCTGATTTTTATGTAAGTTTGTTGAAAATTTACGAATGAGAATCTGGATTCCACTATTTACAGTACTTATAGCATTGCTGACCGGTTGCAACCGATCGAATAATGATCGTGCCAAATACCAGATATTCAAATATAATGAATATGCAGGCATAACCTCTCTTGATCCTGCCTTTGCCCGTAGTATGAATAACATGTGGGCTGTAAACCAAATATTTAATGGACTCGTTCAATTCGACGAAAAGCTCAATGTAAACCCATGTATTGCAAAGAGTTGGACAATATCTGGTGACGGACTGACTTATCTTTTCCATCTTCGTACTGATGTTTGGTTCCATACTGATCCTGCATTTTCAAAAGGTAAAAGTCGTAAAGTGACGGCATCAGATTTTGTATACAGTTTTAATCGTTTGATCGATCCCAAAGTAGCTTCTCCGGGCGCCTGGGTATTTGAACCTGTCGACATTGTCAATCCGGCTAAAGCCTTTGAAGCACCTAATGATTCTACGCTCATCATTCACCTGAAAAAGTCATTTCCACCCTTTCTGGGGCTACTTTCCATGCAGTACTGTTCAGTTATTCCCAAAGAGGCGATAAGTTATTATGGTGAGGACTTCAGAAATCATCCTGTGGGGACCGGTCCCTTTCAACTCAAACTCTGGAAGGAAGGGGTGAAAATGGTTTTAACCCGAAACCCCAACTATTTTGAAACAGAAAATGGTAAACGTCTACCTTTTCTGGATGCTGTATCGATCAGCTTTATTGTTGACAAGCAAGCTGCTTTTCTTGAATTTATCAAAGGAAATTTAGATTTTATGTCAGGCATTGATGCTAGTTATAAGGATGAAGTACTGACCCGTTCCGGTAAATTAAAAACCAAATATAAAAACAGGATCAACTTATTACGCCAGCCTTATTTAAATACTGAATATCTCGGATTCTATGTTGGTGATACTAAAGATAAGTCTAATCCACTCAATGATATCCGTATTCGTCAAGCCATAAACTATGGATTTGATCGGGTGAAAATGGTAAAACACCTTAGAAATGGTATTGGCATCCCAGGTATCTATGGCTTTATCCCAATGGGTATGCCCGGCTCCGACTCATCAAAGGTTAACGGCTATACTTATCAACCCGATAAAAGCCGACAGTTACTTCTGAAAGCAGGTTACCCAAATGGCAAAGGATTGCCTTCCGTCAAACTGATCACCAATGCTTCTTATCTGGATTTATGCAAGTATATTCAGCAACAACTCAACCAGATTGGTTTTGATATCCGTATTGATGTTACGCCGCCGGCTACTCTACGTGAAATGATGGAACAAGGCAAGGCCCCGTTCTTCAGAGGATCATGGATAGCAGACTATCCGGATGCCGAAAGCTACCTCTCGCTTTTTTATAGTAAAAACCTTAGTCCCATAGGTCCCAATTATACCCATTATTGCAATCCTGTTTTCGATCGTCTGTTTGAGCAATCGCATGCTGTGGTTAATGATAATATCCGTTATGCACTCTATGCCGAAATGGATAATCTAATTATGCGTGAAGCACCGGTCGTTGTTTTATATTATGATGAAGTACTGCGATTTACAAATAAAAGAGTTACAGGATTAGGAAATAATCCTATGAATTTATTGACCCTCAAGCATGTAAAAATCAGATTGTAAGATTGTTTGTTTTTCCTTGCAATTTGACTAATTTTACTCCCTTATATTATGATTTTCAAAATTTGAAGTTGTTTGATTTTTCTAAATTTGAACAATCTTGTTAAAATTTTAAAATTCGTATTCTAAAAACAACGATTTCATTTTTTTAGAAATATCAATTGTTAATTTTGCAGCCTGAAATTGAATTTTGGGGGCAAGCCAAAACGAAAAGAAGCGTGAAAATACTCAACCAATTCAGAAATACAACTTTCGAAAAAAATCTAAAAAGAGAGTTTGCGAAAGTTAATCGTCAACGATTGAATATCAATACAGACGAAGTAAATTCAATCGGTGTTATTTATTATCTTTCGAATGAAGAGACTGATAATGTGGTATTGGAATTTATAAATGAGTTAAGAGAGAATCGGAAAAAAGTTAAACTTCTTGGTTTTACCAGTGAAAGGACATTGCCAAACTATTATTCTGAAAAGATAACATGGGATATTATAAGCCGTAAAAATATCAACTGGTATTATAAACCTGTGGCACCCTTTGTGAAATCGTTTTGTGATGAGGAATTCGACTTATTAATTGATTTGACACTTGAGGATTTTAAACCTTTGATTTATGCCGCAACCCTATCGAAAGCCAAGTTCAAAGTTGGCAGGTATTCAGAAATGAATGCCGATATCTATGATCTTATGATTCACGCTGATCAGATTCAAACTGTGCCCGAATTCATTGAACATGTAAAGTATTATCTATCAATGATTAATCGTTAATGTATGTTACAGCTTAAAGGAGCAGGGGTAGCCCTAATTACCCCTTTTAATAAAAAGGGTGAGGTTGATTATCTCGCACTAAAACGTATTGTTGAATTTATTATTGAAGATGGAATTGATTATCTGGTGGTTCAGGGAACTACGGGTGAATCGCCTGTTTTATCCAAGGATGAAAAACATAAGATTCTCGATTACGTCCTTGATATCAACAAAGGAACAGTTCCGGTCGTATATGGAATTGGCGGAAATAATACATCGGAAGTTGTTTCTACCATTAAAAGCACCAACTTTGAAGGTGTTGATGCGCTTCTATCGGTTACACCTTTCTATAATAAACCGCAACAGGAGGGATTATATCTTCATTATGCATCTATAGCTGAAGCCAGTCCGGTACCTGTGATTCTTTACAATGTACCCGGCAGAACCAGTGCAAACATAAAGGCTGAAACCACACTTCGGTTGGCACACGATTTTAAAAATATTGCTGGTGTTAAGGAGGCTTCAGGTAATCTTTCGCAGATCATGGAAATCATAAAAGGTCGCCCTGAAGGTTTCCTGGTTATCTCAGGCGACGATCTGTTAACCCTGCCGATGATGTCGCTAGGGGCAGACGGATTGATCTCGGTAGCCGCCAATGCTTGCCCGGGTGCCATGGCTCAATTGGTAAAAGAATGTTTGTCGGGTGACTTTAAAGCCGCTGCCGAAACCCATTATCAGGTGATGGATTTTATTACCGCAATATTTCTTGACGGTAGTCCTTCTGGCGTAAAAGCTGCACTGAGCATTATGGGACTCTGCGAAAATGCTTTACGTTTACCATTGGTTCCGGTAAATAATATCGCATTTGAAAAGATTAAAGTCGCGCTTGAAGCTATTTTGGCCGATTAAGCGATTATATACTTTATTTTAAGGGAGTGCTTTCGTATAAAAAGAGGCACTCCCTTTTTTTGAAAGTATGGTCTTGTTTAATTGATATGGATATAAATTTTACGCTGGAGATAAAGGTATCGTAAAGTAAAAAATAGATCCTTTTCCAAATTCACTGGTAACCCCAACAGTACCATGGTGTCCTTCAACAATTTTTTTCACTATTGCAAGACCCAAACCATGACTATTTTCATTGCCGGTAGGTCTTACACTTGTTTTTTTGAATGGATCAAAAATCTTATCAATTTCATTTTCAGGAATACCTTGTCCGTGATCGATAACCTGCGTAACGATTTGATCTTTTTCTTTAAATACTTTCACTATGACTGTTGAATCAGGATAAGAAAATTTTATCGCATTACTGATAAGATTATTCAATACCTGTTCTATTTTTCCGCTATCTATATGCAAAATTTGGCTATCCATTTCAATATCACTAACAATCTTTATCTTTTTATTCAGCGCTATTAGTCTGTTCATTTTAATGTTTTGTTCAACAAATGAAATATACTCAATTTCATTTGATTTCAGATCCAACCTGCCGGCTTCAATCTTGGAGATATCAAGAAAATCATTAAGCAAAGTAAGCATTTCTGAGCTCACTCGGGTTATTGTTCCTGTGTAGATTTTAAACTCATCGCCTATTTCTTCTTCGAGTAAATTTGCAAAACCTTGAATAACACCTATTGGATTTCTCAAATCATGGGCAGCTATTCCTAAAAATTCGTTTTTTTTGTTCATCCAGCAATAATAATAGTTGATTTTGCTCATCAAGTTCTTTTATCATCGCATGAATAAAATATAACAAACGAGAAAGAATTCTAGTGTGCTGATTCGTATAGGGATCTGAATTGTGTTCTGCATTTATCGGTTCTTCATCTTTTATTTCTTTTTCATTACTGCCTTCACGAAAACCGACTGCAACCATTGTGGAATTGAGAAGCGATTTAAAAGTATTATCGGCAAAGAACTCGCCAAAAGTATAAAATCCAGCTGTGGGAGCTATTTTGTTAAATGGCAATGTTTCGAGGTCAACATCTTGTTGCATCAGGAAGCGCCTACATATACATGTGTACAAAAAGATTGCTTCAGGCTTAAAGTCCCTCATTTTGTTCTGAATATGTATTGATTCATCTACAATCATCTGTGGATTTCCATATCCGATTCTGAATTTCTCTCCTACTTCTAGTATCGGCAGCAAATTGAATCGAACCATCTTTTTCATTGACAAAAAAAGGTACTCGGGCAATTATCTGACCGTTTCTGTATATGAGAAATGGAAACTCAAGACAATTTTGAAAAAAGCTGTCATCAGCCTTTATACCTAAATATTTTTCATAGACTAAAAATGCCGGATTATTATCAATCGTTTTAACCGATAGATCTCCAATCTCAGTTATCGTCATTTCTTTGCTCAACGGATTCCAACCGAGATATGTAAGTGCATCAATAAAGAGGTCTTTTCCTGAAAAGACAACAGATATAACACCCTGCTTATAACAAGATGTTCCATCAAAGACCAGTATGCTTCGCATGTTAACATAATCTCCGGCTCCCCCTCCGAAAACAGGATAGGTTAAATCAAAAGCAGTAATACTATTGAATAGTTTTCCCGCATCATGACTGGTTGGCGTTGAAAGCAGCAGCATGCCCTTGATGTCGAGATTCAATGATTCAACACCTTTCACTAAAGCTTTTCCGATTGTTTCTTCGTCACCTGGCTTACATTCATATGAAAACAAATTTAGCGTTGCACTTTCAAAAAATGAAAACAAGATGATTGTTGAGTTAGTGAATATTTTGCCTTCATTAATTTCACCGACCGTTGAGGTTCCTATAATAGTGGCTGAAGGAAAAAACGGTTTTAATTGCATTTCCCATCGTATGAAACCATTGGGGGGTATTCTGGGCTGAAAATATTTGGATCAATTGTGATTGAACATTATAAAAGGCAGCTATTTCTTCTGAGTGTAGTATCTCGTTTAAATGTTCAATACTCGAAATGTTGAAATTATACTGTTTCATTTGTACAATCTTTTGGTGGATAAATATGATAAACTCCTATGCCCAATTCAATAATTGACAAGTTGAAAAGTTAAGGAAATAAATTGCTTAATAACAAATATAAGTATAATAATTCTTATTATTTCAATTTTCTCCAGTGGTCACAATATCTTACGTATTTAAATAAATAACAGGAGTATTGCAACCAATATTCCGCTACTTGCCAAAACAATACCCCTCCGAAATAATCCGGACCTTTTTTTAAACATCCAAAAAGATGATATTGCTAAAAATAATAGTAGTAGTGCAAAAATTGTAGTAATCCAATGAGCCGGATTTCTACTCGATACTTTATGAAGCTCAATAAACTTGTTTATAGGAAATATGACTTCTTTACTTGTGTATATGGCAACTCCGGTGGCTTTATTATACGACCCGTTTTGAAAATAGATTGTTTCCCCTTCGATTTTAGTCACTTTAAAATCTCTCATATGTAGCACATTACCCAACTCGGAAGCTTCCATATTTTGTGATGCTTTTTTTTCTATCCGGATACTATGTTTCAAAAAATCACTATCCCGATAAATAAGGGCTATTCCGCTTAATGCATAAATAATAATTAGCCCTACGGCAAAGAAGCCAATGTCACGGTGCAAAGCACGCATATAATAGTGAATGGATTTTTTCTCTTTCTGTTCCATCGTTATTTTTTTTAAAATTAAATTTTTATGGTTTTATAGCAAAGATATGTTGTTTCGTGAAATAGCATGTGGAAAAAACAGCCTAAAATTCTTCAAAAATTACATCAATATAGCGTCGAAAATTCCTATAATTTGAGTAGCTGAGTCTAATGTAAGCCTAATGTGAGCCTAATGTGAGCCTAATCTACTTCTACCGGATATTAGGAGTAGGTTAGAGTTACTTTAACATAATAAAAAATAGAATCTTATTTTAGATGATGATCTTCCTACAATGATAACTGAAGGAAGAAGAAATGATACAGGTAAATACTAAAAGTAAAAGAAGCAATCATCTGGGTCAGCAGCAGTGAAACTTTTACTTTAGCCTTTTGCATGATGATAAAAACAGAAGCATTAATGTTTAATCATAACAATTTTTACAAGCACCACTATTGAAAATAAATGGAATTTAAAAAAAACGTCTTGACATTTACGGTCAAGACGTTTTTTTTAAAATATCCAATATTTATTTTGCTAACCCCATAGGTTTTACTTGTTTACTTTTGCAAATACATCGATATAATAACCGGCTGAGAGCTTTTCACTGACTTCTTTGAATGCTTTGATGGTGTAATCAACGTCTTCTAAAGTATGAGCTGCAGTAGGGATGATACGAAGCATTAATTGTCCTTTAGGAATAACCGGATAGGTTACAATAGAACAGAAGATGCCGTAATTCTCGCGAAGATCGTAGGTGATCTGTGTAGCTTCAGGAATACCACCTTGAAAGAACACAGGAGTTACAGGCGATTCGGTTTGACCGATATCGAGTCCGTCTTCTTTTAAACCTTTCTGAAGGGCGTGTACAATAAGCCAGAGTTTATCACGGTACTCGGAACTTGAACGAATCATATCAAGTCTTTTCAATATACCAAATACCATAGGCATGGGGAGAGACTTGGCATATATTTGTGAACGGAGGTTGAAACGGAGATATTTGATGATATCAGCATGCCCGGCAACAAATGCACCAATTCCTGCCATTGATTTTGCAAAAGTGGCAAAATATAGATCTACGCCATCCATCACGCCAAGATGTTCATGGGTACCGTGACCATTAGGGCCCATTGTACCGAAGCCATGTGCATCGTCAATCAATAAACGGAAATCGAACTCTTTTTTTAGGTCTACAATATCTTTCAGACATCCCAGACCGCCTGACATACCGTAAACTCCTTCGGTGATTACTAAAATGCCACCACCGGTTTGAGCAGTCATCTTTTTAGCACGTTCTAATTGGAGACGAAGCTTTTCTTTATCATTATGCGGATAAACAAAACGTTTTCCAATGTGAAGGCGCATACCATCAATAATACATGCATGTGCTTCAGAGTCATAAACAATTACATCGTTACGATCGAGTAATTGGTCTATAATAGAAACCATTCCCTGGTATCCGAAGTTAAGAAGGTAGGCTGATTCTTTTCCTACAAATGCGGCTAATTCACGTTCCAGTTGTTCATGATAGATGGTTTGTCCACTCATCATACGAGATCCCATTGGATATGCAAGGCCCCACTGCGCTGTTGCTTCGGCATCGACTTTGCGAACTTCGGGGT
Source organism: Bacteroidales bacterium (assembly GCA_963663125.2). Lineage (GTDB taxonomy): Bacteria > Bacteroidota > Bacteroidia > Bacteroidales > Cfx3-03 > Cfx3-03. Next base: position 61,064 of record CAXXNW010000004.1, on the reverse strand, counting down.
TATTGGCTAATCCCAGATAATTATTTAAACTCCAGACAAGGCATTCCTTTCCTCTGAATACCATCTTATTACCAATTTCCCCCTCAAGTTTAGGAAACATGAAGTAACCATCGGCATCAGCGGCATACATACCCAGAGGGCCAAGGTTTGAAACTCTTTTTTCAAAAATATCCACGGTATTTTAATTTTATAGTTGCACAAAAATAGTATGCAAACTTATAAATTTTGTTTCGTATTAATACCATTTATCATTATAAATTATCAATTTACTGTTTTATAATGCTATTTTGAGTATATTTATAGTCCGTTTGAATTTTTAGCTGTCTATTCATAATGACGGAGTTCGACGTCCCTATAAATAATAATGTCTAATGAATAATCGATTCCCGCTTGTTATTTTTTGGTTCAGAAGAGATTTAAGATTAACCGACAATGCCGGATTATTTGCTGCACTATCCAGCGAATATAATGTTTTGCCGATCTTTATTTTTGATAATGATATTCTGGATAAACTAGATAAGAAAAGCGATATCCGGATTAGTTTTATTATAGAGGCATTGAATCAGTTGAATAAAAAATTAATCGAGAGAGGAACCTCTCTTCTGGTTTTACAGGGTAAACCACTGAATGTTTTTCATGATCTGATCAAGAAGTATAATATAAAAGGGGTCTATACCAATGAAGACTATGAGCCTTATGGAATTAAACGGGATAATGAGATTGTTGAATTGCTGAAAAGTAATAATGGTATTACTTTATTCTCGTTTAAGGATCATGTGATATTTAGTAATGATAATTTGTTATCAGGTGTAGGAAAGTCATATACGGTTTTTACCCCCTATTCTAAAAGGTGGAAAGAGACATTACAAGATCATGATTTAATTACTTATAAATCGGAGACGATAAGAGATAAATGGGTTGTACGAGATGGGAGGGAAGTTCCAAAGGCCGGGAAGCTGGGCTTTAAAGCTTTTCGTAATATCTATTCAGCACCGAGTTTGAATAAAGATATAGTCGTTGATTATCATCTAAATAGAGATTATCCTGCTGTTAATGGAACCACTTTATTAGGTGCTCATTTGCGTTTTGGTACTATTAGTATCAGAGAATGTGTTCGTTTTGCTTTGGATAATAATATGATCTGGCTCAATCAGTTGATATGGCGTGACTTTTTTATTCAAATCTTATGGCGTTATCCAAGAGTAGTAGATCATTCATTCCGGGAGAAATTCGATCGAATTGAATGGTTAAATGATGAGCATGATTTTGAACGATGGAAAAATGGGGCGACAGGTGTTCCGATGGTAGATGCGGGGATGCGGCAGCTGAATAAAACGGGGTATATGCATAACCGGGTCAGGATGATTGTGGCTTCTTTTTTAACAAAACATCTGTTGATTGATTGGCGTTGGGGCGAGGCTTATTTTGCGTCTAAACTTCTTGATTATGAGCTGGCCTCTAATAATGGAAATTGGCAGTGGGCCGCCGGTTCGGGTGTCGATCCTTCGCCATGGTTTAGAATCTTTAATCCTGTATTACAATCAAAGAAATTTGATCCTTCGGGTTCTTATATCAAGCAATGGGTTCCCGAGTATGAAACACTTCATTATGTGAACTTGATGATTGATTTGGATTTTGGCAGAAAGCGATGTCTTGAAGTCTTTAAAAAAGCCGTTCAAGAATGATTTTATTATCCTTACGTACCTATAATGGAAGGATAATTGAAATTCCGATATATTCAGTCATAAGCATACACTGCAATTTTTTATACAGATTTAAAATAGACATTTTTAACATGAGCAATCCGATATTTAAATTTGGCATTCCTAAAACAGGTAAACTTGCGCTCCCGCCTATGATTTACGGGCCAAGTATGTTAAAATTTCTCAATTTAACGGTCACATTAATTGTGGAGAAATAAAACATTTTAAATTTGCGCTAAATGTTATATTTTTGCAAAATGTTTAAACGTGGAATAATAATTTCAGTTTTCGCTTCACTGCTTCTACTGGCCGGCTGTGGTAAATACCAGAAATTGCTTAAAAGCAATAACAATCAACTAAAGTACGAAACTGCCATTACACTTTTTGATAAGGGTTCGTATTCAAAAGCTATGCAGCTTTTTGAACAGATCACGCCCGAATATAAGGGCACTGATAAGGCTGAAAAGATAGCATACATGAATGCGTATTGCTATTACCATGAAAGAGATTATATTTTAGCAAACCACTATTTTCAGCAGTTTGCGGAGGAGTTTCCAAGTAGTCAATATGCTGAAGAGTGTGCCTACAATGCTGCATATTGTAAATATCTTGATTCACCAATACCTAGTTTGGATCAAACCAATACTACCGATGCAATAAAAGAACTACAGATATTTATTAATAAGTATCCCCAAAGTAGTCGGGTTGAAAAATGTAACAGTTTAATTGATGAATTACGAGAAAAGCTGGAATTAAAAGCGTTTAATATTGGTAAGTTATTCTTCAGAACCAATGATATCCAAGCTGCTGTTGTGTGTTTTAACAATATGCTGAAAGAATACCCGGATACAAAATATCGCGAAGAAGTACTTTATATGTTGATGAAATCATATAAAAGATATGCTGAATTAAGTATCGTATCCAAAATGGCCGAACGTTATGGTCAGGTTTACGAAACCTGTGACAAACTTCTTTCCGACTTTCCAAAAACAAAATATCTGAAGGAAGTTAATGCTGCTCAAAAAGAAGCAGAGAAATATATTAAAAAATAATTAATTACTCGATATGGATTTCAAAAAAGTAAAAACAGAGAATACGGCTATTACCAGAAACCTCAGGGAAATATCTGATCCAACCGGTAATATTTATGAATCTATAACAATTTTATCAAAACGTGCAGATCAGATTGCTCGAGAGATAAAAGAGGAGCTTCGTGGTAAAATAGAAGAATTTGCTACCCCAAGCGACAATCTTGAAGAGGTATTTGAAAACAGAGAACAAATTGAGATTGCTAAATATTATGAGCATCTTCCAAAACCTACTTTAATTGCTATTCACGAGTTTCTGAACGATCAGATCTACTATCGTAAACCTGAAGCTGAAATTTAACTGAACACGATTAAACGGCTTTTTTAATGTTACAGGGTAAAAAAATTCTTCTGGGTATTACAGGGAGCATTGCGGCTTATAAAACTGCACCATTAGTCCGTCTTCTCAAAAAAGAAGGGGTAGATGTTCAGGTTGTAATGTCGGAGTCTGCTTGTGATTTTATTACTCCGCTTACTCTTGCTACGTTGTCTCAACGTACTGTTGTGACAACGGGTTTTGAGGTTGCAAATGGTGAATGGCATAGCCATATAGAGATGGGTTGTTGGGCAGACGTTATGCTTATTGCTCCGGTGACGGCTAATACGTTGGGGAAAATGGCTAATGGCTTGGCTGATAATATTCTGGTAGCAACTTATATGGCATGTAAATGTCCTGTATTCTTTGCTCCGGCTATGGATCTTGATATGTTTCATCATCCAAGTACACAAGGTAATATAAAGAAGTTGCTGAGTTATGGTAATCATTTGATCGCTCCTCGCGAAGGCGAATTGGCAAGTGGATTAATTGGTGCCGGACGAATGGAAGAACCTGAAAATATTGTTGAGGCCCTCAGATGCTGGTTTAAACAGTCAAAAGACTTCTTAGGAAAGAAAATTCTGGTTTCGGCCGGTCCTACTTACGAAGCGATAGATCCGGTTCGTTTTATCGGAAATCACTCTTCAGGTAAGATGGGATTTTCTATTGCCGAGGCTTTTGCTCGGCGTGGAGCTGAAGTCACATTAGTAACCGGTCCCGTTTCGCAAAGCTGCTCCGGTAATATTTATCGGAAAGATGTAATTTCGTCCGAACAGATGTTTCAAGCGTGCATGGACTCCTTTAAAGAGGCAGATATAGTGGTTATGGCTGCGGCTGTTGCCGATTATATGCCTGCATATGTATCGCCAGTGAAGATAAAAAAGAGTTCGGCGGCCCTCTCTATAACGCTTAAACCCACTTCTGATATATTAAAGGAGATGGGAAAACAAAAAAGGTTCGGACAGAAATTGATAGGTTTTGCCCTTGAAACGGATAATGAAAAAGAAAATGCACATGCTAAACTCATATCAAAGAATTGCGATTTAATTGTACTCAACTCTTTAAATGATGAGGGTGCCGGCTTTGGACATTCTACCAATAAAATCACCATTATTTCTCGGGAGGGTGATGAATATACTTTTGATACAAAACCTAAGGAGGCGGTTGCAGAAGATATTGTTGATGCAATAGCTCAATTGAATCGTAAAGACCTTTCGATAATTTAATCGTCGTACATGACACGATTTGCGCTTCTGCTAATCATAGTGTTTTTTAATGTATTGGTTGTTTCTGCTCAGGAATTTAATTTTCAGGTACAGGTAGTTTCAACACAAGTACAAGGAACTGATAAAAGAGCGTATCAGGCTTTGCAGACTGCTGTATATCAATTTGTAAATGAACGTAAATGGTCACCATACATCATTAAACCGGAAGAAAGAATTGAGGGGTCTATTCTAATAAATATTACTGATCGATCATCCAGTGATGAATTCAGGGGAAAACTGAATATTGTTCTTCAACGCCCCATCTATAGGACTTCATATAATTCGGTGTTGTTAAATTATATAGATAACGACTTTAAGTTTACTTATCTTGAGTCGCAACCTATGGATTATGCCGAAAATAACTATACATCCAATCTTACTTCAGTACTGGCTTTTTATCTGAATATCTTTTTAGGTTTGGATGCCGATTCATTTTCTCCGATGGGAGGGAGTTTTTTCTATCAGAAGGCACAGGATGTTGTGAATACTGCCCAGAACTCAGGTGAGACAGGCTGGAAAGCTTTTGAAAGCCAACGAAATCGTTACTGGTTGGCTGAAAACTTGATAAATCCAACCTATTCGGCTCTTAGAGAGGCCCTTTATAAATACCATCGATTGGGTTTGGATGTGATGACAGAACAGATTGATCAGGGTAGAAATGCTATCAGTGAGAGTCTGGATAATTTTAGACGTGTCTATCGTACGCATCCGGGTTTGTTTGCTTTACAACTACTGTTGGATGCGAAAAGAGATGAAATTATTAACATCTATTCAAAAGCATCTCCAGTGGAGAAGACAAAGGTCGTTAATATTCTTAGGGAGATAGATCCTGCCAATGCAAATAAATATCAACAGATTCTCCAAAGCAAATAAGTTTATCTTTGCTGTAATAATACTGTGAAAATTGAATTTTAAATCGCTTCAGCTATGCTAACACATCTGAAGGTTGAGAACTTTACGCTGATTAAGGAGCTTGAAATAGATTTCTCAACCGGATTTACTGCAATAACGGGCGAAACCGGTGCCGGAAAGTCTATTATTTTAGGAGCTCTTTCTCTTATACTTGGGCAACGTGCAGATAGTCAATCTTTGATGATGCCTGATAAAAAATGTTCTATTGAAGGGACTTTCAAAATTGAGGGTTATGATCTTGAATCTTACTTTGAGGATAATGATCTTGATTTTGATACACAATCGATTATTCGAAGAGAAATCACTCCTCAAGGAAAGTCGCGTGCATTTATTAATGATACACCGGTAAATCTGGGTGTCCTAAAGGAGCTGGGTGAACGTTTGATCAATATTCACTCACAACATGAAACACAGGAGTTAAGCGATTCCGGTTTCCAGTTATCCATTGTGGATGCTTTTGCCGGAAATCAACATCTTCGGGATGAGTATCGGAATCTGTTTGAACGTCATCAGGCTTTAAGAAAAAGCTTGACATCTTTACTGGATCGAGAGAAGCAGAGTAAGGTGGATCAGGATTATTATAAGTTTCAATTGGATGAACTGTTGTCTGTTAATCTAAAAGAAGGCGAGACGGAAGAATTGGAGCGTGAGATGGAGATTCTGAATAATGCAGGCCAGATCATGAATGGTCTTAATCGTTCAACTGCATTATTATCAGAAAATGATGTTAATATCATTGGTTCCTTGACTGAGATAAGTTCCATTTTTAATGATTTGGCTGCTTTTAAGGGTGACTTTGAAGAAATAAAACAACGTGTTGAATCAAACTTGATCGATTTAAAAGATTTGTCTCAATATATTGTACAATTGACCGATCATGTTGTTATTGACCCGGAACGTACTGAAACGGTTTCGAGACGTTTGGATCTCATTTATCATCTGGAACAAAAGCACAGGGTATCAGGGAGTGAAAGCTTGTTGGCACTACAAAAAGAATTAACCCAAAAGCTTGATCAGATTTCATCACTCGAAGAGGAGATTAAAAGTGTATCACACGAATTGGAGAACCTGCATAAAGCATTAATAGAAAAGGGTAAAGAATTATCAAAGAGTAGAATGTCCGTTACACACCGTATTTCTGATGAATTAAAAAATACGCTATCTCTTCTGGGCATACCTGATGCTGTTTTCAAAATTCATAGAGAGAATAGTACGGAACCCACTATTACGGGTATCGATAAAATCATCTTCTTATTTAGTGCTAATAAAGGGTCGGAACCTGGTGAGATTGGGCGGATTGCTTCCGGAGGTGAGCTTTCGAGGGTGATGTTAGCGATTAAATCCTTGGTCTCGCAACGGAAGTTACTTCCTACGCTTATTTTTGATGAAATTGATACCGGGGTTTCAGGAGATATTGCCGGAAAAGTTGGTACAATCATGCGTAGAATGGCTGATAACATACAACTGATTGCCATTACTCACCTACCTCAAATTGCCGGGATGAGCAATAATCAATACTTAGTATATAAAGTCCAAGATAACGGAACTACATATACCTCCATCAAAAAACTAACTGATGAAGAACGTGTTTTGGAGATCGCCAAGATGTTAAGTAATGAAAAAGTTACCGATGCCGCTTTGGCTGCAGCAAAAGAACTTTTATCGAACAACTGATTTAAATCTTTGTTAGAACACTGCATAATAATTATTATCCATTGAATAATTTATCAAATTAACTATCATGGCTTATAACTTGTTGAAGGGAAAGAAAGGACTAATCTTTGGTGCCTTGAATGATATGTCTATTGCTTGGAATGTGGCAGAACGTGCACACGAGGAAGGTGCGGAGTTCGTTTTGTCGAATACAGCATTGGCTGCCCGTATGGGTGATACTGAGAAATTAGCGCTAAAGACTAATTCGCTTTTTATTCCTGCTGATGCTACCAGTGTAGCAGATCTGGAAAATCTACTTCAAAAAACGCTGGATCATTTCGGAGGAAAGATCGATTTTATCCTTCATTCGATTGGTATGTCTCCAAATGTACGAAAGAAGATTCCATACGATAATTTGAATTACGATAACTTCATGAAGACACTGGATATCTCAGCTCTTTCATTTCATAAAGTACTTCAAACGGCTAAAAAATTGGATGCTATTAATGAATGGGGTTCGGTCGTCGCTCTATCATATATTGCCGCAAAAAGGACATTATATGAATACAATGATATGGCCGAGGCTAAAGCAGCGCTTGAGTCAATCGCAAGAAGTTTTGGCTATATTTATGGAAGAGAAAAACATATCCGTATCAATACGGTTTCGCAATCACCTACTTTAACTACTGCCGGTAAGGGAGTAAAGGGTATCGATGCGTTAATCGACTTCACTGAAAGAATGTCGCCGTTGGGAAATGCTACAGCTCGCGAATGTGCTGATTATTGTATAACGTTATTTAGTGATCTTACAAAGAAGGTTACCATGCAAAATCTATTCAATGATGGTGGTTTCTCAAGTATGGGCATGAGCTATCGTGCAATGGAAATGTATAATAAAAGTCTGGATTGTAAAGAATGTTATAAAGGTACGGAGAAAAATAAGGAGGATTAAGATTTTTTTCCTATCTTCGTTATATGTTTTTCATCGTATCAAAAATATTATCATACTTGCTTACACCTGTCTATTGGGGATTGGCGCTTTTGATTGTTGGACTGTTTGTTAAAAACAAGAAACTATCAAGGCGCTTGTTCTTTGCCTCGGCATTGGTGATATATCTATTTTCTAATCATTATCTTGTTGATGTATTCTTGAGAGGATGGGAGTATCCTGTGAAAAATATCACTACTGATACCAAGCCCTATGATGTTGGCATCGTATTAGGTGGCAATATTATTTATTATAATAAAGAGGATCAGCGATTAATTTTTAGAAATAGTGCAGATAGGGGATTGCAAGCGCTTGAACTCTATAAACAAGGAAAAATTAAAAAGATTTTAATTACTGCAGGTCCCGGGAGTCTCATCTATCGGGATGTATTGGAAGCAAACTATTATCATGATTTTTTAATACGTATCGGGATTCCCGACAGTGCAATAATCGTTGACTCGGTTGCCAACAATACAAGACAAAATGCGGTTAACTCGAAGGCCATATTGGATAAGACCAATCCTGGCGGTAGGTTTTTATTGATTACCTCTGCTATTCATATGCGCAGATCTTTGGGCTGTTATAAAAAAATTGGCATGGAAGTTACCCCTTATGCAGTTGGCCGTCTATCTACTCAACCATTCCATAATATTGAATATCTTTTCATCCCAGATCTGGATGCGCTTCAATATTGGAATTATTTAATTCATGAGTGGGTTGGTTATTTAATTTATCGTATTTCAGGCTATATTTAGTAATTTAGCACATAAAATACTAACCATGATTAACCAGATTAGAGAAGTAGAAGTTCATAATTTATGGGGTAGATATAACTTTAAATGGAAACTGAACCCCGATGTGAATATATTGGCCGGATTAAACGGCAGTGGAAAAACTACCCTTTTAAATATTATTGATGCAGTATTTTGTGACGATACTAAACGGCTTAAAGGTTATGGCGTAGAGGGGACTATCACTGGAGATGATTTTTTATTTACTTTCAATAAAGAAAAACCGATTGACGGATGGACTAAAATTAATTTTGCCAATATCAGTACGTTTGATAATCCGGTGCATGATCGGCAACTCTATAAAAAGGGTCAAACGCAATTGGATATAGAGCTTGATTCACTAATTTATCAACGTCATCCCGGAACTTTTTCATTTACGGATTATCGTTTAAAAGCTACTACCAGTCCTGAGAAAGCTACAGAAATCAATGCTCGAATACGAATGTTTTTTGATCTGCTCAACAAACTGTTTTATGGTACCGGAAAGTTGGTCTCCATCAGTTTGGAGACTAATAAATTGATGGTTGATTCTGATTCAGATTTAATCCAACTGAATCGGCTATCGTCAGGAGAAAAACAGCTGCTCATCATACTCTTTAAGGTTTTCTTAATGGAAGAGGCTCCCTCTATTTTGATGTTGGACGAACCTGAAAATTCATTGCATATAGATTGGCAACAACAGCTGATCGATGTCATTAGAAAATTAAACCCAAATTGTCAGATCATTATTTCAACCCACTCACCTAGTATCTTTGGAGATGGATGGGGGGATAAACTTTTCTTTCTGGAAGATATTCAAGTAGGTTAGTCTTATGATAAAGAATCCATTAACCAAAGAAGAGCACTTCAAAAAGTTATCAATCGATTTTAGAGGACAGGCACTGATGCGGAGATGTGATGCGGCAGTGCATGTGGAAGCCGATCTGGATATACACTTTTGGCGATCTATATTTCATCATTTTACACCTGAAAAGAAATTCCATTTTATTTCACATTCGCGAAGCTGGAGCGGTTCGGAGTCTTCGGGTGTCACACAATGTTTAAATTTCCTTCCCTTTCTTAACAAAGAGTTTTTTATCTGTATAGATAGCGATTATCGCTACCTTATGGAAGAAGAAAATATCAATATTTATCATTTTGTCTTTCAGACTTATGCCTATTCCATTGAAAATCATTATTGTTCAGCTCCCGGGTTGAAATGGGTGAGTGAACAATCATGTGGGATAAGGAACGACATTTTTGATTTTGAATACTTCTTAAAATGTTATTCAGAAACGATTTATGAATTATTTATCTGGCAGTTATATGCTTGTATTTCCGGATTGTTTCACTTTGATCGGTATGAGTTGAATCAGTATATCAGAATCAGACGAAATCCTCCTTTCCCTGTTATTAAAGACGATGGAGCTTCTGAGATAAAAATGGTGCGAGAACAAGTGCAAAACAAGCTCAGGAGGTTGAGAATTGAGTATCCGGATGTAAATATTGAACCGCTAAAAGAGAAGTTAGCTGCATTAGGTGTCAAACCCGAAAACTGTTATCTTTTTATAAGAGGTCACGATCTTTTTGAAACGGTTGTAGCAATTGGCCGAAGAGTTTGTGAGAAACTCGTAGAGATGAAAAAAAAGAGGCTGATTCCAGATAGTCATAAGATTTCTGTTATTTATAATGAAAGTCATGATTTTGAAAGTCATGTGAAACATAATTTTTCTTTTGGAAAATATCCTGAAATAAACAAAATAGGTGAGGATATCAGAACTTTTTATTCGGATAAAACGGTTTTAGAAATTCAAGAATAATATGGCGTATATAAAACCATCACATCCTTCAAATATATTTGTTTTCTGTCCGAAGTGTGGGAGTAAAGGCTTTTTATTTAATGGTGAAAAGGTTTTTACCTGTTCTGCATGTGGTCTGGAATATTATCTCAATCCTGCTCCGGCAGTAGCGGTTATTTTGCAATGTCCTGACGGCCGAATCGTGTTGGCCCATAGAAAACATGAACCCCGAAAAGGAATGCTTGATCTGCCCGGCGGATTTGTTGATATGAATGAAGGGGTTGAAGATGCCGTAAAACGTGAAATATGGGAAGAGCTTAATATAAAGGTTGATACAATGGAATTCATTGGGTCATTTCCAAATGAATATGTTTTTAATGGTGTAAGTTATTTTACCTGTGATATGGCTTTTGTTTGCAAGGTTGCGGCAGGGACTATTCTAAATGCTTCGGATGATATTACGGATGCAGTTGTTATAAATCCTGAAGAAATTAACTATGATGAGATATGTTTTCCATCCATTGTTAATATTCTAAAACTATATTATGAGAAGTTTGTAAAGTAATTTGATTTAACTACAACGTTCACAAAAATTATTTCGAATAACCTTTGTGAACGTTGTGGTTAAAAACATTTTAATAAAGTCGATCACCAAGAGCTACCATTAGGCGATATTGTCCTACGGCATAATCAATCTTAGCTTTTAGAAGTTGTAATTTACTTTCGGATAAGGATGTAGTAGCATCAAGCAAATCCAGATTTGTAACAGAGCCATTTTGATAGCTGATTTCGGCTAGATTTAAAGCCTCCTGCGCTTGTAATAGTTGCATTTTAAATTGTTCAATCTTTTTTAACGCTGCCGCCTGATTCACATCATTCTCTACTACTTCATTAATGACATTACGTTTTACGACTTCAGTATCAAATTGTGACGAGATAATGGCTGACTTAGCTTGTAACAGACTGTTTTTATTTCGATAGGCATCGAAAATAGGGACTTTTAAGCCTAATCCGGCAGTAAAGTTTGTTTTGGGTGCGTTTAATTTTGGAAAGTATCCATCTTTTTCACCTGCTGAGGCATATGCACTAACTACAGGATTTAGTTGCGTTTTTGTTGATTTATATCGTAACTCCGCAATGGCAGTTTTCTCTTTGTTTATTTTTATTTCATCGCGATGTTTAACGGCATAAGCAATCAGTGAATCGGTAGGGATGGCGGCAAGGTTTAATGAAAGTGTCGGCTTAACGGTAAAGAGAATCTTCTCGGGACGACCCATTAAGGTATTTAAAAGACTTTGTTGAATTTTAACAGCCGTCAAAATATCCAGCTTTTGACTCTCGATAGCTGATATCTTTACCTTGGTAGTAAGAATTTCGAATTGAGTAGCCGATCCGGTCTCTTTTCTTTTTTCTACAAAAGCCAAGTGGGCTTGAAGTGTATTAAGCTGGTTGTCTTTTATAAATAATGCTTCCTGCAAGTAGGCCAACGTATAATAAGCATTGACCGTAGTAATGGCAAGTTTTTGCTTTACCTGCTCTATCGATAGCTTAATCAGGTTTTTACTCTCTTTTTCAATTGCTATTTCACTTTCTGATTTTCCAAAGTCGAAGAGATTTTGAGAATAGTTTATGGAAGCATTATACATGTTAGAAGGCGACATTTTAAACGAGCCCATCTCAGCAATAGATATAGTAGGAACCGGCCCGATTCTGGTATATGATGCATTCCCATCAACCGTAGGACGGAGTGAGGCCTTGGCTTGTTCTATTCTGGCATCGGCAGATTTTAAAGTCTCTTCGGCACTTTGTATGGATGGGTGTTGAAGAATAACCTGTCTAATAATGGTTTCGAGGGTAATAGAATCAGTAGCCGATAGTGAATTTATGGTTTGACCGCTTATTTCATAAGGTTTTAGGCAAATGATCAAAAGTAGGAGCGGGATAATCAATATTAAGTTATTTCTTTTCATAATGAGCTGTTTTTGTGTGAAGAGCTTTTTTCTTCTCATGAAGGAATATTATTGGAATCCCACTGATCAAGGTAAAGATGCAAGCAAGCATGAAATCGTCATCCACACCTTGGATATAAGCCTCTTTATTTAATTGGGACACCACTACCGTTTGACTTAATTTAGCAGCAGTGGCAGGGCTTTTTCCGGAATTATAAATAGCAGCCTCTTTAATTTTTGTTGTGACATTCTGATACGTTTCGGAACGTGGATTTATGGACTCACCAAACATTTCAGTATGATAACTGATGCGAGTTGTTAGCAGGGTAGCCAGAATAGCAACGCCAAAACTTCCCCCCAACTGCCTGATGACATTTGTGATGCTGGAAGCTTGAGCCATTTTATCACGAGGAATCTCACTTAAGGAAATAGTACTTAAGGGAGTGAAAATAATTCCCATTGAAAAACCCCGTAAATATAATGTCGCCATAATTGCAGTATGTTCGGATAAAAATGACATGGTGCTATTTAGGTAAAAGCTAAAGGCTAAAAGAACAACGCCCAACAAGATAGGAACCTTCGCACTGGTTTTATCTGCAATTCTTCCTATGACCGGGGATATAGAACCTTGAATAATTCCAACAGGCAAGAAGACTGCTCCGGCTTGAATGGCCGTATATCCTAAAGAGTTTTGCAAATAAAGCGGCAAAAGAAAGGTACTGCCAAACATCCCGATTCCAAAAACAAACAAGGTGATATTACTGATAGCAAAATTGTGATTTTTAAGCAGACTGAGATCAATGAGCGGTTCCTTAACAGTGAGTTCAGTCGTTAAGAATACAGCGAATGCTATAACTGATATTGCAATACAAGCCATCACATAAGGTGCGGACCATCCTTCAGCATTAGTAGTGGCACTACCTTCGGCAAGTGCATATAAAATTAACGGTAGAAAAATACTAACCGATATAAAACCAATCATGTCAAACTGTCTGATTTGTTTATTTTTATACTCTTTCTGAATAACGATGGTAGCTACCAATCCCAGAACTCCAATCGGTACATTAACGTCGAATATAAGTTGCCAGTTAAAGTTATCAACCAAGTATCCGCCAATTAACGGTCCGAATGAGACAGAGGCAGCGGCGGAGATAGCCCAAAAGCCCAAAGCCATACCTCGTTGATGAGGTGGAAACTCCCGGGTTATAATAGCCATACCTAACGGCATAATCGTCCCTGCTCCTAAACCTTGAATAACTCTCGAAAATATTAAAGTGTTTTCATCGTTAGATATTCCACAGCAAAATGATCCGAAGGTGAAAAGCAATAATCCAAGAAAATACATTCTTTTATAGCCAAACCTGTCGGCGAGCCATCCTGAGGTAGGGAGCATTACGGCCAATGCAAGCATGTAGGCTGTAAGTACCCATTCTATTTTATCAATACCCACTCCAAAAGAGGCCATGATCTTTGGCAGTCCGACATTCACAATGGTTGAATCAAGTACCGCCATGAAAGTTCCTATCATCACATTCATGAGTAAAAACCATTTATAGTTCTCATTCCGGGGATGATACATGGAATCACGGTTTCTAAGCATACGACGTATGCGATGAGAAGGTGTTATCTTCCGCATAATTATTCTTTTATGATTTTCATTATAACCGACATCCCCGTCAGTAAGTTATAATCTGATACTTTAGCTCCACTCTCTGTCCCATCAATAGAAACCTTCACCTGGATACGTTGCGTGACCTTTGTAAAGTTTCCGGCTGCATTATTGGGTGGAATCAGTGAAAACTGGGCGGCAGTATTTGATCCAATAGAAAGCACTTTGCCGGTAAAGACAACTTTCGGGAAAGCATCTACCGTAAATCGGGCCTTTTGATTTATTTTGAGATTCGATAACTTGGTCTCTTCAAGATAAACCGAAACCCATAACTTATTATTTTTATTGATGGTCATGATAGATTGTCCGGGTTGAGAAATATCACCTTCCATGAGCCAACGTTTTGCAACGATACCATCTACCGGAGCATACAGCTTGGTGTTTTTTAGTTGTGTGTCCAGAACGTTCACTTGAGCTTGTGCACTTTCTATTGCCGATGCGGCGCTTGCAGTTTGAGCTTTTGAAACTTGCAACTGCGCTTTTGCCGTATTGTATTGCGCCGTGGCAACATCTAACGCCTTACTGGCATGATCAAATGCCTCCTTGGTAATAACCTGACCTGCAAGTTGATTTTTAGCACGCGTAAAATCTTCTTTTGCTTTTGCTTGATTAACTTCAGGAACACTCATGCTTTCAACATCGAATTTATATTTTGCTTTTGCCTGCTCATAAGATGCTTCATATTGATTCTTAAGTGCAATCGCTTGATGCTTTTGGGCCAGGATGTCATTGCTATCAAGTTCAACTAACAGCGCCCCTTTCTTTACTGAATCGTTTTCATCAACATAGAGATGAATAACCCGCCCGAGAATCTTGGAACTTACAGCAACATTATCAGCATCAATATGTGCATCATCTGTTCTTATATATTTGGAATACTCTTTATACCAATATCCACAACCGATGAGAACTATTAGCACCACCAACGCGACTGGAATATAAACTCCAATTCCCTTCTTCTTTTCTTCTTTTACTTTTTTCTCCATTTTGATGATTTATTTATTTTTGTAATCGTGTTGCAGAATATTTGACATTTATCTATTTTGTAATTATTTTTCTTTGTATTTTAACCCGTTTGTAAATATCTTTAGAAATAAAGAAGTAGTATGAAGTAAAATTTCATATTCATTCTGATCGAGTAAAAGAAGCTCTTTATGTTTTAATTGTGAATGGCGCATTCCTCTTAATAGATTGAGAAATAATTCGGCTACTTCTTTCGAATTCTCCATTATAAATACCTGTTTTTTTACTCCTAACAGAAAGATGGATTCAATAAGCTCTACTTCTTTTGCATGAAAAGTATGCCATGTTGATTCCATAATAGGTTTCAAGGCCCAGAAATCATTTATCCTAAAGCGACTGATATTTAATAGTGAACGGAAGTGTTCGCTCCTGACTTTTACATACTCGAAGAGCATCTCTTCAGGATTCTCCATCAACTCAATCTTACTGCGGAACAAATCCATAAATTCTTCCTGTTCCTTTTCAACAACTGCGATAAGAAGATGTTCTTTATCCGCAAAATAATAATAAAGAGTTCCTTTTGAAATATTAAGATCTTCTGCTATTTCTCTCATAGAAGTTTTCTCAACTCCGTATAATCCGAAACGTTTTTGAGCGGCATTTAAAATAGAATTTAATCGAAGACAATTTTCTCCGTTATGTGTGATACTTACCATTTTGTTAATTGATTTTGCAAAAAACTAAACGTATAACAATCAGTTTGACCGATTTGTTTAATTGGTCAAAGATACTGCTTATTTGTGATATAGGAATCATATAATAGAAATGGTTGAAAAAAATATTATTGGTCAATGTGTAATATAAAGCTTAAACTATTTAATTATAACATGTTATGTAATATTGAGAAGGTAAAATTAACACAAGAAGATGAAGATGAACAATGGTCGGCAATAGATAATACCTGCTGTGTTTATATTACAGGTTCTATAATTGGAGATCTTGTATCAAAGAACAATGGCGTTATCGGTATATGAACCGGATAATTTGCGGATGCAGAGAAGCTTGTGAAATTTAATTAATTTGGAATTGAAGGATTAGATTTCCCTATGAATTTGCTAGTAGATAATGATGAAAAATATTTATGAAGTAGGCAACCACAAAAAAGATCCTATTATTTCTTCGGATAGGAGAGATAATAGGATCTTTTGTTATAATTAGTCTTTTTATTGTTGCTTATAATGCACCGTCGGTAAATCACGAAGCATTTGAGCACTAGTTTCTGGCGTTATATCGCGTTGAGGAGTGGCCAATTGTTCATAGCCAACCATAAACTTACGGATTGTGGCGGAACGAAGCAACGGCGGATAGAAATGCATGTGGAAATGCCACCAAGGATAATCTTTTCCATCAGTTGGGGCCTGATGAATTCCTGCAGAATACGGGAAGGATACTTCAAACAGATTATCGTACATCACCGTTAGCTTCTTATAAATATCAGCCAATGCCAGGCTCTCTTCATCATTAAAGGCCAAGATGTTTTGAGCTGCTTTCTTGCTGACAATCATCGCTTCGAATGGCCATGTAGCCCAGAATGGTATCAGCGCAACAAAATGGGCGTTCTGACATAGAATCCGATCTCCTTTTTGTAGTTCTTTTTCAGTATATTCCGTTAAAAGGGTTCTGTCATGTTTTTCAAAATAGGCTTGCTGACGGACATTCTCTTTCGAGGGTTCTACAGGGATTGACTTGGAGGACCATATTTGTCCATGAGGATGGGGATTGCTACAACCATTCATTGCTCCCTTATTTTCAAAGATCTGAACATAGTTGATGAAATCTATCTTGCCCAGCGTTTCAAACTCTTGTTTCCATACATCAACAACTCCTTTGATCTGCTCAACTTCCATCTCAGGAATGGTAAGGTCGTGACGGGGGGAGAAACAAATAACTTTGCAGATACCACGCTCACTCTCGGCAACAAATAGTTCGTCGTCATGATAACCACCATCGGGAGTAGTTTCCATTAAGGCACTAAAGTCGTTTATAAATGAGAAGGTTGCTGGATAATTGGGGTTATGATCACCACTGGAACGTTTATTACCAGGACAAAGATAGCATGTCGGATCGTAAGAAGGCCGAGTATCTTTTTGCGCTTTTTCAACCTGACCTTGCCAAGGACGTTTGGCGCGATGAGGTGATACTAAAATCCAATCACCCGTAAGAGCGTTAAATCTTCTATGCGGATGATCAGGCAGATTAAATTCTATCATTTTTTATGCTGTTGTAAGGTTATTTCAACATATAATAAAGTGCTGGTACAAAACTGATAAAAGGCAATTGATCGACTTTATTCGGTCAGATGAAATCTTCGATTAATCAGTAATAAACCGTATTTTCTTGCAAAAATAAGAAACTTTATTCTACAATAAGGATATTTGAAACGGGACGTTCGCCCATATGATCAAATCTATTATTGTCACTAGGCATATTTACTACTCCGTTATAGGGTTTATTTCGAATCCACAATGTGGTAGAACCTCCTCCATCAAAGTTGATCGCGTCTGTACAGCCTAATGAGAGCAGGTAGTCTGAAAGCTCAAAAAGTGACATGCCATCGGCTTCAGGGGTTCTACCATCAACAGTAACGAGTAGTAATTTTCCACTGGGATGGAGGGCAACGCAGGTTCGTGGATGCCGTTTTGTATAGAAGAGCTTTTCTGGTAATGCTGCTTTCTGTCCGTTACTCAATAACAGTGGACCGGTAACCAGAATATTACGCAAGGAATCGATAGTATCATAGTAACCATTGGTAAGTGCCGGTTGTATAAATATTTTATTTCCTTTAGATATTGCCAATGCGGCACTTAACGTTTCTGTTTTCTTCCAACGACTTGCCGTGTCATTACCTAAAATCATTCCATCAACTTTTATGTAAGTGACGGAACCTCCTTTTTGGATATTAAAGAATCCGCCATTAATAGCTGCAATGGCCTTTGTGGTATCAGCTATGACAGAAGTCTTTGTATTCTTATCAGGAATATAGCGAAATGCAACCCTATGTTTGGAAAGGTCTACTTCCAGAATATTAATATTTTGAAATGAGTTGAAAAGAGAGTCGGTGTGAATCGATTTTAACTTCATCCCGGGCGCAATATCTTCCGTATAATACTTATTGAAATTACTATCAGTAGAGGTTCTTGCGGACCTAACCTTTCCGCTAATTAGGCCTGGATTGTTTAGTTCCTGATTTCCACTCAATCCTTGTGCTTGAATCGGCTTAGCCGACATGAAGTACAAACTGACCAATATTAAAAATAATGTGGATTTTAAAAAATATGATTGCATTGTTGTGCTATAATAATTTGATGAATAGACTGTTACTATTGTTGTCCTAAGTGATTGTTTAAATTTGAAAGAATATAGATCAATAAAAATTTAGTTACCTTCGCATTACAAACACCTTTTACAAAGGTAAAAAAACAATATAACTAATTCGTTAATTAAACTTGTTATGCCGACAATTATAGACATGGAGAAATGGAAGCGCAAGGCACATTTTCAATTTTTCAATAAATTTGATGAACCCTATTTTGGAATTGTTTCCGAAATAGATTGTACAACTGCTTATCAGAAATCAAAAGAGAATCATATTTCATTTTTCCTTTATTATTTACATTGTACACTTTGTGCAATTAACACAATCGATGAATTCAAGATACGTATTGTCGATGACAAAATTGTTCTTTTTGATAAAATCCATGCTTCTCCGACTATTGATAAGGGTGATGAGACCTTCGCTTTCGCCTTTATCCCCTTTTATCAGGAGTTTGATCTTTTTAATAAAGAGGCAAGAAAAGAAATTATAAGAGTTCAGAAGACTGAAGGACTGAACCTAAACGAAGATACTGCCAGAATCGATGTAGTGCATATTTCATCGATTCCTTGGTTTAAGTTTACAGGATTGACCCACGCCAGGATGTATTCATATAAAGATAGCGTTCCAAAAATCAGTTTCGGTCGGTATTATCGTGATGGTGAAAACTTAAAAATGAATGTTTCTATTAATGGACATCATGGATTAATGGATGGATTTCATGTTGGTAAATTTCTATCAGCGTTCCAACGGCTAATGAATGAATAATTTGCTTTCTCTTTTTATTAAAAAAGGACCTCTTAGTTTCCATTAAAGACATTTATCCTATCTTTGCGCACCGAAATCAGTAATAACGATTTTACGACATTATGATATATAAACCTTTGTTTATCAGTTTATAAATATCGTTTTTTCTTGAAAAGTGTATTTTTTTGGATTTTATCAATCCAAATCATTGATTTGAAATAAATGAAAAAGGAAAAAGGTCTTTTCCAGCGGACAGAACTGTTGCTTGGAGAAGAAAAAATGAATTTACTATCTCAAAAAAAAGTTATTATTTTTGGAATAGGAGGAGTAGGAAGTTGGTGTGCTGAAAGTCTTGTCAGAACGGGAATTAAGCATCTTACTATAGTCGATTCGGATAGAATCTGTATCACAAATATAAATCGTCAGCTTCATGCTACGACAAAAACCGTTGGTCAGGTTAAGACAGATGCATTGAAACAACGGTTACTCGACATTAACCCTTATGCCGAAATCACAGCGATTCAGAAAATCTATAATGAGGATAATCATGACTCGTTTAATTTGGAAAGCTATGATTATATCATTGATGCCATTGACAGCCTCTCGAGTAAAGTACATTTGATCCGGAAGGCTACCCGTACAAATGCGACTTTCTTTTCGTCAATGGGGGCTTCATTAAAAATAGATCCAACCCGAATAAAGGTTGCAGAATTCTGGAATGTCATTGGTTGTCCGCTTGGCTCTGTTCTTCGCAAAAAGATCCGTAAAGGTGATCTTCCTGCTAAGAAGTTTTTGTGTGTATACAGTGACGAGGTCCTCAATAATTTAGGATCCGGATCATCCTGTGGTACCGAAAAATGTTTATGTCCAATTGCGATTAATGGGGTTGGTGATCCTGAACTGGCTAATCATGAATGGTGTAGTAAGAAAGCTGTGATTAATGGGACTACAGCCCATATAACTGCCATCTTTGGATTTACGCTGGCAGGATTAGTGATTCAGGCAATCTATAATGAAAAACCGGTTCAGATAGTGGATGCGACTGAATTGATCGGATAAACTAGATAGATGATTTTCAGTAAGGGACAATTCTTAAATGTGTATACCTATTTCTTTCAATAAGGGATAATCTACCATCGAAAATGTATCTGGTCAATAAACAGTAGATAGCTGATACAGGGGGATTTTGGTGGTATTTTAGTCTATACATGTTTCCTTATAAGTAATTTTTTTAGTAAAATTATTAATATGATTCATGTAAAACAGAAATTATACTAAACTAAATATCAGCTAATTAATAAGACTCTTTTGGTAAATACGATAGCGTTTATAAACTGTTCCTCCCAGAAACTCCATCTCGGCTCGCATCATTAAATTAGTTTCAAGCTCCAGATGACTATCAATGAATTGTATCCCATGTTCTTTAGCTGATTTGAGCATTGTTACCCCCATGGCAATGTCTAGTCCTAAACCTCTATATTCTTTTTTAATACCTCCAAGTAACAGGTTCAGTTGCTTTGTCCGTTTCTGAGCCCGGAAAATCTGAAAGATGCCAAAAGGAATGATTCTTCCCTTTGAAGCAATAATTCCTTGACTGATATCAGGCATTCCAATCACAAAAGCAATCACTTCATTTTCTTTGTTCGTAATCATCTTTATAAATTTGGGATCCATTAAAAGGAGATAACGATTGGCAAAATCGTCCATCTCTCTCAGTTCAAAAGGAGCAAAGGCATAAATATCTTTAAATGTTTCATTGACAAGTGTAAGGATAGGTCGTATATAAGGCTTTAACTGAGATCTTTTCGTAAATTCATGGATAATGACATTATTTCGATTCATCACTCTTTCAAACGCACTACTATATACAGGTGGAATTACTTCTGGTATGTTTACCTTATAAACCACACAGTCTACCTTTTTTTCAAAGTCCATTTTTTCGAGTAATCGTGGCATATATTCAAAATTACCATTTGCTGCAATTACAATCGGTTCATTAAGACCTTCGATAAGGAACCCTTGAGGATCTTTATCTGAGAATCCTAACGGTCCAACCAGATTTTTCATTCCCTTTTCTTTACTCCATGAAATGATAAATGATATGAGGGCATTAAACACCTCAGCATCCTCCCATGTTTCCATAAAACAGAAACGGGCATCATTTTCGTTATGAATTTTGTTGTAGCGACAATTAATAATGCCCATGATACGACCTGCCAGCTTACCGTCTTTATAGGCCAAGGCCAGAATGGTATCACAATAGGAAAAGGATTTATTTTTTTTAGCGTTAAAGAAAACTCTGTCATCCATGTAAATAGGAGGGACCCAGTTTTTATGTCCCTTATGAATGATCGAGGGCAGATAGATAAAATCGGTTAACTGCTTTTTGCTTTTTACTTCTTTAATTTCTATTGGCATTATACTTCAAATTTAAGTTGTTAAAGGTTTATAAAATTATTTGAAAAATCAAAATATTTGAAATTTAAATATAAAAAGAAGTTCGATGATGCTTCTTTCATCTAAAGTACATTGCTTCAATAATATAATAAGAAGAGGATGAAAAGTTTTTAAACTTAATATCATATATATCAAAAAAGATCATTTTATTGTGGAAATCTTCAATTATTTGTACATTGCAACATTGTTTTAGTGCGAATTTTAATGAATATTTTTAATGATATTTATTAATTATCATTGATAATTAGCAATCTAATCATAAGAGGGATCATTATTCCTTATTCGATAACTCAATAAATATAATCAAGTGTTAACCCAAATAATTAATTGATAAAAATCACAAAGTAATCTTCTATGAACAATGCAATTTTCAAATTCAGAGAACCTTTAAACGAGGTTGTGAAGCAATATCTGCCCGGGAGCACTGAGCTTCAGTCATTACAAGAAGAACTAAAACGTCAGAGTAATCAGGTTATCGAGATTCCTCTTATTATCGGTGGTAAAGAAGTTTTTACCGGCGTAATAAAAAATGTTGTTATGCCTCACGATCATGGTCATGTATTGGCACATTGCCATCAGGCTACTGAGAAAGAGGTTAAAATGGCAATAGATGCAGCATTAGAAGCTAAGACCGCATGGATGAATCTATCATGGGTTGAAAGATCATCTATTATGTTAAAAGCTGCTGAATTACTTTCAACAAAATATCGCGATCGTTTGAATGCATCAGCTATGCTGGGGCAAAGTAAAAACATCATGCAGGCAGAAATAGATTCAGCCTGTGAAAGTATTGACTTTTTAAGATTCAATACTTATTATGCCTCTAAGGTTTATAGTAGTCAACCATTATCAGCTAATGCATCCATCAATCGTGTAGAGCATCGTCCTCTCGAAGGATTTATTTATACCATTACTCCATTTAACTTTACATCTATAGCTTTGAACCTTAATGCTTCTGTAGCTCAAATGGGAAATACAACCGTTTGGAAACCTGCTACAGCTGCCGTTTTATCAAACTATTACATGATGAAGGTATTGATGGAAGCCGGTTTACCTGCCGGTGTAATTAATTTTGTCCCGGGTACTGGAAGTACGATCAGTGATATTGTTTTTGCTCATCCTATGCTGGCAGGTATCCACTTTACCGGCTCTAACAACACGTTTAATTATTTATGGCGTCAAGTTGCGAACAACCTTGAAAAATATCGCTCTTATCCTAGAATTGTTGGCGAAACAGGTGGTAAAGACTTCATCTTTGCCCATAAATCTGCTAGTGCTTTGGATGTTGCAACTGCAATTGTAAGAGGTACATTTGAGTTCCAGGGTCAAAAATGTTCTGCTGCTTCACGTGCTTATATCCCTGCTTCTCTATGGCCAAAGGTTAAAGAACTGTCTTTGGGTATGGCTGCAAGAATAAAAATGGGTGATGTATGTGATAAGGATAACTTTGTAAATGCTGTTATTGATGAAAAAGCATTCAATTCTATCGAGTCGTATATTAATTATGCAAAGAATGCTGCCGATGCAACTATCATAACAGGTGGCACTTGTGATAAGTCGAAAGGATATTTTATTACTCCAACCATTATTCTTACCACCAATCCTAAATTCAAGACGATGGTAGAAGAGATTTTCGGACCCGTTATCACGATCTACGTTTACGAAGATGAGAAATACGAAGAAACATTGAAACTTTGCGATGCTACCTCACCTTATGCTTTAACCGGAGCCATCTTTAGTCGCGACAGGTATGCCATGATGCAAGCAAGTGATATCTTGCGCTATTCAGCCGGAAACTTCTATCTGAATGATAAACCAACCGGAGCCATGGTAGGTCAACAACCATTTGGTGGTGCTCGCGGTTCAGGAACTAATGATAAGGCCGGAAGCGAATTAAATCTGGTCCGTTGGGTTAGTCCTCGTGCAATCAAAGAAACTTTGGTCCCTGCAACCGACTTTCCTTACCCATATATGTCAAAATAAAGGACTATGAATGATCATCATCAGATTGTTATCATCAGATGATGATCATTCATTATTGAGTTTTATCAGGCAATTACCTCAGGATAAAGCATCATAAAAATTCTTCATCATAAAAAAGAGATTACCTTGCATTTAAGATAATCTCTTTTTTATGATGTTTGATCTCTACAAATTGTTTATTCAGTTAATTCATATCCAGTCTTTACTCCCTTGTCTACTGCTGGTATACCGTTCTTCATCCATGAAGGCATGGGGGCGCCTTTTAAAAAATGGTCGAAGAATTGCATCATACGGATGTCGAGGTCTTTCATATTTGCTCTTCTGACCAGATTATGTTCATCTCCATTATAGCAAAGCAACCATACCGGCTTGTTTAAACGGCGTAAAGCATTAAAATATTCAATTCCCTGATACCAGGGAACAGCGCCATCATTATCATTCGACATAATTAATAAGGGTGTTTCAATGCGATCAGCATAGAAAATGGGGGAATTTTCAATATAAAGTTGTGGCTTTTCCCATAAGGAGGCTCCGATTCTACTTTGTCCGGTTTCATACTGAAAAGTACGGGGCATTCCGCTTTCCCAACGAATTCCACCATAAGCGCTGGTCATGTTACTAACAGGTGCACCGGCAAATGCAGCAGCATAGAGTCTTGTTTGGGTGATGAGATATCCGGTTTGGTAACCACCCCAACTTTGTCCCTGTAATGCCATGTGATTACGATCGATAAATCCTTTTTCAACCATGGCAAGGGTGCCGCTGATAATGGCATTATAAGCGCATTTACCTGGAAATCCTGTTTTGTAACTGATATCGGGAATAAAAACTACATAACCATTACTTGCACAAAATGCAGGATTGATGATGGAACGACTGGGGCGTGGAGTATAATGAGTGTTCAGGTTGTCACTATTTCTTTCATAGAAGTAAACCAACATTGGATATTTTTTTGTAGCATCAAAATTATCAGGCTTATATAATAATCCTTCCAGTTTTTGTCCATCAAAAGCAGTCCATGATACAAGCTCCACACTTCCCCAGAGATACTCCTTTTGTTGCGGATTGGCATCACTTAATTTTTTAGTATTTGTAAAATCAGTGGCACTGGTATAGAGATCAGGATAATTTTTGAAATTGCCTTTTTGCCATATAAGCACATCAGCGTTTTTAGCTTTTCGTTCTCCGGCAAACTTGTAATTATCCATTACTAACAGCAAAGGTTCTGCGGGAGCCGGTTGATTCAGCTTGTAATACCCACTTTGCTTGTTGATTCGATTAAAGGCAGAAAGTAGCATCGGCCCATTAATATAGGGCTTTTCGTTGCTCAATGGTGCGTAATGGAAGGTAATATTTTGTGCTCTTCCTATTCCTTTTGTGAGCAATTCAGGTTGCCGCTTCATAGTGGGATCGATTGACCAGATGTCATACTGATCATAGATCAATACTTGCTTGTCGTCTTGCGTCCATCCACAGAATCCGTATGCTGATGGCTTATCCGGTGTGTCATGCTCCTCATCATAGAAGTTAACCTTTAGTCCTTTGGTAAGTGATGTAATTTGAAGATTTTGTATATTCATGGCGTACCAACTACTATCGATATTCGTATAATAGAGCAAATATTTTGCAGAAGGTGACAGACTTAAATTAGCTTCGGTTTTTTTCAATAAGAGTTTCTTTTCACCGGTATTAAGGTTTAAAAGAAAAATATCACGAGGTGAGGTTCCTTTCCATGCCCGTTCCTTGATATAAGGTTTTGATGCAATACCAAGCGCATAATCTCCATCGTAATGAAACATGGGAATTACATTATCCATATTCTCGTCAGCGAGCTGATAGACTTTGTTTTTAACGATATTGTATAATGCAACATAGGATTTCTTTTTATCTTTCTCCACATCCTTAAGCTGTTGGGTCATCAGTTCATCATCTGTCCAACTCCATATATCATAGTGTGCCTTTTCATCATCGGTAAGTGTATCTTTCGGTTCAGTTTTTTTGATTGGAGCTACTGAAAAGAACAACTTGTTCCCATCTTCAGAAAATTTGATAATTCCATTTTCGCTAACCGACCACCCTTTATTGAAAGATGGTGTTGCTATGTTAGCAACCATTCGTAGTTTGTTCGTTTTGAAATTATAGTTATAAAGTGAGTAGCTTTTTATCTTTCCGGTATCTGAAGATGCCAGATAGGCCATTTGACTTCCTTGCCAGTCGGCGGTACTTTTTAATGCATAGCCTGGTCCTTCAAAAATTGTACTGAACTTTTCTGAAATAGCATCAAAAGAAGCGACTTCAGTCGAGTCAATACTATCACCCCAAGCACGGATCATTGTGAAAAGCTTTCCGTTATTAGAGATATCAAAATCTTTGACATCTTTATATCTGTACTCTTTTCCGGTGACGGGATTTGTAATAACCAGTTCGCCCAGATCTGCCTTGTTGATTTCCGACTTCCGTTTGGAAGCTTTTACAGTAGACTTTTTAGCTTTAAGCGTATCTTCTTTGGCAACTGCGTTTTTTTTATTGAGCGAATCTTTTTTTGTATCCTGTTCTATTAAAAAAGCCATCCAATCCGATTCTTTCTCTGCTATCTTGAAGCTCTTAAATTTTGCAAATTTCTTATCATTCCCATTCATTACATGGATTAAGAGCGTATCTTTAATTTCTTTATCTTTCTTTGCCAATTTTTTCTTTTTTTGATCAGCATACGACATCTTGATTTTGGCAACATAAAAATTGGAATTTGGAGAAAACTGAACGCCACCGGCCCTGCTTACAGAGTCGCGTTTATGAGTCTGAAGGTCAATAAACATTAATCGGCCATCGCCTTGCTGAGGATTAATTTCAAACCCTGAAAATCTTCCGTTATTACTTACTGATACACCTTCAATATTTTTCCAGTTATCGTAAACGGATGGATGAAGTGGCTTTTTTACTTGTTGAGCAAACAGCATAATTGGAATGCAGACGATTGCAACAACAAATACTTGTACAATGCTTTTTTTCATGTGATTATTCTTTAGTGGTTGGATGTTTAGGGTTATCCAATTAAATGCGAAATTAAGGAAAAGTCTTTATCTTCATCACCTGTAGATTTATTTTGCAGGCTTTTATCCTATCTTTGTATAAAATTTTAAAACTCCTATGGGACTTAAGTGTGGAATTATAGGATTGTCAAAATCCGGAAAAACAACAATTTTTAATTGTGTTTCAAATACGAAGGCACAGGCGTCAAGTTATGATAGCGCTTCAAAATCTAATTTAGGACAGGTGAATGTACCCGATCCGAGATTACAAATTTTAAGTGATCTTGCCAAATCTCAAAAAATAGTTCCGGTAAATGTTGAGATCGTCGACATCCCGGGTCTAACCAAAGGAGGGCAAGAAAGTGGCGGAAACAAGTTTCTTGCCGAGATTCAACAAACAGATGCCTTAATTCATGTCCTTCGTTGTTTTGACGATTTGTCACTGGCTCACCCTGAAGGTAGTGTCGATCCTGTCAGGGATAAAGAAATTGTGGAACTGGAACTCCAGGTACGTGACCTTGGATTGATTGAACGTAAAATTGCCAAACTTGATAAGCTTGTTAAGGTAGGTGATAAAGATGCGAAAGTCGGTATTGAAGCTTTAACCCGATTTAAAAATCATATAGAGGACTTTCAACCTATCCGCACACTAAAAGCATCTGCTGAAGATCGGAAGTGGATAGACGATATGTTTCTTCTATCTGATAAACCGGTTATTTATGTGTGCAATGTAGACGACGACGCAGCCATCAATGGAAATGCTTATGTAGAAAGGGTTCTCGAATCCGTTAAGGGTGAAAATACTGAAGTGTTGATTGTGGCTGGTAAACTCGAAGCGGAGATTGCTGCATTGGAAGATCCGGAAGATCGTAAAGCGTTTTTGGAAGATGCCGGATTGCACGAACCCGGAGTTGACAGATTGGTCCGCTCTGCTTATAAGTTACTGAATTTGATGTCATTCTTCACCGTTGGAATCAAAGATACACATGCATGGACTATTCACAAAGGAATGACGGCTCCACAAGCTGCCGGTGTTATTCATAGCGATCTTGAACGAGGTTTTATTCGTGCTGAGGTTATCAAATACGACGATTTTGTTCATTACAAAACGGAACATGCTTGTCGTGAAGCTGGCAAACTTTCAGTAGAGGGAAAAAACTATGTAGTATGTGATGGTGATTTATTAAATATTCGTTTTAATGTCTAATACTGAGTCCACTCCGAAAACCCTTTCGTGTAGTATTTCACTAAATATTATTGTTGAATAACATCGAATTACAAAATGATAATTTAGTAAAATTGACTTTTCGGAGTGGACCCAATACTAAAATTATACTTTAATAAAAAGTTTTATTTATCTGTATAATAGTGTGTTCATTAATTTATTTATTGTCAGAATGATTTTTTTTATTCTTTTAAGACAATAAAATCAGGTAAGATGAGTTTTACTATAGAATAAAGTAAATAAGTGAATTGTGAATTAGAAGAAACCGTCTTTTTTTAAGGCGGTTTCTTTTTTTTGTTATGAATTTTATTTATGATCTTTGTAAAAATTCTTTATTCCAAATTTTTCCGAATGATCCTTATTCTTTGAAAACTAAAGGTGCATAAAAATGTTACTTAAGCGAGTGAGGTATTTCTATAATTTAATATTATCTAATTATTTATAAGCACTAATCTGAATTTAAAATAAGAACCAATATAAAATTTAAAGAATGAAAAGTCAGAAGAAAATAATTATTTTTGATTTTGGTGGAGTTTTAATTGACTGGAATCCAAGGCATTTATATAGAAAAATATTTGAGGATGAAAATGAAATGGAGTGGTTTTTAGCAAACGTATGTTCGAGTGAATGGAATTTAATTCATGATAAGGGTGCTAAATTTGCTGAATCGATTCCTACCTTACAAGCAAAATATCCTCGATATAGTAAAGAAATTGAGAGCTATTACAGTAGGTGGGCCGAAATGATTGGCGGTGAAATAAAAGGATCTGTTGAAATTCTACATGAATTACAGACTAAAGATTATACGGTCTATGGATTGACAAATTGGTCGGCAGAAACATTTAGTATTGTATATAATAAGCTTGAATTCTTAAGAAGTCTTGATGGTATTGTGATGTCGGGTGAAGAAAAACTTGTAAAACCTGATCCTCAATTATTTGATATTCTACTTACAAGGTATAACTTAAAACCTGAGTCTTGTGTTTTTATAGACGATAGCCTTCCAAATTGTAAGACGGCCAAAACAATGGGGTTCATAACCATTCCATTCACAAGTCCTGAAAATTTAAGATTAGCATTACAGAATTTAGAGATTCTTTAACTTTTGTTAGTTCAGTTTCCCAGGTTTGTTAATAGAAACAGAGATTATCAACTTATTTCATAATACACCATTTGATATCAATGAGCTAAAAATAAGCAATATATACTTTCCAATAGTAATGTAGGTACTAAAATAAATAGAGCCAATAATGTCAGCCTGTCCGAGATCAGTCCAAAAA
The DNA here is from genome assembly GCA_963663125.2 of Bacteroidales bacterium. Classification (GTDB taxonomy): domain Bacteria; phylum Bacteroidota; class Bacteroidia; order Bacteroidales; family Cfx3-03; genus Cfx3-03. The sequence goes on along the minus strand of CAXXNW010000004.1, from coordinate 31,895 downwards.
GTTGGGGAGTAAAAAATAGGAGATAAAATAAGGACAAACTGCAATATGAAAATCACAGTTCGTTCACGATAATAGCTTGCAAGTTGTGATTGATTTTTTAATGATATCCATGATAAGGAATGACAAAAGCACAAAATAATCCGATTAAAAGAATCAATCTTTAGGTCTTGTCTGTCTTATACTGAAAAAGGTATACAGTATAAACCTTAAAAAAGATACTGTATATGGGAATGAAAAAGGAAAAATTCGAAAAAACTGTATCGGGTAAACGACATTATGTATACCCTGAAGAGGAGAAAATAAGGATCGTGAAGGAACTGGAAAAAGGATCACTTTCTATAAAAGAGGTGATGCAAAAATACGAGGTTCTTAATGCGGCTACAGTTTTAAACTGGTTAAAAAGATACTCTGCTCAATACCGGGAGAACTACATGCGAGTGATCCTTCCGGTTTCCGAACGAAGGCAAATAGCGTATAAAGTAGAATCAGGATCATTAAGTCTGGAAGTAGCATCAACTCGTTACAGGGTACAACAAGAGACCATAAAAAAATGGATAAAGTTGTATACTTGTACGACTAAAACTCCGGATATTATGTCTCAAAAAGAACAACCACAGCAGAGCTCAACCCAAGAGACCAAGGCTTTACAGAAGCAGGTAGAAATGCTTAAACTTAAGGTAGAAGCATTGGAGACCATGATTGATATCGCAGAAAAAAACCTGAAAATCGATATCAGAAAAAAACCTGGCACCAAGCAGTCAAAGCCATGAAAGAAAGCCATGCACAAGTAGGGTTCGGGCCACTTTGTATGCTGTTTGGTAAAACCCGTTATGCCTTTTATAAGAAAGCAAAGAACGAACAACGGTGGCTAAATGAAGACCAAATCGTTCTGGAAATGGTGTCCATCATAAGACGGGAACTGCCCTGTACCGGTACCTCCAAGCTCTATCACATGTTAAGGAAGACACTTGAGGATCATCACATAAAAATGGGCAGAGACTCCCTTCACAGGCTTCTTCGTGAAAATGGCATGAGCATAAGACCCAGAAGACGATATGTGGTGACAACCGATTCCAGACATTGGATGAAGAAATACCCCAACCTGATAAAGGATCTTGTAGTCAATGAATCTGAACAGGTATGGGTCTCAGATATTACCTACATCCAGATAGGGGAAGGATTTAACTTCTTATCGCTGATCACCGATGCTTATTCAAAACAAATCATGGGGTTCTGCCTTCACCCAACCCTGGAGGCTGAAGGCTGTATGAATGCCTTGAAAATGGCATTGAGCCGGAAAACAAAATACGACATCAGCCATATCCATCACTCCGACAGGGGTGCCCAGTATTGTTGCGGTGACTATGTGAACTTGTTACTAACTGCAGGACTAGGGATAAGTATGACCGAAAACGGGGACCCCTACGAGAATGCCATTGCCGAAAGGGTGAACGGAATACTCAAGTACGAGTTTAGCTTAAACCGTGAATTTGCAGACGCACCCCAAGCCCTTGAAGCTGTTCAAAAGAGCATTAGCGCTTACAATCTGCTAAGACCCCACATGAGCTGTAATTACCTTACTCCCGTGCAGGCTCATCAAATGAAAGGTGTTTTGGAAAAAAAATGGAAACCAAAAGTACGGCAAAAAGAAAAAGAATTATTGTTTGAGAGCTTTTAAAAAAAGATGCCATTTTACATAAATCTATTTGAAAAATGTTTCAGAAAAAATCACTAACTTTAATTTATTAGAAATGTATACTTATTTTAGTGAAAAGAATTTTTACTGTATACTTTTTCTAGTAATGCTTCTTAAATGTGTATACCTATTTCAGTAAGGGACAGTCCGAATGGAAAGGCGAATATAAGGGAGATACGAGTCTTATATGACTTATCCATAAGGGCATATTAAAAGAAACTTAACCTATGTTTGAACTAGGTTTGAACTATGTTTGACCGGGATCCTGGATACCGGACAAACCTACATCAAATTTATTTCAAATGTATTTTGACACACCTTCGTGTTTATCTTTTATCTTTTTTATCTTCCGGTATTATTTAAATATTTATTACAGGATATGCCGCTTATCGATAAACTTTTATTCGCCTCTCCATAACTTTTCAGGCTAATCCGCAATTTCTTTCTTCCGTACTTTTACCATGCTTAGGTCATGCCTATAAAGTATGTAGGAATACAATCAGATTATCTTACGGCATTGAGAGTATTCAATAACAGTTTTAAATGACCTAAATCAGGGACTTAAAAATCTATATTAAATATTAACAAATGACTTGTATTGCTTATCATTCATTGAATCTAAGCATATTAAAAAAAGTGCTTCCACACAGCGTAATTTAACATATAAGATAAAGAAATATTAAATTTGCTTTCTACAATTACAAGTAAGGCTTCTGCAATTGTAAATTTCAATTAACGTCAAATTTCTTAAAATGCAATACGGTCACTTTTCTGAAGACGGGAAAGAGTATGTTATTTCTAAAATGAATACTCCCAGTCCCTGGATTAATTATCTATACAATGGTCGCTACTTTTCGACCATTTCTAATAATGGTGGTGGAATTAGTTATTTTAAAAGTCCTTTACACGGTCGCATAACCAGGTACCGAATCAATGATGTACCGGTAGATCGTCCCGGTAAATATATTTATGTTAAAGATAATGAAACCGGTGAAATATGGAGTTTGACATGGCAGCCAGTTGGAAAACATCTCGAAGCTTATAAACTGGCGCATGGTTTTGGATATACCCGTTCTGAAGCCAGTATTAACGGTATAGATTCATCTGTTTTATTCTTTGTTCCTCAGGATGATAATCAGGAAATATGGAAGACGAATCTTAAAAATTCATCTGCTAAAACCAGAAAGCTTTCTGTTTATGGCTACGTGGAACTAGCACTGGGACACGCTATGGTCGATCTTATTAATCAATGCGATGATCAGCATTTTAATCGTGCTCACTTTGAGAAAGACTTGAATGCTTTATTTTCCACAAAAACTTACTGGGTTACTCAATCTACAGGTACCCAACAGCAGGAAAATAAGGAGTGGGACCAATGGGCATTTTTTAGCGTTAATAAGCCTGTTGCAGGTTTCGAAACTGTTCGCGAACGTTTCTTGGGACTCTATCGTAATGAAAACAATCCTGAAAGTCTTGAAAAGGAAAATCTTTCTTGTCAGGAAACCGATTTTGGAAATGTCGTTAGTGCACTGAAAGTTGATATCGAACTTCAACCCGGTGAGTCTACAGATTTAATCTTCTCATTAGGTGTTATCGAAAAAGTACATTTTAATGAACTAAAGGAACAACGTGTAAAAAAATATAAAAATATCAAAGAAGTAGATGCTGCATTCAAACAATTAAATAAGGTTTGGGATGATTACTTTGCATATACTACTGTCGAAACACCGGATAAAGATGTGAATATCTTTATGAAATATTGGATTCCTTATCAAGCAAAGGTTGCCTTCGATGTTGGTAGGGTTATCAGCTTTTATTACTGGGGAATAGGTCGTGGCTTTGGATTCCGTGATACTTCACAGGATACCATTGCGGTCACAATATCCAATCCGGAAAAAGCCAAAGAACGCATTCAGCTACTTTCTCGTCAAATGCGCAAAGATGGTAAGGTTTACCATCATTTCCACGGTGACGGAGAAGGAGAATTTACGCAACATTGTGACGATCCATTGTGGTATATGCTGGCCGTTACGGAATACATTAAAGAAACCGGTGATTTCGCCCTCCTCTCTGATTTACAACCCTTCATTGATGCAGAATCCGAATCTATTTTAAGTCACATGTTCAGTGTTGTGAATTATGCCAGCAATAATCTGGGAGCACATGGATTACCCATTTTCGGTCGTGGTGACTGGAATGATACGCTTGACTATATTGGTGGTGATGATGGTGGTGAAAGCGTTTGGGGTGGAATGTTTTATGCGGCTATGCTTAATCTGTTTGTTGATCTATTGGCTCATCTTGGAAGAGAAGAGGATAAGGCATTGGTTGAAGCTGTCCGTGATCAATTGATCAAGGCTGTTGATGATAACTGTTGGGACGGAGAATGGTATATTCGCGCCTTTGGTGAACATGAGAAAAGGATAGGGTCGAGAGAGAATAAATATGGTAAGATTTTCCTGAATACGCAGATCTGGCCTGTAATTGCCGGATTTCCTGATAAAGATCGCTTAGTGAAAGCCATGGATAGTGTTAAGACATATCTCGACTCCCCGGAAGGTCCAAAAAAATGTTCTCCGGCTTGGAAAGAGATCGACCCGAATATAGGATTGGTAACCCGTTGTGTTTGGGGTAAAAAAGAGAATGGCGCTGTATTTTGTCATCCTACAACCTGGGTTATTCAAGCTGAAACAATGCTGGGCAGAAGCAACCAAGCATACGATTATTTCAAGAAGATGCTACCAAATCGTATTGACAGTGATACGTTTGTTGCAGAACCTTATGTTTATTCACAATATATCACCAGCAACGAACACGCTCAACCCGGACGTGCAAGTCACTCATGGCAAACGGGATCGGCTGCCTGGATGTATCGTGTAAGCTATGACTATATTCTTGGACTTCGTCCTACCTACAACGGATTGCTTGTGGACCCGGCCATTCCTTCTGTCTGGAAGGAATTCAAGGCGGAAAGGGTTTACAGAGGTACTCGCTACATTATTCATGTGATCAATCCTGACAGTGTTGAAAGAGGTGTGAAATCAATTACTGTTGATGGGAAAGCCATCTCTGGGAATATATTACCATTTACAAACCAACCTATATGTCACATCGAAGTAGTGATGGGATAATTCGACCTTATCAGCCTTCTTCTCAAAATCCAAACGAATAATGAAATCATTAACACGACATCCAAAGAGCCCGGTGCTAACCCGAACGGATATCCCGGATATATATCCGCAATTAGTTGATGTTACTTCTGTTTTTAACCCCGGCGCTATAAAGTTCAACGATAAATATCTGTTGATGTTACGTGTGCAAAGCAGGTCGCGTGAAACCTTCATGGTAATGGCCGAAAGTGAAAATGGCATAGACTTTAAGGTGGAAGAAAAGATCGTTGATTTTAAAGGTATGGAGTTGGTAGAGGGCAAGATCTATCACATTTATGATGCCCGCATCACAAAGCTTGAAGATGCTTACTATATCATGTTTGCAATGGATATGGATAGTGGTTGTCAACTTGGTTTAGGGAAGACAAACAACTTCAAAACTTTTGAATTTGTCGGTATTGTTTCGAATGAAGATATCCGTAATGGTGTTTTATTTTCTGAAAAGATAAACGGAAAATACCTGCGCATGGACAGACCCAATAAATCGCGACATGAGAATGGTACTACATCGGGAAGTACTATCTGGCTTTCCGAATCGGATGATTTGATCAACTGGAATCCGGTAGCCCCATTAATTGATGGTCGTTTTCATTATTGGGACGAATTTATCGGTTCAGGACCTCCGCCTGTCAAGACCCGGCAAGGTTGGCTCCATATCTATCATGGGGTAGCCGGTCACTTTGGAAGTTCTAATATCTATCAGGCAGGCGTAATGCTACTCGATTTGAACGATCCGTCAAAGGTTTTAGCACGAAGCTGGTGTAATATTCTGGAACCTAGAGCACTTTATGAATTGGTAGGTCAGGTTCCGAATGTTGTATTTCCAAGCGGGATGATTGTGGAAAAGTATGATTCGGAAGGATTCGCTTTGCCGGAGAGTCCGGTTTTGGTTTATTATGGCGCCGCCGATACATCAGTTGGATTAGCACAAACAACTATTCAGGATTTACTGGATCTTACCGAACAGTGAAAATAAGATCTGCTATTAAATCTACATAGGTAATTGTATGGTTCAGAATTCATTTTATCATTTTCATTTTGGAATTTTTTGTAAAGCATTTTATAATCTGTTATAACTACAATCATAATATCCTTTCTTACTTATTATTTGAAATAATACTGATGGCATGATAAGATTAGTGTGTTAATGATAAATTTCAAATCAAAAACAGAAAAATAATGAAGAAATGAAATGATATCTACATTATTCTATCACAGAACCTTAAAATAATTATAAATAAAATAATAAGAGACCATCTGAAAATTTTTGTGCGATTATTGATCCGATCCGAAAAGATCTTTATAGATCAGATATATACAACGACGGCAAACTCAGTGATCGTGCTTACAAACACCCTCTTATTATTTGAAAAATAAAAAATAAAAGTATTTACTAACTATAAGGAGGGCAAAACCTTGAATCTTTCTATAATTGATTGGAGCATTGTTTTAGTTTTATTGTTGTTGATGATTGGAATGGTACTATTCAGTAAATCACTGGTTAGAAGTGTCACCGATTTTTTAGCAACCGGTAGAACAGGGGGACGGTACATCATATCCATGTTTCATGGTACCGCAGCATTGGGCGCAATTACTGTTGTTGGCGCTCTTGAACAGAATTATAATGCCGGATTTAATTCACGGTGGTGGGAAATGCCTACCGCCGTCATTTTAGTAGCAATTAGTGTTTCAGGATGGGTTATATATCGGTTCAGGCAAACGCGTTCGCTTACCATGGCACAGTTTTTTGAACAACGCTATAGTAGATCCTTTCGCCTATTTGCGGGCTTTCTGGCCTTCTTTTCCGGGGTGTTTAACATGGTGATTTTTCCATCTGTTACGGCCCGTTTCTTTATCTATTTTTGCGGAATACCTGAAATAGGATTCATCGGACCCTACTCAATTACCTTTATCCTAACCACCGCATTGATGGTGCTTATTCCGTTATATTTTATTCTTACCGGAGGGCATATTGCTGTCATGTTTACTGATTTTATTCAGGGGGTATTTGTAAACATTGTATTTGTACTGATCGTTGTATTGTTATTAGTGAAAGTAGACTGGATTCATATTTCTACGGCAGTATTAAGTGCCGCTCCGGATCATTCATTAATTAATCCGTTTGATGCAAGTAAAGTACAGGATTTTAATCCGTGGTTTTTCTTCATCGGTATGTTTGGTATTGTTTATACCAAAATGTCATGGCAAGGTAATAGCTCTTTTAATATCGCAGCCAAGAGTGCGCATGAAGCCCGAATGGCCGATGTACTGACCAATTGGCGATTGGTTCCGCAATGGGGGCTCTTTCTGGTCTTCGTACCTATTGTTGCCTATACAATATTTCATCATGGCGATTATAAAGGAATTGCCGATAGTATTAATGCTACGATTGCCAGCGTAGGCACTCCTGCAGAACAGAGTCAGCTTCGTGTGCCTATGGTGCTTAATTATCTGCTTCCTGTTGGTCTAAAAGGTGCGTTTGTAGCTATTATGCTTGCAGCCGCCATCACCTGTCATAACACCTATATGCACTCGTGGGGAAGTATTCTGATTCAGGATTGCATCATGCCATTACGTAAAAAACCTTTCGAACCTAAAGAACACCTTAAATATTTAAAATTATCTATTCTGGGTGTAGGCATTACAATTTTCATATTGAGTATCCTATTTCAACAAACAGAAAAGGTATTTCTCTTTTTAAATATCTCGGGCGCTATTTTTGTAGGAGGATCGGGTGCGGTAATTATTGGTGGATTGTACTGGAAACGTGGAACTACACCGGCTGCCTGGGCTGCTATGATAACTGGCGCCACTGCCGCTTCGCTCAATTTGCTATTGAATCAGATAATTCCCGATTTCCCCATCAATGGTCAGTGGGGTTGGTTTATTGCTATGGTTTCTGCTACCATCGTATATGTCATCGTCTCTCTTTTAACGCCCAGACCCAAGATAAACTTTGATCAACTTCTGCATCGGGGAGCCTACGAAGTAAAAGACGAACACAAGATTATTGATGACCAACCTTTAAAAGGATGGAAAGTATTGGGTACAACCAAAGAGTTTACAAAAGGTGATAAATTTATTTATGTGATTACCATGGGTTGGACCTTTTTGTGGGTACTTGTTTTTGTGATCGGAACTATCTATTATTTATTGGTCGAAAAAATTACCAATACGCAGTGGATGAGTTTCTGGAAAACATATACTTATATCTTCCTGATTGCTTCCATTATTGTAACTATCTGGTTTACTATCGGTGGATTAAAAAATCTGAAAGAGATGATTCATGCCTTGCGCTTTATGGTACGTGATCATAGTGATTCGGGTTATGTTGAAGAAAAGAAAAAACTTGAAAAATAGTATTGGTTTTATTTCATACTTCACAAAATTATTTATTACTTTACACATGAGATGCGCATGTTAATAAATAAAACAAATGTCTTATTAAAGACAGAAAATAGTCATCATATTTGATTCCGGCTGTTTCCGGTCTTCATTTATTGCTCTCTTTTACGAATAAAAAGAGCATTTTCACAAAACACAAACACTGATGAGAATCTGGCATGCAGGTTTTATCAGTTCATATTATAAAAATTACTTGCTAATGAAAACAAAAAATATACTATTTATCATTGGTCTTCTGGGACTTTTTCAGGTTACCGTTGGCCAGAATATGGGAAAGACGGATCTGCTAAAAGATGACCTGAAAAGAATATTTTCATTGGTACCTCAGACTTACGTGGTTTATCAAACCAAAGAGAAAATAAAAATCGATGGCAAGATCAATGAAGCATCATGGCAAAAGGCTGAATGGACAAAAGATTTTAATGATATAGAAGGAGATATTCGTCCAAAACCAACCTACAAGACCCGTGCAAAGATGCTTTGGGATGGTCAGTACTTATATGTAATGGCTGAATTGGAGGATGAAAATATTTGGGCTTATCAGAAAAAACATGACGATATTGTGTTCTATGATAATGATTTTGAGATTTTTATTGATCCGGATAACGATACGAGAAATTACTTTGAATTCGAAACCAATGCTATAAAGACAGTCTTTGATCTATTTCTCCCGCAACCATATCGTACAGTCGGTTTCCCTTTACATACATGGGATTTCAAGGGAATAAAAGTGGCTACATCTATTGACGGAACCCTGAATAACGGAAATGATAAAGATAAAAAGTGGACGGTAGAACTTGCCATTCCTTTCAGTGCTGTCTCCTTCGGAATGGGAGATGGCAAGCCCAAGCTAGAACAGGCATGGCGACTTGGCTTTTCAAGAGTTGAATGGAATACGGAATGGAAAGATGGAAAATATGAAAAAATTAAAGATCCTCAAACAGGAAAAGCGTTGCCTGAAAACAACTGGGTTTGGTCACCTGTCGGTGCTGTCAATATGCACATGCCGGAACGTTGGGGATATGTGAAGTTTTCTGCAAATGAAGTAGGAACCGCTGTCGAAACATTTAAAATACCCGACATTGAGTTTGCAAAAGAGACGCTCTGGGCTGTCTTCTATCGTCAGAGCGAATATTACGATAAAAACAAAAAGTATTGTTCTGATCTGAATGAATTAGGATCGGATATTAATTATCTTTTTGACCAAACTATTTATAAATTATCTTTGAAAACCACAGTAATGAATTATGAAGCAGTTCTAATAAGTAATGACGGAAAGATTAAACTAATCATTAATGGTGATGGTAAAATTGTAACCGACATATCTAAGTAAAAAATAGATTTTAAGAAATATATAAGCCACCTTTTAGTATTAAAAGCTTTAAGGTGGTTTTTTATTGACGGGCGACGCTTTGCAACTAATACCATAATCAACATCGGATATTTGTTAATGACGAATTGAGGTTTAAGTATCTTTTTATTTGTTAATGTTGAATAAACTCTTGAAATTTACAAAACAATTCAGCTTGAATTCGAGAATGTCTTTACTGCTTTGAATAAATTCAAATCCGGTTTATTAAATATATTATAAAACCATTTTTAATTGAATAATAAAATGTATAAAGCAAAGTTTATCAGCTTATTATTAACACTAGTAGTCCTGAATTCATTTGCGCAGGAAAAAGTACCGGCTACGCCACAATGGAGACCTTTGTACCATTTTTCTCCACCTGCAAACTGGACAAACGACCCCAATGGCTTGATGTTTTTAAATGGCGAGTTTCATTTGTATTATCAGCATAATCCTTTTGAGAATAAATGGGGACATATGAGTTGGGGCCATGCTACAAGTAAAGATTTTATAAATTGGAAAAATTTGCCGGTTGCTATCCCTGAAGTAGTTACTGAGGATATAACCACATGGATCTTTTCCGGATCTGCAGTTCTGGATAAAAATAATACGAGTGGCTTTGGCCTAGATGGTAAAGCGCCACTAGTTGCAATTTTCACCGCCGATCAGCCTAAACAGAAAAAAGAATCACAGTTTATAGCCTACAGCAATGATGGAGGTTTATCGTACAAATTGTATGCAAACAATCCGGTAATAGACCTCAATATGAAAGACTTCCGTGACCCTAATGTTTTTTGGCATGAGGCTACTAAACAATGGATCATGACAGTTTCTATGGTTGATGAGCACATGGTAAGAATTTACGGCTCCAAAAATTTAAAGGAATGGACAAAATTGAGTGATTTCGGTCCCGCCGGGTATACAAAGAACGGTTGGGAATGTCCTTCTTTATTGCCATTGACTGTTGACAACGATCCGGCAAAAACCAAATGGGTGCTTTTTGTATCGTCAGGCGGGGAACACGGTCCGTTAATGCAATACTTTGTCGGTGATTTTGACGGTGTAAACTTTAAAAACAGCAATACAAGCAATACGGTTTTAACAGTTGATTACGGAGATGCATTTTATGCAGCTATAGCCTGGCGCGATGCACCGGGAAATAAAAAGATTCTTTTAGGATGGTTACAAAATGGCAGACCCGAAACCTGGCCATGGAAAGGTCAAATGTCCATTCCTCGTGATCTTTCTTTAAAGACTACGGATGAGGGAATACGACTTATTCAGATGCCTTCGAAAATAATAAGTAATTCACTTTCAAAATATGCAAAGGGTGCTTTACTTTCAAAAAAGAATGTCAGCATGAATAAGGAAAGCATTGAATTATCAAAAGACGGACATTATGATGGTAATGCCAATTGGATAGATGCAGAATTTAAATTAATAGACGCTAAAAAAATCGGCTTTAATTTAACGGAAAAGAAGGGTACTACTAAAAAGGTAATTGTTGGTTATGATGCTGAGAAGCAAGAACTTTTTGTGAACTGCACAGGCACTGAAGCAAACAATAAATCGCCCGAAAACTTAATTCAAACAGCCCCCATGAAAACGGAAAACGGAATGGTTAAGATACAGGTATTACTGGATAAATCTTCACTTGAAGTGTTTGGTAATGATGGTGCGAAAGTAATTTCAACCATGATTTATCCGGATACCGATGCTACCGGACTTTCTGTCTTTTCTGATGGCAAGGCTGTAATAAAAAGCTTAAAGTTATGGGATTTGAATCACAAATAAAGTTGCGTTACAAGTCAACTCCAGCTCTGCTATTGATAGTATCATTAAGCCTTTTTCGAAAGTCACCGAAAAAAAGAAGCATGAATAAGGTGCCGGTTGATAAAGTTGCTTTTCGTAGAGGAAGAGGTTTTTCGTATTTAGAAAAAAGAGGCCGGATTCATAATATGAATTTATTGATGACAAATGGTTTATTTGAAAGATGAAAATCAACAAAACAAATGCAGTCAGGCTGCTCGACAAAGCAAAAATAGCTTACGAATTAATTCCATATGAGGTGGATGAATCGGATTTAAGTGCCGTTCATGTTGCCAAACAATTGAATGAATCCATAGAACGAGTATTCAAAACGTTGGTGCTAAAAGGCGATAAGATAGGATTTTTCATTTGTATTATTCCCGGAGCGGAAGAATTGGATTTAAAAAAGGCTGCAAAGGTTTCGGGAAATAAAAGTTGTGATATGATTCCGATGAAAGAACTTTTGCCCGTTACCGGATATATGCGTGGAGCCTGTTCTCCGATAGGAATGAAAAAACATTTTCCGACTTATATTCATGAGTCCTGTTTAAACTTCAGTCCTATTTATGTCAGTGCAGGGCAACGGGGATTACAAATACAAATAGCTTCCAAGGATTTGATTAATGAAACGGGAGCGGAAGTTGTTTCGTTAATCTCATAAATCGGGTGCAAATAAATATTTGTACATTTACCAATATAAATTGAAATTCAGTCAATATAAATGATATGGAACCCATTGTATTAACCGATCCATCAATACAACCTGATGATCATATCCTTTTTGCTATCATTGGTGAGAAACAAATTCTTTGGCAACAAATTATGCAGTATTTACACGATCATTATACCGATGTATCAGAGGTATGGCGATTTTATAATGATGGAAAATGTTGGTTGTTTCATACGATTAGAAAGAAAAAGACAATATTCTGGATTGGCGTTATAAAAGATACTTTTAAAATTACATTCTATCTGGCAGATAAAGCAGAACCCTTGATTGAGGAAAGTACTATTTCTGAAGAGGTGAAAAGTAAATTCCGAAATACTAAGTCCTCAAGGTTTGGTCGTGCCTTGTCGATAACGATGAATACCAGCTCTGATGTTGAAACCATAAAGGCATTGATAGATTTAAAACTAAAATTAAAATAGTAGGTCTGCTGTATAGTAAGCCCGGATTTGTCATTAGAAATATTAAGTATCGATTATCAATTTATTACTTAAGCTATTGTAATTGATTATAATATGCTTACAATCATCGATATATATACTTTATAATGATGAATTTGAATTAAGACCTCATTTTTCTTTCAATACGCAATTGAATGACTTGATTTTTTGATGGGACAATAATTTATACCAAAACAAGGATAGAAAAGTATTGCTCTCATTTTCAAATTAAAGGTGCGCTATAAAAAAAGACTGTCAGAAGAATCCGAAAGGAGTATCTGACAGTCTTTTTTATTTTTAATGAACATAAGTAATAACCCAGACTTACTTTGTCATTAATTGAATGGTCTTGATAAGATTTTCACCAATTCCAATGCGATAGCCTTCTGAAAGGAAGATAATTTCTCCTGATGGTGTAATCAGTGTTATCAATGGAAAATTATTCTCAAAATTTGTTTTGGTAGCCTTTAATATGCTGTTTAACAACGTTCTGTTATCGTCTTTCCCGAATATCGATTGGTTTGGTAAATTGGGATAACTAGCTGAATTAAAAGCCGGGGTCATTTTATCGGTTGGTACTAAGAATGCCATTCCACCATTCCACTTTTCGAACGATTCACGAAGCAACGGGATATCAACCATTACATGTCGGGTAGGTTCTCTCGAAGGATCAAGAAATGATAATATCACTCCGTTTTCTTTGGCCAACTCTTTAAGTGAACAATTTTTTCCATCAAGTGTGATAAATGATTGGTTTTAACTCAATTTGTCCGATTACTTCAGGTTTCATAATTAGAGGACGAAGTTCTACAACCTGCTTAACGGTTTTACCGGCTTCTACATCGAAATAAACGGTGCGGGCCAAAACGTTTCCGTTATTCATCCGGTTTCCGGTGACCATACGATACCTGCCTGGAATAAGGTTAATCTTTGTCGGCAAAGATTTCATCTCATCACTGAATTCGAAATCAAGTGATACAAACTCACCATTTTCCAGACGTCCAATGGTGAAATGTGTATAATATTCCGGTTTAATTGTGTTTGAAGGGGCGTTTACCAATTCTAACGTTCCTCTCGACTCCGCAACTTTTGTAGTAGGTTCGAACATTACATCAATCCATTGATCCTTTTTCAGATACTGTGTAATGCCTGTTGCCGTTTCTATTCGGGCAGGGATTCCGAGTGTACGGCAAAGAGCAACAAAGAAAATATTTCTGCTCTGTTTATCGGCTTGCTTCAGATTATAAACGCCTATTGGAGTAATGGGGACATTATAGTAGTTCTCCGTCTCTTTGATTATAATATTTTTCAGTATCCAGTTTTTTATTTTCACAGGTGTCTCCATTGACAATGGAGTAAATTCTTTTTCTAACTTACTAAATAAGAAGCTACGCCATGGCGAAAGAATTTCATTTGAGATTCTTGGATTAAGGATATCATCAATAAATTGCTTCCGGGTAACAGATTCTAATGGTTTTAGGTTTAATGAATTTGAAAGATGATCCAATAATGTTGTATTCGATACATCATGTAAATCTTTATCAGAAATAGCATAGAGTAGGGGAAGAACCAGATTTTTGTTTTGCGTCTGAACTCCCTGACGAATAAAACCAGCGATATCCTGATAGTTGCCACAGCTTTTACTGATTATCTGTTTGATGCTATCAGCGTTTAATTCCACCGCTTTAGCCAGTTCTACGGCTTGTTCCGGCTTCATAAAAGTATTCATGTAAGCCGTTCTGATAGCATCCTCTTGTTGTAGACGCTGAGCATTCAACTCTTTCCCTTTTGCATCTCCGTTGGCTACAGGGCGAACAATCGGAACGACTAAATCAAAATCTTCCTGATAGGGTTTGTCTCCAATCCGGTTCATCTTAATAAAAATGGTATCCTTCTTATCCACAGAAACCTTTTGATACCCATAATTTTTTCCATTCGTAGCCCAAACCAAAAGATCACCATAACCGGTTACTAAAGACGCAAATCCTTTTAAGTTGGTGTTTTTAAAGGCTATGGTATAAAATTCCGCGTAATTGTAAAGTCCGAAGTTGACTCTTGCTTTATTTGCAGGTTTTCCTGATTCATCCAAAACCTTTACCGTAAGTTTTTTGACGGGGGCATAATTTGGCAGGATATTGATTTTAGTAAACCAAGGTTCTTTCTGGTTCACCTCTTCGGGGCCCTCATAATTTCCAAAGACATTGGTATGAACCATCATGGCACGCTTGGCTGGTGCGGCAAACCATCCCGCATTCAAATCGGAATCCGGCTCGCAAGCTCCCATGAAATACCATTTTCCATCAACCCAAACCTCAACCCATGCATGGTTATCATCACTATGTGCCCAGCGGGGCGTATAGCACTGTCGTGCAGGAATTCCTACCGCCCTTAAAGCTGTCGTTGTAAAGGTTGACTCTTCACCACAACGACCGAAACTGGTCTTTACCGTTGAAAGGGGAGCCGAAGTACGAATATCGGAACCCCGGTAAGTCACTTTTTCGTGACACCAATGATTAACCTCTAATGCGGCATCTTTCATTGACATATTAATGATTCTACTTTTTAACTCTCTGAAAAATACCATTCTAGCAGTATCAAGATTCTCATTATTGACGCGATATGGTAAAACAAAATGGCAAAAAACATCTTCAGGAATTTCTTTTCCCCATTTAAAAGTAGTTTTTGTAGCCAATGCACTGTTAACCTCTTTTAAGAAAAAGTCACCTGAATAATCAGCAAGATCATTCAATGGCATATAGGCATAAAGAAATTCCATTGCTTCTCTCTGTTCTGTCGAAAGGGAGCTTTTAAATACACCGAAAAGCGTATTTCCTCTGGCCGACATCTCAGCTTCTCTCTTGATAAACTGCTGATGTACTTTCTGACGATAATTAACATTGTTGATAAAATGCTGTGCCGTAATGATATTACTCCAGAGGACCGCAACAATAAAGAAAAATATTTTTTTCATCAGTGAATAATTTTTAAAATAAGAGCTGATGGAACTCGCATGCTAGATTCTCATCAGCGTTGGTACATTGCGAACATGCTCGTTTTATAAATTATTCTATTCTTGTTAATTATAGAAAGTTACCCAAGGTTTTTCACCGACTCTACTATTGTTTTTATTTTTGATGCATCGGTAAAGCTATTTTCATATTCAGGAATTTGTGAAAATCCTCCCATAAAAACTTCCTGATTTTTGAACTCCATTTTGCTTGGGTAGAATGAATTTGATGCAGTGTGAATTTCTTTTACTCCGGTATGTTTAACTAACGAAGCAGCATTTTCAGTATTTACGCCACCACCTGCCATAATAATTATACGATCTCCCGCTTGCTTAACAAGCTTTGCAATCATATCTTTTCCATCATATGCCTTATTTCGAAGGCCGGATGTCAGTATGCGGTTACAGCCACAAAGAATAATATCTTCCAATGCTTTTACCGGATCAGCAGTCATATCAAATGCACGGTGAAAAGTCACACTCATCGGTCTGGCTGCCTGGGTTAAGGCTTTGGTTCTAGGAATATCAACATTCCCATCCGGTGTTAATACTCCTATAACCACGCCATTAACGCCATTTGCTTTACAAAATGCGATATCCTCCATCATTACTTCCATTTCTAAATCGGAATAGCAGAAATCACCACCTCTGGGGCGAATAATAACATTTAAGGCTATTTCAATATTTCTACGGGTAACTGAAATTGCTGCAGCGCTTTGAGTTGTTCCTCCCTCGTAGAGATTATCACACAGCTCCACACGGCTAGCACCGCCTTTTTCTGCCTCAATAGCCGAATATGGAGAGTTTACGCAAGCTTCAACAAGTATCATGTGCAGGTTATTTTAAATTGTACAAAAGAATATCAGTGATGTTAGAAGGTTGATTTTAAAATATGGGGACGTTCATGATATACTTTCAGAATCATCTCACCAAATAATGTATTGGCCCAGGCAAACCACTTACGGGTAAACTTATTGGCATCATCTTTAAAGAATGATTCATGCATAAAACCGGTGCCTGCATGGGTTGCCCGTAAGATACGGATACAATCTTTGATTTCAGCATCACTGGTACTTGTCAAAGCCTTCATAGTAAATGATAGAGGCCAGATCATATTCATGCCTGAGTGCGGACCACCAACTCCCTGTGCAACCTTTCCTTTAAAGAAATAGGGGTTACTATCACTCAATGTGAACTTTCGGGTATTGAGATAGAGCGGATCATTAGGTTTAAAAGCACCTAAATAGGGAAGGGCTAAAAGGCTGGGCACGTTAGCGTCGTCCATAAAGAGTTGATTTCCGAATCCATCTACTTCATAAGCCAGCATAGGTCCAAAATGAAGATGATTTACAATAGCATATTTCTTTAATGCATTATCAACTTCTGTAGCTAACTTCTTGCATTTGTTGGCAAATTCAGCATCTTTTATTACAACTGTAAAGATTTCGGCTAACTGTTTTAGCGAGACAACGGCAAAGTAATTGGAAGGCACTAAAAAAGGAAAAGTAGTTGCATCATCACTGGGTCTGAACATGGAGCAGATCAATCCAACAGGTTTTATCGGATTTCCATATCCGCCTCCTGGAACCGTATCAAGCGCCCAAGCCGTTACCCTACCGAATTTGTAAGGACCATCACCATCTTTTCTTTGTTGCTGAATAAAAGTGGTATAGACCAACTTCATGGCTGTAACCCAATTTTCATCAAAGACAGAGCTATCTCCTGTTGTCTTCCAGTAGCCATATGATAAACGAACAGGATAGCATAGTGAATCTATTTCCCATTTCCGTTCGTGGAGTTCCGGTTTCATATCTGTTAAATCGGTCAGCCATTCAGACTTACCGGGACCGTCATTAAATGCATTTGCATATGAGTCGATCTTTATACATTTGACCTGACGATTAATAACGCCGGCAACAAGTTGCTTTAATTCCGTATCATTTTTAGTGAGTGGTAGATAAGGCCATACTTGAGCCGTGGAATCACGTAACCACATGGCATTAATATCACCAGTGATGACAAATGTATCAGGTTTGCCATCAATCATTCTGAATTTGACGGTTGTATCAAGTGTATTGGGAAAACAATTCTCGAAAAGCCAAGCTAATTCTGGATCAGAGATAGCTTTTTTAACGGATATAATTGTATCTTCAACCGCTTTACTAACAAAATTCCGGTCCTTAAGCGCAGGACGTAACGTTGTGAAATCTGTATTAGAAAGTATTGAAGCTTTACTATTCATTGAGATAGCAAGTCCTGCAGTGGCTAATCCAGCTGTTTTGACAAATGATCTTCTGTTCAGCATATTAATTATTTTTTATTATTAAGAAGTAGATTGTAAAATTAAAATAAAAACCCATTGAAGAGATACTCCAATGGGTTTTTTTAAAAGAATATGCTTAAACATCTAAGCATACACTTTTCTAAAGTGATTATCAATAGCTGCTAAAACAAGTATTACCAGCGCAATTTCCAGATGGAGCTGCAAAATATCCAGAATAATAGGAGTAGATGCACTATTGGCTGGTGTAAAACGAAAAGTTGTTGAAAATGGGTAAGAATATGGATCATATTCAAATACTTTTAAAATCTCTTTTCCTTTTTTCAATAATCCGGCAATACCCATTATCATCATATAGGCAATAGGAAGCATCGTGAAAAAAACGCCTGTAATGATAGGAGCCATGAATCCGCGCAACCTGATACAAAACCAATATTGCAAGGTTATGATGAAAATTCCGGAGAGAACGGTATGAGTAAACAGACGAATAAAATATACAAAGTCAAATGATGTGCCTGAAAAATTTAATCCCGGTCGTATCATCTGAATAATGAAAGCAAGACCGGAAAGAATGATAAATGCAAACAAAACGCTGATAACCATCAGGCTTAAAATCATTGTGTATTTACCCAAAAATATAGAAAGGCGGGGAACCGGTTGAGAATAAATCTGTTTCCATCCAAAGTTCTTATATTCAATTTGCGTTGTAAAACTTACCATAAGAATGAGAAAGAAAGGAAGGAAAAATGACATAACGTTATTTACCTGCTTCATATACATTGGCCAGGGTTCTGTTGGCATCTGCTTATCTCCTAAAAACTTAAGCGCTACCAGAATTGTACAGAAGAGCGGAAATAGAATGGTCAGCCAAAAAGCAAGTGTGGTTTTGGTTTTCAACCATTCGCCACGATAAATATTAAAAAAATCGGTTAAAAATAACTTCGTCATGATTAATTGTCTTTTAGGAGTTCAAGAAATGATGCTTCGAGTTCATGCGGTTCAGGCTTCAGTAATAAAATACCTATTCCGGCTTCTACGATACGTTTCGCAACGTTTTTCGCTTCATTTTTATCGGATAGATTGATGATTAATTTATTAGCTTCCAAACGCTCTACAATATACTGATCGGATAATAATTCTTTGGTTTTTTCAGGCTGATCTGTCTCAACAATTAAGCGAGCTCCATTTACACCAATACTTAATAATCCGTCCATGCTACCTTGGTAAAGAATATTTTGTTTATTGACAATGGCAACATGACTGCAAAGTTTCTCTATTTCAGGAAGAATATGACTGGATAAAAAAATGGTAATCCCATGATTTTGATTTAGATCTAGTAATAGATTTCTTATTTCTATGATACCGGCAGGATCTAATCCGTTTATCGGTTCGTCGAGCATCAGTAGCCCTGGGTTAGGTAATAAGGCTTGTGCTAAGGCCAACCGTTGTTTCATTCCCGACGAATAATTTTTTACCTTTCTATGAGCATCATCAATTAATCCTACTTGTAAAAGTACTTCGTCAATTCGAGCGGTAGATATCTTGCGGATTACGCAATTTATTTTCAAATTTTCTCTGGCATTCAGATGATCATACAAAGATGGATCTTCAACCATAGCGCCGGTCAGTTTCAAACCATCTATCCGATGAGTGTTGATATCTTTCTCAAAAAGAGCAACATGACCATTCGCTACTTTTAATAAGCCAAGCAGAATTTTAATGGTTGTTGTTTTTCCGGCACCGTTTGGCCCCAGAAAACCATAAATACTGCCTTCGGGAACATCCAGACAGATTTTATCCAAAACCTGTTTGTTATGATATCCAAAAGAAAGATTGTCAATACTAATGACATTTTTAACTTGATTCATAAGCTAATACTAATTTATGCAAGGATAATATTTTTTCTTTTCATTTGTTTCATGCCTTCATAATTCTTTTCTTTACACCGTCAAAGCTATTGAGCGTGGAAACGCCTGACGTTTTTTTTAATTATATTTTTTTACAATGATACAATTTGACAACTCACAACTCGAAAAGTTACATTCTTTTACTGAAGAATTTAAAAATTGTACAATCTGTCCTAGAAACTGTGCCGTTAATCGATTTGAAGAACGTGGTTATTGTAATAGCGACGCCGGCATTTCGGTAAGTACTGTTTGCCTACATAATGGAGAGGAACCTTTAGTTATTGGTGATAAAGGTATTTGTAATATCTTTTTCAGCAGATGTAATTTACAATGTATTTATTGTCAGAATTGTCAGATCAGTTCGGTAACCGAAGATGTGGTCGATTATCATTTTAAGATTGAAGAGATTGTTGAAATGATTATTCCTTTCCTGAATGATGGGGTAGGTGCCGTAGGTTTTGTTTCACCATCACATTTTGTACCTATCGTGAAAATGATCGTGACTGCACTTAGAATGCAAGGTTATAATCCTGTATTTGTCTATAATACGAATGCTTATGAGAAAGTAGAAACCATACGGGGACTGGATGATTACATCAACCTATTTTTGCCCGATTATAAATATGCTGATAATGCCTTGGCTCTGGCTTATTCAGAAGCTGAGGATTACCCGGAAATCGCATTTGCAGCTATTCAAGAGATGAAAAGATTGAAAGGGGTAAAACTTATTGTTAATGAGCATGGTTATGCTACATCAGGCGTCATTGTACGTCATCTCATTTTACCGAATCAGGCAGAAAATAGTTTGGAAGTATTAAGAAGACTGGCAATTGGAATAACCCCGTTGATTACTGTTTCTGTAATGTCGCAATATTATCCTATCCATAAAGCAATCGGACATCCTGATTTGGGCAGACAAATAAGCCCCAGGGAGTACGAAGCAGTACAGGCAGAGATGGAACGGCTGGGATTATGCAATGGATGGTGGCAGGATTTTGAAAGTCCTGAATTCTATCGTCCTGATTTTACAAGTGAACAACCTTTTGAGTAGACGGTATTATTTTCTATTTTCCGGAATTGAATAAAAAAAGGCCCGGGTTGTTAACTATAGATTTACACCCCGGGCCTAAATAGCTTATAGAATCTTTTAGAAAGGAAGATCAGAATCCGAACTTGCTTCAAAATCAGGAAAATCCACACCCGGAATAGGCGCCGAATTGGTATCATTACTTACCTTATCAATTTTCCAGGCTTCCAGATTGGTAAAATAGCTAACCCTGCCGTCTTTTTCCCATCTACGCCCCTTAATATTGAAGGTTATTTTTATTTGATCATTTATATTAAACCGATCAAGAATATCACAACGATCTTGTGTAAGTTGAAATTTAATATGTTCTGTAAAGTCCATTGCAGAACCGGCTTCTGTTTTTTCAATTACAAATTCGCGTTTACGAAACTTATCACTTACAGCGACAGTATCGTATTTTTCATAAAGTTTACCGTTGATTTCAAAACTCATAATATGCTATATTTATTGGGCTGGCAAAACTAACAAAAATAGTGATTTGAACACACATTAAATTATCAATGCCACTTACCGATAATAGAAGGAACAGTTAAGGCATCGGCTAATAATTTCATAAAATCTTCTCTGGCAATATTTTGAGCGCCCATAGATAATAGATGTTCCGTTTCGACCTGCGCATCGATGAATTTTATTTTTTTCAATTTGCACCACTCAACTAAATGGAAAAAGGCGAACTTGGAAGCATCATTTTTTAAATGGAACATAGATTCGCCCATAAAACAGGCACCCAACGATATGCCATATAATCCTCCTACCAATTGACCTTCGAAATAGGTTTCGAACGAATGGGCAATCCCCAGCTCATGAAGTTCACAATAGGCTTCGATCATCTCTTTGGTAATCCAAGTGCCCTCCTGATCCTCACGCGGGACTTCAGAGCAAGCTGTAATTACCTGCCGGAATGCGGTATCTATTCTCAAAGTATAATAACCTTTTCTAACGCATACCCTTAATGATTTAGTGCTTTTATACCGTTCCGGAAACAGAATAAAGCGAGGATCGGGCGACCACCATAAAATAGGCGAACCTTCTTCATACCATGGGAAAATACCATTGGCATAAGCCAGACACAGCCTCTCAGGCGATAAATCGCCCTCAATAGCAAGCAGTCCATCCTCGTCCGCTAGGTCGGGCGAGGGAAAAACCAAATCATCATTTAATAAAAAAGGCATAAAGCAAATAATATCCGGCAAAGTTATTAAATTCAAATTGAAACGGACATGTTCATAAAATACAAACAAGGATTGAATCGTACCTATGAATTCCGTCCGATATCTAAAAATTGAATATTTAGTTTATGTTTGAAATGGATATAGACGTGATTTCTTTATTCCTTAAAAAATAGCTATACTTGCCAACTGAAAAAATCAGTAAATGAAAAATAAAGTTGTAATCATTACCGGTGCCTCTTCGGGTATTGGAAAAGCATTAGCCATTGAACTTGCCGGTAGAGGCGCAAAGATTGTAATAGCTGCGCGTAGTTTTCCTAAACTGGAGGCACTAAACAATCAACTATCGCTAAGTGGTGCGGAATCACTTCCTATTGTAGCCGACGTAAGTTCGGAAGCCGATTGTAGAAATCTAATTACCGAAACCATAAAAAGATTTGGAAAAATTGATATTCTTATCAATA
This sequence comes from Bacteroidales bacterium, assembly GCA_963663125.2. Classification (GTDB taxonomy): domain Bacteria; phylum Bacteroidota; class Bacteroidia; order Bacteroidales; family Cfx3-03; genus Cfx3-03. The sequence continues at coordinate 9,382 of CAXXNW010000004.1, read as the reverse complement.
ATGCAGGTATCTCGATGCGGGCGTTATTTAATGATTGCGATCTGGATGTAATCAGACGGTTGATGGATGTTAATTTTTGGGGAACAGTTTATTGCACAAAATATGCTTTGCCATATCTACTTGAATCAAAAGGAAGCGTAGTGGGTGTAATATCAATAGCCGGATATATAGGGCTACCCGGTCGAGCCGGTTATTCTGCTTCTAAATTTGCGATCAGAGGATTTCTTGATACGATCAGAGTTGAAAACTTAAAAAATAACTTACATGTTTTAGTTGTCGCTCCGGGTTTTACAGCATCCAACATACGAAATGTAGCATTGACAGCAGATGGAACCAAACAGGGCGAAACCCCTCGCGATGAAAGTAAAATGATGTCGGCTGAAACGGTAGCCATGAAAATTGCTAATGCAATAGAAAAAAGAAAAAGCAGTTTAATATTGACATTTGTTGAAGGAAAATTGACGGTTTTTTTAAGTAAATGGTTTCCAAGGTGGTTAGATCGGTTATCATATAGTCACATGGCGAAAGAACCTAATTCACCTTTTAAATAATAGTTGCATTCTGATTTAAAATAAATTATCTTTAAAGAAACAAATTGATAAATATGAAAACGCTTAAAATGGAAATCAAATTACTCGAGGGCATTGACGACCTTGAGTTTGGAGCCACTTCAGAAGACGTGGTCAAGTACTTTGGAAACCCGGATGAAGTAGAAGAACTGGATGAAGGTGAAGAAGAGTTTAAAACACTGATCTGGTCGTATAATGAAGTCGGTTTTACCCTCTTTTTTGATGGCGAAGATCCTAAACTCTTCTCATGTATTGAAACTGATAACAGAGATATTACACTGTTCGGAAAGAAAATATTCGAAATGAAATCTCAGGAAATCATCGACTTGATGCTTGCCAATGGCTTTGAAGATATGGATGAAGATGAGGAAGAATGGGGTGAAAAAAGAATCTCATTTGATGAGGCCCTGATTGATTTCTATTTTGAATCTGACGAATTGGTTACTGTTAACTGGGGTGTATTCTTTGATGAGTTTGAAGATTCAGACTTGGAAGAGGATAAATAGATTTGATTTTCCATTTTTCTAAATAGGTTTACAAAGCCGGTAATAATTACCGGCTTTGTTTGTTATATAACGGATGGAATGCAAGTATATTCTCACGTAGGAATGCCCTGTCGAGATGCGTATATATTTCCGTAGTGGTTATTGATTCGTGACCGAGCATCTCTTGTACGGCTCTTAAATCGGCTCCACGCTCAATCAGATGAGTAGCAAATGAATGGCGAAAGGTGTGAGGACTGATTTTTTTTTTGATCCCTGCTTTTTCAACAAGCGCTTTAACGATAAGAAATACCCATTGCCGGGTAAGATGACTCCCATTGTTTTTAAGAAAGAGTAAATCCTCTTCACCATGCTTAGGTGTAATATGGTTCCTGATCTGATCACGATATAGATTTATTGCCTTAATAGCTTCATTCCCAATCGGTACTAGCCGTTCCTTATCTCCCTTTCCTATAATCCGGATAAAACCTTCGCCCTCGTATATATCGGAGAGATGAACGTTAATTAACTCAGAAACTCTTAAACCACAGCCATAAAGTGTTTCGAGCATGGCTAAATTTCGTTGTCCTTCCAGCAGACTGAGATCTATCAGAGAAAAGATCCTGTCAATTTCTTCCAAACTCAGCACGTCCGGAAGTTTACGACCCAATCTGGGCGTTTCGAGCAAAAGGGCAGGCGAATCGGTGATGATATTTTCCATCACCAGATATTTAAAGAAAGCTTTTATTCCCGAAATCATGCGAGCCTGAGATCGGGGCGCAATACCTATTTTATTTTGATACCGGATAAATTCATGCAAATGTTGCATCTCAATATCACCTGGTGAAACGGTTATTTTCGAAATTTCCAGAAATGAAATGAGTTTATTTATGTCACGTAAATAGGATTCTATGGAGTTTTTTGATAGCGATTTCTCCATAATCAGGTAGGCATTGAAGCCTTTTATGTAGTTATTCCAAAGCATAACGGCAAAAATAGTTAAAATGATGAATTCAAATTCTCTAAGACATAAATAGTTTAAAGATTGATTGACTGGCAGATAAAAAAAATAGGGTTTGAAATATCAAAGCCATTGATAACTCGGTAATTGATAATGAATTTTTTTAAGAATATATGGGATTTATTAGAAAATATTAATATCTTTGCAAGCCTGAAAATATAAAAGAACTCAACCAATGGCTAAAAAGAGTAAAGAAGCAAGAGTGCAAGTGATTTTAGAGTGCACAGAGCACAAAACGAGCGGGATGCCGGGAACTTCAAGATACATTACCACAAAAAATAAAAAAAACACTCCTGAGCGTCTTGAACTCAAGAAATACAACCCGATTTTGAAGAAAATGACTGTTCATCGCGAAATTAAATAAGTCTAAATTATGGCAAAGAAAGTAGTTGCAACGCTGAGAACAAATAGCGGAAAAGATTATGCAAAGGTAATCCGTGTGGTGAAATCACCTAAAACCGGAGCTTACTCATTCAGAGAACAAATTGTTCTTCAGGATCAAGTAAAAGAAGCACTTGCAAAAAAATAATCTACCATAAACGGTATTTAAACAAGCTCTTTTTCTAACAGAAAAGGGCTTGTTTCATTTTACAACAGTTCTCATTTAAGTATGAGAAATCTCTTCTCTGTCATAAAAACCATCTTATTGTCGTACTAGCCTTATTCTAACCTACGCCTAATGCATAATAGAAGTAGGTTAGATTTACATTAGGCTTACATTAGGCTTACACTAGACTCAGCTCTTAAAAGTAGATAAATATTTGAGGAGATTTATCGTAAGACTAATAGGATAAATAGGATAAAAAAGACAAGAAGGGCAGGTTAAATTTTAGAATTTAAAGCCATTTTTAACCCTGATTATCTGCTTATTTTTTGTAATTTTGTGCTGAATTTTAAGGAGTTATATTTATATACTCTTTTTAGTGCAAAAAGTTGCACATCATATTTTAAGTAATTGTTACTCAATATTATAATAAATGGGAATTTTTTCATTTTTATCTAAGGATAAAAAGCAAAATCTTGATAAAGGGTTAGAAAAAACCAGAGAAAATGTTTTTTCTAAGATCTCAAAAGCTATTATTGGCAAGTCGAAAGTTGATGATGAGGTACTTGATAATTTAGAAGAGATTCTGATCTCTGCCGATGTAGGTGTAGATACAACGCTAAAAATCATTACTCGTATTGAGGCACGGGTTGCAAAAGATAAATATTTAGGAACTGCTGAATTGAATCAATTATTGAAAGAGGAGATTTCGGCATTACTTTCCGAGAATCAAAATGCAGATTTTTCAGGTTTTGACCTGCCTAAACGTGATTATCCGTATGTGATTATGGTAGTCGGCGTTAACGGGGTAGGAAAAACAACAACCATAGGAAAATTGGCCTGGCAGTTTAAACAAGCCGGGAAAAGCGTTTTGCTTGGGGCCTCAGATACTTTTAGAGCGGCGGCTGTGAATCAGTTGATCATTTGGTCCGAACGTGCAGGTGTTTCCATTGTCGCACAGGGTCAGGATGCGGATCCGGCCTCGGTTGCCTTTGATACGCTTCGTTCGGCTGTTGCAAAGAAGGTTGATGTTGTTTTGATTGATACGGCTGGACGCCTTCATAATAAGGTCAATCTCATGAACGAACTTGGAAAAATCAAGCGGGTAATGCAGAAAGTTATTCCTGATGCTCCTCATGAGGTATTGTTGGTTCTCGATGCATCAACCGGTCAAAATGCGATGGAGCAAGCCAAACAGTTTACGGCAGTTACGGAAGTTACGGCATTAGCATTAACAAAACTTGATGGAACGGCTAAAGGGGGTGTTGTAATTGGCATTTCTGATCAGCTCAAGGTCCCTGTTAAATTCATAGGGGTAGGTGAAAAAATGGAAGATCTACAACTATTTGATAAAAATGATTTTGTAGATAGTTTGTTCTTATCTACAAATAAATAATTTATATTTTCATAACTCATTGAAATTAAATTCAAACATATACTATTCTTGAATGGTACAAAATAAAATAGATCATAAAAAAGTAAATCTAATATCATTGGGGTGTTCTAAGAATCTGGTCGATTCGGAAGTTTTAATGGGACAACTTAAGGCCGGAAATATTGAAGTTCTTTTTGAACAACCATTTGATAAAGCCGAAACAGTTGTAATTAATACCTGTGGATTTATAAAAGATGCTAAACAGGAGTCTATCGATACCATTTTTCAGGCTGTTGATGCTAAACAAGCTGGATTTGTCAAGAAAATATATGTAATGGGTTGCCTGTCGCAACGTTATAAAGAAGAATTAAAAATTGAAATTCCGGAAGTAGATGGCTTTTTCGGTGTCGCCGATCTCCCTATAATATTAAGAGCATTAGGTGCCGAATATCATGAAGAATTAATTGGGGAACGACTGACAACGACTCCTTCTCATACTGCCTATTTAAAAATTGCAGAAGGGTGCGACAGAAGGTGTTCATTTTGTGCTATTCCGATTATCAGAGGTGGAAATATTTCGCGCCCCATTGAGGATATTCTAAAAGAAGGCAAATACCTGGCTTCTATCGGTGTAAAAGAACTCTGCTTGATTGCACAAGATTTAACTTATTATGGTCTTGATATTTACAAAGAAAGGAAACTGAGTGATCTTGTCAATGCATTGTCGTTGATTAACGGAATTGAATGGATTCGTCTGCATTATGCCTATCCTTCCGGTTTTCCGCTTGACTTATTGGATATCATACGCGAGAATCCAAAAGTTTGTAAATATATTGATATTCCATTCCAGCATATTAATGATGGATTATTGAAATCAATGCGCAGAAAAATCACAGGTGCAGAAACCCGTAAGCTAATGGAAACCTTCAGATCAAAAGTGCCCGGTATAGCTATCCGAACTGCATTTATTGTCGGTTATCCCGGTGAAACGGAGGTTGCATTTAATGAATTAAAAGAGTTTTTAATTCAATCAAGATTTGAAAGGGCCGGCGTATTTACCTATTCTGAAGAAGAGGGTACTAAATCCGCCGAGCTGGAAGATGATGTTCCCGAAGAGGTTAAACTACAACGCGCTAATGAATTGATGGAAATTCAGGAAAAAATATCCTTCGAAATGAATACCGAAAAAATTGGTAAGGAATTTAAAGTGTTGTTCGATAGGGTAGAGGGCGATTACTTTGTAGGCCGTACTGAATTCGACTCCCCGGAAATCGATGATGAGGTATTGGTCCCAATCACTGAAAAAGGAATCGAAATCGGTTCTTTCTCCAATATCAAAATCACTTCTTCGGATAGTTTTGATTTATTTGGAGTTTTGCTCTCAAAATAATTCGTATGAGTTTGAAACAATAAAAACTTCGGCTTTTTGTTTATTAAATACTGGTTAAAAAATAAAGGAATTGTTTTTAAATAATGTTGGGACAAAAAAAATATCACCTTTTCGGGACTTTAAAAGTGAATAGTTTGATTTTGTCATAATACAATTATTCACTGATCAAATGACTAATGAAATTGTATCTGCAATTTTTCTAACCGAATTAAAAGAAATAAGATTTAGCATTATGATGATAAAGAGATTAACACTTCTGATTCTATTACTTATGGTGAATTATTGCCTTTTGGGTCAAACATTTAAGGTGATAGAGAATAATGATACGATTAATCGGGTTGACGTGGCCGGATTGAAACAGGGTCCTTGGCTGGAAGCGAATCGTTTTGAGTCGAAAGGGATCTATAAGGATGGATTACGAGAAGGACAATGGTTGACTTATTATCCTGCTAATTACATACAAAAAATAGAAAACTATCAGAATGGCAAATTATTTGGAGGCGTATTTGAATTTGATCGATGGGGTAGGCTACTCTCTGAACGTTATTATAGAAATGGTATACTGAACGGAGTTTGTAAAACCTTTACATCCGATGGATTTTTCACTTCGTTTGCCGAATACAAAGATGGGAAAATCAATGGGGTGAAGCGTCTCTATTATGAAGATACACCTGACAAGGTAATGGAGGAAGCCAATTATAAAAATGATATTAAAAACGGCGTTTCAAAATGGTTTACACAACAAGGTAGATTGATTGCCGAATACAACTATCAAAATGGCTTACTGGAAGGCGAATTGAAAACCTATTTTCCAAGTGGAAAGTTAATGCTATTAGAACATTATAATCTGAATAAACGTCAAGGCGAGGCTATTGAGTATTATGAAACCGGAAAAATGAAGTTAAAAGGTTTCTACAAAGATGATTTGAAAGAGGGAGAATGGTCTCATCTTGATGAAAATCAGAATATTTCAGCTAAAGAACGATATAAAGCAGGTGTTTTACTTAAAAAATAATGCAAAAGAAAATTAAAAATCCATTCAGCCAAAACAAAGATTATAATTGTTTTGGTTGTTCCCCCAATAATCCTTACGGGTTACACATGGAGTTTGTTGAAGAGGGAGACGAAATTGTTTCATATTGGGATCCGGCACCCAATTTCCAGGGTTGGTTTAATGTGGTACATGGTGGAATACAATCGACCCTGATGGATGAGATAGCAAGCTGGTATGTTTTTGTAAAACTAAAAACTGGCGGTGTAACCTCTCATCTTGAGGTAAAATATAAGAAACCAGTTCCATCTAATCAAGGGAAAATTATATTAAAAGCTCGATTGATTGAGATGAAAAGAAATATTGCCGTGATGGATGTGAAATTATATAGTCACACTAATGAATTATGCACTATCGCAATAGTAAAATATTATACTTTTCCTCAAGATGTTGCCAAAGAGAAATTATGGTATCCTGAACCCGATGAATTTAATGAAGAGAATCATAATTGCTGTTCAAGCAATTCGAAAAAGTGAGGCCAGTTGACATCACCGTTCCCTCGTCCGCTTCTAACTATTATTAAATGTTTCTTGGGATCAACAAAAATATACTGACCCAACACTCCTTTTGCAAAAAAGGCTCCGTTAACCGTTACTCTCCAATGATAAGAATAAGGGTAATTCTGTGAATCGCGTGAGTCGTTTACAATCGACAGACTTCTGCTTATCCATTCAACAGGGATTATTTGTTTGCCATTCCAATTTCCATTGTTTAAATAGAGCCGGCCAAAATGAGCATAGTCATGTGTTCGTGCATTAATACAACAAAATGCTTTTATAGTCTGATCTTTATGACTATCGATACTCCAACTGGCAGGATATTCCATTTCAAGCGGTTTCCATATTTTCTCTTCCAGATAGGCTGTGACCGACATTCCTGTTGCCTTTTCCAATGCAAGCGAAAGTAATAATGTATTTACGCTGATGTAATCGTATTCAAGATCAGGATCCTTTTTAACCTTCAGCGAAAGAATATATTTCTTTAGGTTTAATCCATAATAGTATTTGGCCATATCGGCAAAAGGACTACTGTATCCTTCATTAAAATCGATTCCCGAACGCATATTCAGGAGATGTTCCAAGGTTATTTTATCGAATCCCTGATTCTTTTTCAACTCAGGAATAAAATCAGTAATAGGTTGATGTACACTTTTAATCTTTTTCTCCTCAATAGCTATTCCTATTAGGGCAGAAACAAAAGATTTTGCCATCGAAAAGGACGGAACAATAGAGGTTGAATCGTAATTATGAAAATAATTTTCATAGACAACACTATCATTTCTAATTATTAAAAATGATAGTGTTTTTTCTTTGTCAAGCATTTGCTCAAAGGTTCTGAAGTGCTTTTCATTGAGTCCGGATGGAATATCTAAATCTTTGTTTGCAGAAGATCTGAAGAAATGAAAAGTGTTTTCCGCCTTGCTGACAGCTTGAGATGGAAACTTCTTGTAATCTTTCATGTCGGCAAAATTGTAATAAAAGAATCTGGCCACATGACAAGATGTTAAAAGCAATGAAAGCAGAAATATGATGAGAATACCTTTAAAGCGCATGATGAGAAATATTAACTAGGCAACTGAAAATTTATATATTGTAGTGGATTGGAATGTTTCGCCTTCTTTTAATAAGGTGGATGGGAATTGAGGTTTGTTTGGAGAATCGGGGTAATGTTGTGTTTCTAAACAAAATGCATCATAATGATGTTGAATTCCCTTTTTTCCTACAATACCATCGATCCAATAGGCTGTATAAAGCTGAACACCCGGCTGATCGGTGAAAACTTTTAATTGACGACCACTGGCAGGATGACAGGCGGTAGCAATTTCCTGAAGCTGACCGTTATTTTTGAGTACAAAATTATGATCATAACCGGTTTCTATTTTAGGAATCCAATCACCGAAGATGACAGGTTTTCTAAAATCGAACAAAGTATTATCAACAGGTTCAAGAACTCCGGTTGGAATCAATGTATCATCTGTTGGCGTATAATAATCGCTGTTAAGAGTTAAAGTCTGATCAAATATATTACCCGAACCGGCTAAATTGAAATAAGAGTGGTTGGTTAAGTTAAGATGAGTAGCCTTATCCGTAGAAGCCTGATAGGCTATTTTCAATTCATTATCATTATTAATCGTATAGATCACTTTAACTTTCAAATTTCCAGGATACCCCTCTTCACCGTCTTTGCTAAGGTATTCGAGCTCTATTGATAATTCATGTTCAGAAACGATGGGGGTAGTTTCCCAGATTTTAAAGCTGAAACCTTCCACTCCTCCATGAAGCGAATTTGGGGCATTATTAATGGGCAGCGTATATTGTTTTCCCTCAATAGAAAAGGAGCCCTTGGCAATCCTATTGGCATATCTTCCACAGATAACACCAAAATAGGTTGAGTTGGTTAAATACTCGTCAGGTGTGTTATAGCCTAAAACCACATCAGCAAGTTTACCTTTCTTGTCGGGCGCTAAGATCTTTGTAACGGTAGCACCTAGGTTCTGAATCGTTACCGAAAACCCATTATCATTGTTAAGGGTATACCAGATAGCTATCTGGCCGTTGGTCATTTTAAATTCTTTCTTTTCGATATACATTGATATTCTTTTTTTCGTAAAAGCACATTGTTTATGCAAATTTGAGAAAATATCAGATAGGATGATACAAAAACTACAAATAAACAGAATTGATCTTTTATTATTCCTTTTTAAAATGACATAGTCGTTTTACATGAATAAATTTATACACAATCATGCTCTGTTTGCAATTTATTCTTGTGAAATTGTTCTCATTCAGTTAATCATAAAAACTTTAAAAAAAATAATATTAAATCTTTGGCATTTTTTTGAAAAAAAAGTTGCACATTTGTATTTAGGGGACTTCTTTATTATTTTTACATAATTATAATTTATAATCAGCTTATAATACGTGAAAAAACAAATAAAATGATATCAGAT
>CAXXNW010000003.1:0-160714 GCA_963663125.2 Bacteroidales bacterium | reverse complement strand
GGCAAAGCTTTGGCAAGCGATGCATTAAGAGGGCAAGGATTCGGTAATAACAGGGGTTATCAGAATGTGATGGGCCAGCTACCTTCGTCGGATTACGGGAAAGCGAATAACCGTCCGAAAGCCTATATGGTATGGATGCTGTTTGACAAGGAGCTGAAGCTGGTGAAGACAGGCAGGAGTTCGGGAGCGATACAGATACCTGAAGGTTCAGGTCAGGTGAAATCGATGTCGGAGAACAACATAGTGATGGATCAGGGTGGATTCTTAACGGCGTATACGGTGAATGAGAGTCCGACGAGCGTGTATATCGATAATTTCCAGCTAATGTTGACCGCAGGTCAAGTACTGGAGCAGAACGATTACTATCCCTATGGGATGTTGAATACCGAACTCTCCATTCCGGGCAGCACTTCGCCGTTAAATTATTACAAATACAATGGGAAGGAATTGCAAAAAGAACTAAATTTGGAGTGGTTGGATTACGGCGCAAGATTCTATGATCCGGTCATCGGTAGATGGAATTCGGTGGATCCGATGGCTGAAAATGATAGGCGTTGGTCTCCTTATACCTATGGTGCTGATAATCCTATGAGGTTTATTGATCCGGATGGAATGGAAGTTGAATGGGTACCAGGGACCGATGGAAAAAGAGTAAGGTATACCATGGGAAAGGATGGGAAAGCAATATGGAGTTCAAACGCTTCTGTTTCAGCAAAGATATATGGAAATGGGTTGCTTGCAGTTGGCAATAAAGCGTCATTAGATAAGGTGCTAAATAATGATATTAAAACTCATATAGTAGTGTCATCAGCAGTAAAAGAAGAATCTACTGCTGATGGTAAAATTAAAACTACCTATGGTGAGACTCTTCAAGGTAATACCAGCGTAAGTGATAATTATGGAAGAGTAGTTAATGGTGATGGAACTTATGGAATTATAGAAGCAACGATCACTATTTATGATGGTAGTATCAAGCAAGATATTCAACTAGGTTCAGGGTCTAAATTAGAAGGTTTATCTGAAACCCAAGCGATAGGTGCCGTTGCAACTCATGAGGATGTTCACGCTTCCGATAAGAGTGAAATTAATAAGGATTTACATTATGAATTAGCCCATCCAAAGGATATTAAAGGAAGACCAAATAAAGAGGTTAAGCCAAATCAAGCTGAACAAAAGGTTATTGATATAGAGAAAAAGAAAAATAAACCTCAATATAATCCTCAATAGTAATGAAAAAAGCATATATTGTAATACTGGCTTTCCTTTTTTGTTTTAAACTATCATATGGTCAAAAGAAAAAGCATGACATTCAAGAGAAAAAAAATCCTTTTGAAATGGTTCATTGTGGCGATAGTGTAATAGACAAACTTTACAAATTTATTTGGAAAGAAAGAGGGGATACTGTAAATGCTGGCATATGGGTTCATCATATCCTAATGGAGGATAAAACGAATAAGTATCGATTTGTAGAGGGAATATATCGATTTAAATTAATGGGACCTACTGCTCGTTTTTATTATTTTATATATACTCTAAAAGATGGCATAAAAATAATAAATGATTATTCGGTTGAAAACGTGCTTACAGAAGTGATTAAATACTTTGAAGAAAACGAGGTAAGTTTAAACGAGGAGAAAAAACTCAGATATTTGGGAATTATTATTGATAACTTAAAAAAGCGTGATGTTGATGGCGATTACGAAATACTTAAAAAAACAAGAATACCTAATCAATAAGTGTTTTACAACAACAACCTGAATAGTAGGGTCTGGCATTCGCCGGACTCAGCTATTTTACAACGCAACCATATTTTCAGTAAGAACTCCCAGAACTTCTTATTGATAATCATCTTTTCGATAAGCCGAAATATTGTTTGCTTGTCCTCCTGTCCAGCTGTTGGATGAGTCTCATTTGTTCAATAGCGTTTTATATAGAGAAAAAGAAAAATAAACCTCAATATAATCCTCAATAGTAATGAAAAAGGAATATATTATAATAATTGCTTTATTTTTTTGTTTAGAAAGTTTATTTGCACAAAAGAATAAGCAATTTGTTCAAAAGAAAAAGAACCCCTTTGAAATGGTACATGTTGGTGATAGTATAAGAAAAAAACTATACAGCTTTATTTCGAATGAAGGGCAGAATACTGAAAATGCAGGAATGTATATTTATCACCTTTTAGGAGAAGATAAAGCCAATAATTATCAATTTGTGGAAGGGGTTTATTCGTTTCGACTAATGGGGCCACATTTTCCTATTTATTATTTCATCTATACCAAAAAAGGTGGTATACAGATAATAAAAGATTATTCAGTGGAAAATATGCTTACACAAGTAATAGAATGTTTTAAAAAGAGTGAAGAAAGTTTTGATGAGAGCAAGAAGATAGCTTACATTGAAGCTATGATTCATGATCTAAACCATCGGAACGATGTAGATGGTGATTCTGAAATACTTAAAAAAACAAAAATACCTAATCAATAAGTGTTTTACAACAACAACCTGAATAGTAAGGTCTGGCATTCGCCGGACTTGAATAAGTGACTCGCTCCTCCATTATTTGATCGGATTATCTTGTAATTTTGCCATTCCTTATCATGGATGTCATTAGTGAAAATGGTTGAGTTGTGCTTTCAGAATTACAGTGTTTTCAATTTATTGAAGTATAAATTAGAATTAAAAAATCAACCGCAACTTGCCAGTTATTATCTTGAACGAACTGTGATTTTCACATTGTAGTTTGTCTTATTTCATATTTTTATTCCCAAGCTTTTCCAACTGATCCTTTTTATTCCCGCTATTAGAATAAATTAATAAGATTTTCCCTCAAAAGTGAAAATACAACATCCATTTGACCATTTATCGCTTTTCCTTCATTCCCGATTCCTCTCCAAACATTGATTTGTCGTAATTGTAAAAAGTTTTCATTGTTATTATGAATCCAGTCTATGGCATCTATTGCATATTGCCCATTGACATTTATGTTATTTGGTCTATGTTCACAGTTAGCAATATAACCTGCGTAACAAAGTCCTAAAAAAGCACCTTTCCCACAACGGGTTAATTTGGGCTTTCCCATTTCTTGTATTGCTTGGTTCCATGCTTGTAAGGGTTCAGGTGCATTATCTCCTATAAGTCTATGTGCAGCATTAATTGCTGCTTCACCATATTGTCCCATAACTAAAGTATTTGAATGTGTTATTATTAATTCTAAATGCTAAAGTTATTTAAAATATTTTTGTTTTTACTGATTCTTTTTATTTCTTATAATTGCGTTCCCCGAAGATAGAACTTCCTATTCTTACCATGGTGCTGCCCTCCCGGATAGCTAATAAGTAGTCGCCCGACATACCCATCGATATCTCTTTAAAGTAAACACTATCACTGAAGTATTTAGATTTTAGTTGATTGAAGTAGCTTACCAACTGTTTGAACTCGTGTTTAATCAAGTTTTCATCTTTCGTAAAGCTGGCCATTCCCATCACGCCATCAATCCGTACATTGTTGAGTGTTTTAAATACAGGACTTTCCAGAAGTGCTACAGCTTCATCCATGTCGAGTCCAAACTTACTCTCTTCGGTCGCAATATAAAATTCAAACAGGCAGGGTATGATTCTATTGCTTTTCATTCCCTCTTTATTGATTTCAATCAGGAGTTTCAAGCTATCCACACTATGAATTAAACTCACAAAAGGGGCAATAAATTTAACTTTATTGGTTTGGAGATGTCCGATAAAATGCCATTCAATATCATTGGGTAAAACAAGTTGTTTAGAGCAGAGTTCCTGTACTTTATTTTCTCCAAATACTCTTTGACCCGCTGAATAGGCTTCCATCAGCTCTTCAGCAGGATGCGTTTTAGAAACCGCAACCAGCGTTACCTTTTCAGGAATAGTTGTTCTGATTGTGTTTAGATTATTTACAATGTTCATTTCAGTTTCTTCGATTTTAAAGAGATAAACAAATATTTTGTAGTATTAATTTTAGTATAACCGGATATATTCAAAAGTATTTCCCGTCCAGTTTAAATAGCGTTCGAAATCAGTAAATGAAATCACCAGTGATGCGGTATTCATATTAGGATGAAAACTTATTTTGGGCAGATGCCTGATGTTTTCATCTAAGAACAGATGAACATGGTGTTGCTTATCGTTTATTAATCCAAAAGGAGATACCGAACCTGGCTTCAGTCCTAAATACTTTTCCATTCTTTGTTCTGATGCAAAACTTAATTTTCCCTGTTTGAGTCGTTTTTCCAAATCATGAATATTAAGTTCCTGAAGATGTTCAAGAATAACCAGAAAATGTTTATCTCCCTTATGATTTCTAAAAAACAGATTTTTGCAATGCGTGGTTTCTTTAATATCTTTCCAATATTGCATGGCAATCTCAATAGTGGGGGCTTCAGGGTGTTCGAAATACTCAAATTTAATCTGTAGTTGATTTAATACATCGTATACAAGGGGATCTCCATTCATGACTATTTTTTCTTCAAAATTACAATCTTTATCCTTTTTTAGCAAAGGTGGATATTATTGCATGCAGGTTTCTGTTGCTAGGTTCGGATTTATGAGTCTGCAAATGTACAAAAGCGGTTTCTTGAAATGGACATCTCCTTTACTGTTTCGTAACATTGGCTTTTTTACCAAAAAGTCAATGTTGTTAACGAAAACAAACCATATTATAAATATTCTAATAATATTCATTGATTATTTAACGAACTGATATATAATTGCATTATATTAAATTATTATGCATAAATTAGTATATTTAAACACGTATTTTTTATCTGTTTTGAATAAACGGTGAAGCTGTAAACCCTTTTTGTGCCGAACCGAACCCTAGATTTTTTCAAAAGTCAATTTTTAGGAATGTGTTTTTTTCAAAGTAATAATTTTTACTTTTTAATAATAAGAATATCAGCTATTTAGTATATAAAATTTATTGTAAAAATTATTTCGATTTTTTTGAAATATCATAATAATCCTTATAATTTTGCGCTGTTATCAAGTTAACAAATAAATATATATCCAAACACATTTATTAATTTAATTTCTACCCTAATGAACTTAGAAAAAATAATGACCGACCTGGAGAGAAAACATCCTGGTGAAGTGGAGTACTTGCAAGCAGTTCGTGAAGTATTGGAATCCATTGAGGAGGTATATAATGCCAATCCTCAGTTCGAGTCAGCTAACATCATCGAAAGAATAGTTGAACCCGATCGTATTCTTACATTTAAAGTGCCCTGGGTTGACGATAATGGAAAGGTTCATGTAAACCTTGGTTATCGTATTCAATTTAACAATGCCATCGGCCCTTATAAAGGCGGATTACGTTTTCACCCCAGTGTAAACCTGAGTATTTTAAAATTCTTAGGCTTCGAACAGATCTTTAAAAATGCTTTGACAACTTTACCTATGGGTGGAGCTAAGGGTGGTTCCGATTTTGATCCCAAAGGAAAATCCAATGCCGAAGTAATGCGCTTTTGTCAATCCTTTATGCTGGAACTTTGGAACGTGATTGGTCCTGAAACCGATGTTCCTGCCGGTGATATTGGTGTTGGCGGTCGTGAAATAGGTTTCTTATATGGTATGTATAAGAAATTAACCCATACACATGTTGGTGTATTAACCGGAAAAGGTGCTAATTGGGGTGGATCATTAGTCCGTCCTGAAGCTACCGGTTTTGGTGCTGTTTATTTTGCGCAGGAAATGTTGGCCACTAAAGGACAGACTTTTGAAGGCAAAACAGTTGCTATTTCCGGTTTCGGTAATGTTGCATGGGGTGCTATCACAAAGGCTACTCAGTTAGGCGCCAAGGTGGTTACAACTTCCGGTCCTGACGGATATATTTATGATCCGGCTGGTATTTCTGGTGAAAAGATTGCCTACTTACTTGAATTACGTGCCTCGAATCAGGATATCGTGGCTCCTTATGCCGACCGTTTCCCCGGTTCTAAATTTATTGCCGGTAAACATCCTTGGGAGGTGAAATGCGATATCGCTATCCCTTGTGCTACCCAAAACGAAGTAAATAAGCAGGATGCAGAAACCCTTATTAAAAACGGTGTTATGGCAGTTGCTGAAGGTGCTAACATGCCATCTACCCCAGAGGCTGTTGAAGTATTTCTGGAAAGCAAAATCCTTTTTGCTCCCGGAAAGGCTGTTAATGCAGGTGGTGTAGCCACTTCGGGATTGGAAATGTCTCAGAATTCTATGAAACTTAATTGGTCAGCCAGTGAAGTTGATATGCGTTTACATGAGATTATGAAGAACATTCATCATGCATGTGTTTCTCATGGAACGCAGCCTGATGGTTATGTAAATTACGTTAAAGGTGCAAACATTGCAGGTTTCTTAAAAGTAGCCTACTCAATGCTTGATCAAGGTGTAATTTAATCTGATTAGCTTATGATAAAAAAAACGGACGATTCGAAAGAGTCGTCCGTTTTTTTTCTTTTTTTGATAAACTTATTGCCTTTGGGCTGCTTTACTTGAAAATAACTTCTTAATCCGGGCATTGATTTTAGACAGATCCACCTTCTCGGGATTAAAATCTCCATCCACCCATTCAATCATGTTTTTATGTTCGGGATGTTTGGGGTTGGAGATGGCTTCCAGAAAAAGTGCGTATCCCGGTACACCTCCACAATCTTCGGGTGGACAAGCTCTAACGGCTTCGATGCAGTTGGGATAGAATTTATCTTTTTCAGGCTCAACAACATTCTCAAGCACTACCGTGTGTCTCCAATTATCTCCGTAGTCATAGGTATAAACCAATGAGTCACCGGGTTTTGTAAATAGTTCTGAAATTAGTTTTTCTCTCGGGTCTACATCTTTTTTGGGAGTATGTACATACTTCTTCATGTGTGGCATTTTGGCAAAAAGCTCATCCCAATTATTCTTGTCCGTTTTGAGTTTAACCTTATAAACGCCAAAATCATAATTGCTGGCTTTGTCGTAAACCTCATCAAAGATTTCGTATTTATTTTCCGAATCTTCAAAAGAATATAGATGAGAATTTTCCCATCCCATAGAATATTGAATGACAAGATGAAGACGATGAAGATCAAAATCATCACTTATCCGGATGGTTCTGCTAATTTCGGGTTGGACATCATTTAAGGTGATCCTGATTTGAAGAATTGTGGCCATTTGATAGCTGTTTTAATGGTTTATTCAAAGTTACACAATAATTTCTTTTAGATGCCCACTGAATAAAAAACAAGACTATTTTAGACTGAAAAATTTATGGTAAAGCGTTGGAATTTTCTTTCTTAGAGGTGAATGAAAAAATCACTTGTAGCTCTTCTGACTTTAGCCGCTCCATTGAGATAGTCCTTTTCTGCATCACGATGACCTATAGCCATAATCACTAACGATTTCAAACCTTTTTGCTTTAACTGTAAAACCTCATCCAACGCTTCAGGATCAAATCCTTCCATTGGCGTTGAATCCACCTCTTCTATTGCTGCAGCGGCTAGTCCGAATCCTAAAGCAATATAGGCTTGTTTGGACGACCATAGTAGAAGCTCTTCCGGTGTTTTATTATTGAGTAGACTCAGAATATTTAGCTTAAAATCATTGAAGTTCTCTACCGGCATATTTCTGGTAGTCGCTATATTTTCAATGTATGCATTTACATCATTTTCAGTGATCTTTTCCCAGGCGGCAAACACTAAAACAGCGTCAGCTTCTGTTATCTGGGGCTGATTTGAACAGGCCGGGGCCATCTTCATCCGGGTCTCCAGATCTTTTACAACCACTACCGAAAAGGGTTGTAATCCTAAAGAGGTGGGCGCCAGTTGTATAGCATCTAAAATATTTTGAAACTTTTTATCGTCTACTTTTTGTCCATTCATGCGCTTTGTAGCATAGCGCCAGTTTAATTGATTCGTAAAGCTCATAATGTTATTTTTATAATTCGAAATTTAAACAACCGAATTACGATAAGGTTTATTTTTTGTAGAGCTATTTTTATATTTATTTAAACAAAAGTGCCTGTTTATTCCGTGATTCTTTTGTGTCTTAATGGATAACGATAATAGTATTTTTGTAAATTCGCTACAATTTAGTTTGATAAACGGATGTAATATTTTAAAAGCATGATAAAAAAGAACCTTCTTGCAATTTTATTCTGTGTTCTAACGCTTGGTTGTTTCTCTCAATCAGTTAATTGGTTGGTTAATGGCGATAGCTATACAACCATTGATAATGGTAAAATCGTCCGTATTGATTTACCATCTATGCGCCGGACTACCTTAATCGAAGCCGCTCAGCTTAAGCCGAAGGATGCAAAGCAATCTATCAGTGTATCCGCTGTAAATTGGTCAGCCGATAATAAGAAAGCCCTGTTAGGAGTGAAGACTACCACACGATATCATAAAACAACTGGCGAAGTTTGGGTATACGATATGGAATCGAAAAAGCTAACACAACTAGGTAACGGTCTTCGTCAGGATGGATTAATGTATGCTAAATTCTCTCCTGACGCTCAGCATGTAGCGTATGTATATCAGGATAAAAATCCCGGTAATGTGGTTTATAATCTTTATGTTGAAGATTTAAATAGTGGAAAGATAAAGCAATTAACTTTTGACACGAAGGATCGGATCATTAACGGTACATTCGATTGGGTTTATGCGGAAGAGTTGTATTGTCGGGATGGGTTCAGATGGAGCCCCGATGGAAAACGTATTGCTTATTGGAATACCGATGCTTCAAAAGTCAGAAATTATCTGATGTTAAATACCACCGACTCAATCTATTCATTTGTTGTTCCGG
Source organism: Bacteroidales bacterium (assembly GCA_963663125.2). Classification (GTDB taxonomy): domain Bacteria; phylum Bacteroidota; class Bacteroidia; order Bacteroidales; family Cfx3-03; genus Cfx3-03. The sequence goes on along the minus strand of CAXXNW010000003.1, from coordinate 151,928 downwards.
TAGAATATCCTAAAGCCGGCGAGGATCCGTCACCCGTTAAGATTGGTGTTGTCGATATTGCTTCAGCCAAAACCAAATGGATGAATATAGAAGGCGATCCCCGTCAGAATTATCTGACAAGGATGGAGTGGGCGAATGATCATGAACTCATCCTCCAGCAACTTAATCGTAAACAGAACGAGTCAAGAATTATTCTTGCCGATACTGAAAATGGTTCCACCAAAAAAATCTGGACCGAGAATGATAAAACCTGGGTAGATATTGAAGCTGCATGGAATGTTGGAGATAATGCAGGATGGAATTGGATAGAGAACAAGAAGGCTTTTGTTTGGGCCAGCGAAAAGGATGGATGGCGTCATCTGTATAGAATTGATACCGATGGGAAAGAATCACTCATTACGAAAGGAAATTTCGATGTGATGAAATTATACCTTATCGATGAGCCCAACAATCTGGTTTATTTCAGCGCTTCTCCTGATAACGCCACACAACGTTATCTCTTCAAGACAAAACTGGATGGAAGCGGCAGTCCCGAAAGAGTGAAACCGGATGAGCTTGCCGGAACCCATAACTATTTATTTTCTCCTAACGGCAAATGGGCGCGTCATAGTTTCTCGAGCCATCTTTATTTTCCGGTCACAGAATGGGTGAGTCTGCCGGGGTATCTGCCGGTCGATGAAAAGACGAGCATTGCTAAAAATATTAAAGAAGACCCGTTTGGAAAACAAGTGTCATTTTTTCAGGTTACCACAGTCGATGGTATCGTCATTGATGGATGGATCGCTAAGCCGAAAGACTTTGATGCTTCAAAAAAATACCCTATCCTTTTTAACGTTTATGGAGAACCTGCAGCATGTACGGTAAGCGATAGTTATGGTATCGGTCGTAGTTTTCAGTTTGGTGGTAATGTCGTTGATAAAGGATATCTCTATTGCTCTGTCGAAAACAGAGGTGCTCCGGCTCCCAGAGGAAGAGAATGGCGCAAGGCGATCTACCGTAAAATCGGAATCATCAATATCAGGGATCAGGCCATGGCTGCCAAAGAGATTTTAAAATGGAACTTTGTCGATACTTCGCGTGTGGCTGTCCACGGATGGAGTGGGGGAGGCTCAAGCACGCTGAATCTGATGTTTCAATATCCCGAAATCTATAAGACCGGTATAGCTGTTGCGGCTGTCGGAAATCAGCTTGCCTACGACAATACCTATCAGGAACGTTACATGGGACTGCCTCAGGAAAACAGGGAGGACTTTCTTGCAGGATCACCTTATACGCATGCCGAAGGCCTTAAAGGGAAGCTATTGTACATCCATGGGACGGGTGATGATAATGTTCATTATGCCAATGCCGAGGTATTGATTAATGCTTTGATCAAGAATAATAAGCTCTTTCAGATGATGTCATATCCTATGCGGTCGCATGGTATCTATGAAGGAGCGGGTACTTCGTTACATTTGGCCAATACCTGCACCCATTTTCTACTCGAAAACTGTCCTGCCGGCGGTAGATGATAGATTGATAAAACAGATATCGGAAATAAATTTACAGGGATCTCAACTTGTACTGTTCATAATCCGGTCATTTCGATAATAGAAAGAAATTTATCAATAGGTAAAAAGCCGTCATTTCTTCCATCCGGTTGAAATGACGGCTTTTTAGTATTCATGCAGTCGGTCTAAAATGACGGATCGTATCATTCTCCTTGCAGCAGAACTGTCGGGCCCTGATGCTTTTTATTGTATCAATGCCTTTACAACCGGCTTATCATTTTGATTTCGGGCTTCCAGGTAATATCCTGTTGATTTGAAATCCAGTTCTTTCTGCCTTTTTATCTCTAACACGTCTTCATACTTCGATTCGGTTAAGAAGTTGATTTCGAACTTGGAAACCTGCCTATTCTGAAAAAAAGTCAACGGAAAAGCATTAAAGATAAGCTCAACATATCTTACATTACTAACATGTTGGTTGATGTCGATATCATTATACCCGATCCTCACGGTATCAACGGTTTCGACACCTGTCTCATCCAATGGTTCAATCTTTTCGCACAACGCCTCAATGGCTACTTTCTCTTCATATACTGTCAGATGGATCGGATTCCCGTTTATTCGTTGCGGATGTCTGGTAATCCCATTGACCATCAGCCATGAAGTGGTAGCTCTTGCAATTTCAATCTGATCATGATTATAGATGATAAAATCTCTAATGGCATATAGCTTATCGATGGTTCTGGGCCAGGTCTCAACAATAATTTCTTCTTCTACGGTAGGGAATGATTTGAACTCTATTTTAGCTCTTGAGATAACCCAGAAGAGATGATTCTCTACCATTTGATTATACCCAAAGCCAAGCGTGTTGGCATTGTTGGTAGCAGCCTCTTGCATGAAATTGAAGAGGGCGCTGACTTTTATTTTGTTGGCAAAATCTACATCGTATGTTCTCAGTTTAAAACGCTCTTTCCAAACTAAATTCATTGTTGTGTTTTTAGTAATATATAGGTCACAAAATTAATAAAACCCTTTGGTTATTCGGTTTTAACTATCAAAATATATCCATCCCGGGTTTCTTTGCTCTTGAACAAATATTAAATCATGAGGTTCGATAACGTGAATTAATAAACTAAATTAGCTAAGTGATAAATTCATTGTAAACTTATTATTCTTTCTTATGAAAATTAAAAAACAATCTTTACGATATTCCGCCTTTTTGATGCCGCTATTCGTATTTCTATCCATCTCGGTGGCGTATTGTCAGCAGCGGGTAGATACACTTGTTCCTACCCGTGGGTTCTGTATAGCGGCTCCCAAGCCCGTTTATCTTGATCGGTTTATCACCTTCATCAACGATGAATTAGCTCCACGATTGGTAAATACACTCATATTGAGGGTCGATTATAACTATCAGTATAAAAGTCATCCCGAACTTAAAGATTCTATTGCCTTATCCTACGATGATGTTAAAAGGATAGTTGCAGCCTGTAAGAAAAATGACATTCGGTTAATTCCACAGATCAACCTGTTAGGTCATCAATCGTGGGCTAATAAAACGAATAAACTGCTAATGGTTTATCCTCAGTTTGATGAAACTCCCTGGATAACCATGCCTCAAATATATGCATGGCCCAATGCGGATAGTTTATATTGTAAGAGCTACTGTCCGTTGCATCCGGATGTACATAAAGTGGTTTTCGAGCTGGTCGATGAGATATGCGATGTCTTTGAATCAACAGCTTTTCATGCGGGATTAGACGAGGTGTTTTATATTGGAAGCGATAAATGTCCCCGCTGTTCGGGAAAGGATAAAGCGACACTGTTTGCCGGAGAAGTCAAGACGATCAGAGATCATTTGTCTCAGACAAATCGTAAGCTTTGGATATGGGGCGACCGGTTAATTGACGGAACGACATCGGGCATTGGTATATGGGAAGGCAGCAACAGCAGCACCTTTAAGGCAATAGACCTTATTCCGAAAGACGTTGTTATTTGTGACTGGCACTATGAACGGCCAGAGCAAACGCCCGTCTATTTTGCCTTAAAAGGCTTTAATGTATTGAGTTGTTCGTGGCGTAAGCCTCAGATAGCCATCGGGCAGATAGACGACTTGCTTAAATTCAGACAACGTTCAAACTGGATCATGAAAAACAGATATCAGGGTATTTTGCAGACCGTTTGGACGGATGCCGGGACTTTCATTGATGGCTTTTATGGCGACAAGCCTGATGAACAAGGTGGTACCAATACTCCATGGGCTTGCTTTAAGGTAGTCTTCGATAAAATCGACAAACTGAATACGGCAGATTGAGAAACTTGGCAGCATCAAAAGCCTTTACGGTTATAGCGTCTCCTCATTCAGTCACTCATTTGAGTGATAACCTCTTGACCTCAATATCCGCTACAGCTATAAAATCCCCTCATCTGCAAAGCTCAGATACTTTTCATCTCCAATAATAAGATGATCCAGAACCGGTAAATCGAGAAGTGTACCGGCCTCTTTCAGCTTATGGGTCAACTTGATATCCGCATCGCTTGGTTTCATATTCCCACTGGGATGGTTATGGCAAAGTATGATTCCGGAAGCATTATTATCTATAGCCATCTTAAAGATCTTTTTAGGGTCGGCCACGGTTCCTGCCATTCCTCCTTCGCTGATGTTCACCTTTGTGATGACCTGATTGGCTCTGTTGAGCAGTAGAATCCAAAACGACTCATACTGAAGATCGGTCAAGGCGCTTTGCATGACTTCAAAAGCATCTCTGCTCGAACTGATTGTCTGTTTCTTGAGGGCTTCGGCTTCTCGTCTTCGTCTGCCCAATTCTAACGCAGCCGTAATGATGATGGAACGGGCAGGGCCAATACCATGAAATTTACTTAGCTCGGAAATAGAGAGTTTTGAAAGATTAATAAGGTTGTCGTCTGTTGAAGCCAGAATTCTTTTCGAAAGATCTACTGCTGATTCCTCTTTTGTTCCCGACCCGATTAAAATGGCTAGGAGTTCGGCATTACTAAGTGCCAGTCTTCCCTTGTGAAGCAGCTTTTCGCGCGGTCTATCATCTTCTGCCCACTGCTTTATACTTAGTTTATTCGTATAACTTTCCATACCCTTAAAGTTTGGTGGTGTAAATGTATAAAAAAGGGTATAAAAACAAAAGGCCTCAATGAGAGGCCTTTTATAATATTTTAATTGAAGAAGATTAAAGTGCGCTAACTTTGCGCATTAACTTTGACTTCAAATTTGATGCTTTATTTTTATGGATAATGGAACGTTTAGCCAATTTATCAATCAATGAAACTAAACCGGGAAGTTGAGTAACAGCTTCTTCTTTTACACTGATTGTACGAAATTTACGTACTGCATTACGCATGGTTTTAGAGTAATACCTATTACGCAATCTTTTCTTTTCGTTAGTCTTGATTCTTTTGATGGATGATTTATGATTAGCCATAATGCGTTGTTGTATTTATCCGACTGCTTTTGTTTATTCTTTTTGATTATTTTCCCTGTTCTTTAGGGTTTGCAAAGGTATATATTTTTTAATTCAAAACAAGTTTTTAATTGAAATTATTTCTAAAAAAAACAATAACTGATGATTCCGTTACCATAAAGCAAATACACATGGACAATCCTTCTTTTATTCTGTGAAGACCCTTCCATAACTCTTATCGCACCTATATTCAATATAGGTTCAAAAGGTAGTTGAAGGGTGCTTAGTCCGTCTTATAGGACGGGTTAGGTACCTGTCAGCTACCTTTTGATTATGTATAAGACACGGGAGTGATAAGCATATTAAAAGAGTTATGGAAGGGTTACGGAAGTATAACCCTTCATCCTTTCACCTTTTCCAAATGAAGTTGAAAAGAATTGAACAAAGATACTTTGTAGTTGTTGGAGTTTGTTCAATATTGTGCGTCAAAGTTAACACATTGAACACTTAGGGGTGTTGTTTTTTTAGAAATGATCCATAAATAAAATCTTTCTATCTTTTTTATTTTATGTTTTCTAATTTGGTACTTTTGTGATTCTTTTAAAAAATAGTTAATTAGCTGTTTCGAAAGAGAATATAAGATTCTGATAATGTTGATAAAAATAATATTGTAAAATAGTGAGCGAGTTAGGTTATAATAATAGTTGTTCTACGTTAACTTAATGATTTTGTAGTTTTAGTTTTTGGGGAAAGGCTAAAGGGTTTTATTAAATATATCAAGTGTAATGAGTAAATTTATATTTTTTTTCTTTTGTATCCTCTTCGGCGAGCAGTTCTTATTTGCTCAGAAGGTAACAGTACGTTCAGTTCCATCAAGCTATTCTATTGATAAGGATGAGATTAAACTTGCCGAATTGGTTAATCGATATCGATCAAAAAATGGGCTTGGCGAATTACAAGTTTCGAATTCTCTTTGCTATGTGGCTAGAACACATTTGATGGATGTTTATAAGACCAAGCCCGATAAAAAAGGATGTTCTTTATATAGCTGGTCCGATAAAGGAAGCTGGAAACCTTGTTGTTTCAAAAATAATATCGTAAATCTTGATCAGATGTCTGCAAAGCCATCCGAAGTAGCAGGATTTAGAGGAAAGGGTTTTGAGACTATGTTATTTGTTACTGATAAAAAATCGATAACAGAATTATTTAATCTCTTACTAACAAAAAAGTCTTCTGATAATTTCTTGTTAAGCACCGGAAAATGGGAAAGTAAAAGCTGGCAAAGTATGGGGGTGAGTTCTTATAAAGGATTTGTATCCATCTGGTTGAGTGAAATACCGGATCGTTTTTCGGCAATTCATGCAAAGAATGATACAAAAAAAGTTGGAAATGCTGAAATTTTAAAGAGCGAATCACAAAGTAGTAGTAAATCTATTGTTAGTAAGAATAACAATAATCAACTTAGTTCTTCAAAGAATGTACTTGTTGATTCTACTGTCAGAAACCGTGCGATGAATAATGCAAAATCAGAAATAGCACGCAAAACCGATGAAGCCAATTCTTCAAATAAATCCAAAGCAGAATCAAGTAATTTCAAAAACTATTATCTGGTTCATTCTAAATATACTACAGCAAAAGAGGCGCTTAAGACCATGGAGTTTCTGAAAAAGACAGGCTTTAAAAGGTTGATTTTATTAGATACAAAAGGAGAATACAGGGTTATTCTGGGTGTGTATCCTGAAAAAGAGTTGGCGGAAACTGCGATTGAAAAATTGAAATATCGATTCGCTAATTTAACGATATTTACTTATTAGGTGCATCTTACTGAGCATCAATTCATCAAATCTTTAGCGTTAAAATTTATCAACACCCACCATTTAGGTTGGGTGTTGAATTTTTGATTTGATATCTTTGTAGATTCAAAAAAATCCAAACAATGTCTGAAAATTATAACGAAGATAGCATACGCTCATTAGAATGGAAAGAACATATCCGATTAAGGCCAGGAATGTATATAGGCAAGCTCGGTGATGGTTCGTCTGCCGATGATGGTATTTATGTTCTATTAAAGGAAATTGTAGATAATGCAGTAGATGAGTTCATAATGGGCAATGGCCGGACTGTGGATGTAACTATTCATGAAAAGCAGGTTTCGGTTCGCGATTATGGCCGTGGAATTCCACTGGGTAAATTAATTGATTGCGTCTCGAAAATAAATACCGGAGCAAAATACGATTCTAATGTCTTTAAAAAAGCTGTTGGCTTAAATGGCGTTGGTTCTAAAGCGGTCAATGCTTTATCAAGCAGCTTTAGAGCTCAAAGTATTCGTGAAGGTAAAACCAAGATTATAGAGTTCTGTCGGGGTGAACTAATATCAGATTTGCCCGAACAAGATAGCAACGAACGAAATGGAACCCGGATTACATTTACTCCGGACGAGGATATCTTTGGTAATATTCACTATATCATTGAGTATGTTGAATCGATGCTTTGGAACTATGCTTTTCTAAACACCGGCTTAATCATTAATTTTAATGGTGAAAAATATCAAGCCAAGAATGGTTTACTCGACTTGTTGGAGCGAAATATAAACGGCTCTCCTATTGTCTATCCGATAATCCACATTAAAGAAGACGATTTTGAATGCGCAATAACGCACTCTAACCAATCGGGGGAAGAGTATTACTCATTTGTAAACGGACAAAATACCACGATGGGAGGGACTCACCTGGCAGCATTTCGCGAGGCTGTCGTCAAAACTGTTCGTGAGTTTTATAAAAAGGATTTCGAATCGGGTGATGTACGATCCGGCATGGTGGCAGCCATTAGTATCAAGGTTCAGGAACCTGTTTTTGAAAGTCAGACCAAGACTAAACTGGGCTCAATGTATCTGGAGCCCGAAGGACGAACTGTCAGAAATTATGTAAATGATTTGATCAAACGTTATCTGGATAATTATTTACATATGAATTCAGAAACTGCCGATGCTTTGCTTCAGCGGATTCTTATGTCTGAAAAGGAACGGAAAGACCTGACCAACATCAAGAAATTAGCGAAAGACAGTATAAAAAAAGTAGGTCTTCATAATAAGAAATTACGTGACTGTAGGGTTCATTTTAACAGTAACCACGAACGTAAACTTGATTCTACACTCTTTATCACCGAGGGCGATTCAGCTTCGGGCTCTATTACCAAAAGTCGTGATGTTAATACACAAGCGGTATTTAGCTTGAGAGGTAAACCCTTAAATTGTTATGGACTTTCGAAGAAGATAGTTTATGAAAATGATGAATTTAATCTTCTGCAATCGGCCTTAAACATTGAGGAGGGGGTTGATAATCTCAGGTATAATAATATCGTGATTGCTACTGATGCCGATGTGGATGGAATGCACATCCGTTTATTGCTTCTTACCTTTTTCCTTCAGTTCTATCCTGATTTGGTTAAAACACACCATGTTTATATTCTGCAAACCCCATTGTTCAGAGTGCGCAACAAAAAGAAGACTTTCTATTGTTACAGTCCTGAAGAAAAACAAAGGGCGATAGCTGAATTGGGTGTCAATCCTGAGATTACCCGATTTAAAGGACTCGGTGAAATCTCTCCCGACGAATTCGTAAACTTTATCGGCCCTCAAATCAGGCTGGAACCTGTGATAATGAAGAAACAATCAGATATCGCCACTACACTCTCTTTCTACATGGGTAAGAATACACCGGAAAGACAGATTTTCATTATGGGAAACCTGAGAATTGAAGAGGACCTGGTGGATGACGATGAAGAAATAGGTTGATTTCAATGAGCCCACAATCAATGATATAAGTTTCATAATGACAGATTTGGAAATAAGAAAAGAGCTGAAGCAGGTTTTTCCTACTTCAGCTCTTTTCTTTACGTTGAGGATTGAGCGTGTTATAGGTCTTTTTTAATTAACCGTATACCCTCAGCTTCAAGGTTGACGATCTTTGATTTATATAATGATCCGATGGCCATTTTATAAGCTTTTTTACTAATACCGAACATCTCATAAATAACCTCCGGAGAGCTTTTATCCGTTATCTTCAGAAAACCATCGTTGGCTTTCAGCTTGTTAATGATTGTTGTAGAGATATCTATAACCTTTGAATAATGAGGTTTTTGTAAGATGAGGTCAATCTTATCGTCTTCTCTGACCTTGTTAATATAGCCCTTTATCCGTTGTCCTTTTTCCAGAGGCTGGAACACTTCATTCTTATATAAGATACCCCACCAGGTTCCGTTTATGATGGCTTTATACCCAATCTCTGTTTGATTGTAAATGATTAAATCAACCATGTCGCCCTTTTCAAATGAAACGGGTTTGATGTCCAGAAACTGATCTAACTTGGCCGATGCTACAATCCTTTTGGTTTCATAATCGAGGTAGATATAAACGAGGTAGCTTCTGCCTTCCTCCATCTTAACGGTTTGTTCTCTGAAGGGAACCAATAAGTCTTTCATCAATCCCCAGTCAAGAAAAGCGCCAATGGAATTCACTGATTTAACCCGCAATAGTGCAAATTCATCGACCATTGCAAAAGGCTTTTCAGTGGTAACAATAACCCGATCTTCAGAGTCGAGATAAACAAATCCGGTGACGGTGTCTCCAGGTTGACAATTTTCGGGCACATATCTTTTAGGCATTAAAATCTCTCCATGTTCTTCCCCGTCAAGATATATTCCGAAGTCAACAATTTTTACGACCTTGAGTTCGTTTATTTTTCCAATCTGAGCCACTATATGTCTGTATTAATGAAGGTGCAAAGCTACTTGTTTTTTAAACAGGTAGCTTTACTTCCCAAAGATAAGTTTATCATTCTTCTTATCCTCTTTCTCCAAAACCTTACCGGTAAGTGTGACTTCTGATTTGGTTTTATTCTTAAAAATCGGACAATAAATTAGAATACGAGATATAAAATTCATATTTTTGATGGCCAACAACGGCTTGGCTATGCTTCTATTTCATAATACCAGGCATACAATTTATTTCAAGATGCTTTTTGCTTGGTTATGTTCTCTTATTAATTGGCAATCAAAATATGCAACAGATTAATACAATAGACCAGGTGGTGATTTTTTTGCTTAAAAGGCATCGCTTTGCCTTACCGCTTAAAATGGTAAAGCAAATTATTAGGGCGGTAGAAGTTACTACTGTGCCAAATGCGCCCCGGTCTATCTGTGGTGTGATAAACTACCATGGCGAAGTAATACCGGTTTATGATTTTCATCAAAGAATAGGTCTCTCCGGTGAGATAACCAAACCGGACAACAGATTTATTATTACTTCTATGGCAGGTTTCACCATCGCATTACGTGTTGATGATATCGAAGGAATTGAACATTTAAATAGTGATAATCTCGTTAAAACTGATGCTATACAAAATGGATTGGATATATATGGCGTGATTAAAACTATTGATGGATTGGTTATTGTGTATAACATGGATGCCTTTTTAAATTCTGATGAGATCGATTTTTTGAATCAATCGGAGTTTGAATTACCTTTCAATGAAGTCGACAAATGATTCATGAAGCTGAATTAACCATCATTAGTGAACAGATTGAGCGAAAACTTGGTTTGGCTTTTCCTAAGAATAGATTCTCTGATTTAAAGTACGCTTTGAATTCAGCGCTTCCTGAAATAGGATTTAAAACTGATTATGCAACATTTGGTGATGCGATGGTCAATAATAGACTTACTCAAAATCAATCAGATACACTGGTGCTATATTTGACTATTGGCGAGACTTATTTTTTCAGGGAGAAAACCAGCCTTGATGTCTTCACCCATACAATCATTCCTGAATTAATAAAGAACAGAGATCAGCTTAAACGCGAAATAAGAATTTGGAGTGCAGGTTGTTGTACAGGTGAAGAAGCCTATACGATTGCTATTTTGCTTACCGAAACATTGCCCGATATAGAAACATGGAAAATCACTATTATCGGGACTGATATTAATCGAAATTTCCTTCATAAGGCAAGGAATGGACGTTATACACAATGGTCATTTAGAGATACGCCCGAATCTTTAAAGAAGAAATATTTTACACAAATAGGCAAGGAGTTTGAAGTAATTCCGGAGATTAAGAAGATGGTTTCATTTTCTTATTTGAATTTAGCTGAGGAAAAGTATCCGATGACTGAAAATAATACATTTGCTATGGATGTTATCTTCTGTAGAAATGTATTGATGTATTTCTCTTCGGCACAAGCGAAAAAGGTTGTAATGCGTTTTAAGGAGTGCCTGTCTCATGACGGCTGGTTTATCACTAGTCCTGTTGAAGTCTCAAGTGCATATTTCTCAATATTAAATCAGGTAATAATCAAAGAGGCTTTGTTATACCGGAATGGCGAATGGAGCCATGAGTCTGACTTTCAGTTTCCCCCTCATCGTCCTTTAACTAAAACGGAGGAATTTAAACCTGCAAATAGCCTATCGACACTTTTTGATCAAAAAGAGAAAAAAACAAATGAACCAACCCTCCCTTTTTATAAGGCGGAACCTGAAACAAAAAAAGATGATCTGCTTATTGATTTGAAACCGATTTACAGATTGATTGAAGCAGCTCGTTATGAAAATGCCCTATCTCATTTGCAGAAGCTAAGCACACTTCATCCCGATGATACCACGATTAAATTCCTTATGACAAAGGTATTTGCAAATATGGGTAAGCATGCTGAAGCACGATTTTTTTGTGATGAACTGATTTCAAAAGATAAATTAAATTCTGATTATTACTATTTGCTTGCCACTATTTTATTTGATCAAGGTGAAAAAGAAGCAGCAGAAAAGGTAATTAATCAGGTTCTTTATATTGATCCAAATCATCTTATGGCTCATTTTCTGAAAGCAAATATCTCATGGATTTTTGGAAAAAAGCAGGTAGCTACAAAACACTACGAAAATTTGTTAGATTTGATACGGAATATGGATGATTCTGAAACTATTGCGGACTCAGGTGGTTTAACGGTGGGACGATTGAAAGAAATGATTCTGGTTCATGTCTGATTCTAATGTTTTCGATCTGATTCATAAGTGAAAATAAATATTCAATGGAGAAAAGTGGTGAGATGATATCTTTATCGGAAAGAGAAAAAGAGATACTGAGCTTGAGAGCACAGCTATTATCAAGACAAGAAGAACGACTGCTTGAAAACAAGGAAGGTGCTCTCTTTGTAGTGAAATTTTTATTATCGGGTGAGGTTTATGGACTTGAGTCATCATTCATTAAAGAGGTACTTCCGCTGAAAGACCTGGCGGTAGTCCCTTGTACGCCTGACTTTATCTTGGGGGTTATTAATATTCGCGGACAGATATTTACGGTTATTAATCCTAAAAAGATATTGAAACTCTCTGAAAAGGGAATCTCTGAATTCACGAAAGTGATGATTCTGAGTTATGATAATAAAAGCTTTGGTATTGTTGCTGATTCCATCCTTGGTAATCAATTTATTCCTTTTTCGGAAATTCTTTCTTTGCCATACACAAAAGACAGTGACAAGCAAGAATACTTAATGGGAATGACTGCTGAAGGAATTATCATACTTGATGGGAAGGCTTTTATCAATAGCTCTGAACTCGTTGTAAATCAATAAATGGAAAAAGTAAAACCTTATAAAGATTGAAAAAAATGAAGCAAAATAATTTGTCTATAAGAAGTAAATTAATATTAGGGGGAAGTTTCATGCTTGTCCTGATGTTAAGTGTGGCTACAGTGTCATATATCAATAGAAGTGGACTGGCAAAGATGACTCAGAATTTTCATGACTCTTCAGATGTAAGCCAAAAACTTATAGAGCTCAAAGTTGATTTAAATAGAAACAGGGGGCTGGTATTAAAAATGATGCTGTCGAAAAATGATGCTGAAGTAGGAAAGGTAAAGGCTGAGATTGATTCAAACAATCTTCGGTTTAATAGAAACCTTAATGATATTGCGCAATATTATCATGCAGATCAGGCACAGCAAGAGTTAATCGATAATCTGAAAAAGCAACTTGAGAAATATAATGCTGGTGTTTCAGCCCAAATTAGCTTAATCTATAAGGGTAAAATTGATGAGGCAAAAGCACTCTCCGATCAGGAAAACAGTACACTTTATGAATCAATTTTAAGTGCTATTAGTGATCAATGCAAGCGGGAATCTATCGTCATTGACCAACTTAAAAACCGGAATGATGAAAGTGCAGCAAATTCTCTCAAAATGATACTGACGGTTGGTCTCATATTTATGTTTGTGACTTTTATTATGGCAAGATCAATCGTGAAAATGTTTCGGGGTATTAATCGTGAAATTACTGAAGGAATCACAATCATAGGTTCTTCTGCCAGTGAGATACTTTCTACGGCTACGGAAGTCAGTACAGGAGCAACAGAAACCGCTACCGCAATGGCTGAGACTACAACAACCGTTGAAGAGGTTCGTCAAACAGCGCTACTTACTAATCAGAAGGCCAATAATGTGGTAGACAGTTCTCAAAAAGCACTTCAGGCTGCTCAACAAGGAAAACGGGCTATTGTCGACACGATCAATGGAATGAAACGAATAAATAATCAAATGAATGTTGTTTCCGATAGTGTTGTGAAATTGTCAGAACAAAGCAGAACCATCGGAGAAATTACCTTAACGGTAAACGATCTGGCTGATCAATCTAATTTGTTAGCAGTGAATGCAGCTATCGAAGCAGCAAAAGCCGGAGAACATGGAAGGGGTTTTGCCATTGTTGCTCAGGAAATAAGAAGCTTGGCAGAACAATCTAAAAATGCTACTGCCCAGATAAAAGACATACTGAATGATATTCAAAAAGCCATGAATGCTGCTGTTAATGCGACAGAAGAGGGCGTAAAGGCTGTCGAAAACGGTCTACAACTCTCCGAACAGAGTGGTGATGTTATACAAGTGCTTTCTGATAGTGTAAATGAAGCAGCTCAGTCTGCTATGTTGATTTCTTCATCAAGTCAACAACAAATGGCCGGAATGAATCAAATTGTTCCTGCTATGGAGAATATTAAGCAAGCCAGCGAGCAAAATGTAATTGGCACAAAGCAAACTCAAATTGCAGCGAATAGTTTGAACGATCTGAGTAAGAATCTGAAAAAGATTTCTGAGAAATATAAAGTTTAATCGGAGGGTATGAATAAGAAACAGGAAGAGTTTCTTCGCGAGCTTCTCGCTGATTTTATGCTTGAGGCAGCAGAACATCAGCAGGCGATTATTCGCGGACTATTAGAACTTGAAAAAAATCTTGATGAAAAGGAATCGCAAATAATAGTTGAGACTACTTTTCGCGAGATGCATAGTTTGAAAGGAGCTGCGCGTGCTGTTAATATTATTGAAATAGAGCGTCTTTGTCAGGGGCTGGAAAGTGTGTTATCTCTTTTAAAGCAAAAATCAATATCCGTATCAAGATATTTTTTTGATACTATGCATAAAGCAATGGATTTATTGAACCAATATATTGTTGAAATTGCTGATAATAAAAAAACAATTTCAAACGACCGGTTGGTTCTTACTTTAAATGAGGTTCAATCATTGTGTGTGGGTACGACTTCTCCGTTAAAAACCATGACTCTTGATTCCTCAGTAGTTAAAAATGCTATCGAGACGATTCCAACAGGTATCTCTACTCCCTCAAAGCAGATACCCGATTCTGATTCTTCCGAAAAAGCTATTCATACTGAAGACGAAACCGAATCTGATGATTTTAACCCTCCGACCGGTCATCCTATTCCTGAGCCCATTGAAGTAGTTGCGCCAATAGACCCTTCGTCTCCTTATTACTCGAAAGATGAAGCTCGGGTGACACCCAGGAAGATAAGCGGACCTAAAGAAACGGTGCGGATCCATGTTTCGAAACTATCCGATTTATTGAATCAGGCGGAAGAGCTAATTACCGCTAAGAATATGTTTGGACATGACCTGAAAGAATTGAAACGATTTGGTAATCAAAGCAATCATTCTAGACAGAAATTGAATAATTCGGAAAATGTTTCAGGTCTTATACGTGAGGATATTTCAATTCTTGCTGAGAATATGGATCAACATTATCGGATAATGGCTAGAACTGTTGACGATTTATTGTTTAGCATTAAGAATACTCTTTTATTACCTTTTTCTACTGTTCTGGATCTGTTTCCAAAATTAGTACGCGACTTAGCAAAAGACACCAAAAAAGAGGTGTTGTTTACGGTTATAGGGGCTGAGATGGAGATCGACAGACGGATTCTTGAAAAGATTAAAGATCCCTTCATTCATCTGCTACGCAATTGTATAGATCATGGAATAGAATCACCTGAGGTGCGTTTAAAAAAGAATAAACCCCGTTCGGGTGAGATAGCGCTTATTATCGAAAAGATTAATGATCGAGAAATTACAGTGACAATTAGTGATGACGGTCAAGGAATTCAAAAAGACAAGGTAGTAGCGGCATCATTAAAAATGGGAATCATATCTGCTGAGAAAGCAGAAAAGTTGACAGATGTGGAGGCTTTAGGGTTGATATTTAATTCCGGATTATCTACGAGCCCTTTTATAACCGACCTATCAGGCCATGGTTTAGGACTGGCTATTGTATCCGAATGCATAAACCAGTTAGGAGGATCCATCGTTGTTGAATCGAAAGTTGAGAAAGGCACTAAATTCACTATTACCCTTCCTGTTACTTTACAGACTTTTAGAGGCGTTTTAGTAAAAGTTGGCGAAAACCAATTTATTATCACTATAAGTTCTATTGAGAAAGTTATAAGAATAAAAGCTTCTGATATCAGAACCATTGAAAACAGAGATACTATTTTATATAATGGAGAGAATATAGGCCTTGCATGGCTAAATCAAATATTGGATTTGTCTTCCGGAAAGCCCAGAATAGACAAAAACAGTTATTTGTCAACCTTGGTATTGGTATCAGGTCAACAACGGATTGCTTTTGTTGTTGATTCTATACTCGAAGATCATGAAGGAATTATTAAAAACTTAGGATCACAATTAATTAATATTCAAAATGTTTTGGGCGCAACCTTATTGGGTAACGGAAAAGTTGTTCCGGTCTTAAATGCAATCCAGCTGATCGATAAAGCAAATTCTACTTTATCGATCCGACCCTTATCGATTGATTCTGAGATGGAAGAATCTATTGTCGAAAAACAGCATGTCTTAGTTGTTGACGATTCAATAACCTCTCGTTCTTTATTATCCAACATTATAGAGACAGCAGGGTTTATCGTAAAAACCACTGTGGATGGCTTTGAAGCATATAAATTATTACAGGAAGAAGTTTTTGATTTGGTGGTCAGCGATATTGAGATGCCCAGAATGAATGGCTTTGAGCTGACCGTCAAGATCAGAAATGATAAAAAACTATCTGAGTTACCTATCATACTGGTTACTGCTCTGGAACAACCTTCGGACAGACAACGCGGAATGGAATCAGGCGCTAATGCTTATATTGTAAAAAGTAGTTTTGAACAAAGTAATTTAATTGATGCCATCAACAGGTTAATATAGTCCCCGTCATAATAATTCCCTGATATATATGCTAACGCCGAAACAAAAAATAAAAATCCTCATCACAGATGACTCACTAACAGTTAGAAATTATCTGGTGAAGATCTTTTCCGTTGATCCGGAAGTAGAGATTATCGGAACCGCTGTTGATGGTTTTGAGGCGATAGAGTTTGTCAGGAAAAATAAACCTGATATTATAACAATGGATATCAATATGCCGCGTTTAGATGGTTTTGAAACTACGCTAAAGATTATGCAGGAGAATTCGATTCCGATTGTTATTGTCAGTGGTGATTATAATGTTTCTGATACCGCTAAAACATTTCAGGCTTTAGAATGTGGGGCTGTTGCTATTTTATCGCGACCGGTCGGGCTGGGTAATCCCGATTTTGATGAGGCCGTTCATAAATTTATAACAACAGTAAAATTACTTTCCGAAGTAAAAGTTATCCGCCGTTGGAATTCTGTTTCCAAGTCCACTGTATCTCCGGATAATCTTACACTTTCTTTAAATCCCTTTCCGGATATAAAAAAAGTTATACGAATTATTGCGATAGGTGCATCTACAGGTGGCCCGTTGGTTTTACAACAGATATTACAAAATATTCCTTCCACTATTTCCGTTCCTATATTAATCGTACAACATCTGGATATTGAATTTGCGCAAGGTTATGTAGACTGGTTGAGTATTTTATCGAATATACCAATCAAAATTGCTACAGACGGAGAGCGCTTGAGGGCTGGAGTTGCTTATATGGCGCCGGGTGATTATCATATAGGTGTAAACGCTTTTAATGCAATTTGTATCTCTAAGGATCCGGCAGAGAAAGGTCATCGTCCTTCGGTTGCATTTATGTTCAGGAGTGTTCGCAAGGTCTTTTGCGATCAGGTACTGGCCATATTACTTTCAGGAATGGGTAATGATGGCGCTGAAGAGCTGAAATTATTAAAAGATATTGATGCAATTACCATTGCACAAGATCAGAAAAGTTCTCTTATTCATGGGATGCCGGGTGAGGCAATACGACTAGGGGCAGCCTCTTACATCTTCTCACCCGAACAAATTATTGAGTTTATAAAACGAAATGTTACATTATCAACAAAATAAATCTTATGATTTCGTATTTAAATTTTTCTAAGCAAAAAAAGATTCTTGTTGTAGAGGATTCTCCGGTTCAGGCAAAAAAAATCAAGTATCTTCTTGAGGAGAGCGGTTTGGACGTAGTGGTTTGTCAGAATGGTAAGCTAGCCTTGGAAGCTATAACTGAAGAAATACCGTTATTGATAATAAGTGACATTGTGATGCCTGAGATGGATGGATATGAATTCTGTTCAATCTTAAAAAACGACATTAACTTTAAGGATATCCCTGTCATCTTATTGACCTCTCTTCATGATCCGCTTGATATTATTAAGGGACTTCAATCCGGAGCAGATAATTTTATTACGAAACCTTACGAAGAGAAGTATCTACTTTCGAGGATACAATATCTTATCGCTAACCGTTCAATTCAGCATAGTGGCGGTTCTGAAATGGTTATTGAAATTATTTTCCGAGGACAGAAGTATGCTATAAACTCTGAGAAGAAACAAATCCTTGATCTTTTGTTGTCTGTTTATGAGACTGCCATTCAGAAAAATAATGAGTTAATTCAGGCTCAGGCCCAGTTACAGGCTTTAAACGAAAATCTTATTTCTAAGAATAAAGAGTTGGAAGCTTTTGCACGAACGGTATCTCATGATCTTCGTTCTCCTCTGGCTAATGTGAGCGGTATCATTGATTTAATGGTTCAGGACTATTCGGAGGTTTTGGATGAAGAGGCCAACAATTTGTTATCCGTTATGAAGACATCAACGATTTCAATGACACATCTGATTGATGATTTATTGAAATTCTCTCAATCGGCTCAAGCAAGTCTTGAACCTGTTTCCGTAGATCTAAGCGATATGGCTCATGTTATTATTGAAAAGTTGAGAGCCCGTGATCCTGAAAGAATAGTTTGTGAATTTATTCAGGATAATTTAATTGTGAACGCTGATATGGGATTAATGAATATTGCACTGGATAATCTGATTGGAAATGCATGGAAATATACCGGGAAAAAGAGTGTGGCAAAAATTCGTTTGGGTACATTGACGGACAGAGGTGAAACGGTTTATTATGTTCAAGATAACGGTGCAGGTTTCGATATGAATCAGTCATCAAAGCTTTTCAAGCCTTTTGAACGGCTTCATTCTGAACAGGAATTTCCAGGAACAGGCGTAGGACTCGCTACCGTTCAACGAATCATAGAACGTCATGGAGGGCGTTTATGGGCAGAAGCTACTGTTGGCAAAGGCGCGACTTTCTATTTTACACTACCTTAACGCACCCTTTTATTTTTTTCCTTTTTTTTATTTTAATTTCCTTGCTTTATTTCTTAGCTCTTTAGACCTTTGAATATGATAATTTAAATTAAAAATCAATAATAATGACAACATCCCGTTTATCAAAGATTACAGCTCTACTGATGGTAGCTGCATTTTGCAGTATTCCATTAGTGAAAGCCCAGAAAGTTGATACTTTGTGGCTTCAAAAGATAGACTTATCCAAAGTCAGTCAGGGGTGGAGCACCCCACAACCCAATCATTCTTTTTCCGGTAGTGCACTGACAATTGCCGGTCAAACTTATAAATATGGAATAGCTTCTCATGCCGAAGGATTAATTAATCTTGACCTGAAGGGCTGCGCTCAACGTTTTCAGGCCATGGTTGGTCTTGATGATGATGCAGCAGGTCATCACGGGAGTGTTGTATTTGTTGTTCAGGCTGATAAGAAAGAAATATTCAGAAGTCCGGTCATGGTTTCGGGGACAAAAGCCGTTAAGGTTGATGTTAGTTTGAAAGGTGTTAAAAAACTTGCACTCATCATTGAAGATGGAGGTAATGGAACAGATTATGATCATGCTGATTGGGTTGATGCATTTATCCTGTATAAAGGTGTTAAGCCTCAATCGGTTGGTGCAATGCCGGAAAGCAAACCCTATATTTTAACTCCTGCCGAATCACCTAAACCCAAAATCAATGGAGCAAAGGTCTTTGGTGTCCGTCCGGGTCATCCTTTCATGTTCACTATTGCCGCTACCGGAAACAGACCTATGACATTTACAGCTGTAAATCTTCCTCTGGGACTTACTTTAGATCCTAAAACCGGTATTATCACAGGTGTTCTTAATGATAAGGGCGAAACTATCGTTACATTAAAAGCTAAAAACAGTCTGGGTACTGCAACACGGAGTCTAAAGATTGTTGTTGGTGATAAAATTGCACTTACCCCTCCGTTGGGATGGAATAGCTGGAACTGTTTTGCCAGTGCAATAGATCAGGATAAGGTTAAAGCTGCTGCCGATGCAATGGTGAAATCAGGACTTATCAATCATGGATGGACTTATATCAACATGGATGATTGTTGGGAAATAAAACCGGGTTCCACAGATCCGAAGCTTATGGGTGAACAGAGAGATGCAAACGGTATGATTAATATCAATAAGAAGTTCACCGATATGAAGGCGTTAACCGATTATATCCATTCAAAAGGTTTAAAGGCCGGTCTATACTCTTCACCTGGTCCGACAACTTGTGCCGGGTTTACTGCTTCTTATCAGTATGAGGAGAATGATGCTCGTCAATGGGCTAATTGGGGATTCGATTATGTAAAATATGACTGGTGTTCCTATGGTAATATCTCAAAGGGTGAGACCATAGCAGAACTACAAAAGCCCTACCTAGTCATGCGTAATGCTTTGAACAAAGTAGATCGTGATATCGTATTCAGCCTTTGTCAATATGGAATGGGTAAAGTTTGGGAATGGGGCGAACAGGTAGGTGGAAACTGCTGGCGTACCACAGGTGATATCACCGATTCATGGAGCAGCATGTCAGGCATAGGCTTCAAACAAGCCGGGCAGGAAAATTATGCCGGTCCCGGTCATTGGAACGATCCCGATATGCTTGTTGTCGGCCTGGTAGGTTGGGGACCACAATTACATCCTACACATTTAACAGCCGATGAACAATATACCCATATTTCATTATGGTCATTATTGGATTCACCTTTACTAATTGGTTGTGATATGACTCGTATGGATGCTTTTACAAAGAATCTTCTGACTAACGATGAAGTTATAGCAATAAACCAAGATCCTTTAGGCAAGCAAGCCGGTCGTGTATCTCAGGAAAATGGACTGGAAATCTGGATGAAGGATATGGAAGACGGTTCAAAGGCGGTAGGTTTGTTCAATAGAAATGCCACAAAAGAAACGATAAAAGCAACTTGGAGTGTTCTTGGAATAAGTGGAAAACAAATTGTTCGTGATGCTTGGCGTCAGAAAGATCAAGGCGTTTTTGCTGATGCATTCTCTGCTGTTGTTCCAGCTCACGGTGTGAAACTGATTACGATTCGTAAAGCAAAATAAGATGATAACAGGCATTTTTATTTGAATGCTTATTATATCGTTATTTTGATTGCGGGGAGAAATCTCCATATAGACAAAATAGAGGCTATTTCCTTTCAAAGATATAGCCTCTATTTTTGTTTCAAGAAGTTGGTTTTAGAATGTCAAGCTATAATTACTTTTTGATGATGGGCTTTACTTTTGTTGAAGCATAACTTGTGGCATATACTGCAAAATAACCGAGTCCGCTATTAGAGATATTGGTTCTGATATTAGCAGAGGGTCCACTGAAGAGTGGATTCTTTTCTTCCACTTCTTGTTGAAGTTCTTGTATGAACTTATAATAATTTTTTGTGATATAGCCTACCTGTAACTTAATCCGGTCTCCCGTATTTACAATTTGCCAGTTGGAATCCTGATTCCAGTAGAGTACTGTTATTCCATTACTATATCTTCCGTTAAAAAGTTTATCATCGGTTGTCGTAACACGATTCAAGGTGTCCGTTATAAGCACATCGTTTCGATATCCTTTGAAACTGTAGAAGTTCTCTTCGGGAGGATCTTGCATATAGAGTTTTGTTTTCCATGACCCTTTTTTATAGATATCTTCGTCGAACTCCATTTGTATGGAATCGATCTTTAATTGTTTAGGCATTGTTTCGGCTGCATCATATATCTTTTGACCATTGATCGCCTCTTTTAGCTCGATATGGAGAGAATAAGTCTTCCCCGGAACGCCAAAAAACGTAGCGGGTGTTTCATAGCTTCCGCTACCCGTTGGGCTTTCAGTTAAAAGCGTTGTCAAAGTACCATCATTGATACTTACCAAAGCTCCCGTGACAGCCGGGGCAGGTTGATTATAAAAATAATCTGTTGATGTTGATAATTTAATCGTGTGAGTTGTGGTATCCGAGGTAATTGCACCGTCAACAACGAGTCGTGGTGCGGTATTGTCTAATTTTATGTTGATTTTCTCGGTACATTGTACAAAGAGAAGTCCTAAAAAACAGGGTATTAGATATTTTAAAGTTTTCATGAAATCATATTTTAATCGTTTATTTCTCATCTCTATGAATTTCGAAAGAAATTTTTCTTTTCCTGAATGATTGGTTTTATTGATCCGGTTATTAAAACTTAAAGTTATAGGTTACAGATGGAATGAATGTAAATAAATAGGTCTTTTCGGCATAACTCTTGTTCGGATCCTTATCATCTTGTACAAAGTTCAATGCCCAAACATTTTTTTGTCCGTAAGCATTATAGAGAGAAAAGTTCCATTCACCGCTCCATTTTCTGCCTTTTTTCTCTTTGTCTTTAATCGAGTAGGAGAGGTCCAGACGGTGATAATCTTCCGCTCTGTAACCGTTACGTTCACTATAGATCGGGACAATCTTATTTCCGATCATCGCTCTTCCCACGGGTACCGTCATCGGTGTTCCGGATGAGTAAATCCAGTTGGCGGATAGATAAGAGCGGGGAGTCAGTTCATAGTTAAAGACGATGACAAAATTATGTGGCTTATCGTAAGGCGCTCTGTACGTCTTTCCATTATTGATTTCAGGAATGGTACGCTCTGTTTTCGAATAGGTATAGCTGATCCAACCGTTTAATCGTCCTTCGTTCTTTCGTAATAACACTTCTAAACCATAAGAACGTGCCTTCCCAATGCGGAGTTCTCCTTCCAGTTTTTCATTGAGCAAAAGCTCTGCATGGTCTTTAAAATCGATGGTATTTTGCATGTTTTTATAAAAGCCCTCCATCGAGAATTCCAGACTATTATTCTTTAAATTTTTGAAGAATCCTAATGCATATTGATCACAAATCTGTGGCTTTACATTCGGACTAGCCGAGAACCATAAATCAAGAGGTGTTCCTGCGGTAGAATTTTGAGCTAGCTGAAGATATTGCAGGGTCCTTGAATAGCTTACTTTTATTGCCGTTGTGGCCGAATAGTTATAGGTTATCCCCAATCTGGGTTCCAGCCCTCCCTGGGTCTTAAAGGTCTTTCCGGCTCCGTAGACTACCGAATCGAAGGCATCATGTTGCGCATTATAGTTATATACGGTACCTTTTCCAATATTCTGATAAGCCGAAACACGAAGTCCGTATTTCAGGATGAGCTTATCGGTTACTTTCTGCTCATTACTTATGTAAACAGCGTGTTCTAATCCGTAATTCATTGGAATCGTGAATTCTTTTAGGATACTTTCTTCCCCAACGCCTTTTGCCACCCCCGGATCAAGGGTGTGATAAGTAGTGATAACACCGAATTTTATCGTGTTTGACGGATTGAGATACCATGTAAAGTCACCCTTTAAAGAGTAATCGTGTAGTTCTGAGGTCCAGTTAAACGAGTTTGCATCTCCTTCTGGTGTTCCCAGCTCATAACCGTAACGGCTACCGATCAAACTGAAGTTAGCGAATAGCTGTTTACTGAAAAGGTGGTTCCATCTAAACGTAAAGGTGTGGTTTCCCAAATCCATTTTGGCAAATTTATTTTTGAAGACGTCACTTCCCAGATATCCCGAAAAGAAAACCCTATTATTATCGTTGATCGTGTGGTTTATTTTTGCATTCAGATCATAAAAATAGAGCGTGTTGTTTCGTACATTTTTATTGCTAGCTAAGGGGAGGAACATATCCGCATAGGTTCTTCGTCCCGAAATCATGTATGATGTTTTTTCTCCGCCAATGGGCCCTTCCAGCGTTAGTCTGCTTGATAGAATACCGATCCCTCCTTCACCGGAGAATTCCTTTGTGTTCCCATCTTTCATCCTTACATCCAAAACAGAAGATAATCTGCCCCCGTTTGCTGCAGGAATATCACCCTTATAGAGTTTGACATCTTTGATGGCATCGTTATTAAATACCGAGAAAAAGCCCATTAGATGTGATGCATTATACACAGTGGCCTCGTCAAGTATGATATGGTTTTGATCGGCACTACCGCCCCGAACGCTGAATCCTGACGATCCTTCACTGGTTGACGTCACTCCCGGAAGTAGCTGAATTGCCTTAATCACATCCACTTCTCCCATTAAAGCCGGAATACGTTGAATGGTTTTGGTATCTAATTTATTCACGCTCATTTCAGGTTTCCTGATATTTTCGGAAGCTTTATTTGCAGTAATGACAACCTCTTTCAGCATTTTCTCATTGCTTTCCAGCTCTATATTTAAGGTCTGTTCTTTCTTAAGCTCGATATTCTTTTCTGTCGATTGAAATCCCATGTATGAAAATACAAGGGTATAGTTGCCTGGCGACAGTTTTAGGGAATAAAAGCCATAGCTATTTGAAATCGTTCCGTTTTTAAGTTCTTTTACATAGATGGTAGCTCCAATTAAAGCTTCGCCATTGCGCTTGTCATGGATGGTACCACTTATTGTGGTTTTTACTCCCGGATCGTTCGGACCGTTTTCCTTTGCTGATAATTTATGATAGCAAATAATCAGAAATAGTGAAAAAATTACTAATTGTAGTTTCATTTGTAGTATGATATATAAAAAAGTTAGAGAGGGTAATTCATCATCCTAATAGGATGTAAAAGTATTAGGACATAAAAAAACAACCAACCCAAATAGTTTGTAACGGCAATATTAAGCATTGAAGAGTGGAAAATAGAATCTGAATGGTTTTTATAACGGGTAATAGAAAAGAGACCGTCAAAAAGAAAAAATTGTTTCTCCGTGATTTTTATATTTACATTCATTATCGGGTAGCTATTCGAATAAACATAAAGAGGCTGTTTCATGATTTTGAGACAGCCTCTTAAAAAATATTGGCTAAAACACCGTTAATGCGTCATTGAGGGAGGAATATTATTTTTCCCTGTTCCCCAGCTTTTAGAAGGCTTCTTATCCATGATGAATTCAAGACGTCCACCTTGCATGAGCTCCTGATGTGTAATGTAGTTGTGTGTAAATGGGCGACCATTGAGCATTGCCGATTTGATATAAATGTTTTTATCCGTCAGGTTACGGGCTACCACTTCGAACATCTTATTATTGGGAAGTTTCAGTGAAAGCCTTTCAAAACCAGGAGTGCCGACGGCATAGGTCAAACTGCTGGGATCAACAGGATAGAAGCCCATAGCGCCGAAAACATACCATGCCGACATCTGACCGCAATCATCATTTCCGACAATTCCGTTCGGTTCGTTCTTGAAAAAGTTCTTTCTGATAAAGCTTACCTTTTCAGCACATTTCCAAGGTTCCCCTGCATAGTTGTAAAGATATACCGTGTGATGTCCGGGCTCATTCCCTTGTGCATATTGTCCGATTAGTCCTGAGATATCCGGTGAGACATTATTTCCGGATAGTTCTGATTTTACAAGGAATAAAGAATCGAGACGATTGCTGAATTTCTCTCTGCCTCCCATGAGTCGTATAAGACCTTCCGGATCGTGAGGGACCAACCATGTATATTGCCATGCATTTCCTTCTGTATAGTCGTTAGCTCTGTGTTCTGCCATAAAAGGATTAAAAGGATCGCGCCACTCTCCATCAGCCAATTTTCCTCTCATGAATCCGGTAGAGGCATCATAGAGATTCCGGTAGTTGGAGGCGCGTTTTAAAAATACCTCATAGTCCTCTTGTTTTCCCAATGACTTGGCAAACTGGGCAATACACCAATCGTCATATGCATATTCCAGCGCCTTCGAAACCGATTCGTTTTCTTTATCCGCCGGAATATACCCTAGTTCTCTCCATGCTTTTATTCCTTCGCCATCTTGCATGGCGCTCTTCTTGACAGCCTCAAAGGCAAGTCCCGTATCAAAGCCCTTATAGCCTTTTAAATAGGCCTCCACAATCACCGGTACCGCATGATAACCGGTCATTGTTCCCGTTTCATTACCTACCAGTTGCCATTTGGGCAACATGCCCGATTCTTTATAAAATGCCAGTAATGAGTTAACCATATCATTGATGCGATCGGGTTGCAGCAGGCAGAATAGCGGGTGTGAGGCACGATAAGTATCCCAAAGCGAGAAGGTGGTATAATTTGTAAACGATCTGTTGATTCTGTTTTTTCCATCCGCACCGCGGTAGCTGCCTTCTACGTCACTGAAGAGGGTAGGGGCAAGCATACTATGATATAATGCAGTATAAAAGATCGTTTTATTGTTCTCGTTTTTATCAGATACCTTAATGATGTTTAAAGATTTTTCCCATTCCAGACGTGCCTGATTCCTAACGGCATCAAAATCCCAGCCCGGAATTTCCTGGCTCAAATTCTGCATAGCCCCTTCTACACTTACGGCAGAGACGCCTACCTTTAGCAGTATCGGTTTATTTGCCTCTTTGCTAAACCAGAAGTATCCTTTTTGAGCTTCTCCTGATTGTTCTCCCGTTTTTTGTACGATTTTTTTATTATTGACCGTATGTTTGATAAATGGTTGCGAGAACTTGGCTACAAAATAGATTCGTTGATCCTTAGCCCAGCCTGTTGAAAGACGATATCCTACGATGGTTTGATTATCGATAACTTCAATCCGTGTATCCACAGTAGCATCCCAATTCATGGCATGCTGCAGATTAAGAATAATGACAGGCTGTTTATCGGCAGGGAAACTATAACGATGCATTCCGGCTCTTTCAGTGGCTGTAAGCTCCGCAAAGATTTCATAATCTTTTAGCATCACCCTGTAATAACCGGGTTCTGCAAACTCTTCTTTATGAGAGAACAGAGAGTATTCGTAATCGGCTTTCTCTGGTCGGTTTGGCGCTCCTGTTTTAAAAGGGGCAACGACCGGCATCACCAATAGATCATATAAGTCTCCAATTCCGGTCCCACTGAGGTGGGTATGACTGAATCCCACAATTACACTATCAGCATAGTTATAACCCGAACACCAGTCCCAACCTTGAAACCCGTTATCCGGACTCAGCTGAACCATTCCGAATGGAACCTGAGCACCAGGATAGGTGTGTCCATGCTCTGCCGTTCCGATAAAGGGATTCACATATTGGGTCACTGTCTTTGATGATTGTTGTGCCATAACCATCAAATTCAAACTTAGCATGCTAAGCAAAAGAAAAAGCGTGGTTTTAAATTTGGTATTCATGATCGGAGTTTGTTGTTTAATTAAGCAAAGTTAATCATCTTATTCCATGGTGTAAGTCTGTATTTGCGACTGAGAAGAATTAAAACGGTTAGGACGAACGGCAGAATATAGAGTATGTTAATATTTAAGTAGATGAGGAGATAGTGTGTTCCACCCAGCGCCCCGATAGCAAAAAACATTAATAATGCTTTGGTGATGTTGCGTCCCGATTGTTCGGCCGATTTCTCATCCGAGAATGGAAAGACCGGTGTTTGCATCAAAAGTAAGGCATAAGTCAACATCAATGATGCACAGAATCCGTAAACAATATCAATCAGCACAGAAAATCCCCAAAAGTAAATGGTTACAATATTAATAAGGATGAAAACCGGCAGAAATAGTTGCACCACAACCGCTTTAAAAGCACCGGAAATTAATTGTCCCGGATGTTGTACCGGTATGGTCTGATAGATCCAACTTGCCTTGAAGTTGTCGCTATATCGGATGGATAAGACTAAAATGTAAAGAACAAAGGCGGGCGAATAGATTAACATCAGATATTTCTTTGTCGAAGCAATATCTGCAAGATGGGTTTCGCCATTGATGAAAGTCATTATAATGATGATAAAGACATAGCCCAACGAGGGATAAACCGCTTGCTTGAATTTCCTGTCTCGATTGGAGATACGCCAGATAGTCCGGAACGAGATGCGTTCCTCATTAGAGTATGAGCAGATACGCGCCAGAAAATCGACAAACCGGGAGGTCTCCGCCATTCCTTTCTTCTTATCCGACTTTGTATCACCTTGGTCGAGTGTGGACAATCCCTGGTTGAAGTTCTTTGCCAAAACTGCGCTGACAAGCCAGAGACCCAGTATGGGCATCATGATGGAAAGGGCTAAAAACAGCGCAGACTGAAGATTAAATCCGCCATTGATAATAGGGGTGATGCTTGCACTCATCCAGAAGGGAGGCGTAAAAAACATCCACCACCGTATATCTTTAAAACTCGTGATTAACGCCTCGTTCTCTGCCAGTTTCGGCATTAGCTGATAGGCTCCCATAAAAATGACGGCCAATACAATCTGCGAATAGACGATAATATCTTTCAATCGTTCTCCGGTAGTTAACCTCATCAGAAGCAGATAGATGATATTGGTCATAAAGACCGAAAAGATGGTAGCCAATACAACATCGGCCAACAATAGCAACATCGCCGATACACCGAATGTGGTTGCAAATACAATTAAGGGAATGATGGAAATCGAAAGGCTTATCATCATTAAATAAACCATGATATGCATGATGCGGACGAAAACCAACGTGCGGGGTGTTATGGGACGAGGCAGTAGAATGGAATTATCTCTGGTGTCGAATAAAATGGTGTTGAATTCGGAGATCAACCCCATGATGACCATGATCATGATAAACGAAAAGAAGAGGGTGGAGAAGAAGAAGAGTGCACTACCGCCTTTTGTAAGCAACATCGACATATAGCCTCCTATCATTCCATAGATAATGACCTGCGTCAGCATCGCATTTTTCAATGTCTTTTTCTTACTGTTGTTGCCCAGTGTTTTTCGGTTATCCATGGTCAGTTTGACTTGAAGGATCACCTCAAATTGCTGATAGTTTACGCCTGCCCATTCCAGTATCTTCTTGAAAGGACGGAAAAGACTAAGGATGAATTTAACCATTCGATCGGGAATTATTTTTCAAGGTTCCGTTTATTGTTCAACAATATCAATGATTTCGCCGGCACGTTGACTATGGTCACTCTTTCCGGTCAGGAAAGTGAAGAGTTGTTCCAGCGAGGTAGCCTCTTTTCCCTGGCTCAATTCTTCAAACGAACCGTCGGCAATTACTTTTCCCTGGTTGATCAGTATGATACGATCGGATATTTTCTCCACCACATCCATGATATGCGATGAATAGAAAATCGTTTTACCTTCTTTGGCCAGTTGCATCAGTATCTCCTTCACAATGATGACCGCGTTGGCATCCAACCCGTCGAGCGGCTCGTCCATGAAAATCACATCAGGGTTATGAATGATCCCCGATATGATGAGCACCTTCTGTTTCATCCCCTTTGAAAACGTATTCATCCGGTCGTGGGCACTTTGTTTCAGATCGAACAGCTCGAGCAGTCTGATAGCCTTATCCTCTATCCTTGCGATATCCAACCCATGCAGTTGCCCGACAAATTGTAGGAACTCCATGGGACTTAGCGTTTCATAGAGCGAAGCATTCTCCGGAATATAACCGATATGCTCTTTGACCTTGAGCGGTTCCTTCCGGATATCATAACCTGCAACCAGTGCCTCGCCCTCAAAATCAGAAATAATACCCGATAGAATCTTTACGGTGGTAGACTTCCCGGCTCCATTGGGACCAATATATCCGATAATTTGTCCGGGTAATACAGAGAGGTTGATGTTGTGTAACACCTTCTTCTCTGTCTTTCCGCTTCTATATGATTTGGAAAGGTTGGTGGTTGTGATAATTGGGTTGCTCATCTAATGCTATGATTGGTGAGGCGAAGTTACGCTTTTGATTTGAAACATCAATATTCGACGACCTTGAATTCCGTGCGTCTGTTCTTAGCCCTGCCTGCCTCCGTATTGTTGGTGTCGATAGGCCTCGTCTTTCCATAGCCGGCATATGAAAGCCGTGAAGGAGCAATACCGGCCTTGATTAGAAAGACAACAACCGACTTTGCACGGTTCTCGGAAAGTACTTGATTCATCTTATCGTCGCCCTGATTATCGGTGTGACCGCTTATACTGATCTTCAGTGCAGGGTTATTATGCAACAGTTCAGCCAGTCGGTTCAGTTCAGAAACCGAACGCTCCAATAAAACATAGCTACCCGTTTCAAAGAATATATTGTTTAAGATAACCGCGTTATCTTTCTTAATCTTCTGTAATTGAATAGCCAGGATATAAGGTCTTACGGCATTTCTTATCTCTGCGAGGGCGAAATGCTGAGAGTAGAAAAGATACCCTTTGCACGAAACGGTTAGGCTGTACTCTTTGCCGGGCTGTAGACAAATCAGGAAACTACCGTCGAAATCAGACGAAGAGGCGCTGTTTTCAACCTTTCCAGTAGCCAGATCGGTCAATTCAAAGCTGGCCTGTAACGGATCTTTTGTTTCGGAATCCATGACGACGCCCTTGACGTAAGTTACCGGTTCGGGACTGATCATAGCGGGAAGCGCAAACGAATAGATATCAAATCCTCCGAGACCTCCTTTTTGTGTAGAAGAGATATATCCTTTGTCACCCTTCGGATTTATGATCAGACTGATTTCATCACCCGAAGTATTGATGGGGTACCCCAGGTTGACAGGTTCTGACCATTTTCCATCCGGTTTTAGTCTGGTCATAAACAAGTCGCTTCCCCCCATCCCCGAATGCCCTTTAGATGCAAAATAAAGCGTTTTCCCGTCGGGATGTATAAAGGGAGAATACTCATCTTCGGGCGTGTTAACCGGCTCTCCTAGGTCCGCAGGAGGCCCCCATGTGCCGTCGTTTTGCAGATTCGATACCCATATATCCGCATTCCCAACACCTCCGGGACGGTTGCTCACAAAGTATAACTGCTTTCCATCCGAAGAGATAGACGGTTGCGTTTCCCAGGAAGTACTATTAATAATGGGACCCAGGTTTTGAGGTCGGCTCCAGTTGTTTTTCTGTAGCCGAGATACATACAAGTCGCAACTGCCGTATCCATCCGTGGCGCCACAGATGGTAATCCAGATTGTCTGTCCGTCAGGTGAAACGGATAACGCACCGGCATTTACCGGTACCGGAGAATTAAATTGTAGCGGTGTGGTTTTCCAACCCGAACTATCCTTATGGGCAATGAAAAGGTTTTCTACCGGAGGTTTGTTATCCTCCGGCTTGGTTTTACGGGTAAAGATGAGTGTTTGTTCATCAGCTGTAACGGCATTGATATATTCTTCGGCAGTGCTATTGATAGCGGGCCCCAGGTTCTGCAGGGTAATGGAGAGCGGATGCCCCATCAGCTCCAGCGCTATTTTGGCTTTAGAGATAATGTTTTGTGCCGTATTTGTTTGAACAGCGGAGGTCTCTTTATGGGTTACCAGATAATCTTCGGCATCTTTTCGGGCATCAGCGTATTTACCCGCTTTCAGTTCCAGTTGGGCGGCAGAGAGCAAAAGCCGGTTCAGGGAGGTGTTAAATTGAATTGCTTTTTTATAAGAGGCAATGGCATTGGTCAGATTTCCGTTATCGGTTTGCAGATCACCCCTAAGCCACCATCCGTCGGCATAGGTTGAATCCGCCTTTAAACATTCATCTAAAAGTAAAAAAGCCTTGGTATTGTCCAAAGCTTGTAGGGCGTTTTTTACAGTGGATAATAATCGTTCAGCCTTACGGCGGTTCTGAGCGTTAACTTCAGAGAAGTTAAAAACAATCAGAACCGATAACAGGACAACCGATAAGCATCTTTTGAACATTAGCTGTTCATCATTTTGCACATTTGCAATGATTCGAACATCATCTTCTGATTGAATTCGAGGGTAAGTTTCTTGTAGTTAATGATGTCGATAATAGTTCCGACGAAGCAAAGACCGGCGGTAAAAAAGTAAAGGACTCCCATTCCGATTTGATTAACCAGAAATCGTTGTATACCTGATATTCCCAGAAAGCCTATTAAAGTAACAAGGAGAATTGTTTGCGGATCCTTTCTACGTGATTGATAAACCATGGCAAACTGTCTGAGTTGTTCTTCGGTCATGTCTTTGGTAGCTTGCTTTAGCAGCATATATTCTTCTGTTTCCATGCCACTGAATGAGTAAAAATATTTTTCGTCCATTTTATTATTGTGTTTGTTTGTGAATATATTGCGTATTAATGATTTGATAGATCCGGTACCCGATGACACCCACCGCAAAAATACCCAGCGGATGCATTTGAAATGAATGAACAAAGTCGCCTCTAAAGAGATAAGCTATTGATCGACCCAAGCCGCAACCGGGACAGTATTTGAAACCAAGATTATATAACGGACAAAGCGACCAGTGATGTTCGGTCGGGTTGGTAAAAGCGAGTAAAACCAAAGCGCTTATCCATATAACCAGTTCAATATTTATTCTTTTAAGAACACTCATTGTCTTCATTATACCCATATGACGCCAATATGCTTAAAAGGTTTCATAGTTTTTTCAAAATTATGGAATCCATTTCAATAAACAATCAATAAACAGGCCGAATAAATAAAAAACATCAAATGGTTGTAAGTGTCGTCACATCTGGAATCATCTGATGTCCTTATTTGAATACAAACACAAATGAAAATTATAAATGCTTTTTAAATACAATAAATCAAAGAACGGTATTAATTAATCAATGTAGGGTAGAGAGGGTAAGTAGGGTGTTTTGAAACCTATGATGCATCTAATATTCTTCTAAACTTCATCTAATAGTCTTCTCTCACCCGTAATTGAGATATAACTGAAGTAAGGCTGACAGGTACCTAATTCGTCTCCATAGGACGGCTTAGGTACCTGTCAGCCTTGCTTCAGTGTTATGATAAAGATAGGTGCGATAAGCATTATAGAAGCCTATTCCTGTAGTAACCCAGTAATGATATCCGGCTGATTTTGAAGATGAAAAAAGGCTGTTCCGATAATGGGACAGCCTTTGATCAAAAAAAAATATTTCAATCCTGTTTTAAAAACGGGATCTCAAAATTGCCAATCAATATCTAGACGTTATTTACACTTTCTTTGTTTTTCTCTTTCTTTTCTTTCTTTTCTAACCTTTTTTCTTTCAAAGATTTTGTTGGCTCTTTTTTTGTCTCTTTCTTAGCATCTTTTGATTTTCCCATAATTGTAAATTTTGAAGATTAATATTATATTTTTCAGAAAAAGTTCACCCATTCATAATCGGCTAATGCAATAAGTACTTTTATAGTTTGTATTTACATTCGCTTAAATGTATTTTAATTCATGAGTCAAAAATAATACCTATTTATCAGATTCTGTCCTTTTCGTAACAAAAATTATGATAAAAATTAATTGCCAGTCCTTATTTAATTTGTCATCCTCTTTTTGATCATCCGGATAAATTATTTTTCAAATAAATTTCATCATAATTTTGACGAGATGCGGTGATTGTGTCGATATTCCAACTGGGAATCGCTTTCTGATTATGCGAAATGAGATTGTTTCTTAACTTTGCGGCGATAAATATTGCTGTCGGTTAGAAAAACTAAACGAAATAAATTTTATCATTTTAATACGGAAATATTTCACTTAATCAGTAAAATTATACGAATGAAACGACTATTGACTATTGCGCTTATCAGCTTTTTTTTCTCAAGTGGATTTGCACAGACGATCAACCATTCTGATCCTGCCCGATATGTAAACCCTTTTATCGGCACAGGCGCCAAACCGGGCAGTCTGGCCGGTAGTAATTTTCCGGGAGCCGTTGTTCCTTTCGGAATGGTGCAACTCAGTCCGGATACACAACCACAACCCGATCAGGATTGCTCGGGATATAATTATGCCGATAGTACCATCGTGGGTTTCAGTCATACCCATCTAAGCGGAACCGGAGTTGCCGATTTGTTTGATGTGCTTGTTATGCCGACCGTGGGTGCGCTTAACTTCAATGTGGGCGATATAGCAAAGCCGGGAAGCGGCTACTTTTCCACCTTTAATCATAAGGATGAACATGCCGAACCGGGCTATTACAGTGTGCTTCTGAAAAGTTATGATGTGAAGGCTGAGCTGACTGCCAGCAGTCATGTCGGAATGCATCGTTATCTGTTTCCAAAGACAAATGATGCACATATCCTGATCGATCTTGATCATTCATTGGATAAGAAACGTAATTACTGGAGTTGTCATATTATTTCGGCTCAGATAAAAGCCGTCGATAATCAAACGATTGAAGGATTTCGCGTGCTGACGGGGTGGGCTAAACTGCGTCATGTGTATTTCGTTGCCAAGTTTTCGAAACCGTTTAAAGGAGTGACACTGGCTCAGGGTAACAAACCACAGGAAAGTGTGTCGGTTATTAATGGAACGAATATAAAGGCCGCACTTCATTTTGATTCGGACGGAACCACACCGGTTGTTATGAAAGTTGGACTGTCATCCGTAAGTATTGAAGATGCTCGTCGCAACCTCGAAGCCGAAGTGGCCGATTGGGATTTTGACGCGGTAAAAGCAAATGCCCGCGAACAATGGAATACCGAATTGCGGAAAGTTGCGGCAGAGGGTTCTGAAAAACAATTGGAGACATTCTATACCGCACTTTATCATACTTTTATCCACCCATCGAATATCGCGGGTGTAGACGGAAGTTATCTGAGAACTGATTATACTCAGGCTATCTCTTCCGATAAGCTTCAATATTCCGTATTCTCACTCTGGGATACTTTCAGGGCTGCTCATCCGTTGTTCACATTGTTACAGGAGAAGCGTACTCCCGGTTTTATCAATAGCATGTTGCACCAGTACGATACATATGGCTACCTTCCGATCTGGCAATTATGGGGCGACGAAACTTACTGTATGATTGGTAACCACGCTATCCCCGTTATTGTTGATGCCTATTTAAAGGGTATTCAAAATGTGGATTGGGATAAAGCCTATGCTGCTATAAAAGCTTCGTCCACTATTTCGCATCCCAACTCACCGTTTATTGTACTGGATAAATACGGATATTTTCCGGAAGATATTCAGACACAATCTGTTTCGATAGCTGTTGAGACGGCGTTTAATGACTGGTGCGTGGCTCAGATGGCTCAGAAGATGGGCAAGACGGACGATTATAATTATTTCTCAAAACGAGCCGAATATTATAAAAATATGTTTGACAAGAACCTGGGTTTCTTCAGAGGTAAAAATAAGGACGGAAAATGGATCGAACCTTTTAATCCGCTGAGTTATGGCGGTAATGGCGGTTTCCCGTTCACAGAAGGTAATGCATGGCAGTATTTATGGTTTGTTCCACAGGATGTTCCTGCTTTGATGGATCTGTTCGGCGGACGCGAAAAGTTCTGTCAGAAGCTGGATACTTTCTTTACCCTGAACGACCGTCCTGCAGAACTAAATGGGAATGCCTCCGGATTCATCGGGCAATATGCACATGGGAACGAACCCAGTCACCACTGCGCTTATCTTTATGTCTTTGGCGGACAACCCTGGAAAACACAATTTTATGTTCAGAAAATCATGAACGAGTTGTACGATAACACCGCTTCGGGTTTGTGCGGAAACGAAGACTGCGGTCAGATGTCGGCATGGTATACATTCAGTGCGATGGGCTTTTACCCGGTCAATCCAACCGGTGGAAAATATATTTTGGGCTCCCCGTTATTGAAGAAGACCGTGCTTTCATTTGAAAACGGAAATACCTTTACGGTGCTGGCTCCCAATGTTTCTGATAAAAACATCTACGTTAAGGCTGTAAAGCTGAACGACAAAGTTTATGATAAGAACTACATTCTTCATCAGGATATGATGAAAGGCGGTAAGCTTGAGTTTATCATGGATAGCAAACCGAATAAGAAAAGGTGCGTAGGTCCGGAAGCATTAAATTAAAATAACTTCGGATATTTTGCAGGGTTGTTTTCGTGCATTATGTTGTAAATACTGTCGAAAACATCTTCCGCATTCGGATTCGAGAAATAATCTCCATCCGTAGTATAAGCTGCCCGGTGATCCCGGGCAGTTATTGTTTTAGGCGCTGCATCAAGTTGATAATAGCCTTGCTGCTCTTCGATTACCTTCTGCATCATATATGCGGTGGCTCCCCCGGGAACATCTTCATCAAAAAAGACGACCTTATTCGTTTTTTGCAACGAGCGGGATATCACATGATGGATATCGAACGGAAGGAGGGTCTGAACATCAATGAGCTCCACACTGATGTTTACCTCTTTGAGCTGGCTTACGGCATCTTCGGCTATTCTGACACACGATCCGTAGGTAACAAGGGTCACATCGCGTCCTTCAATGAGGATTTCGGGAATGCCTAAAGGTATTCTGAATTCGCCGATGTTAACAGGCTTGGGTTCACGGAGACGATACCCGTTGAGCGGTTCGATAATGAGTGCCGGTTCATCGGAGGCTAACATGGTGTTGTAGAATCCTGCGGCCCGGGTCATATCGCGCGGAACCAGCACATGTACGCCACGGATGGAATTGATGATCATGCTGAGCGGAGAGCCTGAATGCCAGATTCCCTCCAGACGGTGACCGCGGGTGCTGATGATCATAGGGGCTTTCTGTCCACCCCGACTACGATAGTGTAGTGTTGCCAGATCGTCGCTGACAATCTGTAAGCCATAGAGAAGGTAATCGAAGTATTGAATCTCGGCTATGGGCCGCAGACCTCGTAGTGCAAGCCCTATCGCTTGTCCCAGTATGGTGGTCTCACGGATACCCGTATCGAAAATACGGTGCTCCCCATGCTTCGCTTGTAGCCCTTCGAGAGTTTGGTTTACGCCGCCAATCTTTCCGACATCTTCACCAAACATCAGTACTTCAGGGTTGTGAGAGAATATATAGTCAAAGTTATCTCTTAGTATTTCACGTCCCGGTACAAGATGGGCATTGGGTGCGTAACGGGGTTTCTCCTCCGCTACGTTAAGGGCGGAATGAGCTGACTCACTATAAAGATGCGAACTGTAACTTTGTTCCCCTTCTTTCATCTCTGCTTTAAGCCAGGTCTTTACATTGATCTTGAGAGAGTTTTCAGGGTTACTGCAATGGTCGCAAATGAGGCGTAATATCTTGCGGGCGGATGAGATAATATCTTTTCTGATTGGGTCGGCAAGTCGTAGCAGATCTTGTTTAATGCTCTCTATTTTAGCTGTTTTTGCACAATTACAGCCACTTACATCGACAATACGGGCCAACTCGTCTCTTTTTTTACACATGGCATTGTTGAAATTATCCCACGCGATTTTCTTTGCTGCTTTAACACGAACGAGGGCTTGTTTCTCGATGTTTTCTATCTCTTCGGTGGTTGCAATGCCCTGTGCAATCATCCAGCGCCTCATTTGCCGAATGCAATCGTACTCTTTTTCCCACTCCAGCCGTTCTTTGCTTTTGTAGCGTTCCTGCGATCCGGAGGTGGAGTGCCCGAACGGTTGCGTTAACTCTTTAACATGGATGAAAACAGGTACATGTTGTGTCCGACAGATATCAATGGCGATTTTATAAGTCTTGCGCAATGCAGGATAATCCCATCCGTTTACCGAAAAGATTTCGTAGCCCTGTTCGCCTTCTTTCTCCCGTGCAAATCCTTTGATTAACTCAGAGATATTCTGTTTTGTTGTTTGAAGTTTTACCGGTACGGATATGCCGAATCCATCATCCCATACCGAGATTGCCAGGGGAATCTGTAAGACCCCGGCTGCATTTAAGGTTTCCCAGAAATGACCTTCGGAGGTAGAGGCATCACCGATGGTCCCAAATGCAACCTCGTTTCCATTAATGGAGAAATTGGTGTGATTGACCAGTTCGGGATTATTACGATAGAATTTGGAGGCTTGCGCCAACCCCACTAAACGGGGCATCTGTCCGGCTGTTGGTGATATGTCTGCAGCTGTTATTTTTTTGTCGGTTTGTGATTTCCACTCTCCGTTATCATCGATTAACCGGGTAGACCAGTGGCTGTTCATGACCCTTCCGGAGGTCTGCGGGTTAAAAACAGGATCGGTATCACCATATATCTGCGCAAAGAACTCGTTCAATGTGAACATACCGGCCGCAAACATGAATGTCTGATCGCGATAATAGCCCGATCGCCAGTCACCTTCTTTAAAAACATGAGACATGGCTAATTGCGGAACTTCTTTACCATCACCGAATATTCCAAACTTTCCTCTTCCCGATAAAACTTCTTTGCGGCCGAACATGCTTGCCTGACGACTTTCGTAAGCTATCCGGTAATCGGACAAAACTTCTTCTCGCGTAAAGTATTGATAAGTAGTGGCACTATCACGGGTAGTATGATTTAATTTAGTTTGATTGATTTTCATTGAATAATAGTTTGATTCTTTATGCTGCATATAACTCACCAACCTTAGATATTAATCGGTATATTTATAGGGGTTTGGTTCATTTAAAAAAGGTTGTTTTGCTTATTTCTAAAAAATCGGTAGTACTTTAACAAAGTATAGAACGGTTGGTTCAACGGAATATTTTAGT
Source organism: Bacteroidales bacterium (assembly GCA_963663125.2). Lineage (GTDB taxonomy): Bacteria > Bacteroidota > Bacteroidia > Bacteroidales > Cfx3-03 > Cfx3-03. The sequence continues at coordinate 113,812 of CAXXNW010000003.1, read as the reverse complement.
CCGGACATTGATTATATGCATAAATGTATATACATTTGTACAATATTTTTTTTATAAAATGACAGTTTTAAATTATTAATATTAAATAAATAACAAATGGAACTAGTTGTAACATTAGGAGAAAAGGCAAAGGTCAATGCTGAACTAAAAGGACATACAATATGTACGGATCAGCCTATGCCGGCGGGTGATAATAGCGCACCAACGCCATTTGACCTATTTATGGCCTCACTGGGAACCTGCGCAGGTATTTTTGTGAAGGGTTTTTGTCAGCAAAGAAACATTCCTGATCAAGGTATAAAAATTGTCCAGACTTTCGATTTTGATCATGAAACACATTTGGTAAAGAATATTTCTATCGAAATAAAACTTCCTTTAGGCTTTCCGGAGAAATATAAAGATGCCATTGTTAATGTAGCCGATTTGTGTTTAGTGAAACGACATTTGGCTCAACCTCCTGTTATAGATACTTTCGCGACTATCGGCTAGCCTTTCTTTTGAGTAAGTGCTGACCTTTGGGCCTCTTAATATGTTTTTTGATTGTTAACCGGAACTGAACAAAGTTTTATTTATACTGTTTCTAATATTTGAAACGCTAAAATTATAAATAATATGAAAAGAGTTCTGTTGATTACAGTCCTTGCATTGTTTACGGCAGGATTGGTTGAAGCCGGTACACCAAAAAGCCTGGCTGTAAAAGCAAAAACTGCAAAAAATGATACGCTGAAGGTAAATACTACTTCAAGTGTTATCGAGTGGGAGGGAAGTAAACCCCTTGGCAAACACAATGGTACCTTAAAGCTGAAAAATGGTTATCTTGTTGTGAAAGGAAAAAATATCAGTGCAGGTAGTTTTACGATTGATCTCAATACATTGACCGATTTGGATCTTTCGGATGATAAAACTAATAAGATGTTAATAGGTCACCTAAAGTCACCTGATTTCTTTAATGTTGAAAAATTTCCTGTTTCGTACTTTAAAGTGACGAAGGTATCTCCTTATACCGGAAAGGCATTAGCCGACGGTTTGAAACCTACACATCAGATTAGCGGATTGTTGACGATAAAAGATAAAACAAGAGCTGTTACCTTTGCTGCTAACATCACTTTTGAAAAGAATAAATTAACGGCATCAGCTCCTACATTTACTATTGACCGGACCGATTTTGATCTTCGTTATGGCTCAAAGAAATTCTTTGATAATTTGAAGGATAAATCGATAAATGATGAGATTGTTTTAAAGATAAGTTTGGTTGCTGCAAAGTAATAAATAGTAAGCACAAAAAAAATGGAGACCGAAAGTCTCCATTTTTTTTGTGCTTACTTATTTTGAAGTAATGAATTTAATGACCTTTTCGCTGTTAGGTAATTCTTTGGGTGGAATCATATCAACCAACTTACCGTTTTCGTCGATCAGGAATTTCTGGAAGTTCCATTGTATGGGCGCATCCATCACCCCATTCTCTTCTTTCGTTGTTAGCCATTTGTAAAGTTCGTCGATATCGTCTCCCTTTACCGAAATTTTACTCATCATGGGAAAGGTAACTCCATAATTCAGCGTACAAAACTCACTGATTTCTTTGTTGCTACCGGGTTCTTGTTGTGCAAAATTGTTTGCAGGAAATCCGATAATGACAAAGTTTTGGTCGGCATACTGCTCATAAAGAGATTGTAAGTCTTTATACTGAGGGGTTAGTCCGCATTTGGATGCCGTATTGACAACCATGACTTTTTTCCCCTTCAGTGAGGAGAGATCAAATGGAGTACCATCTAAAGCCGTAGTCTTGAAATCGTAAAATGATTTTGGCGACTGAGCCATAACCGAACTTGCTAATATGCTCATAATTAAAAGAATAAATTGTTTCATAACCTGTTTGTTTAAATACATTCTTAATAACAAGATTGCATTGGTTTTGTTTTTTAATATCGAAATGAGAAATTGCGATTTTTCTTGTATCTTACAACAATTCTTTTGTCATCATTGTTATGAGAATGAGAGGGCTTGTAAAAAACAGATCAAATAAAACAGACTATGAAAATAATAATACGTGTAACTAAAACATACTAACATAAAATAGTTAATAAAATTAATAAAAAGTCTGGCACTTTATGCTGTTTTTTCATATTTTTACTGTTTCGAACGGCACTGTATTACTGTTGGATAAAGCCAAATTAAGAACCTGAGTGCTAAAATCATTTTTAAGCGTTTTCAGGATGATTGAGAGTGACAAATATTTTGATATTTTTGTATTTATCATATTGATAAACATTTTATTATGAGGGTTTTCTGCCTTATATTTATTTTATTACTTTTTCACAGCACCGTTGATGCACAGTTCTGGAAAAAGAAAAAGAGTAATGAACAGTTGGTTCAGGAACAGTCTGAGCAAATTGTAAGTCATGTAAAGTCTCGTTTAACGGATATTACCGGTTGGGTATTAAAAGAGAATACCAAGTGGATAAGTGGAAAAAATATCATTCGAAATCCGGACCCTAAATATACATTACCCGATAAGGTTTTGGGTTTGGATAATATTTCAGAAATGGAGATTAGGGAAAGTGTTGTGGATGGCAAACCTGTTGCGGTTCTTGTCTTGAAATACTTAACCGCTAAATATGAATTTCCGACGATCAAAGAGGGCTTCTATGTAGGGAAAGGGCTCGATTTTTATGTGTTTCCGGCAGAAAAGCTATTGCATGTTTTGCCGGATACGCTTGCTAACGGGTCTACAATTAGTATAAATTTTGAGGTTATTGCAAGTGGAAAAGTTGAAAATTATGATTCTAAGGATATTGATTTTGAGATAGCCACTGCCATTCAGCGTACTTCCGAAAATCGTACTGTAAATCCACAAAACCTTATTCTCGGGGTGATGCCTTACACTTTAGATGGTAAGGATCATGTGAAATTTAAAGTGATCAAAACCTTTCCAAGTGAGAAACTGTATCAACCTTATTTAATGGATGATATAAAAGGCCAGTTATTTAAAAAGTCGTATTTCGAAACAAAACGTTCAACGTTCTCAACATTCTTTAGTAGCGCCTCCGTTTTGGCCTTGACGGATATGCCTGTGGGTGAAGAGCCTACTGATTTTCAGGGATATTTTATAAAAGGTGTTCGCGAGTATGAAAGAGGTGATTATTATAATGCGATTACCGATTTAACAAATGCGATTCGTTTACAACCCAACCAGCTATTTTATCCTGTCTATTCATACCGGGGTAATGCGAAATTTAAATTGAACGACATGGAAGGCGCCATACTTGATTTAGATAAAGCCGTAACCCTAAAACCTGCTGATAAACAGTATTTACCGTTATGGGGGCAAGTGTTTTTAAATAGAGGTACGGTAAGGTACTTCATGAAAGATAGGGAAGGTGCCCGAAGTGATTGGCAACGTGCTGCAGAGTTAAGTGTGCCGAAAGCGACTGAATATCTCCAGATGTATTTTTAATAATATTTCTCTATGAAGAATCTCCTGAACATGAAAGCTATATTTCTCTCTTTGTTTGTACTGCTAACAGTATCATCAGCATTTGCCCAATTTGATATCGACAGGCCTCAAGCGCCTGCTTACCGTCAGTACTGGACTTTTGGTTTCCACTATGGCATTGCTCAGTTCAAGGGAGATGTTAGCTCTAAGGGCTTCTTTGAGAAGCTTAAAGATGAATCTAAGCCCTCGTTCAGTATAAACATAGGTAGACAGATATCTCCTGTCTTCGCACTGAAAGCTGAGTTCGGAAAATCAAATCTTTATAGTAAATCCAGTATTCAATATCTTGGCGATTCTACTGTTTTATCAATGAAAGGTGATGTCAATGAAGTTGGCTTGTATGGTATTTTTAACTTAAACAACCTGTTTACTAAAAACAGAAGCGCTGATAGCAAATGGAATGCTTATCTGTCTTCAGGTTTGGGATATGCATTTTGGAGAGCACGTTTACGGGATGAAATTTCGAATACTATTGTAGATAGTGTGGGATATACCGGCAGTGGTAAAACCAGTCGGATGAAAGAAATGGTTTTTCCAGTTACGCTGGGTTTGAATTTTAAATTGACTGATGGAATTTGGCTTTCTTTGGAGAATTCATTCCGTTTTGTTAACTCGGATAAAATGGATGCTTATATTAATAATAAAACAGACTGGTTTACCACAACAAAGATTGGACTTACTTTTAATCTTCAAAAACTCAGTTCGGGTAATTCACGAAAAAGTGTACGGGTTTCTACGCCCAAAGCAAAGACTTCTTCCGTCGAACCAACCTATGACTTTGCTGCAACACCTAAGTCTTCTAGGCGATCAATATTTAGAAGTACTCCACGAAGCTCTCCCGAACTACTGGATTATACCGGATACAATCAATTGATACCACCTCCTATAGCCCGGAATAATTCCGCTACGAATCCGAATTCGTCTGCGACAACAACCGAGAAAAAAGGAGAAAACAGATGGGAGGATCCAAACAACCCCGGGCAGTTTGAAATCACCGGTGTATATAATAAGAAAACGGCGGTTGATACATTGGAAGTAAAGAAGATAAAGCATCCGATAAAATTTAAACCACGAACGGTTAGAATCACACGTGGGTTTGGACCGACTGGTGGAAGTGGCAGAACAAGGTCGGAGGGAAATGTCATTACTTCAAAGAGTGCGACTTCTTCATCAGTAGAAAGGGTTGCTCCCGAAACATTCGCTCCGGGAACCATTTATAAAATTCAGATTCAGGCTAGCAAAGAAAATATTCCTGTTGAATCAATTGCTAAAAAAATGAATGTCAGTGAGCCTGTAACGGTTGAACAGCGTGATGGTTGGTATCGTTATTACGTGGGATCGTATACAGCCTATTCTGCAGCACGTCAACATCTTAACCATTACCGGTCGAAAGGAATCAAAGATGCATTTCTATGTGCATTTCCTGATGGAGTTAGAAAGGTGATAAAAAATTAAAAGCTAAAACTTTTCAAATACACCTAATCCGAAAAGTGCAAAATCATATTTAACGGGATCATTGGGGGCCAATTTAATTAAGTGGCCGGTTAATTCTTCAGCTGCTTTCCTGTCATTTTGCGTTCTTTTTAATATTCCCAACTTTCTGGCTACCCTTCCGCTATGGACATCAAGCGGACAGATAAGAAGCGATGGTGAGACCGATTTCCATAATCCAAAGTCAACGCCTCTTTTATCATCCCGTACCATCCATCGTAGAAACATGTTAATACGTTTTGCCGCCGACCCTTTTAACGGATCAGCCAGATGTCTACCTGTTCGTCCCGGAGGCGTATTTTCTGTGAGCGTATTTCTAAAAGCAGAAATTGCTTCGAAAGCTCCCATCTTAAAATTATTAGAGAAAACAGGCTCTAGTCCGCCCTTATAAAGATAAATCCATTGCAGTCGTCTTACCAGATAGATGGCATCAGTAGCATTAAATGTCCGGTAGACAAATTTGCTAAGCGACTGAAGATCGGATTCTTGCGCACTACATATGAAATCGTAGGGAGCATTATCCATCAGTTGCATAAAGAGTTGTGCCTTTTGAATAATTGCTTTCCGCTGTCCCCATGATAAAATGGCAGTAATAAAACCGGATATTTCAATATCCTCTTTTTTTGTAAAAGAGTGAGGTATAGAAATAGGATCGCTTTGAATGAATGAGGGGTTATTATATTGAGAGGTCTTCTCTTCTAAAAAAGCATGTAGTTCAGTTGAACTTAATTCTTCTGGTGTGATCATATACAAGAAACAGATGGTAAGGTATTATGGTTCAAAAAAAAGAGGCTATCTCTATTTTGAGACAGCCTCTATATCTTGATTATCTTAAAAAGATAAATTAGTCTCCAAAACAAATTCCGACACCACGACCGGTCTTAACCAATGCGGAATCTTTTTCAACAAAATTATATTTTGCAATAGCATCAGTAAAAGGTACTGAAATAATATTGGGATGACGGTAAGCAACCATTTCTCCGAACTTGCCTTCCAGAACTAATTCCATGGCTTTTACGCCAAACTGGGTAGCTAAAATACGATCGTATGCAATCGGGGAGCCTCCACGTTGAAGGTGACCAAGAATGGTTTCGCGCATATCATAAGGGCAACCGGCTTCTTTCAGATCGGCAACCAAACGGCTTGCAACTCCACCTAAACGTACATTTTCGTAGCCAACTTCGTCCGATTTCTTTGAAACCAATTGACCGTTAATATTTTTTGCACCTTCGGCGACAACAATTAATGCATATCCTTTATCTTTATGATAGCGTGATTCTATTTTCTCAATAACTTTATCGATATCATAAGGTATTTCGGGAATCAAACAAACATCAGCTCCACCTGCTATTGCAGCACTTAAAGCAATCCATCCTGCAAAACGACCCATCACTTCGAGTACAAGTACACGGTTATGGCTCATTGCAGTCGTCTTTAGCCTGTCTACCGCTTCAGTTGCAATCTGAACAGCTGTTTGGTAACCAAAGGTGAAATCTGTTGATGAAAGGTCATTGTCTATTGTCTTGGGAACGCCAATAACATTCAGTCCCTTTTCGAAAAGCGCTTGCGAAATACGTTGTGATCCATCTCCACCTATGCTGATAACTGCATCAATACCCATATATTGCAGTTTACGAATCATTTCATCCGAACGGTCTACTTCGCCCCATGAACCATCTTTATTTTTTATAGGCCAAGCAAAGGGGCCTCCTTTATTTGTTGTACCAATAATTGTTCCACCTATTGCATGGATATCTTGAACTGCTTTTTCATCCAATACCATAATTTCTGTAGGCTCTTTCAACACACCATCATATGCCTGGATACTTCCAATTACTTCCCAGTCTTTTTCCTGTGAAGCTCTGTGAACAATGGCCCTGATAACTGCATTCAGCCCCGGACAATCCCCACCGCCTGTTAATACTAAGACTCTTTTCATAAAATATATGTAGCTTTACTTTTTCCCTTTATTCCTGTGAAAGACCTTCTGCGGCACTTTATAAATTTTTTGCAAAAGTAGTAAAAAAAATGACAAAAGCAAGTGTCTTGGAAAAAAAGTAAAACCTAAATTTTGGAGCTGTACGGCAATTCTTTTTTTTGGAGACCGACTTAATCTAAAGGCTTTTTGTTAAGTTTACAATACCATTACTAATTGCTGAAAAACTTTGCTTTTTGTTTTGTAATTTTGCAAAAAATTACTAGATTTAATTATTCACACTTTAATAAATAAATTTTATGAGTAAAAGAAAAAGTATTGGGCTGGTTGCACATGATAATATGAAACATGACTTGCTCGAGTGGGTTGAATTTAATGTAGGTACGTTAATTCAGCATGATGTAATCTGTACTGGAACTACCGGAAAATTAATTGACCTTGCTTTTCGTCGTTATGTAGCAAAACATCCTGATGTTTCATTTCATCTGAACCGTTTAAAATCAGGCCCATTAGGTGGTGATCAACAATTGGGTGCCATGATTGTAGACGGCAAGGTCGATATTGTTATCTTCTTCTGGGACCCAATGATGCAACAACCTCATGATGTGGACGTAAAAGCATTACTCAGAATAACCGTTCTTTACAATGTTCCGGTTGCTTCTAATCGCTCTACGGCTGATTTTCTCATCTCCTCACCTCTATTTGAATCGAATTATAAACCGCTTATAAAAAGTTACGATGATTATATAAACCGGATTGTAGAAATACCGGCTAAATAAGGTTGATAATGACTTTTTCGAAAAGATTGGATTGCACTGCCATGATCTTTGATATGGATGGCGTGATGGTTGATAATATGCAATTTCATCGTAAAGCATGGAATTGCTATGCGGAACATCTTGGCTCCGGCGAAATTGATCTTTTTAAATTGATCAGTTTCGGAGCTACGAACCGACGATACCTTGAATTTTTACTTAAAAAATCATTATCAGACAGTGAGGTCTCTAGAATGGGAGAGGAGAAGGAAGCTCTTTACCGGAAGATCTATTCCGAACATCTCGTACCTGTTCAGGGATTAATTCCTTTGTTACAACGATTAAAGAGGAATGGTTTAAAGTTGGGAGTTGCAACATCTTCACCACTCAGTAATCTTGATTTTGTCTTGGATAGACTTGAATTACGATCCTATTTCGATGTACTTGTCTATGATAACCTTATTACACATGGTAAACCCGATCCCGAGATTTATCTTAAAGCTCTTTCTCTGTTGAATGTTGATCCGGATCATTGCATTGTCGTTGAAGATTCCATTCATGGGGCTGAAGCGGCAAAGGCAGCAGGGTGCAAGGTGATAGGTCTGTTAACTTCGCTGACACCTGAAGCGTTTACATTGGCAGATGTTACAGCAAAGACCCATGATGAGATATCCGATGCGCTTATCACCTCTTTGTTTTCAGTTTGATTCCTCAAAATAAAAAATCATAAGCAAGTAATATAGATTATCTATTACAGATTGAATTGAACGGACAGAATTTGCAGCGTTCAATCTCTGTGGTTGCGGTAAAAGGAATTGAAGCATCGAAAATCTGTTCCAATAGATCTTTTAAAACCTCTTCAAAGTACTGATAGCCGCTGTCATTGTTTTCCCATATGTCGTTTTCATCAAGCGTAATCATATAACTTGCCACTTTCCGAAGGCTTATAATACCCGGAATTATTTTACCGAATGAACCGTTAAACTGTTCCCTGTTTTTCTCAATAAGGTATTTATATATCAGTAATTGAAGTATTTTAGCTTTCTTTGGATTCGTTAATAAATCATCCGGATTTGTTAATTTAAGGTCTGTTTTCGGATCGATATTTCCGGTTTTATAATCAATGAGTCGTAAATCATCTCCTAGCTGATCAATCCGATCGACAGTACCTTTGATTTTGACTTCAAGTTTTTTTTGCGTTTCGTTGTTTAAATTGATTTCTAGTTGAGTAGAGATATTCTCTTCCAGTTTCCGGATGAAAAGTGTTTGATGTGTCTCTTTAATAACAGAAAGTTCCTTCTTTAAAAAGTTTGTAATATACAGTTCGGCGACTTTTGCTATCAAAAGGTTTTTGCCTTCATTGAAACTTCCTTTAAACTGATCATTGTCTTCGAAGGCATCCTGCGTACGTTTGGAAACTTCTTTCAGCATTAGCTGAAGATGTTCAGAGGTAACATATTGATTAATATATTCCTGATAATAATCCTGAAGGACTTTATGAATTACGGTTCCCATTACCCTGGCATCGATAGTATCTTCAATATCTTCAATTTCGGCAAGACCTTGTATTTCCGAAAAATAAAACTGTAACGAGCAGTTTACATATTTGGATAAAGCAGTGGGAGCAAAGCCCGATTTAGCTTTTTCCTCCAGCCTTTTCAATACTTCAGCTGTTTTTTGAATGGTATATCCCTCTTTGTCGGGAAAACCGGTTGGTGGTAGTGAGATGACATTACTTTCAATAACAACTTTTGGGTTTACTTTTGGAAGCTCCTGAAGCAGCTGAAGAATAAAACGACTCTTATCGCCTCCTCCAAGATCGTTTGGCTCGGTATTATAGAATAACCAGACCTCTTGGGCCCGTTGTAACAACCGATAGAAGTGATATGCCATTACAGCATCCTTATCTGTATAGATAGGAATACCGAATTCTTTTTTGATGTTATAAGGAATAAAAGAGTCATGTTTACGAGCTCCCGGTAATAAGTCGTCATTAGCACCCAGAATGATAACCCGTTCAAAGTCGAGCGTACGGGTTTCTAACATTCCCATCACCTGGATTCCTTTTAGCGGTTCGCCATAAAATGGAATCTTCTCCTGTTTCATCATTTGTAGTATGATTTGCCGGAGCGTCTCTGTTTTATTTAAAGCTACATATGTTAGATGCATGTTCTTTAGCCGTTGCAGGAGTCGTGCGAAGGCAAAGAAATACTCTTCCTCTATCGGGAAATCATTGACTGAATCGAGTATGACTTTCTCTTCGTCTGTGTCTTGTTCTTTTGTAGATGCGCTGATCATTGTTTTATCCGTGAAAGCGATTCTTAACATATCTGTTAATTCGGTCAGCTTTTCCAGTGCTCCGGCTGTCGTTTGCCATGCCTTATCAAGAAGCAGGTTGAGTAATGTCGTCATTTTCTCATCACTGCTCAAAACAATGATGTTTGATTGAGGCATAAAAGGGTTTCTCTTTTCCCTGAGTTTAGAAATGATTGCTTGGGTATTGGTAATACCGCCACCTAATTTAGTAATATAAGGATGAATCAGCAACCGGATGATCTCTTTAGTATAGAAACGAGGTGCTGAACGGTTAGACGAAAACTGAGCAGAGGTGGCATGAATTCCAAAGATTGAGTCGATTAAACTATACAGAGGAGTGTAGGTAAGAGAAAAGCCCATGGTGACATTGAACGCTCCGGTCTCTTCAGGAATAGAATTCAGGACAGGCAGCAACAGCGTTTCATCAGCGAGTACTAATGCAGTACCCGTTAGATCTTTGTGCTCCGCAACGAGGCTCTTAATCAATTGTCCGGCCTCCTTTGCCTGGGTGACCTTGTTGGGGATTCCCTGAATAGTTATTCTCTTCGCATCTGTGGTGAAATGATTTTCCAACCAGTGGAGCTGTCCGTTTTTCTCAGTCGACATATATTGCCTTAGAAAACGTCCTGCTTCATGAATAGGATTACTGACATAATAAGGGTCCGCATCCCAAAGCATCTCGGCTTTGTCCATCCGTTGAAGTTTTGTTGTGATGATCTCTTCGGCTTTGGTTAATGCATTAAACCCGATGAAATAAATTCGATCGCAATCCAGATTATCCATCCAGTCAATATCTTCTGCCAGTTTGCGATAAGCCATGCCTTGCCATGCCTGATGTTTTATTATCAGATGTTCTTTTAAACGGGTATAATAGGTAAGCATCGACTTGAAGAAGGAGAGATAATTCTTTTCGAATTCGGTGAGGGGTTCTCCCGAAGGGTTCCATAACTCCAGGGCTTTATCCTCGCTCAGATAATTATATAGTTGACGTGAATCGGCTAAATAAAGATCCACTTCGTTAAAGTCATTCAAGAGAAGTTGCCCCCATTGTATAAACTTTTCGAACGACTGGGCGTTTTCTCCCTCTACTTCAGCATGGATGGCATGGAGTTCGAATAACAGGTTTAAGCTGTCGACTAATGCATATCCCGAATGTTTGAGTACAAAGTCCTCCACTGTTATCATCTCCGGTAGCCAGATCGGCTTTTCAATTAACCGGGCAAAATATTTCCGCAGATAAAGTGCGGCACGACGATTAGGTGATACTAAACACACACGGTCTAAGTTATCTTTGTGTTTTGTATAAATATATTCTGCGGTTTTTTCTAAAAAACTTTCCATGCTTCAAGCTATATGCTGATTATTTCGATGCGTGAATATAATGATTAATTTCTGCTTAAATATTCTTCGGCAGCTTGTAATTGTTCAACTTTTCCAACATCATTCCAATAATCGGCATTATGTTGATAGGCCATGATGGGATGGTATGCCGATAAGCGAAGGTAAACATCGATCATTGAAAACTTACCGGTTTCGGTAATCAATTGTAATAACTCATGGTTGATCATTTGGATACCGCTAAAGGCAAGCGGATGCAGGTTGGCCGGATCGGTAGAAGCTATCGGCAACTTTATCTGTCCGGTTGAAATATTTTTCCAGCCTCTAAGCAGATTATCGTCATCAAATAATAACACTCTGGAAGTCGGACGGCTTCTTACAGCCAACGTAGCCAGTACCTCGTTTTTACAATGTGCTGTATATAGGTCGGTTAAGTTTATAGATGAGATTATATCCACGTTATGGATTAGAATGGGTTGTTTATCAGGGAATAGGGGCGATGCCTTTTTTAATCCGCCACCGGTGTCCAAGAGGAGATCAGACTCATCCGAAATAATAACATCTGCTCCAAAATTTTCATTTTCTTTTAAATAATCAATTACTAATTGTGAAAAGTGGTGGACATTCACAACAATCCGGTTGAATCCCGCCTTTTGTAGTTTTTGAATAATGATCTGAAGAAGCGTCTGCCCGTTTAATTCGACCAATGCTTTAGGTTTATTATCGGTTAGTGGTTTGAGACGGGTTCCGAGCCCGGCAGCAAATATCATCGCATTCATAGTGTTAGTATATGTCGGGTCTGCAAAAAATAGAAAGCCCTGATTGACTTCAAAAGTAATCAATCAGGGCTTTTACTGAAAATGTTATTACGGTTATTTTAAGAACAATTCGATGACCGGTATATCTGTGTTAGGTTTATTAACAGGGAGAGAAAGCATAATATCCTGAGGTGATGTATCTTCTTTTCCCCAGTCACCCCGGGTTGCAGTCATTTTCAATTCTGATCCGTCATGTAAGAACTGAGCGTATTTTACCTTTCCGTTTATTCCTTGAATCGTGATATTTTGGAGTGGATAAGCCAATAGGTGAACATATAAACGTTTGGTTGTAGGATTATAGGTAAGAAGAGTGTTAGCAGGGGCCTTAAATTCTTCCGGAGCTTCCGTACAGCCATATATAGAACGGCTGTTTACCTTCATCCATTCTCCCATTCCATTAAGGTGCTCAATAGCCCTATAGTCGAGGGTGCCTCTTGATGTAGGACCTACATTTAATAGTAGGTTTCCACCTTTAGATACCGATTCTATGAGTAACTCCAATAGTTGTTTGTTATCTTTCCATGTGTTTTCGTCTCTATGATATCCCCATGATCCGGAGAATGTCTGGCACGTTTCCCAAGCTACTTTCTGTCCCTTATATTCCGGACATTTGCTGACTTTAAATTGTTCGGGAGTCATAAAATCCCATCCACCTTCGACATCCATCAGATCAAGCCGATCGTTTACGAGAATACCGGGTTGAAGTTGCCGAACCATCTTTAACAGACCTTCAGAATCCCAATCGTCTCTTCCTTTGCCATTTTTGCCTGGAAACGAGAAGTCAAAGAATAAATAATCTATTTTCCCATAGTTTGAGAGTAGCTCTTTAACCTGTCCGTGAAGATATTTTCTGTATTTGGCCATATCTCTGTTTTTATTCAATGCAGCATATTCACTATCTGTATTTGCAGATTGAGGATGGTTCCTATCAATAGTAAAATCGGGATGATGCCAGTCGATTAATGAATAATAGAAACCGATCTTAATTCCCTCAGCCCTGAATGCATCAACATATTCTCTGACCAAGTCTCTTTTAGCAGGCGTATTGGTCGATTTGTAATCTGTTAATTTTGAATCGAACAGGCAAAATCCTTCATGATGTTTGGTGGTTAAAACAGCATATTTCATGCCGGCTGCTTTTGCTTGTTTCGCCCATTCTTTGGGATTAAAGAGATCGGGATCGAACACTTCAAAATATTTCTGATACTGTTCGTTGGTCATCCTTTCATTCTTTTTAACCCATTCATGACGGGCGGGTAATGAATAAAGCCCCCAATGGATGAACATTCCAAACCGGTCATTCGTCCACCATTCCATTCTTTTCTGCTTTTGCTCAGCCGTTTCTTTAGGTAGTTGAGCCATGCTCTTTACACCTGTGGCTACCAAAAATAGTATCAACAGGAAAGTGTAAGTTTTTTTAAGCTGCATTGTCTGATCTTTTTAACGGTTTAATAATTATTTATGAATTTCTTTATCGTCTTTTTGAAAAGCGTCATGACTTTCTGAAAAGGCTCTCTTTTCAAAAATACTAATTCTATTGATTTGATCTTATGAATGATAAAAAAAAACTTGATATTATTCTACTTATTGAATGATTGCAATTGAGATCAAACCTTTTTTAAGTTTTTTTTGTATAGCAACAGAAAATGAAGTGCTTATGAGGATTATCTTTCAAATAATGTGATTCTCATTTCTATTGATTTATAAACAAGGTTACGCTTTATATATATAGCCTTTCGGAAAGTACACATCATTGCTTATTCCAGTCCAAAATCTTTTCTATTCGATTTCTTTTTTGAGCGTATTTTCTTTTGTTCAAGCCTTCGTAGTTTAGAAGCCAATGATGGTTTGGTCGCTCTTCTCTTTTTTCTTGGTTTTAGACTTTCTTCAAGTAAAGAATAAAACCGTTCAATAGCCAATTCTTTATTTTGGAGTTGAGATCTTTCGCTTTGCGAAACAATGATCAATTCTCCCTCATTATTTATACGGTTGGTTAACTTTTCTGCTAAAATATTTTTTTCTTCTTCGGTTAAGAGAAGTGAGTTGGCTAGATTGAAGCGGAGTTCGATTTTTGAGCTGACCTTATTTACATTTTGTCCTCCAGGGCCGCTACTACGCGTAGCACTTAGCGTAAATTCAGCTTCAAAATTCCGATCTCTGACAGGTAGGGATATCATTTATTTTTCAGGTATTGGGTAGCTGTTTTTCTTTTTGAATTTATTTATTTAAGACGGGTTCCGATTATGAAGTATGTAGAATTATAGTTTGTTAGAATAGAAGAGGCTGCCTCTAAAATCTATTTTTTGATCTTTGCGTAATCATTCATGCTTATTGCAGTTTATAAATACTTATTTAACTGCAAAGATCACAAAGATAGTACAAAAAGCAAAAAAAAGATTTCGATGACAGCCTCTTTAATAGCTCAAGAAAGAAAAGTTGAGTTACATTTTTTTAATTTTGATATTTTTGAACCAAACATCATTACCATGATCTTGGAGACCAATCTTACCTTCTTTAGCGATATTGATAAAATCTTGCCAATCTTTGAATTTACTGTCTTTAACCATATTTTTCCAAGCATCGGTCCATAGGTGGTATTCAACAACATTGACCCCGTTTTGGTTGTAAACAACAGTACCCTGATAGCAAATAATGGAAACTTTATTCCATTGGCCTGCAGGTTTAGTGTTTTGAGGTTTGGCAGGGATAAGGTCGTATAAAGAACCGGCCATACGGTTACCATTCTTACCTAATTTAGCATCAGGATGTCTTTCGTTATCCAGAATTTGCATTTCGGGAGCTGATTCGTAGATAGGTTGACCGTCTTTTTCCTGACCTAAGATAAAGATACCGCTGTTTCCACCTTCAGAGATCTTCCAATCAAGTTTCAATTCGAAGTTACTGTAGTTTTCAGTAGTAACAATGTCTCCACCACGACCACCGGCTTCTCCGGCACCACTACCAATACAATGAAGAAGACCGTCTTTTACTTCCCAACCAGTTGAAGGGAAATCAGGTTTGTTATAACCTTTCCAGTTAGTGGTAGTCTTTCCATCAAATAATAAAGTGAAACCCTCTTTTTTTTCTTTAGCGGTAAGCGTGTTATCTGTAGCTTTACCAGCTTTTTTAGCAGGTTTAGCGTTTTGTGCGATAGCAAATACACAGAAGCAAACCAGCATTCCTGTAATGATTAATTGTAACTTTTTCATTTTTAATTATTATGGTTTAATGAATATTAAACAGTTTAAACTTAATTAACCATCGCTCCGGAAAAGGAGGGATGGTTAATTAAAGATAATGATAAAATAAATCGTTTAGGGCATTTCAGGTAAAGCCCAAGGAGCTCTGTAATTGTGTTTAATAAGCTCTTTAGCATACTGAACGGCAGGAACGGGATCGGTATAACCTCTTTCGAATGTCGGGTGACCATCATGAATAGAGAAGTTATCATTTTTACAGATTCTGATGACTTCACTATCTGTGATGTTGGTAAATTGCATGTTAGGGCCATCCCAATGCAACTCTTTGTTCAGACTCTGCAGCCGAACAGCCAAAACCCCCATATCTACCATTTCGGTAAACGGACCTGATTCGTTAAATGGAGAAGCCGTAGCGACTCTATTTTCAGGAGATTCCTTACAAGCACGTACCCAGTCCATTTCATGGCTGGTAGTGATTTGACGTCCAGCAGGAGCAATGGTAGGAACTTTACCTGAGAGTAACCAAGGATTTTTACCATAGCAACCACAAACCAAAGTATCTTTAGTACCATGGAACAAAACACCACCACCACCATCATTCATGTCTCTGCCTTCCGGCCATCCCTTAGGGAGCATTGGCTTTATACCACCATCATACCAGGTTACCTGAACTTGTGGAAGTTTAAACTTGCTTCCTTTTTCAACTTTACGTTCAGGGAAGACCCATCTAACCGTTTGAGCGCTGGGTGCACAATCTTCTAATAGAAGCGTGGAATTACCCTGAGCTAAGATAGGATATTGTAATTTTAGACCTTTAAATACAGGATGAAGGATATGACAAGCCATATCACCTAAGGCACCGGTTCCGAAATCCCACCAGCCACGCCAGTTCCAAGGATGATAAATAGCGTTGTAAGGACGCATTTTAGCAGGTCCGATGAAGAGATCCCAATCAAGGGTTTCAGGAACCCAGTCACCTCTGTCGGGACGATTAAGACCTTGCGGCCAGATCGGTCTGTCTGTAAAAGCTTCAACATTGGTAACTTCTCCGATTTCATTGTTCCATAACCAGGCACAGGTTTGACGGATACCTTCTCCAGAACTACCCTGGTTTCCCATTTGAGTTGCAACTTTGTATTTACTTGCCAGGTTGGTTAATAAACGAGCTTCGTAAACGGAATGGGTTAAAGGTTTTTGAACATAAACATGTTTTCCCATTGTCATAGCCGTAGCAGCAATGATAGCATGAGTATGGTCAGCAGTAGCAACGATAACGGCATCAATTTCTTTTCCCATTTCGTCGAACATCTTACGCCAGTCTTTGTATTTCTTGGCTTGAGGATTTTCTTCGAAAACTTTACCTGCATATTTCCAGTCAACATCGCAAAGAGCAACAATATTTTCGGTAGCTTTAACTGCTTTTATATTGGCATTCCCCATGCCACCGATTCCGACTACAGCAATATTTAATTTATCACTAGGGGCCTTATGGCCAAATCCTGCCATGACATGGCCGGGCAAAATCGTTATTCCTGCTGCTACTACTCCTGCTGCGGTAAGGAATTCACGCCGGGAAAGGTCATTTTGATTAGTGCTTTCACTCATAATTGTTTGTTTTTTAGGGTTTATGGTTAAGTATATTTTGCCTAATTTGGGATTGTTAAGGTAAAAAGAAATTATTTATGTATTGATTTAAACATATTCTTTTTTGTTTTTTTTTCTCATATTGCTTTAATATCCTATTAATGAACCCATCTTGCTATTTTAATGACTATTTTTAGTCGATCTGAAAGTTTCAATTATAAAGGTTTTAAAAACAAAATTAAATTCAAAAAAATCGGAAAGCAATTCTTTTTATTTAGTCATGCTATATAATTTGTCTGCTATTAGTTAGTCTTCTTTCTATTTCACAGACAAAGTGGGGCGAAAATACCCAACACAAATGGTAAGTTTGAAAAACTGAGGCACTCTTTTATTAGGTATTTAAATAAGCTTGTACTTTTGCACTATACAATATGAGCCTGTATATTCAATAATATATAGGCTCATATTGTTTTTTAATGACAGAATTGTTGATAAGAAATATTTCCATTCAATATTTTGTCAGCCATGCCGCAAGATGTTTTAGGCAATTATAAAATTTGTTTTATCTGAAAAATGCTTTTTAAAATGGTTGTAACAAAGACTAACTTATGTTTTTTGAATTCACATTGCAGATCGTTTTCTGTTTTGTTTTTTCTCTTTTTCTGTTCATTTACTGCTGTAAAGAGTCAGCAATTAAACATTGTTAAAACAGATAACGGATATACGGTTTCGTGTAAGGTCAATGGAAAAGAGATGTTACAATCTCCTCCTGAAGGGTTGTGGTCTATCGCTACCGGTTGGCAAAATGATTGGTGTACCAAATGGGTTCATGCTAATCCTACCCGGTTAACCGAAAATGGTCCTTGGAAAATTTTAGAGGGGAAAATAACACTTCCTCAGGGTGAATGGACACTTCGAGACGCCTACAAACAAGAGGAAGGTCGTATTCATTGTATCCGTCGATTTGAATACAAAGGGAAAACCCCTTTAAAACAGGTTACGCTTTCCGTACGTTGGCAAGTGGCATTTAAGAATAGCCAAACATTCTTTCCGGGAATTTTATATTACGGAAATCCTTCAGGCGAAAAAAATAGCAAAGGCAAGGTCCCCGCATATCATGGTAATATGGGCGAAATGGCTATTTTTGAAGAACATCGTTTCTCAATGCCTTTTGTCTGTCTGGAAGGATCAAACGAAAATAAATATTTTGGCGTTGCATTACATTCTATTCCAAGTAAGCCTGTTGGGACGATTAAAAACGATCAGTGGTGGTCATTGGGCGTTGAATCGAAAAAAGATTGTGATGAACTAGAGCTGCTATCAGGTCCTACTGCTTATAACGACCAGAAGAGTGTTGTAAAAGCATTGGTAGGAGGGGCTATGAAATATACGGACACTTATCTGGTTATTCAGCCCGAAACCATCATTGAGAAAGAATTTTATATAGAGGCTTATCCGACAAATGGACAGGGTACTGCATTTCAAACGGCAGTGCATTCATCTTTGAATATTTTTAAACCTTTCTATTCAGGTGATATGCCCTCTTTCGATGAGATCATTAAGTCTAAATACCTTTTTGCACAATCCCGCTGGCTTGAGGGGGATGGTTATGCAGGTTATAATATGTATCCTGCTGATATTTCAAAGAAAATTGTAATGGGTTGGTGTGGTCAGGCCGAAGCCTTGGGTTATGCCTTGCAACGGTTAACCGACAAGATCGACGATCCCCAGTTGTTTTCGCGGGTTCAGAAATCACTTGATCATCTCTCTACCGCTCCTGTCGGCGCTGATGGTTTTCCGGTGATATATGATATCCGGGCCAAACAATGGAGTAGCCCGGATCACGTATCACAAGGTCAGGCAATGTATAGTTTTGCAAAAGCCATTGATGCGGCACGAAAGAATAAAAAGTTGAGCACCCTAAAATGGGAGGCTTTTTTGAAGAAGGCTTGTGATGTCCATGCGGCCAGGATATTGAAAAAGGAGTGGATACCGGTTTCTACAAACGAAGGATTTTATATTGCTCCGCTAGCCCTATCTTCCAAATTATTTGCAAATCCGCTGTATGCTAAAGCTGCATTAAAGGCCGCAGATTATTATGCGCAACGCCATTTATCGATGGATGAACCCTATTGGGGAGGAACACTTGATGCGACTTGTGAAGATAAAGAGGGCGCATGGGCTGCCTTTCAAGGATTTCTGGCTGCATATGATCTTACCTTAAATAAAAAGTACCTTGATGATGCAAAGCATGCCTGCGATGTGGTTTTAAGCTATATGTCGGATTGGAATATTGAAATGCCGGCCGGCCGTTTAGCAGATCATCATTTTAAGTCAAGCGGTTGGACTGTTGTCTCGCCACAAAACCAACATCTGGATGTCTATGGGGTGATTATGGCTCCCTCGATTTATAGAATGGGCATATTGTTAAAAGATGAAGATTTAAAAAAGATCGCTGTTCTGATGTTCAGAAGTTGTGGACAGCTTATTGATCCTTATGGCTCACAAGGTGAACAGGTACAACACACCAATTATGCCCAGCAAGGCAATATGACCGATGTAAATAAATTAAGAGGCGGATACTCAGAGAACTGGACTGTCTTTTGGATTACGGCTCACTTCCTGAATGCCGCTGCCCAATTCAAGGAACTGGGCGTTACCAATTAATAATCTTATTGGCTGAATTAATTTGAAATAGGATCCGAATTAATGGGTTACAACTTTGAAGTTATAAAGATAGAACATGCTAAGTGTTTTATAATCCGGAAAAACAAAAAGAATTCAGCAAATAGGTAATTCATAAAATAATGATCATAAAGAAAGGGGTCTGAATTGTAAAGCAGTTCAGACCCCTTTCTCTTTTTGTTTACAATAAATGGGTATAAAATTGACTTTAAAATTATGTTTTTATAGGACATACTGCTATATTTGTACCGTAAAACGCACCTGTTTATGTTACCCGACCTGAAAGAACTTTACTTACGTAAAAGCAGATTGTTACGTGAGCTTGAAGATGTTGAACAGCGAATCTTATTCCTTGAGTCCCCTGAAAGTATTACTGAGAAGCGATTAGAGCGACTTCAGCAGGAGGCGCTTAAACATTATCGGCCATTCAGTATAAAAGGTATAATTGCTTTTTTCACTTTTTGAGATTCTGCTTTTTTCACTTTGGCGATTGGTTTCAATCAAGCGATCCCACTTCTCATCACTCGATTACAAATATATATTTCAGTAATCGTAGTGATGTTTCTTGTGCATAAGTCAAGAAGAGGTATTAATATTCGGGTTTTGTTCGCAAAAGAATTGGCTGTAACTTTGTCGTCATAAACAATCAAATAATGGTTAAAGGAATAATCTTTGATATGGATGGGGTTTTAGTTGATAGTGAACCTCTTCATAAGGAAGTAGAGCAACAGATGCTAAAAGAACTGGGTGTAGACCTACCGCATGATGAACATGTAAAATTCGCAGGAGTTGGGTTGCAGTTTTGGAATGTTATTAAAAAGCGTTATGGATATAACAGAGACGTTACAGCGGAATGGCTTCATGCGGAAAAGAGCAGACGCTATTTTGAAGCCTTAACTACTCATCCGATCATTCCGATTAAAGGTGTTGTTGAGGTTGTTGCCGAATTAAAGAAGAGAAACATTCCTGTTGCTGTAGCCTCTTCTTCTTCATCCGTCCTGATTCAGAAAGTTCTAAAGGCTATCGGTATCAATGAGGATATCTCTATTGCAGTTAGTGGCGAAGATGTTCCGAATAATAAACCTTTTCCTGATATTTTTTTGCGTACCGCAGAACTGCTGCATCTTGATCCATCAGATTGTGTTGTAGTAGAAGACTCGGTAAATGGAGTGCAGGCGGCCAAAGCTGCCGGGATGGCTTGTATCGCCTTTTTTAATCCCAATTCCGGAAAACAGGATCTTTCGCAAGCCGACCATATTGTAAATTCTATTTCAGCGGTGATTGATTATATTTAATCCGTTGGATAATTTCTTTATATATTTCCATATTATCAGACAGTTAGTGTATCTTTTTTCTATTATCTCAAATCTGTACTCAATTAATTTTGATCATATTCCATATTAATTCAGCCAATGGGTTATATTTGGTTATTTTCTATTAATTTATCAGACTTTTTGATTTTGACTTTATATTTTTCATCCTTCTTGTGTAAAATAGAATAAAAAAATGGACATCCCCCCCCTTATTTTATGAAGCGTTTCTTTATTTTGTTACTTTTTTTCTATCCGAATACCTTTATTTTATCCGATTGACACTTTTTTTCTATTTTTTTTCAAGAATCTGTTGATTTTACAAGGGATTGTTTAATTTTGACCTAGACAAAACAATTAAACAACTTAATCCTCCAAACACGTGAATCATTTATTCAGAAGAAAACCTATGGAACAACTTCAATTAGAAGCCGGTGAAGGTGGCTCCCAATTGAAACGAACTTTAACTGCGACAAATTTAATAGCGCTGGGTATAGGTGCGATTATCGGCACCGGTGTTTTTGTAATTACAGGAACCGTAGCTGCCAATAATGCGGGTCCCGCTCTGGTTATTTCTGTAATTATTTCAGGATTAGGATGTGTTTTTGCCGGTCTTTGTTATGCTGAATTTGCGGCTATGATACCTATAGCCGGTAGCGCTTATACCTACTCTTATGCCTCTTTGGGCGAGTTTATCGCATGGATTATCGGTTGGGACCTTATTCTCGAATATATGTTTGCCGCATCAACGGTAGCAGTGGGATGGTCCGGTTATGTAACAAGTATCCTTGCTGATTTCGGAATCATTATCCCATCCCAGTTATGCCATGCTCCATTTGATTATATCGGTGGCCATTGGGTTGCAACCGGCGGCCTCATGAATTTTCCCGCTGTATTTGTCATTGTTATTATTTCATGCTTGCTGATACTCGGAATTAAAGAGTCTGTGCGATTTAATAATATCATTGTTATCACCAAGGTTGCAGTGTTATTACTTTTTATCGGATTCGGACTTTCATATATTAATACTGCAAACTGGCACCCGTTTATTCCTGAGAATACCGGACGTTTTGAAAATTTCGGTTGGACAGGGGTCCTTACCGGTGCAGGTGTCATTTTCTTTGCCTATATCGGGTTTGATGCTGTTTCTACTGCTGCGCAGGAGACCATTAATCCGCAAAAGAATATGCCGATTGGAATCTTGGGCTCCTTATTGGTCTGTACGATATTGTATGTCTTGGTTTCGCTGGTACTGACGGGTATCGTTTCGTATAAGGAACTGAATGTAGATGCTCCTGTTGCTTATGCTATTGATAAAACCGGTCCGGCTTTGATGTGGTTACGTCCTTTTATCAAGCTTGGTGCAATTGCAGGTCTAAGCTCTGTTATCTTGGTTATGCTGCTGGGGCAGCCACGTATTTTCTATACAATGGCTGTTGATGGGCTATTACCGAAATTTTTAACTAAGATCCATCCGCGCTATCATACTCCTTATGTAACGACAATTATTGTAGGTGTTATTGCCGCAATTTTAGCAGGTATTTTACCGATTCATATTTTGAGTCAGTTGGTTTCAATAGGGACACTGCTTGCCTTTACCATCGTCTGTGGTAGTATCATTGTACTTCGAAAGGTACAGCCTGATACTCCTCGCCCTTTCAAAACACCCTGGGTTCCGTTTGTACCTATTGCAGGTATGTTAATATGTGTTGCTCAGATGTTTGCACTTCCTCAAAGTACATGGGAACGGTTGCTTATCTGGATGGCAATCGGATTCGCTATTTATTTCTTTTACGGGGTGAAGAATAGTAAACTCAGAAAGAAAGATTGATTGTAAGTATTATAAAGGTTCGGGAAAATTTTATCCCGGACCTTTCTCTCTTTCCTTTATTTCACCTCTGCGAAGCTGACATCAGGAGGGCAAGATGTTGATCTATCTTAAAAATTATCTTTAAATCTTTCTATTGTTGTTCTAATCTATGCCTAATACATGGTAGAATTACGTTAGAATTACATTAGGCTCACATTAGGCTTACATTAGGCTCAGCCTTGCTTTTTAAAAGGATTTTAGAAGAATAATCGGCGTGAATGATGAGTGATGCATGATCAGGGAGTAAAATGCCTACTATCGGTGTTAATTCGCATCAGTGCGGAGTCATCGAATTTTTTATGATTAAATTGATCTTTCCAAACCGGTTTATCGGGATTACAACGTCTCTTTTTTTTATGATTCAGGGTCATTTTATGTTATGAATTATAAAAAGCTTTTAAGTAATTAAATACTTATTATCAGATACATAGTGTCCGGAAAATCGAGTGGATTTAGGGCTTAATTTAATAATATATATAAGTATATATGTTTTAAATGTTACTTTTTTGTTAATGACAATGACTTTATAATAATAGAAAAACGTATGTTGATTAGGTAAATTATTATATGTGAAAATGTTAAATTTTTCAACTTTAATAAATTGAAAAACAATTTATTAAAACTTTATAAAAAAATCATGAAGAAAAGTAGTGGAAGTGTCAATTTGTTAAACTACTTTTGCACCCGTATTTTTAATAGGTAAATGTATGGGAAGTTTATCCTTATTGCTCTTAATGTTTTGCGGAATTATCTTTGCCGGAATGGCTGTTGGGTTTGGAAAAATCCTCTCCACTAAATCATGGAATCCGGAAAAAGGAGAGGCTTATGAGTGCGGAATTCAAACGCAGGGAACAACATGGGTTCAGTTTAATGTTGGATATTATCTCTTTTCTCTGGTCTTTTTAGTGTTCGATGTGGAAATCGTTTTCCTTTATCCCTGGGCTGTGGTTTTGAAACAAGTAGGATGGCCCGCATTTATTGAAATTATCTTTTTCTCGCTGTTCCTTTTCATGGGACTACTTTATGCATACAAAAAGAAAGCGCTTACATGGGTGTAACAAAAGATTACCTCACTGATTTTCCCGGCGATGTTTATCGTGATGATACAGGGAAAACCAATTTTCTCGTTACAAATGTAGATAAGTTGGCAAATTGGGCCCGCAGCAATTCTTTGTGGCCTTTAACCTTTGGCACCAGCTGTTGTGCCATTGAAATGATGTCGGCCGCTTCTGCCAAATACGATTGGAGCCGTTTCGGATTTGAAGTCGCCAGGGCCACGCCTCGTCAGGCCGACCTGATTATTGTCGCCGGTACCATCTGTTATAAAATGGCTCCTGTATTGAAACGTTTGTACAATCAGATGGCCGAACCCCGCTATGTTATTGCGATGGGCGCCTGCGCTATTTCTGGCGGACCGTTTTATTATAACTCTTATTCGGTGGTGAAAGGGGTTGATAATATCATTCCTGTCGATGTTTATATTCCGGGGTGTCCTCCTCGTCCCGAAGCGCTGTTGCATGGAATGATGCAACTACAGGAGAAGATTAAAAACGGAAGGGCTTATGTTATCGATAGTCCTAAAAAAGAGGAGGAATAGTGAACAGAGAAGAACTTAAATCATATCTGGAACAAAATTTTGACCAGTGCAAATTGGAGGAGTGTTTTGATTTCCCGATGCTGATTGTTGAGAAAGACAAACTTTTTTCGGTTGCTCAACAGCTTAACACGAATCCGGACACACAATTCGATTTTCTCTTTTGCGAGACGGCTGTCGATAAAATGACCCATTTTGAAGTGGTTTATCATCTGACATCGTCTGTTTTTCATCACAACCTTGTTCTAAAGGTGATACTCGACGACCGTGTTAATCCGGAGGTGGAATCCGTTTATCCTCTATGGATGGCCGCAGAGCTATATGAAAACGAGATATTCGATCTATTCGGAATCAGATTTAAAAACCATCCTAACCTTCGCCGCATCATGTTGGGTGACGAATGGCCGGGATTCCCACTTCGGAAAGACTATAAAGATGATGTCAATATTGTAACCCTGTAGTATTTGTCAATGGAACTATCGAATATACTTATACCGGTTGAAGATGCTCCCGACGAGTTTGTCATTAACGTCGGTCCGCAACATCCTTCAACACATGGTGTTCTTCATTTAAAGATAAATCTTGATGGTGAGCAAATCCTTGAGATAGAACCTCACCTGGGGTATATCCATCGTGGTATCGAGAAGATGTCCGAGTCGCTTGGTTACAAGCAGTCCATCTATCTTACCAGTCGCATGGATTATCTCTCGGCTCACATGAACAATCATGCATGTGCATTAGTAATTGAAAAGGCTGCTCAGATTGAGGTGCCTGCCCGTGCATCGGCTATCCGTTTATTGATGCTCGAACTGCAACGTCTGGCATCACATCAGCTTTGGTGGGGATCGGCCGGTTTGGATATGGGTGCTGTTTCTCCGTTTTTTTATGCTTTTCGCGAAAGAGAACAGATTCTGGATATTTTTGAAGAGACCAGTGGTGCGCGTCTTACCATGAACTACATCACTCCCGGTGGTGTTAATCAGGATATCCATCCCAATTTTGTTAAAAGAGTAAAAGACCTTATCAAGCAATTTAAGGTCAATATCCATGAATATGATAAGTTGCTTACGGGCAATATCATCTTTCAGAAGCGGACACAAGGTGTAGGTGTTTTGACCAAAGAGATGGCTTTGTCGCTGGCGGCTACCGGTCCGGTTGCCCGTGCATCGGGTATAAGCTGTGATGTGCGTAAGCTTTATCCGTACGAAGGGTATGAAAAACTTGATTTTAAAGAGATTTTAGGTACTGACGGTGATTGTTTTGCCCGCTATATGGTTCGTTTGCAAGAGATGGAACAGTCCATGCATATTATTGAGCAGCTGATTGATAATATACCCGAAGGTGAATATCGTACAAAATTAAAGGGCGTATTGAAATTGCCGGTAGGGGAGTACTACCAACGTGTAGAGACTGCCCGTGGCGAACTGGGTGTATATATTGTGAGTGATGGTGGAAAGAATCCTTATCGTATCAAATATCGTACACCTAATTTCTCAAATCTCGGTGTGTTGCCTCGTATTGCAAAAAATGCAAAGATTGGAGACTTGGTAGCTATTATGGCTACTCTCGATTTAATTATCCCTGATATTGACAGATAACGAATGATTGTATACTTATGATTTCAATGATTGGTTTTACAGATATTACATCATCTATTCACCAAACCCTGACCGGCGTGATGAGTCCGGGACTGGTTTTAGCCTCCGAACTTTTGATGGTCGGGGTGGCTGTAATCCTGTTGGTTGTAGTGATGGCGGTGGCTAATATATACATGGAACGCAAAGTCGCGGGTTTCATGCAGTTGCGTCTTGGGCCGATGCGTGTTGGTCCCTGGGGATCGTTACAGGCTTTTGCCGATGTATTGAAGCTACTCCTCAAAGAGTGCCTCACGCCGAACGGGGCTGATAAACTCTTGTTTAGTCTGGCGCCGTTTTTAGTGTTAACGGTTTCGTTCATGGCTATGGCTCCCATGTCGTTTGCCCCCGGGCTGCAAATCTGGGATCTGAATATAGGGGTACTTTATGTTACAGCCGTTTCATCGATCGGTGTTATCGGTATTTTGATGGCCGGCTGGTCGAGTAACAATAAATATTCTCTGTTGGGTGCAATGCGAAGTGGCGCTCAGATTGTGAGTTATGAGCTTTCGGCCGGACTTTCCATCATTGCCATCGTGATCATGTGCGGGAGTCTTTCCATACACGATATCACCTTATCGCAAGCCAACGGATGGTGGATTTTCAAGGGGCATCTTCCGGCCATGTTTGCTTTTGTAGTCTTTATTATTGCAAGTACCGCCGAATTAAACCGTGCTCCATTCGACCTTGCCGAGGCGGAACAGGAGTTGACGGCCGGTTTTCACACTGAATATTCGGGAATGCAGTTTGCCATGTTCTTCCTGGCGGAATATACCAATATGTTCATCGTTGCCATGGTTGGAGCAACCGTATTCCTGGGCGGGTGGCAGCCTTTTCATGTAGGAGGGTTGGAAGCATTCAACCATGTGATGAATTTTATCCCTGCTATCGTTTGGTTCTTCGGTAAAACCTTCTTCATTTTGTTTCTGATCATGTGGTTTCGCTGGACATTTCCACGTATGCGAATAGACCAACTGTTGAAGCTGGAATGGAAATACCTTTTGCCGCTAAGCATCATCAACATTGTGGTTGCTGCTTTTGTTACCATAATGGGTTGGCATTTTTAATTTAAGAATTCGAAAAATGAGAGCATTAATAAGATATTTCAGTAGCATATTTTCGGCCTTCAAGTCTCTTTGGACGGGTATGAAACTAACATTCTATTACATGTCGCATCCCAAGACCATACTAACGGAATCCTATCCGGAGAACAGAGCGCATCTCTATATTCCGGAGCGTTTTAAAGGAGAGGTTGTTATGCCGCATGATGAGAATAATGAGCACAACTGTACGGCTTGTACGTTATGTGAGATGGCTTGTCCCAACGGGACGATCAAGATTATCTCTATGAATGAGGAGACCGCTGAAGGTAAGAAGAAAAAGGTTCTCGATAAATGGGTTTACAACCTCGGCATGTGTACCATGTGCGGTCAGTGTGTCGAAGCCTGTCCGAGTAATGCCATCAAGATGTCGAATTCGTTCGAGCATAGTGTATACAATCGGGCCGAATTGGTCAAGATATTGAATAAACCGGGTTCTAAACTTAAAACAGAAAAAGCGAAATGAGTGCAGAAGCCATCATCTTTTATATTCTTGGGGCACTGATCATCACCTTTGGGGTGTTAACCGTATTTACCCGTAAGATTTTCAGAGCAGCGGTCTTTTTGCTCTTTAGCCTCATCGGCATTGCAGGCGTGTATATCCTGATGGATATGCAATTTGTCGCAGCCCTGCAGATAGTGGTGTATGTGGGTGGTATCGTGGTGTTGATCATCTTCTCCATATTTCTTACCCATTCATCGGGCGAACGTCTTGCTCCCCAACTTCCTGGAAGGATCATCAGAGCGGGTGTTCTTGCTGCAGCGGGAATGACATTTTCCATCTGGATCATCTGTCATCATCTCTTTATCCCTACAACCGAACTTCCTATTGCACATTCGGTTCAAAACATCGGATTGCAATTGCTCAGTTATACTTCTTTCGGATATGTATTTCCGTTTGAGGTAGTGAGTGTCTTGCTACTGGCCGCATTGGTCGGAAGTATTGTAATTGCCATTAAAATAAAAAAACAGTAACCCTGAAACTCAAAATAGTAACATGGAACACGTACCATTGGCGCACGTTTTAATATTGAGCACCATACTTTTCTTTTTGGGAATCTACGGTTTCTTTTCACGCCGTAATCTCATCACTATGCTCATGTCGATTGAGCTGATTCTGAATAGTGTCAATATTAACTTTGTGGCTTTTAACAAATACCTCTATCCCCATCAGCTCGAGGGTGTCTTTTTCACTCTGTTCATCATTACGATAGCTGCTGCCGAAGTTTCAATTTCCATTGCCATCATAATAAACCTCTATCGAAGGTTTAACACTATTGATATTGAAGACACCAAAAACATGAAATTCTAAGGTTATGAACTACGATTTATCCGCAGTACTCATTTTAATTTTACCGTTGATCAGTTTTATCGGACTGTCTCTTTTTGGTAAACGGATTAAGCCCGAACTTTCAGGACTGCTTGGAAGTGTGGTGTTAATCGCTAGCGCAGTGTTATCTTTGTTTGTGGCCTATGGCTATTTCTTTGAGTTCGGAAAGCTAGGCGGCGCCTACGTGAAGCATATCGCTTTTCAGTTTTCGTGGCTGCAATTTAATGAAAACCTATCTATTGATCTGGGCTTAGTGCTCGACCCCATCTCGGTAATGATGTTGTTGGTCATCACTTTTGTCTCCGCAATGGTCCATATCTATAGCTTGAACTATATGCACGGCGAAGATCGTTTTACCTTGTATTATGCTTATCTTTCGCTGTTTACCTTTTCAATGCTGGGTTTGGTGGTATCGGTGAACCTATTTCAGATGTATATGTTCTGGGAGCTGGTCGGCGTTTCATCCTTCTTATTGATTGGATTTTATTTTACCAAACCATCTGCCATTGCTGCTGCCAAGAAGGCCTTTATCGTAACCCGGTTTGCCGATCTCGGATTCCTCATCGGGATATTGATGCTGAGCTTTGGCGCAAAGACACTCGACTTCTTTGTATTGATCGAGCGATTAACAACTACCGGCTCACCTTATCTGGCAGGGTTCAACTCGACCACTTTTCTGGGCCTGTCAACGCTTTCATGGGCCTTGTTACTGGTCTTTGCCGGTGGCGCCGGTAAGTCGGCCATGTTCCCATTGCACATCTGGCTTCCTGATGCGATGGAGGGTCCTACACCGGTCTCTGCTTTGATCCATGCCGCCACAATGGTGGTAGCAGGCGTTTTCTTAATCGCCCGATTATTTCATGTATTTGCCGTTTCGGCTCCCGATGCCTTATCCATCATAGCCTATGTCGGTGCGTTTACCGCGTTGTTTGCCGCGGTAATTGCCTGTACGCAAACAGATATAAAACGTGTGCTGGCCTATTCCACCATCTCGCAAATCGCCTTTATGATGTTCGCTTTGGGCGTGGCAGGTTGGGGCGAAGGGGCGAATGAAGGGTACACCGCTTCCCTATTTCATCTTTTTACACATGCATTCTTCAAAGCGCTTCTCTTCTTGGGAGCCGGTGCGGTTATCCATGCGGTTCATAGTAATGAAATGAAAGATATGGGCGGACTGCGTAAGGCTTTACCTATTACACATATTACTTTTTTATTGGCTTGTCTGGCTATTGCCGGCATTCCTCCATTTGCAGGATTCTTTAGTAAGGAGGCTATCCTGTCATCGGCGTTCGAACATAATAAGCTCGTCTTTTATGTTGGTTTAATCACCAGCGGTATCACCGCTTTCTATATGTTCAGACTCTACTTCAGAATATTCTGGAACAAGACGGCGGTCTCGGATGGTCATCATCATGAAAATCATACCTGGGCCATGAATATTCCATTGATGATTCTTTCGTTGGGTGCGGTATTTGCCGGATTGATTCCGTTCGGATCGTTTGTAAGCGCCGATGGAAAAGCGATAGCGCTTCCCTTTCATTTAATGTTTTCGGTTGCACCCGTTTTGATAGGCGTGGTTGCTATTGTATTTGCCTGGACGCTTTATGGCAAAAAGAGCGATCTTCCCTCAAAACTGTCGGCTTCCATCGGGTTCCTTTATCAATCGGCCTATCATAAATTTTATATTGATGAAGTTTATCTCTTTGTCACAAAGAAGATATTATTCAATATGGTGGGGCGCCCGGCCGCCTGGTTTGATCGTACGGTAGTAAACGGAATGATCAATGCTACTGCTTCGGGTACCGGTTCAGCTTCCGAATCGATAAAAGGAATACAATCGGGCAGGTTGCAAACATATGCCATGTTCTTTTTAGGCGGCGTTTTGATACTGGCAGCTTTAGTAATAATTAAATTTATGTAAATTAAAGATAATGAATATTTTATCATTATTAATACTTATACCGTTTGTCACGATAGCGGGTATTCTGGTTTCTAAAAAGGATCAGACCATCAGGATGATCGCTTTGTTGGGAAGCGTCGTACAGTTAGGTGTTTCTATCTGGATCACCCTGTTGTATATGAGCTTACGAAAAGCCGGAGCTACGGGTGATCTACTTTTTCAGTCGGCTGTTAGCTGGTTCGCGCCATTGCATATTTTCTTTAGAACAGGTGTCGATGGAATATCATTAACCATGATTCTCTTGACGGCGATGGTGGTTATTGCCGGTATCCTGGTTTCGTGGAAGATCGTTTATCAGGTAAAGGAGTTTTTCTTTCTGATCGTCTTTTTGAGTTTAGGGGCTTTTGGATTTTTTATCTCGACCGATCTCTTTATGCTTTTCTTCTTTTTGGAATTAGCGGTTATTCCGAAATATCTTTTGATTGGTATTTGGGGTAGCGGCAAGAAAGAATACAGCGCGATGAAGCTTGCCCTGATGTTGATGTTCGGATCTGCCCTGGTCTTTTTAGGCCTGATCGGCTTGTATTATGCATCCGCTGCTTTTGGTATTCCGACATGGAATTTACAACAGTTGTCTCAACTAAAACTTCCTATCGAAACGCAACGAGTTCTTTATCTTCTGCTTTTCACCGGATTCGGTGTATTTACGGCACTGTTCCCATTTCATACATGGGCGCCCGACGGTCACTCTTCGGCTCCCACGGCAGCATCCATGTTCTTGGCAGGAATCTCCATGAAGTTGGGTGGGTACGGCTGTTTGCGCGTTGCAACCTATTTGTTGCCCGATGCTGCCCGGGAACTCTCATGGATTTTTATCATTCTTGCTTCGATCATGATTATTTACGGTGCTTTTACGACGATGATGCAAAAGGACCTCAAGTATATGAACGCGTATTCTTCGGTGAGTCATTGCGGTTTTGTGATATTGGGTATTGCCATGCTGACAAAAGCCGCGATCATGGGCGCCGTCATGCAGATGGTTTCGCACGGTATTATGACAGCTCTATTCTTTGCCGCCATCGGGATGATTTATGACAGAGCTCATACGAGACAGGTCGACCAGTTGGGGGGGATGCTGAAACAAATACCATTTATCGGAACGGCTTTCATGATTGCAGGTTTGACCTCTTTGGGATTGCCCGGTTTTAGTGGCTTTGTTTCGGAGATGACTATTTTTGTAGGGTCTTGGGAACATACGGGGCTGTTCTATCGTGTTGCTACCATTTTGGCCTGTGCGTCGATTGTCGTAACGGCTGTCTATATTCTTCGCGCCATTGGTTTGGCAATCTGGGGATCTATTCAAAATAAAGAACATCTCAAGTTTAAGGATGCCAGTTGGAACGAACGTGCGGCTTCAATTTTATTAATTACAGGAGTCGTTTTCATCGGGGTCTTCCCTTTTTGGTTGATCCAGTTAATCCAAAACGATTCGATTACCATATTTAATAAAATCTATTCAGTGGCATTTGCCCAATAAACCTGCTAACGATTAAGTTATGAGTTTGGAATCTATTATGTATTTGCGGTTTGAGGGAATTATCGCATTGATCATCTTCTTGTTGTTGGTGTTGAAACTAAACGATGCCGACGATAGAGTACCGGTGTTTATGAATGGTATCAATATCATTCTGCTATTGAACTTTTTGATTGGGCTGTTCCCTATGGCTAATGGCGCCTTATTTAATAATTTCTTTCAAACAACGACATTGATTGTTTTTGAGAAGAATATTTTAAATTTCGGGGTGATGTTGATTTCGTTTACGTCAACTACATGGCTTTCGGGAAATAAGAACAGAATTGAATTTTATATCCTTTTATTAAGTAGTTTGTTAGGCGCTTTTGTGATGCTTTCAAGCGGTCATGTTTTGATGCTTTATTTGGGACTGGAGATGTCGACCATACCGGTTGCAGCCTTGGCAAACTTCAATAAGACGCAACGGAACTCCTCAGAGGCAGCGATCAAGCTTATTCTTTCGTCGGCATTCTCCTCAGGGATACTTCTTTTTGGAATTTCATTGTTATATGGCGCTGTTGGAAACTTGAGTTTTGAGCATGTCATTGCCAATCTCCATCCCGATGCGCTAACCTTGTTTGCCTTTACCTTCATTTTGGGAGGATTTGCATTCAAGATGTCGATCGTTCCGTTTCATCTTTGGACTGCAGATGTGTACGAAGGGTCACCTGTAGGGGTTACCAACTATCTTTCGGTAATATCGAAAGGCTCGGTGATCTTTGTTTTCATCAGTGTGTTATATGTTTTGTTCGGAACCTTAAAACAGGCCTGGTTATTTGAAATCGCCATCCTTTCAGTCTTAAGCATGACGGTGGGTAATCTGTTTGCCCTGCGTCAGCAGAATATAAAGCGGTTGCTTGCGTTTTCTTCCATCACACAGGTGGGTTTTGTACTGGTGGGTATTGCCGGCGCTTCAAAGGCAGGAACAACAGCATCCGTCTATTTTGTGCTCATCTATCTTATCAGTAATATCGCGGCATTCGGTGTTATCGGCGCTATTTCGGATGCCACCGGAAAAGAGAACCTTTCAGCCTATAAGGGATTATATAAGTCGAATCCTTTTCTGGCTTTGGTGTTTGCACTGAGTCTTTTTTCTTTGGCAGGTATTCCTCCAACGGCAGGTTTCTTTGGGAAGCTCTTCTTACTTACATCAGGAATGGGAAGTGGAATTTATGTTTTGCTGGCTTTTGCCGCTGCCAATCTGGTGCTGTCACTTTATAACTATCTGCGTGTTGTAAAGACGATGTTTATCGATCAGGCTGAAGAGGCTATTGAACCGGTAAAAAGAAGTTGGCCGTTGACTACCGCACTGATTATTTGTGCTATCGGACTACTGATTCTCGGATTTATTCCATCGGTTTATCAATATATTGATTCTTTGAGTTTGGGAATATAATTTAAATTAATGAATTATGGCAATCAATCCACATCATACCGTTGAAGAAATTAATGGCATTCGCTGTTCTGTTATCGAGAAAAAAATTACTACAGAAAGAGCTGCATATCTTAAAGCAATTCTGGAATTCAATAAAATGGAGGTTGTCATTCAATCTGATGGCGACGGAGTCTTTACACTCGGAGTTACCAATGTGATTTTTAATCCCATCCATGCACTTTACGGAAGGGTGCTGAAGAACCTTGACGGTAAGTTGGTCACGCCTGCTATCTGGTATCAGAAAGAGCAGACCGGTGCGTTTTATTTCGATTATAAAGCCTGATCAATAAAGCCGGATTCAATACCGTTTAGTTAAGCAACACTCTTCAGTTTCGTTCAGGGTTCACAATCCGCAAATAACGTATGTTAAACGAAATTAAACATATTTGCAAAACGAAGAAATCTTAACTAAACAATATTAAATCCAGATTTGCCCTTATAAACATTAAATGTTGATTATCAATCGGTTTAAATATCTTGCATCTGATTTCAATGTGTTAATCATTAACACATATAAGCTTTCTAATGACTAATTTGGAATAAATCAAAAGCGCATGGCTCAAATAAAAAACATGTTTTTTTGATTTATTTTATGAGTTTGAATAGTCTTATTATGTGGGTTAATTTGAACCATAACGGGTATTCCCTTTTGATTCTGTAAATCTGAATGACCTTATTCTATGAGGCTAATCTTAATCATAATGTTTTTTAAAAGAAGCTTTAATGAATATCGAAGATGTCAATCAATTGATGGATTGATTTGATTTCATAATAATGATCGGTTGGAAGCTCGGTTACCGTTTCATGCTGCCATGTTGTATGGAAAGGAACATGTACTCCGACCCCTCCAATAGCTAATACCGGAAGTACATCGGATTTTAACGAATTACCCACCATTAAAAACTCTTCGGGAAGGATGTTCAGATTATCTATCAATCGTTGATAGTCACTCTCTTTCTTATCGCTCATTATTTCAATGTGATGAAAATAGGGGAGTAGTCCTGATTTTTGTAATTTTCGTTCCTGATCTAACAGATCTCCTTTGGTTGCAACAATCAGTTTATATTTTCTTTTTAGGATTGGTAATACCTCGTCCACATGGTCTAATTGTTCAATGGAGATGTCCATCAAGCCATGTCCCAGTTTAATAATTTCGTTGATAATACTAGCATCCACCTTTTTGCCGGATAAATTTACCGCTGTTTCGATGAGGGAAAGGGTAAATGCTTTGGCTCCATATCCATAAAGCGGTAAGTTTCTCATCTCCGTGTTAAATAATTCGGCGATGATATCGACATCCGGAGCATAAGGTTTTAGTAGCTCGGCTAGTCTAAACTCTGCATCGCGAAAATAAGGCTCGTTTACCCATAATGTATCATCCGCATCAAAGCCGATTACTTTTATTTTATCAAGCATGATTCATTCGAATTTTAGAAGCTGATTTCCCCCTTGAAGAAGGTTACGGCTCTTCCTGAAATCATTACCCGGTCATCTTTCATTTCACAGACCAGATCGCCTATACGTTTTGAAAGTTGACGAGCCGTCAATCTTTTTTTCTCTAGTTTTTTGCTCCAATAAGGGGTAAGCGTTGTGTGGGCCGAACCGGTTACCGGATCTTCATCTATTCCGATCTGAGGAGCAAAAAATCTGGAAACAAAGTCAACATTGCTTCCCGGTGCAGTTACAATAACACCACGTCCTCCAACAGATTCAATCAATGGAAGATTAGGTCTGAATCCTTCGATATCCTCCTGTGCTGCATAAATCAGCATAATGTCTGTTTTCCCTCTATAAGCTTCAATGGGCTTTTTTTGAAAGGCTGTAATCAAAACTTCCGGGATATCAATGGGGGTGTATGTATCAGTTGGAAAGTTGAGTGTTAACCAACTTCCCTGACGTTCAACAGGGAGCTTTCCGCTTCTGGAAGAAGAGAATACGATAAGGTTCTGGGACGTAGGGTAGTAATTAAAAATTACATACGCACTCGCCAGTGTTGCATGTCCACATAGATCTACTTCAATTGTTGGTGTAAACCATCTGATTTCAAATAAATCTCCGGCCTTTACTACAAAAGCTGTTTCGGCAAGGTTATTTTCCGCTGCAATATTTTGCATCAAATCATCATCAAGCCACTCATCCAGTATACATACACCTGCCGGGTTGCCGTGAAAAAGTTTGTCGGTAAAAGCATCAACCTGATAAAGTGAGATCTTATTTTTCATAGTGTAAGTGTTATTTATTAATTTAGGCTACTCCCTATCTATTCTGTAAAAGTAGACAAAAACGTGCTAATGTATTAATGTGTTAATTAAAATTGAACAAAATAGCCACTCATCCATTCATATAATCTATCAGTCTAAACATACTGAGCTCTTTTAAAAACAGAAACAATAATATTAAACATAGGGAATAAACAAATTCTATTCAAATCCAGGCTGGTATGAAAACGATGTCTTTTTTTGAGATGAAGGATGGATAAGTTTCTGATGCCGTGATGATAGATATTAATAAGTCGGCTAGGATTATTCTTTACAAATCGATATCTTTATACGATAATATTGGAAAGTCTCTTGTTGAAGTAAACTAAAAATAAAAATATAATATGGATAATTTTGAATTTTGCAATCCCGTTAGAGTGATCTTTGGAAAAGATCAGCTAACTAAGCTATCCTCACTAATTCCGGCTAAAAGTAAAGTGCTGATGATTTATGGAGGTGGAAGCATCTTTAAAAATGGCGTTTATAACCAGTTAAAAGAAAATTTAAAAGATTACGATGTTGTTGAATTTGGAGGAATAGAACCCAATCCCAGATATGAAACTTCCATGAAGGCTGTTGAAGTGATTAAGGCCGAAAAGATCGACTTTTTATTGGCTGTTGGTGGCGGTTCGGTGATTGATGCCACTAAATTTATTGCCGCTGCCGCTCTTTTCAATGAAGGTGATCCATGGGATATTCTGGCTAAACAGAATCCTGTTAAGGCAGCATTACCCATTGGTGTATTGTTGACATTGCCTGCTACAGGTTCTGAAATGAACGGAAATTCGGTAATCACTCGAGAGGAGACCCATGAAAAACTCGCTTTCTGGAGCTTTTTGGTTTATCCTAAATTTTCATTTCTTCTTCCCGATGCAGCTGGTTCTCTACCTAAACGTCAGGCTGCCAATGGTGTGGTTGATGCATTTGTCCATGTGATTGAACAGTATTTAACTTATCCGGTTAATGCTCCCTTACAAGATCGTTTTGCAGAATCGATATTACAAACATTGGTTGAAGAAGGTCCGAAAGTTTATGCAAATCCGGCCGACTATGAAGCCATGTCGAATATAATGTGGTGTGCTACTATGGCATTGAATGGACTGATCAGTAGCGGTGTTCCGGGTGATTGGTCGGTACACAGCATTGGTCATGAGCTTACGGCTCTTCACGAAATAGATCATGCCCGTACATTGGCAATTGTTTTGCCCGGAATCTGGACAGTGTTGAAAAAGGAGAAAGGAGAAAAACTATTGCAATTTGGACAACGTGTATGGAATATTACAGAAGGAACAGAAGATGAGCGTATTGTAAAGGCTATCGAACAAACCGAATCTTTCTTTCATTCATTAGGCGTTAAAACCAAATTGAGCGATTATGGCGTAGGCAAAGAAACTATTGATAAGATCGTTGCT
Source organism: Bacteroidales bacterium (assembly GCA_963663125.2). Classification (GTDB taxonomy): domain Bacteria; phylum Bacteroidota; class Bacteroidia; order Bacteroidales; family Cfx3-03; genus Cfx3-03. Next base: position 76,780 of record CAXXNW010000003.1, on the reverse strand, counting down.
CGTTTTGAAGCACGTGGCTGGAAAGCAATCGGAGACCGTCAATTGACCACACCGGCAGTTATAAGGAAGGCTCTTGAGCTTCAGCTTAAATAAAACAGTGAGAACTAACGTTAAGATGTAAGAAAATACTCAAAGCGTTTATTCTCTTATTTAAAACAACCCATTCACTCGTTTTTTTATGAGATGGATGGGTTGTTATTTTGTAGAAAAACAATACATTTGTTATGTATAACCCGGAAGGTAAAAGGATTATTCACCGCCCATCAATTAAAATTTAGATATAAACCATTATGAAAAAAGAGCTATTACTATTTATCTGTATTCTGTTTTTTTCGTTTGCAAACAGCCAAAACAATTATCCGTTTCAACTTGTGGATCTCCATGTTCATTTAAAAGGCGGATTTACGATAGATGATGCAATTAAAAAATCTAATGCTGAAGGAATCCGATACGGTATTGTCATCAATTGTGGCGTCGGCTTTCCAGTGCACAAAGACGCTCAGATAGATTCGGTACTTAACGAGATGAAGAAATACCCGCAGTTTTATAAAGGGATGCAGGCAGAAGGTAGAGAGTGGGTTCATACATTTTCAAAAGAATCGATCAAAAAGTTTGATTATGTCTTTACCGATGCCATGACTTTCACGGATGAAAAGGGAAGAAGAAACCGGATCTGGATTAAAGATGAAACATGGGTTGATAATGAAGAGCAGTTTATGGAATATCTGGTTAATACAATTGTTAAAATATTCAATAATGAACCAATAAACATCTATGTCAATCCAACTTTCTTACCTGCCCAGATGCAGGATAGGTATGATTCTTTCTGGACTCCAGCCCGGATGGATCGGGTAATAAAAGCTGCTAAGAAGAATAATATAGCCATTGAAATTAATAATCGCTATCGGATTCCATCTGCTACATTTATTTCCAGAGCCAAAAAGGCAGGCTTGAAATTTACTATTGGTACCAATAACATGGATAGTAACTTCTCGAGAGCCGATTATGCTGTAGAGATGATCAATAAATGTGGATTGACTGAAAAGGATTTCTATCTACCAAAAAAGAAATAAAGCATATTAATTTTGATATCAACTTCAAAGCTAATACTTTGAGGTTGATATCAAAATTATTGAAATTTAGCTCAAGGGGATCGTCAGATGAGTAAACGGCCGAAAAACAAATTACCGATTATTCTTCGTTAGGCTCGTATGGTGTTTTTAGAACCAACTGGTAAAATGATAAGTCGAGCCAACGCCCGAACTTATATCCGGCTTGCTTAATGGTTCCGGCATGTTGAAAACCTAGCTTCTCATGTAATAAAATGCTGATTTTATTGTCGGCATCAATGCCTGCGACAATAGCATGGTAATTCTCTTTTACTGCGCAATCAATAATTTCTTTCAGAATCTTTTTTCCCAATCCCTTTCCTCTCATATCGGCACGGACATATACGGAATGCTCTACCGTATATTTATAGGCCGGTTTGGTTCTGAACGATCCATACGTTCCAAATCCAACCAGTGTTTGTGCTTCATTAAACAAACCGATCCGTGGGAAATTACCTTGAACCTTTCCTTCGAACCACTTGATCATATCTTCCATCGTACGAAGTTTGTATTCATACAGACTGGTAGTATTGAGGATGGCTTCGTTAAATATTTCAAGAATCTCCGGTAATTGTGCTTCAGAAAAAGGGTGTATTTGATAATCCATTTTATGATGATTGAATAATGGTTATTATGCAAGATTGTTTGTAAGACAGACGCTATTCAATTTTACAAATTGGTTTCCGGAAAACGATTATCATTAATAAATCAAATAGAAAACAATGCAGAACAGTCTATTTCTGATATGATTTTTCAAGTTCACGCATATTCTCTATTTTCTTTTTTTCCAGAAAACCTTTGATATCTTCGAGATGTTCTTTTACCCGTTTGTTTCCAAATTCATAGACTTTAGTAACTAAACCATCCAGAAAATCACGATCGTGAGATACCACGATCAGTGTGCCGTCATACTCTTTCAGTGCACTCTTTAGAATATCCTTTGTCTTGATGTCCAAATGGTTGGTTGGTTCATCAAGGATAAGAAGATTTACCGGTTCAAGTAGCAACTTTATCATCGCCAGACGGGTTCGTTCACCTCCTGAGAGTACTTTTACTTTTTTACTCGAATTATCTCCGCCAAACATAAAGGCTCCAAGTATATCTCTGATTTTGGTACGTATATCTCCCTTGGCTACATCATCGATAGTTTGAAATACAGTGATTTCTTCATTCAGAAGCGATGCCTGATTTTGTGCAAAGTATCCGATCATTACATTATGTCCCAATTGCAATGTTCCTTCGAAATCAATTTCATGCATGATGGCTTTGATCATGGTTGATTTTCCTTCACCATTCTTGCCAACAAAGGCAACACGTTCTCCGCGCTCGATCGTAAAGTTTGCGTTCGAAAAAACGTTATGGGAGTCATATGTTTTACCAACACCATCCGCTACTACCGGATAGCTGCCCGAACGGGGTGATGGCGGAAATCTCAATCGTAGTGCCGAGTTATCTTCTTCATCGATCTCAATAGTCTCAAGTTTTTCAAGCATTTTTACACGCGATTGAACCTGATTGGTTTTAGAGTAGGTTCCTTTAAAACGATCAATGAAATCCTGATTATCAGCAATAAATTTTTGCTGGTCGTTAAATTGTTTCTGTTGTTGTTCGCGTCGTTCTTTTCGCAGCTCTAAATATTGAGAGTAAACTACCTTGTAGTCATAAATCCGTCCCATCGTGATTTCGATAGTACGGGTTGTGATGTTATCGATAAAGGTCCTGTCGTGTGATATGACGATGACAGCTTTGGCGCTACTGATCAGGAAATCTTCAAGCCACATTACCGATTCTATATCGAGGTGATTTGTAGGTTCATCGAGAAGAATGAGATCGGGTTTTTGCAAGAGTATCTTTGCCAGCTCAATACGCATACGCCATCCTCCACTAAACTCGCTGGTCGGTCTGTCAAAATCAGATTGTGTAAAGCCTAAACCCAATAATATCCGGGCAACCTCTCCATCGAAATTGGTCTCTTCGATGGAATAGTATTTCTCGCTTAATGTTGAAACCTGTTCTATCAGTTCATAGTAACTATCCGACTCATAGTCGTTACGGGTAGATAGTTCGTTATTAAGCCTTTCAATCTCCCGTTCCATTTTGAAAATATGAGCAAATGCCTGAGCTGCCTCTTCAAAAACCGATCGGTTGTTTTCGGTCATTAGATGTTGTGGAAGGTAAGCGATGATGGCATCTTTCGGTGCAGAGACCCTTCCGCTAGTTGGTGTCTTAACACCGGCAATTATTTTTAACAGGGTGGATTTTCCTGCCCCGTTCTTACCCATAAGGGCAATTCTGTCTTTTTCGTTAATTGCAAAAGAAATGTCTTTAAAAAGAGATGTTCCTCCAAATTCAACTGTTAGTCCGTCAACTGAAATCATTCCTAAATTTTAATGAGGTGCAAAGGTACTCGTTTTATGCCATACTATTTATATGTCTAATATTAACGATTTATCATCATTTCATATGAATCGCATTATTTTGAAAAGCTTTTTTGGAAATCATTATTGATAGGAATAGTGTTTTTTTTGTAATTTTACTTCGTTAATTTTACTTCGGATTGATGTTCAATAAGCCGTAGCGCTTTTGGTTCAGCTTTTATAGGAGTGTGTGGCGTTTTTTATTGCCAGCAACCTTTGTACTGTTTGCAAATAAAGATCGAACTATTAAAGATCAATTTATTAACGCTAAATCCATTTATTATGCGAAAAAACATAGGAACTATCGATAAAATAATACGATACATAATTGCGATAGGGCTTTATTTATATTATTTTATGAGTGAGGTATCGGGGAACCTTGCTATGTTTATACTGATTATGGCTACCTATATTGTTACAACTTGCGTAATTAGTTTTAGCCCATTCTATGTCCCGTTTGGTATAAGTACCCTAAAAGAAGAGGACTAAAATAGTTCGTCTCCAAAGAATTTTTATTTCTATGCTATTTTAATTTTGTACTCCTTATCCGCTAACTATGGATCAGTTGGAAAAGTTGGGATGTAAAACTATGAGATAAAATATAAGCAAACTGCAATGTGAAAATCATAGTTCGTTCACGATAATAGCTTGCAAGTTGTGGTTGATTTTTTTATGATTTCCATGATAAGGAATGCCAAAAGCACAAAATAATCTCCGATCAAAGAATAAATCTTAGTTTTTGTCCGAATAGAAAGGAGAATATAAGGGAGATACGAGCCTGATATGACTGATCCATAAGGGCATATTAAAAGGAATTTAGCCTATGTTTGAACTGAGTTTGATGTAGGTTTGACCGGTATACTAGATACCGAAGAAACCTACATCAAATTTATTTCAAATCTTTTTATACACACCTTCGTGTTTACTTCTTATCTTTTTTATCTTCCTGTATTATTTAAATATTTATTACGTGATATACCGTTTATCGATAAACTTTTATGCTTTTCTCCACCACTTTTCGGACTGATCCCTAACTATTCACATAAAAAGAGGTTGTTTTTAGACTTTAGAAACAACCTCTTTTGTGATTTTATAAGCTTTAACCCGTTGGATGAATTCTTTTATGTTTTTAGATAATCAAACAGTTAGCATATTTTTTTTATTATCTCAAGTCTGTAATCAATTAATTTTGATCATATTCCAAATTAATTGAACCAACGGGTAAGCTTTAAATTGTTTTATCGTTGTTTTACAGCTGAAATACTTACTACCTGTCCCGGTTTTGTCATAATATCATATTCATAATATTTTTTTGAATTTGCAATACTACCTTGTGAGCCTGAAGCGATGACTGGCTTTCCGGTTGCGACGGCTTTCTGAAAGATGCTTGGATTCTCACCTTTTGCAATCTTAGCTCCTTTGATAATTAAAGGCCATTCGGCACGTATTCTGCAATTGCCGCCGATAGTTGATGTGATACTGGCTGTAGTCAGTGCGTTATTCTCCCATTTTATATTGACAATAAATCCACCACGTGCTTTCAATCCACTAATCGATCCCTCTTTCCATAAAGATGGAAGCGACGGAAGAAGATGGATGGCTCCGGTGTGCGATTGTAGTAACATCTCAGCAATACCTGCGGTAGCGCCAAAGTTTCCATCAATCTGGAATGGGGGATGGGCATCGAACATATTGAGATACATTCCTCCATGGTCATATCTTACCTCTCCAAAGTCGACAGGCGTAAAGAGATTCCGGACGATCTTCATTGTGTGGTCTCCGTCAAGTAAACGTGCCCAGAAGTTGATCTTCCAACCCATTGCCCAGCCGGTACCTTCATCACCACGACGATATAATACCTTCTTGCAAGCTTCAAACAGTTCGGGATTATCCCAAAGGTTTATCTGTCGTCCGGGATGTAATGCAAAAAGATGTGAAGTGTGTCGATGATGCGGATCGGTCTCTTCAAAATCTTCCGCCCACTCCTGCAATCTGCCTGCACTATTAATTTTGAAAGGCTGAAATTTGGAAAGGATGGCTTCAAGTTCCTTACTGAATTCCTGATCAATAGATAAAATTTTAGCTGCCTGATAACAGTTGGCTAGTAGCTCATGAGCAATTCCCATGTCCATCCCTGTTCCCGGAGAGATTCCCAATGTCTGGTTTCCCATCTTATATCTGTTTTCAGGTGAAAATCCATAAGTAGTCTCGTAAAATCCATTTTTGTTTACACTCATCATGCCCCTTACAAACATTGCAGCGCCTTTAATGATAGGATAATTGTTTTTTAAGAAAGTCTTATCCCCTGTAAATAGATAATGCTCATACAGATGACAACTTAACCATGCACCTCCCATATACCAATTGGCCCACATAGGATCGCCACCGCCGTAGTCACCTACAGGTGCGCTGTTTGCCCAGATGTCCACGTTATGATGCGCTACCCAGCCCTTCAGTCCGTAGTTGGTTGTTGCCGTAACCTTGCCATTAACTGCCAAGTCCTTAATTAGAGAAAACAGCGGCTCATTTGTTTCGGTCAGATTGCAGACTTCACTGGGCCAGTAGTTCATCTGGATATTGATATTGGAGGTGTAGTTTGAGCTCCATGGTGGCCTAACCTCTTGATTCCAGATGCCTTGTAGATTAGCTGCTTGTCCGCCCGGACGAGATGAGGCAATCAGCAGATACCGCCCATATTGAAATAGGAGTTCAACCATTTTGGGATCGTTGTTCTGCGCATAGTTTATAATCCGTTTATCGGTTGATAATGTGTTGTCAACATTGCTTTTCAGATCAAGATTTACTCTGTTGAACAGGTTTTGATAATCTTTGATGTGGGCAGCCTTTAGCTGATCATAGTTTTTGGTTTCTATCTTCTTCAGAATGGTTGCCACTTGTAGAGACGGTTCGATACCATGAAGCCCCGGTGATGTAAACCGATCCTTAAAACTAGTGGCGCTAGCCATGATGAGCGTAGCTTCATCGGCTCCTGTTAGGACTAATCGGTTGCTTTCGGCAGAGAGCTTACCACCATTATGATGAATCACCAGCCATACTTCGGCCTCCATCCCTTCGCCGCCCCAGTCGTCAAAAATAACATCTTTCCCATCTTTATACGGACCGCGATAATTGGGTTCGGAGACCCTTGGAGCCTTGCAACGAATTTTTAAAATGTTGTCTTCAATCCGTACTTTATTCAACATTTTAGAAGTAAAAGCAGTACTGAAAGTAATAGTCCCCCGGGTACTTCCTTTTATCTTCATCACGATCACCTTGTCGGGATAGCTTGAAAACAGTTCACGTGTTATATTACCATTGGATGTTGCATATGAAACGGAAGCGATTGCGTTCGAAATATTCAGCTCCCGATGGTAATTATTTATATTTGTTGAATCGGCATTTGTAATAATTAAATCGCATAATGGTTCATAGGCTTGCGTATAAGGTCCTTGCATTTTATGGCATAGTTTCTCGGCTTCGGCATAACGCTGTTCCTTCATCAATTTGTTAACCTGTTCGTATGCAACACGGGCATCAGGATTATTTCTGTCTTTTGGCGCACCCGACCAAAACTCACCATTATTCATTTGAAGAGTTTCCTGACCGGTCTTTCCAAAAACCATAGCACCAAAAATACCATTACCGATAGGGAGTGCTTCAACCCATTTTTTAGCAGGAGCGGTGTACCATAATTTAAGATCATTCTTGCTTTGCGCAAAGGTTCCGGATACTCCAAAACAGATGACTATTAAAAAAAGCGTGTGTTTAATGTTCATTGTGTGGTGATTGATTGTTGCTTTTTGTTTAAAATCAGTGATAATTGTTTTTTTTATCTACTGCTTTTTGATGAGATAAGTCAGACAAGTGCAAACATAAATAAAAATAGTATACTGATACTGTGCTGATTGATCAAAAAGTATTATTATATTGACCTTCTAAAACTATTCGTAACGTGGATTCTTAATGATTTCATATGCTACTTCATTGATCAATGAATCCAACTTGTCTATGACCGGCAATAAATATTTTGATCTAATAATTTCATATAAGAATTAACCATATTTCAGATTGTCTTCACTAACCGGAGATGTTTTTATAAATAGGGTTTTATTCAACTCCTTTGACTTTCATGTCTATGATGAAAACCGACTTGGAAGCAGTGATGAATAGTTTATCATGATTTTTTCCTCCGAAAGTAACATTAGCAGTCCATTTTTCACCTGTCGGAATCTGTTCTATCTGTTCTCCTTTTGGATTATATACCGTAACACCATCGGCATTACAGATATAGACATCTCCTTTATTATCGATTGTCATTCCATCAGAATTCTTATTGACAAATAATATCCGGTTGTTTAAAGAACCATCTTTTTGGATATCATAGCGATATATTTTCTTATCTGTTATGTCCGAAACATATAACAACCTGTTATCAAGCGATCCTATGATTCCATTGGGTTGTATAAGATGATCGGCTACCCGTATCAACTCTTTTTTGCCGGGAGCAAGATAATAGACACATCTTGCATCCTGTTGCATTTCAGGACTACGGCGCCAGTAGTCTCTAACATATAAAGGGTCGGTAATATAAATCCCGTCTTTTTTATCAATCCATAAATCATTGGGGCCATTTAACAGTCTCCCATTATAGTCCTTGACTAAAACAGTTACCTTCTTGTTTTTATCAATGAGCCATAATTGATTATTCAGATCAGCACATGTAACCAAATTGCCTTTCTTATCGAAATACGTACCGTTAGAACGTCCTGCATCGTCCATGAAGACCGATAAGTTATTGTCTGTTGCCGACCATTTAATGATTTTATTATTGGGTTGATCAGTGAAATACACATTTCCTTTTTTATCAGCTGCCGGTCCTTCTGTAAAACTATATTGATCACTTAACCGTATTAATTTTGCTCCGTCGGCGATGACCTCACTATTGGAGGATTGGGCTATTCCCAACGTGGAAAAGATCATAAAGATTACAGTTAAAACGGTTTGCTTTTTCATCGGAGAATAATTTACAAAATTAGGTCTGATGGAATCTGTATGTTGTATTTTCCTCATTGTTAGTTCATTACGAATATGCCGGTTCTTTTATAATGTTGTTAGTAGAGTGAAAGACTTCTTATTTTCTTTTTAAGTGCTGTGTGAAAAAATCATCCACTTTTTGGTTGAATTCATCAGGATATTCTACTAATGTGCCGTGTCCTGAATTAGGCAAAATCCATAGATAGGCCTTTTTAATATTTTGATGAATTAGAAGGGTGTGGTTGAGTCTGATCATATCATGATCACCTGCAATGACTAGCGTTGGTACTGCAATTTTTTGAAGATCTGCTAACGGAATATTGGGCTGTTCACATATCAGTTTATTTAACTTGTAATCCGTTTTTTCTTTATCCGTTTTGTCCTTTTTAAGTTTAAGGGTATTGGTCGTATTCACTATGCTATAAAAGATATTAGGAACGATTGCCGTAGTATCGGGCGTAATATTTGCTCCGGTTATGGCTAACATTTTTACTTTTTCCGGATGTCTGATTGCCAGAAGCAATCCGTTTATTCCTCCATCACTCCATCCAATGACATTGGCCGCATCAATATTTAATTGGTTCAGTAATTCTGCAAGATCATCAGCCATCATCTCATAACTCAATGAATCTGAAGGATCCTCACTTCTTCCTTGTGAACGACTATCGGCAATAATTACTTTATATCTGCTGGCAAAGTATGGAATCTGTTTCACAAAGCTGTTGATATTACCGCCATTTCCGTGAATAAACAGGAGCGGAGTTCCTGTCCCATATATTTCACAATACATGTTGATGCCTCTAACACGATAAAATTTGCCTGCCTGTTTGTTATTTCCATATTGAGGTGGTTGGATTCCGGTGTTATCAGATGCCTTTTGAATATCGTTCTGCGCAAATACTAGAAATGGCATTAGCGTCAATGCTAATAGAAATATTATTTCCGACAGACTGTTTTTTAAATTGATCATGTGTACAACTATTTTTATTTTTAGAACTTAGTTTAATTACAAATCTATGAAACTTTAGATTAAGAAAATTTTTTCATTTTACAGCAATGCTGATTACCAATTAACATAATGGATGATATATCCTTTCCGAATATTTTCCTTTATCATTGTTTGGCGAGCAGATTCGGCATCTTCCATCTTTTGATAGCCTCCGGCCTTATCTCCAAGATAGGCCCGTACTGCCCATTTATATTTTATTGACATGTGTTTTACGAATGCATTTTGTAGTCCCTCAAAATCATGCTCTTCAGTTCTGATAATGTTGCTTATAAAAAAATGAATCTCATATTTTTTATAATCTTTCTCAGGGGTACCATTAAATAGGGACCAGAGATAAAAATATTTTATCTCTTTAAAATATGTAGGCAGTTCTGATGGCGGCTTACTTTTTATAGTGAAGCTACTTGATATCATTACCATAGTGAGTAATGCAACTATTATTTTAAATTTTCTCATAGCTCTCTTTGTCCGTTCATCAGGTAATGGCTTCTTTTAGCTTTTCTAACCATGGCATATTAATATTTTTTAGCATTTTGAACAAAAAAAGTGAAAGTATTTAATGGTCAAATGGATGGCAGTTCTTTTTATTAAAGTATTCGTATTTATTGTTATGTAGAGCAATAACACTTAAGTTTTGTAATTCCTTTTGAAATAAAGATCTTTGCAATGATACAAAGTTATGCATCTAATAGGAGAAAGTCAAGAACGGTGTATTCCGCAAAGTACAACTAAAATTTGGTGCATAAGCAGTATGCTAAAAAAATAGGAGAAAATGTAAAATTAAGTCTATTCTGAAAAGTCAATTTTACTAAATTATTGTTGTGTAATCAGTTGTTATATAAGATTGATTTTATTTAGTGAAAATACTACCTGAAAGTATTCTCGGAGTGAACTCAAAAAATTGAATCAAAATGTATCATTTCCTTAATGGTAAAGGTTATACGATAGCTCCTGTCACCATCGATAATGCGAAATGGATCATTAACAGCGCTCCTGTCATTTAAGCAAAGCTCTTTGGAGGAAATGGAACCTTTATAGTGAACTCAGTGTTGCCGGATAGTAGGAAGATTGCTTTTGTGAGCTACGACTTCACTAAACGTTTGTAATCTCAATTTTTACAATCTCTAATCCTTTTTTTATTTCTTGTGCGGCAAAATAAATACCAACTATCACCGAAACCATTCCGCAAAGGAAAAATACTAAGGCAGAAATTTGGGGAAGTTGTTGAGTAGCCAGAAAACTGAGCCCAATCAGTAGTGATGAGACGATATAAAATGCAACAGCAACACAATAACTGGTTACGGCTTGTTTTACTAATACTACACGATAGGCAAACAGCTCAATTTGCAAATTGATATTTTCGAGTCTTCTTTCTTCGTCAGGAGTTAGGTCTCCTCGTTTAGGTATTGTGATTAATTTTCTCTTTTCGTCGGTGAGGGCACGGATGCGATTTACCACGATTGAATATTTATTATTCATCCCCAGAATAAGCAATCCACATGCTGATATCATAATTCCCGGGGCCAGCATGGCTTGAATGATGCTTACAATTGATATTTCCATGATGATATAGTAGTTTATTGTTTTTATAAGTGGCACGTTGTTCGAAATTTCATCGCATACGTGCTGCAACTTATTCTTGTTACAAAGGTAATATCCAATTTGACTGATTTTAAGGTGTGTTGTTTTTATTGCATAGCTCTTTTTGGGAATGTTGATGGTCGCCTAAAAGGGAGATTGGAATCCGTAGATAGAGATAACTTTCGGACATTAGTTCTTCAACTTCTTGCGTGAAATAAAACATCATTCGATTATTTATGGCATCCTAAAATAATAAAAATCCTGTTTTTTATTTATTAAAATCCTGATTCATATACATATATGAAATTATTTGTTCATAACTCGTTATTTATTAACAATGTATTGATTTACGCCCCATTTATTTATATTTTTGTTTCAATAGCAATAAGTATCGGTTTGTCTTTTTCGTTGTATGATTTTATTGACTGATTTCGCGAGAAATATAGTTGAGAATAGCATAAGCAGAGAAAAGCAACCTTGTTTTATACGCTAATATCTGAACGAGACTTTCTATTATCATTAAAAAGAACCCATAATGTGCACATTTAAATTCAATTCAATCAAAAAAGTAATTGTACTTATTTGTTTGTTTTTGATAAGTAGTAGTACCCTATTTGCTCAAAAGAGTGAATTTGAAAAAGGAATTAGAAAGAACTGGCAGTTCGGTTTTAGTGCGGGAGCTTTATCGTATTGGGGGGATGTCTCTACCCCTAAAGATCTCAGCAACCAGCTGAAAAGTGGTGTTGCTTGGGGATATGGCGTCTCTTTATCAAAGCAGATCTCTCCGGTTTGGGGAATTCAGGGTAACATTTTATTGGGAAACCTCAATGCAACCAAACCTTTCTATAGTGATGGCTCACAGGCTAATCTTCAGTTTAAAAGCAATCTGATAGAAGGAAATCTTAATGCCACCGTAAATTTTACAAACTTGTTTCTAGGATATAAACCTAACCGTAGGGCAAATGCTTATGGTGTTATTGGAATCGGTTTAGGAAACTTTGAAGGTAAAACCACCTATTTTACAGGTGAAAAGAAACGAGCCTTTGGATACGGTTCCGGAAAAGGTATTAACGGATATGAAATTGATGGAATAGGAAATGTAGGGTTAGGTGTTAATTTAAAATTGAATAAACGTTTGCTTTTAAATGTAGAGACTACAATGAAGTTCACACAAAATGACACATTAGATGGGCTTCATGCCGGTATAAATTCCGACTTCTATAATTATACGTCAATTGGATTAATTTATAAATTTTCATTGGGTAAGGGCACTTCAAAAAATGCTAAGGCAAAAGCAGATCTTGCCGATAAAAATGGAATAAAAAAACCTTCATTTGCAGCTAAACCTGCTGAAACAAAACCGGCCGAAGTTAAGAAAACTACCGCACCTGCTCCTGAAAAGGTAGATGTGAAGATTACTCCTTTCGAACAATCTAAGTCAAAGGTTGAAGAGACTCCAATAAATGTTGAACCCGTTGGCGGTTTGTATACCGGATATAAAGTTCAGATTCTTGCTACACAGAAGCCTGTTACTGTCGCTACGGTAAAAAGAATTTATCATATCACTACCGATGTTAGATTAGATACGGATGGTGGTTGGTATAGATTTAGTGTCGGAGAATTCAAAACCTTTAGTGCGGCACGTATCTATGCTAAACAGCTGATTTTAAAGCATAAAATACATGGTGCTTTTGTGGTTAAATTTAAAAGTGGAAAAAGGGTCGGCCTTGCTACAAAATAAGTAAAATTCAGATATGGAAAGAGCGGTGTGGAGATTATCAAAACTTCATGCCGCTTTTTTTATTCCTCTGAATTCTTTAAAAAAGTTATTCTTTTCAATCAACGATTATTGTTAAATTTGCATAGATTACTTGCTATACCTAAGTTAAGACTTGTTTATGAATCCAGATCCTGAAGTTCTTATTCAAATAGTTACTATGCAGATGCCTTTTGGAAAATATAAAGGCACCTTATTATCTAATCTTCCTGTATCCTATCTTGAATGGTTTCAGCGTAAAGGCTTCCCTGCCGGAAAACTGGGAATGCTTCTCGAAACTATCTTTGTCATCAAATCAAATGGTTTGGAATACCTGTTGACCCCCATCAAGAAAAATTATCAGTCCAGATGAATCCTATCCCTTTGAGTGAGATACGGACAGAACTAAGTGGCCGAACCTTTAAGGAGCTATTCGAGATCATCATGCGATTGGCCAAATATAACAAGGAGAATAAGGAGTTGCTTAGTTATTTGCTGATAGATTCGCTGAATGAATCCGAATATATCAGAAGTGCCAAAGAAGCTGTTTCATACGAATTCATGGAAGCTGGTTCTAATTCTTTGCATCTCACAAAAAAAAGTATTCGTAAGATTCTTAAAGACACTAATAAATTTATCAAATATTCCGGGCAGAAGCAAACTGAAGTGGAGTTATTAATTCATTTCTGTTATGAATTTGTCTCTTTCGGTTTTCTCATTATGCGAAATCCCACACTCAATAATATATTTGAGCGGCAAGTGATAAAGATCAGAAAAGTGTTGGCTACCCTGCACGAAGACTTGCAATACGACTATAATGAAGCTATTCTCTCATTAGAATCGGTACTGAAAGAATCGAAGAACTATTAGACTCAGACTTCCAATACCCTATTGCTGTAATTCAATTATTTAGCTAAAATTACTCGCAAAATAATGCTGCGATATTTCAGACTTCCTGACCCCAAATTGAAAATCAAGTAATAAGAGATAGTATCGCAGATCTGATTGTCGTAAATATAGAATATTTGACGCATGTACCCACATATATAATTGACATACAGTGTTTATTCTTATTGTTTGCTATATATTAGTAATTATTCCGACAAATGAAAGTGCGAGAGGTCAAGAAGTCTGTATTTTCCATTTAAAATAATGTAACGATGCAGTATTGTGGCATGTATGATATTGATTATCAATTAACAAATATAGCAGACTATTCCATTATTTGTAAAATGACATGATTCAACTTTACGCTAGTCTTGGAAGTCTGAGACTGTTTAAATTTTTTATTTTGGGGCTTTTAGAGACTGATTTTTTTAATCTTGTTTTATTTCTTATCTTGAAAGAATCGTTCTTTATTGAAGAATATAAGATTCTTTAGCTATATAAATTTCAAAATTGAGTTCACTCCGAGAAGCTGATTTTACAATATTAGCTTTTTGTAATCAATTGTTATTCAGTAATATTATTTAAATAAAATACCACAAGAAAAGGTTTTCGGAGTAGACTCAAAATTTAATTTTTAAGCAATTTCTTAGTATCGATTATACGAATTTAAAAATAGGGTTGGCAGGGGCTCCTTTTTCTATGGAGTGACGGGAGATTGAATACCAGAGAAACCTCTTGTGTAGCGTTTCCTGTAACGCTTGATGAGGGAAGCGTATAATCGAAGCTGTAATTAATGTGAATAGTTGATAGCGTTTCATTATTTATCGGAATCTTAATACCCGCCATAAAAACCATTTCAGATACCTTCAGTGTTTTATTTTGGTCTCTTCTAAAGAAGGTTCCGACATTTAAGTTGCTTCCTGTCAGGTTTACTCCGGCTACAAAGTCTTGTAATGTAGCCTGCTTTTCATAGAGCAGTACCGGTTGCAGGTGTCCGTCTTTTAAAAATCCATCGCCGATGCTATAACTATATCGCATCATGATATTATACTTTGCCGCAAGTTTTGAAGGTTGCGAGAAGAAAGCTTGATTGGGTTCGGGGAGATGCTGAACGGATAGGCCTAGATCGAATGCATCTTTTCTGGCGTTTGCATTGTCGGATGGATCAGACTCCCAGCGAAGCAACATGCCTAAATGGAAATCAAAAAAAGTGACCCGCGGTGAGGCTTCACTAACGGAAGTAGTTGATTGGGGAATAAGCAGAAGTCCTTCAAATTTATCAAGCTGATTACCCAACAACACCGAACCCCAGTCGACATATTTTTGGTAGATTACAGGAGCTATGCCCACTTGAAGGGTGAAGTTTTCATTGAGCGGAACTCTTGCCGAAAAAGGAATTCCCATGGAGATGGTATTAAATTTATTTTCGCCTTCCTGATTCTTCACCACAAAACAACCGATACCTCCAAGTCCACGGATACCGGTGTCGTATAATGATTGTCCGGCTCCTACGGCATAAGTCTCAAAAGTAGAGGGCATATACATCATCGCCCTCCTGTAATTCAGGCTGGTGATAAATCCCTCATCAATACCTACTGCTGCAGGATTAAAGTAAATCGGGTTATAGAGAAAATGGGTAAAGGTTACGTCTTGTGCATTCGCTTTTATATGGAACGAACAGAGTACGAGCAGGACCAGAAGGTGTTTTCTCATTCTTAGGATTAATATTTTATACTTACGGTCCATTAGCGAATAATTGTTACGGTTCCTTGGGTATGGTAAGCTCCTTCCAGTCCTCCGTTCTTAAAAGTTTGCATACCTCTCCAGACTTTTCCATTTTCAAATACAGCCTTTATCCGCCAGATATAGGTGTCGTTTGGAAGTGATTTTCCATTCTTGGTTCCATCCCATCCATCTCTTGGCATTTTATCCTTTACCGCAGTAGTTGACCAGATCAGGTTTCCCCATAGATCAAAAATCATAAAAGAATACGAGCCATCTTTTAGTCCATAGCCTACCGGTTTAAAAGTATTTACCAGTGGATCCGGACTATTGGGCAAGAAGGTATTGGGTACATAGAGGTCTCTGAATACGGTATGATGTACTACAACCGTATCGTCGCTACAACCGAACTCATTAAAAACAGTCAAGCGTATAGCGTAAGCCCCCGCTTTTTCGAAAGTATAAGGTAGTGTTATCTCCGTACCTTTTGTGGCTCCATCAATAGTCCAGATTCGACTAACACTTGTTTTTGAAACATCCGTAAATTCGACTTTTTCCGGCTTATCTTCATTCGACTTTTCGGTCATAACCGCTACAGGAAGCGGATTTACCGTAATCTGTTTTGACGTTGTAATAATTCCACAGCCCGTATTCATGGTAAGCTTTACCGTATAGACGGTGGTGGTATCAGTTGTCGTAAAGGTATGCGAAGGTTCTGATTCATTACTGGTGGTTTTGTCACCAAAGTCCCAATTAAATTGTGCGGTTTTATCAGATGAATCATTGGTGAATTTTACAGTAAGTGGGGTGCACCCTTTGTCGGGTTGTGGCGTAAAGTCGACGGTTATAGGCTCTTTCACCGTAACGATCACCTTTGCTTTTGCACAATCGCCCACACTATTACATACCTCGTAATAAAAGCTATCGGTCCCTGTGAATCCTGGATTTGGAGTATAGACGATATAGTCATCCGTTTTATCGTTGGGGGTGTTATTGTCATTGACCTTAGCGGTACCATTGGCAGGAGGCGGCATCATAACAGACAACATCCCCAGCTTATCATTCATCAGGTTATCATTTGCCAGTACATGGAACGCTCCATTAAGTCCTGCATGGGTACATACCTCATCAGGTACCGCCTGAGGAATCCCGTTTATATAGATGGTGTAGTCTTCAACCTCTCCATCCGGAGCTACTCCGGTAGGTTGTAATGCCTCTTGTCCCGTACTGATTCTGAAGCGGGCATATGAAAGTCCGCCATTAATATCCGATGGTATGTTGTTCCATGTTAGTGTTTGAATTCCGGAGAGCGCTCCGGTCATAGAAACTTTCTCCGCCTCTTCAAACTTACCGTTTCCGTTAAAGTCTATCCAGCCACATAAATAAACATTCGAATTCTGTGGATTGGTTACCGTTACTTTTACATTGTATTTTGACTGTGCCGTAGATATTTGTTCAAATGGTTGTTGTACGCCATCTTCATCATTCGGACTGCCGTTCAGGTCGTCTCCCAAAGCATCCGTTTCATGGGGCGGCTTATTTAAAGCCATGGGCTCCGAATCGCCAGGAATACCCAAAGAAGGGGAGATGGTTTTTATCTGATGGGCTGCATCCAGAAAAGAAGCGGGATCATCTCCATGGTCGCACGAGTAGGTATAAAGCGCCTGTAGCTTATCAGAGGTGATCATTTTGCCCTCTTGCCCTTTATTGGCGCCCCATTGACTACTGAATCTGATTTGCATCCCATATCTACCACCGGCTACGCTTAAAGTCGACACATTAGGCGGGTAGGCGCTTACGATAATACCACCGCCACCGCCACCGCCTCCAGGACCGTGGGGTGTATCTTGTGCATTATTATCACCTCCCGCACCTCCTGCTACCGAGTAACTTATCTTAGCACCGGTTTGACTATCAAATCCAAAAACGATGGTTCCACCGCCACCGCCACCACCTGCACCATCAATACCACCACGTGCTATTATGGTAGGTTGTGCATCGCCACCGTTGGCGATTAAGCTTCCGGTACCGGTTACAATACGTGCTGTCGCCAGAATGATACCGCCTCCATTTGCTCCTCCCGTAGCCGCATTATCATTTTGGTGACCACCGCCACCGCCACCACCCATCCAGATTCTGAATGGATCAGGGGTTCCCGATCCCGTTCCACCCATACCGCCATTGGGAATAAAACCACGATCAGTACCATTATAATATCCCCCATCGGGTAAAACGCTAGGCCAGTAAACCGTCATATCTCCACTCGCCGCATTCCCCCATGCGGCTCCTCCTTGTCCGCCACTTCCAATGTTGGCGCCACCGCCACCACCGGAGTTATGGTCATTGCCACCACCTCCCGCATTACCGGGTGCTCCTCTTGCATATGACCCTCCTCCATAACATAGTTTTGATGATAATGCATACGATCCTATAGGGGCGCCTGCAATACTTTCACCTTTTTCTCCAAATAGTTTGTCATTGGTTGTACAGTAAGTATTCCAAAAATGTTGGACGGCAGGGTTCGTGTTGGCATTCAATTTTCCTCCTCTGAATCCTTGTGCACTTACATCAATCGTCTGATTGTTTAAATTCAGTGTCTTGGCATCAAAGGTTACAATTCCTCCGCAAAAACCATCCCAAGGTGAGGCGGTAACGACACCTTGTAGTGTAACATTATCATAAACAGGACTATAAACCACTTGAAATACACCTTTAGCTGAATAGCTCTTTTGAAGGGGTTGCGTCAACTGTATGGTGTTCCCTGATATCGATTCTACCACTCCAAATTCATACTCCCCGGTGTTTCGAACATCCGTCCATCCCGATGCAATCAAATCGTTGTCGATGCCATCACCATAAGCCATTGAGTTAGCTTCACTGATCACGGTGTTTTGCATCTGAATAATTAAGACCCTGTCTCCGGCAACTAAAGTATGATTAACTCCTTTGACTTTTGATGCATCAACCATGATAGCGTTACTTCCTTTTGTCGCATCTGAAAGACCCGGATAATAAGTGTTGATTACTCCCATGATATTACCGGATATCCCTTCGGCGCATGAAAGGGCGGGAGCAGGGACTGAAGCTGAGGGTATTGCTTTTGCAATCAATGGATCTACACCACATTGAAAGAAATTTATTTCAGAAATGAGAAGTGAGGTGGTAGAGGGTGTTTTATTGGAAGTCCATGCATCAGTGAAAACGATTCTTACATTTTTTGCATTATAGTAATTACCATTAAAGTCAATGAGATAATCTCCTGCTACAGATGGGAAAGGAATAGTTCCTGTTGATACGGAAACAAAGGGTGAAGTATCATCTGTTCGAACCAATATTTCATATGATCGTGGCGCATTGTTTGGTGATGGTATATATATTTTTAATCCGGTAAGTTTCCTGACGATGCCGAACTCAATATCAAAAGACCAGGGGGCCGTGGTGGTAGATTGAAACCATGTCGATCTGCTACCGTCGGCTACAAGTGAAACAACATTTCCGGCTGTACCCGGTCCGGTTATAGAGGGAATGGTCCAACGTGCAATCCATGATTGAGGATCATTACAAGGCTGAGCTAAGGGTGTTTGTGCATAACCTTTTTGAATAGGGGCTTGCATTTCCACATCGTTATATGTCTGAGCTGATAGTGTTTGTGATTGAAAGAAGAGAGGCCATAAGGAAAAAAACAGAAAGAAAAGTATAAAGTTAATTCCCAGGTGATCTCTATAGTACCTATATGCAGTCATCTTCAGTTATTAAAACCCCTCTTTTAAATTAAATAAATCAGCATCTCAAATATTTCTTTTCATCTGTTTTATTTGAGTTTGCTAAGTTAAACACCCTGCATTAGATAAACTATTACTTTATAAAAAGATTCAAGTTTTATCTTTCGTTGAAGATAATCCGATTTGAAAATTTAAAATTTTTAAAAATGATAAATACCTTTGTTTTACAGTACCGTTTTATCTTCAGGGTTATTACTTTTGTATTATGGCATTTTTTTTCTGCTATTAAATAAACATCAAATGAGAATCTCTGCGATTCTGCTATCTTTTTTCATTATGGTTTTTCATTTTGCTTTTGTCGAAATTTATAATTCTTCTCCATGTCATTCGTTGATAAGCGGAATAGATAAATTCTATTATTCATCTCTTGATAGGTAACCATTGTAATTGATTTATATTAACATATTTAGAAAAATGAAAGAAAAATACAATCTCAAATTAAAGGGAGGGGCTCTGATCTTGCTCTTTTTACTGTTAGTCATATCTGATGGTTTCTCTCAAAAGACTTCGAAAAAGAATAGTTTACGCTCAGCGAATTATTTATCACTCGATCTGAAAGTATTATCCGGCGGTAATCAGGTAGATAGTGATGGCTTGATCCGTAAATTTAATGCTCCGGTCATTCATCTTTTCAGAACAAAGACAACTCCGGCTAAAGGAACAATCCTACTGCTTCCCGGCGGAGGCTATACCGTTTTGAATGTGAAATCAGAGGGTATCTATACAACCCAATTTCTCAACACGGTGGGATATGATGTTGCCCTACTGGAATATCACATTGTCTCCGGCCCCAACACCCGTGATTTGGCACTTGCCGATGCGCTGAAAGTATTTCGACTTATCAAATCCAATCCGGGGTTAATGGGACTTCATGAAGGCCGAATCGGGATGATGGGATACTCTGCAGGCGGACATCTTGCCGCCCGTACGGTTAAAAATTTAGGTAAGAATGAACTACCCGATAACTTGATCCTGATATATCCCGCGTATTTGAATGAAACACTTCCCGGTACTGTAATTCCAAGTGTGATGCCCCCCAAAGAACCTACAGGACGGTTATTCACGATTATCTCCTCAAATGATCATCCTGAATGGGTGAAGAGCTGTCAGGAGTATTCAAAAATGTGGAAAGGCTTTGGTGGCGTCACTAGTTTTCATCTTTTATCAGCCGGAGGACATGGATTCGGAATAACGGATAAACCCGAAGATGCTTTACAAAATTGGACGGCATTACTCAAAGCTTTCCTTGAAACCAATCCTGAGGTTAGTAACATAACACCTAATCCTGCAGCTATTCCTGTCGCAGGATATAGTGCCAAACGCCATGAAGAGAAGCTTGCGCTACTTTCCAAAGAAAAATTCGATCTCTTAATGATAGGTAATTCTATTACCAATAACTTTGAAAAAGCAGAATACCAGCCTGTATGGAATCAGTTTTTTGCTCCTCGAAAAGCTATAAACCTTGGTTTTAGCGGCTATCGTACCGAAAATATTCTATGGAACCTTGAACATGGAGAATTAGAGGGCCAATCTCCTAAAGTGGTCACCTTGGAAATGGGGACGAATAATATTGACGAGAAGAATTATCCCACCCGTCATACTGCCGGGCAATTGGCCGGTGGAATAGAAGCTATTATAAAACTCATTCGTCAAAAACTCCCGGATACAAAGATTATTCTGCTTCGTTCTTTTCCGGGTTGTTATGGTGGACCCAATCCAACCAGTCATCGTGTTATTCTTGAAAGGGCATCGGATATGGCCTTGAAGCTTGTTGACAATAAACATGTGTTCTATTGCGATGTCAATCATGTTTTTCTTAATCTGGACGGATCGATCAATCATTCGATGATGCTCGATTGGCTTCATCCCAGTCCGGCCGGTGCAAAGGCCTGGGCGCAAGCCATGGAACCTCTGCTTTCAGCGTTGATGGGCGATAAGTCGCTTGATACCGAATTACCTTCAAATACAGCTGTTATTCCTGTTACAAAACTTGAAAATGATAGTTACGACTGGTGGAAACGTCATGAAGAGGTGTTAAGAATAAAAGATTCGATCAACCCTGAAATTGTTCTAATAGGAAACTCAATTACTCATTTTTGGGGTGGAAACCCTAAAGCCAATCATGTAAACGGACCTAATACATGGGCATCGTTATTTGGTCCCTATCGTGTATTGAATCTTGGTTTTGGTTGGGATCGCACACAAAATGTACTTTGGCGTTTAGATCATGGAGAATTTGATGGACTTCATCCACGGATTGTTGTTATTAATATCGGAACTAATAATACCAGTCAGACACAAAATGCCCGTATGAATACAGCTCCTGAGATCTTTGAAGGTATAAAAGCCATTTGTGCCCGTGTTCGATCTAAATCACCTGAAACTAAAATAATTCTCATGGGAGTCTTCCCCCGGGAGCAGAGTCCGACCCATCCGCGCAGGATCCTGATTAATGAGATAAACCAGTTATTATCCGCATTTGCCAATGAGCAGAAGATTACTTATGTGGACCTTACACCTCAAATGATTTCGGCAGATGGTACAATATCAAGGGAAATCATGTCTGATTTTTGTCATCCGACAGAGAAAGGATATCAGATTTGGGCCGATCAACTACGCGATCTTCTTGCAGAACCACAATAATATCTGTGAAATAGATGAAGGATCGGTCGGAAAAGTTGAAGGGTTAAATAATGGAAATTTATTTTCCCAATAATATATTGATTTCCGATTGCATGATATGTAACTTTGTATCAGTTGCTATGTCCGCTACATCTTTTGGATTCCACGATAAAGGGTATTTGGGTTTTGATAATACCGCAACCCATTCTTCCTATATTTTGGTTTAGGTTGTGGAATATCCCGATAACTCTCTTGACAAGGCCGATAATGATCAAATTATTTGCCGAACCTTCACCCAACATGTGCCATATGCATGTAACGGCACATGTACGGCGGAGATAAGGCCCAGGTACGGCGTAGGTTCGGCAATAATGATAATGATAAGATGATCTGATCACTCTTATATAAAATAAAAACCAGCTTACGATCTATCTAACCTTATTCTAATCTAAGCCTAATATATGATAGAAGTAGATTAGGCTTACGATAGGCTTACATTAGGCTTAGATTAGAATCAGCTCTTTGTCACGTCCTAAATAAAGTTGACTATTCTCTTTGTTTTAGGAGATTCTTATTATGATTTTATTCTCAGATTTTCAGATTACCTGACTGGTCGGATTAATTTCCGCATGATTTTTCCCCTATAACAAAAAAGACCGCTAACATTAAGTGTTGCGGTCTTTTAATAAATTCGATAATATTATTGGTTGCCGTTTTGTCCTTCCGGGCGTGGTCTGCGACCAGAGAATTCAGCTTTATTGGCTTCGTATTTTTCTAATTGTTCTTTAGTAAGAATCGTTTTTAGTTTTGCTCCACGTAAGTCGTTTAATGATTTCATAGCTCCCATCATAGCATCACGATCGCCGTTAGATGCAGTACGGATAGAATCCATCTTCTTTGAAAGATCCAGATTGAGGTCAAAGACTTTCTTAGCTTGTTCATCATTCAGTGCAAGGCCCTTTTGCATTGCTTCGGTTTGCATCTTAGCACGTTCTTCGGGTGTTCTTTGTACTCTTTGTTGAGCATTAACAGCGCTTCCTGCAAATAGGAGGAGGGCAACTAATGTAATCGCTATTTTTTTCATGTTTTAAAGAGGTTAAAGGTTTAATTTTAAGTTAGAGTGAAATTAAATCAAAACGTTTAGTCAACATGTAAACTTTTTTTGTTATGCGATAAAACCGATTACATATGGTTAATAGTAGCTCTTTCGTGATAGATATTGTTGTACATAATCTTTTACCCCATCTTCGAGCGAATAAAATGGAGTGATGTAGCCGGCTTTGATTAATTTGGTCATATCGGCTTCCGTAAAGTATTGATATTTATCTCTTATATCAATGGGCGTATCAATAAATTCAATATTTTCAGGGATGTTAAGCGCAGCAAAGGTGGCCTGCGCCAAATGTAAAAAAGCGCGTGCCTTACCGGTTCCGAGGTTATAAAGTCCACTCTCCGGTTTTGTCCTCATCATGAAATACAATACATTTACCACATCTTTGACATACACAAAGTCACGCAATTGCATCCCATCTTCAAAATCGAGACGATGAGATTTGAATAGTTTTACTTTTCCGGTTTCATTAATTTGGTTGAAAGAGTGAAAGATAACGGAAGCCATACGCGCTTTATGGTATTCATTAGGACCGTAAACATTAAAGAATTTCATCCCTGCCCAGAAAGGGGGCTGTTTATCTTGTTTGAGCGCCCATTTATCAAAATTGTTTTTCGACTCCCCATAAGGGTTTAGCGGTTTCAATTTTTCGACGATAGAATGGCTATCTACATATCCATATTCTCCAAGTCCATAAGTGGCGGCTGATGAGGCGTAAACCATAGGAATAGAGAATTCCGAACAAATCTTCCATACGGATTTTGTGTAGTTGAGATTAAGCTTATTGAATACATTGACGTCGAACTCAGTAGTATCGGTTCGGGCACCAATGTGATAGACAAAATCAACCTGTTGGTGATTGCTTTGGAGCCAATCGATAAATACATCACGATTAACTTTTTGCAGATTAGGTTTCTCTTCCAGATTTTTTAACTTATCCGGTCGTGAAAACTCGTCTACAACAACAATATTTTTTAATCCTTCATCTTGAAGTTTGCGAACCAAACAGCTTCCAATAAAGCCTGCAGCGCCAGTTACAACAATCATGTATTTTGAAATTATACTTTTTATATTCCGATTAATTTATGACAAAGGTAGTATTAAATCTGTAATTGTGCAGTACAACACGATTCATGAAATATGATGCTTAATGTGCTGATAAGCAGTAATGGCGTCTTTAGCAATAAGGAATAATTTCGGTTTTCAACACTATCGGCAAGCGTTATTGATAAGTAAAATGAACGATACTGCTTATTGGAACTTAAAAATAAATGATAGGTATTACCCGTTGGCTGAATTAATTTGGAATGTCTGCTCCTATATTCATGTAGGCAAGAATAAGTTAGGCATGCGACAATAAATTATTGCTACTACTTAAGTGTATGTATTCGTTAAATTGTATTGCTTTTAACAGTAAAAAGAGCAAAATAGACGTATCTTTGAATTATAAAGTAAGTTGAAATTTAAAAAAAAGACTTTATTCATTACAATGAAAATTCGTTTTTTTAGTCTGGAGTTAATTTTAATATTGATATTGTCTTTCCCTGTACTTGCGCAGCAGAAAGTAGGATTGGTTTTGAGCGGGGGAGGTGCGAAAGGGGTTGCCCATATAGGTGTTATTAAAGCGCTTGAGGCGAACGGAATTCCTATTGATTATATTGCCGGTACATCTATGGGGGCCATTATAGGAGGCCTTTATGCCTCAGGATATACTCCGGATGAGATGACGGCTATCATTGAATCTAAAGAATTTACTTACTGGGTCTCAGGTGAATTTGGCGAAGAGTATACCTATTTTTTTAAAAAGCAGGAGCCAAATGCATCATGGTTAACTTTGCGGTTTAATTACGACTCGGTTTTTACTTCTAATATCATACCTACCAACTTGATTTCACCTAACCAGATGGACTTTGCTTTTATGAAACTTTTTGCAGGGGCTACTGCTGCTTCGAGGGGGGATTTTGATGCTTTAATGGTCCCATTCCGATGCGTTGCTTCTGATATCGCTTCAACCCGACAGGCAATTTTAAAATCGGGTGATGTTGGAACAGCAATCAGAGCCTCAATGACTTTTCCTTTCTATTTTAAACCGATTACTATTGATGGTAAATTGATGTTTGATGGAGGAATGTATAATAATTTTCCGACGGATGTGATGCTGAATGATTTCTATCCGGATATTATCATAGGAAGCAAAGTCGCTAGTAATTATGGTCCTCCCAAAAGCAATGATCTGGTATCGCAACTCCAGAGTATGTTAATGGTAGAGTCGAAGTATAATGTTCCTTGTGATAACGGGGTGCTGATTGAACCTAAACTGCGAGAGACTAATGTCGTTGATTTTTCGCACACACGGGAGTTCATTGATAGTGGTTATGTCGCTGCACAACGGATGATACCGCAAATAAGAACGTTTGTGACTACTCAAATTAGTCAGGAAGATTTGGCTGCTAAAAGAAAAGCGTTTAGAGATAAGGTACCTGAGTTACAGGTGGGTAGTATTTATGTAAACGGGTTAGCAAAAAATCAATCCGAATATGTGCGGTGGCATTTGTTTCATAAGGGAACTTCGGTTCCATTAGATGCTATAAAACCTAATTATTTTAAACTTTTGGGCGATAGTCAGATTTCGTCTATATACCCTACATTAAAATACAACCCGGAACGAAGTTGGTTTGACTTATATTTAAATGTGGAGAAGGAAAATAATATTAACGTGCAGTTTGGGGGTACGGTTTCGTCCAGCCCTATTAATGAGGCTTTTGTAGGTCTGCGGTATAATAGATTAGGTGCATCGGCTTTGGTATATAGGGCTAATCTTTATATTGGACGATTCTATAGTTCGGCAGAGGTTGGGGCCCGATTGGACATCCCCTCAACGCATCCTTATTATTTGGATGCGTTGATCAGTTTTAATCAGTGGGACTACTTTAAGACATCAACCTACTTTTTTGAAGATAAAACCCCCTCATATTTAATCCAAAATGAAAGTCATACTGAGATTAATTTTGGAATGCCTGCCGGAAGAAAGGCTAAATTTGAAATTGGCCTGGCAACTGCCAGAATGAGGGATGATTATTATCAGACGAATGTATTTAATAGAAATGATGTAGCCGACAAAACTTATTTTAATCTTTTTACCCCGAATATTAGCTTTGAGGCCAATACATTAAATGATAAGCAGTTTGCAAACCAAGGCGCTCGTTTCTTTACAGATATCCGATATGTAACGGGAAAAGAAACCAATGAACCGGGGACTACTTCGCAACAAGATGTTAAGACCTCTGAAAATCATGACTGGTTTCAGTTTAGGATGGAATGGGACGACTACTTTAAGGTTGTTAAAAAACTCAGATTTGGATTTTATGCGGAAACCTATTTATCAAGTAAACGCCTATTTTCGAATTATACATCCAGCATGTTGTCAGCTCATGCCTTTACTCCGTTTCCTTATGCACAGACGCTGTTTATGCCTGAGTTTAGAGCCAATAATTACGTCGCTACCGGTTTAAAAACTGTGTATGTTATGTCGAAGTCGTTTGACTATCGGGTTGAAGGATATGCTTTTCAACCCTTGCAGCAGATTGTTAAACAAACTGATTTTAAAGCAGAATATAATTATAGTATAAAAAAACCTAATTTTATGGCCACAACAGCGTTAGTTTTTCATAGCCCTATTGGTCCGATTACAGCTAGTTTAAATTGGTTTGATCGAAATCAGGATCGTTTTTCGTTTATTTTCACCATAGGGTATGTGATTTTTAATAGAAGGGCGTTGGATTAAACAGAGAAGGATGAATTTATTGTTTGTTTAGTTCTAGAGAGATGCTATTTAATTAGTATTTGAATTACAGTGAAATAACAAACTGCTTTTTTAGAAATATGTGTTTTATTTGTTCTTATTCAACTCTCAAATGTTAATTTTTAACGGATTGTAATACAACGTATTTAAATAAATCGGATAAAAATTTTGGGGGGTCGAAAATATTTCTAATTTTGCCATTCGGTTAATTATAAAACTTTAAAAAAGAACAAGAGGTTAATCAAGTACACCAACCAAGTAATAGGGTTTGATTTTTATTGAAAGAAATTATTTTTTACCCTGTTAAAGGAATCTAAATCAACGAGCAATGGAAAACAAGGAACGTCTTAATCTGAATCCTGAAGCTGAAGATCAGAAAGTACAGGAGGAGAATGCTGCATCTGAAATGGATGCCATTAATAATGAAG
Source organism: Bacteroidales bacterium (assembly GCA_963663125.2). GTDB lineage: Bacteria > Bacteroidota > Bacteroidia > Bacteroidales > Cfx3-03 > Cfx3-03. The sequence goes on along the minus strand of CAXXNW010000003.1, from coordinate 49,519 downwards.
AAACCAATCTGCCTGAAGAAACTCAGGATACTTTATTAAACGAAAAGGATGATAATGTTGTAGCTGAAAAGGCTATAGAAACTGTTGTCGAACCTGTAGCTATTGCAGAGTCCATAAATGAGCTCGGGCTTTCTAATGAAACTGAGCCAGTTAATGAACCGGAACCTGTGAAGGAGCCGGATCCCGCTAACGGGCCTGAACCCATTATCACTACTGAACCATTAGAACCTGTGGTTGTTGCTGCACCTTTGCAGAACGAGATCACGGGTGAGCAGGATGCACATGCTCAAATTCATCAGGAACTTCTGGATATCAATCTTGAATCTGTTGTGGCAGAGGATGAAGAGGATGAAGAGGAAGAGGATGGTTCCGATTTGAATTATGAATCGTTTAATCGAGAACAGTTGGTTGACTTGCTTGAAAAAGCCGTTTCCGAAAATGACATTGCCCTGATAAAGAAAAAGGTTGCCAATATCAGGATTGAATTCGAAAAATTAAATAAGACGCACAAAGAAGCGGCATTCAAAAAATATATGGATGAGGGGGGAGAGGCTGAAGCTTATGCTCCTATCGACGATGTTTTTGAGCAACGTTTTAAAATGGCTTTTGATAAATTTAAACAGATAAAAGCCCGTTTTAATGAAGAACAGGAAAAAGCTAAAACGAATAATCTTATATTAAAAAATCAAATTCTTGAAGGGCTTCGTGTCTTAATTGATTCTGAGGAGCCACTCAAGAAGATTAATGATGATTTTAAAGTACTTCAGGATTCATGGAAGTCTATCGGAATGGTTCCGAAAAATGAAGTTACGGCCTTATGGAATAATTATCATTTTCTGGTTGAGAAATTTTATGATAAGATTCGTATCATTAAAGAGTTAAAAGATCTGGATCTTCGTAAAAATCTGGAAGCTAAAATCTCTATTTGCGAAAAAGCCGAAGACCTGTTAGTCAATTTTACTCAGTCGGACTCGTTTAAGAAATTACAACAACTGCACGAAGAGTGGAAAGAAATAGGCCCGGTACCTCTGGATAAAAAAGATGAGGTCTGGGAACGGTTTAAAGCTGCTTCAGATCAGATAAATGATCGCAGGCGCGAGTATTATACAGGAATGCAGGAAGAGCAGAATAATAATTATGCTGCCAAAGTAGCACTGTGTGAAAGTGCCGAGAAATTAATCGGTGGTGATGTGGAGTCTGTTAAACAATGGCAAGACATAACAGATCAACTGAACGAACTATTAAAGGTTTGGAAGAGTGTTGGCCCTGCTCCACGAAAGGTAAATGATGAAGTTTGGACTCGTTTCAAAGGTTATCTGGATGCATTTTTTGCTAATAAGAAAGACTTCTTTACAAAACTGAAAGAACAACAACTTAATAATTATAACCTGAAGCTTAATCTTTGTGTTCAGGCTGAATCGCTTATGTCGAGCAATGACTGGTCGGCAACTACTAAGGAATTGATTCGTTTACAGAAAGAATGGAAAAACATCGGTCCTGTTCCGCGTAAACAAAGTGATAAGATCTGGAAACGTTTTAGAGCTGCATGCGATGAGTTCTTTAACCAGAAATCTGAATTTTTCAAACATATTCATCATGCCGAAGACGAGAACCTGGAGCTGAAACTTTCTATTCTGAAACAGGTACAGGAACTTGTATTGGGTGAGGACAGAAATGCAAATATTGAGATTCTAAAGGATTTTCAGCGCCAGTGGCTTGAGATCGGACATGTGCCCATCAAGGATAAGGATAAACTTCAAAACGACTTCAGAAACGCTGTAAATAAGCATTTCGATACGCTGAAGATGAATTCACAAGAAGTGTCTTCTACTAATTACAAGCAGAAGTTTGAATCGATGAAGGATCAACCTGAAGCGAACAAAATTATCAGTCGTGAAAGGCTATTCCTCCAAAACAAGATGACAAAGCTTCAAGAAGATATTAAGATATGGGAAAACAATATTGGGTTCTTCGCTAACTCTAAGAATTCGAATATGTACAAAGCGGAGTTTGAACAGAAGATTGAAAAGGCTAAGGAAGAACTGAAAGGTATCGAAGCCAAGATCAAGATCCTAAGAACGGTATAAAGATTCTCCGGTCATAAAGTCTAAGAAATAAAAGCGGCTGAAACTATCAAGTTCAGCCGCTTTTTCATTGTTACCCGATTCAGGACCGGGCTTACATAGGCAATACATTGCCTCTCATTCGCATAATACATCTGGAAAACCCCACCGTATTAAATTTAATTTTATTTTGGAATGATCCAGTGTTCGTGTGTTTAAACAGATGATTTATTCTTATTCTTATTTTTATCATCTGATCTAAAATTACAAAAAAAAATAGATAAAAGCAAGATAAATCGTAAGAAGAGCTTCCTTTGATAATTCCTTGATAACCTATTGATAAGGCTAAAAATACGACTTTTCTAAAAAGATTATTGTGATTTTATAACAATTAAATCTATTTTTGGTTATCATTTAAGTATGCTGGATGGTTTATTGCTGATATTTCTTCTTGATATTAGAAAAAAGGAAAATATCATTTTTAGCATGGTTCAAAAAACTACAGACACGATACTATCGTAAGCGTAGCATTAAAGTTACTGAGTGTTAACTATTTTTCAATTATATATTTATTACAATGGCAGGAAATACTTTTGGCAAGCTTTTTACACTGACAACTTTTGGAGAATCGCATGGAAAGGGATTGGGTGGCGTTTTGGATGGATGTCCTCCGGGAATAAAGATTGATATTGACTCAATTCAAAAAGAATTGAATAGAAGAAGGCCGGGCCAATCAAAGTTAACGACACCGCGCGATGAGAAGGATAGAATAGAAATTTTATCAGGTATATTTGAAGGGTACTCGACAGGTACTCCTATTGCTTTTGCAGTAATGAATGCCGATCAACGGTCGAATGATTATGACGAACTGAGTAAAGTGTTTCGCCCTTCGCATGCCGATTATACTTATAATGAGAAATATGGTATCAGAGATCATAGGGGCGGTGGTCGTTCATCCGCTCGCGAAACATTGGCACGTGTAGCCGCAGGCGCTATTGCTAAAATGATACTGGAACAACTGGGCATTTCTATTTCGGCATATGTCTCGCAGATAGGTACAATTGCAGTTGAAAGAGATTATACCGCACTCAATTTATCCTTGACGGAAGAAAATGATGTTCGTTGTCCTGACTTTGCGGTGGCCGAAAAGATGATTGATGAAATAAATTCAGCACGAACAGAAGGAGATAGTCTCGGTGGTATCATTACCTGCGTTGTTAAAGGTGTGCCGGTCGGATGGGGTGAACCTGTCTTTGATAAATTGCAAGCCGATCTTGCAAAGGGGATGTTGAGTATTAATGCTGTTAAAGGATTTGAGTATGGATCGGGTTTTGCCGGCACCGCTCTCAGAGGTTCGCAGCATAATGATGTTTTTCGTCCTGATCCAAAAAATCCCGGGAAGGTGCTTTTGGAGACAAACAGAGCGGGAGGAATTTTAGGCGGTATTTCCAGTGGGGAGGATATTTACTTTAGAACAGCTTTTAAACCGGTTGCGACGATCATGCGTGAACAGACTACTGTTGATAAGGCGGGTAATGAGGTGAAAATTCATCCGGGAGGCAGGCACGATGTTTGTGTTGTTCCCAGAGCAGTACCTATTGTTGAGGCTATGGCAGCTTTAGTTTTGGTTGATCATTATTTAAGGTATGAAGCATATCAAGAGAAATTTATCAAATAAGAAATTTTAAAAAAATTGTGATGAAAAAAGCGCTGAAAGTTTCGGGTATTATTTTTATTTGCATTTTCATTTTGTTACTTATTCTTCCGTTCTTCTTTAAAGGTCCCCTTGTAAAAAAGGTAAACGATGCGGCTAATAGCTCACTAAACGCTAAGTTTAGTGTAGGCGATTATAGTTTGTCATTATTGCGTAGTTTCCCTAATTTTAGTCTTGGAATCAGCGATCTGAGTTTGAGTGGGGTTGGCATTTTTGAAAAAGATACGCTTGCAAAGATACCTGACATATATGTGACAGTCGATCTCTTTAGTGTCTTTAGGGGTGATGGTTATGAGATTAAGTCGGTCACCATTAAAAATCCCCGGTTCTTGTTAAAGGCCTTGAAAGATGGAGCCGTAAACTGGAATATAACCAAGCCATCTGTATCCACTACTGATAAAAATCAACCGGCTTCAAAGTTTAAGCTTACACTTAAGCGTTTAATCATAAAAAACGGCGAACTGGTTTATGATGACGCCGGGATGAATATGCTGGTAAAGCTTGAAGGCATAAATCATAAATTGACAGGCGATTTGACAGCCGATTTAACGACTCTCTCTACGAAAACTATGATTGATGCACTTACGGTAGAATATGGAGGTGTCCGCTATTTTAATAAAACCAAAACCGAGCTGAACTCTGATTTAGAGGCCGACCTGAAAAATATGAAGTTTACCTTTAAAACGGGTGATATTACATTAAATACTTTGCCTTTAAAGGTTACGGGTTGGTTTGGGATGCCTGCAAATGGATATGATATGGATATGAAGTTTAATGCTCCCACTTCCGATTTTAAAAACTTTCTCTCTTTAATTCCTGCTGTCTATTCAACGAGCTTTGATAAGTTAAAGGCTTCAGGTAATTTAGCTATCAGCGGATTTGTTAAAGGTCATTACAGCGATACATCCATGCCTTCTTTTGGTGCTAATATTGTCGTAGATAAGGGAACTTTTCAATATGAAGGTTTGCCTGCTGCCGTTACAAATGTAAATCTTAAAGCTAATATTAATAAACCTGATGGCGGTGTTGATCTTACCGTGGTTAATCTGAAAACACTGCACTTTCAGGTGCTGAATAATGTTATGGATATGAACATGTTGGTTACTAACCCTGTTTCAGATCCTCATATCGTAGGCGCGGCAAAAGGAAAATTAAATTTGGGCGATTTACGAAAGGTCTATCCGATGGAACAGACTTCTCAATTAACAGGAAATTTTGATATGGATGTGAAGATGGATGGTAGACTTTCATCTGTTGAGAAAAATCGTTATCAAGATTTTAAAGCTATCGGTTATATGGTTGTTCAAGGGTTGAAATACGGAGGGAAAGAGGTTCCTAAACCTGTTGAGGTTAAATATGGTCGTCTTGATTTTTCACCGGCCTCCTTGAATCTTAGCAAGACCGACCTTAAAATTGGTGCAAGTGATGTGACTGCGAATGGTAAGATTGAAAATTATCTTGGCTATTTCTTTAACAAAGGCAAATTAAAAGGGAGCTTAACAACTCAGTCTAACTTTTTGAATTTAGATGAGTTAATGTCGTCTACAGATAATAAATCTTCAACTCCAACTAAGAGTTCTTCAACTTCAACTGCTAAATCGACGAATATCTCTATTCCGTCAAATTTGGATCTTACTTTAAATACTTCGGTTAAAAGTCTTAAGTATAAGAAGATGAATATTCAGAATGTGGCGGGAAGTGTATCTGTTGTTGATGCAAAAGCGATAATGAAGAATGTGAAGATGCAATTACTAAATGGAGATGTCACGTTGAATGGTGCTTTGGATACACATAATCCTGCGAAACCTTCGGTAGATTTTGATATGAATATTAACGCTTTTGATATTCAAAAAGTGGCCTCAACTTTTCTTGCAGTAAGCACATTCGCCCCTATTGCTCAGAAAGCCGCCGGAACTTTTTCTTCCAAGCTGAAATTTAAAGGAGATTTAGGTGCAAATATGATGCCCGAGATGGGAACATTGAATTGTGCAGGTAGTCTTTTAACGAGCCAACTACGTATTGATAATGTAAATACTTTGGACAAATTGGCTCAGTTGTTGAAGATAAATAAACTGAAAAACCTGGCAGTCGACAAATTGAATTTATCTTTTGATCTGGTTAATGGTAAGCTGTTTGTAAAACCTTTTGATTTTACTGCTGCCGGAATTAAAGCTAATCTGGGTGGATCTACCTCTCTCAATAAATCAATAGATTATGTGCTTTCATTGAATATTCCCAGAAGTCTGTTTGGTGGAGCTGCTAATAATTTATTGACAAAGATGGTGAATGATGTTAATAAAAAGGGCGCCAACTTTAGTTTGGGTGAAACAGTCAAAGTGAATGTTTTGATTGGAGGAACGCTTACCAATCCTGTATTAAAAACCGGATTGAAAGAGGGTATGGGTAATATTACGGAAACCCTTAAGGCGAAGGTTCAAAATGAACTTACAAAGAAGAAGCAAGAGGTAGGTAGCAAAGCTATTGCTGAAGCAAATGCTAAGGCGCAGGCAGTTTTGGAACAGGCCCAGAAACAGTGTGATGCTATTATGGCTGAGGCAAAAAGCCTGGCAGAAAAAGGAAAGACTGAAGCCAATCTTCAAATTGACAAGCTAACAGCTGAAGGGGAAAAGAAAGGCGCTTTAGCAGCATTCGGGACTAAAAAAGTTGCAGATAAACTTAGAAAAGAAGCGGATAATAAATCCAATCAAATTCTGACGGCTGCACAAAGTCGTTGTGATGTGCTGATGGCGAAGGCCAGACAGGAGGCCGAAAGTCTTAAGCAGAGTGCATCAGCTAAAGTCGGAATATAAAGAAAAGAAATGAGAAGCGGGTTGCTTGAAAAACGCTGTCATTAAGCATATATAACGATCATTTACTTGGTTATGGCGGGAGCTTCATTGATCAAAGAAACCCCGTCAGATGGCATAAAAGAAGCCGTACAATCGATGCTATAGTAGTATGAGCCGGATTTGTAATCTGATTAGTTGATAAAGAACTTAGCGTTAGATTGTACTACATATTCTCCCACTTTCGGACGAGTTCTGAAATAGATATAAAAAAAAGGAGGCTGTTTCTACAATTTGAAACAAAGCCTCCTTTTTAGAATAATAAATTTAGTTTAGAAAGTATACCTTAAACCAACCTGAGCTCCCCATGTTGTGGATGAAGATTCAAGATTAACATAGGTAGATTGTGGTAACTTGCCGGATGCATCTGTATTTAGTTGGTAATAAGGAACATTACCAGCATCTTTGGATACATATTTCAAGAGCGTAATATCATAACTTCCCAATGCCTGTTTCTTGCGAACGCCCCAATGAGAGTTAATAAGATTGCCAATATTAAGGAGGTCAAGACTTAATTGTAAAGTGTGTGTTCTGTCCTTACCGAATTTTGTGTAGATATCCTGAAGAACCTTCATATCAAAACGGTTGTACCAAGGGATAACAACACCATAACGTTCTGCATATTCTCCTTTATGTTTTGAAAGATATTTATCCTGATCTACATAAGCCCAAAATGCTTGCATCTGTTGAGCGGCAGTATATACTACGGTAGTAACATTATTTATCTTTTGGGTAATATCTGTGAAATGAATTTCAGATTCGTTTTTTGGAATATACATCAAGTCTTCAGAATTACCATCCTGATTCATATCTGTTGAATAGACGTAAGAAAGTCTACCTTGACTGCTACCTTCGTAGATTAGTGTAGCGGTAGTTGCAAGGTGTTTAAGATATTCAGCTCTATATGATATTGTGCCTACTATTCTGTGCGGAATAGCAAATTGAGAGTAACTTAATCCTGTATTGTTTTGGCTGATTAAGGCTGGGGTACTACTCCATACCGATACGGCCTGCGCTCCAGGATTTGCACCTAAATCTTTGGCATTGCAATAAGTATATGCTATAGAGCCATAGAATCCTTTGGTAATCGGTTTGGTAATTTGAACAGATAAAGAGTAAGTGTGTCCTTGATTTGCATTGTCGAGTACAATAGCATTAGACATTGCACTATTGATCTTTTTGTCAGCAGCAGTAAATAATGGCCTGTTATCAGCACCTGAGAAAGTTGATGATGGTAATCCTTGATTGGCGTTATACTGAATCACTGCATTATAGTCTTTTGAATAGATGCCTTCAACAGTCAAGATAAGATCATACCAAGGTAATTTAACATCGGCAGCAAGGTCGGATCTCCAAACCTGAGGCATTTTGAAATCTTTAGATACAACAGCTATCTGGCCAGGCGCAACGGTTGAAGGTTGCTGAGGGAATTTGGTAACATAAGCATTGGGATCAGGATTAAATGTCAAGGTCTTTAATGTAGCAGCATCGGTGATTGAGACCGTGTTTTGGATTACGCCACTATTTGTTGGTTGATTGGTAAACCATACAAACGGTAATCTACCGGTGAAGATACCTGTTCCACCGCGAACCTGTAATGTGTGATCTCCCTTTACGTCCCAATTAAAACCTAAACGAGGCGAAACAGAGATTTTTGCTTTAGGCCAGCTACCTACATCTAATTTTTGATCATTTCCGTTAATGTCTTTAAATGTAAGGGCATTAACAGCAGGATTTGATTTGAGTTTATCAAGATACTGCGGAAGTTCGAAACGAATACCTCCGGTAATTTTAAAGTTTTGCGTAACCTGATATTCGTCTTGGACGTAAGCGCTGATATATCCAAAATTTAATTCAGCATAACCATCACCGGCGCCTTCATATGGATAGGTTAAACCAAAAACGGTAGGAGCTTTTCCTGTCATGAAATCACTCATGGAAGCATAACGATAGTAGCTTGTACCATAAGGTTTATAACTGTTTCCAAAATATTGTTTTTCGTAGGAAGCACCGGCTGTAATGGTATGGTTACCAAGGAAGAAGTTGACATTATCGGTAATATTAAATACATTATTCTTTACATCGTTCTGGTATGTGAATAATTCATATCCAAAACTCATATAAGGATAACCATTTTGGTAAATGTCAACAAATGGAAACTGATCACTTTTACTGCTTCTGGTATCACGGATTTTAGTATATGATGCAAATAATTTATTCGCGATATTATTTCCAAAAGTAGAATTTAATTCAGCCGTAATAGAACCTACCGTATTTAGAGAACCATAATTAGAACCATCAAATGCCATAGACATAGTGCTATAGCGTCCGTATGTTGATTTTAATGCCGGTGCACTGGTTGCATTAATCTGTACATCGTTGTTAGAGTGGACATAGTTGTATCGAACCGTAAACTTATTATGTTTATTGATATTCCAGTCAAGTCTACCTAATATCTTATAATTCTCGCTATTGAAGTTGCCGAAATCTTTGTAATTTCCCGGATCATATTTATAAGTATCTATTAAATACTTACGCATGGTCTCCAGATCAGTAGTAGTAGTTCGTGATATATTAGATCCGGTTTGTGGATTTGCAGGATCGGTCGCTTTCCACGTTACGCCGGGGAAATCAGATATTTCTTTTTCAACATTGGCAAAGAAGAAAAGCTTATCTTTAATAATAGGGCCTCCTAGTCTTGCACCATAACTTTTGGTTGTGGTGTTGGATAGATCAAGTTTAGTATCGCCAACTTTATTACCGTTGAAGGACTTGTCTCTATAGTAGGTATAAACGGAACCTTTAAAGGTATTATCACCACTTCTGGTTACTGCATTTACAGTAGCGCCGGTGAAATTTGATTGTCTTACATCAAATGGAGCAATATTGATGCTTACCTCTTCGATAGCATCTAAGCTGATAGGTTGAGCATCACCGCCTGGAAGGTTCTTCGTAGTACTTAATCCGAAATTGTTATTAAAATTAGCGCCATCAATAGTGATATTATTATAACGTCCGTCTTGACCGCCAAAACTACTGCTATTACTACCACTACTATTACCACTACCTTGCGGGCTTAATCGGGTAAAGTCATTAATACTTCTGCTTATCGTAGGAAGCGTAGTAATTTGTTGGCGACTAACGTTCACCGATGCGCCTGTTCTACTCCCATCAATAACAGATGTTCTGCTTGAGGTAATCTCGACACCTTTAAGCATTTGAACCGATTCGGCCATAGAAATATTCAGAACTAATGTTTGGCCAAGGTCCAGATTGATGTTTTCTTTGTTAACAGTATTAAATCCTACAAAAGAAATAGAAATCTTATAAGGACCTCCTATTCTCATGTTCGGGATACGATAGTAGCCTTTAGAATCGCTTAACGCAGCATATTTTGTTCCGGAAGGAACATGTAAGGCCACAACTGTTGCACCCGGAAGTGTTAGGTTATCTTGTCCGACAATTTTACCACTAATTCCAGATGTGGTAACTTGTGCAAATAACATAACATTCAGCATCATGAATGCCAAAAAAAGTGTAAGTTTTTTTAGTCCCATAAAATGTAGTTTTAAATTTAATGATTATCCTTAATTGATTTTGCAAAGTTATACTTATTATTTTTCTCTTTTAAAGTAGTTCTTTTAGAGGTTAGGCGTATCTCAATTTTCTTTTAGCGGAATCTGTTTGTGTGCAAAAGTAAGATGCTATTGTGAAATAAATAGTAAGCTAAGATTAAATTTAAGTAAATAATTCCAACAGTGATCGTTAGTAAATGTATAAAAATTATTCATTTTATGAGGCCTGTGTCTTTTTATATGGAGATATTTCGGTTAAAAAATTCTTTTAATTATACGAAGTTCATGTGTGTATTTTTTTGTTTGCCTATTAAAGATACCTTGATGATCGATGGTGTCGATTCTTACCTTTCCGGAAGCATGAAGGATACTCGTGTCATCAAGAATGATACCCACATGAATTATTCGTCCCTCTTGATTGTCAAAGAAAGCCAGATCACCGGGTTGCGCTTCTGATATGAAATTAATGGTTCGGCCCACCTGGGCTTGTTGGTATGCATCACGGGGCAATAATAGGCCGACACCTTTGGCCGAAACTTGTACCAATCCTGAACAATCAATTCCTAAAGGAGACCGTCCTCCCCATAAATAGGGCGTATTAAGATACAGAGAAGCTATCTGGATAAACTGTTTTTCTTTTTCAACAGATAATGTCATTGAATTAGAACAACAGGATCTGAAAACCGATTTACCCAATGTGAATCTTTTTCCTAAAGCATTGTATAGGGTACTCCCTCTACCGACAGGAAAGGTGCAGTTATTCTTTTCGGTAAGCTGTAATAATGTATCTTTTACAAAGTAGGATGTTCTCTTTTTCAAGTTAATATATACTCTTTGACTGATTGGAAGATATTGCTTATTGTCAATCCATCCGATATATTGATCATCATCAATAATGATCTGCGACCATTTGCCTAATAATATATTAATCTGAAAGGTCTCACCAAACAATAATTGAGTCACCATCTCTGATCTATCCGAGTCTTCTTTACGTATAGGTACTGCTGCTAAGTTACATACACCATAATCCATGATTAATAGTTGTTTTACAAATTCAGGTTATTAAGAATAATAAGAATAGTCAGAATGATATTTAGAATCAAGAAAAGAGTAAAGAAATAAAAAATGGAAATGTCAGTAAAAATAGAGAATTTTGCTTTGAAATTGAAGCGGCATATTGTAGAATGTTATGAACAAATTGATGCTATTTAATAACAATGTTAGTTTTTAAACATTCATTGATTAGCATGGTTTACATTTGTTGGTTAATATAATGTAGTAAAAGAGCAAAATGAGAAATAAATTTATTCAATTCTGGAACAACTATACAGCATTTTTCCGAATCATGTTGTTTTTATCCGCTACGCTCATTCTTCTATTGAGTTTTCCACGTGAAGGGAAATTTAAATATGAGTTTCAGAAAAGTAAACCATGGTTAAATGAAGATCTGATTGCTCCTTTCGATTTTGCCATTCAAAAAACAGAAAGCGAACTGAAAACTGAACAAGATAATGCTTTACGTGATGCTCGGGTTATGTTTAGACTTTATTCTGAGCCATATTTTAAGAAATATACGGAATATATCAATAATTTTGAACAAAGCTGGAATCAAAAATATCCTCCAACACCAAAGAACGAAAAAATAAAGCAGTTTAATCGTGTCATGGGTAAGATTCTACTCGATTCGGTAATGTTGAGAGGAATAGTTGAGCCAAATCCGATGCTTCAAGATAAACCTTCAAATTTTGAAATACGTGTGTTAAAAGGGAATCTGGCACAGACCTATCCTTTAAATGAACTATATACTATCCAATCGGCAGATAGATTTCTCCGAGAGGAATTGCCTAAAAAAGCTGAGGAGTTTCCGGAAATAGATGCTACTTTATTATTGCCTCTGCTTGAGCGCGCATTGGTTTATACCATTCGTTACGATGCCCTTACGGACCAACAACAAAAAATGGCGATTCTCTCCGGTATCTCACTTACCAAGGGAATGGTTCAAAAAGGTCAACGAATTATTTCAAAAGGCGAATTGGTTACCGAAGAAAAGTATAAAGTGCTAAGTTCACTTAAACAAGATTATGAAGCACAACTTGGTACTTCTGGAAAACCCTATTTAATATTATTGGGACAATTTTTACTGATCGGATCTGCTATGGCTGCCTTTGCTCTTTTTCTTTTCTCTTTCAGAGTAGAGGTCTTTCATGATAGTAATAAACTGGTTTTGTTATTACTACTCATCATTCTAATGGTTAATATCATTGGTCTTGTCAGTCAGTATAATAGTTTGTATGTTTATATTGTTCCGATCTGTTTGGTGCCTGTTATTGCCCGGGTCTTTTTTGACACTCGAATGGCGCTTTTTGTAAATCTGATGACATTGATAATTAGTGGTTTTTTGGTCCCGAATAGTTTTGAGTTTTTATATATTCAACTTATTAGTGGAATCATTGCCATTGTTAGTATCTCAAAGGTACATAGACGATCACAATTTTTCTTTACTTCCTTGATGATTTTTCTTTCTAATTCAGTTGTTTACACTGGTATCATTTTGATTCAGGAAGGTGATTTTTCCAGATTTAATCTCTACTATCTTGGGATGTTTGCCGCCGCTTCAATATTAACCTTATTAGCTTATCCGCTTATCTTCTTGTTTGAAAAGCTTTTTGGCTTGGTTACCGATGTAACACTTCTCGAGTTAAGCGACACCAATAGCCCATTGCTTAGAAAGCTGGCTATCTATGCTCCGGGGACCTTTCATCATAGCATCATGGTTGCCAATATTGCCGAAGAAGTAGTATATGAATTAGGAGGTAATCCATTGTTGGTACGGACCGGGGCGTTGTATCATGACATAGGCAAGATTGAAAATGCTTTATATTTTATTGAAAATCAGAGGACAGGACATAATCCACACAATGAACTGACGTATGAAGAGAGCGCCCAGATTTTAATAAAACATGTAATCAATGGGATTGAACTAGCTAAAAAACATAAATTACCTGAACAAATTATTGATTTTATACGGACGCACCACGGAACGCGTATAACTGAATTTTTCTATGTTAAAGAGCAACAGGCGCATCCTGATGAAGAGATTGATAAACTTAAATTCTCTTACCATGGTCCAAATCCTTTTTCAAAAGAGACCGCTGTTTTGATGATGGCCGACTCGGTTGAAGCAGCCTCCAGGAGCTTAAAGGAGACGGATGAAAAATCTATCAGCGATTTGGTGGAACGAATTATAACCCGACAGATTGAACAAAATCAGTTTGATAATTCTAATATCACACTGCGAGATATTACACGTATAAAACGTATCCTGAAACGAAAGTTAATGAGCATCTACCATGTTAGGGTAGAATATCCTGTTTTATAAGTGTTGGGTGTTCTTTACTGATTTATAAATACGTTAAGGAGGATGTCCCTTCATTAAACAAAAGATCAATGATACTTAGGTTAGGTATAAAAGCATACTTGTTGTAAAAGGTTTGGGTATATTCTTTAAATGGGAGAGGTTTACCTGAATAATCAATGGTCTGCTTTGGACGGATTAAATTTCGTAAATCTGTCGCCTCATTATTTATTGGAGCAAAATCTTTCGTATACCTGATCTCAACTTCAACCTTTAATAGTTTGAATATCACTTTTAACAAATCCGTGTTAAACTCGATAAGGGTTTGGGGTGGATTTCGATAAATTGCTTCGAATGCATCACTATAATATAGAAAATAAGGTGAATGTGAATAGGCGGAATGAATAGCTCTCCAGTGAATGATGTTCCATCTGCCGATTGTTTCTAATGTTATATCTTTTATAAGCGTATGATTTCCATTGGGCTTTTTAATAGGAATGATTAATGGGAGCAAACCATTGGCGGTAGCAATATGACATCGGTTGCGATAGGTCTGTTTGGCAAAGGATTCAAAAAGCTCAATGGTGATCGTTTTATAATGCAGACATTGAATAATATATTCAATAGGAGGGAGATAAGCTGTAGAGAGTAGAATCTGATTATCCATTCGTTATTCTTTTTTGCAAAGGTAAAAAGAACCATGGAGATAAAAATGAATCAGGTCACCCTATCATTGAAAATGTTCTTTTGCAATCTAAGGTAACCTGATTTGAAAATGTATTAAAGAAAATAGCACTCTTTATCGCCTGCTTAAACAGTAGCTTCACTTAAAAGCACATTGTCAATAGTTTGTTTTAATTGAGATTTTGGTAGCGCTCCCTGTGCCATCTGAGGGGTGCCATTCATTGGTACAAAAAGAAGGCTGGGGATACTTCGTATTCCAAAAGCAGCAGATAATTCAAGTTCTGCCTCTGTGTCTACCTTGTAGATGTTTATTTTTCCATCATACTCTTTTGATAATTCCTCCAAGATGGGGGCTACCATTTTGCAAGGTCCACACCAATCAGCATAAAAGTCGATCAAGCAAGGGATAGTACCTTCAAATTTCCATTCTTGATTTTTTTCAAAATTAAAGATCTTTTCCAAGAAGGTTTGCTTTGTTAAATGTTCCATATCTTAATTTTTTTTCAGTTATAATCTTATTTAAGTAATAGAAATAATTTATTGTTGTAATAATACCCAATGTTTATTCTGTTTATCCGATATAGGGAGTCAGATAATGAAATATGACATTGTTTAATGCTTATTACTTAGCCTTTTCAAAATTATTTTTTCTTTTCAAGCAATATGCTTTCAATTCTTTTGGCAAATTCGTCTTTAGGTAATGCGCCGTTAACCATTTGAGGTTGTCCTTTCATCGGACAAAACAGAATAGCCGGAATGCTTTGTATTCCAAAATAGGAGGCCAATTCTTTCTGCTCGTCGACATTGATCTTGTATACATAGATTTGATTGCTATATGTTGATGCAAAGCTTTCCATGTATGGGGCTATCATCTTGCAGGGACCACACCAATCAGCATAAAAGTCGATGAGGCAAGGCTTGTCACCTTTATAGATCCATTTTTCCGGACTTTTTTCATAATCAAAAACCTTAGCAATAAAAAGCTGCTTATCCAAATGCATGGGTTTTCCTATAGCTGTTTTATTTTCGGCAGTAGAAGATACTTCTTTCTTTTTTCCAATGGAACTACCGCATGAGACCATAACAATAATAGCAATGATAAGAGATAGATTAAGAATGCGTTTCATATTTTTTTATTTTTAAGTGAGTTGGCGGCAAAGATAAAATAATAATTGTAATTAGCGTAAAAATATCACTATTAATATTTATCTTTGTCAATGAAAAAATAAACAAAGTATTTTTAAATAAGTTCAACTTAATTTTGAAAATTTAATGAATATAAAATGTCTGTTTAAAGGACTAACAGAACAGGAATTTACCGAAAAGTTTGGTACCGAAGAACAGTGTTTAGCTTTTCTAGCTTCAGAAAAATGGTTAAATGGATTTATTTGTAGAAAATGCGGACATGATAATTATTGTGCTGGAACTACTCCTTATTCACGTCGTTGTACTCGTTGTAAATCAACTGAATCAGCTACCGCACATACCATATTTCATTGTTGTCGCATCCCTCTTCCCAAAGCCTTCGAAATAGTATGGCGTGTATGTTGCTCTCCCTTGATTACCTCAACTGAATTATCTACATCACTAGAAACGAGACAGATGACATGTTGGAGATTTAGAGCTAAGGTGAGAGAATGTTTAAATGCCCGGCAAGGAATAATCAAGAAAGAGGCAAAAAAATCATAAAGGAACGATCAATCCTGTTTGAAAGATGAGCCAGTTCCAATCAAAGTTTAAAAGTGTGTTCATTGAGCAAATACGATTATATTTCTTCGAAAGACATTTTCATTGAGCGATTTGGTCTCCATCATTTTTTTTACAACAATCTTATACTTTCTTTTCAAAGATTCTGGCTAATTTAGCAATGTTTAGTCAACGTGATTAAATATAAATATTTTACCCGAATATATATATTATGACATTGTTAATCAAAAATATAAAGGAGTTGGTCGGCATTCTTCCCGCAGATATGGAACGTGTTTGCGGAGTTGAAATGAGCCATCTTTCTACGCTCAAAAATAGCTATCTGCTCATTGAAAATGACATCATTATTGATTATGGAACAATGGATCAATTATCATTAAATGAAGAAGTTCTTACTTCATGTACCGTAATTGATGCAGTCGGTAAAATGGTTTTCCCTTCTTTCTGCGATTCACACACCCATTTAGTCTATGCCGGAAGTAGGGAGATAGAGTATATGGATAAAATTAGAGGGCTTAGTTATGAACAGATTGCTAAAAGAGGCGGGGGAATTTTAAATTCTGCTAAGCTTTTGCACGAAACCAGCGAAGACGATCTGTTTACGAGTGCCTGGCAACGACTGGAGGAAATAAAGATGCTAGGGACGGGGGCTGTTGAGATTAAAAGCGGATACGGCTTAACGCTTGAAGATGAGTTGAAAATGTTGAGAGTAATTAAAAGGTTGCAATCTCAGTCGTCATTAATAATTAGGGCTACTTTTTTAGGGGCTCATGCTTTTCCTACCAAATATAAAGATAATCAGGATGAATATGTAGAACTGATTATGAATGAGATGATTCCGGCTATTGCCTCAGAAGAGTTAGCTGATTTTATTGATGTATTTTGTGATCGGGGATTCTTTACGGTTCATCAAACCGAACAAATATTAATGGCAGGAATAAAATATGGGATGCGACCCAAAATACATGCTAATGAATTAGATTATTCAGGTGGAATTCAAGTGGGGGTAAAATATGAAGCTCTTTCAGTGGATCATCTTGAATATACAGGTAATGAAGAGATTAGTGTGTTGCTAAATAGTGAAACAATGCCAACTTTATTACCCGGAGCTGCTTTCTTTTTGGGGATGGACTATGCGCCTGTACGAAAAATGATTGATGCGGGATTAGGTGTAGCAATGGCCAGTGACTTTAACCCGGGGTCATCACCATCCGGTAATATGCAGCTTGTCTTATCTTTGGGGTGCATAAAATATAAGATGCTACCCGAAGAGGCTATTCAAGCCACTACCATCAATAGCGCTTATGCCATGGGCGTTAGTGATGAAGTAGGTAGTATAACGAAAGGGAAACGCGCCAATTTGTTTATCACTAAAGAGATTCCTTCGTATCAATATATGCCTTACTATTTTGGACATAATAAAATTGAAACAGTTATCTTAAACGGGAAAATTCAATAACAACATATCTTCTTTTTATTTTATCAAATTACAAACAATGAAACAATTAATAGAGTGTGTTCCTAATTTCAGTGAAGGAAGGGACATGTCCATCATTGATCAGATTACTGATCAGATTAAAAGTGTTGAAGGCGTAAAATTGCTTGATGTTGATCCGGGTGCTGCAACGAACCGAACAGTGGTGACTTTTGTCGGTGAACCAGGTCCTGTTGTGGAAGCTGCATTTAGGGCTATGCGCAAAGCATCTGAAATTATCGACATGCGCAAACACCATGGAGCTCATCCTCGTTTTGGAGCAACTGATGTATGCCCCCTTGTTCCCATTGCAAATATCAGCATGGATGAAACCGTTGTATATGCCCGTCAATTAGCCGAACGGGTTGGTAATGAACTGTCTATTCCTGTTTATTGTTATGAAAACGCTGCCTTTGAGGCGAAAAGAAAAAACTTAGCGGCCTGTAGAGCCGGTGAGTATGAAGGACTGCCGAAGAAGCTTCAGGATCCTTCATGGAAACCTGATTTTGGACCAACTGTTTTTAATGCCTTTAGTGGAGCGGTAACTATTGGCGCACGTGATTTATTAGTGGCTTATAATATTAATTTGAATACAACTTCCGTGCGTCGTGCCAATGCCGTTGCATTTGATATTCGAGAGAAGGGACGACCAAAAAGAGAGGGTAACCAAATAACTGGTAAGATCTTAAAAGATGAACAGGGGAAAACTATAAATATTCCCGGTAGCCTGAAAGCTTGTAAGGCGATAGGGTGGTTTATTGAGGAATATGGAATTGCACAGGTCTCAATAAATCTGACAAATATTAATGTGACACCCGTTCACGTTGCGTTTGAAGAGGCTTGCAAAAAGGCTGCCGAGCGTGGTATGCGTGTTACGGGTTCCGAGTTGATTGGACTTATTCCTTTAAAAGCCTTGCTCGATGCCGGTAAGTATTTCTTGCGAAAACAAAATCGTTCGGTTGGAGTGGCAGAAGAAGAAATTATTAAAATAGCTGTTAAGTCGTTAGGACTGGATGACTTAAAACCATTTGTTCCGGAAGAAAAAATAATAGAGTATTTATTAAGAGATAAGAGCGAGAAAAAACTAATCGATTTAACCTGTAAAGGCTTTGCCAATGAAACAGCTTCTGAGTCGCCTGCTCCCGGTGGTGGCTCTATTTCAGCTTATATGGGCGCTTTGGGCGCATCTTTAGGAACAATGGTCGCTAATCTATCATCACATAAAGCCGGCTGGGATGATCGCTGGGAGGCGTTTTCGGATTGGGCAGAAAAGGGTCAGGTTATAAAAGATGTATTACTCTTTTTAGTAGATGAAGATACAAGAGCATTTAATAAGATAATGGATGCCTTCGCACTTCCAAAAGGGAATGAAGAAAATATATTGATCAGAACAAATGCTATTCAGGAAGCAACCCGTTATGCCATTGAAATCCCTTTTAGGGTGATGAAAGTCGCTTTCCGCTCCTTGGAATTAATTAAAGCTATGGCAGAAACAGGAAATCCAAACTCAGTTACTGATGCCGGAGTAGGAGCACTGTGTGCCAGATCTGCAGTAATGGGCGCTTTCTTAAATGTTAAAATCAATGCTTCGGGGCTAAAAGATAAAGCCTTTGTGGAACAAATACTGAAAGAGGGTGCAGAAATTGAGACTAACGCTAAAATGATTGAAGATGAGATTTTGTCGATTGTAAACAACAAAATCAAGCTTTAACATATATATGAAACAGATTGATAATCAATTATGATACCTCTAATGACAAATCGAGGTTAAATTACCAGCTGAATAGAAAGAAGTTGCAATCTATTCCAGAACTAATATGGCTTCAACTGCCGGTTTGAAGTATAGGTCGATTTTAATTTGATCATAAAACAAATGAACGATTCCTTTTTTTATGTTGGATCGTTCATTTGTTATTTGGTCGTATCATACAGTAGATAATATTGTCTCTGATACTTCTCGGTAGAAGAGTTTTAAATAATCAGAGACTTAATGTCGTCAGCAATTTACTGTTCTTAAAAGTTACAGTTGACTTTTATCAAGCTCCTGATAGCTTTTGAAGAATTGCGAGAGTTTTAGTGCTATGGAATTGACGCCACCTTCTTTATTTGATTCAATATTTAATGGTATTACCGGATCATGGAGTGATAAACGAAGCAGGAACCAGCCGTCACCGGATTTGTCATTACAGGAAACGCGAATACCTTCATAATTATTGGGGACAATACTCCATCCTTCCACATGCTTTACAAACTCAGTCAGATCGGCGATAACTTTATTCCCATATTCCTTAAAGGCTGGAACCAATATCTTTAATCTGATCTCTTTGCTTTCGAGAGGCACCTGCAAGTCCTCCGTTAAATTCACAAGTGTTAATCCCTGTTGACGAAGTCGAGCGGCCTTTACCAGAATCTTTGTAATTAAGAATGCCCCGTCATCGAGGAAATAATTTTCTTTCAATGCGGCATGTCCACTCGTTTCAATAGCTAGCCAACACTCTTGTCCTGCTTTATTTAAACGAATAGCCTCATTGATTACGTTCTTATATCCTCGTTGGAATCTATGGTGCTTGCCCTTTAAAGATGTTTCGATAAAATCAGTTAATCCATCGGATGTAATAGAGTCGGTTACGATTGTTGAATTCGGATGTTCCTCTAAAATAACGGATGAGATTAATGCAATCAGACGATTTCTATTGATACCTGTCCCGGTATGATCTACAGCTGCCGCACGATCGACATCGGTATCGAAGATAATTCCGATATCTGCTTTATGAGCAAGAACCGCTTTTTCAATTGATTCCATTGCTGCTTCATTTTCCGGATTTGGAATGTGGTTTGGAAAGAACCCATCCGGATCAAGAAATTGACTACCGGTAGTATCAGCTCCCAGAGGATTGAGTACTTTATCTACAAAAAATCCGCCGGATCCATTTCCTGCATCTACAATGATATGAAAATTTGCTAATGGCTTCTGATAATTGGTTGGATGGTTTACCTCTTTTCTGATGGTATTAACCAGAAATTCAGCATAGGTTGAAATAAGATCATAGTGAAATTCCTTGCCTTTTACTGAAGTATTGATGGTAGGGTCCGTTGAGGCAATTTCGAGAATGCGTTTAATATCATTCTTCTCAAGTCCACCATCAGATGTAAAGAATTTTATTCCATTTCGGTTAAAGGGTAGGTGACTGGCAGTTAGCATTACAGCGCCATCGTACTTTGTCTCATCGAAAATAGTTGACATGTACATTGCCGGAGTAGATGAAATATCACAATTTACGCCATTCGTTCCTGTTGATAATACTCCGTCCATAAATGCACGCATTAATGTAGGTCCCGAAATTCTGGAATCTCGTCCAATTGCTATTGTCATTGGGTTAGATGATATTCCGTTTTTCTCGTTGAGCCACATAACAAAAGCAATAGCTATTTTTTTAACCACGTCAGGGGTTAAGTTTATGGCTTGTCCGACAATACCATCAGAGGCGACACCTCTGATGTCAGATCCATTTTGCAAAGAGTACCAATTCGTATCATTCATGTTCGAAATAATTTATTTATTTAACCTGTCTTATGAAAAACAATGATTAGGTGAATTATAATTTCAAAAAGAGATATACCTGAACGTAAATAAAAATTCTGTTAAAAGCCTTGATGAAATGCTTTTAATTAGACAATACCTTCACGTAAGATATCATGAATATGCACTACGCCAAGGTATTCATTTTCATTTACAACCAAGAGAGAGGTGATCTTATTTTGTTTCATGGTAGAATAGGCATCTATAGCTAAAACATCTTCTTCAACTGTTTTGGGTGATGCCGACATGATATCTTTTGCGGTTACTTTTTCAAAGTCTTTGGTTTTTTCAAGCATTCTACGAAGATCTCCATCCGTAATAATACCGATGAGTTGATTATTATCATCTAACACAGCAGTAGTTCCCAATCTTTTGGATGAGATTTCAATAATGATTTTATCTAAGGTGTCGGTTAAATGAACAAAAGGACGTTCATTATTTTTATATAAATCGCTTACTCTTAAATAAAGTTTTTTACCAAGTGCTCCACCGGGGTGTGTTAAAGCGTAGTCTTGAGATGTGAATCCTTTGTATTCCAGTAAACTTACCATCATTGCATCTCCCATTACAATCTGAGCAGTAGTGCTTGAAGTAGGGGCCAGATTATTTGGACAAGCTTCGCGTTCAATCATGGCATGTATGACGTAATCCGAATGCTGAGAAAGGAAGGAATCGGGAACAGACACCATTCCAATTACGATAGTATTCAAACCCAAATTTCGAATTAATGGAATCAATACTTTTATTTCAGGACTACTTCCGCTTTTAGACAAGCAGAGTACAATATCTTTTTCTCTTATGATGCCAAGATCGCCATGGATAGCATCAGCAGCATGCATAAAGATAGCGGCAGTACCTGTAGAGTTAAAGGAGGATACGATTTTTTGAGCAATAATGGCACTTTTGCCAACTCCCGTTACGATTACCCGTCCTTCACTTTCTCCAATTAACTGAATACATTCTGCAAACGTATCATCAAGATAATTATGTAGTTTTGAGATGGTGTCAACTTCTATTTGAAGAGCAGTAGCTGCCCATTTTTTTATTTCATTAAATGTTTTCATGATATTGATATAGATGCTTTGATTTTTATATTATAACTTGAATTTGATGGTCTGTATAATCTACAAATTTAATCATTCCTATTGTAAAAGAGTGCTAAAGAGCTTTAAAATTATAACATATTAACAAGAAACAATTCTAGTATTTTCAGACAAAAGGGTTATGTATTTTAGATTGGAATAATCTGAAAAATTGCGGTAAAGCATCTTGACAAATATTAAATTCATTTATGAGTCTGAATAACAGAAAATTATTTTATTAGTACCTCAAACGATATTTATCATTAATAGCTTTATAAGCTATCGGTCGGAATAAAACGGATCTGATGCTGAGTCAACTCCGAGAACCATTTTGTATAGTATTTTCATTAAATAATATTACTGGATAACAACTTATTACACAATAATAATTTAGCAAAATTGACTTTTCGGAGTGGACTCGTTACTTGATTTTTAAAACGATATCTCTCTATCTCTCTATTCTGATCCCTATTTTATTACTCCATACAACACTATTTCAATCAGATTGCCCAGGGTTTGATCAAATCCCGGCTTTTTAGTATCAGAGAATAGTTTCATCTCGATACCTCGTATTGCTGCGATAAGTCCGATAGCAGCAAATTCAGGTTCCTGAATTGTAAAGTATCCCTCTTTGACTCCCTGTTCAAGAATTTCAGTCAATATTTGAATTTCCTGAGCCTTAAATTTTTGATGGATATTATTATCAGATTCGGCAAAACGTGATTTAGATTGTTCTTTGACTGCTGAATATAGGACTTTATAATCTGATATGGTGTCTATACGCGTTAGAATATAAGCCTTGATTTTACTTTGCGGATCGTTTGTTTTATTAACCTCGGTGAGCAATCTTTTTTTTAGTTCTGACAATTCAAGTTCAATAACAGCCTTATATATATCATCTTTACCTGTGAAATAATAATAGAGCGTACTTTTTCCTTTTCCAACAGCAAGAGAGATATCATCTATTGTAGTCTTATGATAACCATACTTTGTGAATATGTCTCTACATATTTCAACAAGATCTTCTCTGGTTTCTATTCTGGTTTTTAGTCTATTCATAAGTTTAGTCATGATAATCGAATATTCAAACGTTTTACTTTACAAAGATGCAATATTTTTTTTAGAATTAAACATCGTATTCCAAAAAGTGAATTCGATTAGTGTTAAAATTTTCATTTTGATGAGAAATATAAAATAACAATACTTGTAATCTTCTTTTAGTTATTATCCATTAGCACCCTATCGGAACTATCTTAGTTAGTAGGTGAAGAAAATGGGTTTGGGTTTAATGTTTTGGAACTTTTTTAATAAGATAATAGTCAATAGCAGGTGTTGTTTCGGGTCAGTCTGAAAAGTTGTGGAGAAGCGAATAAAAGTTTATCGATAAATGACATATCCTGTAATAAATATTTAAATAAGACCGAAGGATAAAAAAGATAAGAGATAAACACGAAGGTGTGTATAAAAAGATTTGAAATAAATTTGATGTAGGTTTGTCCGGTATCTAGGATCCCGGTCAAACATAGTTCAAACCTAGTTCAAACCTAGGTTAAGTTTCTTTTAATATGCCCTTATGGATCAGTTATATAAGACTCGTATATCCCTTATATTCTCCTTTCTATTCGGACAAAACCTAAATGTCCCTTACTGAAATAGGTATACACAATTTGATCGAATTTTTTGTGCTTTTGTCATTCCTTATCATGAAGCTCATTGAAAAAACAATCGCAACTTGCAAACTATGATCCTAAATGAACAGTAATCTTTACATTGCAGTTTGTCTTATTTTTTTATCTCATAGTTTTATTCCCCATCTTTTCCGACTGATCCCTTGTTGCCTGATGACGGGGTTAAGATAACAATAAAAAAGGTCTTTCTATTTGGAAGACCTTTTTTTGAAATTATTATGTATCAGAAGCGTTTTATCTCCTGATAAAAAACGGTATTAGTTTAGTTTATCAGCATTGGCCAATAAAAATGTTTCAGCTTCTACACTCCATAGGCCTTTATGTTTATCGCATATTGAGGCAAGTTGTTTAAATATAGGATTATCTTTTCCTTTTTCAGCAAAATCAGTGATTGGCGTTAAAGGCATTTCCAGATGTGTATAAATTAGTTTCTTTCCACCGGGAATTTGAGGTAGGTGTAAAGTGGCCTCAATTACTGCATTTATTCCTCCAATGTGAGTGACAAGGCCTGCAGGATCAAGTCCTTTTGACATCATATCAAGCGCTTCTTTGATATCATCTGTATTTCCACCACTGGTGCCAACAATATGAGTATAAGCATAATGAACATTATAAAAATTCAACGGGGCTTTAAAAGAGGCATTTGAAGGACCTGAGAAAAAGTTTAGGCAGCCGTCAAAAGCAAGTATTGCATCGGCTTGCTCTACAACAGGAGCTACCGGAGCAAACACGAACACATCATTAAATCCATCACCTCCCGTAAAGGTTTTCATCTCTTCCGTAGGATTGGCAAGTTTAGAAGTGTTTACGTATCGAAGATCAATTCCTCTTGATGCTGCAAACTCAACGGTGTATAATCCGGCAGCTCTGTCAAGACGGGCCTGGTCGATATCAGTGACAACCAATAGGGAAGGTTTACGATCGTTACGGTTAAGTACATAGTTTATCGCTGCCAGACCCATCGGCCCAACCGCTGCAAGTAATGCCATCTTACCACCATCCACGATCTCCATTTTATGAATATACGATCCTGGTGTGATGTGGTAATTAGCGTGCATTGCACCGATTACGCACGACAAGGGTTCAGAAAGTGAAGCAGGATAAAATCCTTCTCCTTCAAATGGAAATAAACAACCCAATTCCATTACTTCATTCGGTATGACAATATATGTAGCATCACCGCCAATATAGCGATAAGAATACCCCGGAGCACTTAATACGCCTACGGGACCATCAGGATAGTTCAGAGCAGGTTGAATAGAAAATTTATCTCCGGCCTTAAATTGGCTTTGCCATTTTGAACCTACCTCAACCAGTACACCTGCAAACTCATGACCAATGATAGTAGGATTAACAGCTACATCATTAGGAACTCTTTTATGATCGGTTCCCTGATTAGCAGCCTTATATGATGACATGCAAAGACTGTCGCTAATTACTTTGGCCAGAATTTCATTTTCTTTTATTTTCGGAAGCTCAAACTCTTCAAGACGAAGGTCTTGCTTACCATATAATCTAACTGCTTTTGTTTTCATGTTTTGTTTAAATTAATTTAACATATTCTGTCCACCGGTTACTGGTATGGCTTGTCCTGTCTCATATTCCTGTTCAATAGTATAGAAGACTGCTCTCGCAACATCCATAACCCTGCAACCTCTTCCGGCCGGGACCTTTGATTCATAAAATGCCTTAACATCATTGATGCTTTTAGCACCAGGTACCTTTCCGGCTTTGAGATATTGAACAAATAATCCCTTTTTAGGATCGCTCCATAGAGGGCCTTCGAAGAAGTTTCCGGGGCAGATTGAATTTACTTTTATGCGATTAGGCATAAGTTCCATGGCAAAAGATTGTGTCAAACCAATACCTCCAAACTTTCCTCCGGCATAAGCAAAGTTACGGTTGCTTCCTTTTAATCCTGATTTAGAATTGATTTGGATGATATCCATAAAGTAATCTTTTCTATATTTGGATTGTAACTTCATTACAGATGAAGCATATTTAGCACAGAAGAAATATCCTTTATAATTGACATCAGTCATTAAAGCGAATGACTCTGGCGTCATCTCATCCAGACCCCCTGCACGAAGTATACCTGCATTGCTAATAATGACATCCAATCCGCCAAAATGTTTTACAGTGGTTGTAATCATCTCTTCAACCGAGTTAGGATCTGAAACATTCACTTTAACAAAAAAAGCCTGATTTGATTGTTTATTGGAATTGAGTGTATCTACCATTTCCTTGCCAGCCTCTTCGTTGAGGTCGGCAATCACAATATTAGCACCCTGTGCGTAAAGTATTTCTGCAATACCTCCACCAAACCCTTGAGCTCCTCCAGTTACAATTGCAATCTTGTCTTGTACACGACCTGATACGATTCTTCCGTCGCCCATATGATTGCCTAATAATATATCAAGATCTGATGCATTTCTTGCAAGAGCAATTAATCCGATTCCCTGAAGAAGAATATAATCAGGATGTGATGAATGGTTTGTATACCAGACAGAAGTTTTGGTTTCAATTTCAGTTAATATCTCATTGGGTTCTGTTTTCCCAATGATAACGATAATACCGGCATCAACTTTTACAAAAGATAATGCACGAAGAGCTTCCTCTGAATTTAGTTTTGTGAATAGCTCACGATCATCAAAACGAATGGTCAGTACTTTATCTCTGGAAGCGATCATTCTGACGGCCGGAACAATGTTATTTATTAAAACGGTATTCATTATTAAGATTTTATCAAATATTCGATTAATGCTTTGCCCAGTGTGACATAGGACTCGCGGTTTTTTAAATCAGGTTCACCTTTTTTATTAATATAACCGCTTCCTTCTTTTGCTACCAGATATTGGTGGGCAGCTATAATGCATGCACCCTGGAAGTTAATATCTAATAATTTACTGCTTAAAGGTTTTTTATCTCTGGCGAAAAGTTTTATTGGTTCCATAGCAGGGGTATTATGCTCGGTACCAAAAGTAACAACGAACCCTTGTTTAAAAAAGTATTCCGCATACTCTTCGAGAGTAGCGAGACTATTGCGTGTTGTGATAAATTCTACGGAATAGATATTTCTTTTTTTAAGTGTTTTTGCAACGGATTCTTTGGAAGCTTCAAAGTCTGTGAAATTCCCATTACTGTCGTCTGCAAGTAGGGGATAAGTTGGAAGTCCCCCTGCATTAAGGATGAGCATACAAACATCTTCCAAGTCAAGGAATGCTTTTGGATCTTCAGGTATAAAAGCAATACCTCCTGCTTTCAAAAGGTTTCCTCTTATTTCATTCTCAACAGCGGCCGTATTGTTTAGGTCTGATTTTAAGGGCTTTCCACCAAATAGATTTTTATAGAAATGTTCTCGTTCTTCAATCGAGTGGTATCTGGATGCTATTTTTTCACGTAACGCTTTAGCTAAGTGACGTTCTCTAACCATCCCTTTTGTCTTGATTGCTTTTATTGCATCAAAATTAAGCTCGAAGCCTCCACGACAGTTGTCTATAAGGTGATTGAGTTTATTGCACATCATCAAGGAATGTAGATTAGATTCCTTACGCAACTTTTTGAGTATGGATGCATAGGGCTCTTCCAACTTAGACGGAAAAGCAAGGCCTTTACCACTTAGATAAGTACGCCCCGGATTGTTGGGATCATTAACTTTTATACCGGCAACCTGATCTTCGCGGTTAAGACCGATATATTCAATGTTAAATAATGGGAATAGTTTGCGCTCAATACATGCAGCTGCCCATTCATTATAGCCGTCGGTTGAATAGAAATCATTGATACCAACAACTTTAACATCTTCAGCAACTGCCATATCCAATGCTTGTGGAATATCAGAGAAGGCACTGAATGAATAAGGCGTATGTAAATGCGCATTAACTAAACGTGTTTCACCATCGCCATTCTTTGCATACCATTTAATCAACTCATCCTTTGCAGGAAATAATTTCCAGAAATCCATATCGATTTAATTAGTCAATTGATAAAAAATTCAACTTAAAGGTAGAAAAATTATAGGAACCCATTGCTTAGGTTTATCTGTTAAAGATGCACCAAAACAATGGGTTTTGTTGAATACAAATATATTGTTTTAAAGATTATATACCTAATTTAGCTCTGCGTATTTGCTCAGATTCTGTTAAATTCTGTCCTGAGACATGGCCTTTTAATGGTACGATTTTATCGTTTATTGCATCGATAAACCATGAAGCTTGTGGGAAGAATACATTTTCTAATTCGTGTGACGGTGTAATCCAGTTACGTGAGCCAAGAACAACAGGAGGTGCATCCAGATAATCGAATGCAAGATCGGTAATATTGCTGGCAAGGTCATTTAAAAATGAACCACGTGCAGTAGCATCACCTGATATGATAATACGACCTGTTTTTTTAATAGAGGCAATTACCGGTTCGTAATTGAATGGAACCAAAGAACGGGCATCTATAACTTCAGCCGACATACCGTATTTTTCTTCAAGCGTTTTTGCTGCTTCAAGTGCACGGTATAATGTAGCGCCAATAGTTAAAATAGTAATGTCTTTCCCTTCTCTTTTTACATCAGGTTCTCCCATTGGAATTTCATAATATCCTTCAGGAACACCACCTTTATGGAATTGTTCGCCAATATCATAAATACGTTGACTTTCGAAGAAGATGACAGGATCAGTACCTTGTAGGGCACTATTCATTAATCCTTTTGCATCATAAGGCGTTACAGGGAATACAACTTTTAAGCCTGGGATTTGGGCAACCAACGAAGTCAAATCCTGTGAATGTTGAGCACCATATTTTGATCCGATAGAAATTCTTAATACGACCGGCATTTTGATTACGTTACCACTCATTGCCTGCCATTTCGGTAACTGGTTGAATACTTCATCACCACATCTGCCAAGAAAATCGCAATACATAATTTCAGGGATTACACGACCTCCGCACATGGCATATCCAACAGCTGTGCCTACGATTGAGGCTTCTGAAATAGGAGAGTTGAATAATCTGTTATAAGGTAATGCCTCCGTAAGTCCACGATATACTGCAAATGCTCCACCCCAATCACGGTTTTCTTCACCATAAGCAACTAATGTCGGATCTTTATAGAAACGGTCTATGATTGCTTCAAAAATACCATCACGGAGTTGATATTGTTTCATCTTCGAGAAAGGTTTTCCTTCAGCATCAAAGGCAAAACGTTCTTTTTTAGAAATTTGGATAACTCTCGCATTTTCACTCATCGGTTGACATACCTCCGGAGTACCTTCTGCCATTTTATCAACAGATTTATTTGAGAATATCATCTCGCCAATTTGTTCCGGGCGTTTTTGAAGATCCATTCTTGGAGAAATCTCTTCATCGATGGAGAGTTTATACATCTCGAAAATAATGCTCTTAACATCATTCCAAACCGAATCAAGATCATTTTGTGTTGCAACTCCTGCTTCTTTCAGTTTTTCTCCGTAGGTAACAATAGCATCTTGATTCTGCCATGCTTCTACTTCTTCTTTTGTACGATATGAACCGGCATCTGAGGGTGAGTGTCCGCAAAAACGATAGGTTGAAACTTCAAGTAAAACCGGACCCTTTTTCTCTTCGATGTCTTTACGCTTTCTGCGATAAGCATCAATTACAGCTAAAGGATTGAATCCGTCAACTTTTTCTGCATGCATTTGATCTGCATTGACACCGGCGCCAATACGTGCAGGAGAACCATATCCCATGGTTTCACCACATGTTTGACCACCCATACCATATTGGTTATTCATGACGTTGAAAATGACCGGTAGGCCGCCTTTCATATCGTCTTTCCAAAGTTTAGTGAACTGATCCATTGCTGCGAAGGTAATACCTTCCCAGACCGGACCGCAAGCCATAGAGGCATCACCAAGATTGGCAACTACCATACCGGGTTTACGGTTTACTTTTTTATATAATGCTGCTCCAACTGCAATATCCCCACTGCCACCTACGATCGCATTGTTTGGATAAACACCAAACGGAGTGAAGAAAGCGTGCATACTTCCACCTAATCCTCTATTGAACCCTGTTTCGCGAGCAAAGATTTCTGCCAATGTGCCGTATATTAAAAATCTACGACCCAGTTCTTTTACCGTTCCATTAAAGCCTTTTTTTACAATCTTCAAAATTGTTCCGTCAAAGAAATTCTCCATGACATTCATCAGCGCTGCATCATCCAATTTTTGGATAGCACTTAAGCCTTTTGCAAGAATTTCACCATGACTACGATGAGATCCAAAGATGAAATCTTCCACTGTTAGTGTATAAGCCATTCCAACTGCTGCAGCTTCTTGTCCACTTGAAAGGTGAGCAGGACCCGGATTGTTGTAATGAACACCATTGTATTCACTTGTGGTTTTAATCAGGTTTAGCATGTTTTCGAACTCACGAATTACTACCATGTCATGATAGATGCGTATGAGATCAGCATCAGAAAAATTACTTTTTTCTTCAGCAATGGTTTTATTGTATTGGTTGACCGGAATCGGTTTAAAAGTTATCTCTCCGGCTTGTCTGGCCACGTTAGGGTCAATAAACTGAACTTTAGGCATAAGAATTTTTTTATTTGAGAGTTAAAAAATAATCTGAATGAAAATTAAAATGCAAAAATTGATTCTTTAAATATTTCGGATACCGTAGGATGCGGAAAAACAACTTCTTCCATCTCTTTCAGGGTCATCTCCATTTCAATAGCCATACATGCTCCATAGATCATTTCACTGGATGGATTTCCTACCATGTGAACACCGAGTACTTCGCCGTGTTTTGCCCCGATTAATACTTTACAGAGACCGCTTCCACCTTCGTTTTCTGCAACAAAACGTCCCGCATAAGCCATTGGAAGCTTAACCAGTTTGTAATCGATCTTTTTCTCTTTGGCAGTAGCCTCCGTGAGCCCTACTCCTGAAAATTCAGGATTCGTGTAAACAACACCGGGTATTGCATTGTAGCGCATTCTGTCTTCGCGTCCGGTCAGGTTATTTACAACCACTTCGCCTTCTCTGCTTGCCGTATGGGCTAATAATGAGAAACCGGTGACATCGCCTGCAGCATATACGTTCGGAATGTTGGTTCTCATCTTTTCGTCAACTTTAATACCGCCTCTGAATATTTCAACACCAAGATTTTCGAGTCCGAATCCTTTTGTGACGGCTCTACGACCAACACTTACCAGAATTTTATCGCCTTTTACAGATTCTGTTTTTCCATCTTTTACAAAAACTACTTCATTTCCCTTAACCTCGATAACTTTGGACGAAAGGTTAAAGGTGATGCCTTTCTTTGCATAAATCTGTCTCAGCATTTCGCTTAATTCAGGATCCATACCGGTCAGAATTTCATCCATCATTTCTACAATGGTAACTTTTGTTCCCAGACTGTTAAAGAAGCTGGCGAACTCCATTCCGATAACTCCTCCGCCAATAATCACCAGTGAAGCAGGTTGTTCTTTTAACTCAAGAATTTCGCGATTGGTGAGGATTATATCTCCAGGCGTACCAATACCCGGGATGGGAGGAATAAAGGTCTCTGAACCTGTGCAGATAAGAAGATTCGTGGCAAGAATATCTGTATTGTTAACAGAAATAGATATGCCGGATGTCGAACGACCATTAATTAAGGCAAGACCTTTTATTACCTCTACATGATGTTCTTTCATTTTAAGTCCAACACCGCCAACCAATTTTTTTACCACCTTTTGCTTACGGGCCATTATTTTGCTGAAGTCGAACGAAACTTCTTTTGCTTCAATGCCATATTTATGGCTGCCAAGCGCATTATCATAAAGTTTTGCACTGTATAGTAATGTCTTTGTAGGAATACACCCTTCATTCAAACAGACACCACCTAACTCATTCTTTTCGATAAGGACAACGCTTAAACCTTTTTTGCCGGCCCGTTCAGCGGCAACATATCCTCCGGGGCCGCCACCTATAATTGCTAAATCGTATGTTGTATTCATGATAAAATCATTCTTATAGTTCGAATTCAAGATTTTCAATTTCAACAGCAATCTGTTTTAAGAAACGGGTTGCTTCACCGCCATCTAAAGCTTGGTGATCGTATGTAAGACTTAATCCTATAAATGGAACAAAAGCATAAACGCCATCACCTAAATCTTTGGGACGGGGAACAATTGTATTGACACCCAGAATTCCAGCCTGTGGAAGATTGATAACCGGAGTAAACATTTCAACCCCATAATTACCGAGATTTGAGACAGTGAAAGATGCTGCTTCTGAAGAGAGTAGTTCAGGGTTGATGCTTCCTTTTCGACATGAAGCAGCTATTTCGCGTAACTGGTTAGAGATACCCTGAATAGATAAATCATCCGCATTACGCAAAACAGGGACCATTAAACCACGGTCGGTATCAACGGCAACACCGAGATGAACCTTTTTAAAGTATTTTATACTATCCCCCAGAAAGTGTGCATTGGCTTGTGGAAATTTAAGTAATGCTTTTATAACTGCAAAACATACCATATCGTTTAATGTGATATTGGTAGGATAGCCATTGTCCATAGCTTTCTTTACTTTCTTACGCAGTTCTAGCATCTTACGTGCATCAGCTCCCAGATGGTGAGTGAGCTGTGCGGAATTTTGCAAAGAGGCATGCATTGTTTTCGCAATAATCTTACGGATGTTCGGAAGTTTTTTTATTTCGAAATCTGTATTGTAAATAGGATTAGGAATAATTATATCTTTCGAACTAACGGCTCCACCAATTCCAGTACCTTTTTCAGCTGGTTGAAGTTGTTCTTCAGCAGCTATTATTTTTGCTAAAGGAGTGACTCTTGGGCTGCTTTCAACGATTGCTTTGACATCTTGTGCTATCACGCGTCCTCTTGGACCAGATCCGGTGACACCACTTAAAAGAAGACCTTCTTTTTTTGCAAGGTTTTTTGCCCTTGGTGATACAGCTGAATTTACTTCTGCTGCTATTGTGTTTTGAAGCGGTTGGACAATATTAACAGGAGCCACTTCAGCAACCTGACTTGTAACAGGTTTTTCTTCGACCTCTTTAGGAGTACTTCCTCCCCCCGGACGGTATTCTTCAGTAGATTCGCCTGCTGCACCAATAACACAAACATTGGTTAAAACAGGAACTTCGTCCCCATCATTAAAAAAACACTCAAGTAAGATACCATCAACCGGAGCTTCTTCTTCAAAAGAGGCTTTATCGGTTTCGTAAGCAAACAGAATTTCACCTTTTGTTACTTGCTCACCTTTCTTTTTGTTCCATTCAGTAATAATGCAACTTTCAACAGATTGGCCTTGTTTAGGCATAATAACGACTGTAGCCATAGATAATTGTTTTCTGCAAAGATATTTTATTGAACTTGTGTTTACAAGTAAATATTGAAATAATTTAAAAAAAACTAAAATATTTTATAAATAATTAATAATCAGTAATTAATATTTTTGATAAAATGTTTCATGTAAATACATCTATTTTATTTTTAAAATATATTACTTTTGTATCATGCTTGAATCATTCAAAGATAAAAAAATGAAAGTAGAACCTTCTATTCCGCAACATCGAAAAGTTTATGAAATTCTTCGGACACATATTACTGAAGGTCTGTTTGTTGAAGGAGATCTTCTTCCATCGGAGAATGAATTGTGTACAGTTCACAAAGTTACAAGACCTACTGTTCGTAAGGCTTTGGACAGACTTGCCAATGAGGGATATATTGTCAGGTATCAAGGAAAAGGAAGTATTGTAAAGGGGATACCAAAAGGAATAGGAATTCTTTCGTTAACCGGTACTACTTCGGCTATCGGAAAAGATAATTTAAGAACTCACATTATTGTTAAGCCGGTTATTCGTAACTGGGTAGAGGCTTTTACCTTTCCTCTTTCTAATCGTGAAATTGAACTAGGCTGTGTTTATATGGAGCGTCTAAGGCTTGTAAATAATAAACCTGTTTTCTACGATATCACCATGATTGCAAATATTAATCTGCCTCGTTTTACCTCACGGAATTTTGAAAATAAATCACTCTTTGATGTATTGCGCAAACACTATCAAATAGAAGTGAAGGGTGGAGAACAAAAATTGCTGGCTATAACAGCTGATGAACGATTACAGAAGTATTTTCAAGTAAACGCAAGTCACCCAGTACTTCAATTGAACAGACGAATAGAGACAAGTCGGACAGGACTTTTGGTTTACAGCCAGGTCTTTTGTAATACTGACGAATATGCACTATACGGAACTTTCTAATTATCTTATCTTTCTTCATAAAATAAATAATCCGAATAAATCCTTTTTTTATTTAAAAGGTGTTATTCGGATTATTCATTAAATAAAGATCTTTTTAAGAATCTTTATCTAAATGTTATTTTACATCATATAAATCAGATCCGTCTCTTTCGAAATCAAGAACACCCTTATCTGTCATCGGATGATGCATTAATGAGGTGAGTACTTCATATGATGCGGTTACAGCTTGACATCCTACCATGCTAACACGGTAAACCTGGTCAACATTCTTGAAACTGGCAGCCAAAACTTTTGCTTTCATGTTATGAAGTTTTAACGTCTTGACAATATCGGATACAACATCAATACCATGCGAACTGATATTATCCAATCTGTTTACATAAGGAGCTAGAAAATCAGCGCCTGCATTAGCAGCTATCAAAGCTTGTTGTTGTGTGAATATTGCTGTTGCCGTAACATTCATCCCTGCTTCTTTTACCAATCTTATCGCCTTGTATCCTTCGCGGGTAACCGGGATTTTTACATAGTAATTGCTGTTAAAAGTAAAACGGTCTCTATATAGTTTTGCTTCTTGTAAAATATCCTCGGCTGTTTCACTGATCATTTGGAGATGTAACATCTTTTGTCCAATTACTGCTTGAATTTCAGGAATAATGACCGATAACTTTTTGCCGGTAACTGATAAAATTGATGGATTTGTTGTTACTCCTTCCATTGGATAATAATTAAAAAGATCTTTAATCTCTTCAATATCCGCTGTGTCTGCTAGATAAATCATGATAATGAATTTTTATTATGTTGAAAAATAAATTGTTATAGTAGATATAATCGATATTTTTCCCTTCTTGTTTTCGGGTGCAAAAGTACTGCAATTAATTCAATACTTAGTATTAATTTAATGTTAATTTGAAAAAAAATATTTTACTTTATAAAGTCAAATAGGTAAAACTATTGGAAAACATCAGGTTTATTGAATTGACACTTAGTCTGAATAGCTATAGTATTATTGCTCACATGTATAAATGGTATAACGTATGAATGTATTCTTTCTGAAAAGCAATGAATGAGTTTGCAAAATTTAAATTTGTAAGAAACTAAATTGCCGGTTATGTAAAGGAAGATATGACAACATCGACATAAATAAACTAGCATTGTAATTCAGAGTAGAATAATTCAAATTGAATATTCAATATAGAAAATTAGAGTTCATAAACAGGCTGTCACTAGAAATTTTTAAATAGACATGTCATTATTATATATATATGGGTTGTATTCTATTGATGAGCGCACAGTGATATCATAGAGAAAAAGACTCTTCAATGGTTCCAATCTTAGTGCAGAAAGTAAATAAATGTATTAAATTTCAGAAAGTCTGATATATTGTTAGTCTGAAATTAGAAATCAGAATTTTATTGAATCTCTCCTGATCATTACTTTTCTCGTTTCAGAACGACACAAACTAAAAAAAAGACTAAAGTTTTATGCTCATTTTGAAATATATATTTATGTTTGCAAATTAAGCAAGCTATCAAGCAAGTAATCTCGCTGCTCAAATACAGCTAATATTATGGATCGTCTCGAAAAAGAACTTTGCAAAAAAATAAGGATAGGCGACGAAAAGGCTTTTGAATATATTTTCAAAAGCTATTATGCTTTGTTGTGTACTTATGCTTTTGATTTGGTTAAAGATGATGGACTGGCTGAAGACGTTGTTCAAGAAGTTTTGATTAAAGTTTGGGAAAACAGAAGCAAGATAGATATTCGGACATCTTTAAAATCATATATATATAGAAGCGTTTACAATCATTGTATCAATTTGTTGAAGCATATTCAGGTTATAAAAAAGATTGAAGATAAATACTCGGAAGAAACCTTGTTGAATGTAGAGTTTGTGTTATCAACAGAAGAAGAATATACATTGGATGACTATTTTTATGCTGGAATGGAGGATGATATTGTAGAAGCTATACAATCTTTACCCGAACAATGTCGCATCATTTTTCAGATGAGTCGATTTGAGGATCTCACTTATGAAGAAATAGCCCAAAAATTAGATATATCCGTCAATACAGTGAAGACGCAAATTAGAAGGGCGTTGGAGAAGCTTCGAACAAAAATGAAGAAGAATATTATAGAACATCATAGAAATCCGGAGATGTTTATATCCCTTATTATATTGATTGAGTTTCTTTTATCATAAGTTTAAGACCATTTTGCATTTGTAAAAAAGAAAACTCAAAAAAAAACATTTTTTTTGTCACCCTTAAATTTAATTTATTGTCTTATTAATAAGCGCAAATACCATGGATGAACAGTATTCAAATAATGATGATTTTTATAGAGATCTTATTGTAAAGGCTCTTTCAGAGAAAGCCTCCTTTGAAGAGACTAAGCTTTTGAAGAAATGGATTGAAGAAGACGCTGATAATAAAATTTATTTCAACCAGATAAAAAGCGCATGGCAATTAAGTTCTTCAATTCAGCCACTTACTCGATTCGATGCAGAAAATGCCTGGCAAAAAGCAAAGATTATTATAGCAGAAGGAAATGCAGCCAATATGAATAGCCGCTTTAATTTTGCTTTTATAGCACGAATAGCCGCTGTGTTGGTATTCGCATTTATGCTTGGGGGACTAGCAACTTATGTTGGATTTCGAAAAACAATAAACGTAGGATCAATTGTTCAAAATAGTGTAAATGAAATTAGTGCTCCTTTGGGAAGCAAATCCAAACTAGTATTACCCGACGGAACGATAGTATGGCTAAATGCAGGTAGTAAACTTCGGTATTCTCAGACCTATAACACGAATCATAGAGATGTATTTCTGGAAGGAGAAGCTTTTTTCAAAGTTAAAACCAATCCTGAAAAACCTTTTATAGTAAAAACCTCTGAAATGAGTATTAAAGCTTTTGGTACTGCATTTAATGTTAAAGCTTATCCTGATGAAGCAACCATTACTACAACTCTTGTTGAAGGAATTGTAAAAATTGAAGGAACCGATAAGAATTCGAAAAAATTTATCGTATCTCTAAAACCTAAACAGAATCTGATTTATGTAAAAAAAATATTTTCTGAAAATACAGTTTCTAATAAAACAGAAACTACAGGTAAAGCAGAAACTACAGGGCAAAATACGACAACAACCAGTGAGGATAAAAGTATAAATAAATCAAAACAAGAAGATTTTCCTGTTAGTGTGGATAGCGATATTAAAACCACTTTATATACATCATGGAAAGATGATAAATGGACGGTTGAACATGAAAAAATGGATCAATTGGCAATAATGCTTGAACGACGTTATAACGTCAGCTTTGTTTTCAAATCTGATGTCTTAAAAAAATATAGAATTTCCGGAATAATTAGAAAAGAAACCCTTGAACAAGTACTCGATTTGTTGAAGTTGACGGTTCCGATGACATATAAAATAAAAGAAGGTATTGTAACTGTAGATTTTGATAAGGAGAGATCGATAAATTATTTAAAAACAATGCAGTATTAACAAAATTTAAATGCCTATGAGATAAATTAATCGATTAATTAAGAAACAGGGTAAGTACGGTAATACCCACCCTGTTTAGTTTCAAATTAACGTGTAAGATATTCTATGGTCAGAATACCTTACTACTTTTCTAATTACAAAACATTCACAAAATTATGAAAAAAAAACTATTTAATTATCGATTTGGTTTTTCCCAAATCGAAAAAATTTTATTAGTTATGAGAATTAGTTGTTTACTCACTTTTTTATGTGTTTTTCAAGTTTCGGCAGCGGTTTATTCTCAAAACACATTGTTGGACTTAGAGTTAAAAAATAAGACGGTTCGGGAAGTATTAAAAACGCTAGAAGTTAAGAGTAATTATCGTTTCTTCTACAATGATGACTTTACATCATTGAATAAGGTGTTATCTATTAATGTTCATAAAAAAAGTATAGAGACAATTTTAAAAGAGATACTTTCCGGTGATAACGTTACTTATAAGTTCATGGCTGATAATGCAATTGTTATTCTGCCCGTTTCAGAGTTACAACAGAAATATAAGATAACCGGTACTGTTACTGATGAAGCTACCGGGGTGACATTGCCGGGAGTATCCGTTATGATACAAGGAACAACAAAAGGAACAACAACCGGAGCTGATGGTAAATTTACACTTAACATACCAAATACAAATGCAGTATTAGTATTTTCATTTATAGGCTATCTGACTGAAAAGGTTCCTGTCTCTGGAAAATCAGTTATTGATGTAAAATTAAAGACCGATGTTAAAAATCTGGATGAGGTAGTGGTGGTTGGATATG
The DNA here is from genome assembly GCA_963663125.2 of Bacteroidales bacterium. Taxonomy (GTDB): domain Bacteria; phylum Bacteroidota; class Bacteroidia; order Bacteroidales; family Cfx3-03; genus Cfx3-03. The sequence continues at coordinate 11,202 of CAXXNW010000003.1, read as the reverse complement.
GTACCATGAAAAAGAAATTGGTTACAGGTGCAACAGTGCAAATTAAAGGCGAGGATATGGCAAAATTAAATACTGTTTCCCCACTTACTGCAATGCAAAACCAGTCTCCAGGTATGGAAATTACTCAGACATCAAGCAAGCCAGGCGGCGATTTTAAGGTTAATATCCGAGGAATAGGTTCCACTGGAAGTTCAGGACCTTTAGTCATTATTGATGATATTGTTGGAGGTGATTTAAACTTATTGAATCCTTCTGATATTGAATCAATTGATATTTTAAAAGATGCAGCATCTGCTGCCATTTATGGTGCACGTGCTGCAAACGGCGTAATATTAGTGAAAACGAAAAAAGGTAAAGCAGGAAAACTCACATTTACGTATGACGGATATTATGGATTGCAAAATGTTGCTAAATATAATGAAGTGTCTAATGCCCAGCAATATATGGAACTGGAAAATGAAGAGTATACTAATAGTGGAAGTCCCATTCCAAATTGGGCAACACTAGTTCCAAATTATAGCAAAGATATGGCAGGAACCAATTGGCAAAAAGAATTTGCTAACAAAAACGCTATCGTACAAAATCATTCTTTTGGTTTGACGGGGGGCTCCGAAATGTCAAATTATTCGCTGGGTTTTTCTTACACTGATCAGAATGGTATTATGGGAAAACCTGCTGCTCCTGTTTATGACCGTTATTCATTGCGTATGAATTCCGAACATATTTTATATAAGAATTCATCATTTGATGTCGTAAGAATTGGTGAAAATATTCTTTATAATTATACTATTAGGCAACATGACGGTTTGGCGGATAATAGCTATGGCTCGAATGACTATCATAATATGCTAAGCACAAATCCTTTGATGTCTGTTTATGATGCTAACGGTAATTTCACCAAAACGATTCCTTGGTATACAACCCAAGCTAATCCAATAGCCATATATTATTACCAAAGAAGTCAAAATATAAGCAAAGCACATAATTTGAGGACCAATGCTTTTATCGAGATCCAACCTATCAAAAATCTAAAATTTAAAAGTAACTTCGGCTACTCACTTGATGCAGCTTCAGGAAGAAATTATATCCCAGCATATTATTTAAATGATCGGTTTTCATCAGTGGTTGACCAGATCAACCAATCTCAATATGTTGAAACTAATTATGAGATTGACAATACAATATCTTATAAGACGAAGATTGGAGAACATACAATTGATGCATTAATTGGACAATCATTTGAAAAGAGCGGAATCGGCGAGGGTATTAGCGGACAAAATAAAAATTCACAATTTAGTTCGTTAGATTATGCTTACCTGAGTAATATCGCGACAATTAGTGCGGCTAATACAGCACTTTCGGGTTGGCCTTTCAATATACACACCATTGCATCATTTTTTGGACGAATTAACTACGATTACAAAGAAACCTACTTGGCCTCAGTTACCCTTAGGGCTGACGGGTCATCTAATTTTGCCTCAGGAAAAAGATGGGGAAAATTCCCCTCTTTTTCTGCAGGATGGGTAATTTCAAACGAATCTTTTATGTCCAGTTTCAAAAATGTAATTAATTATTTAAAACCCAGAATAAGCTGGGGGCAGAATGGAAATGAGAGCATTAATCCATTCCAATATAGTTCAACGTATGCGTTTGGTCGGTATTATTATTTTGGCACTGATAAGACAGCAAATACAATTGGAGCCTACCCGAGTATAATAGCGAATAAGGATGTTACTTGGGAAACTTCGGAGCAAACTAATATTGGGGTTGATTCCAAATTTTTTAATTCCCGCTTGGGCTTTAGCTTCGATTGGTACAAAAAAACAACCAAAAACTGGCTGGTTCAAGCACCTGTTTTGGCTACTTGGGGCGCACCAGCACCATTCATTAATGGGGGAGATATTGAAAATAAAGGCGTTGAGTTAGCTTTAACGTGGAATGATAAAATTGGCGATTTAACGTATGGGATTAATGCAAATATGGCATTTAATAAAAATAAAGTAACCAGAATTGCGAATGAAGAAGGAATTATCGAGGGATCAAAGGGTATTATACAATCAAGTATGGATGTAATTTATCGTACGCAGGTGGGTTATCCGATTGGATATTTTTATGGTTATAAAACCGCCGGTGTATTTCAAAATCAGGCACAAATTGATGCTTATAAAGGAGCAAAGATAGGTAATCCAAAACCGGGCGATTTGATTTTTGTTGACACCAATCACGATGGAATAATTGATCAGACGGACAGAACACAGATTGGGGATCCCAATCCGCATATGATGTTAGGTTTATCTTTTAACTTAGGATACAAAGGCTTTGATTTTTCCGTGTCTGCAAATGGCAGATTTGGAAATCAGATAGCATCATCATTTCGTGCAAACGATGATTCGTATGAGAACTTTTCAACCCATTTATATGATGGCCGCTGGCATGGTGATGGAACTTCAAACAGATACCCTCGTCTGACTTTAGAATCATTACCTAACTATGGCTACTTTTCTGATATCTATATTGAACCTGGTGACTTTGTAAGGATCCAAAATGTAACTCTTGGTTATGATTTTAAGAAACTATTTCCCAATATGTTTTTAGGCCAAGCGCGTTTTTATTTATCGGTTCAGAATCTCTATACATTTACCAAGTACTATGGGGCTGATCCTGAAGTTGGTTATGCTGCAGAAAATTGGGCAAGTGGTGTAGATGTTGGGGCTTATCCTAAAGCAATGACAATAATGATGGGAATAAATCTTAAATTTTAAACGTACTGAATATGAAAAAATATTATTTAATAATCGGGATATTATTTATCACATTAAGCGGATGCAATAAAATGCTGGATACGACAAATTACACTAGTAAGAATGATGGAAACTTTCCGCAAACAGAAAGTGATCTTAAAACCGAATTGGCAGCGATCTATCAGGCTATGGCACAGAATACGAATGAAAATTGTTTTGCAGTTAGTGAATTAGCTGCAGATGAAAGATTTGCAGGCGGTGGTGTTGGCGATGTTGAAGAACATGGATGGGATCAATTGAAAAAGTCCAGCGAGAATATGATGTCAAATCCTTGGGCAATTAATTATGGGGGAATACACAGGGCAAATGTGTATCTTGAAAATTTTGGTAAAGTTACAGCTTTTTCTTCTAACGATGCAAAAAATACGATGCTGGCAGAGGCTTATTTTATGCGTGCTTACTTTTATTTTGAATTGGTTAGGCTATTTGGAGACGTACCATTACTTATTACATCTGACATGGTCAATATTCCCAGAACACCTGCAAAAGATGTTTACGCACAAATAGGCGCAGATCTTAAAAAGGCTATAGACTTATTTCCTTCAGTCAATTACAATACTATGAACAAAAGTAATCTTGGACACGCTACCCGATGGGCTGCTGAGGGATTAATTGCACGGGTTTTCCTTTTCTATACTGGTTACTATAAGACTACAGACCTTTCTTTGGCTGGTGGCGGAACCTTGACAAAAACAAATGTGATTGACTATTTGAATGATTGCATCCAAAATAGTGGTCATTCGCTTGCAACAGATTTTCGTACATTATGGCCTTATACAAATAAATATACGGTTGAAGATTATGCATATACCAAAGGAAAAGGCCTGACATGGCTGGGCGAATCTGGAGATAATAAAGAAACTGTTTTTGCTATTAAATATGGTGATATAAACGATGGAAGCAATTCATATAGCAGTTGGCTTTGTTGTGACTATGGTTTACGTGGGCAGTCCGATTATGCCAACTGTTTTCCATTCGGAACAGGATGGGGATGGGGAACGGTCAATCCCAGAATGGTTGATCACTGGAAAACTGATGAACCAGATGATACATTAAGACGGTCAGCCTCTATATTGAATGTAGATGATCCTAAGGAAGGAATTGGAACATATGAAGATGGTGGCTGGTCTCAAATGGAAGATACACACCTATTCGGGAAAAAGTATATTACAATCAATACATGGCAGGATAAAAATGCACGTACGACAGTACCATATAGTGTTCCAATGTTTGGAGCTGCTGCAAATGCTACCTATTTTAACAATACACAAGACCTTGTATTGATACGTTATGCAGACATCCTTCTGATGCAATCTGAACTAACGGAAACAAATACAGGATTGAATCAGGTAAGGCAGCGTGTTGGATTACCTCCGGTAGCCTATTCACTAAGTGCAATACAAAAAGAACGTGACCATGAGCTTGCATTTGAAGGGTGCCGCTATTGGGATTTACTCCGTTGGTATGGTAAGGGTGCCGGTGCAATAATGGATGCAAATCAGAATGGCATTGCTGTATTAAGTGCTAATGTCCCGGTCACTATAAATTATTTCAGACTTACAGACAGGGTGAGTGCAACGGGTGGATTTTTCCCTATACCTAATAGTGAGATTATACTTTCCAATAAAGTAATAACTCAAAATCCGGGATGGGGCCCAGAATCTGTTCTGGGAGTATATTAATTTTGGTATTTGACCCAGATTCGTAGTTTAAAAAGGGTAAACCTAATTTAAGGAGGCTATCTCAAAAGATATTCTAGTAGATTATACGATATAAATCTTTGGAATATAATCTGCCAGTATTTAAAGAAAATTGACTTTTGGGATAGCCTCTTACAATTAAGAAAACCACAGGATAAATTCGATGATATTTAAAGATATTTTTTCTAAATATTTTTTTAACTGGGAAAAGCAATTGGTAGAAATAAACTTTATAGGCATCGACGTTTAGACGCCCAAATACATTTGTTGTTAAATCTATATATGATATTGAGTGTTATGTATCTTTTAATTATTAATCTAATAGCTAATTTCACTAGATTGTATAAATATTGATGTTTTTATTGAATATAATAGCATAACATACAGCAATATAAGAATGGATGTGTAAACGCTAATACCTATTATTTAATATGAGCAAAGTTATGTTTTGGAATTCAAAAAAATGCAGTTATGCAGGAATAATTATTCTTTTGCTGTTAATGAAATCGGTATCCGGATCTTCGACTTACAATAAAAAAGAATTTTATATCGCTCCTAATGGCTCTTCTTTAAATAAAGGAACCAAAACTCAGCCTTTTGTATCTCTTGAAGATGCAAAAATTGCTATTCGTCAATTGAAGCAAAAGAACAACAATCATTTACCAAAAGGAGGGATTGTCGTCTGGCTGCGTCAAGGAATTTATGAATTGCCTTCGACTTTTTCTCTGTCTGATAAAGATTCGGGAACTGAAAACGAACCGATTATTTTCAGTGCTTTTCCAGGCGAGAAAGTAATCCTTTTAGGTGGTAAGAAAATTAATTCCAGTCAAGTAAAACCTATTTCTAGCGAGGCTTCCCAACAGATCGTTCAAAAGGAAATTGTTTCGCAAATCAGGGAAGTAGATCTTGCCAAGCTAGGCATTTTGGATTTCGGAACTAACCGGATAACCGGTTTCCGTAGGCCTTATGTGAATGCAGCCATGGAACTTTTTATTAACGGAAAGCCCTATCAATTGGCTAGATATCCAAATAAGGAAAAAATCATGCTTAGACCTGAGGATGTGTTAAAAAATGGTTTTATCAATGATAAAACGTTTTATCCCGGCACAATCCGTTTCAATAAAGAAAAACTTTCACAATGGACTAATGCTGATAATATAATAGTTGCTGGGAATTTCAGCTTCGCGTGGGCTGCTGATCAGCTTCGGGTAAAAGATTTTGATTCCGGAACAGGCGAAGTTCATTTTGCAGACAGCCACATGTTTCCTATCACAGGGGGTGGGGAATGGAGCCAATATTACTTTTTTAACCTGATGGAAGAAATCGACGAGCCCGGCGAGTACTACATTGACCATAAAAAAGGGAAACTTTACTTCTATCCCCTTGAAAAATTAAAATCTACTGATACTATTTTAGTTTCAACACTAGAACAAGCATTGGTTACATTGAAAGGAGCCAGTTATATCCGGTTTAAAAATATCAGCTTTGAAGCCGGACGAGGTATTGGTATATATATGGAAAATACCAAATCGAATAAAATTGAAAACTGTATGATTCGAAACATGGGAGTAGTTGGTATTTGTATTGGCAAGGGCAGCAAACCTGGTGTGGTTTACCGTCACCCTGAACCGAGCGATCCCATTTATCCCAATGAAAAGTTATCGGAAGGTCTTGGCAGTTGGCACGAGCTAATTTATGAGAATACCACGTTTAACCGCGAAGGAGGGAAAGACAATGGTATCATCAATTGCAGGATTGAAAACACGGGATGTGGCGGAATCAGCCTGGGTGGCGGAGACCGTTTAACACTTGAGCCGGCTGGTAATTACGTGTACAATTGTGAATTTACCAACTGCGGACGCCTGGATTATTCATACAAAGCGCCTGTTAACATAGATGGCGTAGGGAACAAAATCCAGCATTGCCGGTTCAATGCCTGCCCTGCCACCGCCATTTATATGCATGGCAATAACCACCTGATCGAATACAACGTAATCAGTGAAGCCTGTAATTTCATGGACGACCAGGGAGCGATTTATATTGGTCGTGATCCTTCCGAATTTGGTAATATCATCCGTTATAATTTTTTTAAAAACATAGGTAATAATTTCGGAATGACGATGGCTGTTTATTATGATGACGGGGCATGTGGAACCCAACTTTATGGAAACGTATTTTACAAAGCCGGCTCCCGGACAATCATGGTAGGAGGCGGGAGCTATAATTCCATATACAATAATATTTTTATCGAGTCTGAACTGGCATTTCATCTGGATAACCGACTCGATGGGTGGAATAAGAACAATCTCTCTGCGGGGTCCACGTTCGCAATCCGTCTAAAGCAAGTGAATTATAAGAAACCGCCCTATTCGGAAGCCTATCCCGGATTGAGAACCTACATTGAAGACCATCCTGAGATACCCAAACGCAATGACATTCAAAACAATGTTTTTGTAAACATAAAAGAGCTTCATAACGGACAAAAAGAATGGGGACCCATCCATGACGAGAACATAATCACGAAAGAAGACCCCGGATTTGTAGACGCGCCAAATTTGAATTTTGCTTTAAAAGAGAATGCCGAAGTTTTTAAAAAGCTCCCTGGGTTTAAAGCCATACCTTTTTCAGAAATAGGATTAATTAACACCAAATAACACCTATGAAATCGATTTTATTTTTAGTTACCATTTTGTTTCTGGCCAATACAGCGTGCTGCCAGGAAGCAAAAGGACAATCAAATCTTTCGAATACGACAAGTAAAAAAGCAATATTTACGCCCAAAGACACCTCATGGAAAAGCTTAACACTTAGGCAAAAGATAGGTCAGACCATGCTGATGTTGCCCGAGAGGGGAAAAGAGTTGACGTTGGGGAACGGTTCCTTAAAAAGTTATTTTGAGAAATATCCGGTCAGTGGTTTTTTCATGGGATGGAAACTATTTGATAACGTGAAGCCTGAAGATTATTATAAATATATTCGATCAGCCTGCAAAGAATACCAGGAAGCCAGTGACTTACCACTGCTTTTTCAACAGGATTATGAAAGCGGTGTGAATTTTCCGGGTATGACTTTTTTCCCAAATGGAATGTCATTGGGGGCAGCCAATACACCCTCGCTGGCATACGCTTTTGGAGAAGCAGTTGCCAGGCAAGCCTTGTCTGTGGGAGTACAGTGGGTACTACATCCCGTGGCCGACCTGAACCTGAATCCTTTCAACCCCATTACCAATACCCGGAGTGTTTCCGATGATCCCGGCAAAGCGATTCGTATACTAAGTCAGCAGATCAGAGGCCTGCAAAGTAATGGAGTGGCTGCCACGATCAAACACTTTCCCGGTGATGGCGTTGACTACCGAGATCAACATTTGGTCACTACGTGTAATTCCCTACCCTTCAAGGTGTGGAAAGAAAAGCACGGCCGGGTGTTTCAGGCATTAATAGACAGCGGTGTGGCCTGTATTATGCCGGGGCATATAACGTTACCATCTTATCAAAAAGAGAAAATCAATGGGATGAATCCACCTGCAACCTTGTCCAAAGAATTATTAACCGGTTTGTTAAAAGGTGAAATGGGTTTTCAGGGGGTCATTGTTTCAGACGCCATGACGATGGGAGGATTTCGTGGTTGGTATGACAGTCCATTAGAGAGCGAGATCGAGAGCTTTAAAGCAGGCGTTGACGTCTTGCTATGGCCCTCGTATGCTTTCATGGACACGTTGGAAATAAGGATAAAACGGGGAGAGATTTCCATGGCTCGTCTTGATGATGCCGTACAGCGTGTCTGGGCTTTGAAGGAACGGTTTGGATTACTTGAAAAAGAGAGGAAATTGATTCGCGAGGTAACACCGGCTGAAAAAGAGGAAGGTGATAAGACAGCACAGGCTATTTGTGAAAAGGCGATAACACTGGTAAGAGACAGGAATAAAGCGTTGCCTTTAAACCCTGAAAAGGATAAGAAGATATTAGTGGTAAGTGTTACACCGGTTTCGAGAAAAGGAGGTGACGGAGATTTAAAAGAATTGGAGAGCTTCGCGGAACAATTAAGAGGCAAAGGCTTCCGGGTAGATTTCCACCACGATATTTTATATGAAACCCAGGGATGGGCAGATGATTCACCGGAGAAATATGATCGCATCATCATCGCGTTATGCCGTCACCCGCATGCCCCGTTTGGACCTTTGGATTTTTATGATGATGAAGCACAAACGGTATGGGGAGTAAATGCCATGCCCAAGGAGAAAATAATCGTTGTAAACTTTGGGAACCCGTATAATACGAATGAATATTTCGAGCGGGTAAATACCTGCATCAATGCATACTCCAATACTCCCATGATGCACTCGGCAGTAATCTCGGTTTTACTCGGAGAAATAAAGATGACAGGACAGTCACCTGTCGACCTCGATATTACATCAAAATTGAAAGTGTACTAATTATCAAATAAAATATTGTTAAAGAATATGATTAAAACTTTTTTGCTGGAGTTGACTATTCTTTTATGTCATTAAATATTTCAGCACAATAAGCATTATGGAATATTGATCATTTAAAGAAACCGCTTACTTATCAATGGTTAAATGAAGATAGGGCCAAAGTCAGGTAAATCATATATGAATATGAGGTCTATGACACTATTTCCAAAACACAGGTATTCGTTTACTATGCCTCGCCTGACACTATCTGCGGTAACAAATCAAAAGATCATGACTGGATGGCGATGACTTTAAAAATCTTTTTTCCTCTCTGAGTATAAGAAATTAAATTAATTAAGAATTTTAATATTATGAAGAAGTGGTATGTTTTTCAAGTAGTTTTATTATTCTCAAGCTTTCTGGTCCAGGCACAAAACAACACTAACAAATTATGGTATAAATTTCCGGCCAAAGCTTGGATTGAAGCATTACCCATCGGAAACGGACGTTTAGGTGCTATGGTTTTTGGTAATCCTGTACATGAGCGAATTCAGCTTAACGAAGAGAGCATTTGGGCAGGTAGTAAAATCAATAATAACAATACTGAAGCCTTAAGACATTTAAAAGAATTGCAGCAGGCGCTTTTCAATAATCAGTACAGCGATGCATTCAAAATTGCTGAAAAGAATTTTGTGGGCACACCTCCAGAAATTCGTTCGTATCAGCCACTTGGCGATCTGTGGATTAATTACCTGTGGAACGAAGCGCCTAATAATTATCGTCGCCAACTTGATCTGGAAACCGGCATTGCCACAACCAATTTTCAGGTAGCTAACAAAAAATACTCTCAAAAAGTTTGGATATCGGCACCTGATAACCTGATTGTTGTTCGAATTGAATCGAAAAATGGTGGGTTGATCAATTCTTCATTTTCATTGAAACGTGAAAAGGATGCTGTTATTCAAGTGTTACCTTCGGGAATTATAAAGCTAAAAGGGCAGATTGTTGATGTCGATGATTCCATGAGTGGAAAAGGTGGTGATCATATGAAGTTTTCAGCTGAGTTGAGATTGAAATGTGACAATGGGATTATTTCAGCAACAGATACATCTCTGATAGTTTCAAATGCAAAAAATGTTACCGTTGTATTAACGGCAGCTACCGATTACAACATTGAAAAACTTAATTTTGACAGGATAATTGATTCTGAAAATACCTGTAAAGTTATTCTCGATAAAGCCGAAATTTATTCAACTACAACGCTTGAAAAAAGGCATCTAAAAGAATATCAAGCTATTTTCAGTAGAGTCGAACTAAGTCTGGGTACCGATTCATTAAATAATTTGCCAACCAACGAAAGGTTGCGGTTGATAAAAAATGGCGGAGCTGACAATGGGTTAATGGCTCTATATTTTCAATACGGAAGGTATTTGCTTATAAGTTCTTCACGCAAGCCGGGCGTACTGCCGGCTAATCTACAAGGTATTTGGAATAAAGATTATAAAGCAGCCTGGAATTCCGATTTTCATACCAACATTAATCTGCAAATGAATTATTGGTTGGCAGAGAATTGTAATTTGCCGGAAACGACTGAGCCATTATCCAATTTTATGACAAAACTGATGGAGCCGGGAGCTATTACTGCAAAAGAGATGTATGGCACCAACGGTTGGACTCTTCATCATCTTACTGATCCGTTTGGACGTACCGGAGTTGCTGATGGCGTATGGGGTATCACCCCCATGGATGGACCATGGATGACCTTCCCTATATATGAACATTTTCTTTTTACTAGAGATACCACTTATTTACGTGATATTGCTTATCCATTGCTCAAGGGTTCGGCAGAGTTTGTTCTTGGTTATCTCACTCAATCACCTGATGATTACCTTGTGACTAATCCTTCGCACTCACCCGAAAATACTTTCTATGATTCTGTTGCCAAAACAAAATCAATGCTTACCTATGCTGCGACTACTGATATAGAGATAGCCAATGCCCTTTTCGATTATTGTTCCGAAGCTGCAACTATCCTCAATATTGATAAGGATTTTATTCAAAAGTTAAAAGCAGCACAAAAGCAATTTCCGCCAATACGGATTAATTCAAAAGGGTGCATTCAGGAATGGGTGCGTGATTTTGAAGAGCTGGAACCAGGTCACCGACACATGTCGCATTTGCTTGGACTTTATCCTTTATCACAATTCACTCCAGAAACACCCGAATTATTTAATGCTGCCAAAGCATCTATCGAAAGGCGTTTATCGCTGGGAGGCGGACATACAGGATG
>CAXXNW010000002.1:0-1377140 GCA_963663125.2 Bacteroidales bacterium | reverse complement strand
TTGCCAAAGCTTTGCCATGTGCATTCAGTCCTGATGGACCTAGCAACGCACCTATCAATTGCCCCAGGGCTGTTTCCGATAACCCGTTATGGCCGGTTTCGGATCCCTTCGGATAGAAACTCTGAGCAGTCAGGTTAATCGTATCTCCACTGTTTACCTTGACCGTGATACTGGGACCTATCTGCCGGTTCGGATCGGTTCCTTTCAACATGGCTACCTTTTCATTCTTACTGCTCAATGTGGTATAGCCTTGCGGAGTAAAGTTGCGGGTCTTATCCAGATTACTGTAATAGGCACTTTCCGTAGCGGATGTGGCTGTTTCCATACTGGCTGCCGGATAGATCGCCGCACTCTGACTATTGTCTGTTCCCAATACTACACGGATATTACCCAGATGGTCTTTTAAAAAATAGTCGTAGGTATATGTACCGTTGGTCTTAGGACGGACTCTTCCTTCTTCCGTCATCGCAAACAACAGCGTGGAGCCTTCATATTCTATCCCGTCCATATAGTAACGGTCCGCCTGACCTGTCCGACCAACTACATAGCTTGATTTCGAAGAAACTTAAATTTGATATCTGGGAGTAGCAGATCACTTATTTTGTTGATAGGATATTCAGGGATAACTTCAAGAACTTCTTTTAGCCACAGATAAGGGTTCCACGGTATATCCAGCTAAAGAAGATTAAACTCTTTCCTGATTGAATCTGCTTGAACTGTTGTGTGAAATAACTGCACAGTAAAATCTTTATTAAATCTTGTTTTTATATATTTATTTTAACTGAACATTTCATGAACACCAATTGATATTAGTCAGGTTAACACGCCGCTTTTAACCTGAGATTTTCTATTTCCAATTAAATATTTGGGTACAAACTTAAATTACTCGTTTTTATAATACAATACGTGCACGACCGAGTGCTTATGAACAATCAGTAGGAGATTCCCTGTGGATTGCATGATACAGATTGCCAAAAACTTCGAGAGATCTGTTAATGATGTTATCTACTTCGATTAGAAAAATGGTGTGCCTAACGAGATATTCCTCAACAACAGGCTACCCTTGAACAACCTCAGCTCATCAACGAGCTGGATGCAGAGGAAAAGAACATTCTGCTTAAACTGATCGAGACTTTCGTATCCAAGAAACGATTTAAAGATTATTTGCAAAAAAATATTGCTACACTTTAAAACACACAAGCCCCTTAACCGGGGCTTGTGCATTATTTTTCACACTTCGGATTTAAATACTTTATCCGATCATAAGGAATTATCAAACTGCTATCTCGGAAATAATCAAAAGAAAGCGCCTTAAAATCAGCTATTTTTAGAACTTCTGGAAACTCAACATAATAAACATTCTTTGTAAGAAATTTTTTACTTCTAGTGATATTAGTTGAGTCATTCTTGTATTCTCCAAAAATAACCGTTTTAAATGTTTCACCTGGCCCCATTCTTTTTAAGAATGTTTCAAAAACACTCGTGGTTGCATCATCTAAAACACGCTCACTAAGCAAATTAAACAAGGAGAAATCATTATGAAGCTTAAAGATATAATGAGGAAATAGGGCTCTCCCATTAGTCAAAGAGGAGAAACTTTCGTCTTTACTAAACCAAAGAAACATATCATTTCTTGAGGTATTTTTATATTCCGCTGTTACACAATAAAAACGAAGGGAGTCAATCCAATAGCTGTTTTCATAAATCTTCGAAGAAAGGTTATTCTGTGCACAGAGTATCTTCCCAAATAATAAAAGAAAGGCGAAAAGAAGTATTTTTTTCATTATTGATTACTCCTTTCTTCCATATTTTTGATTGTTTCATTAATTGAACGTAAAATATTATTATAAAGAGGAATGTTTGTTTCGCCTTTTGTAGATGATGGTATATGTCTATGCTCCTCATGCCTAATATAAAGTAAGCCATGCCCATTAGCTTCGTGTGAATATATTTGTGCTCTTCCTTCTTTACTTAATGTTTTATTTATTACAATTTTAACATTATTGTCAGGTGAGTTGTATTTTTTAGGATTGTTTCCTGGAGTTTCTGTTTGACCCATAAACCCATGTTCTCCAGTTTGCGGATCCATCTTTCCAGATGTTTCTGCTTTATCAGTATATACTGGCGGCATTTTCTCATTCTTAATTTTGCCATTTCCATCTTTATAATCAAAATTATCAGCAACTGAAACTTCCATTGTTTCAGGAGAAGCAACCATCTCTTTTAGATTATTATAATTCTCACTTTCACTTTTATGAGATTCCATTGAAGAAAGGTCAATATTACCGTTTTTGTCAAGATTAACATGTTTTGCATCCTCTGCTGTAAGTGTGTTTTTTTATTGTTATTAAAGCATCCTGATCTTTAGGCTTTACTATTTCTAACATCCCATCCGGATCGATAAACCTTATTGGATTGTCATAACCATACCTATATGGACTCCATTTTCTATTAACCTCACATTGTGGATCAATCGAATTCCATCTACCGATGACCGGATCATAGAATCTGGCGCCGTAATCCAACCACTCCAAATTTAGTTCTTTTTGTAATTCCTTCCCATTGTATTTGTAATAATTTAACGGCGAAGTGCTGCCCGGAATGGAAAGTTCGGTATTCAACATCCCATAGGGATAGTAATCGTTCTGCTCCAGTACCTGACCTGCGGTCAACATTAGCTGGAAATTATCGATATACACGCTCGTCGGACTCTCATTCACCGTATACGCCGTTAAGAATCCACCCTGATCCATCACTATGTTGTTCTCCGACATCGATTTCACCTGACCTGAACCTTCAGGTATCTGTATCGCTCCCGAACTCCTGCCTGTCTTCACCAGCTTCAGCTCCTTGTCAAACAGCATCCATACCATATAGGCTTTCGGACGGTTATTCGCTTTCCCGTAATCCGACGAAGGTAGCTGGCCCATCACATTCTGATAACCCCTGTTATTACCGAATCCTTGCCCTCTTAATGCATCGCTTGCCAAAGCTTTGCCATGTGCATTCAGTCCTGATGGACCTAGCAACGCACCTATCAATTGCCCCAGGGCTGTTTCCGATAACCCGTTATGGCCGGTTTCGGATCCCTTCGGATAGAAACTCTGAGCAGTCAGGTTAATCGTATCTCCACTGTTTACCTTGACCGTGATACTGGGACCTATCTGCCGGTTCGGATCGGTTCCTTTCAACATGGCTACCTTTTCATTCTTACTGCTCAATGTGGTATAGCCTTGCGGAGTAAAGTTGCGGGTCTTATCCAGATTACTGTAATAGGCACTTTCCGTAGCGGATGTGGCTGTTTCCATACTGGCTGCCGGATAGATCGCCGCACTCTGACTATTGTCTGTTCCCAATACTACACGGATATTACCCAGATGGTCTTTTAAAAAATAGTCGTAGGTATATGTACCGTTGGTCTTAGGACGGACTCTTCCTTCTTCCGTCATCGCAAACAACAGCGTGGAGCCTTCATATTCTATCCCGTCCATATAGTAACGGTCTGCCTGACCCGGAAAACTCTTCTTTACCTTCTTCCCCGTAGCTTCATAAGTATAGGTGATGGTTTTCCCCTGTGATGTGTTATACACATTCTGGATGAGGTTGAGATAGTTATATCCGATGGTCAGTCCTTTGTTATTGTCTATGGTGAGGTTCCCATTGTTATCGTAAGCATAATCGTCACCTGTTTTGTTCCCGTCGTTAAAGCCTACAGGAACACTGCTGCTATTGGTTACCGACGACAACTTGTTGGTCGTGCTGCCATAACTGTAGGTCAGGTTATCAATAGCACTGATGTTGTTTTTTATACCGGTACGTTGCATGGTCATGATATTTCCCATCACATCATAGGTGACGGCTTCATTATACTTCCCTACATCTCCGTTCCAGTTTGAAACGTTTGCATCCTTCCCATAATTGGCCAGTGTCAACCGGTTTACATTATCATATTGAAAGGCATACCCGTTTACATTCACGCTGCTGTATGTGGTGGCGGGGGCTTTACTCTTCCAAGCCATCCCACTGATGTTCCCGTTCCATTGGGCAGAACCCATTGTACTTCCTGTTGTGAAGGCATTGTCATAGCTTAGTTCTTCACCGAAAGCGTCATCATCACCAAAAGATCCGTCCGAGGTGTTATTCATATCTATATTCAGCCTTGCATTATTGATACTGGTTAGCCAGCCACGGATATTATAGCGGTAGTCTATTCCCTGTAAGCGGGCACTGCTATTTCCATGAAGGTTCTTCTTAACCAGCTGCCCCAACTCATTATAGTTATACTCCGCCAGCTCTATCTCTGTTTCGCTGTTCATCTGCTGGTAGGCCGCTTTTCTTCTCCCCGCCGGGTCATAAGTGTAACGGTTATTGATGACTAACCCGTTATGGTTCCGTTCTGTATTTGTCACTTTCCCTTCGAAATCATATTTATTGGTTAACCGGTCCCAGATATTCCCCGTACTACTATACTTCTTACTGTGTATCTGGATCGGACGTCCTTTGTCGTCATAATAATTTACCGTGGTTAACCACGTGTTGTTACCATCCAATACTTTCACTTTACTGCCGGTTAACAAACCTTTGATCATGGTACTATTGGTGCTGTTTCCCAATGCTGCCTGGAAGCTTCTACCGTCCAGATCGAAACTATAATCATCATAATAGTTGATAGTGAGTAAGGCATTAAAATCAGTTAGTCGCGGATAGGCTAAATTCGTGTAATAATATTGCCCCGATACACTGTTTTTCGTTTCCCACAGAGTGGTTTCGTTGTTTACTGATGCCTGTACGTTAGTCCGTGTATCATTGATAATCACGGAACCGGTCATTACTACTCTTCCCAAGGCATCGTATTTTGTGAAAATCCATCTATTTACACTTGTTCTCTGATTAGCATCCTGAACAAGAATTAGTTGATCCGATTTATTATATACCATATAAACCCAACCTGCTCCCGGAATATTTTTCTCGATTAACCTGCCACGCTCATCATAATGATACGCATAGAGAAGCTCATTAAAAACGACGCTTCCATCCGTATAGCTGTTTTCTGTTGCCTTTGGCGGTATCACATATCGTAAGCGATCAAAATCGTCATACACATAATAGGTGTTCAGATATGTACTGTTGTCGCTCATTGTTTTTTTTAGGATTACCTTCCCCTGAAGGTCTTTATATTCCCAACTTATATTCCCGTTTTCGTCGGTGATTTGGGTCTTATAGAGGGTTCCCGCGGCATAATAGCCAGAGGTGCTTATCGTAACTCCACTAATGGTCCAGAGTTTTACTTCGCCGGCGGTATTACTCATATAGGCTATACCAACCGGATGACCGGTATACCAACTTTGTCCCGGACCATATTGTTGTAAGGGACGATTTAGCGGTGAGGCCTCAAAAACAGTTTCGCTAAACGGCCTGCTATCTGTTGCATATTTCTGTGAACCCGTTGTGTAGAATGTGGACTGTGCCGTTTCATCACTCGCTTTATAGAGACCATTGGCCGTGGTAATGGCATAAGGTAAATACTTTTTTACTTCACGGCCAAACTGATCATACTTTATTGGAGTAACCATATCCATTCCTAAAGGAGAGCCACCGACAACCACATTTTGCATAGGACGACCCAGCCCATCAAAGTATTGAACCTCCTGCAGAAATTCGCCTGTCTGGCTGGCTGTTGCCGTAGGATAGTTAAAGGCGGTAGTCAAGATATAATTTTGGTCGGTAGAGGGTGTAATTCCAACATTGACTGGCGGTGGAGGTGTACTACCGGTTATATTCGCCAGAAATGTATAACCGGCTGTGTAAAATCCGGGAGCCAGCGTAATGCTGGTAGCATTATTTACTGTTGTGGCTGAAGTTAAAGCGGTATTGAGTGTCTGTTGGGCCTCTACGGATAACCCTGTAATAACAAACATGGCTGATAATACTTGTACTCTTAACCTTTTGCTATATCCTTGTACCATTTTAATGGTCTTTTATTGTTTCTTTGATGATTATTCCTTGTGTATACATATTGTGAAATGAGTTTTCCCTATTCAGGTTTTCCCATAGATTTCATTCCGATCTGTTGCAGATTCCATCTATCGTAATCTGTTTTACGGACAAGATGTAGAGCTTGTAACCGGTTATTTTATCTGACTACTTACCTTTATCTTTTTGAGTTTCAATCAGCTGATCTATCTTATCCGACAACTGTTTTAACTTTTTCTCATAATCGATGCTATCTGATTTCATCTTATCTTTTAATGCTGTTATCTGGCTTTGTAAATCGGCATTATCCGCTTCCCGTTTACTGCTGATATCCTTAATGGATTCTACAAGTACAGGAATTAACGATATATAATCGACACTTAAAACACCCTCTTTGTCCGAATAAACAAGTTCAGGATAGATCTTTTGCACATCCTGTGCTAAAAAGCCGATATGATCACGATTATATATTTCGGATACACCGCTTGTTGCCTTTATTGAATCGGGATTTGATGATGCTGTTGAGGCTACAAATGAATTTAAACTATTTTTCTTCAATCGATAGGTTACCCCCTGTAACTTGGTTAAGTTTCCTAAAGCGCCCTTTACATTGTTTATGTTTTCTTTCAATCGCGTATCGCTTCTTATGGTCTGAGCATCCATTGATATCCTGCCTGCAACATCCAATTCGGAGCTGGGAGTGGCCGTGCCTATGCCTACCCAATATCCACCGCCACCTTGATTTAAAATACATAACTTGAAAAAATGACTTGAAATTGTTGTAATATATCCGCCGTTAAAAGCGCTCCCTGCCGAATATAATCCCAAGCCGTATGTAGCGCCATCTTGTCCTCCATCGGCAAATATCTTTGTTTGACTTCCGCCGTTTGCTACATGCAGGTTAAATGCCGAATTAGGGGCTGTAGTACCGACACCTATTAAATTATTGCTTTGCACTTTGATCTGTGCATTTGATGTTAGTGTCAACATTGATATCGATAATGCTATTGCGAAGTTCAACTTTAATGTTTTCATCTTTTTATCCTTTAATATTATCTGAATTTTTTTTTGATTAAGTATACGGTTTTTGATGTTTTAATACTGATGCTCTTGATACTGCTTACTGCTTATAATGATAATTGTATTGCTTGATCACGTTCCCGCTTTGGTCTTTGATCGTTTTTAAACGTTGAAAACTATCATACTCATAATAGGTGGTCATTCCTTTGGGATCGGTTTGTGAGGTCATGCCTATCAAAGGATTATAGGTGTAAGTGGAGACCATCACATTAGGTCCACAATAGCTACGTAATAAATTGTTGAACCCTTGCCATTTTGACATCTCTATCATCGGATCACTAATCCACGTGTTTGTATTTAAACCTGAATTGGCTGCTGCTGTATTAACATTACTTATAAGATTACTACTGGTTATGTTTTCGGCTTTGACAACTGGATAGGTTTGGTTATATGCCCAAAAGAAAGATGTATTTGCACTTTTGAGTTTATGATATTGCAATACATTTCCAGTGGAATCATAAACATCAAAAGCTATTTCCGGATCGGTCATATAATGAATATCCTTAACCGAACCATCAAAAGGTGTAAAAGATGCTAATGGAGTGGCAATATTAAGAGAATACATCCGATCGGGAAAATATTTATTTTGGTCGAGCCTAAATGTGGTTAATGTACTCTTTACGATATTATTATTAACTTTTTGAGTTTTTTCAATAGGATATTCAATCATGTTAAGCCCTTCCATTGCATCATAGATACTGCCGTTCAGATCGGAAGGGTATCTGTATTTGGTTTCTATATTAATTCCGGCACTATTAGTCGTGACTACGTTATTTAAAAGTCGATACTTATGGTCATCATTATAAACGTAGTTTGTAATCTGTTCAACCGTTCCGTTTGATGAATAATCATAAACATGTTCTTGATTAAGCGCTACCCAGTTGTAGGGTAAATAATATTTTGCGATAAAGTATTCATATAACGATCCCGTTGTACCTGGAACCGTTACTCTTGCCATGTGGTAACCTGCTACATTTCCACTATTCTCCATATTATAGGTATATAGTTCTTTATGTATTGGAGTACTTCCCCCTTCGGCATAAACTTCTTTAGATTTTAAAACAGCCCTTTTCCACTCGTTAGAATAGATAGGTAGATTGGGCCAGTCCTTTGTTGAATATAGTGCAGAAGCTAAAATTCTTGAACAGTCGTCAAGAGGGCAATAATAAAATGTTTGTAATTTGAACCAGTCAACTATTGGTTGTGCGTCTTCACTACTTCTGAAATCGTTATACTGACTTGTAAATCCACCCGGAGCAGCATAAGAATATACGGTATATCCGTTACCTTGCTTTGATTCGGTAACCTGTTCATATCCAAGACTACTTTCAGCTCCATCCAAAACAGCTTGCGGATTAGCGACAATCCTAACATAATTTCCTGATAGATTATTTACATCGATATTGTTATCAGCAGAGAAGTTATATAAACTATTCACTAGATTAGGCCCATAATTGTTCATATAGAAAACTTGAGGCTCAACATGAAAAAGAGTGAAATACGATTTTTCATCAAAAGGCACGGCTAAACATGAACCCGAGTAACTATAATTTGTTTCAATAGGCGTTGTTGTGCCATTTTTATTGGTCATCTTCAAAACTCGTAATCCTGCTACAGCTGTTCCATTATATATATGTGACTCATAATCAAATTCTGTATAGCCACCCGTAGGGTAAATTATTTTTTTAAGTACACAACTCTTCTTCAATTGAGGATTAGGGTCACGGTTAGCACCATTTGTTATTTGACCTGAAAAAGTATAACCGCCTATCATTCTTAGTTCATATACAGGGTCTTGGTATATTGTTACGCCTGAATTCTTTCCCGGAAACAGGTGAGTATTGGGCTGCCCGTTATAATATCCCCAGTGATCCTGAGAAGGAGAAAGACGATAAGGTAGTCTGAGCGTTGTTTCGGAAGCATCATCGCCAAAATAACTAAAACTGCTCACCATTTTTGATTGGGTTCTATCACCGGAATATTGAGTTATCCCGTTCAGTTTTAAACGATAATTTAGGTGCGGATAAGTAGAATTCTGGTCGGTTGCTGTAAAATAACCTGTATTGAATGCAAAAATACTTACCGGTGTGTTGTTCGTATTATTAATAATAATTTCTTTTAAAGAATATGATGGACTCGACGAAGGATAATCGAGTCTTGGGTTTTGTATATCAAGAATAAAATCGGCAGAAGAACCATTGTTGGTGGTGATTTTAGACAACTTTAATTCAGTGTGAGGCATTCCCTCTAATATAATATTTGAGTATCCTGTTATGCTGGCACTTCCGGTGTTTGCATTTACAATCGCAACTCTTGGAAGCCGTTCATGATTCTGTTCATCATATGCTTGATATGTAAATGATATAACACTCCCCTTTTGTGAAGTTATTTTAGTTAAATACCAAGCTGTAACTTGTAGTCCCTTTCCATCAAAAAAATTCGTTTCTCTTGCATCAAATTCGTATGAATTACCTAACTCATCCAAAATGGTAAACTTAATGTTCTCTTGACCTGGAATTGAACTTGCCTTTGACCATGTGATTTTAATATTTTCGTGTTTATAGAGACATGGAACACCATCGTTATTGAAATAGAACTTTCCGGATTTCCCATTAAAATTGTAATAGAAAACATCGGGTTCATTGTCGTAGCTATTACCTTTGCCATATACTTCTTCTACTAGTGAATAATAAGCAGTGTTTCTTGTACTCATAGGGTTTCCACTCATAAAATTTTCAAACCAAACAAAATCAGCATCAGATCGTTTGCCATTTAGAGCGGTACCAGTCAAATCAGGCTCATCTGGAGCATCTCTTATTATTCTTGTAATTACTCCTCCTGCATTTAAAGACCACCCCATGCCAACCAATGAAGCTATTTCGTCAACTTTTATACCTGTTGCATGATATGATACAGAAATCGGAACCGAAATATCACCACTCTTGATTGTCCATATAGGAATATCTATATTGGGAATACCTGTATAATAACCAACTGGAATATCTCCATACTTTGAAAGAGCGTAGGTGTCTGGTGAAGGAGCTTTAAACTCTGGCAATTGAATGCTTTGTGCATTAGCATTATATTGCAATATGAGTAGTAATAATCCCAACAATTTGAAAGTTTTCATAGACTTTAATGTTTTTATTTTCAGATTATTATTTTTCAATTCATTCTTTATAGTCCCATCCCGACTCTCAACTGCAAAGCCGGCGTCGTCGGGTTATGACTGTCGTGTAGAAAGTCATACAATAACTGCATATTTCCGCTGGCTGATTTCTTTTTTAGTATCGGCGTTTTGAGCGGGATGGACATCTTCTTACTGATACCCAGTAGTGCACTCTGTTGCCAGTTGGAACTCTTCTTCAACTCGGTCAGATTTTCTGTTGCAATCTGTCTTATCAAAAAGTTTCGTTCCCATCCGCCTCTTATACTGATGCCTTTCATAACGGTATACTCTAGAAACGAACGTATACTAATGCCTTCATGAGAGATATGAATATGGTTGATATCTTTACCCATACCCATCTTCCAGCCCCCGCCTATCCCGATGGTCCCCTTTTTGGTCATCCGGTATGCGATGCTAAGACCAAAGTCTCCCGAGGCCGGTAACAAATCATTATTTCGGTTAAAATGACAATCGGTTCCGAGCTCTAATCGCTGCCAGAGACTCTTTGTCTTCTCTCCGTTAGGTTTAAAGCCGGGAATATCCGCATCACCTTCACCGTCGGCCTGCCGTTTCAGTTTGTCCAACTCCGTATGTGCTTGTTGAAGATGTTCTTCCATAATTTGGGAACCATCACCCTCCAATAAGCCCATTTGATCTTTCAATAACTTATTTACCGTCTCTCTTGTCTGTAAATCCTTAATATCTGTGGGACACTTATTAGTTAAAATGGTTGCCAATGCCCCGTTATCTGCCATGAAGCGTTGAAAAGCGGGTGACTTTCTTAACAGCTTTGTTCCTTCCTCCTCTATACGCGCGGGTTCACTTAATATCTCTTCATATCCTTTGATCCGGGCTTGATAGTAATAGACCTCTTTTTTCATCTTATCCAACTCTTTCTTTGCCTGATCATATCCTGGATATTGTGTTAGCTGTTGACGGAGTTCCTGTTGCCGATTAGCCAGATAGCCTTTGATCTTTTCCGAATATTGCAACTTGGCTTCTGTTGCTTTGACTTTTGCCAGGGCCTCGGTTATCTGGGAAGGATTCTTTATCGTAGTATTTGAAAGAACTTCGCTTTGCTGTAAAAAGGTAAGACTGGTCTTGAGCGTATCCATATAGGGAAAGTATTCTTCTGTATGCGAAGATGGATTGACTGATTTCTTTATTTGGGAAGTGATAGATGCTCTCATGCGTTTAAGTGAGTCTATTCCACTAGTGAACAGATTCTCTGCAGCCGATTTATCACTCTTGGCCAGTTGCTGTTTGAGACGTTCTTCCTGCTTGATCAATCGGCTTAGGGATTTATCGGTGCGTCTGGTGAGTTGTTTGTCAAATCCGGTGATCCGGGTTTGGATTTTCTTACCAAACCGATCGGGAAAAGTTTGGAATCGGGTTAGAATATCCGATTGCTTGTGTTGTTTTCGTACATGTTTGTTTTGCATTGTACTATCGGGGTGAATGACTTTGGGTCTATAAAACAGGGAACCTACTTGTTGCTGTGAATAGAGGGGCAAGAGAGAAAAGAATATCGCATAAAGTGTCAGCAAGATCTTTAACGACTTGTACATTCGGGAAAATAACCAATGTAATAGAAATGTCATCTCTTCTTTTGTTGGTGAAATACTAATCCTTTTTTTGACTTGGAAAAGCAATGCCGTCTGAGCTATTATTATTTATTGAGGTAGCGATACACTACACTAGACTGTAAACGACTAGCAATCTTGACAAGTTTTGCTTTTTACGAATTGAGTATAAAGACAGTCTCGCCTGTCTTTTTTTCTATTTTTTTCCCATTAATGATCAACCGACCTCGGGTAAAACTATTGAAACTGAGTAATAATAAAACGGAAATGAGTAATAATAGTATCATGATTTAGTTATTTAGTTAAATAATTAGTGAACGAGTGTGAGGTAGAATCTTGATTCCATCTAAATCATCATTTTATCTTTAATCCGTTTTTTTGTAAAAGGTAATACAGTTTATATAATTATTTTTTCATTTTTTTCTAATTATTAATTAAGTATTTGATATTTAGATTATTTACAAGCCACAGAAAAGGAAGATGTTTTTTAAAGTTCACCTCATTAAATATATCTAAACAAGAATACAGTGGTCGCTAGGTTGGGGATATTTTGTACCAAATATTTAAATAATAGCGGAAGATAAAAAAGATAAGAGATAAACACGAAGGTGTGTAAAAAAAGATTTGAAATAAATTACATGTGGGTCTATCCGGTACCTAGTATCCCGGTCAAACCTAGTTCGAACCTAGTTCAAACATAGGTTAAGTATCTTTTAATATGCCCTTATGGATCAGTCATATCAGACTCGTATCTTCCTTATATTCTCTTTTCTATTCGGACGAATCATAAATATTTATTCTTTGATCGGATTATTTTGTGTTTTTGTCATTCCGGATCATGGAGATCATTAGTAAGAAGGTTGAGTTGTGCATTCAGAAAGTTGAGAGAACGAAATTGTCTAAAATAAAAAACGCCTCACCGTATTAGTGAAGCGTCTTATTGTAGCGGGAACGAGAATTGAACTCGTGACCTCCGGGTTATGAATCCGACGCTCTAACCTGCTGAGCTATCCCGCCGCTTTTGATGGTGCAAATTTAGTAAACTTTCTTAGAACTACAAATCATCAACTATAAAAATTGCTATTTTGATGGGATAATCAGTCCTGAATATTGATTATCAGACTATTTATCAAATATTATCCTTTCAAAACATCTTGAGGACTCAATATCTTCTTGTTATTATTTAACTGACTGATAAACAATCCGCCAATAACAATTAAAACACCTATAATCTTCTGAAACGAAAACGTTTCATTCAAAAGGTAAAATGATCCGATTGCTGTGATCACGGGTATCAAATTAGTGAAAATATTTGTTTTACTAACACCTATCTCTCTCGTCCCAATAGCAAAAAAGACAAAAGCCAACGAAGAAGCAAATACCGAAAGCATCAACAGTGCTGAGATCCATGAAAAGTCAAACACAATATATGGAAGTTTAGGCAAATCAAAAATAAGGAAGAGGGGTAAAAATAAAAAAGCGCCTATCAGATTCTGAACGGCAATGATGGTAAAAGCATTATACTTGAAGGCAAGTTTTTTTAATTGCATGGAATAGCCTACAGAAGCCATAACGGCAAAAATCAAACAGCACAATCCGATGGGATTTATATTCAATGCAAGATTCTTGTTCAGTAATATAACTAATACGCCCATAAAAGAAAGAATAAGCCCGGCTACATTCAACTTTGATAAGCGTTCATTCAAAAAGAAGAATGCTGCAATAGGTGCAAAGACAGGAATAGTAGCAACGATGACAGCGCTGATGGTTGCCGAAGAATATTTAAGGCCAAAATTTTCGCCCAGGAAGTATAAGAATGGATTAAATAATGCCGAAAAGAAAAATAACTTGTAATGTTTCTTCTTGATTTTCTCCTGCTTATGAAACAACTTCAAGCCTCCAAACAAAATGATTGATGAAAGAATCAGACGAAAGAAAACAGTGGTAATGGGTTCGAGATATCTAAAGACAATGGTAGACCAGATAAACGACATTCCCCAGAAAATCATTGATAAAACAATGACCGTATAAACGTAGATTTTTTTATTCATAGACATTTTTATCTTTTCAACTTTTTTACGCGAGTGTGCTTCCAAAAGTCAATTTTACTAAACTATTTTAATGTAATCAGTTGTAATTCAGTAATATTATTTAGTAAAAACACTACACGAAAAGGTTCTCGGAGTGGACTCTTACTTTAAATTTAGAACAATGAGTCGCAACAGTATTTTAAGAACAACCATCAATTTTAACATGAACAGAAACCTTCTTTTTTCCACCACCTAATAAGAAAAGTATCTCCAGAACGGCACTAATAAAAACGCCACTCCTATCGCCCGGCCCAAAACTGACGGAAAATCAGATCGAATCCATAAAGCATAAACTTTGGGCAAAAGTACTAATTCCCCGGCATCGTTTGCCCAGTTCTTTCTATCTTTGTGGCAAACTATTTCATCTATGTATTCTGATAGTCAACTTCAAGCTATTCACAATCTCAGGACTCAAATCGAGGGTGAGATTTTGACCGACAAGGCCTCGCTTACAATGTATGCAACCGATGCATCTGCATACCGTGAATTCCCTGTTGCCATTGTCAGGCCTAAAAGTATTAAAGATATCAAGACACTTATTGCCTTTGCCCAAGAGGTTAAAATCCCTTTAATCCCAAGAGCCGCCGGAACCTCTATAGCCGGACAGGTGGTAGGTTCCGGAATAGTTGTTGACGTTTCACGCTACATGACCCATGTTCTTGAAATCAATACCGAAGAACGATGGGTTCGGGTAGAACCGGGTGTCATACTGGACGAACTAAACAAGATACTGGAGCCAACGGGCCTGTTTTTCGGACCTGAAACCTCTACTTCCAACCGTTGTATGATTGGAGGGATGGTTGGCAATAACTCTTGCGGCACACATTCTCTGGTTTATGGGTGCACCCGCGACCATGTGTTAGAAGTTCACTCCATCCTTTCCGATGGCAGAGAAGCAACATTCGGCCCCCTATCGAAAGAGCAATTTATTGAAAAATGCAAAAAAGACAATCTCGAAGGGCTAATTTATCAACAGATTAATAACATATTATCCAACCCGGAAATACAAAAGGAGATCAGATCTCAATTTCCGGACCCTGAATTAAGACGCCGGAATACGGGATATGCAATTGACTACCTGCTTGAATCATCTATTTATTCTGAGACGGAAACCCCTTTTAACTTTTGCAAATTAATAACAGGTTCTGAAGGCACTTTATGCTTTATTACCGAGATAAAGTTGAATCTTATTCCGCTACCACCCAAAGAAAATATGCTGGTAGCCATTCATCATAAAACTTTAAAAGAGGCCTTTAAAGCCAACCTTATTGCCTTAAAACACCATCCGGTTGCGGTGGAGTTAATGGACCATGTCATCATTGAACAGACGCGAAATAACATTACACAACGTAAAAACAGATTCTTCATAGAAGGCGAACCCGAGGCTTTATTACTGGTCGAGTTTGCTGCCGAAACCGTACAGGAACTGAATAATACGGCGGATTTACTCGAAGCCGACATGAGAAGCGAAGGTTTTGGATATCAATTTCCCAGAATTTACGGAAAGGATATCAGTAAAGTATGGGCCTTACGAAAAGCCGGACTGGGCATTCTCTCTAATATTCCGGGAGATGCAAAGCCTGTTCCTGTTATAGAAGATACCGCGGTCTGTCCGAAATATATGCCTGCTTACATGGATGATTTTATGATGATGCTTGAGAAGTATCATTTAAACTGTGTCTATTATGCGCATATCTCTACCGGTGAATTGCATCTGCGACCTGTACTTAACTTAAAAGACCCCACCGACTTAAAGCTCTTTAGAAATGTAGCGTTTGAAACAGCTAAGCTGGTAAAAAAATACAGAGGTTCCTTAAGTGGCGAACATGGAGACGGCCGGTTAAGAGGAGAGTTTATCCCTTTGATGTTAGGAGATAAGATTTATCAACTGTTCAGAGAAATTAAACAAACATGGGATCCGTTTGGCATCTTTAATCCGGGCAAAATCACGGATACGCCGCCTATGGATTCAAGCTTGCGTTATCAGGCGGGACGGGAAGAACCTATCATTGATACAATCTTTGACTTTTCGTCAACCCAGGGTATTCTAAAGGCTGCCGAACAGTGTAACGGCTCCGGAGATTGCAGGCGGACGTCCTTTATTGGCGGATTGATGTGTCCGAGTTATCAAGCTTCTATGGAAGAAAGTAATACTACCAGAGCAAGAGCGAATATACTCAGAGAGTTTTTAACCCATTCTCCCAAAAAGAATCGCTTTGACCATAAGGAAATTTACGATAGCATGGATCTATGCCTCTCTTGTAAAGGGTGTAAATCAGAATGTCCTTCCAATGTTGACATCACCAAATACAAGGCCGAGTTTATGCAACATTGGTACGATGTCCATGGCGTTTCTATGCGTTCTCTCCTCATTGCGCATATCAGCAAGATAAACCGGCTGGGTAGCCTTGTGCCTGCCATCTTCAATTTCACTGTAACTAATTCTTTCACTTCAAATCTATTAAAAAAAATACTTGGCTTTGCTCCCCAGCGTAGTATTCCGACACTCTACCGGATGACCTTAAAGAGATGGATCCGTTTACAGAAAGGAAAGACATCCGGTAGCACCGCTAAAAATAAAGGCACGGTCTATCTCTTTATTGATGAATTCACCAACTATAATGACACGGAAATAGGGATTAAAGCTTTTCAACTTTTGACAGGTTTAGGTTACACGGTTCGGATAACCGATCATGGAGAAAGCGGCAGAACCTATCTATCCAAGGGGTTGATCAGACGCGCTCAAAAGATAGCCATACAAAACGTTTTAAAGCTGAAGGATGTGATCTCTCCCGAAACTCCTTTTATCGGGATTGAGCCTTCCGGAATCTTATGCTTCAGAGATGAATATATTGAACTGGTTGGAAACGAATTAAAAGCCGATGCCGTTAAACTCTCAAAATCATGCTTTCTGTTCGATGAGTTTATTGCCTTGGAAATGGATAAAGGAAATATCACCCATGATCAGTTTACCGACCAAAAACAGCACATTCGTCTGCACGGACATTGTCATCAAAAAGCATTGGCATCAACGACAACTACCGTCAAAATGCTTACATTGCCCAGAAACTATACCGTAGATGAAATTAAAACAGGTTGCTGCGGTATGGCAGGCGCTTTTGGATATGAGAAAGAACATTATTCCCTCTCCATGAAGGTTGGTGAATTAAAGTTGTTTCCCGAGATAAAAAAAACACCTGAAGATATATTGATTTCTGCTCCGGGAACAAGTTGCCGTCATCAGATTAAAGATGGTACCGGTAGAAAAGCTTATCATCCTATCGAGATTTTATTTGGTGCCTTAAAAACTGTTTAAGAATAAAAGAGAATCCGTATATACTGAAGGAACATTATCGTCAGTCACCTTTGCATCCGGTAATGCCTCTTCTAATTAGCTGTATTTTCTTTGATTATCCAAAGTATTCTGCTATTTTTATCGCCTCAACAAAACAAAAAATAAAATCCGGTTTGGGATAAGGCTCTGTGTGATTTCTTCTTCTCTTTCCTGAATACGATAATACTAAATTTCAAATGATTGTAAACTTACGACTGAGTGATTGAGGGGATATATGGGTAATCTGATTACAATAAAAAAGCGCTGTTCTATTTTTGCCTTATTAGGCGTAGTGCTATTGTTTTATTCCTGCACAAAAAACGAAGGCCCCAATAGCAGTGGGATCCCTACGAATATTTCGAATAACTTCAGCTTTGAAATGATGCAAACAATTGATGTATCGATTCAGATTGAAACTACCGAAACCAATCCCATACCAAGGGTAATAAAAATATATGACGATAACCCTGGGACAACCGGACAACTTATCTCTACAGGCTTAACAGATGCTGCCTTAACATACAACACCAAGGTCAGGATTCCTACCACCCTTGATTCTGTCTGGATAGAGAATCAGACTGTTCAAAATAATATTAATATAATCAGAGAATACAAAAAAGTACCTGTCGTATCAAAGAAAATAAATTACTCGTTTACAATGCTCCTAAACGGAGGGCAGCTCAAAGCATCTCAATATAATGATCCGGGATGTACGAATGGTTGTACAAAAAAGATATCGACACAGGTAGCTTCAATACAGATGGGGGATGACGAACAAGTTTGCTTGACAACTTCATTTAATGGAAGTGTTGCTGTCACCTCATCAAAGGGTACTTCAAAACTGGTTATTTGTGGAAATGACACAATCAATAGTCTGACTGTAACCGGTACCGGTCCGCTCAATATCATTGTAAGCAACTCAGGAACATTGACGTTCAGAACTTTCACAATGAACAAAGTGATTGTCACGAACTATGGTACTTTAAATGCTACAGGCGGACTTACCATTGGAAAAGACCTGACCGTTAATAATTATGGAACGGCTAATTTGAATGCCTTAATCATTACCGGCGGTATCTATAATAATTACAGTATTTCGAATATTAACAAGAGTCTAACCAATAGCGGCACGCTCTATAACCAAAACTTACTTCGCCTAAATGGGACTTTCACTAATAATTCTACCGCTTCATTTACTAATGAATGCAGAATGGATGTTTTAGGTAGTTTTCAACAAAACGGTATTCTCAATAATAAAGGATATATCTCCATATATGGAGATGCTCAATTAAATCTGAACAGTTCTACAAATATTTACCCTCAATCCAATATTAATATATCAAATCCTGCCCCCACCACAAGAGGAGAACTGGCTATTTATGGTAATGTAAACGGTTCAACAAAAGGTTGTGGAAAGATTACTGTCAATGGCAATACAAACATCTATGCTTCTGCAGTATTTAATAATCAGGTTGATTTATGTGATGGGGATGGAATTGAAAAAACAGAAATAACGTTACCCTCATCCGTAACGCTATGTAAGTGCTTTATTCCTCAATCCGTGTGTACCCCTCCGTCGGGAGAGAAAACCATCAAAGACACCGATGGTGATGGAGTGGCAGATGTTTTAGACGACTTTCCCACAGATCCTTTACGGGCTTTTACATCCTATTATCCCAATATCGGCACCTATGGATCGCTCTGCTTTGTTGACCTGTGGCCCTACAAGGGGGACCAGGCATATAATAGTTTAGTGGTCGATTTCAAATATAGAATTGTTACAAACGCAAAGAACGAAGTTGTGGATATTTATGGATCTTTTTTACCGAGAGCAGAGGGAGCCGGAATGGATAACAGTTTCTTAGTCGCGCTACCTGTTTCACCACAATCGATAGAAATGATTGAAGGAACAAAGACTTTCGGTTCATCCAATATCTTCAACATTAACCAACAAGGATATGAAGACGGGCAGCTAAATAATACGGTCTTTTTAGTGGTCAACAGTGTTTATCAATATTTCAACGCCCAATATTTTGTGAATGTCGACATGAAGGATTCTTTTTATCCGTTAAGCGATCCCATTACCATTCATGTTCAGTTTAAGACACCTGTTCCTTCTTCGCAACTTATTCCTCCCTATAATCCATTTCTGGTGGCCAAACAGACAAGGGGAACTGAAATACACCTGATGGATCATGCACCAACCGATTTAGTAACACTTTCATTATTCAAAACGCAAGACGACTGGTCAATTCTAACCAAAGGTTTATATTATCGAACCAAAAATAATCGCCCTTGGGTACTAGAAATACCTGAATCGTTTGACTATCCGATTGCCCGGACACAATTAGCGAAAGCGTATCTCAAATATTCGGAATGGGCTGTTTCGAATGGCACAAAATTTAAAGATTGGTACAAGAATAAAACCGGATACAGAAACGCCACCTACATCTATTCTAAACATTAGGTTCAAAACAAGACACAAAGTCCCATTATGGGACATATTTTTTTTCGAGTTATTTTAATACTACTAATAATCAATACTTTGATATTTTGGCATATCCTTTGAATTACGCATTAGCACTAATCTCATTATTATGAAAAAAATAAGTATTTTCTCAGCACTATTCTTTCTTACACTAGCGATTCTGCCATCTTGTAAGAAAGACAGTTCATCACCCGGCGGAACAACCGGCACAAGTTCAATAAACGAACTTAAGATTGATCCAAAGTTCGATTTTGCAAATACTTTAGATATAGCCGTATCTATAAAAGTTGAAACAACTGAATCCCGTCCCACTCCACAGTTAATAAGAATCTATAATGGAAACCCGGGAGATGGCGGAACGCTTATCAGCACAGGACTTACCAATCCTGCACTGGAATACACCACTACATTGAGATTGCCGAAAGCGCTTTCGAGCGTATGGGTGGAAGATGTCGTTTCAGGTGGAATTCATACCTATAAAGAAGTGACAGTTGTAAATAACGCTATTGAATATATTTTCGGAGCAGCTAAATCCATTAGGAAATCTGGTTTCGCAAGCAGCGATCCGGGATGTGAGAATGGTGTTACCCGATCTATCACTACTGCTACAAATTCAATCGAAATAAATGAGAATGAGGTAGTTTCTTTAAAAGTTCCTTTTTCCGGAAATATTACTTTTAACGGAAGCGGTACACTTAGAATATGTGCAGCTGTAACGCCTCAAAACATAAATATGAATGGAAACTCGCAAGGTAACATTTATGTATCGGCATCCGGAGTCCTGACAGCTTCAAACTTAAGTCTGAACAAGTTCAATGTTTATAATTTCGGAGTAGTTCAGGTTTCTTCAGGTTTAAATATTAATCAAGGATACACCTTTGAAAATCATAAAATAGCCCAGGTGACATCCGTAAATATCAATAGTGGTGGTACTGTTTATAACGACGGGACCATGGATGTTTCGGGCGGCCTTAACAACAATAAATTACTGACGAATGAGGGGTTAATGAGAATTTCCGGCAATGTAAATAACAACGGAAACGGAACGATAATCAATGCCTGCAGATTGGAAATATCAGGTCAGTTCAACCAAAATAACTTACTTACGAATAACGGATACGTTCTGATCAATGGTGATGCTACATTTAATGGAAGTTCTGTCACTACATTAGGTGCCAATGCGCTGATTAGTGTCACCAACAACAATGGAGCCGCCGGAGAAGCAACTTTTAACGGAGATGTAGTCGGTCCTATCACGGGTTGTGCAAAACTATCCATCAACCATACTACCCGTATTAACGGAGGAGCTCATTTCATTAATCAACTCGATCTTTGTGATGCGGATGGCACCATCGAAACCTTAAATATCACGCTTCCTTCAACAGTTACCCGTTGTGCGTATTACATTCCCTCATCAACATGCAGTCCGAGTGACGGTACACCACCCGTTACTGTTAAAGATTCGGATGGTGACGGTGTTCCTGATGACTTGGATGAATATCCGAATGATCCGGAACGTGCTTTCACCTCATATTACCCCAATAAAACGGATTATGCTTCTATCGCATTTGAAGATCTCTGGCCTTATAAGGGTGATTACGACTTCAATGACTTTGTAGCCGATTACCAGTTCAAGATTGTATCTGATGCACAAAACAATATTGTAGATATCATTGCAAACTATAAAGTCAGAGCTGCCGGCGCCTCACAAAATAATTCATTTGCCTTAGCACTCCCTGTTCCGCCATCTTCCATCAAAAGCATTACCGGATACCAGAAATTAGGAAATAATTTCACAATCAATTCCAAGGGCTATGAAGAAGGACACTTAAATAATACGGTTATCATTGTTGTTGATGAAGTAAACACTTATTTCGGTAATGCCTTAATGAACACAAGTTCGGTAACTCCTTACAAAGACATGGCACCATTTACTGTAACCATCAACTTCGCAACGCATATTGCATCGAATCTATTAGTACCGCCCTACAATCCGTTCTTAATCGCGAATCAGGAAAGAGGCAGGGAAATTCATTTAATTGATCATGCACCCACCGAAAAAGCTAATTTAAGCCTGTTTGGGACCGGCAATGATGGTTCTACACCTGCTACAGGTTCCTACTATAAATCATCGACCTACCTTCCCTGGGCTATCGAAATACCGGTAAGTTTTGATTACGCCTACGAGCGGAAAGAGATCACCACGGCACATCTGAAGTTTGCCGACTGGGCTCAATCGTCAGGAACAATCTATAAAGATTGGTACAAAAATCTACCGGGATACCGTAATGCAAGTATGATTTATCAGAAACCGTAAACCGGTCTGAACAAATCCGATTAATGAGATTATAAAAAGAGAGAGGCTGTCAGCAAAAGTTGATAGCCTCTCTCTTTTTATAAATCGCAAAAGTTTATTCTACGATGTCCGGTTTTACTTTTTCAATATTTATTGTCAATCCGTCAAAAGTAAGATAGGTTTCTTTAAATACCGCGCAAGCCTCTTCCAAAAGTCCCTCAGGCTCATCATAACGTGCCGAATAGTGGCCGATCAATAACTTCTTCACCTGTGCCAGCTTTGCTATTGTGGCAGCCTGCTCTGCCGTGGAATGGAATTTAAGCTCGGCTTGTTCTGCCAAATCTTTTAAGAACGTAGCTTCATGATAGAGCAGATCTACCTCCTTGATGATCGGAATGATAGATTCCGTATAGCGGGTATCCGAACAATAGGCATAAGATCTGGGTGTAGCAGCAGGAACGGTTAATAACGCATTTGAAAGCACCGTTCCATCAGTCGTCACAAAGTCGTCACCCTCTTTGATTCTTTGATATTCGGTATAAGGAATCTCTTCGCTAAAAACGACCTCTTTTCTGATTTTTGGAAGCGCTTTCTTTTCCCGGAACAAGAATCCGTGTGTCGGAATACGATGATCAAGTGGTATCGTGATGACTTCAAAATCATCTTCGTCGCATATTATTTCAGATACGCCGGGAGTAGTCTTATGGAAGAATACAGGATAAATTAATTGTGTTTGTGAATAGGATAACTGAAGCATTACAATTTCTTCCAATCCTTCAGGTCCATAAACGTGAAGTTCTTTTTTTCTTCCCAATAAGCTGAGGGTGGAAATAAGGCCAACCAATCCGAAAAAATGATCGCCATGCAGATGGCTGATAAAGACACATTTCAGACGTTGAATTCTCGACATGTATCTTCGTAGCTGAAGCTGAGTACCTTCAGCACAATCGATCAGATACAACCTGTCTTTATAATTTATAACCTGGCCGGAAGGATTTCTATCAACAGTAGGGATGGCCGAACTACAGCCTAATATGGTAATTGAAAAGCCCATTTATATCATCTTTTCTCAAAAGTAAGTAAATCACTTGTAAAAAACAACGAGCCCTCCTTTAAGGGGAGAGCTCGTTCATTATATTGAAGAAAGAAAACTATTCTTCAGCTTTTTTTTCGGCTTCAGTATCAGCTTCGGCTTTAGTTTCAACTTCGGCTTCAGGTTTTGTTTCGGCTTTCTTTTCAACTTCAACTTCCTTTACGGCTTCTTTTTCAGCTTTCTTCTCAGCTTTCTTTTCAGCTTTTTCCATATCGGATTTAAGGTTGATCAGCGCTTCCAAATCACCAAGTGTTGAACGTTCTATGTTGTCCTTGAGTTTCTTCACCGTACGTTTGGTTGCTTGTTCAGCTGCTTCTTTCTGAGCATTTTCTTTAGCTTTTTCAGCAGCGGCAGCTTCCTGGAACAGGCGACTGTGTGAAACGAGGATTTTCTTGTTTTCCTTAGAGAATTCGATCACTTTAAAATCGAGCGTTTCTTCTGCTTTTGCAGTTGTGTTATCCTCTTTTTGCAGATGACGGGTTGGAGCAAATCCTTCAACACCATAAGGCAGGGTAATGATAGCGCCCTTATCCGTTACATTGGTAATGGTTCCTTTATGAACAGAACCTACCGTAAAGATAGTTTCGAATACATCCCATGGGTTTTCTTCAAGTTGTTTATGACCAAGGCTTAAACGACGGTTGTCAGTATCAACATCAAGAACAACTACATCGATTTCCGCACCGATCTTGGTGAATTCAGCAGGATGTTTGATTTTCTTCGACCAGCTTAAATCGCTGATGTGAATTAAACCGTCAACACCTTCTTCTAATTCAACAAAGATACCGAAATTGGTAAAGTTGCGAACAATAGCTTTATGACGTGAGTTGATCGGATATTTTTCTTTGATACCGGTCCATGGATCAGGAATAAGCTGTTTGATACCCAACGACATCTTACGATCTTCGCGATCTAATGTTAAGATAACAGCATCAATTTCATCACCAACAGTCAGGAAGTCCTGAGCTGAACGTAGGTGTTGACTCCATGACATTTCTGAAACATGGATCAGACCTTCTACACCAGGAGCGATTTCAATAAATGCGCCATAATCTGCAATAACAACTACGCGACCTTTAACGGTATCACCAACTTTAAGGTTAGTGTCGAGTGCATCCCATGGATGAGGTGTAAGTTGTTTCAGACCCAAAGCAATACGTTTCTTGTTTTCATCAAAGTCGAGAATAACAACCTTGATTTTTTGATCAAGTTGAACAATCTCATCCGGATGATTAATACGACCCCATGAAAGATCGGTAATATGAACTAAACCGTCAACACCACCGAGGTCAACAAATACTCCGTATGATGTAATGTTTTTAACAGTCCCTTCCAGAATCTGTCCCTTTTCAAGCTTAGCAATAATTTCAGCTTTTTGTTGTTCAAGTTCGTCTTCAATAAGTGCCTTGTGAGATACAACAACGTTTTTGTATTCGTGGTTGATCTTAACAATTTTGAATTCCATAACTTTATCAACAAAAATATCGTAGTCGCGGATTGGCTTAACATCAATCTGAGAACCTGGGAGGAATGCTTCGATACCGAAGATATCAACAATAAGACCACCCTTAGTACGGCATTTAACATAACCGGTAACAACTTCCTGTTTGTCGTATGCTGTATTAACGCGTTCCCATGCACGTAAGGTACGTGCTTTTTTATGCGAAAGGATAAGCTGGCCATTAAGGTCTTCCTGACTTTCTACATAAACTTCAATTTTATCACCAATTTTCAGATTGGGATTGTAGCGAAGTTCTGAAAGAGGAATAACGCCATCAGATTTGAAACCGATATTCACAACAACCTCACGGTTATTCATTGTAACAACAGTACCGTCAATAACTTCGTGTTCAACGATAGAACTTAACGTTTTATCATATAAGCCTTCTAGTTTTTCGCGATCTGATTTTGAGTAGTTACTTCCTTTTTTACCAAGTGAAGACCAATCAAATTCGGCAGGTGCAACGATTTCTACGGGTACGGGTTGTTGGATTGTTTCCTGAACTTCAGGAGTTTCGATTGGGGTTTCTGCAGAAGCTTCCTGTACTTCAGGAGTTTCAGTTTGGGTTTCAGCAGAAACTTCCTGTACTTCAGGAGTCTCGATTGGGGTTTCTGCAGAAGTTTCCTGAACTTCAGGAGTCTCCTTGTTTGTTTCGTCGATTGACATTAAGTTGATTTGATTTTGTAAAGTGCTTACGACCACTCGGGTTATACTTCTTGTGTTTATGAATAGATGTAATAATCGGAAGTCGTAAGTCATCTTCTTATCACACCTAAATTGAGCGTGCAAAATTAGATAATATATTTTAATTAATCAAGACATCAGGCAATTAAGAAAATTAAACTTTATTAGCTTGTGAGCATCCCGCTTCATATATTTGTAAGGCCAACCCGTTACCCCATGTCTTTAAAATATACGCTCTTTTTAGTATTTCTCCCCCTGATGAGTTTTGCCACTCACCTCCGTTCAGGTGAAATTTCTTATCGTCCCGTTTCGGGACAGGCAAACACCTATGAAATAACCGTAACAACATACACCAATGCATCCGCAGGCATCATTGCCGACCTTAACTCTTTAAGCATAAGTTTTGGAGATGGAACCAAATCCACAACCATCTATCGGAATAATGGACTTGCGGGATATAACAACAGTATACCTGCACAGTATTGTAATCACTTGGGCGAATTGGTCACTTCATCTATCAGAAAAAACATTTACATAACCACACATACCTTCAGTGGAACCGGAAGTTTTATCATTTCGATCGCTCCTTCCGCCCGAAATCTTGGAATCATAAATATGCCTTCAGGCAACCTTGCCATGTATGTTGAAGCAATGCTCACTATTGGTCCCTCATTAAAGCCAATGTCTTCTCCCAAGCTTTCTCTTCCGCCTTGGGGCGACGGATGTATTGATGCTATTTATAAAATCAACCCCGGAGCCATAGATCCGGATGGAGATGTTCTGGCTTTTCAATTGATAAAATGTAAGACCACCGGTGGAAAAGATATTTCCGGCTATAAATATCCACAAGAATTAGACGCTACCGGCAGAACTACTTTTCTGATGAATCCTAGAACCGGAGAGATTATTTGGGACAAGCCAACCATACAAGGTGAATACAATATATCGTTTAAAATTGAGAAATGGAGAAATGGTGTTCTCATTGGATATGTAACACGGGATATGCAAATTACGATTGCCCCATGTCCTAACAAACCGCCTATATTGAATCCCGTACCCGACACTTGCATTGAAGTGGGAAAAACTTTAGTATTAAAGATAACCGGTTCTGATCCCGATCTGGACACTTTAACTTTTACAACAACCGGCGCTCCTTACGACTTGGCGACCAGCCCTGCCACTTATACACCCGATGTTACGGCTATCGGTTACACGTCGGGTACCTTTACATGGAATACGACCTATGCACATATTCAAAAAAATCCGTATCAGGTTTATTATAAAGTTGTAGATAGTCATGAGGGTTCTCACTTAACTGATTATACCTCTAATTTTATTTCCATCATAGCACCTCCCGTTCAAAATGTCAGCGCTTCCATTTACAAGAAAGGATTTAATATTAAATGGGATCAGTCTCTTAGTCAGCAGGTAACTGGGTATAACATTTGGAGAAAGACTGACCCGCCCACTCAGTTTGCAGATAAATGCACACAGGGGGTCCCATCAAACTTGGGCTTCTCCCTGATAGGAACGGTCAATAGCGCCACAACGCTTTCATATATAGATTCAAATGACGGTAAAGGGTTGATAGCCGGCTCCAACTATTGCTACATAGTAACAGCCACATTTGCGGATGGCGCCGAAAGCCATCCTTCCGAGCCTGTTTGCGTACCTTTAATGATTCCTTTTATTAACGTGTTAAAAGATACAATTTCAGCCTGTTTATGGAATACCATTAATATTGACACTACCGTTCTGAAATTTGAAAATGCCGATCCCTTAACAAAATACACTTGGAGCGCCTCTCCCGA
Organism: Bacteroidales bacterium; assembly: GCA_963663125.2. Taxonomy (GTDB): domain Bacteria; phylum Bacteroidota; class Bacteroidia; order Bacteroidales; family Cfx3-03; genus Cfx3-03. Next base: position 1,350,038 of record CAXXNW010000002.1, on the reverse strand, counting down.
AATAAAACTTTCGGATTCGGATAAACCGCTATTAACTGCCACACTAAATAATTCGGGATTTTATTTTATAAAATTAAAAGCGACAAGTGGGCTTTGTACCGACTCTGCTAAAATCATCATTCAGGTAAGTGCCATTCCCGATGCCAAAATAACATTGAATGATGTTGGAGGTAATCCGGATTCAGTATTCTATTATAATAAAACGCCCAACATCATTGGTGCAGTATGGAAGCTGCCCGACGGAACCCAAAGTACGGATAAAGACTCCGTGCTGGTTAGATACAGTGTAAACGGATATTATCGGGTCTATTTAACAGTATATAATGCTTTAGGGTGCCCCGACACTACCTCAATTCTTCACCGGGTTGCACTAAAAGGACTGTTTGTACCCAATGCCTTTGAACCCGATAGTCCTTATACCGACATAAACACCTTTAAGCCAGCGGCAATAGGCTTACAGTCATATCATATTGGAATTTGGGATCTGTGGGGAAACCTTATCTGGGAGTCAATTAATCTGGATGCCGCCACCTGTCCGGCTGAAGGATGGAATGGCTGTGATAAGAAAGGAAGAAAACTACCGGCACAAGTTTATATCTGGCGTATTAAAGCAACTTTTATAGATGATACTCCCTGGCTGGGTAAAAAAGACAACTTCGGCAAGTATCATACCGAAGGAACACTAACCTTAATAAGATAATTGACTATCAACTAAGGCGTCAATCATATTTTATATCCAACACTATGCATCATTTCAAAGGTCCGTTTAGCTTCTATATTTAAGTTGACATCAGTTATCATTCCGTTTTGTAGATTTACCACATAAGTGTAATCTCATTTTGGGGAAATAATCCTCATGATTTTTTATATTTCCCTTAAACATAAAAACCGTTGAAATATAAGCGCCTCATTTTCAGCGTCAATTTTTTTTATTCAAAATAAATAACATTGGCAAGCTTTTAGAGTAGAACTTATGCAGAAACAATATGTTTAACCTCTAAAACCTTTAGTCATGTTAGAAATCTCAAAATCAATACTGGTCCGTTACAGTTTTAACAAGGATCTTTTTGCCAGTGAACTAAAGAAACTGGTATTACTAATGAGTAGCAACCCTGAAGAAAGTCGCACCTTACATGAATGGTGTCGCAAATCCTATGGAAAGAAATACGGAAAACAGATTCGTAGAGCCTTCAAAAATCATATATAACTTTTTATTTGAGCCATTCATATTAATTTTAACACATAAACAACACTGATTTAGATCAGTCTCCTTTTTAGCAGGGCCCGTGAGGTTACCCTGCTTTTTTTTGAACTCACTTTTCTCAGATCATGATTAGACCCGGTTTATAATTGACTTTCTGCCGACGGATTTGGAGGGATCATGGGAGCACTTTTTTGAAATCTAAAATTTGACCATGTCTTATAAAATTAATGAAATAACACCTATATTGCAATCTCATTTTTGATTGCTAATTAATCATCAGGGGATGTTGTATGATAAGTAGTGAAAGAACTATTGTACATTTTGATTTGGATAGCTTCTTTGTTGCAGTTGAACGGTTACGAAACAGTGAGCTAAAAGAAGTACCCGTTATCATAGGTGGATACTCTGACAGAGCAGTGGTAGCAAGCTGTAGTTATGAAGCACGTAAATACGGAGTTCATTCAGCCATGCCGGTAGCCAAAGCCAAACTACTATGTCCCAATGCTGTCATTGTAAAAGGCAACATGGAGTTGTATAGTAAATACTCTCATCTTGTTACCGAAATAATAGACGAAGAGGCTCCCTTATATGAAAAGGCATCTATTGATGAACACTATATTGATATTACCGGTATGGACCGGTTTTATGGTTCGTATAATTGGGCCCATAACTTACGTTTACGTATAATAAACGAAACAGGACTTCCCATCTCTTTCGGCTTATCCATAAACAAAACCGTTGCTAAGATTGCGACCGGTCAGGCCAAACCCAATGGAGAAAAATATGTTCCGTCCAATGAAGTCAAAGCATTTCTTAATCCCTTGCCGGTTACTAAAATTCCTATGATTGGAGAGAAGACAAACCTGATACTACGGAATAATAATATCCATACCATTGAGGAACTGAGCAGCAGGTCACAACAGGAAATTGTGAAGCTACTGGGAAGCTCCGGAATAATAATATGGAATAAAGCGAATGGTATTGATCCAACACCGGTTATTGCAACACATGAGAGAAAATCAATCAGTTCGGAAGAAACATTTGAACGTGACATCACCGACATAAAAAGAATAGATCAGATAATTGTCCATATGGCTGAGAAAATAGCGTTTCAATTACGAAAGGAGCAAAAGCTAACTTCATGTATTACGGTTAAGATCAGATATGCTGATTTCTCAACAGAAACCATTCAAAAGCAAATACAGTACACCGCATTTGATCATATCATTCTTTCGGTAGCAAGAGATCTCTTTACAAAGCTTTATAAAAAGGGAAGACAAATCAGATTGATCGGACTCCGATTAAGCAATCTGGTTGAAGGAGCACAACAAATTGATTTGTTTACCGACACAAATGAAATGATTAATCTGTATCAGGCGCTCGATAAGATGAAGAAGCGATTCGGCAAAGACGCAGTACACAGGGCCGCAGGATTAAAACCGGATTCTGACAATACACCTGCCAAACCAAAGTCTACCTGATGTTTAAGGAAACAGTTGCTTTGAAAGATTAATTTTCTATGATCTTAAAGCTACTGGTTCTCTCATTCGTTTTTATTGAGATTACAGTTTGCGACAACTGCCCGTTATACTCCAGGAAAACAGTTTTCCAGGTACTTTCAAGCCATACAAACGACCCGTCTTTGTGAATAAACCGATGGACTACCACCGATGCAAATTTGGTGGAATTAACATGATGCAAAAAATCATTCATCATGTTCCGATCATCAGGAGGCACAAAAGATAATAAAGATCTACCTTCTATCTCGTCCGGAAGATACCCAAGATGTCTAAAGCATGAAGGAGATATATAAACAATCATATTACTCGGAGATGAAAGTGATACTATATCATTATTCACATTATCCAATAAAAGTTTAAAAACACCCTCTTGCTCTAATGTACTTTCATGTGAATAAATTGCATACAATCGTTCCTTGTCGTTTATGCTTTTCAACTCGTCTTCCAACTCATTGACTCTCCTTTTAAGCGTTCTTATTCTACTATCAAAATACCGATTAAACATAATATAAAATAAACAAAAGTATAAAAAATAAATATAAAGATACTGAAATCAGTACACCGATAACCTAAAATCAGCACACCGATAATATTAACAGAAAAAAACTTAGGAGTCCCCACTCCATTCTTAAATCTTCACAAAGATATACTTTTTGTATAAAGCGTGCGTAATAATTCACATAAAAAAAGATCTGGATAATTGCATACAAGACAGCACTTATTTCAGCTTCTACCAAGTGTTTATAAATAGGTGAATCATCACAATTTTTCAATCCGCTCGTATTCTCTCTCCAATTAACCGGGTCGATGATCGAAATAGTTGAAATATCGATACAGATGTTTATTTTTGTCTAAACATGTAATGCATTTATCTGTTTTGAACATATCTTTCACAATGAAAAAAAGAATATTCCTCTTAAGCATTCTACTTATATTGATTCACATTGGGTATGCGCAAACCATTAAGAACTATCAGGTTTTTTTTGCAGAAGCGACCCTTCGGAATCAGAATACCCCCCTATTAACCCTTCGGAAATTCATCCTGAATTCACGGCTTCAATACGTAACGATAGATCCCAACACCTTGGTGGTCGAAATCATTCCCGAACGAAAACTCACTATCGTATCAGACAGTGCAAAATCCATCCTTCCCTTTTTCGCTAAGTCTACCTACCCGAAAGCCTGGAAAATGGCAAAAATAAAAGAGAAGCCCATACAAGATGCCGGCATCTCTCATGCACTACCCGATGAGAAAGGTGTTATTTTAACCATCGATTTATGTCCTACCGATAAGCCACTCGATCGCTCATTATTTCTCGATTTATTAAATCAACTCGGCAATATTCAACAACCTATTCCTATTGCTATCAGTGTTTCAGGACATTGGATGCTAAAGCATCAGGAGGATCTGGATTGGCTAAAGAAATTAGACCGAAGAAATAAAATCTCTATTTTATGGGTTAATCACTCGTTTCATCATTTCTATAATAAGAATTTGCCGCTCTATTTAAATTTCATGCTTTGGAAGAATACGAATGTGGAGGAGGAAGTGTTATTAAATGAAATAACGATGATTAAAAATGACATCACCCCCTCTGTCTTTTTCAGATTTCCGGGATTAGTATCCGATCCGAAAGTCTTCGAAAAAGTAATGAGTTACGGTTTAATCCCTATCGGCAGTGATGCATGGCTGGCAAAGGGAGAACATGCCGGGAACGGAGGCATTGTTTTAGTACATGCCAATGGAAATGAACCTTTGGGGGTTCAAAGATTCATTCAGCTCCTTCATCGAAACAAGAAAGAGATCAGAAAAGGAGATTGGAAGTTATTCGATTTACGAGAGAGTGTAATCAAAGAGGCGGAAACGTATTAACTTAAAAAGGATTCTTTTTGCTTAGATACTCACCTATAATCACAAGTAAGGCGGGAATAATAAAAGAGGCGGTGTAGACCGCAATAATCCACAATTCAGTATGCTTATACAGGAGTATCCCCCCCAACACTAAACTTGAACCTATCGATAATAAGGCCCCTTTTGTTCTTTTAAAGAATGAATAGGCAACGCCGACAATAGACAAGGCATTCAATGGAATCATTGGCCATAGATCACCAATCTTTCCATTGTATAAGTCGGGAAGCCCCTCACCTACCATGAAACTACCGATGAATAACGACGCAATAATTCCTAATATTAATCCTACAAATGTCAAAGCATTAAAAAATCTTTGCATTTTAATACAGTTTGATTCGTATAAAAAACAAAATTTTATTTCACCTCGCTTACTATCGTGATATAACCGGGATAAGCAATGGAACGGCTTCCAACTACGATAGATGGTTTTGCTTTTAGCTTAATCCGGGAGGGTTCGCCTTTAGATCCGGCCAGATTTAAACCGAAATTAAGCAGCGACTGTCCGCTTTTCCCGTTTAAAGCTTTCTTTAAGTCAATATTCATTCTTAGTGGAAGAACGGAAGAACCATTAGCGGGAATACTCATGGCTTCCTGATTTGAACCACTGACCATTTCAATATCATCAATATATAAAATCCAATCCAATCTGTTGATGCCGGCAGCTAATTTATTGGGATTTTTAGCCTCTATATTCAAGTTAAACGTTAAAGGGAATGTCTGTCCCATCATTGCAGCGGCTATTCGGGCAGCATCGCCTATATTCAAATCGGCGGCCCCTTTCGCATTTTGAACCGAAACCCCTGCTAATCTGATATCCTGAACATCTTTTAACTTAAAATCGCAAGAAATTAAATTTCCGGCTTGTTGAATTTGTTGCACTACATCGCAAGATGTTATGGTGAATAGAACAAGAAAACAGGCAATTACTTTTTTCATTATTTGAGTATAAATAGTTAGAATTTAAAGGTAACGATTTTTTTAACGATTTCTTATATTGTCATAAAAAAATCAAAAAACAGAAGAACGATCTACCAAACTGAAATCAAGACTGTCCTAATGGTCATAAAAAAGCCGGTTCCGAAAAGTATTGTCTCTTTTAAAACAATTCTTATGCCAGAACCGGCCATTACTAGAAATCAATTGCGAATATTAAACCTGATATAGATTTTCAATCACAGAATAACACGGGTTACGAATCAGATTTTGAGGAACGTTTACGCTCTGTTTCGTCAAGAATAATCTTACGCATACGTAACGATCTGGGGGTAACCTCCAGGTATTCATCTTTACCGATATTCTCCATCGCCTCTTCCAAAGAGAACTTAACGGCGGGAATAATAAAGGCCTTGTCATCGGTTCCCGATGCACGAACATTACTTAGTTTCTTTGTTCTACAAACATTGATCACTAAATCGTCAGGACGAATATGTTCTCCAATCACCATGCCGGCATATACTTCATCATTAGGACTGATATGGAAAGTACCTCTATCCTGAAGTTTATTGATCGCATAGGCAATTGCAATACCCGTTTCACTAGAAATCATCGCACCGTTTCTTTTTCCGGCTATGTCGCCTTTATAAGGCTCGTAATCTTTAAAACGGTGAGCCAAAATAGCCTCTCCTTCTGTTGCGGTTAATACCGTATTACGAATTCCGATGAGTCCGCGTGAAGGAATCGTAAAATCAAGATGAACCCGATCTCCTTTCGTTTCAATATTTTTTATTTCACCCCTCCGTGATGTTACAATTTCTATCACCTTTCCGGAGAATTCTTCAGGAACGTGCACCGTTAATGCTTCAATAGGTTCGCACCTCACTCCGTCAATTTCTTTATAGATCACCTGAGGTTGACCGAGTTGTAGCTCATAACCTTCACGACGCATCGTCTCAATCAAAATAGAAAGATGAAGAATTCCGCGGCCGAAAACAGTAAATGAATCGGTAGATTCAGACTCCTCAACACGTAATGCAAGATTCTTTTCGGTCTCCTTATATAGGCGTTCTCGAATGTGGCGTGACGTTACATATTTTCCTTCTTTACCATATAAAGGAGAATTGTTAATCGTGAAGAGCATACTCATCGTAGGCTCATCAATATGGATAGGTGTTAGTCCTTCAGGATTATCAAAATCCGAAATAGTATCTCCTATTTCAAAGTCATCAATACCCATCACGGCACAAATTTCGCCGCTACGCACTTCTACCTTTTGTTTTTCCTTGGCCAATCCTTCAAACGTATACAGTTCTTTTATCCTTGATTTGGTAATCTTACCATCTCTTTTAACCAAAGAAACGGGCATACCCGGTTTCAATACCCCTCTGTTAACACGGCCAACCGCAATACGACCGATATAAGATGAGTAGTCAATACTGGTAATCATCATTTGAGGATTACCTTCATGATATTGAGAAGCAGGTATATATTTGATGATGGAATCCAAAAGATAGGTGATGTCGGTAGTTGGTTTTTCCCAATGTTCAGACATCCATCCCTGTTTTGACGACCCGTAAACGATAGGGAAGTTCAACTGATCTTCCGAGGCATCCAGGTTAAACATTAGGTCGAATACAAGTTCTGCTGTTTCGTCAGGACGACAGTTAGGTTTATCAACTTTATTAATAACAACAATAGGTTTCAAATCCAGTGCCAATGCCTTCTGTAGTACAAAACGGGTTTGGGGCATCGGTCCTTCAAAAGCATCAACCAATAGCAAAACACCATCAGCCATATTTAATACTCTTTCAACTTCACCACCAAAATCAGAGTGACCCGGAGTATCAATAATATTGATTTTTACACCCTTATAACGAACCGAAACGTTTTTAGAAAGAATTGTAATACCTCTTTCACGTTCAAGATCATTACTATCAAGAATGAGATCTGCAACCTCTTGGTTGTCGCGAAACATTTTCACCTGATGTAAAATCCTATCCACTAATGTTGTTTTCCCATGGTCAACATGGGCAATAATTGCTATATTTCTGATATCCTGCATGATAATTAATTTGCTTTTCTTTTCAAATCGAGGTGCAAAGGTACGACTTTTATCTACCTTATTTTGTGCGAAATACAAAAAAAATTATTTTAGAAGCCGTATCTCCCACATCTTTACAAAAAGTTAACATTTTTTTAATTATTCCCAAATAATAATTGATTGTTTCTGAAACTATTCCGATATTTGTGTGCCGAATTACTTATTTCAAAATGTCAAAAATAATTTCCATTTCTGAAGCCGCTTCCATTGGAATCCACAGCATGATTCTAATTACTAATTCTAAAGATAAAATTAACGTGACCCATATCTCCGAGATCACAAAGGCATCACGGCATCATGTGGCAAAGATACTACAACGGTTGGTAAAAGAAGGATTTTTAGAATCCAACCGGGGACCAAGTGGTGGATTTAGACTCAAAAAACCTGCTGAAGAAATCTGTCTGCTCGATATATTTGAAGCCATCGAGGGTAAAATTCAAGAAAATACCTGCCTGTCTGATAATGCTATCTGCCCTTTTCACAAATGTTTGATGGGAACTATTGTCAGCCAATTGACGAATGAGTTTCGCGACTATTTATTCGAACAAAAATTATCAGACTTCACTAAAAATGTAGATATCCCTGAAATTCTTGAGCAGACACTATAATGGTTCACATCATCGGTCCGGTCAGCTTCTATATTGTCTTTCCGATTCACTGAGAGCGTTTAAAGTCCCGAAAACATTTTGAAGCATTCATATCATCTATTTTCCTATCTTCTATCCTCATTTTCTCTATCCCCAATCATGAATTCATTCATTTTCTATTATGAATTACCCGGTTTCTCTTTTTAAACCATTTTATTTTAAATTCTAAATTAGCATATCAAACAGCTAATTATCAATACTTATTATTTTATTTTACTTTTTTTATTTCCCAATAACTTTATCTCTAAATTTATACATATATTTGCGTATTCAAATACCTATTTACACACACATAGTATACCCCATGGCAAAAGTAGTTCACATCTCGGAAGCAGCCTCGCTGGCAGTACATAGCATGGCCCTCATCGCATCAGGCCATGAGATGCTCAACGTGACTAATATTGCAGATTTAACCGGTTCATCCAGAAATCATTTGGCAAAGGTTATGCAAATGCTGGTAAAGAATAATTATCTAGTCTCTGCCCGGGGGCCGAAGGGAGGGTTCACCCTTAAAAGGGAGCCATCCACCGTGACGTTATTAGAGTTATACGAATTAATGGAAGGCGAAATAGAAATACAACATTGTGGTATTGATACTAATAAATGTCCCTTTACTACTTGTGTCTTTGGAAATTTAGCCAATAAATTTTCGGAGGCGTTCATCCAATACCTGCGAACAACAAATCTTTCGGATATTATCAAAAAGGAGAAATAAATCATAAAGACAACCGCCTCTACTGCACGGGGAGATCTGTTTTCTTGATTCTAACAGCAACAAAAATATATTTTAAGAATGAAAAGGACGATTGTTAAAATTGATGAGGAGAAATGTAATGGTTGTGGACAATGTATTCCGAACTGCCATGAAGGCGCTTTACAAGTGATAGACGGTAAAGCGCGATTAATCAGTGATTTATTTTGCGATGGACTGGGTGCTTGTCTCGGTCACTGTCCTGAGGGTGCTATTACCCTGGAAGAGCGCGAAGCAGAGCCGTATGATGAAAAGAAGGTCATGGCGATCATCGTAACACAAGGCAGAAATACCATACTGGCCCACCTTCAGCATCTAAAAGAACATAATGAAGTTGATTTACTGCGTCAAGCCATGGAATACATCAAAGAAAACAACATCGACATGCGTCCTGAAGAAACGACCGAACATAAAGCGACTTTTGCTCATTTAAAACAAGCGCAAGCAGCCGGTAGGCAACAGCACAGTGGTTGCGGCGGCGGATGCCCCGGTTCCAGAACCATCGATTTTAACGAAAAAACGGTAAATACCGTTGAACCTACAGCAATCATAGCCGGTGCGGATCAGCTCACCACCCCGTCAGAACTGAGACAATGGCCCGTACAGCTTCATCTGGTCAATCCCCAGGCATCCTACTTCAAGGGTGCGGATGTAGTCCTGGCAGCCGACTGTGTGGCCTTTTCAATGGGCGACTTCCATCGTCACTTTTTAAAAGGACGCTCTTTAGCCATTGCCTGTCCTAAACTCGACACCAACAAAGAGGTATATATCGAAAAGCTGGCATCCATGATTTCAGAGTCCCGAATCAATACACTTACCGTCGTTATGATGGAAGTACCTTGTTGCGGAGGGTTACTGGCAATGTCTCAAATGGCCGTTCAACGTTCGGAAAGAAAGATTCCGATAAAACAAGCAATAATTAGTGTACAAGGAGAATTAATTACTGAAGAATGGGTTTAATTATTTATTTTTATCTCTAAATCATAAATCGTAAAACCAAAAAATTATTCACAATGGTTCCCTCTGCAATTAACCTGAAGAAAATTTATTTTTTATTAATTTTCAGTCTATTAACTATTGCAAGTTTTGCTCAATTTTCATTGAACGGAGAATACCGCCCCCGCTTTGAAGATCGACATGGTTATAAGTCCTTATTCAAAGATGGCAAGGAAGCCGCAACGTTCATCTCTCAACGAACAAGAATAAACCTGCTTTATAAAGATAAGAGCTACTCGGTCGGAATCACTTTTCAGGATATCCGTGTCTGGGGTGATACGCCGCTGACAAACCTGAATGATAACAGCTCATCTATTCATGAAGCCTGGGCCGAATTAATGCTCACTAAAACACTATCGGTCAAGATGGGACGGCAGGAACTTCAATATGATGACGGCAGGCTCTTTTCGCGAAGCGATTGGAATCAACAAGGCCGTAGTCACGATATTGCTTTACTAAAGTGGAATCCGGATCCTACCTTCAAAGTTCATTTCGGTTTGGCTTTCAATCAGGATAAAGAACAAACCGATACCAGAGACTATACCGTTACCAACAACTACAAGTCCATGCAATTGCTATGGATGCATAAAGACTGGGGAAATAACGGATTAAGTTTGATCGTTACCAATGTTGGAAACGAACAGTTTGTCACGGTTGCCCCTAATCCTGCCGTTGCCAATACGCGGTTATCACAAACTTTCGGAGGCCGCTACTCTTACAAGGATTCACAATTTAGCTTGAACAGTGCGGTTTATTTTCAGACCGGCAAGGATGCAACCAACAGAACCCTTAACTCAAATTATGCCGCCATCGACTTTACGCTTCCGTTGGATAAGCAATGGGATATAAACCCCGGTATGGAACATCTCTCAGGTACCGCAACGAAAGATATATCCGCCACAAAAACAAATCATTCCTTCACTCCGCTTTATGGAACCGCTCATAAATTTAACGGAAGCATGGATTACTTCTATTCAAGCAACCATCTGGATAACGTAGGACTCAATGATTTCTTTGTCAACCTGAATTATAACAAAGATAAGTTCTCTACCGTTTTCACCCCTCACCTGTTCTATGCCGATGCTACGGTCTCTAACACGGCAAAACCGACCGAATCATTGGATAAGTACCTAGGAACCGAGCTCGATCTGCAAATTAATTACAAGATTAATGACAAGGTACTCTTTACGGGCGGCTACTCTCAATTCTTCGCAACCCGAACACTGGAAGTGTTAAAAAGCGGAAATAAAAATAATACCAACAACTGGGTATTTATGATGCTCACTTTCAAACCCGACTTTATAAAAAAATAATTCACTGAAAAGCTGCTTGGACATCCTGATGACAAGCGAGTAAATTATAAAAAGTGCCCTTATTTAGGTATTTGTGTACTGTTTTTCCTATAAGAAAAAGTTACCGATCAAATCAATTATAAATCTATTAATCACCAACTTAAAAACGTATTAAACATGAGCATGTTTTGTTATCAGTGTCAGGAAACCTCCAAAGGAGTAGGCTGTACAGTTAGAGGCGTTTGCGGCAAGACCGATGATGTGGCAAACCTTCAGGATCTATTAGTATATGTAGTAAAAGGGATCTCCTTTTACAGTACAAAGGCTAGAGAAAAAGGCATAGAAGATGCCGAAGTAAATCTATTTATTATTGATGGACTCTTCACCACCATTACCAACGCCAACTTCGATCGGAATGTAATCATCAGCAAGATCAGAAAAGGGTTGGAAATCCGTACAAAAATTGCAGATAAACTTTGCAAAGAGGGTTGCGAATTAAATAAAGCAACTTTACCCGATGTAGCAACATGGAGCGTCGCAACCGAAGAAGAATTCGAAGCCAAAGCAAAGAAAGTCGGCGTTTTAACGACTGAAAACGAAGATATCCGTTCATTGAGAGAACTATTGATTTATGGGATTAAGGGGATGGCCGCTTATGCCGAACACGCTTTCAATCTTGGATTTGAAGATGCCGGAGTAAATGCATTCATGCAAAAAGGACTCGTAGCAACACTAAACAACGAACTCAGTGTCGATGAACTCGTTGCCCTTGTCCTCGAATGCGGACAGAATGGCGTCCAGGTTATGTCGCTGCTCGACAAAGCAAATACAACCGCGTATGGCAACCCCGAAATCACAAAAGTAAATCTTGGCGTTGGAAAAAATCCGGGCATCCTGATCAGCGGTCACGACATGAAAGACATGGAAGAGCTGCTTGAACAGACCCAGGGAACCGGAGTGGATGTATATTCTCATAGCGAAATGCTTCCCGCACATTATTATCCCAAGTTCAAACAATATGCAAACTTCGTAGGTAACTACGGTGGCTCATGGTGGCACCAACGCGAAGATTTCGAATCATTCAACGGTCCGGTTCTCTTCACCACCAATTGTATTGTACCCCCATTGGCGTCTGCAACCTATACCGACAGAATATACACCACCGGAGCAGCCGGATTATCCAGAGCCAAACACATCCCTGCACGCGTAAACGGCGGTCAAAAAGACTTTAGCGCCATCATTGAACACGCAAAAAAGACAGCGGTTCCCACCGAAATCGAAACCGGAGAAATTGTAGGCGGATTTGCCCACAACCAGGTATTGGCATTGGCCGATAAGGTCGTTGAAGCCGTAAAATCAGGCGCTATCCGTAAGTTCTTTGTAATGGCCGGTTGCGATGGAAGAATGAAAGACCGTAACTACTATACAGAGTTTGCCGAAAAACTACCGAAAGATACCGTTATACTTACCGCCGGTTGCGCCAAGTATCGCTATAACAAACTGCCACTGGGTGATATCAATGGCATTCCCCGTGTTTTGGATGCCGGACAGTGCAACGACAGCTATTCGCTTGCAGTGATTGCCCTGAAGCTAAAAGAGGTATTCGAATTAAACGACATCAACGATCTGCCCATTGCCTACAATATTGCATGGTACGAACAAAAAGCAGTCATCGTTTTATTGGCGCTACTCTCTCTGGGTGTGAAGAAAATTCATCTCGGACCTACCTTGCCGGCATTCCTGTCGCCTAATGTAGCAAAAGTATTGGTTGAGAACTTCGGCATTGCCGGTATCACATCGGTTGACGAAGACATGAAGATTTTCATGAATAACTAATAATCTGTGATTCTATAACCAAACGAGGGGTATCGTGTTGAACGAATACCCCTCGCTTTTTTATTCTTTCTACTGCGACCCTCATTCCTTCCACACGAAGAAGTCACCGGATGATCTCCTTTCAACTACAGAAACGAAACGATAAACGTCATCCTTTTAACCAGCGCATAAAACCTCCTGATGCGTTTTTCTTCGTTTGAAACCGAGCATTTACACGTCGGCTTTCCCCCTCGAGATAGCCGGATTATTCATTATCCAATACTGTTGACAGATAGTTTAATAATTTTTTCTTCTCCTTACTTTTCCAATCTGTTGCAAGCGCCTGTATGATATTAAGTGTCTCAATCAGCAAATCAAAAGCTTGATCATTAAATACGCCGTTATCAAAATAAGGAAGATCTTCTTTCAAAAAATCATTAAACGTATCTATTGTTTCATTGGTGATTTTGTACTGAATGGAAGAATCTTCAATGATAGAAGCGATTCTTTTTTTGACTTCCTGCTCCTTTTGTTTTATGGTACCGCTTAAAGCCATAGCTTTAGAGTAGGTGAAATCTTCATCAGCATAAAAATCGATAGCATCGAAGACCTCAGTTATAAATTGGGTATCTTTCCAACAAATGGAAAGATGCGTAAAATATCGCTCATAGGCATCCAATAATGTTTGCTCCTCGTTTTTAATGAATGCCTTGTGATAGAAGAACCTGAAAATTTCTTTATCAAGTTCGGATTGCGCGTTTGTAACCGTTGTCTTTTCGTCATCAACGATTTTCAATATGGCACCAGCCTTACGTAAGAGATATTTTTTACCGTCGAATTCAAAAGTTTTAACCCGATATCTTTTATTCATAATCGCATTCAGCAACCGGGAATCAACAACCAATCCTGCTTTTCTTTTTGAGAGCAACAGATTTTCATTACTCAGTAGTGAGTCCAAAGTGGGCAAAACATCCGGAACATTCTGTTCGGAAGCAGACAGGTCATCCGGTGTATTCTGATCAGAGATCGGCATACTATCTGTACTATTCGGATCGGATATGGGTGAACTATCCAGCGTATTCTGATCGGATTTTAATAAACTATCCGGAGCATTCCGATCAGAGACAGGTAAGCTATCAGGAGCTATCCGGTCAAGAGCATAAGCATTTTCAGCATTCGGAATAAAAATCGTCCCGTCATACGTATCATAATATCCTTTGAATCGCGGATCGAATGTAGACGCATCAAAATAGGCATCAATCCGCTTGTAAAAACCCTGGAAGTCTATCAGATTAGGCTCTCCCGTAAATGCAATACTTTCATAAAGATTTGATGTCGCCTTTCTTTCTAACATAGCCTGATCGACAAGCAGTCCCCACGCAGGTGAGTGATCACCGGCTTTATCGCACTTTACCGACATTAGATGATTCAACCGGTCAACCAGTGTTAAGTGAGCAGCCCATTGATCTTCTATATTTACCCTGTAACGAGTGATAATCAAACTTTCAGCACCATCGATAATCATTTCGTCATTCACCATTTTAATGTTATTAGTGACAGCAAAACGCTTCAGCAGTTCGCGGTGTTGAGGGTAGATTGTATCGGTATTTATATTCTCATTAAGCCATAAGTCGTAAAATTCGAGTAGTTTAGCATAGCATAATTCAGCCGGGACCTGACGAAGAAGTGCCGTTTTAAGATTATTAGTTCCCACTGCAATGGCGGCGAGCGCATCGGCATGAATCTCCATCTCGCGCGATAAATGCATATAAGGCAGGTTAACCAGCCCGTAAAATCGCTGCACAATCCACTGGACAATCCTTATAATCCGGGCGGATAAACGGGCGAAAATCAAAAAGATGCCACGAGCTCCGGTCCACGCATCTACAGTCCTGTTGTGCCCGGCATTATCATACAGCATATTGAAAATTATGTAGTTCGCACGATAAATATAGTTTACTGAACAGCTGTTTTTTCTGGAAAAGTGAGCAAACTCATGTGCAAGGAGCCCCTTTATTTCAACGATGCTAAGTGTATTGACCAGCCCCAGTCCTATCTGAAGATTTATTTTCACGGAATGAAACAAACTCCAGAAGCTCGAATCAAAGAAAATGCCGACACTGGCATCGGGAGACAGATAAATATGTTGCGGAAAAGGAGCACCCATCTCATCGGCCACCTCACCGATTA
Organism: Bacteroidales bacterium; assembly: GCA_963663125.2. Classification (GTDB taxonomy): domain Bacteria; phylum Bacteroidota; class Bacteroidia; order Bacteroidales; family Cfx3-03; genus Cfx3-03. The sequence continues at coordinate 1,334,674 of CAXXNW010000002.1, read as the reverse complement.
ATTGAAACAATCGGGGTTGATTATCTCTCGTCACTTCTATCATTTCAGAGCAGTCGGTGACATTTCTTTTAAAGATGAAATTGAATAGAAACCCGGTCACCATCAGTGCGAAACCAATAAATGCCAGTCCAAAAAATACCGTAATAAAAGTAGCGATATGACTCAACTTAAATAAACAAGCCCATAGACCAAACAACGAAAGCCCTAGGAAAAAGGCGACAAACACGAAATACATCACTACAAAGAATAGCAATGAAAGCGAAACCTTCGCAATTCCGCGATTAAAATAGCCGGAGGAAGCTAAAACCACATTACCGGTCTGATCTTTTCTAGTAGACAAACGGGAATATAAAAAACTCATTTTGCAATATATATAATGTGAAGGAACTATTTTTTAACAAATGTAATCTCTTTTTAACAATTGACAAATCATTCGTCGAAAAAAGAAAGCGATAAGCCTACCTCAACAAGAACGATCAGGTCCCCGAAGTTACGACAATTCCATTCGACATATCAGAAATTCCGTGTAAGACATTGGGAGGCATCATAATATTATTGACTTCAGGAAAGGATCAGCAGAAGAAATCCCCCGGAATAGGCTTCTTTAATGCTTATCGCACCTATCTTTACCATAACACTGAAGCAAGGCTGACAGGTACCTAAGCCGTCCTATGGAGACGAATTAGGTACCTGTCAGCCTTACTTCAGTTATATCTCAAATACGGGTGCGATAAGGCTATTAGATGAAGTGTAGAAGAATATGAGATGCGTTGTAGATGCAGACTTAAACGGAGCTATGACAATGCCAGCCAAGACATCAAAAAAGCGAATGTTTTATCCTAAGTTAATAGGCTCAAATAGGTTAACTCACTATACTACAGAACAATACGATAATATATTTTAATAAAATAAAAAAGCATATAATACATTGATTATCAATGCTGTATTTTTATAAAATTTTACATTTTGTAATAATCATAAATTTATATGAATTTTACATTGTTATACTACTAATATACAGTAATATAACAACCATAAAATATATTTTGACATTTTATCGCTATATACGTTTTAGCGGTGTATAATTGTAAAATAAAATTGATGGTGATGGAAGATATTCTCCTTTTAAAACAGCAATATCAGGCATTCGTAAAACGGTGGGACAGATGCACCGGCATCCTGATCATTATTCTACAACAGGTCATGCTCACACTGCCGGCAGGCAAAACGGCAGTCTCAATATATACGTTTCGAAATGCTTGCGAAGGTCGGTTTCGGAACCAGGGGAACGTGCGCCCCTTTCATAACGCATCAAGGGAACGTAGGGTAGGGAGGGTAAATAGGGTACCCTACTTACCCTCCTTACCCTACGTTGATTAATTAATACCGTTCTTTGATTTATTGTATTTAAAAAGTATTTATATAACCCGTTGGTTGAATTTTTTTTTTGATTTGCAGATTATCAAACACTTAACATATTTCAATTTTACTTTTCCAAAGTTGTAATCAATTAATTTTGATCATATTCCAAATTAATTTAGCCAACAGGTTTAATATCATTTCTTTCTATAGGAGGAATGCCGGTATAAGGCAGAGACTGCGAAAGTCTCTGCCTTGTTATAAAACGTTTTTAGCAACCTGATAAAAATCATTAACCGACAGAACTAATAAATAAATTGGCATTGGGAAAATGAACTTTTTTCTATCTTTATGTTGCCCTACCGTCCCATTTATCCATTTAGCATAATCCGTCCGTTTCCAGGCCCCTGGTTACAATTCTATAAGTCTTTATGCGGTTTATTAAGTACAGGCAGATAAGCTAATCGTACTGCTTTTGGGTTACCGGCGAACGCTCGTTGTAAAACCAGAAAAAAGGCAATAGATGCACATAAAATTATTCCAATAGATGTTGAATATAAAATATTTCCAAGTCCCACTAATGGAGAAATAATACCGCCGAACAAAAACGACATGGCACCCAGTATGGCGGATGCAGTTCCTGCATTTTGCCTGTTTGATTCTAATGCAAGGGTTGTTGCCGATGGATAGATTAAACCATTAAATAGAAACATTATAAAGATGGCGCTTTCAAAAAAGATATATGAAATATCGGTAAATAGAACAATTACCGTGACTACTGCCATAAAAATCAAACCGGAAGCACCGAGCTGAAGTGCTCTTTCCTGATTTTTAAAACGGGATGAAAGAATAGACCCCAATGTTAACGCTAATGCATTTATCCCAAAACAAATACTATAAATCAGTGGTGAGAGTTTATAATGTTCCTGAAATATAAAGGGAGAAGAAGATATATAGGCAAACATGACCGCCATTGAGAAAGCGAATATTAAAACATTAGAGAGATATGTTTTATTGCTCAATGTAGTTAAAAGCGTTTTGGCTAAATTATTCGATGAGCCACCGTTTCTTTTTTCTCTGGGTAAAGATTCTTTTAACCCGAAACATGAAAAAAGAAAAATAAAGCTAATGATTAGCAAACATACAAACGCTCCCTGCCACTTGAAAAATGTTAGAATGATACCGCCTATTAACGGGGCAATAGTTGGTGTAAACCCAAGTATTGCAGTGTTGATAGATAATGATTTTGCCAATTTATGGCCGGTATAAGTATCCGCCAGTATCGCTCGGGAGATTACCATACCCGATGAGCAGGATAGACCTTGTACGAAACGAAGAATAATAAAAGTATTGATGTTTTTCGAATAGATGCATCCCAATGTTGTTAACATGAAAATAATCAGACTTATCACTAGCGGTGTTTTTCTTCCGTATTTATCACTTAATGGTCCTATTATCAGTTGTCCCAATGCAATCCCGAGCATTGTTGCCATAAGCGTCATTTGAATGCTGGAAGCAGGAGCATTGAAAAATTTCGCCAATGTGGGAAAACCAGGAAGGTATATATCTGTTGTTAACGCAGGAAATCCAACAAGAACACCCATAAAAAGAACAAGAAATGAAGCAGATTTTTCTTTTTGCATAAATTGAATTTAATTTTCATGCAAAATTAGTTTTTCGACTATCACAAGAAATTGTCAAATGGCAACAAAACTATTTTATATTTTTTCTTAAACGACTCAATGAGGTTTGCGTTATGCCTAAGTAAGACGATAAATACTTTAAAGGTACTCTGTGAATGAATTCTGTGCACAGAACAGCTTTTTTATAACGTTCGGTTGCATTTTGAGTCTGCAATAGCAAAACATTTTCCACCACTTTTAGAAACGCTTTTTCCCAAACCTGTCGACCAAATGCCTGCCATTGAGGAAACTGAATATAGAGCTGTTCCATTTTTGCAGACTCAATGGTCATCAAAACCGTATCTTCAATGGCTTGAAAACTGAAATTTGATGGGGCTTGATATTTTATACTGGGTAGTTCTGCTATAAACTCGTTTTCAAAAGCTATCCAAAGTGTCTTATCGTTCGGTTCTTTATCAGAAAAAATCCGTACGGCTCCTGAAGCAATAAAATAATAAGATGAGGCAACCTGTCCATATTGTAAGATAAATGAACCTTTTGATAACTCCTTCTTATTAAAATTCGATAAAATCAAATTTAAATCATTATCGTCAACATCTATTAACGATTTAATGTAATTAACGAGCCTTATCATTCTATCATTTCTTCCTCTTTTTTCAAGTTATTCGTTTATAGATCTTCTACAATTCTGGCTAACGACAAAAAACAATCTTGTTATACAATCGTTTATTATTTAGACGCTCGCGCAATAAGTCGATTAAGTTCTGAAAATATATCGAATGGAACCAATCCGTTTGTTAGGTACCGGCATTTATGAATGAATAAGTTTTATATCGCAATCGACGATGTTTTGCAACTTTAGTGATTTTTGTATCGGGGTATTCTTTTTTGGATTACGCTGTCAAGTTTCGTTTTAATAATAGGATATTATTTCCTCCGACGATTCCATAAGTCTCTCTGTTATCGCCATATTTAAATATTATCTCAATCCGGATTATAATTAATCTTCCGGCTTTCACAATATGAAACAAATTGAACTAACATATTTGTCCATTGCTTCTGATTAAACATGCACGTAACTCTACGTTCCTTATCGTATACAAGCGTATATTTAAACCCAAGTTGTTTCAGAGTTTTCACTTGAATACCCGAAATGTGAGTTAATACCTTGTCTTCATTTTTGTATTTTTCTGAAAAATCCACAATGCCTTTTAGAAAGGTATACACTTCTTTTGCATTTCCTTTAAAATATTCAAGTTCATAACATCCATTAGCCCAGTTATCAAAGTAAAGATGGTATCCCCATAAAGAAAACGTGTCAACCGCAATAGTATTAGTACTTTCGAGGACTTTCCAATGTGACAGATACGTTTCTGAAGCTTTGTCTGAAAAGATAGTTTCAAGTTTATAGGTCTGTGAAAATAGTTTAGAGGAAATAACGCAAATAATTGCAATCAGGATTATTCTTTTCATATTATAAAATATTCTTTCATTGCAAAGATAGAATTGGTTTTACTCATCATAAAACAATTTATCATTTATTTTCAATCACAAATCCACCCTTAATGTAATGATGTTGCACATAAGGTTTTGCGGGAACTTCACTGCCTTCACCGATATGGCTCTTCAAAGCATGACATTCCTTTATATAAAACTAAAGATGTTTTCAATAGTAATCAGCCCATACCGGCTATCAGATGATTACATTTCAGAAAGGCCAAAAGCTATTATCGTACCAAATCTCTTCTTTTAGCTCTTCGTTAAGCTGATTCAGAATCTTATGATGCCCCATCTCCCACTCTGCCAACCAGGTAAAGATGGATCGTTCTGCCGAATCAACGGCTTCGGCTGCCGACTGTGTATAGACCTCTATCGCCTTTGTCTCAAAATCAATAGCTGCCGATATGGCGGCGGCTTCAAAACCGGCAGCATTAATCTGCTTCTTCATGTCTGTGGTCAGGATCCGCTCTACAAACCCCTTGTTTTCCGCAGGAAATTCCTTCAATAAAAAGGTATTGTGCTGCCTATAATAAATATACTGTTCCGACAATTGTTCGATATGAGTCTGTTCTTCTTTAGCCATAAAGGAAAAGATGTTGCGCACTGCATCAATCTTGGTATCCGAACTCACTTGTTCATAAAATGCTTTTCCGCGACGTTCCATCAATATGGCATTCTTTAAAATGTCTAAAGTACTCATGGCTGTTATTTTTTAAGTTGTTAAGTTGACTGATATTGAAACCTGTTACGAACTATTTTGTTCATCTTTTTAAGATTGTAATGATATGAAAAAAGTAGATTGTTTAATGTTTTTTTCGAAAAGATTTTCGGTTATCGGGTACTGCCTTTCAACTCATCAAGCTCCTTGCGCATCTCCATGACTAAAGCCGCTATTTGATGAAGTCCGGGCTCTTTCACCTTCTCATAATTCTTTTCAGCCTTATAGTATGAGGTATCCGGTTGAGAAAGATTAAAGCTGATGGCGCCAACCGCTTTCCATATTTCGCAAATATCAGACAGGGATACGGTATAGGGCTCATAATCGGGATTGTCAGACTGCAAAATAAGGGTCTTCCGAGGTGCGGATTTGCTGTAAACACGCTTATATACAACGCCTTCATTAAGGGTTATCAGAATATAGGTGTGCCCTTCCTGTAGCGCAGTCCAGTCCTGTAGATAATCGCACAGGATATAGGTGCCTGGCAATACGGGGAGCATGCTATCGCCCCGAATCTGAAATACTCTCCGGGTCCGCTCGCCGGCCAGCTCAGGAAGTGGAAGGGTAAAGCGGGGTAACTGCCCTATGTATTCAGGATCGGCATATCCGTTGAGATACCCTGCTGTGGCTCTGACGGGAACTACGGTGATCAGTTCACGGTCTTTGGCATCAACAACGGTTGTGAGTATACGCATCTGCGATCCTTTTATATCGGCATGCTCTTCCACCGTTGATATATCCAGTACTTCCGACAGGAGGTCTTCTTTGATGAGCCGATCAAGCGAAATACTAAAATAATCAGAGAGCGTCTGCAATAAGGCTATCCGGGGTACGGCCCTGCCCTCTTCGTAAGCGCCTACCATTGATCTGTTGATATTTAAGGCTACGGATAGTTCGTCCTGCGTCAGGTTGCGTTGCTTGCGAAGGAACTTAATATTTGAGGCCAGATAATTCATGAATTATTTTTTTGCTAATTTAATACGAATTCTGTTTTAATTAGTATTTTTGTTGTAATTCTTTAACACGGATTTGCTATGACTGATCATCTTTTAGAAAAACTAAGCATCTTGGGCGCAGCTGCCAAGTATGATGTTTCGTGTTCTTCGAGCGGAAGTAGCAGGGCAAACAACGGTCAGGGTGTCGGTAATGCGGTCTCAGCAGGTATCTGTCATAGCTTTACGGAAGATGGAAGATGTATCTCGCTGCTGAAGATTCTGCTTACCAACAACTGCGTCTACGACTGCGCTTACTGTATCAACCGGAAGAGCAACGATATCAAACGGGCTACCTTTAGTGTTTCGGAGGTGGTCGATCTCACGATCAACTTCTATCGCCGCAATTACATCGAGGGACTCTTCTTAAGTTCGGGGATCGTCAGAAATCCGGACTATACCATGGAGCGTCTGGTTGCGATTGCCCGCGACCTTCGATTAATCCACAAATTTAATGGATATATTCATCTGAAAGCAATTCCGGGAGCAAGTAAAGAACTTATTCACGAGGCGGGTATCTATGCGGATCGTTTGAGTGTGAATATTGAGATTCCGACAGAAGCAAATCTGAAGCTTCTGGCGCCCGATAAAAACTATGATGATACGCTGAGGCCCATGCTTCAGATTAAAAATAACATCATCGAGAACAGGGAGGAACGCAAGATTTTCAGGTCGGCTCCCCACTTTGCGCCCGGAGGCCAAAGTACACAACTGATTATTGGGGCCTCTCCGGAAAGCGACCATCAGATCTTGAGCCTCGCTTCGGGATTATATGCTGATCAAAAGCTGAAACGGGTTTACTTTTCGGGCTATATGCCGGTGAATGATTATGATAAACGGTTACCTGCACTGAAAGAACCTCCTCTGGTGCGCGAAAACAGATTGTATCAGAGCGACTGGCTGATGCGTTTCTATTTCTTTAAGGCGGATGAGATTGTAAGTGAGAAATATCCGAATCTGGATCTGGATATAGACCCGAAGCTAAGTTATGCGCTTCGCAACCTCCATCTCTATCCGATAGACATCAATAAGGCCGACTACGAGATGATTTTACGGGTTCCCGGCATCGGTGTTCAGTCGGCTAAGATGATTATTATGGCTCGTCGTCACAACAGACTGAATAGTGAGAATCTAAGAAAGATCGGTGTGGTGATGAAACGTGCGAAATACTTTATCACCTGCAATGAACTGATCGCTCCTCAAAAAGATTATATGGCCGAAACGCTTCGATTTAAACTGCTGACAGGTGATTCTAAAAACAGCCGGAAGAAGATCAGCAATCAACTGGATCTCTTTTCTCAAACGCCGCTGCTTCCCTAATGAATGCATTTATATACGACGGGACCTTCGAGGGTTTATTGTGTACGATATTTGAGTCGTACACCCGAAAAATTGTTCCCGACACAGTGGTCTCTACAACTAATTATTCTGCCGGTCTGTGGGATGAGGCATTAAACATCGATACCGATAAAGCGCGAGCCGACAGGGTCTGGAAGGGACTCCAAAGTAAGCTTCTGCCGCGTAACAGACAGCTGCCCTATCATGCTTTTCTCTATGGCAGGAATAATATTGATCAGGCGGTCTTTAACTTTATCCGTCTTGCTTTTGATACGCCCCACCCTATCGATTATGATTATGCCAACGATGATGTGCTTAAGGTTAAACAAGCTCAGAAGATTGTATCAAAGGAGGCGATGATGACTATGCAATTCGTGCGGTTTCAGAAGACAGCAGACAACATCTACTTTGCCGGCTTGAGCCCTGAATATGATGTGATTCCGCTTATCATCCACCACTTTGTCGACCGGTTTAAAGATCAGCAATGGGTTATTTACGATCTGAAACGGGAATACGGGGCCTTTTATGATTTGAAGAAGGTGAGCGAGATTACAATGGATAGCGCTCAGTTTAGCAGGTTGACGGGAGAGATAGATGCGGATATTATGGAAGAGGGTGAGGCTGCCTATCAAAACCTTTGGAGAGACTATGTCAAAGCGGTTACGATCAGAGAGCGATTGAACCTGAAACTTCAGTTGCAACACATGCCCCGTAGATATTGGAAATACCTTACGGAAAAGCAGGAAAAAAAAGGTTAATTGTAATATCTTTGCCAAGATTTTACAATAATGTCACTCCTTCGGGGTTCTTATCATAAACCTATTTATTTTGCTATAGGCATATCATTCCTTCGAAATTCAAAAAAAACCAACCCTGAAAGGTGATAGGATTATAGGAACGATTTTGATATTCAAAACAAACAGAATCCAGAAAAGATGACATGCTTGTAGCAATTACAATCACAATTTTTCAGAACATAACCTAATTTAATAATAAAATCATGAGACAAAGCGAACAATTTTTATTTCAATCGTCATTACCCTGGCAAGATTTAGGCGATGGCGTTCGTAGGCAGATATATGGATATGATGATAAAATCATGATGGTAAAGGTTGAATTCATAAAGGGAGCGGTCGGCACACTACACCAACACCCCCATACGCAATCTACCTACGTGGTAAAAGGTGCCTTCGAAGTGACGATTGGTCTGGAGAAGAAAATACTCAAACAAGGTGATGGCTTTCTGGCCCCCTCCAATGCTATCCATGGGGTGGTTTGTCTTGAAGCAGGTGTGCTACTCGATGTATTTAGTCCTGTTCGCGAGGATTTCTTAAAGTAACGGTTGTTCTTTTTTTGCTGTTGCACCGGTAAGAAACATGGATGCTCTTTTGAGCAGACGCTTTTCTATCAGTTCATAGCTGACGGCTGAGAGTATCAGTATGCAACAGGTACAAAGCAGAAAATAGAGTTTCCCACTAAACACGCCTCCTAACTTGAGATAGACGAGAAAAGACGGGAGTCCGATGATGACAATGGGATGGATAAGATAGAGCGAATAAGACATATCGCCCAGATAGGTTAAAAATAAAGGGACCCGAATACCGATCCCTTTATTTAAAAGTAGCAATGAAAAAACCAAAAATGTTGAACTGAACATACTGATAAAGAATCCATTCAAAAAAGGAGACACCTTAAAGTAGAGCAGAAAGAAATAGGTCAGCGAAATAACCACCAATGCTATTTGAATTATTTTTGATTTGATGACAAACGACGAATTATAGATCAGTCCAAGTAGCACTCCTACAATAAAGAAAATCAATATCGGATTGGTGAGTACTTGAAAATAGGTAAGCTTGAAATTATAATTTGCACTGGGTATGAAATTGACATATCCTTTGGTCGCCAATGGTATAACCACTATCAGGATGGTAAAAATGCCAAACAGCATCTTCCAGCGGTTTCGTTTCAGAAAGAGGCATAGACCAAAGATCAAATAAAACAGCACTTCATAGTTAAGCGTCCAACCCACCTTCAAGGGAGGCATCCCGTATGCAGGGCCCAACGGTGAATTGAAGAGCGGTACAAAGCAGAAAGTCCTGATCAACGTCCGGCCCTCGGTGATAAAGAAACCCAGTCCCCGTTCATAAACGATCATCCATAAAATCACCATGATATAATAGAGCGGTACAACGCGGATTAAACGTTTGATCAGGAAGTTCTTTACGAAAAGAGGGCTTCCGTCACTCTTGCGGGTAGTGTAAACCATGATAAACCCGCTGATGATAAAAAAGAGTTGTACGCCGATAGAGCCACTACCGAAAAGGAGTGTACCATATCGTACTGCAGAGGTGTTCAGGAGCGCTTTCATGTGAAAGAAGCAGACCAACAAAGCTGCAATACCACGGACTAACTGGATGATGTCTATTCGTCGCTGCATGCGTTATATTTCAATCCGGATACGGGCATCCACAGCAGTTAGTTTCGACAGGTTGCCTATCAACGGGTTGATATCCATTTCCATAATTTCGGGTGCGGCCTCACATAGCGCCGCTACACGGGTGATGACTTCCGCGTAGAGATCTTCATTGATACCTTCTTGTCCACGTATTCCCTGTACTATTTTATAGCTCTTTAGCTTCCGTATCATCCGGTGAGCCTCATCGGATGAAATGGGCGACAAGCCTGCCTGAACGTCTTTAAATACTTCAATATAGATGCCACCCATGCCACAAAGCACCATATGACCGAACTTGGGTTCGAACTTGGCGCCGACATATACATACTGTCCGCTTAACATAGGCTGGATGAGTATGGCTGTGGTATCTTTAATGCCGATCATGCGGTTAAACTCGCGACGAACAGTATCTTCATCCCTTACATTGAGCGCCACACCTCCCACATCAGACTTATGAACCGGACCTACCACCTTCATCACTACCGGATAACCAAGCTTCTGTGAGGCGGCTACGGCATTGTCGGCAGAGGTAACAACGGCCTCTCCTGCCCTAGGAATGCCTGCGGCATCCAAAAGGACCTGCACTTTTTCGGGTGAGAGATAACCCTCTGATGAGGTCTCGATCACCCTACGAATGGCTGCATAGTCAACCTCGGGAAGAGGAATATCGGCCGGTGCCGGTTTAGGTGTGTTAACCACTTTACAAAGGGCTTTTCCAAAGGCTATCTCGTCAGGGAAATAGATATTTCCCAACGAGACAAAGTATTCGATTTCATTCTTCACGTTAACAATAGACGGCAATACCGGATAAATAGGCTTACGCGAAGTCTTCATCTTTTCACTCAGCAACTTGTAGACTTCATAAACAGGAAAGAGTCCGGGACTTCCAAAGATGACAGCCATACCGTCGATATTATCAAATTGATTGTCGCAGTAATCGATAATCTCACCTAACTGTTCGGCAGTACCCGTCGCCAGGAAGTCGATAGGATTGGCGACATAAGATCCGGCGAAGAGTTTAGCCAATAGCTCAGGGCTCTCCAACTTTGGGATTTCAAGTCCGCCTTCCGACAGCACATCGGTAAGCATAACGGCCGGTCCTCCCGCATGGGTTATGATGGCGATATTTCTACCCTTCAGCTCAGGGTGGGCAAAGATAGAGGCCACAGTAGTAAGTTCGTCACGACCTATACAACGCACAATACCGGCCTTATTAAACAGTACATCGACGGCAACATCACTGCTGGCCAAGGCGCCGGTGTGTGATGAAGCAGCCCTGCTACCCGCAGCCGAGCTACCTGCCTTAACGGCGGCAATCTTGCAGCCCTTGCGAATTAAAGAAGAGGCGTGCTTCAAAAGTTTTGCAGGGTTCTCAATGCTTTCGATGTACAAAAGCTTCACCTTTGAGCTGGTCTGCGGATCAAACGAATCGTCGAGATACTCCAACACATCCTCGACACCCAGTTGTGCACTATTACCCACTGAGTAAACACTTGAAAAGGTAAGACCCTTCGACATGCCCGATTCAAGGATAAATACGGCCGTAGCTCCGGAGCCTGAGATAAAGTCGACACCAAAAGGATCCAGTTTGGGAATAGGCATTGAAAACACACCCGCATAATTGGAATTCATCATTCCGATACAGTTAGGTCCAATCAGACAGCCACCGGTTTCGTTGATGACATCAACAATCTGACGTTCTAATTTAGCGCCTTCCGGACCCTCTTCATGGAAACCGGCCGAAAGGATAATGAAGGCTTTTGTAGATTTCTGACGAGCAAGAATCTCGACAGTCTCTACACAATATTTTGCAGCAATGGCAAGGATAGCTAGATCTACCTGAGGTAAATCATTTAGCATCTTATAACACTTCACGCCCTGGATTTCGTTTTCCTTTGGGTTGGTAACATAAAGAGAACCTTTAAACTGATGATCTAACAGATTTTTTAAGACTTTACCACCCGGCTTGGTGATGTCATTGGAACCGCCGATTACAACGATGCTCTTTGGAGCTATCAATTGGGATGTTATCATGATATCATTATTTTAAAATTCATTGCGAAGGTAGAAATCAGTTTCGACATAAAAAAAGCGTCACCTAATATTTCTATAGGGTGACGCAACATGTATTAGAAAAACGGGTATCTCTTATTCAAAAAGCATTGCTACGGCAATTGTTTTTGTGCCGGCACTAACACCTACCGTAGGTGAGGCATTAAAATAATAATCGGGAGCTATGCCTATTAAGGCTTCAAGCTTTTCACCCATGATCTTGGCGTCTTTCAGATTATTCGCATGTACGATACAATATTTCCAGATTTTACCATTTTCTTCAATAGCTTTTTCCACATGACGAACTACCATTTTTCGATTGGCTTTCAGGCTGTATGCCTTTTCCAGAATATCGGCAGCGCCATCCTTCATCCAGATCACCGGTTTTACATTCAACAGATTGCCTATAAAACCCTTCATTTTGCTGACACGCCCGGCACGAATAAAGTTTTTCATGGTATACGGGTTAACATATATGAGCGCCTTTTCTCTCCATTCATTTAACTTATTTAACAACTCATCATGAGTGCACCCCTTGTCAAGTTCCAAAGCGGCCCGTTTTAACAGCAAACCCAATGTTCCCGTAAGACACTTGCTATCGATAACAGATATCTTTGTACCGGTTTGTTTACTGATCTTCTCAGCGGCCGAATGACTGGTAGCGTAAGTGCCGCTTAAAGCTGAAGAGGCATGAATGGCAATAATAGAATCATACTGGGTTGAGAGGAAAGTATATTTATTGATGATATCATTCACACTGGGTTGTGATGTTAATGGAAAATCAGGCGACTTATCCATCAAATCATAAAATTGATCGGCTGTGATGGTTATTTTATCCAGATACTGATTCTTGCCAATCGTAAGATTTAAAGGAACAAATTGTATCTGGTGCTCATCCATAAAATCTTTGGGAAGATCGCAAGTCGAATCGGTCATCAAGGCTATTGAATGACGACGATTCTTAACGACCTCATGCTGCATAACCATATCGTCCACCTTTTGGTTAAGAATAGTAGCATGTTTAGCTATTTTTTCAAAGACCAGATAAGGTTGATCGGTATGAATATGGAAACGCATTTTGCGAGGAGATCCGGCTACGGCGATAGAGTCTCCCATACCGTCGAGCAAGCTTCTGATGATATTTTTATTCAGGTTATCACCGTCGAGTAAGGCTTCTGTGCAATAGCGAAAAGTTATCACATCATGGGGAAAGTCGCTAACCGAAAAATCATTTTCGACAACCAGATTACCCATATCGGCTTTGACACCCGAGGTAAGGAATTCAAGCATTCCCTCAAGGAACATGACAAATCCCTGTGCACCCGCATCAACCACATTCATTTTAGCTAAAGCTGCCAGCTGGTTGGTAGTGTTTCGAAGAGCTTCCTGGGCTTTTTCAAGACCTTCAATCAGGAAATTGATAAAACCGTCAGCACTATCTTTAATATTGTTAAGACATTCTGCCCAAGCCCTGATAACAGAGATCATTGTTCCTTCAATAGGATTGGCAATAGCCTCATAGGCATATTTTACAGCGTTGAGCATAATTTCGGCAAAGGTGCCTACATCAATTTTCTCGCGACCATCCATCTCATTACTAATTCCATAAAGGAACTGAGCAAAGATAATACCCGAGTTACCGCGTGCACCGACCAGTGCCGCATCGGCAATTGCTTCCGCCGTACGATCAAAACTTTGATGAGGAGCAGTATTATCGATAATTGACCTTAGCGTAGAGGCTAGGTTCGTTCCGGTATCTGCGTCTGGAACCGGGAAAACGTTGATCTTATTAATGTGCTTTTGATTTTCAATAATCTTCTTAGCACCCGACAAAAAACTATAGTACCAATTGTTGCCGTCAATCAGCGTTAATTGAGTTGTTGCGTTCAACCTTTCATAAATTAAGGTAGTAGCCTCCTACTTCTTTCTAAAAAAATAGAAACCACCACGTGATTCAACATAAAATTAACACATGGAAATGCTGAATGTAACCATTCGCATTTTAAAAAATTTCAACTTGCAAAGATAAACATTACTACGATTACTTTTCACATAATGATTGTTTAAGTTTTTAACAAAATTCATTAACAGTTTACATTTTCACACGACTTCGTATGATACAGGTATAAACTTAATAATAAACACCTTAATCACGATTATGGATTATTTTTTAACGTTTTTTAGAAAAATAGTAGGCAGATGTTGATCAGACAGACGTAGTTAAGACATAATAACGCTTATCTTTGTTAGATCAAGAATCTAACAAATTGCAAACTTTTTTAGAGATGTTTTCCGATCTTAACAAATATTTTTAAACGGGTGCGCTATTCATCGACAATAACTAACTTATAAAATAATAAATAAGTCCTCTTGAATTAACAAGTCCTTAAGACTTCCACAAGGGACTTACTTTACAAATTTTCAAAAAACAATTTTAAAATGAAAGCATTAAAATCATTATTACTGGTTGCCACACTTATCCTGATGATACCCTCGGTATACAGTCAGCAGGCAAATCCTAATTCACCACAAATGACTTTTAAGAAAACCGTCCATGACTTTGGTAACATTTATGAAGGGGGTAATGGGATTTGCGATTTTCCATTTACCAATGAAGGTAAAGAACCGTTGATTATCATCAGTGTAAAATCGTCATGTGGTTGTACAATTCCCGAATACCCTCAGAAGCCTATTCTGCCGGGACAAACTGAAATCATCAAAGTGAAATACGATACGCAACGTCAGGGCCCCATCAACAGAACGGTCACCATTATTCATAACGGGAAGGACTCACCTGTCGTTTTAAGAATTACTGGAAGCGTTATTCCTAAAGACGATAATACATTACCTGAAAAGAAGCTGAATCCAAAAGGGGCTCCTGTGGCAAAATAATGTATAAAGAAGCACAGTAAACACACTTGTTTAAATAAAAAAACACGACTAATCCCAGAGAGGAAGGTCGTGTTTTTTTATTTCATAAAATTTCGAGGAAGTTTTCGGGATTTATCTTATTGAATTTACCTTTTTATACCTTTGCTCCACCATTACGATTTAACATTATTACCCAATTAACCTTAACATAAAATGCCAAATATTTCAACGCGCGGCATTGAGATGCCCGCATCACCTATTCGAAAATTAGTTCCGTTTGCTGAAGCAGCCAAGAAAAGAGGAATAAAAGTCTATCATTTGAATATCGGACAACCCGATATCAAAACACCTGAATGCGCCTTGAATGCCGTTCGGAATTTAGAACAAAAGGTGATAGAATATAGTCACTCTGCCGGAAATGAATCATATCGAAAGGCACTTGTCAATTATTACAAAGGAATCGGTATCACCATAGATCATAATCAGATTATGATTACCACAGGCGGCTCCGAAGCTATTATGTTTGCCTTTCTGAGTTGTTTAAATGCCGGCGATGAAGTGATCATACCCGAACCTTTCTACACTAACTACAATGGCTTTGCCGTAGCAACGGGAATAAAAATCATCCCCATTCCCTCAACTATCAAAGATGGCTTTGCGCTTCCTCCAATTGCCGATTTAGAAAAGAAAATCGGTCCGCGTACCAAGGCTATCATGATTTGTAACCCTAACAACCCAACGGGTTATCTCTATTCAAAAGAAGAACTTGAAGAACTCAGGAAAATTGTTTTGAAATACGATCTATATCTTATTGCTGATGAGGTGTATCGTGAATTTTGCTATGACGGAAATACACATCATTCTGTTATGAAACTTGAAGGACTCGATAACCATGTTATACTGATCGATTCGGTTTCGAAGAGATACAGCGAATGTGGCGTCCGTATAGGTGCCTTGGTATCCAGAAACAAGGATGTTATGGCTACGGCCTTGAAGTTCGGACAAGCCCGTCTTAGTCCTCCTTCATTAGGGCAGATTGTAGGTGAAGCTTCTCTGAATACGTCGAAAGATTATTTTGACAAGGTTTATAATGAATACATCGAACGCAGAAATACGGTTATTGACGCACTGAATAAAATCGACGGAGTGATCTCTCCAATCCCCAAAGGGGCCTTCTATTCTGTGATTCAACTGCCTGTCGACGATAGCGATAAGTTCTGTCAGTGGCTTTTAGAAGACTTTAGCTACGAAGGACAAACCGTGATGTTGGCTCCAGCTTCAGGTTTTTATGCAACACCGGGATTAGGAAAGAATGAAGCCCGTATCGCATACGTGTTGAAGAAGGAAGATTTGATAAGTGCTGTAAAATGCCTTGAAGAAGCATTGAAAGTCTATCCCGGAAGGACAAGATAACTTTATAAGTATCCACAAAAAAGGCTGGTCAAAATGAATGATCAGCCTTTTTTATGTGCATATCAACTATTTTTTAACCGACCCAACCCGCTTTCCGTTTTTAAAATACACTACGAATGCCTTTTGGAGACCTTTCTTTTTATGTAAATTATTTGAGAACTTATTCGCCTCTTTAAAGGTGGCAAACGAGCCGATACTACAATGATATAATTTATAGATCTTATCGACACGGATGTTGGTGGCAAAAGGATATTTCTGTTTAATCACTTTAGCATCCATGCTTTTCTGGGTTGCAAAAAGTTGAACCTTATAACCGGTATATGAATCCATATTACCCGATGAGGTAACAGGTTTTACATTTTTAGATTCAGCCGCATTATCATCCGTCTTAACACGATCAGCAGATGGCTCATCTTTTTTCTTTGCCATCATCTTTTCAATCTTGTTGGCCAATGAATCGACCAGATCCGGAGATTGATTTTCAACCTCATTCTTGATCTCTACCTTCTGTTCAACAGGTTTTATAATAGAATCGATCTTTTTTGTTTCCTGAGCAGGTACATTTTGAATAACCTTTGCCTCGGGTTCATTTGATTTAATAAGCGAAGGTAATAGGATGTTATCATTTCTAACTCCCTTATGATTTTTCGATAAAGGCAGCTTATATGCTATACCGAAAGAGGTATAATTATACACATCTTGCTTAAATCCACCTGAAACACCATCAAGTTTATCATCAGAGGTAAACTTAAAAGCAGATTCTATGGTCGCATTTACATTGCTACCAAGTTTTATTGCAACAGAAAGTCCCAGATTTCCAATGCCATCTATTTCATATCCGTTAATCCCCCCTCCTTCATGATGTCCAAACGAACGAATAATTGCACCGGTACTTTTGTTCACCGTCGATCCGTTAAAGTTACCCACTCCTAAACCAACCAAACCATATACATTTACCAATTGTTTACGATTAGCCCCCCAGCATAATTCCGAAAAATTAACCGATGCATTGATCATGGCTTCTACCAAATCGCTATTAAAAGTAAAGTTGGATGAATTTGCCTTACCCTTTAATTTTCCCAGTACCAGATTTCCCTTCACGCCAAAGAGTGGCGTAATTTGTTTGGCAAGAGATAATCCGTATCCAAAATCGGTACTGTTTGTCAAAAGAGAAGATGGATCCTTAGGTTGACTTACATCGCCGAGATAACTTAACATACCTAAATTAAAGCCCACTTCCCAATTGTAAGATGCTGGTTTCCCGGTTTCGGTTTGCTGACTATACACCATCGTACTACATTGTAAAAGCAAAAAAGCAATTATAAATGCCTTTTTAATCCAAACGAAATTAAATCTACACATCATAATTTGATTTTTTAGGATATAAATACGGTTTCTTAACTGTAATTTGTTTTCAGGCTATTCAATGAAAAGGAGTTACTATATCAAAATTAAACTATTTTTCAAATAATTTTGCTTAAAGATTAAAATTAATTGTTAAATTAAAAACAGATCGTTTTGTGAAAATATCAGGAATATTTTAATCTATTTGAAATGATTCCTTCCAATCAAAAGGATGTACCCCCATTGGGGAGTCTGTCTTAGATCAAAGAAACAATAAAATAGCTGAAAATATTCTCTTTTTCTTCTGCTATAATTGAGGCCGGAGCGATCCCGGGTTATAGATATATTAGCGGGTACGCAGTATGTATTCAGCCATCGGGTTTTATATAATGCAGAAACGATGAGCATCATATGGAGATAAAGGGGGAATGGCCTAATCTTTTGCTGAGAATCGGTGATAATAAAAAAGGGACGATCTAAAAGCCATAGATCATCCCCCCTTTTTATCTTATAATCAACTTTTTATTAATATTTCAGTAAAAATTTAGTCTTATTTTTCAACCAGTTCAAACGCTCCTTTTAACCCCTCATCCGCGTTTTTGGAAATCCAGACATTGAACTTTCCCGGTTCGAAAACAAATTTCATCTTATCATTATAAAAGGCCAAATCAGCATCGGTTAATGTAAACTCAACTTTAACGGTCTCTCCGGCTTTAATGCTTACCCTTTTAAAACCTTTCAGTTCCTTTACAGGACGCGTTACACTTGCTACGAGATCGCGAATATAGAGCTGAACAACTTCATCGGCATCTACATTTCCGGTATTGGTAATTTCTGCGCTTACCATTAACTTCTCGCCGGGTTTAATCTTTTCCCGACTCAATACAAGGTTCTTATAAGCAAATGTAGTATAACTTAAGCCATAACCGAATGAATAGGCAGGGGTATAATCAAGATCAAGATAGCCCGAAACAAATCCCTGAGGGTCGAGCGGAGTTCCCATTGGAATACCTGTGTTTTTGACTGATGGAGGACGTCCGGTATTCTTGTGTGCATAATAAGTAGGGATCTGACCCACCCATCTCACAAAGGTGACAGGAAGTTTACCTGAAGGCGATGTTTTGCCAAACAGGACATTTGCCACTGCCGGACCGGCCATCGTACCCGGATGCCATGCATACAATATAGATTTAACGTTGGGTTCAACCAGATTCATCACCAAGGGCCGGCCGGCCATTACAACCAGTACCACCGGCTTTCCTGTAGCAGCAACGGCATTGATTAATTTCTCCTGTATACCGGGGATATTTAAGAAAGCACGGCTATGTGCCTCACCGGATAAGAGCGCATCCTCACCGGCAAACACTACTACGGCATCAGCCTGACGTGCTGCTTCAACAGCAGCCGGAATATCACTTTCATCCATACTCCTGCATGAGGAAGCTCCTCTAGCGTAAATGATATTAACACCAGCGCCCAGACTACTTCTTAGCGCCGTCAAGGGGGTGATACTTTCATCACCTTTTCCATCAGGAGCCCAACAGCCCAGTTGATCTTTTCCATCGTCGGCCAATGGTCCGATAACCGCCAGATTCCTGATGGTTTTAGATAAAGGCAGCGTATTATTCTCATTTTTGAGTAATACCATACTCTGCTCAGCCAGCTTACAAGCCGTTTCGAGATTTTCTTTACTGAGTATAACAGCCTCTCCATCCAACTTGGCATAGGGATGATCGAACAACCCTAAACGGAATTTGACACGAAGAATATTCTTTACCGATTCGTCAATGCGGGCCATACTTACCTTGCCCTCTTTGATCAACTGTTCCAAGTTATCTGCATAACAGGTAGTGACCATCTCCATGTCGACACCGGCATTGAACCCCTTCAAGGCTGCCTCTTTCTTATCGGCACAAAAACCATGATTGATCATCTCTTCGATAGATCCCCAGTCGCTTACAACAAATCCGTCAAATTTCCACTCATCACGCAACACCTTACGCAGAGTAAAGGCATTACCACTGGCGGGAATGCCGTTTATTTCGTTAAAGGAGCTCATATACGTGGCAGCACCAGCTTCCTTCGCCGCCTTAAAGGAGGGAAGATAGACATCGCGTAAAATATTTTCAGGAATGATGGCAGTATTATAATCCCGTCCTCCTTCAGCAGCACCATAGCCCACAAAATGCTTTACGCAGGCAGCCATACTGGTGGCTTCGTTCAAGTTGTTTCCCTGAAAACCTTTAACCATAGCCGCAGAAAAGGCGGAAGCCAGATAGGGGTCTTCACCTACACTCTCGGCAATTCGTCCCCAACGAGCATCACGGGCTATATCTACCATTGGAGCAAACGTCCAGTTTATTCCTTCCGAAGTAGCCTCAACAGCTGTTAAGCGGGCTGCTTTTTCAACCAGATCAGGATTCCAGCTACTGGCCTGGCCTAATGGAATAGGATAAATAGTTCGAAATCCATGAATGACATCACGCCCAAAGATGATAGGGATTTTTAAACGACTCTCTTCAACGGCAATTTTCTGGAGGGCATTCTTCAACTGAGCACCTTCAACATTCAGAAAAGAACCCATTTCTCCATTTTTAATCTGTTCTTTCAAATTTGGAGAAAGCTCTTGTTTATAAAGTGTTAACTGCTGTAACTGGCCCAGCTTCTCTTTAAGGGTCATCTTTGCCACCAAGGCATTGATCTTTGCCTCAATACCCGATGGTTTGTTTTTTGGTGATTCAAAGCTCGACAACAAGAGAACCACCAACGAGAAAAGAATTATTTTTTTCATTGGTTAAATAAGTTGTTTACACGTGATCTTTCAATGTACGATTAGGTACACGCTAAAACATAATGGCAAATAAAGAAGCGCTTCCCCCTATACTCTGAGGAAGATTTTTTTGCGATACAGGAAGTAAAGGAAGCACCATTCTATCAACATGGTAAAAATCACCATGGAGAAAGGTTGAAAATCTGCCGGAATCAAATCGACAATACTTCCAAAGAGTTTATTTGCGGTATACTGGAAATTGATAAAATTGCAAGCCAGATAAATGGTGATTGAGTTCATACCGATAACCACAAATGGAAATGACCATTTCTGGAAGTGAAGCACATCAATGATAAAATAGAAAACAGAAAACAGTAGCAAACTCCAACCGGCTGTATGAAGTACAAAAGAGCTGGTCCATAGATTCTTGTTAATAGGAAAGAAAGGATCGATTACTCGTGATAACACCAGTGAGATGGTACCTGCTATCAATAATAATCCGGCTTTCTTATATCCGTTGTACTTTCCGTTCTTGACAAAGTAACCGGTGAGTGCGCCTAACAGAGCGGTAGCGGTGGCAGGAATCTTGGCAAGCAATCCTTCTGGATCGTGGATTTCGCGATACAGATGCCCCGGTAAAAACATACGGTCGATGTATCCGTTTAAGCTACCTTCCATGGTTAAAACGCCTGCCCCTACTCCCGGTACGGGAATAAACTTAAGCATGGCCCAATAACCGACCAGTATGGATACAACCCATATCATTTGTTTCTTATAATCAAAATTCAGGAAGATAAGCGCTGCAAACATATAGGCGATACCGATATGCCCCAAGACACTTGCAAACCTGATTTTACTAAACTCCAGAACCTGAATGCCATTGTATAAAATTCCAAACAACACCAATATCAAAGCTCTTGTAAATACATGGATATAAATATCTTTCTTAGGGACACCCTTTTCCAACTTGCGGGTTAACGAAAAAGGCATGGCTAAGCCGGCAAGGAATAAGAACAACGGAAAGACAAGATCCATAAAATGAAATCCATTCCATGCAACGTGCTCCATCTGTTCCATTCCCCATGCGATGAAGGGAACATCCGAATAACTTTTCAGGGTAAGAAAGAGACCTTCGCCTCCAACAATCCAAAACATGTCGAAACCTCTCAATGCATCAAGAGATTTTAGACGTTCTTTAACTACTACCGTTTCCATTATTTCTTTTTTGAGTTTATATTATTTGATAAAAAATAGGTGATATCCTGATTTAAAATCTTAAGAATTCCAGAGAATAATCGGTTATAAAAAAATTAAAAGTCCGGTTTATCAATGCTATCCGGATTACATTCATGTTAATTCAAAGGCGCTTTCCATACAATAAATTAAGCTTAGAGACCTCTTATAATGAAGGGCCAAATTAATCATTTTATTAATTAAATAACCCGAAAAAATTTCAGACTTATTTATGAATTGATTTACCATACAGAAAGACCATCACGATTAAAATCCGTGATGGCTTTTCTAAAGATTATGGCAGAAGAACCTTTTATCCGTATGATTAGTGTGTAACTTGATCAGACTTAGAGGGTGGCAGTATCTCAGCCCCCCAGAGATTAGATGGCTTAGCATCCATTTCCAACACCAATGTACTCCCGGCTACGATATCTTTATGTTCAATCCATGCCTTATTATAGGGTTTCCCATTTAAGGTCGCCGATTTGATGTATGGATTATTATCGGAGAAGTTTTTCGCTATTATCGTGAAGTCCTTACCGTTTTCCTGATGGATAACGGTTTGCTTAACAAAGGGAGAATTAATCAGATAATAGGATTGACCGGCATTGGGATATAGTCCCATCATATGAAATGCCAACCATGACGACATGGCGCCTGAGTCATCATTACCGGGGATTCCACCATGTGTATCATTGAAATACTTATTGATGATCAGCCTGATCCGGTTACTACTCAGATCGGGACGACCTATCCAGTGATACAAATCGGGAGTGAGGAAAGAAGGTTCGTTCCCTACGTTATAATATGATCGGTCAAAGAAGATATCAAGTCGATTTCTGAAGGCCTCTTTGCCGCCGGACTTATTGATAAGCATAGCTACATCATGCGGTATGCTTAAAGAATATTCCCAGGAGCTGGCTTCATAAAAGAAACCGCACCACCAGCAAACACAGGATGTCCAGTAATTACTCAAGGGTGTGTATATGATATAATTCTCCCGTTTTTTATTTTCAGTGCATTGTATCGTATCGACCCAATTACCCGAATGATCTTTGGGCATAATAAATCCGGTTGCCCCGTTATCACTTACATCACGCCAAAGGTTCTGCCAATTATCCGATTGTTTTAGAAAACGTGCATACTCAGCTTTACGATCTAAACCTTTAGCTACAGAAGCCAGACAATAGTCGTTGTAGGCATACTCCAATGTACGATTTCCGGCTCTGACATAATCTAACGAGACATAACCCAGACGATTATAGTCGGTTAACCCGCCCCTGCCCTCTTTTTCTTCATTACCTCCGGGAGGATAACAAGCATCCTTCATCATCGCATCTATTCCAAGGGTATAATCGATTCCGGTTAATCCTTTCGTGTAAGCATCAGCGATCAAGACATCGGCATTGGAGCCTCCCTGTGTACGTCCGTTGTAGTTACCACTCCGGGCATCCGGCATATAACCATCACGCTTATAGATCTGGAGTAAGGCGTTTACAATATCCACCTCACGGGATGGGGTTATCAAGGTGATCAATGGATTTGAAGATCTGAAAGTATCCCAGATAGCGTAAAAGTCATCATAGTAAGGAGCATTGTTTTCCCATAAGGGATTCTCGCCCGTTCTATCGACCGGCATAAGCATGGTATGATAGAGTGCCGTATAAAACATCCTTCGTTGTTCGTTGGTAGCACTTTTGTCGATCTCGACCTTGGATAAAAGAGCCTCCCACTTAGCCTGCGTCTCCTGCATCGTCTTCTCAAAAGTCCAATGAGGTATTTCAGCTTCTATATTTTGTTTTGCTTTTAAGCAGCTGAGGTATGAGATACCGATTTTCATTTGAATAGGATCGCTATTAGAGGAATCAAAGAACAACATAGCGCCTGTCTTTTGTCCTTCATCGGGTTGTGACTTTTGTCCGGGAAACAGCTGATTTTTTTTCCATGTGGAGAATTTATTAAAAGGTTTATTGAAAACGGCAGTAAAATAGACCGTGTAAGCGCTTCCATTATTCCATCCTCCCCTGATACGGGTATAACCTCTTATCTCGGTATTCGATATGATCTCTACTTCAGATCCCACAAATTGTTGTGCTTCTCTTCCTTCGGGATCCGGAGTTTCGCCTAGATAAGTACCCAAATCAATCTTTACAGCCTTTCTGTCCCTATTATTATTGAAGTTAAACCGATAAAATGAAACTTTCCGTGAAGCTGTAATTTCTGTCTTTATATTCCATTTTTTAAGCAGCACATTATAATAACCCAATAGAGCTTGCTCATCAGCACGTAAAGACTCCTGTTGGATGGATTCGAAATCGCCGGCAAAGGGCATAACGGAGATGTTACCATATTTCGGACCACCACCCGTACCGCTTACATGAACCTGACTAAATCCATACACTGTTTTTTCCGGGTCGATCAGGTAACCACTATTTGAGTTAATCGAACAATCGGGACCCGGCTTAATCATACCATACGGACAGGAAGGCCCGACAAAAACATTGCCCGGACCCTCTGCACCTATCAATGGATCGACATACTTATAATATTGAGCATGTACCGCCGTGGATAGCAAGCCAAAAGAAATTAAAAGAGCAGAAACAGAGATCCAATATAGAAAATGTTTCCGATCAGTCTTCACCTTGATATTATTCTTCATTATCACAACTTTTTGAATGGGTATTGGTAATCTTTGTTAGCTTCAGTAAAGATACACCCTGAGGCGGTATTTTTGAAATGAACGACATATTTTAATGATCATCATTTTATACTCTGAGGAAGATTTTTTTGCGATACAGGAAATAAAGGAAGCACCATTCTATCAATAAGACAAGAATAACCTGAGAAAAAGGTTGAAAGTCTACCGGAACCAACTTAACAATACTACCAAAAAGCTTGTCTGAAGTATATTGAAAATCTATAAAACTGGTAGCTAAATAAATTGTGATTGAGTTCATGCCGATAACCACAAATGGAAATGACCATTTCTGGAAGTGAAGCACATCAATGACAAAATAGAAAACAGAAAACAGTAGCAAACTCCAACCGGCTGTATGAAGTACAAAAGAGCTGGTCCATAGATTCTTGTTAATAGGAAAGAAAGGATCGATTACTCGTGATAACACCAGTGAGATGGTACCTGCTATCAATAATAATCCGGCTTTCTTATATCCGTTGTACTTTCCGTTCTTGACAAAGTAACCGGTGAGCGCGCCTAACAGAGCGGTAGCGGTGGCAGGAATCTTAGTAAGCCACCCTTCCGGATCGTGGATATCGCGACATAAATGTCCTGGTAAAAACATACGGTCGATGTATCCGTTTAAGCTACCTTCCATGGTTAAAACACCTGCCCCTACTCCCGGTACGGGAATGAACTTAAGCATGGCCCAATAACCGACCAATATGGATACAACCCATATCATTTGTTTCTTATAATCAAAATTCAGGAAGATAAGCGCTGCAAACATATAGGCGATACCGATATGCCCCAAGACACTTGCAAACCTGATTTTACTAAACTCCAGAACCTGAATGCCATTGTATAAAATTCCAAACAACACCAATATCAAAGCTCTTGTAAATACATGGATATAAATATCTTTCTTAGGGACACCTTTTCCCAATTTGCGGGTTAACGAAAAAGGCATGGCTAAGCCGGCAAGGAATAAGAACAACGGAAAGACAAGATCCATAAAATGAAATCCATTCCATGCAACGTGCTCCATCTGTTCCATTCCCCATGCGATGAAGGGAACATCCGAATAACTTTTCAGGGTAAGAAAGAGACCTTCGCCTCCAACAATCCAAAACATGTCGAAACCTCTCAATGCATCAAGAGATTTTAGACGTTCTTTAACTATTACCGTTTCCATTATTTCTTTTTTGAGTTTATGTTTTTTTAAAGAAGAAGCAAAGACATTATTTTAACCATTCAGAAAATGAGAAGCATAATCTGATAAAATAAATTAAGTATATGTGTAAATATATTACACGTTAATAAATTCAGAAAACAATTACATATAACATTATTATTTTCACTTCACTATATTGATGGCACCACCTTTTACGACAAATATAAAACATGCAACATGAGGATGAAACTGAATGGCACTAATTCCTTATTTATTGTTTGGACAGTAATGATTTTTTCATTCTATTGTAATCATTATGTTGCAAGCTTTTTATTTAAAGCAGGTCAATTTTATAACAATAAAAAAGATTTCCCTGAATCAGCAGGGAAATCTTTTTTATGTAGATATTAGGTTAATAAATCATTATTGCGCATAACCAGGATTCTGCATTATATTAGGATTTGCACTTCTAACTGCTTGCGGTATTGGAAACAAATCATAATGTGTATGACCTGAAGGAAACCAACCGGGATTATCAAATAAATCAATTGGATCAGCATAGTCTTTCCAGCCCGGAATCGGATCTCCAAAATGACCAAAACGTATTTTGTCTTGTCTTGCATATCCTTCCCATGCTAATTCGAAACGACGTTCCATCATGATATTATCTAACGTAACACTGGAATATAATTTTGAAGGCATGCCGGGGAATGCCCGTTCACGAATGGCATTCACAAGATTAGTCGCTTCAGCGCTACTGCCACCGTCTCTGCGTACCAAAGCTTCAGCTTTCATAAGATAAACGTCTGAAATACGAAAGATATGATAATCGTTCTCCATTGAAGTGTTCAGTCCGGATTCAGGGACCCATTTCCAGCATCGTGCCCCTGATTCCTGATAGGCTGACCCCCAACCATCGGCCATGTCATGTCTGGGAACATCTATAGAATAAATAAGCGGCCTGTTTTCACCGGTATAGATTTGTTTTCCATCTATATGGCTTATCATTGGGCCCCATAAGAATGATTTGGCACAACGAATGTCGTTAATAGTATCGAAAGCTTTAACATAACTGGGAATGGCACATATTCCATTAAATGGGCCATTATAAATATTCAGCGCATCTTGAGACATGTAATGTAATGTATATGCCAAAACGTTATTTCCACCATCACCACTCTTACATACTGACGAAAAAATGGCTTCCTTCGATACTTCGTTATGAGGAATAAAGTTAGTTTGCCAGTTAGGTTCAAGTTGATATCCCATATTCAATATAGTATCACAAGCGTTAATACATTCCTGCCACTTTGTACCACCATCAGGATTCCATACCATTGCATTCAGATACATCTTGGCCTTAAGCATAAATAAAGCGCCCTTGGTAAATTTTCCGTAATAAGTACTATTTGGTCCTCCCGAAGGCAATTGATTTGTAATTGCATTGAGCTCAGTCATGATAAAATCATAAACCTTTTTCCTTTGCCCTGGCACTGTAGTTTTAGGTAAACTTAAATCATAAAAATCAGTAATTATGGGTACATTACCAAAATTATCGATAAGCAAGTAGTACCAGAAAGCGCGCATACCTCTTATTTGAGCAAGGGTTTGGTTTTTAATCGTTGCGCTGGCATTACTAGCATTAATCATAGCATAGAGCTGATTACACACAGTTATATTATGATAGGCATTATACCAAAAACCACCATCAGATCCACCAGTCAGAATATACCCATAATTACTAACCATTGGTGATGTAGGCGTCCAGTTATGCTTGGTTAATTCACTGTGAGCACCTCCATCCCACCAGTCGCCTCCACGTCTGGGAATAACCGCCATTCCACCTGAAATTTCAGATAAATCCATATAAGCAGGATCGTTCAGTTGCCAAACATGTAATCCCGGATAAATTATACCCACCAAAGCATCTTGCTCTGCTTTGGTTTTACCAAAATCACTAACAGCAACCTGATTGTAAAGTTTTTCATCAAGTTTAGTACATGCATTTATAAATGGCATTAAAGCCATGACAAAAATTATAATGTAGTTTGTCTTTTTCATAATTTCTAATCTTAATGGTTAAAAAGCAACATTAATTCCAAAAATGAATCTACTAATTAAAGGTGCTAATCCACCTGGATCTATGCCTGGAGCAAGATTTCCACCTGCTCCGTTTTGAGCGGCAAGTTCAGGATCCATTCCTGAATATTTTGTAATTACAAAGAGATTCTCACCTGCTATATAAACTTTACACTTTTTAATTCCCAAATAATTATTTGTATTGAAGTTATATCCAAGGCTCACATTCTGTAAGCGAAGAAACGATCCATTTTCTATGTAATAACTATTGTAAGCCATTTTATCTCTAAGCGCCGTTGTTGTTGCCGCTTTATAAACCTGATTAGGAAAATTAGTAGGATTTTCCATCTGCATTTTATCATTATTAAAGATCTGATTACCATATACACCTCGCAGGAAGAAACTAAGTTCAAACTTTTTATAAGATATTGTATTGGTAATACCATACGTTGCTTTCGGTAAAGCATGACCTATAACCTGATTGTCCCTAGAGTCAATAGTATCATTTTTATCTACATCCTGTATTATATACATACCATTTTTATCTAACCCAAGGCATTTAGGGCCAAAAAAAGTACCGATTTCTTCCCCTTCTCTGAGTATGGTCGTATTGGTTCCTGTCTGTCCCCTACCGGTGACGAGTCCAACCATCGTATTTTGAATTTTAAATTGGTCGTTAGAAAGTTTGGTAATCAATTGCTTGTTATGTGCGATATTAAAAGAAACCGTCCATCGCAAATCCTTTTGCCTAATAATATCGGCATTAACCACCAATTCTATACCTTTATTCGAAATGTTACCGACATTAGCCAAAATACTTGAATACAAATTTGGAGGGACAGGTACAGGATAAGTATAAAGCAGATTGGATGTCTTTCTACTATAATAATCCACAGAACCGTTTATATAAGAATTCAAGAAAGCGAAATCAAACCCCGAGTTAAAGGTGCCTGTTCGTTCCCATTTCAAGTTTGGATTTGGATTCTGAGAATATTCATATGTATTTTGCCAAGCTCCATTATTATAATAGAGAGGGCCGGTAGAATATAGCGCAAGTGAATTATACGAACTGATTCCAGCCTGATTACCGGTTACACCATAACTTAGACGTAATTTCAGGTCATTAAGAAATTTAATACTCTTCATGAAGGGCTCTTCTGAAATTCGCCATGCAGCAGATGCCGAAGGGAAAATTCCCCATTTATTATTAGCACCAAATTTAGACGAGCCATCACGACGTATTGTAGCAGCTAAAATATACTTATGGTTGAAGTTATAGTTTAACCTGCCAAAAAATCCAATCAGTTTACTCATATCACCACCTGAATATATATCGCCCGATCTGGTTTTCGTTATATCGCCTGCACTAAGGTTATTAAATCCGAATGCATCAGTAATAAACCCTCTAACAGATGCACCTGAATATTGGTTTTGATTGTATTCATATGAATACCCGCCTAGTAATTCTATATTATGGTTATTAAAATTTTTCAAATATTTCAAAGTGAATTCAAGAACATCTCTATCCGCAGTATTACTATATCTTGAAGCATTTCCATGATCATTATTTCCTTCAAAGGTTGTTATGCCATTAGAAGTACCAGTGTCATTCCCACCTCTTTGCGTAAAAAGACTTAAGCCAGCATTTAAGCCCTTGAAAATTTCAAGGTTCGCTTTCATATTAAGATATTGCAAATAATCCTTATATATTAATTGGTTTTCTGTATTAGAATGTACTGGATTTCCATTATTGGAGTCATAGGTTTCAAACCATGTTCCATCTGCATTTTTAACCGGCCAAACAGGTAATAAAGAATATATTCTCGAATAATAATTAATGCCACTATTATCATTTTTAGAGGTTCCTCCAGTTAAAGAGATTTCTAATTTATCATTCAGTGCTTTTTGATTAAATGAAAAAAGGGCATTATAACGGGTCATATAATTTCCTTTAATAATACCTTCATTATCAAGATAATTAAGTGATGCATGATAATCACTTTTTTCAGTACCACCTGAAGCAGAAATGTAATGTTCCTGTGAAAAGGCGCCTTCTTTTGATATCTGTTTAAACCAATCGGTATTAGCACCTTTATCTGTCATGGAAATATCGACACCCATTTTTTTTGCATAATCCCGATACTCCGATGCACTTAATAACGATGGCTTATCTGAGGCAAAACCGAGCATAGCTTTGGCAGAATATTCCACTTGAAGTTGTCCTGCTTTACCTTTTTTTGTAGTAATTACGATTACTCCACTAGCAGCACGGGATCCATAAATTGCAGCAGCCGAAGCATCACTCAAAACACTTATAGATTGAATATCCTGAGGTGCAACTGAGTTCAAATCCATTCCAGGAACTCCATCAATTACGCAAAAAGGTGAAACAGCACCGGAAAGGGATGAAATACCTCGCAAAGATATTGATGCTTGTGATGTTACATCACTGGAGTTAGTAGAAATTGACAACCCGGCAACCTTTCCTTGTATAAGATCTATTGCAGATTGTGTAGCGCCTACATTGAAATTCTTTTCCGATACAACAGCTACCGAACCGGAAATATCTTTTTTTGACTGGGTACCATAACCAATAACAACAATTTCATCCAATTGGTTGACTTTCCCTTTCAATGAGATCTCAAGTTTATTTGAACCATTTACACTAACTTCATTAGATTCAAACCCCATGAAAGAGACAACTAAAACGGCATCAGAAGATTTAACATCAATTTTAAATTTACCATTCATATCGGTAATCGTAGCATTCTGAGTACCCTTCTCTAAAATAGTGGCTCCGGGAATAGGGGTATGATCCGTACCAGAATATACGGTCCCGCTAACCTGAAATTTTGCCATCCCTTTATCTGTAATGACAATAATTTTATCAAGAACAGTATAAGAAAAATGTGTATTATAAAATGCTTTATCAAGAATTTCACCGATAGTAGCATTTTTCATATTCAAATTAACCTTAAAATTAGTATTAATCTGATTATCCTTATAGAAAATATTAAAATCACTTTGTTCTTCAATGGCTTTGAATACTTTTCCGATAGTAGCCGATGAAAGATTCACATTGAGTCTTTTTTCTTGTGAATACGTGGCAGCCGTGAGGTTTATTACAGCAATTACGGTCAACAGTAGAGTTAACTTCATAATCCTAATTAATTTAATGCCGTGTTTCGATGAAAAAAAACACAGTTGTAATTGTTTTTTCATAAATTTGTAAGTCTTTAAGTTAATAACTGATCAAGTGTTATTGATTTTAAACAATTTTCATTGTTTTAGGCACGGATCGGGAAGCGTTGGCGCGTTTTCCGATTCTTTTTTTGCCCATTTCTTCTTTTTTAGCCCATAGGCATTTATTTAGTGATACTTCCTTTTTATTTTTTCAGGTTAATATAAACATCGTTTAGTTTTATTGAATAAGAAATTGGAGTTGTAATTTTTATGGCTTCCAACACCTGAACAAGCGGTTCATTATGTGTAAATTTACCGGTAAACCGTTCATTCATCAGTTCGTCGCTCTGTAGATGAATCGTTACACCATACCATCTTTCCAATTTAGTAGCGATTTCATCAAAAGTTTCGCTGGTAAAATATAATTTTTGTTCCTTCCAGGCAGTCTGAGATTCGGTATTTGTCTGCGCGAGTAGTATATTTTCATTGGCATTAACCTCAATAATACTATCCTTTAAAATTCTCTGTTTATTCAATTTCAGAATTCTAGTAAGATTAGGTCTGATATCGTCTTTATAGAAAATAGATTTTTGATTAGGTTTCAAAACGGCAAGGGTCTTTTTAGTAGTAACCCGCTCTATTGTTACAATACCATTAACCAAAGTAGTTTCAACAAAGTTATCCGAAGGATATGATTTAACATTAAATGCAGTCCCATAAGCTTTAATATCAATCTTCCCGGTCTGTACAATAAATGGCTTTTCAGGGTTCTTCACAACCTCAAAAAAAGCTTCGCCGGATAGGCGAATAGCTCTGCTTTCTCTAT
The DNA here is from genome assembly GCA_963663125.2 of Bacteroidales bacterium. Taxonomy (GTDB): domain Bacteria; phylum Bacteroidota; class Bacteroidia; order Bacteroidales; family Cfx3-03; genus Cfx3-03. The sequence goes on along the minus strand of CAXXNW010000002.1, from coordinate 1,303,047 downwards.
TGTAATCAGAATAATAAATAATCTTACTCCCTGAGTTTAACCAGACTTTTGTACCATCGGGTAACACAATTTGCGTTTTAGAGCCTTGGGGGGTTATCACTTCATTTTTGGCAGATGCAGATACTTTTGCAACAGTCCAATGAAAAACCAACCACGATAAGCTGACAGAAACGATAACAATAGAAGCAATTTTCAAAAAAGAATAGAGTTTGTGATTTCTATCCTCCTCCGCCTCTTCCTCTTCATTCATTTCTATTTGGTTACGGAATCTCTCCCATGATTCATCGCCATTAAAGCGATTATCTGTAGATGCTTGAGATACTTCCCAAATATCTTTCATTTCAAAAAACAGTTTCTTATTGGATTTACTCCCTTCAATCCATTCGATCAGGCATTCTTTTTCCTCTACCGAAGCTTCGCCGGTAAGTACTCTTGTAATTAATTCGATATCGTTATTTAAATCTTTCATATTGCGTTCATATAATTAAGACAAAGAAGCATGGATTTGCCCCCCCCTCATTTTCAAAAAAAAATTCCGAAACTGTTATAATATTTAATAAAATTATGATTATTGATTGCCTATAATACATTTTATGGATCAATATTTCCATTAATTGGATTAGTAGATGTACAGAGCATCTGCTAATCCAATGACCATAATATTATCATACTACATTCATAAGCATACCACCCTAACTGATAGATAATTAATAAGGCAGGAAAGGACCAAATAAAATGCCAGCTATTTTGCAGCATGTGCATTTTTAAATAAAGGATTGGTCCTGAAATAGCTTCCATCCTCAAAACTAACTACATAATCTGATTTAAAATGCGTACTCCTTTTATAGTAATCTGTTGAAATAATTTGAGCGCCCGATTTACAGGCTGCATCAAAATAAGAACGATCATTGTTACGGGCTTGTTGGGTATCAGAATCCGCACGGGTACGGATGATGTACCCTCTCTTAACTAACCGGGGTTAAAAGGAATATGTTCATAATCTATCTTACTGGCAGATACAGAATCCATCTGTTGAAACACTTTAAATAATGCCGGATCTATCGCTTGTTTATAACTATTGTGCGACCCAATCACTTGTATTTGATTGATTGGGAGATTACTGTTATCGGAGACTGTTACAAAAGGTAACGATTTCCCTGATGCTTTGGGACTGTTCTTCTGTGATAGAGCTACAGATGTTATAAACAAAAAAATGATGCTGAATAATATTGATTTCATATTACACTTTTTAGATGATATAAGTTTATATTTCCTTTCCCGGGACCTCACCGCTAAGTACTTTTGTAATTAGTTCGATATCGTTATTTAGATCTTTCATATTGACATATAGAAGCGTGGATTTATCCTTCTGTTTTTCAAAAAAGTTAAAATAACTTTAAAGTATTTTCAAAAAAATCAAAAGCAACATTAAGTAATCTTTTAAAGCATCACGCATAATTTTTAAAGCCTTGGAGATGTGCTTTTCAACTACCGAAACAGAAATATTAAGTTCAACAGCTATTTCTCTATTTTTCAATCCTTTCTGCCGGCTAAGTTCAAAAACATTTCGACATTGATCAGGTAATGTGGAAATCACATCTTCTATTTTTATTTCCAACTCAAATAAGCTTTTGGCATTACTCTGATCCGTATCATAATACGCAAGTTCCATCAAGGCAAGTTTATCCTGAATAACCTTATGGTGTTTATCAGTTATTCTTAAATAGTTTAGATAGTTTAGGCATCGATTGTGTACGGAACGAAAAAGATAGGCTTTTAGGATGGTATCTGATTCCAAATCGAATTGCTTCTCCCAGAGATTGGAGAATATCTCCTGAACAATGTCTTCAGCAGCAGAACTTTCGTCTATGAATTTACAAGCATAATGACACAACCTACTATAGTAACGTTTAAAAACAAGTTCAAAATCATGTTGATATTGTTCCATTTTAAGGTATTTTACTCCTTATATAAAATAAAAACGCTATAAAACCTCTGACAAGAATAGCAACGCAAAAAGCGACTATTCGATCGATAAATGTAGTGAGTTATTTCCGGAAATTTTACAACTCCAGTATCAATTTTTAAAAGCTATACAGCAACAAACTGAATTACCGATACTTTACTTCGTTGTAGATATTTGTTTTTATTATTGCCGTTATTCCAAATCGTAACTCATCAATGCGAAATACAATACATTTTTTGATCTATAAACATTTTTGCTATGGATTCTGTTATCAGATAAGTGAAAATTGTCAAAAGAAAAACAACGAATCTACCTAAGCATAAAGAAATAGAAATAATATCATCTTTTAATATCCGCTTTTACTTATTCCAAACTCAAATTTTACTAAGCTTATCCTGTTCATTATAAAAAGGTTTAACCGGAAAAATAATCATCAGGTAATTTATAAATAGCACAATTGGTAATTCACAGGTTGGAATTTTGCTAAAATATTAGCAATATTGCATAATCAAAAAAAGAAATTATTTTTGACAATAGAAGGAGTTAATGACATACTATTCAAAGGACTATAAGCAAGAAGATATTTTATGGATCCAGTTCCGAAAAGGTGAAAAAGATGCCTTGGGAGCTCTTTTCGAACAATATTATGATGATTTGTATGCTTATGGAATGAAATTAACCGGAAATGAAGATTTGGTTCGAGATAGCATTCAAGATTTGTTTATAAAGTTATGGGAGTCACGAAATCGTATTAAAACAGTAATACAAGTAAAGCCATATTTAGTTAGAGCTTTTCGCAATTTAACGATAGATCAATCCAGATTAGCAGAAAAAAATCCTGTACAACGAGTAGCATCGATATCCGAATTGCCCGAAATACTATACTTTGAGTCTGATGATTTCAACACAGAATCAGAGTTTGCACAAGATCAGATAGCCAAATTACTTTTTGCTTTGAACGAATTACCACCCCGTGTTAGAGAAGCCGTTTATTTAAGATATTTTACCGGGTTAAATTATGATGAAATGGCAACCGTAATGAATGTCACCATTCAGAGTGCCCGAAACTTAATACACCAAGGGATAAAATCATTAAAGGGAGAACTATTAATAATATTTTTAATACTCTCTAAATATGGAATTTTATTCCACCAATAAGTCTGAAATAATTCATATTTCAATTTCTTTATCTTTTCCGTATCAAACTATCCCACCACATTTTACGGATTCATAACTAAATAGAAACATCTTAGGAAAATATTTTTTTAAGTTTCTTACAGTATGAAATGGCCTTTTTATCGTGTATATGAAAAGGGTTAATGCATTTAGATCTATGATGTGTCACTAAACTATTCGCCTATGAAATATTGAAACAAAAAAACAAACCGGCTCGTGTTGCACCACTCCCCGGCTCGTTATTAACCAAGCACCTCTACTTCAGGTCTGTAGAAAAGAAGTATAAGTAAATAAATGTTTGATTAAACAGTACAAAGTTATGAATTTTTTTACTAGAAGTGTATTAATAAGTAAACGCACTACTCAAATTATCAGAACAATGAAGATTTCCGTTTTTCTTCTTTTGGTGTCTATTTTCCCTGTCATTGCCAGTAATGCATATTCTCAGAATACAGAAATAGCTTTTAAACAAAAGAATATATCCCTTGAATCGGTAATTCAAAAAATAGAAGCCTCTACAAGTTATCGTTTTCTCTATCGGACAGAGCAGATTGACATACAACAGAAAGTAAATGTATCTGTCACAAAAGCTCCTGTGATAGACATCCTTAACAATCTTTCCAAGTCAAATAATTTAAACTTTAAGATATTAGATCACAACTTAATTGTACTATCGCCCAATAAGTTGTCCGCTAAATTTAAAGTAACGGGGACTGTCGTCTCGGCTAAAAGCACTGAAACTTTAATTGGTGTTTCCATTAAAGAAAAAGGGACCGCGGCTGCCACGATTACCGATGTAAATGGAGCCTTTACAATTTATGTATCATCACCTGATGCTATTCTTGAGATTTCATATATGGGATATGAAAAGCAAGAAATTCCTGTCAACAATAACAGTCAATTAACAATCAGACTTATTGAGAGTGTCACAACACTTGATGAGGTAGTGGTTGTTGCGTTTGGCACGCAAAAGAAAACGGACATGGTTGGTTCGGTTACTTCCATTAAAATGTCTGAATTAAAAACGCCTTCGAGTAATCTCACCTCGGCTTTGGCTGGACGTGTTGCAGGAATCATAGCCTACCAACGAGGCGGTGAACCTGGTCAGGATAATGCAGATTTTTTTATTCGGGGTGTTACTACTTTCGGGTACAAAACCTCACCACTAATTTTGGTTGACGGAATGGAACGAACCACACAGGATTTGGCCAGACTTCAACCAGACGATATTTCCAGTTTTTCTATTATGAAAGATGCAACTTCAACTGCATTATATGGAGCCCGGGGTGCTAACGGCGTTATTTTGGTGACAACAAAGCAGGGGAAGGTTGGAAAAGCGTCTCTGTCTTTTAGAATTGAGAATTCGATTTCAGCACCAACTAAAAATGTCGAATTAGCCGACCCTGTTACTTATATGAAGATGGCTAATGAAGCAGTTCTTACACGAGATCCACTAGGGGCTACACTCTATACCGATGAGAAAATAGCAAATACAGGGAAAGGATTAAATCCTTATTTATATCCTGCTAATGATTGGAAAAAAATCATGTTTAAGGACTACACTATGAATCAACGAATTAATCTGAACTTAAGCGGTGGTGGTGGCGTTGCCAGATATTTTATTTCCGGATCATATACCAAAGATAATGGTATTATGAAAGTGGATAAGAAAAACAATTTCAATAATAATATTGATTTAAAAAGCTATACACTTCGATCCAATGTAACCATTGATGTAACAAAAACGACTGAAATGATTGTGCGCTTAAGCGGAAATTTCGATGACTATAGTGGACCAATTGATGGAGGAGCGGCTATGTACAAAAAAGTAATGACATCAAATCCAGTATTATTTCCCGCCTATTATCCCGTTGATGACACACATAAATACGTGAAACATATCATGTTCGGTAATTATGATGCCGGTCAGTATACGAATCCCTATGCAGATATGACTAAAGGATATAAAGAATATTCAAGCTCATTAATGTTGGCTCAGGTAGAAGTAAAACAAGATTTTTCTTTTTTAACACCTGGCCTCTCTTTCAGAACGATGGTAAACACCAACCGAAATGCTTATTTCGATGTTAGCCGATACTATAATCCCTACCTTTATAAACTTTCAGGTTATGATAATGCAACGAATACTTATAAAATAACTAATATAAATGAGGCATCCGGTACAGAATATTTAGGTTATTCAGAAGGCCCGAAAACAATTAGCTCTACTTTTTATATGGAATCGATGTTAAATTATAATCGTACCATAAAGAAGAATGGATTTAGTGGCTTACTGGTATATATGATGCGGAATAATTTAAATGCAAACGCTGGAAATCTACAACTATCACTTCCATTTAGAAATTTAGGATTATCAGGTAGAGCTACCTACGTTTATGATAACCGCTACTTTGCGGAATTTAATTTTGGGTACAACGGCTCTGAGCGGTTTTACGAAAAAAAGCGTTTTGGATTTTTTCCTTCTGCCGGGTTAGCGTGGAGTATTTCCAACGAAAAATTCTTTGTGCCTGTTAAGCCGATAGTTACCAATTTACGTTTAAGGGCTACTTACGGACTTATTGGTAATGATGCCATTGGTTCTGCCGATGACCGTTTCTTCTATTTATCTAACGTAAATATGAATGATGGTGGCAAGGGGGCTTGGTTTGGAAATGATGGGAGAACATACTTATCCGGAGTTTCTATTTCAAGATATTCAAATCAGGATATTACCTGGGAAACTTCAACGCAAAAAAATATTGCCTTAGAAATAGGTTTGTTTAATAAAATTAACATCCAGGCGGAATATTATTCACAAATTCGTGATAACATTCTAATGACCAGAGCGTCTATACCCGTTACCATGGGATTTCAAGCGCCAATTAGAGCTAATGTTGGCAAAGCATCAGGAAAAGGTACTGATCTTTCTATCGATTATACGGAAACCCTTCATAATGGATTATGGTTGTCAGCAAGAGGAAATTTCACCTATGCCACAAGTAAATTTAAGGTGTATGAAGAACCACAATATGCTGAAGCCTATAGAAGCCGTGTAGGGCATTCAATTTATCAACAATATGGGTATATTGCTGAGAGATTGTTTGTTGACGATCAAGATGCAGCCAATTCCCCTAGACAAAATTTTGGTGTATATGGCGGTGGTGATATTAAATATACAGATGTAAACAGGGATGGACAGATTACTGAAGCAGATAAGGTTCCTATTGGTAATCCTACTTTACCGGAAATCGTATATGGTTTTGGATTTTCAGCAGGCTATAAGAACTTTGATGTCTCTGCCTTTTTTCAGGGATTGGCAAATGAATCATTTTGGATAGATCCTGTTGCTACATCACCATTTCAGAATGAAACACAAGTGTTAAAAGCATATTCTGACAGTTATTGGTCTGAAGATCATAGGAATATATATGCACTTTGGCCAAGGCTAAGTTCAACTATTAGCGGAAATAATACCCAGACAAGCACATGGTTTATGCGTGACGGTTCATTTTTACGATTGAAACAAGTCGAGGTTGGCTACACAATTCCTAAAAAACTTCAGGCGAAGATGCATACATCTAATTTCCGTTTATACATAACCGTTAGCAATTTATTAAATTTCAGCAAGTTCAAACTGTGGGATGTGGAAATGGGTGGTAATGGATTAGGTTACCCTATACAAAAAGTATTTAATTTCGGTTTAAACGTGAATTTCAATTAAAATAACCGGATTTTATTAATGCTATTACAGCTGAATATTAAAAATATTTAACAAAACGAACATGAAAAAAAATATTTTAATAGGGATTTTCTCACTAGTTATTTTATGTATGGTTAGCTCCTGCAAAAAATTTTTAGATGTAGTTCCCGATAACGTTGCGACTATCGATAATGCTTTCACTATGCGTAGTCAAGCAGAGAAATTTTTATTTACCTGTTATTCGTATATGCCGAGAGATGGAAATGTAGATTCAGATCCTGCCCAAGTGGGTGGTGATGAAATATGGCATGCTATATATTTATCTCCCGGCCTTTTTAATATTGCCATGGGTTTTCAAAATAAGGTAAATCCATTTGGTGATACTTGGGGTTCTTTGTACATGGGATTGCGGGATTGTAATACTTTTCTCGAAAATATTGACAAGGTACCAGATCTCAAAGAGACTGAAAAAAGACAATGGGTTGCTGAAGTAAAATTTCTAAAAGCTTATTATCATTTCTATCTGGTGAGAGCATATGGACCGATTCCGTTGATAAAAAGTAATTTACCGGTTGATGCAGATGTTAATGCTGTGAAAGTAGTTCGAGCTCCTGTAGATTCCTGTTTCAGTTATATTGTAAAACTTCTTGATGAAGCTTATGTTGGTCTTCCTCTGATTGTTAACGACCCCGCGAAAGATCTTGGCCGTATTACTCAGGTTATTGCATTATCTTTAAAAGCTCAAGTATTGGTAACGGCGGCAAGCCCCTTATTCAATGGCAATACCGATCAAGCAGGACTAAAAAACAAAAATGGAACACCGCTCTTTAGTCAAACTTTTTCTAAAGAAAAATGGGATTCGGCAGCAGTTGCCTGTAAAAGAGCGATAGATTTAGCCACTCAGAATGGATTGAAGCTATATACATATAATCCTGCTTTTCAACAATTCAAACTTTCTGATACCATCAATACCCAAATGAATATCAGGGGTTCTATAACAGATAAGTGGAATAGCGAGATAATCTGGGCCAATACCCAATCCAATATGACCGATTTGCAAAATATAGTTACACCTTTTTTAGATGTGAGATATCTTGATCAATCTTCCACTCAAGGAAGATTTTCACCTCCCTTGAAAATTGCTGAAATGTTTTATTCCCAGAATGGCGTACCCATCAACGAAGATAAGACATGGGATTACAACGAAAGATATACTGTGCGAACGGCGAAAGATGAAGATAAGCTGTATGTTCGGAAAGGCAGTACAACTGCTGTTTTAAATTTCAACAGAGAACCCCGATTTTATGCCGATTTGGGCTTTGATGGTGGTATTTGGTATGGACAGGGAAACTTCGATGATAAAAAAGCTTTATCCTTATTTTATTTACAAGCCAAATTTAAAGAAGTACAGGGAGCTGGGAAACCAGGTCATGGAACTGTTACCGGATACTATATTAAGAAATGGGTACATTATCAAAATGTAATAAATGCAAATGGTGTAACAGTAACCTATTATCCATGGCCGATTATGCGTTTAGGCGATTTATATCTGCTATATGCCGAAGCGTTAAATGAATCAGCAGGCCCGGGGCCTGAAGTGTATAAATACATAAATATGGTACGCGAGCGAGCAGGCCTGAAATCGGTAGAATCTTCGTGGACCGCCTATTCCACAAATCCTATAAAATTCACTACACAAACGGGACTGAGAGATATTATCCATCGGGAGCGAACTATAGAAATGGCTTTTGAGGCAAAAAGATTTTGGGATTTACGTCGTTGGAAAGAAGCTTCAAAAGAGCTAAATACTCCTATTTCCGGATGGGATGTAAATCAAACGACCACAGATGCTTATTATAAGCCCAAAGTTATTTTTAACCAAACATTTGGAATGAAAGATTATTTTTGGCCTATCTATGATAGTAATATTAGCGTTAATACAAACTTAGTTCAAAACTTGGGTTGGTAAATATTACAGGTAGATTAAATTAAGGATAATTCAATAATTTTATTTAAAATGAACCAATGAAAAAACAAATATATTTCCTGATAACCCTCTTCATAACTATCTTATGGTATGGTTGTAAAAAAGAAGACAGAGTCGACCATCTTGACGTCAATGCTCCTATACCTGCACAAATTAGCGATGTGAAAGTAGTAGCAAATGCCGGAGGTGCAGTACTTACCTATAAAATTCCTATTGATGCAAATCTAGCATATGTGAAGGCTGTATATGAAATACAACCGGGCGTTTTTCGTGAGGCACGTTCATCTATTTTTACAGATACACTCTCTTTAGTAGGTTATGGTGATACCTTAAGCCATGAAGTGAAACTATACAGCGTGGGTAAAAACGAAAAAGTATCCAAACCCGTTTCAATTAATATCACGCCCCTATCTCCACCTGTAAAAACAGTATTTGCAAACACGACTATCATAGCCACATTCGGTGGCGTACAAGTTGTTTTTAAAAACAAACTTAAAGCGAATCTGGCTTTCATCCTAATGGTAGATAGCACAGGCCAGGGCATTTGGTCACCGCTAACAACTTTTCATACTAATTTACCAGAAGGCAGCTTCTCTGCCCGAGGCTTCAAACCATTAGAAAAGAAATTTGCCGTAATGATCAAGGACCGTTGGAATAATAAATCGGACACATTAATTAAACGGCTTACACCGATATATGAAGAATTAGTACCTAAGGATAAATTTTCAGTCTTACATTTACCCACAGATACCTGGGTTGACGCTGGAAATGGTGCTTATTCACTTGAAAGAATATATGATGGGGTAGCAGACTGGGGACATATGTTTGCGTCCACTAATACTTCCGTTATTCCCCAGTGGTTTACGTTGGATCTGGGTCAGAAAGTTGTGCTTAGTAGAATGAAAGAATTCCAGACAACCGGTGAACATGAATATAAAGGATCTGCTTTAAAAACGTTTGAGATATGGGGATCAAATTCACCTGATCCTGATGGTGGATGGACCCAATGGCAAAAGTTTGGAACTTTTCACTCCATTAAACCTTCAGGCCTGCCTTTAGGTCAAACAAATGCAGACGATGATAATTATGCCAACTTTAATGGTGAGGATTTTGATTTTGTGAATGGCCTCCCTGCGGTTCGCTATATCCGTCTTAAATCAACAGAAACGTACAGTAGTGCTGGCCAGGTTGTAATAGCAGAACTCACTTTTTGGGGTCAAATACAAAAATAAGTGTCTTTTATTTAAAAATTATTAATTTGAACACTCTATCAATAATTATAATATGAAAATGAAATATTGGTATTCTTTGATATTATTCATTACGGTTTTGGCTTTCGCAGCTTGCAAGAAAATGGATAGTACCTATAAACAATTTATCGTTCCAGGAGGGTTAGTCTATACAGGAAAGGTAACTTCACCTATGGCTTATTCCGGTCATAATAGGATAAAAATTTCCTGGCTTAGGGGGTCCGATCCAAATGTGGTCACGGCAAAGATTTTCTGGAATAATTTTGCCGATTCCGTACAAGTAAATATTCCTCCAACCGGAGATACGATCAGCGTTATCATTAACAATTTGGCAGAACAGTCTTATTCTTTCACAATCCGGACCTATAATGCAAAGGGAATTTCTTCCATTCCGGTAGAACTACTAAGCGGATCTTATGGCGATAAGTATCAATCACAATTATTAAGTCGCCCTATAAATTCGACAGTAGTAGATGCTGTCGGAAAGATCACGATACAATGGGGAGGAGCTGATATCTCAAACGGTGCCCATGCAACAGAAGTGTTATATACGGATACTTTTGGAAATTCTAAAATCAAAACATTTCCTGCAACAGAGTCTGTTTCTACAATATCAGACATGAAATCCGGCAGCCTTTTTAAATATAGAACAGTGTATTTACCTGATTCTTTATCTATCGATGCTTTTTATACCAGTTATGATGAGAGTAAAGATCTCTTTTTTGACAAGAAGGGCTGGAAAGTTATCGATTTTTCTTCACAGCATGGGGGAAGCGAAAATGCCGTAACGAATGTCATAGATGGGACAGCAGCTACGCGTTGGCATAGCTTAGCAGGAGGTTCCCAATATCCGCATTTTGTTACGATAGATATGGGGGCAGTAAAAACAATTTCCAAATTTGGAGCTTGGCGAACGACTTTCGAAAACGGAGGAGATGAAAGGGCTCCTGATAAAATCCAGTTCCTCGTGAGTATCGATAATATAAACTGGGTCGACTTAGGTATTTTTGATTTTAACCGGTTCCTCAACGGAGAACAACTTTATAGTATACCTTCACATCCCAAAGCCAGATATTTCAAGTTTGTTGGAGTAAAAGGCCCTGAAAATAATATGGTAATGGGTGAATTAAGTGTATATGTTTTGTAGAATGTATATTTAAGCTAACTTTTTATAAAAAAGCAAAAACTTTCCTGATAAATATCTTAACTTTATCAGGAAAGTTTTTCTACTAAAATTATAATACCGCTTTCTTTAATACATTCATTATTGTCATCTTTAACTGTTTTTTTGGTTAATTATGTTTTTTGACACTGATTTTTTTAATAATACAGTATAAAAATCTAATTTTGACGTGTATAATATGAACAGATAAAAACGCCCTATATTTTCTATTAAAATCAATTCTAATATGGAAAACCACGAAAATTATTCTATTGAAGAGTTTGTACTTAACCCCTCTTTTCAGGCTTATGTTCTTAAAACAAACTCCTACGATAAAGATTTGTGGGAAAACTATTTTATCCGATACCCTGAAAAAGTAGCCGATGGAGAAAAAGCATCCAATATTATCCGTTTATTGGCAAAAGCCAATAAACCGCAAGCACCAACAAAAGAGCAAGATTATAAAAGACTTATGTATTCTATTGATCGACTAAGCCGTTTAAAGTTGGCCTTCCGATCCCTATTACCCTCCACAACCTCTAATATAGCTAAATTTGCAGCAGTAATATTATTGCTAATTACGATCAGCGGCATTGGCGGAGTTTTTATCTCCAACCATTTTCTTAATACAGGAACTTTTGGCATTTGTAAAACAGTAGTCGGAAAAGGACAAAAATCAAAAGTATTTCTTCCCGATGGAACAGAGGTTTGGCTTAACTCTGAAAGCACGTTAACCTATTCAACCGATTTCGGAAGGTCTACTCGCGATGTTAAATTAACAGGAGAAGCATATTTTAAAGTTCATAAAGATAAACATCATCAATTCATTGTTCATATTGCAGATGTAGAAGTAAAAGTTTATGGAACCGAGTTCAATGTTAAGAGTTATTCTGATGAAAACACGATAGAAACAACACTTGTAACCGGATCACTTAGTATTCAAGAACTGTCTAAGAATAAAATAACAACGCCATTATTTCTAAAGCCAAATCAGTGTGCGGTTATATATAAAACAGAAAAATTAGCTTCAACAAAAAATGATGAAACAAAAAAAGATATCGACAATAAAGTGATTGCCCAACCAAATGTTTCTAGGGTTCACAGCATTACACCCGAAAACATCTTTTTATATGTTGAAACAAATCTGGATAAACAAATTGCATGGAAAGACCAAAAACTAATCTTTAAAGATGAAACATTTGAGGCCCTATCTCACATGCTTGAAAGATGGTACGATGTAAAAATTATTTTTGAGTCAGCAGAGGTTGAGAAATACAGATTCAGAGGTATCTTTGAAAACGAAACAATTGAACAAGCGCTCAATGCAATGCGCTATACCACACCTTTTGATTATACGGTCGACCACCGTACAATTTATATTAAAGCCCGAAATGATAAGAAATAAGGCTGCAAATAGAATCGTTGAATTTGACCACTTATAAAACAAAAACCATCATTTCAAAAGCGTTTTTATTTTTCATTCTCGGAGAGCTCCTTTTACTTGTTTTACTATTTGCACAACAAATCGATAAAAGGGGAAAATACGACATATCCAAAGGCAAGGACGTTAAAGGGCAAAACGATTCCATAACACCCCACAATAAAAGACCAACAACAGCCCGGATCTCTTTCTTTGTATTGAGATCCGGGCTACTTTTTTGAAGGAACGACATTTGGATAATAAGAGTGGCATCTCTTATTGAAGACTATAAACGGAAGTTTCCTAAACTTTAAATCCAAGTTGTAATAAGAGCTGCTTTTCTTGTCGAAGACTGCTCCACGAATAATATACGAGCGATAGACTATTGTCATTTATCAAATCGTTCAAAGACATTTAAAATATCTTTGAATGGGGTTTAATCGGGGGCTATGACCTAGATCAAACATACATCAGGCCCGGTTCAAATAAGTAAGAGATATAGGACAATAGTAACTTATATACCCCTCATGGATCAGACATATATCGGACGTGGATAAATAGTATACATTTCACTATTTGAACATAAGTATCTATTAGTGAACATAAAAAAAAATATTGACATTTAAATAAAAAAAATATTGACATTCGAAAATAAATAGTTTAATATTGGAGTCAGTTTCATACTATACAATTTTTGATTTTACTAATTATTCTTTCTGCCTCTTTCTGCGAATGATTTTCATTTTTTCTGCGAATATTGTTTACTAAAAGTTTTTTAATATTTTTCTGTTCATATAAACTATAAATCTGTTGAAGTCTGTTTTAGACGTCATATTTTATTATTTATGGATTTTTCATCGAAGAATAAGCAAAACAAAGATGTTGTCTTTTTATTAGGAGGACACGACTTAGAAATGCTAGAGATAAAAAAGATACTGGAAGAACAAAATATCCGATATTTTGACAAAGACCTCGAATGGGGAGCACGATTAAGTGCCTATATGGATTTACTAAACGAAGAAAATCACTTTGTTGGAGTAGAATTACTAAAAGACATTCCTTCACCAAAGCATTATATTGAAGTTGATCATCATAATGAAAATTCGCACAAACCCTCTTGCATTGAACAAATAGCCTCTTTATTATACATAAAACTTAATCGTTGGCAACAGTTGGTTGCTGCAAATGACAAAGGCTATATTCCTGAAATGAAGTCATGGGGCGCTTCAAAAGATGAAATTCTGAATATACGAAAAGCTGATCGTAAAGCACAAGGTGTAACCGCTAAAGATGAACAACTTGCAAATGAGTCAATTCGAAACCATACACAAGTAATTTCAGATGTGAAGGTTATATTTTCATTAACCAATAAGTTTTCTCCGATTTCAGATCTTGTCTATCCCACCGAGAAACTAATTATTTATAATAAGCATGCACTGGTATATTATGGCATCAATGCACAAAGGCTTTCATCATCATTTGATCATTTCGTCGAAAGAGGTTGGGTATATCAGGGAGGAGGACCTAATGGTTATTTTGGCTTTACCGAATCCATTTTAAAATCATACACCGACCTACAGCTTTTGATTAATACGATCATAAAAAACGTCCAACCATGAATCATAACGACCTTTACAGCTACCATGTTTTTCTTTTCCCTTTTCAATGGCATTATACAGGGGAGAAATTTAAAAAGAAATCATTTGAAGACAGAACAAATTTAGACCAGTTCAGAAATTATTTAACAAATACATTGTGGAAACCCAACACATTTAAAATAGATAGTGTTTTAAACTACAATGAATTCAACTATTTCTACGATTTTGTCAGAGACATTCTCTATGATAAGCCCGACTCTAAAGATGAAAAAGAAAAGTTCATATCCAATTATTTCTACGATATAGCACCGGAATCATTATATTACAAAATCAAAGTACGTAATACAAAAAATACAGTCCCCGCATTTTGGGAATATAAATTAAATATCGACAGCATCATTCTAAACTTATACAGCACAGGTGTTGGGGTGCTCTCATTCCATCTCTGCAATAGAGAGATAGGTCAATCATCACAAGACGATATATTACGTATCAACCAATATGGTCGCAGGTTATATCCTCCCTTTTTTGCCATTAATCCTGAGATTACCGGCACGCAGGCTCAATTTAAAGCGGGCGGATTTGAATACGGACTTGAAAGTTCGAAAGGAAATGAGCTAGCCGACGCAATTACAATCGGATATGATGAGTGCAGTGAAGACTTTTCAAGATACAATACTTTTTCTCAATTTAAAACCAATCCATTTCAGCTTTCAAATGGCTTTAAGTTTCTTTTTAAAGGTGTTCCCTTAACGGTTGAAAAAGAATGCGCAACTCAAGATAATAAAATTTTCATCTCTCCGCTACTCGATGATCGTATGTTCGTTCAATGTTGGTATGGCAATGATGATTTGGCTAATAAATTATCAAAAGATTTGGAATATAATGAAAACATTCCAATCAAAAAGGAAGTAAACTATGGATTTAAAACCAATGATTGGTGGTATAAGTATCTATTTATTGATGGAGGAATGATGACTTGCCAGAATGGTGAGTGGGCTTATGATTTTATCAATAAACAAACCAATGCCCGATGGGTAAACTTTGGAACATTATATGGCATTAGCCGATATTCATTTATGGCATTGACCGGAAGCCTTGAGAACCTAAAAAACAATAACGCCCACTTTCTTGTAAACCACATGCAAACCATGTACTATAAAATGGTTGAACTCTGTTTAGTGCAAAGAGCCTGTATTTTACGGTTTAGCGATGAAGTAACGCATCTCTCGTCCATGAAGATGAAAGACGATCCCTATCTTCCAGAGAAAGTCAGTAATCTATATAAACAATATATTCGTTTCATCAACAAAATTTATTTCAGAGAAGTAACGGCACAGGAACAAGGTATTGAACTATACAATCTGCTACAGGAACAGATGCAACTGGAAAAACAGGTCAAGAGTCTGGATGAGGAAATAGAGGAACTTCATAACTATGTAATGTTGGTACAGGATAAGAAACAAAACAGGAATATTGAGCTTATCACACTTATCGGAGCTATGTTTATATTACCCTCATATATTTCCGGATTCATGGGAATGAGTATCTTTCCCACAAATTCAGGTTCCACTGTTTCATCATGGAAAATATGGATGCTTCTTGCACCACTAATTATTGGACCTATTGTGTATTATTATTTTTTTAAGAAGTATTATATCTTTTGGAATTATAAAAAAATCATTCTGTTCATCTTGTTCATATTCATAGGTATCCTACTTTATGGAATGACACGGTCATTATTTTCTCTAACCTAAAATGTATTGATATGAAAATAAAATTTTATCGATTGATTATTGGTTTACTTGTACTGGTTACAGTTGTGCTATTACTTCAGATTCTTTATCATCCGAGTTATATTTTAGATAACACAACATCCGACTATTTCATCTATTATGGCTTGTCTAATCTGTTTTTAATTTCATTTGCCTTTACGCTTAGTGGATGGCTGGCTTGGTTGATTTATAAGATGGAATTATTTGACATAAAACTAAAAGAAAAAGACAGAGAAACAATAGACGAAGATGAGTGCAAAAAAGAATTGGAGAAAGAAAAAAACGAACGTACGGTACATGAGACAGAGCGTAGCAGAGTAAATGATTTCATTCGCTTGGTAGAGCTAGCAAAAGAGAAACCGGAAACAAGAACAGAGGAACCGGTCCATGCAGAAAAGGGGAAGGACAAGGAAAAGGAAAAATCTGAATTTAAAATCACAACAACAAAGAAAGAAGAGTTAAATCTTGAGAAGCTCCATAGGCTCACTGAGGAATATTATAACATTATTACGTCAAACCCAGAAAATCAATAACTCATGTATAAATTAGAATTCACCCTCAAACAACACACACCCATCATTCACTTTCAACACGATCAGGAAGGGGCTACACTAAGAGCCTCAGAAGTCAAACCTAAGCTGGATCAATTCATTATTGAAAATCTAACAAATAAAATAGGTTTTGAAGCCAGAATAGAATTCCATCGTTTATTATTTAACGGAACCGAAGAACAACGAAAATGGAAAAATTGGCTAAAAGGTAAAGGAACAGATTTAAAAGATAGTTATCATAATTCAAATGAGAGAAATATTGCATTAATACACTTAACATTTGATTATAAAATAAAAATACCATCAATATTTCCTGAAAGAAAGCTAATTGAGCCCAAGTCAAAGTTCCCTTGTTTTTTTGGTGATATGGGTGAGGATTATGTTAAAAAAAAAAAAGGATTTTCTTTTACAAAAGAATTATTAAATTGTGAAATTTTTACCTATATATCTGGACTAAAATATTTTATTGCATTACAATTGTTAAATTTCTTTTCCATTACTAATTTTGGAACAAGACAATCCAAAGGTTTTGGATCATTTTATATTACACCAGATTCCAAATATTTGTCAGAATATAATATAGTATATAAACAACCGAACTTACGTTATTCTTTTAATATTAGTATTAATAATAATAGCACATGGAATGAATTTCACAACTTATTCAATGTAATCAATTTATTTTATAAATCATTAAGACAAGGTATTAATGAAAAAGGAAGATCTATTTTAAACAAAACAACAGATCCACATATCTTCGAAATTGTACGACCCTCCAAGTTTTATTTCAAACCATTAATTTTTCTTTATGCAAAGGAAAAATTAAAAAATCAATGGGATAAAAAAACAATAAAGCAATATTATCTTAACAACGAGATTAATAGGAAACCCAATCATACTGAATGTACTAAACTTAATCTAGTACTTAATGGACATATTGATAAAATTAGAGAAAAAGGATTGCTTGGACAGATCGAAGAGCATCCTAATTACGAGACATTAACATATTCTCAAATCACTAAAGACTTGTATGATTTTAAGGATTTATTTGGTTTGTCATCACTTGAAAAGTGGAAAAGCTATGACGTTGAAATTTCAAAAACCAATAATGAAATTGACCGATTTAAGTCTCCAATCATATTTAAACCAATACAAGTTGCTAATAATATTTATACGATCTATTTCGATTATTTCGAAATACCTGAAGAATATAAAGGTAAGGAATTTAATATCTTGAACGATGGAAAAGGAACTCTTTTTTTAAAAATACCCACATTTTTTCAATGGAAAGATTTCTTCAATTTCATTTTCAACAAAAGGAATTTTGATATTGACATTTATGTTGACAAATCATCCAAATCTTATTCTAAACATGAAAAATGGCAAGAAGAAGAAACATACGAATTGAATTATTATGATACATTAAAATCAATCTACGATCAATTACAGAAAAAGCCATGAGCACTTATCTTGCATTAACCATTGGTCCCATATATAAAACACTTAATAATGCCAGAAGTACAAAAGGCATTTGGGCTGCCAGTTATATGTTTTCACATTTAATCCATAAGATAATGGATGGGTTTATCCAAAAAACAAAATCCAAACGTGAATTTTTGATTCCTTATATTGAATATAAATCTGGTAGTGAAACACATATAAATTGGGAATATAGCCAAGCCAAGGGTGTTGGCTTATTACCTGACCAGATTATCATCCAATCGCTACCTGGCGACTTCGAAATAATGGAGGATGCTATAAGTGACGTAATTAAAGCCTTTGCTAAAAGCACCACCAATGATTTAAAAAGCTATTTCACTAAATATGGTTCACAGTCAGCTCAAAAAAGGAAAAACGGATATTCTACAGATACAGTTGAAGGTCTTGAACAAAAGGTTGAGTCTTTCCTTAAAAATTATTTTCAAATCTATTTTCTGGAAATTGAAAACGTTGATAAAAACCCAGTCTTAGATATTAAAGATATTCTTGATAACCTAGAACTACAATCCAAGATTCCAAATGATGAAACCTTTCCATTTATTCAGGATATGTTAGAGAATTGCTATTACAACTCCTTGATAAGACAAGAATTTTCATTAGAAAATCGTGGTTTTCCATCGACAATTGAAATAGCGACCAAACAATTCCAACTACTCAATGAAAAGTCATATAACAATTTAGTAAAAAGAATTCTTGATCAAAATAATACTGATTCAGATGACAGTCAAGAAAAATTTATTGAATTTTTAAAAAAATCACCATTTAAAGAGTCCTGCCCTTTTAAACAATACCATAAGTATATTGCAATTGTACAAGCTGACGGAGACTCTATTGGATTTCTTATTAAACAAATATTTAATATCAAAAAAGGAGAAGAAGCAATCAATATCTTTAATATCTTCTCTAAACAATTCATACAATTTTCAAAAGCCTCAGTCAAACTTATTAATGAATATGGAGGAACAAATATTTATGCAGGTGGTGATGATTTACTGTTTTTTGCTCCGGTTATGACAGCTGATGGAAGTAATCCTAAAAGCTCATCTATAAAACATATTTTTGGCCTCATCAACCAAATAGATAATTGCTTCAAACTATTTATTAGTGAATGCCCTGAATTAAAAGATTTGGTTGATGAGTGCATAAAAAAGAATAAAAGACCAGCGATGTCATATGGCATTTCAATCAGTTATTACAAGTTTCCGATGAATGAAGCATTAAGCAATGCTTACGATCTACTCTTTCATGTTGCAAAAAAAACCAGAAATGCAATTGCATTTAGAGTCATGAAACATAGCGGTCAATATTTTGGTACAAGTTTTTCTAAAACGAATGGCACCTATTCAAGCTTTATAAAACTCATTGAAACACATTTAATTGATGAGAGTTATTTAACCTCGGTCATGTACAAACTGGAAGAACAAAAAGTGGTACTGAAAGAAATATACGCATTCATGCCAAATAATGATGAAGACACTCCAGATAATCGTCTCTTACAATTATTTAAAAATAATTTCGATGAAAAGATACACCAAACTGATGACAAACAACTCTTTTTGAAAAGTGTGCGTCATTTAGTAAGAGTGGTGTTTAATGAAGAGATAGATATTGATTCAAGAATGCATAAGATTTATTCATCCTTACGTTTTGTAAACTTTTTAAAAGCAGACGACAAATGAGTACTCGATATTTAGTAAAACTTTTTCCACTTGCTCCTTTCTTTTTTGGTGGAGAAAAATCAATTACAAATGAAGATCAAGCAGAATATTTTCTTCACTCAAACTATTTTCCACAACAGACCGGGATATTAGGTCTTATTCGTTATCAATTACTAAAGCAAAACAACAAGCTAAATCAAGCTGATACTGATTTAATAGGAGAATCAAGTTTCGACGCTAGAATCATTGAAAAAAAACAAATATTTGGTAAAATAGAATCTATTTCGCCTGTTTTTATTCATTATGAAAAAGGCACTGAAATTAATGATTTTACCACATTATCTTTTGATTATGGCTTTGAAGATAATCATCCGGAGCCCCATCAATTTACTTTTAAAACGGAAGTTAATGGGAAAATAAAACAATCTTTTCAAAAAAACTTTGTTACAATTTTACAAGGATATAATGCGAAAGATGGATTTGCCAGTTTATTAGTAAGTTCTAAAGGTGATGAGTTTAAACACTTCCTATTTGATAAAAATAAATCTGATTCCCGCAATGGTATATTCAATCCGGAAGTCAGAATCGGCATTACAAAAAACAGAGAAGAAGCATCTGAAGATGATGCATTCTATCGTCAGACATTCTATCGTCTTTTACCTAATTATTGTTTTGCATTCTTCCTCCAATCGGAAGAAAAAATAGAAGATGGAGTTATTCATTTTGGAAAAGAGAAAATTCCATTCAAAATGGAATCAATTCTTTCCGATTCCATTGGCTTTCACGATCTTTTTACTAGAAATACCTTTTTATTAAACAATGCGAAGAGAATAAATCAAGTAATTCTTTTGTCCGATTGTTTCTGTAATAATTCCATTTATGAAGTATGTAATTTTTCAATAACCGAAACAATAAATTTTCGAAACATTATTACGCCCAATAGAACAGTAAATTATGGAGCTCTTGATGATCCTCATAGTGGGAGAAACATGTTCTTAAAAAAGAGTAACAAATACACCCTTTTAAAGAGAGGATCTATTTTATATGGTAATGTGGAAGATATAATATCCAAGCTTAATCATCCAAATGCAAAAAACATAGGTTTCAATCAATTTATCACTTTTAAAAAAAAATAAATCATGACTAATAAAGATATCACAACTTGTTACGTTATCCGGTGCATTACAAATCTGCATGCAGGCAGTGGCGATGCGAACTATGACATTATAGATAAATCAGTTCAACGTGACCCATTAACTGGGTATCCTAATATTCATTCAAGTAGTATAAAGGGAGCATTAAGAGAATACTTTGAAGAAGTGTATGGATATGCAAAAGATTCTGATTTTATTAAATATATTTTTGGAAGTGAAAAAAAATCAGAAGAAAATAAAATGAGTCCGGGTGAATTTAGATTTCTAAATGCCTCACTATTGGCTTTACCTGTAAGGAGTAATCACCAGCCTTACTATTTGTGTATCTCAAATGGAATCATTGATGATTTTTCAACGCTAAACAAAATCTTGAATAATACAGCTATACTTCCAAATACATTAGTCAGATTAAAAAACGGTATTACACTACCAGTGATCTTTGATGATGAACAGAATGTATATTGTGAGGATTACGAAATGAATGCTGTATCTAATGATATTTTAATTCAAAAAAAGACAGACCTTGACGCAATTGAACCATTTCTAGGTTCAAAAATAGCTCTTTGCAATGACAATGATCATATGAAATCATTTACTGGAAGTCTACCAGTGATTGCACGGAACAAACTTGAAAACGGACAAAGTGACAATCTTTGGTATGAAGAGGTTGTACCACGTGAAACTAGATTTTACTTCTTTCTTACCTATCCTGATAATGAAATTGGAAAGAAGTTCTTTAACGAGTTTGATAGCAAATTAAACTTTAAAGAGGCAAAAAAGGCAGTTCAACTTGGTGCAAATGCATCAATTGGGTATGGTATATGCCAATTCATTAAGATTTAACAATAAAAAAAATCATGAAAAACTTAGAAGACATCTTACCAAAAGCGATCCAGGCAATAGATCGGAATATAAAGAACCATCGTAATGATGCAGTAAAAAAAGAATATGAAGGTTATTTTTCATCCTTTGGCGCCAGTATTATTCAATCAGGACTTATTCCAACATTAGCTTTTTATTCTGACGGAGGTAATGCAGATCCTGATACAACAGAATTTCGACGTAATCAATTTCTTCAGGCAATTATGTATATTCTAGACAAAGATTCAAATAAACAACTTCTCGAATATGTTCTTGAAAATGTGTATTCAGATTTTAATTATGGCAATATCAATTACGACTTTATTAGGAATAAACCTGATGTAAAGAAAATGAGCAAGATACGACATAAAATTATTGATGCCTCAATTGCATTAAAACTCGCACTACGTAGTTATAAACTTGAAAAATAGATATATTATGAACGCAGGTTACTTTTTTTACAAAGAGTATTATCAATCAGCATTTATCAGTGAAGACAATCTGCTAAAGCACTTTGATCCCAGGAAATTTCGAGAAAAAAATAATGTTGAGAACAAAGAAAAAAACAAAAAAATCTCAAAAAAAAATCTTGCAATTTTTGAATCAAAAAATCAAGAGCTGAAAGAATATAATCCTGAACAGTATCTAATTGACATTCTCAAACTAGGAGATGAATCATTTTTACGTGAGAAACAAACAATATCACTAGAAACCATCTATCCGGGTTTAGTTCTCGGTACTGGATATAATCATGAAACCGGGTTTGAAGGAGAACATAAATTAGGATTCTTTTTTGATTATACAACCGGATTACCTATTATTCCCGGTTCTTCTGTTAAAGGAAAGCTCCGAAGTGTTTTTCCTTGGTACAATAATACTAAAGTTACTGAAAAAGATGAAAAAGCGTTATATATTTGGAATACATTAAGTTTTTTCGATTCTACACAATTTGATTTTATCAAAGAGCAAGATTTCTATTCAGAAAAGAACATCAAAAAGAAAGAAAAGATTCATCAAATCATCTCGTTATTGGAATTTCAAATATTTGATGGCCTTGATATTGAAAAGAGTTCTGATTCAGAGAAAAAATATCTGAGTATATATAATCGTGATACATTTTATGATGCAACTCTCAGTGCCCCTAACAGCAAAGGCTTTATTTTTGATAATGATTTTATCACACCACATCTTAATCGAGCTCATCCAGAGTTAAGTCCTTTTACCAATCCAATACCACTTCAATTTTTAAAAATCTTACCCAAAGTTCAATTTCTATTTCAGTTTGATTTAAAAGAGACTGTAATTGATGAATTAAAGATCAGTAGCAAATTAAAGTGTGATTTATTTAAACAAATACTGATTGATTTCGGTATCGGTGCAAAAACAAATGTTGGATATGGACAATTTGAAATAAGCCATCGAAAGAAGGTATCAAACTTACCTGAAAATGAAGTTCCCCTCAATATTCAAAGCATATTAAAAAAAGGAGCAACTTTTTCTGGCAAGATTAAAAGTCAGGTCGGTGAATATAATATTTACTCATTCCTTGCCGGGAAGGTTGAATGTTCTATTAGAAAAAAGAGATCTGATAAAATTTCTGATTTAAAAATTGGAGACAACGTGATTATTGAATTTGCAAATAATTATACTCCGGAAAACTCAAATATGAAAGTGAAACGGGGATTAGAAGTCTCGTAATGTACCTATAGGAATTGTTAATAATTATAGGATGAACAACTCATGTTAAAAAGTTTTTGCACCATAGAAACACACTGTCAATTAATATTCTTCTCTTATGCTTCAAACCTCCACATATCAAATAAAGCCCTATCTCCTACTCGGCACACACACTGATGCCTATATCAAACCCGGCACTGAATGGATACGCGATGTGGTGAAGGGATTCATGCATCACAACAGCAATTACCTTCACCAGTTGGGAATTGACACCTCATTGTTTCATAACCATAATGAAAGCACCAGTCAAACACTAATTCGCTATCCCCTGATTCTTTATCATTATACAAATGAGCATTTTTTTGTAACCGGAATTAATCAAGGAGCTACTGCATTACAACAGCTATTCGGTTTGTTTAAATATCCGGTACAATATGATGAAAAGATAATGGTAACGTTCAACTTGTTTAAATCGGAACAAGTTGAGATCACCAATACTGACAGCAGATATTATTATAAAATCAATAATTGGCTTGCTTTGGATACTAAAACCCACAAGCAATATATTGAACTACCGGCTACTAAAAAGATAGAATTGTTAAACGAAACGCTCTATAAACACATTGTCAATGATTTATTCAAATACCTTGCCATTACGATACCGGAGATTAATGTAGAAATATTTGATTTTATCAAGCTTGATCAAAAATTACTACCCTATAAAAACCATTTCTATCTACCTTTTAATCTTGTTTTCAGTACTGATTTTCTCTTACCAGATTTCCTTTCACTGGGAAATGGCAAAGCTTTCGGATATGGCATCATCGAACAAATAAAATCAAACGATAACAATTTATCACCATGATCGGTAAGATACGAACGATAGAAGAGCTTTCGGCATTCTTGATGATCAGCCCGAAAGAACTTCAGGAACTTCAACCGGAATTACTTTACAGGGTGTTTCAAATACCCAAACCCGGCAAGAATGAAAAACGTACCATTGAAACACCCATAGGAAAGCTGGAAATAGTATTACACCACCTATGTGATGGTTTGCAATGGCTATATCTAGAACATAAAACAGAAGCCGCTTATGGTTTTATACGCGATCTAAAAAATGATCCCGATAAACGAAATATATACACGAATGCACGAAAACACTTAAATAATGGCTATCTGTTAAAAATAGATTTTGATAACTTCTTCCATCAAGTCGATGAAAGCAAGGTTTCCAATATATTTAACGATTATCGCATCTTTGCTTTATTACCGGAAACCGAAAAAATACTCACACGTCTGGTGACTTTTAAAGGAAGGCTGCCAATGGGTAGCCCTACATCACCACCAATGTCAAACTTCGCTACGATCCAACTTGATATCGAATTGTCAAAATGGTCCCGAAAGAATGCCATGACATATACCCGTTATGTTGACGACCTCTCCTTTTCTTCAAAACAGCCTATTAAAGAACAACATTTAGATCAGATTATTGAAATCACAAATTCGTATCGTTTCAAAATCGATCATGAAAAGACAAAGTGGTATAATAAAGATGAGATAAAAGAGATAACGGGTCTCATTGTTGGGAAGACAATAACTGTTCCTGATGAATTTATTACCGGTTTTGAAGACGAACTAAAAAAATTGAAAGAGTTATACATGTATGCGCTTCAATACCCGGATTACCATGTAATGGAATGGATGAGTAAGTTAAAACAGACTTTACAGGGTCGTTTAGCTTTTATGCAAATGATATATGGCAAGGGCCACCCGGTTTATCAGAAGTTACATCAACAACTTGAGAACATGGATAATACCGAAACAATTGAACAAAGCGTAAGTTGGCGTTATGCCGGATATGATTATCATTAATTCAAGTAGTTATGCAAATAGTACTTGACACCCGTGGATTACAATTCAGCGTTCGTAATCAATGCTTTTTAATCGAAGTGGAAAAAGAGTCGCGTATAATACACCCGCAAAGGATAAGTAGTATACTGATTACTATGCCCTGCCGAATTAGTAGCCCCGCGTTGATACTGGCAGCTGAAAATCAGATTCCTGTTGTATTTTGTAATAATTACGGTAAGCCATTGGCAAGGATTTGGTCGCCCAGATTCCTGAACACCTCAACATTGCGCAGAAAGCAATACGTTTATACAATAAACGAAAAAGCAATATTTTGGATTGAAGAGATTATAAAACTCAAGATACAGGGTCAAATAGATAATCTATGGTTTGTAGCCGGTCGAAAAACTTCATTAAAACCACAGGTCGAAAAAGCAGAACAGGACATCGCTTTTCAGCTTTCAAAATTTAATGCAACATCAACTAATGATAGAATAAAAAATAAAAAACTTTTGCTATTTTGTGAGGCATATGCTGCCGCTCAATACTGGCAACTTATCGGAATAAAATTACCGTCTCTCTTTATGTTTGGAAACCGGGTAAAACGAGAGCCCAATGATGCTTTTAATGCTTGCATAAATTATTTATATGGGATGCTACGAAATCAGGTTGAAACGGCAATTCTTAGTATAGGTCTGGATCCGGCATTGGGCGTAATGCACCGGGATGGTTACTGCCTGCCTTCGCTTGTTTTTGATATCATGGAACCGTTCAGACCGATCATTGATCGGGTACTGTTAACGGCAGCACTTCAGAATCAGTTTAAAGACGATATAATAATATTATCTGAAAACAAGCTTAGGATAAGCAAACCCGGACGAAAGCAACTTCTAGAATTATTTATCAATAAATTACATTCTAGAATTTCGTATAGAGGAGTAACCACAACCCTACAAAATCATATTCTTACAGAAGTAAAACTATTGGCCGACAAAATCAAGCAGGTATGATTACAAACCACACATATTGTTTGTTAATGTACGATATTACACACGATGCTACATTACAACGGGTTGCCAAGCAGTTACAAAAACATGGATATGAACGGATTAATTATTCTGTTTGGCTGGGTTGGCAAAGCCCCAAAGAGAATACAGAATTAAAAAAGAAGCTGCAGGAATTGTTAAAGAATCCAAAAGCCGAAGGCTCAAAATTATATTATCTGCCATTAAAAGCCCATACGCTGAAAGAAATAAAATCAATTTCAGGTCATAAGCCGATAGGATTAGAATATTGGCTGGGAGATACAAAAGCCGAGTTTTTCTAACCTCACGGATTAAGCGTTAGTTTAAAATGTTCTTTGACATATTGTTTTGGTAACTACAAGAATGTATTATTTTTTTACATTTTTATCGAATATGGACAAAAAAGTTTGCTAATGAATAAACTATCAAACGATTTTTTCGATGTAGTGCATAATATGGCTTTTAGACAAACAATTAATATTGTTCAAACACCACGAATAATAAAGGTTTTGTATTATCTTTGTGTTGAAGTGCCACTCTATGATTTCGATCACTGAAACCCAATTCCCTCTAGAGGGTTACCGCAATCACACTGTTGAAGTGCCACTCTATGATTTCGATCACTGAAACTGTTACAAATAACTTATCATTTAGTGGGTTCTTCGTTGAAGTGCCACTCTATGATTTCGATCACTGAAACTTTTTCGCTTTTGGTGGCTTCCATTACGGCAGCAGCGTTGAAGTGCCACTCTATGATTTCGATCACTGAAACCGGCAAAACTGACGAGTGATCTTGAACATGACTTTGTTGAAGTGCCACTCTATGATTTCGATCACTGAAACCTTTTGAGTCATTAGGATCCTCCTTTTTTAACGGTTGAAGTGCCACTCTATGATTTCGATCACTGAAACATGTTAACAAAGCCAAAATAAGAAATGGATAAAACAGTTGAAGTGCCACTCTATGATTTCGATCACTGAAACCAAAAAACGACTTCTGCTCTATTGTTTAAAATGAAAGTTGAAGTGCCACTCTATGATTTCGATCACTGAAACTTTTTGCTTCGTCGTCGAAGTTTTTTTCGATACGCAAGGTTGAAGTGCCACTCTATGATTTCGATCACTGAAACCTCAATACGCAAGCTGCTCTCTCCGTAAATATCGTTTGTTGAAGTGCCACTCTATGAGTTCGATCACTGAAACTTTTTTCTTCAAGCTCAGTTTTTTTCTGATAGCTGTTGAAGTGCCACTCTTGTAATCGGAAAATAACACTACACAGAATTCGGGTTCTGATTCAATTTAGGTGAAGCTTTTGGGGCTTTAATCACTGATTTTATATCAGATTATCAGACATGTACATTTGAATTATAGACTATTTATTTTTATCATTTTGCTATCATACAAATTGATGTCGTTTCACTTTGCTTCTGAGAAGCGCAAGACCAAACATACCATGCATTTGAAGGTTTATATTTCAATTTATTCTTCACCTAAATTGAATCAGAACCCATTTTCTGTGCATTCTAATTTTCCATTTTCTGTGCAGTTGTAATTTCTACTTACATAGTGCATAATATGGCTTTTAGACAAACAATTAATATTGTTCAAACGCCACGAATAATAAAGGTTTTGTATTATCTTTGGTTGAAGTGCCACTCTATGATTTCGATCACTGAAACCATCTACAACCAGATACTCCGTATCGTCAGAATAGTTGAAGTGCCATTCTATGATTTCGATCACTGAAACGACTCGGGGTTTGCCGGTCTTCCTCGGCCAGCCAGTTGAAGTGCCACTCTATGATTTCGATCACTGAAACGTTTCTTCCATCATTTGTAAATACCTATCTCTTTGTTGAAGTGCCACTCTATGATTTCGATCACTGAAAAACAGCTTTTAGACAATTCCATTGACTTGTATAATTTAATTTTCATATCTTTAACATCCCATAATTCAAAATCATAAAAACATTACCTCATGAAATCTTTTTCGTTTACAATCTTTTTTTTAGCGCTTGCGCTGCTAACTTTCGGACAGAAAAATGATAAATTCAATGGCTTAAATCTGAACCTTGGCAATCTATATCGACTGTCGGATGCTAAAACCAGATCTATCAGTCCCGAAAACTTTACCGGAGAACCCGGAAAAGCGGGAATGGCCACGCTTGAAAATGGTAATGCACGTAGCGCGGGCCGAGATCTGGGCCAGGGATGGAAGCTGAATCCTTACATCCTTATTGAACCGGGAAAAACGGTCACACTGGCCGAAATTGACGGTTCCGGAGCTATCCAGCATATCTGGATGACCCCTACCGGGAACTGGCGTTTTTCTATCCTTCGTTTTTATTGGGACGATGAAAAAGAGCCTTCGGTTGAGGTGCCGGTCGGCGATTTCTTCGGAATGGGCTGGGGCACTTTTGCTCCTTTGAATTCGCTACCTGTTACCGTGAACCCGGGAAGCGCTTTCAACTGCTACTGGACAATGCCATTCAGAAAGAAATGCAAGATTACCATGGAGAATATCAATACCGAACGCATGTCGTTATATTATCAGGTTGATTACACGTTAACGGATGTACCTTCGGATGCCGCCTATTTCCATGCTCAGTTCAGACGGAATAACCCCACCAAAGGCGCGATTTATACACTCGTCGACGGTATAAAAGGTAAAGGTCAGTACGTGGGTACCTATTTGGCTTGGGGTGTAAACAACAACGGCTGGTGGGGCGAAGGCGAAATAAAATTCTATATGGATGGAGACACTAAATTCCCAACGATCTGCGGCACCGGCACGGAAGATTATTTCTGCGGTTCCTATAATTTTGATGTCAACGGTAGGTATCAGGAGTTTTGTACATCCTATACCGGATTACCGCAGGTAATCCGTCCGGACGGACTGTATAAATCTCAACAACGCTTTGGATTATATCGTTGGCACATCATGGATCCGATACGGTTTGAGAAAGATTTGAGCGTCACTATTCAAGATCTGGGCTGGATGAGTGGCGGACGCTATCTGCAACAACAATCTGATATCAGCTCGGTTGTTTACTGGTACCAAGCTGAACCGCATGCACACTTCCCTGCATTACCGTCAAAGAATGCGCTGGAAGTTAATTAATAAATAGGACAGATATCGGAAGATGATGTATCCGATATCTGCCTTTAAAGGAAGTATTCGATAAAGTGTGAAGAAGGTTCAACTAATCATGGCTGGCGCAACCTATTAATTTAAGGCAGTCCGGATGTATTTATGCATTTTAGGATAAGGAAATTCTTTGGCGAGTTCGCCGGAAAAGTAGTATTCATAAGCCAGACGGCCAAAAGTGTATTTTCTGCCCTGAATATCGATAGTGGAACCGCCCACCTGTGGGTTCTTCTTTGGTACTGAGGCAACAAATCCCACATTATACAGGGTAGCCAGAATCTCCGGACGATCTGTCAGGTCATAACCGGCTCTTTTCCACTGGTTATCTATCTGTTTAATACACAGGGCGGCATACATATATGCGTAATAATGGTTCTTTGCATTAGTGATACGCTCAAATCGTTCAAGGTCAGGATTATTTGTTTTAAAATCGAGCAGGTGTTCATAGGCTGATCCCAGGTAAAAGGGGGAATTCTTATCTATCAGGTTGTGTTCTATTGCCTTTGCCGTAAAGTCTTTAATACCGGTTACGCCCCATGAAAAGGTGGTTTCGTTCGATAATATCTTTAGAGGCTGGATCCATTTCTTGAAGGCTTCTCTTCTGGAATCGAACAGACGAATCTGCTCTGATATTAAAACGGCGCTGATGATCCTTGCATTTACTCCGGTTCGCTTGCTAACAGTGTCGATGACTTTTGCATCTTTGGCTACTGCTACTTTTAATACGGGCCACTCTTCTACAGTGCTCCACCAGAAAAGGTTTGAAGTATTTTGCTTATTCTCCGTGAAAATCTTTCCATTCGTGGCGACCAGATTCTTGAAGTCGGTGCTATCGGTCATATAGATACCCATGGCATCAATCATATGCTCGGCGGTATGCACATCTTCCGTACGACGATAATAGTCCAGTATATTCCGGGCATTTTTGGGATGGGTAACGCCCAAAGCCAGAATTTTATAATACGTCAGGCTCTTTAACCGTTCAACTTGTAACGAATCTGAAAGTAAAGCATGCCGCTGATCATCATTAAGCGTCACATGCTGAAAATATCTATCGTTTACATCTACTCCGCCGGGATCGTTGGTAAGCTTAAGCTTTACGGCCAGCCAGGCAGAACAAAGTCCAAATCCTATTATTGCAAATCCATAAACAAAAGTGCGAAACAAGAGAACTTTCCAAGATAATTGCTTGATTTTACTGAACATGGGTAATTTAAAAAAGTGTGCCAAGATACAAAAAATCATGTTTCCTTTTTAAGCTATCCCCAACTATATTGTGTTAAATATTCAAATGATATCTTTTTAATTATCATACAGATACCATGAGCTGGACTTTTCAAAATCCTTATATAAAAGATATTTCTTCCTGATTTTCTTGAATTGTGTAATCTCGTTTTTCCACGATGAACGAATTTCATCTTCCGTTTTTCCACTTTCTATCTGATTGCGAAGTTGATCGGTTCCGGCCAGCTTATCAAAGAAACTCGTAAAGAAGCTACGCTTTTTACCTAATTGCTTATAGGCTAAAATCAAAACTGACAAAGAAATATGCGGAGACTTAGCGGTTGACATAGCGGTTCCCTTTCCACTCAGATCAACCCCATAACAACGGACATCTTTTAGCGGAGGGGTCATACTGGCTCCTTTTATGGCTACGGGCTTAAAAGAGAAGCTGTGATCGGACCAATCGGGATGCCCGATATACCGGAAAGGTTTCTCCGTACCACGCCCTAAACTAAGGATAGTGCCCTCAAAAAGGCATGTCGAGGGATAGATATAGATGGCATCCATATCGGGAAGATTGGGTGATGGCTTAACCGGAAGTACATAACGGGTATTATGATTCCAGTTTTTCAGAGGAATCACCTGTAACGGACATTGTATATGATTGGGGAGCCATCCTTGACCGTTGACCATCCGTGCATACTCTCCGGGCGTCATTCCGTAGACAATAGGAATGGGGTGAAGCCCGACAAACGAGGAAAACGAGGGCTTTAAAACAGGTCCGTCTACATAAAAGCCATTGGGATTGGGCCGATCAAGCACCATGAGCTGAACTTTATTCAGGGCACAAGCCTCCATCACGTAAGTCAATGTGCTGATATAAGTATAAAAACGAACACCGACATCCTGAAGATCATAGACCACAATATCAAGTCCGGCCAGATCTTGTGCCGTAGGCTTTAAATGCTTCCCGTAGAGTGAGATTACGGGTAGTCCGGTCAGCTTATCCGTTTCATTATCTACCGTTGCTCCCGCATCGGCTGTGCCCCTGAAACCATGTTCGGGACAAAAGATTTTTTTGATGGTTATTCCGCTTTTCACCAGTGTATCGATCAGTGATACGGAACCGATAACTGAGGTCTGGTTTGCCACTACGCCGATATTCTTGCCTTTCAGCAATTTTAAATAAAGCTCGGTGGCATAAGCACCGGGCTTCGTCTGTGCCTGTATCTTCTCCACACACAGACAATTCCCGATAAATAGAATGATCAACACACAAACGAATCTTATCATAAAGCACTGTCTTATCATAAAATAAAATTTATTCAACGGTTATAGCGTACCTATTTTCAGCATTCTATAAAGGCTGGTAAGGTCCTGTAATAATTTATTCAACGGTTATACTTCCCGCACCTGAATACGAATAGATGTCGCCGTTATACATGGCATCAGCCGAAACTGGTCCCATATGAAAGACTCCTTTGCTAACCACCCTTACCATGTAGTAGAATTTACGCTCCTTCGATCCATCAGCTGCCGTAAAATAAGAGATCCGGTCGTCACGGATATCCATATAATCAGGTGTCGATGCTTCTTTGATCCACTGGTACTCACGAATAGCCGAGATCCTCGGATTCTCAATTTCAAAACAGGCCGGTAACAAATCGGTCACCACCACATTGTGTACAGTAGCCTGATCGGCGGAACGGAGTGTTACCTCAATCACCACCAAATCGTTTACCGTAAAGCGCTTATTGCCGATTGCTCTTCCGGTACGGTCGAGAAATCGTTTACGAACCTGTAATTGTTTATCGGTATTTCCGACCGGAGCGCTACTTCCTATCCCTTCGGCATTGTAAAAGTAATAAACAGAACCATTGCCCGAAGCGGAAACAGATAATCTCTTTCCGAAAAGTGAAGATTTTATCCTCAGATCTTTTTCTGTGAATTCTCCAATGGTATTACCACCCAAAAGGACCTTCGCCTTTACCCTTTCTACGCTCTTTTCTTTGAGTACCTTTCCGATGGCAAGGAGCGCAAAGGCTCTATCCTGCGTGGACATCCAACGTTCGGCCTTCATGGCTTGCGTTAAGCCGAGCGTTAATGCCCCGATAGCGGGATTCGTTTTGTCAGCCTCTACCAAAGCATATAATGAAATAGCTCTGTCGCGGACAGCAGAAGCATAACTGCCACCTGTTTCGCGAACACTCCTATCTTTGAAGGCTTTAGGTAAGACAGTGGCATACGACTGCCGGTCGCCGGCCAATGCATAGGCGGCAGCAAGCATATAACGGCTATCGACGGTGAGCAATGCTGTTTTCGATTTATAATAGTTCATAACCGACATTTCAGGGTGGCCGTTCAAGGCCAGCACCAGCAGGGAATAGAAAATCTCCCGCTTGGGGCGTACCATGCGTTGCAGCTGCCCCGAAGGATCAAAATAACGATCTTCGAAGGTCTCCTTTTGTCGTATCTTCTGTCCCAGATATTTAAGTGCGCCATCCAGTGTTGACTGATTTGCATCATACCCATTCCGTTGCGCCTCAAGCATGAAATGGACGGCATAAGCGGTAGACCACCAATCGGCTTCGGGCGCTGTAGGCCAAAGTGATATACCGCCGTTATAGATTTGCTGTGCATCAATTTTATGCAGGGCCAGATTGATACCATCAGCAGGAACAAATAGTAGTCCCTTGGGCCCTTTGAACTGTAGTTTTGCCAGATCGCCATAATAGATCAACGGAAAAGCTGCCGAAATGGTTTGTTCCATACACCCGTACGGATATTCGAGGAGCTGTTGCAGGTCGGATGCAAAGGCTACCATCGGGGATTTACTAACCAACAAACTCGACGTAACGGTTGAGGGAATCAACTTATCAGCCGTATTAACCGTCACAGAAGCGCCGGCTCTGACCGAACCGGAACGACTCACTTTGGTAAGTCCTGCTGCCGGACGAACGGTAAGATCGGTTAACTCACTGTATGTCTTTCCTCCTGCATTTACCTCAACTACTATTTTTGCCGTTCCGATTTGATTGAGTGCTACCAGATCTATGACTACCGACTTCTCAGATCGAGAAGAGATATAAATTTTCCGGGAAGTACCGGCACCGGGTTTAACGGGACCGGATGTTTTAACCGAAAGGGTTACATTCATCGGTCTATCGGTAGTATTATTCAACGTTACCGGACATTGTAACCGGTCATCCGGACTTAAAAATCGTGGTATTCCGCTACTGATCACGATATCATCAGCTATCTTTATGCTCTTCTCGGCAGCGGCGAATTTACTCTGATCGTAAGCCACTGCCATTATCCTAACGGATCCTGAAAACTGCGGAATATTGAATTTGAAAGAGGCTTCCCCCCTACTATCCGCTTTGATGATTCCACTCCAGATGGCTAAAGGCTTTACCCGCTTATTGGTTAATGGGTTGGCTCGCTTACCCATCATAAACGCAGCATCACCGCCAAAGGAGGAAACCCTGGCAGCAAGTTCGGGAAATATCTCCGCATATAAATCATAGGTCGCCACTTCAAGCGCCTGCTTCTGAAAATACCAGGCATAAGGATCGGGAGAGACATAATCGGTCATTTGCAAAATTCCTTCGTCAACCGCGGCAACAGTGAGTTCAGCATTAGGTTGCGTCTTTATTTTGATGATTTGCAGCGTTCTGGACGCCACTTTTTCAGGAGCCGTAATCGTAAGCGGCAGATGGTTTTTGGGGGCGTCAACTTTTACGGATAGGGTTCCATGCGCTACGGTTACCGGGATAGATTGGTCATCGGCAGCTCTGAAAGCCAATGCCGAGATGTACACATTAGGGATGTGCTCATTTTTGACGGTAAATTCAAAACTACCGGCTTTTTCTTTAAGATCGATATAGTGTTGTTCCATCACTTCACCCCGCTCGAGAGTAACGAGCAGTCTACCTGAGAAAGGCGCCGTAAACAGGATCTTAGCTTTTTCGCCGGGACGATATTCCGGCTTATCGGCCGCTATTTTAACCTGTCCCTTGCGATCGATGGGAAATGATGAAAACTGGGTATCGCCATAACGATACGCATAAAAGCGCTTTGATACATACGAGATGGAACCCGGAGAATAAATACGCACTTCATATTGTCCGGAAAGATACGGTGTGAAGTCAATGCGGTTATTGGATGCTGTTATGTCAACCGTTTTATGCATCACCTCCTTCTCCCTTTTGAGCGAATTATACCGGTAACTATTACCGTTTTTCTCGAGAATATTCTCCCATGAATAATAAATGACTTTCACTACGGCCCGGGCATTTCTAAGCGCTTGGCCATTGGCATTGACAGAAGCAAGGCCAATACGAACAGGATTTTGAGTACTGACCCAACTGTCAAAATCACGAATGCCAAAGAAGGCATCCTGCGTCACCAAATCGAAGGTGACCAAACGGTTTACCGGTCGTCCGTTTTCATCAAAAACAGAGGTATAAAGCTTTCCTTCGATCATTCCGATCCCTGTAAAGGCAGGCAATGGAACAGTCTCGTTAGCTACTCCTTCGGCATTGGTATTGCCCGAGCGCAACAGGTTATTTATCTGTGCTTCGTTTTTATCGGTAATAGTAAAAATATAGTCATCAAATCCCTTGGGCTTAAAGTCTTTTCTTTTCATGACCATCTCCAGTTCGTACTTACGACCGGCAGCAGGTGTCCCGAAGAGGTTGGCCGCTTTCAGTGTGAATTGCAGATTCTGCCCGGAATGGTAAACCGGTTTATCGGCTTTGGCGGTTAAGCTGATCCTTTCAGGCATAAAATCTTCTACCTTAAAGGTTTTACTTTGTAACAACACGTCATTACCCGAAAGCACCTCAATGGTAAATACACCGGTCATAATGTCGGCCGGCAGATTAAATCGTGTTTCGGCAGCACCCTGTTTATTGAGCATCCTTTTGACATACAGCATGGATCGACCATTTGGCGCTACAATCCTGACTTTAATCGGAATATCATGTACGATTTTCAAGTCGGTATTTCTTACAAGGGTATTGAAATAAACAGAGTCGCCGGGACGGTATAAGTCGCGATCACCATAAATAAAGACATCCATACCGTGATCGAAAGTCCGCTTACCGGAAATATCGAAACGTGACATCTCTACGGAAGAACGATCGTACATCATGAAATTAAAATCGTCGCCCACAGAGGCGGAAATCATTCCAATGGTGAATCCTTTTGCTTTGGCGGAGATATTATCGAGTACAGCTACGCCCTTTCCATTGGTTAAAGCAGTATATACCTTTTGATTATTTCGACTGATAAAATCTATTTTGACGCCGATAAGCGGCCTGGCATCTTTGATAGAGTTGGTAAAGACCATGATTTTATTGACACCCTGCTTGACGATCAAGCCGATATCCGAAACAGAAACCAGTTGAACATCGCGAACCCATCTCTTTTCGGTGCTTTCTACTTTAAATAGATAAACACCCTTTAGCTTCTCCTTGTAATTAATTTCGTCCAGATCGATATTCAATAACCGGATACTCCCCTTTGCCTGTAACTTATGGGTGTCAATCTCCTTTTCGAACACTTTCCGTCCATAGTCTTCGTTTAAAGGAAAGCCTGACATTTGATGATACTTACCCTCATCTTCCACAAAATCATAGGCGATTCCATTTCTGAAGTATTGCTGCAGGTTGTTTTCGAATATCTTGAAGGCGGTAATCTTTAACTTAGGGACATTAACAATCTTCAATCCAAGATTACGGTTTCCTTTAGCGGTTAAATAGGTGCTTTGTTTATCCGTAAAGGCAATCAACGGCTCAGGATTGGCAAACAATACTTGTTGTAGGAATTCATTGCCAAGTGAGATGTCAAAAACGCTTTTCAGTTCGGGCGCAATGCGAAGCGAGTAAGCCTGTCCTTCTACAAACGGACCGGTTAGCCTGATTCCGTTAGGCATGAGTTCTGTTGTGTATTTTACCGCCGGTGTGATGGTAATATACTGCGAAAGATTTTTTGCATCAACCGGTTGTGTGGTGTAGATAGAAAGAATTCCTTCGCCCATATTGAATTCGGGTTCCACTTTTACAATAGAGAATTTGTCGGGTGAAGGTACTTCAACACTTTTCGTGATGGGGTCGGTAAGTTTATAATTACTGCCCGGACATTGTAGTCCGGGAGCAAGCTTAATATCCAGATTAAAGGCTTTTCCGGTCTTGGCGGAAGATGGGATAACTGCAAAAACCACATCGGAAGATAAGCCGCTTGTTAATAAACGAGGCTCCAATTTACTTCCATTCTGGCTTATTGTCAGTAATTTACCCACCAGGCTCGGATCTACTTCATAGTTGAATGAAAGGGTCATTCTAATCTCGATTCTGTGCGATCCGTCTTCAGCGTAAGCCCAATAGGCTGTAGTTTCTTTTAATTCCAGAAAGGCCGTATGAAACCGCATCACTTTATTTGATACCCCATGATGCGAAGGCGAAAGCTTTGATAACTCGCCCGTCAAAGAGGCCTCGAATGTTGAGCTCGGAGGCAAAGGCTGAGAAGGCGAAAAGAGCAGCTCTCCGGCAGCGGTCCATTTGAACCGGCCTTTCAAAGCCGGCTTAAATTGAATATAATTGATCGTATCCCATTTATCGAACAACGAGTCGGGTGCAATGGGCTCATTAAATTTGAATACTAAATTTTGCAAGCGGTCTACTTCGTTAGAAAAGTTGGTATCCGTTACTTTGATTCTATGCCCGGAACATCCGGCAAGTAACACAATTATAAATAGATATAAAGCTGTGCGTGTTTTCATCGGGGTGTTGATTAAAGGGGTAAAGTATTTGGAAAAATACAAAATATTTACATATACTACTAACTATATTCACCTGATGTCAGTGATTATTTTTTTATACTATGTACAGCGTTTCAGGAGGGATTGAGCTATTAATTTGTCTAAGCCTCTCAATCATATCAGTGGGTAATCATATGAACACCTATTGTCCAAACATAAAACAGGGCTATGAAATAAATTTTCACAGCCCTGTTTTATGTTTGGAATGGAAATAGCCGATTAATAATAGACCACTTCACAGTCAGGATGAGTCTCTTTAAAACGACCTACCTCACGTTTTCCGATACTGGTATTATAACAACGTAATAATTTAAGCGATTTAACAGTCTCAAGCGAAGAAAGGCTTCCAACACGGGTATTGAAAATTTCCAATCTTTGTAAAGAGGGTAATCCTTTTAAATATTTGATGGTTTTAATTTGAGTTCCACCGGCAGATATGAACTGTAAATTTTTCAGGTTCTGTAATATCTCAAGTGACCGGACCGGCGTTCCCTCTATGTTAAGTTCGACTAATCGTGGCAATTGTTTTAAGGGACCAAGGTCCTGAATAGGATTATTCGGACATTTCAAAACCAACAGATCTTTCTGCGAAACCAAAGGAGCTAAATCAATAACTGCAGTCCCTGAAAATTGAAGCTTCTGAAGCCGATCTAATTTTTTCAATGGAACCAGATCTGTGACTCGTACATTATCTTTAAAGGAAAGTTCCCTGAGATTTTGAATCTGGTGCAGCTGTATCCGGTTAGGCGTAGAGGTTGCATAACCAAAGATAGCTTTCCAATCGGGAGCGAGGTTGCCCCACCAGCTCTTTAAAGAGTCTGTCTGGTAAACGACTAAACAATTAGGAATTTTCCGACGAAGCGTATCTTTTAAAGCGGCAGCAGCCTGAATACCATCCATTAAAACTAAATCAAGCTTTGTCAACCCATAAATAGGTTCGAGTGTTGTCACCGGAAGTTTATCAAGATTGAGCGTTTCAAGGTTTTTCAGATTCCGCAAAGCTGTGATGCTCGTAATGCGGGTATTGGATAGGTCCAGATTATTTAAATCAACCAGATCTTTAATTGGTTCGATAGAGATAATCTGTGTACCGGCAATGTTTAATGATTGAAGGTTCATAAACTTATCAACCGGATCAATATTCAGGATTTTTTGATTACCGGAAATATCAACTTTCGTCTTCGAAATCAAGCTGTGCAGCTCTTCTTTCCCTGGAGTGGAACTAATCGATGCCAAAGAGATAAAGACCTTTTTCCATTCGGAAGTGAGTTCAATCCACCATTTTGATAGTTCTTCAGACTCAAATATCACCAATACCCCCGGACGCTTTAATCCGAACCTGGACACTTCAGGCTTTTTGATTCCCGAAACATCACAATAGATTCTTTTCAAAGCAGATAACCCCTCAATGGGTCGTAAATCGCTAACAGGTGTTTGATCGCAGAACAGAAGTTGTAGCGATGAAAGATGACTCAAAGAATCGAGCGTAGAGACTGCTGTTTGTTGGAAATCGAGTCGGACAAGCTTATTCAACTTAGAAACCGGAGAGATATCCTTTACAGGAGTATTCGAAAATTGAAGAATAGAAAGGTTCTGAAGACCTCTGATGGAGTTAAGATCGGATACCTTGCTTTTATTAAAGCGTAGATCAGTCAGTCCTGAAAGACCTGAAATAGGAGTCAAATCATCAACCTTGGTTCCGCTAATATTCAGTCGCTCGAGATTGGTATAATCTGAAATTGAGGTCAGATCGGCTATCTCTGTATTTGAGACATCCAGTTCTCTTACATTCTTCATATATCGGAGCGGAGAAAGACTTTGAATCTGACAGTTAGAGATATTTAACACCTGTAAAAAGTTGAGATTTCGGATAGGTGTTAAATCTTTAACCCGGGTACCGGAAATATTTATATTTTGAAGATCCGTTAATTTGGATAAAGGTTCCAGATTGTTAATAGACTTAAATCCGGTAAGATCAACCGCCTGTAACTTTACCAGTTTCCGGATGGCAGCGGTAACCGATTCTTTTTTCAAGGAGGCCGGATCAAATGCAACATGTTGAATAGAATCGCCCTTTCGAAGAGTCAATGAGTCGGAATATTGCATCACCTGGGATAAATCGGTATCCTGATTAACCTTAATATTTTTTCCCAGTGCGAATTTCCAAATCACAGGCATCCCGTTCCACCAACTTTGAAGCTCTTCCTCTTCATTAAGTTTGGTCGTATAGATGCTGGCTATCTTCATCATATTCTGTTCAGGATCAAGATTGACTTCTATAAACCGAACCTTGGTAGAATTAATAGTATCACCCTGAATCGTGCGTGCATTCAATTGACGTGTTACGGTAATCTTAAAGAAAAGATTGGTCGGCCCATTAACAGTATATTCAACTTCATCAACTCTAAACTTGAATGTAGCATTTTTGAAGAAGAAGTCGATATCTTTAAGATATGCCTGAACGTCTTTGTACAAAGGTACTTTTCGCTTTTCGTCCAGATCGTCTTCTATCTGAACCTTAGGTGTTAGGAAAATTTTAGAAAAGCTATTATCAATAATTACTTCTTTTTCCCGGGTAACCGATTTCCGATCGCCTAAGAAGTTCAACGTTCCTTCAAGAAAGTTGATGATATCAAGAGAGCTACGACGATATTTTTCAAGATCTTCGGCAGAGATAGTCCCTTTCGGTCCTTGAACCGTATCACTGTCGGCTACGTCAGCGTTTTGATCCTGACCTGCAGTATGTATTTTAGATGAGGTTTGTGATTTTGCATGTACTTTATGCTGCGTATTCGATGGTCGCACCTGCGCCTGAAGGGTAAGGGTACCCATCAACAGTAATAAACTGGCAATATAGCCCAATCCTCTTATTTTAATCATGATCATATATTTTAAGTAATCGGGCTTTTTCCGCTTCATTCACCTTCAGAAGGTTAGAAATGAGCCAACCCGAATTAAATCCGGAACGGTTAAAATCATTGACTTCAAAATACCATCCATCAACCTGAAGGAAGTGGAATTTTACCGTATTAATTGTTTTGAAGGTTAAATGACCTCCTTTTAATTCGACAAAAAACAGTGTCAGATAATCGGGAGAATAGTCTTTCGGGGCATAATAATCAATCACTTTCGGATCTGCAAATGCTTTTCTAAGGTTCATGAAATCAATTTCATGGCTCATGGGATGCAAAAAAGCATGTGCCTTATCACTGGTATTGGGATGAAAAAACATCTCAGAGAACGAGTCAAAATAGACATTGGATATTACCCACTTATAACCAAGTCCGGACTTCTCAATCTGAAGATAAATCAAAAGATTTACCGGATGGTTTTGATAGTTAAATACAGCATTAACTTCTGCAAACCACTTACTTCCACGAAAATCTAAAAACTTAGGATTCGTTTCAGCCAGTACATTATCAATAAATTCAGTCTTCAGACTTTCTGTTATAGAACGATTTTGTTTATCGAAAAGAATAGAAAGGAAATTACCACGAAGATGTTTTTCTCTGAATTGAAAATTATTTGTATCGAGTTTGTTTCCCTTTGCATCCTCCTCGCCATTAAAACGACGAAAAAACTGAGTAAGTTGTTTAGTTTGAGCAAAAAACTTTGAGGCATCGAGTTTACTTTCTCCCAGGCTATTTTGAGCTTTCAGAGGATTATTTTCAAAAATAATAGCAAAGAACAGTAAGATACAAAAGATTGATACCCGTTCGAGAGACCCGATAAATAGATTGTTGGATAATTTCATGCAAGTTAAAATAATATTTAGCTAAGATAGATGTTTTTACAAAGCTGAAAAGCCGTTGCAGCTATTTCCGAAATATTCAGATATAGCAACAACGGCTTTTATCCCATTTTTATTGTTTATGGACGGGTTTCTTTTACACGGATATCGCCAAGTAAAACATCCCAGAATCCGATGGTACGACCACCAATCTGGGTTTCTTTACGTTTAACGTAGATCGTGATATCTTTTTTGGTAGTATCACGATAGACTAAACCTTTTTCTTTATCATAACCTTCAAAACGCTGGAAGATGGTAATCACACCAACAAAAGTTCCATCAGGTTGTTGCTCAAGGTCGCTTACATACTCGATATTATACCAGTCGATAGAAACCTTATCATAATTCAAACGCATCAGCCTTTCGAAATATTCGCGAACTTTATAATAGTTGATTTCAGGACGATAGAGTGAGGAGACACCCATTTCGCTACCTGGCATAAAAAGTTCTTCGGCACGTTGAATAACACGTTGAGCTTCTGACCATGGAGTTTCCTTGCTACCAACCAATGCAATGTATTTACTCAAGTCTCTTACTTTTTCAAGAGCAAGACTATCTATTGCTTTTTTACGATCAGGAGATATCGTTTCCTGAGCAAACAATGTTCCGCATCCTAATAAAAGGGCAAGGGTGATTATTGAAATTTTAAATGTTTTCATAGCTCCTGATTATTTTTTGGTAAGTTCAAGTTCAGTGATTTTACCGCTAGCATCAAAAACCAGATTTGAGATTTGGTTAACATTACGCTTTTGGTCTTTTAAATATTCAAGATAACGCTTGATGGTAGTAGGACGATCATAATCCTTAGCGTTACCATTTTGACTGATAGCAATTAAAACCGGAGCATCAGGAGTATTAAACAGACTTAATGTTTCAAGAATACGTTTATTGGCTGCATCAACGGAAGATGCATTAGCAATGCTATTAAATGCTTCATTTATTTTAATAAAACGAGGATCGTTATTTCCTGCATTACGCATTGCCTCTTCCTGCCGTCGTCGCTCTTCGGCTGCACGTAAAGAAACTTCATCTTCTGCACGTTTGCGTAATATTTCGCGATCTTTCGAAAGCTTATCCTCTACTTTAGCGATCAAATTATCAACATCTTTATCGTTGAGATTCCAACCTTTAATTGTATTCAGTTCGGCATATTTCTGATCAAGCGTAAGTGTACTCTTGTCGTCTAGTAAAGCCTGTAATCTTACTTTAGCCTGTTCAATTTTTGCAGCACGATCGCGTGCAGCAATTTTCTTTTGGCTATTACAACCGGTCATCCCGGCCGACATTGCTATCACTAGCATAACCATCAGCAGCTTTGATGAAAGTCTGAAGATAGTGGGCATGTTAAATCTTTTTAGCATGCTGTCCTTTGTCATTGATTGTTGATTCATGATTTTTATTATATTGTATTTCAAAATTTTATACTTTTATATAGTCCGTACATAATTAGTCTGAAATAGACTTCAAGTTTACAAAAAAAATTAAGAAGTTGAACGATTTATTTTATATTTTTTTAACATATATAATGCTTTCATTCCATGTTACTGTTTAACAGATAAAAAAAACGATGTTCATTAATTATATACGTGAAAAAATAAATAAACATACTTGATGAAAATGTATGCAGAGATACGTTTCAAACCGACCCTCTCTGTTTGTTTTCGTTGTAACTTTGCAAACAAAAATCAAACCATTTTTATTGTGAAAAACCGAATTGATGAAATTCTCTTAAAAGATAATTTTACGAAAGATGATCTGATTGTACTTCTGGAAGCAAACGAAACCGATCGCAAAAAAATATACGCCCTTTCTTCAGAAATAAAAGAAAGATATGTTGGCAGAAAAGTTTATTTCAGAGGACTCGTAGAAATGTCCAATATCTGTTCGAAAAATTGTTACTACTGTGGTATTCGGAAAGGAAACCATGCGGTAGATCGTTATATGGTTAGCGACGAAGAAGTTTTGGAGGCTGCCCGATTTGCGCTCGATAATGGTTACGGATCAATGGTGATTCAAAGCGGAGAACGTAACGATCTTAAATTCGTAAATGCAATAACCGATTTGCTCAAAAAAATCAAAGAGCTGAGTCAGGGAAAACTTGGCATCACACTTTCGATGGGTGAACAAACGGAGGAAGTTTATAAAAAATGGTTTGAGGCTGGCGCTCATCGTTATCTTATCCGTATCGAAACATCAAACAGAGAACTTTATTATAAAATACATCCGCACGATTCAAAACACGACTATGATATTCGTGTCAATGCGTTGCGAAGCTTAAGGAAATTAGGTTATAATGTGGGGACCGGTGTAATGATCGGACTTCCTTTCCAGACTACTTCAGACTTAGCAAATGATCTTCTTTTTTTTAAGGAGCTCGACATCGATATGTGTGGTATGGGGCCTTACATTGAACACGAGGAAACACCGCTTTACGCTTTCAGAGATCTATTGATGCCGAAAGAAGATCGTTTTCAACTCTCATTAAAAATGGTGGCCCTTCTTCGCATTATGATGAAGGACATTAATATTGCCGCTACAACAGCTATGCAAGCCATTGATAAATTGGGACGCGAAAAAGCATTGAAAGTCGGCGCAAATGTCATCATGCCGAATTTAACACCGGTACAATATCGCGAAGGGTATCTGTTATACGAAGATAAACCTTGTATCGATGAAGAAGCCGAACAATGTAAAACCTGCTTAGAGGCGCGGATTCATCTTGCCGGAGATGAAATTGGTTTTGACGAGTGGGGCGATAGCAAACACTTTGAAAAAAGAATTAATAAACTTAAAAAAAGGGATAATGGCTCGTAAAAATAAAATTCTTCCTCTGTTTGAAAATGTTGAAATATTGGATGCCGGTGCAGAGGGCAAAGCTGTTGCCCGGGTGGATAATATGGTGGTGTTTGTTCCGTTTGTGGTTCCGGGCGACATAGTTGATATCAAGGCTGTGGCTAAAAAAAGACACTTCTATGAAGGCAAAGTCGTCAAGTTTCATCACTACTCTGAGAAGAGAGTTCAACCTTTTTGCGAACACTTCGGGGTCTGTGGAGGCTGTAAATGGCAAAATATGGCATACTCAGATCAATTGATCTATAAGCAGAAACAGGTTCAGGACCATTTCGCCAGAATTGGTAAATTTGATTTTCCGGAAGTGAGAGAAATTATTCCATCTGAAAAGACACGTTATTAT
This sequence comes from Bacteroidales bacterium, assembly GCA_963663125.2. GTDB lineage: Bacteria > Bacteroidota > Bacteroidia > Bacteroidales > Cfx3-03 > Cfx3-03. The sequence continues at coordinate 1,258,562 of CAXXNW010000002.1, read as the reverse complement.
AGAAATAAGCTCGAATATACTTTTTCCAGTAAACGTTGGTTAACTGATGAACAAAGAATAGAAGATATTGATCAATCCTCAATGAATGCAGCAGGATTTCATTATCCGGGTTTCTTTGATAAGGTAGTCGATATATCTGCATGCCATCTTCAGCCCGAACCGACAAATGGCATCAGACTGGCAATAAAAACGTATGCACTCGAACATGAACTCACCTTCCACGATGCACGTCATTGGACAGGGTTTCTTAGAAATCTGATCGTCAGAACATCCTCTACAGGAGGTATCATGGCCATTCTTGTCGTCGGATACCGGGACCAACCTATAATTGACGACCTTCTTTTATTTATCGAAAAGAAATTTCCGGAGATTACCTCGCTGATGTATGTGGTTAACGAAAAGAAAAACGATACAATTTCTGATTTGAAAATAGAATTGTATAAAGGTGACCCATTTATCATGGAAGAGATGGAGGGATTGAAATTTAAGATAGGGCCGATTTCATTCTACCAAACCAATTCCGAACAGGCTTATAAATTATATAGTGTTGCCCGTCAGTTTGCAGGCTTAACAGGAAACGAGGTTGTATACGACCTATACACCGGAACCGGAACCATTGCAAACTTTATTGCCCGTAACACACAAAAGGTTGTTGGCATCGAATATGTGCCTGAAGCCATAGAAGATGCAAAAGTAAACTCCTTATTGAACGGGATTGGGAATACCGAATTCTTGGCCGGAGATATGGTAAAAGTTTTAACACCTGAATTCATTGAAATACACGGAATACCTGATGTTATTATCACCGATCCGCCACGTGCCGGAATGCATCCGAAAGTGGTCGACCAGATCATCCTTACGGGGGCGCCAAAAGTAGTTTATGTCAGCTGTAATCCGGCTACCCAGGCCAGAGATATTGCCCAGATGAATGACACCTATCAGGTTACGGCAATTCAACCTGTTGACATGTTTCCACATACCCACCACGTTGAAAATGTGGTATTGCTTGAAAAACGTCCTATAAAATTAAGCGATCTTTATCCTGCTAAAGAGGAGATCTGTGAATCCATCGTATAAATGCCAATAAAAGAAAAGCCGGGAATTATAATCCCAGCTTTTCTTTTATATAGGTAACAATCTGTTTCTCTTGTTCTAATCTTAATTGCGCCTGTTCATAATAGAATCGGCGTTGTGATAAATGGTTATTAATTTTCAAATTAAGTTCTTCTACTCCCACACCATTTAATAATGGTCTTTTTCGTTTACCATGGATAAGGCGCTCAACCAAAGTCGGAATCGACGTATCTAAAAAAACAGTGACGCCAAATCCGTTCATCAATTCCATATTATTATAATAACAAGGAGTGCCGCCACCGGTAGAGATGACACTATCTTTCCATGAGAGTACCTCTCTAAGCATCATATTTTCAATACGCCTGAAATTATCTTCACCATATTTTTCAAAGAAATCCGTGATACTAATTTTATAACGTTCCTCAATCAATTCATCCAGATCTGCAAATTGCCAACCTAATTCAGAAGCCAGCTGACGACCGAAGGTAGTTTTACCGCATCCCATGTACCCCACCAAAAAGATTAGCATAAAGCAAAATGATTTTTTTGCAAAGGTAAATAATTTAGGATGTACCAGCCGATATCATTAATAAATCGAACAATGAAAGGATTTCTAAAAATATGTTTATTGCCACATTTCTATTCTCTAAATTTGTAATTTTACTGTTTCAATTTATAAACAGAGTTGTATGAATCAGAAGAGAACAATCGTAAGGACCTTCACATCCGTAGCAATGTTTGCAGCTGTTGCTTTTTCTTTAAATGCTGTAGGGCAATCGATTTCAATAAAAGATGCACTTGCCGATAACACGAACGGAATTACAAAAAATGAATTAACAAATAATCAGTTAAATAGAGTTTTAAACGCTGAAAAGAATAACAATATGACTGAAAACACTAAAAAGCCATCACAGACAGTAGCTGAATGGTTTGCCGAAAAATCATGGTTTAAAGGATGTAAACTAACCCCTAGTAATACGATTAACCTCGAGGAGTTAAAAAAACATTACGCATTAAATGCAGCGTATTGGGAAAAAGTATTTGATTTTATCAGTAAGAACGATTTAGTGAATCTGGCAATCGGAAAGTATACCATTGACGGTGATAATGTTTTTGCTCCCGTTTCCGAATATGAAACGAAACTACCTGCTGACGGAAAATGGGAAGCGCATAAAAAATATCTTGATATTCAAATTGTTCTTTCCGGAAAAGAACTGATAGGAATTGCTCCAATCAAAAAGTCAACCGTTACGGTTCCATATAACGAAACAAAAGATGTGATGTTTGTTGAACCAACAGCCGGAAAAGATTACCAAGCAAAACCCGGAACTTTCTTTATTTTCTTTCCCGGTGAAGCCCATAGACCCAATATGATGGACGGCGAACAAGTAAAAGTGAAGAAAATTGTTTTCAAAGTTAAGATGTAACGAACTGCCTCTAAAATAAAAAAAGCCGGTATTCCCACAGAATATCGGCTTTTTTTATGATTACTGAAATGCTTTAATTATAGGCGTTCAGTCACTTTATCCCAGTTTATAATATTCCAGAAAGCTGCAATATAATCAGGACGACGGTTCTGCACATCCAGGTAATAAGCATGTTCCCAAACATCACAAGTCAGCAACGGTTTAAAACCATCTCTAAGCGGACAAGCAGCATTGGATGTTTGAACAATTTCGAGTGTTCCATCTGTTTTCTCAACCAACCAGGCCCAACCCGATCCAAATAATGTAGCGGCTGAAGCAGAGAACTTGGCTTTAAAATCAGCAAAAGATCCAAAAGAGGCGATAATCTTTTCTAGTAAAATGCCTTTCGGTTCACCTCCCCCTTTGGGCTTAAAGGCTTCAAAATAGAAGGTATGGTTCCATATCTGAGCAGCATTATTAAAAATAGGTCCTTGGGCTTCTTTAACAATATCCTCTAAATCAGATTTTTCAAATTTCGTACCCACAATAAGGTTGTTCAGATTGTTCACATAAGTCTGGTGATGCTTACCATGATGAATTTCCAACGTTCGTTGGCTTATAAAAGGTTCTAAAGCATCTACTGCATACGGCAGATCAGGTAATTCAAATTTCATGATATTTGTTTTTTTTATTGATTAAAGATACGATTTATACGTACAATAATGAAAAGTTAACAACAAATTTTCTGTATTCAACAACAAACTTATTATCTTTGTTCAGCTAACCTTTTACTTATGCGCTATAAAATTATTTCACTGTTTTTCCTCCTGTCTATAGTTGCAATTACCGCCTGCAACAATCATCCGGGAAAGTCAACAGCCAGTCAACAGAAGATTCAGTCAACGGCAATTTCTGTGGATACGGCAGATAATTATAATGCTGATACCGTCTTAACACTGGATAGGGATAATCAGGAGGCTGTTTATAAAACCGCATTAGTGAAAGGATTTAAGACTGCTTATAACCAGTCTTTTAATTTTTGCTTTGAGCTTCCTAAAAATTGGCGTGCTATTGATGAAAGTACTATTGGTGACGGTTACTATATTTTTACCGGTAAAAAATTTACCGACATCAGGATTTACGGGGAAAGAATTACACCTGAAAACGAACGTGTATTAGCAGAAGTCGACTCTACCGTATTTTATAAAATTGAAAGTTTTATTTTCAATGATGGGAAAAAAGGGTTAAAACTTTCAGGTCGACAGTATAGAATGTTTGTAAAAGAGGCCGGTAAAATCAGAGTTTCATTATATATAAAAGCCCGTAAACGTTGGATTGATGAAAACGAGAGTTCGCTCGAACACATTGCTCGTTCCATTAAACAAATCCGCTCAACTAATAAATAATCAACTATTCTATGTTTTATTTGGTTCTTGATCTTGAAATGAGTGGTCCCGATCCTGAATGGAATGAGATCGTTCAAATTGGCGCCGTGTTATGCAATGAAAACTGGGAAGAACTCGGTCAATTTATCACCAATGTCTATCCTGAAAATACTGAAAGTTTTTCGGCTCCTTCTCTAAAGATACACGACTTAACACTGGCCGATCTTGACGATGCGCCAATGCTTTTTGAAGCTATTGAAAAATTTGAAAGCTGGATTTTAGAAACGGTGAAATATAAAGGTACCGATAAGCAAAATGTATTTCGTAATGTTGCCATTTGCGGACAAAGTGTGATGTATGACATCAACTTTCTAAGAGCCGGGTATCATAAGGAGAAGGTGGATTGGTTCTTTTCGCATATGCAATTAGATTTGCATCAACTTAGCTTTTTGATGTTTAAAATTCTGGAAGCAAATGGATATGATGTACCCCGTAAACGAAGCCTCGATGCCATTGCCGGTTATTTTGAACTGGAGCGTGAAGGAGATACACACAATGCACTAGAGGATTCCATTTTAACAAAAGATTGCTTGGCCGCTATATTCAGTTATGTTCCTTATCTAACCCTCGACGAAGATGCGATGGGAAGTTAACGAATAAAAAGAGCGCGCCGGTTTCATGTTAAGAAACCGGCGCGCTCTTTTTTATTCGTTCAAATGATTAATCTCGTCCATGCATCATTGTCAATAGTTTTCTTGAAAGAATAAGAACTAAGAATCCTAATACAATCACAAAGACTGCAACACCTCCAAAGATGGCGCCCGATCCAAAGTTTCCAACTTCACTGGCGATAACGCCACCCATAAGATGAGCCATAAAGGTACTCAGGAACCAAACACCCATAAACATGGAAACCATATGAACAGGAGCCAGTTTTGTAATCATAGAGAGTCCGATTGGAGAAAGCATCAACTCACCGATAGTGTGAAACAGATAAGCCATCAGAAGCCAAATCATGCTTGCTTTTGTGGCTCCATGGTTCAATTGAGCTACAGCACCAAGCATAAACAAAAAGCCAATACCTAATAGCACCATACCTATGCCCATTTTTACAGGAGTGGAAGGATTCTTGCCTATTTTACTTAACTTTATCCAAAGATAGGTAAATGGAAAACCCAATAGCAATACTAAAAAAGGATTCACACTTTGAAACCAGGGAGTCTGTATTTCAAATCCCAAGACATTACGATTAATGAATTTATCGGTAAAGGTTGTAAGCGAGCTACCTGCCTGTTCATATCCTGCCCAGAAAAAGGTAACAAAAAAGAGAAGGACGAAAATCACAGAGATACGATCTTTTTCGTCCTTTGTCAGTGGCAGCTTTTCAACATTACTATCATTTTTTCGTTGTTTGGCTTTAGGCTCTTTTCCAACAGTTCCTAATATTTTAGGAGCCATGATCCAATAAGCAATTAAACTTATAATGACGGCAACACCTGCGACCATAAAACCTGCCCGATAACCATACAATGCGGCAACACTACCGCAAATTATCGGGGCGGCAAAAACTGCTCCATTAAACAATTGATAATAAATTGTAAAAGCACTGTCGCGTCGAGGATCACCCTGTTCATATAATTCACCGATCATGGCAACAACCGTTGGCTTAAAGAAGCCGTTACCTATCGCTATAAGCGTAAGACCTCCCACAAAAGGAAGTAATGTATTATTGATAGAAAGAACCGCCAGACCGGCGCCAATAAATAGGCCGCCAATAGTGACTGACCGGCGTTCGCCTATTAACCGATCGGCTAAGATTCCGCCAAAGAAAGGAAATAAGTAACACAAACCGTTAAACAGGCCATAAACAAGCCCCGAAGTCTTTTCGGTAAAATTCATTCCCGAAAGCTGGTCAACAGCTTTGTGGGTCATATAAAGCATTAATAGAGCACGCATGCCATAATAGGCAAATCGTTCACCCGCAGCAGTGGCAGACAGCAAGTAGAGTGCCGGTGGATGTTTCTGAGCTTTTACTGTATTCATGAGGTAAATTGGATTTTCCAGCGAAGTTAGAAAAAATATACTAATTCTAATTACAATATGCTAATGAATCAATGTGATACTATGATAATTTTGAAATGTGCTAATGTGCTAATTTTGAAATACACTGAGGGACTAATATAATGCGATAATGGAAGAAAAGAGTGCTAAGTCCACTTCGGAAAGTCAATTTCACTAAATTATTATTGTGTAATAAATTGTTACTCAGTAATATTATTTAGTAAAAATACGACTCAACAGGGTTCTCGGAGTGGACTCAGTACTTGAAGTTTTAATTAATGTTGTGTATTACGGAATTACTGCAATTTTTTTTCTTTTATTAGCAGATTCTCTCATTTCCAGTTAGCATATGAATAAAAGAATTTCTCTGATATGCCGATTTACTATCCACATTAGTACATCCTCGCATTTTCTAATTAGCACATTCTTTTAATTCTTATTCGACAACGATAACATAAGGTTTGATCTTCTCAAATTGTTCAGCGGTAACTCCTTTCAACAATCGCAACTCTTCTATCGATCTGAATTTCCCAAACTTCACCCGATAATCTGCAATTGCTTTAGCCAGATAATATCCGATATAAGGGTGTCGTTTCAATGCAGGAAAAGGGCAAACATTAATATTTATTTTTTTTATTTGATAGGGGTCAACTCTAATAGACGGACGTAATACTTCGTACATTACAGTATCCAAGTCATACACCTCCAGCAATTGCTCCGGGCGAACAAATCCTCCCAATAAATCTCTATAACGAATAATACGCAAGGCATATGCGGGACCGATACCTTTTAAACCATCCAATTCAGCAGAGTCGGCACTATTTAGATTGACAATATGGATAGGAACTTTACCGGGTATCATTTTATTTGGAAGATACACCGGCTTATCTTTCGGCACAATATTAACATAGGGTTCCAGTGCTTGATACTGTTCATCCTTCAGTCCGTAAATCTTACGTAGGTCTTCTTTTTGATAAAAGTGTCCTCCTTTTGATCTGTAATTGAGAATCGTTTTCACCAATCTATCCGGGAGTCCAAGTCGCACCCAATCCTTTTCACTTAACTTATTCGGGTCAAATGGAAATGGAGTAAGCGGTTTATTGAATTCGTTTTTACCGGTTTTCGCATATTCGCCCTGATGGTAAGAATTGTAACCGGAAGCATAATATTGATTGGAATAACGGCTTCTATCATAAGTATATCTACTACTATCAGCTTCTTTGAGAAAGGCTTCTACCTCTTTATTAAAGTGGGTTGTATCTCTGGTAACGATGGCAGGTTTTTGAGCAGTAATCATTAAGGTTCCATAAACAAGAATAATTGCTGCGAATAGAATTAAAACAGCTCTCTGCTCGCCCCTGTTCAGATAAAAGAAGTCCTTGAATCCTTTAAACATGGCAAAAAAATCTATAGGGGAAGACTAAATTTCATTCATTTTAAGTAAAAAATGTCCTATACGGCAATGTAAACATCTCTTCTTATCGCAATAGCTCTTCTTCATGTAATGCAACGCCTGAGTCTCAGCTGCCGACACAGGCTTGATTCCGATTTTAATCCACTCTTTGGTTTCACGATTCATCTCAGGCTTAATTTTTTCGAGTATCCGTACAGCCCGTTCTGAAGATTCCACATCACCGATTTGTTGACCATAAGCAAAAATAAGTGGCGGAATTGTATTTATAATCAAGCTATTGATAGTTCCTGTACCCATGACCTTCGATTTGTACAATGACGCTCTATCAGGCAGGTAATGCTCCTTCCAGTAGAAGGAGGCTTCAACTTCAAAATGAAGAGAAGCAATCTCTTCGGGTGAACGATGCAAAATATCATCCACATCTATTATATTTCGATGCCAGAAAGAAGCAAATTGAGCCAATCTGATTGTTGGAAAACCGGCCGGACGCATCCTTAGAAATTGCCAGTTATGAACAGACAGTGTCTTCAAATCATACTTCTTCTTTAAAAAATCATATTCTACTTTTAACCGGTTAGGATATTCATCCTCGAACGACTCATCGAGAAATCCAGCCACACCAAAGAACAGCGCCTCCAGTTGAAATAGGTTGGAACGGTGACGAAGAACAATTGAAAGCGGGAGCTCCCTGCTAAGCAGTTCAAAAGAGTCTCCATTTATTTTTAAACCAAAACTTCTTGCCAGTAAACGATAGTAAGTTTCATTCCAGTCGCACAAACAAGATTGATAAGTATTCAATACATTGGCACTATTTGCAGTTAACCGTTCAGCCAACATGCGTTCAAACCATGAGGATCTGACAAGTTGTTCGGCATTCCCAATTTGTTGATAACATGGGATCCAACCCATGGAGACAAGAAAGTCTTTGTATTTATAAAACAGCTTGTAATCAATTAGTTTTCTAACCTCAGCACAGGGTGCTAAAGGAGCAAAGGGAGAAGTTTCGGGAAGATCATCATTGAATACCACGTGAAGAATCACATTTTGATAGGCCTTATCAAGATGATGAGCATGTGTAACCCAGTCAGAAGAATTAACATGAATTTCGATATTTCCCACCCAAGTTGTGTGATCAATTTTTATTCTGGCATTTAAAAAATCGGGACCGCTATCGTGATTATGAAACCCGGTATCTATAACTTCAATCGGTTCATTCAGGGTGGTGGTAAGTGCATGGCCAAAAAGGCGATACTTCCATAAATAATGCAAAAAATCCTCATTCATTTCAAAAAAAACAATAATAGATCGAAAAAAAGAAGATATAATAGTTTGATAGAAATGTCTTAATCGCCACAATATACACTCTTTTTTTTATATCTGATTAAAAAATTTGCATCAAAGAATTGCTGATGCTATCTTTGCGATGAAATTGGACGATTTCTTCGTTGGAGAAAACCTTATGAAAGATCTTGAGTTGTTGGTTTCCGGTATTGAATACAAGGTTCGAAAGCTTATAGAACAAACGAATGCTCTTAAGGAGGAACTGAATCGGGTAAAGCTGGAAAAAGAAACTCTGGAAAAGGTTGTTAGGGACAAACACAATGAAGTCAAAACGTTAGAAGAGAAAATTAAATTAATCAATGTTGCCAAAACAATCGAATCAGGAAAAGATTCGGCACAAGCAAAACAGAAAATCAATGATTTGGTGCGGGAAATTGATAAATGTATTGGTCTTTTAAATAAATGACGATTGGATCTTCAATTAAAAACCAGGAAATGGCAGAGTTAACCATAACTTTAAATCTAGCAGGACGTAATTACCGACTGACTGTCGATGTTTCAGAAGAAGAAGTTATCAGGAAAGCTGCACATTCATTGGAAGAACAATTGAAAGCTTATGCAGAGAACTTTGGTTATAGCGATAAACAAGATCTGCTGGCAATGGTCGCACTCCATTTTGCAATATCATCACTCAAACTGGAGCAAGAATTGCAATTTAGAGATTCACAAATGGCTGAGAAGCTAATGGAGATTGATAAGGTATTATCAGAAAATAAACCAATCGATTAAAAGACTCCGTTCTTTCACATAGAAGACACCCCGCAATAGATTACAACAGTTTGGAAACTCAACATTAATCAAACTGGAGTCAAGCTTTAGGTTTCCAGAACAGGCCTCATCTCAGCTTCGGTTGAGACTACTTCGGTGGCAGTGGAAGTTCGAAATTCCTGGCAGCTCCAACCGTTACGTTTTGGGGTTTCCCAAAACTCATTGTAATTATTGCGGGTTTTTTCTTGTTTTGCTGCGCCTATTTCCTACCCTAACCCCATTAACAAATTAACATATGCAAGAAACATTAATGATCCTAATCGCTGTCATGGCGGGTGCCGCAGTAGGGGTGCTGATTGCAATCTCTCTGATCAAGAAAGCCATCTATAAAAAAAATGCCACACTCATTTCAGATGCTGAAGAAAAGGGAGAAATGATCAAGAAAGACAAAATTCTTCAGGCAAAAGAAAAATTTCTTCAGTTAAAAGCTGAACACGAAAAATTAATAAACGAAAAGAATAGTAAAATACTTCAGGCAGAAAACAGAATAAAACAAAAGGAGACAGCCCTAAACCAGAAACTGGAAGAACAACAAAAGAAACAAAAAGAGGTTCAAATTATTAAAGACAATCTCTCTACGCAAGTAGAAATTGTCACTAAAAAGCAAACTGATTTAGAAAAAGCTCACCAACTTGCTATAGACCAGCTCGAAGCGATCTCTGGTCTCTCTGCCACCGAGGCCAAACAACAAATTGTTGAAAGCCTGAAAGAAGAGGCTCGCAATGAAGCAATGAACCACGTTCGTGAAATCATTGAAGAGGCAAAACTTTCTGCCAATACCGAAGCGAAGAAAATTGTAATTGAGACGATACAGCGCACTGCGGCCGAACATGCAATAGAAAATACCGTTACTGTATTCAATATTGAGAATGATGAAATTAAAGGTCGGATCATTGGACGTGAAGGAAGAAATATCCGCACACTTGAAGCGCTAACCGGTGTTGAAATCATCATTGACGACTCACCCGATGCCATCATCCTTTCCGGATTTGACCCTGTACGCCGCGAGATAGCTCGTCAGTCATTACATCGTTTAGTAACTGATGGTCGTATTCACCCTGCCCGTATCGAAGAGGTTGTAGGAAAAGTCAAAAAACAGATTGAACAAGAGATCATCGAAACCGGCAAGCGTACCTGTATCGACTTGGGAATTCATAACATGCATCCCGAATTGATCCGTATGATTGGGAAAATGAAATATCGTTCATCATATGGTCAGAACCTGCTACAACACTCTAAGGAAGTTGCCAACCTCTGCGCCACTATGGCTGCCGAGCTTGGTCTAAATGCTAAAATAGCCAAGCGTGCCGGTCTGTTACACGATATTGGAAAAGTTCCCGATAACGAACCTGAATTACCTCATGCAATTTTAGGTATGAAGTTAGCAGAGAAGTTCAAGGAAAAACCTGAAATTTGCAATGCTATTGGTGCTCATCATGATGAAGTTGAGATGGAATCACTCTTCGCCCCTATCGTACAGGTTTGCGATGCTATCTCAGGAGCTCGTCCCGGTGCCCGTCGTGAGGTTGTTGAGGCATACATACAGCGTCTGAATAACCTGGAAGAGATTGCACTAGCTGTTCCGGGAGTTGTTAAGACATACGCAATCCAAGCCGGTCGTGAATTACGCGTCATCGTAGCTGCCGATAAGGTGTCGGATGTTGAAGCAAATCAATTATCATTCGATCTTTCACGTAAGATTCAAGATGAAATGACCTATCCGGGTCAAATTAAGATTACAGTAATTCGTGAAACCCGTTCCATCAGTTATGCAAAATAATCGTTTTTGACCGAATATCGGAGGCTGCTTTTATTCGTAGAAGCAGCCTCATTTGTTAAATAGAGTAGTTGCTTATAAATTTCATGATGATGCAAACGTCAGAAAATCCGTTCCGTAAAATAGCCATACAATTAATACCCGGTTTACTCCCGCTCTTTATCTTTATACTGGCCGATGAAATATGGGGTACCAAAATCGGCTTACTTGTTGCGCTTGTATTAGGAGTTACTGAATTTATAGTGGTATGGATAAAACAAAAGAAAATAGACAGTTTCATTCTGGCAGATACCGGGTTATTGCTCATTTTGGGAGGTGTTTCTCTCATCTCGGCCAACGACCTTTTCTTCAAACTGAAACCTGCGCTGATGCAAGCTGTCTTCCTTGTCATTATAAGTATTGCCGCCTTTGGGAATCCTGCTTTTCTGGTAAAGCTTACCGGAAGATATTTAGGCGAAATGAACCAGATAAATGCCGAAGGTGAACAGATGATGCAAAAGATGTTGAAACGAATGGTTATCTTGATTTCGCTTCATACACTTTTAGTTGTTTATTCCGCCTTCTACCTCTCAAAAGAGGCCTGGGCCTTTATCTCAGGCGGTTTGTTTTATATTCTTATCGTTATTTATTTCATTACAGAAGTAGTCGCCAGAAAGCTTAAAAACAAGCCCACACCCGATGAAGAGTGGCTTCCTCTTGTCGATACGAAAGGAAATGTCATTGGCAAAGCTTCCCGAAGCTATTGTCATAGTGGTCCCGGACATTTACACCCTGTGATACACCTTCACGTCATCAACAGCAAAGGAGAATTGTTGATTCAAAAGAGAGCTGCCACAAAAGACCTTTTACCTAATAAGTGGGATACGGCAGTTGGCGGTCATATTGCAGTTTTAGAAAATGCAGAGCAGGGTCTGTTAAGAGAAGCTAAAGAGGAAATCGGTCTTACCGGATTTGAGCCGGCCTTTTTAAAACAATATATCTGGGAAACAGAGAGAGAATCAGAGTTGGTATTCTCCTTTTTATGTAAAAATGACGGTCCGTTTAATGCCGACCCTATAGAACTGGATGATCTTCAATTCTGGACGAAAAAGAAGATTGAAAAAGATTTAGGAAAAGGTGTTTTCACACCTGTTTTCGAGAATGAATATCCTTGGTTACGACGTTATCTGAGATAACAACGCTAAAGAGCAATCACACCGGGTATCTCGGAAGCCTTCTGATACTTTTCAATAATCTCGTCCACGGAGAAAGCGACTTCACTTACACTTATACTCATAAAGTTACCTTTAGCGCTAGGTCTATAGCGAATATCGGAACCTTCATGAAACAATGCATTTAACAAAGCAAGCGTTGAATTATTATTTGAGATAATAAATTTGTATAAATAAACATCGGGCCAGGTTTGTTTTAGCAACTGAGCCCTTAAAGATTTCAGATTTTGATTATGCATACACGCTCATTTTACACTACGATTTCTATTCATTATTAACAGAAAACAGTACTTTGAGTTTTAATAATTTCAGACTAATTTCGTAAAAACAAAAGTAATTCAAATGATTGATAAAATAAAAAGTGCTGCTGAGGCATTAAGACACTTCGGAATATCAACAGCAGACACCGGTATTATCCTCGGTACCGGACTGGGAAAGCTGGTCGACCATATAGAAATTATTCGAACAATCGATTATGGAGAAATTCCTAACTTTCCTATCTCTACTGTCGAATCGCATAAAGGTCAGCTTATTTATGGAAAATTAGGTATCCATACAGTATTGGCAATGCAGGGACGATTTCACTATTATGAAGGGTATAGTCAACAACAAATCACTTTCCCGGTTAGGGTGATGAAAGAGCTTGGCGTAAAACAGTTGTTAGTGACCAATGCTGCCGGAGCAATGAATCTCTCCATGAAAAAAGGTAGTCTGATGCTTTTGGAGGATCATATTAACCTCTTACCCGATAATCCGTTACGGGGGAAACACGATCCTGAGTATGGCCCACGTTTTCCGGATTTAAGTTGTCCTTACTCCACTTTAATAAGTAATCGCCTTGAACAGCTTGCGGTTAAATTAGGAATTTTATTACATAAAGGTGTATATATTGCTGTTGCCGGTCCCAATTTAGAGACGCGTGCAGAATATCGTTTCTTACGTATGATTGGCGGCGATGCGGTTGGAATGTCAACCGTTCCCGAAATCATTGTAGCCAACCAGATAGGAATTCCTGCAGCAGCAATTTCAGTACTAACCGATGAGTGCGATCCGGATCATCTGGTTCCTGCAAAGCTAAACGACATTCTCGCTATTGCTTCACTTGCAGAAGACGATCTGGTTAAACTGATCAAGGCATATTTAATGGACTGATAAGAAAGAATGCGGCAATGGGCTAATTAGTGTCCATTACCGCATTCTCTGCTTTACGGCCTCAAAAAGAATGATACCGGCTGCTACGGATACATTTAATGATTCTATTTCTCCCACCAGCGGAATACGGATTGTTTTATCGCATCGTTTGATGTATTCGAGTGAAACGCCATCTTCTTCAGAGCCCATGATGATAGCAGTGGGCAGCGAAAAGTCGGCCTGAAAATGATACTCGGTTGCTTTCTCTGATGCGGCTATAACCTGTAAACCACAAGCTTTAACATAATCAATCGTATCTTTCAGATTCTGGCTTCTGCACACAGGTATTTTGTACAAAGCTCCTGCCGATGTTTTTACAGCATCCGCATTCATCAATGCTGATCCACGTGCCGGAACAATGATACAATCGACACCTGCACACTCTGCCGAACGGGCAATGGCTCCGAAGTTACGAACATCGGTTATCCGGTCAAGAATCAATACCAACGGATTTCGCCCTATATCAAATAAGGCGGGCACTATCTGTTCATAGTTTTCATAAATAATAGGAGAAACAAAAGCAATAACCCCCTGATGATTCTGCCGGGTTACCCTATTAAGTTTTTCTAACGGCACGTACTGCATCGGGATATCCTTTTCATTCAGTAGCTGACGCAATTGCGGAAACTGCTCGCTTCGGATCCCGTTTACTACCAACACTTTTTCAATCTCTTTGCCGGCCTGTAATGCTTCGATTACCGGTCGGGTTCCATAAATCATGGTATCTTTTATCATTCGTTTTAAATTACGCTTCGTCGTTATCGTTTTGTATAAATGAATTGGGCAATGGTTTACTGGACTTTGCACCAAGTTTCTCCAATTTTCTTGCCCTGTTAATCAGGTTGCCGCTTCCTTCTGATAATTTATTGCGAGCCAAACCATATATCTTCTCAAGTTGTTCTATTGCTTTGCCCATATCTTCCATGTCTTTCAAAAAGGCGGAGAACTTATCGAACATTGCGCCTCCCTGACGCGCTATCTCAAAAGCATTCTGTGTTTGTTTTTCATGTTTCCATACCGAAGCAATGGTCCGTAAGGTTGCTAATAATGTAGAGGGACTGACGATTACGATCTTCTGATCCCAGGCATAATTGAACAGTTCGCCGTCAAACTGAACAGCCGTACTAAAAGCCGGCTCAATGGGCATAAACATCAAAACAAAATCAGGTGTATCAAAAGCGCCGGCATGTTGATAATTTTTATCACCGAGTCCTTTAATATGACTACGTACAGAATCACAATAGGCCTTTAAATATTTTTCACGTTCTTCGGGTATTTCACATGATATATATTGCTCATAGGCCAGCAACGATACCTTGGAATCAACAATAATATGTTTGTTTTCGGGTAGTCTGATAATCACATCGGGTCTCAACACATTCCCGTCGTTTGATCGGGTCGTATATTGAATTTCGTATTCAACCCCTTTCGTTAAACCGGAACGTTCGAGTACACGTTCAAGAATTACTTCTCCCCAATTTCCCTGCTTTTTAACATCCCCCTTGAGTGCACGGGTAAGATTATTGGCCTCCTCGCTCAACTTCTGATTCAGCTCAAAGAGGTTACGAACCTCTTGTTGCAAACTAACTTTATCACGTAATTCAAGGTTATAAGTATCCTGAACCTGCTTCTCGAAAAGTTGGATTCGTTCTTTAAGCGGAGAGATGATGTCACCCAGTGTTTTTAAATTTGCCTCCCGAAACTCTGATGAGTTTTGTCGCAAAACACGGGTGGCAATGTTTTCAAATTCCAATGAGAATCTACGTTGAAGATCGTCAATTTCGGCCTTTTGCTTAACCAGTTTATCTGCCATTGCATTACACTCCGCATTCGATCTGGTTTGAGCCATCAAGGCCTGTTCAGCTCTCTCTCTTTCAAACGAAAGCTTCCCCTCATAAAGATTCTGTGTTTTACGAGCCGATACCAACCAGCCTATGACTAAGCCAAGTAGCACTCCCATAATCAGATAAATAATCTCCATGATCAGCTTGTTTTAGCCAGCAAAGGTAGAAAAAAGAAGCGAGCCTTACTATTTGTAATTAGCCTAAGAGAACTGAGAAGCTAAAGATTACAATAAATAAGGCTCGCAACAAAAAACTTACAGAATAAAAATCAGATGGTTGAACTTTAAGGGAATGTAATTCCCGGATAACCACTCACCTCTACCTTTGGAATAGTAGATTTATAGTAGTTGTTAATAGCATCAATAAAGTAGTTTGCAACTACTGCATATCCTCTGGCATTCATGTGAATTCCATCCAATGAAAATACGCCACCTGAAATAAAGGTAGCATTAAACTTTAAGCCATTATAGACAAAACCGGATTGTACCTGTTTAAAATTAGTATTCATATCAGCTACAGGAATACCGTTAGCAGCAGCAATGGTCGTGATAGCCTGATTATAATCGGATACAGCCTTTTTTATATTGGCTATTTCTGTTTCATCCAGAATATATTTAGCAGGGATAGGTTTTTGAGAACCCCATCCCTTCAATTTGATAGAGTCGGTAGGAAGTGTAAGCAACACCAACTCCGTTGATTTAATCTGCCGTATACCTCTTGGTGCGGTAGCATCCTGAATCACAAAAGCATTAGCGCCTACTTTAAACGAAATACCCAATGCGCCATTACCATAAGCGGCATTCAAAGCAGCTACCGATGCGGCATCTGTAATTGCCAACGCGTTATATGGTAATGTAGTGAAGAAAGGAATACTGGTGACATCCGGAATATTTCCAATCACGCCTTTTGCTCCTTTTGCCTTCAGCGCCTGGACTACGGCAGTAATAGAAACGGTAAAGGTTGCAAGTGGAGTAATGGCATCAGCGTTTCCGCCAGCCATTGCATACCCCAACACATCGTTGTTACCAATCCATAAAGTATAAAAAGTAGGATTCTGAGCAAGTGCATCTTCTAAGACCGATGAGGTGGTTGAAGTTGCAAAACGAGTATAATACGGATTATAATTAGGTGCATTAGCCGGATTGCCGTACCCCTTATAGGTTAAATGATAAGAGCGGGCACCCGGTACTCCTAAATTATTAAATGGACCCGTATTAGCCGTTGTCGTATAGTTCTGTGGGTTTACAGTTCCACCAAAACCAACAACACCCAAAGAGACTAAACCGTCAGTTCCCTGAACCAACGCCAGCTTACGACGTCCGCCAAAACCGACCTCATCAAGCATCAAAGGTTGTTTGAACTCGCCCTTCCTGCCAACCGTTGCAAACTGCTTAGCCAACATAGAGGGATATGAATTTTTCTGTCCCGATGCAAAGAGTTCTCCATCCGTAAATCCGGATGTTAATGAATTACCAAGTGCGACATAAGTAGTAAAGTCAGCCGTTCCTGTCGTTGGAGCCGGTACATCAATATTAGGTTTACATGCAAAGGCAATCAGTGCCAGTGCGAATATCATTATTAAAAATTTCATCTGTTTCATAGCTGTTCAGGTTTAAAGATTGATGGATAGACCTATACCCGGAATAAAGAAACGGGTTTTGTAGGTTCCTGTAAAGTTATCGGGAACATACGCAAGGCTCTTTTGCTTGCCCTGAATGTAAAGAAAAGAGAAGTCTACACTAACCTTCTTCGTTGGTGAATAAGAGAAGCCGCAAGTAAGTCCTGTATTATCAAGACTTGGCGTCTCTGGTGTAAAATAATTGGGATTACACGGAGAGGGGTCATAATAAGCTCCGGCACGAACAGTGATTTTTGGACAGATTACATATTGACTACCCACCCGATAAATCATTTCATCAGAATACTCACGCGGACTATGAATATCTTTTAACTGCGACGTATGATTTTTAAAATCAAAGTTTAAAGAATCGTAAGCGCTCCACTTAACAAAGTTTAACGAAAAAGCCACCAGCAACTTTTCATTAACCTGATATGATGCACCAAAATCAATATTAGCTGCCAACGGTAATGTTGCCGTCACAGTATTTCCAGAAGGGAAACTAGTACTCATAGATGACGGGACATCAAAGTTGGCCGGAGTATTTTTAAGTTGCATCTTTAGTCCGGAACGATAATCAATACCGATTTGCAATTTATTACTTGGCTTAATTTCTATGCCCACATTGTAACCCAGTGTATTTGCATTCCCGTCTACGCCAAAAGTAGCTTCGCCTGTGGAACTTGAAAGTGGAATGGATTTGTTTAATTTGACTTTACCTGTTGCATAAACCAATCCAGCCCCAACACCTAACCAGCTATTCACTTTATACGCCAATGTCGGTTGAATGGTTATACATTCCAGCATTATATCCTGAATCAGAAAACGTCCGGCCCAATCTTTATCCCATTTTAAATTGTTTCCATAAGGTGTATTCACGGCAAGACCGGCGGTAAGATTGTCGCTAAGCCGTGCTGAAGCATAAAAGGCAAAAGGTGTGCTGATCGGACTTTTGGTGCGAGCTTCATAAACAGAAGGCTGAGTAGGTTTATAAACCACAAAAGAACGAACAAGGCTTGTGCCAAATGTTATATTATAAAGTTGTTTATTAAATGCGAGAGCGCCGGGATTGTAAAAGACTGAGCTGGCATCCAGCGTAAGGGATGTGCCAACTAACCCCATACCAATTTGCTTTTGACCGTGCAGACTAACCTGAGGACCGCCAGCAAGTACTTTCCCTGCTATAAAAAGCAAGACAAAAAGTACATAAAATCGTTTGTGCATAAATAAGGAATTTGAATTTAGGGCGCTAAATTACGCAGATTATTCTAGAACGATAAACTTTATTTAAATATTTTATTTTTTACATGAATAATTATTATCCATGTATTTATAAAAAAGCAAACAATAAGTCCAATAGTAATTTACTATATATTATTGACATTATGTTTATTATATCTCATAAATTTACCTTTTTAGAATAATATTCGAGTATTAAAAATTACTTTTTAAATTCTATTCGAATTATTGAATATTCGACTATCTTGTCTAATACTTCGAAAATAAGAACAAAAAAATCCGTAACATGGTCCACATGAAACGGAGTTTCTCTCAATACAATAAGGCACTATCTTTCTCAGGGACAATCTTTCAATGCCGCATATGTATTATCAATATTTTTCTGAATAAATTTAGCAGTGTCTAATACACCGCCATTAATCTTTTGTGCATCGACTATACGTTTATAACTCAATATCCAATCTAATGCATTATAAGATTGCTTTATGGAGATTTCGATACCCGCAATTAACGGAACTTTCTTTTCCACCCACTTTCCAAATACCTTATTCGAAGCAGCAATCTTCGAGATATCAAGTAGCGCACTTAACTTCGGCGATTCCGTTTCAAAGTATTTCTTTATTTTAGGATCTTCAAGCAGCCCCTTTACGCCATTATTTGACTCGGACAGCTTGGCTATTAAGCTACTCATTCCATCTTTAACAAAAGTATTCCAATCATTAACGTTACTGATAAACTCTGCAATTTGCCCTGCGGAAGAAATCTTACGTAAGCGATCGATTTCATTTTGAATATCGGCAACATTAACACCATCTTTTACCATCTGGTCATAATTCGTATTATAGATCTGCTGCATCTCTTCGGCAGCTTCACCTCTATTTTTTAATCCATCAAATAATTGTCCTGTAAAATAATCGAACCCATCTTTAGCTGCATTAACCAATGCATTTTTGTTTGCAGTCTCCCAAATTTCCAACTGATTTTGTGAGAGATCAATAGTCTTCTGAAACTGCCGTCTTTGGTCTGTATAGGCACTCAACAATCTATTTAGTTTTACGCAATCAGGCTTTTGGATAATGGGTTCACCATTACCTTTAGGTTCATTCTGCTTTAAAAGCGTCACGATATTTAAACTATCGTTTTTTACCTTCTCATCAACAAATTGCTTTGCATCATGCAGATCAACAACGTTGGGATTGTTATCAGGATTCACCAATGTTTGAAGATCTTCCTGAGGCATTGTATCGCCGAAAAATTGCGTAGCACCACTGCCTATTTGTGTCGAACCGGAAACAGGCAGTGTAATACCACCTTCAAATTGTTTTCGCGCATCAGAAGCAAGCGTTTCCGCATCACCATCCAGAGATTTAAAATTCAAATCCGTATTACTTAGTGATTTAGTACCCAGATTTTGAACCCCATCCAAAGGCTTGTACGATTGCATCATTGTATTATATTCATTCTGAGCAAGCGAATCATTATATCTTTGTTGCGCTGCTGCTCTTTGAGCAGCAAGTTCTGCTTCCCTTTGCTGTGCGGCTGCTTCCTTTTGTTTATTTCCCGAATCATTAAATACCGAATTTAATAGCCCCTGAAACACCGCTCCAACAACAACATTATTAAGATTTGCTGAAGGAACAAGAGACGGATTACTGACTTTTGGAACAGATAAAGATTGACCGGCCAGCTTTCCTAATTGTCCTGCTGCAGTTTGCCCATAAAAGGATAGAGGACATCCTATTATTCCTAAAAATAATAGAAGAGTAAAATAACTGGAATAACTTTTCATAAAACAGGATTTTAACAAAAAAAACACTATTTAGATACCATCAATTCCCATTCATAAATTTTATCTTGCGCACCACGTGCATCAGAAGCATCAGGCACGAGCAGCAAATATTTCTTCATATAATAAATTGCATCGCTAAACCTGTGTACCTGAGCTGATAGTAAAGCCAAATTTGAATAAGCTGCCGGATAAGCAACTTGATCCAGATCAATAGCTTTCTTATAAAATCCTATAGCTCGTTTAAATTCTTTCTGTTGATTAAGCACATTCGCCTGAACAATATATTTTCTTTGTTCTTCCGAAATAGGAGGTTTTACTTTTAAAGTGCTGTACTGAGCTGCTAATGGTGCAAAAAGAGAATCCTGCTTATCATATTGCTTTTTAAACTGTGCTTGAATAAAGAACAATTCATCTGCAAGTATCTGAGCCTCTTTTAATTCAGACTTACGAAAATTGAAACAAACCAAGTCTTTGAATAAAATGTAGTATGGATATTCGCGTTTGCACTTATGAATTGTAATAGTATAATCGAGTATGTCGGAAAAATATATAATATTACTTCGGGAATTAACCTTGATATTCATTTGGTCGTCAGAAGTGACGACACTTTCAGGAATTCCTCCTGTGCCACTTGCAAAATTAGCCCACCCTTTTATTATTCTTTGTTCAATATCTTTTGTTACGTTACTCAACTCCTGACCGGATTGAAGTTTGGGATAATAAATAATTTCTTCCGAACTGTTAGCACCATTAGACTGTGCATTTGCAATCATAACAGGGATAAAGAACAGAATAGTTAAGATTATTGCTAATCGAATCGATTTCATCGTAAGCTAACTTTATTGATTTGTCTTTTTATTCCCTGTAATTTCCCATTCATAAATCTTATCCTGAGCACTACGTGCATCAGAAGCATCAGGCGCCAAAAGCAAATATTTCTTCATTCGATTTATTGCATCATCAAACCGGCGAATCTGTGCGAAAAGTAAAGCCTGATTATAATATATTATCGGGTTCGTGGGATCGTATTCAATAGCTTTATCATATAAATCAATGGCTTCTTTGTATTTCTTTTGTTGGGTCAAGACATTAGCCTGAACGATATATTTTCGTTGAACCTCAGACACAGGTGGCTTTACCTTCAGCGCACGGTATTGAGCGGCAATCGGTTCAAAACTTTCAAAACTCGCTTTCTCTTTACCTTTAATATAACTTTTCCTCAGAAAAGACAATGCATCTATGAATTTCTGAGCATCATTTAACTGATTCCAACTATAATAGAAATTTTGTAGTTCCACACAAAAGCGATAGTGCCCCGAAGTTGCCATTACATTATTCTTGCTCCAATCTAAAAGATTAACATCCTCCAAATCCTGAAAATTTACAGCAACTTTTTTATTTCGATGTGTAACTACAAAGCCCTCATCCGATACAGACGCATCACCGGAATACCATGAATAACTACTATTGTCTTTCTTATATACTAAAGTAGTTTTCAATATCTCGGCAAGATCTCTTTTAGCTAACGCTATTTCGTCACTTTTATAACGATCGGCTTCCTGATTAACGATCGTTGAAGTTAGCGGAAGCGATGAACAAGCGGTCATCATTATAATACAAATAACAAAACCACTGACAGGCAGGAAATTTTTATTCGTTTTCATCATCAGAAAAAGTTAAATACCTTATCCTGAATTTCGTGAAAAATATCTTCAGGATATAATTAACAAGTTAAACACATTCAAACTTACATAAAAAAATTATTCAAGAAAAATATTTTCAAGAATTGTAGCTAAATCAGTATGATTTTGCATCACATCATAGATACCTTCATGAATTCTCTCTTTGGACTGAACAAATTTGTCGGGTACCAACTCACCGGTATTGGCCATCATATTCGTCAACAGTTCAGGAATAATTTCCAGATGAAACTGTAAGGCAATGACATTATTACCTATCACATAAGCCTGATTAACACATCCATCCGATGAAGCCATTAAAGTCGCATTTTTAGGCAGATCAAATGTATCGCCATGATAGTGAAACACTTTCGTCTTTCTAGAAACGCCCCTTGTTAACTTATGCATCAATGCTGCCTTATTCCATGTTACCAAAAACCATCCGATTTCATGATGGGCCATCGGATAGACTTTTGCACCCATTGCAGCGGCAATTAATTGAGATCCCAGACAGATTCCTAAAACTTTTTTCCCTGCATCAATCACATTCTTAATAAAAACTAATTCGGTCTTCAACCAGTCATATTTATCGGTTTCGTAAACGCCCATCGGACCGCCCATAATCAGAAGACGATCCACATCATTTACATCGGGATAAACCGGATTTTCCCAGCAATTAATCCTGATCACTTCAAGATCATTATTCGCAGCCCAAATGCCGATATAGCCAGGCTCCTCAAAATCCACATGAATCAATGTATAAATTTTCATAACATCTATACTATAAAATTTACTAAATACTTGATTTTATTACTAATACCTCTGCTCTTACTCTAAACCTTTGTTTTCATCAACAATATATTTCACATACCCTAAAATAGTATTGCAAAATAAATGAAAGATTACAGCTTGTAACAGACTACTAATATAGTAATTTCATATTCTATTGTTCAAATAATCGTTTAATTTATATCCATTCTTGCTAAAAGAGAAACCAATTACTACGCCTAACCATTCTACTTAATTAGAAATCAATTGGTATCATATAGCATGCTCATCCATTTAAATGCTAAAGATTCGTATCTTTGCACTGATAAATCATTCATAAACAATTCTCTTCACCATTATCCTTTTGAAAGGAAGAAACATTTCACGCACGACTTAATGATTAATAAAATACTTGAGAATCTAAAAATTGCTGCCCTCAATGAGATGCAGATAGCATCGCTGGAAGCCGCTAAAAAAAAAGGAGATATTGTTTTACTTTCTCCAACCGGATCGGGCAAGACATTAGGGTTTCTGTTACCGGTCATTTTACAGATGGACCCTGAAGATACCTGTATCCAAACTTTGGTCATTGCACCATCACGTGAGTTGGTAATTCAGATAGAGCAGGTCTTCAGATCAATGGGGACCGGTTTCAAGGTAAACTCCACCTATGGAGGACATGCGGTTAAAACCGAAGTAAATAATCTTAAAACAACACCGGCTATTCTTATAGGGACCCCCGGCAGAATTGCCGACCATATCAGTCGCGGACGAATAGCCCCCAACACAATAAGCCTGTTGGTTTTAGATGAATTTGACAAATCACTTGAGTTTGGATTCAAAGAGGAGATGTCGTACATCATCGGTCAGATGAAGAATGTAAAGAAACGATTTCTCACTTCAGCCACAGCCATGGATGAGATTCCCGACTTTACCGGAATAAATTCGCCTATAACGTTAAACTATTTAACCGAGAGCAATGCATTGCCTGTAAAGCTTCATCTGAAATCGGTAACGGCAATTGGAAACGACAAACTCAATGTGCTCTTCCATCTGCTTTGCAAGTTGGGTAATGAAGCAACACTGGTTTTCTGCAACCATCGTGAAGCAGTTGAACGAACGAGTGAACTGCTAACGGCAGAAGGCATCACACATGGGATTTTTCACGGGAAAATGGAACAGGAAGATCGTGAGAGATCGCTGATCAAGTTTAGAAATGGAAGTGTGCGTGTTTTAATAACTACCGATCTGGCCGCTCGTGGCCTTGATATCGCCGAAGTAAAAAACATCATTCATTACCAGTTACCGACTACCGAAAATATTTTCATCCATAGAAACGGCCGTACTGCCCGCATGAATGCAGAAGGAACAGCTTGGTTGGTATTGGCGGAGGGTGATTATGTCCCTACGTTCATCACAGAGCCCGTTGAAGATATTGTATTGGATGAAAATTATCCCCTACCGCAACAACCCTCCTGGACTACCGTCTATATAGGAAGTGGAAAGAAAGATAAAATCAATAAGACCGATATCGTTGGTTTGCTATTAAAAAAAGGAAATCTACTAAAAGATGACGTCGGGCTGATAGAAGTACAGGACTTTTCTTCATATGTCGCCGTTAATAAAGATAAAGCTACAAATCTGATTAGATCGGTAGAAAACGAAAAGATAAAAAAGAAAAAAGTCAAGATTGCTATTGCACGATAAAGTCTGTTATACCTTCATATACAGCGTTTAAATTACACGCCTAAAGTCTGTTATTCCTTCAGCTAAAAGGTTCTGTTTGTCTTATACTGAAAAAGGTATACAGTATAAAGCTTAAAAAAGATACTGTATATGGGAATGAAAAAGGAAAAATTCGAAAAAACTGTATCGGGTAAACGACATTATGTATACCCTGAAGAGGAGAAAATAAGGATCGTGAAGGAACTGGAAAAAGGATCACTTTCTATAAAAGAGGTGATGCAAAAATACGAGGTTCTTAATGCGGCTACAGTTTTAAACTGGTTAAAAAGATACTCTGCTCAATACCGGGAGAACTACATGCGAGTGATCCTTCCGGTTTCCGAACGAAGGCAAATAGCGTATAAAGTAGAATCAGGATCATTAAGTCTGGAAGTAGCATCAACTCGTTACAGGGTACAACAAGAGACCATAAAAAAATGGATAAAGTTGTATACTTGTACGACTAAAACTCCGGATATTATGTCTCAAAAAGAACAACCACAGCAGAGCTCAACCCAAGAGACCAAGGCTTTACAGAAGCAGGTAGAAATGCTTAAACTTAAGGTAGAAGCATTGGAGACCATGATTGATATCGCAGAAAAAAACCTGAAAATCGATATCAGAAAAAAACCTGGCACCAAGCAGTCAAAGCCATGAAAGAAAGCCATGCACAAGTAGGGTTCGGGCCACTTTGTATGCTGTTTGGTAAAACCCGTTATGCCTTTTATAAGAAAGCAAAGAACGAACAACGGTGGCTAAATGAAGACCAAATCGTTCTGGAAATGGTGTCCATCATAAGACGGGAACTGCCCTGTACCGGTACCTCCAAGCTCTATCACATGTTAAGGAAGACACTTGAGGATCATCACATAAAAATGGGCAGAGACTCCCTTCACAGGCTTCTTCGTGAAAATGGCATGAGCATAAGACCCAGAAGACGATATGTGGTGACAACCGATTCCAGACATTGGATGAAGAAATACCCCAACCTGATAAAGGATCTTGTAGTCAATGAATCTGAACAGGTATGGGTCTCAGATATTACCTACATCCAGATAGGGGAAGGATTTAACTTCTTATCGCTGATCACCGATGCTTATTCAAAACAAATCATGGGGTTCTGCCTTCACCCAACCCTGGAGGCTGAAGGCTGTATGAATGCCTTGAAAATGGCATTGAGCCGGAAAACAAAATACGACATCAGCCATATCCATCACTCCGACAGGGGTGCCCAGTATTGTTGCGGTGACTATGTGAACTTGTTACTAACTGCAGGACTAGGGATAAGTATGACCGAAAACGGGGACCCCTACGAGAATGCCATTGCCGAAAGGGTGAACGGAATACTCAAGTACGAGTTTAGCTTAAACCGTGAATTTGCAGACGCACCCCAAGCCCTTGAAGCTGTTCAAAAGAGCATTAGCGCTTACAATCTGCTAAGACCCCACATGAGCTGTAATTACCTTACTCCCGTGCAGGCTCATCAAATGAAAGGTGTTTTGGAAAAAAAATGGAAACCAAAAGTACGGCAAAAAGAAAAAGAATTATTGTTTGAGAGCTTTTAAAAAAAGATGCCATTTTACATAAATCTATTTGAAAAATGTTTCAGAAAAAATCACTAACTTTAATTTATTAGAAATGTATACTTATTTTAGTGAAAAGAATTTTTACTGTATACTTTTTCTAGTAATGCTTCTTAAATGTGTATACCTATTTCAGTAAGGGACAGTTCATTCTGTCATACCTCGACAAGACAAGTAAAAGCAAGTGATCAAATCAAGATGAAGCTTGGATAAACAATATATAATATCAGGGTATCATGCACGAGTTGAATGTGTGTTTCATACCTGTACTGTACCTATTCCGTATAATAATAGAGAACATGTACGGAACATGTGCGGAACATGTATGGAGAATGAGCGAAACAGGGGGAAGTCATCTAAGTAGTATCCGGAGATAATTTGTGAGTAATCTTGACGTCTTTGAAGAATAAAGGGAGTATATTTAGTGCATTTTCTCAAACTGCGGAGTCTGGAAAATGTAAAAGGGATTGTAATGGGGGTGTAATATAAACGCTGTTCAATAAGGTGTGTCAAAGCAAATAAACGAAAAACCAATAACTTTGACCATGGAAAAGGGACCCCCAAAAAAACGCAAGAGGAAAACTATTAAGACTGCGCTAAAACCATCACAGCCAAAATAAAATGGTTGTTAATTTATAGGATGACTTAAAAGCCATTTATCCAATAAATTAACAACCATTTTTTATAATATTGATTTCTTTATAAAAAGAAAAGACTTTCAAAGTATGTCACATTACAGCAAAGCCGGAAAGCGACTATCTGAAAATATTTGTTTCTTTCGCAACAGAGCGAGAGAGAATTAAACCTAAAAGATTAAAAAGTCTTGCTTCTTTCTGTTGGTCTGGAACTGCGTTGACCTCTGCTTGCAGAAGGTCGGCTAGTGCCCGAATTTCTCGATTTATCTTGCATTCTGTACGATCCACCTGATCCCATCGTCCGTGTAGTAACCTTTTTCTTCTTTACAGAAAGATTTCCTTCCAGATTAATGGTTCTTGAATGATACGGTTGATCTTCAATCACAGGAATCGTTTTATTAATCAGCTTAGTGATATCGCGTAAAAATATCCGCTCTTCCGCATCGCAAAAAGAGATAGCCATTCCGCTTGATCCTGCCCTACCCGTCCGGCCGATCCTATGAATATACGTTTCAGGGATATTGGGCAAGTCAAAATTAATAACATGCGACAACTCTTCGACATCAATACCACGTGCTGCAATATCAGTTGCAACGAGTACGCGTGTTTTCTTTGCCTTAAAGCTGTTTAATGCATTCTGACGTGCATTCTGAGACTTATTTCCGTGAATAGCAGCCGATTCAATACCTGCTTTATTCAGATCTTTTACAATTTTATCCGCACCAAACTTAGTACGCGTAAAGATCAAGGCCGATTCAATAGATAGACTATTCAATAAATAGATAAGCAATGACTTTTTATCCGATTTTTCAACAAAGTAGACTCTTTGTGAAATTAGATCGGCAGTAGCGACTGAAGGTACGATTTCAACCTTAACCGGATTATTCAAAATGGACGAAACCAATTTTTGAATCTCTGTAGGCATGGTGGCTGAAAAGAAAAGCGTTTGCCTGACGGTAGGAAGCTTTGCGATAACACGCTTGATATCGTTAATAAAGCCCATATCGAGCATACGATCTGCTTCATCCAAAACAAACTTGGAGATGGATCGAAGATTAATAAACCCTTGATTCATCAGGTCTAATAATCGACCCGGGGTTGCAATAAGGATATCAATACCGCGCTGCAAAGCAACGGTTTGATTGTGTTGTGATACACCGCCATAAACGACAGTATGTCTTAATCCGGTAAACTTACCATAAGCTTCAAAGCTTTCGCCAATCTGAATAGCCAATTCGCGGGTTGGAGTTAAGATCAGTGCGCGGGCACCTTTAGGACGATTAGGCCCTAATTTTTCTTCATACAATAGCTGAAGAATAGGGATGGCAAAAGCAGCAGTCTTACCGGTTCCGGTCTGCGCGCAGCCCAATAAGTCTTTTTTGCTAAGGATAATTGGAATAGATTTTTCCTGAATAGGAGTAGGTTCTTCGTAACCTTCAATTTTTAGAGCCCTTTTTATAGGCTCAATTAAATTCAAATTTTCAAATGACATTCGATATGTTTAACAAAGCATGCATTAGATGTTATCTAGTCTTTTCCAGTGCCTTCATTAATTAAAAAAAATTCTTTAAAACCCACGTAACACTTCACCACCCATGAAAAATTCATTTAAAATGATTGAATGATTTGAACAGGAGGCAATACAATAGAAGTGATAACAGTTTAGTCATAGCAACTAATTCAGCGACTTAAAAAACTACTTCTATTTTCAACAATCGGGTTTGAATTTGATGCAAAGATACAACAATAATCGTTCCCAACGATTATTAAATAATATTAAATCACTGATACGCTAACCTGAATAACTTTTCACACCGTTATTACAGGGTCCGGAACGATCAAATTCATTTAAATCACGAAACATATTTCGATAACCATCAACCACTTTTTAATTTGAACATCATGTGTAATTAATAAAAGCGACTATCAAATATCGTATTAATACGACTGGTTGATACAGATAAGACGTAAATTTGCAACATTTATAAACGATTTGTATACCCCACAAAGAAAGGAGAATGACTGGTGCTATAATTTTTGATATGGACGGAATTCTCATTGATTCCGAACCATTATGGAAGGAAGCGGAAAAAGAGGTATTCGGATCTGTCGGAGTAAAGATTACCGAAAAATTATCTGAAGTAACTGCTTCAATGACAACTACTGAGGTGACTAAATACTGGTTTAAACATAGTCCATGGAAAGGCAAAACGCTAGAGCAAGTTGAAAATGAAGTTATAGACCTTGTTGGAAATCTGATCATTGAAAAGGGAAAGCCTATGGTTGACGTTCAAAGATTTTTAAAATTCTTAAAAAAGAGAAATTTAAAAATCGGATTATCTACAAATTCACCTTTTAAGCTAATTCCAATTGTCTTGAATAAAGTTGGGATAGCCGGATTTTTTGACGCCATCTCATCTTCAGAGCATGAACAGGAAGGAAAACCAAATCCCGCAGTATTTTTATCAACATCTGAGAAACTAGGCATACCTCCGACAAAATGTATTGTGTTTGAAGATTCGGTTTCCGGAATTATTGCAGCAAAAAAAGCAAACATGAATGCTGTTGCGATTCTTTCTAATGAAGAATTTTATAATCCCAAATATGATATATCTGATATCAAATTGAATAAATTAACTGATTTTAATGATAGCCATTTAGAATCCTTGCTAAAGGAAAAAACGGTATTCAATAAATAATACTTCGGGAGATTACTTTTCGCAACGTAACAGGAAGTTGTGTAGCGCGAAATCCTACGCCCCCACTGCCTAAGTGAATTTATTTTATGGATATTCTATAAAACAGATACATATCCACAAAGAAGTCAGTATTTCATTTTCAGGTTACTCATAATTCGTTTATCCAAAATCTGTTATTAGAAAGCTTATATTATTGATTACAAATTCATTGAAACGAACTGTGATATACATGAAACAAATTAATAATCAATGTTTAATGTTTCTAATGACAAATCCGGATTTATTGGGAACGACTGAGAGGTACTATTATATAGGCAAAAAGAACCGGTTACTCCATTGATTTGAAGTAACCGGTTCTTTATTCAATTATAAAATTCAGAAAAGATAATCCTCTATTTCTTCCAGAGTTTTGACATCTCTTCCAAAGACTTTCCTTTTGTTTCGGGAACATATTTCCACATAAACCATGCGGCAAGGAGTCCCATGAATCCATAAATCCAATAGGCAAACCCATGATGAAATGCATTATTTAATGCTGAATTTCCATCCATCATCGGGAAGGTCCATGAGACAAAGAAGTTGGCAATCCACTGTGCAGCCACTGCGATAGACATGACCCAACGTATTTTATTAGGGAAGATCTCAGAGAGGAGCACCCAGGTTACAGGGCCCCACGACATAGCAAAGAATGCTGTATAAGCCATCATGAAGATCAATGAACCAAGACCTTTCATTTCCAGATAAAAAGTAAACCCAAGACCAAACATGGCTACTGCCATCCCCAATGCGCCGATAATCTGTAGCGGTTTCCGTCCGAACCGATCCACCGAAAAGATGGCAACAACCGTAAAAATGAGGTTGATCAGTCCTACCAGAATAGTTTGGAACAAAGCTGAGTCTGTACCGCTACCTGCACTCTTAAAGATTTCAGGAGCATAATAAAGCACGACGTTAATGCCGACAAACTGTTGAAAAATAGAAAGCAAAATGCCAATCATAACGATCAGCACACCATAAGAAAAAATGGTTCCCTTCACTTCAACTACAGAAGCATTGATCTCTTTCATCTCTGATTCTGCATGTTCTTTTCCACCAATACGTGTAAGGATAGCAAGCGCTTTCGAGCTCTTATTCTTCATTGCCAACCAACGTGGACTTTCGGGAACAAAGAACAACAGAACAAGAAATAAAGCAGCAGGAATAGCCCCGGAAGCAAACATATAACGCCATCCTGTCTGTACATTCCATGCCTCATCACCCTGCTGAGAAATAAGTCGATTCACAAAATAAATCACCAGCATTCCAAAAACGATAGCAAACTGATTCCATGAAACAAGCCTTCCACGAAGATGGGCAGGTGCAATCTCTGCAATATACATTGGGGACACCATAGATGCAATTCCTATTCCAACACCGCCTAAAATACGATAGACCACAAATGAATAAAGGTCACTCACCCCAAAGAAGTTCAACGCTTCAGGCTGGCTGGCTCCGATAGCAGAAAGGGTGAAGAGGACAGCTGCAAGTATCAAGCCCTTTTTACGACCTAGCTTCTGACTAACGACCCCGGCAACAAGGCCGCCGATAATGCATCCGATCAACGCACTTGACATCAGAAAGCCCCGTAAAGAGCTGGCCTCAAATTCAGAAAGATGAAGCGGCGTGATAAAGAATGTATGAAGAGAACCCACCGCACCTGATATTACTGCAGTATCATAACCAAAGAGCAGGCCCCCCAGCGTAGCGACAAGTGTAATCGACATAATATAAGCCTTGTTAGGCTTATATATTAATTCACCGTTTGTTTTTTCCATTGCGGATAGTTTAAATATAAAGGTTGATTAGTTGTTCATATAGTTCTTGCTTTCCACTTGTAGTTTTAGGTTCACCACTGGCAATCGCATGGTTACGCAAATCTTCCAACTTCAGCGTTCCTTTTTCGAACTCAGCGCCCTTGCCGGAATCATATGAAGCATAACGTGCCTTCCGTAGACTCAGATAGTCACTATTTTTCAATACATTGTCCGATATTATTAATGCACGGGCAAATACATCCATTCCGGAAATATGAGCAATGAACAGATCTTCCTTGTCGGTACTATTCCTTCTGATTTTTGCATCAAAGTTGATACCACCTGTAGTGAAACCACCAGCCTGCTGAATAACCAGCATTGCTTCAACCGTTTCATAAATATTAATAGGAAATTGATCGGTATCCCAGCCATTTTGCATATCACCACGATTTGCATCAATGCTTCCTAACAAACCGGCATCAGAAGCAGCCTGAAGTTCATGTTGGAAAGTATGTCCGGCTAAAGTAGCATGATTTACTTCAATATTCAGTTTAAAGTCTTTGTCAAGACCATAATGTCTCAGGAAGCCAATAACGGTTTCACTATCAAAGTCGTATTGATGTTTAGTGGGTTCCATTGGTTTGGGTTCGATAAGGAAGGTACCTTTGAAGCCTTGGCTACGGCCATAATCGCGTGCCATAGATAGGAAACGGCCAAGGTGGTCCTTTTCTCGCTTCATATCGGTATTCAACAATGATTGATATCCTTCACGACCGCCCCAGAACACATAATTTTCGCCACCTAAGGCAATAGTAGCATCGATAGCGTTCTTAACCTGCGTTCCGGCATAACAAAGTACATCGAAGTCAGGATTTGTGGAAGCTCCATTCATATAACGAGGATTATTAAACACGTTTGAGGTACCCCAAAGTAATTTAATGCCTGTTTCGGCTTGTTTCATCTTTGCATAATCAACGATTGTCTGTAAACGACGTTCGGATTCGGCAATGGTTGGTCCCTCTTCAACAAGGTCAAAATCATGAAAGCAGTAAAAAGGAGCGCCCAATTTAGAGATAAATTCGAAGGCATAATCCATTTTCATCTTAGCTTTTACAATTGCATCTTTTTCGCTATCCCAAGGGAATTTGCGTGTGCCGGAACCAAATGGATCGGCATTATTACTACAGAATGAATGCCAGTATGCAACAGCAAATCTAAGGTACTCTTTCATCGTTTTGCCGTTGATGATTTGGTTTTCATTATACCATTTAAAAGCAAGTGGATTTTTTGATTCGCTGCCTTCATAATTTATTTTTCCAATTTCCTGGAAAAATGCTTTTTCACCTTTTACTAAGCTCATTTTATTATATATTAAATCGATTATTTTTAAATTTTTAAAGATTCTTTGTTAATAATGATTCCCAGCGATCATACGCATCTTTTAACACTGCAACATCATCAGGGTTCGGATTTATCACATCAAGTACCTCAAGGCCTTCAAATGCCCCCTCGAAAGAGGTGTACAGGCTTGCTCCAACAGCTGCGCCACGAGCAGCACCTAAAGCACCATCCGTATCATATAGTTCTATCTGAGCGCCTGAGATAGTAGCCAGGGTTTCTCGAAAAATCGGACTAAGGAAAAGATTTGCATTACCCGCCCTGATTACACTTGGCTGGATGCCTGTCTCTTTCATTATCTTCATCCCATATTGGAAAGCAAAAGCAATTCCTTCCTGAGCGGCCCTCAAAACATGCGCTTTAGAATGAATATTAAAGTTAACACCCGAGATGATACAACCCGGTTCACAGTTATTCAGCATCCGTTCGGCACCATTACCGAAAGGCAAAATGGTAACACCTTCGCTTCCGGGTGCAACAGTAGCAGCAAGTTGATTTACCTCATCATAGCTTAGATTGGATGCCGTCAACTTCTTTATCCACGAATTGAGAATACCGGTACCATTGATACAAAGCAGAACACCTAACCGCGGGTTCTCATCAGTATGGTTAACATGGACAAATGTATTAACACGCGATTGCGGATCGTATTTTATCTGATCACTCACGCCATAAACGACCCCTGAAGTACCAGCGGTTGCTGCTATCTCTCCGGGATTGAGTACATTTAAAGAAAAGGCATTATTCGGTTGATCCCCCGCACGATAAGTAACAGGAATTCCAGCCTTTAATCCCAACTCCTTGGCAACCTCTTTCAGTAGCGCACCCTGAAATCCAAAGTGTGGTACCAGATCGGCCAACAGTTTTTGATCAAAGCCATAGTGATCTAGCAATAAAGAAGCGGGAGCCTTATCTATATAGTCCCACAACATTCCTTCGGACAGACCCGTAATGGTTGTTGTTACATCACCCGTTAACATCAGGGAGATAAAGTCGCCCGGCAACATTATCTTAGCAATCTGAGCATACAGTGTAGGTTCGTTCTTTTTAACCCAAGCCAGCTTAGAAGCAGTAAAATTGCCCGGGAAATTAAGTAAATGACTGAGACAATTTTCTTTTCCGAGACTCAGTGTAGCTTCATTTCCAATAGTAACAGCACGGCTGTCGCACCAAATAATCGATTTACGCAGGGGATGCATATTTTTATCCAAACATACTAATCCGTGCATCTGATATGTTATTCCGATGGCAGCAACCTCATCAGCATTTAATTTCGCTATTGCCATAGCTTTAGGAACAGCTTCCTTAACATATTTCCACCAGAGCATGGGATCCTGTTCCGCCCAACCTGATTGAACCGCTTCGATAGGCATTTCATTTTCAGGTAGTGTAACAGAGGTTACTCTTTTACCTGTTTTCACATCAAGGATAGCCACCTTGACGGACGAACTTCCGATATCAATTCCTAAAGTTTTCATTGATCTGTGAATCAAATAAAGTTTAAATTATATTTCATTTTTTTCTTCATATCCTTTTCATACATAGCCTTATCAAAGCGATAAAGACGAGCAGGTTTATGAGCCACACCCTTCTCTTTCTCGTCCAATAGCCTTATACAAGGTACATTCAATACTTTTTTTCTAAAATTTCTATTATCGATTTCAATTCCAAGGATAGCCTCATAGAGGTTTTGAAGCTGTCGGATTGTAAATCGCTTGGGCAATAACTCAAAAGCGATAGGTTCGCTAACTAGTTGCTGACTCAACATCTCGAGTCCTTTTAATAAGATAAGTTTATGATCGAAGGCCAGATGTGTGATACATTGGACGCTATGCCATCTGGCTACACCCTCTACCGTATGTTGTAAAACACTTTTATCAATTTTAACCAGAGCGAAATAAGCAACTGTAACTATTCGTGTAACAGAAACTCCATAAGTGTTATTTATCCATTCCAATTCTTCCGGAATACTAATCCTATTCGGATCCGAAAAGACATAAAGCTGTCGTAAGAAAATATCTTTTAAACCTGTGAGTTCGGCAAGGGTCCGCTGTGCTGCAGCCGATAAATCCTCCTTTTCCTGAATAAGACTTCCCGGAAGCTTTCTTTCAAACTTAAGTTGCGAAGAATGAACATCTTCATTCTTTCGGCCAAATTCAATTAAAAGGACCTTGAGTTCCAACCCATCAAATCCAAAAACAACACAATCAACTGAAATAGAAGGGTTAATCATTGAGTTCATTTGATTTAATTTGATAATCGAAATATATATAACAAAACTTGAATTTACAAACATAACGTAAAAAATACGTTAAGAATAGACAAAACTGAAAAACAATTTATTAAGAGAAACTCCAGCTATCTGATTTTACGATAGATACTACTTAGATATTGTCTAAACGACGATGAATTTACGACCTACTTAACTGTATGTTTTACGCTAAGCTATATCATAAAGAAAAAGAGAAATAAGCCTATTAAATATTAATAGTTAAATTATCATAAGCAAGCTTTACATTTTCAGGTAATTTAAGCTCTACATCGTGATGCAAACCCAAGAAATGGCTGATATGTGTAAGGTAAGCTCTTTCGGGTTTTATCTCTTCTATCACAGCTAATGCCTCCTGAAGAGAAAAATGAGCCACGTGTTTTGAATTACGCAGAGCATTTATAACCAATACTTTACTTCCCCGTATCTTATCCATTGAGGCAGGACTAATAAAACTGGCATCGGTTATATAAGTAAAGCCTCCGATGCGATATCCGAATATTTGTAATTTATTATGCTGAACCTCAATGGGAATAATCTCTGTAGGTCCTATCATAAAAGGACGACCATCCAACGTATTAATATTTAACTGAGGGGCTCCGAAATATCGATTTTCCGAAAAGATATAAGGGAACTCCGTTCTGATTGAATCCATAACCCGCCGCGAAGCATAAATATCAATCACTTTATTTAAGATAAAATTAAAAGCCCTGATGTCGTCTATCCCGGCAATATGATCTCTATGTTCATGTGTAAAAATAACCGCATCAATATCTTCGACCTGATTTTTCAACATCTGGAATCTGAAATCAGGGCCGCAATCCAACACTAATCGTTGACCGTCAACATCAACAATTGCAGATGTTCTAAAACGTTTATCGCGAGGATCAGAAGATTTGCATACAGGGCAGTTGCATGCAATCACCGGGACTCCTATTGAAGTACCCGTACCCAGAAATGTAACCTGAATTGGTTTATCTATCATGATAGCTCAATAATTTAAGATACAATGAACACACGTATCGTATGAACAGATTTAATAAATTAAATCTTCAATCTCCTGTCGGTCTTGCTCCAGCTGCTTTTGTAATGCATCATGCGAACTAAAATCAAGCTCATTCCGAATACGTTTATGAAAACAGACATTTACTGTTTTATGATGAAGGTTTTCAGGCTCATTAAAAAGATGAACATCAACTCTTGGAATTAAAGAATCAGTACCCGGTCTAATATTCAGCATTCCTTTCAATAATTCATTTTCATAGGGGATGGAGACAGCATAGACACCGATAGGAGGAACCAGCTTAGTTACATCCTCTATCGTTAATCTGTATGAGGGAAAATGGATGCGATTCATCACATCATTGCCATGTATAAGCGTTGTTTTAATAAAATAGAAGTGATCGAGATATGCATTTGCCCGTTGAATCCGGCCAGAAGAGAGTGCCTGCCTTATTTTTGTTGAACTTACAGTTTCATTATCAATATCCTGTTCAGCAATCTCTTCGACTCCGAAATTATAATATTGTCCCAAATCGTACAGATAATCAAAATTTCCCTCACGGTTATGCCCGAATAGATGATTAAAACCAACAACGACCTTATAGGCATGTAGCTGATCAACCAATATCTTGCGAATAAAATCTACCGAACTTGTTTCAGCGAATTCTTTAGTAAAATGAATGACCAATAAATTCTGCAGTCCTACCTTTTCCAGAAGCTCAATCTTTTCGTCGAGCGTAGTGATCAACCGAAGATCTTTTCCGGCAGCCTCCGGATATAATACTTTACGGGGATGCGGATCAAAAGTAATCAACAACGATTCACCGTTACTCTGGCTGGCAAGGGTATTTATTCTATTTATAATGGTACGATGACCAAGATGAACACCGTCAAAGGAACCCGTGGTGATGATAGGGTTCGGTACAGGTTGAAAAGCATTAAGGCCATGAAATACCTTCATAAATGTCTGCTTAATGAATTATTCGTTTATTTTCCATGTTTGGCAAAATAGGCTACTTTTTCAAGAGAGGTAACCATATCGTATTCGACTAAATAAACCTGAGAAGAGACATTGATTGGAGAAGTGGTGTAATTTAAAATACCTTTTACTCCGGCGTTTACCAGCGCTTCAGCAACCTTTGCCGTTTCAGAGGCCGGGGTTGAGATAACCGCCACTTGAATATTTTCGCGTTGGATTACTTCTTGAAGTTTTTCAAACGGATAGCATTGAACACCGGCATAGACCTTATTCAGTTTATCGGGATTAACATCAAAAGCAGCAACAATTGAAAGTTTTGTACGCTTTCCATTAAAATAACGGATAATGGCACTTCCCAGGGACCCCGCCCCCACAACTGCTACACGTGTTCCCTCTTCGCTATCGATAATAGTACCGATGATATCAATCAACTCGCGAACATCATAACCATGCCTCAAAGTACCGGTATAACCGATAAGCATGATATCACGCCTTACCTGAACAGGTGTAATATGCAGTAAACTAGCAATCTCATGAGAGTATATATGATGCTTGCCACTTGCAAGTGTCTTTAATAATGCTCTTCGGTATTGACTGAGGCGCTCTACAGTTTTATCTGGAAGTAGCTTCATTCGAATAGTATATATTTAATGAACGTAATTGTTATTTATTTTACAAAGATAGTAATGCAATCGATACCGTTAGCTTTTGTAGAACCACACAACTAATTTATTTGATCAAAGTTGAATTCCCGTGGTAGTACTACTGTAAAAGTAGAGCCCTTATCAGGAATACTTTCCAAGGTAATTTTCCCTCCATAAGAGTCCACCATCTTCTTTACAATTGACAAACCGAGACCACTACCTGTGATATGACGAGTCTTGGTATTCTTAATCCGTACAAAATCTTCAAAGATTTGCTGTTGTTCTTCTTCACTCATTCCAATTCCGGTATCGCTTACTGTAATAATAATCGAATCCTTTTCGGCAGAGATCTGACAATCAACTCTACCCCCATCTTTATTATATTTAACGGCATTGGAGAGCAGATTGTTCAGAATGATTTCCAACTCACTGGGATCTATATTCATGGTCAATCCTTCCTGACATTTCACATACACATCAACATCTTTCTGAATAGCAAACGGACGTACCGTATCTTGTGATATTCTAGCAATATCGGCAACTTTAGTTTGTTGAAGCTTATGCATTGGTTTACCCGATTTCAAACGAGTCATGTCGAGCATATCCAGAATCAATTGCCGCATTCCTTTAATTCTTTCGAGCGATCGCGCTATCATTTCCTGATAGGTATCAACCTTATCGCCTAATTGTTTTTCTCCAATGATACGAAGATATCCTTCAATAGCATTTAATGGAGCCTTTAACTCGTGCGACAATACACTCAGAAACTGAAACCGTATCTGTTTTCCCTCTGTGTTCAAATTTTGTGTCATCCGTCGCAGGAACAACTGTTTTGTAATATTTTCCATAGACGAGCGCAACTCTTGAGGAGTAAATGGTTTTGGAATAAAGTCGTAAGCCCCATCGCGTGTAGCTTTTACGGCTAATTCGAGCGATGCATACGAAGTAATCATCACCACTACAATATCATATTCCTTATTCCGAATGTATTCTAAAACCTGCACACCTTGAATACCGGGCAGTTTATTATCGAGTAATACGATGTCCGGATGCTGATCATCAATAATTTCAATTGCTTCTTCACCCGATGCGGCTTCAAGTATCTCAAACTCGATATGTTCGTCCATAAAGGGATAGTCGACCTTGAAATTCTGAAGGATACGACGTGTACCCATTCTTATTCCGGGTTCATCATCAACAACAAGCACCTTAAAACTTGACATATTTATAATTTTAGCAACCGATTAATTTCACGCAACAGCTGATCGGCACGAATACCTTTATCCAGAAAGAGATCAGCCTTTATCCAACGGCGTTCATCATCACCCGTAACATCAAAAGACATGCCGGTCTCTGCCGTTACAGCCGTGGCAATAATAATAGGGACATCCGGATACTTCCGTTTCATTTTATAACAGAGAATAAAGCCACTATCATCGTTTTCCATCATCAGATCAAATATGGCCAGATCAGGCTTTGTTATTTCAATTATTTTCTCTGCCTCTTTCTGACTTTCAGCCGTGATTACTTTAAACCCAAACTGTTCAACTTTTAACCGGGTTTGAAACAGATAATCAATATCATCATCAACAATCAAAATCGTTTTATTCATACGTTATGCAATTTATTCATTGTCTTAAACTGATTTATACCGTGGTAATGTAATAGAGAAAGTAGTTCCGGTCCGCCCGATGCTCTTGTCGGCATTCGATACAACATCAATCTTTCCCCGG
This sequence comes from Bacteroidales bacterium, assembly GCA_963663125.2. Taxonomy (GTDB): domain Bacteria; phylum Bacteroidota; class Bacteroidia; order Bacteroidales; family Cfx3-03; genus Cfx3-03. Next base: position 1,219,537 of record CAXXNW010000002.1, on the reverse strand, counting down.
TGCATTTTAACAATGCCATACACCAGAGGAAGCCCCAAACCTGTGCCTTTGCCTAACTCTTTGGTAGTAAAAAAGGGGGTGAATATCTTTTCGATATGTTCAGGTGTAATTCCTATACCTGAATCACTGATCCGAATGATAATCTCTGTTTCATTATCAGAAAGCTCTACCACCAGCTTTCCCCCCTCAGGCATAGCCTCTACGGCATTCTTTTCCAAATTGGTAAGGGCCTGCATCATTTGGTCATTATCAACAAAAGCCTTGGGATCGGTAACTTTATGATGAAAAATAATTTCAACATTATCGGGATGGATGATCGAATCCAAGCTTCGCATGACAAAAGCCCGCATATCGGTTTCGGAAAGAGAGACCTGGTTCTTTCGGGCAAAATTGAGTAACCCGCCTACAATCTTTTTACAACGATTAGCCTGTTCCGAAATCAATTCGAGATCAGAACGCATAGAATTATCAGCAGGGAGTTCATCAAGCAATATATTACTATATAAAGTAATAACACCTAATGGATTATTCAGTTCATGAGCAATACCCGCCGAAAGCTGTCCCATATTAGCAAGCTTTTCGCTTTGTCGTAAAGCCTGTTGTGCCGACTCTAAACTTTCATTCGATATATGAAGCGCATTTATAGTATTATGCAAACTCTCAATAGTATAGGGCAAACACATTTCGGTTTCTGCCAGCCCTTCCGCAATGGCAATGGCATGTTCTATACAAGTTTCGTAGCCACAGGCACCGCAATTCAGATGATCCTTCTCTGCAGTTTTACCCATTTTGTTGAGAGCCTTTTCAATCAGATCTGTCGACGGCGAAGATAATCGTCTATCCAGCGCCTCAAAGGACTGCGAAAAATCAAGTGTACTAAACTCGCGTACATCCTTTTTCCATTGCTCTTTATCCAAATCGTGCAATCGCTGGGAGACATAGTTTCCAATCTGCTTTCGCCGAATATAACGCTTTCCGTCTTTAGACATTCCCGGTCCCATGATACATCCTTCGCAAGATAATGCTTCAAGGTGTTGTGATCCAAGATCACCGTCTTCAAACTCTTTTACCGCCTCTCTTACCTTCCAACGTCCACCGGCTATAATAACAAGCCCATCACAAATACTCTCGTTAATGCTGGTTGTTTGAAGCAAGCCACGACTCACCGGGAAGATGCCTCCCTTACCACCATGCGGAGGATCAAAATCACTAGGTTCAATCTGTTCAGATGTTATACCAAATTGGTCAAACATGGAACGCAATTCAGTAAAAGTAATAACCTCATCCACTTCATCCGATTCTGCTTTTTTCGCAATACAAGGACCAATAAATACGGTCTTAACATCATCACCATATTTTTTACGGATAATTCTATTTATTGCCACCATGGGAGAAGCAATCTTTGCCAGCGAACCTACAATATCAGGATGATAATGTTCGACAAAATAGACCACTGCCGGACAATCTGATGAGATACAGGGATCGGAAGTATGATCACCCAGCACACGGCTATATTCTCTGGCAACCATATCGGCGCCAAACGCAACTTCATTAACATACTGAAATCCTAGTTTACGGATCATTCCAACAAGTATCCGATAGTCTGGAATATCAATAAATTCAGCAGGAAAGCTTGGAGCTATCATAGCAGAAACTTTATGTGGACCGTTTAAAAGTTCTACCACCTCATCTATCGTCTGCACATACACCTTCGCCTCCTGACTACAAACTTTCACACAGCTACCGCAGCCAATACAACGTTGGTGCATTACCTCGGCCTGGCCATTTATTATCCGAATGGCTTTCACAGGGCACTCTCTAACGCAAGTAAAACACACCCTGCAACGATCTTTCAGGGTGAATACCAGTTGTCTTCTTCTGGAAGGGCCTCTCGTTTCCAAACAATATGTTTTTAATAATTAATAATCCAGTTCGTTATTACAAATACACCTTACGCTCTTTATAAGTAGTATGCAAAAGTGTTAAGCAACGCTCACTCAGTGGTTCTCCGAGATAATTTTTATACAGTTCATTTACCGCACCGTTTTTATACGATGACTTTAATGGTTCTCTTTCATCAATTTCATATAAGGTCTTTGCCCTCATTTTAGCCAACGCTTTATCAGTGGTAACAGGTTGACCTCCACCATTAACACAACCACCCTGACAAGCCATTACCTCCACAAATTGAATATCTTTTTTCCCGGCGGCTATTTCATCCATTAGCTGTTTTGCTTGTCTTAATCCATTTACAATACAGAATCCGAACACCTTATCGCCCATCTCAATCTTAAACTCTTTCCGTCCTTTCACATTGCGGGCTTCATGAACCTTAGCATAATTCAACTCTTTGCCGGTAACCTTAAAACTGAGCGTACGAATAAGCGCCTCCGTCTCACCTCCTGATACCCCGGCAATCTTTGAGGAAGCGGAACGTGAAGCCATTGGAATATCTGCCGGTTCAGATTCAATTTGCTGAAGGTTGATTCCATGAAGTTTTATCATTCTACTCAATTCACGGGTTGTCAACACAATATCCACATCAGAAATCCCTTTATGAATCATCTCTTCGCGTTGTGACTCAAACTTTTTAGCAGTACAAGGCATCACAGAAACTACCACAATCTTATCCGGATCTATTTGTCGCGTCTCAGCATAATACGACTTTATCAACGCCCCGGTCATTTGCTGAGGAGACTTACAAGTCGTCAGTCTGGGAATCAATACCGGAGAAACTTGTTCAAGATATTTCACCCAAGCCGGACAGTCACCTGAAATAAGCGGTAGATTCTCATCCTTCTCTATTCTATCCATTAGCTCAGCAGCCAGTTCATTGATCTCTACATCAACACCAAAAGCCGATTCAAAGACCTTATGAAAGCCTAACTTTCTAAGAATGGCATTGAGCATTCCGTTTACATCTTTGTTCGGCTTCAAATCAAACTCTTCGGCTAAAGTAACGGAAATGGTAGGAGAATATTGAACGATCACATGTTTTTCCGGATTATGCAAGGCTTCAAGTACGGTAGCGATATGGTCTTTTTCGAAGAGGGCACCTGTAGGGCAGGCAATGGTACATTGCCCACAGTTAATGCAACTCGATAGGTTTATGGGCTTATCAAATGTAGAACCTATCACCATCTTATTTCCCCGACTAACGAAGTCGAGTGCCGAAACAGCCATTTGTTCCTCACATACCCTTACACATCGGCCGCATAGAATACATTTAGCCTGATCTTTTATGATAGAAGAACTTGCCTGATCTATTTTGTACTTATTCCGTTTACCCGAGAACCTGCGTTCACGAACACCCAGTTCTTCGGCAAAGTTTTGCAATTCACAGTTACCATTTCGTATACAATAGAGACAATCGTCGGGATGGTTTGCCAACAACAACTCGACAATCATTTTTCGTGCAGCAATAACTCTGGGGGAATGGGTCCGAATCTTCATCCACTCTTCCACAGGATGCGAGCAGGAAGGGACCAAATCGGAATGTCCTTCTACTTCAACCACACACATTCTACAGGCGCCGGTCGGGGTCAAATCCTCCATGTAGCACAGCGTCGGAACCCTGATGCCATTTCTGTTTAAAGCCTGGAGAATACTTTCGCCCCTTTTGGCTTTGATAATTTTATTATTGACTTCTATATCGAAAATCATTGCCTGAAAAGTTAAAATTAAGAGACTGATATTGCAACAAACTTACAGGTATCAAAACAAATACCGCATCCTGTGCATTTCTCAGCTATAATAAAATGTGGCTGTCGTGGCGCACCTACAATTGCATTTTCCGGGCACTTTTTCAAACAAGAAGTACATCCGGTACATTTTTCGATATCAATAGAAAAGGTTCTTAGTTCACGACAAACACCTGCTCTGCATTTTCGATCGAAGATATGCTCCTCATATTCGTCTCTGAACCATTTCAGCGTACTCAATACGGGGTTAGGAGCAGTTTTACCAAGACCGCAAAGAGAAGTGTCACGAATAATTTCTGCAAGACTTTCAAGCTGCATAACCCCTTTAAAACGCTCGAGTGTTTCATGACTCTTATCGTCGCCGGGTTTCTTCGTAATATGCTTAAGGATCTCAAGAATACGGCGGGTTCCTTCTCTGCATGGGATACATTTTCCACAGCTTTCACTTTGGAGAAAGTCGGTAAAGAACTTGGCGATGTCGATCATACAGGTATCTTCATCCATTACCACTATGCCTCCCGACCCCATAATCAATCCGTTTTCGCGCATCTCTTCATAATCCACCCTGGTATCAATCAAAGCTTCGGGCATACAACTACCTGAAGGGCCTCCAATCTGAAGCGCTTTAAAATTCTTATTTTTTTTGATTCCCCCACCGATGGTATAAACAATATCGCGAAGAGTAGTTCCCATCTTCACCTCGGCCAACCCTGTGTTTTTAACTTTACCTGAAAGAGCAAATACTTTGGTGCCCTTGCTCGTTCCGGTTCCAATGGAAGAGAACCATTGAGGTCCATTTTCCATGATAGCGGGAATATTTGCCAGTGTTTCAACGTTATTAACAACCGTAGGCTTTTCAAACAGCCCATGCTCAGCAGGATAAGGAGGTTTATTTCTGGGAATTCCTCTTTTTCCCTCAATGCTTGCAATCAAGGCAGTCTCCTCGCCACAGACAAAAGCGCCAGCCCCCTGACGCAACGAAATAGAAATACTCACGCCACTATCAAAGATATTAGCACCCAATAATCCGAAATCATACGCTTGTTTCAATGCTTTGCGCATTCTATTAAATGCCAGATCATATTCCGCCCTTATATAGATATAAGCTTTATCGGCGCCAATGGCATAGGCAGCAATAGCCACACCTTCAATAACCCGATGCGGATCGCCTTCAATAACAGCCCTATCCATAAATGCACCCGGATCACTTTCGTCTCCATTGCAAATCATATATTTTTCATCATCAGGCGTCATGAGTGTAGTCTTCCACTTCAACCCTGTCGGATAGCCTCCGCCACCTCTTCCCCGAAGACCTGAGTCTTGAACAATCGCACAAACACGCTCAGAGGTATAGTTACGGATGGTTTTTATGAAAGCCCTGTACCCGCCTCCGGCAATATATTCGCCTAAATCAGCGGGATTAATGATCCCACAATTTTTAAGAACAATACGGGTTTGATTAGCAAAGAAAGGCACTTGACTGATGAAAGGCACTTTTGGCCACGGTTCCGCCTTTTCATGATGATATTGATAGATGATATCATCAACAGTCAGTTCATTATTTAAAACACCATCCAAGATAGCATCAACCTTATCGGCAGTCACATGCTGAAAAGAAATTCTGGCTTTACCCTGAAGCTGAACATCCATAATCGGTTCTACCGAACAAAGACCGATACAACCTACCTCAACCAGATCTGCATCAATTTCATTATCGGTCAGGTAATTTTTTATAGCTACCAATGTTTTACCAGCTCCGGCGACCAAACCGCAAGTTGAGGTTCCCAAAAAGATAACAGTTTTTTCTATTCGTTCACGTTTAAGAAGAGCCAGAAAATCACTATCCAATTTTGGTTGGACCGAAGAAGCATTTGAGTCAAGAAAAGCCTGAAGTTTAGCGATATTATTTTCATTATCCAACATCATAGCATTTCCCTTTCTCTATAAGTTTTCAAAATCCGACCTATATCCTGAATGCTAAAACCTGTGAAGTATTCATTATTAATATCCATAACCGGTGCAAGGCCACAAGCCCCAATACACCGGACAATATCAAGACTAAAGAGTCCGTCGCGCGTAGTCTGTCCGGGTTTTATCTTGAGTATCTTTTCTAACTCATTTAATAGGTTGAGCGACCCCTCAACATGACAGGCCGTTCCTCTGCAAATTCTTATATGATAGCGTCCCCTTGGTTCAAACCGAAACTGATCGTAATAAGTGGCCACACTATACAGTTTACTTGTCGGAAGTCTTAAAAATTCGGCAGTCAATAATATGGCTTCTTCCGACAGATACCCCACCTCATCCTGTATCTCTTGAAGAATTGGGATGAGACGATCCCGGCTCAAATTAGGCTGGCCTTCAAGTATTTCTCTTATTATCCGGCCCATAATTTTATGGTTAATAATTAGATTGATAATTCAAGTCCTCGTTGTAAATATAGCAAAGGATTGGCAATTTTTTACAATTCAGTGTTATAAAAATAACAATGTTTACGCAATAACATTAAATTTGTACCTTTGTCGAAATCCTCAACAAGTATTATCATCTGATCTACAAATCATTAAATAATTAAAGCTTTCTGAAATGACTATTATTCCTGCATAAAATTTATAATCATTTTAAACAGATAAGCATTATTTTTACCAAATCAAACAATTCAGGACCGGCATAAAATCGGTCGACAATAATATAAGGAACCAATTGCAGAATATCGATGGAAGAAAACAGAATTGAAATAATGATATGTCTGGGTAGCTCCTGTTTTTCGAGAGGAAACAAAAAGACAGTGGATACTATTAAACAGTTTATCACTGAACATCATCTGGAAAACAAGGTTTATTTTCATGGAGGCCATTGTTTTGGAGGCTGTGAAAATGGTCCTAAAGTAAAAATAGCTGGAACGATATACGAGAATATCGATCACAACAATGTGATCGACCTATTGGTCCGAACGTTTGACACACTTGTTTAATTAATTAAATTGCTTCAAATGAAGCTCATACACATACTAAAAGATAAATGTAACCAATCATATTCCTGTGTAAGAATTTGCCCGGCAAAAGCTATTGAGGTAAAAGCTACACAGGCTACGCCTATCGTTATTGAAGATCGCTGTATCGGATGTGGAAGCTGTGTATCCGTCTGTTCCTCTGATGCCATCACTTATCACGATTCGAAAGACAGTGTTAAGGAACTGCTTCAATCGAATGATAAGGTAGCCGCCATTTGCGGGTCAAGTATTTCGGGGGAGTTTTCTGATATTACCGATTATCGTAAGTTTGTCACCATGGTTAAATCGTTAGGATTTACTTATGTCATGGAAGCTGCCTTTGCCGTTGACCTCGTCGCAAAAAAATATGCTGACTTATTCAATGATTTTAAAGGAAAATATTACATCTCTACCTGTTGTCCGGCTGTAGTTTTTTTGATTGAAAAGTTTCATCCCGATTTAACCGACAACCTTGCTCCCATTATTTCTCCAATGGTTGCCGCCGCAGAGGTAGTTCATAAGAAATATGGCGAAGATGTAAAAGTTGTCTATATCGGTCCCTGTATCGACTATAAAAAAGAGGCCGTTGCTACATCCGGAAAAGGGACGGTAGATCAAGTCCTTACCTTTACAGAGCTGCGCGATCTATTCAAGGAATTTAATATCACCGAGAGTAATCAGGAATTTTCAGATTTCGATGCACCCATAGGATATAAAGGATCGCTCTATCCATTAAGCAATGGCATTCTTCAAGCAGCAGATATCAGTGAAGATCTGCTCACCTCCACGGTTATTACAGCGGAAGGTCGTAATAGTGTCCTGGATGCCGTGCGCGAATTTGAGCAGCATTTGGAACAGATCAACGAACATTTCAATCTTTTCTTTTGTGAAGGATGTTTAATGGGCCCCGGAACGACACCAAGCGGCGATAAGTTTCTTCGTCGCACGCTGGTAACCCAATATGCTAAAAAGCGATTGAAAACACTTGATACCGTACAATGGAAGAAAGATATCGAGACCTTTAGTTCCATCGATTTCTCCAGAACATATCACTCCAACGACAAGCGGTTACCAATGCCCAGCAAAGAACAAATTGCCAATGTATACAAGATTCTGGGAAAGAAAACAAGAGCGGACGAGGTAAACTGCGGTGCCTGTGGATACGCTTCTTGTCACGACTTTGCCACTGCTGTAGCACAAGGGCTGGCGCGTACCGATATGTGCGTCACCTTCACCCTTCGCAACCGGCAAGAGTATATCAAAGCGTTAAAGATAACCAACGAAAAGCTTGCCAAGACCCAGGAAGCCTTGCAAGTCTCAGAAAAGAATGCCCGTCGCGAACAGATGCTGGAAAAGGAGGCCTCCGAAACGGTTTCAGCCATGCTTCAAAAGATTCCGTCGGGAGTAGTCATTGCCGATGAAAAACTAAAGATCATCGAATCTAACCACAGCTTTGTTGAGCTGTTGGGTGATGATGCACGGGAAATCAATGAGATCATTCCCGGCTTAGTGGGAGCCGATCTAAAATCAATGCTCCCCTATCAATTCTATAATCTCTTTTCCTATGTTCTGCAAAATGGCGAAGATATTGTTAATCGCGATGTTCACTTTCAGGAAACGGTGTTGAGTGTTTCCATCTTCCCCATCAGGACAGGGAAAATTGTCGGAGCAGTCATTCGCGACATATCAGCTCCGGAAGTACAAAAGGAAGAGGTTGTAAGCCGTTTGAGCGAAGTGATCAACGAAAACATGCAAATGGTTCAACAAATTGCATTCTTATTAGGCGAAGGAGCCTCGAATACCGAGAAGAAGCTTAATTCTGTGATAGAAAGCCACAAGACAAAAAAGAAAGATGAATGAGACACAAATAGAAACCAACTTCCACATTGAAGTAAGCTGCCAGCAGAAATACTACGAAGGGGAGCGAATTTGTGGAGATGTTTTTATGTCGAGTCGCATAAAAGAAGAGAATCGTGTTGTAGCAGTACTCTCCGATGGAATGGGACATGGCGTGAAGGCTAATGTATTGGCCACGCTGACAGCAACGATGGCGCTCAATTTCACCAAAGAACATAAGCAGATAGAACGGACCGCCGAAATTATCATGAACACCCTCCCTGTCTGTAGCGAACGACATATCTCCTATGCCACCTTCACCATTGTCGATATCGAAATGGATGGCATGGTACAAATCATTGAATACGACAATCCTCATGCCATCGTAGTGAGAGGAAATAAACTCTTCACACCCAACTGGAAAATCATCACACTTGAGAGTGAATTAAACAAAGGAAAACAACTGAGCACCTGTAGTTTTTACCCGCGAAAAGAAGACCGGATCGTGTTCTGGTCTGATGGTGTTGCGCAATCAGGAATGGGCTCTGAGAAATACCCCTTTGGATGGGGCATTGATAAGATGAGCGATTATGTACTGCTTCAGATTGAGAAGGAACCCGAAGTTGCAGCACCCCGTTTAGGATCGAAAGTAGTAAATATGGCACATGTAAACGATGCGTACCAAAGTAAAGATGATACCAGCTGCGCCGTGATCTACCTTCGCGAGCCACGTAAACTATTGATAACGACAGGCCCTCCATTTAATGAAGAGAACGACAAGCAACTTGGAGATGCCGTACGAAATTTTCAGGGAAAGAAAATCATCTGTGGAGCTACTACCGGTGACATCATTGCACGGGAGTTAGGCGAAAAGATCACCGACAGCTTCGAGTTCGAAGATCCTGATCTTCCCCCAATTTCATACATGCAGGGAATAGATCTTATTACGGAAGGAATACTTACCCTCGAAAAAGTAAATGAGATTTTAAAAAAATACACCAATAATACCAAATTGGGTAAAGGTCCGGCTGACTCTATTGTAAAGATGCTACTCGAAAGTGATGAAATTAACTTTATCATCGGGACCAAGATCAATATTGCTCATCAAGACCCAAATCTACCCGTTGAATTAGAAATCAGACGTACCGTTGGAAAACGTATAGCCCGCCTGCTCGAAGAGAAGTTTTTAAAAGAGGTAAAAGTCACTTATATTTAATAAAATAACCTTTCAACTATACGTACTTACTTACCGATAAGTTCTTTATAGTTTTATCCATGATTCAGGAAGTAAATCCATGATATTAATATGAGGATTATTAAACCATTTCTGAGGAGCAATAACAATTTTATCAGGATTAGTATTTAACCAGGCTCCCCACCAACTAAATGAACTGTTAGCAATTATATGATGACGGCAAAAACTCATTAACTTAATCTCTTCGAATGGTTTTAAGGTCGTATAATTAGATATATAGTAATGAGGATAAATAATTGGAAGATTAAATTTAACCCATTCGATATCATCGGAAAAAATGAAGAAGTTAGGATTAACTATATGTTGTGAAATAAAAGTAATGGCTTTAATATAGTATTCAATGCTACAGACACCGTGTACTTTGTTAGTCACATTATTAGTCACATAATCTCCTCTTCTAATGTGTATTGAAATAGAATTTTCCGAACAAATTATTCTTTTCAATTTCAGAAAACATTCATTATCAGATTGTTCAATTTCAAAAAGTTGTCTAATCGTTGTTGAGTATTCAATAAAATATTTTTCTGATTGCCAATACCCGATAGCAAATAGATTCTTTCTTTTTAGATGTAAAATATTATGATCAAAACTAAAGTCCTGTTCAAATAATTGCGGAAATAAATAATAAGGGATGGGGTTATGTAGTATCACATACTTAAGCTGAACAAACAGACTCAGATTTAAATTTTTAATATGCTCAATCTCTTCTATAGAAGCAATCTTTTCAGGAATCAAAAAATTAGTCAATTCAAAAAAACGATCAGGACATGTTGTATAAAAGGAAACATCAAATTTAAGTTCACTTTTAAGTCGAATAGATAAAGCTTTACCAAATGCATATTGGAACATTTGATTGCCTAGTCCTCCCATTAGCCTTATAATAATCATTTTATGTTTTTAACGATATTTGAATAAAATATTTCTCTGAATAAATGAGTATAGTTTCTTTTTAAAGAAATTTTCATCTTTCCTTCGTAAGAATTCATGGCCACCGTATTGATTTTTATCTCGTATAACAATTTTAGGATGAAAGGGCAAATTCCAATCTTCCACATATCCATATGATGGATCCAGAATTTTAACTTTCTTATCAACTATATAATTATTAAGATGTGATTCATCGTGCCAAACAGCAATTATCCCCTTTTTCAAGTCCTTATCAATGTTCGTAGATAGAATCTGTGACATCTTTAAAAAGTCTTCTGTCTTTCCTCCATTCAATCCGCCCATTACATAGGTATTTCCTTTGTCTGATGGAATGTATGCAAGGCTTTCAGGGTTAGTTTCATAAGGAAAACGGCTTCGTTGTTTATTCCAATATCCGGGATGTTTGAATACAACCAATTCTTCTTCGTACGGAAGTATTTCTTCATTTACCTCATTTACAAAGAGTAAATTTGCATTACAAAAAAACAGAAAATCCATACAACCCAATATCTTTTTATGTTTATTGAAAATATGAAACCGTCTTAAAGTATTTTGAGGCCAGCCCAGATTTTTTTGATATATTCTTACAATATTTTCATTATTTTGATAATCAATATTTTTAGCATCCGTAAAAACAAAATACTTTATTTCATGATTACGTAAAAGATATTTTTCCGAACTTTCATAAAATGACTTCCAAAAAATATTATATTTTCCTGTACATATATACAAAATTCCTATTTTCATGAATGCACTATTTTTAAATCAGAAAACAAACCAGATAGAAACAAAATTTCCGATTCAAGCGACCCGGTTTGCATAATATCTACTGTTTCACCAAAGACCGTAGAGGATTGAAAAAGCTTTGCAATAATCGCATATCCTCGGTTATGATTTCTGCCGTTCCGGTCATCTCCTGATCAAAATGAAGTTGCTTCTTATAGTTGGTTTTCAGACCCGATGGCAAGGAGACTTCCACCAGATAGTTGTTCTGATTAGGTACTCCCGATAACCGGGTCACTACGCCTCTTACCATGCCATATTCGAGATAGGGATAATTCGTCAGCTTGATGTTTACTTTCTGTCCCGGCTTTACTTTTCCTGCTCCCTGCATGGGTAAGGTGATCTTTCCCACGGGTACCGATGCTTCATCGGGTATAATCGTCATGACCTGATCGCCTGCTTTAACCTGCTGATTGGTACTCCAGAAATTAGCCAGTACCACTTTCCCTGCCACCGGACTTTTCAGGGTATATGCCAGCTCCCAGGTTTGTAACTGGTTGCGTAGTGCTTGGGCATTAGAACTGATTAATGCCAGCATTCGTTTTCTATCCTCTTCTTCTTTCAGCTGGATTTCAAGCATCTGTTGTTCCAATTGTGTAAGCTGTATCTGGGTATTGGATAACGTGATTTCTGAATTCTTATATGCTGATTTTCCGTTCAGCAGTTTAACCTCTGCCTCATCAAACTCTGAAGGGGAGGTGACTTTCTGTTGGAACAACAGTGAATCACGATGGTACTGTTTATTGGATATTTTCAAATTATGGGCTTGCAAGGCATTCTGACTTGCCAGTTTTTCAATATATTTATGGGTCAGTCCGATTTGTTCTTTGATTGATTTTACCTGCTTACCGGCATAATCAAGTTGAATGAACCTTTTATAATCACTGATGGAGGTACACCAGGCTATATATAGCTGCTGGAGATCGCCAAGATTGTTAATCTGATGTGAAGTAGTGGATGTAGTGGTAATCAGGTTATCGCTTGGGGGGATATCTCCTTTCAATAGTTGTGCTTTAAGCTGAAGTATGCTTTGCAGATCGGCTGCATTTTCAAGCACGGCAAGGTATTGTCCTGCCCTAACCGATTGCCGGTCTTTTACATAAATGGCCATGATCTTGCCGGTGGTATGGGCTATTAAGGGGGAGGGCGGGTTTTGGGAGGTGATGACAACGGGCGCCGAAATGATATCCGGATATTTAAAGAACCAGCTTCCGGCCAAAAGTACTACAAGTATTACTGAAAGTAAAACAACTCCTCTTCGTAATATCCATGCAGGTGTTCTGCCCAGTATATCATTGACTTCTTCGCTTCGGATTTCTATTGCTTTATCTTTTAGTTCTTCTGCCATTATCTTCTCTTTTTAAACGCGGGCGAATCTTATGTCGGTGTTGTGTATTAAGTTGTCCCTCATTTTCACTAAGGATTAGGTTCATTAATTACCCAGTTCCAGTTGATTCTTTACTAGCTTGTAATATGCGCCTCTCAGGTTTGTCAGCTCTTCGTGGGTGCCTTGTTCCACTATTTCTCCTTGTTCAAGGACGACGATCTGATCGGCGTTTCTGACGGTGCTTAAGCGGTGGGCAACAACTACGACGGTTTTTGTATCCGGGATGTTATGTTGGGTTGTCTGTTGAATCGGTGGGTTTCCTTTGAAGAATGCTTCCAGGTTCTTCATGATGACGGTCTCATTATTGGCATCCAGTGAGTTGGTGGCTTCATCAAAGAAGATAAACTCCGGATTCTTATAAACTGCACGGGCTATCAGCATCCGTTGTTTCTGTCCCTGGCTGATACCACTTCCCTCCTGTCCGATTTTGGTGTTGTATCCCAATGGTAATCCTTCAATGAATTCGGCGATGTTGGCGGTCTTCACTGCTTTTCTTAGTCTTGCCGGATCTATATTCTCATCGCCGGGAGCAATATTTTCTGCAATGGTATCCGAGAAGATGAAGCCGTCCTGTAATACGGCTCCGCACTGGCTGCGCCAAAAGCTGCTGCTAAAGTTCTTCAACAATGTATCACCTACGCTGATCTCTCCTTTTACGGGTTCATAGAAGCCCAGCAGTAGTTTTATCAGGGTGGTCTTTCCGCTTCCGCTGGTTCCTACAATGGCGGTGGTTTTCCCTTCCGGGATGGTTAAGCTAACGTCTTTGAGTACCATTTCGCTATTTGGGCCTTCATATTGAAACGAAATATGATCAATATGTATGTCTTTTTGTTCGGGAAGTATATCGATCCGGCTCACACCCTGTGGATCTTCGTCTTTTTTGTTGTGTATCTCACCCAGTCTTTCCATACTGATCTTGGCATCCTGGGCGGCCTGCATAAAGCTGATCATCTGCTCTACGGGGGCATTTAACTGGCCGATGATATATTGCACGCTCATCATCATTCCGAGTGTCATATCGCCTTTTATGACTGCCGTTGCCGACAGAAATGTGATGAAAATATTCTTGGATTGGTTAATGACTAAGGCGCCGGCTTGCTGCCACTGGCTCAGTGCGAGTCCCTGAACGCTTACATGAAACAGACGTGCTTGTATCCGTTCCCATTTCCAGCGTTTCTGCCTTTCACAGTTGTTGAGCTTGATCTCCTGCATCCCGGTAATGATCTGATACAGGTTGCTCTGGTTATCGGCCATCTGGGCAAAGCGTTTGAAGTCCAGTTCTCTTCTTTTTTTCATGAACAGCCATACCCAGAAAAAATAAATGGTACTGCCGATAAAGAAGACGATGAGTATCTCTATGTTGTATAAGGCCATCACTATGCTAAAGATGATCAGGTTGACCATTGAGAAGAGGATGCTGAGCGAGGAGCCGGTCAGGAAGCTTTGTATACGTGAGTGGTCACCGATGCGTTGCATGATGTCGCCGATCATCTTGGTATCGAAAAAGCCCAGAGGCAGTTTCATGAGCTTGATCAGGAAGTCGGAGATAAGCGAGATGTTGATGCGGGTGCTGATATGTAACAATAGCCAGTTACGGATAAAATCTACGGAGGTCTGGCTTAGCATCAGTACCATTTGGGCGATGAGAACCAGTAGCACGAAACCGATGTTCTGGTTGCCGATTCCTTTATCGACTACCGCCTGGGTTAGAAACGGGGCGATGAGTTGTAACATGCTGCCCAGCAACATGGCTAGTATAACTTGCAGGAAGAAACTTTTATGCGGGCGCAGGTATTGTAATAGAAATTTGAATTTTGTTTTATCGGGCTTTTCCTCGTCTATGTTATAAAAATCGGGACCGGGTTCCAGTAACAGGGCGATGCCTGTATCTTCTCCATTCTTTTTGTCGCTTAACCAACCTGCAAGGAATTCTTCTTTGGTATATTTTATGATTGCACGGGCGGGATCGGCTACCATCACGGTCTCACTGCCACTCTTTCTTTTATTGGAGAAGGGTGAACGGTTTTCTTTTATGGAATAGACCACCACGAAATGGTTCTGCCTCCAATGGACGATACAGGGCAGTGGGGCTTCTTTTACCAGCTGTTCCCAGCTTAGCCGTACTCCGGTGGTGCGAAATCCTATGCTCTCTGCTGCTTCGCTGATGCCCAATAATGATACTCCGCCCCGGGTTATATAACTTCTCTCCCGTAGTCCTTGCAGTGAGTAGCTTTTCCCGTAATGCTTCGCTACCATACGCAGGCAGGTGGGGCCGCAGTCACGGAAGTCTAATTGGTTATATAACTGAAACATTTGCAACTATTTACTTTTTTTATTATTTAATTCTTCCGCTATTACTTTGTGTGATGAAAATAAGCCCAGCTTTTCATCTATTATTTTTATACCAAAGAGACTAGAAAGATATTACGGAGTATCATTTAAAATGATTTTCAGTTTTTTATTTACTTATCAATAATTTTCTGAGTTCATCCGTGTTACTTAACGATCCTACTTGCATGAATACTAATTTACCCTCTTTATCAATTAAGAAAGTCAAAGGAATTGCACTGGAGATCTGATATTTATTTATCAGCCCCATATCTCTATAAACGTGGGTCCAATTTAAACTGTATTTCTTGATTCCTTTCTCCAAGGCTTCTTTTGTATTATCTTCCGAAATGGATATTATTTCCAATTGACTCTCAGAAAAGTCGTCTCGTAACTTTTTGAATAGTGGAAGTTCTTTTACACAAGGGCCACACCATGTAGCCCAAAAGTTTAATAATACATATTTCCCTTTTAATTGACTTAAGCTGAACTTTCTCCCAGATATATCCGTGGTAGTAAAATCGGGTGCAATCTGATTTAGTTTTAATAATTGAGCCAATGCATAGAAATCAGTTGAAGTATTATATCGTTTTGATGGAGGTGTCATTATATAGTCTACAATAAGCTTCGCTTCAAAAAGATCTTTATATTTTGGGTAAAAAGCTTCTTTGAAATATTGTAGCAAGCTGTCAGCTTTAATATATTCTGAATTTTTATAGGCCAAATTAAAATACCAGAGGTAGAAATATTGGTTATTGTTTAATTTAATAAATTCCAAACTTTTCTTTTCAAAGATTTTATCTTTCTGCTTGTATATTGACATCAGTGAGTCATTTGTCTTTAATTCAGCTTTATGTTTTTCTTGAAAATCATGTAGATCCTTTCTTTCTTTTAGTGTGTAATCCATTAGTCTTTTTATCTCTGGACAATTAGTTAATTCAATAGCATTTGTTAATTTGCCATTTACAAAAGGATAATCCTTGGCTGTCTTATTGTCAATGGAATAAATAATCTTGGATACCTCATTTGTTATGAAATATGTTTTTTGATTAGAGGTAACGGGGGAAACAAGATTTAATGTAGCCCATTTTGAATATACTTTACAGTTAATTTCAATATTTCCATCTTTAATTTTAACAGGGAAATCTCCCAGCCCTTTTCCGTCATCAATTGATGCCACTATATTACTTGAATCTAACTTAGGCACAAACTGAATAAGAATATGAAACTGCTTTTGACTGTAACTTAAATTTGAAATAAAAAGGATGCTTAATAAGCAACAATACTTTTTAATTTGACTGGACATAATTTTATGTTTTGATTTGAATTTACAAATGAGATTAAGGAAATTAGAAGGAGCTGCTAAAGATTAGCAGTTTCTGTAAAAAATGAATTATCTCATAATTGGTTTAACGCATGTGATTGCCCCGGCACCTAAAGAACATTTACAAGGATCAGCATCAGTACCCGTTCCACGACATGCACCATAATCAAATTGCAAGGTTACAGCATTCCATTTTTTGCAAGCGTAATTTCCACTTAAGCAATATTGACCACCACCAGATTCATACGTATCTCCTCCCATTACATTTTTTAGTTGCCGACAGGAATAGCAGGATTCATTAACTCCCAAATTTTCAATTTTAACTTTTACCTTATTTATCATTTTTAAAGTGAATTCATTTTTCATGAATCATTCAAGTTGCTTTTTTGTAATTATTCAGTGTCGCTACTGCATAGTTACAACAGTCTTTATCCTAATATTTTGCACCCTTCAAGTAGGTGGAACAGAACCATGTTAATGCATCAGGTACGTTTTTTAACATTTTATTCACAGGATATTATCATCGATAAGTATCCATAATCCTTTCTAAATCTATTTCGAATTTTGGTTGAGATGGCTTAAAGAAATCATCAGAAAGAATCTCTCCCTTGTTGGTTATTAAAATGAATCGGGGAATAGATCTTATGCCAAAGTATTTGATTAATTCATTGTTTGAAACATTTGATATTCGATATGAGTCAAATCTCATATTATATTTATCACATGCTTCAACCCATTTTGAAGAGTCTTTGTCTAAACTTATCGAGATAAATTTAATATTATTAAATTTTTTAGTAAGTGATTTCAGCTTTGGTATTTCTGCAACACAGGGAACACACCAACTTGCCCAGAAGTCAATTACAATGATTTTTCTCTCTCCTTTTAAAAGATCTTTGAAGCTAACTTGTTTTTTATTAAAACTAATGAAAGATGAATTATATACTTCGTTGCCAATTAACTTTTTAGAATAATTTATGGGATCAAAGTCATTAATCATATAGTCTTTAAGCTTAGCTAATACTCTCTTTCTCTCATCATTCGTTTTGATTTGATAATCCATTACGTTTAATATTAATCCATCCAGATATCTGGTCTTGTGGAACCTGGGGTTTAAATATTTTACATTTTCAAGTATATCAGTCTTTTTACTTTTATTCAAATATGCACCATAATTGATTAGTTCATATAGAATAGAAATAGTGTGACGTGAAGAAATAGAACTTAATATTTTTGTTTTTTTGTCTAATCTATCAAATTTATTAAAATATGGATTCTTCCAATTTTTAGTCTTTTCACCTGAAAAATTTATATTAAATAGTTTATCGTAATAGTAGAGATCAATGAGTGTAGTAATAGTTTTGATGGAACAAGTATCAATGGGATAAATAGATATGAGATTTGTCAAAGCTTTAACCTGTTTTGATCGTTCATTTTCAATGGCTGTTTGTTGATCTGCAAATTCATGAATAGAAATCTTCCTATCCATTAAGCCAATATCTATTTTTCCGAATATTTGATTAACAATATAGTTCCTTTTGTCTTTACCGATATAACTTAGTCCACTGTTATTTGATTCAAACATAATAGTATCACCATTATTAAATCCGATAAATTGTTGACTGATAGAACGAGTATTTATAAATTCAGATCGAGTAAAAACAGTTGGTTTATCAGCAGTTATTTTCTTTATGAGAATTGTATCCCCTTGTTTGTTGTTCACAAACTTAACAGTAGCGTTACGATAATTATTATCAAGATAGGAAAAAATAACTGCGTTTCTATTCTTAAAATTAACTTGAATGTAGATGTCAAATTCTTTTTGAACAGATATCTTTCTTGAGTTATCCGGCATAAAAGAACCTGTGATAAATAATAGCATTAAAGTGATATAATTCATAATAATTAAGATTTATAAAAAATGAAAATTTAATAATTCCTAGCTAAAACTCTTACATTATCAATCTGGCATGTTTGTTTTTTTAGTAGGCCCTCTATTTGAGGGGAGAGTGAATTGGGGTAGTTTATTGTTTCCCTTTATCTCTTTCCAACTTCTTTCAGAGGCTCTAGGAAACTTATATGTTGATATAGCTCCTAAGTTGCTGCCGAATAATGGATACCATGTTGGAATAAGCCCATTTACAGTTCACTTTATCCTTACCTAATAACAGATTTGCAAGCATTGCTACCCATATTGGGATCTTAATAGTATTTTCATTGTCGCCTAAAAAATATTTTAGCAAAAAGTTCTACTTGAGTTGTTAAAAAACATTTTGATCTGTCATCTTCGCTTATGAATAAGTGCAATTTTGTCATCTATAACTCAAATTTATTGGCAATGAATTCAAATAATCGCTCGTTCTGCTATCCGCTAAATGTTTTGTGTTTCAAGAGTAAACGTCTTTGTAGATCACTTAAAAGACTTTCTACTATGCCTTTGATTGATTTATGAAAACGTTTGATGACGTAGGAAATAAGATATTCCAATATGGGATAGTTTATTCGAATTGGCGAATATACTCAGAACTATTTCCTGATAGGATGAACCCTTAGCACTACAAGAAGCATCACAACAACATGATTATAGGGTGTGAATATCTTGACTAACCTCTCGCTATCGTATTGCTTTGACATTCTTCTTGTTTTGCCTTTATAAAAAACATTATTAACTGGTTGAGTATGGCTGTCTGATAAAATTTGTATTTTTGTTTATGTAGGTTCTTTTGTTGTTTGATAACTACAAAAGTAACCATTTAGGATTGGTCCAATAATGGGTCACCCTTCATTTTATTCTTTTACCGGACAACAATGTTACTAATATTGTTAACAATTAGGGGTATTGTAAAATGCAACACCTCTAATTATGTTAAGAGCCCCAGCCATCACATCCACAATCATATGTGCATCTATCAGGTGGATTTGTTTGTGACATAAAAGCAACGCATACATTGTTTGCTAATGTTTGCATACTTGAACAGCTTTGAGGAGCTGAGACTATCTCATGTGGTTCTGAAACGCCATTACGCCATACATAAGCATAGCATCTATAGTCACCAATACCACCAGTAGTTCCCGTATCTCCTCCCATCACATTTCTTAATTGTTGACGGGTCAGAATAGCAGGATTCGTTAATTCCTGCAATTTCAATTTTAACTTTTTCATTTTTTTAAAATTTAAATTAATAAATAACAGGTTAATTTATACTTAAACAGTAGCTGTCCGCTTACAATATTAAAGTAATAACCTTTTTACTTCAGTTTATTTGTAAATAAGTATCTTTTATTGTAATATTGAGTCATGAATATTGTACCGACTAGCCAATCCATAGTTAACAAAGTCAAATAATTGCAATTTTAGTTGACATAGGAAATAAAAGAATCCGGTTGTGCCGAGAGATAAATCATGAATGAGTTTCCTTTTTTAAAAGTCATGCAAGCAATAATTTACTTCAAATAAGACTATAATGGGTCTTCACAATAATTAAGTTGTACCGAAGGTAAACCCACAGGTAAGCCAAAATCAAGTATAACCGAACATTTTTTATTTCTTTTTCAAATTATTTCATTTTTTTAATAAATACATCATTGTCAATTAATTTGAAATAGGAACAACTATGATTGATCATAACCTAAAGAGTTTTCTGTTATCGGTTATTCTTAATTTAAGTCATCCAAAATCCGTAATGTAATTAAATTACATTTCCAGAAAAAATAAAGACTGGTTTACAGCATTTCATGCTCTACTGATTAATGTTTACACATCAGGGCAGATCAGTTATTACGAGAGTTTTCTATTTATAAATATAACTATTAATCATATTTTTAAATTGAATAGTTCCCGGCCGGTGGAGCATCTTTACATACCATATTGCCTTGTTTATCGAATATAATGCTCCGTGGAATTGTACGTAATTGAATCATTTTCCAAAAGCTACTTTCTGATGGTATGGTATAGTAATTAAACTGGTACTTATTAATCTTTTCTTCAGAACATGCCTTAAGCCAATTATCTCTCATTTTATCAATTGAAAGATAGACAAACACAATATCTTTTCCTTTATATTCCTCTATAAGTCTTTTTGTTTGAGGAATTAATTGCCGACATGGAGCACACCAACTTGCCCAAAAATCTATTACGACTACCTTTCCCTTTTGTTTTGCAAGAACATTTTTGAGCGTATTGTTTTCACCTATTCCTGTAATCAATAATAAATCATCTGTTTCAACTTTTGAATTTTTATCATTAATCATATACTTTTTAGCAATATATGCAACAATAGCAGTATCTGAAACATCACGTTCAAGCTTTTTGAAATAGGTTTTAACATCATCAGTGCTTCCTTTTTCACAAATATCCTGAAAATAATTTACAAGAAGAAACTCTTTAACCTTCGGAGAAAACATTGTACTCATTTTCACAGAATCATAAATTATCCGACTATCAAGGACAGAACTGCCTTGAATCACTTTTGGTTTTGTAAACTGTAAACTATTATTTACATAAAACTTCAGAAACCAAAGATAATTTCTGTTATTCAAAAGGTTATCATACTTAAGATCCATTGATTCAAATTTAGTCAAGGGAACAATACCAGCATTAGTATTGGTAGACTTAGACAGCGATAAAAACGAGAAACGCAAGTTATCTTTGTGAAATTGTACATACTCATCTGATAAAAGATTGACTGATTTTAATGAATCAATATACTTCATTTCAAGTAGAAGTTCATTCCACTTTTGCCGATAATATTTATCTCGGTCAATACTTATTTTTAAGTTCTTCAATAAATAAAAATATACACTCTGAGGTTCATTTTGATTAAATCGTTGACGTTTAAAAACTTGAAAATTCAGATCGTAATCACGGCATTGCCGATTTAAAACCCTGCAATAAGGGAAACTATTCTTATAGGAGATTTTTGCCGTATCGCCTTTGTATAGTAAATAATAAATCCACTCGGAATCAAAGTACTTGATTCCAAGAATCAACTTACCAGTATTGCAATCAATATTTAAAGTATCATTTTTGCCTTTATAGTTAGAACTTACCTGATTTTCCTGAAAAAATCTAGAGATATAATTTATACAGGCATGATTTACCAGAAACTTACCAACTGATACTTTTAAACTGTCATAATGATCAACGGCGCTGAAAATAACGACTATTCGTTCGCTTTTTTTATTTAAGATTGTATTACCTTGGCAAGATATTGTAATTGCCATAACAGCAAAAAGAATCTTGAGATTAAAAGCTTTTTTCATTATTCTTTCAGATTTTAATAAAAAAGATATTGTAGTGACGGATTATTGACATATTAAGCAATAACAGTAATGATTTAGCTTTGTCATAAAATGAATTTAGCTATGCAATATGAAATGCCATTTTATCATTTTTCGAAGGTCCTATAGTAGCTGAAAACTATTCAGTCAGTGAATTTTCGCTCTTCATATCCTGAAATAATTTTCAGCTTATTTACATATTGCTTATTATCAATTATTTGGGTGATACCAAGAAGCTGTTGAACAACTATCACAACACCAATGAGCGTCCGATACACCAAGGCTAACGCATTGATTATATAGGTCTATTGCGTCAGCATATGAAAGATTATAAGAAACTCCACCATCAGGCATTGGACAATTAACAGCACATTTACCAGTTCCACTTCCAGAACCATTCATATCTCCTCCCATCACATTTTTTAATTGTTGACGGGTCAAAATAGCAGGATTCGTTAATTCCTGCAATTTCAATTTTAACTTTTTCACTATTTTTTGAATTTTTAGGTTAATAAATACAGGTTAATTTACATTTAAACGGTAGCTGCCCGCTTATACTGAAGCAATAACCTTTTTGCTTCAGTTTATTTGCAAATAAGTATCTTTTATTGACGTATAAAATATTTTAAATCTTCAACATTGTACCAATCAGGAAGCTCAGATCCATTGATATACAAAGTGGGAGTGGCCTCAATGTTGACCATCTGGCACCATTGATTATGAACAGATATAATTTTCTCAACCTTTGCATTTTTAATATCCACAGGATATGTCTTTATAAAACTTTCTATATCCTTTTGTGCGTCGGCATACCATTCTTTATATATCCGTAATGATTGTTCCGGTCCATATTTAAGATAAATACCTGTCAATACCTTTATAGCTTGATTCTTTCTTTCTACAAATGATTTAAATCTTTTGTCATCATCTGCATCATAATTACCAACAGCATAAATAATATTTAATCGCAGAAAATCATTATATTGCATTAACAAAGCCTCTAGTTTTTGATGCATTCGGGCACATGGACCGCAATAGGGATTTGTAACCATTGTTATTTCAAAAGCAGCATCCGGATTTCCGAAAACAATACGTTTAACATTCTCATTGATTTCAACTTTTTTCTGTGTTTTCAATACGGCTTCAAAAATATTTTCGTTTGCTTTTATCTTATTAAGTTCACGCATTACAGGCGATAATAAATGAGCTTTTTTAATAAACGGAACCGTAAACCATAGCACTATAACAGGCAAACTAAAACATAGTATCGACCGTAAAAGATAATCAGACGATATGTTCATCAAATTCAACAAGTCGAAAGAAATTCCGGTCGTCAAAAGCACAATAAAGCATAACCAGAGTAAGGCTTGAATACTAAGGCAGAATACACACCACTGTTTTGCGACCTTCCCCTGATAATAAACACTCCAAACAGTATAAGGCAATGCTGCAACATTGAACCAGAACATTAGATCTTTTACTTGGGGAACAAAAAGGAGACACAGTAAATTCCCGACAAAAAACACAAATCCAACTTCGCTCCAGCTAATGATACCAAATAATTTGGCAGCCGGACTTTCCAACACATCATTGCAGTGACTGTTTGTGTTCGCCAAAGCACAAATTTTGTTTACCAGAGGATTATCCTTATCTATTGTTTGTATCAGTAATAAAATACTGACAGTGCATCCTGTAATGTAAAGCAGGGTCAGTATGCTATAACTGATGGATGGAATAGATACAATCGCAAAATTTCTATACGCTAACCAGAAAATAAGCACCAACAAAAATGTGATTATAAAGGGAAGCCGCAGGCGTGCAAAAAATTGCTTACGCCGATTTATTATTAAGTCCTTTTCGTAACTCTTTTCTGAGGTCTCAGGCAGAAGCACAATGCCGGTCCATTGCTTCAAGAAATCAGTAATCAGCAGTTTTATCTCGGAACCTTTCTCGGAAAGATACTTAACAACGGTATTATCAATATCCGTAACTACTGCAAACTCCGCATGCGTTGTTAAATTTATCTGAGCAAGAAACGGAGGATCAAGTTTTTGAAAATCGCTGTTATCTATTTTAACACTGATGTTCGCAACATTATATTGATATAATATGTCACTCACCCCTAACATATTGCCCGAATTAGGATGATTTTTAATCAGTTCATTCAAATACACATCGGTAAATGGAACTTTTAACTGAGACAATAACGAATGTAAAATGGATTGTCTCTTCTTTAGATGCAAAATATTAGACATTTTTTATTGTATTTATGATAATAACCAAGCCTCGTTCCAGGTGTTTTTAAGTTTTTTATAATGTTGATCGCATAAGAATAATAAATTAAAAAGAGCATCATACCCGTTTCGAACAACAGGTATCTCATTTAGAGAAAAATCTATATGAGAATTGAACCTATTATTCAGGTATTTGTAAAAAAAGTTTTCACCAATACCGGAAACAAATGATTGTTTTGATACTTCATATAATAGCTGTGCATATTTTACGCTGTTAATATCATGCAACATCTCACCGGCAAAAGAGTAAGCGTATAACAAGTATAAAGCCCCCTCCCTTAAAGACACATCCAGAAATATTTTTTCATTCTGCCGAATAAACGTGATTATAGTGCAAATTAACTTTTCGGAGATTTCCAGATTTATTTTTTTCGGAAAAACTTTAGTCAGGAAAATCAAAGTACGGGCAACTTCAATCAATCTATCAGAGGAAATATTTTTCACTTGATTAAAGCCAGCCGATAATAATCCATTTTTTTCTTCCATTAAATTTTCATTCATTTCATCAATTAGCAACACCAGACATTCCTGATTACAAATGTTACGATAACGATTACGTATAGTTAGCTTATTTTGTGCATTTAGTCTTTTGTAGAAATACATTGCCTTGCCAACAGCTCCGTTTTCCAATGAAATATTCGGCGACTTTGCATATACAACTGCTTTGTACAACTCATCGTCTAAGTCTTCCAATACCTCATTGGTGTCTGCTTGTATATAACCGTTTTGTACCATCCATTCGATCCCCCAGCCAATACCTGCTAACCCATTTTCAAAATCAAATTCTTCAACATTACAAATATTATCGCTTATGTTGGCAAGCAGTTGATTCGCACGTTCTCCAAAATCAGTATCAGAGAATAAATCAGACAATAAAAAATAAGTAATGCAAAGTCCGGTTTGCCCATTTAACAGCCCCCAATTATTACTATTCAACATCGCTGACTTTTCAAGTTCTTTCATAATAAAATCAGGTGTTACTACTTCCGTTGAAAAGCATTCATTATGCATACGTTTTCCAGGTTTTAATATATGTCCTCATTTCAGTTTTTCTCATTGAACTGATTTTTAGATATTCTTCCATCATAGTACAGCGTTCTTCAATAGAACAATAGCCACTATTTATTCCTCTTTCATGTGTTAAATGATAGAGATTTCCGGGAATTCGCTTTGTTGGGTATCCTAAAATCTCCATACGTTTTACGCGTTCAACATCGTCTGGACCCCAGGCGAAAATATTTTCGTTCTCCATGCCTGCATGAACGTATATTTCACGGTTAAGTAAAATCGCTCCACCATAAGAACGTTTCATACCTACATTAACTTTATTTACATTAGTTTCAAATAATTCGGGATCAGGTGATTTCATAAATATCGCTTTTAGCAAAGGATCAACATTCGCAAAACTTCCGTCATAGGGTGATACAATTGCATGCGAACCTTGCCTCAGTGCTTCGACTGCTTGCAATAATTGCTGTAGCGGAAAAACGACATCAGTATCGTAAATGGCGATATATGGCGTCTTTGCCATGTTTATTAACTGATTGTTATATTTAGCACGATTTAATTGAGAATTGTCGTCTTTAATAAAGGAGTATTGCACCTCGGGAGGAAATAAACACTGCTCAAGCTGACTCGTTTCTGCCGCTTCTAATATCAGGATATTTGTTTTAAACCAACTACATAGATATTGTATAATGGTTTTAATATTGTCCAATCTGTCTGTAGAATCTATTCTTGCAAGAATTAAAAAAGACGCATCACCAAGATAAATACGATCTTTCAACTGATGGGCATTATAAGAACGGATCATCTTCTTTAACGGATAGCTACATGTTTTTTTATTAATTTCATTTAGGTTATCATAAAAAGGCGGGTACTGTACATAATTAGATTTTCTAAATAGGGTAGGATTATCTTTTGATATATTACCGGTATAGTGTAAAATTTTTGTAGCATTCCATCTTTCAATAGGATTTTCTGCCCAACAAAAATCCAATTCGGAATGAACCTTAAACAAATAACCGCTTAGAATAGCATTCCACCATAATACCCACATATCAGCATACCAAGACTGGATTTGTACTTTTCTTTGCCTTTCACAGAAGTCCTGTTTAGCATTATGCTTTTCAAGTAATTGATATAGCTTTTCACAATCCCTCTCGATTTTTTTCCAGAAATCGGTCTTACAATATTTTATGAGATATTGAGCTCCACCGGCGTTTCCATTATTTGCTTCTACCACAGAGGGATCTATGCCGACAATTTTGCACATTTGATTGAAAGTTCTTTCACCGGCTGTTCCAACTATATATTGTTTGTTTAGATACCAGCTTGTATTGGAAGCATACCAAACTTTATCCCGGCTTAGTTTATCAAAATCAGGAAGTACACGAAACAGGATATCAGCGTCGTGGTAGAAAATAATTTCATTCTCTAAATTCTGATAAGTTAAAAAATGCCGACATATAAGATATGGACGGATAGACGAGAGATATGTCTTACTTTTTCTTAAATCGGGATAAATAAAAAATGTAGCTTGTTTGTTTTCACTAATAAAATCGGAAAACTCAAGATTTAACCCACGCTTCGGATCATAAGCAATCAACACATGAATATTCTCCTGCCCAATCCCTAGCTGACTAAAATTAAATAATTGCAATTTTAGTTGCCATAGGAAATAAAAAGAATCCGGTTGTGCCGAGAGATAAATCATGAATGAGTTTCCTTTTTTAAAAGTCATACAAACAATAATTTATTTCAAATAAGACGATAATGGGTCTTCACAATAATTAAGTTGTACCGAAGGTAAACCCACAGGTAAGCCAAAATCAAGTATATCACGAATAATTTTTACTCTTTTTTAACTGTTTTATCTTCACTAATAAATACATCATTGTCAATTAAATAGTAGCTTTCATGTTGGGCACAAAAACCAATATGATACCCCTCGTTACGGAGTTCACTAATTAATCTTTCTACAGTTCGTGGTGAAACACAAATTCTTTTACTCAATTCTTTTGCAGTTCCTGCATTTTCAGTTTCAATCAACTTTAATAAATAATCAAGTTTCTCTTTTTTGTCACTTAAAGCCATGTTGGTAAATTTAAAGTTCGTCGAGTATGAATTAATGTCGCTATCGACACAAAAAATAACCTATTGAATTACGATCAAACAAACCACCCAAGACATTAATCGGTACCACTTAATAACAGACATCTCGGTCCTCTGTAATACGCTTTATGAGTAATTCCAAAATTGCAGCAGATAATTGCATATCACATTAGAATCAACGAATTAACTTATCAAGTATATTCGTAAATCCATCGTTTGAAGGTCGTAAATCTTTAATTTCTACTTTATTTCCATTTTTATCATACAATAAATAATATGGGATTGAACGTATATCATAAAATCCGGCAAAATCTGAATTAAAATAATCCGTCAGCAAATAATTGTTGCCATCATTTATACTTAGTGCCTGAAGTTTATCCTTCCATAACTTTTTATTCTTATCGAACGACAAATAAACAAAGTCGACCTTGTCTCCATATATACGCTGCAATTTCTGCTCAGATGGAATTTCTCTTATACAAGGGCCACACCAACTCGCCCAGCAAATTATCAGCAATGGTTTTGATTTGAATAAATGCTTCACATCCGATAACTGATCTTTTGTATTAACGATTTGAGACGACATTGCTTCTTCAAAACTATATTTTTTGACACCTGCTGCTTTTCTTACAGCAAATAGTGAATCTACTAAATGAGTATATGATTGGTTCTTACAAATAAATTTGAAATCTGTTATAAGTGAGTCATAGGATGGGAATAATAAATTTGGATCCAACAAATAACTCCATAAATGAGAAGTCAGCAAATGATTTCTGATTGAATCAGGATAGTTGAGTTTTATGGTTTCGTATATTAATTTTAAATTCCTATCTTTTGTCACCATACTTGCCCTTGTAGTTGGCAAGACTAACGCTGCATAAGTATAGGCTGCACTGCTATACATTGCTGTTTTAAAGTAAATCGATGGATCATTAAATCTACTTTTGAGTATGATTTCACGATAAGGTTTTGAATAATCATTAGTTGTGAGACTATCATTTCTTTCGAGTGGTTGAAGAAGATTAGCAATGTAAGCCCCGTATATTTCATTTTTAGCAAGTTCTTTATACGGGTTTCCAACATTGTGGCGGTTACAATATTGTTCTAAAAACAAAATCCGTTTTTTATACTCACCATTAACCTCTTCACAGAATACATCTAAATTATCTTTTTTATTATAGTGTATACCACTGAATCTAAACTCACCGGCTACAAATGTTAACGAATCAAAAAGAGAATAAACAAATTTATTTTTGCCTTCATAGGTTAAATTACGAAACCATGGAACTGGGTATTTATTATCAACCAGCTTACGTTCTTTCTCTTTTATATTCATAATCATAGTATCCCCAGGGATAGCAAAGGTTTCATGTCCAAATCCCTCTGCGATAAATACACATGATGTATCTTTAATCGTATAATCATAAATGGTTTCAGAAAAGGTCTTTTTACGATTAAATGAAATCAATTTACCCGGATAAGAAAGACTCTCCCCAAAAGAGTGAGTTCCCAATATTTTCCATAATGGAAAATTAAACGAGTCTTTTTTTATTGAATCCTGATTATACCTATAAATAATAATTGTATGTTTTTGTGCAAAAGCATTGGTTCCAAAAAACAATAGGCTGATCAATAAAAATGTTGCAAGTTTTTGTTTTATCATGATGAAAAGTATTAATTTTTATAAAAGGAGGCTGTATTTTGCCTCCTTATAATTATAATTTAAATAAGATTATCGACAGGCTACAGTAATACAGTTATCGTCTGGATCACACTTTAAATCAGCTGCCCATTGGCAATCGTCTAATGAACTAGGGCATATCCATTGAACTGCTCCCCCAGTTACATGATAGTATGTACAAGTATAAGTACCACTACCGCCAGATAAAATCGTATCTCCCCCATCACATTTTTTAATTGTTGACGGGTCAAAATAGCTGGATTCGTTAATTCCTGCTATTTCAATTTTAACTTTTTCATTACTTTTGAATTTTTAAGTTAATAAATACAGACTAATTTATACTTAAACGGTAGCTGCCCGCTTATACTGAAGTAATAACCTTTTTGCCCCAGTTTGTTTGCAAGCCATATCTTTAAAGACTTCTTATTGCTTATGTTATTTATCGAAAAGGATCTTTAGTTTCTTTGTTTCAGTAATTCGTGGAGCATCTTCAATCCTCGTTTTTCCATCTTTAAATAAAAAAACATAATGAGGTATTTCCGGTATATTAAAATATTTCACCAAAGGAGACTCGAAACTATTAATAAGTCGGTATTGATAATCTGGGTCTAGGGGTAATGTCTTAACTACATTGAGCCACTTACTCTGGTTCTTCGTCTTGTCTAATGAGATATTGATAAAAACGACATCCTTACTTTTACCCAATTTTTCCATTTCGATAGCTTCATTACTCGTAATATCCATTTTACAAGGGTTGCACCAGCTTGCCCAGAAATCCAAATAAATGGGTTTTCCTTTATATCGATTTATAATATCTTTAAACTTTAATTTAGCTCCATTTAAGCTTTCCAGTTCTTCATTAAGAACAGAATCGGCCAAAGGAATGAACGCTTTTTTGTAATTTATAAAAGCATTATTTATTTCATGAAGGAACTCCTTACTTTTAAACTCTTTATTTAGAACATTCACAATCGAATCAATTGCAGAATAATCAGAAGGGTAACCTCGCTTTGTATAGTACTTGATAAATGAAGTAAGTAAGTACTCCTTACTCAATCCGGAGAGTCTTGATTTAAGGATTTCTTTATAATGAGTTACTATATTTTGATTTGCCGGCAAGCCTCCTTCTAAGTATTTTTGAAGGTATATTTTTAAGAGTACAATTGTATATTCGCGTGATTTAATCAAATCATCCCGCTGAAAAATAGAATCATTAGACACTTCTTTTATACGCTTTTGCAATACTGATGTAGATGAGATTCTGTTCTTTTCAGAGAGAAGTCGTCTTAAATATTCAAAATAAAAATCACCTTGAATAAAATTTTTACATGAAGCTGAAATGTTATTTACTTTAAAGTAATCGCTCATGAATACTTTTCGCCTTTCATAACAATTTTCAAAATCAGTTAAAAACAACTGTAAATCTGCATATTTTTTATTGTCACTACGTGGGTAGATTAAACTAGTATCAGCATAAAGTAAACTATATAAATTATAATTAGCTGCATTCTTACCTGAAAAAAACAGAATTGGATTTTTGCTTCCTTGTTTTTTGAAATGGCATTCAATAGAGTCACCAGGGGTAAAGTACAATAAATTAAGATATTGCAGATTATAAAACGATGCTATTCCTTCAGTTGGTCTATAAAAAGTCAACTTACATTCTCCATTAATCACCTCTGACTGTATTCTATTAAAAGAGTCAATATAAGGATTATATTCAGATAATATAACTTCTTTTTTTTCGACAGGAACCCCTTTGAATATAATAGTTATATTAGGCTGTTGGCAATTAGCAACATGAGGGATCATTATTATAAACAACATTATAAAAAGCAGGCTATATTTCATTTTTATTTTTTTTAACATTAATATTTATGAAAAATATGGTAGTCCTAATAAGGACTAACCTTTTTGCCCCAGTTTGTTTGCAAACTAGTATCTTTTATTGTAATATTGAGTCATGAATATTGTACCGACTAGCCAATCCATAGTTAACAATGTCAAATAATTGCAATTTTAGTTGCCATAGGAAATAAAAAGAATCCGGTTGTGCCGAGAGATAAATCATGAATGAGTTTCCTTTTTTAAAAGCCATACAAACAATAATTTATTTCAAATAAGACTATAATGGGTCTTCACAGTAATTAAGTTGTACCGAAGGTAAACCCACAGGTAAGCCAAAATCAAGTATATCACGAATAATTTTTACTCTTTTTTAACTATTTTATCTTCACTAATAAATACGTCATTGTCGATTAAATAGTAGCTTTCACGTTGGGCACAAAAATCAATATGATACCCCTCGTTACGGAGTTCACTAATTAATCTTTCTACGGTTCGTGGTGAAACACAAATTCTTTTACTCAATTCTTTTGCAGTTCCTGCATTTTCAGTTTCAATCAACTTTAATAAATAATCAAGTTTCTCTTTTTTGTCACTTAAAGCCATGTTAGTAAATTTTAAGTTAGTCGAGTATAAATTAATGTCGTTATCGACACAAAAAACAACCTATTGAATTACGATCAAACAAGCCACCCAATAGTTCCTTCTTTTAATTTGCCACCTATCCATACGTTAGATTGGGCGAGACCTAATTCATTCAAACAAGTCAGTAATAATATGATAAAATCAAATTTATAAGTCAAGCAATGTTAAAAAAACAAATAAGGCGTTAAAATTTCATCCGCATACCCGAAGTACATGTGTTTATGCTATCTGTTGATCTCAGTTTCATCAGCGGAGTTAAACCACAAGTAAAAACGAGTTTTGTTTTTTCTTTAGGCTACTTCAATTTTGAATCCATATTCTTTAAGTTCTAGTTTTAAATATTCAAGCCTGTTTTTCTTTTTCCTTTCGGTTAAATATTCATACTCAAGTTCGTTAAACCGTAAAATACTTTTCTGGAAAGCTATAATTACTTCTTTCGCTCTCTATATTGAAAAGCGATTTAAAATAGACAAACCCCTATCTCTTTTGTTATCTAATTTTCAAGCAGCTTTAAAAAAAGCGAGTTTTCTATATATTTTATTGATTTTCTTATTTTTGCATTTTTATTGACGGTTCTTTAAGGACTCTGAAATTAAAATCATCTTTGTTGAATATCATTCTATAATAGATAATTGTAAGTTGTCGTACTGTACCCCTACGGCTTTACTTCTTCCGCTTACCCTTATCCTTCGGCAGTGATGCCCAATGGACTTATCCGGTTACTTATCACTTTACCTCCGGATATTTTTATACTTGGCATCAAGTCAAGAAACTCACAATAAAATTATATCTATATCTATTTGATGTCAAGAAAATAATTACTTATTGTATGAACCCCTCCTTTTTTTAGGACGAACACCCTATATTTTCGGATGAAGGCTATATTTCAATTTTATTTAATGTGCCATTTTCTAAATGGATGGTAGAAATTCCTTTTTATTGGTCGTTTTTAACATCAAGTTTTTCACGCACGAATTCACAATTGATCACTTTTTCCATCAAATCCTGCGGCACATAATAATATTGATTCGAAGCCTCAAATCCAATACGAGAATCCTGCCGTGTAATTTCAAACAATTCCACAGCTAAAGTATTTTCAACATCCAAAATCGCATTGATCTGCTTTTTCAATGCATGTTTGTCATCTTCCGGCAGATTATTTTTTAGCAAACTGTCTCTATCCATGACAAAGCGGATCTGGTTAGTCACTGAGGCAAAGTGTAAGTATGCAGCTTTAGCAATTCGCCAATCCTCTTGAGCAGTACCTTTCTTTTCCACATCGGATAAATGAACAACTTTGTTAAAGAAATCAAGCCCTTTTTTCCAGTCTTGAGTAACCTTCTCAAATTGTATGGCAAATACTTCTGCCGGATAGATGCTCCGCCAGCCATTCAGATCATCATATGGAAAACCTACCATAGCAGCAGCATAGCCGGTTGGTTTTGCAAACAACAAATTAGCGGGTCCAAATTGTTGGGGAGCCTTATAAAGCACCTCGATGTTAAATGGAAATTGTCGAAAAGCATTACTGAATATAGTCCAAGCTTTTCTTGCAAATGGTGCGGCATTCTTACCATAACGCTTTATGGCTAAAGCATTAAGTACAGCATTCGGTTCAGCATTCGGATTTTCTGCAAATACTTGTGCAATCGCCAGATTCGGAGATGGATATCCTCCCAACGACCAACTAAGCATAACACCATCTATATCTTGTTTTGCCAGATTTGCTGCATGTTCTGCAACAAGATCAAGCACAGGAAGCCATGGTATCGCAGATAATTCCCATGTATTATTTAACTGAACTTTAGCAACCGTCTTTAATCCGGCTGTTTTCGCCAATGCCCAATTACGCTGAGCCAGTGGACCGGGTCCCACTACGGACATAGAATACTCACCAACACTTGATTTTATGCCACCCCGTTCAATTGGCTTAGCCCACTCGCTTACAGACATGAGCCACACCGATTTCGGTAATTTGTTAATAATATCCGGCGTATCACCATCATTCCATCCCCAATTCCACACAATCACTTTGGCATTTGGGTTTCCCTTATGCACGCCTTCCTCAATAACTTTGTTGACTCCAGCGATAATATCGGCAGAACTTTGTTTACTACAAATTGGACAGTCTTTTAAAAGATAGCCGTGAGAAGCGCAGTTGGTAAGGTTTTCTGATGCTGTGATTGTGAATACACCGCCCAAATCCGGAATATTTTTAAAAACATAGGTCAGCGAGTTACCCAACCAGCCCCGTACCTTATTATTGCTGGTGCACATGGCAATAAAATCACCTTCACGCACACCTGCCATATCTTGCCGATTTTTGAAAAAAGATACTGGCATAGCCCGAGGTTCATTTATATATAAATAGACATGAATACCGTATTTTTTTGCTCGTTCTGTAATTCGCCGCAAGTTGGCAATACGTTCATTACATCCTGCACCAAATTCAGGGAAATCTTTTCCTCCAGGTGCCAATTGATTCAGTACAACATGCATCCAAACACCATTTACTCCTTGTTCGGCTAGCCTTACCAGTAACCCATCAGGATAAGGATCAAATGAAGGATCAATAAGAGGATCCCCATAAGCAGCAAAATAGGAATAGATGAAACGCAAACCTTTTTCGGCAGGCTTTTGTATAACCATGCTTTTGGGCAAGTTATCCATGGAGCTAAGCTTATTTATAAAACTGAATCTTGGTTCCACCGGCCCGATAAGGGCATTTTTAAAATATTTTTGCACAAGTTGTTTGATCTCTCCTGCACGGGCCAAAGTTTTTTTATCCGGCGGACTATATTTGAGGGGTAGGCATCCCGGCTTTAAATTACCCAACTTCACAAACAGAAAATCATCCTCTCTAAGAGAAAATGCCAGTTCCGCAGACGACATATCCAACAGTGTTAATAGCTGATCATAAGGCAGCAAATGCCAGTTCCGCCGTACTATAGTAATATACATTCCTTTTTTGTAACTTGGCGGGATCTTTTCCGCCGGAGGCAGCCCCATTGATTCAGCTATTGCATTAACCTCTTTAATACCGCAACCAATCGTCTTTGCAATCCGCTCTGGTTCTACCAAGTTCCAGTTCCGCCAAACCAGTGCATAAACATTGTTGGGAAAATATTCATATTCAATTGCCTGTGGATTAGTTCCAACGGGAAGTTGTTCCTGAGCTAAAAGATTACAACATATTAATGTAAGCGATAATAGTGTTGTTATAAAATATTTTGTCATTATTTAAAATTATTTTAGTCCTGCTTAAAAAATCAAATCAGAAAAAGGATAAAAGTGTTTTCTTTTAATCTGTAAAACATTTATTTTGAGACACCAAACTTAAAACAGAATGCATATAACTGATTTAAAGGAAACACAGTGGCAATATATAAAGAAAAAGTTGTCCATTCAAGAAAGAAAACGAAAATATGATTGACGTTCTATTTGGAATGGCATATTCTATCTGGTAAAGAGCGGTTGTCCTATGGTGTATGTTGCCATCAACCTATCCTTCCCGGCAATTAGTTTATTACTATTACCTTAAATCCGCAGAAGAGAATTGAAATGAAGCCGTCAAAACATTAATAGTAAATAATTTACCTAATGCTTTGACGGCAGGAAAAGATCACCTAATTTAGTGTTACGACACAACCAAATATTGGTACAATCTTTTTCGGTATGAAATTACAAAAAACATCTACTCCAGTAAGCCCTTTTGCAGGCATTTCTTTCGTCCATAACGAATTTGTAAAAGTTGGGATGAGTTATCTTGCAGAAGAAGAAGTTCGTTGAATCGGTTTGTGGGGTATTCGGATATTAAGTCGGTAGAATAAGAACTCTGATTAGCAATAATGATTAGAGAAAGTGAAATGTATTTGTTTATATGTACAAGTTAACGGCAAGCAAAACGACACGTGTTATATGAAATATATTCGCACGTATCGTACTTTTATTTGTATATTTGCATGTATGAATTTAATTAACAAAACACTATTGCCATGAATACAAAATTGACATTGACGATTGAGCAAACAATTATCGAAAAAGCAAAGAAATATGCCAGTGGTAAAGGTCGTAGTTTATCCGACATTGTTGAGAATTACCTAAAAGCGATAACAAAAGAAGATAATATTGAAAGTATCGACCTGACCCCGATTGTAAAATCATTAAAAGGTACGTTTAAGGCTCCCAAAAGTATCGACTACAAAAAAGAACTTTCTAAAAGACTTAACGAAAAATATCTTTAGCGAATGAAAAGAGTTCTTATTGACACTGACGTAATTTTAGACTTTTTTTTTGATAGAGAGCCGTTTTCGGACTATGCAGCAAAAGTTTTGTCACTATGCGAAGCGAGAGAGATTAAAGGCTTCATCACATCAGTGACAATTAACAATGTATACTATTTATTAAGGCAAACTTCTACTCATGAGAAAGTTATCGAAAAACTAACACAATTAATAACGATTACAGAAGTACTTACAACGGACAAAGATGTTATCCTAAAAGCTCTGAACTCGAATTTCAGGGATTTTGAAGACGCATTGCAAAACTATTCGGCAGAATTAAATGGAAAAATTGATTTAATTATTACGAGGAACATCAAAGATTTTAAAAATAGTTCTCTTGCAATAATGACTCCTGAAAATTATTTGAAGACAATAATTGCCAGTCGCTAATAAGTAGGACTTCGTGTGGTAGGAACGTAAGCACTCGTAGTGTAAAATTACCCGGTTCATCTTTCGGTTTAAAATTCCGATAATTCATAGCATATTTATTTACCAACTTCATATCTCGGAAAACATTCGTCCGGTTTAGCTCATATTAGTTAATTCCTTTTCACATATCTGCCTTTCTACTTTCTACCGAATGTTGCATTATCATCAGCTATACTATAGAACAATGAGGATTAAGACATTCTCAATGATGTATACGGATCTGTCGGAAAAGTTAATAATGTGCTGAAAAATGAGATAAATTTTCATTGCATTTTATTGGCAAACAGAAAATGGAAACATATTTTTTCAACAATATTCATTGATTTCCGGTCGCATAAAATGTAATTTTGTATTAGTTTTATTCTTTCAACAACTTTCAGAATCCTTTAGATTCCACTAGCCAGAAAGAGAATTCTCATTTAAATAAAACACAAAATCGTCCCATCTCAATATAGGGTTGAAGAGGAGAGGATGATCCTGATACGTCTCTTCATAGCGCCGAAAGCAATCAAATTATTTGTCGTGCCTTCGCCGAACGTATGCCGTAAGAATATAACGTTACGTATACGGCAAAGATTCGGCGTAGGTACGGCGTAGATACGACAACAGTATTAAGCATAGGTAAGCCTAATCTAAGCCTAATGTAATTCTAAAGCGACGCTAATCTTCTTCTACCGGATATTAGAAGTAGGCTAGAATATGCATAGACTGACAAAAATAGGGCCTTTCGGATAGATGAGCGTTTAAGAAGCGCTTTTACCTCATTTTATTGAAACATTTTGGATGATATTGCCGATTTACCGAACTACGATTTCATCCAAAAAGACCCACGATTTACCTCCCGGGGCCGCATGCCACTCGAACAGTTGTTTGGTAGACTCGACCAGAAGGCGAACATACCGGCATTTTCCTATGTTTTCATTGAATAAAAATCGCCGTGTCAATGTTTCCTTTTTTTGATCTGAATCCACAATTATCTTACCAACTTCACGATAGGTTTTACCATCTTCGGAGACCTGACATGTCACAGACTTGGGATGTAATATCCAGCTATTCGGAGCATAAATAGAACCGACCGCAATCTCTTTGGGTGTCCGTAGCGTATCCAGATCAAGCACCAACTCAAAATCGACCGCTTCCCAACCCAACCAGTTGACTCTGTAATCATTCGAACCCTGTACTCCATTCGTCAACAGACTAATATCGCCTTTATTATAACGTGGATCGGGTGCCGGGGTAGCTGTAACTTTATGCCGGAATGCCAGATTCCCTTTTACCTGAACATCAATAGACCGCAGAGTCGAGGCATAATAATCGTCGGGAGTCAATCCGGCTTCACTTAAACTGGTTACATTATTTCGAATACAGGTAGAATGAAAATCTTCAATCATCTGCTTCATATCCTCGCGTAGTACGAAATCGCCATTGACCTCTTTGAAATATCCCCTTGGTCCGAACAAATCGTTCTTTCCAATCTCCATCTTAGCATATTGAATGGGTAAGCGGGCGGTCTTTACCCTTTGCAAATACGCGGGTTGGTCCTTCACGGCATTTTCTGCCTCATCAAACAACTGTTCATATGCTTTCATGTTATCGGCTGAAAGAAATGTCGATGAATGAACCGTAGGATGTCCGTAAATATCAAGCCGCTCTCCTGTCTTCAAAATCTCAGACTGAAGCCGGTCAATATATCGTCCGATAGCCACCCCACCGGCGCCATAATAACCGGTCAGAAAATCATTTTTAACCGAATCTACATTTACCTCAGGGTTCCAGAGTAAACGAGCCAGTATATATCCTTTCAGTTCGGAAAACTCGTGTCCGGCACTGGTATTTGTTTGTTGAAAATGCTGGTGCGCACCATTTTTCACAAAGAACTGAATATTGGGTTGCAACACATGCAGGTTGGGAAAGGGCGTTACATGATGTGAGAAGTTAACAGTATAATCCCATATATAGATATTCTTGCTTATTTTCCCCCAATCCACAATATCCTTCAAAAACGACTTGCTGGTCGGATCGGTTTCAATAGGTTTGCTTCTGTTCAGCTCTATGGTACAAAGCATGATTTGTACATTATCGGCAGGCTTCGTAATTCCGGGCGCTTGACGCGAGAACTGATAAGCCAGTGTAGAGATTGTTTTATCCGGAAACTGCGCGGCTACTTTATTCACAAAACGAATGATGGGACCGGCAGGCGAGCCTTCCTCGGCTATGATTTTCTTGCATTCATCACACTGACAGTAGGAGAAGTTATCATTCTGACTAACTGACCATAACTTCTTGTCGGGCTGTTTTGCCATCTCTTCTTTTAATTTTGCTACTACCAGACTGAAAACATCAGGATTGGATAAGCAAAGTTGATCTCTCATTCTTTTGCCACCCGTAAAGCAGAAATATTCGGGATGAGCAGCAAAATATTTATCGGATGGAACCAGCCGGTTAAAGGTGTGCACATAATAACCGTCGGCAAATACCTCCTCAATTACAGAGGTTCGTTCCCAATCACGATAATCCATATCTTTTGTCATCTCCCCGTATACGACTCTAAAATTGTTTACCGGATTCTGAAGTTCAACAAACGTTTTAACCACAAGATCTTTATATTTGGGCACTACCTCCACGGTCGGACTATACTTACGACAACCAAATTGTTTTTCGAGCAGGTCGACAACTCCATAGATAGCCCCTTTTCGTCCGCCGCTTAAAATCTGTAACCCGGTTGTTTTTGCAATGATGACAAAACCATCCTCTTTTAGTCTGGCAGCATAATCGGCATCAGCTTTGGCCTGACGCTTAGTCGATACATTAATCAATATCTGATTTTTCGCTGTTAGATAATCCGATACCACTATCGGCAACAAACATCCCGACATTTTCAGGATATAGCTTTGCAATAGAGTTGCAGCACGATTATCAAATGGTGTTGCTTTAGAAGAGACAACAATGGTGAAATCTGACTTTCCATCGCTAACAATTTCCAAGGGATGCGGATACTTACCGGCAAATGCATGAAACGACCCTATAAGGAAAAGTGAGAGTAAAATTTTTTTCAACATACCTGAAAGATTTTGTAAGAAACAAAAAGCGTACAACAGCAGTTAACCATTATACGCTTTGCGGATTAACAATATCAAAGATAATACACCCGTTAAAGAAAGTGCAACTTTTAATGTGTTAATTATCTGAAGATAATCATAGCATCATAGGGATGCCGGCCTTTGTCCTGAAAAGAGAATAGGAACTTTTAGAGAGATCTCAACATACCTGAAGTAGTAATAGAGTTTTCGATTTACCTCAATCCCATAATCGATGGAATTGTCATAATCAATATAGTTTTCAAAAACTCTTGGATTATGACCTGCGTTATAATGAGAATTCCAGGCCGAAACATACTGGCTATTCCACGATCTGTAATACTCATTGGCATGATCTTTTGTTGAATTGTAATTCAGCGTAAACCATGTTTCGAATGGAGGATCGGACACAATTAACT
This sequence comes from Bacteroidales bacterium, assembly GCA_963663125.2. Lineage (GTDB taxonomy): Bacteria > Bacteroidota > Bacteroidia > Bacteroidales > Cfx3-03 > Cfx3-03. The sequence goes on along the minus strand of CAXXNW010000002.1, from coordinate 1,179,940 downwards.
CATACTCGGTGCTGTCTTTGGAAGGCACCGTTGTTGGTTTTATCTTAACAATTTGTTTGGGGGTGGAGCAAGCCCACATAAGCACCAACAGAAACCCAATAATACGCATTGTTTTCATCATGCAATCTTTGTTTTAAAACAAGCCCTAAACCATGTTAACTTATGTAATTTAAATACTTACACAACAAATTAGATGCCAAACAAATATCCGGATCAAAAAACCTCGTTTCACTGATCCGCAGCTTTCTCTCTTTTCTTAGCTAAGTTAATCATAAAATCACAAATTTATTCATAATCACGATTATAAAATTTCAACATCTGCCCACCCGTAATGTTCTTAAAAAATCTAATAAATTTCATGAGTTTAGCCGGAATTTCATATTTACTTGCTTTAATTCTTAATTACCCGGAATCCGGTTAATCAGCTTCCATAAAACCCATATAACCAAGTATAAATATTGAATCGGCAAAAGGTTATTTCAAACCATATTTCAATCTGATATATCTTCCAAAATAATAAATGGTGTTTAATATGCCAAGATGGTAAGTACCCCTACCTTTCAACATTAAACTTTTTTGACCGGTCATTAATGATGCAGCAAAAGAATCGAATAAGACGACGGTTTAAGTTGTATTTTTGCATATTCATGTTTTATGTTTCTAAAAGCACAATTATCCATGACAAATAACGATATTCTCAAAAAGTTACGTGTGGCGCTTCATCTGAGAAACGACGAAATCATCCAGATACTATCACTGGTTAATTTTACCGTATCAAAGAGTGAGCTGGGTGCCATTTTTCGTAAGGAAGATCACCCTAATTATAAAGAGTGTGGAGATCAATTGCTTCGCAACTTTCTAAACGGATTAATTATCCATATGAGGGGACCTATGGATGAGGCTAAAAAAGAAGAACAAGAAGATTAATCTGCGCTAACTATTTGAACTTACCAATTATCATGAACGGAAATTACAGAAAAGATATAGAACCGGGAATAGAAGTTGATATTGTATTAAAGCAAGATCAACGGTCGGGGAAGTTAACAACCGGAATCGTGAAAGATATACTCACCAGCTCCTCTTTCCATCCTCATGGAATCAAAGTACGATTAACCGACGGACAAGTCGGTCGTGTTCAAAATATTCTCTAAAAATAAAACTGCTATGATACAAGTCATTGTCTTCTACACACTAAAAGAAGAATTTATCGAATCATTTACCCGCGCCTTCAAAACAGCAAGGCCCAATGTTCTTTTGGAAAAGGGATGTTTACAATACGAAATTTTTGTCTCGCCCTTTGCGTCCGAAAGATTCTGTCTGGTAGAAAAATGGGCTTCACAAGAAGCAATTAACACACACCTGAAGACCAAAAGCCTTGCCGAATTTCAAGCGCTGACAGCCCCATGGTTTGAAAAGAAACCGGTCCTCGAGTTAAAAACGATCGAAAACGAACAATTGTTATAAAAGAATTATCGTCAATTCCAATCTATTACCATTGTCTCTTCGGGGGCAATGGTAAGGGTTGATCCGTTAACTTTTCCATCTTTATCGGCAAACAAAACCGTCGGTTTCAATTTCTGATGTTCAACCAATTCAACGGTTTTAACCGTAGTAGATTTACTAACCACGACAGTAATAAAGTGGCTGCCCGAATGTAATGTTTTCATCAACATTCCGGGTTGAGCTTCTTTAAATTTATAAGGGACATTGACAATGCGCTCCTTTAATTCTTTATTGAGGAAGGAAATTAATGGGGTATATCCTTTAATTCGCCCACCCAACCCCAGTAAAGATGGTGTCCAAATTACTTCACCCTTACCGAATAAATGGCTTGTCGCAATGACCTCATTTTCATACATACCTATAGGTTTTGAGCCGTTCATCTGTATGCTCCCCCTCCAACAATGAGCAGGAATTAAAAGGTCGGGCTCATCAAGTTTGAAATCGAACAGGTTGCCTACCAGCTTAAACTCTTTGATACTTCCACCAAACAGCGTTTCAAGCGGAAATCCTGTCTTCATAATACAGAGCGAGTTTTCATCATAATAGGCAGTCAAACCATCGACCAGAAGCTTTCCGCCACTACGAACAAAATGCTCAAGGTCTTTCCAGTTTCTTGAGGGGATGCTAACCTGGTTAGCCAGAATGATGGTGATTCCTTTATAATCGGCTTTCGAAAAATCAAACTCATCGATCGCTTTAAAATTACATTGAAGTCCCATTTCGCCCAAGGCTTCAAAATATCCCAAAGCCGATTTCATGACGCCACCTACCATTCGACCTTCGTAGTTTGCACCGGATGCCTTCTGCTTCTTTTCGATCCAAAGAGACTGACGGGTATAGAGTATATTTATTCCGGACTCAACGGGCTTTGCATCGGCAAAGAGCGCCCCATTCTTTGCAATCGTCTTGGCCACCTGAGAAGCCGCAATCATACGATTGGAAGGTTTGTTCTGAAAGTTTAACATATTCCATTCGCCGGCTTCAAATCCGGAAGCTCTGGGATTCAGACACCAGAAGATTCCTCCTTTTCCGCCACTCCCCACAATGGTCCAAAGCCATTGACTGATCTCCTCCTTGGTAGGGCACATTGCTTCAAAGCCACTATAGATATTGTTTCCGCCCTGTAGTTCCGTCATTATCCATGGGATATTACCGGCTCCCGAACGAATGATCTCACTATTAGCCGACATAGCCACGGCATATTGTTGCCGTGTAAAGTAACCGAAATGCCAGCTGGCATGTGCCGAACCGCCTAATGTGGTGAGGAATTTTCTCCATTCAGGGAAGTTGTATTCAGCCACATTGCTAAAAATGGCATGGTTGTTCACGTGCAGATGAGCCGTAGGTTGATATTTATGAACCTCATCAGCCAACCATTTTAAGTACCATGTATTATATTCGACCAGAAACTTCTCTTTATCAAAATCGAGCGTATAATACCCATTGCTATTATAGGCATCAGGCGTTTTCTTTTCTTTCCAGTTTTCAAACATTTTTCGGGTAAACGGCTCATCAATTGGGGCTACGCCCGATCCGGGCTCGTTAATCAATACCCATCCATACAACGACTTGAATTGTTTGAAATGAGTAACCATGCTTTTAATATAGTCAGCTATCTCGTTGAGATGTTCATCGCTTTTAGGGAATTTAAATCCTCCGACATCAGTGAATGCTGTAGCGGGGAACAGTGTTGCAAAAATCTTTATATTGTATTTCTCGGCACTCTTAAACGCATGGTCGAACAATGAAAAATCCCAGTCACCGTTTGTCTTGTGCATATAGATCTCAAACATCCGTATGCGTGTGATGGTCATCCCACTTTCATTGAGCACCTTAAACAGATGATCAATTTCTTGTGGCGTTTGTCCCGGTTCAATAATCACCTGAGCCCCTATTTCAGGAACTCCGCCCGCCATATCCTGTGAAAATCCTTTTGAAGGGATCAGCACAAAAGGGAGAATGACTAATACTAATTGCATGGTGAATAGAATTAAAGACCTGGATTTACGAAAAGGATAAACTGATATTGACATAAACGAATAAATTTTACTCAAATCTAGTAAATATTACACAATCAGGTGTTAAACCACTTGTTTTATTTTTTCAAAAAAAGCATCCCTGCATCAGCTTGAGCGCGAAATTGTATCCTGCTTTCTTCAGGTTTTCCGGCTACGTCATCAACCAAACAACTTTAAGGGTGAGCCAAAAAGTAATATTCTTTACCGGTAGTATAATAATTACAAAACCGATCACGCGATAGCGGTTCTTTCCCTTGCAACCAGTCATCCAATAATGATAGTTTCAGATTCACCGTCTCTACCATAAAATCGTAAATTGCAGTTGGCGTGGTTCCATAAAACTCACTGGCTCCTAGTCCACATTCAAAAATAACATAAGGTTTGTCACTTTTCAGTCTGTTTTGAGCCCCTTTCAATACGGCAAACTCCCCTCCTTCCACATCGATTTTTATTAATCGAATCTTTTCGGTAGTCATCAGAAAATAATCAATTGTAGTCATCAGGACTATGATTTCCAGGATGTCCGGATTCGTCACAGGGTAGTTTCGTTTCAAAATGCCACTATAAGCCGGAGCGTTTCGAATAAATTGAAAGGTCGTCTCTTTTGTTTCGTCACCCAGCGCAAAAGGAAATACGGAGCAGGCATCGGCAAATTTAGTCTTCAACGCCTCATAAAGAAAGGGAATAGGTTCAAAGGCAATGTGTCGTCCCTTAGGCGCCGATTTCAGGAATAATTTAAGAATCGCTCCTTTATGAGCGCCGACATCAATACAAATCGAATCGGGCGAAAGAACTCGCTTGATAATTAGTTTTGTTAACCGATCGTATTTTAGATTCTGAGTAATATCTAGGTGTAAGGTATTCAGCGTAGTGCGAAGGATCTCTTTAATACCAAAGTTCATCGAAACATTTTTGGTAAATATAAACAGATTTTGGGTCTTAACAATTAGTTATCCATAAACTACCAATTTGTAGCGAAAGATTGATCACTTTCCACTTGCCAGTCGTTTCATAAGTTCCTCTTTAAAGTTAAGTCCCACGGGAAGTGATTGATTCCGAATAAAGACCTGATTACCGTCAACATATTCAATCATATTTAATGCTACACAATACGATTTATGGATGCGGACAAAACGCTCATTAGGCAACATACCGGATAAACCGGCAAGTGTATCATGTACCATTAGCATCTTTTGTTTTCCCTCAGATAAAAAATAAACCTGCACATAATCGCCCAGCGACTGTAAATAGAGGATTTCATGAATCGATACCCGATAAACTTTTTTATTCGATTTGAGTAAAATATAATCTGACGCTTCCAATATCGTTTCAGGATTAGCAAGCCTTGGACGCTGCCTTAGTTCCATTAACTCCACAGCCTTATTCACTGCCTTCATAAATCGTTCAAAAGAAAAAGGCTTCATTAAAAAATCGATGGCATCGACCTCAAAACCCTCGATGGCATATTCTGAATAAGCTGTTGTAAAAATAATCATGGGAGGATTTTGCAAACTACGCACGAATCCAATTCCCGATAAACGTGGCATGGTGATATCCAGAAAAATCAAGTCCACCTCTTGTTCCAGTAATATACGTCCTGCAGCAAAAGCATCACTACACGAAGCGACTAATATAATATTCTGACAATCATTAATGTATCGTTGTAATACATCTACCGCCAAAGGTTCATCATCAACAATCAAACAACGGATATTCATTGATCTTTTAATTAGTCATTTTCTTGATTTGTCTTATTTCTAATGTTTTTCAAGGCTAAAGTTACATTAAATTCTTTATCATCAGCTTCAATATCCAAGCGATAACAATCGGGATAAATCAACTCCAGACGACGCCTGACATTTTCCAAGCCAACACCGTTCGACTCTGCTACAGCAGTTCCCGTATTAACGCCTTTGTTATTTTTCACTTTTAATTCCAGCGATGCTGAAGTAATGGTTACCTCTATCTCAACAAAGGCATTCTCAATATCGCCTTTTACGCCATGTTTAAATGCATTCTCGACCAAGGGTATAAAAAGCAACGGAGCAACCATTAAATCATCAGGCTTACCCGTAATCTTAAAAGAAATATGTGTCTCCTGCTTTGATCTGAATCGCTGTAATTCAATATAATCATTCAGATAGGTCAGTTCCTTTGCCAGTGGAACGAAATCATCTTTGGCATCATAGATGGTATAACGCAAAATATCTGACAGCCGTAATACGGCATCAGCAGCCTTATTGCTTCCGCTCAACACCAGTGAATAGATACTATTCAAACTATTGAAAAGAAAGTGTGGATTGATCTGTGCCTTGAGTGCATTGAGTTCCGTGCTGGTTTGCAATTGTTGCAGTTGTGCTAGTTTTCGATCGGCCTCAGCCAGCCCAAACCAGCTCCGGGCCATTTTAAGTAAGGTGGTAACAACAGTAAAAGCCAGAAAGAAGCAGCAGATATCAATCAATGAATAGTAAGAAATAAAATAGTATCCGGGCAAGATATAATCGATCAGCTTATCAAAGAACAGCAGGTTAAACCACGAAAAGAACGCAACATTTAAGATGAATGCCGGAATGAAAATCCAGTATACCGATCGTTGAAGAAATCGGGGGACAAGAATTGCACTATTAAAATAAACGCAAGGCAACAATGTGAATAAAAACAAAGCCGTATAAATAACATCGACTCGCATGATCTCACTAGAGGTTGTAAACAGCTTCAACAAAATGGCTCCAGAGAAAAGCCAGAAAGCGATATGCTGGATAATTCGAGTAAATTTTTTGATTTTCAAAAAAGCACTGATCGTTTTTTTCATCCTCTTTAAAATTAACTATTGCTTCCTACTTAACACATACTCAAAGTCATCTTGCTTTTCCTTATCTGACTTTTTAAAAGCATTCGGATCATTTGCAAACTTTCGCATAAACTTCTGAAGGTCGCTTGTAGATGCAGTTAAAACAACTGCATCATTGTTATCAATCTTTTCATGAGCCAGCCTAATTTTATTCTGTTCAAATAATTCGCTCAGCCATTTTTCATTATACCATTTAATATGTATGCTATTCTTACCAATTATAACCTTGGCAACAGTATGAACACCTAGTAAGTGCAAATTATAAAGATCTATCTGATCATCGTTATTTCCTCCCTCCGGATAAAAATCAACATAATAGTCGTTATCTAACTTAAAGAGATTTCCGGTAAAAGAAGCTTTTCTTTTTTTCTCATCCACCAAAGTTATCTTATAGTAATTCTGCGGACTATCCGGTTTTAAAAATTCTTGTTTGACTGCTTTTTCAATTTGCCAGGTGCCTTTCTCCTGATCAACATAAGTCCCGATAATATCTTTTCGGAAAACTAAATCGGATGGTTTATAAAAGGGGTGAAGCGATTTAACCAAACACCCACTTAAGAGGAAACCGATGAGACCAACCCAAACAAATATCATTCGTTTGTACGAAAAGAATAACTGCTGTTTTTCAGAACTAATTAATGCAATTTTTTTCATGACATTCGTGCTTTTTAGATGATTAACTGCAGCAAAATAACAGTGGAACCTGTCCGTTTCAAAATAATTTCGATAAAGCACTTCCTTTTATCGATCAACAACATCAAAATGGGTTAATAAAATTATTTTTTCTATTAATATCATATCAAAAAAATAAACGCTATAAAGGAAAGTAAAAATATTGATTAAATTTGATGATTGAAACTACAAATCTCTACCGCAATTTATTAAACTCAAACTAATGAAAACCAACATCAAACTTCGAAATGTTTTATTGATTTTACTGACCCTATTCATTGGGCAGTGGGTCTCTGCGCAAAAGCAATACACGTATAAATCGGAACCGAACGATCCTCTTAAAACGAGAATCTACACGCTCGATAACGGGCTTACCGTTTATCTCTCACCCTATAAAAATGCCCCCCGTTTCTTTGGCGCCATTGCTGTCCGTACAGGTAGTAAAAATGATCCGCATGATAATACAGGACTATCACACTATCTGGAACACATGATGTTTAAAGGAACTACACACTTCGGAACAAGTAATTATGAGAAAGAAGCTCCTATTCTTCAAAAGATAGAAGATCTATTCGAAGAATATCGTGCTACAACCGATGAAGCAAAACGTAAAGCCATCTATCATCAGATAGACTCTGTATCCGGCGTTGCTGCAACACTGGGTATCGCAAATGAATACGATAAACTGGTAAGCGTTATCGGTGCAAAAGGGACGAATGCTTTCACAGGAAGCGAGCAAACCGTATTTATTAATGATGTACCTGTAAACCAACTTGAAAACTGGTTAAAGATTGAGCAGGACCGGTTTGCAAATCCTGTATTCCGTATCTTCCATACTGAACTTGAAACGGTTTATGAAGAGAAGAATATGAGTCTGGACCGTGATGGCGATAAGGTTTGGGAAGCGCTCTATGCCGGATTGTATCAAAAGCACACTTACGGAACCCAAACGACCATCGGTACAATTGAACACCTGAAGAATCCTTCATTGAAAGCGCTCCATAACTATTACAACCAACGCTATGCCCCCAGCAACATGTCGGTTTGTATAGCAGGTGATATAGACATGGACAAGACAATTGCTTTGATTGACAAATATCTTGGCACATGGAAAGATCATCCGGTTGAACATTTTGTTCCACAGGTAGAAGATCCCATTACAACGCCTATTGTAAAGAAAATATACGGTCCTGATGCTGAAAACATTGCCATTGGTTTTAGATTGGGTGGAATTCATACCCAGGATGCCGATATGTTAAACATACTCTCAAAAGTATTGAACAATGGAAATGCCGGTTTAATGGACCTGAATTTAAGTCTCGCTCAGAAGGTGCTGGGTGCGGCAGCAATGGCTGACATTGCAGCAGATTATTCCGCCTTTATCATGATGGGAAATCCAAAACAGGGACAAAGTCTCGACGAAGTAAAGAAACTGCTCATGGAGCAGCTCGATTTGGTTAAAAAGGGACAGTTTGCCGACTGGTTAATACCAGCCATCATAAACAACATGAAGATGGACCGAATCAAGCGCCAGGAGAACATCAGTGCACGTGCATTAGGCTTTGCGGACCTTTTCATTACCGAAACACCTTACAATGATTATGTTTCGGAGATAGATCGTTTAGCCAAGATCACCAAGCAGGATATTATAGACTTCGCCAATAAAAACTTTACTGAAAACAACTATGTAGCCATCTATAAACTAACAGGGGAAGATAAAAATGTAACAAAGGTCACCAAGCCAATTATTACCCCGGTTGTGATGAACAGGAATGCAGAGTCTGATTTTCTGAAAGAGATTAAAAATAGCAAGCCGGAAAATGTTGAGCCGGTATTTGTAGATTACAATAAAGACATTAAGAAACTAAAGCTGAAGAGCGGAATTGAAGCACTCTATGTTGAGAATAAAGAAAATAAAACTTTCAATATGTCATTCCATTTTAATATGGGATCTCAGAATGATAAAAAGTTATCCTTAGCAATCAGTTATCTAAGCTACCTCGGCACCTCTAAAATGTCGCCGGCAAAGCTTAGCGAAGAATTCTATAAATTGGCTTGCAACTACAACGTTTCATCAAATAATAATGACATCTATGTCAGCATTAATGGGTTAAGCGAGAACATGAACAAGGCGCTCTCCCTTGTGGAGGGACTTTTGGCTGATGCCAAACCCGACCAGAAAGTACTCGACAATATGATATCCGACATTCTGAAATCGAGAACCGATGCCAAGCTTAACAAAGAGAATATTCTGGAAGCGATGCGGATGTATGGACGATATGGTGCAAAAAATCCTTTCACCAACATATTAAGCGAAACAGAACTCAAGGCATTAAAGGCTACCGACCTGGTTAAGATGATTAAAGGACTCAACAGTTATAAACACGAGATAACCTATTACGGAAGCCAGACTCCTGCCGAGTTAACCGCTTCAATAAATAGCCTACACCGGGTTCCTGCGACTTTAAAGCCTGTTCCTGCCCGTATCAAATACCCCATGCTAAATACTGACCAGAATAAAGTATATATGGTTAATTACGACATGAAACAGGCAGAAATTGTTATGCTCTCTAAATCAGTACCGTTCAATAAAACCGAAATACCCATCATCCGAATGTTTAATGAATATTTTGGAGCAGGTATGAACTCTATTGTGTTCCAGGAAATCCGGGAAGCTAAAGCCCTGGCCTATTCGTCCAGAGCACTATATACAACGCCGGAATATCCTGAAGAGAATAACTATATCAACAGTTACTTAGGAACTCAAAACGATAAACTTCCTGAAGCAATGAAGGCTCTTTTTGCCCTCTTTAACAATATGCCTGAAGCTGAAAAGAACTTTGAAGCTGCCCGTAACGGTTTATTGAATAAAATCAGAACCGAACGTATTACAAAGACAGGCCTAATATACAACTATCTGGAAGCAAGAAAGATGGGATACAAAAATGATATTCGAAAAGATGTATTCGAACAAGCTCCGAAATTCACCTTTACCGATCTGAAGAAGTTTGATGAAAACTACATGAAAAACAAGAATTTCAATATTCTGATACTCGGTAATGTTGAGAAGCTGGATAAGAAAGTACTCGAAAGTTATGGTCCGATTACAGAACTTAAACTCGAAGATGTATTTGGATACTAACAACTATTAGTTTTAATGAAACACCCCCTCACTTTTCAATCTTGATCTCAGAAAAGTGAGGGGGTGTTTCATTTGCAGACAACCATGTTCCACACATTAAGATTTCTAAATCATCATATAGTATAGGAAATCTTATATTTTCCGCTTTTAATATTTACAATGGAAGATTCTTTACCGGATAGATCATAATCTTTCCCTTCTAACTTATAGCTTTTGATGCCGGCTGGTATCACAACTCCCGCATCGATTCCAATAGGAATTTCAAGCTCCATTTCCATTGTTTTTGCCTTCACTTCCCAATTTACAACAAGTGTTCCGTAAGGTGTTTCCTTGGATGTTTTAGCCCATGTAACCTCTTGAGGTATCTGCGGCTGAATCAGTATTTTCCGGTATGCAGGGGTGTCTTCAACTAGGCGGATACCGCCCAATGCTTGATAAAACCATGAACCGATACCGTTATAGCAGTTATGTATCCGGCTTCGTTCTCCGTTCCAGTGTTCCCAGGTAGTTGTAGCACCATTGTCAATCATATAGAGATATCCCGGATACCCTTTTTTCTTAAGCATCGAATACATGAGTTCTGCCGTCTGATTTTTAACAGCCCACTCCGTGAAAACCGGAATACCAACCAATCCTGTGGCAAAATGGCCCTCATGGTCATTTTTTATCCCATCAACCAAGTTCTTGGTAACCGCCTCGGTTAATTCTCCGGGAATAACTTTTGCCAGCATCGGATAGGTAAGGTCTATCTGCGAACCGGTTGCATAACTGTTCTTTATCTTGTCGAAGTAAGTCTGTTGTATTTTTGTCTTCAATTGGTCTTCCTTCTGTGAATACAGTTCTACATCCTTATCCTTCCCCAGCACTTTTGCTATTTTCCTCATATTGTCGTAACAAACAACAATGGAACAGTTGTTTACTAAATCGACCGATGCTTGAGCCGTTTGATCTACCCCTGTCGGAGTGGCCCAATCGCCAAGGTACCAATTTCTGTAAGAATTATCAGGCCAGCGCTTCAACAATCCATCAACGGTATATTTATCAACATAACCCAGCCATTTTTGCATGATAGGATAATTTTTTTGCAGAATAAGTGAATCTCCATAATTCATAAAAGTATTCCATGAAGCTGCAATGATAAAACCACACCAATAAGGGCCGCCGCCGGCAGCATAGGGATTTGGAGCCGTGTGTGGCATACCGCCGTCATCCTGGACACAATCGGCCCAGGCCTGAAGCCAGTTACTGTACAGCGGTGCCAGATTAAACATGGTTTGTGCTGTCATCGTAGAAGCATTACCATCGCCTCCATATCCCAAACGTTCCAGTTGAGGGCAATCGACCAAATAACCGCCAATACTCAGACAACGCAGAGTATAATAAATCATGTCGTGAATTTTGTTCAGATCGGAATCGGAACACTTAAATGTAGCGGCTAAATCATAATCAGTATGAATCAGATAACCGCTGATAGAATCAAGACTTGGTGCCTCATTTAGATTTGAAATCCGGATATATCTGAAACCATGATAATTAAATTTATTCTTAAATATCTCAGCACCTTCACCGGATGCTATATACCGGTCGACCTGATGTTGATCAAAAAACTGTCCATTCGTATCCAGATGATCACTATATTCCATTACGACTTTCTGAGATTTTTGCAGTTTTGGAAAATGAATTTCTGCCCATCCCGTCAGATTCTTCCCCATATCTACTAAATATGTTTTTTCTGAAAGTGGCGTTACTTTAAACGGTTTCAGGGTTTCTCTAATCAGATTAGCTTCTACCATTTGTGGGCTTACTTCATGGTCGGGGACAGATACAACCGATACGGGACTCCAATTACGGGTAACAAAGTTGTCTATTGCCAGACCGTTTTTAGCTAACGTCCCGTCAATTTCTTCTCCGCCAAAATGGTTGGCGCGCCAATCGCCGATACGGGTATACCCGCTATTCCGTCCCAACCATGATGAGTCGGTTGCCAGTATTATTTTCTTCCGACTTCCTGTATATTGTTCCAGTTGCGCTTTTACTAAAGGGCCTTTGTTTACAACTCCGGGCAATCCGTCACTGTACCAACCGCTGCCTAACCATATAACAAGGTCATTGCTGCCTTTTTTCACAAAAGAAGAGACATCATAAGTTAGAACCTGCGAACGTTTATTAAATTGAGAAACGGCTGGGGAAAGAACACCGGTTCCAACTTTTTTACCATTTACATACACTTCATGGTAACCTAATGAATTCACATAAAGTAATATTCTTTTGCCGGTTTCCGCTACATTGAACGACTTCTTCAATTGTGGCGACCCATTAGCACCAGATTCTATCGGGAACCCAATGTATGAAGCAGACCAGTCTGCCTTAGTCAATAGCCCGATACTAAACATGGAAACAGGGCTCCATGGCGAAACATGCCCCGATTCATCCCATACCCGTACTTTCCAAAAGGCAACCGATCCTGATCTCAGCGCATTACCTTTGTATAGAACCATGATATTATCTGAAGACGTTATCTTCCCGGAATTCCATAAGTCTGACTTGTTCTTGTCAAGTAAGGAAGCATTACTTGCAACCAAAAGTTGATATGCTTTTTGTTCTGTCCCTTGTTTCTCACTCCTCATTTTCCAACTGAAACGGGGTGTTGTCTTATCGATTCCTAAAGGATTTCTGAGGTTTTCACAACGAAGATCCTGAATTACCATATTCTCATTACCGAAACATTCTGATAATGAAAGAACAAGAAAAATTTGAAGTACTAATAAAGTCCGTATCATATATTAATATTTATAATGGTTATGCATTTAATCTTGTAATATAATTATTTTCAGATAAAACAGAATTCATAAAATATTATGCCGTAAGATAATGATCTCCACAGAATTTCATTTGTTAAAGATAGTAAAAGAAATTATTTTAAGAAAAAAATATAACACAATATATTTAATTCGATTATATTACTATATATCAGTTAGAACGACTGTGAAAGTCTTTATACCTCTCTAATTTTACAGACGAAGTCCTTTATGTAACTATCGCCCGATTTGATAACATTAAAAAAAAGACCGTATGAAATCAAATTATCATACGGTCTTTCCTGCTTATTATAAAAATAATTATGAAAACAACGGCATAAATATCAATAATCCTGATAATGCCACCAAAATGATAACTGTTACCCATCCAATGACGTTATTAAGGGGTTTATTAGTATGCTCGCCCATGATTTTTTTATTATTTACAAGTAAAATCATACAAATCAATACGACCGGCAATAGCATTCCATTCAATACCTGCGACCATAATGTTATCTGAATCAATGGGGCATTGGGTATTAATATAATCAAAGCCGAGATAATGAGAATACTCGTGTAAAGCCAATAAAACTCGGGGGCTTCTTCCCATCGCTTGTCGATACCTGCTTCAAAACCAAAAGCTTCGCATACATAGAAGGCTGTAGCCAAAGGAAGAATAGTAGCTGAAAAGACAGAAGCCACGAATAAACCAAAAGCAAATAACGAGGAGGAAAGATTCCCGGCCAAAGGCTTTAGCGCTAATGCTGCATCTTTAGCTTCATTAATCGTTACGCCACTCACATTGAGCGTAGATGCACAAGCAATAATAATAAAAAAGGCTACAACCACGGTAGCAATACACCCTACCACAATATCGATAAGGGTATATTTAAAATCCTTCATTTTCAATCCTTTTTCAATTACCGAGCTTTGCATATAAAACTGCATCCATGGAGCAATGGTAGTACCAATAATACCAATGACCATCGCCAGGTATTTGCTATTATACTCCATATGTGGATGAGCAATTGAGTGACCGATTTCCTGCCAATGTGGATGCCCCATTAAAGCAGATATAACATACATCAGAAGTGCAACGCTAAAAATCAGAAATATTCGTTCAGCAATTTTATAGGTACCTTTTACAACTAGTATCCATACCAAAACACCGACAATAGGAACTGAAATATATTTACTTACGTTAAAGACCTCCATAGACCCGGCAACACCGGCAAATTCAGTTGTTGTGTTTCCAATATCAGCTAAAAGCAACCCAATGAAAATAAAGAAAGTGACTTTAACACCTGCATTTTCCCGAATAAGATCTGCCAACCCTTTACCGGTAACAATACCCATACGGGCATTCATCTCCTGAATAACAATTAAAACAATAAATGCCGGAATTAATGTCCAGAGTAGTTTATACCCATATAAAGCCCCGGCAACAGAATAGGTGGTGATACCACCTGCATCATTATCTACACTTCCGGTAATAATACCCGGACCAAGAATAGCAAAGAAAATTGCAATGTTTCTGAATATATTTTTATGCGCTGATTTGATACCTACCATAAACGATTCTCCCTAAATTATTTTGTTCTTCTTTTGCCCATTAAGTCTTCCACGATATCATCGATCACCACCATTCCCACTAGTTCCTGGTTATCATCAACAACAGGAACGGCCAGTAAATTATACTTTGAAACAATTTCGGCCAAGATATCAAGCGGATCATGATCATAAACATAAACATGTTTCTTTTTCATAATAGCTGAAAGTTTTGTATCGGGCGCAGAGATTACAAGATCCCGTAAGGAGAGACTGGCAATCAATTTTCCGGTTTTATTGATGATAAACAGATTATAAAGGACCTCATATTCGGGTTTTTGTGTTCTTATAATTTGCAGAGCAGCATCAACAGTGTCTGTTTCAAGAAACGAGAGAAAATCAGTATTCATAATACTTCCCACCTCTTTATCTTCATATTCGAGCAACTCTCTAACATCATCGGAGGTCTCAGTCTCCATCTCACGCAGTAACAACTCTGCTCTATCCTCTTCAAGCATATCAAGGATATCGGCAGCTTCATTAGCAGGCATCTTCTCAAGAACATCTGCAGCTTTTTCAATCGGAAGGTTTTCAATAATGTCAACCTGTGTTTTAGGTTCAATCTCTTCCAGAACGTCGGCAGCTAACTCTTCATCCATATTACTGAAAACATGTGCCCGACTATTCTTCCCCAGCTCCTCAATAATATCAGCCATATCCGAAGGATGGAGGGTATTGAGTTTCTTGAGCGTCTTACCCAATTTAATATGGAAGTTGGAGTAATCAACTGCCTCCACATCATCCCAAAGAATGAATTTGGCAGGAATGGTAACATTAAAGACTGAAAAAAATGTTTTTAATGGCTTAACAATTCCAATGCGTCTCAACAGTCCCTCGGTTCCCACATCTACAGCAACCGCATAAGTACCGTCCGAAACAGATACCAATCTGATATCATTTACACGAACCAGCTTGCGTCCATTCAAATCAACGATTTGCTTATCAAGAACATGTTCTTTTAAAGGCAAAAAATCATACGAAGTCTCTTCAGAAATAACTTTAGTATCTGAACAACTGATAGAATAACGATTATTACTTTTGGTAACGGTAAAATAACTAAAATCAAAGCAAGTTAAAATGCCATTCTTTTTCGTACTTGCAACGGTAACTCTTGGACGGTGTGGTTCTCCACTAATTTGCCCGTCCGTACCTGCTTGTATAAATAGATCTGTAAGTTTACCAAGGCACTGCCCATCGGCGGTAAATACCTTCAAGCCTAAAACACGGCTTAAATAAAATGTGGTGATTGCAGTTGTCATGCATCCTCCTTTTTTTCTATAGGAGGAAAATGAAATCAAAAGAAGTCCTGTCCCCCTATTGGTGGTTAATTAAATAATATAAGTCAGGTCCTTCGTCCATCTTGATTGTAAAAAGTATTTCCAGCGGCAAAAGTAGCTATAATTTCTTATAAAAAGGTGAAGAAAAAGCGAAAGAAATTATGATTTTGATATTTTAACATTAGCCGATGAATACATCATAAAAAAAGAATGAGCAGGACTGATTAACAGCCTGCTCTACAAAAGTATAAATGAATTTCAATTATAACTTACGGGCGCCATCACCAATTTCTGCGATATAGAAATCAGGTTTCAGGCCCGTTTTTTCTTCATAATTTGCTCCGACAGTACTGCAAAACTCATTAACCCGCTCCGATTTTACAAGAGCAATTGCACATCCACCAAAACCTGCTCCGGTCATACGGGCACCGATTACACCCTTAATCTGGCGAGCTTCATTTACAATTGTATCCAATTCGAAA
This sequence comes from Bacteroidales bacterium, assembly GCA_963663125.2. Lineage (GTDB taxonomy): Bacteria > Bacteroidota > Bacteroidia > Bacteroidales > Cfx3-03 > Cfx3-03. The sequence goes on along the minus strand of CAXXNW010000002.1, from coordinate 1,163,589 downwards.
CCTGTCACTTCATAGTTATCGCGTAATGAATCGTGCGAAGCATTCATCAGTTGACCGAATTCTGTAATTCTATTCTCTTTTAAAGCATCAACAGCTGCTATGACCCTTGTATTTTCGCTAATAACGTGGTATGCACGCTTACGAACGATATCATCAGTAATGAGATGCTGAACAGATTCAAATTCGGTGAGTGTCAAATCAGAAAGATCAGTCAATGATCTATCGACACTTAAAGCCTTAAGGGCAGCCTGGCATTCGGCCACTCTTTCATTGTATTTAGAGTCTGTTAAACCACGACGTTTGTTCGTATTCATTATAACAAGTGTATATCCGGCAATATTAGCAGAAACCACATCGTATTCATATGTCCGGCAATTCAGGAATAAAGCGCCATTCTTCTTTCCCATTCCTATAGCGAACATATCCATAATGCCACAATTCATTCCAACAAACTCGTTTTCAGCTCTACGGGATAATTTAGCCATATCTACCATCGACATGCCGACATTATAAATATGGCTGATAGCAACTGCCGTAACCATTTCGATAGATGCGGAAGAAGAAAGACCGGCTCCATTTGGAATATTACCCGAATAAAGCATTTCCATACCTCCAATCACAACGTTTAGCTTTGCAAATTGATCCATTACGGCAAGTGGATAATTGATCCACTTACCAGGTTGTTTAATACTAAGCTGAGGCAGTGGAATCTCGGCAGTGAGCTCGAAATTTGTAGTGGTAAAACGAACTATCGGTTCACTAATTCTACGTACCAGAAGATAGGTGCCGTAGCTTATTGCACAAGGCAAAACATATCCACCGTTATAATCAGTATGCTCGCCAATAAGGTTTACACGGCCAGGAGCGAAATAGAGCTCCGGTTTAACATTCTCATTACCATAGCGCTGGTAAAATTCTTTTAAAAGATGATTTGAATCCACGATGTTCTTTTTTATGAATGATTTTGACTTTCAAATTTCAACTCGACCGGAATAGAAAAGAAGAAGTCGGACCCCTTCCCTACTTCACTTTGAACCGAAATCTTACCGCCATGTCTTTCTACAATTTTCTTTACAATTGCTAAACCAAGTCCGGTACTCAATTCACCTCCGGTAGTTTTAACCGATGTTTTTTGAAATTCATGAAAAATCATGGGTAATTCATCTTGCGGAATACCCTGACCCTGATCGATAACATGGGTTACTACCTGATTATTTTTAAATTCGGCTACAATATCAATATACGTTCCCTGAAAAGAATATTTAATAGCATTACTAATCAGATTATCGAGTACCTGTCCCATCTGTTCACTATCAATAACTACTGACGGAATATTTTCATCAACACTAAGACGGAGTGTCATCTGTTTATTCCGTGCAAAGAATTGATTTATTTTAATAATACCATTTAAAAAATCGATATAATTAACAGTCTCTTTTTTTAATTCAAGCTTTCCTGCTTCTATTTTTGAAATATTTAGAAGATCATTGATTAAACGAAGACTATGAACACTGGTCTTATTAATCATTTGTAGAAATTCGGTAATCTCATCAGGCTTAAGTGTATTATGCACCTCAAGCAATAAATCAGACAGACTTTTTATAGACCCAATCGGGTTACGTAAATCATGTGCGGCTATGCCTAAAAACAAATTTTTCTGTTCATTCAGTTCTAAAAGCATTTCGTTTTGCTTAGCTAAAACCTGTCGTTGTTCCTCAATATTTGACACGTCATCAACAATAACCAACGCCATTTCCTGACCATTGAATGTAATTAAGCGGGTACTGTATTGAAGATATTTTATGGTTTTAACACCTCTGATATAGTATTCTCTGGTAAGCAGTTTACGATTGACCGGAATATTTTTCAGAAAAGCATCAAGAAGTGATTTTCTAAATTCGCATTGATGACAGTTAGAAGTTTCTCCACAATCTTTTCCCTCATCGACCGTATAGCAACAGCCCAAGGCATTTCCACAAAGCTCCCCCAGAATAGATTTGTTCTGATTTTGGAATAAGGTAGTAAAAGCCTCATTAACACTGGTAAGACGAATAGAAGGATCGATTAAAAATATTGCTGAATTTACATTGTCCAGTAGTATATTCAGAAACGCATTCGATTCACGCAAATCAGCAATATTGATTTTCATCGCAGTAAACTCCTTTCCATTCATGCACGCAAAGTTAATTTCTTTTATCGAAAATAAAATACGATTTATAAGAAAACCGTACCTTTGCACCTTATTTTTCGGGCTCATATTGAGTACAATTATTATTTTCATACCCTAAAAAGAATAGCATTATGGCAATTCGATTCATCACAGCCGAAGAAGCTGCTAGTTACATCAACAATAACGATGTATTGGGTTTTAGTGGTTTCACTCCGGCAGGTTCAGTTAAAGCCATTCCTGTGGCAATTGCTGAACGTGCAAAAAAAGAACATGCGAACAACCAACCTTTCAAAATTGGGGTTATTACCGGTGCATCAACCGGTGACTCACTCGATGGCGCTTTAGCCCGGGCAGAAGCTGTTTTATTTCGTACCCCTTATCAATCAAATAAAGATTTACGGGCACTAATTAATGCAGGAAAAGCCGAATATTTTGATACACACCTATCTTCATTAGGACCATCTATCCGTTACGGCTTTCTTGGCAAGATTAACTGGGCTATTATCGAGGCCTGCGATGTAAATGAAAATGGGGAAATTGTCTTAACAACAGGTGTTGGAATTTCCCCAACTATCTGTAAAGTGGCCGATAAGATCATTATCGAACTAAATCACTATCATCCGAAATCGTTACGTGGAATTCATGACATTCATATTCCTCTAGACCCTCCTTACAGAAGAGAAATTCCTATCTACAAACCTTCGGATAGAGCCGGAAATGAAGTAGTAAAAGTAGATCCGGCAAAGATTGTCGGGATTGTTGAAACTAATTGTCCGGATGAGGTGAAGGGTTTTGCAAAAACCTCTGAGATAACAGAACGAATTGGACAGAATGTAGCGCAATTTCTTGACAACGAGATAAGAAAAGGCAGAATTCCCTCATCTTTTCTTCCTATTCAAAGTGGCGTAGGTAATATTGCGAATGCAGTATTAGGTGCCTTGGGAGTAAATAAAAACATTCCACAGTTTCAAATGTATACAGAAGTTATACAAGACTCGGTCATCAGTCTCATGCAACAAGACAGAATTAGTTTTGCCAGTGGATGTTCATTAACAGTATCCCCCGATGTTCTGAAAACGGTGTACGACAATCTTGATTTCTTCCGGAAGCGATTAGTCTTGCGTCCTCAGGAGATTAGTAATAATCCTGAAGTAGCCCGTCGCTTAGGTATCATCTCTATCAATACAGCACTTGAAGCTGATTTATTTGGCAATGTAAACAGCTCACAGGTAATGGGACGTAAGATGATGAACGGGATTGGCGGATCAGGCGATTTTACCAGAAATGCTTATATCTCCATTTTTACTTGTCCTTCTGTAGCCAAAGACGGAAAAATCAGCGCCTTCGTACCAATGGTTACACATACCGACCATAGCGAACACTCAGTACAGGTATTAATTACAGAACAAGGAATAGCCGATTTAAGAGCAAAATCGCCTAAAGCAAAAGCTGAAGAAATATTAAACAATTGTGTAAATCCTGAATACCGTGGTATTCTACAAGATTATGTAAATCATGCAGGATTAGGTTCGCATACGCCGTTAGCATTGGCTTCAGCATTTGGAATGCATCTGTGCTTTGAAAAGACAGGTGACATGCGAAATATTGACTGGAAAGAATATGGTTTATAAAGAGTGTGATTTATAGAAGTTAAAAAAGAGGCCGGGTGTTTATCACACCGGCCTCTTTTGTTATATAAGAATAGAAAAAATTTGGTATTATTTCACCAATCCGGAAAATCCCATAAAAGCTAAGGCCAAAAGACTGCCGATGACTAATGTCATTGGAAAGCCCTTCATTCCTTTTGGATATCCGTTAATCTCCATTTGCTCACGTATACCGGCCATTAGAACAAGTGCAAGGGTATATCCTATACCGGTTGCAGAAGCAAAAACGACACTCTCTACCAATGTGAAGTGTTTCTGAACAGCTAATAGTGCAACAGCTAATGTGGCACAATTTGTTGTGATCAGAGGAAGATAGATACCCAATGCCTGATACAATGCAGGCATTGACTTCTTTACAATGATTTCAACAATTTGAACTAAGAATGCAACTACAAATATAAATGTGATCGTTTGCAGAAATTCAATATTAAAGGGGACTAGTATAAATGTTTGAATCAAATAGGTGATAGCATTCCCCATGGCAAGAACAAAAGTAACGGCAGCCCCCATTCCAACGGCTGTTGAGACTTTTCCTGTTACACCGAGAAAAGAACAAATCCCCAAGAATTGCGATAATATGATGTTGTTAACAATAATCGCAATGATAATTATCTTAATATATTCCATTGTTGAATCAAATTAAATGTGAGCTTTTCTTTTAAGTGCATTCATCAAAGCGAACAAGAGTCCATAGGTTAAAAATGCACCCGGAGGCAAAATAAACAGTAAAATCTTATCCGCCTCTGCAGGTAATAAGAGAAAGCCAAATATAGATCCATTTCCCAAAACTTCACGAACAACACTGATCAGCGTTAACGCTAAAGTAAAACCTATTCCCATACCCAATCCATCAAGCGCAGAGGCCCAAACGCCTCTCTTTTGGGCAAAAGCTTCAGCTCTACCCAAAACCAGACAGTTAACCACAATCAAAGGAATAAATATTCCCAATGATTTATAAAGATCTGGTGTATAGGCTTTCATCAAAAGCTCAACCACACTTACACAAGTTGCGATGATCGTAATAAATACAGCAATACGAACTTTGTCCGGAATATAGTTCTTAAGTATCGAAATGATAATATTTGAAAGAACCAGAACAAAAGCTGTAGCTAGTCCCATACCGACTCCATTAAAACCGGTTGTCGTTATTGCCAACACGGGACAAGTTCCCAGAACAAGAACAAATGTTGGATTTTCTTTAATAATCCCGTTTGTAAACACCTTTAAATTACTCATGATTGCCTCCTTTCATTAAGGGAGAATCAGCTTTTGCAGCTTTTCCCGAAGTTGAATGAACAAAGTGTTTCATATATAAGTCGTACGCTTTTTGAACGCCATCACAAAAAGCTCTGGAGCTAATGGTAGCTGCAGAAATCGCATCAACCTTACCGCCATCTTTCTTTACCAATAAAGGAAAAGAAGCTGGATTCTTACCGTTAAACTGATCTTTAAACTTTGGTTCAGTCATTTTAGCACCTAATCCCGGCGTCTCTTTCTGTTCCAATACTTCAATGGTTTTAATAGTTCCATCAGCTAAAAAACCAACCATTAGATCAAATCGTCCGCTAAAAGCTTTATTTGTAAAAGTCTTAACAGCACAACCGATAAATTTTCCATTCTTTTTTGCAGGATAAAAAGTCAATCCATCTATTTCCTTCATCTCCGCAATAGGATTATTATCAAACGACGGAAGAACTTTTTTTACCGCAAGAACCTCCTTTTGCTTCTCGGCTGTTGCAATCGTATCTTTTGTAAGGTTATAAACAAACCCTAACCCGGCTACCATCACCATTGAAATTAAGGTCAACGACAGCACCATGTTTTTAAGTGTAGATTCCATTTTAGCCATTTCTAACCTCCCCGAATTTTTTTGGTTTAAAACCTTTATTAATTAATGGGACTACAGCATTCATAATAAGAATAGCAAATGATACCCCTTCAGGATAAACGCCCCATAGACGAATTAAAACAGTGAGGACCCCGCAACCAAAACCAAATACCAACATTCCTTTATAGGTCATTGGTGAGGTAACCATATCGGTTGCCATAAAGAAGGCACCCAACATCAAACCACCTGCCAGAAGGTGAAAAACAGGATCAATATAATGACCTGGATCAACTAAATACATTATTCCGGTAAAAACAAAGACAGTAAGTAGAAATGAAACCGGAATATGCCAAGTTATAATCTTACGATATAGCAGATAAATACCGCCCAAAAGAATGGCAACAGCAGATACTTCGCCAAGCGAACCACCTATCTGCCCCATAAACATCGCTTGATAAGAAGGAAGCCCAATACTGATTTCGTCGATCATATCACCCTTTGCCAGACTCTCTTTTAATGAACCCAAAACGGTCGGTCCGGAAACAGCATCCACTAAAACCCAATGGTTGGGAATAGGAACAGGCCATGTGGTCATGTTAACAGGAAACGAAACCAGTAGAAATACACGGCCCACCAAAGCAGGGTTAAATAGATTTTTACCAAGCCCGCCAAAAGCTATTTTGGCTACTCCAATAGCAAAGATAGCACCTAATACAGTTTGCCACCATGGAAGACTGCTCGGTACATTAAATGCCAGAAGCATCCCTGTAATTACTGCAGATCCATCGTTAAGAGTAGGTTTTTCATGAAGAATATAACGGGTCATTAAATATTCGGCAACTAAACAGGTAGCGACTGATACCAGAATAGTAAGCAAGGCCGGAATACCAAAATACCAAACCGAAACGAAGAAGGCAGGAAGCATTGCAATAACCACGCCCCACATAATTTTCTTTACCGATTGATCTCCGTGAAGGTGAGGAGACCCCGATACTGTTATCAAATTCATAATTTAATTTTTTCTATTTCTGATGATTTGTCCTACTTTATTTTTTGCAACGCGCATGTAGTCGACAAGAGGTCGTGCAGAAGGACAGGTAAACTGACAAGAGCCACATTCCATACAATCCATGATATGATCGTATTCGGCTTGTTCCCACATCTGAGCTTCCGAAAGCTTAGCCAGTAGATAAGGCTCCAAACCCATTGGGCAAACAGCAACACATTTACCACAACGGATACAGGATATTGGAGTAATACGTTTACTTTCCTTTTGAGTCATGACCAAAATCCCGGAAGTTGCTTTTGTGATAGGCGCCTCAACAACAGAAGCCGCCCTACCCATCATAGGACCTCCAATAATAATTTTGCCTGTATCTTCAGGAATTCCACCTGCCATATTAATCAAGTCAATAATTGGCGTTCCAACACGAGCCAGTAAATTACTAGGTTTCGATAACGCTTTTCCACCAACGGTGACTACACGTTCATACAGCGGTTTATTCTTTTGAATTGCTTCATAAACGGCAAAAGCGGTTCCGACATTTTGAACGACACAACCAACTTCCAATGGTAATCTCCCCGAAGGAACTTCTCTATTCAACAAGGCCTTTATCAACTGTTTTTCAGAACCCTGCGGATACTTTACTTTTAAAGCATGTACAGTGATACCAGGATATTCAGGTGCTAACGCACTTAATTTAGCTATTGCATCAGGCTTGTTATTTTCAATCCCTACCATAGCCTTATTTACTTTCAACCCTTTCATTAAAATAGTGACACCAACCATAATCTCACGACTCTTCTCCAGCATCAACCGATGATCGGCAGTAAGATAAGGCTCACACTCAACGCCATTAATGATTAAAACTTTAGGTGTTTTACCATCAGGTATCTTATATTTTATATAAGAAGGAAAGGTCGCACCGCCCAGTCCAACAACACCTTTTTCATTGATTTTTTCAATGATCTCCTCTGAGTTGAGCGTACATTCTGTAACCAATTGTGTAGATCTATCTATTGACCCATCCCAAACATCTTCTGTTGTTTCAATAACAATAGATTGACGACGGATACCGCAATAATCAATTATTTCATCCACCTTCAGTACCTTACCGGAAGCCGAAGAGTGAACATTCGCTGAAATAAAACCATCACCTTTCGCAATGAGTTGACCGGTTTTAACAATATCACCTTTTACAACTATAGGTTGAGCAGGATTACCTAAATGTTGAGATACCGGGATAAATAAAATCTTGGACACAGGAACAACCTCGATGGGTTGATTAGCCGATGCCTTATTTTCTTCGGGGTGGACCCCTCCTATTTTAAAGGTTTTCAATCTATTGTCCTCCTTTTATAGCCATTTATTCAATTGTTTTTTATTTTCCGGAATTATGCTTCAACGGCAGCACCCTCATTGTTCTTTTCTTTTGCAAGTGGAAAATTAAGTTCAGAAATTGCATTTGTAGGACATTCACTTACACACTTTCTACAAAGTTTACATTTCGTAAAATCAATGTAAGCCAGGTTGTTTTCAACGGTAATGGCATCAAAAGGACAAACCTTTGCACACTTACCACAACCAATACAGGCCACAGAACAATTTTTACGTGCAGGGCCTCCTTTCTCCTTATTTACACATGAAACAAAAATGCGGCGATCCTTTTTACCTTTATAACGAATTTCAATAATTTGTCGTGGACAAGCTTTAACACAAGCCCCACATGCCACACATTTATCGCCATTAATAACAGGAAGTCCGGTTTCTTCGTCTATCGACATAGCATCAAACTGACAGGAAACGACACAATCGCCTAAACCTAAACAGCCATATGGACAACCACTTTCACCGACATAAAGCATTTGTGAGAAAGCACAGCTGGATGCACCATCAAAAGAACTTTTATGAGGGGCATTACTTTTTGAACCTGCACACCTAAGCACAGCTATCTTCGGTTCAATTTCATTTACTTCTAGTCCAAGTATTTTAGCAATCTGGCTCATGACCGTTTTGCCTCCAACCGGACAATTTAGATTTTCAAGAGATCCTCTTTTTACAATAGTCTCGGCAAGGGCCCGACATCCAGGGTAACCGCATCCTCCACAATGAGCTCCAGGTAAAAGTTCAACCACTTCGTCAATGCGGGGATCTTCAATTACTTTGAATTTTTGGGCAACGATGTAAAGAATAATGGCAGCGGCGATACCGATACCACAAATAGCCAAAACGGCAATTAAAATAGTTGAATTCACAGTTCCTTCCTTTTTTTGGATTATTGCTGTTCTTTTAAATTAAGTTGATTAAGGGTTGGCAAATGTAGAAACAAATTTTTGGGAGGACGAATTTTTTAAAGCAAAAAATCGATAAACTATACAATTGATTATCTAACACTTAGCAATATTATCTTTCTTATGTATCTATTTTTAACGTCACACTAAACTGATATACACCAACTTATAAACGCATTTTAGAATTACTATAAATTACACTTAATTTATTGTTTGTTAATAGATTAACAAACAATAAAAACAACTTGTCAACATTTTTTATCTATTTTCAGAAAATAACAAAAATAAGAGCCACAAAAAAGCCGACTACTCTTATTGAATTTATTACTAATATCCTTATAAATCAAATAGTTATTAGTCAAAAAAGAACAAACATAAAGCGTATTTAACACACTTTACATCAGTACAAAACTTGAAAAAAAAGAAAATAAATCACTAAATACTCAAATTATTTAAGATGAAACAAAAACTTCTTTTCAAATTTATGCCTCAAAAGTCGTAAAAAAAGAAAATAAACGCCAACACTAAGCAAAGAGGACAAACCTGCCCATAGTTCATTTTTTGTCAGAGAGTTCACAAGCACTAAAACACATATAAAAATAATAAATGGAATTCCATAAGCAATTATCACTGCACTATTTCCTTGGTTGGTAGAAATAACAACCTCCACACTATCACCCTTTTCGACATGTTGATTTTCTTCCAATTGCACTTCAACAATTTTCTCTTTCATATCAGAGATAGCACATGCTCCTTTCGATTTGCATGCAGCACAAGCCGAAACCGAAACAATACGAACAGAAGCCCTGTTACCCGCCACATTTTCAACAAAACCTTGATGCGAAACTTCATCCATAATATATCCCTTTCAATAATTTATTTTTCCTAGAAAATCAGCAATTTTAGACCTAGGGTGTACTAATGGAAACCGGTAAAATTTTTCCATTAAAAAATTGAGCCCCAGTCATTGCAAAATCAGTTATAAATGATGCCATTTGTTCAGGAGTATTTGAAGCGACATATCCTGGAAAAGCAGCCTGAAACATTTCAGTCTGTACGGACCCCAAAGCAAGACAATTTACAGTTATATGCCTTTCTTTCAATTCCTCAGCTAAACATTCCGTAAGAATTGCTAATGCACCTTTGGTTGCACTATATAAAGATAGTCCCGCAAATTTAGAAGAACCCTGTACGCCTCCCATACTTCCGATATTCACAATATGTGATCCTTTGTGCATCATGGGAAGACACAATTTAATCATTTTAAACACACTTTTCACATTTACATCGATCAGGGTGTCAAACTCATATTCGGTCAATAATTCAAAAGGCTTATTGATCATCTTCCCTGCATTGTTAATCAGAATATCAATTTTATTAAAGTGCTTTAAAATACGGGGCTGCAATTCTGTCCGATATGCAGAAACACTTAAATCGAAAGCCAAAGGAATAATAGTTGAATTGGGGAACAGAACACTACACTCCTCTTTTAATCTAAGCAAACTTAACTCATTTCGAGCAATAGCTATCACTTTGCACTTCTCATAGGAAGCAAAAGACTTTACTATTTCTAATCCTATTCCTCTACTCGATCCTGTTACAATAATATTCATATTTCAATTTCTTTGTACGACAAGGGATAATAGCGCCTAAAGATATTGTTCTTCGCTGGCAACAAGCTTTACAAATGGGCTAACGGCCCTTTCAAAAATGCCATGAGCATATGCAATAGCCATTCCATAATTTGTCACAGGAATACCCGCATCAATAGCCGGTTTTAATCTGGAAACCACCTGTTTTTTTGTTAAAACGCAACCACCACATTGGACAACCAATGCATAATGATCAATACTTACAGGTAATCGGTCAAACCCGGAAACTGTATCAAAAATAAGCTCTTTACCTGTAAAGTTACTTAACCACCGAGGGATTTTCACTCTACCTATATCATCACAGGAAACATGATGTGTACACGATTCTAAAATCAAAATCCGATCACCATCTTTAAGCTTGCCAATAGCTGGTGTTCCGTAAATATAATTTTCAAAATCACCCTTTTGGCGGGCAAGTACAATACTAAAACTTGTTAAAGGAATGTCCTTAGGAATTGAAGCATCTGCTTTCAAAAACACCTGACTATCTGTAATCACCAATGATGGTTTAGGCTCCATTCTGCGAATGTAAGAATCGACTTCCCGTTCCTTCACTACAACAGCCACCCCGTCATGATCAAGAATATCTCTGATTACCTGAACCTGGGGCAGTATTAACCGACCTTCCGGAGCTTCAATATCAATAGGCGTAATTAAAAGCACAACATCACCATAAGAGATCAAATCGCCAACCAAAGTATTTGATTTATACGCCGATGTGGGCATATACTTCCGAATCATGGCTACTAATTTTTCCTTATCGGGATTGATATTGTTATATTCAATAATATCCGTTGAATAATTCGTTTTAATCCTTTCCGTTAATGCAGAATCAGCTTTGTTTAAATCACTCTTATTGTGAACAACAAAAAATGGAATTACGAATTCATTGAACTGTTCGATTAGTTTTAGTTCCGCTTCACTAAATTTATTATTACAAATAACCAAGATAGCCAAATCAATAGTCGTGAGTGACTCCAATGTTTTAGTAATCCGCTTATTTCCCAACTCCCCCGTATCATCAATACCCGCGGTATCAATCAATATGACAGGGCCCAATCCGGTTATCTCCATCGATTTCTTTACAGGATCGGTAGTAGTACCGGCTACTTCAGAAACAATAGCGACTTCTTGACCGGCTAACGAATTAATCAGAGAACTTTTACCATTATTACGACGGCCAAAAATTCCAATATGGGGTTTAGACTCTTTTCCTCTCAAAATATTACAGTTTTAAACTACAAAATTAACAAGAAATTAAGTGTCATGTTCATGTATTACAAGTTATTCGGAATGAATAATTGCAAACGATTAACTTACAGATTTATGCTAAAAAAACAATAGGTGAAAGAAACATTTTTATAATGAAGCGCCCCATAAAAAAGTCTAGTAATGAAATTTGATTATTTCTTATGCTTGAGAGGGTGCGACAAATCAAAAATAGAATACCCTAATTGTGTTAATTTTTGAGGACTCATGATTTCAATCAACCATTCTTCATCAATGAGGTTAAGGCGGTGGTTAGCTTGAAAAATGTCAATCTGATCCTTTTTCATGAGGATAGCCAATTCGGATGCTTTATGATAACCGATAAAAGGATTCAATGCCGTAGTGATTGAGGGGCTGAAAAACAACAAGTCTGATGAATGTTTTTCATTAATCACTATTTTATTGATTAAATTCCGGCAAAAGGTATTATTCATACCAATCAGTAATTTAAGACTTTCAATGATTGCATGACCGATAACAGGAATATAGGCATTCAGATCCAAACACCCCTGAGCACTCAGAGAAGTGATAAGCTGATCATTAGCATATATCTTATGTGCAGCACTTATTACGAATTCAGGAATTACCGGATTGACTTTTCCCGGCATAATAGAACTTCCCACCTGTACTTGGGGTATCTCAATCCCGTGATTTTTAGAAATATCAGCAGCCAATAATCTCAGATCGTTTGCAAACTTCTCCAGATTAACAGCATTCGCTTTAAGCGTAGCATGAATTTCAACAAAACTATCCAGATTACTGGTTGCATCGCCCAGATTTTCACTTCGGGTAACCGGAAGACCGGTAAGTTGTTGAAGATGTGAAACTACCTCCATAATAAAATAACGTGGAATTCCGATTCCGGTACCAATGGCGCCACCACCCAGATTCACTACCTTAATTCGTTCAAAGCATTTAGATACCCGCCACCAATCACGTGATAGCGCATCACTATAATTACTGAACAAACGTCCCCATGTAGACGGAACGGCCTCTTGCATCTGTGTATAGCCTGGTCGTAAGGAACTTCGGTGATTGGTTTCGAGCACCTCAATATGTTGTCGTAATAAATTGATTGATGTTTCAAGCTGATGAAGAAGCTTCATTACGGCCACTTTTAATGCTGTAGGCACAACATCATTGGTACTTTGAAAGATATTGGCATCTTCTACCGGATCAACTACAACATAATTGCCGACAGCTTCTCCCAATTTAAGCAAAGAAGCATTAGCAATGATCTCATTAACATTCATATTAATACTTGTGCCCGCTCCACCACTGACTGCAGGAACAATAAACTGATCAAACCATTTACCCTCGGCTAATTCCAATGAAACAGAAAGCATGGCATCAATAACAGTATCGTCAATAAGCTTGATACTTTGTTTATTGGGCGCATCACTTTTTATGAGTGCATTCTTAAAACCGGAATACGTTTTGTAACAGGCATGTTTTACTAATCCCATAGCCTGATACCACTCCTTTTGAAAAGGAGTGGTATCAGGAAAATTATTAAAAGCTCGTAAAGCATGAATTCCATATAAGGCATTATTGGGAATATCCATTACTCCCAAAAAATCTTTTTCCTTGCGCATATCAGATATTTAGATTTATTAAAACTGCAAGTAATATAGCAAGTAAAAGTACAAATAGTAAATTTCAGTTTATGCACTATAAACCGCGATAAATTTTTATTTATAACCCTCGTTGTGGACACTCTTAACGGCGCGTCCTGAAGGGTCATTCATATTTTTGAATGAAGCATCCCATGCAATAGCTTCCGGCGTACTACATGCCACGGATGGAACAGAAGGGACACAGGCGGCGGCAGAGTCAGAAGGAAAATGTTCAGTAAAGATAGAACGATAATAGTACTCTTCTTTGGTCATCGGAGTGTTAATGGGAAAGCGATATTTAGCATTTGAAATTTCATCATCGGTAACACTTTTGGATGTCATCTCTTTTAAGGTGTCAATCCAGTTATACCCTACACCATCAGAAAATTGTTCTTTCTGACGCCATGCTACACTTGCCGGCAGTTGATCTTCAAACGCCTTTCGTAGAATCCATTTCTCCATTTTCCCATCTTTTGTCATTTTTGCTTCAGGATTGATACGCATGGCAACATCCATAAACTCTTTATCCAGAAATGGCACACGTCCTTCAACACCCCAAGCAGCCAATGATTTATTGGCTCTAAGGCAATCATATAAATGAAGTTTACTTATTTTCCTGACCAGCTCTTCATGAAAAGCCCTGGCATTAGGTGCTTTATGAAAATAAAGATATCCACCGAATATCTCATCGGCTCCCTCACCTGAGAGAACCATTTTTATGCCCATCGACTTAATCACCCTAGACATCAGATACATCGGAGTAGATGCTCGTACCGTTGTAACATCATAGGTTTCCAGATGATAGATTACATCTCTGAGTGCATCAAGACCTTCCTGAATGGTAAAGTGAATTTCGTGATGAATAGATCCGATATGCTCTGCTACTTTTCTTGCGGCAATTAAATCAGGAGAACCTACTAATCCAACAGCAAAGGAGTGCAATTGTGGCCACCATGCGGTCTGACTATCTTCCGATTCAACACGCATAGACGAAAATTTCTTTGCGACAGCCGAAATAATAGAAGAGTCCAGTCCTCCGGAGAGCAATACGCCATAAGGAACGTCAGACATCAATTGGCGATGAACAGCTTGTTCCAGTGCATCATGCAACTCCTCAATATCAGCAGGATTATTTTCAACTGCTTCAAACTCCATCCAGTCGCGCGTATACCATTTCTTTATTTCGCCGTCACCACTATAAAGATAGTGACCCGGTAAGAATTCCTCAATCTTGTTACAAACCCCTTCCAATGCTTTCAATTCGGAAGCTACATAAAAATTTCCTTTTTTATCCCACCCCATATACATCGGGATAACACCAATAGCATCGCGTGCTATTAAATAACAATCTTTTTCTTCATCATACAAAGCAAATGCAAAAATTCCATTAAGATCTTCAATAAAGTCTATTCCTTTCTGGCGATAAAGTGCCAAGATAACTTCGCAATCAGAATTTGTCATGAACTCATAATCCTTAAGCTGACTACGTAAACTTTTATGGTTATATATTTCACCATTTACCGACAACACAAGTTTTTTATCTTTACTAAACAGTGGCTGACCACCTGATTCAGGATCAACAATCGATAATCGCTCATGAGCTAAGATCGCATTATTTCCACAATAGATTCCAGACCAATCCGGTCCCCGATGGCGAATCTTCTTTGACATTTCTAGAACTTGTCCTCTTAACTCTTGAGAGGAAACTTTTAAATCAAAAACTGCTACAATACCGCACATAATAGTTTTATTTTGCTTGTAATATTTCAATAAAAAATCCGAACTTAAACCAAAAAGGCTTTCCTTTTAGGAAAGCCTTTTTGCTATATTTTAGAACAACAAAATCTTCCCCTTTCACCATCGAAACGGATTATTATTAAAAAGATTATTATTGTTATTAAATACGAACATATTTTCTGTTGTTAATGCTACAAAAGTAAAACAGAAATTGACAACTCCAAGCCCTTTGAAAAAAATCATTTAAAATTTAACAATTTTATACTTCACCCTTTGTTTTTTTAACATTATCGAATCAGTCGAAAAAGTTGAAAACTCTTTCCATAAGCATCTCTTAAACAGTTCATCATAACGCAAGTAGCTAGTAGTTGAAGAGAGGTGGTTCCATATGTGATAATAACTCTTTAAACATATTCATGATCTCCTTTTTTTGTTATAAAACCATTGAGTATTTCAGAAAGTAAATTGATCGAGTAGGAGGAAAATAAAATAGGTTTTCCTCCTATTTTATTTTCCGACCTCTCACACCACCGTATGTACCGTTCGGTATACGGCGGTTCCTTATTTACGATGCAACTTTACGGTAATAATCCATCAAACATGGATAACCCGCTTTACCAAGACTATCAATACTGATAGCTTCATTCAGAATCGGATTCCCTGCCATACGCCAGTAGCCCTGACGTGCATTTGCATAAGGCAGTGCACGAGCTTTGGCTATACCACAACGAACTAAATTCCGAAAGCGGGTCTTTATTCTTTTCCATGATTTCCATATACACATACGAAGCCTACGGCGCAGCCACTGGTCAAGTTCTTTCAACCGAGTTTGCATATCTGCCAGTTTGAAGTATTCAACCCACCCTCGTATTAATCGATGGAGTGAATCTTTTCGACTTTCGTAACCCATACCGTTACTACGACCTGTAAGCTCTTTTAATCGACCTTTCAGTTTCGTATAACTTTGGGGATGAACCGATAATCGAAAACCTGATTTATTCTTGTAAAAAGAATAACCCAGAAACTTCATGCCCTGCACGTAACCAACCTTGGTCTTCTCACGATTCACTTTCAGATAGAGCGTTTCCTCGATATAGACCACTATGTGGTTCATCGTACGCTGGGCGGCTCGCTTGCTCTTGCAAAATATCATACAGTCGTCCGCATAGCGTACAAATGGATGACATCGGCTCTCTAACTTCTTGTCCAGTTCGTTGAGCATGATATTACTCAATAACGGACTTAGAGGGCCTCCTTGCGGCACTCCCTCTGAAGTATTTACAAATTTATGACCGATAATAACTCCCGAGCCAAGATATTTTTGGATAAGCGAGATAACCCGACTATCTTTTATCATGCGACTAAGAATTTCTATCAGCTTACTTTGGTTGACTGTGTCGAAAAACTTCTCCAAGTCTAAATCTACCGCATATTTGTAGCCCGCATTCTGATAACTCTGAGCGGCTCGAAGTGCCTGATGGGCTCTCCGTTTGGGGCGAAAACCAAAGCTGTTTGCACTGAACTCGCGTTCATAAATTCGAGATAAAACCTGTGATATGGCTTGTTGGACAAAACGGTCTACTACGGTAGGAATACCCAGTGGACGCTTCTTGCCATTGCCTTTGGGTATCTCTACCCTACGCACTGGATTAGGACAGTAACTTCCGTCCTTTAAAGAGATTATCAGATTATCTTTGTGGATTCTAAGGTAAGAAAGTAAGTCTTCCGTTTCCATCTTATCCACACCCCCACTGCCTCCATTGGACACAACCTGCTTATAGGCTTTATTCAAATTGGCAGCAGACAAGATTCGTTCTAATAAATCCTCTTTTGCAAATTGCACTTCCGTGAGGTTGTTTTCAGTTATCCCCATGAAAGTCTGCACTCCCGTATAGCTTTCGGATTCCGTCCTATCCTTTTGCGGGCAGCTATCACTCAGTGTTGATATTTTCTGCATTCTTTCCTTCATCGGGTAACATTCATTGACTACTCACTTTGATAAGGTTCAGACCTTCCCCAATACTTTTGTTTCGGGTATTATGTCCTCGGCTGACTTCTCACGACAACTGTTGTCCGTGCTTCTAAAAAAAATATCCACACGTCCGTGAGATCTCCCGTGGTAAGATTAATAACCTTCGTTCCATATATCTGCATCATCTACTCTGCCGTATCCGTGTAGCTTTAGGACTTCGTTCTGTATGGCAAACTCATCCTACGACTTGAGCCTTATATGATGTTCGTGTTCCTCAGACCGGAACTTTGCCGACAGCTTCCTTCAGATTCCACTTCACAATGGACACCCTTGCCTTGAGCTAATGGTTGGTCGCTACATACCCCCATAGTGGATTTACACCACCAAATTATTAATCATGCACGGCGCACCACAAAAAAAGGGGTCTAAAATAAGATCCCTTTTATTAAATGCATTATGAAATTCTATCCTTTAACTAAATCCACGACAGCTTTGAAAGCTTCAGGATTATTCATTGCTAAATCAGCAAGTGTTTTACGGTTAATTTCAATGTTATTTTTGTGAATAAGACCCATAAATACAGAATACGACAAGCCAAAAGGCCTAACACCTGCATTGATACGAGCAATCCACAGATTTCTGAAGCTTCTTTTCTTAGCACGACGGTCGCGGAAAGCGTACTGTTGTCCTTTTTCCCAAGTATTTTTTGCTACCGTCCAAACATTTTTACGACGTCCCCAATAACCCCTGGTAAGTTTTAGGATTTTCTTTCTTCTTGCCCTTGAGGCAACTGCATTAACACTTCTTGGCATAACTTCTCAGTTTTTCACATTAGCGTCCCAATATTATTGAGATCTTACAAAGCTAAATGTAAGGTTTAATTTAATTAATTAGTACTGGAGCATATCTCTAACAGCCTTGGCATTTGTCTTGTCAACAATTGCGAAATACGTAAGATTACGTTTACGCTTTGTTGATTTTTTAGTCAGAATGTGGCTCTTATAAGCATGCTTCCTCTTGAGTTTACCCGTACCTGTAAAAGTAAAACGTTTTTTGGCACCGGATTTTGACTTCATCTTAGGCATTGCTTCAGTTTTATTTGGTTATTAATAAAATGCAAATTAATTCTTTTTAGGAGCAATAATCATAATCATACGCTTACCCTCCAATCTTGGCAATTGTTCAACCTTTCCATATTCGGAAAGATTTTGAGCGAACTTCAGCAATATGATTTCACCCTGGTCCTTATAAACAATAGACCGACCTTTAAAAAGAACATCAACTTTAATTTTTGCTCCATCCTGAAGGAAGTTGATAGCATGTCTTAATTTAAAATTAAAGTCATGATCATCAGTATTCGGTCCTAAACGGATTTCCTTAACAACAATTTTAGCTGTTTTGGCTTTTATTTCTTTTTGCTTCCGTTTCTGTTCATATAGGAACTTGCTGTAATCTATCACCCTGCAGACCGGTGGGTTTGACGTGGGTGATATTTCAACCAGATCAAGCTCCAAATGGGCCGCAAGCTCCAGTGCATCTTTAAGATTAAAGATTCCTGGTTCTACATTTTCACCTACTACACGTACAACTTGAGCTTTTATGAACTCATTAATCTTGTGCGGATTCTCAGGTTTCACATGCGGACCTCTAGGCCCCCTCGGTTTGTGTGGTAACGTTGCTATTTTATGCTCTCCTATTGGTTAGTTAGACTTATATTTTATTTTACTACTCGAAATATTAAACTTCAAGTGATTTTTTTACTTCATCATTAATTAAATTGGCAAATGCTTCAACAGTTAATGATCCCATATCGCCACTTCCTTGCTTTCTAACAGAAATATTTCCCTCTGCAACCTCTTTTTCTCCAACAATCAATAAGTATGGAATCTTCTGAAGTTCAGCATCTCTGATCTTTTTACCAATTTTTTCGCTCCGCTCATCAATTGAGGTGCGAATATCGGAATTATTCAGCAAATTTAAAACATTTTTTGCATAATCATGATATTTTTCACTAATGGGCAATATTATCGCCTGCTCCGGAGTTAACCATAGCGGAAATTTACCACCTGTATGTTCTATCAATACAGCGACAAAACGCTCCATTGAACCAAACGGTGCTCTATGTATCATGACAGGACGGTGACGTTGATTATCACTGCCAACATATTCCAGCTCAAAACGCTCAGGAAGATTATAGTCTACCTGAATTGTACCCAATTGCCATTTACGACCAATGGCATCGCGAACCATAAAATCGAGCTTAGGACCATAAAAAGCAGCTTCACCATACTCGATGGTAGTCTTCAAGCCTTTTTCTTCAGTGGCCTCAATAATTGCACGTTCAGCTTTTTCCCAGTTTTCGTCTGATCCGATATATTTTTCCCGATCATTCTGATCACGTAATGATATCTGAGCAGTATATTGATCAAAACCAAGCGTCTTGAAAATATGTAAAACAATATCAATCACTCCTATAAACTCCTGCTTTATTTGATCGGGGCGACAGAAAATATGTGCATCATCCTGAGTAAAGCATCTTACACGGGTTAATCCATGCAATTCGCCACTTTGTTCATAACGATAAACAGTTCCGAACTCTGCTAAACGAACGGGAAGATCTTTATATGAGTGAGGTTTCACTTTGTAAATTTCGCAATGATGAGGACAATTCATTGGCTTCAGCATAAATTGCTCTCCTTCAATAGGAGTATTAATAGGCTGAAATGAATCCTTACCATATTTTTGGAAATGGCCTGATGTTTTATATAATTCAACATTGCCGATATGTGGAGTAATAACTTGTAAATAGCCAGCTTTCTTCTGAACAGATCTCAAAAAATTCTCCAGACGTCCACGCAATTCAGTTCCTTTAGGCAACCACAAAGGCAATCCGGCACCTACATTTTGTGAAAAAGCGAATAACTCAAGTTCTTTTCCAATTTTACGATGGTCGCGTTTCTTTGCTTCTTCCAATAAAGCCAGATAATCGGTCAGTTCCTTTTGTTTAGGGAAGGTGATACCGTAAACACGGGTAAGTTGTTTACGCTTTTCGTCTCCCCTCCAGTAAGCACCTGCAATACTGAGCAGTTTTATAGCCTTAATAAAGCTTGTATCAGGAATATGAGGACCCCTACAAAGATCAACAAATGCTCCACTCTCATAGAACGTGATGGAACCATCCGTTAAATTATTAATCAATTCAAGCTTATACTCATCATTCTTTTTAGTAAAATATGATAAAGCCTCAGCCTTACTAACATCCTTGCGGACAAACTGTTGTTTTTGCCTGGCTAGTTCCAACATCTTTTTTTCAATTTTTACCAGATCTTCCGGGATTAGGGCATAACCACCAAAATCCATATCATAGTAAAAGCCGTTTTCAATATTAGGACCAATACCAAACTTAACGCCAGGGAATAACAATTCAATAGCTTCAGCCATTAAGTGTGCAGATGAATGCCACATTGCAGCTTTGCCTTCTGTATCATCCCATGTGAACAAACGTAAATTTACATCATTATTAATTGGACGGGTAGCATCCCATACCTGATCATTCACTTTGGCAGCAAGGACATTGCGTGCTAAGCCTTCACTGATGCTGCGGGCTACTTCAAGAGCAGTTACACCTTCAGAATACTGACGGACCGAATTATCGGGAAAAGTAATGTTAATCATAACGTTTGTCAAAATTTTTAAACAAGGTTGCAAAGATACAGAAAAATCAAGGAATTTCAACCAAAACTATCGTTACTTATATTTGAAAAATGTACAATCACTGTTAACGAATAAATTTAAACACTCCTTCTTCGTCAATAAAGACTGTTTAATTTATTCATTTTACCCTAAATGGGCCTTTTTCATTATTTTTTATTCTTTAAAAGAATTTCAACTTATAAGTCTCAATCGAATGATGTGTGAATGGCAAATAAAACTCATTGAAATTAATTCTTTTCATTACAGATACAGGGGTTACTTCCTCTAACATATTGGTGTTCTGAATTTCAGTACATGGAATAAATGATCTTATTTTAATTTGTCCATTCTTTCCACTTGCATCATAATACCTAATCACTATAGATTCATCATCTTCGCATTTTTTGATAGTCGAAATTATAACATTTTTATTTTTATTTTCAAAGAAGCTGAGACTTTCTTTCAAATCAGCATGTTGTGCTTTTACAGGATCTACAACTGTTAACAACTCATTATTCGCCTCGATCCCTTGATTAGTTCCATTAATCCAACCCCGGGCATGAGAGAAAAGTGAAAAGTGAAAATAATGATTACCGGTCTGGGGATATAAATTACCCTCCCAATGGCAACTTCTACGAGCTGCCATCATTAAAGGTTGCAAAATTGTTTGATGATTCAGCGAATCGGTCGGATCTATGTAATCCGCAACAGCAACAGAAGAGCTCAATGTTGCGCCAAAATCTTCATTTGAAGCCCCAATCCAGTTCATGATACCTCTTGGATGGATATCTTTACATATGGCAGTATATCGTTCTCCAGCGGCACCTGCAATCTCATCCTTTCCCACTTCTACGGTTCCAAATGGAACTTCATAAGCCACTTGTCCATTTTTCATATTCAACGGCATTGCGAAGCGGAATTCACGATAGATTTCACCGGTCCAGTTGAGTAATGACACTTCAAAATCAATTTGTTTCAGGTGATGATAAACATATACCGTCTCTTCTATCTCAGCACCCCGTATTGGACCTCTTATTTTGTAAGCATTATAGACAGGCCCCTGCTCTACTAATTCCCATTTTGACGGATAATTGCCGGTTTTATCAAAATGCTCCATCGTTGGATGCTGTACATCCGCAAACTCACCAGCACCGGTTCCCACCGATTTCATGGTAAATACTTCACCACCTAAAAGCTTACTTGTTTCAAGTAATTGCTTTCCACTTTCTTTTTCGGTAATCTGCTTAATACCTCCATTTGCAAATTCTATGCGATAAAAATCAGATTCAGCATGATCTACAGTTTGCTTTCGAACATCTCCATAAGGCTTATCCAAAGACTGAACATAAAAAGTTTTATATCCTATTGAAGAAACATCGTTAGCAATAAAACAGATGGACGCATTTTTCAAACTTCCATCCGGATGAAAACCAACGTTGTATAACTGAACATCTACTGGTTTATTTTCAGCATCAACTAATTGAATATTTTGCATTTCACCTTTCTTGAAATTGATTTCCATCCTAACAGGATTGCTTCGTTCCCAAGATAAAGTGTTAAACACAACTATCGGAATTCCCTTTTTTGAATCAGTATTAATATATGAGGCGATGCCATTTAAGGCATTTTCGGTCATCTGCTTAGCTTCTGTAAGTGCAAATTGATACTTTGATTCAAATAAGGCATCCGTGATATCACCATTCTTTCCGCCCCAACCATGATCAGGATAAATTTTCGACTCCCAGGCTATTTCCAATCTCTTTTCAGGATAGTTTCTAAACGATTTTTCTATCATGGCTCTTATTGTGGAAAACTTTTCGGCAGTAGTAATAAAGATATCACCTTCGCGACTGGCCTTAATGGCTTTTTGGTGTGTAGGTCCGTGAATATATAACCATACTGCAGGACGCTCACCCTTTATAGAAGGGAAATTCTTTGTAGCAGAAGTATATTCATCTAAAAACTGTGTGGAAGTAGCAAGTGCTAATTTGGGTAACTGTATCTGCTTCAAAGTCCCATTTTCATTTTCATACGATTTGATACTATTCCATCGGTCAATGATATTTGAATAATCCTTTGCAGGGCTCATGTCGTTATCCGATAATAATGGAATAACCGGATATTTCCCTTTCATCACGTTATAAGAAGGCTTTTTAATCCATAATAAGGCATTTTTTGCAATATAACCGGCAACAGCATTGATCTCCTTATTCAAATTACCATAATCATCGCCATAATGGCCAGGAGAATAAGTTGTCACATAAGAACTATCAGGACTATACCAATTAAAAATTCCCTTCTCCTGTCGGCTCAACACCAAATATTTAGTTCCCGACTTCCGCATAATCTGAGGCATTTGCATTGTACGACCCGGAACATCAACATTCCAATAGGTTACAGCCTGATAACCATCCATCTCTTTCTTCAACCAACGTGCACCCAGATAAAACTGTCTAATCAACGATTCGCCTGAATACATCTCCTCATAAGGCATCTGATAAGTCGATCCACACGAAAAGGTTCCATCTTTTAGAAATTTTGATAGCTCAGCCTTACGTTCAGGGTGACGGCTGATAAACTCACGAACCATTAAAACATCTTCTATATCAAAACGATACCCATGAATTATGGCAGCTTGATTAAACAATGGCGTCAATAACATTGTATCGCGTTCAATAATACATTTTTCAGGACTGTCCATCCACGCAATATCCTGATGGCTGGAGTTCATCAACAATATTTTTCCTTTATTCATGGCCGTCCCCGACAATTCTAAAAGGTTTGATTGTAATGAAGGAGTATACGAAAGTTTTACTGCCGCGTTGAAATGATCACCTTGTTTTGATGTAACTATCTGCATCATTGATTTTACATGAAGCTCAGATTTATTGTACACGCTATAAAAAGGGTCAAGTGTAAAAACCTTATGGTTGTCAGAATACAACGTAAAACGTTTAGCCTTGAATGATCCAGCTATTTCTACTTCAGCACTGGATTCATCTCCATTTTCTTTAAAAACCAATTCGCCTTTTTTCTGATCAAGCAGAAAGTTCATTTTACTTCCGGCTAAATAAGCCGGTGCCGAAACAGTGAATACTAGCTTACCCTTTGTTGTTTGATTAAAAGTAAGGTTATACCACCCCTTGTATTGAAAAATCTCATTCAAATAGCTAACAACATCATTGGCTTTAAAAACCATATACCATGCATTCGATGATTTAGCCCTTCCGGTAATTCTTATTTTTAATGACTTACCGGGTGTAACCCATGTCGTAGGACAGGTTAAAATTGTATACCCCTGTGCATCATTATGTACGTCGTGTTTCAGTGTAATGAGTGATAATTCACCGCCATCAGGAGAGGCTATTTTCCAGTTTTCATTTTTTGAATCTGAAAAGGTAAATCTTAATACATCATTGATATAGACATTAAAAGGCATTTCACCTACATTCAAATTATACGACGATAGCCAGATGAAAGAAACAGTACCGGCTTTCCAGTCTAACGGAACAGCCTTCGTTTCCCAAACAATATCCATTTTACCATCGGAGGTACGGGTAAGAAAGGCTTCCGAGACATCATCGCGAACACAACTATAATTGAGTTCTTCGCCCTTCAGCTTTTTAGAAAAGCCATCTATATAATTCTTAGCCTCAAAGCTTAATTGATATTCCTTCTTTTGATCAAAGGTTTGACCATTGATCAAATTACTAAAAGATGTTATTCCGGTTAAGACAACAAGAATAGCAATAGTTTTAATGTAATCTAAAATCCTCATAACTTTGAGCTTGGAGTAAAGAATCCATTTTTTAACAAACATTATTCATTATCATTGAATACTTCAAATATAAGAAGCATTCAATGATAACGAATAAATTTGTTCCTCAAAATTAGAAATAAATTTAATTATCGTACACTAGTCTTATTGTTTCCAACCGCCACCAAGCGCCCGGTAGAGCGACACTACGGCAGTCAGTTGTTGTAAGTGATCATTCACACTACTCAATCGTGCTGATAACAGACTTGTTTGAGCATTAAGGACTTCAGTATAATTTGCTGTTCCGTAGTTTAATAACTCTTTGGTATAATCAACCGACTTTACCAATGCCATAAGTTGCATTTCACGAAGTTTTATCTTTTGAACAGACGACTGATATGAACCTAAAGCATTCTGTACTTCATTTCCGGCACTAATCAGTGTACCTTTAAAATTCAGTAATGCTTCTTCCTGTTGTGCTTTAGCCACTTTTGAACGGGTTATATTAACCTTTTTATTAAACAGCGGCTGAGTCAACCCTCCTATTATATTTGCAGCAAAAGAAGTAGGATCGAGTAACTCATTAAGTGTTGTAGAAGCTAAACCACCGGAAGCAGTAACAGTCAGTGCAGGATAAAAATAGGCACGGGCGCTTTTTGTCGTTTCATAAGCATTCATTACCAAATACTTTGATTGCATCACATCGGGGCGGTTCTCTAACAACATAGCAGGGACACCTGTTTGCAGAAGGGTGGCTGATGATTGTTCTTCAATTTTTCCACGTTCAATAGTCCCGCCCGTACGTCCTAACAAAAGACAAAGTGCATTTTGGGTCTCTAATATTTGTTGTTTCAAATCAGGGATCGTCACTTCGGCAGCATAACGTGTTGCCTCACTCTGAACAATGGCAGCTTCTGTAACTTTACCGCCTTCTTTCAACGATTTCATCGTCTCAACCAAATCGATATTGTTTTTCACAGTCTGTTCAGTGATAATCAGTTTAGCATCCAAAGCCATCAGATCATAATAGGTTGTGGCAATATCTGCAATCAAGCGAGTCTGTACAGCTTTTTTTCCAGCATCGCTGGCCAGTAAATTCTCATATGAAGCACGCTTTGAACTGCTTAGCTTTCCCCATATATCAATTTCCCAACTAGCCTGAGCCCCTAACTGATAATTGCCTGATTCACGAGGTCCGTCGGGATAGATCGATTCAGAATTTCTGGTATATGTACCTTGTCCGAGCGCCGATATGCCCGGTAAAAGCGCAGCCTTACTTTGTCCGAAATAAGCTTCGGCTTCAAGTACTTTCTGTACAGCAATCTTTAGGTCGAAGCTATTTTCAAGTCCTTCTTTGATGAGTTGCTTTAAATGGGGATCGGAAAAAAGTTCGTTCCATGGCTTATCAGCCAACGACACAGTATCGGTCGCTACTGTTTGACCATATAGTCCGTCGGTTTTCACCGATTCCAAAGGAAGGTGTCGTGAAGTATTACAGGCCATCAACACTCCCGTCAACCCAACTATAAGGATTATATTTTTAAAATAAGTTGTTCTCATTTTTATAAATCTGTCTGTTTTTTCGGTTAACATTAATCTTCCTTACTATTCGATTCCGGTAATTCCTGTATCTCCGGCTTCTTAATCTTTTCCTGAAGCGTTTGGAAAACCACGTACATGGCCGGAATCACAAGGATACCTATCACGGTTCCTACAAGCATACCGCCAACAGCGCCAACTCCTATAGAACGATTACCGTTTGCCCCGATACCCGTACTTACAACCAATGGGAACAAGCCGAAAATAAAGGCAAACGAGGTCATCAGTATGGGGCGTAAACGAGCGGTTGCCCCTGCAATAGCAGAGTCAACAATACTCATACCACGAAGACGTCGTTGTAGTGCAAACTCAACAATCAGAATGGCATTTTTAGACAACAACCCGATAAGCATGATGAGCGAAATTTGCAGGTAAATATTATTCTCAATACCCATGAGGCGGGCAAAGATAAATGAACCGGCAATACCGATAGGCAGTGAAAAGATAATGGAAAGCGGCAAAACAAAACTTTCGTACTGGGCGCATAGAATGAAATATACGAAAACCAGACACAATATAAATATCAATGCTGTTTGATTACCTGAAGCCATCTCTTCACGACTAATTCCAGAAAATTCGTATCCATAGTTTTGTGGTAGCATTTTGGCTGCTACCTCCTGAACGGCTTTTATAGCATCACCGGTGCTATATCCTGCATTTGCAGCTCCATTTACATTAATAGAAGTGAACATATTGAATCGTGTGAGACTTTCAGCCCCATAAACTCTTTTTGTACTGATATACTCAGAAACCGGAGCCATTTCACCACTCGACGTCTTTACAAAAATATTATTCAAAGCATCAGGATTCCCTCGATAATTAGGTTCAGCCTGTATAATAACACGGTATTGTTTACCGAAACGATTAAAGTTGGATGCATAAAAACCGCCTATATATCCCTGCAATGCAGATAAAACAGTGCCTACCGAGATCCCGGACTGGGCGCACTTGGCGGCATCCACATCAATCTGAAATTGCGGGAAGTTGGTATTAAATGAGGTTGTGGCATACTGAATCTCCTTACGTTGGGCAAGGGCACCTAAAAACGTTTTGCTACTTTTCTCAAATGCCTTAACGTCTCCACCTGTTTTGTCTTCCAGTTTTAATTCAAAACCACCTGCCATACCGAATCCGGGGACCATACCCGGAGTAAAGAATACAACTCTTGCATTTCTGATATGAGCAGTAGCCATGAAAAGTTTTCCGATTATGCTGTTCACATCTTGCCCCTTACCTGTTCGTTCCTTAAAAGGCTTTAAATTACAAATAAACATTGCATATGAACTTCCGCTGCCACCAAGCATCGAGGTACCAAGTATTTCGGAATAGCTCTCCATTTCAGGAATACGAGACAAAATCGCACCTACCTGTTTGGTCACTTCTTTAGTCTTTTCCAAAGAAGTAGCAGGAGCTAAACCGATGTCCACAAAAACAGACCCTTTATCCTCATTAGGGACAAAACCTGTTTTTGTAGTCTTTAATAGAAATCCTAAAATCAAGCTGAAAACAACAATTACGCCAACGGCATACCATTTGTGTTTAATAAACCGGTTGGTTGTTTTCTGGTAACGGGTGGTAAGGGCAGTGAATCCCACATTGAAATACGCATAAAAACGATTGATAAATTTCATCTGATGAAGCGCACTTTCGCTTGATGGCTTCAGAAATATTGCACAAAGGGCGGGACTCAGTGTCAATGCATTAATAGCTGAAATGACTATAGCTACTGCCAACGTAACACCAAACTGTCTGTAAAACACCCCCGTAGTACCCGATATAAATGTTACAGGGAGAAACACGGCAGACATAACCAGTGTGATTGAAATAATAGCGCCTGAAATTTCACTCATTGCTGAAACAGCTGCTTCTTTTGCATTTTTCGCTCCCTGATCAAGCTTGGCATGGACCGCCTCAACCACCACAATGGCATCATCCACCACAATTCCAATCGAGAGCAACAAGGCAAACAAGGTGAGCATATTAATAGTAAATCCAAACAAATTCAAGAAAAAGAAGGTACCTATAATAGCTACCGGCACTGAAATGGCGGGAATTAATGTAGCTCTGAAATTTTGAAGGAATATAAACACGACAAGAAAAACGATGAGAAATGCTTCGAGTAATGTTCGACTAACTTTTTGGATAGAGCTATCTAGAAATTCATTGGCATCCATCAAAACATTTATTTTTACTCCCGGAGGAAGTGTTTTGGATGCATCAGCAAGAACCTTTTTAATATCAACGATAACATTCCTTGCATTTGAGCCCGGAGTCTGAAATACACCCATCGTCACACCGGGCTTGTTCAGCGTAGAGGTTGCTAATGTATATCCCTGCGCACCCATTTCAATACGGGCCACATCCTTCAATCGCAATATGTTTCCGTTTTTATCGGCTTTTATAACAATATTCTCGAATTCTGAAGGGAGTGTTAACTTCCCTTTATATCGGATAACGTATTGGAACGACTGATTGTTTTGTTCACCAAAGCTACCGGGAGCAGCTTCCAGATTCTGATTATCCAATGCAGCGGTAATATCAGTAGGAATCAATCCATGTGCAGCCATAACGTTGGGTTTTAACCAGATACGCATTGCATAGTCTTTTCCGCCGAAGACCATTGCGTCACCCACTCCGTTCACACGTTGAATCTGTGGGGTTAGATTTATCTTACAGTAATTTTGAAGGAATGTTTCATCATACTTGCTATCGGTGCTGTACAATGTAAATACCATTAACATACTGGTCTGACGCTTGGCTGTGGAAACACCCACCTTGATTACTTCCGAAGGGAGAATACTGGTTGCACGTGCCACACGGTTTTGTACATTCACAGCAGCCATATCGGCATTTGTTCCCTGTTTAAAATAAACATCAATGGAGGCAGAACCGTCATTGGAAGCACTCGAACTCATATAGGTCATGTTTTCCACTCCGTTGATCTGCTCTTCGAGCGGAACGATAACACTTTTAAGTACGGTTTCCGAATTGGCTCCTCCGTATGAAGTCGATACGCGGACAGTAGGCGGTGCAATATCAGGATATTGTTCTATAGGCAGACTTATCAGGCCAATCAATCCCAAAATAACAATAATTATTGAAATAACCGATGATAAAATCGGATGTTCTATGAATTTTTTGAACATAATTTCTTCTGATTTAGTTTTTTACAGATGAGCTGTTTTCTGAAAGACTTCCGGCATCCACCAACTTGGGTTTTATTTGTGTATCGGTACGCAACGAAGAAATTCCATCAACTACAATCTTATCACCTACATTTAATCCGCCGGTAACCACGTATGTATCTTTTAAATTACCAACTATCACTTGAATTTCGGTGTCGTGAACTTTATTATCTGCTCCAACCACATAAACAAAACTTTTACCCTGTAGCTCGAATGCTGCTTTCTGTGGAATGATAATAACCCCGTCAAGATGTTGTGGAATTCGCACAGATCCACTACCACCACTACGTAAAGTACCATCAGGATTCGGAAAGCTTGCCCTTATATTTACAGTACCGGTCGACTGATCAACCAACCCACTAGCAGTTTCAAGACGACCGCTTTTTTCGAATTCCGAATTATCGGGTAATATCAACTTAACTTCAAAGAATTTTGCTAATTTTTCCTGAAGGGTTTTGCCTTTCAACCCTTTGGTAAAAGACATAAATTCCTTTTCATTCATTGAGAAATAAGCAAACATTTTTGCAGTATTCGAAACGGTGGTTAAAGGATCCGTCGAAGTGCTGCTCACCAGGCTTCCAACCCGATACGGGAATGTTCCGATAATCC
The DNA here is from genome assembly GCA_963663125.2 of Bacteroidales bacterium. GTDB lineage: Bacteria > Bacteroidota > Bacteroidia > Bacteroidales > Cfx3-03 > Cfx3-03. Next base: position 1,133,544 of record CAXXNW010000002.1, on the reverse strand, counting down.
CATCAGCCGGACTGGTAATCCTTGAATATTGCAAACTAGCTCTGGCATTTTCCAAATTTGCCTTAGCCTGAGCCAGTTGAGCATTTTTAGCTTTCAGATTTGACTCAGCTGATGCCAGATCAAACTTACTGACAATATTCTTTTCAACTAAAGGTTTGGTCTTTTCCAGATTAATCTGTGCCGAGTAAATATCAGCTTCGGCAACTTTCACCTGTGCCTCTGCCGAACGTACGGAAGCCCGAAGGTCGTTGTCATTCAATCTGAAAAGCAATTGACCCTTTCGTACATGGGCTCCTTCATCAACAAGGATCTGCTCGATGTATCCGGCAATTTTCGACCTAATTTCAACAGTTTGCTGACCTTTAAGGCTTGTAGTATAATCCTTAAAAAGTTGTGTCGACTGTAACGTAACGGCCATAACAGGATATTCTTTTACCTGTCCGTCTCCAGGCTGTCCGCCTTTATGCTTATTAGTGCATGATACAGCCATAAGCATCATCAAAATCAATCCAATTTTTCTGATTCTCATAATTATTTGTATATTATTATTTTGTATTTGCATGAGATTTTGTAAATTATTGTTTTACCCTATGGTTGATGTAAAAAATCCTAAGATTAAAGTTTTGTTTAAGTATTTTTAGTTATAAGCATTTTCCATAAGAAAAATTTCTCATCTTTTTAAGGTAAAAACGATTTATAAAAAAAGATATTACAATTTTTTCGCATTTTCTTGTATTGTCCGAACAACTTTATAAAAAGTATCCATTTCCGATTTGGTAAGTCCCACTTGAAGTTCTTCTAACAAACGAAACTCAATGTTTAAATTTTGTTTTATTACTTCATGCCCTTTATCTGTAACAAACAGACATTTCTGCCGTCTGTCGGAAGGATCGATAACTCGTTGTACTAATTTTTTCTCCTCCAGTGAGTCGATTAACCTTAAAATGGAAGATTTATCCTTCCCGAAAAAATTTGCCATATCTTGCTGTATAACAACTTCCTCCTTTGTACTGATTCCAAATAACAGTCCGAACTGCTCAATAGAAAGTTTAACTTCAGTTAACTCAATAAAGCGTTTTCGTAACACCCTGAACATTTCTCTGTTCATTTTCCTAACAACCATCCCAACCGGTAATTCTCTATCCTCCATTGAAAAAAATATAATGATGTTGCAAAAATAAATAATTAGTTGATGCCTGCAACTAATTATTTATTTTTTATTTTACCCTTAACATTAATTATTATGAATAATCGCTACTATATGCCACTAAAATAAATGCAACGGCCACCAAGCTTATCAAAATAACTTTTTCAAATCAGTCATTTCTCAATTCGATAAGCTCAGTGACCGTACTTTAAGGTTTTGTGATCACACATCCTATTAGACCTATATTGTCTAAATAACTGTTATACAAGTAATAATTAGTTACAGTGAATAACTGCAAAACAATAATCATTAAACAATATCGTCCTTCATTTATTTGCTTATCTCATATTCAAGTAGAAAAGATAAGCATTGGGGATACGACCCTAAATCATTTTAACTACGTATCTTACTATTTTCTATCATCTTCATGGAAAATTTCTCTCGGATCTCTTCCTGTCAATCCCAATTCCCGAGTAGAGATTTCGCGCATATCTACCTTTCTGATCTTCCCGGTAACTGTTGAAGGGAAACTATTCACAAATTTCCAATATTTTGGAATTTTAAACGTTGCTATCTGACCGTAACAGAATTTATGCAGTTCGTCTTCTGTGACTGTCTTTCCCTCTTTCAATTTCACCCAAGCCATTACTTCTTCACCATATTTATAACTAGGCACGCCAATCACGTGTACTTCGCTGATAGCTTCATGTGAAAGAAGATATTCTTCAATTTCTAAAGGGCCGATATTTTCGCCACCTCTCAATATCATATCTTTAATACGGCCAACAATCTTAACATATCCGTCGGTATCCATAATAGCTACATCACCCGAGTGCATCCATCTGGCTTCATCAATCACCTTACTGGTCGCCTCTTCGTTTTTCCAATATTTCAACATTACAGAATACCCCCGTGTACAAAGTTCACCCTCCTGTCCTACCGGAACAATTTTACCGGTTATTATATCAATAATTTTTATTTCAACATGCGGATGAACTCGACCCACCGTTGCAACACGTTTTTCAAGAGGGTCATCAGCCATAGTCTGTACAGAAACAGGTGCGGTTTCAGTCATTCCATAACAAATCTCAACCTCCTTCATATTCATTTTGTTCTGTACCTCACGCATGGCTTTTATCGGACAAGTGGCCCCAGCCATAATCCCTGTTCTTAAAGAGGAGTAATCATATTTATTAAAATTTGCATGATCCAATTCTGCAATAAACATTGCAGGAACACCATATAATGAGGTACATTTTAAATCCTGAACTGTTTTCAAAACTATTTCAGGTTCAAAAGCTTCACCCGGAACAACAATACATGCACCATGAGTTGTAATAGCAAGGTTTCCAAGCACCATCCCAAAACAATGATAAAATGGAACCGGCAAACAAACCCGATCATTCTCATTATATTTTAATCGCTCTCCGATAAAAAATCCATTATTCAGAATATTATTGTGCGTAAGAGTAGCCCCTTTAGGAAAGTCTGTTGTACCCGAGGTGTATTGAATATTAATCGGATCGTCGAATTGCAATCCGTCTTCAATCTCTTGTAATTCAGTATCGGCTATTGATTTACCCGATTCGATAAAAGCCAACCAATCGTGATCTATTACTATAATATGTTTTAGGTTTACACAATCATTTCTTACTTGTCCAAGTATATCTAAATAATTAGTTTTTCGGAAACCCTTCGACATGATAAGTGTTGTAATTCCCGCATGTTTGAGTACAAATTTTAATTCAACCGGACGATAAGCAGGATTAATATTTACCATAATAGCTCCTATTCGAGCTGTAGCATATTGAACGACCACCCACTCATAACGATTGGCAGCCCAAATACCAACCCTATCTCCCGTTTTTACATTATTTGCTAAAAGAGCTTTTGCTATCTCAGTTGTTTGATCCCAGAATTCATTATACGTAGCCCTGTAATTTTGATAGGGAACAATTAATGCTTCATGATTTCCAAATTTTTCGACAGTTTTTTTCAAATTTCTTCCAATAGTCTCTCCCAACAATGGAATATTGGTTACACCATGAGAATAAGATAACTTATACATAATAAATACAATTAAGAATGTAATTCGTCGCTGAATATTCGAGCACAAAGGAAATAATTATTTCAATAAAATCAGCCATTTAAGCCGTAATGAGCCGAGAAAAACTACTTTTAAATTTTTATTTAAAATAAATATTCGATAGAATAGTATTTAAATTTCAGCAATTTATCACCAGAATTCATATCCTCGTAAAGGAAAAATAAATCATGAAAAACATCGATGATTCAGAGATTAAAAGTATATGTCAATTGTTTAATAAACACTTCATTTGTTATTATCTTAACAATTATTAAATAGTTGTGTGATTATTTAACATAAATAATACATTTAAGAAACTGTTTAAATTCTATTTATGAATCCGATTAAGCATTAATTTTATCATCGTAAGTTGAATCATAGCTTCACTGGTATCAGTTTTGAATTCAAAATCTTTACTGAGTCTTCTGTAGCTTTCAAACCAAGCAAAAGTTCTTTCAATAACCCAACGTTTGGGTATAACGGCAAACTTTCTTGAATCGTTCGTTCGTAGTACAACTTCAAGCGTCCAATCAAAAGCGGTTTTAGTATTCTCAATGAGTTCACCTCTATAACCGTCATCGGCAATAATCTTGATGAGTCTGCTAAAGCGACTTTTTAATGAGGCAATTACATCATATGCACCTTTGCTGTAATGCACATTTGCAGGATGAACAACAACTGAAAGCAGTAAGCCCATCTAGTTTCCACTTTGGAAAGCAATGAGGCAACATGCGCCACTGGCAGCCAGTTTTAAGAAGGTGGAAGAAGGCATTAAGTATATTGCATAGAGTTGCTTCCTTTTGCGATCATCTTTTAAAATACCGTCTTATAAACGCCATTGGCTATCGGTTAGGTTAGTTGGGGATTGTTTCAGGTATCCTATATGTGTCTGATAACCATAAAGACACATATAATTATTCAAATAATAAACTGATTGTCATTATTCTATACCATGTTTTTATTAAATTTAAACAGTTTCTTACATCACATTGGCTTCAAATTTCTATTAAGTCTGTCAATAATCTTTTCTAGCCGGGCTTGGCGGGCTTTGTCAGATTTGGCATCAAGATAAAATCCGGTATATGTACGCTGTACCGAATGCGACATAGCCTGCAAATTGGTATAAGCAGGCTCATACGGTTGAATGATTTCCTTAAACATCTGTATTTGTTCATCGTCAATAAGAATACGTTTCGCATTATCCCATGAACCGTTTTTTCTGGCACGTTCTATGGCTTCTAAACCCTGCCGGGTCATTGAACCCTTTTCTATAAGAGTTTGTGCCAGCTCTTTATTTTTAACAGACCATTTGCTTTTAGGTATACGTCGCGAAAAATACTTTTTATAAGTATTATCGTCAAGGGATTGCATTTGTCCGTCTATCCATCCATGACAAAGCGCCTCTTCCAATGCATCACCAGCAGAGAGTGTGACAAATTTCCCTTTTTTACTAAAGAGTAACCATATACCATCGCTCTCTGTCCCATACTTGTCAAGCCATTCCCGAAAGGCTTGTCTATCAGTGAATGTTAATATTATATCCATAAGCGATCTAAAAGGTGTGAAAGTGCAGTTAATCAATAGAAGGTTTAGTCAACGACCAATGGCTGTGGATGATTTTCCACTCGTTATTTTCTTCAGGCCTATACACTTCTGTACAATTCTCTTTCCAGAGCGTTTCACCTGAGTATGAGTGCAGATTGTAGGTCAGGACTGCCATTGTATCGGTTGATTGTACAACGGGATTTATCATTTCGAATTTATCCATTTTTACCTTTCCTCGCATGCTTTCATACAACTCTTTTATCTTGTCCCAACCGTCAAGTCGCCTTTCATGGACAGGGTCGAAATAAGTGAAGTCCTTCGAATAAAGGTCAAGATAGGGAGATGGATTACCATTGTGCCATGCATCGAGAGCTGCTGTCTCCAAAGCAATGATTGTTTCTGTAATAGTACGCTTATCCATGATGCTTTATATTTAATTGATAATTATTCTGTTTTGAGACTTTTCACTTGTATTTCATTTGTCACCCAAGGCAATGGTTAATTATAGTACAATTTGTCATTTAGGACGCATTTTTTATGATGCACAACGTAGAAGCTACACGCAGGAGCGGACTGCGGGGCGATTTCCTGTCAAGCCGAAAAACTGCCTGGCAGAAAGATGCACACCGGAAACCACTGCCGCCGAATTTGCGGGTAGCTGATGTACACAGTGCTCTGTTTTCCTATTAGTAAGGGATTATAAATTTTTGTTCGTAAAATTATGTTTTTCAATCCATTGAAACAAGTTTTTATACTGTTATTCTTGTCAATTTTCTGATTTAAAACCCTCTGTTTCATTATTTTTTGAATCTATTTTTATATAAAACTCAAAATTTGCCAACAGGGCATACTTCTTCCATTGATGTTTATGCCGCTATCGTTTTTAGTTTTGTTGCTGACGGGCTAACCTCGACATATAAACGATCTCGTTGTTCCTGTTCCTGAACGTTGTATAAACGTATATTTTAGGCACATTGCAGGTTTTACAATGCTTGGGGGTCTGCTATCTCATAGCATTCTTCTTCCTCAGTCATCGGCTCCAGCTGATGGTCTTTGTAGCGACTGTTTAAAACCGATTTTGACCTTTTTTTCATTACCGGCTTAGACGGTATAAAGACCAGCTCCAAGAAGAGTTCCCTTCGGCATTCCCTTTAATACCAACTATTGTTTGGTCAGTTACTTTATTCACCCGACATGTTTCCCGATGACGAGCTTCAACTTTTTATTTTCCGCTTCTTAGCAATATAATTGAATGATAGATTCTACTCCTACTTTAAACATTTAGTAAGTGTTATTTTTTGTAACAAATTAGACCTCTATACGTCTATTAAATAAATCCAAAACCAGTATGAATTTCAAAATAGTGAGATTATTATCTGTATTCCTTTTACCATTATTTAATACCCTGAACGCACAAGATATGCTTGCCAAACGCATTGATTCAATGCTTCAGATTGCTCACAGTCGCGGGATATTTAATGGGAATGTGCTAGTAGCACAAAATGATAGCGTTATTTATCAGGGTTCCTTTGGGTATGCGGATGCAAGTCGTACAAAAGAGCTAACAGCTGACTTACGTTTTGATATCGGCTCAATTACCAAAGAATTTAATGGAGTGGGCATTATGATTCTAAAAGAACAAGATAAATTGAATCTGGATGACGCTGTTTCCAAATACCTCCCATCATTGCCCTCGTGGGCACAAAAAATAAAGATTAAAAATCTGATCAACTATACCAGCGGTCTACCTAATATGAGTGCCACTTCTGATGAGACGGATCAGGAAATACTAGATAAATTGATGCAATTAAAGTCGTTGCAGTTTGAACCGGGTACTGCCTATATCTACTGTCATTACAATGTATATCTCCAAATGCGAATCATTGAGAATATCAGTGGAATGAACTATGCTGAATTTGTAACAAAAAACATATTGGAACCCTGTAAGATGTCGCATACGCTGGTGGATGCACCCTTGAATGGGAAAGGAATTGCTATGGCTTTCGACAATGACTACCACCCTACTACCTATACACAGAAAATGACCGGATGGGTGCGCTTGCCAATCAATGACCTATACCTGTGGACAAAGTGCTTAGATAGTTACCATCTGATTTCTAAAAACTCTTTCAGAGAATTAGCAATCAATTTTGCCGGAGGAGAAAGTAGTCTGGGTTCTACTGCTTTTGAGAAGGACGAGCTGATCTGGCATCAACATCAAGGTTCTAACAGCAATTATGAAGCAGTGTTGTACAATAATTTGAGAAACAAGGTGACGATTATTTTAATGACTAATAATCAGAATTTAAAAGTACATGGCATCAAATCGGCGATACTATCTATTTTAAATAACGAACCTTTTATCTTTCCTAAGAAATCGGTGTATCTGGATATCCGGGATAAAATATTGAATAATTTTGAAAAAGGTATAGCATATTATCGAAGTATAAAAGATAATCATCAAGACAGTTATGATTTTTCTTTTGAGCTTGGTGATTTAGTCAGTACAGGTAAATACCTATTGAGAAGAGACAAGTATGATGAGGCAATCCGTATGTTCCAACTAGCTACACTCGTTAATAATGCCCAACCAGTGGATCTGTCATATGCCTACGAGCTAATTGCAGAGTCTTATTTGAAAAAAGGAAGTAAAAATATGGCCGCTATCTATTACCAAAAGGCATTTTCAACCGATGAAAACAACAAAAATGCAGCAGCTATGTTTAAGAATTTAAATAGCGCACAAATGCCTGTAAGATGATTGAACCATGTAGTTGCCATTATATCGCCATATCTACCTTAACTAATCAACACTATGAAAATAAATCAGATAAGGCAATAACAACATATAATTAGCATATACAATTTGAGATACTGAATACGGATTCGTCTGGAAAGTTGTGGAGAAGAAAATAAAAGTTTATCGATAAGCGGCATATCCCGTAATGAATATTTAAATAATACAGGAAGATAAAAAAGATAAGAAATAAGCACGAAGGTGTGTCAAAATACATTTGAAATACAGTTGAAGTAGGTTTCTCCGGTATCCTAGTACCTGGGTCAAACATAGTTCAAACATAGTTCAAATCTAAGTTTAATTCCCTTTAATATGCCCTTATGGATAAGACATACCACTCTTGTATCTTCCTTATATTCGTCTTTCTATTCGGACTGTCCCTTACTGAAATAGGTATACACATTTAAGAAGCATTACTAGAAAAAGTATACAGTAAAAATTCTTTTCACTAAAATAAGTATACATTTCTAATAAATTAAAGTTAGTGATTTTTTCTGAAACATTTTTCAAATAGATTTATGTAAAATGGCATCTTTTTTTAAAAGCTCTCAAACAATAATTCTTTTTCTTTTTGCCGTACTTTTGGTTTCCATTTTTTTTCCAAAACACCTTTCATTTGATGAGCCTGCACGGGAGTAAGGTAATTACAGCTCATGTGGGGTCTTAGCAGATTGTAAGCGCTAATGCTCTTTTGAACAGCTTCAAGGGCTTGGGGTGCGTCTGCAAATTCACGGTTTAAGCTAAACTCGTACTTGAGTATTCCGTTCACCCTTTCGGCAATGGCATTCTCGTAGGGGTCCCCGTTTTCGGTCATACTTATCCCTAGTCCTGCAGTTAGTAACAAGTTCACATAGTCACCGCAACAATACTGGGCACCCCTGTCGGAGTGATGGATATGGCTGATGTCGTATTTTGTTTTCCGGCTCAATGCCATTTTCAAGGCATTCATACAGCCTTCAGCCTCCAGGGTTGGGTGAAGGCAGAACCCCATGATTTGTTTTGAATAAGCATCGGTGATCAGCGATAAGAAGTTAAATCCTTCCCCTATCTGGATGTAGGTAATATCTGAGACCCATACCTGTTCAGATTCATTGACTACAAGATCCTTTATCAGGTTGGGGTATTTCTTCATCCAATGTCTGGAATCGGTTGTCACCACATATCGTCTTCTGGGTCTTATGCTCATGCCATTTTCACGAAGAAGCCTGTGAAGGGAGTCTCTGCCCATTTTTATGTGATGATCCTCAAGTGTCTTCCTTAACATGTGATAGAGCTTGGAGGTACCGGTACAGGGCAGTTCCCGTCTTATGATGGACACCATTTCCAGAACGATTTGGTCTTCATTTAGCCACCGTTGTTCGTTCTTTGCTTTCTTATAAAAGGCATAACGGGTTTTACCAAACAGCATACAAAGTGGCCCGAACCCTACTTGTGCATGGCTTTCTTTCATGGCTTTGACTGCTTGGTGCCAGGTTTTTTTCTGATATCGATTTTCAGGTTTTTTTCTGCGATATCAATCATGGTCTCCAATGCTTCTACCTTAAGTTTAAGCATTTCTACCTGCTTCTGTAAAGCCTTGGTCTCTTGGGTTGAGCTCTGCTGTGGTTGTTCTTTTTGAGACATAATATCCGGAGTTTTAGTCGTACAAGTATACAACTTTATCCATTTTTTTATGGTCTCTTGTTGTACCCTGTAACGAGTTGATGCTACTTCCAGACTTAATGATCCTGATTCTACTTTATACGCTATTTGCCTTCGTTCGGAAACCGGAAGGATCACTCGCATGTAGTTCTCCCGGTATTGAGCAGAGTATCTTTTTAACCAGTTTAAAACTGTAGCCGCATTAAGAACCTCGTATTTTTGCATCACCTCTTTTATAGAAAGTGATCCTTTTTCCAGTTCCTTCACGATCCTTATTTTCTCCTCTTCAGGGTATACATAATGTCGTTTACCCGATACAGTTTTTTCGAATTTTTCCTTTTTCATTCCCATATACAGTATCTTTTTTAAGGTTTATACTGTATACCTTTTTCAGTATAAGACACTTTGATCGGATTATCTTGTGTTTTTGCCATTCCTGATCCCGGAATGTAATCAAAATCATATTAAAAAGAGGAAATAAAAAACACTCACTTTACAATTTGGGGGTAAAATGAGTGCTCTGTTTATAATTCTTTGATAATTAAAAGGATTTGCGGAAAGCGAGGGATTCGAACCCCCGGTACCCGTAAGGGTACAACTGATTTCGAGTCAGTCCCGATCGACCACTCTGGCAGCTTTCCAATTAATTTCAAAGAAAAAAAGAAGGGCTAACCCTTCTTATTAACTGATCTGCGGAGAAGGAGGGATTCGAACCCCCGGAGGTATGACCCTCAACGGTTTTCAAGACCGCCGCAATAGACCACTCTGCCACCTCTCCAATGGTGCAAAGGTAAAACTTTTTTTTTAACAGCCAAACAAAAAGTAGGAATCGCCTCAAAAATATAGCATCCCACAAAACAGCCTTTGCTTTTTTTTAATTTTAAAGTGGTACACTTTACAGAAAGCCTTAACTTTGCAATCATTAAATCATCTAAAAATGGTTATTTTTCATAAACTATTCTATTTATTTGTTTTTCTACTGAAATGCCTTCCCTGGTTTATACTTTATGGCATTAGCGATTTCATTTACCTCATAATATATTATTTAATTGGCTACAGAAAAAAAGTTGTTTATGAAAATCTGGCGAACTCTTTTCCTGATAAATCAAAGGAAGAACTCAAAAAAATAGCCCACAAGTATTATCATCATATAAGCGATATTCTAGTCGAAACTATTTGTGAAGAGAAGATGGTTCCGCATTATCAAAAGCATATCAGTATCAAAAACCCGGAGGTACTCGAAAAGCTATATACGACCGGTAAGAGTGTGTTATTAATCGGCGGACATCTTGGCAACTGGGAATGGATAGGCGTTGGTATGCAAAAACTATGTTCTTTCAATGTTAAAGGTGTCGTGAAACCCCTTTCCAATCCATTCTTTAACAATTATATTGAAACGATAAGAGCTAGATATAGTGGGGGTATTATTCCTTTTAGACAAACGATAAGAGTAATGATTACGAACAGGAATCAACAATGCTTATACATGCTTGCAGCCGATCAGACACCTCATCGCGATGAAATAAGGTATTGGACTAATTTCTTACATCAACCGACTCCGGTATTTCAGGGTACTGAAAAAATCGCAAAGACACTTGATATGCCGGTAGTTTTCACAAATCTGTATCGTGTAAAAAGAGGTGTTTACGAAATGGTATTGACCCTGATTACTGATACACCAAAGCTGTGTGGAGAAAATGAGATTACGGAAAAACATGTTGCACTATTAGAAAAAGCGATTATCGATAGACCCGACAATTGGCTATGGTCGCACCGTAGATGGAAATATAAGGACGAATATCCCAAATATTTAAAACAACAAGCTAACAAGTCCTAATGAAAATTAAAACAGCTGTCGTAATATTAAACTGGAACGGCAAACGCTATCTCGAACAGTTTTTACCACTTGTTATCACGAGGAGCAACCATCAAGCTATAATTTTTGTTGCTGACAATGCTTCTTCCGATGGTTCTGTGGAAATGCTGAAAGAGAATTTTCCGGAAGTTCAAATCATTATTAATGAGAGAAATGATGGATATGCAGGTGGGTATAACGCAGCACTAAAGAATATTGATGCCGAGTACTACGTTTTATTAAACTCCGATATTGAAGTTGGAGAAAACTGGATAGAACCTGTTATCTCGTTGATGGATTCGGATAAAAATATTGCGGCCTGCCAACCGAAAATTCTTTCATACCTTGATCCAGCGAGTTTTGAATACGCCGGCGGTGCCGGAGGATTTCTGGATACTTTTGGTTATCCCTTTTGCAGGGGAAGAATCTTTAACACCCTCGAAAAAGACAAAGGTCAATATAATGATGTATGCGAGATATTTTGGGCTACAGGCGCTTGTATGTTTATCCGGTCTGAAATATTTCATAATGAAAATGGGTTTGATGCCGACTTCTTTGCGCATATGGAAGAGATCGATTTATGCTGGCGGATAAAAAATAAAGGATATCGAATAATGTATTGTCCTGATTCGGTGGTTTATCATATCGGAGGAGGCACTCTTCCCAAGAATTCGCCCACAAAAACCTATTTGAATATGCGGAATAATATTTATCTGCTCTTCAAAAATCTGCCGGCCCAAAAGCTAATTCCCATTTTCATCCTCCGGTTTCTAATGGATGGAATCGCATCCATTAAATTTTTAATCGACGGAGGTATCAAAGATTTTATGGCAGTATTAAAAGCCCATTTTAGCTTTTATGCTAACGTGAGAAAACTTATCCGTAAAAGACAACATATACATCCCCATAATGTGGGCATTTTTCATGGTAACATTGTATGGGAATATTATGTCTTAAGAAACCGCACCTTTAGGGATCTACCGGAAAAGCGGTTTCATAAGTAGATCATCTTTATATTAGTAATGCTATCAATTTTGACCTTGCCGTATTTTTCATTTTTATAAAACGTCACTATCGTAGCCTTGTTATCGGACTGATAGACGCAAAAAAAAGTAATAAGTCAATCCACCTCTAGCCAACAGGATGAACGCATTCTAGATAACAAGCAGTATTTTTTTACTGTTTCATTTTGGGAATGGCTAGGAATAGTGATAGTTCTACTAATGAATCAAACTTTCAATAGCCAGCCTATATGAATCGAGGCCGAATCCCATGATAGAACCCTTTGCATTAGGGGCTATAAAAGAAGTATGACGAAATTCTTCGCGCGAAAAGATGTTGCTGATATGAACCTCTACTACCGGGGTTGTGATGGCCTTGATGGCATCACAAATTGCAACTGATGTATGGGTATAACCACCTGCATTAAGTATAATACCGTCAAAAGAAAAGCCAACTTCATGGATTTTGTCAATAATGGCACCTTCTCCATTGCTTTGAAAATATTCAATATCAATAGCCGGATAACGTTTTCTAAGCTGATCTAAGTAGGTTTCGAACGACTGATCACCATAAATATTTTTCTCTCTTACACCCAACAAATTTAAATTGGGACCATTGATAATTAGAATTTTCATAATGCAAAAAAATTAAACAAATTAGGTTTAACAAAAAACAGAGTAAAAGTATACATTTTTTAAACTACATTTGCAGCTGATTCCATACAGGGGTGCCCTATAAAAGCGGGCTGAGATCAAACCCTTTGAACCTGATTCGGATAATACCGACGAAGGGAGCTTCAAAGTGAACTTTTTCACTAAGTAACATTTACCCCTTACACGTTGCTTAAAAGTTTAACTAATTATTACATTTTATCATGAGAAAATTATTTATGTTACTGGCTGCAGTAGTAGTTTTGCCTGCTTTTGCTATGGCACAATTTACTATTAAAGGGAAAGTAACTGATGCAAAAACAGGAGAGGAACTCCCCGGAGCACATGTTTTTGTAGAAAACACGTTAAAATCAACCGTAACCCTACCAAACGGTCGTTTTAGTATTAATCTGCAAAAAAATGGCAACTATACAGTTACGGTTACTTACGTGGGGTATGAACCTTTCCACATTAACACTGATTCAAAATCAAATAAAGAACTGGATATAAAACTAAAAACGAATATCTATTTACAAGATGAGGTCATCATCCAAGGTACCAGGGCAGGTGAAAAAACACCTATGGCAGTTCAAAATATTCCAAAACGAGAAATAAAATCATTAAACCTTGGACAGGATATCCCTTTTCTACTAAATTCATCGCCTTCGGTTGTTACAACTTCTGATGCCGGAGCAAGTGTTGGTTATACCGGAATGCGTATCAGGGGAACAGATATGAACAGAATTAATGTTACCCTAAATGGAATTCCGTTAAATGATGCGGAATCTCATAACGTTTATTGGGTGGATATACCCGATTTTGCATCGAGTGTTGACAACCTGCAAATTCAACGAGGAGTCGGTACCTCAACAAATGGAGCAGGCGCTTTTGGGGCAAGCATAAATCTTCAAACCAGTAAACCTAGTAACGAGCCCTTTGCCGAAGTCAATCAGTCTTTCGGATCATTTAACACCCGTAAAACAACAATTTCGGCAAGTACAGGATTGCTCAATAATCATTGGAGTGTTGAAGCCAGAGCCTCGAAGATAAATTCGGACGGATACGTTGATCGTGCTAGTTCTAATTTGACCTCACTTTATGGCTCGGCAGCTTATTATGGCGTAAAGGATCTCTTTAAATTTACAGCCTTTTCGGGAAAAGAGATTACTTATCAATCGTGGAACGGTATTCCTTCGGATAGTTTAAAAACGAATCGGCGCTATAATAGTATGGGCGAATACACTGACGCACAAGGAAAGACACAATACTATGATAATGAGGTTGATAATTATAAACAGGATTATTACCAAGTCCACTATTCACATGAATTCAACAAACATCTCCTTTTAAATACAGCACTTCACTACACAAAAGGGTATGGCTATTATGAAGAATATAAAGAAGCTCAGTCCTTTGCAAATTATGGATTGGAAAACATTCTGGTAGATGGGACCGAATTAAAAATCGGTGATCAAATTATACCCATTAAAAATGGAAAAATTGATACCACTAATTTAATTCGTAGAAAATATCTTGATAACAATTTCTATGGAATGAGCTATTCTTTGATATATACTACGCCATCAACACGCTTTACTTTTGGAGGATCGAACAATAGTTATTATGGAAAAAGTTACGGACAAATCATCTGGGCTCAATTTGCTTCGAATGGTGCTATAAATCACGAATGGTATTACAGTACCGGAGATAAGAAGGACTATAATATGTATGCAAAACTGGAACAACAATTAGGTGAAAAGGTTAATCTTTATGTTGATATGCAATACAGAATTATCGACTATAAAATAAAAGGAACAGATACTGATTTGCGCAATATAACTCAAAACCATTATTTTAACTTTTTCAATCCAAAGGTAGGTTTATTTGCAGACTTGAATGAAAGCAATAATATCTATGCCTCTTTTGCTGTGGCACACCGCGAGCCCAACCGAAGCAACTTTGTAGATGCTAATCCGCTTAAACCCGAACCAAAAGCAGAAGCCTTAAATGATCTGGAAGCAGGGTGGAACTATAAGAGCCAATCGTTTAATTTTAATGCCAACTTTTATTACATGGACTATAAAGACCAATTGGTGTTAACCGGACAAATTAATGATGTTGGATCTGCCGTAATGGAGAATGTATCAAAGAGCTATAGAATAGGGCTTGAACTCATTGCAAAGGTTAACATCAACAATCATTTCAGCTGGAATGGGAATGTCACTTTCAGTAAGAATAAGATTAAAAACTTCACCGAATATGTAGATGACTGGGATACATGGGGACAGAAAATAAATTCTTTGGGAACAACAGACCTTGCATTTGCGCCCAACACGGTTGCTTTTCAACAACTAACCTACTCTCCTATCCGCAATCTGGGATTTTCTTTTGAAAGTAAATATGTTGGCAAACAATTTATCGATAACACTTCAAGCAATGATAGAAAACTTAATTCATTCTTTGTCAACAACTTCCGTACAGAATATCATTTCAAGACTAAGTTTGCCCGTTTAATAACCTTAAATCTTGCACTAAATAATCTATTCGGCGAAAAGTATGAAACAAATGCGTGGGTATATCGATATTATAAGGCAGGTCAATACAAAAAGACGGACGGATACTTTCCTCAGGCAGAGTTTAATTTAATGGCCGGGGTTACATTTAGGTTCTAAGATAGGCACTTATATAGACAATAGGGAACTTCTCTATTCCCTGTTGTCTATTCCTCTTCTCTATTTTCTCTATTGCCTATTAAACATATTCAGGTTAACTTTGCACTCTAAACCACAAAAATGAGCGACAATAAAAAGGCACAAAATATAAATATAAAAAATAAAGTTGCTTCCTTCGAATACTTTCTACTCGAAGAGTATGTGGCTGGTATTGTTTTAACAGGTACTGAAATAAAATCAGTGCGTGAAAGCAAAGTTAGCCTTGCCGAAGCATATTGTACTTTTGTTTCTGATGAACTGTACATCCGGAATATGAATATTGCAGAGTATAAATACGGCACATATGCCAATCATGAGCCCAAACGTGACAGGAAACTATTGCTTAATCGCAAAGAATTAAGGAAGATATTCACAAAGACAAAAGAGAAAGGATTAACCATAATTCCTGTGAAGCTCTTTGTAAATGATAAAGGGCTGGCAAAGATTGTTATTTCAATAGCCAAGGGTAAAAAACTTTATGATAAACGTGAAACCTTAAAGACAAAAGACTTAAAGCGCGAAATGGATAGAAGTGGATATTAATCGTCACAACGTTTCATTATATCCAGTAAAATTCAACACTCCTTATTCTTATTGTATTCTCTTTAAGTTATAATCCTCGTATTTAAAGAAGTTTACACCAATATTTTCATAGCCTCCGGTTGCAGTTTTCCGATAATGAAAACTATTTTGCAACCCTTTGTACTCGTACTGCATAAACTGTTTTTCGAAATAAGGGCCATATTTCATTAATGAAGAGAGGAAGAAATAAGTTATATCATAGCCATCAAAACCATACTTTTTAACTTCAGGAACTGTATTATACTCTTTTTGAAAATCAGAAGTAAAATTTTGAGTCTGTTCTTCAGAAAAATCGACTAATTCATTGGAATATAAATGCATCTTAAGGCTAGACATCAACTTAACATCTAATTTAAATTGCTCCCATACGCCCATCCCTATGACAGTAATATCATAGTTTCCGCTAATCTCATCAATCTTCCGAAGCATATCTGAAACAACCGCTTCATCTTCAGACAGCACAATCAAAACATTCGGTTTTGAACTGGAAAGCTTTACCGAAAGGCCATGTATCCCTTCCGATGCAAAAACAACTTCTTTATAGAGACTTAGCCTATTCCGTTTGCTTAATAATGATTGCATTTGTACTTTAAAAACATCGGCTTCAGTAGCAAGTTTTTGTTTCGTAGCACGCACAAGTACGATGTTTGCATCAGGAAAGTGCCTATTCACAAAATCAGTTACACTATACATCTGTCCTGTAGTACTTGCTTGTACTTTAAAAACCCAAGGCTTCCCTACCAAAATTTCGTTTCTCTTAGATAAAGGATTCACAATGGGTATTTTATGTTCCCCTGCAAATTTTGATGCGACTTCAAATTCCTTAATATAAAAAGGACCAATAATTAAATCCATATTTGCCATCTCTTTTTCCGCCAGCACCTTTTTGGTCCTCGCAATCCTATCACCTCCGGCCACATCATAAACGCTCAGTTTTACATTGAGTCCCTCCTTCTTTAAGCGATCAACAGCAAACAAAGCTGATTCATAGAACTGAATAAAGCCAAAAGATTTAGGATTGGACTGATCAAGTCTTATACTATCCATCTCATCCAGATTGAATGGCACTAACATTGCAACGTTAAACGGACCTTCTTTTTCTTTTACAGGAGATTCTTTTGAAACAATAGATTCAGGAACTTCGGTAATTGCATTCGCACGAGTTACAGCAGTTGACTTTTCTGAAGGAATAATAAGTTCCATATCTTTTTTAACACCATTGCTAACCTGTGGATTCATCAGCATTAAATCATCAATACTAACGCCATATACTTTGGCAATACCATAAAGTGTCTCCTTTGCTTTTACTTTGTGATATTTTACCGGAATCTCCTTATTGTCCGCAACACTTTGAGCTTGAGCTGATGGTTCAATACTCTTTGATCTGATCGTTTGTTTGGTATTATCTATGGTTTCGCTTTTTCCAGTTTCTCCATTCTTGGGTGCAATAGGAATCTTCAATTTTTTACCGGGATCAAAAAAAGTAACACCCGGATTAGCTTTTAACAAACTATCCAGATCAAGATTATATTTTTTAGCTATTCCGTAAATGGTTTCGCCTTTCTTAATCACATGATAAACTTGTCCGTCAACTGTAGATTCGGAAGAGACAGGTTCGGAAGTGGCAATAGTTGCCTTCGCTTTTTTCTTAAATAAAGACGACTGTTGTTTCTCCTGAACTATAATCTGATCCTTATAAGGTATCTTTAAAATCATATCGGTCTTTAATCCTGCTTTTAATTCCGGATTATTTGCAATAAGATCGTCAGAAGTGATACCATATGCTTTAGCAATTCCAAAAAGCGTTTGTCCATCTTTTACAAAATGGATATAATATTGCTTACCCTGAAGTGTTTCCACAATTCTGGAACGTTCAGTCAAAGCATTATCATCCTGACAATAAACAGTATTGAAAGGAATCAATGCAAGTCCGAAACAAAGAACCAATACGAACAGAATCTTATTATGCATAACAAATTAATTTTATTCCCACTCTATCGTAGCAGGCGGTTTAGAGCTAATATCATATACTACACGATTTACACCCTTAACCTTATTAATGATATCATTTGAAACTTTAGACAAAAATTCATAAGGCAAATGAGACCAATCTGCTGTCATACCATCTGTCGACCCGACAGAACGTAATGCAACCACATTTTCATAAGTACGTTCGTCGCCCATTACTCCGACACTCTGGATAGGTAATAGGATAACACCTGCTTGCCATACTTTATTGTACAAATCTGCAGATTTCAAGGCACTGATAAAAATATCGTCAGCTTCCTGTAGAATTCTCACCTTCTCAGCTGTAACATCTCCAAGAATACGAATTCCTAAACCAGGTCCCGGAAAAGGATGTCTGTTTAAAATATCAGGATCAATTTCAAGTTTATGTCCAACCCTACGAACTTCATCTTTAAAAAGACTTTTCAACGGTTCGACAATTTTAAGCTTCATATAATCAGGCAAACCGCCTACGTTATGATGGCTTTTGATAGTAGCAGAGGGACCTTTGACCGAAATGGATTCGATAACATCAGGATAGATGGTACCTTGAGCAAGCCAATCAACATCTTCAATTTTATGCGCCTCGGCATCAAACACTTCGATAAATACTCGGCCTATTATTTTGCGCTTATGTTCAGGCTCTTTTACTCCGGCCAATTCAGAAAGGAACCGGTCACCGGCACGTACGCCCTTAACATTAAGGCCCATGTGTTTGTATGATTCGAGGACCTTCTCAAATTCATCTTTTCGAAGTAATCCGTTATCCACAAAAATACAGTGTAATTGTGTGCCGATAGCTTTGTGCAACAATATAGCGGCGACACTTGAGTCAACACCACCCGAAAGGCCCAGAATGACTTTATCTTTACCTATTTTGGCTCTTAATTCTTTAATAGTGGTTTCAACAAACGATGCAGGGGTCCATGACTGGTTACATTCACAGATTTCAACTACAAAATTTTGAAGCAGGGTTTTACCTTCTGTTGTATGAAAAACCTCTGGATGAAATTGTATACCCCACGTCTGTTCGCCATTTATAATATATCCGGCAACTTTGACATCGTGTGTACTCGCAATGATTTCAAATTCGGAAGGAATATTCAGAATAGTATCGCCATGCGACATCCAAACCTGACTTCCAACGGTCATATTTTTCAAAAGGACGTTTTCACTATTGATAAATGATAGATTGGCTCGTCCATACTCTCTGATTTTGGATGGCATAACATCTCCACCGGAATTTAGCGCTAGAAACTGTGCACCGTAACAAACACCTAATAGTGGTATCTTCTTTCGGATTTCACTTAAATCAGGAACAGGAGCCTCGACATCACGAACTGAGAATGGACTGCCCGAGAGAATAACACCTTTGATGTTAGACGTTATCGGGGGGATGGCATTGAAAGGGTGAATCTCACAATACACATTGAGCTCCCTGACCCTGCGTGCAATAAGTTGGGTATACTGGGAACCAAAATCGAGAATTAATATCATTTCTTCCATGTTGCAAAGTTAGCCTGAATAGTTCAATTGTACAAGAACTTAGCAGTAGTTCAATGTGTATTATTCACATAATGAACATAAAATATTGTTATTAGCGAAATAAAAATCCGTTCTAATAGTTAAATGTTTTTTTTAAAAATGATTTATTACCAACCTCATCTTCCAGCTCAATAATCAATGAGTTGATTCCATTTTTGACATGTGAATCAATTTTATAGGTGATTTTAGAAGTCTTTTCGTCTAAAGAGAATAAAACCCACTTGCCATTAATAAATCCTTTATAGTTTTTCACCCCCGAAAGATTATCTCCAATTCTAAATTGAATAACGCCGTATTCTCTTAACCATTTCTTTTTAAAAATTGAAAGAGGCTTAATAACCGGACGGGTTGTATCGGCAGCTACAGCAAACTTTCCAAAACTTCTAACCTTTGCCTTCAGAAACCCATTGGTCCAACGCCCACCTTCAGAAACCCACTTTCCGTTGTCTATCAACCGGATCATTACTAATTTTTTCTGAAGAGCGGTGCTGATCGTCCTTGTTTTAATACTCAATAAATATGATTCGTGAAGCGGCGTGTAAATATCATGAAGGCAATAAATGTTTGAATAAAGTGAATCATTCCCCGGTTCCATTGAATATTTAAACAACAATGTGTCGTACAATGCGCCTCTGGGAACAACCATCTTCAAATCTTTTGTGTCAAAATAATTGATTTTATTCCAGTAAAAAATCTTTTGGTAATCAATCGCCTTTGCCCATATAAGCGGAACCACTCTGCTTTTTAGCCAAACAGATAACTCCGATCGATGTCCATGAAAATCCTTAACTATGCAGCGAAACAGATGAATATTGTTATCATTAAACAAAAAGACACCTCCGTTTCTGACTTCATCATAAATCTTTAAAGGGTTATTAGGGTCAATAACAGACCTTATAATCTTTCTATTCGTCTTCATAAACTCCGCATAATCAATAATGCTATTGACGGCTCTGCTTTGTGAGAAAGAAAATGTTTCAAACCTCATCGAGTTATAACATAATGAATCCAGATAGAATGCAATAGAATAAACACCAGTTGATATTTCATTGCCATTTTGAAAATCAGAGGTTTCTATTCCAAAAGCAATATCACCGGATACTTCCAAAGGGGAGGCCGACTCCAGGTAGAAACGATTTTTATAACATTTTACGGGGAAGTCTTTTGCTTCCGTACTACCATTGATTAGCCCCCTACCCTTTATTGGAATAATTCTAACATTTTTTATAATCGGAGGTATAGTATCTGCCATTTTATATCCAAAGAAGAGCGGATTGATCGGATATTCTGTTTTGGTATTTCTGATTTCGTAATGTAAGTGAGGCCCTCCTGATATACCCGAGCTACCTGAAAATGCAATGACATCGCCTTTCAAAACAGGTATTTCCCCTCTCTTAGGGAAAATATCGACATCAAACTCTTTCAGTTCGTATTGTTTTGCCTTAATCCATGCATCAATTTTCTTGTTATAATGTTGGAGATGCCCATATACAGAAGTATATCCGTTTGGATGATCAATATACAAAGCATTCCCGAAACCTCCACCCTGAACCCTTATTCTTGACACATAGCCATCGGCTACAGCAAAAACCGGATACCCTTCCTCCTGATTTGTACGGAGATCCATACCTGAATGCAAATGATTTGCCCTTAGCTCTCCGAATGAACCCGAAAGCGACATAGGAATATCAAGAGGCAACCGAAAATAATTATCAGGATAAATAACTTGAGATAATAAAGATAAGCTATTGAATAAAAGAAAACTACAAATTATAAGAAAACGATTCATCATTATATTTTTAATAAAAAATGGTAATAATCAAATCAATGAAAATATTTGTCAAAATTACAAAAATTTTAAGATCGCATAATTATTTGTTAATATGTATATCAAAAAGCAAAATTATTGTTGTTTATTGATATCATGTCCGTTATAGTAATAATTGTTAAATTATTAACACATTTAGACGAAATGTATTTGTTTAATTCATAAATTAATACTTCTTTTGTAAGTTTTTTACAAAGATTGAATAACGATAAGTCCGCTCATATAAAAGAGAATTAACACATTGCTGTTTTGGATTTTAAAAACATCTGTTATCAAACTTAATCAAACTATTTTCGTTTAAAAGATATGAACATCTTGTTGCCTTAAAAAAGATAGGAAGGGTTAAACAGGTGATTATTGTAGAATTTTGAACCATTAAAAAACATAAACATGAAGGCTGATTTGAGAGACAAACTTGTCTTAACTTCTGATGTGCTTAATATTTTAACCGACAAGAACCTTATTGTTCCTGAAACGCGGAAAGAAATGCAAAAACTTTCCATGGGGGGAACAGATAAAGACGTTTTTTCTGTTGAATATGATGTAGAAAACGAAGGAAGAGTAGTTGAGGCTACAGTTACAAAATGTACAAACGGGGTATCTGTTAATTATACTGATATTTACATGCGTAGACGTGATCCAGATTGCCTTGTGGTTGCCGATGAACATGATACAGATAAAGCACGGTATTTTGAGCGCTATGGGGAAGACTTTACGGATCTCCGTACACAAACTTTTAATTGGCTAAATCAGCAAGAAACGCTTATTGTTATGCCCTTTATGGCAGGTGGGATGAATTTAGGATTTCCTGCCCTTCTGATAGCACCTGAGAATGCCGGTTTCTTTGCGGCCGGATTAGCCGACCTACAAGGTTTTATTCCTAAAAGTCAAATTCCTGATAACTTTAAACCTGTTGCCATCATATTTCTTGCTCCTACTTTCAGACATACCCATTTTAATAGGGAGCAGGTGGTAGTTCACAATCGTACAGATGAAGTTCATGAACTTTTTTCCTACAATTTATATCCCGGTCCTTCTGCTAAAAAAGGCGTTTATGGATTTCTGTTGCATATTGGTGAAATACAAGGATGGCTTACCCTTCATGGCGCAAGTGTAAAACTTACCACTCCATACGACAATGAATTCGTATTGATGCATGAAGGTGCAAGTGGATCAGGAAAAAGTGAAATAATTGAAGAGGTGCACCGAGAAACCGATGGTAGAGTTTGCTTGGGTATCAATACAATATCACGCGAAAAACTTTTAGTTTCACTTGCTGATACCTGTACTATTCAACCTATTACAGACGACATGGCTTTGTGTCATCCAACGGTTCAAACCCAATCAAACAAATTAGTGATTACCGATGCCGAATATGGCTGGTTTCTTCGTTTGGATCAGGTTAAAGAATATGGCTGCGATCCGAAACTGGAAAAGCTAACCTGTCATCCGCCCGAACCGCTGGTTTTCTTCAATTTGGATGGAAAGCCCAATGCCACCTGTCTTCTTTGGGAACATACAATGGACTCACCAGGAGTGCCTTGTCCTAACCCTCGTGTAATAGTCCCACGTCATTTTATGAAGGACGTCATTAATGAACCGATAGAAGTAGATCTTCGAAGTTTTGGGGTACGGACGCCTCCTACCACACATGATAAACCTAATTATGGCATTATTGGTTATCTTCATGTATTACCTCCCGCATTGGCATGGTTATGGCGATTGGTTGCACCACGCGGACATGCAAACCCGAGTATCATTGGCGGAGATGCGTTAACAAGTGAAGGAGTTGGTTCTTTCTGGCCTTTTGCAACCGGAAAGATGGTCGTTCAAGCGAACTTACTATTGGAGCAAATATTAAGCACACAGTCTACCCGCTATATTTTGGTACCAAATCAACACGTTGGTGCTTATGAAGTCGGTTTTATGCCTGAATGGATCGCTCGTGAATATTTTGCACGTCGAGGTTCAGCTAAGTTTAAACCAAACCAATTGATTCCAGCTCGTTGTCCTCTATTGGGATATGTCCCTGAACATGTGAAAATATCAGGTATGAACCTGCCTTCTTATCTGATGCATGTAGATACGCAGCTTGAAGTCGGTCCGGAAGGATATGTTAAGGGCGCTGAAATTTTGAAAGACTTCTTTAAAAGAGAACTTGAACAATTTCTGGTACCTGAATTACATCCGTTAGGACGTCAGATCATTGAGATCTGCATGAATGATGGTACTTTAGAGGAATATCAGGCAGCAATAAATAAGCTGTAATCATTTTTTTAGAATACAAAAAGGTTGCTCGGAATAAAGAGCAGCCTTTTTGATTTATGGAGCCAATCTTTCAATTTTCCATCCGTCATCTTGTTTCGTATACCTCAAACGATCATGTAAGCGTGCAGTTCTTCCTTGCCAGAATTCAAAATAACGAGGGACAATCCGATACCCTCCCCACTTTTCGGGACGAGGAATATCTATACCTTGAAAACGATTTTTCACCTCTTCAAGACCCTTTTCCAGCACTTCTCGTCCTGAAATAACTTTACTTTGCGGAGAGACATGAGCCACAAACCTACTTTCAAGAGGACGGCTCATAAAATATTCATCAGAGTATTTCGATTCAATCTTTTCAGCAGTTCCTTCAATACGTACTTGCCGCTCTAACTTGCTCCAGAAAAAGAGTGCAGCAACCTGAGGATGATATAGGATATCTTCTCCCTTTCGACTTTCATAATTAGTAAAGAAGGTAAAACCCTCATTCGATACATCTTTTAATAAGACTATTCTGGTGGAAGGATTTCCTTCTGTATCCACCGTTGAAAGTGCCATAGCGGTACATTCTTCAATGCCTGCTTCAATAGCTTGATTAATCCATTGACTAAATTGTAAGAAAGGATCGATATTTATATTGCTTTCGAGAAGATGATCTTTTTGGTAATCTGTTCGTATTTTGTGTAAGACAGGATGCGTCATAATAAACCATTTTTCCTGAAACACAAAAGTTATCTCATTGTTCAGTGAACCAATACGGGTTTCAATGCATAAGCTACCTGATAATATTCATTCACAGTATCTACCGCCATCTTATCTTTAGTGAATTTTCTAATATGGAGCGAAGCTTCTTCTATAAGAGACTTCCGAAGCCTTTCATCATCCAGAATCCGAATGACTGAATTTGCCATTGATTCAAAATCTCTGACAGGAACCAGTAATCCGGTTTTCTCATCAATAACTATTTCGGGAATTCCACCGGTTCTTGTTGCAATAACAGGGATTCTACTAGCCATAGCATCGAGAATAGAAGTTCCCAAACCTTCTGCATAAGAGGTAAATAAGAAGCAATCGAATTGCTGAACTATGGAAGGAATATCTTTTTGAAATCCGGTTAAAATCACCTTGCCGGATAAACACTTTAAGCGAATATATCTTTCAATTTTTATTCTGTCAACTCCTTCGCCTACAATAAAAAAAGTGCCTTCTCTACCTCTCTTGAAATAAAATTCAGCAGCATTAATAAACGTGAATAGATCCTTTTCTTTGCTTAAGGCAGAAATATTTCCAATAAAAGGCCTTGCCAAATTCGACCCAAAAGAGTCCAGCAATAATGCGGGATCTATTTTCTGTGAAAAACGTTTAATGTCTACACCAGAATAAACCGTTTTACTCATTTCATAGCCAGGAACGACTTTAGAAACCTCCTCTTTGACTCTATGAGAAACACATAAAATTCTAGCTATTGCCGTATGATTATATTTATATCTTGAAACGGTACTGTTACTTATTGGAAAAGCGGTACGTTTACTTACAATAATAGGAACCACATTTCCAAAAACAGCAGAGGCTAAAATAGCTATCGTATGTGCATGAGAATCGTGTGCGTGAATAACATCAAAATTTGAAGTCTGACAAACAAACGTCAAAGTTTGAGCAGCAAAGATTTTCAGAAAACTTTTGGTAAAAGGATAAAAGCTAATATCGTTATCCCTACAAAATTGTTCTATGGCCGATCCGGATGGACAAAGTACCATTTGATCAATATCCATTGATCTTAATGATTCAATAAGATAAGTCAGCTGTTGCTCACCTCCCCTCCAACTCAATGCGGTTGAAACATGAAGTATCCTCATATGTACCGTTTTTTTTGTAGTTTTATGATAATACAGCCAAATCCGTTAATACCCTAAAATCAAAAGATATTATTGATATGACGAAAGAAACGACGCAAGGTTTAATGTTCTTGGAAAATAAGTTTGAATTATTAACTGACGCGCCAAGAGTTTAGCCAATTAAATCAATGATTTTTCTTAATTTTGTAAACTCTTTAAAAAAGAAATATCATTACTATGTTTGAGAATTTATCCGAGAAACTTGAACGTTCCTTTAAACTATTAAAGGGGCAGAACCGTATCACTGAGATTAATGTTGCAGAGACGCTGAAAGAAGTGAGAAGAGCTCTTCTTGATGCTGACGTAAGCTTTAAGGTTGCTAAACAATTTACCGATCAGGTTAAAGAAAAAGCGATGGGAGAAAATGTTCTCACCGCAGTTTCACCCGGACAGTTAATGGTTAAGATTGTACATGATGAGTTGGCACAACTCATGGGTGGACAACGCGTCGACATCAATTTAAAAGGAACTCCCTCCGTAATCCTCATGTCGGGTTTGCAAGGTTCTGGTAAAACCACCTTCACCGCGAAGTTGGCAAATCACCTGAAGCAAAAAAGAGGCAAACGTCCATTGATGGTTGCCTGCGACGTCTATCGTCCGGCTGCTATGGAACAGCTTCGTGTTCTTGGAGAGCAAATTGGTGTTGATGTTTATGTAGAGATCGACAGCAAAGAGCCTGTGAAAATTGCAAAGAAAGCGATTGCCTTTGCAAAAGAAAAAGGTCATGATGTGGTAATGATAGATACCGCAGGACGTTTAGCTATCGACGAACAGATGATGAATGAAATTGCGGCTATCAAAGATGCTGTAACACCTAATGAAATTCTTTTTGTTGTTGATGCAATGACAGGACAAGATGCTGTTAATACAGCCAAATCCTTTAATGATCGTCTTAATTTTGACGGGGTTGTCCTTACAAAACTAGATGGTGATACACGAGGTGGAGCTGCATTAACCATCAAGACTGTTGTCAACAAGCCTATTAAGTTTATTGGTCTTGGCGAAAAACTTGATGCATTGGATATCTTCTATCCTGAACGTATGGCCGACCGTATTCTTGGGATGGGTGATATTGTTTCGTTGGTAGAGCGTGCGCAAGAACAATTTGACGAAGAAGAAGCCAAAAAGCTTCAGAAAAAAATAGCAAAGGATCAGTTCAACTTCAACGACTTTATCGGACAAATACAGCAGATAAAGAAGATGGGTAACATGAAAGAACTGCTCGGCATGATCCCCGGAATGGGAAAAGCGATAAAAGATATCGATATTGATGATAATGCTTTTAAAGCAATTGAGGCAATCATTCAGTCTATGACTCCCGCTGAAAGAGAAACTCCCGCCCTTATTAATGGCAGTCGCCGCAAACGCATTGCCATGGGATCCGGAAATGATATTCAGGCTGTAAATCGTTTAATTAAACAATTCGACGATACCCGTAAGATCATGAAGACGATGACCACTCAGGGACGTCAGGGAATGGCTAAAATGATGAAACGTAGATAAAAATAAAGTGTCTAAACGCTATAACCTTCACTAAAGAATATGAAAATTATTGACGGTAAAGAAATTGCAGCTACTATTAAAGAGACGATAAAACGTCAGGTTGTCGAAATCATAGACCGCGGAGAACGTGCGCCTCACTTGGTTGCAATACTTGTTGGAGACGATCCTGCAAGTCATACTTATGTTGCTGGCAAAGAAAAAGCTTGTCGGGAAGTAGGCTTCACCTCTTCCGTATATAGACTTTCAGCCTCAACAACAGAACAAGAGTTGCTAAAAACGGTTCAATTTTTAAATACTGATGATGAAGTGGATGGATTTATTGTCCAAGTTCCACTTCCAAAACACATCAACGAAACGACCATCTTACAGGCTATCCTTCCATCAAAAGATGTAGATGGGTTCCATCCCGAAAATATTGGGAGAATGGTTATCGGACTACCTTCATTTGTTTCTGCAACACCATTTGGCATCATAAAAATGCTCGAATATGCCAAGATTACAACCGAAGGGAAACATTGTGTTGTACTTGGAAGGAGCAACAATGTGGGAACACCTATCAGTATACTGATGTCGAGGAAAAATAATCCAGGAAATTGTACTGTAACGCTTTGCCATACAAAGACGACCAATGTAAAAGAGATTTGTCTATCTGCAGATATTCTTATTGCAGCAGTTGGACAGCCCCACTACGTTACCGCAGATATGGTAAAAAATGGTGCGGTTGTTATTGATGTAGGGATGCATAGAATAGCTGACGACTCAAAGAAATCGGGATACAGGCTTACCGGTGATGTTGATTATGAAAACGTAGCGCCAAAGTGCTCTGCTATTTCACCTGTTCCTGGTGGTGTTGGACCAATGACGATCGTTTCACTAATCATCAATACATTAAAAGCATACAAAAAAGAAATTTATCAATAAAATAAAACAGAGGAACACATTAAGTCAAAAGAGCCGTCCCGAATATATATTTATCGGGACGGCTCTTTTATCCTAAGCAGATCGCTTAGAGACTTAAGCGATAGGATGATCAATATAAAACCGTTTCAAACGGCTCTCCATGTCGGGGAACTGTGTGCGTGGGACTAATGACACGCAAGCTCTCAATCCTTCCAAATGTTCAGAGCCGGTAATAGAAAGTGCAATAGCACTAATACCATAATAGATTAACTCTTCGAGTAGCTCTTCTCCGGTCATTCCCGGGTAGGCAATGGTAAAATAGAAACCATCCGCAATAGGTTGATCAATATCTTTATCATATACAATGACAAAACCGTTCGAAGTAAAGAGTTCTTTCATAATGTGAGCCTTTTCTCCATATTCACGAATATCGCGAACAAAATTAAACTCACCATCATTACACGATTTCAGAATAGCAGCCAAAGCATATTGAGCAGAATGAGCCGTCCCCGAGCTCAAACAATATATCGTTCCAAAGACCATGGCACGTCCAAGAATATCACTATTATAATATCGTAACAGATCTTCGAACTTACGCTCGAACAGCTTATCCGAAATAACCATCATCCCTATTCGTTGACCGGCATAACTAAATGCCTTCGAGCTTGAGATCATCAGAATATAGTTATCCGTATATCTTGCTACAGTTGGTTGAAATGGAGGAACTCCCGGTTTAGAATAGTCCTTACGGAAATCCATTCCAAAATAAGCCAGATCTTCGAGGATAATAACATCATACTTATTGGCCAGGTCACCGATAATTTTCAACTCTTCATCGGTCAAGCAAATCCATGAAGGATTGTTTGGATTTGAATAGAGTACAGAGTGGATATTCCCCTGTTTAAAATAACTTTCAAGTTTTGCACGAAGCTTTTCTCCACGATAATTATAGACATCAAATGAATCAATCTTAAGGCCTAAAACCTTATTTTGCATCTTGTGTACAGGGAAACCGGGGTCAATAAATAAAGTAGTGTCTCTTTCCTTTCTAAGACGGGAGAGTGTCATGAAAAGAGCAAAACTTCCCTGCATGGATCCTACCGTCGGAATACACGATTCAGGACTAACATCCGTATTGAGAAAGAGCTTAACAAAACGAGCTATTTCTACTTTTAGCTGAGGCAAACCATCTATCTCAGGATAGATAGCTGCAACGCCACGTAGTAACGCCTCGACTTCAGCCTCGACACCTACCTGGGCAGGTTTTAATCCCGGAACACCCATTTCCATTCTAACGAATGGAATTCCGGAAGCTTTTTCAATATTATCAACCAGACGTTTTATCTCTCTTATTGAAGCTTTACCAACGCTGGCAAGCTTCATTTCATCGATAACCTGATTAACAATTTCAAATGGGATGGGGGTATCTTTTGTTTTTGTGAACATGTGTAAAATAATAAATGAGAGAAAATATGTTGAGTTAATTATTCAGCAAAATTATAACTTCCTTTCAGGCTTCAAAAGAATCTGACAATTATTTTTTAAGATTTTTTACTTAATCTATTTTCCCTACTAAATGCACCAACAGAAAGAATTACACCTGATATAATATCTTAAAAAAAAGCAAAAAAGTTAATTCCAGTCGGGTATAATGTTGTCATTGTACATAGCCATATTCACAACACTCATATAAATCAATTTCGCCATATCACGCATATCATCGGGGCGAAGGAAATCGGGCAAATCTTTCGGATGATGATAATATCCTTCATAATTACCCCCTGTAAGGCCACAATCAAAAGCTATCTGATGATTGCGATAAAACATAGCGCCATCAGTACGTGGTCGACCATCTGCATTCCTTCGTCCGCTAGAAATTAGCCGGCTAAAGTATTTTGAATTAACTTCTTTAAAAAAACGATATATACCCGGAAAATTATCACCTCCGGAAATATAAAAGTTATCACCCATCCCAACCATATCGAAATTCAGGAAGAGCGCTTTTGAAATATCCGTTACCGGATGCTCCGCATAATAACCTGATCCCACTAAACCTGTCTCCTCTCCTCCTAATAAAAGAACCAGAACCGATCGCTTCAGTTTAAAGGGCGTTTCAGTTAATGCCCTACCAACACGCATAATCAGTGAAGAGCCTGATGCATTATCATTAGCACCGGCAATCGGGAGATCTTCGCTATAACCCACATGATCCAAATGAGCACATAGAACAATAGTTTCCTTTGATAAAACAGGATCTGTACCGGGAATAAATCCTAATACGTTTTGGCCGATACCTTTGTCAAAATAAGCCGATTTACTTTCTATAGTTAAAAAACAACCTGTAGAATAGGTAAATGGTTTTAATAATCGGCTTATATCCTTTTTAATAGCTGAATAACTATACCCGCTTTTCTCAAATATTTCGCTCAATATCGATTCCGAAAGATGGCAAGAGAGAAGGCCTTTCGCATATTTAATGTTCGGATTGATAATAATTCCGGGAACAACTATACCTATAGCACCACGAGCAACCAGATTATCAATTTTCAAGCTACGCTGAGAAGCTTTCTCAAAAGCTTCTCTCATCTTTTTATCTATTCCAACATACGGATGTCCGTCTTCAACCACTACAATCTTTCCCTCGATATCAAGATCTTTTAATTCATCATAACCATATTCCGGAAGACTTATGGCATAACCGGCATATACTATTTCCGCTTTTTTCTTTCCCTTATCAGAATTGGCTCCGGGTGCATACTCATCGGGATAGATAAGTTTTCTTTCTGGTTTACCGGGTATCAGAAGTGATGCGTTTGTTCCGGCATATACTTGTGAATAAGGATGAGGGTAATTTTGATAATAGGTTCCACTATCACCCAAAGGCAAAAGCCCCCACTTCTGAAAATTCTTTGACGCAAAATCTACAGCTTTGGCAAACCCGGGCGAACCTGTTAATCGCCCTCCCATCTCCTTTGTACACAAAACCTTTACAATATCAAGCATATCAGAACCATCGATCGTCTTCATGACAGTTTCTGCCTTATGTAATTGGTCTTCCGTTAGCTGAGCATGCGTACAAAAACCAATAAAGAGTAAAAAAGTCAATAAAATTAAAGTCCTCATATAGGGTAATACAAAAAGAATGTAAGGGTAATTCCAACTAGCTAAAGTAACAAAAAAGAAGTACATCTTAAGATTTTCCTTAATTATAAGTACCTTTAATTTCTAAATCTACCAATGTTAAAACAAATACAATTGTATTTCTAATTTATTGATCCAATGTCCGTAAAAATTTTTTCCGTCGATCAAATTCGTCAAGGTGACGCCTATACTATTTTACATGAACCTATAAAGTCTATTGACTTAATGGAACGTGCTGCCGGAAAATGTGCCGATTGGCTTTCAGGACATTCTACGGAACACTCATTCAAAATATTTTGCGGAATGGGCAATAACGGAGGAGATGGGACCAGTATTGCCAGAATATTACAGGAAGACTTTATCAAGGTAGTAGCATATATAGTACACACACATGCTGATTTTTCAAGCGACGGATTAAACAGTTTCAAGCAATTAGAAGACCTATTTCCCGAATCTATCCAACACATATATACCGAAACAGACATTCCTGCCATCGATCCGGATGATATCGTTGTAGATGCAATATTTGGATCCGGATTATCAAGACCTATTTCAGGAATCGGCGCATCTGTCATCAAGCAGATGAACGAAAGCAAGGCTGTCATTATCTCTATTGATATCCCCTCGGGACTTTTTGCCGATCAGAAATCTATTCATTCTAAGGGAGCCATTGTACAGGCAGATTATACACTTTCATTCCAAACACCTAAACTGGCTTTTTTTCAAGCTGACAATGATCGTTTTGTCGGAGAATGGATTTTACTCGATATAAATATTCATCCTGACTTCTTAAACAATACGCCTACTAACTTTTTTCTAACTACAAAAGAAGATATTAAACCTCTAATCCGACGACGTACAAAGTTCAGTCATAAAGGAATTTATGGACACGCCCTATTGATTGCAGGAGCCAGAGGGACGTCAGGAGCTGCGATATTATCCGCTCATGCCACATTACGTTCAGGTGCAGGCCTTGTAACGGTCCATTTGCCCGAAGAAGTTGCGCTTCCCATGCAAACGGCACTACCTGAAGCGATGATATCATACGATCTTTCCGAAGAAGTCTTTTCACACCTACCCGACGTTTCACCCTATAGTGCTATTGCAATCGGACCGGGTATAGGTCAACACCCCGAAACTGCAACGGCGCTTAAACTACTCATTCAAGAATCTCACGTACCGCTTCTTTTTGATGCAGATGCCATAAACATTCTTGGTAATAATAAGACATGGCTTTCATTTTTACCACCGGGATGTATTTTTACTCCCCACATTAAAGAGTTTGAACGATTAGCAGGAGCCTCAACCGATGGATTTGAACGACTCAAACTGCAACAGGAATTCTCTGTTCGATATAAATGTTATGTCGTTTTAAAGGGCGCCTTTTCATCTATCAGTACCCCTGAAGGCAATATCTATTTTAATTCCACCGGGAATCCTGGTATGGCCACCGGGGGAAGCGGCGATGTATTGACAGGTATCATTCTGGGTCTTTTAGCACAACATTATCCTCCTCTGGAAGCAGCGTTGTTGGGTGTCTATTTACATGGGTCGGCAGGTGATTTTGCTGCTGATGACTGTGGGCCAAACACGCTCATAGCATCAGATATCATAAATCATCTGGGAAATGCATTTAAAGCACTTACCGTTTAAACCGGAATATATTTTTCCGGTTTAATTCGCTACTTTTTAGAATTTCATAAACTATTTTTTGATTTTTTGTAGTACTGTGCACTTGATTCTGAAGAGAGGTAAGGTGCCCAATTGACCATGTTTTTGAGTACGGCTTCGGAATCTGGGGAGCATAATGAAGTAAGTATGAC
Source organism: Bacteroidales bacterium (assembly GCA_963663125.2). Taxonomy (GTDB): domain Bacteria; phylum Bacteroidota; class Bacteroidia; order Bacteroidales; family Cfx3-03; genus Cfx3-03. The sequence continues at coordinate 1,100,621 of CAXXNW010000002.1, read as the reverse complement.
TCCAATCCCTTCAACAATAATAATCTGAACTTTATTCAGGAATTCATCTTTCAACAAATCAATCTGATCAGGCTGGATAACAAAATAACTAATGTGCCGAGGATAGAGAGGCACTATTTTAAAGAAGTTTAAATAACGGTTATCTTTAGCAATTAAGTGAAGCTTATCATCCTCTGGCATTCTACAACCGGGAGCAAGTACTTGTGCCAAATCTTTTAAATCATTTACACTTTTCATTAATAAAATTTTAGTTGTTTTTTAGTCCACAAATTTTAGAATTTATTTTTAATAAAACACTAAATATTCATTACGAAATCACTATATAGATACGTTTTAATACTTACAATTTCAATACTACTACACATAACAAACTATATATCTTATAATTAAACTCAAAATAATAAAACTTATCCAAGTGTTTAGTGCATATTTAGTCGTTCTTTAAGATTGGAACTAAATTCCGCAAAATAATACGATAATAGAGAATGAATTGACATCATTAATTACATTACTCGAACTTAATATGTTGATATCCAAAGTTGAGACGAAACGTAACATAGCCCAATATATTATTAATGGAACCGTTTCGCTCAACCGAGGATATGCTACGCAAAACACAGAATAAACTAAACACTAAAAAAATCAATGCCCGTTGCCACCACTCATCAACGAAAAGCTAATTTAATATTTTAGCCAGCTTTTCATGCAATACTTCACCTCTTAAATCCTTTGCGATGATCTTTCCATCCGGACTAATCAAGAAGTTAGCTGGAACAGCATTCACACCATATTGCTGAGCCACTTCATTCTTCGAATACTTCAAATCAGATACATGAATCCAGGGTAAATGATCATCTTTTATTGCTTTCTTCCATAGACTAGCATCTTTATCTAAAGAAACAGCAATGATTACCAGCCCTTTATCTTTAAATTTCTCATAAGCTTTTAACAAATTAGGGCCTTCAGCTCTACACGGACCACACCAGCTTGCCCAGAATTCCAACAACACATATTTACCTTTATAGGTTGATAAATGTACCGGATTTCCCAACGTATCATTTTGAGTAAAATCCATGACAGATCTTCCTATTTTAACCTTCTCCAGTGTTTCAAGACGCTCTGCCACCTCCTTACCTATGTATGATTGTTTAATAAGAGGGGTGAAAGAATCATACAACTTTTTACACTCATCAAGGTTCTGTTCAACAACAGTATAAAAAAGCTGATTAGCACTAAGATAACTTTGGGGATGTTCTTTGATAAATCTTAATATAATCACTTTCTCATTCTGATAAAGAGAATCGGATAGCTGCTTATATTGCTTCTGTGCAATTTGATCACCTTTTTTTCCAGCATTCTCTCCTTGTTCAAATGCTGTAATTACCTTCGTCCGGTTATTTTGAATTTCCGTCTGTAACATCTCATATTCCAACTGACCTTTTGAGCCTGTCACCGTAATCTGCTTTGGAGTATCCACATTACCCTGAATTCGTATTTCGGAATTATCGAGTAAAAATAATCGTTGAAGATGTTGCTTCGCATTAAACAGCATGGCAACACAGGGCTCCGGAATTTTTCCATCTACAATAAAAGAACCATCTTCTTTCACCTGTACTGTATCTGTTTTCTGCGTACCGCGAATTATATATGCTAAACAAATAGTAGACTCTTTATAACCCAATAGCTTTCCTTTTACAATAAATCCATTCTTGGGGCTTCCAAATAATTGCATGCCAAAAAGGATAAAGCCTATTGATAAAATTATCAATCTTTTATTCATAAATTTAATACTATAATTGTTTTATTCAATTCGGTTTACGGTAAAATCTCTGCCAGTTTTTTATGTAAGACTTCGCCTCTTAAATCCTTCGCGATGATTTTGCCATCCGGACTAATCAGAAAGTTAGCTGGAACAGCATGCACACCATATTGCTCTGCCACTTCATTTTTCCAATACTTTAAATCCGACACATGAATCCAAGGTAAGTGATCCTCGTTTATTGCTTTTTTCCATGATTTCATATCTTTATCTAATGAAACAGCAACAATAACCAATCCTTTGTCTTTGAATTTTTCGTATGCCTTTAACAAATTCGGACCTTCAGCCCTACATGGGCCACACCAGCTTGCCCAGAATTCCAACAATACATATTTCCCTTTATAGGATGATAATTTTACAGGATTACCCAGTGTATCTTTTTGTGTGAAATCCATAGCCGTTTTACCTATTTGAACCTTTCCCAATGTAGCAAATCGGGTAGCTATCTCTTTTCCAACATAGGATTGTTTGATAACAGGAGCGAAAGATTCATATAATGCTTTACATTCATCCAGATTTTTCTCAACAATTAAATAGAAAAGTCTTGAAGCACTCAGATAACTCTGAGGATGCTCCTTAATAAATCTTTTAATAATCACTTGTTCATATTGATAAAGAGAATCAGACAGCAACTTATATTTTTTCTGTACGCTACTATCTCCATCCTTTTCTGCTTTATCACTTAATTCGGAAGCCTTTATTACATCATTTCGATTGTTTTGAATATCCGCTTGCAATTTTTCATATTCATCCTGATTTTTAGATCCGGTTACCTTTATCTGTAACGGATTTGCTATATCACCTTGCAATGTGATTTCAGAATTATCAAGAAAAAACAGTCGTTGAAAACGATCCTTTGCACTGTATATAATGGCTTCTCCTGGTTCCGGAACACTTCCTTTAATAATAAAAGATCCATTTTTCACCTGCACGGTATCTAGTTTTTGAGTACCATAGTTCATATATCCAAAGTAGACCGTAGATTCTTTAAGTCCGGAAAGATTACCCTTAATTGTAAATCCTTTTTTGGGTTGTGCATATAATGGTAAGCCAAAAAGCATTAAAGACAATGTCATTATTATCAGTTTTTTACTCATAGTTCTTTTTATTAATAGTTATGGTTAGTGTAATAGAATATTTTCACAAATAACACAGAGGCTATCTCAAAACATGCATACGGCATCGTTTGTGTCTGAAAATGTTTCAAGATAGTCTCTGTATTTATGATCAACTTGTTCTTATATATGCATCAACAGGAGCACCAGGTATGCCCTGAATAGTTTTGGCAGGAATAATTACACCATTAACGCCCAAGCTGATATCAAGGAAATAAATTTTTCACTCTGAACACCCACCATTAAAGTATTTGAATTAGCAAATTTCATCATCGTGATCTTGTCACCGTTAAAACTTGCCGTTAAGGTAGTCAAGTCCGCCGTAATCCGGTTATATCGATAGATCTTATCATCCGAAGAGATAAAAAATTCATTGGTAACGGATGAAAGCCATTTAGAATTTGTTTTTACGATAGATGAGCCGGCAAAAGGTCTCTTTAAGATAGGGGTTATCGTATCTTTGGCACCTGCACTCCGTTTAAACTGGAATTCAAATACCTCGTTCGCATCGTTCTTACAAAAAGCAAAATGAGTTGTACCGATCAAACTCATAAACAGGACCTTCGACAGCCCCACATTTTTAGGATTGAAAGCCAACGGAGTAGTTCCTACAGGAGCAGGTACCACATAATCATCACCTACCCATTTTCCATCATATTGAAACTTGATAAACTTCTTACCAAATTCATCGTATCCATATAAGTATTGATAATCAGCATAAATAAATGAGCTTCCCAACTTATAAGTACCGTCGCCCTTGGTCAGATAGCCATCGCCCCACATACCATAAGGATCCATCACAGCATATCCAATCGCATAAGTAGCTGCCAATTTATCATTCATCACACCGATCATGGCCGAGCCGTTTGAACGTTCAAATTGTGTTCCCAGTTTTATAGTTCCCTTCTCAGGTACCAGAAAGTTGTCTCTCACCGTACGTAATACACTGAGGGTATTAGGCTCCAGTTTCACACCAGGATCCGCGCCTTCCGAGCACAACACCCAGTAGTACTGCATTCCCCAATAGAAATTGGCGCCAATCAACTGGAGTGGACCATTGGGCAAATCGTGCCCCTGCATCGTCCTGTAGATTCGTGGCATCACGGTATTATCAGGTTTCACAAATGATAGTTGAGCCACCCCTCCTTCATCACTCAGCACCATAATTCCTTTACTGAAGACAGTAGAAGTACTGATTGTAAAAGGGTATAAATATTGAGCTCCATTTACATTATTTGTCAGAATCAATTTCCCGTTAAAAACACCGACAACAGATCCGGGAGAGAATTTTAATGAGTCACCATAGGATTCTTTCACCCCATCGGAAAGTGTAATTTTCCAATGGAAGCTAAAATCAGCTTTACCGGCTATCGTGACTTTGGGTTTAATTTTAAGTTCATCGCCTAATAAGACGGTATAGTTGGCATCAAGGCCCGTCACAACAGGTCTGGCCACATCCACATAGTCGTAATTACCTTTATCTTGAAGAGAGCATGAGGTAATCAGGGCCAGTGAAAATATTATATAAATAAATAAAGCGTTTTTCATATCTCAATTTTTTAACATCGGTTATTTGTTATTTTACCATAACTGCACCTGTTTCATCAAAAAAGCCATAGATGGTTGAACCGGCAGAGACTATTCCATACCTGAACTTCGTTGAAGGATCACTAACTTGATAAAAGTCGTAATCATCATCGCCGGTATGCTTCGTCAATACCCACTCCGGGTGATTGCTAACCCATGTAGTTAAAGATTGTACATCAGTGCTTGTTGAAGTAAAAAACGGATTCCATACACTCGTCATCCCATAAATTGAGACATAAAACAGAGAGCTACCATCTCCGGTACTTGAGAAATTTGTTCTCCCGGTTATCTTCGTCACAAGGCTATAAGCAGTCGTTGTGAATTTAGGCAGATAGGTTTCCCAATAGTTCCACCATGCCGGTTCCTTCAGTGTATTCGAAAAAGTAACGCTAGTGTATTGATAACCGGGATTCGATCCGAAATATTCATTAGGCTCAATACGCAATCCTATTTTAACCGTGGACAAATTCAGTAGGTTATCACCTTTTTTAATGATTATCGGGATATTTATCGACCCTGAGTCTGCAGGCATCACATACTGATCCTTCAACGCCTCATAATGTTTTCCTACAACAGCAGTAGTACTGTCCTTTACTACAGTTATCTTTATCGGACGGTCGATATGCATTCGGTTTCCCTGAATACGAACAGGAACATAGATCGTATCTACATCTTTAACTTCAGGATGTTCCAAAAAAGAATAAACGATCGGTGTTAGTGTATCCGTTGTTGTTCCAAAGACTGCATTAGTGACACCGATATATCTCATTTCGTCTGCCTTTTGGCATGAATAAAGCAGCACACCAAGAACCAAACTCAGGCTTATTAAAATACTTTTTTTCATAAGAAAATGATTTTTATTGTGTTACAGTGCTACCATATTGAAGTTCCGCATCAGGAATAGGCAGAACAAAAACTTTATTACTTGCCGGGATAATTGAACCGTTTATTGCATTAATCGATCTATTCAACCGTTTAAACAGATAGAATAGTTGGCCTTCTGCAAAGAACTCCTTCCGATATTCTTTGACCAATTCTGAAATAAACAAATTCTTATCACTCCCCGATGGAGTAGCCGTAATTCCCCTTTGAAAACGGACCGTATTAAAGTAGGCCCAAGCTTGAACCGGATCCGTATCAAAAGTACTTTCAGCGGCGATATAATACATTTCGCTTAAGCGAATAGCAGGCAACCTCAAATCGTACATATTCGACGATGCATCCTGATGATATTTATAAGTTAACATCATGTCACCCGATGGATCACTTGAGCTGTTATACAAGTTTGCATATCGCATATCTGTTCCACCCGGTCCACCCGAACCTGTTTCGAAAGCATTGTTAAAATAAGATAGTGAAGTAAACATTCCCTGATTGCTATTCTCAAACTTAGTGATCAAATCTGTTTTTAGCACCGGTGCATACCATCCGAAAATAAGTTCGGTATAGAATATCCGGTCTTTCAGTTCCGGGTCACTTGTAGTAATGCGTTCTTTGGTAGACCAAGGGAATTTATCGACAACTACACCGTTCACCGTATTTTTTGCATTAATCACCTCCAAAGCATTAGCCAGAGCAGTTGCTTTATCTTGTTTATATAAGCTAACCCTTGCAAGCGTACCGCAAACCGCATAATAATTCATCCGGTCTCTCCGGTTATTGAAAAAGATATCCTTCCCGGTATTCTCATTCGTGTACTTTGTATTGGCTACATCCTTTGTAGTTGATGGATAACCCACTACATACGTTGATGACAGAATAGGGTCAGAAGTTTTCAGCAATAATTTAGCAGCATTCAAGTCTTCTACAATTTTTGTCAACACCTCGCTTACCTTCGAACGCGGAGCTCCTTTCAAAGAGAACTCAGTGATATAGGGTATTGCCACAGCATCAGGGTTACTAGCAAACGAAGGAGCATATAACCGCAATAGATCAAAATGGAGATATCCTCTGAGTGCCAATGCTTCTCCTTTAATGACAGCATAATTATTTCCAGTGAATATATTTTTCTTTGCATCTATATTACCAATAATAACATTACACAAAGCAATTGATTTATACAGCTGCTGCCATATCAGGGTAGTTTTACTAATCGCATAGCTGTTTGTATAATCATAGGTAAAAAATGGTTTATAGGTAGAGCTCGACAATCCGCTTTGCGTATTTTGAGAATAGTTACCTGCCAGATAATCTAAAAAGCCACAGGTTAGTTCGCCATAGGCCTGCGAAGTATTACAGGTGGCATATACGCCATTCAGCGCTTCTTGAAAACCTGTTTCCGTTTGGAGTAGTGTAGATTGTTCTACTTCCGACAGTGGCTTTACGTCAAGCCATTTGCTACACGAAGTTAAAACGAACAAGCTAATACAAAGTATTATGATATATTTTTTCATCTGTTTTAACATTTAAAATTTGGTAATAATTGAAAATGTAACCGTTTTAGCATAGGGATAATCAGTACCCCGTTCAATGTTTACGGACGACCATCTCCATACATCTCCAACATTTGCACCCAACCTAATGCTCTCCATACATATTTTTTTGGCATACGATTTAGGCAATTCATAAGTCAGATTAAGTGATGTAATTCCAAATTCATCATCCTTCTGGATAAACCTTGAAGTAGCTTTGGTTTCAGAAGTACTGGTTATCGATTTATAAAAAGTTGCATCACCCGGTTTTTTCCATCTCTCTTCCAAGGCCCTTATATCAACATTATAACGGGGATCTGCATTTTCAACCCTATCGACTAGCGTCTGATTGAAAAGATATCCTCCGAATTTATAATGCATATTGGTTGTTAAAACAAAATCTTTGTATGATACCGTTGCACCAAGATAACCTTCTGCTTTAGGAGCCTGATCAGCACAGGGTACCATATCATTAGGATCATAGGTATAGGTAAGCGTTCCGTTACGTTTTACCAGAACCTCCATCCCTGTTTGTGTGTCAATACCCAACGATTTCACAGCATAGATCTTCGTCAACGATTGACCTTCGATGTATTGAGGAATGGGTCGGGTAAAATTATAAGGATCATTCGTGAACAAATTCTGATTATACGCTTTTAAAGCTTCTGATATTTTTAATATCTTATTCTCGTTATGTGCAATGTTTCCGGTTATAGTAACTCTCCAGTCCTTATTATGCTTCAGAAAATCCAGTTTTATATTAAACTCGTAACCTTTATTTTCGAGTTCACCCAGATTTGATTTATAGCTTGAGAAACCTAAAGAAGGAGCCACGTTGATATCGGCAAGCAAGTCTTTGGTTCTCTTAATATAGTAGCGACCCGAAATCCAGATCCGGTCTTCAAATAAGCCAAGATCAAGACCCATATCCGACGTTTGTGTCCGTTGCCATTTTAACAGTTCATTACCATATCCGATAAATCCTGCACCTACGCCTGTGGAATACCAGTTATTGGTATAATATTGATAAATGGTATTAGCCATAAACGGATCAAACGATACTTCGCCTAAGAAACCGGTTGTAGCTCTCAGTTTTAACTGACTGATCACCGTGTTTTGCAAAAACTTCTCCTTATGCATATTCCAGCCAATCCCTGTCGACCAAAAAGGAGCATATTTATTTTTAGAACCAAACTTAGATGAGCCGTCAAGTCTGAACGAGAAATCAAGCAAATATTTATTGGCATACGAATAGTTTATACTCGAAAATGATCCAAACAACCTGCTTTTCAAATATTGACTTACCGGCGAATCTCCAACCTCATAAGCATTGGCAAATCCCAACTCTGTAAACTTATCATTTGTAAAGCCGATCGCTCTAATACCTCTGTTATCAGTACTACTTGTCGTAATATTTGCGCCTAAAGCGAAATTCACATAGTGTTCACGATAGCCTGCACTATAAGTCAAGACCGTACTTCCGTCCAGATTATTCGCAATGCCGGTGCTATATAAATAGCTACCTCTTTTGATATAATCAGCAGGTGCATAATTGTAATAGGTATTATCAAATGGCGAAGTAAACACATCTGAAGTCGATTTATTCGTTGAATAGCTCACCAGCGAACGTAACCGTAAACCCCGTGCTATCGTCCATTCAAAAGAAAACTGATCGGTTAAATTCAAATATTCAGTCTTGTCAAAGCTATTTAAGGTTGAATTGTATAAAGGATTCAACACCGAAGAGGTATTTACAGCCCCATTAGATTGCTGAAGATTCCAGACCTCCATTTCTCTGTTATAATTACCTGCCGAATCTCTGATAGGATAATATGGATTTGCTTTTGTATAAGTAGAGAAGCTACCATAAGGAGAATTAGTTGTCTTAACATTCTCAACCGACAAATAATTCTTAAATAAAACTTTGTCATTTAAATTATAGGATAGATTCATCCCCACTCCCAGACGATCTCTCCCCGAACCTTTCATTACACCGGGTGCAGTTTGATACATTAAATCCAAGCCATAGCGAATGGCTTTCGATCCACCTTCAATATATACAGCATGTTTTTGACCAATTGCATTTCTAACCGATTGAGATAACCAATCCGTATTTACACCTGCAGCGAGAAACTCTTTTTTCTTCGTATAGTTTGCAATTTGTACATCTTCAGAAATGCCGCTTGTTGGATTATATAACCCGGCTAGAACTTCATAATCCAGTTTCTGTTTTGCATTCAATAAATGATACACCGATAGGTCGGGCAACGACATGGTTGTTTCAAAATTATAGGAGAACATCAATTTCCCCTCTTGTGGTTCTTTTGTCTTAATAACAAGAACTCCATTAGAAGCCCTTGATCCATATATTGCAGTAGCAGCGGCATCCTTTAATAAAGTAACCGACTCAACGCGGTTGATATCCAAGTCATATACTTTTTCAAGACTAACCTGATACCCATCAAGAATAAAAGTAGGCAGGTTAGGGTTATTCTGCGTTAATGTTCTTTTGTCGAGCGGATCGGTAACTGATGACGAAGTACTTCCAAGCGCGGTAGTTCCTCTCACCTGAAATTCAGGAAGTTTGTTCGGGTCAGATCCAAATTGATTATTCACAACCTGTTTAAACGAAGGATCAATAACCTGAATGTTTTGTAGCAGGTTTTGCGTTCCGATTCTGCGTAGATCTTCACCCGAAACAGTAACCGCACTACCGGTAAAACTTTCCTTCTTTTGATTATAGTAACCCATTACGACAACCTGTTTTATCTGAGCCAGCTCTTCCTCCATGACTACATTGATCACCGTACGAGCTTTGATTTCGACCTCTTGCTTTTTCATCCCGATAGAAGAGAAGAGAAGGGCTCTATCTTTTTCAGTAACCTGAATTTTATAGAATCCATTAACATCCGTAACGACTCCTTTGGTCGTCCCCTTGATTAAAATGGAAACGCCCGGCAATGTTTCGCCTCGAACATTTGTAACCCTACCCGTAATGATGATAGGAGGAGGTGCCTCAACTTCAACAAGTACGGGTGGACGAGTAATAAGCTTTTGCTTTACAACAATTATTTTACCAACGATAGACCACGTTAAAGTTTGTTCTTTCAAGCAGGCATCCAACGCTTGTTCCAACGACACATTCTTAACCTCAACATCAATGGTCCCGGCTTGTGTCAACAATCGGTTTTCATAAAAAAAATCGTATCCGCTTTGCTTTTGTATTTTCTTAAACACATTCTGCAACGATACATTTTTTTCAGCAAGTGTAATCTTCTGAGAATACCCTTCAGCTGTAACCTGAAGACAGGCAATAATAAGTAAAAAAGCGGTCAACCTCATAATCCGCAAAATTTTAGTAAATCCCCATTTATAATATAGGTAGCCACAAAGATCCATCCCCTTGTGTTTGTTTTTTTTCATACTTTTGTTTTGTTTAGGTTAAGTTAATTTCAGTCCTCAACGATTGTTAAATAAACTAGCCTAGATTTATGACCGGGAGTGTTTCAGCCATTTCCGGTTATTTTTTTAGGCTAATTATTCTTTGGTAATAAATAATTGTTTCTTTCCTATTGCCTCCTCCTTTCTCTTTTCCTTGGAATAAAGTATTCATATGTGATTATCCTCTGTGATGAACCACACCTCCGTAATTTTATTCTTTATGGCATTACAATCAATTTTCGACCATCTATTTTAAAATGAATTTTACTCAACTCGAACACCTTTAATAATTCAGACAGGTTGGTATTTCTTGAAATATTTGCAGTAAAGAAACGTTCAGGAATACTTCCTTCATAGATCACATCCACATCATACCATCGCATTACCTGACGCATGATGGTTCTCATTTCAGCATTATTAAACAGAAAACGACCATTCTTCCAGGCTACCGTTTCTTCCAAATCAGCATTCCGAATCAATAATTTATCATTATTTGTCTGGTTATATGATAATTCGGCTTCCTGACCCGGCCTCAGCAGTCCATTCGCTTTTCCACGTCTTACATTGACACTTCCTTCCAGTAATGTTGTTTTAATCTTACCCTCATCACCATAAGCCATTATATTAAAATGCGTACCCAGCACTTCAACTTTAACTCCATTTACTTCTACGATGAAGGGCATTTTTTTTGTCGTCTCATGTGGTATCTTCAATGAGGCCACTTCAAAATAAGCTTCGCCGGTAATCTCCACGCTGCGTTCATTTCCGACAAAAGCTGTCGGAAACCGCAAAGAAGACGATGCATTTAACCATACCTTACTACCATCGGGTAAGACCACCAGATATTGTCCCCCCTTAGGCGTGGAGATCGTATTATATAAAACAGTAGTTGCAGGCTCCTTATGCCCTGCCAAGTTGTAAGCCAATTGCCCGTTATTCAATTTTAGCACTTTTGTATTCCCTTGTTGAGCAAGTGCTCCATTTTGTGCACTATCCAATATAATCGTACTACCGTCGGCAAGTGTCAATACTGCTTTATTTCCACCCGGAGCCACATCATTTTTTAAATTTTGAGCAAATTGATTTATGGGTATAGTCTCCTTCTGTGCATTACGAATCAAAAAGAAAGTGGCAGTTGAGATAAAAAGAACCACAACCGCTACAGCGGCAAAACGCAGCCACGAACGATTAAAATCTATTCGTTTTGTTTTACCGGGTAGTTCTTTGGAGATCTTTTTCCATATCGCTATCTCATTCGTTTTTTCAAACTGTAATAGTCCATCTCTTATCCGTTTTCCCGAGATCACTTTATTAAAGAAAAGACGATTACTTTCAGATTCAGATAACCAGTTTTGTAGAGCTACTTGTTCGTCATTGCTCAATTCGTCATTGAGATGCTTGACAATCAAATCAGCTATATTCTGCACATTGTGCGACATGATCATATAATTTGAGGATGGAAAAAAGATATTTGTAGTTGTTTTTTAGTTTATTTATATTTAAAACAACAAAAATGCCTGTTTTCCCAAAAAAATGATACTTTTTTTCAAGAAACAGGCTTTAAATATTGGGGCAGGTGTTAAAAAATGAAATATTTAGAGGACCTGCTAAATACAACATCGAATAAGAAGGAATAAATAAAGAAGTTTTTTCTTAAAAAGTGCACTTCGCAATAACTGTATGGCTCTAAGTTTTTGATTCAACACCGTCTTATTCGAGATCTCAAGCCTGAGTGCAATCTCATCAGTCTTTAACCCCTCCAAATAGATCAGTTTAAAGATGTTTTTACATTTGCGGGGAAGCCTTTCAATTTCATTATATAGCTGTTGCAACATTTCAGCTTCAATTTCAGCAAAATAGATATCTTCGTCAAAAGGTACATGCTCGCGCTGTAACTGCTCATGAATAAAAGTCTGACGTTCAATCTTCTTAATATAATTCAAACAGCTGTTTTTTGTGGTAATAAAAAGAAAAGCTTTGATATTTGTTAATGTTTCAAAGTCGTTATGCTTATGCCAAAGTTTAATAAAGCTCTCAGCAACGATATCTTCAGCTTCCAGCTGATTATTCACAATACGGTTAGCAAAGAAACAAAGTGAACGAAAATAAAGCAGATAGATTCTGTTTAAAGCGCCCGTACTTCCTTCTTTGAATTCAATAGCTAAAGTATCCTTTGAATTTTCCCGTATGCTCATTTGTCTGCAATTTTACACATTTAATCTGTAATAACCAATTGTAGATTTACAACTCATGACTAAACTAACAAAATATTTCCTTTATGTACGTAAATAAACACTTTTTTTAAGAAAATTATTACTTTTTTTATCAATAGGTTACTATTTACACTATCCATTCATCAAAAAAGACCTTTTTTAACCATCTGGCCCATATTTGTAATTTTATGTCAAAATTTCAAATTTACTTTCCGCAACGGAATTAATGCCAGATAAATTGCAGCAACTAAAGCACCGATACCTGAGATTAAGAACATGGTTTTCATTCCAAAGGCAGCCCAAAACAATCCGGCCAACGAACTCGATAACATAGTGGCGACACTCAATAAGCTATTATAAAAGCCCAATGCGGTAGCCGTTTCACCTTTAGCGGCAATATTGGTAATCCATGCCTTTGAGATTCCGTCTGTAGAAGCCGCATAAAATCCATAGAATAGAAATATCAATACAAATCCGACAATACCATGGACAAATCCCATCAAACTATATACAATGGCAAAGATCACCAATCCCGCGATAAGGACTTTTCGTAATCCAAATTTATCAGCCAATATTCCTGCCGGGAAAGCAAGTAGTGCGAACGATAAATTATAAAATATATAAAAGCCGATCATGTAAGTATCATTATATCCTACCGACTTTAAGGCCAACAATAAAAAAGCATCCGAACTATTCATCAGGGCAAAAAACAATAATCCGATTACCATCAGTTTAAATTCCTTTGATGAAGTTTTCCAATAACCCAAGTAGCTAAAAAAGCCTTTCCCTTTGTTTGCTATTACAGGGTTTCGCCTTTCTTTCAGAAATAATGTCAACAATACGGCAACCAACCCGGGAACAAAAGCTATGACAAAAAGCATTTTGTATTGTCCCGGCCACATCCAAAGATACCATAAGGCAAAGATGGGACCAATACAAGCGCCAATTGTATCGAAGGCTCGATGAAATCCGAATACTTTTCCTTTATTTTCAGTAGTGGTTTCATCACTTAACAGCGCATCACGCGCACTTACTCTGATTCCTTTTCCTAACCGATCGGTGGTTCGAGCAAAAAATATCCAAATTGGATTTATAAATAAGACCATTAAAGGCTTTGAAAGTGCACTTAACAAATATCCTAATTGAATAAACGGTAATCGCCGACCTATTCTGTCCGAGAATTGTCCGAAATATCCTTTACTAATTCCTGCAGTAGCTTCAGCCACACCTTCCAATATACCAATCAACGCAATTGAAAAACCGATGGACCTAAGAAAAACAGGCATTATCGGATATAACATCTCGCTTGCAATATCATTAAACAAGCTTACAAACGATACTAATAATATAACTTTGGTAATCAGTCCTTTTGTTCTCACCCAAAAAAATATTTAAAAAAAAGCAAAGGTAGTGGATGATATTTGAAAAAAGATAAAAAAAAACTATCTTTGGAGCAGGAATAATTGCTAAAACTTTTATTTAAACTTCAATAACCGTTTAACCATCTTTTATGATCATCAACAATATCAGGAATTTACGTTATCCTCTGCTTTTTGCTTTAATGGCTGTAACAGTTACTGCTTCTGCTAATGCCCAAACAAAGCCAGCCAAGATCGAGGTAAATAATCGTGCCTCGGTATTTCTTAGTCCAAATCCATTCCGCGATGTTCTCTACCTGGCATCGGAAGTGATTAAGCCACGTCATAAAATTGAAATATATTCTTTGATCGGAGAGTTATTGTTTAGCAAACAAGTTGAGGCTGTAATTCGTTTACCCAAGTTTCCAAGAGGCATATACCTTGCACGGGTTACTGATGAAAAGGGGCAACAAGTTATCTCTCAAAAAATTGTAAAATTCTAATTTTATTTGAAAGCCGGAATTTTATCTTTCCCTATATTTTAAATGAATTACCGAAATTGATAAAAAGATCACAAATGATATCCTTCTAAAGAAAGCCGACAGCTTTCTTGTATTATCCGGATCGGCTTTCAATTGTATAATATTGAAAAGTAACACACCACATCCATCTTTCGGAAACAGGTAAGATTTATCCTCTAAAAATCTCCTAAATAGAGGAGCTAAGCCTAATGTAAGCCTAATGAAATTCTAATGTAACTCTAACCTACTTCTATTGGATATTAGGAGTAGATTAGAACTACTTTAGGTTGATTAAAAAGTGCCTTTTGTGATAGATGGGAGTCTTATTCTACTTTTATTGTAAAAGAAGGGCTCTTTTACATAAATTTTCAAATAATCTGCCTTTCGTGATATTTTTTTCTAATCATACCGGCAAATAAGAATAATTTTCAGAATACTCCAGCATTTGTAATGTGTAATTATCAGGATAGCTTATCGTAACGTTTTTAATCACATTATTTTCAATTACAGGTTCCAGCCTCGGATTTACAAAGCCACCAAACGGAGCGATGTTCAGCTTTTTAAATCGTTCGAGTGTTTCCTCATGTAACCTTGCGTCAATCTGCACACCGTACTGCTCAACCAACGTCTTTCCGGCGGCATAATCACCTTCCGACTTTATCCGTTGTACCTCTTTCAGGAGATTGCCGAACAAACCACGCAAAGCCTGATGGTCGTTGATGACAAAGAAAGTCTTACCCTCCTTCTTTCTTTTTTCAATCACATTGTCTTCAGCACCCTTTTCAAATACCCAATGGGCAATCAAAGAACGACACCGCATATGTGCTTGTTCTATAGTCTTTCCGGGTTCTATACGAACCAACTGGGTCATTAACCCATTACGAATATACGAATTATATTCCGCTTTTGCGGCATCTTCGCAAGGCAATATTCCAAGCTCAACCAGTTTTGGATCCATCATATAATAGAGTGCAAACAAATCGGCCCGGGCCTCTTCCAAGGGAGAATGATAATTTTTTAATACATCAATATTTACGCCTTTTAATAATTGTCCGGAACCGTGTCCTAAACATTCATGAAGATCGGTATGGAGGTTATCTGCAATAAAACCATAGGTTCTGGCCAACTGCCGTTCTTCTTCCGAACAGGTAAATTCTTCAAGCATACCCGAATCTAATGAAACCTGATTGTATGCATAGGTAATATTTTCAATGGTCACGCTTTTTGAACCATACTCCGCTCTGATCCAGTCGGCATTGGGCAGATTTATACCAATGGGAGTAGACGGAAAGCAATCGCCACCCAACTGAACGACATTGATAACCTTGGCACTGACACCGCAAACTTTTTTCTTCTTAAAACGATCATCAACAGGAGAATGATCTTCAAACCATTGCGCATTTTTGCTGATAATATCGGTCCTTTTTGTAGCCTCCAGATTCTTAAAGTTGACAACACTTTCCCAAGTACCCTTAATGCCAAGCGGATCTTCATAGGTTTCGATAAAACCGTTCACAACGTCGATAAGTGAATGCTGATCTTTTAGCCACATTATATTATAGGTATCCCATGTCTTTAAATCGCCGGTTTCATAATAGCGTATCAGAAGACGAAGCGCTTCCTGTTGTGTTTCATTTTCGGCTACTTCAGCCGCTTTGCTTAGCCAATAAACAATTTTCTCAATGGCTTCTGTGTATAACCCGCCAAGTTTATAGATATCCTCCTTTACCACTCCATCCTTCTTAGTCAGCCTGGAATTCAATCCAAAAGAGAGGGGACGATGATCGTCTTTACCTTTAAAAGCGTCATAAAAGGCTTCAGCCTCTTTTTGTGTAATACCTTCATAAAAATTTACGGAAGATTGTTGAAGAAGATCATCCGTATCGTTTTGGTATTTTTTAAAAGGAGCCAAGTCCTTATCGAAAATAATAGCAAGAGTCAATTTTTTGATTTGATCGATAGAGAGCTGTTCGGAAGACGGATAAAAACAGGCAGGTGTATTTTCAAGTAAATCACGATAATATGTGATAGTAAAACCTGGAACAAATTTATCGGAAGAGTAGTGATGATGAATCCCATTTGCAAACCAAATCTTTTTCAGATAGACCACAAATTCAGAAAATTCGGCATTCTCTCTGTTTCCTGAAAAGCCTTTGTATATTCCCTCCAGTGTTTTGCGAAGCAACAGATTATATTTGAAGTTTTGATCAAATAAAATATCTCGGCCGCAAATGGCTGCCTGACTAAGAAAATAAAGCAATTTCTTTTGATTGAGGTTAAGCTGTTCAAAACCGGGAACAGTATAGCGCATGATTTTAATATCACCAAATTGTTCCAAGAGATAATTAAAGTCGTCTTTCACTTGCATATTATTATTCATTGTCTTACTTATTTTTCACCTTTTTTAGTCTGTAATTATTCCATTAACACATTCCGAAATATTATCATCGTTATTCAATGCTTTTTACATTGAATAACGATGATTACCAATAAACCATGACGACTAAAGTGTGTTCAGTCTTTTGCCGTATATTCATGAATGTATTACAAAAAGATATTGGTTATTAGACGCTGAATTGCTTTCACCATTTAAACAGAATGCAATTTAGGCACTAATAACCAATATCTTTTAATCATCATAAGACATCCGATCTTGTGTAAGATCAGATATTAATCTTTATAAAAAGGCAATTTAACCACTTTGGCTAATAACTTCTTATCACGGATACTGATATAAATTTCGCTACCCACTTTTGACAAAGCGGTAGGAACATATCCCATACCGATTGACTTTTTGAGTGAAGGAGACGGACTTCCCGAAGTAACCACACCGATAACCTTGCCATCAGCATCAACAATATCATAGCCATGACGTGGAATGCCTCTGTCTATCATTTCAAAACCAACTAATTTACGGGCAACACCTTGTTTCTTCTGTGCTAACAACACCTCTTTATCGATAAAAATCTTTGAGTCGACAAACTTGGTAATCCAACCTAAACCGGCTTCAATAGGAGAAGTGGTATCGTTAATATCATTACCGTAGAGGCAATAGCCCATTTCGAGGCGAAGTGTATCGCGTGCGCCAAGGCCAATAGGTTTAATTCCAAACTCTTTTCCGGCTTCGAATACAGCATTCCAAACCTTTTCGGCATCTTTGTTTGCGAAATAAATCTCACATCCACCTGCACCGGTATATCCTGTTGTCGAAAGAATAATATCATTTATTCCGGCAAAAGTCACTTTTTTAAAGGTGTAATACTCCATATCCATGATTGGGGTATCAGTAAGTTTCTGCATTGCATTCAATGCAAGAGGACCTTGAATAGCTAGCTGAGAGATTTCGTCAGAAGCATTATAAAGAACCGCATTCATTTTATTCTGACTGGATATCCAGTTCCAGTCTTTTTCGATATTGGAAGCATTTACCACCAGAAGATAAGTCTCGGCATTGATACGATAAACTAAAAGATCGTCAACAATTCCACCTTTTCCATTGGGGAAGCAAGAGTATTGTACTTTACCGTCGTGAAGTACGGACGCATCATTAGAAGTAACCCACTGAACAAATTCTAATGCGTGAGGACCTTTAACCCAAATTTCGCCCATATGCGAAACATCAAATACACCTACACCTTTTCTAACTGTTTCGTGTTCAATAAGTAGACCCTCATATTGTACGGGCATATAAAAACCTGCGAAGGGAACCATTTTAGCGCCCAATTTTTCATGAATAGCGCAAAAAGCTGTCTTTTTCATTGGTTGGATGAGTTATTTTATTGTTGTGAAAAATTCATTTTAGGGCAAAGGTAAAGAAATACTTGTATAGAAACGGCCGAAACAGGATAAGAAAATAGTGATAATGCTGCGTTAATTATTAAATTTTTAATATAAATAAAAAAAAACATTTAAAGATTATTTTTTTATTGTATATTTGCCACACAATCAAGTTTCCTCGGTAATACAATACCCGAATCCATTTGTAACTTTATTTAAAACTTCTCTTGAATTTTCTTTGTAAATCATTTGTTATCATTAAATACTTTAAATTTTCCAGGAAATTATTTTCCGAATTATAAACCATTAAAATTATCCCACCCAATTCATTAAATTGCGTATGTACGATATTATTGAGCTCAACGGCATGTTGGTTCAGGAGCTTAGAGAAATTGCCCAAAAGCTGGCAATCCCCAACTTTGAATCTCTCAAAAAACAAGAACTGATTTATAAAGTATTAGATCAGCAGGCATTAAACCCAAGTACTGATATCCTTGAAAAAGAACAAAAGGAAAAGCAGGACGACAGCCATAAAAGGCCTAGAAAAAGAATTGCTGGAAACGACGTAGCACTTCCGCGCAGTAAAGACCCTATTGCCAGTTCACGCCCAGAGCGGCTGAATACCGATGATTCCACACCACCATCCATTATTATAGAACCTATAGGGACCGACGGCACGGCTCTTACCGGAGAAACAAAATCGCCCGTTTCACCTTCGCTACATCCAAAGTCGGAGAAATCATTTAAACAACCGAAACCTGAACATAATGTAGGTACCCGTAGATTGCGTGAAACGACTTCTCATCTTACCACCGAGAAAAAAATCCCGGTAGAAAAGCCAATCCAAAATAAGGAGACGCCTAAACCTTCACCGGAAAAAGCTCCCGATTTGATTGAAACGCCCCCCCCCATTCAAAACAAGCCAATCACACTTGGAGATAAACTCCATAGTAAAGAGGGCGATTTAAATCCGGTAATTATAAAAAGTGAATTAAGAAAGCCTCCTGTTATTGTTCCCATTGTTGATGAAACACCGGTTGAGGCCGAAGAAGATTCATTCATGGTAAACCTAAAGGTTGAAGCCGATGATGAAATCAACATGCCTGATATTTTGCCTGTTGAAGATATTGTTGAAATTGAACCACAGGTCATTGAATACCAAGAGCCTGAAGTCTCTTTTAATGATCCGGCTCCCGCACAAGCGCCTGAACCTGCTCCGGTAGAAATAACCATACCATCCCGCGAGTTAAATCCCCGCACACCCAGATTCAATGAACGGAAAGGCGAATCTTCTATCGAATTTGATGGTATTGTAAGCAGTGAAGGTGTTTTAGAAATCATGCCTGATGGTTATGGCTTCCTTCGCTCATCAGATTACCATTATCTTAACTCGCCCGATGATATTTACGTATCACAATCACAAATAAAACTATTTGGTCTTAAAACAGGCGATACCGTTCGTGGATCAATTCGCCCTCCTAAAGAAGGTGAAAAATATTTTCCATTGATCAAAGTTGAAAAGATAAACGGACGTAACCCTGAAGAGGTTCGCGACCGTATTCCTTTTGATTATCTTACCCCCCTATTTCCGCATAAAAAGTTTAAGTTAACGGGGCATCCCCAAAGCAACTTATCGACCCGGATCATTGATATGTTTACCCCAATCGGATTTGGACA
The DNA here is from genome assembly GCA_963663125.2 of Bacteroidales bacterium. Taxonomy (GTDB): domain Bacteria; phylum Bacteroidota; class Bacteroidia; order Bacteroidales; family Cfx3-03; genus Cfx3-03. The sequence continues at coordinate 1,080,702 of CAXXNW010000002.1, read as the reverse complement.
ACGTGGATTAATTGTTGCGCAACCCAAGACCGGTAAAACAACCATATTAAAAGATATTGCAAATGCAATTGCAGCTAATCATCCCGAAGTTTATCTCATTGTACTCCTAATTGACGAACGGCCGGAAGAAGTTACAGATATGGCTCGTAGCGTAAAAGCTGAAGTAATTGCATCAACTTTTGACGAACCGGCAGAACGTCACGTACGTATTGCCAACATTGTTCTCGAAAAAGCAAAACGGATGGTCGAATGCGGTCATGATGTTGTTATTCTGCTCGACTCTATCACACGGTTAGCTCGCGCATACAATACCGTATCACCGGCTTCCGGAAAGGTTCTTTCAGGTGGTGTTGAAGCTAATGCCTTACAGAAACCAAAACGTTTCTTTGGAGCAGCTCGTCAGATTGAAAATGGTGGATCCCTCACAATCCTTTCGACAGCATTGATTGATACCGGTTCAAAAATGGACGAAGTTATCTTTGAAGAATTTAAGGGAACCGGTAATATGGAGTTACAGCTCGATCGCAAATTAGCCAACAAACGTCTTTATCCTGCTATTGACATCGTTTCGTCAAGTACACGAAGAGATGAACTTTTACTAGACAAAGAGTGGCTACAACGCATCTGGATACTCAGAAACCATTTAGCAGATATGACTTCTCTCGAAGCCATGGAATTCTTAAAAGATAAGATCAGATTTACTCAATCTAACGAGGAATTTCTATTATCAATGAATAGCTAAAAGCTAAAACATAACAAGAAGAAAAGAGGCTGCATCGTAATGATGACAGCCTCTTTTTGTTTCTAGAATATCCATTGAGTGATAATCATGAATGAATCTGGACTTTCAAAGGAACAGAACAACAAAAAAGCCGTCATTTTAAGACGGCTTTTCGAGCTTGAGAAAAAAATAACCTTTTACGGTCTTCCCATCTTACGTTCGCCTAAACGCTTGAGGAGCATTCGTTGAAATTCACGTTCAACATTATATAATTTTAATAACTTTTTAGGAGGAAGAACTTCTTTAAATTTAAGATGATACTCTTTTTGCAAATCAAGCATATTCTGAGCATGCTTAATATAATTATCCGCTAATTCTGTAGCTTCTTTATCTGTCATCGAATCATCGTCGGGACGAAAGTGTTTGCCTGCTTTAAAAAATGTACGCACCATTTCGTCTTTTGCTTTATCGTATTGATGATAGAGAGGTAAAAAACGCTGAATTTCTTCAGGAGCTAATTGCAGTTTTTCAGTAATGAAAGCCACTTTCTGTGCTTCAATTTGTTCTCTTTGATCGTCCATGGGCGGTCTGTTCTGGGCACGACAAACAAAAGTCGTAATCAGAAGAAAGAGAAATATAATACCAGTAAATTTATTTTTATTCATTTTTATCATCGTAATTTTTTTAAAAGTCTATTATTGCCATACCTCATTAGATGACAATGCAGACGACACTGTAGACGATACCGTAGGATTTTCTTGTTGAATCAGATATTCAATAATTACTTCATCAGAAACGTTTTTTAAAACATCTTTTTTTTCTGAGCCTGCAACTTTGCTTTTTTCTGTTGGTTGCGAAACTGAAGTCTTAGAGGATTTACCAACCACTGCATCTACCAGATCACTTTCGTCAAGCTCGCCATTTAAGATAGCTTTTTCAAGATGATCTACAACATGGGTATCCGAAACGGATGCATAAGTAGTAGCTTCAGTATTAAATTCTGTTTTAATACCATTTGTGCGCAAAAACATTACCAATCCAAGAAGTATAACAACAGATGCAGCAGCAGCAAATACTCCCGGATGAATACGTCGATATTTTTTAATGACGGGGTTAGCTTCGATCCGCTCATTAATACGGAGGGGTAACTCATCAAAATAACCATCCGGAACCCTGAAGGGGTTTTCCTTCTTCAAATCCTTTAAAGAGGAGTTTGAAGGTATGTCCGAAGAGTTTAGGTGATTTCGTTCCATTTTATTAGTTATTTGAAAATTAGACAGATTCTGTGTTCATTGGTTTAATTATCGATCAAATATTTTTCAACTTTTTTCATTGCCAGGTGGTATGAAGCCTTTAGCGCACCTACTGAAGTTCCAAAAACTTCCGACATCTGCTCATAGGGCATTTCATCATAATACCGCAAATTAAAAACGGCTCTTTGCTTTTCAGGCAACATCAGCAACGCTTTTTGAAGCTTTAACTGAATCTCATTTCCATCATAAAAATTATCATCTGCCAAAGATTGCGATAGTTGCTTTTCCACATCAATCAGAGGAATAAATAATTTCATTCTTTTGCTGCTCAAAAAGCCTAAACTTTCGTTAACAGCAATCCTGTAAAGCCATGTAAACAGCTTGGAATCCTCCCGAAAGTTAGCAAGATTATTCCAAACTTTGATAAATACATTTTGAATTAAATCATTTGCATCATCATGATCAATGACCAACCTTCTAATCACCCAGTAGAGCTGTTCCTGATATTTCTTTACCAATAGATCAAATGCCTTATTACGTGAAGAGGGTTCACGAAACATTGCTAATAAAGCATCATCGGTTGGCGCCATGCGGTAATGAGTGGTTTTTAGTTTAAACTGAAGTTAAGACAAAGAAAAAACGAAAAGGTTTAATATAAAAGCTCAAACATATTTCTTTTTTCCCGATTTTCCACGTATAATTATCATTCACAAGCAGGTATGTTTTCATTCTATGAATGAAAATAAAAGATATTACGTATACCGAAAACCTTGTTTCACTGAATAATAATTCGTAATAAATCAGTTTTCAAATATTGTGTGTACAAAAATAAACACAACAAATATAAATATTGTAGTTTTTATCACTTAAAGGTAGACCACTTAATATTATGCAGTAATTTTGTCACTTGAAAGTGGACTTCACTAAATATCATTTTAAAAGAATGCTTCTGTCGATATTAATGATTTATGAACCTGACTATTTGTAGCAAGTAATCATTTTATTAATCGCTGCAGAATATCCGGATGAAATGAGCATGCAACAATATATGCATCATTCTATGATGAAAATAATGAGCATGTCCCATTTCATTTAATTAATACCAATTATTACAAATGAAATCATTGCTTAAAATCTTTGTTCTTTTACTTTTATCAACCGAGACCCTGTTTTCGCAAACATTATTACAAAAACATATTTCAAAACAAGATAAAAAACAAGAAACACTTTGGGTTGATTCGGTTCTTACAAAACTTACACCGGAAGAACGGATTGGTCAGCTTTTCATGATACGTTCTTATGCAAATGCAGATCCATCTTATTATCGTGAAATCGAAGCCCAGATAAAAAAATATAACATCGGGGGAATCTGTTTTTTTAAAGGGGCGCCCACTGCGCAGGCCATATTAACCAATAGATATCAACAACTTTCAAAAACACCTCTTTTCATCTCTATTGATGGCGAATGGGGCCTGGGAATGCGTCTTGATAGTATTCTGTCATTTCCCAGACAAATGGTATTGGGTGCAATTCAAAACGACTCGCTTATTTATCAAATGGGACTTGAAATAGGCAGGCAGATGAAAAGAATTGGAGTTAATATCAATTTTGCTCCTGTTGTAGATATCAATAATAATCCAAAAAATCCTGTAATCAATAACCGTTCCTTTGGTGAAAACCGATTTAAAGTGGCAACGATGAGTTATGCTTATATGAGAGGATTGCAAGATATGGGTATCATTGCGGTAGCAAAGCATTTTCCGGGACATGGCGACACAGAGGTTGATTCGCATTATATTCTTCCTACAATTCATCACGATATCAAAACAATCAAAGAAATTGATCTCTACCCATTTAAACAGTTGATTAGTGAAGGAATAGCCGGAATTATGGTGGCACACCTGCGGGTGCCTGCACTCGACAGCCTTCCAAATTCTATTTCCACCCTCTCGAAACCTATCGTCACAGATCTTTTAAAAGGAGAATTAAAATTCAAGGGACTGGTCTTCACAGATGCAATGGAGATGAAAGGACTTGCCGATAATGCCGATTCTAAAATGGTAGAGGTAAAAGCAATACTTGCCGGAAACGATGTGTTACTTCTACCTGTGGATATTGGACGGGCTGTTCAAAACATCAGGGAGGCGATAGAAAAAGGATTAATCAGTCAATCTGTCATCGATGAACGATGTCGTAAAATATTAATATATAAATATAAAGTCGGTTTGGCTCAGCTCAAACCCGTTGTTTTAAAAAATTTATTGAACGATTTGTCCTCTATCACTGCAACAGAGCTAAACCAAGAACTTATACAGTCGTCTGTAACAATTGCAAAAAACCTCAACAATCTGATTCCACTTAAAACGGATAGTTTAAGATTAGCCACAGTATGTGTGGGCGATACAATTTCAAATGAGTTTGAACAAAGCGTTGATCTTTATACAAAAGCGGATCATTACTACCTTAAGTTCGATACTACCGGAAATGAAAACAGCGCATTGGTATCAAAACTTAAAGATTATAAAGTTATTGCTATTGATGTAAGAAAGACGGTTGATTCTCCAGCCAAAAACTATGGCATCAAAAAACAACTGTTGATGTTTATAGATTCCTTAAGTAAGTTGGGACCGAAAATAATCGTTCATCTCCCTGCAAATGCTTATGCTTTGTCTATGTTCGATAACAAAGTCAACTCCATGGTTATTACTTATCGTGATAGACCGAATGTCGGATATTGGGCAGCTCAAGCTATTTTTGGAGGAATTCCTGTTTCAGGCCGTCTGCCGGTGACAGCATCAAACGAGTATACAGTTGGGACCGGAACTGATCATGAGGCGGTGAGATTAGGCTTTTCAACACCCGAATCCATCGGTATAGATTCTAAAGATCTCTCCCGGATCGATTCTATTGTGCATGCCGGAATACATGCAAAAGCATTTCCCGGATGCAGAGTATTGGTCGCCATAGAAAACAAGATTATCTTCGATAAGGCTTATGGTTATCATACCTACGATACGATTGAACCCGTTAAGCTAAATGACATTTTTGATTTAGCTTCCGTTACCAAGGTTGCAGCTAGCACGTTGGCCGTCATGAAGCTCTATGAAGAGAATAAAATAGATCTGACGAAAAGACTGGATCGATATCTTGTTGAATATAAGAAATCGAATAAAAGATGGTTACATCTGGACGAAATTCTTGCACATCAAGCCCGGTTAGTTCCTTTCATTCCTTTCTATACAAGAACCTTAAGTCGCGATTTTCCAAATAAAAAGTATTTCAGAAAATCACAAACAGATGACTTTAATATTCATGTTGCTGACAGTCTTTGGCTACGTAGCAATTATAAAGATTCTATCTTCGAAATCGTTCGCCAATCGCCACTTCTTGAAAAGACAGAATACAAATACAGTGATCTAAGTATGTATCTTATGTATCTAATCGTTGAAAGATACGGAGGTATGAGTTTTGAAGAGTATATTAAAAATAAGATCTATAAGCCATTAGGTCTGCAAACAATTGGATTCAATCCATTAGAGAGGTTCCCAAAAAGCAGAATATTACCTACTGAAAACGATACTATTTTTCGTCATCAGCTGATTCAAGGATATGTACACGATCCCGGAGCCGCCATGATGGGAGGTGTTTGCGGACATGCCGGTCTGTTCTCTGATGCATATGACTTAGCATCTATTATGCAAATGTTAATAAATGGCGGTCGTTATAATGGCGTTCAATTATTTAAACCCGAAACGATAACCTATTTCACAAAAGAACACTTTTCAGCCACCAACCGTCGTGGGTTAGGATGGGACAAGCAATTGTTTACTCCGGCAGAAAATGGTCCTTGCTGTATCAGCGCTTCTCAAGAGAGTTTTGGTCATTCCGGTTTTACCGGAACCTTTGTGTGGGCAGATCCAATAACGAAAATAGTCTATGTTTTTCTTTCAAATCGAGTCTATCCGGATGCGGAAAATAATAAGATTTCCGAGATGAATATTCGTACGAATATTCAACAAGTAGTCTACGATGCATTGTTTAAATCACAGGTACGTAAACAACAATATTCTATTATGTTGGGACAACAAGGAGCCATTGATTCTGAAGAATAAGGGGCAAATTTTCCTGTTTTAGTTGAACTTTCCAATAGAACGCTTGTTTTAGTCTCCATAAAACATATTCTATACATCATGGCACAAATAACCTTACAAGGAAATAAAATCAGCACCAACGGTACTCTTCCCGCAGTTGGAAGTAAAGCCCCTGATTTTAAATTAGTAAAAACAGATCTTTCAGAAACAAGCTTGAGCGACTACAAGGGAAAGCGTGTAGTCCTGAATATCTTCCCCAGTCTGGACACAGCAGTATGTGCTACTTCAGTACGGAAATTCAATGCTGAAGTATCGAAGCTTAATAACACAGTAGTACTTTGTGTAAGCAAGGATTTACCTTTCGCACATGGCCGATTCTGCACAACAGAGGGATTAAATAATGTGATACCGGCCTCCGAATTTCGCAATAATTCGTTTAGTGATACTTATGGAAGCAGGATCATTGATGGTCCACTTGCAGGATTACTTTCACGTGCTGTTGTTGTAATAAATGAGGATGGAAAAATCGCTTATACAGAGCAAGTACCAGAGATTACACAAGAACCTGATTATGATTCGGCAATAAAGTCACTTAAGTAATACCACAATATTTTTCACAAAAAAACCTTCTGGTTTCAGAAGGTTTTTTTGTTTTCTCCAAGGAAATGCATACTTTTGCATTCTCAAACTGCGGATGTGGCGTAATTGGTAGCCGCGCTAGACTTAGGATCTAGTTCCGAGAGGAGTGTGGGTTCGAGTCCCTTCATCCGCACAAACCCTGTTAATCAAATGATTAACAGGGTTTTTTAATGCCGTTTTTTGACTGATATTTTTCATGTGCCCCCTAATGTGCCCCCTTTTTCAAAAAAAAGCCTCTTCCGAAACCTTCCAAAACAATCTCTTTTATCTCAATATTCCCCTTCATAATCTCAATCAGCTTTATAAATTTTACTGCCTTTTGTAACATTCAACGTATTTAGGATCAGTCTGAAAAGGAATCAGTTTGAAAAATCGTGGAGAAGAGAATAAAAGTTTATCGATAAGCGGTATATCCCGTAAGAAATATTTAAATAATAGCGGAAGATAAAAAAGATAAGAAATAAACACGAAGGTGTGTAAAAATACATTTGAAATAAATTTGATGTAGGTTTGTTCGGTATCCTAGATCCCGGTCAAACCTACATCGAACCTAGTTCAAACATAGGTCTAATTCCTTTTAATATGCCCTTATGGATAAGACATATCAGGCTCGTATATCCCTTATATTCTCCTTTCTATTCGGACAAAACCTAAAGATTTATTCTTTGATCTGATTATTTTGTGCTTTTGTCATTCCTTATCATGGAGATCATTGATGCGATTTTTGGCAATATCGTAGAGATCAATACCAATGGGACGAAACTTCAAAGTCAAAGTCAATATTGCATTGGGAATAACGGATAGCTAATTTCTTATTTATCCTTTTTATCCTTCTCTTATGGTTTTTTATAAATCAATGCATTATTTCTATAACCGGTCAGATTAAGATACCAATCTTTATAAGAGGAACCACTGCTTATTGCCCATTCGGCAAAATGTAAATGTGCATTGATGATATCTGTCTTTTCATTGGGATAATCGTAATGATCTGCAAAACTTATACCCCACGGCATGTTATTCTTGGTTCGGTAATATCTGCCGGAAGCAGGATCGCTATCGTCATTTCCGGTACGGAATAATGCGGTATTTGCAAGACTGGTTGGTACCTGATCAGGTAAATGAACCTCTCTGCCTCTATCCCCATCCACAAAGATAAATGGGTTATATGGAGGGAGACCAACATTAGCCAATACTTGGGGCGTCTTCATAATGATTTTCACCTCTAATGTATCAGGATTTACCCAAGGAACACCAGGCGTTGTATTTGCACCAATTCCACTTCCGTTGGGAGGCAATAAATTAAAGCCATTATCTGATAATATTACAACAGCCTTATCCTGGTTTTTTTCTAATCCGGTAACCGGATCAATATTGACAATGTTTGTTAAAGATATTGGTAACCCTGTTTTTTTACTAGTAACCGTACACTTGGATACAACAGATGGAGAAAATGGCAACTGGAATCCAAATCCATTTTTAAAGGTAGCGCCCATGGCACGTAACGAAATTTTCCCATCTATCTCCACTATTTTATTCGAAGCATTCGAAATCTGATTAAAGTTACAATCAATAACCATATCATTTAAGTCATAATCACCGGTATAAGGCCATAAATCTTCAAATGCAATGGAACCATAGGTCCCTTTAGCGGGATAATAAGAGTCGTAAGCTTTATTCGGGTCGTTGGGATAGTTATCAAAATTATCGGGGACGCCATCTCCATCGGCATCAGAACCCTGATAAACTACCGGTGGAATATCAGAAGTATTTACACTTTCAATCGGATTAGCCGTCACATAAAACAGACAATCATTAAAATCTTGGTCACAAGAAGTTTGATCACGACGCCAATCTTCAATAGTTAACAAAAACTTATACCTTGCCCGATCGAAAAGGAATAAGAAATGTTTCTTTAGGTTATCATCAGATTCAGGATTAAATTTCCAATCAGAATATAATACCCAGCTACCGTTGGTTACCTGATTACCCGAATAGCCATTTGCAAAAAGCACCCACCCGATGGTTGTATTTTTTGGAAATGCACCAGAAGCCAATGGGCCTTTTAACTTAACTTTATTGCCAGAGTGTAAGTTTCCACCGCTTCCGGGAAAAGAGCAATTAGGAAATATCACATTCAATGAAGCAATATCGGCTGCTGTTTTGGGAGGATTATCTGTCGGATAATAATAATATCCTAATGAATTTAGCCACGAAGCACCTTCACTGATAAATGTAACCCAAACATCACAATCATCAATTAGTACTAAATTAGATTGATTGGCATTATTTAAAAATTCAGGATGCTTTTTCCGTATATCTATACGTTCCGGAAGCATCGTATTAATGTCATTTAAGAATGATGCATCAATAACATCATTTGTCGGTTCCAAATATTTGGGAACACCATTACTATCCCAAGCCCCAAGCGGAGTTTTTAAATTTGAAGCAGAAACAGATTTAAAGCCCCGGCCAACTTCAGCAGATTTGGTTACCGGATAAGGTCCCCCTAAAGTCAAAACAATTTGTCCCAATTTGGTACTTACTTTTGTTTCGTTAGGTAATCCTAAAAAGTCGGTAGCAACAACAACCGAATCAAGATAATCAGGGAAAGTATAGGTTAAACTAATAACACCATTTTCATCGGTTGAGGCTGAAAGAATATCTTTTCCGCCACTGTTACGATAATCAGTTAAAATGCTAAATTTAACATTAGATAATGCTTTATTCTGATTATCAAGAGCTGTGATGGTTATGGGAACATCCTTAACCGTAGAGAATTTAAAATTTGGACTTACCACCAAATCTTTACTCGATTTCGGAATTACCGGATTAGAGGAATTCCCGGATGAATTATCCTGTTGACAACTACTCAGAAAAAAAATCAATAACCAAAAAATAAATATAAAGGTAATACTCGTTTTCATAACGTTATTTTTATCATAATAAAACCACCAAACATCAAACCAAAAAACATAAACAATTATATATCAGTTAATTTAAAACAACAACTAGTAAATATATTGTCCCATTTTAAAACTCAGTTTCATTATTGAATATTCCACTTTCATTTAGCGCTATCCATAAGAAAGGCTCCCAATAAATTTCTCACAGTGGTTTGAAATTAATCACCAGACCAATATAAGAAAAGATATTTATTTGTGTAAATAGCTATCAACAATTAGGCTGATTGTTATTTAAGACAAGAAACAAAGATTTTAAAGCTCAAATTTGTCATTAGAAAATTTATATTACTGATTATAAGCACATTAAAACCAACTGCAATATATACAAACAAATTGATAATCAATGCTTAATATTTCTAACGACAAATCAGGGATAAAGATACAAGGTATTTTAAATAAGGCAATATATCTGATTAAAAAATCACATTAATGGATGCCCCCTCTTTGATCTGAAATCTTTTAACTTCGGAAGTTGCTGTCTTGATTTCAACATTTAGTTTATCGTGGACTCGATCAACGTTGATATCAAATATTCTTCCCGAACAATGGACCTTCTTTAATGCCATGTAATTCCATGTTTTCGGCAAGCGTGGCGTTATGGACAAGGAATGTAATCCGGTTGGACGGAGCCCAAACAAGCCTTCCGTATATACCCGGCAATAAAGTCCGCTCTCGGCTGCCAGATGTCTTTGATTTCCTTCGGGATAAGCTTCAACAGGATAAGGAACATGTTCACCCAGAAGTCGCCGCTCTGAATAATACTTTAAATGATCAAGTGCTTTTTCTGTTTCACCGGCTGCAAATACTCCCCGCAGGGCATATAAAGTTGCCCGATCCCAGAAAGTCTGATCACCGGCTTGAGTTGCAAGTCCATCATTCGTCCACAATCTGGGAGAGAACAACGCATCAATAGTGCCTTGTTTGCGGTTAAAAATTCCAACAGTTAATGGGACACAAATCCATGAACGAAGTACCGTATTACCATCATAGTAACGGTAAGTTGGAAAACCGTTAATGATGGCGCCGAAGAATTTTTCAATGGAACTATTCAGGATTTTAGCTTCCCGAGCATATTGAGATAACTGTTTAGCAGGCTTCTGTAACTCTTTTCCGAGAAAGACCGCCGAATTCAAGGCATCATAATATAATGATGAAGTACATAAATTGGCCTTCCCTGCCGGAAAACGTCCCTCCAATTCATCTGCATCTGAAGAGACAACCCCCTGCTCATTTAATTTCAGTTTACAATATTCAAGGCACCATTCAATAAGAGGCCATAATTGATTCGCTTCGTTTTTATCACCTCTTGCCAGTGCATATCTGGCTGCTCCATATGCTATCATTGCCGCATCGCCTCGATCACCGGCACCATTCCATATATCAGTTCCTTCAGCAATAATTGAGCTCGGTATCGGTTTGTAACCGGCATTCATAAAACGGGCAAAATGAAGATATGCATTTAATGAGGCCTTATTTCCAATTTCATACCCCAAATATGGGAAAAAAGGTCCTACATATTCTGCCTGATCGTTTGCCCAAATAGCGGCATAATAAGATTCCCCACCAGGGCCATGCATAAGTCCTCCCTTAGTCTCATAAATACTCTCCGATGCTCGTATTTTCGCAAAAGCAAAAGCAGTATTCAACACCGAATCAGGAGACTCAAAAACGAGATTATCTCTAAATGAATCAACAAGAGCTGAACGTAAAGCAGCTTCCTGATTTATATTAATTTCTGCAACCTTCTCGGTTTGTTTCCATCCGGAATAGTTTATTCCGAAAGAAAGTGACTTTTGAGGAAGTAATTTGTAAGCGCCGGAACCAATTGTTTCGATTCGGAGAAGATAACTACCATCAACACCTTTTGAAGGCTCGGTAGTATAGGTGATATTCTCATCAGGCACCTCTATTATAATCTCTTTATTTGTTTTATTTACAATGGTATATTTCTCACAATATGCAGGTAAAGAAACAGATGGAAATAATAAGCGTGTCAGACCAACCATATCATTGAGTTCACTTTGAACGGTAATTAATCCATTGTGAGAAATAGATTGCACCAGTTCTTTCGAAACAATTTTGCCATTTATTAAAAGATGATCAATCATATCTGTTTTGAACTGCCGCATTAAACTGGCATGGGTGTTATTAGGGATGGTCCTTAACATGGGCCATACGATCGTTTTATTCATTTCGAAACCACCCTTAGCATTAACACCATACCTAACAATTACTGAAACCTTTTTGCCACTCATCTCTATATGATCGGAATGAGGTAATCGGTTATCGACTTTCCAGGTAATCTTATTTTTATCGGTAATTGTCCATCTGTTCTGAGCAATAGAACGCGAACCAATAAACAAAAAGAGAATAATTACGAGAAGTAAACGCTTATACATAAATTTCAAAATTAAATGAATTCAAAATTAACAGATAATATTGTTACGAACGATAAGATTTTTGCAAACTTTATATTCCATAAATGCAGTCTTATCATTTTTATTTTGTCTTTATGATCTTAACCACTTTTAATACGCCTTTATTAGTAGAGATAATACGAAGCAAATAACATCCGGGAGCAATTGCCTGGGTTGGAAGTGTCGAAACAGCTTCTGAAACAGGTGTATTTATTAATACACGCCCCATCAAATCACACATCTGAATCCAGATAGTGTTTTCCTTCTGTAAAGAAAAATCATCATAGCGAATAGTCAGTTGATCTTTTACAGGATTTGGATAAACAATCAATCCTTTTAATAAGGAAGGGTCCTCTACTCCATCAGACTTGGTGCTCCCCTTAAAATAAGAGAGTCCACCTGAGAAATTGCCGGCAATAATATCCAGAATACCGTCATTGTCAAGATCGGCAATAGCTACAGCCGTACGCATCCCCAACTGAATATTCGCAAAAGGAGAATCGGTTTCTTGAAATATTCCATTCCAATTGCCATCAATAGCCCCATAACAATGAATTTTACCCAAACCGGAACCACAATACAAACGGGTAACGCCCTGCACATCTCTTATGAAATGTGGAACAGCATTCCCCAGATAGAGCTGTTGATCAGATACATTGACATTGCCTACTGAGTCTGTAACTTGTACAAATTGAGGTGTATTAACAGTTCCGGTGTTTTTGTACCATCGTATTTTCCCATCAGCTTTGCCACAAAACAGATCGATCAGCCCATCTTTATCAGCATCAAAAAGCTGAGGAGCACAATCCGAATCAACACTTACTCCGCCAAAAGAGTCATTATCCAGATAAAAATCGGGAGTGCTGCCTTTGGCAGCTCTATTTTTAAGCAAAAGGAGCTTTCCATCCTGTTTTCCCACCACAATTTCAAGTTTTCCATCTCCATCAATATCTCCAACTGTTGGGATGAGCGATTTTACCTTTAATGTAGATAAGCCTGCGAGATCGTTTGTAACTAATTGAAAAGCAGGACTCGTCTTGGTACCTATATTTTTAAAATAGGCTATGGACGCAATAAATTCGCAATTAAGCATTCCCCATTGGTCACGTGTACAACCATTCCAATTACCCCAATTTCCAACAATCAAGTCAGTTAGTCCATCTCCATCCAGATCTGCTAAAACAGGATACGCCCCCGATCCAAAATCAATCATATCACTTTGCAAGAAGTTTTTGGTGGATAGTGTAAACTGGGGTACTGTCGCAGTTCCGGTATTAAGATAAAGCCACACACTACTCTGGTTGGCACTTTTTTGAATATTCGGATCAAAAGGTGATACCAACAAATCTTTTAGTCCATCATTATTAACATCGATCATAGCACAAACCGGAAACTCCATGAGGTGAATCGGGTTGGCACCTTTAGGAAATATTGAATCACGAGATACTATATTTGCATCCGTCGGCGTTCCGCCATTCACTAAAAGAGCGATATCCGGATAATCAACATCCCCCAGTAAAATATCTTTCACGCCATCATTATTCACATCAAAAGCTAAAAAAGTAGACCCGTTATGTTTAGATTCACTCGAAGAAACAGCCTTGTTCTTCAATAATAAGGATTCACTCTTGGGAAGAGCTGCGGCAGATTTGGAGCATTGATTCAAAAGAATCTGATTACTCTCTGACGAAATAGCAAAGCAACCCCAAGTATCAGTAGAACGCTCGAATTCCAGTACCGAAGCATTACCGTATTTTTCTTTCGACACGTTCTTATGCATCTCAACATAAGAACCCAGTACACTAAAGACCAAAATATCCAAATCGCCATCGCCATCCAAATCAACAATAGCCGGATAGACAACGTTGGTAGCCGGTATTTGAGAAATCACCGTTCCATAGAGTGATTGTAAGGCATCTGTCGGTTGTGTAGCAAAAGAAAGTTTTGTAGTTGAAGTATTTCGATATACCTTAATTCCGGAGGGATAGCGATAGGTGAAAATATCTTCTTTTCCATCGCCATCATAATCTACTAATTGAAACCAATGTTCCATTTTTGGAAAGGCCGACACATACTGAGGTGCGTACTCATATTTTATTTCGCCAGCTGATCCCTTGTTTAAAAACGGAAGAATCTTATAGCCGTGCCGGTCAAAAACGACCAGATCCTTCTTCCCATCCAAGTCAAGATCTATAGTTCCAAATTGACAGCTATTCAGACCGCCAACCCATGGAGTGGGAATAGGCGTATTTGAAGCATCATATACGGGAATCTGAAGTTTCTGTTCAAGTGAAACAGGAAATTGCTGAGCTATAATTTTTTGAGGTACAAATAATAACAATAAACTTAAGATACAAAAAAACAGTCTTTTCTCATATCTTTGTACCATGGAAGCATTAATAATACTTATACTCATTTTATTGAACGGTAGTTTTGCCTTATCAGAGATTGCGCTCATATCTGCAAAGAAAACAAAAATCATTGAGATTGCGCACAAGAATGATCGTAGGGCTGAAAAGGTTTTGCGTTTAATGGAGAAGCCCGAGCATTTTTTATCCAGTACACAGATCGGAATAACTATTATCGGTATCGTCACGGGAGCCTATTCGGGAGCAGCAATGGCTGAGGATCTCACCCCATACCTAAAAGATCTTCCTTTAATTGGAATCCATGCTCAAAACATTAGCTTTATCATAATAATTACAATTGTAACTTATTTTTCAATACTTCTGGGTGAATTGTTGCCGAAAACCATCAGCATGAATAATCCTGAAAAGGTAGCATTGATAGTGGGTCCTTCAGTTTATTATTTCACCAAGTTAACATATCCTATTGAGATTTTCCTTAGTTTCAGTATCCACTTGATTCAAAAAGTCCTTCACCTGCCAACAAAAAACGAAAACCATATTTCAGAAGAGGAGTTAAAGATAATGATTAGAATGGCTAATCAACAAGGAACGCTGGAAAAAAATGAAACCAAATTTTTGCACAATGTTTTTAGAATGGGCGACAGAAGAGTCCGTAACATAATGACTCACAGGAGCGATGTGCAATATATTGATTCGAATATATCCAAAAGCGACCTATTCGAATTTATACGTGAACACCCATATAGCTATTATCCGGTTTGTAAAGGATCGTTTGATGATATTACAGGTGTTCTATCTCTGAAAAAATTATTGCGAATTTCGAACGACAAAGATTTTGCGATTGAACAGGCATTGGAACCTCCCATATTTATCCCTGAGACACTCGAAGTACTTCAAATAATTGATATTTTCCGGAAAAACAAAAAATATGTGGGTCTTGTAGTAAATGAATTCGGCGATTTCGAAGGAATTGTCACACTGCATGACTTAACAGAAAATGTATTCGGACAGCTTCCCGGAAGCGATCAACCATTCGATCCGATGCTCGTTAAACGTGAAGACGGTTCTTTCTTGGCAGATGGAAGTATCATGTTGGATGAGCTGACAGAACAGACAGGATTACAATTAAACTTAGATGATTATCAACAACTTAATCTTGCAGGTTTTATCATTGAGTATCTTGAAAAGTTACCCGAGACAGGTGAAGTATTCGAATGTTCAAACTTTCGTTTTGAGATTGTTGACATGGATCAACTCAAAATAGATAAAGTTTTACTCTCCCCTATTGTCACTCAAAATGGCATAGAATGATCATAAATAGACAGAAGTATTTGAATTCATATCAACTAAAATTGTTAAATTGGATATCAACAACTATATTTGCAACCCTGAAAAATATCGAACAGCAAAATAAAAAATTGATTACTCATGCAGAACAAAGGTGCTATTAGGCTGTTTGCCATCGCTTTCGCAGTGGTTTGCCTCTATGAACTCTCTTTCAACATCTGGACAAAGAATGTTGAAAGTAAAGCGAAAAGTTTCGCTGATACAGAAGCTATCCACAAGTTTGCAAAAGATCTTGCGAAAGGTGATTTGGCAAAAGAAAATGTCATTTTAGATTCATTGGTTAAAGCAAAAGAGAAACACTATCTCGATTCAGTATCTACAAAAACGGTACTTAACCTTGGTTTTAAAAAATTCACGTACAAAGACGTAAAAGAACGCGAGATCAACCTTGGACTTGACCTCAAAGGCGGTATGAATGTTACAATGGAAATCTCTGTTGCTGACATTATTCGTGGTATGGCCGGAAATACAAAGAACCCGATTTTTAACAAAGCCCTTGATATGGCAGTTGAACGGGAAAAGACAGAGGCAAAAGATGTTGTCACTCTCTTTGGTCAATCTTTTGCCCAGCTAGATCCGAATGCTCGTTTAGCTCCTCTTTTCAATAGAGTTGAATATAGCGATCGTATCCATCCTACCTCAACCAACAAAGAAGTGTTAAAGGTTATACGAGATGAAGCTAATGGAGCTATCAGCCGTACTTTTAATATTCTACGTGCTCGTATCGACCGTTTTGGCGTTGTACAACCTAATATCCAGAAATTAGAGTCGAGCGACCGTATCCTCATTGAGCTTCCTGGTATTAAAGACCCTGAACGTGTTAGAAAATTACTACAGGGATCTGCTAAACTGGAGTTCTGGGAAACTTATAAGATGAAAGATGTTTATCCTTACCTTATGGAAGCCAGCAACAGACTTGCCAGTATGGATGTAGTAGGAGACACTTTAAAGAAAACCGATACAGTAAAAAAAGTTGATACGGCAAAAGTAGCACTTGCTAAAAAGGCACTTGCTAAAGCCACTCCTGCTAAAAAAGTCACACCGGCTAAGGCTGATGCATCTAAAACAAAGAATGCACTTCTCGAAAAATTAGGTGAAGCTAAAAAAACGGCAGAAGGAAAAGGAAATGTATCAGATAAATCTAAAAAGAATAATCTCTTTGCTTATCTGATGCCTGCTATCGACAGACAGACCGGACAACCTTACGGAAATTCGACGGTTGGTTTTGCTTCGATAAAAGATACCGCTGTAGTCAATAAAATGTTAGCGCGGGTTAAAGAAACATTCCCCAAAACCATGATTCTGGCATGGACAGTTAAACCAGAACGCGAACGTCCTGATATTCTTGAATTAATAGCTTTGAGAGTTACGAGTCGTGACGGTTCTGCCCCTCTAGGTGGTGATGTTATTGTTAACGCCCGTCAGGACTTTAACCAGAACGGTCAGGTCGAAATTTCTATGAAGATGAATAGTGAAGGCGCCCGTATCTGGAAACGATTAACAGGTGCAAATGTAGGAAACCAAATTGCTATTGTATTGGATGGTTTCGTTTATTCAGCGCCTAATGTTAATGATGAAATTCCCAACGGTAGTTCTTCCATCAGCGGAAGCTATACGGTAGAAGAGGCCCAGGACCTTGCCAATATTCTACAAGCCGGTAAACTTCCTGCTCCTGCTAAAATCGTTCAGGAAGAAGTTGTCGGACCAACACTTGGTAAAGAAGCAATTCAAGCCGGTAGTATTTCATTTGTCATAGCATTCGTATTGGTTCTTTTATACATGCAACTCTATTATGGCAAAGCAGGTAAAATTGCAAACGTAGCATTACTCACCAACCTATTCTTCCTTTTTGGCGTACTGGCCTCGCTCAAAGCGGTCCTTACGCTCCCCGGTATTGCAGGTATTGTTATCACCATGGGTATAGCGGTCGATGCGAACGTATTGATATATGAACGAATACGAGAGGAACTTCGAAGGGGGCAAGGAATGCGACTTGCGGTTCATGATGGATTCCGCCATGCCTTGAGTGCTATCATCGACGGTCACGTCACCTCAATTCTTACCGGTATCGTTTTATACGTATTTGGCTCCGGTCCTATTCAAGGTTTTGCTACCACTTTCGTAATCGGTTTGTTAACTTCACTGTTTACCGCTATCTTCATTCCACGATTAATAATGGATCGTATGATGGATCATAACAAGACCATTACTTATGGTAATAAATACACCATTAACCTCTTTACAAAAGTAAATATCGACTTCTTAGGTATACGTAAGATTCTCTACTGCGTTTCAGGAGCGCTGATTATCATCAGTCTTATCTCTTTTGCAACCAAAGGATTGAATTTGGGTATCGACTTTACAGGAGGACGTTCATACATCGTTCGTTTCGATCAACCTGTAAAAACGAATGATATTCGTGAAGCCTTAGCCAAAGAATTTGGGCAAGGGTCTGAAGTAAAGACTTTTGGAGCCTCCAATCAGGTAAAGATCACTACAAAATATAGAATTGAGGAAAACTCTACTAAAGTTGATAACGAGGTTTCCTTTAAATTATACGAAGCAGTGAAAAGCTTCTGCCTAAACAAAAAGGTCACTTATAGTGATTTTACAGCTAAAGAAGGCAAGATCGGTATATTGAACAGCTCGAAAGTTGGGCCTACCATGGCTGCCGATATAAAGAACAAAGCTATTATGGCGGTATTCTTTGCCTTGATCATTATCTTCGCTTACATTGCCCTTCGATTCAAAAAGTGGCAATATGGTTTAGGTGGTGTTATCTCTCTATTCCACGACTCATGTATCGTTGTGGGTGCATATTCGCTTCTTGATGGTATTTTACCATTCCCTCTCGAAGCAGACCAGTCGTTTATCGCGGCTATTCTAACTATTATCGGATATTCTATTACCGACTCGGTAATTATCTTCGATAGAATTCGTGAATATAATAAGCTCTATCCAAAACGTGATCTAAAAGTTAATATGGACGAAGGTATGAATCACACCATTGGACGTACCGTAAACACCTCAGGCACAGTGCTTGTTACCTTATTAGCGATGTTTATCTTTGGTGGAGACGTAATTCGTGGATTTACATTCGCACTGTTATTAGGGATTCTTATTGGAACATATTCATCCATTTTCAACGCAACCCCTATTGCTTACGACCTCATTTCGTGGCAGAATCGTAGAAGAGCTAAAAAAGCTGCCGCATTAAAAAAATAAGTTTTTTAAAATAACTCAATAAAAAAGTCCCATACTACTGGGACTTTTTTATTTTTGTACTCACAAATAAACTAGTTATGTTAAGTAGTGTATTGTTATTTTTGGACATGAGTGGCGGCGAGATGGTTGTTATTATGCTTGTCGCTCTTTTGGTATTGGGACCACAGAAACTTGGAACTGCCGCTCGTAAAGCAGGGAAGATGATAAATGAAGTAAAGCGTGTTTCGAGTGACTTTACAGAACAACTGAAGCAAGAAACCAGCGGCATTACAGAAGAGGTTCAGGGAATTCGTGAAACCATTAGAGATACTGCCAGTGAGTTAAAAGATCAAATGCTAAAAGATCAAGAAGAGGCAGAAAAGAAAAAAACGGAGAGTGAGACCGAAGTGCCTGTCAAACCGATTTCTGAAGAACCCATCACGACCACCGATCAGGCAAATAAAACGGAAGAATCCGTTACGGATACCCCCTCATCAGACATCTATAACATTTCAGCTTCTGAAACGCCTCCGCCACCGCCTCCATATATGGGATACAATAACGAATGCCATCCTTACGAACTTGAATTAAAAAGAATAAATGAAGAGAAACAGAAACAGGCTGAAATCGACCAAGCAACATCTGAAGAGGTAGATTTAAATCAAAACACCCCTACACAAACAAAAGACAACCATAAAGAAGATGTCGTATCTTAGAGTCCAATTTTGACAATGGTTAAAAGCGTCAAACTATGAAGTCTTATCGTTATTTGCTCTCTCTTCTTTTTGTCCTCTTTATAGGGACAAATTATTCTCAAGCCCAAAATCGTTTTACCGAAGCGGCCGATCAGGCCTATACTAATCTTCAATATTCCATAGCGGCAACAAATTATAAAAAGGCCTATACCAAAGCAAAGTTACCTGCTGAGAAAGAACGGATATTATATAGACTGGCTGAATGTTATCGTTTTATCAATGACACCCGTAACGCGGAAATAACTTATGGAAGTCTTGTCCGTGATGGTTATGATCGCCGAAACCCCATGGTTCTTCTTTTCTATGCAGAGGCCCTGAGAGCCAATGAAAAATATGAAGATGCCAAAGACATCTTTGAACAATTTGCTAAAGCAGAACCTAAAGATCCCAGAGGACAAAACGGAATTATTTCATGTGATCAAGCAAAAAAATGGATGCAGGCTCCGGGAAAATATGAAGTAACGAATGAGCGAAAACTTAATTCGAGTGAGGATGACTTTTCTCCAGCCTTTGCCGATGCCAATTATCGCAGTTTAATATTTACTTCGGATCGTGATGCTTCAACCGGAAAATCATTAGACGACTGGACCGGAAAGAACTTCAGTGATCTCTTTATTTCCTCTCTCGACCAAAAAGGAATGTGGAGCGAACCGCTCTTACTTGACGTAAGCGGAATCATCAACACCAAGGCCAACGAAGGGTCGGCCACGATGAATAACACCTTCAGCAGGCTCTATTTCACTCGTTGTCCCAACAACAAAGGTCGTGAGTCAGGTTGCCAGATTTGGGTTAGCAATAAAGGTGAAAACAGATGGAGCGATCCTGATATGATACAACTCAGTAAAGACACCACCATTGCCATTGGACAACCGACACTGAGTAGTGACGAGCTATCCATTATTTTCTCATGCGAAAAAGTTGGCGGATATGGCGGAAAAGATCTATGGATATCCAATCGCAAAAACGTCAACGAACCTTTTGGAGCTCCAATGAATTTAGGGCCTGAGATTAATACCCCCGGTGATGAAATGTTTCCGTTCTTATCAGGAGATTCCGTTCTCTATTTCTCTTCTAATGGTCAAATTGGAATGGGAGGATTAGATATCTTCAAATCGAGTAGAGTCGGGAACAGATGGACTAAACCTCAAAACCTTTTACCCCCTATCAATTCAAGTGCCGATGACTTTGGAATCATTTATATTCCGAAAGAGGATCGCGGATACTTTTGTTCTAACCGTAAAGGAGGTAAAGGAGGCGACGATATTTATTCATTTTCGCACCCACCTATTGTATATACATTAAAAGGGGTTATTAAAGACGACAGAAGTCTTCAATATCTGGAGGGTGCTAAAATCAAGCTTTTGGGATCGAATGGATCTTCAGTTGAAACCCGTAGTGATCCGAAAGGAAATTACGGATTCTCAAATAACCAATTGGAACCTAATGTGACTTATGATATTGAAGCCGGCAAAGACAACTATTTCACAAAAAAAGCCAGAGAAACCACAGTAGGTGTTGAGCGCAGCAAAGACTTTGTCATTAACTTCAACCTTGAACCTATTCCAGATAAACCTGTAATCCTACCTGATATTCTTTACGATCTTGATAAATGGGATCTGAAACCTCAATACCAAGATTCTTTGCAAGGGCTCATTCGTACACTGGAAGAAAATCCCAGACTTATCATTGAGCTTTCATCGCATACTGATGCCCGGGCCGGACTCGAATACAATGATCAATTATCTCAAAAGCGTGCCGAGTCAGCCGTCAACTTCTTAATCGAACGAGGCATCGATCCCGGACGCCTAAAGGCAAAAGGATATGGAAAACGTGTTCCCCGAACTTTAACACAAGATCTGATTCGTGAAGGATACACTTTCAAAGCCGGAACCGTTATCACCGAAGAGTTTGTAAATAGTCTGCCCAACAAACCTATTCAGGAAGCAGCACATCAAATGAACAGACGTACCGAATTTAAGGTATTAAGTAAAGACTTTATTCCAAAGCCTAAAAACAAAGCCATTGCCGCCCGTATCGAGATCATAACGGCTCCTGATCAAGATTCAGTTAAGCTGACTTCAGATGAAGACGGATTTCTGATTATTCCCATTATTGCCAATGGCATTAATTATAACGTATCACTTGCAGAAGGAGATGAGAGCTATTTACACTTCTCAAAACTGGAGACCTTGAAATTATTAAAAGACGGGGTAATTTCGAAGAACGATTTTGAAGGAGATACCGAAACCGTGCTAGCCAATAGTACTGTTGCCGATAAAGCGATATTCAAAATCCATGAAATCAGAATTGGAACCAAAACCATTAAAAACGTTAAGGCAAGCGTATCGCTGCTGCAAAAAGTTTCTGTAATGATGGGAGAAGAGATGTTATCTCGTTTCGGACAGTACACGCTTAACCGGAAGAACAAACTTTTAATCTTAAAATAGTCAGTAGTACTATACATTGAAAGCGCACCTTCAAGGGGATGCGCTTTTTTTTGTACCTTTGCGCTTTATTTTACAACACCTGTCATATTTATAATGAGCGATAACAGATATACCGGCCGTGGTGTTTCAGCATCTAAAGAAGATGTACACAATGCCATTCGAAATCTTGATAAGGGATTATTTCCCAATGCCTTTTGTAAAATCCTTCCTGATATTTTAGGTGGCGATCCCGCGTATTGCAATATCATGCATGCAGACGGAGCCGGTACCAAAAGTTCTCTGGCATACCTCTACTGGAAAGAAACCGGAGATCTTTCGGTCTGGAAAGGAATTGCACAAGATGCAATTGTGATGAATACAGACGACCTGCTTTGTGTAGGCGCTACCGATAATATTTTAGTTTCTTCCACTATAGGCAGGAATAAAAATCTAATTTCCGGTGACGTTATTGCAGCCATTATCAACGGCACCGAAGAGATTCTGGCCGAACTCCGTAACCTGGGGATGGGCGTATTCCTTACAGGAGGCGAGACAGCTGATGTAGGAGATCTTGTCCGGACCATTATTGTCGATTCTACTGTTACGGCACGTATGAAGCGCTCTGAGGTTATTGAGAACAATATTCTTCCGGGTGATGTCATTGTAGCATTATCTTCTACCGGACAAGCCACCTATGAAAAGCAATATAACGGAGGAATGGGCAGCAACGGACTTACCTCTGCCCGTCATGATGTATTCAACAAATTCTATGCTTCAAATTATCCGGAAAGCTTCGACCCTGCGGTTCCTGCCGAATTGGTATTCTCAGGTAGTTGTTCTTTAACCGATAAAACCGAAGTAGAGGGAGTAAATGCAGGCCAGCTTGTTTTATCACCAACCCGCACCTATGCTCCTGTGATCAGAGATATCCTCAACGAAATGCGTCCGTTGATCCACGGACTCATTCATTGTAGTGGCGGTGCACAAACCAAAGTGCTTCATTTTGCAAACAACGTACATATCATCAAAGACAACCTCTTTCCTACGCCTCCCCTGTTTCGTTTGATCCAACACGAGTCATCAACCGACTGGCAGGAGATGTATAAAGTATTCAATATGGGACATCGCATGGAGCTTTATGTCGACCAAGCACAGGCACAACGTATCATCGATATAAGTCAATCATATGGTATCGAAGCCAGAATAGCCGGTAGTGTTCATCCCTATGTTGGTAAAAAATTGACCATCAAGTCGGAGTACGGCACTTTCGTTTACTAATCCTTTTAAGTATCTTTGCACTCGCAAAACAAAAATCATTCATGCTAGAGAAGTTAGAAGCTTTTAAAAAGCGTTTCGAAGAAATAAATGAGGAGATGAATCAGCCGGAAGTGATGGCTGATATGAAACGCTATGTTAAACTGAATAAAGATTACAAGAACCTTCAACCCATTATTGAAGCTTACGAAAAATACAAGCTTATTATCGACAATATGGAGTCGGCCAAAGAGGTTTTAAAAACCGAAAAGGACGAAGAATTTCGTACAATGGCTCGCGAAGAGCTCCAGAGTTTGACCGAAGAAAAAGAAAATCTGGAAGAAGAAATAAGAATTATGTTGATTCCTTCAGATCCACAGGACGAAAAGAATGCCATTATAGAAATCCGTGCAGGTACCGGTGGTGACGAGGCCAGTATTTTTGCCGGTGATCTTTACAGACTCTATATGCGCTACTGCGAACAGCGAGGATGGAAGATTGAAATCGATAATTTTACCGAAGGTACTGCAGGCGGTTATAAAGAGATTGTCCTTAACGTTTCAGGAGATAATGTTTACGGGCAGTTAAAATATGAATCCGGTGTGCATCGTGTTCAACGTGTTCCTTCTACCGAAACACAAGGTCGTATTCATACCTCCGCAGCATCTGTTGTTGTATTGCCCGAAGCCGATGAGTTCGATGTTGATATCAAACCCAGTGATATCCGTAAAGACACCTATTGTTCATCCGGACCTGGCGGTCAGAGTGTAAATACAACCTATTCGGCTGTTCGTTTAACACACGCACCCACCGGAATCGTAGTCTCTATCCAGGATGAAAAATCTCAGATCAAAAACTACGAAAAAGCCCTTCGTATTCTTCGTTCCCGGATCTATGAACTGGAATATCAGAAGTATCTCGATGTGATCTCTTCAAAACGGAAGACAATGGTATCTACCGGTGATCGTTCAGCCAAGATCAGAACCTACAATTACCCTCAGGGTCGTGTAACAGATCATCGTATCAACATGTCGGTATTCAACCTTGAAGGTTTTATGAATGGCGATATTCAAACTATGATAGATGCCCTTCAGCTTGCCGAAAATGCAGAACGCTTAAAAGAAGCCATTAACGAAGTATAAATCAAGATGAACCGTTCAGATTTAATTCAGCTAATTCAAAGGAAAAAATCTTTTCTCTGCGTAGGATTAGATAGTGAGCTATCAAAAATACCAGCTCACCTTCGTGATACCGATGATCCTATCTTTGAATTTAATAAACAGATTATTGATGCAACCCTCGATTTAGCGGTTGCTTACAAGCCCAACCTTGCCTTTTATGAAAGTCAGGGATTGAAAGGGTGGCAAAGTCTGGAGAAGACAATGAAATATCTGAACCGATTTAAAGATGAGGTATTTACCATCGCCGATGCAAAACGTGGAGATATCGGAAATACTTCACGGCTGTATGCAAAAGCATTTTTAGATCCATCCGCCTCTGCATTAAACTTTGATGCTATCACAGTAGCACCATACATGGGCGAAGATTCGGTTTCACCCTTTCTCAGTTATGAAAATAAATGGGTTATCTTGTTAGCACTCACCTCTAATAAAGGAGCTTTCGATTTCCAATTATTTGAAAATAAAGAAGGTGAAAAATTATATCAGGAAGTCTTGACTAAATCATCGACATGGGGTAATGAGAGCAACATGATGTATGTTGTGGGTGCTACAAAAGCCGAAATGCTTGTTGATATCCGCAAGATCATCCCTAACCATTTCCTTCTGGTTCCCGGCGTAGGCGCTCAGGGTGGCAGCCTGGCAGAAGTAGCTAAATATGGATTAACCAAAGAATGCGGATTACTGGTCAATGCTTCCAGATCCATCATTTTCGCATCCAACAGTATTGACTTTGCAGCGAAAGCAAGAGCAGAAGCGCTAAAGATGCAGGTAGAAATGAAAGAGATACTGAATTCAATTTCAAGATAAAAAGCTATTCATTCGCGATAAGAAAAGCGCTACTACCGTCAATCCGATAAAACGATAGACTAGGGAAAGAGTCCTTTTCTCAGGCAATCCCAAAGAGACAAAAGAATAAAAAGCTCCCTTCTCATCAAATAGAGAGGGCTTTTTATTTTCCCAACGGTTCTTCTATTTTAAATGATTCGGAATCGGGCAAAACCGAATATTTCTTTTGCTGCTAAAAGCTAAAAAAAGGCTTTTTTTTATCCCCCTTTTTATAAAAAAGGACATCAGCCCGTTCACAGGTCACCAGACATCCCGTACGAATGAGTTCCAAATAAGGTTTTAACAGGGCAAAGAATGCATCTATCTTTTCGGCATCATCAACAATTTCAATAACCATAGGTGTTTTATCTACCACCTCCCAAACGGTAATAGAATAAACAAATTTGCTGCTGGGACCATACCCCATTGCTCCCCGAAATACCGTTGCACCTGCCAGTCCGTTTCTCTTGGCCAGATAAACAATCATCTGATAAAGGGGTTTGTGCTTAAATTTATCAGTGGAGCTGATAAAGATGCGGAGAATCTTTGCTTCGTGTTGAGTATCCATCTCTTTTCTACGTTTTAAAATTCACCTTCGATCTTGAGCTTCGTTATTTTGCCTTTTTTCCAGGTTTTATAATCTTCAATATAATATTTTTTATTTTGTTTAGTTAACACATCATCATCCAATGAAGTCAAATCGGGTTTTCCCGCATTCACCCATGCCGTATACCAAAAATCAGCTGTAGCTGTAATTGCTAAACGAATTTGTTGTTCAATCATTCCATTTAAAGCTTCGTGATATGCCTGGGTATACGCAAGAGAATGAACGGGAGCGTTATATCTATTTTTTACAATTTCACCCTTGTCATTCATCATATAAATCTTATCTTTTGGAAAAGTACTATTTACTTTTCGTTCAATAGAAAGCAAAGAATCTACCAATGAATGCGTATGCTTGATAATTCGCCAGGTTTCCTTTTTAATATCAGTAATATATTTTGCATCCGCTGTATAAAAGTTATAACTGCTACCGAATTGCTCCGGCAGTTGTGACTCCCAGAAAGCATGTATACCTTTTTGATTTGTAAATTGACCGTCATGATTTAATGTAGTGTGCAAAGGCGTATTTGCATCACCCAGATAATGCCCCAAGTCTGCTGCAAGAAACAGTATTTCTGTTTTCTTCCGTTCTTTCATTGCAATGGTAAGTTTATCCATCATATCCTGAATATACCAGGGAAGAAGCCCTCTTTTGCGAAGAATACTATCAGGATAAACTGCAGCAGCTTCTTTTGACGATTGAGGCAGCTTGTCTATAGATTCAGAGAATGCCTCTATATCGATATAATGGCGAGGGAACTCAGCCTTATCATTAATTGTGTACTTTCTAATATCAGGTATTGATGACTCTTCAGTGAGAAAATCAATATGATTGTAAAAGAATATACGCATCTCCGGGGGTAATGCAAATACAGCAGATTTATTGATGTGTTTATGGCCCCAAATACCCCATCCGAAAGCAATACCAGTGCAAGTTACTGTAAGTATGATAATAACAATTGTCTTGAATAATTTCATTCTTAAATAGTTTTTTAATTTTTATAAGATACTATTGTAGAAGCGAAGATAAATGAATGAAACAATATATCCAATCGCAGATTCAAGAGAAGAAACAAGTTATCATAAATAAAGTTTTTTTCGAAGTGCCTGAAAAAATAAAGCCGGAGATGAATAAGAATCATCTTCCGGCTTTATCATTATCAATGAACTTACGACTTATCCTACAATGGTAACCCATCCGAATTTGTCGGCTTCTTCGCCATATTGAATAGCGCGAAGCTTATTATATAGTTTTGTTGATACAGGACCGGCATTGCCATCTTTGCAATACTTATAAACCTCACCGGTTTCACGATCCTGAATCAATTTAATGGGCGAAATAACAGCAGCAGTACCGCAGGCACCAACCTCGTCAAATTCTTTCAGTTCTTCAACCGGAATATGACGTTGCTCAACTACCATTCCCATATCTTCTGCCAGAGTCATCAGACTCTTGTTTGTGATAGAAGGAAGAATAGAGGTAGATTTTGGGGTAATATATTTGTTTCCCTTAACGCCAAAGAAGTTGGCAGGTCCGCATTCATCGATGTATTTCTTTTCTCTTGCATCGAGATAGAGACAAGCGGAATAACCTTCATGATGTGCACGCTCCCCTGATGCAAGACTAGCGGCATAGTTACCTCCGACCTTGAATTTTCCTGTTCCAAGAGGTGCTGCACGATCAGCATCACGGGCTATCTGGATGGATACCGGACTAAAACCTTCTTTGAAATATGGACCAACAGGACCTACAAAAATCAGGAAAAGATATTCATCGGAAGGCTTAACGCCAACACAAGCACCTGTACCAATCAATAATGGGCGGATATAGAGTGATGCACCGGATCCATAAGCCGGAATATATTTTTCATTCAATGAAACAACCTTCATCAACATATCATGGAAGAGATCTTTGGTAACAGGCGCCATTAATATTCCTTGAGCCGTACTTTCCATCCGTTTGAAGTTTTCTTCCCAACGGAAGATACGGATTTTGTTATCAATTCCACGAAAAGCCTTAAGCCCTTCAAATGCTTCCTGTCCATAATGTAATGAACTTGATGCCATATGAATGTTGACATACTCAGATGACGATACTTCAATTTCGCCCCATTGGCCGTCCCGGAAGTAACAACGGACATTGTAATCAGTTTTAAAATAAGCAAATGGAAGCTTATCCCACTCTATATCAATCATATCACTAAGATTAAAACAATTTGACATTTATTTTAATTGTATTGCGAAGTTAGTAATAATAATTCATGAACAATACCAAATAAACCACTTAAAAATCAAGAAAAATAATATGCCGCTTTTAAATGCTCAATTATCAAAAATAATTTATAACAAATTCAAAAAAATCGCCTTGTATATCCAAGAAATATTTATGGCACTTTATGTTTTTCAATTCGTATAACCCCATGAAAATCAACACTGCTTTTTCGATAATACGATTTCAATCATTAATTATCCATCAAAACAGTCGCTACCACCAAAAAACAAATGATGAAAAGTGTTATAATTAGAAAAACTAATTAAATTTACTTGTTTATAAATAATGACTCAAGTGCAATACTGGAACAAAATAAAATATTATTTTCTAGATGGTTATGATATTTTCTCTCTGGAAATTCAAAAAAAAACCGAATATCTTTTAGCCTTTAATTTAATTGGGCTATGTGGATTATTCATACTTACCTTCATAAGATTATTTTCCACGCTAAACATATATCTTTTATTAGGTGATGTCAGTCTTTACACTTTTATCGTCTCTTCCCTGATCTTTATTCGTTTAAAAAACATCCATGCTTCTTCACTCAGCATCCTATTTGTTTTAATTGCTGCTTTTTTCTATGACATCGTATCCTTCGTTGCAATGGATGAACCTTTAGTACCGGCAACTCTTTTTTCTTCGTTGGCTTATATGATATTCGGCATATTTTATCTTTCACTTTTCTCATATAGACGTTCTCCGCTACTTATTTTTATCGTTTTTTCAACTATCATTCTGATATTAGACTATCATTTCATCATAAATAGTACGGGTGGGTTGCGTTATTCCATTTCCGCTATTTCCGATTTCTTCGGAGCTTTAACCGGACTGTTTTTCAGCTATTTCTTAGCTTCAAAGATTCAGTCATTTAGCGCATCCCTAGCTAAAACCACCGAAAATACACTTTTAGAATCAAGACGGCAATATACCTCGCTTTTTTCAAATATAGATGAAGCCTTTTGCTTTGTAAAACTTCTTACGGATGAACTGGGACGCCCCTATGACATTCTGATTCTTGACATAAATACAACCGGAGAAAACCTTTTTAAACTAAAAAGAGAACAAGTTGTCTTTAGAAAGATCACCGAAGTGATGACAAGCGAATTAATCAACCATACACAATGGCTTGAAGCTGTTTCTAAAGTTGCCCTTTCAGGAAAAGAATTGCATCAAACAGTATATAGTAATTTTTTTAGCAAATGGCTTTATGTTCAATTTTTTTCACCCGAAGCCGGCTATTGTGTCATTTTTTTTAGAGACATCACCGAAAAAGTTAAATCCGATAATGCCTTAAAAGAAATTCAGGAACGTAATAATGCTTTGTTAGATGCCATTCCTGATATAATTATTGTTTGTGATAAAAACGGTATTATTACCGACTACAAAAAAGCGCAAGCCAACCTGATTGAAAATGAACGGTTGTTTGTTCAGGGCCAGAACATCTATTCACGAGCCCTACCTGATGACTCCAGGAAAAATCTATCAGATGCTATAAAATATGTAATGAATGAGCGGATTAGGAAAACTATTGTTATAGAAATACCTACCAATACGCGGACTATTTACACAGAAACACGCATTGTTCCCCTTGGAGATGAAGAAGTACTAATACTACTTCGCGATATCACGCGCCGTAAACTATCCGAAATAGCACTCGTCAAAGCAAAAGAGAGGGCAGAGGAATCTGATAAATTAAAGATGGCATTCCTTTCAAACATGTCGCACGAAATCAGAACCCCCATGAACGCCATTATCGGATTCTCCGAAATACTGGAATTTCCCGATATTACCGATGAAGAGAAATCTGAATTTCTCTATCAAATCAAAAGTAACGGTAGGCTGTTGCTTAATCTGATTAATGATATCCTGGATCTTTCTAAAATCGAAGCCGGCCAACTGGAAATTCACACGACCAGTTTTGAGATCAACAAGATATTACACGACATCTATCTGAATTTCGAAAATGAGAAAGTGTTAAAAAACAAGGCAGGACTTTCCATCAATTTGGAAAAGCCGAAGAATATCACCAATGTATTTATCTATTCAGATGAGTATCGATTTAAACAAATACTCTTTAATCTGATGGGAAACGCCCTTAAGTTTACCGAAAAGGGGTCAATAACCTTGGGCTACCAGATAAAAGGAAAATACGCATTAATCTATGTTAAAGACACCGGGATCGGTATTCCATCCGATAAATTAGATCTTGTCTTTCAACGTTTCCGTCAGGTCGACGATTCAAGTACCCGTACCTTTGGAGGCGCAGGTCTTGGATTAACTATCACAAAAAATCTGGTGGAAGCCATGGGGGGAAAAATATGGGTAGAATCAAAAGAAAAAAACGGATCTGAATTCTATTTCACGCTCCCATTAACCAATCCTGAAACTAATATTACTGAAAATCAATTAACAAACCCTTGTGAACCGAATTACGACTGGAAAAATAAATCTATTTTAATCATTGAGGGCGAAACATCAGACTATGTCGTAATACAACATATTCTCTCTAAAACCGGTGTTAAGCTCGAATGGGTTTCAAATACCTCCGCAATAATAAGAATGTGTGAAGAAAATAAACCCAGTTTGATTATTATTGACCTTGAGGTTACCCGAAACCAACCTTTAGATTTCAAAAGTGAGTTGAAGGCCCACTATCCGAACTTACCCATTATAGCATTAGTGCCGGCTAACTTAGATGATACTACTATGATCGAAGCATCCGGCTATTACACTTCTTTGATAAAAAGACCACTTAAAGCCAGAACATTACTGAATACAATTGATAAATTCATAACAAAGTAATTTATTATCTTTTTTGCTTAAATCAGTTTGTTGAAAACATTATAGAATGGTTCTAAAAGCCTAAGAAGATTCTCTGATATCTCCCATTAAAAATAAAAATCAGCATATTGCCAATCTAACCTTATTCTATTCTACTCCTAATGCAGGTTAAAAGTAAATTAGAGTTACATTAGAGTTACATTAGGCTTACATTAGACTCAGCTACTCAAATTATAGGAATTTTCGGCGCTGTATTGGTGCACTTTTCTATCTGCTGATAGAATTAATTTCTATGTTTCGCAAAATTCGATATGAATTCATTATTGAAGAATATCTACGCACAAACATTTTCTTCTTCCTATTTGATTTTCTTAATCCTAAATCCGTCATTATAAATTCAACATTGGTGATAATAAATTTATTGAAACCAATTGTCTCACAGATAAAACAAATTGATAATCAATACTTAATGTTTCTAATAACGAATCCGGGTTAAAGTAAAAACACCAAAAGCCAAATTCATAAAAACTAAAGCAAGTATAGAACCACAAAACAAAAAGAATTTAATTTAAAAAATAAAAATCAACGAATATAATTTAGAACATAAACATTTCATATCTTTGTTTCGTAATTAGACGAAATACTAAGTATGGCAAACGAAAAGACAATATACTACACCGAAACGCAGGAAAGGATGGCTCGTTATGCAAAAGCGCTAGGTCATCCTGTAAGAGTTTTCATCATGGATTATCTGGTAAAAAATGCCAGTCGTTGTTGCTACAGCGGTGATATGGCCGAAGAACTTCCGATTGCTCGCTCTACCCTTTCACAGCATCTGAGCGAACTAAAGGACGCCGGACTTATCCAGGGAGAAATTAATGCACCCTATATAAAATATTGTATTAATAAGGAGAACTGGGCAGAGGCTGGAAAAATGTTCGGACAATTCTTCGCCAGAAATGCATCAGAAGACATAAAAACATCATGTAAAAACGAATAAAAAGATTAACAAAATGGAAATTAAAATTTTAGGGACAGGTTGTTCGAAGTGTAAAACACTGGAGAAAATCACCCGTGATGTAGTCACAGCAAACGGTATTGAAGCCAATATTACTAAAGTAGAAGACATCATGGAAATTATGAAATATGGGGTAATGACAACACCCGCACTTGTTATCGATGGTAATGTTGTTGCAAAAGGACGCATACCCTCTTCGGAAGAAATTAAACAGATGTTAACCAAATAAATACAGCAATTTATGAAAAAAATAATATTTCTAAATGTCGCCCTTATGCTATTAATAGGGAGCTTCATCGCAAATGCACAGACCACTAAAAAACAGGAAGCAAAAAAGTCAACAACGCCAAAAGTAGAAGTGTACTATTTCCATTTTACGCAACGTTGTGCTACATGTCATGCTGTTGAAGACAATAGTAAACAAGCGGTTGCATCACTTTATCCCGAGCAGGTAAAAACAGGAGCGTACGTCTTCAAGGGTGTTAATCTGGATGAAGCTACAGCAAACCCCATAGCAAAGAAACTCGGTATCGGTGGTCAAACCTTATTGGTTGTTTGCGATGATAAGAAAATCGATTTGACGAGTAAAGCTTTTATGTATGCACACGATCCTATTAAAATAAAAGCGGAAATCAAAAAGGCTGTTGAAAAAGTGCTAACAAGATAATCCGATGGAGTTTCTACGAACTATTCTTGAAAATTCGCAATATTCAGTTATCACGGCATTCATATTGGGACTGATGACCTCCATCAGCCCCTGTCCCCTAGCCACAAATATCTCTGCCATCGGGTTTATCAGTCGTGATATTGAAAACCGTCGCAGGGTGTTTATGAGTGGATTGATTTATACCCTGGGTCGTGCAATAAGCTATACAGCACTGGGCATCATTCTGTTTTTCGGTGCAAGCCAGATGAAGATATCCATGATCTTTCAGGGCTGGGGCGAAAAAATATTGGGTCCGGTATTAATTCTTATCGGATTATTTATGCTTGACATCATCAAGATAAAACTACCGGCTTTCTCAGGATTAACGGATAAAATAGGAGAAA
Organism: Bacteroidales bacterium; assembly: GCA_963663125.2. GTDB lineage: Bacteria > Bacteroidota > Bacteroidia > Bacteroidales > Cfx3-03 > Cfx3-03. Next base: position 1,047,533 of record CAXXNW010000002.1, on the reverse strand, counting down.
AAAGTAAAAAAAGCTATTGGAGTACTTTGTTGCTCGGAATGATATTTGCCATGGCTTTTTGTCCCTATAGTGGTGTCCTCTATTTTATGATGCTTATCCCCATGACAATTACCAGCGTTGGCGGACTATTTCTTCCATTGATTTTTGCAATTGGAACAGGTCTTCTTGTCATCATTTTTGCATGGTTATTGGCTTATGCAGTGGGAAATGTAGCAAGCGTATACAACAAGATAAAAACCTTTGAATTATGGTTTCGCCGCATCATTTCTATTCTATTCATTGCAGCCGGAATTTATTACATTATTCAAGTTTATTTTTAAATACATGGAAGAATTAATCTGTTATTGTAAAAATGTTTCTAAAACAGAGATTCAATCTGCAATATTGAAGGGCGCAAAAACGCTCAAAGATATACAAGAAGCCACAGGAGCCTGTACCGGAAACCGCTGCAAGGAGTTAAACCCCAACCAAAGATGTTGTTCTGTTGAAATCTTAGCTATGCTGAATAGTGAAGAAACCGGACAACCCAAACATTGCACTTGTTGCGCATAATAAAAAAATTTACAATATAATTTCGTGTTTTTACGAAACACTAAAAGGAAAGAAAAATGGATGGAAAGAATTTATTTAAAATAGGTCTGGGGATTATAATATGGTTTGTTTTATACCATTTTCTACAACCCTTAACCGATCTGCTGGTAAATAACATCTTGAGAATGCAGAAAGGAACACATCTGACCGAAACAATGCGTTTCTTTATATTCGAGGTTCCCAAGGTATTGCTACTGCTAATATTAATCATCTTTTTCGTAGGGATCATTCGTACTTACTTTACACCCGAAAAGACCCGAAAAGCATTGGAAGGTAAATCATTATTCACCGGCAATGTGATGGCAGCCTTATTAGGTATTGTAACTCCCTTTTGTTCATGCTCGGCAATTCCTCTTTTTCTGGGTTTTGTTGAGGCCGGTGTGCCGCTTGGGGTTACCTTTTCATTTCTGGTCGCAGCCCCTATGATCAATGAAGTAGCCGTGATCCTTCTTTTCGGCCTTTTCGGTTTAAAAGTGACCATCATCTATATCGGAACGGGTCTTATAATAGCGATTCTCTCGGGGTGGATCATCGGCAAGCTAAAACTCGAAAAGCAGGTTGAAGGTTGGGTTTACAATATAAAAACTGATATCAATGACACACCTGACGAAAAGATATCTTTTAACCGTCGTATTCAATCTGGACAGGATGCGGTAAAAGAGATCGTGGGGAAAGTATGGATTTATATTGTTGTCGGTATTGCAGTTGGTGCAGCCGTTCATGGCTATGTTCCCGAGAAATTCATGGCCCATTTGATGGGACAATCAACATGGTATTCAGTTCCCTTATCCATTTTAATAGGCGTACCGCTCTATTCTAATGCAGCAGGAATTATTCCTATCGTCAGTGTACTTATCGAAAAAGGTGTCCCACTCGGGACAGCCCTGGCATTTATGATGTCAGTAATTGGTTTGTCGTTGCCTGAGATGATTATTTTAAAGAAGGTATTAAAACTCCCATTGCTACTCATTTTTGTCGGTATTGTTTCTACCGGAATTTTAATTGTAGGCTATCTGTTTAACTTCATATTCTAAGAGCGTAATTATTAAGACTAATCACACAATTTGTTAAACCATTAAAAGTGATCAAAATGAAAACAATTGGATTTATCGGTGGTGGCCGAATTACTAAAATTTTCCTGCAAGCTTTTAAAAATGCAGAAGTCTCTTTTGAAAAGGTAACTGTTTTCGACACCAATAATGCAGTGTTGATAGCATTACAAACAAAATTTCCATCCATCCATGTTACTACAGATGATTTAGCTGGTGTCGTAAAAAACGATATTGTAATGATTGCGTTACATCCACCTGTTGTAATGGATACTCTGGCTAAAATAAAAGATCTTATTCAAAAAGAGTCCATTCTTGTTTCGCTGGCTCCCAAATTGACGATTGCAAAAATGGAAGCACAGCTTGACGGATTTGCTAACATTGCCCGAATGAATCCAAGTGCTTCGACCTTTGTAAACAAAGGAGTTAATCCCATTTGTTTTTCACCGGAGATGTCGGCCAGAAAAAGAAATGCGCTCTTAAAGTTGATGAAACCACTTGGTTTTACGCCAGAAGTAGAAGAGTCAAAGATTGAGGCTTATGCAGTCATTACGGCCATGGGACATACTTACTTTTTCTTTCAACTCGAAAAGCTAAAAGAATTAGCCATAAGCTTTGGGATGGACAAAAAAGAGGCACAAAAAGCAATATCAGAAATGCTTTGGGGTAGTAGCGAAACACTTTTCAATACCGATTTAACATACGACGAAGTGGCCGACCTGGTTCCGGTAAAACCCTTAGCCGAAGTGGAAGAGACCATCAAGGGATACTACGACCAATATCTGACGGGAATTTACAATAAAATAAAACCCTAAGATATGATAGTCTGATCTTTAAATTAACTTTAAATTAACACCTATATTCCTTTTCTATGCTCAATATGTCGTATGTTTGCGACATAAAACATAAGCACATGATTAAGACAACAAATTTCGATTCAGATCTGCAAGACTTAGCTCACTTTGCTAAAGTAATATCACATCCGGCACGGTTAGCAATTCTTAAATATTTGGCAGAAACAAAGACTTGCATTTCAGGTGATATTTCTGATAGTCTACCGCTTAGTCGCACTACAGTTTCTCAACATCTAAAAGAACTGAGGGCGTTAGGTTTAATTCACGGTGAAATTGACGGGCTAAAAGTAAATTATTGCCTGTGTAGCTCATCAATTGATAAATACCTACAAATGTTTAATGATTTTTTTGAACCCATAAAATTGGTTAATATCGATTGCAGTATCATTGATCACTCTGATTCGAAATAAAACATTGAAGATATAAACACCTTAAAACAAAATAAACTAAAATGAAACTTGAAATATTTGAGCCCTCTCTTTGTTGTGAGAGTGGGGTTTGTGGGCCGGAGCCCGACAAAGCATTAATAGAACTATTGAACACCATTCAACTGTTAAAAACAGCGGGTGTGGAAACCAAACGGTATGCGATAAACCAAGCGCCCCTTGTGTTTGTGCATAACACCCTGGTAAGAGACTTTATTAAAGCCAACGGGCCGGGGAAGCTACCCTTAGTGATTCTCGACAACCATATCATTAAAGTGGGGGCATACCCTACCATTGAGGAGCTTAAAACGCATATTCCTGCATTGAATGATATTGAACCCGACACCAGAATTTTAGGGGTATTCAGTTAACAGAACACGAGATGGAAACCAAAATCGTATTAGTAGAGCTCTTTACTATACCTCAGGCAGCCTGTGACTCAGGCAAAGCGAATTGGCAACAGGTTGGCGAATTGGTCAGGAAACAACTTGAAATTAAGTTCGGCGGAGCAATCGGCTTCAAACATATAGAATTCATGTCCGACCAATGGTTTGAAAACACACGGGCTCAGGGATTGTTGGAAAATGCCAACATAGATTTCCCTTTCGTTTTGGTGAATGGAAAAATTGCCTGTGCAGATAAAAAAATCAATGTATCCAAAGTAATTAAAGCCATACAATTAATACTACAATAATGACACAATATATATTTTTTTCAGGAAAAGGTGGTGTGGGCAAAACCACTATGGCAGCAACCACAGCCGTTTATCAATCAGGCAAAGGTAAGCATACCTTACTGGTTTCAACAGATCCGGCAGGAAATCTTGGCGATATTTTTGAACAGAAGATAGGTGTCGATCCTGTTCTGGTTGCGCCAAATCTCTCTGTAGTTCAAATGGATTCTGATGCCATCACTGATGCTTACAAAAATCGTATGCTGGAACCACTCTCTGCAATTCTTGATGAACTTGCCCTCGCACAGGTAAAAGAGGAATTTAACGGAGGTTGTACGGTCGAGATAGCCACTTTCGATAAATTCACTGATTTTCTGGGCGATGAAACCTATGATCTTATTGTGTTTGATACAGCGCCAACAGGACATACGCTTCGGTTAATGACCCTACCCAACGAATGGAATAAATATATTAAAAAAAGTTCAGAGGGGAACGGACAAACCTGTATTGGTCCGGTATCGCAAATTGAAGGTGCACGGACAAAATATGCTCATGCCGTAAGTGTAATGCAAGATGCGAGTCAAACAAAAGTATATCTGGTTAGCCGTCCCGAAAAAACTTCAGTTTACGAAACCCTTCGGGCGCGTACAGAACTCGAAAAAACCGGCATCCATAACTTCCACCTCATCATCAATGGTGTATATCCTAATCATGGAATGGATGGAGATATCTTTAACAGAATAGCCGATAATCAAAATGTTTATATCAACGAGCTACGTCAATACTTCCCGGATGACACGGCTGAAGTTCCCATGCAACAGTCAGAAATTAAAGGTGTTGACAATATTACCTTATTGGGGGAGATTACCTTTGAACGAAAGAATACCACCATACAAGGAAACTATGCTGAACGTAAACCATTCAAAGAGTTTGCTCCGGCAGATATATTAACCGATTTACTTAAGAAAAAGCATCATAGCCGTATTGCAATCCTAACCGGAAAGGGAGGAGTGGGTAAAACGGTAACAGCCTGCGCCCTGGCAATGGAATTAGCAGAGAAGGGAAAAACGCTGCTCTTCACCACAGATCCTGCAGCTCATATCGGTCAAGTACTCGAAACAAATGTAACCCACATTCCGATAAATGTAACAGGGAACTTGTGGGCAGTAAATATCGACCAAAAAGTGGCGGTAGAAGAATATCGTCGCAAAATACTGGACGATGCAAGAGCTAATGGATATACAGATGAGCTTATCGCTTCACTTGAAGAAGAACTGGAATCACCCTGCAACGAAGAAATTGCCATATTCGAGCAATTTGCCAATCTACTCAACGAATCCGAATGGGATTATTTTGTCCTTGATACAGCCCCTACCGGTCACACACTTCGCCTTTTAGAACTGCCTTTTGAATATAAGAAGCAACTCGATATGAAATTGAAAGGGAACACCGATTCAATAGCTTCCAACAGCACAAATAATGCAAACACTAAAATTGAGATCTTAATAAAGCGGTTAAAAAATGAAGATGAGGCTACCTTTCTGTTGGTAGCTTATCCTGAGTTTACACCTCTTCACGAAGGTTATCGTGCCATGAAAGATTTGGAAAGAGTTGGCATTCAATCCCAGGGGATATTTTTAAACAATATCTTGAACGAAGATGATTGCCCCGATGATTTCTCAATGGAACGATGGAAACTTCAACAGTTTTACCTTTACAAGGCAAGAGAATTATATCAATCAAAGCCCTTGTTTGCTATTCCACTTCAATCTTCAGAAATCATTGGCATTAAAAGAGTAAAAAACCTATCAGAAAAGATTTTTCGTAATTAATAACTTTAAAAAAGAACATTATCATGACAATTACAGAACAAGCACAAATAGAATTAAAAAAAGCGCTGAATTCTTTTAACAAACCAGGTGCGGGTATCCATATTTTTAACACACAAGGATGTTGTGGTCCGTCCGTTCAGATGGATATAACCACACATATTGAAAACGGAGAATCCATAATTTCGCTACAAGACATCGACTTTTTCGTGGCCGATGCGTTATTACCTGATTTGACAAACGTAACTATTGAATTCGACACGAAAGGATTCAAATTAAATGGATTACAGAAAAGCGGTAGCTGCTGCGACTAAACTAGTCTAAATTTTCACTAAAAAAATGCTTTATGAAAATATTAATTCTTTGTACCGGCAATAGTTGCCGCAGTCAAATGGCTCATGGCTTTTTACAAAGCTTCGATAAAAGCCTTACGGTATGTTCCGCGGGGACAGAAGCAACCGGAAGACTAAATCAACAGGCCGTAACAGTAATGAAAGAGGTCGGCATCGATATCAGCCATCATACCTCCGATCCTGTTGATATGTATCTGAACGATGAATGGGATTATGTAATAACGGTTTGTGGCGGTGCCAATGAATCATGTCCTGCTTTTATGGGAAAAGTAAAAAACCGTCTGCATATCGGGTTCGACGATCCTTCACATATGATAGGTTCTGAAGAATTCATTTGGAGCGAGTTTCGCAGAGTAAGAGATGAAATAAAGGAACAATTTTACAATCTATATCTTACTAAACTTAAATAACCACAATATGCCTTCAAATAAACGACTTAAATTTCTCGATAGATATCTTACGCTATGGATCTTTCTAGCCATGTTCATTGGGGTCTTTGCCGGCTGGGTTAATCCGGGAGTCGCCGATTTTTGGAATAGCCTGTCGAGCGGAACAACTAATATTCCCATTGCTATTGGATTAATTGTAATGATATATCCACCCATGGCGAAAGTGAAATATGAAGAACTGCCTGATGTATTCAAAAACACAAAAATTCTGGGCTTGTCCTTAGTACAGAATTGGATTGTCGGGCCTGTATTGATGTTTTTACTAGCCATTGTCTTTTTGCAGTTCAACATAAATTACATGTATGGACTTATCCTTATCGGGCTAGCCCGTTGTATAGCAATGGTCATTGTTTGGAACGATCTGGCCAAAGGCGATACGCAATACGCAGCCGGTCTGGTAGCTTTTAACTCCATCTTTCAGGTTTTGTTTTTTTCGGTATATGCTTATTTCTTCCTTGCCATTCTACCGGGGTGGTTTGGATTGCCTGTCACTGATGTGGTATCAAAGATTACAATCAGCCAAATAGCCGAGAGTGTATTCATATACCTGGGTATCCCTTTTGCAGCAGGTTTTCTTACCCGTTTCATTTTAATCAGGGTAAAAAGTAAAGAGTGGTATCATACTAAGTTTGTTCCTAAAATTAGTCCGCTCACACTGATTGCATTACTATTTACGATCATAGTGATGTTTTCGCTCAAAGGTGAATATATTATTAAAATACCGCTTGATGTCGTCCGGATAGCCATTCCTTTAGTGATATACTTTATTGTGATGTTTATAGCATCGTTCTTTATGAGTATGAAAGCGGGAGCTAATTATGAACAGTCAGCCACGTTATCATTTACTGCAGCAAGTAATAACTTCGAGCTTGCCATTGCTGTTGCCATTGCTATATTCGGGATCAATTCGGGAGAAGCCTTTGCAGCTGTAATAGGCCCATTGGTTGAGGTTCCGGTGATGATTGGCTTGGTAAATGTCGCATTCTGGTTTAGAAAAAAATACTATGCCTGAACTTAGTCTTCTTTTTGAATAAAAAGTAATACTATATTTGTAGTTTGCTCATCAGGTAGTTTCAGCTGAAGCTACCTGAACTATTTTTAAACAAAAAGACACTGATCAATTAGAGGGTAAGCGAAACTATGCGGCGAAAAATTGTATTTTGCAATTGCGGAGGGAAGATCATTGAGGAAATAAGGAAGACAGAAATTGCCGAGTTTCTGAAGAGCTCTACAGCTGAAGTTATTTATCTATCCGACTTATGCGGACTCTCTGTGACTGAAAAAGAGAAGACCCGTCAACTTTTAATGGATGTGGAAGAACTTCTTATCATTGCATGTTATCCCCGAACCGTACATCTGTTATTGAAAGATATTGGAATAGAACCTAGCACTATACCAACTAAAATACTGAATTTCAAAGAGCTTAACAATGAAACTATCTTTAATGAGGTTCAATTAATTAATAAAAGCTCAGATCATTTATCCTCATCTGAAACGTTGTCCGCTAATACAGATTGGGTTTCATGGTTTCCAATTATTGATGAGGCACGTTGTACCGGCTGTGGTCAATGTGCAAATTTCTGTCTGTTTGGAGTCTATGAACATACGGATGAAAAGGTAAAAGTTATATATCCGCAAGGATGTAAAAATAATTGTCCGGCCTGTGCACGTATTTGTCCGCATACAGCTATCATCTTTCCCAAATACCTTCAGGGTGGAGCCATCAGCGGATCGGATGTAATTGACGAAGTAGCCGAACAGCAACGTCAAATGCAAGATATGGCTTCTATTCTTGGCAGTGACATTTATAGCGCACTGGAACAAAGGAAGATAAAAAGACAATCAATCATCCGAAACGAAGAGATGAAAAAAGCCATAGCTGAACGAGAAAAAGCATTAAAGGAAAACGAGAAGAATATTTAAGTCATAATAAAAAAATGATCATCTTTTTATTTTCACTAATAAGCTTTTCGCTTTTTCAATGATCCTATCAATTATAAGCTTTCAATAATTCATATATCGAAAAAGGGACTATGTCAATCCTGAGTAATTTTTTAAAAACCGACCGCCGTTGCAAGCAAAAGTTCATCATAAATCTTGGGTGGAAGGGTTGGTTAGGCTTCAGAAAATTTAAAAAGAGAAAAGAGAGAGGTGAAGTCTTCCCAGCTTTTCAGTTTATCTCTGTTACCGACGACTGTAATCTTAAATGTCAGGGATGTTGGGTAACCCGAGGAGCACAAAAAGAGAGTCTGGATATAAAAAAGGTCCATTCTATTATCAATGAGAGTAAGAAACATGGCTCCTATTACTTTGGAATACTTGGTGGTGAACCGTTAACCTATAAACCACTTCTTGATATCTTCAAAGAGCATCCGGATTGTTACTTTCAGCTCTTCACTAACGGAACTTTATTTAACGATCAGTTTGCCGAAGAACTGCGTAGGTGTGCAAACGTAACACCATTGTTCAGCTTCGAAGGTGATGAAACGGTTGCAGATATTCGTCGTGGCGGTAATCAAATATTTAAGAGAACGTCGCAATCTATTGCAACAGCTGTCAAACATAAGCTTATAACAGGTGTTGCAATCAGCGTATGCAAATCGAATATTGAGATGGCATTGTCTCCGGCATTTATTCAATCACTTCACGACAAAGGAGTTCTGTATTTATGGTATTACATTTACCGTCCGTCAGGCGAAAATCCTTGTTATGATTTGGCGCTTAGCTCCGATGAAATTTTCAGGTTAAGAAAATTCATGGTCGAAGCAAGGACAAAATACCCAATAGTAATTATTGATTCATACTGGCGTGCGGATGGAGAACCATTCTGCCCGGCGGCCGAAGGACTTAGTCACCATATCAATCCTTCAGGGTATATTGAACCCTGTCCGATCGTTCAGTTTGCATGTGACTCAATCGATAATGGTCCTTTAACAAACGTCTATGAAAACTCAACTTTCATTAAAGATTTCAAAACCGAAATACTGCACAAGACAAAAGGATGTGTTCTAATGGAAGACCCGCAATGGTTACGGCAATTTGCTGAAAGCCATAGCGCGATAAATACATCGAACAGAAAAGATATGCCCGAACAGTTAAGAAACGCACCCACTGTTTGCAGTCACGGTTCATGTCCAAAGATTCCCGAAAGACAATGGATTTATCGGATGGCCAAGAAGATGGCATTCTTTGGATTAGGAGCATACGGTTAATTAACATCAAAAAAAATCCATGAACAGAGCCGAAATCATATTAACGGTTCCCTACGATAAATCATTCAGAATAAGTATTCGGAAAAGGGTGAATGAATTCTTCAGGGAAAAGGAGATTATGCCACCCGTATCGTATGATACATTAGCTGAATATGCATCCGAATTGATAGCCAAGAATCAATGGCAGGAACAATACCGCGCCTTTGTGATGGTATGCTGTGGTAATGCCATATGGCGCCCCGTAGTCGGATCAACACCCTTCAACAGAAGGATATTTCTATTACCCCAATGTTTAAAACACAGTAGTAATTGCAAAGCAATAGAAGATGAACTCGGACTTCTTTGCAGAGAGTGTGGTAATTGTTCCATCTCAGGACTATTAAGAGAAGCAGAGAATCTTGGATATGTAGCATTGGTTACAGAAGGTACTACGATCACCACCCGACTTATCGAGAGTGGAAAGGTAGACGCAGTGATTGGAGTAGGATGTATGGATGTTTTGCAGAAAATGTTTGAGTCAGTTAGTAAATATTCCATTCCTAGTATTGGGATTCCACTCCTTACATGCGGATGTAAAGACACCATTTCTGATGTGGAATGGATTAAAGAAGAACTCTATTTTCAGATAGAAAATTCGACCACCCGATTACTGAATCTTAATCACTTGAGAAATAAAACCAGCGCTATATTCGGAGAAGAGCAGCTAAGTAGAATGCTCGGACAGGCAAAAAACCAATCAGAAAAGATTGCTCATGCATCGCTATTATCAGGAGGCCAACGATTACGTCCTCTTTTAACGGTACTGGCATATGAAGCTTTTTGTGAGCAACCCGATTCACTTGTAATGAATCGATTGGCTCTTTCGGTAGAATGTTTTCACAAAGCATCACTGATTCACGATGATATCGAAGACAATGATGAAATACGATATGGCAAAGAGACAATCCATGTTCAATACGGAGTACCGGTGGCAATAAATACCGGAGACTTCTTGATTGGTGAAGGCTATCGCTTGATAGCTGAAACAGATTTGCCGTCGGATATTATTCTTCGCTGTTTTAAAATTATTTCGACCGGAAATAGTACGCTTGCCCTCGGACAAGGCACAGAACTATTGAATGGTATTAATCTTCAGATTCCAACTGTTGAAGAGATTCTTGACATCTTTAAAAATAAAACCGCTGCTGCTTTTAAGGTTTCACTTCTGTTGGGTGCTGCCGCTGCCGGCGTCAGTGAAGAATTGCTTCTGAAACTGGAATATTTCAGCAATAATATCGGCATTGCTTATCAAATAAAAGATGACCTACAAGATTATAAGGATCATCAAGGGAATATAGATCTGAAAGAACCCTCTATTCTTTTATCTTTATTACTTGGGATAATAAGTAAACCGGAAAAAGATTTGCTTAAACAGGCGGTGATCCTTAATGATCAAGAAGTAATCGCTACATTATTTTCGCACTATATCGTACATCAGGAAACAGAAGCCCTTTTGAAAATCTATCTTGAAAAGGCCAAAAAGTCGCTGGAGGATTTTCAAAATATTGGATTAAAATTGGCACTGCATGAAATTCTGGGAAAGATATTTAAAGATTATCTTTAATCGTTTTGCAGCTAAAATGATTTCTGTTGATCAAACCCGATCGATAGAATCTGTTTTAAGAAACGGATTGCAAATGATTGATGCTGAAACCAGAAATGAGCTTTGTTTATTCGTGCTGGCTCATCAAACAAAAGAAGGCGGATTTGCAGATAGGGCAGGTAATTGTGATTTGTATTATACTTTGTTCGGTTTCTATCTGGTTGAAGCGCTCTTATTAACCGAAGCACAGGAAAAAGTAAAAAAATATCTGATCGGAATAGAAAAAAGCAACTCATTAACAGGGATTCATTTGAATTGCGCAGTTATTATTCACGTTAAATTATTTGGAAACGACACCTTACCGAAGAAACTACACAAAAAGGTACTCAAAGAGATGCAGCAAAAAGGAGAATCACAACATGCATATTCCAACTTTATCCATTTACTTACATTGTATTATCTAAAAGACTATTGGGCAAGCTATAATCTCATAAAAAAGATCAGATCAAAAGATCCGCTTGAAGAATCACCTTGCACAGTTACTGCAGCAGAATTGATTCTCTGTTCGTTAGCACACAAACCGATAGGCACTGTTATTAAACGCCTGCTTTCATTTAACCATGGTAACGGAGGATTTGCGGCACTCGACAAAACAAAGAATGAAGATCTGCTATCAACGGGAGTGGCCCTCTATGCACTGAATTATGTAAATGCGGATAACAGGTTAATAAAGCCGGAATGCTTATCCTTTATCGACTCGCTTTATCTAAACGGAGGATTCAGGGCAATGGAACCCGACATAGAAACAGATATTGAGTATACATTTTATGGCTTATTAGCACTGGGATCATTAAAAAGTGAATTATGAACAGAATTGATCTTAAGCAACAATTTACATTAGCAGCAAATCGGTTAGTTTCAGAAATAAACGACAGTGGATTTTGGACAGGGTATCTATCATCGAGTGCACTTTCTACAGCTGTTGCTATCGTTGCTTTTAAGAGTAAAGATCCAGAAAAGTTCGATGTTAAAATCAAAGCAGGGTTAAAGTGGTTGCTTGAGTCGGTGAATAGTGACGGCGGATTTGGTGATACACCACAGAGCAATAGTAATGTCAGCTCCTCCTTATTATGTTATGCCGCCATATATTACTGTCAGGATGAAATACTTTCAGGTGAAAAGACTTTACATGAGCTGGAACAATATTTAAAGCGAAATAACATCACACTTGATGCTGAAAATGTGGTGAATTCTGTTTTATCCTATTACGGTAAAGACTTTACTTTTTCGGTACCCATTCTATCTATGCTTGGTCTATGCGGTGTAGTCGACCAAAAAGTTTACCGTCATATTCCGCAACTGCCTTTCGAACTATCCTTGCTACCGTCTTCTTTATTTCGTTTTTTTAACCTTCAGGTTGTAAGCTATGCAATTCCGGCCTTGGTCGCTGTGGGTATTTTCACCCATAAGAAAAAGGGTAAACGAATTCCTGTAATCTCATCCTTGAAACAATGGTGTATCAATCCGACATTAAAGAAGCTGTTAACCATGGTTCCCGAAAGCGGAGGTTTTTTGGAAGCCATACCACTTACAGGATTTGTAATCATGTGCTTAATAGAAAGTGGCTATACGGATCATGAAATAGTAACACACGGGATTACTTTTCTGGAAAAGCAACAACGTCCGAATGGTAGCTGGCCTATCGATTCCGACTTATCAACATGGGTGACCTCTTTAAGTATTAAGGCGTTGGGAAACAAGCATACTGATTTTCTTTCTGAAAGTGCAATACAACGACTCCGCATCCATCTACTTAATTTACAATATCAAACAATTCATCCCTTTAACGGAGCTCAACCAGGTGGTTGGGGATGGACTAGCCTTTCAGGAGCCGTTCCCGATGCCGATGATACACCCGGCGCTATCCTTGCTTTATTAGCGCTTTATAAAGGAACCGAAGTCGAGAAAACTGCTATCATTGAAGGATGTAATTGGCTGGTCGACCTTCAGAATAGAGATGGAGGTATTCCTTCCTTTTGTAAAGGATGGGGCAAGCTACCCTTCGATAGTAGTTGTGCCGATTTAACCGGACATACCTTACTAGCACTATCTTCATCGGTTAACAAGTTAGGCAATTCTATCTCTATAAAACAACGGAGCAGATATGCACATAGTATTCTTCAAACAATTCATTATTTGGAAAAGAATCAGGATGCCAGCGGATACTGGGATCCATTATGGTTTGGAAATCAGCTCACACATAATAAAAAGAACCCTGTCTACGGGACTGCCAAAGTAGCTACCTATATCAATGATTGCCTATCATTGAAAAATATCGAGCCCAGAATACAAATACGGTTAGAAAAGATGAACGAAAAAGCTTTCAGCTATCTCTATTCTCAACAAAACATAGATGGTAGCTGGGGTGGAGAACAAGGAATCATTGGAACCATTGAAGAGACGGCTTTAGCAATTTGCGCCCTCTCCCACTGTCATAAAGTGGAATGCAAAAAAGGATTAGAGTGGTTAGTTAAAAGATGCTCGGCTGAACCAATGACCCCCAGTCCCATAGGACTCTATTTCGCAACCCTCTGGTACGATGAAAAGTTATATCCTGTGATTTATTACACTGAGGCATTAAAAAGAGTTCTGGAACGATTGACTTAATAAAGCATTAAAAACAACGATTCCATAAATCAAAACGGATTACAGAAGACCTTTACAATATGAAGATACCTTCACCGTTAATATAATATGATTAAAGACTAACTAAAAGTACTATGAAATTACACGTTGTCGGTGGTTTCTTGGGAAGTGGTAAAACAACTGCCATTACCGGAATATCCACTATTCTTATGAATAAAGGTAAAAAGGTTGGAGTAATCACCAATGACCAGGGAGCTTTTCTTGTTGATACTAGATTTGTCGAATCAAAGAATATCATGACTAAAGAGGTGACAAACGGATGCTTTTGTTGCAACTTTGATAGCTTAAGCTCAAAAATTGAGCAGCTGAAAGAAGCGGCCCAACCTGATTATATTTTTGCAGAAAGTGTTGGCTCATGCACAGATATCGTGGCGACAGTAATTAAGCCGCTATTGATCTTCAAAAAAGATTTTTTTGATGCCATTACTTTTTCGGTTTTTGCTGATAGTAGATTATTATTAAATTTTTTGAGAGGGAATAAACTGCCTTTTAGTAATGATATTCTCTACATCTATGCTAAACAATTGGAAGAAGCCGACCTTCTGGTTGTCAATAAAACAGACCTTTTGAATAAAGATGAGCTAAATGAGTTGAAAGAACTGATTAGCTTAAAGTTAACCACCTCAAAACTGCTATATCAGATATCAATTGATGAAAGTAGTTTAATCAACTGGCTTGAAACTATTGATGCCATTACACGACAAAAGAGAGAATCGCTTGCTATTGATTATGATATCTACGGAAAAGGAGAAGCTGGTCTGGCATGGTTAGACGAAGGGATTTTAATTGAATCGAAAAATAAAAATGCTATTCACTTTGCTTATCAACTGATCGAGAATATTTTACAACAAATAGGCAGTCGTCATATAACGATTGGTCACCTGAAATTTATGCTATCAGATGAGAAATGGAATCAAAAAATAAGCTATACTACTGTTTTACATGAAAATATTGCCAATGATCAGCTTTCTCATTTATCGAAACAGATTAAGATAATGGTAAACGCCAGAATTGAAACCACGCCCGATCAGGCAAAAGAGATCATAAAAAACGCCATTGAAGCCTTACTGACACCCGAGATAACCATTAGCGAAAATAATGCTATTGCTTTTCAGCCCGGCTACCCCAATCCCACACACAGGATAACCAGGGCTATGCCTTGTTGTGATGATTGTCAATGCATAAAGAGACTAAACAGATTAAATTCAGGCGAAAACGGAATGGTCACAGATGGAAGCGAAACAATGTTTACAGAGTGTTTGTGCGAATGCTCCGAAGATGAAGATTGCTGCTGTTAATCAACCAATTACTAAAATATTTTATGATCATCGAAAACAATTTATTAAAACAGATTCTAAATAACAAGAAGATCAGGATAGTTTCATTTTCAACCATTTGCATAATAAAATTTGAGTATCTTTATATTCAAATTGAGCATTAAAAGCGTCAACCCCTAACAACGATAAACATATGAAAATCAAAGTATCATTTTGCTTAGCTGTTCTTCTTTTTACCACAGCCGGTGTTTTTAGTCAGACCCCAACCAAATGGAGGGGGCCGGAAGAGAACGGCATCTACCCGGACAAAGGATTATTAAAAATATGGCCGGCTAATGGACCAGATATTGCATGGACTTTTAATGAATTAGGACAAGGATACTCTTCACCTGTTATTATCGGCAATAATATATATGTAACAGGAATGATAAATGAGGTAGGATATCTTTTTAAACTATCCTTAAAGGGAGAACTCATATGGAAAACACCTTATGGGAAAGAGTTCATCGAAAGTTATCCGGGAACGCGAAGTTCACCTGTTATTGCAGGAGATCAACTATACATTCTAACTGGAGTCGGACAATTACTTTGTCTAAAGACAAGTGATGGATCGAAGATTTGGAGCAAAGACTTGTTCAAAGATTTTGACGGAAGTCAAATTACATGGGGATTAAATGAAACAGTTGTTGTCGATGGGAATACACTTTATTGTACCCCCGGAGGAAAGACCAATAATGTAATTGCCTTAAACCGTATGAACGGTGAACTACTCTGGACATCGCCCGGAATGGGAAATAAGTCAGCCTATTGCACACCTCTATTGGTAAAACTCTCAAAAAGAAAAATTTTAGTTACTATAACAGCATCGAATATTATAGGATTAGATGCAGCAACCGGGAAACTTCTATGGAATCAAGAACAGACTAATCAATGGTCGGTACATGCCAATACACCTTTATATGCCGATGGAGGACTATTTTGCTTCAGTGGATACGGAAGAGGTGGAGTAAAACTTAAATTGAATGATGATGGAAGCGTTATTACCAAAGAGTGGGTTAGTCCAACATTAGATAGCAGGATAGGCGGAGCTGTTGTTGTAAACGGTTACATTTACGGTTCGGGCGATAATACCCGTGCATGGCAGTGTATTGATTGGAAAACAGGGGCCCAGAAATATGCCTCAACCGAATTAGCCAAAGGAAATGTTATTTATGCGGACGGAATGCTTTATTGCTATTCGGAAAAAGGTGACCTCGCTTTAGTAGCAGCCGATCCTAGCGGATTTAAAATTATCGCAAAAGCAAAAGTTACCGTAGGTTCAGACCAACATTGGTCTCACCCTGTAATCAACAATGGCATACTCTATCTCCGTCATGGCAAAGCATTAATTGCTTATAAAATTAAATAGTAGTCACACCTTAGCGTCATTTCTTAAAATGAACCGCACTGAGACTAAACCAATGCGGTTCATTTTAATCAAAATAAAAAATTCACACTCCCATGAAAAGAATGCCCCTCCTTTTACTGATTTTTCTTCCCTTATTTGCTGCGTCTCAAATAGCACAATTTCGTGGACCTGCCAGAAATGGCATCTACCCTGATAAAAATCTTCTAGGAACATGGCCTGAGAATGGTCCTGAATTGCTTCTTACAGTCGAAGGTATCGGTGCAGGATGGTCATCCGCAGTCGCTAATGATAAAGCCATTTTTATTACCGGAATGAAAGATACGCTCGATTACCTGTCATGTATTGACTATACAGGAAAAATCATATGGCAAGTTCCTTATGGCCATTCATGGACAAAATCGTTCCCTGACACAAGGTGCACGCCAACCCTTGATGGAAATCGTATTTACGTAATCAGCGGAATAGGTGAACTAGGATGCTTTGATGCAACCGATGGTAAGAAAATATGGTTAGTAGATGTTGATAAACAATTTGAAAGTCAGTGGTATAATTGGGGCGTGGCAGAATCTCCGCTCATTGTCGATGATAAGGTAATTTGTTCTCCTTACGGAAACAAGACTGCGTTAGTAGCATTTGATAAGAATACAGGAAAACTGATCTGGCAAACCAAGAGCATTGGTGGCCTTCGGGCTTATGTTTCGCCGACACTCCTTGAATACAAGAATTTCAGATATATCCTGTCTCAAAACACCGAAAAAGTAATAGCTGTGGACCCTGAGAATGGAGACATCGCATGGACATATACCAGTAAGGGTGAAAAAATAGCACCCAATACACCGCTGATTAAAGACAACGAAATCTTTATCACCAGAGGATATAACTCACCTTCTGTGATGCTACAGATGGCAGCCGATGGCAAATCTGTTTCTGAAAAATGGATTGATACCACACTGGATTGTCATCATGGAGGTGTCGTATTGGTTGATGGTTATATCTACGGATCGAATTGGATAAACAATGGAAAAGGCAATTGGTGTAGTTTAAACTGGAATACGGGAAAAATCGGTTATGAAACGAACTGGTTTAATAAAGGTTCTATCATATCAGCCGACGGTAAGTTGTATTGCTATGAAGAAAAGTCAGGTCACATAGGCCTTGTAAACCCAAATCCTGAAAAATTTGATGTAATCAGTTCCTTTAAAATCAACAAGGGTACCGGAATGTATTGGTCACACCCCTATGTTTACAAAGGAAAGCTATTTGTTCGTCATGGTAATTTCTTAATGTGCTATAACATCAGCAAATAATTGAGGACCGAAAGATCCTTTTGGTAATGATTTATCTTTTCACTACTCATGAATTTAAAGCAATTTCTCAATCATAATCAGACAAAAAAGTTACATCTTGTTTTAGTTGGTTTAACCATCATTGGTTTTCTCTCGATTATCTGGTGGATAATGAACGATCCCTCCAAATCATTTAATAAAAGCGTTCCCGGCCTTGACAAACGATCAGCTTCAAATGATCTCGCAAAAAACCAGGTCACTAAGATTGGGGAGAATTTTACGCAATATGGAACGTTAACGACTACGTTGACCGGTACATGGCCAAGATTTAGGGGCGAAAACTACGATAACATCAGCACATCAACGGTTCCACTTACCGAAAAGATTGGTGATATAAAAAAACGAATCCGATGGTCGGTAGATCTGGGTGAAGGTCATGCAGGAGCCTCAATCTGGAAAGGAGCCGTATATATTCTTGATTACGATGAAACGAAACGCTCTGATATGCTCAGATGCTTTTCTTTGGTTGATGGGAAAGAGTTATGGCATCGATGGTATAAGGTAAATATTAAACGAAACCACGGGATGTCGAGAACAGTATCTGCCGTAACTGATAAATACATTCTCTCTATGGGCCCCCGCTGCCATGTGATGTGTGTTGAGCGCGCCAATGGGAATTTTAAATGGGGCATCGATGTCAAAAAAGAATATAATTCTGAAGAGCCGCTTTGGTATACAGGTCAATGTTCTTTAATTGATGGAACAACCGCAATTATTGCAACAGGTGGAAAAGCACTGATGATAGCTGTAGATTGTGAAACAGGGAAAAAATTATGGGAAACTCCAAATCCTAAAAAATGGAAAATGTCGCACTCCTCAGTGATGCCTTATGTCTTCAAAGGACGCAAAATGTATGTTTACAGTGCCATTGGTGGTGCATTTGGCGTAGCTGCTGATGGTCCTGATGCGGGTAAGGTTCTATGGGAAACAACGGCATGGAATCACAATGTAATTGCTCCTTCAGCCGTTTGTATGCCGGATGGAAAGATCTTTCTCACAGCAGGTTATGGCGCAGGAAGTATGATGTTGCAATTAAAAGCTTCAGGCAATAAATTCGACGTTAAAGTATTGCAAGAATATGCTCCAAAAGATGGTTTAGCTTGCGAGCAACAAACGCCCCTCTATTATAAAGGACATCTCTTTGGAATTCTGCCAAAAGATGCCGGTCCTTTGCGAAATCAGATGGTCTGTGTAAATCCTTCCGATACAAAAAAAATGGTTTGGTCGAGTGGAAAAACGACTCGTTTTGGATTGGGCCCTTTTCTAATTGCGGATAATAAACTCCTTATTCTCAGTGATGAAGGAGAACTTACCATTGCAAGACCAAGCATATCAAGCTTTGAAGTGTTAGATCACGCGAAAGTAATGGACGGACAGGATGCTTGGGGACCAATGGCTATAGCTGATGGTTATCTTGTATTAAGAGATTCTAAAAAGATGTATTGCATCGACATGCGTAAATAAAAAAGTTAACACTTTTCAATAAAAAGAGTATGCAACGGAAGCTGATTATTATTTTCTTATCATTGATGGCCTTAGCGATTGTGTTTATTATTTCGCGCGACTTTCTAATTTCCAGACCGGATAAGCGACCCGACAATCCATTTGAATTTAATCGGGTACAATATAAGTCCGTCGATTCGACACTTGTACATTACAAGGAGACCAAGAATTTCAGGATAAAGATGAATGATCCCATTGGCCTTGCCTTTGCGAATGAAAAGCTCTTTCTACTGGCCGACAAGAATCTTCACATTATTACAACTGGGGGAAAAGAATTAAGGAACATTAAATTATCAAATATTCCAACAGCAATAACAGTATCGAATGATATGATTTTCATTGGATTTTCCAATTTCATAGCCAGGTATGACATCAATGGAAAATTGCTGAATAGTTGGAAACCTTTAGACAAAAGGACGATCATTACCTCGTTGGCGGTTAAAGGGAATCTCCTTTTTGCTGCCGATGCAGGTAATCGAAGAGTGTTGAAATATTTTACCGATGGAACTTTTCAAGGTTCGTTTAATGGAAATGAAAACGAAAACGATCCGCATGGATTTATTGTTCCCAGCCCTTACTTTGATCTGGCAATAAATCCGGATGGAGAACTCTGGGTCGTTAATCCCGGAAAGCACTCACTGGGACAATACAAAGATTCGGGAGAACTACGATCGTTCTGGACCAAAGATCAGGTTGGAATAGAAGGTTTTTACGGATGCTGTAATCCGGCTCACATAGCAATTATGGCAGATGGTTCATTTGTTACCAGTGAAAAAAAGATCACCCGTATCAAGATATATAAACCGTCCGGAGAATTTCTTTGTGTAGTGGCTCCTACTGAAAAGTTTACAGAGGACGGATATGCGCCCGATGTAGCGGTATCCCCTCAGGGAGATATTTATGCTTTGGATTTCGATAAAAAATTGATCAGACTATTTCAGCATAAGTAAAATGGAACGACGAACTTTTATAAAAAATTGCGGCAGAATATTGATTCTCATCATAATCGGGACCTTTACTGCCGTGGGTTTAAAAAAGAACAAAATAAATACTTCAACTTATTGCAGTCAAAACAGGTTCTGTTCTAACTGCAATAAGTTAAATTACTGCACATTACCCCAAGCATTAAAGTATCAAAAAAATGGCCGACGATAATAAGTTTAACCGACGCGAGTTTATTCAAAATAGCATGAGAATTACGCTTGCTATCGCTGCAGCCGGATTGGGTGGACTTACGTTAGTGAAATCACAAAATGAAAAATGGGTTTGGCAAATAGACCCTTTTAAATGTACGCAATGTGGTCGCTGCGCTACTGAATGTGTCCTTGCTGAATCAGCCGTAAAATGTGTTCATGCCTATGCACTATGTGGCTACTGTGACTTATGCGGTGGTTTCTTCAAAGGAGGCGTTAAAGACCTCAATACCGGCGCCGAGAATCAACTTTGTCCTACGGCTGCTATATCCCGTAAGTTTATTGAAGAACCCTACTTTGAGTTTGACATCAACGAAGAGTTATGTATAGGTTGTGGAAAATGTGTGAAAGGCTGCTCTTCTTTTGGAAACGGATCATTACATCTCCAAATCAGGCATAATATCTGCAAGAATTGTAACCAATGCGCCATTGCCAGAATGTGTCCTTCACAAGCTATAAGTCGTGTTCCTGCCAGTAAGCCCTATTTGATAAAGGGTGATTTCACTAAAAAAGACAAAAGCTGATAAACACACTATGAAAAAATATTTAAAGATTTTATTATTTCTCTTCATCCTGTTTAACTCAGTGATGGCTACTTATGGCCAGCAACGTTTTCCCAAACCCGAATTCGCATCAGGATATATCACCCCTTCACCTACCACTCCGGAACCAAGATCGGGCTATCTCGAATATGCTGATGTTGCAGTGTTACTCATCGTTTTGTCTCTAGCATCTTGGCTGGCTTTAAAAAAACGTTCACGTAGGATGATAACATGGCTATCCATTTTTTCTCTACTTTATTTTGGCTTTTATAGAGAAGGCTGTATCTGCCCTATCGGATCCATTCAAAATGTCACACTTGCTCTTTTCGATCCGACATATGCGATTTCAATTACCGTGTTATTGTTTTTTCTTCTACCATTGCTGTTCACGCTATTCTTCGGTCGAACCTTTTGTGCAGCAGCTTGTCCATTAGGTGCCATTCAGGATTTATTGGTCATCGCACCGGTGTCTGTTCCTGTCTGGGTGAGGAAAACTTTAGGATTTTTTCCATATCTCTATTTAGGACTTGCAGTACTTTATGCAGCAACAGGAACCGATTTCATCATTTGCCGGTTCGATCCTTTCGTTGGATTCTTCCGAATGAATGCATCTTTCACTATGATAATTCTGGGCATATGTTTTATTGGACTGGGATTGTTTTTTGCCCGTCCCTATTGCCGCATCCTTTGTCCTTATGGAGCGCTGCTCAATTTGATGTCCAGATTTTCCAAACATCATCTTTCCATTACTCCTGCTGAATGTATTCAATGCAAATTATGTAGTACCTCATGTCCTTTTGATGCTATCGACCAACCCACCGATAACGTTCAGGATGTGAAAGAGCAGAAACTGAATCTCCGTAAATTTATCATTTCTGCAATATTGATTCCTGTCTGGATTTTGGTAGGAGGTTATATTGGTTCCCAATCGCATATCTTTCTGTCGAAAGCTAACGCACAGGTTTATCTTACAGAACTTTTAATTTCACATCCCGAGTTAAAAGATGATTCTAAAAATATTGATATCCAAACATTTCTGGCTTCAGGTAAATCATTTGAACAACAGGTTAAAGAAGCAGAAGTGATTAGGCATAAATTCTATATTGGCGGATGGATTTTTGGAGGATTTATCGGATTTGTAATAGGAATGTCCCTCGTCAATCAAACGATATATAGAAGAAGAAAAGATTTTGAACCGCATAGAGGCGATTGCTTCAGTTGTGGTCGTTGTTTAAGTTATTGTCCGGTAAAAAAAACAATTGAAGAAAAATGACAGACCAACCTACAAAGCTCAAGTTTGTAAATCAGATAATGGTGGTTTCGGGTATATTTTGTATAATGACGGCCCTGTTACTGATTTTGAACTTCTGGCAAGTCAAACAAACTGACCCACTCGATAGTGTGGCCCTAAAAACATTAGTTTTAAAATTAAACACTGAACCCAACAACGAAGAGTTAAAACAAGAAATAAGGAATCTCGATTTGTTAGCCCGTAAGGCTTATTTCAACAGCCATTGGCAAGTAAAGACAGGTAGTTATTTACTTTTCTTCGGCGCAATTGTATTTTTTATCTCATTAAAGATTTCTCATGATCTAAAATCGAAAATAGAAAGGCCGATTGAGTTAGGTAAAAACGATCCTATTGCCCGGTTACTATCACAACGCTGGATCATGGTAACCATCGCCTTTCTGTTTCTTGGAGCGCTCGGATCCGCTTATCTCTCTAACGATTATCTGAAAATGTATAATCTCGGAGATGGGAAAACGAAAGGAAAGGATCTCTCATCCATAAAACAAATTGATGTATCCGCTGCTGATTCGACAGCAACCGATAGTCTGGCTGGAGGAAAAGATTCAACCCTAACTGGAAAAACCGGAGCTTTGCTCAGCATTGCAGATATCAAAAGCCAGTCGAATAGCTTCAGAGGTCCCTTTGGAAACGGTTGTTCATGGCACAAACAAATTCCTACAAGTTGGGATGGAGCTAAAGGGAGAAAGATCATCTGGAAAGTAAAGGTTGGCAAAAAAGGATTCAACTCTCCCGTTATATGGAATGATAAGATATTTCTTGCCGGCGCCGATGCAAAAACAAGAATGGTTTACTGTTTTGATATGGCAACCGGAAAAACACTTTGGCAACAAGCTGCTAGTAATATTAACGGATCCCCCTCCAGTACACCTAAAGTCTCTGATGATACAGGGTTATCTGCCTCAACAGTAGTTGTCGATGGACAACGTGTATTCGCCATCTTTGCTAATGGAGATCTGATTGCATTCGATATGGAGGGGAAACGACTTTGGGCTAAAAACTTAGGACTTCCCGACAACCATTATGGACACGCTTCTTCACTTATTGCCCTAAAAAACAAGTTGTTTATCCAGTTCGATACCAACAAGGGAGGTAGACTTATCGCCTTGAATGTTTTAACGGGGGCTACAATTTGGGATACTAAACGAAGTAGTAAAATAGCATGGTCCTCTCCTATTCTGATGCCTTCCGGAGGCAGAACACTGTTAATCACCACCTCCAATCCGTTTGTAGCAGCCTATGACACTGAAACAGGGAAAGAGGTATGGTCAGTGGAATGTTTATCTGGCGAAGTCGCTCCATCTGCCACTTATGGTAGTGGATTGGTATTTGCCGCTCAGGAAAATGCAAAATTAGTTGCCATTCAACCGGGCTCACCTACTAAGATATTATGGGAGGGTGATGAATATCTACCCGAGGTTTCCAGTCCTGTGGTTTCAAATAACCTGCTATTTATCTGTACCAGCTTTGGTGTGATGGCTTGTTATGATGCAAAAACAGGAAAAAAGAATTGGGAACAAGAATTTGGCACCGGATTTTATGCCTCCCCGGTTGTTGCAGAGGGAAAATTATATGCCCTCGATATGAAAGGGAAAATGCATATCGTTAAAGTAAGTAAGGAAAAGAAGATAATCGGTGAACCCACACTCGGAGAGAAAGCGTTTGCTACTCCTGCCTTTGCGGATGGTAAGATTATTCTGCGTGGCAGTCAATACCTTTACTGTATAGGAGATAAAAAATAATGACATCTGATTTCGAAACAAATGAAATAGACCGGATTATTGAATTGCATGGGCAATCTCAAAACGCTGTAATTCCAATACTTCAGGCTATTCAAAAAAAATATAATTACTTACCCGAGGAGGCTTTAAAATGGGTTTGTGAGCATACAGAAATAACTCCTGAATTAATTATAGGAGTAGCTAGTTTTTATGCGCAATTCAGATTTAAGCCTGCCGGTGAACATATCGTTAAAGTTTGTGTAGGCACTGCTTGTCATGTTAAAGGAGCTGTCCAGGTATATGATGCCTTTCTTCGTGAGCTGAATATTGCTGAAGGGAAAGACACCACAGAATCATTAAAATACACTGTAGAAAAAGTTAACTGTCTTGGTTGCTGTACCTTAGCACCTGTAGTGCAGATTGACCGCACAACATATGGGCATGTCAGTACCAGTCATATTGCCGGAATACTGAAAGATTTTGAGAAACAAAAAGACACCGGCACTAAGAAAATATTTAAAGAAGCCGATGGAAAAGAAATTCAGGGAGAAATACGAATCGGACTGGGTTCATGTTGTGTAGCGAGTGGCAGTCAAGAAATCCGTAGTGCCATTGAGCAGATGATTATTCAGAATGATCTCCGGATAAAGCTAAAACAAGTGGGGTGTATTGGTATGTGTCATCAGGTTCCATTGGTTGAAGTAGTTCCTAGAGGCAAAGAGCCTATTCTCTATTCTAAAGTTAAACCGGGAGATGTACAAGAGATCATTGATAAGCATTTCAAACCTCACAATAAATTCACCCTGTTAAAAGATAAATTTCTACATACTGCAAAAGCAATACAAAACGATCATAACTGGGAAGGCATAGAGCGTTATTCTTTGGATGTGAGAGAAACGCATGTCGCCACTTTCCTCGGACATCAAATACCTGTAGCTACAGAATATCGCGGAATGATAAACCCTGTAGATATTGATGAATACAAATCGAAAGGTGGTTTTGAAGGATTGAAGAAGTGTCTATCTGAAATGAAACCAGCCGATGTTGTTGAAGAGATACGAAAAAGTGGATTAAGGGGCCGTGGTGGAGCAGGATTTCCTACCGGTATAAAATGGAAGTTCGTTGCCGAACAGAATATCAGCACCAAGTATGTCGTTTGTAACGGTGACGAGGGAGACCCCGGCGCCTTTATGGATAGGATGTTGCTCGAATCATACCCCTATCGTGTCATAGAGGGGATGCTCATCGCAGCCTATGCAACGGGAGCTTCCGATGGCGTCTTCTACATACGTGCGGAATATCCGCTTGCCGTAACACGGGTTC
The DNA here is from genome assembly GCA_963663125.2 of Bacteroidales bacterium. GTDB lineage: Bacteria > Bacteroidota > Bacteroidia > Bacteroidales > Cfx3-03 > Cfx3-03. Next base: position 1,022,188 of record CAXXNW010000002.1, on the reverse strand, counting down.
AGCAAGCGCTCGAGATTTGTCGACAGCAAGGATTAATAGGAGAAAATATTCTTGAAAGTGGATTCAGTTTTAATGCCAATATATCTCAGGGCGCCGGAGCCTTTGTCTGTGGTGAAGAGACCGCCTTACTAGCTTCCATTGAAGGTAAAAGAGGATTTCCCAGAATGCGTCCTCCTTTTCCTGCCGTAGAAGGATTATGGGGAAAGCCTACTCTGGTAAACAATACAGAAACACTAGCTCAGGTTTCCTATATCATCCGTAACGGATGGGGAAAAATTGCCGGAATAGGTACCGAAAAGTCAAAAGGGACAAAGGTGTTTTCATTGGCTGGTAAGATTGCTCGTGGAGGTTTAATCGAAGTTCCAATGGGAATAACAATCCGTCAAATCATTGAGGAGATCGGTGGTGGTGTAGCGAACGGCAGAAAATTTAAAGCTGTTCAGATTGGTGGACCTTCGGGTGGTTGTGTCCCTTCGTGGTTAGCCGACACGCCTGTCGACTATGAATCACTCATTAGCGTTGGTGCTATGATGGGTTCAGGAGGACTTGTGGTGTTGGATGATACGGACTGTATGGTAGATATCGCCCGTTATTTTCTCTCTTTCACACAGAATGAATCATGTGGAAAATGCACCTTCTGTAGGGTGGGAACAAAACGGATGCTTGAAATTCTAAATCGAATCTGTTCCGGAAAAGGGAAAATGACCGACATTGAAGATCTGGAGAAATTAGCAGTATGGACAAAGAAAGGAAGTCTCTGTGGATTAGGGAAAACGGCGCCCAACCCGGTTCTTTCAACCTTAAAATATTTCAGAAACGAATACGAAGAACACATAAACGGAAAATGCAAAACCGGAAAATGCAAAAACATGGTCGAGTACTTCATCAATGATGAATGCATTGGCTGTACAAAATGTGTACAGTCTTGTCCGGTAGAGGCTATCGCTTTTCAACCCCATGAACAGCATGTAATCGATACAACCAAATGTATCAAATGTGATGCTTGTCGTCAGATTTGTCCTGTTAATGCAGTGGTTACTAATTGATCGAAGAAAAATGATACAGCTAACTATAGATCAAAAAAATATTGAAGTCGAAGAGGGCACACTTGTAATAAAGGCTGCAAAGCAAGCAGGAATTCATATTCCTGCAATGTGTTATGACGAACGGACCGCACATTTTACCTCTTGCATGCTGTGTATGGTTAAAGATGCGAACACGCAACGACTCTTTCCTTCCTGTTCGGTAAAAGCTGTTCAAGATATGAATATCATTACCGGTGACGAGGAGTTAATAGAGTTCCGTAAAATCGCACTCGAACTTTTACTCAGTGAGCATGTAGGCGATTGTGAAGCCCCATGTACCATTACCTGTCCGGCACACATGAATATTCCCTTAATGAACCGTCATCTGGCAAAAGGGGAATTTGAACAGGCACTTCGGGTTGTACGAAAAGATATTGCCCTTCCTTCCGTACTGGGAAGAGTTTGTCCGGCTCCTTGCGAAGGGGCTTGCCGTAGGAAATCAATAGATGGCGCCGTTTCTATCTGCTTATTAAAACGCTTTGCAGGAGATTATACCCTGCTCAACATTTCAGATGAGAGGTCCCATTCTACAAAGAATTCAGATTCTTTTGCAGAACAGCAGCTCCCCGCAACAGGAAAAAAGATCGCAATTATCGGATCGGGCCCATCAGGTCTAGCCGCAGCTTACTATTTACAACTCCACGGACATCAAAGCACGGTTTATGAAAAGAACACAATTGCCGGTGGAAATCTTAGAATCAACTATACGGAAGACCAATTACCAAAAGATATTCTTGATAAAGAAATCGGACATATCGAACAAACCGGAGTATCGTTTGTATTCAATACGACTATTCAACAAGAGGATTTCAATACACTCTTACATGCATTCGATGCAGTACTTATTGCTTGTGGAAGAGATTTTAAAGCTTGCACTTCCTGGAACATAGAGACTTCTGAAACAGGAGTTAAGATTGATAAAAGTAACTACAGAACCAATATCGAAAAAGTCTTTGCCGTAGGGAATGCAGTAAGATCAAACAAACTCACCATTCAAAGTCTGGGACAAGGTAAAGAGGTTGCTTTCAGTATTGATCAATTTCTAACAGGAGAACCGGTGATTGGCATGCCCGAAAGATTCAACTCACGTTTTGGAAAACTTGTTCAGGAAGAGTATGCAGAATATCTTAAAGAATCAACCGACTATCCAAGGGTTAATCCGGAAGGAAAAGCAACCAAGGGGTTCACTATTGAAGAAGTAAAGGAAGAGGCAGCCCGTTGTCTTCATTGCGATTGCAGAAAACTCGATAATTGTAAGTTACGAAATTACTCCAACCATTTCAAGGCCAACCAGAAACAATTCACACCTGAGACGCGAAAGAATGTAAAGAAGCATATTCAACACGATCTTGTGGTTTTCGAGCCCTCTAAATGTATTAAATGTGGTATTTGTATAAGGCTTACCGAAAGGGAAAAAGAAAAATTCGGATTTACGTTTATCGGTAGAGGCTTCGATGTCGAAATCGGTGTGCCGTTTGTAGTCGACCTTAAAGAAGCACTCACGAAAACGGCTATGATGGTAGCGGAGGCCTGTCCTACCGGTGCTCTTTCAATGAAGGAATAAGATTATAACAATATTGCAGGTTACAGACAGTTTATTCTGTGTAAAAGTAAATTCATAAATGATGATAAAGCGTATTCTGTTTCTTCTTCCTCTTCTTTTTTCCGCTCAAACTATTTTAGGACAGGGACAAAATGAATGGAATCAGTTTCGCGGTAATGCAGCCCTGACCGGAATAACAAAAGCAACACTTCCGGCTTCATTATCGATTCTATGGTCGTTTAAAACAGGAGATAATATTAAGGCCTCTCCTGTGATCAGTCATGGAATTATAGTGGTTGGTTCTACCGATTGCCATCTTTATGCGCTTACCATTAAAGGCAAATTATTATGGAAACTAAAAACCGAAAACAGCATAGAGGCCCCTGCTTTGATTGTGGATGGGACTGTTTTTGCGGGAAATCTGGAAGGAACACTTTATGCATTAGATTTAAAAACCGGCAAAAAAAGATGGAAATACACTACTGAAAATCAGATTATGGGATCACCAAGTTATTGGCAATCCGGTAATAAAAAATATATTCTATTCGGCAGCTATGACTACAGTTTTTACTGTCTGGATGCCAAAACCGGAAAGTTGAAGTGGAAATATGAAACCGGAAATTATATAAACGGAGCTGCAGCTATAACAGGTAATCTAGCCATATTTGGTGGTTGCGATGGTTTTCTTCACATGGTGAATATTGAAACCGGAAAGCTCAAGAAGAAAATTAATGTCGGAACTTATGTAGCCAGCTCTGTAACCGTTGATAATAACCGGGCTTTTACCGGTGATTATGACGGAAAGTTTTCATGTGTCGGACTTATCGAAAAAAAGATCATCTGGAAACATCAGGATGATAAAGCAACTTCACCCTTTATTGCCTCGCCTGCCTTAATCAATAACTATGTGATTGTTGGAAACAGAGATAAATATCTCTACTGTTTTAATAAAAATAACGGCAAATTGTTTTGGAAGAAAAGTATGGGAGGACGGATTGATGCTTCTGCCGTCATCGCTGCCGATAAAATTGTGATCGCTACGATGAAAGGTGATCTTAAGATTATTAACTTAAAAGATGGAAAAACACTTTTAAGCCATGAAATAGGGAGTGCTATAAGTGGCAGTCCTGCTGTTATCAACGGCTTGATTATTGTGGGAGCTGAAGATGGAAAAATTTATTGTTTAGGAAAGAAGTGACGGGGGGGCGCACGATAGCATTCTTCAGTTTAAAGAATAATTTATTATCAATATTTTTATTCTGTTCCCATTAAACTTTTCACGATGAGTCAAGTCTTATTTTATTAATCTTTTTAGCTATTTTTATTCAATCAATGACTAAGCTGCTGAGTTTTCCTATACACATAAATTAATCTAAGTAAACTGAATAATATGCTTTTAAGCCTCCAAGATATTTCAAAAGGATATGGTTCTGAAGCCGAAGGAACCCATAGAAAAGTATTAGACGGGCTATCTTTATCATTGGAAAAAGGAGAAAGCATCGCCATTTTGGGGCCATCAGGTTCAGGCAAAACCACGTTGTTATCCATTATAGGAACGCTGGATTTTCCTGATTCCGGCAAAATCTTTTTTAATAATGCCGCTTCGAGAAATAAAAAAACTGATTTATCATTTACAGAAACCGAAAATATACTAAACTTTAATCAGCAGGAATTAGAGCATTTTCGAAATCTGCAAATTGGTTTTGTATTCCAATTTCACCATTTGTTACCCCAATGTACACTCCTTGAAAATATTTTATTACCCGCTTTAGCTGTAAAAGATAAAAAGGAACGCGAAGTTCTACTGTCCAGAGCAAAGGAATTGATGGAGCGCGTTGGTATTTGGCAATACAGAGATCAGTTTTCTCATCAACTTTCAGGAGGAGAATGTCAACGGGCAGCACTTGTAAGGGCGTTAATCAATAAACCGGGGCTATTACTTGCTGATGAACCAACAGGCGCATTGGATGAAGAAAACGTCAATAAACTAAGCGGATTATTGCTCGATATTAACCAACACGATGGTGTTTCATTGATTGTTGTTACCCACTCTATAGCTTTGGCCTCAAAAATGCATAAGGTTTACGAACTCAAAAACGGGAAACTAGAACTAAAGAATTCAATTCAATGACATTCTTCCATCTATTAAAAAGGAATCTCTTCTTTTATTGGAAAAGGAATCTTGCTATTGCCTTCGGGGTAGCAGTATGTTCGGCCGTTATTATTGGGGCGCTCATGGTTGGCGACTCTGTTAAGTACAATCTCAATAAAATTGTAACACTACGACTTGGGGCGATCACTCATTCCGTTACAGCCGGTGATCGCTTCTTTACAGAAGACTTAGCACATCGTTTTGAAAAGAATATCCAATCACCTGTTGCCCCTCTCCTACTTCTCGATGGAATCGCTATTAATAATGAAGGCGACAAACGTGTAAATAAAATACAGGTTATTGGAGCTGATACGAATTTTGATAAAGCGGTAAAAGTCCCCACCAAATTTGGAAGCATATCTGACAATGAAGTTATTATCAGCGAGAATCTTGCCGAAAGGCTAAACGCGAAACCTGGCGATGAGATTCTGCTTCGGGTCAAAAGAGCAAGTCTTATTCCTGTAAATACCCCCTTTGCTTCCGAAAAAAATGCAACGATACCTATTCGTTTAATCATAAAAGACATTGCAAAAAACGATCAAATGGGTCGTTTTCATCTTCATATTACACAAACAGCGCCCTACAACGCCTTCGTATCTCTAAAACTAGTAAATCGGTTGATGAGATTAAACCATCATGCAAATGCCCTTGTTTTCGAGAATCAACATCAACTTGATGATCAACAGCTTTCTGATGCATTAAAAAAATCATGGTCACTAGAAGATTTAAATCTTTCCCTTAAAAACCTGCCGCTGAATGGAGGATTACAGATCGCTTCCGACAGAGTTTTTATTGAACCTGATGTCATCAACGGATTATCCGGATTACCTTATATACAACAAAAAATACTTACCTATTTTGTAAATAGTTATCACACAGAAAAGGGCGAAACACCTTACTCTTTTATCTCGTCTCTCCCCGATTCACTCCTGAATAAAGATGAAATCATCATTAACAGATGGTTGGCAGATGACCTCCACGCAAAAATTGGAGATACTACTTCTATACAGTATTTTTTAATCGGTCCATTACATCAGTTAACAGTCCACCGGTCAACTTTCAAGATAAAAGAGATTGTTGAGATATCAGGAAAATATGCCGATAAAGCATTAATTCCTAATATTCCCGGCTTAACCGATGCCGGTGATTGTAAAGACTGGAATACAGGAGTCCCCATCGACCTAAAAAAGATCAGAAAAAAGGATGAGGATTACTGGAATAAATGGAAGGGGACTCCTAAAGCATATATTGCATCTTCGAAAGCTATTGAGTTATGGAAAAACGACTTGGGAACCTATACCTCGATGAGGATATACACAAACCCGTCAGACTCTATTGCAATAAAACACGACCTTTTAAAATCGATCTCACCATCAGCACTCAACTTCATCATCACGCCCTTAAAAGCAAGTAGCATCACCGCAGCCAATAATGGTGTCGATTTCGGTCAACTCTTCAGTGGGTTGAGTTTTTTCATACTAATCTCCGGAATCATTCTCATCATCTTATTATACCGGCTCAATCTTGAATACAGGGAGTCCGAGATCAAAACAATGAATGCTTTAGGTATCTCTTTTCAAAAAATCCGTAAGTTGATACTTCTTGAGGGATTGAGTATTGCCATAGTAGGAACCATCCTCGGAATTCTTCTTGCCCGCATATATACTTCATTGGTTTTTATTGCCTTAAACAGCGTATGGAATGGAGCTGTCCAAACCGAATTATCGTCTGTTTCTTTCAACCCTGTCTCTATCGGAATTGGTGTTTCAATAAGTATCCTTGTGGTTTTCTTCACCCTTCTCTTCACCACTACAAATTTCATCAATAAACTCAACAGCCACAAAGAGAAAAAGAAAAGAGAAAATACATCCGTCATTTGGAAAAAAATCAGCTTTTCCACCGCTATTATTTCCGGAATCGTCGCATTAGCTCTTATTATTACACAGATTGCTATTATGAAGCAGGTGAATGCAACGATCTTTTTTATTGCGGGAGGACTATTACTGTTATCTCTGTTGCTCTTCACCGATAGGTTATTCGATCAGTTTCGAGAAAGAAAAACCGGCAATCCTGATGCGTTTACCCTCAGTATCAAAAGTGCCATTAGAAACAAGCGCAGAAGTCTTATTATCATCATCCTTTTTTCCATCGGAACCTTTATCGTTCTAGCCACCGGATTAAATCGTCAGGATCTACTACAAAATGAAAATGCCAGAACCAATGGAGCCGGAGGATTTCAATATTATGCAGAATTAACTACGCCTTTCACAAAAAACATAAATATACCCTCTATAAAAAACGATTTAGAAATTTCAGAAGCCACACACTTCATTCAGCTTTCAAAACACGATGGTGATGATGCAAGCTGTTTAAACCTTAATAGAATTAAGAACCCTCCCATTCTTGGAGTTGAACCCAAAGCATTTCTTGGTCGTTTTAGTTTTGTCTCATCCGCTTCATCCATTCCGGCGAATCTTTCATGGGCCGTCTTAAATCAGAAACTGCCTAATGGCAGAATCCCTGCAATAGCCGATGAAACAGTCATCAAATGGAGCTTGGGATTATCACTTGGAGACACGATGGTCTACACTAACGATCATGGAAAGAAGATTGTTCTTCAACTTATTGCGGGGTTAGCTAACTCTATTTTCCAAGGTAATATTCTCATTTCCGATTCAAACTTCTATGCAAACTTTCCATCTAATAGCGGTTCATCCGTCTTATTAGTAGAAACCAATACCACAAAGGATAAGGGAACTATTAAAGACGAATTAAAGGAAGGATTTCGTGATTATGGGATAGAGATAAATACAGCCATAGCAAGGTTAGCGGAGTTTAATGCTGTTGAAAACACCTACCTCTCCATATTTCTTGTCATGGGAGCCTTTGGTCTCTTATTAGGCACGGTGGGACTGGGAGTCGTTTTAGTAAGAAGCATTCTAGAACGTCAAAAAGAGATCGCACTGATGAAGGCAGTTGGTTTATCGGATAAGCTTATCGCCAACGTTTTCAAAAATGAATATTTCATTCTTCTGCTTTTTGGAATTTTCATTGGTGCCATCACATCTTTTGTCGTTATTCTTCCAACAATCTTAAACCCAAATACGTCTCTTTCATTTCTCTCATTCGCTATTATCATTATCCTTTTATTAGCGAACGGAAGTTTTTGGATTTTATTCTTAACACATCGTTTTTTAAAAACAGTTAAAATGAGTAACACGTTGAGAAATGATTAAAGGTAACGATAAATTAATTTTTGATAAAATGACACTTATCATTTTTAAGTATCTTTATCAATTCAATTTCATAATAGCCATATTATCAATGTCAACCCCCAATAAAATGACGCTAATCAAAGAGCGAAACGTATGAACAAATTACTTAAACTATCCTGCCTAACCCTAATAATAGCTGTAATGAGCGCCTGTGGTTCTGGCAAAGCAGACAAGAAAAAGTCCGACAAACGAAACAAAGAGGTGCCCCCGGTAGAGGCTTTTGTAGTCCATCCCTCTGTTTTAAGCGAATCCATTTCAGTTTCAGGTACAATAAAACCATTTGAAGAAACGGTATTAATGCCGGAAGTTACCGGCAGAGTTGTAAAGATCAATCTACCTGAAGGGAAACTTGTCAAAAAAGGAACACTTCTGGTGAAACTCTTTGACGGAGATCTACAAGCACAATTACATAAAGCCACCACCCAACTGAGAATAGTAGAACAACTACAAAAAAGGCAAAGTGAGCTGCTTAATGTCGAGGGTATTAGTAAAACAGACTACGATCAGACACTCTTGCAAGTGGCTTCTATCAAAAACGATATAGAAGTATACAAAGTTCAGATTCAGAAAACAGAAGTATTAGCACCTTATGACGGCACCATAGGCCTACGAAATATCAGTGTTGGCGCCATTGTAACCTCTGCAACCGCATTAGCTACCATCAGGGCCCAAAAGCAGTTAAAACTCGACTTTAGTGTTCCCAGTAAATATAGTTCGGAAATCCATACGGGTACCAAAATAACATTCACCATTCAAGGTAATGATGAAAAATACGATGCTTCGGTCATGGCAACAGAAGAAGGAGTCGAATCTACTACCAGAAATTTAAAGGTAAGAGCCGTTATCGCTAAAAAAAGCGATGCATTAATCCCCGGAGAGTATGCATCGGTCGAAATAAAATTAAAAGACATAAACGGGGCGTTGATGATTCCAAGCCAGGCCATCATTCCACAAGAACGTACCAAACAGGTGATCCTTGTTAAAAATGGAAAAGCCAAGTTTTCAGATGTCATCACAGGTAATCGAAAAGAGGCTACAGTTCAAATTCTTACCGGAATACAAGCAGGAGACACTATTGCAACCACCGGTATTTTGTTCATCAAGCCGAAAGCAAAACTTAAGTTTTCTAAAGTCGTAAATTAATTATTCATGCTAATATCAGACATAGCGCTAAAGCGCCCTGTTGCATCAATTGTAATGAGTTTGATCATTATACTATTTGGTGTAGTAGGATATAATTTTTTAGGAGTCCGGTTATATCCAGCCATCGACCCTCCCATCATCAATGTCCAGACTTCTTATGTAGGAGCTAATGCAGATATTATAGAATCTCAGATTACCGAACCACTCGAAAAAGCCATTAACGGTATTGAAGGAGTAAAATCTATTTCGTCTTCGTCAACAACCGGAAGTAGTAATATAACCGTCGAATTTAATATCGATGCGGATCTGGAAAAAGCTGCAAATGATGTACGTGACAAGGTATCGCAAGCTTCCAGAAATTTGCCGCAAGACCTGGATGCACCTCCTGTTGTCACGAAAGCTGATGCAAACAGCGATCCGACAATCACAGTAATTGTGCAGAGCATGAAAATGAATCCAATGGAATTAAGTGACTATGCAGAAAATATTCTTCAAGAAAAGTTACAAACTATTCCCGGAATCAGCTCTGTAAGCATTTATGGACAAAAGAGACCCTCCATGCGAATTTGGTTAGATCCGGATAAATTAACAGCCTATGGAGTTACTGCACAAGACGTTAACGATGCACTATCTAAAGAAAACATTGAACTGCCTGGCGGAAAATTAAGAGGAAGTTCAACTGCATTAATTATCAATACCCAAGGCAGACTTCTTACCGAAGATGATTTCAACAATTTAATCATCAAGCAGACAAATGATCAGGTTGTTAAGTTAACCGATATTGGCGAAGCCGTTCTGGCTCCTGAAAACGAAGAGGTAAACATCAAAATAAATGGTGCCCCCGGCCTGGTTCTTGCACTCATACCATTACCCGGAGCTAATAATATAGAAATTGCAGACGAATTTTATAAACGACTAGATCAGCTAAAAAAGAATCTACCTGACGGACTTTCCCTCAATGTAGGTTATGATAGAGCCAAGTTTGTGCGACAATCTGTTAGCGATGTAGGTGAAACATTAGTCATTGCCATTTTACTGGTTATCATTATCATCTTTTTGTTCTTTCGAACCTGGATTATTGCGCTTCGTCCTTTAATAGATATCCCTGTATCATTAGTCGGTTCGTTCTTTATCATGTACATCGCCGGTTTTTCGGTAAATGTATTAACGATGTTAGGTATTGTTCTAGCCACAGGATTAGTGGTTGATGATGGAATTGTAGTTACCGAAAACATATTCAAGAAGCGGGAACTTGGAATGGATAGATGGAAGGCGGCCTTTGAGGGCACTCGCGAAATATTCTTCGCGGTAATATCAACCTCTCTTACGCTGGCTATTGTCTTTATACCGGTAATATTTTTACAGGGTTTCACAGGCCGTCTATTCAGAGAGTTCGGAATAGTGGTTGCAGGCGCTGTGCTCATTTCCGCTTTTGTATCGTTAACCCTCACCCCTGTTCTTAATGTATTTTTAGGAGGAAAAGCAGGACACTCTAAATTATATCATAAAACAGAACCTTTCTTTGCCGGAATGGAAGCGAAATACAGAAAACTGCTAAGTTCCTTTATGAAAAATTATTGGGCCGCTTTCTCAGTTTTGGCTGTTTGCCTCATAATGATATTCCTACTCTCAAAAGTATTAAAGTCTGAGCTTGCACCATTGGAAGACCGTAGTAACCTGCGTACCTCCCTAACGCTTCCTGAAGGGACTGATTTTGGCTATACCGACAAGGTGATGGACAGCTTGTCGCAGATTCAGATGGATAAAATTCCGGAAGCGCGTCTGGTATTTTCAAGAACCGGTGCTGGGAGAGCATCCGCATCAAATGGAGGTTCCATTACGACCTACCTCACTGAGCCCAATGAACGAAAAGCCACACAACAGGAAATAAATGATCGATTAACCAAAATTTATAAAAGCTATCCGATTGGGCGTATTGCTGTAACTCAGGAACAAACTATTTCAACATCAATGTCTGGCGGAAATATGCCGGTTCAAATAGTACTTCAAAACCTCGATTTCGACAAGATTCAAAAAGTTTTACCGTTGTTTTTGGATGAAGCCCGAAAAGATCCCACCTTTTCTAATGTAGATTCCGATCTGAAGTTTAATCAACCTGAGATCAATCTTAAAGTCGACAGACTGAAAGCCACCGACCTTGGAATTAATGAAGCAGATGTGTCAAATACACTGCAATATGCATTGAGTGGACGTAGATATGCCTATTTTTTAAGAGGGGATAAACAATATTATGTTATTGGTCAGGTTGCCCGAAAAGACAGAAGCAAACCGGCAGATATCACTTCATTATATGTCAGGAGCAACGCCGGTGCGTTGATTCAGCTTGATAATATTGTGAAGATGGAAGAAAACAGCACTCCTCCAACGCTGTATCACTACAACCGATATAAATCGGCCACTATTTCAGCATCATTAGCCCCTGGGAAAACACTGGGTGAAGGTATAGCTATCATGCAGAATATATCAAAAAAGCTACTTGACAGTTCTTTTCAAACCTCATTGGTTGGTACCTCGCGTGACTTTTCCGAAAGCAGTTCAAACACTGCTTTTGCATTGTTCTTTGCATTGGTTCTGATTTACCTGATTCTGGCTGCACAGTTTGAAAGCTTCCGCGATCCCTTGATCATCATGGTTACCGTACCTTTAGCTATTGCCGGCGCCATGCTTTCTCTCTGGATTTGTGGCAAAACATTAAACATATTTTCAGAAATCGGTATGATTATGTTGATTGGTATTGTTACCAAGAATGGTATTTTAATTGTGGAATTTGCCAATCAGAAAAGGAAGGCCGGATTACAGAAGGCGGAAGCAGTTTTTGAAGCCGCCGCCGCCCGTTTGCGTCCTATCTTAATGACTTCTCTTGCCACCATCTTTGGAACTTTGCCTATTGCTCTCGCTTTAGGTGCCGGTGCACAAAGTCGTGTTCCTCTTGGCATTGTAGTTGTTGGCGGACTTCTATTTGCACTTATCCTAACATTGTTTGTGATTCCGGTCATGTATAAGTTAATTTCCAGTAAGAAATTAACCCAGAACGTAGAAAGCGCTATAACCGAAAACAAATAAACCCTATTAAACAGAATATCAATGAAGAAAATAATTTTAAGCTTCCTGTTTATTACAGGTTTTCTTACCCTTCAGGCACAACAAGTTCTTTCGGTGCAGAATGCGGTAAATATTGCCTTAAAAAACAGCTACGATATACAAGTTGCGGCCAACGATGTCGCTATTGACAAAACAAATAATACCAAAGGCAATGCCGGAATGCTTCCTTCGGTGGCAGTCAATAGTTCGGATAACCTTACATTATATAATAATCATCAGGAGTCGGCAAGTAAAGTCAAAACCAATGCAACTAATGCCCGCACCAATACAATCAATGCCGGTGTAGCGCTTAACTGGACACTTTATGATGGTGGAAAAATGTATGTCACCAAACAAAAATTGCAGGAAATTGAGGCTTTGGGAGAACTTCAATACAGAGACAAGGTGTTGCAAACCGTTTATGATGTGATTGTAACCTACTTTAACGTTGTAAAACAAAAGCAACAACTTGCATCCATCATGGGGACAATCAACTATAACCTCGAGCGCGTTAAAATTTTGCAAACCAGTTTCGATGCAGGAAATATTGCAAAAACCGTATTACTTCAGGCAAAGATAGACCTCAATGTAATTAAAGAGAGCGCTGTTAGTCAGAAAGATGCAATAATAGTAGCTAAAAAGAGTCTCAATCAACTGCTTTGCAGAGATGTTACAACCGAATTTGAAGTTTCGGATGAAATAAAAACCGATTATCTTCCAAACGCCGATGAATTAAGACAAAAGCTTTTTGCAACAAATACGACTCTTTTATCTTTACAAAAACAAGTAGATATTGCAAAGCTTACAATCAAAGAAATGAATACTTTGCGTTATCCTAAGTTCAACTTTACTACCGGTTATAACTTTTCGAACAGCGATTATACGTCGTACTCATTATTAAATAGTCATTATCTGGGACCACAAATTGGCGGAACATTATCTATTCCCCTTTATCAAGGAGGTAATGCCAAACGCCAAATAGCGACCTCTACCATTCAACTAAAATCGGACCAATACAGCCTAGAGAATGCAAAACTGGCTGCCTATACCCAGTTAGCCAATGCACTTACCGACTTTGATGCGCAGAAAGATCTTTTAAAAATTGAGATTGAAAACAGCGCCTTAACTAAAGAAAATCTTGAGATCTCGATACAGCGGTTAAGATTGGGACAAACCACCTCGCTCGAAGTGCGACAGGCCCAAGAGAGTTATCAGGATTCGTTTACCCGTTTGTTAAATTTCGAATACAATCTTAAAGTATCCGAAACCAAATTAAAACAACTGATTTCAGAATTATAAAAGACAATAAGCGTAATACAAATTTTAAAACTATTATTGCTTATTCCTCCTAAAAAAACAGCGTTGAGATGAGGCTAAACAAAAGCACTTTCTCCATTTAAGAATAGGGTATGAGCGGAATCCCACAAAGGTTGAATTTTTGCGGGATTCTGCTCATACCCTATTCTTATCATTATCATTTTGTCTCAATAGTTAATATTTATCCTTGAGGCCATAATTGCCATGATAAGGAATGACAAAAGCACAAAATAATCCGATCAAAGAATAAATCTTTAGGTTTTGTCCGAATAGAAAGGAGAATATAAGGAATATACGAACCTGATATGTCTTATCCATAAGGGCATATTAAAAGAAATTTAACCTATGTCTGAACTAGGTTTGATGTAGGTTTGACCGGGATCCTGGATACCGGACAAACCTACATCAAATTTATTTCAAATCTGTTTTAACACACCTTCGTGTTTATCTCTTATCTTTTTTATCTTCCGGTATTATTTAAATATTTATTACGGGATATGCCGCTTATCGATAAATTTTTATTCTCTTCTCCACAACTTTTCAGACTGATCCGTTCATAGAAGTTCTTTCATTAATTGAATTATTCCAGATAAAACAATCTTAGTTACCACATCAACTTTAGAAACTTCAATTCGAAAATATAATTACCAATTATCATTTTTCTTTTGGTTCAGAAATTTTGTCAGGTCATCAATAATATTTTTTGGCATAGATTTCAATATCTCATAGTTATTAGCATTAGTCTTAGCGATATCTTCTTTATTCCCCTCCAAAAACTTCGGAACTCCATTCCTTTTATAATAAGCTTCTAACCCCTCAACCGTAGAACATTCTTTAAACGTTTCAATATCGTTTGATTGATTTGTCACAGCATTTCTATAATCAATATCTTTAAATTCATATTGATAACGACCGTCTTTAAATTCAAGACGAAGTGTAAAACTCATCTTCATCTTCACCTTAATTCTCTTAATGATTACAGTTTCTTTACGTTCACCTATTGCAATGAAAGTCTTTGTAGAAGGATCGGCCAATTTTACCACATCTTTTGATGTTTGAAAATAAAGTGCAAACCATTCTTTCGATGCGTTAAATAGATTGTCGGCATTTTTACCATCAACCTTCACCACACCGGATAAATTCTGACTATATCCCATTTGTAGAAACAGTAGTCCTGTCATAAAAAGCAATATCTTCTTCATAAATTTTCATATTTCTAAACAGTCCACAAATATCAAGCCTTTTCTTCATAAATGTATTAACTTTATTGTAAGAAGACGCATGTATTTCTTGCTAAGAATTTCGTATAATGAAGGTATCAAGCTGATCTAATCTAAAAAAGAACTGATTATTCTTCTATCGTACGCCTAAAGTATTCCTAATACATGATAGAAATATATTAGGAATACTTTAGAACTACATTAGGCTTAGATTAGGCTCAGCTCGCTGTCACGTCCTAAATAAAGTTGACTCTTCTCTTTGGTTTTCATAATAATTATTAGTTATAAACCATTTCAACTTTTTTATTCATAAAATTTTCAAATGGAACCGCCGCTTCTCCAATCAGGTTCTTGGTTGATTTATTGAGAAGTTGAAATGGTTCGACCACAATAATTATTTTATCTCTCTTTATTATTCGTCTCCAAATGCCTATTACCCGACTATTCATTACAATAATAGGTTTGAAAATACCATTACTGAAAACAGCTTTATTGTGATTGTCAGAAGGTAGGGATGCGGTTCGGTCCTTGTAACTGATAAGAAACTCATCAAACGCAGGCAATAAATATGCCGAATGATTTTCAGATAGGAAGGTAGAAAACGAATCGGTAAACCAATAAGTTTGTTTGCCGATTATTTCAGAAACGAACTTCGATTTCACCATTTCTAAGGCATGCTTCGATTCTGTCACTGATAATCCTGACCACCAAACGAAATCTTGCAAGGTGGCAGGAGCATGACTCGTAAAATAGGTTAAAGCAAGCTGTGATAAAGCCTCATCACGACTTAAAGTCTTTATTCGTGGCGCTCTATCAGAAAGCAGCGCATAAGTCTGTTTATCATTCCTTATTTCTCCGCTACAGATTACGCCGTCCAATTCGGCATGCATCAATAAATGGTACGCCCTACTACTGTCAATTACGATATTTGCCTTTTCCAGTTCCACTATTAATTCTTCACGCGACAGTTGCACACCTCCCTGTAAAGATTTTTCGAAAATAGCATTACTTTTTCTGAAGACAGCGTCAGTCAGTTCTAAATCGTGATCTCTGAATCGCATGGAGGCTTTAATATGTGGCGCCGTCAAATCTAACATCCAATGAATGTCGTCTGCTGAAACCAGATGCCAAGTGGGTCTTAATAAGTGTGTCCGGATAATTTGTCCATGATCAATGGCTGTTTCAATTAACTTATTTGTTGAATTGGGTAATCGAACACCTACCGCCCATTTTACCATATTAAAATCTTGTGCTTGCAGTGCACCCATCCAGCCCACAACTTCTTTTGCTGTTTTAAATTTAGATTCTACTATTTGTTGATTGATCAATCGTAGAAGTGAAATATCTATCGGATACATAAAAGTTTTACTATCGGATTTTATTACAATTTAAAAACAAAAAAATCATACTTAGATCTCGGACTTAAGTATGTATGGATGATGTATCGTCCAATACAAAATCATTCCAAATATAATGAAAAAAAAGAGGCAATAAATACCGTTTATCACCTCCACATATAATAATACCAAGAACTTTACAGTTATTGATTTACCAGCTTTGTAACCAAGGCTGCAGCCTCTTCCAACTTCACGGCAGGAAAAACTTTCAGTCCCGAATTTTCTATAATTTGCTTGGCCTCCACTGCATTGGTTCCTTGCAGACGTACAATGATCGGTATACTGATATCACCAATATTATTGTAGGCATCAACAATACCTTGGGCTACACGATCGCAACGAACAATGCCGCCAAAGATATTTACCAATATAACCTTTACATTCGGATCTTTAAGAATGATCCGGAATGCTTGTTCAACACGTTGCGCATTAGCAGTGCCGCCTACATCCAGAAAGTTAGCAGGATCACCTCCCGAAAGTTTGATGATATCCATGGTGGCCATTGCCAATCCGGCCCCATTTACCATACAGCCGACATTACCATTCAACTTGACATAGTTAAGATTGTATTCACCCGCTTCAACTTCAGTCGGATCTTCTTCGTTCACATCACGCAGTGCCAAAAGATCAGGATGACGGAAAAGCGCATTATTATCCAGATTAACTTTAGCATCAATGGCCAGAATGCGATCGTCAGACGCCTTTAACAGTGGATTTATTTCAAACAATGTGGCATCAATTCCTATGTAAGCTTGATAAATCGCCTTCACAAATTTCACCATGTTATTAAAGGCCAGACCACTCAATCCCAGATTACCCGCAACCTTACGGCACTGAAAATCTTTCAATCCAACGGAAGGATCAATATGTTCAACAAAGATCAATTCAGGTGTCTTTTCCGCAACCTCTTCTATGTCCATTCCCCCTTGTGGAGAGTACATAAACATTAACTGACTCTTTGCCCGATCCAATAATATACTAAAGTAAAACTCACGAATGGGAGATTCGCCTTTTGCATAAGCATCCTCCTGTACCAGCACCTTACGAACAAGCTTACCGGCAGCACTGGTTTGAGGCGTCACAAGTTGCATCCCGATGATTTGTGATGCTTTTTCGTGAACTTCATCAAATGAAGTGGCAAATTTGACACCGCCACCTTTACCGCGACCACCTGCATGTATCTGAGCCTTAACCACCCATGCCTGCGATCCGTAAAGTGCATTTAACTGTTTTGCAGCATCAACAGCTTCGTTAGGCGTCGAAGCCACAATTCCCTCTCCAATGGGGACGCCATACTTTTTTAAAATATCTTTTGCCTGGTATTCATGAAGATTCATGATGAATAAATTTGATGTTTATGAAAGAAATGCAAAAAGGAGTGGTTTTGTTCAAACGTAATAATTTTTATGATAAAATAGAACCGGTACTTCATCCGGAAGCGTAGACGAAAAATTAAAGATACGTATTTACATAAATATAAAAATTATCCATTAGTTATGAAACAAACCTGTTCGCCAACATAAAGATTACAGAGAATAGAACATGCAAGTTTCATCAGCCCTTGGTTTAACAATTATTCACGGACGAATATATGGATAAGGCAAGAAGTTGAGAATATTAAAAAAAAACAGTTGGATATTAAAATAAGATTTTACTTTTGTATATAAACTCTTAATTATTCGAAATAACACTGTGAAAGACTTATAGGAGGAGACCTAAACTTTCGCCATATTTTATTTTGTCTTCGTTTTTTCTGTTTAAACTCTGAGATGGATTCTAGCAAATTACAGTCACTTAAATTATCGCTCCAAGAAGGTGACAAGTCTGCTTTTCAAGAAGTTTACAACGATTTTTTCGGTGTGATCTATCATCTATCGCTACAGTATCTCCACGACGAAAATGTTTCTGAAGAGATAGTTCAAGATACTTTTATGAAGTTGTGGGAAATCAGGGGAACGCTGAATGAGCAGTTTAATATTCGCAATTTTCTCTATACCATTACTAAAAATAACTGTCTGAACTATCTGCGAAATCAAAAAATCGCATTGAAACATCAAGAGAATATCAAGTATCTTGAGATGCAATTTAATTATGAAGCATTAGACAAGACAGGAAATTACCTCGAATTTGAAGAATTGCGCGAAAAGATTGAGCAAGCAATAGAAGCGCTTCCCGATGATATCAGGGAGACATTTATTTTGAGCCGTTTTGAAGAATTACAGTATAAAAAAATAGCAGAGAAGCAGTCGATTAGTATAAAAACTGTTGAGGCTCGCATGAGCAAGGCATTGCGAATCCTTCGCATCGAACTTAAAGATTATCTTTCCATCATTTATCTTATTACCAATCTTTTTTCGTAATCCACGAAAATATTTTTCATTTTTTTAGATTTATTGATAGGGTAACGTTACGTTTGCGTGTTTAGTAACTAATTCCTGAAAAAAATGCCAGAAGAAATTTTCATCAAAATTTTAAACAATTCGGCAACAGAAACCGAAAAAGAGACCTTCTACAAGTCGCTGGAGGAGAACAGCGAACTGCGAGAGCTGTATTATCAATATAAAAATCTTTATGTAGCCTCGAATTGTAAAGACACTAATTATATTGAATTACAGGAGGAAAGTTTTAAACGGTTCTGGAATCGCGTAATGCCTGTAAAAAAATACAGGTTGGTTGAGTTCTGGTATTACTATGCAGCAGTTTTCGTTATTGCACTTTTCATGGGGGGGCTGATGCAACATTTGATTTCGCCAAGCAAACCTAATGCATCATTTACCCAACAAATAGAATATACCTCAGAGAAAGGAAGTGTTTCAACAATACATCTCGAAGATGGCTCCAAAATCTGGTTAAGCTCCGGATCGAAGATATCCATTCACAAGAATTCAACCGGTGAGATGTCTGCTCAACTGAAAGGAGAGGCATACTTTGATATGATTCCAGACTCCACACGAAAATTCACAATCGATATGGGCTATTTTAAGGTGAAAGACATAGGAACAAAGTTTGACATCAGGGCTTATGGTGACGAACCCGTTATCTATGCCGCACTTGTAGATGGACAAATTGATCTATATAAGAACGGGAACGGAGACAAACCGATATATTCAATGAAACCCGGTCAATATATGCAATTTAATAAACAGGCAAACCGTATAGCAGTTTCCAAACAAGATTCCTCTATTGCAACTGCTTGGAAAGACGGTAAATTTGTTTTCATCGACAAAACACTGACAGAGATTTGTCACGAATTAGAGAATTGGTATAATGTACAGATTATCATTAAAAACAAATCACTTGCCAATACCAGATATACCAGCGTAATCAAAAGGACTACCACTGTGAATCTAGTTCTAAAAATGCTCAAATTAACGGACAATATTAATTATAAGATAACCGACAGAAAGGAGGCACGCGACATCGTTTATATTTATTAAAAAAAAGTGCACCCGTGGAAGGAGTGCACCCGATTTCAGTAATTGGAACTAGCAAACGTCAGTTCCAAAGTTTAATTTAAACATATTACAAAATTATGAAGAAAATTTATGATTTGCTATGCATTGTGCAGCAAAAATGGAAAAAAACTATCCGGGTTATGAAATTAACATTTGGACTTATTCTATTCACGATGCTTACTGCTACGGCAGTAAATTCATACAGTCAGACACACAGCATCAGTCTGAAATTGAAGAATGCTAATATCTTAGATGTTTTTAAGGAAATTGAACGAACCAGTGATTTCGGGTTCTTCTTTAAGAGTGAAGAACTGAATCTGGAGAAACGTCAATCGATTAATTTTAAAGGTGCCACGATTGATGATATAATGAAAAAAGTGCTTGATGAACAATACTCTTATAGAATTCTCGACAAGAATATTGTAGTAACCAAAGGACGTCTTGATGTTGTCACACAACAAAAAGGCAAGAAGGTGACTGGAAAAATCACCGACAAAGGTGGAAATCCTTTGCCAGGCGTTTCTGTCGTCGTAAAAGGAAGCACAACAGGGGTTATTACCGATGCAAGTGGAAATTATTCAATTTCCAATATTCCTGAAAATGCAATCCTCCAATTTTCGTTTATCGGAATGAGAAGTCAGGAAGTAGTTGTTACAGGTAGATCGACAATAGATATAACATTAACAGAAAACATAGTTGGACTGGATGAAGTCGTAGTAGTCGGATACGGTGTACAGAAGAGAGAGAATTTGGCAAGTTCGATATCTACCATTAAACCGGGTATTCTAAATGATAAGCCTACAGCATCGGCCGCAAATTTACTTCAAGGAACCGCAGCAGGTGTTCTTGTCAGTTTAAACGGAGGCTATCCGGGAGCTGGGGCAAGTATTAAAATTCGTGAAACAGGTTCCTGGACCGGAGGCTCTACTCCTTTATATGTTATTGACGGCGTTCAAAGATCGTCAGCTGACTTTGCCGCTTTAAATCCAACCGATATAGATAATATCAGCATATTGAAGGATGCCGGATCTGCCGCCATCTACGGTATTCAGGCTGCAAACGGTGTTATCCTGGTAACTACAAAAACCGGAAAGGGAATGGCACCTAGTTTACAATACTCTTTCAACTACAGCATGCAAACCCCTACGGTAATTCCTCAACTGATGAATGCATATCAGTCTGTGTTAACATATAATAAAATGTATGATCAATTGGGCATTTCATCCAGTGATTCAAGATATTATTCACCCGATGAGATAGAGTATTTTAAAACACATTCTTTTTCAAAGTATGATGCAGCATGGAATAACCCGTTATTGGCTAACCATAATCTGTCCATGAACGGCAGCATGGGAAACCATACGGATTACCGGATATCATTCGGCTATTTGGACCAGACAGGAGCTACAAAAAACTCATATGATAAGTATACTACGTTAATGAGTGTGGATAGCAGGATATCAAAAGATTTGGAATTAACTGCTGCTGTCGGTCTCACTTGGGATAAAAGTACTTTCCCGTATTGTAGATCATCAACGGATCCGTCCATGTCGTCATTCTTCTACGACGCATATCGTGCAAACAAAACCATTCCTGCTACGATAAATGGCTTACCGACCGCACAATGGCACACAGCTTATAATCCTACAGCAATACTTGAGGGCTTGGGTGGTAATGTGAAAAATACGACAACAAGAATTGATCCCAGAATTTCGTTGACTTATAAAATACCCGGTATTGAAGGCTTATCCGTCAAAGGTAGTTTCAGTTATCATAACTACTATTACCACTTGAAAAGATTCGGACAGTCCTATAATATGTATTATTTCAAAACGACAGGGGCCCATAATCATATCTTAACAAATGTGATCGACTCCACAAAAGGAACCAACGGTGCGGTAAAGGCTCAAACAAGTACGTTCGGTACCTATGATGAACAATTATATGAGCAATATCAAACACAATCCAGCTATCAAGGCAATTTATCATTAAACTATGCCCGTCGATTTGGAAAGCATGATCTCAGCGCCTTTGTAGCCTATGAAGAGTCTAAAAGCAAAGGTTATTATTCGTCATTATGGTCGAATGGTTTTCCCAACAGGGATTATCAGGAATTCGACGGGACTACCGGCAGCGGTGATAACCGGGGAGTGGGAGGAAGTACACAGAATCTGAACGGTTACGCCTCCTATATCGGAAGATTGGACTATAATTACGATTCGAAATATATTTTCGGATTCACCATGCGAGTTGACGGCACCTATATTTTCCCTCCCGATAAGAGATGGGGATACTTTCCCTCTTTTTCTGGGGCATGGAATATAGCCAAAGAATCTTTTCTCGAACCCTATAAAAAGTATCTCGATGTTGTAAAACTACGTGCATCTTATGGTGTCACAGGAAGTAGTAATACCAGCGCCTGGCAATGGCAAGAGTCATATAATCAAGGAAGTAGTGGAGCACTGTTAGGAGGCACATTACAACCCAGCGTGTCTATGGGAGGATCAATAAATCCGAATGTGACATGGGAAAAAAATTATGTAACCAATTTGGGTCTTGATTTGGCCATGCCGAACCGGTTGGCAAGTTTAACTGTGGATGCATGGTATAAAAAGACGACCGATATATTGGGTAGCCGGAGTGCATCGGTACCGAGTACGGTCGGGGCCAGTCTACCTGCCGTAAATTATGGGGAAGGCTCCGCCCAAGGTTTGGATGTTACGGTCGGACATGCAAATAAAATCGGTGATTTGAATTATAGCCTTCAATTTAACCTTGGTTATTCTTCAAATAAATATTTAAAGGTAGATCAGGCTGCAAATGTAAGACCTTATGAGGATAGAATAGGAACGCCTATGAATGGAGGAATCTGGGGACTTCATTGTGAAGGGATCATCAGAACACAAGCCGATGTTGATAAAATTCTGGCTGAACATGGTGCAAACTTCACCATATTCGGAAGAAAACCCGAACCGGGTATGCTGATGTATTCTGATGTACGAGGTGCACCCGGCACAGATAAAGCAGACGGAAAAATTGACGGATATGACATGGATTGGTTAACATGGAACGCCACTCCTAGAATAAATTATGGTTTCAACATTACGATGGATTGGAAAGGTTTCGATTTAAGCGTTCAATTTTCTGGTGTGACAAAGTATAAGATTTATACCGGCAACGGCGCTGGTCCCGGTTGGGATGGACAGACTTCAGAAGCTCCTACGACAGATTGGTTGGATATGTGGACTCCCGAAAACACGAATGCAAGTCTGCCTTCGGCCGTGAATGAGCAATGGGCAGGGAAAGGTTCAAATATTGATTATACATCGGACTTTTGGATTAAAGATGGTTCATATTTACGTTTAAGCTCTCTTGTAATAGGTTATACCTTACCGTCAAAACTATTTAAACATATCCCCACATTTAAAGGATTAAGAGTTTACTGCAGTGGAACCAACCTTTTCTACCTAACAAAGAGCGGTACTGCAAAATACTATGACCCTGAAAATATTTCAATCCAAACTTACCCAATAACAAAAACTTTCACGTTCGGGGTTAGCGCTAATTTTTAATTATAAAAATGATAAACATCATGAAAAAAATATTAGTAAAAATAAAGGTGTGGTGTCTTTTTATAGCCATCCTATTCGGCGCTACATCATGTGATAAGGTATTCGATGTAGAACGTACTGGCGCTCTTACCTCTGATAAATTATGGAGCAATGCCACATTAGTAACAAGCTATGTAAACGGCTTTTATAGTATTTTGCCGACCTGTAGTGGAAATTCTCACTGGAGTGATGAGTCTACATGGAGTTTGGACAGAACCTCTCTTTTAGTAGGCACCATGGACAACAATGATTATCCAGGAGAAGTATGGGACTATGGAACCGTGCGTAATATCAATAACTTTATTGCTAATATTGATAAAATTACAGCACCGCTCACAACAACCCAAATAAAATACTTAGCAGGTCAGGCGCATTTCTTCAGAGCCTATCAATACTATAAAATGGTTAGAGTATTGGGAGGTGTTCCTATTGTCACCGAAGTACAAGACCCTACAGCCGATATTACCACCCTACAGGTAAAACGAAATACTACGTTGGAATGCTTTAATTTTATTGTGGATGAATTAAACACGGCTATCGCTGATTTACCTAACAGAGGAGCTACCGGATACGAAGCGGGCAGAATTACCAAAGAGGGTGCCATGGCTATAAAATCAGAGGTTCTGTTATTAAAAGCAAGTCCTTTATTCTGCAGTACACCCGATGCTACATTCTGGCAGGACGCATATGACGCCGCCAAGGCAGCTAAAGCCGAGTTGGATGCAAATGGTTACGGACTCTATGAAAATGACAAACAGCCGGGAAACTCACTTGAGGATATGTATTATGAAAAAGATAAAGCCATGAAAGAAATGGTCGTATATATTCCTTATGCTAAAGATATAAAAAATAGCGGCACTTTCGATGGAAGTGGTACCGGATACCGGGAATTGACATGGAATATCGTTCAAAGTTTCCCAATGGCAAACGGTAAGAACATTGAAGACCCGGGTTCGGGTTACGATGAAAAATATTTCTGGAGGAACAGGGATCCCCGTTTTTATGCTACGGTTGTATGGAACGGCGCTATATTCGGACAAAGCATGGATGGTGAAGCGGTAATAAAAAACAGACGCCATTTTATGTATGCCGAACTAGCTGGAGAAATAGGGTGGCATTACTGGAACGCATATGGAATTGTGGCCAGAAAGGGAATTGATACCACGTTGGTAAAGAGAACCAGAGGTGCCAATCAAGCTTTTGACTGGCCGATCATTCGTTATGCAGAAGTATTGCTGGATTTGGCAGAATGTGCCAACGAACTGCCGGCTCATAGAGACGAAGCATTGCCCCTTATCAAGCAAATCAGACAAAGATCACGTGTCCTTCCAGGAGATAATAATCGTTATGGCTTAGCCACGGGAGTAGGTGTTGACCGGGATGTTACTTTCAAAGCGATTGTGAAAGAACGGCAGGTGGAACTGATGTTGGAAGATAAACGTTTCTGGGATTTACGTCGCTGGAGGATGTTTAATGTTCTTAACGAAATGGGAACACCTCTTGCATATGGACCTGTTTTAGATAAGCCTGCCTTACAGGCTGCTTTAGGTACCACCGAAGATAATGTTCCTGCCTTAATCAGCAAACTTCAGTCTTATCTAAGCGAACCTCCCGCAGGGCTTAATGTGGATGACTTTATATATAAATTCACAAGTTTTTCCAAAGAACCTGCTTATCCGGCATTGAAATTTAATATAAAGGATAATTACTATTTCGGATCCATAAGTCGTGATGAGATCAAAAAGAATTCTTATCTACTACAAAACAAAGGTTGGGATAATGGCACTTTTGATCCGATGATAAAATAGAAAAGACTTTTAAATTTTTAAAAGCCTTTGAGAACAAAAACAGAAGCTTGTATTGATTATCGATCAAATCTGTTTTGATGATTTTTGATGCAAGCTTTTGTTTTATCACCTAATTCACATCAATAGAAGAAATTATTTTTTTCTTAAAAATCACCTTATATAGCTATATATAATTCAAGTGAGCCTTATCATTCTTAATCCGATCTGTCATTTTCCGAACAAGAATAAAGATCCTTATAACTATGAAAATAAACCTATTAACAAGAATAAAAGCCATAAAAGAATTTACCGATAATGTATTAAGTAGAGCAACGATAATAATCGTATTATTAATGTTGCCAGGGTGTAGATCGTATAGACACCAACAGGGAATGAAAACAGCTACGCAATGGAATATGGTCCTATACTCATGGTAATGATAAATGTCAGTAAACCGGATGAAAAGATCAGATTGCAAAAAAGTATCGAAGAGATCAAAAGCAGTCTTCAACCTGTTTCAGGAAAACCATTGCATTTTACTATCAACACAGATAATGATTTGGAATATCTCCCCTACTTTGAAGTTCAAAATGAAATATTCACATGTTTTCCGGAAATTAAAGAATAAACAGGCAAAACAAATTAGAGATGAAGCATGAAAATAAAATATTCATCAAATGTCATACTAACACCATAAGTTGTCTTGTGGCAGTGTTCATAACTACGATGTCCCTGCTATCCTATTCATCGGTAGCATCGCCAGTCAAGCCGATAAATCTTCGATGTGAATATCGACCGAATCCACTAGGAATAGATACGAAGGAACCGCGTTTGAGTTGGATCCTTGAATCCGACAAACGTGGAGAGCGCCAGACGGGATATCAAATCCTTGTAGCATCCACCCCTGAACTTCTATTAAAAGATCAGGGAGATCTATGGGACAGTGGAAAAGTGAATTCTGACCAAACGATTCTTGTCAGCTATAAGGGAAAGCCGTTGTCTTCTCAAAGGCGATATTATTGGAAAGCACGAGTTTGGGATAAGAACGGTACCATATCATCATGGAGTAAGCCTGCGTTCTGGTCAATGGGACTTCTGAGCACTTCCGACTGGCAAGGAAAGTGGATAGGACTATCGGAAAATGAGCGTATTCCGGATAAAGGAAAGAGATATGTTTTGCCGATCTTTCGCCGGACGTTTTCTATTGAGAAAGAGATAAAGAGTGCTACCGTATATATATGTGGTCTTGGCCAATATGAGCTATACCTCAATGGTGAGAAGGTAGGCAATAATGTATACGATCCGGGATGGACCAATTACAGGAAGACTTGCCTTTATACCACCTATGATGTCACTGAAAAGGTTAAAAAAGGAGCCAATGCATTCGGTATAATGCTGGGCAATGCATTTTACAATTATGAAGGCGGACGTCACTCGGACGCAATACGTTCGTTCGGTCCTCCTAAGGTGATTATGCAATTACATTTATTATATACTGATGGCAGTTCAGCCAGTATTATTAGCGATGAGAAATGGAAAGTAACAAAGAGTCCGATCGTATATTCAGATGTTTTTGGTGGAGAGGATTATGACGCCAGGATAGAGCAACCCGAATGGACCAAGCAAGGGTTTAATGACTCGTCCTGGCAATCCTCAGTAATTGTTGACGGGCCCGGAGGCAAACTAGTTTCTCAGTGCGCACCACCAGTCAAAATTATGGAGACCTTCAAACCGGTCAAGATCACAGAACCTTCCCCCGGAGCCTATATCTATGATTTCGGACAAAACTGCTCTGGACGACCGAAAATCACAGTAAAAGGTAAAGCTGGTGACCAGATAAAACTTACACCGGAAGAAGTTCTTCATGATGATGGCACATTAAAACAAAGAGAACATTTTGGTCCATGTTACTTTACTTACACATTGAAGGGAGACGGAGAAGAAACTTGGACTCCCCTGTTTAGTTCTTATGGCTTTCGTTATATCCGGATAGAAAGTGTAGACATTGAGTCAGGGCGAAGTAAGCCTCAGATTCTTTCGATAGAATCAGAACATGCCCGTAGTTCAGCAGAGACGATAGGGAGCTTTTCCTGTTCAAACGATCTATTCAACCAGATTCATACCTTGATTAACTGGGCGATAAAAGTAATATGTGGAGCATATTGACCGATTGTCCCCACCGTGAACGTTTAGGGTGGCTGGAAGAAGACCATCTGATGGGACCATCGATCATGTATAATTATGATATTACGTTATTATTTGAAAAGATATGCAATGACATGAGGGATTCGCAAACGGCTGAAGGCCTGATTCCAGATGTTTCTCCTACCTATGTAATTCATTCCGATGGGTTCCGGGATGCCCCTGCATGGGGTAGCTCTAGTGTGATTGTGCCATGGTTCATGTACCAATGGTACGGAGACAAGCGTATTTTAGAAAAACAATACAACACAATGAAACGGTATGTCGATTATCTGACAGGCAAAAGTACGAACGGAATCGTTTCGCATGGACTGGGTGATTGGTGTGATCTGAGTGGAAACGGAGCTGGATTCTCGGAACAAACTCCACTACCCGCAGTTGAGTCGGCCATATATTGTTATGATGTATCAATTCTCGAACAGACAGCCCGTCTACTTGGAAAGACACAAGATACCAAACAGTATGCGGAACTAGCTATAAATGTTCGCAAATCATATAATCAAGCGTTCTTTCATCCCGAAACCAATCAATATGCCACGGCAACCCAGGCGAGCAACGCTATGCCGCTCGGCCTTGGAATCATTGAACAGGGCAACAGGGAAGCCGTCCTCGATAATATTATCAAGGACATTCGCGCCCATAGAAACCATTTGACCGTCGGTGAAGTCAGTCACCGATTTCTGATCAAGTCACTGGCAGAAGGAGGACGTTCGGATGTTGTCTTTGATATGACCAACCAAAACGACAATCCAAGTTATGGCTATCAACTTGCCAAAGGCATGACCAGCCTTGCCGAAAGCTGGGATGTCAAGTTCGGTAACTCGATGAATCACTTCATGCTTGGACACATTGAAGAGTGGTTTTATCGTGATCTGGCAGGAATACAATGTGATCCTGAAGGATTAGGTTATAAGAAGATTATCATCAAGCCGGCCATTGTCGGAAATCTTACTTGGGTGAAAGGAAGCTATGAATCGGTTCATGGCATGATAAAGAGCAGCTGGAAACGGGAAGGCGATAAACTGAACATGGAAATTACTATTCCTGCCAATACCACTGCTATTGTTTTCATTCCGGCGAAGGATGCAGAGAGCATCACCGAATCAGGCAGAGCTACATCCAAGGCGAAGGGAGTAAGATTCCTTCGGATGGAGAAAGAAACAGCCGTTTTTTCTGTGTTATCGGGGACCTACTATTTTAAGTCGCTTAAATAAAAAAATAATTCACAAATAAGAATTGTCATAAATTATGAAAAGAATAATTGTAATATCTTTATTAATATCATTCTTCGGTATTTCAGTAATTAAGGCCCAAGCTCAAAAAGAAGATGAACTGGTCAGAATATTCGATCATCCTTCCATGTCAGCTAAGCCATCATGCTTTTGGTGGTGGTTTAATAGTTTGGTGGATCATGAAGGGATAACACGTGATTTAGAAGAGTTCAAAGCAAAAGGTATGGGAAGTGTAACTTTGGTCTGCACTGGTAACGACTATGGAGTGGCAGATATGCCCCGGGGGCCGGTTTTTCTTTCCCCTGAATGGATGAATCTATTTAGGTATGCGTTGAAAGAAGCTGACAGGCTGGGATTAGAAGTCGGCGTTAATTTTTGTGGAGGGGGATGGGATCTGGGCGGTGCTTGGATTACCCCTGAATATAACTCCCGATGGTTTGTTCAATCGGAATTGAATCTGAATGGGCCACAACGGTTTTCAGAGAAATTACCTGTACCTGATCCTCGTGCTGGATATAAAGCCCCTTATCAAGGAAATGTTACGCATTATATGACTTGGCCAAAAGAAAAGATGGATTACCGAATGAATTCAGTTGTTGCTTTTCTGGAAGATGAAGTGAACAGTGCTTCATTGGGTGAAGAAAGGATGAAAATTCTGGATGCTAAAAGTAACCGGTTGGATGGAAGTATTTTCACACCGGCAAAGACGGTAATGGAAGTTCCACTCCAACCATGGAAGATAGCCCCTAGTGACAGACCGATTCCAATAACTAAGGTCGTCGATTTGACATCGAAGGTTAAGCCTGACGGAACTTTGAACTGGGACGTTCCGGCAGGGAGATGGACAATTATTACCACAGGGCATGTCGCCACTGGAGCCGATGTAAGATGTGTGCTTCCTGAAGTCGGATATGTACTTGAGGCAGACTGGTTAAATCCGGCAGCAATAAATTTACATTTCAACATTTTAGGAGACTCTCTCATTAAGGCAGCCGGTACGCTTGTGGGAAAAACCATGAAATATTTTCATACAGATAGTTTTGAAGATGGTTATCCGAACTGGACAGATGGGCTATTAAAAAAATTTAAAGAATATAGGGGCTATGATCCGATCCCTTTTCTTCCGGTTTTTGCAGGACGAATAGTGGGTAGCGCAGAGATTTCCGATCGTTTTTTATATGACTATCGCAAAACTGTTGCTGATTGTTTTGCAAATGCTAGTTATGGAAGGATAGCAGAGTTATCACACCAATACGGCATAAAACTTCAGAGCGAAGCTGCAGGCCCCAGTTGGTCAGGAACAGTATGTATAGACGGCCTGAAAAATCTTGGACGGTGTGATATGCCGATGGGTGAGTTTTGGGTGGATGGGCTTACCAGAAATGATCAAAATTGGGTTGGTAAGCAGACTGCTACCGCATCTCATGTTTATGGACGTAAAACGGCTTCTGCTGAAGCTTTTACCGGAGGGGAACATTGGAAACAATACCCAGGAATGCTTAAACCGATAGCTGACCGTGCATTTTGTGAGGGAATAAACAGATTTGTATTTCACACTATGACATCAACCCGCCCTAAAGATGGCTTACCCGGCTATGAATATGGTGCGGGGACACATTTTAATCCTAATGTGACATGGTGGAAACAAGCTGCTGAACCATGGCTGGCTTATATTAACCGTTGTCAGGCATTATTACAAAGTGGATTATTTGTTGCTGACGTGCTGTATTATAATGGAGATTGGGCGCCCAACATGGTTGATGTTAAACATGTTGATCCTTCTCTTGGAAAAGGATATGACTACGATGTATGTAATGCAGAAATTCTCTTGACAAGATTAAATGTCAGAAATGGACTAATTACCTTACCAAATGGGATGAGTTATCGCATGCTGGTACTGCCCGACACTAAATCCATGCCAGTGGAAGTGATCACAAAAATCAGAGAACTTGTCGAGGCAGGAGCAACCGTTGTCGGACCCAAACCCGAAAGGGATCCTGGATTGAAAAATTACCCACAATGCGACGAAGAGGTAAGAAAAGCTGCAGCATATCTCTGGGGAAAAGAAGAAATTAATCCGGTGACTGACAAAAAAATCGGGAAAGGAAGAATAATTAACGGGAGGACATTACGTAATGTTTTGCAGGCCGACGGGATTCATCCTGATTTCGAAGTTACCGCTTCAGATTCTGTAACCTTCATTGATTTTATCCACCGGACGACACCCGAAGCTGAAATATATTTTCTTGCTAACCGGAACAACAGGTTCGAATCAGTAAAAGGAAAGTTCCGGATTCGGGGGCGGAAACCGGAATTATGGGATCCGGTGAGCGGAGAAAGAAGAAATCTGCCTGTTTATAAAGTAGAGAATGAAAGGACTTCAATTTCTCTTGAATTTGAACCTTATGAATCTATGTTTATCATATTTCCAAAGAGAACTTCAAAAGGATTATCCAAGAAGAGACAAAACTTCACTTATCTGAAACCGGTTTATGAGCTATCTGGTGCTTGGCAAGTAGAATTCGACAAAAAATGGCTTTATCCAGTTGACAACTTGTCCGGCGAAGAAGTAAATGGGAAATTTATTTTCAATAACTTGGAAGACTGGCGGTTGCGAAACGAGGATGCTATACGTCATTATAGCGGTATGGTGACCTATAGAAAGGTTTTTAACATAACTAATTCATCCATAATAAATAAAAAAGAGATATTTCTTAACCTTGGTGTGGTTAAAGAAACTGCACAGGTTCGTCTGAATGGTAAGGACCTTGGTGTAGCATGGTGTTATCCGTGGCGCGTGGATATTTCAGGGGTATTGAAAGAAGGAGAAAACCAGCTTGAAATTGACGTTGTTAACCTATGGCCCAATCGTCTCATTGGTGATGCATCAATACCAATTGAGAAAAGAAAAACACATACAAATGTAATAACCTATAACCCCAATTCACCTCTTTTATCTTCAGGTTTGCTCGGACCGGTTACTATACAAGTTGCTAAAAACTTCTAAAACGAAATTATTAAGCAAAAGGATAAATAGTTTATCAAAAACAGTCTTAAATACAATAATAATTAGTGTTATGTTTGTACATATGAGCAAAAGTATACAGGCACAAGGAAGTATGAGACCGACAAAACTAACGTGTGAGTATCAGGAGAATCCATTGGGGATTGATGCAACTGCTCCACGCTTGAGCTGGAAGATTGAGGAGGAAAAAGAAGCTCGTGGAATTAAACAAACGGCCTATTATATTCTTGTAGCCTCTACTGCCGAGCTTCTTGCCAAAGACCAGGGTGATTTGTGGAACAGTGGTAAAATTTCTTCGGAACAGAGCATTCAGGTTGAATACGCAGGCAAGCCTCTGGAATCACGAAGGGACTGTTTCTGGAAAGTTCGTATTTGGCAAAATAATGGCAAGCCATCAGCATGGAGCTATCCGGCTAAATGGTCGATGGGGTTACTTAAGAATAACGACTGGCAGGCTAAATGGATCAAGGCTAAAGAAGGGGAGACATCACCATGGCTAAGAAAGGAGTTCAGTCTTTCCTCTACTCCAGAACAGGCGTCAGTCTTTGTAAATGTAAAAGGGTATTATGAACTATATGTAAATGGAAATAAAGTTAGTGATGATGTATTGTCACCAGCAGTTTCTGTTTTGAAAAAAAGGACACTTTATAACACTTATGATATCAGTAAACTGTTGCACAAAGGAAATAACTGTGTCGGAATATGGCTTGGACTGGGCCTTGACTTACGCGGAGAGCCCGGACCTGTACCATTGGCACGTGTACAGCTGGAAATGAAAGTAAAAGGCCAGAGAAAGGTTATAGGAACGGATTCTACCTGGACCTGTATGCCTAGCACGCATACAGAATTCGGATGGGACTGGGGTGGAAATGGACGTGAGATTATTGATGAACGAAAATATGTTTCAGATTGGAGCAAACCAGGGTTATCAGCCAAATGGAATCCGGTAGAGGTATATGCTGGCTCTATTGGCACTGCATCAGCCCAGTCTTGCTCTCCCACTCGTGTTACAAAAATCATTCCGGCATTTAACTGTACGGCGTTAAAAGCCAACACCTATGAGCTAGATTTCGGAACAAATCTAACCGGCTGGCTTAGGCTGCGTTTGCCAAAGATGAATGAGGGAGATACCGTAAAAATATTTTTTGCAGATAAGAAATTTCAGAACCCGAATGGTGAAACAACGCCTGCTGGTCTAATTAAACCTCACAACGAACATAGAATTGAAACGTCAAATGGACCTGTCGCATATCAGACATTTGGTCAGGAAGTTAAATATATTTCAGCAGGGAAAAAGGACGAAGAGTATTGTGGGAAATTTAATTATGCAGGTTTCAGATATGCCATTATTAAAGGGCTATCTTCTAAGCCATCTTTAGTTGATGCCGAAGCGTTGATGATAGAATCCAATCTTGAAAAAGCAGGAAGTTTTAAATGTTCAAACGATCTGATCAATAAAATATATGAAACTAATTTATGGACAATACGGTGTCTTAATCTTGGTGGTTATATGGTTGATTGTCCGCACCGCGAACGGATGGGCTATGGTGGTGATGGTCAAACATCTATAGATGCTCAGATGATGAGTCTTGATGCATCGTCTTTTTATTCGAAATGGGCTATTGACTGGCTGGATGTGCAGGACTCCTTAACCGGCAAGTCTGCCCAATTCGCACCTGTAAATAATGATCAAACATATTGGATACCTTGGGGTGGAATGATTGATGTGTTACCATGGAAAGTATACTTATATTATGGAGATCATAGATTGCTTGAACGCGCTTATAAATCTATGGTAAATTATACTACCAAGTATGTTGAAAGCCTTTATCCTGATGGCATTAATCGTGAAGGTGGTGGCGATTATCCCGGTTGTGATTGGGTTACACCAGCTCATGGCATGACAAATCCTCCGGGAACAGAACTCTTTCTTAACTGCTATCGCGTTTATTTATTTGATTTGCTTACAAAGTCTGCAGATGCATTGAAAAAAGCGGATGACGCCCGCAATTTTCAAGTCAGAATGGATAAACTCAAGACTCTTATCAATAGTAATTATTGTAAAAATAATACAAAATTTTACTACGGAGAAGAAAGTCTGGATTTTGCAATGCCCTTATTGTTAGGCATTGTTCCTGAATACTTAAGGGGCACGGTTATGAAAAAGCTGGAAGAAACCATTAAGGTGAAAAATCAAGGTCACCTTGATACCGGTATGCTTGGTTCCTATTTCTTATTTGAAGCCTTAATGAAAATAAACAGAAATGATCTCGCCTATAATATAGTGAATCAAAAGGGATATCCGGGATGGGGATATCAGTTATCACGGGGAGCAACAACCTTTGGGGAGCAATGGAATTTAGATTGGTCACAGATACATGCCTGTTATCTCAATCCAGGAGGATGGTTTTATCAGTCATTGGCAGGTATTTGCCCGGATGAAAAAGGCCCTGGTTTTAAACGAATAATAATAAAACCGGAGATTGTTGGTGATCTGGAATGGGTAAACTGTAGCTACAATTCAATCCAAGGTGTGATCGTAAGCAATTGGAAACGTAATAGAAATCAATTGACTATGGATATTTCTATTCCACCAAATACAAGTGCAACGGTTTATGTTCCTACAGTAAGCGCGAATGAAGTCACAGAAAGTGGAAAACCTATTATGAACATAAAGGGTGTTAAATATCTTAGATTGGAAAATGGGGCTGCTGTTTATGCTGTAGGTTCTGGTACTTATCGCTTTCAATCATCACTCCTACATAAATAACATAATTTAGCTTAAAATAAACAATATATATTATGAAAAGATATTACTTCGTTATATTATTCTTGCTTTTAGGGATTAGTTTGTCGTATGGACAACGTCTGGATTTGTCTTTACGTTCTAAGATGTCTGAACCTTATACTTATATATCCGGAAAGTTTACAGGTAGTGATGTAGCCGGATCTTCAGATCCTTTGGTCGGATATAAATGGGACAAGACTTCGGCAGATGATAACCTTCAGATTTATATTTTACATCCCGAATTAATATCCTCGGATCATCCGTCAAATATAAAATATAGGAAAGACAAGATATTGCCTATCAAAGTAAATGGTGCCTGCAACCTAATGTTTGATTTTGGGAGAGAGAATGCCGGCTGGCTGGAATTTGATTCAGATGATTTTGATGGGAAAGTCGAGATGAGTATCAGTGAATACAATGAACCCGCTGTTTTAAATGCAGGTGCTCAGAACCCTAAAAAGACGTTGATGCCGATTCGATATGGTTCAACCTACAGACTTGAGCTGAATAATGAACTTTATGAGGGTGTTCGTTTCGGTTGGATTCATATCAAAAGCCTTAATCGGCCTTGCACAATCAAAGATGTTCGTTTGGTTTGCCAGGTGAAACCGACTAATTATCAAGGAAGCTTTTCGAGCAGTAATACCATACTGACCCGCGTATGGTATACCGGTGCATATACTGTGAAGCTTAACCTCCAGAAAGATTATTTTGGAGCGATTCTGATGGAACGGAGTGATCGTAATTCATGGACAGGTGATGCCTATCCGGCACAAGCGGCATCTATGGTGGCTTTTGGTAATTATGACTTTGTCAAGAAGAATCTTTTCAATACCTCGACTCAATCGAACGGCATAGCCAGTTACCCTGTTTACTGGGTGTTGAGCCTGGTTGATTATTGCAACTATACTGGTGATAAAGCCACTTTGCATGAATTGTTGGAGAATGCCTGTCAAAAGTTGGATGAAGCATATACTCATTTTGACCGCTCAACCGGATTACAATTTAATGGTTGGGATGAAAGATTGGGAGCTGGATTTGAAAATCCGAACTGTTTGGAGTCTCAATATGTTTATCGTACCCTTTCAATTCAGGCATGGAAAGAGTTTAGCCAACTGATGAACTGGTTTGGGAGAAAAGATCTGGCGAAAAAATATGGAAAATTTGTCGATGAGAAATTGCTTCAACTACGTCAAACAGAAAACTGGCCGGATATCCTAGGTGTCCATGCTGCCTCCAATATTTTGAATGCGGGAGTTACCGAATCTACAGAAAACGAGAAACTATGGAAAAACTCTTTCAGTGACAGGCAGCAGCGATTGTCCTATTCTCCTTTCAATCAATTTTTTATTGTTCAGGCAATGGCCCGAATGGGAAAATATGAAGAAGCGATGACAACAATCGATGATTGTTGGGGAGGCCAGTTACGTTATGGTGGTACCTCTTTTTTTGAGGTGTACCGTCCATCATGGAATGAAGCTATTGATCATAATGGTGCACCGATAAACAATCAATGTGGATATACAAGTCTGGCACATCCCTGGAGCGCCGGAGTCACCAAATGGCTTTCTGAAGAGGTTTTAGGTATCAAGCCGACAACTCCGGGTTTTACAACCTTCAATGTGAAGCCTCACCTTACGTCAAAAATTAAATGGGTAAAAGGTTCAGTACCGACTTTGCAAGGCGCCATAGAATTATCCTACAATGCGAAAAGTGGAAAAATGGAGCTCACTGTACCTGATAAAACTGTCGCCAAGGTAGGAATTCCGAAAGCTGGAAAAATGATTACAAACATTCTGGTGAACGGTAAAAATAGCTCTTCAAAAGGAGAGGATAACCAATTTGTTTATATCGGAGAATTGCCTGCCGGACATTATTGTATAAATTTTCAGTCGACTGGGAAGATCATTACGGCACCTGAAGAGGCTTTCACTTACCTCTATGGACCTGCGACAGAGGATGCTGTTACCCAAGGTAATTGGAAAGGTAAATATGGAAATCAGGGGTATTATCTTTTAAACTATGACAGTCTTAATGGTCATTGTAAAAAGTTGCCCGATTTTATCGGGGGGATTGACTTTAGATTAAATGGAGATACTCACTTATCCAGTATAACTGATGATCCTCGAGCATTGATATCATATCTGGACAAGGAGAAGCAGCGTAAAATAGGGGCAATAGTAACTAAAGATCCGTCAGCTTGCCTTCAGACAATGTCGGTAGATATCCATTGCAAGCAGGATCAGCCCTATCAGGTTGCCCTTTATATGGTAGATTGGGAAAAAGAAGGCAGGCGATCTGCCATTGAAGTTTTCGACTTGAATAATAAAGCCTTGCTGATGCCTGTAAAACAGGTCAGGGATTACCAGAATGGAAAATATATTCTGATAAATGTTGACCGCAGCGTCAGGATTCGAATTAATCATGTTCGTGGAAGTAATGCATCTCTCTCTGCGTTATTTATTGATACCATTATGAAATCTTATAATTAAACATTATTAGATATCATGAAGAGACTCATTTTAATCAGTTGTATTTTAACAGTACTAGGAGCAAATTTATTTGCTCAATCGACAAAAGTATTACCCACAAAATCTCAGTTGGAGCGGGTCAATTCAGAAATAGTGGTATTGATTCATTACGATATCAATGTCTTTGCACCACAGACCTTTGACTATTCAAAAAAAAGAGACATTAGCCCCATTATCAATATTTAATTCTACAAATGGGGCACACGTAAAGTCATATTAAAAACAGAAACGGATATTGTCAAAAAAAAACGAGGAAAAGACTATATTAATTCTACGTATTGTGATTTGATTATTTCAGGTCCGGTAGGATTTCAGTCCAGAATACATAATATAAACTATAACTATGAATCGATTAACAATAAAAACATTGTTTGTGACTGTAAGTGTTTTATTTATGCTTATGCAAACAAATATACAGGCGCAAGGAAGTATTAGGCCGGCGAAACTGACATGTGAGTATCTGGAGAATCCACTGGGCATTGATGTAACAAAGCCGCATCTGGCATGGAAAAGTATAGCCAATGTGCAAAACCAACGCAATTTGACACAAACAGCTTATCAGATAATAGTTTCGTCATCAGCAAAAGGAAAAGGAGATGTATGGAACAGTGGAAAGGTAGCTTCAGATGCATCAAACCAGATAGCATACAATGGGACAGTGCTGAAATCACATACCAAATATTACTGGAAAGTAAAAGTGTGGGATCAAAATGGAGAACCATCGGACTGGAGTAATACTGCAACTTGGACAACGGGGCTTTTCTCCCCCAATGACTGGCAGGCAAGCTGGGTAACATGGCAACCGGCACCAGCTCAGGGAACCCAGGCAGACCCACACGGCAGTGTTTCACCCTGGCTACGCAAGACATTTGATTTGACGGATAATTTAAAAGAAGCAACGGCATATGTTAATGTTGTGGGCTATTTTGAACTATATGTAAATGGTAAAAAAGTCGGAAATGATATACTGAAGCCGGCTGTATCGGATTATGCAAAACGGTCATTTTATCTCACATACGATATAAGACCCTATTTGCAAAAAGGGAAGAATTGCATAGCCCTTTGGCTGGGTCGAGGCTGGTATGACCCAGATGCTGCATACAGAGATTCAACCAGAGGGCCGGGGGCAAGGGCAAGAATACAGGTAGAGATGACAGGAAAGAAGAAAACATTGAAAGTGTTGAGCGATGAAACCTGGAAAGCGGCAGCAAGTCCGTATACCACCATAGGATTATATGCATGGGGAGCTTACCATGGCGAACAGTACGATGCCCGTATGGAGAATAAAGAATGGAACATGGCATCGTATAACGACAGTAAATGGGAACACGTACGTAAAGCTCCGAGCCCTTCTCCTCGAACCGAGTCTCAATTGTGTCCTCCAAGCATAAAGAGTGTATGTATAGAACCAAAAAAAATCACCGACTTAGGCGAAGGTCGTTATGAAATAGATTTTGGAACGAACTTATCAGGTAGCTTTGGCATTAATCTTCCTCGTTTGAAAAAAGATCAATTAGTCAAATTTTATTATGCGGATACGAAGTCGTCCGAAAATCTTAAAGGACAATATGATGTAACTATAAAAGTACAGGATGGCAAACAGGAATCTTATCAGACATTTTCACAATACGACATCTACGTTGCCTCCGGTATGCCGAATGAGAAATTTGAGACGAAGTTCAACTATCACGGATATCGTTATGTCATAGTGGAGAATCTTCTGTCAGCACCGACGACCAAGGATGTAGAAGCCTATCTAGTAGAAAGTGATTTGAAAAAAGTGGGTAGCTTCTCCTGTTCCAATGATCTGTTCAATCGCATCAGAGATCTAAATTTATGGACCATTCGTTGCCTTAACTTAGGCGGATATATGGTTGATTGTCCACATAGGGAACGATTGGGATACGGGGATGGACAGGTTTCAATTGAAACCTGTATTATGAACTTTGGCATGCAGGCCTTTTATCCGAAATGGGCCCAGGATTGGGTGGATGTACAAGATGAAAAGACGGGTGATTTACCACACACAGCTCCTACCCGGTCAGGTGGCGGCGGAATCGGATGGGGAGGAGCTATGCAGGCATTGACATGGCGGCAATATCTATATTATGGCGATAAGAAGATGTTGGAAAACAACTATGATGCTTGCAAAAGATATGTTCAATCGATTGAAGCTAAAACCAAAGACGGAATTCTACATCGGGAAGGCAACGACACGGATGGATGGTCGTTTATAGGAGATTGGCTTGCTCCTGACAGAGGAATGGATGCCGGAAACAATCCTTCAGCTTTGGCAAATGAATTCTTCAATAACTGTTACCGGATTTATTTGATGGAACACCTTGCTAAGATGGCTGCTATTCTGGGTAAAACAGAAGAAGAAAAGGAGATATTGTTAAAACTTCCAAAAATCAGATCATCTGTACATAAAACCTTTTATGATGAAAATCGGCAGATGTACGTGATCGATGAACAACCCTATTATGTGATGCCGCTAATGACAGGAGTAGTTCCTGAAAATCTGCGTAGTACGATTACAAAAAAGCTGGAAGATAATATTTTGATAAAGGCAAAAGGACATCTCAACACAGGAATGTTGGGAACCTACTTCCTGATTAACTACCTGCATGATATTGGGCGTGATGATTTGATATATACGATTATGAATCAGAAGACATATCCCGGCTGGGGCTATATGATTGAAAAAGGAGCGACAACCATGTGGGAGGCATGGAATGGATATTGGTCGATGATACATTCATGCTTTACAAGTCCTGGATCGTGGTTTCACCAAGGTCTTGCAGGTATCAATGCGGATGAATCGGCTCCAGGATTCAAAAGAGTAATTATCAAACCTTCCATTGTTGGAGATCTGATTTGGGCAAAAGCCAGACATAATTCCATCTATGGCGAAATTGAAAGTAACTGGGAAATAAAAGACGGAGACATTATCATGAATGTTACAATTCCTGTTAATACAAAAGGCCAAATATACATTCCAACCAGAGATGTATCTTCTGTTACAGAAAGCGGCAAATCTATAAGTAACAGTAATGATATTAAATTTCTAGCTAAGGGAAATAATTATATTGTCTATGAGGTAGGATCAGGTATATATAAGTTTTCTGCAAAAAAGATAAAACAAATCAAAAATGAATAGAATAATAGCAAGCATTATAATACTACTCATAATGAGTAGTATTAATGTTAGTGGACAGACTAGGATAGGGCAGATAAAGAAAACATTTACAGCTCCGACCTCGGAGAATAAGCCATGGGTTTACTGGTATGTCATGGATGGGCATCTTAATAAAGAAGGTATAACTGCCGATTTGGAAGCGATGAAAAAAGCCGGGATAGGAGGTGTGATATTCATGGAAGTAGATTATGGTGTTGAAAAGGGGAAAATTCAATTTATGAGTACACAATGGCGTGATTGTTTTAAACATGCTGTAAAAGAAGCTGAAAGGTTGGGGATGGAATTCACATTAGGTTCTGGACCAGGATGGGCAGGAAGCGGCGGTCCATGGGTTAAAGTAGAAGAATCCATGTTACATTTAGTCTTGTCTTCAATGGATGTAAGCGGAGATGTGGATGTAAAGCTACCACAAGCTCAGGCGGAACCACCTTTTTTTGGAATAGAAAGCCTTGATGAAAATATGAAAATAGCAAGAGATAAATTTTATAGAGATGTTTGTGTATTAGCGTATCCTAAAGTTGAAAAGAATAAGCCGATAGACCATCTTAAAGAACGGACGTTATATATTCGTCGTCCTTACTCCTCCGATGATAATGCCTTATCGGCGATTACCATACCCTCTCCAGTAGATAAAATAAGCGGAGAGACGGGATTAGCTTCTGATAGAATGATTGATATCACCTCATACATGCAACCCGATGGCAGATTAGTATGGAAAGCACCGCAAGGAGAGTGGACAATTTATCGGTTTGGAATAACAACAACAGGTGCCAATACGCGTCCGGCTCCCGTATCCGGTTATGGATTTGAATGTAGTAAATTAGATAGTAATATCTTAAATCATCATTTTGAGAATTTTCATAAGAAACTGATAGATGATTTAGGCAGAAGCATTACCAATAAGAGACGTACAAAAGGTTGGGATATGTTGCATTTGGACAGCTGGGAAATGGGTGCTCAAAACTGGTCTTATGACTTTCCCGATGAATTTAAGAAACGAAGAGGTTATGATATGACACCCTATCTTCCGGCCTATTCAGGACAAATAGTAGGAAATAGACTTATAACCGAACGCTTTTTATGGGACATGAGACTAACAGCCCAAGAACTCATGCTTGAAAATTATGCCGGTTATTTAAAGAAATTAGCCCATCAATACGGTATGGGGCTCTCTATAGAACCTTATGACATGAATCCAGCTTCTGATTTAGCATTGGGAGCAGTTGCGGATGTCCCAATGTGTGAATATTGGGTTAATCCCTTTATAACAGCATTCAGTTGTGTTGAGGCAGTATCTGTTGCACACACCAACAATAAAAATATTGTTGCAGCAGAGTCTATGACAGGTGGTCATAGACCTGAAGTATGGACAGACAACCCAAGTAATATGAAGAGCCAGGTGGATTGGGCTTTTGCCTGCGGAGTTAATCGTATGGCTTTTCATGTTGCCGTATTTCAACCCTATCCGGATCGTTTCCCCGGAATGACCTTGGGAGGAATTGGTAGTTTTTATAATACCACCCAGACATGGTGGACGTTATCCAAAGGCTGGCATGAATACCTGACACGATGCCAGTATCTGTTACGACAAGGGGAACCTGTAGCTGATATCCTGTTTTTAAATCCGGAAGGTGCTCCTGTTTCATTTTTACCTCCCGCATCTGCCCAAAATGGTACTTCGGTAATGCCCGATCGCAAAGGATTTAATTTTGATGGTTGCGATCCACAAAATCTGATTGCTAATGCCGATATTAAAAACGGAAAGATTGTTTTTCCGGGCGATATGGCATATCGTGTTTTAGTACTTCCAAATACCGAGTATATGACTCCCGAATTATTGAATAAAATAAATAACCTCGTAGAAAAGGGAGCTACAGTAATGGGATTTGCACCAAAGAAATCACCGAGTCTGGTAAATTATCCGAAATGTGATGAAGAAGTTGCTGCTTTGGTTAAGAAAATGTGGGGAAACGATAACGTTCCTAAAAAGATCGGAAAAGGAGTGTTATATCCTTGTACCGATAAAGACACCTTGAATCTTATACCTGCTGCTATCCATGCATTTGGAAAGACACTTTCTATACCTCCTTATATACACTACAACTCCATTGAAAAAGTATTGCATGGAATGGGAGTGAAAGAAGATTTTCAATGTGATAAGGCATTCCGATATACTCATCGCAAATTGAAAGACGGAGACGTTTATTTTGTATCAAACACATTAGAAGCCGGGGTAACCGGATTATGTACATTCAGGGCCAAAGGGATATCAATAACCCTATTGAATCCGATAAACGGTAAAGAATATGCGGCAAATGTAATAACTAGTGATAGTACGACAACGACAATCAACCTTCAGTTGGATCCATACGGTTCTGTTTTTGTATTATTTGATAATACTGCTAATTTATCAAAGAAGTTGCCGGATATAACACCGGAATTAGCTGTTTCCAAAACATTAGATACACCATGGACTGTTCGATTTAATCCACGATTCGGAGGACCTGTAAGTACAACTTTCGATAAACTTATGGATTGGTCAACAAGTAGTGACAGCGGCATTAAATATTATAGCGGAACTGCAAAATATGTAATCAATATAACCTTTACTAAATCAGAGATAAAGGGCAGGACATTTTTAGATTTGGGTAGGGTTGAAGTAATAGCAGGAGTAAGAATAAACGGTAAAGATATGGGAGTAGTATGGAAGACACCCTATCGCATAGAAATGACCGGAATTTTAAAAGCAGGAAATAATACAATAGAGATTGAAGTTGCCAACTTGTGGGTTAATCGTTTGATTGGAGATCAATTACTTCCCGAAAACAAACGCTATACATGGACAACCTGTAACCCATACAAAGGGACGGATAAATTACTCCCTTCCGGGTTGATCGGTCCTGTTACTATTCAAGTGGTTAATAAAAAAGAAAAGCCATAAAACTTAAATAAAGGAGAGAAACCATGAAAAGAATCATTTTAATCAGTTGCATTTTAATAGCATTAGGAACAACTCTATTTGCTCAGTCAACAAAAGTATTACCGACAAAATC
This sequence comes from Bacteroidales bacterium, assembly GCA_963663125.2. Taxonomy (GTDB): domain Bacteria; phylum Bacteroidota; class Bacteroidia; order Bacteroidales; family Cfx3-03; genus Cfx3-03. The sequence goes on along the minus strand of CAXXNW010000002.1, from coordinate 979,071 downwards.
ACAGTTGGCATGGGCCAACTCGGAAATCGGAGTACTCATTCATTATGATATAAATGTTTTTGCACCACAAACCTTTGACTATTCAAAAAAAGAGACATTACCCCCGCTATCGATATTTAATCCTTCAAAATTAAATACCGACCAATGGGTTGAATCAGCAAAGAAGGCAGGAGCTAAATATGCCGTTTTGGTAGCAAAACATGGTACCGGATTCTGCTTGTGGAAAACTAAGGCTCACAATTATCATGTCGGTAATACACCCTTCCGCGGAGGCGGAGCCGATATTTTGGCCGACTTTGTCAAATCATGTAAAAAATATGGTATAAAACCGGGTATCTATTACAATACCAATTGTAATACTTATTATGGAGCCGGCTATACAAAGATTACAGAAGAAGAACGATTGAAATATAACGAAGTCGTATACCAACAACTTAATGAATTATGGAGTCAATATGGCGATCTTTTTGAAATCTGGTTTGATGGCGGCGTGATGGTTGACAAGAAAACTGGTATTGCTGATAAAGTATCTGAATTATTAAGGAAATACCAGTCGAAAGCAGTTTTGTTTCAAGGACCGCTTAGTGAAGTTAATTTGGTAAGATGGAGTGGTAACGAGGACGGATCTGCACCTTATCCAAACTGGAGCCGGGCTGATGCGGGAACATCCTCATTAGGAGTAATAGAAATACCGAACTTAAACGGAAATCCTGATGGGAAGTATTGGATACCGGCAGAGTCGGACTTTCCAAACAGGCATGGCGCATGGATGTGGAAAGCGGGGGAAGAAAAGAATGTAATGACCCCAAAGGAGTTAATGGCACGATATTATACTTCGGTAGGAAGAAATTCCAATATGCTAATAGGTATGGTGATAGATACGGCAGGCCAATTCCCTGTACCCGACGTAAAGGCTTTTGAAGCGTTTGGAAAAGAACTAAAACAACGTGAAAAGGCAAAAGTTGCAGAGAGCAAAGGTAAAGGTGATACAATCACACTTAAGTTGAATAAAAAACAAGAGATAAACCAGATCGAGATACAGGAAGACATAACGAAAGGGGAACATATCAGAAGTTACGAGGTAGAGGTGCTAGCGAATGAAAACTGGAAGAAGGTTTGTGAAGGTACTTCGGTTGGGCATAAACGTATCCAATTATTTGATAAAATAATGGCATCGGCTGTAAGACTGACAATCAAAAAACATGAAGGTAAACCAATAATCAAAAAATTCAGCGCTTATTTGTATTAATAAGACAATCGGAATATCTATCATTAATATTGAGACAAAAACATCGACAAAAATCATTGATCGAATAACAGAAAATTTAAATTAAGATATGAGAAAGATATATTTCATTTTACTGCAGTTACTCCTATGTCTATCGGGATATACACAAAATGTTCAAACAATACCGGCAGCAACTGGAAACGATGCGAAGCTGCAATGGTTTCGCGATGCTAAATTCGGACTCTTCATACATTGGGGGCCAGTAAGCTTAAATGGCACAGAGATAAGCTGGTCACGAATCGGTCATCCGCATGATTTACATGGATTCGAAACAGTCCCGGCCGACAAGTATGACCAGCTTTATAAAAGTTTCAATCCAGTGAAATTTGATGCTGACCGATGGATGAAAATGGCAAAAGATGCAGGATTTAAATATGTGGTATTTGTCACCAAACATCACGATGGTTTTTGTATGTGGCCCTCAAAGGAGACTGATTACACTATTGCCAACACACCATTTAAGCGTGACATTTGCAAAGAGATTGCAGACGCCGCACATAAATACGGACTGAGATTGGGATGGTATTATTCGACACGTGACTGGACGAATCCCGACTATATGTCCGGAGATAACAAGAAATACAATGACTATTATGAAGCACAAATCGGGGAACTATTGTCAAATTATGGCAAAGTAAATATTGTATGGTTTGATCATGTTGCGGGAAATTGGCATAATTATACATTCGATAGGCTATTTAATAAAATGTATACATTGCAATCGGAAAACTTGTTGATAAATAACAGGGCTGCCAGATTCATTAACAAAACAGAAGATACTCCTTCACCAGAGCTTAAAAAACTGGTTAACGGGGATTTCGATACACCTGAACAGGAAATTGGCAAGTATCAATACGGACGTGCTTGGGAATCATGTGTGACTATAAACAATTGTGCAGATGGCGGTGGATGGTCATATCGGTCCGATGGTAAGACACGTAATTATGAAGAATGTTTGAAAATGTTGATCAACTGTGCTACAGGTGATGGAAATCTTTTATTGAATGTTGGGCCGATGCCAACCGGGGAGATTCAACCCGATCAAATTGAGACATTAGGGAAAATGGGGAAATGGTTGAAGAAGTATGGGTATACGGTATATGGAACAAGAGGTGGTCCATTTATCAATGGGGCATGGGGAGGTTTCACCTATAAAGGGAACAAAGTATATTTACATTTATTGGATGCTTCAATGTCTAAGTTAAGTTTGCCCACATTAAAGGAAAAGATCGTATCAGCAAAAGTTATAACAGGAGGAGAAGTCAAATTCAAGCAAACAGAGAAAGAGATAGAAATAAATATATTAAAAAATAAATCAACCCCGGTAGATGCCATAGTGGAACTATCATTGAACAATCCGGTAAGTGAGGTTTACGTTAAAAAGTAAAAAAAATGAAAAAATTAACGCTGTTATATTTATTTTTAGTACTAAATTTTTTAGGCTTTACACAACAAGCCAAAGAACCTGCATTAATCCCTTACCCTTCCAATCTTACGCTAAAGGAAGGCCGTTTCAGATTATCACCTAACACTCAACTTGTTGTGCATGACAAAAAAAAATTCTGCAATGAAGTAACTTATTTACAAACATTGTTAACACAAACGCTAGGTAAAACACTCCCTTATAAAAAAGGTGAGAATGTGTTGGAAATTAACTATTCTGATCGAATAGTTAATGAAGAGGGCTATTCATTAACTATTACGCCTTTAAAAATAACCATATCAACACAGAAACCGGCAGGAGCTTTCTACGCTATTCAGACGCTATATCAGTTGATTCAATTAAATAACAAAGTCAAAGGTCAAATTTCTTTACCAGCGTTAAGCATAAATGACGCGCCAGCTTTCGCATGGCGTGGATTCATGATTGATGTAGCACGTCATATGTTCACAATTGACTACTTGAAACGAAATATCGACCGTATGGCATTTTATAAAATGAACAAATTACATCTTCATTTGACAGACGATCATGGTTGGCGCATCGAGATGAAGCGATATCCTAAACTGACAGCAATGAGTGGATTCCGCACGTTCAATAGTCAGGATTCATCTTGTATGGAAATGGCAAAAATCAATTCCGATTTCGAAATTGATTCCCGTTTCATATCTAAAAAAGATGGAAAGCTAATCTATGGAGGTTATTATTCGCAAGATCAGTTGCGCGATCTAGTGGCTTATGCTGCTGAACGTCATATTGAAATCATTCCCGAAATAGATATGCCAGGTCATATGATGGCTGCAATTTCCGCTTATCCCGAACTGACAGATGTTCCGAAAGATAGTGATGAACCTTTTTTTGGTCCGATATGTCCTTGTAAGGATGAGGTTTATTCTTTCATTAAGGATGTTATAGATGAAGTCGTTTCAATCTTTCCTTCACAATATATACACATCGGATCCGATGAGGTGGATAAAACAGCGTGGAAGAAATCGGAACTGTGTAAACAATTGATGGAAAAAGAAAATATGGCGGACGCCAATAAACTACAAGATTATTTCGTACATCGCGTCCAAAATATCATTGAATCGAAAGACAGAAAAATGATTTGTTGGGACGAAGTATTGGACGGAGGAATCGATTCAAGTGTCAATATTATGTATTGGCGTGGTTGGACTCCTGATGCACCTATGAGGGCAACATTAAACGGTAACCATGTTATCATGTCACCAACCAATCCACTTTATTTTGATGCCTTTCCTGATAACAGTTCGTTACGTAATGTTTACAATATGACCGTTGTCTATAACAATGTTCCAAATGATAAAAGATATCTGATAAAAGGAGCACAGGCAAACATGTGGACAGAACGTATACCTTCCGAAAGACGAGCCGACTTCATGCTTTTTCCACGTATAACGGCCTTAGCGGAGAGAGTTTGGACCAACAAAGACATATTTGAAAGCTACAGCCAACGGCTATTAGCCCACTACTCAATACTCGACAAAATGGGTATTGCTTACCGCCTGCCTGATGTTAGTGGTTTTGCAATGGAAAGTGTGTATGTAGGGAACGGAATTTTTGACATTAAGAGTCCATTAGCAGATAAAAAGATCCATTACACAACCGATGGTAGCATCCCTACGAAACAATCGCCAATATTAAAAAAGCCATTGACAATCAAAAAACCTGTCACCATTAAATTTTCACTTTTTAGTGAAAACACAGCTAAAGGTGATATTAATACTGTCAATTATAAAGAATCGACATATAGCACCACCATTCAGACGCCTCAGACTATAGCTCCCGGTTTGACCTGCGATTTCTATAACCAGTCGATATATAAAACGTCTGAAATATCAGGGAATCCTGACAAACAGATAATTGTAAATAATGTAACAGTTCCTGCAGAAGCCCAAGCGCCAAGATTCGGATTAAAATACAATGGATATATCAATGTTCCCCAAAAAGGAATATATAGTTTCTACCTTACTTGTGATGATGGTGGCATGCTTTATATTGCCGATCGTTTGGTTATTGAAAACGAAGGTCCTCATTCGCCAATCGAGAAAAGCGGACAAGTAGCTCTCGAAAAAGGTCTGCATCCCTTCCATTTGGATTTTGTTGAGGCCGGTAGTGGTTATACTCTTTTATTACAGTACTCAGTGAATGGAAGCAAGGTAAAAGATGTACCCGACAATTGGTTTGTTCATTAAATAAAGAATCTTACAGCTTATTGCACTAAAAAATATGGTTAATAAATTGAAGGAAATTAATATGAGATATTATTTATGTTTATTCATTTGTTTGTGTCTATCGAGTGGAATCAAGGGACAAAATAACAAAAAGCCATTACTTGTAAAACTGCCGGTAGCTTTCTCTTGCGTTGGCAGAGACCCTATTACTGTTGAAAGTACGCCGGTTCTTTTTAATTCTCAACTTTTGATGGTAGCAAACCTTAGGGCAAGTGCACCGCGAAAAGAAAGTGAATCGTATCTTTATGTTGATGATATAAAAAAAGGTCAGGAAATCACACAATTCGGTAAAGCCCATGCTTTCGTAAGTGCTATTGTCGATGGTTCTAATTTAAATGTCTTTGCTTTGGACTTTTCCAAAACAGGAAAGGTATGGGAATCAAACGGAATAGATCGTTTTGTTACAACTGATTTGAAGACTTGGAAACAGGAAAAAGTGATTTTACCTGAAGGAGAGGAAAAGTTGTTCAATAATTCGGTATGTAAAGATGATAAAGGATTTATTATGGCATATGAATCCAATTTACCGGTAGGATTTTGTTTCAAGTTTGCCCGTTCTAAGGACTTATCAAAATGGGAAAAATTAGATGGCTTGATCTATACTGGAGAAAATAATGAATACTCTGCTTGTCCTGTTATACGTTACTTTAAGCCGTATTATTATGTGATTTATCTTCATGGTCCAATTAAAGGACATAACGGTTGGGTTCCTTTTTTGTCACGTTCAAAAGATTTGGAAAATTGGGAACTGACCCCATTTAATCCTATTATGGAAGCCGGAGAAGGAGAAGGAAATAATAATTCTGATTTTGATATTCTGGAATATGAAGGTAGAACCTATTTATATTATGGAAATGGAGATCAGGCTACTTGGGGTAATATTTGTGTAGCAATGTACGATGGTTCGATGAAGAAGTTTTATGAAAGTTATTTTCCTGTAGGAAAAATATTAAAAAAGCTAAGTACCAGACATCCTGAAACAAACAAATAAGAGAAAAGACATATCATATAAAAGATTCACTAATGGTAAGAAACCCAAGCCGGCTATAATTAATTGTATCCATAATAAATGCTTCCAAAGGGATAAAAATAGTTCTTAAATAGTGACCGAAAAAAAAGATTTTTAATAAACATACAGGATTTTTTCATGAGAAAGCCATTTTAAATTTACAACATAGCATGAAAAGAATTATTTTAATCAGTTGTATTTTAATAGCATTAGGAACAACACTACTTGCTCAGTCAACAAAAGTATTACCGACAAAATCACAATTGGCATGGGCCAACTCGGAAATCGGAGTACTCATTCATTATGATATAAATATTTTTGAACCTTCTTACAATTTTAGGGCTGACTGGAATTACCATCCTTCTCTATCGTTATTTAATCCTAAGGAATTGGACACCGATCAATGGATTAGGGCTGCGAAAGCTGCCGGTGCCAAATATGCTGTCCTTGTTGCTAAACATTGTTCTGGATTTAGTTTATGGCCCACCAATGCCCATGATTACAGTGTAAAAAACACACCATGGAAAAATGGAAAAGGAGATATTGTTCGTGATTTCGTTAATTCTTGCAAAAAATACGGACTCAAACCTGGTATTTATGCAAGCACAACGGCTAATGGGTATCTAAAGGTTGATAATCCGGGTAAAGTTGTTTCCGGTGATCCCCAGGAACAAAAACGATATAATAGTATTGTAGAAACTCAACTTACTGAATTATGGTCGAACTACGGAAATTTATTAGAAATATGGTTCGATGGAGGAATTTTGCCTCCGTCAAAAGGTGGCTTTGATGTACTTTCACTATTAAAAAAACATCAACCTAATGCCGTTGCATTTCAAGGTCCGTTTAGTTTCAATAATAATATTCGTTGGGTTGGAAATGAAGCAGGAGTTGCCCCTTATCCTTGTTGGGCAACTGCAGATTCAACCACTTCAGCATCAGGAGTCATAGAGATAAAAGGATTGCATGGTAATCCCGATGGAAAATTCTGGTGTCCGGGAGAGGCTGATTTTCCGTTACGGTGGAATTCATCATTCTCTGGTGGTTGGTTTTGGAAGGAAGGAGAAGATAATAAAATGTTTAGTATTAATGAGTTAATTGAAAAATATTACAAAAGCATCGGTCGTAATGCCAATATGCTTATCGGAGTGGTAGTGGATAATAGAGGACTCGTTCCCGATGCCGACGTAGAAAGGTTGTCAGAATTTGGTGAAAAAATTAAACTGAGAGAAAAAGCACTGGTAGGTTCTATAAAAGGGAAAGGAAACACACTCATTCTTAAACTGAAAGATGTAATGGATATTAACCAGATACAAATAGAGGAGGATGTTGCGAGAGGAGAACATATCAGAAGTTACGAAATAGAGGTGCTAGCGGATGGAAACTGGAAGAAGGTTTGTGAAGGTACTTCGGTTGGACATAAACGTATCCAATTATTTGATAAAATAATGGTATCGTCTGTAAGGCTGACAATCAAAAAATATGAAGATAAACCAATAATCAAAAAATTCAGCGCTTATTTGTATTAGACTTTTTAAAATCATTGACAGACGTCTGGTTAAATAAGATATATAAATCACTAATCTAAAATAATATGGATAAGAGTAGATTCTTTATGAAAAAAGCAATAGTCTTTATTAGCTGCATGCTATTAAACTTTCTAGCTTTTTCCCAGCCAAAGTACATATCAGCTGATTCCCTAGAAGTTTGTTTTCTTAATCCTCCGACATCGATCAAGCCATATGCATGGTGGCATTGGATGGGGCCTAATTTTTCAAAAGAAGGCATCACCAAAGATCTTGAGGCAATGAAAGAAGAAGGCATCGGCGGGGCAACTATATTTAATCTGGCATCGGCCGTACAAGAAACACATGTACCAACATTAAACAATCCATGGCCAGAGCAAACATATCGAAGTCCGGCATACTGGGATGCCATAAAACATGCTGCAAAAGAAGCACAAAGATTAGGACTTGAAATCGGGCTTCATAATACGGCCGGTTATTCAACCACAGGTGGTCCTTGGATTAGAGAGGAACAAGGAATGCAAAAACTGGTATGGAGCGATACTTTAATTGTTGGTGGCAAAACAATTTCATTTGAATTACCTCAACCAGAATTACCTACATATACCGGATGGGGAAGCTCTAATAAAAAGGCAACATTTTATAAAGATATTGTAGTCTTGGCTATACCCGATTATGATAAGATTGCATTACCAGACATTATTAACCTTTCCGCGATAATGAGCAAATCAGGAAAGTTGAAATGGAAAGCTCCATCAGGAAAATGGAGGATTTATCGGATTGGTTACGCCCCAACTATGGCTAATCCACATCCGGTGCCTGATGATTTGATTGGACAATCTCTCGAAGTGGATAAAATGAGTGAAAAACAAAATACTTTTCATTGGGAAACCGTGATTGCACCATTAAAAAAATATTTGAGTGACTATCTTGGTAAATCATTCAAACACATGCTTATCGATAGTTATGAAGCCGGTTATCAGAATTGGACGCCTACCTTTCGTAAAGAATTTATTAAACGGAAAGGATATGACCCTGTTCCATGGATTGGATGTTTTGGTCAGCCGATCACAAATGATAATAAAAAACGAAGAATCTTAAATAGTGACCAACAAACCAAACGCTTTGAATGGGACTATCGTGATGTGATTAACCAGCTTTATTTCGAAAAAGGATGGAATATCAGCCAGAAATTATTACATAAGTCTGGTCTCACGTTGCAATTTGAACCTTACGAAGGTCCTTTCTGTATGTCTCAAGGAGTAGCATTGGCGGATTTACCCATAGGCGAATTCTGGGCAGGAGGTAATGGAGAAATAAACAGTGATATTCCTGCGGCAGCAAGAGCCGCAGGAAAAACAATTGTCGGGGCTGAAGCTTTTACCGGACGACCTGAGATTAGTCAATGGACCGAAGACCCGGCTTATTTGAAACTATCAGCTAACGGAGCTTATGCTTCGGGAGTAAACCGTCTGATTCTTCATCATTGGGTACATCAACCTTTTGATGATAAATATCAACCCGGAATGGGCATGGGTTGGTGGGGAACACATTTTAGCCGGTATCAGACATGGTTCGAACCGGGGAAAGCTTTCTTTGCCTATCTAGGACGTAGCCAGGCACTATTACAATATGGAGAACAGGTCAGCGACTATCTATGTATGGACAAGTCAGTTGGTTTTTCTGATCTTATTTCAAAAGAGGATTTCTTAAATAGTAAGATAAAGGTTCAAAATGGAAAAGTGGTTTTACCATCAGGCAGAAGCTATGCTTTTATGGTTTTTCCCGGAAATGGAGAAATGCTTCCAGAGATAGCCTTAAAAATAAAAGATATGGTAGCAAAAGGTGCAACCATTGTGTCATCCAAACCTACAGGCTCCCCAAGCCTGAAGGACTTCCCGAAATGCGATAAAAAGTTGGAAATAATAGGCAATGAACTTTGGGGGAATGGATCCAAAAATAATTATAAAAAAGGATTCGTTTATACAAAAATGGAAGATGCAATAAAAAAGCAGGATATTAGACCTGACTTTATCATTAATAATGCCAAAGCTTCTAGTGAAATTAAAATTGTACATCGGCATGCACCGAATGTTGATATCTACTTTATTGCAAACCAATCCTCAAAAGCCCAACATATTTCCGTTTCTTTCCGTATTTCAGGCAAGCAACCCGAATTGTGGCAGGCAGAGGATGGTTCCATAACAAACGCACCGGTTTGGAAAGAGAACAATGGACGAACAGCGGTTGATTTAAAATTGAAAGGAGTTCAATCTGTTTTCGTTGTTTTCAGAAAAGCTGTTTCTAATGCAGACCATTTGATTTCATTATCTGTTCAGGATTCAACTGCAAACTGGGAAGTGCTTGAAAGCAAAAAGGGGGTTCCTGTTTTGTTCTCATCAGAACCGATATCAGCACAAGCTGTTTATGCTTCAGGAAAAGAACAAACAGTTAAGTTAAATCCGACTAAGACGATCGAAATATCGGGAGAATGGAATGTCTCTTTTGCACCCAAGTTGGATCAACCTTTTGAATTAAAATTTTCCGAATTGATAGACTTCAGCAAACATGAGAACAAAAAAGTCAACTATTTCTCAGGGACAGCTACCTATCATAAAAAAGTAAAAATACAGGAAGAAGATCTGAGAACAGATCAGCGTATATTACTCGACTTGGGAGAGATGAACGATATTGCAGAAATTCGGATCAACGGTCTAAACATGGGGGTTCTTTGGTACCCTCCTTACAAAACAGACATTACCCGTGCATTAAAACCTGGAGAGAACGATCTGGAAATAGCAGTAACCAACAACTGGGCCAACCGACTGATTGGTGACGAACAGGAACCAGCCGATTTTGAGTGGGGACAAGACCGCGGTAATATGGGACATGCCATGAAAGCTTACCCTAATTGGTTTATTAAAGATCAGCAACGTCCTTCATCAGGAAGAAAGGCCTTTTGTATATGGTATTATTACCGTAAAGACAGTCCGTTACAACCGGCAGGTTTGGTTGGACCGGTAAGGATACTGCAACAATCAGAAAAGAATCTGTAAAACATCATTATCATTAATAATATAAGTTATGAAGTTAAAATTTAGTAGTCTCTTACTGCTTTTTATCAATGTGCTGATGTATTTTCCTCTTTCCTTGTCTGCACAAAAGGAAGTTCCGGAGAATATCATGAAAAAGATTTATAATGAGGTAAAAACGCCATATAAATATGGGCTGGTTTTGGTCCCGAAAGACAAGAATAAGATGATAGACAGTCCAAGTGTTTTCCGTTACAAAGGTTTATGGTATATGAGTTATATTGTCTTTGATGGAAAGGGATATGAAACCTGGCTCGCCCAAAGTAATGACCTGCTTAGCTGGAGATCATTAGGACGCATTATGTCTTTCTCGGAAAACACATGGGATTCAAACCAGAAAGCAGGTTATATTGCTTTGCAGGACTATACATGGGGTGGTAGCTATAAAGCACAAAAATACAATGGGAAATATTGGATGTCATACCTCGGAGGATCGGAAAAAGGGTATGAAGCCGGACGTTTAGGTGTCGGTATTGCCTCTACCAGAAGACTGATCGGAATTAAAGAATGGGATAGGTTGGAAAAGCCGGTTCTTTCTGCTCTTGATTCGGATGTTCGTTGGTACGATAATCAAACTATATACAAAAGCACCATCATTTTTGACAAAAAGAAAACACTCGGATCTCCTTTTGTGATGTATTACAATGCCCATAATAAAGAAGGAGAAATCCACGCGGGAGCAGAACGAATTGCAATGGCTGTTTCTGATGATATGATTCATTGGAAACGTTATGGAAATAAGCCGCTAATTGACCACCAGAAAGGAATATCCGGAGATGCTTTTATCAGTCGGATAAATAATGTATGGGTGATGTTTTATTTTGGTGCATTTTGGAAAGCAGGAGCTTTCGATCGGTTTGCCTGTTCGTATGATCTGGTAAACTGGACAGACTGGGAAGGTGAAGATTTGATATTTCCTTCAGAACCTTATGACGACCAATATGCACATAAACCTTATGTGATCAAATACAACGGGACAGTTTATCATTTCTATTGTGCCGTGAATAAACAAGGAGGAAGGGGAATAGCAGTTGCAACATCTGTAGATAAAGGCAAGAGTAAACTTCAATTCATTACAGACTAATAGGGCTGGCACACAGGAAAACGAAATAGTTTCATTAATTTTGAAAAGCATAAACAATTAATATAAACAATCAAATCTATTGATCATGAAAAGCAAATCCAGATTAGCTATATGTCTGTTTTTTACCGTTTTCATTGCAGCTTGCGAAACAATCAACGCACAAATTTCGCACAAAGCATTAAAATCCGGGTTCATGACTCCACCTGATTCAATGCAAACCAGTGTATACTGGTACTGGGTTTCCGATAACATTTCGAAAGAAGGTGTGATCAATGATCTTCAGGCAATGAAACGGGCAGGAATCAACCGGGCCTTTATCGGCAATATTGGGGAAGTGGGAGCTCCATATGGAAAAGTAAAAATGTTCAGTGACGAATGGTGGGATATTCTCCATGCAGCATTGAAAACAGCTACCGAACTAAATATTGAAATCGGAATTTTCAATTCTCCGGGATGGAGCCAGTCAGGTGGTCCGTGGATAAAAGCAGACGAGGCCATGCGCTATCTTACCAGCTCCGAGCTTCGCGTAAAAGGACCGCAGAAACTCTCGCAGAAACTGGAAAAGCCGATTGATATTTTTCAAGATATGAAGGTAATAGCTTATCCGGCACCGAAAGATGACCAGCTTGTGCTGAATACCCATAACGGAAAGATAAGCTCTACTCCGTTTGTCACTGATCTGGATAAAATAACTGATAACGACAAAAAAACAGGTATCAATTTTCCTGCCGGAAAAGAGTTTGCGATTGATCTGGAAGCCAATGCACCGTTCACCGCACGCAGTCTTTCTTTATATCCGACAAAACATGCGATGGCTGCAACCATTACGGTCCAAGCTCAAGAAAGCAATGGCACTTTCCGTCCCATCTCAGAATTTCAGATGGACCGTTCAAATCCGGCACTGAATGTAGGGTTTGAACCATATGCCCCGGTTGTGGTGTCATTCCCAGCAACTACGGCCACTCGGTTTCGTTTGATTATTAAAAGCACGGATCCTAATAGTGGTCTTGCAGAAGTTGCTCTTTCCGCATCTCCCCGGGTAGAACGTTATGCAGAGAAGACGCTGGCTAAGATGTTCCAGTCCCCATTGCCTTACTGGCATGAATATCAATGGCCTCAACAACCTGAGCCTAACGATCGGTCAACAGTAATCAATGCATCAAAAGTAATCGACATATCGAAATATTTATCTGCCGACGGTACTCTTACTTGGGCTGTTCCAGAAGGTGAATGGGTGATTCTTCGTACAGGCATGACCCCGACAGGCACCCAAAATAGTCCTGCACCACCAGAAGCAACCGGTTATGAGGTGGACAAGATGAGTAAAAAACACGTGGAAAAACATTTCGACAGTTATATGGGCGAAATACTGAAACGCATACCTGAAGCCGATAGAAAATCATTTAAAGTGGTGGTTCAAGATAGCTATGAAACCGGTGGACAGGATTTTACCGATAATTTTATAACTGAATTCAAGCAACGATATGGCTATGATCCGGTTCCATTCCTTCCGGTATACAATGGGTTTGTGGTGAATAGCCAATTATCTTCCGATCGTTTTCTTTGGGACATGCGCCGCTTGGTAGCCGACAAAGTGGCCTATGATTATGTGGGAGGACTAAGAGATGTCAGTCACAAATATGGGCTACATACATGGCTTGAATGTTACGGACATTGGGGGTTTCCCAGTGAGTTCCTGATGTACGGCGGACAGTCGGATGAAATTGGTGGTGAGTTCTGGAGTGAAGGAGATCTTGGAAATATTGAAAACCGGGCGGCCACCTCTTGCGGTCATATCTATGGCAAGACGAAGATCTCAGCCGAGTCCAATACCTGTGGAGGACCCGCCTTCAGTCGCTATCCGGCAACCATCAAACAACGAGGTGACCGTTTCTTCGCCGAAGGAATTAACAACACACTGTTACATGTTTATATCAGTCAACCGTACGAAGATAAGAATCCGGGGATAAATGCATGGTTTGGGAATGAATTCAATCGTAAGAACACCTGGTTTTCACAGATAGATGTTTACACCCAATATCTGAAACGGACTAATTATATGCTTCAACGTGGATTAAACGTAGCCGATGTCGCCTATTTTATCGGTGAAGATGCCCCAAAAATGACCGGCATTACCGATCCGGCCCTTCCTGTAGGTTATCAATTCGACTACATGAATGCCGAAGTAATTGAAAAATATATGACCGTAAAAAATGGTTTGATTACCTTGCCTCACGGAACTCAATATCGGATTCTGATTTTGCCAAAACTGAAAACCATGCGGCCCGAACTACTGGCTAAGATCAAACAGTTAGTCTTAAACGGCGCTGTTGTCATGGGGCCCGCTCCTGAACGATCACCCAGTTTACAAAATCAGCCAGCAGCCGATCAACAGGTACGAAAAATGGCAACGGAACTCTGGGGTAATGTGGATGGTGTGAATATCAAATCGCGGAAGTATGGGAAAGGGATGATTTTGAACGGAATGAACATGGAGGAAGCTTTTAAATTGATCAATTGTATACCCGATTGCAGACTACCCGAAGACCGTACGATTCATTACGGACATCGTACACTCGGAAATGGTGAAATTTATTTTGTAACGAACCAGACCGCAGAAACTAAACTAATTTCTCCCGAGTTCAGAGTAAAAGGACTGCAACCCGAACTTTGGGAAGCAACAACAGGTAATATGCGTAAGCTTCCCGCTTATGAACAAAAAGGGAATATCACCACCGTTCCGTTAAAACTTCAGCCATACGAAAGTGTATTTATAGTCTTTCGTGAAAAGGTAGGACCAACTTCGGTCAGCGGAGTGGAAGCCAACTATCCCGAAGCCACTCTTCTTGCTGATTTGAAAGGTCCGTGGACAATCAACTTCAACGCTTCACAACGGGGACCGGAACAACCAGTGGTTTTCGAAACTCTTCAGGATTGGACCACTTCAACGGATACCCGTATCAAATACTATTCGGGAACTGCTTTCTATAACTGCAAATTTTCTTTAAGTGAATTACCCAAAAGCAAACAGATCATCATCAATTTGGGGAATGTAACTGCAATGGCTAAAGTTACGGTAAATGGTATCTACGCCGGTGGTGTCTGGACAGCACCTTATCAACTAGATATCACAAAGCTGGTCAAAGTCGGAGCAAATGAATTGAAGATAGAAGTAGTCAACACCTGGATCAACCGGTTGATTGGTGACAGTAAACTGCCTACTGATCAACGGAAGACTTGGTGTCCGGTTAATCCGTACAATGCCGATAGCCCATTGCAACCTTCTGGATTATTCGGGCCTGTAAAAATTTCAAGTGTGCAATATTAAATAAATATTAGCATATATGACTTTATTATGATAAACTCCATATGTATTGAAAAAATAGAACGAACAATTTTGAACGTTTTAAGGTAGTTATCTCAGTCAATGTGGCTGTTAACTGAGATTGAGCTCTAAAATCACAAGTTCACACCAAGTTAGCAAGTCCACATTGACTTTAAATTCCAAAAATGTATTCATAGAAGTAAATGTTGATATAAAAAAAAGAAAAAGCCGAAATATATTACACTTCAGGCAGTTAATAAGAAAAAGAAAAGTAGTGAAATTTTAATTGAGGTTAAAAATCAGTGTTCATGAGTGGTAAATCATGATACCTTTTACCTTTTTTGCTAACTTTGGCGTATGATCACTGCAAAAAAAATTTACAAATCGTACGGTACACTTAAAGTGTTGAAAGGGGTTTCGCTTGATATAGAATCAGGCGAGATTGTTTCTATCGTTGGCGCATCGGGAGCTGGCAAAAGCACACTGCTTCATATTATCGGCACACTAGATCAACCTGATTCAGGAGCCCTTAAAATAGCCGGAACCGATATAAATAGTCTTAACGACAAAAAATTATCTGCGTTTAGGAACAAAAATATTGGCTTTGTTTTTCAATTTCACCATCTGCTTCCTGAATTTACTGCACTCGAGAATGTATGCATTCCTGCTTTTATTGCAGGAACAGGTAAAAAGGAAGCTGAACAGAGGGCAAAAAAAATATTGGATTTATTGGGTCTAGGCTCAAGAACCGAACATAAACCTTCTGCTCTATCGGGAGGAGAACAGCAACGTGTTGCTGTAGCCAGAGCACTTATTAACCAGCCTGCTGTTGTGCTAGCCGACGAACCTTCAGGAAATCTTGATTCGACCAATGCCAAAGAACTTCATCAGCTTTTCTTTCAATTGCGTGAGGAATTTAAACAAACTTTTGTTATCGTCACCCATAATGAAGAGCTTGCAGAAATGGCCGATCGTAGATTGGTTATGAAGGATGGAATTATTGATTTATCTTAATTCTTCAACCATAACAGGTATGATCAAATGTCTTAATCCTGCTCTCTTCATTCTAGCATTGCTTGTCGCCTTAGATATTCAGGGACAGAATATCGGTGACTATCACAAATTAATAGAAGAAGCCGATATCTATTTTGAGGCTGGCGATATTGGTTTTGCACGTATAGACTATGAGAAAGCAGTTAAAATAAATCCTTCAGATGAATATCCCCGATTAAAACTAGCCGAAATAGATAGACAAGCCCTATCACGAAAGAAGAATGATTCGCTGTTTGAGCAAAGACTGATCAATGCCGAACGATACTACAAAGCGGGAAATTACAATCTGGCTCAAACAGAGTTTATGAAATCGCTCGAACTGAAGCCCCAATCTGTTTTTGTAAAAGAACGTTTGACTACCATCACAAATTTAAGTACAAAAGGAGAAACTCATATCAAAGACCAAGGTTTAAATTCCTCACTTTCCGTAAACAAACAAGAGACTAGACCTAAGGAGAATATCATTTCGACTCAAAAAACCGGAATACAGTCCGCTCCTACTGAGATAAAGAGTCAATCCTCAACTGAAAATATCACACTGAAAGGACAGACAAACAGTAAGAAAGAGGCAAAAAAGATAGCAGTAACACCTTCGACTCAAATAATTTCACCCTCTTCACCTTTGCAGGCTCTATTAAATAAGGCCAACGAATATATAAAAGCAGATGACTTTGAGAATGCAATACAACAACTTCAATCTGCAAATACACTAAAGCCCAATGACAAAAGCATAAAGAATCAATTATCTTTTGCTAAAACGCAACTTGAGAAAAGAAGAAAAGAAGAAAAATCATACGCAAACCTAATTGCCTCGGCTGAAAAACAGATAGCCCAAAACAATACCAGAGGTGCAATTGAAAGTTATGAAAACGCATTAAAAATAAAGCCTGATGAAACAAGCATTCAAAATAAACTCATCACATTACGTGATAAGCTAACCGTTGAAACGAAACTTGATCAGGACTTTAAAGACATTGTTGCAAAAGCGGACAATCTATTTCATGAGAACAAGCTTACAGAAGCAGGAAAAGGTTATGAACAGGCACGAAGTATAAAGCCTGAAGATACGTATGTCAAAGATAAACTGCTTGAGATAAGTAGAATTGAAGCCATTGCTAATGGTGAGAAGCTTAAAAAGTACAAAGAGGCAATAAATTTGGCTGATGCACTGGTGAAACAAGAAGATTGGCAGGGAGCTATTCAGAGTTATTTAAAAGCTTCAGAGTTTCAACCAAAAGAACAATACCCAAAACAACGTATCACGGAACTAAACGAGAAGCTTCAAACACTTGAAACACAATTATTAGCAGCTTATAACAGTGCTATTGCGGATGGAGACAAGGCTTATCAAACCAGAAGCTGGGATGTCGCAATGGACAATTATCGACTAGCGGCAAGAGCAAAAAGCTCAAATAACCTTGCCCAAAACCAGATTAGTAAGATATTGTCATTTCTGGAAGGAAAAATGGTTTTGATATTAACACCGCCTAATATTTCCCTTCAGGTTGAAAAGGAGTTGAAATTAAATTTCACACCACTAGATATGGAAAAAAGGAGAAATAACTACCTTATCATTAGAATGAAAAATAGTGCTGCAGGAACGCCCCGACTTTATATCAGCTATGGAATAAACGATCAGAAAAATGGTGGAATCGTATACAGATCCATCTTAAAAGGAAATGACTTTACAGATTATGTGGTAAAGCTTGGCAATCAGGATCGTTGGTATAGATTGGATAATAACTGGATATCATTAATGGTTGAGGGATCACCACTTGAAATTGAAAATCTGAAAATTTGTTCCGACCTTTAAAAAAACACAAACATCGTTTTTCTTTTTCATTGAAATATATACATTTGCATCAGATTTAAAGATTTGATTTTTAAAATGGTATCTTTTTGCATATCAACATCTAAATATCTACATACATCCACCTATTTTTATTAACAGGTTAATCAATCTAATAATAATGCAGGATTATTTTAAAAGATTCAGAGAAAATACTGTAGGGAATGAACTTACTTACAGAACCCCTTATGGAGAGAAAGTTCTGATTTATGCCGACTGGATAGCCAGTGGACGCTTATATCGCCCGATCGAAGAGCGTTTGTTAAACACTTTCGGTCCCTATGTCGGAAACACGCACACTGAAACCAGTGAAACAGGCACAATGATGACTAAATCGTATCATTTTGCCCATAACCTGATTAAGAACCACGTCAATGCAGGACCTAATGATGTTATAATAACGAATGGATTTGGGATGACAGGTGCTATCGTTAAATTTCAGAGAATGCTTGGACTAAAGTCGTGTGGAAAACTCATTGGAGCCCATTGTATTCAGGAAAGTGAAAAACCTGTAGTTTTTTTAACACACATGGAGCACCACTCAAATCAAACTTCATGGTACGAAACGATTGCAGAAGTAGTGGTTTTGGATCCTGATAAAGATTTGTTGGTCGATCCGGAAGAACTTCGTCGTCAATTGGAAAACTATAAAGATCGTAAGTTTAAAATCGGTTCTTTCTCTGCTTGTTCCAATGTGACAGGAATTACCACGCCCTACCACCAGCTTGCTAAAATAATGCATGAATATGGGGGTGTCTGTTTTGTTGACTTTGCGGCATCAGCCCCCTACTCTACTATAAATATGCATCCTACAGATCCAATGGAAAAGCTCGATGCAATCTTTTTCTCTCCTCATAAATTCTTAGGAGGACCCGGATCTTCAGGTGTACTCATCTTCGATAAGAGTATGTATAAAATTGATAGTCCAGATCAGCCAGGTGGAGGAACTGTAGAATGGACTAATCCATGGGGCGATTATAAATTCATTGATGATATTGAGGTACGCGAGGATGGAGGAACTCCCGGTTTCTTACAAGCTATCCAATCGGCCCTTGCTATTGAAGTGAAAAACGAGATGGGCGTTGAAAACATCAAACATCGTGAAAAAGAACTTACCGAATACGCTTTCAAAGAGTTTGAAAACATACCGGGACTTCATATTCTAGCAGATAATGTGGTGGATCGTTTAGGAATCATATCTTTTTATATGACTGGTATTCACTTCAATCTCGTCGTGAAATTATTGAGCGATCGCTACGGCGTTCAGGTACGTGGAGGGTGCGCTTGCGCCGGAACTTACGGCCACTATCTACTTAATGTCAGTCATGAAAAATCAAAGAAAATCTCTGCTAAGATAACCTATGGCGACCTTTCCGAAAAGCCGGGTTGGGTCAGATTATCACTTCATCCAACGATGACCGACAATGAACTTGAAACGGTAATCAAGGCACTTCATGAAATCAGGACAAAACACCGGTCATGGGGACAAGACTATAATTACGACAAACACACCAACGAATTCAAGCACATCAGCGAACACGGAGAGAAAGATGAGCTGGTAAAATCATGGTTTAAATTATATTAGTATTTTTATTTTTCACTAATTATCTCGAAGAGCAGTTTTTCTGCTCTTTTCTTTTTTTGTGGTAGTCCGGAATGAACTACCTTTGTAAGTTGCAATACCTTGCAACATTTTACGCTGCTCAATTCAAAATTCACATGGAACAAACTATACAAAAACGGGAATTTATTCTTGTGCTTTCAACTCACGACAAGCTTGGATCTATCGTATTGCCTTATTTAGCAGAGAGTTCATCAAAACCATTTATTAGTATTTCCGAAAGATTAACCATATTTAATCTGGAACAATATATTGATAGATTACCCGATTATGCCATTGAGATGATTCGTCATTCTGACGAATATACGGTGACAAATATTATTAAACGCTTCGCTTCAAAGAAATGCCCTGTAAAAACATTCTTTGTCTCGGCGCAAGGCGAATACTTCAATGATTTTATCAGACCGTTTATTGATCGCCATGTGGATAAAATCTTACGAATGGCAGCTCGATTTCATATTCCGGTATATCTGGATGAGGGATCGCCAAATCTATACCCTGAGGCACTATTAGTTGTAGAAAAAGAAGAAGCAGAACCAAAATTTAATTTCATAAGAACAGAAGATGGAACCCGTTATATCCTTCAAGTCTATCATAAAGAAAAACTGATCAAGACTGCAACAAAAAACAATAAGGTAATTAGTTACCAGCCTTGCTGGCTTCGCTCAGATAAACAATTACTCTGTTTTACACCCGATTTTGACGGGAAGAAATTAGAACCATTCATAAGAAAAGAGTTCATTGCCATTCAAAAATCTGCAGAAAAAAAATATTTCGAGGCCTTTATTAAAAAAAATTTAAAATCGGGAAGTGTCACAGCTGAAGGCTTTGATATCATCAATATTGAAACAGAAAAAAAAATTCAGTTGTCCCTTGAAATTGATTGGCAAGGACAGGCCGTTCTCACCCTTTATTTTATATATGGGAGCAAACGTATTCTGGCCGGAAACAAACAGGATGTATTTGTAACCTTAAAAGTGGAAAATGAAAACTACGTCTTCTATCGTTTCAAACGCGATCGTAATTGGGAAAATCAGATCACCGGAAAGCTTTTGAAAAAAGGGTTGAAGATGCTGAATGAGAACAGTTTGAAACTGGCATCAACCACTGATATTTCTCTATATAAACATTATGAATTGATCGAATGGATCTCAACCCATGAAGCATTCATTAAATCAATTAATGCAGTGGTGGTTCAGAATATTCATACCACTAATTATTATCTTTCGACCGTCCATACTGATTTTAAAATCAGTATGGAAAACGATTGGTTCGATATCCACGCCATGGTTCATTTTGGAACACAATTTGAAATTCCATTTATTCTTTTACGTAACTATATACTAAAAGATATCCGTGAGTTTCCTCTACCAAATGGAGAAGTCGCAATTCTCCCTCTGGAATGGTTTACAAAATATAGAGATCTTTTGATTTTCTCCGAAGAGTCTAATAATAATATTCGCATTAATAAGTACCATTTTCAATTAGTAAATGATTCTATTGGTTTGAATGATGTTGATTTTCAAGAGAAGATTAAAAACCTTAATTATGATCAAACCACAAACGTTGTAGTCCCAAAAAGCCTAAAGACTAAACTACGTCCCTATCAATTGGATGGACTAAAATGGATGTTGTTTTTAAATTCGAATCACTTCGGAGGTATTTTAGCTGACGACATGGGATTGGGTAAAACCATTCAAACACTGGCACTATTATTAAGCATCCCCAAGAAAACACCGTCCCTGATTGTCATGCCTGCATCGCTTATTCACAACTGGACCAGTGAGATAAAACGATTTTCTCCTTCACTGAAGACACTCAATCATACAGGTATCGGGCGATCTACAGAAGCGCAGGCATTAAAGCATTATGATTTAATCTTAACAACATACGGGACTATCAGAAACGATGTCGCCGCTCTAAAGAAATTTCATTTTGAATATGTTATTCTTGACGAAAGTCAAGCCATAAAGAATCCGGAATCCAGAACCAGTCAAGCTGTTAACGAGCTTAAATGTAATCATCGTCTGGTGCTCACAGGTACCCCTGTTGAGAATTCATTAATCGACCTTTGGTCGCAAATAAATTTTCTAAATAAAGGATTATTAGGTAATCTGGAATTATTTAAAAATGAGTATCTATTCCCTTTGGAGAAAAATAAAGATGAAGAGATTCAGAAAAGATTAAAGAATATCATTGAACCTTTTATTCTTAGACGACGAAAAGAAGAAGTAGCAAAAGATCTTCCCTCATTAACAGAAGATATAAGGTATTGCGAAATGAGCGATCAACAACGACATGTTTATGAAACGGAAAAGGGACAAATCAGAAGGAAAATTCTCGAAAACATAGAAACCAAAGGATTAGGTAATTCGTCTATCGATATATTGCGTGCCATGATGCGTCTACGTCAACTAGCCAATCATCCGTTAATGACAGATGATAACTATGAAGGAGATAGTGGAAAATTTGAAGAGGTTTTACGCAGTATTCATAATATTGTAGAGGAAAAAAATAAAGTACTGGTGTTCTCATCCTTTGTAAAACATCTAAATCTTTTTGTCAAATATTTCGATTCTGTCGGAATCAATTATTCTATGCTAACCGGCTCTACAAAGGATCGGGAGTCTGTAATAAATGAATTTAAAAAGGATCCGAATATGCAAGTTTTTCTCATCTCTATCAAAGCAGGAGGTGTAGGATTGAATTTAACTGAAGCAGACTATGTGTTTTTACTGGATCCATGGTGGAATCCTGCCGTTGAGCAACAAGCCATTAGCCGGGCCCATAGAATAGGGCAAGACAAGAATGTCTTTTCTTACAAATTCATTTCAAAAGATACTATTGAAGAGAAGATTCTGAAACTTCAGGAGAAAAAGCGGGAGTTGGCTGATACCTTTGTCCCATCAAATAACCCATTGAAGGATATCAATAAAGATGAGATTATAGAATTATTTAATTAATGTACTAATATGTCAATGCGATAATGTGTTAATGAAAGAATACAGATTAGTACATTAAAATTACTTTTCTCGTTATTTATAACCTGACGACTGTTTATTTATTCATTAGCAAATTGTTTTATTAGCACATTGGCACATTAATATATTAACACATTTTCTATCATTTTTATCGCATTTTTTAAGCGTTCAGGCCCCTGTCCCTTGACAATCTTATAGTTGAATCCATAATTTTCAAGCTCATTCCGATAGATATCAAAGAGAACATCCCGAGTATCCGGATTCTCACGTAAGGGATCAAACTCCCATGGCAAATCATAATCGGTTAATAAATAGAGGTCATAATGATGATCCATCAACCTGTCAAGAATCCATCTATGGCAGGTTTTCCATTTATATTCGCACCAAACCTTATTTATGATTAGCTCCGTATCAATAAAAAGGAATCCGGAAGCCTGTTTTGCCATCCGGTTTTCACTTTCAAGCTGTCCCATAGCAATATTCAAGACATCCTGATAGCTATACTCACCTTCAATTCCATTCAGATATTCACGTGAATATTCAGGAACCCATTGCGTTGTATAATGGTTAGCCAACTCACGGGCCAAAGTTGTTTTCCCTGTAGATTCGGGACCAATAATAGCGATTCTTTTTAGCAAAGGAGAATATTTATTTAGGTTGAGTTTTTTTTATTTTTTTATTCCATTCGATCCATCCTGAAACGGCAAGAACCAAAAACACCAAATATTGAATACTGGTAAATGCTAGATGCTGAGAGATGGATAACGGAATTAGTATCAAGTCGCCTAGAATCCATCCTAACCAATTTTCTGCTTTCTTAACAGCCATTAGCCACATTGTCACAAAGAAAACAGATGTAGTAAAGCTATCCGTCATTGGAACAGGGCTATCCGTATATTTACTCAGGGCGAAGTAGAAGAGGATGGTACCGATCACCACTAAGCCTATTGATAAAAACCACCCTTTCGCATCTAAACGGGTTATAGCAGTTTGACCATCTTCAGAAGGATGATGAACCCAATTATACCATCCATAAACACTAACCAACAGATAAAAAGCTTGAACCAACGCCTGCGCATAGATCTTAGCCGTAATAAAGAGAAAGATATAGAGACCTACATTGATGATGCCGGTAGGATATACCCAAATATTTTCCCTACTTGCAAACCATACACTTAAAATACCAAAAAACACGGCAATGTACTCAAGAAAAGTAGTTTCTGACAGATCGTACCAAAGTAACTGAAAAAAATCTTGCATAATGAGTGAACTAGATTTAAATGAAGTGGCAAATTTAACGAGAAATGATACTATCTTTGGATAGTTAACACAATGTTTATGAAAAATTGGAAAATAAACCTGTTGCTGTTTGGATTACTTGCACTGGTTATGAGCAGTTGTCTCACTACTGAGAAAAAAGAATATTCCTTCAAATTCACCGGTAAAAATTCAGGGACTCTTACCATAAAATACATTAACCTGATGTCGACCAGTGATGACACGACAGATATGTCGAAGCAAGATTTTGCCGAATTATTGGATAAATATATTAATGGCGATAACATTAAGACCGAATATCCTACCGCCACTAATATTCGCAAACAGCTTTTTGAAGTTAACGGACAATTGTATGCAGAATTATCCATGGATTTTGCTGATCTGGAAAGTGCAAAATTATACCAGCACGATTCCAATAGTCCATTGATGTTGTGTCTCACAAATGAAAAAGAGACAGAGCGTTATCTGGAATCAAATGGAAAATATGGTGGCGCTAATATGCCAGTGGTTTTCTGGAACAAAGAGTTGAAAGAATTACACCTTATAACCGGGATAACCAAACCTGACGAGTCGGCAAGAAGTCTTGTAGGTCGTTACAGAGAATGGAAGAAGTCTACCGGGAAATAGAGCGTGACTTCTAAAATCCATCAGATGTATAAATAGACAAGTTGAACGAGAGCGTCTGTTATTATTGAAGTTCAGGATTTGTCAAGAATGGTCTTTGCCAGTTGGGCAAAATCAATCCCATGGAAATTGCCTGAACTCATCATTAGTAAGTTGGCCTGAGTCCAATTCATTTTTAGTAAATCTTCTTGCAGTATATCCGAGTCCGTATAAACCTTTATATTTGGATTGCCAAAAGCTGCTAATACCATATCAGGCGTAATGGCAGGCAAGCGTTTTAATTCAATAGCATGCGGACTAAAAAAAACAATAGCTACATCGGCTTTATCCATAGCCCCATTGTATTGTTGCAAAAACTCCTGCGTCAAGCTACTGAATGTATGCAACTCCATGCAGGCGACTAATCTTCGTTCCGGAAACTGCTCTTTAACAGCCTTGGTTGTGGCTTTTAACTTAGATGGTGAATGAGCAAAGTCCTTATAAACAGCAGTCTGTTCATTTCTATCAACCAGTTCCAATCGTTTAGCCGCTCCTTTAAAGTATTGAATTGCCTCGAAAAACTGATCGTCATTAACCCCCAGTTCATTACAAACCAAGCGAGCACCATTCATATTTTGGAGATTATGTTGCCCAAAAACAAGCAGATCAGTTTTTTTCCCATCATGATAAATCGTAGTTATTCCATTATGAACCGTAAATTGGGGAATACCATAAGGCACAGTTCTCACTTTATCGGCAACAGAATGAGCCACCTGTACCACCTCCTTATCTTCAGCACAATAAATCAATGCGCCTGATGATGGTATCATACGTGCAAAAATCCGAAACTGTTCAACATAAATATCAAAAGTCGGAAAGACATTGATATGATCCCAAGCTATTCCACTAATCAATGCGATGTCGGGGTGATAAAGATGAAACTTAGGTCGTCGGTCTATCGGAGAGGTTAAGTATTCATCACCCTCAAAGACCATGATTTCTGCCTCATGGCTTAACCGGACCATTACTTCAAATCCGTCAAGCTGCGCACCAACCATATAATCACAGTTGATATTATTATATTGTAATACATGTAGTATCATCGCTGTAATAGTTGTCTTCCCATGACTACCACCTATGACTACACGCTTCTTATTTTTCGACTGCTCATAAAGATATTCCGGATATGAAAAAATCTTTAAGCCAAGCGCCTGTGCTCTTATCAGCTCAGGATTATCAGCCCGTGCATGCATACCCAAGATGACCGCATCAATTGAGTGATCAAGTTTTTCGGGATGCCAACCCTCTTCAGCAGGTAATAATCCATAACGAGCTAAACGGCCTTTAGCCGGATCAAAAATTTCGTCATCAGAACCGGTAACGGTAAAACCTTTTTTACAGAGCGCAATGGCCAAGTTGTGCATGGCACTACCACCTATGGCAATAAAATGAACCTTCATATCTATTATTTTACTTTCAAATATGATACAAAATTAACAAATACATCGTAGTTATTGACGAATGAAATACCTTTGCATCACAATAAAATGAATTGTTTTTTAAACTACTTTTAGAGAGTTATTAAGGAAATCCATTTCTCTAATATTTATAAATATCGGTTAATCATGAGTTTGCAGTTACAAGAACAAATCTCAGAATGGAATGAGCAATTAAAAGACGCTTCCGCTGAAGAAGTTATCCGCTTTTTTCTTTCACATTACAAACAAAAAATTGCTTTTTCATCCAGTCTGGGTGCAGAGGATCAGGCTATCACCCATATGATAGCCAACATCGATAAATCGGCTACTATCTTCACACTCGATACCGGACGTGTATTTCCTGAAACCTATGATCTCATTCATGCAACTTGTAGCAGGTATGATATACCCATTAAAATTTATTTTCCGGATGCCGAAAAAGTACAACAGATGGTGAATGAGAAGGGAATAAATCTTTTTTACGAGAGTGTCGAAAATCGAAAGCTATGTTGTTCGATTCGTAAGATGGAACCGTTACGTAGAGCCTTTAAAGGATTAGACGCATGGATTTGCGGATTAAGAAAGGGACAAAGTGTTACCCGCAGAAATCTACATTTGGTAGAATGGGATGAAACCAATCAACTAATCAAAATAAACCCATTAATCAATTGGACGGAAGAAGAGGTCTGGAATTTTATTCGTGAAAACAATGTGCCTTATAATCGGTTACATACACAAGGATTTCCCAGTATCGGCTGTCAACCATGTACCCGTGCTATTTTGCCCGGCGAGGATGTGAGAGCAGGCAGATGGTGGTGGGAAAGCCCTGATACTAAAGAATGTGGACTCCACGCAAGAAAAATAAAGTAATCCTTATTTATGAAGATCTCACCTTTCCTGATTTTTTTCAGCATAATACTAACCGTATACGGGTTAATCAACTATTATATTTTCAAACATGCCATACTGGCTATCCCTTCGCAATCAAAAATAACCGGATGGTTTACAACACTTTTTATTTTTCTGGTCTGCGCCTATCCATTGGGAAGAATCCTTGAACGTGTATGGCAATCATGGATCAGTGACATTTTCACATGGATTGGTTCTTTTTGGTTAGCGGCCATGCTTTACTTTTTCCTAACGGTATTGGTGATCGATGTTATCAGCCTGCTAGGATGGATACTTCCTTTTCTTCCCTCCTTCTTAACCCATCCCACAGAAGAATTAAAATCGATTTATCTCTACTCGTCTATTGGTTTTGTTGGACTATTACTAATTATAGGACATATCAATGCGGTCCATCCACGTATACGTAATATTGAGCTTCAGACAGGAGCACCTTCCGCCAACTCAAAAGAGGTGACCATTGTAATGGCATCCGATATCCACCTTGGAACCATCATTGGGCCACGTCGTGTTAACAAGTTGGTAAATACCATCAATAGACTAAAGCCCGATCTGGTTTTGTTTGCCGGTGATGTGGTTGACGAAGACTTAGCACCTGTAATCAGACAGAATTTAGGTGACTCTCTCCGTAAATTAAAAGCCCCTCTGGGCATTTATGCTATTACCGGAAATCATGAATACATTGGGGGAGCCGAAGCTGCGTGCAAATATCTTGAACAACACGGCATCACTATGCTTCGTGATAAAGTGGCGAATATAAATGATCTATTTTATATTGTAGGAAGAGAAGATCGCAGCCTGAATTCTCGTGCCGGACAGCATCGTTTATCCCTTGAAAACTTACTTACCGGTCTGGATAGAAGTCGCCCCATCATTTTAATGGATCACCAACCCTTTAATCTTGATGAAGCGGTAAAACAAAACATTACACTTCAGCTTTCCGGACACACACACCATGGACAGCTATGGCCGCTAAACTACATAACACAGGCAATTTTTGAACTAAGTATGGGAGAGCTAAAAAAAGGGAATACCTATTTTTATGTCTCGCCCGGATTCGGATCATGGGGTCCACCGGTAAGATTGGGAAATCGTCCTGAGATAGCATTCATTAAAATGAAGATTAACTAATTGGATATTTTCTTCATCGAAGAATCTCTTCTTTCGCCAGAAGCTATCCAATTAGCCAATCTGTTCATTATCACTTGCCACTCATATTCATGATCAACTCCCCTCCTTCTACAATTTGAGCATGTTGCAATGTGCATCCTGTAAAAGGAGCATGGTTTAACTGCATAGAACGCACATAAGGAGACCCTGGAGTATAGCCAACCGCCTTGATCACAAAAGGTTTAGCCTTGCTATTAGATTGTATTTTAATCTCATCAAATGAGGGCGAGCTGAGAACATATTCACCTTTGGCAGGACATACCGGATAAAATCCCATCATCGAACATACCAACCACGCAGACATTTGTCCGGCATCTTCGTTTCCACTTAATCCTCCCGGACCGGTACCGTATTCCTCATCTATTATACGTCGAACCCATTCCTGTGTTTTCGAGGCATCACCCGCCAAGGCAAAAAGATAAGAGGCCTGATGATCCGGTTCATTGCCATGCCAGTAGTGTCCTCCTTCGAAAAAGGCATTCAGTCGTTTCAAAAAAGCAAGTTTTCCTCCCATCAAATCAATAAGTCCCGGTATATCCTGTGGCACATACCATGTATATTGAAATGGTGTTCCCTCGCATATATAATCGGCATTTTTGGTAGGATCAAAAGGCGCTATCCAACTACCATCAATATAACGCCCACGCACATACCCTGTTTTCACATCAAATACATTGCGATAATTTTGCGAACGTTTCATCAAAACATTATAATCATCTATTTTACCAATACTTTTTGCAAACTGAGCAAGTGCATAGTCATCGAATGCATATTCCAGCGTTCTCGAAACCTGCTCCCGTCTATGAAAAGCTTCCCAAACACTATCTTCCAAAGGAATATAACCATATTTCATATAGCTTGTCAGGGCACGACGACCTTTTCCGTCTTTATATTCCTCAGCGCTCGGTTGTTCAAATGCATTTTGTCGCATATAGCGATAAGCGGTTTCCGTATCAAAATCCTTAATTCTTTTCATATAAGCATCAGAAATCATCGTGCTCACATGGTCGCCAATCATTTCAGCTGTATAACTGTTCCAGCAAGGGAAAATAGGCATCCAACCTCCTTGCTCTGCTTTAGCAATCAAAGACTTCACCATGTCAAGCGTCCGTTTAGGTTCCAGTATTGTCATTAAAGGATGTAGAGAACGGTATGTATCCCACATCGAGAAATCATCATAATATTCAAAGCCAACGGCTTTATGAACAGCTGTATCCTGAGCAAATCCCGGATAACTTCCATCGATATCACTTACTATACGTGGCAATTGATAGCAATGATAAAGACCGGTATAAAATTTCACTCTATCATCTTTCGTTCCACCCGTTACCTGTATTTTGTTGAGCGTTTCGTTCCATACCTTTTCGGATGTTTTTCTAAGCTCGTCAAATTTCCATCCGGTTATCTCGGTATTAAGATTATTACGGGCAGCCGCTATACTTGTAAAAGAAGTTCCGATTTTTACTAAAACCGTTTTTTCTTTTCCGAAGTCTACCATCAAGTCTTGTGAACTACTATCGGGTACAACCGATGTAAACGGTTTGTTAAATTGAATCACAAAGTATCCGCTAAACCCTGCTGGTTGTCCCCATCCCTGATAAATACGATGAACCGGATTATATCCTACAATCAGATTGTTTTTTTTGTCGATCCAAATTTCCCCTTCTTTCCGATCACTATTAATTCTAATAAAAACATCTGAGTGTTCCTTGCCTGAAAAAGTAAATCGCATCATTCCCGACCGTACCGAGCCAGTGAGTTCTGCACGAATTCCAAAATCATCGAGTAAAACACTATAGTAAGCCGGAGATGCAGTTTCGTTCGAATGGCTATATTTCGATGTAGGTGATATTTTAATTGCATCAGCCTTATTGCCTGAGAAAGGCATAAGAGTAAAAGTACCGTAATCTTGAGTACAGCTTCCATTCATCCAGTGAGTTCCACGAAATCCGGTAATAATCTTATCATTATAGTAATAAGGTGAAATACATTTACCTTCTGTTAGTTGGGTTTCAGGTGTCCATTGTGTCATTGCAAACGGGCGCCCCACTGCAGGATAGGTCTGACCTTTAATTTCCGAACCAAGCTCACTGTGTTTACTTGCAAACACTGTCGTTGCAGGCGCAGTACCAATTAACGGATCGACGTATTGAAGCGGCGATTGTGCAAATAAGGCTTCTGGAATAGCTGGAATAAATAATAATAGAAACAATACTCTATTCATAACATTCAACTTATAGATAAACATATAAACATTGGTGATTAAACAACCCCATAAAATTCAGTCGATAAATTTAGTGATTAAAATTCAAAGAATTCTTACAGGTTTGACTCAATTTCTATACAGAAAAGAAGATTGAATAATTTTTCATTCAGTTCATGTTATTTATAACGATTCAGAAGTTGTCGTCGCATAAAGTTCTTCTTCTTTAAATTATTCAATTATTTATGTCGAATTACCACAAATCAAAAATATCCGATCAACAAAAGATATCAAAATCAACACGTAGCAGATCGGAAGCTCAAATGAACAAACGAAGATAAAAGAAGAGAAAAAGATTATAAGTAGTATATTTGCAAAGTATTAGATTCTTTTTTGTAAATTAACTACCGAAGAAATTATGCCTTTTTCATCTCTTGGATTATCTGATTCACTACTAAAAGCATTAGCGGAGCAGAACTATATAAAACCCTACCCTATTCAACAAGAAGCAATACCTGCCATTTTAAAAGGAAACGACATACTGGGAATTGCAAAAACGGGATCGGGTAAAACCGCAAGTTTCGTTTTGCCAATTCTGGAACGATTTCAAGAGAATAAGCCGCTAAAGAGCAGACATGTAAGAGCATTGGTTCTGGTCCCGACACGCGAACTGGCTGTTCAGGTCGAAGAGGTTTTCAGTTTATTCAGTTCATCATTGCAACGGAAAATAAAAACACTGGCCGTATATGGAGGCGTCTCCATCAACCCTCAGATGATGCAGTTGCAAGGTGTGGAGATACTGGTTGCCACCACCGGACGGTTATTGGATCTAATCTCATCAAATGCGTTAAGTCTTACAGATGTAGAGATATTAGTATTAGATGAAGCTGATAAGATGTTAAACCTAGGTTTCAAAGAGGAAATGGCAAAGATATTTGCCATGCTCCCATTTAAACGTCAAAATATTCTTTTTTCTGCCACACTGAGCAATGATATAACTACAATCACCGATATTCTTCTCACACACCCTGAAGTAATCGAAATAAAAGAGGAAACTCAACCACTCGAATTAATCAAGCAGTCAGCCTATCTGGTTAGCGAAGAGAGAAAGGGTCCTTTTTTACGATACCTGATTATTAAACAAGATATGGATCAGGTGTTGGTGTTTGTATCATCAACCAATAGAGCCGAAGCGGTAGTACATAAACTACTCAAGAATGGGATTAATGCCGCTTCCATGCACAGCCAAAAAAGTCAGGGAGCCCGAACAGACGTTTTGAAGAAATTTAAAGACGGCACACTCAGAGTTTTGGTAGCTACCGATCTAGCTTCACGAGGTATTGATATCCAATTTTTACCTTATGTCATTAATTATGAGTTACCCCGTTCGCCCAAAGATTATATTCACCGGATAGGTAGAACAGGTCGTGCCGAATCACCCGGTGAAGCAATCTCAATCATCAATCCGGAAGAGATGCATCACTTTAAAATCATCCAGAAGAAAATGGGAAAGTGGCTCACATTAGCACATACCGACGATATTGATCTTGCTGGATTTTAAGAATATTCTTAAAATTCAACCCATTACAGCAATCATTATTCCCAACGGATTGCTTTTACCGGTTGGATACGGGCGATAATATATGACGGGACCACCAGCATCACCGTGCAAACAATCAAAGTTCCGATATTCAGGACAATAATATAGCCTGGATCAAGATTTATCGGGACATAAGCCATATAATATGTATCAGCCGGCAAGGTAAACAGTCTAAACTTTAGTTGAACAAAACAGACAACCAAAGAAATTATATTTCCCCAAGCCATTCCTTTCAAGGTTAGCCATCCTGCCTTCATCAGAAATATTCTTCGGATACTCCAATTAGAGGCGCCCATCGCTTTCAATATACCTATTAAAGTCGTTTGTTCAAGAATCAGAATCAGCAATGTCGATATCATGGTAATGACGGCAACAATAACCATGAGCGTCAAAATAATATAAACATTCATATCCATCAGTTCAAGCCAGTCGAATATTTGGGGATACAGTTGTTTGATCGTACGCGAATTAAGATTATAGCTCACCAGATTAAACACCTGGTGCCCCATTGCATCGATATCTTTAAAATCATTCACCAATACCTCAAATCCGGCTACCTGTTGAGAAGACCAGTTATTCAGTTTCTGAACATGTTTGATATCGCCAATGATATACATCTTATCAAACTCGGCCAACTCGGTTTCATAGATACCACAGATATTAAATTTTCGGGCTCTGATCAGTCCGCTATTGATAAAGAATACCCGTAAAGGTCCTCCGACCTTTAGTCCCAACAGTTTTGACAGAGACCGGCTAACCAGAATATCATCTGATGTTATCGAATCATGAATGACAGGCATCCGCCCCTCAACCAGTCGTTTTGCAAAGAAAGCAGTATCAAAATCACGACCAACACCCTTCATGACGACACCCTGTATCTGCGTTCCGGTTTTAACAATACCGGCTTTAATAGCAAACACCTGAATATGTTTTATACCGGGCATCACCTTCAACTTAGGAAGGAAATTAGGATTACGATCTACCGGAGGGTACTCAAAAGAGGTATTGGAATTGTATTCCGTGATCTGGATATGACCGCCAAAGCCAATGACCTTCTCTCTTATCTGTTTCTGAAAACCGGTCACAATAGCCACTGCGACAATCATCACAGACAGACCAAGGGCAATACTAATAACAGCAACCCGAGCGATTGGACGAGCTAATCCCTCGGGTTTCAGTGTTTTTATAGCTATAAATCGTTCGAAGTTCACTTTTTGTATTCTTTGAGGCAAAGTTACAGAAATAAGTAACTTCTGGAAGATTCAATCGAAATCAAGTTATTTATCCCAGTCATCGGTACGGAAAGAAGAAGCAGGCAACCCTTCCTTATTAAAAAGATTAGGGGTTGCAGTATTGCTCCATCCATAACGAACAGCAACAGGTTTCTGTATATCAGGGCTACTTACTACAACCGTATTCTTTTCAATAACAGCCTTAGCCTTAACAAAATTCCCATCAACCCCGGCTACTTCAAAGAAAGTCAGGTTTCCATCCTTTGCCATCAATCCTTTATTAGCATACTCGAAAAAGATTCTGATTTTAGCACCTTCAATCTTCATTGATTTATAAAGCGGACCGCTATAGGACAATCCTTTTTTTCCATAATTTTTAGCCAATGCCCAATAAGCTAAACGACTACCAACGGCCTCCTTATAGGGAGGATGAATATTGTTAATCGTTGTAATATCCATTGTAACAGCCATTCCGCTATTCGGGATTGTCTTCAACGAATTAAATTGAGCTTCTCTCAATAACTCGGATTTAGCATCTTTTCCATAATTATAAGGAGCTATCTGAACATAGTAGAAGGGAAAATCACCCTGATTCCATTTCGTTCTCCAGCATTTAACCATTTCAGGAAAAATCTGACCATATAATTTAGCATCAGAAACATTACTTTCTCCCTGATACCAAATGGCTCCTTTAATAGTAAAAGGGATTAAGGGATTAATCATTCCATTAAATAATGACGAAGGATAATTAGCATTAAACATATTTTCATTTGATGGATAAGCCGGTATCGTTGTCATGTCTGCATCTACTCTGTATTTCCATTCGCCAGCCAGCGAAATTGCATTTAAAGTTTCCCCGTTAACAGGATAAACTTTAAGTTGCGTATTATTCCCATTGATACCACCAGCACCCGAAGTGTTAATCATACGAACAACGATCACACTTTTACCGGCTTTTACCTTATTTCCGGGAACGATATACTTTCTGGCAACATTCCAATTATCGATTAGCTTTGATTCACCAACTTTTTCATTATTAAAGTACGTGATATCCATCTCATCAATAGGACCTAAATCAATCATCAAATACTTTCCTTCCCATTCTTTTGGAATATCAATAGTCTTTCTAAACCAAACAATACCTCTGAACTTATTCAATAAAGTATCGGCTTGCCATTGTTCCGGGATAGAAATCGTCTTCCAATCAGCATCATTTAAATTCTTACTCATCCATTTTCCAGCACTTCCCGGGTAGATTCCATTTTCGGGACTAACTTTAAACTGCCAATCACTTAAATCCTTTTCACTCTTAATACTATCTTGTTTGCGCAGATCGGTATCAGCCAGTTTAGCGATCTTCTCCGTAAAAGGTGCATACTTTTTAATATCTTCCGCACAAGTCCAGGCTTCAGAAGGCGTACCACCCCAGGCAGTCATGATCAACCCAACAGGGATGTTCAATCTTTTGTAGAGTTCCAGCCCGAAGAAATAAGCCGTTGCACTAAATTGTTTAACTGCTTCCGAAGAGCTAGGCTCCCATTTACCGATACAATCATCCTGAGGTGTTTCGGCTATTTTTTTTTGCAAATTAAATAACCGGATATTAGGATAATCCGGAGCCTCTCTGATCGTTTGTTCCGATTTAAAAATAGGCATCCCCGTCCATCCTATTACCGGCATCTCCATATTCGATTGTCCGGAACAGACCCAGACTTCTCCAATTAACACATTGTTAAAAAAGATGCTTTGATCACTGTTAACCTTTAATTGAAAAGGACCTCCTGCTGCAGGTGTTTTCAATTTCACCATCCACTTTCCGTTATTATCGGTAACAGTTTGAACGGATTTATTGTTCCATGTTCCGGTCACCGTTACCGTTTTACCGGGATTATTCCATCCCCATACAGCGACATTGCTTTTTTGTTGCAGCACCATGTTATCAGAAAATATGGCAGGAAGTTTTAATCCTTGCGCGAATCCTAACTGAAAGATGAACAAACAGAAACAGAAAAACAGACTAAACTTTTCTTTGTACATAACAAATTGTAATTTTAATATACAGTAATGAATAACTTACAAAGTTAAAACAATAATCATTTGATTCCTCTTTGTTTTATACCCTTTCCCCAGTCCATATTCGGTTTTGGCCCCATAATATAGACTAATTCGCCACCATTGACAACTTCTTTAAACTTTAGTTTTGGAGTATTCAATGACTTTCCATTCAGAGTAGCCGACTGGATATAAATATTTTCGTTGGAGTTGTTTATCGTTTTTATTACGAAAGGCTTTTTACCATTGTACATTTTATCAATATGAATAGTAATTTCTTCAAATAAAGGAGAAGTGAGGTCGAAAGTCGGATCATCAGTAACACCTCCGTTCATTTCGAACAAGCCCATAGAAGCAATTACAAACCATCCTGCCATTTGACCTTCGTCTTCATCACCTAACCAGCCGTGATAAGGTGTTATTCCATAATAACCATCAAGTATTGCTCTTGAGTACTTTTGTGTTAGCCATGGTTTACCTGAATAATTAAAGAGAAAAGATGCTTGCATATTAGCTTCATTTCCATGGTTGATATAATATTCTAAAGCTTCGGGTTGGTATCTGTCAAATGCAGGAGCATTAAAGTTGAATTTATATGATTTTTCAAATCCCTCTTCCAATCTGCTGTTGAAAAGGTCCTTCCCCATAAGCTTCACCAGTCCATTTACATCGTGAGGGACATACCATGTATATTGCCAGCCATTTCCTTCTATCCAGTGTTTACCTGAAAATTGATTATAGTTTTCCACCCAGTTTCCGCTCGAATCTTTAGGCACCTGCAATTTTAATGTCGGATGAAATTGGTTTTTCCAACTCTCTGATCTTTTTGCGAAGAACGCATAGTCAGCATTCCGTTTATATGCCTTTGCTAATTGAGCCGCACAAAAATCGGTATAGGCATAGTCAAGCGTACGAGATGCTGCATCAACTTCAAAAGGAACGTAACCTAAGCGATTATAGATATTTAATCTTTCCATTCCCGAAAGACCGTTTCCCGGAATTCTTTCACCTTGCACCATGCCATTATGCCGTACAGCTTCATATAATTTATTGCAATCATAATTCCGAATTCCCTTTTGATAAGCCGAGACCATCAAAGCAATTTCGTGGGTTACCTCCATAACGCCAGTCATTCTAAGACCTGTCGGACCATCATTTGTCCATCCGGTCTTGTCGAAAAGTTCCAGTTCTGTTCGTACCCAGTTATTCATTATATCAGGAGCAATAAGAGCAAGAATTGTATTATAATTCCAGAAAGTATTCCAAAATGCATCTCCTCCATACATTACGCCGTCCTTGGGCAATTGTTGAATTTTATTTAACGGATCAACATAGCGACCATCCACATCGCTCCAGGTTTGCTTAGCGAAGCTACGGTAGAAATTAGTATAAAATTTTTCTTTGCTCTTTTCATCACCATTCACCTCAATGGTCGTGAGCAACTTATTCCACTGTTCACGAGCCGATGCCACAGCTGCCCCAAAATCCCATCCAAAAGCGTCCATTTCTGATTTCAGGTTGTTTCGTGCCCCTTCCATATCTACCAATGAAAGTCCCACCTTCATCATAATGGCTTCGTTTTCGGTAGTTGAATACGTCACATAAGCGCCAACATCTTTTTTCCCCACAATCTGATCAACGTTTTTCAGAAGAGTATCATTGTTCCACCCGTTAAACGACTTAAATGGTTTATTAAATTGAATACTGAAATAGAGTTTATAGTCGCCATAGGCGCCCTTTGTATTTGCAACCCCTTCGACAACATTGTTTCCAACTTTATTGATTACAGCATTTTTAATATCAATTTTATATTCTACCGGGAAGTTTAGAATTAAAAGAATACGCACATCATCCTTTGCTCTAAAAGTATATTTATGAAAGCCACAATGAGTAGACGCGGTCAATTCAGCTTTGCAATCAGCATCATACAGATCACATGAATAGTATCCCGGCGAAGCTTTTTCGGTCTCCTTAAAAATACGTGAATGGAATCCTGCTCCTGCTCCAATATAAGCTTTTGAACTTGCCCCACTCTCTTTCGTGAAATCCTGTGTTGCCGGCATCACCATTAATCCTGCCATTGTCCAGCCATGAAGATGACTAAACCCGGTTACATTCATAATAGAATACTCGTAGCCGGCCATCCAACCGGATTCTTGATTATCAGGGCCTAATTGTACCATACCATAAGGCACACCGGCATAAGGTCCTAGCATCCATCGAGAATTCGAAGTCCCGGTAAATACATTTACATAATCCACCGGATCACGCTGAGTTTGTCCGAAACTGATTTCAGAGAATGCAATGAATACGATGCAAAAAAAAAGTAATTTGTTTCTCATTGGGTTTAAGTATTTTATTCAAATTTATTATTGACCGATTAAGAGAATAAAAAAGGATAACTTAAATATAGCATGCATTCGTTTGGGCGTTTATTTTGAAGATAACGTAAAGAGATCAACCTCTTCCCAAAATTAAACATTATTTACAATTTATTAAGATGTAAAAAGATCAAAAAAGATGATTGTTGTTTACAAAAACAGCCCTATATTTGCAGTGTTAAATGTCGCAAGTCATATACATTGTGACGGACAAGATTGTCATTAATCTACCAATGCGGAAGTAGCTCAGTTGGTAGAGCATTAGCTTCCCAAGCTGAGGGTCGCGGGTTCGAGTCCCGTTTTCCGCTCCTAATTATCAAGGATTTACAATTAAAAAATTGTGAATCCTTTTTTATTTGCACCATAATTAGCACCATAATAAAATAGTTCTACTCCAACCTGAAAGGGGATCAGTTGGAAAAGTTTATTTCAATTCAATTTCTAATTTACATTTAGGTATAAATAATGGCAATTTCAGACTATTATGGATTGGACGTGTCGAACTCTTATCGCCCTTATATTCGTTTTTCTATTTAGATTAATACCTGAGATCTTGAAAGAGTGGCTGCTCTTGCTCTCGGTTTTCAGCAATTTTTTTTCTTAATATAGCAATGTAATCTTTTTCTTTGATCTTCCTTCCTTTTACTCTTTTCGGAAAATCAATTTCGGTAGTCAATTTCTTCACGTCAATTTTATCTGCCGTTATGATCAATGCTCCATCATTAATATCTACCTCAAGCATCAGTCCGGGCAATCCGAAAAATCTTTCCGGCCCCCCGCCAATAGGAATATCCAAAGCATACCAAGCGACGACTTTTTGCTTTTTAAGCGTATCGTCATAAAATGCATTCATACAAATATGACCGGCAATCTCTTTCATTTCATTTAGTATAATCCATTTAGGAGTAGTCAAAGAATCTTCTATGATGTATGTTCTACCAAGTACTTCTATGATATCATGAAGCGTATGTTTACTGAAATCACGGGTAATTGTATAATCGGTTTTTTGGTAACCGTATACTCTTTCATTTTCTTCCGTATCCTCATACTTGGTTTGAGTGGCATTGAGATATAGTATTGAATAAGTCGTAGATTCATTTCCCATCCCATACACTTGAGCATATTCATGAGTAAATCCCTCAATTGACTGCTGGCTTAAATAATCCAATACAGCCATTTTCTTTGCAATATTTTCTGTTTTAAGATAATGTACTGTTCCCTCCAGTTTTTGCGCATAACTTAAGGTAGAAAAGAGCATGAGAACAGCCAATGTGAACGTTTTTATAAGTTTTGAAAGCTGAATGTCGGTACTCACTTTATTTGATACAAACTGAAACATATCAAGAATTTTATTTTAAATATACATTCTTTTTGAACTCCCGGATTAATATCGCTTAAGGTCAAATCCTTTGATATTATAGCTAATGCTAAGTAAAAAGTAGCGTGCCAAGGTGTTAGCAGCTGAACTGAAAATATAATTTTCAGTAACGGATTGCGAAATATTCTGGTTTTTATCAAAAATATCGAAAGCAGAAAGCCTCAATTCAATCCGGTTGGCTTTACCTACAAGTTGACGAATGGATGCATTCAACAAGGGGACATTCCTGTCGAATCCTAAACTTGTAATTTTATAAACCGAATAACTATAGTTACAATCAAAATATGTCTTGGTTGCAATTTCCCATTTTACCGAACTGGTCGAACTGTAACTTCTGATTTTCTGGTTCCGATCATTTTGTAAGGAGTACCTCATATCATTAGAATTTATATTTCCACTCAAACCGAACAATAATTTTTGAGAAAGGCTTAAAGTAAATTTGGTTTCTAAGGAGGTATTTGTGTTTTTAGCAACGTTCTCGATATCGTTAATAAAAGTAGGTGTTGTACCAAACCCCAGACGTCCGGCCATATTCATTGTGAGTTTTGTCTTTATCAACGGGAAACTATATTGTGCATAAAAGTCGGTCTTATTATTAAATCCTTTCATATTCTCAGGTTTTGTAACTGTTTGCATACCTACTTTATCAACCATCCTGATCGTTTGACTATATGAAATTGCATTTTTAGTCTCACTATAGTCAAAGGAAACATATAAACTTGACATCATTGCCTGACTGTAAGAACTGTAAATAAAACTATAATTATGATCGCGGGTAGGTTGCAGGTCGGGATTTCCTTTAATAATGAAAGCAGGATTGTTGACATTTGTTATGGGCATTAATTCTTCCATCGATGGTATATTGATATTCTGACTGTAACTACCCTCTAAAGAAGTCGATTTTGAGATCTTATAGCTGAGCCAGACACGCGGTAGTAGGCTTGAATAGGTTTTCCTTATTGGATCGGTGATGTCCGGCAGATCATTCCGTAATGCGTAATTTCCTCTGCGTTGGATCTGTTGTGCAGCAATATCTATTATCGCTCCTAATCCTTTATGGGAATAATAGAAATTGGTTCCGATACAATTTAACAGAGCAACATTTGTGTAATATGCAGTTAAGCTATCTACTCTTATATTCTGCATTGCTGCATTTTTAGTCAGTTTGTCCTGAATAGTTTTTGTTGTGTTAAAGTTATAGTAAGCGCGAAATTGTAAGTTTTTTGATAAGGGTTCTGTCAGTGACATACCCGACTTGAACTGGGTAGTCGTATTGTTATTATTAATATTTAATTCTCTGACCTGATCGGTAAAGGTTTGAGCCTCGAAAAACCTGTTAAGTGAAAAGGGATTATCCAGCCCATTTGATTTTACAGAATTAAACCCTCCGTTCCATGTAAAACTGGCTCCTTGCTTTTTAAACCGATGACTGAAGACCACGCCACTATTGATTTTCCATGAATTAAGCTTGTTATCGTTAATGGTAGTCAGTGTATTATTCTTGATATCATTTTCATCTGAATAAAGTGAGGTTGTTGAATTATTACCCCTTGAAGGTAAAAAATGGATATAGGTTTTGGCGATAATGGTATTAGCGGTATCAATAGTCTGTTCAAGGCATAACTCTATGTAGTGGTTTGCTCTGAAATCCTTACTTTGGGTGGTATCCACATTTTTAAAGGACCCTGTTTGCAAAAGAGTCTCTTGTTTTGATGTTAGATTGAATGTTCTGGAAGATTCAATGTACGAATAACTGGAACTAATTTTGGTTTTTTTATTATCCAGATTATAGTTAACCCCTCCACCATAATTATCTGTAAGTCCGCGACCATCATACGAATTTACTATCCCACTACCAACATCTATGAGCATAAATCTTGAGCCAGTACCAAAATCACCCATGTTTGAAGTAGCAATGGTTTCTCCTTTGTATTCATAATAATCATTGAAGTTTGCACCGGTTTCGTTGGTGTTATTACCAAATCCTATAAAGGAAAGCATTTGTTTTTTGTCAAACCGGTTATAATTTCCCCTGAGAGCCCACCTGTCCTGGTCTCCTGCAGCCGCGGTCAGCTTACCGAAAGCACCATGTTTAAATTCTTCTTTCAGACTCAGGTTCATGGCTTTAGTATTACTTGGGCCCTCTTTAATGCCCGTAATTCTGGATAGGTCTGATTTCTCGTCAAAAAACTGAACCTTGGAGATTATTTCTGCACCAAGATTCTTTGTAGCATATTTCGGATCATTTCCAAAGAAAGTCTTACCCTCTACAAATAAACGTTTTACGTCTTTCCCCTGTGCTTTTATATTCCCCTCAACATCTACATCTATACCGGGGAGTCTTCTCAAAAGATCTTCGACTGTAGATCCGGGTGGCACTTTAAACGAGGCGGCATCATATTCTATGGTGTCACCAAAGAATTTCAGAGGTGCTCTGGCAGCTTTGATGACCACTTCTCTCAACACTTTGGATATTATTTTAAGTTGAATCCTGCCCAAATCCGTTAAATTGGTAGGAGAAACAGGCAGTGTTTTTTGGTAAGGGATGTAACTCATATGCTGAATTTTCAGCAAATACCCACTGTTTTTGACATTTTTGAATTCAAAGTTTCCTTTTTCATCAGTTTGCGTGAAATTGAGAAGGGCTGCTTCTTTCGTTGAAAGAAGCATTACCATAACCGATGGAATGTTGATTCCTGCTGAGTCACATATAACTCCTTTTATAGTTGTTCGAGCTGATGTCTGTCCGAAAAGATTGATAGAGCTGAATAATAAGAGAACTAGAATGCAATATAGTTTTCTCATAATAAATCGGGGATGTTATCGATTTTAATTAATAAGGGTCTATACTACTATTCTTTAGACCACAAATTAGTATGCTTAACATAAACCTCAAATTTAATAATATATTTATGATATACAAATATTTATAAAGGGAAATAAAATCAATCTCCGCCCTTTTCTTTTCATATCAACTTCTACCCTTCTATCCAGCTCTCACTAAAAAATCAAATAATGAAACGCTGTAATAATCATGAGTACGGGTTGAGAGATTGAAGCTCTTTTGCAGATCTCTGGTTTTAGTGTTGGCTCGGTAAAAGGTTAGTTTGGGTTTTGAACAATTATGATTATTCGTGAGCTGTAATTTTCTTTTTATGATTTGCACCCCAATCAGCCAAAGCAGAAATTAAATCTTTCAATGTTGAGCTGTACTCCGTTGGCACATATTCTACCACCACAGGTTTTTGGTCAGCAAGAACCACTCTTTTTACTAAGCCGTTTATTTCCAAATCTCTTAATTCGCCCGAAAGCACTCTTGCCGAAATGCCTTTTATGGTGCGCTGCAATTCGTTGAAACGTGTTTGTCCACTTAATAACGCAATTATTATTTTCAACGTCCACTTTCCGCCAATTACATACAAAGCGTCTTCCATTGCAGACAAATGCTTACTACATTGTGTCTCAGAAAACGCGACTTTTTTATTTAATAATTCATCCATTTTTTTGATGTAGTAACAAAAATATTAGTACTAACCTTTAGTTTACTACTAATATTTTATTAGCAAATATACATAAGTTTGCAGCATCAAAAAAATAAAAATAAAGAATCATGAAAAAAGTATTGCATATTATATCAAGCGCACAAGGGGAAGCATCTATCAGTAAAAAACTCGGAAACGCTATTATTGAAAAAATTAAAGCACGGTATCCTGATAGCATTGTAAAAGAACGAAACTTGACA
The DNA here is from genome assembly GCA_963663125.2 of Bacteroidales bacterium. Lineage (GTDB taxonomy): Bacteria > Bacteroidota > Bacteroidia > Bacteroidales > Cfx3-03 > Cfx3-03. The sequence continues at coordinate 936,524 of CAXXNW010000002.1, read as the reverse complement.
ACGAATCTTTTTCCGCATTTGGACGGAGTACAAATTGGTTCTTGGTTTACCTCTTCCAAAAATCGTTCACCTGAACAAGTAAACGCGATTAAAATTTCAGATGAAGCGATTGCAGAATTGCAGGAAGCGGACATCTACGTGATTGATGCACCTTTCTATAACTTCGCTATTCCCTCTACCTTGAAAGCATACATAGACCACATTGCAAGATCGGGAATTACTTTCCGATATAACGAAAACGGGCAGCCTGAAGGTTTATTGAAAAACAAAAAGGTTTATGTTGCAATTGCTTCAGGTGGCGTTTATTCTGAAGGCGTACTTCAGTCGTTTGATTTTGTTAGTCCTTATTTAAAATTCATATTGGGATTTCTCGGCATTACAGACGTTACCTTTATTCGTGCAGAAGGCTTAGTAATTGATGGCATCAAAGAAACAGCCTTTGAAAAAGGTGTTGAAAGCATTGTGATTGATTAACGGTTATCATGGAATCGCAAAGCATATCTATGTTCGTCCTCAGGAAAAGAATAACAGGTTTGCAAATGCCTACAATACTTCAAATTTTCATATTACAATCAAATTATTGGTTGTCAGCAAGTTTGAAATGTAATTTGTTGGTTTTGAAGTTCCAGGGGATAGGAGTTGTTATTTTGTCTAGGCGTATTCCGTCAGATAAACGCTGGCGGAACCGTCTATACAATTAGCGGGCGTAATTTATTTATCTCTAACATAAGTACATTGCGTGTTAGCGGTAGTACTTTTAGTCTCCTTTATTTTCGTCAATAAGTTTCAGCATATTCGCATTGAATGATAAAAGGTTCGCTTCAATTGCTGAAAAGAAATCATTGTCTGCATTTTCCACTTCAATAATAGCTTTTTGTAATGTTTCTATGCCTGTTTTTGTTAGTTGAATGTTTTTTGCTCTCGTGTCTCTTTCGTTTTCTTGCCGTGTGATAAATTTCTTTTCTTCCAACGTTCGCAACACTTTTGAAACCATCATTCTGTCAGTATTACTTTGATTGGCAATGTCCACCTGTGTTACAATATTGTTTTCTCTTGAAAGCCAACCCAAAGCAGCTAATAGAACAAATTGGGTATGTGTTAAATCCAAAGGGTCTAAAACTTTCTTTTGCTTTCGTTGCCACAACATTGTCAGATGAGCCAAAAGATAACCCGGACTATCATTGGGGCTTTTAAAATGAAATTCTACTTTTTTTGCCATAGTTTTATTGAAACATTTGCGTTGAAATAAACCACCTCGTAACAGAGCTGTCGAGGTATTACCTGAAAACATTTTTCTATCGAAGTAGAGCTTCGAGGAATTTAACCCAAACGAGATTAAAATCTTGCTGGTTGATTTCAAAGAAACCATACCTAAACGCCTGAACTATTCCGTCCGCAACACCACTTTTAACATGGTCTTTGGAAGCCACTAATATCCAATATCTTTGCATACTGTTGTCCATCAAGATGAAATTAACCTTGATTCTAAAAAGGTTAATTTATAACCGTCAGGATCTTTTACATGAAGTGCTTTCCCAAACGGGGTTTGCATTACTGTTCCTAAAATAGCGACTCCATTTGCCACAAAGCGTGCATGCAAAACCTCTATTTTTTCATCTATTGCAAACCAAACCGATACACCGTTTCCTAACTCTTTATTGTCCAAATTTTCGAGGGGCTTTCTAATAGCAAAGCTTGCTTCGCCTTTGTTAAACTTGAAAATAATGGCATCTGGATTATTCATTTCTGATAATTCAAACCCTAATTTTTGAGTGTAAAACTCTTTGGAAATTTCCAAATCTCTCACTTGAAGAGAAATAAATTCTAATCTTCTCATTTTTAATTGTTTTAAATTGTTGTCGCAAATATAGTATATTCGACAACAATAAGTAATTACTTAACTAAAACTTTTTCTTTAATTAATGGCTTTTGTTATTCATTGAGAGTCCGTCATAGTTTTACCGCTAACGGTTTGGGCGGTTAGGTTCATTTACATTTAGGCCAACAGTAGCTAGTTTTGCTGTTACTTCTTTCTGTACACACCTGGAGTAGATTTGTATTGTTTCTTAAAAGCTTTGTTTAGTGACAGTTCCGAGCTATACCCGACCTTTTCCGCTATATCAGCCAAAGTGTACGGTGTTGTTATTAATAAATGAGCTGCCTTGTACATTCGCCATTTCGTCAAATAATTTAAGGGTCCTTCATTCATCAGTTTTTTGAAATGTGCTGCAAATGCGGCTCTTGACATTCCTGCAGTTCTGGACATCATCTCAACGGTCCATTTTTTAGATATGTCTTCATGAATAGATTCAATGGCAAGGCTTATCTTTGGATCCTTTAAAGCATTTAACCAATGGATTTGTTCTCCGGAATTGTCAAAATGCGTTCTAATAATTAGGATAATAATAATCTCCCCAAGGCGTTTCATAATTGGTTTCGCTCCTGACAGTGCTGCATTCGCTTCTGATTGCAGAATATTCACCGCCGAGATAAGTTGCGGATAACTGTTGTCGAATTCATTTAAGCAGAGTATTTGAGGAATTACATTGTAAAATAAAGATTGCGGTGGTAATCCAAACTTGAACCATCCACACATTATTTCTACCTTATTTTCATCGCCTTCTATATGGATATTTTCAAAAATAGAATCTGAGTTTATAAAGTCTTTAAACATTCTGTCTTGATTGTATTCTTCACTTCCGATCCAGTAATTTACATGTGGTCCTATGAAGAAAAAATCACCAGGATTAAAAACATAACTGGTCTGATTGTCTATTTGTATGGTACCTGAACCTTGCGCTATCAGAGCAAAGTAAGCTCGCTCGCAACCTTTTCCTCCAATACCCCATTCGTTCTTACCGGAATATATTTTTGACTGAATAACACTACCAATCAAGATTGTCGATAGAACATCATTAAGAAGATCCATGAAAATTAGATGTTTGAACAGTTTTAAAAGATGATCAGATTATTTATGCAAATTCCTTTCATGTAACTTTGCCCGATAAATATAATACAAATTAAAGAAGCAATGGAAAAAAAGGTAGCTTTAATCACAGGAGGGACCTCTGGAATTGGCTTTGCAATAGCTGAGAAGTTTGCACAGCAGGGAATTAATATCATCATCATTTCTTCAAGCTATGAAAGCCTTGATTCAGCAGTCATAAGGCTTTCAATTTATGATGTTGCAGTGACCAAAATACATGGAAATCTCTCAGATGCTGTAAACATCCCTGATATAATAAAAAGGGTATTGACATCCACAGATAGATTAGATTTTTTTGTTAACAATGCAGGACTGGCTAAATTTGCTTCAATTGATAGTTATAATCTAGAAGATTTTGATGCTCTGTTTGATTTCAATGTCAAAGTGCCATTTTTATTAATACAGGCTTTTGCTCCTTTGTTAAGAATCAGCAAAGGCTCAATAGTAAATATCTCTACTTACTGGGCACATAAAATGATTAAAGGAAGACACTCATCTTTGTATTCTGCAAGTAGAGGCGCGATGGTATCTATGATAAAAGCTTTAGCAAATGAACTTAGTGCAGATGGTATTCGTATCAATGCAGTTGCTCCAGGGTCAACTCAAACAGAAACTTTCATAAATTGGAAATCTTCACTATCTATTGACGCATTAGATGAGTTTGAGAAGGAAATAAAAAATAGTTATCCAATTGCTCGTTTGGGTGAACCGTTTGAGATTGCTAACGCTGTATTTTTTCTGTTATCTGATCAAGCGAATTGGATAACAGGTCAGATTTTAAATGTTGACGGAGGTTTTACCATCAGGTAAAAAAGCAATAAGTTTCTGAGCTATTATCGTTTGTCTTTAAAGAAAGGAGCCAGATATGGTTTTACTCCATACCATTATCAAAATCTTTTAACTTTGGGGATTTGATGGAATTTGGTTTGACTCTCTTCATCTATTTATTGAGTTTCCTTGTGGTAGGGGCATTTTGGAATCAACACCATCAGGCATAAAAAAATGAATACGTTTAATCCATAAAGGTTAAAAAAGATTCTAACTATGGAAAAGTGAAAATGTAGTTAATAACACGGAACTCCGCAACCCACTTAGCTTCTAACTTGATTTGAGCATTTGCTATATGCTTTGTTTTAGTAGTCCGCTTGTCCAATTTCCAACTGATATATTCGTCCTTCTTTGTTCATGTGAAATTTGAAGTATGTTTTGAAGTCGCCCCAAGTATCACTGTGAAATTGCCCGTAGATAGATAAACCATTGTCTTCAACTTTATCAAAACTCGTAAAACGTTCGTGTCCGATAGCTTTGGTTGAGAATTTTTTAAAGTTACGAATATTTCCGTCATCTAAGAGTTTGGCATCTTCGGTAAAAAAGGAAAGCCATAATTCTGAATTTCCTTGTTGCCACGCTTCAATAGCTGCTTTTACGATCTTGTTTGAGATTTTATTTGTTTCCATTTCCGTTATTTTTTGATGCGAATGTTTTTGATAAAATTGCCCGCAGGCAGATAAAGCACCCGCGAGCAACAAAATAATGATTTTACTTTTTAACATCGTTGAATGATTATTGATTAGCACCGCCATTAACTAATAAATGCTGACCATTTACGAACGAAGATAGATCGCTCGCAAAAAATTCAGCCGCATTCGCTACATCCTCTACCTCTGCCAATCTTCCCATTGGACAACTGTCAAGCAAAGATTTTCTCAATTCAGGATAGCTGTCAGCTTCTGCAAAAATACCGGAATGGTCAACGGCAAACGGAATTATGGAATTAACCGTTACGCCACGATGTCCAATTTCTTTGGAAAGCACATCTACCAAATATCTTGGCGTGATTTTGCTACCGCCATAAACTGCCATTCCCTGAACAGGAAAAGCAGTAGTACTGGATGCTATGTAGATGATGCGTCCGTTGTCTTCTATATTTTTGGCAGCTTGTTGCATTGTGAAATAGGCACCCTTGGTGTTGACGCTAAACAAATGGTCAAACTGTTCTTCGGTGAATTGTGTTACAGGTGTTTCCACCGTTTCAATACCTGCATTAGCAACAACAATATCTATTTTTCCAAAAGCTTTTTTAGCTTCATTAAAAAGCCGTTCAATGTCGGCAACATTGCTTACGTCTGCCTGAACAGCAATAACTTTTACTCCCATTGCAGTGATGTTGGAAACTACTTCATCTGCCGAAGTTTTATCTTTTGAATAATTGATAACAACATTTGCTCCAAGTGCAGCGTAGCGTTCGGCAATGGCTTTCCCTAAACCTCTTGCAGAGCCAGTAATTAACGCAGTTTTATTTTGTAAAGTGTTCATTTTATCTCGTTTTTATTGTTTATTAAATTTGATTAATTAGTGTCTGTCCATAATGTCCGTTTCCTTCGATACGCTCGACTTTAAATACAGACACTAATTAAGCCATTCCTCCATTTACGCCAATGTTTTGTGCGTTTATCCATTTGGCATCATCGCTTGCAAGAAATACTATTACTTCTGCGATGTCATTGGGTTCGCCAATACGATTGAATGGCGAAAGTGAAGCCAAATGGTCAATTACTCCCTGTGGTTTGCCGTTGGTAAACAACGTGGTATTTGTTGGTCCGGGTGAAACAGAATTTACATTGATACCACGATTTCCTACTTCTTTGGAAAAAACTCTTGTTAGTTGTTCAACAGCAGATTTAGTAGCGACATAAGTTCCGTAAGTTGGCAACATTATACGATTTACCGAAGTAGACAAGTTGATAACGCTCCCGTTGTCGGCCAGTCGGGTTGCGGCTTCACGAAGTGTATTAAAAACTCCTCTAACGTTAATATCAAACTGACGGGTAAAATCTTCGTCCGTTGTGTCTTTAATGAGCTTGGTAATCATGATCCCTGCGTTGTTTACCAACACGTCAATCTTTCCATAGTGTGCAATAGCCTGATCAAAAAGAGATTTTACATCTCCGGCGTTGCTGACATCGGCTTGTATCGCAATGGCATCGCCACCATTATTTTTAATTACAGCCACTACGCTGTCTGCATCTGCTTTGCTGCCGGCATAGTTCACAATTACATTAGCCTTTGCTTCAGCTAATTTTTTGGCAACTTCTGCGCCAATTCCTTTTGAAGCACCTGTTACAAGGATTACTTTGTTACTTAAATTTTTCATTTGTTTATCATTTAATTTTGATAAGACAAAAGTAGTTCCACCTAATCCCTTACTTGTTGCGAGGAATACAGTAAAGCTTGCAAATTTTACAGAAGAGAATAAAAATGTAGATAGTAAGAGATCCTATGATTAAGTATTGTGTTCTTTTCGATATTGAAGAGGAGCTATTTTGGTATGCTTTTTAAAGAAATTGCTGAAATGAGCAGTTTCGGAAAAGCCGAGTCGATATGTAATTTCTTTGATAGGAATAGATGTATTTTGTAAGAGAGACTTAGCCTCGCCAATGGTTTTGTCAGCAATCCAAGTTGCTATAGATTTTCCTGTTTTGGTTTTAATTACATTACTCAGGTAATTTGGATTCAAATATAGTGCACTGGCATAATCCTGAACTCTAAAAGCAGTTTCTGCCTTACCCGAACTCAAATCACGGTAATGTTTCTCTAATAATTGTTTGAACGACTTTACAATCTTTGAACTTCTGTTCCCCTCGTAAATAGGATTGTATTCCTGCCAAAAATATTCTTTGATTTTGTAAAGCAAAACAGCAAGTAAATGCCCAATGATTTTGTACTTTGAAGATGAATTATCGATGTATTCCTGATGAATTTGCAGATAAACTTTTTCCACCGATTGGTAAAAATCGTCTGTCGCAATTTTGGGCTGAATGGTTTCAGTTAATAGGAAAGGGAAATCCTGAAATACGTCTTTGCCAATATATTTTTTCAGAAAAGTTTCGTCAAATGTAATCAGATAAATTTCTTCAATTTTTTCCCAGCTAAACGTTCTGTAATTGCTTGGATTGGTAAAATAAATGGAATGAGGCCTTGCCTGAAAGGAATGTTCGTCAATCGTATATTTTCCAATTCCGTCTTTTATAAAGAGAAAAGAAAAATAGTCCGGACGATAGGAAGGTGATTGATATGGAACTTTAAAACCAATGTCTTTAAGGTTAAGTATAGTAAACCCTTCCGAAGTTTGTATCAAGTCAACCGGTAAGTCTAAATGCCGATATAGTTCATACAATGATTTTGCTTCCGGGTTGTCCTTTTTCATTTTGCATTGTGTGGTTTAAAACGACATATAACTATAAAGGATTTTATCCGCAGTTTCCCAATAGCTTAAGTAATACCAAAAATAATTAATTTATTGAAGATCTAGTTAAAAAGTGGTTTGTTTAAACCTTTTTTGCTTTGATGATGGCGACTAATTCTTTGGATGGCTTAAAGGTTGGGATAAAATGTTCGGGAATGATAATGGTTGTGTTTTGAGGATATAAGAGAACTGTCTCGGATACTTAAAACAGCCTCTTATATTAATTTTCAATGGTATGTATGAAAGAAAGATACCCAAAGATTTGAATTAAGGCAATTATAAAAAGAGACCTTCCGGTTAAAATATTGTGCCTATAGTTATCCCAATACCGGCATTACTACCATACGCGCCAACTGTAATAGGGATTTCAGTATACATAGAAATAAATTTTAAAGACATCCCGATACTAAACTTACTACCCGTTTTGTATTTGATATCATTATTATTGTCCCTATACTCGAGATTCGTAAAATGTGTAATCCCTACAGTGGTGCCTAATATAGCACATCCTGCAAGATTATACCCTAAGAATACATTAGCAGTAGCATCTTCAGGTATTGATGTTGATTTCCTAAAAGGTTTGTATCCGATCGCCCCACCATATACAATCTCATCTTTAGTTATATAGTTAACATCGAGTTTAACGATGTTAGAACTGGAGAGCCCCATGCTTACGTCAAAAGCAGGTGGCGTAACAATTGTCATTGCCGCACACGCCTCGTTCATTATCCCCTTGTTTGAATAACATTGAGCATGTAAGGAAGAAATTGTCATAAGCATAAAAAACAAAAAAGTTAAAATCTTAACCATAGTTATTAGTACTTAAAATCCAAAAATCTTAACCGGATTAGTATCGATCTACCTAAAAAAGTCATATCCGAATGTGACATAAATTTGATTTTTTTTGAATTGCCACCCAGAAGCATTGTTTATCCTGTTAATTACAGCGATAAGTATTTCTAGTCACCAATCGTTTTATCTTGTTTAATTAAAAAAAGATCCGCTAAATACTTTTCCAGATATTGTCTGGATGAAATTCCAATTCTGCGTGTCCCGAATTGAGTCCTGTGATTTTTTGTGAAGACGTCTGAACATTTTATTTTATCAGAACCATCCTTGTTAAAATACATATTACTTACCGTAACTTTATATTTACCAGCCTCCCATACGATTAAAACATCACCCGAAAAACGATAGTTCATAAATACGTCCGTATTGCTCCACCTTCCGCCATATCGTTTATAATCTATCACTATATTTTCAATCTTTGCATTAATGGTATCGTGTGATTTTTGAAAACCTTTCAATCCCTTGACTTTTGGGACTTCATTTAATAGAAGTTTTTCAATGCCGGGACTTTTTAATATGTCAACAGAATAAACTTTTTCAAAATATACTTGAGCCTTTTCCAATTTTAAGTATTGGTTCTGAGCTTGTATGAAAAAAGGCATCAACAAAAATGATAAGATTAAATATTTCATGTAAATAATTTTTAAGATTTGCATATAATATCTCAGGTGGATAAGTACCGCTTTAAAGAAGGAATATTTTTAATTAATGTAATTCGAATAAAATAATCCAACATAAGGCTAAACATACCAAGACTTATTCAAACGTAATTGAAAGTTGGAATACCTTTGATTTCAAACTGGTTATTCCATTTTCATAGGTAGTTGAAGGGGTGCTTTTTATTAAAATATCATTAAGGCCATAATTCATTGTTCCTTCAACACCCATTTTAAAATAATCAAAATAGAAATCAAAACCAACCCCTAAAACCCCATAGATATCTGATTTTTTAAGATTAAGAATTTTGTCCATTTCTGAAAAGCTTAAATTTTGATGGCTATCATCTATAGTATTTTTCCAATTCCCGGTTGAATTGATGTTCATCACGTATTTTAAACCTGTTTCAATAAATGGCCGAGCATTCTGAATCCGTTTTCCACTAAATCTAAGAATAAGTGGAAGTTCAACTAGGGTATTTGGTATATCTGATTTAATTGTAATTATTGTAGATGGATTTGTAGGATTGGTTAAAACATCTAGTGAAGCAAATGAATAGATCAAACTTCTATCACCAAATAATAATGAAGGAGTAAATCTCAGATTGAAATTATTAGTTAGTCTATAACTACTAACTAACCCAATCGTAAACCCTACACCTGGTGAAGGTAAGACTGAATGTAAAACGGTAGAAGTTACTTTAGGAGTGGTAGCATTATCTGAGAAATCTACTTTTTGATTTGTATTGTCTAACGAGCTCAGATTCTGTTTAACTCGAAAATCCATTTGGTTAATTCCCAACAAGAAACCAAAATGAAAAGGCTCATTATCATAATATTTTAAGTTTGGCACCCCCCAACGTTGTGCATCTACATTCAAAGATATGATTACGAATAAAATAAATGATATTATCGTATGTTTATTCATTGTTTTTGATTTTGAATGTTCATCTTTTAATAATAATAGCAACGATCGGAATTGAAAAAGTTTATTCGGTATGAAATCCAGAATCCAATAAAGGAATACCAATCGTTAGCTGCCGATACGCTGTATGGATCGGTATAAACGCCATCTAGTTTATCTGAAGTTGTTTTTCGTATTCCCCATTCAAAACCGGTTGTCACATTTCTAAATGGACAAAACTTTATGCCTACTCCAAATGGAAATGATATAGTATTGCTATTAATCTTTATGTTCTTTTCTGCGTCTGGTTGTAAAGGTGGAGTTAGACCAGTATAGGTTGTGGTTGAGTTAAAAAAGGTATAACCAACTCCACCAAAAATATAGGGTGAAATTCGATTCTCCTCTCCATCAATACTGAAGTCATAGAAATTTATCTCAAACTGAGCGGATAATTCATTTATTGAGGTATGAAAAGAAATCTTACCGCCGTCTGAATAATCAGAGAAATCTTTATTACCATTTTTTATTTCTCCAGTTGTATAACCCAATTTAATCGCCAACCGGGTATCAAGATTATACCGATAGAATAAACCTAAAGCAGGTGGACGGTGAACCTTAAAAGGTGATCCGGGGTTTAAATCACCATTATAAGATGATCCTCCCCCAAACAATCCCAATTCACTGCGTTGTGCAAAAACTGGAAAGGTCAAAAAGAAAACTAAAATAACTGATATTGATTTTTTCATAATAAGAACTTTTGAATTCATTAAGTATTAATAATAAATAACTTATGTATTCTTTTATAAATATTTTACAAAAATTTGCACACACGCATATATTATTAAAGGAAGATGAACCTGCAGCATTTCAAAGTCACATATATGTAGCCATTCTAATTTTTCACTCTCTTAAATACCGTGCTACTGTTTGTTTTCGTTCGACGCCTATAATCATCATCATTTTTTCTTAAAAATCGTTTCAAAAATACAATATTATAGCACATGTGCTATAATATTGTAAGATTTTCTTTAAAACTTGCTGCGATGAAAGAACAGCAGCAAAGAGATCGGAAGTTAATATTTGACGATGAGGGGATTAAGGCATTTGCCCTCCAGTTAAAACGAATTCGTGTAAGAGAAGGTTTTACACAAAGCCAACTTGCATTTGAATCTGGATTGACCTTAAGTCAAATTGCAAGGATTGAAACTGCTAAAATAAACCCAACGTTAAGCACCGTTTTCAGATTAGCACGTACTTTAAATGTTCCATTATCAGCTCTATTTGATTTTGAACTTTCCCCAAAAGAATAAAAAGTTGATATCAAATATTACTCAAACAGTGCCACCCATTACACTAGATAAGGTGATCGTTAACCTGACCTTATTACTACTTTAATATATAATTATCAAATATTTACATATCATAATATTTCCGGTAACAAAACAAGATGCAGTGAGCTTCTTTAACCTGATCAATGACCCCACGAAAGAACTTCATTGATTACACCACAAATAAATCACAAAAAAAGTGGACAGATACTCCGCTCTTAAAGTCACCATCTTGACGACAGTTCTTTTGGACAGAATTTTATACCGATGCGAGATTATTAAATTACCGGTAACAACTTCCGGATGCAGAACAGAAAAGCCATTTTTTGAAAATAAAATAAATACTAAAATTTATCCTATTTTTGACTTCAGAATCATACATCCTTAATTGCCGAAAAAACAAGCATATTTGATTTCTGGTAACAGTGAAGCTTTTTGATTAGAATAAATGGCTATGGGGGCGCACTGAAATTTATATGATATTTACTTTAATTAAAAAAATTGTCGAATAATGAGTAAAACTGAGTTTGATTTTGATGTAGCATTTTCATTCTTAGAGAAAGATGAAAAACTGGCTTTAAGCTTATCGTACTTATTAAAAGATAGACTTCATTGTTTTATCTATTCTGAACAACAAAAAATATTGGCAGGAATAAATAGGACTTCATGTGGTCTGCAAGACCCAACTTGAAGTCCCGGTTGAACGACATCCCGGATTCTGGCAGTATGCACTTAACGAAGGTTTTTCCTTTTAAGTTGGATTAGGAGCCGGAGTTTGTTGGAGTACAAAGGGCAGTTGATCTGATCATCATTGAGTCTGGTTTTATATATTTCTTTCCCCCCAAGCCATTTTCTTATTCAAAACGATCACAAAAACATCATTTTGGGTTCACTTTGGGCAACACGATCCCGTTCCGCACAAAGTGCAGATTTTAAACGGATGATATTTAGCTTATAGCTCTGTTAACATGATCGATGCGTAAAATCCGGAGGGTGACCTCACACGTGGCATCTCTTCGAGCATATGCATAAAGCCCTGTTTGCAGAACGGGCATTGGTAGACGTCGAACCCTGTAAGTCGTTGTATGCGTTGCTGAACTGTCTCTCCCTTCCTTTGATTGATAACCATTTTGGGATTTGCCTTCATCTTCAATGCTCTCGCACGGCTGCTGTATATACCGTACCTGCGGATCTTCACAAACCTGCGCGGCAGGATATGCAGGCAAAACCTTCTGAGAAACTCCACACCAGAGAGTGTAACCGGTTTTTGTTTTGCCCCGTCAGCGTAATCCTTGTGCATAAAGGTTACGCCATTATCGTCGATGTTGATGATCCGCTGATTGGTAATTGCAACACGATGGGTGTATTGTCCCAGGTACTTCACCACATGTTCGGGTTTTCCCAGCGATGGTTCGCAATACACCACCCACGGTTTTTCCCACGCAGCATTGATCAAAGCTTGATGTTGCATCAAGAGTGATTGCTTTTTGAGGTTTCGTTTGATGCTTTCCATGAGTTTACCACGGAACACCACGCTTAATTGCTCAACCGGATAGAGGAACTTACCATTGCTTCCAATGTCTTTCATGTTCCCTGCCAGTGTTTCACCCACGGCAGGAACAATGCAATGGATGTGCGGATGGAGCGTAAGGTTCTGTCCCCATGTATGAAGCACACACACTGCACCACCTTCGACGCCAAAGTGTATATATCCAAACTGTCGCAAAGTATCCCACACCGAGGCGAACAGCTGACCGTAAAACCATTTGCTGTCGAGCAGGCAAACTGTTTTCAACTCGTGCGGAACGGTGAAAACGATGTGGTAGTGCTTTACCGGAAGGGTGGTTTGGATTAAATCTTCGATCCAGAACGCCTGTCGTGCCGACTGGCATTTGGGACAGTGCCGGTTACGGCAACTGTTATAACTGATGCGCTCCTTTCCGCAGCAATCGCAAACATCTTTGTGCCAGCCAAGTTCCGAGGTTCGGCAAATACTCAAAGCATTGAGTATGCGTTGCTGGTATTGGTTGGGATTACCTTCAGCATAGAATTGCTTTCCAAACCGCTCAATGACATCGGCTACCTCGTATTGCGGGCGGCTCATTTCCGGTTGCCGTACAAGGTATCTAAAGGGCTATGTGGTTTAATCAGCGGACATTGGGCAACATGCAGGTAGATCATGGTTGTGGTAATTTCGGCATGACCGAGCAAATCCTTTAATGTAACGATGTTCAGCCCCTCTTCGAGCAGATGCGTGGCATAAGCATGTCTGAGCGAATGCAGGTTGACATCTTTGGTGACGGAGGTTTTCTTTAAGGTTTCGCGCATCACCCATGAGATACCGCGTACACTGTAGCGACCATCGGGTTCTTTACCGTTAAACAGCCATATATGAGGATGTTCTGCCGAAATGTATTTCCTCAGTCCTTTTGCCATAACATCTGATAGCGGCACAATGCGGTCTTTCTTGTATTTGCTCTGGCGGATATGGATGGTCATACGTTCAAAATCGATATCGGATATTTTCAGGTTAATCACTTCCTGTCCGCGCAACCCGGCAGAATAGACCAGCGTGAGTACGATACGGTGTTTTAGCAACGACGGGGCAGCAAAAAGTTCCTTAAGCTCCGAACGGTTCAGGATCACAGGCAATTTTGCATCTTTCTTTAGCGACGGCAACGAAATGGCACGTTTGTTAAGCCCTGTGAGCCGGAAATAATAGCGCAAACCATAAACGGCATGTTTGAAATTACTTCGTGAAGGTGATTTTGGATTAAGCGTCAGTGATGTAAGATACTCGTTAATTTCATCATCATCAATTTGTTCGGGAAGCTTACCAAAATGCAGCGAAACAGAAGCAATCCGGCGGATGTAATTGTGCAAAGTGCTTTTGCTTTGACCTTTAAGGACGACCTGCTGCTCAAGCTTTTTAAGTACCTTATCAAAACCAGCTACAGTTTCAATGGCTTTTTCTACAATTGTAGGTTCAATACGTTTTCTCATACAACAATATTTTTAAATTAATACTGCTGTAAAGATCGAACAATCAGTTTTATGTCTATTTTTGGTAACGTTGAACAAAGCTATCCCGTGAGGGATTTAGTTCAACAGCGGCTATGCGCAATGGCACACGAAGTAATTTTTAAAAATCGAATTGGGTCGTGCGCCACTGTGCATAGCCGCAAAACGTTATATACCATTTTAAGACACGATAAAAATGACAATTGAAGACCTCATAAGTAAAGGATATTTTCCGAAAGAATTACCGCCACCATTTACAACAAATGACTTGGCGACAAAGTATTCTTCAATTAAAACTTCACTCTCTGGGACAATTAGTAAAGAGGCAACAAGGTGTATTGATTTCTCGATTTCTAAAGTTGGATTGATAAGGAAAATGATTAAAATTCCAAATCCAATGCATCAATGTCAACTATGTGACGTTGTCGTGGACAATTGGGCTGACATAGAAGCGATATACAAAACATCAAAATTTTCATTTAGCAGACCTAAGTTAGTTGGAGAAAGAGCTGCTAATCCTACAAAATTTAAAGAATTTATCAGAAGAAGTTTTTTAGCTTCATATCCATACATATTTGAACTCAAAACTGATATTTCAAAATATTATCCTACAATTTATACTCACAGCATACCGTGGGCAATACATGGAAAAGCAATAGCAAAACTAAAACCTCTTGACACAACTCTATTAGGCAATAAATTAGACTTTCAATTACGCCAAACTATGTATGGGCAGACTATTGGAATTCCAATTGGACCAGACACCTCATTGATAATTTCAGAAATAATTGGTTGTAAAATAGACGAACTACTTCTATCTGAATTCCCTTTAATAAAAGGATACAGATATATTGATGATATGTATTTCTTCTTCCATAATTATGCAGATGCAGAAGCGTTCCTTTTAAGATTGCAGCAAATTCTAAAGGAATTTGAACTACAAGTAAATCCCGAAAAAACCAAAATAAGAAAAATTCCAAGAGGAATTGAACCTGACTGGATTATTCAGCTTAGAACTTTTGCTATCCGAGAAACGGAAATAAAACAATACAATGACATAATTAGTTTCTTTAGTTTAGCATTCGATTTAGCGTTACAACTTCCAAAAGAATATGTATTATCTTATGCAGTTGAAAAGATAAAGAGAGTTGTTCTGCTTTCCGACACCAATTTTGCATTGCTTGAAACAATGCTCCTAAAAACAATGATTGTAGAACCGTCAACAATCAAAGAAGTTTTTAGAATATTATTTACCCATAAAACAAAAGTTCGAGTAAAAAAAGTTGAAAAGGTTTTACTTGACTTTATTCTTTACCATTGCCCGAGAAAAAATGATTACGAATTATCGTGGGCTTTATGGATTGCAAAAACATTTGAAATAAAAATACCAACAGCAGTTTCAAAGAAATTATCAACGACCAATGATCCAATAAGTGTATTGATTGTTTTAGACCTTGCAAATGACGGCTTAATTGAAAAGGATAAATTAGACTTGACAAATTGGTTATCAAAATTGGAAGACCAGTATTTATTAGACGAAAATTGGCTGTTAGCTTATGAAGTTGCTGTAAAAAAATGGATTGGAACAGACTACACTTATATTAATAGAGTTCCATACTTTAAACAATTGCTTAAACACAAAATTTCATTTTATGACCCAAGTCGACAAATTAAACCAATTGACTATATCGACAAGGAAGTTATTGAAGCGGACACCGAAACAGAATATGAAAATTCGCAAATTGAAGTTACTGAAGTAAAACAAGTTGAATTATTCCCTGACATATCTTACGACTTTAATGAAGGGGATGACGCCGAGGAATTCAACCATAATTTTGATGACCAAGACGACTTAGATATTGACTACTTAAATTATCAATGATGGCAATCAGACGACGAAAAACGGCATATAACAGCACATTTGCAACATGATCGCATGTATAAATATGGAAATCCTTTTTAAAGAAAATATAATGTATGGCTACATTTTTTTATGAGCCTATTTCGAAAAAGCAACCGATGAGAAAACCATATTCTATAACTCATGATGGCTTTGGATTTTTTTACATCATTAAAAACTTGCGAATCGGAATGTGTAATATACCCTTAGGTGTCTTTTTAACATTCTCATCCAATGAAATAATCATTTTGGGATGGTTATCTTTAATTTGGAATAGATTGTATAATACTTGTTCAAATATCTCTTCGCTATCTAAATGAAATGCTACATTCACATAGATCATTTCATTATATTTTGAAGCAACAAAGCCAATTTCTTGTGAGTCCAAACAACCTATTTTAACATCATATCCTTTACATATGAGTTGGTTATAAACAACATTTTCCAAATATTTCACTTCAATATTCGGTGAAAAACCTTTTATACAGTTACAGATTCCTAGGTCCTCGAAATAATAATTCTCTCCTTTTAAGCTTAGAATAAGATTACTTAATATATCAATATGTTTAACTTTATGAATCAAAAAAACATTATTAATGTAATTTAAGACAGGATATCGTTCGGCGGAATTCAGAAAATTAGCATGTGACTTTAAAAAATCACATATTTTATCTTCAGAGTAACAAGTTCCAATATTTTGGGTAAAATAATAAATTAATAGAGTTAAAAAATTTGGATATCTTTTTTTATGAATGTTTACTAAATTTTGATAAGTATTTGTGATATAGATACTTTTTAAGAATTCAAACACGCATTCATCATTAAGTTCCATCTTTGATAAATATGGATGTCCTCCATAATTGCAATATTTTAAAAAATTTTCATCAGAATCATTTAGCCTATGAAACATTAGGAACTCACTATACGTAAGACAGAAAATTTTAAATTCAATAGTTCGATCTCCAAGAAAAATTGATATTTCACTTGAGAGTAATTTTTCACTACTTCCAGTAATATAAATATCGTTTACTGCATTGATTAACAGTGATCTAATAGCTCTTTCAAATTCCGGTATTTCTTGAATTTCGTCAATAAATATGTAATTTATTTTTTTATCATTTGAATGTTCGAGAACATATTGATTTATATCCGAAGCCGTTTTTAAATTATCAAAAATTAAATTTTCCTTATTGATATATATAATATTGGCATCTGGATCATCTTGAAGAATACGTTGGACTAACAATAACATCATAAAACTTTTTCCAACTTGTCTCTGACCAGTTAAAACCTTAACAATTGGTTTCCTTATATAGGGTAATATTCGTGAAATGTATGTGTCGCGTTGAATAAGATTTTGGGGGAAATGAGAAAAGTTCATTGTGAAATTTATTTATGAGTCCGCTCCGAGAACCACAATTTCTCAACTGAATGAGAAATGAATATTCTCGGATGACAAAAAGTGATGTGGCAATATTGCCGTTACAAATGAATTAAAAGCAAAATAGAGCTCGCCGACAAAAGTTTTGAGTGTATATTTTGCCAAAATGGTAGTTCTTTGACATATTTGAGTTGTGTATTTTAGTATTCTTACAAAGTTTACCCATAAACAACGGATATTTGCCCACATTTGATGCTTAATCAAACCCCGATATCTACTCTTGTCGTTTGAGTAATGATAACCTAATTAAAAAATGGTAGCTTCAACATTGTTCCTGAATTGTAATATTTTAACTGGAGTTTCTGTTATTTGCTTTCTGATCTGATAGGTATCTACTTCATTTTGTGTAAAATATCGATAGCCATTACCTGTATCAATACGCCACTTGGTGGTGTTATTTTTGCAGATTAATTTGTAGGGTTCAATGAGCCGGTTTGTTTTTGTATCGAAAATAGCGAGTTCTCCATTTCCCTTAACAATGAATTGATATCTGCCTTTTGCTCCTTGTATGGCATGAAGATATAGATTCATTTGGTTTTCTTTGCAAAACATCTGATTACCCGGGCTGTGATAAGCACCATCTGCATGTGCTGATTCTATTTTATCAGGAAATACTTCTTGTGCACATTTGATGTTATCTTGGAAATAATCAACATCAGAGGTACATACAGTTCTGACATCTACTTTGGCGATTAGATTTAAGTCCTTATCATCATCGCAACTTTCAGTTACATTGATGCTATATCCTTTTACCTTATTGCCATCTTTATTTCGGAAATTACAGTCTGTGTCATGGGGAGATTGAACGGATTGTGCTGATATCTCTTCCTTTTCCCGGCTAACGACTACTTTGTTTTCATCTATCTTAAACTGTTCATTGAAAACTCTTTGAAGCGTAAGATAATGCTTATCTACGGAAGTTGAAAATAATAGTAGTATTTTATATATCAACGCACCAAGTTCCTGAAGTCTGGATTTGACTTCCTCGCTGGTACAGGTATATACCACTTTATTGCCTTTCAACTTGAGCAGTTCATTTAATCTTTCTTCTGCAGCTTTATCAAGTTCTTCATGGTGCATCATTGATTTATAAAACATGCGAAGTGTTTCATGTACTAGTTCATACCGACTTAGCCAGGCAATATTACTACCCAGTAGTTTACTATCCATGCGAATGCGTTTTCCACTTACATTAAAATCAATACATTGATTTTGTGTTAGTTCTGCAAACAGAACATCAAACAGATTCTCGTTCCCTGCTTTGGAATAATCATTCACACGTTTACGAAATAAATAATAGGTTGATTCTGTTGGTACTGCATCATCTGCATTAAACAATCCTATCGCACTTCGTGTAAGCATATTAAAACGACAGTTCTCGAAGAGCTTTTGGTCACTTAAGCCTTCGACTTCTTTTAATATCATCATTGCAATCAAAATACGTACCGGTGCATTGGGGGTCCCATTATTAGCACAATATAATGGACTAAAAGAACTTTCATTGATACGCATTGTAATTTGTTCGCGAAATATATTATGCCATGCTGTTTTGTCTTCATAAAACTTAAGCGCATTGCCTGAAAACAATGTCACTGGTGAAGTGAATATGTTAAATTGCGCTGTTCTGGGTGTCTTTTTGAACATATTGTATTCCTTTTCTGAGGACACTAAATTACATCAATTAACTCAATTATGCAAGTAATTATCTGATTAATAAATAACTAATTAACATGTACACTTTTCGGAGTGGACTCTTTAATTACAATGTAGTTGCCTCTATATTGCCCCTTTGCAAAATATAATAGGTTCCTTTCCCGGTTGAGCCAATCTTTAAAATCAAATTCTTTTCCAATAGTAACTGGTAATATCTGGAGGTCATAAGACACTGTACGTTTAGAAACATTAAACAAGTCCTGTACAGCAATATAACACTAAGATACTCTACTCCAACAGACATATTGTCCACTTCACCAAGCAAACATTGATTGAATGAAAGTTACATGTCGAGTTGAAGATTTTGTATTATTTTCTAAATAATATGTCCCGTTTTTCACGCAATAAACGGGACATATATACTATATTTGGAGAAAATTATTTGAATGAAAGTATCTGAAAAAGTTGCAAATACAGTAGATAGGCTTCCTGTTGACTATATCTTCACCTATAGTGATTTTGACATAGAGGTGAAGAGCAAAGATGCGGTTGTTAAAGCATTGAACAGGATGGCTGCCTCAGGGAAAATAAGCAAACTCTCAAAGGGTAGATTTTATAAGCCCCGCAAAACACAATTTGGGGTTTTACAGCCCTCTCCTTATCAGGTTGCAAAAGATTTTTTAGAGCAAAATGGGGAACTTGTCGGATATATCACCGGTTATTCCGCTTACAACAGTTTAGGGTTGACCACTCAAATCCCCTCAACCCTGCAAATAGGCACAAATAAATACCGCAGAGCTATAAAGCGGGGAATGTATCATATTTCGTTTATCGTTCAACCAAATAAAATAACAAAAAAAAACATTGACCTGCTACGCATTTTAGATGCGATCCGTTTTATAAAAGAAATTCCAGCTACTACACCTGATGAAGCTTGTAGCCGTTTAATAACTATTATAAGTCAATTATCTGAAGAAAAAAAGATAGCTCTTTCAAATCTCGTTCTAAAATATTCCTCTTCAACGCAGGCTCTTTGCGGAGCAATATTGGAAAAAATGGGTGTAGAAAATAGCATATTAAAAAAAATTAGCGATTCACTAAACTCAGTAACAGAATACAATATACTAATATCTGAATCTGTACTACCCAACAAAAAGAAATGGAGACTGAAATGACATTACATACCGATAAAAAACTATTTACCGATACCGTATTGGCAACAGCAGAATACTTTTCCATTTCCCCTGTGTATATCGAAAAGGACTATTGGATTACTCATACACTTCGTTTAATGGCTCAAAGCAACGATGCTGAAAAAGTCGTATTTAAGGGCGGTACTTCTTTGTCAAAGGCATACCAGTTAGTGAATCGTTTTTCGGAAGATATTGATGTAGCGGTGATTGATGCAGCTTCATTTACAGGGAACCAACTCAAAACGCTCATTAAAAAGGTGGCAAAAGAGATGACCATCGATTTGCAGGAAACACTTATTGACGGTGTTACCAGTAAGGGTTCACACTTTTACAAAGCTGTTTATGCCTATCCTAATGTGTTAGGGCAAACGATAAGGTCCGCAGTAAGCTCCGGTAACTTGCTAGTTGAGATCAATACATTCGCAAATCCTTACCCATTTGAGATTAGAACAATCACAAGTTTTATTGCCGATTTTCTGGTTAAGACCAACAACGAACACCTGATTGTCCGATATAACTTACAGCCATTTACACTCAATGTATTGGATAAACGCCGCACAATGATTGAAAAATTAGCGTCGTTAATACGATTTTCATTTTCTGAAAATCCAACTTTGGCAATTGCTTCCAAGATTCGCCACTTTTATGACCTCTATTTTCTTGCCAATGACGCAGAATGTGCGAAATACATTCAATCGGCTGACTTCAAAACAGATTTTGCAGAACTGTATGCTCACGACCAACAAACATTCAACACTCCGGTCAATTGGCAAGATAAAACCGTAGTACAATCACCACTCTTATCCGACTTCACTTCATTGTGGAATAAGCTACGCGAAACATACCGTAATGAGCTTTCACAATTGGCTTTTACACAAATACCGGATGAAAAAGAAGTGGCTCAAGTATTTATTAATATAACTAACACTTTACAGGTTCTTCATCACTTTAGGTGATGTTTTGGGGGCTTTAATCACTGATTTTATATCTGATTATTAGATATGTATATTGAATTATGACTATTTATTCTTATCATTTTGCTATTAGACAACTTGATGTCGTTTCACTTTGCTTCTGAGAAGCGTAAAACCATTCATACCATGCATTTGAAGGTTTATATTTCAATTTATTCTTCACCTAAATTGATGAAGAACCGCAATGCTGCCCCCCGTACCGATGATACTGCCCCCTATTAGGGTACAGACTAATAAAACTTTAAATCAGTTTGTTAACATTACTCATGCCCGCTGTTGCTTGAATTATTCTTTGTCTTAAAAGATAAATCCATAAAAAAATTTATTTTACTTATAAATATATTATATACATTTGCCAATATCACTAGAAAATGAAGTCAAAACTTGTTAAAATCAAGCAATTCAGTGGAAATAAAGCAACTATTTATGCTGTTTGGTTTGAGGATATTCAAAAAACTTCTTTTGAACTCTTCTTAAGTGAAAATAAAAATGTATTTAAAAGTGAACTAAATGATATTATTACTCGTTTAAAGAATATCGGTAATGCTACTGGAGCAAGAGAACAGTTCTTTAAACATTATGAAGGCATTCCGGGTGATGGTGTTTGTGCTCTTTTTGACATTCCGGGTAAAAAGCTAAGACTCTATTGCATCAGATATGGCACCTCTATTGTTATTGTGGGCAGTGGATCTTATAAGGGGGTTCAAAAATTACAGCAGTCCAAAAAGCTAAATGATGAAAATGAGAATTTACGTAATCTATCCGCAAAAATAACAAAAAGAATTAAAGAGGGCGAAATATGGTTTACAGATGATTACATGGAACTTGAAGGAAACCTTGAATTTAACGATGAAGAAAATGAAGACGAATCATAAAGCAGAAGTATATAATAGCCCATTAATTGATGAGTTTTTACAGGAGATTGCTCCTGTAGAACTCGAACGTACCCGCAAAAGGATGTTGCTAGCTATCCGCATTGACGAAGGAATTAAGGCAAAAGGCTGGAAGAAAAAAGACTTCTCAAGCGCCATGAAAAAGTCCCCTTCGGAAATCACAAAATGGCTAAGCGGTACTCATAATTTTACAGCGGACACTCTTTTTGATATCGAGCGTGTTCTGGATATCAATTTATTTCAAACAGAAGACAAATTCCCTGAAGCGATGCATACATTTTTTTATTCTGTCACGATTCAGTCATCTGATCCCGGAAATTATTCATGTTTAAAAGAGCCTAATGAAAAATCAACGCCATCTTATAAAACTTTGGGTCAATTTAAAAGCACTTATTCGAACTAATTATGACAAAATCATCCAAAATTGAAAAAAAATCACCCATTACTTTTCAGTTAAAAGGTATTGAATTATTGGAAGCTTGTTTAAATCATTCCGACCATGCCATGGCTGATTTAAAAGTTTTTCATTTTGATATGAAGATAGATCATAAAATGAATGCTGCGGATAAATTATTTAAAGCAATTATCTCTATTGAGATATTCAACGAACAAAGGGATATAAGATTGGGGGCTATCACTTCAAATTGCATCTTTGAAATAACGAACATAACTGATTTCATAGACCCCAGAAGCAAACAAATCAACTTTCCGGATGAATTCATTAACACTATCAATTCAATCACCATATCAACGGCAAGAGGTATTATGTTTGACCAGTTCAGAGGTACCTTCCTTCATAATGCTTTTTTACCGATTGTTGATCCAAAATCATTTGTGCTTCAAAAAAGAGCTGAAGGTCTCGACACAAGTGAATAAAGCTTTACATTTCGAATAAGTAGACCAATATTATTGATGTTAATAAGCTGATTGATTAAATTTCAAGCATACTTATTCCGGATTATCTGTAAAACACGTTAAGCTTATTATGTTTTCAGATCACGAATGCCTCGTATGGTTTGTAAGTGTGTTTAGTATCGTGTTTCTCTGTCGCAATTATTTGATTATCATAATTGAAATCATAATAAACACCGCCGGTACTGGTAATTTATTTATTAACATTGTTTTGACGGTTTTAATTCAAATCACTTTAACGGATTTTAGGTGTAATATCAATTTTTATTTTTAAACCGATACACATATTTCAACGTCTCTATATTTTTCAAATATTGCTCCATAAACCTAATATAAAGCTGAGAATAACCTCTGAATATTAGGATATGAATGGTGTCAGTTCCGGCTCCATTATGTACTTGTTTCGTGCAAGTTTCGTACCTGTTCCGCTATTTTATACGGAACAGGTACGGAACAGGTACTAAACAGGTAGGCGACTTGTATTGAACAGGGGAGCGTTATCCCTGAGAGATCTATAAGTGTTCTGTAAATTATCCTAGGCTCATTTCTACTGGGAGTATAATTTAAACTATCTCTTTCTTACCCTACAAACTATCTGGTGAGTGCTTTTGGCCTGTTAAAAACAAACATGATATCATGAACGTATTATTAACAAATGATTCCGGTTTTATTTTAGCAGTTATGGTGTTTATATTAATCGAAAACCGGTTTTTCGTCAATTTAAGTGAAGAATAAATTGAAATATAAACCTTCAAATGCATGGTATGAGTGTTTTTGCGCTCCTCAAAAGGAAAGTAAAACTACGTCAATTTGCATAATAGTAAAATGATAAAAACAAATAGCCAAAAATGTAATGTATCTATCTGATAATCTGATACAAAATCAGTAATTAAAGTCAACTAAACATCACCTAAATTGATGAAGAACCAGTATAGATTGTAATAGTCACCATCCGCTTGATATAGCCTTAGTAGCTCATATTTTGCCTACTTTTGAATTCAACCGGAACGCCAAGCGCATCACCTATTGCCACACCGAAAAAAACTGATTTTATTTGTCGGTATGGGAATACATTTATCATTGAATAGCAGGCTTCCAAAATCACTTCTGGATGTACGTGTAGCTATATTTTCCACTTTCCAATTGTAAATATTACTGTTTTATGCCACTTTCAATTCATACAGATGTTTCTGAAATTCAATAAACAGTGAGCTGATGTTTGCAACATCGCCTAGCATCATTTTTGCATCTTCCAGTGATTGATATTTGTTGGTAAGTAAGAAAGGCAATTTCTCCTGAGCGAGTTCTTCTACACCGGTTTCAATGTATTTGTGCAACACAAATTCAATAAACACCTTTTGTTTATCATTCAGAAAAGCAAAGATATCCTGTTGAGCTGTTGCAACCCGTTCTTCTCTTGTGATAGGTTTTATATCGCTGTTCAACACATATTCCAACACATCGAAGAGGTCGCTTTTTTCAGCGTGTATCAAATCTTGTAAGGTAGTCAGTTGGTCATGACCAAAGCCTGCTTCATCCAACCGCTCCAGCAAGGCTTTCCTGGTTAACGGGTTACTCCATAGCAGACGCAGCTCTTCTTCGTCCTTGAACAGTTCAGGCAGTTTACCAAACAGATTTTCCATGAACTCCTGCGCCGAAATAGGTTTTCCATCAGCACTCCAAAATGAGGTTGCGACTGTATATTGTATTTCTCGCTCCTTCCCATCGCTTAGCTTAACTTTAACGATTCTTTTTGGCAATGACTCTTCCGGACCACTTTGTCCTGCCGGATCTTCGTTTTCAGGTAGCAGATATGGCTTCGGTGGCTTTTGTTCTATTTGTTCTTCCGGTTCTAAAGGCTCACCATCCCATTCCGGATCAAGAAAATTATGATACGCATCCACATAATCGTAGATGGTAAAAAAATCCTTGCCATCAAATAGTCGCGTACCTCTTCCCACAATCTGTTTAAACTCTATAATCGAGTTTACCGGACGAAGCAAAACAATGTTTCTGATATTTCGTGCATCCACACCGGTAGATAGCTTTTGTGAGGTTGTCAAAATAGTTGGGATTGTCTTTTCATTATCCCGAAAAGTCTTTAAATATTCATCGCCTATTTTGCCATCGTTAGCAGTCACCCTGACACAATAATCCGGATCTTTTGACCGCTTCACTTGATTAATCAATTCACGAATGGCAGCGGCATGATCCTGTGTAGCACAAAATACAATTGCCTTCTCCTTTTGATTGGCATCGTCCATATAAATCTTTACCCGCTTAGCCTCTCTGGCTTTTATCTCAATGATTCTATTGAAATCGGGTTCTATATAGAGTTTTCCCTCTTCAACTTCACCCTCTATCACCTGATCATCGGTAGTATATATATAATCGTCGATGGTTGTTTTTATCCGTTTAACCTTGAATGGCGTTAAGAAACCATCATTAATACCCTCTTTGAGTGAATAGATATAAACCGGCTCACCAAAATATTTGTAGGTATCTACATTGTCTTTGCGTTTCGGGGTGGCGGTTAAACCCAACTGGACAGCCGGTGAAAAATATTCCAGTATGCCTCTCCAGTTACTTTCATCATTTGCTCCGCCCCTGTGGCACTCATCTATGATGATAAGATCAAAGAAATCCGTTGGATACTCACCAAAATAGGGAGCAGGCTTACCCTCTTTATCGGATCCACTCATAAAAGTCTGAAAGATGGTAAAGAAAACGCTTCCATTGATAGGTACATATCCTTTTTGACTGATCGCATCCGGTCTAATTCTGATCAATGCCTCATCCGGAAAAGCAGAAAATTCATTGAAAGCCTGATCGGCTAATATATTACGATCGGCCAGAAACAGGATACGGGGCCTGAGAGTTCCATCGCGTCTCAGGTTCCAACGGGATTGAAACAGTTTCCACACAATCTGAAAAGCGATCGATGTTTTGCCTGTACCGGTAGCCAGCGTCAATAAGATACGTTGTTTACCTTTTGCAATAGATTCCAACGTTTTGTTAACCGCAATCTCCTGATAGAACCGGATTTTCCAATGGCCGCCTTTACTTTCAAAGGGAATGGCAGTCAGTTTCTCCCACCAATGATTTTGTTCATTACTTTGAAAGGTTCCTACTGTAGGAAATGTCTTGTTCCACAATTCATCGGGGGTAAGGTAACGATCGACCAAACCCTCCGCACCTGTCTTCATACAGATACTGTATATCTCTTTACCGTTGGTGGAATAGGTAGTTTCCAACTTCAGCTTTTCGGCATATTGTTTTGCCTGTGCCACCCCCTCGCCTACTCCCAGAACATCACTTTTGGCTTCTATTACGGCTAACTTAACGCCTTTGTAGGATAATACATAATCGGCACGAAGCAGAGCACCCCGTTTTCCTCCGGTCTGGATTCTTCCTGCCGTTATAGGATGGTTTCTAAAGACTTTAGATCCCTCCACAACACCCCAACCGCATTCTTTTAGCTTCGGGTCTATCAGTTCAGCTCTGGTTTCGTCTTCGTTCATTTTTATTATATTTTGTCACCTTTCAAATCTCGGATTACATTTTAATATAAAAAAGGCTTCAGCAAAATTCACAAAATGTTTATTATAAATGCTCGGTATTAAAATATTAAAACGAATGGTATTTTGAATGATCCATGTTCGTGGTAACAGTGTTCCTATTTGAAGAGAATATATGGGGTCTTTTAAAAGCGATTTTGCCAAAGTGCTTGGAGCGGTTGTATAATAATGGTGTGATAAGTAACGAGGAGCTGAATTGGGACCAGCCTGTCCAACTTTTAAATATTCATCATGATATTTAAATATATATATAGCTGAATAACCTTTTGGTAATGTTAATGGAATATGAGTGTTACTTCCTGCATTCCAAGTTAAAAGTTCAATTTCATTTTCATCAATTTCAAGCCCTGCATTTAATGTAGCCTCCACTAATAATTGAATATCTTGCTGTATTATCATAGTTCTGAAGTTATTGCTTTCAATTCGCCATTAAATGCTTTTTGTAAGATACTCTTTTTTAATTCTTCTAAATCATTTATCTTCTGTTGATAAATGGATTCAAGTTTCTTTGTCTCGATTGATAAGGCATCGAGTTTCTGGACAATGGCTTGTTGCTCAGTTAATGAAGGCAAAGGAATCGGATAACTCTTTAATTTAGTTCCATTAATATTCGCTTGATTAACACTTGAGATTACAACTGTCTTACCATAATTCATAGCCATTTCACTATTTAAATAATAATTCAGATAGTCAGCATCTAATAAATTTTCCTTTCTGTGAATTCGGATTAAATATCCAGCAAAGATAGCAGGCATTTCACCTTTATAAATTGCTGTTTTTCCAACCAACTCAGGACTATTTGTTCTATTAAATAATACATCATTGTATTTTAGTAAATACCTATTATTTTCCTCAACATTATCAGAATAAACAAGTTTCGTCCAATTAAATCTTCCATTTTGAATATTACCCATTCCCAAAACAGCAATTTTTCCTGTTTTCTTTGATTTTGAAGATGAACCATATTCAACACTTCTACAAACTTCGCCTAATGTTTTTCTTAACCATTTTTTATTTGCAAACACGCTTTGTAAATAACTTTCAAAAAGTTCTTTGGTGTTTTTGAGGTTTTGTTCGACATTGGCTTTTGCCTTTGCTATTGAAGCAAAGGTTTCATCTAAAATGAATACTATACGTTGTTGCTCTTTAAGAGGTGGACTAGGGATTACAATATTTTTATATTCATCAAATTTTAAATTTCTTATGCCCGTTGAATGGCTTTGCATTTTTTCAGTCTTTCCAGATACATATAAAAAAAATAAAAACCTATGTAAATAATTAAAATCAAATGTTTTAGGATCACTAATTCTAATTACAGAAGTAAAATTGCTAAATGAAAAGTCACCTTCTTTCTTATCAAATATTATAACCCTACCAACTGGTTGTTTTGGACCACCACCAGATTTTTCTAAAACAATATCACCATATTGAAGCTTTCGCTTTTCAAATTGAGATTTTTCAACTTCCAAATAAACAATATCTGCATCATCTAATCTACCATCCTTGGTGAAGTTTGTATTGCGAATTACCCCCACTCTTTGGAAAGGTGGTTTCTTTCCAGACCATAAGCCATTCCCAAAGACACAAACATCTCCCAATCTTTTCATTTTCCACCCTTGTGGTAACTGATCGTGTTCAAATTTCATAGCAATCCCAGGATTGAGTTTAAAATCACTGCGCTTTCTTCGTCCAACGCCTTCATCTCTGCCAGTATCTCTTGTGGTTGGCGAAGTGTTGCTTCTTCTTTCTTAAATGGGTTCTTTACACTCAGGTCAAAGGTGGTTTGTTCAATGGTTGTTGCATCAATAGACCAAGAGTTTTCGCTATCGGCAAAGCTCTTTTGCAACTTCACAAACTCAGCCAAATCACTTTCATTTAGTGAGTTTGTTTTGCCTAAATTCCGGTCTAAGTTCAGTTGATAATACCATATCTTGCGTGTTGGGGCGCCCTTTTCAAAAAAAAGCACTACCGTTTTAACCCCGGCTCCGGTAAATACACCACCCGGCAAATCCAACACGGTATGCAGGTTGCAGTCTTCGATCAGCAGCTTACGCAAACTGACAGAAGCATTATCGGTATTGCTCAAGAAGGTGTTTTTGATCACCACACCGGCTCTACCACCCGCTTTTAGGATTTTAATAAAGTGCTGTAAAAAGAGAAAAGCCGTTTCGCCCGTTTTGATATTGAAGTTCTGTTGTACCTCCGCACGTTCTTTCCCTCCAAATGGGGGATTGGCTAACACTACATCGTATCGGTCTTTTTCCTGTATATCGGCAAGGTTTTCTGATAGTGTATTGGTATGAATAATATTAGGAGCCTCCACTCCATGAAAAATCATATTCATGGTGCCAATGATATAGGCTAGCGATTTCTTCTCCTTCCCATAGAAACTCTTTTTCTGCAAGGTTTCAATATCTTTTGAAGAAAGATTTTCGAACTTTCCCTTACTGTTTTTCAGGTATTCGAAGGCCTCGCACAAGAAGCCCGCACTACCTACTGCACCATCGTAAATCTTATCACCAATGGTTGGAGCCACCACTTTTACAATGGCTTTGATCAATGGTCGTGGTGTGTAGTACTCTCCGCCATTACGACCGGCATTACCCATGTTCTGAATCTTCGATTCGTACAGATGACTCATTTCATCTTTCTCACTATGTGTCCGAAACCGGAGTTCATCAATGCGGTTAATCACTTCGCGCAGGTTATACCCGCTTTGCATCTTATTTTTCAGCTCGCTAAAGATCTCTCCTATTTTATATTCAATGGTATCGGCACTTTCGGCATCTGCTTTAAATCGTTTAAGATAAGGGAACAGTTTCAGGTCGACAAAATCCTTTAGGTCGTCACCCGTCAGCTCTTTATGATGGTCGGGATTGCCCTCTGCATCTTTCGGCATGGCCCAAACTGACCACTGATATTCAGGTGCAATAATATCATTATAAACCACACCCATAAGCTCAGCTGCTGTTTTCCTATCTTTCTCTAAATCGTCCAAATATTTTAAGAACAACACCCACGAGGTTTGTTCCACATAATCCAATTCACTACTACAACCAGCATCTTTGCGCAGGATGTCATCAATATTTTTAAAAGTTTGTTCGAACATTTGTGATATCTAAATTGAAGCTGTATTGCTACTACATTTTTGTTGACGTAAAGTTATAAAAAAAGCATAAAGAAACCACAACAACAAAATCACCTCAAATATTCATCTTAGTCCTGTAATATGGATTGGATTAGTTTGGCAGATAGTTACAATTCCGTATCCTCATACAGCCGGAGCCTGTTTTTGAGCGATGTAATTTCACCCTGCATATCATCTATCCGTTGTAACAAATTAAAGATTGCATCAATGCCTTCAATGTTTATATCTAAATCATGATACAGGTGCATAATTTTTTCCAGCTGTTGAAGCTGACTTACATGAATAAATTCGGTTTCTTCAATCGTGGTAACTTCTATCAGTCCGGTTTCTTGAAGCGTGCTGATAAATGAAATCTCAATATTATGATTGGAACAGAATTCATCTGCCGGGATTAAATTATTCATATTCATCCGTCTGATTTTTAAGATTGCAATTTTGATAATTCAGTAAATAACTCTTTTTGTTTTTCAGTTAAATCCGTTGGAATTTTAACCTCATACGTAACATACAAATCTCCAAATTGACCCTCGCTTTTATAAACGGGAAATCCCTTCCCTTTTAATTTTACTTTACTCCCATTTTGCGTTTCAGGCTTTACTTTGAGCTTCACTTTTCCATTCAACGTATCAACGATAATTTCGCCACCCAATACGGCTGTATATAAGTCTATATCGACCTTAGTATATAAATTGTTTCCCAACCGTTTAAATACCGAGTGATTGGCTATCGAAAAAGTAATGTATAAATCACCATTCGGACCACCATTTATCCCCGGACTACCAAGCCCTGCAATTTTAATGGTTTGACCATTTTCAATTCCGGCAGGAATTGTAATCCTTATGTTTTTCCCGTTTACCGTTAAGGTTTGCTTGCGCGTTTCGTATGCATCCATGAGTTCGAGGTGTAATTCGGCATTGATATCTTCGCCTCTATATTTCACTTGCCTGCCCCGACCAGCACCTTGAAATCCACCGAACATTGATTCGAAGAACTCGGAAAAATCACCTTCGGATTGTCTTCCTGTTGACCCTGCAGTGCCAGAATTTGCATATTGCGTCTGAGATTGCTTTGCCTGTTCAAACGCATCAGCATGTTGCCAATCTTCTCCGTATTGATCATACTTAGCTCGCTTTACAGGATCACTCAATACTTCATTCGCTTCATTGATCTGCTGAAACTTGCTCTTAGCATCACTATCATTCGGATTTAAATCAGGATGATATTTCCGGGCTAATTTCCGATAGGCTGTTTTGACATCCTTTTGCGTTGCACTTTTATCTATTCCCAGCAATTTATAATAATCGATAAACATAATGATGATATTTAAACTTGGGTTAATCTGATTTCAAACTTACATAATAAGCAATTATCCGGTCGCTAAAATAAAAGAATAAATATAAAGAAATATCTCCACATTACTCGTATTATATACGACAGGTTTTTCTAACTTATTTGTACCATTATCTTTGTTATCTGTTGAGAAAACCTGTTTTCAATGTCCTCGGCATGATCTGAACCGGATAGTTGTTGAGAAAGAATATCAATAGGGGTTAGCTATTTAGTGAGACCTTTCATTTTTTTTGTAATTTTACAAACAAATAAGAATAAGATGAAAACATTGATCGTAGAAATCGACACTACCTCTAATGCATCAAAGATTATTGAGGCCGTTAAGCTCTTCAAAGGGGTTAAAAATGCTCATATAGCCACCCCTGATGACGCAAAAGAAGATATTGGCATGTTATCTGCGATTAAAAAAGGCAGAACAGGAGAATATGTTAACACTGAAAATTTTCTTAAAAATTTGAGAAAGTGAACATCCTGATTGACGAAGCTTTTGGGATCAGTCGGAAAAGTTAGGGAGAATAGATACGCATATTTACCCTGCCTTTATCATTTCATCTTAACTTTCCTGCAGATAGAAGCAGTTTGAATTTCATCCGAAACCGATCATTAAACTGTTTTCGCGTGCATTCGCTCATGTTTCTTTTGATGAATCATATTCCGCCACAATCAATAAATTTACATACAGAATCTTATATTATTATTTACTATTAAAACAAAACAATTCATACATTTGTTTAAAGTAATGATTTCAATTGAATA
The DNA here is from genome assembly GCA_963663125.2 of Bacteroidales bacterium. Classification (GTDB taxonomy): domain Bacteria; phylum Bacteroidota; class Bacteroidia; order Bacteroidales; family Cfx3-03; genus Cfx3-03. The sequence continues at coordinate 904,736 of CAXXNW010000002.1, read as the reverse complement.
TCCTGCAAGTTTTCCCTATCGAAAACGAACATTTTTGGGTATTCCAAAACAAGTCAGGAGATTTACCCGATGATTTATTATATAAAGAATATGGTTTGTAATCGCTGTATCATGGTGGTGCAGGATGTATTTACAAATCTGGGATATCCGCCAACTCATATTACCCTGGGCGAAATAGAGACGGCAAATCCGCTTTCGGCAGAAGATCTGGAAAAGCTCAGAACGGCTCTTATCGGCTACGGCTTTGAATTAATTGACGATACCAAGAGCCGTATCATTGAGAAAATAAAGAATACCATCATTCAGTCAGTTCATCATAGCGATGAAGATCTGAAGATAAATTATTCTCTATACATCGAAGCCCAACTGAACAGGGATTATTCCTACTTGAGCAGCCTCTTTTCGGAGGTTGAGGGAACCACTATTGAAAAGTATATCATCCATCAAAAAATTGAACGGGTGAAAGAACTTTTGGTCTACGATGAGCTGACATTAAGTGAAATTGCTTACAAAATGGGCTACAGTAATGTTGCTTATTTATCGAATCAGTTCAAAAAAGTAACCGGTTTAACTCCAAGCCATTTCAAACAGGTCAAAGAAAAGAAAAGGAAACCGTTAGACGAGGTTTAACCCTGAAAATTTTATAACTAATAACAATAATATTGTAATAAACGCTTTCTTATCCGACTTTAACTTTGCTGAAAAGTTAGAAAAGTTATGGAAACAATAGTTCGAATGAATTTCCCGGTTACGGGATTAAGTTGTGCTTCATGTGCTATTAATGTCGGGAGCATGCTTAAGGCACAAAAGGGTGTACTGGATGCTTCCGTAAATTACGCAAATTCCACAGCTTGGGTTGAATTCATCAGGGATACGGTAAACGTGACCGATTTAAAATCAGCTGTTCAATCGATAGGATATGATTTGCTTATCGAAGAAGGAGGCGAAGAACATCAGGAAGAGATTCAGAACGCTCACTATAAAGAACTGAAATATAATACGATCTGGGCTACAGTACTGGCATTACCGGTAGTGATTATAGCGATGTTCCTGATGAATATTCCGTTTGCAAACTGGATTATGCTTACAGTAACTACGCCGGTGGTATTTTGGTTTGGCCGCAACTTTTTCATCAATGCCGTTAACCAGGCCCGGCATAAAAAAGCCAATATGGACACCCTGGTGGCTTTGAGTACCGGCATCGCTTATTTATTCAGTGCCTTCAATACCTTTTTTCCTGAATTATGGCATAACCATGGTCAACATCCACATGTATATTTTGAAGCATCGGCTGTTGTAATCGCGTTTATACTATTGGGCAAAGTACTTGAAGAACGGGCTAAATCGAATACTTCATCGGCCATAAAAAAGCTGATGGGACTGCAACCCAAAACGGTTAATATTATCCGGGATGATGGACAGGAAGTCGAAATCCCCATTTCACAGGTAAAAGTCGGCGATAGACTTTTGGTTAAACCCGGTGACAGAATACCTGTTGATGCCGAAATAATCTCAGGTTCATCTTTCATTGACGAAAGTACGATTACCGGCGAGTCTATGCCGGTAGAGAAAGAAAAGGGAGGAAAGGTTTTTGCCGGAACCATTAATCAAAAGGGGAGCTTTGTTATCGAAGCCCAAAAGGTAGGTGGCGAAACGATTCTTGCCCGGATAATAAAAATGGTACAAGAGGCACAGGGGAGCAAACCTCCCGTACAAAAGCTGGTGGATAAAATTGCAGGAATCTTTGTGCCGGTAGTCATGCTTATTTCAATATTGAGTTTCACGATCTGGATGGTCGTGGGTGGAGAGAATGCTTTGACGCAGGCGCTACTCGCAATGGTTTCCGTACTGGTTATTGCCTGTCCGTGTGCACTGGGTCTTGCCACGCCTACAGCTATTATGGTGGGTATCGGCAAGGGAGCCGAAAATGGAATTCTGATAAAGGATGCTGAAAGTCTCGAACTTGCCCAAAAGATCAATGCCATTGTTCTGGACAAAACAGGAACAATTACAGAAGGGACGCCCATTGTAACTGATATTGCATGGAATATTCCTGAAGAACAACAAGACAGGCAAAAAGAACTACTTTTTAGTATTGAATCACAATCGGAGCATCCGTTGGCCGGCGCCGTGATTGCTGCTCTAAAAATCGATTCTCCACAACGGATTACGCCCGACAAATTCGAAAGCATAACCGGAAAAGGAGTAGTAGCCGTTTACAACACGAAGGTTTATCGTGTCGGTAATAAAAAATTGATAGACGATGTCAAAGTATATATCCCTGAGAATTATTTATCACAATATCAGGCATGGCAGAATGAGGCTAAAACAGTTATCTTCTTTGCCTGCGATACGGAACTGATTGCAATTATCGGCATTGCCGATAAGATTAAAGAAACATCGGCAAAGGCTATTTCAAACCTCCGCAATATGGGTATCGATGTTTATATGCTTACCGGTGACAATACACAAACAGCAAAAGCTGTCGCAGATAAGGTTGGCGTTGATGACTTCAGGGCGGAAGTCTTGCCTTCTGATAAGGCTGATTTCGTAAAGCAACTTCAGGATCAGGGGAAAACGGTTGCAATGGTTGGTGACGGGATCAACGATTCGCACGCATTGGCACAGGCCGACGTCAGCATTGCCATGGGCAAAGGTTCGGATATCGCCATGGATGTAGCCAAAATGACGATCATCTCATCCGACCTGCAACTCATCGCAAAAGCAATCAAGCTATCAAAGCTTACCAATGATTCCATCCGGCAGAATCTATTCTGGGCATTTATCTATAATTTAATAGGTATACCCATTGCCGCCGGCATTCTGTATCCGGCCTGGGGGTTCATGTTGAACCCGATGATCGCGGGAGCGGCAATGGCGCTCAGCTCGGTATCGGTTGTAAGCAATAGCTTACGACTAAAAACAAAAAGTCTTGAAATTAAATGAATTATACGATATAAAAACGAATAACAATGAAATCTCTAAAGTTCAAAACTAACATTAATTGCAGTGGATGCATTGCAAAAGTAACGCCTTACCTCAACGAGGTCAAAGGAATCAGCAAATGGGAAGTCGATACTGCAAATCCTATGAAAATTTTAACTGTTGAGACAGCAGCCGTGACACCCGCTGAAATCACCGGGATACTGAAGACTGCCGGCTATAATGCGGAACTGATAGCTGAATAAATAAAAAAAGCTGATTAATAGCTGTGTTTATTCACTTTACATTTTTAAAACCAACGACTGTATTGTTGTTGGTTTTATTTTTCCTACGGTTAAAGATGTTGCCGGAGATTCGTCATTACTTTTCCGTATAAGGTTTAGGCTTCCATTACTGAAACAGGGATAAGGAGGCCACCGCTTTTAAACAATGGAAGTCTCCTTCTTTGTCAACTCCAGTCTATGTGTAATAATACCCGGTATTTCATTTTCATAATGCGTAACATAGATCATGGTTTTATCGGCCGTACAATAACGTTCGATAATACGGTTTACATATCGCTTATTGTCAGCATCCAAACTATGTAATGGTTCATCTAACACTAACAGATCGGGATCTTTCACAAAAAGACGAGCTAGAAATACCAGTTGCTGTTCTCCTGCCGATATTTTCAGAAAGGAGGTATCCTTTAGCTCCGCCACCCTGAATATGCGCATACATCTGATTACGATATCATCTTGTTCATCTGTACACTTTCGCTGAACGGCAAGGGTATCAAAGAACCCCGAACGAACAATATCCATACAAGACATATCTCTTTTGTAATAGATAGCCATCTCGGGAGAGATGTATCCAACACGTTTCTTTATATCCCAAATGCTTTCACCCGAACCTCGCTTTTGGTCGAACAGCGTGATATCATTCGCATAAGCCTGTGGATTATCACCATATATCAAGCTGAGCAAAGTCGACTTTCCAGAGCCGTTATCGCCCCAAAGCAGCCACTTCTCCCCTCTTTTTACCTGCCAGTTAACATCATTGAGTATTGTATGGCTATCATATTTCACATGAACATGCTTAAAGATCAGCGCATTTTCAAAATCCGATTTCCTTTGGGACGGCAGGAGTAATTCTTTTTCCAGATCGTCTCTTGCGAATAATCTTTTCGCCAAGTGCACCTCTTCATAGAACTTTTCCCGGGTATATTCGGGACCTATCTTTCGATCTCTTACCGGTAATATATTCGTGATGACCGGCGGAACGTCTTCAGGACGGGAAACTACCAGTATGATTTGTAATTTTTCCAGCTTAGTTAATTGCTTCAATACTTCATCCAATACTGTTCGGGATTTTGTGTCCAGTCCGATATAGGGATTATCTATAATCAGAACCAACGGCTTGGAAAGCAGGGATAATACGATGAGTGTTTTGCGAAGCTCTCCACTCGACAGCATGTTCAACCGCTTTTCTATTAACGTCCGGATTGAAAATACCTGAATGAGTGTATCTACCCATTCTTTGTCCGCATTTACAAACAGGTCTTTAACAAACGGTGTGTTTAGATTGTCGCCGGTATTCCATCGCTGTTGATAATAACCTTGATTTACATCTATCAACCGATAGATATCGCTAAAAGCAACATGTTTTACAAACGTATTTACCGCTCTATCGTCCTTACATATAATCTCACCTGATTTCAAGGCTCTTTTCGCTAATAATATATCAATTAACAAGCTCTTTCCTCCACCATTCGGGCCGATAACCGCCCAGTGTTGGCTTTCTTTGATTGTCCAATTTACAGGATGGGTAAGTGCTATTGCCTCAATGCGTGGTACTGCATTTTTGATTTCTATTAAGTTATCTTCTTTCATTCGTATGCTTTTCGGATGAGCAAAGTTAAAACAATTACCATTTTTTTAATAGGAAGTTTGTTCCTTTTTGTTATGTATGAAGCAACAATATGAAATGCAATCCCGATGATTGCAATTAAAGAGTTTTTGGCCATTATCATATAATATTTCTTAGTTGATCATTTAAGGTAGATATTTTCCACTGATGGAGTATTGAAAAAGTTTGAAATAGATCGTACTGTATTTCTTATACTACACAATAATCTTGCTAAAGACAAAATAATTAGTGTGATGCAAAATCAACAATTTAAACCTTTTCGTTATGGGAAATTCATTTTTTCAAACACCATTTTTTCAAACACTTATCAGATCTTATTTTATCACAAACCATGTCTGGTTTTTAGCTGGAATAGTCATTGTAATTATTGCTTTACTCCCATCCAATTTTATGCTTTTGAATTTCTGATCCTGTTCACTGATTTGTGCTTTTCTCTTTAATCCGGTGTAGTAGAGATCAACGACCAATGTACGTGTAATCGGTTCGTTTAATGGATTATAAACCATTAGTAGTCCTTTCTCCTCAGCACTGGGGTCGGCATGCAATATAGCATCATAATCACGACCATCCGGGCGCCTCAAGTGGATAATATCGGCATCTAAGATATGGCGATGTTTTTTATAAAAGCGAACCCATTGTGTCACGAGTGCCTTGGTCTCAGGTGCATCATATAACTGAGGTCCACGAAAACAGGCCTGAACGCCTGCACCAAATAGGTTGGCCAGTCTCTGTCCGTAATGTGACAGATGTTCCTTAAATGGCTCTATCGTTGCAGCATCACCTCCACCATGATATTGTACCAATGGCACAAACATCCATCCCATTGAGGGTGTTTTTTCCCATGTACCATCAAAAATATTTTGTCGCTCAATTATTTCCTGATATTCTCTCGGCAATGACCAATTCGTCTCCCTGTATCCCATAGCAATCTTATTACTTCCAACCAAAAAATACCAGTCGGGGACATTCAAATAGATACCTTTACTACAACACCAACTATAGAAATCACGAATTTCCGTAAACTGCTTCCATTGTGAATCTTCCAGCCCATGATGACCAGGATGAGTTGTTGAAGCGCACACATCTCCAGGATAGGAACCATCATGTTCCAGTAGATCAAATCCGGTTTGTTCGAAAAAATGGTAAAGTTTCTGAAAATATTTCCTTCCCCATTCACTTTGCAGACAGGGTGAATTTCCAAAGATAGCACTCGTTTTATCCGGCATTATCACATCGTTTTTGCTATCAATTGAACGACTGGCTAATAAGGAATAACCACCCAATCCTATATTTTTAGAAGTAGCATAAACTCTGAGTTTTTTCATACGTTCCAGGTTGGTAGCTGAAGTATCTTCCATATTAAAACCACTACCAAAAGTTAAAATCACCATTTCAAAGCCAACTTCTGCACATTGGTCAATTGCTTTTTTCACAGCTTCATCCTTTACACTGGTCACATGCATGATAATCGGATTCTCAATGGTCCATGGAGCAATACAACGATACATCTTTCGTTGAGCCAGATTTCTTCTTTCTCTGTCATCGTTATCATAGATCAGCTCCCATAAGCGCATACTTTCAAAGGGTTTTCCGATGGACACTTCCTGGTTAATACCATGCTTTGGCATGCATTGTAATATGACAGGCGTTTTGAGTTCATAGTTAACTTGTGTAGTATAGGTAGAATCAGTTTTCCACTCAACACATGCATTTTCCGAAGCGTTAGATGACATCGAATGAAAAGCAAAATCACTTTGTGCAAAAATAGGAGGTAGCGCCCAACGTTGTTTTCTTTCAACGGCACTTTCACCCTCTACTATTTCCAGCTGTTCACTAGAAAGGTTATTAAGTATAACCTCTTTCTCAGAATTATTTTCAACGGTTACCCATTTATCGATCAGGGGTAACCCGTCATACATTTCATAATGGACCTTGACGGTAAGATTTGCTAAAAATTGATCAGGGTATATATCAGGTTCACCTAACATTTCTACTTTTTCAATTTTGCTCCGACCCAAAACGCCTATTGTATTTTCAACTATATTATTACCAATTGGATCTGTTTTCCCGACACGGATAAGTAAAGGCCTTGATTCAACAAACAGTGTGGTAAGGGTTCTGAAGTTTGTTCCCGTTTCAGAAACGCCTAAAATAATCTGATGGTCAATTAGTTCTATTCTTAGATAACATGAACGGGACGGACGAAATCCGGGAAAGGTTTGCAGGATACCTTTGTTATTTACTGCGAACTGTGAGTCACCTGGCGAGAGATAAAATTTAATATTTTTACCATCTGGAAAAGTTAATGCGACACCCGGTCCATAAGAGTTACTTAAATCGGTTCCTGTATTCAGTTTACAAGTAATTACTTTCACATTCTGAGGCAACGATTGTTCTCCATAAGCAACATTATTATATGTTCCCAACATTTCACCAGCCTTTCCTTCGTTCGTAAAAGACATCTTGTTTTCACCGGTACCGGTTATTAATTTCCATTTGGGTGAAATAGTGAGAAAATCATCTTTCCAAATCACCTTACGTTGGGCATCTACAGGTTGATCATGGTATTGATGAATTATCGAAGTATCTGCCTTGTAAGTAAAAGTTAATTCTAGCCCTTTCGGCGGCCAGGATTGTGTTTGTGAAAGCCACTGAGCCCGCTGTTTCCATTCAAAACGTGCTTTCAAAGGAGATGTATCCCATGAAATGAGTTTAAGACTTTGCGGGTCGGCTTTCATTGAGGCTACCCATTCGGGCAAAAGATAGTTTTTAATTGGTTGACCTATTAATCCTCCTACCTTAATTGCCTTTCCGTTAATCCATAAGGTGGCTTCCGGCGACACTGAACGCACTAACGCTTCATTTGTCACTATATTATCTAGTCCAATAGTGGCCCCATTTGGAGCTATTGAAAAGGTTCTTGAAATTAACCCATTGGAAAGAACTAAATAGCCTTCCGAAGTTCTATAAACTGTAGATTTTTGAGCAGTAGGTGTCACCAGCCAGTCTACAATACTTCTGGCCTGCTCCTTATTATATAGAGGAAGTGCATTAATGTTGCCTTGCTGCGAATAGCTTTGATGAGCATACAACAGCAAAATGAAAATTGTAACATATTTTATTCTTTTCATCGTGAGTAATTTGTTTTTTAATATTAAATCGTGCCTTATTGACAGACGTATGCAAATCAAAAAATTGAGTGTAACGAAGTATCTTATTATATCCATATTAAAATAGAAGCTAATTAATTGGCTTCTATTTTAATATGGGTTACTTAAAAGTAGATTATTGCAATGGATCAAATGTTCCACCCCAATTATTATTTTGCAGAAGTTTTGGATTTCTATCTAAACGGGATTTAGGAATTCCATAAAAATAATATTGGTCTGGTATTATGATATTCACCCTATCTATTGGTATTACTGTATAGGTAAACTTATTCCAAACCAAATTAATATCGTCTTTTGGTTTAACATCTGTTTGCCCCGATTTTAATGCTATACCTAACCCATGTCGGCTGACAAGGCTTCTTAAATAATCAAATTTTTTCCAACGTCTTAAATCATCCCAGCGTTTATTTTCAAAGGCAAACTCAACAAAACGTTCATTTTGATATGCTATTCGTATATCTGATTGGGTAGAAGCTGTAATACCATAATTATTAGCTACTCCAGGCAAGATATTAGCTCGGGCTCTAATTTGATATAAAACTTTTAAGGCTTCGTCTGTTTTTCCCAGTTCATTAGCAGCTTCACCGTAATTCATTAGTACTTCGGCATACCTTATTTCAGGCCAATCAACAGCTGCATTATATACTGTACCTTTTGTGATTGTCTTATCCACAGCTTTTATCTTATAAAAACTAGTGGGCGAAAAATTTGCAGGTTCAGGGGTAACCTGATTATAGGCACCCTCAATTCCCGAAGGTCCGTTATAATTAGTAATCTTACTAAAATAGGTCCAAAGATATTCATTATTAGTTACCATATCCGCAATATATTGGATTGGATCGCCATTATAATAAATTGTAGCATAAAAACGATCATCCCGTTTTTTAAACAACGTATCATAGGCCATAGTTGAAGAATTCCAGGTTGACCCATCTTTCATAGGAAAAGCATTTACCAATTCTAATGAAGGCATATCTTGTCCTGCATTATCTTTAGAATATCTTATTGGACGAACACCGCCTTGAAAATAAGTTGCCTCAGGATAATGAAATATTCTGAGCATTATATCTTCTTCATTCGGTTGAGAATCCCATATTGTACTATAAACAGGGTGCAGCCCTTTTCCATGAGCATCACAAAATGTTTTGGCAGCTAAAGTTGCATCATAAGCTTGCTTCCACTTTGATTGATCATTAGTTGGGTTAAATAATGGGCTGGCAAAGAACAATAATACTCTTCCTTTAAAAGCCATTGCAGCACCTTTATCTATTCTTCCAACATCGTTGCCTGACCAGCTCTCGGGCAGTAAGCTAATAGCATCATCCAAATCTTTTATAATCTGAGTTACACATTCTGAAGTTTTATTTCGGGGAAGAGCCAGTGTTGAAAGATCGGTGGTAACTTGCTGTGCCGTTAAGATCAATGGTACTCCACCATAACCTTTTACCATGCTATAATAAGCCCATGCTCGCCAAAACAATCCCTGACCTTTTATTTGGTTTTTAGATGTATTATCAAAAGTGGCTTTATCAATATTATCCAACAAAATGTTTATGGTACGAATATTTCCATATTGTCCAAAATTGTCCCATGAATCAAGAGTACCGGTCCCTGTAAGCCAACTATTTATATCTCCACGTGCTTCATCGGTATTATTTCCACTGCCATCCGGATTACCAGGCATCATATTAGCATAAATATTGTTAACATATGCATTTGCAAGTGTAACATTACTCCAAACATCGGAAGGATTAACTGCCGTAAGATTCTCTTTATCAAGTACTTTATTACAACTTAACAAAAACAGTCCCACAAAAAAAATTGTGATGATTATAATAAAATTTTTTTTCATTTTTGTATGATTTTAAAATGAATTCAAAGCTTAGAACTGAACATTAAATCCTATGGAATATGTCTTCATTAAAGGGTAGCTAATCAAACCATAAATTTCAGGATCGTAAAATTTAAACTTTGTTAGTGTAAACAGATTTGTGCCTGAAGCAAATATCTGTATAGCACTAATACCTATTTTCTTTGTAATGATAGATGGTATGTCGTATTTAATTTCCAGATTTTTCAATCTCACAAAACTTCCATCATATGTATTATAGGTAGATGAACGTACATAAGTTGCCCTCGAATCACCCCATGAGTAAACTTTTGGAGTAGAACCATTCGGGTTTTGTTCGGTCCACGAATCATTAAAGTAATAAGTAACCATGGGGGCTAATCCACCCGTACCAAAATTTCTATTACCAGAATCGTTATAAATAATTTTAAATCCAGATAATCCGGCAAATAGCATATCTACCCTGAATCTTTTGTAGTTTAGATTAATAGACATACCATAAGAAATCGGTGCATTTGCACTACCAATATATTTTCCTAAGACGACTCTGTCATAATCATCAATTTTTCCATCAGGCTTGCCGTTGATACCGCTTATATCCTTGAATGCCATCATTCCTAGTTCATAATTAGCACCATAATACGTATACCCTGCTGGTAATTTATCCAAATCTGCCTGTGTACGAAGAATACCAGTAGCTACAAGTCCTGTAGCATACGATAGGGTTTTACCATTCGGATTATCCACGTCTTGAGCATTTGCTGCTACATCTTTCTGTACCACTTTTGTAGTAGCAAGACCGAAATTTCCCTTAAGGCTATAAGAAAAATCTTTCCCGATTTTATTGTTATATCCCAATTCAATTTCCAAACCTCTTGAATCTACTTTTCCGTAGTTTACTGCAGGTAGGGTGCCTCCAAATTCAGTTGGCAGTGCGAGAATACGTGAACCGAGGATATCATAAGTATGCCTCCACCAAAATTCGGTGGTAAAAGTAAAATTCTTCAGGAACATCAAATCAATTCCCGCATTGTATGAATTTGATTTTTCCCAGGTAATATCTGGATTCGGAATACCGCCATATGCTAATCTGGGCACAGTTGTACCGGGATTACCTAAATAATAGGTACTCCCTTGTATATTATATTGATCCTGCCATTGCCAGCCTCCAATAGCATCATTCCCTGTGGAACCATACGAAAAACGAAGTTTCAGCATATCAACAAAATTTAGCACTTCACTTTTTTTGAAAAAATCTTCTTTCGAAATCACCCAACCTACTGATGCAGAAGGAAACCAGCCCCATCTCTTCGAAGGGGCAAACTTTATAGAACCATCTCTTCGAATGGATGAAGAGAATAAATACTTTCCGGCGTATTCGTAGTTTACCCTTCCTATATAAGATAACCGTCCATCCTGACTTTCATTGCCTGATGTTGACCAATCACTCGAATTACCGCTGGTAGCAAAGAATTGATCGGTTGGAAAGAGCGGAAAATTATACCGATACATTGAAAAATAATTATATTGATACTCATACTGTTCATATGCCACTAAGGCATTAATATAATGATTGCCAAAATGGTGATCATAATTTATCTGTCCATTTAATTGGTAAGCATCCGTTTTTGTGTATTCGTTACCAAGATATTCGGTGCCAGGATCGCCACTTAATTGTGTGCTAAGCACTTTGTCTGTATAGATGAGATTATTGGCTCCCGTGGTTTGGAAATTATACAGCAGTTGTTTCTTTGCAAAACTCTTTATAAAACTGTTATCATAATTTCTACTGTAAGATGCTTTGACAGACAGCCCTGGTATTTGAGAAATTTTATACTCTGCATTTAGTAAAGCATCAACTTGTTGATTATTATTACGCCAAGAACCTCCATTCTTCATCATTTCAATGGAATTACCCAACCAGCCCGGATTTACTGGTTTTCCGTCTATGTAAGGAGGTGTTGCGGTTGACCACATTTGCAGTTTATACCAAAGATTATTTAAATCGGATGAACCACCGTCATATGTGAAATTATATCGGTTACGTGTACCATTGCTATTGCTTAAGTTTAAGCCTACGGTTAGGTCTTTTGTCAGTTTGACCTGTAAGTTACCTCTAAGATTATATTTTTTATACCAGACATTCGGTAAAAATCCATTCTCATCATAGAAAGATCCGCCCATATAATAGGTAATTATATCGTTACCACCTGATACACTCAATGAGTGTTTTTGATTATTCGGATCCTTATATGCTGCATTATAAAAGTTCATTCCATCTGGATTTGTTTTTAAAATCCATGCTTTCTCATCTGCTGAAATTCCACCATTAACGTTATTCCATAAGTCAAGTCCATCACTTACACTCATATATTTAGGCATTTTCCCTACTTTATTAAAACTGAATATGGTACTATATTGAATCACAGGTTTACCGGTTTTACCGGTTTTGGTAGTAACAAGTATTACACCGTTTGAAGAACGTGAACCATAAATAGCAGCAGAAGCAGCATCTTTTAATATAGTAATCTCTGCTACTTCATTAGGGTCTAATGCATCGAAGCTTGTTTTATCACGAGCTACTCCATCTATTACATAAATAGGCTCCCCTCCATTCCACGAAGATTGGGCTCTAACTCTAATACTTGATGAAATACCAGGAACTCCTGTTCCTGATTGCACAAAAGTACCCGACAAACGGCCGGCTAGAACATTGGATAGGTTAGACGTAGGTATCAATGCTATTTCATCTGATTTGATGCTCGAAACAGCTGCAGTTAAACTTGTTTTATGTTGGGTTCCATAACCAATTACTACTACTTCGTCTAATTTATTGGTTTCTGCTTCCATTACAATATTAACATCAGAGCGTCCTTCTATAAGAACTTCCTGCTTCTTCATTCCTATAAATGTGAAGACCAATTCTTTATCACTTGTAGTTATTGTTAAAGAATAATTACCATCCTTGTCGGTTGTTGTCCCACGATTAGTTCCTTTTACAAAAATCGTAACGCCAACTAAGGGTTGACCGTTAGAATCAGTAACTCTACCGGAAACTTTTAGCTTTTGCTGTTCAAATGCGGGAGAAATGACAATTAAATTATTTCCTATTAGTGTATAATTAATGCCCGTATTGCTCAACACTGTGCTCAGGATGCTGCTTAACTTTTCATTCCGGGCATTTAAATTTACTTTTTTATTTAAATCGACATATCCGGAAGTCCGATATAAAAAGCGGTAGTCTGACACATCTTCGATTCTTTGAAAAAGCTTTTCAAGACTTATTCCCGTTCCACTCAATGTGACTTTTTTATCCTGCGAATAAACCTTACCGGCTGTGACAGGAATTATGCACACCAAAAGAAGAAATGTAAATATTTTCATTATCAATAGAATTTGGTTTGTGCTTTTACTTTTTTTTAATAATGGCTTTAAATTTTTCATAAATTTGTAATGATTTATCAAACAATTAGTTTATTTCTACTTTCCTTCTTGTTGCAATTGAGAGGTAGTAGGTTTGATTGATTTACGACCGGGAGTTGCGTCAACAATTCCCGGTCTTTTTTACGATATTATTCTTTCTCCATAGGCAAATAAGTTTAGATGATTAGGAATTTAAGAATTGCTTTTTTATTATTCGGTAATATAAACGGTTCGTTTTTTAATCGAAAAGTTAAAAGGTGTGGCTACTTTCAATGCAGTGAGCGCTTGCTCAATAGTTTCGTTTTCAAAAGCGCCTTTATACCTGTATTGCTTTATTTTTTCAGATTTGATGATAACCCTTACATCATACCACCGTTCAAGTTTGATTGCCAGATCTGAAAAAGGTTCATCATTAAACACTAATTTTTGTTCTTTCCATGCAATAACGGGAGATGAGTTTATATTCAGTATTAATTTGGGAGGGACAACTTGTAGCGATACACGTTTATTTGTTTCACTTTTCTGCTTTGTCTCCGCCTTTTTAGTGGTGAGTTTCGTGCCTACTAAATCATTTTTATAATATACATATTGCTGATCGGGTTTAAGAAGTATTTCATTCGCCTCGTCATCTATCCCTTTATGAGAAACACTTAATGACCCTTTTATCAGTGTGGTTTCAACCGTTTGTTCGTCTTTATAACATTTTACGTTAAACTCGGTACCATAAACTTTAATTCTTATTTCGGCAGCATTTACTAAAAAAGGATGTTTAGAATCATGTGTAACGTTAAAATAAGCTTCACCGATTAAGGATACTTCTCTTTTATGTTTTCCAAAATCAGCAGGATAGGTAAGTTCACTTTCGGAGTTCAACCATACTTTTGTGCTGTCGGGCAATATCACTATTGATTTTTGCCCTTTTCCTACAATAGTCTTACATAGCTGATTTTTATTATTTAGGTTTCCTAAAAACATCTGTATTCCTAATCCTATGGCGATAAATAATAAAATGGTAGCTGCATATGGCAGCCCTTCCTTTATTGTTCGAATGCTGATGCCGATCCATGTTAATTCTTTTTTCCCAGTTAAGATCATTTGGTTTCTATAATGACGTAATCTCTCCTGAATATCATCTTGCGGTTCGGGCTTTTTAGCTCTAGACAACAAATCTAAAATCTGAGCGGCTTTTTCAGTTATAGGGATTATTTGCGGATTGGTTTCTATAATATAGCTCCACGTTTCAACATCGTAGGTATTATCTTTTAATACATAATGTAGAAAAGATTCATTATCAATAAAGTCTTCGATATCCCACTGGGTATAGTCTATCATGGTATGTTGATTCTTTGGTTTGAAATCTTCTTTTATTTATAAACGTACGTCAAAAGATTTCATACCCAAAAAAATCAGGAAAAAAAATTAAAATCAAGATTATTGTTTCTAACAGCTATTTTTTATCTATCAAAAGTTGTATGGGACAATGGCAAGAAAGACCAAATAAACATCCTTCATTTGTTGAATACCCCGGTGTACAAAGTTGCGTGCCGATTGAATATTGACATCCATTACCCGAGCAATTTCTGTATAGTTTAATCCGATAAAGAAACGTAAGTATATTGCCTCTTTAACCCTGCTGGGCAGCACATTAAGTAGCGTAAGGACTTTTTCTGTTTGTGCGGCCATTTCTTCGGTACTAATTCTAAAGTCTTCCTGCGAGAATACAATTTCTTCTTGTACTATGCTTTCCTTTGTTTTTTCTATAATTTTAACTTTCCGCTGATAATCGATAATAAGATTCTTTGTACACTTTAGCAAAAATGGCTTTACCGATTCCGTCGATTTTAACTTATGGTGAGTTTGCCAAAGATTTAAAAAGAGTTCCTGAATGATATCGTGCGAAAGTGCTTCTTCTTTAGTAAATTTTAAAGAATAGGCATAAAGGACATCATAAAATCGCACAAAAAGAGTAGAAAAAGCACTCTCATCTCCTTTCCGGAGATGCTCCCATAAGCTTAAGTCATCATTCGTGATATAGGGATCTTTGTGCATGATTTTTTCCGTAGGATAAAAGCTTTTGCAATAGTGCAAAAATATATCCAAATAAACAAATTACAATTAACTATTTTATTTAAACAGAGATTACTGATAAAATATAATTCACATTGATATTAAACGAATTATGGTGATATTCAAATAACCAAATGCAAGGAATTATGGCAACAAACAAAAGAGATGGACATTAAGCACCTATGGATATCAGTCCTAACCAACTCACACTCGAAGAATTTCAGGACTCACCATTCGAACAAAAATCAATTAAAAAAGATGACCATAAAATATATCTGAATGCTGATAATTTATACTCAAATCAATCGACAATACACCCTTCGAACAAATATAGAATAATCAATGTATCATCTGAGTATTTACTCTATTTTGTCAAGACATCAGCTTGTTTTCAACTTTACTTCTTAAAAAAAATGTCTATTTTTAAACATTGAAATTACAATATAAAAAAACACGATCATACTTAGAAATTCACTGTCTCATGAAAAAGAATAAAGCGATCAAGATAGTTGGTCATCCTCTTATAATTACGATGATTGTATTTTCCATTTTATTTCTTGCAACTTATCAATATACCCAATACAAACGTGGACAATGGGAAAAAGATATACGAAATAGTTTATTGGAAATTCTGATTTCAAAAAAGTCGAATCTTGAAAAAGCACTCTATTCCAGAATTTATTATACCAAAGGAATAGCTGCCTTTGTTTCGTTAAAACCCGATATTACCAGCGGTGAGTTTGAACAATTATCTAAAGACTTTCTAAAAAATGATTCGATCATTAGTTCAATGTCTTTATCAAAAAATTGCATCATCAATGCTATTTATCCATACAAAGGACATGAGGCGGCCATAGGCTTGAACCTGATGAAGCATCCGAAAAGAAAAGAGATTGTTGAAAAGACAATCGAAACGCGAAAGACCTTTGTTGCCGGACCTGTTGAATTGGTTGAAGGGGGTACTGCCGTTATCAGTTACACTCCGATATTTGACAAAACGAAAAATAAAAAAGGAACTTTCTGGGGCATGACAGATATCGTTATATTGCTAAACAAACTATTTCAGGAATCAAAATTAACCACTATCGAGAATGGGTTTGAATTTGCACTGAGAGGATATGATGGAAAAGGCGAAAATGGTGAAATATTTTTCGGAAACCCCAAAATTTTCAATAATAATCCGGTAAAAATTGATATCAACCTTCCATATGGTAATTGGGTTTTAGCAGTAACTCCAATATTGGGATGGAATAACTATTTTGATCAGGACGAATTTCTTACTATAATTTTATTAGTAAGTTCATTAATTATCAGTATTTTAATAGGTCTATTTACGCAAGCATTATTAAAGCTAAAATCCAATGAGAATGAATTAAAAGCTATTTTTAGCTCTATGGATAGCTTTGTTGCCGAATTTGATAAAAATGGGAAATACATTCAAGTAGTATCTACCAACCCTAATCTTGCTGTATTACCGATTAATGAGATGATTGGAAAAACTGTTCACTCTATTTTTGATCATGAAAAAGCCGATTTCTTTCAGCAAGCTATTAACCAATGTCTTCAAACAAAAAAAGTTATAATAATCGAATATGCTATAACAATAAATGGCAAAGAACGTTGGTTCTCAGCCCAGATATCTTATAAAAAGGGAGATACCGTTATTTTCAATGCATATGATATCACGGATAAAAAATACGCTGAGGTTGATCTCGTAAACTCAAAAAAACAATTAATTGAATTGAATGCGATGAAGGATAAGTTATTCTCTATTATTGCGCATGACCTACGAGGTCCTATCGGAAACTTCAGAAATATAAACCAGCTTTTAGTTGACGAATATGACAATCTTGATGAGGAGGATAAGCATAAACTACTCAATTCCATGCTCAAATCGACAGATGATGTAAACGACTTATTGGAAAGCATTATTCACTGGTACTATTCACAACAAAACCGCATCCATCTTAATGCTAAAAATCAGAATATTAATACAGTATGTGACGATGTAATCAATCTGCAACAGACTAATGCATGTCAAAAAGGAATAAGCCTAATCAATTCAACAGATGCAGACAGCTACGCATTTTTTGATAAAGAGATGACATCTACTGTAATCAGAAATTTGATCTCAAATGCCATTAAATTTTCAAATGACGGAGACACCATTGAAATAAAAAATAAGCCGGTAACTATTGAAGGCAAAGATTTTCAACAGGTTTCCATTAGCGATACCGGAATTGGAATGAATCCGAATACGATACACAGTCTATTTAAGTTTGACACACTAAAAACTACCTATGGCACTAAAAACGAAAAAGGAAGTGGCTTGGGACTTATTCTATGTAAAGAGTTTGTCGAAAAACAAGGAGGAATACTTAAGGTAGAAAGTATTGTTAACGAAGGCAGTACCTTCTATTTTACATTACCATTAAATCCACAATCATAACGTCAGGAACCTGCTAAGATAAATTCGCAGATTGATGTCGATATTATTCGGATAGCAATTTGACTTATAATGGTTTTTTGACTTATAATGGTTTGGGTTACTTCTCCAACAAAAGCGGATTCCGTTTCGTTTTACTCGTCACTTTTTATCGTCTTCCCTTTAGTAACGCCATTTTCATTAAAGACATCAATACTAAAGTAATAACGGCTGTCCGCATTTAATCCGGTCAGGGTTAATGAATCTTTCTGATATACCATAACAGAACTGTAGAGTTTATCTTTGGATATGCCGTAATTTACTACCACGCCAGTTGCACTTTTATCCATGGTCCAGGTAATGAATGCTTTCCGTTTATCACTATCATCTCTGCTTACTTTGAAGTCCTTGATTTCTGAAGCCTTCTTTCCCAATCCGTTTCCGAACACTCTTAAATCATAGATAGAGAACTTACCATCAGGAACTCTGGCATTTACAATCTTAAGATACCGTGTCTTAACAGGTTTATTCAAGACGATATAATCATGAACGGCATCGATTTTGTTTTGATGCTTATCGATGATTAAAGTCCAATTTTTTTCATCGTTAGATGCGTATATCTCATATTGATAAAAGACATCTGTAGAAGAACGTAATAAAGTTGCATCATTATCTGCAAAGTTGACTTGAATGGCATTTACAACACAAGGATGTGCCAGATCTACACTCAGCCACTCCCCTTTATTTCCGGATGCAGCCGACCACCAGGTACGAACATCTTCATCAAAAGCGTTCTTTACAGGATATTTATCCAGGCAAGAGGAGGCTTTGGCGCTCTTATTATACGACAGGAGCATCCATACCGGCGATAATTGTTCCTTTTCAAAATCGACTTTACCTTCGGGCATGAAGGACGGATAGTCACCAAATGCAGTATATGTATGCATCAAGCCATCTTTATCAAACACGGTAGGAAATAAACCTAACCTCCGCTCAAACATATGTCTTATTGAAATAGTCATTGTGGCAACATGCCAATAGTTTCCGTACTTATCGGCAAAAGTAGCGCCATGCCCGGCACCGGTAATAAAGCCGCCGGGTTTATAAGAGAATGGACTATTGGGCATATAGACAAAAGGCCCCAACGGGAAATCCGAAACATAAACACCATCGGCATACCCTTTGAATTGTGTTCCGGGTGCTGCATATTGCAGATAATATTTACCCTCATGTTTATTCATCCATGCTCCTTCATTCCAACCGGATTCGTTCTTTTCATTCTGATCACCTGGCTTTTCCCATCCATACGCCCGTGCATTATGGTTAATAAAGGCTAATGGGGTTGACTTAGGATTAAATCCTTTTTGAGGATCAAGCTCGGTACCCATAATAGGCGTTTCATTTGAGCATCCCCAATAAAGATAAACTTTGCCGTCATCGTCATTAAAGAGACACGGATCGGTTACACTTAACGGAAAATTTTTGCTTGCAATCTTCCAGTTATCTTCCAGCGGATTTGCATTGGAATAGATATTATGGGTGGCACCCACCGAAGCAATAAAGTATACCGTATCGCGAATCGTCACAACAGAAGGAGCATAATCTTCAACAGGCAACGTTGTTATAGGAATAAACTTCCAGTTTAACATATTATCCGAGCACCAGTACCCTCCCGATTTAGAAGCATATAAAAAATATTGCCCTTTAAAAAGATGGATAACCGGATCTGCTGCTTCCCTTCTGGAAGGAGACTCGGGCTGAAATCTGTAATTCAGATTTAGAGGATTACAATAAGTCTGTATTTTCTTTTGCGAAAAACCGACTAATGTTATTAAAATAAAAAAGAGACTGCCATAAAAAAATTTCATCAGATTTTTTTTGACTAAACTACATATCAGGGTTGTATATAGACAATCGCATTGGCATTCATCCCTGCACCGACAGATGCAAAGACAACGGGATCCCCACTCTCAATAACATGGTTTTCCAGTTTGTGCTTTTGAACTAAATCATATAATACGGGTAGTGTGGCAACCGAATTATTACCCAATTTGGCAATCGTCATAGGCATAATATTATCCGGAGTTTCAGTGACGCCATATAGCTTGAGAAGCCTTGATAAAATTGCATAGTCCATTTTTGCATTGGCTTGATGGATCAACACTTTCTTAATCGCTGACAGTGCGACTCCTGATTTATCGATGCAATCTTTTACAACCTGTGGCACCGTATTTAAGGCATATTCGTATAGTTTACGTCCATTCATCTTTAGAAACAGATCATCATTACCGCGATCAGGATCATAAGACAAATCCATTCTGAGTAAATGAGCATGTTCTAAGGTATCAGAACGTGTAATATGAGAGATAATTCCGACAGGTGTTTCGCTTTCAACACCTTCCAGAATAGCAGCTCCTGCCCCATCAGAATATAGCATGCAATCAATATCATGAGGATCGGCAATTCTGGATAGCGTCTCAGCCCCAATTACCAATACCTTTTTGGCATCACCCGATTTGAGATAGTAATCGGCTTGAATCACGGCTTGAATCCAACCCGGACAACCAAATGGCAAGTCGTAAGCAACAGTATACGGATTTTTAATACCTAGTTTATGTTTTACCCTGGCAGCAAGAGTGGGAACGATATCCGTCTTCGGATTCGACTTCTTGACATCGCCAAAATTATGAGCAATAATGATATAATCAAGGGTCTCCTTGTCTATATTTGATGAAGTCAACGCATCAAGAGCTGCAAAATATGCAATATCGGAAGCAACATACTTATCTTCAACATATCTACGCTCTTCAATCTCTGTTATCTGAAAAAACTTTTCAATAATATCCTCATTTTTTTTTGGGATTCGTTCTCCCGAAGAATTAAAAAACGTATTCTCGAGAAACTTTACATTCTTTACTACTTTGGGTGGAATATAACAACCAGTACCGGTTATTATTGAAAAAATAGATTTACTCATATCTCATTTTGTTAAAATATTCAATATTATATTAGGTCTTAAAAAGACAATTAAAATTCAGTAAAGACAATTTATCAAAAATATGAAACATTATTTAAGAAATCTAAATAATTATTTGCTTAGGAGATTGTCCTATTTGTAGCTAATTATCAATAATATATAGTCACTTGAGACACATCTATCCGAGTGAAGGAGGTTATAAATTAAATGTAATTTTACACTTTTTAGCGCTAAAAACTCATCATTTCTCTTCATCACAACGTTTTTCAGTAAAAAAATCATGATAGATTTCAAATGATTTTTCTGATATTATTTGATCAGAATAAATAATGAATTCATAAAAAAACACCACTACCGGAGTACCGACATTGTAATTTTTTCAGCTTGTAGATTTGATAATATCAAAGAATTGAATACGATCAATATTCTTTTTATTCAATGATAATACCATATTTTTGAAGCAATCCGCTTAATCCATGTTGCGGAAACCGGGCATTCTTTATCCTATTGTTTTCAGGATCAATGATAAAGTTATACGATGAACTAAAATTGGCACCCGATAGGTTTGTCCTTTCAAAAACAGTTCCAGTAAAATCGCATTGAATAAAAACGGCCTGAGTCAAATCAGAATCAGTGAAGTTTGCCTCTTTAATACTACATCCTTTAAACGTTGTTTTGGCCAACTTCTTTTTCAGATAATAAGAATAATCCAATATACAATTTTCAAAATTCACTTTGAATAAAAAGTCATTACACTCGCTGAAATCTATTCCAATTAACTTACAACCTTTAAAGTTTACATTTTTAAGATCTGATCCGGTAAACTTAATCATCGATAGATTACTATCGGAGAAGGTGCAATCAACAAAAGTGTTATGCGAGAGATTACTATCAGAAAAATTACAACGATTAAATTGGCAATGAAAAAATTCATTCTTTGACAAGGTCTTGCCAGTGTAATCGTTATTCTCAAATGTCATATTCTCAATTAGTTTATCTTGTTTCATTAAAAAAGTATGGTTTAAAATTTAACTATTCTGATAATCTCCAAAATTATCCATTAATCATACCAAAATAAAAAAACGAAGAAAGAATCTCAAAAATAACAGATTGATTTATTATTCATTTATAGCAACAACAAGTAGAGGCTTAATTAAAAATAGAATTGAAAAAGAAATAGAATCAGCACAATTAACCTACTTGCAATACATTGAAAATAATAAAATAAGAAATTAATTTTATATAATCTCTTATTGAAAAATACAGCGATAAATATTTTATATTCATTGCTATTTTTTGTTAAATTAGCAAAAGAATTGACTATGACTACTTATAACAACAGACGTAAAGCTAAATAAATTCCTTTATGAAAAAGCTTCTACTCGTATTACTAGCTTTAGTAGGATTTCTAACTGGCAAATCGCAGTCAGAGATAGGCTTCTCTATCCCCTCGGGCGAGAGAAGAGTTGAAATACCTTTTGAAAGTTATAACAACTTGATTGTATTGAAAGTGATTGTCAATAATAGACTTCCTCTGTTTTTTTTATTCGATACAGGTGTTCAGACCTCCATAATAACCGACAAATCATTGAGTGACATGATACAGGTTCATTATGACCATGTATACACGCTTGCAGGGATTGGAGAACATAAAGAATTTAGAGTCTATTTGGCTAATAATGTTTCGCTAGATCTTACCGGCGTTTCGGGCAAGAGGTTAAACTTATTGGTACTTGAAGAAGATTATCTTTTATTGAAAAATTATCTGGGCACCCCTGTTCACGGAATTTTAGGTTGTGACCTATTACAAAACCTAGTGGTTTCTATTGATTATGAACGGCGAAAATTAATTCTCTCTGATCCTGATACGTATAAGCCACCTAGAAGAGCTATTGGTATCCCTATTCTAATTCATGATGGGAAACCTTATATACAACTGCCGATAGAACTAACAGACGGCGCTAAACTTCAATCTAAATTATTAGTAGATACGGGGGCTAGTCACGCGATGTTACTCGAACTGTTTTCAGAACCTCAGATCAAATTACAGGAAAACTTCATTCACACCACTTTAGGAAGAGGGTTAGCTGGTTCCGTTGAAGGCTGGATTGGTAGAGTAAAAAACATCCAAATAGGTAAATTACAATATAACAATGTATTAGGATTCTTTACCGATTCAAGTAATTATGCACACAACTTTGTTCTGGCAGGAAGAAATGGAACTGTTGGAGGTGACTTTATGGGGCGATTTACAGTTACGATAGATTATAGACGGCAAATGATGTATTTTGAACCAAATGTATCTACCAAACTCCCATTTGAATTTAACATGGCCGGTTTTGACGTTATCAGCTCCGGACAGTTACTCGATAAAATAGAAGTCGTAAACGTCATTGAAAAAAGTCCCTCTTATGAAGCCGGATTACGGACAGGCGATTTTATTATTCGGCTCAATAGCCTACGGGGAAAAATGCTTTCAGTTAATGAACTAAACAATTTCCTAAGGGGGCGCCCGGGAAAGAATATAAAAATGGAAATCGAAAGAGACAATAAAAAAATCAAACTCAGATTTAAATTAAAAAGACTGATTTGAAAGTTTATACTTGCTAATAGCCATATTTATTAAGCTTTTTTCCTTTTCTAATCTTTTTTTTTAACGATTATTCCTATTTTTGCAAATATGTACATTTTGTTTAAATAATGAGAAGAATCAACAAAACCCGATTTTCAATTGCACTTCTGATTTTCGGTCTTTTACTGACGCTTATGGTAAAAGGTGCGGTTTCATTATTTGGATGGATGGGAACAACAATTTCAGATGATGAAATAGTTCCGACTGAATCAGCGGAAAAGATATATTACAAAGACTTTGGCATCCCGGTACCTTCTAATTTTTCTGTACATGGTATCGATATCTCCAAACATCAAAACAATATAAATTGGCAACAGGTTGCGGAGATGCAGGTAAATGGTGTAAAACTTTCTTTTGTGTTTATAAAAGCAAGTGAAGGAGCTACGCGATTTGATGATAATTTTCAGAATAATTGGAAAAGTGCAGGTAAAACGAGACTATTACGGGGCGCTTATCATTTTTTCAGACCGGCAAAAGACGCTAAAACACAAGCTAATCTCTTTCTGAAACAGGTTAAATTAAAAAGAGGTGACCTCCCTCCTGTCGTTGATATTGAACGTGGAAACAAGCAAACATCAAAACATATCCAGGAGTCTTTACAAAAATTCCTGAATATTCTGGAACAGGAATACACCGTAAAACCAATCATATACACTAACTTATTTTTCTATACTAAATATCTTTCCGGTAAATTTGATGCCTATCCCATCTGGATTGCCTATTATATGGACGACCCATTTCAACTTCCGGATAACCGAAACTGGAGTTTCTGGCAACATAGCGAAAGTGGAAGGGTTAACGGAATTACAGGATATGTTGATTTCAATGTATTCCATGGGAATATAGATCAACTAAAGGCTTTGTGTATTAAATAAGTACCGCACCTTTTCTTTTGACTAACCCGTGAACAAAAGCCTTTCTGAATATAAAACTAATGTGATATACTACAGGTCGATGTAAAAAATGATTATAAATTTTCATACAATCGAAAAATTTCATAGCCGGAAATTAAAACTTTCAATTATCTTTGCCTCATCTTTGGTGTCCATGCTGTATGGAGTAAAAGGGAAGCCGGTGTAATTCCGGGACTGTACCCGCAGCTGTAACCCTCGCTTGTTTTTCTTGCAAGAAGCCACTTTCAGTTTATTCTGTTGGGAAGGCGTAAGAGAAGAGGGAAGTCAGAAAACCTGCCAATGATGGTAATTGCTTTCGGGAATAAAAGTTTACAATGAAAAAATCATTGCGTTCAGTCTTTTTAACGACTAGTCTTTTTGCGCTACTCTTTAGCAGCTGCAATCATTCAGGTAACACTGGTGTAAAGTCATCAGATGTCTCTTTTATCAGAGAACCCTCTCGGTATGCACGGGAGTTCGTTATCAAAAAGTATCCAAACTACAAAGTTTTAGAAGTAAGAGATCCTTTCGACACCATAAATGTCTTGGTAAAGTATGTGCTTATTCCATTCAAAGAGGAGCTTCCAAAAAACTTACCTGATGGAATTATAGTTCGTACTCCCGTTAAGTCATTTGGCGTTACATCTTCTAATGATGCCGGTTTTGCAGCCCGACTGGGAGTTCTCTCCTCTTTAAATTCAGTGGCAGAAAAGAATTACATCCATCAGCCCTATATTGATGAACAGTTCAAAAAAGGAAAGATTACTGATATTGGACTTGCTTCGAATATTAACGCAGAAAAGTTAATGCATGCCGGCCCACAAATACTCTTTGTTTCAACCTTCAAGGAAAACAAGTACGGTCACTTGAAACAAACAGGCATCCCACTAATCCAAATGACAGGGTATATGGAAAACCATCCACTGGGACGTGCTGAATGGATTCGTTTCTTTGGCGCTTTCTTTGAAAAAGATGTCTTGGCAAATAAGATTTTTGATTCTATCGCCATCCACTACGAAGACCTCTCTAACCTTACAAAACGATTTTCTCTCTCTCAACGCCCCACTATTTTTGCCGGCAAACTATATGGCAATATCTGGTATATGGCAGGGGGAAAAAGCTATATCAGTCATTTCTTTAAAGATGCAGGCGCTTCATATCTTTGGGCTAATCGGCCCGAAACCGGTTCCTTTCCACTAGACTTTGAGTCGGTTTATCAAAAAGCCATTAATGCAGATTATTGGGAAGTCCTCGATTTTTATGAAGGAAAATATTCGTACCGGAATCTTAGCACCGAGTACTACCCCTATTCACACTTCAAGGCTTTTAAAAATAAAAAAGTCATCTTCTGCAACACCCGCTATCAGAGCTATTACGAACAGGGAATGCTCGAACCTGAAGTCATCTTGGCTGATCTGATAAAAATATTTCATCCTGAGCTACTTAAAGACCACCAAAATAAATATTTCAATCTATTGAAATAATCATTCATCCAATGAAAAAAGGCCGACCCTTACTTTTAACCCTATTAATAGGAATGGTCCTGTTTATATTAAATCTGATGTTAGGACCTGTTAAAATACCCTTCCGGACACTCTTTAATATTATTCAGGGTGTCTCTGTCGATGATTTATCAACAAATATCTTATTTCAGATACGTTTACCTCAATCGGTTACCGCCATCTTTGCAGGAGCATCCCTCGCTACAGCTGGTCTTTTGATGCAAACCCTCTTTAGAAATCCGCTGGCGGGTCCTGATGTTTTGGGTATTAGTTCCGGAGCCAGTCTTGGCGTAGCATTGGTAACCATGTTTGCAGGAGCTTGGTTCACATTTATACCTCAATTAAATATCATCAGCCTTATCCTCGCAGCCCTTGTCGGCGCTATGGTTGTATTATTAATCATTCTGGCTCTTTCACACAGGATAAAAGATAATGCGATGCTGCTGATAACCGGCTTGATGATGGGCTACATCACTTCGGCCATAGTTGGCGTACTCTCTGTTTATAGCTCTGCAGAAAATCTCCAAGCGTTTACATTATGGGGATTGGGAACTTTTAGCGCTGTTGGATGGGATAAGATCTATTATTTCGCAGCAGCAACCATCCTAGGACTTTCAATAGCACTTTTACTACCAAAACCGCTCAATACACTTTTACTTGGAGAGCGCTATGCCCGTAATCTAGGTTTACGAATTTCAAGAACACGGTTTGTGGTATTGTTTTGTGCGGGATTGCTGACGGCAGTGGTAACTGCATTCTGTGGTCCTATTGCATTTATCGGAATCGCCACTCCACATATTACCCGGTTATCTGTTGGAGGCTCCGATCATAAAACGCTCCTGCCTGCCAATATGTTGATTGGCGCTTCCGTAGCGCTATTATGCAATCTGATTGCCCGTATGCCCGGAGTAGCAGGTGCACTCCCAATCAATGCCGTAACCTCTTTAATGGGCGCACCGGTTGTTATCTGGGTAGTTTTAACACGATATAAACGAAAATATTTATGAGTACCAATCTGCTGTATACTTCCAATCTAGGCATTGGGTACAGCGAAAAAAACAGTCAAAAACTTTTGCACCGAAACCTTGATCTTACATTAAAATCAGGAGAGCTTATTTGCCTGATGGGACCAAATGGGGCAGGGAAATCAACACTGTTGAAAACACTCGCCGGCTTCATTCCCACACAGGAAGGTGATGCATTTATCGAAAGCCAAAGTATTAAAACGCTTCGGGAAAAAGATCTTTCACATATGGTAAGTGTTGTGCTTACTGAGAAGCTCTCAATTGAAGATTTTACGGTACAACAATTGGTTTCGTTAGGACGATATCCTTACACCGGATTCTTTGGTCATCTCTCTGAGGAAGATCATGAAATCACAAGTCAGGCCTTAGCAGAAACAGGACTCGAACAGTTTGCCAATCGTAAACTTTCGCAATTGAGCGACGGAGAAAAGCAAAAAGCGATGATTGCAAAGGCGCTAGCACAAGAGACCCCATTAATGATATTGGATGAGCCAACTGCTTTTCTTGATCTACCGGGTCGTATTGAGATCATGCGTCTGCTTCATCAACTAACTGCTCAAAAGAACAAAGGCATTCTGGTAACGACTCATGATTTGGAACAAGCGCTGCGGTTTGCAGATAAATTATGGTTGATTGCAAAAGGGAGACCTATGGTATGTGGCAGTCCTGAAGATCTGCTTTTGCAAGGACATATCGAATCATTTTTCTCCCGCGAAGGTATTCTATTCGACAGCCAAACCGGATGCTTCAGAGCCGATGAAGAATATTCCGAACAAGTACATATAGTTGGAAAAGGAATAACCAGTTATTGGGTCAAAAATGCGCTTGAGCGAAATGGATATAACGCTCATGGAGTTGAAAAAACAGATATCCAAATTGAAATCACGACAGGAAACGACCCGGAATTTATCATTACCCGTGATAAAGGGAAACAAACAAGAACTAACTCCATTGAAAGCATGCTTCACGAATTGAAGAATAATCATACAAACCATTAAAATAAAAGGAAAAAATCAAAACTACCGAAAGTTTTTTGATACATGTAGTCCGGAACACATGTATCGTTAAGCCCGAAGTGAAAACAAATCAAATCTTATGCACTCGAAAAATTGTTTTATAACACTTATTACAGCGTTATGCTTTCCGGCTTTTGTGCTCGCACAAACAGACCAACCTCAAAAAACAGTAAACCTACAGGAGGTGGTGGTAATCGGAACACGTGGTCCTCAAAAGACCTCTAATCTCACTCAAAAAATTGAGGTTATTAATCGTGAAACCATTCAGAAAATGGGATCAACAGACATTGCCGACCTGCTTAAACAAACTGTAGGGGTCGATATTGTCCAATATCCGGGACTCCTTTCAGGAATTAGTATTCGTGGGTTCCGTCCTCAAACAGGAAGTGTGAATCAAAAGACACTTATTCTCATCGATGGACGCCCCTCCGCTTCAACCAATCTGGCGATGATAGACCTGAACAATATTGAACGCATTGAAGTCCTTCGCGGACCGGCATCAACTATTTATGGTCCTCAGGCAATGGGAGGCGTTATAAATATTATCACCAAACAGAGTAGCGGTAAGCCAACAGGAAGCGTTTCACTTACAGCCGGTAGCTTCGGTACATGGGGCATTGACGCCTCTGCAGGAGGAAATATCAACAAAAATATCAGTTTCGATATTAATGGCGGAACATTGAATCAAGATAAGAACTACTATCTTGGGAAAGGCAATCTCTTCCGTAATATGCTAGGTCAAAAGCACATCGATAATAGCTTCGTAAAGACTGGGAAGAGTGAAAGCATTGATGATTCACGTGGAGATGGTATTGAACGAATGAATACTACTTTCGACAAGAAACACATCAATGGTCGTATCGGTGTTAAGCTCGATGAGAATTGGAAGTTAAATCTTAGTGGAGAATATGTATGGGCTAATCATGTTAATTCACCGGGTGACCTGAGTGATGGAATAAAAAGACCTGCCGTTAAAGATGTGTATAATTATTCCGGAGATATAAGCTTGGAAGGAAAGCTATCTGAAAACAATACACTTACCATCAAAGGATTTACCGGTAAAGAATCAGATGTAGATTATACGGTATATGAGGACCAATACAATGCGGACGGGGCTGTCTCAACCGTTGCAATTAATCCATATAAATCATACAACAGCAGAACAACATGGACCGGTTTAAGTATCATTGATATCTTAAAATCAGGAAATCACAGCTTTACTTTTGGGCTAGAAAATCAATCTGCAACTTTTAACAATCAACGCTTTGAAAAAAAAGGCGATGAAGTAATCGCTTATAACCCTAATTATACCCAATCGAATACAGGCCTGTTTGCACAGGGGAACCTGATGATGATGGATAATAAGTTGATTGTTTCTACCGGTGTCCGTTTTGATCTGATGAATTATAAAATTCTTGAAACCAACTTCTTCAATAACAAAGAAAGCAAAGCCGATAATCAAATCTTCAGCCCAAGTATCGGTGCGAAATATCATATAACAAATAATTTTGCAATCCGAGGTTCTGTATCTAAAGGATATTCACCGGCCGGTATTTATAACATTGCCGGTTATACGGAATCAGCAAGCTATTACAAAGTAAAACATGTGGGTATAGTTCAAGGGAATCCTGATCTAAAAAACATGGAGAGTACAACTTCCGAAATAGGTTTTATCTTAACTGATAAAAAGGAAAAAGTTCGTTTTGAAATGGCTTATTTTTCAACCATTTATAAAAATAATGCGATTGAGAAAATGACATTCCCTACCGAGACAAAGTTAACAGCAACCGGTGATACCATTGATTCGTATACCTCATACATCAATGCTAAAAAGAGTATGATCAATGGTATGGAAACATCACTATCGGTTTGTTTGTCCGAAAGTAAAAACTACACACTGAATACTGCCATCCATTGGAACCATTACTTTAAAGCGGAAGAGGTGACGTCAGAATATGGTGTGGGCGAAATAAAACACCGTATGTATAATATTGCAAACAATACGGTTCGATTTGATATTAACTTTCAACATACCAATGGTTTCTTTGCAGGTATAAATGCCCGTTACGTAAACGATCGTTACGACCGTGACTGGACTTACTGGGATCAACTGGTAGAAACCAAATATGGTGATTTTATCGTGATGAATGCCAATGCCGGTTATCGTTTCAAAAGCCATCAGCTATCACTCTTTGTGAATAACCTCACTGACGAAAATTATTATGAAAAAAGAGGTTATAATCTTCCCGGACGATCATTTTTACTCAAATATACGTTCTCCTTTTAGCAGGATCAAAATCTTTTTAAAACCGATTACCATCATCTATTAGGTGTAACCTCAAACAATAACTTATAATGAATAAAGAATGGAACATTTTCAAAACTGCACTCCTCTTCTTTACCCGAATTCCGGTTGGCAGACATAGTGACTGGAATCAGGAGTATGTGGATAAAGCGACTTCCTATTTGCCCGTTATCGGTTTATTGGTAGGTGGTTTCGGTGGTCTGGTTTTCTTTGGCGCATCCTGTATATTTCCACAAACTGTAGCCATCGTATTGAGCATGATGGCTACAGTATTGCTCACAGGCGCTTTTCATGAAGATGGATTTTGTGATGTCTGCGATGGATTTGGCGGAGGATATACAAAAGAACAACGCTTATCAATAATGAAAGATAGTCGTAGTGGGGCCTATGCTGTTATTGGCGCGACGCTGCTATTACTATTAAAATTCAGCACACTCTCATCAATGCCGGTTGCGCTCATACCTTTCATTCTAATTGTCGGACATATAATTAGCAGAACGACCCTCGTCTGGTTTGTTTCTCTGCATGCTTATGCACGCGACGATAATCAATCAAAAAGCAAACCACTGGCAAAGACATTATCACCAAGCAGATTAATCATTGCTACAATGATCGGTTTATTATCATTATTTTTTCTACCCATACAACCTGCAATTGCCGGACTCATCATTTCAATCATCACCTTCATTATCTGGAGCCAATACGTTGTAAAAAGACTGGGAGGCTATTCAGGAGATTGTCTTGGGGCTACACAACAACTCGTTGAAGTTGCTTTTTATCTTACGATTACCGCTTATTATTTTCATTATCATGGCTGAAACTTTAACCTTTATCCGACACACAAGAACTGCTACAGGACCCGGCATTTGTTACGGGCATTCGAATGTTGATCTGGCGCCATCAGCTCCTGATGAGATGGCCGGAATATTAGAAAAAATAAAACAATACCAACCACAACTCATGGTAAGCAGTCCGCTTCAACGCTGTACAAAACTTGCCACCTTTCTTGAGAACCATTATCAGCTCCCTTTTCAGCTTGACGATAGAATAAAAGAAACGTGTTTTGGAGAATGGGAACTGAAACCGTGGAACGAAATCAAACAATCCAAACTTCTCGAGTGGACAAAATCATTCGAGACGATGCCTCCTCCCGGTGGAGAATCTTTTAATATGTTATTGGATCGCTTTGATCCATTCTGGAAGGAAATATGGGAGAACAGTGCAAACGAGATATTCGTGGTAAGCCACGATGGCATTCTACGATCGGCTCTTGTTAAGGCATTAGGTCTTTCGGCACGACAAGTCTTTTCATTTACACTGCCTTATGGAACCGCCATCAGGATCAAAAAGATTGAAGCCGGCTTTTACGCTATTCAAATATTATAACATGGCACGCATTCATCTAATCACCGGGGGACAACGTTCAGGAAAAAGTTCTTTTGCTCAAAAGATTGTACTTGAAAAAACGGATCGTCCTCTCTATATTGCTACATCCAGACACTGGGACGAAGATTACACAAAACGGATTCAACGTCATCAAAAAGATCGTGGGGATAAATGGGAAACCATCGAAGAAGATATTCATCTTTCATTGCTGAATATTGATAACCGGATCGTTGTCCTCGACTGCATCACACTATGGTTAACTAACATATTTTATGATCTGGAAGGAGATGTGGAAAAAAGCCTTGAGAAAGCAAAAGAGGAATGGGAGCTTTTCAAGAAGAAAGATGCGGAGATATACGTTGTCACCAATGAAATTGGGATGGGAGGTCATTCTACCAATGCTGTTCAGATAAAGTTTACCGATGTTCAGGGTTGGATGAATCAATATATAGCGAAAGAAGCCGAAACCGTCACTCTCATGGTTTCCGGAATTCCCGTAAAGGTAAAATAAAACTGTTTCTCATTTATAAATTCACCACAGGTGCTAAATCTATTATCATCAATTGACATGCAATCATCAATCTCTTTTCATATTGAAAAGCTAAACAACAGTCTTGCTGAACCTATTCAGCATAAAATAGATAGCAAAACAAAACCATTGGGTTCGCTTGGAACACTCGAAACACTGGCAAAACAAATTGCACTTATCCAACAATCCCTTTCGCCTACTCTAAACAAGCCCACCATTCTTGTATTTGCAGGAGACCATGGAATAGTAGAAGAAGGGGTCAGCCCCTATCCTCAAGAGGTAACCCCACAGATGGTTTATAATTTTCTAAACGGTGGGGCAGCTATCAATGTTTTTGCCCGCCAGAATCACATTCGACTCAAAATAATAGATGCCGGTGTTGCAACAGACTTTGTGCCTCATCCTGATCTATTGATCAGAAAAGTAGCATACGGAACCAAAAACTTTTCTAAAGGAGCGGCAATGACACACGAGGAATGTATGAAAGCAATTCAACACGGAGCAGCTCTTGTTGAAGATTGTGCTGTAGAGGGGACCAATGTCATCGGTTTTGGCGAAATGGGTATTGGTAATACTTCTTCGTCCGCAGCACTCATGCACATGTTTACAAACATACCTATAGCCGATTGCATTGGACGTGGTACCGGATTAGACAAAACAGGCATCAACCACAAGATAAATGTGATTACACAAGCCATT
Source organism: Bacteroidales bacterium (assembly GCA_963663125.2). Classification (GTDB taxonomy): domain Bacteria; phylum Bacteroidota; class Bacteroidia; order Bacteroidales; family Cfx3-03; genus Cfx3-03. The sequence continues at coordinate 871,987 of CAXXNW010000002.1, read as the reverse complement.
AATAATTACCACGGGAATTTAGACCCATTGAGCATTTTTTCTTGGTTTGGTGGATTTGAACTGGTTATGACCTGTGGCGCTATTTTAAAAGCTGCCGAAAAGAAGATGGTTATCATGATAGATGGATTTAATATCACTGCGGCTCTTCTGGCAGCCCATGCATTCGACCCGAATGTTCTGGACTATTGTGTTTTTAGTCATTGTTCAAATGAGAAAGGTCACCGGTCCATGATTGAATATCTAAAAGGCAAGCCTATCATCGAGCTCGATATGCGTCTGGGAGAAGGCACCGGAGCTGCCGTTGCCTTTCCGATTCTTCAATCTGCAGTAGCATTTTTTAATGAAATGGCCTCTTTTGATTCAGCAAATGTGAGTCGTGAAAAATAAAGTCTGTTAGTTCAAGTATTAAAAGTACAACAACAGATGAGGCTGATCCAAAAGGGTCAGCCTCAATTTTATAGCCTATACATATATATGCGCTTAGACTATCCACAAACACTCATTTAAACCATTACTTTTTAATTGGAATAATCCAATACGAATAAGAATAATCTTTGTAAGGCACCCGGTATTGTGGTAAAGCAGGTGTACTCCAACTATCAATTCCCCCAACACCTGCCTGGATTAAATCGACATCAAGATGGATGTATTTATCCGGTTCAAGTAGTTCCGAGTGGGTTTGAACTGCCTCGCGAACATCTCCCGCATCCAGTTGCGAAGGACTATAAGGAAGTGCATTGATGCTCAAAACTGTCTCATTGGCTCCAATCATAACACCCGAACCATCTTTTCTCAGCAGTTTGGCCCAACGGACATCACTACGGTTTCCGCTCTCCTGTGGACGAACATAAGGATGATACAGATCATGGATGAGCTTTTTATAGATTCCAACTTCATTGGCAGATTTTCGATCAAGATACGACTCGCCGGGACCATGACCATACCATTCCATCGTTGTAAAACCGGAAGGTAACAGCATATGGTTACCAAATTTCAACAGTACCGGTTGTTTGGTCTTTCCTGCTTTCATTTCATTTGATACCAAAATCTTTCCTGAACCATCAACAATAAATTTCTGTTTATAAATAGCATCGTCATTAAGCAAACTCTTTTCGAAATCCACAACAATGTTTCCATTGTCAAGCTTTGAGAGATGAAAGGATATCACCTTCAGGCCCGGATCTCTCCAAACTTTATTTTTTCGATTATAACCTGCACCATAGTCATTATCAGTCAGGGGTCTCCAGAAATCAGGTCGAGCTCCATGTTCCAAAATAGTTTTACCATTAAAAGAATATAATGAAATTTCTCCGAGCTTCTTATCAAATGTCAAAACTACACCAGCACCTTTTATTGAAATAGCATTATCGCTTTCAGTATAATTAAGTCCTCCGTTTATCGATTTCACAACTGTTGAATAGTTAACATCATTCAGCTTAAACTGATCGTAAGCCATGATCATCTCCTTTGGAACCCCAATTTCATCAGTCTTTGCTCGATAACGTACATTTAACATCACTTCTTTATCTTTTGCAAGCTGAGAAGGAATTACAAGTGTGTATCGCTTTGCTTTTTGTGGTTCTACAGTGAGTTCATTAATCTTTCCATTGGCAACGACTACTCCATTTTCAGTCACATCCCATGTCATATAGTAATTTGAAAGGTCTCTGAAAAAATAGGAGTTGAACACCTCGATAATACCGGATTTCGCATCAACAGCTTTAGTCTTTATAAACTGATGTACTTTTTTTGCCTCTTCATACATAGGGGTAATTTTCCGGTCGGCTGTAACAACCCCTTTTACACAGAAGTTATGGTCATCGTTTAATGGTTTACCCCAGTCACCACTATATCCAAATATCTTTTTACCATTCTTTTCAAAATAGATCGCTTGATCTACCCATTCCCAAATAAATCCGCCCTGTAAGAATGGATGACTTTCGATGACATCCCAGTAATCCTGAAAGTTACCCAACGAATTACCCATGATATGTGCATATTCTGACATGATTAAAGGTCTGTCGGGATTACTCTTTGAATAGCGGACCATCCATTCCGGATCCGGATATTGAGGTACGATTAAATCGGTATTCCAATCACTCAAAGCTCTTTCATATTGTATGGGACGTGAAGGATCATAACCCCGAATCCAGTTATATCCCTGCATAAAATTCCATCCGTTTCCAGCCTCATTTCCAAGTGACCAAAATACCACGCTGGCAAAGTTCTTATCACGAATCACCATACGAGAAATCCTTTCATGGTGTGCTTTTTCCCATGCAGGATTATTACCCAATGAATGGCCCAGATCGTAGTACATACCATGACTTTCGATGTTTGCCTCATCCACTACATAAATACCATATTCATCGCATAACTCGTACCATCGCTCGCAGTGTGGATAATGTGAGTTACGAACTGCATTAAAGTTTGCTTGTTTTAGTAGCTCAATGTCTTTAATCATTAACTCTTCCGAAATCACATGACCGTTTGCAGGATCATGTTCATGGGTATTAGCACCCTTAAAATAGATAGGTTTACCGTTAATGAGCATCTGACGATCTTTAATCTCGGCAGTACGGAAACCTATTTTACGTGAAACTACTTCGAGTACTTGTTTGTTCTCATCCAAGAGCGTTACTGTTAACCGATACAGATTAGGCTGTTCAGCCGACCACTGCTTCACATTTGGAATCATCCCTTTAAATTGAACAATACTTTTTCCAAAGGCCATCTTCAATTCGTTGGCACGCATTGTATCACAATAAACCTGCGTACCGTTTAAATCGGCAATACGGGCTATCACTTGTGTCTTTTCTTTATTATTACCGGTAAAATTAAAAACCTCGGCCTGCATAGTAAACAAACCGTTTACATAAGTATTATCAAGAGGTGTTTTAATAAAAAGATCGTTCAAATGAACCTTTGGACGGGCATATAAATAAAGATCACGTTCTATACCCGCCAAACGTTGAAAATCCTGACATTCCAAATAACTACCGTCACTCCAGCGAATAATCTGAATAGCAATCTGATTGACACCGGGTTTTACAAAAGAGGTAACATCAAATTCGGCAGCTAATTTGCTATCTTCCGTATAGCCTGCTGCTTTTCCGTTAATCCATACATAGCCGGCAGATTTGATGCCATCAAGATGAAGATAAATCTGTTGTCCGTTCCAGGTCTCAGGTACGGTAAAGGTCCGACGATACGATCCGGTATGATTAATCTCTCCGGGAATAGTCGGAGGGGTTGGGTTTTGCATTGAGAATTCATAGGGTTGATTTACATAAATAGGAACCCCATATCCATGTAATGCCCAATCTGCCGGCACTTTAAAATCCACCCATTTGCTATCATCAAAATCTATATTATAAAAATTCACCGGACGATCTTTATATTTTTCAACCCATTTAAATTTCCAGTCTCCGTCAAGTGATAAAAAACGAGTGGAGTTTTCCATTCTGCCTTTGTCGGCTACTGCTTCTGACTCATATGGAAAATAAGCAGATCGCATGGGTAAACGATTAATTTGATTAATATCAGGATTCTCCCAATCCTGATTTGACTGGGTTTGCGCCTTAAGCCCCCAGCTAAATAATATCAAAAAACCAATTACTATTCTTTTCATTGCTTGATGAGTTGATGATAACAATGCGAAAGTAATAAAATATAACACAAAGAAGATCCTAGTTTACAATTATTTTTCTAAAGTATTCTATCAATACAAAGGGCTGCCCAGGAGATTCCCGAACAGCCCTTCAACAGGAGAATTTGAAATTATTTTAAATCAGATGATAGGGTTTTAATATCTCTTTACCTCTTTCAATAGCCTTTTCGTTGGCAGGGATCATCGCATGATGACGCTTAGGAAGTGATTTTTCAAGTCCCTTATGAATAAATTCCTGAGAAATAATAGGCTTCAACTTCAAAAAGCCACCCAGCACTATCATATTAAAGACTTTATTTAAACCATCTTTTGTAGCCTCGCCGGTAGCATCAATCTGATAGATATTAATATCCTTACGAAGCGGATGGTGTGTAATTCCATTCGGATCATAAATTAACAATCCACCGGGCTTTACACTCTTTTCAAACTTATCCATTGATTGCTGATTCAGAATAATAGCAGTGTCAAAGGCATTAAGAACAGGAGAGCTGATACGTTCGTCACTGATGATTACCGTAACATTAGCAGTACCTCCACGCATTTCGGGTCCGTAAGATGGCATCCAGCTTACTTCTTTATTTTGCATTACACCGGAATAGGCAAGAATTTTACCCAAAGAGAGCACTCCCTGTCCTCCAAAACCGGCAATGATAATTTCTTCAGTCATAATTTAACGTTTTTAATCAGTTAAACACTATTTAACCAGTTGACCGTCCACCTTAATATCACCGAGTGGGTAGTGGGGAAACATATTTTCTACCATCCACTCGTTCGCCTGACGAGGATTCATTTTCCAACCTGAATTACAATTTGAAACGATCTCGACAAACGAAAGGCCCTTATTCAGGCTTTGATTCTCAAATGCCTTGCGGATAGCCTTTTTGGCTTTACGGGCAGCGGCAGGAGAATATACCGCCTGCCGGGAAACATAATAGGTCCCCGGTAATATAGAAATAATCGCTGTCATATTCAACGGATAGCCGTTATCGGCAATATTTCTGCCGTAAGGAGTGGTAGCTGTTTTCATGCCCTCCAACGTTGTAGGAGCCATTTGCCCTCCGGTCATCCCGTAAATTCCATTGTTAATAAAGATGATCGTAATATTTTCTCCTCTGTTACAGGCATGAATAGTTTCTGCGGTTCCTATAGCTGCCAAATCGCCATCACCCTGATAGGTAAACACATAACGATCGGGAAGTAATCTCTTAATAGCAGTAGCCACAGCAGGTGCACGACCATGAGCGGCACCCTGACAGTCAAAATCAAAATAATCGTATGCCAACACAGCACAACCAACTGGCGAAACACCAATGGTCTGTCCTTGTATGCCCATCTCTTCAACCACTTCGGCAATAATACGATGTACTGTACCATGGCCACAACCTGGGCAATAGTGAAATACCTTATCAGTCAGAACCTTGCTTTTTCTATAGACAAGATTTTCCTCCTGTTGCAATTCTTCATTGAAAATATTTTCAGACATGATGATTAACCTCCAATAATTTGAGTTTCAAGAGCGTGTAATACTTCGGAAGGAGATGGAATAATTCCTCCAAAACGACCATAATGTTCAACATGTACCCTGCCTTCAACAGCAAGTTTTACATCTTCAATCATTTGGCCAGCACTCATTTCAACCGTTAACATTCCTTTTACTTTACCTGCCAGATCATACAATATCTTTTTCGGGAAAGGATAAAGGGTAATTGGACGGAGTAGACCGATTTTAATTCCTTTATTCCTACCTAATTCCATTGTCTTTTGACAAATACGGGCACTTGAGCCATAAGCGACAAAAATATAATCGGCATCTTCGCAATCGATCATTTCGTAGCGAACCTCTTCGGCTTCAAGGATACGGTATTTAGCCTGAATCTTCAGATTTACCTTTTCCTGACGTGACGAATCCAGTTCAAGCGATGTGATAATATTGTGAGGGCGGTCAGGTGTTTTCCCAAGTGTTGCCCATGGATAGTGCTCACGGATATAAGCTTCGCTCCACCGTGGCATTTGATCGCCGATTTCAACCTTTTCCATCATTTGACCAATAGCACCATCGCTCAAGATCATACACGGATTGAGATATCTGAAAGCTAATTCAAAGCCTAAAGATACAAAGTCGTACATCTCTTGTACGGATGAAGGTGCCAGAGTGATTAATTTATAATCACCGTGACCTCCACCTTTTACAGTTTGAAAATAATCAGCTTGTGAAGGTTGAATAGTACCCAATCCGGGACCACCACGAACCACATTTACAACCAGACAAGGTAATTCAGCTCCAGCCATATAAGATAAACCCTCTTGCATCAAACTGATACCTGGAGAGGATGAAGAAGTCATGACGCGCTTACCACAACCGGCGCCGCCATATACCATATTAATCGAGGCCGTTTCACTTTCGGCCTGTAAAACAACCATTCCGGTTCTTTCTTTTGGCTTTTCAGCCATCAGGTATTCCAAAATCTCGCTTTGCGGAGTTATTGGATACCCGAAATAACCATCAGCACCTACACGAATCGCTCCTTCAGCTATCGCTTCGTTGCCTTTCATTAATCTGAGCTCTTTCATTTTTAGAGAAAGTATTAATTATTGATTAACTGTTGAGTTTTACTCTGTAAACAGAGATTACGCCATCCGGACATACGACTGCACAATTTGCACAACCAATGCAGCTATCTTTCACCATTTCAGCATAATGATAACCTTTTCCGTTTACGTTTTTAGATAATGCAATTACTGATTCAGGGCAGGCGGGAACACAGACTTCACAGCCTTTGCACCGCTCTGTATCAATCTTAATGCTACCTTTTACTTTTGCCATAGCAGATAGATTTGGATAGGATTTAATTGAAATTTGAGTTAAAATATATGACGAAGGTACTCATTTTAATCTATGAGTATCCTCTCGAAAGCCAGAATCTTTTATCGACATCCAATTTTTATTCATTTTAAATAATAAACATTAATATATTACGTATAAGCATTTTAGTATTTTATCAGATTCTAATTACACTACTATTATAAAGATGAATCAACGTCTTTTGATCTTATTTATAAATTATATATCAAAGTATAACGTCTTTGTAAACAAGAAAACGGACCTTTTATACGACCTTAATAACTTTTCCGTCGTTTAGATTTTTTTTGGTATCTGAACGTTTCAGACTTCTAGCAAATTAGGTTCTTCATTTTGAAGACCATCAGATTGGGGCTGATCTGTTTTATCCTCTCCGCCCGGTTTATCCTTCTTTTTCCCTATACCGGTAACCAAACAAGCAAACATCTCTTCGAGCGCATCTTGCGTTTCGGCCATAATCATTAATTTATCGCCGACTTCAATAACCGTTGATCCGTCAGGTGTAATATACGAATCATTCCGTTTGATTAACAAAATCAACACATTATGAGGAACGCCTAAATTAACCAATGATTTTCCCACACATGAAAAACCCTCCTTAACCTCATATTCAGTAACCGTAGATTGTAATCGCATCTTAAGTTCCTTTTCCAGCATCGACTTTTTACGTGTTTTATCAGGAACCAATAAATGTAACCATTTCGCAACTAACGGAAGCGATGTACCTTGAATCAAAACCGAAGTTACCGTAATAAAGAAAACCAGATTAAAGATCAACGGGGCTTTCGCAACACCGGCGGTAAGCGGATAGGTGGCAAAGACAATAGGTACGGCGCCTCTTAAGCCAACCCATGATATAAAAGTACGCGTGCGAAGATTTACCTTAAAGAAGCTTAGACAAAAGAATACAGCCAACGGGCGGGCAATAAAAATCAAAAATAAGGAGATGAGTAGACCGATTCCGGCTAACGGCCATATATGACTGGGAAAGACCAGCAATCCTAACGTCAGGAACAAAATAACCTGCATAAACCATGCCTGTCCATCAAAGTGTTTAGTCAAACTCCGTTTATGCAGAAAGTCGCGATTACCAAGTACAAATCCTGAAATATATACAGCCAGAAAACTATTTCCACCAATGAAATCGGTAAATGCAAAGGTGAACATCACCAGAGAAATAAGTAGTACCGAATAAAGCCCCTCTACATCCAACTTGATATTAACCAACAGGAAATGCATTAATATTCCCAAACCATACCCTGCTAAAGCACCGATGATCATCTGTTGAAAGAACATTGGTATCAAATGAACAACAGAAGCACTGGGATGTGAAAGAAGAAACACTACAGCTATGGTCAGGAAAAAAGCCATGGGATCATTACTTCCGCTTTCAAACTCAAGAAGTGGACGCAGATGTCCCTTTAAGCCCATCCCCATCGATCGTAAAATAGAAAATACAGCCGCGGCATCGGTAGATGAGACAATAGCACCAAGCAATAGACCTTCTGTAAACGTAAAATCAGTGACTGCCATCACAAAAAGGGCAACAGCAAACGCAGAAATAACAACACCTACAGTCGATAAAAACACCCCTTGCCAGATAATAGGCTTCATATCCTTCCATCTCGAGTCCAGCCCCCCAGAAAACAAGATCAAACACAAAGAAATGGAACCGATAAATTGAACTGCTTTGGGATCGGTAAAAGAGATACCTCCGGGACCATCACTACCCGCCAACATGCCTATAACTAAGAACAATAATAAAGTCGGTATTCCTAAACGAGACGATGTCTTGGCAGAAATAACACTGACAATCAGCATTACTGATCCGATTAATAATATATTTTCACTGGTTAATGTCATAAAAAGCTATTTTGTCAAACAAATCTTCTTGTTAATCGTGAGAAAAATATCAGCATCGCAAAGCCAAATAGATAAATTCCATTAATCAGCAAGGTACTTGTTAATCCATTTTTCTGAACCAACATGCCGGGATAAAGCAATAGCGTTTGCATACCACTAGATGCTAATAAATCAAATCGATAAACGATATATCCCAATACCATAACGACCATGGCATTATTAGTATCGACAAAATTACGCCAGCAAACATAGGCAGATATCAACCCACCCAGCAAAACCCCAAAGAAGCCTGCCTGATGGACCATACTAAGATATTTTAGCACCATATCTTTCTGTTCCAGCGAAAGATTTGCTTTCCATGAAATTTCATTTCCATATTGCTCCATCATTTTCAGGAGGTCAACATTGATAAAATAAGAGAATTGACGTATTGCAAGTAATAATAGCACAGCTCCAAGAAAATGGAAGGCAATAATTCTAATATTTAATGCGCGAAGAAATTTATTTTGCACGAAATTTATTTTAGTTCGTTAATTATTTATTGAGTGCCAAAGTTTGCTCACTATCAGATCAAACAGCAAGACAACTATTGTAAATTCACGATAAAACTTAAAGACATTGCGGTTTTTACTGCCATAAAGTGTCTTTTCATCAAAAATACAAAAAAATATCACAAAAATATCACCTTAGCTTGCCGGATAACAAAAATTACCGGATTGCAATTATCACATTATTTGGCAACTTATCTAAAACATCATCATTATATACATTCAAGAATGAATGCTAAAATACAGATTATGATCAAAATAAAGATCAATTATTACCGGCCCTGAAGACCTAACCATAAGTGAATATAACATGCAAAATCGCCTATAATCAACCGATCTTGTCCTAACTGCTGTCTCCATGATCCATCCTCGCCATTTTGTTGTTGATTCCGACTCATTATATTGCATTTATCTATAAAGGCATTGTGCGAACGGGTACGCTCATCTTCAGCCTGTTTTCTATCCTCGGTACTCATAAAATGCCAGTCAGTCCGGATTCTTGCATATCTAACCGCTGAGACGAACAAGCTTTTTTTTAATTCAATCAGCTTACTTCCTTCAATTGCCTCAAAGCATATTTTTAAATCATTATCTATCATTGAAATACTTTTTTTAAATTAAGGATACAGAAAAAGATCATTAAAACAGAAATGCTACTAATTTCGTCATTTAGCATTCTACTTTTTTCTTAAAGATAAATCATTTTTATCAAAATTGCAAATCTGATTTATTTCAGATGAATCGGTTACATAGATGTAATTAAGTACCTATATTTGAGATGCCTATCGGGCACTCACAATCTAAGCAAATAACAATTCAATGAAAACAGAATCGGTCACACTTTTTTCAACCTTCAGCTTTTCAAATCTGATAGAAAATAATTATGTGCATATTATACTCTGTACTGTCTCGGTCTATTTCTTTCTTATCCTGGCTATACGTTTGTTTGGGAAAAAGGAGCTCGCTCAATTATCTGTATTCGATCTTGTATTCATTTTGCTGATCAGCAATGTTGTTCAAAATGCAATGACAGGTCCGGATACGACCTTATCCGGTGGTCTGGTAGGTGCAGCATCTCTGTTTACAGTAAACTATTTATTAAAATACATGGAATTCCGTTTCCCAATATTTGGTAAAGCCATTCAAGGCGAGGCTCTAATATTGATTTTCAAGGGAAAAATAAACAAAAACAACCTTAGCAAAGCAAAGATATCGATGGACGAGCTGGTTGAAACAATCCGCGAACATGGTGTTTCGGCTATAACGGAGGTTGATTTGGCTGTATTGGAAGTAGATGGCAATATTAGTATTTTGTCAAATCAATACAATCGGAAAACAACACATCGCAGAAGGTCGCATAAAGTTATAGCAAAACAACAATAAATGCCCTGCGCTACTTCTTCGGAAGATATTCTACAATGCTTCTATCGGTTTCGTTCAGGAGCAAAGATTCTGTTCTGTCTTCCGGAACAGAATACCACGTTTCCCTCCCGTTCTTTTTAACCGTAGAAATTACTAAACAAGGTTTATGCGCCCGAATCACTACACCATCCAATCCCTTAAAATTACCGGGAACATAAAACACGATCATCATACAATCACCAACCTGAATGGCCTGTAATATCTTGGTGTTTGATAAAATCTTTACAGGAAATCGTTTTGCCATCTCCTTTGTTGATTGCAATGATGCATTTGGTTTTACAATGAACGCATAATGATTATTCCGATGATGTGAAACAAAAATAGTAGTGACGGAATCGGTAGTAGGTTGACTCCCCCACTCCTCATTAATCGTTTTCCAATCACCTTTTCTAAGCGCTACAGATGTATAAACATCTTGTTTTTCAGGAAAGATATAAGCAATACTATCATGCCAGCACCAACGAGAATCGTTGGCAACAATCAGTTTTTTACGACTACTAAGACGTTGGTTTACGGTAGTAACAATATTCTTCATTTGTGGAGCTTCAATATCGGCGCCAAGTTCCACAACCATATCATCCACGAAGAAATAGCCTTTAAAAGCTTTGATTCCTTCTCTATTATATTTCATGGCGCTTATGCCGACCTTATTATTCGACACCATGCCTGTAAAGTCTGAAACATTATTACTCTTAAAACAACGGGCCGGATTCAATGTAGTATCGCAGGTAATCCCCGATAGCATAGTCCAGTTCCACAACGGCTCTATATTTTTGTATTCCAGACCTGTACGTTGAATCAAACAAACCCCATCATTTAAAAATGAGCCCATCCGGTTCTCTGTATTAATCGACTCAACCTTACGGACAAAAGGATCATGCATTTTAACACTCATCATATAAGTATTGGTTTTCCGGTAAATCATATAGTCGCTACGCCAAAAGCCTTTAGTCCCATTAAGTGGACACTCCGGATTAAAGCCATCTAGGCCAAAATCGCAAGCATCGACACCTTTAGCCGATTTGATCAGGTTGAAATCGTCATTCAATGTAGTTCCTCGTTTAGACTGATAATTTGGTCGTAACTGACGCCCAACGGCAGTAATATCCATACTTTTTTTAAATATGGTCCATCGCAACCCCTTTGAACAATAATCAAATAAAATCTTTTGCTTATCAGAAGTAAATGCTAAGTCGGTATTTGAGTTAACCGACCACCAAAAAAGCAGACTATTAACAAAGTGAAGACCGTAGTTACCAAATTGTAACATGTGACCATGTTGATGAAACGAATAATCAGGCTGAATCCCCTCGTTGGTTGTCACTTCGATTAACGACTGCATATTGCTGATTGCCTGCCTATACATTACTATATCATTTTTCACCAAGGCTATGCGTGCTTCAATATCATGCTGCCATATTTTATTCTGCCCGGTTGGATTCTTTTGTTGCGTACGTTTCAACAAAACGTTATTCAAAAAAGCCAACTCCTCATTTGTCGCATCTTTATCGAGCATAACCATTAAACTGGAATAAACAAATGGAATATTAATCTGATTATGCCACCAATTCACACACATAAAATCATTTTTTATCCAAAAACTTAATCCCTTATGCACAGCATTGAGATACTCCTGATCATGATTTTTATGATAGGTTCGATAAATAAGCATTAGCCGATATAAATGCATTGCAGGATGCCATGCGCTCTTTGATTCCGATTGATAATCTATATCGCTCCAATTGCCTTCACTAGTCATTGATTTAAAGAAACCAGTGCCGTCTGTTTTATGGACAATATCATCCGCCAGATAAATACTTTGCTCGGTTGCATAAGCTGTATCCGAAACCAGAAAGGATCTGCATCTGGCTTTTATATCGTTAATACTACCTGGAACATCTTGTGTAAATCCATTCAAAGTTATGGATAGGAATAAAAACAAAGTACAAGCTATTCTCATTTTAATAAATTGATTTTTTTAACCGAGTCTTTTAAGTCAAAAGACTAATATGATCAAATATGATCGACAAAATTAGTTATTCAATGGATATGTTTCCTTTCGTTTAAAAATTTTGAACTAAATATTTTTGAGCGAAAGAAATGTTGAGCGAAACAACCTTCGTATACAACATCGATATACCACTTTCACCCTTTTGAAGTCGGAAGAGCGAGTGATTGGAATTGACAATTGTGGATTCTCCCTACCCTCTTCACTTTCCACCCAGATATTTCCACCGCTTTTTTCAACAAACTCTTTACAGATAATTAAGCCCAAGCCTGCCCCTTTTTCTCCTGACGTTCCTAAAGATATCCATGAAAAGGAATGATAAAAGCATAAAATAATCCGATCAAAGAATAAATCTTTAGCTCCTGTCCCAATAGAAAGGAGAATATAAGGATGATACGAGTCTGGTATGACTGATCCATAAGGGCATAATAAAAGGTATTTAACCTAGGTCTGAACTAGGTTTGATGTAGGTTTGACGGGGATATTAGATACCGGATAGACCCACATGTAATTTATTTCAAATCTTTTTTTACATACCGGCGTGTTTATCTCTTATCTTTTTTATCCTTCGGTATTATTTAAATATTTATTACGGGATATGTCGCTTATCGGTAAACTTTTATTCTCTTCTCCACAACTTTTCAGATTGATCTTAATCGGCACAACGCTGAATATACTAAACACCTTTCGTAGTTGCCAGAGCAGCATTTAATAAAAACTAATGTTATTTTCATCGTTTATTTTTGATTCTTCTGATCGACGCTAAAAGAGAATTTGACTATGATAATTCATTTTTGATATAGAATAAAATATAATAAAGATATTTGACTATCAACGCCTCCTGATTCTAATGACAAATTTAGGTTTATATCAATCCGCTTTTTTGGGATCGGTCTATAATAAGTTGAGTAGAAGAGTCCATCTAAAGAAAAAAACCACTCAAAAAAAGAGTTTTATTTCGTTCAATTTATTAATTTTGAAAATTAAAGAACATTTTTTCTGAAGTCACTCGTTGTTTCAAAAAATATTGAAGAATCTATCTTCAACTTAAAAAACATTCATCGAAAACATATCATTAATCAACATTTAAATCAGCTATGAAAAACATTCTTTTTTTGCTACTTCTTTTGACTATTACTACGGCAAATGGACAAAATAGCCGGATCAATCTGATTCCACAACCGGTAGAAATGAATCAATTGAAAGGCAGTTATCAACTAAAAAGTGCTACTTCGATTGGCTTTAATAAAGCTGAAGGCAGACAAGTCGCTGAGATGCTTACGCATAGCTTAAACAGGCCAACAGGTTTTAGTTTAAAAGCACAACAAAGCAAATCCTGTGTTATTCAACTCAATTTAAATGACAAGGAGAATCCTCAACTCGGTAAAGAAGGATATATTCTTGAAAGCAGTTCCAGAGGAGTTGTTATCCGTGCAAATCAACCGGCCGGACTCTTTTATGGAACCCAAACACTGCTACAACTTTTGCCAAAGGAGATTGAAAGTAAAGAAGTCATTAAAGCAAACTGGAGCATTCCTGCTGTAAAAATAGTAGATTATCCTCGTTTTGCATGGCGCGGACTTATGCTTGATGTAAGTCGCCACTTCTTCACCAAAGATGAAGTAAAACAATACATTGCCGAAATGGCAAAATTCAAATTCAACACTTTTCATTGGCATCTGACGGATGATAATGGTTGGAGAATAGAGATAAAATCATTGCCCAAACTCACCCAGATAGGCGCATGGCGAGTTGAACGCGTAGGTCAGTTTGGAGCCCTTGCAACTCCAAAAGCAGGCGAACCCACTACCTATGGCGGCTTTTATACTCAAAACGACATTAAGGAGATCATTGAATTTGCCAAAGAACGCAATGTGACCATCGTTCCTGAAATCGATGTTCCGGGTCATAGCATGGCTGCTGTTGCTGCCTATCCTGAATTGAGCTGTACAAAAGACACCTCCACAAAGGTAAATCCAGGATCATCATTTTCTGATTGGTATGGTAATGGAACATTCAGAATGTTGGTAGACAACACACTAAATCCATCCGATGAAAAGGTGTACGAATTCTTGGATAAAGTATTTACCGAAGTAGCCGCATTATTTCCAAATCCTTATATTCACGTAGGTGGTGATGAATGTTATAAAGGCTATTGGAAGGAAAATGAAGGCTGTAAATCATTGATGAAAAAGTTGAATATCAGACACGTTGAAGATCTTCAGGGCTATTTCATGAATAGATTGGAAGGCATCTTAAAAGCAAAAGGCAAGAAGTTATTGGGATGGGATGAGATATTGGAAGGTGGCATATCACCGGAAGCGACAGTAATGAGCTGGCGTGGCATCAAGGGCGGTATCGAAGCTGCTCAAATGGGACATGATGTAGTGATGACCCCGACTACTTTTGCATATCTCGATTTTTGTCAGGGCGATCCTACTGTAGAACCTCCAATTTATTCAAACCTCCGTGTCAGCAAATGTTATAGTTATGAACCTATTCCTGAAGGTGTGGATGCAAAATATATTTTAGGAGGACAAGCGAATTTATGGACTGAACAAATTCCGACATTCCGTTATGCAGAATATATGACCTATCCGCGCGCATGGGCTCTGTCTGAAGTCTTCTGGTCTCAAAAGGAAAAGAAAGATTGGGCGAACTTTGTACCCCGACTCGAAAACCAATTCAAACGCTTTGACATAGCAGATGTAAATTATAGTCGTGCAATTTATGATGCAATGGTAAAACTCTCTTTAAAAGGTGAAAAGATGACACTGGAACTTGGAACAGAAATAGCTGATCTGGACATTTACTATACCTATGATGGGACAATGCCCGACAGTCATTCGCTAAAATACACCAACCCTGTCGAGCTTCCTGATGGCCCTATAACGATTAGAGTTATAACTTATCGAAATGGCTCACCTATCGGACATCTCATTACCTTAAAGCCAGATGAATTAAAAAAAAGAGCCGTTAAAATCTAAGATTGTGATTACAAAATCAATAGACCTATAGGTGATTTGTTGAAGGCATGAGAAAAATCGTCATTCAATAAAAAAAGCATTTTACTATCAGATAAAAAAACACGATCGAGTAGGAGGAAAATAAAATAGGTTTTCCTCCTATTTTTATTTTCCGACCTCTCACACCACCGTACGTACCGTTCGGTATACGGCGGTTCCTTATTTACGATGCAACTTTACGGTAATAATCCATCAAACATGGATAACCCGCTTTACCAAGACTATCAATACTGATAGCTTCATTCAGAATCGGATTCCCTGCCATACGCCAGTAGCTTTGACGTGCATTTGCATAAGGCAGAGCACGAGCTTTGGCTATACCACAACGAACCAAATTCCGAAAGCGGGTCTTTATTCTTTTCCATGATTTCCATATACACATACGGAGCCTACGGCGCAGCCACTGGTCAAGTTCTTTCAACCGACTTTGCATATCTGCCAGTTGGAAGTATTCAATCCATCCTCGGATAAATAGGTGAAGTGAAACTTTCCGACTCTCATAGCCCATACCGTTGCTACGACCTGTAAGCTCTTTTAATCGACCTTTCAGTTTCGTATAACTTTGGGGATGAACCGATAATCGAAAACCTGATTTATTCTTGTAAAAAGAATAACCCAGAAACTTCATGCCCTGCACGTAACCAACCTTGGTCTTCTCACGATTCACTTTCAGATAGAGCGTTTCCTCGATATAGACCACTATGTGGTTCTTCGTACGCTGGGCGGCTCGCTTGCTCTTGCAAAATATCATACAGTCGTCCGCATAGCGTACAAATGGATGACATCGGCTCTCTAACTTCTTGTCCAGTTCGTTGAGCATGATATTACTCATTAACGGACTTAGAGGGCCACCTTGCGGCACTCCCTCTGGAGTAGGTGCAAAGTGATGACCAATAATAACTCCCGAGCCAAGATATTTATGGATAAGCGAGATAACCCGACTATCTTTTATCATGCGACTAAGAATTTCTATCAGCTTACTTTGGTTGACTGTGTCGAAAAACTTCTCCAAGTCTAAATCTACCGCATATTTGTAGCCCGCATTCTGATAACTCTGTGCGGCTCGAAGTGCCTGATGGGCACTCCGTTTGGGGCGAAAACCAAAGCTGTTTGCACTGAACTCGCGTTCATAAATTGGAGATAAAACCTGTGATATGGCTTGTTGGACAAAACGGTCTACTACGGTAGGAATACCCAGTGGACGCTTCTTGCCATTGCCTTTGGGTATCTCTACCCTACGCACTGGATTAGGACAGTAACTTCCGTCCTTTAAAGAGATTATCAGATTATCTTTGTGGATTCTAAGGTAAGAAAGTAAGTCTTCCGTTTCCATCTTATCCACACCCCCACTGCCTCCATTGGACACAACCTGTTTATAGGCTTTATTCAAATTGGCAGCAGACAAGATTCGTTCTAATAAATCCTCTTTTGCTAATTGCACTTCCGTGAGGTGGTTTTCAGTTATCCCCATGAAAGTCTGCACTCCCGTATAGCTTTCGGATTCCGTCCTATCCTTTTGCGGGCAGCTATCACTCAGTGTTGATATTTTCTGCATTCTTTCCTTCATCGGGTAACATTCATTGACTACTCACTTTGATAAGGTTCAGACCTTCCCCAATACTTTTGTTTCGGGTACTATGTCCTCGGCTGACTTCTCACGACAACTGTTGTCCGTGCTTCTAAAAAAAAATATCCACACGTCCGTGAGATATCCCGTGGTAAGATTAATAACCTTCGTTCCATATATCTGCATCATCTACTCTGCCGTATCCGTGTAGCTTTAGGACTTCGTTCTGGATTGCAAACTCATCCTACGACTTGAGCCTTATATGATGTTCGTGTTCCTCAGACCGGAACTTTGCCGACAGCTTCCTTCAGATTCCACTTCACAATGGACACCCTTGCCTTGAGCTAATGGTTGGTCGCTACATACCCCCATAGTGGATTTACACCACCGAGTTATTAATCATGCACAGCGCACAATAAAAAAGAGACTGCCTCAGACTTTTGAGACAGTCTCTTTTTTATTACTAAAATCAGATGATACAAAAAGATCATCAATAATTTTTTTAGCATCATGCACTAAACCAGCTAAACATTATTATATTTGAATAGGTGAATATCTTAATAAAAAATTTCAATTCCAATTTCACTAAATACCCTATCAATCCTGTTTTCTGCTAATGCATATTTCCATATCCGTAATTGTATGATTAATCTTAATTTATGATGAACAAGGATAAAATGAAAGATAAACAGTCTATCAACGATTTGGCTTTTCAGCTTGCCGATCCTCCACGAAACAATATGGACTGAAGTGAATAAAGGCGCAAAATTTTATTTCACACTTTCAAATAGACACTACAACGATAAAAACAAATAATACTACAAGCGATGCCTCAAGCAGAAAAAAATTACAAAATACTGATTATTGAAGATCTGCCGTCAGATGCAGAGCTTAACAAACGGGAAGTACGAAAAGTACTTCCAAGCTGTAGCTTTATTGTCATTGATACCGAAGAGGAGCTTTTAAAAGAATTAAATGATTTTAAACCCGATCTAGTACTATCAGATTATAGCATGCCCAATTTTGACGGCCTTTCTGCTTTAAAGATAACGCTTGAACATGCCCCTATGACTCCTGTCATTATTGTAACCGGCTCGGTAAATGAAGGTACCGCTGTTGAATGTATGAAAGCAGGAGCCAACAATTATGTAATAAAAGAACGAATCAGGCGTCTCGGACCTGCTATTCTTCATGCATTAGAAGAAAAACAGCTCAATATTGAACGCATTCAGGCACAGAATGCGTTGGTAGAAAGTCTTGAACGATATCGTTCTTTATTCAATTTATCGCCTTTGGGTATTCAATTACAAAATGAAAACGGGTATATCGATGATGTGAATGATACGCTGTGTCGAATGCTGGGATATACACAAGATGAGTTAATCGGACAACATATTTCCATTTTTGTCACCCCCGAAAAGATCCATACTATTAGAGAAAACATCGGATTAATTCTTGATGGTGCTGTTCTGAAATATGAAACAGAAAGTGTTCGAAAAGATGGGAAACGACTAAATGTCGAATTAAGTGAAGCCTCAATTGTCTTACCTAATGGGACAAAAGGAATTATAACCATCGTTGCGGATATTACCGAACGAAAGCTGGTAGAAAGAGAGCTTATTATTGCTAAAGAAAAAGCAGAAGAGAGCGACCGACTTAAAACCTCTTTTCTAAATAATATCTCGCATGAAGTGAGAACGCCCCTTAACGGAATTCTTGGATTTAGTGATATCATTTGTGATCCGGATTTATCTTCTGAAGAACGAGAGCAGTATAAACAGATAATTGATAGAAACGCAGATCAACTTACTTCTATCATTGACGATATTATCTCAATCTCAACGATTGAGGCGAACCAGGAAAAAATAAATGAATCGGAAGTCGATCTCGATGATCTTTTGAATAATCTCTATTATGAAACTAAAGAAAACTACAAATCAAGTCAGCTAGATTTCAGCCTTTCCAAACCAAATAAGAACGACAATTTTAAAATCAGAACTGATTATACTAAACTACGACAAATTTTAAGCAGACTTCTCAATAATGCTTTTAAATACACGCATAAAGGATGTGTTGAATTTGGATATCGTCTTGATCAAAATAACTTGGTCTTCCACGTAAAAGATACCGGAATAGGAATTCCAAAAGCGTTTCATGAGAATATATTTAAAAGGTTTACGAAAATAGAAATCAATTCCAAGAAAATTCATCGTGGTAATGGAATCGGACTTTCCATCTGCAAAGCTTATGTGGAATTAATGGGAGGAAAAATAGCCGTAGAGTCTTCACCGGATCAAGGAAGTACTTTCAATTTTACCATTCCATATAAACCCGTTACTCCCGGAAAAGTGATTGGAGAATCAGTTCAACTCAAAAAGGATGATGGACACAAAACAATTCTTATTGTAGAAGACGAATATAGTAACTACGCATTACTCGAAATGTATTTGATGCACACCGGCTATGCTATTATTCATGTAGAAAATGGTAAAGAGGCAATTGAAGCAGTTACCGATAATCCGAATATTGATTTGGTATTAATGGATATCAAGATGCCCGTAATGGATGGATTAACAGCAACTCCCATCATAAAAAAGCTCAGACCCGGCCTCCCCATAATTGCACAAACCGCCTATGCCTTATCCGGCGATTATGAAAGAATCACTGCCGCCGGATGTGATGAATATTTGAGTAAACCTATTTTAAAAACTAAATTAATAAGTACTATTAACAAATATCTTTAAAGGATTGATCAGTAGCAGAAGCTGAAGAAAAATAATTATGAATCAGTCTGAATAGTTGTGAGTGTTAAATACGGCTCTTATACGATTTATTTTATCTAATACGGAAAGAGGAGCCAATATATCGGCTCCTCTTAATTTAAAACATACATAAATAAATATATTAATTAAAGACACTATAAAGATAGTCATTTTCGAAGGCAAAATCAAGTGTTTCCGAAAATAAATATGGCATGTCAGCATACTCAGGAAAACACATGAACTTACGGAACATCATCAAAAACTTTTCAGTGTTGATGCATATCAGAATTCATCATACTGGGTTTTCCTTCAAGCTGAGCGGCAGCATCAACACTAAATGTACCTTGGGTAACAATTTCCTCGCCTTCATTTAATCCCTTGATGATAACGTAGCTATTACCCAACATAGGTCCAAGTTCAACTTCCCTTATCTTAAAAGCAGGTTCATTCGTGTCTTTTTGTTTTATGTATACAATAGAACGTTTACCGGTCCATAAAACAGCAGAACGGGGTATCACCAACTTGTTCCGGTATTCATCAAGGTTTGCCCTTACGATTCCGGTAGCGAACATTTCAGGCTTTAGCTTTCCCGATTCATTGCCGATTTCAACTCTCACTTTTGAAACTCTTGAAACCGCATCAAGAACAGGATCGATAAACATGATGTTTCCGGTAAAGTTAGTCCCCGGAAGTGCCTGAATGGTAAACGAAATTTTATCTCCTTTTTTGAGGAATGGCAGATCGCTTTCATAGGCATCAAACATCACCCATACTTTAGATAGATCGGCAATATCAAAGAGTACACTACCCTGCGAAAGATAGTCACCATTATTTATCCGTCGGGCAGTAACGATACCGGAAGTATTGGACGTCACTCTAAAATTATTTTGTACCCTACCCGAACTTTCAATGCTTGCAATCTGAGCGTTAGTAAGCTTCCATTGATGGAGTTTTTCTTTGGCAGCCTCATAAATTTCAGGTTGTGATTGTTTGGTCTTCGCAGCTTCCAGCAGTTCCTGCTGAGCCGTCACCAGCTCAGGCGAATAAACCAGTGCCAATGTCTGACCTTGTCGAACACTCTCGCCCGTAAAGTTAACCATCAGTCTTTCTATACGGCCCGGAATATGAGCCACCTGACTTTGCAGCAATCGCTCATCGGCCTGGACCTTACCATATAAGCGCACCTCCTGAACCGGTTTTTGTCTTGTCACCACCGAAGTGAGCACATTAGCAAGCGCCGCAGCCTCTTTGGTCATTTTTATTGCCCCAGAGTCAACAGGTGTATCACTTGAATTCAGAGGGATCAAATCCATTCCACATATCGGACACTTTCCCGGTTTAGACATACGAATCTGAGGATGCATACTACACGTCCAGATTGTTGTTTTGTTCTTTTGAACCGCTACTTCGTGCCTCCCTTCTACTTTGGTTGATGAATGGAAAAACAACCAGCCTATGAAAAGTCCAGCCAATGCAAAAAGGCTATACTGAACATACTTGTTTGATAATATCTTTTTCATTTCTAATACTTTATCTTGATTATTGAATCTGAGTATAAGCCATTAATCGTTTTAGCCAGGCAATAGCCGTATTATAATCGGTCACAGCCTCAACCTGTTTGAGCTGATAATCGAGTAATTGCTGCCGGATGCGCAGTATATCCGTTAATCCGGAACCTGATGCCGAAAAGCTTTTAATGGTTATATCGAGTGTTTTCTTGGCCAGTTGGCTTTGACTTTCATAAAGTTTCACCCGGCGTTGAGCATCCTGATATAACTGTAAAGCTTCATAATACTCAGTCTGCAACGAGTTGGCAGTTGCTTTATAACCTTGTTCGGTTGCAGTCTTCAATAAATCGGCTTCATTTTGCATGGCTTTGTACTTCTTTCGATAAATAGGCAACGTCACTGTTACCATCGGCATGACCATATCCTTACCATTCATCGGGGAAGTCGACATTTCATTCTTTTTATTGAGTGAATAGTCCACACCGAAACCAACCATCGGATATCCCATGGCGGTTACCATCTTCTTTCTGGCTTCAAGCGATTGTTGTTCAAATTGTAGCATGCCGAGCATAGGGTTATGATTGAGGATGCTATCCGATACAGTTAACAGAGATATACCCAACGAATCTGCTTTCACGGTCTCAAGCAAGGTGACGGAAGATTCTACAGGCCTGTTCAGATAATTATTAAACCTAGCAGCAACCGTATTCTTCCGGTTTTCCAACAATGCAATATTATTCTCCAACTCGGCTAACTCAATCTGAATCCGGTACAGATCGGCCAGTCCGGCACCTCCTGCTGCCGACCCCATGACACTACTTTGCATGGGAGAAGTGCCCTGATTCGATAAAATGCTTGAATTGGAACCTTGCTTGTCACCCATCTTTTGCATTCCCGATGATGAGGACGTATTCTGAACATTGCTGTTTGATATGGCTCCTCCCGATGATGAAGAACTATTGCCACTGGCAGGAGCTGCCTTAAACTTAACCAGCGAGAGCCTTTCGATGACACGAAGTATTTCAAGGTTCTTCCCTGAGATTTGAATATCTTGTTGTATCTTATTCATCTCTTGCCAGGTACGCTGTACATCGTAAAAGAGCTGTAATTTGGCATCACGAAACGATTCGTATTTGGCCTTTGCCATCATACTCATCTCATTTTTTGCATTTTTAAGTACCCCAAACCATGGAAACATCTGCATCAACTTGATGTCGGCAATCTGACTACCGGCTACTAATTCCATAGGACTCAGAAACACGCCCACGTTTAATTCAGGGTCGGCAAAACTACCTACCTGCGGAATTTTTTGCAAAGTGGCCTTATACTCTGTGAATCTTTGCATAACACCGGGGTTGTTTTTAGCAGCAATTTCCAGATACTGCATCAACGAATCAGACTGCTGCTGACTATAGGAAACAACAGAACTGCAAATCGCAATAAGAAGCAGATACGGTTTATATATTTTGATTTTCATCATCATCTTGATTATTAATTAACTGAGCTGCCATTTTCTGTTCCCTCTTAACCGTTCCTTCACGCCACATAGCTTGAAACAGTGGCACTACAAAGATTGTCATCATTTGAATAATCATACCCCCAAAGGTTGGAATGGCCATCGGAACCATTATATCAGCTCCTTTCCCTGTTGAAGTCAACACCGGCAACAGTGCAATTACAGCAACCGCCGTTGTCATCATGGCCGGGCGGACACGTTTTTTTCCGGCTATAACCACCGCTTCTCTGACTTCCGCTACGGTGGAAGGGTGACGTTGTTCAAATACCTGGTGAATATAAGTACCCATAATCACTCCATCGTTGGTAGCAATACCGAACAGTGCGATAAATCCTACCCAGACGGCCACACTTAAATTGATTGTATGCATCTGGAACAGATCGCGTAAGTTAATTCCGGCGACAGAAAAATTCAAAAACCAATCCTGTCCATAGAGCCACAACATGATAAAGCCACCGGCAAAAGCAACAAATACACCTGAAAAATGGATAAACGAGGCGGTTACTGTTTTAAACTGAAAATACAGCAACAAGAATATCAGGATTAAACTGATCGGGATAACAATAGCCAGTCTTTGCGTTGCTCTGATCTGTTGTTCATAGTTACCGGCGAACTTGTATGAGACACCGGGTGGTAATTTAATTTCACCGGCATCTATTTTTTGTCTTAAAAATTTGGCTGCCTCATCAACAACATCAACTTCAGCCTTTCCCTCCACTTTATCAAATATGACATATCCTACCGGGAATGTATTCTCACTCCGGATCATCTGTGCTCCCCGAGTATATTCAATATCTGCGATCGCACCCAATGGTATTTGGACTCCATTCATGGCCGGGATCAGTATCTTCTCTAAATCGGCAGGATTATCTCTTAATTCTCGGGCATAACGAACACGTATCGGAAAGCGCTCGCGACCTTCAACAGAACTACTCAACGACATACCGCCAACTGCGACTTGCAATATTTCCTGTACTCCACTGATGCTCATTCCATACCGTGCCATCGCCTCCCTATTCAGCTTTATCTCTATATAAGGAGCTCCTACCGCCCGATCATAAAATACGGACGATGCCTTGACTGAAGGAATCGCTTTTAACGCCTGTTCAAAAGCCATACCCGCCTTTTCTATTGTTTCAAGATCGGGTCCATACACTTTTAGACCCATCGGAGCCCGCATACCAGTAGAAAGCATCACCAAACGAGTTTCAATAGGTTGCAATTTTGGCGCTGAAGTCAAACCCGGGATATTAGTTACTTTCACAATTTCATTCCAGATATCCAAAGGCTTTTTAATCTCGGGTCGCCATTGTCTGAAGTACTCGCCGTTATTATCCACAATAAGACTATCGACAGGAATCACCCTGAATGCCTCTTTCTCAGGATTGTACATTGCTCCTCCTTTCAGCATAAAACGTCCCTCATTATCCACTTTAAATTGCATCCGGTGACCGTTTTCGTCGAGTATATATTCCGAACGATAATTGATGGTGTTTTCAAACATCTGAACGGGAGCAGGATCAAGTGCCGAATTTACACGTCCCCACTTGCCAACGGCGACCTCTACTTCCGGTATTGTCGTAAGACGTTTATCCAACATTTCAATATATTGAAGATTCTTTTCAATGCTCGAATGCGGCATACTGGTCGGCATGAGCAGATACGAACCCTCGTTCAGCGACGGCATAAACTCCTTACCGGTACCCGGAAAAGTTTGAACTGCTCCTTTCCATGCGATTGTTTGTCTGAAACTTTGCCAGCCTACTTTTTCAAAACCGGTGGCTACAAAATCGAATATTCTGTCAAATCCGATCCACACCATAAGTCCGAAAAGCAACGTAAAGGCAGGCAGTATCAAGAATTTCCATTTATTACGTAATCCCCAACGAAGTATCGGTTCATAATAATGTACCATGACCAGTAGGGCTGCCAGAATAACCGAAACGATACCGGTGACAAAAATAAAATTGATAAACACACTATTATGCGCACCCAAAGGCAACCACTCGATAGAGAGATAATAGACCGCCACAAAAACAGTGACCGCAATGTTTATATAGTTCGGAAACTCTTTACGCGCTTCAGGCCAGCGATGATCGAGCAGATTATTGATTCCGACAGCAATGAGCGCCAATGCAGGCCATGTATGCCAGAAGAGGATAAATCCAACCCCGGCGACAATAAGACATCCATTCCAAAACTTTTTGATCTTCTTGGTATCGAAACGGATATCGAATAAAATATGTACCAGCGTAGGCAAAACCACAATACCCAGAATAAATGCGGACAACAGTGCAAAGGTTTTTGTGAATGCCAAAGGATGAAACATTTTACCCTCGGAGGCCTCCAGCGCAAATACTGGAAGGAAGCTTACGATGGTTGTGGCAATCGAAGTAACCACTGCAGCTCTTACCTCGGTAGTGGCCTGATAGATAACCGACATCAGTTGTTTTCCCCGGAGACCTTTGTTTTCGGGCATCTCCAGATGTCGCAATATATTTTCCACATCCACTATTCCGATATCCACCATCACACCAATTGCAATGGCTATTCCGGATAGGGCCACAATGTTTGCATCAACACCAAAGAGATGCATTAAAATAAAAGTCATTAAAACACCGATGGGCAATAGGCCGGCAACAATAATCGAAGCCCGCAGATTCATTACCAGTACAATAATAACAATAATACTGATCAGAATTTCGTGTGAAAGCGCAGACTCCAATGTACCGATGGTCTCTTTAATCAAGCCGGTACGATCATAAAACGGAACAACGGTTACTTTTGATACCGTTCCGTCAGGCAATGTCTTTTGCGGTAATCCCGCTCCAATTTCTTTGATTTTATCTTTTACATTATTGATCACCTCCATAGGATTGGAGCCATAACGGGCAACCACAACGCCTCCCACTGCCTCGGAACCTGATTTATCCAGCCCCCCCCGCCGGGTAGCCGGACCAAATGTGGTATGCGCAACATCCTTGATCCGGACCGGCACATTATTTTGTACCGACACCACCGAGTTATCCAGATCATCTAAATTCTTCACATAGCCCAATCCTCTGATAATATACTCCACGTTATTGAGCTCAACCGTTTCGGCTCCGATATCGAGATTGCTCTTGCGTACGGTATTCATCACATCCATAACCGATACGTTGTAAGCTTTAAGTGCTTCAGGATTTATATCTACCTGATATTCTTTGATAAAACCACCCACAGAAGCTACTTCCGAAACCCCTTCGGCCGTAGCAAGACCATATTTGACATAGAAATCCTGAATAGTTCGCAACTCCTGGGGATCCCAACCTCCGGTCGGTTTACCCGTTTTAGGATCTCTTCCTTCAAGAGTGTACCAATATATCTGACCAAGAGCTGTTGCATCAGGTCCCAATGTGGGCGTTACTCCTGCCGGCAAAGTACCGGATGGTAATGAGTTCAGCTTTTCAAGGATACGCGAACGGCTCCAGTAAAACTCAACCTTATCTTTGAAGATGACATATATAAACGACATTCCAAACATGGATGTGCTTCGAATGGTTTTTACACCCGGTATTCCAAGCAGCGCAGTGGTCAGGGGATAAGTCACCTGGTCCTGAATATCCTTGGGAGAACGGCCCATCCATTCGGTAGCAACAATCTGTTGGTTATCACCGATATCAGGAATAGCATCAACAGGTATCGGATCACGGGGAATAAAACCGATATGCCAGTTAAAGGGCGTATATACAATTCCAAATGTCACAAAGGCAATGAGGAAAATAAACGTAACCAGCCGGTTTTCAAGAAAATATTTTACAAGGCGATTAAACATGACATTTTATTTATTAAGCATACGGAAATAAAAGATCATTCGAGGCTGTTTCAAAAAATCCATTGTGAATTTTGTGTAAGCCTCTTTGTATTATATTTAAAATAAACGACTTAACTACGCCATACACCAATACTGTATAAACTTTCTGAAGTCATTTTTTTGAAAACTGTTTCTTTTGATACAGCCTCGAATGATCATGGAACAGAGATTTACTTCATTCTTTTATATTTGCAGCAGCTGGGCAGGCTTGCATAAGCATTATCCGTAGCTTTTACCTTTTCGGTATCGTGACCAACGGCAGCAATCTTTTTCTGAATCTCTTCACTGCTGGTTTTTGACGGAGAATAGGTTACGGCCAACAGATGTGTCTTAGTATCCCAATTAGCTTTGCTGACACCCGCCGCAGTCGCGGCTTTTTCAATACGATCTTTACACATGCCGCAGTTTCCGGCTACTTTAATGGTCTCGGTTTTAGTAGTTGCGGGCTTGGTTCCTTTTTGTGCATTGGCGCCAAAACTGATCACCATTGCAATAAGCATCATTGTTAAAAACTTAATTGCTTTCATTTGTTTAATTTTTTTAATAGCTGATTTGATTAAAATATTAGATTTAATAGTTTACAGAAATCGTGTTCACAATCGTTTATCCGAATTGTAATAAATGATTCGAATGCAACGATCAGATGGAGGGCTGAACCATTTGTATGCTTAACAAACAAAAAATAAATACTGTATGAAAGTCGTTTAAGACCGGGTAAATAAGGAGAAACACAAAGCCCTACAAGCCGATGTATAGACCATCAATATTGCCGGAGCCGGAGAGCAGAAAGAAACCTCAGCAACGAAATTGCTGAAGAAATGAAAGGGAAGTATCCGGTTTGATTGGCAATATCAAAGGCGGAAAATTTTGCTTATCAGAAAACGGATTACTTACAAATGACAAAACCGGATGAGCAGGAAATGTCATCCAGTTAAGATGAATAACCTTTGAAGTATCGATCTTAAAATCGGAAGCAAAAAAGTTATCTTTAACCTTGAATCTGTGCGTTACATTATGGCAGAAAGGACAGTTGCCGCCACAGCATGATTTATGAATTGTGTTAACCGCAATAGAATCTAATTTAGCTCCGCAATAATGCTTGGTTATCGTAACACCCGATGTTGCGAGCACCACAATGAAGACTAAAATCAGATGTATTAATTTGCGGAACATAGTATTACATTAATAAACAAAAGTATGCCTTTTTCATTATCCCGATTCATTTCAAAATCGGAATTCACAATAAATTAACATTCCTGCATTCTCATGATTCACTTCAGCATCCATATACAAGGTAGATGCTTCAGATTCAAACGCTAAAGCGAAAATGTGCACTTCTCTGTACTGATAAATCAAAACAACTAATTCATTGAAAAGTTTATTGGCATACATGAATAATTTATGACGTCAGCCGAATGATTTTATGAATCACTATCCAACATACCATGAATCAAGTATGATTATAAATTCACCAGTGAACATGTACAAAATCAATAGTCAGTGGGCCTGGGTGCAGGCATACTTCATGCACAACAAAAGAGGACTAAACTTGTGGACCATATTCTTTTCTACGAACAATTACCTAGTGCTCCAATGGTTGCATATAGAAAGCTTATGGCAAAAGCACCGATGCTACCAACCGGCTCACTCATCGTGAATGAAGCGTTTTTTTTAATTCTGCTCCATCCTATTTCGTAACATATCAGGAAGAATCTCGATGTCAAGTGGATTTATGCCCAAATTCAATAAAATCTTTTTATCCTCCTCATAACGGGCCAGAAACTGATTAAATCCATCTGATATCTGATTGATACTCTTTAAATAACATTGAATTGCTTTGTCAATGTTTCCTTTGCTCCAATATAAATGGCCTAAATTAAAATAATCATTATAGTTGGGATTATCTTCTATAACCCGAAGATAAAACTTCTCGGCCTCATCCGTATTTCCTGTGTTTAAATAGCACCAGGCTAAGGGACGCCAGATTTTCGGATTATCATTATTTTTATAATATACGGCATAAAAATGATCTAATGCCTGAGCATATTGGTTTAGTTCTAATAAACAATATCCTATATGTGTTTGAATGATATTATTTTCCGGTTCGTTTTTTTCTGCCTCCAAATAGGAATTCAATGCATTTTTATAATCTTTTAATCGACGAAAACACCAACCGATTCGCTTATAAATCCAGTTATGGTTAACATCAAATAATTCTGCCTTCTGATAATTCTCAATTGCCTTTCGATAATTTTTGATTTGCTCGAAACAAAATCCTATTTTTTCATAATAGATGGGATTATCAGGTTCAAGCTTTGACAAATCTTCATAAATTGGTAAAGCCAGAAAAAAGATATCTCTGTTGAAATAAAACTGTGCCATGCTTTTTTGACATTCAGCTTCTTTAATCAGACATTTTAACGTGTTATTTTCAAACATATCCCATTCACGTAGGAAGAGATCGGGAATTTCAGCATGAAATGGGAATACTTTAACAAAGCGATACAGGTCTTGAATAGTATGGGTAATATCCAATTTATCGGAGTATGAAGGGTCACTTGAGCCTTTATCTTTTACCAGATCCTTTAGTTGATCTACTTCCGTATTTAAATAATCGAGTACGGTCTTTCTTTGAGCATCCTGCATGTATCGCAGATTTAAAAGGAGCGAATACTTATCACTGTTACACATAAATGGCGAATATGCCAGACTTGTGGTAAGTATATCATTCTCATCACTCTTTTCAATATAGCCATTTGCTGTAGTTCCTTCAGTGAAAGGAAGAAACCAGTTTTCCTCTTTTTTAAAGAAATCGAAATGCTTTAGCAGTGAAAATGTTCCCATCAAAACATCAGCTCCTCCCATTTGAAGATCCGTAAATTCCTGCAGCTTATCCATTAAACTGGGCGAATTTTCAAGAAGACTTTCCCAATCAGGATTCTTTTCAACGTTTAAGTCGTCTGATAATAAGGCATCAACATTTAGCTTGTCCTTTAACTTGGATTCAATTTTTTCAACCTCAGGTAGTATCTCTTGCCTGAATTTTTTAGATACGTTTTCAGTATCACAAGCATTGAGTATTTGAAGTATGATATGCGCCAAGATATCTTCCGACGTATCTTTTATCGTCTTATTGAGAATAGATTGTATTTCGGGGTAAAGAGGTAATCGCTTATCATATAAAACAAAAGCAATGATTAATCCGACAAGTGCTCGTTGCCTGACCATAGAATCAGTAGCATGAGAATAGTTGAAAAGAATTTTAAATTTCTCTTTATCAAAAAGTCGTTGCAAACCAAGGGCTAAGCCACTCGCAACCTGACAGCGACTCTCCATGGTAAAACGGTTTGAATCAAGTATCTTATTAAAAAGTTGGATGTCGATATCAGTCAGTTTTTCGCTTAACCATGCCAAAAGAAAACTTTTTCGAATAATCTGGTCATAATCGATAGCGATTGAATCATTTTTTTCATAAGGCTGCCCGACCAATATATTTTCAAGTTCTTCATTAAATGCCTGTTCATCTAATAAGTGAATAGTTTGTTCAGAAAATCCGGGAGTATCCAGCTTCAATTCCCGGTTTAGTTGAAAGATGTGTAAACCCATTGTTGATTGGGCATATTGAAGAGTAGTATCTGTTATTTCAAGCAACGAACGCTTAATATTGTTATGGATGTTTACTTTCTGAGGATCAATGACATTCCCTATCGTATATGTAAGCATATCAATATAAATTTTCCTCTGCTCATTTACTTCATCCAATTTAGTAGTCACTTTTGAAAATATGATAAACTTTTCGAGTGCATCTATTGCTTCAAAAATTCGGTTGGATATAATTAAGTTGTAAATCCTTTCATGACTTTGCAACGATTCCTGAATATTCATATTGAAATTATTTAATTCAAAAAAACTATATCAAAGATAATTCCGAAAATAGCGTTTCTGTAAGAATGGCAGTTATTTAAAAACATTTTAATTAATTGCACCTTGTACAAAAGGTTTATTGCTTTCCCCTAATCAAATTAATGACGCCGACAACTGCATTATACATCTTATTTTGGTAAGATGTAGCTACTTTAGATTCAATAAAGCAAATGGTATGTGGAGAAACTAATGAGCAACAATGGAAAATCAAAAAAGAATCAGTGATATTATTATATTAATAGAGCATAGAATAAAATAAAAGTTTGCAAAGCATTTTCATACCTACGCTTCATCTCCGACAGAAAAAAATATATTTGAAAAGAGTTTGGTTAAATCAACATAAGTTCAAATATTCTTTAATAACAAATTGAATAGTTCCGGAATATACTGGGAATACCCTTCTAAATCTCTTATCTGACCCGAGCTATCAATATAGCTGACAGGTTGCTTAGTCGGTCCTCTGGAGGCGTATTAAGACCTGTCAATTATATATTGAATGTAAGAGGAGATAGCGATAAGCATATTATGAGCGTTTGTCCATTACGTATTCTCTCAATATGAATATAAATATACTTCGTTATTTTAGAAATTTTATATCTTTGCATCCACAACAAAAAACACATTCTATAATGTAATATATAATTTCTTTCAAGAAAATAAATGGAGCTACCACAACGGGGTCCTATAATTATTCACTCTTTAAAAGAAAGAAATTATGCTTATTCTTCAAGATATTACTTACATACATTCCAACGGAGATTTATTGTTTGCTGATATAAATCTCACCATCAATAGACAAGATAAAATTGCACTAATAGGCAATAACGGCACGGGGAAATCCACCCTTTTAAAGATCTTAGCCGGAGACCTACAAACTTCAAATGGACTGGTAAAAGCTGACTGTAGGCCTTATTACGTGCCACAGCTTTTTGGTCAATTTAATGATTATAGTGTTGCTCAGGCCCTTCAAATTGAGGACAAATTAAAAGCATTAAAAGAAATTCTCAATGACAATGTAACAGATGAAAATCTGACACTGCTTAACGATGATTGGACAATTGAAGAACGATGCAAAGAAGCCTTTGCACATTGGAAGCTTGATGGATTGGAGCTAACTCAAAAAATGGAAACCCTTAGTGGCGGACAAAAAGCAAAAGCTTTTCTTGCAGGAATCAGCATACACCAGCCTGAAATAGTTTTATTGGATGAACCAAGCAATCATTTGGATACATCCAGCAGAAACATTCTTTACGATTATATAAAGTCCACGACAAATACTTTAATGGTTGTAAGCCACGACAGAACGTTATTGAATCTTCTTGATCCTGTTTTTGAACTCAGCAAACGTGGTATAACTGTCTATGGTGGTAATTATGATTTCTACACAGAACAAAAGATGGTTGAAAGTGATGCGCTGAATCAGGTTCTGAAGAGCAAAGAAAAAGCATTCCGCAAAGCGAAGGGAATGGAAAGGAAATCTTTGGAACGGAAACAAAAACTGGATGCCCGTGGAAAGAAGAAACAAGAAAAGGCAGGACTTCCCACCATTTCCATGAATACATTTAGAAACAATGCAGAGAAAAGCACATCACGTATGAAGAGCGTTCATGCTGAAAAATTGGATACTATTTCACAAGAGCTGAATCAATTGCGGAAAGAGTTACCTGATATAGACAAGATAAAGATGGATTTTGACAATTCTTCACTTCATAATGGAAAAATATTGATTACCGCAAAGGATGTCAATTTTAGATATGACGATCAATTTCTCTGGAAACAGGGTTTGAGTTTTCAAATTAAGAGCGGCGAACGTATTGTTATTAAAGGGTCGAATGGCTCAGGTAAAACAACCCTGATAAAAATGATTTTAGGCGAGCTTCAACCTCAATCAGGAACCATTGACAGAGTGGGTGTTAAAGCCATTTATATAGATCAGGATTATTCATTAATTGATAATAAACTTAACGTTTACGAACAGGCTCAACAGTTTAATTCCGGGGTATTACAGGAACACGAAATAAAAATTCGCTTAAACCGATTTTTGTTTACAAAAACATATTGGGACAAACCTTGTAAAGCACTTAGTGGAGGAGAAAAAATGCGATTGATGCTTTGTTCCTTAACGATAAGGAATCAAGCTCCGGACATAATTGTATTGGATGAACCGACAAATAATCTGGACATCCAAAACATAGAAATTTTAACCGTTGCGATTAATGAATATAAGGGATTACTCTTAGTTGTTTCTCATGATGAATATTTTCTGAAACAGATAAACGTGAAACATTCGATGGTTTTGGAATAATACTATCTGTTTCGTGTTCAGGAAAATATGGAAGTATCAGGTTTAATCATTAACATTTAAAGAATCCGCTAAAAGACATTACAGGGGGGGGTAAACTGATAATCAATAATATGAACTTCATAATGAAGAATCACAGAAATACATCCTTGCCACGTAAGAGAAAATCCTGTACTCTAACCTTATCGAAGAAACCTTTTGAGGTTGATTTATCATTTTTATATTCCTATGGAACTACGTTCTTCTCTGACAAATATATGCTTACCGTTTCATCTGTATGTTCGATCTTAATTTACAATGAAATATTCTAAAATGCCTTTGGGTAATACCAAATTTATTAGGCTGGTGCTTCCTTCGCTCTCTTTATTCATAATAATGCATAATAAATACTTTATTTTCTTTTCCCCAACTCTTCCGACTGATTCCATTGGCAGAAAGACTAAACGACTGTAGCTCAACAAACTTTCGTGGAATGGTCCTTCGTTGACTTTTAGAAAAATTATCACTGACAAGTAATCGTTCAGATTTATAATCCAATGATTGACGAAATCAGTTTGCATTTTGACTGAAATAAAAGGCAATTAGGCTAAATCTATTTTATGATTGTTTCACAATTTTGTAATTGTAAAATCAATCATAAATTAAAAAAAAACGAAAAATATGAAAACAACAATTTTTCTCTTGATAAACGTTATGTTTTGTGCTATAGGCTTTGGGCAAACACATCAGCCACGAATTTTTTTATTTGTACCCGGTGCGTGGGACGGCGGTTGGGATTATGCTAAAGTAGATTCTATTTTAAGAACAAAAGGCGATATTGTTTACCGCCCTACACTCACAGGTCTTGGCGAACGAGTACATTTATCCAATGCAAATATCAATCTTAGTCTCTACGTTAGCGATGTTGTGAACGTAATAAAATTTGAAAATATTCACAACATTATTTTAGTAGGGCACAGCTTCGGTGGTATGGTCATTTCTGGTGTAGTAGAACAAGTACCGGAGCGTATTAGCCAACTTTTCTATTTAGATGCAATGGTCCCAAACGATGGTGAAAGTGCCAAAGATGTTTGTGGCGAATTATGGGATAAATTAATGATTCCTTTCATAAAAGATAGTGTTATGTTATATCCATTCGGTACAACAAAAACAACATATCCAACCGATGTTCCGCAACCATTAAAAACCTTTACCGAATCACTAAAAATAAGCAATCCATTAGTTAAGAAAATCCCAACCGCTTTTATACGAATGACAAAAAATGGTAAAAGCGATAGTGCCAACGACCAAATGGGATTAAACAGGGCCAAAGCGAGAAATTGGAAAATTTATACTTTTGAGGGAGGACATTACTCTATGCGTGAACAACCAGAAAATTTAGTAAAAAAATTGGAACAGATTTTGAAGGAACAAACTCGTTAAGATACTCAATGCAATATGGCAAATAAAGCACTTCATAGGATAGAAACAATCAGTAAGTATCACAAAGTAATGGGGCTGCCTAAACCTGAACATCCATTAATCAGTGTGATAGATTATAATACTATTAAATTGCCTTGCAATTCGCAGGTCAGTTTTGTCTTTGATTTTTACACTATTCTACTTGACCGGAATTTTAAAGGTAAAATGAAATATGGGCAACAACAATATGATTTTGATGAAGGTGTTTTGCTTTTAATGTCTCCGGGACAAGTGTTTAAGGTTGATGTGCAAGAAACGGTAAATCGTGCGGGGTGGTTGTTAGTTATTCATCCCGATTTTTTGTGGAATACGCCATTAGCAAAAATCATTAAGCATTACGGATTTTTTGATTATTCAGTCAATGAAGCCTTATTCCTTTCAGATAAAGAAGAAACTGTCATTGTAAACATAATACAAAATATGGCACACGAGTATCAAGCCAATATTGATAAATTCAGCCAACCTGTAATTCTTGCCCATCTTGAATTATTGCTCACTTATGCAGACCGCTTTTATCAACGTCAATTCGTTACACGCAAAATAACTAATCATCAAATATTAAATCGCTTAGAAGAATTACTTACAAATTATTTCAATAGCGATAGTTTAATAAATAAAGGTTTACCAACAGTTCAGTATATCGCAGAACAATTAAACATATCGCCAAAGTATTTAAGTAACTTATTGAGAGCATTGACTGGGAAAAACACCCAACAACACATTCACGATAAGTTACTTGAAAAAGCAAAAGAGAAATTATCTACTACCGATTTAACGGTTAGTGAAATTGCCTACCAGTTAGGTTTTGAGCATTTGCAATCATTTAGTAAACTCTTCAAAGCAAAGACACAACTTTCGCCTTTGCAGTTCAGACAATCGTTTAACTAATTGACAAAAACAAGAACAGATGAAAGCCCGTGCAGCCAACATCGGCTCATATATGCAGTGTTTTTTCAAGTTCAGTTCTTTCTAATTATATTTGAGTAACTGGATTTATTCTACAAATATTATAAAGAAGAGATCAAGCTTAAGAAATTGATCGGACACAAAAAGCCTCCAAAATCAATGACTTTGAAGGCTTTTAAAACTTAAGTGATCGCGATAGGATTCGAACCAATGACCCGCAGCTTAGAAGGCTGCTGCTCTATCCAGCTGAGCTACGCGACCAACTCTTAATTCATGTGCAAATTTAAGCATTTCAACTGAAAAGGCAAAAGGTTTTCTTATTTATTATCGAAGTAAATCATATTAGATCAGATAGTGTTGAGCTAAAACTTGTAAATCAATACGGTCGGCAATTCGTCAGCGATAAACAACTTTTCAGTTTAAACACACATGCATAATTACTAGAGGCACTTGAAGGGTTGATCTCCTGCGGAGTAGGATGATTTTATTTCCCGATACGAACACTTTTTCTTTACCGTTAATCCAAGCATACTTACTGATTTCGGTTTATTAATACCACTGATTACAAGTGATCTACCCTACCATTGGTGATAATCACATACAGATGACTGTTTTTCTTTGTGAAATAAACAGTTGTGTGTGTGGTGTTATCACAGATGCTTTATTCCACTTACGAGTACTGTAAATAGCTTCACCGTTTACATTCAATCATACCCCATATCGAAAAGACGTTGTTGCATGATGACAGGAATGCGAGCATCAGCGGTAGATTCTATGTTGAGGAGTAGTTTTCCGTCATGGGCTACTTTGTTAACCAGTATATAAACCAGCTCTTCAGAAGTTGAATAATCTTCTAATACTTCATTACGGTTGTATCCAAATGACCCTACTATACCTCGACACTCTCTTCCCATGGACATGGATATCAACTATGAACCGGGGTAAGAGGGCCGGGTCAGTCAAGCCATCATCAAAAAAGTATAGAATCGAGTAGGAGGAAAATAAAATAGGTTTTCCTCCTATTTTATTTTCCGACCTCTCACACCACCGTACGTACCGTTCGGTATACGGCGGTTCCTTATTTACGATGCAACTTTACGGTAATAATCCATCAAACATGGATAACCCGCTTTACCAAGACTATCAATACTGATAGCTTCATTCAGAATCGGATTCCCTGCCATACGCCAGTAGCTTTGACGTGCATTTGCATAAGGCAGAGCACGAGCTTTGGCTATACCACAACGAACTAAATTCCGAAAGCGGGTCTTTATTCTTTTCCATGATTTCCATATACACATACGGAGCCTACGGCGCAACCACTGGTCAAGTTCTTTCAACCGAGTTTGCATATCTGCCAATTTGAAGTATTCAACCCACCCTCGTATTAATCGATGGAGTGAATCTTTTCGACTTTCGTAACCCATACCGTTACTACGACCTGTAAGCTCTTTTAATCGACCTTTCAGTTTCGTATAACTTTGGGGATGAACCGATAATCGAAAACCTGATTTATTCTTGTAAAAAGAATAACCCAGAAACTTCATGCCCTGCACGTAACCAACCTTGGTCTTCTCACGATTCACTTTCAGATAGAGCGTTTCCTCGATATAGACCACTATGTGGTTCTTCGTACGCTGGGCGGCTCGCTTGCTCTTGCAAAATATCATACAGTCGTCCGCATAGCGTACAAATGGATGACATCGGCTCTCTAACTTCTTGTCCAGTTCGTTGAGCATGATATTACTCATTAACGGACTTAGAGGGCCACCTTGCGGCACTCCCTCTGAAGTATTTACAAATTTATGACCGATAATAACTCCCGAGCCAAGATATTTATGGATAAGCGAGATAACCCGACTATCTTTTATCATGCGACTAAGAATTTCTATCAGCTTACTTTGGTTGACTGTGTCGAAAAACTTCTCCAAGTCTAAATCTACCGCATATTTGTACCCCGCATTCTGATAACTCTGTGCGGCTCGAAGTGCCTGATGGGCACTCCGTTTGGGGCGAAAACCAAAGCTGTTTACACTGAACTCGCGTTCATAAATTCGAGATAAAACCTGTGATATGGCTTGTTGGACAAAACGGTCTACTACGGTAGGAATACCCAGTGGACGCTTCTTGCCATTGCCTTTGGGTATCTCTACCCTACGCACTGGATTAGGACAGTAACTTCCGTCCTTTAAAGAAATTATCAGATTATCTTTGTGGATTCTAAGGTAAGAAAGTAAGTCTTCCGTTTCCATCTTATCCACACCCCCACTGCCTCCATTGGACACAACCTGCTTATAGGCTTTATTCAAATTGGCAGCAGACAAGATTCGTTCTAATAAATCCTCTTTTGCAAATTGCACTTCCGTGAGGTTGTTTTCAGTTATCCCCATGAATGTCTGCACTCCCGTATAGCTTTCGGATTCCGTCCTATCCTTTTGCGGGCAGCTATCACTCAGTGTTGATATTTTCTGCATTCTTTCCTTCATCGGGTAACATTCATTGACTACTCACTTTGATAAGGTTCAGACCTTCCCCAATACTTTTGTTTCGGGTACTATGTCCTCGGCTGACTTCTCACGACAACTGTTGTCCGTGCTTCTAAAAAAATATCCACACGTCCGTGAGATATCCCGTGGTAAGATTAATGACCTTCGTTCCATATATCTGCATCATCTACTCTGCCGTATCCGTGTAGCTTTAGGACTTCGTTCTGTATGGCAAACTCATCCTACGACTTGAGCCTTATATGATGTTCGTGTTCCTCAGACCGGAACTTTGCCGACAGCTTCCTTCAGATTCCACTTCACAATGGACACCCTTGCCTTGAGCTAATGGTTGGTCGCTACATACCCCCATAGTGGATTTACACCACCAAATTATTAATTATGCACGGCGCACCACAAAAAAAGCCCGGATCAAAACTGACCGGGCTTATAATAAAGAAGGGCAACGACCTACTCTCCCACAAAACGCAGTACCATCGGCGCAGGCGGGCTTAACTTCTCTGTTCGGAATGGGAAGAGGTGGACACCGCCGCTATAGTCACCTTAAGATCTTTTATATTCTTATAAATATCTTATGACATATCTGTGAAGGAAATACACTTGGTTTATAACCTGTTCATGAAAAGTCTACGGGTAATTAGTACTGCTCGACTCA
Source organism: Bacteroidales bacterium (assembly GCA_963663125.2). GTDB lineage: Bacteria > Bacteroidota > Bacteroidia > Bacteroidales > Cfx3-03 > Cfx3-03. Next base: position 833,632 of record CAXXNW010000002.1, on the reverse strand, counting down.
ACCATCTCTGATTTTACATCTGCAGCCTATCAACGTCATCGTCTTTAACGACCCTTAAAAGAAGTCTCATCTTGAGGCGAGTTTCGTACTTAGATGCTTTCAGCACTTATCTCATCCGAACGTAGCTACCCTGCGATGCCGTTGGCACAACAACAGGTACACCAGCGGTTCGTCCGACTCGGTCCTCTCGTACTAGAGTCAGCTCCTCTCAAACTTCTAACGCCCACAACAGATAGGGACCGAACTGTCTCGCGACGTTCTGAACCCAGCTCGCGTGCCACTTTAATCGGCGAACAGCCGAACCCTTGGGACCTTCTCCAGCCCCAGGATGTGACGAGCCGACATCGAGGTGCCAAACCACTCCGTCGATATGAGCTCTTGGGAGTGATCAGCCTGTTATCCCCGGAGTACCTTTTATCCTTTGAGCGATGGCCCTTCCATGCGGAACCACCGGATCACTAAGTCCTACTTTCGTACCTGTTCGACTTGTAGGTCTCGCAGTCAAGCACCCTTATGCCTTTGCACTCTACGCACGGTTACCAAGCGTGCTGAGGGTACCTTTGAAAGCCTCCGTTACTCTTTTGGAGGCGACCACCCCAGTCAAACTACCCACCAAACACTGTCTCTGATTTTTACCGGATTAGACTTCAAATAAACAAAGGGTGGTATTTCAACGTTGACTCCACAAATGCTAGCGCACCTGCTTCTTTGTCTCCCACCTATCCTACACATCATTTATTCAAAGTCAATGTTAAGTTGTAGTGAAGGTTCACGGGGTCTTTCCGTCCCGTTGCGGGTAAACGGCATCTTCACCGTTACTTCAATTTCACCGAGCTCACAGCTGAGACAGTACCCAGATCGTTACACCATTCGTGCAGGTCGGAACTTACCCGACAAGGAATTTCGCTACCTTAGGACCGTTATAGTTACGGCCGCCGTTTACTGGGGCTTCAATTCAGGGCTTCGCCTTGCGACTAACTCCTCCTCTTAACCTTCCAGCACCGGGCAGGTGTCAGGCCTTATACCTCATCTTTCAATTTTGCAAAGCCATGTGTTTTTGTTAAACAGTCGCCTGGGCCATTTCTCTGCGCCCTACTCCCGTAGGGACCCTTTCTCCCGAAGTTACAGGGTTAATTTGCCTAGTTCCTTAGCTGTGAATCACTCGAGCACCTTTGGATATTCTCCTCGACCACCTGTGTCGGTTTACGGTACGGGTAGCATATACCTGAAGCTTAGAAGTTTTTCTCGGAAGTCTGTTTAGGATCATTATCCACTCATCCGAAGACTCGCGGTACTATCGGGCTTTAGCAAAAGATACGGTTTTCCCTGCATCTCCTATACCTACACCCTTTAACGTACTATTCCGTAAGTACGCAGATCTTTCACTCCTTCGTCCCTCCATCGCAGTATATCCTAGTAATGGAATATTAACCATTTGTCCATCGACTTCGCCTTTCGGCTTCGCCTTAGGACCCGACTAACCCTGATCCGATTAGCGTTGATCAGGAACCCTTGGTCTTCCGGTGTGCGGGTTTCCCACCCGCATTATCGTTACTTATGCCTACATTTGCTTTTCCGAACGCTCCAGCAAACCTTACGATTCACCTTCGACGCTGATCGGAATGCTCCCCTACCAGTGTATTTCTACAATCCATAGCTTCGGTAGTATGTTTTATGCCCGATTATTATCCACGCTCAATCGCTCGACTAGTGAGCTGTTACGCACTCTTTAAATGAATGGCTGCTTCCAAGCCAACATCCTAGCTGTCAATGCAATCGAACCTCGTTGCTTCAACTTAACATACATTTGGGGACCTTAGCTGATGGTCTGGGTTCTTTCCCTCTCGGCCACGGACCTTAGCACCCATAGCCTCACTCCCAGGTATATGTCATAGCATTCGGAGTTTGTCAGGATTTGGCAGGCGGTGAAGCCCCCGCATCCAATCAGTAGCTCTACCTCTATGACACTCGACCCTGAGGCTGCCCCTAAAGGCATTTCGGGGAGTACGAGCTATCTCTCAGTTTGATTAGCCTTTCACCCCTACCCACAACTCATCCAAAGATTTTTCAACATCAACTGGTTCGGTCCTCCACTTCGTTTTACCGAAGCTTCAACCTGGTCATGGGTAGATCACAAAGTTTCGCGTCTACTCCTACTAACTAAACGCCCTTTTCAGACTCGCTTTCGCTTCGGCTGCGGACATCTTTGCCCTTAACCTCGCTAGTAAAAGTAACTCGTAGGCTCATTATGCAAAAGGCACGCCGTCATCCCTTTAACAGGACTCCGACCGCTTGTAAGCGCACGGTTTCAGGTTCTATTTCACTCCCCTGTTCGGGGTTCTTTTCACCTTTCCTTCACAGTACTGGTTCACTATCGGTCTCTCAGGAGTATTTAGCCTTAGCGGATGGTGCCGCTTGTTTCCCACAGGATTTCTCCGGTCCCGCGGTACTCAGGATACTATTAGGTAATAAATAAATTTCGCCTACAGGACTTTCACCCCCTTTGGTCAACCTTTCCAGATCTATTCGGCTATTTATTTATAGTCCACAACATAGTCCTACAACCCCAAGTTTGCCGTAACAACCTTGGTTTGGGCTACTCCCCGTTCGCTCGCCACTACTTGGGGAATCACTTTTGTTTTCTTCTCCTACGGTTACTTAGATGTTTCAGTTCACCGCGTTTGCTCATCTTTCGATGTGTCAGGCCTTCAACCTGACGGGTTTCCCCATTCGGACATTACCGGATCAATGCGTATTTGCCGCTCCCCGATACTTTTCGCAGCTTATCACGTCCTTCTTCGCCTCTGAGAGCCAAGGCATCCCCCGTACGCTCTTATTAACTTTCTCATGTCTGCACTATTTCTCAATAATGCTAACAAATTATTGCTCTTGTGTATTTCCTTCCAATATGTCAATGAACTTTACCCCCTTTTCAGGGGTGTGTGGAGAATAACGGATTCGAACCGTTGACCCTCTGCGTGCAGGGCAGATGCTCTAGCCAGCTGAGCTAATTCCCCAAAAGACTTCCTAATGCGTAGTCCCGAACAGATTTGAACTGTTGACCCCTACATTATCAGTGTAGTGCTCTAACCAACTGAGCTACGGGACTGAGTGTTCATTCCTTTCGCTCTTTGCGGCAGAACATACCCCTTGCCCCTTGGGTTGTCTGGTTTCTCTTGATTTTGAAGCTAACAATACCTAGCGATTAATCCTTGCTGTCTCTCTCTTCTCTTTCAGTTTGTTCTCTAGAAAGGAGGTATTCCAGCCACACCTTCCGGTACGGCTACCTTGTTACGACTTAGCCCCAGTTACCGGTTTTACCCTAGGTCGCTCCTCGCGGTCACGATCTTTAGGTACCCCCAGCTCCCATGGCTTGACGGGCGGTGTGTACAAGGCCCGGGAACGTATTCACCGCATCATGGCTGATATGCGATTACTAGCGAATCCAACTTCATGGAGTCGAGTTGCAGACTCCAATCCGAACTGAGACCGGCTTTCGAGATTCGCATCACATCGCTGTGTAGCTGCCCTCTGTACCGGCCATTGTAGCACGTGTGTAGCCCTGGACGTAAGGGCCGTGCTGATTTGACGTCATCCCCGCCTTCCTCTCTACTTGCGTAGGCAGTTTTCCTAGAGTCCCCATCATTACATGCTGGCAACTAAGAATAGGGGTTGCGCTCGTTGCAGGACTTAACCTAACACCTCACGGCACGAGCTGACGACAACCATGCAGCACCTCGTAGTCGGTTCCGAAGAAATACAGGCTTTCACCCATAGTCCAACTACGTTCGAGCCCAGGTAAGGTTCCTCGCGTATCATCGAATTAAACCACATGCTCCTCCGCTTGTGCGGGCCCCCGTCAATTCCTTTGAGTTTCAATCTTGCGATCGTATTCCCCAGGTGGATTACTTATCACTTTCGCTTAGCCGCTGACTGTGTATCGCCAACAGCGAGTAATCATCGTTTACGGCATGGACTACCAGGGTATCTAATCCTGTTTGCTCCCCATGCTTTCGTGCCTGAGCGTCAGTTATAGCTTAGTGAGCTGTCTTCACGATCGGTGTTCTGTAGCATATCTAAGCATTTCACCGCTACATGCTACATTCCGCCCACTCCAACTATACTCTAGACATACAGTATCAAAGGCAGGACCACAGTTGAGCCGTGGTTTTTCACCTCTGACTTATATACCCGCCTGCGCACCCTTTAAACCCAATAAATCCGGATAACGCTCGGATCCTCCGTATTACCGCGGCTGCTGGCACGGAGTTAGCCGATCCTTATTCTTACGGTACCGTCAAACCTCTACGCGTAGTGGCCATTCTTCCCGTACAAAAGCAGTTTACAACCCATAGGGCCGTCTTCCTGCACGCGGCATGGCTGGTTCAGACTTCCGTCCATTGACCAATATTCCTTACTGCTGCCTCCCGTAGGAGTCTGGTCCGTGTCTCAGTACCAGTGTGGGGGATCATCCTCTCAGAACCCCTACCCATCGTCGCCTTGGTAAGCCGTTACCTTACCAACTAGCTAATGGGACGCATGCCCATCTTTAACCATCTCAATTTTAATTACCTTATGATGCCACATGATAATCACATGGGATTTTAGCTTCGATTTCTCAAGGTTATGTCCCGGTTAAAGGTAGGTTGCATACGTGTTACGCACCCGTGCGCTACTCTCATCATATTGTATTGCTACAACATAAATCCCGTTCAACTTGCATGTATTAAGCCTGCCGCTAGCGTTCATCCTGAGCCAGGATCAAACTCTCCATTGTTAGAAAGTTTTTAATATCTCTAGACTCACTCAAAGTTATTTTACGCTTCTCTTCTTTAGTTTCTCAACTCTTCCAAGAAACGCTGATCAAGACTCCTCGTCTCTCTCGCTAGGCTGTTGTTGTTGCTTCATTATCTTCAAAGAACTCGTATTACTTATTCTTGTATGCTGTTCTTGTTTTCTCTTATTCTCTTTCTTCTGCTTGCTTTACCTTGAGGTAAAACAGGGCTGCAAAATTAAGACTTTTTTCTTACTGTGCAAACATTTTCCTTCTTTAAAATGATTTTTTTTTCTTTCAAAAAAAATCACCTCTTTTATCACTCAAAACTGTTTCCGGGTGAAAATAAATAAAGAAGGGCAACGACCTACTCTCCCACAAAACGCAGTACCATCGGCGCAGGCGGGCTTAACTTCTCTGTTCGGAATGGGAAGAGGTGGACACCGCCGCTATAGTCACCTTAAGATCTTTTATATTCTTATAAATATCTTATGACATATCTGTGAAGGAAATACACTTGGTTTATAACCTGTTCATGAAAAGTCTACGGGTAATTAGTACTGCTCGACTCAACCATCTCTGATTTTACATCTGCAGCCTATCAACGTCATCGTCTTTAACGACCCTTAAAAGAAGTCTCATCTTGAGGCGAGTTTCGTACTTAGATGCTTTCAGCACTTATCTCATCCGAACGTAGCTACCCTGCGATGCCGTTGGCACAACAACAGGTACACCAGCGGTTCGTCCGACTCGGTCCTCTCGTACTAGAGTCAGCTCCTCTCAAACTTCTAACGCCCACAACAGATAGGGACCGAACTGTCTCGCGACGTTCTGAACCCAGCTCGCGTGCCACTTTAATCGGCGAACAGCCGAACCCTTGGGACCTTCTCCAGCCCCAGGATGTGACGAGCCGACATCGAGGTGCCAAACCACTCCGTCGATATGAGCTCTTGGGAGTGATCAGCCTGTTATCCCCGGAGTACCTTTTATCCTTTGAGCGATGGCCCTTCCATGCGGAACCACCGGATCACTAAGTCCTACTTTCGTACCTGTTCGACTTGTAGGTCTCGCAGTCAAGCACCCTTATGCCTTTGCACTCTACGCACGGTTACCAAGCGTGCTGAGGGTACCTTTGAAAGCCTCCGTTACTCTTTTGGAGGCGACCACCCCAGTCAAACTACCCACCAAACACTGTCTCTGATTTTTACCGGATTAGACTTCAAATAAACAAAGGGTGGTATTTCAACGTTGACTCCACAAATGCTAGCGCACCTGCTTCTTTGTCTCCCACCTATCCTACACATCATTTATTCAAAGTCAATGTTAAGTTGTAGTGAAGGTTCACGGGGTCTTTCCGTCCCGTTGCGGGTAAACGGCATCTTCACCGTTACTTCAATTTCACCGAGCTCACAGCTGAGACAGTACCCAGATCGTTACACCATTCGTGCAGGTCGGAACTTACCCGACAAGGAATTTCGCTACCTTAGGACCGTTATAGTTACGGCCGCCGTTTACTGGGGCTTCAATTCAGGGCTTCGCCTTGCGACTAACTCCTCCTCTTAACCTTCCAGCACCGGGCAGGTGTCAGGCCTTATACCTCATCTTTCAATTTTGCAAAGCCATGTGTTTTTGTTAAACAGTCGCCTGGGCCATTTCTCTGCGCCCTACTCCCGTAGGGACCCTTTCTCCCGAAGTTACAGGGTTAATTTGCCTAGTTCCTTAGCTGTGAATCACTCGAGCACCTTTGGATATTCTCCTCGACCACCTGTGTCGGTTTACGGTACGGGTAGCATATACCTGAAGCTTAGAAGTTTTTCTCGGAAGTCTGTTTAGGATCATTATCCACTCATCCGAAGACTCGCGGTACTATCGGGCTTTAGCAAAAGATACGGTTTTCCCTGCATCTCCTATACCTACACCCTTTAACGTACTATTCCGTAAGTACGCAGATCTTTCACTCCTTCGTCCCTCCATCGCAGTATATCCTAGTAATGGAATATTAACCATTTGTCCATCGACTTCGCCTTTCGGCTTCGCCTTAGGACCCGACTAACCCTGATCCGATTAGCGTTGATCAGGAACCCTTGGTCTTTCGGTGTGCGGGTTTCCCACCCGCATTATCGTTACTTATGCCTACATTTGCTTTTCCGAACGCTCCAGCAAACCTTACGATTCACCTTCGACGCTGATCGGAATGCTCCCCTACCAGTGTATTTCTACAATCCATAGCTTCGGTAGTATGTTTTATGCCCGATTATTATCCACGCTCAATCGCTCGACTAGTGAGCTGTTACGCACTCTTTAAATGAATGGCTGCTTCCAAGCCAACATCCTAGCTGTCAATGCAATCGAACCTCGTTGCTTCAACTTAACATACATTTGGGGACCTTAGCTGATGGTCTGGGTTCTTTCCCTCTCGGCCACGGACCTTAGCACCCATAGCCTCACTCCCAGGTATATGTCATAGCATTCGGAGTTTGTCAGGATTTGGCAGGCGGTGAAGCCCCCGCATCCAATCAGTAGCTCTACCTCTATGACACTCGACCCTGAGGCTGCCCCTAAAGGCATTTCGGGGAGTACGAGCTATCTCTCAGTTTGATTAGCCTTTCACCCCTACCCACAACTCATCCAAAGATTTTTCAACATCAACTGGTTCGGTCCTCCACTTCGTTTTACCGAAGCTTCAACCTGGTCATGGGTAGATCACAAAGTTTCGCGTCTACTCCTACTAACTAAACGCCCTTTTCAGACTCGCTTTCGCTTCGGCTGCGGACATCTTTGCCCTTAACCTCGCTAGTAAAAGTAACTCGTAGGCTCATTATGCAAAAGGCACGCCGTCATCCCTCTTACAGGACTCCGACCGCTTGTAAGCGCACGGTTTCAGGTTCTATTTCACTCCCCTGTTCGGGGTTCTTTTCACCTTTCCTTCACAGTACTGGTTCACTATCGGTCTCTCAGGAGTATTTAGCCTTAGCGGATGGTGCCGCTTGTTTCCCACAGGATTTCTCCGGTCCCGCGGTACTCAGGATACTATTAGGTAATAAATAAATTTCGCCTACAGGACTTTCACCCCCTTTGGTCAACCTTTCCAGATCTATTCGGCTATTTATTTATAGTCCACAACATAGTCCTACAACCCCAAGTTTGCCGTAACAACCTTGGTTTGGGCTACTCCCCGTTCGCTCGCCACTACTTGGGGAATCACTTTTGTTTTCTTCTCCTACGGTTACTTAGATGTTTCAGTTCACCGCGTTTGCTCATCTTTCGATGTGTCAGGCCTTCAACCTGACGGGTTTCCCCATTCGGACATTACCGGATCAATGCGTATTTGCCGCTCCCCGATACTTTTCGCAGCTTATCACGTCCTTCTTCGCCTCTGAGAGCCAAGGCATCCCCCGTACGCTCTTATTAACTTTCTCATGTCTGCACTATTTCTCAATAATGCTAACAAATTATTGCTCTTGTGTATTTCCTTCCAATATGTCAATGAACTTTACCCCCTTTTCAGGGGTGTGTGGAGAATAACGGATTCGAACCGTTGACCCTCTGCGTGCAGGGCAGATGCTCTAGCCAGCTGAGCTAATTCCCCAAAAGACTTCCTAATGCGTAGTCCCGAACAGATTTGAACTGTTGACCCCTACATTATCAGTGTAGTGCTCTAACCAACTGAGCTACGGGACTGAGTGTTCATTCCTTTCGCTCTTTGCGGCAGAACATACCCCTTGCCCCTTGGGTTGTCTGGTTTCTCTTGATTTTGAAGCTAACAATACCTAGCGATTAATCCTTGCTGTCTCTCTCTTCTCTTTCAGTTTGTTCTCTAGAAAGGAGGTATTCCAGCCACACCTTCCGGTACGGCTACCTTGTTACGACTTAGCCCCAGTTACCGGTTTTACCCTAGGTCGCTCCTCGCGGTCACGATCTTTAGGTACCCCCAGCTCCCATGGCTTGACGGGCGGTGTGTACAAGGCCCGGGAACGTATTCACCGCATCATGGCTGATATGCGATTACTAGCGAATCCAACTTCATGGAGTCGAGTTGCAGACTCCAATCCGAACTGAGACCGGCTTTCGAGATTCGCATCACATCGCTGTGTAGCTGCCCTCTGTACCGGCCATTGTAGCACGTGTGTAGCCCTGGACGTAAGGGCCGTGCTGATTTGACGTCATCCCCGCCTTCCTCTCTACTTGCGTAGGCAGTTTTCCTAGAGTCCCCATCATTACATGCTGGCAACTAAGAATAGGGGTTGCGCTCGTTGCAGGACTTAACCTAACACCTCACGGCACGAGCTGACGACAACCATGCAGCACCTCGTAGTCGGTTCCGAAGAAATACAGGCTTTCACCCATAGTCCAACTACGTTCGAGCCCAGGTAAGGTTCCTCGCGTATCATCGAATTAAACCACATGCTCCTCCGCTTGTGCGGGCCCCCGTCAATTCCTTTGAGTTTCAATCTTGCGATCGTATTCCCCAGGTGGATTACTTATCACTTTCGCTTAGCCGCTGACTGTGTATCGCCAACAGCGAGTAATCATCGTTTACGGCATGGACTACCAGGGTATCTAATCCTGTTTGCTCCCCATGCTTTCGTGCCTGAGCGTCAGTTATAGCTTAGTGAGCTGTCTTCACGATCGGTGTTCTGTAGCATATCTAAGCATTTCACCGCTACATGCTACATTCCGCCCACTCCAACTATACTCTAGACATACAGTATCAAAGGCAGGACCACAGTTGAGCCGTGGTTTTTCACCTCTGACTTATATACCCGCCTGCGCACCCTTTAAACCCAATAAATCCGGATAACGCTCGGATCCTCCGTATTACCGCGGCTGCTGGCACGGAGTTAGCCGATCCTTATTCTTACGGTACCGTCAAACCTCTACGCGTAGTGGCCATTCTTCCCGTACAAAAGCAGTTTACAACCCATAGGGCCGTCTTCCTGCACGCGGCATGGCTGGTTCAGACTTCCGTCCATTGACCAATATTCCTTACTGCTGCCTCCCGTAGGAGTCTGGTCCGTGTCTCAGTACCAGTGTGGGGGATCATCCTCTCAGAACCCCTACCCATCGTCGCCTTGGTAAGCCGTTACCTTACCAACTAGCTAATGGGACGCATGCCCATCTTTAACCATCTCAATTTTAATTACCTTATGATGCCACATGATAATCACATGGGATTTTAGCTTCGATTTCTCAAGGTTATGTCCCGGTTAAAGGTAGGTTGCATACGTGTTACGCACCCGTGCGCTACTCTCATCATATTGTATTGCTACAACATAAATCCCGTTCAACTTGCATGTATTAAGCCTGCCGCTAGCGTTCATCCTGAGCCAGGATCAAACTCTCCATTGTTAGAAAGTTTTTAATATCTCTAGACTCACTCAAAGTTCTTCCGCTTCTCTTCTTTAGTTTCTCAACTCTTCCAAGAAACGCTGATCAAGACTCCTCGTCTCTCTCGCTAGGCTGTTGTTGTTGCTTCATTATCTTCAAAGAACTCGTATTCCTTTTTTTCTTATATGCCTTCTTATTGCTCTCTCTCTTTTGGGAGTGCAAAGGTATGAACTTTTTTATTCCCTGCAAGCTTTTGAAAGTTTTTTTTTCACCTTTCTTTCGATCAGCACTTCCTCCGCTCTCTCCCTTCTTAATCCCTCATCCATCCTGACTTACGCCGCTTTGTTCGAGGTTGCAAAGGTAAGAACTTTTTCTTTACTTCCAAGTTATTTTTAATATTTATTTTATTAATCTTAACTCGCTTTCTCTTACCTTTTATGAACGTTTCCCCTGCTTCTCGCTTCGCTTTCGCTCCGCTCGTTTGGGGTGTGCAAAGGTAGTAACTTTTTCTTTACTTCCAAGTCTTTTAAAAAAAATTTAATTCTTTATTAATTCTTTATTAATTCTCTCTTATCCTTTTTGACTATTACAATCTATAGCGAGTAGTGCATCTTAGCAGCATAGGTGCTCATACCGATAAAGGCAATGGACTTCTGGCTTTTCATTATAATGTGGAGAATATTCTGCAAACATTGCCGTCGGACGTGTCTATTACCTTTATGCGCCCTATAGGTTTTTACTACAATTTACTTGGCTTTATAAACACGATAAAAACTCAAGGTGTTATTGCCACAAACTATGGTGGTGACAGCAAAAAGCCCTGGGTTTCTCCAATTGATATTGCTGCTGCGGTTGCAGAAGAACTCGTAACACCGTTTGAAGGCAGCAAAGTACGGTATGTGGCAAGTGATGAAATCAGCTGTAACGAATTGGCAAGCCTGTTAGGTACAGCTATCGGAAAACCTGATTTGAAATGGGTGGTTATTCAGGATGAACAACTGCTCAAAGGTATGCTATCCGCAGGAATGAACCCAAAAGTTGCAGCAGGTCTGGTTGAAATAAATGCAAGCACGAATACAGGAGATTTATATGAAGATTATTTCCGTAACAAACCAACCTTGGGTAAAGTTAAGTTGGCTATCGAAAAGGGCATTGAAACATTTGGACAAATTGATGTGGTATTGAACAATGCCGGATATTATTCGTTAGGAAGTGTAGAAGAAATAAGCGATGAAGAATTTCGCAAAACCAGTAATGTAAACTTGTTTAGTATGGCAAATGTAATCCGACAAGCTATGCCTTATCTGCGTAAGCAACAATCCGGACACATCATCAATATTTCTTCCAATATGGGCTATATTGGCTATACCAACACAGGAAGTTACAACGCTTCGAAATTTGCTGTCATAGGACTTTCAGAAGCCTTGGCACAGGAAGCAAAACCATTCGGCATTCATGTTACAGTAGTTGCTCCCGGAATGTTTCGTACCAATTTTATGAGCAATACCACATTGGCTGTTGCACAAAATAGAATTGCAGGTTATGGATTAGAGGAACACAAAAAAATGCTGCAAAGTTTTGATGGTAATCAACCAGGTGACCCAAAGAAGTTGGCAAAAGTACTTTTTGACATCAGCAATTTAGCTGAACCACCTTTGCACCTACCATTGGAACAGACAGTTATCAATCCATCATCGACCAGCGAAAAAAAGAAGCCATAGAATATGAAGATTATTTCCGTAACAAACCAACCTTGGGTAAAGTTAAGTTGGCTATCGAAAAGGGCATTGAAACATTTGGACAAATTGATGTGGTATTGAACAATTTGGAACAATGGAAATATCTGAGTGTATCTACCAACTTAATTGTAAATGGTGTTTGAAATAAGAACTAAATGGGAAAAGATGGTCAACTTAATAATATGTATTGTTTCTCAGACCTATACAAAATACAATATGTCGGTGCGCTGCACCTCTGGTTTATATGTCTGACTAATTTCTACAAATAGTTCGGTGCTCTGCAGCTTTTTGAGAGACAGAGTCCCAAACTATTTGTAGCATTTAGTATCGTTTTATCATCATTAGGTGCAGCGCACCGTAATATTCAATTATACAGTTTGGAAATAAGCCGGAGCTTATCCCGAACTCAGGTTAATAATAACTTAAATATTTAAAAGAAAAAAAATGAAAACAGTATTGATAACAGGAGCCAACAAAGGGATTGGTTTTGAAACAGCAAAACAACTGGCAAAACTGGGTTATTTTGTTTATTTGGGTAGCAGAGACAAGGCAAAAGGATTGGATGCCATAACTAAGCTGAAGGATGCAGGAATTTCAAATGTAGAATTGATTGAGCTGGATGTAACAGATATTAATTCCATAAAACAAGCAAAAAAAGAACTGGAAACCAAAATTGAGGCATTGGATATTTTAATAAATAACGCCGGTATTAGCGGAGAGAGACCTCAAAATGCTTCGGGCATTGAACTTGAAAATGTACGGAAGGTTTTTGAAACTAATTTTTTTGGGGTGATTCAAACTACGCAACAATTTATTGACCTTCTAAAAAAATCAGATGAACCTAGAATAGTCAATGTTTCAAGCGAACTGGGATCTTTTGCAATTCAGAGTAATCCTGATTCGGAATTTTATGATTATAAATTGACTGCCTACTGTTCTTCAAAAACGGCATTGAATGCTTTTACTGTCATGTTAGCTTATGAATTCAAAAACACAAATTTCAAAATAAACAGTGTTAGTCCTGGTTATACCGCAACTGACTTAAATCAGTATAGAGGAACACAACCAGTTGCACAAGGCGCAAGCGTAATAGTGAAATATGCAACGCTCGACAAAAACGGTGAAACTGGAAAATTTTATAACGAAAAAGGCGAAACAGCATGGTAAAGATTTGCAAAAGAATTTGCTTCCGGTTATTATCAAAAACACAATCAATAAAATTTTATCAAAATTCAATATGAGTACTCCCTTCTCTCTTCTCAGATCTCACATCTCAGAATGTTCCTGATGATAAGAAAACCACACACAAACACACACAAAAGCACAAAATAATCCGGGCAAAAAATAAATCTTTAGGTTTTGTCCGAATAGAAAGGAGAATAAAAGGGATATACGAGTCTGATATGACTGATCCATAAGGGCATATTAAACGATACCTAACCTATGTTTGAACTAGGTTTGACCGGGGTTTGACCGGGGTATTGGATACAGGTCAAACCTATATTAATTTTATGTCAAATCTTTTTTGACACACCGGCGTGTTTATCTCTTATCTTTTTTATCCTTCGGTCTTATTTAAATCTTCATTACGGGATATGCTGTTTATCGATAAACTTCTATTCTCATCCCCCCAACTTTTCAGACTGATCCCTATTAATTCAACCAACGGGTAAAGCGTGCAATAAAGTACATTTCTATGTCACTATGGGCATTAGAATATCTATGGTGGATACAGGTAAGCGTGCGATAAAGCACACTTCTATGGGTACATAACCAGCATACAAATCCATACGATTTACTCCGTAAAGCATACAATAAAGTACGCTTCTATGTTCGCCCCTATAAAAGTAGACGACAGGGTAAATCTAGTAAAAAGCGTGCAATAAAATATGCTTCTATCGCAACAATCAGCAACCCCGAGGCATTATATATTTACAATAGACACCGTCATACAGGCAGCCAGGCCGGCGGTCTCAGTCCGCAACCGGCTTTTCCCCATTCCAACGGCTTCGTAACCCTTCGACAGGGCTTCCGCAATCTCTTCTGTAGAGAAATCGCCTTCCGGGCCGATCAGGATCAGCACATCTTTTCCGGGTACAATTGCATGTTTCAACTCCTTCTGATGATTATCATCCACATAAGCAATGAATTGTTGCGTTGCCGAACACGATGAGAGCAACGTTTTAAAGCTCATGGGTTCATCCAGTTGAGGCATGTAAGCGGAGAGTGATTGTTTGGCAGCCGCAATGACAATCCGTTCGAGCCGATCATACCGTAAATGTACGCGCTCGGAATAATGACAAATCAACGGGGTAATTCTGTCGACACCCACTTCGGTAGCTTTTTCCAGAAACCATTCAAAACGAGCGATATTCTTGGTAGGCGCTACAGCCAGATGTACCCGGTAATCACGCGGAGCCGGAACCATCTGTTTGTCTACGATCTCCAGTGTAGTGTGCTTCGGATGGTCGCTAATAATCTTTCCCGTAAAAAAAGTACCGAAGCCATTTGTCAGGGTAAGCGTATCATCCACTTTCATGCGTAGCACTTTGATGCAATGTGTACTTTCCTCCTCGTTCAACTGGTAATGTGTCTGCTGATCAAGATCAGGAGCATAAAAAAGCTGCATAATGAATTGTATTTCTAATGATTAAACATTGCTATCGATGCAGGGAGATAAATACCCGCACCCGTTCGATTTTATTTACTTATCGTCAAAGAAGTTAAGACATTGATTCCATAGCGGCCATCGTTGCTCACCCACCAACGGACACCTCTGTTGGCACAGCGGATGTCATAGCGATAATCATAATGTAGCCGCTGATTACCATCGGCAATCCAGACGCCCAACATATATTTGCCCGGGAACAGCCTTTTGGGTAACGGTCCCTGATAAACGATCTCGTGAGTCAAAGGCTTAAATTCAGGATCGCCCAAGGCAAAAGGTTGCCAGTTGCCGGGAATCCCATCCGCCGCTATCTCATATACCTTTCCGGCGGGATCGATTAATACAAAGGCAACCGTGCAGAGTTGCTTCACGTTAGCAAATCCCTTATTGATCAGCGTAAGTTGCAACTTGATCGGAGAATTATCCGGTCGTTTTGCCGGTAAAGTAAGGCTTTGCAATTCGATACGATAGCCCAGATGATCGCGAATATATTCGTAAGCCGAACGTTGTACCGTATTTCCGGAAGAGGCTGTAAAATAATCACTACCCACCGGTAATTTAAGCAGCGCCATTCTCTCAGGGATGAGGGGGGTGTTTTTCCATCGATTCATGGAGTAGTTTGTACCCGTACCGTCCTCCATATTATTACGGGCCAGGCTAAACGTGGTATAATGATGCAGGCGAAGACGAAGAGCCGTTTTCAAACCATCCACCATCGCACCGTCAGGTCCGACACTCCAACGTCCCCATGGAAGCGCACCATCCACCACAGTAGATCCCGATTCACGGGTTATCTGTTCATACGCAGGAGCCCCTTCACGGATTAAGCCATCCAGATTATTGGGTTTAGATAATATCATATCGTCATAAAAACCGATACGTTTGTAATCCGGATCGTCGATAGAGATCATATTTTTAATTTCCGGTAGCCGCACCTGAAGGATACAATTCACCGGAATAGAGGAGAGTAGTTTTTTAAGCACCGCTAACCGCAACTCCTTATCAGCGCCTAAAGTTCCCTTTAAACTGAGCCAATCACCATCCACACCAATCAATCCTGCTTGAACTGCGATGATGATATCCTTATTCCGTTCCAGAATGTACTTCATCTGATCCAAATGAACGGAGATATCCGCAAAATTAGCCCCTTTGGTTGTGCCGTTTCTCGTTTCATAAGCAAAGCGGATGATGGTTTTCATACCCCTTAATCGCACCTCATCGAAAAACGCCTGAAGAGTGACCAGCGCCGAATCTGATAGTTGTGTATCTTCAAAACCGGCAAGGTAGAAACACGACTGTACCACCGTGATGCTATCCGCACTATATTTCGCTAACTCCGCAGAGAGGATCTCCGGAACACCTTTAATTTTATTGTAAGGATTGGCTTGCGTCTTTAAATCAAGCGCCATTTCAATCCGGAGGCCACGTCCCGGATTACGTAAAGGAATCAGGCCCATCCGATCGTCAGGACGAATGCCTTTAAACTTCAGCGTGACATAATCCATCTGTCCGAAGAGCAGGCTGGGGAAAAGCAGTAGTAAGAATAGAAGCAAGAACAGCGCGCCCCCCTTCATCTTATCATATCTATCGGATGAATATTTTCCAAAGCTTTTCGTAGAACCTCCGCTAAAAGCATCGGTTCTATCATCCTGATAAATAGGATGGTCATTTATACCGATCCCATTCATTATCATATCCTTCATCCATGAATAATTTAAAAAATTAAGGCTGGTCGAACCCGTATGTCTGATTCTCCTCAGGAACAAAAAAATGCATCCACTCATTGAGCGCTACAAAGGTAACTATCAATCAGTGGATGCACACCTGAAAATATCCAAAATCTGTTAAATCTATCGGTTATCGATTTTCTCCGGATTCATATCGTGATGCATCAGTCTAAACTGAGCCATCTCTATAAAACGGCTTCCCGGCCGACCGTAATTGCACCACGGATCGATGCTGATGCCGCCACGGGGTGTAAATTTGCCCCACACCTCAATGTACTTAGGGTCCATCAGCTTGATGAGATCTTTCATGATGATGTTCACACAGTCCTCATGAAAGTCGCCATGGTTTCTGAACGAAAAGAGATACAGTTTCAAGCTCTTGCTCTCCACCATCCGCTCGCCCGGGATGTATGAGATATAGATTGTGGCAAAGTCGGGCTGACCGGTAATCGGACAGAGGCTGGTGAACTCCGGACAGTTAAACTTCACCCAGTAGTCGTTATCGGGATGTTTGTTCACAAACGACTCCAGCAAGCCGGGATCATAGTCGAACACATACTTTACCTGCTGATTGCCCAACAGTGATAAGTCTTCACCCCTTTCTTTCCGTGAATCTTGTTTTGCCATAGTTATACCTCGCTCAATTTAAAAGGATTATAAGAGATTCCGGTATCAAAAGTATCGATGCCTTCTTTGCGTTTGATCCATTTCACCACCACGATGGTCAACGGCAGCACAATCACCTCGAAGGCGACTTTTATAAACGCTTGTGTCAACACCATTGTAAACAACATGTCAGAAGGGACAATGCCGGCAAAAGCGATCGTGATAAAGAGTGTCGAATCAAGCCCTTCGCCGGCAATAGTGGAAAGGATGGCACGAAATGAAAAGCTCTTACCGTTGGTAAGTACCTTCACCCTACTCATGACCCATGCATTCATGAACGAACCTACCAGATAAGCTACCAGACTGGCGGCGGCAATACGCGGTGTATTCGAAAGGATGGTTTGATAGGCATTTTGGTCACCCCAGAATGGGGCTGAAGGCAATACAATGCTCAACGAATAGAAGAGAATGGCGATGATATTCACCGCAAAGCCGGCCCAGATAATGAGGCGGGCTTTTTTATACCCCCACACCTCCGCAATCACATCATTGATGATATACGAAACGGGAAAGATCAACACGCCGGCAGGAGCAGCCCAAGGGCCTATCATGATGATTTTTACGGCAAGAATATTTGAGATTAAAATGCAGGCGGCAAAAAGAATACCTGCAAACATGAAGTTAGTGGAAACAGTTGTTTTCATACATCTTGTTTTTTACGTGGTTACCAAGTACACGATCCCAATAGCGGGATTTCGGTCGATGCGGCAAAGGTAAGTATTATTTCTTTTATTTCTTTGCGCCGCCCATTTTTTCAAACGAGGTGATCAATCCATGGATTAACGACGAGCTAAAGCCTTGATGCTCCATCTCATTCAAACTCGAGATGGTGATGCCCCGGGGAGTCGTCACCTTGTCTATCTCCCGTTCCGGATGATGGTTCGACTTCAGTATTAATTCGCTGGCGCCTTTCATGGTCTGGGCGGTAATGTATTGAGCCATCTCCGCGCTGAAGCCAATCTCAATACCACCCTGCATGGCAGCACGCATAAAGCGGAGGGCAAAGGCAATTCCGCACGATCCCAACACGGTAGCCGCAGCCATCAGCTCTTCGTTGATCACGGCCGTCGTACCCAACAGATTGAAAAGACTGATTATCGTCTCCTTCTGTTCTTCCCATTTCGGATCGAATGAAAGACAGGTAATGGATTCACAGAGTGCAATAGCGGTATTGGGCATGGCTCTGAACAGTGGAATACGATCACCGATAACCGTTTGCAGATCAGAAAGACTGGTGCCGGTCACCATCGACACAACGATCATGCGACTGGTCAGTACCGGCTTTATCTCGTTCAGAATATCCATCACCTGAAAGGGTTTTACCACTAAGAACACGATGTCCGCATCTTTTGCGGCAGCCACGTTGTCGGTAGTGACCTTCACCCCTTTTTCCTTCAGCGCATCCAGCAGATATACCTTCCGGCGGGTGACGGTGATGTTTTCGTTCTTCACCTGTTCTGTTCTGATCAATCCCTCTGCAATGGCCGAGCCTAAGTTGCCGCCACCAATGATTGTTATCCGTCTGTTTTCCATAATATTATTTATATAGATTATTTTTTTAATTGATGAAATGAATCAATATTCATTCCAATGTAATTAACGTTATGTCACTCCTTCGGGGGCGCCGGATTAAAATATGAGTCCACTCCGAGAGCCCTTTCGTGTAACATCTTTACTAAAAAATATTACTGAATAACAACTGATTACACAATAATAATTTAGTAGAATTGACTTTTCGGGGCGGATTAAAATATGATTTTATTGCAATAATCATATCATCCTTCCGGCATTCGTCTTAGCTTAACCCCGAAGGGGCGGTGGCATGATTGTAGCGATGAAATAATTGAAGCAAATGCGATCATCAACCCATCAAAAATCCGTTTACAAAGTTCTGTAAAAAATCAATACCACCTTTGATGCCAAAGAGAAGCGTAAATTCTCTAATTTTGCAGCTTCTGGAATTTATAGCTAATTTGAAAAAGCACAACAATGGACATTGCGCCTAAGTATGATCCGACGCAGATCGAAGACAAATGGTATGCTGAATGGCTTCAGCAAAAGTATTTTCATTCCGAACCCGATAACCGCGAGCCCTATGTAGTGGTCATCCCCCCTCCCAACGTCACAGGGGTTCTTCACATGGGACACATGCTCAACAACACCATACAGGATGTATTGGTCCGTCGCGCCCGTATGCAAGGCAAAAATGCCTGCTGGGTTCCCGGTACCGACCACGCCTCTATCGCCACCGAAGCAAAGGTGGTGGGCAAGCTGCGCGAGCAGGGCATCAACAAAACCGACCTCACCCGTGAAGAATTCATGGTTCATGCATGGGATTGGACCCACAAACACGGAGGCATCATCCTGGAGCAGCTCAAGAAGCTCGGCGCCTCATGCGACTGGGACCGTACCCGTTTCACCATGGATCCGGCCTATTACGAATCTGTCATTGATACCTTTATAGACCTATACAACAAAGGACTCATCTATCGCGGAGTCCGTATGGTCAACTGGGATCCCAAAGCACTCACCGCGCTCAGCGACGAAGAGGTGATCCACAAAGAGGTTCAATCCAAACTATATTATATCCGCTATCAGGTAGAAGGCACCACCGACGAATGGGTGACTATCGCCACTACCCGTCCCGAGACGATACTCGGTGATACCGCCGTATGCGTACATCCCGAAGACGAGCGGTTCAAACACCTCTACGGCAAACGCGTACTGGTGCCGTTACTCAACCGTTCAATCCCCGTGATTGTCGATGAATACGTAGATCGCGAATTCGGTACCGGCTGTCTCAAAATCACTCCGGCCCACGATATCAACGACTATAACCTGGGTATCAAGCACCACCTGCAAACCATCGATATCTTCAATGACAACGGGACCCTCAACGAAAAGGCCCGGCTTTATGTGAACCGGGACCGGTTTGAAGTGCGCAGGGAGATTGCCAAAGAACTCACCGCCAAGGGATACATGGTAAAGGAAGAGGACTATACCAACAAGGTGGGCTACTCCGAACGTACCGACGTAGTGATCGAGCCCAAACTCTCCATGCAATGGTTTCTGAAGATGGAAGAGCTGTCCAAACCCGCCCTCGAGGTAGTCGAAAACGGCACCATTCAGTTCCATCCCGAAAAGTTTGTCAACACCTACCGTCACTGGATGGAGAATGTGAAAGACTGGTGCATCTCGCGTCAACTCTGGTGGGGACAACGTATTCCGGTGTATTACACCCCCGACTATCACCAAATCGCGGCTCACTCTACCGAAGAGGCTATCCGGATTGCAAAAGAAAAATACAACGCCGACTATACGGCAGATCAGCTCACGCAGGACGAAGATGTACTCGATACATGGTTCTCCAGCTGGCTATGGCCTATCGGTGTTTTCGACGGCATCAGGCATCCTGAGAACAAGGACATCAAATACTATTATCCGACCAACGATCTCATCACTGCTCCAGAGATTCTCTTCTTCTGGGTAGCCCGTATGATCATCGCAGGACTGAATTATCGTAAAGAGGTTCCTTTCACCAATGTCTACCTCACCGGCATCGTTCGCGATAAGCTCGGACGTAAGATGAGCAAGTCGCTGGGCAATTCACCCGATCCGATCGAACTCATGAAAAAGTTTGGCGCCGACGGTGTACGCGTGGGTATGCTGCTCACCTCCCCTGCCGGCAACGACCTTCCGTTTGATGAAAGCCTCTGTGAACAGGGTCGTAACTTCAGTAACAAGATATGGAATGCACTCCGGCTCGTTAAGGGATGGAATATAGACAAGACCATTGAACAACCTGAAGCCTCCAAGGTTTCTGTAAAATGGTTCGAGGCTAAACTCAACCAGGCCCTTGCCGAAATAGAAGATCATTTTAACAAATACCGTCTCTCCGACGCCCTCATGCGCGCCTACAAGCTGGTATGGGACGACTTCTGCTCATGGTATCTCGAGATGATCAAACCGGGCTATCAGCAACCCATCGATGCCGTCACCTATGCGGCTACTATCGGGTACTTCGATCAACTGATGAGGATTATGCATCCCTTCATGCCCTTTATCACCGAAGAGATCTGGCACCTGCTGACCGACGATAAGGAAGGACTCAGCATCATGAATACAAAGATGCCGGTATCCGGAACTTATGATGAATCGTTATTGGAGCGTTTCGACTATGCAACACAGGTCATCATCGCTCTTCGCGCCATCCGTAAAGATAAGAACATCCCGCTTAAAGAGAGCATCTCGCTCTTTGTAAAGAAAAACAACGAAGAGGTAGCCGACAGGCTGTTCGACTGTATCATCGCCAAGTTGCTCAATATCGACCGGATTGAATATACGGCCGATAAAGTGGAAGGAGCCGGGTCGTTTGTTGTGAAGTCAACCGAGTTCTATGTGCCGCTTCAAGGTTTAGTTGATGTAGAAGCCGAGCTGACAAAGCTCAACAACGAGCTCACCTATACCCGTGGATTTCTTGCATCCGTATTGAAGAAACTCAGCAACGAACGTTTTGTAAACAGCGCTCCGGCCAACGTAGTGGGCGTCGAATACAAAAAACAAGCCGATGCCGAAGCCCGCATAGCAGTACTTGAAGCACAAATTGCTTCGTTGAAATAACAATATATTCATTAAATACTACGCGCCGGTGGAGATTGTAATGAACAATTTCCACCGGCGTTGTTTTGTCAATATAAAATTTATCATCCAGGTATCAAAGTTATCCGTATACTTGCAGCTTCAAATTGAATTATCATGGCTATTACCGTTAACCGCAGAACTATACAGTTTAAGCCCGATCCGAAGAGAGTAATCGCCCGTTTTTATATGCCCGGTGGTCCCCAACGTGCAAAGAAAATCATTGCCCGTGTACTTGCTTTATCAGAAGACGATACGCAGAAGACGCTCAACCAAACGTTACGCGACTTTTCAGAACGACACCGCAACATCTCGCGTATCTTTGAACGTCACTTTAATGAGGTGGAACATTTTGTGCAGGAGGCCGGTATAGATCCGGAAACGCTTACCAAAGAGCGGCGCTTCCTTATCGGATCGTACTTCACCTACGAATACAGCATCGAATCGGCTGCCTTTTTCAATCCCTCCATCATCGAAGACCCCGATCAGGCCAACCTTGAGGATGGACAAAAACGTATCATCGTCAGCTTCCGTGCTACCGGAGAGGGACATATCTCGTCCATCGTCTTCCGGGGAGGCATCATTGATAAAAATAATCATCTTGAATTCAAGACACCGGGACGACTGGTGGATGAAGCCGAAACCATCCAGCGGCATGTCTATCACAAAGAGAGCTTCGTCAAGAAACTTATAGAGATGGATGTTCATAAACAAGAGGTGATCGATAAGGTGATGAATAAACTTGACGATACGTTTGTCTATGGACAACTTCAGGCTGCCCTCTCGGCAACCCGCAAAGAGGTCGACCTCACCTTTACTAAGGATAAAGTCTTTCAGGCTATCAGTTGGCTTGCCAGCTCGCACTATGAAATCACCTTTTCCATGGATACCGCCATCTCAGACCGTGTCATCTTTCCTATCTCCTATTCCGAGAGCAACGGCATCGAAGACGCCCGGTTTGTCAAATTCACCGATGATGACGGGTCCGTCAAATATTACGGCACCTATACCGCCTACGACGGATATCGCGTCCTTCCGAAGCTGATCTCCACCAGTGACTTCTATCACTTCAAGATCATGCCTATCAACGGACAGTCGGCCCAAAACAAGGGAATGGCGCTCTTTCCCCGTAAGATCAATGGTAAATACGTCATGCTCTCACGCTATGATGGAGAGAACAGCTATATCATGTTTTCGAATGACGTCAACTACTGGGAAGACGAAGCCATCCTATTACAAGAGCCCCATTTTCCATGGGAGTTTATCCAGCTCGGTAACTCGGGTTCGCCCATAGAAACGGAATACGGCTGGCTGGTCATTACACACGGCGTGGGTACCATGCGACGCTATGTCATGGGCGCCATCTTGCTCGATCTCGACAATCCCACCAAGGTTATCGGTAGGCTTACTGAGCCGCTGCTCATACCCAACGAACATGAACGCGAAGGCTACGTCCCGAATGTAGTATACTCCTGCGGCTCCATCATGCACAACGATGAAATCATCATTCCCTATGCCATGTCGGACTATTGTTCCGGGTTTGCCAGCGTTTCCGTCAAAGAGATCATAGAGAAGTTACTACCGGAAAATGGGGCATTTCAAAAGAACGCGAAGAAAAAAAAACATATTCCCAATATTCTGTTAGTTGATGATGAGGTCATAATCCAAAAGATGGTCACCCATATTCTGCATTCTGCCGGATATCAGGTATTGGTAGCCACCGACGGGCTAGACGCACTCATGGAGATCAGCAAGCACTCCTTCGACCTCATCCTTTCCGATATAGAGATGCCCAATCTCACCGGATTCCAGTTACTGGAGTTTTTAAACGAGCGCATGTATGAAATTCCTGTGGCATTTCTCACCAGCCATACCGATCGTGAGTCCGAACTGCAAGGGATGAAGATGGGAGCTGTCGATTATTTCAAGAAACCCATCGACGGAGAGTTAATGTTGCTACGATTGAAGAAATTATTTGAAGGGGGAAGTTAGGCAATAGGGCTAAACCCTATTCCTATACGTCTCCAGCACCGTAAGGCAAGCCATGTTGTATGAGATATTGCTTTCGGCGCCTTGATTTCTGTTGACACCGAACTTTTCCAGGCCATCATTACAAGCCCCGGTTTCCTCATCAAAGAGCGGGATAAAGAGATCGTTATTACCCATAAACCAGGTAAAGGAAGTCTGCATCCTGACAAAATAGCGTTCATCCTGCGTCACCTTATAAGCTTGTGCGAACATCATCACCATCGCCATGGCATTAGTAGGTTGTTGACCATAAGGATGCTTCTCTCCTCCCTTGTAAAACCACGGGTTATTTCCAATCAGCGAAAGCCGTCCATTCTCAAAACCATGTCGTTCCAGAAAGTGTGTAGACTCATCGGCAATACGCAAGGTCTCCTTGTTTTTGGTGATTTCGTACGAATGCCACAGTGCCAAAGGCAGGAGGGCATTATCATACGAGAGTACCTTCTCAAACCACTGCCAATCACCATCGCTCTCTTCCATAAAACGATGTTTGATCTTTTCGGTAAGGACAATCAGCATCTGCATCAAAGGACCGTGATCAGGATACCGTTTTTGAGCACAACAGAGCCCGAGGATAGTGTTGGCAATTCCCCGGTTCGATTGCAACCGTTCAAAGTGAGGCATCGCCCTGAAATAAGCATCCTTTGCAAACTGGAAAGTGCTGTCGGAGATAGGATGTTGTATCAGATAGCCCAGCGCCCACATCGTCCGGCCAAAAGCATCCTCCGACATTACTTTATCGGTGAACTCCCGCGCATAACTCAACTCATTATGAAAACTTCCATCCTCCTTCTGCATCAGTCGGATAAATCGCAGATAAATACTGGCGAACCTGAGCGACTCATCGTTACCGTTCAGTGTGTAATCCATCAGCATCAGCAGTAGCGCCCGGGCATTGTCGTCCAGACAGTAACCCTCCTTCAGATCGGCAATATTATATACTGAATGTTCAATAATTCCCGTTTGGTCGGTCAGTTTCTTAAAATAGTCAAGCGTATAATTCGGCAAGAAGGAGAGATCGTAATCATCCGTTGTCGTCACTTTCTTCGAGCGCAGCACCTTTTTAAAGAGCGCCAGATAATCCTGACCTATCTCCTGCCAGTACATACTCTTACCAAAAGCATAAGCTTTCTCCCTGATCTCGGTTATCTTTTCAGGATGATCCAGCAAGTCGTTCAGCACTGTGGTCAATTCAACAGCATTGCCGAATCCAAAGAAACGGCCCCGGCCTTCAGCCAGTAACTCATCGGCATGCCAGTAAGGAGTCGATACCACGCAAGTCCCCGCGCCCACCGCGTACGAGAGCGTTCCGCTTGTAATCTGTGCTTCATTCAGATAGGGCGTGATGTAGATATCCACATCCGTCAGCATATCGCGAAGCTGTTCTTCCTCCAAAAACTCATCTCTGAACGAGACGACCTTCTCCAGTCCGTTTTGAATCACCAGTTCCTTCAGAAAGTTGCGATACTCTTCACCGCAGGCACGCACGATATTGGGATGTGTTTTTCCCATCACCACGTAGCGGATGTTCGGATGACGCGCCACCACGCCGGGTAGAGCGTTGATGACCGTTTCGATTCCTTTGCTGCGACCGATCAGGCCAAAGGTACAAAGCGATACAGGCCTGTTTTTATCCAATCGCCTCATTCGTGAGACCAGTGGAATCGAACTAAAGTCGGGCACTCCATGATGGATGGTGGTAATCTTCTCAACGGGGATATCAAAGACGGAAGTCAGGTAACGGATAGCCAGACTGTTCATCACCACCACCATATTAGCCTGTTTTCCCAGATCTTTCAGAATTTCCTTTTCATGGAAGGAAGGATATTGCAACACCGTATGCATAATCACCACCAACGGAATCTCCAGTTGATGTACCAGTCCAAGAATCAGCACTCCGCTCTCACCGCCGAAGATTCCATATTCATGTTGTAACACACAGATATCAGCGCCGCAACTATTCACTAATTTTGCCGCCACCGTATAATCCCCGGGTTCATCCTGACGGATAGAGGAAATCACCGTATCGGGATAATCATATTGTCGCCCTGGGTCGTTCATGGCCACCATTGCAATCTCTGTCTTCTGCTCAAGACGTGCAGAAGCGCTTTGGAGCGCCAGCACAAAGTTGTGCGTAAAAGTAGCGATTCCACACTGACGGGGAAGGTAATTTCCAATGATAACGACTTTCATATATTTTTATATTTTAATATTTATTATACAATAATTCCAAATATACGAAAAAGAGGCCGGGAAATCACTATCCCGACCTCTTTTTATTTATGAAAATGAAAGGATTACTCCTTTTCAACCGCAGTCTGCGCCACGGTGGTGATGATCCCGCCCGCCAGGGCAAGATAACCGCCAATCGAGACAACCACTGCCGGGAGCATCACCGGAGAAGCAAGAATGCCTGCTCCGATAGCACTGATCACCAATCCCACTGTCCGCACCGACCTGAAGAATCTGGGGGTGGGAGCCGTCAACCGTTGTATCAACGTGGGAGAGGAAGACCGGGGAGCCTCATTCTGGTTGTTTTTCATGACATCGCGAAATTAAAACACATCCTTTATCACCAGCGAATTGCCGACGGCCGGTTTGTATTTATTCGTTCCATTGGGCAGATAAAACTCTATTCCGACACATTGAATGACGGAGCATTCGTCACCAATCAACGTACCTTCAGGAAATGTAGCCTTCAGCTCAACGGTCAAAGCAGTTTCGACAGGCGTATACTCGGAATACAGGAAAGTATTTGCGCCATCAAGCGCATCGACCGGTTCATACCGACGGGTCTTTTCTGAATAGTTGTAGTCGGATATCACACTCAGGTGGTTGAGCAACCTGTAGAAAGTAGCCCCTTCCTGAATGTCGGTCGGTTTAAGATTAAAGCCGGTCACCTTCAGGGTCGCATCCGTTCTCAAAGCGGCGTGCGAAACGACAAAAGCCTTACTCCATTTGTCGGCAAGTCCTTGCAGCCTATTAAACTGCAAAGTCATCAGGAGCGGACGTGACGCCGAGATAACGATTGAACGTTTTCCACGTTCACCCTCGATATCGTTACGATTAATCACCTTCACCAGGCTTATCAGACGGCCTGAGAAACGACGGTCCACCTGATCGGGGAGCAGATTATTCAATCCCCGGCGGATTGATTTGACGACCAAGCCACAGCCTGCGAATTCTTTCATATTTTCTCGGGTACGGGCAAAGGCGGGATTATTCATGATCAGGTCGCGATTAGCTCCACCCTTTTCACCCGCGTAAGTTTTGGGATCGTGGAGATTCATATAGTTCCGGATGCTTTTAAAGCTTCCGCGGTACTTGATAGCACCAGTTTGAATAGCCATTGTTTTTGTTTTTTAATTTGTTATTTATGTTGATTTGAAATCAGACATTCGACTTTAGCTATCCGCTTTCGGAATTGGCCTTCTCCCTATTGCCTGTTGCCAATTGCCTATTGTCTTCTTCCTTGATCAACAAAACAAAATTACACCCCCCGGATGGGCAGATCAATGATTCCACTTGCGTCAAATAGCGTCAAAACACGTCATCTATCGCCAAGTTCATTTAATATGAACGAGGCTTCATTGCTATATACCCTTATACCCTCTAAAAGTGGAAGTAAACGATGCGTTAATATGATTAAGCCAAATCCAAAACTTTGATGCGTTTTTCTAAAAGAAATTTATATTTTTCTTTCATTTCAAAAGAGAGAAAACTAATATCAATGGTATTGAACCACGAAGGCAGCATCATTTTGATTGTATTCACTGTCTTATCTATTATCTTATCGGTCAAGCCACAGCGTTCGTCACAAACATCATAGGCAATGGGGCAGCGATTCATTTCAGACACTCCTTTACTGTTACATTACCTACCAAATCATCACCCACAGTCACAAGTTGGGTGAAGAGATCATTGCGGTCTATCTTCCCTATTTTCAATAGTCCCTCCAGTTGGTAGCCTTCAGGGAGTAATCCATCAAAGAAAGGCGGGAAGCTATCAAATTCATAAATTTTCTGACGAACAGGCATGGTAAGAGAAACAGGAGTCCCCGAATAACCTTCGCTGTATTCGAACCGGTATTTTTTGCCGAATACCAACTCCACAAGTATTCCAACCTTTACGGCATCAACAAAAACATCAGCTTTTCTCATCATTTACAATTTGATCAATGATCGGACCGGTTAAATGAACTTTTATATTTAGTACCGACAAGATTTTGCGTAACGTATCGATTTGAACCGTTTCTTTTCCTTTCTCTATGTCGAAAACAGTAGTTTTACCAACGCCAGCCATTTCAGCTAACCGAAGCTGACTAAGTCCTGCCGCTTTGCGATATTTTCTTATCACACTTGCCAACACTTGAGGTTCTAGCATGTTTTTTATTGTTATAACGGTAAAAATACAATATTTAAGTCGAAAGGACAAGAAAACAAACAATATTTACTGCCTTACGGGTAATATTTCATCATTTTCCTAGATATTGTATTGCAATACAAACAAATTACTGCTATATCGGTAATTTAGACTTTCTAACCTCTCGTACTTTCATTTGTCGGAATAATTACTATTACACAGCAAATAATAAGAATAAACACTGTAAATCATTTATATATGTGGATACATGCGTTAAATATTCGATATTTACGACAATCAGATCTGCAACACAAATCGCCTAATTAATTGATTTTCAATTGGAAGTCAAGAAGTCTGTAATTAAACCATCATTTTCTCTATAAATAAATCGTCACAGTTTGAGGCAGACTGAACCATAATGAATGATAAGTCCACCCCGAAAACCTTTTTGTAGGGCATCATCACTAAATAACATTACTGAATAACAATGAATTACAAAAAGATCTTGCTTAACGGGATATAAACGGTAAATACCGAGCCGACACCGGGCGAACTTTCCAGCGTAATATCTCCGTTTAATAAAGTCAACGACTTACGAACGAGTGCCAAACCAAGTCCAACGCCCTCAAGACTTTGAATATTTCCCGATTCCACTTTAAAGAACTCCTTGAAAATAGCTTTCTGAAAATTAGGAGAAACCCCCACTCCCGTATCCGACACTTTTAGAATAAGAACATTCTGATGATTAATCATCGCCAAGGTTAGGTAAACAATAACCGATCCCGTGTAGGTAAACCTTAAGGCATTATCAACCAAATTGTTCACAATCAGTGAATATAAACGCAAATCGATATACCCTTTAAATTTCTGAGTACATTCAAACGAGATCTCAACACCCTTTTTATTGGCCGTCTCAGTATAATCACCTAAAAGAGAAAGTGTTGTTTCATGAAAATCGATCAACACGTCATCTGTTCGCATCAAGCCCGACTCTAAAAGCGACATGTCTAATATCGCATCCAATGTATGCAATAAGCGAGTCCCCGATTCAAAGATAACCAGCGCCATTTTCTTCAATTCTGTGTCATCAATGGCTTCGGATAACAGCGAAGAAAAGCCGAGAATACTGTTTAGAGGGGTTCTGAATTCGTGGCTCATATTATTAAGTAGTGCCGTTTTCAGATTTCCCGACTCCGCCGCCTTTTCCTTTGCCAATAGCAGCTCAACCATCAAATTGTCTTTATCCAGTTTAAGCTCATCCAGCTTCTTGTCAAAAAGATGCAGCGAAGTGATATCGTGCGCGCAACCTAAGGTTCCTATAACCGTTCCTTTCTCATCAAAGAACGGCACTTTACATATCTCAAGGCGAATCGCCTGACCGAGCACATATGCTTCCACTACAAAACGCAGACTCTGACCGGAGGTCATCACCTCCTGATCGGTTATAAGGCTTTGATCGAAGGTATACCAACATGAATTGTCGGGAAATAAAGATCTTTGCCGATCGGCAAAGAATTGTTCGGTTTTTCCAATGGGTTCCTGTACATCCATGGCAATCAACACCTGATCGCAAAACGCTTTATTCACAAAAAGGAAGCAGCTTTCGGTATCTTTAGCCCATAATAGATCGGATAAATTATCCGCCATCAACCATCCGGTATGATAGTGGTCGAAACGACATTGAATCTCTTCCTGAAAAGATATCCGCATTTCTTTTCTTGATGAGACGTCATAGAGGGTAAGCAAAATCAACGAATCCCCCATTATCGGAATCAGCTGAGGGACAACCTTAACCCAAAGATCCACACCTTCCGTTGAATTGAAACGATATACCACAGCCTTTAGCTGTTTGCCCCTCACCAAATCGGTTAAATCGGCCAACGCCGTATCGATAGAATCCTGATGCAGAAAAGTAGTAAAATGAGAACCGATGACCTTCGAATTAAAAAACATATTCAACAACTCGCCTACATGTTTATTAACATACAATACTTCACCATCAACCGAAAGTAACACTACTGCATCATCTAAATGATTTAAAATAATATTATTTACCTTATTTCTATTTTTAATTACAAATTCACGCATAAAGCTATACTTATTAAACAAGGTTCACCCGGCAATTCATCTCATAACTCACACCATATATAACACTTCTTTACATGTTAACAACTATGGATATCTAATAATATCCGTTTCCCATGTATTAAGGCACTAAATTATACTTTGATAAAACAAATATAGGGTAGCAAAGAGTGAAAATCAGAAAAAAGAATATTCAGGGTGGTAACAAATAGAGTACAATTCAGCAGACACAACCACCACGAAAGCGCCGAAATCACAAATCTGTTCGATAGCATCAAACAATTTTGTATTTTTACATCAAACAAATCTAACCGTCATGATACTTGAAAGTGTGATCACCCGTGTAGTGGAACAACAAAAGAATCGTTTAATGTTACGTGATAGCGGACTGAAACGCGAGCTTATTCCTGCCACGCAAAGCTTATCTTCGCATGCGTTAATTATTTCCGGCGTAAGGCGTTGTGGAAAGAGTACACTTTTGATGCAGATGATGAAAAGTATGAACGCTAAAACGGTGTTTTATCTTAATTTTGAATCTCCGCAACTGTATGGATTTTCACTTTCCGATTTCGGACGTTTAGACAATGTAATAAAACAAAACGGAGCAACCACCTTGTTTTTCGATGAATTACAACTGGTAGAAGGTTGGGAAATATACATACGCCAAAAGCTAGACGAAGAGTTTCATGTGATCATCACAGGATCCAATGCCTCATTACTAAGCAAGGAATTAGGGACTAAACTTACCGGACGCCATATAACGCAGGAACTTTTTCCGTTCTCTTACAGTGAATTTCTTTCCTTCAAAGGGTTAACTTCATCCGAAGAAAGTTTAAGTACCTATATGATCACCGGGGGGTTCCCCGAGTTTGTGAAAACCGGTGACGAAGAGCAGCTGGCGACGCTTTTTGATGATGTGCTCGTTCGCGATATCGTTACACGTTATGGAATAAAGGATATCAAAAGTCTTCAACGATTAGCGTCATACCTTGTTTCAAATATCGGCAATCGTATAACGGCAACTAAGCTGAAACAACCGCTTTCTATTGGCGCAACAAGTACTATTCTGGCATGGTTCTCACATCTGGAACTTTCGTATTTAGTATCCTTTTTGCCTATGTATAGCCACTCCACAAAGGCACAATTGATAAACCCACGAAAAGTATATACAATTGATCCGGGATTGATAGATGTTGTTTCAAACACGATGACCGGAGATGTAGGCCGAAAGTTAGAGAACCTTATATTCTTACATTTACGACGCAAATACACCGAACTTTATTATTTCGCTGAAAAAGGAGAGTGCGATTTTGTGGTCATGAAACACAGCACCGTAGTCGAATTAGTACAAGTAAGTTATGAACTTACTCCCGATAATCTAAAAAGGGAGTTGAACGGATTACTTGAAGCCATGCGATTCTTTAATCAGCACAAGGCCACTATTGTGACCTTTGCCGACACTGATTTCATTGAAACCGATGGCTTTGAAATAACGGTAATTCCAGCTTACAAATATCTGTTAATCCAATTGTAATCCGGCAATCATACCGGTTGAGCCCCGTAAAACGATATGGAAGTCAATGACTGACAGGTTCGAATGATCTGAAAATATTGATCAGATGTGGAGAATTTTATACTATCTTTGAGTTATCGCAACCCACATTACAGTAATACGGGTTGCGATAATTAAAAAAGGGCAAATCCTTCTGATAATCATTGATATTATCATAAAGCAACTTCGTATGAAATTCTACAATAGAGAAAAAGAGCTGGCGCTTTTAAAGAAAATAGAGAACAGATCTAACCAAGTCGCGCAAATGACATTTGTGGTAGGACGTAGAAGAATCGGGAAGACAAGTCTTTTGGTCAAAGCCACTGAGCTTGACTCGCATATCTATTTTTTTGTCACCAAGAAAAATGAGGGGCTGCTTTGTGAAGAATTTTTAGAAGAGGTAAAACTAAAACTTAATGTTGAGATATTCGGAACGATCAAAACGTTTAAAGCGTTATTCGGTTATCTCATGGAGTTTTCCAAAACGGTTCATTTCACGCTGATCATTGACGAATTTCAAGAGTTTTTTTCTATCAATCCCTCCGTGTATAGCGAAATGCAGCAGATTTGGGATAGCAAGAAGGAAAAGAGTAAAATAAATCTTATACTTTGCGGATCGATATATTCGCTGATGAAAAAGATTTTCGAGCAATCAAAAGAACCGCTTTTCGGAAGGGCAACCCAACGGATACACGTCAAAGCATTTAACATCAATACAATTAAGAAAATACTTTCCGACCATTATCCAACCTATACTTCCGAGGACCTGTTGGCTTTCTATATGATTACGGGAGGGGTGGCAAAGTATGTAGAGCTGCTCGTGGAGGCAGACGCATTTACACTCGATTTAATTCTGGATGAAATATTTTCAGACAACTCTCTTTTTCTGGACGAAGGAAAAAATGTGTTGATTGATGAGTTTGGAAAAGATTATGGAAATTACTTCTCCATCCTTTCATTAATAGCATCATCCAAGACTTCACGAGCAGAAATGGAATCCATATTAGAGATACAGATCGGGGGATTTTTGGATAGACTTGAAGCAGATTTCGGACTCATCAGCAAAGTAAGGCCCATTTTTTCAAAACCTAACAGTCGCTCTGTGAAATACAAAATCAATGATAATTTTTTAAATTTCTGGTTCCGGTTTATCTATAAATACCGCAGTGCTGTTGAAATCGGAAATTTAGAGTATGTAAAAGAAATAGTACGCAGAGATTATAAAACATACAGCGGACGCGTTTTGGAGAAATATTTCACAGAAAAGATGTTGGACGAGAGAAAATATTCAGCCATCGGCACCTATTGGGAAAAAGGCAACCAAAATGAGATAGACATTATCGCTGTGAATGAAAATGAAAAACGACTCGTGATCGTAAAAGTAAAGCGCAAAGCTGAAAATATAAATATCGCGGAACTAAAATACAAAGCCGAATCACTCACCAAGCAATTCAAAGATTATACCATAGAGTATGAAGGTCTGTCGATGGAAAACATGTAATGTGATTCGTTGAATTGTTGTAATTTTGAAAAGTTCAATACCTATACCGGCAATAATTTAGTGACATTTGAAGAAGACGCCCCCCTTCCGGGAACAAATTTCATTAAGGAACTTGTTTCCAGATCCAAATGTAAATGGCACATTAAATTGGCACATTAAATGGCACATTAAATGGCACATTAAATGAGGGGCAGCAAAAGGTATATGACTTTATTATACAACACGCCGGAATACAAGCAAAAGAAATTATTGTGCAACTGAATATACCACTTGATACATTAAACAAACACTTACGATTTTTACTAAAAAATAAATATATTGAACATCGTGGCAGCAAAAAGACAGGAGGCTATTGGCAAGTAATAAGGCCCTAGCTAAAAAATAATTTGTCACTCATTAACCGGAATAAAAAAGAAGAGGTGATAAAAAACGTAACAAAGACAATACTCACATAAATTAAACCATGCGTCATAGTGCAATTAGTACGATAATTTGTTCACTATCCAACGGTAACGCTAAATCGCGCTTGATAACGTCAAACGGGATTTCATTTTGCTTAGTCGCAATGAGTGACCGTATCACATCTTTCCTTTTCATAAGGACAAATATATGCAATTATTTCCTTTTTGTAAGGAAATAATTTACGTTTTTTATTGCAAAACAATAAAATCATCAAAATTTCACCATGGCAAACATCGTGGCTGCGAAAATAAATTCTCTAATATTTATTTTATCCCGTGACTATTCAGATAATCTTTTCCTCTTTGATGCATTTTGTACCTAGGCAAGAAAGAGTACGGTTGGAAGGTTATACCGATCAGGCAGCTTTTGGCAGTGAAGTGGATACTTGTGACCGGAACCGTTGAAAGATAAATCAGGAAAGTTATTATAGTTTTATCCTGATAAAAGTGTTATTGATTTACATTTTTATCGTGATAAAAGTGTATTTTTGCATCAATTTTAACCATATAAAAGCATATGTACCGGGAATCAATTGTCAGTTTAAATAAGTGGAAAGAAGACAAATTCCGTAAACCACTGATCGTAAGGGGGGCGCGTCAGGTAGGAAAGACATGGCTCTTACAGGAGTTTGGCCGTACTTCGTATGCCAAATTCATTTATGTAAATTTTGAAGAGACCCCTTCACTACAAAATATTTTCACCAGCGATTTTGACATTGAACGGATAATAACCATACTCCAGATACATGCTCAAACGACAATAACGGCAGAAGATACACTGATCGTTTTAGACGAAATCCAGTCAGCAGAACGCGGGGTTACCTCCCTTAAATATTTCTGCGAGAAAGCGCCGCAATTCCATGTTATTGCCGCCGGCTCCCTGCTTGGGATGGGATTGCATAGTCAGGTTTCATTCCCTGTCGGGAAGGTTGATTTTCTGGACTTACGCCCCCTTTCATTTTCGGAATTTCTGTTGTCACAGAATGAAAAGGCACTGGTTGATGCTTTAAAGGCTAAGAATTGGAGTGTGATTTCTATCTTCACTGAAAAACTTAAAAAATATCTCCGCTATTACTTTTATGTGGGAGGAATGCCCGAAGTGGTGGATGCTTTTGCCCAAACACGTGATTGGCAATTGGTACGCCGTATCCAAAACAGAATACTGAATTCCTACGAGGGTGACTTTTCTAAACACGCACCCAATGAGACAATTCCCAGAATCCGGATGGTTTGGCAAAGCATTCCCTCCCAACTGGGCAAAGAGAATAAAAAACTCGTATATGGGGTGATTAGGGAAGGGGCACGTGCTAAAGACTTTGAGTTGGCAATCCAGTGGCTGACAGATTGCGGCTTACTGCTCAAGAGTCACCGGGTGTCGAAACCGGGTATTCCGCTTTCCGCTTACCAAGACATTTCCGTATTTAAATTATTTCTGCACGATGTCGGCTTGCTTGGTGCTATGGCAGGGCTTAACGTACGGACGATCATTGAGGGCGATGAAATCTTTACAGAGTTTAAAGGAGCACTCACCGAACAGTATGTGATGCAGCAACTGCGACTGGACAGCGAACGCTATATTGGGTATTGGACAAATGACCGGAATACGTCGGAAGTCGATTTTGTCATTCAGGAAGAAGGGGAGGTTATCCCTATTGAGGTAAAATCAGGTGAAAACCTTAAAGCCAAAAGTTTCAGGCTGTTTTGTGAAAAGTACAAACCTTCAAAAGCCATCCGGACATCATTGTCCGATTATAAAGAAGAATCGTGGATGACAAACGTTCCATTGTATGCTATAGGGTAAATGCTTCAGAACACAAGGAATTGACATCCTTTAATTCAAAAAGCTTTAATAAATGTAGTTGTTCGATATACTGTTGCATACATGTTTCTAATTTTACGCAAAGGTACAGGATAATCTGTATCTATGCGTAAAATTAGAAACATTTTCTCTGATTGTCATTACTCGCTATTTTCTTTAAAATGTCTGTATGATTTTTTGCAAACGTAAATCATATTTTCGTTTTCTTTCTTGTATCGACAACTTTTTCTTTATATATTGCACTGCGTTTCCTTCAAATCAGTTATATACATTTTGTTGAACGTAACAAAGACCATTCTTAAATTAATTAGATCATGCGTCACAGCGCCATTAGCATTCAGGATAAATTTTCGATTTCGTTAAATTCGCTCGGATTCTTTCTGTTATCGTACCTCTTTGTTTATCTACTGCATCAGAGTGTCACCTGTTTTGCAGCCAGTCTCTTCAATGTCCGAACCTTGTTGCGGTTTAATGATCTGTTATTCTTCACGGACGATTCGGGATGGAACTTTTCTTCCGTTAAGACCATCTTTCTGGCCGGACCGATCATCACCTTTTTTTGTGGAATCGTATTTCTGATGATCGCATACCGTATTCACGAGTACGACGGACTTCTCCGGTTATTCTTTTTATGGGGAGCGCTACATGCATCCAACTTCTTTTTCGGCGCTATGATTGTCGGCGTAATAACAGGAAGTGGAATAGGATATGCTTTGAATTGGATGTTTTTAATGGATACCGGCAAATTGATCGTCGTTTTACTGGCCGCCGTCAGTTTAATAAACACCGGCATTATCATAACCAGGATGTTTCTATTTACGGTAAACAGCTATTTTCCGGAACTACGGAAAGATCGGAAATGCGAGTATCTGAGAGTGCAACTGCTCTATCCTTTTCTCTTCGGATCGTTGATACTCTATTTCGTCAAGTCGCCCGTCAATACTACCGATCTTCTATTACCGGGCACCTTATTACTTTCCATCATTCCGATGTTCATCCGACAATCACACTTTCCTGACCTAAATTTTGAGGATGGGAAGCCTCACAGCGTACAGATTAGTCCTAGCCTGATTATTTGTGCCTCCCTCGCACTTTTACTTTTCAGAACCGCGCTGGCAAAATAAGACCACTTATCACGAACTATCAAGGTCGGATAGATGTACGATATGTTCGATAAAAAGTGGAGTTAGTGCAAGAAGTGATTTAGCGACTACGAAATCGCTTGAAAAGTCCCCTGTAGTACCCTACAATCAAGAATAAATTTGAAAAATCTCCTCGAAACGCATTCATTAACAAAAAAATAACTTGACTTTTATCCTGGCTTTGTTGTACTTTTACCATAGAAGATAAATAGAAAATAAGTAATAGGAAATAGGAGAAAAGCAATAGGAAATAGACAATAAATCTACTAACATATCTAGCAGATTCTAATTAAACTTTAATAAAGATAAAATATGTTCTATTATTTTAAGATTTTAGTAATAATTGCAGTAATACTGGTAATACTCATCAAGGGTATACCGATTGGAATCACCTTGCTGATCCGGCTTATCAAAGGGCCCTATTCCGCTGCCTATGTCATCGCCTATCGGAAGAGTTTGGGTAAAAGTCCCTATTCTCAAGCCGTTAAAGAAGTCATCGTATCACACCTGATGGGGTTTGATGAGAACAGCAACAACAAATACAGCGCTTTCAAAACCCCTACCGGAATCATCTTCGACGGAGTTAACTTCGGCACATCGTTTAAAGCGCTTATAGCAGAACGCGGCAATCCCTTCGGATTTACGGTTCAGCGGTATGAAAAATGGTTGCTTGTAGCAGCTAGCTACTCCTTCGGAAAGGGTGATCAGCGAATGCGTAAGATATTCTTCTATCTGAACGACCGGTTAATCGGAGGGGAATGCACATACGCTAACCAGCATAACGAGCAAACCGCGAAGATCAAGGAGCAGCTCATCGAAAGGTATAAGCTACCATCGCTCACCGAAGAGATGCTCAAATTTTATATAACCGATCAAAAAAACGACAACCTCATATTTGACGCTACCGGTTTCGATCTGATCCTGCACTACGGGTGCAACAGTGACGCTGAATTTCAAAGTATATTGAGCACCCTTCGTCAATCCCGTAACAACATGGGAGCCGTTGCGCAGACACAGGATTTATTAACGCTCTAGTATCATCAACTCATATCGTATCCGGTTCTGTTTTAAGATAATGTTGGTATAATAATCATTTCATCACCGCCGGATTCAAAACAAATGAAAAACTAAAGGGCATTATAATTGTAGAAATATCTTCATTATTCGACACAAAACAAATCCCCCCAAAGAGTTGCTATTATTATAGCAACGTCCTCCGCATTCAGAATAAATTAATCTCGAAGGGGGTAT
The DNA here is from genome assembly GCA_963663125.2 of Bacteroidales bacterium. Taxonomy (GTDB): domain Bacteria; phylum Bacteroidota; class Bacteroidia; order Bacteroidales; family Cfx3-03; genus Cfx3-03. The sequence goes on along the minus strand of CAXXNW010000002.1, from coordinate 795,891 downwards.
GATTATCACAACGTCTTGTTGAGAAGCTTTCCCGTTGCCATCAGCTTTTCCAGTAGCCGGGAATGTTGAGACTTCACCAACTCATTCATCAATAGCTGACTATGCATATCCGACCCCACGAAATCAATCATCCCCGCATCGATAAGCTTTTCGGCAAACTTCTGCACATCGTGCGAATAATACCCGGTAATAGAGCCCACATTCATTTGAAATAATATTCCACGGTCTTTCAACTCCTCAAACTTGCCCATATTGCGGAACCAGAAGCTATAACGCTCGGGATGCGCCAATATCACCTTATACCCGTTGATCTGCAAGTCGAAAAGAAGCTCCTTGTACGCAGGATGCACACTAAAATAAGAGAACTCCACCAGAACGTATTTAGGACCGAAGGTAAGAAGCTTATCCTCCTTGATCAGTGCGGCAAAACCATCATCCATCAGGTATTCGGCCGCCACCTCAATCTCCATAGGGATACCTTCGTCTTTCACAGCCAGTCGCAGACTATCCAAAGCCGGCAAGATATTAGCCGGTGAGTTCTTGAAATTTTCAAACTGAATATGGGGCGTAGTAATCACCTTTCGATAGCCCAAGGCTGCTATCTGCCTGATAAGTCCGACCGACTCTTCAAACGATTTACTCCCGTCATCAACGCCCGGGATAAAATGAGAATGCAAATCAACCTCGAGATCTTTTAGCTGAATTTGATTTTTTATATGTTGAGACTTACCACCAAACAAACCGGAAAAAAATGACATTATAAAAATTTAACGTTTAACATACTGTAAAAGTACAAAAAAGCAATTTCAATATTGCTATAATTATGAGACCACTCCGAAAAGTCCATTTCACTAAATTATCATTTTGCAATCCATTGTTATTCAGTAATATTATTTAGTGAAAATACCACACAAAAAGATTTTCGGAGTGGACTTAATTATAATAATGTCAATTCTATATTTCCGACCGGCTACGACAAAATCGAAGGACCACAATATTCAACGCAAATAGAATCCCGATACTTATAATACTAAAAACGAAAAGATCAAAGAGGTGATCAGATTCAACCCAAGGAGTATTTAAAGGGCTTGATAAATGTGAAAGCTGGTTTTGTTGTTTTTTACGACCGGCATTGTAAATAGCATCACCCCTTTGATATAATAAGTAAAAAGTTGGGTCTGTTACTGAGTATTGTGGTTTAACCCAAGGAGCATTTAAAGGGCATGATAAATGGGAAAGTTGGTTTTGTTGTTTTTCACGACCTGCATTGTAAATAGCATCACTCCTTTGATATAATAAGTGGAAAAGTTAGTTTTGTTGTTGGGTATTGTGGTTCAACCTAAAAAACATTTTACCCCCCCCAATCCATTGCCCGATGTCGTAATATCATTACATATTTAAAAATTAAGAATTATTTAACACCTTGGCCTTTCCATATATTACAATCTAAAAATCAACAACATACAAATAGTTCAACAAATAATCTCCATCCATCCGTTCAAAAAAATTCTAAATTTTTAAAACCGAATAACAAATCGGTCATTTTTTTTGTTAGTTTCGTAAAATCAAACAATACTATCTGCTCATTTTTAGTTTAGGTCATCTTTAATTTTAGTGTAAGCATGAATCAATCGCGTAATTTAATCATTAAAAGTCTGTTACTATTTATCCTGTCGGCAGCCGTTTTATCGTCGTGTATTCCATTGAAGAAGCAGAAATATATGGTGGAGTTTGGAGCAGACACCACCGCCATGCAGAAATACGCCTATAATTCGCCGACCAACCTGGTAAAGGCGGGCGACTATCTCTACATCCAGATTATCACGTTAGACCCGAAATCGCTCTCTCTGTTCACAAGCCAATCGCAAACCATTACCACCGTTACCGACCAGAGCGTCTACCTGAATAGCTATGAGGTAGAATCCGACGGCAAAATAGAGTTTCCCTTTCTGGGAAGAATAGAGGTCGCCGGACTGACCACCGAGCAAGTCCGCAACAAGATCCAAGCAAGCGCCGGCGAGTATTATAAAAATGCAACCGTCAGCGTAAAACAAGTTAACTTTAACGTCACTCTGTTGGGCGAATTTACCCGGCCCGGACAGTATAAGATTTACCAGAAGCGGGTCTCCATCTTTGATGCCATCGGCATGGCCGGCGATCTGACCGGCTTCGGCAACCGGAAAAATGTTATACTGGTGCGTCAAACCGAGACCGGCGCCCAGTCGCATCGCCTCGATCTTTCAAGCAAAAAAATCATAGAATCCGAATTTTACTTCTTACGTCCCAATGATATCGTGTATGTGGAGCCGCTTAAAGAAAAGAAGTTTGCCTTCGAAGCCTTCCCTTATGCCCTGATATTATCAACCGTCTCAACAACAATCCTGATTCTTAGTTATATTAAAAAATAAACCGTGGATAACAACATTAAAGATTTCAACCAACAGGAAACCATAGATTATAAGGCCCTATTCTTCAAATTTTACCGCTATTGGTATTGGTTTGTCATTTCATTGATCGTCACACTCAGTGTAGCCTACCTATTCAACAAGTACACGAAACCGATTTACGAGGTCAAAACAAGTGTTTTGATAAAGGAGGATAAAACCAAGATGGATCCGCAACAGATGCTGGGGCTCGATTTAATGGGGTCGAATCAAAACCTTGAAAACGAAATCGGCATCTTGAAATCATATACGCTGACCAATCAAACCATCAAGCAACTTCACTTCGAAGTATCCTATTTCGAGAATAAACGTTTTATCACCAAGGAGCTCTATAGAGAGAGCCCCATCACCGTCATCATGGACACGGCCGTCAACCAGCCGATCAACCTCTCCTTTAAGATTAAAATCATCGATAACAACCGGTATCAGATCAAGGCGGAAGACGATGCCGTCACGCTGTATGATTACCGGAACTACCGGAAAGCCGACAACAAGGTCGCCATTAAATATGCGCATGAATTTAACTTTGGCGAGCGCGTCAAAGGAGACCATTTCTCCTTCGTGGTTGTCCGCAACCCCGACTTCAAAAAAGATATCATGGAGGAGGGCGACCTATCGTTTGTCTTCAATGATATGGATGTTCTCACCAAACAATACATGGGGCTTAAAACCGAGCCCATCAACAAAGACGCCTCTATTGTCGAGATTTCATTACGGGGAAATAACATTCAAAAGTCGGTCGACTTCCTGAATATGTTGACCGCTGTTTATCTCAACCGGGGATTAGAGAAGAAAAACAGGGTGGCCATAAAGACCATCGATTTTATCAGTGAGCAGCTAAGCAGCATCAAGGATTCTTTAAGCATTGCCGAGGTCAATCTGCAGGACTACCGGAAGAAGAATGAGGTGATGGATCTGGACTTTCAGTCGCAACAGTCTTTCGAAGCCATGAAAGACTACGACACGCAGAAGGCGCAACTCGATCTGAAGAGTAAATATTACCACTACCTGAAAGATTATATCATTAAGAGCCGCGAAAATATAGACGGTGTAACCATGCCCTCCTCCATGGGCATTGAAGATCCCATCGTGGTAGGATTGATCACCGAGCTGGCCCAATTGTATTCAGACCGGGGGGAACTCCTGATGACCGCTAAACTGAGAAACCCACAGGTCTCGGCGATCGATAGTAAAATCGCCACCACCAAAAACAACCTGTTATCGGTCATCAACAACATCGTCAACACCTCGAATATTGCCGTCAAAGACGTAGATCACAGAATCGCGTTAATGGCCGCCCGTATCGGTAAACTGCCGTTAACCCAACGACTGTTAATGGGCATGGAGCGGAAGTTTAAAGTGAACGACGAGATCTACACCTTCCTGTTGCAAAAGCTATCCGAAGCCCAGATTTCAAAAGCATCGAATATGGCCGATAATGAGGTTGTGGACCCGGCGCTAAAGGCAGATCTGGCGCCTGTTTATCCAAAGAAGGGAACGAACCTGATGATCGCCTTTCTGGTGGGATTAATCATCCCCATCCTCGTCATTTTGCTGAGAGACTATTTAAACGACCGGATTGTAGAGAAGGAAGATGTGGAGAAACTCACCAAGCTACCCGTGTTAGGGCATATCTTTCACAATAACAAAGAGACCAAAATGGTGGTGGTCGATTCGCCCAAGTCCTCCATTTCCGAATCTTTCCGCTTGCTTAGGACCAATTTGCAATATATAACCAAGGGCAAGGATAAGCAGGTCATTCTCGTCACCTCCTCCGTCCCCGGCGAAGGGAAGACCTTTATTGCCATCAACCTGGCCTCCATCTACTCGTTATACGGAAAGAAGACCCTCCTCATGGGCTTCGACCTTCGGAAGCCGAAGATCTATCAGGACTTCGGACTGTCGAATACCGAAGGGCTCAGTTCCTATCTGATCAACAAGAGTCATCTTGAAAGCATTATCCTCTCCTCCTCCTCCGTCAACCTCGACCTCATTATGGCCGGACCGGTACCGCCGAATCCCGCCGAATTAATCGCCTCGCCTAAGACAGACGCACTCTTTGAGAAGTTAAAAGAGATGTACGACTATATCATCATCGACACGCCGCCGGTCGGCCTGGTGACCGATGCCTATCTGTTGATGAAATATGCCGATGCAACGGTTTATGTTGCTCGCCAGAACTTTACCAATAAGAAGATCTTCTCAAATATTATAACAGACATAGAGACCCGCGAAATTTCGAACGTTAATATTTTAATCAACGATGTTGAAGTTCAAAAATCAGGCTACGGATATGGAACCGGCTACGGGTATGGTTACGGCTATGGATATGGTTACGGATATGGTTACGGCTACTATTCCGATGATCAGGAAACCGAGAAAAGATCACTTTTTGGGCGAATCTTAAAGAAGAAATAAATTTCAAAAAAAACAGTTCGCTAATACCGTAATCGTAATAGCGAACGCACGTTTTTCAATAATGCTGAAGAAAGGTGCCCAACGAAACCGTCTGCGGAAGTTCCAACTTTTTACGGAGACGGTTTCGGGCTTTTCTGACGGCTCCATGTGTTGAATAAGTTAAAGTCGCAATCTCCTTTGTCGAAAAATTCATACGGTAATACGCGCAAAGCTTCTTTTCATGAGGCGTAAGCGAAGGAAAGTCACTGACCAGATGTGCAAAAAAACAGTTATTCACCGAATCGAACAGCCTTTCAAATTCGGTCCAGGTCATCTTCTGTGCGCCGAGGGTATACTTGTTAATGATATCCGAAACAGCAGCCACCCCTTCATTACCCAGCTTATCGGAGAGCAACTTGATATCGGCGACCATCCGTTCATTCATCTCTGTATATTTAATCATTCGCGTAGAATTAAAGGACACCTTATCCTTACTCTTTTCGATTTCCGACGCCAAGATTCTATTTTTCAGCACCTCCTGCTCATATTCCTGTTTATAGATCATCGAAAGCCGTTCATAATGATTTTTCGAGTTTTGGGCCCGCACAAACAGTGATTTTATACGAGAACACAATTCCACCACATCAAAAGGTTTGCGAATCACGTCAATAGCGCCGTTCTTAAAAGCCATATAGATGTTTTCCGCCGAAAGAATAGACGCCGAAAGAATGACCACCGGTATGTCTTCGGTCTCGGGCATCTTTTTCAGCTTTTTCAGGATCTGAATTCCATCCATATCCGGCAACCTCCAATTCAGCAATACCACATCAGGCTTTTCGGAAATAGACAGATTCAATGCCTCATTCCCTCTATCAGCGACGAATAATTGGAACCCCACATCATCAAGACAATGCGCTAAAGATTCTATGTTTAATGATTCATCATCTACCAAAAGAATTCGGTAGTTTACATCTACATGCATTATATACGATTAATAAAGTGTTAAGTATTTTAAACAACTATTAAACAGGTCCTAAAATCTCCCTTCCAAGACTTAACTTTGTTTAACATTTCAACAAATATAAGGAACATACGAGCCAAATCAATAAAAAAAATATTCCATTCTAAGGTAACAAAAGGGCGACAATCAAGGAAGTTCGATCATCGGTTTGATTTTAACATGTGATTATATTATAAATTCGCTAAAAAAAAGAAATGGCCACGTACCTAAAAATTGTCTTTGCCGCTTTCGTTATCATTTATGTCGGTATTAAAATAGTGCCGTTCGTCCATCTCAAAATCTTATCCCTGTTTTACGGCATCTATTCACCACAGTATGTATTAGCTTACAACAGGATTCACAAAAGGAATCCATTTTCAGAGGCGATAAAAGATGATGCGATCTCTCATTTTTTATCATTAAAAGAGAGCTATCAGACTAAAGCACACATTGAGACTACACAAGAGATCATTTTTGATCATACGCCCTTCGGTACAAGTAGAAAAGAGGTGTCGGCCCAACGGGGAGATCCCAAGTTTTACACCGTTCAAAAATTTAATAATTATATATTTGTTGTTAAACGATATCCAATCGGTGGGAAAGACAGTCATTATTCGAAAAGTTTCTTTTTCATCAATGATCGGTTTGTCTACGGAGAACTGGTTTATACCTGCTTGGATAAAGAGCAGTCAGACAGCATCACCAAGTCTTTGCTTACGCGATATAACATCACCCATTTGAAAAATGATGAGTATATATTCAACGTCAAGGATACGAACAACAATTTACTGGTTTACGACTTTAGCGGTCAAAAAATAATACTGCGTTACAGTTGTTTAAACAATCCGCTACTCAAAGAGGTTACCCAATATGCCGCATCCCCGTTCCAACACCATGAGAGAAAGAATATTGAGGTTGTTTTGGGAGAAATATAAGTTAGGGGATAGGCAATTGGCAATAGAAAAAGGCAATAGAAAAATAGAAAAAAGAAAGAAAAAAGAGGGAAGAGGCAGTAGACAATAGGCAATAGAAAGGCAACAAGCAACAGGCAACAGGCAGTAGGAAAAGAGAGCGGAAGAGGAGGGCGTTTATAATAACAAGAATTCAAAGAACGGAAGAACGAAAATCAGGCAATTGGCAGCAGTTAGGCAGTAAGCAGTAGTTAGGGGATAGTCAATTGGCAGTAAGGAAGAAAAAAGAGCAATTGGCAATAGTGGAGGGGGTAAGATAGAGATTATTCCTTAAAGAGGTAGAAAATGACTTTATTATATATACACGCATGAAGTGTAACCCCTATAAATCCCACCCCTACCCTACCCCTTACTGAGCCGGAGATGGAGATGCCGTAACGGGATTCGTCCCGGGATCCGATATCATCGACCGGTTTCGCGACTGCACCACATCATCGGCCAGCTCACGCACCAGGTAGACAAAAACATGCTGTCGCTTAAACCGCACGAAGCCATGCTTCTTCAGCGCCTTCCCCAGCGAAACAGTCGCACCGTTGTTAATCAGCACGTGCGATCGCTCCCCGATCCGGGTTGCAATCTGCGTCGTCGTCAGCATAAAGATGTTGTTGTCGGCCATGAATTGGTCGCGCGTTTTACGCAGCTCCTCCGCAACCGGTTCATAGTAAATCAGCAACAGCTCATCAATCACGGGAGCAAAGACAAACTCCTCGTTATGCGACATCAGTCCGTCGATCTCCTTGCGGTCGAACCAGTACTGGAAGCCCTCCTTGTAGAGCGCCAGCGCCTGGGCCATCACCAGATCCATATCCACCTTCCGCATATAGTCGATCTCGTCCACCTGGATGCAGATAAACCGGCGGTTACCCGTCGTATCATTCAGGAACTGACCGGTATTGACCGACCCCACGAACGACGCCCTGCGCGGCAGGTTGTCGGTATAGTAACCATACGGACGGCGAAAGCGAAGTTCCGACATGGTAATCAGCTCCTTGAGCGATCCCTGTTCCGTACGTGAAAGCGTCTCCAGCTCGTCAAGATTAATCACGATACACTCCGACAGTTGAATCAACGTATCCTTATTCGAGGGGTTGATCGTCCCCGAGAACTGGTATTTGCCCAGCCCCACCGGCACCAAGTGTTGCAGCCACGTCGTCTTGCCGATTCCCTGCGGCCCCGTGAAGACGATCACCGTATGGTTCACCACCCGGTCGTCAAGCAGACTTGCCACCATGGCCGTGATCCACTTGCGGAGGCAAAGCTCCCAGAACGTCTGATCACGGGTATGCACCGTGCCTGCCAGCAAGGCAATGTAATCCGTCGACCGGTCCCAGGTTTTCAGCCCGTCGAAATAGGTGAGAAAAGGATTGTAGCGCGGGCTAAAGTCGCTGTTGAGCAAGCTATGGAGCAAAGCCATCGGAATCTTGAGCCCGGCATGTTTCAAATCAATGTAGAGCGAATTCTCCTCGTAGTCCGAAATATCCATGAAGTCATCATCCGTATTATAGTCGCGAATCTCCAGCCTATTGGTCACCACGTTAAAGCGGCGATCGATGCGCTTATTCAGAAACGACTCCACCGCGTCCATCGAAACCGTATTGTCGCCACCCCGCTTCGGCTTCTTTTTCTTAGTCCCGGTGACCGGGCTACTTGCCTCCAAAAACGTCGCTGCCGGCGAACCGACGTCTACCTGGTAGTTGTAGGCGCTATCCACCGTGCGCCGCACCTCATTTTCGTCGAAGCAATAATGCTCGCGGTGAAGCAAGTCCAGTGTCTCATCCTTTCCGATCCCCCGACGGTTCATGCGCAACGCCGTCAGAAACACGAAGATATTACGTTGTCCCTCTACAAAAGCATGTGTTTTGGAAGTCTGCCTGATGCAATCCGCGAAGGCCAGTTCCGCGTCGTTCCGTGGCGACAGCGGCAGTGGCAAAGGCTCCAGCGGCTTGAACACGGCATCCGGCACCTCGAAAGACATCGCCACCTCGTTGAAATAGAGATCCGGATCGTAGCTCACGAAGCAGAGACGAGAGATATCCTTTCCCGACGGGTCAATCTCCACCCCCAGCAACCGCTGATAAAAGTCGCGCAGAAGGTTAAACGCCCTTTTATGATCATCCGGGCCGCTATCCACCCGGGCGAACAGCTTCAACCCACGCCCCGAGGGGCTGATAAAAGCCGCGTAAGTATAGGGAGATTCGGCGGCTTTTATTTTCAGCGCGGCCACCGCCTCGGCGCCCACCTTGTCTATGTCGAGAGCGATAATCCCCGAGTATTCCGTGAAGCACTCCTTATTCCGGCCGTTGGTGAAGTCGGCCGAGGGGGTAAAAGCCCTGAGGTTTCGTTTTGCAAGGTCGAAGTCCGCCTGATTTCCCGCTGCCAGTAACATCCGGGCATTGACGATCTGCAATTCATATTTTTTACTTTTAATCTGCTCCATCATCGTGGAGAAGGGCATGTGTTCCGTCACACGATTAAATTTCTCAAAAACAGTTATACGTTCCATTGCATTATCATTAAAAATCTTTCATTGTACAAATCTTTCCAAACGATACATCATCGGTAACCATTCCAACCTAGCCTTCAGGCCCGGCGCTACCATCCTCCATGGTGGGATTCAATGGTTTGCTCGGTACCGGCTTTCCGTTCAGCAATGTTTGCGCGAAGTCGTACATCTTTTTCGGGTTGTAAAACACCCGGCCGCCTATCTTCTCGTAGGGTATCAACCCCTTCTTGCGCCAACGCAAAAGCGTACTCATGCTGATGTGAAATTGTTCCATGATTTCGGTCGTATCCATCCGCAACTTTTCCATCGCGTGCAGCGACTCCTTTTGTCGTTTCAGGTAAGTCAGATCGAGCTTCAGACCATCAAGCCGTGATATAATGGCGGTGTATTGTTGTCGCGAGAAGAGAATATCGTCCATGCGTCTGTTTTTAATCAACGCGACGAAGATAGAGATCGGCATCAAGTGGTGTCAAGCGTGAGGAGCTTTTTGAAACAACTAAATATATATCAAATTGATTATCTATAGCTTATAACTCCGTTTTTGTAAGCGGATTTTGCATTTAAACCAAAACGATGAAACAGGCCCGGCAATTTCAGGATCAGTCGATTTCATCTTTCAAAACAAGGGTTGGATCTCCGGAGAAACCCAACCCTCACAAATTATAAAAATAATCGGCAGAATTATTTTTTCTTTAGTATTCTTTTCTTCGCACGGCCACAAAGCGTCCGCATCATCTCGAAATTAAACCGTTTTCCATCGGCATCCCTGAAGAAACTCAGTTCAATCCTTAAAAAGTTGACGAACGAAAGTCCCGACTTGGGCGCCTCCGTCACCACCTTAAGCCTAAAATAGCTACGGACAATATAATCCGCTAATTCCGTCGGTGAATTATCTAAACGATAAAACGGACGATTTTTATCGCCCACATCCTCATCCGGCAGACAAAGCGCACCCAACTTACGCTCCATGTCCTTTATCGCATCTTTAAGCATAAAAGAGATCCGGTAAGCCCTCTTTGCCGACTGCGCAAGTCTTTTTTCACAGAGCCTTAATTGTGCCTTTTGCTCCGGCGTGGAAGACGAAGAAAGTGCTTCAATCTTCTGTAATTCAACTTCAAGCAGCTTGTTAAAACAATTGAGGCAATTAAAACCGGAAACAAGCGAAGCATTATCCCGTACCGGAACACTCACCCCATTCAACACCTCGGCCATCAGCGAGAGACGGTTTGCTTCCTCCTTAGAAAGCGACTGCGTCTTTTGCAGGGAAATCAGATCACTATACGATTGAAGGAAACCATGATGATGAGGCGCGACAACCCCGATCAGGAAATTCAGGAATTCCGGATACAATCCCGGAACAAGCGACAGCGTCTTTTCAAACAGCTGCCTGCTTAATAATTCTGAATAATATCGTTGACTATCGATGGTCAACGGCGCATCCTCAGACGAGAGCTCCTCTAGAGAGAGTTGGTACAGAGGGTGCCTGGCCGAACAGAGCTTTCTGTAATCGGCCTCCGTAAAAATTACGGTGAACACATTTAGATGTGCCATGCTTTATAATATTTAAATGTTGATTATAGTAAGGGCAGCGATTTCTGAAGCGGAATCACTACCCTGTAGTATTAACAAAATGTTAATATACTTTTAGATAGACCTGCCTTATAAGCAGGCCACTATTGCCATCGTTCCGTTACCCGGGGCAGCCGAAAACGAATTGCCCGACATATAACTTGCCAGCTCCACACCAACCGCCACCGGCACCGACACATCATGGGGCGGCAGGGCCTCCTCCCTGAAGGAGGCGGTAAGCGCGATATCCACACTATTCCTGCTTCGTTTCATCCATTCACTTCGTGCCGTCATGCTACGATCTTCCAGCAGCGGATATTGCGGAAGATACATCATGTACGCCTCGTTCCAGATATAGTCGCTCAGTTGGCTTATCACCAGTACGATGCGATACCACTCGAACGGTTTGGGCCAGTTAAGTTCATAATAAGAGGTGAAACCGGGAATTTTAAGGGTCACCCATTCCGCTTCAGGGCCCGACGTCAACTCCGGACAGTACGAAAGCACTTGAGAGAACGGGTGTTCCGAGTTGAAGTCAAGTCGAGTCAGGAGCGATTTGTAGCGCGAAGAGAAGATACTTCGCCGGCCCGGAATGCCGGGGATATCCTTTCTTTGGATAATTTTTGCCAGTTTAACAACATTGCCCATGTAATACCCGGCATTGAGATGGTCAATATCGAGCAGACACTTACGAAGCTGGGAGCTCCATTTGCTGCACGCCGAAAATTCGCTCATACATTCGCGTGTATGTACAAACTTCGGATTGTTCATAATTAAATTTCTATTAGCGCCGCCATTGCCCGCGACAATCCATTTTTTAACAAATCGGTTGTAGTAGTACCTAAGATCTCCGATTTTTCCCTTAAAATGAAGGGGGCCTTCCATTTCAGCCATGATAACTATTTTTAATCGTAAAAAAACACTATTCAGAAAAAACCCAAATTTATGCAAGATATCGATTAAACAACTGTTTTAAACTAACTACTATTGCTTAGAATAGCATCGATTATTTAACAGTTAGATGCATATCATAGAACAAAGTTAGTAATAAATCAGGAAAATCAAGTATTTTTCAAATAAATTTAAAATAAATTAAATTTGTATATGATCTATATCCAGTACCCGGGTCAAACCTACATCACGCCCCCATCAAACCTCCTTCAACTACCTTTTAATATGCCCTTATATTACTGTCATGGATAAGACGTATAAGCCTTGTGTACCGGAAATCCTAAAATAAGAGAATCTTTTTTGGTAACGGCATTTCCAAATGTAAAGGTTGGTGATGAAGGTAATCCTGAAGGTTAAGGATCTCTTTCCGGTAACGGTGTTTCCGCATTGTGCCGAAATCGGCGGCCGGAGGCCCTAAAAGGCCTTTAAAAATCGAATAAATTCCCGGAAAATCGGGTTCAAAACAGGCGGTCCCAAAATGCAGTTTATGCGTTTCATACAGAAAACAAGGGGGTTCATCCTAAAAAAGGGGGGGGTTCATACAATAACCCGTCACTTAACAATAATTTCACAAAGAGCGCTTGATTTTACACACGAAATTGAGTAGTTTTGTTACTCAGACATCAGAGAAATAAATTTGCCCCAAACGGTCCTATGTGACTGAAAGGGCGAAGCTTTGGGGTGGCTGAAGATTGTATATAGCTGGGAAATAATAAGTATCCCCTGATAAGTGCTTTGTTGTATAAGATTCGTTAAAATTAGAACACTTCATGAACGCCGAAATAATAAACCTTCCCAAGGTCGAAGATCCCCGAGGGAATCTTTCCTTTATAGAAGAAGAGAAACATATCCCTTTTAAAATAGAACGTACTTACTGGATTTACGACGTACCGGGAGGACAGGTAAGAGGAGGGCATGCATTTAGAGAGCAGCAAGAACTAATTGTTGCTCTCTCCGGCAGTTTTGATGTGGTTGTAGATGATGGAAAAACAAAACAAACTTATTCACTCAATCGATCATACTATGGATTGTATATTCCCGCCAGTTTTTGGAGACAAATGCAGAATTTCTCTACAAACTCTTTAGCTCTAGTGCTAAGCTCCACTCATTATGATGAAAAAGATTATATTTATGATTATACAGATTTTTTAAATCATAGAGTGAATTATGAAAAGTAGTGTTTATGATTGCGTAATTCTACCCTTGAGTAAAATCCATAATCGAGCAGGTAACATTACTATCATTGAAGGAGAAACGAATATTCCTTTTCCAGTGAAGAGAATATACTATCTCTATGACATTCCAGGAGGAGAAGCACGAGGCGGTCACGCTCACAAAGAGCTTTCTCAACTTATTATTGCTGCAAGTGGTTCTTTCGATGTATTACTTGATGATGGTCAAAATAAGAAAATAGTAACGCTAAATCGTCCTGATTATGGGTTACTTATTGTACCCGGAATATGGCGTGAATTATTTGAATTTTCTTCAGGCGCAATATGCTTGGTTCTTGCTTCACATAAGTATGATGAGGGTGATTATATTAGAGAATATAATGATTTTTTGACATTAAAAGCATAATAATATGGGAACAATAATATCTAAAATCAGCATTTTCTTACCTGAAAAAATCCTTTCAAACAAACTATTAGCAAACGAGTTCAATAGATGGGAACCTGAAAAGATTGAGAATAAATTAGGTATAAAAGATCGGCATATAACTGCAGAAAATGAAACAGCTGGAGATTTAGCATTTGAAGCTGCTAAAAAAGCATTAGAAAACTATCCCAAAGATAGCATTGATATGCTTATCTTATGTACCCAAAGTCCGGACTATTTTTTACCGACCACTGCTTGTATCTTACAGGATAAATTGGGGTTAAAAACTGAAGTTGGAGCATTTGATTTTAATCTTGGTTGTTCAGGGTTTATCTATGGCCTGGCTATGGCAAAATCATTTATTCACACAGGAGTTGCAAGTACAGTTTTGTTAATTACCGCTGAAACATATTCAAAGCATATAAATCCTAAAGATCTTGCAAATCGTACAATTTTTGGAGACGCAGCAACAGCTACAATTATTGAAAGTTCTGATAAAGAACATATATATAATTTCATCTTAGGCACTGATGGTAAGGGGATGAATAATCTTATAGTACCAAACGGAGGCTTACGTAATGCATATAATCCTGAAGCTATCGAAAGAACAAACAATGCAGGAGATATTTATACCGACAATAATTTATTCATGAGCGGTCCGGACATATTCAATTTTACAATTGAAGCAGTTCCTATTGCTATTGAACAGTGCTTGAATAAAAACAAATTAACTTTAGATGAAATTGATTACGTTATTTTTCATCAAGCCAATAAGTTTATGATTGAATATCTTCGAAAAAAATTACGTATTTCAAAGGATAAATTTTATTCCAATATGCTACATACAGGTAATACCGTTTCGAATACGATCCCTATTGCTTATGCAGATGCGTTAGAAAATGGATTGATTGTAAAAGGAAATAAAGTATTACTTTGTGGTTTTGGAGTTGGCTACTCATGGGGTGCTGTTGTTATTGAAGTTTAATCCATAAAATATAAATAACATGAACAAAAATGAATTTATAAATAAACTTGCCGAATATTGTGAATTTGAGGATCAGGAGTTAACTGCGGAGACTGTTCTCAAATCTATCGATGGGTATGATTCTCTCGCTATTATGTCGATGATAGCATTTATAGATGAGAATTTCAATATGAAATTTACCGCATTACAATTACAAAATCTCACTGATTTCAAATCACTTATCGAACTTATTGGTGAGGATAAATTTAAAGATGACGGATCTAATCGGTAAACGAGTCTTAGTAACCGGAGCATCATCAGGTATTGGTAAGGCAGTCGCCCAACATGCTGCATCATTAGGTGCTTCTCTAATATTGTTAGGCCGAAATATTGAACGGTTGGAAGAGGTTTTTCATTCTCTACAAGGTGAAAATCATGAATATTATGTTATTGATATAACAGACTATCAACAAATAGAGAATATTATCCGTTCCACGGTTGCTAACAGTGGAACTATAAGCGGTTTTGTACACAGTGCCGGTATAGAAAAGACACTACCTTTTAAGGCTTCTACACCGAAGATATTCAAAGAAGTATTCGAAACGAATGTGTTTGCAGGATTTGAGATTGCGAGAATCCTCTCTCAAAAAAGCATAGTTAATGCCAAAGGTGCTTCGTTTATTTTCATTAGCTCAATTAAAGGAAGATTAGGAGAATCTGGTAATATTGTATATTGCTCCAGTAAATCTGCCTTACTAGCTGGAATAAAGGCAATGGCGCTAGAACTTGCTTCTAAAAAGATACGTTGTAATTGTGTATTGCCCGGAATGGTTCAAACAGAAATGGTAGAAAAGCTATTTGCCTCTCTTCCACCCGAATCTAAAAATAATATTATCAAAAAGTACCCATTGGGTCTCGGCAAACCAGAAGATATTGCTACTTTAATAAGTTTTCTTCTTTCTGATCAGTCCAGATGGATAACAGGATCTGAATACATAATTGACGGAGGTTATTCTGCTCAATAATAATGAATTATATGATTAGATTAGTTGAAGAGGAAGATGCTGATTTTATAATCAGCTTAAGGAATAACTCCAAATTAAATCGTCATTTAAATCCCACTTCTTCAAAAGTAGAAGATCAGATTAAATGGATTAAAGAATATAAAATAAAAGAGAAAAATCTGGAAGAACTTTATTTTCTTGTATTAGAAAATGGCATCAAAAAAGGGCTATCTCGTCTCTATAAAATTAACAACGTTTCTTTTACTATTGGAAGTTGGTTATTTGATTTTTGTGATAATAGCAATTTACCTATTATGGTTGATCTCCTAATGACTGATTTAGGTTTTTATATTCTGAAAAAGAATGTTTTACTTTTCGATGTAAGAAAGGCGAATAAAAAAGTTTTACGATATCACTCATTAAAATCGCCATTACAATATTACGAAGATGAGTTAAACAATTATTATCTTATTACATCTGATAAATGGGAGGTAGCAAAGAAGAATGTAATTTCATTCTTTAATATCGATATAAATGATTACGAAGAACTTAAAACTACCCTAAAAAGATCAAACAACCCTATGTTTGGAATATAAAATAATTTTATCAAAAATAACATATACCTTGAAAGATAATTAGTCGGTAGGACTTAATTTGTACTACTAAAAAGTGCGCTTAATATTGTCAAGTAAATAAAAGATATTTCTAAAATGATTAAATTTCTCGATCTAAAAGCTATCAATGATTCCTTTGAACCTGAACTCAGCGAATCTATTCAAAGAGTAGTTAATTCCGGCTGGTATTTGCTCGGCGAAGAGGTAAAGTCTTTTGAAGAAGAATATGCCGCATTCATTGGCACTAAACACTGTATAGGTGTTGCTAATGGGTTGGATGCATTACGGCTGATATTGAAAGCCTATATTGAATTGGGTGTGATGCATGAGGGTGATGAGATTATTGTTCCGGCCAATACTTACATTGCTACCATTCTAGCAATTACAGATAACAAGCTTACACCTGTCCTCGTTGAACCGAATATTACTACATACAATATTGATCCTTTTCTGATTGAAGAAAAGATCACTGAACGCACAAAAGGAATCATGATTGTTCATTTGTATGGTCAAAATGCCATGCATCCTGAAATCCAACGACTCGTTGACAAATATGATCTCAAACTCATTGAAGACAATGCACAAGCTCATGGGTGTTTCTATGGAGATAAACGGACCGGTTCACTTGGTCCTGCCGCAGGACATAGCTTTTATCCCGGAAAGAATCTTGGAGCTCTTGGTGATGCCGGTGCCGTAACAACGAATGACGATATGCTTGCTGAGATTATTCGTGCTTTAGCAAATTATGGTAGCCGAAAAAAATATGTTTTTGATTATTGTGGTTTAAATAGTCGCTTGGATGAAATCCAAGCAGCAGTTTTGAGCGTAAAACTCAAACGACTCGATAAAGATAATCAACGTCGACGTGAAATCGTACAATACTATTGTGAAAACATTATCAATCCAGATATCATATTGCCAATCATTAATAATTCATCATCGCCTATTAATAATAAATCACATGTTTGGCATATTTTTATAATCCGCCATTATGATCGCATTCGTTTGCAAAAATTACTGGAAGAAAATGGAGTTCAAACACTTATACATTATCCTATTCCACCTCATAAGCAAAATGCTTATAAAGAATGGAATCATATGTCATTTCCAATAACCGAGCAAATTCATCAAGAAGTGTTGAGTTTACCGATTAGTCCCGTAATGAATAATCAAGAAGTACAAACTATAGTAAAAACAATTAATTCATTTTGAATATGATTTTTTACTTAAAGAAAATATTAAGGGTTATTATATTTCACCCCATAAAAATTCCATTATATTTAATATGTAAAATAAGATCACGATATTATTCACTTAAGATTGATGAAGGTGGTGGAAAAATAATAATAACAAACCCTTTTATAAATTTCACAATCAAAAAGCATAAAACGTCTAAACTTATTATAAAGGGATGCTTCAAACTAATTCCTCAGATAGGAGGAATTAGTCCAATTGTAATATCGATTGGGCCAAATTCAAGAGTCCAAATTGATGGAGATTTTTGTGTGGGACAAGGAGTTAAGTTCTTATTATCCTCAAATTCTACTTTAACAATCGGTGGAAAAGACAAAGAATCTGCTTCAGGAATCACATCTGACACACTTATAATGGTATCAAAAAAAATAGAAATAGGAAAAGATTTCTTATGTGCATGGAATATATTTATTACAGACTCAGATTGGCATCAAATAGTTGGTCAAGACCCTCAATCAGACGTAAGCATTGGCGACCATGTTTGGATAGCAAATAGTAATAACATTTTAAAGGGTTCAATCATTGGAAAAAATTGTATTATTGCAAGTAATTCCAAGATAACAAATAAGGTTTTTCCTAGTAATGTACTAATCGGTGGGATTCCTCCTAAAGTACTTAAACAAAATATCGAGTGGAGTAGAGATATTCTATAAGTGAACAATGTTTCAAACTTGGGGCAAATGTACCGCATATTCTAAATTCAAATAAATATTTGTGTGTTGCGAATATGCTCATTTTTTATTTTAAAATATACCCAGATAAAACATAAAATTGATACAACAACAATCTTCTTATCGTCAAATCATGAAAGCTACCTCCCTCTTTGGAGGTGTTCAGGTTTTCAATATTATTATTTCTATTATACGGTCTAAGTTTATTGCCATATTACTTGGTCCTGCAGGGATGGGAATTTCCGGTTTACTTACTTCAACCTCAGGTTTAATTAGTGGATTAACGAATTTTGGATTAGGCACTAGCGCAGTAAGAAACGTAGCTTCTGCCAATGGAACAGGCAATGAAACACGTATTGCAACAGTAGTGACCGTACTAAGACGTTGGGTTTGGATAACCGGAACTTTAGGAACTGTAGTTATGTTGATACTCTCGCCATGGCTAAGTTACCTAACCTTTGGTAATCATAATTATACGTTAGCATTTATTTGGATTTCTATTACGCTTTTATTTACGCAACTTAGTACCGGACAATTAGTAATCCTTCAAGGAATGCAAAAGCTGCAATATCTGGCAAAAGCAAATTTAACCGGTAATGCATTGGGGTTAATTATTACAATTCCGCTTTACTACAAATTTGGTATAGATGGCATTGTCCCAGCAATAATAGTTTCATCTATAATATCCTTATCGCTTTCATGGTATTTTGCTAAAAAGGTTAAGATAAAATCCATAAGAGTATCGCGAGTCAGAACACTTGCTGAAGGTAAAAACATGCTTATTATGGGTTTTATGATCAGCCTCAGTGGGTTAATCACACTCTGTGCATCATATATTGTTCGCATTTTTATCAGTAATATCGGTGGAATTGGACAAGTTGGGTTATATTCAGCCGGATTCGCTATTATCAACACTTATGTTGGTTTGATTTTCACAGCAATGGGAACCGATTATTATCCTCGCCTCTCGGCAGTAGCGCACAGCAACGAACTTTGTAAACAAACAATAAATCAACAGGCTGAAATTGCCCTGCTAATTCTTGCTCCCATTCTTTTAGTGTTTTTGGTATTTATTAAATGGGTGGTAATCATTCTTTATTCTAATAAGTTTATTGCTGTTGATGGAATGATACACTGGGCTGCATTGGGTATGTTATTTAAAGCGGCTAGTTGGGCTATTGGTTATATTCTTTTAGCTAAAGGGGATTCCAAAATATTTTTTCTAAGTGAATTAGGTGCTAATCTATATATCTTACTTCTTAATGTAATTGGATATAACTTTTTTGGTCTAGAAGGATTAGGTATCTCCTTTATTATCGGTTACATTTTAGTTTTAGTACAGGTGTTTATTATAAGTAAAATAAAATATAAGTTTTCTTTTGATTCTGCTTTTATCCGTATCTTCACTATTCAATTATTACTGGCGATAAGCTGTTTTATTGTAGTAAAATTAATTTTACAGCCATTTTCTTATATTGTAGGTATTGGATTGATCATGATTTCAGCATGGTATTCGTATAAAGAATTAGATAAAAGGATAGGAATAAAAATAATAATGACAAACCTGCTAAGCAAATACAAATCATAATGAACGCTACCTCAACACAAATATACCACTTTCTTATATGATACGTTGAACCTCTTACACTGGATGCACAAATAGTTCCTTATCTCGCAGTGAAAAGGAGTTGCCTTATAAGCACTTGGAATTGAATTCTATGCCAGGATGAAAGATAATTAGTGGTTAGATGTAAAGCAGCTCAATGAAAGTGGTGAAAAAAAACGCATCGTCAAATTCAAACTCCGCAAGAAGGATCAGAAGATGTTATTTTAAATTTTCCTCAGATGTTTTAATCAAGAGATCCAATGCAGATTGGTTAGGATTGAACTAGCCAACGGAAAATATGAAATTCTTTATACATTCTTAATCGACTTTGAAAAGTTTCCAAATGAAGATGTCACTGAATTTTAGCACCACCGTTGGAATATAGAGAAAAGATTTAAACTTTTCAAAGCAAGGATAGAGGTTGAGAATTTTACAGGAAAGGCGACCAATATCGTAAAGCAGGATTTTTTTGCAAAGATGTTATGATGAGTTTTTGTGCTAATTTATTCCCTATAAAGGAGAAGGAGGATTGGACGATGTAGGCCTTTACCAAGCTGCATTTGCTATAATCAACACCTATGTAGGAATGATTTTACGGCAATTGGCACAGATTTCTATCCGCGATTGGCAGGTGTCAATAAAGACAACAACCTTTGCAGAAAATTGGTTAATGAGCAGGGCTAAATTGGGATTCTTATTATGTCCCCACTTCTTATCGTTTACCTTCTTTTTATGCCTTTTGTCATACATTTACTTTATAGCGATAAATTTCTTCCTGCCAACGGATATATTATATGGGCATTGGTTGGGATGATGCTAAGATTGGTTTCTTGGATAGTAGCTTACCAGTTTGTCGCCAAAGGAGAATCGAAATTATTTATTATAAATCAATGTCGTTTAGTTAAGAGAAATATTTGAAAGGCTTTATTTTACTGAGAATAATGCAAAATTCGTTCATTGAGAAGTTGGAATATTCAGGATAGTTGATTATCTCGCAGGGGTATATAAGGGGCAACCCAAGTACAAACGCCAATGCGGATTATCGTGAGGACCTATCAGAAAACATAGTATATGAAATTGAAAGCCAAGAGTTTAGAGGCCATTCAAAAAGTGGCCATGTGGGGGGTATTTTCAAGAGATAGGAAACTGACATTCAAAAGCTTACTAGTGATGATCATCAACTTTAAGAGCTCCATACAACGGGAACTGGATAGTTTTTTCAAGGCACTTTCAAAGAGTGATTTTAAAATCAGAGAAGTTACCAAAGGTGCATTCACACAAGCCAGAGCAAAGTTAAACCCATGGGCTTTTAAACGGTTGAATGAAGTAGCTGTCAATAGTTTTTACCAAGGGGCAGAGGGTTATGTCTGGTATGGGATGAGAACTTTGGCTGTTGATGGTACCCGATTGGTTCTACCCAACCACCCCAGTGTAGTTCAAGAGTTTGGGCAGCATGAATTTGGGCCCAAAGCTGACAGTAAAAGATCATTGGCTTTAGCCTCAATGCTGTATGATGTATTGAATCACATAACAATTGATGCTGAAATCGCACCATATTCCAGTAGAGAGAGAGATCTGCTCTCAGCACACATGGACAAAATAAGAGCCGGTGATTTATCGTTGCTTGACAGGGGATATCCCTGTTTCTGGTTACTTTTCATGTTAAAAGCTAAGGGTATAGAATTTTGTGTAAGACTGAAAGATAATTGGTGGCTCAAAGTAAAAGAGTTTGTAGAGAGTGATGATATTGAACGAATCGTAACATTGAGTCTACCAAAGAAAGATCGTAATAAATTGGCAGAATATCCTCACATGCAAGATTCAACAATCACTTGTCGTTTGGTTAAAATAGTATTAAGCACAGGAGAGAAAGAGATTTTATGTACTTCGTTAACAGATACAGAGAAATATTTATACAAAGAATTTGATTCTTTATACCACTACCGATGGAACGAAGAGGAGACCTATAAATTACTCAAAAGCAGAATTGAACTGGAGAATTTTTCAGGTAAGACCGCTCAAGCTGTGAAACAGGATTTTCATGCTAAAGTATTCTTAATGACATTATGTCAGCATACGCACACCCTATTGAAGATAAAGTGATTGAAGAATACACTGCAGATGAAAACAGAAAATTTGATCAAAAAATAAATCGTACCAATGCGATATCTATGACCCAAGAGATTTTGATGTCAGTAATGATAAGAAAACAATTTAATAAGGCTCTTGAAGCCTTTGATCAAATTGTACAGAAAACAAGGGAGATTATACGTCGGGAGACGAAATGTCTCCCGACAGAAAATCCCCAAACGAAATTACTCAATGAGTTATAAACGATTATGAATAATCCTTAACTAAACGACATTGTATTATAAATGATTAAAGTTTCGCATTAAGTTTAAGCCGCATCCAGTGCTGCTTTCATTTTTAATATTTTTGTAATTGCATGATTATCAGATACAATTTTATCCAGTATTTCTTCCATGTCGATGTCAAAGATTTCGGATATAATGGATAATAATTCAATAAGATAACCCCATATTTTCTCAACGATTGTTAATTCCAGCGTTTCCGTTCCTGCTTGCTTAAACATCTCACCCATACTTTCGTAGTCTAAAAATCTTTTAGCTAGCGATAGAATGTTGTATTGGAGCATACAGATTGTTGTATCGGCTATCTGAGCATCGAAATCAAGAGACTGACTCTTGCCGAGCATCAGATGGCTCTTGGCTTCCTTGAAAAAAAACTTCCACGGACCAACGAATACTGTAAATCCGGTAAGCTTCTTCAAAATCCAGCTCGTTGTTGGTTGTCAACAAGACATTCCAATTGCCACGATGGGTTGTCTTGCAGAAAAACAGACGCACTTGATTACCTTTAAAGTCCACATCCACATATGAATACCACACATTGAGTTTTCTTGAACGCTTTATTTTTTTATTTCGTTTTTGTTTTTCGACAAGTTCTTTGGCAGTCAGTGCCTTTTCATTATAATTGTATCTGGTTTTCCCCATTTTGGTCATACCCAGTAAATGAAATTTTTTCCCGAACCCAAGTACAAACGATATTAATCCATCGCTTACAAACCAACTGTCCACCAGTAGATAATTAAAATTTACTCCTTTTGAGATTACCCTGCGGATCATCAGCAGAAGGCTTTCGGTTTTCTTGATGAAATATTCAGCTTTACGTGTACTTGCAACCGAGTCCTTACTTCTTCATTTTGTAAACCTGTCCTTTATTTGTTTTTGACTGAGTCCAAAAGGCTTCTTTTCATTCTTTCCTTTTTCTCCATGAAGAGAAAAATCAAGTCCATAAAAACTTTTACCATCATGGTACCCAAGAACAATCCCTTAAAGCCGAGCTTACTGCTATTACTAACATGCGACCATATTCTGCCAACGAGTTCAATGCGCCATCCAGTCTTTGGCATATCTGTGTCATCGACTATCAAACATTTACAGCCAGTTGGATTACCAATTGAATTAGACACTGATTTCCGGATTAATTTTATGGTAACATGATAGCTTATCAATCTCCAGTTAACCCATTCGTTGTTCTTAAACCGGTAGAACACATCCTTTCCGCCTTTGAACAGTTTCAATAAAATACTTTAGCTATATGCCCTCACATTGGAAAGTTGTAACAAGGGAAATAACAAAAGCAAAGTTAAAACTTCATTGGGGAGGTAAGTTATGCGGTTATTTCCTGCTAATTTAAAATGCATACTGTTTAGCTTCAAAGAACGGATAATCCGAAGTACAGTTTCACAAACTTTTTCGCTTGAAGTGAAAAAGTTATTTAGTTCAGAAATGTTTGTTGTAACTTTATGCTGTAGTATGTTTTTTGTTTTTTTGTTTAACAGCACTAAATTGCTCATTATAAGTAATTTAAACAAACATGCTACTTTTTTTATCCTAATCCATTCTTTTTTAAAGGGTTAGTGTTGTTGCGAAACTTTAGTTAATGAAACATCTGCTAATATTTATATGCTTATGTTAAATATTATTGGGTATAAGCCCTATTGGGTTTAATAGGGCTTGGTCATTCCTTCTCTATTGGATATTTTATATATGCGATTCAGTTTATTGTTATTGGAAACAAGCGGTACGGCTTTACATTTTCATTCTCTTTTTTAAAGATCTTTATCGTGCAATTCTTTTTGGTTT
Source organism: Bacteroidales bacterium (assembly GCA_963663125.2). Classification (GTDB taxonomy): domain Bacteria; phylum Bacteroidota; class Bacteroidia; order Bacteroidales; family Cfx3-03; genus Cfx3-03. The sequence continues at coordinate 772,178 of CAXXNW010000002.1, read as the reverse complement.
CTATTTGTATCGCTTCGTGTTGATTTTGCCTCCAGTATATAAATATATCTTAGGAATAATAATTCTTATTTCTGGAATGCTATCATTTCGAGGTCTAAACGAAAGAATGGGACTTATGAATACTATAAAAAAGATAATTAACTTATTTCTTAATGATTTTGAAACCGTGGGTAATATTAATTCATTTTTAAAGGAAATTGAAAAGGATGAGTTGCTTAAGCAATAGAAGCATAATACCAGAAGTAACGGTATTGATTATTACATATAACCAATCTCATTCTATTAAGCAAACCTTACATTCTGTTATTTCTCAAAAAACTAATTTCCCTTTTTTGATTGTAATTGCGGATGATTGCAGTACTGATTTAACAGGGGAGATTTGCAAATCGTACTGCAATAAGCAGCCGCAAAAGATCAAATATATACGTCGTTATAAGAATGTTGGGCTAATAGATAATTTATTTACTTCGTTATTAAATGATTGTTGTAGTAAGTATATAGCCTTATGCGCCGGAGATGATTATTGGATTGATGATTTGAAATTGCAAAAGCAGTATGATTTGTTGAATTCAACACCCGACGTATCTGTTGTATTAACCGGGTTTAGAAAGTATTTTGAAGATACTTCTACATTTACAGATATTAATCATTGGGAAAGCCCGCTACTTTTTAATAGTGGGAGAAAGATGATAAAGTCAGTATTATTGGAAGATTTTTCTTTTTTCCCTGTTGGAAGTAGTTTGTTTTTCAGAGGATATGAGACGATTAATCACATTAAGTCAAGTAATACTCTATTACGTGGTAAAGCTATCCCGGGAGAGGCAATGATTCTTTTTCCAATATTTGCGGTGATTGGTAAGTATGCTTTTATTGAAGATATTACAACTGTTTATAAAATCCATGTTGGCTCTGTTTCACATACAAAATCAAATAATCATAAAATTGCATTCAGAATCAAATATTCTATCCAAAAGATAAATGTTGCCGCTTTTTATAGGTTGCCATTAGTCTTTAGACTAAAGCAATCTATTAAATTCATCTATTTTTATTTATATACGGCTCGTGATGGCTTCTCTTCGTTATTTGTTCAAAATGTGAATACATATTTAGATTCAGAGTGTTCTCAATATGTAAAAATACCTGTAAGAATAATAAATATTTTGGATAAAAGTGGCTTTTTACAGACTATTGCATTAAAAATGTTAAAAATTGCAAATTTATTTAGATGAAAAATAATCGATTTAAAATAGTCCTTTTGAAGTTATATTTCAAATTTTTGAGATTCTCTACCATTTTTTGTATAAGTCTCTATCACTTTTTCCGTTCATTGAAGTATGTTTCTTCCTCTAATTCATTGAATGGATGGCAAGCTTCGATGAGAGTGAAGTGTCACATTTTAGAGAAGGGCCTGACCATGCCTAATGTGCGCTATGGCTTTGGACAAGCCCGAATCCTGGATTTGATCAACATCTTAAAAAAATCAATCGGTTTTATTAACCAACAGGAATATATTTATGCTGTCAGTCTCCTAAAGGAGTATCTAAACTTACATGAAAGAAACAATTATAAATTGGCAGAGACATTTAAACATCAAATAGAAGAAGTGGTTTCTAAGTTCCCTAATATTAGGCCATGTAAACAAATAAAATTGTCTTGTCATGACTATTTTGATAACGCGGATTCATCTTTTTTATTATTTGCGAAATCGAGACATACCATTAGGCAATTTTCTGGGCCTGCAGATATTAATGACATTATTAAAGCTGTTGATCTGGCAAATACAGCACCTTCAGCGTGTAATCGGCAACCGGTTAAATCCCATTTTTTCTCTGAAGCTTCGAGGGTTCAAAGTATATTGAAGGTACAAACGGGGAATAATGGTTTTGGGCATTTGATTCCTCAGTTATTTATATTGAGTGCAGATGTCAATATGGTGGGAGTAAAGGAATGTAACGATATTTATACCAATGTTGGAATTTTTGCTATGAATTTATGCTATTCTTTATACTATTATAAGATAGCCTCCTGTATATTAAATTGGAGTGTAGTCCCAAAAGTTGACAAAGAATTGCGAAAGTTAACTAATATACCGAAGCAGGAGACAATTGTGTTAATCATGGCTGTTGGTAAACCGTCTGATATTGTTGATATTGCAAATTCTAAACGTCAAAGCTTAGATAAATATTTTTTTATTCATTAAAAATTTGGATATGAAGGTTGGAATTCTAACGTTTCATCGCGCGGTTAATTATGGCGCGGTTTTGCAGGCTTTTTCTCTAAAACAACATCTTGAGAGTTTGGGCTGTGAGGTGTCTATAATTGATTATGCACCGGAGGGTATGGGCGATATTTTATTTCGTCTTAAAGGGTATTCATTAAAAAATCAATTGATTAGATTTATATCAAACATAGTCATGATTCCGATTATTCCTTTAAAGATTTTTCGGCGGAATAAATTCCGAAGATTTATTTCAATGTATTTGAACTTGACCCACAAGGTTGTTAGAGGATCACAAATTAGCGGATATGACTATATAATAATTGGTAGTGACCAAGTTTGGAATATATACTTTACTGGCGGAACCTTCGACGAATTTTATTGGGGGAATTTCATCCATAGTGGATCTAAATTATTCTCATATGCTGCCTCAGCATCTGAGAATTTTGAAGAAACGTTTGAGAAACCTGAATGTGCGAAGTACCTCAAGAATTTCAGCCATATAGGCGTAAGGGAAGAAGTTCTTGCAAAAAAAATTTCTTCTTTCCAACTTGGTATCTTAATTAGAAAGGTCCTCGATCCAACTTTGCTTGTAAATAGTTCCATTTTTAATCTCTTTTTTACTCAGAGACCCTATCACCGTAAATATCTTTTAGTATATCAGGTTTTAAGACCTAAAAATAATGTGTTACTGAATTTGGCAAGGCGTATAGCAAAAGAAAAAGGTCTTGAAATTGTTGAAATAGCATCGTACCTGTCCATGAATAAATCTTTGCTATCAAAAAATTATTTAAAAGATAAATCTCCAGATCAATTTGTTAATTTGTTCTATCACGCTGATTTTGTAATAACTACGTCTTTTCATGGTACAGCTTTTTCCATAATATTCAAAAAAGATTTCTTGGTTTATTCAATTGACAATAAAACAGATGAAAGGGCTAGAGAATTATTATCAAATGTTGGATTACAAGACAGAATGATTAGTAGTTTCAATTTCTATCCAAAAGGCCAAATTGACTGGTTGTCCGTTGAATTAAAATTAGATAGTCTACGAGAAGAATCAAATTTATTTATAAAGGAGGCAATGCAAGAGTTCTGATTAATATTTGATTAGATTTAATAATAATTGTGGATTACAAATAAGTAGGTTAGGCATAGTACGCCCCTAAAAATCTGTTTTTCGTTAATTTTCGTGCAGCTTGCTCAGTCAAAGATTTTTTATTTCGATTAAGAGGTTGCCCGCTGGGATCAATAATATTGCTGTCAATGCAGCAGAAATACCTTGGACGCAAAAAGATCATCTCCCCAAAGAGGACAGAGGGATAGCCGAAGAATTACTAATGCACTTCGCGAGGGGAAAAACGCAGGCTCTTCTGAACAGATTCGAAAGCTGCAGTCTTATCAATTCTCTTAGATCGATGAAAGAACTTTGGATATAAAGCCTAATATGGGAAATGTTACTTTTTGAATGGACTCAATAACTTTGCATATTATGAAAATCATTTTTCAAGGATATAATACATGTTGTCAAAACGTTTCAGGAGGAGTTCAAAATAGGTTGATGAAGATTGCTTCATTGCTGCAAGAGCGAGGAGTCGAGATTGAGCTTTTTAACCCGTTTGAGACTAAGCTCCAAGCTGGAGATATATTGCATATATTCATGTTAAGCTTGGATAATTATAGTTTAATAGAATATGCAAAGTTTAAAGGAGTCAAAGTGGTTGTTTCTACAATTGTTCCTTTGATTGATCGGTCAAAATTAAGGTTATATAAGGCTTTTTATCCGCTTCCTCTTGTCACAAGCTATAAGTTCAATAGAACCTCACTTTTTTCAGCGGATGTATTGATTACCGAATCGAAAAGAGAGTCTGATTTTATTGCAAAATATTATAGTGTTCCTAAAGATAAGTTCTATGTAATTCCCAATGGTGTTGATGTTGATGTTGATAAATATGAAGGAGAGGAGATTTTCGACAAATTAGGAAAGAAATGTAAGTATGTACTTCAGGTGGGGCGGTTTGATCACAATAAAAACCAACTCAAGGTTATTAAAGCAATGAAAGGGAGAGGGATCAATGTGGTTTTTATTGGAGGTCCTGGGAATGGACGTGAGTCATATTATCATTCTTGCAGAGAAGAAGCTAAAGGGTGTGACAATTTCCATTTTATAGGATGGATAGAAAATAAAGATTGCCTACTTGAATCAGCGTATGTACATGCTGAAGTTGTAATACTTCCTTCTTATTATGAGACTTTTGGCTTGGTTGCAATTGAAGGAGGCAGCAGAGGAGCAAAGCTTGCTCTTTCAAAAAGTCTTCCAATTAATGATTATGAAGTATTTAGAAAATGTCCAAAGTTTGACCCGTCAGATATATCTGACATCAGAGCCAAAATTGAAAGTATTTACAGAGCCCCGAACGATGGAACATTGGCTAAGTGTATTATTAACACCTTTAATTGGGGCAAAATAATAGATCAACACATTGAATTATATAACAGCTTAATCTGATGAAAAGAATTCTACTGTCAGGATTTATCTTCCTGCGTAAAAATTGGCGGAAAGCAAGGTGGAGATTTGAAGCTTGGAAGGAAAGAGGGAAGTTGGATGTAAAAGAAAGTGTTCAGATTCCATTGAAAGGCAAAAAGCTGATTCTTATCCCTCATGTTGATGATGAGTGGATGGGATGTAGCAGAATTGTTGCTGCTCATGCTGATGAGGTGCTGTTGTGCAACATGGATATGCCTGGGGGCGACTCAGTACAAATGCACGAAGTGAGACGCAAAGAATTACACTTATTGGCACATAAATATGGTAGAGAATTATTAACAATCTCGAATAGTAAGTCACAAGCTCTTGAGGGGATTATACGAGACGTTTCCCCTGATTATATATTTGTGCCATTCAATGTCGATTGGCATGGGGAGCATGAAGAAGTAATAAGAATACTACGAAACGCTCTTATAAATCTAAAGAGTGAAGGCAAGTGTCACCTCCCTTTTATTGCTGCATATCAGGTATCCATCCCTATTCTTCCAAAGTTTGTAACCCACTGTATTGCCATGAATAGATCAGATTGGAAAGAAAAATGGACAACATTTTATGATATATATATCACCCAACGATTAATTTCTTTTGACAGATTTGCTCTCAATGAGAGGGTAAATGGTAAGATCTCCGATTCCTTTGCTGCGGAAGTGTTTTTTGTAAGTAAAACAGAAGAATGGTTGAATAATGTCGAGGATTTATCGATGTCCAACGAAGAAAAGAAGTTACTAAAAAACTCTTTGCTCAGTATCAGTAAAATGCGTAATGTATTATCTCGCTTAAGACAGTATAATTGATCAATGGCAAAGCAAGAACTCCTTAATTTAAGACATTCGATAAAACAAGACCCTACGCCATTTTTTTTAGGGTTGTTGTTGGCAATCCCTTGCTTGAATTATTATTTTAATATTATTATTCAAGTGGGATTTAGTGGGGGATCCACCAGTACTCCGATATATATATTATTAGCTTTGATTGGAGTATACTCTTATGCAAGAATTAGCCGCTACAACAGGGCCGTAATTATTATATCTGTCACCGTTATTCTGTGTGTTTGGGCAACATTTGTAATACACCCCTCATTATCTCCTATCCTATTGTCAAGTGATTTAAATCCATTAAATAGTGCTTTGCTATACATAGTTCTATATGGGGTGCCAGCAATGATATATGCATCTACTATTAGAGATTGGGAGATTCAGCTATATATCTTATATCTTCTTGCAATCCCCATTGTTTTTCTTTCCTTGTTAGCATACTATTTAGTTGTATTCCGTTTGCGCATTTATCAAGGGATTGAGTATATGACTTTCTCATATAACTTGTTAATGAGTTTTTGTGTTTGCAATGCTTATGGTATAATAAAAAAGAATAAAACAGCATTCATTATTGGATTACTTACGTTTATTGTGATACTTATTGCGGGCGCCCGAGGAGCCTTGGTTTCTGCTTTAATCTTCTATATATTAGTCTTTCTAAAGGTCTTCAAGCGGAATATCACCCTAGGTATCCTGATTAGCATAGGAGCCTGTTTGTTAGTATTTTTAGTCTCTACATCTTTTAATTCGATACTTGATAGTGTTTCAGGAGTTCTTAGTAAAAACAGTGCTTCATCGCATACTCTTTCTATGATGATGGATGGTGAGTTCTTTTCTACTTCAGGACGTGATGAACTTGTGGGAGCAATAAGAGAAAGTCTGCAAAATAATCCTTTTGGTTTTGGTATGTTCGGAGACAGATATGTTTTAAGCAGAAAATTTGGGGTGCTGTCAACGAGTTCATATGCTCACAATATCTTTTGGGAACTATCTTGTGACTTTGGCATAATATTGGGACCACTATTATTTGTTATAATAGCTATTATGTTGATCAGATCATATAAAATAAAAAATGTAGTATTTGTAATGTTATTTTTGTCTCTTATACCAAATGGCTTTCTAAAATTTTTCTTTTCTTCTTCATTTTTAATCTCACTAGACTTTTGGGCTTTGTTGGGCTTAATGTTAAATAAATTCATCAGTAATGAGAAATGATATCGCAATTGTAATTGTCGCATATAACAGACCGGATTCATTAAACAGATTATTGAACTCCCTATCTAGGGGATTTTACGAAGAAGATGTTCCGCTATATATATCAATAGATTATAGTCCTAATAATCAAAATGTAATTGACTGTGCGAATAACTTTATGTGGTCATTTGGAGAAAAAACGGTGCTTCTTCGCGAGAAAAATATGGGCCTTCGTAAGCATATATTGGGTTGCGGAAATTTACTGCAAGAATATGAGGCAATTATTGTTTTGGAAGATGATTTGGTAGTAGCCCCAGGTTTTTATTTATATGCCCGTGGGGCTGTCAAACATTATAGGTCTGATGATAACATTGCAGGGATAAGTCTGTATAATTTCAATATAAATCCTCATTTTGGAAATGCTTGTGTTCCTTTTACTCCGACGCCTTATAACTATGATACCTATTTCCTTTTATGGGCACCTTCTTGGGGAGAGATTTGGTTAAGAAGTCAATGGAATTGCTTCTATGAATGGTATAAAGAGAATGATGCAGAATTTTCGGAGCAGTCGCATCTTCCCAAAAATATTTGCCATTGGGGCCCTATGTCTTGGTTGAAATATCACATAAAATATGCGATAGAGGAAAATAAATACTTTGTTTATCCATATATAGCTTACTCATCTGCTTGTGGTGACGCTGGGATTCATACGAATGAAAACATTATAACATTTCAAGTGCCTTTACAGCAGAGTGTAAAAAGTAATTTTAATTTCATGAATTTTGAAGACGCTCCGGTAATATATGACGCTTTTTTTGAACGAGAATTTAAAATAGATGGCATTGATGATCTTTGTATTGATTTGAATGGTCTAAAGGCAAATCGTGAAGGTAAAAGATATTGGTTAACTACTGAAGCGCTTCAGTATAAGATTGTGCGAAGTTTTAGATTTACTTTCAAGCCCATCGAAGTTAATGTTGTAGCAGATAATGAGGGAGACCGTATTTTTTTATATGATACCTCAGAAAAAGCTAAGAAACCTAAATTTCATCGAAGTGTTATCTTATATCAACACAATATACAAAACATATTGGTTCCTATTTGTAGATATGGCTTATTTAATCTTATAAAAGATGTGATTCGTATGTTAATAAATAAGATCACTAGTGTCGTAAAATTTGGAAGTTCATTATTGAGAAGTAAAGACTAACAGTGCAGTAAGCCGCTACTATTTAAACTAAATGAAGTATTTCGGTTTACCGAACAACAATGATACAAAATACTAAAATTCTTATAATGAATTTTCTTAGGCTTATAAATAGATTTTTCTCTGTGTTTCCTATTTTATTCAAACGTAACACCGATATAGAAATAAACGTAACAAAGGGAAAGAATGCTAAAATTTATTCGCGCCACTTACTCTCAAATGTTTCTATAGGCGATTATTCTTATATAGGTCCAAATAGTACTGTGAGAAATACAATAATTGGTAAATTCTGTTCTATAGGTGAGAATTTTATATGTGGAACAGGGATACACCCTACATCAAGTCTTTCTACGTCTCCAATTTTTTATTCTACCTTAAATCAATGTGGAATTACTTTCGTAGATAAGCCTATAGTACAAGAGTATAAGTTAGTTAATATTGGCAATGATGTCTTTATTGGAACAAATGTGATTGTTCTATCTGGGGTCAATATTGGAAATGGAGCTGTACTGGCGGCTGGTGCTGTTGTTACAAATAATGTCCCTGCATATGCTGTTGTGGGTGGAGTACCAGCAAGGATTATAAAGTACAGATTTTCAAATAGATTAATAATAGATTTGGAGAAAATATCTTGGTGGGATTGGCCATTGGAAAAACAAAAGGATATAGTTAATTATTTCAATGATGTGGCATCCTTTATTAATATATATAAACACAATGACTAATTATTTTTGCTATATTTTAGAGTTGCCAAAATTTATAAAAAAACCATTTTTTGTTTTTTTAAATAGGTTGAATCTAAAATTAAATGGAGTAAAATATGGCCAGAATTGTAACCTATGCAACAGGCTACATCTTTTAGTACACCCAGGAGGTAAAGTTTCTATTGGCAAAAACTTCTTCTTCACAAGCGGGGATAATTTTAATCAACTGAGTAGAAATATAAGAGGAAGTATTTACGTGGACAGATTGGCTTTACTTACTATAGGAGATAATGTTGGAATAAGCGCAAGTTGCATATGGGCTTCTGAATCTATAACAATAGGCAGCAATGTTAAAATTGGGGCAGATTGTTTAATTTTAGACACAGACGCTCATAGCCTTGACTATTTACAGCGGAGGGAAAATGATGTACGTAAGAACTTACCAATAAAGATAGGTGATGATGTATTGATAGGAACTAGAAGCATTATCCTTAAAGGCGTAACAATCGGTTCCCGTTCTGTGATTGGAGCTGGAAGTGTAGTTTCACACAGTATTCCTGACGATTGTATTGCCGCAGGTAATCCGTGTAAAGTCATTCGGTATGTCAATGTTAAACAAACTACTATTAATGAATAGCTTAAAAATATCAATTATCACTATTTGTTATAACAGCGAAAAGACTATTGAGAGAACGTTCAATTCCGTTTTGAGTCAAACGTACAGAAACTTTGAATATATAGTAGTCGATGGTGCTTCAAAAGATGGTACAGTTTCAATTATAAAGAAATATGAACCATCATTTAATGGTCGAATGAGATGGATTAGTGAACTTGACATGGGGATATATAATGCTATGAATAAAGGTGTTATGATGGCTACAGGAGATATAGTAGGATTAGTAAATAGTGATGACTGGCTGGCAAGTAATGGCTTGGAGTCTATCGTTGAGTTGGTAAATAAACAAGAAGAGGAAGCAAATGGATTATATTGTGGGTCTATGATTTTTCAATACAGCGATGGAACAAAACAGATCTTTCTAACAGATAAGGAAAAGTTCTATAACGGCATAGTCAAGTACTCGTTAAATAGAGGCGCATTCCACCCAGGTATTTATGTCGCAAAGAAAGTATATGATGAAGTTGGATTATTCGATGAACGTTTTAAAATAGCTGCTGATATTGATTTTATTTATAGGTGTTATGCGGCAGGGAAAAAATTCTATTTTACAAATGCAGTTGTAACTAATATGGCAGATGGTGGAGTTTCGAATACAATTAAAGTTAATCCTTTTGTAAAGGATAGAGAACTTTTTTATACAAAGAGAGGTATCTCAGGATGGATGTTGAAATATATGCTACTGAAAAGATACATTTTTTTTTCTGTAAAGAAGTTTGTCCCGAATAAATTACTTAAAATTTTTAGGTCATTAGTATTTTCCTCTATTGAAAAATAGTAGGCACCCATTCCATTTTTTACTAATTGACTTGTCACATTGGAATACTTGCAAAACATGAAATATGTAGTAGATATACAAGATCTCTGGCCTGAAGCATTCTATATGACCATCAAGAATAAAGTGTTACAAAAGGGCTTTCTTCCGATAAAGTGGTATATGGATAAAGCTTACAAAACGGCTGATGTGGTGATAGGAGTGTCGGATACCTATGTGGAGAGAGTTCTTTCTGTAAATCATAAGTGTAAAGATGTTGTAAGTGTGTTCCTTGGAAATGACGGTGCTTTGTTTGATGAAGGTCGTAATAAATATTCGATTCAGAGAACCGATGATGAAATTTGGATCGGATATATTGGCTCACTTAGTCAAAGTTATGATATTGATTGTGTGATCGATGCTTTGGAAATTGTTAAAAGGAGAAGAACAGTTAGTCAACAAATTCGATTTTTCGTGATGGGTGGTGGCATTTTTAAAGACAAATTTGAGGCTTACGCAAAAGAAAAGAATACACTAGCAGAATTTACAGGACTGCTTTCTTATCAAGAAATGGTGGGTCGACTTTGTGCTTGCAATATAGCCGTGAACCCGATAGTGAAAGGATCGGCTGCAAGTATTATCAACAAGGTGGGAGACTATGCTCTTTCTGGGTTGCCAGTTATAAATACTCAGGAATGTCAGGAGTACAGAGATTTGCTTGATAAGTATGGAAGTGGTATAAATTGCGGATGCGGATGTGCTGGAGATGTAGCTGATGCCATCGAAAAACTGGCTCTTGATATTGACTTACGGAAGCGAATGGGATTAGCTTCGAGGAAACTAGGTATAGAGAAATTTGACAGGCGTAATACTTATAATAAAGTTATTGACATTGCGTTTAAAGGCGAGGATAAAAAGAAGATAGTCTTTATTGCGAATTTTCCTTCAAGGCTTGACGGATCAGCTAATGGTCGATTTACATATTTAGCTGAAATGCTGGTAGGAAGAGGCCATAGTGTGGAAGTAATCTTTTCTGATTTTGATCACCAAAACAAGGTGCCGAGGGAACTAAAAACGGTTGTCCAAAGCGAATACAGGAGCAAACTTACGATGCTTCATGAGCCGGGTTATCTGTCAAACATCAGCATTAAGAGGCTTTGGAGCCATTTTGTATGGGGTATGAATGTCAGTAAGTATTTGAGAGGTCTTGATTATGTGCCTGATGTGGTATATGCTGCGATTCCCTCCATAACTGCTGCAAGGCAGGCTGCGAGGTTCTGCAAGGCTTATCGGGGTGGATGAAATATGTTGATAACACTTCCATAATGTACAGAAATGATACGAACATTACATTGATTACTGCGTTGGAAAAGGCTAATGCACATCCACACGTACCATTTTCTTCCTCAACCCAGGAAGAACGGGAGAATCCCTATGGCAAATCTAAAAGAGAAGGCAGAAAGCTTTTAGAGAAGTGGGCAGATAAAAACGATGCTCAGTTTACCGGCTTTGTAATTCCTAATGTATTTGGTCCTTTTGGAAATCCCTACTACAATTCTGTTGTGGCTACTTTCTGCCCTCAGCTCACGCACAATCAAATACCCAAGGTTGAAGTTGATAGTGAATTAAAGTTAATTTACGTGGGAGAGTTGGTTAATCAGATAATTGACCACATACTTCTAGTTCACGATAAACATCCCAATGATGTAGTAGTTGAACAGATTCAATTGCAGCATACTTCGGAACTTAAAGTAACCCATCTTCTGAGTTTATTACAAAAATATAAAAGCGATTATTTTGAAAATGGTGTAATGCCGGCTCTTGATACGCCCGTTAAAAGAAATCTTTTTAATACATTTCTTTGTTACATTGACCATACCTCTTTCTTTCCGTTTCAGCTAAAGATAAACGCCGATCAACGAGGTTCCTTCGTTGAAACTATTAAACTAAACAGTGGCGGACAAGTATCTTTCTCAATCACCATGCCCGGTATAACCCATGGAAACCATTTCCATACCCGGAAGGCTGAACGCTTCGCTGTAATAAAGGGTAAAGCATTGATTGAACTGAGAAAGATCGGTACAGATAAAGTATTGTCTTTTGAACTGGATGGAGAACATCCTTCGTTTGTAGATATGCCGATATGGTATACTCATAATATAAAAAATATTGGTACTGAAGAGCTCTATACCATCTTTTGGATTAATGAGTTTTTTGACTCAAACGATCCGGATACCTATTTTGAGAAGGTTTAAATTATTATAGAAATGAAAAGATTAAAAGTACTGACTGTTGTAGGTACGAGACCGGAGATAATTCGATTATCGTGCGTATTACAGAAATTGGATCAAAGTGAAGCTATTGAACATATATTAGTCCACACGGGACAGAATTATGATTACGAACTGAATGAACTTTTTTTTGAAGATCTGGGGCTTAGAAAGCCTGATTATTTTCTGAATGCTGCCGGCGGGAATGCAACAACTACGGCAGGGAATATATTAATCAATATTGACCCTGTTTTAGAGGAAACACGACCGGATGCTTTTTTGGTTTTGGGAGATACCAATAGTTGTTTGTGTGCTATAGCAGCTAAGAAACGTCATATTCCTATCTTCCACATGGAAGCTGGAAATCGTTGCTTCGACCAGAGGGTACCTGAAGAGTCAAATCGTAAAATAGTCGATCATATTAGCGACATAAACCTTACTTATAGTTCCATTGCCAGAGAATATCTTCTTCGTGAAGGATTACCGGCCGATAGAATTATAAAAACAGGAAGCCCCATGTTTGAGGTATTAAATACCTACTTGCCGAAAGTTGAGAAATCTACGATATTGAAACATCTTGAATTAAAAAAACAAGAGTATTTTGTAGTATCGGCACATAGGGAAGAGAATATAGCATCAGAAAAAAACTTTTTCAACTTAGTGGAGATTTTGAATAACTTAGCTGAAACTTATAATCTTCCGGTAATTGTAACCACTCATCCCCGTACACGAAAGATGATTGAAAAACATAATGTTCAATTTAATCCGAATGTGAAGTTGATGAAACCTTTTGGTTTAAGTGATTATATCAACCTTCAAATGCATGCAAAAGCAGTACTTTCCGACAGTGGGACCCTCAGTGAGGAGTCGTCCATTTTAAATTTCAGGGCTTTGAATATTCGCGAAGCGCACGAAAGGCCTGAAGCTATGGAGGAAGCATCAGTGATGATGGTTGGACTAAACCTTGAACGTGTGATGCAAGGACTAGTTCAATTACAATATCAAAATATTGAGGGCAGAAATTTCAGACCAGTTGCTGATTATAGTATGCCAAATGTATCAGATAAAGTTGTTCGGATTATTTTGAGTTATACCGATTATGTGAAACGAGTGGTTTGGAGCGAAAAATAAAACTCGAATGAACATAATTTTTGTCACGATTGCCTATCCTAATAGCCTAAATGAATCAAATCTATATAGTGGCCTTATGGAAGAGTTCGCTTCACATGGTCATACTATTTATGTGGTTTGCTCAATAGAAAAACGCCATAAAAAAGAAACTTTTATTGAGGAAGCTTCGGGAATAAAAATCCTTAGAGTTAAAACTGGAAATATTACTTCGAACCCAAATTTGATATCAAAGGGACTCGCTTTACTTTCATTTCAGCGTAAAATTATTACTGCAATAAAAAAGAATTTACCTTCAATTGCCTTTAATTTAATTATTTACTCAACACCACCTATACAATACAATCGAATCATTAAGTATTTAAGGAGAAAAAAGCCATGCTTATACATATCTTTTATTGAAAGATATTTTTCCTCAGAATGCCAGAGATCTAAACCTATTAAAAAAGTGGAGTCCCATTTATTATTATTTTAAAGGGGGGGAAAAAAACATACCGTTTATCTGATAAGATAGGTTGCATGTCGGAAGCAAATGTAAAGTACATTTTAGAACATAACCCGACTATTTCCTCAAATAAAGTTGAAGTTTGTCCTAATAGCTTACAAAAAAAAGAGTATATTAATGAGCATGAGCTAAATGCAATTCGTAACAAGATCAGAAATTCTCTTCTTATTGCAGAAGAAGACTTATTGTTTATTTATGGAGGAAATCTTGGAATTGCTCAGGGACTTGATTTCCTTCTAAAAATATTTGATACCTTAAATGACCAACCTAAAGTAAAATTACTGATAATTGGAGATGGTACGGAATACAATAAAATAAGTCAATACATTAAAAACAGAAATTATAATAATGTAATATTACTGAAAAGAATACCACCTGACGAGTTTGAAAAGATGCTATTTGCAGCAGATGTCGGCTTAATTTTTCTTGACCCACGTTTTACAATTCCTAATTTTCCTTCAAGGTTGACTTCATATCTTAATGCGGGACTTCCTATTATATCGTGTACAGACAATGCAAGTGATGTCGGCGATGTAATTGAAAAAGGAAAATGTGGCTTTAAGGTTATATCAGGCGACATAGAACGATTTGTTTCCATCGCAACAAAGATTCGAGACAATCGTTTATTAGTTGAACAAATGTCGACAAACGCAAGGACGCTGTTTGAAAAGGCATACACAACTAAAATAAGTTATGATGTTATTATGAAAAATTTAAGTTGAGCCTTTTAAATTTACCAACCTAATATGCAATACGTTATTTATAAACGATTAATAGATATTATACTCTCTATAGTAATTCTGGTTCTTGTTTCACCTATTATGATACTCGCTTATGTCCTACTCAAGATGAGTAACAAGTCTGCGTTCTTTGTACAAAAAAGGCCGGGTAAAAACACTGCTACTTTTAAAATCATCAAGTTTAAAACAATGAACGATAAGCGTGATAAGTTTGGCAATTTATTACCAGATGAGGTTAGATTAACACCCATTGGTAAAATGGTTCGTAACTTATCGATTGATGAACTTCCACAGTTAATAAATGTTCTAAAAGGAGATATGAGTCTTATCGGGCCTCGCCCACTGCTACCGGAATATCTACCTTATTATTCTTCTGTACAAGCACGTAGACATGAAGTTCGTCCGGGAATTACCGGATGGGCTCAGGTAAATGGACGAAATGCAATTAGTTGGAATGAAAAATTTGAATATGATGTGTGGTATGTGGATCATTTAAGTTTCTCACTGGATTTTAAAATTCTATGCCTTACGGTCCTAAAAGTTCTAAAAAGCGACGGAATTAATCAGTCAGGACAAGCCACTATGGAAAAATTTACAGGAAATAATTAATATGGAAGATATTGCAATATACGGTGCCGGTGGTTTTGGAAGGGAAGTTGCTTGTTTGATACAGGCAATAAATAAGATAGAACCTCAATGGAATTTAATTGGTTTTTTTGACGATGGATTGTCGGAGGGAACATCCAATACGTACGGAAAAATTTTAGGTGGAATTGAAAATTTAAATAATTGGGGAAAACCTCTTTCTGTAATTATGGCTATTGGCAATCCTTCAGTTTTAGAAAGGGTTGTTAATAAAATCGTAAATCAGAATGTTCAATTTCCCAATATTATCGCGCCAGACGTACTTTTTTATGATCCTTTTACGATAACTTTAGGCAAAGGAAATTTGATTGGATTTAGAAGCGTTATAAGTTGTAATACCCGATTGGGTGACTTCAACCTCTTAAATACAGATGTATTAATTGGACATGATTCTTCTATGGGTAATTTTAATATGTTTAATCCATCAGTTCGAATATCCGGTGCAGTTTCTATTGGAAACATGAATTTCTTTGGCGTATGCTCAATCGTTTTGCAACAGAAAAAGATCGGAAATAATACAACAATTGCAACGAATAGTGTAATTATGCGAAATACTGAAAATAATTGTATGTATATTGGTAATCCTGCTATAAGAATGAAAATTTAAACATAAAATACTTTCATAATGGAAATCAAAAAATTTATTGAAAACTTCGCGGCTCAGTTTGAAGAAACAGATGTCGAAATATTTACGGCCAAAACTAAATTCAAAGATATCGAAGAATGGTCGTCATTAACCGCACTCTCAATCATTGCGATGGTAGATGAGGAATATGAAGTAAAAATCAAAGGGGATGATATTCGCAACTCGCAATGCATTGAGGATTTGTTTAACATTGTAAAGTCAAGAATGTAATTATGTATAATCCATTTTCAATAGAAAGGAAAAGTCTTTTCATAACAGGCGCTTCATCCGGAATTGGACGGGCAGTAGCTATTGAATGTTCAAAAATGGGAGCCACTTTAATTATAAGCGGGAGAGATCAGGGACGTTTACAAGAGACTTTTGATAAACTTGAGGGAAATGGACATACGCAAATATTAGCTAATTTAAGTAACAAAGGAGATGTCAAACTTATTGTTGATCAGGCACCTTTACTTGACGGGGTTGTTCATTGTGCGGGTTACACTAAAACGAGTCCCTTCCAATTTGTGAATGAGGATGATTTAGCGTCTATCATGCAGGTGAATTTTATGGCGCCAACACTCATTTCGCAAGCACTTATTAAAAAGAAAAAACTTAATAAAGGAGCTTCAATTGTTTTTATCTCTTCCATTTCGGGTGTTTATTGTTCGTCGTTTGCCGGTTCTATGTATTCTGCTTCCAAAGGTGCCGTCAATGGGATCGTCAAAGGGATGGCCTTAGACTTAGCACCTAAAGGGATAAGAGTTAATTGCATAAATCCGGGAATGATTGATACGCATATTTTTTCTGAAGGAATAATTACCGAGGAACAACTAAAAGAAGACGTGAAACACTACCCTTTAAAACGTTATGGCCAACCGGAAGAGGTGGCTTATGCGGTGATATATCTTCTTTCGGATGCGACGAAATGGGTCACCGGTTCGAATTTACTTATAGACGGTGGATTTACATTACTTTAATTAAAAATCATAACCATGAAGGCTTTTATAAAAGGAATATCATATTATCTTCCGGAAAACATTTTAACCAACGAAGAACTTATTAAAGATTTTCCGGAATGGTCGGTAGAAAAAGTTGCAGGAAAGATTGGTGTAAAAGAAAGACATGTTGTCGCAGAATCTGAATGTGCTTCAGATTTAGCCGTTAAAGCGGCTGAAAAGCTTTTTGAAGAATATAACATCGATCGACAATCTATTGATTTTGTTCTTCTCTGTACGCAAAGTCCGGACTACTTTTTACCCACAACTGCTTGTTTAATCCAAGAAAGATTAAAGTTACCTACTTCTATTGGCGCTTTAGATTTCAATTTGGGGTGTTCGGGTTTTGTATATGGCCTTTCCTTAGCAAAAGGATTAATATTGGGTGGCATTGCAAAAAATGTCATATTAATTACTGCTGAGACTTATTCAAAACATCTGCATCCAAAAGACAAAGGAAATAGAACTATCTTTGGAGATGCGGCCACTGCAACCTTAATTTCAACGGATGGTTTTGCTGAAATAATGAATTTTAGTTTAGGAACAGACGGCAGAGGTGCTGAGAATTTAATTATCAAGTCGGGAGCTTTACGTTCTCCGGAAAAACAAAATGATCTGAAGTTTGATGAATCAAATAATCCCGTTTCATCTGATTATTTATTTATGAATGGGTCCGAGATATTTAATTTCACATTAGAAGCTGTCCCTATACTCGTAACGGATACACTAAAAAAGAATAGCCTAATGCAATCTGAAATAGATTTATTTGTATTCCATCAAGCAAATAAGTACATGCTGAATTTTCTACGAAAAAAACTAAAAATAGCGGAAGATTGTTTCTATTATTATCTGGAAAATGTTGGGAATACGGTTTCATCAACAATACCTATTGCACTAAAAGAAGCTCAAAACGAAAATTGTATGCATGGTAATGTCTTAATTGCTGGTTTTGGTGTAGGGTATTCTTGGGCCGGTTCTATTCTTAAGTTCGATTAAACATTGCTGATATTTGCTATTCAAGAAAATACTTGACACTGGTTATTCAATGCTTTTGTTATTTCAAAGGGAGTAAAAGCTATACTTTAAAAGAAAGGGCTAAATGAAAATAAACTTACTTGATTCAGAATCGCGGCTTCTTGGTGGAAATGTTCTTCAAATCAAAGAATTTGAGTCAGCTAGTGATATTATTGACAATGAGTTAGCGATTATCAATAAATTTAAACCTGCTTACATTTATTGTACGGTCAATGCCATAAATATTGAAACGATCCAAAAGCTGGAGGCTTCCGGATTTAGCTTTAGTGAGTTTAGGGTACATAGTCACATCCATTTAAAGGATACTGAAGTTTCTACTAAATCTTTTTTTCCTTATACAGCTAATCTTATTGGTCAGGAAGAGGATTTAGAACGGTGCGTCAAAATATTGCTTGAGAACCTACCTGATGATCGTTTTTCGAATGATCCGGAAATTGGACGCCCCTTTTCGCAAAACCGAATGGTTGAGAATTTGTCTAAGTCATTTCGTTCATATCCAAAAGAATTTCTACTTGGATTATTTAATAGTCAAACAGATGAACTTCTGGCTTTCAGAAGCGGGGGCTTTGAAACAAATACAGAGGCTATCTATTATTTAAGCGCTGTTAGTGGTAAATACGATCATTCACACTATTCGGATATGATGGAGGCTTTTACGATCGACTTTCTAAAGAATAAAGGTGTCGAAATTATTCACGTGGTTTCGACAGGCTTTAATATCACTGAGCTTAACAGACTGCTAAAGAGTTATGACTTTAGAATTACACAAACAGAGGTTGTTTTAAGAAAACTGTATAGATAGGATTTCTCACTGATTTACTTTTTTACTCTGCTTAAAATATTAATTTACAAAAAAAATAGGACTTTTTAATTTTTTAGAATATGAATCCCAAAATCTGGCTTTCCTCCCCTCACATGGGAGGTACTGAACAAAAGTATGTTAATGAGGCGTTCGACACAAATTGGGTGGCTCCACTGGGTCCCAACGTCAACGCGTTTGAAAAGGCTTTAGTAGACTATACCCAAACGGGCTATGCCTCGGCACTGAGTGCCGGCACTGCTGCTATACATCTGGCTTTAATTCTTCTAGGGGTTGGACCGGGAGATGAGGTGATTGCTTCTTCATTTACTTTCTCAGCTACGGTGAACCCTATCGCTTACCAAGGGGCTACGCCCATCCTCATAGATAGCGAACCGGATACATGGAATATGAGTCCGGCGCTACTGGAAAAGGCAATTAAAGAACGACTGTCGCTGGGGCATAAGCCTAAGGCGATTATCCCTGTCCATCTCTATGGCATGCCGGCTAAAATAGATGAGATCATGGAGATTGCCAACCGCTACGGAATCCCGGTTATTGAGGATGCGGCCGAAGCTTTGGGCAGTAGATTCAAGGGACAGTCGCTGGGGACTTTCGGCCTGATGGGAATTTTATCGTTTAACGGGAATAAGATCATCACTACTTCGGGTGGTGGTGCGTTGATTTCAAGTGATAAATCACTTATTGATCGTTCCCGCTTTCTAGCTACACAGGCTCGTGATAAGGCTCCTCATTACCAACATTCGGTACTGGGTTATAACTACCGGATGAGTAACGTGGTGGCGGGAGTTGGTCGCGGACAGATGGAGGTGCTGGATGAGCGGGTGGCTCAACGAAGGACTAACTTCGCGTACTACAAACAGCATTTAGGTGGTATGGATGGGGTTTCGTTTTCAGAGGAGCCCAACGAGGATTTCTTCTCCAACCATTGGCTGACATGTATTTTATTAGACCCGGAGAAGACGGGTGGGGTTACAAGAGAGGATTTAAGGTTAATGATGGAAGGCGAGAACATTGATTGCAGACCGCTATGGAAACCGATGCATCTGCAACCGGTATTCAAGGATGTTCCCTTTTATGGAGA
This sequence comes from Bacteroidales bacterium, assembly GCA_963663125.2. Classification (GTDB taxonomy): domain Bacteria; phylum Bacteroidota; class Bacteroidia; order Bacteroidales; family Cfx3-03; genus Cfx3-03. Next base: position 752,212 of record CAXXNW010000002.1, on the reverse strand, counting down.
CGGTACTTCTGAAAGACTTTTCAACGAGGGCTTGTGTTTGCCTTCGGGATCGAATCTTTCGACGGACGATTTGAACAGTGTGATTGAGGTTGTTAAAAAGACCTTGCGTAATCACTGATTTTTGTGTATGGATTTATAGATTCCGCCACCCCTCATCGGGGACAAATGATTTAAACATTTTAGGATTCTTGAGTTTCGACTTTATATTTCATTTACAATGAAAAGAGAAATCAAAAGATTGTTGAGTGGGCGTTTTTTGCCCAAATGGATCATATTATGCTTTGACCTTTCCATAATTTGTGTTACGTTCTTCCTTAGTTACTGGTTGAGGATTGACTTGGGAAATCTGATCAACTCTCTGCCGCACATTCTTCTGCAAGCTGTATTCGGCCTTCCCCTATTTTTCATTGCTTATTATATACTGAAACCGCATCATGGGATTGTTAGGCATACCACCTCCTATGATGCCCTTAAAATTGTATGTGCGCATCTTTTCGGTTCGTCGGGTTTACTCTTTCTTTCGGTTATGGCTAGAGAAGCAGCTGACTTCTCTTATATGGCGATCCCCTATTCGGTAATTATTACGCATTTCTTCATCTCAGTCTTTATCCTGATAGGTTCACGCTTGTCTATTAAATATATCTACTATCATCTGACCAGTAATTCTAATCATGAGAATAACATTTTAATATTTGGTGCGGGGTCAATGGGATTTACAACCCGGAAGGTGATTGAACAGGATAATCACATCAGATACAACATGATGGGATTTATTGATGATAATACGCAGATGCAGGGCAAACTGATTGGAGGACTACCGGTATTCTCTGAAAATAATGCTTTCGAGAAACAAATTGATAAACTGAAAGTAAAAGAGATCATCTTCGCAATCAACAAGGGGAATATTACCATCGCAAGAAAAGCAGAGATCATTGATCGTTGCCTGCAAAAAAAGATTAAGATCAGAGAGGTGCCGGAGGCTTCGGAATGGATCAACGGGAAATTGAGTACAACACAAATCAAGGATATCAGGATTGAGGATCTGTTAAGTAGAGACACGATACAACTGGATAGCGAAAAGATAGGAAATTGGTTGAACGGAAAGACGATTTTTGTGACGGGTGCTGCGGGATCGATTGGCTCAGAGATTGTAAGACAGATACTCTGTTTTAACTGTAAGCGACTGATATTGATCGACATTGCAGAATCGCCACTCTATGACTTGCAAAATGAGATTATCAATGCGGCTGAGGGTAAGAGCGTTTCGTATATTGTCGGTGATGTGAGAGATGCTTTCAGAATGCGACAGCTATTCGAGACGTATCATCCGGATGTTATTTATCATGCTTCGGCCTACAAACATGTTCCGCTGATGGAGGAATACCCATACGAGGCGATTAAATGCAACGTGGGGGGGCTGAAGATTATGGCTGATCTGGCGGTAAAGTATGATGTGGAAAAGTTTGTGATGGTTTCGACGGATAAGGCGGTGAACCCTACGAATGTGATGGGAGCTTCGAAACGGATCTGCGAGATCTATGTTCAGGCGCTGTCGCAAAAGCAGGGGGTGAAAACGAAGTTTATCACTACCCGTTTTGGGAATGTGTTGGGATCGAACGGATCGGTCATTCCCTTGTTTAAAAATCAGATTCTCAAAGGGGGGCCGGTAAAGGTCACCCACAAAGATATTACGCGTTTCTTCATGACGATTCCTGAAGCTTGTCAGCTGGTATTGGTGGCGAGCGTTATGGGTAACGGGGGCGAGATTTTCCTTTTCGACATGGGTAAGCCGGTGAAGATTTATGATCTGGCGGAAAAGATGATTCAGCTTTCAGGGTTTGTACCGCATAAAGACATTGCCATCGAGGTGACGGGATTGCGTCCGGGAGAGAAGCTATATGAGGAGCTGTTGGCGGATAGTGAGGATACTTTACCGACGCATCATAAAAAGATTATGATCGGCAAGGTCCGGTATTTTGACTTTGAAGAGATGCATAAGAAGATTTTGGAGTTGTTGGGGCATCTGACCAAGGAAAGTGACGAGATGCTGGTGGCCCGGATGAAGGATATTGTCCCGGAGTTTACTTCAATGAATTCGAGGTTTGAATTGGTGGATCGCAAAATGGCACAGAATGTGTTGGTGATTAATAATGAGGGGCATGAAAACTAAATTTTTGCACTGATAATAATAGAACACTGATGATAGAACACTGATGGGCACTGATAACACGGATGACACTGATGATATTACACTGATTACACTGATAAGTAAGAAAGACACTGATGGGCACTGATGGACACTGATAAGTAAGAAAGACACTGATGGACACTGATAGATACTAATAGATAGTGATAGAAAAGACACTGATGACACTGATGACACTGATGTTTTTCTAAACTGATTTATGTTGATTTTTAGCGTTTGTGGAGTAACTTTACAAAAAAAATGCTTTAATTTTGTATACTCAATTATTTAAATTCATGTAACATGAAATCGCTCATATTTGTTGGCCTGTTATTTCTCTCCTTACTTAGCCTCCCGGCATTGGCGCAGGTACAGCAGGTTGTAGTTCCCTATACCTTGGCCGACCGCGATCGTACTATCCTTACCGAAGCAAAAATAAATGCACTCGATGTCAAGATGGATGCGAAATTTGAAAGTCAGCAAAGACAACTTGATGATATAAAAACACTTTTTTACTGGGGATTTGGCATCTTAATCACACTGTTCATTTTCATGCTCGGCTACATGATTTGGGATCGCCGTACTGCGATGAAACCAGCTTTAGAACAAGCATCGAAGGCCGAAGAAAATAGTCGCAACTTAATAACAATGCTTCGTGAATATGCTAAGAAACATCCCGATGTGGCCGAAATACTAAAAGCACATGGAATATTATAACGTTTCAACTACCACTAGAATTATCGACAATATCCTTCTCGCCATTATATTGTCTGAATGTTAGAACGCATTGAAAATGAAAATTTGAAATGTTTTTACACTGATGGGCTCGGATAATATAGCACTGATTTGCACGGATGATGAAACAGTGATGGCACTGATAAGATAACACTGATGGGCACGGATAGAAAAAACACGGATAAAACAGGATGGTTTTATCAACTGATGTATGTTGATGCTGAACTATTTTATAATAAATTGAAAATCATTAGCCTCTTAAGCTAAGATACACCTTTTTCACTAAGGCGTTAGCCAATAAATTAGAAAAAATTCGTATATTTGATCTTCATTAAGGCGAAATAACATGTTTTTTCAGAACTACAAAAAACATCCCGAAGCTAAAATCAGGAATTCCTTATTTTGGGAATACGATCTTGACCGTTTTGATTGGTATAGCATGCGTAACGTCGTGGTTCAAAGAATTATTGAAGAAAATTATGCTTCTGCCGCCGCATCGGCCCAGCCAAAGGCGGTCATTTGAAAGTAAATAAAACCTGATATGGCAGAAAACATCAATAAATATCCATTTTCACCAAACCTCTTTTGGGATGTGAACATTTCTTCGTTGGAAATGGAAAAAGACAAACGATTCATCATCCAACGAGTGTTGGAATATGGCACCCTGTCCGATTGGAAAATAATAAAAAATTGTTATGGCATCAACAAGATTACTAAGGAGATGCAAAAAGTAAGAGTATTGGATAATGTCTCGCTTTCATTCATTAGCACAATAGCTAACATTAAAAAGGAATCGTTTAGATGTTACATCTTGAAACAGTCGCAGCCTCCACACTGGAACTTTTAAAAGAGTTACAGAGATTAGGCTCACTACGAGAAACCCGTTTAGTTGGGGGTACAGCTCTTTCCCTGCAATACGGACACCGTATATCGGTTGACCTTGATTTATTTGTCAATAATCTTGAAGTCGATTTTATTACAATCATTTCAGAAATAAAAAACAAAGGATATAAAATAGACATTAGAAAGCAGTCCTCTAATATCTTGATTTCCATGATTGAAAACATAAAAGTTGACATCGTAAATTATCCGTATCCGTGGATCGATAACAAAATATGTGAAGAAAACATCGTTTTGGCTACCGATAAAGATATAGCAGCAATGAAACTTTCAGCGATTACAAACCGTGGTACAAAAAAGGATTTCATTGACCTGTATTACCTTTTAAAAAGCTATTCGTTGGAACAAATGTTATCCTTTTATACCGATAAATACAGCGAGGGTTCAGTTTTTATGGTTTTAAAAAGCTTAACTTATTTTGATGATGCCGACATCGATATATCTCCTAATATTTTAGACAGAAATATCAACTGGACAAACATAAAAAATATCATCACAAACGAAGTTAATCACTTGGTGTAATATTACAAACATCGGTCCAGTATGGACACTGATAGGAAAGACACTGATGGTTTTCCCCACTGATGAGAACGGATAACTTTTCGCACGTATTATATTTCACGTTATAGGATGTAACAGCTTAACCAATGTTGGCTACCGCAAAAAAATCTTTACGCTGAATTGCTGTTAAATGATAATTTCACATAAATAACCGATTATTTTTTGTATTTTTATGTATAGAAAATTAAATTTATTGACAAGTGAGAACTCCTGAAATTAAAGAATTTATTCTGCGACATAGCGATCTTTTTTGGTACACACCCCAAGATAAAAAAGAGGATATAAGTGATGATTTGCTCGTGGAAACTATACTTAATTATGGAACGCTCAATGAGTTTAAAGATTTGGAAAAATTAATGGGTCAACAAAAGCTATCTACTATTTTCCTGGGAGTAGAAGGTCGAAAGAAAACGAATTATTACCCTGAAGTTTATAATTTTTTTTATCTGTATTTTAAAAACCATGCATAATGAAATACTGAACAAAGACCAGTTAGAATTGTTGCCGCTACTTAAGGATTTCAAACGAGAGTTTTACTTAGTGGGTAGAAGTAGTATCCCCGTTTTTAGCTTTTGAAGAAAAAATAATGCCACTCCAGGGAATGTATAAGTTACCATAAGTAAAAGAATAGCCACTGATGAGCATGGATGGTTTTATCAACTGATTTATGTTGATCTTTAGTGGATATGGATTAAGTTTTTTATTTAAATCCAATATGAGTAATTTTCTTTTATCATCAATTCATATTCCATTTGCAGAAATACTCACTTTTTGGTGAGTTTCGCAAATGAAATATGTCTTTTTCTATATCTGAAAACAAATTTTACATGTCAAAACTGCCCAAAGATAAACGCCCTGAATCAGTTGATTGCCGAACTATTTTATAAAGTCGGACTGATCGAAAACTGGGGAACCGGTATTATACGAATGATAAGCAACTGTAAGTCAAATGGAAATCCTAAGCCTACTTTTGAAGAAAAAGCAGGAGCATTTGTTATTACATTTCTTCCCACTATTAATGAGGGATTAAGTGAGGGATTAAGTGAGGGATTAAGTGAGGGATTAAGTGAGGGATTAAATGAGGGATTAAATAGACTCATCCAATTCATTCAGACTAATGAAGGATTAAGGGTGAACCAAATTAGCAAGGCGATAAATATCCCGCCAAAAACAGTTGAGCGATGGATTACTACGCTAAAAAATGATAACAAAATTGAATACCGTGGCAGTAAAAAAGCCGGGGGGGTATTTTTTGTTATAAAAATCGACTGATGATTCTTTTACAGCATCTTTTTTAGCTGTTCAATATTTGATGAGAATTCCAGATTTCCTAATTTATATTCTTGTTGTGCTTCTTTAAAATTTGAAGCTATTTCATCTCTACGTGATTCTGCTATATTATGCTTTAAGAGACTTTTTAATTCCACTCTATCTTCAAGCGGCAAATTATATATTGCTTCAACAAGATCATTAAATTCAATATGGTGTCTGTTCATGACTGCTTTTGTTATTTTCAACATGAGTGTAATTATTATACTTCAAATTCAAAGATAAAGTTTTTTAAGTCAGATTGTTTAACAACTTCGGATTTCATTTAATAGAGAATGCACAAGACACGGGATTTCAACCTACATTATTTATGATGACATGATTGAGCTAACTAGTCCTGGACTTTTACCACTTTATATAGATTATTCTGAAATGAAAAGCCGTCAATCTGATGTGCGAAACAAGGTAATTGCTCCCGAAAGCAGCTCAAGGGCAAGAGCTAGGGCTAGAGTTAGGGCAAGAGCTGGGGCAAGAGCTAGATGAGAGAACTTTATTTAGCAACATTCTGGAAAAACTGCGTATTGAACCTCTTTCCAGACAAGAGATAATGACTACATAAGTCCCCCACCCTGCTCAAAGGTTTAAACTAACAAAGCGAGGTGCGTTGTTTATAGAATTGATTGACAGGAAAAGCGACACGAATTAGCATTACCCTTTTTTGTTTTATCAATAGGTAACAGGACTAAACATAGTTTCATTCTTAAGTGCTACCACTGATTGATAATGCAACTGCACTATTCCGGCACAACAGGACTAAACATAGCTCCATTCTTAAAGATGATTTCACAAAATCAATTTGATTTTACTATTATAATCGAGTAATTTTGTTACTCAATAACATGAAATATCCCTACGTCATAACTCACTGTGTGACTGAAAGGGCGAAGCTAACTACAAAAAAACTACTAACGCATTACAAACGATCGACTACCTCTCTCTTTCTAACAGCCCATCATGCTTGATACTTTAATAACTTCCAAAACCCGGCTAAAACTCTTAACCAAGTTTTTCCTGAATCCACAAGCTAAGGCCTATCTACGTGGCTTAGAGGAAGCCTTTGGAGAATCGAGCAATGCTATTAGGGTAGAGCTGAATCGTTTCGAACAGGCGGGGTTACTCAACTCTGCCATGGAAGGTAACCGCAAAGTGTACCAGGCCAACCTTAAACATCCGCTCTATCCCGACATCCACAATATCCTGCAGAAGCATCTCGGCATCGATCGTATTATAACGGAAGTGACCCGGAAGCTGGGACGCGTTGAACAAGTTTGGCTCAGTGGAGAGTTTGCCAAAGGGAACGACAGCGATACGATTGATCTGCTCCTGGTAGGTACTGCCATTAATCAGGAATATCTGGAAAGACTCAGAGAGAAAGCGACCGGCTTCATAAGCAGAACGATAAAATTGACCCTCTTCACACCGGCATCATTTGCCAAAATGAAAGGCAAGATAAAAGCTACCGATATTTTTCTGCTCTGGGAATCAAAAAGCAACAAAGAATCTTAACGAATACATCATGCACAATCAAGACATTAAAATAGGTATCATCGGATTAGGCTATGTAGGTCTTCCCCTGGCCGTAGAATTCGGCAAGATATTACCAACCGTTGGTTTCGACATCAACGCCGCTCGTATAGAAGAGCTCAAAGGCGGCAACGACCATACACTCGAAACTTCAAGCGAAGAGCTCCGCAAAGCAACTCATCTGACCTTCGCTGCAGACCTTGAAAAACTAAGACCCTGCAATGTATTTATTGTCGGCGTGCCTACGCCTGTGGATAAGAACAAACGTCCCGACCTGACGCCACTACTTAAAGCCTCCGAAACCGTTGGAAAAGTATTGAATCCGAATGATGTGGTGATCTATGAATCGACCGTCTATCCGGGAGCGACGGAAGAAGATTGTGTACCTGTGCTGGAAAAGTTCAGCGGGCTCACTTTTAACAAGGACTTCTTCTGCGGATTCTCACCTGAACGTATCAACCCGGGCGATAAAGTCCACACGCTAACGACGATTCGGAAGATCACCTCGGGCTCTACGCCTGAGACTGCAGAATTTGTAGATCAACTCTACAATCGCATACTGAAAAACGGCACTTTTAAGGCCTCTTCGATCAAGGTAGCCGAAGCCGCCAAGGTGATTGAGAACTCACAGCGTGATATCAACATCGCCTTTGTCAACGAGTTGGCCCTCATCTTTGAACGCGTAGGTATCGACACCAACGAGGTGCTTGATGCAGCCGGTACCAAATGGAACTTTCTCCACTTCAGACCGGGATTGGTTGGTGGGCATTGTATTGGCATAGACCCTTACTATCTTACGCATAAAGCGCAGGAGCTGGGCTATCACCCCGAGATCATTCTGGCCGGACGAAGGTTGAACGATAACATGGGTTTCTATGTCGCCCAGAAAGTCATCAAGCTGATGATACAGAAAGGACAACAGATTGCCGGAGCGCGGGTGTTGATGTTGGGCATCACCTTTAAAGAAAACTGTCCCGATATCCGTAACTCCCGGGCCATCGACGTGGTGACGGAACTCACCGACTTCGGTTGCAAGGTGGAAGTCTACGATCCTTGGGCCAGTCCGGCAGAGGTAGAGGATGAATACGGCGTTAAGCTTATTTCCAAGCTATCGGATAGCTACGACGGCATTGTGTTGGCTGTGGCACATGATCAGTTTAAGACGATGAATATCAAGGCGCTTTGCAATGGGCATGGCGTGCTTTATGATATCAAAGGTCTGCTGCCTAGAGAGATTGTGGATGGAAGATTATAGATGATGGCAAACATTAATGCATCAATCTTTTAAGCGTTCCATAACGTCTGATGGAAATAATACATTGTCATTGCCATGTTTATCTCCGGAAGCTCTTACAAAAACAACAGGAATAATTTTTTTATTTTGTGCGAAAGGCAATAAATTAGCTCTTCGGGTTAAATCCTCAAGTAATTTATCGGTATTGTCAATTTTCGACCATTTACATTCGCCTACCAATAAAAATTTCTTGTCCATTGATTCGGCAACAACATCTATCTCCATTGGCTTCTTATCAATCGTTGAACCCCACCACCTATATGCAATATCAAAATTTATTCCGAGGAACGGACGCATAGGAACGGATCTGCGACAAAGGTTCTCCCATTCGAACGCTACAAATAAGGACACCTTAGATTCAAAAATGTCATATACCTGTCCGGTGAGGTTTAACTCCAGACGTGAAAGATTAGGCGCAACATAGGTAAAATAAAAGTTCATAAAAGGGTCTGCAATACGATATAATCCTTTTTTACTATTCTTTAGCTGTTCGCCATAAGGTACTTCACGTTTTAAATACCCGAGCTGAATAAGGTTTTCAATGGGACGCGACAACTGGCTAGCAGGCTTATTGATACGGGCGGCAATTTCGGATAAGCGATTACAGCCGTTTCCTACAATTGTGAGAATAGAATATGCCTGAACAGATTCGCGCATATCATCAAGAAACAAACGTGACGGTTCTTCATGCAAAACGCCGTATTTATCTAATACTATATTTTTTACAGCCGATTCAAATGATTCTTCATCTTTTCGAAGTTCCCAATAACGAGGAACCCCGCCCCATACCGAATATTCAACAACAGCCTGTTCAGCACTACAATCCAAAGCAGCTCCAATCCAACCTGCGTCGAGTGGCGTTATTTTCAGAATCTCATTCGCCCTGCCATATAACGGTGCCGAACTATCTAAGATAAGGCCGTGCATCATTTGCTGCGATGAACCGCATAACACCAAGTGATACTTACGATTGACGTTGTTGTCAACAATCTTTTGAATTACACTAGGTAAACCGGCATAGCTTTTTACAAGGTATGGAAATTCATCAATACAAATGGTACATCTCTGCTTAACAACATTGTTGAGATTAATAAATAACGATTCCCAGTTAGGGTACACAACGCTATCGAATCCTTCAATTTTTTCGCCAATTGCAGAAGCTAATTGCGAACGTTGAATAGATTCATCGGCTTGTTGTGCCATAAAATAAACATCATTAACACCTATTACATTTTTAATCAACGTAGATTTTCCACAACGACGGCGACCATAAATAACGATTAACTTAGCAATGTCGCTTTGCATGGCTTTGCTCAACCGATTCTTTTCTTTAATTCTGTTGTAAAATTCCATGATAACAGATTATGTTTCACAAAAATAATGTTTATAAAACATAATTAATACATAATTCTTAAAAAATAAAATTTTGGGCCAGTTCATCATTTCGCTCTCTGCAGACTATCATGATTGCATTGTAATAGTCACGTTGAACAATCCGGTTTTTAGATTAATGAACAATGATTGGAAAGATAGGCATCAATGAGATTTTGCTTCTAGTTTGATATGTTGAAAGATGAATCCCGACTATCCAATAGAATAGACGGGATTTTGTTTTTTTTTGGATGTCTTTGAAATCTTGTTTTAAGTTACTTTTGTGTCCAAAAAACAAATAGCAAAAGAAACAAAAAGAACATTTCATCCAAAAAAGCAGGAGGGTTCGTCCTAAAAAAATGGAGGGTTTATACAATAACGTTTATCCGGACGGTAATTTCATAATATCACTTGTATTAAAAATTCAAATCGAGTAATTTTGTTACTCACTAATTGAGAATCTCCTTACGTCATAACTTCCTGTGTGACTGAAAGGGCGAAGCTTTATCTACATTATCTTTCGGAAACATTTCGGTATTGACTGTAGCATTTTAAAAGTTATTCAGAATCTGTGACATGCTGAACAGGCATGAATTAGTGAAGAGTTTGCCAAGATTGAAGGAAGATAAGATGAAAAAGCACTTAGATGTTACTTCTCAGAAAAGCTAAAACCACCTATGAAGATGGAAATATTTGTAGTAAAATAGATAAACCGTTGACGAAAATATAACTATATTATTCACACACTTTTAAAATTCGTTGTTCAGATATAATTAACACAAAATATCATCGATAATAAAATCAGTAAATTAACTTTAATACAATGATTAAATTTAATATTCCGCTAACAACCGGCCTTGAAAGCAAATACATTAATGAGGCAATAAAGTCTAACCGTCTGTGCGGAGATGGAGTATTTACAAAAAAATGTAATGAATTTTTACAAAACATTACTAAATCTAAAAAAGTTTTGTTAACGACTTCCTGTACTCATGCATTAGAAATGACTGCAATACTGGCCGATATAAAGGCTGGAGACGAAGTAATCATGCCAAGTTATACATTTGTTTCAACTTCAAACGCCTTTGCGCTAAGAGGGGCAAAAATTATATTTATCGATATTCGCCCAGACACAATGAACATTGATGAAACTAAAATTGAACCCGCTATTACAGGTAAGACTAAAGCAATCGTCGTTGTACATTATGCAGGTGTCGCTTGTGAGATGGATACAATAATGTCAATTGCAAAAAAACATAAATTAATAGTAATTGAAGATGCAGCTCAAGGTATTGGAGCAACATATAAAGGAAGACCCTTAGGTAGTATTGGTCATTTAAGTGCGATAAGTTTTCACGAAACAAAAAATATACATTGTGGCGAAGGTGGTGCTATTTTAATAAATGATGAAAGATATTTTGAAAGAGCTGAAATTATTAGAGAAAAAGGTACTAACAGAAGCAAATTCCTTAGAGGACAGATTGATAAATACTCGTGGGTTGATATTGGATCTAGCTATTTACCTTCAGAATTAAATGCAGCCTTTTTATTTGCTCAATTAGAAGCTTTAGAGAAAGTCACAGCACGTCGACTCAGTTTATGGAATACATACTATGATAATCTTTTACCCTTAGCCGAAAAGAGTTTAATTGAGTTACCATCAGCTTCTAATACATGTGGGCAAAATGGTCATATGTTTTACATAAAAGTCAAAGATATTAATCAGCGTCAAGATTTAATATATTTTTTAAAAGAACATGATATTCAAACTGTATTTCATTACATTCCGCTTCATTCATCAATCGAAGGAATAAAAATCGGAGTCTTTTCTGGTAAAGATGAATATACGACAAAAGAAAGTGAAAGACTGTTAAGATTGCCAATGCACTATGAACTAAGTCCTGAGAATGTCACCTATTTGACATCAATATTAACCTCATATTTTAAGATCAAAACAGGAAATTAAATACTAAATTATTTATCTAACAATCATTTAGTATTTCAAGATAATTTTATTTGGGATCCCTTCAAAAATTAATTAGATCCTATTAATTACAAATTATTGGATTAAAAAAATTTAACTTATTGAATAGAACAAAATGAAAACATAAAATTAAAATTGTAATTTAGATATTATCAATGTTAATAGAATAGAATTATATGTAATTCTATTCTATTAACATAATGCCAGTTAGGTTTGTATTATTAATGCATAAACATATAAGTGAATAAGTTCTGGTTAGATGTTACTTGAGAGAAGTATAAAAAAATAATCACTATTAATGCAAAATGATCATATGTCATCTTCCATATTCTATCTTGACAACACTTCCATATAGCAATAAAAATAGATTTCATGAATAATTCATTAACTAAAGATTTTATCACCTATGGAGTTGGAAATATATTATATACTTTAGTAAACCTTCTTCTTGTACCTGTTTTCTTAGAGAAGCTTGATGTTACTGATTATGGAATATTATCTATTTCTCTTGTTACCGAAAACTTAATAATGATTTTATTTTCATTAAGTATATCTAATGGAATATTAAGAGCATTTAATGAGGGTTATACTCTGAAAAAAGAACAAACTTTCTTTTCAACAGCTCTAATATTTTTTATACTAATTGAAGCCCTTTTTATATTAATATCATATACATTAAAAGAATTTTTATCCCAAATAATCTTCGAGACTAAAAATTATTGCCCATTTATAGTTTTAATTATAATTATTGGATTTTCAAGAATATTAGATAGTTTAAATTTAGGAGTACTAAGAGCGAGAAATAAATCCTTGCAATATGTTCTCCTAAATATATCAAACATTATACTTTTAGCCGCCATTAATCTTATAATTATTTATTTTACACAATTCACTCTTATTAGTATATTATGGGGATATGTAATTAGTGGATTAATATCTAATATTATAGGATTTGCCTTTAATTATTCAGATTTTAGATTAGAATTTCGACTTGAAAGTTTAAAATATTTCATTAGATATGGTTTCCCTCTTGGAATCGCTAGTGCTATTTCCTATTTTATCAATTACGGAAATCGCTATTTTTTAATGAATTACACAAGTAAAACTGATGTTGCATTAATAGATATAAGTCAAAAAATTGCTAGTTTAGTTGGGGTGTTACTTACTGGCGCCTTTCTTACTGTTTTTACCCCATATTATTTAAATTTATATAATAAAGTACCTAAAGAAGAATTTTCAAAAAGGATAAACGAAAAAATAATTACTTTCTCAGTTCTTTTTTTCTTCTTAGGACTTAATATAATAATGTTTCAAGATTTGGGGCTATCACTTTTATCGAAATCACAATATTTAATTGCTGCAAATTATGTTCCCTATCTAATTTTGTCAAATTACTTTTTTGTTTTGTTTATGATGTTAACGTTAGGTACAAATATAAATAAGAAAACAAAAGTTGAAATGTATATTACAATATTAATATTTATATTAAGTATAATAGCAAATATCATTCTAATACAATCTTTTGGAATATATGGAGCAGTTTACACACAAATATTTATTAACTTGTTAAGTGTTTTGCTAATTCAAATTTACAACAAAAAATATTTTCCATTAACTATTAATTTCAATTCACTATTTAAATTAATAATAATATTTATAAGTCTAAGTATAGCAAAGACTAAAATCCCCATACTTTTTAATATAAACAATCTATTTGTTACTCGAGGAGTACTGCCATTTATATTAATAGGCATTTATATATTTTTATATCAAAAAGAAATTTTTTCAATTAAATCTAAATTATTACTTCTAGTAAAATAAAAATTAAAATATTCTACTCCATAATTTTGCATGAACTCCATGATTTTGCATGAACAAAAATTAAAAGAATAATAAGACAAATGCTAAAATTAGTTATTTCACATAATGTTATAAATAAATTTGAATATTTTATATTAGCTTTGTTTAGCATTATTGGATATGCAACATACTTTCCCTATTTCATATCTAATATTATTCTGTTTCTAATTCCGATGCTATTTTTCATAAATATCATTTTTTTTGATATAAAAATATCAATAAAATACATTATATATACTTCATTGTGTATTATAACAGGGTTAATACCTTTCATTTTTTACACCAATATCTTTCTGCTTGAGAACAACATAACTGCAATAATTCTTAGAACTACAGGGCCATTTCTTATCTATCTTATTGTAAAAAATTTAAATTTAGATTATAATGAAATATCAAGGATATTGATTCCAATTTATTTTCTTAATCTACTAATTGTACTAATTCAATTTTTTATTTTCAATGATGTTAAACTTATAAATAATGGAAATTCGGTTGAATGGACAAGTTATGATTCAGAGATCGGTATAATAAATAGAAGAGCTGTAGGTCTTCTAGGCAATGCAAATTCTTTAGGTGCATTTGTTCTAATACTTGTTCTATTTTTAGAAAATTATCTTATCGATAAAATAGAATTAAAAAGAGTAATTCTAATAACAGCTTTTCTAACTATTGTATTCTTTGCAAAATCGAGAAATGTAACAATCACAGCATTCATCATTTATTTCTACAAATTTCTAATTAACAAAAAAAAATACAAAGCAATATTTTTAGCCTTTTTAGCTATCTTTTTACTATTTCTGCTTCAAAAGTTTAAAGACTCTACCTTAATAGACGCTATTTTTAGAATTAATCTTTTATCCGAAGAGGGGAATACTTTACAAATAAGAAGTATTGTTAATTTTCAAGCCATAAATATATGGAAAGACAATTTTATTCTATTTGGAGGTGGAGCTTCTTCGGAATATTTTTATATGGATAAATTTAATTCACTTAGAAATTATAGTGAAATGCTATATACAAAAGCATTATTGGAAGGAGGAATTGTAGGTCTATTTTCTTATTTATTTTTTCTATTTTATGTAATTCAAATAAAAATTAAAACACAAATACATAAGACTTCTTTTAAAATGATATTATTTGCGATTCTTATAATATCATTTGCAGAAACAGTTTTCTATTTACAACAGCTCTATTTTTTCACTTTCATTTTATTGGGATCATATGTTAGCATTGAGAAAAATGCGACTGAAGACAAACTAGAAAGCCCAAATTTAAAGATCGAAAAAAAATTTGAAATCACAAAATAAATTATTCGAATGGCGATTACTTAATTATTAAAATTATAGTAATTATTAATTTTTAATGACAATAATCACTATAAGTAAGTAGTCATTTATAACAAAAAAACATCTTTTATGAACTCCATCTCAATTATTCTATGAAAAAAAATACAATAGTTCATGTTAATACAATTTATCTTAAGTTAACATTTATATTCTTTTTAATAAACAATTTAAAAAAGAATAATTATTATTTTTTAGCACGTGAAATAAAAAAAGGTGCATTAAAAAAATTCCCGTTTAAAGGGGTAATAACCCCCCCCCCATTTTTTTATCCTTTCTGGCTTTTAAATAAATTACTCTATGTTAAATTTGGTTTTATGATTATTCCATTTCCATTGTCGCAGCTTTTTGCAATAAAAAAGATAAAACAAATAGACTTACTACATGCACATTTTGGGACTGAAGGATATTATACACTCCCGCTAGCTAAATACTTAAAAGTTCCACTTGTAGTAACTTTTTATGGTGGAGACATGTCTGATGTGCCCAATTTACGAGGATGGCAACATAAATATAAAAAATTATTTAAAAAAGCCTCAATGATATGTGTAGAAGGTGAATTTATGAAAAAAAAGATGATTGAACTAGGTTGTAGCGAAAGTAAAATATATGTGAGTAGAATACCTGTTCCGATTGATAAGATAAAATTTTCATATCGAAAAAAATATGTAGATTTCTTAAATATTTTAATGTGTGCTAATTTCGTAGAAAAAAAAGGTTTCTTTGATGCTTTAGAAACAATAAAAAGCCTCAAAGATAAAGGCATAAGAATAAATTGCGAGATAATTGGCGATGGTCAGTTAAAACAACAGATCGAAGAAAAAATAGCATTGTTAAATATATCTAATGAAGTTAGACTCCTTGGAAGAAAAAACTCGCAAGAAATATATGAAATATCAGAAAAGCATCATGTTTTTTTTCATCCGAGTAAATTTGCTTCAAATGGAGGTTCTGAAGGAGGGGCTCCAACCATTATTACTGAGATGCAAGCATTAGGGCTGCCAATAATATCAACAACTCATGCTGATATTCCAAATAACATTCCAAAAGAAAATCATTTCTTAGCCCAAGAAGGAAATGTTTCACAACTAGTTGAAAAATTTATAGAATTTATTAATCAACAAGATAAATGGGACGTCATATCTGACAAAGGAAGAAAATTTGTAGAAGCCAATCATAATGCCCATTTGATCGGCTCTAAAATGGAACAACTTTATGATAATATTATCGCTAACTCAAAACGATTAATTAAGAGAACTTAAACATAACTTGACCTAAATTTCAATTTAGAAAAAATTTCCAAATCTTTGTGCATAAAATAATCAAAACCAGACTGAATAGTTGGCTTACATCATGTAGCTTTTAATTTACGCTATACAGTGACTAGTAATGGGAACTTTTATGCTAAACAATAATACTTAAACCAATGTATATAGACTTAATCGCAGGGGCTCGACCCAACTTTATGAAGATAGCCCCTCTAATAGAAGCTATAAGCAAAGCTCAAATTGAAGGAAAGAATATTCATTACCGACTTATTCATACTGGTCAACATTACGATAAGAATATGAGCGATAGTTTTTTTGATGAACTGGGTATTCCAGCACCACAAATTAATTTAGGTGCTGGAGGTGGTACTCAGGCTGAACAAACTGCCACTATTATGATAGGATATGAGAAACTGTTAATGGAAGAAAGAACTGATCTATGTCTTGTTGTTGGAGATGTAACATCCACGATGGCTTGTGCCATCAGCGCACAAAAGCTACATATAAAAGTTGCCCATGTTGAAGCAGGCATTCGTTCAGGTGACTGGTCCATGCCTGAAGAGATAAACCGTATGGTGACCGATAGCATAACTAACTATTTCTTTACCACTACTAAAATTGCCAATGAAAATCTGAGAAAAGCAGGTATACCTGATGAACGTATATTCTTGGTGGGTAATACTATGATTGATACTTTACTTAAACATCGTCCACTTTTCCACAGACCAGCTATTTGGGATGAAATTGGACTTGAAGTAGGAAAATTCATTGTGATGACGTTACACAGACCAGCCAATGTAGATAATGAAGATAAACTGAAAGCTTTACTGGATGAAATTGTAAACTATTCGCATGGTATACCTTTGATCTTCTCTGTTCATCCACGGACTAAGAAAATATTGCAAAAAATGGGGATTTCATATCACCAAATCTACATGATAGACCCCTTGGGCTACCATGAGTTCAATTATCTTGTTGAACACAGCATGGCTGTAATAACTGATTCTGGTGGAATTACAGAAGAAACAACAGTGATGGGTATCCCGTGCATGACTCTAAGAGATAATACCGAACGGCCCGAAACTATCATAATTGGTACAAACGAGCTTGTTGGCACTGATCCGAAAGCATTAAAACCATATTTTGAAAAATTATTTACTGGGAAATGGAAAAAAGGAGGAATACCCGAGCTTTGGGATGGTAAAACTGCTGAAAGAATTGTACGAATTATTCAAACATTTTAAAATCATTTTAAATTTATCTATCAGAAAAAAGTTAGATAACCTAACAAAACAATAAAGACATAAATTATGACTTTAAGGAAAAAAATTCTTTTAATAAATCCATACATTGCAGAATATCGAATACCTATCTTTATTGGTATTGCGAATAGATATGACTTAACTATATTACATAGCGGAAAAAAAATTGAAAGAAATGAAATAAACTTTAAACAATTATATAATAATCAAATAAAAATAGGACCATTTTATATTTCAAAATTAAATCTTCATAAGATATGCAATAAATTTGACGTTATAATTTCTGATGGGAATATTCGTTATCTTGACAGAATACTTTTGGTTTTAAATCAATATCGAAAATATAAATGGATCTACTGGGGCATTGGAGTATCAGCCTCATATAATAAAAAATTTGATCAAGATACTAAATTTGATTTTATTCGTAATATGATTTTCAAAAGAGCCGATTGCAATATTTTTTATTCAAATTATCCTATATTAAAATATCTTCAAGCCGGATTTTCTAAAGACACACTTTTCGTTGCGAACAATACAACTGCAGTATGCTACAATGAGAATCTAAACTTCGAAAAAGATTCTCTCTTGTTTGTTGGGACCTTATATAAGCAAAAAAGAATTTACGAACTACTCAATGCTTATTTATATGTAAGCAAAACAATAAACGACCTTCTACCTCTTTACATAATTGGGAATGGAGAAGAATATGAGAATATAGATCATTGGATAAAAGTTCAATCACTTGAAAATAAGATCATACTTGTTGGTGCGTTATTTGAGCAAGAGAAACTTGAAAAATATTTCAGAAAAGCGCTCGCATGCATATCACCTGGACAAGCTGGACTATCTGTTCTTACGAGTATGGGCTATGGTACCCCATTTATTACGAAATATGATGCCATTACTGGCGGAGAGATATTCAATATTACAAATCAAATTACCGGGATAATATATACTAATGATAATGAACTTAGTAACATAATTATTGATATTTCGAATAATAAAAAAAAATACATTGAAATGGGGTTAGAGGCAAGAAAATTCTATTTAGAAAATAGACGACCTGAACAAATGATAGATAGCCTTATTAGTGGTATTGATTATTGTTTAAAAAAAGATTAAACAGAATGAAAACACTTCTTCAAATAAACTCCGTTGTAAATTATGGTTCTACAGGTAGAATTGCAGAAGAAATAGGCCAGTTAGCTATTAAAAATGGATGGGAAAGTTATATTGCTTATGGTCGAAATAAAAGGCCTAGTAAATCAAAGACAATTAAGATCGGATCGGATCTTGATATAAATATGCATGTATTGCAAACTCGTCTTTTTGACCGACATGGACTCGGTTCTTATAGAGCAACTCAAAAGCTTATTGAAAATATAACGAAGATTAAGCCTGATATTATTCATTTACATAATATTCATGGATATTACGTAAACATAAAAGTTCTTTTCGAATACTTATCATTAGCGGATATACCCATTGTCTGGACATTCCATGATTGCTGGCCGATGACGGGTCATTGCACATATTTCGATTATATCAATTGCGAAAAATGGAAAACACTTTGTTCTAATTGTCCTCAAAAAAAACATTATCCGGCTAGCCTTATAATAGATCGATCCGAAAAGAATTACCTTTTAAAACAGAAAATTTTTACATCTATAAAAAGGTTGACAATTGTTCCTGTATCAAATTGGCTTGGTAATATTGTAAATCAATCTTTTTTAAAGAATTATCCAACACAAATAATTAATAACGGCATTGATCATAACGTTTTTAGGTATTATGAAAGTCATATTTTAAGAACAAAATATAATATCAAAGATAAATTTATTATCATAGGAGTTGCGAATATCTGGGATACACGCAAAGGCCTTTTAGATTTCATTAAGTTAAGTAAATTACTTGATAAAAGCTATGTTATTATTTTAGTGGGACTGAGTTCTAAACAAATAACAAACCTGCCTGATAATATTATTGGTATTCCCCGAACAGAAAGCGCTCAAGAACTTGTAGAATTATATTCTGTTGCAGATGTTTTTTTAAATCCAACATGGGAAGATAACTTTCCTACAACTAATTTAGAAGCTTTAGCTTGTGGTACGCCTGTTGTTACTTACAAAACAGGTGGAAGTGTTGAAGCTATTTCTTCAGAAACTGGTTTTTTCGTAGAAAAAGGGAATATTCTTGGTTTATTGGAATCTATTAATACTGTTCGTAAAATGGGAAAAAAGTACTATTCAGATGCTTGTACAGAACGTGCTAAAAAATCATATAATAAAAATGACAGGTATTTAGACTATCTAAATCTTTACAATTCAATGGTTAATCAATAGAGTATATTTCAACAAAATAAATCAATGTTTAAAGATAAAACCCTTCTTATTACCGGAGGAACAGGCTCTTTCGGTAATGCTGTACTTAACCGATTTCTAGATACAAATATCAAAGAAATTAGAATCTTTTCACGCGATGAAAAGAAACAGGATGA
The DNA here is from genome assembly GCA_963663125.2 of Bacteroidales bacterium. Lineage (GTDB taxonomy): Bacteria > Bacteroidota > Bacteroidia > Bacteroidales > Cfx3-03 > Cfx3-03. The sequence goes on along the minus strand of CAXXNW010000002.1, from coordinate 732,099 downwards.
TATGCGGCATCGTTTGAATAATCCTAAAGTTAAATTTTATTTAGGGAATGTTCGTGATAAACGCAGTGTGGATTACGCTATGCGGGGTGTAGATTATGTATTTCATGCCGCTGCATTGAAACAGGTACCATCATGTGAATTTTTTCCTATTGAAGCTGTTAATACGAATATTCTTGGGGCTCAGAATGTACTTGATTCTGCTTTACAATTTGGGGTTAAACGTGTTGTTGTTCTCAGTACGGACAAAGCGGTCTATCCTATCAATGCAATGGGTATTTCGAAAGCAATGATGGAAAAGGTGATGATTGCCAAAGCTCGTGCGCAAGGAGATGATACTGGAACTGTTTTCTGCGGCACTCGTTATGGTAATGTGATGGCTTCAAGAGGCTCTGTTATCCCACTTTTCATTGAGCAGATAAAAGCCGGTAAGGACTTGACGGTTACTGATCCAAATATGACGCGCTTCATGATGACACTAGATGATGCTGTTGATTTGGTTGTATTTGCTTTCAAACATGGGAATAACGGTGATATGTTTATTCAAAAAGCTCCAGCATCAACTATTGGAGATTTGGCAAAGGCGTTAATAGAATTATACAAATCTGATTCTAAGATTAGGGTTATTGGTACTCGCCATGGAGAGAAACTTTACGAAACATTGGTTAACCGTGAAGAGATGGCTAAAGCCCTTGATATGGGTGACTATTATCGTGTACCTGCTGACACCCGGGATCTCAACTATGAACGTTACTTTAGTGAAGGAGAAGAAAAGGTTTCGGTGATAGAGGATTATCATTCGCATAATACGCATCGTTTAGATCTGGCCGGAACTAAAACGTTATTATTAAAGTTAGAGATGATTCGACAAGATTTAGGTTTAGAATAGTAAAAAGATTATGATAAAAGTCGGAATAACAGGACAAGCGGGATTTGTAGGAACGCATCTCTTTAACACGCTGAATCTTGATAAGGAGGAGTTCAAAACTGTACCATTTGAAGATCGATTTTTTTCGAATGCTACAGTACTTGAAGATTGGGTTTCGAAATGCGATGCAATCGTTCACTTAGCGGCACTAAACAGGCATAATGATCCGGAGGTTATTTATAATACGAATATTCAATTAGTAAAACAGTTGATTGCGGCATTGGAAAACACGAATTCGCATCCGCATGTACTATTTTCTTCCTCAACCCAGGAAGAACGGGATAATCCCTATGGCAAATCGAAAAGAGAAGGTAGAAAACTTTTAGAGGCGTGGGCCAATAAAAACGATGCTCAGTTTACCGGCTTTGTAATTCCTAATGTATTTGGTCCTTTTGGAAATCCATACTACAATTCCGTTGTAGCTACTTTTTGCCATCAGCTCACGCACAATCAAACGCCCAAGATTGAAGTTGACAGTGAACTAAAGTTAATTTATGTGGATGAGTTGGTCGGTCAAATAATTGACCACATACTTCTAGTTCACGATAAACATCCCAATGATGTAGTAGTTGAACAGATTCAATTGCAACATACTGCTGAACTTAAAGTAACCCATCTTCTGAATTTATTACAAAAATATAAAAGCGATTATTTTGAAAATGGTGTAATGCCGGCTCTTGATACGCCCTTTAAAAGAAATCTTTTTAATACATTTCTTTGTTACATTGACCATACCTCTTTCTTTCCGTTTCAGCTAAAGATAAACACCGATCAACGAGGTTCCTTCGTTGAAACTATTAAACTAAACAGTGGCGGACAAGTATCTTTCTCAACCACCGTGCCCGGAATAACCCGTGGAAACCATTTTCATACCCGGAAGGCTGAACGCTTCGCTGTAATAAAGGGTAAAGCATTGATTGAACTGAGAAAGATAGGTACTGATAATGTATTGTCTTTTGAACTGAATGGGGAGCATCCTTCGTTTGTAGATATGCCGATATGGTATACTCATAATATAAAAAATATTGGTACTGAAGAGCTTTATACCATCTTTTGGATTAATGAGTTTTTTGACCCAAACGATCCGGATACCAATTTTGAAAAGGTTTAAATTATTATAGAAATGAAAAGATTAAAAGTATTGACAGTAGTAGGTACGAGACCGGAGATAATTCGATTATCGTGTGTATTACAAAAATTGGATCAAAGCGAAGCTATTGAACATATATTGGTCCACACAGGACAGAATTATGATTACGAACTGAATGAACTGTTTTTTGAAGATCTGGGACTTAGAAAGCCTGATTATTTTCTGAATGCTGCCGGCGGGAATGCAACAACTACGGCAGGAAATATCTTAATCAATATTGACCCTGTTTTAGAGGAGGCACAACCTGATGCTTTTTTAGTATTGGGAGATACCAATAGTTGTTTGTGTGCTATAGCAGCCAAGAAACGTCATATTCCAATCTTCCACATGGAAGCTGGAAATCGTTGTTTCGATCAGAGGGTACCGGAAGAGTCAAATCGTAAAATTGTTGATCATATTAGCGACATAAACCTTACTTATAGTTCCATTGCCAGAGAATATCTTCTTCATGAAGGATTACCGGCCGATAGAATTATAAAAACAGGAAGCCCCATGTTTGAGGTATTAAATACCTACTTACCGAAAGTTGAGAAATCTACGATTTTGAAAGATCTTGAGTTAAAAGAACAAGAATATTTTGTAGTATCGGCACATAGAGAAGAAAATATAGCTTCAGAAAAGAACTTTTTCAACTTAGTGGAGATTTTAAATAGTTTAGCTGAAGCTTATAACCTATCGGTAATTGTAACCACTCATCCACGTACGCGAAAGATGATTGAAAAGCACAATGTTCAATTTAATCCGAATGTGAAGTTGATGAAACCTTTTGGTTTAAGTGATTATATCAATCTGCAGATGCATGCAAAAGCTGTACTTTCCGACAGTGGGACCATCAGTGAAGAGTCGTCCATTTTAAATTTCAGGGCTTTGAATATTCGCGAAGCACATGAGAGGCCTGAAGCTATGGAAGAAGCATCGGTGATGATGGTTGGACTAAACCCCGAGCGTGTGATGCAAGGATTAGCTCAATTACAATATCAGGATATTGAGGGTAGAAACTTTAAACCGGTTGCTGATTACAGTATGCCAAATGTTTCGGACAAAGTTGTTCGAATAATTTTATCTTATACAGATTATGTTAAACGGGTAGTTTGGAGCGAAAAATGAATATGAAAGAAAAACTATGGATTATAACTGAAGTATTTTCACCAGATCAAACACCAACAGCTTTTATTTTAAAGGAAATCTCAGATTTCTTAATAGATTCAAAAGATATAGAAGTTATTTGTGGTCCAATTAATTATCAAAAAATTTCAAATCATAATATATATAACGAAATTAGTAAAGTAAAAACAACTAGAATTAGAAGCTTTAATCTAAATAAAAATAATCTAATCTTACGTACGCTACGGGTCACCTTAATTAGCATACAGATCTCTCTAAAATATTTAATAAAATCAAAAAAAAATGAAAATGTCCTGATCGTCACTAACCCAGCACCACAATTATTAATATTTGCTTTAATATCAAAATTAACTAAAAGGAGGATTACTGTTTTAGTACATGATGTTTTTCCGGAAAACACAATTCCAGCAAAAATCATTAAAAATAGCAAATCTTTATATTATGTGTCCTTAAAAAAAATATTTGATTATGCATATTCTCAGTTTGATACATTAATTGTATTGGGACGTGATATGAAATTAATACTAAATAAAAAAAACATTTCCTCAAAAAAAATAAAAGTAATAGAGAATTGGGCAGATGTTGATAATATTTACCCACTAGAACCAATAAACTCACCTTGTGAAAAATGGGATATCTCTAATAAGGTTGTTTTTTTATTTGCTGGTAATTTAGGCAGAGTTCAAGCTTTAGAAGAATTATTTTTAGTTATCAAAAAGGTTACTAATCCTTTGATACATTTTGTTTTTTTAGGAGATGGTGCTTTAAAAGAGAATTTAATTTCTTATAAAGAAATCAATCATTTAAAAAATATCACAATTGGAAGTTCTTTTCCAAGATCAGAACAATGTATTATTTTAAATTCATGCCATGTAGGAATGGTAACTTTAGCAAAAGGGATGGAGGGATTAGGTGTTCCGTCAAAATCATATAATATTCTGGCTGCTGGAAAACCGATTTTGTATTTTGGTGACGAAAATAGTGAAATAAGTTTAGTCATTAAAGAAAATAATGTTGGATGGAGTTTTAATTCTTCAGCATCATTACTTGATTTCTTCAATCAAATTGATGAAAATATTTTTAAAATCTCCACTATATTAGGTCAAAAAGCCAGAAACTTGGCAGAAAGCAAATATTCAAAATCAATTATTCTTAAAAAATTTAAAGAAATATTATAATTCTTTACTCTGTGTGCCAATTACATTAAAATGGTTAAGAAACTGTTTAAATTTTATTTATGAATCCGATTAAGCATTAATTTTATCATCGCAAGTTGAATCATAGCTTCACTGGTATCAGTATTGAATTCAAAATCTTTACTGAGCCTTCTGTAGCTTTCAAACCAAGCAAACGTTCTTTCGACCACCCATCGTTTGGGTATAATGGCAAACTTTTTTGAATCGTCCTTTCGTAGTACAACTTCAAGGATCCAGCCAAAAGCAGTTTTAGTATTCTCAATGAGTTCACCTCTATAACCACCATCGGCTATAATTTTGACGAGCCTACTAAAACGACATCTTAATGAGGCAATTACATCAGTTGCACCTTTGCTGTCATGCACATTCGCAGGATGAACAACAACCGAAAGCAGCAAGCCCATAGTGTCCGTTATTATATGACGCTTACGGCCTTTGATTTTCTTGCCTCCGTCAATCCCTCTGCACTCCCCGCCAATGCGGGTTGTTTTAACGGATTGACTATCAATCAATGCCAAGCTTGGAGACTCATGTTTCCCAGCTTTCTTGCGAACTTTATCACGAAGCAATTCGTGTATAAGTTCAATGGTGCCATTGTTTTTCCATTTCGAGAAGTAGTAATAAACTAGTTCCCACTTTGGAAAACAATGAGGTAGCATACGCCACTGACAGCCTGTTTTAAGCAAATAGAAGAGGGCATCAAGCACATCTCGGAGAGAATGCTTTCTCTTTCGATCGTCTTGTAAAATACCATCTAATAAACACCATTGGCTATCGGTTAGGTTGGTTGGGTATCTTTTCATGTGTATGTTATGTGTCTGATAGCCATAAAGATACACATTTTTATTCAACCAAACAACTGGTAGTCAATATTTTAATTCATTATTTTATTAAATTTAAACAGTTTCTAATACTTTTCAGTTTGTTTCTTACTTCTGATTATCATATCATTTGCTTAATCAGTGAAAGTGAATATATAAAAATATACAACTTAAGTAAAGATACTCTTAATTAGACATTTATAATTCAATTATTTACTTCTCATATATTAAAGTAGAAAAACATATTTAACCGGACATAACAAAGTAGTTACTATTCTAAACTGTTGTAAAAAAACAGATTTAATAATCTATTGGAAGTTTTTTTGAGTACAAAAGCACATCAGTTTGAAAAAATATTGTTTAACTTGAGATGCTGTATTTCTAAATTTCGTTATTGCTTAGAACAAAAAAATAACATAATAGAATTATTAACGACTTTAGCAAACAACATCCAATATATTAATAATGTTTCTGACAAACACTTTATCTATAACTAAAAAAAATTATAATATATAATATTTAAAATAAATAATATGAATACAATAGGTATTATTGGGGGATCTGGTTTTGTAGGTACCAGATTGATTGAAAATATCAATAAGGAGAATTGCATAAACTATGATAAAGCTCAATCAATTAAATATTCTGACATAACCATTTTTCAAGATATTCGTGAAAATCACTTTGTGAATCCTTTTCCATCGACAATTCAAACTATTATCTTACTTGCGGCAGAGCACCATGATGATGTCTCCCCTATCTCGCTCTATTATGATGTGAATGTAAAAGGAACTCAAAACGTATTAAATGAAATGAATGCAAAAGGTATTAATAATATTATATTCACCAGTTCAGTAGCCGTGTATGGACTAAATAAGCAAAACCCTGATGAAAATCATACTGTTGATCCCTTTAATCATTATGGAAAAAGCAAATGGCAGGCAGAAGAAATTTTACGAGAATGGTATAATAAAGATCCGAAGAATCGTTCATTAACAATTATACGCCCAACCGTTATTTTTGGCGAACGCAATCGAGGAAACGTTTATAATTTATTAAAGCAAATTGCTTCTGGAAAATTTTTAATGGTAGGGAAAGGCACTAATAAAAAATCAATGGCCTATGTAGGTAATGTTGTAGCATTCATACAACATTGCATTGAAATTCAAAAACCTGGATATCGGCTATTTAATTATGTTGATAAGCCGGATTTGAATATGAATGAATTGGTTCAACAAGTTGAGAAGAGTCTAAATAAAAAACTACCACCTATTCATTTGCCTTATTGGATTGGCTATTTGGGTGGATTAAGCTTAGATTTTATTGCAAAAATGATCAATAAAAAATTCACAATAAGTTCTGTACGTATAAAAAAGTTCTGTGCTACTACCCAGTTCGATGCAACTGCTGCTCATAATTCAGATTTTAAAGCACCATTTACTTTAACAGAGGGGTTCCATCGTACCCTACATTATGAATTCATTGACGCTGAGAAAGATGGAGCTATTTTTGAATCAGAATAAATAAATTGTAACATTTCTTCAATTAAAGTTTAACGTGCTATTCAGTCTATAAATTAATTAAGAGATTAAAATTCAAAAGTAGAAAATGTCAAAGTTTACAAGTAAATACAATAAAAAATGCATGGCCCATAATTCCATTTTGATTGGGACCAGAAAAAGAATAAAATTATTGTAATGACAAAAAATAAACCTGTTGAAGAACAAACGACCAAGAATGAGAAGCCCAGACAAGCGGGGTACAATCAAGATTATTGTAATAGAAAGACTTAAGATCCTCTACGATAGTCTCCTCAGTTGGAAACAACGTGACCAAAGAATCAACCATTGATTCGAACAACTCAACTTCGTACGTCAAGATAAAAGCTATTGTCAAAGAACACCGACCAAAAGTAATCCGCAAATGTTATTGGATATTTATCACGACATAAAATTTGAATATCTACAAAACCACCTCAATGAATGCTGTTACAAATTCAATAGAATATATTTTGGTAAAAACCTATTCGACAGATTCATGCTTGCTTCGGCTATATATATAAATCAATCTAAGCAATATAACGGAAAGTCATAATATATAATATATTATTATAACTCATGCAAAAAACAGCATTGATAACCGGTATTACCGGACAAGACGGCTCCTACTTGGCGGAGTTCTTATTAGAAAAAGGTTATGCGGTACACGGGGTTTTGCGCCGTGCATCTTATTTTAACACCAGCCGAATTGAACACCTCTACTTCGAGGAGTGGATTAAGGACATCCAACAGAAACGAAGCATAGAGTTACATTACGGAGATATGACGGATAGTAGTTCCTTAATAAGGATTATTCAGTCGGTACAGCCGGATGAGATTTATAATCTGGCAGCACAAAGTCATGTGAAGGTGTCGTTTGATGTTCCGGAATATACGGCTGAGGCGGATGCCGTCGGGACGTTGCGGGTACTGGAAGCTGTTCGTATTTTAGGATTGGAAAAGAAGTGTAAGATATATCAGGCGTCTACTTCGGAGTTGTATGGTAAAGTACAAGAGGTACCGCAAAAGGAGACTACGCCGTTTTATCCGAGATCGCCTTATGGGGTGGCAAAGCAGTATGGTTTCTGGATTACAAAGAACTATCGCGAGTCGTACGGGATGTTTGCGGTAAATGGAATTTTATTTAACCATGAGAGCGAGCGCAGAGGGGAAACTTTTGTGACGCGTAAGATCACCTTAGCGGCAAGTAGAATCGCCCACGGCTTGCAGACGAAGCTCTATATGGGAAACATCGATTCTTTAAGGGACTGGGGATATGCAAAAGACTATGTACAGTGTATGTGGATGATATTGCAGCATCCGGAACCGGAGGACTTTGTGATTGCTACCGGCGAGATGCATACGGTTAGGGAGTTCATTGAACTGGCGTTTAAAGAGGTTTCGATAGATATTGTCTGGAAAGGATCGGGTGTGAATGAAAAAGGCGTGAATGCCATTACCGGCGAGGTTATCATCGAGGTGGACGAACGCTATTTCAGACCTGCGGAAGTGGAACAGCTTTGTGGGGATCCGACAAAAGCAAAGACGCTGCTGGGCTGGAATCCGACACAGACCCCGTTCCCCGAATTGGTGAAGATCATGATGCGGCACGACAAGGTGTATGTGAAAAAGCTGCATGATTCGAAAGTGGATTTTTAATATTTTATAACCATGAAAAAAGATTCAAAGATATATATTGCAGGACATAACGGGCTGGTGGGCTCCGCTATATGGAAGAACTTCGTAGGAAAAGGATATACCAATCTGATTGGAAGGTCGTCTTCGGAGTTGGACTTGAGGGATCAGCAAGCCGTAAAGAGTTTCTTTGAGCAGGAGATGCCGGAGTATGTGGTACAGGCCGCTGCCAAAGTCGGGGGGATTATGGCGAATAGTACCTACCGGGCGGACTTCATCTATGAGAATTTACAGATTCAGAATAATATTATTCACGAGGCATATCTTTGCGGTGTAAAAAAATTACTGTTTCTGGGAAGTACGTGTATCTATCCTCGTGATGCACCACAACCTATGCCGGAGGATTGTCTGCTGAGTGGAGCCCTGGAATACACGAATGAACCGTATGCTATTGCCAAGATTGCCGGTCTGAAGATGTGTGAGAGCTACAATCTCCAATATGGGACTAACTTCATTGCGGTTATGCCCACTAATTTATATGGGCCGAATGATAACTTTGATCTGGAACGGTCGCACGTTTTGCCGGCATTGTTGAGAAAGTTGTATCTGGGAAGATGTTTGGAGAGAGGAGACTGGTCGGCTATTAGATTGGATTTAAAGAAAAGATCTATTGAGGGAGTTGACGGAAATAGTGAGGATGAAGCTATTTTGGGAGTTCTTGCTAAATATGGAATTAAAAGTGATCCACAGATGGGCACTGATGTTTCGGTGGAGATTTGGGGAAGTGGAAAGCCGATGCGGGAGTTTCTATGGAGCGAGGAGATGGCTGACGCTTGTGTGTTCGTGATGGAGCGGGTTGACTTTAAAGATTTAATGGGCAAAGATAAAGAGATTCGAAATTGCCATATTAATATAGGAACCGGAAAAGAGATTAGTATCCGGGGACTGGCCAAGGTGATGAAGGAGATTGTGGGATTCCAGGGAGCACTTGTGTTTAATGCTTCTAAACCGGATGGTACAATGCGTAAGTTGACGGATCCTTCCAAATTGCATTCACTGGGCTGGCAACATAAGATTGAAATTGAGGAAGGAATACAAAGATTGTTTGACTGGTATAGAGAAGCTATAGGCAATGGGCATTAGACAATAATAAAGACAAAATAAATTAGCTACAGTTAGATAGAGGCAAAAGAACGAAAATAATGAAAATATTACTAACACTTCCGCATTCGCTTGTGCTTTACTTTAAGAAATTATATTCTGAAGCGTTTTTTTATGCGAACGCAGATCCTATAGACAGAAAGGTCGGATCGGGCGGGGGAACGGCTAATCTATTGGTGAATTGCTTTAGAGATGAGGTTGGCCCGGCTCATGAGATAGACTTTGGCGGGTGGCTCAGAAAAGAGAAGCGGACTATTATCCATGCGGGAGGGCAGAGTAGGCGCCTTCCGGCTTATGCGCCTGTGGGGAAAGTATTGACACCGATTCCCGTATTCAGATGGGAACGGGGACAAAAGATTGATCAGACATTGCTTGATTTACAAATTCCTCTTTTTGAAGAAATTCTCACTAAATCGCCGGAAGGATTAAATACACTGATTGCTAGCGGAGACGTCTTGATCAGCGCTGGAGAACAAATTCCTACATTACCTGTAGCCGATGTGATCTGTTTTGGGCAATGGATCCATCCCGAACAGGCACAATATCACGGGGTATTCTTTTGCAAGCGCTCGAATCCACAACAACTGGAATTTATGTTGCAGAAGCCTTCACCGGATAGGATACAACAATTGGCGCCCGACTATCTCTTTTTATTAGACATTGGAATCTGGTTGCTCTCTGAAAAGGCGATCAAGCTTCTCTGTGCAAAAAGCGGTTGGGATGAGCGTACACAACAGTTTAAGCATGGGAAGGCGACTTATTATGATCTTTACAGCAGTTTTGGTCCGGCATTAGGGAGTCAGCCCTCCGAGAAAGATGACGAAATTAGTGCATTAACGGTGGCTGTTGTGCCCATGCCAAAGGGAAACTTCTACCATTTCGGTAAAAACAGCGACTTGTTGGAATCGACTTCGCGACTGCAAAATCTGGTGATCGACCAAAGAGAGATATGGCATCGCAAGGTGAAACCCCACCCCGATATCTTTACACAAAATGCATTGACGGGAATTGGACTTACGGCGGAAAACGCATCGGTCTGGATTGAAAATAGCTGCATCGGGAAGAGGTGGACAATCAACCATCACCATATCTTAACGGGAATACCTTCAAACGATTGGCACATCGATTTACCGGCAGGTGTTTGTCTGGATATGATCCCGATAGGTGATACGTCATGGTGTATCCGACCCTACGGATTTCACGACACTTTTAACGGTGCAATCGGCGATATGAAAACGTTATGGTTGGGGAAGCCGGCCAGGGAGAATGGATTTATCAGAGAATTACTAAAAACAAATCGACTGGATGAAGCTACGGATATTCAGTTTGCCCCTATCTTTCCCGTTGTTTATGAGAATATTTCAGCACAAGGAGAATTTATTCAGGCGCTGTTGCAGGGTGATGCTTCGGAGTTTTTAAAACTATATTGCCAACTACCGGGACTCTCGGCAGCAGAGATTCAGGAGCAGGTAAATTTTGATCGCCTCTATGCCCAGCGTGAAAGCTTCAGGGTTGAGAACCTGAAAGCGATTGCAGTTAATTATAAACGCTCCATCTTTTATCAGTTGGATCTGAATGATACGGCACAACGCTTTGCCAAGGCGCAACTTGACTTGCCTCCTGCCCTACCCGTCGATGCACCGCTCTTCACGCAAATGCATGACCGTATGTTCAGGGCAAGAGTCACCGCCTTGCAAGGATCTAAAGCTACGGATGATGAAGCCGGAGCCTTTGCACTTCTGAGCGAAAGTATTGTGACCAAAGCCAAAGAGACCAAGGTGCATCCCACGTTAAATGTAATGACGGATCAGATTGTATGGGGAAGAAGTCCTATAAGGCTTGATCTGGCCGGAGGATGGTCGGATACCCCGCCTTACTGTCTGTTGTATGGCGGCAAGGTGATTAATATGGCTGTCGAATTAAACGGTCAACCACCGCTTCAGGTCTTTATCAAACCGAGTGAGACCTTCCATATCACATTGCGTTCCATAGATCTTGGGGTACGCGAAGACGTTGATAGTTTTGAACAATTAGGGGCCAATAATACCGTCGGATCGGCATTTTCCATTCCCAAGGCCGCGCTATGTCTGGCCGGTTTTCATCCTGACTTCGCAACCGGAAAGTATGGTTCATTGAAAGAACAACTGAAAGATTTCGGTGCAGGTATTGAGATATCATTATTAGCAGCTATTCCCAAAGGTTCTGGATTGGGTACGAGCTCTATTCTCGCTTCGACCGTATTGGGCGCCTTAGCCGACTTCTGCTCGTTAGGGTGGGATAAACATGAAATCTGTTTCCGTACGTTGGTACTGGAACAATTGTTGACTACCGGCGGGGGCTGGCAGGATCAGTACGGTGGTGTGTTTAATGGTATTAAGCTGTTGGAGAGTGAAGCGGGACTCATACAAAAACCGGTTATTCGCTGGGCGCCTGAACATCTTTTTACTTCCCCCGAATATAGTAGTTCCATCCTTCTTTATTACACAGGCATCACCCGTGTTGCAAAGAATATTCTGGCAGAAATTGTAAGGGGAATGTTTTTAAATTCATCAGCCCATCTGTCGATATTAAAAGAGATAAAACAACATGCCCTAACCACCTACGATGCGGTGCAACAGGGCAATTGGGAACAATTAACATCTGCAATCAACTATTCGTGGTCGCTGAATCGTCGGTTGGATTCAGGGACCAACCCACCGGAGATTGAGGCACTGTTAAGTTCTATTGCCGATTATCTGGCCGGTTGTAAATTATTAGGCGCCGGAGGTGGGGGTTATATGCTGCTCTTTGCCAAAAATCCGGAAGCGGCAGCACGTATCCGCCACCGGTTAACCACGGCTCCCCCCAATAACAGGGCGAGATTTGTGGAGTGGAGAATTTCAGAGAAAGGATTTCAGGTAACAAGGAGCTAATAGGATGGTATGGTTTTTGATAATTCGTTGATACTAAAATTGATTTCTTTTATTTACATTCAAAAGGGTTTTTACTTACTTTTGCAGATTATAGCTGAATATTAAAACTATCTTTAATATCTATTCAAAAATGTTTGACAGTTAAGAAGATTGGAAAAAATTAGTTTAGTATCCGCTCCCATTAACTGGAGATAATAAAATGCCGATGACACAAAACATACTCGAACAATATATTAATGCCGACTTAAAGCAAGTTATTGCTTTTTTGTGTTCATTTGCGATCACTTGGTATGCCATACCGGCTATTGTCAGGGTGTGCAGAATAAAAGACCTTTTTGCCATGCCCAATGGCCGTACATCCCATAAAAAAGCGACTCCGACACTAGGTGGAATCGCATTATTTGCTTCGGTGATTATATCCAGTATGTTGTTTATTAACATAAACGTCATCCCTAACTTTCAATATGCTATTGCCGGTATTGTTGTAATATTTTTTATCGGATTGAAAGACGATCTGGTTGTAATTTCGTGGAAGAAAAAAGTAGGTGGAGAGATCATCGCGGCTCTTTTTTTAATCATTTTAGGAGATTACCGATTCACCAATCTCCATGGCTTTTTTGGAATTCACGAGATTAATTATATCGCTAGTTTGATAATAACCCTGTTTGCGATGGTAGGTATTGTAAACGCGATGAACCTAATCGATGGTATTGACGGCCTTGCTTCTGGACTAGCTGTCATGGCGACCTCCTGCTTTGGTATTTGGTTTTACATGGATGGGCAATATGAAATGGTGGTGATTTGTGCAGCCTTGACGGGGTCGCTCATGGCATTTATCGGATTTAACGTCTATGGCCATGAATATAAGATATTTATGGGAGATACCGGATCATTATTATTAGGGTATCTCATGACATTTTTTGTGATTGTCTTTAATGAAAGCAATATTCTAAAAAATTCGCCCTGGCATGTTAACGATGCGCCTGTTATCTCTTTTGCCATCCTTTTTGTTCCTCTTTATGATACATTGCGGGTAATGGGAAGCAGGATATTCAAAGGGAAATCTCCTTTTACACCCGATCGTACACATATTCACCATAAATTATTGGGTCTGGGCTTCTCTCATATGCAGGTAACAATGATGTTACTTGTGCTAAACGGAGCTTTCATCTTGCTGATCTTTATGTTGCAGAATCTGGAAATTCATTTGTTGGCAACCATTTTAATTATTACGGGAGTAATAAAAAGTCTACTACCTGATTATCTGGCTAATTTCTTTCAGAAACGATCGCCAAAAGTGGTATTTAAACTGGATGATAAGACACACGTAATTACTGAAGAGGCGAAGAAAAACGGACTAAAATTTAAAAATTGATCTTATCCACTGATTCGTGCCTATAAAGGCATTGATTTTCACTCATATTATTATCGAATGAAAAAAATCACTTTACTTTTAACATTCCTCCTACCGAGTATTCTGTTTGCACAGAATATACCGTTGAGCAGAGATCTGGAGGTGGCTTATCAGTTGGAGTTGAAAGAACAACTGCCATTATCGACGACAGCAATGAGTCCTTGGATTTTGCAAGTGCCTGATAGTATCACGAAGATGCCGGGTAGTTGGTTGAAACGGAAGCTTTTTAGTGAACATCTGATTGGCATTAATGAGGATGACGTTAGATTAACCATCGACCCTTTGGTGGATTTTAAAGGAGGTTATGAAAGGGTTGCTAAAAAAAGGACTTACACCAATACCCGGGGATTTATCATTAGGGGAAAGATTGGTGAGCAGATAAGTTTTGAGACCACTTTTCAGGAGAATCAAGCCTCACTCCCCTCCTATCTTGATCAGTTTGCCCATCGTTATCATATCATACCAGGTTCGGGACGGCTACATGGCTATTATGGAGGAACGGAATTCGACTACTCCATGTCGACCGGCTATCTTGATTATACCCCCAATAAACATTTCAACTTTCAACTCGGCAATGGAAAAAATTTCATTGGAGAGGGATATAGATCATTATTTCTGTCCGACGAATCCTTTGCGTATCCCTACCTTCGTATCACTACTTCTTTCTGGCATATAAAATACACCAATCTCTATACTCAATTTCAGGATATCAGTAAATACCAGACCGACACAAATTACTTCAGAAAGAAATACTCCACCATGCATTTGTTGAGCTGGGATGTCACCAAAAATTTCAATTTCACTTTCTTTGAAGCCGTTGTATGGAGCGGAAAAGACAGTCTCACTCGACGGGGATATGAAGTCGGCTATCTGAATCCTATCATCTTTTACCGTCCCGTAGAGTTTGGACTGGGCTCGCCGGATAATGAGTTGATGGGCTTTATGGGAAGTTATCGACTCAACCGAACCACAATCTATGGACAGGCAATGCTGGATGAGTTCAGACTGAAAGATGTATTAAAAGGAAACGGCATGTGGGCTAATAAACAAGCCTTCCAGCTGGGAGTCAAGAGTCTGGAGCCTTTTAAGATTAGGGGATTATTCGCACAAGCTGAATATAACCAGGCCCGACCTTATACCTACTCGCATTATGACAGAATGAGCAATTGGGGAAATTACAACCAACCCCTGGCGCATCCGCTTGGTGCTAATTTCAGAGAAGGGCTGGTGCATCTACGTTATCAACAAGGCAGATGGATTGGCGATGTCACGGTCATCTCAGCTCTTTATGGGTTAGATCAGGATAATAAAAACTATGGAAAAGATATCTTCAAATCTAATAACTCATACGTCCAATATTACAACAACACTACCGGCCAAGGTCTACGTACTACGCTCTTTTATTCGGAAATGGAATGCCGGTATGTAATCAATCCGGCAATGCATCTTGAGGCTGTAGTAGGATTGCGTTATCGTAAAGAAAAGAACGATCAATGGACTCAAAATGATCAGGAGTTTACCTTTGCATTAAGGACCTCCATTTTTAATCGGTATGGGGCGTTTTAACAATACATTTTATTATTTAAAGTTTAACTTATATGAATTATTTAAAATCACTATTGCTTTTATTGGGTATTTGTTTAATCTCCCTGCAACTCAAAGCACAATCACAATCTATAGATCCTTCCAAGCTAAAAACCATGAAGGCGGAAGACCTTACAGATGAGCAGGTTGCCCAGATAAAGTCGAAGTTAAGTGCCGATGGTATGTCAACAGCTGATTTTGAAAAGCAAGCCATTGCAACAGGGGCGCAACCTACTGAAGTGAAGAAGTTAATCGAGAGAATGGATAAATTAAAGGATAATAATAATCAACAAAACAAGACGAATCTTGATGATCGAAACGCCAGAATTGTAACAGACAGCATTGAGATTAAAAAGAAAAAGAAAAAACTTGAAGTTCGAAAAGATAGTCTCACGGTATTTGGATCTGAGATATTCAACAATGAACATATTTCTTTCTCTCCCAATTTGAATATGCCTACCCCTAAAAATTATATTCTCTCTACCGGAGATCAATTAATAATAGATATTTATGGGTTCTCAGAGGCGACCCATAAACTGCGAATATCTCCAGATGGATATATTCGAATTCCTAATGTCGGTCCTATTTTTTTAAACGGATTAACCATTGAACAAGCAAAAGGTAGAATAACCAAATATCTGGAAAAAAACGGTTTTTCAAGATTACAAGGTGGAGGGACCTCCGTTCAAATCACTTTAGGGGAAATCAGAAGTATTAAGGTGACCTTGATTGGTGAGATAACAGCACCCGGAACCTATACATTTCCATCATTAGCATCCGTATATACGGCTTTATATGCTTCCGGCGGTCCCAGTAAAAACGGATCATTCAGAGATATCCAATTAATCCGTAACAACAAGGTGATTGCCAATATAGATATTTATGATTTTTTGATGAAAGGGGACAAATCAAATGATTTAGTACTAAAAGATCAGGATATTATTAAAGTAAATCCATATAAAACCAGGGTATCCCTAATTGGCGAAGTAAAACATCCGGCCATTTTCGAGGCTATTAATACAGACTATATTCAAAACATTTTTGAATATAGCGGTGGATTTTCAGAAATTGCTTATAAAAATTCGGTTAATATTGTTCGTGTAAACAGTCGTGAAAAAGAGATCCTTGATGTGAAAGCAGAAGACTTTGCGACCATAAAACCTGCAAATGGCGATACCATCCGCGTAGGGAAGGTTCTAAATAAATTCACAAACCGGATTTCTATCAATGGCGCAGTCTTTCGTGAGGGAAAATATGCGTTAAGCGAAGGCCTTACTTTATCAGGATTAATCAAAAAAGCGGATGGATTGCAAGAAGATGCTTATATCTACAAGGCCACGCTATTTAGAAAAAATGATGACCTCACTCCATCCATTCAATCAGTTAATTTACAGAAGGTACTAAAAGGAGAAGAGGATATTTTACTAAAGAAGGAAGATTCATTATATGTTTATTCCAAGTTTAAGATTCGTGAGGTTTATACCGTTAGCATAAACGGTGAAGTCTTAAAACCCGGAATTTTTCCTTACGCTGAAAATATGCACGTTAAAGATCTCATCTATCTAGCCGGTGGTTTAAAAGAAGATGCAGGAAAAACAGTAGAAGTAGCACGCAGAAAAAAAGATGCAAATATCTTTGAAAAGAACAGCATCAGAACAGAAGTCATTGATTATGCTATTTCAACATTAAATGATACTTTGGTATTACAACCTTTTGATGTGGTTCTTGTAAAGAATGACCCTGGATATTTCACCCAGTTAAACGTTAATATTTCAGGTGAAGTAGCTAATCCCGGTAGTTACTCATTAGAAAACAATAATGAAAGACTCTCAAACCTGATAAAACGATGCGGCGGGCTTACAGCCAATTCATTTCCATCAGGAGCAACTCTGTTTAGAACGATGAAGAAAGATACCATACCAGGCAATGTAGGAATAAATCTGGTGAATGCTTTAAAAATGCCCGGATCCGGTTGGGATATCATACTTCTTCCCGGAGATAGTATTAAAGTGCCACAGGAGATTCAAACAGTAAGCGTTTCCGGTCAGGTATTTTCTCCCAGGCAAGTTATGTATAAAGAGGGAAAATCACTTAAATACTATCTTTCAAGTGCAGGCGGGGTGACTGAGAACGCATTACGGAGAAGTATCTATGTGACGTATGCCAATGGTGAGATTAAAGGGGCAAGAGGTAGTTTTGGCATTAAAATTTATCCAAAAATTTCAGCCGGTGCAGATATCTTCGTACCGGAAAAGGAGAAGAAAGAGAAACTATCAGAACCCGCCAAGATTGCGATATTCTCTTCTATTGCGACTATTGCTATATTATTGTATCAAGCCACGAAATAGCTATTCGTCGTTGACTTTTAGTAAAAAAAGACGGCCGACTAAAATAATAATCAAAAGAAATGGACGAGATTAAACAAAATATAGAAAGCGATGAGATTTCACTAAAAGAATTAATACTGAAAAGTAAAAAAATTTGGAAATTTCTATTAAGAAAATGGGTGATTATTTTTATTGCCGGATTTATAGGGGCAAGTATTGGGATAGCTGTTGCTTGGTTGGTTAAACCAAAATATATTGCTAAACTCACATTTTCCGTTGAAAATGAAAAAAGCAATCCACTAGGAAGTTATGCGGGCTTAGCATCAATGGCAGGAATTGATTTAGGAGGAAGTGGTGGGAGCATGTTCAGCGCTGATAATATCATGTCAATCATGACTTCAAGAAAGATGGTCGTTAATACTTTGCTATCTCCAATCACTGTTGATAACAAAAAGATAACACTCATTGAATATTACCTATCCTTTAATCACATTAATAGTAAATGGTCAAGAAAACCTAAACTAGCTAAACTTAAGTTTGGTCTGAATCTGAATCCCAATTCATTAACAAGATTACAAGATAGTATACTTTGGGAAATTCATAAGGATTTATTAAAAAGAGTAGTAAATATTAGTAAACCTGATAAAAAGCTCAGTTTAATTGAAGCAACTTGTACTTCGACCAATGAGCTTTTCTCTAAAGTATTTCTTGAAACCCTATTAAATCAGGTAACTGATTTTTACATAGAGATCAAAACCAAACGTCAAAAAGAAAATGTCGATATATTACAAAATAAGGCGGACTCACTCTATAGGGTTTTATCTAATTCAATGTATCGGAGTGCGGTACTGGCGGATCAAAACATAAATATGGCCAAACAAATTGCAGGAGTAGATCGGCAAAAAAAACAAATCGATCAACAGGTAGCGAGTACAGCCTATACTGAAGTGATCAAAAATCTTGAAATGGCGAAGATTACCTTACAAAAAGAGACTCCGTTAATACAAGTTATAGATCAACCCATATTACCATTGAAAAAAGAAAAAGTTTCAATACTAAACGGATTATTGATTGGTGGAATTTTGGCAGGATTTCTAGCTGTCGGATTTGTTCTTGGACAGAAATTGCTCGAAAAAATAATGAGAGGAGAGTAGAAAAAGCCAACTATGTCTATTAGGAAAAACTTTCTTCACAATATATTATTTATTCTAAGTAATATATTGTTTCCAATTATTAGTTTTTCTTACTCTTCAAGGATCATTGGACCGGAGGGAATTGGAAAGGTACAATTTATCATTACTTTTGCACAATATTTTGTAATGGTGGCAGCTTTGGGAATACCGGCTTACGGTGTTCGGGAGGTAGCAAAAGCACGAGGAGATAGAAATAAGTTAAATAAGCTGTTTTCTGAACTTTTGGTAATCAATATAATTAGTAGTGTTGTTCTATTAATTATATATTTAGTGATCATCTTTTCCGTTCATTGGTTTCATCCTGATTTAACATTCTATATCTTAAGCGGTATAATTGTATTATCCGGATTCTCTGTCATTGATTGGTTTTTTATCGGAACGGAGCAGTTTCATTTTCTGTCCATCCGCTCTATTGCTATCAAGGCGGTTTCTATTATTGCACTTTTATTATTCGTTAAATCACCACATGATCTACTGGTCTATTTTTTGATTACGCTTTTTTCTTTAATTGGAAATAATATTTGGAACTTGACCAATCTTAAGGGACAGATTTCTTTTCAAATAAGGAAATTAGAATTAAGGAAACACTTACCGGTTCTCTTCACTCTTTTCAGTACATCGCTCGCCATCAGTATTTATACGATGGTAGATACATTGTTTTTAGGTTTCCTTACGGATGACACAGCTGTCGGATTTTATACTGCTGCAATAAGATTAACAAAAATTGCAATTCCACTAGCTACATCTTTAGGCACCGTACTCATTCCCAGCATTACCCAAAGTATTGTTTCAAAAGATCATGTTTTACTTCAAAAATTAACGGATCAATCTTTTTCTTTTATTTGTCTTTTAGCTATTCCCATTACATTCGGATTATTTCTATACGCTTCAGAATTTATTGCAGTCTTTTCAGGTGTAAAATTTCTTGAGGCAGTTCCAACGATGCAAATTGCTGCCCCTTTGGTGTTTTTTATAGGACTAGGGGCTATATTTGGACAACAACTCTTAATCCCCAGCGGATATGAAAAGGGATATTTCTTCGCAACTATTTGGGGGATGATAGCAAGTGTTATACTTTATCTCTGCTTAATTCCGCTATTTAGAGACAAAGGAGCAGCTGTTGCTACTGTTACCGGGGAATTCGTTGTTTCCGCTACTGCCTATTATTTTGTCTATCGGAAAATGAATTTACACTTTAACTGGCTATTGGCTTTAAAGTCGCTGTTTGTCTGCCTGCTGTTTATTCCTATTGCTTTCTTTGTAAGACATTACATATCAAATATACCTGTTCGATTAGTTGTTGCTATTATTAGTTGTACAATTTCATATTTTACTATTCAGCTTTTCATCTTCAAAGAAAAACAACTTAAGGGTATTTATACTGATATCATTCATAAATTACATTTCTGAACAAATGCCCATAGCATCCTCTCCACTGGCCAAAATCATTGCATTTTATCTGCCTCAATTTCATCCGATACCTGAAAATGATGAATGGTGGGGTAAAGGATTTACAGAGTGGACGAATGTTGGAAAAGCTAAGAAGTTATTTAAAGGGCATTATCAACCTCGAGTACCTGCTGATTTGGGATATTATGATCTCCGTTTACCGGAGGCGAGAAAGGCTCAAGCTGATATGGCACGGAATTATGGAATAGAAGGCTTTTGTTACTGGCATTATTGGTTTGGTAATGGCAAAAGATTGTTAGAAACTCCCTTTAATGAGGTTTTAAAAAGTGGAGAACCTGATTTTCCGTTTTGTTTAGGTTGGGCGAATGAAACATGGTCGGGAATTTGGCATGGTAATCCAGATAAAACATTAATTGAACAATCCTATCCGGGTAAAGATGATTTTATCCAACACTTTAATATAATTCTGGAAGCTTTACGAGATCCAAGATATATCAGAATAGAAGGGATGCCGTTATTTGTTGTGTATCGGCCATTCTTCCTTCCCAATCCGAAAGAATTTATTGATGTATGGCAGAAATTAGCATTAAAAAACGGTTTAAAGGGGATCTATTTTGTGGGAATATCCAATGATATTGCGGTGGATAAACAAACGTTGAAAGATTTTGGTTTTGATGCCGTTATTCCAAATAGGTTACCCATTGCTATTTCTAAACTAAACAATTTAACCTATAAAATCACACGAAATCTTTTGCGAAAGCCATTGGCTTTTTCCTACAAATCATTGATTCCATATCTTTCAGGATCAGAAGATAGCGATGAGGATGTCATTCCAATGGTATTACCCAATTGGGATAATTCTCCCCGCTCAGGTAAGAAAGGACTTATCATTGATCGATCTTCGCCGGAGTTATTCCAACACCATCTTTGTCAGATACTGGAGCAGATAGAACATAAAAAAACTGATCATAAAGTGATTTTTTTAAAATCATGGAATGAATGGGCTGAAGGTAATTATGTTGAGCCGGATCTGGTATTTGGGACAAGTTATCTGGAGGTGATAAAGCGGTGCATAAATAAAAATCATGAGTGAACTTATTGATCATTTCATGGCAGTTGTTGTTTTATACAATTGTAAGATTAAAGATTCCAAATCACTTACATCTATAAATGATAGCTTAGCATTCTACTCTTATATTCTGGATGTAGTTGTTTATGATAATAGTCCCTATTCTGATATTGAAAACGAATCTATTTTTAATAGAAAACAATTAACCATTCACTACTTTCATGATCCGACTAATCCGGGGGTTAGCAAAGCGTATAACTTTGCTGCAAAATATGCTGAGGAATTAAAAAAGAAATGGCTCTTACTAATGGATGAGGATACCTCTTTCCCTTTAGAAAGCATAAGTAACTATTTGCAAGCAATTGAACAGCATCCGGATATCAACTTATTCTCTCCTATTTTAAAGCTTCGCACAGGGACAATACTTTCTCCATGCAGATATTCCTTTAAAAGAGGGTTTGCACTGAAACAAGTTTCGGCCGGTGTAAATAGCTTAAAACATATTTCACCGATAAATAGTGGAATGCTAATCAGTTTAGATGCTTTTATAAAAGCCGGGGGATATAATGAAAAGGTAAGGCTTGATTTTAGCGATTTTCAATTTATTGAACGGCTAAAAAGAGTGTCTGAAATGTTTTATGTTATCAACATAATTGCATTACAAGAATTTTCGGATGAAATAACAGATGTTGTAAAACTAAATAAACGTTTTGCCTTCTATTGTGACGGAGCAAAAAATTGCGAAAAAAAATCCTTTACTGACCGTTTCTCTTACTTTATGGTGGTTTTATTAAGAGCAATGGCCTTGGTTTATAGAACAAAGAATATCATTTTTTATAAAACCTTTATTCAATCTTATCTTTGCTAATTATGAAAAAGCCTACCGGTATTCTTTATAGTATCCTTGTTTATTTAATACTCTGTTCCGTTCAAGTAACGGCACAATCATTGCCTGTTGGTACACCGGTGCTGGAAGAAGAGTATCGGAACCTGCAGTTGTTAGGGCAGGTTGATTCTACTATTTCTTTTACTGCAAGACCCTTCTTTCCTGCAGATGCATTAAAATCAAAGGATTGCTTTGATCCTGACCATCATCTGGATAAAGATCGCTGGATGAAATTTAACGGCACTTATATATTCGACAAGGGTAACGGCGTAGTTAAGTTATTACCCGTCACATGGATCAATCAATTTAACTCCGATCGTCCGGCAGGGTTAAATGATGGGGCTATGATTCCCGCCAGAGGGTATCAAACAATGATCAGTGGAGGAATTTACTTTCAATATAAATTTTTATCCATTCAACTACGACCGGAAATTGTCCAGGCTGAAAATATAGCGTAT
This sequence comes from Bacteroidales bacterium, assembly GCA_963663125.2. GTDB lineage: Bacteria > Bacteroidota > Bacteroidia > Bacteroidales > Cfx3-03 > Cfx3-03. Next base: position 709,295 of record CAXXNW010000002.1, on the reverse strand, counting down.
GATGGATTTCCACATACGCTGTATGATCCGGTACTGGCTGAACAACGCTGGTATCAATATTATCATTACTATTTAAACAAAATAGACCTGCCTGAAAGGTTTGGCGAAAAGGCTTACAACAAAACCTATTGGGGACAAAGTAGCATACGGTTAACCTATGGGGCTGTATCATTAGGTGTGTCTACGGAGAATCTTTGGTGGGGCCCGGGAATGAGAAATTCTCTATTAATGACAAATTCCGCTCCTGGCTTTACGCATTTAACATTAAATACCGTTAAACCCATCAGAACACCAATCGGGTCATTTGAAGGTCAACTCATTGCAGGAAAACTTGAACAGTCAGGGTATACGCCACCCGAACCTGAGCGGAGATATTTCGAACATTTACTATATATACCCAAACCAGACGATTTTAGATATATCAACGGAATGGTGCTTAGCTATCAACCCAAATGGGTACCGGGGCTCTTCTTAGGAGCAACACGTAGTTTCGTTGTATACAGTAAAGATATGGGGAAAAGTATTGGAGATTTTCTCCCTGTCTTTAGCCCCTTATCCGTAAAGAACGCCGGAAGTGCAAGTGATGCTGCAAAAAAACGTCAGCAACTGTCCTCTATCTTTATGCGATGGGTATGGTTGAAAGCAAAAGGAGAGGTTTATCTGGAATACGGAAGATCGGCAAGTTTTCAGGATCAAAGAGATCTGACGGTTGAAAACTCCTACTCCACTGCCTATATCCTAGGGCTTCGTAAATTGATTTCCTTAAGATCATCTAAAAATCAGTATCTGTTATTCAACCTGGAGTTAACACAACTGGAGATGAATCCAACGACCACCGTCAGGGGCGGACAGAGCTGGTACCTCAGCAATGAAGCAAGTGACGGCTATACAAATGAGGGACAAATGCTCGGAGCCGGGATTGGTCCGGGTAGTAATTTACAGACTATTAGTATTAGCTGGGTAAAATCATTGAAAAAAGTTGGCATACAGTTTGAACGTTTTATGCATAATAATGACTTTTTTTATGCTTATATTAAAGATATCAGAAGTCACTGGGTTGATCTGAATACCGCTTTGTTTGCAGAATGGGACTATAAGAATTTACTATTTCATGCAAAGGCAGAAGTTGACCGGACAATGAATTATGAGTGGAATTATACTCCGCCAACGCCTCCAACCTTCTGGGTTGCCGGAAAAGACAGATATAATTATCATTTTCAACTTGGCATTACGTACCGGTTTTAACACATAACAAATATGCAAAAATCATATTGGCTTTTCAAAGCAATTTTAATTTATTCCCTCTTCGGTTCGGTACAGTTACGAGCACAGTCATTACCTATTGGTATGCCTGTTTTGGAGGATGCTTATCGTAGAGCACAACTGATGGGACAAATAGATTCAACCGCTTCTTTTACTTCGCTCCCTCTCTTTCCATCGGCATTACATAAACAAAAAGGTTCCTTCAATCCGGATAGCACCTTTGAAAAAGGACGATGGACAAAAGGTGATGAGCTCATCCGTTTTGCTAGAAATAAAGGAGTCATTAAACTATTGCCGGTAACATGGATTCAACAATATAATTCGCTCCATCCGGTCGGGATCAATGACGGAGCGATGATACCGGCGAGGGGATACCAAACCCTATTTAGTGCGGGTATTTATGCACAATATGGGCCGTTGAGTATTCAGCTAAACCCGGAAATGGTATATGCAGAGAACAGAGCTTTTCAAGGCTTTCCAAGGACTTTATCAGGAAAAACACCCTCTTATGTAAACGGAAACATCGATCTGCCCGAACGTTTTGGAGAGAAGCCTTATCAAAAATTATTTTGGGGACAAAGTAGTATCCGTTTGACAATAGGCCCGGCATCGTTTGGACTATCCAATGAGAATCTATGGTGGGGTCCCGGAATACGGAATGCACTATTAATGACGAATAACGCACCCGGATTTGAGCATTTAACGCTGAATACTGTTAGGCCTATAAGAACACCCATCGGATCATTTGAAGGGCAAATGATCGGTGGAAGGTTAGAGCAATCAGGATACTTCATTTCTAAATCAAATGACTGGCGATACTTAAATGGCTTGATGTTGAGTTATCAGCCGAAATGGGTACCAGGGCTATTTTTAGGAGCGACACGTAGCTTAATGACCTATGGTAAGAGTCTAAAAAGTTTCGGTGATTACTTTCCGGTCTTTATTCCAATGTCAAAACAAAGTGATGGTGGTGCTTCGGAAGATGCGAAGAAGCGTGACCAGCTGGCATCTCTCTTTGCTCGTTGGCTATGGATAGAAGAACAGGGAGAGATCTATTTCGAATACGGAAGGGAAGATCATAACTGGAACACCTGGGATTTTCTTCAAGAGGCTTCGCATTCGAGTGCCTATATCTTAGGGTTAAGAAAACTTATTCCATTTTTGAATCGTAAAGGGGAGTATCTTCAAGTTCATATGGAACTCGCCCAGCTAGAAAGTAACAGAGCAACAATTAACAGGGGATGGACCGTAAACTGGTATACGCACACTGATGTAAGAGAAGGATATACGAATCTGGGCCAAGTACTGGGAGCCGGTATCGGACCTGGAAGTAATTTGCAAACGTTGAATATTAGTTGGGTAAAATCATTGAAATTGATAGGAATAGAGTTTGAACGTTTTGTACACAATAATAATTATCAATATAATGTTGTAAAAGATATTAGAAAAAATTGGGTGGACCTGAGTGCTGCTTTAGTAGGTGAATGGAATTATAAAAACATACTTTTTAATGCTCGTTTTGAATTAGTCAGAGAGTATAACTATGAATGGCAATACAAACCGAAATTAAGTACTCCGCAACAATTTTGGAATCAAACTACGGATTCATTTAACTTTCAGGGTCGGGTTGGCGTAACTTACCGCTTTTAGCGTTATTGAATGGAAGCCTCAAACAAATTAGTTTCTGTTATTATTCCATGCTTCAACAGTGGACGGTATCTGGATAAAACCATTCAAAGTGTTTTATGCCAAACCTATCAGAATTTTGAGATTGTCATCGTGGATGATGGATCCACAGACGCTTCTACAAAAGAATATCTCTCCAAATTATCTCATGCTAAAATAAGAGTTTTCTTTAAAGAGAATGAAGGTGTTTCCCTAGCCAGGAACATTGCTATTTCAAAATCGACCGGTGATTATGTTCTTCCTTTAGATGCGGATGATTTAATTACTGAAGATTATCTTAAGCTTGCAGTTACAATATTAAATCATAACAGCTGTGTAAAATTAGTAACCTGTAATGTTGAATATTTTGGTTATCGCAAAGGGAAATTCCCTCTGATTAACTTTTCTATTGAAAAGCTATTGGCCAAAAATCTTTTTGTAATCTCTTCAATGTTTAGAAGAGTGGACTATAACAAAACAAATGGGTTTAATCCAAACATGAAAAATGGATTCGAAGATTGGGACTTTTGGCTTTCTCTTTTAGAAAATGGCGGAGAGGTTCAAAACATAAATAAAACCTGTTTTTATTACAGATTGCACAAAGATTCCAGAAATAATTTATTAAATAAGGATACATTCACAAAATTAAGATATCAGATTTATCAGAATCATGCCGAATTATATCACCGGTATTTTTTTAATCCAATCGATACTTTTGAGTATGAACAAATAAAATACTCAATGGAATTTAAATTGGGTCGGATTCTTTTAAAGCCATTCAGACTTCTACAAGAATTAAGTATTAAACGTTTTAGATGATTTTATCCCTAAAAAAACTATACGAAGTAAAAAACATTAGGTTAATTACATTCTTTGTTCTTGTAATTACTACTGTAATTCTTTTGTATGCTAGATATCTGACACTTGGGATAGATGCTGATTCAATCAACGGATTCATCATAGCTTACTTTTTTGTCTGTATTCTTTTATATGTTGCCACATTCTATTTTAAGAATCCCTTAAATCCGATAAATTTTTATGCCATTTTTATACTTTGTTATGGCTTCAATTTTCTAAAGCTTTCTACTGTTTCAAAAGTCTTATCTTCGAATACGCATCTGATCATTATATTATCGATTATCTTCTTCCTGATTGGAGTGTTATTCGGAAATAAGATAAAGACAGAACCCAAGGTCTGGATGAACCGTCAAAGTAAATCAATCATCTTTTACATTACGTTTGTTTGCATTGTAATCACATTCCTTCTTGAGATAAAAACATTCGGCTATCTGCCCTTGTTGAAAATGTTCAGTATGGATGTTTATAACGACACCAATGATAAACTACTCTCTTTTCTACATTATTTCATTTTGCTTGCAGCGATTGTTCCTTCATGGGGATATATTTTATATCGAAAAGAGGTTATCTCTAAAAAAAAATTTATTGGATTCTCTATTGGAGCGCTGTTTATATTAATTAACTATTTAAGCCGACAAATATTCTTTCTGTTTCTAATTTCTGCGTTTACAACTTATTCTTTTTACAAGCGTGTTTCCATCAAAAAAATCATTCTTGCCTTGTTTATTGCAATCTTCATTTTTATTTTGATGGGTAATATCCGCATTATGCGGGGTAGTTCTGCTTCTAATAATTACACGGCTGAACAGCTGCTAAGAGATTTAGGTCATATTAAATATAAAACGAACATCTTTGAAAGTTATCTGAATATCTATTCTTCTCAGCGATTTGACTCGATGGATAAGTTTGTTCAGATGAAAAAAGAAGAGGGCTTTTTTGGAATGGGAATCTTTACCTTTCGCCCCATCAGCTCTGTCTTATTTCTGGATAGAATGGGCGTAGTTAATTATAAGCAGTATGATATAACAAAAGACATTGCCGGTTATGCTATTGATCCCTATCTCGATTTCGGACTTCTGGGGGTTATCATATTGAACTTTCTCTATGGGTTTATCTGTAGGTTGACTTTTATTAATTTTAATCAAGGAAATACTTTGTATATTATTCCATGGGCAATTCTTATTTTTTGTTTAATCATGACTCCATTTATGAATTATTTTAATACATTCATCATCTGGTTTTCGATCTTTTTCAACCGATTAATACTGAAATGAGAATTAGTGTCTGTATTCCAACTTATAATGGAGAAAAATATATTCAAAAACAATTGGAATCCATTCTTTCTCAACTTGGAGAGGAGGATGAAATCATTATCTCTGATGATTCATCAACAGATCGCACGGTCGAAATCATAAAATCAACTGCTGATTCCAGAATTCAAATCATTGAAAACTGTACCTTTAAAAGTCCCACCTTTAATCTGGAAAACGCATTAACAAGAGCGAAAGGTGATTTTATCTTTTTATCGGATCAGGATGATATCTGGTACCCTGATAAAATTAAAAAGGCACTTGAAAAGCTCACCAGTTTTGATATGGTGGTTTGTAATGGGGTTATCATAGATCAGGATGAAAATATGATTCACCCATCCTACTTTGAATGGAAAGGTTCAAGACCCGGGTTCCTTAAAAATTTGGCACATAGCTCTTATTTAGGGTGCTCGCTTGCCTTTAACCGAAAGATATTAAACAGGGCCCTCCCCTTTCCAAAACAGATCATTATACATGACCTATGGCTGGGACTTATTGCAGAAAGCACAGGAAGGGTTATCTTTATTGAAGAGCCTCTTTTTAGCTATCGCCGACATGCATCTAACTTCACCGCAGCCATAACAAAAAGTGATACGGAGCTTTCGGACTTCAGTTTCTTCTTCAAGATAAAGTACCGGATAGTAATCTTGTTTTGTATTCTTAAAAGAGTCGTATTCGGACGATAAATTCTAATACTTGAATGGAACATAAAAAAATTGTCCTCATTTCGCTTTTCTTTTATGAAAAAACAGATAACATTCGTATCAGTACTGTTTATAACCTTCTCAAAGAAAAAGGTTTTGAAGTTGAACTAATTACCACTGACTTTAAACATCGGAATAAAACCAAGCACACAAATACAGAAGACGATCCGGATATTACCTATTTAAAGGTTCCGACGTATAAAAAGAACCTGAGTATTGGAAGACTTTATAGTCATCTGGTATTCGCTTTCCGGCTTTTCAATTATCTCCAGAGGCTTTCATACAAACCCTTCAAGCTATATTGCATTGTCCCTACGTTTTCAAGCGGATGGGCTTGCCACCTTTTTTGTAATAAAAAACATATTCCGTTTTTTATTGATATCATTGATCTTTGGCCTGAGTCGTTTATTATATTATCGAAGTACCGAAAACTACTCACGCTGTTAACCTATCCGTGGAAACGATTGGCTCAAAAGGTTATTCAATCAGCGGATGAGATATTTACAGGATCTGTTGACTACGCCGAATATGCCCGGCACTATAATAAAAAGACTAAACCTATTTCTATTTATTTAGGCACCGATAGGGATCAGTTCAAATTAAAGACAACGCTAAGTACCCTACAAATTGAGAAACCGATTGGTCAAACGTGGATTTGTTATGGCGGTGTTTTGGAAAACAGTTATGATTTTGAAACTATTCTTCAAAGCTTTAACCGATTAATTGAGAGTGGGTTTACTAATATAAAACTCATCTTTATCGGGGACGGACAAGAAAATAAGGTAATTTCGAACTATAAGAAGATTCATAATCTCCCGATTGAAATAACCGGATATTTAAAGTACGCGGATTACTTGAAATACTTAAGTCTATCGGATATAGCTATTAACAGCTTTAAAGAAGGTACCAAAGTGGCTTATTCGTATAAGTTCAATGATTATATTTCAGCCGGATTACCGGTATTGAACAACCTACCCGGTGAAACCGCAACATTGATAGAGCAATATAAGTTAGGTCTAAATTTTAATTATACGGATTCTCCTTTATACGAAAACTTATTATTGTTACTCTCTCGTCCTAAACTGTTAGCTGAAATGAGAAAAAACAGTATTTTTGCAGCAAGTCATGTATTGGCAAAACAAGTCGTGTATCAAGAAATGATGAATAAATTTACAGTAGAAGAACCATGTTAAAACGGATTTATTTATCACCTCTTGGTTTTTTTATTTCCATTTTTCTATGGTTGTTGGCTTTGATTCATAAACCCTTTATGATATATGGATTTTATAACCGGAAAACAAAAAAATATTTAAAAAGGACCAGAATCGGCTCTACCGTAAAATTGATCAATAAAAAGGAGATTGATATTTCGGATAATGTTTGGATAGGACATTATGCATTGATTGATGGAATTGGACACGTTACAATCGGAAAGGGGGTCCATGTCTCTTCACATACCGTTATTTATTCGCACAGCAGTCAGGATGCGATTCGATTACTGGGTGATTTTTATATAAATGAAGAGCCACAGCAAAGGTCAGGCTATAAAATAAAACCTGTATCCATTGGAAATTATACCTTTATCGGAACCGGTTCGATCATTCTACCCGGCTCAACGATTGGAAGAGGTTGTATCATCGGTGCAGGATCTGTTGTAAGAGGTAACATCCCTGATTTTTCTGTTGCAACCGGCAATCCGGTCAAAATTATTGGAGATACCAGAGAAAGAGACAGAGAAAAATTTGGCAACATTATTGATGAAACGAAGTATTATGATCCCGAAGTACTAAAGCAGAAAATATAATATGAAAATACCATTTTCCCTTCCTGTTATTGATACGGAGGTCATCAATGAGATGATGGACACCTTGACCAATACAGGTTGGCTAACCACCGGACCGAAAGCGAAAGCATTAGAGGAGGAGATTAAGCAATTTACCGGAGCTAAAGAGACGCTTTGTGTCAATTCGTGGACATCGGGAGCGATGCTGACGTTACGTTGGTTTGGAGTTGGACCCGGAGACGAAGTTATTATTCCAGCCTACACATATAGCGCTACCGCATTGTGCATCATGAATATAGGAGCTACACCCATTATGGTGGATGTAAAAGATGACTTTAATATAGACCCACAGAAAATCAAAGAGGCAATAACGGTCAGAACTAAAGCAATCATCCCGGTTGATTTAGGCGGATGGCCTTGTGATTATGATAGTATTTATGAAATAGTAAATAGCCCTTCTATTTTAAGTCAATTCTCCCCAACGACTGAACGACAAAAAAAATTAAACCGTATTTTAATATTAGCTGATGCCGCACATTCATTGGGTGGCTATTATAAAGGTAAAAAATCGGGAACGATTGCAGATATCTCAATTTTTTCATTCCATTCTGTCAAAAACGTTACGACAGGAGAAGGTGGAGGAATTTGTATAAATTTACCTCCCCCCTTTGATAATAGTGAAGAGTTGGTTTTTCTAAGAGCATTTTCGTTAAATGGGCAAAATAAAAGCGCTTACGAAAAAAATCAGGTGGGTGGATGGAAATATGACATCATAGATCAGGGGATGAAAGCAAATATGCCCGATCTTTGTGCTTCGGTTGGTTTAGCACAAATTAGACGATATAAAAATTTGTTCTTACCCGAAAGAAAATGTATTTTTGATTTTTATTCGAATAATCTAAAACAATATGATTGGGCGTATATTCCGACTTATGAAAAAGACAACTCTATTTCATCCTATCATCTTTATTTATTGCGGATTCATGGTATAAATGAACAACAAAGAGACCTGATGATTGATAGGATTAGTAAAGCCGGAGTAGGTGTCAATGTTCATTATATACCGATGGCAATGTTGACGCTCTTTAAAAACAGAGGATTTAAAATGAAGGATTATCCAAAAACCTTTGAATTATATCAAAATGAGATCACTTTACCTGTTTATAATGGTCTGACGGAAGAACAATTAAAAAAAGTAGTCCAAGTGGTTGTAAAGTCATATAATTCACTTTATTAAACATCTATGATAAATATAGAGAAATTCGTTTCGGAAAACATCACATTCAGAAATGAAAGTTTTTTTAAAACTGATATCGAAGCACATCACAAAAAACTAAAGCATGCGATTGAAAATAAATCGGTTTTAGTAATTGGGGGCGCCGGTACTATTGGATTTTCGTTTATAAAAGCACTTTTAAAATATAAGCCTCTTCGTCTGTTTGTCATTGATACAAATGAAAACGGATTGGCTGAATTAACGCGGGATCTTCGTAGTTCAGTTGAAATAGAGGTCCCTGTCGATTATAAAACTTACCCTATCAACTTTGATGACCCTATCGTAGACCGTATTCTGGAAAAAGAGGGGCCTTTTGATATCATTGCCAACTTTGCAGCACATAAACATGTAAGAAGCGAAAAAGATGAATATTCTATCGCTGCTTTGATTGATAATAATGTACTAAAAGCAGAACGTTTTTTGGCTAAACTGATACAGCAACCTCCTAAACACTTTTTTTGCGTTTCAACAGATAAAGCAGCTAACCCGGTAAGCATCATGGGGGCTAGCAAAAAAATCATGGAAGAGGTAATCATGGCCTATTCGAACTACTTTCCGGTCACGACTGCCCGTTTTGCCAATGTAGCCTTCTCAAATGGAAGCCTACTCTATGGTTTTATAGACCGGTTAATGAAAAATCAACCCTTCTCTGCTCCTTTGGATGTTAAACGATATTTTGTTTCACCGGAAGAATCGGGTCAGATATGCTTGCTTGCTTGTATTCTGGGAAATTCGGGAGAAATATTCTTTCCAAAGTTTGACGAGAGTCAGATGATGAATTTTACAGAGATAAGTAACAAACTACTAAATTATCTGGGATATAAACCCCTCATCTGCTCATCGGAAAAAGAGGCAAAAGAAAAAGCTGCTCTTTTACATGATAAATCAACTGAATATCCTGTTTATTATTTTGAAACCGACACTTCGGGAGAAAAGTCTACGGAAGAATTTTTTGTGGAAAATGAAGAGATTGATTTATTAAAATATCATTCCCTTGGTGTAGTTAAAAATGCGCCTAGAAAGAGTATCAAGGAAATACATCATCTGACTAATTCTTTATATAGCATTCTTATTAAACCAACTGTTACAAAGATTGAAATCGTTAATGCATTAAAGACTTTTTTACCTACCTTTCATCATATTGAAACAGGAAAAAACTTAGACCAGAAAATGTAAATCTTTATGTATAAGAAATTTGGAAAAAGAATTATTGACTTTATCATTTCACTCGTTACGCTCATCATTCTGCTGCCTATTTTTATTATTACTATTATCATCCTACTTTTAACCGGAGAACATGAAATATTCTATCTACAAAAGCGAGTTGGACATTTAAACTGTAGATTCAAGATTTGGAAGTTTGCCTCGATGAAGAAAAACAGCCCTGATATCGGAACAGGGAGTTTAACGGTACGCGGTGATTCCAGGGTATTGCCTTTTGGCCGTTTTCTCCGGGCTACAAAGATTAATGAACTCCCCCAAATCGTAAATGTTCTATTGGGTGATATGTCGTTAGTTGGCCCCAGACCACAAATGGAAGTGGATTTCTTCAAATTTTCGAAACCCATACAAAAGGTGATTTACTCGACAAAACCGGGTATTACAGGTATCGGATCTATTATATTCAGAGATGAGGAACGACTGTTTTCTAAAGCTGATGGGGATTTACACGCCTATTATACTGCGCATATTGCGCCGTACAAAGGTGAACTGGAGATTTGGTATCTCAATAAAATATCTTTCTGGACTGATGCCCGGCTTATTTTCCTGACCTTCTGGGTTATTTTCTTTAAGGAGAGTAATTTACCATATCTCTTTTTTAAGGATTTGCCAAAGAAACCGGAAGAGTTGAAGTAAGGCAATAACAGACAATTGGTAGTAGGCAACAGGAAGAAGAGAAAGAAAGACTTTAGCCAATTGGCAACTGCAATAGAAAAACAAAAGATAGTGTGATAATCAATAACAAAAAGGAAAATGATGATTTACAATCATACAAAATATTATGCGTAAGGTATTAAAGTTAAATGTAGTCCGGGTAATGATGCTCGGGCTATTTATTTTTGTAGCTTCAACGGTCAGCGCTCAGATTAAAAGCACGATAGGAGGAAATATCGGTTCGGTAAAATCAGAGCAACTCACTGATGAACAACTCAGGAAGGGTATTCAAAAAGCATTGGAGTCGGGAATGACGCCCACCGAGATTGAAGCAATGGCTCGCGCCAAGGGAATGTCGCCTACGGAGATTCAAAAACTTAAGGCGCGTATGGAAAAGCTGTATGGATCAGGCTCAAATACTAATTCAAAATCAGGCAATCAGAATGGCTCCGATTCCGAGTTCAACAAGGATGGGTCTCAATCTTCGATGGGGAATGAGAAAGCGGGCTTTAACTACAAGACAATAGATTATCCGAATTACTTTGAGGCACGAAGTAAAAACGGCACACCGACTATAGATGAACGGAACTTTGGGTTCTCCCTTTTTACAAACAATGACCTTACCTTTGAGCCCAGTACTAACATAGCTACCCCTAAGAACTATCAACTGGGACCGGACGATGGTCTGGTTATCGACATATGGGGGGCTTCACAAGCGAACTATGAACAGACCATCACGGCGGATGGGAATATCATCATCCCTAACGTGGGACCGATCTTCCTGAATGGGCTTACTGTTGAAGAGGCTACGCGCAAAATCAGACGGGAACTAGGTAAAATCTATTCGGGATTGTCACAAGGAAATACTTTTGTCAAAGTGAGCCTGGGAATTATTCGCAGTATAAAGGTGAATATTGTCGGAGATGTAACGCTACCCGGCACTTATAATCTCTCTTCTCTGGCCTCTGTATTCAATGCAATGTACGCGGCAGGCGGTCCTTCTTCGAATGGATCACTGCGCAGTATAAAGATTATCAGAGGAAACAAAACCGTGGCGGATCTGGACTTCTATGAGTTTCTGCTAAAGGGCGAACAACCTCATAACATGAGGCTTCAGGATCAGGATGTGATCTTTGTCGCTCCCTATATCAACCGGGTGGAAATTACAGGTCAGGTGAAACGGAACAAGTTGTTCGACATTAAATCGAACGAGACCTTAAAGGATTTGATCTTCTTTGCAGGTGGATTTACAGGCAATGCATACACCCAACGAATTAAGATTTTCAGAAAAACAGGTAAAGAAAACAGGGTGCTTGACATAGCATCGGATCAACAAGGTACGACTAAGCTACAAAACGGTGATTTGATTCAGGTTGACTCTGTACTGAACCGTTACGAAAACAGGGTGATCATTAATGGAGCAGTCATGCGTCCGGGAATATTTGCGATAGACAGCGTAAGTACACTTAAACAATTGATTAAAAAAGCTGATGGGCTGAGAGAGGATGTCTTCAAAAACAGGGTTTCTGTATTTAGGCTACGGAGTGATTTCACGAGAGAGGTGATCCCCATAGACCTGACTCAATTGATGAACTCAAATCTGGACTTCCCCTTACAAAGGGAAGACTCGGTGAGTATCCCTGCAATATCGGATATACGCGAAAAGTACCTGGTGACAATTGAGGGTGAGATAGCCAGACCGGGCGCTTATCCTTTCGCAGTGAATACAAGGGTTGAAGATTTGGTAATTCAAGCCGGAGGCTTACTGGAATCGGCTTCAATGGCTCATCTGGAAATTGCCCGCAGAATAAAGGATGAGCAATCAACCAGTACAAATAACCAATTGGCACAGACGTTCCAATTCACAATCAGTAAGGATCTGAAACTGTCGGACTCAGCTACTCAGTTTGTGTTGCAACCTTTCGACCAGGTATTTATACGTCGCTCACCCACTTATATGCCTCAATTACTAGTTAGTATTGAGGGGGAGGTAACTTTCCCGGGGCGATATAGCATCACAAGCCGAACCGAACGGATATCCGACTTGATCAAGCGGGCCGGAAATATCACATCGGAGGCTTATCTAAAGGGCGCCAGTCTTGTAAGACAGTTCTCGGAGGGTCAAAAGTTGCATGAAAAAGCATTAGAGACAATTTCTAATATGAAGGATTCTACGAAAGCGGGAGTATTGCATCGTGCCAAATATAATACGATAGGTGTTGATCTGGAAAAGATTATCAACAATCCGGGATCACCTAGCGACCTGTTTTTGCAGCAAGGTGATTCGCTACGGATTCTAAAACAGTCGCAAACCATACAGGTGACGGGGGCGGTATATAACCCGAATACGATTCCGTTTATCAACGGCATGAGGTTGAATCAATATGTTTCGAGCGCGGGAGGATATACCCGAGAGGCGGTTAAGTCGAATGTTTATGTGGTATACGCAAATGGGTCGGTTAAGAAAACGACCCGGTATTTCATGTTTAGACATCATCCGAGATTAGAACCGGGAGCAGAAGTGATGGTACCAATGAAGTCGGCTCAGAAAAACAGATTGAGTCTGGCAGAAACGATGACGATCAGTACAGCGCTTTCTTCTTTGGCACTGATTGTGATTACCATTGTTAATGCGGTAAAATAACATTGTGCTGATAGGTTGATGGATGGATTAATTTAAGAACGAGACGATGAGCGAAGAAGAGATAAAATCCAAAAGAACCGGATTGGACGAAGGAATAGACCTGATGGAAGTTTTTAAACGGATCAGAGAGGGCCGGAAAACAATCTTTGTCTGCATGGCCATAGCATTCGTACTTTCTATTGTTGTAGTATTGGTGACGCCGAAAGAATACAAGACACAGGTTACGCTATTGACAGAGTCGGGATCGAAGAGTGGCGCCAGTAGTCTGCTGGGGCAGCTGGGAGGGCTGGCAGCCGGAATTAATCTGGGTGGACTTTCAGGTATTAATCTGGGTGGCTCTTCGGGTAGCGAGGCTCTAACGCCGGAGCTCTATCCCGACATTGTAAAGAGCACGCCCTTTCTGCTTGAAGTACTCAACCAGAAGGTGACCACAGCAAAAGAGAACAAGACAATGACTGTAGCGGAATATCTTGGGGCCTATAATCAGTCACTTTTATCTCATTTGACAGGACTTTTCAAGGGTAAGCCTGTTTCTGTTCCCTTTACAAAACAGGACCCGAAAGCTTTACTGAAGCTAACCAACAGCCAGACAGATCTGGCAAATGGTCTGGCGGATATTATTCATCTTAATGTGGCAAGCTCTTCGAGTGGTAGTTTAACGGGAGGTGGTAGCAAAACGATCACGGTAAGTATCGAAGTGCAGGACCCTCTAGTATCGGCTCAACTGGCGGATCTGGTGGTGAGTAGTTTGAAGCTTTACATCGTGGATTACAATACGGGTAAGGCAAAGAAAGATCTTGATTTTATCAAGGCGCGTTATAACGAGGCGAGAGAGAAATACTATTCAACACAACAGGCTTTGGCTAACCATAATGACCGGAACTTAAATGTGATTCTGGCATCGGTGAATACGAGTAAGGAGCGTTTGCAGACGGAAAATCAGCTGGCAATGAATGTCTATAATTCACTGGCACAGGTGCTGGAACAAGCTAAAATTAAAGTTCAGGATCAGACGCCTGTGTTTACGGTGATTGAGCCGGCCAAGGTTCCACTAAGAAAAAGTAAACCCAAATCGATCATTATTATGATGGGATTGGTGTTCGTAGGAGCTTTCATTGGAGTTGGGAAAGTGTTGATAGGTTGATGGAATAATGTTTTTATTTTTAGATGTACAGTCGTGAGGCCGTATCAAAAAAATTAAAAAAATATTTGGAGATTTAAAAATAAACTCTACCTTTGCAGAGTCAATTACAACAATAAGGGAGCTTAGCTCAGTTGGTTCAGAGCATCTGCCTTACAAGCAGAGGGTCATAGGTTCGAGCCCTATAGTTCCCACAACAATTAAAAAAGATCTTTAGCTTTGCTGAAGGTCTTTTTTTTGTTTATTTCCATTCCCTGAATGTTAGATTTTGTTATAAAATCAACACTCTTGTTAAACCATTCCCTCCGAAGACATTTTGTAATCTGATTCTTGTTTATCTTTGTAAGATTAGTATCAAAAAGAATTGAAAAGTATGACGAAGAACAGATTTCCAGGACAGCAGGGGCTATACGACCCCCTGAACGAACGTGACAACTGTGGTATCGGCTTTGTAGCCCATATCAAAGGGGTTAAATCACACGAAATTATTCGCAGGGGACTTGAGGTGCTCAAAAACATGAACCACCGGGGCGCTACCAACGCGGATAATACTTCGGGCGACGGGGCGGGAATTCTGATTCAGGTGCCTCATGACTTTATAGTAAAGTTGGGTATTGCTGTGCCAAACCCCGGAAAATACGGGACAGGCCTATTATTTTTGCCGATTGATCAGGAAGAGGCCTCACTTTGCATGACGGTGTTGAACCGCCACATTAAGGATGAGGGGCTCGAACTGATTAGTTACCGTGACGTACCGGTGGATAGTTCGGTATTGGGTGAGATTGCCCGCGGAACAGAACCTGTCATCCGTCAGATATTTGTTAAGGCAAATCTGGAACAGGATGCACTGGAACGCAAGCTTTATCTGGTAAGAAAATTAACCGAAAAGGAGATCAGAGAGTCGTCTCTGAAAGAAAAGGATACCTTCTACATTCCAAGTCTTTCCTCAAAAGTATTGATATATAAAGGAATGCTGACGCCCAATCAACTGGACACTTATTTTCTGGATTTAAAAGATCCGGCAATGAAGAGTGCTACAGCACTGATTCACTCGCGTTTTAGTACGAATACCTTCCCTACATGGGATCTGGCTCAACCATTCCGTGTGGTGGCTCACAACGGTGAAATCAACACGGTGACCGGAAACCGACTATGGATGCATGCACGCGAGTCGCTGCTAAAGTCGGAGGTATTCGGTGAGGATATTAAAAAGTTGCTACCGGTGATTGAACCGGGTAAGAGCGACTCAGCCTCACTGGACAACGTACTGGAGTTTCTGCTGATGAACGGACGTACGATTCCACACGCACTCTGTATGCTGATTCCGGAATCGTTTAACGACAAGAACCCGATACCGGATAGTTTGAAGGCGTTTTATGAGTTTCAATCAACACTGATGGAACCATGGGATGGACCTGCCTCTATCGTTTTCTCCGATGGTCGTTATATCGGAGGTACGCTCGACCGAAACGGCTTGCGTCCGTCGCGTTATATCATCACCCACAACGATCTGATCGTGATGGGCTCAGAGGTAGGCGTTCAGATGTTTGCACCTGAAGAGATAAAGTTGAAAGGACGTCTTCGCCCCGGGAAGCTTCTACTGGTAGATACTCAGCTGGGTATTATCATCCCCGATGAAGAGGTGAAGGCTGAATTGACTCGCAGATATCCTTACAGCAACTGGTTGCGTGACAACCGTATCGAAATAAAAGATATCGCGGTGAAACAACGCGTACCTTCGTCAATGGGAGATGAGTTTCCGGTTTACGCCAAGGTATTCGGCTATTCAAAAGAGGATATGAAGGATATAATCCGTCCGATGGCTATCGATGCCAACGAACCTACGGGTTCAATGGGTAGTGATATACCGATCGCAATCTTCTCCGAAAGGCCCCAACGTTTCTACAATTATTTTCGTCAGATATTTGCTCAGGTCACCAATCCTCCTATCGATTCGATCCGTGAGGGACTGGTGATGAGCTTAACCAATTATATCGGCGCTTCCAAATCAAACATTCTGGAAGAAAGTCCCGACCAATGCCGTTTGATCAAAATCGACAGTCCGGTACTGACCAATACCGACCTTGGCAAGATCAAGGACATGAAACATGAGCAGTTCACGCATAGCGTGATTCCCATGGTATTTCCGGTAAAAGAAGGGGTAGAAGGTTTCAAGAAAGCCATCGACCGGATGTTACAACAGGCGGAACAGGCGGTTGACGATAAGAAAAACTTCATCATCCTGACCGACCGTATGGTAAGCGAAGATGAGGCGCCGATCCCTTCGTTGCTTGCTGTGGCTGCCGTTCATCATCACTTGATCCGTAACCGTAAGCGTATGCAGGTTGGGTTGATTGTGGAGACAGGCGAGGCTCGCGAGGTGATGCACTTTGCGTTGTTACTCGGTTTCGGAGCAAGTATGGTTAATCCGTATCTGGCTTTTGCCGCCATTGCCGACTTGATCCGTAAAGGAGAGGTCAATCTGGACTATAAAGAGGCACGTAAGAATTATATCAAGGCCATCGACAAAGGGCTGTTGAAGATATTATCCAAAATGGGAATCTCTACGCTACGTAGCTACCACGGGTCTCAGATATTTGAGGCGCTGGGTATCAGCAAAGAGATTATCGACAATTACTTTACCGGTACGCCATCGCGCATCGGGGGTATCTCATACGAGGAGATCTATAAAGAGGCGCTTCAGTTTCACGAAGAGGCCTACGAGATGGACGCATCAACATTTTCATTCAGCACCGAGGGGACCTATTCCTATCGCAAAGATGGAGAACATCATGCTTGGAACCCTGAATCCATTGCGCTATTGCAGTGGTCAGCTCGCAACAACGACTACAGCAAATTCAAAGAGTTTAGCGCCTTGGTCGACAAGGAGAATAAAAAGCCTGTTTTCATCCGCGGGGCACTGCATTGGAAGAAGAACCCCATCCCGCTAGATCAGGTTGAAGGCGAAGAGGAGATTATGCGTCGCTTTGTAACCGGGGCAATGTCTTACGGTTCCATCAGCAGAAATGCGCATGAAGCAATGGCCATTGCGATGAACACTATAGGCGGTCGTAGCAATACGGGCGAGGGTGGCGAAGACCCCGAACGTTTTAAACACAACACCCGTAGCGCCATTAAACAAGTGGCATCGGGAAGGTTTGGAGTGACAAACAACTACCTGACCAATGCCGACGAGTTACAGATTAAGATTGCACAAGGAGCTAAGCCGGGTGAAGGTGGACAGCTACCCGGTTATAAGGTGGATCGGATTATTGCCAAGACGCGTAATTCAACACCGGGCATTACACTGATTTCGCCCCCACCCCATCACGATATATATTCTATTGAAGATTTGGCTCAACTGATCTTCGACCTGCGATGTACCAACCCTGCTGCCAAGATTTCGGTGAAGTTGGTTTCCGAACGGGGAGTCGGCACAATAGCAGCCGGCGTAGCCAAGGCTTATGCCGACCTGATTGTGATTAGCGGCTGCGAAGGCGGAACAGGCGCCAGTCCTATAAGTTCTATCCGCTATGCAGGTCTTCCCGCAGAGCTGGGTATTTCGGAAGCCCATCAAACACTAGTATTGAACAACCTCCGAGGTAGAGTCCGCCTGCAAACCGACGGGCAATTGAAGACGGGTCGTGATGTGATCATCATGGGGCTGCTGGGAGCCGAAGAGTTTGGCTTTGCCACCTCTGCCTTGATTAGCTTAGGCTGTGTGATGATGCGTAAGTGTCACCTTAATACCTGTCCGGCTGGAATTGCTACGCAGGATGAGACACTCAGAAAGCGATTCAAGGGCCGTCCCGAAGATGTGATCAACTTCTTACGCTTTGTAGCACGCGAGACTCGCGAGTATTTAGCGGAACTGGGCTTTACCCGTTTCGAAGATATCATCGGCCGCTCCGACCTGTTAGAGCAAGATCCGTTGGCAACATCGGGTAAGACAAAGAATCTGGATCTAAAGAATTTGATATACTTTCCTGAGGCCGCACACAAGAATGCATTACACTACATCCCATCCGATATTGACAGGGTGAAAGATGTGATGGATCATCAACTGATCCGTGAAGCCAACAAGGCGATCAAGAGTAAAGAAAAAGTGTGGATAGCACATAACATCCGCAATGTGGACCGTACGATCGGCGCCATGCTTTCGGGAGAGATTTCTAAACGGTATGGAGAAGAGGGACTTCATGAAAACACCATCAACTGTACTTTCTACGGATCGGCCGGACAGAGCTTCGGTGCATTTCTGGTACACGGGATAAACTTCCGTCTGGAAGGGGATTCGAACGACTACCTTGGAAAGGGGTTGTCGGGTGGAACCATTTCAGTGGTGCCGCCTGCAGGAACGACGTTTATTCCGGAAGAGAATATCATCATCGGTAATACTACGCTCTATGGTGCTACCAGTGGAAAAGTTTATATCCGCGGTATTGCGGGTGAACGTTTCTGTGTACGTAACTCGGGGGCCATTGCAGTCATTGAGGGTACAGGCGACCATTGTTGCGAATATATGACCGGGGGTCGTGTGGTGGTACTGGGCAAAACCGGCCGTAATTTTGCGGCAGGAATGAGTGGCGGTATTGCTTATGTGCTTGATCAGGAAGGCAACTTCGATTACTTCTGCAACAAAGGATTGGTAGAACTGTCGGCTGTTGAGGATAAGATGGACATTCGCGATCTTCAGGAGATGATCAGTCAGCATCTGGTACATACACAAAGTTTATTGGCATCGAAGATTCTGACCAACTGGGATGAATACCTGCCTAAGTTTGTGAAGGTAATCCCATTTGAGTACAAAAAGGTACTCGAAGAGCAGAAACTGAGGGAGTTGGAGATGAAACTGCAACAAACTGAAGATAATCCGGCACATTTGTACTAAGATTCATGGATGTATTCGAATGAAATTTGAATGTATCTTATATTTAGAAGTTGAACAGCATAATTTTGAGTTATCATGGGAAATCCTAAGGCTTTTATCACTATAAAAAGAAAGGACGGAGGATATCGTCCGATTAAAGAACGAACAGGGGACTTCGGTGAAGTGGAGCAGACGCTCGACGAACAGGATCGTCGGGACCAGGCATCGCGCTGCATGGACTGCGGAGTGGCTTTCTGCCACTGGGGCTGTCCCGTGGGTAGTAAGATACCCGAATGGCAGGATGCTGTATACAAAGGCAACTGGGATGAAGCATACGAGATTCTGACCTCAACCAATTTCATGCCTGAAATCACCGGCAGGATTTGTCCGGCTCCCTGCGAGAAATCCTGCGTATTGGCTATTAACAAAGAAGCGGTGACCATCCGTGAAAATGAGTGCTCGGTGGTGGAAAAAGCGTTCGATAAAGGTATCGTCCACCCGAAGCCTCCTAAAAAAAGAAGCGGCAAAAAAGTTGCGGTGATCGGATCAGGACCTTCAGGATTATCGGCTGCCGATTTGCTCAATAAGGCAGGTCACACTGTGACGGTATTTGAACAGGACGATGCCATTGGCGGTCTGTTACGCTATGGAATTCCCGACTTCAAATTGAACAAAGGGGTTATCGATCGCAGATTGGCGCTGATGGAAGCCGAAGGGGTACTCTTCAAAACAAATTGTTCGGTCGGAAAAGACCTGTCAGAAAAAGAGTTACTGACTGAATTTGACGCTGTTGTACTGGCTGTGGGTTCAATGAAAGCCCGTGACTTAGTGGTGGAAGGCAGATCGTTGAAAGGAGTTCATTTTGCACTGGAGTTTCTTAAACAACAAAATAAAGTAATCAGAGGGGATGAATTTCCGGAAACGGAACGGTTGCTGGCACGTGATAAGCATGTGTTGGTGATTGGCGGTGGCGATACGGGATCGGACTGCGTCGGAACCTCTATTCGTCAAAAGGCACTGGATGTTACACAAATTGAGATACTACCGAAACCACCGGAAGATCGTACGGACAATAATCCATGGCCTTACTGGCCCAGCACACTGCGTACATCAAGCTCGCATGAAGAGGGTTGCATCCGCAGATGGGGCTTATTGACAAAAAAACTGATCGGTGATGCGGAAGGCAATGTTACAGCTGCTGAGGTGATTCATGTGGAATGGGTGAAAGATGCCAACGGTAGGATGCAGATGAAAGAAATTGAAGGAACACTCGAGGTGATCAACGCCGACCTGGTACTTCTTTCTATGGGATTTGTTTCTCCACTACACGACGGATTATTGGATGCGTTGGAAGTAGAATATGACCAACGGGGCAACATAAAAGCAGCTGAGGGCAACCGAACAAGCCTTGCAAAGGTATTTGTAGCCGGCGATGCTACCCGTGGAGCCAGCCTTGTTGTACATGCCATCAAGAGCGGTAGAGATACGGCTGTCGGGGTGCACCGGTTTCTGTTAGGGAAATAGGCATCAGGTAATAGACTTGAGGCAATGGAAAACAGAAAACGATTTGCCGATTCCTAATGTATTGATAAAAAAAGAGAGTAACAATCATCAGGCTTGAGGCATTGAGATCGAGTAGGAGGAAAATAAAATAGGTTTTCCTCCTATTTTATTTTCCGACCTCTCACACCACCGTATGTACCGTTCGGTATACGGCGGTTCCTTATTTACGATGCAACTTTACGGTAATAATCCATCAAACATGGATAACCCGCTTTACCAAGACTATCAATACTGATAGCTTCATTCAGAATCGGATTCCCTGCCATACGCCAGTAGCCCTGACGTGCATTTGCATAAGGCAGTGCACGAGCTTTGGCTATACCACAACGAACTAAATTCCGAAAGCGGGTCTTTATTCTTTTCCATGATTTCCATATACACATACGAAGCCTACGGCGCAGCCACTGGTCAAGTTCTTTCAACCGAGTTTGCATATCTGCCAGTTTGAAGTATTCAACCCACCCTCGTATTAATCGATGGAGTGAATCTTTTCGACTTTCGTAACCCATACCGTTACTACGACCTGTAAGCTCTTTTAATCGACCTTTCAGTTTCGTATAACTTTGGGGATGAACCGATAATCGAAAACCTGATTTATTCTTGTAAAAAGAATAACCCAGAAACTTCATGCCCTGCACGTAACCAACCTTGGTCTTCTCACGATTCACTTTCAGATAGAGCGTTTCCTCGATATAGACCACTATGTGGTTCATCGTACGCTGGGCGGCTCGCTTGCTCTTGCAAAATATCATACAGTCGTCCGCATAGCGTACAAATGGATGACATCGGCTCTCTAACTTCTTGTCCAGTTCGTTGAGCATGATATTACTCAATAACGGACTTAGAGGGCCTCCTTGCGGCACTCCCTCTGAAGTATTTACAAATTTATGACCGATAATAACTCCCGAGCCAAGATATTTTTGGATAAGCGAGATAACCCGACTATCTTTTATCATGCGACTAAGAATTTCTATCAGCTTACTTTGGTTGACTGTGTCGAAAAACTTCTCCAAGTCTAAATCTACCGCATATTTGTAGCCCGCATTCTGATAACTCTGAGCGGCTCGAAGTGCCTGATGGGCTCTCCGTTTGGGGCGAAAACCAAAGCTGTTTGCACTGAACTCGCGTTCATAAATTCGAGATAAAACCTGTGATATGGCTTGTTGGACAAAACGGTCTACTACGGTAGGAATACCCAGTGGACGCTTCTTGCCATTGCCTTTGGGTATCTCTACCCTACGCACTGGATTAGGACAGTAACTTCCGTCCTTTAAAGAGATTATCAGATTATCTTTGTGGATTCTAAGGTAAGAAAGTAAGTCTTCCGTTTCCATCTTATCCACACCCCCACTGCCTCCATTGGACACAACCTGCTTATAGGCTTTATTCAAATTGGCAGCAGACAAGATTCGTTCTAATAAATCCTCTTTTGCAAATTGCACTTCCGTGAGGTTGTTTTCAGTTATCCCCATGAAAGTCTGCACTCCCGTATAGCTTTCGGATTCCGTCCTATCCTTTTGCGGGCAGCTATCACTCAGTGTTGATATTTTCTGCATTCTTTCCTTCATCGGGTAACATTCATTGACTACTCACTTTGATAAGGTTCAGACCTTCCCCAATACTTTTGTTTCGGGTATTATGTCCTCGGCTGACTTCTCACGACAACTGTTGTCCGTGCTTCTAAAAAAAATATCCACACGTCCGTGAGATCTCCCGTGGTAAGATTAATAACCTTCGTTCCATATATCTGCATCATCTACTCTGCCGTATCCGTGTAGCTTTAGGACTTCGTTCTGTATGGCAAACTCATCCTACGACTTGAGCCTTATATGATGTTCGTGTTCCTCAGACCGGAACTTTGCCGACAGCTTCCTTCAGATTCCACTTCACAATGGACACCCTTGCCTTGAGCTAATGGTTGGTCGCTACATACCCCCATAGTGGATTTACACCACCAAATTATTAATCATGCACGGCGCACCATTAAAAAAGCATCCGAAAGGTATTTCGGATGCTTTTTTTGTTAGATTGATAAGGATATTTTCCGTATCTTTGTTCATAAAGGGTTTAATCCCGATTAAATTGATTATGAGCGAATTAAATAAGGATTTTGTTGAAAACGGATCGTATAATGCCGATAACATTCAGGTATTGGAAGGTCTGGAGGCCGTCCGTAAGCGTCCTGCCATGTATATTGGCGACATTGGGGAAAGAGGTCTGCATCATCTGGTATATGAGGTGATAGACAACTCCATCGATGAGGCGATGGCCGGTTACTGTAATAAAATTGATGTCACCATTCATCCGGATAACTCGATTACGGTGTTAGACAATGGTCGTGGCATTCCTACAGGATTTCATGAAAAAGAACAAAAGTCGGCACTGGAAGTAGTTATGACAGTACTTCATGCCGGGGGTAAATTCGATAAGGGATCGTACAAAGTTTCAGGAGGGCTACATGGAGTAGGCGTATCGTGTGTAAATGCGCTTTCAAAACATCTTACCGTGACGGTTTATCGTGAAGGAAAAATATTTCGCCAGGAATATGAATGCGGCATTCCTCTTTATCCTGTACAAATCATAGGGGATAGCGAAAGAACAGGCACGTTAACTCATTTCATTCCGGACGACTCTATCTTTTATGTCACTAATTACGACTATTCGATTCTGACCTCGCGTATTCGTGAGTTAGCTTACCTGAATAAAGGT
The DNA here is from genome assembly GCA_963663125.2 of Bacteroidales bacterium. Classification (GTDB taxonomy): domain Bacteria; phylum Bacteroidota; class Bacteroidia; order Bacteroidales; family Cfx3-03; genus Cfx3-03. Next base: position 685,634 of record CAXXNW010000002.1, on the reverse strand, counting down.
GTCACGCTGACCATCACTGATGAGCGTGAAGTGGATGAAAATAACAACCCGTTACACGATGTATATCTCTCAAAAAATGGTTTACATGATTTTATTCTCTATCTGGATGAAAACCGTGAGAAACTGATGCCTGAACCGATATGTGTAGTGGGTGAGAAGAACGGCATTCCCATTGAGATTGCCATGCAATATAACACTTCGTTTTCTGAAAACATTCATGCCTACGTCAACAATATCAATACCCATGAAGGGGGAACGCACCTCGCGGGATTCCGTCGTGGTCTTACCCGAACATTGAAAGCGTATGCAGAGAAGTCGGGAATGCTTACAAAACTGAAGTTTGATATCAATGGAGATGACTTTCGCGAGGGATTGACCGCGGTAATCTCTGTGAAAGTACAGGAGCCCCAATTTGAAGGACAGACCAAAACCAAACTTGGGAATAATGAGGTGATGGGCGCTGTTGATGTCTGTGTTGCCGAAATGTTATCCAACTTTCTGGAGGAGAATCCACGGGAAGCCCGTACCATTGTAAACAAAGTAATTTTGGCTGCCACAGCCCGTCACGCTGCCCGTAAGGCACGCGAACTGGTTCAGCGGAAGAGTGTATTGTCAGGATCGGGACTCCCCGGTAAACTGGCTGACTGTTCGGAAAAAGATCCTGCGCTATGCGAGATATATCTTGTGGAAGGGGATTCCGCAGGTGGAACGGCTAAACAGGGCCGCGACCGTAAGTTTCAGGCAATACTCCCATTGAGAGGTAAGATTCTGAATGTGGAGAAGGCAATGCAACACCGTATCTTCGAAAGCGAGGAAATTAAGAATATCTTTACCGCCTTTGGAGTAAGTATTGGTACCAACGAAGATTCGAAAGAATTAAATCTCGACAAGCTTCGTTACCACAAGATAATTATCATGACTGATGCCGATGTGGACGGAAGCCACATCGCCACATTGATTCTAACCTTCTTCTTCCGCTATATGAAGGATATGATTGAGAAGGGTTACGTCTATATTGCCACTCCTCCATTGTATCTCATCAAAAAGGGAAATCAGGAAGAGTATTGCTGGACTGAAGAAGAACGGTGGGCAATTGCTGCCAGATATTCGAAAGATGGTGCCGAAAGTGGGGTTCACGTTCAACGTTACAAAGGTCTTGGTGAAATGAATGCCGAGCAGCTATGGATGACCACCATGAATCCTGAGTTTCGCACGCTGCGCCAGGTAACGATTGAGAATGGAGCTGAGGCTGATCGTATATTTGCAATGTTGATGGGTGACGAAGTGCCACCCCGAAGAGATTTTATTGAAAAGAACGCAAAGTACGCGAAGATCGATATTTAGGCTTGAGGAAATAGAAAGAAGAAACATAATCGTTATACGCATATAAAAAGAGGTGTAATCGGAAAATAACACTACACAGAATTCGGTAAATAAGGATACACAGAAAATGGTAACAATGATGCACAGATTTCTTTTGATTTGGGCATGCCCAAATCAAAAGAAAGTCAACTTTGTCGGGATATTAAAAACCGGCTATAATGAACAAATATTTAAACAAGTTGATCATGTACCATCAGATTCACCAAATGAAACGAGAAGGATTCTCCAATTCAAGAATCAGTCAGGAGCTGGTTATTAACCGTCGTACCGTCAAGTTCTATCTATCAATGGATGAAAGCCAATACGAAGAGTTTGTTCAGTCCCAGACACAAAGGAGTAAGGAACTTGCTCCATATGAAGAGTTTGTCAAAAGCAAACTGGAACAGTACCAGGAAACATCATCTGCCCAAATGCACGACTGGTTAATGGAGCATTATCCTGAGTTTCCGGGAGTAACAGCTAAAACAGTTTATAACTTTGTAATGTGGATCAGGCAAAAGTATCACCTGCCACAAACAAGTCCCATTCGCCAATACAATGCAGTTGAAGAACTTGCATATGGACAGCAGGCACAGGTTGATTTCGGACAGTACAACATGCGTAACGGATTGGGTAAAAGAGTAAAAGTTTGGTTTTTCACCATGGTATTATCGCGTTCGCGTTACAAGTATATTTTCTTTTCAGATATTCCATTTACCAGCCATACCGCTATAGCAGCCCATGAGAAAGCATTTTCTTTTTTCAATGGCATTCCACAGGAAGTGGTTTACGATCAGGACAAAGTGTTCCTCTCGGATGAAAACAAGGGAGATTTATTGTTAACCAATGTTTTTAAAGACTATTGCCGGGAGCGTACATTCCGCTTACATTTTTGTAGAAAGGCTGATCCTGAAAGCAAAGGAAAGGTTGAAAACGTAGTAAAGTATGTCAAACAAAACTTTCTGTACAACAGGCCTTTTACTGATGTATACCAGCTCAATAGCGAGGCGTTGGCATGGCTGGAACGTACAGCCAATGCAAAGCCTCATGCCGGTACGCAGAAAGTCCCCTTTACCGAATGGCGTATCGAGCAAGAATCGTTAGCCCCATTTGTAGCTGTCGCCATACAGCCTCCATCAAAACTGTATACTGTACGAAAAGATAATACCATATCATGGAAAGGAAACTTGTACACTCTGCCATCGGGAACTTATAAAGGACGCGGAACTCAGGTTGAAGTGATTAGGGAAGATGATTTACTTGTTATATCTTCCACCGCTGGAAGCCATCTGTGTTCGCATACTATTTCTTTTGAAAAGGGTAAATTGGTGAGTAATACCGATCACAAAAGAGATAAGTCTGGCATGATTGCAGAAATGATTAATGATATCTCTTTATTGTTTTCCCAACCTGCTCTGGCAATACAATACCTGGAAAATATCCACAAAGAAAAACCACGCTACATAAGGGATCAACTTTCTTCAATAAAGACATCAATTGAAAATATTGACGCGCAAGTGGTCAATCAGACTTTGCAATACTGTATTAAAATGAAGGTGTACAGTGCTTATGATTTTAAATCGGTGTTAGAAAGCTTGTTGAAGAAAAATACACAAAAGGATCTCATCGATCTGGAACCCATATTGAACAACCCATTAAATGGAAAGAGAAACAATATTGCAGATTATTATCCAAAGAAAAGCTGCATTAACGATTATGAACTTTTAATGCAAGGGGGACTTTAATTATGGAAAAGAAACAGGTTATACAGTCTTATTGCAGGCAATTTAGAATGAGTGGTATGAGTGCCGGTCTCGACCAAGCACTCAGAGAGGCTGAAAGTGGAATGGTTAGTTATCTTGATTATACCATCAGCCTCTTGCAGGCTGAAGCCATTCACAGAGAACAAAAAGAGGCTCAAAGAAGGCTTAAATCAGCTCATTTACCCAAGTCAAGCAATCTAAACATATACGACTATACTTTTGAGAATGGACTTTCTAAATCACGTTTAGCACAGCTCAGAGAGCTTGATTGGCTCGATCAGATCTATAACATCATCTTGATGGGACCTTCCGGTACCGGTAAAACGCTGATTGCTGCCGGCCTCTGCAATGATGCTGTTCAGAAAGGATATAAAGCTTACTTCCGAACCATTGATGATATTATCGGGATGCTTAAAATGAAAGACTTTACCCGGTCTGCAAAAGCTGAATACAAACGGCTTATGAATGCTAATCTGATCGTCATTGACGATATCATGTTGTTCCCTGTTGAAAAACAACTGGCTGTTGCTTTATTTAACCTGATTAATAAGCTCTATGAAAAAACATCATTTATTATCACTACCAATAAGTCCCCCTCTCAATGGGCTCAGATGCTCGATGATGAAGTTCTTGCAACTGCTTTACTTGACAGACTTTTATTCCACTGTGAGGTAATTAATCTATCCGGAAAAAGCTTCCGAATTAAAAACCAAAAAACAATATTTAATCAAAATGATGAAAAATAACCTATTTTTGAAATCCCTAAAGTTGTGCACTATTGTTTCCATTTTCTGTGCATTCTAATTTTCCATTTTCTGCGCAGTTGTAATTTCTACTTACAAGAGGCTGTCTCAAAAGTTTGATACAGCCTCTTTTTATATGCTATGACTACTTACCTATTGCTACAATTTAATGCCTTACAATCAATTTTTTGGTGAATAGAATTCTGTTTTCGAACATCACCGAATAAAAATATAATCCACTGTTCAGGTCGGCAGTATTGATAAATAAACGGGTTTCGACACCCCTGACCTTGAAATCTTTCACAACAGAACCTAATAGATTACGCAACATCACACGTGCCTCAGAATTATCTGAAGGCAATTGAAAATTGATTCTGGTCTGTTGATTTGCAGGATTTGGAAATGGGTTAGAAAACTCAATACTCTTTGTCAAATCGGTATCGCCAGCCAAATTATTCATGTTCCACATGCTCTTTGAAGCAATCTTGTTTGCAACAGGCTCATTCACTTTCTGTACGGCGAGCTCTTTTATCTTGTTTTTCAAAGTATCAACCGGAATAGCTACTGATGTGGCCGATATGGCTGCAAAGCTGCTCGTGAGTAGTGCAGTTCCTGTTATCAGCGTAATCATTAATAATAGTAATCTTTTTTTCATACGTTCCTCTCATCCTCTTTCTTGCCAACTAATTATACAAATTTCGTGCAAAAGTATCCATTTCTGTACTTTTAAACAATTTTTTTGGTGTTATGGCTTCTGAATTGCACGTTAAAGTTAAAAACTTAACATTTCCTTAATATAGCGCCAAAAAAATGATTCATTTTCAGTTTAGACGGATAAAGATAGAGTTGGTTTAATTGCTTGTCAACTTATTTATAGTTTGTTAAGGATAATTATCGTTTGTTAACAGAAACAATCTTCAATAAGTCCGTCATCAGCCTTATTTGGAAGTGTAACCTTCAACAGCGGTTCGACTTCCATGGCACGACGGACGGCAAAGAGGGCTGCGTCGTTGCGTGCCCATGAACGACGGGCTATACCGTTGTTAACATCCCAGTGCAACATATTCTGTAACCGGCGCTCAGCATCGATACTGCCATCAAGCAGCATTCCGAATCCCCCATTGATTACTTCGCCCCAGCCGACACCTCCACCGTTGTGGATACTGACCCAGGTAGCGCCCCTGAATGAATCGCCGATAACATTCTGTATGGCCATATCGGCGGTAAAACTTGATCCGTCATATATATTGGAGGTCTCACGATATGGAGAGTCTGTTCCCGACACATCATGATGGTCGCGTCCCAATACAACAGGACCAATCTTTCCATCCCGGATAGCCTGATTAAAGGCTGTTGCAATTTTAGTCCGTCCTTCACAATCGGCATATAAAATACGCGCCTGTGAGCCCACTACCAATTTATTTTGTTTGGCTTCCCTGATCCAACGAATGTTGTCGTGCATTTGTTGTTGAATCTCTTGGGGAGAGGTTTTAGAGATCCGGAGTAGTATATCCATAGCAATCTGATCGGTGACATCAAGGTCGGCAGGATTGCCACTGGCACAAACCCATCGGAAGGGACCAAAGCCATAGTCAAAATAGAGAGGCCCCATAATATCTTGTACATAAGATGGATATCTAAAACTACCATCATTTTTCGTAACATCGGCACCTGCCCTACTCGACTCAAGGAGAAAGGCATTACCATAGTCGAAGAAATACATTCCTTTGTCAGCCAAAGCATTGATAGCAGTGATCTGCCGACGAAGAGAAGCTTGTACCTTTTGATGGAACAGATCGGGTTGATGCGCCATCATCTCTTTGGCCTCTTCGAAAGAGACATCGACCGGATAGTATCCTCCGGACCAGGGGTTGTGAAGAGAAGTTTGATCGGAACCCAAAGCGACCGAGATATCCTCTGTAGCGGCTAATCTTTCCCAGAGATCGACTACGTTTCCAAGATACGCCAGTGAAACCGCTTCTTTATTCTGACGAGCTGTCCGAATACGGGCCAATAGTTGGTTCAAATCGGGATATACCTCATCAACCCACCCTTGTTTGTGGCGTATCTCTACAGCTTTGGGGTTTATTTCGGCAATGACGCCAATGACTCCGGCAATTACAGCAGCCTTGGGTTGTGCGCCCGACATGCCTCCCAATCCTGAGGTAACAAATATCTTACCGGCAAGATCCTCACCCGGCTTACAAATCTTGCGTCCGGCATTCATCACGGTTATAGTGGTTCCATGAACAATTCCCTGAGGGCCTATATACATATAAGACCCTGCAGTCATCTGCCCGTATTGAGACACACCCAATGCGTTAAATCGTTCCCAGTCGTCAGGTTTACTATAGTTGGGAATCACCATACCGTTGGTCACTACTACGCGAGGGGCCTCCTTGTGTGAAGGGAAGAGTCCCATGGGATGTCCCGAGTACATCACCAACGTTTGCTCATCCGTCATCTGCGCAAGATACTGCATGGTAAGCAGATATTGCGCCCAGTTTTGAAATACGGCTCCATTGCCGCCGTAGGTGATGAGTTCGTGAGGATGTTGCGCCACAGCAGGATCAAGGTTGTTTTGAATCATCAACATGATGGCAGCCGCTTGTTGACAACGAGCCGGATAGGCATCGATAGGCCGGGCAAACATAGGGTATGTAGGACGGAACCTGTACATATAGATCCGTCCATAACGGGTAAGCTCATCGGTAAAGTCCCTAGCCAAGACCGGATGATGTTTCGGATCAAAGTATCGTAGCGCATTCCGAAGGGCAAGTTTCTTTTCGGTAGTAGAAAGAATATCCTTACGGACAGGGGCATGGTTAACAGTAGAATCGATAGGTCGCGGCTCCGGTAAGTCGGCAGGAATGCCGCGGAGTATGGATTGTTGAAAATATGATTGATTTGACATGATAGTTGGAAAATATGATGAATGAATAATGAACAAAAATAATCAAAACGCGAATAATCTCTATCTTTGTTTTTGATTCTGATACTAATTGATCGAATATGACTTTCAACAACAGGAAACAGCATATTCCGGATGCCACAGATAAAAACAATCACCGCATGGATACGAATGAATTTCGCCGACAGGCTCACCTTATGGTTGACTGGATGGCTGACTACATTGAAAATATTGAAGATTATCCCGTAAAATCAAATGTAGAACCTCGACAGATCTATAATCAACTACCTGCATCACCACCACAGAACGGTGAGTCGATGGATAAAATATTTGCAGACTTTCAAACAATCATCCTCCCCGGCATCACCCATTGGCAAAGCCCGAACTTCTTTGCCTACTTTCCGGCCAACTCCAGTTATCCCTCTATTCTGGGAGAGATGCTGACGGCCACAATGGGGGCGCAGTGCATGAATTGGGAGACCTCGCCCGCAGCCGCAGAACTGGAAGAACGGGTGATGAACTGGCTGAAAGAGATGACAGGACTTCCCTCTGGTTGGGAAGGCGTTATCCAGGACTCAGCCTCCTCTTCTACCCTTGCAGCCATTCTCTCGGCTCGTGAAAGAGCTTCCGGATACACACTGAACGATCAGGGATATACTGGGAAGGAAAAGTTCCGGATTTATTGTTCAACAGAGACCCACTCGTCTGTAGACAAGGCGGTGAAGATTGCAGGTCTCGGTAGAAGCAACCTCCGCAAAATAGGCGTCGACAGTACCTTTGCTATGGATCCGGTTTCACTGGAACAACAGATTGTTCAGGACATGTCGAATGACTTTACCCCTATCTGCGTAGTGGCTACAATAGGAACGACCAGCTCAACGGCTATTGATCCGATTGAGAAAATTGCCGCTATCTGTGCGCACTATCATATATGGCTACATATTGATGCCGCCTATGGTGGCACCGCATTGCTGCTACCCGAAAACCGCTATATGATTAAGGGAATTGAACTGGCCGACAGCTTAGTGTTCAACCCGCATAAATGGATGTTTACCAATTTTGATTGTTCGGCTTATTTCGTCAAGGAACGTGAGGCGCTGTTGCGTACCTTTGAGATATTACCCGAATATCTGAAGACAGTTACCCGTGGAAAGGTGAACGACTACCGTGATTGGGGCGTTCAGTTAGGCCGAAGATTCAGGGCCCTGAAGTTATGGTTTGTGATACGCAACTTTGGAGTTGAGGGCTTACAAGAAAAGATACGGTTGCATATGAAGTTGGGACAGCATTTTGCCGGATTGGTAAGACAACATCCGGACTTTGAATTGTTGGCGCCCGTTCCATTTACCAATATCTGTTTCAGGTTCAAGCCAAAAGCAATGACCGATCTTAATGAGATAAACAAATTAAATGAAGTACTTTTAAAGACCTTAAATCAATCAGGAAAGGTCTATCTGAGTCATACGCGATTGAACAGCAGGTACACAATCAGGATGGTGATTGCACAAACCAATGTCACCCAAGAACACGTTGATAGGGCGTGGAAGTTGATTTGCGATACGGCAAGTGAGGTATTGGCCGCTTTTTAAGCTACTTTTGTGCAATCAACACCCCTTATATCAATAAAACAACCCATCTGAAATGAACGCAAAGATTATCTCAGTAGGATTAGCAGTCCTTTTATGCTTTGGGCTGCAATCCCTTTCTGCAAAAAAGGCACATGAAACATTGATTGAAAAAGCAGCGCGCATTCATGCAAAGACACTGACCGTTGATTCACACACTGACACGCCCTTACAGCTTGACAGGAATGGTTTCGATGCAGGCGATCGCCATGACGTATCAACCACCGGAAGTTGCGTTGACTACCCCCGTATGAAAGAAGGTGGTCTTGACGGCATCTTCTTTGCCGTGTTTATCGGACAGGGAAAGTGTACTGAAGAGGCCTATACCAAAGTACATGCGCAAGCGCTGAATATTTTCAAAGCAATCCATAAGTCGGTTGAAGACAATTCTTCTGTTGCCAGTATTGCTGTAAATCGAAAGCAATTTGAGCAATTAGCCGCTCAGGGAAAACGAGCTATATTTATAGGCGTTGAAAACGGATATCCTATCGGTAGCGATATATCCCGTGTGAAAGAATTTTATGATCTTGGCGCGCGTCATATTACGCTATGTCACACCAAGGACAACCAGATATGCGATTCATCCACCGATACGCTTCGTGCCGGTGGAGTCACAGACTTTGGTCGTGATGTAATTAAAGAGATGAACCGTCTGGGTATGATGATTGATGTATCACATATCTCCGATCGCTCATTCTTAGATGTTCTCAAATATTCCAGCGCTCCCGTCATTGCTTCACATTCGTGCGCCAAGGCTATCTGCAACAATCCCCGAAACCTAAGTGATGATCTGCTTAGGGCTTTAAAAGCCAATGGAGGTGTAATCCAAATGTGTATTTTAAGCGATTATGTAAAAAAAACGCAAGTCAATCCTGTAAGAGACTCTGTATTTAAAGCTATCAGAGTAAAGTATAATAACTTTGAGGGACTGACCGACGAGCAAGCCAATGCAGGACATAAGGAGTGGAATGAAGCCACTTTGCGCTATCCGAGACAACTGGCGACAGTGAAGGACGTAGTTGATCATATTGATCATATTGTAAAAGTAATCGGCATAGATTACGTAGGGATCGGTACTGATTTTGATGGCGGTGGCGGTGTATCCGACTGCAAAGATGTAAGCCAAATGGGCAATATTACCCTCGAATTGGTAAAACGTGGCTACAACGAAAAAGATATCCAAAAAATATGGAGCGGTAACCTGATGCGTGTTCTGGATAAGGTTCAGCAAATAGCGAAAAGATAATTATTCATTAAAAGCCCATAAACCAATATGATATTGGTAACTACGATAATTCCTGATACTCCTCATGATTTGTTTCTATCAAAACTGGAGATGCATCTTCATAAGGAAGAGGTGAACCGGATTAAGAGCATCAACAATATTGTACAGGCTCAGCGTTCGGGTGTGGGCAGCTTACTCGTTGCTCACATCGTTAATCGTATTAGTGGGGTACCGTCTCGTGCGATCAACATGCACCGATATTCAAGTGGCAAACCTTTCCTTCCCGACTTTCCGAACCTCCACTACAACATTTCGCATACCGCCAATATGGTAGTGGCATCCATCGGTGACCATCCAACGGGAGTAGATATTGAAGCTATTTCTACCGCAAGGATGCCAATTGCAAAACGTTTTTTTAGCAAAGCTGAGTTGAAGATGCTTGAGCAGTGCAAAGAGACTGATCGTGATGCCCTCTTTTTTGAGTTATGGACCGCAAGAGAAAGTTTTGCAAAGGCTACCGGAACCGGAATATTTGCATCCATCGGTCATTTTATTCCGGAGAAGATCACTGATGACTGGCAGGTAAACGATGAAACAGGTATCTGGACAATCCGGCATTACAGATATGGAGAGAAATTCATCATTGCATTATGTATTGCGAAGGATAAAGAATTTCCAGGTACGATAGAAACAATAGGCATAGAAAAGTTATGGGATCGAGTAGGAGGAAAATAAAATAGGTTTTCCTCCTATTTTATTTTCCGACCTCTCACACCACCGTATGTACCGTTCGGTATACGGCGGTTCCTTATTTACGATGCAACTTTACGGTAATAATCCATCAAACATGGATAACCCGCTTTACCAAGACTATCAATACTGATAGCTTCATTCAGAATCGGATTCCCTGCCATACGCCAGTAGCCCTGACGTGCATTTGCATAAGGCAGTGCACGAGCTTTGGCTATACCACAACGAACTAAATTCCGAAAGCGGGTCTTTATTCTTTTCCATGATTTCCATATACACATACGAAGCCTACGGCGCAGCCACTGGTCAAGTTCTTTCAACCGAGTTTGCATATCTGCCAGTTTGAAGTATTCAACCCACCCTCGTATTAATCGATGGAGTGAATCTTTTCGACTTTCGTAACCCATACCGTTACTACGACCTGTAAGCTCTTTTAATCGACCTTTCAGTTTCGTATAACTTTGGGGATGAACCGATAATCGAAAACCTGATTTATTCTTGTAAAAAGAATAACCCAGAAACTTCATGCCCTGCACGTAACCAACCTTGGTCTTCTCACGATTCACTTTCAGATAGAGCGTTTCCTCGATATAGACCACTATGTGGTTCATCGTACGCTGGGCGGCTCGCTTGCTCTTGCAAAATATCATACAGTCGTCCGCATAGCGTACAAATGGATGACATCGGCTCTCTAACTTCTTGTCCAGTTCGTTGAGCATGATATTACTCAATAACGGACTTAGAGGGCCTCCTTGCGGCACTCCCTCTGAAGTATTTACAAATTTATGACCGATAATAACTCCCGAGCCAAGATATTTTTGGATAAGCGAGATAACCCGACTATCTTTTATCATGCGACTAAGAATTTCTATCAGCTTACTTTGGTTGACTGTGTCGAAAAACTTCTCCAAGTCTAAATCTACCGCATATTTGTAGCCCGCATTCTGATAACTCTGAGCGGCTCGAAGTGCCTGATGGGCTCTCCGTTTGGGGCGAAAACCAAAGCTGTTTGCACTGAACTCGCGTTCATAAATTCGAGATAAAACCTGTGATATGGCTTGTTGGACAAAACGGTCTACTACGGTAGGAATACCCAGTGGACGCTTCTTGCCATTGCCTTTGGGTATCTCTACCCTACGCACTGGATTAGGACAGTAACTTCCGTCCTTTAAAGAGATTATCAGATTATCTTTGTGGATTCTAAGGTAAGAAAGTAAGTCTTCCGTTTCCATCTTATCCACACCCCCACTGCCTCCATTGGACACAACCTGCTTATAGGCTTTATTCAAATTGGCAGCAGACAAGATTCGTTCTAATAAATCCTCTTTTGCAAATTGCACTTCCGTGAGGTTGTTTTCAGTTATCCCCATGAAAGTCTGCACTCCCGTATAGCTTTCGGATTCCGTCCTATCCTTTTGCGGGCAGCTATCACTCAGTGTTGATATTTTCTGCATTCTTTCCTTCATCGGGTAACATTCATTGACTACTCACTTTGATAAGGTTCAGACCTTCCCCAATACTTTTGTTTCGGGTATTATGTCCTCGGCTGACTTCTCACGACAACTGTTGTCCGTGCTTCTAAAAAAAATATCCACACGTCCGTGAGATCTCCCGTGGTAAGATTAATAACCTTCGTTCCATATATCTGCATCATCTACTCTGCCGTATCCGTGTAGCTTTAGGACTTCGTTCTGTATGGCAAACTCATCCTACGACTTGAGCCTTATATGATGTTCGTGTTCCTCAGACCGGAACTTTGCCGACAGCTTCCTTCAGATTCCACTTCACAATGGACACCCTTGCCTTGAGCTAATGGTTGGTCGCTACATACCCCCATAGTGGATTTACACCACCAAATTATTAATCATGCACGGCGCACCATAGAAAAGCCCGGTCATTGCTGATCGGGCTCTCCTTCTCAAAATCCAGATCATTTAGCCAATGATCACAACAAGATACTTGGATGCTTTCCAGAATTTCTCAGGATTAGTGATGATCAGTTTTTCAACGCGATCTTTTGTTCCTTCGAAATGATATGAATCACTCGGATGAACCGTTAGCAATTTTGCCTTCTTTGCACCAATAATGAATTCTGTTGTTTTAGTAACATCAAGCTTAGTGAAATAATCTTTATTAAAGTCGCCCGACACCTTATTGATTTTACCTATACCCAATAAGCCGCCTACTTTTGTAATAACACCCTGAGCTCTCAGTTCTTTTTCATTACCCAATACATAGTAAGCAGTATTCATTGCTTCAACCTGACTGGCAATTCTTTGTTCTTTCACCTGATTAATCGACTTCAATGTATCAATATGTGCATTGAGTGTTTCAACGGTGAAATTCATTGTCTGCAACTTCGACTTAAGATCAGTGATCTCTGTCTCTTTTTGAGCAACAGTTTCGGTCAAATTTTCTACGGTTTTCTTAAAACCTTCGATTTGAATATTGAGATCTTTCATTTTCTTATTCAATGACCGTACCATCATCTTATTCCTAGCCATCAGGTCATTGATTGCTTTGATATTATCAGCAATCTTTTCGCGTACATCCACCTTCATTTCAACACCGGCACGTGAACTTTCCTGAATAAGCTTCTGTTTGTTACGGATAAGTGACAAGTTTTGTTCAATCTGATTAAGCGATTCAAAAAGTTGATTATAAGCAGAATCTTTTTGCACAGACTGAGCCATCAGTTTTTGATTTTCTATTTTAAGCGCATCAACCTCAGGATTGCTAGTCTTTGGTTTCGGCTCGCAAGCAAAGAAAAACGGAATTAATAATAAAACGAGATACTTTTTCATTTTTGGTTCGGTTAAGTTTGTTGATAAAGCATTAAAAAACGTGCCAAAAAAGGACTTAATTGCAAATATAGTTCAAAAAACAGACTATCAGTAGTGTGACGATCCTTTTATTATCCATCAGAAAATGTTTTACTTGATAATGTGAGGTTTATGACAGCAGCGCTGGGGAAACTATCCCCAATTATCAAGTATGAGTAGGTTTTATATATTCCACATAAACCACCCAAAGAGCAAAGAGCGACCCATAAAAGAGAAAGGTCATCAACCGGGTATGAATAAAATTCCATAGGTCGGGACGATAGACTACGGCAAGAGAGAGACCTACCATCCGCAATATCGCTATCATAAATACAAAGAGAAGTGCTAAAGGGATAAACCAAAGTTTTTTCCTTAGAGGACCGGGATAGAAGGTAAAAAAAAGTGTTGTTTTTTCTAGCTCACCAAAACCTGAGCAGCCCTGATAGATCAGTATGGATGAATTCGGATCGGGGAAATAGAGGATATATGAATCGATGCAGGTTACCCGCAACCCACAGATATACTTTCCAATGAACCATGCACAATCACGCATTACCAATATCAAATGATGGGTAAACCACTCCATATGAAACCATGTAAAGAGACCGGTATGTTTAATGCGAAAGAGTAATCCTAAAAACAATAGAATGGCAACCATCAATGAAACTTCATGCAGCCATTGCCGGTTTCTGCAGAATAACGCATAGACAGCGGAGTTAGTAATAAAATCCACTATCGTTTTTTGGTTCATCCGTTATAATTTACGTTCTAATATCGGATGGAACTTGCATGTCAGGTGCCGAACATGCTTGTTTCATTATCTCCAGTTCTTACTCCGATTCAAGCGCTGTGTTAAGTAAGCATATATATTAAAGCCAAGGAAAAAGAGTTCTAAGAAGGTGGTAATGAGAAGGAAACTCTTTTCGTTTAATCGTTTCATAACACCTTTATAGACGATAAGGCTACTGAAAAAGCGCAAAGCGAAGGCGGAAAAGACCCATATCGGGAGATAAAAAGTGACAGCCAAAAAGATAAATCCGACATAAAAAAGCGCTTCACTTAAGGGATAAATAGCCAGTATAAGCTGATGATACCATTTGTACCGATTAGAAGTGGAGAGGTGGCGGCGTTTTTGACGTAACCAATCCGGCCAACTTTTCTTGGGAACAGAGAGTGTATGAGCTTCTTTGACTACCTGAATGCGCGTGTTATAGCTTGTGGCTACCTGATTAATAAAGAGGTCATCATCACCCGAAGGGATCTGATAATGACTGATAAATCCTTTATTGCGATAGAAAAGAGACTTTCGATAGGAGAGGTTGCGTCCCACCCCCATATAGGGCACTCCGGCAAGAGCAAAAGAAAAATAGCTCATGGCAATACGAAGTGTGTCGAAACGAATGAGTTTATTCAGCATTCCATGCGAGCGTTCATAACCGCCATACCCCAAAACAATTTCGGTCTCCACATTATTATAACGTGACTGCATGGCATTGATCCAGTCTTTTGATGCAGGTGTACAATCGGCATCCGTAAGAAGGATAATATCATTTTTTGCTGACTTGATGCCTATAGAAAGCGGGAATTTCTTTCCTTTAAAGAAGTTTATACTTTGAGGCATGTCTACTATTTTAAGATTTGGGTACTTCTTCGCAAAATCTCTCAATAGATAAATAGAGTCATCATCAGAGGCATCGTTTACAACGACCACTTCAAAATCGGGATAGTCCTGTTCAAGAATACGGGGAAGAAAGGTAGTAAGATTTTCATATTCATTGCGGGCACAAACCACAACAGATACGGGTAACTGCTGATCTATAGGCTTTGACAGACGACTAAATGCAAGGCGACTATATATAAACCAGAAATAAATCAGTTGAACTGCAGTTGCCGAAAGGAACACAATTAAGGTGATGTAGAGCAGGGTTTCAGAAAAATAGGTTTGAAACATCAATATACAATTTGAAAATGCAAATTTATCTTTTCTCTGACAAGAAAGCTTATCTTTGCAAAATTTTAGGCGAAAAAGTCTTAAATATTTTGCAAATCCGACTGAATGAATTTTACACTACATCAAACTGACCCACATTCGAACGCCAGAGCCGGAGTGATTAACACTGATCATGGCGATATTTTCACCCCTATATTCATGCCTGTAGGTACGGCAGGATCGGTAAAAGCCCTTCATATCCGTGATGTGGCCGAAGATGTGCATGCACAAATTATCCTGGGCAACACCTATCACCTGTATCTTCGTCCGGGTCTGGATATTTTGGAACAAGTTGGAGGACTTCATAAATTTAACGGATGGAGATATCCGATTTTGACTGACAGTGGAGGATATCAAGTCTATTCGCTCACCGAACGACGCAAGCTCAAAGAAGAGGGCGTCACCTTCCAAAGTCATATTGATGGTTCAAAACATCTGTTCACGCCTGAAAGAGTGATGGATATAGAGCGGAGCATTGGAGCCGATATTATGATGGCCTTCGATGAATGTCCACCCTATCCCAGTGAGTATGAATATGCTAAGAACTCCATGCATTTGACTCATCGGTGGCTCGATCGTTGCATTGAACGTTTTAATACTACCGAACCAAAGTATGGATATAAGCAAGCTCTTTTTCCGATTGTACAGGGAAGTACCTATCGTGATCTCCGTATTCAATCGGCAGAATATATTGCATCGAAGGAAGCTGAAGGTAACGCCATTGGTGGTGTAGCCGTAGGAGAGCCTGTCGAGATGATGTATGAAATGACCGAATTGGTTTGTTCCATCCTGCCGAAAGACAGACCCCGTTATTTGATGGGGGTGGGCACACCGGTTAATATTTTGGAATCGATAGCGCTCGGAGTAGATATGTTCGACTGTGTGATGCCAACCCGTAACGGGAGAAATGGGATGCTTTTCACCAGTCAGGGCATTATCAACATCAAGAATGAGAAATGGAAAAACGACTTTAGTCCCGTTGATGAAAAAGGAGTGTCGTTTGTAGATCATCAATATTCAAAAGCCTATCTTCGACATTTATTTATCTCGAAAGAGATTTTAGGCCCGATGATTGCAAGTAATCACAATCTGGCCTTCTATCTCTGGCTGGTTGGCGAAGCACGCAACCATATCATGCAAGGCGATTTCACCGAGTGGAAAAATAAAATGGTTAAACAGTTGCAGGTGCGGCTGTAAATGAACTTAAAGCTGACAAAAAGAAACAATGATAAGGAATCCGCTAAAAAAAGCTGTTGATGGATTGATGTCGAATCTTCGCATTATCGACCGCTACATCATTAAAAAGTTTCTGGGCACCTTTGTATATGCCATCCTCTTATTAGCAGTGGTCATCATCATTTTTGACATATCTGAAAAGATAGACAACTTCATTGAGCGACAAGCCCCCCTGAAGGCAATCATTGTTGATTATTATTTCAACTTTCTCCCCTTCTTCATTAATCAGTTTAGCGCACTCTTCACTTTTATCGCCGTAATATTCTTCACCTCAAAGATGGCAAGTGATACTGAAATCATTGCTATTTTAAACAGCGGAGTCAGTTTTAAAAGAATGCTGAGACCCTATTTGGTAGCTGCCAGTGTCCTGGCTATTTTTTCATTTATGTTGACCAATTTTGTAATTCCGCGTACAATTCACAAGATGGTTGATTTCGAAAAAAAATATGTAAAAAGCAATCAGGCCAAAAATTTCGAGAATATCCACATGCAGCTTCAACCCGGGACCTATGTATATGTGCGATCGTTTACCACTGCTACCAACGAGGGATATAATTTTTCCATCGAAAAAGTCAAGCCTAAAGAAGGATTGTCTTACAAGCTTACCGCCGATGCCATTAAATGGGACACCATAAAGCACCACTGGACGATAAATAATTTTTATGAGCGGACCATTTTGAAAGACGGACATGAGTCGATTAGGAAAGGACTGAAGATAGACACTGTTTTAAACTTAAAACCGGAAGAGTTTAACATTGATGCGGATAATGTTAAATACATGAATTTCTTTGAGCTTCGAAACTTCATCAAGCAACAGCGAATTAAAGGTTCGTCTCAAATTTCAACCTATCAGGTGGAAATGCATCAACGGTTTGCCTTTCCTTTTGCTTCGTTGATTCTCACACTGATCGGGGTATCGCTATCGAGCCGTAAGGTCCGGGGAGGAATAGGGCTTCATCTTGGAATAGGGATGACGATCTGTTTTTCGTATATTCTTTTTTTACAGGTGACTACTGTGTTTGCCAGATTTGGAGATGTCCCCCCCGTACTGGCAGTATGGACCCCAAATATACTATTTACACTTATTGCGTTTTATTTACTGGTAAAAGCACCAAAATAATACGATAATGAAAGAGAAAAAACGTAGGAAGGCAATCGACAGCCTGTCAGTCTAACTCATCACCCAAATGCGTATGTTTCAAATTGAGGTTGGCACCCTCTAATTAGCACACTGGCACATTATTTAATTGACACATTAGCACGTTTCTTCATGATAAAAGGAGTCGGGAAAGAGGTGAGAAACATTCATAGGATGCGCAAAGATTCCAAAAACAGATGAACCACTACCACTCATGGAGGCATAGAGCGCACCCATGTCATACATTTTCGCTTTGATTGAGGCTATGACCGGATAGTGCGGAAAAATATTTTTCTCAAAGTCATTTTTTATTGTGTGCCGCCATTCTGAAACGGGCTGCTGAATTAAATCTTTCAATAATGTCGCAGAAGGCATTGGAGATACGCCGGCATAGGCTTCAGCGGTACTGACAAAAACAGGAGGCTTCACCAGTACAAGGGTATGACCCTGAAGATTGATTTTTACATTCTCAAGCAAGTCTCCTTTTCCATGAGCATATGCGGGAGTGTCCGAGATAAAAAACGGGCAATCGCTTCCCAGTTGAGCAGCCATTAAGCTCAACTGATCGTTAGAAAGATTGGCCTTGCTATATGCATTAAGCATTTTCAATGTAAAGGCCGCATCGGCAGACCCGCCTCCCAGCCCGGCTCCCGAGGGCGTATTCTTCAGCAATACAATCTTCACCGGATCAACATACGCTACGCTACGCATAAGCCTGAGTGCTCTCATGCAAAGGTTCTGTTGTGGATCACCATCAAGAGGAATCCCTTCCGGTAAAAATTCATCAGCGTTTCCTTGTTGAGTAGCCGGTATTATTTCAAGCGCATCACAAAGCGAAAGAGGATAAAATATAGTTTCTATATCATGAAAACCATCATTACGCTTAGCAACTATATTAAGTCCGATATTAATTTTACAATTGGGAAAGGTGATCATACCAACTTTTTTGTGGTGCAAAGATAAAGAACGGCAGATAATGATGATAGAAAGATTTGAAAAGGTTAGGTCCTCATTAAACAAATAACTTAACTTTGCTGTAAAATAAAAAAAGCCTATGCCTTTTCCGATGCCATTTTTTAATTCAGTCATTTCATGGCTATTAAAAAAAAGAGTTCACCAGATAGAATTATTCATGAAGTACCCTGAAGAGGTACAATCGGAATGGTTTGCCAAGTTAGTCAGCACTGCAAAAGATACCGAATGGGGCAAACTTTATGATTATAAATCGATACGTTCGGTTGAAAACTTCAAAGAACGTGTACCCGTAAGTTCGTACGAAGATGTTCAGCCTTATATCGACAGATTAAGAAAGGGAGAGCAGAATATTCTCTGGCCATCCGATATAAAATGGTTTGCCAAATCATCAGGAACTACCAGCAACAAAAGCAAATATATACCTGTTAGTCAGGAAGCATTAGATGAATGCCATTATAAAGGAGGAAAAGATCTTTTGGCACTCTATTGTAATAACAACCCCGAAACGAAACTATTTGAAGGAAAATCAATCGGAATGACGGGATCTTTTGTCGTTGATGATGAAGATGCCGGAACCTTTAATGGTGATGTCTCAGCTATTCTGATGAAGAACCTTCCTTTTCTGGTTGAATTGATCAGAACACCTGACCGTTCAATAGCGCTATTGCCCGGATGGGAAGAGAAGATTGAACAGATGGCGCGTCAAACAATGGAGGAAGATGTAACCAGTATCTCAGGAGTACCCTCGTGGACACTTTTATTGATGCGACGGATTCTGGACATTACAGGCAAGCACAATTTGACTGAGGTATGGCCGAACTTCGAATTGTACATTCATGGAGGCGTAAATTTCACACCATACAAAGAAAATTTCAAAAAGATCACCTCTCCCGACGTTCATTATCTGCAAACCTATAATGCATCCGAAGGCTTTTTCGGAATACAAGACAGACTTAACGAAGAAGACATGCTGTTGATGCTGGATTACGGCATCTACTATGAATTTATGCCCTTAGAGGAGTTGGGAAAACAGTTTCCGGTAACCCTTTCACTGGACCAGGTTGAGATAGAAAAAAATTATGCGATCATCATATCAACAAATGCCGGCTTATGGCGTTATTTAATTGGTGACACCATTGCGTTTACTTCACTTCATCCTTTCCGCATCAGGGTTACAGGACGAACCCGTAACTTTATCAATGCCTTTGGAGAGGAGTTAATTATTGACAATGCCGAACGGGCACTAAATATTGCCTGCGAAAAAACCGGATCCATTATCGCAGAATATACAGCAGCACCTATTTACTTTGATGAGCACTCGTATGCTGCACATGAATGGATTATTGAATTTGAAAACAAACCGGAAAATCAGGACTATTTTACCGAGATTTTCGACAATGCCTTAAAATCTCTTAACTCTGATTATGAAGCCAAGCGTTATCACGATTTGATTTTAAAGAGCCCTATTATCCATTCCGTTCCTAAGAACACCTTCTACAATTGGATGAAATCAAAAGGACGGCTGGGTGGACAATATAAGGTTCCACGACTCTCAAACAATCGTGAGTATGTAGAGGAAATTCTCAATATGCTAAAAACAGCTTGACCCGAATCTAATTTTTTTACCTTCATTTTGATGAAAAAATCTATGCATATTGCTATTGCAGGAAATATAGGTTCGGGGAAAACCACCCTGACCAAACTACTTGCCAATACATTTGGTTGGACTCCCCATTTTGAAGATGCCGACACCAACCCATATCTAACCAGCTTCTATGATGACATGAAACGATGGTCGTTTAACCTTCAGATATATTTCTTAAATAGCCGTTTCAGACAAGTTATTGAGATCAGGAATAGTGGCCGAACCGTTATTCAGGATAGGACTATTTACGAAGATGCTTTCATCTTTGCGCCCAATCTGTACGAAATGAATCTGATGTCGAAACGCGACTTTGATAATTATCAATCTCTCTTTGAGTTGATGAGTAGCTTTATAGCTCCACCCGATTTGTTAATCTACCTCAAAGCCAGTGTTCCCACACTAGTGCGCCAAATCCAGAAACGGGGACGGGATTATGAAGCCGGTATCCGACTCGACTATCTTAAGAGTTTAAGCGACCGGTACGACAGCTGGATTAGCACCTATAACAAAGGGAAACTGTTAATTGTAGATGTTGACAATATCAACTTCTCCGAAAGTGCCGAAGACCTTGGATCGGTGATAGAGAAAGTTAATGCAGATCTTCACGGATTATTTTAATCCCTACCTATACAAAATATACTTCTATGAAATGTGTCGGAATTATTCCTGCCCGTTATGCATCAACCCGTTTCCCGGGAAAGCCTTTGGCGATGATCAATGGAAAATCTATGATCAGGCGGGTTTATGAACAGTGTTTGAAGAGCTCTTCTTTAAATACAGTGCTGGTTGCTACCGATGATGAACGAATTGCCGGGCATGTACAATCTTTTAACGGCCGGGTGATTATGACCTCTACCGAACACCGGAGTGGTACCGATCGTTGTAATGAAGCACTCAACCATTTGATGACAAGCTATCCTGAACAACATTATGATGTCGTGGTAAACATTCAAGGAGACGAGCCCTTTATTGATCCGGAACAGATTGATGCGGTGACAGCTTGTTTTAAGGATGAAACTGTCGACATTGCCACATTAGCAAGACGCATCGATACCGAAGAGGAACTTTTCAATCCTAATGCGGTGAAAGTAGTGAGAGGTTTACAAAAACAAGCCCTTTATTTCAGTCGAAGTACGATTCCTTATATACGTGGGGCCGAAAAAAACGAATGGCTTAACAAAGGTCTCTTCTTAAAGCATTTGGGACTCTATGCTTACCGCACACCCGTATTAAAGGCTATTGCCGGTCTAGCACCCGGAAAGTTAGAGCTGATGGAAAGTTTAGAACAATTGAGATGGATTGAAAATGGATTTCGTATATCTGTCGAACTTACCGACAAAGAGGGTGTTTCTATTGATACTCCGGAAGATCTGACAAAACTCACAAACAATACTTGGTAAATATCTTTTGTCCTTTTATCTTCGCAGAAAGAAAGAAAACGGTTAAATAATGAAGATTTGTTTTTACATAAGCGCACTTCTATATCAACATGATTGCGTGGTTATTCCGGGACTGGGAGGCTTCATTGCAAACTATGTTCCTGCACATATTTTGCCGTTTAAAAATCGTTTCGTTCCTCCTTCCAAACAGATCGTCTTCAATTCGGGCCTGCAACATAACGATGGATTGCTGGTGCATCATATTGAAAGAGAAGAAAACACATCCTATGAACAAGCCATGCTCCGTTTGGAGCAAGAGGTAGATGCGCTTTATCAGGATCTGCAATCAGGAAAGACAATCATCATAGATGATGCCGGAACATTGCAATTCAATGAAGAAAAAAATATTCTTTTTACACCTGATAGCACGCAAAATTTTCTGGAAGAATCTTTTGGCCTACCTACGTTCTCATCACCGGTCATTCATCGCAAGGAAAGAATAAGCAGGAAATCCACCGAATCTGCAAAAGGAAGGATGAAGTTGTCTACAACTCTTGGAAGAGTTGCCGCTATTGCCATACCACTTCTTGCTATAGGTCTTTTGACGCACTCAAATTGGAAACTTCCTTTTGGTGTGGATACAAATATAAGTAGTGTCCTTCCTTCATTGCAATGGAAAGGACCAGTTCAACCGGCCATTAAGAAGCAGCCCCCTACTGCTATAGTCTACCTCACACTGGTCGACAGCACATTAGGAATTAACATCACTCCTACTTATATTCGCTTTTCAGGTATAGAACCTGAAAGCGAAATGGCTTTAGGAATCGCGGAAGGATTTAAGCGACCCTTTGCGCATGAAGAGGGTGCGCCCCATGATCAGGAGTTTATGAGCGCCAAAAAGAGATCATTAGAATTACCCGACGTGTATCGATTAGGGATGCATACCGGGTCTCGTTTTTTGATTATCGAAGGAGCTTTCAGAATTAAAGAAAATGCAGAGAAGCGAGTAAAAGAGCTTCATGAAATGGACATTGATGCCACAGTAGCCGGAAGAAACGGTAAGGGTCTTTATCTGGTAAGTACGGCACGCTGTAATAACAATCCATCAGCCATTGAAAAATTAAGAGAATTAAAAGCCAAAGGAATTACATCAGCATGGATTCTAAAAAAATAACAATATCCGATCCGGATCAACTATTAAATAAATAAACCCATTGGGAAAGAATAAACTACAACGCTTTGCCGAAAACGAGACGTTTGAGCATTTCTTTCAGCCCTCATTTGAGGATCTGATGAAGGGCTTTCCGTTGAAAGGCAAATGGCACAGTGATTTTTTTGGTAACGACAATCCTATCATTATCGAGCTGGGATGCGGCAAAGGAGAGTATACCGTAAATCTGGCAGAAAAATATCCTGAGAAGAACTTTATCGGCATTGATAAGAAAGGCGCCCGAATATGGCGCGGGGGAAAGACCAGCAAAGAGAATAAGATGAAAAATGTTGCCTTTATCAGAACTTATATTGAGCAGATAGAGCACTTTTTTGCTCCTGATGAGGTAGCAGAGATCTGGATTACCTTTCCGGAACCACAACCCCGAAATGCAAAAGCAAAGAAACGATTCACCTCGCCCCAATTTGCCGAACGATTTAAAAAGTTATTACTACCTGATGGAATTATCCATTTAAAATCGGATAGCGATCTGTTTTATGAATATACGTTAGGAGTGATCAAAGCATATGATCATGAGCTGCTATACTCAAATGATGATCTGTATCAAAATCCTGACGATCCAAAAATCCAGGATGTAATAGCCGTTCAAACTTTCTATGAAAAGATGTGGCTGGCACAAGGATGCAAGATAAAATATCTGGAATACCGCTTAAAGAGATAGTTTACTATAAAAAACATCGACTTAACCTCCACGAATAACGTTTCTGGTTAAGCCGATTTTTTTGGAAATATTCGCTTAAAAGGGTATGGAATCTATTCTACAAAATTAAATTCCAGATCGTTTGGATTAACACATAACACCGGAAGTTGTGTCGTATTAAAGATAATTTCTTCGTCGTAACTACCCAATAGATAAGATACTCTATTCTTTTCAGGGCTGGTGATAATCATAATCAGATCAGTATTATTGGATGTAGCATAGTCTATCGTCTGACGAGCGAACTGTGAATGCTTTTCTGCTTCTTTAATAGTATACTTCACACCATTTTTTCCCAATAAACGTGCAGTTTCGTGAGCTGATTCATAAACCAGATCGCCGGCATCACCAATAACAAGGATGTGGATAGTCGCATCAAATTGTTTAGCAATAAAGGTAGCCCACTTTGCTTTTTCTTCTGAACTAACGCTACTGATAGGAAGTACAATGTCTTTGTAACGAGTTGTGTAAGGACGTTTTTGAACAACAACAACGGGAACCTGAGAGCTGACAACTACTTTTAGTGCGAAGCTACCTGTAAAACGCTGGATACCTGTTTTTCCATGGGTACCCAAATAAATAAGATTGGCGCCAATTTCAGTGGCTACTTCACTAATTGTTGTAAAAATATTTCCTTCTTTAGATAGATATTCAACCGTAATACCACCCTGCTTTTGGAGCTCATTTGCCAGTTCTCCTAACATTTTATCAATAGCTTCGGCTGGTAGTTTTTCATCCTTTAAATATGCTTTTGTATCACTATCGACTACATGAAGCAATACCACTTTGTAATTCAGTAGCTTAGCAGCGTCTACTGCCTGACTGGCAGCATTGTTACACACTTCTGAAAAGTCTGTTGGAACCAGTACGATGTTGTTAAAGTTTGCGACCATGATTGTAAATTGCTTTTAAGTTTATAAATAATTCTTTAGATCTTTATCGAATACGGTAATACAAATATAAAGAAATGTTAGAGCATAAAATAATTTTAAATAAAATGATTTTGAAATCGGAAATTTATTTTGAAAATTCATTGATTTATTGAGCAAACTTATGTTGAAGTCATTGAAAAAGTTGGAAGGTTTGTATTTGATAAGGCCTGACGATACTACATTTGCATTATTTTTGTCAGGTTACTTACAACCCTATATACATGAAAAGATCTGAACGCTCGCTTTCCATCATTGTTATCCTCATCCTTTTTATCACCCCGCCTGCTATTGGCCAAAAAACCAATACCACACGATTAGACCCCTTGGTCTCCCACATCGATTCTACCGTGAACTCAGGAGATGATTTCTTTATGTATGCCAATGGAAAATGGTTTAAAGAAAACCCCATACCGCCAGATAAACAATCGAATGGTATGTGGGAAAAAGTTCAGGAAACTATTAATGACCAGATCAGGGAAATATGCGCGTCATCCGCTACGATGAAATCTTCGGTCAAAGGAAGTAACAGGCAGAAGATTGGTGATTTTTACTTCTCAGGGATGGACAGCCTTTCCATAAACAGAAGAGGAATATCAGTACTGAAAAAAGAATTACACCAGATAGAGTCGATGAAAGATCTGAACGACCTGATGGTCGTTGAGGGAATGGTAGACAAGGCTGTCAGCTCGCACCTGTTTAACTTCTTTCTGGGACGAGATATCACGGTTAGTAACAAATATGCCCTCTTTATCAGACAAGGCGGAATAAGTCTGCCCAGTCGGGATTATTACTTTGACACAGATATAAAAACGGTAACTATCAGACAAAAATTTCAGGAATACGCCATCGGGTTATATCACAGAATAGGATACACAAAAACTGAAGCAAAAAAGGCCGGTACACAGTTGATGAGACTGGAGACCCAGCTAGCGGGCATATCCAGAACTAAAGAGGGATTACGTGATTACCAAAAGAACTTTACAAAACTATCACTTAATCAACTACAAACGATCACCCCACATCTGAACTGGGCTCTCTTTTTACAATCGTTAAACTTAAATAACGTAGACACATTAACGGTGGGACAATTAGAATTCTTCAAAAGTCTGGACCCACTCGTGGTTTCAACTCCGCTACAAGTATGGAAAGACTATTTCAAATTCAGGCTGGTTAATAGTTTAACAGCCTATCTGGACGATAAAACCTATGCAGATTTCTTCGCTTTTTACTACACAACACTCAGAGGTGTTACACAACCTAAGCCCAGGTGGGAAAGTGTGGTTGAAAAAGTCAATAAGTCGTTGGGTGAACCGATTGGGCAAGTCTATGTAGAAGAATATCTGCCTAAGGGAGCTAAAGAAAAATTACTGGAAATCGGTTATGCAGTAAAAGAAGCCTTTATCGAACGGATAAAGGATCTGGATTGGATGAGCTCGAAAGCTAAAATCACAGCCCTGAAAAAACTATCGACAATGGGATTCAAAGTTGGCGCACCCGACAAATGGAAAGATATAAGTAGCATGAATATCAATAGATATTCTTATGCGAGAAACGTAATGAATGCCAACAGATGGGCCCACGAATTTATGCTCTCGAAGTTTGGGAAGCCCATTGATAGAACGGAATGGAATATGACACCTCAAACCTATAGCGCTTACTATGACAATGCCAATAACGAAGCTTGTGTTCCGGGATGTAAGATCATTATTCCAGGCTTTGAAAAAGAACTTGCTGATGATGCAATACTTTATTCGGTCATCGGTGGCTCATTATTTGGACATGAGATAACCCACGGTTTTGATGACCAGGGACGGAAGTATGATGAAAACGGTAATCTAAACTACTGGTGGAACGAGAGCGACAGCATCCGTTTTCATGAAAAGACAAAACAACTAGCCACCCAATACAGCGCTTATATTGCAGTCGACACATTACATCTCAATGGTTATCAAACATTAGGAGAGAACATCGCCGATCTTGGAGGCATCCGCATGGGGTATGAAGCCTTTAAAAAGACGCGGCAATACAAGGAGAAAAAAATCGTTGCGGGACTATCAGCCGATCAACGGTTCTTTCTGGGATGGGCTTATGGATGGATGATCAATGAACGGCCTGAAACCGTCGCAGTAAACGTAAAGACAAACGATCATTCACCGGTACGATTCAGAGTTTTAGGTCCCCTTTCAAACATGCCTGAATTTTATAAAGCCTTCGGACTTAAGAACGGGGATAAAATGTGGAGACCCGAAGAGATGAGGGTTACGATTTGGTAGGCTCTTGGTGATCAGGATTATCACTCCCCTTTTTACTGCCTCTGTATAGTTCATATTTTTGAAGCCGGCATTCCAGCTGGCCGTTAAAGAGCTTGATCTTTCGTGATGGACGAAGTCCGATAAATTTCAATGCTTCAAGGTTTCCGCTAATAATCCATGCATCACACCCGTTATAAAAATGTTTAAGATGTGTTCCGATTTCGCTGTAAAACTCAACAATATCATCGCTCTTCAATCGATCATTATAGGGGGGATTCAACACAATCACACCCTTTTCACCTTTTACTTTTGATTGAAGGAAATCTGACTCTACAAATTCAATTTCACCGGCTACGCCGGCTCTTCGTGCATTTTGAAGGGCTATCTCAACCGCTCTTTTATCCAGATCGGAAGCATAAATCTTCCCTTCAAACGGAACGACAGCTTGTTCAGCCTCATCTTTAATCTTTTGCCATAAAGCAGCATCAAAATTAGACCATTTTTCAAAGATAAATTTGCGTAGCCGTCCGTTGGGAATATTTTGAGCAAGCAATGCGGCCTCTATGGAGAAGGTACCTGATCCACACATCGGATCGTAAAAATCGGTTTTCCGATCCCACCCCGATAAGAGAATAATTCCTGCTGCCAATACTTCACTGATGGGTGCAAAAATCTGTTCGAGCCGATACCCCCTTTTATTCAACGGTACGCCTGTACTATCAAGCGACACAGAACAGTTAATATCTGAGATATGAATATTAATACGCATATCCGGATCTTCGGGATCTACCGAAGGACGGACACCTGTTCGCTCACGAAACTGATCAACAATAGCATCTTTAGATTTTAGGGCGACAAATTTAGAGTGTGTAAAAACCTCACCGCTGGTAGTTCCATCTATCGCAAAGGTATGCTGCACAGTGAGATATTGACTCCAGTCGATCTTTTTAATATTATCATATAACTGCGTTTCATTATAGGCCTCAAACGTAGCAATAGGCTTTAGAATTTTCAAGCAGGTCCGCAATAATAAATTACATTTATATAATAGTTCGAGGTTTCCTGTGAACTTCACAGCTCTATTCAGTATTTCCGTATTTTCAGCTCCAAGCGCCTTTAACTCAGTAGCAAGGACATCTTCAAGCCCGAATTGAGTTGTTGCAATAAGATCGAATGTATTCAATTGAATAAGATTTAAGTATAAAGAGCCATAATTTAATACCATAAAACGAATAAAAACAAGGGACAGGATACTTAACAGTAGAATCGATGGTTTATCCAGACAGGTAATGAATTATTATGTAAACGTACAAAAACAAATTGAAAAAAACAGGGTTTGTCTGATAATGGATTTCAGTTTTTTTTATATCAAATCTTCAATGTCTACAATGCGTTTTATCATGAGATAATAGGTTTAAGATTTTTGATTAAAGATCGTGCTATCGGATCATATTTTTCATTATTTTTAAAATTCAAAAAAACAGCTTTTGTGATTAAATGTTTAGAATAATTATTCAAATTGTTCATGAAATGATTTACGAAAGTACAACCGGAGCTTACTCCATATAAATAATTGATTAGCAAATGTTTTATTTAAAAAGAAATTTCCTGTTTTTAACAACGTTACTTTTACTCCTTTGTACCCAAAACGGTTTTAGTCAAAGGAAGAAGGCAGAGAGCCCGGAGGCTGAAGGATCAAAAATAAAACGGATAAACAAGCAAATTCCCTATTCAGATGGCCGCCCGCATGCCACTTATTATATTAACCCGGTTGATGTGGGTATTGTTTTAAAACACGGCAAAGGTCCTGATAGTTGCGATATATATGGCGCCCGTGATATTTGGGTTTGGGAGCACCATCGTATTTTTTATATGCATTATGATGGCGCCGGTCCTAAAGGATGGACGACCTGCCTAGCTGAAAGTGAAGACCTACAGAACTGGAATGCAAAAGGGCAGGTTCTTGATCTAGGGAAAGAGGGCAGCAATGATTGTGCTTCAGCCTCTTATGGGACCACCTTTTTTGATAAAGGCAAATGGCACATGTTTTATCTGGGAACGCCGCATACCTCGTCCGCACCTGATCGGGTGCCCGCTTTTCCCTATCTTACGATGAAAGCGGAGAGTAACTCTTCGACAGGTCCATGGACGAAACGATATGATATCACACCGTTTAAGCCAAAGGGAAATACCTATTATTCGGCTACAGCAAGTCCCGGTCAAATTATAAAACAGGGATCAACCTACCTGATGTTTTTTTCAGCATCAACAGATCAGCCTATCAAACGAACCATAGGTATTGCCCGGACCAATAATCTCGACAGCACCTGGGTTATCGATTCCAAACCTATTGTTCCGATGGAAGAGCAGATAGAAAACACATCCATCTATTATGAGCCTACTAATAAAACATGGTTCCTCTTTACCAACCATGTAGGGAAAAAGGACGGGATGGAATATACAGATGCAATTTGGCTATACTGGACCAAGGATTTGAATAAATGGGATCCAAAACATAAAGCCATCGTTCTCGACTCCAAAAACTGCAAATGGTCCAAACAAATTATCGGACTGCCATCAGTAGTTAAAGTAGATACGAAACTGGTAATATTTTATGATGGAAACCGATCGCCTATTTTATCCCACGGAACAAAGAGTCACATGAACAGAGATATTGGAATGGCTTGGTTGAGGCTTCCGATCATGTTGCCCAATGACCAATAATATTACCGGGATGTTCGGAAAATCTATTTTATCTTATACGCCATCAATCCTTTGCCGTGACGGATGTAAAGTGTTCCATTAGCAATAACCGGGTGTGAGAAGTGTTCAGCCGAGCCTTTGGTTAGCTTAAAAGTACTGATGACCTTCATTTTGTCGGCATCAGGAGCAATCAGATCAACATCGCCCTTTTGGTTATAATAGTATAACTTTTTATCAGCCGAAATAAGTGATCCAATGCCTACTTTTAATGAATCAAGATATTGTCCGGTATTGGCATCCAAACATTTTAGATCCCGTCTGCCGTTGGTACAAGTGTAGATCCGATTATCCAATTTAATAAAACCGCCCATAAAGTTATCAACAAGCGGATTACGCCAAACCTGTTTTATTTGACTTCCGTCTTTGGAAAGTTCAAGCTTAACGGCGCAGTTTCCATCACCGGCAATATAATAGATGAAGCCATTTTCGTACCACGCACTGTTTGCGTGGGTATCTCCTTCACCCGGTTTGCGCTGATCAAGTGGCGTATTTATCTGTTCATGCGACCAAAGCAACGCTCCCGTTTTAGTATCTATTCCTAACATTGCATACGATGTAAAAGCCACTAATATATGACGAGCAGGTAATTTGATCATAATCGGAGAGTTATATGCGGCAACCTCACCATTTCCTTTACTCACCCAAACCGGTTTTCCATTAAACCGGTTAAACGCCATTACACTAGTATCTTTACCTCCTACCGTTAAAAACACCTTGTCGCCTTCAATGAGTGGTGATTCTGAAAACCCATGTAAAGGTAATTTAGCGTGAAGATCGTTTTTAAAATTAACCGACCATTTTTCCACACCTGTTTTCGCCTCTAAACAGATAAGGTTACCCAATCCGGTACAAACATAAATCAGATTTTCAACCACGGTCGGTGTAGAACGAGATCCACGAAACGATCTAATCCAATCAGCGCCTAAACCGGTCTGCCATAACAATGCGCCCTTAAGATCAAACGCATAAAGAGATGCCAGTGAATCCTTTTCTCCCGTAACATACAATCTATCAGAGGTAACTGCAGGAGAGCCATAGCCATTTCCAATCTGATCGGTCGACCAGAGTAATTGAGGACCTTCAGTAGGCCAGTTTTGAAGAAGATTCGACTCGTCATATATACCATGACGATCTGGACCGCGCCATTGCGTTACCGTTTGGGTTTGAGCAACACCTGTATAAAGTAGCATGGCCAGACAGACAAAAATCAGTTTCTTCATATTGTTTTTATTAAAAGGTTAAGGGTTGTTTTTATAAAATAAAATTACGTAAAATAAAAAGACAACAAACTAAAATTTAGCTATTTCTCTAAACCTACTATCGCTATCCGATTAAAAGGACAAAGTAAATACCCGTTGGCGGAATAAAATAGCAGCATGTTTGACTTGCCTGATCAGTCTTTGTTTTATAAACTTGTTTATAATGACATGTTTATTCAACTTCATCTTCAGTTTTCTTTTTTAAACCAAATTTGTTTTTGGCTCTCTCAACTAACATATACACGCTTGGCACCAGTAACAGGGTAAAAAGAAATGAACTTGTCAGGCCTCCAATAATAACCCATGCCATTCCGCTTTTAAATTCCGAACCAGGACTTTTAGACAATGCCAATGGCAACATACCGATAATCATGGCAAAGGTTGTCATGATTATCGGGCGAAGGCGTTCTTTCCCAGCTTCAATTAAGACTTCGTTTAACGGAATACCTTTAGTTTTGAGATGATTAGTAAAATCGACAATAAGAATCCCATTTTTAGCAACAAGCCCAAGTAACATAATAATTCCGCACAAGGTAAAGATTGTAAGGTTGTTCATGGTAAGAGCGATGGCAAGTAATGCTCCTATTGTTGCAACCGGCACCGAAAAAATTACTACAAAGGGATAAATGAGACTTTCATATAATGCAACCATTATAAGATAAATAAGCAAAACAGCAATCACAAGAGCTATTCCAAGACTTGAAAAAGCATCTTTCTGATTTTTGGCATCGCCACGATATTCTAAAGTAACCGTTGGAGGTAGGTTTATTTTCGCTATCCGTTTTTGAATATCATCCACAATTGAGCCTGAAGGCCTGCCTACTGCAACAGAGGTTATTGTAACCGATGATAAACGGTTCGTCCGTTCCAAAACAGAGGGACCTGTTACTTCTTCGATTGTTGCAAGCTGACTTAATCGTGCTGTTTTACCCGATTTATTGATGAGTGTCAGATTAAAGACATCTGTCAGGCTTTGCTTGTCGGCATCTTCCAAAACAAAGTTTATAGAATATTCATTGTCATTCTCCTTTAAGTTGAGTTTATCGTTGCCTTTAAACGAGAGGCTTACGATTTGTGAAACATCTTGAATGGTAAAGCCCATAGCACTTATTTTGTCCCTATCGGGTATAATTCGAATTTGTTTCCGATCAGACTGAGTGCTAAAGTTCACATAATCGGTACCAGGTACGCTGATTACCACTTTCTTTATTTTTTCGGCGGCTGTTCTTACCGAATCGGCAATAGCTCCTTTTACAACAATCTGTATTGGCGAAGAGGTTGCTCCTGTTACCGTCATGGGGACTACGGTAACTTTTACCCCAGGAACCTGGCTTTCAATTTCACTACGCATGAGCCGTCCAAAGTTGTCACTACTGATTTTGCGTTTACGCTTGTCGTTAAGCAAAAGGTCTATCTGAGCACGATTGCTATTATTAGATGCATTCCCCATTGCTCCGGTTTGCGTTCCAACCAAGGTATAGACATTCTCTACTTCGGGATGCTTTAAAACAATAGACTCGATCTGCTTTACAGCCTTATTAGTTTGGTACAACGACATATCGGTCGATAATTCAAGCTTTAAGCTCAATTGCCCCCGGTCTCCTGATTCCAAAAAAGATTTCCCGATGAACCCTGCCGGAATTAATGCCACGGAAGCAATCATTAATACCCCAACCGTTATAAATAAATATTTTTTGTGTCCAAGGGTCCAAGATAGAAGCCAGGCATACAAATTTTTCAGATAATCGAGAAAATACTCAAAACCGTTGTTGATACGTCCCCAAAATGTACTATTATCAAGATGAATAAGTCTGCCAAACTTAGCCACCAACATCGGGGTAAGGGTAAATGAAACAAAAAGACTCATTAATGTAGAGAAGATAACTACCAGTGAGAATTGACGTATGATATTGCCTATAAGACCTGAAGTTAAAGCCATTGGGAAAAACACCACCAAATCGACCATTGTAATAGCAATGGCCGTAGAACTGATTTCGCTACGACCGTCAAGAGCCGCCTGTACTTTATTCTTACCCATTTCGAGGTGACGGAAAATATTTTCGAGAACAACGATACTATCGTCTACTAAAATACCTATAACTAATGAAAGTGCCGTAAGTGTCATCAGATTAAGCGAAAAACCGAATATCTTCATCATCATGAATGTCGGTATCAAAGCGGATGGGATTGCGACCAGCACAAACATTGAACTGCGGAAGCTGTGCAGAAACATTAGCATAACCAGACTTACAATTAAAACAGCCATAAAGAGATCGTTGACCACGGCATGGGCTGATGCCAAAGTATAAACCGATTGATCTGATGCTATTGCATAACCGAATTGATTAGAAGCATATTCTTCGGTTAGTTCTGTAAGTTTCTTTTTAACCCCGTCGCTTACCTCAACGGCATTAGCATCGTTTGTTTTGAAGATCTGCAGTCCAATACCATTTTTACCGTTGGTGCGGTTTATGGTAACAGGCGAAATATTGGCATCGGTAACAGAGGCAATATCCTTTAATAAAACCCGGCTGCCATTTACATTTTCACGAATTACAGTATTGCGAATCATGTCGGCTTTTACCAGATCGGCATCCAAACGGATAGATAATTCCTGCTCATGTGATGATATTTCCCCTGCCGGATAAGAAATCGAAGCAACGTTAAGTGCTTGATAAACCTGGGCGACCGAAATTTTAAATGCATTCAGTTTTTGATTGTCAATCTTCACTTCTATCTCACGCTGAGCTCCACCTATAATTGAAACATGACCAACCCCGGCCACATTGGTTATTTCGGGCAGGATATTATTCTTTACCAAATGGTATAAATCGGCATCGGACATAGCCGCCGAAACAGAAAGGTTGAGTACGGGAAACTGATCTGTACTGAAACGATTTATGACAGGATCATCGGCATCCGTAGGTAATGTGGATTTAATCTGATTTATTTTGCGTTCAATATCCTGTTGGGCTGTAAGATCATTCACCCCGGCATTTAACTGGACATTGATCGCTGATACATTTTCCATAGAGCGAGAACTGATAATGTCGAGCCCTTCAATTGTGGAAACTGCATCTTCGATAGGTTTCGTAACGCTCGATTCGATCTCCTGAGGAGAAGCGCCAGCATACGTGGTGTTTATAGAAATTACACCAGCTTCGAATTTTGGGAGCAATTCATAGTTCAGCCCCATGTACCCTAAAATCCCGAATAGGATTAACACCGTAAATATGACAATAATAAGTAACGGACGCTTTATAGATAATTCTGTAATTGACATACGGAGTTAATTATTGGTTAACGACTGTTGTTTTGCTTCCTTCATTGAGGTTAATCTGACCTGATAAGACTACTTCATCTCCGGCAGATAATCCGCTGATAACTTCAATATTATCACCCTGTGCCAAACCGGTAATTATTTTTCGTTCATGTGCCAGTTTATGGTTTATCACATATACATAAGGTTCTTTGCGGTCGGCAACCAACGCTTTTTTGGGAATCATTACGACTTCTTTTTTAGAGCTAGAAACAAAAGTGACTGATACGTTTGTGCCAGCTTTAAGCATTTCAGGCGAGTTGTTAATCAGAACATCCACCTGATAATTATGATTTTCATCTCCATTTGGACTAATATAGATGATTTTACCCAAGAATTTTTTATCCGTGAATACGGAAGAAACAACCCTTACATCCTGATTTTCGTGGATGAAATAGACTTCAGTCTCATCCACAAATACTGTGGCTTTAAGCTTTGTTATATTTACCACGGAAGCAATCGAAGTGCCTGCATTTACATACTCCCCGGCTTTGAGGTTACGGTTGGTGACAATGCCGCTTATAGGGGCAATAATATTAGCGTTTTCAATTTGTTGCTGTATCTGTTCGGCTTGTATGGAAGTGTTGTTATAACTGTATCGAGCCGCAATAAGATTTACCTCACTGATAGCTTTACCCGCATATAAATCTTTGGCCCTCTCATAATCGTCTTTAAACTTATCCTTGGTTAATCTTGTCGATTTCAGGTTTAACTGTGCTATTTTGGTATCTACGGCACCAACTATTTGACCTTTGTGAATCTTACTTCCGAAATCTATGTTGAGGTAACTGATTATCCCCGGTGTTTGTACACTAACCGTAGCTTCTTCTACGGGTTTTAATTTTGCCGGCAAAGTTGTTTGCGCAATAAGTTGACAGGGGATTACTTTAAAGGTAGTTACCGTAACGGGGATTTGAGAACGATCAATCGTTTTATTAGCTGCATTAATTATTTTTTTGTTCCTGATTAATGTAACTGTCATCGCGGCTATTACAATAATTGAAGCTAGTATCAGTATGATATTATTACGTTTCATTGCATGTGTATTTTTATCTATATTTCAATTGATTGTAAAAAGAGAATAACGTGCCTTTTGATTTTTCATAATCAAGTCTTGTAATCATATAAGAAAATAGACTGTTGATATAGTTTGTCTGGGCGTTTTTATAAGCTGTGTCGTCGTTTAAAAAATCGATTAATGGCACAGTTCCTTTTTGATAATTTAGGTTTGTTTTGTTGAATATTTTCCGGGCAAGATCAAGGTTATCCTTATTGCTCAGGAAACTGTTATAGGCTGTTAACAAGCTTTTTCCGGCATTTTGAAACCGGAGTTGATAGCTTTTTTGAACAAGCTCAAGATTTGAGCAAGCATTCGTATAAGCAAGTTTACTTTCTTTTACCTGGCTTGAACGCCTTAAACTGCTAAATATTGGCACATTGACAGAAACGTCGATATACGAATAGGCTTTCCATTTATCAAATGATTTTGAAAAAGTTTCATCATATGCTTGGTTACCCAAACGGGCAATTGTATTGACGGTAGGCAGGAAAGCTGTCTTTTTATTTTGGTAATTGATTTTTTGAAGGTCGACACTTGTTTTATTAATGGAATAATCACTCAAACTATCTAATGCAAAAGTTGTTATTTCCGGAAAATTTACATTTTTTTCGTAATTTACCGAATCGGTTATGCTTAGCGCTGCATCGAGTGGTAATCCCATTGCATATTTTAAATTATTAAGTGCATTCTTCCTTTGTGTTGAGACTTCATTTAGCTGGTATTCAGTTGATTTCAGACTAACCTTAATCCTTTCGAAATCAGTTTCAAGCGCAACCCCTTTTTTTAATTGCAGTTCCAATATTTGGGATAATTGAGAATATGTTTGGACATTGTCTAATAATTTTGATTCATATTCTTTATATATGAGTACCTGAAAATATGCCTGAGCTGTATTATAAATAAGGAGTTCTGTGTTTTGCTTATCCTGTAACTGAGCGATTTTCACATTTGTTTTGCCCGCTTTTATATTGTTTATTTTCGACTGATCGTATATGGTTTGAGTTATATCAATAGTCGCATTGTTATTGTATTGCTTTCCAAACTGCATTTCCATTTCTTTTGGCCCTAAAATGCCCGCTGGAATTATAGTTGTTTGCATTTTCAGGTTATCAGTAAAACTAAAGGAACCATTAGCCTGAGGTAAATACAAACTCGTTGCTTGGCTTTTTTGCTCTTTCGCAATTTGAATATTGTTTTGATATACTTCAACCGATGCATGATGTTGTAAGCTGAATTCTATACATTCTTGCAACGTGTAAGTTTTCTGAGCCTGTAAATAAGCTGTGTTTATCAGTAGGAA
The DNA here is from genome assembly GCA_963663125.2 of Bacteroidales bacterium. Classification (GTDB taxonomy): domain Bacteria; phylum Bacteroidota; class Bacteroidia; order Bacteroidales; family Cfx3-03; genus Cfx3-03. Next base: position 649,257 of record CAXXNW010000002.1, on the reverse strand, counting down.
AACGATAACTAATTTGAGAATCAACTTCATAACCTTTATTTTATGCGTTTCCATGTTTTCACATTAGAGAATATACCTTTTGTAGCTTTAATATTTAAGGTATTAGCATCGGGCATCACAATACTGCAGTCGGCAACAATCCCTTTTTCGGGACCATAAATTGCTCCATTTACCCATTTGGAATTTTGGAATTTCAAGTTCCATATTATTGGAACACCTATAAGTTGACGATCGCGAAGTTTTGGGTCAGAATTATTTTTATCTTTTTTCGAATTTCCATTTTCATCATTCGGTTTTGCCATCCAAATAAGTTTTGCGGAATAGTTGTTACCGTATTGAGTGAATTCGATATGTACCTTATTGTCTTCATTGGTCCAGACTCCGAGGATTTTATTACCGGTCGTCTGGGCTGATGCGGTAAGGAATGCTGCGATAAAAAAGCAAAAAGAAACAATTGCATTTTTCATACCTGTAATTTTAAATTTGATCCAAAACTACAGGTGAAAAATCAAGCAGGGAATGGAGAAATGGTGGAGTGGGACAATACAGGTGAAGAAATGGACATGGCTAGCGATTAGATAACCATGTCTTAAAATCGGTTATTTTTAGTTTGCCAACCAATATTTGCTCAGTACATTTTACAGATAACTTGACAACCAGCTTACGGTTAAAATAAGGTTCAACTTCTTTAATTGAAGCAAAATTTAATAAGTATTGACGGTTTACACGATAAAATTGTTGAGAATCGACCATTCGTTCCAATTCTTCAAGAGAATGGTCTACCAGATATTTTTGTCCATCGAAAGTGAAAATAAAGTTAAGCTTGTCGGTAATGAAAAAATAAGCAATGTCGGAAGTGGCTATCGGAATCATCTTTCCTTTATGATTAACCAGAAAACATGATTTTGTAGCAGGCTTCAGTGTGCTGAGGAAATTTGTCACCAAATCAGTATATTGTGATTCTTTCTGAAAATGAGTCTTTAGAAGATTTATTTTTTCGATGCTTTTACGCACTGAATTAATATCAAACGGTTTAAGTATAAAGTCGACTCCATTTAATTTAAAAGCGTTAATAGCATACTCGTCATAAGCCGTACAAAAAATAACTGGACAGGTTATTTTTACTTGTCGGAAGATATCGAATGAGAGTCCATCGGCTAACTGAATATCCATATAGATTAATTCCGGCATTACGTTAGTTGTTAAGTAATTAACCGAACTGCTCACGCTGTCGAGTATATCTAATACTTCTATCGATGGCTCTACTTTTTTTAAGGTTTGGGCCATATCGATAGCTGTTTGAGGTTCGTCTTCTATAATGAGTATCTTCATCTTACCGGAATTAAAGGAATTATAACATCGAATGTACTTTTGTTTTCAATTATTTCGATATGCTGTCCGGAAAGATATTGGTAGCGTTTTTCGATATTAGCCAGACCTACATGGGAGGAAGTTTCTACGGAGTTTTTAGGTTGAAGGGTGTTCGATATGATTATATGGTTTGTATGATTGCTGTAAATCTTTATTTGCAATGGTTTTTCGTTTGAAACGATATTGTGCTTAACACAATTCTCAACAATGATTTGTATTGTAAAGGGAGGCACATACATATCAAGATGACTCTTATCGATTTGTTTGTCGATTGTTATGTTTTGCCCAAAACGCCCTTTCAACATAAAACAGTAAGCTTCCAGTATATTCAGCTCTTCGCGTAAGGCAACCTTTTCAACAGTGGATGTTTGCAATGAATAGCGGAATACTTCAGATAATCGAATTAAAAATTCTTCGGCCTTATCAATATCGTTACGCATCATTGTTTTAAGTGTTGCAAGGGAATTAAACAGGAAATGCGGATTAACCTGCTGGCGAAGTGTTTCAAACCGGGCTTGCAAGTTTTCACGCAACAATCGTTCATTCTCTATAAGAATCCTCTCTCGCTCTTCAAACAAGGTAAAGGTATATTTTGTCAGAAAAATAACACTACAGAGTATAAAACCAGAAAATATTCTACGATAAAAATAGTTTTCCCGCAGATGTACTTCCACTCCATACAACCTTGAAATATAGTTTCCCATATAGATTACGCCATACATAAACAAAATGCCAATAATGTAATAAATAGGGACAAGTACTTTTTTTGAAAGTTTAGCTAACGACTGGAATCTATTGATATAGTCAATAACAAAAAGTAAAGACCAGTCAATTAAACACATCAGAAATATCACTAAACTAGTTATGTAGTAACGGGTACCTAACGTTTCTTTCGACTGGATAATTAAGTTTAACTCACCGATAATGCTTATAATTACCGATGAAAAAACGACCATTTTTAGATAATATTTAGATAATGCATTTTTCATAGCCATACAAAATTATTTTTTTAAATTATTCATACGCTATGTTTTGGGTCGAAATGGACATAATAGGTAGGTAAATGGACAAGGAAATATTAGAATAAACCCGTTGGCGGAGTTAAATAAATAAAAAGATGTCAGCAAACAAGTTCTACATATTATTGGAATTAGTAATTTAAAGGGGATGATTTAGAACATCTATTTACAAGAATTCCGAATTAAGATTCTTATGTTCCAACATGTCAATCTTTTCCCTGATTTCATTCGGAATATTGAGTTTGATATTCTTACCAAAATCATAAAAGACGATGATGTCTTGAGCGTCAGCCGAGAGTTCGTCTTGATCATTATAGATTCGATGACAAATTCTAAAACTTGTATGCTTGATAAGATCGACTTTCGAATAAATCGTCACTTCCCCGGGATAAAACAATGGTTTACGAAATTGGCAACTTGTCGATGCTAATATCGGACCGATTTTAATTTCTGATTGCAACTGCATCAATCCTATGTTTTCTAAATAATTAACCCGTGCAGCTTGGACATATTTCATAATAGAGACATTGTTTATGTGTCCAAAAAGATCAATTTCACTCCAGTCAATACGGAGCGTAAACTTTGTTGAAAAATCATTCATTTATTCGTCCTTTCCAATCTACTGTCTTATTAAAAAAGAGAACCGCTGTCATTTGATAAAAGAAAATAAATGAGGCCTGTCAATAAAGATCATCGCCTGCAAGTTTTCTTTGAGGTCCTCATAAAAAAACAGGTGCAAAAATACTAATTTTAACGGAAAGCCGGTTGAGTAACGCAGCGTGGAAGATCACTGCTGCTGCGTTAAATTAGTTCCGAATGATCCTTAACCCTTCCTAATCGTCGGATAGCCATGAAAATCATCATAAAAGTCAAATCAGTCATTAGAAAGTACCTATTACGATTATTAGCTTATTGAAACAAAATCCGATATCGCTATAATAACGGATAAACAATACTAAATAATTCTGATGACAAATTAGGGATAAAAGCTATTGGAATAAAGAAACCATTACTACTTTTGTAAAGAAGTGACTTAACCCGATGGATTTCTACTATCTTGAAATATATACATAGCAATGAATGATGATAATTTTTTCAGCAGAGTTTATCAGGTTGTTGCATTAATACCCTATGGAAGAGTGACCTCTTATGGAGCCATTGCCAATTATCTGGGAAGCCGTGGGGCCGCCAGAATGGTGGGATGGGCTATGAATGGGTCGCACCATTGTCCTAAACAGATACCGGCACATAGAGTTGTAAATAGTAAAGGATTGTTAACGGGAAAAGTACATTTTGGAGACCCGGGACTCATGCAAAAGTTGTTGGAAAATGAGGGAATTAAAATTGAAAACGATCAGATAATCGGGTTCGATAAATTCTTTTGGGATCCGACGAAAGAGCTAACCGAATTTTAAAATGAAACGCCTCGACTCAAGGGGCAAGTTATCTTATTGGATTATACTTTCTTTGTTGTAGCAGGCGAAAAAGGACGTAGCCTAAGAAATTAAAGAATCAACAAAAGAAATTGAAGTAGTAAATATCCTGCCGGATAAAAAAATATTTCTATCTTTACACATTCTAAGTTAAAATAATAACTCGTTCAAATGTCAATAACTAAAGAGCAGGTACTCGGCGCATTAAGACATGTTAATGATCCCGATCTGAAGAAAGATCTGGTGACCTTAAACATGATTGAAGACCTGCGGATAGATGGAAAGAAAATCTCATTTAAAGTCGTATTGACGACTCCGGCCTGTCCGATGAAAGAGATGATGCGTAATGGTTGTATTGAAGCCATTCGGAAATATGTTTCTCCTGAAGCACAGGTAGAGATTGATATGGTATCAAAAGTGACTACTCACCGGGCGCAGGCCAACCAGATAATGCCCGGAGTAAAAAACATTATAGCCGTAGCATCAGGTAAAGGTGGAGTCGGAAAGTCAACCGTAGCCGCCAATTTAGCCGTATCGCTAGCCAAGCTCGGTGCGAGTGTCGGTTTGATTGATGCGGATATTTATGGACCTTCGGTTCCATTGATGTTTGATGTTATGGAGTCAAAACCTCAGGTGATCGAGAAAGAGGGCCATTCTATCATTATTCCATTGGACAAATACGGTATAAAGATCTTGTCGATCGGCTTCTTTGTAGATCCGACCAAAGCATTGGTATGGAGAGGCCCCATGGCGTCTAATGCACTGATCCAACTCTTCCGGGATGCAGATTGGGGAGAACTGGATTATGTTGTCATTGATATGCCCCCCGGAACCGGTGACATCCATCTGACTATTTCGCAGCAGGTTCCCGTAACCGGGGTAGCTGTAGTGACAACACCTCAAGAGGTGGCTTTAGCAGATGCCCGCAAAGCTATTAGTATGTTTAATACCGATAACATCAAACTACCCATTTTGGGGTTAATTGAGAACATGTCATATTTTACTCCGGCAGAATTACCTGCTAATAAATACTATATCTTTGGCAAAGACGGTGGGAAACGGTTGGCAGAACAAAATAACATTCCGCTTTTGGGTCAGATACCTATTGTACAAGCCATTTGCGAATCAGGCGATCAAGGAAGTCCTATTTCGCTTGATTTTGAATCACCCATTGCGAAAGCATTTCTGGAGCTGGCACAAAATATCGCACAACAGATTGCGTTAACAAATGCCTTGAAAAAAAACAAATAACTTCGATCATAAATTAAATCATCTCATTTTAATCATCTTACCATGGCAAGCAGCACAAATACCGAACTTATTACGAAGGCACAACATGCGATTGAGCAAATCAGACCTTACTTACAGGCTGATGGCGGGGACATTCGTTTTGTTGAACTTACAGAGGATAACATCTTGAATGTTGAGTTGCAAGGATCATGCGGATCATGCCCATTTAGCCGTATGACACTAAAGAATGGCGTTGAAGAAGCCGTTAAACGCGCACTTCCTGAAATCAATTCTGTTGAAGCCATCAACATGTAAGCCATACAATACCTATGTAAAAAAAGCTGACTCATTACGGGTCGGCTTTTTTTATTTATAACGTTATAAAGATTGACCTAAACAACAAACAGCAATAGTAACATATATAGACAAAATATATTTAATAGTATTTTCAAGAGACACAATCGATTGTCTTCAATCGTAATTAATCAGCTAATAGAGTTATTATTTTTTAGATTAAGTATAAATTATATTTTCGTTATAAAAAAAACAACTTTTTCCTTGGAGATTATATTTTTTACTCTATGTTTGCAATTAGATAAGTGTAAAAAAAACAATTAAAACGATGGCAACACTCGATTGGATTATTCTTTTACTTTTCTTCTTAGGACTGGCGGGAGTAGCGCTGTATGTACTTAAGCACAAGAAAGACAACACAAGCGACTATTTTCTCTCCGGTCGCAGCGAAACATGGCTGGCCGTTGGTACAGCTATATTTGCGGCAAATATCGGATCAGAGCACCTTGTCGGATTAGCCGGTGCCGGTGCCGAAAGCGGAATGGGCATGGCACATTGGGAAATGCAAGGCTGGATGATTCTGGTACTTGGATGGGTATTTGTACCTTTTTATGCGCATAGTAAAGTATTTACGATGCCTGAATTCTTGTTTAAGCGGTTCAACAAAAACACGAGTTCAACGCTATCGATCATCACCCTTATCAGTTATGTGTTAACCAAAGTATCGGTTACCGCATTTACAGGAGGTATCTTTTTACAAACGATTTTGGGTATTAATTTCTGGTATGGAGCCATTGGCTTGGTTCTGCTAACCGGTATTTTTACGGTTCTGGGGGGAATGAAAGGGATTATGATGGTCTCTGTCATCCAAGCGCCCATCTTAATTCTGGGAGCACTAACAATCTTGGTACTTGGATTATTGAAAGTAGGTGGCGGTGGCCTTTTAGACGGATGGAATACTGTCATGGCACATGTTGGCGAAAACAGACATCTGATTCATTCAGATCCTTCCGATCCTCTGTATGCTAAATTCCCGGGAATTTGGGTAATATTCGGAGCATCAATTATTGGTTTTTGGTATTGGTGTACCGACCAACATATTGTCCAACGTGCCCTTGCTGCAAAAGATTTAAATAATGCCCGTAAAGGAACAATTCTTGCAGGTTTTCTAAAGATCTTACCGGTTTTTATGTTTTTAATTCCGGGTATGATTGCTGCCGCAATGAGAGCAAAAGGACAATTAGTGTTCGAGAGCAACGATCAGGCTTATGGTAGCTTGGTAGCTTCCATCCTTCCAATGGGCGTAAAAGGAGTTGTCATTGTTGGATTTATTGCCGCACTGATGACCTCATTAGCTGCTCACTTCAACTCGTCGGCGACACTATTTACCATCGACTTCTACAAACCGCATCATCCTAAAGCATCAGAACACAGATTGGTAATTGTTGGTCGTATTGCAACTGTTACTGTTGTCCTTTTAGGTTTGATCTGGATTCCTATCATGAAAGGGCTGGGAAGCGTTTTGTATGAATATTTACAAAACGTTCAGTCATTAATTGCTCCCGGTATTGCAGCCGTATTCCTCATGGGCGTATTTAATCGTAAGATCACACCTAAAGCTGGAGAATGGGGATTATTGATTGGGTTCGGATTAGGTATGTTCCGACTTCTTCTCATGATCTTCAAGGGATACATTGTTCCTGACAGTTTGTTAGGTCAGATTTTAGGTATTAACTGGCTCTTCTATTGCCCATTCATCTTCGGCTTTACGATAGTGACCATGATAGTAATCAGCTTCTTTACACCTAAAGCAAGTACAGAACAGCTACAAGGTATGACCTATTTCTCGCAATCGTCTGAACAAATTGCAGAAACCAAAGCAAGTTGGAGTGCCATCGATGTCCTTACTTCGCTCGTTGTTGTTGCACTTTGTGTTGCCTTCTATATCTATTTCTGGTAAAATTATCTCCACTTAAAATAGGGAAGGAGAAAGTTTCACGCCCCTTCCCTATTAATAACATGGACAAATATTTATTCTGTTTATTCTGTGGAAAGCAATCTTTCCAATATAATATTTTCAGTATTTTTAAAACTGTTTAAATTTAATTTTATGGTCCTGTTAGGAACAGAATATTGGTAAAATAGAGATTCAATCATTTTATTTTATATTGTCCAGTATGGGACAATATCGATGATAATAATCGACCTTTCGACCTACATCCCTTCCTCTAGGATTTTTTTTAAACAGTTACTTAATTTATTATTAGAAATGTAGTAATTTCATGGTTTTATGTAAGTGTACTGTTTACAATTAAGAATTGTAATCTAATAAATTTCAAATTACTACTGATTTATAGTAATTCATTTATCTGAAAATATTAAACTAAAGAAAGATGGCTCCACGGAAATCTCATGTTGAACTTTACAAAAAACATCAAAAGCATTTAATTGCACTCGACTGTATCATTTTTGGTTTTGATGAAGGCGAACTAAAATTATTGGTCATAAAAAGGAATTTTGAACCGGCAAAAGGCCAATGGTCTTTAATGGGCGGCTTTCTGGATGAAAATGAGAGTCTGGATGAAGCAGGGTATCGTATCTTATACAATCTTACAGGACTGAAAGATATTTATATGAGTCAGCTTTATGCACATGGCGATGTTCACCGCGATCCCGGAGCCCGGGTTGTTTCCATCTCTTATTATGCTTTAATCAATATTCAAAATCATGATGAAGAGCTGGTAAAAGAAAACGATGCACATTGGAGACCTATTTCAAAATTACCGCCACTTATTTTTGATCATCAGTATATGGTAGATCTCGCACTGGAACAATTACGAAAAGAGGCAAAGATAAAACCGGTGGGATTTGAGCTTTTACCGTCAAAATTTACACTTCCCAAATTACAATCGTTATATGAGGCAATCTATTCAAAATCGCTCGACAAGCGTAATTTCAGAAAGAATATACTTTCCATGGGATTACTTGAAAAACTGGACGAAAAGGAAAAAGAAAATTCAAAAAAAGGAGCCTTTTATTATCGCTTTAATGAAGAAAAGTACAAGGAATTAACCGCAAAAGGTTTTTATTTCAACATTGCTATTTAACTAATTTACAATAATAACACATTAAAAAAAATGAAAATATTTAAGAACTTAGAAGTTTGGTTTGTTACGGGAAGTCAACATCTTTATGGTCCTGAAACGCTACTCCAGGTAGCCGATAATTCTAAAGCAATTGCAAAGGGATTGGATAATTCATCAGCTATTCCGGTAAACATTGTATTTAAACCTGTTTTAACGACAGCTGATGCCATCGAAAAACTATGTGTAGAAGCAAATTCAACACCGAACTGTATTGGTCTGATCGCCTGGATGCACACCTTCTCTCCTGCAAAGATGTGGATATCCGGATTAAAAAAGCTCCAACGTCCGATTTTGCATTTCCATACACAGTTTAACCGTGATCTGCCTTGGGCAACCATCGACATGGATTTCATGAATTTGAACCAGGCTGCTCACGGTGACCGTGAGTTTGGCTTCATCATGAGCCGTTTGCGTATGAATCGCAAAGTGGTAGTGGGCCATTGGCAAGACCCCGAAGTACAAAATAAAATCGGCACATGGGTTCGCGCTGCTGCCGGCTGGAACGAATTGCAAGGAATGAAGGTCGCCCGCTTTGGTGATAACATGCGGGATGTTGCAGTGACCGAAGGTGATAAAGTAGCTACCGAAATAACGTTGGGCTATTCGGTTAATGGTTACGGAATGGGCGATCTGGTAAAGTGGATTGATGAAGTAAGCGATGCTGATGTTGAAAAGCTATTGGCTGTTTACGATGCAACATATACGGTGGCTCCCGAAGCGCAAAAAGGTGGATCCAAAAGAAAAAATCTGGCTGTACAGGCTCGTTATGAATTAGGAATAAAGGCTTTTCTGGATAATGGGAACTTCAAAGCTTTTACGACTACCTTCGAAGACCTACACGGTCTTTCACAGCTACCCGGATTAGCCGTACAACGTTTAATGGCTCAAGGCTATGGCTTTGGTGCTGAAGGCGACTGGAAGACGGCTGCCTTACTAAGAGCGTTAAAGGTAATGGCACAGGGATTACCCGGCGGCACATCCTTCATGGAAGATTATACCTATCATTATAACCCAGCTTGTATGTGCGAATTGGGTGCGCACATGCTGGAAGTCTGCGAAACAATCGCCGAAAAGAAACCGACACTGGAAGTTCATCCTTTGGGCATTGGCGGAAAAGATGATCCCGCCCGTCTGGTATTTAACGTACCTGCCGGAAAAGGACTCACTGCATCAATGGTAGACATGGGCAATCGCCTTCGACTGATCGTAAATGAAATAGAAGTAATTAAACCGGAACATGATTTTCCAAAACTGCCCGTTGCCCGTGCTTTATGGAAACCGTTACCCGATCTTCAAACTGCAGCTACTGCCTGGATTTATGCCGGTGGAGCTCATCACACTGTATTTAGCATGGCGCTTACCAATGAGCACCTTTACGACTTTGCAGAGATAGCAGGACTTGAGTATCTGACTATCAACGATAAAACTTGTATTAAAGAATTTAAAAACGAACTGAGATGGAATGATGTTTATTATCATCAGGCCAATGGTCTTAGGTTCATGTAATACAACGCCAATACTAAAAAACTGTTTAAATTTCATTTGCTGGTTCCGATAGGAACTAAATAATGTCTGCCGACAGTTTACCTCATCGGCAGACATCCTTTGACAAATAAAAAAAACATCCTTACATAGCACGGAAAATAGTATGTTGGAACAACTAAAGCAAGAAGTATTCGAAGCCAATCAGGCACTGGTAAAACATGGATTAGTCATCTTCACATGGGGAAACGTGAGCGCCATTGACAGAAAAGAGGGCCTCATCGTCATAAAACCCAGTGGCGTAAGCTATGATGAAATGAAGGTGGAAGATATGGTTGTAGTAAGTTTGGATGAAGGGAAAGTGGTCGAAGGAAATCTGAAGCCATCATCCGACACCCCTACCCACCTTGTTTTATACAGACAATTTCAAGGAATTAATGCTATTGTTCACACCCATAGCACCTATGCGACTTCCTGGGCTCAAAGCGGCAGGTCCATTCCCGCCCTGGGCACTACGCATGCCGACCACTTCTATGGAGCAATCCCCTGCACACGAATGCTTACCCGGAAAGAGATTCAGGAAAACTATGAAGAAGAAACCGGAAATGTAATTGTGGAGACATTTAAGGAGATAGATCCTGAAAGTATTCCCGGCGTGCTGGTAGCAGGTCACGGGCCATTTTCATGGGGCGCTACAGCCATGAAAGCGGTTTATAATGCAGCAGTTTTAGAGGAAGTCGCTCAAATGGCGCTTCATACCTTCTCACTTGGGAATCAAAAACCCATCGATCAGTTTCTACTTGATAAACATTACCTCAGAAAACACGGTAAAAACGCTTATTACGGTCAATAAACACATTCTGATTCCATGAAAAACATTTATTCAAAACTCTTTTGTGCCGTACTACTTGCGGCCATTGGAACTTTACCCATCAACGTAACGGCTCAAAATGCCACGGCTCCTGTCAAAGGAAAAATCTCATTATTCCCCGACCAAGCCAAAACCATCATCAGCAAAGATATCTACGGACACTTTTCAGAACATCTCGGACATTGTATCTACGGAGGTTTCTGGGTTGGTGAAAAATCGACCATTCCAAATACCGACGGGCTCCGTAATGATGTTATTGCTGCCTTACGCAATATCAGTATTCCCAATCTACGCTGGCCCGGTGGTTGCTTTGCAGACACCTACCACTGGAAAGACGGCATCGGTCCCCGTGAGAAAAGGCCCGTTATGATCAACACGAACTGGGGCGGCGTCACCGAGGATAATTCCTTCGGCACACACGAATTTATGCGTCTAATCGAATTATTAGGTTGCGATGCCTATATCAACGGCAATATAGGTAGCGGTACCGTTCAGGAAATGTCGCAATGGGTGGAATATCTCACCTCTGATAATGATAGCCCGATGACCCGTCTACGCAAAGAAAACGGTAGAGAAAAGCCCTGGAAAGTAAAATACTGGGCTGTAGGAAATGAAACATGGGGTTGTGGAGGCAATATGACGCCTGAATATTATGGCAACCTCTTCCGTCAGTATTCTACCTACCTTAATAATTTCAGTGGGAACGACCTTCAGAAGATAGCTTCGGGCTCCAGTGAAGCCGACTACGACTGGACCGAGACCCTGCTAAAAAATTCTAAGACCCGATGGATGATGCAGGGTATTTCGCTTCATTACTATACCATCATGGATAATTGGAACCATAAAGGATCAGCTACCCAATTCGATGAAAAAGAGTGGTTCACCACCTTAAAGAAGTCGCTTCAGATTGAAAATATTATCAAAGGCCATTCAGACATCATGGATCGTTATGATCCTGAAAAGAGAGTATCGCTGGTTGTTGACGAATGGGGCAACTGGTTTGATGTAGAACCGGGAACAAATCCGGGCTTCCTTTATCAGCAAAACACCCTGCGTGATGCAATGGTAGCAGCGTTGAATCTTAATATTTTCAACAACCATGCCGATCGTATCCGTATGGCTAATTTAGCACAGACCATCAATGTATTGCAATCGCTCATCCTGACGAAGGATGAAAAGATGGTTTTAACACCGACCTATTATGTATTCAAGATGTTCAAGGTCCATCAGAATGCAAAACTGATTCCCCTTCAGTTGAATTGCGAAAGCTATACGAATGGCAAAGAAAGCATCCCATCGGTGAGCGCTTCCGCTTCAAAAGACGATGCCGGAAAAATCCATATCACACTGGCTAACTTCAATCCCAATAAAGATCAGGAGATCACTTGCAATCTGGGTAGCGCCACACCTACACAGATAAAAGCAGAGGTTCTGACGGCCAAGTCAATGAGCGCTTTCAACACCTTTGATAAAGCCGAAGAGGTAAAGCCTCAATCTTTTAAAGGAGCAACGCTTAAAAACAACCAATTAAAAATCTCGATGCCTGCAAAATCAATTGTGGCTATCGAATTAAACTAAACAGATGAGCACAAAAAAATATACAATAGGGATCGATTTCGGAACCCTGTCCGGTCGCGCAGTATTGATTGATGTCACTAACGGCAAAGAAGTTGCCCATGCTGTAAAAGATTATACACACGGCGTAATGGATCGCTATCTCCCTGATGGCAAAACAGCTCTGGGAATGGATTGGGCTTTACAACATCCGCAAGATTATCTCGAGGTTCTCTCTGAAACAATTCCCTCGGTTCTTACACAATCGGGGGTTAACCCATCGGATGTTATCGGTGTAGCCATCGACTTTACAGCCTGTACCATGATCCCGACAAAAGCGGATGGAACTCCGTTGTGTTTTTTAGATGAGTACAAACAGAATCCGAACGCATGGATCAAGTTATGGAAACACCATGCAGCACAGGACAAAGCAGAAGCGTTGAATCGCATTGCTGCCGAACGGGGAGAAACATTTCCAAATCGTTATGGCGGAAAGATATCCTCGGAATGGATGCTTCCAAAGATCTGGCAAGTCATCGACGAAGCTCCTGAAATCTATGCTGCCGCCGATCGCTTCATTGAGTCGGCCGATTGGGTTATCTGGCAGCTAACCGGCAAAGAGATGCGCAATGCCTGTACTGCAGGATACAAGGCTATCTGGCATAAAAAAGACGGATTTCCTTCAAAGGAATTCATGAAGGCGTTACACCCCGGACTCGAAAATGTTGTGGAGGAAAAATTATCCGACCATTATTATGCAGCAGGATCCAAAGCCGGAGAAATCACACCCGAAGCGGCTAAGTTAACCGGATTAACGGTAGGCACAGCCGTCGCCGTCGCCAATGTTGATGCACACGTATCCGTTCCTGCCGTAGGGATTACCTCTGCCGGAAAGGTCCTGGCCATGATGGGAACCTCATCCTGTCACATGATACTTGGGACCGAAGAACATATTGTACCCGGTATGTGCGGTGTTGTTGAAGATGGCATCCTAAAAGGTTTTTATGGATATGAAGCCGGACAAACATGCGTGGGAGATCACTTCCAATGGTTCGTGGAAAACTGTGTTCCCGAGTCGTACGAACAGGAAGCCAGAGAAAAAGGCATCAATATTCACCAGCTGTTAACCGAAAAGGCCGAGGCATTGTCGGTTGGAGAAAGTGGATTGGTTGCTTTGGATTGGTGGAATGGAAACCGTTCTGTGCTGGTCGATGTTGACTTAACCGGCTTGCTCATCGGAGCTACTCTTCAAACCCGTCCCGAAGAAGTTTACCGCGCCCTCATAGAAGCAACGGCATATGGAACACGTATGATCATCGAGACCTTCAGAAACAACGGTGTTGCGGTAGACGAGTTTTATGCCGCCGGAGGCATTGCCGAAAAGAATGCCATGATAATGCAGATCTATGCGGATGTAGTCAATATGCCGATAAAGATTTCAGCCTCTTCACAAACACCGGCTTTGGGATCGGCCATCTTTGCAGCCCTGGCGGCAGGAAAAGAAAAGGGAGGATACAACACCATAGAAGACGCTGTTCAAAAAATGGTTCAAAAAGAAAAGACCACCTATTATCCAAATTCTGAAAATGCTGCAATCTATAACGAACTCTATCAGGAATACGCCGTTTTGCATGATTACTTTGGACGCGGAGAAAATCCTGTAATGAAAAAGCTGAAGAAGATTCGTAAGCAAGCTTTACAAAAACGTATGAGCTAAAATCAATAACTTCTAATAGTTATCGTTATGTCAAGTCAATTTAAGATTACCCCATTATTTTTAGCGCTGCTATTCCCGATCTGCTGCCTGCCTGCTTTTTCACAAAAGGGACCGGCAAAAGATTATCCGATACAGCCTGTAAATTTCACACAGGTTAAGGTCACCGATAAATTCTGGGCTCCACGAATGCAACTCAATCAGAAAGTGACCATTCCGATAGCATTACAACAATGTTATAAAACCGGACGTGTTGAGAATTTTAAAATTGCCGGTAAGCTGACCAAAGGAAAATTTCAATCGGAATACCCTTTCGACGATTCGGATATTTACAAAATAATTGAAGGGGCCAGCTACTCCTTACAAACACATCCAGACCCTCTTCTCGAAAGGAGAATAGATACGCTAATCTATTATATCGGATTGGCACAGGAACCTGACGGTTATTTATACACGAACAGAACCATCGACTCTCTGCACATGCATCCTTGGGTTGGAAAAAAACGTTGGGAGAAAGATCCCGAGTTAAGTCATGAGTTATATAATTTGGGACATCTGTACGAGGCTGCCTCCGCCCACTATCTGGCAACCGGAAAACGCACGCTGTTGGATATCGCCATTAAAAGCGCAAATCTGGTAGATCATGATTTTGGTCCCGGTAAACTGTCTTACTATCCCGGGCATCAGGTCATCGAAATGGGCTTATGCAAACTCTATCGTATCACAAATGATGAACGCTTCTTGAAACTAGCCAAGTTCTTTCTCGATTGCAGACATGGCGGAGACGAATATAATCAGGCTCACAAACCGGTGATAGAGCAGGATAAAATTGTAGGTCATGCCGTCCGTGCCACCTATATGTATGCCGGCATGGCTGATGTATCCGCACTTACAGGAGAGGTTGCCTATCAAAATGCTATCGATAAAATATGGGCCGATCTGGCAGAGACCAAACTGTATGTCACCGGCGGTATCGGATCAGGTGAGACCAGCGAAGGTTTCGGAGCCCCCTATTCCCTTCCGAACATGTCGGCCTATTGCGAAACATGTGCCTCGATCAGTAATGTGATGTGGAACTATCGGATGTTTTTATTGGAAGGCAATTCCAAATTCTATGATGTAGTGGAACGAACCCTCTATAATGCATTGTTATCAGGGATATCATTGAGTGCCGACCATTTTTTCTATCCCAATCCGCTTGAATCGCAAGGACAACATTCGCGCAGTGCATGGTTTGGTTGTGCCTGTTGCCCAAGCAACATCTGTCGTTTCATTCCATCCATTCCGGGCTATGTCTATGCCCAAAGAGGAAATGATCTCTATGTAAACCTCTTCATGAACAGTTCGGCAACGATTAATCTGAACGGTAAAAAGATTGAGATTGACCAAAAGACTGATTACCCGTGGAATGGGAAAGTCGATTTTATTCTGAATCCGGAAAAGGCAGGCGCCTTCAACCTGATGATCAGAATACCGGGGTGGGCCCGCAACGAACCTATTTCAACAGATCTTTATAAGTTCACCTCAACAGATAAGAGCATTGTCAGGATTTCAGTAAAAGGCAAACCGTACACCTACTCCCTAAAAGACGGCTATGCTGTTGTTTCGGGAAGTTGGAAAAAGGGGGATAAAGTAACGCTTGATCTTCCGATGCCTGTCCGCGAAGTTGTTGCTCACGAGCAAGTAAAGGCCGATGCAGGCAGAGTGGCTATCCAGCGCGGACCGTTTATCTATTGTGCAGAGTGGCCCGATAATAAAAACGGGCATGTATTGAATCTGGCCGTAGATAAAGGTGCACATTTCACTTCCGAATTCAAGCCTGATCTGTTAAACGGTGTGACAATTGTGAAGACAGAAGCTAAGAGTACACAACGGATGGATGATGGCAAGATCAGTGAGTCGAAAGAACAACTTACAGCCATTCCCTATTATGCATGGGCAAACAGAGGTGCCGGTGAGATGATTGTTTGGTTTCCAAACAAAGCACAAGGCACAAAGCCATTACCCTCAAAGACCATTGCCTCTTCAAGTACAATCGAAGCTTCCGTTAAATCAAAAGCCCTGTCTTCATTGAACGATCAGATCGAGCCCGAGAATTCCAACGATCATAATGTAAACTACTTCCATTGGTGGCCTAAAAAAGGATCGTTAGAATGGGTTGAATACAACTTTCCGAAAGATGAGACCATCTCATCATCAAAGGTTTATTGGTATGATGATAGTCCATGGGGCGAATGCCGTGTTCCCGAATCATGGAAACTTTTGTACAAAGACACCGCTGGAAACTGGATGCCTGTAAAAACAAAATCAGCTTACACGCTTGATAAAAACAAATACAACGAAGTAACTTTCGAAACTGTTCAAACAGCTGCATTACGAATGGAAGTACAACTTCCGAAAGAAAATGCAAGTGGTATTTATGAGTGGACTGTCAAATAAAAAATCAGTATATTTGAAACCCAGTTTAAAAAAACCACATAATCCCAATCAAGATGAAAAATCTAATAAAACAAGCATCGTTTTTGTTATTAGGCGCCATCCTTATTACCGGATGTAGCAAAGGTCCCAAAATCACAAAAGAAAGTTTTGGCAAGCTGAAAGACGGGAAAGAAGTTTCCGTTTTCACTTTAGTCAATGCAAAAGGTTTCAAGGCTCGCATCACTAATTATGGAGCGAAGATAGTTTCTATCGAAGTTCCCGATCGTAATGGGAAAGTGGCCGACGTAACCATTGGTTACAAAAATGCGGAAGCCTATGAAGCCGGTGATCATTATTTCGGAGCTATCGTTGGCCGTTATGCCAATAGAATTGCCAAGGCCAAATTCACACTCGATGGTGTAGAATACAAACTTGCCGTTAATAACGGTGCTAATAGTTTGCATGGTGGACCTACCGGTTTCCATAGTCAACTTTGGAATGCCGAAATCATCAAAAAAGATAACTACCCTGCGTTGAAGCTAACCTATCACAGTGCCGATATGCATGAAGGCTATCCCGGAAACATGGACGTTACCGTTACTTACACATGGAGCAACGACAATGCTTTAAAGATTGATTACGAAGCAACCAGTGACAAAAACACCGTTTGTAACCTTACAAACCATGTATACTTTAACTTAAAAGGCGAAGGCAATGGCGATATCCTAGACCATGAAGTAATGATTAATGCCGATAAATTTACTCCGGTTGATTCTACTTTAATCCCAACCGGCGAACTCAGACCTGTCAAAGGAACCCCATTTGATTTCTTAACCGCTACAGTTGTTGGAAAACGTATCGGTGAAAAATATGATCAATTGATACTTGGCAATGGTTATGATCATAACTTTGTATTAAACACTAAAAACGCTGTTTCAGTATTGGCAGCTTCAGCTTATGAACCTAAATCAGGTCGTATGGTTGAATTCTATACTACTGAGCCGGGAGTTCAATTCTATACAGGTAACTTCCTAACAGGAGATCAGATAGGAAAATCGGGCAAACCTTACAAATTCAGAAACGGTTTATGTTTTGAAGCTCAAAAGTTCCCTGATTCCCCAAATCACCCTGCATTCCCAACATGCGAATTGAAAAAAGGCGACAAATACGCTCAGACTACTATTTATAAGTTCTCAGCAAAATAAGTCATCTTTTACAAAAAGAGCATTCGTTTTAACAGATAAGGTTCTCTACATGCTATCAAGCAAGAATATCTTATCTCAAAAAGCGAATGCTTTTTTTTGCTCCAAACCCACCTTAAAAATGAAAAATTCGTCAACATAACCGATAAGCTACAATGCAAGCTTTGTAATTGAAGAGTGAAAAAAATTATATTTGCAGATAAATCGTCAAGGAGCTGATTAAATTACATTCATCACTTTCCATATGAAAAGAGCGGTAAACCAACGTTTAAGAAATCCTGTAATAAAGACGAACTGGTTTTTCCAGAATCCGGATGCCCGGAAAACATATATAATCATGTGGATATTCACATAATATAAAACCGATGTTTTTAATCTTCACTTTATTAGCGGTAGTGACATTATTGATATTGCTAATCACCGTATTAAAAGTTAATCCTTTTATTGCGCTCATACTGGCATCAATAGTTGCAGGATTCGCATTGGGTATTCCACTTGAGGGCATTGCCAAATCTGTTCAAAGGGGTATTGGCGATATGTTGGGCTCCATCCTGATTATCCTTTGTGCGGGTGCAATGATCGGCAAGCTCGTGGTCGAAAGTGGCGCCGCACAAGTAATTTCAGACACCATCATGAAAGTGTTTGGCGAGAAATACCTTCAATGGGGATTAATGAGTACCGGACTTGTTATTGGAATCCCCCTCTTTTATAATGTAGGATTTGTCCTTGTGATACCTATCATTTTTGCATTGGTTTATAAATATAAATTACCGGCGGTATATATCGGAATGCCTATGTTGGCATCGCTTTCGGTAGCGCATTGTTTCTTACCTCCACATCCGTCACCGGCAACCTTAGTAACCATGTTCAATGCAAGCATGGGAAAAACATTATTTTTCGGACTTATGATAGCTATTCCTGCAATTATAATTGCAGGTCCCCTATTCTCCCGAACACTTAAGAATATCAAGCCCATCGGTGAAGTAACAATGTTCCGCAGTAAAGAACTACCAAAAACTTTGCCGGGTACTTTCAACAGCTTTTTCTCAGCCCTTTTACCTGTTTTTTTATTAACGGCAACTACGATATTGGTATTTGTACTTCCCAAGGATTCCAAAGCAGCAAGTATTTGTAGATTTTTAAGTGAACCGGCTATCCTGATGATCATTGCATTGCTGGTAGCTACTTTCACAATTGGGATCAGGATGCAAAAAAGCATGAAGGAAATTATGCATATTTACGAGGGCGCCATCAAAGACATCTCCATCATCATCTTAATTATCGGAAGTTCCGGAGCCTTGAAGCAAGTACTCGTCGACAGTGGCGCCAGTACCCAGATCGTAGCATTATTTCAAAACCTTCATATCCACCCGCTCATTCTAGCCTGGCTCATTTGTGCAGCTATCAGAGTCTGTCTGGGTTCAGCCACCGTGGCCGGATTAACTACTGCAGGACTTATCGCCCCTATGATGAGCAGTTTCAATGTCGATATCAGCCTGATGGTTTTAGCCATTGGATCAGGCAGTGTAATGTTTTCACACGTGAATGATTCCGGTTTCTGGATGTTCAAAGAATATTTTAACATCTCGCTCAAAGACACATTCAGATCATGGTCGCTGATGGAAACCATTGTTTCTGTCGTGGGTCTGACCGGCGTGATGCTTTTAAATTACTGTATCGTATAATCAGGTTATGGCTTAAAATGATATAATTAAGCCATAACCTGCCCTTTGTCTATTTAATTTCAAATTATTAATCACCAGGTTCATCGCATCACATCAGAATTGATGAAAACTCATGGATACAAATTCTAAGACACTGGGTAATGCACTGCGCCAGTATGTCCATGTATGTCCACCATCACGGGTTCTGTACTCATGAGGAATATCTTTCTTGCGCATCGCAATATGAACCAGTGAGTTTCCTTCATACAAAAAGTCATCATCACCACAATCGATATACCATCTTACAGCCTTCTTCTGATCCTCAGGCATATTATTCATAAGCGCCACTACGCTGCTTTTATTATAATATGCAGCCACTTCATCATCAGTCGGACTTTGATTTCCCATTCTGGTTAAATATTTCTTTGCATCATCAAGCGTTACCGGACCACAACTTGCACTTAGCGGACAAGCAGATGAAAACATTTCAGGATGGTGCAGGGCGTAAACAAAAGTTCCGCCTCCTCCCATCGATAAGCCGGAGATAGCACGAAATCTTTTATCGCTTTTGACACGATATTCTTTCTCTATAAAAGGCACGAACTCCTGAAAGAAGAAATCTTCATAATTCCACTCCCCTTTCAGATCATTAAAATAACCCTTTTGACCGGTATTGGCATCCGGCATAACAATAATCATGGCCGTTGCAGAACCGTTTTTGATGGCGTTATCAGCTATCTGTTGTACCTCGCCAAACTGAACCCATCCCGTTTGGTCATCGCCCGAGCCATGTAATAAATAGAGGATCGGATAGCTCCGGTTAGAGGTAGCATAATCGGGAGGAAGATAGACAGCATACTTTCTATCCATTTTAAGGATCTTGCTTTTCATGGAAAAATTATCAAATACTTTTCCCGTTTGTGCCAACGCAAAAGCTGACAAGAAAAAACAAAATGCCAGAAGACTAAGTGATTTTTTCATGATTCAACTGTATTTAAATTTAGTGGTTCTGTTTTAAAAAATTGTAAGAGATTGTTTAAATTTATTATTTTAGGGCTTATAGAGACTGATTTTCTCAAATCTTGTTTCATTTCATATCTTCAAAAAACATCCTTTATTGAAAAACATAAGATTTTTGAGCATATAAATTCCAAAATTGAGCCCACTTCGAAAAGTCAGTTTTACTAAATTATCATTTTATAACATATTGTTATTCAGTAATATTATTTAGTAAAAAAACTATACAAAAGGGTTCTCGGAGTGGACTCAAAATTTAAATTTTGAGCAGTCTCTCAGTGTCATTTTTTAATCATTTAGACTGTTTAAATTTATTATTTTAGGGTTCATAGAGACTGATTTTTTTAAATCTTGTTTCATTTCATATCTTCAAAAAACATCCTTTATTGAAAAATATAAGACTCTTTAGCTATATAAATTTCAAAATTTAATTTTCAAACAGTTTCTCGGTGTCATTTCTTTAATCATTTAATCAGTCAATAATTTTTAAAATAAGGGCTGCTTGAATTCGCTTACACTGATGTTCATCAGTGTAAGCATTTTGCAAATGGGATCGGCTCAGCCCTTTAGTATTTTTATTATAATAATCTCATTTCAATAATCGTATTATTATTAGCACTTTACTTATTTTAAATTTCAAAAGGAATAATATGAATGTAGTAAAAGCAATATGCTAAAATTAAGAATCATGTAAATATAACAAGCATTTTTCTGGTTGACAAATATATGATCGAATTATAACGAATAGCTTCCATTACTGTCCCCAACCTGAGGGTACTAACTCACCATAATAGACCCTGTTGCCGTATCAATGCCGAACCTACGCCGAACATTCGCCGTATCTTCATCCAATAAAGCATACGGCAAAAGTGCGGCATAGGCTTGGCAAAAAGCTGGAGCCTTTTCGGCACTTAGAAGAGTCATAGAAACGTTTTCAGGGAGATGAACAGATGAGATAATGAAAGATCAAACAGTGTGTATGGAAAGCTTTCCCATGAATCTATCTCAAGATTTGACCTAAAATCTATCAATCCATGTTTCATTCCATCTTAGCTTAACAGCTGATAAAAATACAGTTTATTTTCTTCTTTCCCGCTAAAGAGAAAGAGATGACGTCATATGACGCAGTTTGACGCTATTTGACGCAAGTGGAATCATTGATTCTTCCTATCCGGTAATTGTAATTTTGCACTGTTGATCAACAATCAGTTCAATTAAAGAAGTACAAAACCGGTCGCCAAAAGCGAGCCCTCAAAAGGCAAAAGTCAACAGCGACCACTAAAACGAATTACAATGGCATCTATAAAAGGGCCCATCCAATTTACAGGCAGACTGGGCGATATCCGGTCGTATTACGACAAGGATCTAAAAAAGCAAATTCTCTCAACCAAAGGGGGAATTAATAAAAATATCATTAAAAATAACCCGAAGTTATGGCGGACAAAGGCCATGAATAAAGAGTGGATTGCCTGTGGCATCTGGGCAAGAATAATCCGTAACGGAACAGGAGATCTTAGCGATTTAAAGAACGGACGGAACAATGGCAAGCTGATCGGTATTGCCAAACGGATACAGAAGATGAGCCAGAATGATGGATATGGAACTAGAAAAATAGAGTCGTCAAAATTCAACTATCTGCTGAAAGGTTTTAGTATGAACAATGCCCATCCGTTTAAAGAAGTATTTTTCGAAAATCCAACCCTGTCAATAACAGACGATCGAAGGACGGTAACTCTTGAGCTAAAGCATTTCACCCCGTCCGGTAAATTTTCGTGGCCCGAACATATCTCTCATTTTCGGATATATCTTTCTATATGCGAAGTCCCCGACATTGTTTGGAGTGAAAGATACAGGTGTTATCTTCCCATATATTCCGAAGGATACTTAAGTGCGGTAACAACGGTTAGCGACTGGATGAATATGAGCAGTGAAAACATCGATTTTCAATTAACAGCCTCTTTTGAAGATGGACATCAACCAAAAGAGAAGACCCTTATCATTGCTGCCATGGGCGTTGAGTTTGCTTCAGTCATACAACACTACACCGCCTTAATCGTGAAAGGACATGGGAGTATGGCTATTTTGGAGTGTTTCTAATGGATATTTCACTAAAAATCAACCAATGATGAAAGGGTAAGCCTAATCTAAGCCTAATGTAATTCTAAAGCAGCTCTAAACTACTTCTACCAGACATTAGGAGTAGTTTAGTATCAGAATAAGAAAACAAAAAGGTGATTTTTAAATATTATAAGCGTCATTGGATCATCTTATTCTGGCTTTTGATATATGATATCGTGGTTTTGGAAACCGGCTTTAATATCTATCCAGACATCCATAATAATTTCATTCATACACGCACCAAATGAAAACCGGGATGTTCTTAAGCCAGAAGATTTATAGAAGAAAACGAATGACAAAAGCATTCAACAGTCTTGAATGCGGAATTACGGTTGGTGCCATAAAGCCATTGTTGGTCTTGAATGCGGGATCGCAATCGGCACCTTAAAACCATCTTTTATTATTAGATATTGACTATTAAAATTAATTATTTTCTCCTTTTGCCTTACATTTTAAAACTCTAGCATACATCTTGAATAATTAGTAATATTTGATTGTATCTTTTTCTGGACTTACCCTTTATGTTTTAGTATTCTAAAATATCTTATCCCTTGATTGATGCTTTTTATCTCATGCTATGTAATGTAGCTTAATTTTCCCATATAATACTTAGTACAGACTTATGGCTTTTTGTCGGTATACAGTATTCAAAGAAATCAGTATCTTCATCGTTATATTCACGCAAAGTAAACCAAGTTGATTTATCAATAATTTGAGCTTTATCTTCAAATTTATAAATAAACTCATAATCATTTTGAATATATTCCATGGCAACAGAGTCTGCAGGAGGCGCTAAACGAGTATAATCTCCAATCCAAACATTTAGATCGTTAGATTTTTCCCAATATTTTACTTTTCCATTCTCAATAAATACAAGGCAAATAGGATGAAGGTCAAGTTGTAAATATCTGAAAACAGTTGCGGTAAGACTTGTTTTAAATCTTTCGGCAAGTTGCTTTATTAGAAGAGGGGAGAACTTTTTTCCATAAGCTTCTTTTAGAAATATTTTTTCAGGCATCAAAAGCTCACTGGCAAATTCATTTGCCTCCAATTCTTGTATGCCACTTTTAAAAGCCTTTTCCATACCGGAAATGATGTTTAAGGTTGAAAAGACGTCATCTGGTAATTGTAAACCTTTGTGCATAATAAGATGTCCAATTTCATGTGCAGCGACAAATCGCTTTCTCCCTGGAAATTGAATCTGAGAATTTAGTTTGATAACAGATTTCCCTTTCCCAAATATTATTTTTCCATCACAATTTTTCAGAACATCTTCAATCAGAATAGCTCCAACTCCCGGGACAAACAAGTCCATTGAAATATCAGTGATTTCATCAATACCATTATCTATAAGAAGTTGTTGTGCTGAAAGTTGAGCATTACTTTTCCTTTTCATTTTCTTCTAAATTTTCTAAAAGATCCATTAGGTTTTTATCTTTTATAATTTCAATTATATCATCCTGGGAAAGTTTATCAAGGTTTCTGTATAAAGAAAACGATTCATTAGTTTGAATTAATTGTTTTAAGAAGGCTATAGGTTTTTCAATATTTTTCAAAATGGCATCCTGATATTGACTAGCTAATTGCAATAAATATTCATTATGTTTTTTATTTGCAACAGCTTTTGCCATGAAAATAATTTGTTTTTTCTTCTTACCATATGCTTCGACATCCTGAATGTCTTCTTTCAGTGTATCATTAATGGTTTCTTTATCCGCTTCCAAATAGAAGTTGTACAATGCATCTTCTATTTTATTTTTTATCTCATTGCTCATATGATACTTATTGCTTGCGGTTTAATTTTGATTAATCTTCTTTCAAGCCTTTTAATAATGTTATAAATATCTTTCGCTTCAACACCTAAATCTTTCGCAATTTCCTTTGGTTTAAGAATGCCATCCATCCAATATAAGAAAATAGTTTGTTCGTCTTCATCAGCTCCTGCACTACAGAGCAAATCAAAAATTTGTTTTCCTTTTTCTTCAATATTGGTTAACGAATCATCAGCTTTAAGGTTTTCAGGAATAGTATCATTAAATCTGTTTTTATTAGTTGTAATAAAATTAGAAATTTCACTTCTAAGACAACCAAACAAAAATTCCTTTAAAGGACATTGAGCTTTTTCCCTATCCCTTTTCCCTTCCATTGCTTTTAAAATAACATCTTCAACAAAATCAATAGGTTCCTTGCCATTAAGATTCTTTACACCAATAGATTTCAAACGGCTAAAAGCATAAGCATTCATACTGTCTATGATTTCAGCCATGTCAACAGACTGCATTTCTTCAGCTAGTTTCATGATGACTTCTTTATATATTATGCTAATATCTGAAAAAAATCGCCATCAATGGCAAAAAAAGATGAATTTATAGTATAATAATATATAAATATGGATACACAAACATTAAATTAACTAACAGAATGATGAAATATAAAATAAATAAAATTTTTATAACACACTAAATGATGAAATTTACAATTACAATAAACATCTATTACTATGAATTTTAAAATATTATCAATTGATGGTGGAGGGATAAAAGGACTTTATAGCTCCACTATTTTAGAACATCTGGAAAAAAAATATGGCGGATACTGTTCTGACTATTTTGATATGTTTTGTGGAACCTCTACAGGTGGATTAATAGCATTAGGGTTATCATTGAAGATACCTGCATCTGAAATTTCAAAAATTTACTCTGATCACGGTAAAGAAATTTTTCCAAAACAGAACAAACTTATAGGCCTTCTACGACAGACATTATTGAAAGGGAAGTATAGTGATGAGCCATTCAAAAAAGTATTAAATGAATTTTTTGCGGAGAAAATTTTAGCTGAAAGTAATAATCTACTTTGTATCCCTTCATACTCATTTACTGATGCACGCCCTTGGA
This sequence comes from Bacteroidales bacterium, assembly GCA_963663125.2. Taxonomy (GTDB): domain Bacteria; phylum Bacteroidota; class Bacteroidia; order Bacteroidales; family Cfx3-03; genus Cfx3-03. Next base: position 623,830 of record CAXXNW010000002.1, on the reverse strand, counting down.
TCTTCAAGTATGATCATAGAGAAGGTGGTTTATCTAGGGATAATAATGCGAAATATAAAGATGTCGCGATAGCAACCTCTGCGGCTCCTACTTATTTGCCTTTAGCAGAGATAGATTTTTATGACTACAAACAATTTATTGATGGTGGTGTGTGGGCAAATAATCCATCTTTTTTAATAGGATTAATTGAAGCACTGACCTACTTTGTTGGTGATGGTAAAGATTATGATGGCATACAGATTTTATCTGTTAGTAGTTTAAACAATACAGCTGGAAAACCAACTGGATTACGGCGTAAAAGGTCTTTTATTCACTGGCGAAATGATTTGTTCGAAACTTCAATGATTGGGCAGAGTAATTTCACACATTATTTTCTTTCTAAACTTCATCAGCTTACCGGAATGCCAATAGAATATACCAGGATTCCTTCTGAAAAAATTTCTGCAGAACAACAACACTTAGTGCAGCTCGACGTAGCAACAACTGATGCTTTAAATTTAATTAAAGGAAAAGGAAATGATAGAGGAACACTAGCAAGTAAGGATACTGAAATAGCAAAATATTTTCAAACATATAAAACATATAAAATTTAAAAAAATGGCAAACTGTCACAATCATTTTGTGCACTATAATAGTGCAATTAAATTAACCGACAAAAAACGTGAAATTCTAATCGGTTTTAGAAATTCTTTGAGAAAAAGAATATCTGAAAATTTTAAACTTATTCCTGCAAATGAACGTAGGCAACTTGAACTATATTTTCAAAGTCAAGGTTCTTTTGTAATGGATACGATTATTAAACCTTTAAATGAAGATTTTGATTTAGACGATGGTGTATATTTTCAGGGTAGCCAATCGAAGCAGGAAAGACCTGCACCACAAACTTTTCATGATTGGGTAATCTATTCAATTGATAAAGATAATAATTATGAGAAGGTAAAAGATAAACATACTTGTGTGCGTGTTCAGTATAAATTAGGTTTTCACATTGATATCCCAATTTATTATGCTTTTAGAATTGATTCACCTGATTTAGCTGAGACCCAAAAAGGATGGTTATTAAGCAACCCTGTTGAGTTCATCGCCTGGTTCGAAGAAAAAACAAACTCGGGATTTCAAAAAGCCTTCATATATGAATCATTACAATATGCGGAGCCTTATGAGAAATGGTTGACTGATATTCGCAAAAAAGATTGTCAGTTGCGACGACTTGTTCGTTATATGAAAGCATGGGCAGATTTAAAAAAGGCAGAAATGCCATGTGGAATAATCATGACAATTCTTGTCGCAAATAATTTTTCAGTAAATGAACGAGATGATATCGCTTTTCGTGATACACTTGTAAATGTTAGAAACTACCTTAACAGTAATTGTTTCAAATGTCCGAGACCAACTTCACCAATCGGTGAAGATTTGTTCGCTTCAACAAGTGGTGAGGAAAAGCAATATTTTTGGAATTCTCTAAATGCTATGATTAATTCAGCAAATATTGCTATAAACTCTGCAAATGAAAATGAAGCGTGTAAAGAATGGGGAAAACATTTTGGTAATCGCTTTTTATGTCATATTGATAATAATAATCAATCTAATGGAAGAGATATCCCCAATTTAGATGCTCTTAAAACTACAGTAACTCACAAACCATGGTTTCCGAAGAATTAATAAAACGTGAATACATAGAAATATCCGGCAAATATAAAAAACTTCTCCCACCTCAATACATAGGGAATGTTTGGACAATATGCGGGTATTTTGATGTAATTGATTCTGAGGGCTATTGTTGGGATACTTACGGAATTAAAATACTAATTCCACAAAATTTTCCATACGAGTTACCCATTTTAATAGAAACTACAGGGAAGATTCCAAGTCATGAAGATTGGCATAACACCAATGGTATTTGTTGTTTGTCTACAAATGCCATTATGTTTAAGGAACTTGGTTGTCCGATTTCTATAACAATGTGGTTGGATACTTTTGTTCATGACTTTCTTGCTAATCACGTCATTAAACTCCACGATGAAAATTATGCAAAAGGAGAGTTTTCACATGGCACTAAAGGAATCTTAGAAGGTTATATGGAAATCTTCGATGTGAAATCTTCTGAAGAGGTTTTACAGAAATTAAAATTAATATGTTGTTCTTCTCATTTAAGAAGAAACGAACCATGTTTTTGCCATAGTGGTAAAAAGTATAAGCTATGTTTTGAATTAAGTCCTGAAAATCATTTGTATATGGGGATTCCATTTCCTGTTTTAGAAAGGGATCGATTAGAAATTAATCAATTCCTATCCAAAACCAAAAATGCTATAATAAATAATAAAGCATAAACGAAAATAAAATAAGAAATCTTATTTAATGGTCTAAAGAATGAGAAATAATATACAATTAATATAATCAATAAGAAAAGGTGCCTAATTATTTTGACCTTTTTAAAAGAGAGAAAAATATTTAAAAAACAGGTTGACGGATTTATTTTATATTATACATTTGTCAACCAATCTTAATAATATGAATGCATCAGATTTAAATTTTTTCGGGACTCGTCTTAAATTAGCAAGGAAAATGGCAGGCATGTCTTTACAAGATCTTTCTGATAATTTAAATAATATCGTTTCAAAACAAGCCTTAAATAAGTACGAGCAAGGATTAATGCACCCCTCTATTGAGGTTTTAAATGTTTTATCAGAAACCTTAAAATTAAAACCTGACTTTTTTCTCAAAAAAGACAAACTTGAATTAGGCCTCATTTCATTTCGAAAAAATACTAGCTTACTGAAAAAAGATGAGGATTCCATAATTGAAAAAGTTCGCTATTACATTGAAAGATTTAACGAAATTGAAGCTATCTTAAATTTAAGTATAAGTTTCGAGAATCCTCTTCGCGATCTATTAATTAATACTTATGAAGATGTAGAAAATGCAGCTAATAAATTAAGGGAAATTTGGGAGTTAGGATATATACCAATACCTAATATCACAGAAATGCTGGAATTAAAAGGAATTAAAGTCTTTTTAATTGACAATGTTCATCAATTTGATGGACTTGCCGTTATTACTGAAACCGGCATTCCGGTTGTGGCAATTAATACTTCTAATAAATCTACTGAAAGGTTAAGATTTACTATAATTCATGAATTAGCACATTTATTACTTAAATTCGGAGATCAGGTTAAAACTGATAAAAAAGTAATTGAAAAACTCTGTCATTATTTTTCAAGTTGCTTTCTAATTCCAAAGAAAATGCTATTAGAAATGATTGGCAATAGTCACAGAAACTACCTTGCAATTAGTGAATTGATTGTAATAAAAGAATATTATGGCATTTCAATCAGAGCTATACTGCATCGATTAAGCCTTTTAAATATAATAACTCCCAATTATTATCAGAGGTGGGTTATTTATATGAGTAAAACCTATGGCCAAAAAGAAGAGCCTGGAAAATATATCGGACAAGAGAAGCAAAAACTATTTAACCAACTGATAAATCGAGCTCTTGCGGAGGAATATATTAGTATTAGTAAAGCAGCGTCTCTTCTAAATACAAATATATATGACATTAGAAAAGGAATAGCTAATGCCTAAGCTAAGCAAAATATTTATAGAAGATGCCTGCATCTTATTCGATTTATTGGACCTTAATCTAATAGACGAATTTTTTCTTTTGGAATGTGAAGTCTTTACTACACCACAAGTACTTAAAGAGATCGTTATTGAAAGCCAATTGATTGAAATAAACAAGCATATAAAAAAGGGTAATCTAAAAGTTGATTCATTAGGTACCATTGAATCAATTCAAAGGTTATTTATCGAAAATGATGGCTTAAGTTTTACAGATTGTTCAGTTTTAGAATTGGCGACAAGAAGAAATGGAGTTTTACTTACTGCAGATAAACGTCTACGAAATGAAGCTAAAAGGAAATCTCTCGAAGTAAGAGGTATGTTATGGGTGATTGAATGGATGTATGATTGTAATATTATTGATGGGAAAATTGCTTTAGAAAAACTTAAAATGTATCCTGGAATTAATAAAAGACTACCACTCAAGGAATTTAATGATCTTTATAGTAAATTTACAAATCTATATTCACAGGATGTTTAATTTTTTTAATTCAAGTTATTATGTTACAAGAAGTAAATGTTACATTATTTGCAATTTCTTTCGGAGCATTATTGGGTGCAATTGGGAATAAGCTGATTATGGAATACCAGAAATCCAACTGGAAATTCGGTTATTATATTTTGTCTGGAATTTCTATTTTATTGCCAATAATGGAAATTGTTTTTAACTATAAGTCTTTAAATACTTTTAATTTTAGATTTTATATATTTGTCTTTTTGGTCTTTATAATCGGTATATTTCTATTAATCTTCACTATACGATTTCTTGACAATAAGTCTATTTTTTCAACTTTAGAACTAGATATACCAATTAATGAATTTACTAAATCAGCAGATAAAACAGAAATAAAATTATTTGGAGGTGATTTAAGCTTTCTTGGAAATTCTCCGACTGAAATAGATGGTAATAAGCAATATTTAGTATTGAAACAGCAAAATTTTTTCAGGATATCTATTCTATGTGAAGTTCCTCAGGATACAATAACAATGATTAGATATGGCAAGATTTTGCATGAATTACGTGCCGTTCAATTACGATTTTATAATCCAGATGAAGCAGACCTTCGGATTAGGGGGAGAATGATAAAAATAGACGGTGCAGATAAACTATTAATATATAAAAAAATCAAATCTAATTGTTACGAGACAATCAAGACAGATACAGGTAATTCTAATGGAGCCTTATACAGTAATATTTGGAATTTAATATGGTCATTAGCAAAACCAATAAGTTCGAAAGAAAGTACTGAATTTATCGAACTATTTAGAAGTTAAGAATTTCAATTATTCTAAAGAGATTTCATCATGGTTATTCTTGTTAATTCTCCATTATTTCGTGAAAGCAATGGCATTGCCCCTGAAGACTCCCTACCTCCGATAGGATTAGGACTGATAGCAACATATCTTCAGAATAATGATATCGAAGTCGAATTACTTGATGCACTTTATTTGAAAATTCCATTTAATGAGTTGAAACAAATTTTCATTCATTCAAAACCAGATTTTATTGGAATAAATATTTTCACAACTAATTATGAAATAGTAAGGGAATTGATTGAGTCTTTAGAATTCTCGACTCACATTATAATTGGGGGCCTTGCAACAAAAGAACTATACCCTTCAATTATTAACTGGAAGACTCAAAACCAGATTGATCTAGTAATTGGTGATGGTGAATTGATAACACATGATATAGTCAAAGGTAAGTTGATCGAAAGTCCATTTATTGCGATTCAAAATCGGAGGGTTTTTAACATTAATCACAACTCCAGTTACTTTCTTTCAAATATCTCAGAAATGCGGTTAAACAGGTTTTTCTTCAAAAATGAACCAATAATGAATCATTATGGGTTACTTGAAGCAAATATTGTAACTAGTCGTGGTTGCATAAATAATTGTACATTTTGTGCCGCTTCCAGAACTATGAATTTAGACTATCCAGTAAGGGAGAGATCAGTGTATTCAATAATCAAGGAATTGGAGCAAATAAGTTTAGAATATCCTAATATTGAATCTATTCGAATTCTCGATGATCTTTTCTTAAAGTCAAAAGCAAGTATAACTAAAGCTGTGTTAGTTTTTTCGAATTTCGAATTTCAATGGCGATCAATGGCACATGTGAAGACATTCAATCATGTTGATCATAACGATATGAAATCGTTGAGAGAAAGTGGTTGTACTGAACTTTTTATAGGCATTGAATCCGGATCTCCGAAAATACTAAGAAAAATAAAAAAAACATCTGATAGAAATTTAATTATAAGGAATTTAACAAACATTTTCAAAGCTGGTATCGGGGTAAAAGGTTATTTTATCTATGGATTTCCTGATGAGACACTTGAGGATATTAAAAGCACCTACAATTTAGCTTATGATTTAAAGGTGCTTTCACAAAAATACCATACGACTTTTCGCACAAGTGTTTTTCAGTTCCGCCCTTATCATGGTTCTGAAATTTATAACGATATAAAAAATAAATTAGATTTTGAGTCTAGCAGAGTAACACCAAATCTTGTACTTACAAATCTTATTGGAAGAAGTCAATTTAATTTTCAATCCGGTAACTTCTCAGATGTTTGTTTGCAAACTATTCACGAGTATATTTGCAAAACAACTGAGCTAAATGAACCAAATATATATTCCAAACGAACAACCAAACTTAACAAGCTTATTCAAAAGGAAAAAGTGTAAGGCTTGTGGATTATACCTTAATCAACTTCCAGTTTATGATGAACAAAAGACCTCAAGTGTTTTTTGGGTTGGGCTTTCAGCTGTTCAAATTTCAGGAAACGAAGAACAAATACCTTTATCACCGATTACAAGAACTGGCGCATTAATTAAGGAAATAGAAATACCTTTTCTTAACAAGATATCGTTTTATAAAACCAACATAGTTAAATGTCTACCATTGCAAAATGAAAAGATTAGATATCCCAACAAACATGAAATGGAGAAATGTTATCCTAATTTAGAATACGAGATAGAGGAACTTAAGCCATCATTGGTTTTTTTATTAGGTAAACAAGTTGGGACTTTTGTTTTAGGTAAATTCTCAGAAAAGATTGTATCTCTACAGGATGATTTTAATTATGAAATATTTTCATTTAATGGGGTAACTTATGTGCCAATCCACCATCCATCATACATCTTAGTATATAAAAGAAAGAATATTTTAGATTACATAAAAGGAATCCAATCATTATTTGAAGTGTCACTTTCATTAAGCTTTACGGAGTGAGTTTTACAATTGAGTATTATGGTCAAAAAGCACCACCCAACACACTACAAATTAGAGTGTAATATTCAAGTAAGAAGGTTCGTGTGGTCACTTATCGGCGCCACTAAATTCATTACAATTAGAGCGTAATAGCCAAGATTTAATCCAAAAGTCTTCTCAGTGATATGATTAGTGTAAAATAAAAGGTTTAAATATTTATTTCAGGAATTATTCTTGTAAATTTACAAACAGGAATAATCATTGAGAAATCATTTTAATTGATTCATTTTACGTGATTTGAGATCAATCGATTAACGGCATTATTCAATGAAACAAATGGCTTCGGCCCTTTTTATCAGAATGTTAGCGTGACTACAAAAACAAACCGAACCGAAAGATTAGAAATTATCATAATAAACATTGAACAATAATGACGACACAGTTAAAAAACATTGATTTAAAAGCAGCAGATAATATCCGTATTTTATCGGCTGCTATGGTTGAAAAAGCAAATTCGGGTCATCCCGGTGGTGCCATGGGTGGAGCCGATTTCATGCATGTGCTTTTTTCAGAGTTCCTTCGCTTTGATCCTAATGATATGAAATGGCCTTTCCGTGACCGCTTCTTCCTTGATCCGGGTCACATGTCCCCATTACTTTACGCTACGCTTTCGCTGTTTAGTAAGTATTCAATGGAAGAACTTGCCCAATTCAGACAATGGGGAAGTCCGACTCCGGGACATCCTGAACTTGATGTTTGCAGAGGTATTGAAAACACTTCAGGGCCATTAGGTCAAGGTCATACAATGGCCGTTGGAGCTGCCATAGCAGAACGCTTTTTAGCCAATCGTTTTGGAGAGTGGACTGCTCACAAGACCTATACTTACATTTCGGACGGTGGTGTTCAGGAAGAGATTTCACAAGGTGCCGGACGACTAGCCGGATATCTTGGTTTGAACAACCTGATCATGTTTTATGATTCGAATAATATTCAGCTTTCAACAGAAACCAATGCGGTTACGGTTGAAGATACAGCTATGAAATATACGGCATGGGGTTGGAAGGTTATTACTGTTGACGGACAGGATGTTGAACAGATCCGTGAGGCATTAAAAGCTGCCAACGCCGAAACAGAAAAGCCGACCCTGATCATTGGGAAAACCACGATGGGAAAAGGCGCTGTTGCCGCCGATGGTACCTCATTCGAATGTAAAGTTTCGACACACGGACAGCCTTTAAGCAAAGCCGGAGCTTCATTCCCCGAAACCGTTAAAAATTTGGGTGGAGATATTGAAAATCCTTTCGTTATTTTCCCTGAAGTTGCAGAAGTTTACAAAAAGGCCACAAAAAACAAGATTGCTGAGGCTGAAAAGCACAGAAAAGCACAAGCCTACTGGACTAAACAACATCCTGATCTTGCTGCCAAGCTTGAATCGTTCTTATCAGGCACCACTAACAATGTAGATTTTTCAGCAATCGAACATAAGAAGAACAGTTCTACACGTGTAGCTTCAGGAAATGCACTGGCTGTATTTGCACAACAGGTTCCAAATATGATCGTGATCTCTGCCGATCTTGCCAATAGCGATATGACAGAATACTTCCTAAAAAAAACGATGCCGTTTACACATAAAGACTTTTCCGGATCATTCCTGCACGCAGGGGTTTCCGAATTAACAATGGCTGCTATCGCCAATGGTTTGGCATTGCATGGGGGCATCATTCCCGTATGTGCTACCTTCTTTGTTTTCAGCGATTATATGAAACCGGCCGTACGTATTGCCGCCTTGATGGAATTGCCTGTTAAATATGTCTGGACACACGATTCGTTCCGCGTGGGTGAAGATGGTCCAACCCATCAGCCTGTCGAACATGAAGCTCAGATCCGTTTGATGGAGCAGTTAAAGAACCATTCAGGAAACAGAAGTGTACTGGTTTTACGTCCCGGCGATTCGGCAGAGACAGATGTAGCATGGAAGCTGGCAATGGAAAACAAGCATACACCCACCGCATTAATCCTTTCTCGTCAGAATGTTACCGATCTTCCCGCTACTACAGGAAACAGGTATCAAGATGCGCTTCAGGCTGAAAAAGGCGGATATATTGTAAAAGATACTGCTAAAACTCCGGATATTATCTTTATTGCCAATGGTTCGGAAGTAGCAACACTGGTTGCTGCCGCTCAGGTTCTGGAACAAGAACATAAGATAAATGCAAGAGTTGTATCCGTTCCTTCAATCGGATTATTTTTAGATCGTCCACAAGCAGAACGGTTGGCCATTCTTCCTGCCGGAGTTCCAAAACTCGGATTAACCGCAGGATTGCCATCAACGCTGTTAAGTGTGATAGGCACGGATGGGAATATTTTAGGCCTTGATCATTTCGGATATTCGGCGCCTGCCAATCTACTGGATGAGAAGTTCGGATTCACACCTGCACATGTTGTTGCAGAAGCTTTAAAACAATTAGGGGCATAACTTAGGCTCTATCCTTTTATTAAAAGAACCTGAATGCTTCGCTTTTCTAAAGGAAGAAACTTCAGGTTCTTTTTTGTACCCTCTCCCGCTTAAAGGAGGGTACTTGCTGTAAAGCAGGTTCTCTTTTTAATGAAATTCAACCCCACAACCCACTACTTATCGTACAACATATTACCGCAATGAAAAGAAACGTTTTTATCAGGACATCTTGCTTCCTGCTGGGACTGATGTTATCAGCTACCGTATTAAATGCACAAACCACCCTGACAGATTATAAAAGAGCCGATTCGTTATTTAAAAATAATGAACGTGTCTACTCAGCAAATATCCAGGCTGCCTGGATTCCGGAGTCGCATAACTTCTGGTATATAAATTTCACCGCGAAAGGAAAAGAATTCTTACTGGTTAATGCAGAGAAGGGGACTAAGACACCAGCCTTCAACCAAGAGAAGTTAGCCAAAAAGATTTCGGAAGTCACCGGTAAAAAAGAATCGTCCTTCAAGCTTCCGATCACGAAAGTTAACTTTTCGAAAGATCTGAAGAGTGTTGACTTTATCATTGATACTGTAAAATGGAAATATACCTTTACGGATAACTCACTCAAGAAAGTTGAGCGGGTTGATAATAAGCCCCCAAAAGATTCGTATTGGGGAGACGAGGATGGAGATGACCGGAAAGGAAAACCTTTTATCGCGCCTGATAAAACATTTGAGGCCTATATCAAAAACTATAACGTCTACATCAGGGACTTGAAAACGAAAAAAGAGTCGCAGCTTAGTTTTGACGGATCGGAAGGCGACTATTATTCAACATGGCTTATGTGGTCGCCAGACTCAAAAAAGCTGGCAACCTGCAAGGTGAGAGCCAATACCAAACATACCATCTATTTTGTCAGGTCCTCACCGGTCGATCAATTGCAACCCAAGCTGGAATCGAGAGATTATCTGAAACCCGGTGACGCATTGCCTATCAGAAGACCTGCACTCTTTAACATTGAGGAGAAGAAACAAGTTTCCGTTAACGCCGCTGCCTTCGAAAATCAGTATTCATTAGATTTAACGGGTTGGAGAAGAGACAGTAAAGCGTTTACTTTTGAATTCAACCAGCGAGGTCATCAGGCCTATCAGGTTGTTTCGGTAAATGCGGAAACAGGTGAAACCAAAGTTGTAATAGATGAACAATGCAAGACCTTTTTCGACTATAGCGGAAAGAAATACAGGTTTGACGTTTCGGATGGAAAAGAGATTATCTGGGCATCCGAACGAGATGGATGGAACCATCTCTATCTCTTTGACGGCAAAACCGGTGCTATCGAAAATCAAATCACCAAAGGCGAATGGGTTGTAAGGGAGGTTGTGAATGTTGACACCCTGGCTCGACAGATTGTCTTCAAAGGTGCAGGCAAAGATGCAGGCAAGGATCCTTATCTGGTACATTATTATCGTATTAATTTCGACGGCACAAACCTTACCGACCTAACCCCTGAAGATGCAAATCATTCAGCTTCCTTCTCTTCGGATTGGAAGTACTTTGTCGACAGTTATTCACGTGTTGATCTTCCACCGGTTCATGTACTTCGTCAAACCACTGACGGAAAGGTTGTGAAGGAGTTGGAAAAGGCTGATATTTCGGAGCTTTTAAAGACCGGATGGAAGATGCCTGAGGTCTTTAATGCAAAAGGTAGAGACGGCAAAACCGATATATGGGGGATCATCATTCGCCCCTCAAACTTCGACCCATCCAAAAAATATCCTATCATAGAGTACATCTATGCCGGCCCGCACAGTGCTTTTGTACCCAAATCATTTATGGCCTATAACGGATATATGTCGCCACTTGCCGAACTCGGATTTATAGTGGTACAGATTGACGGCATGGGAACCTCCCTGCGTTCAAAAGCGTTTCATGATGTGTGCTGGAAAAATTTAAAAGATGCAGGCTTCCCCGATCGTATCTTGTGGATGAAGGCTGCCGCACAACAATATCCGTATATGGACATCACGAGAGTAGGTATTCATGGGACTTCAGCCGGCGGACAGAATGCAATGGGAGCCGTACTATTCCATCCCGAGTTTTACAAGGTATCGGTCTCTTCATGCGGCTGCCACGACAACAGGATGGATAAAATATGGTGGAACGAAGCCTGGATGAGTTATCCCATCGGTCCGCAATACGATTCGTGTTCCAATGTAAACAATGCCTTCAGACTCAAAGGAAAGCTCTTGTTGATGGTCGGCGAGGTGGACGACAACGTGGATCCGGCAACTACAATGCAGGTGGTCAACGCACTGATAAAGGCCAACAAGGAGTTCGATCTGCTGGTATTGCCCGGGCTGAATCATACGGCTGGAGGAAAATATGGAGAACGCAGAAGAAGAGATTTCTTTGTAAAGAACCTATTGGGCTGCGAAACACCGGATTGGAACAAACTTGAACCAAAAAATGATTAAAAGGATGCTTAAGCACCGACCATCTGCCCAGATCCGTAATTAGCAGCATTAAATATTGATTATCAATTGGTTTCACATATATCACAATTGGTTTCAATTAGCTACTGATAGATAAATATAACGGACCCTCAACTTTTCAGACTGATTCTTAAATTTGACATCGTTATAAATATATTTAATGTAAAAAAGGCCCGAACGTTAATACTCTAAGATATATAAAAAAGCAGTAAAGTACAAGGTCTTGAACCTGCATTTTACTGCTTTACGTTTAATAATTATATCCGAGGGACTTTTTCAGTGTCCTCACTTTAATCAAGGCTGTTGAAACATTTACTGTTTTCCCAGTGTTTTCAAGCTTCTTCAGTACCCTCATTTTAATCAAGGCCCTTTTTATATTAAATAAGAATTATTTCGCTGAGAAATCCCAGAAAGGAGGTGTATTCACAATCCGATCGATTTTATCCAGCTCTTCCTGCGTAAACTGCAAATTATTCAACGCCTTCAGGTTTTCAAGAATCTGACTAGGCGAACTTGCACCTATCAAAACAGAGGTAATTCTATCATCGGTTAGCTGCCATGCTATCGCCATCTGGGCAAGCGTCTGACCTCTGTCGAGGGCAATATTATGCAACTGCTTCACTTTCTCAATGAGTGGCAGCACCTGATTTACCTTTAGAAATCCACTTGTCTTGGCAGCTCGTGAGTTTTCAGGAATACCGTTCAGATACTTTTCAGTAAGCACACCCTGAGCAAGAGGAGAAAACGAAACACACCCAACGCCTTCTTTACGATGAAGGTCAAAGAGGTCTTTCTCTGCATCACGAACCAGCATGGAATAACGAAGCTGATCGATCAGACAGGGCACGCCGGCTTCACGTAAAAGATCTATCATCTTTGATGCAGCCTCAACCGGATATTTTGAAATAGCTGCATAAAGCGCTTTCCCTGATTTTACAGCCTGAACAAGTGCACCGGCAGTCTCTTCAATCGGTGTATTCGGGTCATACCGATGAGAATAGAAAACGTCCACATAATCGAGATTCATTCGCTTTAGACTCTGATCCAGACTGGCCAGCATGTGTTTACGCGATCCCCATTCGCCATAAGGGCCTGACCACATTTCATGACACGCCTTTGTAGACACAAATAACTCATCACGATAACTGCGGAGATCGTCTCTGAAGATATGGCCAAAGGTCTCTTCTGCCGATCCCGGACGGGGACCGTAATTGTTAGCAAGGTCTATATAGCAGATGCCATTGTCGAAAGCAGTTAATAACATCTGACGTGAATTGCTGTAAACATCAATATCTCCAAAGTTATGCCATAGACCTAATGAAATAGCAGGCAGAAGGATGCCGCTCTTTCCGCATCGTCTATAAGGCATCTTTTCATAGCGACCTGAAGCGGCCGAATAATTTTGCATCATAACAATCGCAGTTTTTATAATAAATATCTTGCAACAATAGGCACTCTTCGTCCCGGGCCAAATGCCTTATAAGATACACGCAGAATGGGAGGCGTTTGTTGCCGTTTCCATTCATTGCTGTTCACCATTTTCAATACTCTATTTACTATTGCCGGTTCAAATCCGGCGGTAATAATTTCTGAAGGGCCTTTACGCTTTTCGATATAAAGATATAATATTTGATCGAGCAGATCATATTCGGGTAATGAATCAGAATCTTTTTGATCGGGTCTGAGTTCGGCAGAAGGAGGTTTCGTGATACTGTTTACGGGAATGACTTCGTGATCACGATTAATATAACGTGCCAGTTTAAAGACATCTGTCTTGTAAACATCGCCTAAGACGGAAATACCGCCACACATATCGCCATAAAGCGTTCCGTAACCAACAGCAGCCTCGCTCTTATTAGAAGTGTTCAACAAGATATACCCCAATTTATTAGCTATTCCCATCAGTATAATGGCTCTTGTACGCGCCTGAATATTTTCTTCAGCCAGGCCAAAGGGGATTCCTTTAAAAACGGGGTTCAATGTTTTCTCAAAAGCGGAAAACGCTTCATCAATCGGAATCAGGTCGTACGGACAGTTTAGATTTTTGGCCAGATCTACGGCATCATTAATAGAATGATCAGAAGAATAGCGGGATGGGAGGAGTATTGCTCTGACATTTTCGGCACCCAGTGCTTCAGCAGCTAGCGCCAGTGTTACTGCGGAATCAATGCCACCCGATAGTCCCAGTATCGCCTTCCCGAAATTCAGTTTCTTGAAATAATCACGGATCCCCATCACGAGGGCATCATGAATGAGCGCTATTTTATCGGATGTGTTATTTTTCGCAGAATCCTTTCCGGTTTTGAAATGATCAATATCTGTTATACAGAAATCCTCTTCAAAAAATTTGGTCTGGCATTGAATGGTTCCATCCTTGTCAACGACCATGGAGCCACCATCAAAAAGCAATTCGGTTTGGGCGCCGACATGATTTACATAAACAAGAGGAATTTGATATTTTGCGGTATTACGAACCATAATATCAAACCGATCGTGTTGCTGCTCAGAATGGAAGGGAGAGGCTGCAATATTGATCATCACATCCGGATGATAAGGAGCCAATTCATCCATCGGAGAAAGGATATAGAGGGGATTATCGCTAATATTCCATAAGTCCTCGCAGATGGTCAATGCGATATTTTTTCCTTTGAAAGGGATGACCGAGAAAGATCTATTGGGTTCGAAATAGCGATATTCATCAAAGATATCGTAGGTAGGCAATAATGTTTTATGAACCACCGCCTCAATTTTTCCATTTGCCAGGAAAAAGGCTGAATTATATAAAGGTTTTCCCTTTGCATTTGTGTTAACAGAAGGGGCTCCAACGATAGCAGCAATATCAGTACATTGAGCTGCAATAATCTGAATCTGATCGTTACAACGGCGAATAAAATCATCAAACTCAAGAAAATCCCTGGGAGGATATCCGCAAACCGAGAGCTCGGCAAAGACGACCAAATCAGCATGTTGTCTTTTGGCTTTTTGAATGTTTTCAAGAATTTTGCGGGTATTACCTTCAAAATCTCCTATCAGGTAATTCACCTGGACAAGCGCAATCTTCATAACTTCAGATCAATTGAAATAGTATCAAAAATAGATTCCAACATTGAATTCGAGAATATTCGAAATCATTTTCGGATCACTTTTATTATAGGGACTCTTTTTAAGAATATCGGTAAATCCGTTATTAAAGTTTAAGCCGCCAAATATTTTTAAATTTTCCTGGATGGTATACTCAGCACCAACGCCCACTAAAAGACTCTCACGAATGAAAGCAGTAATATTATCGCTATTCATGTTTTGAGAAACTATTTCACCAGAGGACAGTGATGTAGATAAAGGTCTGATGGTTCGATCAACTCTCGCATTCAACCGAAAGGCTGTTCCAAATCCCATCTGTCCATAAAAGGAAAGCTTTTCCACCTCTTTTGTACGGATCTTTATCATAGCAGGAATTTCAAGATACTTGATTCTATAGGTCTCTTGAAAATCAGCAGTCGAATTATTATAAATGCCTGTATAATTAGTCTTACCACCTGCAAAGTGGATATTAAATCCGGTTATGCCATAGAGGTTATCCCGAACAGGAACATCACAGAGGGCACCCCATGAAAAGCCGACAATGGCTCCATCTGAATGTACATTATCAGAGTTAGACTTTAACCAACTAATATTCGGCCCCATCCTAAAAGAAAAATAAAAGGGCTTTTCATTCTCTTGTGCTTTGACAGTGGTTGAAAATAAGATCATTAAGACGATCAATACCTTTACGGATTTCATAGTACTTTCATTTTTCATGTTTACTAGCAAAAAATAGGCCGAACTTTTTAGTTTTTATCCAATAATAGTAGCAATGGACAAAATTACAAAACACTTTGCTCTAATTTGAGATTTTAAACTATTTAGCACGATCTTTGTTTATATTTGTAAGATAAAACTACAGCTGGTTAGGCATACTAAAACACGAATTTCGAAAAATGGCATTACTGATGTGTATTTAAAGTTGGAATATTAAAATATCAGCTATTGAGTTATTAAACCATTTTTAAACCAATTTCTCACTTATGAAAAAATTACTCTTTTTTTTAGTTGTTCTCTGTATTGCAGGAGCCGCTAATGCTCAAGTACCCGCATTCAGCTTTGGACCCAAAATAGGTGTTAACCTTTCACAGGTAACAACTAACCTAAATACCATCAATGATGAAATGAAGACAGGGCTTCAACTCGGTGTTTTTGCCCGTATCGGATCGAAAACCTATTTACAACCCGAATTGCTATATAGTACAAGTGGCGTAAAGTTTTCAAATGTTCCCGTTGGTGGTGCTTCTAAAATAGACATGAAGTCTATTGATGTTCCTTTGATGCTTGGTACACGGTTGGTCAACCTTAAAGTAGTTAATGTAAGATTGATGGCAGGACCGGTTGCTTCATTCATGGTGGACAAGAAGGTTGATTACAACGGAGCGATTACTGCTACGCGGGAGGTCTCAATAAAGGATGCCAACTGGAAAGGGCAAATCGGTCTGGGAGTAGACGTCTTAATGTTTACACTTGACGTTCGTTATTCATACGACTTTAACAGTCCGATGGCGCAACAAGCAAAAGACTTTGATTGGAAAAAGGATGCTGTCAATGTAACGCTTGGCTGGAAACTATTCTAAATCAGGATTTAATAAAAGAGTAAAGGCTGTTTCGTTTGACGGGACAGCCTTTACTCTTTTATTAAATTGTAACTATTCAGTCTATTAAAAACAATTAAACATGTTTATATTTAGATAATTAACACATGTAACAATTAAGAAGACTTAAGGGGGCACTAAGTATGCGCAGACTTTAACAAATTAAAATACAATGTTTTGTGTTTATTTTTATTTTTCTTAGTGCTTTTTGTACAAATTTATTTAATTGTTATTCAATGCATTATAATGACTGAATAGTTACATTAAATTAAATTCGAAAACATTTATTGATTAACAGTATTTTTGCAACTTCTGTTCAGAAAGCCGATTACTTCCTTCTCCTGATATACAAAGGCTTTAGCTAATGATATCAGAAACAGCTTTTAAACAGTATTCTATAAATAGAGTATCCATGAATAGTCAAAGACTTTTACGACTTCTCCTTATTTCGCTTACCGCATTTATCATGGGGTGTCATCAAACAGACCAGCCTAAGTTCAGGGTTGATTTGTCTAAAGTAACCATTCAGCCCATCAAAATAAAAAGATATGACAAGGCATTTTTCTCAGTTGCCCCTGCCCATTTCAAAGAGGGACTCGTTGCATTAGCTCCCGGGTACCCTCTCTTTTTAAAAATAGACCTGAATGATACCTCTATCGTCAATGATTTGCAAAGATTTGCAGTAGACACTTCCATCCGGAAACTTGCTACTGATGTTGAGAAAAAATATGCCGATCTTTCTTTTCTTGAAAACGACTTTACCGATGCATTTAAACGATCGGCTTTCTTTTTTAAAGGTTTCAAACCTCCACAGATATATACCTATGTTTCAGGATTAGATTATCTGTTTCCAATAAGGTATGATGGCGATAATATGGCTATCAGCATAGATCTTTACTTGGGAAAAGATTATCCGCAATATAGAAAGGTGCAGCTGCCCAACTATAAAATCAGAAACATGACGAAGGAGCGCATTCTTCCGGATTGTATGACAGAGGTAGCACGTTATATTCTTTCCGACCTAAAACCCGGAAACACTTTGCTCGACAGAATGATATATGAGGGAAAATTATTAATTTTTCTCGATGCCGTAATTCCCGATACGCCGGACAGCGTAAAGATAGGATATACCACTAACCAATTGAAATGGTGCAACGAAAACGCAAGTAACATTTGGAAATATTTTATTGAAAACCGACTGCTCTATTCTTCAAATCCGGAACTGACAAAAAAATTCATTCAGGATAGTCCGTTTACGACTTCATTCGGGAGAGAATCTGCTCCACGATTCGGAGCATGGACAGGATGGCAAATAGTACGTGAATTCATGAACAAAAATAGTTCGATCACCTTAGACGAGTTGTTTAAGATGACCGACAGTCAGACTATTTTAGAAAAATCAGGTTATAAGCCGGAAGATTGAGATAAATACATCTTTGCTATAATTCTCATATGACTTCCACATGGCACATCTCTTGTAAGTGTCGTCAGGATAACGCCATACACCTACGCAGCCTTCATAGAACGTATAAGGGTGTGGCGTATTGAACATACCCATATTATTGATCAGACCGATCTGATTTTGTTCGGAAAGTATAATATTAGCCCATCCATACAGACAACCCATGCTACTTCAAATATGAATTAGGCAGTTTATTTGTGCAATGAGCAGTTTAAGTGATTCATCCGGAAACATTCTAAAAAGAATATTCGGTTCATTTTATAAGACGTTTAGCATCTCTTCGCCTCTATTTAAGGCCTGCTGAAAAACTCAACACAGAAATTGAATGTCGATTTTACAACCATTTCCAAGTAATACTATTAAAATAAAATCGCTATCAAATGCAAACTGGATAAGCATTTTCAGTTATTCAGCAGCCTCTATTTATCCTTATTAAACATTTTTTTTAGATCTTCTTATTTCCAAATCTTTAAGTATTTCTCGTTTCTGATCATCTGTCAGCCTTGGCCATGAAACGATCTCCCGAACCTGTCGTAAACAACCTTGACAGGTTCCTTCACTTGTCAATCCACAACGCCCGGTGCAAGGACTTTCAACTTCGCTCATTAGAATTAATTTGTATTCTAATTTTAAACCCTCCGATGGATTAGATTGTTCAATTTCGCAGCCAAAGAATCAGAGAAGAACAAACCGGTCTTTGTTATCTATTGTCAGGTCTGCTATTCATGATTTTCTATATCGATCGATTCCGGACCAATAATTCCAAATCCACCATTGGATGTTGTTGATTATAATCTCATTGAAACCAATTGTCATACGCATATTAAGAAATAAGAAATCTGATAATCAATATCTTATGCTTCTAATAACAAATCAGGAATAATCATACTTCCGATCAGGATAGTTTTAATCATAATTGTAAAGATTTATACTGAATCCACCCTATTTGAAGTACGATATTGTTACTTTTGTCGAGTTAAGTATTAATCAATATATTAATGGAAAAGAGAATAATAGAGCCGAAACCTGTTTACACGACAAGGCTAGTAAAGAGTGAAGATTTAAATCATCATGGGACCTTGTTTGCAGGTAGAACGGCTGAGTGGTTTGTTGAGGCCGGTTTTATTGCAGCAGCTAAATTAGTAGATACGGAAGGAATTGTCTGTCTCAAAATTCATGGAATGTATTTTACCAAGCCTGCACGCTCCGGTCAGATCTTGAATTTCGTATCAAAAGTAGTTTGGACAGGAAGAAGTAGTTTAGTATCACATATTCAAGTGACCAAAGACGGAATAGAAACGCCCTTTGTCAGTGGTTTTATCACTTTCATTTATGTAAATGCAGAGACCAAACCTACCGCACATAATATTGTGATTTCACCAAAAACAGAAGAAGATATAGCATTGTACGAACAAGCTAGTAATCTAAAGCACAAATAGATGACAATGCATTTCTGTTAAAAGTACTTTTTCATACTGATTTAATTCGTCAGGTAAATTTTTTAACAACATATGATAGTGTAGCAAGATAGGCATAAAGAAAATGCTTATCTTGCAAAAAATATATAGCAACGACCATGTTAGTAAAAACATATGGTAGCACCATCGTTGGAATTAATGCCATTACTATCACCATTGAAGTAAACATAGACATTGGTATCGCTTTTTATCTGGTAGGGTTACCTGACAATGCGGTAAAAGAGAGCCATCAACGAATAGAAGCCGCATTGCGAAATAATGGTTTTAAAATTCCTCAGAAGAAGATCACCATCAATATGGCTCCTGCCGATTTACGGAAAGAGGGGTCATCGTATGATTTAACCATCGCTATCGGCATTCTGGCAGCAAGCGAACAGATAAAATTTGAACAGGTAGGAAAATATATTATCATGGGTGAACTTTCGCTCGACGGGAGCCTTCAACCTATTCGCGGAGCGCTACCTATTGCGATAGAAGCCAGAAAGAAAGGGTTTAAAGGTTTCATCCTCCCCGAACAGAATGCACATGAAGCGGCCATAGTGAGTGATTTGGAAATCTATGGGGTATCAAATATCAAACAGGTGATCGACTTCTTTAATGAGAAGCTAGTCCTTGAGCCGACTAAGGTTGATACCAGAGCTGACTTTTTCAACAAGGTTAACGAATATGAGTTCGACTTTAGCGAGGTAAAAGGGCAGGAAAACATTAAAAGAGCACTCGAGATAGCCGCAGCAGGAGGGCATAATATTATTTTAATAGGTCCTCCCGGCTCCGGAAAGTCGATGTTGGCAAAGCGTCTACCTTCCATTCTTCCCCCACTGAGTCTACATGAAGCGCTTGAGACGACCAAGATACACTCTGTTGCCGGAAAGATGAAACGGCACGATGCATTGGTATCCGTCAGACCCTTCCGATCGCCTCACCATACCATTTCTAACATCGCACTCGTAGGTGGGGGCAGTAACCCACAGCCCGGGGAAATCTCATTGGCTCATAATGGCGTATTATTTCTAGATGAGCTCCCGGAATTTAAACGTGATGTTCTTGAGGTATTACGACAGCCGCTTGAAGATAGGGTAATCACTATCAGTAGAGCAAAAAGCACTGTAGAATATCCGGCCAGTTTTATGTTGGTAGCTGCCATGAACCCCTGTGATTGCGTTGCCCATCTGTGGGGTTTAAAGAAGATGGAGGCATTAAGTATTTTAAATTGATAGTTATGTCTTCGTTATCAACTACAATAGATTCAGTAATGGATTCAATAATGTTTCTCTTTTCGTCTGTTGTTAGTTTATCCCATTTGCTATATAAATTCTGAGCTTCAGTAAATAGATACTTACTACTTTCTTCATTTTGTTTTAAAGCGAGTATTTCACCTTCAATTAGAGGTATTTGATGTTGTATCTGCTGTAACTGTTCAAAGGGCGGGTTGTAATGATTACCAAAGCCTTCGGTGGCGATTTCCTTTCGTAAATGGAGTTCTATTAGGTCATCTAATTTTGTTTGTATTTTCTGAGCTTCTTTTTGTAAAGTCTTTAGTTGATTTTCTCTTTCTTTGATTAAGTTCTCGCTTGAGTTTACGTACAATTTGATATTTTCTTCGGAAATAATGTAATCTGTTAATTGTTGATGAAATATTTCTTCTAAATCATCTTGATGAATTTTGTTTTTGCATTTTTCACAAGTGTATTTTGGACTATTTGATAGTAAGTACATCTTATTGCCACATGAACAAGTAACAAAGCCAGTAAACAAATGCGTCTTTTTATTAAGTGGTTGTTTTCTACCTTTTGATTGTTCGGTGATAATGGAGTTTATTCTATTCCATTTTTCTTCGGAAATCATAGCGGGAACTTCATTGAAGACCCATTCATCTTTACTCTTTAATCTCCAATGCTTTTTATCCCCCATACTTTTAGTATAGTTTGCTCGTCTTAAACCTTTGGCGATAGGGTCTTCTAATAATCGCAATACTGTTGTGCCTGAAAACTTTGATTTGTTTCGGGTACGGTATCCCCTTTCATTTAAAATATTGGCGACAGTTTTTCTTCTTTTGTGTTCCAAGAATAAATCATACATTAAGTTTCGGACGGTTGCTTCATCGGGATTAATAACTAATTTCCTTTCTTTCCATTCATATCCGTATGGGGCTTGACCACCTATTGGTTTGCCCAACTTTGCTCTTATGGGTATAGATGCTGAAACTCGTGAAGCAATTTCTTCTCGCTCCCATTGAGCCATGGCAGAAATGAGAGTATAAAAGAAACGACCAGCTGGGGTTGAAGTATCTATACTTTCTTGTAAAGAAATCAAGTCGGCATTATATTCTCGGAAAATATCTGCAATTTGAAGTAGCTCTCTGGTATTTCTTGCCAATCTGGCAATTTTGGAGAAGATAAGGCCGGTAATTTTACCTTCTGAAACATCTTTTAACATTTTTCTAGCTTCGGGATGGAGTAAAACAGTTTTTCCGCTGACAGCTTCTAAATGGTACACTTCTACAACTTCCCAGCCTTTTACTTCGGCATACATTTTTGCTCGTAACTCATGATGTTCGGGGCTTTCACCTTTGGCTTGGTCTTCGGTTGAGACCCTAATCCAGATACCAACTTGCTTTTTCATAATTTTTGAAATTGTTGCTTCAAAAATACATAAAAAGTAATGAAACCCTATTGTGTAGCTAGTGAAATGGATAATTTATTTGTTAAAAAATAATTAATATTGCTATATTTGGAATACCGTTAAAAAACTTGAAATTATTATGGAAAGTAAGCAAAAAATCAACGTACAATTACAATGTGCAACTTGTGGCGGAATAGAATTTGAATTTAATGAAGACAAATCGTATGTTAAATGTAAATGCTGTGACAGAGAATATTTTGGTGGTCAAAATGAATTAATAGAGCTCAATCAGGAATATATCAATCAAGAAAAAGAAAGAATTGCTGAAGATCTAAAGAAAGAAATTACCGAAAGTTTTAAAAACGCTTTTAAGGATAATAAATTCATAAAATTTAAGTAATATGCAAAACCAGAGTTCGCATGATTATCTAAGTGTTGTATTATCAGCACTTGCTCTTTTAGGTACATCTTATACATACTTTGTACACAATAGGAAGCTTAAAAAACAAGAACTACAGCTTAACCAGTACAAGATTCAGAAGAATCAAGCAGAAGAAATTGAACGAAAGAGGGCCGATATTCGAGGCAACGTGATTAGCAGTAGTGGTGGGGCCAGAGTCCTAAAAATATTTAATAAAGGAAAATCTGTTGCTTATAATGTGAGAGTAGAATATTTAGACGGATGCGATGCCATTATTATTCATGATGATGATGTTTTCCCAATTGAAGCATTAGAACCATATCAAAACGGGGCTGATTTATACTTACACCTAAGCAATAGTTCTCCGAGAGCGATAAAATTGAAATTCATCTGGAATGATGAATTTCAAGATAATAATGAGTATGTTCAAGTTCTTCAAATCAATTAATCCGTAATGTACATATAATCAACATTTTTCTTCAAAAACGACCTTCTATCTTTGAAAGTTAAGCTTTTGTATATATTTCTCTATGTAAACGAAAATCTAGTGAAGTTAATAATAAGAGACAAATGGCACACATTTTTTGAACATCAAAGATTATGCTAATGGAGTTTCAATTATAATTTTATTGTTGGAGAAATATATTGTCAATTTCTAACGTTCGGGTTAAATCTAATCGTATTTGCTAGCAATAGTGAGTATTTGCTTTTTCGTAGTATTTTCTTTTCAAATTATTCTGCCCATTTTCAAGAACTAATCTTTTGTCATTTTGCATCTTTCCATTTATATTTGTATAATTGTAAAAGAAATAACAATCATTATTCTAATAACTAAATTGTAAAAAAATATGGCATATACAAATAAAACTTATGTTGCTTTTGATGCAGATAATGACATCCATTACTATCGTTTAATGCAAGCCTGGAAACAAAACGATAATACGAATTTTAATTTTTATGATGCACATGATCTTACAACTATAATGTCTTGGTCTACAGAGGATACTATTAAAGCCAGTTTAAGAACAAGGCTTCAAAACACTAAGGTGTTTATTCTTCTTGTAGGTGAACGCACAAAATTTCATCAAAAATTTGTGCGTTGGGAAATAGAACAAGCAATAAGACGAGAGTTACCAATTATTGTGGTTAACCTTAATGGTAAGAGATATTATGATGATGAATATTGCCCATCAATTCTTGAAAATCAATTAGCCGTTCATATAAGTTTTAATCAAAAAATTCTTGAAAAAGCATTGAATGAATGGGAATCTTTACATAATACATATACAAGAGAAGGCAACACTGGTCCATACCGATATAAACAGGAAACTTATACTGCATTAGGCTTATGAAATACGCTTTAAGATTAAAAAGATGGCAACGGAATGTCAAAAATATATTACTTGATATTGTATCTTGGATAGGTATATTCTGGCTTTTTGTTGAAATGTTTAGTTATAGCACAAATGGAAAATCAGATAGTTTCTTTAAAAATGTATTTTTGTTTTTTATTGTATTTATACTTATTTGTATTTTATCTCTAATAAAAAATAGACCAAAAACTTCGTTTAAGTATAATTTAAGAAATAAAGATAATTACGTTGAAGTAAAGGTAGGTGATGCATTTAAAAATAAAGGTGCATTAATTGTTCCAGTAAATGATGAATTTGATATGTCCCTAGGTGGAAATGTTTGTAAAGCAAATAGTATACAAAATCAAGTCATTCAAAACTTTTTTTCTGGAAAGATTGAACACATCAATATAGATATATCGGCTAAAGTTAGTATAGGGATTAAACACGATATGGGAAAAACAATTGAGATTGAGCAAAATAATAAAAAGTTCTATTTAGTTGTAAATTCTAAGAAAAACGATAATAATCGAGTAAAATCAGAAATCGATGATTTTATTCAAGCACTAAACGGGTTATGGCAATATATCGCATTAGAGTCAGGTAGAGATACTATTTTAACCATCCCATTAATTAACACACAACATGGAAGAGACTCCTACCTTTCCCGGAAAGGGGCCATTAAAGAAATAATCACGAGTTATATTGAGGCATCTAAAAGTCTTAACATCTGCGAACATTTAATTATTTCCATACATCCAATTGATTTAATGAAAGGAAATATTGATCTTGATGATATTGATGACTATTTAAAATTCTCTTGTAAACACTATCGTAAGTTGACATTAAAGCAGAGGAATGAGGATCCTGATAATGGCTCAAAGATAATACAGATTGATAATTAACATTGTATCTATAAAAACACATGAATAATATGACAATATTTAACATATTAATTTCAATATCGTCCGCATTCATGGGCGGTTTAATTTCTTATTTTTTTGTCATAAGACAGAAAAAGTATGAAGCAATACTTCGTTTTAAAGAAGAGAAATATGCAAATCTGTTAATTTATCTTAAAGGGTTTGTAGGAAATACAATATCAGTAGAAACAAAAGAGAAATTCTTTGAGGAACAATATAAATCTTGGATATACGCTAGCGATGAAGTTGTTGTCGCTACCAACACAATGGTTGAAATTGTAAAAAACAGCAAAGGCAAAGATATTAGTCCTGAAATTGGCAGGAAAGCTATTGGTGAGATAGTATTAGCAATCAGGAAAGACTTGCTAGGTAAAACGAAGTTAAATTATTCTGATTTCACATACACCTCTGTATTCAAAGATTAGCTACCTAGTAACAATAAAACAAAGCACCTTCTATCTCAAAAGGTAAACTTTCGTATGGTAAACATATTGGATACTAGAATAATGTTTACCATACTATTACATTCTCCAAGAATGTAACTGATATTTATTTCTCTACACAAACGAAAATCAAGCGAGTTAATTAATAATAATTTGGAAGAATCGAACCTGGTTGAATCTAATAATTTTTTTAATGCCGGATATACTAATTATCAATTCAGTAATTATCTATGTAGTAAGATTTTGTCATTTTATAGCGTTCAGTTAGTAGTTAATTGTGCGCACACGAGTAGACAAGGGGTATAAAATCTATACTTTCCCCTTATTAAATAAGGGGAAAATTAGGTTCTAAGCTTCATTCTTGGACTTATATTCTAAACCTAACATTTTTACCAATGAATGTGGTTTTCTCGTTGTAATTTCAAGCTTTTTATTCAATAATATTAGGTTCAAAGATAAATCTTTTACTACCTCTGTTTTAATTGAATTGTCACCATTTTTGAATTTATTAAGTGCTTCTAAGGCAAAATCTAAATCCTTTTTCCTGTCATCAAACATTTCAACATAAAGCCTTTTTGCCTCCTCAATTTCAGTTTCAATAGAAGAAAGTTCTTTTTTATTTTTGGCTATTGATAGGTTAAATTGATCAGAACTAATTTCACCATCCGCTCTTATATTTACCAATCCAGTAACCCTATTTTCAAGTTCAGCTTTTTTCTTCATTAATACTGTAACGGCTTTATCGTTCTTTCCTTTTTGTAAGGTTATCTTCTCTTTCAAGTTCTTAATGGCCCAGGAATAAAATTCATTAGTAATTGATATTTTTTTCAATTCTGCTTCAATGGTTGAATCAATATCCTCTTTTCTGATTCCCCCTTGTGAGCACTTGCCTTTGCTTTTACTACAGCGATAGTACAGAATATTAATGATACTTGGACTCCTCATTTCTGATAATTCTGAATTACATCTTGGACATGTGGTTCGGTTTTTTATTGAGAATTTATACTTGCATTTTTTGCAAATGGCTTGTAATTTATGGTCCTGTGTGACTGTGCATCCACATTCTCCACATTTTATTATCCCTTTATAAGGAAAATCATACATTCTAACCCTTGCTGAAAAATTAGTTTTATTGCCAAGTATAATCTGAACCTTTTGAAATTCTAAAGGACTAATCATTACTTTGTGTTTACCTTGAAACTTCACTAAATGTCCATTACTATTTCTCCAATAATAAAATCCACAGTAAAATTCATTAGTAAAGATTTTATGATAGGCACCCCGTACAAAAGGCTGATTTGAATTGTTTCTCAATCCCATAGCATCCCCCTTTCTTTTAATGTCGGCAATTGAATACTTTCCAGTTAAAAGTAGTTTCCAGAGCTTCTTAAGTATATAGAATTGCTCTTCATTTGGAATTATTTCATTATCAATACCCAAAACATACCTAGAATTGTGCAAATAACCAATTGGTAGTTGTGTAATCGGATACCAACCTCTTTCTGCTTTTTGGCGCATTCCCCTTTTTACGTCAAGACTTAAATCTTTTACGTATTGGTTTGCCATCCCAAATTCAATCTGCATAAGTAACACATTATCACTTGGATTATAGTCTCTTTCAAAAGTTTGAATGTGCTTGATAATATTCTGTTGTAACATCCAGCTAATTTGCCCCCCATCTACTGGATTTCTTGCTAACCGATTGAGTTTCCATGTTAGAATTCCTTGTGCTTCGCCCTTGTGAATTCTTTGAAGCATCGAATTAAACCCAATTCGACCCGGTTCTTTAGCAGATTTTGATTCTGAGATAATATCAACTATTTTGAGGTTATACTTTTCAGCAATCCTTTTAACTTCTGCTATCTGGTCTTCGATGGAGGCCATTTGGCGATCTTCCGATTCGCTTGATTTTCTAGCATAGAGAAAATACCTAAAATCGATATCTCTCATAGAAAATCACAAAAAGGGATAACAGCGCAATTTAAGTGTGACACACATAAAGTTCTGTTACCCCTTTTTGGGCTTAAATTATTCTCTATGTGTGTCCATTTTAGTATACCATATCTCATATTATTTTCCACGATTATCAATTACAATTGCAACTAAACGGATTAGATATAATCCTTGTTCTATAGCTTCCTCTCTTGAAATATCTTCGCCAAAAGTTTTTTTGTAAATACTCTGATATTCTTCTATTTGCTTTTCCGTTAATTCAGTTGGGATCTCAAAAATCATGTGATGATTCTATCTGATATGACAAAACTAAAGTAGCATTGACTCTTTGCCTAATTATCAAGTTTTCATTGCTCCAATAATCCCTCTTTTCCTTTACTATCAATGAATGATAAGAAAGAATTTCACGCCAACACCTAATATTCTATTTGATAAACTTCTCAAAGAATTAAGTAGCTCAGAACTTAAAATACTTTTGGTAATTATTAGACAAACAAACGGTTGGATTGATAAAAAAACCGGAAAGAGAAAAGAAAGAGATCGGATTACATACAGTCAGTTTATTAATAAAACTGGTCTTTCAAGGAGAGTAATATCTGAAGCGGTAGATTCTCTTTCTCAAAAGAAGCTAATTCAAATTACCGATGCTTCTGGAAATATTTTGAACCTTCCTATTGAAAGAAAAGGTCAATATTATATTTACTATTCTTCATTATTAAACCCTGAGCAATCAGTGCACATGTTAAACAATACCAGTGCAATTAATGACACCAACATGTGCAAAAATCAGCATCAACATGTGCAGAATATGGTATATAACAAAAGAAACTATAATAAAATAGAAAGAATAAATAAAACAGAAAAAGATTATGTACACATAAAAGAAATATTAGACAAAATAAAATTTAAATGGAATCCATAATTAAAAAATTGATGGGGATTTATCTGAATTGGTAAATTCAGATAAATCTTCAATAATTTTTAATTATGGATTTCAATTTTTTGCCACATTGGCAAATACTAAGTTCTACTCTCAATTTATATTTTTTTTAAAATAGTAATAAGCAATATTATTATAACTAATTGCTCTTTATATCATTATGCAAAATTTATTAAGAACGTATCGTAAAAAAACAGAGTTATTAATTGAAGATGTTTCTCAACTTTTGAATATGCAAGATAGTTCCACACTCTCCCGTTGTGAAAGAGGCAACAGAAAACCGAATCTTGAAATAATATTTACCTATCATCTTCTGTTTGAAGTTTCCATTGAAAAGCTTTTTGAAAATGAAATGAAATTCACTTTCAAAAAGATTGAAAAGAACATAGACCCATTAATAAAAAATTTACAAAATCAAGAATCTACCAAAAAGGTCGAAGCAAGAATTGCATTTTTGAACTCATTAAAAGATTTAATCAATAAGAAATATGAATAGAATAATATCAATTTTCCCCAATACGATGGGTTTTGGATTCGTTATATTAAGTGATAGCGGTGAGATTATTGATTACGGGATAGTATCCATTCATCCGGTTAATAACGATGTTTGTTTAAAGAGAATAAAGGATATTATCTCGTATTATTACCCAACAGCGTTAATTTTAGAAGATTATGAAGAATCGTATAAATCCGAGAGAGTCCGTAAGCTTATTGATAATATTTGTTTCTATTACAAGGATGACCTTAAAATTTTCAAATATTCGAGAGAGCAAATAAAAAACACCTTTGATATTTTTGGAGCAAGGAACAAATATGAGATATCAAAAAAGATTTCAGAAGCTTACCCTCAATTGAAGAACAAATTACCGGAAAAACGAAGAACTTGGGAACCGGAAAACTATTACCAAGGAATATTTGATGCGATGTCGTTAATTCTTACCCATAGTTATCTAACCGATTAAAACATAATACACGTTAAAAGCCCCGCTAAGTGTGGGGCTTTTTATTAACGTAAAGGATCTGTATTAGAGATAAAAAATACTTGCTTTTTGTAAGTTTAAGTTAGACCTTTATAAGAATCTATTTTGCCTTGTATTTAGTGAGTTCATTTTTAATCTTTTAAAACAAATTTTAAGAAAATGAAGAAGCAACTACTCTTTTTGTCGGTTATCTTTCTATTTCTCGTCAGTAGTGTTTATGCCCAAACGGTATATGTCACCAATACCGGGGAAAAGTATCACAGAGAAGATTGTAGATATTTAAGAAAAAGCTCTATTGCTATTAGCCTATCCGATGCAATAACCCAAGGATACACCGCCTGTAAAGTTTGTAAGCCGCCATTAAAGGTTTCAAATAGTAAATCAACCAATAATGCTAATAGAGTAATAAATAAGGGTAACCAGAATTATTCAAAATCTGTATCAGTTCAATGTTCAGCGACAACAAAAGCAGGTAGACGATGTAAACGAATGACAAGAAGTCCTAATGGACAATGTTGGCAACATGGTGGAAACTAATATGCAATACAAAAACGAACGCTATTCAATAATAGCGTTCGTTTTTGTATTGTTCTACCACTGTCGCTATTTATTCATCACCTCCCTCGTTTTTGAGCCAATAATGCCATCTGGAACAAGATTGTTATCTTTCTGGAATAGAATGACATTTGACTTAGTTTTTGAGCCAAAGACGCCATCTACAGTTAAAGATGGATAGTTATGATTGTTCAAGTAAGTTTGAAGGGTTTTAATTTCATTATTTACCATTCTAGGGGTTGTGAGTTTTAACGTTTTTGTGATGAATGTATTCGATAAAGTTGATGTTACAGTGGTTGAAGTTAGAGTTGGAGTTGTAATGTTGTATTGTTTAGCTAACTCTTGGGCTTGAGTTATTTGACCCATACTAATTAAATTAGCAATTCGGTTTTGAATACTACTGCCACCACTTGTGGTACTAGTGGTTTTAATAGTTTGAGTTTGTCCGAATAGGCCAAAGACAGAGAAGTTGTTAGTTAAACAAGAGACAGTTTTATTTGAAGTATTAACCTGACAATCTGATAACTGATTCCAAGAGCTATTATCCCATCTGTATATTCGTAGTGACGATTCATCTAATCCGATAATATCATTTGGTGTATATGCAATTGTGACAGTTAGAGGGTTATTAAAAGTTGAAAGAACAGTTGAGTTATCTGTTAATGATTTAAGCTCATAGATATTGCTACCTGTTTGTTGGTAATTAGCTGGAGTTGAGGTTGTAGACAAAACTGTTGCCTTATCTAGTTGATGAATCTGAAAGTTAGCATCTTTTGATGAGAATTGTGCTGGGATATTTATGGTTAAGATGTTATCCCCCGTTGTAAGAGTTCCTCCTTGTGTTTTGTTTACTTGGAGACTTCCCTTGTTTAAAGAGGTAGATGAAGCTGTACATCCACTTGTAGTGAAGGTTTGGTCAGGGCTAGTTCCTTCATTTAACGCTATATCTTTAGCTCGGATACGGTAATGATAAGTTATACAAGATGAGAGACTAGATATCGTTACAGCGTGATTTTGAACACGTGGCGAGGTATCAAATTCGGTTGTTGTTCCGTATGAAGTGGTTAAACCGTAATCAAGGATACTTGAAGAATTTTTAGAGGTAATCCAAGAGATTGAAGATGCTGAAGAAGTGGGTGTTGAGGATATTGAAGAAATAGTGGGAGCATTAACATCAAGGTTACTTACGTTGTAAGTAACTGATGAAGGATTCGTCCAATTTTGGCCATTGGTAAATGAGATTATCTTATTCCCAGAAGTTGATGGGGTGTATGCGAAAGTAAAATTTGTTGAACCAGTAACTGGTGTAACAGTGACATTAGTAGAACTATTATTAGTAATAATTCCCCCCGTAGATATTGCTGTGATTATCCCATCTGGAACTGAGATATTTATTGTTTGATCGCCGATAAAAGATGCATTACCGCCGATAGTAACAGTAAATGTATTACTTGCCTGAGAAGTTAAGCCATCGGTTGGGCCTGAAACAGCATACCCTGGCTGTGCCAATACAGGAGCTATACGATTTGCATATTTTGCGTGTCCTGCGGTTGTGGGATGTACACCATCCGCTAGATCAGACAAAGATAAGAAGGTACTCCCGTCAATTAGAGTAGTCCAATTTCTGGAGTTACAAATATTTGCAATTTGTGTACGATAATCACTCAAGGTATTTCCTAGTCCGTTAGCTACTTGGCTACTTCTTATAATCGGTGTCTGGCAAATAATACGAGCAGATGGTAAAGCTGAATGTAATCCGTCTAATACAGAGGCATAAGCAGTACCAAAGCTTGAAGCATTCCATTTATTTAAACCATAGTCATTAGTACCAATAGCGAACCAAATTGTTGAAGGGTTATAACTTACTAATTTACTTATAAATACATTTCTTAAAGTGTCAGTATTAGTATCATCATATAAAGCTCTATACCCCCAACCTTCTAACATTGTATTGAAATCATTTGTTGTTCTCAAAAGAGGCACGTAAGCTTGATATTCAGGATTAGTAGAATTTCCGCCGACAGATATACTATCCCCATAAAACAATATGCGATTATTTGTTATTGGTGTCTGTACATTAAACGAAGCTGTAGATGGGTACACTACACTATTCACAAATGACCCTTTAGATATTGCACCTCCAGCCGTACTTTGTAATCCTGTAATTATTTCTACAGTTCTAGTAGTTCCCGTTGCACCAAGTGGAACAATAAAACTTTGATCACCATTAGCCGTGAAAATTAAAGGCGACTGAGCTACACCATTTACCCTTACGCCAAGGTGGGCATATGCGGGATAACTAGAATATAAATTAGTATTACCTGTAACTGTTATACTACCTGCATCTGTAGTAAAAATAAACCTTGCAAATGGAGATTGTCTAGGAGCCGATACATTATCATATCCGTTATCCCATAAATCAGATCTCTGTATTACATAAGTTGTATTTGCACCCACAGCATCAGTAGTCACTGTTAAAATATTTGAATACACAATATTAGATAAGGCATCTGTATATTTGACTCTATAATCATACCTAGTTGAAGCACTTAATCCTGTGTCAGTTGCGGGGCTAGTAGTTCCTCCGCTAACATCGGTCCAAGTATTAGCTCCGTTTGGACTTCTTTGTAGTTGAGACACAACAGGAGCTGTACCGCCTGTTGCATTTGTCCAAGATAAAGTGGCTGAAGTAGTCGTATGTAATGTTTCAGAAATTATTCCAGAGGAAAGTGAATCTGCACTTGTAGAAAAATTATCAAGATGAATTCCCATGGCATTGGTTAGATTATATTGAGTATAAATAGATACTACACCTGCTGTACTGATAATATCTGAACCTGTTGCAACCACATCTATAACAGAAGTTCCATCCCAATACACTTTTATATTATTACCTGACATTGATAATTTTAATGTATGAGTTTCCCCTGTGCTAAGAGAAACGCCATAAGTTCCTAAAGGAGTTGTATTTCCTAATCTATATAAATTAATTGAGGATGACGAAGAAAAAAATAATGCACAATATCCAGTAGCAGTTGAAATCCCAGCTCTTCCACAAATACCATTCTGCATAGTAGAAACAGTTGCTGCATTTGCCACATAAATATCAGTAGAAACATTGTAATTAGCTGACTGCGGTACCCAATTCGAATAATAAATAACATTAGCGCCATAACTATTCTGTCGTATACGATTAGCATCAGTTATTACAATATTACTTAAACTAGAGGTAACAGAATTTTTAGTCCATAAGTGTCCACTATCTGATGTGTGATTTTCCAACAAAGTACCCGCTGTTCCTGTAAAGGTGTCAGATACGTTATTATTTCCTGTAGCACCAGTTACCACTGTTACAATATTTGAATACACAATATTAGATGAGGCATCTGTATATTTGACTCTATAATCATACCTAGTTGAAGCACTTAATCCTGTATCAGTTGCGGGGCTTGTAGTTGCTCCGCTAACATCGGTCCAAGTATTAGCTCCGTTTAGACTTCTTTGTAGTTGAGACACAACAGGAGCTGCACCGCCTGTTGCATTTGCCCAGGATAAAGTGGCTGATGAGCTGACAGTAAAATCTGTTGAAGAAAGTTTTCCCGCATTTAATGTATCATTAACAACAATAAAATTATCATCAGTAGCAATAAAATTATCAATATGCTGACCTGTTGTATTAGTAAAACTTCCACCAACGTAGATACCAGATAATCCAGCATTACTTGTCGACGAATCGGTCACATCAATTATAGGTTGCTTGTCCCAATACACTTTTATATCAGTTCCTCTCATCCTGAGTAATAAGTTATGGGTTTCTCCTATATTAAGAGGGATACTATAAGATCCTAAAAGAGTTCCACCTCCTTTATACAATTGAATTTTTAAACCACCAGAATTTACCAACAATACATAGTATCCTGTAAAGGAACTCGCTCCAGCACGTCCAGCAATTCCAGTTTGATTATAATTAGAACTAGCAATATACAAATCAGCAGAAACATCATAGTCCGCAGAAGTGGGAGTCCAATTATTCACATAAACAACAGTAGCAGCATCGCTGCGAATTCTATTTGCATCTGTAATAACAGCATTTGCCGTTGTTACAGATTGCTTTGACCAAGTATTACCTGTATCGGAAGTATGATTTTGTAATAAAGTTCCAGCGGTATCAGTAAAATTATCGTTTACAGAAGAAGCTAGAACATCATTAGTAAAAAATAAAAAGCATATAAAAGACAAACAAGAAACTATGAATACTTTTTTCATAAAGTTCCTAATAAACCACCAATTTGCAATATGTGTTTTTCCATTCAAATTTTTATTCATAAATTAATTGTTAATCTAGCCAGATTCAACCGGCTACTAATAAATGCTTAGATATCCCTATATTGTGCCATATATTTGTCTGGTTTACAATATTTTAATCATCTAACAAACACTATATTAATCATTTGTAAACTACATAAAAGCAAATTCTTTGTACTATTAGCTTAATTTTCTAAGAATATAATTGTGAGATGGAGTACTCACAAGACAAAGTAACCTATTTTGCAGAGACAAATCGTTACGGAAAACGAGTTCTTTTCGGTATTAAGCAAGAAGATAGACTTTTACATACATATATTATTGGAAAAACAGGAACCGGTAAAACTAATTTACTTCAAACACAAATCTATCAAGACATTGATTATGGTAGGGGGTTTTGTGTGTTTGACGTTCATGGAGATTTAATAAATAGGATATTTTCCAGCATCCCAAAATATAGAGAGACCGATGTCATCTACCTTGATATCACAAACGAGAACCACAATTTTAAGTTTAATCCATTTATCAAAGTTCCCTATGAGAAAAGACCACTCGTTGCATCTGGAATATTGGATGTTTTTGAAAAATTATGGAAGTCGGCTTGGGGATTAAAGCTTGAACATATTTTAAGATACATACTTCTTACTCTTCTTGACCAGGAAAAGGCTAACATTTCAGACATTGTAAAAATACTAGAAGATGAAGGATATAGAGATGAATGTGTGAAAAATGTTGTGAATGATGAAATTAAAAGATTCTGGCAAAATGAATTTAAGCACTATTCAAAAGGTGACCTTCTACCGATATATAACAAGGTTGGAGCATTTCTAATATATCCGGCCATTAAAAGGTTATTGATTGATAATACCAATGAAATTTCTTTTAGAGATATTATGGATAACCGAAAAATATTATTGATTAATATTTCAAAAGGAGCCTTAGGTGAAAATGTCTCCAATATTTTAGGGTCTCTAATCTTAAACTCGTTATCATTCACCGCTTTTTCAAGAATTGATATACCAGAAGCTAATAGAGTTCCCTTCTTTGTGTACCTAGATGAATTTCAGAACTACACAACACTTTCTTTGGTTAATATGCTTTCAGAATTAAGAAAATTTAAACTGTCTTTAATAATGGCTCATCAGTATTTAACCCAACTAAGTGAAGAAATTAGAGATGCAGTCTTAGGTAATGTGGGAACTATCATATCGTTTCGTTTAGGGGTATCGGATGCCTCATATTTTTCAAAAGAATTTTATCCGGTCTTTGAAATTATTGATCTTGTTAACCTTTCTAACTATGAGATATGCATAAAACTAATGATAGATGGAATGCCTTGTCGTCCTTTCAATGCAAAAACTATTAAATGGTTTGAATGACAAATTCTTCCTTCTACAATTCAGCTTTCTTGGAGATTAAAATGTACCAGAACTTTAAAAAATTAATGTCATGGTAAAACTTAATGAAATTTGTGAAGTAGAAGTGATTTACAAAAGGCCTGTTACTTCCTCCCCGGAAAGTATACTTTGTGATAGTGATATGGTTAAGATATTCCGGGAATTAATCACCGAAGAGAAAATTGATTACAAAGAATTCTTTCTGGTTGCTTTGCTAGGCCGAAACAATCAGATTATTGGTGTTTCTAAAATTGGGATGGGTTCAACTAATGGAACAAGTGTTAATATCAAAGAAATATTACAGCTTGCCATTAAAACAAACTCATCTGGTGTTATTCTGGGACATAATCACCCTAGCGGGAATTTAAAACCATCCGATAGTGATATTTCACTAACGAGAAAGATAAAGGAGGTTTGTAAATGCTGTGATGTTGTTCTTTTGGACCACATTATTTTAACCAGTGAAGGATATCGTTCTTTTATAGATGAAGTATAGATTTAGTAAGCCTCCTTTGAGATAAAGGGGGCTTTTTGTGTATTATATTAATTTTTTACGCATTAAATATTTTTTATTATCTGGTATTGATTGATAGACACTTACATCTTTCCAATTTTTTGCCATATTTATCATATACTCTCGGTTTTCTTTTGATATACGACATCCCAATATTATACTTTTTATGGCTTTTCTATCAATTGGCATATAGCTTGTTCCTTTTTCATCTTGGGGACATTTATTTTTATTCTTTATAAATCTCCATTCTCGTTCATAACTCCATTGTTCAGATTTAGTAACTAACAAATCCCTTTGCCACTGTTCATCAACAATAGTATCATTATCAGTAAAAATTGAATCCAGTAATGAAACACTAACTCTTTTGGGTGAGTAATTAACTTTGCACAAATTATGCTCCCAATAATCCATAGCAGCACTAAAAGTTATAACAACGCCTGTATGTTGACGTGAATAATGCCCCCACATTAAGATACTGTCATCAATTTCACTAAAACAACAAATTCGATATTCATTAATTATTTGCTTACATTTTTTAACTAAATTAATCTGAGCTAATTTTTCAAATGTTTCTGGTAATTGTGCTATCAATTCTACTGGACTAGAAGAAAATGCATCCCAAAGAATTTTTGATGGCTTTACATTGTTATCATTAAAGATTATTTCCTTTGTTAACTTTGTTTTAGGCAAAAACTCAAATGGATCATTGAAAGCGCTTGGTTCATCTAACCTCAATTTTAAGGATTCTAAAAGTTCTTTAGCTTTTCCAATATTTGCATATTGATGTATATAATTAGGGAAATTGCACATACTTATTTCTTTTTTTATATTGCTATTATTTTGTTTGACTATTTTCTACAATTCAAAGCTATGCCTCAGTAAACAAAATTAAAAAAAATAAAAATATTACTTGAATAAAAATAAAAATATTGATATTAACTCTTTGAATTTAATTACTAAATTTATTGGCTTAATCACTTAAACCACACCAACATGACATCATCAATAATTTTAGTCCTACTTCTCATTATTATCATACTCATAATATTGAGAAAACCTAAAGAAGAGTATCATTCCAACTGGGCACAACTGTTGCCTAACTTCAAATTCTCAACAAAAGATTTTTATGAACTTGTTAAAAAAGAGATGTCCGATCATAAGATAAAAGGATTATCATTTGAGGACGTTTCTTTGAGTATTAGTAGTGTATTTGCCGGTAAACGGTTGTATTTACGTGTTAAATGGGGAGATTATCATTACGATTTATGTTTTGCTCCATTTGGTGACGGATGCTTTGTTTCCTGGTGGCTCATATTTAAGACTCCCCCACTAGAAGAATTCTTGACTAAAGTCTTTTTCTTGGGAGGATGGACCAGAAGAATATTTTTCAGAAAGACATATTACCAAATTGATACTGCCAGTATGTTTATGACCTACGCTCATCATTCTGTTTTAACGGTTGTTGATGAGATAACAAAGGATACCGGAATAAGGTTAAGTGAAACTGAAAGGAAGCCAATTCTGAAGAATATACTTGATAGATAATGTATTCAGAAAAAGCTGTTGAGCATTTTTATACTTGGGAACAAAAAGGTCGGGGCTATTCATTATTTTCCTACCCTGTTAATTTAGAACCAACGTATCGTGAGTTTTATCACACCTTTGATAATACAGAATATGTTGATGATGGAATAGCTCCGACTTTTTTTGAAAGGTTATTCCCTATAAAGAAGCCAATTGTAAAAGAAGAAATTGAAGAAGAAAGACCGCCCAAAGTATTTGAACTTGACCCATTTTTAGTACAGCTTAAAATCCACTTTTCAACAGAATGTGAATTTAAGGATTTCCAGATTATTGAATTCTTAAATATGCTTTCAGATAGTGATGGTCAGATTGCTTTTGAGATTATCGGAAAACAGAATTCAATTGAAATCAGGATAGTTTGTAATACGATAGACCACAAAAGAATACTGCATCTACTTTATGCCTATTTCCCTAATATTATTATCACCGACACCAATGTAAAACGTCTTCCGTTTAGTGATGATAACAAAGTATTAATAGTTGACTTCGGCTATGATGAAGAATTCATGCGACCGATTAACATGTCCATTGATTCATTAACTAGCATTATGGCTGTTTTGGAAAACTTAAAGAAAAGTGAAGTTGCAATGCTTCAAATTATCTTTAAGGGAGTGAAAAAGCCGTGGGCTAACAGTATCATGAATTCAGTTGGTATAGGAGCAAATAGTTTCTTCCCTGAATCACCAGAGATGGCAATTTGTGTAAAAGAGAAAGTCTCATCCCCTTTATTTGCAGTAGTTATTAGATTAGCGGTTCAATCAGATAATTATGCCGAGGAATTAGCAAATGAATTAATGCTAAATATTAGCTTAGCCTCAAAGAGTGATTTTAATTCCCTTATCCCTTTAAGTAATTCCGGGTATAAATATGAATCACATTTAAATAATTTAAGAAATAGAGCAACTAATAGATTTGGAATGATAATGAATAGCCAAGAGTTGTTTTCGTTTGTTCATTTTCCAAGTTCGCCATATTTAATTTATAGTGATTGCAAAACAAAAGTGGTTCCTGATTCATTGGTTAACAATGATTACTTGATTGGAATAAATAGGCATTTGGGAATAGAGACGGAAGTTACTCTAAATGACAGTCAAAGGCTTAGGCATTGCCATATAATCGGGGCAACTGGGACAGGAAAATCAACTTTAATTTCAAATCTCTTTCTGGAAGATGTTAAAAGAGGAAATGGATGTGTAATCTTTGATCCACACGGGGATACTATTGATGAGATAATTCCACATATACCGGAGAATCGGTTAAATGATGTAATTCTAATTGATCCATCAGATAGTGAATATTCATTTGGCTTTAATCTGCTTTCGGCCAATACTGAAGTTGAAAAGATTGTTTTGTCTTCTGATTTAGTTGAAGCCTTCAGAAGGCATTCTACTTCTTGGGGAGACCAAATGACCTCTGTCCTATCAAATGCCATTAATACCTTTCTCAATTCAAGTAAGGGCGGGACTTTAATTGAACTGAAACGGTTCTTGCTTGAAAGCTTATTTAGAAATGAATATTTAAAGTCGGTTGATGATAGGAGTATTCATTACTACTGGAATAATGAATTTGCCTTATTGAAGAAAGTTACTCTGAGTCCATTGTTGACTAGATTGGATACTTTCTTGCGACCCAAAACAATCCGGTATATTTTATCTCAAAAACAGGGATTAGACTTTAATGAAGTCATAAATGAGAGAAAGATATTGCTAGTAAAGCTATCCCAGGGGCTAATTGGAGAAGAAAACAGCTATCTCTTAGGAACTCTGATTCTATCGAAAATATATCAAGTTGCCCAAGCCCGACAATTGCTATCCAAGGAATCTCGCCATCCTTTCTATATCTATCTAGACGAGTTTCAGAACTTCATTACTCCATCAATTAATGGAATATTATCTGGAGCCAGGAAATACGGTGTAGGCTTAATTTTAGCCCATCAGGAGCTAGGACAAATCAAAGATACCGACATTGGCAATTCAGTTCTTTCTAATGCTAATATTCGCATCTGCTTTAGATTAGGTGATATTGACGCCAAAAAGTTAGAATCCGGTTTTTCATATTTTGACAGTAATGATTTACAGAATTTAAATATCGGTGAAGCAATAGCAAAAGTTGGGAAAAACACCGATGATTTTTCTTTAGTAACCTTTCCACTTAAACAGGCAGAAGAAAATGAGAATAAAGCAACTATTATTGAAAATACAAGAAGAAAATACTCAAAACGAATTTCAGAAATTGAAGAAGATTTAAATAGTCTTTTACCGAATTTTATTGAGCCCAAGGATGTAATACCGAAACAGGAAGAAGTGATCCGGGAGGAAAAATCAGATATCAAAGAAAGAAGTAGTGAATATCTTGAAAACTTCAAGGAGAAGGAAGAAGTTCGAGAGCATAGATATTTACAGACATTCATTAAGAAAATAGCAGAACAACGAGGCTTTAAAGCCAGCATTGAAGAAGTTGTTGAAGGTGGTAGGGTTGATGTTTCTTTAACAAAAGATTCAATCAAAATTGCTTGCGAGATTGCAGTTTCTAATTCCGTGGAATATGAAATTAAAAATATCAATAAATGCTTAAATGCCGGTTATTCCTCAATCTGTATTATTTCAAAGGATGACGAACATTTGGAAAAGATAAAGGAAAAATCAGGTGATGAAATTAAAGGACAAAACATTCATTTCTTTACACCAAATCAAATGACAGAATTCTTGGACTCTTTGACTGAAAACAAGGAAAATGAGGTTAAAAGAATTAGGGGGTATCGGGTGAAGGTAAATTATAGGACAGTTGATCAATAAGAATAAATGATAATTTTTTACATTTAATTTTTTACAATTCTATTAACGTTTTAAACACTATTAACCATGTGTAACATTCGGATTAACAACATTGAACTAAATTTTGAACTCACTGATTTAGAGTTTGGCCCCACTAATATTGAGGATGTATTTTGTAACAGACTAAATATCAACCTTGAAGAATTAATTAACAGAACAATAATTCCTCAATTTGACATTAATCAGTACGAAGAATATAGAGAATCTCCGATTGGTCAATTCTTATGTGATTTAAAACACAATAATGATAATACCTATTTGCAATTTCTTAACCGATACGGGGATGAGAGATATTGTAAATTTTCAATTACAAATAATCATAACGACAAAGGTTTGTATTGTTTTATTGTAGACGGAAAGCCAAAGTATATAGGACGCACCTTAACTAACTTTCATGACATCATTAATAATGGCTGTGGAAAGATAACCCCAGCAAATTGTTACAATGACGGGCAACTAACTAATTGTCGGATAAACTCAGGAATAAATGAGGCAATAAATAATGATTTAAAAGTGAAGTTGGGTATTTACAAAATGAATGAATCTTCAAATGCTGATATTATAAATCTAAAGAGAGATATCTTGAGAAAATATCATAATTTTGATTGGAATAATAAGGAATAATATTCTTAGTCGTTTTTAACTAGAAATAGGTTCCTTACTATTTTTGGAAGCATTAGTTAAGGTGTTGGTTTGGCAATTAACTCAACATCAGGATGAGCAAAATCAATAACCGTTTGACCGTTTAGCCATCTTTCCTCATTTTTTGAAGTTAGAATAATAGGCATTCTTTTTTTAGAATTATGAATTTTACTCATCAGAGAATCTGCTTCTGTGGTAACGATAGTATAGCTCTTTACGATTTCACCTGTTTTCTTATTTATCCATTCGCTCCAAAGACCGGCATAAGAGTAGAGTTCATCATTAGGACGTGTAATGAGATATTTTCGTTTTCGTTTTCCTTTACTATCAAGCCATTGCCATTCATAAAATCCATCTGAAAGGACAAGACACCTATTTTTAACAACGTCTCTGAAGGCTGGTTTTTCATCTAGTGTTTCTATCCTTGCATTCAGTGTAGATTTTTTAATACTATCATCGTTCGCCCAGCTAGGAATCAAACCCCACTCTAGTGGAAGTATAAGTTGTGGGTCTTGGTTCGTAATTACAGGAGTTGCGGGAAAAGCAAAACCATTAAACTCATTAGGGTGTTCCAACTCTAATTCAAGTTCTCGTACAATTCGTGCATTATACCGATTAATTAATGCTTGCGCTTTTTTTGTAAGTCGACTGTAAAAACACATCAGGCATGAATTATTATGATTTCATTTAGTTTGGTTGTGTAACGAGGCGATAATCGTTCCTGCCTCATTTTCCATGTTCTGTCCAATGCTTGACCAGCTAATTTTACTTTCTGCTGACCCATCGTATGGTTTATGTTATCAATAACATTCATAATGATTTTATGTTTTGGATTAGTGTTTGCAAACATAGAAATTTGTCTGGTTTCTTCTGGTGTAAAATCCATCACAATCACACCCGCCTTTTTATATTTATAACCAGTTCTGAATATTCGATTCAACCCTTCCGTTGCAAACTGTACTAATTCAATACTTGAGTTTGTTGGAAAAGGTAGCTTCATCACTATATTCTGACTGTATTGCGGGATATCATTACGGAAGCCATTGGTATGTAAAAATACCATAAGCGTATTACAACATGATTTTTGTCTACGAAGTTTTTCTGCACAAGTTACCGTGAAGGTTGTAACACGTTCGAGTAGTTGTTCTATTTCAGTATAGTTCGTATCAAATGAACGTGTAGTAGCAATATTCTTTTTATTTTTTACCTGCTCCATGTCTAGTGTTGGCTTCCCTTCCAGCTCATGCTTTAACCGAAGTCCCACAACAGCCATGTTCTTTCTTACCCATTGGTCGGGCAATTGCGTAAAAGCATACGCAGTGTTTACTCCTAATGACATTAGTCGTTTTGCATGTTGCCTGCCAATGCCCCAAACATCTTCTATTTTAATCCAACGAAGAGCTTTTATTCTCTTCTCTTCATTATCAATGAAATAGACTCCATTCGTTTTCTCTGGAAACTTTTTAGCTATTTTATTAGCCACTTTTGACAAAGCTTTTGTATTGGCAATACCAATTGAAATTGGAATTCCGGTCGATTTGGTAACAGTCTTTACAATCTTGGCTCCATGTTCATATAAATCAAGATACTCACACCCTTCGAATTTAAGGAAAGCTTCATCGATACTATAGATTTCAATTTCCGGAGCCATTGTTGCAAGAAGGTTCATTACCCTAGAGCTCATATCACCGTATAAAGCATAATTCGAAGAGAAAACTTGAATATTATTATCAATGAAAATCTTTTCATATTGATAGGCTGGA
This sequence comes from Bacteroidales bacterium, assembly GCA_963663125.2. Classification (GTDB taxonomy): domain Bacteria; phylum Bacteroidota; class Bacteroidia; order Bacteroidales; family Cfx3-03; genus Cfx3-03. The sequence goes on along the minus strand of CAXXNW010000002.1, from coordinate 581,201 downwards.
GCCCCCATTGGAACCCCAAAAGCTTTTGCTTCATTGCTTCTGGCAATAATACAGCCGTCGTTATTAGAGAGTACAACGATAGGTACACCTTTAAGATCGGGTCTGAACACTCGTTCACAACTGGCATAAAAATTATTACAGTCAACAAGAGCAAACATTACATTATAGTGTCTTAATTACATGAACAACAATTCCCCAAACAACAAAATCATTATCAGCTGTTACTTTAATTGGTTTGTAAGCCTCATTCGCTGCCATTAGCCAACAACAATCTTTCTCAATGCAGATCCGTTTTACAGTGAACTCACCATCTATAAAGCAAACTGCCACTCTCCCATTTTCAGGATTCAGACTTTTATCTACAATCAATAAATCACCATTGCATATACCTGCATCTATCATAGAATTTCCCTTTACCCTACCAAAAAAAGTAGAACTGGGATGCTTAATAAGTTCTTTATTCAAATCAATCGAGAGATCAAGGAAATCCTGTGCTGGCGAAGGAAAACCAGCACTGATACCCTGATCCACAAAGGGTATATCAAATTTCATTTCTGTAGAAACAGAGAAGAAATCAATAGTATGGTTTATCTTTTTGCTCAGTGTCTGCATGATATTATCAATTAACAACAATGATTAGATATTAACCATTGAGACGGTTAATATCTAATCGCAAAGATAATATTAGATATGAGGTTTGCAGAAGAAAAGACTAAATTTTCCTTAAATACAATAAAAAAAGTTTATTGTATTAATAACAATAAACTTTCTAATGTTCACAAACTAATGACAATCAATTTCCTACTCCAAAGTCAAATACTCTTTGGATGGGAGTACTTCCGGCAGAGGCAGCTCCGGCGGCGTATAGGAAACAATATTCGCCTTTTTGTAACGGTTGTTCAGGATATACTTTATAAATCCCCTGACCAACCTTTTCAAATTTAAAAATGATCTTCTGAGAATCATCTATTCCGGTAGCTCCACCTTGATAGAGATTATATGACCCGGTAATTAATTCCCTAGATTTTTTGTTTGAAGTAATATTAAGCCTTACCAGTACAAATTGATTGGGATTTGTGGCAGTAATAAAAAACTGCGAAGATTCATTTAGACTTCCCTTCTCCTTGGCAAAAACAAAATAAAACGATGGAGTATTGGAGTTGATTTGTAAATTGGCTTTATTTCCGCTTAATACAGCTTTCTGTTTCGTTTTTGCAAGACCATATGTCATACTTGTGAGTATTCCTGAGCCTGTTTTTGATTGAGAGAATATACTTGCCTCTATCTCTTTATACTGTCCCGTAGCATCTTCTAAATAGTAAATACCGGATGCAAGTGCATAAAGCGGATTGTTGTTTGGATTTTCTGAAGTAGCATTTTCAGAATTTGATTTTCCTTTCGTTTTGTTAATCATTGCGGAAATAATATCTTCATCTATTTTCAAGTTCTTCAATTCCAATAGGTCGTTAATACCCACATTAAACTTACAAACAGAATTATCTATCGCATCAATAATCAACTTCTTTCCCATACCGGCTTTGCTCAATGCAACTATGTTTTTATTCGTTAATGTATCTTGAGCAAAAAGCTGGGTACTTTCTAATGTTCCGAAAAGGATAACAAGTAATATTATAATCTTTTTCATGATTTCTCAGATATCAGATGTGATTAGAATTTAAAAGCAAGTCCAAGACGTGCATTGGTGACACCGGTTGCACCTAGTTCAGCAAAGACTCCAACGTTTTTACCAAAATAGTAGGTTGCACCGACAAAACCTCCAATATAGGTACCACTTGCGATTGTTTTAGCATTATTCTCGTTATCATCCAATGATGCACTTTTATAACCCAATATAGCTCCACAATAAATATCAGTATTGGCTAAATCAAAATCGGCATGATATGAACCACGGATACCATAATAAAGGACCTTCAATGATAAGCCATTATCGGATATCTTCAAATAATCAATGTTTCCCCCTACACTGATTGAATTTGAGACACCTATTTCATAGGATGCACCAAAGGGTGTTGCAGAAAGTGGGTAAGAATTAACGCCAATTCCTACTTTTAATAAATTGTCGCCTTTTTCAAATGCTGACTGAGCATACGAAAAAGAAACGATTGCCATAATGGCAACGATTGAAAGAAAAACTTTTTTCATGTTTTGTGATTTTTTGGTCTTACTCTTAAGGCCTTTCAGTTCCGCCCCGTTTTTTGAAATGGTTTCTGGTCTCCACTTTTTATTTTATGATTTTAGTCTTTAGAGATGGTTATTAATCTTTTACACATCGAACAGGATTCCCATCTTGTGCGTCATTTCCATAAGCGTTTGAAGTAACATCCCCATTGTTACCGTTTAAATTCCAACAAACTAGATTGTCGGTATTTCCGCTATTGCACCACCACGTTCCAGAAGCACCTGGTAAACTAACAGAATCCCAAAATCCATTATCAAACCGAGTGCAGTTAGGTAATGCAGTAAAACCACTTTCATTAGTCGCGTCCATATTTAGTAACCAATGTTTCCATCCTTTTTCTTTTAATTTATTTCCGGCAACCATTGTGCCTCCACATCTGTTTACAAGTGTATTCCAGTCATTTACTGTTGCAACATGCCATCCTGTGGGAGCAATATTACGACTGTCAAGAATTGCATAGTAGTTGTATAACCGACCATAAATCGTACTACTGTTTGAGTTATTATTATCGTAACAATACGCTCCCGTTGAAAGTCTGGCCCAAGCAGTTTCATCGGTAACATTGGGTATCGGGTCGCCATTACGATATTTAGTCGTTCGTAAATTTTCGGCCATCCATGTTTGTGTACCTATGGTAATCGTTTTGTAAGTATTACCGGATTGGTCGGTCATTGTTCCATAGGTCAAACTGTAATTAAACACAATTGGAGCAATATCATTACCCGAATTATTGTTATTTGAATTGTTGTCACTGCTTTTCTGGCAACTGTTGGTAAGAAGTATAAATACTCCAGCCATGGCTAATGCATAAGTGCATACTCTAATTTTCATATCGTTATAATATTCAGTTTTTCCTACTCATAAGGCTTTTCGGTGTCGCCCCGTTTAATTATGGTTTCTGGTCTCCACATATCTTTAAGATTATGGTTGTACATTATGTAGCAACTTTATTTTGTATAATATGTTATACATTTTCAAAATTGCCGGTCACATATTTTTTAATCTTTTATAAATATTGCATGACTCAATTTCCCCCAAATGTGCCATGTCTTGATATTAAAACGAATATTATTAATTGCTCTTAGTCTGTAACCATGTTCATCATATTTATTTATATATCAGTATATTTAATTAATTCCACTAACTACGGTTACCGCCTTTGCATGCCGATTTCATTTCAACTTTTTAAAAAAGTTAAAATGGTGTTATCTTAGTATAATGGAAATACGAAATTAATATAATATATTATACAAAGTCAAGTAAAAATTGTGATTTGTATTAAATATTTTGCGTTTCTGTATTCTGAAAACATACAATAAAATGGATAACACTGTAAATCAGCGAATTAAAGATATATTAAAAGAATACAGAATTAAACAAACTGCTATTGTAAAACATCTAAATTGGGAAACAAACAAAAGGGTAACGGTTAGCTATTGGTTAAGACAGAAAACGAATCCAGCATATGTTGATTTTTTAAATGGTGTTTTTGAAATCTTGCCTCAAATAAATCCTATTTGGATACTAACCGGTGAAGGAGAGAAATACAAATCAAGTCAGGATAATAATACTAAGAATCAAAAGAATTATTCATCTATTCAAGAAGCATCTTCGCCTTATTCAAGTGGAAAATCTATGGGTGATAAACAATATAATAAGGTGATTGAAATGCTTGAACAGCAAATTGGTGAGAAAGACAAACAAATTAGTGAGAGGGATAAGACGATAAGCCGATTGTTATCGTTACTTGAGGGGAACAAAAAATAATATATAATCAACGCAAAAGGACTTCAGATGAAAATTAAGGCCGTTTTACTTTTTGTTGTAATAATTTTTATTACACTGACATCTTTCGCTTTAGCTAAACCTATTCCACAAAACACAATACCAACGAAGACAAATAGCAGTAAGACAGAAATCCTTGTTGATTTGAAAAATATTGACCAACTTGAGAAACTTATCGAAACTCAAAGACCAGGTTGGTTTTCAACTTATGGTATTATTATTGTTTCCATATTGGCACTAATAGGAACTGTGGTTACATCAGCAATTAGTAATAGACGTAGCAGACTTAACACCGAATCACAACTAAAAATTAGTACAGAGAACTTATTAAAACAAATTGAAGCAAATAGAATACTTGAAGCTGATAAAAGGAATGCAGATATTCAATACAAACTAAAAAACGAATTAAAAGAGAAAATTGCAAAATTTATATATAGTGCAACTAAGCTAAACGCTGAAATAGGCAATATTAGTGATCCAGAATCAGATTTTCATGGTCAAGAATTTAGACTTGAAAGCTTAAGAGAGGGACTAACCAATTTATACTATTCAATAAGAGTAACATTAGATGGATCAAAGAAACAAATGGAATTGGAGGAAATCCTTACTAAGTATATGAATATAACATGTTTTTATTTTGACCTTGCGTCTATAGAACCAGATGATTATGAACAACCTATCGGAAAATTGTTTCATAAAATCAAAAGCATTATTCATGATAATTATCAAGAACCATTTTAGGAATCGGTTATACTCTGAAAATGAATTTTGAGTTTGATTATGTACACCAGTCCTATTTATTAGTGATGCATTTTTTATTTAACATTTGATGCCGATATTTTTCGCCCTGCGTCAATTAAAACAATGTTGGGTTTATCGATTAAATTCAATTCTTTCAATATTTTTGTCACTTTCTGAAATTCACTGCTATCAAAATATAAAATTACTTTTATCGAATTTTTAGTATTATTTGCTTTCTCATAAATCTCAACTTGTTTTGCTAAATTCTGTTTAAGTTTTGAATTAGAAGCAAGTTTAAATTCAATAAGTGTTTTATTTCTTGAACCTTTTGACACAGCGTAATCTACTGGCCCTCTACCATTATTTGGCTCTCTATTTACATCATAATCAGAAGCATACCATGTTAAACGATATATAATTTGCAAATCTGCCTCTCGTTTAATAGGCTGTTGGTCAAGGTAAAAGAGTCTGTAGCCATCATTATTTTCAATTATATCCTTAAGAAAGTACACTCGTTTTAATGCTTCGTCAAATGAACTATCAGAGCTGATAGAATAAAAATCAGTTTTTTGAAGTAAAGTCTCCACCAACTCACTTATCTGGTGAACAAACACTGTTTCGACTTCACTTACTTTTTGTTTGGAAATATTTTTTGCACCTTCTTTATTTTCTTCTTTTGATTTAATATACCATTTTATGATCTCAGGAAATTGTCTAATTGTTTCTTGGATAGCTTGCGATATTTCTCCCTGCGTATTTTTCTTGTTTTTAGGCGGTTTAGGTAATGCTTTGCGAAAATAATTGAAAATTTCATTTCTCAATTGATCGTTTGGAATGCTATTGCAAATTCTAGAAAAATCGCCTCGTAAATCATTACTATTAATCCAGTTATCATCTTTTGTAAGAATATCTTTGGGTGTTAAAATAACAAAATCATTAAATATGTACGGAAGAGTAAATTCTTTTGGCATCCATCGTTCCATTTCATAATCAAAATAAACTTTGGCTACTTTTACTTTTTTGAGCAATTTTGGAGAAATATTTTTTATTGCAAATGCCTCTGTATAAGTAAGTAAAAAATCTTTCGTTAAGTTCGTTGTGAAATCACTTATATTGTCCTTTCCAACACCGATTTCAAAAAGACCCGCTTTCTCTAGGTGTGAAGATTGTGTAACCATCTCCTTTCCTAAATCATCAAACACAATATGCATTGAAGAAGACATGGCTTTCCCAAACTTTTCACCTAACCCGCTACCACTATTTCCAATAATACTATATCCAAACCAGTTTTGTTTTACCTCTGGAAATAAATACCATGACTTTATTTGAGATAGTTCAGTTATTCCAATTTCAGATTTCAATTTTAAAAACGTAAGATAATTAAGAATACTTTTATGTAATTCTTGATATTCCGGCTTTTTATTTCCAAACAATAAAAATGGGTCAATAAAAAGAGGCAAATCATTTATTAAAGACACATTAAATGCCCCATATTCTTCCAAAATTTCAGGGGTTACACTGAAGAAATCTGTAAAATAAATTTTCATATTGAATTAAGGTTTATTTGCATCGTCCCAATAATACAGCCAAGGTTTAAGGATTTAAAATATAACAGAATCAGTAGTTGCATTTATGTTTACCCTACCAATTTCAGATGTAGAATGTATCCTTAAACCTCACTACAATCATTCTATCATTAATATTTTAATATCAAAAATAGAATGATTTAAAACATCTGACAGCCATAAAGATATAGGTGTTAATATAAAAGATCAACTAATATCCAAATTTCTTGTTAATTTATATAATTTCTAAATAAGCAATCTAATTTCATCTTTACTTTTCTCGTTATTTTTTACTTTCCCTTTCAATTCTAGCAAGAGTGCCATGGTCAATTTTTAAGATTTTTGCCAATTTTTCTTGGGTTAGCCCTTTTGGAACTCAGTAATTCTCTATTTGGTTATCGTTAAATACGCGGTGAATATCCAAGAAATGATTTTAGGAATATAAAGATTATTGGTGGTTCAGTTCTGTCTAATTGCCAGTTGTAATTATATCGGGTGTAACGTTGATTATTTTAGTAACTTGAAGTTGGCTTAAATTAAGATCAAGTTTTTTTTCTTAAATGATCACCATAAGTCAACAATTATTTAGAATATGGCTTTGTTGGATTTTCTTGCTTTTAGTGCGATATTGCAGATGGGCAATAAAACCAAGCTAGGAAAACTATTACAACCATCCTTAAACATTTTGTGTATGTGATCCGGGATCAGCACAGAAGTATCCGACGAAATTCAAAGTTCACAACTCCGAACGTATTGACTTACATATTTAGGTTGTTTTCGTTACTTTAGTGAGTATAAGCAAACTCAAACCGAACGCTACAAATTGACAATTTGTTTATCCAGCAATAAAATTAAATAAATTCGGCCCGATGTTCTTCTTCAATTATTATTAAAACAACTCACTTGATATTCGTTTGTATAGAAAATCAAATATTGATAAGTTTTCTTGAAAAATCAGCGCCAAAATCATTTTTTTGATACTCACTATTGACAGTTTACACAAGAAGTTTTAGCATGAAGAAAAACTTGAGCCATGAACATAAAAAACATTTATTCTGTTGATCTGATTACTGAAGAATTATATTTTTTAGTTAAAGAGTATTCTTTAGAATTTCTAGAGGATGACTCTTTTATAATTAAAGATAATTTGGAAGCAGAGTTAATCTTTATTGACGAGTCAGGGAATTTCATCTTTACTGGCACATCGGATGTGGTAATTGTTAATAAGATAAAGAAATCTATTACAGTAACGTTAACAATTCCATGTGATATGATAATTGATCATATCATTAGTCAGGTGGCTGGGGAAAAGAATATCTCAAGGTTCTATGACAAAGACGCTGTAAGGGCAAGTTTATTTTTTGAATGTGGAGAATTATCTAAAGAAAATAAGGAAAAAATATTTTCTTTCAATTTTACTCCAGAAGATAAACCTAAATAACTCACTAAACGGAAAACTCACCGTTTGGTGAGTTTTCCGTTTAGTAAATGAAATACATGTTTATTTATAGTGTCCTTAAAATCACTTTAAAAAGAATAAACAAATACTATAATACTCCCCCAAACAAAAACAATTAACCCATACATAACCCGTAGACTGAATTAAATTAGGGCATATTTAACTCTACCAATTTAAGCATTGTTTTCTTTATTGAAATATTGAAGGACAGTCATAGCGCTAATTTTCGCCAGCATCCTGACAAATAACCCAGCTTGTTGTTTTGCATAATTTCTGACCAACATAAACTGGTCATCCAATTGAGAGAAGACTGTTTCCATTCGTTTTATTGCTTTAGCAAAAGGCTTAAATACAGGTTTATATATTTTCTGGTTGGAGCGATAATAAGGTTGTTTGTATTTGTTTTACACTATTAAATCACTAATTATCTGTACTATGCACGATTTTTTTTGTTAAATCTTTTGAAATTTAATTCAGCCAACGGGCCCTACATAAAATTTAATTAAAAATAAATTTGTTTATTAAGAAATTAAAATTATATTTGCCCCCCTATTAAATCAAACAAAATAAATTATCCATTTATTTCCATTTAACAAACTATCATGTTTAGTTACGATTCACTAATTGAAATCAGAAAATTAGAAGCCTTTCTATATGAAGGTCCTGAAATGGTCGAACAGCTTTATGAAAGAAATGATAATTTCAGTTCAATGCCAATGAGAAGAAGAAACAGGATTGAAAGAGATCTCATTTCTGATTATCAATCAAATGAAAGCGAAATTCTATATTCATATTTTATTGATCCCACTACAAATGATATAGTCTACAATTTATCAAAATAGATAATGAAAAAATATATTCTGGCTTTAGATGATAATAATAGGAATTCTGTACGGTCTTTATATCTAAATAGCACAAACGAAGTTTGTAATGAATGCTCTCATTATCAGAGATCTAGTCCGGTTTTTTTAATCAACAATGTACCTATTGAAACAAAATTATTTTGTACTGGAAAGATATTATTGATTTATACATTAGATACTTTTTATAAAATAGGCAGGATTAATCTTTTTTACAAAGGGAAAAAACAGTATATATATATTTCAAACACTAGGTTTAGCTTCAATTCTTATATATTCTCAAAATATTGATGAAAATTTTCAAAAATTAATAGAAAAATTAGGCGACAATATTATCGGATATGAAATATTTAATCTTAATAATAATATATTAAATAATCTTGAGAAACATTTAGATTCATTCAATGGCTTAGAAAATTTAAATATTGACTTTGAAAATTTAGAAAATGAAGAAAGAGTAATATTTAACGAAATTATACCTTCTTTTAATTTTTTTCAATCTTTTATAAATAGCCATATTCATAGTTATAAGAAATATGCAATTGAGATTCGGAAAACTATTCTTGATTTATATTACCGCCTTATTTATTTGGATAATAAAATTAGTGAAACAACATTTAGAAGTTTTTTAGATGAGATTTTCATAGATAAGGAAATAATTGTAAGAGTAGTTGAAACATATAACAGTCTAAAACAACCAAGATTAAAAATAATCCATCATTTTCAATTGATAGATGAATTACTTCAAATAGCTGCAATTTTACGTACCATAAATTACCAAGCTTTTTATGGTTTAAATTGTTTTGAATTAGGATATGCACGAACCGGATATAATGCCTTATTTGGCACTGGGCTAGCTTATGGTGCAATATATTCAATTTATACACATATGCATGAGCTTTTTAGCCAGAAAATTGACTTAGTAAGTATTAAAAAAACATACTTAAACTTAAAAAGTCCTGAGCTACAAAAAAATCCCGCACAATATGAAATTTGGAGACGAGATTTACAAAGAAATAAAGGAATTGATAACATTAATTTATCTGATCATAGAAGTGATTTATTTTACCATTTAATATATATTAGTAATCGACTAGGATTTAGAGAAACTAAAAGATCTATTAGTATTGCACAACAAACGATTAGTTTAGGATATACACCACAATGGTCGTTTAATACTTTTACTCATGAATTTATGCATGCTCATGTAAGAGGTCTTTTATCTATGATATATCCAATTGATGAAAATGGCGAATTTAATATACCATCTAAATTATTAGAACTTTTTGCTGAACGGGATATTAATACAGATAATTGTGAGAATCTAATAGATTTTCTAAAAGTTAATATACTCATTATCAGCCACAATTTATACATCCAAGACAGACAGAGATTTAATCAGACCACAAATAATTACAAGGATGTAAATGAAGATGAATTATTAGATGCATTAAAAAGATTTCATCATGAAATTGATGAGATTATGGTTCACATTTTAGATTTTCACTATTTTTACAGAGCTATTCCTGAAGTATACATTAAGTCTATTTGGTCATCATGGTTAACACTTCCTGTAACAGTATCAAGAATACCTGAATATCTAATAAGAACAATTACGGCTATTAGTACCTGTCAAGAAAGAAGTAGAAAGGAACAATTTAATTGGGCAATTAAAAAAACAGAAGAAGGAATAAACGCATTAAAAGATTCCCCATTCATTGATCCTAATCAAATTGATACTATTACTAAAACGCTTAGTGACACCAAATTTCAAGCGACATTACAAAAACAATTTTATGAATCATGGTGCCCATTAGCTGATTTAACTCTGAAATTCCTTTATTCTACAGAATTAAAAGATTTTTTAAATATTGACTTTGAAAATGAATTAAAAACAAATGGTAATTATGAATATAAAATTAATGAGGGCGATTATGCTGAGATTCGTATAGATAGTCCTATCAATTTTTTAAATTATTTATTGAATAAAACTCTAACAAATAATAATAGCAAATCTTATTTAGATTTTGAAGAAATTGAGTGTAATACTGCTTGGATGATATCTATTCTTAATTCAAAAAATAATATTAAACCATAAAAACATGGCTACTTCAATTAATAATGAAAATGAAGGCATTTATTACCGGGCCATTCTTTTTTCAAATAATGATTTTAGTTCATTACTGAATTTATTTCATGAAGATGAAATAGCAGTTAAACGACTTAAAATCAATAATTGTAAGTTCCCTTTATATAATATTTTCATTAATTATCCCAAAGAACCACCATTATACCTTGCAAAATATATACCAATAAACAAAGATGGTAATTTTACATATAAACTATTCGGTTTTGACATTATATCAAACAACACAAAATATTTTTTTATTGCTTCTCCAATTTTAGACCTACTATTAAAAAAAACAGAAATATTCAATAATAAGTATCATTTATGTAATTTAAAAAAATTCTGTAACAGAAATCTTTTAGATATTGATCGAAAAAATCTCCGAATAGCTCGATTAACGGCTAGAATAAATGATGAAAAATCAAATCTCGCTAATAGTATCGTTTTATATGGTGAAGATATTCTTAAATCTAATATAATTAGATATATTTTAGAAGGAAAATATTGGGATTTTCAAAATGGTGAAAATAATATTCAACTTGTAGATATGTATAATATAATAGGAGAACCTTTCACGCCAATAGGAAAAATCCCTAAAATTGAACCAAATTCTTGCAAAATAATACTTAATATTGAAGCGGACACCACAAATTATGGCTTAAATATAGATAAATATGGTAATTATTCATTTTACCTAAAAAGTGAACAAAATATTTTAGGATTAATTAAAATAATTGAAACCCTTTTCGAACTAAAACTTTTGGAAGGGATAACCGAGTATAATCCTTTGTTAAGATCAGATGAAGCACTAAATGAAATTTAATTATGAGTGGTTTTACTTTATCTCCTGATTTATATTTAGTAAAAGATACAGCTATAGAAACACTTGCTTTCGCATTAAAATCAGGATGTTTAACTTTATTTATTGGAGCAGGTATTTCTAAATCAGCAAGTAAAGAATTCCCAAAATGGAATGAATTGGTTATGACATGTTGTGCTAAAAATGAAATTGATTTTAACATAAGTAAAGCAGGATTAGACGAAAATGATACAAAAAATATCAATAATGAGTACCTACTAAAAAAAATGGAAGAGGTTAAACATAAAATTTCTAACGAATCTTTATATATCAATAATGTAAAAGAAGCTCTATATGAAAATATCATTAAGGATTCTGACAAGGATAAGGATAAGGATACCAAACAGGAAAGCCATAACGATCCAACATACGATTACGTATTAATGCATAAAGAGCTATTAATTGCAATAGGTTCTATTATAATGGGTTCTATTAGAGGAAATACTGATTGTGTAATTAATTATAATTTCGATGATTTATTTGAATGGTATTTGGACCAACATGGGTTTAAAACACAAGTAATCAGTAAATTCCCTTGTACTATTTATAAATCAGACGTAAATATATATCATCCACATGGTTTTTTACCATTACAAAAAAAATATAAAGGGATTGAAACCAAAAAAATTGTTTTATCAAAGAATGAATACGAAACAGTGATTTCTGAAGAAGTTAATCCATGGAATGAATTTCAGAGATTTATTTTAAGTACAAAATTAGGATTATTTATTGGAATGTCGGGTGATGATAAACATATAAGCAGCTTATGTAATTATGTATATAATAAAGATGTCTCGACTAATCAAAAAAGAATATTAGCGTTTATTATATTAATTGATAATGAAGAGAATAGAAGTAATGAACAAGAAAATCTTAGAAGAGGACTTATAAATACATATATCAAGAATTATTCTGAATTGCCTTCAATGTTACTCTCAATATGTCGAAAAGCTACTGAAGAAATATAATCATAGATATAAACATTGTATATCGTTCTCAATTAATAAGTATTTTGATTATTTCTAAAATTGATAGTCTGTAATGTTTGCATGTATCGAAAAATGAAAAGCACAATTTTCGTCAAATAAGAATGCAAAATATTCGGTTATTAGTATAATATTTCATCCATAATAATTATATAGTAAATGGTTACATTTTTTGTAGCCGTTTCATAAAGTTCATCATGCAGCCTGATTTTCAAAAAAACAGTTATGATTGCTTTACTAGCAAAATATTAGTTCTATTCATTAATACTCCGGTAGATGATAATACAAGAAAAATCATTAACCGGCGTGCCAGTTGCCAAAGTTTGTCCGCAGGGCAGCGGCGTTTGAAATGAATAAATTTGATATTTACAAAGTCGTGACACAAAAGATTATTGACCAACTAGAATTAGGCGTTATCCCTTGGAAAATACCATGGAGAACAGCTAATGGAATCCCCAGGAATTTAGTAACCAAAAGACCTTATCGAGGAATCAATCTTTGGCTTTTGCTTTGTCGGAAAGACCCACTGCCTTTTTATTTAACTTATGATCAGGCAAAATCACTAGGCGGTACAGTTCGTAAGGGAGAGAAGTCTACAATGGTTGTATTTTGGAAATTATTAAAATCCAAAGAAGAAACTACTGATGAAAAATCAGTTCCCTTGCTTCGGTATTATAATGTATTCAATATTTCACAAACTGAGGGTATTAATCCTTCTAAGATTCCACCGACAGATGCTTATGATCATGATTTTAATCCTACTGTAACTGCTGAATTAATCATTAAAAATTGGTCTGATTGTCCGGTGATAGAGCATGGTAGTAATTCTGCCTATTATAATCCACTATATGATACAGTGTGTATTCCTGACCCTAGAACATTTATTATTGATCAGCAATATTATTCCACACTTTTTCATGAACTTGTTCATAGTACGGGACATATAAAAAGATTAGGACGACACGAAAGGATAAAGGACCTTAAGTTTGGTTCAAAGGATTATAGTAAAGAGGAATTAGTCGCAGAGATGGGAGCCACTTATTTATGTGGGATATCAGATATTCAACAAGAAACCATTGAGAATAACACCGCTTATATCAAAAGCTGGATTAGAGTATTTAATAATGATCATAAAATGATAATAATTGCTGCGGCTTTAGCACAGAAAGCAGTTGATTATATATTACTTCACACATAAGATTAGTAATGGAAATTAAATGTCTATAATTTAAATGAGGGTATCTCTAAATAGGGAGACCCTCATTATTATTTTCAGGTTTAATTCACTTTAATACAGTTTAATAACATAAACCAAATAAACACGGTTCGATATTTCTATTTGGCAAGATTTGTAATATGGATTATCACTTCTTCTTCATTGAATAAGCATTCTAACTTGAGTTTTCCTTTCCCTATTATGTTTTCATTTCCCTTTTCAATCCTAGCAAGCGTTGCTGGATTAATTTTTAGGATTCAGGCCAATTCTTCTTGGAAATGTCTTTTTGAATTCAGTATCTCATTATTGAATTTCCAATGAAAACAGGTGGATATCCAAGAAATGATATAATTTTGAGAATATAGGTATTTATTGGTTCTGTGTTATAGCCTATTTTTCTATCGTTCATTGCTCTATATATTTACTTTCACGACCTCCGATTTTTCTAATATCAAGTTATATTTTTGTCTTATTATTTCTGTTATCACATCAATTCGTGTCGCAATCCAGAACTTTCTATTTTCTTTTGGCCATTCGGTCATTATTGCCACAAGTTTTTTGTTTATATGTTCACCTTTTGCTTTTAATTGTGATGGTGTAAACCAAAGACCCGAACCGCTTATCCCAAATGGGTCTGGCCCAATTAGAAATTGCCCAGTCGCATAATCTTTAACTTTCCCTTTGTCATAATGAACGATTACATTAGAATAGCTTTTACATTTTAGTTTGTCATATATTGCTGGTTCGGCAGGCATTGTCGTGTAAATGAAAGGTTTGCTTTTAATTTCATCTTTATATGAGTTATATTTGGATTTGGAAGCTGGAAACCCAACCGAAGTATACATTGGAAGTAGTTTGAATTCGTGATTAATTCCTAATTCATTTTGGTTTATAAATTCATAACTATTCCCTAGTTTGTAAATAGTTTCATCGTTCAACTTTAATATTGAAATGTCGATTTTATCATCATCTCTGTGTTCGGGTGCAATATTTTTAGTCAAGTCGCCACCCAATTTCAGAAGTTGATGAGTGCCAATGCCAACGTAAATATCATCTTCCATTTCGTCAACAACATGTGCCGCAGTAATTAAAAATTTAGAACCGTCAATTTCTATAAACACACCTGAGCCGTATGGCTGAGGATTACCGTCTTTATCAATAACTAAGTAATGACAAGTCGCTTTATATGCGTCTTGGGCTGCTTCAAATTGAATTTTTCTGTAACAATCTATTTCCATACAGTCGGTTTGGGTATTTAAGATCTTCGGAAGTTGCTTTATTTAGTTTAAGATGTGTGACTGCCATAAAGATAAAAGTATTTATATAAAAAATCAACAAATATATAATACTTTATTTAATTTAAACAGTTTCAAAATAAGCAATCCAATTTCGTCTTCACTTCTTTACTCATCCTTTTTACCCTTCCCTTTTCAATTTTTAAAAGAGTTGTTGGGTCGATGTTTAAAATTCTTGCAAGTTCTCTTTGTGATAATCCATTTTGCATCCTATAATTTATTATCGGATTCTGATGTAATATTGGTGAATATCCTAGAAATGAAATGATTTTGGGAATTTGAGTTAATTTTGGTTCATTTCTGTTTAACTCCCAGTTTGTAATGGTATCTGTGGTAACATTCATTATTTTTGCTACTTGGGGTTGACTTAAATTTAGGTCGAGTCTTTTTTGTCGTAAATGGTCACCGTATGTTTTTAATTCTTTTGGATATGGCTTTTTGTTTGGCTTTTTTGTCTTTAAAACGACATTACAGATGGGTAACGCAACCATGTCCCTGTGGCTATTACAATCATCCGGATGTTGCCTGTGTCTGCGATCCGGGGTCTGTACAGAAGTATCTGAACAAGATTTCCGGTCCCCTACTCGATCGGATTGATTTACATGTCGAGGTCGTCCCCGTTCCTTTTAGCGAACTAGCCAATAGTAAAAACGGAGAACAAAGCAAAGAGATCAGAACCCGTGTCATTGCAGCCCGTCATATACAGGAAGAACGATTTAAAGATAAAGCAGGAATTCATTGTAACGCACAGATGACCAGTAAGCTGGTAAGAGAGTTTTGCAAAATAAACGACAGCGGATTATCTCTTCTGAAGACAGCCATGCAGAAGCTTAACCTCTCGGCCCGGGCTTATGATAAAATATTAAAAGTATCACGAACCATTGCGGATCTGGATAATAGTCCCGACATCAAGACAGAACATCTTGCCGAAGCTATCAACTACAGAAGTCTTGATCGTGGCAACTGGGGAAGTTGACATATATTATTCAAGGCTAAATTAAAGCCCTTAAAATCATCTTCAACATAGCTTAAAAAGAACAATCTAAATTTTGAAATATACCAAGATTTCTACATTTCTGCTTCTCTAAAGCGAATCCAATCCCCCACGTAGTCATTGGATTCGCCAGAATAAATAATCTTAGTAAATTGTTATCTCACTCACTCGAAATATATCTATTCATATTGATCTTTCATAGTTTAAAATTCAATTTGTTGTTTCGAAATCAGGACTTCATGCTTAGCACTTAATGACACATGAAGTCCTAATTACTGATGTTATTTATTGAACCAATATATTTATATTTTGCCAATCCCGATTAACTTTAATACTCATTGCATCTGAACCAACTCCTGCAACTGCATCTATTTTAGTCAAATACCATTGCTTATCCACATTTCTTTTGAAATTAAATTTCAATGCTAGTTTCACCCCGGCAAAAGAATCTTGAAAGTTAAAATGAGTAATCGCACTTGCTTCATCTTCTGAGAATTAGCTAATTGGTTCAATGGAAGTAATGGAATTCATGTCAAAAGAACCTTCTTGACCCCAACTACCATTACCATTAAAACTATTTTTTGAAACGAACTCTTTAATTGCTTTTTCAGCATCTTGTTGCTTCAATTTTTTATTTGTGTCGCATGAAAACAATAAAATAGTTGTCAACAGACAAATAATGTACTTATTAAATTTTATCATTTCAGCTTGTTTTAATTCCCCACCCTACTTATATGACTTTTCGGTTCCGCCCCGTTTTAATGGCCTCTGGTCTCCATCGTTTATGAATTTGCACCTAATATCTAATCATTCATAAAACAACTTTAGTTGATAACTAGTTTCCTACTCCAAAGTCAAATACTCTTTGGATGGGAGTACTTCCGGCAGAAGCGGCTCCGGCGGCGTATAGGAAACAATATTCACCTTTTTGTAATGGTTGTTCAGTATATACTTTATAAATCCCCTGAGCCACTTTTTCAAATCTGAATAGGATCTTCTGAGAATCATCTATTCCGGTAGCTCCACCTTGATAGAGATTATATGACCCGGTAATTAACTCCCTAGACTTTTTGTTTGAAGTAATATTAAGCCTTACCAGCACAAATTGATTAGGGTTTGTGGCAGTAATAAAGAACTGCGAAGATTCATTTAGACTTCCCCTCTCCTTAGCAAAAACGAAATAAAACGATGGAGTGTTGGAGTTGATTTGTAAATTGGCTTTACTTCCACTTAATACGGCTTTCTGTTTCGTTTTTGCAAGACCGTATGTCATACTTGTGAGTATTCCTGAGCCTGTTTTTGATTGAGAGAATGTACTTGCCTCTATCTCTTTATACTGTCCCGTTGCATCTTCTAAATAGTAAATACCGGATGCAAGTGCATAAAGCGGATTGTTGCTTGGATTTTCTGAAGTCGCATTTTCAGAATTTGATTTTCCTTTCGCTTTATTAATCATTGCTGAAATAATATCTTCATCTATTTTTAAGTTTTTCAATTCCAATAGGTCGTTAATACCCACATTAAACTTACAAACAGAATTATCTATCGCATCAATAATCAACTTCTTTCCCATACCGGCTTTGCTCAGTGCAACTATGTTTTTATTCGTTAATGTATCTTGAGCAAAAAGCTGGGTACTTTCTAATGTTCCGAAAAGGATAACAAGTAATATTATAATCTTTTTCATGATTTATTAGATATCAGATGTGATTAGAATTTAAAAGCAAGTCCAAGACGTGCATTGGTAACACCGGTTGCACCTAGTTCAGCAAAGACACCAACATTTTTACCGAAATAGTAAGTACCACCGACATAACCTCCAATATAGGTACCACTTGCGATTGTTTCAGCATTATTCTCGTTATCATCCAATGAAGCACTTTTATAGCCCAATATAGCTCCACAATAAATATCAGTATTGGCTAAATCAAAATCAGCATGATATGAACCACGGATACCATAATAAAGAACCTTCAATGACAAACCATTATCTGATATCTTCAAATAATCAATGTTCCCTCCTACACTGATTGAGTTTGAGACACCTATTTCATAGGATGCACCAAAGGGTGTTGCAGAAAGTGGGTAAGAATTAACTCCAATTCCTACTTTTAATAAATTGTCTCCTTTTTCAAATGCTGATTGAGCATATGAAAAAGAAACGATTGCCATTATGGCAACGATTGAAAGAAAAACTTTTTTCATGTTTTGTGATTTTTTGGTCTTACTCTTTAGGCCTTTCAGTTCCGCCCCGTTTTTTGAAATGGTTTCTGGTCTCCACTTTTTATTCTTTAATTTTAGTCTTTAGAGATAGTTTGTTAATCTTTTACACATCGGATGGAATTCCCATCTCGTTTATAAGTACCTAGCGTGCTACTGACTATATCCGAACTAACATTATCCATTCCCCATTCAACAGGGGTTGTTGTTTCGCCTGTATTACACCACCATGTTCCATCATAGCCAATTATACCGGCAGCCTGCCAAGTTCCATTAACATCCCGGTTACAACTTGGTAATGCAGTAAAACCACTTTCATTAGTTGCTTCACTGTTTGGAGTAACCCAATGAGTGATTCCCTTTTCTTTTAATTGATCACCGGCATACACCCAACCCTGATATTTATTTACAAGGGTATTCCATTCGGCTTTTGTTGCGACATGCCACCCAGCAGGGGCAATATTACGACTGTCAAGAATGGTGTAATAATTGTATAGTCTGCCATAAATTTTACTATTACCTGACTCATTATTAATATCACAATATGCTCCCGTTGAAAGTCCGGCCCAAGCGGTTGCATCGGTAACATTGGGTATCGGGTCGCCATTACGATATTTAGTTGTTCGTAGGTTTTCGGCCATCCATGTTTGTGTACCTATAGTAATCGTTTTGTAAGTATTACCGGATTGGTCGGTCATTGTTCCATAGGTCAAACTGGAATTAAACACAATTGGAGCAATATCATTACTCGAATTATTGTTATTTGAATTGTTGTCACTGCTTTTCTGACAACTGTTGGTAAGGAGTATAAATACCCCAGCCATGGCTAATGCATAAGTGCATACTCTAATTTTCATATCGTTATAATATTCAGTTTTTCCTACTCATAAGGCTTTTCGGTGTCGCCCCGTTTAATTATGGTTTCTGGTCTCCACATATCTTTTATCGCTAAAAACGTGTATCAGGTATCACTTTCGTGCAATATAGTCTACTTTGTTCTTAAATTTTTTTACTGTTTCGTCTTGTTCTTTTTTCTTCAAAAGTGCTATTTCTGAGGCCAATTCAAGTATTGCCATATTGTATTTAGTTCCATAAAGAACTTTGCGAACGTAAGAAACACTGAACGCCGTTTTAGTCGCAATAGTTTCTATATCAGCTTTTTTTAAAATATTTGTCAGCTTCTTTAAATCATCTTTACTTATTTGACTCATCTCTATTTTTTTTAAGTGCCAAAATGGTGTTATATTAGTATAATGAAAGCACTAAAGTAGTGTATTACACACCACAATGTCAAACATAAAACACTATTTGTACAAATTATTACACTATTTATAATTGGAAAAAATTAAAACAACATGGATACCTCGGTAGGTCAGCGGATTAAGAATTTATTGTATGAGTACAGATACAAACAGGTAGATATCCTTAAACAATTAAAATGGGATATCGAAGAAAAGAAGTCTACGATAAGTTACTGGCTAAGGCAAGAAGAAGATTCACAGTATTTAGAATTCCTTGCCGGGGTGTTTGAAGTATTTCCGCAAATTAGTCCTTACTGGATACTAACCGGGAAAGGTGAAAAACTAATATCAAATCAAATTAACTCTGGCAACCAGAAGCTCTCATCAATACAGGAATCGGTGCCTACGTATAAGGTTACGAATGATAAACAGCTTAATAGAGTTATTACTGTGCTTGAAGAACAGATTCATGAGAAGGATAAGACAATTACCCGATTAATTACGCTGTTAGAGGAAAAAAATAAGCTATAAGCTTGCACAAATTTTAATCAAATATGAAATTATGATAATTTTTCTTATAGCGATAATGCGATTGTTTTTTAACTAATTGATTTAAAAACAAGTCTGTTAGCTTCGCTCACTACTTTAGAATTGATATAGTCTGATACGTACATTCCGAATTCATCCATAAAATGCTCCAAATGAATAGAAAAACAATTTGGCTGACCAGCCATACTTGTATAAAAATCGCTTTTCATAAACTTATCAGAAGGATCTAGCAAATATAGATTCGGTTTGAATGGATGAGGTTTACCATTAATTTTATTGAACCACATTTCGAATTCAGGTAAATTTTCAGCTGATAAACGTCCTAATCCGTTATTAAATTTATGAGAACTATTCTCAATAACATTTGACAAAAGACAGGCAATTTGAAAGCAATGCATTAATCTGTTTTTTAGAAATTGATCAGGTCGATTTAAATCCTTTAAATCTGAGAAGAATTCATTAAAAGGCATACTGTAAGAATAGTATTCTCGATAAAACCTTAACAACTCAAATTCTTTTCCAATATCGGGTGAAATTATTTTTCTTTTTCCTTTACAATATAAGTTAATAAAATTCATTTTAACTTTGTTATGAGCCATCTCAAATAATTGATTTAATGACATGGTTGAATCTAAATATAATACAGATAAAAAAGCATGGAATAAAGAATAATAAGATAAAAAAAAGTAAGAAGACATATTTTTATCTTTTAATGCAATATCACTTTCACAATAAAACGATGCACTTGTATATATTTCTTTTAATGATTTTTGAATTCTTACATCCCACAGAATAAAGTCAATATCCTTGGAATTTTTAAATAGAGTGTGGAATAAATTGTAAATGTTATTATAATACTTATCTCGATCACTTTCTTCAGTTATATAAGAATCAAGTAAATCAAAATTAACATTACAGTAATTAGAGTGCTTACTAAATCCTTTATTAAATTTCATTTTTATTCATTTATATAAAGTTCATAAGGATGATCAAAATATCTGCAAACGTTTTAGGTACTGCCAGATATGAGGCATTTTTATTAATCATTTCCCATTTGCTGTTTCCAAATATTTTTTATTTCCTCTTCAAAGGGTCTTTTAAAAGAATAAGCAATGTGAAACCCATCATCTCCACACTCAAACTCATCTCTATATAAATTTATACCCCTTAATGTATAAATATATTCTTTGAATGAGCCGTCACCATTAAGTAAATAGTCTTCTACGCCATATACTTTAAAATTATTGCTCACAAATTCCCCATATTGAATTCCGCCACCAACTGTATTAACTTTACCTTCATTAATTACTTGTCTAACGATATGAAAGGGGGAAAGTTTGTTGTTCAAATGATATATATTTTCTGCTTCAGTAGCACCACTTCCGAAAAATTCCATTCCGTCACTAATTAATATTTCTTTGTAGCCAGGTCTAATAGGGTAGGTTGAAGTGTCGCAAAAGAATTCATACACTCGAAGTGCATTTTTTTCAGGACAGTAGCCAGTAAGAATTAATTCACAAATTCCACTTTGTTGAATTATATTTCCAAGGTCAAGTGTGGTTTTATTGAATACCTTAAATACGAGATCCGCAATTCCTTTCATAGAAAGGTCGGTGTAGCCTGGTATATATTGTAGATTTTGCAATATTTCAAAAACAGATTCCTTTACCGTATAGGCATTTATTGCACTTCCAACAACTGCAAGTCCAAGTTTATAGTTGTAATCGAGGTTTGTGATATTTGTCTTGAAGCTTGTAGGTGAATAAATACTAATTGGAACTGTGAATATTTTTATGCCATAGTCAATATGTCCTGCTGCTCCAAAACTTATTCTTGAGTCAGACGACAAGGAAATATGATTTTTAAGTCTATTTGCAATTACTAATGTCATATTTAGTTAGTGTTAATTTTTTTACATAATTCAATTTTTAAATCTTCATATTCTTTTAGTTCATTCAAATCTATCATAAATTCGAGAAACGCCTTTTTGATATTTTTATCTTTTAATATTTCAAAATATTCAATTGGGTTAAGACTTTTACCATATATAGCCATATAAGCATATGTAAGTCCAATAATTAAAGCAGACACAATCCAAGTTATCCTATCCATTATACTCCAATCAAAGATCAATACTGAGATAAATAGAATAAGAGAAAATAATATCGGAATGAAAGAAAATTTAAATTTATCCTTTTTAAAATCGTCTTCTGCTCGTTCCAAAGCATTAGTTTTCAATTTATTAATTCTTTTAATCTCATTACAAACAGTACTGTATTGATCTTTTAATCTTTCAGATTGTTCTTTTGCATATAATTCGTCGATTTGCTTCTTATTTTCAATTCTAAGTTGCTCTTTTTCTGATTCATGTATTTCAGTAAGATTTTTAAGTTCATCATGATGAGAAAATATTGTTTTATCCAATTCATCTTCAATAATTTCTTTGGCAAACTTTTTAGCTTCTTCTCTTGTATTTGTAGGATACTTATTATCTATAATTCCAGAAAACTTCTGTTCAACCATCCTTTCCATTACTGTATCTTGTCTTTTAAAATCCTCTGTTATTTCGCTTATTCCTGACAATATAATTTGCAAATTTTGTTCATCTATTAAATCTTCATGTTGTTTTAATCGAAGAAAGCTAACAAAGCTTTTAAAATCATCATCTGTCCTTGAAAAATATTTCAGCAAAAGACCCATCCAATGGCTTGGTAATAAAGTAATAGATTGATTTATAGAATGACCATCATCCCACTTTTTCAATTTTTGGTCAGTTGTTATCAAGTAACATTTTGTGTCCTGTATATTCTTATTATTTTCATTTCTTTTCTTTTCGATTAATAAGCAATTTTGTGCATCAATTCGATGTGATTGTTCAAAACCATTTAATTTTATTGATTGTATTTCATTCTTATATGTATCAATTTTAACTATTATCTCGGATTTACCTTCATCATAAGGTATTTTATAATCTTCATCTATTTTGAAAAGTTTTAATAGAGAATCATACTCGCTTAAAACAAAAGCATGAAATGAATCGAATCCATAAGTCATTCTTCCATTTCGCCACTTATGATAAAACTCATAAAAACTTGGACTATTACAGTATTTACTAAATAATGTCGGATTAATTTTACCAAAAGGTAATTTTTTTAATTGATTAATATGATGATCAATTGTATCAATAAATTCCTTTTTTGAGTATTTTGATATTATTAATTTTTGACCACTTTCAATACATTTTTTTAGAAAAACAATTGTTCTTTGTTTTCTTGTTTCTCCATTTATACCTAGTGCTCTATAAAGAATATTATTATCCAAATAAAATATTTTATTCCTCAGGGACGCCAAATATGTACTATCGCCATTTGAATGATTTGCTACTAAAGCATATTCTATGCAATAACTAACGATTTTAAATAAAGCTTTGTTTTTTTCTGTATTATCCCAAGCTAAAAATTCATTAATAACCCATATTTCATCATCTTTAAAAATTGTTGAATCGATAGTAAAATTATGTTTCTGGTTTAATGGTTTTAAGATATTTGAATAAAGTTGAATATTAGTATTTAATAATTCATAAAGATATTTAAAGAGAGTCTCATTGATTTGAGTATCTGTTAATTTACAATTAACACATGTTTCGAAAAATTCTTTTGTATACTTTTCAAAATCATTACTTTTTTCTTTGTTTTTTAGATGTTGAAATCTATTTTCGGAAAGTTTAATTACAGTATTTTCAATATCTTTACTATTATGTAGTATATCAAAAAAGTCTAGATTTGTTTTATTAATAATTGCTGTGGTTTCTGTAATTGTAAATGACAAATTGAATTTCTTTTCAACCTCGGTAATTAAATCATTTAAAGCAAGTGATTTATTATTGTTTTCGATATAAACAGCCTCAATGAATTTCCGTTGGATTGTTTTTGTGGAAACAGTACTTGTTTCATCAGCATAAATTATTGCTGCAGTTCTAATTATAGTTTTTATATCCATTTTTATATTTTTTTACTAAAATATTGAAATCAAATTATGTTTAAAAACTCTAGTTAGATATTGATTTATTATGAGATAACCTTCATCGTAATACGTTGCTACTTATTAATTTTCTGGATCATTTGATACTACACATCTGAGCCAGTAGTCCTATGTAATAAACATTTTTTCTGATGCTGAAATCATTATTCATTATCCTGATTCATTTTTGTAAATTCATAGCTTTTATTTCTATCGCTCAATGAAAGTTTAGCTAATATTAATAGAAATATAAACTCAAAAGAATGAAGAAGAATATAAATGTATCCACCGAAAAGGATTTGAATAATAATGGCATAAAATAAAAAAGATGCTCCTAATAAAAAAGTAATAAAAAAAGTACTTATTTGTGCACCACTTAGATTTTTAATCTTTCTATAATATTCATAAACAATTTTAGTTTCCCATTGACTAATGTCCTCCCCCGCATAGAAATTAATTCTTTCTTCTATTGATCGGATATATCCGGCTAAAGAACCAATGCTACTATGTAAGTTTAAATTTAAAACTAAGATGCAATATCCTAATTGTTCAGCTATTAATAAAATATAATTTTTATATAAGGGGCAAATGTCAATTTTACCATAATAAAAGCCTAAAAAAGCACCCAATATTGTAATATAAGAAAACATCATTGTAAGATTAGCTTTTACGTACATATAGATCTCTTGTCTGGTAATTTCTTTTTCCTTCATAAGAAATTCAACCTTTTCTTTATTTGATAACCCTTTATCTTTATCTGATAACATAGGAAATAATTATTAAATTAAATCTTGATTTAATGTGTAATTTCTTATCTGAAAGGCATAAAGATACACGTGTTTGTACAAAAAATCAATTAATAGTCAATATTTTTAATATTTAATTACTTCAAAATAAACAATCCAATTTCATCCTTACTTCTTTGCTCATCCTAATTACTCTTCCCTTTTCAATTTTTAAAAGAGTTGTTGGGTCGATTTTTAAAATCCTAGCCAACTCTTTCTGTGTTAATCCATTTTGAATCCTATAATTTACCACTGGATTCTGATGAAATATCGGTGAGTATCCTAGAAACGAAATGATTTTGGGAATATGGGTTACAGTTGGTTCATTTCGGTTTAATTCCCAACTTGTTATTGTATCAGTTGTAACATTCATTATTTTTGCTACTTGGGGTTGACTTAAATTTAGGTCAAGTCTTCTTTGTCGTAAATGGTCACCGTATGTTTTTAATTCTTTCGGGTATGGCTTTTTGTTTGGCTTATTTGTCTTTAAAACGACATTACAGATGGGTAACGCAACCATGTCCCTGTGGCTATTACAATCATCCGGATGTTGCCTGTGTCTGCGATCCGGGGTCTGTACAGAAGTATCTGAACAAGATTTCAGGTCCCCTACTCGACCGGATTGATTTACATGTCGAGGTAGTCCCCGTTCCTTTTAGCGAACTAGCCAATAGTAAAAACGGAGAACAGAGCAAAGAGATCAGAACCCGTGTCATTGCAGCCCGTCACATTCAGGAAGAACGATTTAAAGATAAAACAGGAATTCATTGTAACGCACAGATGACCAGTAAGCTGGTAAGAGCGTTTTGCAAAATAAACGACAGCGGATTATCGCTTCTGAAGACAGCCATGCAGAAGCTTAACCTCTCGGCTAGGGCTTATGATAAAATATTAAAAGTATCACGAACCATTGCGGATCTGGATAATAGTCCCGACATCAAGACAGAACATCTTGCCGAAGCTATCAACTACAGAAGTCTTGATCGTGGCAACTGGGGAAGTTAATGTGTATTTAAAGAAATAATTATAATTGATCTCTTTAACGAATAAAGCAAATAAGATAACTAACATTGACCTCCTAAACCTGTTAATATAAAACGGATGAGGCAGTTTTATGAAGAATGGGAGCAGTATATTCAAAAACCTGATAGTCAAAACACTGAATTTCGTCCGTCAGTGCCGGACGAAATTCAGACGGATATTTTATTGGTACATCCTCAGGCAATGTCTGGCGATATTGATGCTATAAATTGTCCGTTGCCAACGAACGATTTGTCCAACATTAATTTTAATCACTTTTTGTCAATTGGGTTTACCCACCATTATGAAATTCTGGTTAAGACTAAAAATCTGGAAGAAAGACTGTTTTATATTGAAAATTGTGCCACAGCATTTTGGAGCGTCGATAAACTCAAGTACAATCTGGAAGGTAATCTATTTGCAAATAGAGGAAAACTTCCTAATAATTTCAAAACAACCATATCGGATACCGATCTTCTGGGAGTCGCGACCTATAAATTAGCGTCTGAACTCCCCGAAGAATACCGGAATGTTTTACCATATGCAGAAACATTAAAGAAACTCTTATAAAAATCACACAAAACATTCAAAAAGAGATATTCCATGAACATTTATTTAAATTTCATTCACACATTTCGGACTAAGGTAATTGTAATGGCTTTTACCGGAATTTTTCTTGCTCTTTTTGCAAAGGCGCAAGCCCCTGAACTGACTTGGCCGAAAGAGACCAGCGTCACCAAGCCTTGGGTCTTTTGGCATTGGATGGGAAACGCCGTTGACAAGGCAAACATAGCATCGGAACTGGCAAAACTAAAACAAAATGGTATTGGGGGAGTGCTCAATGTTCAGCTTCTGGATTGTGCTGATCCAAAGGCCACAAAAGTTCCTTACCTTTCCGCTCAATGGGTTGACATAATGAAATACACGATCAATCAGGTGCGTGGGCTGGGCATGGACATAGATATGTGCGCCACGACTGGTTGGGAATTAGGTGGTCCATGGATCACAGCAGCAGATGCGGCCTCAAAAAAGGACATCGCTACCTATACCTTGGCAGCAGGAAAAAAAATAACATCGCCCGTTTTCAAAAGTCGTAATGACCTTCAAGCCGTTATGGGCTTTTCAGATGACGGATTGAAACAGGATCTTTTAGAGAACGTCGATAATAATTGTAACCTTAATTGGACAGCTCCGGCTGGCCATGGTTCATGGACCATTTATGCAGCAGGAATTTCCCGGGGGGCTTGTAAGGTGAGAGTTCCTACACCTGACGGTAGCGGCTGGGTGGTTGATTATTTAAATCCAAGTGCTGTGCAACGTCACCTTGACAAGTTTGCAACAGCATTTGCCGGATTTAATCAGAATGAATGGCCGCGCGCATGGTTTGATGATTCATGGGAGGCTGATCTGGATTGGTCTGACAACGGATTTTCTGAATTTCAAAAACGACGTGGCTATGATTTACGTTATTTTCTTCCGGAATTGAACGGCAAAGGAACTCCGGATAACAATGCCAGAGTTAAGCGGGACTTCATGTTGACGGTAAGCGATATGATGATTGATGGCTTTTTTAAGACCTCGACAGAATGGGGTAAAAACCATCACTCACAATTGAGTTGCCAGACAATCGCTCATCCCGGAAATACGGTAGATATGGCTGCTGCCACTGATATCCCGGTTGCGGATGTGGGCGGTGGAGCTGACTGGTGGCTTCCCGGTGGTCAATTTGCTACCACTGGTGACTTTTTTGGTCGAATCAAGGTGCAAACTTCCGCAGCACATATCATGGGCAAACCTTTGATAGCATCTGAGACCATGTCATGCTGGGGTCCGACGACCATTTGTGAAACGAATTTCAAAGTGTCACTCAAAGATATTAAAGAAAAGATCGATCTGGATTTAACCGGCGGCATAAACCACACTATGCTTCATTCTATTTCTTACTCGCCAAAGGAAGCTAGATGGCCAGGTTACATGTTTTCCGCAGAAACACAATGTGGCCCCTATAATCCATATTGGCCACATCTTGCAGAACTTAATAAATATATTTCGCGTAGCCAATCCTTTTTACAGACAGGATTACCTGATCTGGACGTGCTTTTCTATTATCCGTGTGATGATATGTTTATGCATGGGAACAATGATTATTTGTACCTCTCCCCTATTGCTAAACAACTTTTTGAAAACGGTTATGATCTGGATTATGTGACTGATAAGATGCTTTTAAATCCTGATGTAATCAGTGTTTCGAACAAAATATTGGTATCGCCTGGCAGCACACATAAAACAATCGTTATTGCGAATTGCACTTATATGGAAGACACAACCTTGCAAAGAATATTCAATCTGGCAAATGCCGGTGCCAGTGTAGTGGTTGTAGGAGATTTCCCTACCGATGTGCCTGGATTGTATAATCTGAACGGGCGCCGTGCGAAACTGAATGCCCTCATAAATTCTTTCAACGCTTCTAAAGTAAAAATAGGCGCCATAGATAAAATGACAATCGGATCAGGCCAGATTCTTAGGGGAACTGTACTTAATGATTTGATGATCAGTGCCGGAGTCACTCGAGAAAAGATGGTGGACAATGGTCTCCGTTACATCAGACGCAAAGACGCTTCCGGATGGATTTACTTTATTGCCAATCCTCCTGGTAATGCAAAAGTTGATGCATGGATTCCCCTGGGTGTGTCAGGAAATTCAGCAGCTCTCTTTGATCCGATGAACGGCAAGATCGGAATTGCAAGATATTCGAATTCAAAGGTCTGCCTGCAACTTGAACCGGCCGGATCAATAATTGTACGGGTTTTCAAGAACACGGTCACCGGACCGGCATGGGTTTACCAATCGTTAAAACAAACTGAAACACCGATTACCGGCACTTGGAAGGTTCAATTTTTGAGTGGTGGAGAAAAGTTGCCAGCACCAGAAAAGGTAAGCACTTTATCGTCATGGACGACTTGGACTTCCTCTCCCCAAATCAACGTACTGCGTTACTTTTCAGGAATAGCCCGATATTCAATCTCATTTGACAAGCCCAAAATGACCGCTGATGAGTGGTATATCGACCTTGGTGATGTAAAGAACAGTGCTAAGGTCACTTTGAACGGAAAGTATCTCGGAATGGTATGCGGAACACCGAATTTCCGGGTAAATACGAATGGACAATTAAAGTCTAAAGGTAATCACTTGGAAGTTGAAGTAGCCAATCTGGCAACAAATCGTGAAGCATATCTGGATATAAATGGAATTCCATGGCGTTTTGATGCCGGGCCCAATTGGGGAACAGCTCACGTGGTGACGTCCGATTTTATTCCCTTAAAATCAGGACTTATAGGACCGGTAAGGCTCATCCCCTCAGAGAATATTGCGCCCAATTCCAATGAATAACGATCACGGCCGATAATGGTTTTGCGATATATCTCATCACTTTTGCTGCAATCTGGCTTAAAGTTGTATAACATACACTCTTTAAGCCAGATTTAGAACATTATTTTACTATAGTCCCAACTCCACAAGGAATAAATTAAGTCGTTAATGTAAATCGCAGATTAAGTGTGCCACTTCCCAAATAGTCGATACAAAACACAATAGTACAAAACCTTTAAGTTATTAATCGTTAAGTAGCTAATAATATAATGAGTATTCACGTGACCACAAAGTCACTACATGCCTAATTCCCGATTTACTTACAACGATGAAATTCCACAAGGGTGATTTACCAGAAGCTATAATTTCTATCCATCGACAAGGTGATTTCAAACCGAGTTATTTCACAAACGCATGATGGATGGATATTTTTTATCAATTCAACGATTTAAGATTTGCTAATGCGTCGGGAACAAATTTGAGAATATTTCCTACCATCGAACAACTTCCCAGCTCCTCACAATCGGCACAAGTGTTAAAACCTTTAGAATGAACACAATTTCTAATTTCACATTCCGTACAATGAGCAAATTTCGCACCCTCTTCTCTGTACCCAGTACAATTAATCATTTCGGAAATAATGCCGGGCGCATTAAATTGTACTTTCCATTTCTCGGCTATTTCTTTTCGTTGTATATCATCATCTGCAATCGTTGCAATTCTTGCTTCGCAAGTAGCACAATTTAATCCACAACATGCAATCAGTTTTTCCATTTTACTCAGATTTAGGGTTTATACTTGAAATTTTGATTGTTTAACATCTCTTTCAGGAATCGTCAACCGACACATATCCATCGTCATGTTATTTTATTCCACCAAATGCGCCGAAGCACATATTCTTATGAAGAATTTCGACACTTCCGAAACCGACCTTTTTCATAAGATCCAGCTGATAATTTATTGACCTTGGCGTATCTTCTTTTGCAACATAAGCCAATACTTTAGAACGGTATTCTTTTCCACCTATTTCTTCCAGATAATCGCCATAGCGTTCCCATGTGTAATTGTTCAATAATGCCGTATCTTGCGTTACCAAATCCGAAATCATTAAGCATCCGCCAGGTTTTAGCAATCTATAAAGCTTGCTAAATGTCGTCTCCCAGTCCTGATCGTCCCGTAGATGATGTAAAACGGCACCTGCCAGAATAATATCAAAATGATTTTCTTCCAGCGCGACTTCCCTTATGTCGCCTTGTAAAACAGCTATTTTATTGCTCGTCATTTGCGACACTCTTTCAAAGGCT
Organism: Bacteroidales bacterium; assembly: GCA_963663125.2. GTDB lineage: Bacteria > Bacteroidota > Bacteroidia > Bacteroidales > Cfx3-03 > Cfx3-03. The sequence continues at coordinate 550,605 of CAXXNW010000002.1, read as the reverse complement.
CTGTCCAACATCGACTTACTCAAATCCACCAAAGTGCAGTTCAGATTCCGAACTTTTGACAACATCATTAAAGTGTAGTTCCCTGCACCACAGCCGATGTCCAACAGATTCTCAGCATTTGGAACAATTATTTTGGCTGCTTCTGTAATAAGTTCCAATGAGATTTTAGCATCTATTGTCGAGAGTTGACCTGTGTCAAGATTTGAAAATCGTTCCACATCATTGTCAAACCGTTCTTTAATTTCTTCAATCGTTGATTTATTCATTTACCATTATGTTTTGCCGGTTTCCATTCCTGAACCGAATTCAGTCAGCAACGAACGCTGTTGCTTCAATTTCTAACAAATAATCAGGGTTCATTAATCCCGCCACAAAGAGGACTGGAAGCACCAGCGGATTGGAAGTTAATGTCATATATTTCTGTGATGCTTGGAAAGCGCTGCAGGCATCTTGTCCCTGTACGATATAAAATATTGAGTTTTACAATATGATCAAACGTCGCATTACAATCGGAAAGCGCAATTTGAATATTTTGCATTATCTGATCGGTCTGTGCCTGAAGGTTTCCTTTACCAACTAATTCATGATTTGCATTAACAGAATTCTGTCCTCCGATATAAATAGTTTTGCCGCTTCCCTGAGTTGTTATAACTTGCAAGAATGTCGGATTCTTCATAAGTCCATCAGGATTAATATGTTTAACTTTACCGGTCATTTTTATAAAGTTTAAAGTTTGCCAATAGCATTCTTCGTAATAGCCCAGCGATTGCGGGAATATTCAGTATGGGATTTAACATCGCGAAACCATTTTCCGGTAACAAATATAACAGAAAGCAGTGTAGATATAAAAACAATATCCGTTTATTTCATTTTAGACATATGGTTATTTGATTTGCATAAATCAACTCCGCCGGCTATCTTTGTTATAAGTTGATTGTGACGACTCCCATATTCCAAACAATAATTGGGCGAGTCTGTTATAGTACATCGAAGTGTGTTATTTTAATAATTCAAAAAAATATTACATTGATTAAAAAACTTTTCTTCATCGCGACTATTATTCTGATCTGCATGAATCTACAAGCTCAGAAATGCTTTGTTTTTGTCGGTTCCTATAACGACGATAAGAACAAAGAGGGAATCTATGTCTATGAACTGGATACACTGACCGGCGTATTAAACAAACTTTCAGCTGTTAAAGATATTCTGAATCCATCCTATCTGGCACTATCAGCCAATGGAAAATATTTGTACGCCTGTTCGGAGACCAATACTACTATTCCAGGTTCCATAAGCAGCTATGCTTTCAACTCGCAAAGCAATGCTTTAACTTATATCAATACGCAAAAGAGCGGTGGAGATGATCCGGCGTTTATATCATTACATAAAAACGGAAAATGGATTGCAACGGCCAATTATTCAGGAGGGAGCGTTGCTGTGCATCCTTTGGCTGAAGATGGTTCTATAAAACCCGATGCGCAAATCATTGCATATACCGACAGCAGCATCGACAAAGCACGACAAAATCAATCGCATATTCACTCATCGGTGTTTTCGCCTGACTATAGATTCATCTTCCTACCCGATTTAGGAGCTGATAAAATAAGGATCTATAAATTTCAGGAATCACAAGATCAGCCACTTCAGACTGTTCAGCCTCAGTTTATAAAAACAGTAGCCGGTACCGGACCGAGGCATCTTACATTTCATCCCAATGGCAAGTTTGCCTATTGCATTGGAGAGCTTTCGGGAGCCGTCTCCGTTTTCAAATACAAGAATGGGAAGCTGGATAATATCCAAATAATTGCGGCACATTCCGATCAGTACAAAGATAATTTCGGGAGTGCGGATATTCATATATCACCTGATGGAAAGTTTCTGTACGCCTCAAACCGTGGTGTGGAAAATAATATTGCCATCTTTTCTATCCAAAATGACGGGAAGTTAAAGACCGTTGGTTATCAGTCAACGTTGGGAAATCATCCAAGAAATTTCGCCATTGATGCAACCGGAAAGTTTCTGATTGTAGCCAATAAGATCAGTGGAGATATTATTGTATTTAAAAGGGATAGCAAAACCGGCTTGCTAACACAAATAGGAACCGAGACGAAAGTAACGGAGCCATCCTGTATTATAATAAGACAATATTAACTCGTTGGTTGAATTCTTTTTCTATTTCTAGATTATCAACCCATTTGACATGTTTTATTTCTACTACTTTAAAGCTATAATCAATTAATTTTGATCATATTCCAAATTAATTCAGCCAACGGGTAAAATCAATAAATAATCTCCTGTTTTTACAGGCATTTCTCTGTTCCATGTGTGTATCTCCCAGTTGTTTTAAAACTTTTACACTCCAATAATTATTTTCGTATCAGTTTGAAAACATAAAGCACGGGATGTATACCCGCCTTTCCGGCCTCACCCCCACACTCCATTAATGTGGTATCCGCAGAACTTGCATTTCCCCTTTACTATATTCATCGAAAGGATGGCAAAGCCTCTTCGTTCAACGATCAGTTTTTTACATTTAGGACAGAAGGTATCTTCGGTACCGGCCTCGGGGACATTGCCTACATAAACGTATTTACAACCGGCTTTCTCTGCAATTGCTTTCGCCTTCAAAAGCGTGGCGACGGGTGTGGCCGGTAGCTGGGTTAATTTATACAATGGAAAAAACCGGAGAAAATGCAACGGATATTCTGCAAAGCCATTTACAACAAGCCATTCACTCATTCTTTTGATCATTGCAAAATCGTCTGTCCATGAGGGAATAACCAGGTTTGTAATTTCAAGCCATACCTTATGCGCCTTTAGTGTCTTCAAGGTGTTCAACACCGGTTGCAGTTTCCCCGCGTTGAGCTTCAGGTAAATGGCATCGCTAAACGATTTAAGGTTGATGTTTGCCGCATCGAGATAAGGAGCCAGCTTATTCAACGGCTCGTCATTAATATAACCGTTGGAGATAAACACATTCTTGATGCCTTTTGCATGGGCTAGTTTTGCCGTATCATATACATATTCGTAAAACGAAATCGGCTCCGAATAGGTATAAGCAATAGAAGCACAATTGTTTTTGAGGCATTCCTCCACCACTTTGTCGGGCATCAAGTCGGCATTCCGGGTCTCTTTCGGACTGGTTTGAGAGATGTCCCAGTTCTGGCAATTCAAACACGCGAGGTTACAACCGGCCGTTGCTATGGAATATGCACGCGACCGGGGCATGAAATGCAAAAGGGGTTTCTTTTCGATGGGGTCGACATGAACAGCACAGGGGTTGCCGTAGGCTATGGTATAAAGTTTGTTTTTATAATTCACGCGATTGTGACAAGTGCTGGTCTCCCCGGGCCGTAACGTGCATTCGTTCGGACAGATTCCGCATTTTACACCTCGTGGGGTGACGGAATAGAAGATGGCCTCACGACTCCATTTTCCCAATGGGTCCTTGCCCGTCGCCCATGCACTATTCAACAATTTCGCACAAAACAAACCGCCCACACAGAGGGCGCCTCCTTTAATAAATTCACGTTTATTCATCGTTTTCATGTTCCTATCATTTAATCAAAATGTAATGTAATCACGGGTAATCCCTATTTCACTTTTTCTTTATAAAGATCAAAAAAGCAAGCAGAAGATTAAACCCGGCAATCATAAGACAACTGTCGATCACCCCCATTAAGGGTAGAAGAATTACCGAAATAACAATAGCGCCTAATGAGGATCCGATTAAATCTACCGCGTATAAAAGGGGTGCCGTCCGGGTGTAATTTCCCGGTAATAATTTTGTCCCGACAACATATTGAAAACCTGTAATGGCCGAAAGTAAAACGGTGATCAGAATGAACAAGAGCAACCCGATGTAACTATTGCCTATTCCTTTCTGTAAGTACCAGAATACCGGAAATAATAGGGCATACAGTACTAATAGCACCTGTCCGGATACAAAATGTTTTTTTGTTGCACTGAAGCGATTGCCAACTATGGAGCCCAAAGCCAGACCACCCATAAATATTGCAATGATGATTCCGATGGCAGAATAAACGTATCCGTAAAAAGTCTGAAAGGCAAAGATGATCAGTATTTCGAAAGAAGAAGCGGTGAACCCTGCAATATACATGCCCGCGGCAATCTTTCGCATGAAAAGTAAAGGCATCAATAGAATGATCACCGGAATAGCAATCAACATCCACTTGCCGGATGTATATTCCGAAATAAATTGTAACGTATGATAATAGACCGGTAATGGCTTTTCATCAAGATTTAAAAGCTTTTCTTTCTTAAGGTTATCCTTTATAAAAGTTCCTCGCTGTTCAATGGAAGCATCGTCGATGTAATATTGATTGACATATTTTGTGTCTATCTTCTTTGAGGCCGAGAGCTTGGCAATATCAATTCTAAGTGTTGCATCGGATGCAATAAAATAATCTCTTTCGCCAGGAATAATCTCAACATGACGGAAGTTATTTTTCAGGGTCTGAAACACCGTTGTCTCTATTCCGGTTTTCTCTGTACTCATGTAATTACCTGAAGCAGAAATGCTGTATAAAATCACTGCTCCGGGATTAAGCTTTTGTTTCAGAAGAGATATAAACTCATCCGTGTAAAACCGGTTGATTTGTAGACTCGAGGGATCGGGTACGGCAAAAATAACCACATCATATTTCTTTTGAACTTGCTGAATATAACGTCGCCCATCATCGAACACGACATTCACTCTTTTATCGGCAGGTAATGGCTTATATTTCCCAGCCATGGTTATTAACTGCGGATTCAGCTCAACATAATCAACATTTTCGACGGAATTGTATTTTAGAATTTCCGCAACCATTCCGCCTATGCCGCCCGAAACGAGCAATACCTCTTTCGGTTGCGGGTGTTGCATCAACGCGTAATGGGTAGATTCCTCGTTAATGATGGTATTGTCGGTCGTGTAAAGCAGCGATCCGTTCCCAAAGAAATTATATTGTCCGGCGCTCTCGGTAATGGTGATATTCCCGTAGAAAGTCTCCTTGCTATCGAGCACTTTCTGATTGACAAATAAAAAAGATTTCAAATTATTATTCAACAAAAAGATACCGGTGAATACGATCCCCAGGGTTATCGCCATGGCGACATAATACTTTGTTTTCCGATAAACAATGACAAAAACGATTACCGTAAGACATAATAGCACTGCCAGTGACTGAATAACAGAGAGCCACTGAACAAACACAAAAGAGACGACCAATCCGCCCAGCAAACTGCCCACGGCTTCCAAAGCATACACCTTCGTAAAATCGCCATCGCCTGAACGATATGTTTTTACAAGAAGCGAATAGATAAAGCCGCTCAGCAAACAAACAGGAGCAAGAAAGATGAACAGTATCAGTAGGAAACTAGCGGGACTGACCATTACGCCCGGTGGGAATATGCTTGTCTTCAGGATATCAAGTAAGGGAACCAGCACTAGCGTCAAAAAAGGCAATACGATCAGCGCTTTATCAAGAATCTTCGCAGCCTTTCCCTGATTCATTTTAGCGCTCCCCAAAAAGGCTCCCGTGCCTGTCAACAGCATCCATATACCCAGGGTCCAACTCATCATCAACTCGTTGCCCTGAAATACGGTAGTAACTTCGCGAATTAAAAGAACCTGAATGACTGTTGATAAAAAGCCCGAAAGCAATATCAATAATTTCAGATGATTCAGGTTCTCCGGTTTAAGATTTTCAGCAGAAGCCTCTTCAATAGACCGACCATGCTCCGGCTTGAAAATCTTAAGATAATACTTACTGTGCCATAAAAGATGAAATGTGCCGATAAAACTCATTGCAATGCCAAAATCGACATGCCATTTAAGAATCGTCTTTACAATGGGCCAATCAAGTTTATAGTTTATCTGTATCGCAAGCAAGACACCCAAGATAGCTGTCACCAGAAAAGTGATGATCAATGCCGAATTCCATAACTTCCGGTGCAAAACTTCAGAAATAATGTTCAGCCTAACCAACAATCCGCTTAACAAGTAAAGCATTACTGCCGGAATGCAAATTGGTAACAATAAATAGGGAGCGTTCATGATTCAAAACTTTATGAATGTGCTAAAGTGTCAATATGTTAATGTGCTAATGGAAGAAAGAATTCGGGGAGAGGTGATTCTGATCCCGAAAGATTATCTGTTTCCCCATTCGCACATCAGCACATTTCTTAATTATAGCACATTATCTTATTGGCACATTACCATATTAATCCATTATTCTTACTTTACTTTTCACCGAATACCAATGCTTCGTAAATATAAATGTCGGCATCCTTCCAGCCGTTCCAACCAATAAAGGCCTTATCCTGAGCGCAGTGTCCCAGAAACTCTTCTTTGGTCCAATGCGTTTCGGTTGCAACCTGTGGAAGGAAAGTCCCGCCATGGTCACCCTTTTTGATATAAATACCATGTCTTCCCAACTCAATTTCATCGATTGATTTTATCTTTTTCATGGGTGTAAGAACCGATATTTCGATATCCAGACGATTAATCTCCGAAGCTTTCACAGGCTCAAAACGGTTATCCTGAGTAGCTGCCGCGACAGCCATAGATTGGACGATGCTGTATAAAGGGTCGGTTGCCTGGAAGTTACCGATACAGCCCCGTAGTTCACCATTTTTCTTCAAGGTGACAAATGCACCGGCAGGGGTCGTAAGGTTCGACGATAACAGTTTTTTATCAATTACCGGCACCTTACTATTTCTAACGTATTCCTGAATAGTCTTTCTGGCAATCTTGAGCAAAGTAATCTTATCATCACGGGTAAGATCGAATTTTTCAGCATCTTTCGACTTCTTTTGTACCAGTCCGATGGCATAATACCCAACCACCTTGTTTTTATCACCATATTCCGAATCGCCCGAATTTTTATGTAGTATTTTCCGGAATGAGAAATCAGGATGCTTCTCCGTAATATCAAGCAAGGTCAATACCGACGTCCAGCCACACATTGCCGTTACAAGGTTAGGGATATTTTTGCCCTCATCCTTGAGTTTTGCTTTCAAAAATGCTTTGGATGAATTAGCCAAAACGGCATTAGCCATGATGCTATCAGAGATATTTGAATCGGAATAACCGGGATAGTGCGAAAAATCGGTGCTAATAATAAACAAATTGTCGCTATTAAGATACGGCTCCAGTGCCGAAGCCAAGTGACTGCAAGTCCCGGGCGATTCGCCTCCGATAATGATGGGCACAATGGAAAACGGCTTTTTTAACCAATATTGAAGAAATGGCAATTGTACCTCTATACTATGCTCTTGTGCATGAGGTTGAACATCATTGGAGATGAAACGATACTTTTTTGCCAGCCAACCGGCTAAAGTATCGACCGTGACTTTGCCGAGAGGTGTTATAAAATCACCGATAGAATAGGTCGAAGCGCCCTCGAAATACATTGTATGGCTCGAACCGATGATAAATACATGCTTAAAAACAGCATTCCGGTCTATTTGCTTATAGCCGGCAGCCGCCACACCTCCTGAAAAAACATATCCCGCATGGGGAACAATGATAGCCAGCGGTTGCTGTTTCAATACCGTTGGCGCCTTGTTAAAACAGGCTGCTACTATTTTCAGGAGCCCGCTTTTGTCGGCAGGATAAAACGTTCCGGCGACAGCCGGTTGCCGGTCAATTTTAGCAGACTTTTTCGAATTTGTCTGGGCATTACAGGATGAAGCCAGCAGTATAATGCCTACAACAATAAAGACTCTGGTCAAATGCTTTTGCATAGGGCATTTTTAATAAAATTACAACAAATAACAGATTTGCTGCAAAGATTTAATCATAAATTAAAGTCACGTTGTATTCGAATGTAGTCTATCACATCTATATAATAATCAAGCAACAACCTTTCAACTCGTACAGCAGCTAAAAAGCCGGAAATTACAATTTTACAATCCTTCATTAGTCCGACCTGAATGAGTTGAAACCGTTTCATCAATGCCTTATCCGATGATCTTCCAACAGCCTTCAACCACTCTTCTTTGAAGGATATAAACAGAGGACAAATCACCTATACATTTCTAATAAAAGGAAAGGTTCTGCCGTACCTTTGCCGTACTTTCGCCGTATTTGGACCGTGCTTTATAGAGTACGGTGGAAGTACGGCAGAAGTACGACGAAAAGCCGGTGAAAATTGGGCGAAAAGAAGCTACTTATATCCTGCGTATAAGTGATATTGCGTCCTTATACCACCTGCTTTAAAGCTGGGTACTGCTTTTATAGAAAGCTGAATAAAGAGCGTTGCTTTGGATTTGTCTATCTTCTCTTCGACCGTATTCAAGAAGAATGATTAAAAAAATATAACCAAATTCGTTATAATGCTGATATGACCAATACGTTTGTAAGGAAATTTTGCAAAATACGAAATCATTAACTATAGAAGTTTTTCATGTGTCCGGTAGCCATAAAATACATATGTTTTTACACAAACAAATACCTGACAACCATTATATTACATCATACTATTAGTAAATTTACACAGTTTCCCATAAAATAATTCAAAAAAATTCAAAAGAACAGTGCTACCTTTGGGAAATTTCGGATTAATATCTGGGTAATTGTATAGAGCATAAAGCGGAAGAAGTATTTAGAATCTTCTTCTTCCGGCTAAGCGATGGGGAATAATACCCAAATTGATAAAAAATTTCAATCATTCATTAATATAGACTAATTATGATTTTAAAACAAAGCCTTAAAAAAAGCTGTTTGCTTTCATTATTTCTTCTCCAGTTCTTCTTTGTGTTCTCACAAAAATTCACCTTATACGGTACAATAAAAGACACTGCTTCGTTTGAATACCTTCAGGGTGTTAACGTTATGGTGAAGGATAAAAATATTGTCGCATCCTCAAACAGATATGGATTTTATTCAATCTCCTTACCTTCCGGCGATTATACTGTTCAGTTTTCTTATCTAGGCTATAAAACGACAGATAAGAAAGTATCTCTCACTAAAAATATGCGCATAGATATTTCTTTACCCGTTGAGTCAGTTCAACTTGATGAGATCGTTGTTACATCAAGCAAAAACAATAGGGTCTTAAATAACAAAGTAGGATACAATGTACTAAGCATCAATAAAATAAAGTCAATCCCCGCGTTAGGTGGAGAATCCGACCTCATGAAAAGTATTCAACTGCTACCGGGAGTCCAGGTTGCGAATGAGGGTACTTCAAATTTTAATGTGAGGGGTGGATCGTATGATCAAAACCTTATTCTCCTTGACGAGGCTCCGGTTTATAATCCCTCGCATGCGTTAGGTTTCATCTCTACCTTTAACGCTGATGCCATCAAAAATGTTGAAGTATATAAAGGCGCCTTCCCAGCTCAATACGGCGGACGGCTCTCTTCTGTGGTAGATATTTCAATGAATGAAGGGAATAAACAGAAACTTACTACAACAGGAAGTATTGGTACGCTGGCCAGCCGATTCACTATTGAAGGACCGGTAATCAATGAAAAGAGCTCTTTTCTAATGTCGGGCCGGTATAGTTATGCCGGACAAGTTTTAAATTCTCTCATCTCTTTAAATCCTCGAATTCTTGGTCTCGATCAAAGACTAAATCATAATAATGACATTAATTTCTATGACTTCAATCTTAAGTATAATATCGAAATTAATGCTAAAAACAGGCTGTATTTTTCAACATACAAGGGTCATGATGATTTCTATAGTAGTAATATTGATAATGCTGCGAGCCTTGATTGGGGGAATACAACCGCAACATTGCGATGGAACCATATTTACAGTCCCAAATTGTTTTCTAACATTATGTTGATTTATAGCAATTACAACTATTCATACATATTGAAAGATGATTCCCGACATTTTCGTTGGTTTTCGGATATGTCGGAATATGACTTGAAGGCCGATTATGATTATTTTATTAGTTCATCCATCAAAATGAAGGCCGGATTTGCCATCAATAACCATTCATTCTCACCGGGAAGTATTGAGCCCCGTGACTCAGCCTCTAATACAAAAGCATTTAAATTGGACGAAAAAAAGATGGTCGATGCTGCCGCATACGTCGCAATAACCCAAACAGTAAGTGATAAGATATCTGTTGATTATGGATTGCGGTTTAATAATATGCTGAATATTGGCCCCGGTAAAGTCTATGATTACAATGCGGATATGACTACCGTTACAGATAGTACGGTATACGGTCATAATAAAGCGATTAAATATTATCAGGGATTGGATCCGCGTGTATCTGTTCGTTATTTGTTAAACCAGAAGAGTTCCATAAAACTGGCTTATGGACATACCACGCAATTTCTACATCTTTTAAGTAACTCTTCGGTAGGTTTACCCACAGATGTTTGGGTACCCCCTGATAAATACATCAAACCACAAACCGCAGATCAATACTCAATTAGTTATTTTAAGAACTTTTCAGAAAAGAAATTGGAGCTAACAATCGAGACCTATTATAAAGAGATGCATAACGTAATAGATTACGTTGACAATGCTGATCTGTTTCTGAACCCGCATATTGAGACTCAAATCAAAACAGGTAAGGGTAAATCGTATGGCTTAGAATTTATGCTTGAAAAGGTTAGCGGTCGTTTTTCAGGTTGGATTAGTTATACCCTGGCTAAAACAACATTGCAGATAGATGGCGTTAACAACAATCATTCATATCCTGCCCGGTATGATATACGGCACAATTTGTCAGTAACCGGAAGTTATCAGATAAGTCCAACATGGTCGTTTTCTTCAACTTTTAGGTTTACCTCCGGAGGTTTTATTACGATACCTAAAGGATACTTTTATTTTGGAGGTGCTTCATTTAATTATTACACGGATCGGAATGGTTACAATTTGCCTGTTTATCACCGGTTGGATTTTGCCTTGAACTATAAAAGCAAGAAGAATCTAACGCGAAAATGGAAAAGCGAATGGTCCTTCAGTGTCTATAATGCTTATAGCCGTAAAAACTTATTTAGTTTGTTTATAATGCCTGATAGTCAAACACTAAACGAAAGTAAGGCTTACGAAATGTATCTATTTACCATGGTTCCTACTATTTCTTATAACTTTAAATTCTAAAGATGAAAAAGATTTTATTTGTTCCCGTTTTATTCATTTTATTTATTTCTTGCATTAAGGAATTTGATTTAAAATTGAATAAGTCAGAAAAACTATTGGTTGTTGATGGTTTAATAACAAATGGAAAGGGCCCTTATTATGTAAGGCTTACCAGAAGTTCGAACAGTTTAAATACTGTTTATATATTACCAACGAAATTCGATTTTGATAATATTTATAAAGATTCTGCGAAAGCTGTAACGAATGCAGTGGTCATAATTTCTGATAATTTGGGCAATACCGATACATTGATTCCAGTTCCCCAGTATTACGGTGGCTATGTTCAGTTTTATAATAGTACAAAAGATGCAATGGATTCGGTTTATGAACCGAAATTAGAAGAAATATATGGTATCAATAAGGGATTCTATAAAACGACCCATATTCAAGGTATTGCGGGACGATATTATACTTTAAAAGTATTGGTTGATGGCAAGGTATACCATTCTCAATGCTATATGCCGCCATTACCCAAAATAGACTCTATTTCGTACACGAAAAAGATATCGGAGATTCTCAAAGGTGAAGAATATTATAGCCCAATCATTTATTTTAATAAACCTAAAGAAAATGGATATTATCTGTTTAATTTTAGAGCAAGGGGTAATACCGTTTTACCAACCATAAACTCGATTGGGAACTGGGATTTTTCAATTATTTCCACTAAACTTTTAAAGCCCCATGTAAATGGGTTAGATGTTCAAATAGGAAATTATGTTAAAACTGATTTTGCCCAGAATTATTTTATGTCCAGTACCACAAGCGACAAAGTAATTGTCTTAACAATGAATTCACTTACGGAAGAAAGTTATACGTTTTATAATAATCTAATAGGTCAGCTTAAAAGTGATGGTGGCGCTTTTAAGCCAACTCCTGCTTCTCCGGTTGGAAATATAAGCGATGGTGCTTTGGGCTTTTTCAGAGCATCAGCCATAATTGAATTAAGAAAAAAAATAACGCCGTAATTAAATTTATAGATGGTAAAATAAAGAAATCCAGTATCCAAATTTAATTGGGTGGTTTGCTATAGCTGTAATTTCCACTTACATCAGACCTAAAATTTATCTGTAATGGTTTAATGCCATCTGATTTGCGAGTGAACGAAGTGTAGATAACGTCACCGTTACCAATATTCTGGAAAATCTCTTTTATTCCGGCAGGAAAAAGTTGGTGGCTTAACTTGATTAAGTTTACACCTTTCCTGTCCGTGTCAGAAAATAAAATGTTTTGGATTCTTTGGGAAACTCAAAAGCAAGGGTGTTGAGAAAGAGATTTTCGGTCATTTTCGTATGATAATGATTTAATAGTTAGCGTTCATCTATTTCACGACTGAATATTTCTTGTTTAACCTTTTCCAAATCGTTGAATGAATTTTCTCCGTTTTCTATCATTTTCAAAATGTGATAAAAACCTCCGTTGGCATATTCGTTAATTAGATCAATGGCTTTTGACGGTTCTTTGAGTATATCCAATGAGCCAGTTTTGGCAATGCACATACAAAGCAGAGCTTGTGCATCCTTCTCTCCATCTCCGTTACACATTGTATTTAAGCTAAATGGTTTATCAGCTAATGGGGATTGTAATTGGCGACATTGGTCGTGTAAAAAGCCTACTACTGCAGCCCAAACAAAACATTGCCAATAATTGGAAAACACATTAAAATCTCCACCTTGTTTGTTGGAGAATTTCAGTATCACTTCATCTTTTACCTTTTGTTCGTAAGTAAATTTGATTTCAAATATATTATCCATAATTGATTATTTTAAGCGTGTGACTTTTGTTGATACTTCGTATAATTGAGGTTCTTTATCATCCTCGCAATACAATTTGCTATCAAGTAGATATACTTTTGAGACCTTACTTTGACTCAATAGGTCGTTATAATTGGCGCTATTCAGATCGACATCTTTGGTCATAATGATAGATTGGTCAAAAATATCTTTGATACCCAATAGATATTTATAAGTAGTTTCTATGTCAAAACTCGAAGTCGGCGCATCACTGATAAAAGGATAATAGGTGCCAATTGCTTCTTGGTTTAAGGAAAGCAAAGCGTTGATTATACTCATCTTTTTGCGGTCTTCGTGGCTGGTATTTAAGCCAGCATCAAATTCAATGGAATAATCTTCGCCTATCTTTACATTGCCTTTATAACCATTGTCGTGTTCTGTAAATTTATCATAAAACTTATTGGCACGTTCTTCAACTTTATGAAGTAGGTCTTTCCTTGCATTCTCTTGTACGCGCTTACAAACGTCTTCTAAGAAGGTGGAAATATGTTTCCACTCGGTTTCTTGCACTTTTGTTATAGAACCTTCTTTATTTCCAATCTTTTCGAGTTCTTTTTCAGTACTTCTCAGATCGGCTTTATAGTTAGCAAGAGTTTGCTTGGTAGTGTCTAATTTTCGTTGTTGACTTTCAAGATTTGAACGAGTGGCTCTTATTCCTGAATCTATAATACCGGCAGTTTCTGCCTGTTTAACAGGATCAACTCCATATTTACGTTTAATTTCTTCTATCTGCTCGTCAAGATTTTTCTTCTCCTCAAGTTTCTTGCGGCGAATAGCCATATATTTCTCCAATTTATCTTCACTATCTTTCCATTGTTTGTCGATAGCTGAAAGAGAAATAAGTAATGAATCTGGATAGTCTTGGATTTTACCGATAAACATATTGAATTGTTTGGAAAATTGCATATTGTTAGTATAATCCTCCATTTCTTTCAAATATTCCTCTTGTTCTTTTAGCCTGTTTACAATCCAATGATAGGCCGCATGACCTTCTGAAACATCAGAGCCACAAACAAAACATTTTCCATCTCGTAGTATTTCTTCCAATTTGGCACGACTCGGATTATCAAGATATTTTTTTTCAGGAACTGTATTTTGTTCTTCTTTGTGTTTCTCTATAATCTGTTTACTTTTGTTTATCATTGAGCCTATACCCCTCAATATCCATAATTTGGGTAGATACTCTCGTTGAAATTCATCTGTTTTGAATATATTATTATTCAGATTATCTATTTCATTCTCACAGTTTTTATATTTGCTTATTAAATTTGAAAAGCTTGCTAATCCAGACATTTTGCCCTCGTCCTCAGCGAGTGCAATTTGTATTTTGCTAATATTGGTTTCAAACTGCCTTTTATTTTCCTCTTCTTTATCTATTGAGTAACGTAATCTTTCAATAGAACTAAGCAAGCACTTGACATTTGAATTGTGCTTATTTGCTGCTTTGATTTGATTTGATTCTAACCGTTCAATCTTGGCTTTTGACTTGCTAACTATATCTGAAAGTTTTTCGTAATAAGGGAAATAAGAAATGTGCTTGACGGCGGCTTTTAATGTCTCTTTTTTACGAAAGTTTATAAGACTTTCCAATGATTCGCCTTGAAACCAAATATAATTCCTAATTCCATCAGGAAACAACTCATTGATTTTATCTTCTGCCACCACATCATTTCTTACCACAGTCCCATTGGGAGTGTCATAAGAAATTTTCAAAGTGTTTGGTCTAACATCCCAAGCTTCCTTTGCTTGCCAGTCTTGTTCTTTAAGACGTAATGCGAATACAGAACGTTCTATTTGATAGAACAAACCTTTGTCATCTTCAATTTCTATTTGAACAGAAGCCATTACACTATCACCTTCTTGAGCATCAAACAACGCCCTTTTATTTATAAACTCGTGCCGTTGCATTAAGAAATTTGCGGAATTTGGGAGACTATCAGTTTGACACCAACCATTCCCAGTGATATATATCTTCCCGAATAGTACCCAATAAAAGGCATTGAATAATTTGGATTTTCCTTTACCTCCATTTCCAATAACGAGATTCAAACCTTTGGAAAACTCCAATGTCTGAGTTCCATAATACGATTGAAATTTTTCAATTGTAATATTTCTGATTATCATATTATTTCGATTTATGAATTACATATGTTTTTAATGTTGGCGATATACTGATTTGTTAATGTTTCCGCATCGCCAGTGTCTATGGAAAGATTTGTAAGCATTTTAGCAACTTCTTTAGCTCTGTCAAAATTGACAATAACTTTTTCGTTGCCAGCCTCAATGGTTTGATTGATTTCTTTCTCAATCGCTTTGTACATTGCATCTTGTATTGCCATAATATGTTATTTATATTGTTGATTTTCTTCGTCTAACATATCAAACAGCCTGATTCTCAACTGTTCACATAGTTCTTTTAAATCTCCATAGAGAATATCAATTTGGTTATCCGCCAAAGTAGCAAAGTTTACGATTCGTTTTACCTCTCCTATAAACATATTTCGTTCTATATCAGCAGAATCAGTAGAAACATTAGGAGGCATAACAATCAAGTCCCAAATGGTTGCTTTCTCTTTATCTTTGCTTTTACGCAAAACACGACCACGCCTTTGAACAAATTGGCGGGGATTACCTGTACTTGAACAGAAAATAGCGTGTTCGGCTCGTGGTATATCAACACCTTCATCAAGGCACTTCATAGAAAGCAAAATTTGAATATCGCCATCGGAAAATCCTTTCAATATACTTGGAGCATCATCTAAACCACTAATGTATTTGTGATAACTATAACCTTGCTCTTTGAACATTTGAGCATATTCATCAATTATGTGAATATCATCTTTATCAATGTCGTAAATTTCTTTTTCGGAATAATCGACTTCAAAGCCCTCAGGCACAAAAACAAAAGTGTAATCAAGTTTGCGCTTCTCCTTTAATTCTTCCAAGAGATTCGATATTGCCACTTTCTTATTTTCCGCTTTGTGGATTATGCGCTTCCGCTTTAAAAGTAACATTTCGGCTTCCGGCTTATACGTACCCATATCAGGGTCAATGTATTTGCGTAGTTGTGCAGAAATTCGCTCGTATTCCTCCATTTCATAATTTGTCAGCTCAACAAAAACAGGATAATAATCGTAGTGGCACAAGATATTTTCGTCAATAGCCCGCTTCATCGTGTAACGATAAGTGTATTGAGGTGGTCTTGAATTGAAAAATTGGTACAATTTATCAGAACCAATATCATCGTAAATGCGTTCGGGTGTAGCCGATAAACCAATTCGCCACGAAATCATCTTGGGAAAATGTTTTAGTGAATTTGGAGAACCCATATTGTGGACTTCATCTGCTATATAAAGGAAATTATCCATTCCTTTTGTTTTTTCAATAAATGATTGCACATCCTTACGGTTGAAAGTGGCGTAGGTGGTTATTACAATCAAATTCTTCGTTTTGTCAAGTAAACTACGAGTTGTATAACGATTCAGAGTATTTCCCCAATCCTTGTCTGTATGGGTGGAAACAATGTTTTGAAAATTGAATGATTCCGCTTCATGTTGCCACTGAATAGCAAGGGTTTGCGTTGGAACGACTATAATTGCCTTGTAAAAGCCGTTTTCTCTGTATTGTTTCAGCAAACAGTTTAGTGCAGTAACGGTCTTTCCTGAACCCGTTGCCATAGCAAAAATGCCCTGCTTTTCATTTTCAACCCACGCTTTATAGGCGTTTTTCTGAATATCCCTTTCTTCGGGGAATGGAAAACGAGGTTCTTGTTCCTTAAACTCTATTTTATCAAGCAATCGTTGTGATAGTGGCTTTTGTGGAACTTTGGAATATGATAAACTCTCAGTTTCAATTTCTCGCAAATTGACGCCGTTTTCGATCAATTCATTCATTGTTTCTTTGGGAAATCTACCTTCTATATGCGTTTTGACTTCTTCTATTGGAATATGCATCAAATGAGGAGTATCATTTGACCACAATTCATCAAACAAAGATTGATATTCCACAACACGCTTTCCGTCCTCTGCTGAAGAAAATACGGTAATGGTTTCACCGTTCAGTTCCAATGCAGATTGTGAAAAGTTAGCCGAACCAATAAAAGCAACTTTATTACCTTTATCGTCAGTGAAAATACCGTATTTATCATGTCCTAAACCGCCTTTAGTAGATATTGTTGCAACAAATTCAATTCGATTTATTGAAATGAGATAGGACAGACAGCGAAAAAACTGTTCATCAGCCGTTGACAAAGTATGTGTCAGCCGATTTATATCGGAAATTATCTTTTCTTCAAATTCAACAATCAAATGGCGTTGACCGTTTTCAATGGCTGTTTTGTCGGATTCGCTTAAAATGTGGTTGATAATAACCCGCATTTTGCCACCATTAGCAATAAACAAGGCAAAACCATAAGCCAAGCTGCGTATTCCACTTGATGAGAAAAAGCCCAAACCTAAATCGAAAGTAGAACTTTCGATAAGTGCTTCTGTAAAAAATTCTTTTGGTTCATCGTAGCCTGAAGAATAACTATGTTTAAACATAACATCTTTCAACATATTTCCTCCAATCCATTATGAATTTTGTCAAACAGATAATCGTAACCAACCAAATTGGGGTTGTCTTTTACATCACGGACGATTCTTTCCAATCCATCATCTAAATGAATTTTCAGATAGCGAGGAATGTCCTTGTCAGTATCAGGTATTTGATAGTGAGTGCATATCATTGCCAAATAAATTGGATAGTAATTGCCGAACAATACATTTTTGCTATATTCTTTACCGCCTGAATCTTTGACATCAAGCGGAGAAAACTTTTCGCCCGATTGCAACGAATATGCTATGGCAATACGAGCAATAATATTTTCTGCACCCAAATTGAATTTGCGTGTCAGGTCAACTACGACATCTCTGTTTCTGCTGCTTGTCTTTACTTGTGTAAACATATCTTACTCGTTCATTAAATTGTCTATATCAACTTTCTGAAAATATGAATGCGAATTCTCATTTTTAATGAGATATGCAGCATTTACTAAAGGCTTCATCACATCAAGTTCTTGCCTTGTCAACTCTTTATGAAGCAACGGGAACAAAACAACCTGCTTTGAAATTGTCGGGTAAAACTCTGTGATAATCTTGTTTGAATGGCTCTTGTCGAATTTTTGCAATGGACTGTCAATAAACACCGGAAATTCTATGCCCGATTCATCAACCAATGCTTTCAGCAACGAAGTTGCATAAAGCTGTTGTTCTCCTTTCGATAAAGAATCTTTCCTAATCAGGCTACCGTCTGAAGAATAAAGATTAATGTCTATCCCATCATCAATAATCTGTACTTTGACATTTCCGATAAAATCTTCCTTATGCATTAGGGCGTTCATCGAGGTCTTTATTCTTCTTTCAAGTGAATATTTTTTCTCTTTCTTCAAAGAAAGCAAGAATGTATCTAATTCCTTTACCAATTGTTCGGCCAGTGCATCTTTCTTTATATCGCTATCGTCAAGGCTTACTTTTTTGCTTAACTCCGAAATGAGTTTGTTGGTTGTAGCAAGTTCTTTATTTGCAATACCTTTATCTTCGTACAAAGAACGAATTTTGGTGTCTAGATCATTGATTTGTTTTTCAATTTCGTTTTTTTTAGCCCGAATATTTTTTATTAGAGAATCGCTTTCGTTGCTTTGCATATTTGCAATTTTGCGAGAAGCACGATCAAGCATTTGTTTATTTTTACGGTAGTCGTCTGCTAAATGTTCAAATTCAGCCTTGTAGGTTGAAGTCACATTGTTGAATACCGCAATAAATTCTTGATAATCTTTTTGACTGATATTGATTAGCTGTGTATCATCGTTGCTGGTTCCTTTGTATTTATCCAAAATATTCCGAATACTGTTTTGTAATTGGATAACCAATCCATTTTCAACAGCAATGTTTTCAATGGCTGTCAGCAGGTCATCTGATATGTTTACAATCAGATTATTTTGATTCTGCACATTCTGAGTCGATTGTGAAATTTGAAAATCGTGGTCAAGTTGCCGCTTGGTTTGGTTCAACAATTTGCCGGAAATAGCAAATGGAGCATAATCGAGAAATGTTTTAAGTTTCTGTTTGTACTCGAAATCTTTGTTTTTGGTTGTTTCCAATAATATTTCTTGACGACGTAATTCTTCAAGTGTCATTCCATTGCCTTCACGTAAAAGTTGAATTTGATATTGCTCGTTTTGCCCACGTAAAGACAAAAGGGATTCTTCCAATTTTTTACATTGAACATCTTGTTCTGCAATTGTGGATTGAAGCATTTTTTGTTTTTCCAATAGGGAATTCAGTCTGTTGCGACTGTCAATATCATCGGATTTTTTACGAAAACGCAAACGGAGATTTTCAAGGTTCTTTTTTAAATCTTCGTATTTCTTTACGCCCAAAACTTCGTTGTAAGCAGAACTGAGTTTGCGTTTTTCTTCGATTGTGTTGGTTTCGGCGAGGGCTACAATTTTTTCGGAATCAAAAAAGAAGAAGCGGGCAATATCTTTATTCAGAATAAAATCGTTGATAAAGACATCGCTACCTATTTCGGTAGAAAGTGCATTTGGTATGCCGTCAATGAGAATTTCGACAAATTCTTTTTCAAGAATTACATCGAAAGAACGAGTAATTGTGAGCAACTGACAAGGAATGGAGGGAATATAGACTTCAGAGAAATCAATGGAAACGGAATAGGTGGATTCGTTTTTTATTTTTTCATCTTCAAAAGAATATTCGTTTTTCTTAATTCTTGAAACAATTGCAGAATTGACATTATCTGAAGATTGTTTTAACAATATATTTGTATTACTGACTAATAGCGAATTATACCCTCCCCAATTGGATATTTCTTTTCTGATAGATTCGTCAATATCAGCCATTAAACGACCATATAAACACCAAAGAAGAGAATGTAAGAAAGTGGTTTTTCCAAAACCATTTTCGCCTGAAATCAAATAGATATTCTTTTCATTTTCGGTTTGAAATGAAATCTTATTTAAGCCTTTGTAAAGGCGGTAATTCGTTAAGGTTATGCTTCGAATTTTCATAAAGCGACCTCCTTTACAAAAGTTTCTAATCTGTTTTCTAAGTCGTTTTGCAATCCATATTTTTTCATCAAAAGAATTTTGTTCTTTTGAAGAGCCAATAATTCTTGAATTAACTTGTAATGGGTAGGATCATCACAAGCTTTTTCTAACATTAGGCGTTCTTGTAAACCTATATTGTCATTGGGCAAATCGTAACCATAAACTTCATTGAAAATATCATTTACTGTAGTTGTAAAATTTCCATCACGATACCACATTACCTGAATGGCAATAAGTTCTTGACTTGTTATGAGACCAATACTTGAACGGTGTTTTTGCGTATTTTTTTGAATAATCAGCAATTCACGTAAAAGCTGAATACGGTATTTCATTGTATAATTGCCCATATTGTGCCCTGTCTCGTCAACGGCAGCTTGTCCGTTTCTACGAGTAGAACAGCGATATTCCGAAATATTACGATTTTCGACTAATCTATTTCTAAAGTCAAGCAAGGGTTTCATCCATTCGACTCCGTTTTTGATAAGGGAAGTCATCGATTTGTCCTCTTTTACAACCGTACAAATCCAACAACCAAAACGGCTTTGTCCACAAGAACGGTGCGTTTCATCTGTAACGACTGTCGGACATTCGTAATCATCTGCCGAAGCATCAGCATAAATTTTGAAAAGTATTTTATTATCGAAGCCCCAAGGCGAAGGAATGGCATTGATTATCCACCAAATTTCTTCAAGCATCAATTCTTTGATTGGGGCGTAAGTGTATGTATTAGGATTCAATGGGTGTTTTGAAAGACGATGTCCTTTAATTTCGTGACGCTTGATTGATTGTGCCCGGTGCTGACTTTCGTCTAAGCGAGTACCTATAAGAATAATTGCTTCGCCATCGGCAACAACTTGATTAGTGATAAATGTTGAAGTCGGCTTAATCTTCATTTTCTCCGTGCAAAAACGGAATGAGTTGTTTGGCACGGGATATCCTTTGCCAATCACACACGACCAAAAAGTGTCTTCGATTTGTGGGGTAGTGGTTTTTACAGTAACGGGAAGTTGTTGTTCTTTTGCTGCTTTCTGTATAGTCTTCAAAACGGTGCTTACATATTCTTCAATTACGGGATTTTCAACCATTGTATCATTACAAACGACATATACTTGTCGTTTCAACGGAATATTGTTTTCCCTTGCCTTGATTAGAGCCAACCAAGTAAGAGTTAGCAAAACGGTAGAGTCTTTTCCACCGCTAAAACCAATTATCCAAGGACGGTTGTAACGGTCATCGTCTTGGTATTGGTCAAGAAGTTCGTTAATAATATCTGTTATTCTATTGGGTAATTGCATCATTTGTTTTTTTTGGGAGCCATATTCTGCTGAGCTATAACTATTGATTTATTAAGTTTATCAATAAACCATTGTTTGTCGGGCAATGCAGTTAAGTATTGTGCTACTTTAATATTGTCTTCGTCAAGCATCATTAGTTCTATGTGTTCGGTGTTTCCTTCACTGCACAAAAGCAGACCAATAGGATTGTTCTCATTGGGTTGCATCTCATACTTTTGCAAGTATTTCAAATAGAGTTCCATCTGTCCTTTATACTCGGGTTTAAATTTTCCTAACTTTAAATCAATGGCGACCAATCTGCTTAGGTTCCTATGGTAGAAAAGCAAGTCAAGATAATAATCGACACTGTCAATTGACATTCTTTTTTGGTGTTCGAGAAATGCGAATCCTCCACCAAGTTCAAGGATAAATTTTTCTAATTGGCTGATAATAGTATTTTCGAGGTCTTTTTCGGAATAATATCCATTGAGACCTAGAAAATCAAGAATATAGGTGCTTTTAAACACAACATCAGGAGTAATATTGGTCGAATCTACAGTTTGCAGAGTATTGATTATTTCATCTTCAGGTTTTGCTGCTATTGCTGTCCTTTCAAATAACATAGAATCCTGTTTTTGCCGTAATGTGCGAATGCTCCATTTCCCGGCAATGCACATTTGCTGGTAAAAAAGTCTTTTTGCTTGATTTTCAATAGATACAAGTTCAATCAAATGACTCCAACTTAATGTTTGCGACACTGTCGCAAACATTTCGGAATTGGTATATGTTTGTGCAACTTTTACCATTCTTGTCAATGCGGAATAGGTATATCCTTTGCCGAATTTCTCGGTTAATCTTTGCGACAGCGTCGCAAGAATCTGTTGCCCGTATTGGGAAAAGGTTTCGTATTGTACCTGCGTAATGATATAATTGCCGATAGACCAATACAGCCAACTAATCTCAGTATTTAAAGAAACCGCAACTTTTCGAGCGGTATTCTCGATAAGCTGTTCTATTCCTGATAGAAGTTGGTTACTTTTGTTGTCTATATTCATCAGTTTCATGTTATTTTTCAATTTGTTTTTGAGCTACTTTAAAAGCTTCGGGAGTAACTTTTTTTTTTATTTTTGCCACATGGTTAAGTTGGTCGGCAAGCCATAGGGTAAGTAATTCTTTTTCATCTGTTTGTAGTAGTCTTGCAAGAATTATTACTTGTTCTCGTTTGGCGCGGCGGTTGCCACGTTCTATTTTGCTATACATAGGCGTATCAATTTCCAATGTAACAGCTAATTGGCGTTGTAGCAATTGTTTTTCTTCCCTTAACAGGCGAATCTTATTGGCAAACAACATAGTTTTATTGACTTTTTAATTCTGGACTTGTCAAATTCTGGATAAAAATACAATTTCATCGTGAGATATAAGAATATTAGGGAATAAACTTTTCAATATAATGCTGTAAATAAAACAAAAAAGCCGCTTTTACTATCATATAAATTAATATAGTTTCACTTTCCTTCTAAAGAGCGCAAAACCACTCTCTCATATACTTAAAGATTGTATTTTAATTTTTTCTTCACCTAAATTGAATCAAAACCAGTTTAATAGTCTGTTGTATTTCTGTTGAGTCTAAATCTGCTATTTCAGCACCTAAAACAGGCATTCTTTCCCAATGAAAATCCGCTTTCTTGCGTTGTGCTATCAGGTTAGAAAGTTTTTCTGGATTTGTGGTTATATTCGTCTGGCCAACTCGATTGTAAATAATTCCTTTATACTGATATGGCTTTTTTGCCCATTCCCAACACTGATTAAAATGACTTCCTTTTTTTTGAATGTAATTATCTGAACCGAAATAGATGCAGTGGGTTTGATTAACTCAACCAAAGCAGTTTGAATAGCAAAAAGTTGTTGTAGCGATATTTACATTTACTGATAACCCATTTATATTGTTGCTGTCCTATTTTTAGAATTTTATTCTCATTATTATTTATGAACCGACGATGGTTTTCCTTTTTCGCCCATGAAAAATGCGATTAAAACAACATCTTCTTTCCCTCTATTAATACCGTTATGAAAGGTATCTCTGACTTCGGCAAACGATGTATTTTCTGTAAATTGTAAAGTTTTGTGGTTCTCCAATTCTACTGTCAGATTTCCCTTTAAGATATAAGCAAATACAGGAATGCTGTGTTTGTGCCAACCTGTCGAATTCCCGGGTTGAATTGTTATTCTCGATATTGTTACTTCAGCATCCTGAAAGTTAGGATAGATGATCTTTTGACCTATCGAGGTTGTATCTGTTTTTAATACCGGTTCGATGATAATGTCCTTATTGTATTGAGCTTTCAGAGTAAAGCATATACAAACTGCAATAATTGTCAGGGTTAGTCTTTTCATCTTTACTCGTTTTTATCTTATTCAAATTTAAGGTTTTTATACTAATACGCCTTATCATCTTCGATTATTTCTCGCATAACGGCACATAGATTTCCGACAGTAATCACATTATTTGGATTCGGGATATTCTTTGTGACGACACTTCCGAAGTCAATCATTCTATTATTACCAATTTATCAAATCTACTATCCATGCAGGCACTCAAATCAGTTGTTACAAATTTTCCATTATAAAATAAACTAAAAATTGTCGCTGGTGTGGGCGCTGTTTGAGCTTGTTCCATTGTCTCCAGTTTGATGAGTTTCAACGGTAGCTTCCTTTTTTCTGCTGTTTCTATCAATGATGTCGTAACATGATACTCGGAAAATGGACAACGATTTGAATAATAAACCACTATTCCATTTTTATCTGTGCATTCTCCGCTTATCACCGTATCCTTAAATTGAGGATTATTAGCCGCTG
Organism: Bacteroidales bacterium; assembly: GCA_963663125.2. Lineage (GTDB taxonomy): Bacteria > Bacteroidota > Bacteroidia > Bacteroidales > Cfx3-03 > Cfx3-03. The sequence continues at coordinate 526,464 of CAXXNW010000002.1, read as the reverse complement.
GATTTATCTTCTTCACAAGCAGACTAAACCCTGATGATAGTTTTTCACACGTTTCAAATCCTTGTCGCAAAAGCCATTTGGTATCGCTCATAAAGTGAAACTTATTTGTTCCAACTACGGTTACCAATCCGTCCTTTTTTTGAGTCTTAGCATCTTCAATCGCTAGTCTTAATAACTCTTTGCCGTATCCTTGACCTTTGTATTGTCCGGAGACCCAAAAACAGTTTACCAATAAATAATTCGGTGCATCAATCGGAATCCACCCTTTTTCTGCCGGTCCATACTCAATAAATACTTTTGCCCTGGCATCAATCCTGCGAAAAATATATCCATTGTCAAATTCTTTTCTCAGCCAGTCCTTTTTTAACTCGTAACCCTCCTTGCACTTCTTATCAGAAATCGCACAACAAATATGTTCTCGATCAAGGTTTGATTTATCAAGAGTAATGATCTTTTCCATGTTTTATCCTTTCATCTCTTCAGGGTTACAATTGACTTCTTTAATAGGACAAAATGGTTCCCGGTTGTTCTTTTTACTTTCGTTATTCTTACCGCTTTATGGTTCTGGTCGCAATGAACGATGGTAAAAATTCGTCCATTTTATTTTCGTCACGCCAATTGTCTTCATACCTATTTATCAAGACAAAACTACATTAACTTTATGAGTCCATGCATTTTCAGAAATTCTATTCCACCATCAAAGATCATCTGAACACCAATAGTTGCAATGATTAATCCGATAATTCGAACAAAAGCCGACAACAAATTAAGTTTGATCAATGCTTTCCCGATATTTTTGGCATAAAGCATGACAATCAGATTAACACCAAGTGCAGCTAAGACTGCAAGCACGGTGACCAATGATCCGTATTGTGCCGGAAAAGTAACGGTGGCTGTTATTGTGCCGGGACCGGCTATCATTGGAATAGCAAGCGGCACGGATGAAATATCTTTTACACTGACATCTTTGCCGATATTAATCAATACGCCCTTATGCAGTGCAATCCAACCGCTATAGACTAGCACCATCCCGCACGTCACTCTGAATGAATACAATTGAATCCGGAAAATGTAACTAAAGATTACATTTCCTAAAAGCAGAAAGGTGACCAAAATAATAAAAGCGGTGATGGACGATTTAATGGAAAGATAACGTAATTCACTGTCTGTTAATTGTTCCTGTAACGAATTAATAACAAAAATCTTTTGAATAGGATTTATCAAAGCCAATAACGTAACAAAAGAGCTGAGGAAATAGGCTGTTTTAAAAGTTAAGAGTGTATCAACAATTACCATAAAAGTTATTTTAAAGATGAAGTAGTATTTTTTTATCGTTAGATATTCCGAAGCATAATTGTGGAAATAGTACTCACTTTTTTACACAACGAAATACTTCCATCAACAAATACATACTTCATAATGTTTATAGTCAATTTTCGTTTTGATATTAAAGACAATAACTATATTCAAACGAAGGCTTTTCATTATTAGTATGGTCTTTTGAATCAAATTTTTTATTTGCCAAGACCCTCTCACTAAACAATTCATTCAAAGTGTTTTTGTGGCTACAAAAAGCAATATGATTGACCTTATACCTGTTACATGATTTAAATCTTTCCGTAAGAGAGCAATGCCCCATTTAGAAAATATAGCTATATTGCATAAATAATCTATATTTTTTGTACTTTTGGAACATATTATGTTTTTAGTCAGTTTTTCTATACCTAAAAAAACAGAAAGAAAAACAATGAAGACAAAATCAATCAAAATCTTAAATATTTTGTTAATTTTATGATTAATCTTCGAGGAATTATCGATATTTTCGAACTGCCAGAAGAAAATTTTAAACCTATTTAATTAAGTGGAAACTATCATTAAGATCATGAATCCGGTTAATTTATTAATTTTGACGCCACCATTAAAAATTAAAAAGATGAAGTTTAAAACTCGCCTTGAATTACTGGCAACAATTTTAATTTTATTTTCAGTTTTGTGCGTCAATGCGCAACAGCCTGCCAATAAGCGATTAAACTTTGATCAGGCATTAGAGCTCACACGTACTAATAGTCATATTATTAAACAGGCCAATTTTTCACAAAAAGAAAAAGAGCAAGAAGTGAAGGCTGCTAAGAACCTTTTTTTACCTAAAGTGGGTATCACCGCGAGCTATATGATGATGTCGGATAATCTCCATCTCGATCTTAATCCAATAAAGAATTCCATCACCCCTTTATACCAGGCATTAGGGAATTATGGGACATTCTCAGGTGTTCCAAATCCCGACCCGGCTACCCAACAGGCATTTCCTATTCTGCCTGATAATCTATCTACCAAAGCTGTTCGTAGCCAGTTATTGGGAGGACTTGAGCAACTCAATGCTTCAAACTGGGATAAAATGATTCAAAAGAAAAATTTTGGCAGTTTATTTGCTGATTTCCAATGGGCTCTTTATGCCGGAGGAAAAATAAAACTGGCCAATAAAGTAGCTGAAATTCAGAAAAATGAGGCCGATGAAGTTACACGCCAGAAAGAGGGTGAATTAATGAGTGAGCTTGCTGAACGATATTTTGGTCTATGTTTGGCACATCAAGCCGTACTGGTAAGAACTGAAGTTTATAATGGAGTAGAAAACCATCTGAACGATGCGATAAAGATGGAAAAAGCCGGACTCATAGCTAAAGCAGAGATGCTACATGCAAAGGTCTCGGAGGCGAGTGCACAAAGAGAATTGAGTAAAGCCAAAAGAATGGCTGATGTGTTAAACACTGCACTACTTAATACGTTGGCATTACCTGAAGATGTTGCACTTCAACCTGAAACCGATCTTTTTTATCTTGACAGCATAGAACCTGTTAACCATTTTAAATTACTTGCCCAACAGAATAACCCGTTATTAATGCAGGTTCATTCAAAAAAGCTACTTGCTGAGCAAGGGTACAAAGCAGAAAAGGCAGAATACTTTCCGGTAATTGCACTTCAGGGAATGTACGATGTGGCCAATAAAGATCTTTCGCAATATCTTCCGGATTGGACTGTAGGCGTTGCTTTACGTTGGACCCTATTTGACGGTTCGACCCGTTATCGAAAAACAAAAGCGGCAGCCTTAAAGAGAGAAGAGGTCAACGAGATCGGAAATAAGGCCCAATCTGATATTGGGACGATGATTGATAAGTTATATCATGAGTTGAATATGTACAAAGAACAATTGACCGAATTGGAATCGGCTAATGTCTTTGCAGAAGAATATTTAAGAGTCAGAGAAAAAGCTTTTCACGAAGAGATGTCGAGCTCTGTCGAAGTAGTCGACGCCCGTTTGGCTCTTGCACAAGTAAAAATAGAACGCCTACAAGCTATGTATGGATATGATGTCACCTTAGCTCAAATTCTCCAATATGCCGGTATTCCGAATGAATTTCCAGCCTATCAAAAAAGGTTGGGAGTAAAGACTGAAAATTATAAACTAACGAAGTAAAGAAATTTTTAAAAGAAATAAGTTATCGCCATGAATAAGAACGGAAATCTTTTTGCTGCCATCGGAATTGCAGGAGTAATTATCTTTTTGATATACGCTACATGGATTATAAGTAATAAAGCCCCTTTAGAAGTTCAGGGTGAAGTGGAAGCGACTCAAATAAAAGTGGCTTCAAAGTTAGTGGGAAGAATAGATAGCCTCCCTATCCATAAAGGTGATGCGGTAAAAAAAGGCCAGCTATTATTTACATTTAAGAGCCCCGAGATTGAGGCTAAACTAGAACAGGCCCATGCAGCTTTACGGGGAGCAAGAGCGCAAAACAGAAAAGCAATAAATGGAGCACAGGCAGAAGATATTGAAGCTGCTTACAATACTTATTTAAAAGCTCAGGCTGCGAACGAGCTTGCCAAGGTGACATTTGACCGTGTAAATAATCTTTACAAAGAAGGTGTACTTCCTGCTCAAAAGCGTGATGAAGCAGAAACGAATTACAAAGCGGCATTAGAGACTGCAAACGCAGCTAAAGCTATATGGAATAAAGCAAAGAAAGGAACAAGGATCGAGGATAAAGATGCAGCCAGATCTCTCGTTTCGCGTGCGGAAGGAGCAATAAATGAAGTTGAGAGTTACCTGAATGAAACCAGTATTTATTCTCCTATTAATGGTGAAGTTGCTGATATTATAGCAGAATCAGGCGAATTGGTTTCGGCAGGTTATCCTGTTGTTACGCTGGTCAACCTAAAAGATTTTTGGGTTACATTTAATTTACGTGAAGATCTGCTTGCATCGATTCAAATGGGAAGTGTTTTTATGGCTAAATTTCCTGCGTTGGGAAATAAAGAAATCATGTTGAAAGTCACTTATATTCATCCGTTAGGAAACTTTGCCACATGGAATGCTACGAAAACAACAGGAGATTTTGATATGAAGACCTTCGAAGTTCATGCGGTACCGGTTGAAAAGATACAAGGACTCAGACCCGGAATGAGCGCTCTAGTAAACTGGGATAAATTAAAGCTTGTCAGTAAATAATTCAGATCCCAAAATCTTAAGTAAAACTGAAATAAGACCATGGAAGATAAAAAAAAGCATCCATTTTTATGGGTAATGCAACGGGAATGGAAAAGTATCGGGAGTAAATGGCCTTACTTGTTCATAACCTTTGTAGGACCTCTAACTGGGTTTTTCCTGGTCATGTGGCTTTTCTCTGCCAATGTTCCTCGCAATCTTCCTGTTGCGGTTATAGATTTAGACCATTCGAGTCTTTCCCGTCAAGCTAGTCGTATGGTTGACGCAACACCAATTGCAAAAATCAATAAAAACTATATAAGCCTGGATGAGGCGAAAAGGTCTCTTGAAAGAGGAGAGATTGATGCCATTGTATATATTCCGGAGGGAGTGGAAAAAGATATTTATGGCGGACGAAGTGCCGCGGTTAATGTATATCTCAACAATATAAACCTAATTAAAAGCGGATTATTGAGTAGCGGTATTCAGAAAGCGTTGGGGACACTCTCGGCAGGAATCAAGGTACAAGCACTCATGCAAAAGGGATTGGTTCAACAACAAGCAATTACACAGGCAATGCCGGTTAATTTAAGACCGGTCATCTTATTTAATCCCTATACCAGCTATTCCTATTATCTTACGTTTGGCTTTCTACCCGTAATGCTGATCGTCTTCACACTCCTGGGAAGCATTTATGCTATCGGCACCGAACTTCAATACAAAACCTGCAAAATCTGGCTAAATCTGGCAGACGATAATATTCTGACTGCTTTAGCAGGAAAGTTATTGCCCTATACGATTATGTATTCCGTAATGGCTATGTTTATGAATTTGATTTTATTTAACCGGTTAGGACTTCCGCTTAAAGGCAATCTGGCCATCATCCTTGGCAGTGAATTTTTAATGATCATCAGTTATCAGGCATTAGCGGTCTTTTTTGTCGGCCTTACTTCTAATTTACGTTTAAGTCTTTCGATTGGAAGTGCTTATACTATGCTGGCATTGACTTTTTCGGGACTTACATTCCCTATATTCGGAATGCCAGCCATAGCTCAATCCTTTGCCCATGTTTTTCCATTTACCTATTGGATTCAGATTTTTATCGGCCAATCGTTGAGAGGAGAACCTGCAATAAATGGTGTAATACCGCTAGCTGCATTTTTTGTATTTATAATTTTGGGGCTCTTACTTGTTCCAAGGTTAAAATATCTACTTGAAACTGAGAAATTCTGGGGCAAAATTTAATATCTATGAAGCTACTCGACACTATAAATAAAGGTTTAGGAAAGACAGCAGACTATTACAAAGATGAGATGAGGATCATTATGGCTGATGCCGGAGCCGTGTTGCTCTTTATTGTTGCTATGATTGCATATCCTTTATTTTATTCGATCGGTTATAATGGCGAAGTTTTGAGAAATCTTCCTGTAGCTGTAGTGGATTTAAATCACTCAAATCTAAGCCGTCAATATAGTCGTATGTTGGATGCTACCGAGCAAATCAACGTAATTTGCAAACCGGGAAGCTTAAAAGAAGCGGAACAGCTTTTTTATGATGGCAAAATTAACGGCATTGTACTGATTCCAGAGGATTTTGAAAAGAATATCCTTTTCGGAATCCAATCCAATGTTACGGTTTACTGTGATGCCAGTTACTTTCTGATTTATAAACAGGTGTATGCGGGGGCGATCTATTCCACAGGGACGTTAAGCGCAGGAGTTGAGATAAAAAAACTACTGTCACAAGGATCTACTCTTAATCAGGCATATGAGCAGAGAGACCCGCTAAAAACGAATATCATCAGTCTTTATAATCCCGCCGGAGGCTATGGGAGTTTTATTATGCCCGGCGTTTTATTAATCATCTTGCAACAAACCTTACTCGTTGGTATCGGACTACTGGGAGCAACAAACCGTGAAAAGATCATATATCGGAATCTTAAGGTTCAACCTATGACAAGAGGCGGGTCTATAACAGCAGTACTTGGAAAAGGATTAGCCTATTTGACCATTTATCTTTTTAATACTCTTTTCATACTGGTTATCATTCCAAAGTGGTTTTCCTATCCGGATAGAAGTGGTTTTCTGCCAACTTTATGCCTTGCCGTGCCCTATATCCTATCCATCATTTTTTTAGGTATTGCAATCAGTGTATTATTTAGGAAACGTGTTCATGCACTATTATTCATGGTTTTCCTTTCTCCCATCATTCTTTTCTTTAGTGGATTATCATGGCCCTCGGCTTCTCTACCGCCCTTACTATACAAAGTAGCTCATATTTTTCCAAGTACAACGATGATTCCGGCATATTTACGTGTTAGAATAATGGGAGCCCCATTAAGCTCTGTCGCTCATGAAGGGACATTTCTACTGATTCAGATGGTAGTCTATTTTATTTTAGCTTGTATAGCATTCAAATTTACATCTAAAAAACTGGCCAGGGAATAATTTACCGGCAAATGAATAAATGATATGGGAAACTTCACTCATCAACTAAAAAGTTATCTGAATTATAAATTCCACGCAAAGAATCTACATGATCTGCACTCTCCATTTGCTTTTAATTTAATCAAAGATGTGGTATATCATAAACAATGTTATCCGGCTTATCAGCAGGTTAATGAATTGAGAAAACAACTTAAAGATAACTTTTCAGTAATTGAGATTAATGATTTTGGTGCAGGGGCCGGTAATAAAAAGTATATCGAACAGCTAAAAAGTATTTCGGCTATCTATAAAAACAACAGCATCCGCACTAAATACGGAGAGCTTTTATATCGGTTGGTAGACCATTTTCAACCAAAGTATATTCTGGAGCTAGGTACTTCTTTGGGGATTAGCACCGTCTACCAGGCGCTCGCTGCGCCAGAAGCTACGCTTATAACCGCTGAAGGATGTTCGGGTATTGCCGAAAAGGCTTACGAAAATTTTCAACGGTTAAATTTGAAAAACATTAAGATTGAAATCGGAAATTTTGACCTTCTACTAGAATCCATTCTTGACAGACTTCCGCAAGTAGACTTTGCCTTTATCGATGGGAATCATCGCAAAGATCCAACCATCAACTATTTTCAGCTTTGCAAGAAGAAGTCATACAACGATACAGTGCTCATTTTCGACGATATCCATTGGTCATCAGATATGAACGAAGCATGGAACGTTATCAATCAGGATGAATCAGTAACTCTTTCACTCGACCTGTTTCAATTTGGCATTGTCTTTTTCAAAAAGGAGCTTAGCAAAGAAAATTTTGTGATCCGCTATTAGAAGAATCAAATAATTTGTTTTTTTTCAGCACATGGAATAAAAATGCTTATTTTTGATTCGGGAAGCCCGAATAGTTAAGGATAGGGAATCTTCACTACATTTACTCATTCTATCTTAAGCATTAATTATTATGTCAACAAAAAAAGAAGTCATCACACTGAAAGATATAGTAAGGAATTATCGGGTTGGTACCGAAACGGTACGAGCCTTACGAAAAGTTTCACTTACTGTTTATCAGGGAGAATATGTGGCTCTTATGGGTCCATCAGGTTCAGGGAAATCAACACTAATGAATCTTTTAGGTTGTTTAGATACCCCCACTAGTGGAGAATATTGGCTTAATGGTAAAGATGTAAGTAAATTAGATGATGACGCTTTAGCTGAAATAAGAAATCGTGAAATAGGTTTTGTATTTCAAACCTTTAATCTTCTACCCCGTTCTTCAGCACTTGAAAACGTAATGCTACCCCAGATTTATGCAGGGGTCCCCAAACAATTACGTATTGAACGGGCCAAAGAAGTATTAATAGATGTGAAATTGGAAGACCGTATGTATCATAAGCCCAACGAGCTTTCAGGAGGGCAACGTCAACGTGTTGCCGTTGCTCGTGCCCTTGTAAACAATCCATCCATTATACTGGCCGATGAGCCTACCGGAAACCTTGATTCAAAGACCTCTCATGAAATTATGGGGCTCATTGAACACATTCATAAGAATGGAAATACTATTGTCTTAGTAACACACGAAGAAGATATTGCCAAACATGCCCACCGAATTATTCGTTTAAAAGACGGTGAGATATCTGGTGATGAGATGAATGATGATATTCGAACTGTATCATTTTACGGAAGCGAATTAACCAGCGACTAAACACTTTTCACTCACATTGGTTATTCTCTAATGCAAAATGCCGAATAATGCAAAAAGAATGGAAGATATACACCCGTACGGGAGATACGGGTCAAACCTCTTTAATTGGAGGTAGACGGGTACCAAAATATCATGACAAAATCGAAGCTTATGGTACCGTTGATGAGTTGTGTGCTTTTATTGGCTTAATAAGAGATCATGATATTGATATTGAAACACGCGAATTTCTAATTAAAATACAGGAAAACCTTTTTATTCTAGAGGCATTACTTGCAGTTGATCCTGATTTTGAAAAACAAAAACTTCCTGTTCTTGCAGAAAGCGAAGTAACCGCATTAGAGATAGCTATTGATGAGATGAATAAAAATCTTAGTCCCCTCACAACTTTTATTTTACCTGGAGGGCATGTAGTTATATCCTATTGTCATGTGGCTCGAACCGTTTGCAGAAGAGCTGAACGAACCGTCCTGAGGCTTTTTCCTGAGAACCCAGTTAACACAATTTGTCAAAAATACCTCAATCGTCTTTCCGATTATTTGTTTGTATTAGCCCGAAAACTTAGCAAAGATTTAAACGTTGAAGAAAGACCCTGGATACCAACAATTTAATTTTTTTTATTTTTTTTATAAAGAATATAAAAAGAGCTTGTTTTCTTAATAGAAAAAATTACTTTTGCAAAATGAAACAACCCCCAAAATCTTCATATTTATGTATTGGACGTTAGAATTAGCATCAAAATTAGAAGACGCTCCATGGCCTGCCACCAAAGAGGAGTTGCTCGACTTTGCCATCCGCTCTGGAGCCCCTATGGAAGTTATCGAGAACTTGCAGGAAATTGAGGACGAGGGTGAGGTCTACGAAAGCATTGATGACCTCTGGCCTGAATATCCAACGAAGGAAGACTTTTTTTTCCACGAAGACGAATATTAAGTCGATAAAAGGCATCCTAAAAATGGATGCCTTTTGTTTTTCAATGAAATAACCGTTACTTTTTCAAGAAAATCAAGTAACTTTGCTTCTGAAACATTTTTTTCAATTCAAAATAAAAAACAACAATTCAATCAGATAAAACTGACAATTTGTCGTTGGCATTAGTTTTGTTTTATAAAAAGCTTATGCTATAAAAAAATTAAAAAACACCATGGCAAACTTTCTCTCAAAACTTTTCGGGACAAAAGCCGAAAACGACTTAAAAGAATTAACCCCTATTTTGAATACTGCCCTTAAGGTATATCCTGAGATTGAAAAACTATCGAACGATGAATTAAGGGCTAAAACAATTCAGTTCAAAGATGCAATAAAGGCAAGAATAAAAGCTGAAGAGGATCAGATCACTTCAATCAGAGAACGGATTGATTCTGATTATGATATGGATATTGAAGAGAAAGAAAGCCTCTATCAGACCATTGAAAACATTGAAAAAGAGTGTTATAATAAAACGCAAGTAGTACTCAACGAAATACTACCTGAGGCTTTTTGCGTAATGAAAGAAACTGCCCGTCGGTTTAAAGAAAACGAAGTAATTGAAGTAACAGCTACTGACTTTGATCGTGAATTAGCTACCCAAAGAGACAATATCAGTATCAAAGGAGAAAAAGCTTATTACGGAAATAGCTGGATGGCCGGAGGCAACAGGGTTGCTTGGGACATGGCGCATTATGATGTTCAGCTCATTGGCGGTATTGTTTTACATCAAGGTAAAATATCAGAAATGGCAACCGGTGAAGGAAAGACATTGGTTGCAACCCTCCCGATTTATCTTAACGCGCTTCCCGGAAAAGGAGTACATCTTGTTACGGTAAATGACTATCTGGCAAGACGTGACTCTGAGTGGATGGGTATGCTATATGAGTTTCACGGATTAAGAGTGGATTGTATAGACAAGCACTCACCTAACTCTGCTGAAAGAAGAAATGCATATCTGGCTGACATTACCTACGGGACCAACAATGAATTCGGGTTCGACTACCTTCGTGACAATATGACCCACGATCCTGATGAGATGGTACAACGCGAACACAACTATGCAATTGTGGATGAGGTCGACTCCGTTTTAATCGATGATGCCCGTACCCCACTTATCATCTCCGGTCCTACTCCCCGTGGAGACCATCAGGAATTTGACGAATTAAAACCACAGGTAACAAAACTATACAATGCACAGCGTGCTTATGTTACAAGTTTATTGGCTGATGCGAGAAAAATACTTCAAAACGAAGCGGCAAGTAATGACGAGAAGAAGAAAGGTGCCGATTATTTATTGAGAGCGTACAGAGGCCTTCCGAAATTAAAACCGCTTATCAAATTCTTAAGTGAGCCCGGTATGAAGTCGTTGCTACAAAGCACTGAGAATTATTATATGCAGGAGCAAAATCGCAACATGCCTATCATTGACGAGCCTCTTTTCTTTGTTATCGATGAAAAAAACAACCAAATTGAGTTGACCGATAAAGGGATAGACCTTCTTAGTCAATCTTATAGTGATACCAACTTCTTCCTCTTACCCGATGTTGGGCTGGAAATTGCAGAGATAGAACATCAGGGACTAACTGATGAAGAAAAAATCGAAAAGAAGAGTGCCTTATTAAGTGATTATGCTATAAAATCAGAACGGGTTCATACTGTAAATCAATTATTACGTGCCTATGCATTATTCGAAATAGATGTTCAATACGTAGTCATGGATAATAAGGTCAAGATTGTTGATGAGGGAACCGGACGTATTCTTGAAGGCCGTCGTTATTCAGATGGACTACATCAAGCCATTGAAGCCAAGGAGAATGTCCAGATCGAAGCAGCAACCCAAACTTACGCCACTATCACACTCCAGAACTACTTCAGGATGTACAAGAAACTGGCAGGTATGACAGGTACAGCTATTACCGAAGCCGGTGAGTTTTGGAATATTTATAAACTTGACGTCATTGAGATTCCTACCAATAAGCCGGTTGTCAGAAACGACCGTGAAGACTTAATCTATAAAACAAAGCGTGCAAAATATAATGCCGTTATTGACGAGGTTGAAGCACTTGTCAGAGCCGGCCGTCCTGTTCTGGTTGGTACTACCTCGGTAGAAACCTCCGAACTTTTAAGCAAGATGTTGAGTCTACGTAGCATCAAACACAATGTATTAAATGCCAAGTTCCATCAACGTGAAGCCGAAATTGTTCAGGAAGCAGGTAAAGCAGGGACGGTTACTATTGCAACCAATATGGCAGGTCGTGGTACCGACATCAAGTTAGGACCGGGTGTTAAAGAGGCAGGTGGTCTTGCTATCATAGGAACAGAACGCCATGAGTCCCGTCGTGTTGACCGTCAGTTAAGAGGGCGTGCCGGACGTCAGGGAGACCCCGGTTCATCGCAATTCTTCGTTTCACTCGAAGACGACTTGATGCGTATGTTCGGTTCTGCCCGTATTGCAAAAGTAATGGACAGTCTTGGACTGAAAGAGGGAGAGGTAATTCAACATTCAATGATTACCAAGTCTATAGAACGTGCTCAAAGGAAAGTTGAAGAGAATAACTTCGGAATTCGTAAGCGTTTGCTTGAATATGATGATGTGATGAATCAACAACGTGATGTGATTTATAAAAAACGTCGTCATGCTCTATTTGGAGAACGTTTAGCTGTGGATATTTCTAACATGATGTATGATGTTTGTGAACAGATTGTTATCGAACATCAAGATGCAGGTGACTATGAAGGGTTCGTAACAAGTGCGCTAAAGAATCTGGCTTTCGATCCAAAGGTAAGTGAATTGGACTTTGAGAAAATGGATAAGGATGCGTTAACCAATAAGTTATATCTTGACCTCTATGCAAATTATAAAGTAAAGACAAAACTAATCGCAGAAAAAGCCTCTCCTGTAATAAAAGATATATACGAAAACCATCCGCATTACGAAAACATAGCTATCCCCTTTACGGATGGACGAAAAACGATGCAGGTTGTTGCCAACTTAAAAAAAGCATATAACGACAAGGGACGTGAAGTAATTCTTTCATTTGAAAAAGGAATCTGTTTGGCCAGTATTGATGATGCATGGAAAGAACATCTCCGTGAGTTGGATGATTTAAAACAAAGTGTACAAAATGCATCTTATGAGCAAAAAGATCCATTATTAATTTATAAATTTGAATCGTTCAACTTATTTAAACAATTAATCTTAAAGGTCAATCGCGAGATAAGTTCATTCCTGTTAAAAGGAAATTTACCTATGACCGATCCGGAACAGGTTAAAGAGGCTCAGGCGCCTAAAAAGGATGATCGTTCTAAAGTGAGAGAAGGCCGTCAAGATCCGCTTTCACAAGTCGGACCTACTTCACAACCTGAAATCACCTCGCCTATCCACGTAGAAAAGAGAGTTGGACGTAATGACCCTTGCCCTTGCGGTAGTGGAAAAAAATATAAAAATTGTCACGGTAAAGGAGAATAACTAAAAAAAAGGACGGAAAATAAAATACATAAGACATGAAAAGATTCATCTATTTTATAGGCTTAATTATTGTGTTTTCCGTCTTTTCTTTTGGATGCCAGAAAGACAATCAATCAAAAGGGACTGTTTATACCCCTTATTCTGATATTATCAATCCTCCGGACACTTTCCTTATTTATTATTCAGTACGTTATGGAGGCCAATTATCAGGCAAGATCCAATTTAAAACTGATGCCGTCTGGACTATAACCCAATTACCGGGCACGCCCTTATTGGCTTGGTTTAACCGTTCTGATAAAACAGCACCTTTTGAATTCTCAACAATAACAACTGTTGGTCTGCAGGGAAATATTCCTTATGATTTGTATGTTAAAAACACCACTTCGGCAGATGGAGCCAACATTTATTTCCAATTCATCAAAACGAATCAAAGCTACGATTCGTTTAGTACCAAGTATTAATCGCTTACGCGCTAATCCATACGCGACATTATAACTATTATACGTATGCAATACAAAAGAATTTTACTCAAATTAAGTGGAGAAGCCCTGATGGGGAACCAACAATATGGCATTGACTCCGTTCGTCTAAATGAATATGCAACCGAAATAAAGTCGGTTGTTGACAAGAAAGTACAAGTGTCGATCGTTATAGGAGGCGGCAATATTTTTAGAGGGCTAAAAGGAGCTACCCAAGGCTTCGATCGCGTACAAGGCGACTATATGGGAATGCTGGCGACTGTAATTAACAGCATGGCTCTTCAAAGTGCGTTAAATAATTTAGGAATAGCTACGAAATTACTATCGGGTATCGCCATAGACCCTATTGCTGAAGCAATGAGCAGAGACCGTGCAAAACAATATCTTTCAGAAGGAAAAGTTGTCATTATTGCAGCAGGTACCGGAAATCCTTTCTTCACAACAGATACCGCCGGTGCTTTACGTGCCATTGAGACAGAGGCAGATATCATCTTAAAAGGAACACGCGTTGATGGTGTCTATACTGCCGATCCCGAAAAAGATATGACTGCTACAAAATTCGATGAAATCACTTTTGATGAAGCCTATACAAAAGGCCTGAATGTAATGGATTTAACTGCGTTTACCCTATGTAAAGAAAACGCTATGCCACTCATCGTGTTTGACATGAATAAAGCCGGTAATTTATTAAAAGTTGTAAATGGGGAAAAAGTAGGAACACTTGTTCGTGTCTAACCTTCTCGTTTCAACTTCATTTTTTTTGCATTTTTCTAAAATCCGATTATATTTGTAACAGAACAGTAAAGCACGAATAATATGACCGAAGAATCTAATTTTGTGATTGAAGAGACAACAGAAAGCATGGATGCCGCTATCCATCATTTTGAATTTGAACTTCATAAAATCAAGGCTGGAAAAGCCTCTCCCCAAATGCTCGAAGGAGTAAAGGTAGAATATTATGGAGCGAATACTCCAATCGACCAAATGTCGAATATCAGTACTCCTGATGCCAGACAAATTGTTATTCAACCATGGGATAGGAGCTCTCTTCATGCCATCGAAAAAGCCATTATTAATGCGAATCTCGGCTTTACTCCTAGTAACACCGGAGATGTACTCAGAATTAGCCTTCCCCCTCTTACTGAAGAACGCAGAAAAGAGATGGTAAAAAGAGCCAGAGCCGAAACAGAAGCAGCCAAAGTAGCCATTCGCAACATCAGAAGATATGCCAATGAGTCAGCTAAAAAACTCGAAAAAGAAGGGGTTGCAGAAGATGAAATTAAAGATCTGGAAAAAGAGATCCAGATTATCACGGACCAATATATCATAAAAACCGACAAGATCTTTGACGCTAAAGAAAAAGATATTCTGCACGTTTAATGATACAAAATAATACGCTTACGAAGGCCTTTCCTCATGAAGGGCCTTCTTTTTTTTCGAGAGTCCTTCCGTACAATTTCTGCAAATATCGATTTGTTTTCTATTCGTAAAAAGAGATTCCCTGAATTTTCTATACGCATCATTCGTCCAGACCTGTTTGAAGCTAAACTCTTCGAGACTACCTAATCGGTGAGCGGCATCTTTATCGAAGCAACAAGGAACAATGGTACCATCCCACGTAATCACACATCCGCTCCACATTCGCCAGCATCTATCCGGTAAAACCGAACGTATTTGCCAACCACCATCAGACGTTCTTTCATAACGAGAATAGGCAGGATCGTCAATAATCAAATCACTTCCTTTTTCAAAGTCATAAATCTGAGCACTCTTTATTTGAACCTCATCAACGCCTACTGCCTTACCATAAGCTTTAATCTCATCAATCTGATGTTTATTATGCGCAAAAGCAATGAATTGAAGAATAATATATGGAGTTGAGGCTCCTGCCTCTCTTTTTGCCTTGACTAGATTCTGAAGTCCTTCTTTCACCTTTTCTACATCACCCGAAACACGATACTTTCCATAGGTCTCCTGATCCATTCCATCCAATGAAACGATCAAACGGTTGAGGCCGGACTTTACAGTTTGACGAGCCTTTTCAACACTTAAATAGTGTCCATTCGTTGAAGTGGCAGTATAGATGCCATTTTTACCGGCATACGCAACCAGTTCCAGAAATTGAGAGTGGAGATAGGGCTCGCCTTGGAAATAGAGGGTCAGATAAATCAAATGGCTTTTCACCTGATCTATTATCTTTTCAAAAAAAGCAGGATTTATTCTTCCGGTCGGGCGTGTAAATTTTCTTAATCCTGAGGGGCACTCAGTACAACGAAGATTACAAAATGTAGTTACTTCTATCGACATGGAGAATGGAAGCCCAGCCATTAAGGGTCTCTTTCGTATTTTAGAAATAAGATACGAAAACAGCAGCACCGTAAAATTATATAGCTTAACCGGCTTAATACAAGCTAGAAAATGAAATCCATCTCTAATAAAAGAACGATAATTAAGCATTAACTTATAAGTTGTGTGTTAGTTTCTGAACTACTCTGAATTTTACAAAAAACTGTTTAGCAAATACCCTGATAACCGTATATGAAGGAATAGCCAAAATCATTCCGGGAATTCCTGCCAGACTACCTGCCATGAGCACCACAAAAAATATTTCCAGAGGATGCGCCTTCACTCTATTAGAGAAGACAAAAGGTTGGATAACAAAGTTATCAACCATATTAGCGGCTGAGAATACACAAATAATGGTTATCGCCATCGGTACAATATCTGTGTAGTTACCTATTGAAACAATAGATGACACACCTATTAAGACACCAATAGTGGCACCAATTAATGGTCCTACATAAGGAATGATATTCATTAAACCGCCGAAACATCCTATCAACAATGCATTTGGAATTTTAAAGATTGAAAGGCCCGTCACTTCCATAGTGATCATAGTAAGCAGCTGAATACAAATACCCGAGAAATAACGTGATAAAAGAACTCTAGTCTCGTCAAAAACATTTGATGCCTTTACAGCATATGCCTGAGGTATAAATAACAGAATGATGTTTGTAAAAAGATGTTCGTCTTTAAGAAAAAAGAAAGAGATAAAGACTACTGAAAAAAGTCCTATAATCAAACTAGAAGCAAAATTCACAATACTTCCCAATACATCAGTCACAGACGAAAAACTTACAATTTCTTTTGCCTTATTGATCAAGATAGTGTCCAAATTCTCTCTTTTCCCCAATATTCCATACTCATGTAAAAAACTTTCGATGCCATTATAACGTTGCCGAAAGTCATTTCCAATTACATTGACATCTATACTGGAAACGACATGGGCTTGTTGAATAATTAATGGGACAAATATTGCTACTAATCCTGCAATAAAACCAAGAAAAGCCATAAGAACAATAGCGGTATTCCAGGTATGAGGGATCTTGATTTTTTTAAAGTGTATTCCATCTAAGAATTTAACAACAGGTCGCCCAATAGTAGAGATGACTGCTGCAATAAGCGTATAAATAACTAAATTAGAAAAATACCACATCAGGTATAAGGCTATGCAGGTCACCAAGCCACCAATTATATATTTTGTTATCTTTCCCATATAATTTATTTTAAATCAAAAATAATAACGAAATAGCAATAATCAACCGATATATTAAGAAAAGAGAAAAACAACGCCTATATAAAGAAAAAGCTGTCACAGGAGAATATGTCCACGACAGCTTTTTCTACTTAAATCGGGTATTCCTCTAAAAGATGAAAGCCTTTTTAATATCCTCAACAGCATCCAACTCTTCCCATGAGAAGAATTTCACTTTCTTGTAGTTTACGGTATGACCATTTTCCTGACGCGAAAAGGTACTGTCATTGGAGTAATATACTTCTACTTCTTTTTCTTCGGGCGTTCTTCCAAAGTGACCGTAAGCGGCAGTAGCCGAGAAGATAGGGTCTTTTAATCCAAATCGCTTTACAATAGCATAAGGGCGTAAGTCAAAGATCTTTCCAACGACCTTAGAGATTTCTCCATCGCTCATCAAGTGTCCTTCTGCATCCTTTACTTTAGCCGTTTTATAGGTATTAACATAGAACCCGACAGGCTGTGCAACACCAATGGCATATGCCACCTGTACCAGTATCTCTGAAGCCACACCGGCAGCAACCAGATTCTTTGCAATATGCCGAGCGGCATAAGCTGCCGAGCGGTCTACCTTCGATGAGTCTTTGCCTGAGAAAGCGCCACCGCCATGAGCACCTTTTCCGCCATAGGTATCAACAATGATTTTGCGACCGGTTAAACCGGTATCCCCATGAGGCCCTCCAATGACAAACTTACCGGTTGGATTTACAAACAGGCGGTAATCGTCACTGAACATTTTCTTTATACGAGCAGGTAGCGCCTTTTTGACTCTTGGAATTAAGATATTTGCAACATCTTTTGCAATCTTCTCCTGCATCAGTTTTTCTGCAACTTTACCTGCTTCAAATGAACTATCAGCCGGCTTAACAAACTCATCATGTTGTGTAGAAACGACAATAGTATCAATACGAACAGGTTTACCATTATCCGCATACTCAATCGTAACCTGCGATTTTGCATCAGGCCGTAAATAGGTCATCTTCTTACCTTCACGACGAATAGCAGCAAGTTCTTCAAGTAACAGATGGGCCAACTCAATCGGCAAAGGCATATAGTTATCGGTTTCAGTGGTTGCATATCCAAACATCATTCCCTGATCGCCAGCACCTTGCTCTTCTTCTGTTGCTCTTACTACTCCCTGATTTATATCACTTGATTGCTCATGAATAGTGGTAATAACACCGCATGAACTATAGTCGAACTGATATTCTGCTTTAGTATAGCCAATCTTTTGGATCGTTTCGCGAACAATCTTTTGGATGTCGGCATACCCATTGGTTCTAACTTCACCGCTACAAACGGCTAAACCTGTTGTTACAAGTGTTTCACAAGCTACTTTTGATTCAGGATCCCAACGAAGAAATTCATCGAGTAATGCATCTGAAATCTGATCGGCAACTTTGTCCGGATGTCCTTCTGATACTGATTCAGAAGTAAATAAATATCCCATATTAAAAAGATATTGTATGGTTAAAAATAGAATTAGAAGGGAAAAATGATTGTATGATAGAAAAAATGAATTGTTTTAGCATTTTTTTCAGTGGTTGCAATCAATGAAATCTTTCCACAACGGTGCAAAATTACACTTTTTTTATTACACAGAGATCTAAATTGAATATAATTTACACATTCGTAAAATTTCTGAATACATCTTCAAGATTCTGATTTTCACGCTGCATTGATAACACGGTCCAGTTATGATCTACCGAAAAACGAAAAATCTCACCTCTAATATCCACATCAGCATTAGCGATAAGCCTAAAATGCAACTCATCCAATCGAATTACTTCAATAACGCCAGGGATAGATGATAATAACGGTTCCTCAATCGAAGATTCAAATTCAAGCGTAATAAAAGTCCGGTCCTTCACCCGTGAAGACAAGATCGCCGTATCTTCATCCGCTACAATTTTTCCGTGATTAATGATAACCACCCTTTTGCAAAGCGCTTCAACCTCTTGCATAATATGGGTTGAGAGTATTACTGTTTTAGTTTGTCCAATTTCTTGAATTAAATTACGGATCTCTATGATCTGGTTCGGATCGAGACCGGAAGTCGGTTCATCAAGTATCAGTACCTGTGGATCATGGATCAATGACTGGGCCAATCCTACCCGTTGTTTATATCCTTTAGATAATTGACCGATCTTTTTATGCACCTCCGTTGTTAAACCGGTAAGTTGAATAAGATGTTCTACCCTGTCAGACGACGATTTACCCATGTTGTATAAACCGGCAATAAACAAAAGAAATTCCCTTACATACATATCGGGATACAAGGGATTGTTTTCGGGCAGATAGCCGATTAGCTTTCTCACCTCTAAAGAGGACTGAATAACATCATATCCATACACATTTACCGATCCCTCACTGGGAGGGATAAAGCAAGCTATGATTTTCATCAAAGTAGACTTACCAGCCCCATTCGGTCCTAATAAACCGGTTATTTGGCCCGGATTTATTGAAAGGGATATCTGATCAAGCGCCTTTTGAGTCCCATAAAACTTGGTTAAATTTTCAATTTTAACAGACATGAAGTGGATGAATTAACGACGTCTGCAAAGGTAGCAGCAAAAAGAAATGAAGTTTATATAATTTTAAAAGAAAAAGTTGCTGGGAGTTACAACTTTTGTATTTTCGTTACGTTATAAATAAAAAATTCTTATGAGTCGGAATTCATTTGCCCGTCTATCTTTGTTTCTAGTGTTATTAACTGCTGGAATCCTCTCAGGATGTAAAAAAGATAAAATTAATAAACCGTCCGAACCTGATACACCTACAGTTACGGCTGCCGACCTTTCTAAAGATTCACTCTATTATCTTTTCAAAGATGAATATCTTTTTACAGAGAACATTCCCAGTTACGAGATCGTTAATCCAAGAGGATCTAAGAATCTCGATTCACTATTTAATAAACTGGTAGCGTATCAAACGAACCCTACCGATCGCTACAGTTTCCTTGATAAAACAGGATCGGTAGCCAGTGAAATCGGACAGGGGGTTTCGCAAGGTGACTTTGGTTTGGAAATTTTCTATCCTTCTATCAGTGATTTAAGAGTGAAATATGTTGTAAAGGGCTCGCCTGCTTACACATTGGGAATTAGAAAAGGATGGCAAATTCTGGCTATTAATGACAATACCAGTATTGCTTATGACGGAACCGATGCAGGAGGAACAGGTACAAATCTCAATAGAATTATTAATGCTGTTTATTATAGCACTTCTGTGAAAGTCCAATTTCAAAAACCTGATGGATCAACAACCACATTAAATATTGCCAGTACATCATACACGATTGATCCATTAGTATTTGATTCGGTTTACACCTTAGGTGGTAAAAAAATAGGATATTTTGTACTAACCTCTTTTGTAGAAAAAGCAAAAATCAAAACAGAACTTGATGCCCTTTTCACTGAATTTTCAAATAAAAATGTAACTGACCTTGTGGTCGACCTTCGTTATAACGGAGGAGGGGCTGTAAGTACCTCTGAATATCTTGCAAACTTAATAGCGCCCAAGAGTGTAGGAACCGATAGTACCAAACTAATGTACCGCTATCAGTTCAATTCCAGAGTAACCAGTGGCTTATATAGCGCCATTACAAAAGGTTATAAATTACCGGCTCCTGATCAGGCCTATTCATGGGCCGATCTATTCGATAGCTACAACTATTATGCAAAAACCAATTTCAAGAAAGCAGGAAATCTGGACATTAAAAATGTAGTATTCATCGTAACCAGTTCAACAGCTTCTGCCAGTGAATTATTAATAAATAACTTAACCCCTTATATGAATGTAACACTGATCGGAAAGACAACCTACGGAAAGCCGGTAGGATTTATAGGAATTCCTATCGGTGGATATACCATGTATGCAATCAGTTTTAAAACTGTAAATGCAAATAGTTATGGAGATTATTATACAGGGATGATTCCATCGGTAGACCTTTATGAAGACTATAAAGAAGACTTCGGACAGCTGGACGAGGTTTATCTAAATCAGGCTTGTAAAAGTCTGGGTGTGACTTCAGGGCTACCAACTTTAAAAGCAGCGAGAGTTGCTCCTGTTAATCTATTATATAATAGTAAATTCGATCGTGGCTTTAAAGGCATGATTGAAACCAGAAGAAAACGATAATTATTTACGATCTTGCAACCCAAAACGAACATGAATTTTAAATCAATTATGGTATGGCTGTTTATTGCAGCCATACATTTCTCTAGTGTCTCCTTTGCTCAAAATTCGGCTAATACCAAAACATCCAGCAAGTATGAAAATTGGTATAACCTTGATCCTAGCTCAGATAAAAAGTTTGGAATGAGTGTAGACAAAGCTTATAATGAGCTATTAAAAGACAAAACTTCAAAGCCCGTTATTGTTGCTATCATTGATAGTGGTGTCGACATTATGCACGAAGACCTACAGGGTAAGATATGGACCAATACCGGAGAGATTCCCGATAATGGAATTGATGACGACCACAATGGTTATATTGATGACATTCATGGATGGAATTTTATCGGTAACGCAAATGGACAGAACGTCCTCTACGAGAATGCGGAAGCCTGCCGTCTATATAAGAAGTTAAATCCTGAATATAAAGACCTAACCCCTGAACAAGTTAAAGTAGCCGACACTGCAGAATTTCATTATTACCAGAAAGTAAAAGCAAAATTTACGGAAGAAGCTGACAAAGCAAAAAAAGAAGCCGATAAGCTTACTTCTTTTGCCGCTAATTATCAATATGCTGACAGTTTGATGGGTACATATCTTCAAAAAGCTGACTTCACCTTAGAAGATCTTAAGGCTGTAAATCCTGATACCGTAAAAAGTTTGAAATTTTCTAAAGACCTTTTACTCTTTCTTTATAAGCAAAAAGGATTTAGTAAGAGCGACTTTAGAGACTACCTGCAACAAGTTTTTGCTAAAAATTATTGCCATTATAATTTAAATTTCAATCCCCGTGAACTTGTAGGCGACAATCCTGAAGACATCAACGACACCAACTACGGGAATAATGATGTAATCGGTTCACGACCTGATCATGGGACCCACGTTGCAGGTATTGTTGCTGCCAACAGAAATAACGGAATTGGAGTTAAGGGAGTAGCTGATAATGTTCAAATCATGGCATTAAGGGTGGTTCCCGATGGAGATGAACGGGATAAGGACATTGCACTTGCCATCCGTTATGCGGCCAAAATGGGCGCCAAGGTTATCAATATGAGTTTTGGTAAAAGCTTTTCCCCTCAAAAACAGTTTATCGACGACGCCGTTAAATATGCCACAGAAAAAGATGTTCTATTTGTACATGCAGCCGGAAACGATGCCAAAGATATCGACACAGCAGAAAATTATCCATCGAATACATTACTAGACAAAACGAAGATAACAGCAAACTGGATTACGGTAGGAGCTTCTTCAGAAGAAGAAAATAAGAATCTACCGGCCTCTTTCTCAAATTATGGAAAGCAAGAGGTAGATGTCTTTGCCCCCGGAGTAAGCATCTATAATTTAAAACCGGGCTCACTCTATAAAGAAAACGACGGAACAAGTATGGCCTCTCCAATGGTAGCAGGCGTTGCCGCAATGATACGATCATATTTTCCACAGTTAACAGCCGCGCAAACAAAAGAATGTATCTGCAATTCTGTCGAAAAATATTCAAAGAATGTGTATCTGCCGATTGAAGGATCCAAAAAGAAGACTAAAATCCGTTTTAATCAACTTTCAGTAAGTGGTGGGGTCGTAAATGCCTATAAAGCAGTAAAACTTGCCGAAAAGATGCCCTAATCAACCAACTAACCGTATCTTTCTTTTTCTAAAAAAACAAGAGGCTTTTCCGATATATGGAGAAGCCTCTTGTTTTTATCCCAATGCCAACATCATTTCCAACAGATTCATCTATTATCAAAAATAGACCTCGGCATGGATATTTTTCACAGAAACATTATTTTCTTCCAGAATATCCCATACCTCATCAATCATTCCACTATTTCCACAAAGATAATAATGGGCAAAGGGATCGGGCTTATACTTCTTCAAATAATCAGTCACGCGTCCAAAAAACTCACTCCCTTTCTCGCCCGAAGTACACTGAATATATCTTCCTTTTTCAAAATGATTTCGTTCATACCCCTCTATAAGTTTTCGCACTCCATGAAGAACCGTATAATTAACATCCGGAGAACTCAATGCCATACTATGAAAAGGAGATATTCCACTTCCGCTGGCAATAAAAAAATGTTTTGCATCAGGCTCAGTCACATCCAAATTAAAAAAGCCCAACGGGCCTTGAATATATAAAGGATCGCCAGCCTTCAGGTCAAAAAGTCGCCTCGAAACCGAACCTAATTCAACAAGTTTCACCAGTACTTCCAGATAATCGGCATTTTCAGGACTATATATAGAGTACTCTCGTCGCTCCGGATTGTTTTTGGTTCCTAAAATCAAATATTGTCCGGCTTTAAAAGTAATACCATTTTTTTCAAAGCGTAATACAAAGGCCGATCTGGTAAGTAAACGTGTATCGATAACCTTTGATACTTGTTCTACAGTAGTTTTCTCCATTTCAATTAATTCATTTTATTCTTAAATATCAGCTAACTTTAGATTGCCGGACTATCGTTTTTAAGCGCATTCAAATTAGTATTTTACACATCTTAAATAATGAGGATAATAATAGCAATCGACTATTTAGACAAAATATAAACTACAAATAGCTGAAATTGTTTAAAAAAAAGACGAGAACTATTGACTGTTTACTTTTCATTACGTCAAAAATAATTCACTTTATAAATATACATTTTGTATAATAATAAAGTGTACTTTTGCAAAAAATTTGAACAATGGACCTCAACCTAAAAGAAATTGTCAATACCACACTTATCTTATTCTCTATCATCGATATAACAGGGAACATACCCATTGTGATTTCGTTACGAAAGAAGGTGGGGCATATTGAATCAGAGAAAGCCATTCTGGCTGCTTTCTTCATTATGTTGGTATTTCTCTTTCTGGGAGAAGCTTTATTAAGGTTGATTGGTATCGATTTAGCATCATTTGCCATCGCCGGCTCAATCATCATTTTCATTATGGCTTTCGAAATGATTTTAGGAGTTCAGATTATGAAAGATGTTGAACCTGAAACAGCCTCTATCGTCCCCCTTGCATTTCCACTTTTAGCCGGTCCCGGTGTGTTTACCACCCTCCTATCCATCAGAGCAGAATACAAAGTCGAAAATATTATAGCCGGGATCGTCATAAACCTGGTTTTCGCTTATATCGTTTTGAAGAAAACAGAGGTCATTGAGAGATGGATAGGCCGCAATGGAATTGCTATTTTACGAAAGATATTTGGAATCATACTTTTAGCAATAGCTATTAAACTCTTTAAAACCAACATAGGGCTTTAATAGCCAGAGAACAAACTATCACTCATTGCAAAGCGGAAACAAATTCCTCCTTTTCTTTCTTCCGGTGTCAATCAATGCAGGATAAGACTGCCAAACACATCCACCAAATGATGAATTTAGGGTTTATCAAAGTTGATTACAATTTTAAAAACCAAATTATTCTTTACAGTGGTATAACTATAAGCGCCCATTCTATAATAGGTTCCCAATCCAATATTATAGACCTTTAGATCTATCAGATTATTGATCTGGAGACCCGTTTCCAAATATCCTTTGCTACAATCAGAGCCCGGTAGAAAATAACCGGCAGGTCTGTTTTTCAATTCTCCCCACCCATAGTTAAAAGCTAATGCAGGTTCAATTTTCAGAACGGACTGCTTTGAAAATATCTTACCGAAGTTATGTGTATAAAAAAGACCGAAAAACCGATCAGCTAAGAATTCATCAGGATGCATTGTAACGAAACTACCCGAAGCAAATAATCCCCAAGGGCCATAAGTTCCGCGACCATTGAAATATTCAAAATAGGGCGCCGGACCATCCACACTATTCCCAGTCAACAGAAATGAGCTCTTTCCTAAACGTGGAGTGACAAGATCAAACGAGATTTTACTTTCATACCGGTTATAATTAAAACCACCCTCCATAAAATTCTTCACCCCTTTGGTATATTGAAACCAAAATACAGGATAGCGCGAACGCAATGAAATCATTTGCTGTTCGTGCCCTTCAAATACATCTCCAGATGCTATCTTAATTCCCGCAACAAATCCCGAACAATTATAATTATCGGGCAATAAAATTTCTGTTCCATTATTGATATCATATCCCCTTTCGATAATTCGATGTTGAAGTCCAAGGAAAAGCGTAGAGATGTCAAAGTGTGTCTTTAAAGAGAGTATCATTTTCCGTTCATAATCCATATGGTTTACATAAAAAAAACGATATCCGGAACTATTTAATATTCCATACTGTTCATCAAAGAATCTACTTCCTCCACTTTCACGGGTATCGTAACTGTATGAGAGATTTAGTTCCGACCGGTGATGTTGATCGATCCAGACCGAAACATCCGAATCATATTTTGTCTTTGTATTTTTAAAGCCATAGTTTGCATAGCCACCTACGGTAAATCGTGTAGAGAAGTCGGAGTTGGTATGACCACCGAGCCCCAGACTTAATCCCTCAAACTTATTATATCTGATGAATTTACCGGTTTCGAAAGAAAACCACCCTGCCTTGAGCCGACCGCTTAATAACTTATCGTTAAGATTTCCGCCTTCATTACCCGGCACTGCTTTATCAAACAGCTTTACATCATCCAAAAACCGTCGGTTACATCCGGCCAAGGGTCGCGCTAAACTGTCCTTCCCGATTTTATTATTTTTAAATACCAAATCGCTTCTAAACTGAACCGGAAACCATACACCCTCCCGCTTTTCGGAAAGCTGATAAAGTACGACATCAAAAAAACCTTCCTTATCTGCCGGCTCCGCCTTCAACCCGCTCACAGCCCAACCATCTGAATTGATAAAAAAAGAACCTTTCAGTCCGTTAAACAACGTATCTTTTTTAGGTGCGAACGCAATCATAAAAGTGGTATTCTTCCTATTCCGGGCAACCAAAGTATCTATTAATACAAAAGAATATTTTGACAAGCCCGATGAAGAGAGGGGGTTTAAATAGATCTTGTTCCCAATCGTCACATCATCATAGAAAAAGGAGATCGATTGAAATTGAGTGATCAGATACAAAAACATAGGATCCTTAAAGCCATAATCATTGGAAGAGATAAGAACATCCTCATTTTTTGAAGAAGGTAGCCGTCTCTTCGACCAAACCGATTCATTTATGTATAGCGAGCGTTCATCCATAAGCCGTCGTGATCGTTTATCAGCAGCGTCATTACGCAGGTTGTCACTCCAGAGCAATGTGTCGCCATAAGGAGCCATAACGACCCTATCGCGAATAGAACAGGAGTAGCTCTTCAGGTTTATCGGATTGTGTTTTTCGCGAAAATGGATAGCCTGTTTGATTATATGATCGGCAGAATGAGCTAAGAGAGCAATATCCTGATTTCTTGATTCACTTACTTCTGCCTGAAGAAAAACAGAAAGCGGCTTTTCAGAATTCGTCACCCCCACTACCACAGGCTTATACCCCGAACAAGAAAATCGAAGTTTTTTTATCCCTGAGTCATTATTGAGTACAAAGCGCCCGTCAATATCTGTGAATATACCCGAACGAGAATCATCGGACAAAACCATCACCAAGGGCAGCGGAGCGCCACTCTCCTTATCTCTTACGATACCCGAAATCGAATCTATACCGGCATTGGCATCGAACGGAACGGCCAATGCACAAAACAAGTTAAAAAGCAGAAACAGAATTATTTTATTCATGTAAACATTTTCTGGCTCAAAATTATCATTTTATCTAATAAAGAAGATGGGTACGCTTGTAATAACAATTCCTATTGATCAACTAAAGTAACACTTAAATCTATGTATAAGGATATTACTTCTATTTGTAATTTTCATCCGTGATTTTTTCAGTACAAAATAACCTCAATTTTCATTCGTTGTGGAATGAAAGAAATTATTATGTAAATTTATTGTACTAAATCTCATTTCGCTTCTTCTATACTATGACAAATCATTTAAAAGAATATTTTGACAAGCAATATCTTCGATTCGTTAATCTATATAATGGATACATAAAGAATTATGACATTGAAGAAATTCATGACATGAGACTCTGCATGAAAAAGATAAAAGCCTTTTTACTTTTTATAGAAACGATTGGTCCTGATTCAATCTCTACCAAGGCCCTTCTCGTTAATTTCAAGAAGCTATATAAAAAAGCAGGAATAATCAGAGATATTCAAATTCAGAAAGAGATTGCCGTTCAATTTGAAAAAGAGTATGAATCTTCGTTTACCGAATATATCAATTACCTTAATAAAAAGGAGAAAAAAGCTATCCGCGCTTTTGAGAATAAGAAAGGCATTTATGACCCTGCGTCCGACTTTGTCTATTTACAAGAAGAGATCAACAAGGTTTTGGATAAACAGAGCGAAGAATCATTTTTAAAAAATGGTGAAAGTAGTTTTTTAAAGAACCACGCTGAAATTAAACGACTGATAAAAGGAAAGTTATCCACTAAACGGATGCACACGGTCAGAATCAAGCTAAAACAATTTAGCTACATGCTGAAGCTATGGCAAAGTAAGGAATCAGATCGGAATATTTTTCCGTTTGAACGGCAGGAACTGCAAGAAATAGAATCAAAACTGGGTAGGTGGCACGATTTAGTAGTTGCACAGGATTTCCTTAATAACTTCTTCGATACTTCACCCAATGAAGAGGATATCTCGCTTCACTATGCAATATTATCGGTAAGAATCAGGAATAAACAGGCATCCCTACTAAAGGAGATAAAACCGACATTAAAACAATTATTTAATCGCGAGATTATCCCGGTTCAAACTTCCGAACAGACCTAACAGACAGTTTGATTGAATTTGCTGAAACCTGAAATTTATAGCGTACAGACTTCCGAATAGACCATTTGGCAGCAGAGTGGTCGGAATAATTCTAAAGAACTTTTCACTGTCGTAGTAAAGCTATTGAAAATCATAGATTCTTCGGAGACATTTGGAATATGTTTGATATCCCGGGTTAAATAAAGTTTACAATATGGCTTTATGCCTATGCACTTACTCCTAAAACGTTACTATAGCCCGAATTAGATTTCGCCCGACAGTTTAGGATTATCTTTATGTCGCAAGCGATCACGTTTGGTTTTCTTTTCCAAGTTCTTTGTTAGCGCTGTGGTCAAATCCACTCCCGTTTGATTTGCCAGACAAATTAAAACAAAAAGGACGTCTGCCATTTCGTCGCCCATATCCCGATTTAAGTCGCTCTCTTTAAAGCTCTGCTCTCCGTATTTCCGTGCAATAATTCGTGCCAGTTCACCTACCTCCTCGGTAAGCAACACCATATTGGTCAACTCATTAAAATATCGAACCCCAATTGTTTTAATCCAATTATCTACCAGTTGTTGAGCCTCTTTAATTTCCATTTCAGCAATTATAAATTGATCAGTTTGAAAAAAGTTTAAAATTTATCGGCACTAAAATTACTACAAAATAAGCATTATAAATTACGTCCTATTTTATCGGAGCCCGTCAAACCGCATCTTCTATTGCCTCCAATCTGACAAATTATCTGACCATTAAATTGCCTATCGGTTCATAAAACAGTAGTTCTGTAGTAAATGAAATTTTATATCAAGCTGTTTTCAACTTGAGTTTTAAAGCAAAACATCTGGCAGAAACAATAATTCGCATTATTTTATCAACCCATTTCAGGGCAAGACCATACGTTTTAGTCTGATAATAAGTCATTTGCGATAATATACAGAAAGCAGAATAGAAACATAGACCAAAGTCGGTTATATACTTCACTGAATATCAATCTAAGATGAGAGGCTGAGCCTAATCTAAGCCTAATGTAATTCTAATGTATCTCTAACTTTCTTCTATCCGGCATTAGGCGCAGAATAGAATCACTTTAGAATGGGAAAAAGACGATTTTTAAGATAGAGGAGCGTCATAAGATAATCTTATCATGACTTTTGAGGTGTAACAGTATCGTTTTGAGAAGTGTCTACTTTAAAAATAATGTCATTTAAATGAAATTTAATGACTCTTGTTCAGGTCGTTATTCAAAATGGGCTGTTTCAGAATTCTGAAACAGCCCATTTTATAAAATATTTCACGGTTCAATTAATCAATCGAAACGATTGATAAAGGTTTTGTATTTTTATAAACGCCACGGGTAAAGTCGGGAATATCAACAGAGGTGCTCCTGTTATTAACAGAAAGCTCGCTCAACTCAACAATGCTCGACCATGCAGCTGCATCATAAACATCCTGGTCTAGCGGAAGCCCATTGCGTAAACAATATATTAAGCGATAATCCATGATGAAATCCATTCCGCCATGACCACCGACTTTTTTTGCTTTTTCGCCAATCTGACGAGCCAGCGGGTGTTCATATTGTTTCATCAAAGCATCAAATTTATCCTTTGACAAGAATTCATGTGATTCGGGTGCTAAAGCGATCTTCATTTCAGGATATTTAACAGCCATTCCTTTTGTTCCACTGATCAGGTGAATCCGGCTATACACTCTGGGACTTGTCGTATCGTGTTGGATAAGAATCGTCTTCCCGTTTACGGTTCTGATAACGGTACTACTCATATCGCCCAGTGTATATTTCTGTCGGGCCTCAGCTGAATCAGGACCAAAATTATTTTTAGCATAAAGACTCAATCCGTATTGATTGGTCGATGTTGAAGTTAGATAATCAAAACGGTCGCCGCGATTGATGCCCATAATTTGTGCCACCGGTCCCAGACCATGTGTAGGATATAAATTTCCGTTGTGTTTCTTACTATACTCAAGACGCCACATGTGATAATATCCGTTTTTATCAAATTTAAGCGACCGCAAGTCGTGGTCATAAGCGCCTTCGGCATAATATATTTCTCCAAAGACACCATTTCGGGCCATATTCAAAGTAGCCATTTCAAAGAAGTCATAACAACAATTTTCAAGCATCATACAATGCCGTTGTGTCTCCTCAGCAGTGTCAACCAGTTGCCAACATTCGGACAAAGTCATTGCAGCAGGCACCTCAGTAGCCACATGTTTTCCATGTTTCATTGCATAAACGGCAATAGGAGTATGCAGATACCACGGGGTACAAGTATAGATTAAATCAATATCATCACGTTCACAAAGTCTCTTCCAATCTTCCTCACCCGTAAATTCAAGAGCTGCAGCTATTCCGGCCTTGGCAAGTTGTTTGTTTCCACCTTTAACGTTGTTAGGTACTACATCGCAGAAGGCTTTCAATTCGACACCTTCAATTTGCATCAAACGATCTACCGCTCCGCTACCTCGTTGCCCGAGTCCGATTAAAGCTATACGGACAGTTTTCAATGGAGCACAGGCAAGTCCCATGACAGACTTTCCGGCAGAAGGATGGAGTTTCCCCGTCTTTCTGATATCAGTATTCACTTTACCCGTTAATGCTTTTGCTGCAGCAACACCGGGAATGGATGTTAGCCCTAAAGCCGCACTACCCAAGGCCGCCATTTTCAAAAAATCACGACGACTGCTGTTGTTTTGATCTTCTTTCATTGATGTATATTTTTAATCACCTCGTAGCAAAGATATATTATAATAATCACCAAACAAACACAAAAAAAGAGGTTAAATACATGACTTTCAATCAAAATAAAAAGTCGATTCAATCCTTTTCAAAGAACCTAACTTAAACCTTTTGGCAATTAAAGAGATGCTCTGAAATACTTTTTAATCTTAAAAAAAACAGAATAATTGAAACATGAAAAAAATTATAAAAAAATATAGGTATTGCTGATAAATAGGTAATTATTAGTCCGTTTTGACGCATTTTTAACTGCCAAAATCTATTTTTTTCAAATGCTTCACGTCATACTTGATATTTTATTTCGATTCGGTTTACTATAGAACCGATCATTATCAGTTTAGACTTTTTGATCATGGATAGACATAAATAAATTTGTTCATATAGACTTAAATCTAGCATATTTGAAATATTGACCGGATCCGTTCTTTCCTTATAACCTATAAATGTTATAATCCTCTAAATGGTCGGCATCCGGCTAAAAAGCATCGTTCTAAATACTTTATTCATATATAACAATTAGTTTTATTGACAATTATCTTCTATTTTTGTTTGCTATTGAGATTTACGCTTCATAAAAAACAATCGGGAATATATCTCCTCAGAATTCAAACATGTTAGGTGATAAAATGAATAAACTATTTTACTTCTTCTCAACTCTAATTATTCTACTATTCTTCGATTCTTCCATTGCAGTAGGACAGGCATCCATTTATTCCCAGAAAAAGGGCGGGG
This sequence comes from Bacteroidales bacterium, assembly GCA_963663125.2. Taxonomy (GTDB): domain Bacteria; phylum Bacteroidota; class Bacteroidia; order Bacteroidales; family Cfx3-03; genus Cfx3-03. Next base: position 494,952 of record CAXXNW010000002.1, on the reverse strand, counting down.
TAATGATAAGTATTGACGATACCCCGGCCAGTGACGCTGACGTTAATAATTGGGAACTATACAGGGTTCTCTTTAATAAATACGGGTATAAATTTAATATTGCATTACAATCCGAGGGGCTCAACAGATTGATTGTTTCTGATGAAGTGAAAAAAATGATCGCTGATGGACATGAGATGATGGATCATTGTCCGCAAGAGAATGTATCGCAATTCAATTTTAAGAATCTTGAAGACGATGCAAAATATTACAATGGCAAATCAGGATATGATTTTTATAATGGTCAGACCGGAGTTTCCAGTGTAACCAAAACGGGAGATAAAATCGGTGATCAGGTTTCTGTTATTTTAAAAACAGGAGCTACACTAGATCCGACAGCTTTGCCTGTTTTAGCCGAACGTACCCGACTGCTTTACCGTCGATATCTTAAAGATTCAATCCATTATCCGAAAGTATTGGCACAGCCGGGAGGAAGCTTATGTATTTCGCATGTCGACGGATACAAATATTTAAAAGAAGTCGGCTACACTGCATGTGCTTATGATGGCGATGGGAATGGCCCGGATGAAGTCGTAACCAAAACCTATAATGTGCCTCAGAACAGATATGGCAATTTTAATATAAAAAGATCGGATTGGGGAGCAGACTTTACAAACATCAAAAATCTCATTGCCAATAATATGGCAAAACATATCGTATTTTCTATTCTATTTCACTATCAAAACATCCCTGACTTGTTAAGTAGCACCGATGATTTATTAAACTGGTGCAAAATAAACGATGTTCCTTTACTACCCATTAGTCAATGGATGACCAATTTATTCGGAAGCACACCGAATCCGACCATAAATGTCTTTCCTGATATTTCAAAAGATTTGGATGGCGATGGAATCGGTGATGGATATGAAGCATTCTATAAAAATGAATCAACACTGGTCAAAGATCCATCGGCACCGGGAGGCTATTATATTACAAGAAGCCAGATTGGCAGCTTTTTTGAAATTCGTGGGCTCGGAGGCATCGAAAAGGGAGGAAACATTGTTTCTTTTTCAGCCAAAGGAGATCTCGGGGCGGAATTACAAGTTCAGGTTACAAGTAATGGCCAGCGAACAGATAAAAGCATCATACTGGATTCGCCCGACTGGAAAGGATATCAGCTAACCTTTGACATCCCTCAATCCAGTATTCTTTCGGATATAACCATATTACTAAAAAATCCTAAATCGCAAACTTATTCCATTGCGATCAGTAACTGGCAACTATACAAGTCGGTCAAGAAACCAACGGTCAATATACTTTCGGATAAGACCATCACTACCAAAGAAACTTTAACGCTCTCGGCAGAACCCGGATGCTCAAACTATTTATGGAGTACCGGAGAAACGACCCAGAATATTATTATCGACGGAGCTAAATTGGGACCGGGAGCTTTTCTTATATCCTATACTTCCGATGATGCAACAGGTGCGCTTATTGCCGATAAAGCTACTATTACGGTCAAGGGGATAAAAACTTCAACCACATCATTACCTTCTGTTTCAGCAAAAAACGGAACCGGAACTTTTAACATCACTGCAAATATTCCCTGGACAATAACTTCAAAAAACAATCTGATAAAAACAAATGCATCGGATGGACAGACTTCCGCAACGATCACATTTACGATGGCAGATAACACTTCGATTGATTCCAGAGAGGATGTGATATATATAAAAAGCGATCAGGAAACCATTTCTATCCCGGTAACGCAGTCGGGAGCGGATCCGTCTATTTCTATTGTTCCATCCACCTTATCTGAAACTGCTGCCGGAACTATAGAGTCGGTTCAGTTAATATCAAATACTTCATGGGAAGCTTCATTTCCCGATTCCGGAATCACTTGCACACCTGTTACCGGTAGTGGCAATACCACCCTTTCGATTACCATCGATGAGAATAAACTGGCCGCTAAGAAAACTAAAACCATTATTTTTAAAGCATTGAATGGACCCAGTGTTTCTCTCCCGGTAGATCAGGCAGCTGCAGCTCCGGTTCTGACAATTGATAAGAATTCCATTATTGCAACAGCCTTTGCCAAGAACGATACGATTAAAGTTAAATCAAATGCTGCATGGACTGTCACAGGCCTCCAGTCATGGATTACGGCCGATAAAGCATCAGGAACTGGCGACAGCGAAATCCATTTTGCTATCGCGGCCAATAGTGCAATTACCGAACGTGTTGGCACCCTTCAGATCAGCGTTCAGAATGGTCCTTCTGAATCTGTTATTCTGAAACAAGCAGCTTCTGATTTTATTTCCGTAGATAAAAGCATAATTACTGCCGCTGCATCAGAAAACACAAAAACAATTCAAGTGGCCTCAAACATTGACTGGACCACTTCGACTAAAGCAACTTGGATTGCTGCAATCCCGATCAGCGGATCTAAAAACGGATCGATCACACTAACCATATCCGCTAATCCAAAAGCGGAAGACCGTCAGGACACACTCTTTATGACGGGAAAAGACATTGCGCCTGTAGCGATAGTAATAAAACAGACCGGAGCGCTACCCTCCATCGTTGTAACACCAACAACTGCCTCTTCCGATTATAAAGGCAAGACAATTCCACTTCAGATAACATCAAACGGGACATGGACTGCATCCGGTCTACAAGATTGGACTTCGTTAAAATCGACAAAGGGGACAGGTAATCTTATAGATACGTTGGTGATACAACGCAATAAATCACTTACAGACAGAACCGGAAAAATCACTTTCAACTTGAAAGACTCAACAAAAACAGTCACCATCTCTCAAACTGCGGCTCCACTTTATATCGATCCAACACCCACCAGCATTAGTATTGGTCCGAAATCGGGTGATAGTGTAACATTAGCGATTTCCAGTAATACCTCATGGAAGATTCTATCAATTCCTTACTGGCTAAAAAGCAGCATTGACTCCTATATTACTATTGTAGGAGATACAATCATCAAGTTAAAACTGACCACTGATGGTACTATTGGAGAAGATCAACAGGGAACTTTTACTATTCAGGAAGTCACAAATGCCATTACAAAAATAGACCTTACTATTCCGATCATATTAAAGATGATTCCCGGCATACTAAAAGTTCCTGTTGATACCATTAAATTTAGTCCCAACATTAATGATACGAAGACGATAAAGATTGAATCAAATATTGGGTGGAACGCTACTGCAAAAACGTCCGCAAACTGGCTAAGAATAACGCCTAGTTATTCGGCTGTCGGAAATGCCGATTTAAAATTCGACTGTATAACAGCCAACGGAGGATCCAAAGATCGGGAGGTGGAAGTTTTGATTCAACAAGCAAAGGGGACTGTTTCGAAAACACTTCATATTATTCAATCAGGGACCCATGTCGGTATTGAAGATTATGAGAAAGCGGGTATTAAAATCTATCCACAACCTACACATGACCTACTAAACATTGAACTTCCTTCGAACCATAAGCTAAAATATTGGGAAATCTTCGGACCAAACGGAACAAGCCTGTTAAACGGGAAGATAAATACCGGAGATAAGCTTCAGATTCCGATTCCCAATCTCAAGCCGGGAGTCTATTTTATCTCATTAATTTCAGATACTAATAGAATCGGTTTAAAATTCTCTGTAAACTAAACATATTATTCACAAGATAGTCGACCTTCAATAAAATGAAATCGACAAGTCTAAAGTTTAATATTGAATTAATAATCTCACAGATTGTTATCCATTTAAAAGTAGTTTTTAACGTTATTCAATCCAATAAAAACAAGGATAAATGCAAAGATTCATTAATTTTGTCAGTTAGCCGGTGGATGATTCACCAACTCCAGAATTAATTAATGAAACGATCACGCATCATAAACTTTTTGAACTAAAAATAAAAAAACGACCAATGAAACATGATGAGAACTGTCTTTATTGCATGCGCAATGAACTACAGAAAGAATTTAATGATTAAGATTTGCGACTTAAAAACGTCTACTCTTTTTCTGTTTAAAGAACAAAGTTATCCGGGACGTTGTGTGGTAGCCTATAAAGATCATGTCAACGAACTGTTCGAACTAAACGATGAAGACCGGAACTTATTTATGGCAGATGTAGCACATGTTGCTAAAACATTGAAAAAGGTCTTTTCACCTATAAAGATAAACTATGGCGCATATTCGGATAAATTGGCGCATCTCCATTTTCATCTGGCTCCAAAATACGAGAATGGACTTAATTTCGGAGGCACATTTGAGATGAATCCTAAAAAGATCTATCTGACAGATAAAGAATATCACGAATATATAGACCGGATCAAAGCAGCACTATAATAATCCGATCAAAGAATAAACCTTTAGGTTTTGTCCTAATAGAGAGGCGAATATAAGGGAGATAAGAGTCAGATATGACTGATCCATAAGGGCATATTAAAGGGAATTAAATCTATGTTTGAACTAGGTTTGAACTATGTTTGACCCAGATACCAGGATACCGGAGAAACCTACATCAAATGTATTTCAAATGTATTTTGACACACCTTCGTGTTTATTTCTTATCTTTTTAATCTTCCGCTATTATTTAAATATTCATTACGGGATATGCCGCTTATTGATAAACTTTCCCGACTGATCCTTAAAAAGCCCCACAAACTACTGTTTGTGAGGCTTTCATTCTTAGTAATTGTACCCGGAGCGGGACTTGAACCCGCACGATCGCAATGATCAAAGGATTTTAAGTCCTTCGTGTCTACCGATTCCACCACCCGGGCAAACACTTCTGAAGTAAAAAACCCCGCTTAGTTCTGCGAGGTTCTCAACCTTAGAGCGGAAAACGAGACTCGAACTCGCGACCCTAACCTTGGCAAGGTTATGCTCTACCAACTGAGCTACTTCCGCATTATTGCTTCGTTGTTGTCGTCTGACGTTGCAAAGATAAGAATTATTTCATTTTCACAAGTGTTTCTGAAAAAAAAATCACTTCTTGAGTAAATTTTTTATCCCGTTCAGCTTCATCAAAGCCTCCACCGGCGTAAGCGTATCAATATCGGTCTTGAGTATTTCATCCTTAATTTGCTCAAGCAAAGGATCATTCAATTGAATAAAACTCAATTGGAATCCATCGTTCTCTGTCTGACCTTTCCGGCTTTTCTTTACTTTTCCAAAAATCTCTTCATTGTCATGACTCTGTTCAAGTTGTTTCAGCACCTCATTGGCTCTGTCAATTACACTTTGCGGCATACCGGCCATTTTGGCAACATGAATTCCAAAGCTATGTTCACTTCCACCCGGCAATAGCTTTCGTAAAAAGATTACCTTATTTCCTACTTCCTTAACCGATACATGGAAATTCTTAATCCGATGCAAGGAGGTTGCCATCTCATTCAACTCATGATAGTGGGTTGCAAATAATACTTTCGCATGAAATAATGGATGGTTGTGCAAAAACTCTGCAATAGCCCATGCAATGGAAATGCCGTCATAAGTGCTTGTTCCGCGCCCAATCTCATCTAGCAAAATCAAACTTCTATTGGAGATATTGTTCAGTATACTCGCCGTCTCATTCATCTCCACCATAAAAGTAGATTCTCCCGAAGAGATGTTATCTGACGCCCCTACTCTTGTGAAAACTTTATCGACAATACCAAAGACCGCTTCATCGGCCGGAACATAACATCCCATCTGCGCCATCAAAACAATCAAAGCTGTCTGACGTAATAAGGCAGACTTACCCGACATATTAGGTCCCGTGATCATGATAATCTGCTGCTCTTTGTCGTCGATATAAACATCATTACCGATATATTTCTCGCCCGGTGGCATATGCTGCTCAATAACAGGATGCCTCCCATTTTTAATATTCAACTGATAACTATCATTTAACTGAGGTCGTACATAATGATTTTTGATAGCGATCGTTGCAAACGACAAAAGGCAATCCAGTCGGGCAATAAGAGATGCATTTAGCTGAATAGGCTCAATATATCCGGATATTTTAAAAACCAATTCGCTATATAACTGGCTCTCCAAACTCAATATTTTCTCTTCAGCCCCCAGAATCTTTTCTTCATAGCTTTTGAGCTCATCCGTAATGTATCGCTCTGCATTTACCAATGTTTGCTTTCGGGTCCATGTTTCGGGGACTTTATCTTTGTGTGAATTGGTAACCTCCAGATAATATCCGAATACATTATTGTATCCGATTTTAAGAGATGTTATTCCCGTCTGTTCAATTTCGAGCTGGAGCATCCGTTGCAGATAATCCTTTCCGGAATAAGCCAAATCACGTAATTCATCCAGTTCGGCAGAGACACCCTTAGCAATAACCTGTCCCTTATTCACTTGTACAGGCGGATCGTTGTGAATATACGATTCGATCAATTCGCACATCACCGGACAAGGATTTATTTGTTCTGCCAGCAACTTCAATGCAGAATTTCCTGAAGTTGAACAAATTTCACGAATAGGATCGGTAGCCCGAAGCGAGCGTGCCAGCTGAAGAACTTCACGGGGATTAATCCGTCCGGTAGATGCTTTGGTAATCAATCGCTCCATATCGCCAATCTGACGAATCTGTTGAATAATCTTTTCGAGTGCGTCATGATGCTCAAAGAAGTAGGTAACCACATCTAAACGCTCATCAATCTTTTTCCGATCTTTCAATGAAAGGAGTATCCACATTTTCATCAGTCTGGCCCCCATTGGCGAGATAGTCTGGTCTATCACATCAATCAAGGTAGCGGCTCTTTCGTTATGCGAATTAACCAGTTCCAAATTACGAATCGTAAACCGGTCAAGCCAAACATAATTTTCCTCCTCAATACGTGTTACAGAACAGATATGTTTGACTTTATCATGTTGTGTCTCGGCTAAATAATGAAGTGCTGCCCCACCGGCTATAATGCCTTGATTCAGATCTTCAATACCAAATCCCTTTAATGAAGTGGTAGAAAATTGTTTTGTAAGCAGTTCGAAAGCAAAATCATACGTAAAGACCCAATCATCAAACGTACTCAAGTAAAATTTATCACCAAACAACTCCATAAACTCTCTTCGTTTCGATCGTTGAACCACCACTTCATTGGGACGGTAGGTTTGAAGCAGTTTATCAATTTGATCATTTGAGCCTTGTGCGATATAGAATTCACCGGTAGAAATATCGAGAAATGCTATCCCTGAAATTTTCGAATCGAGATGAATGCTTGCCAGAAAGTTGTTCTCCTTAATATCGAGGATCTTATCATTGTAAGAAACGCCAGGTGTTACCAACTCGGTAACCCCTCTTTTCACGATACTCGTTGCTAATTTGGGATCCTCTAACTGATCACAAATGGCAACACGATAGCCTGCCTTGACAAGTTTTGGCAAATATGTATCGATAGAGTGGTGCGGAAATCCTGCCAATTCGATATAAGAGGCTGAGCCATTTGCCCTACGGGTTAAAACAATTCCAAGTATAGACGATGCCTTAATAGCATCCTCTCCAAATGTCTCATAAAAGTCGCCGACACGAAACAATAGAAGCGCATCAGGATATTTAGCCTTAATTGTGTTATATTGTTTCATTAAAGGGGTTTCTGCAATTTCTTTTAACTTTGCCAATTTTTATCTTTTTATTTGGCAAATTTAATTTATTTGAAAGAATACACCTTCGAATTCCTTCATTTTTAACTTTGCACACTCATAATGTAAATGAAAACAATGCGAAAATTAAAGAATTCAGAACTTGATCGATTATCTGTAGATGAATTTAAAGAGGCTAAGAAATTTCCTATTGTAATCGTTCTTGATAATATAAGAAGCCTGAATAATATTGGATCTGCCTTCAGAACCAGCGATGCTTTTCGCTTGGAATCTATCTTTTTATGCGGAATCACAGCCACTCCACCCCACCGTGAAATACATAAAACTGCCCTTGGGGCAGAAAACACGCTGAATTGGCAGTATTTTAATTCTACTATCGAAGCCGTATCAAAATTAAAGAAGCAGGGATACACAATAATTGCAGTAGAACAGGCAGAACACAGTACGCTACTACAGGATTTTGTTGCCAATAGTTCTGAAAAACTTGCCTTAATTTTTGGTAATGAGGTAGATGGAGTGGATCAGTCGATTATGGATATTGCTGATATTTGCTTAGAAATTCCGCAATTCGGGACAAAGCATTCCCTCAATATCACGGTTTCACTGGGAATTGTAATATGGCATATTATGTCACAAGAATTATTTCTTTTAAAATAGCTATAAATTTGCACAGTTTTTGTTTACAAAGGAAATATCTTTTATTGATAAAAAGCTAACAGCGTGATGAAACATATTAAAAAAATATCTGTTACTTTTGCATCATCAAAGTTGTTTTTGGTAACTAAATCACTAAATATTATGATTTTAAACAAAAAGCTTGATTTTTTAATATTATAAATGTAAATTTACTGTTCAAATGCAATAAATATTTAATCAACTAATTAGAATAAATTATCCACGAAAAAAAATAATTTCGTACATTCGCATTGGAAAACCGCTTAAAACCTACAAGTATGAAAAAATCTTTTCTTTTAGTCGTCTTTGCCTTATTTATAGGGTTGGCAACATTTGCCCAAGACAAGGACCAAAGCAGCAGTAAGGCCAATAAAGGATTTGATCCTTATTGGTACCTTAGCATTAATGCCGGAAGAAGTCTTCTCTATGGAGACTTAATGTCAACCCCCCTGGACCTTGGCAAAATCGGCAAACAAACCGGATTTCTTGGCAGCTTCTATGCCGGACGCCAATTTACATCTCTATTTGGACTTAGAGGTGAAATCACTGGCGGATCTCTCAAGGGTCGTGTTGATGAAAATGCAAATTATAAATTCAAAACGAAAACCCATTACCTTGGCTATTATATAGAACCAACTTTAGATATTACGAACTTAATTAAATACAATCCGGATAGGAAATTCTTCGTATATGGATTCACCGGTATTGGATTTTCCAATATGTATTCCGATCTATTTAATTATACAACTGGCACAACGCTTATTACTACCAAAGATGGTAAAAGTACGAAGTTTAAAGATTGGGCTACTGGCGTTACTATCCCCGTTGGATTCACCGCTAAATATAAGTTTGACGATAACTGGGGCGTAAACGTACAAGCTACTTCTTATATCATCCCTGATAAAGTTGACGGAGATAAATGGGATGGTATGTACCGTAATAAAAAAGTTGGTAACGATAAAATTGACGTGATGGACAACATTTCTATCGGTATCAACTATGACATAACAGAAGCTACCAATCTTAAAAAGATGGCTGCCAATTATGACATGATCAAATATGAGGTTACGCCTAACCCACTTGAAATGCACGGAGATTCTGTTGTCGTAACAATAAAAGGAACTGTTCCTGAAAAATATATGGCTAAAAAAGGTGCCATTCAAATCACTCCTGAATTGAAATACAACGGTGGTTCTTATCCACTCAATCCTATAAATCTTAAAGGTGAAGATGTAAGCGGTGATGGAATTGCTATTCCTTATAAAACAGGTGGTACTTTCACTGTTAAACAAACCATCCCTTACATGCCGGGTATGTCTGTAGCTGATTTGATGGCTAACCCAATCGTCTACAAACCTGCAAGTGGCGCTGTTGATTCTAAGGCTACCGCTTCTCAGGTTCGCGCAAATAATAAGTTCGTTGATGTTCCGTCACATAAAATTGCTGATGGTGTTATCATTACTCCATTATTGGTTAAACATGATGAAGACTTATTAACGGCTGCCGATAAACTGGTTAAAGAAAAATTTGCATCACAAGATGCTAGCATTTATTTCTTGGTAAATAAATACAACCTTAATCTGAAACTTCCTCTAAACAAGAAGCACAAAACCGGTCTTACTGAATTGAATACTTTCATCAATAAGGGATGGCAAATCAAAGATGTAGAAGTTAATGGTTACGCTTCTCCAGAAGGTGAAGAGACATTCAACCAAGGACTATCTGCAAAACGTGCAGTTACAGGAAAAAAATATGTAGTAGACTTATTTAAGAAATGGTCTTCTAGCAAGAAAGCTACCGAATTCGAAAAGAGCCTTGGTGGTGTTATGGTTAACACAGCTTCTCAAGGAGAAGACTGGGACGGCTTTATGCAAGCAGTTCAAGCTTCTAATTTGAAAGATAAAAATGCCATCATAAATATTGTCAACTCACAATCAGACATTAACAAACGTGAACAGGAAATTCGTAATATGACGCGTGTTTTCAGAACATTGAAATCAGACATACTACCTCCTTTACGTCGAGTAAACATCAAGGTTAATAGCTACGAACCGGTTAAGACTGATGAACAGTATTTGAACGCAGCAACTAACAGTCCTGAAACACTTACTGCAGATGAATTGCTTTATTCTGCTACTTTAACTAAAGATGCAAATACTCAGCTTTCTATCTACAAGGCCGGTCTGAAACAAAACGAAGGCGATTGGAGAGCATTTAATAATGCAGGTGCTATTGAACTTAAAAATGGGAACCTAAGTCAAGCTGCCAGCTATTTTAATACTGCTAACAGTTTGTCACCTAACAATGCTATTGTTTTAAATAATCTTGGTGCTGTTGAAGCATTAAAGGGAAATGCAAAAAATTCCTACGAATTGTTTAAGAAAGCACAGGGTCTTGGCGCTAGTGAAGGATACAATGCAGGTATTCCTCAAATTGCCAAAGCAAAATATAATGATGCAGTTAGCTCACTCAGCGTAAAAAAATGCAATCATAACTTAGGTTTAGCACAATTACTTGCAGGAAACTCACAAGCTGCTATTGCAACTTTAAAATGTGCACCTGCTGCTGCTGACACATATTATGTACTTGCTATTGCTGCTGCCCGTACTAATGATACAGCACTATTATATGAAAGCTTAATGAAGTCTATTAAGATGGATAGCAGTTTCAAAGCTAAAGCTGCTGGCGATCGTGAATTCATTCGTTTCTTCAACGTTCCTGAATTTCAGGCTATCGTTAAATAATCCGAAACTCTTATAAAAAAAGAGGCTGTTCTTCATTGAGCAGCCTCTTTTTTTTATGCACCCATTTTATCATAGTTTTATCCCAGATTATTTGGCATGTAATCATGTAATATCATAAGTCTATGCCTACAGTAAGTAGCGTTCCAATGGCGATTATTGAAAGCTACTATGTAATATATAAACTAATAACGGATTGGAGATTCTTTCTCAATCTAAACGGAAGCAATATGCATCAAATTCATCATACCAGTAATTACTTACTCATTATATCACTGACATCAGCATATTAATATATTAACTAACACACCAACACCAATCACATTATCACTGAACTATTTTCATCACACATATAGAATGAATTTACCTATAGCCACAACAAGTACTGCAAATCAATATAGTCTGAGCATTAATCTCCCTATGCATACTGAAGATAAAAAGACATCGAAAAGGAAAGAGAGATGGTGATAATCAAAGAAAGAAAGCCTCACTTTGTCTTAAAGTATATCATATATTAACGGAAAGCGAGCTTATTTATATAAAATACGGTACGTTTATTTTCGGAAATAAAATTATTTCGGATGAGTTGGTATCCATAGGCGATGAAATTATTGTCATACCAATAAATTAATCCATTATTGTAATCGTCAATTATTTCATCTTTTGCCTTATCAGGCATGATAGACATCTGGTCATACCCTGTTTTAGCGTCCGGTCCGGCTATTACCTTTGATAATATCTTTCCCTTTGTAGAATATGAAAGGATAGCATCCTCTCCATCCATAACCAAGTTCATCCTCGGATAAATATATTTTGAAAAGACATCGCGTATCTCCATTGCACTAGTCCATTTAACTCCCGCCTTTTCATTATACGACACTGTAATTGCATTAATAAACCGGAAACCATCCAGAATCGGATAATTTGAATAACCTGGGTATAAAGAATATGAAGAATAAAGATTATATGATTGTCTATAGTTACGATGATATTCAGGAACATAGGTCTCAAAAACAAGATAATATGCACTGTCTATCTTCTGTATATTCTGTGCTACTGCTGTATAGTTAATGTCGGATATCCGTTTATTCTTTTTTGAAACACGATTAAAGATAGAAGAATTATCATCAAAATACCCATGAAAATTAGTTATACCAGAAAATCGGCTATAGTTAATGTTAGCATCACTACTAATTAGTAAACCGGAAAAGAATCCTGAGGTCTCCGTTCCATTTGAAAAATAATCAGAGAATCTACGAGAAGGTTGATCATTATAACCGCCAAGGACCAGTAACTGATTATCACTATTTCTAAATAATTCGGCATTTACCAAAAAGCAATCTTTATTAAATCCTGTATACTTTACCTCACCGGCCTTTGCACCGGATAAGTCATATGAATAAATAGAATTTTCAAATTTATTTCGACGCTCCTCTTTTTGAACAAAGAGCGATAACAAGTTCTTTCCAGGCTCCAACAACATACTCAAGACAGTTGGACTATCAGCTTTCTCCTCTATAATCGTAGAGCACTTTCCTTCACCCATATTCACCTTCACTACATAGAACCTGTTGCTTTTCGAAACCAAGGCAACATAGGCCATATTCCCGGCGATTTTTACGGCACTAATAGTTGTTCTGGATGGGACTTTAAAAGGAATAGAGGCTACAATGTATTTTGCCGGATCTATAAATAATAGCAGACACTCATCACTTAAACTGGTTTTGCTGCTATTAAATATCATAAAGAGTCTACTCTCTGAAACTTCATAATCATAAAAGTCATAAGAACGGGGTACCGGATAAAGGACCTGACCTTTATTTTTAAGGTTCTTGTCAACAAAATTAAAAGTCCACAATACATTTTCTTTTTTTTCCACCTTAGTGGTTTGTGCAAAGAGAACTAATCCGTTTTCGCCACATGTTACTAACCTAAATGGCTCTTCACCCGATTTCACTTCAACTTCCAGTCTCAATGGTTTATTATACTGTGCAAATCCTTCTGAGAAAGGAAGTAGTAAAAACAAAAGTGCAATAACATGAAAGTATTTCATTTTCCCGATCTTTTTACAAAAATAAGCGCAAAAGTGGTTCATCCGGTAATCTTTTATTTAAATAAGTAAGATGAATTCCGGTAACACAAAAAGGATAAAACAAGGTATGGAACCTCTAGACAATAATAGATTGCCTAGACACGAAGCTATCTAACAATCATTTTTCCCGAGATAAGCTTTCCGGATTTATCTTCTAATATTTTATAGATATATAAACCTTCTTTCAGGTTATTGATATTTATCTTCTGGCCCGAACCCCTAACCACATCTTGCAAGACCATTTGCCCTGCTAAAGTAAAAAGTCTAAAAACGACATCCCTATTTTCCGACATTTCTATATATACATAATCTCTCGCCGGATTCGGATAGACCCGATAGCTATTTGCGATACGATCTTTAGCCAATGAGCTAAAGCCGCCTGTTTCATTATCGATCAGTCTTGGAAAAGATTGATTATCGCTTAAAGAACCACCTTCGACCACTGAGAACTTGGTCCAGAAGACTTCATTCAACATAACCATTCCCGATGTAGCATCAGCTTGTTTGATACGTATATAAAAAGGTCTATCGTAATTAACTACAATATTTCCGGATGACAGTGTTTGTCCTTTAGAGGAAGCAGGTACCGTTAAGGTAGCTACTTTGTTTTTGTTGATAAATACATCAAATTTAACAGGTATAGAGGAGAAAGAAGAATAGTTTATTTTTAATAAAGCAACTCCACCCTGAATTAATGAGGAAACTATCTCAGAAGAGAGATCGTTCTTTAATACAGGAGCCGCCTTCTCTAGTCCATCACCATTAATATCATTCTTGCAGAGAGTATAATACCAGATAACACCATTCTCACCATTAAAATATCCGCTATTAAAGGAAGAACTTCTTTCAGGAAAACCGGAAAACCGTTCTATTCCCTGCCCAAAAACAATCGTAGATGATGCAACAACAAAAAGAATTACAAGTGTAACAAGATTCTTCATAGGCAATAAAGTTACAAACACCTGTGATGCAAATCAGTATCCATATTATGAGAGATACTAATTCTCATAATGTAAATTTACAACAATTTGAAAGAAAAATCAATTTTTTTGATTTGTTTTATGCCCTGATGCAAATAAAAATTTCATTGGGTTATAAACCAGATTGCTATAACATCTATGAACTATAATTGAGTGGTGTCGTAATAGTTAAGCCACCGAAAGCAAAATCGCGCAGTAGTCTATTTTAAGCTTTGAACTTTTCAACTGATTTCGACTGATCCAAAAGGTGTCGTAAAGAAAAAAATTTAAACCCATAAAAAAAGAGGAGATCACCATCAAACAGGTATCTCCTCTTTTTTTAATTAACAACCAGAAATTATTTCACTTCTTCAAAATCGACATCGGTAATTTCCTGATCATTGGCACCTCCCTTAGAGCCGGTTCCAGGATTTGGACCTTGATTGGCTCCCGGATTAGCTCCGGAATTTGCATCCGGATTTGGATTGCCATTTTCTTGAGCGCCAGAGGCAGCATACATTTCCTGACTTGCAGCCTGCCATGCTGTATTAAGGGCAGCAATAGCAGCTTCAATTCCTTCAAGATTTTTAACCTTATGAGCCTCTTTAAGTTTTTCTAAAGCCGATGTTATCGGAGCTTTTTTATCGGCAGGAATTTTATCACCATATTCAGCTAATTGCTTTTCAGTAGAAAAGATCATACTATCAGCTGTATTTAGCTTTTCGATCTCCTCTTTAGCTTTGCGATCGGATTCAGCATTAGCTGCAGCTTCATCTTTCATACGCTTAATTTCAGCATCATTTATGCCAGAAGAAGCTTCAATCCTAATTTGCTGCATTTTATTGGTAGCCTTATCCTTTGCAGAAACGTGAAGAATTCCATTAGCATCAATATCGAAAGTGACTTCAATTTGAGGTACGCCACGTTGAGCGGAAGGAATTCCATCAAGATGGAAACGACCGATACTCTTGTTATCCTTCGCCATTGGACGTTCGCCCTGAAGAATATGAATTTCAACTGAAGTCTGATTATCAGATGCGGTAGAGAACACTTCAGATTTACGTGTAGGAATAGTAGTATTTGATTCAATTAGCCGAGTCATTACCCCTCCCAATGTTTCAATACCCAATGATAATGGGGTGACATCAAGAAGAAGAACATCTTTAACTTCTCCGGTAAGTACACCGCCCTGAATTGCAGCTCCAACAGCGACAACCTCATCTGGGTTTACACCCTTTGAAGGAGTTTTACCGAAGAAGTCTTCAACAATCTTTTGGACGGCAGGAATACGTGTTGAACCTCCAACAAGTATAACCTCATCAATATCGTTTGTAGTTAAGTTAGCATCAGCCAAAGCCTTGCGACATGGTTCAACGGTAGCCTTAATCAAAGAGTCTATCAATTGTTCAAACTTTGAACGTGAGAGATTTTTAACAAGATGCTTTGGAATACCATTGACAGGCATAATATAAGGAAGATTAATTTCGGTGGAATTAGAACTCGACAATTCAACCTTAGCCTTTTCGGCAGCTTCTTTTAAGCGCTGTAGGGCCATTGGATCTTTACGAAGATCAACGCCCTCTTCTCTCAAGAATTCATCGGCAAGCCAGTCAATAACACAGTGGTCAAAGTCATCTCCACCAAGGTGGGTATCACCATTAGTCGATTTAACTTCAAATACACCTTCACCTAATTCAAGGATAGAGATATCAAAAGTACCACCCCCAAGGTCATATACGGCTATCTTAATATCTTTGTGCATTTTATCCAACCCATAAGCAAGAGCTGCAGCAGTTGGTTCATTGATAACACGACGAACAACTAGGCCGGCTATTTCGCCAGCTTCCTTAGTAGCCTGACGCTGAGAGTCGCTAAAATATGCGGGAACTGTAATAACAGCCTCTGTAACAGGTTGTCCCAAGTAATCTTCAGCTGTTTTCTTCATTTTTTGAAGGACGATTGCTGAAATTTCTTGTGGAGTATATAAACGATCATCAATTTTTACACGTGGTGTATTATTTTCTCCTCTTTGTACTTCGTAAGGTACACGAGCTATTTCTTTTGTGACCCTCTCATAGGTTTCACCCATAAATCGTTTTATCGAAGAAACGGTTTTATGAGGATTGGTAATTGCCTGACGTTTAGCTGGGTCACCAACTTTACGTTCACCGTTTTCTGTGAAGGCAACAATTGAAGGGGTTGTACGGCGACCTTCGCTGTTTGGAATTACTACAGGTTCATTCCCTTCCATTACTGCCACACATGAATTGGTGGTTCCTAAGTCGATTCCAATGATTTTTCCCATTGTTATAATATTTAAATCTTTAATAAATTCGTAATGATTTACTCTCTGTTAGTCAAGGATTGTGCCAGATAAATGCTTCTGACATTTTCACTTAGCAAGTGTCAGCTCATCTTTTGTTACAACGCCACATAAATCAAAGATATACTATTGATTATAAACATCTTACGAAGCACGAAGTTATAATCAGCATTTTACAAACAGATGAGCAGCATCATTTACAAAAAATGACAAAACGACAGAGTATAAATAACCCGTAAAACGGAACGATTTAAAAACATGACAATCAGTATCCACAAAACAATACTACCAGTTAATTTTTGTTTTAGCTTTGCATTATGATTAAGCCGGGTTTACCGGAAAGCAAATTGATTAAAATGTTTTTTAATTACTTCAATTATGAGCACAGTTAGTCCACAACGAATTCCCAAAGTAACAACTCACAAACTTCAGGACATGAAGCTGAAGGGAGAAAAAATCGCCATGCTTACCGCCTATGATTTTTCAATGGCCCGATTGCTTGATAGAGCCGGCATTGATGTTATTCTGGTTGGCGATTCAGCATCAAATGTTATGGCAGGTTATACCTCCACGTTACCCATCACGCTTAACGAAATGATTTATCATGCATCGGGAGTAGTAAGAGGTGTTCAGCGTGCTTTAGTTATTGTTGATCTTCCTTTTGGAACGTACCAAGGCAATTCCAAGATTGCGCTCCAATCGTCAATACGTATCATGAAAGAATCAGGAGCGGATGCAGTCAAGATGGAAGGTGGAAAAGAAATTCTGGAATCAGTCGACAGAATCTTATCAGCAGGTATCCCTGTCATGGGGCATCTAGGTTTAACTCCCCAGTCAATCAATAAATTTGGGACCTATGTGGTTCGGGCTACTGATCCGCAAGAAGCAGCAAGGCTCATCGAAGATGCACAGCTACTTCAAGATGCAGGTTGCTTTGGCATCACCCTTGAAAAGATTCCGGCAAAACTAGCCGGAGAGGTTGCTTCAAAACTCAGAATTCCTATCATCGGCATTGGGGCAGGGAATCAGGTTGATGGACAAGTACTGGTACTTCATGATATGCTGGGAATAACCACAGAATTTTCACCCCGCTTTCTTCGCCGCTATCACAATTTAAGTGAAGAAATAATGGGTTCGGTTAAATCATATATCTCAGATGTGAAGTCTATTGATTTCCCTAATGAACGAGAACAATATTAATGAAAGTCGTATACGAAGATAACCATCTCATCATTGTTAATAAGTCATCCGGCGAAATTGTACAGGGTGATAAAACTGGTGATAAACCTTTAAGCGAGATACTTAAAGAATATATTAAAGATCATTACAAAAAGCAGGGAGAGGTATTTCTAGGGGTCGTTCACAGGCTTGATCGCCCAGTAAGCGGATTGGTTGTTTTTGCCAGAACCAGCAAGGCGCTAGCACGTATGAATGCACTAATCAGCGAAAGAGAAGTGCAAAAAACCTATTGGGCAATTGTTAAAGGAAGTCCGGCTCAAACAGAGGGACATCTCGTCGATTATCTCTGGAAAAACGAATCGCAAAACAAGTCATATATCGTTCCTGAAAGTAGAAAAGGAGCCTTAAGAGCCGAACTCAAATATAAGCTATTGGCTAAAAGTAAAGACTACTCCTTATTGGAAATAAATCTTTTAACAGGTCGTCATCATCAAATCAGAGTTCAGCTATCTTCAATTGGCTGCACCATCAGGGGCGATTTAAAATACGGGTACCCCAGATCAAATCCGGATGGATCGATAAGTCTGCATGCACGCCAAATCGAATTTATCCATCCTGTAAAACAAACACCAATGTGTATTAAGGCGATGCCGCCTAACGAAAGGATGTGGAATATTTTTAAAGAAATACTTGGATCTGACGCCGAAGAATGATAATATCACTTTAGTAATCTAAAAAGTCAGAATCATCATTTGATAATGATGTCTAGTGAAGTTATCCCAACTGAGGATTATACTATTTTTTTTCTTATTGAGTTCTATGCAAATGTTAATACCGATTTTCCGGATAGAAATAAAAAAATCCGGTAGAAGAAGCTTATGAACCCAACCAACATCACCGCAATCGATCGGGAAAAGTGTGATTAAAATTGTCAACCCTTACACCAACCACAATTTTCCTTTAATGCCATAAGTACTTACTTTCTACCGGAATATTTTCAAGTATAGAATGCTTTGATATTACTAAAACAGTCCTAAACTCATATTGTTTATTTCAAACAAAATCCTTTTCAGATTCAAAGAACACGTCGTACCTACAAATTTAAAATAATCTGCCAGGTATCATGAAAAAAGCAGAAGTGAAGATGAATTTCCATCGTCCATTTCTTATACAAAGATACAAAAGAAATCACTCTGATTCCATCTTATATATGACACCCCGATTATTTTTTCCATCAATCTTTATGACAACAGGCTGGGTGAATCGAACATGCCGCACAGTATCATCCTCATATACAGCAGGTATAGACTTCAAATACTTTAAATCATAGAAGCCATCATTGATAAACGGATTTACAGTAAAATAACCGACCCTAAATGAAGTCAGGTTCTGAAAGAAATGAGTTCCCTGACTGGGTTCTATCCTATAATGATCCAATCCCGATTCAACAATTACACGAGCTGCCGATATCTGAGGCCATTTAACAGGAATGCCTAACCACGGATCTGATGATCCCCAGCGCCCCGGACCAACCAACACATAGGATCTTTTTTCTTGCAGCATTTTATCATTCAACCTACCGATCAACAAAGCGGTTTCCTTATTTCGAGCTGCATTAAAGCTCTCAGGCTTCACATAAATGAAATCACAAACATCCCGGATAACCCCATTTCCTAACGCCGAATTCGAATAGATAATCACATTATCAAAATTAACCTCCTTCAGTTTAATATCCACAACTTCACGGTTATCCACAATAGGCCTGATCTGAAGTAAATTAAACAACATAGGCAAACCTTTCGGACGATTCAGATCTACGGCAAACTCAATCTCTATCGGTTTTTTCATCTCACGTTGACCGGTTTCAAGACAAACCTGTAAGATATCCGCCAATGGAAACACATTATGATTAAGTATATTCGAAAAGGTTATGACCTTCTTGCCTACTAACCCAAATCCATCTTTAATTACGTTATTCTCAAAGTCGTAGGTCGAAGCAAGATGTAAGAGTGAGCCGTCTTTACCCGCCTCTTCAATAGGGAGACTCATCAGGTTTACACTATCATCCGTACTGGGGTGATAAGCTGCCGGATCCAGATCCAATGAATAAAATGTTTTTTGTGTTTCACGTAAGGCCATAGCGGGTGAACTCAATTGCAAAACCTTTTTGGGATATTTAGGAGAAAACCGTAATCCGCGTCCACCATCTACGATGTATTTACCCAAACCTGAAGCTACAACTGCAATACCTTCTTCCACCTTTTCGGGTTCAATCGGATAAAAGTTAATAGAGCGTGCAACCCCTGAGAAGGTGGGATAAAAACGTGTGCCATACTGTTTTCCACATAATTCCTGCAACACTACAGCCATCTTCTCTTCGTCAATAACATTCATAGTAGCAGCCATATAAGCTTTGCTTGCCTTGTAATAGACTGAGGCGTAGACACTTTTGATTGAATTACCCAACATTTCCATCATCGTCCGTTCCTTTTCAATATACGGAACCATAAAGGTTGCATATATTCCGGCAAAAGGTTGATAGTGTGAATCCTCAAGTAAACTTGATGAACGAACCGCAACAGGAGTTCTTATGACTCTTATAAATGCATATAGATCTTCCATGAGATTTACCGGAAGACGAGCTTGAATAAAATGATTAAAGATTTCCTGATCGCCTAAATCTGATAATCCAATTTTATAAAGATCATTCTCTTCCATAAATTGATCAAAGATATCCGTAGAGAGAACCACCGTTCGGGGAATTGTAACAATCACGTTGGGCCAACGATCAAGAATTCTATTTCGCTTCACCAATGAATCTAAAAAGGCCAAACCGCGAGCCTTCCCTCCTACCGAGCCATTTCCTATCCTTGCAAAACCAAGATACTCGTCGAACGAATCTTTATTAAATTGAGCAATTACGCCTCGTGATTGATTCATTCTGTACATGGCAATAGAATCGACTACAAAGTGTCTTATCTCGTCAATATTTTTAAAATCATAAGGACGTAAATCCTTTAGCAGCTCGGCTAATGGGAATAAAGCACGGGCCCTAAGCCATTTAGAAAGATGGTTTCGATAAACATGATATTCTAATGAAGCATCGGGCACCTCAAATAATCTGTCTTGGAGTGTCTTTAAATCAGAAGCTCGCATAATTTCATGTTTCGATTCAGGGTCTATAAATACAAAATCACCAAATGCGAAATACTCCATAATAAAATTACGAAGCTCAATCAATAATGATTTTGAGTGTTTATAGATAAACCCGACCTTGAGTTCTGCACTTACCGATTCATGTTCTCTAGCTGACGATTGTAATAAAATAGGCATAAATTCATCTTCAGCTTTTACACGTTCAACAAGTTTAACCCCTGCCAGTTTATCCTGAACCCCGCCACGCTTATAACTAATGTCTGAAATAATACCTAACAGATTATTCTTATACTTCTCATAGAGATTAACAGCCTCTTCATAATTGGTAGCCAAGAGAATCTTTGGCCGCCCCCTCATCCTAAGCATCTGCTGGTGCTCGTTTAATCCTTCACCCTGAAACGCCTTTGACTGTTTAAAAATAATCTTATAAATATTGGGCAAATAACTGGAATAAAATCTGATTGAGTCTTCAACCAACAAAATAACCTGTACACCTACCTCATTAACATCATTTTCAACGTTCATCTTGTCTTCTATCAGCTTTATGATAGCCAGAAGAATATCACTATTACCCAACCAGCTAAAGACATAGTCGATAGCACTAAGATCACCTTGGGATACATGTTGACTTACCTCTCTTGAAAGAGGTGTTAGTACAACAATCGGAATAGTTGAGTATTTAACCTTTATACGCTTCGCTTGTTCAAACACATCATATTCGCCAGGGTTAAACATAGTGATAATCAGATCCACCTCATCTTCATCCAATGACTTAAAAGCATCTTCCTCAGTAGAGACATGAATAAATTGTGGCGGATAGCGAAGATTTAACGAAACATATTCATTAAATATAAGTTCATCAATCCGACCGTCCATCTGCAACATAAACGAGTCGTAATCACTGGCAATAAGCAACACATGAAAGATACGCTTACGCATCAGTTTTGTGAAATCTGAGTCATTAAAATAAAATAACCGAGATAATAGTGAAAATGGTTTGCTGATCATAGAGGATCTGCTTTGATTTATTTCATTAAAAACTTCGTTAAACTTTCCAGTATGTATGTTATCCATAAAAGTAACCCATTTCTTATTATGAAGTTTCAGAAACGATTTTGATTTCCTCAAAAAAGGAAAATCATGTTTAGAATAATCTCATCAAAACCGATTATCGAATTCTTGCTCAAAGATGACAATTTTTTATTAATCTTTGCATAGCAAAATGACAACTTCTTCCTCAATTACTCTGGTTTTTACAAATATCTGATAAACAGCCAGAAACTAATGAGACCGTAGCCATTAAAAAAAGAACCACATTAATAATAATCTCACTAAAACTAAGTTATAACTATCAACTATCGCATAATAAGTATTCAAATCAAGTTAATAGAGGCTTAGTAGAGAAAAACATCAATAAAAAAAATGAATTATTCTTTTGACGAAATCATTAATCGAGAAGACACTGCATGCGTAAAATGGGATTTACGTAAACAAGTATTCGGTAATGCCGATGTCTTACCCATGTGGGTGGCCGATATGGATTTTAAAACACCCGGATTCATCACCGACGCCATCATAAAACGAGCCTCACATCCGGTTTATGGCTACACTTATCGTACCGAAGGTTACTACAATTCCATTATTAACTGGATATACAAACATCACGGATGGAAAATTGAACGAGATTGGATTTTATTCAGTCCCGGCGTTGTTCCTGTACTTTATATGGCTACACTGGCTTTTACCCAGCCCGGCGATAAGGTTCTAATTCAACCGCCTGTCTATCCGCCATTTTATGATGCCGTCAGAAATAACAACCGCCAGTTGGTCTATAATCCCTTACTACAGGTGGGCAATCGCTTTATCATCGACTTTGAGGATCTCGACAACAAGCTTGTTGGGACAAAGATGATGATCATATCGAACCCTCATAATCCGGTTGGAAGGGTTTGGACAGAGATGGAATTAAGAAAAGTTGCCGAACTCTGCATCAAACACCATGTCATCCTTATTTCAGATGAAATTCATTGCGACCTTGTATTACCAGGCTACAAACATATTCCTACCGCTAATCTCAGTCCTGAAATAGCAGCTAACACCATTACCTGTCTTGCATCAAGCAAAACATTTAATACCGCCGGACTATCGACTTCTTCAATAGTAGTCCCCAACTCCGAAATACGAGCTAAATTGAATGCGGTAATTCAAAGCGCTCATGTTGATAGCGGTAACTTTTTTGGAGCCATTGCATCAGAGGCTGCCTATGAACATGGTGATGAATGGCACGAAAAGTTGATCGAATATCTTGCCGGAAACGTGGCTTTAGTTCGAAGTTTTTTATCAGATCATTTACCTGAAGTCAAGCTCAATGAACACGAGGCGACCTATCTTTTATGGCTGGATTTCAGAGAATTAGGGCTATCACAACCTCAGCTTGTAGATTTAATCACAAACAAAGCGTTTTTGGGACTTAATAACGGAACAGAATTTGGCGTTGAAGGAACCGGATTTATGCGTTTAAATGTTGGGTGTCCCAGAGCCATGTTACTTGAAGGATTAACCCGACTAGAGAAAGCCATTCGTAAAAAGTAAACAAAAACCTTACATATATTCAAAAACATTAAATACCATGATTGATTTACGTAGTGATACAGTAACCCGACCTACTCCTGAAATGATACAGGCCATGTTTTCGGCACAGGTTGGAGATGACGTCTTTAAAGATGACCCTACTGTAAATGCATTGGAAGCAAAGGCTGCCGCATTATTTGGCAAGGAAGCCGCACTTTTTTGTCCCTCCGGAACTATGACAAACCAAGTTGCCATAAAGGTTCATACACGTCCGGGCGACGAAGTTATTTGTCATAAATTATCTCATGTATATTATTACGAAGGAGGTGGTATCGCCTTTAATTCAGGATCATCTGTTTGTCTCCTTGAAGGCGATCATGGTAGAATTACGGCCGACGACGTAGAAGCCCATATTAATCCTGATGACCTCCACCGTCCTGTAAGCCGACTGGTATGTGTAGAAAACACGATGAACAAAGGAGGTGGAGCCATCTACGACTTCAATGAACTAAAAAAGATCGGAGCTGTCTGTAAAGCAAACGGACTAGGTTTTCATCTTGATGGAGCCCGCATATTTAACGCCTTGGTGGAAACTAACGAATCACCACTTCAATATGGAGCACTATTTGACTCTATATCTGTCTGCCTGTCGAAAGGACTTGGCGCACCGGTTGGCTCTTTGTTGTTAGGATCGAAAACATTCATTAAACAAGCAAGCCGCATGCGTAAAGTAATGGGTGGCGGGATGCGTCAGTCAGGATATTTAGCCGCCGCCGGAATCTATGCACTCGACCACAATATTCAACGACTAAAAGAAGATCATGAACGCGCCCGTACCATTGGAAGAGCACTTTCCAATCTATCTTATGTTGACGAGGTTTACCCAACACAGTCAAATATCCTGATCTTTAAGTTAAACAAAAAAATGAATGACGTCCTCTTCATCAATAAGCTGGCAGAGCAAGATATTCATGGGATGATCTTTAGTCCGCAAACCATTCGTTTTGTAACGCACCTTGACTTTACAGACGATATGATGCAGAAAACCATTTCTGTTCTGCGATCATTGGCTTAAATAAAAACTTGAAATACCAGGGAGACTGTATTAAATAGCCTCCCTTATTTTATACATCATTCTTATACTACTCTTATCGCACTTATACTTAACATAAAGCTGAAATATAGTTAACCCGTAGCTGACACGTCTCATGGAGACGGAGTAAGCACCTATCAAGCCCCTGATGAACCCATGTCAAACTTATGTGAGAGAAGAGTTATGGAAGTGTATCCCTTAAATAGTCTAAGGATATTTAGTTTGTCTAAGAACAATGTTATTTTAGTTTCCACAATTTTTTCGTCTGATTTCATCAACACCGTATCTGAATACCCGGTGGTTGTCATCATTCTCAGTGTAAATGAAACGAGGTCGCTTTTGAGTACATCCTGCCGGAAACATTGTAACCGATTCGAACATCGCTTCAATAGGAGTCTTCATCTCCGGAAGGCCTAACTGCAAAGCTATTACAGCGAGTTGTTCAAATCCATTCATTTCTACATCGGAAGGTACTTGTCGATCGACCTGTTGAATAATTTTCTGAGTATTGGTATAAGTACCGCCATTCTCGAACAAATAGGTTGAAGGCATTACCAGATCTGCCATTTGTGCGGTAGCAGTCATATAGAAATCTTGTACAACCGAAAACTCTGCTTTGGCAATAAAAGATTCTATTAATGTTCTATTTATCAAGGCATCGCCCACCGGATCTTCACCAAAGATAAAGAGGTTTTTGGGAGGATTATTTAAAACACCCGCAAAATCAGAAATTCCTTTTTCAGGAAGTTTTTCTATTCCCCAAGTATCTCGGGCTTTCGATAAAAAATCAGGATCGGTGACCGCCACGGCACCCTGACCATATTCGGGATGAATCCCCATATCAATGAGGCCTTGTGAATTTACACTTTCTTTTATTGCAACGATTCCATCGGCATACTTTCCCATTTTACCGGTCAACATAGCCATGTTATGCACTTCCCGACAGCTATTACCCGAAAGTTCCTCTTCCGTAAACACGATAATAGCTTTTCCGGCAGTTATAAGAGAATCTACAAATTTTTCAATATCCAGCGCAGTGACACCCGCCTGTTGAAAATGCTTCTCAGAATCTTCGGCAAGAAGATTTGTTTTATAGGTTGGAAAATCTAAACAGATTTCATCCGTAAAGAAGGCATCTGCCTTTCCGGTTTCAATAAGATAGCGATTTACCAGTTTCAAGAACGAGTAGGAAGAATGGATATCAATAATAACATCTGCAACCTCAGAAAT
Source organism: Bacteroidales bacterium (assembly GCA_963663125.2). Taxonomy (GTDB): domain Bacteria; phylum Bacteroidota; class Bacteroidia; order Bacteroidales; family Cfx3-03; genus Cfx3-03. The sequence goes on along the minus strand of CAXXNW010000002.1, from coordinate 469,354 downwards.
AATGCCTGAACCGGATGGAGTGATCCAGACCACCTGTACATCATTTTCCTTCTTCGCTCTTTGAATAATATGCCAGGTATAGGGCGAGACTGTTGGCAGGTTATCGCCAATGACATACACCACTCGGGTATCAAGTATCTCATTAACCGGAATATTTGCTTTTGTATTTTGAAGATACCCGGTACCTCTACCCAGATAATGAAAGGAAGCCAGGTTACCGGTAGCAACGCCGACGCGAGCAATCTTCTGAATAAGATAGAGTTCCTCATTACTTAATCGGGCGCCTGCAAAGAAGGCATTCTCATTAGGCATCTGTTCACGGATATGCTCTTCGATCAATAAAAAGGCTTCATCGAAAGAGATGGAGCGAAAGCCCATAGAGGTCTTTAAGCAGGGGTGGATAATTCTTTCAGAATTATTGATATTCTGATATCCCTTTAAAGCGTAGTCACATACAAAGCCATCCGGATTTACCACCCCCGAAACGGGCAAAACTAAACTATTAACTTTCTCACATAAATTGAGTTCAACAGCACAACCAGCTGAGCAGAATTGACAAATCGTATTGATTTTCACGAATAATCCATATTTTAAGTAGCCTGCAAAGTTATGAAAAGTAAATCAAAAACCGAATTGCAGAATAGTTGTAGGTATGCCAGAACATGCTGATTAATGAAAACATTCTATTCGTATTTTCGTTATTTACTTAGTTTAAACGAATTATCAAACATAAACATACAACACCTATGATTTTAGGAATTCTCAAGGAGCCTGAGTTTGAGAATCGTGTTGCTTTGCTTCCCGAAGGGGTAGCAGAGTTAAGCAAGCTCAATGTGCAGTCACTGTTAGAGCAAGGAGCAGGCCAAAGCGCCTATGCTTCAGATGAAGAATATAAATCGGCCGGAGCGGAAGTTGTTTCCCGTTCAGAAATTTTCAATCGGGCTGAAGTAGTTCTCGTTATTCATGTTTTGCAAGCCGATATTGAAAAGATCAAGCCACAACAGGTTTTGATTTCAATTATCAATCCGTTGGCCGACACCTCCTTAGTGAAGCAGTTGCAACGTGAAGGTAAGACCGTTTTCAGTCTCGACATTATCCCCAGAAGCACACGTGCTCAGGCGATGGACATTCTTTCGTCAATGGCAACTGTTTCCGGATACAAGGCGGTGCTGGATGCAGCGAACCAACTTCCCCATTTCTTCCCCATGTTTATGAGTGCTGCCGGAACCATTAAACCGGCCAAAGTATTAATATTGGGGGCTGGCGTTGCCGGACTACAAGCCATTGCCACCTCCCGTAAACTGGGTGCGGTTGTTGAAGTTTTCGATGTTCGTGCTGCAGTAAGAGAAGAGGTGAAGAGTCTGGGAGGAAAATTTATTGAGGTTGAAGGCGCTAGAGAAGATGCAGCTGCCGGAGGTTATGCGGTTGAACAAACTGAAGAGTTTAAACAAAAACAACGTCAGTTGATTCACGACCACGCTATCAAATCTGATGTTATCATTTGTACGGCTCAGATTCCGGGACGAAAAGCACCGGTGCTATTATTAAAAGATACGGTAGAGAATATGCGTTTGGGCTCAGTTGTCATTGACCTTGCCTCTTCGACAGGTGGAAACTGTGAAATAACACAAGACACTCAAACAATTATTCATCATGGCGTTAAGGTGATTGGCAAATCTGATTATCCATCAGACCTCCCCTTTGATGCCAGTAAGATGTTTGGTAAAAACGTAATCAATTTCATGAAGCTTCTTATTGAAAAAGACGGAGCATTAAAACTCGACTTCAACGATGATATCGTGAAAGGGACCTGTGTTTGTCACTCCGGAGAGATTATGAGCGATCGTGTTAAATCTATCATTTAATAAATAAAGGACCAAATGGAAGAAATTTTGCAATTTATATATCTGTACCGCGAAGCAATCTTTATTGTTGCGCTCTCCATCCTGCTTGGAATAGAAGTCATTTCCAATGTGCCTGCCATTTTGCATACACCGCTGATGTCAGGTGCTAACGCGATTCATGGAGTAGTAATTATTGGTGCTATTATCGTCATGGGACATGCCCAAACAGCAAGTGCCATGATCATCGGTTTCCTTGCAGTATTGTTGGGGACCCTTAATGTTGTCGGAGGTTTTGTTGTTACCGACCGAATGTTACACATGTTTAAAAAGAAACCGAAAAAGTAAACAATGATGAACGAAGTAATTCATACAACACAAGATATTTTTTATAGTCTGGGCGATTCCGTATTGGAAATATGCTACCTCATTGCCTCGCTCTGTTTCATTTTCGGTCTGAAGATGTTAAGTCATCCCGAAAAGGCCCGTCGGGGAAATATCATTGCAGCTATTGGCATGGCCCTTGCAATTATTGCCACCATCCTTCTCCATCATAAAGATGGAGAACCTATAGGGAACATTCCACTTATCTTATTGGCTATTGCCATAGGTACGGTTATTGGATGGATGGGTGCCATCAAGGTTAAGATGACAGCAATGCCACAATTGGTATCGCTCTTTAACGGAATGGGTGGAGCCGCCGCCGCATTGATTTCGTTGATGGAGTTTCCGCACATCAAACCGGAATTAATAGATGCTTATGGAATGGCAAACGGACATGTCTTAGCCATTTTGCTTGGACTCCTTATTGGTAGTGTTTCATTTGCCGGCAGTATGGTTGCCTTTGGCAAATTGGATGGCAGAATCGGCGATATCAAAACCAACTGGATTCGTTATGTAAATATGGGCCTACTGTTTGTTGCGCTTGCCCTAATCACCTTCATCATGGCAAAAGGCACTTCTGTCGAATCTACACAACCCTTGGTTTATCTGATTATGGCAATTGCATTAGTGTATGGAGTGTTTTTTGTAATGCCGATCGGAGGTGCCGATATGCCTGTTGTTATTTCATTACTTAACTCGTTTACGGGAGTTGCTGCAGCCATGGGCGGTTTTCTCTATGGCAATCAGGCCATGCTTACCGGAGGTATTTTAGTTGGATCTGCCGGAACCATTCTTACCGTGTTAATGTGTAAGGCAATGAACCGGTCTTTGATGAATGTGATTATCGGAGCTTTTGGCGGATCTGTCGCATCAAATCAGAAAGAGGGAGGGGTTGTCAAAGAAATTTCCTTGACCGACGCGGCCGTATTATTAAGTTATTCGAAAAAAGTAGTTATTGTACCGGGGTATGGATTGGCAGTAGCACAGGCCCAGCACCTTTGCCATGAGTTAGACAAACTGCTTGAGGAGAAAGGTGTTGAAGTAAAATATGCCATTCACCCTGTAGCAGGTCGTATGCCCGGACACATGAATGTATTATTAGCCGAGGCCGACGTTCCCTACGAAAAGTTGATCGAAATGGATGAGATTAATCCCGACATGCAAAACACGGATGTTGTGATCATCATTGGAGCCAATGACGTTGTAAATCCTGCTGCTGAAGAAGACCCTGGAAGTCCGATTTATGGAATGCCAATCATCAAAGCGCATGAAGCCAAAAATATTATCGTGATGAAACGGGGTATGGGCAAAGGTTATGCAGCCATAGAAAACCATCTTTTTTACAATTCCAAAACCCGTATGCTCTTCGGTGATGCAAAGCTCTCATTACAAAAACTTATCAGTGAAATAAAAAGCTTATAAAATATCATCTCCTTTTACTTACTAAACAACGGCTGAAGTTGATGAACCTGTTTCATAAAGCAACGTTTTGCATTCAAATGCGAGACGTTGTTTTTTATATATTTATACTCCTACAATGAAGAAATTAAATAGGTAAACGAAAAGCTGAGGCTGTTTTTTATGGATTAGAACTTTACCTACGTTGATCTATTTTCGAATTTTAAAAGTCCGGACAGCCATAAAATGAATCCAATATATTCGAATGATGGGCCCTATCATTTAGAAAGTAGTTATTCATTATGGATCGACATTATTAAACCATTATTAAAGAAATAGTTAACAATCATTTTTTCATAAGCTGGCAGTTTATAAAAAAAATAATAGATTTTTTTTATAAGTAATGACAAAAAACAATAGATTTGTGAATAATTACAATCGGTTGCATCATGAAAGAATATTCATAATTTATTAATAAACAGATTTTAATAGAGATGATGATATCATACAGAAACAACGTATTCAGAATTAAAAGTCGTCTTACCTTGGTTCTGTTTACCCTAAAATCGAAATAAAAGACAATATTAATCAAACATTTATAACTTAACTGCAATAAATCAAATGAAAACAGTTTTAATGAGTGCTATTTTTTTGGCAATAACGCTTATTGCCGGAGCACAGAAAAAGACAGCGACTCCTGCATGGGAATCTCTGTTTAATGGAAAGAATTTAAAGAATTGGGTACAGCTAAACGGAAAAGCTACATACCAGGTTAAAGATGGTGTTATCGTTGGTACTACAGTTAAAGGGAGCCCTAACAGCTTTCTCTGCACAAAGAAACTATATTCTAATTTCATTCTGGAATTTGATGTTAAAGTTGACGATCAACTTAACTCAGGTGTTCAGATAAGAAGTGAAAGTACTAAAGAATATCAGAATGGCCGCGTACATGGTTATCAGGTAGAAATTGATCCTTCGGCGCGAGCATGGAGTGCCGGAATATATGACGAAGCCAGAAGAAACTGGTTAAACCCACTCGACAAAAACAAATCGGCAGGAAGTGCTTTTAAACATCAGGAATGGAACACATTCCGTGTTGAAGCTATTGGCGATACTATTAGAACATGGATTAATGGGGTACCGGCAGCTAATCTGGTTGATGACATGACACATACCGGTTTTATCGGACTTCAGGTTCACAACTCAAAGATGGAAGGAATTCAAGTTATGTGGAGAAATATTCGTATTCTCACCAAGAACCCTGAACGTTACAAAACGCCAACAACAGCCCCTGAATACATTGCTATTCCGAACACGCTTACAAAGGGTGAACTAAACACAGGATGGAAACTTCTATGGGACGGCAAAACCACAAATGGTTGGAGAGGTGCCGGCAAGACGGCATTCCCTGCTAAAGGATGGAAAATTGAACACAGAACATTAACGGTAGAGCCTGGAAATGGTGGCGAGTCGGTAAATGGTGGTGACATTGTTACAACAGATGAATATAGTAACTTTGAATTAGTCGCTGACTTTAAAATCACCAAGGGTGCAAACAGTGGTATCAAGTACTTTGTTACCGAAGCTTACAAAACAGGTGGTTCTGCAATAGGTCCCGAATTTCAGGTTCTTGATGATGCAAATCACCCGGATGCCAAATTAGGTGTTAAAGGAAACAGAACGATTGGTTCATTATATGATTTAATTCCTGCTATTTCAACCAAAAAGGTAAACCCAATCGGAGAATGGAATCAAGCTCGTATTATTGTTAAAGGTAGCCATGTTGAACATTGGTTAAATGGTATAAAAGTTGTGGAATACGAACGTACCGGTCAAATGTTTGAAGCTTTAGTTGCCTACAGCAAATTTAAAAACTTTGAAGGCTTTGGAGAAGCTCCAAAAGGGCGTATTCTTCTTCAGGATCATGGCAATGAAGTTTCATACAGAAATATAAAGATCAGAGAAATTCAATAACCTCTCTTCCTTCCAATCCCGTGTGGAGAGAATAGCATGCAAAAAAGTTATCCATGGATGAAAACACAATCTGTGATTACCATTCAATATTTTCAATGTAGTTCCATGGGGACTCGTTTTGACTTTCTCACATACGGGGTTGATGAAGAACTTTTCAACACCTTACAACAACAGATAAAGCAAGAGCTGGAGCGTATCGAATCAAAGCTCAGTAGATTTTCACCGCAAAGTGAAATATCCCGTATAAATTATCTTGCGTCCGATGAAGAGGTGATAACCGACGAAGAAACCTTTTCCTTAATCATGCTTTGCAAAGACTACTACTTGAAAACGAATGCACTTTTTGATATTACGCTAGGTAGAAAGACAGAGATTCCATCAAATGGTTCACAAATAAGGAATAATGCCGGGATTCCTAATTCAACAATTCCTTTTGACTATTCTCTCTTTGGAGCAGATAAAATTAGCACAAACACATTAACCACCTCCCTAAGATTTACAAATCCCTTTCTATCAATTGACTTGGGAGGTATCGGCAAGGGCTATGCTCTTGAGAAGATAAAACAACTCTGCCATCAGTTTCAAATCAGCAATATTTTCATTAGTTTTGGAGAGAGTTCAATCACTACTTTAGGCAAACATCCTCATGGAAATTATTGGCCTATCGGAATTCAGCATGCTTTTTCATCCGGTCCTGCTATTTACACCTGTAAGTTAACGGATAACAGCATGTCGACATCAGGCAACAGCCTGAATAACAAAATAAAATTTGGAGAAAGGGGGCATATTATCAATCCCAAGACCGGAGAATTTGAAAATGCAGCAAAAACTATTTCCATTGTATGCCATTCAGCCATTGAGGCCGAAGTATTATCAACCGCTCTTTTTATTGCAAATGAAGCAGAGCGGGCCGAAATACTTGATCGATTTTCGATAGACGAGGCCATACAAGTAAATTACGACGACACAAACAATCACACCATCATAAATTACAACACAAAAGTCAACCTATAAAATGCAAGATCAAGACAATTCAAGAAGAGATTTTATTAAGGCGGCAGGAGTTGGTGGGCTTGGGCTAGTTGCCCTGTCATCACCATGGATGAATGTATTCGGCGAAGGGAAAGCCAGTTCTAATGCCGCCTCCGACAAAGTAAGAATAGCTGTTATCGGAGTAGGTTCGCGTGGAAGTTACCATCTGACGAATTTAAAAGAGCTGGAAAAAACCGAAAATATTGAAGTTATTGGTGTTTGCGATAATTACCAGCCACATTTAAATGATGCTATTAAACTAGCTAATGGAACTGCAAAAGGGTATTTAGATTATAGAAAATTACTCGAAGTAAAAGACCTTGACGGAGTAGTAATAGCAACACCTTTACATATGCATGCCTCCATTAGCATAGATGCACTTAAAGCAGGAAAGCATGTTTTTTGTGAAAAATCAATGGCGAAAACCATTGAAGAATGCAAAAAGATGGTCGACACCGCTAAAGAGGCAGGAAAAATTCTTCAGATTGGGCACCAGCGTTTGTTTAAACCTACCTATATCAAAGCCATAGAATACATCCGATCAGGAAAGCTGGGTAAAATTACCCAGATCAGAGCTTGCTGGCATCGTAATAACGATTGGCGACGCCCACTCCCCTCTCCTGAACTGGAACGCCAAATTAATTGGCGTCTCTATCGTGAATATTCATGCGGGTTGATGACAGAACTGGCATCGCACCATATACAAGTAGCCAATTGGGTTTTGGGAAAGCCCCCTGTTTCAGTAATGGGAACAGGTAGTATCAACTATTGGAAAGATGGTCGCGAAGTTGAAGATAATGTAGCTGTCATCTATTCATATGCCGACGGCACCCAATTCATCTATGATTCAATGACCAGCAATAAATTTTATGGCTGTGAGCAACAAGTTATGGGTGATAAAGGAACAATAGAACTGGAAACCAATAAGATGTATAGTGAAAACCCGCCACAGCCTGCCGGAATTCTACAATTGGTCAACGACATTGAGCATGGAATTTTCGATTCTATTACCATGGCCGGAACCTCATGGGTACCCGAAACCGCTTCAAAATATAAGGGTGACATGATTTGTTTGGACGACAAAATAGATGAAGGGAAGTTAGAATTGATTGGATTGATAAGTGCCATTCGGCGTAATAAGCCGGTCCCACAATTAATGGAGCAGGGATATTATTCAGGTATCTGGACCCTCTTAGGACAACAGGCTATTGATGAAAAAAGAGTGGTCACCCTTCCTGCAGGATACATTATCTAATCAGCTACGTTCTTATTAATCAGAAATTAAATTAGAAAAGCGAATTCTATCAACCCATTAAAAAAACCATCAAATGATAAAAGATATTATCATCAAAGCAAAAACCATAAAGCAAGAAATCTGGGTATTCCTTGGTACATTCATTGTAGCTTTTTGTTTGAATATATTTGCCATACTACATTATAAAACGCAATGGAAAGAATTGTATACCCATTTTCATATTGTTTTGCTTTTAACCGTAGCCCTCTACATTGCTGTTCTACTGATTCGGTTGCTATTCTGTTTTGTAAAAAGACAATTCAAGAAGAAAGCATAATAAAAAACACAAGTACAAATATTTGGACTATTTCGCTCCCGAGACTGTATTTATGGAAACTATCTTGTCTTTTCGGAGGCATGGTCAAGCGCTGTCACCGAAAAGACAATCTCATTCACAGGTAAATAGAGGAATATCTGCCCCTCACTCTCCCAATTGATCCACAACTTTCCAATTGAGCTACTTTTTCATATTCTTCATAAAAAAAGAATTCCCCTTAAGTTCTCACTATCAAACAAGTGAAATCATAAGGGGAAATCATAGATAAATGTAAAAAAACAATCTCAAAATAGAGACATCAAGATTTACCAACAGGTAAATATCTTTTAGTTTACGCCGGGAACAGTTCCGTTGGCAGCAGCAGTTTTAAGCTTGTTATTAGCATAAATAGCAACCTCAACTCTACGATTCAAAGCACGATTTGCATCAGAATTGTTTTCTACGATAGGTTGAGTCGGGCCATAGCCTTTAGTTACAATACGATCGCTTGCTACATTCTGATTCAGAATATAATTCGCAACACTGCCTGCACGACGTTCTGAAAGAGCCATGTTTAAATCCAATTTACCGGTATCATCAGTATGACCTTCGATAAGGATATTTGTGTCTTTGTATTTTTTAAGAACTGTTGCCAACTGATCGATATTTGATCTGGCCTGAGCGCTTAAATCACTTGAGTTAATAGCAAACAGGATTCCCGAATCAAAAGTGACTTTGATACCTTCACCAATACGTTCAATCTTAGCATTCTTTACCTCCTTTTGGAGATCCATGGCTTGTTTGTCCATATACCGGCCTATTAATACACCGGCAGTACCACCTACAGCAGCACCAATAATAGCTCCAGCAGCTGTGTTTTTTGCAAGTTTTCCTATACCAGCACCTAAAAGAGTACCTGCACCAGCTCCAATCATACCACCTTTTTGCATATTGTTCAATGAAGAACATCCGGTCATCATCTGAAAACCGATTAATGCAAGAACTACAATTTTAATTTTTCTCATTTTGATGATTTTAATTAATGGTTACTATATTAACGATTAGAACCTGAAATCGTTCATTTATTTTTCTTTTCTTGCCTGACAAAAATTGTGCCATCCGAAAACAAATTCATTTTGAAAAGATACTTTAAGTAATAAGCAATAAACAATGTCGCATTTCGCTCTTTGCTTATCCTATATTCAGGTAGATGTACCAGAATAGAACAAGCATTGAGAATACGACAATAAATTATTCCTACTACTTATTAAGAAATGCTATGGCTGAAAAAATAGCAGGAGCCAACATTAGTTCTGCCCCCTGCCTTTGCCCGTCAGGTGATCGATTTCAAGCTTCATTACTCCCGTTTTGAAAGAGGCTCGTTCTATATAGGCGTCCCCTTCTGATTTAAAATCAGGCGAATACTTTTCAACCATCAGCTTTAAACACTTCCTTTTCTCTTCCTTAGATAGATCTGTAACCATACGCCCAAAAAGAATCACACTCTCATAAGCCGTAGAAAAACTAGCAGGCAGAACCTGAGTCTTTCCAACTACACAGAAACTAACCAATGGATTCACTACAATATTGTCAATTTTTTGTCCAATCTGTGCACCATGGAAATAAATACTTTCACCATCATAGACATAGCTCAATGGAACGCCATATGGATATCCATTTTCTCCTGAGGTTGAGAGCACACCATATTCTCCTTGATAAAGAATCTCTTCGATCTTCTCAGGAACCAGTACCCGTTCACTTCTTCTTATCTCTCTAAACATAAAAGTACAATTTTAAATGAAAATATCTACCTGATTACGCAACAAAATTACGAATAAGCTTTATCAATAGTTTACACTATCCACAGTATCCGAGAAAGTTCAGAAGAAAAGAACATTAGTCCCTTAGCATTAAAAATATAGTTTCCATTATAGAGCAACAAAAGAATACAGGCAATCCATGATTCGCTTGTTTTGCTAAGTAAGATTGATTTTATAGTGTGAGTTGATTTGGACTTGTTGTTTTATAATTTCCGTTCTTAAGTCCACTCCGAAAAGTCAATTTTATTAAATTATCATTTTCTAATTCATTGTTATTCAGTAAAATGATACATAAAAAAGAGTTATCGGAGTGGACTGTTTCTCTAATTTTGAAGTTCAAAGAGATACGTACCAGCTTGTACTTTACGCAGATATATCTGCTTTGAGATCTGAGAAGACGAGGTATCTTTCAACGTGTTACTGATAAGTTTTCCGTCTTGGTAAAGCTTCTGTCCTTCTGAGACATGAATACAGACAGTAGCTGTTGAGTTAGCAGGAATGGTAAGAGTATATAAAATTTTATTAGCTAATCTTTTCCATGAAGAAGAGATTGTGCCATTTGGACCCAAATGAGTAACCTCAAAATGATTTAAGCCTTCCACAAAATGAGGCTCTATCAATACATTTCGAAATCCGGGATTCTCCGGATCGGGATTAATGCCTCCCAGTGCTTTGTAAAACCAAGCCCCTATTTCTCCAAACATAATATGATTGAGGGAAGCATCTGATTTGTTATTAATAGGCCAATTTTCATATAATGTACTGGCACCATTTACAATCCACCAACCCCATGATGGATATGTTTCTTGTGAAGCTATTTTATATGCCACATCAGCATATCCGTTTTCACTTAAAGCATTCAAGACCGCCTTACTTCCAAGCAACCCTACGTCCAAATGAAAGTTGTCAGCCGCAACCCTTTTTGCAAGGTTTTCTGAAACTTTCTCTTTGAGCTGAGAAGGTACGAGGCCCCAAAAGAGTGGAACACTTAGTTCGGTTTGAAAGCCACTACCATAAATCCCCGTTTCCTTATTCAAATATTTGGTATTAATAGCATTCTTGATCTTATCAGCCAGAGCCGAATACGTTATAAAATCATCCTTTTTGCCAAGTAGTTTTGCACTCTTTGCCAAAATAGTAGCATCTACAAAGTAATAGGCGGAAGAAGTAAGTTCAACAGACGATTTAGATTTAACCGGCACCCAGTCACCCAATCCCCAAGAGGTAAGGCCAGAAGGACTTAGCTCATTAACATGATCTACATATCTTTTTATATTGTCATAGCAATCGTCAAGTAGTTTGGTGTCACCATAAAACATATAGATATTCCATGGGATTATTGCAATCGTGCTTGTCCAATCAAGGCCATTAGCCCATTCATAGCCCCAGCCACTTGTAGGAATAATTGCAGGAAGTACCCCATTGGGTTGCTGTTCGTCTCGATGATCGGCCAGCCACTTCTCGTAAATAGTAATACCATCAAAATTATAAAGACCCGTTTCTATTGCTATATGTGCATCACCTGTCCATCCGTTTTTTTCTCGTTGCGGACAATCCGTTGGATAACCAAACAGATTTGACAAATATGAATGATTGGTTGCACTCCATATCTTGTCAATAATTGGATTAGACGACTTGACATCCCCCAACACCGGTATATCACTGTGCATAAAATAGCCATGCAAACTTTCTTTTGTAAGTGTTATGGGCTTATTACTAGTCACCTCAACATATTGAAATCCTTTATAGTTAAATCGAGGCATAAACGTCTCTTCACCTTTTCCAGAGAGTATAAATATATCCGTCTGAAATGGGTCCGATTTGTCAGCTGGACGATAGTGAACATCTATATTTGAAAGGTCAACTCGTCCATTTTCATATAATCGTTCACCATGTTTCAAATGAATGATAGTGCCGGTTTCACCTTTCACGTTTAGCTGACTGACGCCAGCAATATTCCTGCCCAAATCAAAAATATACATCGTGTCGTTAATTTGACGAATACTATTTGCGGAAACTTCTTCTACATTACGGATGGGGTGCATTGCCTCGGTAACTATGTTTGGTGAAGGGGCGGCACGATTAATCACATTATCCCATTTTGAATCATCAAAGTCTATCGTGTTCCATCCCGGTTGTTCCAAACGTGCATCATAATGTTCTCCGGTATAAATGCTGTTAAAAACGATAGGACTCAACGAGGTCTTCCAATCTTTACCGGATGTAATGGTTTCTATAGACCCATCGTCATAGGTAATACGCAGATCCATACAGAATGTCGGTCTAGCGCGCCATGGAGCTTTATGAAAATACCACACAGCTGTAGATTGGAGATTATACCATCCATTCCCCAAGAGCACCCCAATAACATTATTACCCATTTTTAGCTGTGTTGTAACATCATAGGACGTATAAACCGTACGCCTGTCAAAACGTGTGTAAACAGGGTCCAAACGATGATTTCCAACTTTCATACCATTTATAGAAAGCTCATATAAACCAGCAACAGCAATATAAGCACGTGCGGCTTTGATTTTTTTAGCAGCATTAAAGTTCTTTCTAAAATAGGGCGCGGGTTTAACATTTATATCTTTATCATCACTAATCCATGAACCTTTCCAGTTTTTCATTTCCATCATACCCATTTCGAAGCTAGATATAGCTGAAGGCATGAGTTTTTTCCCATCCTTATCCCACACTTCAACGCACCAATAATATTTTGTAAAAGGAACAAGTGGATTTCCCTGATAAGTTATTAGGTTTTTTGAAGAGTTTATATTTGTATATTTCCACATACATCCTTTCCCATTAACAAGATCAAGAGAATCTGTACCAACATAAATCTTATATCCCTTTTGTATGGCTCCCGGCCTAGTATCCTGCAAGTACCAAGTTAACCGAGGATGTTTTGAGTCGATACCAATTGGATTTACCAGATATTCGCAAAGTAACCCAACAGGCTTGCAGGGATAATTACCTAATGAGATTTGAGGTATTGACAATATACTTAACACTAATACAGTGTAAAGGTAAAACCTGTTCAAATATAATTTCACAATATATATATTAAATATTTAATATAACATAACTACTTACATATTTAATCAATAATCAAACTTCCGTTCTAAAATAAGCAACTGGAACCCATTCTTTTGAGCTCCAGTTGCCATTTATTACAGTATACGTTCATAAAGATAGAAGTCGTCTGTCAACCCATAATCAAATAACTGGTAATCTCTTCCTGAAGGATATTTTTTAACATTGTTCCAATTTCCTGGGCCGGATAGTCCGGGAGCCGGATTGTTATGATGAGGTCCGAGAAGGTTCTTTAAACTTCCGGTAATTTTTACTTCAATACTATTCTTGCCTTCAATTATCAATTTAGTTACATCAACTTTGTCAGAATGGAGGGCAATAGTCCCGGCACTCTTTCCGTTAACAAACAATTCGGCAACAGTTCCCTTCCAATTACCCAAACCTATTTCATAATAAGAAGACTTTTTCGCAATCTCAAATTCCCTCTTATAGGTCACATCCCAAGAATAAAACGGCTGTCCCTGCTCTTTCCAACTTCCAATAGTCAAACCATTTTTAGGAACATCTATCGTCCAACCTTTATCAGCCGACTCTACGGAAAAATTTCCCAAGAGGTAAACAGGTTCAATTTCAGCATTTATCTTCATGGGCTGGCAGTTAATTGATATGATATTTTCACCAGTTTTTATCCACGAGCCGATTAAGAATACTCCAAAAGAATGATCTAACCACCATTCTCCAGAATTGGCCTTAATAGCATGTCCGTTTATTGATACTGTCCATAATTCAGGTCTTTCTACAACGGCCTTGATGGCTGAAAAATCAAATTGGTTATTAACCGTAAACTTATAAGAAGCTACAAATCCACTGTTCTGATCAAATTGGGAGCGATCAATGATGGATGTTTTATATTGAACCGAGTGATTCCACGGATCACCTTCAGGAAAACCATTTTCTACAAATACTTTATGCGATGCCTCGCCAACATGAAGATCTTTCATTGTTTTACCGGCTAATTGTAAATCACAAAAGTCTATCGGCAATACATTCGGATCGTCACGTTTTATCATGATATTCGATTTTGCTGTAACAATATTAAGTTTTCCGGGTTCAACTGCTTGCTTATATTCCTTAAATTTTTTATCAGAGACATAAAGCAACAAGCTTTCTGCAGGTGATAATGAGAACGATATTCTCACATTTTTCCCATCTTTTACCTCAGGATAATCGACAATCTCACCGGTAAAGGCATTTAACAGAATAGCATCTTTCCCAGTCACAATTAATGATCCAGTAGTTTTATCATCCATACTTGAATTAGTCAGGAAAATTATTTGTCCATCCTCCATTACCCTACGATGATGATATAGATTTCCTCCATTTACATTCTCGAACTTGAGGTTGCTATTTTTAAAATACGACTGGATTGACTGGCTATTAAGTTCGGATACATGAATTATATTCGTCGTTTTCTGACTGAAAAAATCTGAAATATCTTGATTTTTAGCACCGTCAACTAAAGTGGGGACCGAGAAAATCAACAAGTTACCCCCATCTGCAACAAATTGCTTAATTAACTTGAATGTTGCATTATCAAGTGTTTCGGTCAACGGGGGGATCACAACATACGAATACGTTTTCAGTCCGACAGTAAATCCATTTTTGCCCGATGTACCATGCGTACGGATAATATCTTCCGATCCTAAATCATATTCCACCTGATTTTTTTCGAGTGTTGTAACAAACTGCTGAAATGATTCTCCAATTTCTTTAAGAGCAACTTTTCGTCCGCTATTGATATACGAATCATTCAACCAAGCTGAGGTAGTTGGTTCTATAACCAGAATCTTATTCTCTTGCGTTCCGGAAGAAAGTGCAAGAGATAAACGGGCGTAATAATCGTTCAGATACTTATAACTTTTCCACCAAGGATTGTGGTATGAAAATGAAGGCGGATAGTCATATTTTCTGGCTCCGGCTAATGTGTACCATGAGAGATGCTGATTCATTAAGTTGACTCCTAAAACATATTCCCAGTCGCCAAGTCTTTTTAAATCCTTAAACGTCATTTCCCATCCGGAACCTCCGTATGTTTCGCTCAAAGTGCGTTTTCGACCAAATTGATTGGCTACACTGGCCAACTCTTTTACTGAACGTATATTTCCGAACTGGGCATTGGGAGACTCTTCGTTAAATTGATTGAATAGCATGTCAATTGCAGGGACATGATGATAGGCATACATAGCCATGTTATCACCGCCTAACTGCATAGAAGGCCATCCGTGTTCCCAATAATGTCCTGTAAATTTCAGTCCGTTCTTTTCGTAATATTCGCTGGCAGGTTTTGACCAGCGTTCGGTAAAGAGTTTTAATAGGGTCTGGGTGTAATTGTGACGCACCTTTTTCCAGTCGCCAACGTCTTTCCATAATGAAGGAAGGTTTTCCTTTAAATCATATCCCCATTGTTTCTGAAAGACATCGAAAAGGTCAGGAGTCCAACGGATTCCTCCCGGAGAACTTATTTCCGGTTCATCAGTAAAGACACCTTGTACAGTTTTCCCAAATTCATCGCCGGCAACTTTCTTATAACCGGGCATTGTTACTTCAATGAATTTCTGAGTTACGCCGGAATAAAGCAGATCGACGTAAGAAAAGCCACCAAACCAACCCGATTTATTATAATATGTTTTCGAAATCAAGGTGTAATTGCCTTCTTTTCCAATCTCATTTTGGGCAGAAGCAGTAATATCTTTGTATTTACCATTTTCATTCTTCAGAACTAAAAAATATTTGGAATAGTCGGTTGGAATAGCTGTTACATCAATCGGTAGCAGACCTTGTCCTTGATTATAAGATTCTGGCATTTGTGCTGGGACATTTCCACCGGCAAAACCACTAGGATAAGAATTCTCGTCATAAATCCAGACATCCATATTAAGTTCCTTTCCCTTATCTACAGTATAGCGAAATAACTCGAACCACTTATTTGAGAGATACTCCGTAATTAAACCCGGTCTGGGATGCACTATTACGCCACCACATCCAGCATTCTTAAAATCTTGCATTTTTTCGTCAATTCCTTCTTTGGTAATGTCACCATCCCAAACAAAAAATGGGATTGTTCCATACTCTTTCGCTGGATGTTTAAATTCATTTTTAAGGAGATCAAATTTAGTAATTGCTCCTTTCGGATAATTGATTTTTGGATTAGAAAAAACCGACAAAATAAGATTACTAATAAAAGCAATCTGGAATACAGAAATGGTTAGTACACTCATTTTATATTTATTTAGTTTTTGTCATATAATGCAATTTATGTCACCTCTGTAAAAACACAGAGAGTCCCCGATAAATTCAGAAATACCTATCAAGTTAAACGGTTCAATATACTCCTGCAGTTTCTATACTCAAAACCACCTTTATTTGTAGTAATTCACAAATTTTCAAGAGTTATATAAATTATCGTTTTATGCTGGTATTACTAGGAAGAAAATACACGATTCATCAATAACGTTAAAAAAATGGCAGGAAGTATTTTTAAATAACTTCCTGCCATGTAAACTTACTGATTAATACCCTGGATTTTGGGTAAGCTTGCTATTTATTTGCAACTCTCTGTAAGGTATTGCATAAATTAATTTATCCGCTGTCACATTAAATGCTGTTGGTAACAGGAAGCCATAAAGGCTCTTCATTTGAGTCCCGAACGCAGTCATAACATTTAACGCCTTTCCCGTACGAATCAAATCCGTCCATCTGTGATTTTCAAAAGCTAGTTCATGCCTCATCTCATTAGCGATATTCTCATTTGTTGCCGATGCAAGAGCTGGAAGACCAGCCCGTTCTCTTACTTGATTCAAATAAGGAAGCGCTTGATCATTCTTATTTTCATCTGCAAGACATTCAGCTAAAAGCAATAAGGCTCCTGAATAACGGAAAACCGGCCAATTATCATTTGTATTAAACTCTTTGGCATAAGGTGGGTGTAAATACTTCTTGATGAAATAGTAATAGGTTTTCCCTGCTGCTGGAATATAACCGACAATATCTTTAACTGACTCCGTCGTAAAATCATCTCCATTCTGAACTCCTTCAGCTACAGCAATAGACACATTGAGTCTTTTGTCACCTGCCTCGTATGAATTCACCATTTCCTGAGTAGGAACGTTCCATCCTCCACTAGTGTATGCGTAGTTGTTAGCATGTATTCCCAGAATAGCCTCTGTATTTTTTGTTTTAGGTATAAACCGCCAGATAAAATCACATTGTTGTCCTAAATCACCTTCTTGATATTGAACCTCAAAAATGGATTCCTTATTGTTTTTGTTCGTAGGATTAAAAACATCTCCATAATTGTTGAGAAGGCCGTAATTCATTTGAGTGATATCACGTAATTCTTTCTCAGCACTTGCATAGTCCTTTGTTGGCTTAGACATATAGGCATAAGCTAGCAACATTTTTGCAGCACCCCTGGTAGCTCTTCCTGATTGGGGGAATGTTGTAGCAATATCCAACTTCGGACTTGCAGCCGTCAAGTCATCAATTATTTGTTTATAAACATCGTCAACAGATGCTCTGGGAAGAAAGGCCCCGGCTTCAGAGGTAACCTCTTTGAGTTGCAATGGTACCCCACCAAAGTGTGTAACCAGATCGTAATAATAAAAAGCCCTTAAAAATAATGCCTCGCCGATAATCTTATCTTTACTATCTGCTGCAAAATCAACAGCTGTAATTCGGGTAAGAATAGTATTTACTCTTGAAATTCCCGAATAATCATTTTGCCATCTGCTATTGATATAGCTGTATGTTGTAGGTGAATCGAGAAATTCTGCAATCACTTCCGTAGATAAATATGGTCCTCGGTCTCCTGGATATAGCGTAAAAAAAGTATTGTCTGAACGCATTTCGTCCATAAATATTCCATTAAACGCAACAGAACGAAGCAATTCATAAGCTCCAACCAGAGCCTGATTAAACTGGGTTTCATTCTTATAAAAGGTTGCAGAACTCAGAGAAGTTTCTGGAGCAAGATTCAGAAAATCTTTTGAACAGGAACTAAATCCAATTATTCCTATGATGATAAATGATATAAATATTTTTTTCATGTGTTTTTCTTTATTAACTTATTAATTGTCACACAAAATAGTTACGATAAAAAAATCAATCACGCTAATTGGTAATTGTAAACCACAGCTATTTTATATTTCAAATAAATTAAGAATTGCCTTAAAATGTTATATTAACCCCAAAAGTATACACACGTGATACAGGATAGGAACTATTGTCAACACCCAGATATAGTCCGTTCAATCCATTAGCACTCACTTCAGGATTCATCCCTTTATATTTTGTGAGATAGAAAGCATTCTGCAAACTAACATAGACTCTTGCTTTTTTGATATATTCTTTTGCAATAAGAGGAAGCGTGTAACCTAATGTTATATTTTTTGCAGCCACATATGATCCATCAGAAACCCAACGAGTGTTATTATAACGGAATAACTCAGTAGTACCACTTCTGGTTCTGGGAATATTCCCTTTGCCCGGATTTTCTATTGAGCGCCACCGTTCTGCCACTTCTTTTGTTACATTAAATACACCATCCAGGTTTTCTGTCCATTCAAGAGTGCCATCAATGATATCACCACCAATAGAGCCTGCCAAAACAATACTTGCATCAAAGTTTTTGTAATAAAACTCATTAGTAATACCGAATATAGCATCAGGATTAGGATCACCAATAACAGTTCTGTCATACATGTCGATTACGCCATCAGGTTTTCCATTTGGTCCGCTTATATCTTTCATTCTAACTGTTCCGACCATTGAAGACGCATGTTTAGGTTGTGTGTCCAATTCCTGTTGCGTCATATAAACGCCATCATAAATATATCCTATAAATTGTCCAAGAGGATGGCCAACCTGAGTTCTATTATAATCACCCTGATTACTATTCCCTCCAATTGGAGTATCGTTTGTACCAAGCTTTATAGCTTTATTCCGGTTAAAAGAGATATTAAAATTGGTATTCCACCTAAACTTACCTGTAAAGTTCTTGGTTTCTAAACCAAATTCATGTCCCCAAAACTTAAATTCACCAATATTTGAAGTAATACTGGAGAAGCCCGATTGCAAAGGAATATCAACACCATATAGCAACCCGTTAGTATTTTTCAAGTAGAAGTCATAAACGAAGAAGATACGATCTTTAAATAGTCCTAAATCAAAACCAACATCAAACTGTTTTGTTGTTTCCCAAGTTAGATCGCTGTTACCTATACCATTGAGAGATTTACCTGCAATAACGCCCCCATTAAATACATAATTTGAGTTTTGGGTTGTAGACAAGAAAGTATAATTTCCAATATTATTATTTCCAGTTTCACCATAGCTTGCCCTGAATTTCAAATAATTGATTTTATCTATACTTTTCATAAAGTTTTCATCAGAGGCCATCCAACCCAATGAAAGGGAAGGAAAATTACCCCATTTATTATTGGTTCCAAACCTTGAGCAACCATCATGACGGAAGGCAAAAGAAGCTAAATACTTACCAGCGTAATTATAATTAAGACGTCCTATTTGAGATAATATAGACCATTGGCTTGTTGAAGCATCTCCAATTTTTGTTGTTGCAGCATTAATCCATTGAATCTCATCATCTGGGAATTGAGATGCCGATATTGAGCTACTTTCATAAGTCGCTTTTTGTGCTGAATAACCTACCAAGATATCAAAATGATGTTTCTCATTAATTGTCTTTTCGTAAGTCAAAGTATTCTCGATGAGCCAGGACTGATAATTACTTGTCCCATAGCTTCCAGTTGCGGGAAGAGGAGGAGCAGAGAACATTGCACCCTGTGCCGTTGAGGGTATAAATGATCTGTTGGCTGTATTTCCTAAATCAGCATTAACGCTGAGTTTATATTTCAGACCTTTAATGATTTCATATTCCGCAAAAGCATTTGCTGTCGCAGTCGTTTCTTTTGTAGGATTAACTCGTTGAGTCAAGACCAGATAATAGTTCGGATTTGCAAACATTCCGGGAGCGCTGAAAGAGATAGGGTACGTTCCATCATCATTTTTATATTTTAGCGAAGGATCCATTAGAAATGCAGACCCGATGATATTACGGCCATTTCCTAATCCCGGTGTAATTTGGCTATTACGATACGAGACGGCTAAATTTAACCCCAAAGTTAACTTTTCGGATGCTTTGAATATATTGTTCGCTCTTCCGCTAAATCTCTCAAAATATGTATTTAAGATAACACCATCCTGCTTACTATAATTTAGATTAACTGATGATTTCAGATTTTTAACTCCTGATGAGAGTAACAAATTATAATTTTTAACCGGAGCTACTCTTAATAAGGTTTTCAACCAATTGGTTCCGGACGTATATTGCCCTGGATTTTGATATACCGATGGCACTCCACCTGTATAACCCTCATAGGTTGCTTTATCTTCGTAATACTCTTTCTTGAACTGAGCAAATTCAGTTGCATTCATTACATCAGGCATTCCCCTGTCCGAAACAGACTCATAACCAGTGTAAGCGCTGAATTCAATACTTTTCTGCCCCTCTTTGGCATTTTTTGTAGTAACAAGAATTACACCATTAGCAGCACGTGAACCGTAAAGCGAAGAAGCTGAAGCATCCTTTAACACTGTAATTGATTCAATTTCCTCAGGACTTAACGCATCAATACCACTTAAAGAAGGAAATCCATCAATGACAAATAATGGGCTGTTACCACCATTAACAGATGCCTGACCACGAACACGGAAAGAAATCGCACCTCCTGGTTCCCCTGATGTTTGATAAACCTGTAGTCCTGAGAACTTTCCCTGTAACTTTTGACCAATATTATTGACAGGCATGTCTTTTAATTCAGTAGATTTTACAGTAGAAATAGAGCCAGTAACCGAGGCTTTCTTTTGGGTACCATATCCAACCACTACTATTTCGTCAAGATTCTGCACATTTGAAACGAGGGAAACAGTTATGTTTGTTTTTCCATACAGCTTAACATCCTGGTTATCATATCCCATAGAAGAAAAGATAAGCGTTGAATTTGCATCAACAACAGTTAAACTAAATGTTCCCTGACCATCTGTGATTGCACCTTTTGCTGTTCCTTTAATTAAAACACTAACCCCCGGAAGAGATTCTCCAGTCTTAGCATCTTTAACAGATCCGGTTATTATAATACCCTTTTTTTGTTGAGGAACAGAAGACGCTAATTCTTCTTTACTAATCTCATTTGGTGAAAGTACAATCTGGCGATTGATGACAACATAATCGGTATTGGTATTCCTAAAAAGATCGTGAAGCACATCTTTTATCGCCTTGTTATGCGCTAAAATATCAACTCTCCGATTTACATTAATTAATTTCTGATTATAGGCGAAATAATACTCGCTACTCTTTTCAATCTGATTCAGCACATCCTCTACCTTAGCATTTTTTAGATTGAGAGAAACTTTGCCGGATTGAGAGTATGAGTTAAGTGCGAATATATTCATTATTCCGAGTATCATAAAGAACAAGGTAAATTTCATAATGAATAGTATTTTATAAAAACAATGTTTAACTAACCAAGCATTCTTGGGATTTTTTTTCATAGATTTGTACCATTAGTCGATGAATAAATAATTTAATTTCCGAAAAATTTGTTACGAGTTTTTTGACTAGTAATTTGAGAGGAATATGTGCGCCAACACATTTCCTCTTTTTTTCTGTTTTTTGATTCATTATTTTGTATTTCCTTCCTTCATAGGCAACTACATTTTTAAGGTTAATATTTATGTTTATTTCCGCTTTGGGAAAATGATTATTTCTTGTTGTGGGATTGATCCATCAGGTAAGTCCGCATTTCGTTTCATTATCTTAAAGTCCATAGGAGACGAAGCCTTCAAGATTTCAAGAATCTCATGAAGCGATTCATTTTGGAAAGTAATATGATAGCGATATTCTAATAATTTTTTATCCGTACACTGAAAATGAATATTATGAAACTCACCTATCCGATCTAAAACATCACTTAAATGATCATTTCTAAAAATAAGTTTTCCATCACGCCATGCAATGTACCGGTAGAGATCACCCTCCTCAATTCTACCTTGGTGTGAAATAGTATTATAATCTAAATGCTGATTGGGTTTTAAAGAAACAATTACTTCATTATCTGGTGCGTCTGATTTAAAAACAGAAACTTTTCCGGATAACAATGAAACCGCTATTTGTTTTTGATGCTCAACAGCACGAACATTAAATTTAGTACCTGTTGCCTTCACTGAAATTGATGTTGTATTAACGATAAAGGGTTTGCATTCATCAGATTTAACCTCAAAATATGCTTCCCCCTTCAGAAGAACCGTACGTTGTTTACCGGTAAATTTTTCAGGATATTTCAAACTGCTTCCTGCATTCAACCATACTTTCGTTCCATCCTCCAGATTAAACGCCATACGAGTACCGTTAGATGTAAAGACCTCTTTATAAGCCATAACTGCTTTCTCAGTAGTATTTGGCTTCAGCAAATAGAGACCTCCTAATATGAGTGGAATAATTAAAATAGCCGCAGCTTTTTGAAAATAGCTCCAAAAACGAAGCATTGGAGGTTCCTTTGAAATTTGGTTCATGACAATATCCAGCGCTTCCTCCGTAGAAATAGCTGAAGGATCAACACTTTTATCCAGCGAATGCCATATATTTTTCACCTTCATGAAATAGCTCCAGTTTGAAGGTGATTCATTTACCCATGCTTCAAGCTTGGTTATTTCTTCAGATGTTGCATTATCGCCAAGGTATTTTGCAATTAATCGAAGTGTTTCTTCTTGTTCCAGATTGTTCATAAAATCATTTTTCATGACAACAACGTTTTAGAAATTAATTACCACATCAAAAAATCATCAAAAATTATTTTTTTTAAGCGAAGATATTTCCTGATTTAGCCAACATCTGCCACTTATCAAAAAAAAGGAAAGTTATTATGATTTATATGATCTTTGACAATGCCAAATGATGAAGACTGATCTTCATAAAAGATCATTTATAAAAATAAAAAAGCACTATTAAAATAAATTAGTCAGGAGAATCAAGAATGTAACAAGATAATCGCTTAGCTCATCTCTTAATATTTGCAGTACTTTACCTATACGGACTTCGACTGTCCGATTTGAAACATGCATCTTTTCAGCTATCTCTTTATATTTCAGCCCCTCATAACGGTTCAGCTTAAAAGGTTCAACTATATCTTCAGGTATTCTATCGAGTGTCTTTTCAACAATTTCTTCTATTTCTGATCGCAAAATATAATTTTCGGTATCACATTCCAACAAAGGTGAACTATTTACCACCAAGTCATAATGAGAATTTTTCACTTTAATATGTCGCAACCAATCCAGACATCTATTTTGTACGATCTTTAGCAGAAATGATTTAAAGGTTGTTGTAATATTCAGTACTTCATGATCTTCCCACAGTTGTAAGAAGACATCCTGAACAACTTCTTCCGATGAATCTATATCTCGGAGAAATGTATTTGCAAACATTACTAAATCAGAATAATATACTGTGAACAGCGAAGAAAAAGTATTTTTATCACCTCGTCGCAAATTTTCAACTAAAACTTTTTCAATTGAAAAATTATTCATTATTCTCGATTTTTTACGGTAACAAACTTACAGAAAATATAAGATGAAAAACATTTAGAAGACATAAAACGAGATGTAGAGGAATGAGAATTATAAATTTGAGTCCACCCGGAAAGTCAATTTTGCTAAATTATCATTTCTAATTCGTTGTTATTCAGCAATATTATTTAGTGAGAATACTATACAAAAGGATTCTCGGAGTGGCCTCATGATTAATATCATTATTAATGCGTAATAATACTATTTTCTTAATAATAAAACCATAGTTATTTAAGAACGTAAACCTAGAAGCAAACCATTAGTTAAAATGACAACTAATAGTCCCTAATGTGATATCTGTGTCTTCTCCATCCTTATTACCGTTTAACCGAGCTACAAGAAACTCTTCTTTGATATATTTAATTATTCCCCAGGCAGGATAGGCAGGTGGGACTACAGGGTGGGAATCAAGCTATGAATAACAAATAAATTTCATGTTTTTATTAATAGTCCTATGATAATAGCTCCTCCTTGTTAAATTATTTTAATGAGTCTGACCGTAATCAACCCTATTCCATTTCGGAGACAATTGAAACCTGCATTTACCGGTATTACGTATGTCATGAAAGAATAAATTCGGTGTGATATTGTTTAAACTGTCTACCAAATGAAAAACAGAGCTGTCAATGCAATGAATTTCTTCAGCCTTGTAAAGTATCAGTAAAAAAGAGAGAATATTGTGACAGGCTTCTTTGGTGATATAAATGATACGATAGTCGGAAGGAAGATCAATTGCCAAAGTACCCTGACTAGATTGATTATGTACGGCTATAAATTTTTCTGCGGGAACGGGAATAATTTCTTCGGGTAGTTTTTTTGGTAATCTAAAGTAAGTATAACGGCATTCAAAAGGGATATGCAACTGCTTATAAAATGATCGATCCCAATTAGAAAGTATGCAATGCTCAAAACCTACACGCAATACATGAAGGTTATGATCGGTGGCAAATTCAAGTACCTCATGGTATTCATTTTGATATATAGGTAGTAATTCAATGGTATCATTTTCCGAATACAGATAAGATATGGTGGGAATATGTTGCTGTTTACAAACCAGGTATATTTTTTCGAAATATTGTGACAGGTAATTAACGAATCCATTGCAAACAAAATGGTCGCCTAAACCGAGATGATGGTGCAAAATGATACGGGTTTCCATGTGGTTATGAATGTTTAGCAGGTGTTGATTTATTGCTTTGATAATAAGCTTGTAATATGGGATTAAGCTCGGGGTTATTGTACATTTTCAATTGTAGGTAAACCTTTACCGATTTTTTGCCTTCCTTGATTTCCGTCACTAAATAAACGATAGCATTTATTAGATCACTTTTTTGCTGATTTAAGATATGCAAGCGACAAAGAACCTGCTGCTTGTAAGTAGAAATTACAACTGCGCAGAAAATGGAAAATTAGAATGCACAGAAAATGGAAACAATAGTGCACAACTTTAGGGATTTCAAAAATAGGTTATTTTTCATCATTTTGATTAAATATTGTTTTTTGGTTTTTAATTCGGAAGCTTTTTCCGGATAGATTAATTACCTCACAGTGGAATAAAAGTCTGTCAAGTAAAGCAGTTGCAAGAACTTCATCATCGAGCATCTGAGCCCATTGAGAGGGGGACTTATTGGTAGTGATAATAAATGATGTTTTTTCATAGAGCTTATTAATCAGGTTAAATAAAGCAACAGCCAGTTGTTTTTCAACAGGGAACAACATGATATCGTCAATGACGATCAGATTAGCATTCATAAGCCGTTTGTATTCAGCTTTTGCAGACCGGGTAAAGTCTTTCATTTTAAGCATCCCGATAATATCATCAATGGTTCGGAAGTAAGCTTTATATCCTTTCTGAACAGCATCATTGCAGAGGCCGGCAGCAATCAGCGTTTTACCGGTACCGGAAGGTCCCATCAAGATGATGTTATAGATCTGATCGAGCCAATCAAGCTCTCTGAGCTGTGCTAAACGTGATTTAGAAAGTCCATTCTCAAAAGTATAGTCGTATATGTTTAGATTGCTTGACTTGGGTAAATGAGCTGATTTAAGCCTTCTTTGAGCCTCTTTTTGTTCTCTGTGAATGGCTTCAGCCTGCAAGAGGCTGATGGTATAATCAAGATAACTAACCATTCCACTTTCAGCCTCTCTGAGTGCTTGGTCGAGACCGGCACTCATACCACTCATTCTAAATTGCCTGCAATAAGACTGTATAACCTGTTTCTTTTCCATAATTAAAGTCCCCCTTGCATTAAAAGTTCATAATCGTTAATGCAGCTTTTCTTTGGATAATAATCTGCAATATTGTTTCTCTTTCCATTTAATGGGTTGTTCAATATGGGTTCCAGATCGATGAGATCCTTTTGTGTATTTTTCTTCAACAAGCTTTCTAACACCGATTTAAAATCATAAGCACTGTACACCTTCATTTTAATACAGTATTGCAAAGTCTGATTGACCACTTGCGCGTCAATATTTTCAATTGATGTCTTTATTGAAGAAAGTTGATCCCTTATGTAGCGTGGTTTTTCTTTGTGGATATTTTCCAGGTATTGTATTGCCAGAGCAGGTTGGGAAAACAATAAAGAGATATCATTAATCATTTCTGCAATCATGCCAGACTTATCTCTTTTGTGATCGGTATTACTCACCAATTTACCCTTTTCAAAAGAAATAGTATGCGAACACAGATGGCTTCCAGCGGTGGAAGATATAACAAGTAAATCATCTTCCCTAATCACTTCAACCTGAGTTCCGCGTCCTTTATAAGTTCCCGATGGCAGAGTGTACAAGTTTCCTTTCCATGATATGGTATTATCTTTTCGTACAGTATACAGTTTTGATGGAGGCTGTATGGCGACAGCTACAAATGGGGCTAACGATTCTTGCTCGATACGCCATTCGGTAAAGGGGACTTTCTGCGTACCGGCATGAGGCTTTGCATTGGCTGTACGTTCCAGCCATGCCAACGCCTCGCTATTGAGCTGGTATACATCAGTAAAAGGCCTGTTGTACAGAAAGTTTTGTTTGACATACTTTACTACGTTTTCAACCTTTCCTTTGCTTTCAGGATCAGCCTTTCTACAAAAATGTAAGCGGAATGTACGCTCCCGGCAATAGTCTTTAAAAACATTGGTTAACAATAAATCTCCCTTGTTTTCATCCGAGAGGAACACTTTGTCCTGATCGTAAACCACTTCCTGTGGAATGCCATTGAAAAAAGAAAATGCTTTCTCATGGGCTGCTATAGCGGTATGGCTGGTAAATGGAATATCTGAAAAGAAAATATACTTGTAACGCGAACGCGATAATACCATGGTGAAAAACCAAACTTTTACTCTTTTACCCAATCCGTTACGCATGTTGTACTGTCCGAAATCAACCTGTGCCTGCTGTCCATATGCAAGTTCTTCAACTGCATTGTATTGGCGAATGGGACTTGTTTGTGGCAGGTGATACTTTTGCCTGATCCACATTACAAAGTTATAAACTGTTTTAGCTGTTACTCCCGGAAACTCAGGATAATGCTCCATTAACCAGTCGTGCATTTGGGCAGATGATGTTTCCTGGTACTGTTCCAGTTTGCTTTTGACAAACTCTTCATATGGAGCAAGTTCCTTACTCCTTTGTGTCTGGGACTGAACAAACTCTTCGTATTGGCTTTCATCCATTGATAGATAGAACTTGACGGTACGACGGTTAATAACCAGCTCCTGACTGATTCTTGAATTGGAGAATCCTTCTCGTTTCATTTGGTGAATCTGATGGTACATGATCAACTTGTTTAAATATTTGTTCATTATAGCCGGTTTTTAATATCCCGACAAAGTTGACTTTCTTTTGATTTGGGCATGCCCAAATCAAAAGAAATCTGTGCATCATTGTTACCATTTTCTGTGTATCCTTATTTACCGAATTCTGTGTAGTGTTATTTTCCGATTACACTGCTTTAGCTTTTCACTGATATCATGCCTGGCATAAGCCTCTTCGGTATGATAAATTTTCAATGCTAATATGGACAATCTATCCAATGCCCATCCAATACTTTCAGTATTCAGGGGCAATGAAGTGTTCGCTTCGTCAATACCCAAATTTTTTACGATGCAATCATCCAATGTTTCTACCATATCGGTTCTTTGTTGATTGTAACGGTCAATAGTACGTTTAATGATTAAAGCCTCCTGCGCATCAATGTCGGGATGGCGGATACGATCTTCCAAATGCCACTGTACGGTATCAATCCAGTTTTTTTGATACAGCATGTGTTCAATGGAATACTCATCAAAAGGGTTATTTATTACAGCATCCGTGTTATCTGTTACATGATAATCCACAATGGATTGCTGAAAAATCCGGTAATATTGATGGATTACAAAATGCATAGTAAAAAAATTAGTGACCATTTATAAATAAGAAATTTTTATTGATCTCGTACTGGGATGAACTGATATACGGGTTTGTCATTATATGTTTTGTCATTTACTAAGTTGTCATTTATAAATTATTTCTCACTTTGCTTTTCATTGAATTTATGGCATTAGCAAACTCCAGGTTAGGCTGATTATGCTCGTCATATACTTGTCCAACAAATTCATCAGAAATCCTCGGAGTGGGAAATGGTTTTGAAAATGATTCTACGGAGAAGAACGAGTCATGAATAAAGCTATCCCCCACAACCAATGGATAAACCTTGTCACGCAGGAAAATTTGATCGACTTGTTTAAAATTGCCTTTTAGATAAGGACTCATTAGCTTCACTACATCAGAGATCACACCACTCTTGCTTCCCCACATTCCTCCGAGAATGTGAGTATTATGGAAAGGATGATCTCTCATTATATGAAAGCTCTTTCCACTCTTAAGCCATTCGGTAACTGCTTCTTTCTCTCTGATATTTACACGCGAATCGGTGTCTCGCGAAAGTACAATAGATACAGTTTTCTCAGACAGGGGTATAAACCTCCAAAATAATCCGTTCCAATTGCCCTGCATATTCATTCTTACAATTTCGACATTTGGGAAAGATTTAAGCATGGTAATTGTTTCAACGGGAACATCGTTGGCAATATAATATCTAGCAATCCATTCATTTCCATAAATAGTTGGAATTAGTTTTGCGTTTTCAATCGCCCCAATGGTATATTTGGGATTATTGCCCCATAATGAAAAGGATACAATTTTTTTCATGGAATATTTTATTATTAATAGTAGACGAATATTAAAAAAATAATGTTTAATTCAGTAAATCCAGTCAGTGACTTTTATGAATAGCGAAATAAGTACTTACATTAGGAATAAATGTTGTATCGTTTAAAAAGTGTTTGTCTTATACGTTGACATTCCTCATTTCCTTCCTGATAGTATCTATAACTAAGTCCGCCATGTCTGAAATTTGAAAGGTGGTGGTCTATAAACTTAAAATTTGCATTTTCAAGTAATGACCGAAGTAGGAAGTCATAATCCATTGCCAATTTATATGACAGATCAAATAAACCAATTGAATTATAAGTCCTTTTTTGTACAAAGATACTTGGGTGAGCTAAAGCCATGCCATAAAATAATCCGACATGCGCTAATTTAGATGTTGGGTAAAGCTTAGAAGAACTAGAATAAAGAAAATTAGTCTTTCCATAAAAAATATCTATTTCCGGATTTTTAATGTATTCTTTCACAACCAATGAAATAGCGTTAAGCTCATACCAATCATCTGAATTTATAATACCAATAATTTCTCCGGTAGCTAACAGGACGCCTTTATTGAAGGCATCACTTATTCCGGAATCAGGAGTGCTGTTCCAAAAGCTTAATGATTCGGCATAGTGTTTAATGATATTAACAGTCCCGTCAGTGCTACCACCATCAATTATTATGTATTCGATGTTTCTGTATGACTGTTTGAGAACGGAATTGATAGTCTGCTCAATCGTTTTGGCTCCATTCAAAACCGGCGTGATTATACTAATTTTTGGATTAATTTTACCTGTCATAACATGATATGAATTAATTTTAAAAAATAATATTTGTATTGAATCTCAAATTATTATACTTAACACAATGTCATGTTTTACCTGTTGAATGAATTTTGCAGTAAAACATCCACAAAAAGCTGTTCTGTTAAAATATCCCATAGAAGTATTCCTGTCGTGCCTACACAAACATCAAACTTCTGCAAGTCTTCATTAGAATGAGAATCCTGTGATTTTTTTTTGAGTGATTCAGCTACAAGATTCATTTCTTCATCGAATAACTTTAATCTCTCCATTTTAGGATAATTGTCAGGAATAATCTTCCTTGCCTGTTTAAGCACCCAAAAGAATCCATTATAACCATATCGGATTTTATCAGTATTGAAGTTGATTTCTTTATTTAATTGCATTATTTCTATAGAATCAAGTAACAGTTTACACATTGTATCAAATTGTGAATTCTGAAGAATCATGCCGGCACGGAAAAATATTATTGCTAAATACAATCTATTGATATGAAGACGTGGTATACATGTTTCCATTCTTTGAATCCATAAACATAACATTATTTCTATTTTTTCATTATAGATGTTTAGTTGCATTGCATTTATTAGGCACAATAATACAAGGGGAAAGCGCCAAAACAAATTAAATTCCATATCTTTTGATATGAAGTTAAGTTGAGGTGTTACAGAATCATCAATCTGATTAATACAATGAATAAAGAGCTCTCTATTGATTCGCGAACTTAATGAAGGATTCTGGTGATAATTCTTCAGCCTGCTTGTAAGATAAAATAAGAATCCGCTCAGCCCTTTTGTAAAATCGAATCCAATCATTCTTTCTTTATTCAAATAGGCAAAAAGTTGGGAATCAATACCCTCTAAAATGATATCACTATCTCCTTCTACATAGTTATTTCGAATTATTTGTTCAATTCCCCATGCTATTCCACATAGACCATTCTCGAAATCGAGAGTTGTTTTATCGTTTATATTTTCAAACACTTCTTCTATTAAATGATCAGCTATTTCCTCTAACCGATCGTTTTCCAATTTTCGACTACTTACATAAAAAAGGATACAAAGCCCCATGTTTCCGTGTATGAGTCCTTGATTAATTCCTTTTATTTTGTTTAGCCCGGTAATTGAAAATAACTTTGAAAAACTGGTATCCATATTTTAATATCGTTTAGGTCGTTGGTAATTTTAAGTCCGCTACGAAAAGTGAATATATTTATCATAAACTTTTTTATACACACTTAACCTTTCATCGGCGTTTCGGAAATGTTGTATAATTGTACCCCTTATTTCATAATTGCTCAATGTTACATCAGAGGATCCAAGATCTTTTTGCATAGAAATAAAAGGATATAAAACCATTTTATTACAACTTATTTTAGACAAGATTCCATCTACCGTATCTTTTTCTCCAAAAGATTTATCGAGGATTTTATTAAAAAATCTACGGTAAATAACAATAAACTGTGTACCACTGAAAGAATCTATCCAATACCTATTTTTTGTAATCGGTATGGCATGATTAAATCCGCCTATACCTCCTGATAATAAATCTACCCCTTGTTCATGCGCCTCTAAAATATTTTCTATAAAAAATATTTTATCGTAATATTTAGTAAACGTGTGATCATCTTCACAAATAATAATAACATCATCGTCATTTACAATAGCCATTTTTATTACATCTACTATACTATTCCATAAACCGACAGCACTTATTTCATATTTGTAAGCTTTTTGAATATGCAATTCAAATTCACTTTTCCCTTTAAATTGTTGTCGTATATGTAATAATCGATCTTTTCCTTCCTTTAAATTAATAATATAGGTTGGAATTATAATATTTTCAAATGTATCAGTTGACATAATTATTATTTGAAGTTGGGGAAATAATATTTTTTTACACTTTTTAATATATCGAGACATTCGGAGCATTCGGTAAATAATCGGATTACAGAACCCGCTTTATTATTTTTGGCAGTTACATCAGAATAACCAAATTCTTTTTGGATGGAAATGAAAGGAAAAATTAGGAATTTCTTTTCTGTTAATAAAGAAATTTTAAGATCTGCATCATCTCCAATATTGAAGTCTGCATTTAAAATAGAATCATAAAACTTTTTAAATATAATTGTGAATTGTAACCCTGTGAACGTTTCTATCCAAAATAATTTTTCTGAAACCTGAATACCTGTATGAAACCAACTAATACCACCAGATAAAATATCCGCATCTTTATTTTTTGCTTCCGCAATACAGTTAAATAACAATTCTTTGGAATAATTATCGGTAAACTGGTGGTCATCCTCACAAAAAATAAAAAAGTCATCCTCCTGATTCAATTCATTCCTTAAAATGTGTTGAATTGTTAACCAAAGACCAATCGCCCCAATTTCGTGTACAACAGCAGGAATAATCTTTATTGAAAACTCATTTCTGTTTTCAAACTGCGATAAAATATGTTTTTTCCTTTCTGGTCTGCTGCTTAAATTGACAATGTTGACTCTAAGTTTCTCTGTGTCCATCGTAAATAAAAATTATTCATCAAATATTAAAGTGTTGAGTTAGATCTTAAAACGTGATAAAAGAAGATGTTTATACCAAATATTATCATGTATTAATCCAATGATTAGAGTAGATATCCATTTGCTTAATATCTACTGTTTCACCAAAGACCGTAGAGGATTGAAAAAGCTTTGCAATAATCGCATATCCTCGGTTATGATTTCTGCCGTTCCGGTCATCTCCTGATCAAAATGAAGTTGCTTCTTATAGTTGGTTTTCAGACCCGATGGCAAGGAGACTTCCACCAGATAGTTGTTCTGATTAGGTACTCCCGATAACCGGGTCACTACGCCTCTTACCATGCCATATTCGAGATAGGGATAATTCGTCAGCTTGATGTTTACTTTCTGTCCCGGCTTTACTTTTCCTGCTCCCTGCATGGGTAAGGTGATCTTTCCCACGGGTACCGATGCTTCATCGGGTATAATCGTCATGACCTGATCGCCTGCTTTAACCTGCTGATTGGTACTCCAGAAATTAGCCAGTACCACTTTCCCTGCCACCGGACTTTTCAGGGTATATGCCAGCTCCCAGGTTTGTAACTGGTTGCGTAGTGCTTGGGCATTAGAACTGATTAATGCCAGCATTCGTTTTCTATCCTCTTCTTCTTTCAGCTGGATTTCAAGCATCTGTTGTTCCAATTGTGTAAGCTGTATCTGGGTATTGGATAACGTGATTTCTGAATTCTTATATGCTGATTTTCCGTTCAGCAGTTTAACCTCTGCCTCATCAAACTCTGAAGGGGAGGTGACTTTCTGTTGGAACAACAGTGAATCACGATGGTACTGTTTATTGGATATTTTCAAATTATGGGCTTGCAAGGCATTCTGACTTGCCAGTTTTTCAATATATTTATGGGTCAGTCCGATTTGTTCTTTGATTGATTTTACCTGCTTACCGGCATAATCAAGTTGAATGAACCTTTTATAATCACTGATGGAGGTACACCAGGCTATATATAGCTGCTGGAGATCGCCAAGATTGTTAATCTGATGTGAAGTAGTGGATGTAGTGGTAATCAGGTTATCGCTTGGGGGGATATCTCCTTTCAATAGTTGTGCTTTAAGCTGAAGTATGCTTTGCAGATCGGCTGCATTTTCAAGCACGGCAAGGTATTGTCCTGCCCTAACCGATTGCCGGTCTTTTACATAAATGGCCATGATCTTGCCGGTGGTATGGGCTATTAAGGGGGAGGGCGGGTTTTGGGAGGTGATGACAACGGGCGCCGAAATGATATCCGGATATTTAAAGAACCAGCTTCCGGCCAAAAGTACTACAAGTATTACTGAAAGTAAAACAACTCCTCTTCGTAATATCCATGCAGGTGTTCTGCCCAGTATATCATTGACTTCTTCGCTTCGGATTTCTATTGCTTTATCTTTTAGTTCTTCTGCCATTATCTTCTCTTTTTAAACGCGGGCGAATCTTATGTCGGTGTTGTGTATTAAGTTGTCCCTCATTTTCACTAAGGATTAGGTTCATTAATTACCCAGTTCCAGTTGATTCTTTACTAGCTTGTAATATGCGCCTCTCAGGTTTGTCAGCTCTTCGTGGGTGCCTTGTTCCACTATTTCTCCTTGTTCAAGGACGACGATCTGATCGGCGTTTCTGACGGTGCTTAAGCGGTGGGCAACAACTACGACGGTTTTTGTATCCGGGATGTTATGTTGGGTTGTCTGTTGAATCGGTGGGTTTCCTTTGAAGAATGCTTCCAGGTTCTTCATGATGACGGTCTCATTATTGGCATCCAGTGAGTTGGTGGCTTCATCAAAGAAGATAAACTCCGGATTCTTATAAACTGCACGGGCTATCAGCATCCGTTGTTTCTGTCCCTGGCTGATACCACTTCCCTCCTGTCCGATTTTGGTGTTGTATCCCAATGGTAATCCTTCAATGAATTCGGCGATGTTGGCGGTCTTCACTGCTTTTCTTAGTCTTGCCGGATCTATATTCTCATCGCCGGGAGCAATATTTTCTGCAATGGTATCCGAGAAGATGAAGCCGTCCTGTAATACGGCTCCGCACTGGCTGCGCCAAAAGCTGCTGCTAAAGTTCTTCAACAATGTATCACCTACGCTGATCTCTCCTTTTACGGGTTCATAGAAGCCCAGCAGTAGTTTTATCAGGGTGGTCTTTCCGCTTCCGCTGGTTCCTACAATGGCGGTGGTTTTCCCTTCCGGGATGGTTAAGCTAACGTCTTTGAGTACCATTTCGCTATTTGGGCCTTCATATTGAAACGAAATATGATCAATATGTATGTCTTTTTGTTCGGGAAGTATATCGATCCGGCTCACACCCTGTGGATCTTCGTCTTTTTTGTTGTGTATCTCACCCAGTCTTTCCATACTGATCTTGGCATCCTGGGCGGCCTGCATAAAGCTGATCATCTGCTCTACGGGGGCATTTAACTGGCCGATGATATATTGCACGCTCATCATCATTCCGAGTGTCATATCGCCTTTTATGACTGCCGTTGCCGACAGAAATGTGATGAAAATATTCTTGGATTGGTTAATGACTAAGGCGCCGGCTTGCTGCCACTGGCTCAGTGCGAGTCCCTGAACGCTTACATGAAACAGACGTGCTTGTATCCGTTCCCATTTCCAGCGTTTCTGCCTTTCACAGTTGTTGAGCTTGATCTCCTGCATCCCGGTAATGATCTGATACAGGTTGCTCTGGTTATCGGCCATCTGGGCAAAGCGTTTGAAGTCCAGTTCTCTTCTTTTTTTCATGAACAGCCATACCCAGAAAAAATAAATGGTACTGCCGATAAAGAAGACGATGAGTATCTCTATGTTGTATAAGGCCATCACTATGCTAAAGATGATCAGGTTGACCATTGAGAAGAGGATGCTGAGCGAGGAGCCGGTCAGGAAGCTTTGTATACGTGAGTGGTCACCGATGCGTTGCATGATGTCGCCGATCATCTTGGTATCGAAAAAGCCCAGAGGCAGTTTCATGAGCTTGATCAGGAAGTCGGAGATAAGCGAGATGTTGATGCGGGTGCTGATATGTAACAATAGCCAGTTACGGATAAAATCTACGGAGGTCTGGCTTAGCATCAGTACCATTTGGGCGATGAGAACCAGTAGCACGAAACCGATGTTCTGGTTGCCGATTCCTTTATCGACTACCGCCTGGGTTAGAAACGGGGCGATGAGTTGTAACATGCTGCCCAGCAACATGGCTAGTATAACTTGCAGGAAGAAACTTTTATGCGGGCGCAGGTATTGTAATAGAAATTTGAATTTTGTTTTATCGGGCTTTTCCTCGTCTATGTTATAAAAATCGGGACCGGGTTCCAGTAACAGGGCGATGCCTGTATCTTCTCCATTCTTTTTGTCGCTTAACCAACCTGCAAGGAATTCTTCTTTGGTATATTTTATGATTGCACGGGCGGGATCGGCTACCATCACGGTCTCACTGCCACTCTTTCTTTTATTGGAGAAGGGTGAACGGTTTTCTTTTATGGAATAGACCACCACGAAATGGTTCTGCCTCCAATGGACGATACAGGGCAGTGGGGCTTCTTTTACCAGCTGTTCCCAGCTTAGCCGTACTCCGGTGGTGCGAAATCCTATGCTCTCTGCTGCTTCGCTGATGCCCAATAATGATACTCCGCCCCGGGTTATATAACTTCTCTCCCGTAGTCCTTGCAGTGAGTAGCTTTTCCCGTAATGCTTCGCTACCATACGCAGGCAGGTGGGGCCGCAGTCACGGAAGTCTAATTGGTTATATAACTGAAACATTTGCAACTATTTACTTTTTTTATTATTTAATTCTTCCGCTATTACTTTGTGTGATGAAAATAAGCCCAGCTTTTCATCTATTATTTTTATACCAAAGAGACTAGAAAGATATTACGGAGTATCATTTAAAATGATTTTCAGTTTTTTATTTACTTATCAATAATTTTCTGAGTTCATCCGTGTTACTTAACGATCCTACTTGCATGAATACTAATTTACCCTCTTTATCAATTAAGAAAGTCAAAGGAATTGCACTGGAGATCTGATATTTATTTATCAGCCCCATATCTCTATAAACGTGGGTCCAATTTAAACTGTATTTCTTGATTCCTTTCTCCAAGGCTTCTTTTGTATTATCTTCCGAAATGGATATTATTTCCAATTGACTCTCAGAAAAGTCGTCTCGTAACTTTTTGAATAGTGGAAGTTCTTTTACACAAGGGCCACACCATGTAGCCCAAAAGTTTAATAATACATATTTCCCTTTTAATTGACTTAAGCTGAACTTTCTCCCAGATATATCCGTGGTAGTAAAATCGGGTGCAATCTGATTTAGTTTTAATAATTGAGCCAATGCATAGAAATCAGTTGAAGTATTATATCGTTTTGATGGAGGTGTCATTATATAGTCTACAATAAGCTTCGCTTCAAAAAGATCTTTATATTTTGGGTAAAAAGCTTCTTTGAAATATTGTAGCAAGCTGTCAGCTTTAATATATTCTGAATTTTTATAGGCCAAATTAAAATACCAGAGGTAGAAATATTGGTTATTGTTTAATTTAATAAATTCCAAACTTTTCTTTTCAAAGATTTTATCTTTCTGCTTGTATATTGACATCAGTGAGTCATTTGTCTTTAATTCAGCTTTATGTTTTTCTTGAAAATCATGTAGATCCTTTCTTTCTTTTAGTGTGTAATCCATTAGTCTTTTTATCTCTGGACAATTAGTTAATTCAATAGCATTTGTTAATTTGCCATTTACAAAAGGATAATCCTTGGCTGTCTTATTGTCAATGGAATAAATAATCTTGGATACCTCATTTGTTATGAAATATGTTTTTTGATTAGAGGTAACGGGGGAAACAAGATTTAATGTAGCCCATTTTGAATATACTTTACAGTTAATTTCAATATTTCCATCTTTAATTTTAACAGGGAAATCTCCCAGCCCTTTTCCGTCATCAATTGATGCCACTATATTACTTGAATCTAACTTAGGCACAAACTGAATAAGAATATGAAACTGCTTTTGTCCATTACAAAGGCCTAAAATAAAAAGGGCGATGATTAAACAACAACAATTTTTAATTTGACTGCTCATAATTTTATAGTTTGACTTGAATTCACAAATGTGTTAAAAAAGAATTGGAAGAAGCTGCTACAAAAATAGAAGCTTCTATAAATTAATGAATTATCCCATAATTGGCGCAACGCATGAAGTCGCCCCGATACCTAAAGAACATGTACAAGGATCTGCCATAGTACCTGTTCCACTACATGCACCATAATCAAATTGCAAGGTTCCACTATTCCATTTTTTACATTTGTTATCCCCATTTAAACAAATTCCATCACCACCACCACTACCACCAAAAATATTTTTAATCTCATGGTGGGTTAAAATAGTAGGATTTGTTAGTTCCTCCAATTTCAATTTTAACTTTTTCATTTTTTTAAATTTAAGATTAATTTATAACAGGTTAAATTACACATAAACGGTAGCTGGCCGTTTACACCGAAGTAATAACCTTTTCGCTTCAGTTTACTTGCAAGTTAGTTTCTTTTATTGGCGTATAAAATATTTCAGATCTTCAACATTATACCAATTTGGTAGCTCATATCCATGCACATATATTGTCGGAGCTGCCTCAATATTAACCATCTGACAACATTTGCCATGTAAAGACACGATTTCATCAATTTCAGAATTTTCAATGCTCACCTGATACTTATCCATAAAACCATCAATATCATCTTTTGCATCGGCATACCATTCTTTGTATATCTGTAATGATTCTTCCATATTTTGTTACCGGAAAATAATATGCAGTAATTTCGGAAAACAGTGATGCAACAAAAAATCACATGCCACATTAGAATCAACGAATTAATTTCTCAAGTACGTTCTTGAAACTATCGTTTGAGGGTCTTAAATCTTTAATTTCTACTTTTCTCCCATTTTTATCATACAATAAATAATATGGGATTGAATGTATATCATAAAATCCGGCAAAATCTGAATTAAAATAATCCGTCAGCAAGTAATTATTACCATCATTTATACTGAGTGCCTGTAGTTTATCCTTCCATAACTTTTTATTCTTATCGAACGACAGATAAACAAAGTCGACCTTGTCTCCATATATACGCTGCAATTTCTTCTCAGATGGAATTTCTCTTATACAAGGTCCACACCAACTCGCCCAGCAAATAATCAGCAATGGTTTTAATTTGAATAAATGCTTTACATCTGATA
The DNA here is from genome assembly GCA_963663125.2 of Bacteroidales bacterium. Lineage (GTDB taxonomy): Bacteria > Bacteroidota > Bacteroidia > Bacteroidales > Cfx3-03 > Cfx3-03. The sequence continues at coordinate 430,845 of CAXXNW010000002.1, read as the reverse complement.
ACTGATCTTTTGTATCAACGATTTGAGACGACATTGCTTCTTCAAAACTATATTTTTTGACACCTGCTGCTTTTCTTACAGCAAATAGAGAGTCTACTAAATGAGTATATGATTGGTTTTTACAAATAATTTTGAAATCTGTTATAAGTGAGTCATAGGATGGGAATAATAAATTTGGATCCAACAAATAGCCGTAAAAATGAGAAGCCAGCAAATGATTTCTGATTGAATCAGGATAGTTGAGTTTTATGGTTTCGTATATTAATTTTAAATCCCTATCTTTTGTGACCATACTTGTCCTTGTAGCTGGCAAGACTAACGCTGCATAAGTATAGGCTGCACTGCTATACATTGCTGTTTTGAAATAGATTGATGGATCATTAAATCTACTTTTGAGTATAGTTTCACGGTAAGGTTTTGAGTAATCATTTGTTGTGAGACTATCATTCCTTTCAAGTGGTTGAAGAAGATTAGCAATGTAAGCCCCAAATATTTCATTCTTAGCAAGTTCTTTATACGGGTTTCCAACATTGTAGTGGTTACAATATTGTTCTAAAAACAAAATCCGCTTTTTATACTCACCATTAACCTCTTCACAAAACGCATCTAAATTATCTTTTTTATTATAGTGTACACCACTGAATCTAAACTCACCGGCTACAAATGTTAACGAATCAAAAAGAGAATAAACAAATTTATTTTTGCCTTCATAGGTTAAATTACGAAACCATGGAACTGGGTATTTATTATTAACCAACTTACGTTCTTTGCCTTTTACATTCATAAGTATAGTATCCCCCGGAATAACAAAAGTCTCACGCCCAAATCCATCTCCTAGAAATGCACATGTTGTATCTTTAACCATATAATCATAAATTGTTTCAGAATAATCCTTTTTTTTATTAAACGAAACTAATTTACCTGAATAAAATTGACTCTCCCCAAAAGAATGAAGTCCAAATATTTTTATTAATTGAAAGTTAAACGAATCTTCTTTTATTGAATCTTGATTATACCTACAAATAATAGTTGTATGCTTTTGTGCAAAACCATTAGCTCCAAAGAACAATAGGTTGATCAATAAAAATGTTGCAAGTTTTTGTTTTATCATGATGGAAAGTATTATTTTTATATAAGGAGGCTGTATTTTGCCTCCTTATAATTATAATTTAAATAAGATTATCGACAGTCTACAGTAATACAGTTATCGTCGTGATCACACTTTAAATCAGCTGCCCATTGGCAATCGTCTAATGAACTAGGGCATGTCCATTGAACTGCTCCCCCGGTTACACGATAGTATGTACAAGTATAAGTACCACTACCGCCACCACCGAAAATATTTTTAATCTCATGGTGGGTTAAAATGGTTGGATTTGTTAGTTCCTTCAATTTTAATTTTAATTTTTTCATTGTTTTTAAAATTTAAGATTAAATTATAACAGGTTAAATTACACATAAACGGTAGCTACCCATTTACACCGAAGTAATAACCTTTTTGCTTCGGTTTACTTGCAAGTTAATTTCTTTTATTGGCGTATAAAATATTTCAGATCTTCAACATTATACCAATTTGGTAGCTCACAACCATTGACATATAAAGTAGGAGTTGCTTCTATGTTAGCCATTTGGCACCATTCATTATGAAATGAAATGATTTTATCAGTTTTAGGATCATTAATGTCTACAGGATGGTTTTCAATAAACCGTTCAATATTATCTTTTGCACCATCATACCATTCCTTGTAAATATGCAATGACTCTTCCACCCCATATTTCAGATAAATGGATACTAATGTCCTTATCGCGTGGTTTCTTTCTTCACTGATTTGCTTTACATGTTCGTTTTCATCTGTTTGATGATTACTTACAGCATAAATAATATTCAGTTGCATAAAATCACCATACTGCTTCAATAACTCTTCAAGCTTCTGATGCATCCGTGCACAAGGTCCACAATATGGATTTGTAACCATCATGATTACAAATGAGGCTTCGGGGTTTCCAAAGACGATACTTCTTACATTCTCGTCTATCTCTACCTTCTTCTGTGTTTTTAATACTGCCTCGAAAATATTCTCATTGGCCTTGATTTTATTCAGCTCTTGCATGGCGGGAGATAACAACTGAGCCTTTTTGATATAGGGTATGGCAAACCATAACCCCAAAACAGGCAGACTAAAGCAGAGTATCGTTTGTAAAAGATCATGATAGGATATGGCGATTAAGTCCGACAGGCTAAAAGAAACCCCGGTTGCCAATAATCCTATAAAACATAACCAAAGCAGCACCTGGATACTTAGACAAAATACACACCACTGCTTTGCAACTTTTCCCTGATAATAAACACTCCAGATGGTATAAGGTAATGCCGTTACATTTATCCAGAACATCAAATCTTTTACTTGCGGAACAAAAAGAAGAGAAAGAAGATTACCTACAAAAAACACAAACCCTACTTCACTCCAGCTGATGATACCAAAGAATTTGGCAGCAGGGCTATCCAGTATATCGCTGCAATGGCTGTTTGTTTTTGTCAAAGCACAAATCTTATTTACGAAAGGGTTGTTCTTATCTATTGTTTGTATCAACAACAATACACTGATGACACTACCTGCGACATAAAGCAAGGTTAATATGCTATAATTGATCAGCGAATATGGAATAATGAGAAAGTTTCTATAGGCAAACCATACTACATAACTTAGGAGCGCAGTAATAATAAAAGGAAGTCTCAGTCGGGCAAAGAATTGTTTCCGTTGATTCAATGCAAGATCTGTTTCACCACTTTTCGCAGAGGTTTCAGTTAAGAGCACAATACCCGTCCAGAGCTTTAGAAAGTTATCAAATATCAGTTTTGTTTTGGCTCCTTTCTCAGAAAAGTATTCGACATGATCCGTATCGACACGGGTAACTACAGCAAATTCCTGATGTGTTGTTGAATTGAGCTGAACTAAAAATGGAGGATCTATTTTTGATAAATCCTGACTATCAATTTTCAAACTTAGATTCGTAACATTATACTGATATAGAATATCACTTACCCCTAACAGATTACCAGAGTTAGGATGAAGTCTGATCAATTGATTCAGATGCAAATCTGTAAATGGCACATGAAGGGTAGATAATAATGTTGATAAAATAGTTCGTTGTTTCTTTAGAAATGAAAATTTAAACATATATCGTTGTTTTTATGATAATAACCATGCTTCGTTCCAAGTGCTTTTCAGCTTTCTATGATATTGATTGCACAAGATCAGGACTTATGCTGACTACACTGCACTTTTTATTAAAAACAGCTTCACCTGCTGTGCCAATTGTATATTATACGAGCGGGTGTCAGAGACATACCATTTATCATGGTTTAGCATATTAAAATCAGGAAGCTCCCGAAACAGAATATCCGAATCGTGATAGAAAATAATTTCATCCTCCAGATTCTGATAGGTTGCGAAATGCTGATGTATAATATGCGGGCGAATTGAAGAGAGAGAAACTTTGCTCTTCCTTAAATCAGGATAGGTAAAGAAACGGGCCTGTTGATTAACATGAATAAAATCAGCAAACTCCAGACTTAAACCTCGCTTTGGATCATAACCAATCAGTACATGAATATCTTCACGGGAAATCCCAAGCTGATTAAAATTGAATAATTGCAATTTTAATTGCCATAGAAAATAAAATGAATCCGGTTGCGCTGAGAGATAGATCATGTGTTATAGCGGATTACTAAGCTTAAACATCATGAATCCGGGAATAGTCAGAGCAAAAAACAAAGCGTTAATAGATGCTGAGATGATGTGGGTTCTTAAATTGAGCATATAAATAAAATTAAAATGTTAAGACACATTAAAATTATTATTCGCCAACAATTTAGAAGTTGCTAAGATAATTAGACACCATTCAGTTATTACTTCATTCATAAGGACATCATCATTGGAGTATCCTCTAAAAAAGCAATAATCTCCGCTGTTTCATCATTAGAACAACTTCCATTCAGGTATTTAAAAAAGAGGAAATGAAACAAACTCTTGTATATTCTCCTTCGGGTCCAGTCATTTCGTCTAATTCCGTTATTTGTGAATTCAACCTTGCTTAACAAAACTGTTTTTGTTAAACTTATATGTAATACGAAGAAGAAGGGTTTTCCCCCCTGTCATAAAGGAAAAAAATATTTTTTTTGTAAAGAGAACATTTCCCGGCTATCGAAAAACGTAACTATTCAGTGCCGCCACTACATTGAGCAATGAACTCAGTAATAAGCAAAGGGTTTCTATTGTATTTAATAGCCGATTAAACATCACCTAATTTGACGAACGCCTCTTCTGGCTGGATGAAGGTAGTTTTTATATTTTTTTCTCGTGTACGTTTAGACACCCTCTATAGCGATTTCTATAAATAAATTCATCCTATTTTTACAACGATCCCTGCGAATATTTTCTTTTACGCAACACTGAAAGTAAAATCACCAAAATAATGATGAGCAAAACAGGCGCAACTATATTAATGGTTTGAATGAAAAACTGATGCTCCTTCACCTTTTCTTGGTCGAGCAGTCTTAATTTCACCTCACGTGTACGCAATGAAACCAACCCTGCATCATCACAGAGATAGTTGATGGTATTAAGCAATAAATCACGATTACCGAAAGTCTGATCCGAATAACGATCATAACCCAACGGTAAGGGAAAAGTCTGTCCGTCTGATGTCTGTACCTGATTCAATACGGCATCACCATCCGAAACGACAAGCATCCCTGTTATACGACTAGTATTTAATGGATCAAAGGGCGATCCGTTCTTAAGCACAGGCGGGATCCGGTGTCGATACAAAGAGGTAAATTGTCCTTCCAGTAAAACAGCGACAGCTTGCGGCGGTTTATTAAAAAGAGCGGGATCGGGTTGTTCGCGCAATATATCCAAAGAAATAACCGCCGGGACATTAGCTATCCTGGAATATTTAGAAGTTGTCAATAGCACCGTTTTCTGAACACCCACGGATTTTACCGTATCCATACTGCTCACAAACTCCGTCTTTATCGAATTCAGATTTTTAACAATGGGATGATCTTGCTGCGGAGTTAATACAGGATAAAAATACCAAGGTAACAAACTCTGCTGTGGTTGTCCGCCCATCTGTCCGGTGACTACCGGAATGACGGCAGCATTCATATCCATAACAAGGTTATTATTTAACCGAACGCCATAACGAAACAGCTGATCTTCAAGATTAAGATCGCGGGGAAAAGCAATAGTCCGCCCCTTACTCCTGATGCTGTCCATTGATGCCGATACGGGGTCAACATACCACAACACTTTTCCGCCATACATCACATATTGATCGATCAAAAACTTGTCTGCCTCACTAAATAACGAATCGGGCTTAGCAATAATCAATGCTCTGAACCGGGGTTCGATCTTCAGCTGTCCGCTTTTCGGATCGTTTTTCATGAAAAACAGTGACTGCGGATTGCCGTCAAGCTTCACCTTATACACTGCATAAAAATCACGTAAGGAATGAGCCGCATCAGCTATCCGTATCAAATCGGCTTCACGATGGCCGGAGAGAAAAGCTACTGCCGACCGCTTATCCATGGTCAGCTTTCTGAAAGCCACTGCCAGATTAAACTCAAGCGCCTGAACCGAATTATTCAACACCTCCTCGGGAGGAACACCAATTTGCGACTTTAGCAAATCGACCGTTATCACTCTGTCTTTATAGGTGATCAATGCGGACGGGAAGATGAGTTGTTGTTCTGTTTTTCCATCCTTATTCACATTCAACGAGGTTGGTGTGAGTCCCTTTTTGATGAGTTGCGCAATGAGCGTATCACGTTGAGCTGCATCCGAAAGCGCATTAGGATTTACAAATTCATAACTGATATTATGATTATATGCGCACAGCACATCCAGAAATTCGCGTGTAGCTTTACTCAGTCTGATAAATCCGGGAGGGAAGTCTCCTTTTAAATAAACCGTCACCTGCATGGGCGCATCTATACCGGCAATAAGCGCTTTTGTTGCAGGCGATAGCGTATGTCGTTTCTCAGCCGTCAAATCAATTCTAAAAAAAAGAGGCGCAACGATAAGGTTGATTGCTATAATAGCAAGCAAGACAATAACCAGTGTATATAGATTCTTTTTTTTTCTACCAGAAACCATCGATAATAATCTTTAAAATATCCGAATTTGAATGCTAAAAAGCATGATTAATTTTATGAATGAAGAGATTACCATTTTCTACGTTGCAGAGATAGTCGCGAAAGAGCAATAAAAAGTACGATGACGCTTAGAAAGAATAACACATCCCTACTATCAATCACCCCTCTGCTTAAAGAGAGATAATGCGCATTTGCACCCAGTTGTTGCACAAACAATTCAGCCGTTCCAAAGAAAGGGGCAATGAATTCGAAGCCGAGATAGAAGAAAGCACAAAGCAAAACCGCAATCAGAAAAGCGGCTGCCTGATTATCCGTAACGGTCGAAGCCCAAACGCCAATAGCGGCAAAGGCTCCTCCGATAAAAAGGAGTCCTATATATGATCCCCAGGTGCCACCCAGATCGATATTTCCTTTCGGAAATCCTAACAAGTAAACAGAGACCACCCAGATCAGCGTTGGAAGTAGTGCCACAAAGACCAATGCTAAGGCTGCAAAATATTTCCCCAATACTACTTGGAGTTCGGTCAGTGGCTTGGTCAGCAGCAGTTCCAGCGTACCGCTTTTTTTCTCTTCGGCAAACAGGCGCATCGTGATAGCCGGTATCAGAAAGAGAAAGGTAATGGGAGCGATAGAAAATAAGCCGTCGATAGAGGCATAGCCGTTATCAAGAATATTATATCCGGCTGAAAAGACCCAAAGAAAAAGTCCATTCACTAAAACGAAGCCTCCCAAAACAATAGCGCCAATGAGTGTATTTAGAAATGAACTAAATTCTTTTTTGAAAAGAGCAAACATAATCATGGTTTTCGACAACCACAAAAGTAGTGATTTGAAGGCTTAAAAACACATTAGAAAATCATGATATAATTACAGTGTGACGCCCGTCTATCATTAAAACCGCCATTATATCAGCTTAAACATATCCTAATCTACTCCTAATACCTGATAGAAGGAAGTTAGAATTACTTTAGGCTTGCATTAGGCTTAGATTAGGCTTACCCCCTTGACATGTCCTAAATAAAGTCAACTATTCGTATTGTTTTCAGGTAAATACAGATTTGAGATAATAGAAAAAAATAAAAGAGAATTCATCCGACGGATACAGTTTCTAATATTTAGAGATTAATTGTTAAAAGTAATAACAACAATAGCGTCAATATCCAGTCCCAACAAGTCTTTCGCCTTTCCCAAATTTACAGCAACTTCAAGAAATCCGTGCGTACCAAATAGCACCACAATCTCGCCCTCGGGCACATCGCCGTATGAACGAGATTCTTTAATAAGCTCCGGACGATGACCTCTAAAGCTTAATGAGAACTTACGTTTTTGACCGATCTCTCTAAAGAGAGATTCACTGATGTTACTGATGGCATCACCGTACGAATCGACATAAATAACATTTCCCCTAATACTATTACCCTCAACGGTAGGCTGCAGCGACATTCTTTGGGTAAGCGCTTCACGGGGATAGCCTAGTTCACTCAAAGGTTTGCCGGCAGCAATATGGGCGGCAGCTTTTACAAACCGATCGCGGGTCGAAAAGGTAAGATAGTTTGTGTCAAGATGAATATCTAAAAGGATGATCTCATCGGGGGCCTCATCAAAGATAAGCGCAAATATACCCGTATCGGCTCCGATAAAATATTGCCCCTTGTGACGAACCACTACATGAGGATAATCTTCACTCTCCTCGCTCATTACACCGATAAGATGTATCGTTCCTTCAGGAAAATCATTATAAAAATTACGAATGATGAAAGCAGCCTGTCTAAAATTATATTTTGGAACTTCATGTGTAACATCAACAATAACAGCGCCGGGGATCTGTTTAAGAATAGCACCCTTTACCGCTCCCAGATAAGAATCACGATATCCCCAATCGCTTGTAAGTGTGATGATAGACATATTATAATTTCAACTTTTTGTGACTATAAATTTATGTGTTTTTAAGCTAACTTTGCGGAACCAAAAGTAAAGAATTTCATTCAAACATTTCCCAAAAAGAATGGTTGTATGATTTCTAAATTTGTATTACGGGAGTATTTGGCGACGTTTGTGTATCCAAAACTAATTCTCTAATTACCAGAACTGAATGTTTGAAAAGATTATCAACCTTGAAACCTACAGTGTCATTGAGCTCTTTGGCATCAACGACTGTCATCTAAATGAAATTAAAGATTGTTTTCCCCAATTAAAGATCGTTGCCCGTGGCGAGATGCTAAAAGTATCGGGTGAAGAGACTTTGGTTGAAACCTTCGAAAAACGATTTCATCTACTCCTTGCCCAATTTGATCACTTCGGGAAAATATCGTCCGACGATATTCATCAGATCATGCAATCTGAAGATGAAGAACCGCCTGCTCTAATGATTGAAAATGACGTGCTGGTTCATGGTCGTAGCGGAATGATGATTAGGGCCAAAACCGCAAACCAACAAAAGATAGTGGATGCCATTAAGGAAAACGACATTGTCTTTGCAATTGGTCCGGCAGGAACCGGCAAAACGTACACTGCTGTGGCTCTGGCTGTAAAAGCATTGAAGAACAAAGAGGTCCGTCGTATCGTCTTAACCCGTCCGGCTGTTGAAGCCGGTGAAAACTTGGGATTTCTCCCCGGCGATCTGAAGGATAAGCTCGACCCTTATCTTCAACCTTTGTATGATGCGCTTCGCGACATGCTACCTCCACAAAAACTACTCACCTATCTGGAAGACGGCACTATTGAGATTGCCCCACTGGCCTTTATGCGTGGACGAACACTCGATCATGCCTTTGTCATTCTCGATGAAGCGCAAAACACTACTGCTAATCAGCTTAAAATGTTTCTGACCCGTATGGGAAAAACATCAAAGTTTATGGTAACAGGAGATGTTACGCAGATTGACTTGCCGCGAAACCAAAAATCGGGACTTGTTCACTCAAGCCACATCTTACAAAACATTAAGGGCATTGCCTTTATTCAGCTTGATGCATCCGATGTGGTTCGTCATCGACTGGTTGCCTTAATCATTAATGCCTACGATCGGGATGCTGAGATTAATAACTTTGAAAAAAATAAATTTTTAAATCCGTAAAGGAATCGGTAACTGATCCAATCTTAACCTGCCATTTTCTTACGGACAAACATTAATAAATCAATACATTATTAATTTATTAGCTGATTTAAGGTTTAACAAGAAAAAACTGTTTTTTTACTTTTTGTAGAATCTATCAAAAGTGGTATTATATTTGTCCAAGAAAAAGAAGTTGTTATTAATATTTTTTATTACATGCAATTAAATAATTTTTGTAAATTAACAAACTTTCTCTACTTATTTGTTGTTAACCAATTATGGAAACCCAAAAAAAATCAAGATACAAACACAATCCAGTGTCCTTCATCAACGAAAAAACAGAAGCATTGGATGAAGCATACCGACTTTTTATGGAAGCTTTCACCGAATATGCTGCTCAGAAAAAATTAACGGAAAAAGAATTAGAAAGCTTAAAGGAAGAAATATATTCAACATACAGACAACAGTTAGCAACATATTTCATTGAAAATAAATTAATTAAAATATCCAATTTTCTCGACAAATCTATAACCTATGCCTTGAATAAACCCTTAAGCGAAGAAGGCAGAGATAATGTCACAAAATTTTATTATTATAACAATAAACACCATTTAATAAGTCATGAGCAATAACTCCGAAAATGGGGATATTGTGGGACACAACGTTGAAACACCGCAGATTTTAGAACCACAATCTCCTAATAAAAAGATGCAAGAAGTAATGCAAGAATTAGAGATTATGGCTATGCAAAAAGGTAGTCGAAATAGTCTGGATATTTCAAAATTTGATAAAGGACAGATAGATAAATTACTTGAATCTGTATCAGAAAACGAAAAAAATGCATTCGCATTTCATACAAAAAGAATTGAGGCAATAAAAGAAATTGAGATAAAAAGGATTAATGCATCTATAATAAATCAGAAAACCATAAAAACAATTTTAATTGGTGGCTTATTAATTATTATTCCCTCATTGACAGTACTCATACTATTTTTTAAAGAAACCTATTTCATACCTTGGCTTACTTTTCTAACAGGTATAATTGGTGGTATGGGCATAAGCAAGGTGGCTTCAAGTTTATTCAAACAACCTGAATCTAAAAATCCTTTAAATAATGAAGAAACAGATTCCGAATAAACGTACTAATTTCCAAAAATATTACCCCTTAATCAAAGAATCGGTGATAATCAAAATATTTCAGTCGTAGGTATACCTACGATTTTCATTAAATATATTTTAAGTTAAAAACATCAATATAAGTTATATACGGTTATTGTGTGTTTTAGAACCCAAAATATTTATTTCTGTACGAATTAAGTGATAATCATATTCTTCTATAATCTGAAAGAATCCTATTCTGACTATTACAATAATTTAAAAATCCTGTTATTCATTCAATCAAAAGCACTCACAGGATAAATGCTTTTGCTGAATTAATCATTTTCGTAATTAATTCAGAGTAATTTTATAATTTTACATCGGATTTGTTCATTATTTATTAATTATGTCAATGCTTTGTTTTTTTAATATAAAATATTTTCGTGTATGAAAAATGCCATCGTAAAAACTGATTTCCAATTTAAGGATCAGAAAAGTGTTTACAAGGGGAAGGTTAGAGACGTATATAATATTAAAGACGAGCTCCTGGTAATGGTTGCGAGTGATCGTATCTCTGCCTTTGATGTTATCCTCCCCGAAGGAATTCCATATAAAGGACAGGTGCTTAACCAAATAGCCGCAAAGTTTCTGGATAGCACAGAAGATATCGTCCCCAATTGGAAAATAGCAGTCCCGGATCCTATGGTAACCATTGGTCGCCTATGCGAACCTTTTAAGGTAGAGATGGTGATTCGGGGTTATCTTTCAGGTCATGCCTGGCGCGAATATAAAGAGGGGAAACGCTCTCTTTGCGGTGTGGCTATGCCCGAAGGACTTAAAGAGAACGACAAGCTCCCTGCTCCTATGATCACTCCGACTACAAAAGCTGCAGTGGGTCATGATGAAGACATTTCGCGCGAAGACATTCTTAAACTCGGACTGATTTCGGAAGAAGATTACACGAAACTTGAAGAGTACACGAATAAGCTTTTTGAACGTGGAACAGAAATTGCTGCCAAAATGGGATTAATTCTGGTAGATACGAAATATGAATTCGGAATGGCGGATGATGAAATCTATCTGATTGATGAAATTCACACACCTGACTCTTCACGCTATTTCTACAAGGAAGGATACGAAGCACGCCAAGCTAAAGGTGAGTCGCAAAAACAACTCTCGAAAGAGTTTGTTCGCGAATGGTTAATGGATAACGGCTTCCAGGGAAAAGAGGGACAAAAAGTACCGTTGATGACTGAAGAGTATGTTAATTCTGTTTCCGATCGTTACATTGAGTTGTATGAGCAAATTGCCGGAGAACCTTTTGTTAAGGCCGACACCTCAAATGTATTATCGCGTGTTCAAAAGAACATCGAATCATTTTTAGCTGCTTATTACAGATAAGATAAAGGCCACCGTTGACGTTTCAACGGTGGCCTTTATAAAAATATCATTTATCTCAAAACGTTAACATAATACATTCAGAAGCTTAAGAAGCTCTTCGCCTTTTCCAACATCTGTAACACCGTCATAAGATTCCACAATCTCTTGACCCACCCATTTTAAGAGATCGATATTATCACACGGCTGATAATATTCAGCTTTATCCTCAATACAATTTTCCCTGAGGTAATATCCAACCTCATTGCGTGTAAAAATAGAACCCCGCGATGCCGGATTTATATAAAAGAGAACGGGGCGATCTTTTATTAATTTCTTTTCATCGGAGTTTTCTACATACGCCAGAACCAAAATGTCCGGAATATTAGCCATATATAATGGCAAACCAAGTCGTTGCGCAAGACCGGCATAAAAAGCAGACAATGCTGTCGGATGTCCTTTCTGCGAATCCAACAAATTATTTAATGCAAGCTTTTCAGGAAAAGGCGGAATTCGTGTTGTGGGAGTAAAATCATGTGCTTCAAAGAGAATTTTATTGATCACCTTAATCTCTTCAAGTGCCGTTAAATTAGCATTCAATTCCAACCATATATCTCTTTCTAGTCCATCTAACTGATTCAATATTTTTTCAACATCCAGATCCGGGTATATATACTTTGTTAAAAGGAGATACCCCTTGAGAAAATTTTTCGACTCAAGTGTTGTCCAATGATATAAATCAGAATAAAGCGAATCCATATGAATCCGATGAATAAGTCGTGCTATTCTTTCACGGATTTCCGGATCAAAAGTATTCTCTAAAAGATTCTGAAGTAGTGGATTTACTTCAATACCATAAGAAGCAATAGATTGACAAATACTTTCATAGGTCCCCCCGTCAGGCTCATCGATCAACTGAAAAAGCGCCTTAAGCTTTTCTGCTTCTTTTTTCTTAAACATGTCTCCACCCACTTTGAATTATAAAAATAAGCAAGAATGAAAAGAAAAAGGAAAAAAACATCATCAATTCATCAACAGTCTATTTAAATAATAACCAGATACTTAATAAATAAATGTTAATTACTGTAACTATATTTTTATTTACAGCGTATAAATTAATTCATGGGAACAACTATAATAATATTTGTTGGTTCCGTTACGAGCTGAATAAACAACCTTCTGTACTACTTCAATTCCGCTTTTGGCATATGTTTTTTCAAATCCCGAAAGAAGCAATATTTTTCATTGCTCAACAGTTTTTATAAAAGTAACTTTGTGCGTTCATTTAAACAATTGAAGTTAAGTTACCTTTTTATGAACTTTCCTTTTTAGTGAAGGTTTATCACTATGATAACCTTTTCAGTTAATAGAAAAAACATAATGAAACAAGTTGAAATTATCACTATTGGAGACGAAATACTTATCGGCCAGATTGTCGACACTAACTCTGCATGGATGGGCGAACAGCTTAACCTGATAGGGCTTGGCGTAAAACAAATCACCAGTGTTGCCGACGATCACAATGATATCTTAAAAGCGCTTGAGTTGGCTGCAACCAGAGCCGATGTGGTTTTGATTACAGGAGGACTGGGGCCCACCAGTGACGACATCACCAAACCTACACTTTGCGAATATTTTAATAGTAAACTGGTTTTCGATCAGGAGGTTTTTCATGAAATTGAACGCGTCTTTAAACCAAGAGGCTTTGTGATAACCGATGTAAACCGTAAGCAAGCTGAAGTTCCCGAATGTTGTGAGGTAATGCCCAACCATAATGGCACCGCCCCCGGAATGTGGTTTGAAAAAGAGGGGATAATCTATGTTTCCATGCCGGGAGTACCTTTCGAGATGAAAGGAATCATGAGCAATTATGTACTAGCCCGACTAGAAAAACGATTTACCTCTCAGGCTATCTACCATAAAACCGTTTTAACACAGGGAATGGGCGAATCTATGGTGGCAGATATTATTTCCGATTGGGAAAAGGCACTGCCCGATTCCATTAAATTGGCCTACCTCCCGCAACCCGGCATGGTTCGTTTAAGACTTACCGGAATTGATACAAACTATGAACGTATCAAATCACTGGTTGAAAAGGAAGCCGAAAAACTCCAGCCATTAATAGGAGATCTCATTTATGGATATAATGACGACAAGATGGAAAGTATCGTGGGACAACTATTAAAAAAACAAAATGCCACGCTGTCAACTGCCGAAAGTTGTACGGGTGGTTATCTTGCACACCTCATCACATCCGTTCCGGGTAGCTCCGAATATTACAAAGGTTCGATAATCTCTTATGCCAACAGTGTTAAAACCGCTCTTCTCGGCGTAAAAGAAATCGATCTGGAGACCTATGGCGCCGTTAGTGAGCAGGTGGTAACAGCTATGGCCGAGGGTGTTCGTAAAATCATGGGGACAGATTACGCTTTGGCCACTTCAGGTATTGCCGGACCCGATGGAGGAACTCCCGAAAAGCCTGTTGGAACGGTTTGGATTGCGTTGGCCTCGGCATCGGGAACTAAAACCAAATTATTAACACTCGGAAACAATCGTCAACGTACCATTAATATGACGGCAATGAATGTTTTAAGTTTACTGAGAAAAGAAATCAGTAAAAAGTTTTAAAAATGGTTGGATTCTAAAAAAATTATTCCGATTTTTGCACTCCCAATTGAGAATGAGTCGGATTTAGAAAAAAATATTACAACGATGTCACGAATTTGCCAGATCACAGGAAAGAAATTAATGGTGGGAAACAATGTTTCGCACTCACATATCAAAACCAGAAGGAAGTTCTACCCTAACTTGCAAACCAAGAAGTTCTTCGTACCGGAAGAAAATGCATGGATTGAACTCAAAGTTTCAACATCTGGTTTAAGGACTATCAATAAGAATGGCATCTATGCTTGTTTAAAAGAAGCCAGATTAAAAGGATACTTATAGTAGTCGGATATAACAAAATTTAAAGGTCGTCTATGGAATTTCATAGACGACCTTTTTTTTGCTAATTTAGCTTCGACAAATATTCTAACCTTCGAAGCAGCTTAAGCCCTATGCGGTATTCACTTTTACTATTCCTTGTCATTCTATTGTCCGTCAATATTGATTCTTTTGCCCAAAATAAGAATCGGGCAATTGTTTATGGAAAGATTACCGACGAACAAAACAGGCCGCTGTATATGGTTTCGATTCAGGTAAAAGAGAATGGGGCTATCAGTAAGGAAGACGGGAGTTATGAAATTGCCGTTCCAACCGGGAAACAGATGCCTATTACATTTTCTCTCTTAGGCTATACCCGTCAAATCAGACAAATCAATCCGATCGATGATCAAAAGATAAGGCTCGATATCAAGCTCCCCATTCAGGCAAACCAACTACAAACCGTAATCATCAATGAACGGTTTAATGATAAATCATTTAACTTTACACGTATAGACCCAAAGTCGGCTGCTGTCATTCCAACAGCAGGAGGAAGTGTTGAAGCTCTGATCAAATCACAACCCGGTGTATCCTCTAATAACGAATTGAGTTCTCAGTATAATGTGCGTGGAGGCAATTATGACGAGAACCTTGTTTATGTTAATGATATCGAAATATTCAGACCCTTTTTAATCCGTTCGGGACAACAAGAGGGACTTAGTTTTCTAAACAGCGATCTTGTTTCATCCATTGGCTTCTCCGCCGGTGGATTTGAAGCAAAGTACGGCGATAAAATGTCGTCGGTATTGGATATTCACTATCGTAAGCCCACAGAGTTTGCGGGAACAGTCATGTTGAGTCTACTGGGCGGCTCCATCCATCTGGAAGGAGCCAGCAAAAATAAACGGTTTACCTGGATTACCGGATTACGGCAAAAATCAAATCAATATTTATTAAACAGCATGGAGACCAAAGGAGAATACCGTCCCTCTTTTACCGACTTCCAGGGATTGCTCACTTATGTCGTCACGCCCAAACTTGAAGTTTCATTGCTTGGAAACTATGCAAAGAACCTCTATCGGTTAGTTCCTGAGGATAGAGAAACCTCATTCGGAACATTAAATGAAGCCCTCCGGCTAAAAGTCTATTTTGAAGGAGAAGAGGCCGACCGCTTCGATAACGGCACTGCTGCGCTCAGCTTCAACTGGCGTCCTTCACCAACGCTCAACCTTAAACTGACAGGTTCATACTTCCGCTCTTATGAACGTGAATCATTCGACATTTTAGGTCAATACTGGATCGGACTGCTTGAGACCGACCTGAGCAAACCCAACTTTGGAGATGTAGTAGAAACCAAAGGCGTGGGAAGTTATCTCACCCATTCCAGAAATCATCTGACTGCCGATGTGTTCAACATTGAACAACGGGGTGCTATAACCCATCGCAACAATCAATTCCAATGGGGTGTAAAAGCACAACATGAAACGATCAACGATCGGCTTAATGAGTGGACCATGATCGATTCGGTAGGTTACTCACTCCCCTACCCTCCACAAACGCCCGGTGATATTTCACAAAACAGTGATTTTAGGCTATCGTCGGCTGTAAAGACAGAACACGAACTTATCTCATGGCGTTATAACGGATTTGTACAAAACACTGTTTATCTTCGGTCCGACAGTGTAAAGATATGGCTAAACACGGGTCTCCGAAGTTCTTACTGGGAGATCAATCATGAATGGCTCTTTAGTCCGCGTATCATTCTGGGTTATAAACCTGATTGGAAAAATGATATCACCTTCCGGTTTGCAAGCGGTTTATATCAGCAACCACCCTTTTATAGAGAATTGCGTGATCTTGATGGAAATCTTCATCTCAACACACCGGCTCAACAATCCATCCATCTGTTAACAGGTACCGATTGGATCTTCAAAGCCTGGAATCGTCCGTTTAAGCTTACCGCAGAGGCTTATTATAAATTCCTGGACAATCTTATTCCTTATGAGATTGACAACGTCAGAATCCGTTATCTAAGCGGAGAGAAGGCGAAAGGCTATGCCACAGGTATTGATTTTAAAATCAATGGTGAATTTGTATCGGGACTGGAGTCATGGGCCAGCCTCTCCTTCATGAAGACCGAGGAGGATATCGTTGGCGACTATTATTATCGCTATCTGAACAAAAAGGGAGAAACTATTATTACCGGCTATACAACAGATGCGGTAGCTGTCGACAGTGTGAAGATATATCCCGGCTATATTCCAAGACCAACCGATCAACGAGTGACATTCAGTCTTTTCTTTCAGGATTATCTACCCGGAAATCCGACTTATAAAGTCCACCTGAACCTTTTGTACGGAAGTCGGCTACCCTTTGGACCTGCAGGCTCTCCCAAATATTTACAAACCATGCGTATACCTCCTTACCGTAGAGTGGATATCGGATTTTCCAAACAGATTATCGGCGAAGAAGCAAAGTATAAACCTCAAAACAAATTACGGTTTATTAAATCACTATGGGTTTCGGCCGAGATATTCAACCTCTTCCAGATAAGCAATACCGTTTCCTATCTCTGGGTTAGTGATGTAAGCAATCGCAAATATGCTGTACCGAACTACTTAACTCCCCGTCAGCTTAACTTACGGTTGATTGCAAAATTCTAAAATAGATTTTTCTTCTCTCGCATTACCCCTCTTTGAAAATTACAATCAAACAGCGCCACCAAATACACTGCAATAGATTGTAATAGTCACCCTCTCAATTCATTTAGTCCTGTTTTTAAAAATTGTGGATGTGATTTCTTTAAATCAATGAGCAGCATGTCTTGTAACCAATATTTAAATAATACCGAAGAATAAAAAGCACAAGAGATAAACACGAAAGTGTGTTAAAAAACATTTGACATAAGTTAAATTCCTTTTAATATGCCCTTATGGATCAGACATATCAGACTCGTATCTTCCTTATATTCGCTTTTCTATTCGGACAAAACTAAAGATTTATGCTTTGATCGGATTATTTCGTGCTTTTGTGGATCTTTCTTTTTATGGTAGATAATCAGTGGATAACAACTTTTTCTAAAATAAATATTTTTCTTTTAAACAATCTCTATCCTGATTCGTTATTTAGATTAATTCTAACATGTAACTAAAAATAAAACGAATATTATGAGTCAGTGTGAAAGAACATCTTGGGAATTTCCCGCTTTACCTTATGCTTACGATGCTTTAGAGCCATATATCGATGCTCAGACCATGGAAATCCATCATACCAAGCATCATCGTGCTTATTTTGATAAATTTTATGCTGCTATTCAAGGTACAGAACTCGAAAGTCTTTGCATGAAACACATTTTCAGCATGGTAAGTACCCTACCTCCTGCTGTCCGCAACAACGGAGGAGGCTTTTTTAACCACAAATTGTTCTGGAAAGTAATGGGACCAAACGGAGGAGGCGTGCCACAAGGCGAATTAGCTGCTGCCATCACCAAGTCGTTTGGTTCATTTGAACAATTTAAAACAGTATTTAACGAAGCCGCTGCAAATCGCTTTGGCAGTGGTTGGGCATGGTTGATTGTAAAAGAAGACGGTTCGCTAGCCGTTACTTCTACTGCTAATCAGGACAATCCTTTAATGGATGTTGCTGAAGTAAAAGGTTTCCCTATATTAGCACTCGATGTTTGGGAACATGCTTACTATCTGAAATATCAGAACCGCCGTCCCGAATATATAAGTGCTTTTTGGAATGTAATTAACTGGAGTGCAGTTACCGAGCGTTTCGAGAAAGCAACACGTTAACTCTTTTAACGATAAAATGGGGCAACCTTCATAAAGGCTACCCCATTTTTAATTAAACCACTCATGAAACGCAACATCATCTTAACAATTGCATTCATTATTGCCGGATTTGCAATCCAGGCGCAAAACAGTCTAAGTATTTTACAAACCCCTTCCGGAAAATCGCAGTTTCCACCTCTACCATATGCATACAATGCATTGGAACCATCCATCGACTCCCTCACCATGAGTATCCACTACTCAAAACATTTCAAAACCTACTACGACAATTTTCTTAAGGCAGTATCAGGAACTCCTTTTGCCGATAAAACAGTATCAGAGATCTTTGCAAATATTGATGATGCCCCTATCGCTGTTAAAAATAATGCCGGTGGATTCTATAACCATGATCTTTTTTGGGAAGTGATGGGACCAAACAGTGGAGGACTACCGACAGGTGAAGTTGCCGAAGCAATCAATAAATCGTTTGGAAATTTTGACAACTTTAAGAAAGCTTTTGATGATGCAGCAAAAGGGCGTTTTGGAAGCGGCTGGGCTTGGCTGATCGTTAAAGAAGACAAGAGTTTAGCCATAACTTCAACAGCAAATCAAGACAATCCATTAATGAGTAGTGCTGAAATAAAAGGAATTCCCATTCTTGCCCTTGACGTATGGGAACACGCTTATTACCTGAAATACCAAAACAAACGTGCTGATTATGTCACCGCCTTTTGGAATGTGGTAAACTGGGATGCTGTTTCTGAATTTTATAAAAATGCGTTAAAATAATTTTCGGTAGCCATACAGAAAGCTAGATTTATAACTATAACAATAAAAGAAAAGGCGCCGGAACCTGTTCGTTCAGCGCCTTTTCTTTTATTGTTATTTTATGACCACCATTTGTTCTCTTAACCAGGTAGGCCTGTTGGTTGTGATTGTATTCACACCAAGATTTTTCATTCGTACCGCCTCATCTATCGTATCAACCGTCCAACACCAAATCCCGAAATTGGCTGCGTGTAGTTTATCTATAAGTTCCTGATCAATGATCTTTGAATTAAGGTCAACCCCATCGAGTTTATTTTGGGTAATGTCAGGAATTCTCTTTAAGACATCCTCTTTGGACGAAGACAAATAATAGCAAGGGACGTTCGGAAAATAAGATTTAGCCAGACTGATAGTTTCAAAATCGAACGCAATAAACGTGATTCTGCCTGTCTTCCAATATTGCTTGATGACTTTTCTAAGTTCAGGAAATATATCATTCCCACTTTTTATTTCGATCACAAACAATTGGTTTTCAGGGATAGTCTTCAGCACATCCTTCAACAGAGGGATCCTTTCATTTGCAAAATATGGAGAATTGGTAGGACTGAGTTTTAATTCCAACTTTTTCAATTCAGAATAACTGGTCTTGGCAATTTCAAGCTGCTGGTTAGTCAGCCGCTTAGTGTTATTATCGTGATAAATCGCAATCTGCTTATCGCTGGTCATCCAGATATCACACTCCGCACCGTCACAATTAAGCTCCCATGCCAACTTAAAGGCTGAAAGCGAATTTTCAGGAGCATAATAAGAGGCTCCACGATGGGCAATGTATTTGAGTTGTGCAGATGAACAGAGACTTAATAAGAGGAAGAAGATTAGAAAGTTTAATGATTTCATAATATTTAACGTATAAATTTATAAATTATTTCGTCATTATTTTTGAGTACTCAATGTTTGAGTCCACTCCGAGAACCCTTTGTGTGCTATTTTTACTAAATAATATTACTTAATAACAGCCCCTAAAGATAATCATTTTATTTTTTTTAAACTGAACCTCAGCTGGCGGTTTTATTGGGCTATAAGACTTTTCCCCTTACGACATTAATTTATTAACACCGAAATTTATGAGAAGTTGGAGTGTATATGTTATTTTTTTTAAAGTTATAGCTGTTTTCTTCATGGGTTTAAGTTTTTTTGTATAAACGCTCCAACGAATTATAGATATCAATTTAGTACTAGAAAAAGTGGATTTATTTGCCCCATAAAAAAATAACCTTAGTTAATGATTAAGTAATATTCACTTAATCATTAACGGGTTTGTGAGGTTTACTTTTGCAATGACCTTTAAAGTTCACTACTTATACTTATTTGTAAATAAATGTAAAGCCTATGATAATACTTGGTTCATGTGAGAATTATGTTAACACACACATTGCTATTGTGTAAACCATTGAAAATAAAATTTGTAATATATTTTCAATCTATTGAAAAAAAAAATACATTTAAAATTACATGTATGAAATATAAGTATAAATCATTATTAATGATAATGAAAACCATTAATTTATTAGTTGAGAATCACTTGAATAATATTCTACTAATTCAACTTCGTAATTGTATGGAAAACTCTTCACTTAACAGAAATGATCATCTTCGATATGACCGTAAAATAAACTTTTTAGGTATAAAATTAATGACCTTTTTGTTGTTTATTAGTTTTGTACCCATCAAAGCAGAAGGATTTTCGAAAAATAGTCTTCCAAGACTCAGACTAGAATATCCAATTAATATTACTCAAAAGTCGGCTCTTCAACAGAAAAGAGTAACCGGGACTGTTGTTGATGCTGAAAGTGGCGAAACCCTCATCGGGGTAAGTATTCAGGTTGAAGGGGCAAATCTGGGCACCGTGACAGATATAAATGGAAGATTTTCATTGAATATTTCAGGCCAGAATGCAGTACTTAAGGTGAGTTATCTAGGCTATAATACCGTGAAAATTTCACTTAAAGATCAATCTAGTATTGAAATTAAGTTAATTCGTGATGTTAAGAGTCTGGATGAAGTAGTAGTAGTAGGTTATGGCACTCAAAAGAAGTTAAATCTTACTGCTGCTGTTGATCAGGTATCAAATGAAGTGGTTAAGAATAGGTCGGTACCAAATCTTACACAAGGACTTCAAGGAGTCATACCTAACCTAAATATTAAATTGATGGATGGAAAGCCTACTCAGGCACCAAGTTATAATATTCGTGGAACTACTTCAATTGGACAGGGTGGAAGTGCTTTGATTCTTATTGATGGCGTTGAAGGCGATCCAAGTATGTTAAATCCGAATGATATTTCAGGTCTCACTGTACTTAAAGATGCAGCTTCTGCTTCTATATACGGAGCAAGAGGGGCATTTGGTGTTGTGCTGATTACTACCAAAAATCCTGAAAAGGGAAAAACGAGTGTGACTTATTCAGCAAACTTCTCCAGTAAAAGTCAGGTAGCCTCTCCAAGTTTTCTTACCGATGGTTACACTTGGGCAAAGATGTTTTCTGAAGCTTTCGTAAATGGAGATGGTTCTTTCCCTCAGAACGTGAATAAAACATTAAAATTCTCTCAGGCTTATCTTGACGAATTTAAAAAAAGGGCAGAATCGGGGACCAAGTATAATACGGTTGAGGTTGATCCCGCTACCGGACAATATGTTTATTATGGTAGTACAGACTGGTACGGTGAATTATATAAGAAAAACACCAATTCGTATGAACATAATCTTTCTATAACCGGTAGTGGTGATAAAACTACTTATCTGGTGTCGGCTCGCATTTTAAATCAGGATGGATTGTTTCGTTATAATACAGATGATTATGCGATGAAAAATTTTCGTGCCAAGGGCTCAATTCAACTATTCCCATGGCTACGAATTGAGAATAATGCTGATTATTCGGAAATGAGTTATCACAATCCAATAAATGTTGGTGAAGGTGGTGGAATCTGGAGAAACATAGCAGATGAAGGACACCCCAATGCGACAATGTTTAATCCCGATGGTACTTTGACTATGGCCGCTGCTTATACTGTTGGTGATTTTGTGTATGGAAAAAACGGTATAGATACTAAAAACAAGGTGTTCAAAAATACAGCTGGTTTTGTCTCTAGTTTTTTTGATAACCAGTTTAGAATAAAAGGTGATTTCACATTTAGAAATACTCAAAATAATACTACACAAAAACGTGTTCAGGTACCATATAGTAATGCACCTGGTGTGATTGCCTATGTGGGAACAACAACCAATGATTTATCGTTTGATAATCGCGAAACACAATATCTTGCTACAAACATCTATACAGAATATGAAAACACCTTTCTTAAAGCGCACTATTTAAAATTCATGGTTGGTTACAACAATGAGCAGTCGACATACCAACGATATGCAGCTCAAAGAAATGGTATTATTTATGAGAATGCCTCTGATATTAATTTGGCTTTAGGTCAGTCAATTACAACAGGTGGTGGTTGGGAGAAATGGGCAATACTTGGAGGTTTCTCGAGATTGAACTATTCTTTTAAAGACAGATATCTGCTAGAGGTAAATGCGCGTTATGATGGATCTTCAAAATTTCCATCTAATCAACGGTATGCCTTTTTCCCTTCTGTATCAGGTGGATGGCGTATCTCTAAAGAGTCTTTTTGGAATGTGTCACCTTCGTTGATTTCTGATGTTAAAGTCAGGGCTTCTTATGGTTCGTTAGGAAATGGAAATATTGGTTCATATGCCTATCAGGAAAAGTTCGCAATATCACAATCAGGAAATATTCTTAACGGAATAAAACCCCAATACACAAGCCAACCCACTGTACTACCTGATGGTATTACATGGGAGAAGTCAACGACTACCGACCTAGGACTGGACTTTTCTATGTTCTCTGACAGATTAAGATTTGCTGGTGATGCATATATTCGCAATACAACTGATATGTTTACCATTGGTTTAACGCCTCCTGCTATTTTTGGAGCTACTGCGCCAAAGGGGAACTATGCTAATTTGCAAACAAAAGGCTGGGAAATGTCGTTGACGTGGAGAGACAAATTTAATGTTCAGTCAAACCCGCTTAACTACAATTTCAGGTTTACACTTGCCGATAACAGATCTGTAATAAAGAAGTATAATAACCCGAATAAATTGCTTACAGATTATTATGAAGGACAGGTCATTGGCGAAATATGGGGGTATACAACCGAAGGCTTTTTTGTTGACGCCGCTGATGTAGCCAATCATGCAAAGCAAAGTCCGCAAATGTCTGCCTCTCCAACGGGTTTGTGGTATCCCGGTGACATTAAATTTAAAGATCTGAATGGTGATGGATTTATCAATACGGGTACTAATAGTGTGTCAAATCCGGGCGATAGAAAGATAATAGGTAACAGTGCGCCACGATATACTTTTGGAATAAACATCGGTGCGGATTGGAAGAACTTTTTCTTCTCAATATTCTTTCAGGGAGTTGGAAAACAGGATTGGTATCCAAGTACAGAGGCTTCACTTTTCTGGGGACAGTATAATAGACCCTACAATAATATCCCATCATTCCAGATTGGAAATATATGGACACCTGATAATGTTAATGCATACTTCCCCAGAACAATGTCGCGTGCCGCATCAAATAGTACATCAAAAGAGCTTGGCGTCCCTCAGACAAAATATCTGCAGAATATTGCTTATATCATGATGAAGAATATTCAGGTAGGTTATAATCTGCCCAAGAAACTTGTTTCAAAAATTGGAGCTAATGATTTAAGAGTTTATTTTTCAGGTGAAAACCTCTGGTCATATTCTCCCCTTTATAAGCTTACACGTCAATTGGATGTTGAAAACACAGGAGCATCCGATCTATTCTTAACTTCAGGTACGTCGGGAGATGGATATAATTATCCTATGTTGAAGAGCTTGTCCTTTGGTTTAAGTGTGACATTCTAACCTTATCAAAAAAAAATAGTTATGAAAAAACAATATTTGTGGCTTCTTTTATTAAGCTTTCTATTTGTACGTTGTAGCAAGTTAGACCAATCGCCAGTGTCTACTGCTTCAAAAGCTGCAGTGTTTGGCAGTCAACAAGGATTGGATTTATATACAAACTCCTTTTATTCGATCTTACCTGGACGATCTACCAGCCTTGATGCGATGTCAGATTATCTGGCAGTGAAATCTGTCTCTACATTTATTCAGGCAGATGCTTTTACTCCAATTTTAAGTTCAGGATGGGATTGGAGCGATTTGAGAAACATTAATTATTTTATTGCTAATTGCAACGATCCTAAAGTTCCCCTTGATGTTAGAAAAAACTATTTGGGAATTGCTAAATTTTTCAGAGCATACTTTTATTATGAAAAAGTGAAAAGATTTGGTGATGTTCCATGGGTAGGAAAGCCACTTAAGGTGACTGATTCTGTGTTATACGGATCACGTGATCCACGTAAATTGGTTATGGACTCCGTTTTAGCTGATATCGATTATGCCTGTGTAAATATCAAGACAACAAATGATGCTACGCGAAGTGTAATTACTAAAAATGTAGCGTATGCTTTTAAATCAAGGGTATGTCTATTTGAGGGAACTTTCAGGAAATACCATACCGAATTGGGCCTTCAAAGTACTGCTTCAACCTGGATTACTAATGCAGCAGTAGCTGCCAAAAAGGTGATGGATGAAGGTGGATTCTCTATTTATAATGCTAGTGGAACTGATAAATCTTACCGTGCAGTATTCACTAGTCCAAAACCAATTACGAGCGAAGTTATACTTGCTTCAATATGTGATCTTAGCTTAAATGTTTTAAATGATGCAAATTGGTATTGGACCAGTGGCACTTATGGCGACAAAGCAAGTTTTACGAGGACTTTTATTAATACCTACCTGAATCTTGATGGCACTCCATTTACTAATAACTCTTCCTACCCAACTATGTTATTTAAGGATGAGGTGAAAAACAGAGATTTAAGACTTAAACAAACTATTCGTTTAGGTGATTATAAGAGAACAAACGGTGCGGTACAAACACCTGCACCGCCTTTGTTTTCGTACACCTTTACCGGTTATCAGCCTATTAAATGGACACTGGATGATATGTATTATGATGGAGGAAGTTTAAATATTAATTCCATTGCAGAATTTCGTTATGCTGAAGTTCTATTAAATTATGCTGAAGCAAAAGCTGAGCTTGGCACTCTTACGGATGCAGAATGGGCTTCTACAATAGGTGTACTTCGTGCAAGAGCCGGGATTACCGGAGGATTAACAACTAAACCTACGGTTGCTGATCCATATCTTATTGCTAACTATTTCCCTGGCATTTCTGATCCTGTCATTTTAGAGATCAGAAGAGAAAGAGGTATTGAATTATGCCTTGAAGGATTACGTTTCAGTGATATTTTGCGATGGAAAAGAGGAGAACTCATGAATCAGGAATGGAATGGCTTTTATGTCCCTGCACTTGGAGTTCCAATGGATCTGAATGAAGATGGAATACTTGATGTTGCTTTCTATCAGGGAACTAAGCCCTCACCGGCTGTCTCAGGAGTTACATATGTAGATGTTTCTGATCTTGTTAGTGGAAAACCAAATCCCCAAAAACTAAAAAATGGTACTTTTGGTGAACTGATCTGGATGAATAATATAACCAGGAAATGGACTGATAAGATGTATTATTATCCTATTCCTCAGGCTGACGTATTAGCAAATCCAAATCTTAAACAAAATCAGGGTTGGTAAAGTAAAAATGCCATTCGACTTGGACGTGAAATAAAATTTAAGATAATCCTATTAAATACTATATTAATAGGATTGCTACTTTATTAAAATTTAAAAAAAAACTAAAATGAAAATAAATAAAGTACTTTCTGTTTTGATCCTTGGATTATTACTGACATTTCCTTTTATCAATAGATCTTATGGACAGGGAATCAAGGATGCATCTTTTAATATTATAACCTATAATATAAGAATGAATACCCCTGCCGATGGTGTCAATGCATGGCCTCTTCGGAAAGACAAAGTGGCTTCGCTATTGAAATTTCATCAGGCTGATATTTTTAACGTTCAAGAGGCGCTTCCTGAACAGATGGATGACCTTACAGCAAGTTTCCCTGATTTTGATCATGTTGGCGCTGGTCGTGATGATGGTGTAAGGAAAGGTGAACACATGGCTGTATTCTTTAAAAAAAGCAGATTCGAGAAATTAAAAGATGGTATGTTCTGGCTTAGTGAAACTCCTGACATACCGGGGCTGGGCTGGGATGCTGCTTGCAATAGAACTGTTACTTGGATTAAGCTAAAAGACAAGATTACAAAGAAAGTGTTTTATGTATTTGATACTCATTTTGACCATAGAGGTAATAAGGCACGTGACGAATCGGCTAAACTTATCTTGAAATCTATTAAAGAGATCAATAAGGAAAATCTTCCATTAATTCTGACCGGCGATTTTAATCTGGTTAAAAACACTTTGCCAATTCAGTTAATTTTGAAAGAATTAACTGATGCACAAGATAAATCAGTGACTTTGCCCTATGGTCCTGACGGTACCTGTGGTGGTTTCGATGTAAAAGTGATACCCAATAAGATTGACTTTGTCTTCGTAAATGAAAAAATTGAAGTTATAAGGCATGGCGTTTTATCTGATTCTTTTGGCCTTTTCTATCCTTCGGATCATCTACCGGTTTTGGTTGAAGTGAAGATTAATTAATTACGGAAATGTTTTTTCTGCGGAATATTTTTTTTAAAATCTCCTTTTCCAACCTATAGGCAAAGGAGATTTTTTTATTATCGTATTTGTTAAATTGTTTAAGCATTGGCTATTAAGATTATTATATTGATAATTTTAATCATATATAAGAAATTATGTAAAGCTTTACATAAAACCCAGGAATTGATGTTAGAAATCAATACCGGCTTAGCCTAAGAGGAACGTGAGCAGCAAATCAGATCATAAAACAGTTTCTATCTTTACTCGTCTCCACCGGAATTATGCCAGACAGAACATAATGACTTAAAAAAACTGTTTAAAATTTCCCGTAAAGAAAATATATTGGTAGAAAGAATGAAATTCTTCATTGGCAATTGTCCCATACGCGACAATATTAGAATGTATTGAGCCTTTTCTACTAATATTCAGTTCCTATCGGAACCAGAAAATAAAATTTAAACAGTTTTTAAATATATTTGTAAAAGAGAATCGGGGCAATAAACTAAACAGCCCACAAACTGTAAGCCTAAACACAGGAACCTGAAGCTTTATGAAAAGCATCTTATTAAAAAGAAATAATCTGATACTAGCCGGTTTTGTAGTCGCTAAATTCGTACTGCAATATCTTTTGATCAGTCCGGCATATGATTTACAGAGAGATGAATATCTTCATCTCGATCAGGCGAATCACTTGGCATGGGGATATATTTCAGTACCACCCGTTACTTCATGGATCTCGTTTATTATCAAGTTACTTGGAAATGGAGTCTTTTGGGTTAAGTTCTTCCCCGCCCTATTTGGCGCTTTGACAATTGTTGTGGTATGGAAAACCATTGAAGAACTAAAAGGAAAAACTTTTGCGCTTATACTGGCGTCAACCGCGTTACTGCTTTCGGTTTTGTTAAGAATAAATATATTATACCAACCGAATTCACTCGACATATTCTTTTGGTCATTAACAAATTACATCATTGTTAAATATATTAATTCGGAAAATTCAAAATGGCTCTATGCTGCCGGAATAGCAATAGCCTTCGGGTTCTTAAGTAAATACAATATCATGTTCCTGCTATTAGGTTTACTTCCGGCATTATTATTGACCAGACACAGAAAAGTTTTCTTAAATAAGCATCTTTATTTCAGTGCAATAGTTTCTCTTTTAATCGTATTACCCAACCTGTTATGGCAAGTTCAAAACCATTTTCCTACAATACATCAATTAAAAGAATTGGCCGATACCCAGCTTGTAAATGTAAATCGCTTCGACTTTGTAAAGGAACAGTTGATCTATTTCATGGGTTCATTCTTTATCATTATTGCGGCTTTTATTGCTTTCATTTGCTATAAGCCGTTTAGAAAATACCAACTTTTTCTCTGGAACTATATCTTCACAATAACTTTATTCATTCTCCTGAAGGCAAAAAGCTATTATGCCATTGGCTTATATCCCATTCTAATTGCTTTCGGCGCAGTCTATCTGGAGTCGCTTTTCAGTAACGGATGGAAAAAATATTTTAGGCCAATATCTATTGCCTTTATTATACTTCTATCGATTCCGCTTTTCATGTATAGCTTTCCCATTCAAAGTCCTGAACAGATTCAAAAGGATATACAACGATACAAGAAGATCGGTCTTTTGCGGTGGGAAGACGGGAAAAACCATAATATGCCGCAAGATTTTGCCGATATGCTTGGCTGGAAAGAATTAGCCCGTAAGGTTGATGATGTATATAGTAAAATACCGGATAAAGATAATACGCTGATATTTTGCGACAATTATGGACAAGCAGGAGCCATCAACTATTACTCCACTTTTAAAAATATTAATGCCGTATCATTTAATGCTGATTATATCAACTGGATTCCACTCACAAAGTCTATCAGAAATGTAATCCTCATTAAGGATATTTACGATGGGGACACTCTGAGACAAAAAGAAAAGCCTATTTTCAATTCCGTCACGCGTATCGGTAAAATTGAAAACCCTTACGCAAGAGAATGCGGAACTACTATTTATCTGTTAAAAGGAGCAAAGACAAATATTAATGCGATCATTGCAACAGGAATTGAAAAGCAGAAAATGCAACACTAACGTTACGGTAATCCAGTAAAACTATACAATAACCTGCAATATCTATAATCTCAAATCTCAATGATATCGGTTTCGAATTCTGATAAATTTGCAGATTATGTGATAACATTTAGATATGAAACGGCAAAGAGAAATTAGTATAATTTGCAATTATATCATTGTAAATTATACTAATTTTGTTTTAACCGCATTCATCTTAAAAGCACGTTAACCCATGAAACAAACTTCACTCAAAATATTTTCTCTTTTCATCCTGCTCGCCCTGTTCGGTCCCTTAAAGGCACAACAATCCCGTTACTATATAGTCTGCACATGAATGCGAAAGGATATGCTATCTGGCAAAAAGCAATTCAACCATATTTAGTAAAATAATCTATTCGACAAAATGAAACGCGCATTTATCATTGGAGGTACTACTTTCGACCATATCGTTTCACTGCCCGATTTTCCTGAACCGATACCTCAAACAATTCATCAGGCTCCTTTTCATGAGGCAACGGGTTCTACAGGAGCTGGCAAGGCATTGTGTCTGACGAGACTGGGCGCACCAAACACATTGTATTCCATATTAGGTGACGATATCTACGGAGATCAGATTATTCAACATCTGAAGAATGAGAATGTGGATTTCATTTTCGACATAGACCCAAAAGGAACCGAACGTCATTTTAATATCATGGATGCACAGGGTAGTCGCATCTCCATATTTATCACCCAATCTTCAGAATTTCCTGATGTTAATCTGAATCTGATTGAAGATACGATTAGACAAAGCGATATCATTGTGCTTAATATTATCGCATATTGCAAACAATTTATTCCTGTTCTTGCAAGATACAACAAGCCGGTCTGGACCGATTTACACGACTATAACGAAGGGAATATCTACCATCAACCCTTTATCGAAGCATCCGATTATATATTCCTTAGTTCGGATAACCTTGTCGATTATAAACAAACCATGCATAATCTCATATTGCAGGGAAAAGAACTGGTAGTTTGTACTCATGGAAAGAGAGGGGCCACGGCGCTCACCAAAGTGGGCGAATGGATTGAAGAGCCTGCCCTATCGGGTTTCGCTATTGTCGATACGAATGGTGCAGGGGATAACTTCTTCGCGGGTTTTCTGTATGCCTATTTAAATAACAGGCCTTTAAAAGAGTGCATGAGATATGGAGCATTGTGCGGCGCTTACTGTATTACTTCGCAACAACTGGTTTACGAGGAATTATCCGCATCATTTCTGGAACAGGAATATCAGAATTTCTTTCAGTAAAGAGATATCAGGTATACTGAATCTGCCCGGATGATTCTGATACATCTTCTCCCTACGCCGAAAATAATCAAATGAATTGCCGAACCTTTGTCGAATGTATGCCGTATGTATATAACGTTACATATACGGCGAAGATTCGGCAAAGGTTCGGCGAAGGTACGGCAGCAGGAATAATTATGGAAGAATGGTCATAACGTCATGGAACAAAGCTCCCCTGTATTTTCCGACTGATTCTAATCAGCAACAATCTATGTTCTCTAATAACAGAATAAGATTAAAATGAGAGCATAGAGACTTCAATCCGTTTAATAGCGTCCCTCAATTCTACTTCCGTAATAACTAAAGGTGGTGCGAAACGAATGATATGTCGGTGCGTTGGTTTTGCAAGTACCCCATTTTCTTTCATCTTTAAACACACATCCCAAGCCTCTTTTCCGTTGGTAGGATGTATTACGATGGCATTTAAGAGTCCTTTACCTCTTACGAGTTCTATCATAGGCGATTTAATTTTCCGGATTTCGTTTCGGAAAATCTCGCCTAAAGCTTCGGCTCTCTCTGTAAGTTTTTCGTCTTTTATCACCTGCAGTGCGGCAACGGCAACACGGCAAGCGAGAGGGTTACCCCCAAAAGTTGATCCATGTTCACCCGGTTTGATAGTGAGCATGATTTCGTCATCAGCAAGTACCGCCGAAATCGGTAGCACCCCACCCGAAAGAGCTTTACCCAGAATCAAAATATCAGGATGAACATTCTCATAGTCGCAAGCTAATAATCGTCCTGTTCGGCCTATTCCTGTCTGAACCTCATCGGCAATAAACAAAACGTTTTTGGCCTTACACAAAGCGGCAGCCTTTGCCAGATATCCATCATCGGGAACATATACACCCGCCTCTCCCTGAATAGGTTCTACAATGAACCCGGCTACATTCGGATCTTCAAGCGCCTCTTCGAGCGCATCGATACTATTGAAAGGTATGGAAATAAACCCGGGTGTAAACGGTCCGTATCCACTATAGGCATCAGGATCACTCGACATAGAGATAATGGTAATGGTACGGCCATGGAAGTTCCCTTCGCAAACAATAATTTTAGCTTGATTCTCAGGGATTCCTTTTTTCAGATAGGCCCATTTGCGACAAAGTTTCAAGGCAGTTTCATCGGCTTCGGCACCACTATTCATTGGTAAAACCTTGTCATACCCAAAATATTCAGTGATATACTTTTCGTAAACACCTAAGCAGTCATTGTAGAAAGCACGAGAGGTGAGAGTGAGCACCTGCGCTTGTTCGATGAGAGCATTTACAATTTTAGGATGGCAATGGCCTTGATTTACGGCAGAATATGCAGACAAGAAATCATAATACTGTTTTCCGTCTACATCCCAGAGAAACGGACCCTTGCCCCGTGAGAGTATTACGGGAAGAGGGTGATAATTATGAGCGCCATATCGCTCTTCGAGCGCTATGGCATTCTCGGATGTGATCAGTTCAGTCATGTCAATCGATTTTTATATTCAAATTTCAGTCAGATCAGTACCACAAAATTATACTTTTAGAATTACCATGCGCACTTTTATATAATTTATATTCATTCTTCATGACTTTTCACTTTCTTCCGTAATAGACAGTAAATCATCTTGTTTAAATTATTATTAACTTAATTCAAAAAAATTATTAATTAATGCAGTGAGGCATGTTAATTTTTGTATTTTTGGTTTAACCATAATCCCCTAAAATCTGTGTTGTATGGAAAAAGAGACATTGGAAGTAACAGAGCCTTCAGGGGTGTTTGCGTTTACCAACATCCGTGATGTGGTAAACCAAACACTGCATAATTCAATTTTTGAGAGTACAATCGCCGAGAACCTGTCAGGCATTTCAAGTGGATTCAAAAAGCTTGATCATTTAACGGGAGGCTTCCACCCCGCAGAATTCACCCTCGTGGGTGTTCGTCCAAGTATGGGCAAAACAGCATTCTTGCTATCCCTCCTTTTTAATGTTGCCGTCACCGGCAAAACAAAAACAGCAGTCTTCAGTCCCGAAAGATCTTCAAAAAAGCTAGTTCAACGCTTGATTGAGAGTGAAACCGGTATGTCGCTCGAGAAACTGCGTCAGGCAAAAATAAAAGACAGCGATAAAGAACATTTACATGCGCTGATCGGCAGTATTGCCAATGCAGGTATTTTATTTGACGACTCGCAGGATCTATCAGTTTATGAGGTTGTCAATCGTTGTCGTGCTATGGTCATCGAGCATAAGGTTGAGATCATCATGATTGATTATCTGGAATCGTTCCTTAAATATATTTTTGAGCCGGAAGAACGCAAAATCATGTTAGATCGGGTTACCGAAGCGATGCACCAACTTTCTACTGAATTAAATGTGCCTGTTATTCTTTTCTCCAAAGTTGAGAAAACCGGAACTATTTCAACCGGAAAGCTTCATTTAACACTGGAAGATGTTCCCGCTGTTATTAGAGATACTGCAGACAGTATCATTCTGATTGATCGTCCTTATGTTGATCAGGTTAATAAAGATGAGAAATGTAAACACGGATGTGCTGAATTAATCATTGCAAAACATTCTAATCTAAAAGAAACAGCATCTGTTTCTGTCAGATTCCTTGATAGCATTGATAAGTTTGTTGATTTTGAATAAAAGATTGATTCTTAAATAATGATAGGTGGTTGCCGGAATTCAGAGGCAACCACCTTTTTTTATTATTTCACTCCTAGTATCCAACTCCTTTTTAATTTTTTAACACTTTTCGACCAGTTAATCTTTCTTGCTGTTAACAGGATTGGCTAAATGAACGTAAATTTGCATTCATGTTGTCGGTCTGTTTTTCTATTGCTTTTTCAAAATTCGCAGACCGTTTCATTATTTATTATAAATCGGATATGACCATGTTACCAATTGTTAATGAGAAACCGGAATATACCTATGCCAATTTCTGGATCAGAGCTGCTGCCTTAATCACTGATTTGATCATTTTAGCCATTCTCTTTAAACTGATTGATTTATTGTTCGGGCTCTTTCTACCACTCAATTTGAATCTTGACAGTTTCACCTCCGATGATGGAGAATTTATTTTTCAGGGATTTCTCAACTGGAGCATTTTGACTTTCATCGTTTTGAAAATCATTGCTTTCTGGCTCTATTATGCCTTAATGGAATCACGGATGGGCGCTACCGTTGGAAAATATATTTTCAATATCAGAGTAACCGACGAGAATTGTGCTTTCCTTTCGTTTAAAAAAGCGACAGGACATGCCTTTGCACGATTTCTCTCTATCATTCCTTTTTTAACAGGGTATCTGATGGCCATATTTACGGAGAAGAATCAAACACTACACGATCTTTTAACAGGATGTATCGTCATTCCGAAATATCAGGTAACTCATCATCAAATATTCAGTCAGGGAATTTCTGTAACTCCGGAAGACACAAACCAATAATCAGGGTTCACTCAATGGCTATCGACTTTTCAAAGATTCCTTCTCCATGTTATGTTTTGGAAGAACAACGTCTGCGTAATAATCTGGAATTAATACGCAACGTCAAGCAAAGAAGCGGAGCAAATATTATCGTTGCATTTAAAGGGTTTGCCCTATGGGGAGCCTTCCCCATATTGAATGAATATGGATTCTACGAAGCTACCGCCAGCTCTCTGGCCGAAGCCCGATTGGCCTTTGAAGAGTTAGGATCGCCGGCCCATACCTACGCACCGGTCTACACAAATGATGACATTGATGATATTATTAAGCTTAGTAGCCACATTACGTTTAACTCGCTGACACAATACAACCGTTTTCTCCCCAAAATAAAAGCATCTCATAAAAAAGTATCGCTTGGACTGAGGGTGAATCCGGAATATTCCGAAGTAGCAACCGATCTGTACAATCCCTGTGCGCCGGGATCCCGATTGGGAATGCTTGCTTCTCAACTGGACGAATGTTTACCGACTGAAATAGAGGGCTTACATTTCCATGCGCTGTGTGAGTCGGGTCCTGAAGAATTACAAAAAGTACTAGCTTCATTTGAAGTGCGCTTTGCGAAATATTTGCCAGGTCTAAAATGGGTTAATTTTGGTGGAGGCCATTTAATGACCCGAAAAGGGTATGATATTGAACTGCTCATCTCGATTATTCATGACTTTAAAAGCCGTTATCCGAACCTAGAAGTCATACTTGAACCGGGAAGCGCCTTTGCCTGGGATACCGGATATTTAGTTTCTACTGTTGAAGACCTGGTTGAAAATAACAAAATAAAAACAGCCATTCTTAATGTTTCGTTTACCGCCCATATGCCAGATTGCCTAGAGATGCCTTATAAACCGGTTATTCTTGGAGCATCTGACGAGGCAACGGGAATGCCGACTTACCGGATGGGTGGAAATAGTTGCTTAGCCGGTGACTATATGGGAAGCTGGTCGTTCAAGGAACCTTTAAAGGTGGGCGACCGGATTGTATTTAATGATATGATTCATTATACCATGGTTAAAACCAACACCTTTAATGGCGTAAAGCACCCATCTATCGGCATCTGGAATGAACATGACGGATTCAAAAACTTACGCGAATTCGGATATGAGGATTATAAAAACAGGCTTTCATAAATGCATTGTTCATGAAGGCCTGTTTCTATTGAATTTAACTTGTTCTTATAATATTTCCGGCGATTACTTTCTCTTTTCAGGAACCAAATCTGCATTACGATAGATTACAATAGTCTGATTTCCATTATACTTATTCATTTTAAAGAGGATATCATCCATAAAGCCGGGCTCAATAGTTGTTTCATAAACCAGATTAGGTACTACCTTCTTCACACTATCTACTCGCCGTGAAATCTCTTTATCATCGAAGAATAGTACAAACTGCGGATAATCTTTAACATCAATACCTTTATATACTTTAGCAATCGGAGAATTTTCCGGACTATTTGCATACGTTTTTACAGTAGGCCATTGCTTCATATAAAATCTCGGTGGCATCTTTGCATCACCATGATAAGGATCTTCCAAAAGGATATTTCGCACATTAGGATAAGCGGATAAATAGACCATAGACTCTACCCTCGCTTTCTTAGAATAATTTATGGTAAACAAAATCAGCAAAATGGTATTGACACTCCAGAAAAAGATGCGAAATTTATTAAACAGCGTCTTATGGTTACTCCAATATTTGGACTCTTCCATAAACTCATGCCATCCAACTACTCCGAGTATAATTAAAAATGGGATGATAGAGTAGATAAATCGTTCTTGTTTATTTGGGAAAATGGAGTGAAAAAGCAGAAAGATAAAAGTAGGCAGAAAAAGGAGAAAATGCCGGCGCCAACTTCTGAAAAAGCCAAAGAACCAGAAAATACCAGCCGGAACAATAAAGATACCCAACAAAAAGGCAAAGTACTTGAAGAAAGAACCGGTAAGATAATTATAGGCATTATCTATATTATACAAAGAGTAGGCTCTGAACTCTGCAAAAGGGTATCCCCAAAGCAGCATATCGGGTGTACATTGTACTATAACAACAGCAAGTAAATACCCAAAAGCTACTATAAACATCTCCCGCCATCTCTTATCAAACAGTAGGGCCAGTCCGGCACCTCCTGCAAAAAAGATAGTTTGAAACCGGATCGAGAAGGCCACGCCCAATAGCAATCCTGCCAGAAAAAACCATCTATAGCGTTTCGGATGATCATATTTATCAAGAATAATCCACATACTATAGACCAGAAATGGGATACAAACGATCTCGACTAAATTGCGAACACTGAGCCAGGGCATCAACCAAAAAGTAGCCAATAACAATCCTACTGTTCCGGCAGCTTTTTGATTACTAATTTTTTCGGTTATTTTATAGCCATAGTAAACGGTTATTAAAGAAAAAGCGCCATGTAAAAAGCGAAGAATATACATTTTTATCTGTGGATCGCCAATATGAAGTAGCTTCATCAGATATAAAAAGGAATACTCTATGCCCGGATAAAAAAGACTGTGGCCGGATGGCTGGTCGGTAGGCTTGCCGGATGGAAGCCAATTATCAATATTAAGACCATCTACCCATGATTGGGGAATCTCGACAACCAGGAAATGATCATCATGCATTCCAAAGCCTTTAGCAAAAAAAACAGCAATTAGTCTGATAAAAATTGCTACAGCCATTATAATATATAATGGATTATTATTCCAGTAATACCGAATACGATTCATCTTTAAACTATTAACAGCATTTAATTAATGAAAATACTTCCGGCTAAATCACACCAAAATGTTAAATAGATCAGACAAGCTTTCGAAGAACTTCAAAAATGTCATATAGTAAGAAAGACATAGGGAGTCCTTATAAGATCGGACTCCCTATGCCAAAAAAAGTTTACACTATTAAACTTTAAATAAGATTTATTTTGCTTTTCCCTGATTTGCAACTGCATCCATCAAAGCTTTTACCTTTTCGGGATCGCCAAGGAAATAGTCTTTTTGCAAATTAAGCTTATCGTCAAACTCAAATACATAAGGGATACCGGTTGGAAGGTTTAACTCAACAATATCGGCATCGCTAATGTGTTTAAGATATTTAACGATTCCACGAAGGCTATTACCATGGGCAGCAACCAAAATAGTATCCATCTTAGCCAATGCAGGTTTGATTTTGCCTTCCCAATAAGGGATTAAACGTTCGATCGTATCTTTTAATGCTTCGGTAAGAGGAAGTTCGGCTTCGGTAAGATCTTTATAACGACGTTCGAAACGAGGATTACGGGGGTCATCATGTCCTAAAGCTACAGGAGGAACATCATAACTGCGACGCCAGATTTTAACCTGGGCATCACCATATTTTGCAGCAGTTTCAGCCTTATTTAACCCCTGAAGGTTTCCATAATGCTTTTCATTTAAGCGCCATGATTTTTCTACAGGAATCCAAAGCTGATCCATTTCGGCTAATGCGAAATTCATGGTTTTAATAGCGCGGGTTAATACAGAAGTAAAAGCCATATCGAATACAATACCGGCTTTCTTCATTTCAATACCGGCTTGTTTTCCCTCTTGAACACCTTTTTCCGACAAATCTACATCTGTCCAGCCTGTAAAACGATTCTCTTTGTTCCAAACACTTTCTCCGTGACGAAGTAAAACTAACTTTTTCATAGGTATAATTATTTGTTTTTTATGTTGATCAAACTAAACTGGCAGATAACCACAAAGCACTGCCTATTTGCATTTACTTTTTATTTTTTTAAACCTGAAAAAACGCACTTTTCAAAAAACAAAAGTCACACTTCAAAGAAGCCCAATATTCTCAATAACCTTTGGGACAGTATTTTTCAATAAAAAAAACGAGAAACAAGCCCTGTTATTTTAATAACGCACAAAATTAAGATTTTTTATGAAGTAAGAATCATTTAATCATATCGTTCACAGGAAAAAGTCATTTTTCGACTACCCTTATTGAAAACGAAGAAACAAAACATTTTTTAATAACTTTGCAATCGGGACTATTTACAGGAGTTCAATAAATTATCCAATAATCATAACCCGAATGAAGCTTTATCAAAAGATCAACAACATCACCGGATGGGTCCTGTTCGCGATAGCATCGGCAGTCTATATCATTACATCCGAACCTACTGCTAGCTATTGGGATTGTGGCGAATACATTTCAACCGCCTTTAAATTACAAACCGGACACCCCCCTGGAGCGCCTCTTTTCCAAATGATGGGTCGCTTTTTCTCTCTCTTCGCCTTTGGTAATAATGCATTAGTTGCCAGGATGGTAAATACCATGTCTGCACTTGCAAGTGGATTTACCATATTATTCCTTTTCTGGACGATTACCCGATTAGCTAAGAAATTAGTTTATACTAATAAAGCAGAAGAGATCACAACCGGAAAAATCTATGCCATTATAGGTAGTGGTATTGTTGGAGCATTAGCTTATACTTTTTCTGATTCATTCTGGTTCTCGGCAGTAGAAGGCGAGGTCTATGCAATGTCATCATTCTTTACAGCATTTGTATTCTGGGCAATCTTAAAATGGGAAGATGTTTATGATAGTCCTGAAGGACTACGTTGGATTATTCTGATTGCATTCATGATTGGCTTATCTATTGGTGTTCACCTACTGAATCTACTGGCATTGCCTTCAATTGTGCTGGTATTTTATTATAAGAAGTATAAGTCGTCAATCGGTGGAAGTATTCTTGCCTTTATTATATCTATTATTTTATTGGCAATCATTATGTTTATGGTTATCCCGGGAGTAGTAAGTTTAGCCGGCTCTTTTGAACGATTCTTCATAAATACTTTTGGACTTCCATTCAATACAGGAACTATTATTTATGCCATTTTTGTTGTAGGCTTATTAGTTTGGGGCATTCAATATTCTCATAAACACGGTAAGGTCATTTTAAATACGGCCTTGCTTTGTTTTGTCTTTATCCTCATTGGTTATTCGTCATTTTTGATGCTGGTCATCAGATCTAATGCCAACACGCCCATTAACGAGAACAGTCCTACTAATGCGATAGGTCTTCTTTCATACCTCAATCGCGATCAGTATGGCGACTGGCCTTTGATATCGGGTCCATATTATAATGCACCAACTACCGGAGCTAAAGATGCTGCACCGATCTATGTTCGCGATGATAAGGCAGGCAAGTATGTTGTTATTGACGAACGTAAAAACAGACTTCCTGTTTATGATTCCCGCTTTACCACCATCTTCCCGCGTATGTGGAGCAATTCCGATCCTAACCAAATCAGAGAATATCAACGTTGGGCTAATATTAAAGGAACTCAAATTCAGGTAACCGGTCAGGATGGCCAGCCCAAAGTACTTGTAAAACCAACCTTTGCTGAAAATCTCGCCTTCTTCTGGCGTTATCAGGTAAACCATATGTATTGGCGTTACTTTATGTGGAACTTTGCAGGAAAGCAAAACGATATCCAAGGACTGGGGAACAAGGTTGATGGTAACTGGATTAGCGGCATCAAGTTTATTGATGAACTCAGACTGGGTCCGCAAGATAATTTCCCGGCTAACAAAATCAATAAAGGGACCAATAA
The DNA here is from genome assembly GCA_963663125.2 of Bacteroidales bacterium. GTDB lineage: Bacteria > Bacteroidota > Bacteroidia > Bacteroidales > Cfx3-03 > Cfx3-03. Next base: position 391,525 of record CAXXNW010000002.1, on the reverse strand, counting down.
ACTTTATTTCCTACCCTTTATTTTGGGAATTCTTGGATTAGTCTACCAGTTTAAACGAAGATATAAAGATGGAGTCATCGTTGGCTTACTGTTCATCATGACCGGCATAGCCATTGTGGTCTATCTTAATCAATATTCGCCACAACCCCGTGAACGTGATTATGCTTTCGCAGCCTCTTTTTATGCATTTGCAATGTGGATAGGACTTGGTGTCTTAGCTGTTATCGATTGGTTACAAAAGAAACTTGACGCCAATAAATCGGCCATCATTGCTACCGGACTATGCACATTACTGGTTCCGGGTATCATGGCAAAAGAAGAGTGGAATGATCATGACCGGTCTGGTCGGTATGCTGCGCTGGATTCAGCAATCAACTTCCTTGAATCATGTGAACCTAATGCCATCCTATTTACGGTTGGTGATAACGACACATTCCCTCTCTGGTACGCTCAGGAGGTCGAAGGCATTCGTCGTGACGTTAGAGTATCCTGTCTTAGCCTGCTATCCGGAGATTGGTATATCAATCAGATGCGAAATAAGGTTTATGAATCCGATCCTTTACCCATCTCATTGCGGCCTGATCAATACAGGGCCACTAACCGCGAGGTTACTTACCTGATTGAACAACCGAATATGAAGGAAAATGTTGATCTGAAAGATCTCTTTGATATTCTTTCAACGCATGAAGAACAACTGCAATTCACGAATGAAGGAGATAAGATCAATTATTTCCCTACCAAGAATTTTAGCATACGGGTGGATACGATAATGGCGCGAAAAAGCGGTATAGTGCCTGAACGTTACAGAGACAGCATTGTTCCTGCTATCAACTTCAAAGTGAATCAGGATGTAATTACACGGAACGATCTTTTGGTTCTGGACATCATCGCTCAGAATAACTGGAAACGCCCGATCTATTTCTCGTCGGCGGTTGCCAGCGAGGCGCTGCAAGGACTTTCCGATTACATTGTACAAGAGGGGTTAGCTTATAGATTAATACCGGCCCGAATAAGAGGCGGTAGAGAAGGACAACCCGGTGGAATAAATGCCACAGTCATGTACAATAACATGACGAAGAAGTTCTCATGGAAAAATCTAAATAATCCGCATGTTTATCTTGACGAGACCTGTCGCAGACTAGCTATGAATTACAGAAATGCTTTCGCCCGCCTGGCCCAAGCATTCGTGGATGAAAAGCAGCCGAAAAAAGCCATCGAGGTTTTAGATCGTGGTATGAAAATATTACCCGAATACCAAATGCCGTACGACTATTTTACGCTGCAAATGGCTGCTGTATATGCAAATGCCGGCGAAGTAAAAAAAGCTAATGACATCTGGAATAAGATGATAAACTCTTGCAAAGAAAACCTCAATTATTGCTCGAGACTAGCGACCGGGAGAAGTTCAGGAATGGATAATGAAACACAACAAAACTTGCTCTACCTTCAAAAGATTGCTCAGGATGCTACTAAGACCAAGCAATCTGCCATTGAACAAAAAGCAGGCAAACTGTTCGAAGAATATTATTCACGCTTTTACCAGCCTAATCAAGGGCAAGGTGGTGAAAATTAAATCTCAATAATAAATTTATTGTTATATTTACAGGGCTGGGGGTTTCCCTCGGCCCTGTTTTCTTTAACTATCGAAAGTAATGATTGTATCGAAACCTCCATTTCTTTTAAAATCGATTACTTCCTCTTTTATAAACTGGAAGGGACCCGTTTCTGATAAGACTATTTATCTCACTTTTGATGATGGACCTATTCCGGAAATAACACCTTGGGTTCATAAAATATTAGAAGAATTTAATGCTAAGGCTACTTTTTTTTGTGTCGGCGACAATGTCAAAAAGTACCCTTCCATTTTCGAACAAACCAAGACATTAGGACATAAAGTGGGTAATCACTCTTTTCACCATTTAAAAGCTTGGTCTACACCGAAAGAGCAATATCTTAATGATGTGGCTGAAGCCAACCGTCTTATTCAAAGCAAATTATTTCGCCCGCCTCACGGGATGCTCACACCCGGACTGATCAGACAATTGCGAAAAAATTATGCCATCGTTTTATGGAGCACCATAGCTTACGACTTTGATCAATCTATTTCGCAAAAAAAATGTCTTTCTATCGCAATGAAAAAGACAACTCCCGGAGATATTATTGTTTTTCATGATAGTATAAAAGCTGCCCCACGAATGCAATATGTCTTGCCGATCTTCTTAAAGACTCTTACCGAAGAAGGATTCACATTTCGTTCCTTGCCTGATTTATTTTGAAATCATAATAACACCATTTGCATAGCCTGACATTAAGACCTTCTTCTTAAGAATTATAGCCTTTAAAATCATTTTGCTAATCATCAATATAGGCTGTCTATGAAATTAACCTTGCCGAAAATAAAAGGAATAATATCATTCATTATTATTATTCTTATCTATCCGCAGTTAAAAGCTGAAACAGATCCCGCCAAAGAGATCACGCAGCTATGTAAACAATATGCCGCTATTCGTCTTCATAAACCCTATGAGGCGCTCGCATTAATGCAAAAGGCACTCGATATAAGCCATCGGCAAAACTTTCCGGACAGCCTTATCAACATATACAGCTATATTGGTAATGTCTATCAAACTAATAAAATTTATGCACTAGCCCTCGAAGCTTACTTTAATAAACTCAAAGCGGCCGAAGTTCAAAAAGACTCAAACTCTATAGCTTACGCATATACAGAAATTGGAAACACCTATTATGCCCAAAACGTTTTCTCTATCTCTTTTGGTTATTACAAAAAAGCGGCGGAAATATTTCGAAGAACCGGATTGGCTCGGGGACTTTCAGTTGCACTAAATAATCAGGCGCTGGTTTACATGCAACAAAAAAAATTTAAACAGGCTATCATATTTCTAAATGAAGGCTTAAAAGAAAGAGAAAGACTTGGAGACTTTGAACTCATCGCGCATTCAAACATGTTGCTGGGTTCCACGTATATTGTAATGAAACAATATAAAATGGCATTAAAGTATTTAGAAAATTCAAATAAAATATACCTCTCACGCAAGGAGCCCCAGAATGTAGCATCAAATATGCAATTAATCGCTAAAATCTACATTGAACAAAAAAACTATCCGCTCGCAATACAAAACTTCAAGAAAGCGCTCGAATTATATGAATCAAGAAACATTCACGTATATCATCCCGATATTTTAAATCAGATGGCTGATATTCAGTTACGTTGTAACCAATTAGATGAAGCGAAAACAAGTTGTAATAAAGCCTTAATCTTAGCAAGAGAAAATCAAACTCTGGTAGACCAGGCACAATCACTTCAGCTTCTATCTAAAATATCAATAGCACAACAGCACCCAACCGAAGCTATTCTCTTTCTTCAACAACTATCGCGTATAAAAGACACGCTTTTAAATCAATTAAACAACGACCACTTTAATAAATTAAAAATAGCCGTTTCTACCTATAAGGAAGAGAAAGAAAAAGATGCGCTTCAAAAAGAGACACACCAACGCAGAAATGAAAGGAACATTGTTATTGTAACATTACTCCTTTTTATTGTTTTAGCATGGTTCATCATATCTCAAATAAGTACATCCAGAAAACAACAAGCGACTATTCTTCAACAACAAAAAGCAATTGCAGAACTACAATTGAAACAAAGCAAGGAAGAAGCCGTCAGATTAGGTTCTGAACTGGATAACAGGAACAGAGAACTTGTCGTAAAATCAATGGCGCTGGCTCAAGACAATGAACGAATAACTGATATTATCGACGAACTTCAACAGATAAGAAACGACAAAACAAACATAGACAAGCACCTGGGAGCGATGATCAGCACCTTAAGGCATAACGTTACAGTTGAAAGTTGGGAAGAGTTTCAGTTGCGTTTTGAAAATGTTCATCCCGATTTCTATGAAAAATTAGAACTTCGCTATCCAAATCTATCATCAGGAGAGAGAAAACTTTGTGCCTTACTTTATCTAAACCTTTCTACAAAAGAAATTTCAGCTATCACTAATCGTGAAGCCGCAAGTATAGACGTTTCAAGATCAAGGCTTAGAAAGAAGTTAGGCCTTACCAGAGATTCTAATCTGGTACGTTTTTTAGCCGAACTACAATCTCAAAGATAGCTAGACAACCTTTTTTGAAATTCTAAAATAAGAATTACTGTCTGAAACAAAGCAATTCTTTCCTTGTTGTTATGAATAAAATGATATATAAAAGCTGTTAATTTCTTATTGATTGACTATCTGATTTTTAACTATTCACACTAAGGTTTTGTTAAGATTTTTACACTCGCTAGAGCTACAACAGAATGATGAGATCGGAAATTGCTGTTGTATATTTGTACTGCTAAGTCGATCAAAAGAGAAGTGAGTAATACGCTCTAAATATCTAATAAAAGATCTGTTCGTTTTAAAATTTATTTATTCTAAGAGACTGTTTAAATTTTTAATTCTAGGGCTTAGAGAGACTGATTTTCTTAAATCTTGTTTCATTTCATATCTTTAAATAACTGCCCTTTATTGAAAAACAGAAGATTCTTTAGCTATATAAATTTCAAAATTTAATTTTTAAACAGTTTCTAAATATTTTGAATATTGATGACTGTTGCCGGACTTAAGAATGTAAAGAGTGCTTCCCCCCAAGAGGCTGAATAAAATTAGCACACTCTTTGCATTCTTGTCCGGCAACAGTCATTATATTCTATCTACGTAGGACTAATCTCCTACCATTTTCCTAAGATGCTTATCGCACCTATTTTTTTATAACTTTTCAGACCGTCCACTTTCAAGTTATCGATGATAGTCTACGATGCTAGGCATATTTTTTGCATCTTTGCATAAATAAATCAACGGATATTTACCTTGATGCTACATTTCATTAAAAGACATATTTTCAGCGCAATAGCAATTGCAGTTATCCTAACTGCCTGTGCAAAAGTTGTGGCTCCAACAGGGGGACCTAAAGATGTCACGCCACCAAAACTTGTTCATTCAACACCCGGCTTAAAATCGACCAACTTTAAGGGTAAAGAAATTATATTAACCTTCGACGAGTTTCTTCAACTTAAAGATGCCGTTACAAAAGTTGTGATTTCGCCCCCACCGCTTAAACAACCTGAAGTAAAACTGAAAGGAAGATCGGTTATCCTACGTTTTGATGAGAATCTTAAACCCAACAGCACCTATAGCATATTTTTTGACGATGCCATTCAGGATCTAAATGAAGGAAATGCTAAGAAAAATTACTATTTTACTTTCTCAACAGGCTCACAACTCGATACAATGGAGCTGCGAGGCAGGGTTTGTAATGCACAATCCGGATTACCAGAAAAAGATGTTGTTGTATCATTGTATAATGAAATGAATGACTCTCTTCCTTATAAAGAGCGGCCTTTCTATATCAGTAAAACAAATATATCAGGCGACTTCACCATAAAATATCTTGCAAACAAGCCTTACAAGCTATTTGCATTAAAGGATGCAAATTCATCTTTAACCTTTGATCTTCCTTCTGAAGCTATTGCATTCGACCCCAAACCCGTCAAGCCAGAACTTCCTTTACCTGATTCATGCGACAGCATCAAGAGAATAAATACCGGTATCTATCATCAACTGGCACTTTTTCAGGAGATAGACTCTGTCCAAAAGGTCCAAAAAACAATTGTCACACAACGGAAGAAAATATCTTTTGCCTTCAGATTTCCCGTTAAAACGCTCCAACTAGATCCTATCAATTTCAAAAAAGAAAATTGGAGAACCTATGAATGGAACCAACGAAGAGACTCGCTGGATTGTTGGCTAGCTCCTAATATGCCCGACACGTTACAATTCAAGGTTAAAGCCGATAATATGAAGCTCGACACCCTTCAATTTTTACTAAAAACGGAGAAAGTAAGTACTGCGAGGAAGGCGAGGATTAACAAAGAGCAAACAATAAAAAAAGAAAAAATCGCATTAAAAATCACATCATCTCACGGTTCAACACAACCCTACAACAAACCCCTCTTATTTGAGTCAGAGACGCCTGTTAATGAGAAAATATTAAAAGGACTGAGACTCTCTCAGGGAAAAGATACAATATTTGTTGATGCTACACTTGCTGACACGCTCTCGCGCCGTCGGTTTATTGTAAATCAGAAATGGAAAGAAAAGACCTCATATACCTTATTGATTCCCAAAGGACGTATGACCGATATCTATGGAGCTGTAAACGACTCGGTAAATTTATTGATTAACACATGGGAAGAAAGGGATTACGGAACCATTATCATTAATGCAAATATACAAACGACAAAGGGACAGTGGCTATTTCAACTGATGAGTGACAAAGACGTTCTTTTAAGAGAACTTATCGTGACCAAGAGCGATAAAGTAAAGTTTACCCATTTGGCTCCCGAAAAATATGCGATCAAAATGATCTATGATGAGAATAGCAATGGCATCTGGGATACCGGAAAGTATCTACAAAAACGTCAACCCGAAAAGGTGGTAAGATATAACGGAGAATTGAAAGTAAGAGCAAACTTTGATTTAGAAGAATCTATTGACCTAAAAGCAAATCAATAATTGCGTTGTTTATATACATAAAAAGCGGGCTATCTTTAAAAGATAGCCCGCTTTTTATGTATATAAACAACTGTTTGACTATTCAACGCCACTACATTTGTTAATACAAGCAATAATTTCAGAAAGGGTTTTAGCCTTTAATGAATAATGAATTTGTTTGCCTTCTCTCTTTGATGAAAGAACACCTTTATTCTTAAGAATATTCAGGTGATGCGAAGCAGAAGCCTGTTCGATGTTTAGACGTTCGAAAATTTCAGTAACGCTAAGCTTTTTTTCTTCGTTTAGCAATTCAATAATAGCTATACGCATTGGATGAGCTATAGCCCTAAGCTTACTGGCAGCCGCTTCTAATTTAATAATGTCAATCTCGATATTAGGCATAGTTTTACGTTTTTTGCAAATATACAATTAAATTGATTGCGATGTATATATAAATTATATTTTTAGGTTATTATAAATTGTTGTAAACGAGAATTTGTCTCCATCAAATAACCCTCTGTCACTCAGCTTCAAAGAAGGAATAACTAACAGAGCCATAAATGACAACGTCATATATGGCGAAATCAATTTTGAGCCTAAAGCATGTGCGGTCTGGTTAAGATGTTCATACATGCCGGCTACCTGATATCCATCTGAATTAGACATGAGACCTGCAACAGTAAGAGGTAATAGCTTTATCTCATTCCCATCCACCAATGAAATACCCCCTCCCGAATCAATCAAGAAATTAATAGCTCTGACTATTTCATCATCGCTTACACCTACGGCAATAATATTATGACTGTCATGAGCAACCGTTGAAGCGATGGCTCCGCTTTTAATACCAAACCCATTAATAAAGGCAACCGCCGGCTTTGAAGGAGAATAGCGGTTCAATACGACAATCTTCAATATGTCTTGTGAAGGATCACTAAAAAGCGCATTATCACAAACAGGAGCTTCAGCAATCATCATATCGGTAATCAATTGTCCATCGTAAGCTTTAATAACCTTAATTTCATTGCCTTTAGCGGGAACAGAAATATCGTGTTCGACAATCTTTATTGCTTTAAAGTTATTCAGAGGCTCTTCCTCAACCGACTCGATATTGGTCTGCCCATGGGCTGCCACTTTAACTCCATTAATATAAGTTTCAAGGACATTAAAATCAGTCAAATTATCAACGACAACAAAGTCGGCATAATCTCCCGTCTGAAGAAGTCCAACAGGTAACTTATAGTGTTTTACAGGATTTAAAGAGCAACACCGAAGTACGGTTAAAGGGTTATAACCTAGCGCAACGGCACGCTTAACCAATAAGTTTATATGTCCCTTCACTAAATCATCAGGATGCTTGTCATCTGAACAAAACATAACATGATCGACATAGTTTTCGAGCAATCCTACCAGATCATCAAAGTTTCGGGCAGCACTCCCCTCTCTGATTAAAACCTCCATTCCAAAGTTTATCTTATCAATCGCTTCTTCCATTGTAAAGCACTCATGATCAGTAGTAATTCCGGCATTTGCATAATATTTTGCATCATCACCTTTTAAGCCAGGGGCATGTCCATCAACCGGTTTATTATATTTAGCAGCTGCTGCAAGTTTCGAATAAACATCTTTATCCCCATTTAAAACTCCGGGAAAATTCATCATCTCCGAAAGATAATAGATCTCCTCCATCGCAAGTAACTCTTCAACCTGCCGAACAGAAACAACGGCTCCTGAAGTTTCAAAAGGAGTAGCAGGAACACAGGAGGGGGCTCCAAAGAAGAATTTAAAAGGGACCTTTTCACTATTAGTAATCATAAATTTAACACCCTCAACACCCAAAACATTGGCAATCTCGTGTGGATCAGAAACAGTTGCCACTGTACCGTGAACCGATGCCAATCGGGCAAACTCTGAAGGTATGAGCATCGAACTCTCAATGTGTACATGTGAATCTATAAGACCCGGTATGATAAACTGCGGAGCTACCTGATCAGCTTCTGTAATTGCAATGATTTTATTGTTACTAACGGTAATTACACCTTTAAATAGCCGGTTATTGACTATATCAACAATAGTACCTGAAACAGAAAAAGAATTTGTATAGTTCATTTCGAAAAAGATAAAGCGTACTTCAAATGTACTTAAAAAAGTATAAACCTTATTGAGTGTTCATCCTCTTTCAATTAGAAACTAAAAAAATAATTTAATTATTGTTTAACCAGCTCTAAAAACGGACTTTTTAATTAGTGCGATAGATAGGTACCGGTTCGATTCCATGCTTAGCCAAAGAAACTGAGGCCTGATCAAAATCGCTGGTGAATCCTAATAAAAATCCCCCACCCCCCGAGCCACACAACTTCAGAAAATAATAACCGGTCTCCAATCCTTCTTTCCATATCGGCATAAATGGAGCGGGAATCATCGGCGTGAGATGTTTTAATATGAAATAGGATAACTTCTTAAGACTCTGCATAAATCCGGTCATATTCCCTGCAATCAGATCAGAAATGCATAGGTTATTGGCCGGGATTAGTTCTTCAAATATCAACTTCAAAAAATCATTGTCTTTACTTCTTTCTATAAATTGCTGTACTAAGGGTCCCGTTTTACCTTGCGCCCCCGTATCGATAAGAAAAATAGCACTATTTTTATCCGATTTATTTCGGGGAATTCCCGTAATACTTATATTCTTCTTATTATGGATTAATAAAGGATGCTTAATATAACAGTTTAAAGGATCAATACCTGAGCTGGTTCCATGAAAGTAAGATTCCAAAACTGAAAAAATAAATTTAAGTTTATTGATCTCTAATGTTGTCAAACTTCGTCCGGCCAAAATCTTTTCCTCGGCATATTTGTCATAAACAGCAGCAACCAAAGCACCCGAACTTCCAATGCCATATCCCTGTGGAATAGTCGATTCAAAGTAAAGCGTCCTGGATATATCCTTTTCAAAGGCATTCAGATTAAGCATACAGGGCAATTCATTCCTTGCTTCCAATTGACGGAGCCAAGCGACATACTCTACCAACATTTTATTTGAAGATATGGCAAAGTTATAATCAGTATACTTATCTTCATTTATAAAGCTTAGTTCCCCTCTGAAATGAGTATAGGGGATAGACAATCCCATGGAATCAAAGAGTATGGCATATTCGCCAAAAAGTAAAACCTTGGCATAGAAAGTACGGGATTTCTTATTCATTACAGTTTGTTTCATTCAATAATACAGGACCGGAACCCATTTTATCATCAAGCCATTTACCATTTTCGCAATATTGCAGTAATTCATTATGAATAAAATGGAAAACCTGTTCTTTATAAGCTTCGGGATATAAAAGATGAACATTAGGCCCGGCATCAAGTGTAAAACACAAAGGCACTTTCGTATCGGTTCTAAAGGAACGCACTTTTGCTATGATTTGAATGGTTGAAGGTGAAAGTAATATATATCCGGGTGTTGAGGTCATCATCATAGCATGTAAGGCCAAAGCTTCGCTTTCAATTAAATCACAAAATTCCAAACTATTTTCATCTTCTAATAACCTTAGCAAATCAATACAATGTTTCTGTCCTTGTTCGAAACGAACCGGAGCATAAGGATTATCACTCATCAAAGCATGTCCTTGCGTGCTGGATATTGCCTTTTTTGAGGAATCGACAATCAATATGGCATCGTTTAATGAATTAACAAAAGGATAGTCATGAAGTTTAATGCCATAAAAATCGGAAGAACCATGTACTTCATGAAGTTTTCCCCACAACACTAATCCACCAAAGATAGAGCGGGTGGCACTTCCAGAACCTAATCGAGCAATAAAAGCCGCCTTTCGATAAAACTCATTTTCATACATCTTATGCCCGGTTAATTGTTCTTCAATAGAACAAATACACAATGAAAGTGCGCCCAAAGCTGATGCCGAAGAGGCGATACCGGCCGAGTGCGGAAAAGAGTTGATACTATTTATTTCCAGCTTTAAATGTGACAGGAAGGGCGAATATTGACTCAATTTCGAAATAAAACGCTCTATTCGTTCTCCAAATGAGATATTGATTTCGCCGTCAAATAAAAAATCCATACTACCCTCATCAGCCCATTCATACGAAATCTGGGTTTCAGTGTAGGCATTATTTAGTGTTAAACTGATTGATGGATTACAGGGTAACTGTCCCGGATATTTGCCCCAATATTTTACTAATGCAATATTAGAGGGACAACGCCAACCAACTTCTCCGTGTTTTACTACCGGTACAAGAACTTCATGGCTGTCAGGAAAAAAATCTTCAAATAAATTCATTTAGTTATAGATTCATCAGATGAGGTCAAAATAATATCTTTAAAAGAAAAAATGACGTTAAACCCTTTTTTAGTAAAATAATTACGAACAATCTCTACTGGATCTTTTGATGTCGCCATAATAAAATCGCCACCCCAAGCACCCAACGATTTAATATGACCTTTAAAATCAAGAAAGAATCGTTCTTTTACGGGTATTAAATTCATGTTTTCTGCAATTAGTCTTTCATGATTGTCGATACACGCACTAAATTGATGTAAACTATTCGCATGTAAAAACTGCTGAGATAGTTTGGAAAATGTATCATTTAATCCTTGCATAAGTAATATGCGTTCTTTTAATTCGTTAAGACTCTTATCGGTATTTTGCTTTAAGCCTAAATATATAAAGTGAATATTTTTGTGATAGGTCGGCAAAAATGTTACTTCTTCAGACATGGGTTTATCATTGTTTATTTGGTAAAGCAAGGGCTTCCCTTGAATAGAACATGCCAAATCATATCCTGACCCAACGGAGACTTTACGAAAGAGCGTAAATGAATCAACATGAGCCCACTCCGCAATATTTGCGATCAAAGAAGAGCTACTGCCCAAGCCCCAGAGATGATAAAACTCAAGGTATGAATCAACCCTAATACCCTCTTCCGTAGAAAGAAACAGCGGGTTAAGCTCTTTGGCAGCCAGTAGAACTCTTTTCAATCTCTCGGCCCTGATATTATCAGATGTAATTCTCACCTCTAACGAGGGAAGAACCATGACACATGAGAACCAACGACCATTAATATCTGATGCGGTCCAGAAAAGTTCACCGTGCTCATATTCCCGCTCAACAATGATCCATTGACCCTGTCGGGTTGGCAGTGCAAAAGCCTGTGCACCATTCAGCACGGCATATTCTCCGGAAATAAGAAGTTTCCCATGTGCATAATACTTTTCTTTAGCCGGCTTCATCTGATAATGCATATTAATATAACATATAAATGATCGAACGGAATTTTTGTTTAAATAAAAAAATTATTTGGTCTACATTTCTCCGAGATAATCCTCAACTGCCTTATAAGAAACAGTCTTATCTTTAAACCAAACTTTTGCACGTGCTTTTTCTTCATCAGACGCGCCCATAAAGTTAAGAATATTTTGCAAATGCATCTTCATATGGCCAGATTGAATTCCTTTCGTGATAAGTGATCTGATAGCACCAAAATTATTTGCCAATCCGGCAACTGCAGCAATCTCCATAAGCTTCGCTGCCGAAGGTTTTCCTAATAGTTCTAATGAGAACCGGGCCAATGGATGCAAACCGGTAAGTCCGCCGACAGTACCTATCGACATGGGCACCTCAAGCGAGTAGCAGAATTTTCCATTTGAAATATCGACGGTGGTGAGACCGGAATAGCGACCATTACGAGCAGCCCAGGCATGACCACATGCCTCAATCGCTCTAAAGTCATTACCAGTAGCAATAACAACAGCATCAATGCCATTATAAATTCCTTTATTATGTGTAACAGCTCTAAAGGGATCTATTTGAGAAATCTTAACCGCTAATTCAAACTTCTTAGCAAATTCCAACCCGCTCATTCCTTCACCAAGTCCATCCAAATCTTCAATCAAGCATTCTACCCAAACCTTTACACGGCACTCAGGAGTATAATTAGATAAAATGGACATGATAATTTGCAATGATCCGGGAGCAGGGTTTAATGTTTTACCGATTCGAACCAATGTAGATCCAAACGACTCAAGGCATGAGTTAATGAAGTTTGCACCCATCGAATCGCAAGTATCAAAGGAAATCTTTAGCTGATAATAGTGTTCAATTTCCTGTGTCATATCGACCAACTCAACCTTAAGAATCCCCCCCCCTCTCTTTTCCATATTTACCGTTAAGGGTTTAACATCGAAAAGCAGTTGATCTTTTATTTCATCAAAAGCATTGAAAAGTATATCCGGATCACCATTCCAAAGAAAATGAACATGCCCTAGTTTCGTTACCCCCAGAACGTGTGCATGAAATCCTCCACGGGAAGCCCAAAACTTTGCACTATTTGAAGCGGCAGCTACAACAGAACTCTCTTCGACAACCATTGGAAGATGAAAAATCCCATCATTGATCACAAAGTTAGGAGCAATGCCATAAGGGAGAAAATAATTTGAGATGGTATTTTCGCTAAATTCTTCAAATTGCTTTTGTAAAAATTTATCTGAATGTAAAAAACAATCAAGTTGAACCGCAACACCCTTCCGATCATCAAAGAGTGATGCGATAAAATCACGTTTCTGTTCGCGAGTAAGCTTGGAAAAGCCGATAACCATACTTTTATTTACCATAACACAAGCTAAAAGTAAAACCTAATATTGCAAAATACGCATAACTTTCTAAATACAAGGATTAAGCTTTTCAACTCATCAAAGAATTTACCAAAGTAAGTGATTATTCTTTATCATTAACAACCCAAACAGTTTTTTTGATTGACAGGAATCAATAAAAGATAAAAAAAGGGCATAAAAAAAGTCGTCCTTGAAGGGACGACTTTTTTTACAAATCGGCAGAAGATTAATACATTCCACCCATGCCACCACCCATACCGGGATTAGGCATTGGAGCTGGATTATCTTCTTTAATATCAGAAATAACACATTCTGTAGTTAAGAGCATACCTGCAATAGATGCAGCGTTTTCAAGAGCTACACGAGCAACTTTTGTTGGATCGATAACACCTGCTTCGTATAAGTTTTCATAAACTTCAGTGCGTGCATTGAAGCCATAATCACCGGTTCCTTCTTTAACTTTCTGAGCAACTACAGAACCTTCAAGGCCGCAGTTTGCAACGATCTGACGAAGCGGTTCTTCAAGTGCACGCTTAATGATAGCAACACCTGTAGTTTCATCTTCGTTTTCACCGGTTAAGTCCTCCAATGCATCAAGTGCACGGATGAAAGCAACACCACCACCAGGGATGATACCTTCTTCAATAGCGGCACGAGTAGCATGCAATGCATCATCAAAACGGTCTTTCATTTCTTTCATCTCAACTTCACTAGCAGCGCCGACTTGAATAACAGCAACACCACCAGCTAGTTTAGCAAGACGTTCTTGAAGTTTCTCGCGATCATAATCAGACGAGGTAGATTCAATCTGTGCTTTAATCTGATTGATACGAGCTTCAATCAATTCTTTTGCACCCTTACCACTAACAATTGTTGTAGTATCTTTATCTACAGAAACTTTTTCCGCACGACCTAAGTAACTGATATCAGCATCTTCCAATTTATAACCGGTTTCTTCGCTAATGACAGTACCACCCGTAAGAACAGCGATATCTTCAAGCATAGCTTTACGACGATCACCAAATCCCGGAGCTTTAACAGCAACAATCTTTAATGAACCACGAAGTTTGTTTACAACCAGTGTAGCCAGTGCTTCACCATCAACGTCTTCAGATACAATCACTAAAGCTTTACCTGTTTGAACAACTTTTTCAAGTATTGGAAGAAGATCTTTCATTCCTGAAATCTTCTTATCATAGATCAGAATATATGGATCGTCATAAACAGCTTCCATTTTTTCTGTATCGGTAACAAAATAAGGAGAGATATATCCACGATCAAACTGCATACCTTCAACAACCTTAACAATTGTATCGGTACCCTTTGCTTCTTCAATCGTTATTACACCTTCTTTTTTTACTTTTCCCATTGCTTCAGCAATAATCTTTCCGATCTCGCTATCATTATTAGCAGAGATAGTAGCAATTTGCTGAATCTTATCATTGCTAGTACCAACCGTACGCGACATAGCCTTCAGCTGTGCAACAACAGCATCCACTGCTTTATCGATACCACGTTTTAGATCCATTGGGTTTGCACCGGCAATAACATTCTTTAAACCGGCAGTGACGATGGCCTGAGCCAATACTGTAGCTGTGGTTGTTCCGTCGCCGGCAACGTCAGATGTTTTTGAAGCAACTTCTTTAACCATTTGAGCACCCATGTTTTCAATAGCATCGGGTAATTCAATTTCTTTTGCAACAGTAACACCGTCTTTGGTGACATGAGGGGCACCAAATTTCTTATCAATAATAACATTACGTCCTTTAGGACCTAAAGTAACTTTTACGGCGTCTGCCAAAGCATCAACACCTTTCTTCAGCGCTTCGCGAGCTGGAAGGTCGAAAATAATATTTTTAGCCATTTTACTATACTTTTAACGTTTAAATCTTATTAATTAACAATTAAATGATTGCCAAAATGTCTGATTCGCGCATGATAAGATAATCACTACCCTCTACGTTGATCTCGGTTCCGGAATATTTTCCATAAAGAACTGTATCACCTACCTGCACAGTGATAGGTTCATCTTTTTTACCGTTACCAACGGCTACGACAATACCTCTTTGAGGTTTTTCTTTTGCGGTGTCAGGAATAATAATTCCACCAGCAGTTTTTTGTTCTGCTGCAGCTGGTTCTACCAGTACTCTGTCTGCTAATGGTTTGATATTAACTTTTTTCATTGCATTATTAATATTTGAGTTATACATTAAACATTCAATTTTCAACTTGCTGCTCCCACTCCGTCACATTTTGTGCCAAACTAAACAGAAAGACAAAATCTGCCATTTTTACCACAATTATCCATTCTTTTCAAAAGACAAGGTATAAACAGGGAGGGTATAAAAACAAAAAGTGTCAGAATGAAAATGACATTCTGACACTTTGTAACTTAAAATCGTATCTCTGCTTAGTTGTTATGCATAGGTTGCATAGGAGATTGTTGTTGTTGAGCAGGAGTCTGTTGAGTTGTTCCGGCAGTACCGCGTGGAATCAGAAAAACAGAAAACAAACTCAATACAAGCAAGGCAATAGCAAGAGTCCAAGTAGCTTTTTCTAAAAAGTCGGCTGTCTTCCTCACGCCCATGATTTGACTTGAACCGGCAAAGTTAGAGGCTAAACCGCCGCCCTTAGAATTCTGAACCAACACAACCAGCGCCAGCAGAATACACACTACAAGAATGAGGATAGATACTAAAACGTACATCTTTTAAATCTTTTAAATTAAATATTATGCTCTTTTTTAATTTCTTCAATCAGGGCTGCAAAGTAACTGCTTTTTTCCGGGATATTCAAACTTAATTTATTATAAATTTTTATGGCTTTATTTATATCTCCCTGTTGATAACAAATTTTTGCATAGGTCTCGGTATAAAAATCCTCATTTTCTGAGGAAGCTCGGGATGCAAGGTTTACAGGATTATAAAACTCCTTCTTGGGACGAGATATTCTGGGGGCATCTCTCAGAAATTTATCAATTAATTCAGTAGGAGAAGGTGCCGGTTTAAGCGCTGTATTATCAATTTTAGACGCTTCGGCCTTTGGCACTGAAACTTTAGCATGCTCAACTTTTACTTCAGCTTTTTTATTCTCATCTACCCCTTCTCTTTCAGTTTGCGCAGGATGGAGAAGATGCAATGGTTGTTCACGCTCAAAATAATCCTGAATAATCGTCGTATCCAGCTTAGAAACGGGCTCTTCCGAATGAACAGAATCACTATTTTTAAGGCTATTTTGTTCTATTATTTCTTCCGATTCGCTCTCCTTATAGAGAACAGAGCTATCATTATCATCAGAGGATTGATTTTTTGGAAGATGAACATTTACATTTGAAAAGGTTGATTTAATGGACCGACGAAAAAAACTTTTTTGTTTTTTCTCATTGGGTTCTTTATCTTTTCCGACATCGTCAATTCGTTGCCCAAACCGCTTGTTGATCATCTCAATAATTGCCTTTTTCTTCTCTTCGCGCAAATGAATATGGTTTTTTACCTTAGGCTCTTTTGAAAGCTCTTCACTATCTGTATTAGTGGAGGAATCCAAGGGTTGATTTGCAGAAAGAGAATCGTCAACTTGAACAGGTTGCTCTGCGTCATTGACATTCGACATAGAGACGTCCTTTTTATCAGCTTTATCAGCAACATGATTTGTTGAAAGATGGAATTCTTTTCCCCGTGAACGTAACCGTGGCTTTACAGGAAGGGGGGCGATGGTTTCTCCCGCTAATGATGAATTTGATTCAAGAGCGTTCGTCCTTTCCAATTCCTTTTCGGAAAGGGCGTCAGATGAATCAACAGGAGATTCTTTTATCAATTCGTCTTCTACAAGTTTATTTTCTTCAACTATTGATGTTGTTGCCGGCTCAATCACCTCAGGCTTAGAATCGGGAATAACATCATCCGGGAAAAGATCGGCGTGAGAAAACTCACGGGTAGTATCATCATCTAATAACGAAGAAATATACTCAGAAGTAATATATCGTTTTTTAGGATGGATTTTTTTTGCCCGAACTACATAAACCGGTTTAGGTATTGTCTCCTTTTCAGCTATACTTTCCTCCCTGGTTATCTCAGAGTCTTCAACTTTTTGATTAGCAAGAGTAGGATCAACATTTTCAGTATTCTCTACTTGCATATCTACATTATCATCTGTAGAATCGGCAGATGGAACAGGATCAGCTGTTTTGTGGATTCGTGCCCGAATAACCCGTTCAACTTCGCGGGCCACATCAGAAGGAACCCCTTCAATATATCGTTTTAGTCGGCTTCGGTCACCTACTATGGCCGATGCCACTTTTAATTTTTCTTGATACTTTATATTTTTTACAACATAAAGATTCTTTACGTATAACAGCTGTAACGTTTGACAAAATGGATACTCCCTTGTAAGTTGTTCAATCTCAAACAAGGTTTCATCATTAAGTGACAAAGGGTTATTTATCAGTTCTTCAAACGTTTTTAGGTTCATCGTTATGAGTTACCAGTTAACCACACACTTATTAAAGATATCCTGTATAATTTCCTCAAGCATACCGGGTAACAGCTCCTGTTCGACCGCTGATAATGATTTTGTACTGCTGTAGTCTCTATAACGGGAAAAAGAGCTTTCAAAATTAGCCTTTTCATCATACTTATTTCTAAACCTAACATTGACGGTAACAGTAAATCTGTTCAACGCAGCTGTTTGATTTCCTTGAATTGCGATAGGCTGAGTATCATAACCAGTTATTTCTCCCTCAACAGCTAAATCTCCATTTCGCTGAACAATAGAAAGACGCGATTCAGATCTGAATTTATCCTGAAGTCCTTCTGTAATATTCTTACTCAACATGGGCTGTACAATAGGCGCCTTGTTAGGAAAATAGATAACAGATAACGTCTTGGCTTCAGCAGGAATCGAAGCTCCCGAAAAGGAATAAACGCCACATCCGGAAAGCATTAAAAGAGAGAAAACAGTGAAAAAAAGTGAAAAATATCTTTTCATAAAACACATTTAAACACCAACCGTAAGTTAGTGGTGAGGGTTACGACAAAATTACATAAAAAAACAAGCGCACTTGATTTTAGCATTTACCTTTTACGTTTACCGAATGGGCTTAACAGAATATCCCGCTTTCGTAAGTAATTCCAGAAGTCCGTCAGGTCCGGCAAGATGACCGCCTCCAACAGCGATAAAGCAACCACCTCCTTTTGAATAGGTTTCAATTCGGTTTAACCAAAGCAAATTACGTTCCTTTAATAAAGAGTTTCCAAACAATTTAAATTCACTGTCGTTTTGAATCATCAATTCATACAACTTATTTACATCCTGTTCCAAATAACAATGAAGCAGTTCCTGAAACTCTTGTCGCGATTTATTAAAGTCGTTCACCACGTCCATAATTATCTTTGATTGAGCAGTCAAACTGATTTTATCAATCTGAGCCATAGACTCTTTAACCGATTCCAAACCAACTATTTCCATTTTATGTTGTTTGGCCATTGTCATGAAGGTCTCTTCGAATGAAGAAAAGTTCTTACCTACCAATTTAGGGATCGTCAATGAAGAGAGAAAAAGCGGCTTCATCTTATTCATTAAGCGCAATGAAACCCCTAATGAGTCTCTAAAAAAAAGATCAGCCTTTTTGAATTCTTCAGTAGTAAGCAATTGATCTATCGTACTATCCTTCATTATCATTGCCTCCAAAAGCTCCGGTTGAATCTTGGGATCATCCATTTTTACCTCTAAAACGAGTTTCGAACATTTCTGAAAACTCTCTACCACTCCTTTCGGAAGAAAAAATTGCTGTTTAGGTATGGCGTGCATTGTTCCAAAAAGGAAAGATGGTTGCATGAAATCTTTTCCGGAGATCTCCCAAAGTAAAGAACTATTCTGTCCAAAAGAGATATTGAAACCCAATAAAAGTAATAGAAATAGAAAATAGAAAGATCTTTTCATACTGATTTGCAAGTTACTTAACTTATATTACAAGAGGAAAGGGAATCAGTCGGAATATCCGGAAGTTTTTTTCCCACAACACTATTGATCATTCTTCCATAATGCTTACTGTGTTGCCGTACCTTCGCCGTACCTTCGCCGTTTCTTCACCGAATATGTACCGTTACATGTATACGGCATACGTTAGACAAAGGTTCGGCAATTCATTTGATCATTTTAGGCTTTAGGATGAAATGTGTCAGAATCATTCTATCCTTTCTCCACCGCTTTTCCGATTGATTCGGAGAAGACCTAACTCAGGAAAAGGGACAAGCTAAAAAGAGCGTAAGTGGAATTCACTGTATATCATTTCATTTTTCATGAAAGGATATACGATAGGCCGTTTCGTTTCTCGAAATAAAAATACAACCAATTTCGTTTGGAATCATTACAAAATGAATTTATTAATTCTCTGGAAATAATTTAACTATAATCAACAAAGCTTCAATCTACGAAGCTTCACTTTTTTTTACGACCTTTGCACATATTCCATTGTTAATTACAAAAAACTAATGTCGCCCAAAAAGAAAAATCACGAGCTAAGCTGGTGGGAACAAAAAGATAAATGGTTTGATAAGATGCGGAATAAATACCGTCTTATCATTCTGAATGAGACCACTTTTGAAGAAAAGTTTTCATTTAGGTTATCGCGTCTGAATGTTTTTGTAGTTACAGGGGTATTGGTAATTCTTTTGATTTTCTTTACCTCATATATTATTGCATTCACTCCTCTACGCGAATATATCCCCGGATACCAAAGCATCACTGGTCAAAAAGAAATTTATGACATCCAACTAAGAGCTGATTCTATTGAAAAAGAGCTTAGGGCAAAAGATATTTATCTGAATAACATTCAGAAAGTTATTGGAGGAGGTATTCCGAGAGACACTTTAAACAAAAAGCCTTCAGATTCAAGCATTATCAAATACAAAAAAACAAAGGCTGATGCATCTGAAGATGAACTAGCATTAAGAAACGAATACGAAAAAGAAACGCAGTATAATTTAAATCCCGCCAAAGAGAAAAGGACATCAGGGTCGTCCATTCGTAGCATCAACTTCTTTACACCGGTGAAGGGCATCATCACCACAAAGTATGATGCTAAGGAAAAACATTATGGCATTGATATCACCACATCTAAGGAAGAGCCCGTTAAAGCAGCACTCGATGGCACGGTTGTATTTGCCGATTTCACCGTTAAAACGGGTTATGTTATAGGCGTTCAACACCGTCAAAACTTCATGACCATCTATAAACAAAATTCATTATTATTAAAAAGCCCCGGTCAGTTTATTCGTGCCGGCGAACCTATAGCTGTAGTTGGCAATAGTGGTGAAACGAAAAGCGGACCACATTTGCATTTTGAACTATGGCATAATGGAGTTGCTGTTAATCCACTTGAATACATCGATTTCTAATTCCTTAAAGTCCATCATTTTTTTGATTGATGGAAAATATTATGCAAAAAAAGAGACTCGCAATCTTAGGATCTACCGGTTCTATCGGTACACAGACACTCGATGTGGTTCGAAAGCACCCCGAAGCATTCGAAGTTGAGGTGCTTACTGCCCAAAGTAGTGTTAAAAAACTTATTGAACAAGCCCTTGAGTTCAATCCCAATGTAGTGGTTATTGGAGATGAAAAATACTATCGGGAAGTAGCCAATCAACTCGAACCTCACCAGATAAAGGTTTATGCCGGTAGCGAAGCACTCTGCCAGATTACCGAAATGGAGACCATTGATCTGGTAGTAGTAGCACTGGTAGGTTTTGCAGGCTTAAAACCCACTTTAAAAGCGATTGAAGCGGGAAAACCTATTGCTATTGCAAACAAAGAAACTTTTGTAGTTGCAGGTGAAATAGTAACCAACCTGGCCCGCGAAAAAGCTGTAAACATCTATCCCGTCGACTCGGAACACTCTGCCATCTTTCAATGTCTGGCAGGAGAATTTCACAATCCGGTGGAATTAATCTACCTTACCGCTTCAGGTGGCCCTTTCAGAGGGAAAGACAAAGCATTTCTGTCTTCAGTAACTAAAGAGCAGGCCTTAAGGCATCCAAACTGGTCTATGGGATGTAAAGTAACCATCGATTCGGCGAGCATGATGAATAAAGGATTAGAAGTAATTGAAGCAAAATGGTTATTCGGATTAAAACCTGAACAAATTAAGGTCGTCATTCATCCCGAATCGATCATACATTCTTTGGTTCAGTTTGAAGACGGATCAATGAAAGCGCAAATGGGATTGCCCAACATGCGACTACCAATACAATACGCACTATCTTACCCTATGCGCCTCAAATCTGATCTTCCACGATTTAACTTTGCAGATTATAAGAAACTTACCTTTGAAGAGCCCGATCTTGAAACATTCAGATGTCTGGCATTGGGTTACAAAGCCTTGGAGGCGGGAGGAAATATGCCCTGTATTTTGAATGCTGCTAATGAAATTGTTGTACATTCGTTCTTAAAAGATCGCATTCGGTTTACAGAAATACCAGAGATTATCGAAAAAATGATGCAAAAAATATTCTTTATTCAAAATCCGACCTATGATGATTATGTGAATACAGATCGGGAAACCAGAAAGTTGACACTTGAACTGGTAGGCTAGATTTAAATGATTAATTAAACAGAAACGTAAATAAAAATGGTAATACTGATTAAAATAGCACAATTGCTGCTTAGCCTTTCAATATTGGTTATTGTACACGAGTTTGGCCACTTCATAACTGCAAAGATGTTTGGTGCGCGGGTAGAAAAGTTTTACCTCTTCTTTGATGCATGGTTTTCCTTATTCAAGTTCAAAAAAGGAGATACTGAATACGGTATTGGCTGGTTACCACTGGGCGGATACGTTAAGATCGCCGGAATGATGGACGAGTCGATGGATAAAGAGCAGCTTGCAAAACCGGCTGAGCCATGGGAGTTCAGATCAAAGAAAACATGGCAACGGCTCATCATCATGCTTGGAGGTGTCACGCTAAATGTTGTACTGGCATTTATCATCTACATTGGAATGCTTTGGGCCTGGGGTGAAGAATATCTTCCGAATAGTCAGGCAAAATATGGCGTTGCCGTTGATTCTATTGGTATGCAAATGGGAATAAGAAATGGGGATAAGATTCTTGCCCTCGACGGAAAACCGGTTGAAGTCTTTAATAAAATCGCAGGCCAAATTATCCTCAATCAAGTTAAAATCATCACCGTTGAAAGAAATAATAAGAAAGTTGATGTAGCTGTCCCCAGTAATTTGATCGGGAAAATACTTAAACAACAGAAATCAAGATTTATCACACTACGTACACCCTTTTGTATAGCTGCTTTTGCAAAAAACTCAAATGCAAAGGCCGCTGGCATGATAAAAGATGATCAGGTGATAAGCATTGATACTATAAAAATTCAATACCATGATCAATTTATAATAAAGATCAAAGCATATGCAGGTAAAACCGTTAAAATTGGAATATTGAGAGGTTCTGATACTGTTTATTGCAATACCCATGTAAATACGGATGGCACTATAGGTGTTTTACCGTACACTCTTGCTCCAAAATATTTCACCTTAGCTCAACGTAACTATACCTTTTTTGAAGCTATCCCCGCAGGGTATCGAGCGACTATTAACGGAATTGATAATTACATGAAACAGCTTAGATTAATCTTCTCCAAAGAATCTAAAGCGTATGAATCGGTTGGCGGATTTATCAGTATCGGTAATATTTTCCCATCTACTTGGGATTGGCAATCTTTTTGGAATCTCACAGCCTTCTTGTCAATCATGTTGGCTATTCTAAACATTTTACCCATACCGGCTCTTGATGGTGGACATGTCATGTTTCTGCTCTTTGAGATGATTACAGGACGTAAACCAAGCGAAAAATTCATGGAATATGCCCAGATAACAGGTATGATTTTATTACTTGCACTATTGGTATTTGCCAACGGAAACGATATTTTTAAACTATTTAAACATTAAATCTAAATAGTTTAAAATAAATTAAACGAAAGCCGGCTTGCTATTGACTAGTAAGCCGGCTTTTTATATCTTTAGCGCCCACTCAACAAGCCGCTAAAATGAAATCTGATTGTGATTATTTACGAACCATTAATAGGAATGAATTTGACAATTTATTAGAACTTGCCCACCTTGAAAACTGGAATCCAGGCATTCATGATGCTGATAGTTTTTATAATACCGACCCTGACGGATTTATCGGTTATTATGTAAAAGGAAAGCTTGCAGGATGTATCTCAGCCGTTGCCTATAATGAAGACTTTGGCTTTATGGGCTTCTATATAGTAAAACCCGAATATAGAGGCTTAGGATATGGCAAAAAGTTATGCGAAGCAGCGATCAATTATTTGGGAAACGGTAATATTGGCATAGACGGTCTCATCGCTATGAAAGACAAATATATTAACTTCGGTTTTAAGTTAGCCTACCAAAACAATCGTTACAAAGTAATTGCGCACCCCCTTATCTTCGATGACAATACTCAACCTCTAAAAAATGCAAAATTCAATCAACTGGTAGCCTTTGATCACCTTCATTTTCCAACGCGCAGAGACGTTTTCCTGTATAATTGGATACATCAGCCCGAGGGACTAGGCTTCGTAATTTTAACACAAGACGAAAAAATAGATGGATTTATTTATATTAGAAAATGTTTTGAGGGATATAAAGTAGGCCCACTTTTTGCCCTCTCACCGAAAAGCGCCAAAACCCTCTTAAGTAAAGCAATTTCAACACTTCCGGAAGGGACACCAGTGTTTATTGATGTCCCGGAAGCTAATACCGAAGCGGTGGCTTTAGCTACCGAATTTGCCAACCCCACCGGCTTTTCAACAGTAAGGATGTACTCTCAGAAGATACCCGAAATCAATATCAATGGCGTTTACGGAATCACCAGCTATGAATTGGGCTAGTTTAATTTAGCCAATTCTAAAGCTGCGCATACTCATTGATGAAGATACTTTTTCATAAGTAAATTTAATTTCATCATCTTCATCCATTAGCCCTAAAACATAGAGCATGGGATAGTAATGTTCGGGGGTAGGCACCGATAAAATAGCTGATTTCTCAATCAGATTATAATTAAACAGATCATCAAACTGCCGACTTATAATTCTTTCTTTAACCCACTCATCAAATTCGACAGCCCAATCGAATGGCTCAGCATCTTCATTTGGCACCCAATGTTTCAGGTTGTGCACAATATTACCACTTCCAATAATCAACACACCTTTTTGTCGTAATTCTTTTAGTTCGGCGGCTAAATTAAAATGACTTTGTCCCGGCATGTTCACATCAACGCTTAATTGAAATACAGGTATTTCTGCATCAGGGAACATATGAAAAAGTGGTGCCCAGGCTCCATGGTCCAGCCCCCAGCGTTGATCCGTTCTAATTTCCGGAAAGGCCTCACTTATCTCCTGAGCCAATTCAGGAGCACCCATTGCCGGATATTCAATATCATATAATTCATCAGGGAAACCACTAAAATCATAAATCATCTTAGGTATGGGAGAATTATTAACATAAGATCCACGTGTATTCCAATGAGCAGAAACCACCAGAATAGTTTGGGGAAGTTCAGCTAATGAATTTCGCATTTCTTTTAAGCTTTGCGTAAATGGATTATCTTGAATTGCGTTCATTGGGCTACCGTGTCCAATAAAAAATACCGGCATCTTTGAACTACTCATCATCGATGGAAATAGTTCATTCAAATTTTGATCATTCATGGTCAAGTTATAAGGTTGTATAATTTTTCGCTGAAGATAATAATAATAAATCACTTTTCATAAAAAACCAAAGGCTGGGGCGCCCCCCAGCCTTATTACGCAAACACAAACACAACTAACTATATCACAAAGTTAAGAAGTGACTTAATCATTAGACACCTTTTCGTCGAGCGACTTAAACCCTTTACCAAGAATTTCACTGGCATCGAGTACTGTCATAAACGCTTCCCCATCAATTTGATGAACAATCTCCATCAATTGTATTAATTCACGTCTGCTCACTACCGTAAAGATAACTTTTTTTTCTGACCCGTTATACATTCCACTTCCATGAAGATATGTTCCACCGCGACCAATCTCTTTCAATAATCGTTCGCGAATAGCTTCATGCTCATCAGAAACAATGAAGATGGTCTTATCATCAGAGAATCCGGTAAGTACGACATCAATCACCTTTCCCATGATAAAAATAACGAGCCAGGAATAGAGTGGAATTTCAAGATCACCAAAAGCTGCAAAACCGATAAGAACAATCACTCCATCGACCAGAACCTGTGCTCTTGAAAGAGGGATATGAGCATATTTTCTCAAAAGTTGAGCAATAACATCAGACCCTCCCACCGTAGACTTGGTTCTAAATACCATACCCACACCCAAGCCCAATAAAACGCCACCGTAAATGGTGGATAATAAAGCATTTTTAACAATCTGGGTGTCGCCATTAATATTGGTGAGCAACCAGGTAAAGAAAGAGGTTAACACAACCCCCCAAAAGGTGCGTAAGAAAAAACGCCATCCAAAAAAATACATTCCCAATCCAACTAAAGGAACACTGAATAAAAAGGCTACCGTACCGGTATTAAAACCAAACAAATGATGAAGCACAATAGCAATACCATAAACACCGCCCGGTACAATTTTAAAGGGCGAAATAAAATAAACATAAGCAACAGCCATACTAAATGTTCCCCCAAGAATGAGGACATACGCTTTAAGAAGCCTTGCAGAAAACAAATTAGGTATGCTAAAATTATTGTTCATTTTTATTTTCAGGTGTTATTTCAGAAAATTCAGCAACTTTTTCGCCAAGAGATTTAAAACCCTCCCCCAGAATTTCATGCGCACTCATAATCGCTACAAATGCTCTGGGATCAACTTTAAGAATGAATTCTTGTAATATAGACACTTCACGACGACTTACTACTGTAAAAATTATAGTTTTATCGAGCCCACTGTACATCCCCTTTCCAGGAATATACGTACCGCCCCGTTCCATATCCACAATTATTTTTTGTCTTATCTCTTCATATTTATCAGAAATAATCAACATGGTTTTATCATAAGTAACGCCATCTAAAACCAAATCAATTACTTTACCTGTCACAAAAATAACAATCCAGGAGTACAATGGAATTCGCCAATCCTGAAAAACGACTAAGCCTAATAACACAATGGTCGAGTCGACATAAATCATCAACGTACCCAAAGGCAACCGGGTATATTTTGCAATAATCATGGCAATGATATCCGATCCACCTGAAGTAGCCCTTGCTTTAAAAATCAGGCCCAAACCAAAACCAATTATCACCCCTCCGAATACACAACCCATGAATAGCTCATCCTTTAACCCCAATGGATCATTATTTCCAACAAACAAGGTGAGTATATCCATAAAAATAGAGGTAAGAACGAATCCGACTACAGTCTTTATTCCAAATCGGGGACCTAAAATTTTAATTCCTATGATAGTAAGGGGAATATTAAGTATCAAGCCAAAAGTTCCAACAGGAAAACCGCCATCAGGACTAAACGATTTAGACAACAACCCTAATGTCAAATGATGAACCACGATTCCAATACCATAAACTCCACCGGGAACAATATTGTATGGATTAATAAAAAACACAAATCCAGCCGCAAGGATAAATGATCCTAAGACAATTAAGCCATAGGATATAAACCACTTACGAGAAAATATTTTTTCACTACTTACCTTTTGTGCCATTATGAAATCTTTTTATCCGCCCTCCTGAAAAACGGTGCAAAGCTACAAACTTTTTTCACCTAAAGGAAGGAAGCAATAAGCCAAAAATGAAATTTTATGCAATCATGCATAAAAGTTTTATTCACTATTAAAATTAAGACACTTGTATAATCTTATTTTACTGATTATATGTATTTTTAAATTATTGAATTCATAAAAAGGACTTTCTAATAAATTATAAAAACAACAGTGCAAAATGAGTTACTTCCACACCAATAATTAAAGGTTAAAAAAATGTATCAGTACATTATCCACAGTTTATTCAAGCGAAAATTCTAAAACAAATAATCGCAAATAAATAACTACAATTTTAAATAAAAAAAATTAAATTATGAAATATATCCTCGAGTTAATCAAACAATGGAAAAAGATAAAAATGAATTTAAAATTTCATCATTTTGGCTAGTTTATTGCAGTTGGTTTAAAGGAAAAAATGTTGTTACTTTACAGTCGTCAGGCCTAAGAAGAATTATGAATGAAGCCGATTAAATGTGTACAGCTAATTTTCAGCATGATAGTGCTATTTAGTGGGTCCGTTGTCTTCGGTCAACAAGAGCCACAATTTACGCATTACATGTACAATACAACTTCGGTAAATCCCGGATCGGCTGGTAGTTTGCCGGACTTTACTGCAACTGCACTTGTGCGACAACAATGGATTGACCTAAAGGATGAAAATGGGAACAGAGTTGCTCCCGAAACCTACCTTATCTCAGTAGAATCTCCGATTAAATTATTAAGGGGAGGTATTGGTCTTACGGTAATGCAGGATAAAATCGGTTTTGAGAAAAATTTCTCATTGCGCTTATCCTATGGATTTCAATTACCATTGGGTGAAGGACAATTAGGAATTGGCATTCAAGGTATCTTCATGAACAAAACAATTGATTTATCCATGCTTTACGGAGTAGATCCAACAGATCCGCGACTTGCTGATAAAAATACTGAAAGCTCCTTCTTTACTGACTTTGGCGCAGGTGTTTATTACAGAGTTCCTAATAAATGGTATACCGGTTTTTCATCAATTAATGTGTTGGAAAACACTAAATCCTTAGGAGATGGTACTCAATCGTTAGAGTATAAGCTAAAAAGAAGTTACTTTGCAACCGCAGGTTATGAAATAGCAGCTAATACGGAGAAAAACCTGATTATAATTCCGTCGTTCCTGATTAAAACCGATATTGCCGGAATGCAATGCGATCTCACAGGAGGATTTCGATACAATAACAAGTTTTTTGGTGGTATTACGTATCGGTTAAAAGGTGAACCCGCAGCGATGTTTGGCATAATTCTTAACAACTTTCAAATTGGGTATGGTTACGATCTTCCTACCGACAAATTAGGGAATCTTGGAAGCCATGAACTAATGATCCGATATAGTTTAAGAATGCCGGAAAAGCAAAAGCCAAGGATGAGCTACCGTAATACCCGCTTTTTATAACCTATATAAGAAACAACATACTAAAGCTATTGAATAGCCGTTATAAGCATATTAATTTTGGTGTTCAGATGAGAAAACTGATCTTGTATTCATTACTACTTTTTATCCTTGCCGGATGTGGTAATTCGGGAAATGGTGAACTTTCAGGGGTCAAAAACAGACCTAGATTCTATCAACCGAACCCTTATGGCATGGTATATATTCCTGCAGGCAGCTATACAATGGGCGTTGGAGATGAAGATATGACAATGGCCCAAATAAGCGAGCCTAAAACGATTACGGTTTCTGCGTTCTATATGGACCAAACAGAAATAACCAATAACGAATACCGCCAATTTGTTGAATGGATTCGCGATAGTATTGCCCGTACTATTTTGGCAAAAGCAAAACCAAACACTTACCTGATTGCAAAGAATAAAAAGACAGGTGAAGTTTATGATCCACCTTATCTCAACTCGAAAGCTAAAATCAAATGGAATGGAAAGACAGAAGTTCAGGAGTTAGAACAAATGTATTTACCATCCAATGAACGTTATTTCAGAAAAAAACAGATTGACACGCGAAAACTCTTTTATGAGTATTTTTGGATCGACATGAAGGCAGCAGCAGCAAAGGAGGCTGCATCAAATGGTGCGGTAAATGGAGCTTGGGCTAATCGTGCTCAGGGATACAAAGATCGATCAGTTTATGTCCGTCACGAAAAAATCAACGTCTATCCTGATACCCTTTGTTGGATTCATGACTATTCGTATTCTTATAATGATCCTATGACCGCAAAATATTTCTGGCATCCTGCTTTCGACAACTATCCTGTAGTTGGCGTAAACTGGAATCAGGCCCGTGCATTTTGTATCTGGAGAACTCAGCTGATGGAAAGTCATACCGGAAATAAGAAGTCTATAGTTTTAGATGACTTCCGTCTTCCAACAGAAGCCGAATGGGAATGGGCTGCACGAGGTGGAAACACCTTGAGCCCTTATCCATGGGGCGGACCTTACGCTCGTACTGCAAAAGGTTGCTTTTTGGCAAACTTTAAGCCTATGCGTGGCGACTATGCTATTGACGGTGGGGCAACTACAATGGTTGTAGCCCATTATCCTGCTAACGATTTCGGACTGTATGATATGGCTGGAAACGTTGCTGAATGGACACTGGATGCTTTTGATGAATCCAGTTACAACATGACTTGGGATATGAACCCTGCTTATTTCTACAACACGAAAGAGACGGATCCTCCTGCAATGAAGCGTAAAGTTATTCGTGGTGGCTCATGGAAAGATGTGGCTCATTATATTCAAACAAGCACCCGTTCTTACGAATACCAAGATTCGGCCAAATGTTATATTGGATTCCGTTGCGTTCAGCAATCCATGGGGAATCAGAAAGGTGCAAGCGGTCGTCGCAGTTCAAGGGTTTATTAATCATCATTATAATAGAAATAATATTGTCAACTAAAAAACATTAAAAATATCATGGGACTAACAACCTTATCTAAATCTCCTAAGTACAAAAAATTCATGTCCATGCTCTACGGTATTGGAGCATCCATTGTAATTGTCGGAGCACTATTTAAAATCACCCATTGGGAACACGCCAATCTTTTATTAAGCGTAGGTCTTCTTACTGAAGCTGTAATCTTCTTCTGCTCTGCATTTGAACAGCCTTATATTGATCCGGATTGGAGCTTAGTCCATCCTCAAATGGCACACTTATATCACCCCGGTGCACAGTCTGCACCTCCGATCAAACAAACTAAAGCAGATAATACGGTATCTGAACTTGATAATCTTTTATCGAAAGGAGGCATAGACCAGAAGTTGATTGAAAGCTTGAGTAGCGGCATTCGTAATCTCAGCGAGAATGCCTCTAAGTTATCTCAAGTCAGTACAGCTGCTGTTGCCAGTGGAGAATTTACACAAAATGTTCAAGAGGCGTCTAAGAATGTTAAAACGTTAAGCGAAAGTTATCGCCGTACCTCCGAATCTTTAAACATGGATGTAGAAGCAAAGCAGGAGTATCTGCAAAATCTCAAATCCGCTTCACAAAGCATAGCAACCTTAACGAATGTTTATAATCAGACAGCAGCCACGGTTCAAAACGATCTTTCAGCAACTGAACAATTAACTTCTGCGATTACGAATGCTACAAAATCAGCAGCATCTTTAAGCGAACATTATACTAAAACTGCACAACATATGGCAAAAGCTGTTGAACTGTTAAGTAATTCTTCAACTAACACACAAGAATATACAGATCAGGTTAAAAAGGTTGCTCAGAACATGCAAGCTTTAAATGCCGTTTACGAAATCCAGCTTAAGAGTGTCCATGATCAAGTTTCAAATGCAGAACAACTCAAGTCAAGTGTTACTAGCTTTATTGGAACAATCAACTCGAGCAATGCTGGGATGGAAAATTACAAAAAAGAAGTAGATGTTTTAAACGCAAATGTTAAGAAGCTGAATAGTATTTATGGCAACATGATCAATGCCATGAAAAGCTAATTTTGAGTCAAATCAACAAATGACAACTCTGATAATAACAAGTTATGGCAGGATATAAAGAAACGCCGAGGCAAAAAATGATTGCAATGATGTATCTGGTACTTACAGCATTGCTAGCATTAAATGTTTCGGTTGAGATCCTAGAAGCTTTCATTGTAGTGAATGAAGGCATGGAGACAACCAATGAAAATTTAAATAGGAAAGTTACCGGTGCCTACAGTAAGTTTGAACAACAATATATCTTAAATCCTAAAAAAGTTGAACCCTTCTTTTTGAAAGCGAAAGAGGCTCATCAACTTAGTAGTGATATGATTAACTATCTTGAAAAAACAAAGTACCAGGCAATTGCATATTCTGAAGGCATCACCTATGAACAAGCTAAAACAACTCCATTACGTAATTTAAAGACCAAAGATAATTACGATAAATCGACCAATTTCTTTATTGGAGACTCGCAAGATGGCTCAGCAGGCAAAGCAAAAGAGTTAAGACTGAAACTTGAAGAATTTAATAATAAAATGGCTCTTTTTGTTGACCCTAAAGCTCGTGGGACGATAAAAGGAACCGTTGATCTGAAAGGACCATTTCATGATGCCTCAGGAGCTCATCAAAATTGGGAGATGCATCATTTCTATTATACAATCTTAGCGGCTGATGTTACCATTTTGAATAAATTAATTTCAGACGTAAGAGGATATGAATTTGATGTCTTAAACCATCTCTATTCATCCATCTCGGAAGAAGATTTTAAATTTAACCGAATTGAAGCAAAAGTGATTCCAAAAAGCACCTATGTATTCTTGGGTGACACTTATGAAGCAGACATCTTTGTTGCCGCTTCTGACGATAGTCAAAATCCTGAAGTTGTTATTAATGGGGGTCGGGTGAAATCGTCAGCTGGAATGGGTCATTACACGGCAGCTGCTCAAACCGAAGGATTAAAAACATATACAGGATTTATCAGAGCAAAAGATGCTACCGGCGCAATAATTAGTTATCCATTTAAAAATGAATATATTGTTGCTCCCCCGACACTTACTGTTTCTCCAACCAAGATGAATGTATTTTATATTGGAGTGGAAAACCCTGTATCTATTTCGGCTGGAGGGCTTTCAGATGCGCAACTCATACCTACAATTACATCTCCTGCATCCATTTCGCGTGCAAAAGGTGGAAGAGGTTGGGTTGTTCATGTTTCGGGAGGCGCCAAAACCGTAAAAATATCCATCGCTGCAAAGATTGATGGAAAGATTAAAAATCTTGGTGGAATGGATTTTCGTATAAAACGAGTTCCAAATCCTACCGCAAAAATTGGTAACACAGATGGAGGAGTAATCAATAAGAACATTTTACTTGCAGCCGGTGCTATCATTCCTAATATGCCTGAAGACTTCGAATTTAATCTCAATTTCGAAATTCTATCCTATACCTTTTTGGTAAGCAGAGGTGGTGATATTACGACACGAGAGATTAGAGGAAATATCCTACCTCAGGATGTCAAGAATATTATCAGCGGTATGAAACGTGGAGAAAGAGTTTGGTTCGAAAATATTATTGCAAGAGGCCCTGATGGAAATCGAAGACTAAATAACATATCGTTGGTTGTACAATAAAATATAAACCTCCGTTTTTTGGAAAACGATAAGATTTCTTATTAGCCAATAAACTGAGAAGTTGACGGATAAATTGGTTGGATTCAGTTGTCGGAATGGAATAAAAAAGAAGAACCGATTCTTTTTATCTGAACCTTAAAGAATAAAATATTTGTGTATGAAGAAATTAGCGATCTTACTGTCGTTTCTGAGTTTGCTACTAAGCATAAGCTTAGGTGTAAAGGCTCAAAATATACCTTCTACTCCGGTGATCGACGGAATTGTACCTAAAACAGCAATAATGGAGAAAAAGCCATTGTCATATCCATGGATTCGCGAATCGGATATAGCATGGTCACGAAGGGTTTGGCGGGTTATTGACATTCGCGAAAAGATGAACCAACAGTTCTATTTTCCTGAGATTCCTCATGATAACTGGCGGAATTTGGCTACCGTTTTATTCGATGCCCTCAAAGAAGGCAAGATCACTGCTTATGATGCCTCAAGTCCTACTGATGAGTTTGTTGTTCCTTTATCATACAAAGATCTGATGAAGCGGCTACAACATTCAGACTCAGTGAAACTTCAACGTCCCAAACCACCTTATGACTATTACGATACGCTTATTGTAAAAAACTTTAGTCCTGGAGATGTTAAGCGTTTTAGGATTAAAGAAGACTGGTTCTTTGATAAACAACGTTCAGTAATGGAGGTCCGTATTATTGGAATCTGTCCTGTTCGCGATAACATTGATGATAAAGGAGATGTGCGTGGAAACGATCCACTCTTCTGGATATACTATCCTGAAGCACGACCCATTCTGGCAAGAGCTGAAGTATTCAATATTAAAAATGGCGCCGAAAAACGCTCTTATGACGATGTCTTTTTAAAAAGACTCTTCGCAAGTTATGTTTATAAAGAAGAAAATGTTTTTGACCGAAAGATTACAGATTATTCACAGGGAATAGATGCCATACTAGAATCTGATCGGATTAAACGTGAACTGATCGACTTTGAGGAAGAACTCTGGCAATATTAAATGATATTTAATGCTTAAAACAAAGCCTTTCGGTAACGGAAGGCTTGTTTTGTTTATTAGAGGGACTTATTTTTGTGTGATAGTGATAATAAAAAATGAACGATTTTCTCAATACTCCGATTGAATTTGCAAAGGGCGTTGGCCCTAAACGTGCTGATATACTAAAGAAGGAGTTATGTATTCACACATTTGGTGATCTGCTCGAATATTATCCATTTCGGTATATTGATAGAAGTAAATTTTATAAGACCACAGAAATCAATAGCGACAACGCTTATGTCCAGATAAAAGGAAGGATTTCAAATTTACAGTTTGCAGGAGAAGGTCGTAGTAAAAGAATGACAGCAATACTGAAAGATGACCAGGGAGAACTTGAATTAGTATGGTTTCAAGGAATAAAATGGGCAAAAGAAAAAATAGTTCCGGGAATAGAATACATCGTATTTGGTAAACCCAGCTATTTTAACGGCCTGTATAACATGGTCCACCCTGAACTGGAGACGACCACCGAACACTCAACAGGGATAACAGAAAAATTACAGCCACAATATAATTCATCGGAAAAACTTAAGTCAAAAGGCTTTAACAGTGCCGGATTTCGTAAAATAATGCGAACGCTGGTTGCTATGGCACAATCGTGTATTCCTGAGAATCTTCCACCCGAAATTATTCAACGGTATAAACTTTTATCACATGAGGCGGCACTTATCAATATTCACTTTTCTCAAAGTCCTGAAGTCTTATCAAAAGCTCAGGCTCGTTTACGTTTTGAAGAACTATTCTTTGTTCAGCTAAGACTTCTACGACAGAAAAGCATCCGTACAAGGCGAATCAAGGGGATGGTATTTAAAACCGTTGGTGAGTACTTTAATCGTTTTTACGATGAAAATCTTCCTTTCGAATTAACAGGCGCTCAAAAGAAAGTGATTAAAGAGATTCGCCATGATTTGGGTTCGGGCAGGCAAATGAATAGGTTACTTCAAGGCGATGTAGGAAGTGGAAAGACGTTAGTGGCCTTAATGTGTATGCTTATTGCTCTAGACAATGGCTATCAGGCCTGCCTCATGGCTCCTACCGAAATACTAGCCTCACAGCATCTGAAATCTATTACCCGAATGGTCGAAGGTCTAAATATTGAAGTGGGATTATTGACCGGATCAACAAGAGTTGCTAAACGACGTCTCTTAGACTCCTCTCTAAGAGACGGATCTCTGAAGATTTTAATTGGGACTCATGCACTATTTGAGGATACGGTTGTTTTTAATAATCTGGGATTGGTAATTATTGATGAACAACATCGTTTTGGAGTAGCTCAACGGGCAAGGATGTGGACAAAAAACAGTTCACCGCCACACATATTGGTTATGACGGCAACTCCAATTCCCAGAACGTTAGCGATGACGCTTTATGGTGATCTTGATTTAAGTGTCATTGATGAACTTCCTCCGGGAAGAAAGCCTATTCAAACTTATCATATTTCAGATAGTAAAAGATTAAGACTCTTTGGTTTTATGAAAGAACAGATTACAATGGGACGACAAGTCTATGTGGTATATCCGCTCATTCAGGAGTCGGAAAAGTCTGACTTAATAGATCTTATGAATGGTTACGAAGCCATATCCAGAGCCTTTCCGCTACCGAAATATGCCGTAAGTATTGTTCATGGGAAAATGAAAGCTGCCGATAAAGAGTTTGAGATGCAACGTTTTGTAAAAGGCGAGACCAATATTATGGTAGCAACTACCGTTATTGAAGTTGGCGTTGATGTACCGAATGCAACCATGATGGTCATAGAAAATGCAGAACGTTTTGGACTATCGCAACTACATCAATTACGCGGTCGTGTAGGACGGGGGGCGGATCAATCACATTGTGTATTAGTGACCGGTCCTAAATTATCCGCTGACGGGAAAAAGAGAATTGAGACGATGGTAAGAAGTAATGACGGTTTTGAGATTGCGGAAGCCGATCTTCGTTTACGTGGAGCAGGAGATATGCAAGGAACCCGTCAAAGTGGAATCGCAGATTTACGCTTGGCTGATATCATCAGAGACGAACATCTTTTGAAAGTCGCCCGTAGCATTGTGATGAAATTGCTTGAAGAAGATCCGCTATTGGAAAAGCCGGAACATCTGCGGTTAGAACATTATCTTCGCTATCAACGTAGGCATGAACCTTTAAACTGGGGAATGATCTCTTAAAGATTTGTTCTTTTGCCTGATTCAGTCTACCTTTGCATGAAAATAGAACCATTTGTTCTAAAAAAGAGTACCATGAAGATTTCAAATAATTGGCTAAAGAATTACCTTACGCTGGACCTTCATCCTGAAAAAATCTCCCGTATCTTAACAGATATTGGATTGGAAGTTGAAGGTATTGAACAATATGAATCGCTGAAAGGTGGACTTCAAGGCGTTTTCATTGGCGAAGTTATCACTTGTGAGAAACATCCAAACTCTGATCACCTTAGCATAACGACTGTAGATGTAGGTAAACCTGAATATTTACACATTGTATGCGGAGCACAGAATGTTGCAGCCGGACAAAAAGTACCGGTAGCTACAATCGGTACCATACTTTATAATGGAAATGAACCCTTTGAAATAAAAAAATCAAAAATCAGAGGCGAACTTTCAGAAGGGATGATCTGTGCTGAGGACGAGCTTGGAATTGGAACATCTCATGACGGGATTATGGTTCTCGATCCATCAGTTAAGGTTGGTACACCTGCCAAAGAGTTCTTTAATCTATACGAAGATACTATTTATGAAATAGGGCTTACGCCTAACCGAAGTGATGCGACATCACATTATGGTGTCGCTCGCGATTTAGCTGCAGCGCTCAATAACCGCAAAGAAGAAAAAGGTGGTGCCAAGTTACTGCTACCCGATGTCAGTGCTTTCAAAACCGATAATCATGACCTACCCATTGAAGTTATTGTCGAATCACCCGAAGCCTGTCCAAGGTATTCCGGGGTAACCATTAAAGGTGTTAAGATAGCACCATCACCTGAATGGCTACAAAATTGCTTAAAATCAATAGGTCTGCGTCCGATTAATAATGTAGTGGATGTTACTAATTTTGTTTTGATGGAACTTGGACAACCCTTACATTCTTTTGATGCTGATCAGATAAAAGGAGGAAAAGTTATTGTAAAGAAACTCGCCAAAGGTACAAAGTTTGTAACACTTGACGAGGTTGAACGTGAGTTGAACGCCGACGATCTGATGATATGTAATACGGAAGAAGGCATGTGTATTGCCGGCGTTTTTGGTGGCGCCTATTCAGGTATTTCTGATAAAACAGTAAACCTATTTATCGAAAGTGCCTATTTTGATCCTGTCCATATCCGCAAAACGGCTAAAGGGCATGGTTTAAAGACTGATGCATCATTTAGATATGAACGGGGTGCCGATCCCAATATCACTATTTATGCTTTAAAACGTGCAGCGCTTCTCATAAAAGAAGTTGCCGGTGGTCAAATATCTTCAGATATCGTAGATATTTATCCAACAGCAATTAACAATTGTGAAGTAACAATTAAATTTGAACACGTCAACAACCTGATCGGGAAAAAAATAGATCCTGCTGTCATTAAATCAATCTTGGAATCGCTAGAAATAACAGTAATGAGCCAGAGTGAGGAAGGTATGGTACTTTCAATTCCCCCGTTCAAGGCAGATGTTACCCGCGAAGCAGATGTAATAGAGGAGATCCTTCGTATATATGGTTACAATAATGTAGAAATCGGCGAACGATTAAATGCGACACTCTCCTATCGTCCCAAACCCGATGCGGAAAAGTTAAAAAATATTATTGCCAACTTTCTTGCTTCAAATGGATATAGTGAAATAATGACCAACTCATTAACAAAAGTTGATTATTATCAAGAAAATGAAGAGTTCCCTATTGAGAAAAGTGTAAAAATCATAAATCCTTTGAGCCGCGATTTGGGCGTTATGCGCCAAACCTTACTCTTTGGCGGTTTAGAAAGTATTGCCTACAATGTAAACCGTAGAGCTGGTGACCTTCGCTTTTTTGAATTTGGTAATGTTTACAATATTAATCCTGATAAAGCGAAAGAAGCTAGTGTAACAAAACGATATACCGAACAACAACAACTTGCTATTTTTATTACCGGAAGAAAAGAAGTTGAGAATTGGAAAAACAATGATCACCAAGTAGATTTCTTTGATCTGAAAAGAATGGTGCTAAGTATCCTTTCGCGCTTGAGTATTGCCGATAAAGACATTTATGCAGAAGCATTATCCAATAAAAGTATTCCACAAGGACTGCGTATAACGGTTCGTAAAAAAGTCGTAGCCGAATTTGGAACCCTTTCGAAAAAACTCCTGAAACAGTTCGACCTAAAGAATCCTGTTTACTATGCCGTTCTTCAATGGGACGATTTATTAAAGATTTGCGGTCAACATAAAATAACATTCTCAGAAATATCAAAATATCCTGAAGTACGTCGTGATCTTGCACTGATCTTAGACAAAACGATTACTTTTTCAGATATTCAACGCATTGCCGGACAATATGGGAAGAAAATATTGCGTAAAGTAAATCTTTTTGATGTTTACGAAGGCGATAAAATTGAGAATGGCAAGAAATCATACGCTGTCAGTTTCATCCTTCAAGATGAGGATAAGACATTGACAGAAAAGGAGATTGACTCATTTATGAACCGTTTAATGATGGCATTTGAAAAAGAACTCGGTGCTATAATTAGAAAATAATACGGTAGTAATTCTATCTGAAAAGCCGTTTCAGTTTTTGAAACGGCTTTTTTTATTAGTAATAAGAATCATCTTATTGTTTGATATCCAATAGACAAGACAAATAGCATGTCATATTGTCAATATTCATGTTAGTTTAACAGATTTTAATATCATTTTGTACTTAAATGACTTAATTTTGCGTTAGTATAGTTAAAGATAAAATAAGCATGGACATTCAAGCCATCAAACAACGTTTTGGAATTATTGGAAATTCGTTTGCATTGGAAAGAGCCATTGATATTGCTCGCCAAGTTGCGCCTACTGACATATCAGTCTTGGTAACTGGAGAAAGTGGCGTAGGAAAAGAGAATTTTCCTCAAATTATTCATCAGTTAAGTGCCAGAAAACATGGTCCTTATATTGCCGTAAACTGTGGTGCAATTCCTGAAGGTACGATAGACTCTGAGCTTTTTGGACATGAAAAAGGATCGTTTACCGGAGCACACGAAGCCCGAAAGGGATATTTTGAAGTTGCAAATGGTGGAACTATATTTTTAGATGAAGTAGCAGAGCTTCCCCTTTCAACACAGGTTAGATTATTACGCGTATTAGAGACCGGTGAATTTCTGAGAGTAGGTTCTTCAAAAGTTATCAAATCAAATGTCCGGGTTGTAGCAGCGACAAATGTCGCTATCCCGGAAGCTATTGATCAGGGAAAATTCAGACAGGATTTGTATTATCGTCTGAATACTGTTCCTATCAGTGTGCCCCCCTTAAGAGAAAGGAAAGATGATATTCCGTTGCTATTTAGGAAATTTGCAGTGGACTTCGCAGAAAAATACAGAATGCCATCACTAGAACTTGAGGACGATGCAAAAAAATTACTAGTAGACTATCGTTGGCAAGGGAACATCCGTCAATTAAAAAACATTACTGAACAGATTTCAATTATTGAAGAGCACAAAGTGATTTCCGCTGCTATTCTTTCAAAATACCTGCCCGATTCACAAAAGCATGAGCTACCCATGTTATATAAAAAGGAAGACTCGTTTTCCGGACCTTCGGAACGAGAACTTCTCTACAAGGTTTTCTTTGACATGAAACGTGATATTAACGAGCTGAAAAAGCTGGTGATTGATATTATGAATCATACAGATATGCCGACTCCTTCGATAAAACCTGAAAGCACACAGAATTTAAGCACTTTATATCCTGAATATAAAGAGATTATTCATGACCAGAATATAGATGATAACCCTGTTAATATTCACACCCCGGTAATAACCCCCAACGAAATAACATTCCACCCTTCGGAAGTAATTGAAGAAGAACTTTCGCTGGAAAAAAAGCAGATGGATCTTATTAAAAGAGCACTCGATAAACACAAAGGGAAAAGGAAACAGGCTGCCAAAGAATTAGGAATATCTGAACGGACATTATATCGTAAAATCAAAGAATACAACATACAATAACTCTATAAAATAAGCTTTGTGATAAAACGAGCTCCATTTATTTATCTCGCTTTCTTTTTGGAAATCATCTTGCTTTTCTCGGTAGGATGTTCCACAAGAAATAATACATTTATTAGTAGATCGTATCACAACCTTACCACGCATTATAATATATATTGGAATGGAGAAGAAGCTTTTAAAGAGGGTTATGCACAACTCTATTCCACGCTGAAAGATGACTATAATCAAATACTACCTATCTATCAAACCGCACGTCCCGAAAGCGTACAAGGCATCACACTTCAAATGGACAGAGCCATCGAAAAAGCGAATAAAGCTATCGCCAATCACTCCCTACTTTATGATTATAAAGAATATAATCGCTGGATAGATGATTGTTACTTGTTGCTTGGACGTGCATTTTATTATAAACAGGATTATGCAAATGCTCGTCGGAATTTCGACTATGTAGTCGATCGGTTTAACGGTGAACCCTCATCCTATGAAGCTATGCTCTGGCAAGCCAAATGTGCTATTCAATCAGATGAAAACGAAAGAGCCGGATCTCTATTAGCTCAGTTACAAAACATCGCTTCACGACAAACATTACCAAGATCTGTAATCAAAGAAATTCCACTAACCTACGCATGGCTTTATCAAAGAGATGGGAATGAAGGATTAGTAATCAAATACTTAAATGATGCGATAAAAATTAATCATACTAAAAATATCAGGGCACGTCTATTTTTTGTTCTGGGACAGTATTACCTTAAGAGTGAAGAATTTAAAAAGGCGACACAGGTTTTTCAAAAGGTTCTTCAAAACAATCCGACCTTCGAAATGGGCTTTCAAGCCCAAATTCATTTAGCTCGTTCATTCGACCCTGCCTCCAAAAACAACAAGGGACTTGAGAAGACTTTGCTCAAAATGCTACATGAAGCCAAAAATAAAGAATATGCCAGTCAGATTTATTATGCCTTAGGATCCCTGGCACAAAAGGAGAACAATGATACACTTGCAGTATCTCGCTATAAACGTTCGGTAGCCGAAGCAAAAGACAACAGATTACAGAAGTCGTACGCCGCCTTGAAACTAGGTGAGTTCCTATTCTCCAAACAACAATATATCAGTTCGCAAATATATTATGATACTGCCGTGCAATTTCTACCCGATGACCATCCCGATTATAAACTTGCTTCGCAACGCGCGACTACACTGAGTAGATTGTCCGATGAAACTATTATTGTTAAAAGAGAAGACAGCCTTCAGCAAATAGCACGTTTACCATTACAGGAAAGGACTGAATATATCAGCAATTTGATTGAAAAGACACTAAAAAAAGAAGAGAAACAACGCGAACAGGAAGCCCGAATCCAATTATCTGCTAATGCACATAAAGGAGGATTACAGAATCAATCGACCACAACAAATTATAGTGGAGAGTGGTACTTTTACAACCCTTCCGCTTTAAGCTCCGGATATACTGAATTCATTAAACGTTGGGGTCGTCGACAACTTGAAGATAATTGGTATTTAAGCACTAAACAGATGGTCACGGACTTTCAAAAAGTGCTACCAAAAGATAGCATAAAGGCGCCAAGACTTACCGAAATAGCCACACCCCAAAGTAATGATCCTCATAAAAAAGAGAGCTATCTAAAAGATCTCCCACTAACAGAAGAAGCGATGAAGATTTCAAACGAAAAGATAATTAACGCTTTATACAATTCAGCATTACTATATAGAGAAGGACTAAATGACAACCAAAGATCTGCGGCTTCTTTTGAACAACTCATCCAACGTTTCCCGGATCAACCTTTTGGGGCTATTCCCTATTACCAACTGTATCGAATCTATAGTGATTTACAAAATATTAGTCAGGCCGAAAAATACAAAAAACTACTCATCGATCGCTATCCGAACAGTCAATATGCCCACATTGTATCCGACCCCGATTTCTTAAAGACATTAAAAATTGCACGAGAAAAAGCATTGACATTTTATGAAGAAACACTTGATGCCTTAAAGAATGGAAGATACCGTCTTGTCCAGATTTATTGTAAAGAAGCATTAGTCAACCTGCCGCAAGACGATCAATTGCGTCCTCGTTTTGAATATGCCTATGCTCTTTCGCTGGTAAAAACAGCTGGAATAGATTCGGCTAAAGTAGCATTACAACTACTTACCACAAAATATCCAAGTCATCCTGTGGCTACTCTGGCCCTCGATGTATTAAAAAGCATGGATGAGGTCCCGGCAAATTTATCTGCCGAGAAAGTCGATGCTCAAACCGAAATTTACAGGTATGATCCGCAACTGCCCCACCGATTTGTAATTGTTGCAGAAGCTAATAAACTAAATATCGCAGCATTGCAAGCCAGAATAAACGATCTGATTTTAAAACAATATCCATCGGGCAATCTCTCCATACAAATAGCTCCTTTCAAATCTATGACACTCTTTTCGATTAGTGGATTCACAGACGGTGCAAAGGCAATGAATTTTTATGATGCGATTGCTATTGAAGCTTATATTCAAGCCATTGTCAAGGAGGTTAAGACTTATCAATTTATCATAACAGAAACAAATCTTGAGAATCTTAATCGAAATTTAAATCTTGATGATTATCTGAGTTTCTTTAAAGCTAAATATAAACGATAGGTTTATTGATTATTTCATAATTAACAACTTTTTATTTTTGCCTTTTTACAAAATCAGGCTATATTTGTACTATACCTTTTTTAATTAACAAAAACAATGAATAAGATTCCTATCAGTGAAACCCACTCAGCGAACCTCATACAATCAGACACGTACATTACGGGTGATATATTTTCGGGAGGTAACATCAGGATTGACGGAGTATTAAAAGGAACCTTGAAGTGCTTAGGCAAAATGATTCTTGGTCCAACCGGTCGCATTGAAGGGGATATTATTTCTCAAAATGCTGATATGGAAGGTAAAGTAAAAGGGAATGTGTTGGTAACCGAACTACTTTCCCTAAAGGCGACAACAGAAGTCAATGGCGATATTACCAGTAATAAGCTGGCGATAGAACCGGGTGCACGTTTTACAGGTGCCTGTAATATGAGTGGTCCTCAAAATATTAGTGATCTGATAGATATACCGGATGAAATCATTAAAAAACAAGAAGCCACCGCTTAATCCATATCTCCGCTATTCAAATATGGCATTCCAGATTGGAGCTACCATTGGTATTTTTACTTTTGGAGGCTATCAACTCGATAAATGGATAAATACATTACCTTTGTTCACCATTGTTTTATCTCTTGGAGGAGTAGCCATTGCTATTTATGTATCAATAAAAGATGTAATTGGGAAAAAATAAATGCAGACAAAATTTATTAACGCTATTATTATTGTAACGCTTATTCTGGCAATCATCATTGCTGCAATAAAGTTATTTTTGCCACAGGTCTTCACACCTGTACTTCTTCCTCTGGCACTTTTTTTAATTTTTTCGTTGTCTTTCATTTCATTTCGTATCTTTCTGAAACTCATTCAAAAAACGCCAAAAAAATTTGCAGGATATTATATGATTTTTGCTTTTGGAAAGATGATTTTACACCTTATCATCATGTTAACATTAGCATTCCTAATCAAAAGTCAAGCAATTCCTTTACTTATATGGTATGGCATCATTTTCCTTATCTTCACTGTGATCGAAACTATTTATACTTTTAAAATATCAAAGAATATTTAATTCATAAAGGCTCTTTTCTAATCAAAACCGGGCTTTGTGTCCGGTTTTTTTTTATTCTGCCGAACAAGATTTCATCAGCTTTGTTCAAGTGTTAATAATCAACCATTAAACAACAAATACTAACCGAAAAATAAGATGTTGTATATAACAAGAAAAGAACATTTTAATGCAGCTCACAGACTGTTTCGAGAGGATTATGATGATGAAAAGAATTTGGCAGTATTTGGAAAATG
Source organism: Bacteroidales bacterium (assembly GCA_963663125.2). Classification (GTDB taxonomy): domain Bacteria; phylum Bacteroidota; class Bacteroidia; order Bacteroidales; family Cfx3-03; genus Cfx3-03. Next base: position 347,870 of record CAXXNW010000002.1, on the reverse strand, counting down.
TTCAAATCCAAACTGGCATGGTCATAACTACATACTCTATATTACGGTAGCAGGTGAACTAAATCCGGAAACCGGTTTTGTTATCAATCTTAAAGAACTGAGTATGATTATCCGTGAGAAGATTACGGACAAAATAGATCATAAAAACATCAATCTTGAGGTTGAATTCATGAAAGGAAAGATGGCCTCTACAGAAGTACTATGTGTTGCAATCTGGAATGAGCTGGAAGGTGAAATAAAAAAACTTGGAGCATCTTTATTTTGTGTTAGACTGTGCGAAACAGAAAATAACTTTGCAGAATATTTTGGAGATAAAAAAACTACGACTAATTAACTAATTTAAATATGGCAAGCGAAATCACGAAAGGCATGCTCATCGAGAATATGATGGACGACTACCAACCCAAAGAAGGTTATGAGAAGGTTGATCGTTACAACCTCGAAACTATAGAAAAACTATCTATTCATTACAAAGAAATATTAACACTCATTGGTGAAGATGTAAGCAGAGAAGGATTACTAAAAACACCGGAAAGAGTGTCCAAGGCAATGCAATTTCTTACACATGGATACGATCTTGATCCTGAACAGATCTTACTATCGGCTATGTTTAAAGAAGACTACAAACAGATGGTATTGGTAAAAAATATTGAAATCTACTCAATGTGCGAGCACCATATGCTTCCTTTCTTTGGGAAAGCCCATGTTGCCTATATTCCTAACGGATACATCGTCGGGTTAAGTAAACTACCAAGAATTGTTGATGCATTTGCACGGCGACTTCAAGTACAGGAACGTCTAACTACACAGATAAAAGATTGTATTCAAAAGACTTTAAAGCCACTTGGAGTAGCAGTTGTAATCGAAGCTCAGCACATGTGTATGTCTATGCGCGGAATTCAAAAGCAGAATTCGGTTACGACCACCAGCGACTTTACAGGTGCGTTTTTAAGAGAATCTACAAGAGCAGAGTTTATTCACCTTTTGGGTCAAAACTTACATTAAAAAAGAGCACCATACAAACTGACAGCTTTACAGTTTGTATACATTGGTATACTTTTTGACATTGATAAAATACGTTTGGGTATCCGTTGCTAAAGCAATAATCTATATCCATTTTGCGTTATCAGAAAAAAGGAATCGAAAGATTCTTACTACATTTGTAAAACTAAACAACAAACAAAATAAAATGGACTATCGTAATTTTGATATGAAATCAAATACTCAGGTTGATGTACAATCTGTAGGATTTGCTCGTTCTTTCGTAGCTAATGTATTCTCTTGGATGTTCATTGCACTAGCTATTACTGCATTAACAGCATGGGGATTTGCTGAATCGGGAATGGTAACTTCACTTTTCTCACAGGGAAAATTGAATATCCTGGGTTGGATTGTAATGCTGGCCCCTCTGGGTTTTGTTATTGCGCTCTCGGCTGGCATTAACCGCTTTTCTTTTGCAACGTTAACGCTCTTGTTTGTTCTTTATTCTGTAGTAATGGGCATGAGCTTAAGCTTTATTTTACTTGCATTCACAGGATCTTCCATTGCGCTTACCTTTGTTTCAACTTCTGCCATGTTCGGTGTTATGGCTATTGCAGGATATACTACCAAGGCAGATTTAACAAAATTCGGATCTATTCTATTCATGGGATTGATCGGCATCATCATAGCTTCTATTGTTAACGCATTTCTTGGAAGTTCTACGATGGATTTGATCATCAGCATCCTTGGAGTTGTCATCTTCACAGGTTTAACTGCATGGGATGTTCAAAAAATTAAACGTATCGGTGAATCATCACCAAATGGAGAGATGACACGTAAACTTACCATACTGGGAGCTCTTACACTCTATCTTGATTTTATCAACCTCTTTATGTTCTTACTTCGTTTTTTAGGCGACCGTAGGTAAACAATAAAATAGTATTAGAAAAAGCCTTCCTGTCGGGAGGGCTTTTTTTATGTCATGACGTAGATAGCGACATCGCGTATTGGGCTTCGAAAAGAGGCACCAATAAATAAATATTTGTACCTTTGCCTATAACTAATCATCAACTTTTTTCAATAAAATAACGGAAAACATGAAAAAGGCATACGTATTTCCTGGACAGGGAGCGCAATTTGTAGGAATGGGAAAAGATCTCTATGACAATTCTCCGCTGGCTAAGGAAATGTTTGAAAAAGCCAATGATATATTAGGTTTCAGAATCACCGACCTAATGTTTGCTGGCACAGATGAAGATCTTCGTCAAACCCGTGTTACACAACCAGCTATTTTTCTTCATTCAGTAATCCTTGCAGCCACAAAAGGAGCAGATTTCACACCCGATATGGTCGCCGGTCACTCTTTAGGTGAATTTTCAGCATTGGTTGCTTCAAAAGCGTTAGCTTTCGAAGATGGATTAAAGCTCGTTTATGCCCGTGCTATGGCAATGCAGAAAGCTTGTGAAGCAGAACCATCCACAATGGCAGCTATCATCGGATTGGCGGATAACGTTGTAGAAGAGGCTCTTGCTTCGATTGACGAAGTAGTAGTACCCGCTAATTATAATTGTCCTGGTCAACTTGTTATTTCCGGATCAATGGAAGGGATAGCGATAGCTTGTGAAAAGCTCAAAGCTGCCGGAGCAAAACGCGCACTTCCCTTAAAAGTCGGTGGCGCATTTCATAGTCCACTCATGGAACCTGCCCGTGTTGAGCTGGCCGCTGCAATCAAGAATACGCCGTTTAACAGCCCCATTTGCCCAATCTATCAGAATGTAAATGCGAAGGCTGTCACCTCCGCAGAAGAAATTAAAACAAACCTGATTGCCCAATTAACATCTCCTGTACGGTGGACTCAGATTGTTCAAAATATGGTAGCCGATGGCGCCACCTCCTTTACTGAGGTTGGACCCGGAGCCGTTCTCCAGGGTTTAGTTAAAAAAATAGCACCTACGGTTGAAACAATGAGTGCATAACTATTTTAATGAAAATAAAGTAAAAGGGCGGGATTCAAATCAGAATCCCGCCCTTTTACTTTATTTTCATATCTGTTGATGATCCTGATTATAAAAGGACTCGAAAAAACAGATTACACAAAGATTTACCTTGCGACATATTGTTTTTCATAATAGGTTTGATAACTACCCGAAGTTACATTATCAAGCCACTCCTGATTATTCAGATACCAATCGATCGTAAGTTCAAATCCTTCATCAAATTTAATAGTGGGCTCCCATCCCAGCTCTTTACGAATCTTGGTAGCATCAATAGCATAACGTAAATCATGACCGGCACGATCCTTAACATAAGTAATTAATTGAGCCGATGTTCCGGGGGCACGATTTAGCTTTTTATCCATTATTTCGCATAATTTCTTCACTAAATCAATGTTTGTCCACTCGTTATTTCCACCAATATTATATTTCTCGCCATCACGCCCCTTATGGAATATCATATCGAGGGCACGGGCATGATCAACTACATACAACCAATCGCGAATATTCGCACCCTTACCGTAAACGGGTAAAGGTTTATTATGCCTGATATTATTAATACATAAAGGAATCAGCTTTTCAGGAAAATGAAAAGGACCGTAGTTATTAGAACAGTTTGAAACAACGACAGGCAACCCATAGGTATGATAATAAGCAAAAACGATATGATCTGAGCTCGCCTTTGAAGCAGAATAAGGACTTCGGGGATCGTACGCTGTTGTTTCCGTAAACATGCCGGTTTCGCCCAATGAACCATAAACCTCATCTGTAGAGATATGTTGAAAACGTTTACCTTCAAAATTGCCGTTCCAACTTTTACGTGCAGCATTCAATAAGTTTACGGTCCCGATAATATTGGTAAATATAAACTCCATAGGATTTGAAATCGACCGATCTACATGACTCTCGGCTGCCAGATGTATAACACCGTCTATAGGGTAAGTCTCAAACAGCTGATCCATTGCGGCAGCATCAACAATATCAGCCTTTACAAAGGTATAGTTAGGCGCATTCTCTACGTCGCGTAGATTTGCCAGATTCCCGGCATAAGTCAGTTTATCAAGATTAATAATCTTATACTGAGGATATTTATTTACAAATAACCGTACAAGATGAGAACCAATGAATCCTGCCCCTCCGGTGATTAAAATGTGTTTTTCAAAATTACTCATTACTGTCTTTTTTAAAAAGTAAAGATATAAAAAACAAACGCCCGCAATAAATTACGGACGTTTAGAATTTGTTAAATATCGATGGATAACATAAGATTATAACTTTCCGGCTAACTTCTTTTCCCAGTTCCATGATGTACGCATCATCTCATCCAGACCTATTTCGGCCTTCCAACCCAATTCTTCATTTGCGAATGTAGTATCAGCCCAGACTTTCTCTATATCACCCGGACGACGAGCGACTATTTTATAATTAAGTTTTATGTTATTAATCCGTTCAAATGCTTCAATAACCTGAAGCACGGAATATCCGTTACCGGTACCTAAATTAAATACTTCCTTTTTCTTTTTATTTTTACCATTAATCATTCTATTAACAGCAACAACATGCGCCTTGGCAAGATCAACCACATGCAGATAATCGCGGACAGCCGTTCCATCAGGTGTCGAATAATCACTACCAAAAACACTTAGACATTCACGTTTACCGATTGCAGTTTGGGTAATAAAAGGGATAAGATTATTAGGGACACCCAGCGGTAGCTCTCCTATTAGCGAAGACTCATGAGCCCCAATCGGATTGAAATAACGAAGTGCAATCGCATTTATACTGGTTGCCGCTGTAGTGAATTCGATAATTTCTTCGCACATCTGCTTGGTATTGCCATAAGGCGACCATGCTTTCTTGATGGGAGCTGTCTCTTTTACAGGCAAATCATCAGGTTGTCCATAAACAGTACATGATGAAGAGAATACAAGGTTGCGAACATTATGAATGCGCATAGCCTCCATAATATTAATCAGCGACTGTAAATTATTTCTGTAATAGGCCAAGGGCTTTGTCATAGATTCTCCAACAGCTTTAAAGGCAGCAAAATGAATGACACCATCAATGTCCGAATGGCGGGCAAAGAAATCAGCTGTAGCCGTTTCAACAGCCAGATCAAAGTTTTCAAAATACGGTCTGATGCCGCTAATCTTTTCAATATTATCCAAAACCTCAATATTCGAGTTGGAAAGGTTGTCAACTATCAATACTTCAAAGCCCTGTTGCTGAAGCTCTACTACTGTGTGAGACCCAATATATCCGGTTCCACCTGTTACAAGAATTTTCTTCATTTGGATTATGATTTATAATTGTGATCCTTTATTATCGAACTACAAACTTAAATAAATTTACAAACAGAATTAACTTTTTAATATTTTTTATTATCAAGTAATATCATTAATCGATTCTGGTCACTCTTCCATCTTTCAGAAGATAGTGCTGATGGCTTTCGGGACAAACCGCAATACCCTCTTTATCAAAAGAGAGTTTATGACCATATTCTCCAACCCAACCAATCTGCCGGGCAGGATTACCGACGACCAATGCATAAGGAGGAATATTCTTGGTGACAACTGTCCCCGCTCCAATAAAAGCAAACTCCCCGATATCATGACCACATACAATAGTTGCATTAGCACCGATAGAAGCTCCATGCTTAACAACCGTCTTTAAATATTGTCCGCGACGATTGATTGCACTTCGGGGATTAATCACATTTGTAAATACCATGGAAGGTCCTAAAAAAACATCATCTTCACAAATAACACCGGTATAGATGGAAACATTATTCTGAACTTTTACATTCCGCCCTAATATCACTCCGGGCGAAACCACAACATTCTGTCCGATATTACAATTTTCACCAATCACACAATCATTCATGATGTGAGAGAAATGCCATATTTTAGCACCTTTACAAATCGTACAACCCTCGTCTATGATTGCAGATTCATGAACAAAATAATCTTTATCCATAATTTATTCTTTTGCCAAAAATACGCAAAAAGCAGACACAAAAAAAAGGGACCGAAGTCCCCTTGAATATTATCGGTTAATATATTCCAGAACCGAAGAGGTGATATAAGCCAGTTGTTCCTCATCCAACTCCGTATGCATGGGTAAAGAAACGACATGCTTACATAAATGTTCGGCGGCAGGAAAATCGCCTTCTTTATAACGGGGATTCAGATAAGCCTTTTGCATGTTTAAAGGAACCGGATAATAAATCATAGCAGGAATGCCCTTTGAACCAAGATACTCAATCAATCCGGCACGATCAACACCCTCAGTCACCAAAGTGTATTGATGGAAAACATGTGTTGATTTTGCAAAACGAACCGGAGTCTTAATTTTCGGATTATTTGCAAAAGCCTTATCATAATATGAAGCAGCATAATTACGAGCTGCGGCATATTGATCAAGATATTGTAGTTTAACCTTTAAAATAGCAGCCTGAATACTATCGAGACGACTATTGACACCCACATAATCATGATAGTAACGAACCGTCATACCATGATTTACAACAACGCGAAGTTGCTTGGCCAGATCATCATCATTGGTAAAAATAGCGCCGCCATCACCATAACCACCCAGATTCTTTGAGGGGAAGAATGAGGTACAACCCATGTCACCTATCGTCCCGGCTTTCTTTTTCGAACCGTCTTTAAAGATATAATCGGCTCCAATGGCCTGACATGCATCTTCTATTACGTATAGATTATGTTTTTTTGCCAAGGCGAGAATGGCTTCCATATCAGCACATTGTCCAAACAGATGAACCGGAACAACCGCTTTCGTCTTAGGGGTAATTGCACGTTCGACAGCAGCAGGATCGATATTAAAAGTTTCAGGATCTACATCCACAACGATGGGAGTCAAACCTAATAAAGCTATTACTTCTGCCGTAGCAATAAAAGTAAAAGAGGTAGTAATCACTTCGTCGCCAGGCTGAAGGCCAAGCGCCATCATACTAACCTGCAATGCATCGGTACCGTTTCCACAAGGGATAACATGTTTAACGCCCAGATATGACTCCAAATCTTTTTGGAATTGATGAACTGCCGGACCATTTATAAATGCGGTTGAATCTATAACTTCATGAATTGCAGTATCGATTTCTCCCTTTATTTTTTCGTATTGACTCTTTAGGTCAACCATGTTTATTTTTCTCATGGAAAAGATGTTTAGAAAGGTGAGCTATTTTATTTTTTTGCAAAGATAAAATTAAATCGTGATTTGTAGTCGCTTTTGTTATTCTATTCACAAAGCGACTGCTAAAAAAATCATAACACGAAAATCATATCGTTATAAACATCTCACTTCTATTCAATAAAAAACATTCGCAATGAATTGGAATGGAATATCCAACAATTCATTTTACTTTTGTTCTTTGAAAACAAAAATCGGTTTACGCTTGCTAACATACCATTCAATGAATATCCTTTATCAAATATCCATACTATTTTACACCTTCTGTATCAAGGTTACGTCTCTATTTAATCCAAAAGCAAAACTATGGACTTCGGGAAGAAAAAATATTTTTAAAACACTCGAAGAAAAACTAGCCGGCAATACGCATCCCATTATTTGGATACACTGCGCTTCGTTGGGAGAGTTTGAACAAGGTAGACCCATTATTGAATCATTGAAAGAACAGATGCCCGAAGCCCGTATTTTACTAACCTTCTTTTCACCATCAGGATATGAAGTCCGGAAAAACTATCCGGAGGCCGATTATATATTTTATCTTCCGGCAGACACTATTGGAAATGCTAAACAGTTCATCAAAATAGTAAAACCAAAGGCGGTGATTTTTGTCAAATACGAATTTTGGTTTAACTACATTCAAACTTTATACGAAAAAAGTATCCCAATTGTAAGTGTATCGGCTATTTTCAGACCCACGCAATACTTTTTCAAAAGCTATGGCCGATGGTTTAGAAAAAATTTATCCAAGATCAGCCATTTCTATGTGCAGACCGAAGAATCGGCTGCTTTATTAAATTCTATCGGCATTAAGGAAGTAACGATTTGCGGTGATACCCGGTTCGACAGAGTAGCCGCCATTGCAACACATTGTAAATCATTCCCGCTCATCGAACTGTTTAAAGGCAATCACAAAATTTTTCTGGCCGGCAGTACTTGGCCTGCTGACGAATCACTAATCAATACACTCTACCGGAATAAACCGGATCTCAAATTCATCATCGCCCCCCACGAGGTTCATGAAGAGCATATTAAAGCCATTGAAAAACTATTCTCAGGAACAATATTGCGCTATTCCCAGGCAAATACTTCTAATATTTCACAAGCGCAAGTTTTAATTATCGATAGCATTGGAATTCTCTCCCATCTATATCAATATGCGTCCATTGCATACATTGGTGGAGCCTTCGGAAAGGGACTCCACAATATTCTAGAAGCTGCCACCTTTGGAAAACCCATAATCTTCGGGCCCAACTATCAGAAATTCAAAGAAGCAAAAGATCTCATCGCAAAAGGAGGCGCCTTCTGCATCCATGATGCAAATGAGTTAATAAAGCAAACGACATTTCTCTATTCAAACGAAGCAGAATACAAAAAAGCATCCATTGAATGTCTCAACTACGTCAATTCCATGAAAGGAGCTACCCAACTAATTGTTGAAGCAATAAAGAGGCTAAATATCGCATGATAACAGCTGCTTGAGTCTAGGTTTGTCGCTGTTCGACGCAATTCATAAAAGCACCTGAAAGTGTTCTAATGGCCAAAGAAAGATGCCCCTATAACTCCTTTTATATTCTAAGACCAACTTCTCCTCATCCTATAGTGATTCTATTCTACGTCTAATGCATGGTAGAAGGAAATTAGAGCCACAATAGAATTACATTAGGCTTAGATTAGGCTTAGCTCTCCTGATTCGGAGAATCTTAGTGGAGATTTAGGGGCTTCATAGAAAGTAATAGTCGACTATACGCTTCGCACGTGCCATCAATTCCTACTATTCTTATATTTCAATATAGATGTAGCCTTAGTCAATCGCCTTATACCTGATTAACAATGATCCGGGCTTTTGAGGAATTGTTAAATCAAGACCTTTCATAAGTTCAGATCCTTTACTCTTGATCTTCAGCCCGTAATCTTCATAAAACAACTCGTAAGTCAAATTCTCATCAAGTCCGGATAGTTTAGTGTGAATGGATTGATTCCCATTTTCACTGCGACGAAAAGCAATAACAATTCCGTCGCGTTGCTGAGGTCGGTTTAACTGGTAAGCTAACCAAACATCATCATAGGTATTGTTTCTGGCTTCGGTAAGTGGGTAATAATCGCCATAGAAGAATGGTCGCAAGCTTTTATATTCCTTAATTTTTTTCTGGATAACAAGAATAGATTCAGATTCGCGCCCTGTGACTTCCCAGTTTAGTACAGCGGTTGCTCCCAAGCCTGATCTGAATGCATAGTTATCTGTTTTATAAATAGCCGTACCATGGATAGGTAGGTAAAAGTTTAAACCGTATGTATGACATTGGTATCCGTTTGGTTCACCATACTGATAATCGGTTCGCCATAATGGAGCGCTCCGGGATGTGGTTTCAAGATCAAGACGTCGGCCACCGCTTGCACAATTATCGATAAGAAGATTGGGGAAACGTTCTTGCAAGCTATCCCAATAGGCATAAAGACCTTCGATATGTTTAATTTCAGAAATACCTATCCGTCCGGGTTTATCATTCGCTATCCAATAAGGCATCGGATCAAAATTGAAATCCTGCCTGTAATTGTCAATACCTTCATTTTTTAATAAATTGGAAATATGATCTGTTAGCCATGCAAGCGCATCTTTATTTCCTAAATTAAATAAATAGTTTCCATTTCCCGGAATTTTAATCAGCCATTCCGGATGTTCTCGATCTATCTGTGAACCGACACGAACACGTTCCGGTTCAAACCATACCATGAACTTAGCACCGGTTTTATGTATAACATCGGCAACAGGTTTCAGCCCATTTGGAAAACGTTCCTTATCAACAGTCCAGTTACCTACATTTTGATCCCAGCTCCCATTTACTTTGTCCCAGCCACATCCGGTATACCAGCCCGCATCCAACCAAAACACTTCAGGAAGAACTCTGAATTGCTGATACCGTTTAACCAGTGCTATAGCATATTCTTCCGTCAGACAGTTATACTCGCCACAAGGTTGAGGGTCTCCATAATCAAAACTTCCTGATAAAGGATATTCGGCATAACTTCCATTTATCTTCCGGGAGTGATGCGCCAGGATAAACTGCCGGAATTGGTTATGTCCAACCATTCGATCGGCTCCTTTCCAGAAGAGTAAACAGATTTTCGGTGTACGAATCTCTTCTTTCGGATAAAGCATTAATTGCATTCTTTCCATTCCCGATTTCAGAGAAACTGTTTTTTCATCACCCTGTCGAACATCGGCATACCATTTTCCGGTCCAGCCCACAGCAACCATAATTCCTTGCTGTCCGGGTGTTTCAATATTGAAGAATGGGAAACCGGTAACATCAGACGAACGACCTCCGATCGGGGTCATATAAACATTCTTTCCTATTTGTAATTTATCATCTATAGGCTGGAAGTCGTTCCGCTCAGCATTACTTCCTCTTGCATGGTGCAAAACAAAAGCACCCTTGCCTTCAGCAATAAAAGATTGGTCAATAACCGCTGCCTTTTCCATCAACGGGGTATTCTTTTCAGAAGTATTAGAAAACTTCAATACCCACTCAACTGCCTGAAAATCCTTAAATAATGTGACTTCGCATTTAATCTTAAGGCCACTCTTTTTATCCATGTAAGTGTAGACAGTTTCATCCACATTAGGATCTGTAGATTTTATCTTTTCTGTACTATAGTTCCAACTTTTAATGAAACTATCCGAATTCTTTCCGCCATATACAAATGAAAATGGTGGGATCTTACCTTTCGCAAAATGCTGCGCAACCCATTGATATACACCAGCATTGTTATCTGGTATTTTTTGAATGGATTGACCGAAGGCTAAACCATTACATAGAAAGATGGCCAAGACGATTACTAAAATAATCTTTTGTCCACAATTTTTAATTGACTGACAATTAGATGACTTCATTATTTGATTTTTTTTCTAGTACTTTTTCTTATCAGGTGTTACTCAATGAATCAATATTATCAAAAGCAAGCTTTATTCGTTTTTATAACTCTCAACCTGCGTAAATTAAAATTTTCAGACTAAATCAACATCCATAAATAATCCTTATTTGGAACATCTTTGTTTCACTCAGGAAATGCACTTCGCGATTATAAAAGTTTGCCGGATCCACAAAATTTGCAAATTTCTTGTATATATCCTTGAACCCAATCATCTACAAACTTACAGAATAATTTCTTTCCTATTCACATAGATTAAAAATCGAGACTATTTTAAGCCAAAAGGAGATTAGTCTAAAAAGTGGAGACACTTTCTTCCATAATTCAAGATCATTCTATGATCATTCTTATATCATCATTCCCGTTGCCGTACCTTCGCCGAACCTTTGCCGAATCTTCGCCGTACCTGTAACTTTATACGCATACGGCATACTTTAGACAAAGGTTCGACAAATAATCTGATTGTTTTCGGCATTAGGAAGAGACGAATCTAAATCATCCTATCCTCTTTATCCTGATATATGGGAAGGATTGAATCTGAAAGATTCTCAAAACATGATATAGAAGCTAGTGCAAATTTACATCTTATTTAACTGAGAATCAACTAATATAATTCAAAAAATCAACGCTTATTTTTTTTGTTTCCTCCCGCCCCACCTTTTTAGATAGGTCAAAGAATGTAGGGTAGGAAAATAATGAAATACGACATTGTTTAATACCTATTACTTAAAGAGGCTGCCTCAAAAGTTTGAAACAGCCTCTTTTTATTCCAATAAATTTCTGGTAAAGGGTGCAAATATTAAAGTCGTAGAAAAATAAAAATTCTTTTAGACCACCTCTTTTTTTATTTCCTATTTTACATTCATAATCTGAGTCTGGTGATTGATCGACTCTTCGTGAATAGCTTTGAAAATCTTTGAGATAAAATCAGCACTCAAACCTTCACTAGCACCTAAATCGATACTCTTCTTCAGGATAGAATCCCAACGACCAGCCTGGAAGATTGTAATACCTTGACTTTTTTTCACCTTGCCAATTTCCTCAGATACTTTCATACGTGTACCCATCAATCGAATCAATTCCAAGTCGAGCTTATCTATCTGACCACGCAACTCCTCTAATGTTTGAATGAACTCAGGATCACTTGTTTCGGGTGACCGTAAGGCTAAACGACCCAGCATACGCGATAACTCATATGGGGTGATTTGCTGTTTTGCATCACTCAATGCGACTTTTGGATTGCAATGTGTTTCTATGATCAATCCGTCAAAGTTTAAGTCGAATGCCCGTTGCGAAATTTCATCAAGCAAAGTAGTGGTCCCGGCAATATGTGAGGGATCGCAAATGATAGGAAGATCGGGCATCATTCTACGCAACTCGATAGGAAGTTGCCAATGAGGCGGATTGCGATATATGGATTGTTCAAAACGAGAGAATCCACGATGGATAGCACCTATTTTTGTAATGCCGGTATTAGCAATACGTTCAATAGCGCCCACCCATAATTCGACATCCGGATTAATCGGATTCTTTACCAACACTGTTATATCAACACCTTTCAAGGCATCCGCAATTTCCTGTACGGCAAAAGGATTTGTTGTGGTGCGAGCGCCAATCCAAAGAATATCGATTCCAGCTTTTAGCGCTTCGTAAACATGCTTCACATTTGCCACCTCGGTTGCAGTCAGCAATCCGGTTTCTTGTTTCACTGTTTTTAGCCATTGCAAACCTTCAGACCCTACGCCTTCAAATGTATTGGGACGAGTTCTGGGCTTCCATATTCCAGCTCTAAATGCTGAAACCTTATTTAAGTCAAGACCCCTTGCAGTCTCTAACATCTGTTCTTCACTTTCAGCACTACAGGGACCGGCAATGATAAACGGCTTCGGATTCTTTACGCCCCACTTTGAGATGGGAACGAGTTTTATATCATTTTTCATGGGCTAATAATTTGCTTTCTTTTGTAAATCTCACTCTTATATATTACTGAAATAAATCGGCAATCCAAGAGTAAGGGTATTATTGTTTGTATTAACGTTTCTTTTGTAAACCTTACTCCTATTTGCTAAAGCTAATTAGTTGTTTAGGAGTAAGGGAATTATTGCTTGTGTTTGCGGTTGCATTTCTTTTATAAGATTCATTATTTAAGAATCTTTTGAATTTTATTGGATTCTCTGATTAAACGATAGATCTCAGCCAAATTACCATCTGCAATTCCTTGTCGGAAAGCTTGCATTTTTTCGATGTATGTATCTATTACTTCAAGCAGATTGGCTGCATTTTGTTCAAAAATAGGCACCCACATATCTGGAGAGCTTTTGGCTAGCCGAACAGTAGAATCAAAACCTCCACTCGCCAAATTGGCAATTGTTTTTTCATCCTTCTCCTTTTCAAGAACAGTCAGTGCAAGCGCAAAGGAGGTGATATGTGAAATATGCGAAACATAAGCCGCACTTAAATCATGATTAGTTGAGTTCATATACATCACATGCATTCCGATTGTCTCATACATGCGGCGGATTAAATCAACTGCTACCACATCACTCTCATCGGCATCGCAAATAATGGCAGCCTTCCCTTCAAATAAGCCTCTCTTTGCAGCAGTAGGGCCGGAATATTCAGTACCGGCCATAGGATGGCTTAACACAAATTGTAACCGATTCGGATGGTCTTTTATCATCTCAGCCACACTGCTTTTTGTGGAACCCATATCGGTAACCACCTGGTTCGGTTTTATTGCAGTTAAAATTTCGGGCAATAACTGTTTTATTACATTGATAGGAGTAGCCAAGGCAATGAGATCACCTCTTTCGATCCCCTCGTCAAGCGTTACTATCTCATCAACCAAATTAAGTTGTTTTGCCATATCCGCATGTAGCATGTTGGCATCCACACCAAGTACAACATCTGCGAATCCGCATTCTTTCAGATCAAGGGCTAAAGACCCTCCAATTAGTCCGGCACCAATTACCGTTAAAGTTGTCATTTCTATCTGTTTATTTAAACTGCTATTCTTTCTTCCATCTTTGTGTAACGAATAGGATCGCTAACTGTTTTAATTCTCCATAAAGCTTCGTTTAGCATCTCCTGATTACAGCAAAGCGATAACCGGATAAATTGGTTTCCATTAGAACCGAAAATAAAACCGGGAGTAATAAAAACTCTTGCCAATTGAAGTAGTGCATCTGCAATAGACTCAGCTGAGCCTGTATTAGCTGGAACTCTTCCCCACATAAACAGACCTACCTGATCGTTATCATAAGTACAACCCAAATGATCTAAGATAGCAGAAGCGATTTTTCTTCGTTTTGTATATTCTACATTCAAGGAGTCATACCACTCAACAGGGCTTCCCAACGCTATAACTGCAGCCTCTTGCATGGCCAGAAACATTCCGGAATCCATATTACTCTTCACTCTTAGCACATATTGAATGAATTCGGACTTCCCTCCTACCATACCTATTCGCCAACCTGACATGTTGTGCGATTTGCTCATGGAGTTTAACTCAAGTGCAACATTCTTTGCACCATCCACTGACAAAATACTTAGCTGTTCATCATTCTGAATAAAGCTGTACGGATTATCATTGACAATAAGAATTGAGTGTTTTTTTCCAAAAGCGATTAATCGTTCAAACAACTCTATAGTAGCTCTTGCTCCGGTAGGCATATTAGGATAATTTACCCACATCAGTTTCACACCGCTTAAATCAAGCTTCTCAAGTGCTTCCAAATCAGGTTGCCAATTGTTTTCGGAGATCAAATCATAATTCAGTATCTCCGCACCTACAATTTTAGAAACAGCAGCATAGGCCGGGTATCCCGGATTTGGCACCAGCACTTTATCACCGGGATTCAAAAAAGCCATTGAAATATGCATAACACCTTCTTTTGAACCCATCAACGGCAGAATTTCTTTGTCCGGATTAAGAGAAACACCAAAAAAGCGTTCGTACCACTTAGCAAAAGCCTGCCGTAATGCAGGAATACCAATATAACTTTGGTAAGTATGACTGGTTGATTTTCTGGCAGTTTCTACTAATTTCTCAATAGTTTGTGATGATGGCGGAAGATCAGGACTACCAATACCTAAATTAATAACCGGTGTTCCTTCCAAATTCATTTTTCTGATTTGCTCTAGCTTACGAGAAAAGTAATACTCTTCTACAGCATTGACACGATGAGCTGGTTGAATTGACATATCGTTTAATTATGAACAAGTGATTGACTGGGTGAATCAACAATTGATTGTGCAGATTGGTATTCGCCTAAAATCTCAAGGTTTATTGTTAATGGTCTTATCGCATCAAGCGACTGGGTGTAACGTAAAACGTCTTCAAAAGAAACATCTATATAGAAAAAGTACTGCCATTCTTTTCCTAAAATGGGTAACGATTGAATCTTTGAAAGGTTAATAGAATAAAAAGCCAGAACAGATAGCACTTTAGCAAGACTACCCGTCTCGTGAGGAAGACTGAAACAAAGCGAAGCCTTATCAAAATGTTTTCTTTCGGTAGATAATGTGTAGTTATCGGGCTCTACCACAAGAAAACGGGTAAAGTTGCGTTTATTGGTTTCAATTCCAGAAGCAAGAATATCAAGACCAAAAAGATCGGCAGCACGCTGGCTGGCAATGGCGCCAATACCCATACGGTTTTCCTCACTGATCATTTGTGCACTTAATGCGGTATCGTCGGTTTCAATTAATTTTATATGCGGATAGGGCTTAAAAAATTCTCTGGTTTGAGCAATAGCAATAGGGTGAGAGTGAACTTCAGTAAGGTCATGAATGGTCTGAGGGGGTAAAGCCATTAGATTCTGACGAACTCTTAAAAGAACTTCTCCGGTCACCTTCAATTTAGAATCCCGTAAAAGAGTATAATTATGCAAGAGGCTTCCTGCGACTGTATTCTCAATTGCTATTATACCACAATCGGCCTGATTACTGTGAACAGCAAAAAAGACATCCTCAAACGTAACACAAGGAACAACTTCGGCCTCACCTTCAAAATAAGATAAAGCAGCAGTTTCGTGAAATGATCCGTACCCACCCTGAATGGCTACACGTTTGATTGGTTTATTTTCTGCATTTTTCATTATAAAATTATTTTGGGTAAAAAAAAAGAAGGTCCCGAGCAAACCCGAGACCTTCAATGAATATTTTTTGTTAAAACATTACAATATCAGTCCCGGCCCGAGCTATAAAAATAAAAGAAGTAAAAGAAAAAGTAACTAGCTACAAACCGGAAATCGGCTACAGCTTGAAAGGATAGGACCCTATGTGGAGATTGTGTTTTCATTTGTATTTGCAAAGATCAAAATAATTTTAATTCAAGAATAATATTTTTTTAAAAAATTTCCCAGTTAGTACTAAAAACTTGATTTTTGTTTAAATATTCACAATTAAGACTATTTAAACCTCTTTTTTTAACACCTCTTAATCAAAAATAAAGCTCATTTTAATCCAATTTCTCAAAACAGTTTAAAACTAGTCGGCAAAAGCAAGTAGGCATAATAAGTGCATTGGCAAAATATAAATGACTAGTTGATACTCGCTAAATCTGCTTGAAATGTTTTGATAATATGGACTGTTTTGCTACCATTTTTTGGTACTACATCAAAACTGACGCGTACTCCTTGAATAGTTAGGGGGACATTTGATGTTAATGTTTGACCGGTATATAGTTTAACGCTGCTATTATTTTGAAATACCGATTTATTTTCAGTAGAGACTAATTCTTGCTTTATATTTTTAATTTCAGCGATATCAGTTACAGAAGGATTAAAAATATACTCCACAGAACTTACATTAAGTTCATATTTATATGGATGACTATTATTTACAAGTTTTGTAGCTGTATATGTCGGTTT
Source organism: Bacteroidales bacterium (assembly GCA_963663125.2). GTDB lineage: Bacteria > Bacteroidota > Bacteroidia > Bacteroidales > Cfx3-03 > Cfx3-03. Next base: position 330,880 of record CAXXNW010000002.1, on the reverse strand, counting down.
CTTATTGAGATAGAAAACCCCCAAGGCCTTAGTATAAAAGGGACAAATACCCTGCATAGATGAATTATCAGCACCACTGACAACAAAAGAATCCGTAAGCACGCCAACACCGGATGAGTTTTCACTAAAAACCAAATTTGCATTCCATTGTATATCTCCAAAAGAGTTATTATCCATTGTGCCACTAAGAATGTTATCAAATGATTGCCGATTCATTGTTTGATTTAATGAAGTTAGATCTGAAACAGATAATGCATCTTTTACTTGATTTAAATCATTTTTACCATATAGTACCAAGCTCACATCTCCCGAATATGAAGAACCAAATCCAAAATCAATATCTGAAAATCGGATTTTCGAATTCAGTTTATTCAGCCTCACCCCATTTAATGACAATGACAGTCCCTTTACCATCGAAAATGTACATGCAAGTTGAATAGTAGATGAGCTTTGTTTATAGATGTTTTTATCATAGGCTAACTCATATTCAACAGCATACCATGTAGAATCGGAGAATTGCTGAGGTTCTATAGTAGTGCAAAACTCTGAATTTTTATTTATATCAATAATTCTTTGATGAGCGAAATTAAGCAAAGGAGATGGCTTATTCAGCGCACGTGTCCTTATAACGTTAAAAAGTATATTATAATCTTGAACGCCATCTACTTTATAACAGTTTAAATAATAATACCTTAGAATACCTCTATATTTATTATATAATGTGAACGAAGGAACAGCGCAATACATTTGACTTGAGACATTCGATAGATACAACTCCCAACCATCTGATTTTTTTATATCATAACGAATATCATCACTAAACTGCCTTTTTGCTTTATCGCTCCAAGGCAAAGGAATGCGCACTTTTACGAAAGATGGCACAGGTAAATATTCAATGTTTTCCCAATCAAACGCCTCCTGCTCCGGTGCAAAATCAGGTTGATAGTCTTTTGCATCAATGTTATTAATAATTACTGGTTTATCGGTAGTCGTATTTTCCGAAGTCACACTTACATCTACCTTCGTTTCAATAGATTCTGTTTTATGAGAAGAACAACTTACAAAGACTAATAAAAACAAAACCAGCACCCATAACTGAAAATAGACCTTTTTTTTCGTTTTCATCTTCGAAAAGTTTTAAGTTATACAAATGAGAGTTTATATTTCCATAAATATGTAAATCAATCTTCTAATGATATTCGTTTTTCATTGTTTGATACATATATTTACAAATAATTGATTTATATACGCATCAAAGATACCCTATTCCATAATTTGTCCTGTATACGCTAAATCTTATTATATTTTTCATAAATGTACATCTTTTTACAATTAAAAATTATTAAATGAAAAAAAATTATAATACTTCGTATAGTTAATTATCTGAATATAAATTCCGATTGCGTTTAAATTAAAAAAGCACAAATCAGTATTCGTTTCCAGTAGATGTGCCACCTTCGAATGGAAAAGGAGAATGGCAAGTTATGTCTTTAATTGTTCGTACGAAGAAACTTCTATTTAAAAATGAGCTATTTTTGTACAAAAATACACTAAGATATGGCACGTGAGAAGAGTGGAAAACTCCATATAGGAATAACACACGGCGATTTAAACGGCGTTGGTTATGAATTAATAATTAAGACATTAATGGATCAACGTCTTTACGAACTATTTACCCCTGTGGTTTATGGCTCATCGAAAGTTGCTTCATATCATCGTAAGACACTCAATGTTCCCGATTTCAGCTTCAATGTGATTAAACATGCCGATCAGGCTGTCGAAAACAAACCCAATCTTGTTAATTTAGTTGACAAAGAGATAAAGATTGAATTGGGAAAATCTACTGAGGTTGCCGGCGAACTGGCACTGTTAGCTTTAGAAACGGCCATTGAAGACATTAAAGACAGTGTCATTGATATTCTTTGTACCGCTCCTATCAATAAAAAGAATATTCAATCTCCTGATTTTCATTTCCCGGGGCATACAGAATATCTGGCGGCTCGTTTTGGATGTGATGATGTATTGATGTTAATGGTAAGAGATAAATTACGTGTTGGAATGATCACAGGACACATGCCGATTAAAGAGGTATCCGAATTTCTTACGGTTGAACTGATTCTCCGTAAAATAAATATTCTCCACGCATCATTGATCCGCGATTTTGGAATACGTAAACCTAAAATTGCTATTCTCTCATTAAATCCTCACGCAAGTGATAATGGATTACTTGGCGATGAAGAGGAAAAAGTAATTATTCCCGCCATCGCTGAAGCTAATGAAAAAGAGATGATGGTATTTGGACCCTATGCCGCCGATGGGTTCTTCGCATCTTTAAACTATAAACATTTCGATGCGATTTTAGCAATGTATCATGATCAAGGCATGATTCCATTTAAAGCATTGGCATTTGATACGGGTGTAAACTTTACGGCCGGACTACCCATTGTTCGTACCTCACCGGCTCACGGAACCGCTTATGAAATTGCCGGTAAAGACAATGCATCCATCGATTCGTTCCGCGAGGCTTTATATCTGGGAATTGATGTCTATAATAACCGGCTATTATATGATGAACTTCAGAAGAATCCGCTTAAGCCTATTGAAAAACAACCAACTCCACCTAATGAAGCATAACAAGTTAAACAGGTCTGTGGAAGAGACCTGTTCTTGTTTTATATAAAGCCTATGTTATTACCAACAAGTTATACCATCTCTTGGCTTAATAATGCTGTTAATGGAACGCTTTTAACAGCTCCCTCAGCATCGGAAATCGAAGAATTGATCATTGATAGCCGTAAGCCTGTTAGTACCCCAAACGCACTGTTTTTTGCACTAGTGACTCAAAAGAACGATGGCCATCGCTATATTGAAGAGATGTACAAAAAAGGTGTTCGTGTTTTTGTTGTATCAAAACAGCCTATCACTTTTGAACCCTTCCCACTAGCCACATTCATTAAGGTTTCCAATACCTTAATCGCATTACAGCGTTTTGCGGTAAAACACCGGGAACTCTTTTCGCTACCCGTCATTGGCATCACCGGTAGTAACGGTAAAACGATCGTGAAAGAGTGGCTCTTTCAACTACTAAATGGACAATACAATATCATTAGAAATCCCAAAAGTTATAATTCGCAAATTGGAGTTCCTCTTTCTGTGCTCCAAATCAGCAAAGAACACTCCTTGGGAATTTTTGAAGCAGGCATATCCCAACCCAATGAAATGGAGCACCTGCGCGATATCATAAATCCCGGCTATGGCATTTTAACAAATATAGGCCCGGCACATGATGAGAACTTTATAGACTGGGAAGAAAAGTTAAGAGAAAAACTAAAGCTTTTCGAGTCGAGTTATTTTCTCATTTATAATGGAGATATTAAACTGATAGACCGAATCATAAAAGAAGTTTATGATAAGGAAGCGCCTATATTAATCAGTTGGGGATATCATCCGGATAATACCGTCCAAATTACAAGTCTTCTAAGCGACCAGCATAATACCGTGATCGAGGTGAAATATCGTTCAGAAAAAAGCCGTATCAGCATTCCATTTACCGACAAAGCTTCTATTGAGAATGCCATGCATTGTTGGGCTCTTCTCCTTTGTATGGGAACTGACAAAGATTCTATTTCCGAGCTAATGCCTAAGCTTACACCGGTCGAAATGCGAATGGAATTGAAAGAAGGCATTAATAATTGCTCCATCATTAACGATATCTACAATTCCGATTTACATTCTCTGGGGATTGCCCTCGATTTTCTTTGCCAGCAACAACAGCATCCTAGGCGAACCATCATCCTCTCTGATATACTCCAGAGCGGTAAAACCGGCGTTGAACTTTATACTGAAGTGGCGGCACTCTTAGATGCAAAAGGAATAAACCGTCTGGTCGGAATCGGTTCGGACTTGATTCTCCATCAGTCATTATTCAAAATAGAAAAATATTTTTTCACCTCCACTGAAGAATTCCTATCCCATTTTGATTTCTCAACCCTCCACAATGAAACGATTCTATTAAAGGGGGCCAGAATATTCGAGTTCGAAAAGATACTTGAACGATTGCAACAGAAGGCACATGAGACTGTGCTCGAAATCAACCTCGATGCACTCATACAAAATCTCAACTTCTATCGGAATAACATCAAGCCCAAGACCAAATTAATGGCAATGGTAAAAGCTTTCTCATATGGCAGTGGGGGTTTTGAGATTGCTAATATTCTTCAATATCACCGGGCTGATTACCTCACTGTAGCCTATGCAGATGAAGGCATTGAACTTCGAAAGAGTGGAATTTCAATGCCCATTATGGTAATGAACCCTGAAGAGCAAGGCATGGATGGCATGATTCGCTACCACCTGGAGCCCGAAGTTTATTGTTTCAGAGTTCTTGAAATGGTCGAACGGGCCCTACTTAGCCACACAGAAAATCTAAAAGAGCCATTCTCTGTACACATCAAGTTCGACACCGGAATGCACCGTTTAGGATTCGAGCCGAAAGATCTTGACGATCTAATCCAACGCCTGAATAATAACAAAACGATAAAGGTTATGTCTGCCTTTTCGCATCTGGTAGGAAGTGATACTCCCGCACTTGATTCATTTACACATGAACAGATCCATCGTTTTGAGCAAATGAGTAATACCCTTAGAGAGGGAATTGGTTATAATTTTATTCGGCATATCTTGAATTCGGCAGGTATACGCAGATTTCCGGAAGCACAATTTGATATGGTGAGATTGGGAATCAGTCTTTATGGAATTGCTGCAAATGAAGACGAAAAACCTTTTCTGGAAAATGTAAGTACGCTAAAGACGGTTATCTCACAAATCAGAACCGTAAAAAAAGGCGATACGATTGGTTACGGAAGAGCCTATACGGCCAAAACAGATATGAAAATTGCAGTAATACCCATTGGATATGCCGATGGATTAAACCGGAAATTAAGTAACGAAGTTGGCCATGTCTTAATTAATAATACGGAAGTACCTATTGTTGGAACGATCTGCATGGATATGTGCATGATTGACATCACGAATATGAATGTAAATGAAGGTGATCCGGTGATTATCTTCGGCAAGGATCTTCCTATTCAAAAATTAGCCGACTGGCTTGGCACTATTCCTTATGAAATTTTAACCGGTATCTCCCGACGGGTTAAACGTATCTATTATCAGGAATAGGTCTATAAAATAAAAGCATTGTCTCCTAGTTTTGAGACAATGCTTTTTGATATCATCGCTATAGTAATATCAAATTCAGACTTCCTGATCCCAAATCAGATTATGTATTGATCATCAGTTATTTGATAAACAATAGACTCGTATACAGTATTGTCGTGCTTTCCGTAAACTAGACCATTCTTAAGTTTTAATAATCTAATAATCATCTTTATATATTAAGCATTACGATGTATTAGTAAATTAGCGACAATAAAATGTACGAGAGGTCAGGAAGTCTGAAATTAAAGTACCTCGAAGCAAGGCTACGGTTTTCCCAAAAGAGAAAGCGATTAAAATTCTTCCTCCTGAAGCTTGGCAGCAGATTGAGCCCCAGAGCAATCAAAGTTAAAATTAAAATTGGCAGGTTTCTCAAAATCGCCTTTGCTGATCTTTATCTCCGGATCATTATAAACCTTTTTCATATAAAGCGCCCAGATAGGCAAGGCCATATTAGCACCTTGTCCGAGACTGGTAGAGCGGAAGTGGACGCTTCGATCTTCAGCACCAACCCAGATCCCGGTAACCAGATCAGGCGTTAATCCAATAAACCATCCATCCGAGTTATTCTGCGTTGTACCTGTTTTGCCGGCTATCGGATTATTTAATCCGTATTTATAACGTAACCTGATACCCGTACCCGATTCAACAACCCCCTTCATCAGAGTAATCATCTGAAATGCAGTTTCCGCACTCATCGCCTCTTCTTGACGAGGGACAAAGCTTCTTAGAACATTTCCATTCTTGTCCTCAATACGGGAGACGAAAATAGGCTGAATATAAACGCCTTTATTGGCAAACGTATTCATTGCACCTACCATTTCATATAAAGACAAATCAGCAGTTCCCAAACAAATAGAGGGAACCGGATCGATAGGACTAACTACACCCATCTTTCGGGCTACCTTTATTACGGATGCCGGAGAATATTGTTTAATCAGATAAGCAGATACTTCATTTAATGATTGAGCAAGCGCTTCTTTCAATGAAACCATCTGCCCCTCCTTATAGGGCTTAGAGTTACCCGGCGACCAAGTACCCCCACTTGGTAACGTAATTACCTGTCGGGTATTAGGCACCATGGAGCAGGGGTTAAAAGAGCCCTCTTGCATCGCTAGTGTGTAAACAAACGGCTTAAAAGTAGAACCTACCTGTCGGCGCAACAATTTAACATGGTCGAATTGAAAATGTTTATAATTAATCCCCCCCACATAGGCTCTTACATAACCTGTTTGGGGCTCAACCGACATCAGACCTGTTTGAAGATAGTACTTGTAATACAAGATAGAGTCACGTGGACTCATCAAAGTATCTCTGTCCCCTTTCCATGAGAAAACACGCATTTGTACTTTTTGGTTGAACGCATCACTAATCTGTGCATCCGAAGCGCCAACTTCCTTTAATCTTCTATACCGATCAGTTCGCTTAATAGCTGAATTTACAATTTTTGCCACCTCAACCGCAGCATCACTATGCGGAAAATCGAACGGGGCATTCTTAACATTCTTCCAATGATCAAAAAATTCAGGTTGAAGTGTCTGCGACAGGTGTTCGGCTACAGCTTCTTCGGCATATACCTGCATTTTATAATTAATGGTTGTGTAGATTCTTAAACCGTCTTTATACAAATTATATCTTGACCCATCCGGCTTAAGGTTTTTATTCAACCAGCCATAAAGTTCGTTTCCTATCCATTCGATCGAATCCTGCCTGTATTGTTCTTTATCAGCATAATCATCTTTATCCGGCTTCTTAGCCGACATAATCATTCGCAGGTATTCTCTAAAATAAGGCGCTGGTCCGTTCGTATGATCCTGAACCTGAAAATGAGATAAATCAATAGGCTGTATCTTCAAATTATCATACTCCTCACGCGAAATAAAATTGTAACGATACATTTGATTAAGCACTACCTCCCTGCGCTTCATAGCGCGCATTGTATTTCTGACGGGGTTATACCATGACGGAGCTTTCAACATTCCTACCAACATGGCAGCCTCTTCAATTTTCAGATCCTTCGGTTCCTTACCAAAATAGGTCATAGAAGCCGACTTAATTCCAAATGCCTGATTGCCAAAATCTACTGTATTAAAATAAAGTGCAAGAATCTCTTCCTTGGTATAATTACGTTCTAACTTTATAGCAACAACCCATTCTTTTAGTTTGACAAAAAATATTTCAAAGAAGTTTCTGTTTGTTTTTCTTGGAAACAGATTTTTGGCAAGCTGCTGAGTAATTGTACTTCCCCCACCTTTATTGTCACCGGTGACAATTCCATAAAATACACGGGGAACAGCTAGAAAGTCAACACCTGAATGTTTCTCAAACCGAACATCCTCAGTAGCAATTAAAGCATTAATAAGATTTGGGGAAAGCTCAGAATAATGAACACTCGAACGGTTTTCGATATAAAACTTTCCTAACAGCTGCTGATCAGCCGAATAAATTTCGGAAGCCAAATTACTCTTCGGGTTTTCCAATTCCTCCAGAGAAGGCATATAACCAAGCCATCCCAATGAGATAAAAAGAAATACAAGCGCTATAAACGCAATTGATGCAAAATAGAAAATCCAGAATTGTTTGATATACTTTCTGAAATTATTTTTTTTCTTAACAGTCATTTATTCCAGTATTTCTAGTTGATCACTTCGAAGAATTATTTTCTATTCTCAATCCAAAGTCAGTAATTCCCTTAAGATCACCACGCATAGCCTGCTGAAAAGAGAATTTATAAGTACCTGGTCTGCGAAAACGAACTGCGGTTTTGATCGGGACCCTTAAGTATTTTATTCTTCCAAACCCGGAGCCTAACCATTTACCATCAGGTTGAGCAAGGTTTACCTCAAGTGTATCCATAGAAGTTGTACCTCCGGGAAAAGAAGTTTTAAGGAAAAAGAAAATATTACTGTACTTATAATCAGTGGTATTTCTAATATCAATATAAAAATCATACGATCTCTTAATATCAGAAACTCCTACTGAGAACTCACAGGGTTGTTTTGTAGCCCATTCCTCACCCTTTATCTTCTGTGTCTCCTGAAAAAAGATATTCTTTTCGCAAGAAATCAGTGTTATGAATAAAAGAACAAAGAAAAACAGTTTTTTCATGCGAATAATAACGGATAAACGTTTAAAATATTATAGCTAAAGATTAGGAACCAATTCGTCTCAAATCATCAATGCTTCCTTGTTGTTCCTCGACTTTTGCTTCGAGTTTGATGGCCAGATCTTCCAAATTATCGGGGATATCCCCATTTTTATTCATTTCAATAATCTCAGCTACCTTAGAGGCATCCATCATCAGTAAATTCTGCTGATCATTAGTATATGAATACCACATGGCTTTTTTAAAGATATCTGATTTTTGATGAATAGCATCACCCTTCTTGGTTTTAAGAACAATAGAGCTATCCGGAAAATGCTGAAGTGCATCAACATAAGTTTCGTACTCATAGTTAAGGCAACACTTTAGCTTTCCACACTGCCCAGCTAATTTTTGAGGATTTAATGACAATTGCTGAACTCTGGCTGCATTTGTAGTAACACTTTCAAAGCTTGTTAACCATGTGCTGCAACACAATTCACGGCCACATGAACCAATGCCACCCAGACGACTAGCTTCCTGACGGACACCAATCTGGCGCATCTCAATACGAACCCTAAATTGTTCGGCAAGTGATTTTATTAATTCCCGGAAGTCAACACGATCATCAGCTGTATAATAAAAAATAGCTTTCGTATCGTCACCCTGAAACTCCACATCATTAACTTTCATTTTCAGATTAAATTCAACAGCAGCTCTTCGTGTATGATAAATGGCACTTTCCTCTTTACTTACAGCATTAATCCATTTCTCAATATCGGTAAGACGGGCTTTACGATAGACTTTTTTTATTTCAGTGGAAAAAGGGTCAACTTTACGTTTTACCATTTGATATTTAACTACCTCACCGGTAAGTGTGATCACGCCAATATCATGCCCCGGCGAAGCTTCAACAGCAACAAGATCGCCTATATGTAAATCAAGTTCAGGGGGTAGTCTGTAAAAATCTTTCCGGTTGTTTTTAAACCGCACCTCCACAGCATCAAACCGACGCTGACCCGTAGCAATGGTTATATCCTTCAACCAATCATAGGCATCCAATTTACAACAACCATGATCAAACACCTGCTCACCTCGCTTTAAGTCCTTTGGGACTTTACAACAACCGCGTGTTTGAAATGAATTTTCAGGAAGCTTTTCCTTAGGACCAATATTATAATCTTGTTCTTGTTCGATTTGTTCCATTTTATCAAGTATTCGTTGACAAGCCTGTAAAGGTAAACCAATAAAACAAGAGATTAACTCCTGTATATTCAGTAAACAACAAATTCAGACCGAATGACAAAAGTACTATTTTTTAATGCTGACTTGAGGAGTGATTGCCATTTTTATAATTTTATGCATCATAAATGACACATCAACGAATAAGATATTAGCATTTGCATTTCTTTCTATATGCGAAATAGCATCATTAATTGTCTTATTAAAAAACTCAATATTTATTGTTGATACAAAGGCGGAAAATTTTGAAACAAAAATTTGTTCCTGTTCGTCCAGATGATGTTGTGAAATCCGGCTTAGATTAAAAAGGAAACATTCGCGTAATATACTTAATCCATATACAAGAAAAGACTTCTGGTTTTCGCGGCTCATCTTAGAAAACTCTGCCATGTGCCCATTTATCTTAACGATATTGTTGGTATAGCAAGCCCTCATCCAATTGGTAAACATATCAAAATATAGACGCTCATCGTCAATCTGATTAAGCGTATGCTGAGCCGCAACATAATTTCCATTCGAAAGATTGATTGTACGCTGTAAAATTGTATCATCTACATTAAATTTCTTTCGAAGGGCAATAGCCAGCTCATCATCTGATAACCTATTTATTTTAAAAAGTTGAGCACGTGATAAGATCGTATTTAAAATCTGATCCTGATCTTCGGCAATTAACAAGAACAATGTCTTTTCGGGTGGTTCTTCCAAAATTTTAAGTAGCTTGGGCGCTGCCGCATGAAATAGTTTTTCCGTCATCCAGATGACCATCACCTTGTACTCCGATTCGTACTGCTTATAACTTAAAGTTCGGATAATTTCCGAACAGTCTTCAGCATTAATAATCGCTTGCTTACGCTCTACACCAATAAAATTAATCCAGTCGTTAAAAGAGGCATGTTGGTCATTGGCAAGTAAATATTCACGCCATTGCTTCAGAAAATTCTTACTCAACGGTTTTGTATCACCCGATTTGGCAGTAGGAAAAACGAAATGAAGGTCGGGATGAATAAGTTTATTATACTTTACACAAGAGGGACAAACGCCACATGAATCGACTTCAGTACGTGACTTACAATTAATATATTGAGCATATGCCAGAGCAAGCTGCAGCTTCCCTGATCCTTCAGGACCAAGGAATAACTGAGCATGACTTACACGGCTTTCGCGAACTGTTTGTATCAGTCGGCTCTTGGCAGCGTTATTTCCAACTATTTCGCTGAATAACATTTAAAGATCCTATTAATGTCCATTTAGTCTCCCATATCCATAACAGAGGGGTTTTCGGCAAACAATTTTGCACCTAAAAACTCTCTGTTCATTCGGGCAATATTTGAAACCGAAATATTCTTAGGACATTCAAATTCGCAAGCATACGTGTTGGTACAATTTCCAAAACCAAGTTCATCCATTTTAGCAACCATCTTTTGTACACGTTCGGCAGCTTCAACTTTACCTTGAGGTAACAGGGCCAGATGAGAAACCTTTGCAGAAACATACAGCATGGCGGATGCATTCTTACAAGCAGCCACACAGGCACCACACCCGATACAAGCGGCAGCCTCAAAAGCGCGATCGGCATCCAGCTTTGAAATGGGAACTGCATTTGCATCAGGGGCATTTCCTGTATTAACAGAAACAAATCCACCGGCCTGCATAATAAGATCAAAAGCCGAACGGTCTACTATCAGGTCGCGAACGATTGGAAAAGCTTTTGCTCTCCATGGTTCAATCACAATGGTATCGCCATCTTTAAACTTCCGCATGTGAAGTTGACAAGTGGTAATGCCTCTTTCAGGACCGTGAGGACGTCCATTAATATATAATCCGCAGGTACCGCAGATACCTTCGCGACAATCATGATCGAATGCAACCGGTTCCTTTCCTTCATCAATCAATTGCTGATTTAAAATATCAAGCATTTCCAGAAAAGAGGCCTCGGGTGAGATATCATTTAGTTTAAATGATTCAAATTTACCTTTTGCTTTGGCGTTTTTTTGCCGCCATATTTTGAGTGTGAGATTCATAGCTTCAAGTTTAATGGTTCAAAAATAAAATACCTCACAATTATTTATAATTACGCTGTTTCAGTTCAATAGCTTCATACTTAAGCGTCTCTTTGTGAAGTTCCGGAGTATTATTTTCACCTTTATATTCCCATGCGGCAACATAAGCAAAGTCTTTATCATTACGAAGTGCTTCGCCTTCTTCGGTTTGGTACTCTTCACGGAAGTGACCGCCACACGATTCTTCACGGTGTAGCGCATCGCGGACAATAAGCTCTCCTAACTCTAAAAAGTCAGCTACATAACCGGCTTTCTCAATTTCCAGATTATAGTAATCATTGCCTCCGGGTACTCTTACATTTTTCCAGAACTCTTTTCTTAATTCGGGAATTAGTTTAAGCGCTTTCTTTAACCCATCAGCATTACGGGCCATACCACAATAATCCCACATTATTTTGCCCAAACGCTTGTGAAAACTATCTACACTCTCTGTGCCCTTTATAGAAGTAAACGTTTCAACTCTGTCTTTTACTTCTTTCTCTGCTTTAACAAACTCTTCACGATCTGTGGACATTCGTGGAGTGCGAATTTCGTCAGCCAGATAATTACTCAATGTATAAGGAAGAACGAAATATCCATCAGCTAATCCTTGCATCAAGGCAGAAGCACCCAAACGATTTGCACCATGATCTGAGAAGTTAGCCTCACCTGCGGCAAACAATCCAGGGATGGTTGTCATTAATTCGTAATCAACCCAAAGACCACCCATCGTATAATGCGTTGCCGGAAAAATCATCATGGGTGTTTCGTAAGGATTTTCGTCATTAATTTTTTCGTACATCTGGAAAAGGTTACCGTATTTTTCGGCAATTGCCTCTTTGCCATGACGGCTGATTACTTCTTTAAAATCAAGATATACGGCTAAACCCGTATCATTAACTCCATAGCCGGCATCCGTACGCTCTTTAGCAGCACGCGAAGCAACATCACGTGGGACCAAATTACCAAAGGCAGGATAACGACGTTCGAGATAATAATCGCGATCTTCCTCTTTTATATCATTTGGAGAGATCTCCTTACGCCGAAGGCGTTCAACATCTTTCAAATTTTTCGGAACCCAAATACGACCATCATTACGCAAGCTTTCGCTCATCAGTGTTAGCTTGCTTTGGTAGTCTCCATGAACAGGCATACAAGTCGGATGGATCTGAACATAACAAGGATTAGCAAAATAAGCGCCTTTTTTATGAGCTATCCAGATAGGAGAAGTATTTGATCCCATGGCATTAGTTGAAAGATAATAAACATTACCATAACCACCTGAAGCAATCACAACAGCATGACCAAAATAACGTTCAATCTCACCGGTCACCAGATTTCGGGTGATAATACCACGAGCCTTTCCATCAACTATTACAATATCTAATAGGTTTCTTCTCGAATATACCGTTACGGTGCCTTTAGCAATCTGACGGTTCAATGCACTATAAGCGCCTAACAATAATTGTTGTCCGGTTTGTCCTTTTGCATAAAAAGTACGAGAAACCTGAGCACCACCAAATGAACGGTTATCCAATAATCCACCATACTCACGAGCAAAAGGAACACCCTGAGCCACGCATTGATCAATAATATTGTTACTAACCTCGGCTAAACGATAAACATTTCCTTCGCGGGCGCGATAGTCGCCACCTTTAACCGTATCATAAAATAATCGGTAAACACTGTCACCATCATTCTGATAGTTCTTTGCGGCATTAATACCTCCCTGTGCAGCAATACTATGTGCACGGCGTGGGGTATCCTGATAGCAAAATACTTTTACATTGTATCCCAGTTCGCCAAGACTTGCAGCAGCGGAAGCTCCGGCTAAACCTGTTCCGATAATGATAACATCCAATTTACGCTTATTGGATGGATTTACTAATTTAGCATCTGCTTTATAGTTAGTCCATTTCTCAGAAATTGGACCATCCGGTATTTTTGAATCAAATATTGACATAGCTCTTCTGGATTAAAAGGTAAAATAAACAACTACAGGAATAGCAATAAAGCCTATCGAAATAACTATTGCCAAAATACGGCTAAATACTTTGAAGAATGGAGTGTACTTACTATGATTTAAACCTATCGATTGTAATGCACTCTGAAAAGCATGATCAAGATGAAATCCTAATAAGAACAAAAAGCCTACATAAATTGCAGCAAAAATTGGACTTTTAAATTTTTCAACAACTAATAGCCCCATATCTTCATATTCTCTTCCGTCAATCAGCGTTGTCGGCATTCCCCCTATAAACTTTGCTTTAAACCAAAAATCCATGAGATGCAATATAAGGAAAGCTAAAATGACCACGCCGGTATGAATCATATATTTTGAAAATACCGACTGTTGTGAGTTATTACTAATATAATATTGCTGTGGTCGGGCAGCTCTATTTTCAAAAAATAGTTTGATTCCCCAGAAAATGTGAATCAGGATACCTCCGAATAAGACTACTTCGAATACTTTGATGAGTAGATTTGTTGCCATGAAGTGGGCCGCTAAATTAAACGGCACCCGAGACTTATCAAATAAGAGTGTCAGGTTTAGGCCCAGATGCACAAGCAGAAATGTTATTAAGAACAGTCCCGCAAGTGACATGATGACTTTTTTTGTAATGGATGAATACATATTTATTGATTTACCTGGTTTGCATTCTATTAAGAACTTCGCTTTGATTTATAAAGATACATGATTTATAATTTACAAAAATAAGATAATGATTTCTATAAGCATCGTTTATCTGATTATTTAGACTACTTTTTTATTAAATCACTCATTATACGGCAACTATAATTTAGAATTTAATACTTGACAATGAAATTAGATTTTATTGAGAACAGTCGTTTGAACGACATATCGTGTAAGTCATTTGTAATTTAAAGGAACTTAACATATTGGTTTATAAATATATTACGCCTCATAAATTCAAACCCGCAAAATTTAAAAGGACTAAAAACCACAAACCTCAGAGAGATGATATAATTATAGTAAAATGCCGTTGTTCTTTTGTCTTTAAATCCAAAGGTGATCACTTGATTATAACTAATTGCTGATTATTCTGTTTCAAACCGCAAGAGAGGGGGCATGATTATAGAATCCATTTCCACAATGTTATGAAAATCATAATATATCATTCTTTTTTATCTTTTTTATCTTTTCGAACCGATTCGTTTCAATTTTAAGTAATTTTGGAATCAATCATTTTAATACTGTACTCATATGTTTCCAATTACATCTTATATTAATCGACGTAATAATCTTCGCAAGGAGATGAACTCCGGATTATTACTTTTCCCCGGCAATCGTGAATGTTCTTTTAATTATCCTGATAATACATATACTTTTCGACAGGACAGCGCCTTCAGTTATTTCTTTGGGATAGATAATCCCGACTTTGCGGGGGTAGTTGATATGGAATCAGGAAAAGATTATATCTTCGGTAACGATGTCGATATGGACGATATCATCTGGATGGGGCACCAACCTTCCGTTACTGAGCAGGCCGCACAGGTTGGCGTTTCAAATACCGCACCATTAGCTAAACTAGAAGGATTTATTAAAGAGGCGCTACGTCAGGGAAGAAAAGTCCATTATCTTCCTCCTTACCGAGGCGAAACGATGATTCAACTCGAACAATGGCTTGGAATTCACCATTCGAAGTTAGCCAAATCCGTTTCACTTGAACTAATCCATGCGGTCATAAAACTTCGCTCCGTTAAAGATGCACTGGAGATTGCAGAGGTCGAAAACATGGTAGATGTTGCCTACAAAATGCATACTACAGCCATGAAGATGGCATATCCGGGAATAAAAGAACAGGTTATCTCCGGAACGATAGAAGGAATAAGCATCGCATATGGTGGCCCCGTCTCTTTTCCTGTAATTTTAAGTGTGAACGGACAAATCTTACACAACCATCATCATAACAATATTCTTAAAGAGGGTCAGTTGATGGTAGTTGATGCAGGTGCCGAATCAGCACTTCATTATGCATCGGATATTACCAGAACTTCTCCTGTAGGTGGAAAATTCAACCAACGACAGAAAGAGATTTACGAAATAGCGTTAGCCGCCAACATGAATTCTATTGCTGCAACCAAACCGGGCGTTCCTTATCGCGATTGTCATTTCATTGCATGTGAAACCATTGCCCAAGGACTGAAGGACCTGGGTATTATGAAGGGCGATGTTAAAGAAGCTGTTGCAAATGGTGCTCACGCAATGTTCCTTCCTCACGGTTTGGGGCACATGTTGGGAATGGATGTTCACGACATGGAAGGACTCGGGCAGGTCTATGTCGGATACGATGATGAATTCAGACCCAGTGAACAATTCGGAACAGCGTTCTTAAGAATAGGACGCAAATTGCAACCGGGATTCATGGTTACCAATGAACCCGGCATCTATTTCATTCCTGAATTAATCGATCTGTGGAAGAGTGAAGGCAAATATAAAGAGTTTATCAATTATGATAAACTGGAAACCTATAAAGATTTTGGAGGTATCCGCATCGAAGATAATATTCTGGTTACCGAAACCGGTAGTCGCGTTCTTGGAACACCTATTCCAAAGACCGTCGCCGAGGTAGAAGCAACAATGGCAAGATAACATGAACAATATTATTACATTTCAATCCCAACCCATCCACTACAAGTCGGAAGGGTTGGGTAATGTTATTGTATTACTCCATGGATTTCTCGAATCACTTGAAATCTGGAATGCTTTCAGTAAAGAACTATCATCCTCTTTCCGGGTTCTCACAATTGATCTGCCCGGCCATGGAGAATCAGGCTACTTTGGCGAGAATCATAGCATGGAATTAATGGCAGATAGTGTAAATGCCGTGTTAACCCATTTAAATATTCAACAATGTGTGGTCGCCGGTCACTCCATGGGAGGTTATGTAGCTATATACTTGGCCGAGAGATATCCTGAGAAAGTAAAAGGATTCGGATTCTTTCATTCACATGCCGATACCGATACTCCGGAAGGGAAACATAACCGTGACCGTGTAATCAATATTCTTCGCAAAAACTATGTTTCGTGGGTCAATCAATTTATCCCGGATCTATTTGCTGAAAAGAACAAATCGGTTTACACAAAACAAATCCAGCAACTCCAAGCCATAGCCGGAAAAATGAGCGTTTCTGCTATCATCTCGGCTCAGGCAGGAATGCGCGATCGGAAATCTAAATTGGGTTTCTTAGCTACTACTTCTCAGCCCGTATTCTTTATTCTCGGCAAGGACGATAGCAAAATGCCTGTTTCAAAGGCCTTAGACCAGTCGGTATTGCCAAAACATTGCGAAGTACTGATATTGGCTGATGTTGGACACATGGGATTCATTGAAGCAGAAGATACAACGCTGGATTTTATACATAGCTTTGCATCAAGAATCTACAAAACGGATAAATAACGAATATCCTGATAAGTTTTCTGAAGATTATCACAATCTATTCTCATCTATTTCCAAATTTATGAAAAAATATTTCTTAACCTCCCTTCTATTATTTGTCATGATGAGTTCCTCGCTTATGGCACAAAAGAAAGATTCCGGATCGAATCCTTTCTTCCAAAAATACAATACCCCTTTTGAAGTCCCTCCTTTCAATAAAATCAAATCGACAGATTTCTTACCTGCCATCAAGGAGGGAATAAAACAACAACAAGCCGAGATCAGGAAAATCACTTCAAACCCTTCGGCTCCTACATTTGCAAACACGATCGAAACACTCGAATTTAGCGGCGACTTATTGATGCGGGTACGCGTTGTTTTAGATAACATTTGTAGTGCGAATATTACACCTGAACTTCAGTCTGTTCAAAAAGAGGCTGCCCCGATGTTCTCTAAACAAGACGATGACATTAGTCTTAATGCTGATCTATTCAAAAAAATCAAAACTGTTTATGAAAAGCGCGATCAACTTAAACTAAATAAAGAGCAGTCCAAATTACTTGAGAATACATACATTAGGTTTGTCAGAGGTGGTGCTAATCTATCTGCCGAGAAACAAAATCGTTTAAGAGAAATCAATCAAAAGCTCTCGTTGCTCTCTATCCAATTTGGAGAAAATGTCTTGAACGAAAACAAAGATTTTAAATTGATCCTCAATCAAAAAGAGGATCTGGCAGGATTATCCCCACAGATTATTAATGCTGCCGCTGAAGCTGCCAAAGCAGCAGGATTGGATAATAAATGGTTGTTTACGCTTAGCAAAACCAGTATGATTCCGTTTCTACAAAATTCTCAGCGTCGCGATCTACGAGAAAAAATCTATAAAGGATATCTGAATAAAGGAAACAATGGCGACAGTAAAGATAATAATAGTAACGTTGCACAAACTGTTTCTTTGCGAGTTGAGAAAGCCAATCTGTTTGGCTTTAAATCATATGCCGATTACATTCTTGAAGAGACAATGGCCAAGAAGCCTGAAAATGTTTACAAGCTATTAATGCAACTTTATACGCCTGCACTAGCGGTTGCAAAGAAAGAGGCTGCCGAACTTCAAGAGATGATCAATAAAGAGGGCAACACCTTTAAACTGGAAAGTTGGGATTGGTGGTATTATTCTGAAAAGGTTCGCGCCGCGAAATACGATCTGAACGAAGAGGCGTTACGTCCTTACTTCAAGCTCGAGAATGTTCGCGAAGGCATTTTCTATACTGCCAACAAGCTTTATGGTTTGAAATTCATCAAAAGAAACGACATTCCAAAATATCATCCTTCTGTTGATGTTTATGAAGTCACAGAATCCACCGGAAAGCACATTGGCATTCTTTATCTGGATTATTATGCCCGTCCTGAAAAACAATCGGGAGCATGGATGACTAGCTTTAGACCCCAGTATGTCAAAAATAAAAAGTTTGTATCGCCTATTGTATCACTGGTCCTAAATTCACCACCGCCAAGCGGAAACCAGCCTTCATTACTTAACTTTGATGAAACCACAACTTTCTTCCACGAGTTCGGTCATGCTCTTCACGGATTATTAACCAATTGTACCTATCCCAGCATTTCAGGGACAGCTGTATATCGCGATTTCGTGGAGCTTCCTTCTCAAATCAATGAAAACTGGGCATCTCAGCCTGAAGTATTGAAAGTTTATGCCCGCCATTATAAAACTAATGAAATAATTCCGGAAAGTCTGCTTCAAAAGATTGAAGCAAGTGCTAAGTTTAATCAGGGCTTTGAACAAGTTGAGAAATTAGCAGCCTCTTTACTCGACATGGACTTTCATACCGTAACAGATCAGACGCTAATCAATACGCAACAATTCGAAAAGCAATCCATTCGTCGTATCGGTCTTATTCCCGAAATAGCTCCCCGGTATAGAAGTACCTACTTTAGTCATATTTTCAATGGCGAATATTCAGCCGGATATTATAGCTATTCATGGGCCGAGATATTGGATGCCGATGCCTTCAGCTACTTCAAAAAGAATGGCATATTCGATCAGAAAACAGCAAATGCTTTCAGAAAAAACATATTGGAACGTGGAGGGACTGAAGATCCTATGATTCTCTATAAACGTTTTACAGGTGGCAACGAACCGTCAATCGATCCGCTCCTTGATCGTTTGGGACTAAAATAATCAATAACCTGTTTATCATTTCTGTAAAAGCAGGGTTCTCTGATTCATAGAGTACCCTGCTTTTTTGTTTTAATGTCAATACATTATTTTTTTCAGAACAATACCAATCCGTCCAAAAGGGAGCAACACAACCACCGTACGTTGCTTCAATTAATAGTATATTTGCAAAGAATTTGGTTCCAATTTTGTTGTAGTATATCTCATGATGAGAAAAAATATTCTTTTGATCCTGTTTTTATTGATTGCCGCATCATTAAGTGCTCAGTCGACTAAAAAAATTCGTCTTGTTTCTGCAGATAGGGCAAGCTATGATGATTTTATGAGTAAAGGCATTCAACACATTGTGGGCAATGCGATCTTTGAACACGAAGGCGCCTATCTATATTGCGATAGCGCCTTACTGAACGAAACCGTTAATAATGTCAATTGCTACGGAAAGGTAAGAATAAAATCGGGAGATACACTTAATCTTTATGGCGATCAGATTGATTATGCGGGAGATACTCGAATTGCGAAAGTAACCGGTAAGGTTGTCAAACTAATTGACAAGGAAACGACCCTAACAACCGACTACTTGTATTACAATCGAAACACCAATGCTGCTTATTATGAAACGGGAGGTGTAGTAGTAAGTAAGGAGAATCGACTTACCAGTAAAAAAGGATTTTATTATACCGACAAAAAAGAATACGTCTTTCATGAAAAAGTAGTTTTGAAAAACAAACGCTATGTAATGCTTAGCGATTCTATGAACTACTTCACAAATACAAGAGTAGCAGAATTCAAAGGACCCACTACCATTAAAGGAAAAGATCAGGATCTTTATTGCGAAAGTGGCTGGTACAATACAACTACCGATATTGGTAGTTTGATGAAAAATGCGAAGATTATTAATGACAAACGTATTTTAACCGGAGATAGTCTCTATTTTGACCGGCAGAAAGACATAGGAAAAGGATATAGAAATGTTGTCATTACAGATACCACCAATAATATTATACTTCAGGGTAATTATGGAGAGGTATGGAATAAGAAAGGTTTTGGATTTCTGACCCAAAAAGCGCTTGCCATAATGATAGAAAAGAAAAAAGACTCTCTCTTCCTTCATGCCGATACGCTAAGGGCTACTTTTGATACCGCACATAATACGAAGGCTTTATATGCCTTTCATAAAGTAAAATTCTTCAGAGACAGTCTTCAGGGAATGTGCGATTCAATGGTCTTTATCACAAAAGATTCGGTACTAAACCTCTATCATTCGCCTGTAATATGGTCGGGCAAGAATCAACTCACGGCAGATACCATTAAAATCTTTACGGCTAATAAAGAGGTTGCCCGACTAGAAATGTATAGCACCTCCTTTATCATCTCCCGTGATTCTACTGATAGCTTTAACCAGGTTAAAGGACGAAATATGACCGGTCTTTTTAGGAAAAATCAAATTTATCGAATAAATGTGGATGGAAGTGCCGAGTCGTTATACTATGTCAGAGAGGATAATCGAGCGCTAATAGGTGTAAACAAAGCAATTGCCAGTAATCTGATAATATATATGGATGAGGCAAGCAAGATCCGAAAAATTACATGGATTAAAAAGCCGGTTTCCACTTTATACCCGTTAAGAGATTTGCCGATCGAAGAAAAAAGACTTCGCGACTTTAAATGGATTGAAACCGGACGGCCCTTAAAGAAAGATGATGTCTTTAAATAATTGGCATTAACATATTGAGGTTTGTTTCAGAATAACGAATAGATCAATCGGTCGGAAAACTACTGAGAGAGGGTGGAATGATTCTGATACATCTCATCCGAAAGCCTAAAATAGGCAAATGAACTGCCGAACCTTTGTCTAACGTATGCCGTATTCATGTAACGGTGTATATTCGGCGAAGAAACGGCAAAGGTACGGCGGAGGTACGGCAACAGGAAAAATTATGGAAGAATGATCATAGCGTTATGAAAAGAAGTGTCCCCGGATATTTCAACTTGCCGCTAACGAAATTCTATTTATTTCTTCTCCTTCTTCCCGAATACAGAAAAATGAACATATCGTTTAGGATTTGCCTTCATATCTTGCAATAAAAGATTCAGACTTTTTGATGATCCTTCCAATTGATGATACAATGTATCATTATTCACCAAAAGGCCTAATGAGCCATGACCCTTATTAATTTTATCAGTAATCGCCTCGAAATTTTCAAGTGCCTTTTGCGTAGTAACAATTGTCTTAGCCAGATTAGCGGCAGCCAACGTATCAGAAATTGAGGATATATTCTTTATGGCAGATGAGATCTGCTTATTATTGCCTTTGATAGCCGTCGTAATGGATTCAAGATTAGTTATAATTTTGCTCAATCGTCCCTTTTGATTCGAAACAATGGTATCAATGCCAGAAGTAGAGTGTTGCAGATTATCCACTGTCCGTTTTATACCTGCAAAACTTTTGATCAGGTTATCACGTGTATCCCTATTCATTACAGCATTGACTGAAACTATTAAGCTATCAAAAGATAGCATTAATTTTTCGGCTTTATTCTTTAGCGGTACAAGCTGATTCGAAACTTCATCCTGTAATGAGGCTTTAGGTTCGGATCGTAGGGTATCTTTATCATGAACAAATTCGGTAGAATTACCCAATGCAATATCAATAGCTTTTGAACCTAAAAGGTCAACGTTATAAATTCTGGCAATTGAGTTCTTAGGAATTGGAATGTTATGCGTAATACTCATTTCTACAATCATACTACGTGAAGTATCGTTTAAGAATTCAATTTTAGAAACCTTACCAATGCTTAGCCCATTAATCGTTATCAGATTAGATCTGACCAGGCCGTTTACATTTGGGTATACCGCATAAATCTTCCGGGAGGTTGTAAAAACATCCTTCCCTTTCAAAAAGTTAACACCCCAATAACAGACAGCAATTGTCACAACAAACATTGCCCCGATCTTTATTTCTTTGGTCAGCTTCATATATAACTATATTTTTTGGTCTTGTGAGATTTAAAAATATGTTCTTTTCAAATAAGCATTCTTCACTAAAATCTGCGATTTGCAAGAAACATATTACACTGCAAAATTAATGCTTATTCTTCATCATTTCGAAAGCTTCTCGCATTGAAATCCTTTTTCCATTAAAAAAAGGTAGAACAAAAGCATCTTTGAATCCCTTTCCTACCATATCTCGTCGCAAACGATCCGCTTCTTCCGGAGTTGCCTCATCACCAGCAGTATATTTAAAAGTCTCATTTTGAAAATACATCTTAACACTAGGAATATTATTAAACTGGCGCGAGTTGAGGGGTAGTTCAACATCGCTTAATCTAAATTGCACTCTGAATCTCAAACCGTTGTTGATTTCCTCATTCAATGTGACGGTAGGTTCTTGCTGTTGTACCTTCAATTTTTTATCATTTTTCAAAGTTCCATACACCTTTTGACTATCTACTTCATTTTTTCCGCTTACCTGTTGCTCCTTTTCAGAATAAGAGAGCGATTCCTTTTTTTTCTTTTCCGAGCCGGAGATATGTACATGGCCTGCCCTAACTAAAATTTCCCTGTTTTCACTATCGTTTACTGTATCAGCCTTTCCTGCTAAGAGTACCTCCTGCTGCCTAAGTCTTCTGATGGCAGGATGTTTTTGAAAAAGAGAATCATCAATATCCATTCGGGCAGGTGCCTTAGAAATTGAAGGATCAAAAGAACGTCGATACTCATCAAAAGCTCTATAAATAGAGAAAGCAACCCGATCTTGTCCTTTTGGAGACATCAAAAAAGCTTCATCCTTCATATTAGATATGAAACCGGTCTCAATTAATACACCCGGCATCGTAGTTTTATACAATACAAGAAAGCCTGCTTGCTTTACCCCTCTATCCGGCATTTGGGTATGTGCCATAAAATTAGTTTCGACCCTACTGGCAAAGTCAAGACTTTTATCGAGATAAGCATTCTGGAAAAGATTAAAAATTATATAAGCCTCTGGGGAATTCGGATCAAAACCATCATATCGCCTAGAATAATTATCTTCTAACAAAATTGAAGCATTTTCGGCTTTTGCCACGGCAAGATTCGCATCACTTTTATGGAGGCCCATCACATAGCTCTCTGTTCCATAAGGAAAAGGAGATGGATTAGCATTACAATGGATGGAGATAAATAAATCGGCTTTTTTTTCATTGGCAATTTGAGCACGACGATATAATTCAACAAAGACATCAGTTTCACGAGTATAAATAACTTCAACACCCGGACAATTTTTCTTGATCAGATTTCCTGTTTTCAAGGCTATTGCAAGTGTAATATCTTTTTCACGACAACTTTTTCCTCTTGCTCCGGGATCATGCCCCCCATGCCCGGCATCAATTACAACTTTATATACCTGATTCTTCTTTTGTGCATATAATTGATTCTGAAAAATTAGAAAAAGGAATATAACTGTAAAATATGAAACGAATTTTCTCACCTGCGCAGATTTTATTAGCTTTGGACACTGAAAAGATTACTTTTCCGGGAACTTCATTATGCTGCATATCAATGACTTATTACGGCATGGCATTTGCAGGATAATCCTGTTTTCCGGGCAAAAGGTGCAATTTAGGATAAAATCCTTCGTTATACCTTGGACAGTCGTACAAATATACGATTCCAAAGCCCGGCATTTACTATTAATGACAAGGATTTTTCAACATGCGATTATTCATAATTCTATTTTCGACATTGCTGATCACCACTTTTTCGCAACCATTGTTTGCTCAGAAAAAAGTGAAGCCCACAAAGGGACAAACAGTGGTTGTCGATTCAGTTAAAATTAAGGCGAAAAATGATTCTATCGCCAGATCAAAGGACAAGCTGAAAGCGAAAGTAGACTATGAAGCTGCAGATTCATTAACCTTCGACTTTAAAGATAAGAAAGCATTTCTCTTCAATGAAGCAGAGATCAAATATCAGAAAACACTTTTAAAAGCAGCTACCATTGAAATAGACTTTGATAAGTCAATTGCTTATGCCCGAAGTGTAAAAGATACCACGGGCAAGGAAATAGGCACACCGGTCTTCTCAGATAACGGACAAGAATTTAAAACAAAAGTTCTTGATTACAATTATGAAACGAAGAAAGGATATATCAAAGGAGTGATAACCAAAGAGGGAGACGGATTTATTCATGGCAAGCAGGTAAAGAAAATGCCTAATGATGTCACCAATATTAAAAACGGAAGTTATACCACTTGCGATTTAGAACATCCTCATTTTGAGTTACGATTTTCAAGAGCGAAAGTAATACCCAACAGTAAAACAATAACCGGCCCTGCCTACATGGTTTTAGAAGATGTCCCCCTACCCATTGGGCTTCCCTTTGGATTCTTCCCGAATAAGAGTGGCAGAATGTCGGGGATATTCATGCCCTCTCCAGGTGAATCGGGAAATCGTGGATTCTACCTCCGCGACTTTGGATACTACTGGGGTATAAGTGATAACCTTGACTTTCAGATAAAAGGCGAAGCTTATACCAGAGGTAGTTGGGCCGTTAATCCTACCATCAATTATTTTAGAAGGTATAAATATTCAGGGTCCTTTAATTTTCGTTATGCAATCAATATTATCGGAGAAAAAGGATCTGCAGATTATCAAAAGAGCAAAGACTTTTCAGTTAATTGGTCACACACTCAAGATGCAAAAGCAAATCCTGTTAATCGGTTCTCTGCAAACGTAAATATTCAAACCTCAAAATTCAACAGATATAATCCTACCACCGTTGGAAACTATCTTTCAAATACTTTTTCATCGAGTATCTCTTATCAGACTTCTTTTGACGACCGTATATTTGTCTCTGCCAGCGCCCGACACAGTCAAAATACCATTACAAAACAGATGTCGGTAACATTACCCGACCTCTCGGTATCTGCAAATCGTTATTATCCATTTCGAAAAGAAGAAGGTTCCGGCAAAAAAGGATGGTATGAGGATATAAGCATTGGTTATAGTATGACTGCTACTAATCAGCTCGACACCTACGATTCTCTTCTTATGAAGAAAGGAATGTTTAAACAATTAAAAAACGGGATGCAGCAAAAAATTCCTATCTCGTCTACTTTTAAAATTCTCAAATACATTACCGTTTCCAACTCGGTTGATTTAACTGAAAACTGGTATCTTCAATACATAAATAAACGCTGGGCAACAACGACCTACAAAAGCACAAGCGGAGCTATACGTGACACTTCTTATGTAGCCATAGACACCTTACAGGGTTTCAAAGCCTCGCACGACTTTTCGTATAGCCTTTCTATGAATACTACTGCTTATGGACAAGTTCAGTTTAAAAAAGGTGCGATCAGAGCTATCAGACATGTAATCGCCCCTTCAGTCAGTTATAGTTTCACCCCCGACTTCAGTGCTCCAAAATTTGGTTATTACAAAGAAGTACAGGTTGACAAGGAGGGAACCATGCAGAAATATTCTATTTTTGAACAATCGGTTTATGGTTCTCCTTCAGCTGCAAAAGCAGGAAGTATCAGCTTCAATCTACGAAATAATCTGGAGATGAAGATTAAAGACAAAAACGATACCGTCACCGGAACGCGAAAGATTAAAATCATTGATCAGCTTAATATCTCAACAAATTACGACTTATCGCGCGACTCTCTTCGCTGGTCTAAAGTCTACATTTCAGGAAATACTCCTATTTTCAAAAACACCAATATCAACTTCTCCGGTACCTGGGATCCATATGCTTATGATAAACGAAGCCAACAACGTATAAATATGTTTGAGTGGCAGATGGAACGAAAGCTCTTACGATACGAAAACTCAAACTGGAGCTTTGGTCTTAGTCACCAGTTTTCGAGTAATAGCGGTGAAAAGAAATCATCGACAGCCTCTACTGCAACAGGGATAGATCCTAAAAAATCTTTAATGCCCAATTCAAGTGATGATCAAGCCACGGCAGCTGAAAAAAATGATATCATAAAGAATCCCGATAACTATATCGACTGGAAAAATGCATGGAACTTTGGCATTAATTACACTTTTAACTTAACCAGTAATAAAGATGCAAATACCGGAAAAGTAAAAAATGATCTGATTCAATCGATGATGTTTAATGGCGATATCAGTATTACCTCCAAATGGAAAGTCACTTTTACCTCGGGCTACGACTTTAAAAACAATCAAATCTCTTATACATCCTTTACAGTCAACCGCGATTTACACTGTTTTGAAATCCGCTTTAACTGGATTCCGCTGGGGTATATGAAGAGTTGGGATTTTACAATCCGGGCTAAATCAAATCTGCTTCAAGACCTTAAATTAACCAAACGAAAAGATTTTAGAGACAATCTCTATTAGTCTTTTAGTCAAAAAGGTTTAAAAATTATCCTTTATACCTATTCATGATCAGCGAAATTCCATTCCGTACCAAAGGTATTGAGCTAATGAACCATCTGGGAAAAACATGTACACCCTTTTTGTTTATTATTGACTACAAAATGGAAAATTCTATCATACTGCCCCTTCATTGTATTGATAACCGTATCCTTTGCTATGATGTAAATGGCATTTGTAATTTTGAGCCATCCGGTCGTTCTCTCAATCACCCGTTCCAATTCGATAAACAACCTATTTCAAAAGAGCGCTATCAACACGGATTCAACCATGTAATGAAGAATATAAGGCAAGGCAACTCTTTTTTAACAAACCTCACCTTTGCCACCCCTATCTTTTCAAGTTTTACTTTAAAAGATTTCTTCCGCATGAGTAAAGCGCCTTACAAACTTTGGATAGATGAAAAGTTTGCAGTATACTCACCTGAAAAATTTATAACCATCAAAGATCATATCATCCGGTCTTTTCCAATGAAAGGTACTATTGACGCCTCCGTTAATGAAGCTAAACAAGTAATCCTAAATGATGAGAAAGAGATGGCCGAACATTATACGATTGTAGATTTAATCAGGAATGATTTAAGTATGGTAGCTAAGAATGTACAGGTTGAAAGGTTTAGATATTTTGATACGATAAATACGAATCAAAAATGTTTGTTACAGGTTAGTTCGGAGATTGCCGGCGATCTTGAACCCGACTGGAATCATACTATCGGCTCAATAATTGCCGCCCTTTTGCCGGCAGGATCAATCACCGGAGCGCCAAAGAAAAAGACGATTGAAATCATTCAGGAAGCCGAAAACGGACCTCGGGGATATTATACAGGAGTATTCGGTATATTTGATGGCAAGGATGTGGAATCAGCCGTTATGATTAGATTTATCGAAAAAAGAGACGGACAACTATTCTATCATTCCGGCGGTGGAATAACAGTAAATAGTATTTGTGAATATGAATATCAGGAAATGATTGAGAAAGTATATGTGCCAATTAATTGAAACTATCCGCATCGAAAATGGAAGACCGGCACTGCTCCCTTTTCATCAGGAGAGGATGAACAAAGCGAGAGCAGAACTATTCGGTCTGGCCGAACCTTGCAGCCTCTTTGACCATTTATCCATTCAACAGCTACCTCAAATTGGTCTATGGAAATGTAGAGTGACCTATAAAACCCAAATAGAGAAAATCGAATTTGAACGCTATAAGAAAAGATCCGTCCACTCTCTAAAAATTATTGAAGCCGATAACATCAGATACAACCATAAATTTGCAGAAAGAGATGAAATAAACAGCCTTTTTGCTAACAGAGAGGATGCTGATGATATTTTAATAATCAGAAACAAGCTTTTAACCGATACAAGTTATTGCAATATCGCCTTATGGGATGGCAGTAACTGGATCACCCCCCTTCTTCCTCTATTAAAAGGTGTTCGAAGAGCATCACTAATTCAACTGAAAAAAATTCAAGCCGAAGACATTTTATTAAACGATTTACCATCCTTTCAATCTATTAAACTATTTAATGCCATGATCACGTTTGAAGAAGCAATAGAAATATCAATAGTGTCAATATTCTCGTAATTTATTCAAGAAAATCAGGTATTTTTGAAATTAAACAACTTAACTACAATTTATTCACTATCATGAAAAATATTATCGCTACAGAATTTGCACCCAAGGCTATCGGGCCTTATAGTCAAGCCGTTGAAGCTAACGGAATGTTATTCATCTCCGGACAAATTCCTATCGATCCATCTACTTCAAAACTCATTGAAGGTGGAATAAAGGAACAAACCGAACAAGTAATGAAAAACATTGCATCAATTCTTGAAGCTGCCGGTTATTCATTTAATGATGTGGTAAAATCGACCTGTCTGTTATCCGATATGAATAATTTCGCTGCTATGAACGAAGTTTATGGAAAGTTTTATAGCATGGATCCTCCTGCACGTGCAGCTTTTGGTGTCGTTAAACTTCCCCTCGGATCATTAGTTGAAATCGAAGCGATTGCAGTAAAGACAAAAGGGGACATTTTAAAATAATAATATTATCCCTTTGGGATTCTCAGAATTAATATATTTCTATTGCTATAATCTGTCATCTTTTACAGGATTCAAAACAATGAGAACCCTGTAGGTGATATGTTTATAGAAATATCATCGTATAAAAATCAAACATGCCACAAAATGCCAAAGGCACGAAATGATGTATGGATAAAAGATTAATATCTCCTAAATTGACAAAGAATCTATAAAACAACTCAGTCATGAAAATTAAGACATTCATTATATTCCTCATCTTTCTTCCCTTAAGTCTGTTCGCCAAAGAAGGTATATGGCTTCCTTATCTGTTACAACAGCTCAATGAACCGGAAATGAAAGAAATGGGGATGCGTATATCCGCATCTGACATCTACAATATTAACAAAGCTTCAATAAAAGATGCGATTGTACAATTCGGTGGAGGCTGTACAGGTGAAGTAGTATCTGAGCAAGGACTTTTATTGACCAATCACCATTGCGGTTATGGCAGTATTCAAAGACATAGCGCATTAGATCACGACTATTTAACAAATGGTTTCTGGTCGCGTTCTCTTGAGGAAGAATTACCGAATCCCGGACTAACAGTGACCTTCTTGATTAGAATGGAGGACGTTACCAAACAAATTACCGTCGGAATCAAACCGGCAATGAATGAGTCTGAACGCAATAAAATCATTCTGAGAAACAGTGAACGAATTACAGGAGAGGCTATCAAAGGGACCTATTATGAAGCTCGTGTACGTCCGTTCTATTATGGAAATCAATACATTTTAATGGTTAGCGAAACCTTTAGAGATATTCGGTTAGTAGGCGCTCCTCCCAGTAATATTGGTAAGTTTGGAGGTGATACAGACAACTGGATGTGGCCCCGCCACACCGGAGACTTCTCTGTCTTCAGAATTTATGCCGATAAGGAGGGAAATCCAGCAAATTACGCTAAAACCAATGTTCCTTACAAACCTAAATATTTTCTTCCCGTTTCTCTGAGAGGAGTAAATAAAGGCGACTTTACATTTGTTTTCGGTTATCCGGGTAAAACACAAGAGTATGTTACTTCGCAAGCCGTTCAACTTACTGCAGAAATTCGCAATCCTGTTTCCATCAAACTTAGAGATGCCCGTTTAAATATCATGAACGAATTCCAGAAACAGGATCCATTGGTTAGAATTCAATATGCGGCAAAGAATGCCGGTATTGCTAATGGATGGAAAAAGATGATTGGAGAAAGTAAGGGAATAAAACGCTTAAATGGTGTAGCGAAGAAACTGGCGTTCGAAAAGCAGTTTACTGATTGGGTAAATTCTACACCGGAGAACAAAGAACAATATGGCAAGATACTCCCTGAATTCGATAAGATATATTCAGAATTCGCACCACTAAGTCTGGCATCGGTCTATTACACAGAGGGGATTATGGGAAGTGAAGCGATTAATTATGCCAATGGCTATGCAAAATTAGTTACCCTTTGTCAAAATAAAGAGACAAAACCCGAAGACATAACCAAGCTTATAGATGCATACAAGTCTTCTGCAAAATCTTTCTTTAAAGATTATTACCAGCCTATTGACAAAAAGATATTTGCTAATCTCATCAACACGGTGGTAAAAGAGATGGATCAAAAATACCTTCCGCCAGTTCTCTCTGACCTTGCAAAAAAGCAGAAAAATGATTTCCGGACAATTGCTGATAAGCTATTCGCAAAATCCATTTTCACCAGTCAGGAAAAGGTCCTGGCATTTTTAGGCAACTTCAAACAAAAAGATTACCAAAAGATTCTCAAAGACCCGCTCTTTAAGATAGCATTTGAATCGCGCACATCATTCGAGACCAAAGGATCGGAAAGATTAATAAGTCTTCAGGCCCAATTAGATAGTTTGCAAAGAATCTATATGAAAGCACAAATGGAGATGCAACCCGACAAACGTTTTTATCCGGATGCAAATTCTACGTTGCGTGTGGCTTATGGAAAAGTAGACGATTATATACCGGCAGACGGTATTCGTTACCAATACTTTACCACGTTAGATGGTATTATGGAAAAAGAGAATCCGGATGTATATGATTATGTGGTTGAGAAGAAGTTAAAAGATCTCTATACGACGAAAGACTTTGGTCCGTATGCCGATAAGGACGGTCGGTTACATGTAGGGTTTATCGCATCAAACCATACTACCGGAGGAAATTCGGGAAGCCCTGTGCTGGATGCCGACGGTAATTTGCTCGGGTTAAATTTCGACCGGAACTGGGAAGGTACCATGAGCGACTTAATGTATGATCCGGACCAATGTAGAAACATCACGCTCGATATCCGATATTGCCTCTTTATCATTGATAAATTTGCAGGAGCAAACCGATTAATCAATGAAATGAAGTTGATACGATAAAAGCTGTAAAAGCTTTAGGCAAGAGTGTCGGTTAATGGAATACCTTTAGTTCGTTAATAAAGAGCGTGATCCAAACTTTGCCATCTGCTTGTTGGAAATATTACAGAGATATTACCATTGATTGATCCGTTAAAGTTAATCACATCTCCGAGTACCTGTTGCTGACAGAATTTGGTAAATTATCTGAAACAGATACCCGTGAAGAAAATAAAACTCGATGGTACAAATTAATAAGCCCCATTCTCGATGATTGTAAAATATGGATAATTTTTTACCAACCATTAATTAAAAAAAAGAAAGGCTACTGGATATAAAATCCAGTAGCCTTTCTTTGAATCAGCGCACTTTTTCTAATGCTAAGATAGATCGTTCAGTGAATTTATGAACATATTTGGATCCTATTCCATTCATCGTATTAAAAATAAGTTCACTATGTTGTAGGCCGATCTGTTTGGCGCTTTGCTTTAATCTTTCTATCTATCTGATGACTCCATCAAAAGAGAGGCTGAACTCTTTCGAGCCAGCCTCCTTCTTTAATTTAATATTCTGCAAAAAATTACAGATATTTATCTGATTTTATTTTTTATTGAACACCTGCTCTGGTATCCCACCACATTTGTTGACCCCAGAAGTCATCTTTAACATTAGCAACAGAAGCAGCACAATTTGCGCCATTCAGTGTAAGTTCATTCTGAGGATAAGGGTATCTGAATGGAGGAGAATTATGTCCGGTATATTTTGATCCGGGAGCTACATAATGTGTCCTTGGAACACCCGTTCTACGATAAAGTGACCATCCTTCCATGCCTTGCTTAAACATTGCCAGCCATTCCTGTAAGTATATTTGATCAAATGTATTATCAAACGCACCTTTTCCGGCAAGATAGGTAGTGATATCAGCGGCTGCAATACCGTTTTCAGCCAATGAAGCGGTAACACCGGCCTCGTATGCATCTTTCACAGTAGTTCCTGTTGTCCATCCCAATTTTGAAGCCTCGGCAATATCAAACATTACTTCTGCATAACGCATAATCGGAGAGAATCCTTTAGGATCTAATCTGAAACGAGTACCAATTCTGGAGATTGTTGTTAAACTTGGTTGGGCCACTGCTCCAATAGTAAATCCTCTGTATGCACCATCACTTTTTGCGGGCAATGCATAGACAGGTCGACGGGGATCATCCAAAGATGTTAATGCATTGATAAGAACATCACTAGGTGCATGGTCATCACGAGATTTTGAATCGACATACCATGGTTCTTCATAAGGAGATGCGCCCGGCCAGTTAAGGAAAGCATTATCACTATTGCTTGCCATAATCGGGTACTTTGATGGATTTCCCAATACTGTTTCTACCGTTGATTTAGCTAAAGCAGGAGAAACTCCTGAAATACGCATTGCTAAACGTAAGCGTAAAGAATTGGCAAGTTTTTGCCATTTAACAACATCTCCACTGAAAAGTATATCACCAGATCCAAGAGCATCACTAGAACCCGAAGCTAAAAGATCAGCAGCATCGCCTAAAACTTTCAACATGGCAGGATAAATATCTTCCTGTTTGTCGTATTTCGGCAGAAGAACACCACCTGACATTTTTATTGCATCACTATAAGGAATATCTCTCCAACGGTCAGTCATTGACTGAACAATAAGGGTTTCCATAATTTTACCAACGGCAAGCATATTATTTGCCTTATCCGTAGTGGCTTTTTTCTTTATTTCATTAATGTTATTCAATATGATATAGCCATAATACCAATCGTTTTCAACAGTACCCGGACGATATACATACCGTGCTTCATCAATATATTGAATCTTGGCAAGATATCCGCCATACGTAGAGGGTTCGTTCATATCGGCCCAAGGATCAAAAAATTCGCTACCATAGTATCTTAGTGTAAAAGCCAATACATTGGTTGCAGGGGCATCTTTTGCTCTATCAGGGTCAGTATTGACCTCTGTAAACTTTTTTGTGCAACTGTCGAAAATGAAAATTGATAAAAAAGCCAAAGCAATAAATTTCAACATATATTTCTTCATATCCCTAATTTCTTAAATGTTAGAAAGTAAAACTTAATTTAATACCATAGCTTCGTGAAGGAGGATAACTGGTAGTTTCGAGTCCAACACCGCCATTATTAGTACCGTTGTTTACCGAAGTTTCAGGATCTATTTTAGCTAAGTTATTTTTAGCAAGCCATAGGGTCGCCAGATTAGATCCAACTAATGATAGAGTACCTGATTTAATAAGGTTCCTCTTGGTAAAGAGTTTTTTCGGCAGATCGTATGACAAATGCATTTCTCTCAATTTAACATAAGAACCGTCAATAATAGATAATTCACGATTAGAATAATAAGATTCAAAGAAATCCTGCGCATTAGCTTTAATATCATTATCGGTAAAAGTAGATTTCGTCACATCCGTAGCGTTTTTGGACACGATTTTAACAAATTTTGTTCCGCCCAAAAAGTCCTTGCCAAGTACCAATCCATTTTCACGGAAATCACTTTCAGCAGTAAAGTTAAGAACACCTGAATAAGCACCAAACATCTGAGAAATACTGAAGAAGTCTCCACCTTTTCGGATATCAATCAGGAAACCAAAACTAAAGTTCTTGTATCTGAATTCATTGTTAATACCGCCAGTCCAATCCGGAGCCACATTACCAATTTCCATATTTGATTTAAGCATAGGAAGACCATTGGCATCTACAATAACAGCGCCGTCGGCATTACGAACCATACCTGTACCCATGATTACACCCCATGGTTTACCTGGCATAGCTACAACATTCGTACTCCACTGAGAACCGAGTGTGTATGAAGTAAGTGACTGACCAGTAACAGGATCAGTATATAAAGAAATGATCTTACTCTTATCTTT
Source organism: Bacteroidales bacterium (assembly GCA_963663125.2). GTDB lineage: Bacteria > Bacteroidota > Bacteroidia > Bacteroidales > Cfx3-03 > Cfx3-03. The sequence continues at coordinate 297,010 of CAXXNW010000002.1, read as the reverse complement.
AGCCCAGTTAATAGTCATATCCCAGTTCAATCCGTTATCATTTTGCAGGATACTGGCGCGTAGTTGTAATTCAAGCCCCTTGTTGCTGATGTTACCGGCATTTACCAATGCCGTATTATAACCGGTTGCTTTTGAAACAGCCACACTCATAATCTGATCGGTCGTTTTTTTATCATATATAGAAAAATCGATAGAAATTCTGTTTTTGAGCAATTTAGTTTCAACACCTATTTCTTTGGTTTCAACACCTTCCGGACGTAAGCTTGCCGGTGGATACTCAAGGGTCTGTTGATATTGGGTAACGCCTTTGATGGTATATGATATAGCTGAGAAATAAGGATCTGTTTTGTATGCACTGGTAGCCGATCCGATTTTAGCCCAACCGCCACGAAGTTTTAAGTAACTTAAGATGTCTGATTTTAGTTTAAATGTCTCCGTAGGAATCCAGCTTGCACTTACGGCAGGATAGAAGAAAGGATCTTTAATGGTAGAACTCCAGTCATTTCTGGCGCTTCCTTCCAGAAAGTACTGTCCTTTATATCCGATTGATGCCGATGCATAAACACTATTACTGCGAATCCATGAATGACTCATATAATTATAAGGACTACCTGCAACATTTGAAATAGTAAACAAATCAGGAACCGTTAATTGATCGGCACCAATAATTGAAGACTCAGCACGTAAATTTCTATAGTTGCTTCCGACCAAGGCATCAACATTAAAATCACCAAATGTTTTTGAGAACGAAGCAATCAGGTCGGCATTTAATTCATAGCTTTTGCTATCATTCAAACGGAAGTAACCACCCGACCATTTATTAGTTCCCAATTGTGTTTCATTAGATTGATAGGTTTGAAGGATTGTCGTCTTCGTATCGTAGTAATCGAGACCAATTCTTCCTTCAATTTTAATAAAATCAACCGGTTTATAGAATAAAGATGTTTTACCAAACAATCTGTTTTTTTCCATTGGGTGTAAATTTTTATACATACTCCAATACGGATTATTATGATAATTACTATTCCAGTTGTAAGGATATCCATTATCCATGGTTTCAGTCCAATGATCTTTCAATGCACTCATATCAATCTGTCTACCAAACCATTGTCCCATTGATTCCATAGGGTTACTGGCATTATATTCTGTTAAAGGTAAATTTTTACTTTCACTTCTGATATAATTAGCCGAGAAGTCATAATCAAATTGCTTATTTAACTTAAACGTAGAATTAATACTTGCCGAATAACGTTTTAAGTCGGTATTTGGTAGAGTACCTGTTTGGTCACGATAACCAATGGAAGCACGTGTGTTCGAATTCTCTGAAGTAGAGGCTATCGAAATATTGTGATTGGTCGTATGGCCAAGTTGATAAAAATCTTTAATATTATTTGGATGAGAGATCCAATCGGTAGCTATCAGATTTCCTGAAGCATCACGCGGACTGGTAAACTGGGTTAATTTAAGACCGGAATCCAAACGTGGGCCCCAACTCTCATCAACACCATCATTTACACCGCTGCCTAAACCATCAACATAGCTAAAGCCATATCCCGGATCATACTCACCTTGGGCAAATTGCTGATAAGTGCCGGTAAATCCATCAGCCTGAGCCAATTTATAATGAGCCTCGTCACCTAAATAACCCTGCCCATATTTATTTTGCATCTTCTGGATGCCATAAACCTGATCAATATTATAATTACCATCATAAGTAACAGAAATACCATTTTTCTTGTTTTTACCTGATTTAGTGGTAATCAAAATAACACCGTGACCGGCACGCATTCCATAAAGAGCGGCGGATCCTCCTTTTAATACTGAAACTGATTCAATATCCTCAGGGTTAATATCATAAAGCCCTGATCCAAAGTCTACATTATTCTGAAGTAATGAATTATTGGAAACAGGAATTCCATCAACCACAATTAAAGGTTGGTTATCACCGAAAGAGCTGTTTCCACGAATAACAACACGGGAGGATGCACCGATCTGACCACCAGACTGACTGATTTGCAAACCGGCAACTTTTCCATTAAGTGATGAAATCACATTCGATTGAGCCGTTTTATTTAAATCAGCACTCTTAACATCCTGCACGGAATATCCCAACGATTTCTTTGAACGAGAGATACCGAGAGCGGTTACAACTACTTCATTCAATGTAGTTGCCGATGCTTTCAATTCAATTTTAATAACTGTTTTGCTTCCTACCGGTACTTCCTGAGAATCATATCCCACAAAAGTAAATACCAGTACTCTAGAATTGTCGGGAACTCTGATTGAGAATTCACCGTTTACACCTGTCTGGGCTACAAGTTTTGTTCCTTTTACAGAAATGTTTACTCCGGGTATAGAGGTGCCATCATTCGAATCTGTTACTTTACCGGTAACAACCTTCTGAGCGAAGACTACCTGCATCCCGCAAAACAGAAATAATGCCAGCGTAAATGCTAACTTTCTCATAGTTTGATGATTTTTGTTTGTGTTTGTGTTTGTGTTTGCGTTTTGTTTGTGTTTCCGTTTTTAGTTTAATACTTCCTCTTCTTAATTGTCATAGTTTATAGATTAGTTAATAAAAAATTAGATAGACCTATCAAAAAAAACACTTTTTCTTTCAATAGGTTGATATTTTTAACCAAAATTCTTAAAAAAAGTACTTTTTTTTAAGAAAATGGGTACTTTTTTCAGCCTAAACGGCAAAATAATTAGTTTTTTTAAAAACTCAATAATCGTGAAAACCACCAATAATTGCTAGGAGTCAATAATATAGAAGATGTAATAGTAAAATAGAGTGGTGCGAGAAATATGCTTACAAAGATAATCGTTGAAATATAATTGTCAAGAAAAATTTCACACCCACCCTACTCATTTTAAAAAATCTTTTAAATTTTATCCAAAGCCTGCGCAAAATCTGCAATTATATCATCAATATGTTCAATTCCGAGCGAGACTCTTAATGCATTTGGAAATACACCCGCACTTATTTGGGCTTCGGCCGAAAGTTGAGAATGTGTTGTGGCTGCCGGTTGAATAATTAAAGTTCGTACATCACCAACATTTGCCAAATGACTAACCAGTTCCAGACCTTCCACAACTTTCTTTGTATCTTCAAGGCTTCCCTTTACAAAAAATGAAAGTACACCACCAAATCCATTGCGGAGATACTTTTTTCCTAATTCGTGATTGGGATCCCCCTCAAGTCCGGGATAACTGACCGATTCTACCTTGGGGTGTTTTTGTAACCATTTTGCCAACGCAAGTGTATTAAAAGTAGTTCGTTCAATTCGCAAAGAGAGTGTCTCCAGCCCATTTATTAATAAAAAAGAATTAAACGGACTAATTGTTGGTCCCCAATCTCGTAATCCTTCTACACGGGTTTTAAGAATGTAAGCAAGATTGCCGAAAGTCTCAAAGAATTTTAATCCATGATATCCTTCACTCGGTTCTGTCAATTGTGGGAACTTTCCATTATTCCAATTAAAGTTTCCGCCATCAACAATAACCCCACCGATACTCGAACCATGCCCACCAATCCACTTAGTAGCTGATTCTACAACAATATTCGCCCCGTGTTTTAGCGGCTGGCTTAGAAATCCTCCTGCTCCAAAAGTATTGTCAACAATAATAGGAATACCATATTTCTGACCAATTTTGGCAAAGGCCTCAAAATCAGGAATAGTAAAACCAGGATTACCGATAGTTTCAAAATAGAAAGCCCTGGTTCTTTCATCAATCAACTTTTCAAATTCAGCAGGATCCAGATTTGGAGCAAAACGAACATGTACACCAAATTTTTTAAACGACACTTTAAATTGATTGAAGGTTCCGCCGTATAAAAAAGGAGAGGAGATAAAATTATCGCCCGTCTCAACAATGGTATTAAGCGCTAAAAACTGTGCCGAATGGCCTGAGGCAGTAGCAAGAGCAGCAATACCACCTTCCAATGCCACAATGCGTTGCTCAAAGACATCGGTGGTTGGATTCATAATACGCGTATAGATATTTCCAAACTCTTGTAGCCCAAACAATCGGGCAGCCTGATCGGAATCTTTAAACACATACGATGTCGTTTGATAAAGTGGCACAGCTCTTGAATGTGTTGTAGCTTCAGCTTGTTGGTAACCGCCATGTACCTGTAATGTTTCAAAATGATACGCTTGTTTTGTAGCCATGATAATTGATATTTAAATTTATAGATAGAGATTATTTGAATGAATATTTACCTCAGTGATGGAGGCATCGACAGACTTAGCCCTAGGCCTAGGAGACATCCTAATTTTTTCCGAATGATCAAAAATCAACCTTTTTATCAAAAAGAGTTACAAAGAGGACCCAACAGTAAAACTGTTTGGAAATCCTGATTATCCCGTTAGATAATGGATCCGGTAAAAAAAATGAAATACAGGAAAATAATTAGGAAAGACTAATCAGTAAGCGATTAGCAACAGCAGAAACAACAACAAGAGAGAGAAAGAATAGAAATATTACCTAATGAAGAATTAGGATTTTCTCTTTTGGGGATGAAGATGTTGTTGTTTGTTTTCATCTGTTTACGTTTTATTTATAAATACCACACTTGTGGATTAGGTTTTAGCACCTTTCAATTTTTAGTTTGCGGTTGCTAGAGGTTCAATGAGCCTAATCTCTCCCCTCTTCTTTATAAATCAGAATCTCACTTTTTACGGATGGATTCATCACATTTAACTCGAAGCAAAAATAAAAATATTTTCAATAAAAAAAACATTTTTCTAAAAATAATTAAGATTTATTAAACGCAATACTATACACAGCTGTATTAGTGATGTTTGCAATTGAATAAATACTGATTTAAAAAATTAAAAAAAGCCATTACCGTTATGGCAATGGCTTTTTTAAGCTATTTTTTCAGTGTTTCAATTAGAGGTTTTCGTCTTCAAGGAAACCTGTTCTACGATGACCTTTTAAAACATAAATTCTTTTTGGATCTTTCGCAGTAGTAAACTTTACATAAACACTATCACAAACTGATTTACTAGGAACGTTTGCTTTTCCAAGTAATACCTTACCCTCAAGAATTGTGATAGAAGGATATGTCACATTACCTTTGGCATCTGTAACAGGGAAAGCCAGATTATTACTATTAGTAGCTGAGAATATGGCGGAAGTAATGTTGCAAGAGGCCTTACCTAGAAAATTAAAAGGAAAACTAGTAAGAGAAGTACCGGGAGAACTAGCTTTTGATAATCTTGCCCATACTGTATCCTTTGTATTAGAAGAGGTATTATACGTCCTAAAAACAAATACAGATGTATTAGCAGCAACACTATCCGTGTTAGTCAGTTTACTAACATAATTTACTTTAACCAAATACTCACCCGACACTGGAAATGTCGGTGAATACGTAACTTCTTGTTTTGGCAGCGTTTCACAAGCAGAAAATGCAATTGCTGCAACCGACAGAAGCAAAAATATTTTTGAGATTTTCATAGTTTCAATATTTTGTTTGTTACACATTTAGATTATTGCTTATGCCACCACATTTTGGTGTAAATAGGAACAACTGCAGGAGTATTCTTGTTAAAGTCGGAAGAGTTCTTTGGATAAGGTAGGCGACGAGGAATTTCTCCCGCAACAAGTGTGGTATTTATAGATATTGTATACTGACCAATAATATAATTAGGATCGGAAGCAGGAACAGTACTTAAAACAGGATAACCTGTTCTATTCTGATCAAAGAAAGAATCCCAAGCCTGGCATCTACAAGCTGCAATCCATTTTTGAGTGATAATCTTTTCAATCATCAATTCAGGAGTCGTTAAAACAGCCGGATCAAATTCATATTCTCCACCAACGGCAATAAACGGAGCAGCATTCATACTCCAACGAGAGAAGGCCAATGTTACGGCAGCATCATAGTAAGCTTTTGCTTTAGCACCATCACCTAAACGAGCCCATGCCTCTGCTTGTAAAAACTGTGTTTCAGCAGCAGAAATAAAATAAACAGGATCGGTAGCAGCTAATTTAGCCTTAGATACAGAGTCAATCGGGAATTTGGTTAAGGCAAAATCACCTTGAGCCATACCGGTATAAGCTGGCTTCGTTGCTTTATTCAGTTCATAAAATGCTGAGATACGCGGGTCCTTTTTAGCATTTAAATAGTTAATCAACGTTTTACTACCTGTTATGTTATTAGGTGTATTCAACGCACGACGGTCATTTTCGTACAAAGGATTAGAATTATTGATTTTATCCTGAAAAACACCCAAACAAGCATCACTCGTCAACAATGTTCCGGCAGGAGCAGTTAACAAAGCTTGAATCTTAGCCTGATTTGCAGTAAAGTCGCGCATTAAAATTTTCAACTTTAAAGTGTTTGCAAATTGAATCCATTTTGTGATATCACCGCCGAAGATATAATCCTTGGTTAAAACATCATTTGTAATGGCTTTAGCTTCAGTAGACTTTGACAAAACAGCATCAATTTCAGTTAAGAGCGTATTATTTACCGTTTTACTATCATCCCATTTAGGCTGAGTGATATTCGATTCGGCCTTCATTGATTCAGTATAAGGTAATCCGCCATAAAAGTCATTCATTACATGACAATCAAAAATTCTAATTAATGAAAACATCATGTAGTAATTCCATTGGCCGGCAGCCTGCGATTTCTGAATTCCTGTCTGACAGTCTTTAATTGCACCAGCCCACATGCTTGACCAAACTGCATTATAATCAGCCTTTGTCAAACCATAAGAGTCGATTGTCTTATATTGGTTGTTGTTATTATTCTGGGTATAATGTTGTGACCACATTCCACCAATCAGTTCAAGGTCACTTCCCAGGCGGGATGCACTCCAGGCAATGGTCGAAGGCAACAACAGGTCAACTGAAGCATCACCCATATAATTTGGATCCGTATTGATATCTAATTGTTTAGTACAAGCGACAGAACCTATCAGCAGTACTAAGATCCATCCGAATATTGTTATTTTTTTCATAATCAATGATCAATTTTAAGGTTAGAAAGTAATTCTTAAACTTGCACCATACGTTCTCATAGTTGGGCCGGAAGCAAATTCACCGAATTCTGATCTAAGATCATTACCGTAATTCGTTCCTTCAGGATCAACAAAATTATTAGATTTAGGAGTAAATAGGAGTAAGTTTCTTCCGATCAACGAAAAGTCTAATGCCGAAATCCTTAATTTTGAGGTAAGTGATTTTGGGAATGCATAAGTCAAGGTAACTTCACGTAGCTTCACAAAATCTCTCTTCAAAATAGCATGTTCGTACATGGCATTATTAGTGTTAGAATACCAGTAGTTATAGTTACCGGTGAAAGTGATCGGAATATCATTTTCAACATACGTAATATTTCCTTTAGCATCTTTTACCTCTTTTACTGAATTCGGCACCAAAAATGGTTGGCGTTCGTTAAAAGTAGTTTCGGTAGAAGAACCCACGAAGTTCATTAACTGAGCAGTATAAGAGTAGAATTTACCGCCTTTACGCCAGTCGACAACAGTTGTCAACGTAAAATCTTTGAAAGTTAGTTTATTGGAAAAACCCATCACAAAGTCGGGTTGTGACGTACCTACATTCTTCGTTGCATTGGCATCAATTTTTGGAACGCCGTTTGCCTGTACAATTACTCTTCCTTTATATTGACCGGAAGCAACAGTTTCTACCTGAGGCACGGTGAAAGTACCGAGAGGCTCTCCAACGCGAGCAATATAATTTACGGAATAAGCACTAGTTATTAAATAATCCGTTACATCACCATAAAGTTCTTTAACGGTACTCTTGTTCTTGGTAAAAGTTGAAGCTAATTCCCATTTCCAGTTTTTGGTTTCAACAGGAATAACCGATAATCTGGCTTCAATACCTTTATTTTCAATTTTACCTACATTTAATGTCTGTGCCGTAAATCCGGTTTCGGGAGCAAGATTAGCCGAGATAATCTGGTTCTTGGTATTCTTATCATAATAAGCAACATCCAAACCTACACGGTTATTGAAGAAACGTGAATCAATACCAAATTCTGCTTCGGTAGAAATTTCAGGTTTCAGATCGAGATTACCTAATGTATTGCTCAATGTTAAACCGGCTACACCATTCAGAGGAAGGTAAAGATTTCCAAAGCCTAACGATATCTGAGTAGGTAAATAAGAACCGGAAGTACGATATACCGGGGCATCATTACCAGTTTGCCCCCATGCAGCACGAACTTTCATAAACGATAAAACATCGCTCTTCAAGTCCTTAAACATATCGGTTAATGTAACAGAAGTGTTGATGCCACCATAGAAGAAGCTGTTCTTATGATTATCGATGGGTAGGGTAGACGACCAATCGTTACGTCCGGAAATATTAACAAACCAGTAGTTTCTGTACGACATTTCCACCTGTCCGAAAGCGCCGATTAAACGTCTGCGTGAAGTCAATGAAGTTGTAACAGGCGTATTGTTTGTATTTTGAAGACTATACCATTCCGGAACATTTAATCCGGAAACATATGACTCCAATGAATTAGAAGAACGTTGGTTATAATTTATACCGGCTATTCCATTAATAGAGAAATCCTCATTCAACTTATAATCGCCCTGCAATAAGAAGTTTGCATCAATTTGTCCGTTATTATAATAATATTCGTCATAACGACCGATAATTTCTTTCTTTTCAAAATTAGCTGACAACGATCCTGGAGTATAATTTACAATAGCGCCCCAACTCTTCTGACGGGTGTTTGAGAAGTCACCACCAATACGTCCTATTGCTTTCAAACCTTTTATGATGTCGTAAGTCAATTCAACTTTACCAAAAACACGGTCGTCTTGTAATTTATTACCGTTTTCGTTGATTACGAAGTATGGGTTTTCAGCATAAGGGGTAAAGAAATTATCCCCATTATTATACTTGTTTTTATAATCTTTCAGATCGGTTAGATTAATAGACCCCGGAATCTGAAGTAGTTCCTGATACAATGTCGATCCGCCATCTGAAGTACCCTGTCCTGCAGCAACGGCATTTACATCACGCCGGATATAGTTAATAGAATAATCGGCACTGAATTTGTCATATTTGGTAGTACCTCTGAAACTAAAGGCATTTCTCTTATACTTATCAGCATCTCCGGGTATTACACCATTTTGTGTGGCATTTGAATAAGAGGCAAAAAATGTTGAGTGTTCGTTACCAGCTGAGATATTAACTGAATTAACAGCTTCCTGACCGGTTTCATAGAAATCCCGTAAATTGTTCTTATTACTGGAGAAAGGTTTTGACAAACGCTTGCCGTCAACCTCAGCACCCCATTCACGGATTTTGCCATCCATTTTTGGCCCCCAGTTACCATTTTCTTCATAAGCAAACAGCCCCCAGCCTTGTCCAAATACATCTTGCTGTTGTGGGGTACGAAGTACTTCGCTTAAATTAAAGGTACTGGTATAATTGACTTTAATTTTATCATTCTTCTTTCCGCTCTTCGAGGTAATCATAATTACACCGTGAGCAGCACGTGAGCCATAAAGTGCTGTAGCAGAAGCACCTTTTAAGATGGTAACTGATTCAATGTTTTCAGGATCAATATCATTAGCCTGATTACCAAAATCGACCGTCTGACTAACGACATTTCCGCCCTGATAGGTTCCTTGATAACTATTATTAATAGGAACTCCATCGATAACATACAAAGGTTGGTTATCGGTAAATGAAGAGGTACCACGAATAATTACCTTGGTTGATCCACCGGGACCTCCTGAGTTGGAGACGCTGACACCGGCAACCTTACCTTGAATACCACTCATTACGTTGGTATTTCGGGCAGCAGTCAGATCGTCCGTTTTAACCGAAGTTGCTGAATATCCAAGAGATTTTTCCGAACGTTTAATACCGATAGCTGTAACTACAACACTTTCGAGCTGAGTAACATCGGGATCAAGGGTTATAGTAAGAACATTAGTCGAAGTTAAAGTAACTTCTTTCGTTTTCATACCAATAAAGGTTAAGCGAAGCGTTTTTGCGTTTGCAGGTACTTTTAAGCTAAACTTTCCGTTCATGTCGCTTAAAGTACCAACTTTCGTAGCTTCCTTAACAAGAACAGTAACACCCGGAATGGCACTGCCATCCTGGGAACTCGTGATTACTCCCGAGATCGTTCTTTGCGCAAGAACTGCCTGAAACCCTCCAAATAGAAGAAGAACAAGCAAAAGGGTAAACTTTCTCATAATTAGTGTTTGGTTAGTGTTTTGCGTTATAAATGATTTGTGATAGGATATATGAAAATGGCCATATGATAGCCGAAGATTTAAACATATAATAGCACTATGCTATTACTGCGTGATATAGTAATAGTACCAGAAAAAACCCTATGAACTAGTTAGGATTTAAATGCGATAAAATAAACGATAAGGAAATCAAACTGTCTCGGTCGAGAACGGTGATAAAATATCCGGATAAGCTCTCCTGTAGTCTTCATAATAAAAATAGTTAGTGTAGTGATTTGTAGTTTCTACATTTTCGGCTGCTAAATTAAGTCATACAAGCAGTAAAACAAATTTTTTTTAACCTTTTTTTTTGGAATTTTTAACTTCTTACAAACAATAAAGCTTTTATGAAATGCACAACCTGATTCTGTTTTAAAATAATGTCGGTATAATAACCCTATCAACCTTTCTGAATTCTTAAAATTAATAAATCGATTTTGCTATAATCTACCATTTCTGTTAAGATACTTACTTCATTGCCTTCATATAAGTGGCATATAAAAGAATAAATATTCCGGTTATTGCAAAACTGGAGAAATCAGTTTTATATCCGTGAATAAAGATCATGGGGATTATTAATAACAATAGTTGAGCGACGGCATAAAGATGAAAGCCGACCTTCCGAACTAATAACATCAGAATAGCACCGGCTAAGCTTACACCATAAAATAACGTACTGAGAATATAAAACCATACACTCGCGTCGGCCAACCCTTCAACACCGGGGATGTCTTTTGTAAAAGGCGAGCTTTGAATAATTCCAGGTAAATAAGCGTAAAATATACTACAAAAAAAGAATGAAATAAACGATAATCCACTAAAGATAAAAGTCAAAATACATATAAATAATAAACCTTTAGGCTTGGTTACCTGTACTGGTTTGGGGTCTTCTTCGTTGGGCAATTGATCAAACATGATACTTTTTTTTGCAAAAATAGACAAAATCCAATTCTTTAGGACTAAATAACCTTTCGAAATCATCACGATGAAACATTATACACTATTGTAGTTTCCTTTTTTACGACCGGCTTAAATTATGTATAGGTTTATTATTGTTATATTTTGACGGACATTTCAATAAAAGTGTTTTCGCAACAAACACTGTATCTGAAACTGAACCCGAAACAACCATTTGATCTGCTTTCTCAAAGTCAGTTGGCTTAACACCACTATAAACCACTTTCATTTCAGTACCATTGCAATCATACATAAAAAAAGAAAAGCCATTTATCTCCTTTTTTACATCAACGACAATGGGTTTCTTCGTATTTAGCTTTCCAATGATCTGGTAATCCGAATCCGGGTTCTTTTTTGCTAAAGTGAAATCACCATAGGTAGATGAATGAACCATGGTACTTATAACGATACCAATAGCTGTAATAATAACAATTATTAAAACGATATGAAAGGGTTTCATATTTTCTGCTGAGTTAAGGCAACCTAATTAATCGTTAAATCTCTTCCGCTGTTTCTTTTCGAGGCGAGACACCTTGCGATCCAGTCTGAATAGCCAAATAACCAAACCGGTAAAAATAACAGCAATAACTGCAATGACAATAAATATTTTCGATTCCATAATCGTTGTTTTACAATAGTCGCACACTTATAACATGTTTGTTTAGTGATCTTTACATGGTCGAATGAAAGAGCGCCCATTAATCTTCAGCCTCCATTATTAGCCTAACTCTCAATTTAAGGCTGTACAACCATAAACCGATAATGACCCACCCGATTACCGCCGGATAAAAGACCAGTCGCATTGTCGTATCCAGATCTACCAATGCCATCGGATTTCCACCTTTGCCCGGATGGATGGAACCTTGAGTTAATCGGGGCAAAATCAAAAGGAAAATCACCATCATACTAAAAGCAAAGATATTATATACCGCAGAAATACGTGCACGCTTTTCAGAATCAGAAATCGAATTACGTAAAACGAAATAGGATGAGTACGCCAATATACTTACTGCCACGCCATTCAATTGCGGATCATTGGTCCAGAAGGCGCCCCACGTTACCCGGGCCCAAAGGCTTCCGGTAATTACGCCCAACACCCCGAAGAAAACACCTGTCGAAGCAGCTTCAACCGACCGGTGATCATAATACATATCGAATCCCGCAAGATACCGAACAGCATTTACCACACTTATTGAAAGCAACGTCAACATGGCAAACCACATACATACGTGATAAAAAAGATTTCGAATCGATTCATGAACGACCGGCAAATCAGGAACAGGGATCATCAATCCTGCAACTAAGCCATAGCCCGTTAAAATAACACCCACTATTTTCCACCACATCTTTTTCATTGGTCAGGCAACTTTATTCATTGTAAACTCATTTTCTCTTTATCGCTTAAATTCCAAGCTTCGTTTCATTTCATTCTTTCCATAAATAGGGAAACAAAATGATCCCCAATGTAATAGCTAAAAATGAAATCAGGCCAAGCACTGTCAAATATCCGCTCAATATCGAAAAAGATGCATTACCATTTAAAGAAAACAGACTCATTTTCATCAGCGTAACAATAAACGGATACATTACCGGAAAGCTAAGAATAGCCATTAAACTGAAGTTATGTCCGGCCCGCCATGTAATAGCGGCAACCAACGTTAGTATAGAGGCAAATCCAAAAGATGCAACTACAATGATAAGCATAAAACCGCTCAGGAAGGTTACCGGTATACCAAACAACAGCCAAAATGAAAAAAACGATCCGAATCCGGTTATCAGTAAAAGGCAAAAGTTAAAGATCGTTTTAGATAACAGCACTGAAACCGGCGATACGATACTATAATAATAGATATGCCGATTAGAATGCTCGCCCGAAAAGCTGTTTCCTGAGGCTTGAATAGCTGCAAATAGCTGGATAATCCAAAAGATAGCGTTCCATTTTTCCTTATCAAGGCCGCTGTTAAAACTTAAGAAGCATAAGAATACAGTACTCAGAACAAATAGAAGCAATCCGCTTAAGTGATGCATTCCTTTTAGCTCCAAAGAGAAATCCTTGATGAATAGATAGCGAACCTCCGAAAACATAAACCATATTTTGGGCCAAACATAAGCTTTATAACCCTGAAAAGCAATCATCAATTTGCCAATATTACAACAAAGACACAGAAAAGTAGACATTATGTCATTATATGTTTAAGCCATAATGACATTATGTCTTTATTTATTATCAATAATAGATAAATTTGGTTTGGTATAGAAATTGACAATTAGAGAATCAAATGAACATTAAAAATAAAAAGAATAAAGAATAATTAAATAATGGAGGATCAAATTATGTCAATTGTAAGATGGAATCAACCCGCATTTGCTAACTTATTAGATGATTTCTTTGCTCGCAACAGCAGTAATCTGGTTAGCGTTTTTGAACCGGCAGTAAACGTACTCGACAACAAGGATTCATTTGAAATTCAGGTAGCCATACCTGGATATTCTAAAGATGATGTAAAAATAGCTGTCGAAAACAATACATTGACTGTTTCGGCTGAACTTGAAACCAAGGAAGATGATACAAAATTTAACAGACGCGAATTTGCTAAAACATCTTTCGAACGTTCATTCACTCTTCCAAGATCAATAGATCAAGAAAAAGTAGGTGCAAAATTCGAAAATGGAATTTTAACGATCACACTTCCCCGCAAGGCAGAATTAATGTTAAAAAAAGAAATCGCCATATCATAATCATCTAAAATGGTTTCATAAAAAAAGAGGACTGAAATTTTTTTCGGTCCTCTTTTTTTGTGTCTGTAAAAACCTGTAATGTAAAGAGAAGAAACGGCTGCCGCAACCTAAAACATATGTCTGAATGGTAATAGCATCCACCCGAGAAACTTTTCAATAGCAGGTCTGCGCAACCAATGTTCAAAATCAAATGGGATACAATCTTTCAACGACTCATTGAGGTGATTTGTAATTCCTTCTACAATCGGTTCATCGCGTCCGAAAAGCATTATTTCGTACTGATATCTGAAACTTCGGTAATCAAAATTTGAAGACCCAACCCCAAACACCTCATTATCAACCAATATGCATTTTGCATGTAAATTTGTAGGCCGGTAAAAGAGGATGTTTACATCATTTTTATAGTATATACCAAAATATTTACTGCTCAGCAGATCTACCGAGCGGACATCGCTTCGCCAAGGCATCATGATACTTACCTTTACGCCCCGTCGGGCTGCATCGGTCAATCTCTTCCGCAACATATAGCCGGGAAGGAAGTAGGGTGTCTCTATAATTATTGATTCCCTTGCTTTCAGAATCAGATTCTCCATCTTCTTCTTTACCTGTTGCCGGTATATCGAAGGGCTGTCCTGAACAATCTCATAACCATGATGAAAGATCGTTTTATTATACGAAAATTTATTGAAGATATAACGGTTATAGTTTTTAAAACTCTTGTTAAACGTACGACGGAAAAGTGGTGCCAGCCCCCCTTCCAATCGTAAAACCAACTCTCGCCAGTTCAAGGAGTGTCCTGCAATATTAGCCGAACCGATATAACTGATATTATCATCAATGATAAGTAACTTTCGATGATTTCGTCGATGGTTGCGGGTAAAAAAGTCGAAAGTATAAATAATCTTCTTAAAAAACCGGACTTCGCCCCCCAGCTTCAATAATTCGTCGAAGAAAGAAACATTTGTGGTTCCACCCCACGAGTCGATTAATAAACGAATTTTAACCTTTTCACGCGCTTTTGCAATCAAAGCATCGCGAAACATCACACCGATCTGATCTTGCGTAAAACGATATAATTCGAGAGATATATAGTCCTTAGCCTCTCTGATATCCTCAAGCATAGACTCATATAGTCTTGGGGGCTGGGAGAACAATTTGAATTTATAATGTGGTTTTATGGTCATATTACTTCAGTATATACCTTGGTTCTATGGTATCAAATATATAAAATCTGTTTCATTTATTCAAAATTTTCTAAAGCCCCATCGTCAAAGAAGAGGAACAGAAAGAAATCTTGCCAATGAAAAGCACAGGTTTGTATCTTTGCTGAAAATAATTACTCAATGATAAAATCTATGACCGGGTTCGGAAAAGCTATTGTCGAACTCCCCGGAAAGAAAATTACCGTAGAAGTCAAGTCTCTCAATAGTAAACAACTTGACGCATCCATCAAAATGCCAGGCACCTATAAGGAAAAAGATCTTGAAATAAGGTCTGAAATCACAAAAATACTCGAAAGAGGCAAAATAGATTTTTATCTCACGGTAGAAATTTCGGGAGATCAGTCAAACTATACCATCAATAAGCCCTTGGCCATCCATTATTATAATGAGTTGAAAGCATTAGCAGATGAGGTTGGTGAAAAAACGGATCTTCTTCCTATGGTGTTGAAGATGCCCGATGTACTCAAAACCTGTCGCGAAGAAATCGATGAAAATGAATGGATTCATGTGGTAAAAGCAATCGATGAAGCGTTAATACTGGCCGATAAATTCAGAATTGAAGAAGGAGCTTTATTAGAAAAAGATTTCACCTACCGTATTGGTCTTATAAAAAAGTATGCTGCTGAGGTTATCCCGTTCGAAAAAGCAAGGGTGACCACTCTCCGTGAAAGGATTCAACACGATATTGCCGAGATGTGCGATCCTTCTAAGCTCGATCCGAACCGTTTTGAACAGGAGCTAATCTACTACATCGAAAAGCTCGACATCACAGAGGAGAAGGTTCGTTTAAACAAGCACATCAACTATTTTCTTGACACACTGAAAGAAGAAGGATCGCAAGGAAAGAAACTGGGGTTTGTTACACAGGAACTGGGACGCGAAATCAACACCATGGGATCGAAAGCTAACGATGCCGATATCCAGAAGTTAGTCGTCCAAATGAAAGATGAGTTGGAAAAGATTAAGGAACAATTGATGAATATTCTATAATCTAAATCTATCTCTATTCAACGTGATCGATAAATCCGGCATATCCGTAAAGTATAAAAGCGGATGAACGAATTAAAAAAATCACACCTCCAGTTTTTTAAAACAGATACAAAACAAACTACTTAAGGATGAAAGGAAAATTAATCGTCTTCTCGGCTCCTTCGGGAACAGGAAAAAGTACCATTATTCACCGTTTACTGGAAATGGGAATGCCGCTGGAATTTTCTGTGTCAGCCTGCAGCCGTTCAAAACGACCCGGAGAAGTAGATGGTAAGGATTATTACTTTTTATCGCCCGAAGAGTTCAAACGTAAAATCGCCAATCAGGACTTTCTGGAATGGGAAGAGGTTTATCCCGGTAACATTTACGGCACGTTAAAGTCTGAGCTCACCAGAATATGGGAAAAGGAAAAGCATGTTATCTTTGATGTTGATGTAGTGGGTGGTTTAAATATAAAGAAGCGCTTTCCGACAGAGACATTGGCGATATTTGTATTACCCCCTTCTATTGAGGAGTTGGAGGCAAGATTAAAAACGAGAAATACAGAGACTCCGGAGAGCCTTGCAAAGCGTCTGAGCAAAGCCCAATGGGAGCTTACATTTGCTGACAAGTTTGATTATCAGCTTTTAAATGACAACCTCGAGCGGTCGGTTCCCGAGATATATGATGTAATTGCTTCGTTTATCGAAAAATAAGAGTCATGAAAGGCAGCAGCAAGAAAATAGGATTATTCTTCGGGTCGTTCAATCCCATTCACACCGGCCATCTAATTGTAGCCAATTTCATGGCCGGGTTTACAGATCTGGATGAGGTATGGTTTGTGGTATCGCCCCACAACCCACTCAAAGAGAAGAAGAGCCTGCTTTCTGATATGCATCGCTTAACGTTGGTGCGACTGGCAACCGAAGATCACCCTAACTTAAAGGTCTGCGATATAGAAATAAAGCTACCACAGCCTTCATACACCATCCGTACCTTAACCTATCTGGCCGAGGAATATCCAACCTATCATTTTGTATTGATTTGCGGCACCGACATCCTGCCCACCTTTCATAAATGGAAAAACTACGAACAGATTCTAGCACAATACGAACTATACATCTATCCCCGTCCGGGATACGATCCCGGTCAATGGAAAGACCATCCTAAAATTAAATATATTGCCGCCCCTATGGTAGAGATCTCAGCCAGCTTCGTCCGAAAAGGCATTCAGAATGAAAAGAACATGGATTTCTTTCTCCCTACCAAGGTCTACGAATATCTGAGAGGAATGCATTTCTACGAAAAGAAAAAGAAGAACGATTTAGGCAATGACTGAGAATTTTTAATGTATTGCCAATTTGTTGTTTAATATCTACTGTTTCACCAACGACCGTAGAGGATTGAAAAAGCTTTGCAATAATCGCATATCCTCGGTTATGATTTCTGCCGTTCCGGTCATCTCCTGATCAAAATGAAGTTGCTTCTTATAGTTGGTTTTCAGACCCGATGGCAAGGAGACTTCCACCAGATAGTTATTTTGATTCGGTACTCCCGATAACCGGGTCACTACGCCTCTTACCATCCCATACTCGAGATAAGGATAGTTGGTCAGCTTGATGTTTACTTTCTGTCCCGGCTTTACTTTTCCTGCTCCCTGCATGGGTAAGGTGATCTTTCCCACGGGTACCGATGCTTCATCGGGTATAATCGTCATGACCTGATCGCCTGCCTTAACCTGCTGATTGGTACTCCAGAAATTAGCCAAAACTACCTTACCTGTTACCGGACTTTTCAGTGTATATGCCAGCTCCCAGGTTTGTAACTGGTTGCGTAGTGCTTGTGCATTGGAACTGATTAATGCCAGCATGCGCTTTCTGTCCTCTTCTTCCTTCAGCTGGATTTCAAGCATCTGTTGTTCCAATTGTGTAAGTTGTATCTGGGTATTGGATAGCGTGATTTCTGAATTCTTATATGCTGATTTTCCGTTCAGCAGTTTAACCTCTGCTTCATCAAACTCTGAAGGGGAGGTGACTTTCTGTTGGAACAACAGTGAATCACGATGGTACTGTTTATTGGATATTTTCAAATTATGGGCTTGCAAGGCATTCTGACTTGCCAGTTTTTCAATATATTTATGGGTCAGTCCGATTTGTTCTTTGATTGATTTTACCTGCTTACCGGCATAATCAAGTTGGATGAACCTTTTATAATCACTGATGGAGGTACACCAGGCTATATACAGCTGCTGGAGATCGCCAAGATTGTTTATCTGATGTGAAGTAGTGGATGTAGTGGAAATCAGGTTATCGCTTGGGGGGATATCTCCTTTCGATAGTTCTGTCTTCAGCTGAAGTACACTTTGCAGGTCGGCTGCATTTTCAAGTACGGCAAGATATTCCCCTGCCCTAACCGATTGCCGGTCTTTTACATAAATGGCCATGATCTTGCCGGTGGTATGGGCTATTAATGGGGAGGGCGGGTTTTGGGAGGTGATGACGACGGGGGCGGAAATGATATCCGGATATTTAAAGAACCAGCTTCCGGCCAAAAGTACTACTAGTATTACTGAAAGTAAAACAACCCCTCTTCGTAATATCCATGCAGGAGTTCTGCCCAGTATATCATTGACTTCCTCACTTCGGATTTCTATCGCTTTATCTTTTAATTCTTCTGCCATTATCTTCTCTTTTTAAACGCAGGTGAATCTTATGTCGGTGTTGTGTATTAAGTTGTCCTTCATTTTCACTAAGGATTAGGTTCATTAATTACCCAGTTCCAGTTGATTCTTCACTAGCTTGTAATATGCGCCTCTCAGGTCTGTCAGCTCTTCGTGGGTGCCTTGTTCCACTATTTCTCCTTGTTCAAGGACGACAATCTGATCGGCGTTTCTGACGGTACTTAAGCGGTGGGCAACAACTACGACGGTTTTTGTATCTGGGATGTTATGTTGGGTTGTCTGTTGAATCGGTGGGTTTCCTTTGAAAAACGCGTCCAGGTTCTTCATGATGACGGTCTCATTATTGGCATCCAATGAATTGGTGGCTTCATCAAAGAAGATAAACTCCGGATTCTTATAAACTGCACGGGCTATCAGCATCCGTTGTTTCTGTCCCTGGCTGATACCACTTCCCTCCTGTCCTATTTTGGTGTTGTAGCCCAATGGTAATCCTTCAATGAATTCGGCGATGTTGGCGGTCTTCACTGCTTTTCTTAGTCTTGCCGGATCTATATTCTCATCGCCGGGGGCTATGTTTTCTGCAATGGTATCCGAGAAGATGAAGCCGTCCTGCAATACGGCTCCACATTGGCTACGCCAAAAGCTGCTACTGAAGTTCTTCAGGAGGGTATCGCCTACGCTGATCTCTCCTTTAATTGGTTCATAGAAGCCTAGCAGTAGTTTTATCAGGGTGGTTTTCCCGCTTCCACTCGTTCCGACAATGGCGGTGGTTTTCCCTTCGGGGATGGTTAAGCTAACGTCTTTGAGTACCATTTCGCTATTTGGGCCTTCATATTGAAATGAAATATGATCAATATGTATGTCTTTCTGTTCGGGAAGTATATCGATCCGGCTCACACCCTGTGGATCTTCGTCTTTTTTATTGTGTATCTCACCCAGTCTTTCCATGCTGATCTTGGCATCCTGTGCGGCCTGCATAAAGCCGATCATCTGCTCTACGGGGGCATTTAGCTGGCCGATGATATATTGTACGCTCATCATCATTCCGAGTGTCATATCGCCTTTTATGACTGCCGTTGCCGACAGAAATGTGATGAAGATGTTTTTGGATTGGTTGATGACTAAGGCACCGGCTTGCTGCCACTGGCTCAGTGCGAGTCCCTGAACGCTTACATGAAACAGACGTGCTTGTATCCGTTCCCATTTCCAGCGTTTCTGCCTTTCACAGTTGTTGAGCTTGATCTCCTGCATCCCGGTAATGATCTGATACAGGTTGCTCTGGTTATCGGCCATCTGGGCAAAGCGTTTAAAGTCCAGTTCTCTTCTTCTTTTCATAAACAGCCATACCCAGAAAAAATAAATGGTACTGCCAATAAAGAAGACGATGAGTATCTCTATGTTGTATAAGGCCATCACTATGCTAAAGATGATCAGGTTGACCATTGAGAAGAGGATGCTGAGCGAGGAGCCGGTCAGGAAGCTTTGTATACGTGAGTGGTCGCCGATGCGTTGCATGATGTCGCCGATCATCTTGGTATCGAAAAAGCCCAAAGGCAGTTTCATGAGCTTGATCAGGAAGTCGGAGATAAGCGAGATGTTGATGCGGGTGCTGATATGTAACAATAGCCAGTTACGGATAAAATCTACGGAGGTCTGGCTTAGCATCAGTACCATTTGTGCGATGAGAACCAGTAGCACGAAACCGATGTTCTGGTTGCCGATTCCTTTATCGACTACCGCCTGGGTTAGAAACGGGGCGATGAGTTGTAACATGCTGCCCAGCAACATGGCGAGTATAACTTGCAGGAAGAAACTTTTATGCGGGCGCAGGTATTGTAATAGAAATTTGAATTTTGTCTTATCGGGCTTTTCCTCGTCTATGTTATAAAAATCGGGACCGGGTTCGAGCAGCAGGGCGATGCCTGTATCTTCTCCGTCTTTTTTATCGCTTAACCAACCTGCTGAAAATTCCTCTTTTGTATATTTAATGATGCCTCGGGCGGGATCGGCTACCATCACGGTCTCACTGCCACTCTTTCTTTTATTGGAGAAGAATGAACGGTTTTCTTTTATTGAATAGACCACCACGAAATGGTTCTGCCTCCAATGGACGATACAAGGCAGTGGGGCTTCTTTTACCAGCTGTTCCCAGCTTAGCCGTACTCCCGTGGTGCGGAATCCTATGCTCTCTGCTGCTTCGCTGATGCCCAGTAATGATACTCCGCCCCGGGTTATATAACTTCTCTCCCGTAGTCCTTGCAGTGAGTAGCTTTTCCCGTAATGCTTCGCTACCATACGCAGGCAGGTGGGTCCGCAGTCACGGAAATCTAATTGGTTATATAACTGAAACATTTGCCATAAATATTGTGCTTTTTTAATCCTATCTTAAAAGATACCTGCCTATTTGATTAACCTTGTAAGTGTTTTTATAACGAGTCAATTAATTGCTTATATTTTTCTTGCATGATGGTAATATTATAGGTTGATTCATATGCATTCATTGCTTTATTCTTCAACCCCGACAGGTCAGAATACAATGCTTCCAATATAGCCTCCGTTAAATTCTTTTTAAATTTTGAGAAATTTTTCCAATTCTCAATCCTCGCAATTTTAGCGTTCAATTCTTCTTGAAACATATTTTTCACACTGTACCCATCGGAAGCAATGATAGGTAATCCATACATCATCATTTCAATTCCAACGTAGCTGCATTCTTCGTAAAATGAAGGAAACAGTGCTATATCTGAAATTTGATACCATAGATAAAGAGATTTTTGATCCAGTCGCCCCGTGAATGTTACTTTCGACCAAACATTTTTACAATTTTTTATAGCTCCACTTATATCTCCACCTCCAATGACAACTAATCTGCATTCAGGATATTCCCTGATAATTTTTTCAAAACAGTTTAACAAGAGATAAATACCTTTTATCTCGTTAATACGTCCGACAAACAATAGAATTTTTTCTTCCGGTTTTATTGAAAAATGCTGACGTAATTTGAGTTTTTGTTTATGAGATAGTTCTACGTAATTTTTTCTAAGCCCATTAGGAATTAAGTGAAGTTTTCTTTTAGGTATTTTGTATTCTTCATTTACCAAATGAAATGTATCCTCAGATAAACATACAACAGCATCTACATTTTCCATAATTTTTCTTTCAATAGCGTAATTATCTATTACATCCTGATATTTTCCGTTTGTAACCTTATCATTTTGGTTTCGTACAATCTTTTTGAAAAGAGATACATTTCCCCCCCCAAATTCTCCTAAATATAAACAATGGATTGTTAATATCGTTTTTGACTGAGGAAAATAATTTTTTATTCTATCAAATATATAAAAATCACTTCTGATATAATTAAAATGAAAAATAAGATCGGAGGAGTCGTTAATATATAATCGAAGTAACCTGCATATACCTTTACTATAAGTTTTCAAGTTGTTCTGAAAAGAATAAGGAATTTGTATTCTTCTGATTCCATCCTCTTCTTTTATGCTAAAAGTAAAATCTGTTTTATTTATTCCTATTTCAATCAAATTTACATGACATCCAATATTTTTTAGACAATATATGTATTCTATAATGTATGAGCCAATACCATAATTTGAAGCATTAGATCCGTAGTTTATAATATATATATCTTTTCCCATAGCTTATTCAAAAAAATTGAACATAAAAAATAATGTACCCATTAATCCCTTTTTAAACCCTATGGGATATTTATTCAGTTTTTTTTCATCCAGGTCTATTGTCTCTGTGAAATTTGATATTTTTAAAGAATAATCAATAGGCTTGCCGTTTTTATAAAATTCCGTGTAACATTCACATAAGTCCTTCATTTCAGTTGACATTTTAGGATTATAAGAAAGGCATAAGGCTATTTCCGATAGATCATGCAGATAATTATTATCAAATGGTAACGAATCACACCCTTCTTTTACTCCTTGTATATGAGCAAGAACATAATGAAAAATACCGCCTAATCCGGTTTCGATGCTATAATCAGTCATTCGTCTCGGATCTTTTTCCATTATCTTTTTATCTATTTCTTCACATATTTCCAAACTGTTACCTTCGAGAAAGCCTTTTTGAATTAAATATTCTATTCCCCAGCCGATACCGGATAAACCTGAATCAAATCCTATAGGAAGGTCTTTGTGTATTTCTTCTGTTATTTCATTCAATAGTTCATCTGCCATATCTTCATATATAGGGTTGCAGGTTATTTTGAAATAGTGTGCAAAAAATAAAACCAACCCCATTTTACCGTTACATAATCCAATATTTTTTTCTTCGCCCGATTTTAAGAGAAGCTGATGAATGATTTGTTGTTCTATGCTAAATTCCATAATTTCTTTATTATAAAAATTAAAACAACTCAGGATAAAAACGATTAACTCCGATCATGGATTTACATGACAAAGATTGGGCTTGCCTATTGCTAATTCGTAATTCGAAATCGGAGGACAAAGAAATTGATACAAACAGTCATTGCATGGTTTATCGTTTCTTATCTTTCGCCATGCGGTGTTCCTTATTAACTCCTCATAAATTATTTTCGAAAGTAGATCATTTTTGATATTACCTAAAATGTCCGTATTCATATTAGCATTTACATCCCCGTTGGGCAAAATATTTAAAATACCGAAATCATTGGAATTCAGTTTTTGATTACAAAATATTTTTCGCATTATGATGGGCTCAGTTAAAATATCCTCTTTATCTGTAAATATATTCTCTTTGAAAAAAATGGAATTATCTCCTGTAAAAAATGGAACTATTTTTAAATTATTTAATGGATATTTATCTTCTAAACATTTTACAAATTCACAATGAGATTCATTCTCAACAAAAAAATGAAAGGTTAAATTGTTATGATTTTTATATTGAGAAATGAGCTTTGACAATACTTGATCTTTAACTGGAAAATTTACAATTACATCTATTTTATCCTTTTCATTAAATCCGGATAATGCACTTTCTTCTTTTATTAAATTTTTATAATAAATCCAAAAATGGAACGCATAGTCATATTTCGCTAAAACCTGTTTTAATTTTATCCAATCAGGATAAAGCAATATATTTCCACCTAAAATATTGACCTTTGATACAGAAGAATATTGAGTTTGTTCCAGAAATAATTCAATATCATTTGGTTCCAACTTGTGTTGCTTTTCATCCTTATAACAGCATTTATATTGTTTTTGATATGAAGTACAATATGGGCAATTCAAATCACATTCGCTGTTTATATATATATTAATCGTTGTCAAGTATGTTTTAAGCCTGTCTCCAATAAAAGATATATTGTTAGCAATCATTTTATCTATATCCCGTTGGAGATTAAGAATAGGAACAAATATTACCGGTTTTTTGATTCCATCAGTAATTTCCTGAATGCCTGCGATTTTTTTCTTTATCGCATCTTCTATAAGACAATAACAATCCTTGTCATTTAAATATTCATCACTAAGGTAGGTTACACCAAGATTTTTCTTCTCATCCACCTGATCAATTAATTTTAAGAATATCTGATTTTCGGATTGTAGATATAGTGCATTTTGTGTATTATATAATAATAGTTTATTTCCTTTAACAATTTTGTATGTGTGTGGAAATAGAAAAAACCAATATTTTTTATTTAAGTCGATCATATTATTCAAGTATTTATTAATTAGATATTTACTATTTCTTCCATTATTCGGTAATATTCTTCAGGATTGTTTGCCAAAAAATCAATTTGCGTGTTTTGATATCTTTGGAATTCCTGAAGGTTCATAAAGCCATGACATTGGGGCTTTTTATCAATATCAGGCAAATTATAGATGCATTGGGTGCAGGCACGCCTGTTATGACATACCTCACATTGTTTATCTAATTTTGCATAATAGGTATTGTATTTATTGGCAATATTTTCAAAATCTATTTCTATTCCATTGTCTGTTATTTTTCCTAAGGAAAATTGTTGGCCGATTCTTTCACAGGGTAAAAGTTTACCATTTACAGTTACAAATACTTTTTTTGAAAATGGCGTACAGGTACCTGTTGGAATACTATTATTAATGTCAGGCTTGCCAAAGAGTAATTCATTGTAATTTTTATACACAAAGTCTGTATATTGCATCAAATAAGTAGCAACTGACTTGTAAGTACCCAATTGAAGAACCATGTCCTTAATAATCTCCGTGTAATGTTCGGATTG
This sequence comes from Bacteroidales bacterium, assembly GCA_963663125.2. Lineage (GTDB taxonomy): Bacteria > Bacteroidota > Bacteroidia > Bacteroidales > Cfx3-03 > Cfx3-03. The sequence continues at coordinate 271,990 of CAXXNW010000002.1, read as the reverse complement.
ATATAAACTCTCCTCGGTATTTCGATATGCCTGTTCAAATTCTTCTATCTTATCTTCCCGGATACCCGAATTATTCAGTTCTCCAATTCGCGGCATTTTATCATACTTTTCTTTAAAAAAAGCATGAATGCTTTCTACGGAGTTTTTATTGTGTAAAACTGCATTAAAATTTACATATTCCTTAAAATAATCCGGATATTTTTCTCTTAAACCATCAACATTGCTTGTGATACGATCAAAAGCCTCTTTTCCATTTTTATCAACCCGATAACCAGTGTTTTCCCTATTCCCATCCAGGCTAATAAGTAAATGAAATTTGCGTTTAACCAGATAATCCATATGCCTATGGAGTAATAACGCATTGGTTGTCATGGAATAGGTAAACGTTCGCGTCTTGCAATTTAAATTTTCGATATATTCAACTACTTTTTGAATAAATTTCATATTCAACAATGGTTCTCCTCCATAAAAACTAATGTAAACGTTCCGGTTGTAGGAAATATTTTTAGGGGAATTCCATAGCTCATTTACATAGTCTAATAAACGAAAAGCTTTAGAAACAGGCAACATTTTATCTTCACGCTTATCGTAATCCGAATAAAATTCACCATAGCCACAATAGGTACACTTTAAATTACAAGCGTCGGTTACTTCGAATGTAATTTGAGGCGTATTGGTTAGAGAAACTTCAATATCTTCTGGCTTAAGGTATTCTTTTATATTTTTCATATCGTTTACTTTCTTTCTAATGGATTGTACGGATCTCTATAATCTTTATTTTGATCTGGGTTAAGAAGCACATGTTTCCCCATACTAGTCATTGTCAGAATTGGCCTTTCATGTAAATTCTTAATGAGTTTATTTAAATCCTTCCGAGTTATCGTTACATATTTCAAGTCGTATTTAACGATTGGGATTTTCTTTTTAAGGAATTCAATACCTGTACATTCGAAAATATAATAATTCTGAACGTCGTTGGCTTTTAGGATTAAACCGGGTAGCCCCCCTAATTTCCATGGTCCATTATTTATGGGTATATCTGGAGTAAACCACACTTCATATTGCCGCCCCAGGAAGGTCGTGGTTGCTTTTTTACAAGTATATGAAAGAATCACCTTCGATTCATTGGTTATATTCCAGTTTAATGTGGGAATATCCTCCTCATAGAGGTATCCTTGCCTAAAAATATTTGTTATAACGGTTTCCTTATTTGTTTTAAAATTTTTGAAAATTTCAGTAGCTGCAAGTCCACGGCTTTCAACCGATTGAAAAACATTGCCAGACGCTTTTTTATATTCTTGAGGCGCAATGTCGACAAAGAATTTAGATTCATTATCGCCAATGAGCAAAACCAACTGATTTTTTAGCGTTGAGTTAATTTTGGTTGAGTCATACACAAAAGTTAAATCGTAAGAAAACTTGTACTTTGCCGAATCAAGCACAGTATATTTATCCCTCGGAAAGGGAACAATAAACAATGGATGTTGTGCATAACTACTAAGATGAATAATGCCTAACATCATCAAAAAAAGGCTGGTTAAAATGACTTTTTTCATTATTATAAATTATAATTTTTAATTATTATTCCAAGACACGTTGAAGAAATTAGTTAAGTTAACAATTTTCTAAATAGATTTATTTTAAAACCAAAATTGGTGTATTTTACTCATACACTTTTCACATTGAATACCTGAGAAGTAAAAGTAAAAATATTATTTCCACTCAACTTCTCAGGTAAATTTTAAGGATTATTAAGAACAGATATAATCATTTGATCCAGAACCGGAATAATAACCAAGTGCTTTATTAGCATTACAATTATCATGAGTGGAAGAGCCACCACTACCTTCATAATAGCAAGAACAACTGCAAATACCTGCTCCACCTTTAATTTCTTTCATCTGTTTTTCTGAAAGGTTTTCGGCGGATAAATTATTCAATTTAATTTTATTTAACGTTTTCATATTATCATATTATTAATATATTCTTTTAAGAATTTTTATTTACATAGTTTTTTGCTTTTCTTTGTTTGCATTTTACAAGGAAAGCGGGTTACTGCCCCGGCCCGGAAAACTATTTAAACCCGGTCGGGGCTAATCTGCCCAGGTTAGTTTTGCAGATAAAATGGATGTTAACTTGTCTTGTCATTTTTCCTATGTAATTGGAGAATGATTTTCAGCAAAATATTGGTACCCCTGATTTCGTAGACATTCCGGTAAGCGTTTAAGTCATTGTAATATGCCGTGGCATAACTATGGGTGTCGAATATATTCTTCCAGGTAAGGGAGATGTGCATATCCTTCCAAACATACTTCATTGCCAAATCAGTAAAAGAGTTATATCGATTTCCCGGTACGGCATTGTTGTAATAATGTTCGTAGTTGACGTTCAGGCTAAACGTCTTTAACAGGTTTAGATCTGTTGAAATATTGTTTACAAACGAGCGAATAGGTGATGATTCGTTTGCCCCTATCTTACTCCAGCTCCTATTCCACGTTCCTGTATAATTGATAAAAAGCCAGGATACAGGTTTGCTACTTAGCTTTCCTCCAATGTTTACACCATTATTCTTATATTGAACGATCCGGCTTTGTATCAATTGCTCTGATGCATATTTTCCGTAAGTAGCATCCAACGATGCAACAATACTCATCAAATCTATTCCTTTGCTTATTTCTCCCTTAACCGATATATTTTCTGAAGAATTATCATTCTCCAAAGCGGAGGTGAGGGATAAAACACCTTTGAATGTCTGACCATATAAAATATTTCTTTTGTTATGGTTGTAAGAGACGCCACCGCTGATAAAAAACATACTAAAGATGTCCTTATAGGATAACGTTACACCTCCCCCGTTGCCTTGCGATTCGGCCAAACGGTTGTCGTAATGATTAAGGCTACGGTAGCTCTGCAGGATATACCCGGTGTATAACGTGCTGATATCACCCATTTGGTTATAAAATGAATAGTTAACATTGAAGTCAATCCGAGGCGTTATCTGGATTTTGCCAATGAATGAGGGTTGAAAGTATAACCGTTGGAGGGTATTGGAATTGTTGATTATCCTATTATTGATATACAACAAATTATAAGTTAACGGCAGTGAAAAATCAAACTTTACCATGTCATTGTGATTGTACCTTAATGATATCCCCATATTTCCATAATATTTGGACCAGTCCAGATTGTTTTTTAAGCTGTCGGCAGGCAGTTGTAATAAACTACCCTCCTCATTTGATGTATATATGTCGGAACGGAGATTTTTATACTCTAATCCTGTTTTGAATCCCGGATCAATGTGTACATTCCACAATGACAGGGTTGAATATAGTTTAAATGTATTATTAAAGTAAAATTGGTTCGTCTTGGCATTCTGCTTTAAAATAGCATAAGACCGATTATTGTTAAACAAATCGGAATATAGTCCGGGATGAATGGTTAAGTTCTGTGGCGACGATTTAAAACCCATTGAAGATGTTATTTCATAGCCTTTATCATTTCCCCTTTTTTTTACATAATAAAAACTATTGGTAGCCGTGAACGTAGGGTTATTCATCTGCTGATGAATTTGCGCATCAGTAATTACGTCGCCCAAATTATCTTTCCATAACCCTTGTATATTCACATAGTCATTCACATACTTACTGGTGTCGTTTTGATTAAACCTGATTTCTGTTTCCAGCCTGTTGGTGTTACTTGAAGACTTCATATCTTCATCTACCACAAGGGTGCTGTCCTTCAAAATATAATATGAGCTTTGGGATGTACTTCTCCGGGTTTCATGGTCGTTATAATAGATGAGGTTAAAGTTCAGCTGACTGTCTTCACCTGTTTTTTTAAGGTTATTGATGGTGGCTGCATTTGAATTGTTGAACAGATACCGGTCTTGACTAATAGAGGGCGGCGAGGGCATCTGTAAACCCAGCAGGTTATTATTGCCATCAAAACCATTTTGAGAATTAAAGGAGGTTAATTCTTTCGATAGGTCCACACCCGTGTTATTCCCTTTATAGGTGGTTATATTTTGTTGCTTTTTGGCAAAATACATTCCGCTTAATTCATTTTCCCATAGCAACGGAGATGCTCCGATACCAAGACGTGGCATAATAGTGAACGTTCCTTTTGCTCCATCTTTTAATTTTAAATTTATGGCTGCCTGATCTGAAAATTTTATCTTCGCAAGCGCTTTTATCGGCTGGTGATTTTCGAGTACCTGTACCGTAGCAACATCCTTAGCCGCTATATTATTGGCTGCAATCCCATAACGGCCACCAAGAAGATCAAGATTTTCGACGTAGAATTTGTTTATTTCTTTTCCCTGATAGCTTATTTGCCCGCTTCCGGAAACACTGATCCCGGGCATTTTTTTCAAGACGTCGGCGATTACTACATCGTTTTTATTGCTGAAGGCCGAAACCAGATAATTGATCGTATCTTTGGATCCCCAGATTTTTGTTGATTTTACAACTACCTCCTTTAAAGTGACTACTTTTTGCGCTACTTTAAAATTAATATCAGAATTTTTATTATCGATGTTTTTCGATTGTGATACTATGGTTAAACCCGAAATAGAGAGATTAAGCCGGGCTTTTTTACCGGAATACTTAAGTTGATATTTTCCCTCATTATTACTGAATGCATAGCTGACCATTGCACTATCGGGCAATTCCCTTAATACTACCGAAACATACGGACAAGGACTCCCGGTTGCATCTGTGATGTTACCTTTTATGATTGTCTGTGCCTGTGAATGATTACCGACCAAGGCAATCAGCAGGATTATTATCCAATATGGTTTATTCTTATTATGTCTTATCATAATCGTTAAATAAATAAAAGCTCCAAATCATCAATTTTATAAATATCCGGTAATTGAAAACCATTTACTAAAATGGTAGGGGTTGCATTTATTTCAGTTCTGGATATCCACGCCTTATGTTTTTCAAATTCATCTTTTACATCTTTGTTCTCAATATTTATATCATAGTAATTGATGAATTTCATTGGATGGGACTTACCTTTTTCGAACCAGTCATTGTAAATCTTATTTATATTTTCTGGATTGTTCTGGAAATAAGCTCCGATAAGAAATTTTTCAGTAAACTCTAAAGTTGGACTGAATGTAGAAATGATATATTGCACACAAACTTTATGTTCCATCATTTTCATTAATTCGATTACTTTTTTATGCATTAAGGCACATGCATTACAATAGGGGTTAGTTACAATGGTAATTAGATTATTACTTTGCGTATTGCCAAACAATATCTTAGAAACGGATTTATCAACAGGGTAATAAGGTTGACTATTTAATAAATGAGAAAAAAAACGCTCATTCATCTTTAAATTATTCATTTTTTGAACAATTTCTTTATTCATTTTTTCATCACCGGTCTTAGAAATAAAAATGTGTGTTACAAGAAATAGTATAATATAGGTGCAACTTACAATTGATATTTCAGTTAAGTTTAAGTTTGGAAAATGAATACATTGAAAACTAAGGTTAACAATAAAAATAGCCCATAATAAACCTTGTACAAGAAGGCACAACACACACCATTGTTTAACTTTGAATTTTTGGTACCATACACTCCAAAAGCTATAAGGCAGTGCGATTATATTAATTAAAACAATCAGATTTATAAACCTGGCAAAAAGAAGGATAATAATAATATTTGAAATGAAATAAGAAAATCCAATTTCACTCCAGCTAAATATCCCTAATAGTTTTGAAGCTGAAGAGTCTAACACACTGTTGCAATTGCCATTTTTTAATGACAAACATATTTTATCGGCAGCTGTGCTGTGAATGTGTATCTGCTTTAGCAATAACAAGTAACTAACATATACGCCTAATGTATTTAAAATAATTAATAATGATATCCATACACTGTTAAAGAATTGATTCATTACATATAGGATACTTCCTGACAGTATGCAGGTAATTATTAATAATGGCTTAAGCAGAACTTTAAAAATCTCTTCTTTTTTATGTGTGGAATAATCCGGTTCAATGGAATTTTCATCGGCCTCAATTACAAGTACTACATTGGTCCAATTCGTGAAAAAATCTTCTAAAGCAATTACTTTCTTTTCACCATTAAGGATATAATATACAACACCTTGCGTTATTTCGTAAATGATTATGAATTCGCTATTGTAAATAGATACCAAGGGTACATCCAATGAAAGCAGTGCTTCTTTGTCGCCTAGTTTTAATCCCTTGCTTTTAATTCCATATTTAGATAACATTTTGGAGATTCCTAATAAATTATCTTTATAGGGGTGCTCATTATATAACTTTTCTGAAAAAGACCTTGTGTATTTAATTCTTAACAGACTGAGCAATAGTGTAAGTATATTTTTTTCTTTTCTAAGAATCATCTCTATTATTTTACAGATTTTCTTTGAATTGTAATTTCATATTACCACAAATTCTCATAAACTCTTTTCTGTTTTGCATTTCTGTTTCGTTATCAGCAAACCAAGAACCGGGTAGAGTATCCACCACATCAAAGGTCAATTTGTTTTATTATACAAAACAAGGCAGAAGTTGCTTGAACAATTTCAGATCTTAACCAGATCGCTCAAATGAAGAATGGTTTTCGACTTTATACTCCTTCAGCACTTCACTTTCCGAAACTAAACCAGGATAATGAGGATGCGATTGTAGTCGTTCTTGTTGATACCATTTTGTGACAGGAACTTTGTTGAACTTTAACAGTTCATTTGTGATAGCGGGGATGTTTTCTTTTAGTAGACGAGTCATATTTTTAGTTCTCCAAGGATATGCTTAAACATTAACTAACGCCAAATCAATATTACTAAATGCACATTAAAATTATTTCAAGAATTATCTAAAGTCAAGGGAAAAGTGACTTATTGTATGAACCCCCCTTTTTTTAGGACGAAACACCCCTCTGGCTGTATGAACGCACTTTTATAATATTATTTTTGGTGCTTTTTTGATACATTTTACTACAATTTTTTACATATTTTTGATGTCATTTAGCATTAAATAGCACTTTATAGGATTAGCTAATATAACATGCCTTCTTATCCACATTTCGTGTCTGAGCATTTCATCAAGGAGCATTTATTATGTGCTAGAATTCTCATTAACATACCAAGAGCCAAAGAAATAATGAACTGCATAAGCTTTTTCAATTTTTTCTGCAATTATGTCTGTGCTCTCTCCCCTAATAATTGAGATTACCTCATTTTTCGAAAGTGGAGAGGTTAGTTCTGATGGAATAAGCCAAATTTGATCCTTGTTCAAATAAGACTCATACAAATTACTCAACATATAAGGACCAGTAGTTTCGAGCACATAATTGAATTTATCCGGAGCACTGGAATCATTATTTGATATTTCATTTATAATCGATTTAAAGAAAGGATGTTGAGGTGTTACAGCCATAAAGGCATTGCTGATAATGTAAGGTTTGTTAAAAATACGATTGTGCTCCATAGGATCTAATCCCAAGCAACAATTTTTATTACCCCACAACCACTCAAGCGGTTCAAGGCATTCGTAATCCAAGTCTGCATATACACCGCCTAGTTTGAATAATATTAAATAACGAATGGCATCCCAACGTTGTACGTCATAACGGAAATCATGATATTTCGTAATGAATTCCGGAAAATAGTCTTGAAGAAATTGATCAATAGCTGTGTAGTCCCAAAATCTGTATTCCCATTCAGGATTTTCATCTTTCCAGCTTTCAGCTAATTGCAATAACAATTCATTAGGTTTGTCTCCGTTGCGTCCTTCCCATACTTGATGGATAATCTTGGGAATTTGTGTATTAATTATCTGATTGTTCAACGATTCCATAATAAGTATATTGATTAATGATTTATTTATTTCCTTTTTTCATTAATGCTCTAAAGATGGATTTATACGATATCTTCTGCCTTAATGTACTCTTTTAAATTTTTCATATTCGTTTACTTTCGTTCTAGTGGATTGTAAGGAGAGTTGTAATCATTTTTGTCATCTGGCTTAAGTAGCACATGCATCCCCATACTATTCATTGTCTGAATTTGCCTTACATGTAAATTCTTAATGAGTTTATTTAAATCCTTCCGTGTTGTCGATACATATTTCAAGTCGTATTTAACGATTGGGATTTTCTTTTTAAGGGATTCAATACCTGTACATTCGAAAATATAATAATTCTGAACGTCGTTGGCTTTTAAGATTAAACCTGGCAGCCCCCCTAATTTCCATGGTCCATTATTTATGGGTATATCCGGAGTAAACCACGCTTCATATTGCCGCCCCAGAAAGGTAGTGGTTGCTTTTTTACAGGTGTACGAAAGAATCACCATCGATTCATTTGTGATATTCCAGTTTAATTCAGGAATATCTTCTTCATAGACGGGCACTTGTATTCTAAGATCTGTTGTTATGGTTTCCTTTTTAGTTTTAAAATTTTTAAAAATTTCAGTAGCTGCAAGTCCACGGCTTTCAACCAATTGAAATGCCTTTACCGTGCCAGTGGCTGTTTTGATTACCTGAAGTACATCATCGAGAAAGAATTTAGATTCATGATCGCCAATGAGCAAAACTAACTTATTTTTTAGCGTTGAGTTAATTTTGGTTGAGTCATACACAAAAGTTAAATCGTAAGAAAACTTGTATTTTGCCGAATCAAGCACGGTATATTTATTACCCGTAAGAGGAAGGATAGCTAATGGATGTTGTGCATAGCTACTATGATGAATAATGCCTATCATCATCAAACAAAAACTGGTTAAAATAATTTTTTTCATTATTATAATGTTTAATTATTATTCGAAGACACATTTCACATTGAATACCTGAGAAGTAAAAGTAAAAAGATATCCAGTTAGACATTTTCAACTCAACTTCTCAGGTAAACTTTAAGGATTAACTAAAACATACATAAATGGTCGCTTGCTCCTCCAAGGGAATAATAATGACCTCGCGCATTAGCAGTACAATTATCATTGGAACTAGCCCCCCCATTCCCTTCATAAAGGCAAGAACAGCCGCAGTAACCTTCTCCAGCTCCACCTTTAATTTCTTTCATCTGTTTTTCTGAAAGGTTTTCGGCGGATAAATTATTTAATTTTATTTTATTTAACGTTTTCATATTTTAATATTATTAATATATGCTTTTAACAACTTTTATTTACATGGTTTTTTACTTTTCTTTGTTTGCATTTTACAAGGAAAGCGGGTTACTGCCCCGGCCTGGAAAACTATTTAAACCCGATCGGGGCTAATCTGCCCAGGTTAGTTTTGCAGATAAAATGAATGTTAACTTGTCTTGTCATTTTTCCTATGTAATTGGAGAATGATTTTTAGCAAAATATTGGTGCCCCTGATTTCATATACATTCCGGTAAGAGTTTAAGTCGCTGCAATATGCCGTGGCAAAATTATGGGTATCGAGTATATGGTCTTAAGCTACACCACCGCTGATAAAAAACATACTAAAGATGTCTTTATAGGATAACTTTATACCTCCCCGTTGCCTTGCGATTCGGCTAAGGTATTTTTATGGTACTTTTTTACGAGCTTAGGTGAATTACAAGTTCTTCTTTGCTGCTTTTCATATTTATCAATCCTTTTCTATTGAATTAAAAGGTAATTGTTGAAATGTTTTTTCTTTCTCTTTCCCAGCACTCAAATCAAGCACAGTAACTCATATATACTCCTTTCAAATTAGTAAATGGGGGGCGGCTCTCTCCCTCTTATATGATTAGTAAACCCTGGAACAATTAAATGACCGCCCCTCATGTAGGGTGAGAAATATCCATAAACAGCGTTAGCATTACAGTTGTCCGTAGTTGAAGATCCTCCACAATAGGTACACTTTAAATTACAGGCATCGGTTACTTCGAATGTAATTTGAGGCGTATTAGCTAGAGAAACTTCAATATCTTCTGCCTTAAGGTATTCTTTTATATTTTTCATATCATTTACTTTCTTTCTAATGGATTGTAAGGATCTCTATAATCTTTTCTTTTATCTGGCTTATGTATCACATTAAACCCCATACTAGTCATTGCCTCAGTTGGCCTTTCATGTAAATTCTTAATGAGTTTATTCAAATCCTTCCGTGTTGTCGATACATATTTCAAGTCATATTTAACGATTGGGATTTTCTTTTTAAGGGATTCAATACCTGTACATTCGAAAATATAATAATTCTGAACGTCGTTGGCTTTTAGGATTAATCCTGGTAGCCCCCCTAATTTCCATGGTCCATTATTTATGGGTATATCTGTAGTAAACCACGCTTCATATTGCCGCCCCAGGAAGGTCGTAGTTGCTTTTTTACAAGTATATGAAAGTATCACCATCGATTCATTTGTGATATTCCAGTTTAATGCGGGAATTCCCTCCTCATAGATTGATACTGGCATTCTGAGATTTGTTATTATGGTTTCCTTATTTGTTTTGAAATTTTTAAAAATTTCAGTAGCAGCAAGTCCACGGCTTTCAACCAATTTAATTCCCGTTACCGTGCCAGTGGCTGTTTTGATTTTCTGAGGTGCATCATCGACAAAGAATTTAGATTCATTATCGCCAATGAGCAAAACCAACTGATTTTTTAGCGTTGAGTTAATTTTGGTTGAGTCATACACAAAAGTTAAATCGTAAGAAAACTTGTATTTTGCCGAATCTAGCACGGTATATTTATCACTCGAAAGAGGAACAATAAACATTGGATGTTGTGCATAGCTACTATAATGAATAATGCCTATCATCATCAAACAAAGACTGGTTAAAATAAATTTTTTCATGATTATTTAATTATTATTTCAAGACACGTTGAAAGGAAATAGTTATGTTAACAATTTTTTACATAGCTTTTTGTGAAACACAAAATTGGTGTATTTTACTCATACACTTTTCATATGGTACTTTTTTACAAGCTCAGGTAAATTACCAAGTCCTTCTTGCTTTTTTTCATATTTATCAATCCTTTTCTATTGGATTAATAGGTAATTGTTCAAATGTCTTTTTTTTTCCTTTCCCGGCATCCAAATCAAGCACAGTAACTTCATATATACTCCTTTCAAATTAGTAAATAGGGGGAGAATCTTCCTCCCTATTATATGATTAGTAAGCCCTGGAACAATTAAATGACCGCCCCATGTAGGGTGAGAATAATTTTCCAGCTTTGTCAGCATTACAGTTGTCCGTAGTTGAAGATCCTCCACAATAGGTACACTTTAAATTACATGCATCGGTTACTTCGAATGTAATTTGAGGCGTATTGGCTAAAGGAACTTCATTATCTTCTGGCTTAAGGTATTCTTTTATATTTTTCATATCGTTTACTTTCGTTCTAATGGATTGTAAGGAAATCTGTAATCTTTTCTTTGATCTGGCTCAAGAAGCACATGTTTCCCCATACTATTCAGTGTCTCAATTGGCCTTTCATGTAAATTCTTAATGAGTTTATTTAAATCCTTCCGTGTTGTCGATACATATTTCAAGTCGTATTTAACGATTGGGATTTTTGTTTTAAGGGATTCAATACCTGTACATTCGAAAATATAATAATTCTGAACATCGTTGGCTTTTAGGATTAAACCGGGTAGCCCCCCAAGTTTCCATGGTCCATTATTTATGGGTATATCTGGGGTAAACCACGCTTCGTATTGCCGCCCCAGGAAGGTTGTGGTTGCTTTTTTACAAGTATATGAAAGAATCACCTTCGATTCATTGGTTATATTCCAGTTTAATGTGGGAATTTCCTCCGCATAGAGGTATCCTTGCCTAAAAATATTTGTTATAACGGTTTCCTTATTTGTTTTAAAATTTTTAAAAATTTCTGTACCTCCAAGCCCCCGGCCTTCAATCGGCACAATGCCGTCTTCTCCGCTGTCATTTTTGCCTAACTTGAGATCATTCTGGACAAAGAATTTAGATTCATTATTACCAATGAGCAAAACCAACTGATTTTTCACAGTTGAGTTTAATTTGGTTGAGTCTGGAATAAAAGTTAAAACGTAAGAGAACTTGTAGTTTGCCAAATCTTGAAGTGTATATTTATCCATCGGAAGAGGCCACGTATTTGCTGGATTTTGTGCATAACTACTAAGATGAATAATGCCTATCATCATCAAACAAAGACTGGTTAAAATAAATCGTTTCATGATTATTTAATTATTATTTCAAGACACGTTGAAAGAAAATAGTTATGTTAACAATTTTTTACATAGCTTTTTTTGAAACACAAAATTGGTGTATTTTACTCATACACTTTTCATATGGTACTTTATTACGAGCTCAGGTAAATTACCAAGTTCTTCTTTGCTGTTTTTCATATCGTTTACTTTCTTTCTAATGGATTGTACGGATCTCTATAATCTTTTCTTTTATCTGGCTTATGTATCACATTAAACCCCATACTAGTCATTGCCTCAGTTGGCCTTTCATGTAAATTCTTAATGAGTTTATTCAAATCCTTCCGTGTTGTCGATACATATTTCAAGTCATATTTAACGATTGGGATTTTCTTTTTAAGGGATTCAATACCTGTACATTCGAAAATATAATAATTCTGAACGTCGTTGGCTTTTAGGATTAATCCTGGCAGCCCCCCCAATTTCCATGGTCCATTATTTATGGGTATATCTGTAGTAAACCATGCTTCATATTGCCGCCCCAGGAAGGTCGTGGTTGCTTTTTTGCATGTGTACGAAAGTATCACCATCGATTCATTTGTGATATTCCAGTTTAATGCGGGAATTTCCTCCTCATAGATTGATACTGGCATACTGAGATTTGTTATTATGGTTTCCTTTTTTGTTTTGAAATTTTTAAAAATTTCAGTAGCAGCAAGTCCACGGCTTTCAACCAATTTAATTCCCGTTACCGTGCCAGTGGCTGTTTTGATTTTCTGAGGTGCATCATCGACAAAGAATTTAGATTCATTATCGCCAATGAGCAAAACCAACTGATTTTTTAGCGTTGAGTTAATTTTGGTTGAGTCATACACAAAAGTTAAATCGTAAGAAAACTTATATTTTGCCGAATCTAGCACGGTATATTTATCACTCAAAAGAGGAACAATAAACATTGGATGTTGTGCATAGCTACTATGATGAATAATGCCTATCATCATCAAACAAAGACTGTTTAAAATAAATCGTTTCATGATTATTTAATTATTATTTCAAGACACGTTGAAAGAAAATAGTTATGTTAACAATTTTTTACATAGCTTTTTTGAAACACAAAATTGGTGTATTTTACTCATACACATTTCATGTGGTACTTTTTTACGAGCTTAGGTAAATTACTAAGTTCCTCTTTGCTGCTTTTCATATTTATCAATCCTTTTCTATTGGATTAAAAGGTAATTGTTGAAATGTTTTTTCTTTCCCTTTCCCGGCATCTAAATCAAGCACAGTAATTTGTACTGCTTTTAAATAAGGAATTGTGTTTTTATGGAATCTCTTTAATAATTGGTTGTAACTCTCTCTTTTTAACTCTTTATACTCAAGGTTATAAAACTTGATGGGTTCTTTTACTCCCAGTGATTCAATACCTGTACATTCAAAAATGTAATGGTTTTGGGTATCCGAAATTTGTAAGATTAGTCCAGGCAGTCCCCCGAATTTCCAGGGCCCGTTATTTATTGGGATATTTGTAGTAAACCAAGCTTCATATTTTCTGCCCCTGAAGATTGTCGTGGCTTTCTGGCATGGATATGATAATATAGTTTGTTTTTCATTAAGTATTATCCATGTTATTTGAGGAAAATCTTCTTTATATAAATAGTTTAGACGCATTGGAGTTACCAAATCTGTCACAATTAGTTTATTGCTATTATAATCCTTAAATATTTCTATACCTAATGTGCCAAATTTAGCATGAGGTACCGCTTCTTTGTGTAATTTAAGTAATGGTTTGATGATATATTCGTTGTAATCAACAAACTGCTGGCTAAAATATTTTGAAGTGTGCTTTCCTATCAATAACGTTTCTAAATCAGTATATTTATCGTTCGTTTTAGTTGTATCTTTAATATAAGTTAATTTATAGGAAACTTTCAAATAAGCTGAATCCAGCGTTTTATAATTATCAATATCTAATAAACAATAAGGGAAGGAATAACATTGAGCTGTCGAATAAACCCATGATGTTATAAAAAATAAAACAAAAAAATAATATTTCATATATACTCCTTTCAAATTAGTAAATGGGGGGAGGATCTTCCTCCCCCTTATATGATTAGTAAGTCTTGGGCCAATTAAATGACCGCCCCTCATGTAGGGTGTGAAATATCCATAAACAGTGTTAGCATTACAGTTGTCCGTAGTTGAAGATCCTCCACAATAGGTACACTTTAAATTACAGGCATCGGTTACTTCGAATGTAATCTGAGGCGTATTGGCCAGAGGAACTTCAATATCTTCTGGCTTAAGGTATTCTTTTATATTTTTCATATTCGTTTACTTTCTTTCTAATGGATTGTAAGGATCTCTAATATCTTTGTAGTCTTCAAGAAAATGGAACCCCATATCAGTCATTGTCAGTATTGGCCTTTCATGTAAATTCTTAATGAGTTTATTTAAATCCTTCCGTGTTGTCGATACATATTTCAAGTCGTATTTAACGATTGGGATTTTTGTTTTAAGGGATTCAATGCCTGTACATTCAAAAATATAATAATTCTGAACGTCGTTTGCTTTTAGGATTAAACCGGGTAGCCCCCCTAATTTCCATGGTCCATTATCTATGGGTATATCTGGGGTAAACCACGCTTCATATTGCCGCCCCAGGAAGGTTGTGGTTGCTTTTTTGCATGTGTACGAAAGTATCACCATCGATTCATTTGTTATATTCCAGTTTAATGCGGGAATTTCCTCATCATAGATTGATACTTGCGTTCTAAGATTTGTTATTATGGTTTCCTTTTTTGTTTTGAAATTTTTAAAAATTTCAGTAGCTGCAAGTCCACGGCTTTCAACCATTTGAAAAACATTGCCAGACGCTTTTTTATATTCTTGAGGCGCAATGTCGACAAAGAATTTAGATTCTTGATCGCCAATGAGCAAAACCAACTGATTTTTTAGCGTTGAGTTAATTTTGGTTGAGTCATACACAAAAGTTAAATCGTAAGAAAACTTGTACTTTGCCGAATCAAGCACAGTATATTTATCCCTCGGAAAGGGAACAATAAACATTGGATGTTGTGCATAGCTACTATGATGAATAATACCTATCATCATCAAACAAAGACTGGTTAAAATAAATCGCTTCATGATTATTTAATTATTATTTCAAGACACGTTGAAAGAAAATAGTTATGTTAACAATTTTTTACATAGCTTTTTTTGAAACACAAAATTGATGTATTTTACTCATACACTTTTCATATGGTACTTTTTTACGAGCTTAGGTAAATTACCAAGTTCTTCTTTGCTGCTTTTCATATTTATCAGTCCTTTTCTATTGGATTAAAAGGTAATTGTTGAAATGTTTTTTCTTTCCCATTCCCGGCATCCATATCAAACACCTTAATTCCTATTGCTTTATAATAAGGAATTGTGTTTTTATGGAATCTCTTTACTAATTGGTTGTACTCCTCCCTTTTTAACTTTTTATACTCAAGGTTATAAAACTTGATGGGCTCTTTTACTCCCAGTGATTCAATACCCGTACATTCAAAAACAAAATTGTTTTGTGTATCCGAAATTTGTAAGATTAGCCCAGGCAATCCTCCGAATTTCCAGGGCCCGTTATTTATTGGGATATTTGTAGTAAACCAAGCTTCATATTTTCTGCCCCTAAAAATTGTCGTAGCTTTCTGGCATGGATATGATGATATAGTTTGTTTTTCATTAAGTATTATCCATGTTATTTGAGGAAAATCTTCTTTATATAAAAAGCTTTGATTCATTTTAGTTACCAAATCTGTCACAGTTAGTTTATTGCTATTATAATCCTTAAATATTTCTATACCTAAAGTACCCTTTTTAGCACTAGGTACCCCTTCTGTGCGTAATTTAAGTAATGGTTTGATGATATATTTGTTGTAATCAACAAACTGCTGGCTAAAATATTTTGAAGTGTGCTTTCCTATCAATAATGTTTCTAAATCAGTATATTTATCGTTCGTTTTAGTTGTATCTTTAATATAAGTTAATTTATAGGAAACTTTCATATAAGCTGAATCCAGCGTTTTATATTTATCAATAGCTGTCATACAAAAAGGTACGCCATATTGTTGAGCTGTCGAATAAACCCATGATGTTACAAAACATAAAACAAGAAAATAATATTTCATATATACTCCTTTCAAATTAGTAAATGGGGGGAGGATCTTCCTCCCCCTTATATGATTAATAAGTTCTGGAACAATTAAATGACAGCCCCCCATGTAGGGTGAGAATAATTTTCCAGCTTTGTCAGCATTACAGTTGTCCGTAGTTGAAGATCCTCCATAATAGGTACACTTTAAATTACATGCATCGGTTACTTCGAATGTAATCTGAGGCGTATTGGCCAGGAAAAACTCAATGTATTCTGCCCTAAGGTACTCTTTTAAATTTTTCATTAGTGTTATTCTTTTTCTATAGGATTATATGGGAAGCTTTCAAAGTTAAGGTCTTTTGTTTTACCGTTTTGGTCAATAGAAAATACTCTTCCCCCTCGTGCTTTGATAAAAGGAATGGTGTTTTTGTGGAACTTTATCACGAGTTGATTGTATTCTTCCCTTTTTAATTCCTTATATTTTATATCGTAAAATTTTACAGGTTCTCGTTTACTTAAGGTTTCTATCCCCTTACATTCAAAGATGTAATGGTTCCGTGTATCTGATATTTTAAGGATTAAGCCGGGTAGCCCTCCGAATTTCCAGGGCCCGTTATTTATAGGAATCTTTGCTGTAAACCAGGCTTCATATTTTCTGCCCCTGAAGGTAGTAGTTGCTTTCTGGCATGGGTACGATAATATCACCTGACTTTCATTCAATAATGTCCATACCATTTGAGGAAGTGCTTCTTTATATAAGAAACTTCCATCAATGTTAGTATTTAAATCCGTTGCGGTTAGTCTATTGTTTTCGAAATCTTTATAGATCTCAAGACCAAGTGTACCTCTTGGTACCCCTCTATACCCTGGCTCGTTTAAGGAGTTTTTTTCAACTTTTATATTATTACTATGGTCAACATACTGTTGACTGAAATATTTTGAGGTATGCTTACCGATCAATAATACCTCTACATCGGTATATTTATCGTTCGTTTTAGTTGAATCCTTAAGATAAGTTAAGTTGTAAGTTATTTTTATATTTGCCGAGTCTAATACTTTATATTTTCCCGGTAAAATTGGTGGTATCGGTAATAAATATTGTTGAGCTTGCAAAGCTGTTAGTTGCATAATAAACAACAAAACAAACGTAATATATTTCATATATCCTCCTGATATATTAATTTATATAAAGTTTTCATATTTGTAGAATTAATATACTCCTCTAATAACTTTTTTTATATGCTTTTTTGCTTTTCTTTGTTTGCATTTTACAAGGAAAGCGGGTTACTGCCCCGGACCGGAAAACTATTTAAACCCGGTCGGCTAATCGGCCCAGGTTACTTTTGCAGATAAAATGAATGTTAACTTGTCTTGTCATTTTTTCTATGTAATTGGAGAATGATTTTAAGTAAAATATTGGTGTCCCTGATTTCGTACACATTCCGGTACGCGTTTAAGTCGTTGTGTAATACGCCGTGGCATAGTTATGGGTATCGAATTTACCGGAATACTTAAGCACTCGGGCTGGCACATACGATTTTATGACAGGAACTTTGTTGAACTTTAACAGTTCATTTGTGATAGCGGGGATGTTTTCTTTTAGTAGATGAGTCATATTATTAGTCCTCCAAGGATATGCTTAAACATTAACTAACGACAAATCAATATTTACTAAATGCACTTTAAAAGTATTTCAAGAATTACCCGATGTCAAGGAAAAAGTGACTTATTGTATGAACCCCCTGCTTTTTAGGACGAAACACCCCTGTGGCTGTATGAACGCACTTTTATGATATTATTTCAGGTGCTTTTTTGATACATTTCATTGCCATTTTATATAGAATTTAGGGGTGGAATATCTCTAAATAACACCTAATGGCAATAATTGATAAATAATATAAATTGTCTATTTATATTATAGAGTTGAACTGTTAAAAAAATACTTTCCGGACATGTCCTGAAATCAAGAGGATATGTAGAAAAATAAACTTCAAAAAGGTTCCATCATTTTCCCATGAGCCTAGGATAATTTACAGAACACTTAAAGATTTCTCAGGGATAACACTCCCCTGTTCCATACTAGCCGCCTACATGTTTCGTACCTGTTCCGTACCTGTTCCGTTATATTATACGGAACAGGTACGGAACTAGCACTAAACAAGTACATAATGGAGCCGGAACTGATACCATTCATATCCTAATATTCAGAGGTTATTCTCAGTGTTATATTACGTTTATGGAGCAGTATTGAGACTGTTTAAGAGGCTGTTCAATAAAATATGTTAAAGTAAATAAACGAAAAACCAATAACTTTGACCATGGTAAAGGAGCCGGGAGAGGTGTTGAAATACGTGTATCGGTTTGAAAATAAAAATTGATATTACATAAAAAACCGGACTCCCCTTACTAAAAAAGTGAATCCGGTTTTACAGTATGCTTACCGAGAGAGTGGCAGCCGGATCGCGGAACTTTCCACGAATCGAGTCCCCGTTTTACAGTATGCTTTCAGAGAGAGCCGCTGCTTACTTCATCTGCTTGTCGGCCGCTGCTCTTCCGGCTTTCAATGCTGCCAGATTCAGGTTGACCACCTCTTCGCCCTTACGACCAAAGATGGTGCGAATGGCATCTTCAATTTGCTCGTAACTCAAGCCTAAGAATGGTGAGGCCGCTCCCAAGATAACTACGTTAGCGGTTTTACTCGAGCCCAAGTCCTTTGCAATGGTATCAGCATCTAAAATAATATGGTGCGGCTGACTATTGATTACTTCGAGGAGTTCTTCCTTTGAAGGATAGTCAGGAATATTAATAAACGGTGTAGTATTGGTTATGATCCAGCCATCGACAGCCAACATGGGGACATAACGAAGCGCCTCCATGGGCTCAACCGAAATGATCATGTCGGCTTTGCCAACAGGAATGAGATCGGAAGCAATGGGTTGATCGGAGATACGAAGATTGGATTGAACATCACCTCCACGTTGAGACATTCCATGCACTTCAGCTTGTTTCAAAAATAGACCGGCTTTGACGGCAGCCGTACCGATGATGGCAGCAATAGAAAGGATCCCTTGTCCCCCAACGCCACCCAATATGATGTCTTTTTTCATGATTCGGTTTCAATTAATCAATTAAACTATTCAATCGGACTACTCCTCTTTGCGTTTGAGTTTAGCATTTGCTTTTAGTTGACGAGAGGCTGTCTGGATACATTCGCGACGGGGAATAATGACGGAAACACCCTGATAAGCAATCTCTTCTTTTATAATCAGGACATTCTCGGCATGGCTCTTCGGCATCGGACTCACCACTCTGATGTGTGCCGGATCAACACCCAATCCTTCACAAATAGATTCGAGTTTTCCTTTGGCTTTAGAATCCTGTCCGCCGGTCATGGCAGTGGTTTCGTTATCTAGAATAAAAATTGTAACCGGACTCTTATCGGTGACGGCATCCAGCAAACCGGTCATACCGGAGTGCGTAAAGGTAGAATCGCCAATAACAGCAATGGCCGGAAGTAATCCTGCATCGGCAGCACCCTTCGCCATGGTGATCGAGGCCCCCATATCAACGCATGAATCAATGGCATCATAGGGTTGCATGGCGCCTAGTGTATAACAACCGATATCGGCAAATACGCGTCCTCTACTCATATCCTGCAGCGCTTCGTTAAGGGCGGTATAGGAGAAGATATGCGGACAGCCTTTACACAATGCAGGAGGACGATTGGCAACAATCGAAGGAACGGCAACCTCGGCAGCCACATCATGTCCTAACGCTTTAGCTACCAGATTTGGAGATAGTTCTCCATCGCGGGGAAGGCTTCCGTCTAGACGCCCCCTAACCGTCTTACCGTTGTTGAGCAATCCACGCAAAAGCTCTTCAATCAGAGGATAGCCCTCTTCAAGTACCAACACCGAATCGCAGGTATCATATAATCGCCTTACCTGATCCACCGGTACAGGATACTGACCGATTTTCAATACGGGATAAGGGACAATACGGTCTACAAAGTTTTCCATGAGATAGTTGAACGAAATGCCGCAGGCAATGATACCCATTTTTTTATCGGCGCCTTCTATGTATTGATTAAAGCCCGATTTAGATGATTCCATTTCGAATAGCGTCTGATTAGCCAACAAGTTTTTATATTGCTTTTTGGCAATGCCGGGTAACAGGATAAACTGTTTCGGATTAGAAGGGAGCATAACTTCATTCTGCTTACGCTTTTCGCCCCAGACTACACCTGCTCTGGAGTGAGCCAGTCGTGTTGTAATACGCATCATCACCGGAGTACGGTATTTTTCCGACAAGTCAAAGCAGTAATGAACCATGTCATAGGCCTCTTGTTGATTGGAGGGTTCAAGAACAGGAATCATTGCAAAATTGCCGTAGAAACGAGAGTCCTGCTCATTCTGAGAGGAGTGCATGGAAGGATCGTCTGCCGAGACAACAATCATGCCTCCATTAACACCGGTGATGGCCGAGTTGATAAAAGCATCGGCCGCTACATTGAGACCAACGTGTTTCATACAAGTCATCACCCGTTTTCCGGCATACGACATACCTAGAGCGCTTTCTACAGCAGTTTTTTCATTGGTAGACCATCCGGCACGGATTTTCTTTTCTTTGGCGTCATGTGACTGGAGGATATATTCGGTGATTTCTGTTGAGGGAGTTCCGGGATAAGCGTATATACCACTCATTCCGGCATCAATTGCTCCTTGGGCAATGGCTTCGTCGCCCAAAAGCATCAATTTTTGAGATTTGACGTTATTCATTTGATTATCATTATAGTGAAAAATATTTAGAGATTTGAGAGAAGATTCATGTTGTAACATATTTAGCTTCCGCAAATCTTTGCGAAAGTACATACTTTTTTATACACAATGAGTATATATGCGTATTTATCTACGTTTTATTCATACCCCCTTATTTTATTGCACCTATATCTAAAACAATTAAAGTACATTAACAAAACAATAATAATTTTAAAGTTGAATCTGTTTATAAATTATAATACACTAGTTTATTAACTAAATAATATTTAAAGTAAATGTTATTATATTTGCGCAATATTTTAATCAATCAATATTGGCTTTTCGATGCCTTTACCCTGAAAATTTTATTGCATTTTTTAACTGTTTTTGTATTTGTCGCACTAAATATTTCCTATCTTCAGTTGCAAATATCGGCATCACGCGGGTTATAGTACTATAAAACAGCACTATAATAATTTATTGATTTTTTTAATAAAAATGGATTTGTAATTATTTTTGAAGTACCTTGAAAACGACAAACACTTTGAGGATTAGTGATTTTGGAAAGCAAAAAATTATTTCCCATTAACAATCCCCTATAATAAAAAAATGAATTCGACTTAATATTATTTCTCTAAAAAAGCGAAATTTGATAGCATCTATTTAATTGCTGTGCTATCTTTGAATTGAATATCGTTATCATTTAACCGGAAAATACAATCACACGCAAAAATAATATGAAACCTAATCAACCAAACTCAAGAAGAGATTTTATAAAAAAAACCGCCTTAGGACTGGCCGCATTTACCATAGTTCCACGGTATGTTTTGGGAGGAAATGGATTTATTGCGCCCAGCGATAAATTGACCAAAGCCGTAATAGGTGTTGGTGGGATGGGACGTGGCCACTTTTCGTACGAGGATACGCAGGTAGTTGCAATTTGTGATGTCGACAGAAAGCACCTTGAATTGGCAGCATCCATGTTAGATAAAGGGGTTAAGACTTTTAGCGATTACCGCGAGCTTATCAAGCTTCCGGAAGTAGATATCGTACACATTGCAACACCGCCACACTGGCATGGCATCATAGCTGTCGATGCTGCTAAGGCAGGCAAAGACATCTGGTGCGAAAAACCGATGACACACTCTATCGGGGAGGGAAAACGCGTAATCGAAGCCGTACAGCAACATGGAAGGATGTTTCGTTTAAATACATGGTTTCGTTTTCAGGATAACTTTTATGGAATGGGGACTACCGTTAAACCCATTAAAAAATTAGTCGATAGCGGATTATTGGGATGGCCTTTAAAAGTTACAGTAGGCAAACATACCGGTTTTGACTGGAAATTTTATTGGGTGGGAATAGATAATCTGACGCCTCAACCGGTACCGCCTGAATTGGATTATGACACATGGCTCGGTCCGGCTCCTTATAAACCTTATAATGTTCACAGAGTACATCAAACTTTTCGTGGATACTGGGATTATGATGGCGGTGGCTTGAGTGATATGGGACAGCATTATCTTGATCCGGTTCAATATTTCTTAGGAAAAGACGATACCAATCCTATTTCGGTTGAAATAGACGCTCCACAACAACATCCTGATGCGGTTGGTACATGGCGAAGAATAACTTATACCTACGCGGATGGATGCCAGATCATTTTAGATGGCGAAGGAAAAGATACCAATGCGGCTTATATAGAAGGTCCTAAAGGCAAATTATATGCAGGATTCAGGTCCGATATTCCGGATCTGGAAAGGAAACTGGCTTCTTTCCCTGATCCGGATCTACAACTGACAAGCTTTGTAGAATCGGTAAAGACCAGAAAGAAATTCGCGCTAAATGAATTAAACGGACACCGTTCCTGTAATATTGTAAACATAGGAATGATCGCATTGCGCTTAGGTCGTTCATTAAAGTTCGATCCTGTAAAACAGGTATTTATTGATGATGAAGGAGCAAACAGGTTAATAAATCCGGTAATGAGAGCGCCTTATATCATCTAAATTAACCATCCCTTTTACTAACAATTCAGATAAACATTTTATTCTTACCACAATGATAAAAAAGATATTTATTATCCTGTTGGCCGCAATGATGTTTCAAAATATTGCATTTGCACAGGACAAGCCGGATCAGCGTACCATTACTACCCAGATTGCCGATTTGCTTGCCCAGTTACCGGCCCGGGATGCTCAACAACTAAACAGGAATATGCAGGAACTCGCACAGATGGGTGAAGATGGATATGTCACCCTGATTTGCGGACTTACTGCACCGGGTGAAGGAAATAACGCCCTTCTGGAATATGCTATCGGTAGTTTCTCTGCCTATGTAACCCAAACAGGAAAAGAAGACCTGAGAAAGATGAGTGTAGGCGCCTATTGCAAAGCACTGACAAAACTATCAAATAAAGAAAATAAAGCTTTCATAATGAGCCAGATGTCACTTGTTGGTAAAGATGATGTCGTTCCTTGTTTGCAAGAATTCTTAACAGATCCCGGACTTGCTGATCCTGCTGCAAGAGTAATGGTGAAAGTCAACACCCCGGCTTCAAGGAAAGCGCTATTAACTGCCTTGTCAAATGCGAATGGCACTGCCAAACTTTCTATAATAGAAGCGCTGGGGGACTGCCGTAGTAAAGATGCAGTAAGCGCTATCAAGGCTTTTGCATTGGACAATGATAAGAATTTGGCAAAAGTGGCCTTGTTTGCATTAGCAAATATTGCAGACCCATCTTCCGAACAGATCATGGCAGAAGCAGCTGAAAAAAGCGGCTATCTATTCGAAAGCACTAACGCAACAACTTCAAATCTGTTGTATGCAGAAATGCTGCTTAAAGATGGCAATGAAAGCCTTGCCGCTAAAATAGCTAAACAGCTAATGGAAAAAGCGGTTACGGCTAATCAGACGCACATCAGGACTGCAGCTTTAAAGATTCTGGTCGATGTAAACAAAGAAAAGAGTACGCAACTTCTTTTGGATGCTGTTAACGATAATAACAAGCAATATCGTGCCGCAGCATTAAGATTTGCCGTTCCTTACCTTACACCTGCTACAAATGCACTTTGGATAAAGAAATTAGGTAAAGCCGATGATGCTATTAAAACTGATATCGTAAATATGTTTGGCGAAAGCTCCACTAAAGATGCTTTACCGGCAATACTCAAATTACTAAAAAGCAAAAACACAGCGTTAAAACTGACTGCTATTGAAGCTGCCGCTAAAATCGGACAGGCATCCGTATTGGATGATTTGCTACAAGTAATGAGTAAAGGAGATTCAACAACAATCGCTGCCGTTGCATCGGCAATTACCCGATTGAAAGGAGATGGGGTCACAGAAAAGGTGGCATCCTTCATTCCTAAAGCAAATCCAAATGTTCAGGTTGCGCTGATCAATGTGCTGGCATCGTATGCAGCAAACGGTCAGTTAAATACCATTTATGAGTTGCTTAAAAACAAGAACCCGGAAGTAAAACAAGCTGCATTTGCCGCATTAAAACATGTAGTTATCAGCGATAATATTCTTCAGTTGTTTGCATTGATGAATGAAACGACTGATCAATCAGAACTGACTGCCATTCAGGATGCTGCTATTGCCGCACTGAAAGGAAAGAAGGACAATTCGGCACAAATTGATGTAGTACTCCAACAAATGGCTGCAGCATCGGCTGATAAAAAACCACTTTATTATAGGATAATTGCCAGTTTAGGTGGTGCTAAATCATTAAATGCTGTAGTAACAGCATTTAATACAGGCAATGAACAAACCCAAAAAGCAGCTTTGGATGCTTTAGCATCATGGGTTGATGCAAGTTCAGCTCCTGAGCTGATTAAAATCGCCCGTGAAACAAAGAACGCTGAGTTTCTTAACAAGGCTATCAGGGGATACCTTCGTTCGATAATGATGTCTGATGCTCCTGCCGAACAAAAATTATTATTGCTTCGCAACGCGATGGATGTTGCTAAAACACCTGCACAGCAACAACAAATTCTTAAAGTGGCCGAACAGGCTAAAACTTTTAATACACTTGTCTTCGCAGGTAAATATTTAGATGACCCCGCTCTACAACAGGCTGCAGCAAATGCAGTAATGAACATTGCGCTGGCTGATAAATATAATGGGACCATTGTGAAAGATCTGTTAAACAAAACCATTCAGGTATTAAAGGGAAACGATAGTGAATATCAAAAAGAAGCTATGCGTAAGTACCTATCGGAAATGCAACCCGGAGAAGGTTTTGAGTCGGTATTCAATGGAAAAGACCTTACGGGATGGAAAGGTTTGGTTGAAAACCCCATTGTAAGATCTAAAATGGATGCACAGACTTTAGCCAAAGCACAGGAAAAGGCCGATGCGGAAATGAATGCAGGCTGGAAGGTAGCAAATAACGAACTGACATTTACAGGTCATGGAAATAATATTTGTACCGTAAAAAAATATGGTGACTTTGAAATGCTGGTTGATTGGAAAATCATTGATGACAAGAAAGGACAGGGAGATGCCGGTATTTATCTTCGCGGCGCACCACAAGTACAGATATGGGATAATGCCCGTACAGATGTTGGCGCACAGGTAGGCTCAGGTGGTCTATACAACAATCAGGTAAATGAAAGTAAACCGCTAAAGGTTGCTGATAATAAACTGGACGAATGGAATACATTCCGTATTTTAATGAAAGGCGACCGCGTTACTGTTTACCTGAACGGAGAGTTGGTTACTGATAATGTAATTCTTGAAAATTACTGGGATAGAAGTCTGCCTATTTTTGCCGAAGAGCAAATCGAACTACAGGCACACGGATCACCTGTTGCGTATCGCGACATCTATATCAGGGAAATTCCGCGTGTAAAGCCATTCGAATTAAGCGATCAGGAGAAAAAGGAAGGATTCAAAGTACTGTTCGACGGTACCAATATGTATAACTGGACAGGAAATACGGCTGAATATGTTATTGAAGACGGAAACATCTCTATTCGTCCAAAACCCGGTAAAGGTTCGGGTGGCAATTTGTATACCAAAGAAGAATACAGTGATTTTGTATTCCGTTTTGAATTCCAACTGACTCCTGCGGCTAATAATGGATTGGGAATCAGAACTCCGCTTGAAGGTGATGCTGCTTATGTAGGTATGGAATTACAGATTCTTGACAATGAAGATCCGATTTATAAAGACCTTCATGCTTATCAGTATCATGGCTCCGTATACGGTGTATTCCCTGCAAAAAGAGGCTTTTTGAAACCCCTTGGAGAATGGAACTATGAAGAAGTAATAGCCAAAGGTCCTAAAATCAAAGTAATTTTAAACGGTACGGTAATCAATGATGCGGATATTACGGTTCCAAGACAAACCGGCATTACTGCCGATGGACAAAAACACCCTGGTTTATTACGCGATAGTGGTCATATCGGTTTCCTCGGACATGGCTCTCCTGTACAATTCAGAAATATAAGGGTAAAAGATTTAAGCCTGGAAAAGACCTTAAAAACTGAAAAGAAAGGGACTAAAAAAACCAGATCACAGAAATAAGTAAACAGAATTAATATAATCAGTAATATAACTGATAATCCATTTCTCTTTGTATTATCGGTTATATTACCGGTTTTAATCTAACGACCAAAGAGTAGTTTTCGAAGACTCACTTTAAATAAATCAGTTTTTAGAATATTTGATTTATAAACCCCGAATAACAAAATTATCCGGGGTTTATTGTGAACGAAAAGTTATTGATTATTATCCCTCAAATAATTATTGAACTATCGTAACAATCAATTGTTTTAATAGAGAAAAATTCTTTTGACTACTTTTATCTAATGAATTTTCTAGGCCATATTTTTTTATCAGGTGAAGAAAAAGAGATTCTCTTAGGCAATTTTATTGCCGACCATGTAAAGGGAAAACAACAACAGAATTATTCGCCCGGTGTGATTAAAGGGATTCAGCTACACCGTGCTATAGATCATTACACAGACCATCACCCCATTGTATTGCAAGGGGTGAAACGGTTAAACGGAGATTATGGCCGCTATGCCGTTGTTATCATCGATATGTATTACGACCATTTTTTATCGTTGCATTGGAACGAGTATCATCCGGAACCCATCATAGAATATACAGAGCGAAAATATGCCGAACTCCTCCCCTCTCTTCCCATTATGCCTGCCCGTACACAACGCATGCTATCCTATATGGCAAAAGATAACTGGCTGGCCGGTTATGCAAAAATAGAAGGACTGGAACGGGCGCTGAGTGGAATGTCAAAACGGGCACGCTTCGAATCTGGAATGGAAAGTGCCGCAACGTTCCTGTTTACCCATTATGAAATATACAGGAAGGAATTTAGCCAATTCATGCCGGATATTATTAAATATGTTGCAGATTGGACGGATCATAAATAAAGAAGGCAGGAACACTGCCTTCTTTATCCTATAAATGCTACTATTCCTCAGGAATATGTAGATCTTCGCCATTTGCAATGGCTTCAAGCATATCGGTAGTTAATGATTTAGGACGCTCTAGCGCGAAGTTAAGCGCACGATCCCAAACCAGATTCACTGCTATGCCGATAGAACGTCCTACAGCAAATAAAACAGTATAGAAATCATATTCACGTACACCATAATGCCATTGAATAACACCGGTCTGTGCATCAAGGTTAGGCCATGGATTCTTGGCCTTTCCCTGCTCCATCAAAATCGGAGGAACTACTTTATATAACAAATCAGCATATTTAAAAATCGGATCATCAGGCATATGCTTCAGACTGAAATCACGTTGAATACTATAACGGGGATCTGTTTTACGCAAAACAGCATGACCGTAACCCGGAATTATATGACCGGAATTCAGCGTCTCCCAAACAAATTGTTTCATCTCTTCTTCGCTCGGAATCCGTCCCTCCATTTTATCCATTACATCTTGTAACCAACGTAGCACTTCCTGATTAGCCAAACCATGCAGCGGACCGGCTAAACCATTCACCATGGCAGCAGTAGCCAGATATACATCGGCCAAAGTACTTGCAACAAGATGCCCGGTATGCGCACTTACATTTCCGCTTTCGTGATCGGCATGAATAATAAAATGCAAACGTGAGACATCATCATAGGGTGCAGGCTTACCCATCATGTGCGCAAAATTACCGCCCATATCGAGAAACGGATTCGATTGGATACGATTTCCATCACGATAAAGTTTAGCGTAGATATAGGTTGCTATTTCAGGAAGTTTAGCCAACATATTCATTACATCTTCATACGTCGGATCCCAGAAATCGGTTTTAGAGATCCCCGCCTGGTATTTCTTAGCGAAGAAAGATTCGCGTTGAAGGGTCATAATAGCGGCAGAGAAGATGGTCATCGGATGGCTACAACAGGGGAAAGCATCAATCACCTCGTATACATAACGGGGTAAGATACGGCGCTTATTAATATCGTCTGCTACATCCAATACTTCGGGTAGTGTTGGAATATCACCGGTGAAAAGCAGATAAATCAACCCCTCAACGTAAGGCATCTCGGCACCTTTAGGTTTGGGAAGTTTTTCAAAAACCTCCGGTAATGTATATCCCCGATAACGTATTCCTTCATAAGGATCGAGATAGGAAATATCGGTGAGTAAACATTTCAGTCCACGCATCCCACCAATAATCTTTCCAATAGTCACCTGATCTACGACCACTTGACTATGTTCTTTCATTAAATGGTCTATACGGAGACGTTGAATATCTATTTTCTCTGCAAGTTTATCTTTAAGTTTTGCCATAGCGCTCTTTTTTGTTATTAAACCATTTAAGTACGTTGAATGTTCTGTACAATTTCAGTTCCGAACTCAGAACATTTCAATAAGGTTGCACCTTCCATCAAACGATGGAAATCATAGGTCACCCGCTTGTTTTGAATAGCCAGTTCAACATTCTGATAGATAAGCTTTGCAGCCTCATTCCACCCCATATATTCAAGCATCATGGCTCCTGATAAAATAAGCGAACCCGGATTCACTTTATCCAGATTTGCATATTTTGGAGCAGTACCATGGGTAGCTTCAAAAATAGCAAAACCATTCGCATAGTTAATGTTAGCACCCGGTGCAATACCAATCCCGCCTACCATAGCAGCCAGAGCATCAGAAATATAATCACCATTCAGATTCAGTGTGGCTATTACAGAATATTCGGCCGGACGTAAAAGAATTTGTTGCAAAAAAGCATCGGCAATCACATCTTTAATGATTAATTTACCATTCTTCACTGCTTCCTTCTGAGCATTATCCGCTGCCTCACGACCTTGTGTTTCAGCCAACTTATCATATTGCGCCCAGGTGAAAACTTTATCTTCAAATTCCCGTTCAGCCAGCTCGTAACCCCATTTCTTAAATCCACCCTCGGTAAACTTCATGATATTTCCTTTGTGGACCAAAGTAACACTCGGCAGTTTACGTTCGAGCGCATAAAGAATAGCGGCACGCACCAAACGCTCCGTACCTTCAATGGATACCGGTTTAATACCTAAAGACGAAGTTTCGGGAAAACGTATTTTAGTAACACCCAATTCATCAATCAGAAATCTTTTTAATTTATCATTTTTCGGATCACCCGTCATGAATTCTATACCTGCATAGATATCTTCCGTGTTCTCTCTGAAAATATGCATATCAACCAGGTCGGGACGTTTAACGGGGCTTGGGACTCCTTTGAACCAACGAACCGGACGTAAACAGACATACAGATCGAGTATCTGGCGTAAGGCAACATTCAAAGAGCGGATGCCTCCTCCGATTGGAGTCGTCAACGGTCCTTTGATTCCGACTATGTTTTCACGAAAAGCATCGAGTGTTTCATCAGGCAACCAATTTCCGGTTTGCTTAAATGCTTTCTCTCCGGCCAAAACTTCTTTCCAGAAAATCTTTCGTTTACCTTGGTATGCTTTCTCTACTGCCGCATCAAAAACGCGAACAGACGCACTCCAAATATCCGGACCGGTTCCGTCGCCCTCTATAAAAGGAATAATAGGATAGTTTGGAACATGTAACTGTCCATTTTGCATAGTAATTTTTTCTGGCTTCATAAAAATATTTTTTTGTGGAAAAGAAACAATCGTTTGCGGGAAAATGTTTTACCGAAACAAAGAACAATAATAGTACACGAATAACAGAATCACAAATTATTCTTTGCTCTTCGAATCAATGATGATGGTTACAGGCCCATCATTAACTAAGCTAATTTGCATATCGGCGCCAAATTCACCGGTAGCAATAGGTTTGTTTAATTCGATCTCCATTTGTTTAATAAACCTGGTATATAATGGAATAGCAATTTCAGGCTTAGCCGCTTTTATATAAGAAGGCCTATTTCCCTTTTTTGTACTGGCATGAAGTGTAAATTGGCTCACCACCAACACTTCGCCGGAAACATCATTGACAGATAGATTCATAACACCCTCGGCATCACTAAAAATACGTAATCTGTTAATTTTGCCACAAAGCCAAGCTATATCCTCATCGGTATCCGCATCTTCTATTCCCAGCAGTACCAAAAGCCCCAATCCTATTTTCGATTTATAAATATTATTGATGGATACAGCAGCAGATGATACTCTTTGTATAACTACTCTCATATAATATCAAAATTTATTTCCAGTCAGTCTCCTCAAAATACTCATCATTAATAATACTGATGTAATTTCTATACCGGCTTTGACTAATGGTTCCTTCATTTAATGCTTTGATAACAGCACAACGGGGTTCGTGTACATGCGTACAATTATTAAACTGACACTGATTCATCAGGTTTCGCATTTCGGGAAAACGCTCAGCCACTTCATTCTTTTCAAAATCAACCAGTCCGAATTCCTTAATTCCAGGCGTATCGATAATATACCCGCCAAAGGTCAACGGAAACATCTCTGCAAAGGTGGTAGTATGTTTCCCTTTGAGATGAGCCTCGGAAATGATGCCGGTCTTTAGTTCCATTCCAGGTTGTAATGCATTAATTAAATGTGATTTTCCCACACCCGAATGACCCGAAAGTAATGTAACCTTATCTTTCATCTTTTCTTTAAGTGCTTCAATACCGGTTCCTTTAAGTGCAGAAACACCATAGCAGGGATAACCTATGGAACGATACAATTCGCTCATCGCTTCATGCAATTTCAGGATATCCTGATCATAAATATCTATCTTATTGAAGATAAGTGTGGTTGGAATATGGTAGGCTTCGGCTGTTACCAGAAATCGATCGATAAAACCGGTTGATGTACGTGGAGAAATGAGCGTAACGATAAGAAAAGCCTGATCGAGATTGGCAGCAATAATGTGCGATTCTTTCGATAAGTTAATCGATTTGCGAATAATATAGTTGTTTCTTTGCTCTATTGCAGTGATCGAACCTTCGCCAGGAGCGAAGGGATCGGGAAGAATTGTAACATGATCGCCCACCGCAATAGGATTGGTTGCCCGCAACCCCTTCATACGAAACTTGCCTTTCAAACGACAATTCATGATATTGCCATCAGGAAGTCGCACGACATACCAGCTTCCTGTCGACCTGACTACAGTTCCATAAGTTCCATAGGGTTTTTCATCATCGGACATACAAGCCGAGCGGTTAAATTCCAAATTAGTGTATAGTTAAAAATTGTAATGCATAACAACGTCGCGCCGGATATCCCAAACACAACGCAATCCTTCTTTAAAAGTTATAAAATCGCCCGCTTTACATTGATACGGACCTTCGTCTGTTTCAATGGTGAAGTCGCCTTCAATGATGTAGCATTCTTCATCACAATCATAGCTCCATTCGTAGCGTGACGGTTCTTTTTCCCAAATAGGCCAGTGCTTTATCCCTCTTTTAACGACCTCACTAGCATTTATTTTTTCGATGATTACTTTTGACATGGGTGATGCCTTTGAATTATAGGACAAAGGTAGAAAAAAGTTCTATGATTAATAATTTATAAGCCGATAGACCTTGCCGGGAAGTAATTTTACAACATCCTTAAACTCAAGATTAAGCAAAGTGGCAGCAATAATACCCGAAGATAGTTGTGTCTTTGAGACTAAAATATCGATACTGGCTTCTCCCTTTTCTCTCAAAACAGAGACGAGCTTTTCCTCCTGAGGGGTTAATTCAACAAAAAGTTGCGTCTGATGAATACGCTTCGTTTGAGGAGGCTGCCAATCTAATGCATATACCAGGTCTGCACCATTTTCAATTAACGCGGCCCTGTTTGTTTTAATGAGAAAATGACATCCTTCTGAATAGATGTCGTTAACACGACCCGGTAAGGCAAAGACATCACGGTTATACGAGTTGGCAATATCGGCAGTGATAAGCGCTCCGCCTTTCTTACCTGCCTCAATAACCACTACGGCATCAGAGAGCCCTGCAATAATCCTGTTTCGTTTTGGAAAGTTTACGGCATCAGGGTTGGTTTCGCTCATAAATTCTGTGAGTAACCCTCCTTGATGCAACATCATCTCTGCCAGTTTTTTATTCTGTACCGGATAAATTTTATCCAATCCATGCCCCATGACGCCTATGGTAGGAAGGCCTGCCTCCAGTGCCGATCTATGGGCTACAGTGTCTATACCAAAAGCAAGTCCACTTACAATAAGCGGATCGAAAGGGGCAATTTCATCAATAATTTTTTTACAATAAATTCTGCCATACTCCGTCGATTTACGTGTGCCCACAAATGCAATGGGACGGGTGTGTTCCAAGGGCACAGACCCTTTATAATAGAGCATCAACGGATGATCTTCACATTGCTTTAAGCGTTCCGGAAAATTATCATCGAGATAAAAAATCGGCTCTATAGAATATTTTTGTACAAAACGTACCTCTTTTTCAGCTCTCTGAATAATCTTATTATTGAGAATGGATTGGGCTAAAGTTTTGCCAATACCCGGAATCTTTAACAGATGTTCTTCTTTTTCTTGAAAGACAGCCTCTACACTGCCACAAAAAGCTACTAACTTTTTGCCTAGCACATCGCCTATTCCCGGGATTAGAGTGAGTGCTATCCGATGAATTAACTCTCGTTCTGTAACCATGTCCAAATATAAGAAATGAATCGACGATAAGTGTGAAATTATTTGAGCTATCTTTGTACTGAAGAGGAATTTCACGAATGAAGAACAACAAAATACTTATCTGCCCATTAAATTGGGGTATAGGCCATGCCAGTCGTTGTGTGCCCATCATTAAAGCTTTGCAGGCCGAAGGGGTCGAAGTGGTTATTGCCACAGAGGGACGGCCTCTTGCATTCTTACAAAAAGAGTTTCCCGAAATTGAAACGATTGTTTTCAAGGGATATTCTCCACACTACCCTGTTATAGGAAGTATGGTATGGAGGATGTTCTGGTCCATGCTTCCTTTATTGGTCGGCATTTTGAAAGAACATTGGAGGTTAAAAAAAATCATAAAAGAACATAAGATAAATGCAATAATATCAGACAACCGTTTTGGGCTATGGAGCCGGAAGATACCAAGCGTTTATATTACCCATCAATTAATGATAAAAACACCATGGCATTTAAAACTGGCCGAACCTTTTCTCTTTCTCGTTCATCGCTTTTTTGTCTTACACTACGATCGTTGCTGGGTTCCCGACCAAGTAGGTGATGATAATCTCTCAGGAGATCTTTCGCACCTCTATCCTGTCCCGGCGCATGTTGAATTTATCGGTCCTCTCTCCCGCTTTCAATATAATAAAAGCAATGCTACTAAAGGAAATTTGATTCTTGCACTTGTATCGGGGCCTGAGCCGCAACGTTCAATCTTTGAAAAGCAACTCAGAGAACAACTATCCGAATTAGACCGGCCTGCTGTTATTGTTGCCGGAATACCTGAAGAATCTACAGTAGAAAACATCAACCATCTGACAGTCTATTCTCATCTGCCATCCACCGAACTGCTACCCATTATTCAAGATGCGGCCTTCGTAATTTGCCGATCAGGTTATTCCACCCTGATGGATTTGGCAACCTTAAACAAAAAGGCAGTATTTGTACCTACTCCCGGACAAACAGAGCAGGAATATTTAGCTGAATTTCATGAAGCAAATGGTACTTGCTTGCATTATTCTCAGAAGAATTTTGATATAAATACAGTTCTTTCGCAGATTGATAACATAAAACCGCTAACTACTTTCTACAATCCTAAACAACTTAATTCCGTTGTGAGAAATTTCTTGCGTTCATTAG
Source organism: Bacteroidales bacterium (assembly GCA_963663125.2). Taxonomy (GTDB): domain Bacteria; phylum Bacteroidota; class Bacteroidia; order Bacteroidales; family Cfx3-03; genus Cfx3-03. The sequence continues at coordinate 237,770 of CAXXNW010000002.1, read as the reverse complement.
AATAGTTGATTATCAATATATTCTAATATAGAAACAATAAAATTAATATCCATTTAAAATTGATGTTACGTTCTGAGATAAAAATTCGTTTCAGGTTTACATTTTAATAACAATTTCGTTTTACCAAAACCATTAAATTTGCCCAAAATCTTTTTTATGACACTTACAGCTATTACGTGGAATGCCAATCCTGAGATATTTCATCTTTGGGGATTTGGTGTGCGCTGGTATGGATTATTTTTTGCCCTGGGTTTTTACCTTGGCTATATCATTATTGAACGTATGTTAAAAAAGGAGAACCTGCCTGTCTCATTAGTGGATAGTATGGCCACCTATATGATCATTGCTACCGTTATTGGTGCTCGCTTAGGTCATGTTCTTTTTTATCAACCGGGTTATTATTTTGCACATCCTTCCGAAATCATCAAAATATGGGAAGGTGGTCTTGCAAGTCATGGCGCTGCTATTGCCATCCTTTTTGCTATTTGGATATTTGCCAGAAACAATAAGAGAACTTATTTTTGGACACTCGACCGAATTGTCATTGTTACTGCCTTAGCCGGATGCTTTATCCGGTTAGGAAATCTGATGAACTCCGAGATCTACGGCACTACAACCAATCTTCCCTGGGGCTTTATTTTCATAAAAGACATACAGGGCGACGGTCTTCCACACCATCCTACCCAAATTTATGAGGCACTCTCTTATCTGCTTATTTTCGCGTACTTACTCAGATACTATATCAAACACAACGGAAAGCCCAAAGAAGGATATTGTAGCGCAATGTTCTTAATCTTGGTATTTGGTGTTCGCTTTATAATAGAGTTCATCAAACTACCCCAAGTGGATGTTGAAGAAAAATATATACTTGATCTTGGACAAATATTAAGTATCCCATTGGTTTTAGTGGGTGCGGGAATTCTTTGGTATATCAATAAAAAAGATAAAACTCCACCTGAGAAGATAAAATCGTAAAGGGATAACTTCTATAAATGAAATAAAAAAGACATTGGCTCAACATCGACCATACTATTTTTCAAATAATAACATATATCTACGATCGGAAATATTGGGACTAAATAGTCTCATGAGATGGTTCAGACATTACTTCAACTTCAGCCGATGAGCCAAGAGTGAACGACCTATGCCTCCGGGAGGCTACTTCCGGTATGTTTTATATTACGCTCAGATAGTTATTCAAAAATAGAGAGGCTGTCCAAAAAATCTGAACAGCCTCTCTAATGTTTATTTTACCTCTTTAGATTTCTGATGGATAAACGATTCTATATCTAAAACAACTTTTTCCTGCTTATATCGCTTCATAATAGTAGCAATGCGACGAAGTATGGCCAGATCTTTACCAAGATCGTCCTGCCAATAATCCATAAAGCTACCGGTAGTCAAATAATAATTGATGTTCTGCTTATAGATAATGGTTAATTGATTAGCCAAAGCTACCCCTTTATCAATTGCACCACCTTTTAAATAGATTTCGAGTAGCTGCATCTGAAAATAGTCGTAACCACATTTTGCAGGAGGGAACATCTCCTGACATCTATCGGCTACCAGAACAGCAGAATCACAACGACCTTCGGCAAGAAGTGCATATCCCAAACGGGTAAAGCTTGCGCGCTGATAATAGATATTTCGGAAGCTTTCTCTATCTACAGTAACAGACGGTTTATTTAAATTTCCGAATTTAGCTTTATTCATCATAACCTCCCAGGTCCGGTCCGTATTAACTCCGCCAATACTTTCCATTCCCTTTTTGGGTAGGACCGGCATAAAACGATACATGGTTCCCTCAAGATGAAAGTATTTATCAATGTTCAAAATATTCGACATACTGTGAAGAGAGGCTACATAGAGTGGACGACTCCAGGCATTATTGGCTAAATAATCAAGAAGCATCAACTCATTCTTGGTAATATAATTAGCCTTCAGATCCCATTCGATTACAGGCACAATATCACGAACCCGATCAGCTGGGACTATGCCATTTTTGATAACAGCCTGTTTATCAACTGTCATCTTCAGCTTATGGGTAGGAATAAACCCAGCAAAACTTCCATCGGTCAATTCCAATTTGGCTTTTGGATTATCACTGGCAATAAAGTTTATAACATCTTTTAATTCATATCGGCTCGTATCACCCTGATCATAAACCAAAACAGCATCATTAACTCCTTTATTGTATTGGTCATGACTTAAAGTAAATTTAAGCGGTTCAGAATCATAGGCTTTCTTCATCATTTGATGAACATACCAATCACTTGCCGCCAGCATATAATTTAATACACGAACGTCTGTTCGTACTCCTTCAACTTCCTGAGCAAACCATAAAGGGAATGTATCGTTATCGCCAAAAGTAACGGCCACAGAATTTGGAAGACAACTTTCAAGATAGTTTACAGCAAAATCGCGACAAGCAGTCTTCCCCGACCGGTCATGATCGTTCCATCCCTCTTTCGCCATTATTCCCGGGACAAGGAGTATGCAAAGAGCTGTAATTGAAAACGCAGAAACAGCAGTTTTATGTTTTGAGGGTAGCTTACTTAACAAAGCTAACACACCTAAGCCAATCCAAATTGAAAACGCATAGAACGATCCGGCATATGCATAATCACGCTCCCTTGGCTGAAACGGAGTTTGATTCAAATAGAGTATAATAGCTATTCCCGTCATAAAAAACAGCAGAAATACAACCAAAGCATCTTTTGAATTTCGATTTACATGAAAGGCAAATCCTATCAATCCCAGTAATAAGGGCAAAAAATAGAAGGTATTGTGAGCCGGATTTTTCATGCTATCAGGTAAGTGAGACTGATTTCCCAGTTTCATATTATCGATAAAAGGAATACCACTTAACCAATTGCCATTAGAGATGCCTCCATAACCCTCCATATCGTTCTGGCGTCCAACAAAATTCCAAAGGAAATAGCGCATGTACATTTGTCCGATCTGATATCTGAAAAAGAAATCAATATTTTCAATGAAGGTCGGCTTAATGACGGTTTTCATTTCACCTTTACTGTTTTGTACAGGAATGGCATTCCCTACAATATTAACCCACGTGTTATAAGATCGAATGTGATCTTTTTGCCGGCTATGCATTCGTGGAAAAATGGTACAGAATCTTTTATCAAATTGAGGTATGGATTGCTTGTGTGCATCCGCTATGATATAAGAATGCGTTTTTACGTCACGCGCATAAGTAGGCGATCCATCGGCATAACCTGTTACGGGAGCAGAATAATAAGGACCGTAAAGCAACGGCCAATCACCATATTGCTCTCTATTTAAATAGGAAAGCAGTCCCACAGCATCCGAAGGTTCATTTTCATTGATTGGAGTTTCGACATTAGCACGAATAACCAACACCATAAACGAAGAGTATCCTATCAGAATAAAGGTTAATGACAGTAACGTGATGTGTAACAACTGCTTTGATTTTCGTTTTGAATAAATTAAGCCAAAAGAGATTAACCCTGTCAACAAGAGGAAAAACAGAATCGTACCACTATTAAAAGGGAGTCCAAAACTATTGACAAAGGTGATCTCAAAAACACCAGCCAACTTAACGGTGAGGGGAATAATTACAAACATAATTAAAGCCAAAATACCGAAACCGGCGGCAGCTGTAATGATTATTCCTTTGATGGTTGCTTTATATTTTCGAAAATAATAAACAAAGGCAATAGCAGGAATAGCCAGCAGATTAAGAAGATGAACACCTACAGATAATCCGATCAGATAGGCAATCAATAATATCCAACGCCAATGGTTGGGTTGGTCGGCGTCTCTTTCCCAGCGAAGAATAGCCCAAAAGACAATGGCTGTAAAACAAGAGGACATGGCATAAACTTCACCTTCAACGGCAGAGAACCAGAATGAATCAGAAAAAGTATAAGCCAAGGCACCAACAATTCCACTTCCCAGAATAGACCAACTCTCGAAAGAAGTAAGCGGTCTATCCGAAGGAAACATCTTTTTCGCCAGCATTGTTATACTCCAGAACAGGAATAATATGGTGAATCCACTACAAATGGCCGACATAGAATTAACCATTACAGCCACTTTCGTTACATCATTAAATGCAAATAAACTAAAAAACCGACCTATCATTTGGAATAAAGGAGCTCCGGGAGGATGACCTACCTGCAATTTAAATGCAGTAGAGATATATTCACCACAATCCCACCAGCTAGCAGTTGGCTCAAGGGTAAGCAAGTAAACCATGGTAGAAACCACGAAAACGATCCACCCAATAATGTTGTTGGTTTTCTGATAATTAATCATAAAAGACAAATCAGTAGATAAATTTTTTAAATTTGAAGCGAAGTTAGAGAAATAAAAGTTTGTGAAATAATTTTTTTTTCTACCTTTGCACTCGCAAAACACCCAAAAACTGTCCGATGGTGTAACTGGCAACACGCCTGATTTTGGTTCAGAAGAGTCCAGGTTCGAGCCCTGGTCGGACAACGATAATCTCTCAAATTCTTTTTTGGATTTGAGAGATTTTTTATTACCTTTGCAAAGAATTTATAATGAGGGGACAAAAGTCCCCTCGTTTTTTTAAATGACAATTTACAATGATCACTGAAGAATTAATCCGGGAGATTTCAAATGAACATCTGGAAGGAACAGAAATATTTCTGATCAGTGTTAAAGTCAAGGCCGGTAATGTGATTACCGTAACCATTGATGGAGACCATCCCATTGACATTGGAGATTGTATTGCGCTAAGTCGCCATATTGAAGGTAAGTTTGATCGGGAAGTAGAAGACTTTGCACTGAGTGTTATGTCTGCCGGAATAGATCAACCTTACGTAAATATCAGGCAATATATTAAAAACATCGGTCGGGAGGTGGAAGTTACACTGAACGACGGAGTAATACACAAAGGCATTTTATTGTCGGCTACTGAAGAATCTATTACACTGCAAGAGAAAGCCCCTAAAAAGGGAAAGAAAACTACAGAAGTAGCTTCGGATGAAGGAATAAAGATCTCGTTTAGCGAGATAAAACAAACGAAAGAAATTATATCGTTTAAATAAAAAAGTGTTGATTCACCATTAAGTGAGAAGCGATGGAACACATCAATTTGGTCGAAACATTTTCTGAATTCAAAGAATTTAAGAACATCGACCGCGAAACCATGATGCGTATCTTGGAAGATGTTTTCAGGCATATGCTTATCAAGAAGTTTGGAACAGACGAGAACTTTGATATCATTGTCAATATCGACAAGGGAGACCTTGAGATTTGGCGTCGGCGAATTGTTGTTGCCGATGGCGAGATTGAAGATGATAACACAGAGATCGGCTATTCTGAAGCAATAAAAATCGAACCTGACTTTGAGGTGGGAGAAGAGGTATCTGAGGCCTTCCCTCTGGTTAATTTTGGCCGTCGCGAGATATTGGCCATCCGCCAAAACCTTCAGAGCAAAGTACAGGAATACGAAAAAGATAATATTTACCGAAAATACAAAGAAAAAATCGGTGAAGTCATTACAGGAGAAGTCTACCAGGCATGGAAGAAAGAGATTCTGGTGTTAGATGATGAGGGTATTGAACTTGTTTTGCCCAAAAGCGAGCAGATACCAGCAGATTTCTATCGCAAAGGAGACACTCTTCGTGCGGTAGTTTCGAAAGTTGAGCTACGTAATAACAGCCCGATCATTGTTCTTTCAAGAACCTCGCCTGTTTTTCTGGAACGGTTACTTGAATCGGAAGTTCCTGAAGTTTATGATGGACTCATTACTATCCGCAACATTGTCCGCGTTCCAGGTGAACGTGCAAAAATTGCTGTAGAAAGTTATGACGATCGCATAGACCCCGTAGGAGCTTGCGTTGGGATGAAGGGATCGCGTATACACGGTATTGTTCGCGAATTGAAGAATGAAAATATCGATGTTATCAACTACACCTCTAATCCTTCGTTGTATATTCAGCGTGCTTTGAGTCCTGCGAAAATCTCATCTATCACTATCGATGATGAGAGTAAACGTGCAGACGTTTATATGAAGCCTGACCAAGTTTCGCTTGCAATTGGCAAGGGAGGTTACAACATCAAACTGGCCGGGAAATTAACCGGATTTGAGATTGATGTATACAGAGATACTGATGTGGACAACGAAGACGTTGACCTTGATGAATTTGGAGATGAAATTGATCAGTGGATTATTGACGAATTTAAAACCATCGGATGTGATACTGCCAAGAGCATATTAACCCTCGGTGTTGAAGAATTGGTCAAACGGACTGATCTCGAAGAAGAGACAATACGTGAAGTAATACGTATCTTGAAATCTGAATTCGAATAAAACATGAGTACCCGACCTTTGTGTCGGGTACCCTATTTAAAATTTACGGACATATCAATCGGACAACTAGCATTCAATGTCTAAAGGATTCTTGAAGAATCAAAAATTAGTAGTACTTTTACAAAAAATTTGGGCAACTAAAAGGAATAACGATACTTTAAGTATGGAAGAGGGAAAAACAATAAGGCTTAGTGTGGCTGCACGTGAGTTTAATGTTGGAGTTACAACAATTCTTGAATATCTCAACAAGAAGGGATTCAAGGTTGATTCAAATCCAAATTCAAAACTGCCGTCCGACGTCTACGCTTTATTGGTAAAAGAATACCAGAAAGACAAGGCTGTAAAACAAGAGTCGGAGAAGAAAAACCTTGATATTTCCCATCGTCAATCAGTTTCGATAGACGAAAAGAAAGTCTATATTCACGAAGAGGAGGCCCTTGCTCGTGAAGATCTTTTCATTAAGTCTAATATAGACATTGAAGAAAAGTCAATAGTTAAGAAACCGGTCGTATCAGAACCGGTTAAGATAGAACCCGTGCCCGAAATTAAAGTCTCAATACCAGAAAAACCTGTTGAGAAAGTTAAAATAGAACCTGTCGTTCCAACTCAGGAACAAACGCCAGCTCAACCAGTAGCACCAATTGTAGAACCTGTGAAGGTTCAACAACCTATTCCTACAGTAACCACACCTGTTTCAGAACCAGTTACTGTAGTAAAACCTAAACCGGTAGAACCCATATCCGCCCCTCAACCCGTTAAGCCAGTACAAATTCCTGTTCAGGAAACGACTCCTGTACCTGAACCACTGCAGGTATCTACCCCTACTACTACCCCAGTTGCTGAGACAGTAACTGAACATAAAGTTATTAGGACTGAAGTGAAAGAAAAGAAAGAAATGCCCACTAAGCCTCAATCTGAAAATTTGGTACCTGCAAAACAGCACGAACCAACTCATGAAAAAGTGGTTAAACATGAGAAAAAGGATCATTCTACAGAGACTGCTCCTGAGAAAATAAGTTCAGAAAAAAAAGAAGAAGACGTTACAGATAATACTGACGCAGCCCTCAAGGTGCTGGGTAAAATTGATCTGGAAGCGATGAATTTAAAAACAAAACCTGAACGTAAATCCAAAGAAGAAAAAACAAAGTTCCGTGAAGGCCATAACCGACCTATTAAGCACGCCGACTTTAATAAACCTTCTGGCGAACCGAAAAAAGCAGATGAAGAAGCTGTAAAAGACGTTCAGCCGCAAGAATTGCAAGGACCAACTAATTTCGATGAACTGGCAGATGCTTTAAGAAGCGATAGTAATGTTGAGAACCTGCCAAACTTCCATAAAACAGAAGTTAAAAAACTTGAAGGTCCTGTTATTCTAGGATCAATTAAATTACCCGAACCCCGTAAACCGGAAGTAAAAAAGCCTGTTGCTTCATCATCTGATGACAGTGCCAATAAGGCCAAAAAGAAAAAACGGAAACGTATCAAGAAAGAGGGAGAAGGTGGACAACCGCTTCAAGGACAAGCGGGACAACAAACAGGTGGTGGTCAACCCCAACAACAGCGTGGTCCTCAACAACAAAGAGCCCCCCAACAAGGCGGCGGTCAACCCCAACAGCGTGGCCCTCAACAAAGTGGAGGTCAAACTCAACAACGTGGTCCTCAACAAGGTGGCAGTCAGAATCAACAACGTAATACCCAACAAGGTGGTGGTCAACCCCAACAACGCAATACGCAACCGGGTGGTGGCACTGCTCAGGGGGGAAATGCACAGGGACAGCCAAGAAACGCTCAACAAGGTGGTACCCATCCTCAACACGGACCAAACAGACCGGTTGTTCATAATAAACCGGGACAAGGACAAAGCAATACGAATAGCCAGAATCGCCCCAAACAAGCGCCGGCTGGTCGTTTTCCAAATAGAAACCAACGATCGGATCTACCTAAAGTTGAATTGACTGAAGAAGAGATCCAACGTCAAATTAAAGAAACACTGCAACGCTTAAGCGGAAGCGGTAAATCGAAAACATCAAAGCACCGTCGTGAAAAACGTCATTTGGTACATCAGCAGATGCAGGATGATCAAATGCGCGAGGAAGAAGACAAAAAAGTATTGAAGGTAACCGAGTTTGTTACAGCAAACGAATTGGCGATCATGATGAATGTGCCTGTAGTTCAAGTTATCTCAACTTTTATGTCACTCGGTATGTTTGTTTCGATAAATCAAAGATTAGATGCCGAAACACTTGTTTTGGTAGCTGAAGAATTTGGTTATACCGTCGACTTCGTAAGTGTAGATGTACAAGAAGCTATCAGTAACGTTGTTGAAGAAAAGGTCGATACTGACGAAGATCGTATCTCTCGTAATCCTATCGTTACAGTAATGGGACACGTTGACCACGGTAAAACATCCCTCCTCGATTATATTCGTAAATCAAATGTCATTGCCGGTGAGGCCGGAGGTATCACCCAGCACATCGGAGCATACGAAGTGAAACTTGAAAATGGTAAAAAGATAACGTTCTTAGATACTCCCGGTCATGAAGCATTTACTGCTATGCGTGCCCGTGGTGCTAAAATTACCGATGTTGTCATTATCGTAATTGCATGTGATGATAAAATAATGCCACAAACTATTGAGGCTATCAATCATGCTCAGGCAGCCAATGTTCCTTTAATTTTCGCTATTAATAAAATCGATAAACCCAACGCACAGCCTGAAAGGATCAAAGAGGAACTGGCTAAAATGAACCTCTTGGTTGAAGACTGGGGTGGTAAATATCAAAGTCAGGAAATATCGGCTAAGAAAGGTCTAAACGTAGATAAACTACTCGAGAAAGTACTACTTGAGGCAGAACTTCTGGAGTTAAAAGCAAATCCGAAACGTTTAGCTACCGGTACGGTTATTGAATCGTCTTTAGACAAAGGTCGTGGTTATGTTGCTAAAATTCTAGTACAGGATGGAACCCTTCATTTGGGAGATATTGTATTGGCCGGTTCTACATTTGGAAGGGTAAAAGCAATGTACAATGAACGTAATGTTTCAATCTCAAACGCCGGACCTTCTGTTCCCTTATTGTTGCTCGGATTGAATGGCGCTCCTCAGGCAGGTGATTTATTCAATGTCATGCACGACGAAAAGGAGGCTAAGAATATCGCAAACCGTCGTCTACAACTACAACGCGAACAGGGACTTCGTACACAAAAGCATATTACCCTTGCTGAAATCGGACGTCGTATTGCAATCGGAGATTTCAAAGAACTTAATATTATTGTTAAGGGTGATGTGGATGGTTCTGTTGAAGCTTTATCCGATTCACTGTTAAAATTAGGAAATCAGGAAGTACAGGTTAACGTCATTCACAAATCAGTAGGTCAGATTTCAGAATCTGATGTAATGCTTGCATCTGCTTCAAATGCAATCATCATCGGGTTCCAGGTTCGTCCTTCTTCAAGTGCACGCAAGCTTGCTGAAAATGAAGAAATAGATATCCGTCTCTATTCGATTATCTACACAGCTATCGAAGAAATCAAGTCGGCTATCGAAGGTATGCTTGCACCTGATATTGAAGAAAAGATTGTTTGTAACATCGAAGTCCGTGAAGTTTTCAAAATCACCAAAGTCGGTACGATTGCAGGATGTATGGTTCTCGATGGTAAGATCACAAGAAATACCAAGATCAGAGTTATTCGTGATGGTATTGTAGTTCATACCGGAACACTCGGATCCTTGAAACGTTTCAAAGACGATGTGAAAGAAGTTTCTACCGGTTATGAGTGTGGTCTGGATATCAACAAATTTGATGATATTAGAGTAGGTGACATCATCGAAGGTTATGAACTGACGGAAGTAAAACGTAAACTCTAATCAATTGATCACTTAAATCAATTGGAAATAAAACAATAAAAAACTGAATCTGATATTATTTGACATAAAAAACATTGAAATAGGATTCGGTTATAAGAACAAAAAAAGTCCGAGTGATAATCACTCGGACTTTTTTTGTTCAATCATTATTGATTTAACTTATCATCGTTCGATAGTTTCAGTACGGTCAGGACCGACAGAAATCATACTTATCCCAACACCGGTTTTATTTTCAATATATTTAATATAATTTTTGAAACTGGCAGGAAGTTCCTTTTCAGCCTTCATCTTGGTAATATCCACTTTCCAGCCTTCGAGTTCTTCATAAATAGGAATTACTTCGCCTTGGCCTGCTTCATAGCTTAACTTTTCAGTAAGCTCGTTATTGAACTTATAGGCTGTGCACACTTTAATTTTATCGAATGAACTCAATACATCAGACTTCATGATGATCAATTCAGTAACCCCGTTAATCATTACCGAATATTTCAATGCCGGAATATCAAGCCATCCACATCTGCGTGCACGACCGGTTGTAGAGCCAAACTCTCTTCCCGTATCACGCATCAGTTCACCATCTGCGTTTTCTTGTTCGGTAGGGAATGGTCCGCTTCCAACACGGGTGCAGTAAGCCTTAAAGACCCCCATAACCTTGCCGATGCGATTAGGTGCAACACCTAGTCCCGAACAAACTCCTGCCGTAATCGTATTAGAAGAGGTAACATAAGGATAGGAACCAAAGTCGACATCAAGCAAAGTACCTTGAGCGCCTTCAGCTAAAACTTTCTTACCGTCATTTAATGCTTCATTAATCAGATATTCACTATCGACCTGTTTAATAGCCTTTATTGCTTCGATAGCAGCGAACCATTCTTTTTCATACTCATCAAAGGCCTTTCCGTCCAACTTAAATTGGGTGGGGTCAATACCGGTAGAAGAAGCCATCCTAAAATGAAGTTCCTTTAACAATTGATAACGTTCATTAAAATAAGGCATAAAAATATCGCCTATTCTGATACCATTACGGGCAGTTTTATCAGTGTAGGTAGGACCGATTCCCTTTAAGGTTGATCCGATTTTAGATTTACCTCTCGACATTTCGTTCACTGCATCAAGAAGTCTGTGTGAAGGTAAAATAAGATGTGCCCGTTTTGAAACAACTAGATTTTCAAAAGGATTAACACCTTTTTCTTGAAGTAATCCGATCTCCTTACGTAAGATAAAGGGGTCTATAATAACGCCATTACCAATTACATTTAAGGTTTTCGGATGAAAAATTCCAGAAGGGATGGTATGCAGCACATGTTTGTAACCATCCATTTCAAGGGTATGCCCGGCATTTGGACCTCCCTGAAAACGAGCAATGATATCATAATCTGCTGAAAGAACATCAACAATCTTTCCTTTTCCTTCATCTCCCCATTGGAGACCTAATAAAACATCAACTTTCATCCGTAATTAATTTATTTTTTTTAAGTCATATAAAACCGGCACAAGATTCTTCGATACTCAAATTTTGCACTCATGCTGATCTTAATAAAAATTGTATTCTGTTAATGATTCTTCTTGGTATTATCGTCAGGTTCATCCTTCATCCGACCATAGAACGTTAATGCATGCGAAGTTATTTCAACATCCAACATTTTTTCTATAGCAGCTTGAATATCATGAATCCGTGGATCACAAAACTCAAGAACCGTACCTGTTTCAATATCAATGAAGTGATCGTGTTGTCTAAATTTGTATGATCGTTCAAACTGGGCACAATTATTTCCAAATTGATGCTTTGTTACTAAATTACTGCTAAGCAATAATTCAATGGTATTATAAAGTGTTGCCCGACTAACCCTGTATTTATTATTTTTCATTTGAATATACAGTGTTTCAATGTCAAAGTGACCTTCAGAAGAATATATCTCTTTGAGAATAGTAAATCTTTCAGGGGTCTTCCGATGTCCATGACTTTCAAGATAGTCAGTAAATATCTTCTTGACGGTTTCAAAAGTTATTTTATCGTGTTCTTTCATCTTAGTCTTTTTTTGCATAAAGATAGAAAATATTTACCTTATCCAAATTTGGTATAAATAAATTTTATATTTATTATTTATATTTTTAAAGTTCAACATTAACTATTTAGTTCAAATCGTAAATCCTTTAACCGGCTTATGCGTAAAACCTTTTCAATCCCGCTTATTTTCTTTAGTGTTTGTATCAAATCGTTTAAAATTTCGGTACCTGTCAATGAAAGTATAACCCAAGCTTCATAAACTTCGCCACTACTATCCAGGTGAAACGACCTTATATTCAAATGAAATTTTTCAGTAATGACCTTTACAATATCGTAGATTAATCCCGGAGCATCTATTCCTGTAAGATTTATACCACAAACGAAATTATTACTATCAATTTTTGACCAGTCTATTGTTTTTATTTTGTCACCGTAACGTGTAGCAAGACCTACTGCCTCCGAACACCCTGTTCTATGAATAGCTATTTTATCTCCAATCTTAAAACCGACCACCTCATCTCCGGGAATAGGATAACAACACTTTGATATTTCATAGATTGGAGGAGCAGAAGAAGTTTCATTACTTTGAACAGTTTCAACGGCCTTTGACCGGGTGAACGGTAGTCTGATTGCTTTAAGCCATCCTTGCTTCTCCGCCTGCCCCATGCATTGTCTGATTTCTTTTAGCCCGATATCGCCTTTTGCTATTTGATAATAAAACTCTATCTGACTCGGAATCTTCATGAAATCCTGTAGCTGTGCTTCTACGGTTCTTCCCGGTTCTATTTCCAGCTCCCGACATAATTTCTCGAGCATCTCTTTTCCCTGATTCAAGAACTCCCGCTTATACTCTTTGATGGAGTTTGTGAGCATTGTTTTGGCCCTTGCCGTAACCAGATATTCGTACCACTCTTCTTTAGGTCTTTGCATCTTTGAGGTAATAACCTCAATCTGGTCCCCACTTTTCAACCGCGTATTAAGCGGAACAAGTTTATGATTTACCTTAGCGCCAATACAATGATTTCCAATATCAGAGTGAATACCATAAGCAAAATCAAGGGCTGTAGCATTTGCAGGGAATGTCCGCATCTCCCCTTTCGGTGTAAATACAAATATTTCGTCAGCGAAGAGATTTAATTTAAACTCTTCAAGAAAAGCCAAAGGTTCGTATTCAGAATTAGCAAGCAATTCGCCAATACGATTTAACCAACGATCTAAGCCCGTGTCGGCTCCTGAAAGTTTCTCTTTATATTTCCAATGGGCGGCAATGCCTTTTTCGTCAATTTCATGCATCCGTTGAGTCCTGATCTGAACCTCAACCCATTCTCCCGTTTGGCTCATCACCGTAACATGCAATGATTCATAGCCATTGGCTTTAGGTGTTGAAATCCAGTCGCGCAAACGGTTTTGCTTTGGAGAATAGTGATCAGTTACGATAGAATAGACCCGCCAACAATTTAGTTTTTCATTTTCAAGATCTGATTTAATAATGATGCGAACGGCAAATATATCATAGACCTCTTCAAATGGGATCTCCTTTTCCCGCATCTTTTTCAATATGGAGAAAACAGACTTCTCTCTTCCGTATATCTCAGCATCAATACCCTGCTCAACGAGTGATTTTTTAAGAGGATAGATAAATTGAGTAATAAATCTATTTCGTTCTACCGATGATTCTTTTAATTTTTGAACAACCGATTGATAGACCTCGGGCTCGGTAAATCGCAATGCCAGATCCTCCATCTCACTTTTGATGGCATAGAGTCCTAAACGATGAGCCAGCGGGGCAAATATATAAAGTGTTTCAGAAGCTATTTTAAGTTGCTTATCAGGCCTCATTGACTCAAGGGTACGCATATTGTGCAATCGGTCGGCCAGTTTGATCAGCATTACCCGGGGGTCGGCTGAAAGGGTAAGCAACATCTTCTTAAAATTTTCAGCCTGTTTAGATAGCACACTATTATCCGAAATCTCTTTTACCTTGGTAAGTGCATCAACAATTTTAGAGATATCCGATCCGAATTGTTTCTCAATATACTCCAGCGTATAATCGGAATCCTCAACTACATCATGTAAAAGGGCGCAAATAATAGCAGTTTCACCCAAACCAATCTCAGTTACAACAATTCGTGCAACTTCAAGCGGGTGATAAATATAGGGTTCGCCACTCTTTCTACGCATGTCCTTATGCGCATCGACAGCCAGAAGGAAAGCCTTTCGAATACCACGAATCTCCCTACCCTGAACAACAGGATGATATGCCTTTAGAAGGTTACGGTATCTTCGTAATATTTCTTTCTTTTCAGCTTCCAGATCGATTACATAAGTCATACTCACGAGTAGTTTTGGCATTGCGCAAACCTGACAAAATTAATCAAAATTTAACAAAGATTTGCATTCGTTTTACTTGTTTACTTATCGTTAGTATTCCTTAGAAATTTGATTATTTTTGTTGTATCCAAAGAATGGATGCATGATGAAAAAGAATCTGTTATTTCTATTTGCCCTAGTCTTATGGGCCAATGTTTTTGCCACTCATCAGCGTGCCGGCGAAATCACATACCGCCTTGTTTCAGGCAAAGGCAATCTCACCTATGAGATAACTATTGTCACTTACTCTTATTCGCCCAGTCAGGCTGATAGAAATGTTCTTGAACTGGATTTTGGCGATGGCACCAAAGATACGGTTTACAGAGCAAACGGATCAGCCGGAGTCAATCCGGCCGGAACTTATTGTCTCCATCTTGGCGAGATGGTAGCCACAGATATAAAGAAAAATATCTATAAAAAAGTGCACTCATATGCCGGACAGGGGACCTTTAAGATCTCATTAACCGATCCAAACCGAAACTATGGTATTGTAAACATCCCTAATTCGGTTGAAGTACCCTTATATATTGAAACGTTGCTGACCATCAATCCTTTTATAGGTCCGGTTAACTCTCCGCAACTGCAATTGCCGCCTATCGATAATGGTTGTATAAATAACATCTTCAGGCATAATGCCGGAGCCTATGATCCTGATGGAGATAGTTTGTCTTATAAGTTAGTGGCCTGCAGAACCACCGGTGGTGTAAATATCGCAGGATATAAATATCCAAATGATGCTGATCCGGATCACTCCGGAACTTTTACGGTCAATCCGAAAACGGGAGATATTACATGGGACAAACCAACATTACAAGGAGAATATAATTTTGCTTTTCTGATAGAGAAATGGAGAAACGGCATACGGATTGGGTATGTAACCCGTGATATGCAGGTAACTATAACAACGTGTACAAACAAAGCTCCATCCCTTGATCCTGTCCCTAATTATTGTATAATGGCCGGCAAATCATTAACCTTTAAGGTAACGGCGCATGATCCCGACCCGGTAAATCTTATACTTACAGCGGCCGGTTCTCCCCTAACCCTGCAAAACAGTCCTGCCACCTTCACCCAAAAAGTTCAAGGTAACGGTAGTGTCACCGGAACTTTTGCATGGAATACAGGCTTAACTCCCATTCAAAAACGACCGTATCAGGTTTATTATAAGGTCACTGACAACCTAAGCACACCACTGACCGACATAATATCCAACTTCATAAGCGTCATTGCCCCTCCACCTCAAAATCCTTCGGCTATTGCAATAGGGCGAAATATCAAAGTTAGCTGGGATCAGTCCATCTGTCCGACTGCTTCGGGATATAATGTCTACAGACGAACCGGCCACTCAGGCTATACACCCGATTCTTGTACGCAAGGAGTTCCTACCGGAGCCGGATTTGAATTAATTGGAACGACTCAGGGCATTGCAACGACTACCTTGACCGACGATAATAATGGGAAAGGGCTTGCACATGGATTAACCTATTGCTACGTTATCACAGCAATTTTTCCTGATGGAGCAGAAAGTTATCCTTCCATCGAAACGTGTGCCTCTCTAAAAAAAGATTTACCGGTCATTACCAATGTCAGTATCCGAACCACTGCCGATCAGGGGAACGTTTATCTTGCATGGTCAAAACCGACCGAGTTGAACACGACCCTAATTCCCGGACCTTATAAATACCGCATCTACCGTTCAAATGATATGACGGGTAGTTTATTTGCCCTGATCGATTCTACGGCTTCGATTAACGACACGACACATCTCGACCTTAAAGCCCCAACTGCCACAAGTGGAATAAGCTATCGCATTGAATTTATCAACAATACACCAGGTAATCGATTCAGTGTCGGATATAGTGAAACGGCTTCCTCTGTAAGACTAACCGTAACGCCCGGCGACAAACAACTTTCATTATCCATGTCGACGATAGTTCCCTGGAATAATACAAAATATATTATTTACCGTCGTAATCTATCGACTGCCGTTCTTGATTCAATTGGGGTCTCTACCACTCCGACTTATGTTGATCAAGGACGCGTTAACGGACAAAACTATTGTTATGTGGTAAAAGCGATAGGGACCTATGGAACTTCCGGAATCATAGACCCGCTAATCAACTTTTCGCAAGAAGCCTGTGCAATTCCAACGGATAATCTTTCGCCTTGTGCTCCTGTTTTGAGTCTCGAGACCATTTGTGCCGAAGGGAAAAACAAGTTGACATGGAGCAACCCGAATCGTACATGCGCCAGCAAGACCGCAAAAAAATATGTGCTGTTTTATGCAGTACAATCCAGCGGTCCATTTGTACGAGTTGATTCAACACTTTCGGCTACCGACACGGTTATCATGCATGCGCCTAAGGATGAAGTGATAGGATGCTACGCTGTGATTGCCGTCAATGATAAAGGGATGGAAAGTGTAAAAAGCAATACGGTTTGCGCCGATGCAAATGGGTGCCCAAAATATAGACTTCCAAATGCTTTCACGCCAAACGGTGATGAACATAACGATAAGTTCAGACCTTACCCCGGCTATTCGTCTGTGGAGAAAGTAAACATGCGAATCTTTAACCGATGGGGTGAACTCATTTTCTCAACTACCGATCCTTCGATAAACTGGGATGGGAAATCAAAAGGGACAAAACAAGATTGTGCTGAGGGAGTTTATTTCTATACTTGCGAAGTATTTGAGCCCGGCTCGAGTGGCAAGATTGAAAAAAGAGTTTTAAAAGGTGCCATCCATTTATTACGATAAATAGAATATAGCGCTTAACCTTATTCAAGCATCATCATAAATCGCCCCAAAGATTCTTCTAAATTGAAAGAATAGTCAACTTTATTTAGGATATGACAATTTTTCGTTCTCATTTGCTTCCTGATATAGATTGACAATTAATTCTAATTTTTGTCAACCTATATCAAGAGAAAACAAAGGGCTGAGCCTAATCTAAGCCTAATGTAATTCTAATGTAATTCTAACTTCCTTCTATCAGTCATTAGGAAAAGATTAGGATCACTCTAGAATAACTGAATGATGGCTTTAATGATAGAGATCAAGGATCATAGCGTTATGGAAGAACGTTTCCCAGGATATTCCGACTAATTCGAAGCTAGACTTAGTATCTGGTCCCGATTGGTCAAAAAATGGATCAAAAAAAAGGACCGTCAAAAAATGACAGTCCCTCTTTCATATTATGAACACTTAAAATTTACTTAACAGTAGCCATGTGAGCAATCAATTCAAGAACTTTGTTTGAATAGCCCCATTCATTGTCATACCATGAAACAACCTTAACAAAATTAGGGTTCAACATGATACCTGCACCTGCATCAAAAATAGAAGTACGAGGATCACCAACGAAATCGCTTGAAACAACAGAATCTTCAGTATAACCAAGAATACCCTTCATAGAACCGGCAGCAGCAGTCTTCATAGCAGCTTTGATTTCTTCATAAGTAGTAGCCTTTTCCAGACGGCAAGTTAAATCAACAACTGAAACGTCAAGAGTAGGAACACGGAAAGACATACCAGTCAGTTTTCCTTTTAATGAAGGGATAACTTTGGTAACAGCCTTAGCAGCACCTGTAGATGAAGGGATAATGTTTCCGGCAGCAGCACGTCCACCTCTCCAATCCTTTGCAGAAGGAGCATCAACAGTTTTTTGTGTGTTGGTTGTAGCATGAACAGTCGTCATTAAACCTTCTACCAGTCCGAATGCATCATTCAGCACCTTGGTAATAGGAGCAAGACAGTTAGTAGTACATGAAGCGTTAGAAACAAATTGTTCGCCTTTGTATTCATTATGGTTAACACCCATTACAAACATTGGGGTATCGTCTTTTGAAGGAGCCGACATAACAACACGTTTAGCACCAGCTTGGATATGAGCCTGACAAGATTCTTTTGTTAAGAATAAACCTGTAGATTCTACTACATATTCAGCACCAACTTCTGCCCAATTAAGTTCGGCAGGGTTCTTAACAGCAGTAACACGAATCGTCTTACCATTAACAATTAATTTACCATCTTTAACATCAACATCGCCGTTAAATCTACCGTGTACAGTATCGTACTTCAGCATATAAGCCATGTAGTTTACATCGATAAGGTCGTTAATTGCTACAACTTCGATGTCATTACGTTCCTGAGAAGCACGAAATACTAATCTTCCGATACGTCCGAATCCGTTAATACCAACTTTAATTTTTGCCATAATTGAAAAATATTAAAATAAACTGTAATATAATCTTTCCGATACGACCCACACCTAAATTATACAATCATGGGCTGTTTAATCGAGGCAGGTTGGATAACAAATGTGGTGGTTTATTTTCCTTCTTAACCTACCTTTTTTCAATTACAAAGATACGTATAATTTTTTTCTTTGTTAATTGAAAAACATTAAAAAGTAATTACAAATAAGTATGGCAAAAATGATAATAACTCTTTTTGCCCTGTTTTTTTATTTCTTATCCATTTATTATTTTTGCCGCCCGGGTTTGCGACAAATCGCATGGAGCCCTCATCTTACAAGTTAAACGACTTCTTTTTTTTATTATTTTTGCACTTGATGAAGAATATTAGAAATTTTTGCATCATTGCTCACATCGACCATGGTAAAAGTACGCTGGCCGATCGTCTATTGGAATTTACCGGTACTGTTTCTGAACGCGATTCTCAGGCACAAGTACTCGATGATATGGACCTTGAGCGTGAACGTGGCATTACCATTAAAAGCCACGCTATACAAATGGACTATCTGTTCGAGGGAGAAAAATATGTTTTGAATCTCATCGATACGCCGGGTCATGTTGACTTCTCTTATGAGGTTTCACGCTCAATTGCCGCCTGTGAAGGTGCGCTGTTGATTATTGATGCCACTCAGGGTATACAGGCACAAACCATCTCCAACCTCTACCTTGCACTGGAGCACGATCTAACTATTATCCCTGTCATGAATAAAATGGATATGGATAGTGCAATGCCGCTCGAGGTAGAAGATCAGATTGTAGAGCTTCTGGGTTGCGATCCCTCAGATATAATCCCTGCCAGCGGTAAAACCGGAATGGGTATTGAAGAGATTTTATATGCTATCATAAAGCGGATTCCTGCTCCCCAGGGTGATATTAATGCCCCTTTACAAGCATTGATATTCGACTCCGTGTTTAATAGTTTCAGAGGTATTATCGCTTACTTCAGAATCTTTAACGGACAAATCAACAAAGGTGATCTTGTTAAATTTGTAAATACCGGCAAAGAATATAATGCCGACGAAATTGGGATTCTGCGTTTAATCCAACAACCGGCTAATACGCTATATGCAGGCGATGTAGGATATATCATCTCAGGCATCAAGACCTCACGTGAAGTCAAAGTAGGCGATACCATCACCCATGTAAAAAGCCCATGCCTTAAGGCCATAGAGGGCTTTAGCAACGTTAAGCCTATGGTTTATGCAGGTCTCTATCCTTTAAATCCCGAAGACTACGAAGAACTGCGTGCTTCGCTTGAAAAGCTCCAGCTAAATGATGCCTCACTGGTTTTCGAACCTGAGTCGTCTGTTGCTTTAGGCTTTGGATTCCGCTGCGGATTTCTGGGTATGTTGCACATGGAAATCATTCAGGAACGTTTGGACCGTGAATTTAATATGGGTGTTATCTCAACCGTCCCGAACGTTTCGTTCAAATGCTACACGACCAAAGGTACGTTACTTGAAGTACACAACCCTGCCGGGCTTCCCGAAATAACACAAATCGATCGTATTGAAGAACCTTTTGTCTCGGCACAGGTTATCTCGAAATCAGAATATACCGGGGCACTTATGACCCTTTGCATTGATAAACGGGGAATTCTGAAAAACCAGGTTTATCTTACTGCCGACAGAGTTGAACTGTCGTTTGAACTACCACTGGCCGAAATTGTATTCGACTTTTATGATAAACTCAAAAGTATTTCCAAAGGATATGCCTCCTTCGATTATCATATTATAGGATATAAAGAGGCCGATTTGGTTAAGCTCGATATCTTATTAAACGGAGAATCGGTAGACGCCCTTTCAACACTCATTCATAAAAGCCATGCTTACGACTTTGGAAGAAGAATGTGTGCTAAGCTCAAGGATCTTATTCCACGACAACAATTCGATATTGCTATTCAGGCAGCCCTAGGAGCAAAAATCATTGCCCGCGAAACCATTAAAGCCGTCAGAAAAGACGTTACCGCAAAATGTTATGGAGGTGATATCACCCGTAAACGAAAGCTGCTCGAGAAGCAGAAGGAAGGGAAAAAGCGTATGCGACAAGTAGGTAATATTGATGTTCCACAATCAGCTTTCCTTGCTGTTTTAAAACTTGATTAATCAGGAATAGAATAATCTGTTTTCCATTGTTTATCAATCCTGATAAAGACACCCGGATAAATAATCTCCGGGTGTCTTTTTTTTCATCAATGCATTTCAGAAAAAACAGATTTTATTTTATCCTGTTGTAACTTTATGGTTCGTTATCCGTCACACTATTAAAATCGCAAATACAACTACAAAATAAACTGATGACTACCGCAGAATTTAATCAATGTGTGGATCAGCACTCAGATGCAGTTTATCGCTTCATCCTTAAGAATATCAAGGATGAGGATAAAGCGAGCGACGTTGTACAGGACTCTTTTACTAAAATGTGGGAAAAAGTAAAAGAGATTTCTGTAGACAAGGCTCGTTCGTATCTGTTCACTACTGCCTATCATACATTGATAGACTACATACGGAAAGATCAGCGGATGACGGTATTCGACGACTACAAACACGACAAGGAGACTGTCGAAAATGGTTATTCCGATTTAAAAGAAATACTTGATGAAGCACTCGCAAAACTACCACCGATACAACGTTCGGTATTAATGCTTCGCGATTACGAGGGGTATCCCTACGATGAGATTGGACAAATGACGAACCTTAACGAATCGCAGGTTAAAGTTTATATCTTTAGGGCCCGATCTTTTTTAAAGAATTACATTAAAAGCCTCGACAGAGTAATCTAAACATTAACAACAATATAACAAGAAATAAAGAATTAAAAGAATCATGAAAATCAACAGAGACAACTACGAGATCTATTTTCTGGATTATCTGGAAGGCAACCTTCAGGCTGAAGATACGGCTGAGTTGTTGATCTTTGTTGAAAATAATCCGGACCTGAGAAGTCTCATTGAAGACAATGAGCTGATTACACTCGAACCTGATCAATCTATAAGCTTTTTGGGTAAATCGGCACTTAAAAAAGGTGATATTATATCCAAATATCCTTTAGCAGATCAGATTTTCATCACACCGAAAAATTGTGAGGAGTTCTTTATCCGCTTCTATGAAAACGACTTAAATGAAGCCGAACAAAATGCGTTGGCTAATTTTTTAAAAGATAATCCATCCTTTATCAAAGATTTCGAGTTATTTAGTAACACACTGATTAAACCGGATTTTGAGATTACCTATCCTTACAAATCACGACTTAAAAGAAGAACAATTCTGCTACCCAATGCCGGGAGAATCATTATGGCAACTGCCGTTGCAGCTTCTGTACTACTTTTCTCTACGGTTTATCTAAAATATATTAATCCATCGATCACTTCGACTACCGATCAAAAGTTTGCTCAGACTGTTGTCAAACCGACCGCTACAACAAGCAATCATAATGGGATAATAAACGACGTTGCTACTTCAACTAATGCTTCCGAAAATAGCGCTACTAAAACCAATCCACCGGCTTCTGATTTGAATAAACCTCAAAAAGGCGGTAATCCCGGTAATACGAATCAGATGCATGAATCTACGGGTATCAGTAACCGTGTCAATAAATTATTGCCTACTACGGTTTTAAACACAAGATATTCGGGTGATCTGGCCATGAATAATAAACAGATACCCCAGTCAATAAATCGACGTACTGACTTTGATGGCATTCCATCTACTGCCTATTTTAATCCGGATCCGGATGCGGCACCCTTAAATTCGGATGGAAGAGTCATTAGCGGAAAGCTGGGCTATACACTTGCACAGGGCATCTCTCAAACGGCCGGGGCAATTGCCAGAGATCCAGAAGCAGGCAGATTACTCAAGGGGAAAATCTCTTTAAGGGATATTGCAGAACTCGGACTAAAGGGGTACAATCTGATTGCGGATAGAAACTTATCACTCAATCCTAAATACGACTCCAACGGAACAATGACAGGTTATGCCCTGACCGATGGAGATCGCAATATATCTGAATCTGATAAACGATAAGATCGTTAAATAGAATTTCTTTTCACGAAATCAATAATTTCATCAATATACCCAAATGCCAAACAGGTAACGGTATCAGCAGCACCATAATAGATAGCAATTCTGCCTGCTTCATCATATATGGAAGCACATGGGAAAACCACATTCGGCACATCACCCATCAATTCATAAGGAGCGGCAGGAGCTAACAAATAGGGCCGCGATCTGTATTTTACTTTGTCGGGTTGACGCTCATCAAGAATGGCAGCTCCCATCGAATATCTAAAACCATTACATGTATGAATAACTCCGTGATAGAATAAAAGCCATCCCTCTTTTGTCAGAATGGGAACCGGACCTGCGCCTATCTTTGTACATTGCCAGGCACTCTCAGGAAAAGGAGTAACTTTCATCACAATTCTGTGTTCGCCCCAGTATTTCATATCCGGACTTTGACTCAGGTAGATATCACCAAAAGGAGTATGCCCGTTATCACTCGGTCGACTTAACATGACATATTTACCATTAATCTTTTTAGGAAAGAGTACCCCGTTACGATTAAACGGCAGAAAAGCATTTTCGCACTGGTAGAAGGTTTTAAAGTCGAAAGTATAAGCAATACCAATCGTAGGACCATGATATCCGTTACACCAGGTGACCCAATACCGATCTTCAATAAATACAACTCTCGGATCGTATTTATATTCAGATTCCAAAAGATCCGTATTCCCCGAAACCATTTGGATAGGGGTATCTTCGATATGCCAATTAATGCCATCCTTACTAAAGCCGACAAAAATATTCATCCGGATACTACGATCATCGCAACGGAATACACCGGCATAACCATCATCGAAAGGAACAACGGCACTATTAAAAATACTGTTTGATATGGCAGTTTGGTATCTTCCGATAATAGGATTTTCGGAAAACCTCCACATCACCTCGGTAGAACCTGCCGGGCGTTCTTCCCATGGAATAGGTTGCTTACTTAACATATTGCTTTTCTTTATTACTCGTTTTGCATGAGAATTGATTATTTGACGAACAAAGCAAACACCACTCTCTCAGTAAAAACGCAATGGTTGATAAAAAAATTTATCATTCTTTCCGCATTGATATTACCTTTGAACACCAATAAAAAGCCGGACAGAAATTACATTAACAAAATTACAATATTTAACGTAATCTTTGTTTACATTTCATTTTTACCTCTGCGCTATCACAAAATATATATGCATTAAGATGATACACTATCATTCTTCGATTATATTTAAGGATACAGGAAATGTCTAGCCATCGTTCATATTTCAATCATACAGCATTGAGTATAAAAAAAATATTTTAAGATTATTTTAACTTTTCCTGTAACAAGCAGGTCTGTTTCTCCGTCACATATTAAAACAACTAAAACAGTAGTCTCCGACAAGAAAACCAACTACTGAATACTTAAAAAAAACTAGCCATGAAAGAGAGAATATTAAGAAGAGGGATAATGGCATTAGTGATGCTTTTTCTCACGGTAAATGTGATGGCTCAAGGCAAAGGCCGTTCTGTAATTACCCAGACAAGAGATGTTGCCCAATTTGATGCCATCAAAGTTTCTGCGGTTTTCAAAGTAATATTTACGCAGGGAGAACCCCAATCATTAAAAATTGAAACAGACGAAGAGCTGATGGACCATGTTAGTACTACTGTTAGTGGAACGACCTTAGATATCAGCACTCAGGGAAGCATTAGAAACCCAACTCGAATGATGATTTACATTACGGCCAAAGAGTTGAAATCGCTTACCATGAGCGGAGCCAGTAAATTCAGTACGACTAATAAAATCACCACACCTCAACTATCGCTGGATCTGAGTGGCGTTGCTTATGCAAATATCACTGCCGACGTAAATATGTTAAGTTGCAACCTCTCGGGTGTATCTAAAATAGAAATTCAAGGAGTCGGCGACCAGCTTACTGCAGATATTTCGGGAACTTCAAAATTGCTTGCTTCAAAGTTTGAAGTAAAAGATGCAAAAGTAAATGCGAGCGGAGTTTCAAATGCTTATGTTAATGCCTCAAAGTCAGTATCAGCCGATGCTAGTGGGGTCTCCAATATTAAATATGTTTCGCATGAAAACATGGAAGTAAAAAAAAATAGCAGTTCGAGAACTTCAAACATCATCAGTATAGGAAATGACGAAGATTCTGAATCACCTGCTACGAAAGAAGATGTGGCATCACCTTTAATGGAGGTAAAGACACAGGGAGATTCTACTAAAGTCAGAGTGGGGAATCTTGATATCTCTGTCAAGGAGGGTGATCAAACTGAAGTACGCATTGGGCGGAATAAACTTATTGTTGACGAAGACGGCAGGGTTCAATTTTTAAAGAACAGAAGAAGAAATTCATTTCATGGTCATTGGGCAGGTTTATACATTGGTGTAAACGGCTTTTTAACACCCGACGGCAAATTAGATCCTCCTGCTCCCTATGATTACATGAGTCTTCGCCTGGGGAAGTCGATCAACGTTCAACTTAATTTCTTTGAGCAAAACTTCAAGGTATCTCAAAATGCAGGATTTATAACCGGATTAGGTCTTGAATGGCGCAATTATCGCTTTGATCAGAATAATCTGGTATTGAAAGATAACACGCCAACTTTTCAGGGTGAATTAATGACTGATGCGAACTATAAGAAAAGTAAATTATTAGTTACATACTTAAATGTACCTCTTCTTTTCGAATTACAAACCAACCGTTATACCAACCATTCAAGCTTTCATATTGCCGGCGGTATCAATTCAGGTCTTAGAATAGGATCGCATTCAAAGGTTAAATTTGAAAATACGAATGGGGGCACTCAGAAGAGCAAAGTCCGTGACGATTTCTATCTCAACCCCTTAAAGTTTGATGCAATGGCTTTAATCGGATGGGGAAATATCAATCTTTATAGCACTTATGCTTTAAACGATATGTTTAAAAGTGGAAAGGGACCTGAGCTTCGCCCATTTAGCATTGGCTTACGACTTGTTTTCGACTAAACAACAGTCTCTATCAACTACTTATAATTACGTTATTTAGGAGAAGGTGAAGCACATAAATTGCTTTACCTTCTCTTGTTATATACCATTTTTTTTGTAATTTTGTTCTTTTTTTAAGCTAACAAAATTCCAAAGCCATATGTCAGGACATAATAAATGGTCGACCATTAAACGTAAAAAGGGAGCCATAGATGCAAAACGTTCGAAGTCTTTTGCAAAAATCATAAAAGATATAACCGTAGCAATAAAAGAGGGAGGTGATGCTGATCCTGAAAACAACCCCCGATTGCGTTTAGCTATTATCAACGCTAAGGGCGTTAATATGCCTAAAGATAATATCACAAGAGCGATTAGCAAAGCAGCGGAAAAAGGCGGTGCCAATTTCACAGAGTGCACTTACGAAGGTTATGCATCACACGGAGTTGCTTTATTTATTGAATGCACCACCGATAATGAAAAAAGAACGATCGCTAACGTTCGAATGTATTTAAATAAATATAACGGAAGTCTTGGCACAAACGGTTCGTTAAGTTTTCTCTTCGATCGAAAAGGTATCTTTACTATTCCTCAAGGAACGTTGGAACAAGATGAATTTGAAATGGAGATGATCGAAGCAGGTGCCGAAGATATAACCTTTGAAGATGGCGTATTTACTGTTACCACAGCATTAGAGGATTTTGGTTTGATGCAGAGAAAGCTGGAAGAGCTTCACATCGAGGCTGAAAATGCAGAGCTGGAACGTATACCCAGAACGACTATAAAGGTTGATTTGGAAGCTGCAAAAAAGGTTATGAAATTAATTGATATTCTGGAAGACGATGATGACGTTCAAAACGTATTCCACAATATGGAAATGACTGACGAGTTAATGGATAGTATGGAATAGTTTTATTATCTGACTAAAGAAAAAGGAGATTGTCTATAGTATAATGACAATCTCCTTTTTTGTTTAAATAAGCGAACCAAATTCCGGTTCTACTTTTTTCTTAATTAATTTTTCAATGCACTTACAATGTCCAATGTATCTTGTGCGATAACTAACTCTTCGTTTGTAGGAACAACCATCACTGTAACTTTTGATTCAGGTTTGCTTATGATAACTTCTTTACCACGCTTACCGTTATTAGCCTCGTTATCAAAATCAACACCCAGGAATTCTAAGCCCTCCATAATTTTAGCACGACCCGGAACATCATTCTCACCAATGCCACCGGTTAATACAATGATATCCACGCCACCCATAGCAGCAGCATAAGCACCAATGTATTTTTTAATTCTATAATAGAACATATCCAGTGCTAATTGAGCACGATGGTTGCCATCTTTTGCAGCATCTTCCACATCACGCATATCTGATGAAACACCTGAAATTCCTAATATTCCACTGTGTTTGTTAATCAGAACATTTGCTGAAGCAACATCAATCTCTTCGCAATTGATTATATGAAGCAGTGCACCGACGTCAAGATCACCACAACGAGTACCCATCATTAAACCTTCTATAGGGGTCATCCCCATTGAAGTATCAAATGATTTACCATTCTTGATAGCACACAAGGATGCACCATTTCCAAGATGGCAAGTAATGATCTTAAGGTCTTCATATTTCTTTCCTACCATTTCGGCAGCGCGAAGAGATACAAATTTATGACTTGAGCCATGAAATCCATAACGACGAACCTTATGCTTTTCATATAGAGAATAAGGAATGCCATATAGATAATTTTGTTCAGGCATAGTTTGATGGAAAGCAGTGTCGAAAACACCTACCTGAGGTACTTTTGGTAAAAGCTTGGCTATCGAATTAATACCTTCCAGATTAGGTGGATTGTGTAATGGAGCAAGATCAATACACTGAACTAACGCTTCAATCACATCGTCAGTTATGTAAACCGATTCCTTAAATAATTCACCACCATGAACCACACGATGTCCAACAGCATCTATTTCTTCAAGGTTTTTTAGACTGCCATATTTCTCGCTAACTAAAATACCCAGAACATACTCTATACCTGCCTGATGATCAAGAATCTCGCCTTCGAGTTTCACTTCAACGCCATCATTACGTTTGTGCTTTATCAATGAGCCCTTAAGGCCAATTTTTTCCACAAGCCCTTTAGCCAATACTTCTGCCGAAGGCATGTCGAAAAGCTGGTATTTTATTGACGAGCTACCGCAATTCAATACAATAATCTTCATTATCTTAAAAAGTTCTTTAGTTTAAAACAATCAGTTTACTCGCGGCCAAGGTTAGAGATTGGGCCTTTTTTAGCAATCTTTTTACCATCTTGGTATTTATAAAAACCTTCACCAGTATGACGGCCCATCATATTTGCCCTAACCATACGTTTCAAGATTGGACATGGTTTATATTTAAAATCGCCAAATTCACTGAAGAGATTTTCCATCCATTTCAACAACTTATCCAAACCTATGCGGTCGGCAAGTTCAAAAGGGCCAAATTGATGCCCGGAAGCTTCTTTCATCGTCTCGTCAATATCACTAACCGTAGAAACGCCTTCCATTAATACCTGACAAGCCTCATTGATAAGTGCACAAATTATTCGCGTACTGATGTGCCCGGCAGATTCATTTATCTGAATCAGTTTACGATCAATCATACGGGCAAACTTAGCTACCATTTCGGTTGAGTCCTCATTAATATGAGCAGAAGGAACCATTTCGATAATGTTAACTTTGTCTACAGGGGCTAGAAAGTGAAGCGCTACAGCTCGTTCCGGATAATCAAGAACTTCGGCCATATCGTTTATCATAATAGTAGCTGTATTCGAAGCGATGATAGCATCAGGGCGAACCACTTTTTCAATACGGCGAAATATATCTCTCCGAACCTCTAGTTGGCTTCCCTTCTGATTTGTATTCACAGCTTCAATTATCAAATCGCAATCGGCAATACTATTATAATCAACAGACCCTGAAATACGTGAAAGAATAAGTTTTTTCTCCCCAGCCGTAAGACCCCATTTACTAATACGGTCGTCAAGCATATCAGTTATTTCTTTAAGAGACTGAGCAACAAATTCTTCGGTTATATCAATAAAGGCTACTTCCATTCCTGCCTGGCTAACCAGAATAGCTATCTGCTGCCCCATGGAGCCACAGCCAACAACACCCACCTTCTGAATCGAGCCCTTATGTTTGACTGTTTTACTTAAACTGAAATCATCTAATGTTTCGGCCATGATTTATTTAATATTTTATTTTTTGATTGAATTATATATTGGTTCCTGCAGCCTGATTAGCAGTAATTGCAACCATATTAACGATATCACTTACAGAACATCCACGTGAAAGGTCATTGATAGGAGCTGCCATTCCCTGAAGGATAGGTCCTATTGCTTGGGCACCAGAAAGACGTTGCACTAATTTATACGCAATATTTCCAGCTTCAAGTGAAGGGAATACCAACACATTGGCTTTACCTGCAATGTTACTTCCCGGAGCTTTCAAAGTAGCAACAGATTCAACAAGAGCAGCATCTGCTTGTAGTTCACCATCAATCTGAAGTGTAGGATCTAACTCGCGAGCCAGACGAGTAGCACTTACAACTTTATCTACCATCTCATGTTTTGCACTCCCCTTGGTTGAGAAACTAAGCATAGCAACACGAGGCTCAATACCGGCAATGGCTTTTGCAGTTTTAGCAGTGACCACAGCAATTTGGGCAAGCTCAGCATCGGTTGGATTTGGAGAAACGGCACAATCAGCAAAAACAAGTATGCCATTATCTGTATAATCATGTTTTTCAAAAAGCATAATAAATGCTCCGGAAACAACACTAATTCCAGGTAATGTCTTCACTATCTGAAAAGCAGGACGCAACACATTTCCTGTGGCATTTATAGCCCCGGCAACTTCACCGTCGGCTTCTTTGTTTTTAATCAAGAGTGTAGCCAAATACAAAGGATTTTCGACCAGCTTGTTAGCCTCTTCAATGGTCAACCCTTTACTTTTACGCAGTTCAAACAACATCTGAGCGTAAAAATCCTTTCTGGGATTATTCTTGGGGTCAATAATAGTGGCCTTGTGTAAATTACTCAGTTTATTCTCTTTTTGAAACCTCGATATCTCTTCGGGGTTACCCAACAGAATTATTTTTGCAAGGCCTTCGCCGAGGACGATGTCTGCAGCTCTTAATGTGCGCTCTTCTGTCCCTTCTGCAAGTACAATTGTTTTTTTGTACCTTTGGGCATTAGTGCGAATTTCTTCCATGAGTCCCATACTAAACTGTTTATTTTTAGGAGTTTATGATTAGTTTGTATCTTTTTGCAAAGGTACAGAGTATTTTAAACTTTTTTTAGTTTTCAACCATGTTTTTCTATGTTTAACTCGTAGAAATTTTAAGTTGCGTATCTTTGCAACAGATTATGCAACAGGACACCATTATATACGGCCCACTCAAAGCCCCATTACCTGACAGCCTTCAGCAGGGTATTCCACCGTATGCTGATATAAATACCAGCCCTTCAGATAGTTTGTTTTCCCAGTTGACCTTGAATCCTTTCTTTAATACGGTAGGAGATTTTAAGGTCCCATCGCAAGGCAATGCCAAAGTTCTCCACACCGAAACGTCTCTTTTCAAGGGAAACCTGCTTCAATCGGTCAACGGGTCGCCTCTATTACGCAATGAAACTGAGTATAATTGGCTTACATTTGTACTATTGGTTAGTTTTATCATTTTCTCCGCAGCTCAATTTCTATATGGAAAGCGAATAGTCCAGATATTTAAGGCTGCATTTGCCCGACGCTATGTTAATCAACTTGTACGCGAAGGCGGCTTATTTGGTGAACGAATTACACTTGGATTGATGTTCATCTTTCTCACCACCACGACTACTATTATTTTTCAATATATACAATCTCAACCGGGAAGTCAATTAAAGTATCCTGAAACCACCTTTGCGGTCATTTTAGGAGGTTTATTTATTTTTTGGCTTTTAAAAATTGCCCTGATAAATTTCTTAGGTCATATTTTTAAAACAGAGACTTTTGCAACCGAATACAATCTGACAGGACTGGTTTATCTGGAAATAATCGGATTAGTTTTATTGCCGGTTGCATTAGCTGCAGTTTTTCGTGACCCCATCTTTTATTCAAATATGGGACTGATTATCATTGCACTAGGAATACTATTTAATCTATTCAGGGGTTTCATGGTGGGTCTCTCCAACACAAAATTTTCATTTCTATATTTAATTTTGTACCTTTGCACCCTCGAAATTTTACCACTAGCAGTAGTGATTAAATTCTTCGTATTACATTAAGAATGTTGATTATCAGGGGTTACCCTGAAATATCGTTGAACCTTAAAATCTGATCCGCTTGAAAGTAAAAAACATTCTTGTTTCACAACCCAAACCGGTAGATATTGAAAAAACACCTTATGCTGAAATTATCAAAAAGCATAATGTGAACATTGAGTTTAGGAAATTTTTCAAAATCGAAGGCGTTGAGGCTCGTGATCTACGCAAAGAAAGACTCCAGATTCTTGATCATTCAGCTATTATTCTGACAAGTCGTACCGCTGTGGATCATCTTTTCAGACTGGCCAAGGATATGCGCGTTGAAATGCCTGATTCAATGAAGTACTTCTGTATCTCTGAAGCTACAGCGCTTTATCTTCAAAAGTACGTCACTTACAGAAAAAGGAAAATCTTTCACAGTCAACAAACATTTTCTCAACTGCTCGAACTCATCCTAAAGCACAAGGATGAAACATTCCTTTTTCCCTGTTCTAGCGAACATGATGAGCAACCTGTTACTTTGCTTACTGAAAATAAGATAAATTTCAGAAAAGCAATTATTTACAAAACAGTACCCGACATGATTAAAAATGATATCGATATAAAGAAATACGAACTTGTTGTATTCTTTAGTCCTATCGGTATCCGATCCCTCTTTGTAAACTGGCCTGACTATGTTCAGAATGGACAATTTTTAGGTGCATTCGGCAATAATACTGCTAACGCATTAAAAGAAGCAGGACTTGAACTTTCAGTGAATGCGCCATCACCTGCTACTCCATCAATGACAATGGCCATTGATCTCTTTTTGCAGAAGAATAATAAAAAATAAAAAGGGGGCGCATCAAATACGCCCCCTTTTCTAATACTTTTGCAAGCGTGAGCAGTAGACAACCCATATATAGCCATACATTTAGAAAAGCTGAACGGCTCTGCAGCAAAAAGCTGATTACCGAAGTATTCGAAAAAGGCAACTCTTTTTATATCAAACCTATTAAAGCGCTGTGGCTAGACACATCACTTCCAACTTCAGTACCTGCTCAACTTTTAATTACCGTTCCCAAAAGATATATACACGATTCCTGGCAGCGAAATAGTATTAAACGCTTAATTAGAGAAGCTTACCGCCAAAATAAAGAGCTTTTATATTTAATTTTACAACAAAAACAAAAGCAATGTGCTCTTGCAATTGTTTATACTGGTAGAAAAATAATTACTGCAGCGGAGATTGAATCTGCAATAATCCTAATTTTATGCCGTTTATCCGAAGAATATGAAAAAGTTACTGGCTAAGTTCTTTATTTTTATCATAAGAGTTTATCAGTATACCATTTCGCCATTATTACCTCCATCATGTAGATTCACGCCTACGTGTTCTGCATATGGAGTAGAGGCCATTAAAAAATATGGAGCCTTTAAGGGGGGATGGTTAACGATTAAACGGATTTTACGGTGCCATCCTTGGGGTGGTAGCGGTTATGACCCTGTACCTTGAAAAAATTTATTATTTTAGCCTATTCTTTTTCTACTCTGCGCTACAACCGCCATTATTCTAATCGAAAAAAATTGACCATTATGCTGAAAAAATCAGTTATTCTCGTCTTAAGTATACTCCTCTCCATAACTATTCAAGCCCAAAATGTGGGGCAAAATACTGATAACGGCAAGAATACAAATCCCGACAACTTTGATATTCTAAAGAACCTGGAAATATATTTCAACCTCTATAAGGAACTAAATACCAATTATGTTGAAAAGCTAAAGCATACTGATCTGGTCCGCAAGAGCATAGATAGCATGCTTGCCTCATTGGATCCCTATACCATCTATATTCCGGAAAGTGAACAAGATGACCTTGCACTATTAACCAAAGGACAGTATGGTGGAATTGGCGCTTTGATTCATAGGAAAAATAATGAAACGGTAATATCAGATCCTTATGAAGGTTTTCCGGCTCACAAGGCAGGACTTAGAGCGGGAGATCGTCTCATTGCTATCGACAACCATCCTCTCGAAGGGAAAGATGTTGATCAGGTAAGCACCATGCTAAAAGGACAGGCAGGAACCACTTTGAAATTAAAAGTAAAAAAACTTGTCACAGGTAAAATAATTGATCTGGAACTTACCCGTGAAACCATTGTTATTGCAAATGTTCCTTATTCCGGACTACTGAAAAATGATATAGGATATATTAAACTAGCATCTACTGTTGAGGGTTCATACCGCGAATTCCAAAAAGCCTTTTCAGATCTTCGGGAAGGCAAACCTTTAAAAGGGCTAATCATTGATTTGCGAGGTAATGGTGGTGGATTACTCGACGAGGCTGTTAACATTGTAGGAATGTTTGTAAAAAAAGGAGAGCTTATCGTTGAGACCAGAGGTAAACTACCCGATAAAAACCACTCTTATTTTACATCTTCCAATCCGGTAGATCTAAATATTCCAGTGGCTGTAATGGTTGATGATGAAACTGCTTCAGCAGCTGAAATTCTAGCCGGAGCATTTCAGGATCTCGATCGCGGTGTGATAATAGGTCAACGTACATTTGGAAAAGGATTGGTTCAAAATATTGTCCCGGTGGGATACAACAGTGAACTCAAAGTAACCGTTGCAAAATACTATACTCCCAGTGGAAGATGCATTCAAGCAATTGATTATTCGAAAAAAGATCTGAATGGAGAATCGACGACCATCCCCGATTCATTAAGACATTCCTTCCAAACAAAGGCAGGACGTGAAGTATTTGATGGAGCCGGCATTGATCCTGATATTCGTATTGCCACGCGTTACTATAGTAACATTGCCGCTGTATTAGCCGCACGGTTATTAACATTCGACTATGCAGACAAGTTTGTCAAAGAACATTCATCGATCGCACCGGCTGGTCAATTTAAACTTAGTGACTCTGAATTCAATGATTTTGTAAAGTTTCTGAGCGATAAAGATTACGCCTATACCACTCGCAGCGAACATGCACTTGAAGAATTCAAGAAACTTGCTGAGCATGAAAAATATTTCGATGCTATAAAAGGTGAATTTGAATCATTAACCAACAAGATGATCCGTGACAAAAATGCCGACCTCACCAAGTTTAAAGGTGAAATATGTGAGGTACTTGAATCTGAAATTGTATCACGTTATTACTTTCAGAAGGGCCGCATCGAATCGTCTATAGGCTACGATAAAGAGATTGACGCTTCCGCTCAAACCATCCTGAATAAAACTAAATATGTCGATCTTTTAAAACCAAAGACCACTCAGATTAAAAAAGGTGAAGTTCTGGATGCCCCGGCAAATTCAACTGCCCCAACTCAAAACAACAATACTTCAAGTACTCAGGGAATAAGCATGCCAACGAGAGATGACATCTCAACAACTGCTACATCCCGAATAAGTCATTCTGTTATTTAAAAGACTACTCAGTAAATTAGTAAACAAGTGAGGCATGAGGCTCAAGCAGATATCACCTGCAACAATTATTGTCAGCCTCATGGCTGCTTCACTTCCATTATCCTATTACTCCTTCTCTATCTCCATTATTCTGCTGTTTCTATACTGGCTGTTTCAAAATAATTTCAACTCTCAAAGTAGTCGATCTACCAATGCTGAGAAAAACTTTCGGTTAAGATTCATCACAAATCTTCATGAAAAGCTTATATGTTTCTTCAATAACCGTATTGCATTAATTATTTCGTCTATCTATCTCCTCTATGTGGTTGGATCATTGTGGAGTAGCAATACCCATTTTATTGCACAGGAACTCAGAATTAAACTCCCCTTTTTATTATTACCTGTTTTGTTTTCCGGACTTCACACATTTAGTAAAAAAGAGTTTCACATCATCTTACTTACCTACTGTCTGGCTGTATTTGCCGGTTCTCTGATAAGCTTTTCGATTTATTTAATACAACCAATCTCCGATACACGGGAACTATCACCCTTTATGCCGCACATTCGGTTCAGCTTAAATGTGTGCATGGCTGTCATCATCCTCTTTTACCTCCTTTTCAAAGAAAGTCATCTCTCGCTTGCCACTCGGGCCTCCCTTTTCATCCTCTTCACTTGGCTGATTATCTTTCTTTTTATTCTTAAATCAATTACAGGAATTTCTCTTCTTTCTATATTCTTCGTCGTGCAAATAGCACATCTAGCTTGGTATTCTCAACATCTGGCCATAAAAATATCCAGTCGTATCCTTTTGATTTCCATTCCTCTTCTGCTACTATTTTATGCCTTTTGGTTTAACAATAATTATCTGAATATTGCTCCGGTCAATCTGCAAGTATTGGATCAGAAAACCATAAATGGAAATCCCTACACACACGACACCACACAATATGGAATAGAATGCGGACGATACGTTGGATTATATATCTGTGAAACAGAACTAAAAGAAGCTTGGAAAAAAAGGAGTAAACGACCGTATGGCTCCATTGATAAAAATGGAAATGAATTACGGGTGACCCTCTTCAGATACCTGAATACCAGAGATCTCCGTAAAGATGCAAATGGATTGGGACAACTCTGTCAAAAAGACATTCAAAACATTGAAAATGGAATTGCTAACGAGGGATTAATAAAACCATTCAACCTGACATCCCGAATTGACAACTTCTTTATGGGATTACATGAATACCGGCAAACCGGCAATGCGAATGGAAAGTCTGAGTTGCAACGAATCGAATATTATAAAGCAACATTTCATATAATCCGGAATAATTGGATAGCAGGAGTAGGAACCGGCGATGTAGACGATGCTTTTTCGGAAACCTATAAGCTGATGCACTCAAAACTCGACATGAAACATCGTGGAAGCTCACATAATCAGTATTTATATATGGGAGTAGCCTTTGGCATTCCCGGCATCCTGCTTTTCATCACATGGCTTTTAAGTCTCTTGTTTTATAAACGAGCCTATACAGATTTTCTCTTCTCTGCCTTCTTTTTTATCATGGCAGCTTCAATGTTAACTGAGGATACCATTCGACACCAAGCAGGCGTAAACTATTGCATTTTTTTCATCGTCTTGCTTTTGATAACAAGACCTGTTGTACCTAAGCAGCAAAAGTGTATAGAACATTGACAAAGAAATTCCATACCGTAACAGTAGCAATGGCAAAAAGCTTTGCCAAATAGAAGTTCATCTTAAATTTCCCATTCAGGAGCCAAATCATAAAAGTACTAATGCCCAAGCCTATTAACGAAACAAGAAGAAATCGGGTATACTCCATTCCAATATTAGGATCATGGCTTTGAAAAGTCCAGATCCTGTTAAAAAAATAATTACTGGTAGCGGCAAATGTAAAACCGATACCATTGGCTATGTATTTCTGTGCTTTTAAAATTTCTTTACAGAAATAGGTAATTCCAAAGTCGACCAGAACTCCACTAAATCCAACAACTCCAAATTTTATAAACTTAAGGAGTAACGGCCTGCTAAAATAATGAATCATACGTAATATTTAGAATTCGAAGTACCTATAACTGCACTTCAATAATTATTTTCTCACTGTTTCTTTTCACTCCAACCTTTACCTTTTCACCCTTCTTCAGTGTATTCAAACGGCTCATGTAATCGGTAATGTTATTCACCTCTTTATCATTTATGAAGATGATAATATCACCCTTCTTAATGCCGGCTCTTTCGGCAGGTCCTCCTTTTCTGGCATCCATTACCTCAAGACCGTCATTTCTGGTTCCAGCCACATCAGGCATGATACCCAAAGAAATACGATAACTTCGGGCGCCAGAATTGAATTGAGTAGCAATCTGTTTATAGGTAAGCGGTTTCGAATTACCCAACACCTTGGCTAAATCGTAAGCCATGCTTAAAATATCAACTTCGCCTTGATAGTTGATTTTATCAGGCGTATCTGATGGCGTATGATAGTCGTAATGCATACCGCTAAAGAAGAAGAACACCGGAATTCCTTTATTGTAGAACGACGTATGATCAGACCCACCGGCAGCGCCTGGAGAGTGTGTCACCTTAAAAGGTCTCCCCTTTTCCAAAACATTCAATAATGAATCACTTTCCTTGGCCGATCCGGTACCCTCAATCGTTAATTCATTTTTTAAACGACCAATCATATCCAGATTAATCATTCCCTTTACTGAAGGAAGCGAAATCAAGGGGTTAGAGACAAAATATTGCGATCCTAACAAGCCCATCTCTTCAGCACTAAAAGTAATAAACACAACGCTCCTTCCGAAAGAACCTTTTGCCTTTTGAACTAAACGAGCCATCTCAATTACTCCGGCAGTTCCAGAGGCATTATCATCAGCACCATAATGTATTGCTACGGTATCCGGTTTACGCGAACCTGATCCTCCCATTCCTAAATGATCATAATGACCACCTACCACAATATATTCATCTTTCAACACCGGATCAGATCCTTCAATAAATCCAACTACATTGTTTGTGTTTTGATAAATCAACTTAACATTCACTTCTGCATCTACCTTTGATTTAGTTAAGAAAGAGGCAGGTTCGTTGTCAACCGGAAATGATTTTATGAACCCAGCTGATTTATCAATTATTTTTAAAGCAGTTTTAGTCGTCACTTTAAGCACCGGAATCTTTACATTTCCCATCGAGCGATTTAGCATCGCCTTCGTATCCATCTTTTCCTCATCGTACCATGAAGGATTAACTAAAATAATACCCACAGCCCCTTTATCAGCAGCCGTCATCGCTTTGACATAGTCGCCTATAAACATTGCTCTGGCCGAGCGATCGGCAGGATCCATGCTTCCCCTGATAGCCAGAACCCACTTCCCTTTTACATCAATATCATCATAACTGATCTTTCCTGTGTTTTTATCAAGTCCATAGCCCACAAAAACGACCTCGCCTCCAGACTTACCACTACCGGTAATATCTGCCGGTATGAAGTCCTTTCCTAACTTTAACTCTTTTCCATCCGCAAAGAGTGTATTAACCTCATCAAACTGAGCACCAGCCAACAACTTAAACGGTTGAAGGTAAGAACCGTTAAATGGTTTTACGCCAATATTTTTAAACTGAGTGATAATATAAGCTGCCGCCTTTTCTATACCGGGTGTACCCGGTTTACGACCGGCCAACTCCTCACTTGCCAAATAATAAATATGCTTCTTAACAGAATCTATTTGACTATATTGCTGTGCCAGTGCATTACTAAATAGCGATACACCAAAGACTAGCACAAAGCTAATCGTTAATAATAGACTTCTTTGAGTTCTCATGTAATGCCGATTATTTTAATAAGGAGTTGAACGGCACAAAATTAATGATTTTTTGCCTCCATCTAATTTTCCGAAAGGCATCATTCAAATTTTATCAGTTCCTTTATCATTTACCATTCCTCCACAATTATTCCCGTTGCCGTACCTTCGCCGTACCTTTGCCGAATCTGCGCCGAACATGTAACGTTATCTGCATAGGGCATACATTAGACAAAGATTAGACAAACCATTTGATTATTTTCGGCTTTAGGAAGAGACGAATCTGAATCATCCTATCCTCTTTATCCTGATTAATTGGAAGAATTGAATCTGTAGATTCCAAAAGATGATGTAAGAATAGAAATTGATGTAAAATTACACTTTATGCGATTGAAAATTAATTAATATTGTTCGAAAAACTAATTCTCATTTTTCTATTTCCTTTCGCCCCGACTTTTCAGACTGATCCATTATCCCTTTCAACAATAATCCTAATTATCAGCATTACATTAATAGAATTCTTCCCAGAGTTTGTTGTGAACAAGTTGTATTATTTAAAGAGTGCTAGAGTCGATCGTTAAACTCATGACAATATATCATTGTATGACAATACATTATACACCTACCAAGAAATAATTTATAAATATTTTTACCAAACTGTGTGATTTTAAGAAAAAAGTTATAATTTTGTTGCACCGAATTACTGAAATATCCTCTTTAAAAAGGATGTTTGGTTTATAAAGAAGAGGGGAGAGAATAGGCTCTGTGAACCTCTAGCAACCTCAGGTTAAAAACTTGAAAGGTGCTAAAACCTAATCCGCATGTTGCGGAAATTATAAATTAATAACATACAGATGAAAACTACAACATCCTTTCTCGTAAGGCAGGCTACCTGCAAAAAACAGACACAACAAGTTTCAGTTTCTCTCTTTATCATTACCCTATCTTTCATTCCACGAATGCGATAGTCGGGACTTTTTTCCGTATAAGTCCTGGCGAATCATCCTACCTTGTTAAAGGTAGTCACGGTATTGTGGTATTAATTGAAATGGATATAAAGTGAAGAAACACTTGGCATTATCCAAGGTTTCAGCAAGCTTAGTCACCGGGTCCATCTAAAGGCTCAGACCCATTCAATGCTTTACCTTCCCAAACGTTTACGCTCAATTACGACAGATAAGCCTGTTCCAACCACTGAGCGTTACACTTCTCAAAATGCCCGAATAACTATATCGCTATAAAATTTATCACAAAAAATTCATTTTCAAATTATAATTAAACTGTCAATTATGAGCTCAAATAATAAATATCATTTCGAAACCTTACAGGTTCATGCAGGTTACCAACAAGCCGACCCAACTACTTTGTCGCGTGCAGTACCCCTTTACCAAACCACATCATACGTATTTAAAGATTCGGATCATGCGGCACGTCTGTTCGGATTACAGGAATTCGGGAATATCTATACCCGTCTAATGAATCCAACAACCGATGTATTTGAACAACGTGTTGCAGCCCTCGAAGGAGGTATTGCGGCACTTGCCACTGCATCTGGTCATTCCGCTCAATTCTTAGCCCTCAACACCATTCTCGAAGAAGGAGAAAATTTTGTCACTTCACCTTATCTTTACGGGGGATCATATAATCAGTTCAAAGTAGCTTTCAAAAAATTTGGGATTGAAGGTAGATTCAGTCCGAACCTGGACCCGGCTGAGTTTGAGAAGCTGATAGACAACAAAACAAAAGCCATTTATCTGGAAACTATTGGGAACCCTGGCTTCAATATTCCCGACTTTGAGGCTTTCAAACTATTGGGTGAAAAATATGGTATTCCCATCATTGTAGACAATACTTTCGGTGCAGGTGGCTATTTATGCCAGCCGCTGAAATATGGTGCAAACATCGTGGTAGAGTCGGCTACAAAATGGATCGGAGGGCATGGTTCAAGTTTAGGCGGTGTCATAGTAGATGGCGGGAACTTTAACTGGAACAATGGGAAATTTCCTCAACTTACTGAACCCAGTGAAGGATACCATGGCTTGAAGTTCTTCGAGACCTTCGGTAAACTGGCCTACATTCTCAAAACCCGTGTCGAGGGACTTCGCGATTGGGGGCCTACCATTAGTCCGTTTAACTCTTTCCTTTTGATTCAGGGGTTGGAAACATTATCTTTACGGGTAGAACGTACCGCATGGAACACGCTGGAATTGGCTAAATGGTTAAAGGTGCATCCTAAAGTTGTTGAAGTTAGTTATCCGGGACTGGAAGATGATCCGAATCATACACTGGCAAAGAAATATCTGCACAACGGATTCGGTGGTGTACTTTCTTTCGGTGTGAAAGGTTCATTGGAAGCAACAAAAAAGTTTGTGGAGAGTCTCAAACTGGTAAGTCATCTGGCAAATGTAGGTGACGTACGTACGCTTATCATCCAACCAGCAGCTACTACGCATCAACAACTTTCGCCCGAAGAACAATTAAGCGCAGGAGTATTACCCAATGCACTGCGTGTTTCTCTTGGTATTGAACATATTGACGACATAAAAGCCGACTTCGAACAAGCGTTTAATCAACTATGACAACTTCTCACTATATAAAGTTCAGGGAGGCTTTTCCGTTGGAAAACGGCAGTGTGCTCCCTGAACTTGAAATTTGCTATCATACATACGGCACATTGAATGCTGAAGCGGATAATGTGATCTGGATCTGTCATGCTTTTACGGCAAACTCTGATGCGGCCGATTGGTGGCCAGGCATGATAGGCCCGGGATTAACTTTCGATACTTCAAAATATTTTGTGGTATGTGCCAATATTCTAGGTTCCTGCTATGGCACTACAGGTCCAACCAGCATTAATCCATTAACGGGAGAGCCCTACTTTCTGGATTTTCCGATCGTGACAATCCGAGACATGGTTAATGCGCATGAAAAACTAAAAGATTACCTGAAAATAAAGAGCATCCATACTATTGTAGGCGGTTCGGTAGGCGGACAGCAAGCGTTGGAGTGGTGTATCATGAGCCCCTATCTGATAAAGCATCTATTGGTATTTGTCACATCGGCGAAGTTCTCACCCTGGGGTATCGCAATTAATGAATCCCAACGGATGGCACTGACGGCTGATCCTACCTTCTACGAACGTCGACTCGATGCCGGACAGGTTGGTTTGGCGGCGGCACGTTCCATTGCGCTGCTAAGCTATCGAAATCAACAAACCTATAATGCAACACAGTCAGAAACCGACCTTGATAAAATAGATCATTTCAGAGCAAGCTCTTATCAACAATATCAAGGACAGAAGTTGGTTCGCCGGTTTAATGCACATTCATATTGGTATATGACAAAAGCGCTCGACACACATAACGTAGGCAGAAACCGTGGTGGCATTGAAAAAGCATTAGCAACTATCAAGGCGCACACATTGTATGTTTCTATTTCGTCCGACCTGCTCTTTCCTCCTCAGGAGGTGAAACCTAACGTTACACTGACCCCTGGAGCTCAATACAGTGAAATTGAATCGCTCTATGGTCATGACGGATTTCTATTGGAAACTGAAAAATTAGACCGAACAATAAAAGCATTTTATCAATCCATAAAATAAGATCATGCAAAACAGAGTAAAAATAGGAATGTTTGGATATGGTATTGTAGGACAGGGCTTGCATGATGTTCTATTAAACAGTCGTGGATTTCGTTCAGAGATTAAAAAGAT
Source organism: Bacteroidales bacterium (assembly GCA_963663125.2). GTDB lineage: Bacteria > Bacteroidota > Bacteroidia > Bacteroidales > Cfx3-03 > Cfx3-03. Next base: position 195,728 of record CAXXNW010000002.1, on the reverse strand, counting down.
TTGTGTAAAAGATCGCACCAAGAAACGTCGTATCAGTCCGGAACATTTTACATTTGAACGCGACGAGATTCTCGATGATGAAGAAATAAACTTAGTGGTAGAGTTGATCAGCGATGCAGAAGAAGCCTACCACATTGTGAAGCGAGCCCTGATGAACGGAAAGAATGTAGTTTCTGCCAATAAAAAGATGCTGGCACAGCATCTACCCGAAATGATTGATCTCCAAAAGAAATACAATACCTCTTTACTTTATGAAGCAGCCTGCTGTGGATGCATCCCCATCATCCGCAATCTGGAAGAGTATTACGACAACGAAATGCTGCTTTCGGTCAGAGGCATTTTTAATGGATCTACCAATTACATCCTTTCAAAGATGTATAATGAGAAAAAAGATTATGTCACTGTTTTGAAAAAGGCACAGGAATTAGGTTATGCCGAGGCTGACCCCTCATTGGATGTGGAGGGATTCGATGCACGCGATAAGCTGGCCATTATTACCTTGCATGCTTTCGGGCTTTTTCTGGACCCTATAGAAATCTTCACTTATGGAATTAGTAACATCGCTCCATTCGATTTGCAATATGCACGTGAAAAAGGGTTGAAAATAAAATTGGTCCCTACCGTCAGAAAGATTGATGAATCGACCATTGCATCCTATGTAATTCCACAATTTGTACATTCGGAACATTTTCTCTATAATGTAGAGAATGAATACAATGGAGTAGTGACAGAAGCTGCTTTTTCAAATAAGCAATTCTTTTATGGCAAGGGTGCCGGTGGCCACCCAACCGGTTCGGCTGTCTTATCAGATATCTCTGCCAATTCTTACGAGTATCGTTACGAGTATAAAAAGCTCTTTCAAAAGGTTGAAACAAATTACACCAGAAATATCCCTATTGAAATCTATTATCGATATCATGACAAAAAAGATCTCAATATTATTCCATTCACTAATATTTTAGAGTCGTATATAAGCAGTGACTATAATTACGTAATAGGAACTATAAATTTGAATGATCTGTATAAGCTCAAACCACAACTGAGCACGATGAATGTATTCTTAGCCCGGACCCCGGAAAAGGGAGAAGCCGCTGAAAAATAAAATGGAGAGACCCAAACGACAGGTTGTCTGTTTGGGTCTCATTTCCAACTGAATAAAAACATAAAAACAACATTTATTATTGTCTGAATTTTATTTTCAGAAAGACTACTTAAACTCTTCTTTCAATTGAGTAGCCCATGCAGTTATACGCGGCAAGGTTAATTCGGGCTGTGAGTCATCATCAAGAGCCAAACCGATAAATTGCCCATCACGCTCGGCCATGCTGAAGTAATATGAATATCCGGTAACCGATGTAAAACCGACTACACATTCTTTAGCATTTAACCGACAATATATTAAGCCTAATCCATCGACAAAACTCTCCGGATACTTCTTTTGATCACCTAAGCCATACATGGCTACTTTCTTTCCTTTAAAGTCAACCTCACTTAAAAGATCAACAAAATTTTCCCAATCATAATGAGCGCCTCCTATACCCCAACTAGAGGTTCCAAAGATTAAGCGGTCGTATTTATTCAATAGTTCTACACTGGCTGTGGCAATATCAATAATGTCTTCGGTATGAACGCCCATTAATTCAGCAAGTTTATCCGCTACAGCTTTTGTACTGCCATTCAAAGTCCCTCCATAGAAAATTCCAATTCTCTTCATTTCTTATCGGCTTATTTAATCAATGAACCACCGTAAGCATTGTTAACAGTGGTAAACTTTTTTTCAATCATCTTCAGATATCATAAAAGGTATCATCGCTTTCGATACTTAAAACAGCCTTTTTGGTGAATTGTTCATGCGGAATAGGATCTGAATTGTAATTTTAATGCTGTCCGATATCGAACAAACAATTATACTATTAGAACATTAATAATCGGGCAATATATCATACTTATTTGTTTTATAGTCACTTAAAAGAGATTTAAATATGGCATAGTTTTTGAAGAACTTATTTAAAATAATAGCGATTATGATTGCAACGGTTCTCAATTTAGTTCGGACTGTTATTTTTAGCCTCTACATTACTTTTGCCGGAGGAGATAAAAGTACGTTGAATAATGATGAAGGGTACAATCGTCAAAACGACAAAAAGGAGGCAATGCAAACAACAACTGTCAATCAAACGACTACTGTTGTTAATGTTGAAAAAGGAATACCATCTACTTCCAATACAAATGAACATGGAATTGTCGGAGTGTTCATTCATATACTCGGATTGCTTGTAAACTCCGTTGAAAATGTTATTCTTGATCATTTAGGAATAACACTGGCGGTAACTTTTCTAACACTGGTATTGGGGATTTATTCCCGATTTTCTTAATTAATAATTTAACTTGCCCTGCCTAACTCACTACTTGCATCAGGGTTTGAAGAGGCCATCTCATAATCGGGATGGCCTTTTTGCTTTCATCTTAATGGCAACCCTTCAGACAAAGTTCTTCAGTGTAATAAAAAAAATACAAAATTCGCATAAAAAACAAGAACTTACTTGCTTTCAGTTATAATTTGTATGATATTTACAACGTTTTCACCTTACATGATTCTGTTTAAAAATAATAAATAAAGCAATTTTCTACTTCTATCTTGCTTACTCAGAGAACTGTTAACTAATAGCCTAAATGTTTTTTTGAAAGATTTTAATGGCTTGGAAGACTCACCCATTCTTGTTTACAACAAACAATTCGTACTGCAAACTGAATTTCTTTTTCATCAGTAAATATTTTTATATTACGGTTTGATGAAACTTGCATATCTTATTTTTATCAGCGTTTGTGTTGTCAGACCATGCTTGTTTCATAAAAATAACAATAACCGTAGAGAATATATTGAAGGCTCTAAATTCGAGAGAATTAAGTAGGCACAATCGGTGATTTAATGAAACTTCTATTGATAAATTAACCTGAAAAAACAAAAAACATGAAAAAAACATTTATTCCATTATTTTTGCTTTTATTGTTAAGTTCTTGTGGCACGAGTCTTAAATTAATAGGCAATGTTAATTTGATAACTACCAGAGACCTTGATGATAATGCTAAATACAGCTTGGTAAAAAGTTATGCCGGTGGCTCGGATAAAGAGCTGAAGAACTCCAGAGGTAAGACTTTAGATGATGCAATAAACCAAATGATTAAAGAGACGGCTGGAGGCGAGTTTCTTAAAAACGCAAAAATATATTTAGTAAAAGGAAAATACTATGGCGTAGCAGGTGATGTCTGGGGTTATATTGTTAATGCGTCCATAAAAGGATTCAAGGTTGGTGACAGGGTTACATGGAAAAGCAGAAAGAAATATTTAAACGGCGTTATTACTTCGTTGAAAAATGATAAGATCTGTTTGATAAAAGTGGATGACTCTGATGTAGTGAAAGAATTATCTTATGATGATATTTCAAAACTATAGTTAAACTGTTTTTTCATCATACAGAGAATGTTTCGCTGGTATTGAAAGCTCTTCGAGATATAAGTACTTAAACTTATTATTAACCAGCTAGTTATTAAAACATAAAGTGGGTGTTTCCAAAGGTTGAAGCACCCACTTTATATTTTTAAGTACCTAAGATTTGTTTCTTCACGTTTTAATAAAAACCGTTTGATTCAAAACAAAATGCAGATATACTAAATTTGGTGTAAAAGGTTTTCTTACCTTTGCACGCTGTTTTCAGCAGGTAGGTAAAACGAACAGAAAACTCGAAATTGCAAATCACTGAACGCACAAAACCAACAGCTAATGATTGTTAATAAAACCATAAGGGCTACTATTGATCAGCTCAATTTGCATAGACAAAAAGGTCTGAGCATAGGATATATTCCTACAATGGGCGCACTTCACGAAGGGCACTTGTCATTAATTCGTCGTGCCAGAGCAGAGAACGATATCGTTGTTTGCAGTATCTTTGTTAATCCACTTCAATTTAACAATAAAGAAGATCTTGTCAAGTATCCTCGTACATTGAAGGCTGATATTGCACTTTTGGAAAGAGAAAAATGCGATATGATATTTGCACCCGAAGTTGATGAAATGTATCCGAACAACAATGGGTCTATTCCTGTTTATGATATGAAGGGACTTGATGAACCGATGGAGGGTAAATTCAGACCAGGTCATTTTCAGGGTGTATGTGTTATTGTTCACAAGTTTTTTTCCATTATAAACCCCGACAGGGCTTACTTCGGGAATAAAGACTTTCAACAGCTTGCTATTATCCGGAATATGGTTAAACAAGAGAAGCTTAACCTTGAGATCGTTGGATGTAGTATAGTACGTGAAAATGATGGATTGGCATTGAGTTCACGCAATATGCGCTTAACAAAATCAGAACGTTTGATTGCACCAAGAATTTATCAAACCCTTTTACAGGCAAAGAATAAAGTTGCCGACTTAAAAAATACATCGTTCACTCCCGCGTTATTAAAGCAATGGGTTTTGGACGAGATTTCTTCTTATCCGCCTTTAAAGCCAGAATATGTAGAGATTGTAGATATAAACACCTTACAACCTGCAGACGACTGGAACGGAGGGAAAGAGTTGATTATATGTGTAGCCATCTATGATGGCTCAGTGCGGTTAATCGATAATTTGGTTTTATTTTCGTAATTCTATGTTATGCAAATTGAAGTTCTAAAATCTAAAATACACAGGGCAACAGTAACCCAAGCCGATCTGAATTATATCGGTAGCATCACTATCGACGAAGACTTGATGGATGCTGTTAACTTTATTGAACACGAAAAAGTTGGGGTTCTCAATATAAACAACGGCGAGCGTATCGAAACCTATATCATCAAAGGTAAACGTGGCTCGGGAATAATCACACTAAATGGCGCTGCAGCTCGTAAGTTTGCAGTAGGCGATCTTGTGATTATTGTTTCATATTGCATCCTTGATTTTGAAGAGGCAAAAAGGTTTGTTCCCTCTATAGTATTCCCCGACAGCAACAATAAACTAAGATAACTCTTGAAAAAAAAACTTTTCACTGCTCTCAGAATCACCTTCTTTCTGGGTATAGGATGTTTCTTCATCTGGCTTTTTCTTGCGAATCTGGGAACAAAAGAGAAATCTGAAATCCTTGAATCACTTAAAAGAGCTAACTATTGGTGGCTAATTGCAGCTGTATTCTTAGGAATTATCAGCCACTTTAGTCGTACACTCAGATGGAAAATGCTTCTGGAGCCCATGGGATACAAACCGAGAATATGGAATGTTTTTTTCTCAGTATTTATAGGTTATCTGGCTAATCTGGCCCTCCCTCGTCTGGGCGAGGTGAGCCGTTGTGGTGTTTTAACTCGTTACGAAAAGATTCCTTTTAATAAATCATTCGGAACGGTTTTAACAGAACGTGGAATAGATATGGTCGTTTTTATCTGTCTTTTCTTTATGAATATCTTTTTTCAACGTGCCACATTATATGGATACATTGATCATGAAGTATATGAGCCTTTGGCAACTAAATTTAGTCTCGGTGTGAATTTTGCCGGAACTATTACTTGGATATTTTTGTGTACCGTTGCCGGATTAGCCTTACTCTTTTTTATCTTTCGCCAAGCGATATTATTATCCAAGCCTTATCAAAAAATAGCCTCTCTCATTAAAGGACTTTGGGAAGGGATTTATTCTGTAACCAAACTAAAAAACCCGTTACTCTTTTTATTCCACTCGTTATTTATCTGGTTCATGTATTTGCTGATGTCATGGGTGGTTTTTTTAAGTTTACCCGAAACTGCAACGCTTGGGCTAGACGCAGCTATTTCTGTTTTAATGTTTGGTACTATTGGTATCATTATTGTTCAGGGAGGAATCGGAATCTATCCGGCAATTGTTGCCGGTGCCTTACTGGTTTATGGTATTCCTAAAACCACAGGTTATGCAATGGGATGGCTCATTTGGTCGGCTCAAACAGCAATGATGCTGGTTGCCGGAGCAATTTCTTTTTTACTTCTACCTCTATACAACAAGTGGAAACATGGACAGGCTTAAAAATATTAGTAAAAAAATATATACGGATGCTACTCAAATGCAAAAAAGACTTGCTATTTGGGAATTCAAAGAACGTAAAGTGGTTTTCACAAACGGATGTTTTGATATACTGCATCTGGGACATATAGATTATCTGGCTAAAGCTGCCGGAATGGGTGATAAACTGGTTATCGGATTAAACACCGATGCTTCAGTATCGCGGATTAAAGGGCCGCATCGCCCCATTACGGATCAACACTCCAGAGCTATGTTGCTTGCCTCGCTAAGTTTTGTTTCGGCAGTGGTATTGTTTGATGAAGACACACCGTATGAACTGATCAAAACAATAAAACCGGACGTTCTGGTGAAGGGTGCCGACTATAAACCTGAAGAAATTGTAGGTTACGATATTGTAATCGCTAAAGGAGGTACTGTTGAAACGCTTGAATACCTTGCAGGATATTCTACTTCCGCTATTGAAGAAAGAATAAAAAACAGTTAATCAATTTTAACAGAGAAGAAACGAATCAGTCGGAAAATAGTTAATTTTTCATCGACATAGGTTGTCCGGTAGTTTCTAATACATTCCACCACAATTCACCCTCCACATCAATCATCTTTCGTTCTGAGACCGCAATTGGAATAGGCAATAAGGTAAACTCATTGTTCCAATGCCCAATCACAAAATCAGTTTTGCCGGCCATAGCTGCATGAACTGCATTCTGAGCGAGAAGGCTGCAAAACTTGCTGTCGTTGGCGTTAGCGGGAGCACTGCGAATGATGTAGCTAGGATCGATATATTTAAGTGTAAACGGAAAATTATTCGATTTGAATTCTTGTGATATTTTGTCTTTCAAGAATAAGCCAATATCACTATTTTTAATGTTTCCTGAAGCATCTTTTTCCAATTTACCGGCATCAAAAAAGTACTGTCCGGTTCCTTCAGCAACCACTACAAGTGCATGATGCCGTTTCTCCAAGCGATTACGCAAAACCTGTAAAAAACCTTTTGGACCGTATAAATCGAATGTCATCTCCGGAACAAGCACAAAGTTAACCTCCTGAATAGAAAGAGCGGCATAAGCAGCAATAAATCCCGAATCACGCCCCATCAGTTTCAATACAGTTATTCCATTGTAGGCACCAATGGCTTCGTTATGTGCACAACGAATAATATCGTTTGCAATGGTAAATGCCGTTTCAAACCCAAATGAATTATCAATAAGATTAATATCATTATCAATAGTCTTAGGAATCCCGGCAACCGAAATTTGCAGATTACGTCGTGATATTTCTTCATATATGGCATGTGCACCCCGCAAGGTACCATCACCGCCTATACAAAACAAAATATTCACATTTAATCTGCAAAGGGTATCCACAATCTCACCTACATCTTGTTGACCACGTGATGATCCCAGAATAGTACCTCCAAACAGATGAATACTTTCAACACTTTGAGGCGTTAGATCTATGATTTGATGACTATATTTCGGAATAAAACCCTCGTACCCATATTTAATTCCAATGATATTACTAACATTATACCGGTAATAGAGCTGGTTTACAACACTTCGGATTACATTATTTAAACCGGGGCATAATCCACCACATGTTACAATAGCAACTTTGGTTTTAGAAGCTTCAAAATAAAGATGTTTGTGTGGACCTGCTTTTTCAAAAGAAATGGGAGTTTCTCCCGTTTCCTGACAACGTTTAAAATGTTCCAATGAGGCATCATACAAAACCCTGTCGTCACTTTTAATAAATCCGAAAGAAGAACTATCCGGATGATGTGATGGCTTTAACGGAGATTTTATTGTTCCCTCACCCAGTATCTTTACTTCAAAATCGCTGTGTGTCATTAAATGTATCTATTATGTTTTAGAAAATCTTCAGAGGATTACTTTCGCCTCTTGCAAGTTAACAATCCGAGTATAAAACCGAGGAACAAACTAACTATAATTTGTGGCCAGTTCCACTATTCTATACCGAATGTGTTTTCATGCATCATACCTTGCTCTGCATTACAGGCCACAAAGATAAACATAAATGCAACAAAATAAATAGCTGTTGAAATTCTTCTTGTGCTCATATTCCTTTCCTCCTCTTATTTGTAAATTAAACGATATTTATCACTCATTTTTAGTTTCTTCTCAAGTGTATTGATTCTTTCGTCAATTTATTAATGATAAAATTAGATGGTAATAGTTTTATATATGTTACAAAACTTTTGAAATAAGATACATGATTCACACATTTTAAAGATGTGTGAAACCGGTTAAAACCTGATCAGAAAACAGAATGTTTTCATCCGATAATCACTATCTTCGTAAAAAGAAATTTAGAATGGCTAAAGCAAAAACCTCCTTCTTCTGCCAAAATTGCGGTGCCCAAGCATCAAAGTGGCTTGGCAAATGTCCAACGTGCGGAGAATGGAATACTTACGTAGAAGAGGTTATTCAGATAAACGAACCTGCCAAGCAACAGTTCTCGGTTACAGGCAAGGCTGCTACTGCAATCAAATTAGATCAGATTCAAGCAACCGCCGAAACCAGAATCGATACCCACAATGCAGAGCTCAATAGAGTTTTAGGTGGAGGGTTAGTTCCTGGTTCAGTTGTATTAATAGGTGGTGAACCCGGAATCGGCAAATCTACTTTGCTTTTACAAGTAGCTCTCTCCATGCGAGGCCTGAAGATTCTTTATGTGAGTGGAGAGGAGAGCGATCAACAGATCAGGATGCGGGCTGAGCGTATAGGCAATCACAAAAGCGATTGCTTTATCCTTACCGAAACCGCCACCCAAAATATATTCAGACAAATTGAATTGATAAAACCAGATGTGGTCATTATCGATTCTATTCAAACGCTTCAAACCGATCTGATTGATTCATCTCCGGGTAGCGTTTCTCAAATCAGAGAGTGCGCTTCAGAGCTACAACGCTTTGCCAAGCTGACCAATACGCCTGTTTTACTAATTGGGCATATCACGAAAGATGGAGTACTAGCCGGGCCTAAAGTATTAGAGCACATGGTCGATGCCGTTCTTCAGTTCGAAGGAGAGCGCAATTATGGATACCGTATTCTGCGTTCTATCAAAAATCGCTTCGGCTCAACTTCGGAGCTTGGTATCTATGAGATGATGAGCACTGGACTACGTGAAATCTCATCTCCATCCGAGATTCTCATCAACCGGAATCATGAAAACTTTAGTGGTGTGGCCATTGCCTCAACAGTTGAAGGAATCAGACCCATGCTCATCGAGACACAAGCACTAGTGAGTACGGCAGTATATGGAACGCCACAGCGATCGGCTACCGGATTTGACTTCCGTCGTTTAAATATGTTACTGGCAGTATTAGAAAAAAGATGTGGATTCAGACTGGGAACCAAAGATGTTTTTCTCAACATTGCAGGAGGAATCAGAGTTGACGATCCGGCTATTGACTTAGCCGTGATGAGTGCTGTTCTTTCATCAGGAGAAGATATTGCCATTCCGCTCAAGACTTGCTTTGCAGCTGAAGTCGGCCTCTCCGGAGAGATTCGTCCGGTCAATAGAATTGAACAACGACTGGCCGAAGCTGAAAAGATGGGATTCGAAAAATTATTTATTTCAAAACATAATTCACACAACTTAAAAAGTTTAGGAATAGAATTAATTCAAGTAAATAAAATTGAAGAGGTCTTTTCCAACCTTTTCGGATAAGAAAACACTACCTTTGCCGAATATCGATGATCCTAAATTACCAATATATACCTAATGAAGCGAGTACTCGTAATTGACGATGATCCCACTTTCTGCACTATGCTCCGGACCTTCTTAACCAACAAAGGTTATTCTGTTCGCGAAGCATTTAGTGCTGCTGAATCATTAAAAGCTGTTCGTGACGAACAGTTCGAAATTGCATTATGTGATTTTCGTTTACCAGATAAAGATGGCCTTGAGTTATTAAAAGATATCAGACTAATCCGGCCCAAATTGCCGGTAATCATAATGACACGTTATGCCGACATCCGTGTGGCTATTAGAGCCATCAAGATGGGAGCTTATGAATACGTGACCAAACCGATCAACCCGGATGAGATTCTGGCAGCCATGCGGGGTGCGCTTGAGAAGGCAGCCGAAGAGTTGGAAACCGGAAACGGACAATTAATACCGAAAGCAAACTTCCATTATGTCTCCGGAGCTAGTCCAGCTGCCGCAAAGGTAGAACGTTATATCGATCTTGTAGCCCCGACATCCATGTCGGTCATCATACAAGGTGAAAGTGGAACGGGCAAAGAATATGTAGCTCGCATGATTCATCAAAAGAGTAAACGAAACGACAAACCCTTTATGGCTGTTGATTGTGGAGCGCTGTCTAAAGAATTAGCGGGGAGTGAACTATTCGGTCATGTTAAGGGATCGTTTACAGATGCGATCAGTGAGAAACAGGGTCAATTTGAACTTGCGAACGGAGGGACGCTCTTCCTTGATGAGATTGGAAACCTATCATACGAAATTCAACTTAAACTTTTAAGAGCGACACAAGAACGGCGTATTAGAAAAATCGGCGGTAACAAAGATATACCGGTAGATGTAAGAATCATCGTGGCTACCAACGAAGATCTCTCTGAAGCTGTAAAGAAGGGAACATTCCGCGAAGATTTATACCATCGACTCAACGAATTTAAAATTGATGCTCCTCCCCTCCGTGAACGTCCAGACGACATCAAGGTATTTGCAACCCACTTTCTTGAGCTTGCTAACAGTGAGTTAAATAAATCGGTTAAATCATTCTCGTCCGACGTAATTGACCTTTTGCACAGTTATTCATGGCCCGGCAACATCAGGGAGATGAAAAACGTGATCAAACGTGCTGTTTTACTGGCTTCAGACGATCAGATTACCACCGAAGGATTACCGGCTGAAATTGTATCGGCTACACATGGGCATTCTATTATTCTTCCTAATACTACCACCGACTTAAAAGTGATAGCCGAGCAAAATGAACGTTCTGTGATTATCTCTACGCTTGAAAAGGTACATTATAATAAATCGAAAGCAGCCAGATTATTGAATATTGACCGCAAAACACTTTATAATAAGCTTAAACAATATGGAATTGAGGGATAAATAGAAAACAATTTATCTTATGCAACAGCTTCCTTCAATATTTTAAAGATTGAAGTACATTCTTGGTTCAATAATATAATCAAAGTATCTTTTTCCTTAGACGATATCGTCTGTTCGGTAAGCCGTTCTAATTTCAATAAGATGGGAACAACCGGGTTATCGCCTAATTGTGAAAAAGGAGTAAGCATCTTATGTGCTAATCCGCCCACTTCTTTTTCTGCTTTTTCTTCATAAAATTTATTCAGTAACTTTAAATTCGACTCACCATTCTCTAAAAACGACTGAATTACTATACGTAACGAAGCCTCATCATCTCCCGTGAATCTTTTCAGGGCGGCAATCTCTTTACAAGTATTCGGATCGTCCACCGTCGGCATTTCAGTAGATACCGCAACAAAATCTACTTCCGCTTCAAATACTTTCATGATCTTCTCCAGTACTTGATCACGGGTGAAGGGTTTTAAAAGGAAGTCGTTTACGCCCGACTTCATATAATTCTCCAAGTCATCCTTCATCACATTGGCAGTAAATGCAATGACAGGAGTAGTCGATTTTCGTTTATCCTCTATCGAACGTATATAACGGGTTAACTGTAAACCACTCACTTCAGGCATGTGAATATCGGTGAGTACTAAATCATAATTATTCCGTAAAATCAACTCCATCGCATCAAATCCATTTCGCACCTCATCAAAGTGGAAATTCCACTCTTCAAGCATCATGCGGGTAAGTTGCAGATTGTATTCATCATCATCAACCAACAGCAAATATTTATTAGCCAACTTCGACAAATTAGGGGTATAGGCTGCCTTCTGTTCTAACAATATCTGCTTTTCAGGAGCCAACATATATGGTATAATAACTGTAAATACAGATCCCTTATTCTCTGCACTTTCAACAGAAATAGTTCCATTTTGCAGTTCAACCAGTTTCTTGCAGATGGCCAATCCTAGTCCTGTGCCACTAAACCTTCGGGTTGAAGAGGCATCGGCCTGACTAAAGGCATCAAAAATCAATTCCTGCTTATCCGCTTCAACGCCAATACCGGTATCAATAACCTGAAACTTTAACACAGGTTCCGTCTCCTCTTCTTTAGAAACAACAATTCTAACAGATCCGGTATCTGTAAATTTAATACCATTGCCGGTAAGATTCATCAAAATCTGTTTCAGGCGCATCGGATCGCCCAAGACAACCAACCCCTCAATATCAGAGGTATCAACCGTAAGAGAGAGATTCTTTTTTTCAGCTTGAAGCTGCATAGTATTGGCGATCTCAGAAACAATGGCAGCAGGTTCAAACGGAATTAAATCAATTCGGAGTTTACCAGCCTCAATCTTCGAAAAGTCAAGAATGTCGTTAACGGTAGCCAATAAGAAGTCGGATGATTTCTGAACAGCAGTAATAAATTCAAGTTGCTTTTTATCAAGTGCTGTCTGTGATAATCGGTCTGAAAATCCAATAATCGCATTTAGAGGAGTACGTATTTCATGGCTCATGTTAGCTAAGAACTCCTCTTTTACACTGGCCAGATGTTCGGCCTCTTGCTTCGCTACGACAAGCTGTCTGTTCAACAGTGTATTCTTACGAATACCATGAAAGATAAATATTGTAAAAACAATAACGGTTAATAAAGCCATGCCGGCTACCAAAGAGATAATAACAGTAGCCCGGTTCCCAATTTCAGAGGCAGCTATAGCACCAGCCTCTTGTCGTACCTGTTCAGCTCTTTTAAGTAACCCGATAATCTCCATCAACTGAGAGATCATCTTTCCATTCATCTTAATAAGTTGCGTCTCTCGTATTGTCAATTCGACATCCGTATCAATTTGCTTCTGCCGATTTACCTGATACATTAGTTTTAAACGTCCCAGATAGGAGGTGTCTCTATAGGCTACATAGCTTGAATCGGTGATGATACGCGTTTTGGCAAGTACACGAGGAATCAACTTGGGTTCAGGAATATTCTCTTTTTTCCTTCCGAGCAACCGATCAAAGAAATTTCGTTTTACCGCCTCTTTATTTACGGAGACAGTCCTTTTAGGTACAATAGTATCAAAGGTTGTAACAGAAGATGTTCGCGTTCGGAGTTTTAGCTTTATAGAATCAGCAGCGGTTTGTGCAAGTTGGTCCCAATTCATGGAAGCGTTCATGAGCGAATCACGCACTCTCTTAAACTCAATGAGTGCATTAATATTACGCATTTTTTGAGCCAACAATTTACTCACAGCACGAAGTCGCGTACGTTGAGCCTTATCATCATTAAATAATTTCTTAAGATGTTTTAAATTGAAATTTACTTGTCTGATAGAGGAAGTGTACGAGATGAAGTCTCTGTTATTATGTGTAATGGAATAAAGACGAATACTATTTTCGGCCATGGTAGCATTACGCAAAGCCTCTTCCAATAGTTCCAGTTTAGGATTGGGCTGTGTAAGCGTCACAATCGAATGGATTAACTGCCGGGTGCTTTTAAAAGCAATAAAACCTGCAATGCCTACTGCCAGAATAGTTAAACTAAAGCCAATAATAATTTGAGCCTTTAGTCCTGACGAACCCGGAATAATCCTATCGCGCCTTCTCATACAAAATAAAAATATTTAAGCGAAAATACTAAAAATGACCAGAAGAGAGTTTATAAATCATCAAATAATAAATAATCAACAGACCAGAAGAAACGCTGCAAATTTCAACTATCAGTAAATAAGATGCTAACAACCAATTTACAACTAGCTAGCAGAAAAGAAATTATTTATTTATCTTTGTTTTTATGATCGGAGAGTCACATTCATTTCAGCAGTTTCTCATTTGGAGAAATAAAAATATTGATCAACGTACTTTTGTTCTACTTTTAAGTTTAATTATTGGCCTTATAAGTGGAATGGCTGGCATTGTTTTAAAAAACACTGTTTTTTATGTTCATTTTTTATTGACCAAAGGATTTGATACACATAGCGGGAACTTTCTTTATCTCGTATATCCTCTTATTGGAATTTTCTTTACGGTTATCTTTGTTCGTTTGTTTGTAAAAGAAAATATTGGACATGGCATAACCAAGGTACTATTTGCTATTTCGCAAAACAATAGTCATATCAAACCTCATAACAACTATACGTCTATGATTGCCAGTACCATCACAGTCGCATTCGGTGGTTCTGTAGGACTAGAGGCGCCCATTGTTACTACCGGCGCCTCGATTGGGTCGAATCTGGGGCGACTTTTCAATATGGATTACCGCACACTCACATTATTAATCGGATGTGGTGCAACCGGCGCTATTGCAGGGATCTTTAAAGCTCCCATTGCTGCTGTCGTATTTACACTGGAGATATTAATGCTCGATTTAACGATGTCATCATTGATTCCATTGTTAATATCGGCAGTAGCCGCCGCTTCTCTCTCCTATTTCTTTATGGGCAAAAGCGTGCTTTTTCAATATACAGCTAACTTTCCTTTTGAGTTAAAGAACATTCCATTTTATGTTTTACTAGGTGTCATTTGTGGTTTCGTTTCGCTTTATTTTAACCGCTCCAATGAATTTATAGAATCAAAATTCGTGAAGATTAAAAATGTCACGCTGCGTTTGGTTATTGGTGGGTTGGGTGTAAGTCTAATGGTCTATCTTTTTCCTCCGCTTTATGGAGAAGGATATGACACCCTTGCTAATATCCTGAATGGTACAGGAACGGATATTGTAGCCAGTAGTCATTTCTACAGCTGGAAAAATGATATCTTCTTATATTTGGGGTTCATTCTGATCATTCTGGTTTTCAAAGTAGTTGCTATGTCATTTACGACAGGTGCCGGTGGGGTTGGAGGTGTGTTTGCTCCTTCACTCTTTGTCGGAGGAATTACAGGATTTGCCATGACCAAAATTTTTAATAGCTTCACTTTATTAAGCCTTCCAGAAAGTAATTTCACTCTTGCCGGAATGGCTGGTGTTATGGCAGGCGTTATGCAAGCTCCGTTGACAGCCATCTTCCTTATTGCCGAGATCACCGGTGGATACCAATTCTTTGTACCCATCATGATTACAGCCACTATCTCTTATCTCACAATCCACTACTTTGAACCGCATGGAATTTACACAAAGCAGCTTGCTTTAAAAAATCAACTCATCACCCATAATAAAGATCGAGCTGTTTTAACCCGCTTAAAAATTGACAATCTTATTGAAACTAATTTTAGCATTGTAAGTCCTGATGCGAAGCTGGCTGATCTTGTAAAAATTGTTTCCCAATCGCAACGCAATGTATTTCCCGTAGTGGATGCTGAAAATTATTTCCGTGGTGTGGTTTTCATCAACGATATACGACATATCATATTCAAAACGGAAATGTACGATAAAATCTATGTACGGAATCTAATGTTTATGCCCGATACGAAAGTGGAAATGGGAGAAACCATGGAAGATGTAGCACAGAAGTTTAACGACACACAACATTATAACCTCCCGGTTTTACAAGACGGAAAATATATCGGCTTTGTTTCAAGAGCCAATGTGTTTTCATCATATCGTAAATTACTCAAAGAGTTTTCGACAGAGTGAAACCAGTTTCAACTTAAGTTCAACCCCAAAAGACTTAATTTATTTATTTATTAATGAAGAAGAAGTCTCGGAGAATTAAATTTGCTTTATACAAAGCATTAATTAAGATAAGAACAATAATCTACCACTTTATTCAACTCGATTTAAAGATTGAGGTAGAAGACTTTGAAAAAATACATGCTGAAATTGAAAGCAACAGTATTTTTAAAGGGACGAACCTTTGGATTCTAGTATTTGCCGTTGTAATAGCCTCAGTGGGGCTGAATATTAATTCTACTGCTGTAATAATTGGTGCTATGCTCATATCACCATTAATGGGACCAATCAATGGCATTGGTTATAGTTTGGCCGTCTATGATATGCAATTATTTAAAAGAGCAATAAAAAATTTCAGTTTTGCAGTATTGACAAGTTTAATTGCATCTACCGTCTATTTTATAATAAGTCCTGTATCTACAGCCCATTCAGAGATTCTTGCAAGAACATCTCCAACTATTTATGATGTTTTAATAGCTTTTTTTGGAGGCCTTGCAGGAATTGTTGCTATCAGTAGTAAGTCGAAAGGCAATGTAATACCCGGAGTTGCTATTGCTACTGCGTTAATGCCCCCTCTCTGCACAGCAGGTTATGGATTAGCTTCTGGCCAACTTATTTACTTTTTTGGTTCCTTTTATTTATTTACAATAAACACAGTCTTTATTGCTTTATCCTCAGTAATTATTTCGAAAGCATTAAAGTTCCCTATAAGAGATCTTATTGATCCTATTCGAAAAAAAAGAGTGAATCATTATATTTATAGTATAATAATTATCACGCTTTTACCGAGCATATATTTTGGGTATGTACTTGTTCTGAAAGAGAGGTTTTCTGAAAATGCTACTAAGTATATTAAAAACATCTCACTTCTGGAGGGAGGATATTTACTCAGAAATGAAATTGAACCGGGTAAAAAGATAATTCGTTTAATTTATGGCGGTAATTCATTAACTAACAAAAATAAAGCTGAAATACTGCAAAAAACAAAAGAATTTAAATTAGAGCATGCCCATATAATTATAAAACAAGGGTTTTCAACCAATGAATCCAGTAACAATGAAATAGGAATTTTAAAAACGAAATTTAATGACTTATTAATTTCACTAAATAAAAGCGAACAAAAAAAAGATAGTATCTTAAACAGATCCAGAATAGGACTACAAATTCTAACTGAAATTAAACCATTTTATCCTCAGATAAAATCATGTTCCTATTCCGAGACAGTTAAATTTACAGATGACAAAACAAAAACCGAAAAAGTGGCTCTTATTATTTTTACAATACCAAAAAATTCATTAGGGAGCAATGAAAAAACAAATATAACCCGATGGACAAAAAAACGTTTAAAAAATCCTGATGTAAAGATTCTTTTTGAAGTAGCTACAAAAAAAAAGCGTTCTTAACAGAGCGATAATGAACAAAATATTTATCATGACTTAGAAACTGTTTAAAAATTAAATTTTGAAATTTATATAGCTAAAGAATCTTCTGTTTTTCAATAAAAGACGATCCTTTAAAGATATAAAATGAAACAAGATTTAAGAAATGCAGTCTCTATGAACCCTAAAATAATAAATTTAAACAGTCTCTTATATTATAATAAATGATCATGAATAATTTGAACTATGGAGTGATTGGCAATTGCCGAAGTGCAGCTCTTGTATCAGATAAAGGAAGTATTGATTGGTATTGTATGCCTGATTTCGATTCACCATCGGTTTTCGCCAAAATATTGGATAACGAAAAAGGAGGCTCTTTCAGTTTCGAAGTTGATGATCATTATATTATTTCACAAAGATATTTAAATCGTACAAATGTATTATGTACCGAATATATATCAACTCAGGGTTCTTTTGAGGTAATTGATTTTATGCCCCGTTATAAAACAGGAGAAAATAACTATTTTGCCCCTGCTGAAATTTATCGTTATATTAGATACATATCTGGCACTCCAATATTTAAGGTTAATTTTTGCCCCAGATTTAATTATGCAAGAGAAGAGGTTTCTCTTGTAATAGAAGAAAGCTATATTCGAACTTATTCACAAGTTAAACCAACAGATTGCGTTTATCTATACTCCAGTATAAATCTCAATGATATTTTAGATGCAAAAGAAATCGCACTTTCACAACATCAGTTTCTTTTATTATCATACAATCAGAAATTAATTAATATAGATATTAACAGAGTATATCTTGAATATCAGCGAACCAAAGTATATTGGTTAAATATGACAAATCGCTCAAAGAAGTACGAAAATTATACTGAAGAAATTATCAGGAGCTTATTAGTATTAAAAATTATGTCGTTCGATTCTACAGGAGCAGTATTAGCCGCATTAACTACTAGTATTCCTGAAACTATTGGTGAAGTACGTAACTGGGATTATCGTTTTTGCTGGTTACGCGATGCATCCATGTCAATAGATACATTACTTAAAATGGGGCATTACAATACGGCTAAACGTTTTTTAATTTATATAAAAGGAATTCTTAAATCAAAGCATGATACATTCCAAATAATGTATGGCATCAGAGGAGAAAGGAATCTTGAGGAGGTCGATTTGCCTCACCTGGCAGGTTACGAGAACTCCAAACCTGTTAGAATTGGTAATGCAGCATTTTTTCAAATGCAGAATGATGTGTTTGGTTACGTGTTAAATGTTATTTATCAGTATTACGAAGTTTTTCCGGGTACATTAGACGAAATTGAAGATATGTGGGAAATTGTCCGCAATATTATCCGTACTGTAACAACTCATTGGAACAAACCAGACAAGGGAATTTGGGAAATACGAAATGAAGGTAAACATTTTGTTTTCTCAAAAGTAATGAGTTGGGTTGCAATGGATAGGGCAGCAAAAATAGCCCAGTTATTAAAACAAACATTTTACGCTAAGTTGTGGCGAGGCGTTGCAAACGATATAAAAGATGACGTATTAAAAAATGGTTGGAACGATGATCTGCAAACTTTTACACAAACATATTATAACACTGATGTCGATGCATCATTGTTACTCATGGCAGAATACGGTTTTATTGATGCTGATGATTTGAAATACCGAAAGACTGTTATAGTAGTAAAGAATGCACTTTACCATAATGGATTAATGTACCGCTATTTAAATAATGATGATTTTGGCAAACCATCATCATCGTTTACTATATGCACCTTCTGGTTAATTCAAGCTTTATATAGGATAGGGATGAAGGAAGAGGCAAAAAATATTTTCGATAACCTTTTGGCATGTGGAAACCATGTTGGGCTTTTTAGCGAAGATATTGATTTTACAACCAAAAGACTTTTAGGCAATTTTCCTCAGGCGTATTCTCACCTAGCTTTAATAAATACAGCAACTATGTTTTCAAATGAAAAATATATTTCTAAATTTATTAAGCCATAAATAATATTATACATTTATAATTGAATCCACTCCGAAAATCCTTTCGTGTAGTATTTTCATTAAACAATGTTACTGAATAACAACTTATTACACAATAATGATTTAGAAAATTGATTTTTCGGAGTAGATTCTTAATTAAATTGTTGCAATCCTTATTTTGGCAAATGTATCTGGATAGTTTATATTAATAAAATCAATGAGTTTTTCTCTAATTGCTGTCCTTAAATCCCAATTTTTAGAAGCATCTGCACTACTTAACAACACTCTGATTTCTTTATGTTGCTCTGTAACCTTTGTAACCTGCACATTTAAAATCCGGCCGTCCCAATCGGAATTTTCTTTCAACATATCAGGTAATACCTCACGAATTCTTTCTACAGGGAAGTTATAATCTACATATAAAAAAATAGTTCCGGTTATATCTGCATTCGATCGTGTCCAATTTTGAAAGGGTTTTTCAAGAAACCATGAAACAGGCAGAATAAGCCGTCGCTCATCCCATATTTTAACTACTACATAAGTTAAAGTAATTTCTTCAATTCTACCCCATTCTTCCTCAACAATAACTACATCATCAATCCGAATTGGTTGAGTAATGGCAATCTGTATTCCGGCAAGTATTAATCCAATGCTTTTTTGAGC
This sequence comes from Bacteroidales bacterium, assembly GCA_963663125.2. Taxonomy (GTDB): domain Bacteria; phylum Bacteroidota; class Bacteroidia; order Bacteroidales; family Cfx3-03; genus Cfx3-03. The sequence continues at coordinate 175,973 of CAXXNW010000002.1, read as the reverse complement.
AGCAAATCCAATAATAATCCCAATAATTCCGGCAGAAGTCAACAAACTTAATCCAATGTTTTTTGCCTGATCAAAAGTCAATAAGCCAACTGATATTGCGATAATTATAACAATTGAATTAATAATACTTTTAAAAACTTTAATCTGAGTAAGGCTTTTCCTTGCATGGAGATTATCGATAACTTCAATATCAAGTCTACTTTGTAAATAATATTCACCCAATTTAATGAATTGAATGATAATCCAAGTAATTGAAAAAATAAACAAGAGTGTATTGACATGTACTAAAATTGAAAAAATGGAGAAGTTATTAAAAAAAATATGAATGAAAATCTTTAAAAGGACACAATAAATTAGCCATAAAACGGGAATTTTAAATAACTCTAAAATAAAGCTATCAAGTTTTCTCTTTCTTAAAGAGGCTTTTTTTCTAAAATAAAGGAATAAATACTTGTAAATAAAGAATACAATGATTAGTAACGCTAAAAAGGACGTTATTGCAATCATAAGACTTAATGTTTCAGTACTGAGATATTGTTTCATACATTTTTAATATCTGATTCTTTATTATATTTTGTTATTTAGATCGTTAACCATTGCTGTAGAATAAATGTTATTAATCCTGCAAAAAAGCCTAAAAGTGCAAGCCAACTAATGTTTTTCAAGTACCAAAAAAATTGAATTTTCTCGATTCCCATGACAGCTACTCCCGCAGCTGAACCAATAATGATTGCACTTCCGCCTGTACCGGTCGAAAGTACTAGAAATTCCCAAAAGACATGATTGGCAGGATACATCTCCAAACTAAACATTCCTTGTGCAGCAGCCACTAATGGTACATTATCAACTATTGCTGAAAAGAGACCTAATAACATTCCTGTAATATATTCGTTTTTAATATGGGTCACCGTATATTGTGCTAATTGACCCAACACGCCAAAGGATTGAAGAGCAGACACAGCTAATAAAATTCCAAGGAAAAACAATATGCTTGAAGTATCAATCATTCTTAAAGCATGTGATACCGAAAATTTATACCGCTCGTCAGCATGTTTTTTAATATGGATAATACTACTAACGAACCATATGATACCCAAAGCAAGCAACATCCCCATAAAGGGAGGCATGTGAGTCAATGTTTTGAATATCGGTACAAATATCAATAATCCTATACCTGTAAACAACATAATATTACTTTCCGTCTGGTCGTAAACTTCACGTTGGACAATACCTCCAATATTTTGCCCTTTAAACTTTATCATCAACACAATCAATGGCACTAAAGCTACGACAAGGCTGGGAATAAATGTTTTAATAATTATATTCACAGCGGTTATTTGCCCTCCTATCCAAAGCATTGTTGTTGTAACATCACCTAAAGGAGACCATGCACCTCCAGCATTTGCTGTTATAATAACCAGAGATACAAACCATAAACGATCTTTCTTTTCACTTATCAATTTATTGCATAAAGAGGTCATTACAATAGCCGTTGTAAGATTATCAAGAATAGCTGAAAGGAAAAATGTTATGATACTTACCAGTATGAGCAATTTCGGTTTCGATTTTGCACGAATAGCATTTGTTATTAAATCAAATCCATTATGAGTATCTACAATTTCAACAATAGTCATTGCCCCCAATAAAAAGAATAAGATTGCTGATATCTCGCCTAAATGATGGATAAGTTTAATCTCAGAAGTAGCGATTGATGGTGCATAAAGGAAATAGAATAACCAGCTCAAAACTCCGATAACTAAAGCGGTTGCAGCTTTATCAATCCGTATTTTATGTTCAAACGCTATTGCGATATAGCCAACTAATAAAATAGAAATTACAATTTCAATCATCATTATTTCTTAAATAAAGTTAAATTTAAAACTTTTCAGACTATATTTTCATTAAACATTCATTATCTTTATTTTACAATAGATAAATAAAAATATTTTGATATCATGGAAAACAAATTACATTTTGAAAGATTGGTAATTGCTGCATATCGTTTACCATTTAAGTTTTTAGTACAAAAAAAAGGATTCAAAGCCGTTCAAAATTCAGGTGGACTTGTTTCAGCAATTCTTGCACTTTCTGAAAATTTCAAAATAAATAACGCCCAAGGAACTAACAATAAAATAGTTTGGGCAGGAATAGCCGATAATTTACCTGCAACTTTCGCTTTCAATAAATTTGAAAACGATCATTTTGACATTGCACCTATAAATATAACACAAAAATTAAATGATTTGTTTTACGGGGGCTTTTGTAATAATCTTATTTGGCCGCTATTTCATTATTTTCCTTCTTATAGCGTTTTTAATCATGAATATTTTAAGGCCTATAAAGAAGCCAATTCTAAATTCTGTAATGAAATTGTAAAAATCCTCAGGCCTGGTGATTTCATTTGGGTGCATGATTATCAATTAATGCTTTTACCTGAAATGATTCGAAAAAGAGTACCTGATGCAACTATAGGATTTTTTCTACATATACCTTTCCCATCTTTTGAAATATTCAGGTTACTTCCCAGACATTGGGGAGAAACTATCATTAACGGAATGTTAGGAGCCGATTTAATAGGATTTCACACGCATGACTATTCACAACACTTTATTAAATCTGTTAAACGTACAACCGGTTTTGAATGCAGCCAAAACATTATACATACTTCAAATAGATTGGTTAAAGCTGATGTCTTTCCCATCGGAATTGACTTTGAAAAATTTCAAAATGCTTGCTTTGAAAAACGCACTTTAACCGAGAAAAATAAAATAAAAAAAAATCTTTTCACTCAAAAAATCATTTTTTCTGTTGATCGGCTTGATTACTCAAAAGGTTTATTACTCAAGCTCAAGGGATATGAAACATTCCTCGAAAAATATCCTCAATGGCAGACTAAAGTCGTGTTCAATATGGTAGTCGTTCCTTCTCGTGACAATATTGTGAAATATAATGAAATGAAAAAAGAGATAGAATACGCTGTAGGTCGAATTAATGGAAAGTATAGCTCCTTAGCCTGGAGACCTATTATTTATCAATATAAATCATTATCCTTTAATGAACTGGTTGCTCTTTACGATTTAAGTGATGTTGGTCTAATTACACCTTTACGAGATGGGATGAATCTTGTTGCAAAAGAATACGTTGCTTGTCAAATAGAAAACCAAGGTGTTTTAATTTTGAGTGAGATGGCTGGGGCAGCAGCAGAACTGAATGAGGCACTAATTATTAACCCCGTAGATAATATTGAAATGGCAGAAGCTATTTTTAAAGCACTAGATATGTCTACTGAAGAAAAGCATATCAGAATCGAGAGAATGCAAAATAGAATAGCAAACTACAATGTTTTTAATTGGGCTTTTGCTTTTTTTAACCAAACTTTTGAAATAAAAGGACAACAAAAACTTATGGACGTAAAATTTCTTAATAAAACAATCGCTTCAAAGATCATTTCAGATTACAAGAATGCGGATCATAGAATTCTTTTTCTCGATTATGACGGCACATTGGTGTCATTTTCAAAATATCCCGAATTGGCGCTTATTGACAAAAGCACATTAAACATTATAAATGAACTTACTAATGATGCCAAGAATCAAATTGTCATCATTAGTGGCCGAAGCAAAGAGTTTCTTGAAACCCAATTCAAAGATATTAAAGTCACTTTAGTGGCCGAACACGGTTACTTTATTAAAAGAATAGGAGAAAATTGGGAAACAACAATTAACGTAGATGTACATTGGAAAAAAGCTGTAATGCCAATTCTTACTGAATATGTAAATCGTTGTAACGGTACTTTTATCGAAGAAAAAGCAGGTAGTATTGCTTGGCATTATCGAAACGCCGATTCTGATTTTGCCCAATTACGTCTCCATGAATTACGAGATGACCTGACGGAAATAATTCGTCACAAAACAGATTTTGAAATTCTTGAAGGCAATAAAGTATTGGAGGTAAAAAGTGGCAAATACGATAAGGGTCAAGCAGCTATCACCTTAATGAAAAATAAGCATTTCGACTTTATTCTTGCTGCCGGGGATGACAAAACAGATGAAGTTTTGTTTAAAGCATTACCTAATTCTGCATACTCTATTCGGATTGGGTTAAGTCCTTCATTGGCTAACTTTAATGTACCTGAATTATCCCATTTATTGACATTATTAAAGGATATTGTGGGACAAGACTAAGATATAAACAATACCATGTACGGAATCTAATGTTTATGCCCGATACGAAAGTAGAAATGGGAGAAACCATGGAAGATGTAGCACAGAAGTTTAACGACACACAACATTATAACCTCCCGGTTTTACAGGATGGTAAGTATATCGGCTTCGTTTCGAGAGCCAATGTGTTTTCATCATATCGTAAATTGCTCAAAGAGTTTTCGGCAGAGTAATATTTATTTTAAAGTTCGTTAATTCTCAGATCTTCAAAGCGACCTATTATCAAATCTATTATCCATGGTTGACAGAAAAAAAGCCTTTACTAAATCATGAATCTTCCATATGCATATTGACATTGACTTATAAAAAAGCTATATTTGTTATCAGACAAAAATTTTATGGAAAAGATACTGGTGCCTGTTGATTTTTCGGATATTACAACCGATGTCCTGATGTATGCTATTCGGATGGCAAAAGAAAATGATGGCTCTATCACCGTATTGCATGTAGCATCACCCAATCCAATCTATACAGGTTCTGAAACCGAAGCACCGTTGATCCAAACATACGCTGCCGAAGAACTCAAACGTGAACAGGAAGAACTTGACGCCATGATCACCCATATTACAGCACAGGGTATCGAAGCCAATTCCATTCTATACCAGGGACCCATCATCGATTCCATAATGGAAGAGGCAAAAAAGATGAATGCTGATATGATTATCATGGGAAAAGAAAGTCATGGATTGTTGTATCGTGCCCTTCTAGGCACCACTAGCGAAGGAGTCATCAGGCGTGCTCATATTCCGGTAATGATCATTCCTGAGAAGTAATGCTCTTCAATTCTTCTTATATTTGAAAATGCAGCTCATGCAGTCACGGAACACAACTATTGCAACAATTTCTTAATCAAATCCGGTCGGTTTACAGCCAATAATTTCTGCCGGATAAAGGGGCGGTTTTCATTCTTATACCAGAAAAAGAAAAGTTGTTGATCCTTTTTCTCATTGGGTTGTCGGGCTGTAAATACAGGCTGTAACGTATAAGGATCATAGCCGGTATAAAACATCACCGTCGCTAACGTCATAGGAGTAGGTGTAAAATCTTGCACCTGCTCAAGCCTAAATCCCATATTCTTTGTCTCGGCAGCCAACTCAGCCATGGCTTCAACCGTTGAGCCCGGATGGCTGGAGATGAAATAGGGTATCAACTGTTGCTTCAATCCTGCGGCTTTATTCTCTGTTTCGAATATGGTTTTAAACTCATGAAAAAGTTTAAAAGAGGGCTTACGCATTACCTTCAACACCTTATCCGAGGTATGTTCAGGAGCGACTTTCAGACGGCCCGAAACATGATGACGGATTAACTGCTTCATATATTCATCGTAACCGTTGCGTTCAGCCTCAGGCTTAGGTCTTCCTACCAACATATCATAACGGATACCGCTTCCTACAAACACTTTTTTAACACCCTTGACGCTAGCTGCTTTTTGATACAACTCCGTCAAAGGACGATGGTTGGTATCAAGATTGTGACAAATAGAAGGATAAATACATGATGGACGGATACATCGCTTACACTTTTCCAAATCAATACCCTTCATACGATACATATTGCCTGACGGCCCGCCCAGATCACTGATATAGCCCTTAAAATCGGGCATTCGGGTTACTTCTTCAATCTCCTTGAGGATGGAGGCTTCGGAACGACTGACGACAAACTTGCCCTGATGAGCAGAGATGGTACAAAAAGAACAGCTTCCAAAACAACCCCGGTGCATGTTAACAGAGTGTCTGATCATTTCATAAGCAGGGATAGGTCCCCGCTTCAAATATTTCGGATGTGGTAAACGGGTGTATGGAAGGTCGAATGAAGCATCAATATCTTCAGTCGACATTGGAGGATAGGGCGGATTGACAACCATGTAGCGATTGGCACACTTCTCAATTAATCGTGCTCCCTGCCATTTATTCGACTCCTGTTCAAATATTCTAAAAGAGTCGGCATGTTTCTTTTTATCCTTAGCACACTCCTCAAAAGAATGAAGCTCTATCGTTCTCCAATCCGATCGTTCCTCTACGGATTCATTTTCAGGAAGATAATAGACGGTTTGTTCCAGATCGCGGATAGCCTCGACAGGCATACCATCAGCAAGGCGACGAGCGATCTCAATGATGGTCTTCTCGCCCATCCCGAAAACCAACAGATCTGCAGGACACTGAGCCAATATACCCGGCAAAAACGAGTCTGACCAATAATCATAATGGGCTAATCGGCGAAGAGATCCTTCTATTCCACCCAGAATAACCGGGACATCAGGATAAAGTTGCTTCAATATTTTCGAATAAACCACCGAAGCATAATCAGGACGGAAGCCTGCAACACCACCCGGTGTATAGGCATCATCGGAACGTAATCGCTTGTTGGCGGTATAGTGATTTACCATCGAGTCCATACAGCCGGCAGTAACACCAAAGAAGAGTTTCGGCCTCCCAAATTTCTTAAAATCGCGTAAATCATCACGCCAGTTTGGTTGAGGGATAATGGCAACACGATAACCTTCACGCTCCAGAATACGGGCAATAACAGCACCACCAAATGATGGATGGTCTACATAGGCATCACCCGAAATCATAACTATATCAACATCCTCCCATCCACGTCGAATCATCTCGTCGCGTGTAATAGGAAGCCAATCTGTAATCGTCTTTCTTTCAGTATTTATCATTCCCTGTTTTAGTCTTCCCTCCTATTCCTTTCCACTGCATGCTTCAAACCTGAAGCAATCTTCAACATGGTCGTTTACAATACCGGCCGCCTGCATAAATGAATAACAGATCGTCGAACCTACAAAAGTAAAGCCCCGTTTCTTCAAAGCTTTGCTCATCATATCAGAAACTTCAGTACGAACAGGAATATCACTCATTTGTTTACAATGAGAAACCATTGTTTTACCATCTGTAAACTGCCAAATATAATTGTCAAAACTGCCAAATTCCTGTCGGATAGCAATAAAAGCCTGTGCATTTTTAATGGTGCCCCTGACTTTAGCTCTGTTTCTGATAATCCCCGGATCATTAATCAACCGTTCATAATCGGCTTCCTCATAACGGGCTATCTTTTCAAAATCGAAGTTATCAAAGGCTTTTCTAAAACCTTCACGTCGATGCAATATCGTTTTCCAACTCAAGCCGGCCTGAAATGCATCCAGTAGCAAGTATTCAAACCATTTGTAGTCGTCATGAACAGGAGTGCCCCACTCACGATCGTGGTATTCTCGCATTAGTTCATCATTCCCGGGCCACTGACAACGTAAAGTTTCCATCATAAAAATTAAGCGCTAATGGTATATTTCTCTTTTAAACCAACCTGTAAAGCTTTAAACAACAAGTTATCACCGCTTATCGGTATCGTCATTAACTCTTTTACCCGTTTACCTGCCGACCTGCGATCGTTGACATCAGGTATAAATAGTTTAAAAAGTCTGCAACGATCGAGCAGAATAATTAAAATGGCATCTTCTTCGGTTACCTCTGTATTCTTCACCAATAGACATTTACGAAGTCGATTTTCAAGTTCGGTTTTCAGAGAAGTATTATTGAGTTGATAAGTTTGTTCGGTACCGAAAAAAAGGAATTTCCGGCGAACAGTAACTTTAACCAGCTCATTCTGTCCCATATTATCAAAGAGTGCTTTTAATAAATGCTTACACGTTTCTTTGTGTGTAAGCCTTTCAAGCCAAGCCTTAACATTATAATCACTATCGGATGCATCGAGTTGATCAAGAACAAAATCGAGAACGGGATCGCCAGTGTGCATGGCATCTTTCAACAAAACATACTCTCCTTTGAGTGCAATCTTTTTCCGTTGCATAAGCTCGGCAAGCACAACAGCAGCCAAACCAATGGTAAATGCAACATTTCCATCGTTTACCAACCCTTTCTTGGGGGCAATATGCAAGATAGTATAATTTTCTTTTAACGTCAGATTCATAAGCTGTCGTGTTCTGAGTATTTTGATAAAATACCCTTTATCATTTTTTTGTTAAATGTATTAAATAATTGCGAATATAGCTTCTTCTGTTGGCTTGATAATACCTTTTTCCGTAATAATTCCGGTAATTAATTCAGCAGGGGTAACATCAAACGCAGGATTAATAATATCAGATCCTGATGTACAAACTCTAATTGTATGCAAATGGTTCATTTCATCGGGGCCTGTTTGCCAAAGAACTTCATCATGATCGCGTTCTTCGATTGGAATATTCCTTCCTGAACGACAATTTTTATCAAAAGTAGAAAGAGGAGCTGCAACATAAAAAGGTACACCATAGTATTTAGCAGCGATAGCTTTTTCTAGTGTGCCTATCTTATTGGCCACATCACCATTCCGGGCTATCCGATCAGCACCGACAATAACCAAATCTATTAATCCTTTTGACATTAAATGAGCGCCTGCATTATCCGGAATAACGGCATAAGGAACTCCTTCGTTCTGTAATTCCCATGCGGTTAAGCGGGCGCCTTGTCCACGTGGACGAGTTTCGTCTACATAAACAAATAATTTTCTGCCTTGATTATGGGCAATGTAAATAGGCGATAAGGCACTGCCATAATCCACAAAACCCAGCCAACCTGCATTACAATGCGTAAGGATTGAGGCCCCGTCTTTGATTAATGTATTTCCATTAAGACCTATATTCAAACCATCCTGTTCGTCTTCAAACGCTATCTGATCGGCCTCCTTCATTGCTAAGGCACGATCGATAAGACCGGCCCTATATACTCTTTCGGTTGCATAAAAAAGATTACGAGCAGTAGGACGGGTAGCATCCAGCTCTTTGCGAGCCAGGTCAATAAACGAGCGGTCTACTGATTCCATAAACGCCAGAGCCATCCCATAACCTGCGGCAGCGCCAATCGCACCGGCTCCACGCACAATCATGGTACGAATAGCACAACAGATATCCTGATAACACTTTGCACGGTAAATTTCAAAACCAAAAGGAAGAAGTGTCTGATCAATCATGTGAATTTCATTCTCTTCCCGCCAAAGTGTCCGGTAATGCTTTCCGGCAATTTTCATAAATAGAGTGTTTACTGATTAATAAAAGGGCATCTTCTGCAAAGCAACTCTTTCATTGCATTTGTTTTTATACTTACTAAAACAGCATAATTTTCTTGTCAAAAATAATACTTCCCGCAATGCAAAGCATCCGGGAAGTAAAATGTTTATAAAATGAATATTCTACCTTAGAAATTATAACGGATTGTAATACCAAGATTATCCCCCCAGAAACTATTATATCCTGATATATTAATCGCCGGTTTCCAATCGGCACCCACAGAGAAAGGAATTTCTTCAAAAGTATATTCCAGTCCCAAGGCTCCATGAACGCCTAAAACACTATAATTGCCATTATGATTCGTATCACCCCAGGATACATCATCTTTATTCCAGAAGCCGATCTGTCCACCTACTCCATAAAACCATTTTAGTTTAGGTACGTCAAAAGCTTCCTGATGTTTCTCCCATGTACCCGAGATCATCCAACCACTCCAACGTGTCGTTAATACTCCTTCGACAGCTGCCGATTCATTTAAAAAATGCTTAATGGTAAACCCATTAAACGTACCTCCACGAAGCCCAATGCCCGTGTTATAATCCTGAGCTTGTGCACTTAAAGCTGTACCTAACAGCATAAAAAATAATGCGAATACGGTTTTTTTCATGGTTTATAATTATTTCTTGAGATGACAACAAAAATCTTACCAAATAAATTTATACTCTTAAATCCTTTTATGTAAAATATTCAAAATAAATTGTTAAATATCGTTATCGTTTTATTTTAAAGCATTTACAGCCAGCCATGTCATTAATCCTATTCCGGTTTCAATACTTTTTTCATCAACATCGAAGGTTGCAGAGTGAAGATTAGCGTTGAACCTTCCGTCTTTATCGGACACGCCAAGACGATAAAAACAAGCCGGAACCTTTTGAGTGAAATAGGCAAAATCTTCAGCAGTCATCCGTTCATTCAGTTCTTCTACGTTTTCCGCACCCAGATATTCAGTTGCCAATTTGCGAGTCATAGCTGTTACCTCTTCATCATTAACCAGAAAGGGATATCCAGGATCAACAAATACATCGCATTCACCACCATAAGCTTTAGCAATATTTTGTGCAATATGTATGATTTTCTCGTGTGCTTCTTTTCTCCAGTCCTCATTAAATGTTCGAAGTATTCCATCCATTTTCACTTCACCAGGAGTGACGTTTGTTCTACCATCGGCAATCACTCGTCCAATGGTGAATACCGTAGGAATAATGGGTTTGGCAATACGACTGACTACTTGTTGCAGTGCAAGGATGATCTGAGCTGCAATCACTATCGGATCAATATTTAATTCAGGAGTAGCGCCATGACCACCCCGGCCCTTTACAGTAAAATATATTTCATCGGTAGAGGCCATGTATTTACCAGCCTTCATACCAACTTTACCGGCTTGCAAACCGGGCAACACATGTTGTCCGAATATCATAACCGGAGCCGGATCTTCAAGTACCCCGTCTTTTATCATCATCAAAGCGCCCCCCGGATATTCCTCTTCCGAAGGTTGAAAAATCAGCTTTATCGTTCCTTCAAGTTCATCCTTCAAATCGTTCAGTAATTTCGAGGCTCCCAATAGACAAGTCATATGAACATCATGACCGCAAGCATGCATAACACCGGCATTCATCGACTTATACGAAACCGCGTTTTCTTCATGAATAGGCAAAGCATCCATATCTGCACGAAGTGCAATCACTTTTTTATCAGGGTTTTTACCTTTTATCAGGGCAACAATTCCATTACCGCCAACACCAGAAGTATAGGCTATCCCCTCCTTTTCAAGAAAGCGACAGATAAAATCCGCCGTTTCAAATTCATGTTTAGAAAGCTCGGGATGCTGATGCAAATGGCGACGTACTGCCTTCATTTCCGGATAAATAGATCCGGCAAGCCCCTGTATTTTCTCTTTTAATAATTCCATAACAAGTCTTAATTTGGCACTACAAAGTTAACAATACTTTATCTGATATGTTTTCGGCATAATAAAGCGTTGAAAATTTGTGTACTTTTGTTATCATTCAAAATATTCATTGAATTAAACCCATCACGATGAAAAATAAACTACTGAAAGGATTGGCCGCAGTGGTAATGCTTATGTTAGTATTAACGGCCTGTAATTCAAACCGTAAAAAAAATATTATAGGGACATGGCAAGTAATTGATGTTAAGTTTGAGAGCAAAGAAAAAATTGATCCTGAAATGTTAAGCTACTCGATTAATGAAATGAAGACATGGAAATATATATTTAATGTTGACAGCACGATGAGTGTCAAACAGACTGATCGTGATATTCCAAACCGCTGGAAATTAAATGCAAAATGTGATACCATTACCATTGGCTTCGGTACCGGCTTCTTTGATGTCCCTTCTAAAATTGAGAAACTTACTTCTGATGAGTTTATTATGAAAACGACTCTTGGTTCCGATTCTGCCAAGGTTACGCAAACATTATTCATGAAGAAACTGAAGAAATAAAAAAGACATACTCTTTATAAAGAAACAGGCTGCTGCCATAATGACAGCAGCCTGTTTCTTTTTATCTGTTCAAAGCAGTAAAATATTTATTATTCAAAAATCCATCCTCTGTGTACCTCGTTCGAAATCGAGAAGCCATTGTTTTCGCCATAATCCACCTGCATAGCCAATCAAACTGCCATTATTTCCGATGATTCGATGGCAAGGAATGATGATGGCAATACGGTTCAATCCATTAGCATTGGCAACAGCGCGGATAGCCTCCTGATTATTTAACGCAATAGATTGTTGTTTATAAGAACGGGTTACACCAAAAGGAATATTCTGTAATTCTTTCCACACAGATTGCTGAAACGGTGTTCCCGGAGTGATCAATGGAACGGTAAATACTTTTCGCTTACCCTCAAAATATTCATTAAGCTGCTGACGTAATATTTCGAAATGGACACTTTCACTTTCAATGATCCGACCATTAAAGAGTTTTCTGACAGTACTCAATTGCTTCTCTAACGTAGGTCGGTCCGCAAATTCCAACAGACACACACCTTGATCCACGGCACAAGCGACCATGGCACCCAATGGAGTTTCAATCCGAACCGAAAATATAGTTACTTCATCCTGTGACATAGCATCAAAGATAACTCAAAAAAAATGATTTAAACATTCGGTGTTATTCCAATGATTGCATCTCGTGTAGTTTTGTATAAACACCATTCAATTCAAGCAGTGTTGTGTGATCGCCTCGTTCGATAATCTCTCCCTTTTGCATCACAATGATTTCGTCGGCATGTTGGATGGTCGACAAACGGTGAGCAATCACTACAGAGGTTCTGTTTTTCATCAGGTTGGTTAAAGCATCCTGCACCAGACGTTCGCTCTCGGTATCCAGCGCTGAAGTAGCCTCATCCAGAATCAAAATCGGAGGATTCTTTAATACGGCACGTGCAATGCTGATACGTTGACGTTGCCCACCCGAAAGTTTGACTCCACGGTCTCCGATATTAGTTTCATATCCCATCTCAAGTTTATCGATAAACTCGTGTGCATTGGCAACTTTGGCAGCTGCAATCACATCGTCGAGGGTGGTATTGTCGATTCCAAAAGCAATATTCTCATAAACGGAACCATTAAACAAGATCGTCTCTTGCGAAACAATTCCCATCAAGCCGCGCAGATCAGTAATCACCAGATCAGTAATAGGTATACCATCTATCAGAATTTCGCCACTAACCACATCATAGAAACGCGGCAGCAGATCGACCATAGTAGACTTTCCACCACCCGAAGTTCCTACAAGAGCAATCGTTTTTCCCTTCTCTATCGTTAAATTGATATTCTTTAAAACTACATCTTTTTCATATTGAAAAGAGACATCACGATATTCTATCTGATGTTCAAAACTTTTAATAGCGACCGCATCTTCTTTTTGAGAAATGGATTCTTCTGCATCCAAAACATATTGAATCCGATCAACAGAAGCGGCTCCTTTTTGAATATTATAGAAAGCTGTAACAATAGCTTTTGCAGGATTTAAGATTTGAGAGAAGATAGCAAGATAAACCAAAAATACAGATCCGTCTAATGAAGTATTCTTATTAAAGATAAGCTGTCCACCATACCAAAGCACCACCACCAGAACCGCAGCACCCAGAAACTCACTCAAAGGAGAAGCAAGGTCGCGTTTACGATAGAGTTTATTCATCAACTTATAATAGTTATGGTTCGTCTCTTCAAACTTATGTTGCGAATAGTTTATCGCATTAAAGGCCTTTATAATCCGAAGTCCCGAAATAGTCTCTTCTATAATTGAGAGGATCTCTCCCATCTTGCGTTGTCCTTTTACAGAAGTACGCTTTAAGCTCTTACCGATCTGACCGATGAGTAGCCCGCTGATTGGTAGCATGACCAGCACAAAGAGCGTAAGATGGGGACTCATAATCATCAAGGTTGCCAGATAACATAGGATCGTAATCGGCTCACGAAATACCATCTCAAGCGAACTCATAATACTCCACTCAATCTCTTGTACATCTGAAGTAACACGAGCCATCAAATCGCCCTTCCGTTGATCTGAATAATAACCCAAGGGGAGAATCAACATTTTATGATAAAGACTGTTGCGCAGATCTTTTACGACACCGTTACGAACCGGAGCCAGATAAAACATAGCCATATATCTGAAAAAGTTTTTCAGAAAAAACAATGCGACAATAGCAATAGCGATAAAGAGCAGAGCGGTAGCATCACCATATTTCTGAATACTTTGCTGAATTAAATAGTTGAAGTTATCCATCAGCAGATCCTTATTGAAATGAGTAATCTGACTCCAACTCCAGTCAATAGCCGGTGGAGCAACCATCATCGGTTTAGTCTGCCTAAATAAAATATTTAACACAGGAATAAACAATGTGAATGATGCCAAAGAAAACAACACACCAATCACATTAAACAATATGTTCAACATAGCATGTCCCTTATAGGGCAGTGCAAAACGAAGAACCTTCCAAAGTTTTTTCATAAGATAGTGATCATAATTTTTAAGCCCCTTTCAACCGCATTGATCCGGGACGGATATTTCGAACAGGAAACAAAACAGCCGCAAGTCCAATCAGGAATACGGTAATAAAGACTAGTACAAAATCTATCAACTCCATACTAACAGGATAGGCATCAATCAAAAATGACCCCCCGGTTACCTGAAGTTTTACAATACCAAACTGTTGTTGAACCCAACAGATAGCGGCACCAAGCAATAATCCGATAAAGGCGCCCAAGGTAGAAACCATCAATCCTTCAAGAAGGAAAATACGCCGGATCAATCGTTCATTGGCGCCCAGATTCCAAAGGATACCGATATCTTTTGTCTTCTCAATAATTAACATCGATAAAGAACCGATGACATTGAATGTGGCAATAAGCAATATAAAGGCCAAAATAAAAAATACTGCCAATTTTTCAGACTTCATTAATTTATAGAGCGTTTCTTGTTGCTGAAAACGATTCTCCACCTTAAATTTAGGTCCGACAATTTTCTGTATCTGTTTTTGAATATCTCCTGTTTTAGTTCCCTTCTGAAGGGCAATTTCCACAGAGGTCTGCTCGTCGGTATATTCCAGCAGATCTCGTGTAAAATTCATAGGCAATAAAACATACTTTGAGTCGAAATCGTCTTGAATAGAAAAGACACCCGAAACAAATAAAGACCCCGAATTAAAAGCCTGATCAGGTTGAACGCTATATGAAGCTGTACGTCTGGGCACATATATTTCTAAAGGATGAATAATATCATCAGGATCGAGACCGAGATAATAAGCCACACCTCTTCCAACAACAGCAAAAGATCCTCCCTTTTCTTCGGTTCTCAGGTGTCCTTTAACCATCATGCTATCGAGACTGGGGTTGTTCTGATAATCGGCAGATACACCTTTTATGGTGGCCAGATATTGTCGGTTGTTACACCGAAGTAATGCATTTTCTTCGAGTACATCGGTATAACGAACCACCCCTCGTAACTTCTTTATTTTATCGGCAGGAAGGTCGCCCGTGTGAAATGTCTTCCCCTCTACCAGACATATTCTGATATCGGGGTCGAAGGTATTAAAGAGTGAAACGATGACCTTCTCGAAGCCATTGAATACCGATAATACAATAACGAGCGCCATTGTACCCACCATTATCCCGGCAGCAGAAATACCGGAAATAACATTAATTATGTTATGCGTCTTCTTGGCAAATAAATATCTTCGGGCAATAAAAAATGGCAGTGACACTAGTGATTTATAAATTTAAAGTTCGTAAGAAATTAATCTTTTAACAGGTTATCGATTTTCTCAATATAATCGAGAGAATCGTCCAAATAAAACTGTAGCGCTGGAATTACACGCAGTTGAAGGTGAATTCGCTGTCCCAGTTGACCTCTGAGCACTTTTGTATGCTCCTTAATAGAGGCGAGCAATGCCTCTTTATCGGGCGTTGCAAAAAGGCTGAGATATACTTTTGCAATTGA
The DNA here is from genome assembly GCA_963663125.2 of Bacteroidales bacterium. Lineage (GTDB taxonomy): Bacteria > Bacteroidota > Bacteroidia > Bacteroidales > Cfx3-03 > Cfx3-03. Next base: position 160,216 of record CAXXNW010000002.1, on the reverse strand, counting down.
TAAATCAGATGATACATTTACCTTAGTAACCGTAATCATACTGTTATTAAATATGTTACGGGATTCAAGTGTAAATATTTCACTCAAATCGCGCTGTATAAGTCTCGAAATTTTTTCTTGTCTCTTTGATTCCATGGTGCAAAGTTAAGTTTTTTTTAGCCATCATAATTCTTCTTGTAGATTGAACCCTCTATGATTAAAATTGTTATAATAACAATAATAAAATCTATTTGCTCGTTTCTCTTTGAAGTTGATAACTATCCGGATGTTTGACTTTTGCCGGCTTTGCATTTCGAAACGGAAAAGGCCGGATAAATTGAAAAACATTATTTATTTCAGGATATCACAAAGTAAACTGCCTATTTTTATACTTTTGTTGTTGGTTTCAGACGGTTTTAATGAAAGAAAACATGACCAAAAATCAATTTGTTAATATGACGCTCAATGATAAAATTGAACTCGTCATTGACAGAGGAGTAGAACTGCTGAACAGGGTTTTCCTGTTCTACGTCATCCGGCTTTATTCGGTTGATGGGTTCTATGTTGAGGTTTGGTACAGAACATCAGCAAACAGAATTGACCGTATTGACGCCGTTGATTTAGAAGATGTGTTTCATCTTTATGAAAAGAGCATAAACATTGAAGATCTTTTCAAGAAGTAAACACTTTACCCGTTTATTTTAATTATGACGTATTCAAAACCTTTGCATCCCGGTAACTTATCTATTGATGATTTTGACTATCCCCTTCCTGATGATCGTATTGCCCAATATCCCTTATCCGAAAGAGATGCATCCAAACTGCTGCTGTATAAAAATGGGACGATAAGCCAATCTGTATTTCGCAATATTGGAGAATATCTACCTGCTAATAGCCTGTTGCTTTTTAATGACACAAAGGTTTTTCAGGCACGTATTATCTTTTATAAATCTACCGGGGCGAAAATTGAAATTTTTTGCCTTGAACCCGCAGCCCCTACTGCTGAATATCAGGTGGCATTTACCAATCCCGGTCATTGTTATTGGAAATGTCTGATCGGCAATAACAAACGATGGACCAACGATAAACTTGAATTAGCCGTTGAAGTTGACGGCAAATCAGCCATTCTCAGAGCAGAAAAAATAGATCATAAAGACGATACTTTTACCATTCGCTTCTCATGGGAGCCTGAAAACCTCAGTTTTGCAGCACTTCTTGACCAATCCGGATTAGTCCCGCTTCCCCCATACATTCATCGGGAGGCTGATGCAACCGACAAAGATCGATACCAAACTATCTATGCCCGCTTAAAAGGTTCCGTTGCCGCACCTACCGCCGGATTGCATTTTACAAACCGGGTATTCGAGTCACTGGAACAAAAAAAAATTTCTTCAGCATACGTCACACTACATGTTGGCGCCGGAACGTTTAAACCGGTAAGTGCTGCGACCATAGGTGAGCATACAATGCATTCCGAACAAATTTCTATTACAAAAAAAGTATTACAACAATTACTTTCATTAAGCAAAGAGGGAAATCAAAAAATAATTATTCCGGTAGGAACCACTTCGATGCGTACCATTGAGAGTTTCTATTGGCTTGGCGTCAGGAAAATGCAAGGGAAAATGGATAATGAAAATCCTTTCGTCAAACAATGGGATCCTTACGACCCGGCATTAGATACGGGTGTGACCTTTCACGAGTCGATGAAAGCCCTTTTGACCCATTTAGAAGACTTAGATTCAAATGTCTTAATCGCTTCAACACGACTCATCATTGCCCCAGGTTATCGATATCGTGTAGCCAACGGTTTAATCACCAATTTTCATCAGCCCAAAAGTACCCTTCTGCTGTTAGTTTCCGCATTGATTGGAGAAGACTGGAAAAAAGTATATTCTTATGCATTGGAAAATAATTTTCGCTTTTTAAGCTATGGAGATAGCTGTTTACTACTGCCTTAATTTCTATTTATATTACTGATTTTATGTGTTTTAAAAAATCAATGCAAATAATTACAGATTTCAATAATTAAAATAATTTAATTTTTGAAATATTTTATTCACATTCTGTTTTAATTCTGTTTTTTGCCCATAAAATAGGATTATCTTTATAAACTTTTTTAAACCACAATTAATATTTATTTTTAAAAGGTATTTATGAACATTTATGTAGGCAATCTCCATTTTAACTTAAATGAAGATGAATTAAGAGAAATTTTTGAAGAGTATGGTGAAGTAGCTTCCGCTAAAGTTATTATCGACAAATACTCAGGACGTAGCAAAGGTTTTGGTTTTGTAGAAATGCCAAACGACACTGAAGGTGAGGCAGCTATTAAAGGATTAAATGGCGTTGACCTTAAAGGTAGAAATATGACTGTTAATCAATCTGAAGAAAGAAAAGACAATTACAAAAAAGACAACAACAACAGCAATTTCAAAAGGAACAACAACAATAACAGCAACAACAATTACAGATCCAACTACTAATTCATTGATAAAATGAAAGGAACTGTAAAATGGTATAATGACGCCAAACGATTTGGGTTTATTCAAACTGAAACAAATCAGGATGTTTTTGTTCATCAATCCGGATTAGAAGATTCTTCAACGGAATTAGTACCCGGTGAAGAAGTTGAATTCGAAGTAAAACAAGGTGACAAAGGACCAATTGCTACTAATGTAAGAAGAACAAAATAAAACTTCTACTCTACTTTTTATTAAAAAAGGCTACCTCAAAAAGGTGGCCTTTTCTTATTTATCCCGTTTAAAACTACACAAAGATACGAAGCTAAGCCTAATCTAAGCCTAATGCAACGCTAATGCAACTCTAATCTCCTTCTATCAGGCATTAGAAGTAGATTAGGGAAAGTTTAGCAAGGCAATGAGCTGATTTTTATTTTTTATGGGAGTTAAAGGATGATTTTATCAGAATTTCCGGCATGTAATACGCTCGTTCTGTCACCCTTTAGATTCTCTTCCATATGAAACTTCTTTTTCAGATATCCTTTAAATCCCCTTCCATCTCTCCATGATCATTCTTCCACAATTAGTCCCGTTGCCGTACCTCCGCCGTACCTCCGCCGATTCTTTGCCGTACATGCAACGTTGTATGCATACGGCACCTAATTGGCGTAGATTAGTTGAAGAATTTGATTGTTTTCGGCTTTAGGAAGAAACGTATCAGCAGCATCCTAACCTCTTTGACCTGAACAAAGTTACTTCAATCATGTTTAAAACTAGCCAACCGTATGATTTATTTTCGAATAATTTGACTACCACTTGCTTTACATAAACAAAATCACTGGTGGGATCGCCTTGCCTGATTACAATCTGACCTTTCATGATTGCTCACGTTTAGTATTATAAAAAGTGCCCAACTCAGCGAAAGAGACCTGCTCCAAAACAAGCGACCAGACAATACATTCTTTGCACGCACATATTTTTCTTTTAGTGATCGCTGACTTTTCTCTATTTTATTTATCTTAGTGCAGTTCTTTCAGTCTGCTATGATATTTATCACAATATGATTATTATCATAAGCCTCCTGAAAAAACGGAGCATTACAGTTGATACAAATGAATCGTAAAATTAAAATACTTAACACAGAATTTTCAATAACATATAAGTATTTAAGTTGTTACATGTTTATATTAAAAGAAAAGGGGTTAGCAAAAAACTATCAATAAAACGATCATGAAAAAAATAATAATAGTTGGAGCGGGTACTGCAGGCACATTGATGGCTAATAAACTTCGAAAAGCATTAAACGTAAAAGACTGGAACATAACCATCATCGACAAAAGCAAAACCCACTATTATCAACCGGGCTTTTTATTTATTCCTTTTGGGACTTATACACAAGAGGATGTGATCAAACAAAAAGATCAATTTATACCTAAAGATGTTGATTTACTTTATGCTGAGGTAGATCGTATTGAGGGTCAAAATCAAAAAGTATGGCTTGCCGACGGTAAGAGCCTTGACTATGACTATCTGGTTATTGCCACCGGAACTCAAATACGCCCTGATGAGACCCCGGGCTTGTCGGGCGAAAACTGGTATAAAAATATTTTCGACTTCTATACCCTTGAGGGAGCTGTTGCATTACACAAGTTCTTTGAAAGTTGGAAGGGCGGAACGTTAGTAATAAGCATAACCGAACTTCCTTTCAAATGCCCCGTTGCTCCTTTGGAATTTGCTTTTCTGGCTGATGCATTTTTCACAAAAAAAGGTATCAGGGATAAAGTAAATATCATTTATACAACACCATTATCGGGCGCATTTACAAAACCAAAAGCAACTACAATGCTCGGGAACCTGCTGGCAGAAAAGAATATCAAACTAGTTCCCGACTTTTATATTGAGCGTGTCGATGGTGAAAAGAACACCCTCCGTTCGTATGATGGCAAAGAGATCACTTATGATTGTTTAACGGTGATTCCGGTGAATATGGGAGATGAATTAATTGCCCGCTCCGGATTGGGCGACGACATGAATTATGTGCCTACCGACAAAAATACACTTCGCTCGATTGCTTATGAGAACATCTTTGTACTGGGCGACGCCACAAATATTCCAGCGTCAAAAGCCGGTTCGGTCGCTCACTTTGCAGGAAAAACATTAATCGGCAACATGCTGGATGCCATTAATGGCCGACCACTGAGCCACTCTTTTGACGGTCATACTAACTGTTATATTGAAACCGGTTTTGGAAAAGCTTCGCTCCTCGATTTTAATTACGAGACAGAACCATTACCGGGCACTTATCCTGTTCCCGGAATAGGTCCCTTCACCCTTTTAGGAAACACAAAAATTAACCATCTTGGAAAACTTGCCTTTAAAACCATGTACTGGGAATTTTTGTTAAAAGACAGGAAGCTTCCGGTTAGTGATAATATGAGCATGGCCGGAAAAAAAAGAGACTAACGTAAAAAACAACAATTTTTAACTATTTAAAATTTAAGATAAAATGGCACAAAAAACTTTTGCAGGTGGTGTTACAGTTGAAGTAACTGATGACGGATATCTGGTTGATAAAGACCAATGGAATAAAGAAATTGCTGTAGAAATAGCTGAAGAAGCAAACATTACGCTTACAGCTAAACACTTTGCAGTAATTGAATTTTTACGCGATAAGGTGGCAAAGGGGGAAACCTTAACGATCCGTTCGATAGGAAAATCGGGCATTATTGATATTAAAGGCTTCTATGAGCTTTTCCCCGGAGCGCCATTAAAGATAGCCACTAAAATATCGGGACTATCCAAACCTGTCAGCTGTGTTTAGTATTTATAACGTTTTAAAATCAGAGAGATGACACTAAAAGAAGAATATCCTTTAAAGAAAGTGTGCATTATTTGTGCTAAAGGAAACCTTGAAGATGTTTATGCTGCATGCGTACTGGGAAATGGTGCTGTAATGGAAGGTATCGAAACTAAAATGTTCTTTACATTTTTTGGTTTAGACGCTATCACCAAAAAACAGATGAACTATTTGCACACTGCTACGGTTGGGAATCCGGCAATGCGAATGCCAAACGGATGGGCCTTCCCTTCTGTAATAGGAATGCTTCCGGGTGTTGAAGCCGGCGTATCATCAATGATGAAAAAACAAATGGAAGCACTCGATATTCCTACTATTCCTGAATTTTTAGAAATGATTACAGCAGGCGGCGGTGAAATTTTTGCCTGCAAACTTGCAGCCGATATGTTTAAACTTAAGAAAGAAGATTTAAGCGACGAGGTAAAAGACATCATCACCGTCGGTGAATTTTATGGATTATGCGGAGGACAAGGTACCCAAATTATTTTCACCTAATGATTATGACAAATAATTAATCTGTTATTAACTGATATACAAATGATTTATTATCAGAAAATCAATTTTACCCAGCAGGAAAGTGGCATTACTTTTCTGCTTTTTTATTTTTATTTCGCAGAGTTAAAAAGAATGTAGGTATGCGAACCCTATTTTCTTAATTTTGACATTTCAAAATATCAGTTTTTATATGGCTAAAAAGGAAAAGGGAGCTGAGGGAGAAATGACCCTGATGGATCACCTGAACGAATTGAGAGTTAGATTGTTTAGGTCCGCATTTTCAATTCTTATTACATCGGTAGTTAGCTTTGTTTATAGCAAAGTAATTTTTGATGGTATTATACTTGCTCCCAAAAGAAGCACTTTTATCACTTATGGTTGGTTATGTGAATTCGGCAGACTATTTAGAAGTGAAAAGCTTTGCTTTGGTGTTTTTGATTACCCGATAATTAACCTAAAGATGTCGGGACAGTTTATGACCGATATGTATGTTAGCTTTTTTGCCGGACTTATCATTGCATTTCCTTATGTACTCTACCAATTATGGCAATTTATAAAACCGGCACTTCATGAGAATGAAAGAAAAAATTCAAGGGGAGCCATTACCATAATGTCGTTTCTGTTTTTTCTGGGAATTTTATTCGGTTACTTTATCATTGTTCCACTTTCCGTCCATTTTCTAGGCACCTATCAGGTTAGTGGTACTGTAGCCAATCAGTTTCAATTAGATTCATATATTAGTGTGATAACCACCATATCGTTTGGTATGGGTATTGTTTTTGAATTACCTGTTTTTATGTATTTTTTGACTAAAATCGGTATCGTCACACCTAAGTTTCTGCGTTCGACACGCAAATACGCACTACTCTTTATTGTAGTTATAGCAGCAATCATCACTCCTCCCGATGTGGTTAGCCAGTTAATGGTTTCGGCACCGCTTTATCTTCTCTATGAAGTAGGAATTCTAGTTTCGGCAGGCGCCTATCGTAAAAAAATGAAAGAGGAAAATAATTAAAGTTTTTTCATCAGGAACATTATACAACTGTAACCTTTCATTGTTCATTGCGTCAAAAGTACAAAAGCAACAAAACAATGGAAGAAACAAGATTGTATCGCAGTACACGTGACAGGGTGTTTGCAGGAGTAGCCGGTGGATTGGGAGATTATTTTAAAGTTGACCCCATCGTTTTTCGCATCGGCTTCATTGCTCTGGCTCTTGGAGCAGGATCCGGAATATTAGTTTATATCCTGCTTTGGATTTTTGTTCCTGAATCAAAAAAAACCTTTAATCCTTTTTTCAACGACATGGAAAATCCGTTTGAACAACCACAGGGGAACACTACAGATACACCTGAAAGTGACCCTACGGGAGGTTTCCCTCCCCCTCCACCAAAAAGAAACTCCGGATTATGGGGTGGCGTTATGCTTATCACAATTGGTGGTTTATTTCTTATCTCGAACTTTGTTCCTGACATCAACTTCAGTCAATTATGGCCAGTAATTTTGATAGCCGTTGGAGCTATGCTAATCTTAAACAAGAAGTAAACCAGTTGTAAATTTTAAAATTTCAGAAAATGAGCTACAAAAAAATATTTTGGGGAATAATCCTGATTATAATAGGGATTCTGATTATGCTAAAGAATCTGGACCTAATCTGGTTCTCATGGCACTCGCTTTGGGCTCTTTGGCCGGTACTACTTATCCTTTGGGGTGTCTCGGTCCTTCCGGTAAAAGATTATATCAAACTGATTATTTCGATGGTAGTTGTGGCAGGTGGAATTGCAGTTGTTTCGACACAACCTGATATAAATACCTTCGGCTTTAGATGGCACCGTCACAACCATGAATGGAATGTTGAGTACAAAAACGACTCAACCTTTAAATCTGAAGAAAGCTATTCAGAGCCTTTTGATAAAGGGATAAAAACAGCCACACTCGATTTTGATGCTGCAGCAGGTCGGTTCATACTGGAGGATTCGACAGAAAATCTTTACAACTTTGATAAATCGGGAGAGGATGTTCACTACGAAACCTCAGTTGAAAAAGATAGCACTAACGCCTTAGTAAAACTACGACTACGCGAAACTACGGTTTCGAATGGGAAAGGTGCAGAAGCACACATCAAATTGAATGCAATTCCTGTATGGGATGTAAAATTTAATGTTGGCGCTGCTGATATGCATATGGATCTAAGCAAGTTTAAGGTAAGTACGGTAAATCTTGACGGTGGGGCATCATCCATCTACCTTAAAATGGGTACATTAAATGAGGATCAGAAAGTAAAAATTAATGCCGGAGCATCTGAAATAAAAATATATATTCCAAAAGGAAGAGCTTGTGAAGTTAGAACAAATACCGTTCTTTCAAGCCGTCAACTAGATGGTTTTAATAGAATTGAACGACACTTATACCGTACCAGTAACTTTAATGCCGCTAAGAATAAAACTTATATCGATGTCGAAGCCGCAGTTTCAAACTTGAAAGTGGAGACCTACTAAAATTTACTTGTGAATGCTGGGTTTAGTCCTCTCCCGAATCGCCGGGAGAGGATTTTTCTTTTTAAGAAGCTATTTTTTCCAGAAATTCTTTAGGATTATCAGCCTGCACCCAATGTCCGGCACCCGAAACGGTCCGGAACACTGCATTAGGAAAATGCTGAATTATTTTTGGTTTATCCGAATCTAAGATATAATCTGATTTCTCACCTTTGATAAATAAAGCGGGACCTTTATATTGTGTACCGGTCGAAATACCATCAAAAATATAATCAATATTTCGATTAATATCAGGTAGGTCCAGTCGCCAATCTAGTTGATCCCGTGTCTTGCGATATAGATTTTTCAAAATAAAAAGCCGTACCCTTTCGTCATCAATAGAGGCGGAAAGCAATTGGTTGACTTCAGTACGCGATTCAACCGCATTAAAATCAATAGACATCATTGCTTGAATAATATCCGTATGAAGTTGCCGTCCATCATAACGACGCATACTCATATCCACAACAATCAATCTTGATATCAGTTCGGGATTTTGTAGTGCGAACTGCATCGCGACCTTTCCACCCATTGAATGGCCAAGGACAACGGCTTGTTCAAGCGCCAACTCATCCATTAATTCAAGTATATCAGCAGTCATTGCATCATAATTGAATGCAGGACTATGAGGCGATCGTCCATGGTTACGCAGATCGGGGATGATTACCCGATAATTTTGAGACAGAACCTTCGCAATGCTAACCCAATTATCTGACACCCCGAATAACCCATGCAGGATGATAAAAGGCTTTCCTTCTCCAAACTGTCTAAAATAAAGTTTCATAGATCAGATTGAATTAATGTCATTTACACTTTTATGGAAGTGCTTTAAAATAAAATGTGTTTTCATTAATAGCTATTTGCTTATCGTAATTGATTAAGATACATTCTGATGGTCGAGGAGAGTCCATAGTAGAGGGCATCTGCTATCAACGCATGACCTATTGAGACTTCAAGTAAGTTAGGAATACGATCAGCAAAATAACGAAGGTTATCCAAATTCAAATCATGTCCGGCATTGACGCCAAGTCCTACTTTCTGGGCAGCCTTAGCGGCTTCAACGAAGGGGGCGATAGCTTGCATAGGATTTTTGATAAAGTTGAGCGCATAGGCTTCGGTATATAATTCGACTCTATCGGCACCTGTCTTTGCGGCATTAGAAACCATTTTAGGATCGGGATCAACAAAAATAGAAGTACGGATACCATGATGTTTAAACTCAGCAATTACCTCGCACAAAAAGCCTTCAAACTTAATGGTATCCCATCCTGCATTCGAGGTAAGCGCATCATGAGCATCCGGAACCAATGTAACCTGAGCCGGCTTTGCCTTTAAAACAAGATCTATAAATTGGGGAATAGGATTGCCTTCTATGTTAAATTCTGTTGTAAGAACCGGTTTTAAATCAAAAACATCCTGATAACGAATATGTCGTTCATCCGGACGTGGATGAACAGTAATGCCTTCCGCTCCAAAACGCTCGCAATCAATAGCTGCCTTTACCACATTCGGAAGGTTTCCACCTCGCGAATTACGAAGGGTTGCTATTTTATTAATGTTTACACTTAATTTAGTCATGATAAATAAAAATTATTCTGCAAAACTACTTCGAATCTGGCAAAAGTCATACATCGAAGTAAAAAACAGCGGTGGAACTTGTATATTTGTATCGAATGATGAATTATCAAAACAAACCATCTGCTCATTTGATTGTTCATCATTTAGATTTAACACCATCGTCTCATGATCGCAAAAGAACTTATTAGTAACGATATAGCACCTCTCCATACTTCGGATACAGCCTTACAGGCTTTAAGCTGGATGGAAGAATACAGGGTATCTCATTTACCTATTGTGAATAATGTCGACTTCCTGGGACTTATTTCGGAAGAAGATATCTACAATATAAGCGATTTTGAAGAACCGGTTGGCAATCACTTATTAACAATTCCCAAGCAATATGTTTTTTCTGATCAGCATCTTTACGATGTAATAAAAACCATTGCAGCACAACACCTTACGTTATTACCGGTTTTAAATGAAACCCGACAGTATTTAGGAGTAATTACTATTTCTGATTTAGTGACCTCAATTTCGGAGATGGCTGCTATTGAAAATCCGGGAGGTATTATTATTCTTGAACTTAACCAAAACGACTACTCATTAAGTGAGATTTCTCAAATCATCGAATCAAACGAGGCTAAAATACTCAGCTTATACATAACATCACACCCTGATACTACAAAGATTGAACTTACAATCAAACTTAATAAAATGGATATTAGACCTGTTATTCAAACGTTTAATCGATATAATTATACCATTAAAGCCTCTTTTGCAGAGGCTGAGTATTATGATGATTTGTTGGATAGGTATAATTCATTAATGAATTATTTGAATATCTGATCAGTCTATTACGATTTACTAATATTTATTAACCGAGCTGCTACACCGTGAAAATAGCCATAGTGATTATCCTGCTTTTTGTTCCATCTTTTCTAATAGCACAGGAAAATGCACAAAATAGGATTGGCACCACTGAAGTTCCTCTGGTAAAAAAAGTCATTATAGGAAAAATCATTCTGGAGGGTAATAAAATAACACGCCCCCACATTATTAACAGAGAGCTTTTATTTAAGCAAGGTGATAGCTTAGATTTAAATTCCTTGGATCAACGCCTGAAACAAAGCAGATTAAATTTGTTAAATACCTCTCTTTTCAATTTTATTACCATCGATACCGTTTCTGAAGAGAAGGGTTGTTTCGATGTGAAAATCAAAATGATTGAACGTTGGTATCTTTTTCCATTTCCCATTTTTGAAATTGCCGATCGTAACTTTAATAGCTGGTTAGCCCATCGCGATTCGAGACGCATAAATTATGGAGGATTTTTAAAGTGGACCAACCTTAGAGGACGAATGGAAACATTAAATCTTTTGGTTCGGTTTGGATATGATGAACGATACCGGATTTTATATGATTTTCCCTATATTAATCAGAAACAAACAATTGGTTTGACCTTTATGGCTGCACTTACCCAAAACCATGAGGTTGCCTATAAAACCGAAGAGGACAAACCGTTATATTTCAGAGGAGATGATTATCTATTAAAAAACTATATTATCTCAGCCTCCATCAACTATCGACCCTCCATATTTTATACATGGTCATTCAGTATTGCAGGCAATAGATATCTGTACGATCACAGATTAGCTGAATTAAATAGTTCATATGCTCCCATCACTTCAAATAGTTTAGACTTTATACAATCCACACTTCTCTACACAAATGACCATCGCGATAATAAAACATATCCACTCAGTGGTCTTTTTAACGACGTGGAATTAGCTGCACAAAATGGTTTGTTTTCTGATAACACCTCCTATTCTAATATTTTCATGAAGAGTAATATTGTGTTTTCTGAAAAAATAAATTCAAAATGGTCATGGTCGGCAGGTACAACCTTAAAATTCTCAACAAACAATAAATTACCCTATTTTTTGAATCAGGGACTCGGTTATAAACGCGATTATGTGAGAGGTTATGAAAATTATGTCATCGATGGGGGACGATACATCTTGGGGAGAAGCAATATCAGATATAATCTATTGAAACCTACCGTTAAAAATTTAAAAATAACAGGATCAGAAAAATTTGACAAGATACATTATGCGGTCTATTTCAATATCTTTGCAGATATGGGGATTGTTTTTCCATCTGATAAACCTGAAACGGAGCCTCTAAATAGCCCTATAGTAAATAATAATAAATTAAATAACACTTTATTAAGAGGATTTGGGGCAGGCTTGGATTTAGTAACTTACTACGATAAAGTTTTACGGCTCGAATATACTGTAAATCATTATGGCAAAGGCGGGATCTTTATTCATTTTGAAACATCCCTGTAATAATTTGACAACATGAAGAATCTAAGATTTGCAATTTTTGGAAAAGCATTTAGTATAGAGTACCTCCCCTATTTGCAAGAATTAATTGATCTGCTGAAAATGCATCATGGAGAGATCGTTTTTCATCGATCATTCATCCATAAGATCAGAGAGGTAGTTGATTTTTATCCTGATACAAATATTGAACTTTTTTCAACCTATGAAGAGATTAAAGACAACGTAAACTTCCTTTTTTCACTTGGGGGAGATGGAACTTTACTAGAAACTATTACGCTTGTACGCGATTCGCAAATACCCATTATAGGGATTAACTTAGGCCGAATGGGATTCCTTGCCAGTATTCCAAAAGATAATATTCAGGAAATTATAGCATCAATTCTAAAAAAGGATTTTAAATTAGACCAAAGAACACTTTTACACTTGGAAAATAATGAGAATCGTTTTGATAATTTAAATTTTGCACTTAATGAATTATCCATCCACAAAAAAGCGAACTCATCAATGATTACGCTAAAGGTTTGGGTAGACGACCGGTTTTTAAATTCTTATTGGGCAGATGGTCTTTTAGTTTCCACCCCAACGGGGTCCACAGGGTACTCACTTTCATGCAATGGACCTATTATTTGTCCGGAATCGCAAAGTTTTGTCATAACTCCTATTGCTTCACACAATCTTACGGTACGTCCCATCGTTATACCCGATACAAGCGTAATACGAATACAGGTTGAAGGAAGAGACAAAGAATATTTTGTAGGCCTTGATAGCAGATCAAAATTATTCAATTCTCCTCTTGAATTAGTCATCCGAAAAGAACTATTCATTATCAACCTGTTACAAACTTCGACAGATAATTTCTTCTCAACAATCCGAAAAAAATTATATTGGGGAAGCGATATTCGAAACTAAGTTTATCCGTCTTGTAGATAGCCGCAATCCAAACGGTTTTTTTTGTTAATTTTACACCCTGAAGAAGTTAGGGATAAAAAAGGCATAAAAAAGTCCTTGAAGATATAGGAAAATACATGGCTATGTGAGACCTGATAATTCAAAATTATTGCATAACGAATGAAAAAACTGTTAACAGCCATCTTGATACTACTTTTTTCTGTTGCGACCTTTGCGCAACGGAGTGATGTAGGTCTATTTATCGGGAGCTCTTATTATACAGGTGACATAAATCCCGGAAAGCCTTTCAATGAGCCTTTGCCGGCATATGGCATTTTATATAGATACAACTTTAATCCAAGAATTGCAATTAAGACTGGCCTTACATTTACCAAACTACAAGGGGCGGATTACATAACTAAATTCCAAATTGATAGGAATTTAGGATTTAATACGAAACTGGTCGAGGGATCGGCTCAATTGGAAGTAAGTTTTTATGAATTTAAAGTTGATGGAGACAATCATCCAATCACTCCCTATCTCTTTGGCGGCATTGGCTATTCATCTTTTAAAATCACTCAGAGTAATAATTATTTTGTAACGATGAAGAGTGGTGATGTCATGGATAATACCGATCATGTTATTTCTGATAACGCAACCTATAAAAAAGATATTACAGATAATCCTCAGGATAACATTGATAAATCCTTACCCGTTGTAACCATTCCATTTGGATTGGGCATCAAGTATAATCCATTTAACAACGTAAGCCTGGGATTGGAATGGGGATTGAGAAAGACGCTGGGCAAGAATGGTGACAAGATGGACAATGTTTATCAACAGGGAATTAGAGTTTCGTCTGCTAACGATTGGTATGCTTTTGCAGGGTTTTGGATTTCCATACGTCTTAACATGTTTAATGGATACGGTTGTGAGGAGTTCAGGAAGCATTAACAAACATTAACAAAAATCATTTTAATAATCAAGCATTTATTCATTATTTAGCTCACAATTTCCAACAATGAGTTTCAAAGAAAAAATTGACCCGGAACGATTGCCAAAACACATTGCCGTTATAATGGACGGAAATGGAAGATGGGCAAAGCAGCGAGGAAAAATGAGGGTGTTCGGTCATGAAAGTGGTGTAACCGCAGTTCGTGAAACGGCTGAGGCTTGTGCGGAAATCGGAATTAAATTTTTAACATTATACGCCTTTTCAACTGAAAACTGGAACCGCCCCAAAATGGAAGTTGACGCACTTATGAATCTACTTGTGAAGACACTTAATAAAGAGACCAAAACACTGATGGATAATAAAATTAGGCTTGGTGCTATCGGTGATCTTTCACAGCTTGAACCACAATGCCGTAGTCAACTACAAGAAACTATTGAACGCACTAGTGCTAATGACAGGATGGAGATGTTTCTGGCACTTAGTTACAGCGCACGATGGGAAATAACCGAAGCAACAAAAAAAATCGCAATGTTGGTAAAAGAGGGAAAACTAAATCCTGAAGATATAAATCAGGAATTGTTTTCATCAATGCTAACTACTAAATCAATTCCTGATCCAGAACTACTTATCCGCACAAGCGGAGAATACCGGATCAGTAATTTTCTATTATGGCAAATTGCCTACTCTGAGCTTTATTTTACCCCTGTTCTTTGGCCTGATTTCAGAAAAGAACATCTGTACGAAGCTATTTACGATTTCCAGCATCGCGAGCGTCGCTTTGGAAAGATTAGTGAACAACTTAATCCCTGCATTAAATAATGATTTTGAAGAAATTACTTGCCTCACTTGCATTAGTTTTATTCTGTCTTGGCATTAAGGCCCAAGTTGCAGATACAACACTTGATCTTTCAACTCCTAAGGTTTATGAAATTGGTGGAATAACTATTTCCGGGGTTAAATACCTGGACGAATCAGTATTGGTCAACATTACCGGTCTTACTGTAGGCGATAAAATTGAAATCCCAGGAGATCTTATCAGTAAAGCCATTCAGAAATTATGGGAACAAAATCTTTTTGAAAACGTAAAGATTTTCGCATTAAAGGTGGTCGGAGAAAAAATATTTCTTGAAGTAGAATTGGTTGAACGTCCACGTCTTTCTGAGTTCGTTTTTAATGGTATCAGAAAGTCGGAAGGCGTAGATATGAAGGATAAAATAAAATTGATTCCAGGAGACGTTATCACTGAAAACCTTTTAGTTAGATCACGAAATATCATTTTAAAACATTACAACGAAAAAGGTTTCTTAAATGCAAGTGTAGATATTCAACAAACCCCTGATAAGAAAAAGGAAAATTACAATAATCTCGCTTTTAACATCAAAAAAGGCAGCAAGGTTAAGATTCGCGAAATTATTATCAATGGAAATAAAGACGTAACTGCCAATAAACTGAAGGGAGCCTTAAAGGATACCAAAGAACGTGGTAAACTAAGACCTTTTGCTTTTCTTGATCAGATGTTAATAAACTCCATCTCTTACCTTCCTAAGCTTCAACTAAAAAAATTCTCTGAGTCCATTAATGAAGCTGCCGGTGACAATTTCAGATTCACCTTCCTAAAAGCGTCTAAGTATATTCCTGAGAAGTTTATTGAAGACAGGGTCAAGATTATTGAAAAATATAATGAATTAGGTTATCGTGATGCCAAATTAGTGAAAGATAGTATTACCAAAAATAGTGATAACACCATTAATCTAACGATGAATGTTATTGAAGGCCCCAAATACTATTTCGGTAATATTAATTGGGTTGGTAACACTATCTATCCTTCATCTTTGCTGAGTGCTGTACTTGGAATAAAAAAAGGTGATGTATATAATCTGAAGCAGTTAGAGAAAAATATTACTTACAATCCAAATGGAGATGATGTAAGTGCATTGTATCAAGATCATGGATACCTTTTCTCTAGAATTATTCCAATTGAAACCCACATCACCAATGATACTATTGATATTGAAATGAGAGTATTGGAGGGAAAACAGGCTACTATCAATAAAATCACCATTGCCGGTAATACCCGAACAAACGACCACGTAGTATTGCGGGAAATGAGAACCCGCCCAGGTCAGTTATATAGTCGCGATGCTATTGTCCGTACAATCCGTGAAATTGGTCAATTAAAATATTTCAATCAGGAGAAAATCACCCCCGACATGGTTCCTAACGAACCAAACGGAACGGTAGATATAAACTGGAAAGTGGAAGAGACCTCATCTGATCAGATTGAGCTGTCGGGAGGTTGGGGTTATAGTCGATTAATTGGAACCGTAGGGTTATCATTTAATAATTTTTCGGCACGTAATCTTTTTAATCTAAGTGCATACCGTCCGGTACCCACGGGAGACGGACAAAAGGTTAGCCTCCGCCTTCAATCATACGGATCCGGATATGTAAGCTACAGCGTTTCCTTTGTTGAGCCTTGGCTTGGAGGAAAACGACCTAATGCATTTAGTGTTTCCTATTCGCACTATGCGTACAATAATGGCGTATCAAAATCAAGCTCCGATTATCAATCATTCATCAATCAATCGATAACACTAGGACTAGGGAGAAGATTACAATGGCCGGATGACTATTTTCAACTCTCACAATCCATCAATTTTCAGTTCTATAAACTTAATAACTATTCAAGTTTAATTCCTGTCGGAGATGGTAATGGGAAATATTATAACTTATGTTATGAACTTAATTTTGCACGTTCGTCCACTGACTTTCCATTATATCCACGTAGTGGTTCAGATGTATCACTCGATATTAAATTAACGCCTCCGTATTCTATGTTTTCAAATAAGAATTATTCAACCATGACTGATGATGAAAAATATAAATGGATAGAATATCACAAATGGAAGTTCAGCACTTCATGGTACAAAGAGTTATATAAGAATTTAGTGCTTTCTGTCCGTACCCGTCATGCATTTTTAGGAAATTATAGCGGTACAATTGGTGTCACACCGTTTGAGAGATATTACATGGGGGGTGATGGTATGACCCAATATGCTAATTATGATGGCCGCGAACTTATTGGATTCAGAGGATACGAAAATGAATCGATGACGCCAAAGACCAAAGATCAATCCAACACACAAGTTGGTGCTACAATATATGAAAAGGCCACAGTAGAACTTCGATACCCGGTATCGTTGAATCCAAATTCAACGATCTATGTAATGACCTTCATTGAAGCAGGTAATGCATGGGAGAAGTTTAAATACTTTAATCCTTTCGATGTCAAACGTTCGGCTGGTGTGGGTGTACGTGTCTTCTTACCAATGTTTGGAGTGTTAGGTCTTGACTGGGGTTATGGATTTGACCCAATTCCAGGAACGCCTAGTGCAAATAAAGGACACTTCCACTTCTCAATTAATCAATCTATTGACTAAAATAAATCCAAAGATCTGTCACTTATTCTTACTTCTGGCAGATTTTTTGATGAGTATAACTCCACAGTTTAACCATAAATTAGGAGAACAAATTATGAAAAGGACAAATAATATATTAGCTGCAACAACAGGAATAGTCTTGACAACGCTCCTAATGTTGTTTTCGGGTGCCACTGCTCAAGCCCAAAAGATAGCTTATGTGGATACTGAATATATTTTAGGAAATATTCCTGAATATAAGAATGCCCAGACTCAACTTGACGATCTTTCAAATAAATGGCAGAAAGAGATTGAAACACGATTTGCTGAAATAGATAAGCTCTATAAAACGTATCAAGCTGATGCTACGATGCTTCCGGAAGAGATGAAACGCAAACGTGAAAATGAAATCATTGCAAAAGAAAAAGACGTAAAAGATCTTCAGAAAAAACGTTTTGGACAAAGCGGAGATCTATTTAAGAAGAGGCAAGAACTGATTAAACCTATTCAAGATAAAGTTTATAATGCCATTGAAGCAATCTCCAACCAAGAAAATATTGGGATTGTATTTGATAAATCGACTGGAGCTACGATGATTTATACCAATAATAAATATGATATCAGCGATATTGTATTAGGAAAATTAGGGTATTCGTCAGGAAACCAGCAAAATAAACCAAACAACACCCAACAAGATAAATCAGTTAAACGTTAATTTTACTTCTTTTACCGTAAATTGATTTAAATGATTAATTTTGTCGTAAATCCCAAAATGATTAACTAATAAAAAGAGAAATGAGAAGCTTATTTAGAGTTGTTATCGTACTTGCTATAATCAGTTTTGCAGGATCTGCAAGTGCACAAAAAAGTCAGAAAATTGGTCACATTGATTTTGCTAAATTATATTTAGCAATTCCTGGTCAAGACACAATTAAAGCAAAATACGAAAAGTTCCAGAAGGAGTTGAGCGATGAGTTCAACAAAATGCAGGCTGAGTATACGACTAAAGTAGACGAGTTTCAAAAAACTGAAGCTACCTTGTCTAATATCGTTAAGCAAACTAAACAGAAAGAGATCATTGATATTCAACAACGTTTAGATGCTTTTCAACAGAGTGCTAGCCAAAGTTTACAACAGAAAGAGGGTGAACTAACGGCTCCGATTATTGCTCGCGCTAAAAAAGCGATCGGAGATGTTGCTAAAGAAAACGGATTCACTTACATTCTTAATACAACTGATGGTATTCTTTTATTCTCAGAGAATGGTGATGATATCATGCCTTTAGTTAAGAAAAAACTAAACTTGAAATAATCTTCTCGAGTCATAAAATAAAAAAAGAGACCGTTCCATAAAAAACGGTCTCTTTTTATTTTCCAAAATGCAGTTTTTTATTTCACCTTAATAGCATCAAATCCCTTTCCATAAACACCCATAACACTCGATACGGAAATAAAAGCGTCAGCATCTATTTCTTTTACCGTGCGAAAGAAATAGGAAAGCTCCGTTTTGCGCATTAAGATCATTAAAATATCCTGTTCGCTCTTCGAATACCACCCAATCCCTTTTATTACTGTAACACCTCTCCTGATCTCTTTGCCCACAATGTCGGCAATCTCTGTATTCTTATTTGAGAAAATAAAGACCTGTACGGTTTGATTTGCACCCGTAAGCACCAAATCTACCACATAAGTACCAACAGCCATTACAACGTATCCATAGACGATATTTTCAATGTGCGGAAAGATGAAGTATGAACTGGTAATAACACAGACATCAAAATAAAGAATAACCTTACCCGGGGTTATGTTTCTATATTTATTAATAATCATAGCAATAATGTCAACACCACCGGTACTACCTCCCCGGGTAAAGACAAGACCTATACTTGCCCCATTCAATATTCCACCAATGATTGCCGCCATAAACTTATCGTTAACAATAGGTGCTTTAAAATAATACTGTAGTAAGGTGAAGGCCCCGACCATCATGAGTATGGAGTAAATGGACTTTATTCCAAACCCAATTCCAAGTATACGTATAGCCAATATTATTAAAATGACATTAAAAAACAGAATGCCAACCCCAATTGGAATGCCTGTAGCTAGATAAAGAAGGGAGGAAACGCCATTGATACCTCCACCTACAATATGAGAAGGGATCATAAATCCCATCCATGCCAAAGCATTTATAAACACTCCTACAGTAATGATGGAATAAGATCGGACCTCTGAAAATATTTTATTTTGTTTTGACATCGCTTGTATATTATTTTGCAAATTTCGTAAAAAAGAGGCTGTCTCAACAACTTGAGACAACCTCTTTCATATTCTGTCTTGTAATGTTTTCTATGGTGAAACCTTAGTCAGAATGATTAAAACGCCCGTTTAAACGAGTTGAAGAAGTTATTGAATACAATTATCGAACAATAATCTCATCAATCAACAATCGAGGTTCACGCATGTTTACACTTTCAGCTTTAATGTTTACCCGGATATATTTAACCTTGGCATTATTGCTTAGGTTTGCTGTATATTTAACCAACCCCGTACCCATATAATCAGAAGGTAAATTGTTTTTAATTTCAGAAATCGGGATAAATGTTTTATTGTCCTCAGAAACCTGAATTTCTATAGCTGAAGGATTTACTAAAGCTTTAGACTTATCCGTCAAAAAATTAAACTCAATATTCTTTAATAATAATTGGGGTTTCTTCAAATCAATAGTTATTTCATTTTCTTTTCCCTGAAGAGAATTCCAGACTAATTGATCAGATTCGGCTGTTCCTGAAAAGCCATCTACTAAGCCGGGAAGAGAAAAAGGCTTGGAATTAGGTATATCTTTCCGCTGAACCGAAATGTCTGAATAGGCTGCTTTATGAGGTTCAACTATTCGATTTATCATCATATCCTTAAGCTGCCCTTCATAAAACACACCCGCAATAAGAGGTGTCCGCTTGTTGATGGTGATAGGCCTATCAAATACTTCAGAGCCAGCAGTTGCTAAGTTTCCATCCAACGTAAATCTAGCCAACATATTCGGGCGTTCAGTTATTAAATTAATAATAATCTTTTCTCCATCTTTATGGGCTTTGGCATCAATTTCTATTTTAAACGAACCTTGTGAATAGTTTATACCCATAATACCCAGTCGCTTTAAACTATTATCCAATCGAGCAGTGAAAGCCTCATAATTTCGTTGCGCACGTGGAGTCCATAAAACTTCTGATAAGGCGAGCATACGTGGTAAAAGCATATATTCTACATAATCAGGAGTTTTCATATACTCGGTCCAGATTTGTCCCTGTCCACCTAAAATATGTTTGGCCTCTTCAGGTTTTAACTGTTCAGGAATAGGTTCAAAACCGTATACATCCTTTAAGGTTAAGTATCCACCAATAGCAAGCGGTTCGGTATTAGGATCAGCTTGATAATGATCAAAATATGTGTATTGATTTGCTGACATTATCACATCATGATTCTCACGGGCAGCAGCAATTCCACCATCCATTCCTCTCCACGACATTACAGTAGCTTCGGGCGCCAACCCTCCTTCAAGTATTTCATCCCAACCAATAATTCGTCGACCTTTTGAAACTACATACTTCTCAATTCTCTTTATAAAATAACTCTGAAGTTCATGTTCGTCTTTTAACCCTTCGGCCTTCATGCGAGCCTGACATTTGGGACAATTATGCCAACGTGCCTTGGGGGCCTCATCGCCACCAATATGAATATATTTCGAAGGAAACAGATCCATCACTTCATCCAAAACACCTTGTAAGAAAATAAATGTTGAATCATTACCCGCGCAGAAGATATCATCAAAAACCCCAAAAGTAGTGGCGACTTTAAAAGGTCCGCCCGTACAACTCAGTTGAGGATAACCGGTAAGGGCAGCAAGGGAATGTCCGGGCATCTCAATTTCAGGAATAATTGTGATAAATTTCTTGGCTGCATAAGCAACTATATCCTTAACCTGTTCTTGTGTGTAAAATCCGCCATGTGGAATTCCATCATATTTGTTTGAACTCCCGGCATGACCCACAATGGTTTCTGAACGCATAGAACCCATAGAAGTCAACTTGGGATATTTCTTAATCTCAATTCGCCATCCTTGGTCTTCTGTTAAATGCCAATGAAAGGTATTCATTTTAAACATCGCCAATATATCAATATACCTCTTCACAAATTCTGCAGGCATAAAATGACGACCTACATCAAGATGCATTCCACGATATCCAAAACGAGGTTTGTCATAAACCTTTACTGCGTCCATCTTCCAACTTATACCTTCAACTTTAGAAGGACTCATTATCTGTGGAGGAAGTAACTGAAGCATTGATTGAACGCCATAAAATAATCCTTTAGCTGTATTTGCAGAAATTAAAACATGCTCTTTCTCAACAGTTAAGAAATACCCCTCCTCGCCAAGTGTTACATCATTCGTAATACTAAACAGTATTGTATTCTTAACATTTTTCATTGAAGCTAATGAAACCGTAGGTTTAATAGTATAATTCGATGCGGAATCTAATCTATCCGCAAAGAAAGTTGCAACTTCCATAGCTTCAGGATTAGAAGTTGAAATTACAACCTTTGTAGCTTTTGTTATTATGAATTCTCCCTTCAGGGACTTTACAGATAACGGTGCAGGGATAATCTTGACCGGATCTGTCTTGGCATAACTATTTAAACTTGCTCCCGAGAAGAAAATAATGGCAAGTAGAATTAATAACTCTCTGGTGTACGGTATCATATTAATCTGAATTTAGAATATTTACATTGTCATTTTCAAACACAATCAGTATAATGAAATTGTTAAATGTTTTACAAACTTAAAAATATTTAATAACATTTCTTAGATTTAATCATTTTCTGATCTCATCCCTCAATAGGTGATTTGAGAAACATTCTCAGCCAATAGGATGTCTAAAGTACAGCTAATTACGCTAAAATAATAGTTAACAAAAAATAATAATCGTTAAAAAGCTTCTCTTATTAGTAGTTGCTCAACAAGATCAACTTCAATATCTTCAACACATTGACAACCTTTAATTTTACGACATGAATAGTTTTTAGGGCAATACGCTTTCTCAAAATGGAAAGCACGTCGACCAAGATTCTCCCATCGTTGTGAATAAACAGGTGGCATGGGAGGAAAGAACCCGACAGATAATTTTCCTAAAGCAGCAGCAACATGTAAAGGTCCTGTTCCACTGGCTAATAACCCATCAGCAGAAGCGATAAAACTGATGAACTCATTGAGATTCATTAATCCTGCGCCATTCGAGATATTAGATGACGATTGAATCAAATCATTAAACTGTTCTTCAATAAATGACTTTTCGTTCTCTGTGCCTGTAAAAATAATATTAAATTTATCTGATGGAAGTTTCAGACAGAGCTCATGATATTTATAAGCAGGCCATTCTTTTCCATGCCCATTTGACTTAGGATGAATGATCAAGTTAAATTTTTCTTTGTTAAGCAATGGCAATAATCTTTCAGTAAGAGGGGCTATTTTCTTCATCCCATACAATGAGGGTATTTCCTCTTTTGAAATGGTAGTAGGAATACCAAGAGGTTTTAACAATTTAAAATTTAATTGAGTCTCGTGCAATAAGGATTTTCGCCGGGTGAAGTTAACCCAATTGGTACAGGTCAATAGGTGATGAAGCTTTCGAAAAGAGCCGATCCGTAAAGGAATGGCAGCTTTCTTAGCAAGAACTCCTATTTCCTTATCCGGAAAAACAAAGACTATCGCATCAATATTAAACGATTTAAGATCCAACGTCCCATCGATCAAATTCTTTCTATCTATAAATCTATCCACAAAAACCGAAGACTCGATGACTGATCGGGTATAATCACGACCTATAAAAAGAACTTCAGCATTTGGGTAGTATCTTTTTATCCATCCGGCCACAGGAAGTGCAAGCACTACGTCACCTATATTATCGGTACGACTTATTGCAATTTTATTCAAATTTGTCAGCATAGCTACATCTTATAACTCAATCATGTTTTTTTCTAAAACAGCGAAAATATCCTATACAAAGTAAGTTCATTTGATAAACGTAACAAAATAAATATTCCTATCAGCTCCTTCTGTCTTTTCCTTGTCATTATAATTAGAGAATAATTCAGTAAAAACAATAGTTTCAATAGGAAAAATATATACATCATAATTTTGTATATTTTTTTTATTTTGCTTGACTTATCGTACTGACAAATTGTAACTTTAGGCATATTTTAAACTTTAAAAAAAATCGAAACCAATGAAAAAAATTATGGCAATGCTATTGGCAGTAGTTTTTTTTGCTGCAACAGCAATGGCTCAGACCCAACCTAAGCCAAAGAAAGAAAAAAAGGAAATAAAAACCGAAATGAAGACCGAAAAGAAAACGGTAAAGAAGGCTGAAGCTAAAACAGAAAAGAAAATGGTAGCTAAACCCAAGGTAGAAAAGAAAACGGTAAAGAAATAAGCCTTACCTAAAAAGACAAGAAAAAGAGAGAGGTTACTTAGTGTATGCCTCTCTTTTTTATAACAACCATCCGATAGAATACAATTTATCTTTTCTGATATTCACGTACGCTCATTTCTTTCCCATCAAAAACCGCATAGGTGAAGTTATGAATCCAATCACCTAAATTAATCATTCTACAACCAGGAGCCACTAATTCATCGGTAGGTTTATGTCTATGTCCAAAGACAAAGAAGTTGATAGCTGGGTTTTCAACCAACATATCAACGCTAAACTGATAAAGCCGTTCTTGCGAAAATGGAATGCCCCCATTACTTTCCCAATTAGCTTCCTTCATGATATTAGCAGTACGACTTCTTCTTGAAAAATAAAGTGCTAATCGGGTTCCGATATCAGGATGAATCCACTTAAAAAGCCATTGGTTAGGTTTAAATTCAAAAACGCTTTTCA
This sequence comes from Bacteroidales bacterium, assembly GCA_963663125.2. GTDB lineage: Bacteria > Bacteroidota > Bacteroidia > Bacteroidales > Cfx3-03 > Cfx3-03. The sequence goes on along the minus strand of CAXXNW010000002.1, from coordinate 135,788 downwards.
AAAATTTATATCCCTGATCACCAGGCCCCAACCCATCACCATGCGACAAAAAGAACTGGTATCCATTAATCAATATAATCTGAGCCTCACGGTGGAGTATTATATTCATTTCCTCGGTAAAATAATCAAAAGCCCATATATCATGATTTCCTCTAAACAAGTGAATATCTATTCCTGAATCTGTTATCTCAGCAAGTTTTCCAAATAGTCGCACAAAGCCTTTTGGTACGACCGTTTTATATTCAAACCAGAAATCGAATAAATCACCCATCAGGTATATTTCTTTTGCGTCTTTCATGATTTCGTCCAGCCAGGCTACAATTAATCTCTCACGCTTTAAGCTAGAGGCATGTTCAGGAATTCCCAGATGAAAATCAGAAGCAAAGTAAATTTTTTCTCCCTGCTTCAGTTCAAGTTTATCGGTTTTCAATGTTTATCGCTTTTTCAATAATGATTTAATTTTTTTATCCAACTTATAATAAGATGGATTTACAAATGCAATTCTCCCATGACGATCAATTAAAAAAGAATATGGAACGCTGATAATATTGAAGCGATGCCCAATCTCTGAATAACCTTTTTCGAAATCATTAATTTGTCGCCATGGAATCCTATCTTTTTTTATCGTCGCCCTTAACACATCAAGATTGTCGTCGAGAGAAATCTCAATCACTTCAAATCCTTTATTATGTATCTTCTTATAAAGATCATAGAGTTTCTGATTCATTTTTCGACACACCGGATTACAGGCCTCCCAGAAATTAACCAATACCACTTTACCTTTAAGTGAAGACAAACTAACCGGCTGCCCATCAATACTAATTGTTTCAATGGCGGGCATGTATGCCCCCGGTTTAAGCATCTTCTCTACTTCTATCCGTTTTTTAATTTTGTTTTCAATCTGTTGTACCCTCAGATGATATCCAAGCGCCAGTTTATTGTTTGGGTACGATTTAGCCAGACAGCTATCTACCAGTTTATAAAAAATGATATCGTGTTCTTCATTAAATAAAGGGATATTTGAAAACTGTGAATTAATAATGAGCAACGAGGCCAATGAACCCGGATTCTTATGAATAAATTTGGTAGCAGCATCCCGTCGCTCTTCCATTACCGAATTAAAAACAGAATCCAACCGAATTCTATTAGTCATATACTCCGGAGTTTCCTGACTATTTCTGAAAATTAAAGTTAAAGAATCAAGTCTGTTTTTTTGTTTTCGCGAACCCATCCAGTAATCTAAATAGAGTTTAGACTCTTTAGATCCCTTAACTTTCCATGTATTTGTTAACTTTAATGCATCTCCCGAAACCTCAATGGTTTCTCCTTTATTTGCTACGACTACTGCATTATCATTACTATGAAGTCCAATTAAGTAAAATGAAGACTCTTTAACTTTTCGTCTAAAATTATAAAATCCATTGTTGTCAATTTTCACAGAGTCGAGTATATGCATACCCGTTTCATTCATCTCACTGAGAAAGACAAACCTTCCATCTCCATGTACCAACTCTCCGTAGACTACAATTTCATCAACTGACGCCTTAGGCATTCTTCTACATGAAAAAACGAATAATAAAACAGTTAAAATAAAAAGTAAGATGACCTTATTTTTCAATTTTCCCATGATACGATAAAACATTTGGCAAAAATACTCAATCTATCAGAGATTTGCTCATCAATTAAGATTTGGTAACAAAATCTAAAACAATCTTATCAAATTTTTCGCGTTCGCCAAAATGAAAAGAAACTTCTATCGGTAAATAGTAGACAGGCATACCATTCAATAAATTGACCAGCGATGGATCAAGTAAACGCATAGAATCTTTTTCCGTAGTCAACAACACCTTTTTGTGTGTAAATTGCTCCTCATATTTTGTCCTTACAGATAAAATATCTTTCTCTGTAAACTGATGATGATCTGTGAAATGGATAGAGACCAATTCACTACACAATCTTTTTAAGTATTGTTCAAGTGGATAAGGATTGGCTATTCCCGAAAAAAGTACAATTGTATTGATTTGATTAAATCTCAATACGGGAAGGTTTTTAAATAAGGGTATCGGCAAACCGTAAGTAACAAAACTAAAAAAAACATGCTGATGAGGTTTTGGTTTAAGTTGTTCCAAAATAGCACGTTTCGCTAAAGGAGAGAAAACAGGATCCGTTTTAGTGATAATGATAATATCGGCCCGATCTGCTCCCGAAACAGGTTCACGGAGAAGCCCGGCAGGCAATAAATAATCTTTAGAGTAAGGGCTATGATAATCTGTCAATAGAATGTTGAGACCTGCTTTAACATAACGGTGTTGATACGCATCATCAAGTAAAACAGCTTTTATTTCTGGATACAATCTCTTCAATTGTTGAATGCCATGACATCTATTTTCATCAACAGCAACATGAATATTTTCAAATTTATTGATATATTGTTTCGGTTCGTCTCCTATTTCACTGGCTGTTGAATTATTGGTTGCAACAATAAACCCCCTTGTTTTTCTTCTGTATCCCCGACTAATAACACCTATTTCAATTTTTTTTCTTAATAACCTTATAAGATATTCTACATGAGGTGTTTTGCCGGTACCGCCTGCTGAAAGATTTCCCACAACAATAACAGGAAGCCCAAATTGCTTGGATCTGAGCACCCCTATGTCAAATAATAAATTACGCGCCCTCATAATGAGACCGTAAATGACAGAAAGTGGAAATAAAAATAATCTTAACCAAAACATGGTTGCAAGTTACTAAAGATTATTAACATGCCGAATATTTATATCTAATATTTAAGGAAAAATATATATATTTTCAACATCATTAAAAAAATTAGGATTTAGAGACTCCTTTTATGTTTTTATTAAAGGATTCCTCAGAAAATTGTATCTTTATCTTATCGATTTTGCTCTTATAACTGTCAAAATACATAATTAAAGAGAAACCACCTAAACAGATTAATTCAACACATAAGTGAAGATGATCATTAACGAAATTGTCAGAGAATTAGAGATATTAGCACCTTTATCATTGCAGGAATCGTATGACAATGCAGGACTTCTTATCGGAGATAAAAATCAAATCTGCACAGGTGCTTTAATAACACTAGATGTTACCGAAACCATACTTGACGAAGCTATTACAAAAAAAGTCAATTTGATTATTTCACACCATCCACTCATTTTTGGCGGGTTAAAAAAGATTGTCTACGATAATTCTACCGAACGTATTATCATGAAAGCTATTAAAAACGATATTGCTATTTATGCTATACATACAAACCTAGACAATAGTATTGAAGGTGTCAATGCAATGATATGCACGAAACTCAACTTGGTAGATTGCAAAATTCTTGACCCAGGAAAAAGACAGATAAGAAAACTGGTGACTTTTTGCCCTACGGCTTATTCAGAAAAGGTAAGAAAAGCTCTTTTCATGGCAGGGGCCGGTCATCTTGGGAACTATGATTCATGTAGCTTTAATGCAGAAGGTGTCGGAACATTTAAAGCCTTGGCCGGAGCCAATCCCTTCGTTGGTAATATAGACCAAGAGCATAGGGAAGAAGAGGTTCGAATTGAAACTATTTTTCCCAACTATTTAGAGCGACAAGTATTAAATGCTCTTTTTACTTCGCATCCCTATGAAGAGGTTGCCTATGATATTTATTCACTTGAGAATAAAAACCCTACTACGGGTGCAGGTATGATTGGGAAATTATCCCATCCCGTAGGAGAAATTGAATTTTTAAAACAACTGAAAGATACTTTTCAAACAGGATGTATAAAACATTCTCATCTAACCGGTAGGAAGATACAGATAGTTGCTGTTTGTGGAGGTTCCGGTAGTTTCTTATCTACTAAAGCATTACAGGCAGGAGCTGATATTTTTGTGACCGGAGACATTAAATATCATGACTTTTTTATGCCTGAAGGCCGCATGCTTCTAGCAGATATAGGTCATTATGAGAGTGAACAGCATACAAAAGAGTTATTATTGAACCATATTAAGAAAAAATTCCCTACTTTTGCAGTTCTAATTTCGGAGAATAATACGAATTCGATTCATTACTTCTAAATCAAATTTTTTGGATCTATGTCAAAGGAAATCAAAGATAATCTTTCAAATGAAATTCAGCCCGAGGAAGCCAATAACATTACCGGTATAAAGCCGGGCGAAGCAGAACCGGAAGAAAATATTGAAGTGTCAATCGAGCGTAAGTTGCACGCCCTTTATAATCTACAACAGATCGATTCACAGATCGACAAGATCCGTATCATCCGTGGAGAGCTACCACTTGAGGTAGAAGATCTCGAAGATGAAATTATCGGCCTTCAAACCCGTATTGATAATTATATTACCGATATTGAAAACTCAGATCAACAAGTTAAAGAAAAAGAGTTGGCTATTAAAGAGAGCTTGGGTCTGATCAAACGTTATGAAGAGCAACAAAACAATGTTCGTAACAATCGTGAATACGATTCTTTAACAAAAGAAATCGAGTTTCAGAACCTGGAAATCCAGCTAGCTGAAAAAAGAATCCGTGAGTTCTCTACGATCTTAACAACGAAGAAAGATGAAATCACTAAAGCTCAGACGATTCTTGAGGAAAGAAAAAATGATCTCGAAATGAAGAAATCTGAGTTAAAAGATATCGTAGCTGAGACAGAAAAAGAAGAGAGTTCACTTTTACGCAAAAGCGAAAATAATCAGAAATTTATCGAAGCCCGGTTATTATTAGCCTACAAACGTATTCGCAAGAACGCTCGCAATGGCTTAGCCGTTGTACCTATCGAACGTGATGCTTGTGGTGGTTGTTTTAGTAAGATTCCACCTCAGCGACAGCTTGATATCCGCATGCATAGAAAAATAATCGTATGCGAATATTGTGGTCGTATTCTTGTTGACCAAGCAGTTGTTGATGCTGTTAACGGAAACTGATAAAAAAAAACATTTGATTAAGAACGGAAGTGTGATAAACACTTCCGTTTTTTTTATCTTTATCAACTAGAAAAATATACTATGAAAAAAATTCTGGTTATCCTTCTCTTTCTACTATCCCCCACGTTGTTAAAAGCATCTTTTGAGTTTAACAAAAACTGTACTGAAGCCTATAATCTTATACTTAGTCTTCGTTTTAGTGAAGCGAGAAAATTTATTTCATCCGAAAGATATAATAATCCGGAAAACGCTATTCCCACTTTTCTCGAAAACTATATTGATTTTCTAGGTGCATTTATTAGCGAGGAAGAAGGACAATTCGGCAAACTCACATCTTCTTTACCTGATCGAAAAGAACGAATTGAAAAAGAAAATACCAATTCTCCATACTATCGCTACTGTCTGGCTACCATGGATATGCAGGTAGCCTTTACCCGAATGAAGTTTGGGCAGTATGTTAAAGCTGCGACAGAAATAAACAGAGCATACAAATTACTTGAAAAGAATAAACGGGAATATCCTGATTTTATTCCACAGCAAATAACACTGGGACTCTTGCATACGCTGATCGGAAGTATTCCCGACAAATACACTTGGGTCAAAAAAGCAGTAGGATTAAAAGGATCTGTCAACGGGGGGATCAATGAAATGCAGCAAGTGCTAAACAGTTCTAACCAATCAGCCCATTGGAAATATCTTCAGAGTGAAGCCCTCTTCATGCTTAGTTTAGCTTCGGTAAATCTTTCAGCAGATACCAGCTTTTCGGGGAAATTATTACGTTTCTATAATACTGAAGATGGTATAGATTTAGTAAAGTCTAATCCGCTTTTATCCTATTGCAAATCTATCATTTGCTTTAAAAGAGGGCTTAACGATCAGGGTATTCAAGTATTACTCTCTCGACCTAAGGGTACCCGTTTTTTTCATTTTCACTATCTCGATTATCTACTTGGTGTAGCTAAACTAAACCGTTTAGATAACGATTCATGGATATATCTTATTAATTTTACCGCCAACTTTAACGGAAAGAACTATATCCGCTCAGCATATCAGCGGTTGGCCTGGTATTATTTATTAAATGGTGATGAAAAACGGTATAAAGAATACATGAATAGAATTCATTTAACTGGAGATAATACTACCGATTCTGATAAAAAGGCATTACGTGATGCAGAATCAGGAGAATTTCCAAACATACAACTCCTAAAAGCGCAATTACTTTTTGACGGCGGATATTATGACAGAGCTCTTGATGAATTATCAGGATATAATAGAAATCCTTCAAAAACAGAACACCATCAGTTGGAATATCTTTATAGAGCGGGCAGAATTTATCATGAATCAGGGAAGATAACAGAAGCTATCCGTTATTATAAACTTACTATTGAAAAAGGAGAAGATAAACCATGGTATTTTGCAGCAAATGCAGCACTACAGTTAGGTATGATCTACGAAAATCTAAAGAGTAAAGATGCAGCCAGAATATATTATCAGAAAAGCCTGTCCATGAATCCGAATGAATACAAGAACAGCATTGCTCAAAAAGCGCAGGCCGGATTGAGCAGATTAAACAGATAATAATTAAAAAAAGCTGTCGGACTTTACCGACAGCTTTTAAGTAACCAACAAAAAACAGATCTAAAATATTTTTATCAAAGATTAGAATTTCACACCAAAAGTCACCATGAATGTATTATTGGTAGTCTTAACAGAAGCCGCATTCTCAGGAGCTATACCGTATAGATAGTAATCTTCAGTCATCTGATAACTCGAATAACCAAGGTCTACAAAATAATTAGCCGAACGGAAGCCCATTCCTAATGAATACATATTACCCTTTCCATCATTGACATTTGATTTATAAGGGCTTCCAAAGATTCCGTATCCTCCACGAAAACTAATCAGACCAAGACGATATTCACCACCTAATCTCAAATTACTAGTATTGGTATATTTATCCTGGATACGTTGATTTGCACTTGTAAAGTCTGCAGAAGGACGTAAACGAGCAGCTGAATAATCTACCATTTCATAGTCAGCAGAAATCAAACCCGACTTACCAATAATAAAAGCAGCACTACCGATTACCTTCATTGGATTAGTCATATCGAATGAATAAACCCCGTCATCCGAACGCACAGTAGAATTCAAAGTTGGAGTATGCTGGAAACTTGATGAGATACTTGAGTTATAATCAATATCAATTTTATTAAATAACGCAGGAGTATGAACAGCAACACCTAAACGTAGCCAATCGGCAGCACGGAAGATAACACCAAACTTCAAGTTATATCCTGTCCCTTTTATTAATTGATAATCATATTTAGTAAACGAAACATGTTCTGGTTCAACATTATTGGTTTCAGTAAATGCCGCATCTTCTTCATAGCGTAAAGAGAGAATCCCAATAGAGAAACCGAAATAAAGACGATCCATGTAATTTGCAGAACCGGCAAAAACTGTTTCGCCAATATATCCCTTTGTTTCAATCGACTTTGTCTGATTTACTCCAGGAAAAGGACTAACGCCTAATACATCGGCAGTATAAACATTTGCACTGGTATTAGGTCTCCAAATCAGATTAGCATTATATGCCAATCCAATATCATAGCTATTATATGACTGCTTTAGTTCATCTGGGGACAAGCCGTTTGCCAAATTCACATATTCCGTAAGGAGTGATGTTTTTGGATTCCGCCCTGAAATTAAATAATTGTTATTGAAATTAGCCAGACGATTATATCCGACTCCAAACTGAAAACTTTTCCATTCACCATTGGTTCTGCTATCAGGGTTTTCAAAAACAAAGACTGCACCGGCACTTCCAATATTGAATCCATATTTCGTATCTTCATTCAGATAACCGTTATAAGTAGATGAAGCTTTATTAGATGTAACCGTAGGCGTAAAAGATATCTCGGAACGTTTGTACATTCCCATCCCAGCCGGGTTGGTGCTAAGTGCAGAGAAGTCAGCGCCAACAGCGCCATAAGCGCCTCCTAAGCTCATATAACGAGCCGATCCACCATACATCAGTCGACTGAATCTGAGCGCATCAACTTCATTTTGAGCCATCAATGTAGTTGATGCAGCAAGGATAGTTATAAGTGAAATTACAAGTTTTTTCATAGTCGTATAATTTAAAATGTATTATTTAATTACCTGCGTGGGCCATTATGTGAACCGCCTGATGAACCTGAGCTCGAACTAGATTCACGAACACTACTACTTGATGATGGAGCAGAATAAGAAGGAGCACTGTACGAACTTGGCGAGCTATACGAAGGACGAGAATAGCTTGCTGCAGGCGAGCTGTAATTAGATACTTCACGTCTGCTGCCTGACGAAACAGGAGCTACACTCTGCTGCCTCTGCGGAGCATATCTTTGTGGATTTGAGACCGACCTTTGCATTGTAGCAGCAGGACTTCTGTAACTTGGACTGGTATATTCATTACCTGAACGTGGACGAGAGTATGCAGGGCTATTGTAAGTCTGTGTACGGCTTGTTTCTTGAGTAGGTTTGTAATATCTCGTTGACGCATTGGCTTCACGGGTACTACTTCCTGCAGTTGTTGATCTATCCTTAAAGTATCTTTCCTGTTGTTGTTGGAAAGAACGTGTGTCAACAGGTTGATCTTTCGTACGATCAGTAACAATTCTGTTTACATCATTTCTACTCATCTGTTCGCGAGGATTGGCTGTAGAACTTTGATCAACAGCAACACGTTGTGTATTACTAACCGGACGAGAATAGGTATTCTGAGATTGAGTTCCGCTGTTGTAGTATTCTCTACTACCGTTATTGGCATTACGCGGAGCATTCACAGTCTGAACAGCTTTTCCACTATTATTATTTACACTTGAGGGACTAAACAGATTACTGCTTCCTCCCTTTTCACGCATATTTTGTCCTGCCGGCATTGTTGCAGCATCAAAAGAAGCATCGCGACCACCCGAAATAACAGATGATCCGTTATTACTACTGATCTCACGACCATTTCTTGGAACATTTACGCTATTTGATAGACCTCCACCATTTGTACTAACTCCGTATTTCTGACCGTAAGCAGTCCTTTCGTTTGGAGTAGGACCATTAGAAGCACCACCACGGCGAGGGCCATAATACATTGAATTAAAATCATGGTCATTGTAGTATCCGTAACCATAGGCATAACCACCATAATATCTGTCATAGTAGTTATTATATCCAAAACCATATCCATAATAGAACGGTGAATACCAGTTATAATATGGAGAGTAGAATGGATCGTAGAAGCTATTAAATGGAGAATAACCAAATCCAAAGCCAAACCACGGACTTCCACCATAGAAAGAGAAGTATGGGCTGAACCCATAAGAGGCATAGATACTCGACCCCCAATAGCCGGGATTCATATCATACCAATAACGATTGGTATAATAGTCATGGTAATAATCATCAAAATAACCACCATGGAATCGTCTTATCCTTGAAGCATAACCATAATCATAATAGTCGTCATAAGTAAAACTTCCAGAATCATAGTTAGCATTGGTGTCAACGACACTTGATTTGTTATTTTGACTATAAGCTTGTTGCGCTTTAATAAAATCGCGATTATCATTTAAAGCATCCCCATTATTGGTAAAAGAAGATGAATCAGCCTTTATTACAACCTTGGAGGTTGTTCTATGAAGAACGGCCTTATCCATCTGCGCAGCAACAACAGCCTTATCATTGGGGTTATAATAAACCTCATCATAGCTAAGGCCTTGATTCTGGACTGTACAAGCAGTAAGGGCTCCAAGTACCACAACCACTGCTGATAAAAATTTTTTCATGACATTTTCCTCCAATTCTTAAGATATATTTCAACTGCCGGGGCTTAATCTTCATTATTTTGTAACTTTGCAACGGTAATTATTTTATAAATTTATTACAAATTTTGTACCAGAAGAAAACAAATGGCTAAAGATTTTCCTACACGAGCAGAAAATTATTCACAATGGTATAATGATCTTGTGATCAAGGCAGACCTTGCAGAGAATTCTGCAGTAAGAGGGTGCATGGTTATTAAACCTTCAGGTTATGCCATCTGGGAAAAAATGCAAGCTATACTCGACAAAATGTTTAAAGACACTGGTCATGTAAACGCTTATTTCCCTTTATTCATTCCCAAATCATTCTTCAGCAAAGAAGCCGATCATGTAAAAGGCTTCGCAAAAGAATGTGCAGTAGTAACTCACTACAGATTAAAAAATTCTCCTGACGGCAAAGGTATCATTGTTGATGAAGACGCCAAACTGGATGAAGAGCTTATTGTACGACCCACATCCGAAACCATCATCTGGGACACCTACCGCAACTGGATTAAATCATACCGCGATTTACCATTGCTGATAAACCAATGGGCAAATGTAGTGCGTTGGGAGATGCGAACCAGATTATTTTTACGTACTACCGAATTTTTATGGCAAGAAGGACATACTGCTCATGCAACACGTGAAGAGGCTATCGCCGAAGCTGAAAAAATGCTTGTCGTTTATGCTGATTTTGCTGAAAACTATATGGCAGTACCTGTTTTAAGAGGTGTTAAATCGCCCAACGAACGTTTTGCAGGAGCTATAGAAACTTACTGCATCGAGGCATTAATGCAAGATGGAAAAGCACTTCAAGCCGGCACCTCACACTTCCTGGGAGAAAACTTCGCAAAGGCTTTCGATGTTAAATTCCTCAGTAAAGAAAATAAACTGGAATATGTTTGGGCAACCTCTTGGGGGGTATCTACCCGTTTGATGGGAGCGTTGATTATGTCGCACTCTGACGATCACGGATTGGTATTGCCACCAAAGTTAGCGCCTACTCAGGTAGTTATTATTCCAATTTATAAAAATGCCGAACAACTCAGAGAAATTTCACTGACCGCAAATAAAATCAAAGATAGTCTTCTGTCAAAGGGAATCAGCGTTAAATATGACGACCGTGAGACCCAAAAACCAGGTTGGAAATTTAATGAATATGAATTCAAAGGAGTACCCGTACGTATTGCAATAGGTCCTCGCGATATCGAAAATGGGACTGTTGAAGTAGCTCGTCGTGATACTCTTGAAAAATCATCGTATCAAATTGTCGACATTGAAAATAAAATTGAACATCTTCTCGTAAGTATTCAAGATCATCTATTCCAGAAAGCGCTTGCTTTCCGCGATGAAAATACGCGTAAAGCCGATACATGGGAAGAGTTTAACAAACTTCTTGATACCACGGGCGGATTCATTCTTGCCCATTGGGATGGCACTCCCGAAACTGAGCAAAAGATAAAAGATGAAACCAAAGCGACTATCCGTTGCATTCCATTGAATAATCCGCTCGAAGCAGGAAAATGCATCTACTCCGGGAAGCCTTCAACTCAACGGGTTGTCTTTGCCAGATCTTACTAAAAAGCATCATTCATATAATTCAAAAAGAGGTTGTCCAAAAAAATTAATCGGGTAACCTCTTTTTTTAATGTCAATACTATCGTTATTTTAATACCCAACCGTTGCAAAACATCTCATTTCTTTCTATGTTGCTTTGCAGTAATAATATAAGGTAATGCAACCGCAAGTAGAATCCCGCCAACGCCGATCCACTGAAGAGGAGTTACGTGCTCGCCCAACATCAACACCGATACAACAACTACAGTTGGTAATTCTGCAGCACTGAAAATCGTTCCCAAAGCCACGCCAACGGCAGGAAGTCCGACATTCAGTAAAACCGGTGCAAGCACAGCTCCTACAAATCCAAGCATCAGTGCCCATTTAACTATCTCCCAGTGTGATATTGATGAAACAAATGTTCCGGGATTAAAACAAAGCAACGTAACAATCAAGGCTCCAATCGACATATAGAAAGTTCGTTTAAGAGGAGGAGCTTCATTTACAGTATTTCCACTTACATAAATCACCATAGTATACGATACGGCTGAGAGTAATGCCCAGACAATTCCTACCGTATTTAACTTCGCCTCCTTTGTTTCTAATGCGCCCGAGGCAAAAAGTGTCCCGATAAGCAAAATCAATAATGAAAGCAATTTTTCGTTACCCGGTCTTTTCTTGCTTTGTATAACCTCCACTACTACTCCCATCCAGGTAAATTGAAAAAGAAGAACAATTCCGATAGAAGCCGGCAGAAGCTCAAGCGCTTTGTAGATAAATACAGTAGTGAGGCCCAAAAAAGTACCGGCACCTACCAATAGTAATTTTTTCCGTCGGGTAGGATCAATATATTTTCCGGTTTTAGTCCCAGTGAAATACTGAATTATAAGTAATATTCCAACCATTATGGATCCGAATAAAACCTGACCGATACTCACAACCGCAGCACTCAGTCCTGCTTTATATGCCAACTTAGCCATTGGCGTGAGCAATCCATAACTCGAAGCCCCGGCTAAAACAAATAATGATCCTTTTAGTTTACCAACGTTGATCAATGAAGAGGAAGATTTATGTGTATTCAAAGATTTTTTTTCATTTGTGTCTTACAAAGGTACGATTGATTTGTTAAAGCATATAACATTCTAACTTTCTCAAAACAGAAGTATAGTGTAAAAACGTACTTTTGCACAAAATATCAATTATGGATCCACGCCTTGCCGCATTTCAAAAACTACTCAATATAATGGACGAACTCAGGGAAAAATGTCCTTGGGACAAAAAACAAACACTCGACACATTGAGGTATCTAACCATCGAAGAAACGTATGAACTGTCTGATGCCATCATAGAAAAAGATCTGGATGAGATAAAAAAGGAGTTGGGCGATTTACTGATGCATATTGTTTTTTATGCAAAAGTCGGGTCAGAACTTAATGCATTCAACATTCAGGATATTATTGAAAGTATCAATGAAAAATTGATCCGCCGTCATCCACATATCTATGGCGATGTGAAAGCCGATGATGCAGAAACAGTGAGTCAGAATTGGGAAAAAATTAAAATGGGCGAAGGTAGAACCTCTGTACTCTCGGGTGTTCCTAAATCATTACCCGCTATGGTAAAAGCCTATCGCATTCAAGAAAAAGCCAGAGGAGTCGGTTTTGACTGGGAAGAGACTGGACAAGTTTGGGCCAAAGTACAGGAAGAACAACAGGAAATGCTTGAAGAGATAGCCTTAGGCAATAGCCCCGAAAGGTTGGAAGAAGAGTTTGGCGATTATCTTTTTGCACTGGTAAACTATGCCCGTTTCATTGGTGTCAATCCCGAAGATGCACTCGAACATTGCAATAAAAAATTTATACGTCGTTTTCAATTCATTGAAGATAAAGGGAAAGAGACAGGTAAAGCCATTCATGAAATGACACTTGACCAGATGGAGGCATTTTGGGATCAAGCTAAAAAAGAAGAGAAACAATAACATTACGAAAATAAATAACTTGAAAACATATTCATTCGCTATTATTGCATCCCTGCTGTTGATTTTCTCAACTTTTTCTTCAGCCAAAAGTCAAAATATCAATTTTACAGTTCTCAATCTACAGGAAGGTCTGAAAACTGCTTCTACCACTCCCCTACCTTCGAATCCGATTAAAAAAGCAGACTCAGTCGGACAATCATCCGGTGTTAACATTTTCTATAATATCAGTCAATCTTCCCTAAAAGACTCTTTGGGCGTATATCAATACACGCATCTGACCCTGAAAGCGGTTTGGTCCGGATATCGGGATGGTGGTCGTGTAATAACCTCCCCCTTACGGTGGAAACGAAACGATTGGTTAAAAGTTATTGCAATTAGTGGAGGAGCCATAGCATTACATCAGTTAGATGTTCCTATAAACGAGGTAGTCAACCGCAATAATACGCCTTTCATAAAAGGTTTCAGCAATACCTTTCAGCCCTTTGGAAATGTTTTTTATGTCGTCCCTGCATTACTCGGTGTTTATGGTATCGGCTCTTTTTCACATGATGAACAATTAAGCGGTTTTGCTATAGCAGCCGGGAAAGCAGTCATCATCTCCAACGCGTTAGTAACGTATGCCAAGGTCGTTACACACCGTCATCGTCCAAACGACGACACACCTACACTCAAGAATAAATGGGACGGCCCGCGAGCCGATCTAAAAAACGTATCCTTCTTCTCATCGCATACAGCCACCGCCTTTGCCTTAGCGACCACCATTTCTTCAAATTACTCAGAACACAAATGGGTTTCGCCCGTAGCCTACACCATGGCATCATTAGTAGGCATTTCACGTATAACGGCAAACGAACATTGGGCAACCGATGTATTCGTAGGAGCAGTTGTTGGATATAGTGTCGGAAAATTAATCGACAAACTCAACCGTTCCAAGAAGATTAAGCTGGTCATAGGATTATAAACTAAAGTAAACCATTCTTTTATGTACTATAGTTGTTAATCTTGTCAAATTAGTCTAAGCTATTTCAGCGTTGGTAGCTCCGATAAATTCAACCATAGAAAATAGCTTTGGCTTGTCTCCTGCCAAAGAAACAAAAGATAGAATTCGATTATCCCAGATTTGCATTAGAAACACTATTATTAATCTCTTCATTTGTAGCGATTGATTTCAATGAACTTACGATTAACAGTATAAAGCTTTCTAAAACGGATTTCGGATTACTATTCTTCAGCTGTTTTTCTCTTCTTCCGGAACAATCCCTGAATCATATTACCAATAATAGACTTTATGACGTCGGGGTGACACATAATATGACTCACGCCATATCTCATCAGCAAGGTAGATATTTTACGGAAGGCCTTGAAATTGGGGCCCTTTAAAATCCAAGAAGACACATAACCGGTAGCCATGCTCATCGCTGCCATTAATATATTATTTCTGATCTCTTTCGAGGCAGTAACCTCCTTCAGCGCATTTTTTAAAATATTAGCCGGTTTCAAACTATCGTAGGCGCTGTTAAATTCATATTTTAACTGTTCACCTTCCTTCGCTTGTTTTCTCTCCAACTCAACAATCAACTCGGTCAAAACCTCAGAGACCTCCTGCCGTTGATATTTCTTTTCAACCGTTACAAACTGTTCAATTACAGAATTCCGAAGGGGTTTCTTCACCCAGTTATTTCTAAACAGATAAAAAATAATGCCACATAGTGAATAAAAAGCAGCAAGAATAATAAAGCCCATATAGGTTTTATGTAATAGATCTCCAACCCAAAGTGCAATGCCAATATTCAAATTCACCACGAGAAAAATAATCAACAAAGTAACAATCAATTTCCATGCTAAGGAAGAGATTACATCGGCCGATTTATCAACTGTCTTTAGTTTTATTAACTCCAGACTCGTCTTACTGAATTGTTCTGTTTTCTCATAAAGTGATTCTAGCATGATGTCGTTGGCTTCCATTTTCATTACTTTTTAAACTAAGTGATATTGGTTTCTGAAAAAAAAGGTTGTCTCAAAAGATCCGTTCCTCTTCAACAAAAGAACTTAAGCTAACCTTGCTTATTTATTGCAGACACATACTGTTCAACAATTTACATCATTTGTAAAGGCAAACGAACAGCTTTTGAGACAGCCTCATCAAATTAAATTGTCTTATTTTAAGGATCATTCACTAATCCTATTATTCCTTTGCTTCCTCAACCCCAGCATCTTTAGCGCAGTCACACTTTTTCGTGATGTGATCTATCACATCCTCGATTTTTTCTTTTAGTTCATCTTTTAACTCCTTACCTTTTTTTGAAATTTTACCACGTGTTTCATACCCTTTATCAGGTGCAAATAAAACACCAATTACTGCGCCAGCGGCAACACCAGCAAGGACTCCTAAAATCACTTTTCCTGTACTCATTGTTTTTAGCTTTTTAAAGATTGGCAAATTAGTGTATGATAACCAGAGACCCTAAATAACGATCATAGTCTCTTTTAAGAATGTTATCATCCTTTGGTTTTATATAAGGATGATATATTAGAGCAAATCGGTTTTTTTATTTTTTTTAATCAAAATTCAACTTTAGTATAATAGAGCCGGTAAAATTACTTTTGTCAATAAGCTTGGGCTTTCAATAAAGTTGCTTTATCAATATATCGTCATAAAACGGGGAAGTTTAACCATATCCCTGAGTGAGTAAATATGCTGGAAGATGAAGATAATGGCACTCGTTAAAGTCAGATTATCACTACTATTTACAGTAAATCCATCGTCCGGATAAGATCAATTGTTGAAATTCAACGACCTCAGAAATAGTTAACTAATATACGAATATTTTTTTCGAAAATTGAAATTTCAAAGAAAAAAGAAGCATAAAATTTTGTTATTTTATCTGCCTAATCATAATGTTGTGCTCTCAAATAGAATTAGCCGGAACTTTGCATGAAATAAGATTTTTTTATCATGATATCCTGATTCAAAATCAAATAGATAACTAAATTTGCATTTCTAGCTTACTGATTTCCCCAAATATAAAACAAATATATTCTTGACTGTTGGCTGGTGCTAAGGTATTTCCTCAAAAACACTTTATTCTCATTCAGTGATACGGAAATCTGATCAAGTTTTTTGTTAAGTTTTCTAACAAGTAAAGCAGCATTTTCATCCGGTGGTTTAATAGTTACTAATTCTTTCCGGGCACTGTTTAGATGAATCTCAGTCGTAACAATCATCTGCTGAACGTCAGCATCTTTCATTACAAGTATGTGCCTTTTATTAAAAAACTCACTAAATTGATTAAGCATTTTAGAACCCTTATTAAATGAATCGACCGCCGAATCATATCGATCCTCAAAATCTTTGTTTTTATAATACGCTATCTCTTTCCTATTGTGTTCCAGATGCGCGGAAATCAATGAATTCACAAGTTCACTCTTCTCAATCCGGCGATTTGAAGCAATCAGTTGTTCTATATTTGATTGCTTTTCATAAACCGACAGTGAATCTACGAAGTTGAAAAATGGCCTTTTATTATTCAACTGTGTCTTACCTTCACAAAACTCCAGATTAGTAATCGGATAATATGACAATTGCCATAATGGATCAAACGGCATATGAGAATCAATGACCTTTTCAGGCTTTGTTTTGTAGTAAAAGTTGTTAATCTGCTTGATATACCATGGATATCGAATACACCCAGAACCCCATGTCGGATCGAATATAAACCATTTCGAATCAATAAATGCCGTACACCACGCATGAGGAAGAATGTCAGCAATCTCGTTTTGTTTAGTATACCCTAAGATCACATATGATTTAAGCCCAACCTTATGAGCAATTTCATTGAATATTACAGCAAAGTCAAAACAAATTCCTTTTTTGGTTCTCAGTGTTCTGTCAGTAACTTCTGTTAGCGTTTGATAAGTCCTATTCACAAACATACTATCCAAATCATATGCAATATTTTTTACGACCCATATAAATATTGCCCGCGACTTATTACTTTGGGTCGAAAACTTTGTGTTAATATAATCAGCAAGCCCCTGTACCGAATGAGTTGATGATTCCGGAATCTTTCGCATAGTCTTATCAACCAATCTAATACTTTTATCTTGGGCAACCACGCCAGACCAAATTCCAATTAACAGAACTAAATAAACTATTTTTCTCATTATATTATTCTAGGAATAGTAGTTCGCATATTTCAAACTATATAATAATTTCGCTTATACACGCACTGAATAAGAAGCGGAATTATTTAAAGCTGAATGATTTATAGTGTAAATATATCACTTTTATCTAATCTTCTTTCAGATTTCACTCCTTGAATGCAACGGCCCAGATATTCTTAGGTATTCATGATAGTTCGTTTTATAACTAAAAAAGAAATGGAGGAGAAAGGTACTGGGAATAACCGATAAAGAGTAACATTTATTTTCATAGATACAATTAGTATTAGTTTAGTAAGACTCCAGATGAATAATAACAATAGCAAAAATAAAAGAATAAAAGATCAAGTATTATATTTATGCAAGTAAAAAAATAATTATTATACGAGTTCTTTATTATTTAGAACGGACCACGAACTATATACTTCACCTACTGATAACCTATAGTCTCTATGCTATATTTAAGTCCATTTCTCGATAATTCTTCTATTTCCAAAAGGCATGAAAATGGTGTACAGGACCATGCCCTTTACCAATGGAATAGTCAGCTCCGGCAATTATCGCATTGTTGAGATATTCTTTTGCCTGAATCACCGCCTCGGTCAAGTCATATCCCGAAGCCAAAAAAGAAGCAACTGCCGATGAAAGTGTGCAGCCGGTTCCATGCGTATTTGGAGTATACAACCGTTTGGATTTCAGCTCCATAATATGATCAGTCTCGGCATTATAAAAGACATCAACCAGCTCATCATCAACCAGATGACCGGCCTTCAATAATACGGAAACGGTACCACTTATTGATAATGCCTTTGCAAATGCCGGTAATTCGTGCTGACCGGTAATCTTCTTTCCAAGCAATATCTCGGCTTCGGGGATATTGGGAGTGATGACTCTGGCAACAGGGATCAATTGATGTATGAGTGTCTCGATGGCTTCATCCTGCAGTAGTTTATGCCCGGAGGTGGACACCATCACCGGATCAAGCACAATATTTTTGATGGAATATTTTTCGAGGCTCTTTTTGACAGCCAAGATCACTTCCGATGAGTGCAGCATCCCAATTTTAATAGCATCCGCACCTAAATCATCCAATACGGCTTCAATTTGCGCGGAAATGATATTTGCCGGAACGGCATGTACATTGCTAACTCCCACAGTATTTTGTACTGTTATCGCTGTTATGGCCGACATTCCAAAGCATCCGCAAGCCGATATAGTCTTCAGATCGGCCTGTATACCTGCCCCACCGCCCGAATCGCTCCCCGCAATGGTCAGTACTTGCTTGTATTGTTTACTCATTGTAGTATCATTTTAAAGATTATTATCCTAAAATCACAAAGGCCATCGCTCTAATCTCCAGGCGCTATCCCAAAACATCCATTCCATTTTAAATGCGGTTTGATAGGCTTGTGCCATCTCGGATCTGCATTCGGATGTGGCATTTTCGGCTAGTCGATCGGTAATATTCTCTGCCAATTTCACAGCTGCCACAAAATCCTCCCCTGCATACGTTTCGATCCATTGCTGATACCTGTTCTCGGTTTTAGGCTGATTGGCCAGAATATAATCGCCCACCTCCTTGTAGACCCTGAAGCAGGGAAGCACGCTTGCCACAGCCACTTCCACTGATTTAAAATTAGTCTGTGCCAGCAGAAAATGAGCGTAAAGCATGCAGGTTGGAGAGGTGGAAATCGGAGTTCCAACTGCAAACTTCTTAATGAATAACTCGTGTACCGCATTTTCAACCAATACCGTGTCGCATGCAAACCCTAAAAAGGCCATTGAGTCGTCAGTATTCTTCAATCGTGAGGCAATGAGAGCCAGGGATTTTCGATATTCGGAAAGATAAAGCGCATCTTGTTGAATATAAAAGGAAAACTTTTCAATCTCCAGCGTACCGTCCATCAGTTGATGGATAAAGGGATGGTCAATAATCTGTTGGTATAACCAATCAGATGACTGCCAAATTTGTTGTGTCCAGCGCATATTTATTTTTTTAAAGAAATCACACCCGCAATCTTTTAAAACAAAACCTCGTTTCATTAATGAGTCCACTCCGAAAACCCTTTCGTGTAATATTTTCACTAAACATTATTGTTGAATAACATCGAATTACAAAATGATAATTTAGTAAAATTAACTTTTCGAAGTGGACTCATTAATTTTTTGAAATAAAAATAAATTTCAATTTAACAGCATTGTATCACCTTTTTTAACCGGCTGGCTGCCTCCTTCACATCATCAGCCGAGACAATAGCCGAAACTACTGCTACCCCATGGGCGCCAGCTTTTAAAATATCAGGAATATTGTCCGCATTGACACCTCCAATCGCAACCATTGGATGACACGAAAAAGAGGAGATTTTAACTATTCCCTCCAATCCTAACGGAATATTGATATCCGCCTTGGTGTTTGTAGAAAAAACAGGAGATAGCCCGATATAGTCAACATCCAAAAAATTAGCCTCTTCAGCTTGCGCTATCGTCTCAACCGAAAGCCCGATAATTTTATCATAACCCATGATGTTACGAGCTATCGGATAGGGCATATCGCTTTGTCCTATATGCAGTCCATCAGCATCGGCAGCTAACGCAATATCGAGTCGATCATTGATAATCAACGGAATTCCATAAGGAGTCAATAGTTTTTTCAGTACAATCGCCTTCGTAATAAAATCGAGGGTAGAGCTGTTTTTCTCTCTTAATTGCACCATGGTAACGCCACCCAATACAGCCTGTTCTACAATCCACTCTACCGGTCTGTCTTTCGACAAAGCATCATCGGTTACCAGATACAGACTCAGATCAAAATCTTTCATGATTAACCGTTAAAGTATGTTGAAATCTCTACTTCAGAGAGCTTATATAATTCATCAAGGAACTGAAGCTGCATGGAACCCGGTCCTTTTGCAGTTTCGGCGGCAATTTCACCGGCAATTCCCATCACTGCCATCGCATGAGCTGCAGCAATAAAAGGATCGGGATTAATAGCTGCAAAAGCGCCTACCATGGCAGAAGCAGTACATCCCAAGCCTGTGACCTTCGTCATCATCGGCGAACCGTTTTTAATCTCCGCCACACGACTACCATCGGTGATATAATCAACCGGACCGCTGATTACAACAACAGCCCCGGTCTCTTTGGAAAGGAGCATAGCGGGAGCAATGGCCGAATCAGTTGAGGCAACACTATCAACACCTTTAGTTTTGCTGTTTCCGTTAACCAACGCAATGATTTCGGAAGCATTTCCACGAATGACAGTAGGACGACAATCTTTGATGATTGTGATGCAGGTTTTGGTTCTGTAAGGCGTTGCACCTGCCCCTACAGGGTCAAGAATTACTGGGATACCCTTTTTATTGGCGGCTTTACCCGCCAGAAGCATGGCTGTCACCCACTCTTTACTCAACGTACCTATATTGATAACCAACGATGAGGCTATTTTTATCATATCCTCCACCTCATCAACCGAGTGGGCCATCACAGGCGAAGCTCCAACAGCAAGTAGCGCATTGGCGGTATTATTCATTACAACGTAATTAGTAATGTTGTGTACGAGGGGTGATTGTGCCCGCACCAGCTTTAAATCATTATTCAATGATTCCTTTGTAATCATAGTTGCTAAAGTTTAAAAAAGAACAATTTCCAACAATTTAGGGGAATCTTGTTTCTGACAAACATAAAATAAAAAAACCGTTTCGTAGCAAACGAAGCGGCTTGTATTTGAAATAGTTAAATTTATTTCGAAACATAAAAACCGTTTCCCTACGCTGTTATTACACATCTCAGGTTCCAGGGTATCATCTCAGCCCGAATAGTTCGAGCACCCCTAACAGTGATGTTGCAAATGTAAATTATTTTTTAACAACAAAAGATGGTTTCGCTTTTTTAATCTATTCCCGAATCTGTCTTAAAAATCATGGAATTGATAATATTATTGCGTTATTCATAACCCGGTAACAAAGATCATCGCAATCACCATAATTCTTCTGGCGTGGATTGATTTGGTCAACCGACACTTTTCATGAAGATAATTCAATTATTATCGAAAAAATTATTGGGTCCGCAACAAAATCGCAGAACTTGTTCGTATATTTGTTCACTTGTTCATACAAACTATCACCAATATTTAAAAATATGGATTTTTCCATTGACCATAATAGTCCTTTACCATTGCATGCTCAAGTTGAGCAATTGCTTAGAGATATGATTGTTGAAGAAGAATATGCAGAAGGGAAGTTGCTTCCTAATGAAATAGATTTGGCCAAGACGTTAGGTATTTCCAGAAATACACTCCGTCAGGCTATGCACAAGCTGATGTTTGAAGGATTGCTGGTTAGAAAAAAAGGAATCGGCACCAAGGTTGCTTCCCGAAGTGTGCATACACGTTTGACAGACTGGCCCAGTTTTACACAAGAGATGAATGAAAAAGGAATTCCCTTCCTTAATTACCACATTCAGGTGAATAAAGTGGCTGCTGATGAACAGATTGCAAGCATCTTCTCAGTGAAAATCGGAACGTCTATTGTGAAATTGGAACGGTTGCGCGGGTTAAAAGACGGCCCGATGGTTCAGTTTATATCCTACTTCCATCCCCGGATCGGATTAACCGGAAAAGAAGATTTTACCCGTCCGCTCAATGAGATGCTTGAACACGACTATGCTACCATCCCTGCTATTTCGTGCGAGGAGATCAGCGCACAAGCAGCTCCAAAAGATATCGCGATCAGACTTGAGATAAAAAAAGGAGACCCCATTTTAAAACGTGTACGCAAGGTTTTCGATCCGGGCGAACGCATTATCGAATACAACATCTGTTATTATCGTGCCGACAAATTTACATACCTGATCGACATTCATCGCTAAGGGTTCGCCCTTAGCTTTTTTTAAATACCTATTTGTTCATACATTTAAACAAACTTAATGAAACCGAAGAAATCAACCTTCGTAACAAATAATGAAGGTGCTAATACGTGGAGGAAAACAGAACAATATTTAATGCCTTCTGCTTTAACTCCTGCTGCTGAAAAAGAATATAATATCTATCCAACTTTTCCGGCAGCAGGAGAAATCAGAACCGGATATGACGCACTTGCTCAAATCGTCATGCAGCACCCTATTGTTGCCATCGACGGCTACGTGGGTGTATTTTTTAACGAAGTAGCACATGAAATAGAAAAGAGAATCGTATCTACCGGAAAGAAGGTTGTCTGGTATCATACAGCAGAGGCACTGAGACCTTCTACAGAAATTGATGAGTTGATCGAACCCTTCCTCGGAGGTAATGACCCGCTTTTTGGAACCCGTTGTACGCTGGCATTAGCCGACTTTTTTGATCCATCTTTCCCGAGATCATTGAAACCGAGTTCCGATCCCGAAACTTTAACCATCATTATCGGTTGCGGAGCTGCATTAGCGGCTCCTGACGCTTATACGGTCTATATCGACCTACCCAAAAATGAGCTCCAGTTCAGAATGAGAGCTGGTAGCGCACTAAATTTCGGCTCTACGTTGTCAGGATCGAACAAGGAGATGTACAAGCGTTTTTATTTTGTCGACTGGATTGTACTAAATAACCACAAGCAAAAGCTACTACCCAAGATAAATCTCATCGTTGACGGACAGCGTCCAGACGAACCAACCATGATGACAGGCGATCACTTCAGAGCATCGCTCGAAACAATGGCTCGCAACTTCTTCAGAGTTCGTCCTTGGTTTGAACCGGGATCGTGGGGCGGACAATGGATGAAAAAGCATATCAATGCACTACCTAAAAATGTTCCTAACTACGCATGGTCATTCGAGCTGATTGTTCCCGAAAACGGATTGCTCTTCACCTATAAGAATCAGGTGTTGGAAGCTTCATTCGACTTTCTGATGTTTCAAGATAACAAAGCCGTGATCGGTGCGGCTGCAGAAAGGTTTGGTTTTGAATTTCCGATACGATTCGACTTCCTCGACACCTTTGATGGAGGTAACCTTTCTGTACAATGCCATCCCTCAACTGATTATATCAAACGGGAGTTCGGCGAGACTTTTACACAAGACGAAACCTATTACATCCTTGACGCCAAAGACGACGCTAAAGTCTATCTTGGATTTCAGGAATCCATCTATCCTGATGAATTCAGGGAAATACTGGAGGAAAGTGCAAAAAACACCACACCGGTAAAGATAGAAAAATATGTCCAGACACATCCTGCTTCAAAATTCGATCTCTTTCTGATTCCAGGAGGGACGATACATGGCTCAGGAAAAAACACAATGGTCCTCGAAATTAGCAATACCCCATATATTTTTACTTTTAAAATGTATGATTGGCTCCGACTCGATCTGGATGGGAAACCTCGTGTTCTAAATATCAAACGGGCCTTCGAAAATCTCGACTTCACCAGAAAAGGTGAACGTGTAAAACAAGAGTTCATCTCTAAACCGGTGATATTGGAAGAGGGTGAAGACTGGAAACTGATTCATCAACCCACCCATGCCAACCATTTCTATGACGTACACCGATACGATTTTAAAACATCGGTAAATATAAACACGAATAATTCATGCCAAATCATGATGTTGGTAGAAGGAGAACAGGTGCTGCTCGAAACGGAAAACGGGATGAAGCAAGTTTTTAATTATGCGGAAACTTTTGTAGTACCGGCAGCTGCAAAGCGATTTAAACTAACGAATCTGGGTTCATCAACAGCCCGGGTAGTAAAGTCATTTGTCAAACCAACTGTTATTTAAACTGAAATCCGATCACAAAATAAATAATTCACAATCATTCTATCTATTTACCTTAAAACCTCTGTTATGAACTTACGACGTTTAATGAAGTTAGCCGGAACATTCATCGTTACCGTGCTGATGCTATCAGGGCAGGCAACCGCCCAACGGAAGAAGAGTGCAGCTGTAACTCCTAAAAATGAGACACAGCAGACAGTTATTGTTAATGGTTATGCGAAAGACGTGGCAGGCGAAAAAATAAACTTCCACTCATGGCATCCTGAAGCAAATTCCGCCCTTATCGTTCGCTGTACCAACAAAGAACAAATGATTGAATGGGAAACTGAAGCTGCTCCCGCAGGATCAGGAAATGTAATATTTGCATGGCTTGCTGGTTTTGCATCGGGAAGTGCAACAGTAGATCATACGTTCCATTTGTTTGTAAATGACAAGGAACTTCTCAGTGTTACGGAACCCGCCGGAGGAATGTCTGGTGACTGGAGTCTTAATGGAGAAGATAACAGTGAGTTGCAATTTAAATCTGTAAAGACCGATGGTAGTAATGACCAATTCGGAAATATGTTTTTGCAGATACCCCGTAAGCTACTCAATGCAGATGGAAAAGTAAAAATACGGATTACCGCTGATGACGTTAAAAGTAATGATTGGTATATGACTTTCCGCTATGGGTACAGCCAAAAAATCACACTTGTACCGTTGGAAGCACTTACTAAGTCAATCAATGGCCAACAGACTCAAGAGCTCAAAGTAGGTATCGACCATTTTTCAACACCGGTAGATTTCACCATCGTAAGTGAAGGAAAAACCGTTAAAAGTGGAAAACTGAACTTCGGCATCAACTATTTCTATATTCCTTTTCCAAGTGTAACCGCACCTGAGAAAAAAGAAATCACTGTTACAGTGAATGGCAAGAGTCAAACACTTCCATTTGTTTTGAATCCGGTAAAAAAGATGACTGTTTACATTTTACCACATTCGCATACCGACATAGGTTACACCGAGATACAAACCAATATTGAGAAGAAACAGGTCAATAATCTATTACAGGGTATCGAATATGCCCGAAAGACAAAAGATTATCCCGAAGGCTCTCGTTTTATCTGGAATGTGGAAGTGGCATGGGCTGCCGATCTTTATTTGAAAAGGATGAACGATCAACAACGTAAAGACTTTTTCGATGCAGTAAAAGACGGATCTGTATCGCTGAACGGAATGTATCTGAATACATTAACCGGGCTTTGTCGTCCTGAGGAACTTTTAAATTTATTTAAATTTTCAACAGAATTATCGAAAGAAACCAATATCCCGATTGATGCTGCCATGATGAGTGATATTCCCGGCAACACATGGGGAACAGTACCCGCAATGGCACAAGCCGGTATTAAATATTTCTCGACGGCTCCTAACTTCTTTGATCGGATCGGTGATATTCTGGTGAAATGGGAAAACAAACCGTTCTACTGGGCATCGCCTTCCGGCAAAGAAAAAGTGTTGGTCTGGATTCCACTAAAAGGTTATGCTATGTCGCATATTATTGGAACGCTTACGCCTGATTTTGTAAATTATTACACCCAAGAACTACAAAAGAAAGATTATCCTTACGACATTTCGTATATCCGCTGGAGCGGTCATGGCGATAATGCAGTACCAGATCCCGCAATTTGCGAATTTGTGAAGGATTGGAACAGCAAATATGATTGGCCTAAATTTATTATCTCATCTACAAGTACCGCATTCAGTGCTTTTGAGCAAAAGTATGGCGATCAGCTACCGGTGATGAAAGGCGACTGGACAGGATATTGGGAAGACGGAGCAGGCTCATCAGCACTCGAAACCGGTATGAATAGAAACTCTTCGGACAGATTGACACAAGCCGAAACGCTTTGGACGATGTTTAACCCGACCAGTTATCCTGCAAAGAAATTTGAAGAAGCTTGGCAACATGTTCTTCTTTACTCGGAACATACTTGGGGTGCCGATTGTAGTGTAACAAATCCGGAAAGCCAAAAGACCAAAGAACAATGGGAAATCAAGAAATCGTATGCTGATATTGCCAACCAGCTATCGAATGATCTTCTAAAAACAGCATTACCCGAAGCCAATGTTTCGGCCAAAGCCAAAGCCATCGATGTATATAACACAACATCATGGTCGAGAACAGACTTGGTAACGGTTCCTGAACAACTTTCGGCAACGGGGGATGTAGTAAAAGATGAAAACGGAAAAGTGGTTCCTTCACAACGGCTTTCTACAAAAGAACTTGTTTTCATTGCCAAAGACGTACCTTCATTTGGAGGTAAACGCTATACAATTTCAAAAGGCAAAGCAAGTCAGAAAGAACAGATAAAAGTCACTGAAACATCACTCGATAACGGTTTGATAAATATCAAGATCGATCCTGTAAGTGGTGCCATATCGAGCATCAGAACGAATGGCATACTTAACAACTTCGTAGATTCAACAGCTGGAAACTATGCAAATGATTATCTCTTCCTGCACGGAAAAAATCTGGCTGATCTAAAACGCAACGGTCCGGTGAAAATCACAGTTAAAGAAAAAGGACCGGTTGTAACTTCGCTACTTATTGAATCGGAAGCCCCGGGCTGCAATAAACTGTCGCGCGAAATCAAAATGATTGCCGGTTTCGATTATTTCGAAATGATCAATACGGTTGATAAAACAAGAGCTGAGATTGTTAAGGTACCCGGAGATTATGCTGCTGCAAACACAGAAGGTAAAGAGAGTCTGAATTTCGGATTTCCGTTTAACGTATCAAATGGAGAGGTAAAATTGGATATTCCATTTGCAGTGATGAAACCTGAAGCTGATCAGATACCAAGCGCATGTAAGAATTGGCTGGAAGTAGGCCGTTGGGCTGATGTTTCGAATGACGACTATGGCATTACATTGGCAACACTAGATGCCCCGTTGATTCAGGTTGGAGGTATAACTGCTACGATGCTGGGAGGACAAACCAATCCTGACGTTTGGCGCAAATATATTGAGCCTACGCAGAAGCTTTATTCATGGGCGATAAACAACCATTGGGAAACGAACTACAGAGCTTATCAGGATGGACTTATCACTTTCCGTTATGCCCTCAAACCACATAAGAAACTGGTTCCGGTCGAAGCTACACAATTTGCTACCGGCCTAACGCAACCGTTGATAGTAACGAAAGCTACAAGTGGAGCGATTGCAACACCGAAACTATCAGTAAGTTCTAAGAATATTATAGTAATCGCATTGAAACCTTCTGAAGATGGAAAAGCATCAATAATCACACTCTTCAACTCATCTGACACGAGCGAAAAAACGACCCTAATCTGGTCTGCACCTGTGAAAGCAACGTATGTTAGCAATACCGGCGAAGACGCTGTAAAAGAGATAAACGGAGATATCGAAGTCCCGGCTTGGGAAGTAGTTACGATCCGGGTTGAGAAATAAAAACTCATAAGACCAATACTAAAAGGCAGCTTTCTATTTTCAGATAGAAGCTGCCTTTATCATTTTACTTTTCTAATGAAATTCTTTATGTAATTAGTATCTGACATTCCAACAGTATGGGGGAATTTCGGATCAGTCTGAAAAGTTGGGGGGATGAGAATAAAAGTTTATTGATAAGCGGCATATCCCATAGAAAATATTTAAATAAGACCGAAGAATAAAAAAGATAAGAAGTAAACACGAAGGTGTGTAAAAAAAGATTTGACATAAATTACATGTGGGTCTATCCGGTATCTAGTATCCCGGTCAAACCTACATCAAACTCAGTTCAGACATAGGTTAAATTTCTTTTAATATGCCCTTATGGATCAGTCATATCAGACTCGTATACCCCTTATATTCTCCTTTCTATTTCGACTGTCCCTTACTGAAATAGGTATAAGACAGACAAAGATTTATTCTTTGATCGGATTATTTTGTGCTTTTGTCATTCCTCATCATGAATATTATGATATTATTAGTGAGAGCAGTTTGTCTTAATTTTAATTTCATAGTTTTCCGCCTCAACTTTTCTGACTGATCCCATAAAGCTCATTGAGTGGTCAAATGCTTAGAAAGTATTTACAAATTGTAGACGTTTTTTTAAAATCTGTTGCAATTCATTCTTATATAGAAAAGCTATTCCTAAAAAAGTAACAACTGTTACGATAATTGCACCTATTATTGTAGGTAAAGCCAAATAGACTTTGCATAATTCACAAAGAACAGATACAAGCAATACAATAAATGGGAAATACATTACCTTTTTTAAATTCCATGGAATTGGAATTATTTTTTGTTGAAAATAGTAAACAATGATAACCTGAGCGGTGCTTGATGCTATAAATGCAATAATTGCACCATAATAACCGAATGGAGGAATCAGCAACCAATCTAAAAGCAGGTTCACAAATAAGGAAATGTAATTAACGACAGAAAAGATCCGTGTCCTTTTCATAAACATAATAGGCAACGCAAAAATCTGATATTGTTGGCGCAATATATATCGCACAATGACAATAGATATGATAGATGCGGAGATACGCAAATCGCCATGATAAAATATCAATATAAATAGGATGGTGGGAATAACGGCACCAATAATAATAACCAGCGATTGCATAATAAACAAGTTGGAAATTTTTTTAATCTCTTCTATGCGTTTGTCTATTCCTTCGGCCAAAAATCGATATAATTCAGGTTGAGTAGCGCTTCCCAATCCCTGTACAATAAGCTGTATTCCAGTAGCATATATTATAGCATTTGAATATATTCCCATCTCTTTCGGATCTCCTTGTTCCATAAAGAACCGATCGAACCACATTAAGCCCCAATTAATAACCGAATATTCTAACAAAGGCCATGCAAAATGAAATAACTCTATATTAATGGACTTCACAAAATGAAATCCGCTTCTGCGGTATACATAAATGATAACGATAATAGAAATAATGGAACTTCCAATTGCTGTTCCATATACATAACCAAGAAAACTCATGTTAAAGAAAAAGACACCCAACACTTGAAATAGCGCTCTAAATATCCCTGAACTTATATTTATAGCAATGAATGATTTAATATTTTTTTCATTTCGGTATAATGAAAAAGCGGTAACTACAATTGCTCTATTGATGGCTGATATTGTTGCAGCAATTCCATATGATCCGAAATCACGTAATGCCTCTTGTTTAAATATAAGTCCTATATATGGAGATACTATATACACAAAAGCAAGTAAGACCGCACCGCGTAATAAGATTCCGGTAAAAATGGTTGAAACTAATTGATTATACTTATGTTTATCTTCTCGAACATCATAGTAGTACCTTGAGATACTATCACTCATACTGAAAACACAGATTAGAAATAAAATGGTAACTATGGCTTCGACAAAACTTATTCGTCCAATATCAGCAGCAACCAAATACCCTTTCTTTGTGATAAGAGGTTGTACAACTAATTGAAGAACATTTGGGAAGGCTGCAACTAAGGTGTATAGTACGGAAAGCTTGAGATACTCTTTTGTCTTAACGTTGTTAGCCATTATGAAAAGTCCATTTTTAAGGAATAACAAAAGTAAATAAGATCATTCGTACAACACCCGAACTGCTTGAAAACGGTGTATAATATTCCACAAATATCTGGAAAATATGCATCCCATCATTTATAATAATAAGTACAGAGAGAAAGAAGTTGAGTAGCCTGGTTTTCTTTCCATTAAATCTAAAACTTAAAAAATGTACGACCTCTTAAGTTATCTGAAAAATTCAGTTTATAACTTAAGCAGAGAACCAATGACGATTTATGGCTTATACCCTCTGGCTTTAACCTCCATTGGTAAAATGCAATCATAAATAAATCGGTTGATCGGGGTATCAAATCCGTATCTCTCACCCAATTTTACGACAGTCCCATTCTGGTATTCTAACTCCGAAGGTTTGCCTTCCCAAACATCGCGTGTCAATGAAGCATTAGAATCGGAAGGGAATGTGTCTATAAAGTCCATCGTCTTATCCGGAAATTCCGATTCGACATTAATACCTATCTTTCTTGATAGCTGATAAACTTCAACCAGCAAATCATTCATTAGTTTCCGGGTTTGAGGTAACTCGCGTAAAATACCATAACTTGAGCGGGTGACGGCCATCAAGCCACTCACGCAGATACCGATAAACTTACGCCATAACTCGGCATCGATGTCATCGGCTATCGTTGAAGTGATACCTGATTGATCGAAAAGGGATTTAATTTTCAGGATACGATCACTCTTCACATTATCTTGCTCACCAAATACAATAGAAGGCTCTACGCCAAAATGATCAATTATACCCGGTGATTCTATCTTGGCAAAAATTCTACACAAACCGCAAATTACATTTCTCTGATCAATCACTTCCTGTAACTCCTCAGCAGCCATCACACCATTTTGTAAAGGCAAAACAGCCGTATCTTCATGGAGTAGTGGCAGCAAATCTTTGGCAATCTCCTTTACCTGCCATGCTTTAACACCAAGAATGACCAAATCAACTTTGCCAATCGTCTCTATTTTATCGGTCACTTTCACCGGATTGACATTGAAATCGCCCAAAATACTTTTTACCGTCAGTCCATTTTGTTGTAGCGCCTTCAGATGTTGGCCTCGGGCCAGGAAAGTAACATCAAATCCTGCATTGGCAATCTTGCCTCCAAAATATCCTCCGACACCTCCCGTGCCGAGTATTGCTATTTTCATATTCATGCGTATTCTTTTAGTCGGGAATATCTACATCCCTACTTTTAACATTGGTAAATAAAAATTGTTGGAGCAAAAATAATACACTTTTTCACAACAGATCGTTAGCCAGATTCGCCAGTTCGGAACGCTCTCCTTTCTCCAGACGTACATGGGCATAGATGGGATGGTGCTTAATTTTATCGATAAGATAAGACAAACCATTGCTTTGCGCATCAAGATATGGAGTATCAATCTGATAAATATCACCGGTAAAAATGATCTTAGTGCCTTCGCCTGCCCGGGTGATGATGGTTTTTACCTCATGCGGCGTTAGGTTTTGTGCCTCATCTATAATAAAGCAAACATTACTGATACTCCGTCCCCGAATATACGCTAACGGGGTGATATATATCTTTTCGTTTTCAAGCGATTCTGTAATGATGCGGCTTCCCGACTCATTGTTTTTAAACTGACTTTGTATAAATTTCAGGTTGTCGTATAGCGGCTCCATGTAAGGAGTAATTTTCGATTTAATATCGCCCGGAAGGAATCCTATCTCTTTATTGCTTAACGGCACAATAGGTCGTGCCATGTGAATCTGTTTATACTGCTTCATCTGTTCAAGCGCCCCGGCCAGCGCCAGTAATGTCTTACCGGTACCGGCAATACCCTGGAGAGTCACCAGTTGAACATGAGGATTCATGATGGCATGAAGGGCAAATACTTGTTCGGCATTACGGGGATTAATACGATAAGCAGGTTTCTTCTCCACCTTCTCTACCATTCCTGTAATAGGGTTGAAGAAAGCCAATATAGAGGTTTTGGTATTTTTCAGAATATAATATTCGTTAGGAATCGGATTGTTAATGCCAAGATCCGCTGGAAGGATTTCGCCTTCCTGATAGAGTTCGTCAATTAAGATCTTATCGAGATGTTCCAAGGTTGATTTGCCGGCATAGAGTGATTCCAGATCTTTGATCTTACCGGTCTCAAAATCTTCGGCAGGAATATTAAGACTCTTTGCCTTAAGACGAAGGTTGATGTCTTTGGTAACCAATATCACTTTCTTTTCAACATTCTCGGCAGCCATAACCATGGCTGCATTTAAAATGCGGTGATCGGGTTTATTATCATCAAAAATACGACGGGCATCTTTCTCAATAGGGACGCTCTCATTCATGATTACCTTAAACTTACCACCCTTGGTAGTCGGTAGCGGAATCCAATCGGTGATCAAATGCCGTTCGGACAAAGTATCCAGAATCCGGATAAATTCGCGTGCTTCAAAATTCTTTGTATCGTTTCCCTTTTTAAAATTATCCAGCTCCTCTAACACCGTAATAGGAATGGCTACATAATTATCATCGAAACTATTAATAGCATTATGATTATAAAGAATAACCGACGTATCGAGTACAAAAATTTTCTTAGGTGTTTCTTTTGTCCGGGGCATAGTTTTCAGTGTTAGTAGTTTAATGAACTTTGTATTTAATTAACATTTATAATCTAAAAATAACTTAAGGAAAATCAAAAAACAAGTGAATTGATTGTTAACTTATCATTACGTTTCTATCGGGATGATATAAACCGATTTATACGAAACGACTCTGATTTTAGAAAGTATGAATCCATTAAAACTTATTCTTATGCTAAAATTATTCTTTGGCATTTTTATTAGTATCTTGTTCCCTGTTTTGAGAGATCATAAAAATAAACAATCCGGTCAGTTTTTGAAACAGACAATTATTGATTACTTTCCTGATTTATAGAATGTGCCTCGTCCATTGTATAAAAGGTAAATAAAAACTACAAACTCATGAAACGAGTATTATTACTTCTTATATTCATTGTTTGGTTTGGCTTTTTGCACGCCCAGAAAACAATCGTAAAACCTGCTTATGGACAAACATTCTGGAAAGAAGACTTTTCGGGTGGAAAGCTTCCAACAGGATGGAGCCTTATTTGTAAAAACGACAGTACCATCAATTGGACTATTACCGATCAACCTTTTCCGGGGTCGTATGCACACTCACAACAAGCTCCACCTATCGCTTCAAAGAGTCGCGGATTCCATCTGCAATACGCTCCCGGTGTTCGTGTAGATAAGGCATATCGTAAATGGAAAAAGAACAATGCATGGGCAGATGCTTCGGTTCAGACAGATGCTATTGATTGCTCAAACAAGCACTCAGTTGTCTTAAAATTTCAACAGAACTTTATGTGGAATAACTTCGGCGGTATCCGGAAAGATGCCGGTTTGTTTGTAGAGGTAAGCTCCGACGGCAAAGAATGGAAAGAATATGATGTCCGTAACGGTATAGAATCGGAAGGCGAATGTGTAAACCCGATGAATGTTGAATTAAATATTACAAAATATGCGGCTGGAAAAAAGACAGTCTATCTTCGCTTTAGCTGGAGAGGAATGTATGCCTGGTATTGGATGGTTGATGATATCGAACTTCAGGAATCATTGGAGGCCGATGTTACAGCCTATGATATTTTATCACATAAAACCACTGATAATAGTTTTACAAAACAGGACATCTTCGCTTTCTCTATTATCAATCTGGGTGCAGAAGATGTAAAAAAGAACTTTGATTGTTTTCTCAAAATTGACAAACATGATCCTGTAAAAGTAACGGTTCAGGCCTCGGCACAAAAGCCCTTTAAAGTAATCGACACTTTGAGAGTGGGCTTTCCTGCAATGGATATGACCGATATTGGAATACACAAAGTAAAGTTCTACACTTCGCTGCCAAATGACAAAAGGGCTTCGAATGATACCTTAAATCGTGTACTCTATTCCCAAGCTTATTCGCTTGGAGATGTAACAGGTTTTACCAGCAGTGGAAATGAAGTTCTCTTCTCTTGTCACAACGCACAACTCAAGGTGATATTCTACCGCGATGATATCTTCAGATTGTGGATGGCCTATGATGGAGAGTTCACTAATCCGGCAGGCAACGATATCGTAATCAATACTCCAATTAAGCCGGTATCCTTAAAATGGACAGACGAGGGGACTTACTTTCTGATACGAACGCCAAAACTTGCTCTCCGTGCTTTTAAAGCGCCCCTCCGCTTTGCATTATACAGCGCAGACAACATTACCCCGATCTGGGAAGAGACTAAAGGTATGACTTATGGAGAACAGACCGTCCAATATATCAAACGTGGTGAAGACGAGTATTTCTATGGTGGAGGACAACAAAACGGACGGTTCTCACATCGTGGGAAGAAGATAAAAATGAATATAGACTACAACTGGGAGGATGGTGGGAATCCGAATCCAGCGCCATTCTTTATGAGTAATAAAGGATATGGTGCTCTTAGAAACACGTATGCTCCAGGTGAATATAATTTTCAACAGACGGTTTCATTAAGCCATACCGAAGCACGGTTCGACTGTTTCTATTTCATTGGGAATACACTTCAGGATATCTTAGGAAGTTATACGGACATCACCGGAAAGCCCTTTCTGATGCCTCGTTGGGCATTAAGCATGGGCGATGCCAATTGTTACAACCGAGGGGCAAAACCATCAAGCAGCAACTCGACCGGTACAAAAGGAACAACGCCTGATGTGATTAAACTGATTGCCGATGAATACATAAACCACAATATGCCCAGAGGATGGATTCTACCAAACGATGGCTATGGCTGCGGATATACCAAGCTGGATTCTGTTGTGAGAGAACTTCACAAACGTGGATTTTATACCGGACTCTGGACAGAAAGCGGTGTTGAAAAGATTGCCCGCGAAGTCGGAGAATATGGGTCCCGCCTTTGTAAACTCGATGTGGCATGGGTTGGACCGGGATACAAGTTTGCGGTTGACGGAGTCAGATCTGCCTATGAGGGAATAGAAAACAACAGCGACGGACGTGGATATGTATGGTCGGTTTGCGGTTGGGCCGGTAGTCACCGCTATTCGGTACTATGGACAGGTGATCAGAGCGGAAGCTGGAACTATATTAGATGGCATATACCTACATTGATAGGTTCAGGTTTATCGGCCCAAAACTGTGCGACCGGTGACGTAGATGGTATCTTTGGCGGAAGCGATTCAACCTATACACGCGATTTACAATGGAAATGTTTCACCCCGGTTTTAATGACCATGAGCGGATGGGCCTCAAACAACAAGAACAAGATTGTCGATAAGCAACCTTGGCTTTTCGGGGAGCCATATACCTCCATCAATCGAAAATATCTGATGTTGAAACAACGCATGACTCCTTATATGTACACACTTTGCAACGAGGCCTACGAAACAGGCGTACCCGCAGTGAGAGGATTATTACTGGAATTTCCCAAAGACACCCTGACCTGGGGAGAAGAGAAAACAAAATATCAGTACATGCTGGGGAAATCATTACTCGTAGCTCCCGTTTATAAATCGGAAGGAAAACGAGATGGCATCTATCTTCCGGAAGGAAAATGGTTTGACTATTGGAGCGGCGAAACCATCAATGGCGGCCAGACACTCAATAATTATCCTGCCCCATTGGACAAACTTCCGCTCTTTGTAAGGGGAGGTGCTATTTTACCATTCTATCCACAAATGATGTTTGATGGAGAACGCGCTGCCGACACGCTTACTTTGGATATCTACCCTGCCGGACAGAGCAACTTTACCTTATATGAAGATGATGGGTTGACCCGTGAACACAGAAAGGGTGCTTTTGCAAAGCAGCTCTTTGAATGCAGCGGAGAGAGTGATGGACTGCAACCTATTCAAGTTACCATCAACCCAAGCAAGGGTGAATTCAAAGGGAAGTTGCAAGAGCGTGTATATCTTTTGCAGATTCATGTTGCAAAAAGACCTCGAAACCTGATCATCAATGGAAAGTCGACAAAGATGAGTAAGTCGAAAGAAAAGTTCAATACGCTTGCTAATGATTGGTATTTTGACCAAACTGATCGTAACGGGGTGGTTACTATTAAGAGTAAGAAAGTTCCGGTAACAAGTAAGATCGATGTCAGACTTACCTTTTAGATTATAGCCGTTGAAAGTTAAGGCGACAAACTAATCGTAAATCTTATACCTACTGCATCGTTTGACCGATTCTTCGGTCACGTTGCAGATTGGCGACAAACAAGAACTTTAAATTGTTATTTCTTCGAATAGTTTTTACTCATTACTTATTTATAAACTGGATACCTGAATGTTATACCCACCATTTTCTCGACTAATTATCACCTGACGTCATTAAAAAAAAAGAAATATTATTTACTTTAATGCAAATTAATAAAGCTTTTGCATTGCAGTTGATTACTTTTCGTGTAAAGTTTGCTAACTTTGCACGAATTGCTAAATTATTTCCAATAAATTAGAATCGATGAACGAAGAGCTCCGTAAAACACTGGAAAGCATTAGAGAATTGGCCTATTCGCAAAAGCTTTTAAACTATTCTATTTCAGAAGCTTCGAAGAGTATGGGGGTCCCCGTCAAACAATTAAAAAAACTATTTGCGACAGACAAAGACCTGGTAGAAGAGATTCTCGCTTTTGAACGGCAAAGCTTTCAAGATATTTTCGAAACTTATGACTTTGAAGGAGTTAATGCCATTGATATTCTTTTAACTGTTGGACGCGAAGTAAGCAATCGGTTTATAGACGTAACACCTTCTTTAACATTCAGTCTTAAAACCACCTATCCAAAAATTTATCAACGGCATATTGAAGAACGAATTAACTTCATTTTTGAAAAGATTAAAATAAATATTTTCAAAGGAATTAGTCAGGGCGTCTATCGCGACGATCTTAGCGTTGAACTTTTAGCCCGATTATATATCAGTCGCCTGATTGATTTGCATAATCCCGACTTCTTCCCTACCGACCAATTCTCTTTTAATACCGTTTTCAATGCCATGTTTGATAATTTTATCCGTGGGATTGTGAATGATGAGGGAATGCGCTACTATGAACAACGCAGAAAACATTTACATTTGACTGATAAATAAGCGGCTTGACCTACCTTAAATCTATGATGACTATTGAAGAACTAAACGCCCTTTGTCCTAACACTTTAATGGAACACCTTCATATAGTCTATACAGAAGTGGGCGAAGACTATCTTTGTGCATCCATGCCGGTTGATCACACTACCTGGCAACCTTTTCAGATTTTACACGGAGGAGCTACAATGGCGCTGGCCGAGTCGGTAGGCAGTGCACTCAGCGTAGCATTATTAAAAGGTACTGACTATACGGCAAAAGGGATGGAGATAAATGCCAACCATATCCATAGTGTTAAAAAAGGGATGGTTTATGCAACAGCCAAAATTATTCATCGTGGAAAACGATCGCATATTATAGAAATCATCATTAAAGATGAACAAGAAATGATCGTGAGTGTTTGTCGCCTTACAAACATGATTTTGAAGGCATAATTTTTCCATGATAACAGGCTCAAAAAATATTGAACATCTTTTCAATCTGACTCACTTTATGAATCTCCGGTCTTTTGTGGCATGGCGCAATCCCGGAGCATCCAAACATGAAGGTTTTACGGCCTCGATTAAAGTGCTGCACAGTGGCGACTTACCGGATAAAAAGGCATTTGTTTTTTCACCCTTTCTGGAAAATCCCTCTTTCCCTTCATTAGCCTTTTATCCTGAAACTACTAACTTTTCCGAATCAGTATCCTATAAAACGCTATTTCCATTACTGACTCCTCCTATTGACAAACCCGATGATGAGGCCACCTATTGTGATAGAATAAAGCGCCTGACATCAATGATGCAAAACAAGGAGCTGCACAAGGCGGTACTCTCGAGGAGGATAGACTTGAACCATCCGGCAGAAGAGATGGCGCCGACCCTTTTCAATCAACTCTGTCAAAAATATCCATCGGCATTCATTTCACTCGTCCATATTCCCGGAGTCTTTACCTGGCTTGGAGCAACCCCTGAAAGATTGTTATCGCTTAAAAGTAATACCCTATATACCACCGCACTAGCTGCTACCCGTCCTTTCGAAGGAGAACTTCCCGCACTAAAAGACTGGAATGAAAAGGAACGCGAAGAACAACAATTGGTAACTGATTTTATTCTCTCCGTGCTTGAGAAAGCTGGAATTAGTGACGTGAAATGCGAGGGTCCCCGATCGATGCAAGCCGGAAATCTAATTCATTTAAAAACCGATATCCGGTTTCGTATCACACCTAAAACGGATATTAAGCACCTTCTCAAAGAATTACACCCTACTCCCGCAGTTTGTGGATTACCAAGAGAGAAAGCGGTTAAGACCATTCAATCTGTTGAGCCCCATTCGCGCGAGTATTATGCAGGATACCTTGGTCTTATAAACAATGACGCGTTAGCGCTATATATAAATCTACGTTGTATAAGATGGCTGCATGGAAAAGCCGCCCTATTTGTAGGGGGAGGAATTACAGCGGCCTCAAATCCGGTAGAAGAGTGGAAAGAGACAAACTTTAAAGCCCTCACATTGTTAAGTGTTATTGATAATTTAAGTACCCAAGCAGGAAAGAATCCAAATGCACACAGATAAGAAAGGAATACGATTATTAGTGGCTCTTTGTAAAGCCAAAGGATTAAAAGATATTATCATATCGCCCGGATCGCGTAATGCTCCGCTGGTTATAGAATTTGCACGTGATGCAGACTTTACCTGTTATGTTA
The DNA here is from genome assembly GCA_963663125.2 of Bacteroidales bacterium. Classification (GTDB taxonomy): domain Bacteria; phylum Bacteroidota; class Bacteroidia; order Bacteroidales; family Cfx3-03; genus Cfx3-03. The sequence continues at coordinate 97,230 of CAXXNW010000002.1, read as the reverse complement.
TTCCGGATGAACGCAGTGCAGCTTTTTTTGCCTTAGGAATGGCACAACAAACAGGGCGATTGACGGCTATGGTGTGTACTTCGGGGACTGCACCTTTAAACTATTCACCGGCAATCGCTGAAGCCTATTATCAACGCATCCCATTGGTCGCTATAACAGCAGACCGCCCGGCAGAGTGGATCGACCAGGCTGATGGACAAGCATTAAAACAACACAATATCTTTGAAAATTATATCCGCCGATCAATAACACTACCGCAAGAGCCTTCAGCTGATGTCGACTTTTGGTTTCTCCAACGTCTGGTAGCAGAGACCTTAGACATTGCGATGAGTGAAGTAAAGGGACCTGTGCACATCAATGTGCCCTTACGTGAACCACTTTACCGTCTGGAAGAGACACCTTCGCTTACAATCAAACCCGCCTCAACATTAAAGATCTCATCTGCTCTTGCTGAAATTCAACTTGTACAACTGGCTGATTACTGGAATAAAAGCAATAAAAAAATGATCATCTGCGGAGGTCTACTTCCTGATAATAAAGTATCGGAACTATTGAAACCGTTACTACAGGATGAATCGGTTATTGTGCTTACAGAAACCACCTCCAATTTAATAGCACAACCGGTTATTAATTGTATAGACAGGGTGTTATCGGCTATTTCATCTACAGAAGAGTCCTCCTTTTCACCCGATCTGCTCATTACGTTCGGAGGATCGGTCATCTCTAAAAAAATAAAAGCTTTTATCAGAAAATATAAACCGGCTCACCATTGGCATATCGATCCGGATATCTTTCATACCGATACCTATCAAAGTTTAACCCTACATATCCCACTTTCCCCGGAGATCTTTCTGTCTCAACTGGTTGAAAAGGTTTCTGCCACCTCCTCAACCTATAGAGCCGGATGGCTTGAAAAAGACAGAATTGCAGAAGATGCTCATCAGGAATATGTAAAAGACTTAAGATGGTCAGATATGAAGGCTTTTGAAGCCATATTGTCGGCCATACCTGCAGATAGTGATCTTCAAATGGGAAACAGTACTCCGGTACGTTATACCCAACTTTATAAGCCCGTAAAATCACTACATTACTTTGGTAACAGAGGAACCAGCGGTATTGACGGCTGTGTATCTACGGCAGCGGGAGCAGCTTTGGGCTCGGGGAAAATGACTACACTGGTGATTGGAGACATGGCCTTCTTTTACGACACAAACGGACTCTGGCATCAGCACCTGTCCCCAAGACTACGCATCATTCTTATCAATAACGGAGGAGGCGGAATCTTTAGATTTCTCGAAGGACCATCCGGTGTTGCCGAACTCGAACGATTTTTTGAAACCAAACACAACTTTACAGCTCCCCATATTGCCGCTGCTTATGGTCTAAATTATTCTTCAGCCCATTCAGCAGAAGATCTTAAAGAACAATTACCTTTGTTTTATCAAGAAACGAATAACGCCTCCTTGCTCGAAATCTTTACACCTTCGAATGATAATGCAGAAGTATTATCTTCTTATTTTAAATTTATTTCGGTAAAAGGCCATAACGCATAATTTTTTACTGTATTTGAATAACCTTTTGAGTATGTCACGAAATTGGAAGACCATAAAGTCATATGAAGAGATCCGGTTCGAGTCATTCGAACGGATTGCTAAAATCACCATTAATCGTCCCCGATACCGTAATGCATTTACCCCGACCACGGTTTCGGAAATGTCAGATGCCATGCAGATCTGTCGCGAGACTCCTGAAATCGACGTCATCATCCTAACCGGAGAGGGCGACAAAGCCTTCTGTTCAGGTGGTGATCAAAACTATAAAAGCACCGGGGGTTATGTAGGAAAAGACGGGGTTCCCCGTTTAAACGTTCTCGATCTGCAACGTCAGATAAGATCGATTCCGAAGGTAGTTATTGCCATGGTCAATGGTTTTGCCATTGGAGGCGGACATGTACTTCATGTGGTTTGTGATTTGTCTATCGCCTCTGAGAATGCCATTTTCGGACAAACCGGCCCGAAGGTTGGAAGTTTTGACGGTGGATTCGGCGCCTCCTATCTTGCTCGTCTTGTCGGACAAAAGAAAGCCCGCGAGATTTGGTTCCTCTGTAACCAGTATTCTGCAAAAGAAGCATTGGATATGGGCATGGTAAATAAAGTGGTTCCACTCGAACAACTAGAAGATACAACCGTAGAATGGTGCCAAACCATTCAAAAAAGAAGTCCGCTGTCTATCCGTATGTTAAAATCAGCCTTCAATGCTGAGCTCGATGGACAAGCCGGAATCCAGGAACTTGCCGGAAACGCAACCCTTCTTTACTATATGACCGAAGAAGCGCAAGAGGGAAAAAATGCTTTTCTGGAAAAAAGAGATCCTGATTTTAAAAAATACCCGAAGTTTCCTTAATTATGACAAATAAAACGCAGGCATGGATTCATGCCTTTCGCCTGAGAACACTACCCTTGGCTCTATCGAGCATTATCCTTGCCAGCATGCTTGCTGCTGCAAATCAATCATTCAGTTGGACGATAGCCATATTGGCTGCGCTTACAACCCTTCTGCTCCAGATACTGTCCAATCTTTCAAACGACTACGGCGATTCGAAAAATGGAATAGACAACGATGAACGGGTTGGTCCGACCAGAGCTATTCAAAGCGGTATAATAAGTGCTGGAGAGATGAAGCAGATGGTTTATGTTTTCGCAGGACTTGCATTTATCTGCGGAATATTTCTGATTCAGCAGGGAACCTATCATCTCGAAATCAGTTATGGCTTTCTTTTTCTGATATTAGGTATCTCAGCCATCATTGCAGCCATTAAATATACCGTTGGCAAGAATCCATTCGGTTATCGGGGATTAGGCGACCTTTACGTGTTTATCTTTTTCGGATTGACAGGAACCTTGGGAACCTACTTTTTACAAACCAATACGCTTCCGTTGTCTGTTTTTCTACCGGCTATCTCGGTAGGACTTCTCAGTGTAGGCGTTCTGAATATCAATAATATGCGTGATATCATTAATGATGAACGGTCAGGTAAAAGAACGATTGTTGTTATGGTAGGAAGCAAATTAGCTAAAATTTATCATCTCTTATTGATCGGTTTTGCATTTTTATTAGCTACTGTTTATGTTTTGCTAAATTTTGATTCGTGGCATAATTTTTTATTCGTCATCGCATTTATCCCGCTTATTCTACACCTAAAGAGAGTTTGGAGCAACAACGAACCCGCCCTGTTGGATCCGGAATTAAAAATACTTTCATTATGTACGCTTTTATTCTCGGTATTATTCGGCTTAGGGTTTGTTATTTAAACAAAACAGATAATCTCTATCATGATGATTGCGCGATGTTTTCCCTATTATCTTGACTTTCGCTTTGCTGCCGGAACTTCCAGAGGAGTATTAAGAAAAAAAGAAACCTGGTTTCTGGAGCTTTATGAGGACTTGAACCCATCAAAAAAAGGGATTGGAGAATGCGCCATTTTTAGGGGACTTAGTTGTGATGATCGTCCGGAGTTTGCTGCAAAAATGGAGGAAGTGTGCCGGGATATTGACCGCTATATCTTAAATGCATCGGAACTATTGGCCGATTGGCCAGCCATTCGTTTTGGATTGGAAACCGCGCTAGCCGACTTATATAGCAAAGACTCCAAGATACTTTATCCCTCTGCATTCACCAATGGAGACGATTTCATACCCATTAACGGACTCATTTGGATGGATACCAAAGAGAAAATGTCATTCAGTATCCGCAAGAAGATTGATGAGGGTTTTCATTGTATTAAGCTTAAAATAGGGGCGCTCAATTTCGAAGAAGAGTTATCATTATTAACCTTCATCAGAAACGAATATACAGAACATGATATTGAACTCAGGGTTGATGCGAACGGGGCCTTTGCACCCGATCAGGCTTTAGAAAAATTAAAACGACTTTCTGAATTCAACATTCACTCCATAGAACAACCCATCCGGCAGGGACAGGTGGAGGAGATGGCCCGATTATGTAGAGAATCGCCTGTTCCTATTGCACTGGATGAGGAACTCATCGGCCACAACACCTCCGAAGACAGACAGAACCTTCTGTCTAAGATAAAACCCGCTTATATCATCTTAAAGCCCGCGCTGGTGGGTGGTTTTTCCGTTACGAAAGAGTGGATTGAGCTTGCCAGCCATTTTCATACAGATTGGTGGATTACCTCTGCGCTCGAATCGAATATTGGTCTGAATGCAATTGCACAGTGGACCTATATCAATAAAAATCGTTTGCCGCAAGGACTCGGAACCGGACAACTTTTTCACAATAACATTCCAGCACCATTAGAGGTAGAAGAAGGAGGTCTTCATTATCACAAATCAACTCCTTGGGGTAAAATAAAATTGTAATTCCATGCATCCATCCTTTTCACTACAAATTGGAAGAGATTTTTATAGAGAGGACACGCTTCTACAAAGGCTAAATAATAATCTGCCATTCCAATCTGAACCATGGGTTGAATCTATTCTCACCTTTCTAAGAGAATGGCTGAATGATGAGCTAGAGATTATGGTAAAGACATCGGGCTCTACCGGACAGCCAAAATTCATTCAGCTAAAAAAAGCATCCATGAGAACTTCAGCAAGATTAACCTGTGATTATTTCGAGTTACAGCCTGCTGATAATGCGCTCCTTTGTTTATCCGCCGATTATATTGCCGGAAAAATGATGTTGGTGAGGGCTATGGAAAGAGGATTGCACCTGATTGCTGTTGCCCCACAGGGCTGTCCGTTATCGAACATCTCAGAAAAAATAAAGTTTAGTTCAATGGTTCCGCTGCAAGTTGAACATTGTTTAAAAGAGAGATGCTTGGACAAAACTGAACAACTTTTAATCGGAGGGGCAGCCTTATCCGGTCAACTACAGCAAGATATTCAGAAAATACCTACTGCATGCTTTATCAGTTATGGGATGACCGAAACAATGAGCCATGTAGCCTTGCGAAGGTTGAATGGCCCCAGGGTATCTCTATGGTATGAAGGATTAACCGGAATTCTTTTTTCACTGGATAAACGTGGTTGCCTTTTTATCAATGCAGCCCCCCTTGACATAGAAAGCATTCAAACAAACGACCTGTGCGAGTTACAGGATGAACAACATTTCAAGTGGTTAGGACGAGCCGATTTTGTGATCAACTCAGGGGGTATAAAAATCATTCCCGAGCAAATTGAGTTACTCCTTTCGAATGACATATCTTATCCTTTTATCATCTCAAGCATTCCACATCCCTTACTTGGAGAGCAGGTTATCATGATTGTTGAAACCACTTCTGATAAAGAATCAACTTCGCAAATTTTAAAAAAAGCAGTTGAAATCTGTCCTCAATATCATGCTCCGAAACAAGTATTTTTTCTGCCTCATTTTAGCTATACTTCATCAGGAAAGATAGACAGAACGAAAACTTTAAAACTTATCTTTCCATAGCCATTCATCCTCCATGTTGAAGTAAAGATAGTGGAGGATCAGTGGAATGGTTCTGGTACATCGCTCTCTACTACCAAAAACAATCAAATTATTTGTCGATGCACTACACTCCAAAGACCTTGGGAAGATGATCCTATAACGTCTATAAAAAATAAAAATAAAGTTACCATCTTTCTATCCTTATTCTAACCCACTTCTAATGCATAATAGAAAGAGATTAGAGTTATTTTAGAATTACATTAGGCTTAGATTAGGCTCAGCCCCGCATATCAGGTGAATTATGGGAGGATTTTTAGTCACGAGCCTTCGTGTTTTCTCCTGCTTTTTTAGATTAATTCTTGTAAATCCTTACCGAATCGGATTGCAATAAAAAAACCAAAGCCGACTTAAAAAAAGCCGGCTAAAGTAGTTTGTTGAATTGATATTTGTGGTTGATTAAGGGATCTTTTATCATCCAACAGGATGGTTCCGGTTTAAAAAACCAGAACCAATCTGCGAATGATGGTTGTATAACAATATACAAAATAGTAGTTATGAGTAAGTTTAGATTTAGAGTAGTAATTTTTGTAATAAAATAATCAGTTCAATTTTAGCTTAAAGTAGTGTAACAAGAAAAATGTATTTTGTTATAACCATTCTGTAATGCTTAAGCTAATAGCACTAATTGTGCCAAATAATACACCCTACTGATTTATAATTCTTTATTACTTTGACAGAAATTATTACACAGATAACGTGTTCGGTTTTTCAATGCGAATGTTCGGTATCGAACACTTCTATTCGTATTTAACAGAAACATACGGTTGAGAAATAGCAGCACGCACAAGATGAAAGATCATAAAAACGATCGCAATTCCAAAACTTATGACAGCTGTAACCACTAAAGAACCGATATTCGGAGTAATATAATAAGCAAAACTTGTAAGCCAAAAACTTACAAACATCCAGGATATGGGAATAGCGATAAGATATGCAATAAATACAGGTATAGATATTTCTAAAAGCAATTTTAACATAATCTGCTCAGGCGTGGCGCCTAATACTTTTCGAATTCCATTTTCCTTTGCTTTCTTTTGGATGACAAAAGAAGTAAGGCCCAACAACCCTATTCCTGAAATAATAACTGAAAGGATCGCAAAGAGCGTAAGGAGTTGCGATCCTTTTCTTTCAAGAAGATATTGACTTTCCAGTTGGCTGTCGAGAAGTTCGCAGTTTAAGATGGTCTTTAGACCTAACCGGCTGGCGGTCTCTTTTATCAAAGGAATCAAAGAGGCGCCACTCCCCTCTTTACATTTTACACTTATCATTGTCTGTCTTTCATTACTCAGGAAGATGATAAGCGGTTCAATCGCTTTATGTAAAGAAGTATAGTTATAATCTCGAACCACTCCGGCAACGACTAATGTATCATACGCTGCGTCAAAGTCGGAGATCTGAATTTTTTTACCAACAGCCTTTCCCTTCCAACCCATCTTCAGAGCGGCCGTCTCATTGATCAAAATCGAATGGATCCGGGTTAAAGAATCCCGTGGAACATAGCCCTGCAAAAGAGATATTTGATATAAATCAAGAAATGAATTATTCATCAGAAGCCCCCGGGATGCAAAATCCTGAAGCATATTATTTTTTATCAGTTTGACAACAAATAGCCAATGTGTACTTCCAGGAACAGAGGAGCTAGTGGAAACATTGATAATGCCGGGTTTAGACAGCAGCTCTTTTCTGAATGCCGGAAATTTTCTATAAAAAGAGGTATCCCGAAGATCAGCAGTGATAATATCTTTCGAATTAAAACCTTTATAATGGTCGTTGAGGTAATTATATTGATTATGGACATTAATAGCACTAAATATCAGACCTGTAGATATTATCAACTGAATTGTAACCAACCCCTTTCGAAGGTTACTCCCCATCTTACTTTGCCTGAAGCTATCCCGTATTACAACATAAGGCTCATACTTTGAAAAATAATAAGCCGGATAAATACCTGATAATGCTCCGGTAATCAAACTAATCAATAAAATACCACCAATAAGAAATGGACGTTGCCGAGGCCCGAAAACAATATTTTTACCCACCAAACCATTAAATAAAGGAAGCACTAACTCTATAATCGCTAAAGTAAAAAAGGTCGATATGATAGCAAATATGACAGCTTCCGATATAAACTGCCGGATAATTACGCCTCGTTGTGAACCTAATACTTTGCGAATTCCAACTTCATGTGTTCGGGTAACGGCACCTGCAGTGGCAAGATTCATGTAATTTATAGATGCCAGACTTAAAATTAAAAGTGCAATACTGGCATAAATGTACAGATTATTCATGCTACCGGTTTGCTGATCATCTTGGAACGTACCCCCTAGATGTAAATTGGCTAATGGCGTAAAAACCGGAGCAAAAGTAGCATTAAATTTTTCACCTTCACTTTTCATGTATTTATCATACAATGTCTTACATCCAGTATACAGTTGATCAGGATTCGTGTCTTCCTTTAGCAGAATATAACTATAACAATTAAAGAACCAATAATTCCACCCCTCCCGTGTATCAGGTGAATTCGTAGGTGATGTGCGCTTAAGACTATTTAATGAAAAAAGTCCATCGAACTTAAGATGTGAATTATTTGGAACGTCTTCAATCACAGCCATTATCAGATAATGCCGGTTATTGGTAGTAGTGATATATTTCCCTACAGGATTGGTTTTCCCAAAATATTTTTCACTGGTAGAACGAGTCAATACTGCAGTATAAGGATTTATCAGTGCATTATTAAGATTTCCATAGACCCGCTTTAGCGAAAAAACATCAAAGACCGATTGATCTGCAAAGAATATGCCTGTTTCTAAAAACATTCGTTCACCGGTCCGAAGAATGACATTTTTTAACGCAACAAAACGGGTTACCTGTTCAATAGCAGGAGAGATATCTTTTAAGGTAAGTGCGTATGGCCCGGCTGTTTTAGCAGAATTATTTTCTTTTCCATTTATAGAAATCTGAGACTCAATACGGTAAATACGTTTATATTTCTGATTATATCGGTCGTATGAAAGCTCGTCAAGAATATACATTAAAATAAATGCTGCTGTAGCAATTCCCATGGTGAGACCAATAATATTCAGTATGGAATAAAACTTATTCCTCACAACACTCCGGATAACCAAACGAATATAATGACGCAGCATAATAGGTTTCATCCTGAAATGTTTTTAGGTATAAAATTAATTTAAAAAGTAAGACCGGCTCACAATTATCGGGGAACAAATGCTATGTTATCAGAGATAAAAAGGTCTCTGGATATTCTCTGTCACAATCTTTCCATCAAATAGCCGGATAATACGACGACTATATTCGGCATCACGCTGAGAATGGGTCACCATTACAATAGTAGTACCATTTTGATTTAGGCAAGCCAATAAATTCATCACCTCTTCGCCATTCGCAGAATCAAGATTTCCGGTTGGTTCGTCGGCCAGAATTAATTTAGGTTCCGCAACAACGGCTCGGGCCACAGCAACTTTCTGCTGTTGTCCACCTGATAACTGTGACGGAAAATGATTTCTACGATGGATAATTCTCATTTTTTCCATGATAGCTTCCACCTTCTGTTTACGGACAGCATGTTCCACATCCAGATAAATTAAAGGAAGCTCTATATTTTCGTAAATGGTAAGTTCTTCTATCAAGTTGAAATTCTGAAAGACAAACCCGATGTACATTTTTCTAAGCTGTGCCCGTTTGCGTTCAGAATTATAAGATACCTCATGATCCATAAAATAGTATTCGCCTTCCGACGGATAATCAAGAAGTCCGAGAATATTTAATAATGTAGACTTTCCGCATCCACTGGGGCCCATAATAGCAACAAATTCACCACTCTTAATTTCCAGATTAACCTGCTCCAGCGCTATAGTTTCAACTTCATCGGAACTAAAAACACGCTTAATATTTTTTGTGCGTATCACAAGTTGATTCTTTTGGTCGTAAAGGTAAGAAGTAAAGCTTTTCGATGCGCCTCCGGTTATAGTTTTAACAAGCATGGTTTAGTAAAAAAGTTAGTTTAATAAATAGAATGCAACATATTTGATGCCATGGTTTCCACACCCGTTAACTGTCTGAAAATAGGCATTGTTAACAATTATTCACACTAAAATATAATTGTGAACGATCTCATAGTGTACGGTTATGAACACTCATGTTGCACCATTAACAAAAAACAATTGTGTATTTTTTTAAAGTGAAGTGAGTATCTTTGTGAGTTGCTTCCCCCATTCAAAAAATCATTTTTTAATCTGATTATATATGAAGAATGTTCTTTTACTTTCTGCTTTTCTGGTTTTGCTCATCTTTACAGGTTATACCCAAACAACCAAATTAGCAACCATTGCATTCTACAATACAGAAAATCTTTATGATACTATCCATCAGCCGAATGTTGATGATACGGAATTCACCCCCGGATCTCCTTCAAAATGGAACACTGCCCGTTATCAGGTAAAGCTGCAACATATTTCTTCCGTTCTCAGTAAAATTGGTGTAGAGCAGGTGGGGGAATTACCATTAGCCATTGGACTAGCAGAAGTTGAAAATCGTGGGGTAATAGAAGACTTGATTAATATGCCAGCATTAAAATCAGCCAATTATGGGATTGTTCATTTTGATTCTCCCGACAAGAGAGGCATCGACGCGGCACTGATTTATCGTCAGGATCTGTTTAAAGTAACCGCTACGCATAAAGCACAGCTCAGGATAGATAGTCTTCCAAACTTTTCTACCCGTGACCAATTGGTTGTTTCGGGGATTTTTGATAACAAACCTTTGCATTTTATTGTTAACCATTGGCCTTCGCGCATGGGTGGAGAAGATCGGAGTGTCGCACTCAGAAATGCTGCCGCCCGCTTATGCAGATCACTCGCCGATTCACTTATGAAAATTGATCCTAAAGCAAAAATTATCATCATGGGAGATTTGAATGATGACCCAACAAATGAAAGCATCAGCAAATATCTAAAAGCAAAAAGCAGCGAACATGCTACACACAGTGGAGATCTGTTTGATCCGATGATAAAATTATTCAGCGATGGGATGGGGACCCTTGAATACAAAGGGAAATGGAATCTGTTTGACCAGTTTATTGTTTCAGCAGGGCTTGTAAATGCATCAAAGAATGAATATCATTTTTTAGAAGGCAAAATCTACAAAGAACCTTATTTACTTGAACAAATCGGACAATATAAAGGCTCGCCCTGGAGAACATATGCTGGTAATAAGTATCAAGGCGGATACAGTGACCACTTACCTTCATACATTGTGATCGAAAAGAAAACCAAATAAACTGTTAAAAATTCTGAAAGTCTAACTTATATATTGTTAGACAATTTGAATTCACTAAATTTGCCATCTAAAAATTTTAGTAACGTGAGTGATAGTCTAGTAATTATCCCAACTTATAATGAGCTCGAAAACATTGAGCGAATCATAAGAAAAGTATTCTCATTAGAGAAACACTTCGACATTCTGATCGTCGAAGATAATTCGCCTGATGGAACAGCTGCTATTGTGAATAAACTAATGGATAAATTCCCTAATCGACTATATATGGAGGAACGAAAAGGGAAAATGGGCCTGGGAACAGCTTATATCCATGGATTTAAATGGGCCCTTAATCATGACTATGAGTATATTTTTGAGATGGATGCCGACTTCTCTCATAACCCTGATGATTTAGAAAGACTTTATGATGCCTGTGCTCATCAAGGTGCCGATGTAGCCATTGGAAGTCGCTACATTAAAGGAGTGAACGTAGTAAACTGGCCCATGGGTAGGGTTTTGATGTCGTATGTTGCTTCGATGTATGTTCGTTTTATCACCCGTATGCCTATTATGGATGCAACAGCAGGTTTTGTATGTTATACGAGAAGAGTGCTTGCAGCTATCCCCTTTAATAAAATAAAGTTTGTTGGATATGCCTTCCAGATTGAGATGAAATATACCGCATGGAAAATGGGATTTAAAATTAAGGAAGTACCTATCATTTTTACCGACCGGACAGCAGGTGTTTCAAAAATGAGTTCACACATCTTTAAAGAAGCAGTAATTGGCGTTCTCAGACTACGTTTTAAAAGAGTAAAACGGATCGATAATTAACCTTCGATAAAAATACAATTCGGGCAAGGCTTCAACTCCTTGCCTTTTTTTATGAATAAACAACCTATTTCGTTTTGCTGTGTTATACCTTTGTATAAAAGAGGAAAATCATGAATCATCAAGCGCCCGATATTCTAATCGTAAACGCAGTTATTGTTAACGAAGGTAAAACCTTCAGAGGAGCAGTGGCAATTAAAGACGACCGTATCTCCAAGATATATGAAGAAAAGCTAAATCACCAACCCTCTATTGGCGCCACAACGAAGGTGATCGATGCCGGTTATCAATATCTCTTTCCGGGAATAATAGATGACCAGGTACACTTTAGGGAACCGGGGCTCACCCATAAAGGTGAAATATCTACTGAAAGCAGAGCAGCTGTAGCCGGAGGAGTCACTTCTTTTATGGATATGCCGAATACAAATCCTCAAACACTAACGCAAGAGCTTTTGGAAGAGAAATATAAGTTGGGCGCTCAAAAGTCGATGGCCAACTACTCTTTTTATATGGGCGCTTCCAATGATAATCTGGAGGAGGTTCTGAAAACCGATCCTAAAACGGTTTGCGGCATCAAAGTTTTCATGGGCGCATCAACCGGAAATATGTTGGTTGATAACATAGAGGTTCTTGCTGCTATCTTTGAAAAGGCACACACACTAATCGCAACACATTGCGAAGATGAACCGACCATCAAAGCTAATAGCGAAGCTTTTCGTAAAGAGTATGGCGATGACGTGCCGCTGGAGGCTCATCCATTGATCAGAAGTGAAGAGGCTTGTTATAAATCATCCTCGCTTGCTGTAAATCTGGCTAAACAATTCAACACCCGACTCCATGTTTTGCATTTATCCACCGCCCATGAGATGATCTTGTTTGACAATGATCTTCCACTGGCTGATAAAAGAATTACCTCCGAGGTATGCGTTCACCATTTATGGTTCTGTGATGAGGATTATGCTAAATTAGGAAATCGAATTAAATGGAATCCGGCAATAAAAACGTCTGTCGATCGTGCCGTATTATTGGAGGCACTCCTGGAAGACAGAATCGATGTAGTTGCCACAGACCATGCCCCACATACATTGGAAGAAAAAAGCAAAAAATATCTGCAAGCGCCATCAGGGGGGCCATTGATTCAACACTCGCTGGTGACAATGTTGGAGTTAAGCAGAACCGGGAAAATTTCTATTGAGAAAGTGGTTGAAAAAATGTGTCACGCACCTGCTATTTGTTTTCAGGTCGCCGAAAGAGGATTTATCAGAGAGGGCTACAAAGCTGATTTGGTTCTGGTCGACATGAATTCAGAATGGAAAGTTGCTCCGAAAAATATTTATTATAAATGTGGTTGGTCGCCATTTGAGGGTCAGGTCTTCCACTCAAAAGTCACTCATACATTTGTTAATGGGAAATTAGTTTTTGAAAATGGAACCTTTGATGAATCAGCCAGAGGTGAACGCTTGCTATTTAACAGGTAATCTCCAGATCACTATTCTGATTATCTTTACATAAAATTTAATCAATGGGTAAGTACCAACCAATATATTTAGCGAACGGCCACGATGAGGCCGTTCGTCGTTTTCATCCGTGGATATTTTCAGGTGCCGTCAAACATGCAGCCAAAGGGATTAAGGAAGGTGAATGGGTTGAGGTCTTTTCTGAAGACGGCAACTATCTGGCTTCGGGATATGCTTTACCGGGCTCTATAACCGTTAAAGTATGCTCGTTTACAAGAATAGATCCTGATCAAAATTGGTGGAATGCTAAACTGGATCAGGCATTCAGGTTGCGTTGCGCTGCAGGACTTACAGATAATATAGCAACAAATTGTTACCGTTTGATATTTTCGGAAGGCGATTTACTGCCGGGTCTTGTTATAGACTATTATAATGGAACCGCTGTAATACAGTCACACTCGGCATTTATGCATGATGCTAAGCCGCTGATCACAGAGGCATTGAAGAAACTTTATGGTGAACAGCTAAAGGCTGTTTTTGATAAGAGTGCCGATACAATGGCAAAGAATACAGATATTGAAGTTATAGATGGTTATCTTTTTGGGCAATCGGGGACTGAAGAAGTAGTCGAAAATGGTTTACATTTTAAAGCAAACTGGGAAGACGGACAGAAAACCGGTTTCTTTTTAGATCAACGTGAAAACAGAAAGCTGCTCCAACAATATGCAAAAGACCGTAAAGTGCTGAATACATTCTGCTATACGGGTGGATTTTCAATATATGCATTAGCCGCCGGCGCTACTTTAGTTCATTCTGTTGATAGTTCAGCAAAGGCTATTGCCGGCGTTGAAAATAATCTTTTGTTGAACGGATTTAATGATGATAGACATCGGGCTTTCACCATAGATGCAAAGAGATATCTGGAAGAAATGACGGAATCATATGATCTGATCATTCTCGACCCTCCCGCTTTTGCCAAACACATGGACTCGCGGCATAAAGCCATCAAGGGATATATTAAGTTGAACAAACAGGCTTTTGAAAAAATTGCATTCGGAGGAATTTTGTTTACATTCTCTTGTTCTCAGGTGGTTGACAAGCAACAATTCTACTCAGCAGTAATGGCTGCGGCCATTGAAAGCGGACGCGAAGTTAAAGTGTTGCACCAGCTATCACAACCCGCAGACCATCCCGTTAACATATTTCATATGGAGGGTCAATATCTAAAGGGGCTTGTATTGATGGTCTATTAGGTAATAAGCAATAGTATGATATGAAACTTTATAATATTTCCCACTTTTCCATCTGATAACTTAAACCCGAATTTGTCATTAAAATTCCTCACCAATCTTCGCTGTTATCTTCACCTTTCAATTTATCAATTAGGCGACGATATTTTTTAGTAGGACGGCCTATTCCATGGGGACGAAATTCCACTTTAGTTTCGCTGATCAATTTGATTCTTTCGTACTCTTCGGGAGCAGTATGGTCTTCCATATATTCAGGAACCAGTTTTGCAGATAATCGTTGAGAAGGGAAACCCAGAACTCTGACTTTTTTTAACAAGGGATTTTGGCTTACCACAATCTCATCGCCGACTTTCAGTTCACGCGCCGGCTTTATATTCTGACCGTCAAGCTTAATTTTACCTGCTTTGCAGGCTTCGGTTGCAAGACTACGGGTTTTATATAACCGTACGGTCCATAACCACTTATCTATACGTAATGAATCACCCACTGCCGAAACTATTTCTTGCGAATAAAGATCTCTATTGGAACTCCGGTATAATTGTAATGTTCACGCAACTTATTTTCAAGGAACCGTTTATAAGAATCCTTTACGTATTGAGGAAGATTAGCGAAGAAGACAAAACCAGGAAATCTGGTCGGTAATTTAGTAACATATTTGATCTTAACAAGCTTTCCTTTGTGGGCGGGAGGTGGATTCTGCTCTAAGATAGGCTGGAAATAATCGTTAAGCTTTGAAGTAGTAATCTCTTGATTATAATTTAGATATACCTCATGCGCTACCTCAAGTGCTTTAAAAAGACGTTGCTTGGTAGGAACAGAAGTGAAAATAATAGGAACATCAGTAAAAGGAGCTATTTTCTCACGAATCAATGTTTCTACTTCTAAATGTGTTTGGTTTGTTTTCTCAATTAAATCCCATTTATTAACAAGAATAACGATTCCTTTTCTATTTCGTTCAGCTAATGAAAAAATATTTAAGTCCTGAGCTTCAAAACCGGCAGTAGCATCAAGCATGAGGATAACAACATCGCTACTTTCAATGGTCCGGATAGAACGCATCACAGAATAGAATTCAATATTTTCTGTCACTTTGGATTTTTTACGTAACCCGGCAGTATCCACAAGATAAAAATCGAACCCAAAAGCGTTATAACGTGTATAGAGAGAATCGCGGGTTGTTCCGGCAATCTCAGTAACAATGTTTCGGTCTATCCCCAACAGTGCATTTACAAAAGAAGATTTACCTACATTCGGACGACCTACAACACATATTTTTGGAAGCTCATCATGATCAGCATGAGTTTCGGCCTCTGTTTTAGTTTCAAAATGTGTAACAACTTCATCTAATAATTCACCGGTACCTAAGCCATTTACAGATGATATACCATATATCTCTCCCAATCCTAATGAATAGAATTCAGACATTTCGTTGCTTTTAATGTGGGTATCCACTTTATTAGCGACCAAAATAACAGGTTTTTTCTGACGACGAAGCATATCGGCAACATCCTCATCCATAGGGGTAGTACCTTCAATAGCATCGACTAAAAAAAGAATGACATCTGCTTCATCGATAGCAAGTTGAACCTGTTTCCGGATTTCTTCTTCAAAGATATCATCAGAACCCATCATATAACCACCTGTATCGATTACAGAAAATTCATAGCCTATCCACTCCGAACGGCCATAATGCCTGTCACGGGTAACGCCACTGGTTGCATCAACAATCGCTTGACGTTGTCCTATCAGACGATTAAAAAGTGTAGACTTCCCTACATTTGGCCGTCCAACAATAGCTATTATGTTACTCATTCCACAAGTGTTTAATGCTGTACAGAAAATCTGTACGTTTTAATTTGGGTAAATGTAAAAAAAAGGAACCATAAATGGTTCCTTTAATTGGTAGCGGGGGCAGGATTCGAACCTACGACCTTTGGGTTATGAGCCCAACGAGCTGCCACTGCTCCACCCCGCACTATATTTTTTTAATATTTTTGTTGTCCTTGATTAACGAGTGCAAAGATATAAGTAGTTTCTTTGCAAAACAAATTTTATTTAGAATTATTTAATAAATGGAACACAAATCAGGATTTGTAAATATTATTGGCAATCCAAATGTCGGAAAATCAACGCTTATGAATGCATTGGTTGGTGAAAAGTTATCTATCATCACTCCGAAGGCCCAAACGACACGCCACCGTATACTTGGCATCGTTAATAGTGATGATTTTCAGATAGTTTTCTCCGATACGCCGGGTATTGTTAAGCCGCACTATGAACTGCATAAGTCGATGATGAAGTTTGTTGAAACTGCGCTGGAAGATGCAGATATTATACTTTTTGTCACGGAAGTCAATGAAAAGGAACTGGAACCGGAAACAATAACGCGCATTCAGAACTCAACAATACCTGTTATTGCATTGCTAAACAAGATTGATCAATGCGAACAGGAGGTGGTCATGCAAAAACTTACCGAATTACAAACGCTTTTTCCCAAAGCAAACTGTATTCCTATTTCAGCACTACATAATTTCAATCTGGAGTCTGTCCTTAAAAACATACTCGAACTGCTACCTGAAAATCCTCCTTATTATCCGAAAGATGAGTTAACAGATCGGAGTACACGTTTCTTCATTTCAGAAATTATCCGTGAAAAGATTTTACTCCTCTACAAGCAGGAGATTCCCTATTCAGTTCAGGTTGTTATCGAGTCGTTTGTTGAAGAGCCGAAAATTACACGTATTTCGGCAACGATACATGTGGCCCGTGACACCCAAAAAAGTATTATCATCGGGAAAGGAGGCATTGCAATAAAACGCCTCGGAACAGATGCACGAAAAGATATGGAAACATTTTTGGGAGCCAAGGTATTTCTTGAGCTCTTCGTTAAGGTAACAAAAGACTGGCGCGATGATGAAAGAACACTTCGTCATTTTGGTTATGAATAGTCCCTTTCGATTATGTGTACCTTTGAACTATTATTAAAAACAAAATTATGATCGATATATCAACAATCCTTCCGGTCGATGAATACAGCGTCAAGCAAACTGTTGATGCTATACGTGTAGAAGTTGAGAAACAAGGTCTTCCCGATAGAAATAAACTGATTGAGATACTCAATTACGTTGACATGACCACATTAGAGGGTTCTGATAATGTCGAGCGTGTAGAACAACTCTGCGAAAAAGCACTCTCTTTACCCGAAAAAGGCGAAGGAATAAAAGGCGTTGCCGCAATTTGCATCTATCCTCCGTTTGTATCTTTTGTAAAAGAGATGATGGAAGGAACTACTATAAAAGTAGCTTCCGTCGCAGGTGCCTTCCCGTCAGGACAGTTGCCCATTCATCTAAAATGTGCAGAAGTAGAATATGCTGTAGAACAGGGAGCGGATGAAGTGGATATGGTTATATCCAGAGGGACTTTTCTTGAAGGTGACTTTGGTCAGGTTTTTGATGAAATAGCCATGATAAAAGAATCTTGTGGAGACGCCCACTTAAAAGTCATTCTTGAAACCGGTGAACTAGGAAGCTTAACCAATGTAAAAAGTGCTTCTATGCTTGCAATTGCAGCAGGAGCCGACTTTATCAAAACCTCAACAGGAAAGATTCAACCGGCAGCTACACCGGAAGCGGCATGGGTAATGCTTAATTGTATTAAGGATCACTACACAAAAACCGGCAAGAAGATAGGTTTTAAGCCCGCAGGTGGCATTTCAAACCCAATGGATGCTGTTTTATACACAAAGCTTGTAGAGATCGTCTTGGGCACTGAATGGCTAAACAATAAATTATTCAGAATCGGAGCAAGCCGTCTGGTCGATAGGTTGATGGAAAAGATCGTTTAAAACATAAAATAGAAAGTTTTTTGCCACTACTTTTTTACAGGAGGAGGGACTACCTTCGTTGGATCAAATTCTTTTGGGTCTCCTTTAACAGATTTAATAGGTGTTTTAACAGGTGTTTTGACTTTAGAATTAGAAGGAGGTCTTTTATTTAATAGCTGCTTTTGGTTAATTCGTCTTATTACTTCGTCATACAACTTCGAGAAACGTTCGCTATTATCCATATAATGCTTAACACTATAGTCAAATTGGGCATAAGAAGTATGATGCTGTTTTACTACCCACTCAAAATAGGCATTACGACGGGCATTAAACTGGTCGGGAGCTCCTCCCGGATTAATTCTCAGAGCGCCCTCTGCAATATGCATATCGGCCAATATTTCTATTATACTATCTCTTGATAACAACTCCACTTGTCGGGATTTATTATGGCAACCCATAAATAATCCCGACAAAAGGAGACCACAAAAAATGGCAAAGAGAATGCCTTTTTTCATTATTTCTTACCTTGGTTGTGTTTTTTATAATCAGCATTTAAGCCTTTAAGCACGTCAGTAGTAATGTCCAGTCCGGGATTCTGAAAAAGAAGATCACCTCCGTTACGATAATTCAGAATGAAATCATATCTACCATCTTTATTATAACGCTTTAGAAAATTAGCAACCGTATCATGCAAAGCAATAGAAAGTTCATTTTGTTGCTGTCCCAAAAGTTGTTGATACTGTGTACTAAGTCCTTCCAGAGATTGACGTTCCTGCGTTAGCTGTTGGTTGGTTTTTTGTGCTTGCTCCTGAGAAAGTGACTTATTCTGCATTTGCTGTTGAAATTCACTAACTCTCTTCTGAAAAGATTGATCACGCGCCTGAAGTTCGGCTTGTGCTTTTTTCATTTTATCTTCAAGCTGGCCCTTAATTTCTTTTGCCATTTCGTACTGCGACAAAACGGAATCAGCATTAATGAAAGCGATTTTCCCTGTAGCTTTTGCCCCTACTGCCGTTGCAACTTCACTCTTTCCATATTTGCCTCCAGCAAAATGAAGTACAAATAAGATAACAACTGCAACAGAAAGTACAATGTTAAAAATAAGATTAATGTTGGTTTTCTTCTCTTGAGGCTCGTTTGATTCGTTAGCCTGATCCACTTCCTGATTCAAATCTTCTGACATGTTTTAATTGGGTTTTGGTTAAAAACGACTACTGACTTAACACTACAAAGTTAAGCCAGTAGTTTGAATATACAAGAAATATGTTATTTTGGTTTTTAATTACCTACCTCAGACATAAATTTGATTCGCATCAATCTAATCTCCTCTTCGGTAAATTCATCTTCTCCAAGAGTAACTAAAGCATCTTCAACCGAATCACTTTCGGCTGTACGGAAATATTCAAATATCTCTTCCTGATGATATGGATCTACAAATTCATCCAAGTAGTATGACAAGTTTAAACGCGTTCCCGACGAAACGATTCGTTCAATTTCGGTAAGCAATTCACTAAGTGTCATATTCTTGGCATAAGCAATATCTTCAAGGGCAATTTTCTTGTCAATATTCTGAATAATGTAAACTTTAAGTCCTGATTTATTAACGACAGATTTCACCACCATATCCATAGGACGAATAATTTCATTCTCCTCAACATAGTGTTTAATAAGCTCCAGGAATGGTTCACCATATTTCAAAGCTTTACCTGAACCTACTCCGGTAATCTGCTTTAACTCCTCGATATTTATCGGATATTGAATTGCCATATCCTCTAATGAGGGATCCTGGAATATTACAAAAGGAGGAATACTTTCCTTACGGGAAATATCTTTCCGCAAATCTTTTAACAAAGAGAACAATGTTTTATCGGCAGTAGAGGTTCCGGCCCCACCCCCGGCAAAGAAATCTTCATCTTCTGATTCTTCTGCTGGAATCTCACAAACAATTTTAAAAGAATAAGGCTTCTTAAGGAATTTATGACCTTCGGGGCTAATCTTTAGCAATCCATAATTGTCAATATCCTTAACAAGTAACAGTTCTATCAGCATCTGCCGGATAACAGCATCCCAAAACTTTTCATCCTTATCGGCACCCTTACCAAAGTTTTCAAGTTTATCATACTTGGCGGCCTTAATGGTAGCTGATGTTTTACCCAGCAAAATCTGGACAAGCTGTTTAGCCTTTTCCTGTTGTTTAACAGCAACAACAGTTTCCAGCACCATTTCTACATATTCTTGACCTTCCACACGCATTTTTGGTTGCAAACAATTATCACAATTTCCACAATTATCCTGTTCATACACTTCACCAAAGTAATGTAACAATATTTTACGTCGACAAACAGACGACTCGGCATAGGCCACTGTTTCCAATAACAATTGACTGGCTATCTCTTGTTCGGCAACAGGCTTTCCCTTCATAAACTTTTCAAGCTTCTGGATATCTTCATAACTATAAAAAGCGATGCAATTGCCTTCACCATCATCCCTACCCGATCTACCTGTTTCCTGATAATACCCTTCAAGACTTTTTGGAATATCATAATGAATGACAAAACGAACATCCGGCTTATCAATTCCCATACCAAACGCAATGGTAGCAACAATAACATCTACCTCCTCCATCAGAAATTTATCCTGATTTTCAACACGGGTTGCAGAATCTAATCCGGCATGGTAAGGTAAAGCCTTAATTCCATTCACCTGAAGTGTCTCCGCAATTTCTTCAACTTTTTTACGACTGAGACAATATATTATTCCCGACTTTCCAGGATTTCCCTTAATATATTTAATGATGTCTTTAGTAACATCCCCTGTTTTCTGACGAACCTCATAATAAAGGTTTGGTCTATTAAATGACGACTTGAATACAGTCGCATCCATCATATTCAGGTTTTTCTGGATATCTTGCTGTACTTTAGGAGTAGCCGTAGCAGTTAATGCTATAATGGGTACGTCCTTCCCAATCTGTTCAATGATGGGACGCAATCTACGATACTCCGGTCTGAAATCGTGTCCCCACTCAGAAATACAATGTGCCTCATCAATTGCATAGAAAGAAATATCAATATCTTTCAGAAATGTAACATTTTCCTCCTTTGTTAAGGACTCAGGGGCCACATACAATAGTTTAGTATGCCCACTTTTCAAATCACTCTTAACCTGAATAATCTCTGCCTTCGATAGAGATGAGTTTAAAACATGAGCAATGCCTGTTTCGGAACCAAAATTCCGAATAGCATCAACTTGATTTTTCATTAACGCAATAAGGGGAGAGATGATAATGGCTGTACCATCCAAGACTAATGCAGGCAATTGATAGCAAAGAGATTTGCCTCCACCCGTAGGCATGATAACAAATGTATCATTCCCTGCCATTAGATTCTTGATTATCGCCTCCTGAGTCCCCTTAAAAGTTTCAAACCCAAAGAATTTCTTGAGTAAGTCATGTAGAGGATAATCCGTCTTATTCACCATTTCCGTCCTTAATTTATTTGCCAACAGCTTTATATTAGTATCATTATTTAATTGTAACCTAACTATTTTCGTTTAAGTTAGGTTTTGAGAAGTTCTTTTGATTTGTTAAGGCGCTTTATACAAAGTTAACCATAAAAAGATGTTTCTGTTTATCAATACACCAGCTTTTTTATTTTTCTTTTTCATTCCACAATAAAAGAATGTCATCGTAAAAGATAACAAATTTGAAATAAAATGATAAATTGAAATAGTGTAAAATAACTTCCCCCCTTAGACTAAGTCAAAAAGGTTGCAAATTTTGAAAAAAAACAAGTATAAAACCAAGAAAAAATATTTATAATTTAAAATTTATCGACATTTATTTTTTTGAATTTTAAATTATAGTCTTTTTCGTCAACATATTCGAAATTCAACCGTTAATAACCTTGGTTTTTTTAATTGCTTATCTTTGTATTTCCAAAATTTAAACGGAGTAAATCTAACGAACTTAATTTAATTGTATTGCATAAAACCTAAACAATTAACATTTGTTTAAAATTTATATTACCATTTAAATGTTCTGTAGTTTTAAAACAGGGAGAATTAGTCATCCATTCAAAGTTCTCGGAACCTCTAAACAATAAAACAGAAGAAATACCGTTTAATATTATTTCTCAGGGAATTAAACTTTTTCTGAAAAAATAAATCCTAGTAAAATGAGTGATCTAGTAAAAGAGTTTAATGCATACCGCGAAAAAATGAATGCCCGGATTCTATCAGAAGATAATCTGGTCATCAAGAGAATTTACAATATTGATACAAATGCCTATATGGAAGGGGCCCTCCCTGCGAAAACGAAAGAGTTACTCGGTTTGGTAGCATCAATGGTACTACGCTGTGATGATTGTATTCGTTATCATTTACAGAAATGCTTCGAACTTGAGGTAAATGATAAAGAACTTTTCGAAACCATTGCAATTGCAAACTTGGTTGGAGGTACTATTGTGATTCCCCATACCCGTCGTGCAATTGAATTTTGGGATGCACTTAAAGAAAAATAGTTATCCAAATAATTAACCTACCCTGAAATATAAAAACTAATTCATCATAAATCAGAGTTAGTAAAAAATCATTATGAATAAACTGACTAAACTGTTACTTCTCATTCTCCTGCTTCCTTTTGTGGCGCTAGCACAAACGACTCGTATTACCGGAAAAGTTACTGATGCAAGCACCGGTGAAACTTTACCTATGGTGAATATATTTTTTAAGGGTTCATCTATTGGGACAACATGTGACCTGGACGGCAAGTTTTCAATGGAAACAAAAAATGCCGGTGACTCACTTGTAATTTCCATGATGGGATATAAACGTAAAACTGTCGTTGTAGTAAAAAATAAGTTTCAGGAAATCAATATAAAACTTGAACCGCTTAGTGTAATGCTAGATGCTGTTGTCATCGTCCCAGGAGAGAATCCTGCTATCAAATTTATGCGAAAAGTTGTTGCAAATAAACGAAATAACGACCGCGACCGATTAGAAGCATACCAATATGAAGCATACAATAAAATACAATTTGACGCTAATAATATTACCGAAGCATTTAAAAACAAAAAATTATTAAAACCATTTAAATTCATTTTCGACTATGTGGATACTTCTGCAGTAAACGGCAAAGTATATCTGCCCATTTTCTTATCAGAAACACTTTCGGATGTATATTATCGTAAAGATCCCAAGGATCATATTGAGAAGATCAAAGCAAGCAAGGTTTCCGGAATAGACAATGCCAGTATTTCTCAATTCCTTGGCGATATGGTTCAGAATGTAAACATCTATGATAACTATATCAATCTGTTTCAAAAGAACTTTGTGAGTCCGGTAGCAAATTTCGGATTAGTTTACTACAAATATATGCTTCTTGATAGTGCCAGAATTGGAAACAAGTGGTGCTACAAACTCTCATTCCGACCAAAACGAAAACAAGAATATACCTTCTCCGGAAACTTTTGGGTAAACGACACCACCTTTGCTATAAAAAGTATTGAGATGCAAATGTCGCCCGAAGCAAATATAAACTTCATTAACGATCTACATATCAGTCAGGAATATGATAAAATAGATGATTATTGGATGATTACAAAAGATAAAATGGTAGTTGACTTTAACATTATCGAAAAATCAAAATCAAATATGGGTTTTTATGGTACCAAGACTACTACTTATCGCGACTTCAAGTTAAACAAGCCCCAGGTTTCCAAATTTTATAAGCAACCTTTAGAGGTAATTATTGACCCGGGCGCCTTAAAAAAAGACGATGCCTTTTGGCAGAAGTCCCGACATGAAGAATTATCGACCAAAGAAAAAACGATCTATCACATGATAGATACCCTTCAAAATTTACCGGTTTTCAATACCTATCTTAATATAATCAAAATGGTTACGATGGGATATTACGTGAAGGGAAACTTTGAGTGGGGCCCTTATATGTCAGCCTTAAGTTTTAACTCGCTGGAAGGTACACGATACAGAATAGGAGGACGTACCAGCAATGATTTCAGTAAAAAGATAATGCTTTCCGGACATATAGCCTATGGCACAGAAGATAAAGACATTAAATATGGTGCGGGGGTACTCTATATGTTTGATAAATTTCCCCGAAGAGCTTTAAGTCTAGACATGAAACACGACCTTGAACAGCTAGGTACCGGTCTAAATGCTTTTAGAGAAGACTTTTTATTGGCATCTCTTTTCAGAAGAAATCCGGCCGACAAGCTCTCGATGGTAGACCAGGTAAAAGGAACATACGAACATGAATGGTTTGCAGGTTTGATGAATACATTTCTTATAACCTATCGACGCCAGTTCGCCCCGATTAGTGGTCCGTTTAATGTATATGGTCCCAACAATACGATCATCAACAAACCGAATATTACTACCACTGAATTTGGATTAAATACCCGTCTTGCCATCGGAGAGAAAATAGTTATGGGTGAGTTTGAAAGATCAAGTATGGGTGGAAAATATCCGATCTTAGAACTTCAATATGGATATAGTCCGGCCAAAATTTTTGCCAGTGATTATGAATATCACCGTTTACAATTCAGAATGGAAGACTGGTTTAACGTTTTGACCTGGGGATACTCTTCTTATAAGATTGAAGCCGGAAGAGTATGGGGAAAATTGCCTTATACTCTACTTAAAATTCACTCTGGAAATGAAACATACTGGTTTGATGATTATGCATTCAACCTGATGAATTACTATGAATTTGTAAGTGATAAATATGTAAGTGTAAGTTACACTCATCACTTTAGCGGACTATTTTTAAATCACATTCCATTGATGCGAAAACTAAAGTGGCGCGAATTAGCATGGGCAAAAGGAGTCGTCGGCTCCATTTCATCGGATAATCAAAGCTATGCAGTACTCCCGGCAGGTACATCAAGCCTTAACAAGCCTTATTTCGAAGCAGGTGTCGGTATTGAAAACATATTTCGATTTCTGAGAGTCGATGCGGTTTGGCGTCTTTCGCACAAGGACCATCCCGATATTAACACTTTTGGGATTATGCTTTCTATGAATTTTGATTTCTAAAAAATGGATAAGTTTTGCTTCAGCATTTTAAATAGCTAACTTTGCATCTTCTAATTCTTTTATGCCATGATCTTACGAACTCAGGACCTTGTAAAAATATATCGCAAACGTACCGTTGTAAACAAAGTTTCTGTCGAAGTAAAACAAGGAGAAATTGTAGGTTTACTTGGCCCCAACGGCGCCGGTAAAACGACCTCCTTTTATATGATAGTCGGTTTAATTAAACCGCTTACAGGCAAAGTATTCCTAAACGACGAAGAGATCACTAATCTTCCGATGTACAAACGCGCCCAAAAGGGAATTGGGTACTTGGCCCAGGAAGCTTCTGTCTTTCGCCAACTAAGTGTTGAAGATAATATTAAGGCTGTACTGGAGTTCACTAAGCTCAATAAAGAAGAACAAAAAGATCGCCTTGAACAACTTATCAGCGAATTTAACCTAACCAATGTACGTAAAAGTTTAGGAATTCAATTATCAGGTGGAGAACGCCGAAGGACAGAAATAGCACGTGCCTTGGCCGTTGACCCCAAATTCATATTATTGGACGAACCCTTTGCCGGTGTAGACCCCATTGCCGTAGAGGACATCCAACACATTGTTTCTAAACTGAAAGAAAAAAATATTGGCATTCTAATAACCGACCATAATGTTCACGAAACATTGAATATTACAGACCGGGCGTATCTTTTATTTGAAGGTTCCGTACTAATGTCAGGTTCTGCTGAGGAATTAGCTGCAAACGAACAGGTTCGTAAAGTTTACCTTGGTCAAAATTTTGAATTAAGAAAATAGCTTTTCTCTATCTTTTAAATATTAAAAGAAATATCTATTTTTTAAATTTTTCTCTATTGTACTGTTTAACTTAGAATCAGCCGAGGGATTTGGAGATATAGCTAAAAAGCTGGGAGAGAAGGAGAATAAAAAGATGAAAATATTTCAGATTCAATCCTTTCTATTTATCAGGATAAAGATTCTAATGCATCTCTTCCCAGAGCTGAAAATAAACAAATGATTTGCCGAACCTTTGATGAATGTATGCCTTATGCATAAAAGGTATACATACGGCGAAAATTCAATATCGGGATTAATTATGGAAAAAGGCTCATAGCGGGATGGAAGAAAGAGACTGTGCATTTTCCAATTTGATCCAAAGTTGGGTAATAGAAAAAAGTTGAACTTCTAAAACTGTTTTAATTGACTTAATAGCCGAAGCAGAACTTTATCAGCAAATAAGATAAATAGTACAATAATAGCTATTGTAGGTGTATATTCATTGGTCAAAAGAGAGAATAGGAAAATAAAAGTATCCCTTTGATAAAAATAGTAAACTCCGAAGAAGGTGCCCAATATTACCAAAATCGCACCAATTATTATCAAAAATTCTTTGATACTCTCTTTTACCGATTCAACAGCATCAATCTTCATTATCAACTTATCAGCAAAATCATCAGGAAGTTGATATCCGGGATTCTCTTTTAACAGATCATCCAGCCATTTATCTTCCTCATAAATATTCTTTTTCATCGCATCCATCATCTCTCTTTTAAAGTGCTATTTATCAACTTTTCTTTTAACAAATTTCGGGCTCTAAAAAGGTGACTCTTAATGGTGCCCTCTGTCATTCCGGTAATCTGCACAATCTCAGTATAAGAAAACTCTTCAAGGTAAAACAAAGTAATAACAGTTCGATAAGCCAAAGGTAAACGTTCAACCAATAACTTAACAGATTGTTTCATCTCGTTTTTCTCAAATATCTGCTCAGGAGTATGGGGTATTGCAACATTCAATAAAGAAGTATCATCATCCAAAAGAATCTCATTCAATCGTTTCTTCTTCCGCAAATAATTCAAAGAATAGTGATAAGCAATGGCGGCAATCCATGTAGAGAATTTTGACTCACCTCTATACTCAGCTATTTTTTGATACACTTTAATAAAGATCTCCTGACAAACATCCTCTATCTCATCGTGTTCCAGAATAATTCGACCAACAATATGAATGACCAACTTTTGATGGTTCGCCACAATATATCTGAAGGCATGTGTATTTCCTTTCCTTACTTGTTCGATAAGATAGTTCTCCTGCATATTCGGATATTTGACACTGCAACCTACTCTAAGGTTGCAAAGATGATTAAATATTTTTCAAAAAAATATTTTTCACTTTCTGCAACATTTCAAAAAGCAGTGGTGTCAAATGAGAAACTAAAAACAAAACGTTATGCATGATATTTTCATACCTCTGATTATTTTCTATGCCCTTTATCAAGGGATCAGAGTAATAACCGATTTCATTTTAAAAAGAATGCTCATTAAAAGGAACCATTTTGAACGAGCAGAAATTCTTTCGCAGGGGTTAGCGCTACCCTTAAATACCGAACCCTCTGTTGTTGAGCCCAACAAGTATCCTTCACTAAAATGGGGTTTGGTAGCCTTCATGGCAGGTGCCGGATTTGTATTGATCGATATTCTGAAAATACAAATGCCCCAAATGAACAATTATGACTCGGCTTTACCTATCGGAATTGAATTAATGTTTATCTCAGCAGGATTTCTTATATACTTTTTTATTATTACTTTCAAGAAGAAAGACGCCTAAAACAGAACCTGGATTCCACCGTAAAAAATTTGATATCATACCCTCCAACTTTTAACTGCTTTCATTGGAAGGGTATGATATTAATAAAATAAAAAAGATTTACTGGTCTTGAATAATTTAAATTAGACAACTAATAACCTTCAAAATTTCCGGTATTGGTGTCCCACCATACTCTTGTTCCACCGGTATCAGGGCCGCCCAATAACGTCAATGCCTTTTCAATACCTATACTATTGGTATTATATTCTGATTGAGGATAAATTAACCGACGTATAAGTACAGTAGAGCTAATGGTTCCCCCACTATAATTTACAACAACCGGTATAAGCTTCGGATAACCGGTTCTGCGAAATTCAGACCAAGCCTCTTGCCCATCAGGATAACAAGCTATCCATTTCTGTGTGATAATTTTTTCAAGCTTAACCTCTTTTGTATCTCCTTCAAACCACTTGATAGTTACATTACTCGAAGCCTTAAAGCTATTTTCTACATTAATCGGATCATTGTAATCAGAAAACGTACTGGTAAAATCGGATCAGTCGGAAAAGTTGGGGAGTAAAACTATGAAATAAAAAATAAGACAAACTGCTCTCACTAATAATATCATAATATCCATGATAAGGAATGACAAAAGCACAAAATAATCTCCGATCAAAGAATAAACCTTTAGGTTTTTGTCCGAATAGAAAGGAGAATATAAGGGGTATACGAGTCTGATATGACTTATCCATAAGGGCATATTAAAAGGAATTAAACCTATGTCTGAACTATGTTTGAACTATGTTTGACCGGTATCTAGGATACCGGTCAAACCCACATCAAATTTATTTCAAATCTTTTTTTACACCCCTTTGTGTTTATCACTTATCTTTTTTATCCTTCGGTATTATTTAAATATTTATTACAAGATATGCCGCTTATCGATAAACATTTATTCTCATCCCCCCAACTTTTCAGACTGATCCGGATCTTTGATCTCGAATAGATTGTTCGTCATAAGGCTGTCCAATAAAAGATGTCAGAATTTATAACGGACAGAATACCGTATAAAAGAAGGGGCCAATATAGTCCCCTTCTTTAATTATACATTAAAATCTCTATTATTTAATTCTTCATTCCGATAGAGCTATCAGAATTATAATCTTTTCCTTGAAGCTTATAAGCCAACATAACCAGATTCTTGGCCGACTGAGTTTTATGAGTTATAGTAAGATAGTCGATCGCCCATCTTAACTTCTTTTCATTAATCTGAGTAGAGGTATTTGTACGAAGAATAGCTTGTATCTTTTCAGAAACAGTTTCAGGATTCGACTTTACCAAAGTAAAGATGATATCTTCGGTAACACGATCTTTTTGTGCTTCATTAACAACTTTACTCAACCCCTCAACCAATGGATGCAGGGCGCGGGAGTTATTATTATTCAGAGCAATAACCGTAGTCTGTGTATCAACATAACGAAGGAAGCTTGATTTAAAGCCGCCCCATAACCCATTATGATAAATCAATCTACCCCATGGGGAGATGCGTAAACGATAACCGAAACCATATGGCACCTCTGCACCTGAATTAGTATGTCCGGCTTCAAAAGCTGCATCCTGCAACTGAACAGGAATAAGTTTGTAATGTTCTAAAGCCTGATCCCATTTATAAAGATCTTCAACGGTTGAATAGACACCCTTATCACCAACCGGTCCGTCACAAATGGTCATCGACATCGCATTATGACCATGATAACCAGACACCATAGCATCATTTGTAATACTATCAACAGCTACGGTATTCGTATGAATAAATGTATGGGTCATGCCCAATGGTTCAAAAATATTCTTTTTAGCAAACTCAGGAAAACGAAGGCCCGAAATACGTTCAACAACGGCTGCTAAAACCACATACCCTGTATTGCTATAGACAAAGCGACTCCCCGGTTTAAAGGATAATTTCAGTTTTTTTGAAGCCATAATGCCCACAACATCTTCATTGGTAGGATTTACTCCTTTATCTCTCCAATACTTTGTTAAAAAGCCCAGATAATTTGGTAACCCGGAAGTATGATTCAATAAGTTACGAATGGTTACATTTGTATACGGCAACTCCGGGATATATTGAGTGACACTGGCATCGAGATCTAGCTTCCCTTCCTGATTCAACAATAACACAGACATTGCTGTAAACTGTTTACTTGCCGAAGCAAGCTGAAAAACACTTTTTTCATTGATATCCTGATCCGTTTCGTAATTAGCATATCCGGTATTACGCGTAAAAAGCACATGGCCATTACGTGCAACCAATACACTCCCTGAGAAGCCGGCTACAGCTAATTTATCAAAAGCAGAATCCAATCGATGAATGAGATCAGAATTTATTGTTTTAGCCAAAGCATCCAAATCGTGATCAGGAAAAACTTCAACCCGTGAAATGACAGCACTTAATGTATCATGACTTTCGAAGACCATAGCTCCGAAAATAAATAACGGAATAAAAATTTGTAAAGCTTTTTTCATCGTTTAGTTTACGTTTACCCAACTTTTGTGTTGGAGCGAAGTTTAGCAATGATTGAAATAAGGACATAAAGTAAAATGATAACAGGCAATGCCCCGACGCCAAGTAATATTGTTAAAATAATGGCTGATCCCAAAAAACCAAAACGGGTTTCATTCCCGTCCCAACCTAAATTTTTAAATTTAAAGGAGAACATAGGAAGCTCAGATACCAATAGTAGTGACAACATTATAGTAAATATAACAACCACAAATGGCTGATTAAAAACCATTTTCATCATCAAATTTGCAGAATTATCTGTTTCGGCGAATCCTAGTAAGGTAACTCCGCCCCAAAAAATAGCATGCGCAGGTACCGGCAAGCCCAAAAAAGATTCTGTTTGACGAGTATCTAAATTAAATTTAGCTAAACGCAAAGCAGAACAAACTGGAATTACAAATCCGATAAAAGGTAAAAGATAGTTTGAAGAAGTTGTAGCAAGCAATACATAAACCAACGCACCGGGTAAAACACCAAATGAAACCACATCGGCTAAAGAATCGAGTTCTTTGCCAATCACAGATTTAACATGAAGGAGGCGTGCAACCAATCCATCCAGAAAATCAAACAGGGCTGCAAACCCAATCATCACAGCCGCAAAAGCTGCCTGATTATGAAAAGCAAGTAAAATACCGATACACCCGCTCAGCAGATTTAAACAAGTAATAGCGTTTGGAATATGTTTTTTAATAGGCATGTCGGAATTTAAAATTCTTGATTTTTCAAAATTAATGCAAATGATTCATAATCAAAAGCCAAAATTTCCTAAGTTTTCCACTTTTCTTAACAATCAATATTTTTTTTAAAGAGGAAGGGTGTTGATAACCCCAAAAGACCTCGTCTCTATATTCCATATATAATGGATAAGAAGATGAAAAACTTAAGAGATAAGCTATTTAACTAAATAATGTCATTTAGTTTTCGAATAATGTGTATAAAATCGGATGATCGTTTCTATCCCCTTATAAAAATTCTCCAACCGATAACTTTCATTGGGCGAATGGATGGCATCTGATTCCAATCCAAAACCAAGTAACAATGATTTGATACCCAAAATATTTTCGAACGTAGAAATGATTGGAATACTTCCTCCGCTATGTACAGGAATTGGTTTCTTTCCATAAACATCTTCACAGGCTTTGCTGGCAGCTATATAAGCCGGCATGGTAACCGGGGCACCATAACTTTCGCCTCCATGCAATTTAAGCACCTTCACTTTTACACTTTTAGGAGCAATTGAAATAAGATGTTTCTCGAAAAGCGCTGCAATCTTTTCCCACTTTTGGTTAGGGACCAGGCGCATGGATATCTTGGCAAAAGCCTTTGAGGGAAGCACTGTTTTAGTTCCCTCACCGGTATATCCGCTCCACATTCCATTTACATCAAGCGTTGGACGGATGCCTGTGCGCTCAAGGGTAGTGTAGCCCTCCTCACCTTGTACTTCTTCTATTTTCAATGATTGAAGATATTCATCTAGGTCAAAAGGACGACGAGCTATATCTTCACGTTCTTTAGCGCTATATGCAACAACATCATCATAAAATCCCGGAATGGTAATATGCCCTTTCGTATCAATTAATGAGCCGATAAGCGTAGATAAAACATTAGCCGGATTAGCTACAGCGCCTCCAAATATACCGGAGTGGAGATCTGTATCCGGTCCGGTCACCTCCACCTGCATATAAGTAAGCCCGCGCAAGCCAACGGTAATTGCAGGTGTGGTTGCATCTACCATACTGGTATCTGAAACCAGAATAATATCTGCAGCCAGCATCTCTTTATTATCTGCACACCACTTCGCAAGACTGGGCGATCCAATCTCTTCTTCTCCTTCGATCATAAACTTCACGTTGCAGGGAAGTGTACCTGTTTTAGCCATAGACTCGAAAGCTTTGGCATGCATGAAGCTTTGACCCTTATCATCATTGGCTCCTCTGGCAAATATTTTACCTTCTTTAATGATAGGTTCAAATGGTTCGGTATTCCACAATTCAATAGGATCGACAGGCATTACATCATAATGCGCATAAACCAAAACAGTGGGGCGATCAGGATCTACGATCTTTTCGCCGTATACTACAGGATTTCCTGCAGATGGCATCACCAAAGCCTTATCGGCACCGGCAGCTAAAATAGAATCTCTCCAATATTCAGCAGCCCGAATTATTTCATGCTGCTTGTCAGGATGTGAACTTATAGAAGGGATACGGATGAGGCCGAATAATTCGTTGAGAAAACGGTCTTTATTTTCACTTAGATACTCAATTGCTGTTTTCATAAAAGGTCAGTTTATTCGAAGCAAAGATATAGAAAAGTACTCAGTTTCTATTTTTAGTACTTTTGCCAAGTTTTTTAATCTTATTATTATGAATAAAATACGTGTTGCTATTAACGGATTCGGACGAATTGGAAGAATTGCTTTTCGCTCGATCGTTAAAAATGGAAACATTGAGGTTGTTGCTATTAACGACTTGGCTGCTGTTGATAATCTGGCTCATTTATTAAAATACGATTCTGTTCATGGTCGCTTCAACGGAACGGTTTCCTCAGAAGGAAATACCATTATTGTGAATGGAAATCCAATAAAAGTGTTTAATTGTGCCAAACCGGGCGATGTTAACTGGGGTGAACTAAAGATTGATATAGTGATAGAATCGACCGGATTCTTTACAGACAAGGCAAATGCAATGAAGCATGTAACCGCTGGCGCCCGTAAAGTAATTATATCCGCACCCGCTAAAGCCTCTCCCAACGAGGTTAAATTTGTAGTACTGGGGATTAATGATGATATAATCGACCGGAAAGATCAGATCATCTCTAATGCATCATGTACGACAAATTGTGTAGCGCCCATGATAAAAATACTGGATGACAACTGGGGGCTGGAAAGCGGATTTATCTCTACCGTTCACTCTTATACCCGTGACCAGAACCTTATCGATGCCCCACACACAGATTGGAGAAGAGGAAGAGCTGCTGCCGAATCAATAGTCCCCACCACTACAGGTGCTGCTAAAGCAGTGACACGAATCTTTCCACACCTCGAAGGAAAGCTTGGAGGTTTTGGAATCCGTGTTCCGGTTCCCGATGGCTCACTTACCGATTTAACTTGTACCTTAAGAAAACCTGTGACCGTTGAAGAGATAAATCTGGCTTTTAAGCTTGCGGCAGAGGGACCAATGAAAGGGATTTTAGAATACACGGAAGATCCTATTGTCAGCGTTGATATCCTCGGCAATACCCATTCAGCCATTTTTGATGCCGGACTTACTGCTGTTCTGGGCGAGAATCATACCCTTGTAAAAATTGTGGCTTGGTATGATAACGAGTGCGGATATGCATCACGACTTGCCGAGCTGATTGAAAAATTTGCTTAATGTTATTATCATAATTTAATCCATCTTTTGAACTGAAATTCCATTTTATTCTCTGCATGATTTTTGTTATTTTGAAATTCAACCATTGTTTAAAATGAAGCCTTCGTCACATTAAGGCTTCATTTTAAGTGAAAAATATCACTACTGAACGAGTAAAATAAATTAGAGGTTACTCCCTTACAGTTTCACCCCTATGTTGTAGATTTGGTTTACCACAACTAAAACACAACATGAACAAAAATAAAGGAATAATAAACCTTATTGATGCAATCAGTATTAGTAGTTTGCTTCATAAACATAAAGCCGACCATTATTATAAAGCATTTAAGGCAAAAGCGCAAAATAATCCGATCAAAGAATAAATCTTTAGGTTTTGGCCAAATTAAAAGGAGAATATAAGGGGGATACGAGTCTGATATGACTGATCCATAAGGGCATATTAAAAGATATTTAACCTATGTTTGAACTAGGTTCGATGTAGGTTTGACCGGGATCCTAGATACCGGATAGACCTACATCAAATTTATTTCAAATCTTTTTTTACACACCTTCGTGTTTATTTCTTATCTTTTTTATCCTTCGGTCTTATTTAAATATTTATTACGGGATATGCCGCTTATCGATAAACTTTTATTCTCATCTCCGCAACTTTTCAGACTGATCCGATGTGAAACTTAAGAAATATACCCCAGCTGAGCCCCTTCAGAATAAACCAGAAATTTCTCTTTCTTTTTGGTCTTTTAAGTTAGGGACAACCGGGGATATTTCACGCAATCATCAAACACAAAAAAACAGATTATTAAAGATTCCATAAAAGCAACAGAACCAATGTAGGGATGGCTCTTGTGACCATCCTTTTTATTTTCATTACCATAGACGGCCACAAGGGCCATCCCTACATTTTCTTCATTATTTGTTGTTCTTTTTAAACTGAGCAACCCTGTCATCGAGGAAACTGTTTAATTTTGTATTTTTATTATATTGTCCGTTAGGCGACAAATATCAATAGCAAGAACGATTTCACTAATCTTCCTTTAGAAAATTAATAGAATTATGTAAATGCCAAACCGACAAATAAGAACTATTCAGACCTTACTGTTGATATTTAGGGAGTAAATTAAAACAGTTTATTTCAATTAGCTTATTTGAATATTTCCTCCAGTTTTGTATTTAATGCTTCACCTCGTAAATTCTTTGCAATAATTTTACCTGTTTTATCTAAAAGTACATTCTGAGGAATAGCTTTTATAGCATACAGTTCGGCAACTTTACTTTTCCATCCTTTCAAATCAGAAACATGTTTCCATATTAATCCGTCTTTTTTAATGGCAGCTAACCAAGCATTTTTTCCTTTTGCATCATCAAATGAAACACTAAGGATTTCAAAACCTTTTTCTTGATATTTATTATATGCTTTAACCAAATTAGGGTTCTCTGCACGACATGGACTACACCATGAAGCCCAAAAGTCAACCAGAACATATTTACCTTTGAAGCTTGAAAGTTTTATAGGTTTACCATTGGGATCGTTTTGTGTAAACTCTGGCGCCATTTCTCCGATTGCAGTGGTTTTAACTCCCTTTAAAAATTTGGCATATTCTTTACCAGTAATCGTATTCTTTACATCTGAAGATAATGAATTAAATAACGGGGCTATTTTTAAATAATCAGGACTCGTTCCGGCAATATATTTAATTGCATCAAGACTTATAAAACTGTTAGGATTTTCTTTGATAAAATCAATATAAACTTGCATTTGCGCTTCCTTATAGACCTTATATCTCGCGTTATAATCAGCCAGATCAACACTATCCATTTGCTTCTCACCAGGATGCGTTGATCTCCATTCCGACAAATATGCTTGCAATTTTTTCTCATTTAACGTTAATGCAGTTTGTAGTTTTTCGTTATCTGCATTGACTTTTGAACCTTTGATTACTGCATTGCTAAATGAGTCGGTACTACTGATATTAATTATATCCGATTCCAAATAAAAAGTTAAATATTCACGCTTGTTATGTTTGTCGGAGTCTGTAGAACTAAGAATAAGTGTAACCGGATACGGGTCAGTGATTGTACCTTTAAATTCAAATTGACCGTTTTGTATGGTTGCTGTATCAATATAAATGGCAGGTGTATTTTTGTGAGCGAGGTAAACTTTAGCAGAAGAATACACATTACCTACTTTTCCTTTAATGGTGTAACTTACAGTTTGAGCTAATAATGAGACAGGAAATATCAGTATTAAAACGATGAGAATTTTTTTCATTGTATTTTGGTTATTTAGTAAAATGGTTAATGAATCATTTATTTTATCATCTTGCCTTTTTCAATTTTCAATTGTGCACTAAAAATGAAGTTGGCATCACCTCTGGTTTTTATTGATTGCCACATAGCTAACATGGTTCGCTTAACTTTTCCTTTAAATATTTTTTCCCCTTTAAACAAAACAGTAATAGGCTTATCAAGGTCCATCATCAAATCGTTTAAATTGATGATAACCATATCACTGTCACATTTTAAAATATTGATAGTATTATTCTTGTACTCGGCAATGATTTCATTACCTGCTTTCATACAAGAAGAAGGTACAGCAAGCCAATAAAGATACTCCCTTAATACATCGTCCTGTTTCCATACCACTTTCTCAGGCAATGGATTCCGCAAATATTTAGCCATCCAGGGAATTGCTATCGTATCACGTCTCGACATCCAATGCGGCATATCAGGATAGATATGCACATCATGAACATATCCGGCAGGATCTTTTTTTTGAAGACTGTCAAGCATATTTCCCCACTTTTTCGCCAATACATTACGGTTATAAGCGCTATCCAAATTTCCTGCATAAATTGAAAAAGGCAAGTTACGAAGGTTTAAAGTAGAAGCATCACCCGGATGCCCTGACATCATCGATGCCGCAGCCCAATGGTCGGCCATGCGTGGCGCCAGTTGATATACACCATCTCCCCCGGCCGAGTAGCCAAGGATATATACTTTGTTAGGATTTACATCAGCAAAAACAATAGCAGACCTGATCAGATGATCTAAAAAATAGTCCATATAATCCTGATGCCACATATTCCATGTATCGGTAGGTGAGCGCGGAACGACATAAACTCCTTCTTTGGGGGAATATAATACCATTTGATTCTGCCACTGTTGTTCATTTACAGCGGGAGCGGCTCCACCTCCTCCATGTAATGAGATATACATACTATGCCCGTCTTTTGGCTTTTCACCGAACACTTTATAAATAAATTTTAAGCTATAATTTTTATATTCAAATACCCTCTTTTGCCATTCTCCATCCAATTTTTTTTTGATAGAATCTTTCTCATTTACCCATAGTAGTTGGGTGACTTCCTTCGCTTCATCCAAACTCAACGGGTTGGTTGCAAAAGCTTGCTTATCTAACGCCGATTGTGCAGGTGAGGACAGCCATATTTTTAATTTCTTAATATTTTGTGCTGATCCGCTTTGCAGA
The DNA here is from genome assembly GCA_963663125.2 of Bacteroidales bacterium. Classification (GTDB taxonomy): domain Bacteria; phylum Bacteroidota; class Bacteroidia; order Bacteroidales; family Cfx3-03; genus Cfx3-03. The sequence goes on along the minus strand of CAXXNW010000002.1, from coordinate 60,045 downwards.
CAGATAAAAAGAATAAATACTAAGACAGCTTTTTTAAGCAATTTTTCCATTCCAAATTATTTGTTTAACCGTTATCATATTAAAATTTCGGGAATGCTGTTAACCATGTATCTTAATTCTGTATGATTTCAGCTATTGTTCCCTTATAGTTTAATTGAATATTTCCTCCAACTTTTTGCTTAAGGCCTCGCCTTTTAGATTCTTTCCAATAATTTTACCTGTTTTATCTAAAAGCATGTTCTGGGGAATAGCTTTGATACCATATAGCACAGCAACTTCATTTTTCCATCCTTTCAAATCAGAAACATTTTTCCATACTAATCCATCTTTTTGAATAGCAGTTAACCAGGCATCTTTACCCTTTTCATTATCTAATGAAACACTAAGGATTTCAAAACCTTTTTCATGATATTTATTGTAGGCTTTAACTACATTAGGGCTTTCTGCACGACATGGGGCACACCATGAAGCCCAAAAATCAACCAGAACATATTTACCTTTAAGACTCGATAGCTTTATAAGCTTACCATCGGGATCCTTTTGTGTAAACTCCGGAGCCATTTCTCCGATTGCTGTAGATTTCATTACCACTAAACTTTTGGCATCCTTTTTACCTGTAATCGTATTCTTTACATCTGAAGATAATGAATTAAATAAAGGGGCTAACTCCGAATATTCAGGAATCTCACCATCAATGATCTGTAATGTTATGAGACCTTCTAATGCAATGAGGCTCATAAAACTATTAGGATTGGCATTGATAAAATCTAAATACACCTGTTTTTTATCATCAGTAATTACCTTATATCTTGCTTTAAAATCAGCCATAGCATCATTGTCATGTAGTTTCTCAGCTGACATTGACATATATTCGGACATTATTACTTTCTGTTTTTCATCAATGGGTTTTAAAGCAGTTTTTAGTTTTTCGTTATCTGCATTGACTTTTGAACCTTTGATTATTGCATTGGCCAATGAATCGGAACTGCTGATATTGATTATTCCCGATTCCAAATAAATATCTAAATGTTGGAGAGGCCTGCTGTATATGCCTGTGCCTTTATAACTGAGAATAAGTGATGCTTGAACCGGGTCAGTGATGGTCCCTTTAAATTCAAATTGACCGTTTTGTATGGCTGTCGAATCAACCCTAGTATTTCCACGAACGAGATAAACTTTTGCGGGAGCATTCACATTCCCTATTTTACCTTTTAAGGTGTAACTTACATTTTGAGCTAGTAATGAGATAGGAAATATCAGCATTAAAACAATGAGATTTTTTTTCATTTTGGATTGATTAATTCGTAAAGTGGTTAATAAATCATTATTTTGGATTTCAGTCATTTAAAAATTTTATCACTGAATAATTAGGCAAACCTTCTTTCTTTTTCTCGCTATCTCATAACCAATTGCTTTCTTTTGTTCGCACAAATACACAAAGTTCAACGTAAAGTGAGCAATATTTTTCAGTAAAAAAATTTAAATGATAATTGTTAAAGGCAGAGTCAAAAGAGGAGAACGTTTAGCTGAGGCCACAGAGCCTTAGCTAAACGCTGTTTATTATCGTTTTTGTTCTGACTTACTCCTGGTTTTGTGGCCAGTCAGGATTGTAATACATTATTTGCATGGGTATTTGAAAGGTGTATTTATTGCTGTGTTGGGCCAGGGTAGCTATCACATTTCCCTGGCCATCATACCTTTTAACATCCGGCATACGGCCATCAGCATCCAGCCTTCTCATATCAAACCAGCGTAAGCCACAATAAGGGAATTCAAAGGTTCTTTCAGCTAATACTTTATTCAATACGTCTGCCTGAACAGTTGACTGGTATTTTAGGTAATCAGTCGATGTGTAACGGCATTTACGCACCAAATCCAGTTGATTTAAGGCCGTGGTTAAATCATTCGCACGGGCAGCTGCTTCGGCAATGATCAACCTCATCTCAGCGACAGAGGTTCCAAAATTGGGATGACTGTAATAACCTGAGGGACTTGGCTTGTATTTTACTGTTCCTCTCGTTGTGAAGCTATAGTTTCCGAGATTGATATAAAAGAATTTTAAACGTTGATCTTTCGTATCAAAAGACTTAAGAAAAGCAAGTGAAGGGGTTTCTTGTAGGGCAGGTGATGCACTAAATTGTCCATAGATGGCATCAGATCTGTAGGCTAAAAAAGGAACAGTATTTGCATTGACCAGTGTAGAATAATCCTGTATGGCATTCGGGCCATTATCCAATGCCAGTTGGGCATTCTGGGCTGCCTTCGCATAATCGCTCATGTACAGATAAGCCCTGGCCAATACGCTGTATCCTGCAGCTACACTGCCTCGAAAGCGATTATTATTATTATCCTTTGGCAGGTCGGGAATGGCTGCTTCAATATCCGCAATAATATGGCCGTAGATTTCTTGTACCGAACTGCGTCCAGGTACAGGGGTCTCTAAATCATTAGACGTAACAAAAGGTACGGCCAGATCTTGATTGGCTGTAGTCGAACTATAAGGCTTACCATACAGGTTTACTAAGTAAAGGTAGTTAAAAGCCCTACCAAGCAGTGCTTCTGCTTTCAGCTTTTTTTTGTCTTGTTCTGTTCCGGTTGCACCATCGATCCCTTGCAGCACTGTATTATAACAATAAATGTGCGCATAAAAGGTGGCCCAAAACGTTGGTGTAGCCTCGACATCTACCGAAAACTGGGGCTGCCAGGTATACACATAGTCGTTGACACCTGAGGGGGGAGTCGAAATAAGAGGATTGTCCTCATTATCTGCCAACATATTAATTTCACTTGGAATGCCAGATGCAAGAGTGGTATTGTTCAGCCATTGGTCATAATCCGTTGTTGTTTTTAAAAGTTTTATGCCTTTAGGCTCCACGCCGAGATATTTATTGCAAGCGACTAATGCAAATACAGATAGCAAAGCTACCATAATCCATTGATGGATATTTTTTTTCATTGTCTTTAATTTTTTCATTTTATAAAAATCAGAAATTAAAACTTAAAGCAATTGTATAAGTCGGGGTCAGATAAGATTTTTCATAACTACCGGTAGCTTTACTGAAATTGTATTTGTTAAATGCCACTGTAAGTATATTAGATGCTTGTCCTCTCACTTCACAACGAATCCCTTCTTTTTTCAACCACTTACTATTCCTAAAAGCATAGGAAGCTGTCAGGTCGCTTAAGGTCATATAAGCGCCATTGACAATATATCTATCCGTATATTGCAGGTAAGAATAATATGTATTCCCTATAGCAGGTAATATATCCGAAATTAGTTCATCGCCTGCTACCTTCCAGTAATTATTAGCTCCTTCTAATGGTTGTTTATCTCTAGCAAAAGGCACTGGTACTCTGATCTTAAACCCTCCAAAATAATTAACCATACAATAAAAGTAAAAGTTCCCGACATCCACCCGGTTGCTTAACCCCAAGTTAAAAGTAGGAATAGAACTGCCCATATAAACAACGTCTTTCACGCCGTTATCAGTACCAGTGAAGAATTTTCTCGCATTACCATCTTTATCATAAATCAATGGATTTCCCTGTGCATCTATACCTGCATAGCGATAGGCAAAAATCGCTCCCACAGCATATCCTTTTAGGTAATTGGCATTAGAGCCATACACATATTTATAGGAACTAGTTGTCGAACTTGCTATATTCGTATTATACACATCTAATACTTTACTGCCATTATGAGCGAACACAAGACCGGTGTTCCAGTTGAATTTTTTGGTGGTAATCCAGTCAGCATCCAGTTTGAACTCAAATCCATTATTGCGAATGGATGCACGGTTTATTATTGCTGAAATCCCCCCTTTTGTTGCATCGATCTTATTATTTGCTAGTACGTCCGTACTTTTTTTGGTATAATAATCAATGCTACCGCTTATACCCTTAAATAATTCATAATCCATCCCTATGTTAAAATTATTGGTTTGTTCCCAACGTAGCCCGCTGTTGGCAAAAGAAAGAAGGCTAAGCATAGAAAGAGTATACGATGAAGAGAGACTATTGGTTAAACCAGACACCGCAATTACCTGAGGTAAGGAATTTTTGGCCACGTTACCATTAAATCCATATGCTGTACGAAGTTTTATAGATTTGGCCCAATTCATGTTTTGCATGAAGTTTTCTTTGTGTATATTCCATAAAGCTCCTACTGACCATAAAGGTTTGTATTGGTATTTAGGATCGGTACCGAATAAGTTGGACTGGTCAATACGAATACTTCCCGTTAAGGAGTATTTACTCTTATAAGAATATACCAAGTTAGAATAAAGGGAAACAAAACGATTATCACTATATCCAATGCTGAATAAATCGGCATATGATAATACTTTGTTATTTCTCGCATAAGATGGGGAAAAAGCCTGTATAACAGTAAAATCAAGAGGTTGAAATATTAAAGTTTGATCATCATACCCGAAATAAGACTCTGCGCTTGACTTTTCAAGAACATCTCTTATTTCGCTCCCCACTATAAGATTGAGTGAATGATCTTGTGTAATCTTTTTATCATAGTTTAACTGGGCACGTAGGGTATAACTTTCGTTGCTTGCTGTTTGTTGCCTCAAATAAGCTCCCGTAGGAACAAGAGAAGTATATCGTTTATTTATTGCATCATATACCGTATAGCGGTTGATATATTGGCGAACCTCCGCTGAATTTACACTTGCAAGATGATTTTGATCTGTACGAGTAACTTCATAGACTCCTCCGAAATTAAGGTTAAATCCATTTCCTATATCATAACGAAAATTGGCAGTAATGCGGTCATTAAGGGTAGTGGTTTTATTGCTGACCTCGTTTATTTCTTCTAAGGGATAATACAAGTTATCCAGTAATCCTTTGGATAACAAATTACTGTTAGAATATGAGTTCCCATAGGATCCACTATATGTAGCAAGTGGATTTCCATCCGCATCCTGAAAATGTTCATAAGGATAAAAGGAGTGAATATCCGGCACAGGTACTGAATTTACATTTTGTTTCTGGAAATCAGTGGTCAGATCCATAGACAAACGCTTGGAAAACTTCAGCATTGTGCGGCCTGAAAGATGGAATTGATTATAGTCATTTTTGATCTGTGAGGCGGCATTATTGATATAATTGGCCGTGATATAGTAAAGTGCATTCTCATTACCACCGGAAATACCCAGATTATAGGTTTGGGTAGTTGCTGTTCGCAAAAATAAACGGCTATAGTCTTTGGTATTGTTGTATGAGCCCAATTCTGTAAGCTCCTTATCACGTTCTGCCAATGAAATTGGTGAAGAGCTGGATCTCCAATGAGCCATTATTTGAGCCGAGGGCGTATTATAATAAACATCACTATAATTGGGATTTGTCATCAGATACCATCCCATAGAACTAGTATTTGCAAGGAAAATTTTATCAGCGTTAATAACTGTATTGGAAGCATCCTTATCCCAGCGATATCGATCATAATTTTCTTTAGGTCTAAAACTTGCGGTAGTACGAAAGGTAACATTTACTTTGCCGGCTTTAGCTTTTTTTCGCTCAATCACGATTACACCATTCGATGAACGAGACCCATAAATTGTTGCGGCTGCGGCATCTTTTAAAACGGTAACAGATTCTATTTCGTTCGGGTCGATCTTATCCAATGTGAGCTCGGTAGGAAAACCATCCATAACGATCAGCGGTTGTTTGTTTCCAAAAATAGTAGAAATACCCCGTATCTGGAAAAGGCTATTCCCTTCAAACGTAATGTCATTATCAATAAGCAGGCCGGGAATTTTATTCTGAAGCCCTAGCAAAAAATCTGTAGTGTTAATACGGCTATCATAATCCTTTAACTGAATAGTACTAATACTTCCCGTACTTTGTTCAGGTTTGATTTTCTGATACCCAGTGCTTATAACCGATACTTCTTCTAAGGTAGCCATTTCTTCTTCCATTACCACATTAATTATGGTACGGCCGGCAATAACCACTTCCTTTTTTTTCATTCCGACAGAAGAGAATACCAGTGTTTTATCATTAACAGTTATTTGCAACCTAAAGTTACCACCGGCATCAGCGATAGTACCATTGGTCGTGCCTTTTATGAATATGGATACACCAGGCAATGGCTCTCGCTTAGCGTTGGTTACCCGGCCGGTAATGATAATAGGTGGAGGAGGTGTTTCAATTGGAGATGCTACATCTGATTTAGGAGTTTCTTTTTGTTTTATAACAATGGTCTGATCCACAATTGACCAGGTCAGTGGCTTATCTTTCAGTACTTCATTTAATGCCGTTTCTACAATAGCATTTTTAATTTCTACACTTACATCTGTTACTTTACGGACTAACTCTTTATCATAGAAGATAGAATAGCCACTTTGACGGTGTATATTATCGAGCACCTTTGTTAGGGGTGCATTCTTCACGGACAAATTAATCTTCTGAGCGGAAACTTTCGCAAAAACCTGTACACAGGCTAAAATTAAGATCAGAATAGTTAATTTCATCACCAGGAACAATTTAGAAGCGAAAAATTGCCTTATTTTTAGAACTTTTTTACAATAATGAATTAATTGCATACTTTTGTTTGTTTTGGGTTAATACATTCATGTTCTGTCGTAAGAATTTGTAGCTGGGTTGCCCAAACTATAAACCGGGAGTGTTTCCAGCACTTCCGGTTCCTTTTTTAAGGCACCTAATGTTTGCTTTTATGTCTTTACTTTTTCATAGGCAATCTGGTTTGTTTGTTTAAAAATTTTGGTTTATAATGATGCCATTCCTTCGATCTGGCTCAGGGCATAACAATGAGCTTACGGTCTTCTATTTTAAAATGAATACCTCCTTGTTCCAATATTTTCAATATATTAGAAAGATTGGTTTTCATTTTCAGATCCATTAAGTATTCGTGATTGGGAACCTGGCCCTGATAAACGACTTTAATGTCGTACCAGCGTGAGATTTGACGCATGAGGTCTTTTAATTCAATGTTGTCGTAATGGAAAAAACCATTCTTCCAGGCAACAGCTTCTTCGGTATCAATGCCATTAACTACACTGATCTTTTGATTGGTATTATCGATGTTTATTCGAGACTGCTGGCCGGGCTTGAGTACAATAGCTGCAATTCCATTAGATACTTTTACACTGCCTTCGAGTAAAGTTGTTTTTATAGTAGTTTCATCCGTGTAAGAATTGACATTAAAATGCGTTCCCAGTACTTCTATTGTCTGCCCATTGGATGAAACAAGGAATGGTTTTGATGCATTGTGAGCCACCTCAAAATAAGCTTCACCGGTTATTTCAACCTGACGTTTTTTATCAGGGAATGATATAGGGTATTTAATTGATGAGGCGGCATTAAGCCAGACGTTGGTACCATCAGCTAGAGTTAGATGATACTGACCTCCGCGGGGGGTTACAAGGGTATTATGTTCTATTACTGCTGCCTTTTTATTTTGTGCCGAATTATAAACTACTTCACCATTTGCTGTTTTATGAATAGCTACATTGCCCAGATCTGCAAGTATGCCATTTTTAGCATCTGTCAATATGATTTGTTTACCATTACCCAGGGTTAATATAGCTTTATTTCCACCTGGAAGTATATCGTGATTTTGATTTTGATTGTTGGTGAATTGTAGTGTTGTAGTTTTATGTAATAGAAAATAGCTACCAACAGATAGACACAGTAAGATTGAAGCAACAGCAGCCCATTTGATTGAGGTCAATTTTAAAAATCTTTTTTTAGTTGATTGCTGTTGATGTATAAGTGCTTGAAGTCTGTTATATACTTCATCTGTGGATTGTTCCAGTTCGGGATTATTTTCATAAACCTGCATTAAGAACCCATCAATCTGAGCCTTTAATGCAGTTTCATCGTTTCCAATGCTAAAATAATCCAGTAGTTCATCTATTTCCTTCTGGCTACATTGGTTGTTTTTATATTTCTTAAAAAGGATATTGAGCCGTTCCATGCTTCCTCGTATTTATAACTAATACGAACAGCTTACCTTAAACAACTAACAGAAATGTGAAAAAAAAATTAAAATATTTTATAAATTACTGACTGATTGATAATACAACAGTTTTATTTAAAATGATTAATAACGGCATTCACCAGGAAGACGATCGCTATATCACTATGACGGAATAGGTAAGCACGAACTTCTTTATTTGCCCTAACTATATGATTATTGACTGTGGAGATGGAGACTCCAAGTTGCTCGCTTATTTCCTGATGGCTTTTACCATCCAGTTTGCTTAAAGTATATACACGGCGACACTGTAACGGCAATGTTTCAACAGCTCTTTGTAAAAGTTCAGTCTTTTCCTTCAAATCTAAATCTTCTTCGATATGGGTATAAAATTCAAAAACATTTGAAATAAGACGAATCCTAGCTTTTTGATCTAATGATACTTTTCGTAGATAATCATAAACCATATTTCGCGCAATAGTGAAAAGGAATGATTTGAAAGATTTTTCCGTGTCGATGGTTTCCCGACTTTCCCAAATTTTCAGATAGAGATCCTGTAAGAGATCCTTGGCAATTTCATTATCTTTAACAAGATGTAGGATATTACTAAACAACATTTTACTATGCAGACGATACACAGCATTAAATGCCGGTTCGCTGCCCTGCTTCAGTTGTTGAAGTAATAATGTAATATTTGCCTCTACATCTGTTTCCATCTTTCTTTTATGACATCGTAAGCCCAATATATACAAACATTCCGAATCAAATGTAATATTTTTTTAGATAATTGAAGTTAAAGGGGATTATTTTTATAATTCTTCCTTAAATCTGCAAGAAAAAAAATGAAACAGAATTTTCAATTGCACTACTTTTATGGAGAAAATGAGAATGCTATCCGTACTCAAGTTTGGTGTACGCTCATTGCACAACTGCTAATGACGACCAACCAAAAGATGACTTAAACTAAAAAAGCATTTTCAGTGGTGGCTTCTTTAGCTAGGATACATCTGATCTGTTTACTTGATCTGTTTGAATTACTACGTAATACAAAACGTGAATACCTAAAGAAAAGAAGGTCTCCAACATCAAATATGCAAACCAGTTTTGCTTTTCAGGGGATGACTTGGAAAAAACAAAGCACAATAATTGATTATCATGTAATTACAACGTAAAATTATCGTAATTGCATTTTAGTCGAATAACAGTGGAAAAATATCAGGTAGAATCATTTCTAAGAAATCAACAATTATTGTCAAAATGAAGAAGGTAATCGGATTAATTATGCTACTGACGATTCAGTCTGTCGTTTTTGGGCAGCGAACCGTTGTTAGCCTGAATGGAGAATGGAAGTTTTGTCTGGATTCTCTGAACAAGGGAGAAATGCTTAATTGGAATCAAAATGGCCTACCCTATACCGCCATTAAGGTAGTCGTTCCCCATACATGGAATACTATACCCGGTTTAGAAAAAATATGGGGAAAAGGATGGTACGAAAAAGACATTCAGATTCCGGCAAATTATGCAGATAAAACGGTTCGTCTCCAATTCGATGCCGTCTATCATGATGCAACCATCTGGATAAATGGAAAAAAAGCGGGAGAACATAACGGATTAGGCTATACTCGTTTTTACATAGATGCAACACCTTACATAAAATCAGGTGCTATCAATAAAATTGTAGTTTGTGCAGATAATTCACCCAGCACCAAGAGCTTACCCTATTTAAAATCATATGACTGGGCGCATGACGGAGGCATCTATCGAAGTGTAAAGATGATAGTCACATCCAAACAGGCCATAGAAAATGCATGGACCACCGCAATTCCTAACTTAATTACAAAAGACAGGGGCACCGTTACGCTTGATCTTAGTTTCTTAGGGAATTCCCAATCTTATAAAAAAGAGACTGTTCTCTGGGCAGAGATCAAAGAGGAAAACCAGAGAACTGCTAAGATCATCTGGAGTGGAATACTGGCTCCAGAAATAAAAGACGGAAAAGCATCAGTCAATCTGAACTTAAGAAACATCAAGCTCTGGCATTTTGATGCGCCGAACCTATATCGTATCAACTTCAAACTTCTGTCGCAGGGAAAGGTGATTGATAATTATTCTACCACCTTTGGGTTCAGAGCCATTGCCGTTAATGCTACCCGATTTCTGCTAAACGGGGAACCGGTCCGTCTTGCCGGAATTGAATGGATGCCGGGTTCCAGCTTAAAAAATGGAATGGCCGAAACGAAAAAAGAACTGGAGGCTAACTTAAATTTAATGAAAGGGGCAAACTGTATCTATACTCGTTTTCACTGGCCTCAAGATGAATATGTCTTTGATTGGGCTGATCGACATGGTATACTGATTCAGGAAGAAATTCCCTGCTGGGGAGGAACTACCGATTTTAACGACACCATTGTAGATCTTGCAAAAAAGTTTCTTGACGAAATGATGGCATCCCATTATAATCATCCTTCTATTATTACATGGGGAATTGGAAATGAGTTAGATAGCCACACCCCAAAAGTCATCAATGCCATTAAAGAACTGTACCGTTATGCCAAACAAAAAGATCAATACCGATTAGTAAACTATGTAAGTAATCAACTACATGGCAGACTAAAAGGATCAAAAACATTATTGCCCGATGCAAGTGCTCAGGGGGATGCCCTAATGTTTAATGAATACACTGCAACATGGTATGGGAAAACAAATGATGAGATTCTTCCGAATCTTGAGGGTATTCACGAAGACTATCTTACCAACCCATTGATAATTTCAGAATTCGGTCTTTGCGAACCCAGATTTACAGGAGGTGATAGTCGAAGAGCTAATGATGCAAAATACCAGTTTACGACTTATGGAAGCCGGAACTATGTTGCCGGAGCTATTTATTTCTGTCTGAACGATTACCGTACCCACATGGGCGAAGATCATAAATACAGTTATCCTCAGCGTGTACATGGAATTGTTGATATCAATCTGAATTTGAAGCCATCATATGACACCTTAAAAATGTTGTGTTCGCCAATAGAAATCTTATCGGTAAATAAAGTGGGGAATAAATTGAAGATCAATTTGAATGCAAAAATAGGACTTCCCAGTTATACCATTACAAATTATAAACTGGAAGCCGGAAAAGCAACAATAACAATTCCAGAGATACAGCCAGGAAATACCATTGAAGTAGAAGTGCCATTCTCAGCAGAAGTGAAAAAGGTATTAGTTAGGCGTCCAACCGGATATGTTGTAACCGAAAAAAAATTATAACACAACGATAAGAAAAGAACAGACCGACTCAAAGAAAATTCTATTCTTCTAATATTTTAATGCTTATACTGTTTATCAAACAGTTAAACAAAATAGATTGTTTCAAAGATCTGAAACAATCTATTTTTGAGTCCGCTCCGAAAAGTCAATTCTCCTTTATTATTACTTTTTAATCTACTGATATATAGTAGATGTTTTAGCCGAAATGGGCGTGAAAAGGCTTTTCGGAGTGGACTCATTTTTTATTTTTACTCAATATTATGAGTTGTAAAATTCCGGGCTTTCGTTTCATCAAATTCACCTTCCCAACGGGCAACAACGGCAGTTGCCAGACAATTTCCTACCACATTAACAGCGGTACGGGCCATATCCATCAGAATATCTATCCCAAGAATGATAAAAATAGGCCATGTAGGCAATCCGAAACTGCCTGCCGTTCCTAAGAGGATAACCAGCGAAGCCCTTGGAACTCCGGCTACACCTTTGCTGGTAAGCATTAAAGTAAATACAATGATGAGTTGCCGCTCTATCGAAAGATGAATACCAGCAACCTGAGCGACAAAAATTGTAGCCAATGAAAGATAAAGTGTGGTGCCGTCCAGATTAAAGCTATATCCGGTGGGCATTACAAAGGCAACAATTTTACGGGGCACTCCAAACTTCTCCATTGCCTCCATCGCTCTTGGTAATGCAGACTCTGAACTGGTAGTGGCAAATGCAATAGTGGCAGGTTCTGAAACTGCCAGAAAAAATTTCTTCACAGGAATCTTTAGAAAAAAGGCAATAGGCGTTAATACGCCCAATATAAAAATAGAGAGGGCAACATACAATGTAGCGAGTAATTTAAACAGATTACTCAATATACCAAGTCCCATATTGCCAACAGTATAGGCAATAGCAGCAAAAACAGCGACGGGTGCCAGATACATTACAACATTGGTAAATTTAAACATGGTCTCTGAAAGACTTTCGGTAAAGTTGATCATTCTATTACGATGCTGTTCTTTGAGCATCGCAACAGCAATTCCAAATACAATACTAAAAATAACCACCTGAAGTATCTGCCCGTCATAAATAGCTTTTGCAATGTTCTCAGGAAAAATATGAAGTACAACCTGATCCCATGATTGAGGTTTCATGGCTATCAATGATTCCCTAACCGTATTTGCAGGAAGAGAGACTCCAACGCCGGCCTGACTGATATTGATAACAAATAATCCGATAAAAAGTGCAATAGTAGAAACTATCTCAAAATAAACAATCGACTTCCATCCCATGCGTCCTACTTGCTTCAGATTAGAATGACCGGCTATCCCAACAACGAGTGTTGAAAATATCAAAGGAGCAATAATAGTCTTCACCATATTCAAAAATATCTTACTCAACACATCAAGATGAATAGCTATCTTTGGAAAGTCCTCTCCAAACTCAGCTCCAACTATCATGCTAACCAAAATCCAGGTGGTAAGAGCACTTCTCCGAATGGCGAACCACACAATTGAACCGATTGCAACCCAGCGAATAATAAGGAGTAGTAAAGGAGGTAAAGATCCAAGATGATAAAACTGACAAAGATTGAGAACAGCAGCAAATAAAATGCAACCTGACATTGTAAATAGAATCTTACGCGGCATAAAACTAGTTGATTATATTGTGCCTACAAATATAGCTTTTATAATGTGTAAAAATCAAATTAGAGTATGCAGTCATGCATCACTCAACCAAAACTTTTGATACTCTTTAACGTTTAACCATTTTAAACCGTAACACATAAACAATGCAAAGCACATATCGTATGATTACAGCAGATCTAAAAGTATCTGACATAATCATGAAGAACTATTACATTATTTTAATGCTAGAGCATTTTGACATTCAACTTAATGTACAAGAAAAAACAATAGCTGAGATTTGCCTTGAGCATCGTATAAATGTCGAGGTTTTTCTAACTTTCGCCAATCTATACAATGGAAAGAAATACAGTCCATCCATTGAATTGACCTATGAAGATCTGCAATCCATTATCGAATATCTGAAAAACTGTCACCATTATTATACAGAAGAAAAGTGCCCCAAGATCAGAGGCTATATAAAACGTATTCATGAATTGAATAAATTACCCGAAACTAAACTTATCGAGACCTTTTTTAATGATTATATCAACGAGGTTACAGCCCATCTGGATTATGAAAACGACGTGGTATTCCCCTATATTACCAATTTATTTAATCAATCAAAAAGTTTGGTGCCGGTTGGCAATGATAGTTTATATTCAGTAACCGAATACAAAGATCACCACAGCGATATTGAAGAAAAGTTAACCGACATTAAAAATCTTTTGATTAAATATCTGCCTCAAAATAATGAGCAAAATGTACGGCGTAAGCTTCTATTCAGTTTATTCGAGTTGGAATATGATTTAAATATACATTCGCAAATAGAGGATAATATTTTAGTCCCGTTGGTTGAGAGGGTAGAACAACAACTGAAGAAAGGATGAAAACAATGAAAATTAATATCACCATTGCAGATCCTTATCCACTCATTTATGAGGGATTATTCCATATTCTATCAAACTCGGATGGTCAATTTTCAATTCATAAAGCCGGAAACCTGAATGAGATTCAACATATACAACATAAGGCTCCCATCGATATTGTCTTAATCAACCCGGTATTGATTCAAAACAGCATCGAACAATTTTTAAAACTCAAGACCTGCATGGAGCAAACAATTTGGCTGGCTATCATTTGTGCTTATCATCCACCATCCATGCTTTCTCTTTTCTCCGGGCAGATTCAGTTGAGCGATCAACCCAATTTCATTCTGGCCACTATTCATAAACATATTGATACAGATCATCAACAAGAAACCGGTGAGCATCAATTCTTAAGTGAACGTGAGATTGATGTGTTGAAACTTCTCGTCACTGGGAATTCAAATAAAGAGATTGCGGATAAACTGAATATAAGTACCTATACTGTTATCTCTCATCGGAAAAACATCTCTTTTAAAACCGGAATCAAATCAGTATCAGGATTAACCATTTATGCCGTTATAAAAAACATCATCTCGATTGAGAATTTCTGATCAAAGGCGCCATCCCTATAAATAGGGAGCCAATCATAAATAAATCCTAAGTTTAAGGGATTGTAGGTTTACTCATGTCAAAATACTTTTGCAGTGTTAATGGTCAAACACTCTTCTGATAAAAATAAATAGTTAAATCAACCCATTACTTTTATCAGATTTATTAAAAGTAATATTTGAAAATGAGCAATTTTAAAACCTTTATAGCTTTTCTATTCATTCAAATTGGACTTATAAATATAGGCTTTTCGCAAAAAGATTCTACAAATTCCAAAACCGATTCACCCTTTATCTTTAATGCCTCATATAGCGGAGACTTAGTTACAAATTATAGCGGAGGAATAAAAAGAGGAACCGACTATTTGGGATTGGCAAATTTCAAAATAGGATTCGATCCTCAGAAAGTAGGATTATGGAAAAACGGATATTTATTTATTAATGCAGCCAACACGCATGGAGGAGAACCTTCAGCTAATCTTGTGGGTGACTTTCAGGGAGTAACAAATATTGAAGCCGGAAATCTCTCTTTTCTTTTTGAACTGTGGTATAAACAAATTATACAAAATTGGGCTATCATTGTAGGACTACAAGATTTAAACGCACAATTCGCTGTCAGTGAGTATGGTGGATCATTTGTTAATAGCTCTTTTGGCATTCACTCAAGTATCGCAGATAATATTACAGCTCCTATATTCCCACTCACGGCATTAGGTGTAACTTTGCAATGGAATATTTCGAAGCAGCTATTGGGACAAGTAGCAATTTTTGATGGCACTCCAGATAATTTTGAATCTAATCCCTATAATTTGAATTGGAAACTGAGCAAGAATGACGGAATGACAGGTATTTCTGAACTTCAACTAACCGGAAGTTTGATAAAAGGATTAAAAGGAACGTATAAGATAGGGGCTTATTTTCATGAACATAATAATAATTCGGTATCAGAGATAAAAAACAATTATGGATTTTACCTCATTGGTGACCAACAAGTTACTGTCAATAAAAATAATAATGGCGGACTATCGCTTTTTACCCAAATCGGCTTATGCCCTAAAGACAAAAACACTAACAATCGCTTTATTAGCCTAGGAGCCGTCTATAAAGGGTTAATTAAAAACAGGACCCTCGACGAAACCGGCATAGCTTTTGCTTACGCGGGTTTCAGCAGAAAACTTGTTGAAAATGAAACGGCTATTGAACTTAATTATCGCCTACACGTTACAGAAAACATATTCATTAAGCCTGACTTTCAATACATCATTAATCCTGCCGGAACAGATTTTAAATTAAAAAATGCTTTTGTCAGTCTATTACGATTTGGGATTAATTTTTAATGAATACAGATTAAAAAGATGAACTACTAATGATAAGATACGCACGATTATCCGATCTGACTACTGGGAAAGAAGGAATTATCACTAAGGTGTTCGGCCAGGGAGCTTTTCGGAAAAGATTAACAGAAATGGGATTTGTTAAAGGGAAGAAGGTGAAGATCATTAAAAACGCCCCTTTGCAAGATCCTATTGAATATGAAATAATGGGTTACCGCATCACGCTTAGACGGAGTGAAGCGCAACTGGTTGAAGTAGTTTCTTTAAAAGATGAAGCCTCTCTTTCAAAAGTCGAATTTCAGGGAACACTCGAATCAGATAGTCGGACTATTCCGGAACATGGAAACGATGTCGCTATAAATGTTGCTTTAGTCGGTAATCCGAATTGTGGAAAAACAACACTTTTTAATTATGCCTCAGGCTCCCACGAACGAGTCGGAAACTATGGTGGAGTAACCGTAGATGCCAAAGAAGCTACTATGAGGAAAGATGGCTATACCTTCAACATTGTGGATCTGCCCGGCACCTATTCCATCACCGAATACTCCCCTGAAGAGCTATACGTTAGGTCGTACATTACTGAAAAGAAACCGGATATTGTTGTAAATGTGATTGACGCCTCTAACCTGGAGCGTAATCTGTTTCTTACCACCCAATTGATCGACATGAATATTAAAGTGGTTATCGCACTAAATATGTATGACGAACTGGAAGAGCACAATTCGAAATTAGATTACAGGGCATTGGGGAAACTCATTGGAATCCCTATGGTTCCAACAGTTGCATCAAAAGGGAAAGGTATAGATGATCTGTTTGCCAAGTTAATTGATGTCTATGAAGAGGTCGACCCAACTATCCGGCATATTCACATCAATTATGGTGAAGAAATTGAAAAAGCTATTCGCACTATTCAAAAAGAGATAAGAGCCAATAAAAACAGCTACCCAAAATTCTCTTCACGTTATATGGCGATAAAATTACTGGAACAAGATAAAACAACCCTTGCTTCTTTCAAAGACTTTAGTAATTACGAACAGATCAAAACAGTAAGTGCAAGGACTATTGCCTTATTGGAAAAAGAATATGGGGATAAATCTGAAACTGTTATTACAGACGCCAAATACGGTTTTATCGATGGAGCGCTAAGAGAGACATTCATCCAGGGAAAAGTTGACAAAAGAAAAGAGAAGATAGAATTAGATAATGTCTTAACAAATAAATACCTGGGTTTTCCTATTTTCATTTTTTTTATGTGGCTCATGTTTCAGGGGACCTTTACCCTTGGAAAGTATCCGATGGAATGGATACAGTCTGGGGTAGCACTCCTGTCCGAATCGCTGCACACCTTAATGTCTCCCGGACCACTACGTGATTTGGTTATTGATGGAATCATCGGAGGCGTTGGAGGCGTCATCGTTTTTTTACCCTATATATTAATTATTTTCTTCTTTATCTCATTTATGGAAGATACGGGTTATATGGCACGGGCATCTTTTATCATGGATAGGCTGATGCATAAAATCGGATTACATGGCAAATCATTTATTCCTTTATTAATGGGCTTCGGATGTAATGTACCCGCCATGATGGCTACCCGTACCCTCGATAATAAGAAAGATCGGTTATTAACCATGCTGATTACGCCATTCATGTCGTGTAGCGCCCGGCTTCCGGTTTATGTTTTGTTTATCTCTGCATTCTTTCCAAAGAATCAAGGACTGATTTTATTTTCAATCTATTTTATTGGAGTAGCTTTAGCAGTAGGTGTTGCTTTAATCATGAAAAGATTATTGTTTGCAAAACAGGATGTTCCCTTTGTAATGGAGTTGCCACCCTATAGAATTCCAACATTAAGAAGTACTGTCAAACACATGTGGTATAAAGGAGCTCAATATCTTAATAAGATGGGGACGGTAATTCTTATGGCATCCATCATTATCTGGGGTCTTGGGTATTATCCACGTCATGTTGAGTTATCAACCAACTTTGATCAACAAGTTTCAACTATTCAAACCAACAAACAACTGAACGAGAAAGAAAAAGAAAAACAGATTTCGCACATCAAATTATTGAAGGAGTCCGAGCATCAGGAGAAGTCATATATCGGTCAAATTGGACATGCTGTTGAAGCTATAATCAGGCCACTTGGTTTCGACTGGAAAATCGGTGTAAGTATCGTTACCGGACTGGCAGCTAAAGAAATCGTTATCAGCTCAATGGGGGTATTGTATCAAGCCGAACCCAATGCCGGAGAATCGTCAGGATCATTAAAGGAAAAGCTACAACAACAGAGATATACCAGTGGAGAGCATAAGGGAGAGTTGGTCTTTTCACCTCTTGTTGCATTTACCTTTATGTTATTTGTCTTAATCTATGCTCCTTGTGTTGCTGCTGTAGCAGCACTGAAGAAAGAATCGAGCTGGAAATGGGCTATCTTCACAATTGTCTACACCACAACTATTGCCTGGGTCGTAGCGTTTCTGACATTTCAGATTGGCAGTCTTTTTGTATAATCAAAAGAAAAATATAACATTATGTCACAAAATATAATTGTTGCAATTGTCTTAATCTTAGCCTTCGCTTATGTTGCCTATTCGGTAGTTAAGATCATCCGTTCAAAAAACAGTAGCCACTGTGGCGATTGTTGCGGATGCAGTGCTAAACAAGACATTATGGATATGACTAAAAAGAAAAATTGCTGTTAACCTAAAGAAAAGACTGACGTATATTTCAAAATGCACGCCGGTCTTTTCTTTAGAAGTCCTATTTTTCCTTATGGGTCAGTAAATATAATACAGGAGTAGTGATGATGGTTATCAGGAGGGAAGAAATTAAGCCACCTACAATTACTGTTGCGAGTGGGCGCTGTACATCCGATCCTACACCCGTGTTAAACGCCGCAGGCATCAACCCTATAATAGCAATGAGCATCACTAAAAAGATAGGTCGAAACTGTACTAGCGAACCATTTAGCACCACATCTTTTAGTGGAATATTTCGTTTCCGGTTTAACCGGTTCAGATAACTAACCCAGAGTACTCCAGCCATTACACAAACCCCTGCTAAAGAAACAAAACCTACTCCAGCCGAAATACTAAAATTTATTTTCCTTAGATACAGTGCCCCAATCCCACCAATAACAGAAATCGGAATATTGGCCATCACAATAAGTGCGTATTTAAATTTGTATTTAAAGAACACCAACAAAATCGAAAAGATGATTAACAACGTAATCGGCACGATGAAAGCAAATCGACTTTGCGAGCGTTGCAGATTTTCAAACTGGCCTCCAAGATCATACGAATAATTAGCCGGTAGTTTTATCTGCCGGTCTATTTTTTCACGTACTTCCTTGGCAAAGCTCCCCTGATCGCGACCCCGGATATTTGTTTTCACTGTTATTTGTCGTTCCTCATCACTGCGACAGATAATCGACTGCGCCTCTGCAAGTTTAATCATCGCAACCTGCGAGAGTGGAATTCTCAATCCTGTCTTGGTAGGAATGATAATCTTTCCGATCTGTTCAGGTGTATTGCGACTTTCGCGATTATAACGAAGGATGATATCAAAGCGCCGTTCTTCTTCCCAAAGCGAGCTTACCGGCAATCCGCCAATAGCCATCTCAAGTACGGCATTAATGTCCGAAACATTTACACCGTAACGGGCAGCCGCTTCGCGATTAATTTCAACCACCAGTTGTGTTTGTTTATTTTCTTGTTCAATGGCAGTTTCAGATGCACCGGAAATCTTGCGAACGATAGTCAGTATTTTCTCACTATAATGTCTTAGCGTATCAAGGTTTCTGCCATTCAGAAAAATTGCCAGATCGGATGATGAGCCGGTAGCATTTTCTGTCACCATATCGATGATAGGCTGGGTAATAGTGAAGTCGGCACCCGGCATGATGTTTTCGAGTCTGTTTTTGATATTAAGCACCAACTCTTTTTTTGTCCGCTTGCTCGGCCACGAATCATACGGTTGCTTGAGTTGAACCATAGCTTCGATACGATTCGGTCCAAATGGATCCATCCCGTCGTCGGTGCGGCCCAACTGAGTCATTACCCCCTTCACCTCATCATATTTCATTAGTTCTTTACGGATAAGTTCTGGGTATTGACGAGCACTTTCGAGCGAGATCCCCGAAGGAAGAAACACACGTACCCAGATACAACCTTCGTCGAGTTCAGGTAAAAATTCAGTTCCCAGTTTTGTTCCGCCCCAAATGCCAAGGGCTACAATTATAGAAGTAATAATCATTACCGTTTTGGGAACTACCAATACTCTTTGCAGGATATTTTTATAAATTTTCTGGATGGTAGACCATATAATATTTTTAGGTTGTGACGAACCGGCCTTAAAAATATACGAAGCCAGAATAGGTACCAATGTAAGTGAATAGAATAATGACCCCAGAATGGCATATGAAAGTGTCCATGCCATTGGAGAAAATAGACGTCCTTCAACTCGTTGCAGGGTAAACATCGGTAATAAGGCTACAATAATGATAATGACCGTATACAAAATTTGTCGCTGGATCTCGCGTGACGACCGAATGACGACAGTTTGTATCCCCTGTTCATCATTGAATCGGGAGGCCGAACCTAAATTTCGAAAGATAGCCTCCACCATCACCACAGAAGCATCCACGATAATCCCGAAATCGATAGCCCCCAAAGAGAGTAGATTTGCCGGGATCCCCGTAAGATACATACAGATAAAGGCAAATAGTAACGAAAAGGGTATCGCTAAAGCAGAGATAGTGGCAGCCTTCCAATTGCCAAGCAACAGTGTAAGTACCAACAGTACTACCAGCATTCCCTCCATAAGGGTTTTTGCCACAGTATGGATGGTGAGTTGTACCAGCTCTGTACGATCATAGAAAGTATTAATTTTAATGCCTTTCGGTAGAATGTCATTATTAAGTTCATTGACCTTCTTATAGACATTCACCATCGTGTGTGATGGATTCTCGAATTTCTTCAACAGAACAATTCCTTCAATGCTCATATTCTTAGAGATATTACGAGCACGGTCGGAGTAGCCGAGAATACCATTGGGTGGAAAGTTGCCGATTTCTACATTGGCAACATCCTTGATGAGAATCGGTACCCCATCGCGATTATCAATAACGATATTGCCAATGTCCTCGGCCTTGGCAATACGCCCGATACCCCGAATGTTCATTTGTGAAGAACCGATGCGAATATAATTGCCTCCAGTGTTCCTATTATTGGCAGTGATCGCATCAGAAATATCTTGTACTTTGAGGTTATATTTTTCAAGTTGAATAGGTTTAATGACCACCTGGAATTGCCGTTCCAAGCCTCCGAAGTTGGATACGTCGACTACTCCTTCAGCCTGTAACAATTTGGGAATAATAACATAATCCTGCAACTCTCGCAGGTAGGTTAACGGAACACTATCCGGAGCATCGATCACATAACGAAAAATCTCGCCCATGGCCATTGTCATAGGCGTCAGAACCGGCTCCACACCATCAGGCAACTCGGCATCTTTCAGTTTCTCGAGTACAAGTTGTCGGGCACGGTAAATATCGGTTTTATCATTAAAAGTGAGTGTTACATTCGAAAGGCCGAATATAGAACGCGAACGTTTGGAGATTACACCCGGAACTGTATTCAGGGCTCGTTCTACAGGGATGGTAACTTGTTGTTCAACCTCTTCGGAAGGTAATCCGTTTAACTGGGTTATCACCCCGACTTCAGTATCACTGATATCGGGGTAAGCTTCAATATCAAGCTGAAACCATGCCCATACTCCGATAGCTGCCAACAACAATGTTGCCAGTAATACCACCGCCCTGTTTTTTATAATAAATCGAATAAATTTTCTCATAATACATACATGGATTAAATTCCCAAATCAATGCCTTTCAACAGGTATACATTGTTTATCACTATTTCATCCCCGATCTTCAGTCCGCTTGCAATCTCTATATAATCACCGGCTTCAGACGAAAGTGCAACTTCACGGCGTTCGAAAACATTGGCAGAGTTCTTAACGAATACATAATAACGTGCATTAGCGCTAATAACAGCTTTTTTTGGGATCATTAATCCTTGATGAGGGGCTTCAAAATTAACTTCCGCATACATCCCGGGGCGGATCCTCTCCTGTCTATCAAACAATGATAAACGCACCTTGAGTTTTCGGGTTTGAGTATCCATCACGTCGGCCACTACATCAATGTTAGCGGTAAAAGACTCGTTGGGAAAACTTGGAAACTTAAGATCATACTTCTGGCCTTTTTTGATGAGGTTTAATTCCGATTCAGGTAGGTCGCAAATCATCCAGACAGTACCTACCGGAGCCCTGTTAAGACTTTCGGGGTTTAATCCCGCTTCTCTCAGACGTGCTTCATTTTCAGCCATAGATGTTTGTACAGACATCAGTTCGGCAGAAGCATCGTTGAATTCTTTTCCGGTAGCAGCTCCATTTTTATAAAGATCTTTAATCCGTTCGAGATTAATACGCGCAGTTTTATCAAGGCTTTTGTTTTGCATATAAGCAGAATAAACACCGGTAATATCAGGCGAATCAAACAAAATAAGTGATCTTCCGCCCGACTTATGAACCCGCCCAATGACCGAAGCTGGCGCCGAAAGGCTCATCTGGAATTTTTTGTTGTCCGTTCTGATAGTGGTAAATAATTGAATTTGCTTAGAATGTGCAGGAAACTCAATGTATTTTCCACCGTCTTTCAATTCGGGATCGGGTTCTGAAATTAACGGTGCGGATGGCTGTTGACTGGTTTTACTCTGGCATCCGGCTAAAAGTAAGGTTATGATAAAGAGAATCTGAATAGGTTTCATGTTTTAAAATTTTTATTCGTTATATTTTAGTTATCAGATTAGATACTATCAGCAATTCCAACAGGCTCTTGCGATAATTATACATGGCATCAAAATATTGATTCTGAAGATCAAACCAGTTGCGTTCAGCTTCCAGATAATCCACAATTGTGGTTCCTCCTCTTAAATAACTGAATTTAACGGTTTTCAAAACGTTTTCAGATTGGGTATAGATGTCGTGATACTTTTCGAAGGTCGCCTTATCGGTAACGTATTCGTTAAAAGCTATTTGTATTTCTGATTTTATTTTCAGGATAGTAGCTTGAGCCGTACTCTCAGCCTGCTTTGCCGTCACAGTGGCTTTAGCTATTTCGCCTTGATTACGATCATATACCGGAAGAGGAAGAGAAACACTGACAGCAAAATAAGGAACCTGGTTTTGACGACTATAACCTAAAGCCACTTCAGGCTGTGGTTTGGCAAGCGCCTGCTGAAGCATGATGTCAACCCGTGCTTTTTCTATGGTTTGTTTACACACCATAAGATCGGTGCGGTTTTGCAAGGTATAGTTCATCAAGGTATCAAACGCCTCTGGAATTATAATAGACTGAAGATCACTGTCATCAATCCGGATGCTATCCTTCATACCCAGTAAGTATTTCAGATTATTCGATTCGCTTTTCTGCACCTGCTGAGCGCTAAGCAGCATCAACTTGTACTGTTCGTCCATGATTTGTGTGCGTGAGAATTCGGTGGTAGTAATCGCCTGATCCTTCAACCTGATCCGGCTAACTTGAACTAATGTATCCGAATTCGACCTGGCTTTACGGATAATATCGGCTTTTTTAGCCGTGTACCAAACGTTAAGCCATTGCAAAACTGCTTCACCTAACATATTACGTTCAAAATCGGCAAGACTAGTCTGGGCCAGATATACACCGGCTTGAGCCTGTTGTATCTTGTATTTTCGTTGTCCCGCAACCTGAAATGGCTTGCTTATCTGATATGAGACCTGCCGGTTGGCAGGACTAAAGAATCCGGTATTTTCCGGATAGTATTTAGGTATTGTCAGTTGCTGCACGCCAAAACTCGCAGTCGGATTAGGTTTCAACTGTGCTGTGGTAGCATCGGCCTGTGCTATGTCTATATTTTGTTTTTCAGCATGATAAAACAAGTTATTCTGTCGCGAGAATTCTATGGCCTTTTTTAAAGAAACAGATACCTGCGCATAGGTAGAACAACTAAAAAGCAGGAATAATATTCCCAATGGAATAAACCTAGTTTTCATAAGTATATACAATTATTACCCCTAACGATTGGTTCGGGTGGTAATTAAATAAAGATGATTTTTGTAAAAGGAGATATTTAGTCTATAGCAGGCGGAGCCCTGTTGGATATTGTACCTTGCGATAATATAACTAACGGATCATCAAAGATCCGAAAAGAAATTGCCTTGATAAAGAACAACAATACTGATAAGATAGCTGCTGCGATACCCAGAACCGTAAGCGGATTGGATATCTGGGCAAGAGCATCCAGTGCAAGTGGACTATGATGATGTGACTGGAATGGAGAAGACCTACTTTTATCGGGAGTATACGGATGTGCATGTGTGATGATAATGCCATTCTGCAACAAATGCGAGTGTTGATTGATTACAGCATTAGTAAACAACCAGCAAATCGCAGGTAATAAAAGTATTGCCAGAAATGAACGAAATCGCTGCATCGGTAATGTAGTTTTCTTTTGCAAAGCTATTAAAATAAATGATTGGCACTATTAAGGAATTGTAAAATTATCATGATGTACATACATAATCCATCTAGCAAGATAGGTGTATTCTATGAATCCCATAAGCAACCCGTCAGAGCATTGGATAGTCGATAGGTGAAGTATAGCTTGGTTCAAGGTTAGTCCATCAGCTGAATATGAAATAGAACTGAACTATCTACCTATTATTTACTTACTAAAGATATCTCCGATGATAGATTTATGGTGTATTTGAGGTTAGGCATGAAACACATTGAGTGATATAAAAACATTGCTTTTACCTCCTCTTTCTTTTTTTACTATTTATAAATAGTTCTATCTTTAGCCTTTCAAAACAAACCTTATCACCATGTCAGAACCAGAAGCAGGTCCGATAAAAGGACTTCCTGAAAATGCTTATACTGAACTAAAAGAGGGCGAAGAGTACAAACCCATCATGTCGCCTTACAAAGTTTATCCAGAAGTAAACTTCCGTTCGGTTTTTACCGGTCTCATAATGTCGATCATATTCTCTGCCGCGGCGGCATATCTCGGGCTTAAGATTGGTCAGGTATTCGAAGCTGCAATTCCTATTGCCATCATAGCCGTTGGCCTATCCACTCTTTCCAAGCGCAAGAATGCTTTGGGAGAAAATGTCATCATCCAAAGTATCGGTGCTTCTTCAGGTGTTATTGTTGCCGGAGCCATTTTTACCCTTCCGGCCTTATACATCATGAATCTGGAAGCCCAATTCTATCAGGTCTTCCTCTCCTCTCTTTTCGGTGGCGTCCTGGGTATTCTATTTCTGATTCCTTTCCGTAAATATTTTGTTTCTGATATGCACGGAAAATATCCTTTCCCTGAAGCTACTGCTACAACTGAAGTTTTAATCTCAGGCGAAAAAGGAGGAAGTCAAGCTCGCTTATTACTCGTTGCCGGCTTAATCGGAGGTATTTACGACTTCATCGTTGCGACTTTCGGTTGGTGGAGCGAGGTCTTTACGTCAAGGGTAATCCCGGCAGGTGAACTTTTAGCCGACAAGGCTAAAATTGTATTTAAGATGAACATTGGCGCTGCCGTAACCGGACTGGGATATATTATAGGTTTAAAATATGCTGCCATTATCTGTGCCGGTTCGTTTTTGTCATGGTATGTTTTAATCCCAATTGTATATCATTTTGCCGATGGACAAACAATCGCAGTGGGTGCAAATATCACCCAACTGCTGAAAGATATGTCGGCTGAAGATATCTTCAGAAATTACGTCCGCCAAATTGGTATTGGTGGTATTGCCATGGCTGGTGTGATTGGAATTATCCGTTCATCAGGCATTATAAAAAATGCCTTCGGACTGGCTGTTAAAGAGATCTTCTCTAAAAAGGATACTAACACGCAGGTTAAGAGAACACAGCGCGATTTACCGATGTCGATAATAGCCGTTGGTATTATCGTAACAGCCGTTTTATTGTTAGTTTTCTTCCATTTTGGTGTTGTTCACAATATCAAATTAGCGCTGATCGGATTATTAATTGTGATGGTGATTGCATTTCTATTCACTACCGTTGCTGCAAATGCTATTGCTATTGTCGGTACGAATCCGGTAAGCGGAATGACGCTGATGACATTGATTCTTTCATCTTTAATTCTTGTTTCGGTAGGACTTAAGGGCACTGCAGGTATGGTTACGGCCTTGATTATCGGTGGAGTTGTTTGTACAGCTCTTTCGATGGCGGGTGGTTTTATTACCGACCTGAAAATAGGATATTGGCTGGGATCGTCACCCTATAAACAACAAACGTGGAAGTTTGTAGGAACATTACTTTCCGCTGCTACCGTAGGGGGTGTAATTATAGTCTTGAATAAAACGTATGGATTCTCCGGTCCGAATGCGATGGTAGCGCCACAGGCTAATGCGATGGCTGCTGTTATCGGTCCCATGATGTCGGGACAACCAGCTCCTTGGTTACTTTACGGGGCCGGCGCATTTCTAGCACTTATTCTAACGATGTTAGGTGTTCCCGCCCTTGCATTTGCACTGGGGATGTTTATTCCGCTTGAACTCAACACCCCATTATTGGTTGGCGGTTTGATTGCACACTTTGTAAGTACACGTAGCAAGGATAAGAAATTAAATACTGCACGCAAAGAACGTGGTACCCTTATTGCTTCAGGATTTATTGCCGGTGGCGCTTTAATGGGTGTAATCAGTGCCGTACTCAGGTATGCCGGAATCAATTTGGTAAATCAGAAATGGGTTGAATCGCATGCGGCCGAAGGTGTGGCTATTTTGATGTTTATCGTACTTTGCCTTTATATGATCTGGGAAACATTAAGAGCAAAAAAAGAGGTTGAAGAATAGACCTTCTTTACAAGGATTTCACTATTTTTACTTCTACATTTTGTTCCAATTATTACAAAAACAATTAAAAATGAAGCAAGCATGTCTGGAAAACACATACAGGAATAAGATGCTCACATGCTGGCTTCAATCGATTTTTACCTAAAACTATTTACAGATGAGACAAGATATTCTCGATCGCTTTCTCAAATATATCAGCATTGATACCAAGAGCGACGAATATTCAGAAACCACACCAAGTACCGAATGCCAATTCAATCTGGCCAAAGTATTGGTTGAAGAGATGAACGAAATGGGGCTTCAGGAGGTATCGCTTGATAAAAACGGATATATCATGGGGACATTACCTTCAAATACCGACAAAAAAGTTCCCGTCATTGGTTTTATCGCGCACATGGATACCAGTCCGGATATGCCTGGTGATGCTTCAACCGCATGCATCATCGAAAACTATCAGGGTGAACATGTTGTGTTGAACAAGGATGGCGTAACACTATCACCGAAAGATTTTCCGGATATGCTCGAATACATTGGACAAACACTGATTGTAACAGACGGAACTACATTGCTGGGCGCTGACGATAAAGCAGGAATTACTGAAATTATAACAGCAATAGATTATCTCAGTAAGCATCCGGAAATTAAACATGGAAAAATACGAATAGGATTTACCCCCGATGAAGAGATTGGCCGTGGTGTTGATAAGTTCGATGTTGAAAAGTTCAATGCTCAATTTGCTTATACCCTTGATGGTGGTGGAATTGGTGAATTAGAATATGAAAACTTCAATGCGGCAAGTGCTAAGATTCATATTCAAGGTAGAAATATTCACCCGGGTTATGCAAAAGGCAAGATGCTGAATGCTATCCTGATGGCAACTGAATTCAACGCATTGCTCCCTGTGAACGAACGACCGGAATTCACGCAGGACTACGAAGGATTCTATCATGTGGTTAAAATAGAAGGGACTGTCGAAACCGCATATTTACAATATATTATCCGCGATCATGATAGCGCCAAATTTGAAGATAAAAAGGCCTTCATGCAACAGGTAACAGATTTTATGAATTTCCGTTATGGTAAAAACACTTTTGTGCTTGAGTTGAAAGATCAATATTACAACATGCGCGAAAAGATAGAACCTGTCTATCATGTTGTGGAGATTGCTAAAGAAGCGATGGAGCAGTTAGGCATTGTTCCTAAGATCATTCCTATCCGCGGAGGCACGGATGGTTCAAGGTTATCCTACATGGGACTACCTTGCCCTAATATCTTCGCCGGTGGGCATAATTTCCACGGTAAGTTTGAATATGTCCCACTCGAATCTATGGTCAAAGCTTCGGAAGTCATCGTTCGGATCGCTCAGCTATATGCCGAAAAAGCTTAATCGATATACCGTTCTGCAAAGCCTTTTTTGTTAACAGCTTTCAAATAAAACCGAAACCGGAAAATTTTATTCCGGTTCCGGTTTTATCTTAATGATCTTATATCAAGCTAACAGATAATTACTAAACAATATCATTATTATTTTTCCGACCTGACTGGGCAATAAGAGAAATCGTTTTTTAAAAGCTGCCGTAAAATGATGCGGATTCTTATAACCAACAGCTTCGGCGACTTCACTAACACTTTTTCCTTCCTTTAGTAAACGGGAAGCCATCTCCATACGCAATTCAGCTAAATAGCCGAAGACGGTATGACCATATAGTGCTTTGAATCCTTTTTTGAGTTTAAAATCATTCAGGCCTGTTTTTCGCGCCAAATCAATCAGTGAGCAGGGTGTTTGCATGTTTATTTCCACCAGATCTCTGGCATTCTGTAACCGTGCAATGTCTTCATGACTGAAATCTTCATGGGTAATTTGTTTATTCTCCAGTCGTTCCAGTTGCAGTGATAATATTTCCAGTATTTTAGCTTCCAGAAAAATTCGACGAATATAGGCCGGTTGTTTAGCCTCCAATATATCTTTGATCAACGAACCGAATCGGCTATGCCGGTAATCATCTGTAATGACCAAAGTAAGTAGTTCCGGTTCGCCGTTCTTAAATTGGTCCGATAAGATATCGTTTCCCAGAAATTTACGAATAAAACGATGAGTTAAACAGATCGTAAAAACTCGTGTATGTCGGTCTACAACCAGGTCCATATCCAATGCAGAACAATAAAAAGTATGATAATGACCCATCTCTAGTCCTAATGGCGCTTGATCAGGCCTTGAGAGCGACTTAATTTCTCCCTCCATCACAAAATTCATTAACCAGCAGAAGCTATCGCAGCGCACTTTTATCGTACTATGCTGACAGACCTTAAATTCGCTGCTAAATAGACAGGCCCCCTCAAACCAACATTCTTTGAATAAAAATTTCCCTGAGTCGGTCATCACCTCTGAATCCCGTTCATCCAAATGACTTGCACTGCCAAACTCATCAGGATATTTCAGTTCGAGCGATGACTGACCCGCCAATATGGGAGAAATAGTAATTTGCATAAAATCCGTTTAGCGTTGTTTTCAATCCGTTTGACGTTATCTAATAATATTAAAGTGTTGCAAATTTGCAATATTATTTTTAATTATTCTTAATAAAGAAAAATAATATTTGATTTGTTTGTTACTATTGATGGGTTTCAAGGTCAACACCAAGCAGATAGATATTATAAAAATTGACACACTCAATATGGAAAACTATTTAAGAATACTCCGGATACGAAAATGCTGACCGCTGCAGATCAGACAACAAAACCGACCTCAATACTTTACACTTTCAGGCTTACGCTTCAGATCAATAAATTACCCATTCACAATAACCAGCCAATAACAGGTCAGTCTCTTCCCTTCGTAAGGGAGAAACTCTACTTATCAAACAATTACATGAAAAAAATAAAAAAATATTATTTAATCATTTTTCTGATGGTTTTTTTCGCAAGACCCATCACGGCACAAGTGTCACCCAGAATTGTATCTGTGAATGGAACAATCAGTGAAATTTTAGCCGGTCTCGGTATGACCGCCAATATTGTCGGTACCGATATGACGAGTAATTTCCCATTGTCGCTAAAAAACAAACCTAAAGTAGGTCATAATCGTAATTTTTCGGCCGAGGGAATTCTCGCCCTACAACCGGAAATAGTAACCGGATTACAAACAGACATCAAGCCGGAGCTAGTTGCACAATTAAAAAGTACAGGAATTAAGCTGGTGTTGTTTAGCCAGAAATATTCTGCAGAGGGTACCCGTAAACTCATCATGGAGGTGGCCCATACCTTCGGCAGAAAACCAAAGGCAGCAGCATTAATTAAGAAGCTAAATGATGATCTGGCTATAGCAACCAAAAACAATAAATCTGTCGTTAAACCAAAAGTGTTGTTTATCTACGCCCGCGGAACCGGAACGATGATGGTAGCCGGTAACGAAACACAGATGGGAAAACTCATTGAATTGGCGGGAGGTGCAAATGCGGTAAATGGTTTCACAGACTTTAAACCGCTAACTCCCGAAGCACTTGTAAAAGCGAATCCGGATGTGATACTGCTCTTTAATAGTGGCATGCAAAGCCTTGGTGGTACGGCAGGGCTATTAAAAGTGCAGGGGATTGCTCAAACCAATGCCGGAAAAAACAAGCGATTTATTACGATGGACGGAGAACTACTGACCAGTTTTGGCCCAAGACTGGGTTTAGCCGTAGCTGAGCTGGCAAAAAAAATCAGATAACCGTGATTAAGAATTATAACTTTATCCTCATAGGCCTCTCATTATTATTGCTCATTGTAATGATCGCCTCAATATGCATAGGTGCTGTTCATATCCGACCTTCACAACTTTGGTCGATGATTGCCTACCATACAGGATTGATTGATCAGCCCGAATATACATCTCAGCAATTAACCGTATTATTTAACCTACGTTTACCCAGAGTGCTATCAGGAGCGTTGATAGGTGCGGCATTGGCAATATCAGGTGCAGCCATACAAGGTCTCTTTCGTAATCCGTTAGCTGAACCAGGGCTGATCGGCATATCATCAGGCGCAACATTATCCGCTGCATTAATGATTGTATACGGTGGCAAAATATTTCAGATGACCGGAAGTACTTATGGATATGACTTACTCGCATTGGCTGCATTTGCAGGCGCTTTGATTACAGCGTTTCTGGTGTACCGCCTGGCTATGCATCAAGGTAAAACCATGATCACGGCATTGTTACTAACCGGTATAGCTATCAACGCACTCGCTTTTGCTTTTACCGGATTGCTTACCTACTTGTCCACCGATGAACAGTTACGCAATATAACGTTCTGGAGCATGGGCAGTCTGGGTGGTGCCAGCTGGCTCTCTGTCAGCAGTATTTTACCATTCATCCTGATCCCGCTCATTGGTTTGCCGCTGATGGGAAGATCCTTAAATGCACTGGCTCTAGGTGAGGCGCAGGCCGGCCATATGGGTTTTAGTGTCGGCAAAATCAAACGTACCGTATTCCTATTCGCTACGATGGCGGTAGGCGCATCCGTGGCGGTAGCAGGCACTATTAGCTTTTTAGGACTGGTGGTTCCGCATATATTACGGATAGGCTTTGGAGCGGATAATCGACTGGTGGTTCCGGGATCTGCCATCTTAGGTGCTGCCCTGCTAACACTTGCCGATCTGGTATCCAGAACAGTTGTAGCACCTGCTGAATTACCAATAGGCATCGTAACGGCATTGGCAGGTTCTCCTGTATTTATTTATATGATCAGCTCACAACTCAAAAAACAACCGATATGATTAGAGTAACCAATATATGCTACCGCGTGGGCAAGAAAAAAATACTAAACAACTTGTCCTTCGAGGCCAGTCAAGGTCAGGTATTTGCTATTATTGGGGCTAATGGTGCAGGAAAAAGCACACTACTCAAGTTGCTATGTCGCGATCTTACTCCTTCGGCAGGATACATTTTATTCAACGACAAAAACCTAACCACTTATCCGCAGAAACAATTAGCCCTTATGAGGTCGGTATTAACGCAGCGTCATACCATCAGTTTGTCATTTACTGTAACAGAACTGGTGTTAATGGGCAGATATCCTCATTTTGACCATCAGCCATCAAATCATGATCTGGACATGGTCACTAAAGCGATGCAAGGAACAGGCATCAGTCATTTAGCAGAAAGAACCTATGATACACTGTCGGGCGGTGAACAGCAACGAGTACAATTGGCTCGTGTCATTGCACAGATTCAGGATGTACCCGGTGGATGGTTATTCTTAGATGAACCCACTAACGGACTTGACCTATTGCATCAACAACAATTATTGAAGCAGGCCAGACAGATGGCGGATAATGGTTATGGCGTCATTTGTATCCTGCATGATATAAATCTAGCCTCAATGTATGCCGATAAAATACTGATGCTAAAAGACGGGGAGCAGTTATCGTTCGGTGCACCTGATAAAGTGATCAACTACGAAAATATTCATCAGGCATTTGGTATTCGTGTAAAATTGATAAATAACGAAAACTTTAAAAATCCACTGGTGGTCTCCGGTGGGAGAATTGATTATAACTAATTAATATAAAATCACATGGAAAGCATAACAAAAAATATACAGACACAATGGGCTACGCTAAAAGAGCAAAATCCGAAACTCCGCATCAGAGATGCGGCAAGAACTTTAGGTATAAGCGAAGCGGAACTATTATATACAGAAATAGGTGCAAATGTTCGGCGTCTTAATAACCGATTTACGGAGTTGCTAGATGAAATAGACACTTTAGGTAAAGTAATGGCATTGACCCGTAATGATCATTGTGTTCATGAAAGGAAAGGAATTTATAAAAGACCAACCTTTAACGGACCTATCGGATTGGTAGTCACACCGGATATCGACCTGCGTTTGTTTATGAACTATTGGTATTTCGGTTTTGCTGTAAATGAGAATGACCGTTACAGCCTACAGTTCTTTGACCGTAATGGCGAAGCCGTACACAAAATATATATGACGGTTGACAGCAATCAAAAAGCTTATCAAAAATTAGTCGACAAATATCTAGCTGAAAATCAGGAGGTGGAACTGACTATCGTGCCTAACCGACCGCCTGTAGCAGCGTTACCGGATCAAGAAATCAATATTGTCGACTTTCAGGAAGAATGGAAAAATTTAAAGGATACCCATGACTTCCATGATTTATTACGGAAATATAAACTGACACGAACACAAGCCATGCGGCTTGCCCCTGAGGACTATGCACAAAAAATACCGATAACCACATTAAAATCTATTCTCGAAAATATTTCTGCAAATGGACAGGAGATCATGATCTTTACCGGCAGTAAAGGTTGCATACAAATTCATACCGGTCCGATTAAACACCTGATGGAAACCGGACCATGGTATAATGTACTGGACCCCGATTTTAATATGCATCTGAGATTAGACGGAATTGCCGATCTGTGGCGTGTAAAAAAACCAACCGCGGATGGATTGGTACACAGCATCGAGGCTTATGACGCAAACGGAAGTACTATTGTGCAGTTTTTTGGTAAGCGGAAACCCGGTATCCCCGAAAGTGAAGGATGGCGCAGCTTACTAAAAGAGTTTATCAAAAATGATAGCTCTGTTTTAGAATAATATGAGCCAGAAAACAAGTCAGTTAACCCATCTCCGTTCCTTCTGGATTCTTTGATCCTAAGGGGATGGAGATAATTATCGAAAAAATTAAACATCACCGAATTATAGGATTTAACTAAACACATAAAAATACCCCTGTACTTAAGTAAGATAGCCATATTTTTTATCTCAGATTTGATTGAAATTTTATTTTATCTTTGATAACCCTTACATCAAATCTATTGACGAATCCAACATCAATGAAAAGAATTGTACTGCTACTACTTATGACAATTTTGACCACGCTTGCTATTCAAGCGCAGGAAGCGCAAACCGTTAAGCCCTTCTTTAGCGAATATACTACTCCTTTTAAGGTTACACTTTTTAATCTAATTCATAATAGCCATTACATTCCGACTATTGAAAAGGGCATTATTGAACAACAAGTCAATATCGATACCATTGTTAATAATCCGACTGAACCAATATTCGAGAATACCATCATGGCTTATGAGAATTCCGGCAATCGCTTATCAAAAAGGACTAAACTAAAAGAAAAAACATTATATCATTTTAATCAGTTGAATTGATAAATAGCTCTTTACCTGTGCTTATCGAATGATATTGATAGTAGAAATCTGTTTTAATGTCAAAGAATAAGCACTAACTTATCTCATTAAGAATAACAGGATATCTTGCGCTATATCAATAAGACTAAAACCTATAATTTTATGAATAAGCTTTTTTTGCTGTGTCTGACTTTATCGATCAGTGTCGGTCTAATGGCTCAGACAAAACAACCAGCCGAGTATGTTAATCCCTTCATTGGGGCTAGTACAGTTGATATGGTAGCAGGCGTCGCACATGGCCCTGGAAAAACATTTCCCGGCGCTGCCACTCCATTCGGATTGGTCCAATTGAGCCCCAATACGATTACCGGTGGTGACAACGGACCGGGGTATAGTTATGAACACACTACAATTGAAGGGTTTGCTTTTACGCAAATGAGTGGGATTGGCTGGTATGGTGATTTAGGCAATTTTCTTGTAATGCCCACTACCGGTCAGATGAAAACCAATTCCGGTAAAACAGAATTAAATATCAAAGGATATCGTTCTGCCTACGATAAAAAAAGTGAAACAGCAAAAGCCGGTTATTATGCTGTTAAACTCACCGATTATAATATCAAAGCAGAGATGACTGCCGCTCCACATAGCGGCATCTTACGCTTTACTTTTCCTAATAATAAATTATCACGTATTCAGATTGATCTGGCTCATCGCGTAGGTGGCACATCTGTTGAACAATATGTAAAAGTTGTGAATGCGAATACCATTATGGGTTGGATGAAATGTACACCCGAAGGTGGTGGATGGGGAAATGGAGATGGAAAAGCCGATTATACGGTTTATTTCTATGCGCAATTCAGTAAACCATTAGTGAATTATGGAGTCTGGAGTGTCAATATCCCGGAAGGGATGAACAGAAAACGGGAAACCGTTGAGGGTGCCTCCTTTCAGGAAATGACGGCAAAAGCTGAAATTCTAAAAGGGTGTAAAGAAAAACAAGGTAAACATTTAGGCTTTTTTACAGAGTTTTCCACACAAAAAGATGAAGCCGTATTGTTAAAAGCAGGTATCTCCTTCGTCAGCATAGATGGAGCTAAAGAGAACCTTGCTAAAGAAATACCCGACTGGAATTTCAATAAAACATTACAAAATACACAATCATTATGGAATAAAGCTTTAGGTAAAATCAATATTACGGGAGGTACTGAAGAGCAAAAAATAGTTTTTTATACTGCTTTGTATCATAGCCTGATCGATCCGCGCGCATTCTCTGATCTAAATGGTGATTATCCAGGCGGCGACGGTAAGATTCATAAGACGAAAGATTTCACCAAGCGTACTATTTTCAGTGGATGGGATGTTTTTCGCAGTCAGTTCCCGTTGCAAACCATTATCAATCCCCGTGTTGTCAATGATATGATCAATTCATTGGTTGAACTGGCCGATCAAAATGGTACGCATTATCTTGAACGTTGGGAATTTTTGAATGCCTATAGTGGATGTATGATCGGAAATCCGGCAGTATCTGTGATTGTAGATGCTTACAATAAAGGGATCAAAGATTTTGACATTAGCAAGGCATATGAATACTCAAAAAACAGTGTTGAGAAATGGGGTAATGGTGAGCAAGGCCATGCGTTCAGGATATCGGAGACCTTAGAATATGCATATTTTGAATGGTGTTTGGCGCAGTTTGCCAATGATCTTGGGAAAACGGATGATGCTGCTAAATATTTAAAACGTTCTCAAAGCTACCGTAACATCTTTGATCCGACAGTAGGCTGGTTCAGACCCAAGGAAAAAGATGGCTCATGGGCAAAATGGCCTGAAACCGGACGTTTGCAACAAGGATATGGATGTGTTGAAAGCAATCCTTATCAGCAAGGATGGTTTGTTCCGCATGATATTAATGGCTTGGCAGAACTTTTAGGAGGCAAGGAAAAGACGATTGCCGATCTTATCAACTTCTTTGAAAAAACGCCCGAAAACATGATGTGGAATGATTACTATAATCATCCCAATGAACCCGTTCACCATGTTCCTTTTATGTTTAATCGCCTTGGTACTCCATGGTTAACACAGAAATGGGTTCGTGAGATTTGTAAGCGCGCTTACCATAACAGAGTGGAAGGGTTGGTTGGGAATGAAGACGTTGGACAAATGTCGGCATGGTATGTGTTAGCATCCATCGGATTTCACCCTGTCTGTCCGGGCGATATGCGTTACGAAATCTGTAGTCCTTTATTTAATAAAGTAACTGTACATCTCGATCCTAAATACGCTAAAGGCAAAACGTTCACTATTATTACCCACAACAATTCAGCCGGCAATGTCTACATTCAATCGGCAAAACTAAATGGACAGACCTATAATAAATGCTGGATCAATCATCAGGATATTGTTAAAGGAGGTGTTCTGGAGTTAACAATGGGCAATACCCCGAATCAGAATTGGGGAAAACCGGAGTTAAATCAATAATGGGAGAGAACCAAATCTTAAACCCATCATATGATAAACCGAGCATGTTCGCGAAACACAAATACTGATGAAATTCTAACATGCGCGTTCTATCAGACCTCATTTTAAAAATTATTTACAGATGAAAAAAAACGCTGTTTCTTTTAGGGCAAAAAGTGTCGGACTTGCCTTCCTATTCATTGCAATGGTATTTTTACAATCATTCGGCAAAGCCCCCAAACGCGAGTTTTACGAGATAAAGATCTATCATGTTAGCTCCGCGCTGCAACAGGAAAGAGTTGATAAATATCTTCAACAAGCCTATCTACCCGCACTGCATAAGGCAGGAATCGCAAAAGTAGGTGTCTTTAAACCGGTAGAGAGTGATACGGCTTATGGCAAACTGATTTATGTATTGATTCCGTTTAAGACAGTAGATCAACATCTCCAGCTGCCGCAGCTTCTACTAAAAGATCAGGAATACCAAGCTGCCGGTGCGGATTATATCAATGCAACATTTGATAATGCCCCCTATAAAAGAATCGAAACGATTTTTTTACAAGCCTTTCCTCAATTTCCGGAAATGAAAGTACCTGATCATGCCACCCCTCATGCAGAGAGAGTTTATGAACTTCGTAGCTATGAAAGTGCCACTGAAAAGTTGCATCAAAATAAGGTTCAGATGTTTAATGAAGGGGGAGAAGTAAACATATTTAAGCAGTTGAATTTTAATCCGGCATTTTTCGCGCAGGTAATTTCAGGGAGTCATACACCTAACCTGATGTACATGACCACGTTTAGTAATATGGCATCACGCGAAGAACATTGGAATGCTTTTAAAAACAATCCGGATTGGAAAAGGATATCATCGGCAAAAGAGTATCAGAAAAATGTATCACACGCGGATATTCTGTTCTTACATCCAACTGATTATTCTGACTTGTAATTAAAAATTTCTATTATCAAAAGCTATGTTGGTTAACAATATAGCTTTTGATCTCTTCGTGATCTTCCATTGAGATTCTTGCCCTCCATAAAGTAGACAAAAAGCCAGGGACTTCAACTTTATAACCCATGACTCTTCCGATCTAATTGATTCGGAACGGGTTTATTAATCTCTTATCCGTCTATCATCTAACAGACATCAACCACATTTCTATGAAGGATATAAACAGGGTGGAAATCACCCATATGTCACTTATAAATGGAAGGGTTCTGCCGTACCTTTGCCGTACTTTCACCGTACTTCTGCCGTACTTGGACCGTATTTATAAGAGTACGGTGGAAATACGGCAGAAGTACGGCGAAAAGGCGACGAAAGTTGGGCCGAAAGAAACTGCATCTATAAGAGGTATCCTCCTTTTACTACCTGCTTGGAAGCTGAATTCTCCCTTTATTCCTAATTAATCTTTAAAATCTGTAAGGATTGATTATTAGGAATTTTCGATAGATTATATTATATTTCAATAATTTATTAAGCAACGATATACGATTAATAATAACGAATATTTTGTTTATTTTCTTTTTCATGATCGGGAGATTCATTTTTAGAAATCAATTTGTCTTTAACGTTTCCGAATGTTTTTATCTTAACGATTCCCCATTTTTCTACATTGAATCTTTTCAAATAATAAAGATTTAATTAAATAATACAATCGATTGCTCACACAAAACAGAAAAATATTATCTTCGAAAAATTTATTGTCAAGACATTTATTACGCATAAAACACATGAGAAAATTTACGCTGATTGTCGTCTTATTTATTCTTTGGTGTAGCACTCCGATCAATGCACATCAAAAAGACAAGATTAATCGAAGGACGGTCTTTTCGAAATACACAGTTATGATTGACAATTAAGTCTTTTGACTGTATACCAATTATATACTTTTTAACTCCTCTGGAAATTCCATAAAAAGCTCAATGCTAAAAATATTTATCAACAAAATGAAACGACTCAAAATAATTGCAGTTTTATTGATTTGCTTTCAATGCTTATCTAGTTTTATGATAGGAGCAATTCCAAAAGAGACTGTCAAAAAGGAAGTAATAAAGCTTTTGCGTAAAGAGGTTATTACCCGGGCAAATCAGTTGCTCTATGAGAAACCGCAAACGGTAACAGATTTTGTTTGTAATAGAAGTGCCGGAGGCAAAAACGATTTTTATTCCGAGGGGGATTATTGGTGGCCTGATCCAGACAATCCTACCGGTCCTTATATCCAACGCGATGGCTTGACAAATCCGAATAACTTTGTAGCACACCGTAAAGCTATGATCCGATTCAGTCAAACTATTGGAATCCTAGCTTCAGCCTACAAAATTACCGGCGACGAAAAATATGTCAGACATGCTCAGCTTTATTTAAAGGCTTGGTTTGTAGATAGCGATACCAAAATGAATCCATCATTACACTATGCGCAAGCTATCAAGGGTCGTTTTACGGGTAGAGGAATCGGAATCATTGACGGTATTCAGCTGATGGAGGTTGCACAAGGCATTCTGGTGATGCAAAATGCACCCAGCTTTAACAAAAAGTTACTTCTCGACACTAAGAAATGGTTTTCCGATTTCCTGCAATGGTTAACTACCCATCAATACGGCAAAGATGAGATGAATGCACAAAACAATCATGGCACCTGTTGGGCCATGCAGGTAGCATCATTCTCCAAACTCACCCAAAACAACGAATTGCTAGACTTCTGCCGCAACCGCTATAAAGAAGTTCTTTTACCAAAACAAATGGCCGAAAATGGAAGTTTTCCATTGGAATTAAAACGTACAAAGCCTTATGGCTACTCATTATTTAATCTCGATGCCATGACCATGCTTTGTCAGATTCTGTCAGACAGAGATCATGACCTATGGAATTATGCTACCCCAGATGGAAAATGTATCCGTAAAGGGATTGAATATCTCTATCCTTTTGTTGAAGATAAAAGCAGAT
This sequence comes from Bacteroidales bacterium, assembly GCA_963663125.2. Lineage (GTDB taxonomy): Bacteria > Bacteroidota > Bacteroidia > Bacteroidales > Cfx3-03 > Cfx3-03. The sequence goes on along the minus strand of CAXXNW010000002.1, from coordinate 20,941 downwards.
GGCAGTTACCTCATGATGTAATGTATTGGAATAACTGGCCGGTTGCACAACCGTTTCTTGTCTTCGGATCTAGCGCATTTCAAAACAAACAATGGCTGGATTGCTGGAAGTCGAAAAATCATTTCCCAACCACGGAAGAGGTAATCAGAAATCTCCCGATACGCAATCCAATAATCTGGCTAGAATAAAGCCTATTTTTTGGTATGATCAATTAATTTCATAACAATATAAAACATTGAATATCAGATAATATTTAAAATTAAAGAAATGATAAATTCCAACAACAGAATGAAGACTTTTTTACTTGTTTTAAGAGAGAGTATATGATACTGACCGATTATCCTTAGCAATCCAAAGATGGGGAGTATCTACTTTACTATTTTGCAGGATGAAATGGTGCTTCTTTCTGTTTAATGCTATTTATAACATCAATAATCAAACTTTAAAAAAATAAAGAAGTATGCTACAATTTAAGAAAATTATCCTTTCTTTCTTCATTGGAATACTTATTTCCTCAACCCTATTTGCACAGGAAAAAGGGAAATACTCGCCATACGGGAAGAAAGAGATGTACAAAAAAGGTTGGATCGATTTCAACAAAAACGGGAAGATGGACCCTTTCGAAAATCCCTCCGTAGATGTCGAGCTCAGGATTACAGACTTATTGAACCAAATGACAATTAATGAAAAGACGGCTCAATGTGTTACACTCTATGGGTTTCCAAATGTTTTAAAAGATTCTGTTCCTACACCCGAATGGAAAGATAAGATATGGAAAGACGGTCTTGCCAATATCGACGAACAAACCAACGGAGTCAGACTTCCATTCAGCAAATCACAGTCACCATCAATACATGTGAAAAACATTAATGAAATACAACGATGGTTTATTGAAGAGACACGTTTAGGGATTCCTATTGACTTTTCAAATGAAGGCATCTATGGTGCATGTTTTCCCGGTGCAACTTTATTTCCGGCACAAATTGGAGTAGGCTCGTCATGGGATAAAGATTTGGTAACACAAATCGGTTCCATCACTGCCATTCAAACCCGTGCTGCCGGTTTCACCAATGTATATACCCCTATTCTGGATGTTGCCAGAGATCCAAGATGGGGACGTGTTGTAGAAAGCTATGGCGAAGATCCTTACTTCGTATCACAGATGGGATTACGTCAAGTACTGGCCATTCAGGCACACAACGTTGTTTCCACGCCAAAACATTTTGCAGCGTATAGCATTCCGATTGGAGGAAGGGATGGAGAAACCCGTACGGCCCCACAAATCTCCCTCCGTGATATGCATACACTACTGCTCCAGCCTTTTAAAGTAGCATTCATGGAAGGACATGCATTGGGGACCATGTGTTCATACAACGATTACGATGGTATTCCGATTACCGGGTCCGATTATTTCTTAACCGAGCTGCTACGTAACCTCTATGGATTTAAGGGCTACGTGGTCTCAGACAGCGAAGCATTGGAGTTTATCTGGACAAAACATCATGTGGCTCCTGACATGAAAGATGCTGTAAAACAAGCAATCGAAGCAGGTATGAATGTACGAACCACATTCAGAGATCCTGAGTCATTCCTCAAACCCTTACGTGAATTAGTAAACGAAGGAGCTGTGTCAATGGCAACGCTTGATAGCAGAGTACGCGATGTTTTACGGGTAAAGTTCTGGCTTGGTCTCTTTGACAAACCCTATATTGACAATCCAACCGAATCGGAAAAGATATTTTATAATCCTGATTTTGATAAGGTTTCAAAGCAAGCTTCATACGAAGCTATGATTTTATTAAAAAATCAGGATCAGTTTTTACCGCTGGATAAACAGAAAGTTAAAAATATCTTAATTGCTGGACCTAATGCTCTTGATGTTTCATTATCCCTTTCACGTTATGGTCCTAAAAAGATAGTGTATAAATCGGTGCTAGATGCCTTCAAATCAAAATTGGGCAACGATGTTAACATCATGTATGCCAAAGGTTGTAATATCGTTGATAAGAATTGGCCTGAAAGTGAGATTCTACCTTCGGAACCTTCAGCCGATGAGTGGAAAGATATCAATGATGCTGTAGAGAAAGCCAGGAAATCTGACGTAGCGATCTTGGTGCTTGGCGAAGACAATAAAGTAGTAGGTGAATCACATTCTAAAACCAGTCTAGACCTGACCGGCTACCAGCAGTTGCTCTTGACAAAAATACAGGAAACAGGCACACCTGTTGTATTGGTATTAATGAATGGGCGTGCCATGACCATCAATTGGGCAAATAAGAACTGTAAAGCAATCATCGAAGCATGGTTCCCCGGAAAGTATGGTAGTGAAGCCCTTGCTGATATCGTTTTTGGTGATTACAACCCTGGTGGTAAGTTAACCGTTACTTTTCCAAAGTCAGTGGGTCAGATACCCTTGTGCTTTCCTTTTAAACCCAGTGCCCAGGCACCAGCCAAAACTACTGTTAACGGCGCTCTTTACCCCTTTGGTTACGGATTAAGCTTTACCACATTTGGGTATTCCAACCTCAAGATTATACCTGAGCAACAAAAAGCTGCCGGTATCGTCCAGATATCTGTGGATGTAAAAAATACGGGCAAGATGGCCGGTGATGAAGTGGTTCAACTTTACCTTAATGACGAGGTAAGTTCTGTCATCTCATTTGTAAAAGAGCTGCGCGGGTTCGAACGTATTCATCTTACTCCGGGCGAAACTAAAACGGTACAGTTTACATTAACCCCGAAAGAACTTCAGATGCTCGACCGAAACATGAAATGGATTGTTGAACCCGGATGGTTTAATGTGATGATAGGTAGTTCATCTGAAGATATCAGACAAAAAGGTCGCTTCGAAATCACAACTACCGATCAGACTACCAAACCTTATGTCTCTCCTAAAACAAAAGGGTCGATGGGTGATTAAAGAATCACAAATCTGGGATAATTTTAAAAAATAGTTACTCAATTATTATAATGATCATTACATTTATTTGAAACTTGTCTAAATTCCTTGGTCAGGTAGAAAATAGTTGATGAGAGGATTCGAAATATTTGTACTTGTAAATACAAGTTTACATGTACAAAAAATAATGATTTATTAGAATTATTGAGGGCTACAAAAGCATTATTTATCAGGATTAAAATTCCGGATTTGATTGCTTGAATCCGGAATTTTTTCTGAACACAACTAATATATTATATCCTAAACGATGATGATTAGCTTGCTAAGTAGATGTGCAGTACAAACCTAAGGCAATTTATAATCACTCTTTTTATAGATTTAATGACAATCAAATATAACTATTCAAATAAATTAATTCATATTTCATATTATTCTATTTTATATAATTATCTTCAAATTTTATTTATCATTTAAAATTTATTCTACTAAATATCAGATAAATAATCAGAAATTAATAAGGATTTATTTAATTATTATTGGATTTTTTAATTATTTTTACAAATTAATAGCTGTATTTATGGCTTTAATTTATCTGATTTTAATAATAACTTCAATTATTTTATCATGCCAGGGAAGATCATTGTTTCAGGAGTAGGTTGTTGCCTTGTTGACTTGTTATATAATGACATCAATTTTGGAAGCGATACAACCCGTCCGTTTTTATCAAAGACGCGTGGTGATGGAGGATTAACTCCAGGTCATCTTGTTTTTCAAGAAGAATTTGAACAATTCTGTGGAAATCCTTTTCCACTTGTTTTGGACAAAATTACAAACGGAAGAACTCATAGTAAGATAAATATCGGTGGACCTTCAATTGTATCGTTGATTAATGCAGCGCAACTAGTTGATAAAGAATATTGTGAAATACGATTTTACGGCCATGGAGGAAAAGATGAGTATGGTGAATACCTTCTCTCGTCGCTCAAGAAAACCCCGGTAATACATGATGAATATAAACTTATTGATAAAAGTACACCTTCTACCGTTGTTTTATCCGATCCTTCGCACGACAATGGTCATGGCGAACGGGCTTTTCTTAACACAATAGGTGCTGCATGGGAATTTAAACCAGAATATCTTGACGACAAGTTTTTCAATTCAGATATTGTTATTTTTGGTGGCACGGCTCTCGTTCCGCAGATTCATGATCATTTGACAACACTTTTGAAAAAAGCAAAATCAAACGGTTGCATAACGATTGTCAATACAGTTTTTGATTTCAGAAACGAAAAAAACAACCCTACAAAGAATTGGCCCCTCGGCGAATCTGACGAAAGTTATGAATATATTGATCTTCTCATTGCTGACCAAGAAGAGGTTTCCCGCATGAGTGGAGAACAGGATTTTGCTACTGCAATAAAGTTTTTCAAGGATAAGAAGCTTTCATCCTTGATCATAACAAACGGATCAAAAAACATCATCGCCTACTCGGATGGCAAATTCTTCCAGGCAGCTGATGTTATGGAAATGCCTGTTTCACAAAGAGTCTCCGAAGAGTTAAAGATTTCTAAGGGAGGTGATACTACGGGTTGTGGTGATAATTTTGCCGGAGGAGTGATTGCTTCTATTATTAATCAGCTCCATAAAGGAATCAAAAATCCTGATCTCCGGGAAGCTTGCTGCTGGGGTGTCGTATCAGGTGGGTTTACCTGTTTCTATATGGGGGGAACCTATTTTGAAGAACAACCTGGAGAAAAAAAGACTAAAATTAAATCATATTATGAAGATTACAGAAAACAAATCGATGGTTGATAACCACAAAATGGTTATTTTCGGAGCAGGTAAAATTGGTCGATCTTTTATCGGACAGTTATTCGGTTGTAGTGGTTATCACGTTATATTCGTAGATGTTGACGCTCACGTAATTGATTTGCTTAACGAACAAAAACAATATCGCGTTGTAATAAAAGGCGATAAAGAAGAAGAACTTATTGTTCCAAATGTCCAAGCAATTTCTTCTTTTGATACTGAAAAGGTGTCGCAAGCTGTTGCTACTGCCGGAATAATGGCTGTATCAGTAGGAAAAAATGCCTTAACAAAAGTCGCTCCGGTAATTGCTGAAGGATTAAAGATCAGATATAAGAATAATTCGGAAGCACCTATCGACATTATACTGGCTGAAAATATGAGATCGGCTGCTGCTTTTGTAAAAGAGCATCTGGAAAAACATCTACCGGCAGATTACCCTATTAATAAACTTGTAGGGCTTGTTGAAACAAGTATCGGTAAAATGGTTCCCATTATTACAGCAGCTGACCTTGAGAAAGATCCGCTGGTAGTATTTGCCGAACCCTATAATACACTCATCCTCGATGGTAAAGCTTTTAAAACTTCGATTCCTGATGTTAAAGGACTTGCTCCGAAAAATAATATCAAGGCATGGGTTGATAGAAAAGCATTTATCCACAACTTGGGACACGCTTCTGCTTCTTATTTCGGATATTACCTCCATCCGGAGGCTACTTATCTCTATGAGATTCTTGCCGACAAAAGGGTTTTAGATTTTGCAAGGGAAGTGATGATGCAATCTGCCGGAACACTTCTTGCTGCCTACCCCGAAGATTATACATTTACTGATCTTGAAGCTCATATCGATGATCTTCTCTATCGTTTCAGAAACAAGGCGCTCAAGGATACCATTTACAGAGTAGGGCAAGATCTAACCCGTAAACTTGGATCTGATGATCGTTTCATGGGGGCTATTCATTTGGCTGTTCAATATGGGAAACCTTATGACAAAATTGTTAAGGCAATGTCATACGGACTATGTTTCAAAGCTAAAAACGAATCAGGCGAATCTTCTCCAATGGATGTTGCTTTCATGAAGTCCTTATCAGCAGATTTTGAAAAGACAATGATCGATAAATTATGTTTTGATGCTGTCAAAGACCGTCCCGTTATTGATGAGCTAAAACAACTTTTCAAAATACTACAGAAAAATTAGAGGAATCGTTATTTGGTGTTCTTTACTTTAATACTTATCGACTTTTGATTTATAATAGAGTCATGGTACTTGTCCATGATTATATAAGAACATTTCAATTCCGGTTTACTTCTTATTATCTAAAAAAAGGGTTTGAATAGGTTTGCTCAATAATATCTGCAAATCATATTCAAACCCTTTTTATTGATATTTGCTATCTTCTTCCCTGCTTTCCTATTTAACAACCTTTATATTCACAATCTCCCAAGGCTTAACCGAGATTTCAATGTTTCCGTCTGCCTTAACCGGGATTTCCTTAATATTATACTCAAGCATATTCGTCAGATATACTTTTGAAAAAAGTTGAAATCCTTTTATGATAGCTTTTGTATAACGGCCTTCGGCTTCATAAAATCGTATAAACAAGCCATCTCCATCTTCTCCTTGTTTTAAGGCAGACACTATTAAATTCGAAGGCATAATAGAAATGAGGCTTTTTAATAATGGTAATGAGACATTGCTTGTTGTTGTTTCTCCTTTACCGGAATAGGCCACTAAAGGTGAATTAAAAGCTAATCCATCTTTATACGCAAATCTCCAGTTTCCATCATGTGGATAAAGAGCCATTCGGTAACTGTGATTTCCAGCTTGAGTTAGCCAATAATCCGGATTCCAAGCCAGACTTCTTCTGGAGGAGAGCAAAACGTGTTGCACCACAGGATAATCAACAGGATCTGTTGTTTCATCGTGGAACAGATGAACTGTCATATCAGAAGCAAACAAACAGCCATTCCCTTTATAGTTGCCAGACGATGCGTCCACCCAATTTATCGCTTCTCTAAAAGGCAGGTCTTTTCTTGCATACCTATCATTAAACTGGCATTCATAATTATCAGGCAGATAAGAATAATCTATCTCATCACGCCCCATCTCAACCGTTCCGAAAGGCACTTCATAACTCGCATGGAACGATTTGTCCATGTTTACAGGGAAAATAATCCTTAGTTCTTTCTCTTTTTCTCCTGTCCAGTTTATTATATCTGCCTCAACTCCTAATTCCCGGGAATGTTTATTTAAAATAAACCGCTCTCGCAAAGTGAAATACTTGAGTTTTGCTTCTTTCTCAATGATATAGCGGATCGGACTTTCCACTGCCCGAATCGTTTTAAATTCATGAAGGCTTGTTTTGTCAAAATCCTTCATATTCACAACCTCATAAGATTCCCATGCAATATCCGGAGCTGTCATCTGAATAACTTCACCTCCAAAGAACTTATCTGTTCTAAGAACCTCTTTTTTCTTGATCTTATCATATAAAGAAGTAATGCCCCCGGATCCAAACCTTACCCTAATCATATCATTCTCAATAGATTCATCCTTTATATCCACATATCCTTTTGGAAATAATTTTGCTGCTACAGCAAAATAAGTTTTAAACCCAAAAGAGGGAATATTCTTAACTAAAAAAGCAATTTCAATAGATTGTTTTTCAGGAAAATGGTTGATTACTTCTATTGGAACAGAATTTCCGTTTTCATCTTTAATCTCCAGTCCCTTCCAGTTTTTAGGATAATGAATCACACAATGGGTAATATCAGTTCTTTCCCAGTTAACAGCATTATATATCACCACTGGAATCTGATTTTTATCGCCCTGAGGCACTAAATTCAGAAGTTGCTTTCCGGCAGAATTTGTAAGAGACTTTCCAATCTGAAGAGATTTTTCATATGATGCTACATAGAAACTATCTGTTACCGTTCCCTTGTTACCACCCCAGCCATGATCCGGCCAACAGTTAGCTAGCCACCCCTTGTCAATTTTATCTTTAGGATAGATCGTAGATTTATCAAGAACACCTAACAAAGAATAAAGACCTTCAGCTTTGAGCAGTTCATTATGGCCTTTACGTCCCATTAATAATCCTTCTCTATTACCCGGTTCATCATAATATGCCCATGACATTGGCCAATCACCTTTCATGGTTTCTATGTTGAGCTCTCCTTTACCAAAAATCTCACTCAGGGCACCTTCGGGTTCCACAAAACGTATTCTGGGGGGATTTATCTGCTTCCCCGGATCATTTTTAAAGCTTGCATTCCATACAGATGCGAACTTTTTCATGACAATATTCTGATTCTTTACAAATGGGATCATATCAGGCGAAGGAGGCAAATAATCAGAATTAAAATCATATAACATTGATTTGGGCATTTGACGGGGCTTGTAATAATATTCCCGCTCATTCATAAATTTTAACCACCCGGTATTATTTACAGGATTCATCAGTCCATAAGGTGAAGCATACCTGAAAGCAAACATCGGGATAGAGGTCCCGTCAATACCTTTCCAATAATAGAAACCCCAGGCCATACGACCCTGTATAATATAATCGATGCCTGATTTCTTTAAAATCTGAGGCAATTGATAAGTCAGCCCCGGAACATCAGTATTCACAAAGAACTTGGTATCGCATCCCGGGAAATTTTCTAAGAGCCACCGCCGACCCAAATAAAATTGTCTGATCAATTTTTCTTGTCCTACCTGTACCTGTAGAGCTTGAATATAGCTTGCCCCAAAAGAAAAACGTTTTTCACGCATTAGTTGAGCCATCTCTTCTTTTCTGCCGGGATTTCTTTCAAGAAACTCTTTTAAATATTCAACCGACTCCATGGTATATTTAAAATCGGGGTCTTTCTTCATTAAATCCATAGCGGGCCCAATGATTTCAGATGAACGGTAATCTGCCGTGATAGCTTGCGTATTAAGCCATCCTAAGTCGTTATGGCATGTGTTTATAATATCAAATGTGCCACCATCAAAATAATTCTTATCATATGGTTTTACGTCTACCGTTTGTTCGGTGTTGAAGATGTTATCCGGATAAATTATTTTAAATGTCAATTTACTTTCATTATATACTACGGGAATCCAAATCTGCTGAGTTGTAGCCGAATGAGCGGGGATTTCATTCAATTCTAAAGTTCCAAAATTTTTGTCCTTCTGCATTATTAATAATTTTGCACCCTTTATTTCACCATCCGGATTTACTATTTCAATTTTTGCAGATTGAACAGGTTTATCATTTTGAATATCATACATTTCAAAAGTATTAATCTTAAAATTAGCTGAATTTGGTTTCGAAAAAGCTTTAACCTTACACAAGCCTGTGTTTATCTCTCCTGAGGCATCCCAAACATTTTCAATCATTAATTTTATTGAGTTGGTTACAATTTCCTTGGGTAAGGTCAGAATTTGATAATATTCAGACAATCTGAGTTCCACATCAATGGTAGTTCCTTCTGAAAAAGTGACCTTTACTTTCTTTGGCACCAGATAATTTGCCGTACGCATATAAGGATCAAGAACAATATCATAGGGTGTCGCCTTATTGACTATCCATAATTCTTTAATCTTTTGGGGTTTATCCCACTTAATACTAATCCACGCACCCTCCTTTTCTTTATCTGTTTCCCAACGAAGTTGCAGTCTTTCATCCGAAATATTAGAAGGTGGAGCCATAGAAACAGGACTGGGAAATATAGAAGAAGCCTCAAAAGAAATGTTATTCCCGTTTGTTATTAAATTCGGATTTTCATCCTGAGCTTTTACTGAAATGGATAAAGCAAATAATAATACTAAAAGTCCAAAGATTTTTCTTACGTCCATTTGTTTAAAAATTTATTGTAGAAACCTAAGTACATGACAAAATTGATAACATTCTTTAAATTTTCCGATATTTATCATTAGATATTTCGGCTTACATTATCCACAAAGGCTTACCCACCCTTCGGATGAAATAGCCCCATACAAAAAATTGTAAACAATTTTCTAAATTCAGACTTTCTGATCCTATATACATTTATTATCAGTTACTTGACCAATAATAAACTTGCAAACAACACTGTCGTACTTTTTTATAAACCAAACTGCTGCAAAGTTTTAACAATCTGATATTTAGATTCATATATTGAACATTACATCGACAACCTTTCTATCTCACACCTACAATTTTCGCTTGTATGGAATATCCTTTTAAGGATAGGGGGTAAAAATAAAAGAGCTCACCACGGATATCATCATAATATTGTTTATTATTAAACGACTATGCGGTTTTAACATTAATCGTCTTATGATTAGATTATATCGTGTGAGCTCTTTCTGTAATTCTTATTCCTTATTTTCCCGGTACTATGCCCAGTGTTATTATTTCATTCGGTTTGATCTTTACCTGTATCGACTTCCCATTGACGACTACCGGTGCGGCTGCATTGGTAAGTGGATATTCCAACAGGTTCAACCTCCGGGCTGAACTTACTTCTACCGGTAATTGTACATTTACCGTGGTTTCCTTCCCATTCACTTCTGCTAGTCTTACTACCAGTTCTTCTCCTTCTTCCGATTGTTTTACTCCGGTCATTACTACGCCCGGATTATCAATGGAGAAAAAGGATGCTTCTTCCGGTCGTGTGGCATGTTCTTTTACGAGTGCCAGTGATGGTGGTTCTGCTGCATATACCGGTACATTAAAGTCTTCCCCTTCTTCCCATACACCCGACTTCCAGTCGCCTTCATGTGGAAATAGTGAGTAACTGATGTTGAATTTACCAAGGTTCGGATATATATCCGGGTCCCCGGCTGCTCTCAATAGGGTGAGTCTCAGATCTCCATTATGATAGGAATATCCGTATTTGGTCTTGTTCAGAAGGGCTATGCCTACTTTCCCGTCGGTGACATCCGACCATTTCTGCGCCGGTACTTCCTGTCCTTTGTTTGCTTCTGCTTCGATGCCATAGGCATCTGCATGTTTCAACGTTAGCGGTGCGTCCTGACCGTTGATCTTGCCATCTACCGGTCTTTCCACTACGTCAAACGGTACCTGACAATAAAATTTGGAGTTATCCATTGCGATAGGGAAGATGGTTCTCAGCATCGGTGAATCCGTTGTGTCACTTCCTGTTTCCAGCCAACGTGCTTCCAGATCATAATCAATACGGGGATAGGTACGATAGAGATAGGTTCGTTCGGTAAATCTCGAGTTCCCCCAGGTCTTTACTGCTTCTACGCAGGCTCTTACCGGTCCGTCTTCTACTACTTTTACACTCACTACGTTGGTTACTTCTTCTTCTTTTACTATTTTATTGATCGTCCACGACTTCATTCCGCCTTTCTTATCTTCCAGATACATCTTCAGCGTATTGAGCTGGCCGCCTTCTTTTACATATTCTTTATTACTGCGTTTATCAAACAGGCTTACGATACAGCCTGTTTTCATATCAAATTTGACTTTGAAATGGTCTGTCTCAAAGGTGTTGTCTTTGAATGGTATCGGTTCATTCGATACGCCCGGCTTCTGCATGTCGATGTAGAAGGTCTTGTAACCTCCGGCTGGCATGTTATCTACTACAAACTGAACTTTCGAGGTAAAGCCCGGAGGGGTTACTTTTCCCCATACTACTTGGGCTGGATAGGTCTTCCCAGATGCATCTCGAACCAACACGGTCGGTACCGGGCCTTGACCTTTATCTACGCCTTTTACATATTTTGATCCGTAATAATTGCCCCAGCTTTCTAATTTGGCTGTTGCCGGTTCTTCGTGTGAATATACGTTTGCTTCTACAAGCGCTTTCCTTCCGCAGGGTTGAAGGTTATAGGCTACTACGGGTTGTCCTATGCCTGTCTGGAAATGAACTTCGTCTGCCATTTTACGGAATGCTTTATTTCGTAATTCGGTGGCTTTACGAATAATTTCACTATAGCGTGATACGGATTCTTTATTCGATTCATTGATCGCTGATCCCGGTAGTATATCATGGAACTGATTAAATGTATGCGATTTCCATAGGTCTCTGAGTTCTTCTGCTGGGTATTTATCGCCGTTTAACCAACGAAGTGTATTAAAGAATTCACTTGAATATAGTGCGCTTTCACTGTTTCTGTTGCCTTCTTTTATGTCGGATACATTGGTATAGCATCCTTCAAAGATAAACTGCATTTCGCCATGGTGGGTCGGACGTCCGGCCATCTCTGTGGAGGCTTTCTTGAAGAACTCTCCTGCTGTGGTGAATTTAACGGCCGGGTAGCCGGGTGTCTTATCCAGTTGGTGGACCATTTCTATGTTGGCTCTGGTGGGGCCACCTCCATGATCGCCTACTCCGGTTATCTGTAATATTCTGTGTTTATCGGGGGCTATCTTTTTAAGTTCATCTTTCAAATTCGGGGTGATTTCTCCATTATAGGTGTCGTTTGCGTATGCTAATACGGTTGAGTTATCGGTACCCGTCCACCAGAAGGTCCCTTTATAGGGTTTGCAGCGGTGAAAATAAAAATAATCACAATTGGCTAGTTTTAGTATCTGTGGGCCTTGTGAGATATGCCCGAAGTTATCCGGTAACCACCCTATATTGGCCATCTTCCCGAAATGATGCTGGAAGTATCGTTGACCCAATAGAAATGAACGGGAGATGGCTTCTCCCGACGACATATTCATATCGCCTTCTGTCCATTCTCCTCCTACTAGTTCCAGTCGTCCTTCTTTGACGTATTTTGCTACTTTTGCTAGAAGCGGGGGATCGACTTGTTCTACAAAATTATATACAGAGGCTTGACTTTGGAGCATGGTAAAGTCTGGATATTCGTCCATAAAGGCTACGGTTTGCCTTAGGTTGTCGTTACTCATTTGCATGGTCTCGGAGTAGGTCCAAAGCCAGTTCATGTCCATGTGGGCATGTCCTATCACATGGATGGTGTCTGCTATCACTTTCTTGGATTTCTTCTTCTGACTAAAACCTGAAGATGTAAATCCAATCATCAACACAGATACCAAAAATATAATATAAATTTTCTTCATGATGATTTTATTTTATTGTTACGTTCTCTTATCTTCTTCTTTAAAGATATTTTGCATAATCACTTGCCAGCAGGTAAAGGGGCTTTGTGTCTTCTGTGACTTCCGGAAAGCGTCCGACGGTTTCATAGAAACAGTTATCGTTTGAGTCGTCATTGCACATACTTACTTCTCCTACCAAGACGGTCCCTTTGCCGGGCTCGCCATAAAATCGATGATACATCCCTTGTTCCAGACATATACTTTCGCCCGGGGTGATGATGACTTTCCCTCCGGCTTCCACCGTTCGTTTTACGCCATCTACTTTGACATGTACAGGGGTGGTGTCAAATTTATTATCGGGGGTGGTGTTATATAGTTCTATCACCAGGTTGCCGCCGCCACGGTTGATGATATCTTCCATCTTTGACCAATGATAATGAAACGGGGTTTCCTGGTTCTCAAATACCATCATGATCTTTTCTGCATACGGCTTCTTATCTACGTTAAACTTCCCATTCCGAAGGGTAAATAAAAATAATCCCCGCTTATAAAAATCTCCTGATCCGAAATCTGTGATATCCCATCCTAGCATATTTTCTATTAATTCCTGCGCATTCTCTTTATTCGTTTTCCACTCTGTTATGCTCCACTTTGACCACGGTGGCAATATGAATTGCTTCGTCGTCATAAAGGCTTTAGCTTCTTCCATAATCTTGTTAATCTCACTACGTTTCATCTTCTTCTCCTTCTTTTTGGTTCTTGTTTCTTTTTTTTAATTTTTCAATCTTCTTTTTTATTTCTTCTCTTTCCATATTTTACTCAGTTCATAGGCTGCCGGCTTCAGATTCCCCTCAAAGTCTATGATTGAGGTATTGATAGGGCACGGATAACTGTCGTGCCCCATCCAGATTATAAATCCTCCACATTCAGGAAAACGGGTTTTACTCGCCTGTAACGCTATACTCAATCCACTGCTCTGCCGTTGCTGACTCCACGCTACATATTCTTCCAGTGTCTGGGGTTCTTTCCCCTTATGGTCGTATATGAAATCTCCCCATTCTATCCACCAGCTTACCTGACGCCAGAGTGGGTTTTCCATATTTGCCGGCAGGGCTGGATATGCTCCCCGGTATTTATTGATCATGGCTGCCGACATCGCACCTGCTACCCCTACTTCCGAATGCATTAGCGCATCATCATGGCTCCAAAAGTTCTTCACGGCTCCCATCGTTCGGTCTGTTGCCGTGAACGGAAGGGTCCATGGCCCGTGTACATCCCAACAAACTCCTTTGCCGAAGTTGCTTAAATCTCCTCCGATGGTTGGTCCGGACGGTGACCCTGTTACAAACCGCCGATCGGGATCTTCTGCTTGTATGGTCTTTTTCATGGATCGGATCATCGGGTGTTTATCATTGACCGGAGCGGTATCTCCTCGTTCATACAGTTCATTCCCGGCACACCAGAGTAAAACCGAGACATGGTCTCTCAGTCGCTTCACGTATCTTTCGGTTATCTTGGACATGACGGCTATTTCATTGGGGCTATCCGGAGGATAATTATCCAGTCCGGATGATGATAACGGGAGTTCTTGCCATAACATGATGCCCATCTCGTCGCAGATGTTATAAAACCATTCTTTTTCCGGAAATCCTCCGCCCCAGACTCTGAATATATTTACTCCCAGATCTTTATAGCTCTTTATCAGTTTCCGGTAATCGCTTTCCTTCAGGTCGGCAAAGTTGGGACGAATCGGGGTCCAGTCTACGCCCTGTAGAAAGACCGGTTTGTTATTGACGCTACAAAGCCACGGATCGGCTTCGGGTTGGGCGTTTTTACAGGGTAACCATTCTATTTTCTTGAAGCCTACTTTCCGCTCTATGCGCTGACATTCGTTATGATTGGCATCGTATAGGGTACACTCGAGATTATACAGGGGCTGGTCGCCGCTTCCGTTAGGCCACCATCGTTTTATTTTTAGATTGTTCCAGCTCTTTCCTGCCCGGAGTTGGGCGGCCGGAATGGTTTCGTCTATATAGCTTTCGCCTTTCTCGCTCTTCAGCTCTATCTTTACTTCTCCGTGATAGGCGGTGGTGGTCATCTCAGCGGTGAGGTCCAGTTCTCCCAGGTCTTTGTTCTTATCGGCTTTTGTGGTTACTTTGAGCTCTTCTATGCTTGAATTGCCTTTATCTTTTACTTCTAATACGATATCGTCCCATACGCCTATTTGTACTATTCTGGGTATCCAATCCCATCCGTAATAAAATCTCGGCTTCCACTCTTTTATCTTCGAGGTATAGCCTATCTGCCCCAGGTACTTTGGGGGACATTCAAATACGATCGCTATTGTGTTATCTTTTTCTTTTATGTATCCCGTCAGATCTACTCTACATGGTAGAAATGTATTATTGAACGTCCCTACTTCTTTCCCGTTTACTATTATTACGCCGTTATCGTCTAGCCCTTTGCAGTTTAATATGATATCGCTCCCCTTGCTTATCCATGCATCGGGAATCTTTGCTACATACAACCAATGTCTGTTCTCTATCCACTCTGAGCTGATATTGTTATTCCCTATATTCCAATCCGAAATAATCCCGGCGTCTTTTAATGCTTTCTGGACTGAACCCGGTACGCTTACCGGTATTTCCATATACTCCGCCTTCGTCCCCTTTAACTCGGCAAAGTTAAAATCCAGCTTCCAGCTCTCCGGCCGATACCCCCACAGCTTCCACTCTAAGCTCGTTAAATTATACGTTGATACCTTACCGGTACGAACAGGATTATTTTGAGAAAAAGAGTATCCAGTCGGAAAAAAAATTAAAATAAGAAAAACAAGAAATTTCATTGGTGCTATTTTCACATTCATCGTTTTATGTTTAAAGTAATAACTTCAAATGGTTTAAAGGTAATATTTTATAAAGGTGTAAAATGATGGCTTCGGCAATCCCTCATGGTTATTGACATGACCTTTACTTCACACGGCATCATGTAACCTGAGAACATCTCCATACCACTCATGAATCGTTACTTCGTAGGAATAGCAATAATTTGAATCTCAAGAGACTGACCTTCCAACGTCTAGTCTCACGGTTTCCAATCCTTCACTTCCACAAGCATTCTCGGACTGATCGTGATGTACTTGCTCACAGCGATTTTTTTTGTTACCGTTACGTCTCCATTATTCAAGTAATACACCGAAGAACCAACCCTACACGCAATGACATTATCATATAAGCCATCAATTGGTTCCGATAGACATTTCCAGGGAGCCTTGTCCGTATGAAGTGCCACACTCAGCATATTCATGTATGTGTCCCATCTACCCGGCCAGACTACCACGTAGCCGTTGCCAAGTTTCTTTGCGACATCGGCGTAATCCCTCTTCTCTGTAATCTTTCCAGTAAAAGGTTTTTGCACCCATGTAGCATCAACTCCTTCCACAGACTTCAGCGGGCATGACTCCAACGATGTTATCAGTACGCCTCCTGACTTCACCCATGTCTTCAACTTGTCAATCGAAGACTGTTCCAATACGTCACCGGCGAGCATCAAAACTGCCTTGAACCTGCCCAGTAGACCATCGCTAATCATGTTCTCGTCTATGAACTCGAAATCAAGGCAATCACGAAGCTTCATAGAACGCTCCTGAAACTGATGAAGCGCCTTAACATCGAGGACGGCCGATGAACTGGGCATGATTGCTGCGACGGTAAGCTTTGGAACATTGGGAATCATGTACTTTGCAAAGTCTGCGAAGATCAGTGCACTCTGTGTGACTTTGTCCGGTACCTCATAAAGCCCCTTAAAGTATACTCCTCTACCCCCGCCGGATACAATATCGAATATACGTCCGGCGATGCCTTTTGGAGTGTTATCCCCTCCGGGTTCGGTAGTATAATAGCTACCATAGAGCCGGGTAGCAGACGAGACCATTCGGGTGATGGCAAAGCCATTCAGCATATTATCATCCATATTGGTGATACGGATTCCTGCATGGTATTTGGCGCACATCCGTGACTGAGCACTGAAGTCCGCCCCATATGCAACCTGTCCGTCGCCGCCGGTACAGAGATAGATCGGTAATGATGGGAACAGTTCTCTGGCGGCCTTCACCCAATACTCCGCATAGTCGGTCATCGATCCCATGTACCAGTTACCAAAATCGACTGCAGCACGCGGAGAAGGTGCATCCTGAGGCATGAACGGTTCAACAACATCAAAGCTTGCATAGTTAGACTTCCATGAAGCGTTGAGCATGTCTACCGTTTTGAACTTCTCTCTTACCCAGCGGCGGAAGTCGGCGCGGGCGTACTTGTCGCCGCACCACCAACCACCGTGTGTATGAACACCCTGCATATCAAATCCGCCACCCACGGGATATATGGATTCACCCCAGTTTCCGGAAATACCAAAGTTGAGGGCTTCAATCACGGACGTATCATAATGTGCTTTAAACAACTCAAGAAATCTGCGCACTCCAGCTCTCAACTCAGGATTCCATATTGATTGTATGCGGATCGGAATATTATGCTCAAGACATACCGCATCCACTCCATGTTGCTCGCGAAACCACTCCGGTGTCGCTATATATGGGCCGGTTATGATAAATGGTAGCCATTTGAGATTGTGCTTGCGAATCTGATCTACAACCGGATCATATACATCATAAGTGATCTTGTTCTGAACCGGCTCAAGCTGCGCCCATCCTACATAGCTCTGAAGACTGGTGATTCCAATCTTTTTGCATATCTCATAGGCAGAATCAGGAAGTTGCTCCTCAGGAATAGGTTCATGAACCTGCCACTGCTGAATTACATCCATGTTTGCAGGAACTTTAGTCGCACCTCGTTTGGCGAATTCTGCATTCACTCTATTATCTTGTGCCTGCGTATTTGAAGCATAAAAGACCGACATAGCGACAAATACAAGAAACAATATTCTGATTTTCATATTTTTACAACTTAATTTAACAACTAACCTTCACCATGCCTATAGTTAATAATTATGCATTTAATGTGTACCGATAATGACATTATAAAGGTTTTCCTCTTTATCAATACATGCTACAGCTTGTACTACGGCATTTTCATTTTCAACAGTGATAGGGCTTGAAGAGACATAATCGCGCATACGGCAACCAACCAGAGAGACGGTTAGTTTTTTGTTGCCACGGATTAACAAAAAATCATTGGATTTCCCAACATTTGTCAAAGCGCCATTATCTCCTGAAAAAGCCTCTACATTCACAATAGCAGAATGGCCTTCACCTGTTATTACAATCGGGTGAATATCTTTCACTACTGTGCCGGCATTAGCAATAATGGAGCCTTGAGAGATTTGCCAGTTGCGATTCTTGGTACCTGCCCCTTCTTTATAAATGCCTATTGTTACACAATCAAAATTGAAATTCGTGAATTGCCCATAGGATTCATCACCTAACAAAATACCACCATAGGTTCCGAATGTAAAAATATCCATCAATTGTGCATTATCGGTATGATTGATAGAGTAAGCAAATGTTTTCTTCGCAATAACGGCATCAATGACGGCACGACTATAACCACCTCCAATGAAACGTTGATTTGCAGGATTTATATGACAATGAAGGATTCGGGGAATATCATAACAATAATTAATGCGAATAAATTCACCACTTAAAGGATATCCGTAACAATGTTCAAAAATCATGGATTCACAAATATTTTTTCTGTCAGCATTGAAATCCATGGCTAAATATTCACCATAAAAAGTTAAACAGGATAAATAAACGCCTTGTGTTGAACTTGTCTTTGATGTTTGAATAGTTGCAGGATAAGGAATTATCGCAGATGGATCGTTAATTGTTTGTTCCGGGTACCAAAATTGAATGCCTTTAATTTGAGTGGCACTTTCAACAGTTATAAAGACGTTCTTCCGGTCTGTAATTTCAAAGACGCTCCCAACAGGTTGTTTTATGGCAGAATGTACTGTTCCGCGGGCAGTAGGGCCATGAACACCAACAAGTGATACGTTTTTCTTTAGTATAATTCCTCCATCAATATGGTAAGGCTTATCAGAGGGCTCAACAAATAGTGATGCGCCCTTATCAGTTGCCCAATCTATAGCCTTTTGAAGATTTACTGTATTAACAGCAGCACTATTCGTCGGTTTAACACCAAAATGCTGAATACTGATTAAATTATCTTTATACAAGAATTTATTACACGAACAAGACATAAGGCTAAGTCCAAGCATTAATACTAATATATATTTCATTGTTTTCATATTTTTAAGTTTTGAATGTAATTTTAATATTTAATGTGTAAACCAATGCTAGAATGGTTGTAAGCACATATTCTCAGAGTTGTCATGCCCATACTATCATTTGTACCAGCTTTTGAATTATATTTTTAAAGTATCCATTACCTTATTTGCTTATTGTCATCCCAGCATTTTGGATCAAACGTTTCAAATAGGAGGCACAATAACTTTCAGTTCCATCAGGTCGAGTCAACCAAAAACCTCTCATTTGGTCCATAGTACGTGTCAAAGAGTCTTTCACTCCATTTTTAGGTTCATTGCAATAAACCTCCCATTGTATAACATAGGGGATTTGTTGTACACAGAATACCGTGATTGCCCTATCCCAACGCTTTATTAACTCATCTGTTACAATCTCCCCTTTAATATCAGGAATGCCAAAAACTGTTCCTTCATTTTCAGGAATGCCAATCTCACCAATCATGACAGGAGTGCCGGGAAAAATCCCTGTAGGTTTCATGTTTTCTTTGATATAATCTATGCCTCTCCAAAGATCAACAGGATTTGTCATCCCATCGTAACACGACCAGGAAACCATATCAGTTTTAACATAAGGAAGTACATTCAAAGTTAGTCCGGGAATTCCTTTTTCACAATCCAACACCTTATTTACTTCGATTGCATGATAAATTTTGCATTTTGTTTTACCAACTTCGTTCCGTGCACGCTCTACTCCGGCTTGTCTGGCTTTAAACCAATCAATCATTACCTGACAACGCTTTTCAACATCCTTAGGATATGAATCGTGTGTCCATTGTGCATCTGTACCAGTACCACCACGCAACAACCAGTCACCCTCCCAATTTTGAAGAATGAAAACTATTTCTCTGTTACGATAAGTTTCTAACAGATATTTAGTTAATTTATAGATTGCTTTTTCTTCATTTGAATAGTCGGTCGTAGATTGCCCCACTGCTTTTTGAAGATTGACTTCCCCACGTACACTCAATGCAAATGTCTTAAAAGGCATATCAAAAACCGCTTTAAAATATGGACGTTTAGCAATATCAACCAAAGTAGGATGATCACCTAAATTCCACTTAGAGTTGTACGGATAATCACCTTCCGGATTCCCCTGAAACCATAATTTAACAATGCCAAGCCCCAAATTTTGTATGGCTTTACACCCTTCTATCAGAAAGGGATCCTTAGTAAAATAGTATTTCCCTGCTACATGTGCAGCTCCCAAACGGAATTTGATATCCTTGGGAATTTCCGCACCATTGAGGGGACTGGATTTTTCTATAATCAAGTTTATTTCATCATCAGTTAACTTATTGGTAATGTTGATTTGAGCTTTACTACAATTTGTAGCTATAAATAAGATAAAAAGTAGTAGGTAAAAAACCTTCGAAGTATCTCTGATAATGTATCGCATAGTTGGATGAAATAAGTTTAATTAAAACAGTAATGAATTTTAGCCTGAGAATAGGAAAGGTTATCCGGACTATTTTTTTGGCTCATTATTGCTTAACATAGCCGCTTTGCCAATTTCGTTTATAATTTCAACACCATTAGTGCCTGTGTTTTCGGTAACAATGGCATGGATCAAACCGGCGTGTAAGGCAACACCTGGCTTCTCGCCAACAAAACTGCATCCACGGACTTGTAGTCTGCCGGCATCGGCTTCTATGAGAGGAGCACTGGAATTTGGACTACTGCTAAGATAGCAGTCTGAAAGAGAGAGAAAGCTTTTAGAGTGAGAAATTACATTTTGCATTGCAGGACCCCAAAAAGCACAGTTCACCAATCTGACCTGACCGGTACAGGTTGCCGCTATCACTATTTCTACAGGATTTTCCCCCACAAATGAAACAAACTGCCCATTCGTGATCAACAATCCCATCGGTTGAATCTGATCCACAACTATACATCGTTGAGACATATCAGCTCCAATACCAAAAAATTGTCCATTACAGGCACCCGCTTTGGT
>CAXXNW010000001.1:0-544605 GCA_963663125.2 Bacteroidales bacterium | reverse complement strand
GTGCAGACATGAGAAAGTTAATAAGAGCGTACGGGGGATGCCTTGGCTCTCAGAGGCGAAGAAGGACGTGATAAGCTGCGAAAAGTATCGGGGAGCGGCAAATACGCATTGATCCGGTAATGTCCGAATGGGGAAACCCGTCAGGTTGAAGGCCTGACACATCGAAAGATGAGCAAACGCGGTGAACTGAAACATCTAAGTAACCGTAGGAGAAGAAAACAAAAGTGATTCCCCAAGTAGTGGCGAGCGAACGGGGAGTAGCCCAAACCAAGGTTGTTACGGCAAACTTGGGGTTGTAGGACTATGTTGTGGACTATAAATAAATAGCCGAATAGATCTGGAAAGGTTGACCAAAGGGGGTGAAAGTCCTGTAGGCGAAATTTATTTATTACCTAATAGTATCCTGAGTACCGCGGGACCGGAGAAATCCTGTGGGAAACAAGCGGCACCATCCGCTAAGGCTAAATACTCCTGAGAGACCGATAGTGAACCAGTACTGTGAAGGAAAGGTGAAAAGAACCCCGAACAGGGGAGTGAAATAGAACCTGAAACCGTGCGCTTACAAGCGGTCGGAGTCCTGTTAAAGGGATGACGGCGTGCCTTTTGCATAATGAGCCTACGAGTTACTTTTACTAGCGAGGTTAAGGGCAAAGATGTCCGCAGCCGAAGCGAAAGCGAGTCTGAAAAGGGCGTTTAGTTAGTAGGAGTAGACGCGAAACTTTGTGATCTACCCATGACCAGGTTGAAGCTTCGGTAAAACGAAGTGGAGGACCGAACCAGTTGATGTTGAAAAATCTTTGGATGAGTTGTGGGTAGGGGTGAAAGGCTAATCAAACTGAGAGATAGCTCGTACTCCCCGAAATGCCTTTAGGGGCAGCCTCAGGGTCGAGTGTCATAGAGGTAGAGCTACTGATTGGATGCGGGGGCTTCACCGCCTGCCAAATCCTGACAAACTCCGAATGCTATGACATATACCTGGGAGTGAGGCTATGGGTGCTAAGGTCCGTGGCCGAGAGGGAAAGAACCCAGACCATCAGCTAAGGTCCCCAAATGTATGTTAAGTTGAAGCAACGAGGTTCGATTGCATTGACAGCTAGGATGTTGGCTTGGAAGCAGCCATTCATTTAAAGAGTGCGTAACAGCTCACTAGTCGAGCGATTGAGCGTGGATAATAATCGGGCATAAAACATACTACCGAAGCTATGGATTGTAGAAATACACTGGTAGGGGAGCATTCCGATCAGCGTCGAAGGTGAATCGTAAGGTTTGCTGGAGCGTTCGGAAAAGCAAATGTAGGCATAAGTAACGATAATGCGGGTGGGAAACCCGCACACCGGAAGACCAAGGGTTCCTGATCAACGCTAATCGGATCAGGGTTAGTCGGGTCCTAAGGCGAAGCCGAAAGGCGAAGTCGATGGACAAATGGTTAATATTCCATTACTAGGATATACTGCGATGGAGGGACGAAGGAGTGAAAGATCTGCGTACTTACGGAATAGTACGTTAAAGGGTGTAGGTATAGGAGATGCAGGGAAAACCGTATCTTTTGCTAAAGCCCGATAGTACCGCGAGTCTTCGGATGAGTGGATAATGATCCTAAACAGACTTCCGAGAAAAACTTCTAAGCTTCAGGTATATGCTACCCGTACCGTAAACCGACACAGGTGGTCGAGGAGAATATCCAAAGGTGCTCGAGTGATTCACAGCTAAGGAACTAGGCAAATTAACCCTGTAACTTCGGGAGAAAGGGTCCCTACGGGAGTAGGGCGCAGAGAAATGGCCCAGGCGACTGTTTAACAAAAACACATGGCTTTGCAAAATTGAAAGATGAGGTATAAGGCCTGACACCTGCCCGGTGCTGGAAGGTTAAGAGGAGGAGTTAGTCGCAAGGCGAAGCCCTGAATTGAAGCCCCAGTAAACGGCGGCCGTAACTATAACGGTCCTAAGGTAGCGAAATTCCTTGTCGGGTAAGTTCCGACCTGCACGAATGGTGTAACGATCTGGGTACTGTCTCAGCTGTGAGCTCGGTGAAATTGAAGTAACGGTGAAGATGCCGTTTACCCGCAACGGGACGGAAAGACCCCGTGAACCTTCACTACAACTTAACATTGACTTTGAATAAATGATGTGTAGGATAGGTGGGAGACAAAGAAGCAGGTGCGCTAGCATTTGTGGAGTCAACGTTGAAATACCACCCTTTGTTTATTTGAAGTCTAATCCGGTAAAAATCAGAGACAGTGTTTGGTGGGTAGTTTGACTGGGGTGGTCGCCTCCAAAAGAGTAACGGAGGCTTTCAAAGGTACCCTCAGCACGCTTGGTAACCGTGCGTAGAGTGCAAAGGCATAAGGGTGCTTGACTGCGAGACCTACAAGTCGAACAGGTACGAAAGTAGGACTTAGTGATCCGGTGGTTCCGCATGGAAGGGCCATCGCTCAAAGGATAAAAGGTACTCCGGGGATAACAGGCTGATCACTCCCAAGAGCTCATATCGACGGAGTGGTTTGGCACCTCGATGTCGGCTCGTCACATCCTGGGGCTGGAGAAGGTCCCAAGGGTTCGGCTGTTCGCCGATTAAAGTGGCACGCGAGCTGGGTTCAGAACGTCGCGAGACAGTTCGGTCCCTATCTGTTGTGGGCGTTAGAAGTTTGAGAGGAGCTGACTCTAGTACGAGAGGACCGAGTCGGACGAACCGCTGGTGTACCTGTTGTTGTGCCAACGGCATCGCAGGGTAGCTACGTTCGGATGAGATAAGTGCTGAAAGCATCTAAGTACGAAACTCGCCTCAAGATGAGACTTCTTTTAAGGGTCGTTAAAGACGATGACGTTGATAGGCTGCAGATGTAAAATCAGAGATGGTTGAGTCGAGCAGTACTAATTACCCGTAGACTTTTCATGAACAGGTTATAAACCAAGTGTATTTCCTTCACAGATATGTCATAAGATATTTATAAGAATATAAAAGATCTTAAGGTGACTATAGCGGCGGTGTCCACCTCTTCCCATTCCGAACAGAGAAGTTAAGCCCGCCTGCGCCGATGGTACTGCGTTTTGTGGGAGAGTAGGTCGTTGCCCTTCTTTATTATAAGCCCGGTCAGTTTTGATCCGGGCTTTTTTTGTGGTGCGCCGTGCATAATTAATAATTTGGTGGTGTAAATCCACTATGGGGGTATGTAGCGACCAACCATTAGCTCAAGGCAAGGGTGTCCATTGTGAAGTGGAATCTGAAGGAAGCTGTCGGCAAAGTTCCGGTCTGAGGAACACGAACATCATATAAGGCTCAAGTCGTAGGATGAGTTTGCCATACAGAACGAAGTCCTAAAGCTACACGGATACGGCAGAGTAGATGATGCAGATATATGGAACGAAGGTCATTAATCTTACCACGGGATATCTCACGGACGTGTGGATATTTTTTTAGAAGCACGGACAACAGTTGTCGTGAGAAGTCAGCCGAGGACATAGTACCCGAAACAAAAGTATTGGGGAAGGTCTGAACCTTATCAAAGTGAGTAGTCAATGAATGTTACCCGATGAAGGAAAGAATGCAGAAAATATCAACACTGAGTGATAGCTGCCCGCAAAAGGATAGGACGGAATCCGAAAGCTATACGGGAGTGCAGACATTCATGGGGATAACTGAAAACAACCTCACGGAAGTGCAATTTGCAAAAGAGGATTTATTAGAACGAATCTTGTCTGCTGCCAATTTGAATAAAGCCTATAAGCAGGTTGTGTCCAATGGAGGCAGTGGGGGTGTGGATAAGATGGAAACGGAAGACTTACTTTCTTACCTTAGAATCCACAAAGATAATCTGATAATTTCTTTAAAGGACGGAAGTTACTGTCCTAATCCAGTGCGTAGGGTAGAGATACCCAAAGGCAATGGCAAGAAGCGTCCACTGGGTATTCCTACCGTAGTAGACCGTTTTGTCCAACAAGCCATATCACAGGTTTTATCTCGAATTTATGAACGCGAGTTCAGTGTAAACAGCTTTGGTTTTCGCCCCAAACGGAGTGCCCATCAGGCACTTCGAGCCGCACAGAGTTATCAGAATGCGGGGTACAAATATGCGGTAGATTTAGACTTGGAGAAGTTTTTCGACACAGTCAACCAAAGTAAGCTGATAGAAATTCTTAGTCGCATGATAAAAGATAGTCGGGTTATCTCGCTTATCCATAAATATCTTGGCTCGGGAGTTATTATCGGTCATAAATTTGTAAATACTTCAGAGGGAGTGCCGCAAGGTGGCCCTCTAAGTCCGTTAATGAGTAATATCATGCTCAACGAACTGGACAAGAAGTTAGAGAGCCGATGTCATCCATTTGTACGCTATGCGGACGACTGTATGATATTTTGCAAGAGCAAGCGAGCCGCCCAGCGTACGAAGAACCACATAGTGGTCTATATCGAGGAAACGCTCTATCTGAAAGTGAATCGTGAGAAGACCAAGGTTGGTTACGTGCAGGGCATGAAGTTTCTGGGTTATTCTTTTTACAAGAATAAATCAGGTTTTCGATTATCGGTTCATCCCCAAAGTTATACGAAACTGAAAGGTCGATTAAAAGAGCTTACAGGTCGTAGTAACGGTATGGGTTACGAAAGTCGAAAAGATTCACTCCATCGATTAATACGAGGGTGGGTTGAATACTTCAAATTGGCAGATATGCAAACTCGGTTGAAAGAACTTGACCAGTGGTTGCGCCGTAGGCTCCGTATGTGTATATGGAAATCATGGAAAAGAATAAAGACCCGCTTTCGGAATTTAGTTCGTTGTGGTATAGCCAAAGCTCGTGCTCTGCCTTATGCAAATGCACGTCAAAGCTACTGGCGTATGGCAGGGAATCCGATTCTGAATGAAGCTATCAGTATTGATAGTCTTGGTAAAGCGGGTTATCCATGTTTGATGGATTATTACCGTAAAGTTGCATCGTAAATAAGGAACCGCCGTATACCGAACGGTACGTACGGTGGTGTGAGAGGTCGGAAAATAAAATAGGAGGAAAACCTATTTTATTTTCCTCCTACTCGATTCTATCCTTTTTTTGATGGCTTGACTGACCCGGCCCTCTGGCCACGGCTCTCTGCTAGACCTTATCCTTATCATGGATATCATTAGTGAGAGCAGTTTGTCTTATTTTTTTATTTCATAGTTTTACTACTCGACTTTTCCGACTGATCCATAATCATCCCTTGATTAGGGATCACTCTGTTAAAAAAAGTTGGGACTCAAAGATTTCTAATGCAAGTTGTGAAGCAAAGGTTATAATATAAAATCCGTCATTTGGAAGTTCCTATTATTGATTATCAGTTTTTTTAATAGAATACAATATATTATTAAAACTTTACGGGGGATTATCGAAAAGACATAGGTGTGAATTAAGAAACCGCCGTATACCGAACCGTACATGAGGGGATACAAAAAAGTCGAAACGGAATTTATTTTATCCCGTTTCGACTTTCTTATTAATTAAGTAGTAGAAATTATTTATTGTCGTATTCTCAATGCTTGTTCTATTCTGGTACATCTACCTGAATATTAGGATAAGCGAATAGTGAAATGCAACATTGTTTTTTGCTTATTACTTATTCCGAAATTTACAATAAACTTTCTGCTACTATTTCAAGGTTTTGGGGTGGAATAGTGATCATCAGGGTATGGCCGATGGCTTCTATCTCTACCTTCACTCTATTCTTGCCCTGTACCGTTATTAATACGCCCAACAATCCTTTCATCGGTCCTCTGGTTACGATAACATTCTGTCCAGGTTCCATTTTCAACGGATCGTTGGTTATTTCCATCGGTTCAGGCTCTTCAAGAAAGGCTCTGATCGCATTAATCTGCACATCCGGAATGGCTACCGCCGCCCCTTCAAAGGTAATAAAGCGTGTGACGCTATCGATTTGTAATACCTTGAAGTATTCCTTTTCCGAAACTTTTACAAATACATAACTGTTAAACAGTGGCGCTTCAACCATTTTCTTTCGGTCGCTCCATTGTCGTATTGTCTTTCGCAGCGGAAGGTATGATTCTATTCCGGAGAGTACGAGTTCGGTATTCACTTTCTTCTCTGCTCTCGACCGGGTATAGATGGCATACCATCGGTATTCATTTGATCTGAGTGTTGCCATAAAAGCATCTAAGAATTTATTTTTTGATAAAGGGGTGGTAATCACCAACAGCCCCAATCGCTTTTTGATGACGGATATCGTATACTATCTGGTTACTTGTACGGGTTTCTTCGAGGCGGAATCCTTTTCCTGTCAGTATATCCTCGTAGACTCTGGTGTGGAGATCCGTAAAGCCATCACTAAATTCGATGCTCTCACCATTCATGGTTAAGGAGCGATAGGTGCGTTTGCCGGTAGCTCTAATATCTTCAGGCAGAGAGTTGTAATCGATGCTGAGGAACCAACGGACACGTGCCTTCTCAAGTTCCAGAAATCCCGCTGCTTTATTTTCTTCATAAAGATGGACTACATTGGATTGAACAGGTCCAAAAATCCAGGCAAGCATATCATAGAAATGAACACCGATGTTGGTTGCAATGCCTCCTGATTTCTGCGCATCACCCTTCCACGACATGAAATACCATTTACCCCGACTTGTGATATATGTGAGGTCTATATCAAACTTCTTGTCTTTAGGTGCGTTATCGACCCTCTTTTTCAGGGCTACAATGGCAGGATGCAACCTTAACTGAAGTATATTATAGATGTTTTTGCCTGTTTCGTTTTCAATAATTTTCAAGGCATCAATGTTCCATGGGTTCAATACAAGGGGCTTCTCACAAATGGCGTGGGCTCCGTTGCGTAATGCTAACCGGATATGAGCGTCGTGCAGATAGTTTGGCGTACAGATGCTGACAAAATCGATCTTCTTATCAGGTCCCAGACGACGTAGTTTATCCAGATGACGGTCAAAACGTTCGGGTTCCAGAAAATAATCCGCATTAGGAAAATAGCTGTCGATGATACCCACACTGTCGTTCCTGTCGAGAGCAGCAAGCAGGTTATTACCGGTGTCTTTGATTGCCTTCATGTGACGGGGGGCAATGTATCCGGCTGCACCAATGAGTGCAAAATTCTGAACTTTTTTTGTAGTATCCATTATGAGATAAATTATGATGATTGATTAGACCATCCAAGTTTCAAATTTCCGTTTTAAGTCTGATTCTTTTTATTGTTATAACCTATTGATTGAATTAATTTGGAATATGATCAATATTAATCGATTATAATTTTAAGCTTGAGAAAATCAAACATGTTAACTAGTTGATAGTCTATGAGCCAAAAATTAATTCATCCAACGTGTTTTTATAATTATTAAGTAGTAGAAATAATTTGTTGTTGCATCAATGTCGTTTAGTTAGGGGTTCTGCTTTTTGCAAGTAGGTTCAGTTTTGTTAAAAATACGTTATTTGCGAATTACGATCTCTGAACGAAACTGAAGCGTGTTTCTTAACTATACAACATTGATTGTAGTATTCTCAAAGCTTATATTTTTCTGCCTGAGTATTGGGTTTGCTAATAATGAAATAAGACATTATTTAATTTCGTTTAGGTTAAATTCCTCGAAGTTCTGCTTCGATGAAAAATGCTTTCAGGTAATACCCCGATAGCTTGCTACGAGGTGATTTATTGCTTAGGCCGGATGCTTATTGTGAAACGGTAAGATCATCCGGTTTTGAAGACAACAAAATTACTTTTTTTCCTGATACATAGGACTAAAGTTGAACTTTTCGGGATGTTTAGCTTGTTTGGTCAGGTATAGCGCTTTGATCGGCTCGAAGTCTTTTTCGTAATCGCCTGTCGGATGAAAAACAAAAGCAATGCCTCCCTCTTTCTTTCCATAGTCGATATAGGCTACGATCACAGGTACTTTGGCCAGTTCTGCGATATAGTAATATCCTTTTTTCCAGTTTTTTGAAAGACTACGTGTTCCTTCCGGCGTTATGATGACCACCATCTCTTCGTTAGTTCTAAAGAGGTGTGCTACATCGTTCACTACATTGTTGCCGTGCTTTCTGTCGACGGGGATTCCTCCCAATTTCTTTAGAAAATATCCGAACGGACCGGCGAAGGATTCTTTTTTAATGAGGTACTTTGATTTTATCCCGAGTACCATAAAAAAGAGGCGTCCGATCACAAAATCCAAATTGCTGGTGTGTGGGGCTACGATAAGTACTCCTTTTCGAACCCCATCAGGCATTCCTTTCGCAATTTTCCATCCCATTATTTTAAGTATGATCTGGGCAAATCTCTTTGTCATGCTTGTTTTTTGTTTTTTTGCAAAGGTACGAAAAAGGTCAAAATCTGATAAGAAGCTACACTAATGTGGTGAAGCAACTGTTGGAATCACAGAAACAGAATAGCGGTTCAATATGATTTTCGACTTTTCTACCAATACCAATTGCCATAGAGAAATATTTAAACCGTTTATCGGAAAATAATTATTAGAATCGTTAATTAAACATTGATTATCGATCGCTTTTAATATGCTAAATTCTGATATAACAACCCCCAATGTATTGTTAGGATCATTGATTGTTGATTATTGATCATTCTCAATGTATTAGATTTTGATTTAACAAATCACAATTTGACATTAGAATTGTTGACCATTGAGTATCAGTTATTATTGATTGCTATAAATTGCATATTATCAGTCGTTTTGGCTCAAACTCATCAATAAAAAGCTTATATTATTGCATCAAACCTCATCGTTAGTTCCTCCTATAGCTGTTGACGTAGAAAGCTATACAGTTGTGTGCAAACTTGGTCAGTAAAAATGCGGTATGTGGTTATTTATGAAAATAGACAGCTTATACTGGTGTGTGCAAACCCATTGAAATCAACTGCTAGATATATGAACAAATTGATGAGTAATGCTTAATGTTTCCACCGACAAATCCCGATTTCAAAATATTCAAATTGTTTCGCTGATCTGATAAATAGATGGTTGAGTCCACTCCGGAAATCCTTTTGTGTGGCATATTATTAACCAATAACAGAAAGAGCGCGTATTTTGTTGAGTCCACTCCGTGAACCCCTTTTTGCAGCATATTTACTAAATAGTATCACTAAACAATAAGGGATTAAAAAATGATAATTTAGTAAAATTGACTTTTTAGGGTGGACTCATAGTTCATACTAGCGGATGTTTTGCCATTGCAGAAACATCCGCTCATCCGCTCATCCACTCTTCCTACTCGTCCCAGCATTCCCAGTATTCCCAGCATTTCCACTATCCACACTATCTCCAATATTTCAGACTGATCGTTGATGGCTGACTCCTAAAATTTTGTCCGAATATCTGCGGGTTATCTGCGAGCGATATAATTTTCAGTACTTAAGCAGACTTCACCCGAAAGAGCTATCCCTTGTTTCGCCATTGATAAGATACCTGCTGCGGTAAAAGGTTTTTCTAACTTTAGAGAGAGTAAGGCATCAATGATTCCTGCATTGAAGTTATCGCCGGCACCCACGGTACTTACCGGTACCAGCTTTGGAATCGATAGGTGGGTTATCTCACCGTTGAATACAATGTCGACGCCATTCTTTCCACTGGTGACAAAGAAGAGCCGGTTCATCTGTTTGAGCTTCTCAAGTACTTCCGTGTGGTTTGGCGTACTGAAAATGTAGGAAAAGTCCTCGTCGGATGCCTTTACAATATCAGCTTGTTCCATTAACTCCATGATCTGATTTCTAGTTTCCTGCGTATCACTAAACTTGGAGGGTCTGATGTTGGGGTCATAGATCACCGATGCCCCACCTGCTTTAGCTTGTTTCAGCAGATGTAATACGTTGCTGCTGTTTCTGGGATCAATAGCATAAAAAGAACCAAAAAGAAAAACATCATTCGGTGAGAATGCCGGAATCTTGATCGTTGGCGATTCGGAGGGCAGGTCTATGTAAAAACTGTAAGAGGCATTTCCCGACTCGTTTAACCAAGCCAGCGCAAGACTTGTTTTTCTTTCATCGTGGCGCACGCTGAGATCGCTTTTTACTCCGTTTTCTTCTAGGAAATTCTCTATTTTATCTCCCGCCTTATCGTTACCGTATTCGGTCATGAAGTGTACGTTGTGCCCCAGTCGTCCTAAAGAGATACAGGCATTTAACACAGATCCGCCGGGCTTTGCCGTAACCGTATCGTCCAGTCTGAAGATAATATCTATCAGCGACTCACCGATTGCATAGACATTTGAAACGTCTTTTTGATTTGTATTTTTCATTTGATTACTTTTTGTCACATTATCAAGCGGTTATAATCGCCTGATAATAGTAGTTATCGTTTTTGTTTAATATGGAATTTCAAGATCGAATTTCTCTCTAAACTTATACAATAATGGATTCTTTTCGGCCATCTTTTCAAATTTATCTTTATCCGAAAAGACCTTATGTTCGATGGGGCCTTCCTCAATCAGTTCCGTTTCCAGTTCTATCCGGTGGTTTTCCAGTTCTTTCTTCAGAAAGTTCACGATATCGTAGCGGTTTTGTATAATCTCATTCTCTTCGAGCCGGCTGACGATGGGGTAGACGATTTTAAAACCCTCGGCAAGTCTGGGTTTCCGTAGCGATAATGAAAACAGATGGTCAAACTTCAGTACCAATTGTTCCCATGCTTTTTCCAGCTCTTCTTGTGTAAAAGGGATAGCCACCTGATTAAAATCTACCGCGGGCTCATTAAGCTCCCCTTCAGGCTCATCTTCAGGTTCAGGTTCTTCTTTTGCTAGGGGTGATGCTTGTGAAGTCGCCGCTTTGATAGATACGCCTGAGCTTGGGATGGCCATGTGATTACCGCTTTTCAGTCCCGAAGAGACAGAAGATCCGCCTGCAATCTTAATAGAAGTCGTTTGCGGAATGGTTCCCAATTTCTTTGTAAAGGGATTATTGTCTGCCGATGCAGGCTGTACCGGTTGAGCCTGTTGTACCGGTTGCCGGACATTATCTTGCGATACTGCTGATGGTGCCGCTGCTGGTGTTGTTGATGGTGCTGATGGTGTTATTGCAGATGCTGCTGAGGGTGTTTCAGATGGCATCGTTCCATTTGCCGACTGTGGATTCGAATGAGCTGATTGGTTCTGAGGATGCGACGGCGGCATCGTTGTGGGATTAGGCGTGCCCGTATATTGAGGTTGCGCCCCGTGTTGATGTGAAGCCGGATGATTCATAGCCGCAGGTTGTTGTTGCGGCGACGGACCGGGTAGGGGATGGGCGCTTCCCTGGTCGTTTAGACGAGTCATCTGCAATAGCGCAATCTCGATATGGAGACGCTTATTGCTGCTTGTACGGTAGCTTAAATCGCATTTGTTGGCAATATCAAGCGCCTGCGCAATAAACATGACGGAGCAGAGCTTGCACTGCTCCAGAAAGCGAGCTCTTTGCGACTGGCTAACTTCCAGGAGTTTGACCGTCGCCGGATCCTTGCAAACCAGCAGGTTCCTGAGATGTGATGACAGTCCGGTTAAAAAGTGTTGTCCGTCGAAGCCATTCTCCAACACCTCGTTCAGGATCAGGAATGAGGCTGCCACATCTCCTTTAACCAAGGCATCGGCAATCTTGAAGTAGTATTCGAAATCGAGAACGTTCAGATTTTCGATCACCTTCTTATAGGTAAGTTCGTGGCCGGTTGAGTTGACCAGCTGATCGAACATGGAGAGCGCATCGCGCAAACCTCCATCGGCTTTTTGTGCAATTACATGTAGCGCCTCGGGTTCAAACGAAATATGTTCGCTGTTGGCAACATATGCCAGATGGTCGGCAATGTCATCAATGTTGATTCTTCTGAAGTCGTAGATTTGGCAACGCGATAAGATTGTAGGAAGAATCTTGTGTTTTTCGGTGGTAGCCAGAATAAACTTAGCATAAGCAGGGGGCTCTTCCAGTGTCTTTAAAAAAGCGTTAAAGGCGGCGCTGGAGAGCATATGAACCTCATCTATGATGTAGACTTTGTAGCGGGCAGATTGTGGCGGAATCCTCACCTGTTCAACCAGGCTGCGGATATCTTCGACCGAGTTGTTTGATGCGGCATCCAGTTCATGGACGTTGAAAGAGGTCGATTCATTAAACGACTTGCACGATGGACATTCATTACAGGCTTCAAAATTTTCGGTCAGATGCTCGCAATTAATGGTCTTTGCCAGAATTCGGGCACAAGTGGTTTTTCCTACTCCACGGGGTCCGCAAAACAGGAAAGCCTGAGCTATTTGATTGGTTTTGATTGCATTCTTTAGAGTAGTTGTAATAGAGCGCTGCCCAACAACCGACTCAAAAGTTGAGGGCCGGTATTTGCGTGCAGATACGATAAAATTATCCATCAGCTAGTTATTAAAACGAAGTTCTTTTTTCAAAGATACCAAAAAAATGATCTGAAAATGCTTTTTTTGTCAAACGCAGAATAGTTATTCGTACTTTAGGAAAAAGATTTTTCCTGTATGCTATTTGTCTTTACCCCTCATATTACCAATAGGATTGCCTATACATTCAAACACGTTTTCGGACGGATATTGGGCGTGAATTATATGTTAACTGCAAAGAAAGAGGAGTGGATTGATTATGACGGACCTAAAGTTTCGTATGGAAAGGCGCCTGTAGCCGACGAGCTGTTCTTTCAGCAATCCTCTTTTTTATTGGCGACCGGTGTTAAGAAAGTTCATCTCGAAACGGTTCAGTTTGATGGCAGCACCGCCTTCTTTCCCGTCCAGCATCCCCAATCCGCATTTCCGTTCGATCCTTTTTCCGCCTCTTTTTATATGTTGAGTCTGTATGAGGAATATCTCCCTTTTATCAGTGATATTCATGGTCGGTTTCCGGCAACCGAGAGTTTGGCTTACCGGTTCGAAATTCTTCAAAAGCCGGTAGTAAACTGTTGGGCAAAGCAGATCGGGCGTCTATTGGAACAACGCTATCCCAACCTGAAACAGCGGAAGCGAAAATTCTCCATGGTCCCGTCTATTGATATCGACTCGGCCTATGCCATACAGAACAAAGGTCTTGTACGGATTTTAGCCGGCTTGATCAATAGTTGTTATAACCGAAACATAGACGACCTGAAACAACGGCTAAAAGTCCTTTTCAGGCTTGAAGACGATCCGTTCGACTCTTTTGAATACCAATTATCCATTCAGAAAAAATACAACTTTAGATCGCTCTATTTCGTTTTGATGGCTGATTATGGCCCATACGACAAAAACATTCCCTATCAGAACCGGGCCTTTCGTGATCTGATTAAATTTCTGGCCGACTATTCCGATGTGGGGATTCATGCCTCATATGCTTCGAATGATAGTCCGGAGTTGTTAAAGAAGGAGGTGAAACGGTTGTCGAATGTGCTGAACCGGGAGATAACACGCTCGCGACAACATTTTTTGCGGCTCGAAATCCCGAATACATATCATACATTACTGAACATGGATATTCATGACGACTACTCCATGGGGTTTGCCTCGCAACCGGGCTTCAGGGCCGGCACCTGTGATCCGTTTCCTTTTTACGATCTGGAGATGGAGACCGAAACGCCGTTGATGATACACCCTTTTGTGGTGATGGAAGGAACGCTGGTTGACTATTTGAATCTATCGCCCG
Source organism: Bacteroidales bacterium (assembly GCA_963663125.2). Classification (GTDB taxonomy): domain Bacteria; phylum Bacteroidota; class Bacteroidia; order Bacteroidales; family Cfx3-03; genus Cfx3-03. The sequence goes on along the minus strand of CAXXNW010000001.1, from coordinate 531,020 downwards.
AAGAGGGACTACAAAATATTTGTCGTTTAATTGATGAAGTAAAGGCTGTTGAGGGTACCTTTGTCAGCTTATGGCATAACGAATCGCTTGGCGGTCAGGCCCGATGGGTCGGCTGGCCGGAGGTTTATGAAAAAATGATCGAATATGGAATTTCAGAATAATATTGAGCCAACGGTTGAAGAGGCCGACAAAACAAAGTCTAAATCAAAAGTGATACTACGGGGAAGTATAGTGCCGGTTGCCCATGATCTTATTGATCGGCAAAAGTGGGACGACTGTGTCGATCAATCGCCCAACGGTACAGTCTGTCTCTATTCATGGTTCTTGGATCTCCTCTGTCCGCAATGGAGTGCACTGGTACTGGGCGATTACGTGTTGGTGATGCCATTGCCCATCCGGTCGAAGTATGGCTTTCAGGTCCTTCTGCAACCCTTGTTTATTCAACAATTGGGTGTGTTTGGGGCTGGAACAGTCCATCACGATATCATCAGACGGTTTATCCGTAAGATTCCCTCCAATATCCGGCTTATCGATTATCACTTCAATCATCTGAATTCATTTCCCGACTGTCGGTCCGTTCAACATTACCCCAATCTGGTCTTGTCGCTTAATAAAACTTATACCGATTTGCACGAAGCGTATTCGGTAAATCTAAGGAGGAAACTCAGAAAAGCCAATAAGTCTAATCTGGTTATGTACATGGATGGCGATAGTCATCAGGTGATTAGCTTATTTAGGCGTTACAATAAAAAGGTATTGGGCACCATTTCTGAAAAGTGGTACCGGAACCTGCAACGGGTGATTGATGAAAGCCAATCCAGAGGGATGGCCGAAATATGGACTGTAAAAGATGCCGGAGATCAATTACTGGCCGGAATCGTACTACTACACTCTCCCAAACATAAACGTATGATACTTAATTTGATTGCACAATCAGATACCGGACGGAATGTGCATGCGGGTGCGTGGTTGATCGACCAATACATTCAGGAATATGCAGGGGAGGAGCTTATCTTCGACTTTGAAGGTTCAAAGGACAGAGGTGTAGCGCGTTATTATAACAGTTTTGGCGCTGCTCCCGAATATTATCCGCGATATCATAAAGCGTTGTTTCCCTTATCGATTCTTACCTTGTTTCACTTCAGATAATAACGTAGTCCTGCCACATCCTTCAGGTTGTGCAATGCCTGGTAGATGAGAGATTCACGCCGGGTAAATCATCGTTCCTTGATGTATACCCCCATGGATAACTCATGGAAGCATCATCGATAAGTAAAGGATAGGCGGAAAAGAAGTAAAAGAGAGGAAAAGGAAATAATTGATGTCTTGATTGTTGGCCGAGATAATTTATTATCTGTATCTTTGCTAAGGAAGAGAATTGAATCGAATCATCAAACTTTAGGATGTATGGTTAATATTATTGGATCACACAACTCATTGTTGAATGTGTTTCTGGCCGAGGTGCGCGATGGCGAAATCCAAAAGGACAGGATGCGTTTTCGCAGGAATATGGAACGTATGGGCGAAATATTTGCCTACGAGATCAGTAAGACGTTGCCATATAAAGAGAAAGAGGTGGTGACAACCTTGGGTTCGGCTCAGGTGATGTTGCCGACGACTATACCTGTTCTGGCAACAATTTTGCGTGCAGGTTTACCACTACACCAAGGATTGCTTAATTATTTCGACCGTTCAGAAAATGCATTTGTCTCTGCATTTCGCAAACCGGGTAAAAACGGTTCATTTAAACTAGAGCTTGAATATGTTTCTTGTCCCGATATTGAAGGACGTATCGTGATCCTTTGCGATACCATGCTTGCCACCGGCGCATCCATCCTGTTGGCTTATAAAACGCTGTTGACCAAAGGAAAACCGCTTCATACCCATTTTGTTTCGGTTCTGGGTAGTCAGGAAGGCGTTGAATATTTAAAACGGAATCTGCCTCAGGATGAAGTCACACTTTGGTTAGGTGCTGTAGATGATGAATTAACCGCACAAGCCTTTATTGTTCCGGGGTTGGGTGATGCAGGTGATTTGGCATTCGGTAGTAAATACGAAGGATTGATTTAATATAAAACGATTTTTGTATTTACATCTGCTTATAATATAAACTTGAGGTGATCAATACGTAGAGCCCTTGGGTGCTTGCATCCGAGGCTTTTTTTAATGCTGATTCTTTAGCTTTATCCGTGACAGGTTGATGATCGCATAGATAATCTAAGGATGGGTGATGTATAGTGCATTTTCCTCAAGTTTCTGAAAGTTGTGGCTTATTTCAAATGTTTGCATTATGCTAAGGCAGAAATTCAATAATGATTCGGAAGCGTTGCTCCAAATGGCAGATGGAAACATTGATGCATATCGTTTTTTGTTTGAAAACTATTTTTCCGATCTCTGCAATTTCCTACTGATTTATTTGCATCGTAAGGATCTTTCTGAAGACGTGGCGCTTGATATTTTTGCTTACATATGGGAAAAACGGGAAACACTTCAAATCAAAGCAACTTTTAAGTCATTCCTTTTTTCTTCTGCCAAAAACAAAGCCATCAGTCTGTATAGAAAGGAGCATGTGAAATTATTTGCTTCATTAGAGAATGCTGATTTAGAGGGTTGTAGTGATTATACTTCTTCGCTTTTATTGATGAATAAAGAACTTCGTGATATTATAAATGCGGCCATTCTTAAGCTTCCGGAAAAAAGCAGGCAGATTTACAGGATGGCTTGGGAAGAGAATTTATCTTATAAAGACATAGCCTTTCAATTAGGATTAAGTCCTAAAACTGTTGAGAACCATGTAGGAATAGCACTACATAAATTACGCGAATCACTTAAACCCTATTATCAACAAATATTCTCTTTGTGGGTGTTCCTCCAATTTATTAATTAAGTATCCTTCCTTTTTTGTTCCGAAAGGGCAGTTTCTAAATTTGAAATCTTTTCAAGTAGTAGTGTTATTGTTTCCTCTTTTGATTCAACCTCACCTTTTACACTTTCAAGGGCAGTCTCGGCATATCGAAGTATTCTTTCCGTTAAATTCTGATGTTGTATAAATGAACAATTGAGGCATGGGGTAGATATTTGATTTTTATCCGGAGATATTTCTTTAAGAATCAGATTTGCTTCTTTTAGCTTTTGTGTGAATTCTAAAATATCATAGGGGTGGTGTTTTTTATCCTTTTCTGTAGGTGAACTATCTCCTTTTAAGATATAATTCAGGTCTAGATTATTGAATTTTGAGATTAACAATTCATAATCCGGCTTGTCTTTTTTCTTCCAGGTAGAAATAGTATTCTGTTTTACACCCAAATAGTCAGCAAATGCAGTGTCGGTACGAATTTTTAATGCTGATTTTAACCGACTTATGATAATTATCGTATTATTTGATTTTTTTTCTTTCATTATCGTTAAGTTTGATTTATATTTGTGAAATAATTTATGCAGAAGACACACAATGACGAAAAAGTAAACTCATAAACTCAGAAAAAGATGTTGTCAAGTGATTGTCGATTAAATATAAGCATTATTTTTAATAAAACAAAAGGAAGTGGTATTTATTTTACTGAAAAATCGAAGATAATAGATTTCATCGTTTTGAAATCTATTATAGTTTGGAGCATTTCTTTTTTATCTATTTACTTGTATTTCTGAATAATGAAAAAACAATACATCAAAGTAGCGTTCTTTTTTTGAAGTCATGTGATATTTTTTTGCAATGGGAATGTTACTTTGTTAATGTGGTTTAATTAAGTTAGGGTCGTTTAATAAAGTTTTTTTGGAAGTATGTTCAAATTCATTCTATATACGTTATTTGTGAATTCTGAATGAAGCTGGCCATGTTGCTCAACTAAACGACATTTAATTATAAATATTATTGTTTATGGCATAGGGTATGTCGCTTTTAAGTATGCTGTAGACGTGTTGTTTTTACTGGCGTGTTGTTTTTACCGAATTAATATCGAATTATTGTTTATGCTTGAGGGGAGATTGTCATATATCTATGATAATCAGCATAATGAATGTATAATGACTTTTTAATGGGAATTTGTGAATAACTTTGCCTTTTATATCATGTTGATATAAAAATTTGCAAATATTATTTTTATGACTTCAATTAAAGTACATTTAAACAAGTCCCGTGCAAAAAAGGACGGTACTTATCCGCTGGTATTCCAGTTGATTCATCACCGAAAAAAGCGAGTGATATATTCTCCATATCATCTTTTTGAAGCGTGTTTTGATGAGCGGAAAGGCAAAGTTGTCAATAGACAACATAAACGAACACCGTTGGTTCATGAGATCAACGACTACATTGACCATATGTTAGAAGAACTTCGTGAAACGATAGATCTGTTTGAAGAGCAGGAGAGAGATTTTTCTGTAGCAGATGTGGTTGCGCTATACAAGTCTAATCAGGATAATAGTTTTCTGCTGACTTACATGGGGAAGTTGATTCGTGTGCTGAAGGAAGAGGGGCGGATCGGAACAGCCAATGCCTATCAAAGTACGCTGAACCGTCTATCCCGTTTTCTAGTCAATGACCTAGTTTTCTGTTTCGAGGACATCAGTGTGAAATGGATCAATGGTTTTATTAGCTCTTTGCATAAATCGGGATTAAAAACGAACACTGTAAATTTTTATCTTCGTATTTTGCGTGCAGTATATAACCGGGCCTCGAAAGAGGGAGTAGAAGGAGCCAGGGTGGTGTCTCCTTTCCGCAATATTACGTTGAGCAGTGTCAAGACCGTAAAGCGAGCCATTGACGTAGAATCCATTCAACAGATAGCAAAAGCTTCATTGGAAGACAAATCACGACTTGAGCTTTCCCGTGATCTTTTTCTATTCAGCTTCTACAGTCGGGGCATGTCGTTCGTGGATATGGCCTATTTGAAATATAAGAACATCAGCAACAACACCATATATTATTTCAGGAGCAAAACGGGTCAACCGCTGCAGATCAAAATAGTAGCACCGCTCAAACGGCTGATGGATAAATATCACAATGACGGAGAATATGTTTTGCCTATTTTGGGTCCCGGGAGCAAATCTTTGTACAATCAATATCGGAACGGGCTCAGGCGTTATAATAATCATCTGAAGCATCTTTCCACCAGCCTCAAACTATCCGTGCCGCTTACCTCATATGTATCGCGACATTCCTGGGCCACCATTGCTAAACGAAACGGTGTTCCCGTGTCGGTTATCAGCGAAGGTCTGGGGCACAGTTCTGAAAAAATCACGTATACCTATCTGGCGGCACTCGACCCTTCTGTTCTTGATGCAGCCAATTCCCTTGTTACGAACCTATGTGCTTAGCTGGATGCAATAAATCAGTAGGCGTTGTTTTTAAGTGACTTAAGCTGTTTGAATAAAAAAATTAAAATTCCAATAAAAAAAAGTTAAAAAAAATTAACAATTTTGTTGCTTTCGAAGAAAAATCAACTATATTTGTATAAGTACATATGGCCCTCAACTGATAAGTGAGAGCATTTATTTTATTTATTTCCTGATACGTAGATTACCTAGTTTCGTTTTTTTCTTTACATTTCTTTCTTTCCCCTATTCTGCCGCCATTTCCCATGCATTGGGTTTAATTCAGATTGTAAGCCTGCATTAAAAAGAAGCATCTTTCTTTTGTTTCCTCATTGTGTTAAATTGTTTCTGCAAAAAACATCATTTAAATTCAAATCATTTTCTTTTAAGTACACATTAATTGTGTAATTAATTAGCATATAGTACTGTATTACAAATATAATCTAATTTAGTATTGATATACCAAAATACATAATTTGTTTTACTGTAGCAATATGTTAATTATATATTGTTTCACAATATACGTATGTATGCAACTGATAATAAACACTTTAAAGTCAATGTTGCTTAATTTTATTTTTTATTTTTCGGATTTCAGAAACAAATAGTTCATAATTCATGATTTAGTATTCAGAAAACAAGGCAATTACATTTATATATTCTCATGTTGCTCTCACTTATCAGTTGAGGGATAAAACAGAAGGTCCTTTCCGGATGCCTTAACCTAGTAAAAAGAGGAAATATATGAGAACAAATAAATATTTTTCACTTGGATTTTGGCATAGCAGCAGGGCTGGGGGACTTTTCATACTTGTGTTAGTATGGCTGCTACTGCCATTTTTCCAGGCATCTGCCCAGAAAATGAATGTACGGGGCGTATCCAAAGACAGCACCTCCTTTTTGTTTACTTATCGTAAGCAAAGTGGAATACTGTTAAAATATTATGCTGCTAATGATGAGGAGAGCAACAGAATGTTATCCCTCATCAAACGTCATCGCAGAGATATCTTTTCGGGAAAAAGTCATCTATCTATTGCCGCATATATACAACCTGCCGATTTAAAGGTTCCGTGGATGATCAATAACGCCTCCATACAGGCCAGTATGGTCAGAACCTATATTAAGGTATGGACACTGGTTCCACTTGAGGCTTTTACCTTTGTGTTCGATACGGTACATCATGTCAATTATCAGGTACGTGTGGATTATATCACCTCACCTGTTCCTCCTTCGGCCAACCGGGTAATTCATTATACCTTAAATAGAAATCCCGCTAACGTTCTCTATTCCGTAAAACGCTACCGTTTTATTCCGTTGGCCAAAGTTCTTGAAAACGAGCATGATTCGGTTTACGCCAAACCACAGTCCGGCCGGTTGGCAACAGCAGCCGAAAAACCCATTGTTGCCCAGCAACAGAAGGGGACCGGGGAGACGAAACAATCGGATAGTGCCAAACTACAACAGCCGGCAGCCGATACCACGAAACGCCCTGTCGATACGCTACAACAGCAGCCAACCGACCCGACGAAACCCGCCGTGGCAGATCAACAACAACCGGCTAGAGCGACCGTGAAACTCCCTGCCGTCATCATACGATATAAGGGTGCTAATCCGGTAAAGATCAGTGTGAAGAGCAATCTGCTTTACTGGGTGGGGATCACGCCCGAAACCGAGTACCATGAAGTTCTTCCGAATGCCGAGTTAGAATGGTATTTCGGCAAACGTTGGTCACTCAATGCAGATGCCACCTACACCTATGCAAAGAAAAGCGTTGTCGATAAAGAGATCTGGGGACTCTCCTCCATTGCCCTCGAACCCCGTTTCTGGTTGAGAGGTAACCGGCGGTTTACAGGATTTTATGCAGGTGTTTACGGACTTACCGGAGACTTTGATGTAAAGTTGAACAGCATATCCGCACACGGGTATACCGGAACATTCAACGAAGGAGGCGTATCGTTGGGCTACTTTCTGCCACTCACATCCCGCTGGGGTGTTGAAGCCGGCGCCCGGTTCGGCTATCGCATGGTCGATTGCGACACCTACAAATATGTGGAACCCAACCATTATTACAAGCAATCCTCCTTTACACAAAACGATTTCAAAGTGACGGGTATCCGTTTGTTGGTCACCTACCGTCTGTGGAACAGTGCTAAAAAATAAAAATCAGGTACGGAAATGAAAAAGAACTTACGAAACAAGCTGATACTGCCGGTACTGTTGATCGCCTTCATTGTTGCGGAGAGTAGCTGTACCCGGCGCAAGCTGGAGAGTCCCTCGGGCATGGGTACGGTGAACATCACTTTCGACTGGTTGCATTTATCGGCGGGCGAGACCATTCCTCCCGGGATGAAACTCTGTTTTTATAACAGCAACGGCTCCGTTATTACCAAAGATTGTAGCGGCACCGGATTCAGCGGAGCACTTCCCGCCGGCACCTACCAGGTACTGGCCTATAACACCGATGCCGGTGGCGTAGCCTATCGCAACCTGGATAAGTATACCGAAGCCCAGGTATATACCCCATCGTACACCAAGGCCACCTATATCTCGCAGCCTTTGCATGTTTACGGCATCGGTCTGGGCAGTCTCTCCGTGTTGAGCGATGAGAAAGTCAGCAAGGTAATGACACCGGCCGCCTTTGTCAAAAAAGCCGTCATCGAGCTCATCGTCACCGGTCAACGATCGGCAGTCGCTTCTACACGATTAACCCTTGACGGCATAGTGCAGGCCGTCAATATTGCAGACGGCACATTTCCGGGCGGTGCCGGCAGCCTTTCCTTTGTCCCTGATGCCACCGCCACCGGTTTTGAATCCACCGTCACATTTTTCGGCAAAGACCCCGCTACCGCCAACCTGTTGACCATCGTTGTCTACTTTACCGGCGGTGGCAGTCAGATCTTCAATATAGATCTTACCCCAAAACTGACCGGAGTCATCCCCATTAATATGGACATAACCGTGAACATTGCAATAACCGGTAGCGTAACGGGTGGTTTTCAGGCCACGCTGAGCGACTGGAGTGTAAAAAACAGAGATGTAACCATAAATCCATAAATCCATAAATAAAAACAAGCATTAACCTAAACAAAATCAATTATTAACCTAAACAAAAACAAAGTTATGAAAAAAGCAAATTTAATGTTCGCTGTTTTAGCGATTGCACTTGCCTCCTGTTCTAATAAACAGCAGGAAGGGACCTCTCCTTCGGGAAATGCAACGTTATCCTTAACCGGGAAATCAGCAGGAATGCTCATTACCAAAGCATCATCCATCGATCTTCCGGCCAATACAACCGTGGGCGTGTATGCTACGCAAACCAATGGTATCGCTTCCACGCTTGTCAATACGCAATTTAAGAATGCCCCTTACATGGCCACAGGTACCGGTGGCGCTTTTACTTCTACCGCACCATTTATCCTGACCAGTACAAACACGTACAATGTATGTGCTTATGCACCGCAAATGAGCACCACGCCAACCGATCCTACGGCCGTATCCTTTAATCATGGCGATGACGTGCTGTTTGCGCCTAACGCACCCGTAACATTCTCGGGAACCACCGTGAAGACCGCTACGGCAGCATTGAGCTTCGTACACAAAATGTCGCAAATCAAATTTACGTTGGTCTCGGGTGCCGGTTCACCTGCTCCTGTTATTGAAGGAGCCACACTTAAGGTAACGGGTTTCAACGCATCGTGTACCATGGATCTTAACACCGGCGTCATCACTCCTGTTGGAGTTAACGGAGCCAGCATCACACAAATAGGAACGCCTGTTTGTTTTGTCCCCAATAATGCTATGTCGTTAAGTGTAACGATCACCACTACCGATGGCAAGATGTGGTACGGAACCATAAATGCCACATTCAATGCTTCAAGTTCATATAGTTATACGCTGACACTGAACAAGAATGATGCACAACTGGGTATCACAGGTACGGTAGTCGACTGGACTCCAGTAGATGGCGGCGATGTTTCTATAGCCGGATAAAGTAAAATAAAACAAGTAAAACAAGTATTACAAGATGAGGATCTATATCGCGCTTGCCGCTATGCTTATAATCTGCGGATGTAGTCATGACCGGAAAGGGGAAGAAGTGACAAAAGGCGCGACAGTTCCGTTATCACTTTCCGCCACGCAGGCCGGTATCGTCACCAAGGCATCATCCCCCGTTCTCCCGTCGGGAGTTTCTACCGGAGTCTATGTGACGGCCAAAGACGCTGCTATCACCGCTGCCTATTTCGCGAACATGAATTACATCGCGGGGGCATCGGGGATATTGACAACTGTTGGTAATGTTGATTTGACCGTGGGGAGCAATTACGATATCTATTCGTATGCTCCCTGGCAGGTCACGGCAGGCAATCCGAACGCCATCGCGTTTGCACAGGGCACCGATGTGCTGTGGGCGCCCAAGACCACCCTGATCGGTGTAACGCTTACCAATCGCACCGCCGTGCTCGCCTTTGAACATCGTGCCGCGCAGGTATCGTTCCATGTGGTATTTGCAAGTGACTTCAGTGCGGGAAGCACCGTCATCACATCCGCCTCGACCCTTCAGGTAAACGGGTTTTATGCCGGGGGAACACTTGATGCGGTAAGCGGAGTGCTCACTCCCTCGGGTGCTACAAGCGCCACGCTGAACGGCGCAGGGACAGGAACCGCCGGCGCCATGACATTGGATATCGGGGAGACCTGTATCATTCCCTCCGCGGGGAATCTAACGCTTGCCGTAGTGCTTACGCACGAGGGGAAGACCTATAACGGAACCATCACCGACACCTTTCTGCCCGGTAGCTCATACAATTATACCGTCACCGTTCGCGGTCCGGCAGCATTGGGCATCACCGGCACTCTCAAAGAGTGGACGCCGGTTTCCGAAAACATTGTCGTTCGATAATTTTTGCTGTTGCTAAATAACCAATAATCATAATCATTAACCCTTAATCATTCATCTTTTTTTTAAAAACAGAAATGAAAAAAATGATCATGTTAGCAGTCATTGCTTCAGTTATACTGGCAAGCTGCAAAAAGGAAACCAACCGTTCCACGCCCACCACGGCGAAGAATGAATTAGGTGTCTCCGCCGCCGGTATCAGCGGCACCATAAATACCCGTGCCATGAGAGATCTCACTGCATTTGGCGATCAGGACAAGATTGCTGTGTTTCTCGCCGATGGTATCGGCGGAATATTTTATACGCCAAAGGTAGCCGAGTACACTCTTAACGCCCCACCCCTGCCAAATCCAGGCTGGACCTCGCCTAGCGATGTCACCGGTAAGATTTACTTATCCAATAGAAAAGCTTACGTATATGGCTTTTATCCTTCGACTTCAACGGTTACAACCGGAACGTTGGGAGATAACGCAACGATAGACATTGCACTGTCAAACACAGAAGCCTCATTTTACGGCGCAGGTCAAAATGATTACATGTATGCTGTTTCATCCTATTTAGCCGGTGAAACAGGTGTAAGTAATAAAACCGGTGCCGAAACTGTAAATCTGACTTTCAAGCACGCGTTCGCTAAAATAACATTTGTGGTAAACAAAGGGCAATATTACCCTGGAGCAGGAGCCCTTACCTCGGTCAAATTAGCAAAAGTTGGCAGCTTCAATGCCGGAGCCGGCACCATGGCCGTAAAAGACGGAGCCTTAAACTGGGGCGCCACGCCTGTCATGGCCGATTTTCTCTTATTCACCACTGACCCCGGAGCCATCATTAATACATACAATGCCACCGCATCAACCACTCCTGTCGTTAAAGCGCTGGTTGCTCCAAGAGACGATAACACAGGTACTCTACTGACGCTTATTGTTGACGGTAAAGAGATGAGCGTAACATTGCCCATCAGCGCAACCGATCCTTATGTAGGGAAGAAATGGGAAGCCGGAAATAATTATACTTATGTTATTACTGTTAATCCTTCTGAACTAGTTGTTGGTTCGCAGGTGTTTATTGCCGACTGGGCTCAAAATGGAGTAGGTGGTGCAGATGTAAATTAATATCATCCATACTTAAACAAAAACAAACAAACAAAAACAGAAATGAAAAAAGTGATCATGTTAGCAGTCATTGCTTCAGTTATACTGGCAAGCTGCAAAAAAGAAACCAACCATTCCACACCCTCTCTGGGAAAGAATGAATTAGGCGTGTCGGCCACCGTCACCGGATCCGTCACCACCCGTGCAGACGCAATGCGGGATGCCTTTGGTCTGAGTACCGATGCCGTTGGCGTGTTTGTTACCGGTACGTTATACACACCACATGTAGCCTGGTACACTTATGACGGTGTCTCTCTTTGGGTCCCACCTTCACTTGCAGAAAAAAAGATCTTTCTGTCTAACGAAACCGCTACCGTTTATGGCTTCTATCCTGCCGATGCCACCGTTAACGGATCAACTTCATTGGTGAACGACGCTTCAAATCAAATCGATCTTTTGTTAAGTCCAACCGTTGGTCTTGACGGAACCGGACAAAAGGATTACATGTATGCCACCACAAGAGCAGGTGTCGCCGGTTCATATACCTACCCCCTGGCAACAGCCTCTAACGCAACCGATGCCAACAAGGTAGACCTGTCCTTTCACCACGCGTTGTCAAAGCTCTCCTTTGTTGTGAACAGGGATATTACATATACAGGTGTCGGCAAACTATCGAAAATAGAATTGAGTACCAACATTTTTAACATGCCTAATAAAATGTTGGTATTAGACGGTACATTAACTGGCGGAACACCGGTAACCAATCTGATCCTCACCGGTACTGCTGTTGATATTAACCCTTACAGTCTCCTCAATCCTTCTACAACGGTATCTGCAAAAGGATTGTTCGCACCGCTAGCAACTACTATGGGCACCACCCTTACACTAACCATCGACGGCAAAGAGATGTCGGTTGCCTTACCTGCATCAATGCCTGCCGATAGTTGGAGCCCGAACAAAAACTACATCTACACTATTACCGTACTGGGTACCGAACTGGTTGTAAACTCTGTTGCCATTGTCCCTTGGGATGACCAAATCGGCGGTAGCACCACCGTACAATAGCAATTCATGTTTAAGCCCACTCCGAGAACCCTTTTTGGTAATATTCTAATTAAATATTTTTACTGAATAACAACGGATTACAAAATGACGATTTGGAAAATTGAATTTTCGGAGTGGGCTCATGTTTCAAATGAACCTAAAACAACAGAATGAAAAAAGGATTATTGAAAATATTATTAATTGCAGCCCTGATTGCGGTACTGGCCGGTTGTAAAAAGGAGAATGGTTCTCCAAATACAACCGACGGCACCAAGACCCCGTTGTCCATCTCTTCGGCATTGCTTGCCAAGGTTGTTACCAAATCGGGTACTGTTATCACTACCGGAGGCAAAATCGGTGTTTTCCAGACAGCCACTACAGGGGGGTACAGCGCTCAAAATAATGTTGAGTACGACTATGTAAGTAGCGCATGGACGGTTGCTGTTCCTGCCAATACGATCTATCTGAACAACAATAATGCTTCGGTGTGTGCTTATTATCCTTATAATGCTGCCATTACTTCCGCAACCAATGTAGCGCTCACCTCGCAACTCTATAGTTCTGCAAACGATCTGAGTTTTGCCATTAGTTCGACCGTAAGAAACGCAGCACCTTCGGCTAATCTGACAATGAACCATGCCTATTCGCAAATCACATTCAAACTTCAGAAAGATCCGACCTATACCGGAACCGGAGCAATCAGTCAGATTGTTATTTCGAATACGGGTATTCTCTCGGGCAATACGCTTGACATTACCAGCGGAACCTATGGAACCGGAACGGCGGGCAGTGTTACATTTAATCCGGCTATTGCATCGATGCCCACCTATGATGGTACCAACGGAACAACTATTGCCGCAACGACCACACTGTCTCATGTATTGATGGTCCCTGTAACAACAGCTATGACTACCGATATTACACTTAATTTCACGATAGACGGAGTAGTCCGTAATGCAACGGTGCCTGTAGCCGGTCTTCCGCAACTTGCTGCCGGAACCAATTATGGCATTACCGCCATCATTCAGGGTACCAAACTCGTCGTCAGTAGCGTGACGGTTACCGATTGGATATCGACTGATATTGCTACTCCGGTATATCCTCAACCATAGTCGGATACATTATTATTACATAATTACATACGGTCGAGCCAGACAAAACCAAACATTATTCGGCCGTATCCATCAAGATTTTTAATTTAAAGTGAACCTTGCTATGCGATATTTATTTTTGGCACTCATCATGACGGTTCTCATATGCAGTTGCACGAAGGAAAAAGATCCTGACGGAGGTAACAACAGCAAGGCCGCCTGTACCGTCAGGTTTGCACCTGCCACTGTAGATATCATATCTACCAGGGCTACCACCTCATATCTCCCGCAGGGCGAGCATGTGGGGCTTTCGGCTTACACCGTCTCCTCATCAAATGTGGAAGCTACCGAATACACGCAGTTTAAGAAGTTCTCGGTTACCGATGCCGTGGGTACCATTACACCCGACGATGGCGTGGATATGAGAGTTCCCTGGAACCCGTATATGTTTTATGCCTATTCTCCGGCGCTCGATTTCAAGTCGGGTAGTAAAAAGACCCTGAGTATTGCACAGGGGACCGACTTCAAGGTTTCCTCGGTGGGCGCCACTGCAAGTGCCGCGTCGCTCAATGTGCCGCTACCCGCCCTGTCCAGAAAATGTTCGTATGTTCAATTCGTGGCACAGGCCGTGCCGGGCACCTATGTCCAGACTATTTCTATCGGCGCCAACGGATTTACAATCAATAATATGACCCATTCACCCATCGACTATACGCTGGGTGAAGCCAATATCAATCTCACGGGTGCGGCGCTCGACGGAAGTTGTAGCATTGCCCAAAGCGCATTCACGACCACCACTCCTGATATTCAATATGTGGGTGGAACAGCCGTGCTGCCGAAGACCGATGGTACTTTTACTCTTACGCTCGATGTTTACCTCAATAGTGTACGTCAAACCCTGACCGCTGCCATTCCGACCCTGCCTTTTGTGCCGGGTTACTTGTACCGGTTCTCGCTTGTCTTTTGCGATCCCGGGTTGACGTTGGTGTTGCAGGTACTCCCCTGGAACGAGCTAACCCAACTCAACGATCTGGGGGGGGTGAATGGTGCAGCCATCGTTGGATCGTGGGGTGCGACCACATGGAATATCAATCAGGGAAGCGGTCAGGGAAGCAGTATTACGCTCTCGGATTGGACTGTTAACCCCAGTTGGACTACTACGATGGGCAATTAATCAGTGCTCCTTAATGTAAAAACGTAAACAACTAAAAGATGAGAAGAATCGGATTAATCATACTATCTTTTTTACTGCTGGTTTCGTGCAAGCGAGAGGCATTAAATCCGGCTAAAGACACGGCGAAAGTGGTGACAGCCCACTTCTCGTTTACCACGGCGCCGATGCAGCAGAAAGGTGTTGCCACCCGTTCGACCCCCTCTTCGACGGTAGACGATCAGCAGATAACCGATATCAATGTGTTGCAGTTTGACAACAGCGGTAACTTTCTCAAGCAAAGTTACACCTCTTCGTTCAATCCGGCAGCATTCGAGGTTCTCCTTGTACCCAATGTCACCGGCGCCACCAGCAACATTTATTTCGTCGCCAATAGTGGTTCCCAGATAGCCACGCCGGCAAATGAGGCGGCCTTTAAAACACAGGTCAAAGCCATTGCTTCGGAGACCGATCTGATGATTAACGGCTCTGTAGGTAAAAAGAGCATCCCGATGTTCGGACAGTTGCTTACGCAGACCGTTCCTGCAAACGGATACATAACGACGATGAATGTGACGATGACACGAATGCTGGCCGAGGTCGACCTCACCTATACGGTCGATGCTTCCATCACATCAAGCTTCACGCTGGAACAGGTGAGAGTGTGTAACGTGCCTACCTCCATGCAGTATTATACCCCGGGGACGGGTAATTTTCCGGCAACTCCATCCTCTACCACCGTTATCAACTTACCCTTGGAGACCGCCACCGCTCCCGGTCCCACCACGATCACCTTCTACCTCCCCGATAACCGCAGAGGCGTGGGGACCAATACGGCAGGTACCGACGAACGATTGAAGAGCGGCGTGGATTATGCCACCTATATCGAACTGATCGGACATACCACCAGAGGCGTTCAGGGTGGCGACGAAGTTAGTTACTGTATCTACCCGGGAGCCGACAACTACAACGACTACAATCTTGTGCGCAATACCAAATATTCTTTGAGTACTACCCTGAAGGGGATCTCCGCATCCGATAACCGGGTGCGTGTGAAAGAGCGGTCTAACTGCTACATGCTAAAACCGGGAGAATCTGTAAATATTCCGGTAAGTCGCGCCAACGAAAGTGATCTGGGTACCCAGATAGCCGATGTAAGCACCGGATGGAAAGCCGCTATCAACTGGCAAACCGTGGCAGGACTGGTAACGCTAAATTACAGCACCTACCTCTCCTCGGGTTATTTCAAAGTCACGGCTCCATCCACAACGGCCAAAGGGAATGCCGAAGTGGTGGTTACCGATGCGGCGGGCACCAACGTACTATGGTCATGGCATATCTGGGTGACGGATTACGATCCGGCCACCTCGAATGATGTGCTCAACGGCAATACATGGATGCAATACAACCTGGGCGCTACCGCGCCGGCTAACGGGTCTAATTCGTTCGCTACCAGCGGGGGGCTGTTTTATCAGTGGGGGCGCAAAGACCCCTTTCCGAATAGTGATGTTGTAGGTGACAGTGGTACACCTATTGCGCTCTCCGGTTTCACTATGCCTGCTTACACGGGGTTGACCACTACGGCCGTAACAAATGATACGTATGTTAAATATGCAGATGTAAGCCAAACCGCTATTGGATATGCCAACCAGTTGGCTTGTTCTGTAAAATACCCCATGTTATTTTTGACGAACTGGGCCGGTAGTACAGCTACTACAATGGCCGATGTAACTATCATGGGTGGTATTAGTTCATGGGGCGGTGAATATAGCGACCCAAAGTCGATCTACGATCCCTGTCCTGCGGGCTGGCGCGTACCCAGTGGTAAAAAGACAAGCGGTACCAATGCTAGCCCCTGGAGTACCTGGTTGACAAACACTTCAACTACGGGCGTAAATACAGCTTACGCAGTCTGGGCATCTACGATTGGATACTATCCGCTATCGGGCTATAGGGATAACGGTTCCGGGGCTTTCTGCACCGTCGGTTCCGGCGGCGACTACTGGTCGGCTACGGTGTACAGTATCTACGTGCGCATCATGTACTTGAACAGCGCCAACCCGTCCCTTAACAGCCTCGGTTATCGGCCTTATGGTTATAGTGTACGTTGTGTCAAAGCCTGGTAGAGCCTTTGTGGCTCGTATCCGATTTATTAGTCAGGGCATTAAAATCCCGGAGTTTAATACCGCCTTTGGCGGTCGGAAAAAAATAAAAATGAGTATACATAAAATTGCAGAGATTGAGGCACAAAACAAAAGTGAAATTAATCTGCATTTGGAAGGTGTTTTTTGGAAAGCTTATCGGATAAATAGCGTGCGTGATTTCTGGAAATAAGCAGATGACAATGATTGAAAAAGCAAGTACAATAATAAGTACAATATAAAAGAACGAAAGATGAGAAGAATCGGATTAATCATAATATTTTTTTTACTGCTGGTTTCATGCAAGCGAGAGGCATTAAATCCGGCCAAAGACACGGCGAAAGTGGTGACCGCCCACTTCTCGTTTACCACGGCCCCGATGCAGCAGAAAGGTGTTGCCACCCGTTCGACTCCCTCTTCGACGGTAGACGATCAGCAGATAACCGATATGTGGGTGTTGCAGTTTAATAACAGCGGAACCTTTCTAAGAAAGTCGTACAGCCACAATATAAATCCGGCAGCATTCGAAGTTTCTCTTATCCCCAATGCTACTGGCGCCACCAGCAACATTTATTTCATCGCCAATAGTGGTTCCCAGATAGCCACGCCGGCAAATGAGGCGGCCTTTAAAACACAGGTCAAAGCCATTGCCTCGGAGACCGATCTGATGATAAACGGGGCCGGAGGTAAAAAGAGCATCCCGATGTTCGGACAGTTGCTTACGCAGACTGTTCCTGCAAACGGATACATAACGACGATGAATGTGACGATGACACGTATGCTTGCGCAGGTCGACCTCACCTATACGATCGATGCCTCGATCACATCGAGCTTCACACTGGAGCAGGTAAGAGTATGCAACGTGCCTAATAGTATGCAATATTATACCCCGGGAACGGGTAATTTTCCGGCCTCTCCATCCTACGGCACCGTTATCAACCTACCGCTGGAAACCGCCACCGCTCCCGGTCCCACCACGGTCACCTTCTACCTTCCCGATAACCGCAGAGGCGTGGGTGCTAATACGGCAGGTACGGACGAACGATTGAAGAGCGGCGTGAATTATGCCACCTATATCGAACTGATTGGACATCTCACCACGGGTGCTCCTGATGTTGCCGAATTTCGTTACCGTATCTACCCGGGAGCCGACAAGTACAACGACTACAATCTTGTGCGCAACACCAAGTATTCTTTGAGTACTACCCTGAAAGGGATTTCCGCATCAGACAGCCGGGTACACGTTGTAAGTGCAAACTGCTACATGCTAAAACCGGGAGGATCTGTAAATATTCCGGTAAGTCGTGCCAACGAAAGTAATCTGGGTACGCAGATCGCCGATGTAAGCACCGGATGGAAAGCCGCGATCAACTGGGAAACCACGGCAGGACTGGTAACGCTGGATTACAACACCTACCTCTCCTCGGGTTATTTCAAAGTCACGGCTCCATCTACAACGGCCAAAGGCAATGCCGAAGTGGTGGTCACCGATGCCGCCGGTACCAATGTGCTCTGGTCATGGCATATCTGGGTGACGGATTATGATCCGACCCTTTCAGCCAATGTTGATGTGCTCAACGGTAATACATGGATGCAATACAACCTGGGCGCTACCGCGCCGGCTAATGGGTCTAATTCGTTCGCTACCAGCGGGGGGCTGTTTTATCAGTGGGGACGCAAAGATCCTTTTCCGAATAGTGATGTTGCAGGTAACAATGTTGCACCTATTTCGCTCTCCGGTTTCACTATGCCGGCTTACACGGGGTTGACAACTACAGCCGTAACAAATGATACGTATGTTAAATATGCCGATGTAAGCCAAACCGCTATTGGATATGCCAACCAGTTGGCTTGTTCGGTAAAATATCCCATGCTGTTTTTGTCGAACTGGTCCGGTAGCACAGCTACGACAGCAGGCAGTTCAATTAGTTCATGGGGCGGTGAATATGGCGACTCTAAGTCGGTCTACGATCCCTGTCCTGCGGGCTGGCGTGTACCCAGTGGTAAAAAAGCCAGTACTACCTATGTTAGTCCCTGGAGTACCTGGACGGCTTCCTTATCAGGTATGGGAACAAATACAGCTTATGCGCTCTGGGTATCTACAGCATACATTCCGCTCTCCGGGCGTAGGGATTACAGTGTCGGGTCATTCAGCGTTGTCGGTTCCAACGATTACTGCTGGTCGGCTACGGTGAACGGTAACACCGCGTACGCCCTGAGCAACCTCAACGGTTATCGGTCTTATGGTTATAGTGTACGTTGTGTCAAAGCCTGGTAGAGCCTTTGTGGCTCGTATCCGATTTATTTGATTTATTAGTCAGGGCATTAAAAGCCCTGACTATAATACCGCCTCTGGCGGTCGGAAAAAAATAAAAATGAGTATACATAAAATTGCAGAGATTGAGGCACAAAATAGGGGCGAAATTAATCTGCATTTGGAAGGCATTTTTTGGAAAGCTTATCAGATAAAAAGCGTGCGTGATTTCCGGAAATAAGCAAATGACAATGATTGAAAAAGCAAGTACAATAATAAGCAAGTACAATATAAAAGAACGAAAGATGAGAAGAATCGGTATAATCATAATATCTTTTTTACTGCTGGCATCGTGTAGGCGGGAGACATTACAGAGCGCTCCCGATGACGGTAAAGGGGTCAACGCCTGCTTCTCGTTTACCACGACCGGGATGCAGGAGCCGGGCGTCACTACCCGTGCCGTCGACCCCACCACCGTCGACGATGCACAGATAACCGATGTCTGGGTGTTACAGTTCGGCAGCGGCGGAGCTTTTGTGAAGAAAACGTATGCCACGAGTGTAAACGCGAGCGCTTTTCTGGTAAAACTTGTACCCAATAACACCGGCAATCTTTATTTTGTAGTCAATGCCGGGGCCACCGCTTTTGCAACGGACCCGGCCAATGAGGCCGCCTTTCAAACGGCCGCCAAGACCATCACCACCGAGACCGATCTGCTGCTTTCCGGGACGAAAAAGAGCATCCCGATGTTGGGTCAGATCACCGGGTACACCGTACCTTCCACAGGCTACACTGCCCGCACCGTGTCGCTTACCCGTTTGCTGGCTCGGGTGGATGTGGTCTATTCGGTGGACGCCTCCATCGCCTCCGGCTTCCAGCTGGATAAGATCAGGGTGTGTAATGTACCCACAACGATACAATATTATATGCCCGCTGCCGGTAACTTCCCGGCCAGCCCCACGGCATCCACGATGATGAACACAGCCTATACGAGTGTAACCTCCTCGGCAACCCCGCAGACGCTCACCTACTACCTGCCCGATAACCGCAGGGGCGTGGGGGCTAATACCGGCACCACCACCGCCCGCCTGAAAAGCGGTGTGGATTATGCCACCTATATCGAGATGACAGGTCATACGCTGGGTACGCAGGGTGGCGATGAGATCGTCTACCGCATCTACCCGGGAGCCGACAACTATAATGATTACAACGTGGTACGTAACACACATTATACACTGACCAACACGTTGAAGGGAATCTCCCTTTCGGATACACGGGTAAGCCTACATAAAAATAGGGCGAACTGCTATATCGTAAAACCCGGAGAGTCTGTATATGTCTCTGTAAAACGAGCCAACGAAAGTGCGCTGGGAACCCAGATCGCCGATGTAACCACCGGGTGGAAAGCCGCGATCAACTGGCAAACCGCGGCAGGACTGGTGACGCTGGACTATAGCACCTACCTCTCCTCGGGCTATTTCAAGGTCACGGCCCCCTCCACAACGGCCAAAGGGAATGCGGAAGTGGTGGTTACCGATGCAGCGGGCACCAACGTGCTCTGGTCATGGCATATCTGGGTAACGGATTACGATCCGACCCTTTCGGCCAATGTTGATGTGATCAATGGTAACACGTGGATGCAATACAACCTGGGCGCTACCGCGCTGGCCGATGGAACCAATTCGTATGCTACCAGTGGAGGACTGTTTTATCAGTGGGGGCGCAAAGACCCTTTTCCGAATAGTAATATTAATCTCGTAGGTGGTCAGGATTATACTCCTATTCCGCTCTATAATGCTGCCGGAGAGGAATTTACTCCTCCCACCTATTCAGGTTTTACGCCTACCGCCGTACCCGGTGATTCATATGTAAAATGTTTCGATGCATCGGCGGCACCTGTTTCGTATGCCAACCAGTTGGCTTATTCCGTAAAATACCCCATGTTGTTTTTGATAATCAACTGGTCCGGCAGTACAGCCACTGCAGCAGCCGATGAAAATGAAACTGTCGCGAGTGGTATTCACTCATGGGGCGGCGAATATGGCGACCCGAAGTCGATCTACGATCCGTGTCCTGAAGGATGGCGTGTACCCAGTGGTGAACAGCCCGGTAGTAACTGGGTCAGCCCCTGGAGTACCTGGACGACTACCCCAGTAATTACAGAATCCAATACAGCTTACGCGGTTTGGGCATCTACGGCTGGATACTATCCGCTCTCCGGATATAGGATGGCTTACAACGGGGCCATCACCAACGTCGGTTTAGACGGCTACTCCTGGTCGGCGGCGGTGTACAGCGGCTTCGCCTACTGCATGGGTACGTGCAGCATCTACATGAGTCCTGTCGTGTTCAGCTCTCGGCCGGCCGGCTACAGTGTTCGTTGTGTCAAAAACTGGTAGGGCCCTTGTTATCCAATAGGTAATAGTTTAAATCGGTTGACCATTGGAATGCTTGCAGATAAGCAATGATAAATAAACATATAACTAATTTATTCGCGGATTAAAGATATCAACAAAGAGAACGAAAGATGAGAAGAATCGGTATAATCATAATATCTTTTTTACTGCTGGCATCGTGTAAGCGGGAGCATCAGTCCAAAGATCCGGATCCGGGGAAAGTGGTGACCGCCCACTTCTCGTTTACCACTGCGCCGATGCAGCAGAAAGGAGTTGCTACCCGTTCGACCCCCTCTTCGACGGTAGACGATCAGCAGATAACCGATATGTGGGTGATACAGTTTGATAACAGCGGAACCTTTCTAAGAAAGTCGTACAGCCACAATATAAATCCGGCAGCATTCGATGTACAGCTATCGCCCAATGCTTCAGGTACTACCAGCAATATCTACTTTCTGGCCAATAATGGTCCTACTCTTGACACCCCTACCAACGAGGCGGCCTTTAAAACACAGACAAAAACCATTACCCAGGAGAGCGATCTGTTTATAAGCGGAAGCAGTAAAAAGAATATTCCTATGTTCGGACAATTGCTTACGCAGACCGTTCCTGGATCGGGTTATATGGAGACGATGAATGTAACGTTGATGCGTATGCTTGCGCAGGTCGACTTCACCTATACGATCGATGCCTCGATCACATCGAGCTTCATACTGGAGCAGGTGAGGGTCTGCAACGTGCCTAATATGCAATATTATGCCCCGGGAACGGGTAATTTTCCGGCCTCTCCATCCTCCGGCACCGTTATCCACCTACCCTTGGAAACCGCCACCGCTCCCGGTCCCACCACGGTCACCTTCTACCTTCCCGATAACCGCAGAGGCGTGGGTGCTAATACGGCAGGGACGAACGAACGATTGAAGAGCGGCGTGGATTATGCCACCTATATCGAACTGATTGGACATCTCACCACGGGTGCTCCTGATGTTGCCGAATTTCGTTACCGTATCTACCCGGGAGCCGACAAGTACAACGACTACAATCTTGTGCGCAACACCAAGTATTCTTTGAGTACTACCCTGAAAGGGATTTCCGCATCAGACAGCCGGGTACACGTTGTAAGTGCAAACTGCTACATGCTAAAACCGGGAGGATCTGTAAATATTCCGGTAAGTCGTGCCAACGAAAGTAATCTGGGTACGCAGATCGCCGATGTAAGCACCGGATGGAAAGCCGCGATCAACTGGGAAACCACGGCAGGACTGGTAACGCTGGATTACAACACCTACCTATCATCGGGTTATTTCAAAGTCACGGCTCCATCTACAACGGCCAAAGGCAATGCCGAAGTGGTGGTCACCGATGCCGCCGGTACCAACGTGCTCTGGTCATGGCATATCTGGGTGACGGATTATGATCCGACCCTTTCAGCCAATGTTGATGTGCTTAACGGTAATACGTGGATGAAATACAACCTGGGTGCAACCGCGTTGGCCAACGGGTCTAATTCGTTTGCTACCAGTGGAGGATTGATGTATCAGTGGGGGCGCAAAGACCCGTTTCCGAATAGTAATACTGTGGGTGATAATGTTGCACCTATTTCGCTCTCCGGTTTCACTATGCCGGCTTACACGGGGTTGACAACTACAGCCGTAACAAATGATACGTATGTAAAATATGCCGATGCTAGTGCATCTCCCATATCGTATACCAACCAGTTGGCTTATTCGGTAAAATATCCCATGCTGTTTTTGTCGAACTGGTCCGGTAGCACAGCTACGGCAGCAGGCAGTTCAACAGTGGGTATTAGTTCATGGGGCGGTGAATATGGCGACTCTAAGTCGGTCTACGATCCCTGTCCTGCGGGCTGGCGTGTATCCAGTGGCAAAAAAGCCAGTACTACCTATGTTAGTCCCTGGAGTACCTGGACAACGAACACTTCAACAGATGGAGTGAATACAGCTTATGCAGTCTGGGCATCTACAGGATACTATCCGCTATCGGGCTATAGGAATAATAACGGGACACTCTGTAGCGTCGGTTACTGCTGCTACTCCTGGTCGGCTCCGGTGAGCTACCTCTCCAACGCATACCTCATGAGCCTGTACAGAGTCGACATGTACCCTGTCAGCAAAGGCTATCGGTATTTATGCTTTAGTGTCCGTTGTGTCAAAGCCTGGTAGGGTCCTTGTGGCCCGTATCCGATTTATTTGATTCATTAACTCCGGGCATTAAAAGCTCGGAGTTTAATACCGCCTCCGGCGGTCGGAAAAAAATAAAAATGAGTATACATAAAATTGCAGAGATTGAGGAACAAAACAAAAGTGAAATTAATCTGCATTTGGAAGGCATTTTTTGAAAAGCTTATCAGATAAAAAGCGTGCGTGATTTCCGGAAATAAGCAGATGACAATGATTGAAAAAGCAAGTACAATAATAAGTACAATATAAAAGGACGAAAGATGAGAAGAATCGGATTAATCATACTATCTTTTTTACTGCTGGTTTCGTGCAAGCGAGAGGCATTAAATCCGGCTAAAGACACGGCGAAAGTGGTGACAGCCCACTTCTCGTTTACCACGGCGCCGATGCAGCAGAAAGGTGTTGCCACCCGTTCGACCCCCTCTTCGACGGTAGACGATCAGCAGATAACCGATATCAATGTGTTGCAGTTTGACAACAGCGGTAACTTTCTCAAGCAAAGTTACACCTCTTCGTTCAATCCGGCAGCATTCGAGGTTCTCCTTGTACCCAATGTCACCGGCGCCACCAGCAACATTTATTTCATCGCCAATAGTGGTTCCCAGATAGCCACGCCGGCAAATGAGGCGGCCTTTAAAACACAGGTCAAAGCCATTGCTTCGGAGACCGATCTGATGATTAACGGCTCTGTAGGTAAAAAGAGTATCCCGATGTTCGGACAGTTACTTACGCAGACCGTTCCTGCAAACGGATACATAACGACGATGAATGTGACGATGACACGAATGCTGGCCGAGGTCGACCTCACCTATACGGTCGATGCTTCCATCACATCAAGCTTCACGCTGGAACAGGTGAGGGTGTGTAACGTGCCTACCTCCATGCAGTATTATACCCCGGGGACGGGTAATTTTCCGGCAACTCCATCTTCCACCACCGTTATCAACTTACCCTTGGAGACCGCCACCGCTCCCGGTCCCACCACGGTCACCTTCTACCTCCCCGATAACTGCAGAGGCGTGGGGACCAATACGGCCGGAACCAACGAGCGATTGAAGAGCGGTGTGGATTATGCCACCTATATCGAACTGATCGGTCATACCAAGGGTGTTCAGGGCGGCGATGAGATAGCCTACCGCATCTATCCGGGCGCCGACAACTATAATGATTACAACATTGTGCGCAATACACATTATACACTGATCAACACACTGAAAGGTATTTCTCCTTCGGACAATAGGGTGCACATTGCCGAGCGGTCGAACTGCTATATAGTGAAACCGGGCGAGTCGGTAAATATCCCGGTGAAACGTGCCAACGAAAGTGCGCTGGGTACCCAGATCGCCGATGTAACCACCGGGTGGAAAGCCGCGATCAACTGGCAAACCTCAGCAGGACTGGTAACGCTGAATTACAGCACCTACCTCTCCTCGGGCTATTTCAAGGTCACGGCCCCCTCCACAACGGCCAAAGGGAATGCCGAAGTGGTGGTTACCGATGCGGCGGGCACCAACGTGCTCTGGTCATGGCATATCTGGGTGACGGATTACGATCCGGTTACCTCGAATGATGTGCTCAACGGCAATACGTGGATGCAATACAACCTGGGGGCTACTGCGTTGGCTAACGGGTCTAATTCGTTTGCTACCAGTGGCGGTTTGCTATATCAATGGGGACGCAAAGACCCTTTCCCGAATAGTGATGTTGTAGGTACTGGTGTTGCACCCATTACGCTCTCCGGTTTCACTATGCCTGTTTACACGGGACTGATAACTACAGCCGTAACTGCTGACCCCTATGTTAAATATGCCGATGTAAGCCAAACCGCTATTGGATTTGCCAACCAGTTGGCCTATTCTGTAAAATATCCCATGTTGTTTTTAACACGCTGGGCCGGAAGTACAGCCACTACTGTCACGGGTGGTTTTAATGCATGGGGCGGTGAATATGGTGATCAGAAGTCGATCTACGATCCGTGCCCTGCGGGCTGGCGCGTACCCAGTGGTAAAAAGACAAGCGGTACCTATGCTAGCCCCTGGAGTACATGGTTGACAAACACTTCAACTACGGGAATAAATACAGCTTACGCAGTCTGGGCATCTACGATTGGATACTATCCGCTATCGGGCTATAGAGATAACGGTTCCGGGGCTTTCTGCGCCGTCGGTTCCTCCGGCTACCACTGGTCGGCTACGGTGGGCGACTACGAACCCTACAGCCTGAACCTGGGCAGCAGCAACGCGGGCACTGGCGACGACCAGCCTTATGGTTATAGTGTTCGTTGCGTCAAAGTTTGGTAGGTAGGGCCCTTGTGACCCATATCCGATTTATTTGATTTATTAGTCAGGGCATTAAAAGCCCTGACTACAATACCGCCGGAGGTGGTTGAGAAAAAAACGAAGAATGAGAATACATGAAATTGTAGAGATTGTTTCTTTAGGATTTCCAAAATCGTCTCTAAACAAATTGTTTGAGCCGGAAAAGATGACGGTGATAGGGAATAGTTTCTGTTGATAATTGGAGCGTATGGAGATAAGTAGTTATAAATAAATACATTACTAAATAATTTACAGGCTTAAGGTATAACAAAGAGAACGAAAGATGAGAAGAATCGGTATAATCATAATATCTTTTTTACTGCTGGCATCGTGTAAGCGGGAGCATCAGTCCAAAGATCCGGATCCGGGGAAAGTGGTGACCGCCCACTTCTCGTTTACCACTGCGCCGATGCAGCAGAAAGGAGTTGCTACCCGTTCGACCCCCTCTTCGACGGTAGACGATCAGCAGATAACCGATATGTGGGTGATACAGTTTGATAACAGCGGAACCTTTCTAAGAAAGTCGTACAGCCACAATATAAATCCGGCAGCATTCGATGTACAGCTATCGCCCAATGCTTCAGGTACTACCAGCAATATCTACTTTCTGGCCAATAATGGTCCTACTCTTGACACCCCTACCAACGAGGCGGCCTTTAAAACACAGACAAAAACCATTACCCAGGAGAGCGATCTGTTTATAAGCGGAAGCAGTAAAAAGAATATTCCTATGTTCGGACAATTGCTTACGCAGACCGTTCCTGGATCGGGTTATATGGAGACGATGAATGTAACGTTGATGCGAATGCTTGCACAGGTCGACTTCACCTATACGGTCGATGCCTCGATCACATCGAGCTTCATACTGGAGCAGGTGAGGGTATGCAACGTGCCTAATAGTATGCAATATTATACCCCGGGAACGGGTAATTTTCCGGCCTCTCCATCCTCCGGCACCGTTATCCACCTACCCTTGGAAACCGCCACCGCTCCCGGTCCCACCACGGTCACCTTCTACCTTCCCGATAACCGCAGAGGCGTGGGTGCTAATACGGCAGGGACGAACGAACGATTGAAGAGCGGCGTGGATTATGCCACCTATATCGAACTGATTGGACATCTCACCACGGGTGCTCCTGATGTTGCCGAATTTCGTTACCGTATCTACCCGGGAGCCGACAAGT
Source organism: Bacteroidales bacterium (assembly GCA_963663125.2). GTDB lineage: Bacteria > Bacteroidota > Bacteroidia > Bacteroidales > Cfx3-03 > Cfx3-03. The sequence goes on along the minus strand of CAXXNW010000001.1, from coordinate 503,946 downwards.
ACAACGACTACAATCTTGTGCGCAACACCAAGTATTCTTTGAGTACTACCCTGAAAGGGATTTCCGCATCAGACAGCCGGGTACACGTTGTAAGTGCAAACTGCTACATGCTAAAACCGGGAGGATCTGTAAATATTCCGGTAAGTCGTGCCAACGAAAGTAATCTGGGTACGCAGATCGCCGATGTAAGCACCGGATGGAAAGCCGCGATCAACTGGGAAACCACGGCAGGACTGGTAACGCTGGATTACAACACCTACCTATCATCGGGTTATTTCAAAGTCACGGCTCCATCTACAACGGCCAAAGGCAATGCCGAAGTGGTGGTCACCGATGCCGCCGGTACCAACGTGCTCTGGTCATGGCATATCTGGGTGACGGATTATGATCCGACCCTTTCAGCCAATGTTGATGTGCTTAACGGTAATACGTGGATGAAATACAACCTGGGTGCAACCGCGTTGGCCAACGGGTCTAATTCGTTTGCTACCAGTGGAGGATTGATGTATCAGTGGGGGCGCAAAGACCCTTTTCCGAACAGTGATATTGTGGGTATTAATAATGTTGCACCTATTCCGCTCTCCGGTTTCACTATGCCGGCTTACACGGGGTTGACAACTACAGCCGTAACAAATGATACGTATGTTAAATATGCCGATGTAAGCCAAACCGCTATTGGATATGCCAACCAGTTGGCTTGTTCGGTAAAATATCCCATGCTGTTTTTGTCGAACTGGTCCGGTAGCACAGCTACGGCAGCAGGCAGTTCAACAGTGGGCATTAGTTCATGGGGCGGTGAATATGGCGACTCTAAGTCGGTCTACGATCCCTGTCCTGCGGGCTGGCGTGTATCCAGTGGCAAAAAAGCCAGTACTACCTATGTTAGTCCCTGGAGTACCTGGACAACGAACACTTCAACAGATGGAGTGAATACAGCTTATGCAGTCTGGGCATCTACAGGATACTATCCGCTATCGGGCTATAGGAATAATAACGGGACACTCTGTAGCGTCGGTTACTGCTGCTACTCCTGGTCGGCTCCAGTGGCCTACGCCGGCTACATATACAGCCTGAGCCTGTACAGCGGAAACATGCATGCTGTCAGTTACGGCTCTCGGTATTTATGCTGTAGTGTTCGTTGTGTCAAAGCCTGGTAGGGTCCTTGTGACCCATATCCGATTTATTTGATTCGTTAGTCAGGACATTAAAAGCTCTGATTACAATACAGCCTCCGGCGGTCGAGAAAAAACGAAGAATGAGAATACCGGACATCAGAAGTCTGATTTCCGGAAATAAGGAAATGACAATAAGGAAAAAGTAAGTTAGTATAAAAAGGACGAAAGATGAGAAGAATCGGTATAATCATAATAGCTTTTTTACTGCTGGCATCGTGTAAGCGGGAGAATCAGTCCAAAGATCCGGATCCGGGGAAAGTGGTGACAGCCCACTTCTCGTTTACCACTGCGCCGATGCAGCTTAAAGGAGTTGCTACCCGTTCCACCCCCTCTTCGACGGTAGACGATCAGCAGATAACAGATATGTGGGTGTTGCAGTTTGATAACAGCGGAACCTTTCTAAGAAAGTCGTACAGCCACAATATAAATCCGGCAGCATTTGAAGTTTCTCTTGTACCCAATGTCACCGGCGCCACCAGCAACATTTATTTCATCGCCAATAGTGGTTCCCAGATAGCCACGCCGGCAAATGAGGCGGCCTTTAAAACACAGGTCAAAGCCATTGCTTCGGAGACCGATCTGATGATTAACGGCTCTGTAGGTAAAAAGAGCATCCCGATGTTCGGACAGTTACTTACGCAGACTGTTCCTGCAAACGGATACATAACGACGATGAATGTGACGATGACACGTATGCTTGCGCAGGTCGACTTCACCTATACGGTCGATGCCTCGATCACATCGAGCTTCACACTAGAGCAGGCGAGGATGTGCAACGTGCCTACCTCCATGCAGTATTATACCCCGGGGACGGGTAATTTTCCGGCAACTCCATCCTCTACCACCGTTATCAACCTACCGCTGGAAACCGCCACCGCTCCCGGTCCCACCACGGTCACCTTCTACCTTCCCGATAACCGCAGAGGCGTGGGGACCAATACGGCAGGTACCAACGAACGATTGAAGAGCGGCGTGGATTATGCCACCTATATCGAACTGATCGGCCATACCACCACGGGCGCTCCTGATGTTGACGAAGTTCGCTACCGTATCTACCCGGGAGTCGACAACTACAACGATTACAATATTGTACGCAATACCAGGTACTCTTTGAGTACTACATTGAAGGGGATTTTATCCTCCGATTCCCGTGTGTACGTTGTAGGAAAGGCAAACTGTTGTATGTTGAAACCCGGAGGGTATGCGTATCTCTCCGTGAAGCGCGCCAACGAGAGTGCGTTGGGAACCCAGATCGCCGATGTAAGCACCGGGTGGAAAGCCGCAATCAACTGGCAAACTGCGGCAGAACTAGTAAAGCTGGATTACAGTACCTACCTCTCCTCGGGCTTTTTCAAAGTCACGGCCCCCTCCACAACGGCCAAAGGGAATGCCGAAGTGGTGGTTACCGATGCGGCGGGCACCAACGTACTCTGGTCATGGCATATCTGGGTAACGGATTATGATCCGGCCATTTCGAATGATGTGCTCAACGGTAATACGTGGATGCAATACAACCTGGGTGCAACCGCGCCGGCGAATGGGTCTAATTCGTTTGCTACCAGTGGAGGATTGATGTATCAGTGGGGGCGCAAAGACCCTTTTCCGAATAGTAATACTGTGGGTGATAATGGTGCGCCTATTGCGCTCTCCGGTTTCACTATGCCTGCTTACTCGGAACTGGCAACTACAGCCGTAACAAATGATACGTATGTTAAATATGCCGATGTAAGCCAAACCGCTATTGGATATGCTAGCCAGTTGGCTTGTTCTGTAAAATATCCCATGCTTTTCTTGGCGAACTGGGCCGGAAGTACAGCCACTGCAACGGCCTATTCAAATGTCGCGGGTGGCCTTAATGCATGGGGTGGTGAATATGGAGATCAGAAATCTGTTTACGATCCATGTTCTAAGGGATGGCGTGTGCCCAGTGGTAAAAAAGCCAGTACTACCTATGTTAGCCCCTGGAGTACCTGGACGACTATCCCTGTAATTGCAACATCCAATACAGCTTATGCAGTTTGGCAATCTACGGTTGGATACTATCCGTTCTCTGGTATTAGGGGGGACGGTGGCGGGGGCGGGGCCTTCAGCAGCTTAGTCGGTTCCTTCTGCTGCTCCTGGTCGGCTTCGGTGTCCAACAACTACGCCTACTGCCTGATCTTGAGCAGTGACTACGCGGCCCCTGGCCGCAACCTCAGTCGGGCGAGCGGCTTCAGTGTACGTTGTGTCAAAGCCTGGTAGAGCCTTTGTGGCTCGTATCCGATTTATTTGATTTATTAGTCAGGGCATTAAAAGCCCTGACTATAATACCGCCTCTGGCGGTCGGAAAAAAATAAAAATGAGTATACATAAAATTGCAGAGATTGAGGCACAAAATAGGGGCGAAATTAATCTGCATTTGGAAGGCATTTTTTGGAAAGCTTATCAGATAAAAAGCGTGCGTGATTTCCGGAAATAAGCAGATGACAATGATTGAAAAAGCAAGTACAATAATAAGTACAATATAAAAGAGAACGAAAGATGAGAAGAATCGGTATAATCATAATATCTTTTTTACTGCTGGCATCGTGTAGGCGGGAGACATTACAGAGCGCTCCCGATGACGGTAAAGGGGTCAACGCCTGCTTCTCGTTTACCACGACCGGGATGCAGGAGCCGGGCGTCACTACCCGTGCCGTCGACCCCACCACCGTCGACGATGCACAGATAACCGATGTCTGGGTGTTACAGTTCGGCAGCGGCGGAGCTTTTGTGAAGAAAACGTATGCCACGAGTGTAAACGCGAGCGCTTTTCTGGTAAAACTTGTACCCAATAACACCGGCAATCTTTATTTTGTAGTCAATGCCGGCGCCACCGCTTTTGCAACGGACCCGGCCAATGAGGCCGCCTTTCAAACGGCCGCCAAAACCATCACCACCGAGACCGATCTGCTGCTTTCCGGGACGAAAAAGAGCATCCCGATGTTGGGTCAGATCACCGGGTACACCGTACCTTCCACAGGCTACACTGCCCGCACCGTGTCGCTTACCCGTTTGCTGGCTCGGGTGGATGTGGTCTATTCGGTGGACGCCTCCATCGCCTCCGGCTTCCAGCTGGATAAGATCAGGGTGTGTAATGTACCCACAACGATACAATATTATATGCCCGCTGCCGGTAACTTCCCGGCCAGCCCCACGGCATCCACGATGATGAACACAGCCTATACGAGTGTAACCTCCTCGGCAACCCCGCAGACGCTCACCTACTACCTGCCCGATAACCGCAGGGGCGTGGGGGCTAATACCGGCACCACCACCGCCCGCCTGAAAAGCGGTGTGGATTATGCCACCTATATCGAGATGACAGGTCATACGCTGGGTACGCAGGGTGGCGATGAGATCGTCTACCGCATCTACCCGGGAGCCGACAACTATAATGATTACAACGTGGTACGTAACACACATTATACACTGACCAACACGTTGAAGGGAATCTCCCTTTCGGATACACGGGTAAGCCTACATAAAAATAGGGCGAACTGCTATATCGTAAAACCCGGAGAGTCTGTATATGTCTCTGTAAAACGAGCCAACGAAAGTGCGCTGGGAACCCAGATCGCCGATGTAACCACCGGGTGGAAAGCCGCGATCAACTGGCAAACCGCGGCAGGACTGGTGACGCTGGACTATAGCACCTACCTCTCCTCGGGCTATTTCAAGGTCACGGCCCCCTCCACAACGGCCAAAGGGAATGCGGAAGTGGTGGTTACCGATGCAGCGGGCACCAACGTGCTCTGGTCATGGCATATCTGGGTAACGGATTACGATCCGACCCTTTCGGCCAATGTTGATGTGATCAATGGTAACACGTGGATGCAATACAACCTGGGCGCTACCGCGCTGGCCGATGGAACCAATTCGTATGCTACCAGTGGAGGACTGTTTTATCAGTGGGGGCGCAAAGACCCTTTTCCGAATAGTAATATTAATCTCGTAGGTGGTCGGGATTATACTCCTATTCCGCTCTATAATGCTGCCGGAGAGGAATTTACTCCTCCCACCTATTCAGGTTTTACGCCTACCGCCGTACCCGGTGATTCATATGTAAAATGTTTCGATGCATCGGCGGCACCTGTTTCGTATGCCAACCAGTTGGCTTATTCCGTAAAATACCCCATGTTGTTTTTGATAATCAACTGGTCCGGCAGTACAGCCACTGCAGCAGCCGATGAAAATGAAACTGTCGCGAGTGGTATTCACTCATGGGGCGGCGAATATGGCGACCCGAAGTCGATCTACGATCCGTGTCCTGAAGGATGGCGTGTACCCAGTGGTGAACAGCCCGGTAGTAACTGGGTCAGCCCCTGGAGTACCTGGACGACTACCCCAGTAATTACAGAATCCAATACAGCTTACGCGGTTTGGGCATCTACGGCTGGATACTATCCGCTCTCCGGATATAGGAGTGGCGGTGACGGGGCCATCACCAACGTCGGTTTAGACGGCTACTACTGGTCGGCGGCGGTGTACAGCGGCTTCGCCTACTGCATGGGTACGTGCAGCATCTACATGAGTCCTGTCGTGTTCAGCTTTCGGCCGGCCGGCTGCAGTGTTCGTTGTGTCAAAAACTGGTAGGGCCCTTGTTATCCAATAGGTAATAGTTTAAATCGGTTGACCATTGGAATGCTTGCAGATAAGCAATGATAAATAAACATATAACTAATTTATTCGCGGATTAAAGATATCAACAAAGAGAACGAAAGATGAGAAGAATCGGTATAATCATAATATCTTTTTTACTGCTGGCATCGTGTAGGCGGGAGTCCTTGCAGCGCGCTACCGAAGACGGTAAAGGAGTCAGCGCCTGCTTCTCGTTTACCATGACCGGGATGCAGGAGCCGGGCGTCACTACCCGTGCCGTTGACCCCAGCACCGTCGACGATGCACAGATAACCGATGTCTGGGTGTTACAGTTCGGCAGCGGCGGAGCTTTTGTGAAGAAAACGTATGCCACGAGTGTAAACGCGAGCGCTTTTCTGGTAAAACTTGTACCCAATAACACCGGCAATCTTTATTTTGTAGTCAATGCCGGGGCCACCGCTTTTGCAACGGATCCGGCTAATGAGGCCGCCTTTCAAACGGCCGCCAAAACCATCACCACCGAGACCGATCTGCTGCTTTCCGGGACGAAAAAGAGCATCCCGATGTTGGGTCAGATCACCGGGTACACCGTACCTTCCACAGGCTACACTGCCCGCACCGTGTCGCTTACCCGTTTGCTGGCTCGGGTGGATGTGGTCTATTCGGTGGACGCCTCCATCGCCTCCAGTTTTCAGCTGGATAAGATCAGGGTGTGTAATGTACCCACAACGATACAATATTATCCCCCCGCTGCCGGTAACTTCCCGGCCAGCCCCACGGCATCCACGATGATGAACACAGCCTATACGAGTGTAACCTCCTCGGCAACCCCGCAGACGCTCACCTACTACCTGCCCGATAACCGCAGGGGCGTGGGCGCGAATACCGGTACCACCACCGCCCGGCTGAAAGGCGATCTGGATTATGCCACCTATATCGAGATGACGGGTCATACGTTGGGTGCACAAAGTGGAAATGAGATCGTCTACCGGATCTACCCTGGAGCCGACAACTACAATGATTACAACGTGGTGCGTAATACACATTATACACTGACCAACACACTGAAAGGAATCTCCCTTTCGGATTCACGGGTGCACTTGGCAAGTGCAAACTGCTACATGCTAAAACCGGGAGGATCTGTAAATATTCCGGTAAGTCGCGCCAACGAAAGTGCGCTGGGTACCCAGATCGCCAATGTAAGCACCGGGTGGAAAGCCGCGATCAACTGGCAAACTGCGGCGGGACTGGTAACGCTGGACTATAGCACCTACCTCTCATCGGGCTATTTCAAGGTCATGGCCCCCTCCACAACGGCCAAAGGGAACGCTGAAGTGGTGGTTACCGATGCCGCTGGTACCAATGTGCTCTGGTCATGGCATATCTGGGTGACGGATTACGACCCGACCCTTTCGGCCAATGTCGATGTACTCAACGGCAACACCTGGATGCAATACAACCTGGGCGCTACCGCGCTGGCTAACGGGTCTAATTCGTTTGCTACCAGCGGTGGACTGTTTTATCAGTGGGGGCGCAAAGACCCATTCCCAAATAGTAATAATAGTGGTGCACCTATTGCGCTCTATAATGCTACCGGAGCTTCATTCACCCCTCCTGCCTATTCAGATTTTACGACTACCGCTGTAAACGTGTATGTAAAATATTTCAATGCCGGAGCATCTCCCATCTCGTATACCAACCAGTTGGCCTATTCGGTAAAATATCCCATGTTGTTTCTGGGTAACTGGGCCGGCAGTACAGCCACGGCAGCAGCCGATGGAACTGCCGCGGGTGGCCTTAATGCATGGGGTGGTGAATATGGTGATCAGAAGTCGGTCTACGATCCTTGCCCCGAGGGATGGCGTGTACCCAGTGGTAAAAAGACAAGCGGTACATGGTCTAGCCCCTGGAGTACATGGTTGACAAACACTTCAACTACGGGAGTAAATACAGCTTACGCGGTCTGGGCCTCTACGGTTGGATACTATCCGCTCTCAGGCTTTATGGATCCCGGTAGCGGGGTATTCAGCTTCGTCGGTTCCATCGGCTACTACTGGTTGGCTACGGTGGCCAGCAACAGCGCCTACAAGCTGACCTTGTTCAACGACAGCACGAACCCTGGCAACGGAGCCACTCGGTCGGGCGGCTTCAGTGTTCGTTGTGTCAAGGTCTGGTAGGGCCCTTGTTATCCAATAGGTAATAGTTTAAAACGGTTGACTGTTGGCATGCTTGCAGATAAGCAATGATAAATAAACACACGCCGGCGGTCGAACATAAACAAAAAGAGAATGAAAAACATATTGAGAAAAAAGACATCAAGACAGAATACTCAATTCTCCATCCTGCAAACGGAACGGAACTCGGCATTTCGACTTGAAAAACAAGATGCTTACTGGGGTATGGACAGAGATACTTTTTTCCGATTTATGCAGTATATCCATATTTATTTTAAACCGGGCGATCCTAATTATGAAATTGAATATGAGAATATACAGCATGTAGAGATAGCACACGACGACATGAAAGTGCTGGCGCCGCTCTTTGGAAGTTATATTCCGAATGCCTCGACATTGATGTTGATTCCGGTGTATCCGGAGATTGACGTGATGCATTGGCACTGGGCGAAAAACTTTACGCTGTATATCTGCGAAAAGATAGCGGACGAAAGCATACTCCGGATCATTTTTCTGAAGGCTTGTCATCAATGATTTTAAATGAAAGAAACCGTATAAAAAAGACGCACGGCTAAGCGTCTCTACAAGACAGAAAACGACAAAAACTGAAACTTATGGAACATAGATTATTACTACTGTTGAACAAACAAGATGAATTGTGGCGCATGGACAGAGAAACGTTTATCCGGTTCATGCTGAATGTAAGCAATTATTATAAAGTATGCGATTGGTGTGCAGAACCGAACTACGAAGAGATCCGGTATGCCGATATATCATACGATGAGCTGAAAACGGCATGTCTGTTTTTCGGAAGGTATTTTTCCGATTCGGAAACCATGTTACTGGCTCCTGTTCAGATGAAGCGAAGTGTTGTAAAACGGGGGGCCACCTTTAGAATATATATCTGTGAACAAAAAGACGAAAGACGCATATTCCGGTCCATCATCATGGAGAAGATTTAACCGATTCTGATAATACCATAGAGACGCATGGCCGTGTGTTCCTACAAATACTACCGATGTAATCTAAAATTTGTAATGAAAAATATCATTTTAGTACTTTGTGTTTTGTGTTTTTTCTCTTGTGTAGAGAAGAAGCGGCAGCCGGCGAAGGAAGAGGCCTCATCGCCCACCTTCACGCTGCCTGCCGTACCCTCACAGCTCACAACCACAGCTACACAAGCAGCCTATCTGGCCGGGAACTACTGGCAGAACTTCAACTTTAAGGATACCTCCCAGGTTCGAAAGACCGCGTTTCTGGATAAGGTATTTACCGATTACCTCGGTGTGCTAATGCAGGTTCCCTTTTCTACAGCCCGGAAGAGTGTGGAATTGATGATGGATAAAGCAGAAACAGATAGCCTGATGTACGACTGTTTTATCTCGTTGAGCGATAAATATCTGTACGATCCCAACTCACCGCTAAGGAACGAACAGCTATACACGGTCGTGCTGGAGCGCATTATTGCGTCTGACAAGGTGAGCGAGTTGGTTCAGATTCGTTACCTCTATCGTTATGATCTGGCCATGAAAAACAGGCCGGGCGAAACAGCTACCGACTTTCGTTACACCCTGAATAGCGGCAGGCAGAAGATGATGCATACTATTCAGGCCTCGTATCTACTACTCTTTTTCAATAACCCCGATTGCGGGGATTGTAAGACGGTGAAGCAGCAGATGAAGTCAAGCGCTGTGATCACCGACTTGCAACAAAAAGGGACATTGAAGATACTCTCTCTCTACCCGGATAAAGATCTGGCGGTGTGGCATCAACATTATCCGGATGCGCCGGTGCAGTGGATCAACGCGTATGACAAAGACGCGGTGATAGAGACAAAAGCGTTGTACGACCTGAAGGCAATCCCTACGCTGTATCTGCTGGACAAAGAGAAGCGGGTGGTGTTGAAAGATGCACGCTTTGAAGAGATAGAGAAATGGCTATTAGAGAATAGGCAGTAGGCAATAAGGAATAGAAAGAGAAGATAGAGAATGGGGGTGAAAGAGCTTGCCGGCTGATTGGGGATAAAGAGATTAAAACAACCGAATTAATAAAATAGCTGAATAAATAAAATAACCGAATAAAAACAAAAAACAAAAACCGATGCGAACGATAAAGAACATATTCTTGATACTGCTCATTTTTGCCTCGCTAACCGCTTGTCGCAAAGATAATGACTGCTACGTGGATCCGGGTAAGACCGTGCTGGTGTATATGATAGCCGATAACAGCCTGTCGGGCAATGTGGCGGCTAATATAGACAGCCTGATGGCGGGAGTGGCAAGAAATACGGTAAAGGGAACACTGTTGATTTATCTGGATAACGCGGGCGGAACCCCACAACTGATCCATCTGGTAAAGGGAAATAAAGGAACGGTGACCCAACAGATTGTCAAAACCTATCTACAACAGAATTCAGTCTCACCCACGGTGATGAATGCCGTATTTGCAGATATGACCAAGCTCTTTCCGGCAACAAGTTACGGACTGGTGCTATGGTCGCATGGCTACGGCTGGATCCCCGGGGCGGGCAATCTCAAGGCCGCCCCCACCACGCGGTGGTTCGGACAGGACGGTAGTAATTATATGGATATCCCCGATCTGGTTACGGCACTGTCTACCGGTCCCCATTTCAGTTATATTCTCTTCGACGCCTGCTTTATGAGTGGTGTGGAGACCGCTTATGCCCTCCGGCAAAGCACGGATTACCTGATCGCCTCGCCCACGGAGATATTAGCGGACGGCTTCCCTTATGGCGATATCATCCCTACGCTGTTCGGCTCCACCGAGGCCGACTATATCAAAACAGCAAAGCTGTTCTATGACCACTACGATAGACTGACCGACTACAGCCGCTCGGCCGCCGTGGCCTGTGTCAAATGCAGTGAGCTGGAAGGTCTGGCTACAGAGACGAATAAACTGATGAGCGCCCACCTTACAGAACTGAATAACCTCAATGCCGGTACGGTGCAACATCTGGAGACCTATATCCCGCATCTGTTTTATGACTTCGGTCATCTGATGGAGAATATCACCGGCCCGGAAGAACGCTTCGCATTCACGCAACAGCTTAACAAGGCGGTGGTCTACAAGGCCTGTACCCCTGGTATCGTGTCGGTACGAAACAGCGGGTATTATGAGCTGGTCCCCATCAGTCATTTCAGCGGGCTGAACACCTATATCCCTCAAGTCGGAAATACCGGCCGTAACAAGGCCTATCACACCATGGAATGGTATACAGCCGCAGGATGGAATAAAACGAACTGGTAAGATGTCATGAGCGCCTAAACATGCTTATGCTTACAAATCGGGGAACCTTTACCATTAAATAATACGAATATAGATAATATGACTTTGATGAATGCAATACGCGTTAAACAGGCAGCTTCGGACGGGATACCCCCCGTTGAAGAATAAGTTGATGAGTGATAACCATTAAAAAAACAAATTATGAGCGATTGGACCAATGATGATCTGTTGTTTTTACAGAAGAAAGGTGATTTCTGGAGTATGAACGCCTCGTGCTTTTCTGCTTTTGCGGCGTATATCCATCAATATTTTCAAAATGATGAAGAGTTAAAGCGCTTTTCGTATGATCGGATTTTAGATGCAGAGATCAGATCTACCGAATTGATTGCAAACAAAGCGCTTTTCAAAGGAAAATATATTGGTCGGGATATTTTGTTACTCACTTTTTCAGTCCCGGAAATCTTCGTTGCAAAACGGAGTGATAAGCTGACAGTGGGTGTTCATTATCTGAAGAGGGAATGTGATTTTTATTGTCAGATAAATTTTTTCAAATAACTCAATACGAAACGGATATGATGATAGTAGTGATAGTGATTGTGGGGCTACTCGATGTAGCTGTTTATTGCCTTGTCGTTCGGTTGGGAAAATGGGGCAGCCGGATTGATGATATGGAATGCTGGTATGCTAATAGCGAAGCCCATACAGATCCACCTAAAAAGAATAGTTTCCTTACCGTCAAAGATAATTTGATGCTTTTTAGAGAGATTCGTTTGAGTATTGATAAAGAAGTAGTAACAGGGGCTTTTGTCTTTGGTGAAGATCTTCACGATAAGAAGGGTGATCAACTGGACGGTAATGACCAGGTCCATGATGTTATTCCTCACGAAGATTCCGAGTCTACGTCATCGGTTCATGAAAAAGTTGAAGGTCCTATGTGCATTAAAGTATATAAGAACTAAATGCAAGGTCAATACTAATTAATTCACGGAGTTAAGCTACCACTAAAAATGAGTGCCAATCTGAAATTATCTACATGCCTTTTTTACATTATTTTATTAATCCAACCTGCTAATCTATTTGCGCAAGCAGTCAGTGAACGGCATTGGGAAATTGAAATACGCAGCTATTCTTCATCACAAGATGATCTGCCTTTTTGGCTATGGGCTAATCAGAAAGGCATGGTCGGACAGCAGGAAAAGTATCATCATTTTTGTATGATGAAATATGAAGGCACGGTATCTGATACCGCTCATGAGTTGAAGTTAAGCTATGGGGTTTTGTTAACCTCTGACTTGACCACCCGTTCAACTTCGCAAATCAATGAGGCCTTTCTTTCTATCGGATATAAAAAAGTTCTGTTTAAGATTGGAGAGCAGGCTGCGAAAACAGAGATGGCAGGATTATCTGCAACCAATGGAGATTTCTGTTATTCAAATAACAGCAGACCGTATCCCTCTGTTCTACTTGGTACCAATGGATTTGTTAAACTCTTTAAGAATGTCTCTTTTAGTGCACTTTATGAAGAAGCCCTGATCCGTGATCAGTATGAATATATTAAGAATCCGAATCTACATCACAAGAATCTGTTTTTCAGATGGGGTAACCCTAAGAAATTAAGAATAACGGCAGGGATGGATGACTATGCATGGTGGGGAGGAACCAGTCCTAATCCCGTGTATGGAAAGCTACCCTCCGGATTCAGTGATTATCTGAACGTCATTATGTGTCGATCCAGAGGATCAAACGCACCTGAAACGGAAAGAGATCAGGTTGCAGGAAATCATCTGGGACAATACAAACTGACGATAGAAAAAGAGATAGCCAACCAATCGCTTCTCTTTTATGTATGTCATCCCATTGAAGACCACTCAAGCGTTAAATGGCAGAATTATCCGGATAATTTATATGGATTGTTTTGGAAAAAGAGACAATCATTGATATCATCGGCATTAGTTGAGTTTTACTTTACCCGAAATCAGAACGTATATCCCACAAATTCGGTAGTCCTCCCGGAGGGTCAGAGTCCTGTTAACTATTTTAACCATAGTGTTTACACCTCAGGATACACCTATAAGGGAAATGTGATAGGTGTTCCTTTGTTTTTTCCGGTAATATATGATAACGATGGGAAAGCGGTTGGAATTGCCAATACGCGTTTCTATGCCTTTCACGGGGGGATTGGCGGTCGGATTTTTCCACGTGATCATTATAAAATGATGCTTACCTATTCAGTGAATTCAGGCATCTGGAATTCATATCCGAACAAGTTAAAACGGCTCAGCACGCTATTTGAATATTCCTATTTATGGACCAGAGACTTTGTGATAAACGTTGGGGTGGCTTATGATTTTACGAACCATGGCGTCGACATTAAGCCGGATGATGCACTTCAGGGTAGTGGCAATAAACAGGTGCGGGGAACATACTTTGGCTTTTGCTGGAAAATAATGCCGTAAGCCGGAATAAATTTATTCAACGTTGACTTTTTGATTTTTTCTGAAGTCCTATTTTGTTAAATCCACTAAGTAGATCAATGCTTATTATAGCAGTTGATGCTATAGGCATGTGGCTGCCATTGAACAATAGGCACTGCAATCAATGGCTTAATAAAACCTCTAAAATCGGGGATACTTGCTTTCATTATCTACTAGAGGCCAAGCTGGTAACATCAACAGGCTTGTCCATTTCATTGTTGCCGAACTACTAAACAACCACTATCTTTACAAAAAACAACTACTATGACTTTTGAACGTTCGGAATCATTACGATTCAACTATTACGACATATTTTTTAGCTATTATTTCAATAACGAACGAAGTTGCATACAGATGATTCATGATCATATGCTGGTGTATGTTTATTCGGGAGAAATCGTTCTTGAGGAGGATCATAAACAAATTGTGGTTCACAAAGGAGAGAGTGCTTTTCTAAAACGAGATAACCGGGTGAGCATGACGAAGCAACCTCTTGGCGAAGAGCAGTTTCAGGCCATATTCATGATGTTTAAACGTAATTTCTTACGTGATTTTTATCAGAAGCTGGATAAAAAAGAGCTTCCACTTGAAGCAGAAAAGCATAAACTAAGTGTGATAAAATTGCCGAAAGCTGCTGATATTGAAAGTCTGTTTCATTCCATGAAGCCCTATTTCAATTCAGATAAAGAACCGGTAAAAGAACTAATGCAACTGAAACTATATGAAGGCGTTTATTCACTGCTGAGTATAGATAAAGGTTTCTATCCGGTACTGTTCGACTTTACTGAACCATGGAAAATAGACATTATGGATTATTTGGAAGATAATTATATGTTTGACCTTTCGATAGAACAAATAGCAGGTTTTACCGGACGTAGCCTTGCTTCATTCAAAAGAGATTTTAAAAAAATAAGTGATCTGCCACCGCAAAAATGGCTGATCGAGAAGAGACTAAAAGTGGCACACAATAAAATATGCAATGAAAATCGCAAGGTATCTGATGTGTATCTGGAAGTGGGATTTAAAAACTTGTCGCATTTTTCGTCAGCCTATAAAAAACAATTCGGAATCGCTCCAAGCAAGTAAAATATATTGAGCTACACAGCAAAAATGTTTGAGCCGCAGAGAAAACCTTCTCTGCGGCTTTTGTTTTAATTTCGCATCGTTGAAAATAGATAAACTCACAAAATAAACAGATAGGAGAAAAAATGGCAAAGAGAATTGTAGTATCATCAGGCAGTCCAAGGCGCGGTGGCAAATCTGATTTGTTGTGTGACCAGTTTATGGCAGGAGCTTTACTTTATTATGACCGCTACCGAGTTTGGACAGCTACTATGGCTTTGAATGGCATTATTGCTGTTGGAGACCTCAGAATTGGGCTACGCACATGATTGGTCATGAGTCGAATATGGAAGACTTAGAAGTGATTAAAACCCTGGACACAGGCAAGAGCTTGTTCTTTGACCACCGTGATCCTGAAATTGTGAAATGGTTATGTAGTATAAAAATTGGCAACACTTAAAAATACAAAAATAAACACACACAAACTTGGCAATAATGGTTTAGAGGTTCCCGTCTTTGGTTTGGACTGTAGAAGAACTAGATGACGTCAGTGCAGCATTGAATGAAAAATATACTCATCATAGGGGCAAGCGGAAGCCTTGCCGGATATGTGATAGCAGAAATGGACGATATTCTTCAAATATTACAAACAGGCAATTATGCTTGCGTAATTAGTAACAAAAACGAGGTTCGAACATTCTCGCAATCCGGAGTGGCCGATTTACATTATTTACTTTATCATGATTCCGCATTCCTCAACGGTGCTTATGTCGCAGATAAAATAGTGGGAAAAGCCGCCGCAGCATTAATGATATCGGGAGGAGTGAAAAAACTTTATACGAATATCATCAGCTCGTTGGCATTGGACTTACTGAACGATACAGATATGGAGGTTTCGTATAAAAATCAGGTTCCCTTTATTGTGAATCGCGATCAATCGGATTGGTGTCCACTAGAGAAAATGTGTTGTCATCAGGACGCAGTAGAGACCATTCTGCCACTTATCACCACTTTTATAAATAAAACCAAAAGAAATTAAAATTCGATGTATATGAAAGCAACAACTATTAAACTTTATTCGCTGGATTACAGCAATTCAAAAACCTATCTTACCGGATTTCTATTTATCATCGGAAATCTGATTTTTCCACAACTTTGCCATCTTATACCTCAAGGTGGCATTATCTTTTTACCCATTTATTTCTTTACACTAGTAGGCGCATACAAATACGGTTGGAAAGTTGGGTTGCTAATCGGAATTCTCTCGCCGTTAATCAACGCTCTACTCTTCGGAATGCCTTTAGTAGTGGCATTGCCAGCCATTATAATCAAATCAGTATTGCTTGCCTTGGGGGCTGATATTGCTGCAAGCTATTTCAAGCGCATTTCCATACCGGTTCTTCTGTTGGTGGTTTTATTCTATCAGCTTGTTGGAACCAGTGTTGAATGGTTGATAGTTGGAAACTTTTATGCGGCAATTCAGGACTTCCGTATGGGTATTCCCGGCATGCTTTTGCAGGTAGTTGGTGGCTTATTATTCATTAAGTATTTAATCCGGAAATAATGTCAGGTAACAGTATAGCTAAGAAATTAGGTTTCGGATTGATGCGTTTGCCGGTATTGAATCCGGATGATTTGTCGGATATTGACATGGAAACCCTGAATAAAATGGTAGATGCTTTTCTTGAAAGAGGCTTCACCTACTTTGATACAGCCTATATGTATAATGCTTTTAAAAGTGAAATAGCCATTCGGGAATCCTTGGTAAAACGACATAAACGAGACCGTTTTACACTGGCAACAAAGCTACCGACCATGCTATTGAAAACAGGAGCCGACCAAGTGAGAATTTTCAACGAACAGCTTGAAAAATGCGGGGTAGATTATTTCGATTACTATCTTATTCATAATCTGGGTGTGATACATTACGAAATTGCACAGAGGCTAAATAGTTTTTCGTTTATCCAGCAAAAGAAAATGGAAGGGAAAATAAGACAGATTGGATTTTCATTTCATGATAATGCTGATCTGTTGGACCAGATTCTTACAGCTCATCCAGAAGTAGATTTTGTGCAATTGCAAATTAATTATCTGGATTGGGACAACGAAAGTATTCAGTCGCATAAATGCTATGAAGTGGCTCGCAAACACAATAAACCCGTCATTGTGATGGAGCCTGTTAAGGGAGGTATATTGGCCAACATACCAGCTAAAGCAGAAAAATTGCTTCAAGATTTTCACCCTGAAGTGTCTGTCTCTTCCTGGGCAATCCGCTTTGCCGCTAGTCATGAGGGCATAATGATGGTTTTGAGCGGTATGTCTGATATAAAACAATTGGAAGATAACATGGGGTATATGCAAAATTTCAAGCCATTTACTTTGGAAGAATATAAAGTGTTGAACAGCGCACTGGCGATTATTAATGAGTCCATTGCTATTCCGTGTACTGCTTGCCATTATTGCGAAGATGGATGTCCGAAACATATTGCTATTTCCAAATACTTTGCCTTATACAATACAGAAAAACAGTCGCAAAAAGCGGTATTTTCCACTCAAAGAGTGTATTATAGCAATTATATCAAGACTTATGGTAAAGCTTCTGATTGCATTGGTTGCAGGCGATGCGAAAAAAGCTGTCCTCAACATATTGAAATCAGCAATTGGCTAAAGAGTGTAGTAACTACTTTCGAAGCCTAATGATAATATTATTTTTAATAAACTTCTTTATATGACTTCAGAACGTTCCGAATCATTGAGATTCAATTATCACGATATATTTTTCAGCTATTATTTCAATAACGAAAGAAGCTGCATGCAAATGATTAAAGACCATATGCTCGTGTATGTTTATTCCGGTGAAATAATACTGGAAGAAGGAAATAAAAAAACAGAAGTTCATAAGAATGAATGTGTGTTTCTTCGCAAAGATAACCGAATTCGTATGACAAAGCAACCTAGGGGCGAAGAGCAATTTCAGGCCATCTTCATGCATTTTAAACGCAATTTTTTGAGAGATTTTTATCAAACAATTGACAAGAAAGAGCTACCGTTAGAGGCTGAGAAGTATAAACCGAGTGTGATTAAACTAACCAAAACACCGGATATTGAAAGTCTCTTTCAGTCAATGATCCCATACTTTGATTCGAATAAAGAGCCGGCAAAAGAGCTTATGCAATTGAAATTACAGGCTGGAGTTTACACTTTACTCAATATTGATAAACGTTTTTACCCGGCTCTATTTGACTTTACAGAGCCGTGGAAAATAGATATTCTCGATTATATGAATGAGAATTATATGTACGACTTGTCGGTTGAGGAGATTGCAAGCTTTACAGGACGAAGTCTGGCTACATTCAAACGTGACTTTAAAAAGATAAGTCCACTACCGCCTCAAAAATGGCTTATTGAGAAAAGGCTAAAAGTTGCTCGGGATAAAATCCTGAATGAAAATAAAAGGATTTCAGATGTATATCTCGAAGTTGGATTCAAGAATCTGTCTCACTTTTCGTCCGCTTTTAAAAGGCGTTTCGGCTATGCACCCAGTACCTGATAGTTGAACCAATCAGCAAAGATGTTTGAGCCGCAGAGAAAGCCATTCGCTGCGGCTTTTGTTTTAATTTTTCAACGTGATTAACCCAGATTGCAGCAATCCATCAGTAACAGGTTGATAATCTGGTTTTGGATTTTTTTAATTTTCATCAGTGTGCCACACGGATTTTTTTCTTTTGAAAGGGATTGCAGTATAATTGAGTTTTTCATAAATCTGTTTGATTTTTTCCGAGGGGGCTCACTATATTGTCTAATTTGAATGGTTTCACCCTTGTTATTTTCTACGGTTGTTGTCACACTTTTTTGCGAGTTCATAATGCGGACTATCTCGTTTCAATCGAGATGGCTGCCTTGTCGTTTTAATTGGAAGCGGATAGTGGATACAATCCAATAAGCAAGCAAACCCAGATGCAGATGTGCCATCGAGGTATCATCTGTTTTGTGAAAGATAGGGCGAAGATTCAGATCATTTTTGGCTGCAATGTGGGTTAAAGAGTTGGATTTGTTGTGTTTGGTTTTCGTTCATCTTTTTGCAGTTGAAATTTCACAAATTGATATTGTCTTATATTTCTTTCATTTTTGTCCAGTAGGGCATTAATTTTTCACTTATTAGTCGCATAACTTCTTCAAATTCGAGTTCCTTGTCTCTGTTTATTTTGTTTAGAAATGCTGTCCAACTTCTTTTTCTTTGCGGATTAGTTGCGAACTCAGATGTAAACAAGGCATGATTCTCATTATATGAAGTTTCCCTGTTTGCAAAGGTTGCTTTAATTGCTTCTTCCAATGTGTCGTTGTCAAATTCGTTGTCAGTTAATAACTTGTAAACATCATAGAAATCTTTCATTCGACTATTTGCTACCGATAATTCTATCATTGCCTGAAATTTTTCGGCAATTACTGTTTCTTTTGAATATGCTTGTATAATAGGAACTTGCATTTCGTCCAACAGTATTGGATATCCTAATTCTTGAACAACTGGAATCACAATATCGCCAAAACCAACATCAATTTGTATTCGTTGTCGAACGGTGTGAAAATTTGCATCGATATAAAGTCTAACACCATTATACTTGTCTTGTTGGGTTATCAATTCTCCGACAACGCTTTCAGGGTTAAATGTCACTTCATCTTCTGATTTAATAGCGCATATTTGCCTAAATACATCACAAAGTACCTCAATATCATTTGATATTTGTGTTCCCAGTAAGTCAATATCTATTGTGGGACGACTTTTTAGTCCTTGCATGGCATAAATAAATGCGCCACCTTTCAAAATCAATTGCTGAGAATAATCCGAAACAGAAAGTCTATACAATAAACGTTCGTGCAGAAAACGGATGATGATATGTTGAAAATCAATTCCTTCTTTTTTTGCCAAATTGAGCAATCTTGCTCTTATTGAAACTGCTCTGTTGTTCATAGCATCATGGTTAGATATTGGTTTAATACTGTTGCAATACGCATATTTTCAGCATATTTCATTAGCTTGTCCAAATTGCGGTCTTTTCTTTTGAGATAATTTCTCAATACTTCGGAAGTTATGTCTATTCCCACTTTATTGCGGTAGCGGATAACATCACACACCGATTTTTCTATGTCGTAAATTGTAATTTGTTCCTTATTATAGGTCGTTTCTATTATACCTGTTTCATAAAACCTTTTATTCCAATAATACAATTTAATAGGTGGATAATCCGGCAAAAGCACTTTGTTTTTTGCCGGTATGGCAATATGAATTTCTGTTGGTGTTTGAGTAGATAGTTCATAAAACATCCATGCAGAAAAAAGACAAATTACCGCTTGAGGAGCTATCTTACAAGCCTCACCCCAACTCGCTTCTTCCACAAAATCCATATGACGATACAATCCACGCTTTATCTGAACCACTTTTTCAGTTTCCAACATAGTTTTCAACTGATAGTAAAGCGATCGATTTCCACGGATAAGTTTTGATGTCAAATATCCTTTGTTTTGCACAAATAGTTTTTCAAGTTCCTTCATATCTGTTTTTTATTTGCACAAATATACGGAGAATATTTATTATTACCGTATTTTTGTGCAAGCGGTTTGTTGGAAGTAAGTAAAAGTCAGATACAACTTTCTATTTTGAGTTCATTTCTATTTCAGCTTTTTTTTTAAATATTTCAATTTGGGTTGAGGGTTTTTTCATTTTAAAGCGACATATACACAGATATGGAAACACAAAATATACCTTGGGACGCAATCACCGCCCAATTAAAGGATGAAGCAAACGAAGAACAACTCCTTGAAATAAAGGAGTGGCTTGATTTATCTTCCGAAAATCCGGTAATCCTGTCAGAGATCGTTAATACATGGTCTATAACAAAACAGGAAAGTCAATTTTATAAACCGGACATGACTATCAATTGGGAAAAATTAATGCAGCGAATCGGTCATTCACAAGGTCGCAAAGTTAGATTCAGAAGTTTTTACAAGTGGGCGGCCGCTGCGTCAATCTTAGTGTTGGTTTTTCTGGCAGGCCTTAAATCAGGTGATATTTATTTAAAAAAAGCTTCTACTATTTCATTTATAAGGATCATAGCGCCCGAAGGAAGCAAGACTCAAATTGTTTTGCCCGACAGCACTCGTGTTTGGTTGAACTCAGGAACGGTATTACAATACCCAAATAATTTCAGTGTTCAAAACCGTCAGGTTTACATGAATGGGGAATGCTTTTTTGATGTGACCAAAGATCCGAAACACCCTTTTGTCGTCGAGGGTTCTAAATTTCGGGTTAAAGTTTTCGGAACACGTTTTAATGTGAATGAAAGAACCTGTACAAACGAAGCCGATGTGACGCTTATTTCGGGGAAGGTGGATGTTTATAGTTTGAATAATAAGTTTTTATCTAAGCTAGACCCGGGACAACAACTGGTTTATAGTGATGGCTTAAGCCGGGTACAAAAAGCTCAAAACCCTGAAGCGCTGACTTCATGGATTAATAACATGCTGATTTTTGATAACCAGCCATTTGAGAGGGTGATTTTTTACCTGGAAAAATGGTATGGGGTAAAGATCCATCTCGATCGGTTCTTGTATCACAAATACAATTACACGTTTAAGGTAAAAACAGAAAGTTTGCGTGAAGTGCTTCAATTAATATCATTTATCACGCCTATCGAGTATAAAATTGAAGGAGACCAAGTATTCATAAAAAACAAACAAAGTATGAGGAAATAAAAAACACAAAAAACAACCACGAAAAAAACAGGAAGCGTCGAGGCTTCCTGTTAGTAAATTAGTTTATTGTTGAACCTGAATTTTTATGCATAGCGCTTCTTGACAAAAGTTTGCATAAAAGATTCAAAAAACTAAATCATTCAAAAGTATGAAAAAAAAATCAATACAATTGTGTCATCTAAATTGGATCACAAAAAAAATTCTACTAGCTATGCGATTAACCTTATTCTTGCTGGTTATTAGCGTTTTCAGCGCATACTCAAATAGTTATGCGCAAAAAAGCAAATTAAATATCAATGTTCAGAATAAAAGCTTGAAATATGTC
Source organism: Bacteroidales bacterium (assembly GCA_963663125.2). GTDB lineage: Bacteria > Bacteroidota > Bacteroidia > Bacteroidales > Cfx3-03 > Cfx3-03. The sequence goes on along the minus strand of CAXXNW010000001.1, from coordinate 482,120 downwards.
TTGAATGAAATTGAGACTCGAAGCGATTTTTTCTTTATGTACAATAATAAGCAGATAGATGTTGAGCGAAAAATTGATCTAAATGCTAATTCTTTGACTATCGATGCAGTGCTTAAAAAATGTTTTGAAGGAACAGCTGTAAATTATAAGATTGTAAACAAACAGATTTTACTTTTCCCCGGCAATTTAATTCCATTACTTGAGATTCAAAAAAAGATGGTTACCGGTAACGTTTCAGACAAATACGGAACGCCTATTCCCGGGGCTACCGTATCCATAAAAGGGACAACGGTAGGTGCAATTACTGACCGTAATGGTAATTTCTCATTCGAACTTCCTGCAGAAGCTAAAACAATCGTCTTTTCTTTTATCGGGATGAAGACACAGGAAATAGCTATTAACGGGAAAACTTCTTTCAGTATCGTAATGGAAGAAGAGACAATCGGCTTAAAGGAAGTTGTAGTGGTGGGTTATGGTACCCAACGTAAAGCTAATTTAACGGGTTCTGTCTCCAGTGTAAACTTTGAAACCCCCACTATTGCAGCGCGTCCGTTGACAAATGTTTCTACAGCTCTTTCCGGTATGTCGGCAGGAATGTTTATTCGTCAGGGCGACGGCACCCCATCATCAGATGGAGCAACCATCAAGATCAGAGGTATCGGGTCTTTAAACTCCAGCCAGAATCCGCTTGTCATTGTCGATGGTCAGCCAAGCGATATTAATATCATTAATCCCAATGATGTAGCTTCCATTTCAATTTTGAAAGATGCGGCATCTTCCGCCATTTACGGTTCACGGGCATCTAACGGTGTAATTCTTATTACCACAAAAGCCGGCAACAACAAGGGGAAGATTTCATTTAATTATACGGCTAATACCGGATTTGCCGAACCGACTAAGCTGATTGATTTTGTTAGTAACACGGCAGACCACATGAGCCTGATTAATCAGATACAAGCAAACTCAGGGCTTCCTGCAGCATTTACCCAGTCGGTTATAGATACATGGAGAGAAAAGTCAAAAACCGATGTCTTATATCCAAACACTAATTGGTGGGATGCTATCATAAAACCCAATGTGATACAAGATCATAACTTCTCGGCCAGAGGTGGAAATGATAAAGTAAGTTTTTATTCTTCAATAGGTTATTTGGATAATAACGGGATCATTAATAATACCGGATATAAGAAATTCAACTTCAGAAACAATTTAACCTATAAAGTAAACGATTGGCTGACACTTGGAAATAATATTACCGCTCTATATGGAAAAGCCAAGCCGGCTTCAGCTGATGCCATATTCCAGTGGTTTGAAGCAACAACACCGGGGTTATTACCCAAATATAACGGACAGTACGGTGCTTCTATGACCGGGAGTGAATCTTCGGCAAATAACCCTGTGGCAACACTTGAAAATGCACTTGGAGAAAAAAGCACGCAGGAGTATACCGGAAAACTCTTTGCAACACTTACACCCATCCAAGGATTAGAAATTACCGGGAGTTATTTTATGGATATCTATAATTATAATGATTGGTCCAGTACCTATCCGATAGATACGTGGAATTTTCAAGATGGAACGATCGTCTCTTCCGCTATCACTAACATTCCCATATCAAATTCTTATAGTAAATGGAATCGGGAGGTTTATGATGCATATGCTTCTTATGCGAAATCATTTGGAAAACATAATGCAAAGATTTTGCTGGGTTACAACCAGGAGTATTATAAGCAAGATGCATTCAGCACTTCAAAAATAGGTTTGATGAGTACGGATATACCGGTTTTAAATGCGGCATCCACACTGGTTTCATCAAGTGGTAACAGTACCGATTATGCAATGCAATCATATTTCGGCCGGTTAAACTATGATTATAACAATAAATATTTGGCTGAAGCGAATGTAAGATATGATGGCTCTTCCAGATTTAGTTCGGATAGCCGCTGGGGATTATTCCCATCCTTTTCGTTAGGATGGAGAATGTCTGAAGAACCTTTTTGGAATAGTATAAAAAAGGCGATTAATTATTTCAAACTAAGAACTTCGTGGGGGCAATTAGGAAATAACGGGATTGGTAATTATGACTGGCAAAGTGTCTACAGCGCATCTAATTACAGTTTCAATGGAAGCGTTGTACAGGGGCTCGCTCCGTATGCTCTTGCCAATAATGCGATAAGCTGGGAAACTACCGATGTCCTTAATGTTGGTGCTGATTTTAATCTGTTTGATAAAATATCAGTTTCAGTGGATTATTACAATAAGCTAACCCATGGAATATTGTCGACCATTCCTATTCCTTATGTTAATGGCGGTCTTACGGCTCCTACCGTTAATAGTGCCAAAGTAAGAAATACAGGATTGGAAGCTGAAATAAAATACAATACTAAAATCGGTGATTTGTCAATTTCTGTAGGTGCAAACGGTTCATATAACAAAAACAAAATCGAAAAATATAAAGGAGCGGGTTATATAGAATCCAGAAGTAATGGAACCGCATGGACCGAAGGGCAACCGATCGGCGTATTTTATGTAAGAGAAGTCGATCATATTATACAAAGTCAGAGTGAAGTTGATCAATTGATCAAAGATGGATGGAAATTCTATCCTTCAACTCCGGGTCCCGGCGATATTTTGTATAAAGATGAAGATGGAAATAAAATCATTGATGATAATGATCGAGTCTTGAAAGGGAATCCGATTCCACTGTTCAATTATGGCGGAAATATATCTTTGGGTTATAAAGGTTTTGATCTGTACGTCCTATTAAATGGTGTTGCCAAATGGAATCAATATTATAAGTCGGCCTATAATAGTTTAAATCACTATGTTAACGGTTACTTATTTGCATCAGACTATCTGAATGCATGGACAGAGAGCAACCACAGTACCACCATTCCGAAAATATATTCGAATAATACAAAGAATGACCAGACATCAGACTATTTCTTACATCGGGCAGATTATTTGAGACTGAAAACGATTCAGTTGGGATATACTATTCCTTCACAGTTAACGAAAAAGATGAAAATTGAAAGTGTTCGTTTTTTCATTAACCTTGAGAATTATTTCACGTTTACCTCATTTCCGGGAATGGATCCTGAAACAGATGGATCATCGTATACCAGTACAATCACTTATCCATTGTCGAAGACAATTTCATTTGGGTTGAACGTTAATTTGTAAAATTTAAAAAACCGAGAAAATGATGAAAAAACAACTATATATAATTGCTTTAATATCAGCGTTTTTAACTGCTTGTGACAAGAATTTTCTTGATACAAAGCCATATGATGCCATTTCAAGTGTAAGTGCATACACTTCGGATGCAAACGCAAAGATGTCAGTAAATGGAATCTATAATGCGATAAATCAATCAAGTTCACTGGAAGGCTTATGTTTTGTGTTTACAAATATTGGACCTGACGGATTCGGATGGAGTCGAGATGGGCAAATCGAACAAGGTTTATCGACGATCAGACATTCGACCTATTTAAATACGTACACCGCATTTTATAGAGTCATAAGATATGCGAATGATGCCATATCAAATTTAACCAACAATGGTAAGGTCTCGAAAGATTTGGCTAATCGATTGGTAGGAGAAGCCAAGTTTATGCGAGGGATGTCTTATTTCTACTTGTGGCAGTTATATGGTGGCGTTATCATCATGGATAAACCGCTACTTCCTTCCGAAACATATTTGCCACGCAATACTGCGGATGAGGTGAAGCAATTGGTGATAGCCGATTTTACAGATGCCATTTCAAGACTTCCTGTTTCCTATTCTTCAGCAGATAGAGGACGCGTAACGCAAGGTGCTGCAATTGCTATGTTGGGTAAAACATATTTGTATGATAAACAATGGGCTAAAGCAGCCGAGCAATTTGAAAAGTTGCTGAAATCGCCTTATGATTATAAATTACTGGATGATTATTCTCATTTGTTTAGTTATAAGTGGGAGGACAATAAAGAAGTCGTTTACTCTTTACAGGAGGTAATGGTTACTGATCTGGGAAGCGATTATGATATGTGGTATGGTGGACGTTCAATCTATACTTCGGGTCAGTCTTATAGTGAAGCATCTTATAATATTGTCAATTTCTATACAAGCAGAGATGGCACGCCCATAGATATGACCACAATGCCTAAGTTAAGCGATTATGGAAATGATGATTATAAATTAGGATTGGATCTTATCCCTTGGTATCAGTCTGCTTTCAAGAATGCAGATAAACGATTAGATGCCAATATTTTATTGCCGGGTTCAACTTTTGTTGGACTGGGAGGTGTAACTTATGAGGTTTATTGGCCATATAGTCAACATGCTAAAGATAATCCACCTGCATATAGAATTGAGTTTTCAGGCCAAGCCTTTTTTTCATGGCGGAAATTTGTAATGACAGGTAATGAAAACCTTTTAAGATGGGATTCACCTACCGATATCCCTATCATTCGTTATGCTGATGTTCTTTTAATGTATGCGGAAGCAAAGAATGAAGCGGAAGGCCCTTCTTCCAGCGTTTATGATGCTGTAAATCTAGTACGAAACCGCGCCGGTGTTGTGAATTTGCCTTCGAATCTATCGCAAGATGAGTTGCGAAGAAATATCAGGCTGGAGCGTTTTCATGAATTTCCCGGAGAAGGTATTCTGTTCTTTGATGTACGCAGATGGAAAACTGCCGCTACGAATGATCCTGTTTTGGGGCTAAATCATGATGTTCTTGATTTTAGAGGCAAAAAACTATTTACACGCGTCTTTAAGGAGCGAGATTATTTATGGCCGATTCCTGGTGCTGAGATGGATATCAATAAGAATCTTACTCAAAATCCCGGTTGGGAATAATACTGATTCAATTTTTCAAATTTATATTTTAGAAGTCAGGGATTCACTATCCCTGACTTTTGGAATGTCTTAACAATCAAGTATCATGAAAAAGATAACATGTCTATTATTTTCATTATATATCACTGTTTCATGCTTTGCAATTGAAAAGAGAAATTTATTGCAAAATTCATATACGCTGAAATCTATTGCAGAATATTTAGTCAAAGATAATAGCTGGGTCACCTATCCCGCATACAACAATAGGGCGGCATGGTTAAAATTTCCTGCCGAATTAAGAAGTGGATATATAAAATTGGGAGAGAAATATCTTGGCTATACCTGGCCAACGATACCTGCCACAAAGTATCTGGATTTTACCCGGAGCGGAAATCGTCAATCGATGGAGAAACCTTTTCAAGAACGGAAAGAAGCGCTTGAAGCTTTAGTCATGGCCGAATTAATGGAAGGCAAAGGGCGATTTACCGATGATATTATTAATGGTGTTTTTTCTTTTTGTGAACAAACCTATTGGGGGTATTCCGCTCATTTTTATATGTATAGGACAAATGGAGTGAATCCGGAAGTTGAGAATCCGACAACGGTACTTCCTGATATTGATGATCCGATCGTCGATCTCGGCGTGGGCGAAGTGGCAAATGATCTTGCATGGGTATGGTATTTTTTTCATGACGAGTTTGATAAAGTCAGTCCGATAATATCAAAAAGGTTAAAGCGTGAAATCAAAATGAAAGTACTGGATCCCTATTATGAAAGAGATGATTATTGGTGGATTACCGGCTGGGGAAAAGGCGCTGTGAATAATTGGAATCCATGGTGTAACTATAATGTGCTCAACTGTATTATGCTCATTGAGGATGATCCGGTCAAGCGGGCTCAAGGCATCTATAAAACGATGTCGTCGGTAGATCTTTTTTTAAACATCTATAAAGATGATGGCGGTTGTACCGAAGGACCTTCCTATTGGAATGTCGCCGGTGGTAGGTTATATGATTATCTTGATCTTCTGAGAAAAGCTTCTAATGGGAAAATTAATATTTTTGATAACGAATTAGTGAAGAATATTGGTCGTTATATTTATCGTGTCTATATCAGTAATGGAGACTATTATACAAACTTTGCCGATGCTTCTCCTAAAATACAACAAAGAGGAGGTATGGTTTATCGTTATGGAAAAAGTATCAAAGATGCCGAAATGGAAGGTTTTGGGGCTTTCCTGTTAAGTAGGTCAAATTATGAAAAAAAGCCTCATCTGGGAACATTCGGTGCTGTACTTGAAGACTTATTTGGCCTCGAAGGATGGAAACAGACAAAACCTGTTGAACCGTTGATCTCCGATTTTTATTTTCCATACTTACAGATAGCCCAGGGAAGAGACAAATCAGGGACAACCGATGGGTTTTACTTTGCAGCCAAAGGCGGTAGCAACGGAGAAGGTCATGGTCACAACGATGTGGGCTCTTGCTTATTGTATTATAACGGACAACCCGTTTTGATCGATGTAGGTGTCGGCACTTATACCAAAGAGACCTTTAGTAAGCAACGATACAATATTTGGACGATGCAATCGCTTTATCACAATTTGCCGGTGATCAATGGGGTTGCACAGAAAGCTGGAGGAAGTTTTAAAGCCGATAATTCTAACTTTTCCGCTTCAAAGAATAAAGTGTCTTTTGCTACTGATATTGCCGGCGCGTATCCTTCTGACGCAAAAGCGGAAAAATGGGTCAGATCATATATTCTCGAAAGAGGAAAAAAGTTCAGGATAAACGATTCGTTCCAGTTGAGCGAAAACACCAGTCATTCTCAGTTGAATTTTATGACGGCACTGCAATGTAAAATAGTTAAGCCCGGAATGTTGGAATTAAAAGGCAGTAACTTTGATCTACAAATGGTGTATAATCCTCAATTACTTTCCGCACATATTGAAAATAAAAAGATTGACGATGTGAAACTTCAAAATGTGTGGGGAAATGATCTTTATAGAATTGTATTCGATGTGAAGAGTAAAGGGCTGAAAGGGAATGTCTCGATTGACGTTTTAGAAAATAAATGAGAAATGTAGTGTGGGTTTGAGCTATTTATTTGCGAGTTGCGCGATTTAAATAGGTATCAACTCATCTAAATCGGATCATCACTGCCATGTGTAACAGCGGTGAACATCGTATACGGTAGTGATGATTCGACAACCTATCGGTCTATGTTTTTCTCGTATGGTATTAGTAGGGTCGTGTTACGGCAATTCTTTTGAACTTAGATCCTGAGTCCACTCCGAAAAGTCAATTTTACTAAATTGTTATTGTGTAATAAGTTGTTATTCAGTTTCAGTAATATTATTTAGTGAAAATACCACACAAAAGGGTTTTCGGAGTGGACTTAATTTTTTTTAAGTTATCCCAAATCTGTCATTGGAAAGTTTATAATGTTAGTTGTAAACTCATTGATTATGAATTCATTGATGTTGATTGCTATAGATGCTATAGTTAAAGCAATTGATAATCAATATTTCTAATGGCAGTCCGAAATAATTTAATATTATGGTGTAATTTAACAAATTTGTTAAATTTTAACAATGATAAATTGCCGATTTGTTTTGAAACGAGTTTGTGTGTAAATTTGTACCCCTATAAAGATTGTATAATTTTACATTTTTACGAATAAATTGTATAATTATACAATGCCCGAAATTCTTTTCTTTTAACTTTCGGGTAAATGCGTGCTTTATCAAACAATCAAAAAATTATAAAAGTTCAATAAACATGGATTCACAAGCGCTATCACTAAACACTACTATCGAAAAGATAAACCCTAATGTATTAAGAATGCTCTCGGAGCGCGGAAAGAATATCTTCTTTCCCAAGCTCGGGATACTGGCCCAATCGGCGCAGGCTAAAGGTAAGGCCATTAATGCAACAATAGGAGAGGGTGTTGATGATGATGGAACATCTATGCATCTACCTGCGTTTGATGCATTAGTGAATATGCCCTCCGCAAACATTTATCCATATGCGCCCAGCTTTGGAAAACCCGACCTTCGTGCATACTGGAAGAAATCCATTTATCGGAAAAATCCATCGTTGAACGATACTATTATCAGCAATCCCATAGCAACCAGCGGACTAACACATGGAATCAGCATGGCAGGCTATCTGTTTGCCGATGAGGACGATACTGTTTTGCTTTCAAATCATTATTGGGAAAACTACAATCTTATCTTTGAAAATAATTATGGTGCCAACGTCTCCACATTCGAACTTTTTGCAAACGGCGGATTTAATGTGGCCGATTTCTCGAAGCAACTGAACGCGATTAAGCAGGATAAGATCATCACCTTGCTTAACTTCCCGAATAATCCATCTGGTTATACCCCACTAAACTCCGAGATAAAGGCCATTGTAGCCGAACTGAAGAGATTGGCCGATAAGGGTAAGAAAGTGGTTGTCATAATCGATGATGCTTACTTCGGTCTTGTTTACGAGAAGAACGTATATACCGAGTCTATATTTGTTGAACTGGCAAACCTTTCAGAGAATTTGTTGGCTGTGAAAATAGACGGCGCCACTAAGGAAGACTATGTCTGGGGATTCAGAGTCGGTTTTATTTCATATGCCATAAAGGGTGGAACGACCGAGTTGTACGAAGCCCTCGAAAATAAAACAGCAGGCGCCATACGAGGGAACATTTCGAATATTAGTCAGCTGTCGCAATCGCTCTTGTATAAAGTTTATAACGAACCTAGCTATGAAGAGGCTAAAAAAGCGAAATATACCATTCTCAAGAACCGCTATTCTATTCTTCGAGATCAATTTACGAAGCCGGAGTATAGCGAATACTTTTCGCCACTGCCCTTTAACTCCGGTTATTTCATGTGTATCGAATTGAAGAAAGGACTGGTAGCAGAGGAGGTACGCCAACACCTTCTTGCAAATTACAATACCGGAGTTATAGTTCTCGGTAGTGTAATCCGCCTGGCCTTTTCGGCTGTTCCTCAAGCTAAAATTCCCGAACTGGTCGAAAATATTTATAAGGCCTGTAAGGATCTGGAGAAATAAAATAATACCGTTTAGGAGCAAGGTGTTTATATTGCATTGTATCCAGGTATTTAATCGGATAATATTTACCTAAATTATACGAAGATGAGTATGTCAGACACCCCTTCTATTGTAAAACACCTTTCGGAATCAGCCGTTAAGGCATCGAAAATTGATCCACAGCTATTTGATAAATATAGCGTAAAGCGTGGATTGCGCAATGCAGATCATACGGGGGTCCTTGTTGGACTTACCAATGTTGCGGATGTAGTTGGGTACCAAAAGGAAGGGAATGCATTAGTTCCTATCGAAGGCAAGCTTATCTACCGGGGAATCAATGTTGAAGAACTGGTTCAAGGCGCCATAGATCAAAAGCGTCATGGATTTGACGAAGTGGCTTATTTGTTACTTTCGGGTAAGCTGCCCAATGCGTCGGAGCTGGCTGAATTCATGGAATACATAGGTCCATTGCGTGAGTTACCTGATGACTTTACCAATAACACTATCTTGGCAAACAAGGGACAGAACATCATGAATATGCTTATGCGCTCTGTCTTAGGTTTATATACTCTGGATAAAAATGCGGAAGATGTATCGCCTGAAAATTTGGTCAACCAGTCGCTGAATCTTATTGCAAAGTTTCCTACTATCATCGCCTATTCGTATCATGCAATGCGTCACTTTTATCAGCACAAGACCTTGTCCATTCGTCATCCGAATCCGGCATTGAGCACTGCCGAGAATTTTTTGCTGATGATGAAAGGAGAAGGGAAATATACCCGACTCGAAGCTGATATTCTCGACCTTGCATTGATTTTGCATGCCGATCATGGTGGTGGAAATAATTCGACATTTACCATACGTGTAACCAGTTCCACCGGAACCGATACCTATTCTGCCGTAGCATCGGCTGTTGCCTCGCTCAAAGGTCCGCTTCATGGTGGCGCAAATCACGAAGTGCTGTGTATGATGGATAACATCAAGGAAAATGTGAAACACTGGGATAGTACACAGGAGGTGACGGATTATCTGCTTAAGATGCTCAATAAGAAAGCGTATGATCATTCCGGTAAGATCTATGGAATCGGTCATGCAGTGTACACCATATCCGATCCCCGTGCTGTATTGTTAAAGAAAAAGGCGCGTGAACTGGCGAAAGAAAAAGGTCGTCTGGAAGAATTCGAACTTTACGAAACGATAGAAAGTCTTGCGCCCCAGATATTTTACGATTTTAAAGGAGATAAAGTGGCAAAACGGGTTTGTGCGAATGTCGATTTTTACTCCGGTTTTGTATATAATTGTATCGGCATTAAAGAACCGGTATATACGCCGCTCTTTGCCATGTCGCGCATAGCAGGGTGGTGTTCGCATCGTATAGAGGAGCTGACGTTTGATGCCCGTCGGATCATTCGCCCGGCCTATAACAACGTGTTTCCACAGCATCCTTACGTGCAGTTGAAAGATAGAGGATAAAAACATTCTGTAGCGATGCAATGCGGTGAATAATGTGGTTATTCTCTGCATTTGTGCGGAGAATACTTGCATATGCAGAGAATAAATGGTCCAGTATATTCATCAGTTAAGTCAATGGATAGCCTATACTCATCAATAAATTATTTGATGGATTTATAGGGAAACTAACCTCTTCGAAGTGGGCTAAAATATGTGGGAACTAAGAATCGTCGGAAAAGTTGGAAGGGTGAGAATAAAAGTTTATCGATAAGCGGTATATCCCGTAATGAATATTTAAATAATACCGGAAGATAAAAAAGATAAGAAGTAAACATGAAGGTGTGTATAAAAAGATTTGAAATAAATTTGATGTAGGTTTGTTCGGTATCTAGTACCCCGGTCAAACCTACATCAAACCTAGTTCAGACATAGGTCTAATTCCTTTTAATATGCCCTTATGGATAAGACATATCAGGCTCGTATATTCCTTATATTCGTCTTTCTATTCGGACAAAACCTAAAGATTTATTCTTTGATCGGATTATTTTGTGCTTTTGGCATTCCTTATCATGGCGATCATTAGTTAGTGAGAGCAGTTTGTCTTATTTTTTATTTCATAGTTTTACTCCCCCACCACTTTTCCGACTGATCCAAAACTAACTTCATAGATAATTTCAATTCTTTTTTTATCTGACTGGGTATGGTCCCTTCCAACTTCTTAGACTGGTCTTATTCAAAGATTGTTAAATGTAGAAAAAAGTAGCGAAAGAGCTCCTTTGAGGGCTTTTTTTTGCGATAAAATGTGTAAAAATATACTATCTGAATAAGCTCGATTTAGCCCTTCATACAAAAAACAAGGGGGTTCATCCTAAAAAACGGGGGGTTCATACAATAAGTAAGAATTTGCTTGACATTTAGTAGTTTAATATTGACATTTACAGAGTACTTATATTTATTTAAATCATTAAGTATAATATTAAATTTAAATAAATTTATATATGTGGACAGATAATACTACGGATAAAGACTTCTTAGGTTTTGATGTACATGCAAATCTAATAAAGGAACTTATCAAAGATGATAAAATGTTGCCTCTTACAATTGGTCTATTTGGGGATTGGGGAAGTGGTAAGTCAAGTATTTTAGAGGTACTCAAAAAAGATCTTGAAAAAGAGCCTAAAACAGCCTGTCTTTATTTCAATGGTTGGGTGTTTGAAGGATATGATGATGCCAAAGCCGCTTTACTTGAAACAATTTTGAAGGAATTTGAAAACGAAGAAAAGTTTGGTTCAGAGATAAAAGATGACATAAAAAAGTTATTCAAATCTGTGAACTGGATGAGAGTTATCGGATTTGGCATAAAAAATATAACATTACCTGCCACTGCTGCTTTTATGACAGGGGGGCTAAGTATTATTATACCTCAATTAGTAAGCGGATTAAAAGATGCAGCCGAAAACCCCAATGATTTAGTTGATAAAATTAAAGGTTCTGATACAGAAGGTTTCCTTAAACAATTTATAAAGAGAACCGATGATACTGACAAGTTTGATGTAGTACGTAAGTTCCGGGGTGACTTTGAAGAATTGTTAAAAAAATCCAAAATAGATAAACTTGTCATTATTATTGATGACCTTGATAGATGTTTGCCTGATAGAATTATAGATAATCTTGAGGCAATCAAATTATTTTTAAATGTAAAAAATACGGCATTTGTTATTGGAGCAGACCCAAGAATCGTTAGGCACGCGATAGAATATAGGTATAAAAATAAGATTGTTGAAACAAATACTGAAAATACTAATGATAGAATTGTAAATGACTATCTTGAAAAATTAATTCAGATACCTTATAGCCTGCCTAAATTATCTGATTCCGAAGTAGAAACGTATATTACACTTCTTTTTTGTGAGAATGATTTAATATCTCCTGATGATTTCAACAAGGTATTAGCAGCATTTAAAAAATTTCGAGAAGAGGAAAGATATTCTGTATTTGATTTTGCTAAGGTCAAGGATGCCGTGGGTGATGCAAATAAAACAGAAAAATTAGAACAAAATGTTTCGCTAATAGCGAAATTGTCGCCAATTATATCGGAAAGTTTATACGGAAATCCTCGACAAATTAAGCGCTTTCTGAATACGTTTATGTTAAGAAAAAAATTGGCTACAGTTGCACATATCAAAGATTTTAGAGATGATATATTGGCAAAACTAATGATTTTGGAATATGCAGAACCCAAACTTTTTGAAATATTATACAATTGGCAAATATCCAATCAAGGTATTGCTACACCATTAGAAAAACTGGAAGAGATTTGTTGTAAAAAGGATGAGAAAAAATTGGCTTTCACCGACGATTTAAAAGAATGGAACAGACCCAAAATTATCAATTGGATGTGTAGTGAACCGTTACTTTCCCAAATTGACCTGCGCGACTATTACTGGATTTCAAGAGATAAATTGTCATCAATGCAAAGTAATTTATTAGTTCCGCCAGTAGTCAAATCATTGATGACAAAATTAGAGCCTGAAGGAATGGCAGAGAAATTAACTATTAAAGTCCTTAATGAGGAACTAAAGATTTTGAACGGGAATTACCAAGCCGTGTTTTTCAATCTACTAAAACAACGTATAGTTACTGAACCTGATAAAAACAGGTATTACGAAATATTCACTTTGGCATTAAGAGAAGGATTTGAATGCAAATCTGTTTATGTTGATGCACTAATAAGTGCAGGAAGGAAATTACCGCCGGCGGTAATTGAATCTCTCAAACAGTTCACCGGCAATCATACTGAATTTAATCAGTTTTTAGAAAATAAACAAAAGGGAAAAGTATAATGGGAACATCGAAATCTTATGAAGGGGCTAAAGATAATCCCAATTGGTCGCATTTAAGTGGTAGTGTAACAAGGATATGTGATACTGGAAGTATATCCAATAATAGCTTAAGTACTGTTGTTTCTAATTTTGCGAAATTATTGGGCGGTTCAAATTTTGGTGGAAGAGGAAAATCTAAAATCGGAGGTCGAGCAGGTATAAGAACGGCACAAAGATTAGGCGGCTTTTTAAGTGACGTGAAATCTAAGGGATTTAGGTCTGCTTTATCTGATATTGGCTTTGATATAACTGATACTACTAAAACAAATGAAGCAATAAACTATTTATTAGAGTATTGTGCTGGTGTTGCATCTTCGTTAGATGAAACTGCAGCTAAAGCAGCCGAAAGACAACTACTTGAAGAGATAGGCAGTAAGGCAAAAAACTTTGAAGAATTAGCCTTGAATTTTGAAGAGAAGATAGGGGAATATGGTATTGAAGAACTTTTGGTTAAATATTATGCATACTATATTTATGAACATCTTTCCATAGATTTTTACGAGAAATTGATTGAAGAAAAAGGGAAAACAGCAACATCTAATTTTTATGTACAGCTAAAAAAATTCCTTGTTGAGAAAGTGAAAAATGTTTCCCGAAAACGAGACCTTAGTAAAGTTGACTGGGCAGGTACAGATGGCGATGAGCTAGTCAAGAATATTTTTGAAGATACACTTAAAGCATTTGAAAATTATGAAGGTTAACATTATTATTTCGAGAGCTGTCGGCAGAGGCAAATTTTCTAAAATAGAATTGGAATATGAAAATTCAGATGGAAACAGGATATCGGTTTTGTTGAATATTGATTATATGAATTTATGTGAGTTTACTAATCAACGAGGTGGACTTGCATTTGATATATTTTTGATTGGTTGTTATGTCTATGGGATTGACATTTTATTGCCAAGAAAAGATTTTTCAACGAATGGCTGGTCAAGAGATATTGAAGTTGAATTTCCTGTTGAATCACCTGAAATTTTTGAAAAAGGGGAAACGGAATTAGAGCATCTACTTTCTTTTTTAACTGGAGATGAATGGAATATATCATTTATAAAAAGAGAAGTTACATTATTATATATATTCAAACCTCGTGCTAAAGTATATTCAGACGAATACCGACAGTCTTTTAAAAAAGTGAGTTTGTTTTCAGGAGGATTAGATTCTTTGGTCGGAGTAATTGACCAGTTGTCAAGTTCAAAAGATAAGATTGTTCTTGTATCGCATTATGATGCTGTGTTTAAAGGTGCAAAATCTGACCAAGATAAAATTCATAAAATCTTGTCGCAAAAATATTCTCATTACCATTTTATTCAAACACGAGTTGATTTGTCAAGTTCTGATGTGAATGGAAACGAAAGAGAAAATGAGTCTTCTTTACGAAGTCGGTCATTCTTATTTCTGTGTCAAGCAATTTTTGTGGCACATTCAATTGGTGATGGAGTTGAAGTTTTAATTCCTGAAAATGGAACAATATCATTAAATCATTCTTTAACACCTTCAAGAAGAAGCAGCTGCAGTACAAGAACTGCACATCCATATTACTTGATAAAAGTCGTTGACTTCATTTCCAAGTTAGGATTAACTCATCTTATAAGAAATGAATATGAGATGAAAACAAAAGGTGAAATGTTGGAAAATTGTAATGATAAAGATACTTTACTTGCAACGTACAAACATTCTTGTTCCTGTGCAAAAAGAGGACATACGGTACATTGGGACATAAGAACTGCACCCCAATGTGGAGTTTGTATGCCCTGTATATATAGGAGAGTTTCATTACATCAAATAGGGCTAGATGAAGAAAGTGTAGGTACTAATCTTTTTAATCCTCAGAAATATCAATTGGATAAATTACCTGATGTAGCAGCATTTCTTGATTACATGGGGAATCCGCTCACAGTTGAAGATATTGAAAAGAACCTTTTGATAAATGGGACATTACCATTGGATAAAGTAGAACAATATGCTGATGTAGTCAATAGAACTCGAAACCAAATTGTAGATTGGATTAGAGATAAAGGAAGTGTTGAAATTAAAAATAAATTAGGTATTCAATGATTGATGTTCATTGCCATTTTGATATGGCAAAAAATCCCGAAAGATACATTTCGGATAATGAAAGAAGAAAGATAATAACAATTGGAATGACAAATTTGCCTAGTCATTTCCAAATGGGGGCAAAGCATGTGAAAAGATACCAATATATTCGACTTGCTTTAGGTATGCATCCGTTGAGGGCAAAAGAACATGCTAAAGAATATTCAAAGTTTAAGCAGTATGTTGACTATACATCATACATAGGGGAAGTTGGATTGGATTTTTCGAGGGAAGGATTTGCAACTAAACAAATTCAAATTAAGAGTTTTGAATTTGTTCTTGATTGCATAAGAACGAAAAACAAAATACTAAGTCTGCATTCCCGACGGGCAGAAAAAGAAACGTTAGAAATGCTTATTGGAAAAGAAATTGAGAATGTCATTTTTCATTGGTATTCCGGTTCTTTGAATGTGTTGAGAAATATCGTCAATTCAGGTTTCTTCTTTTCAATCAATTCTGCCATGATTCAATCAGATAATGGGAAAAAAATAATTGCAGAAATACCCCAAGAGTTAATATTGACAGAAACGGATTTCCCATATGTTGATGGAAGTAATATTTTCAATGTCCATAGTTATCTATCGGAATTGTGGGGGATTTCAAATGTTGATGTTGAAAATCTCATAGATTCAAATCTCAAAAGGCTTATACAAAGGCTTAGAATATGATGGATAAAATATGGGTTACTAGAATATGCTTTCTTTTCGGATTCTGATTCAATTTAGGTGATAGTTCATTAGCCTTAATTATTTATGAATGTTTGATTATCAAATATTTGATAATATTTTGGGTTTTGTGCTTTTGTTCTTTCTACACATCAATAGACAATGAAGAAGTTGCTTTTTGAGAGAGTTAAAAAACATTAGTATTATACATTTAAGTGAGAATTAAACTTCTGCTTTTCCATTGACCTAAATTGAATCAGAACTTGGTTTCAATGAATTTAGTGGCGCCGATTAGAGTGAAATACTCAACGCATCGATACATAACTCAATACGCATTCGCGTGGGTGAATTTTCTGAATCTTGTCAAATTAGGTTAGCTCTTTTAGTTTTACAAATTCGCTTACTGTAAATCTATGGACCCCTAATATACGTCCGATTGCACTATAAGAAATTTTCTTTTTGAGCAGTTGACGAATTTCATCTTCTTTATTGGTGAGTTTTGTTCTTTTTGATTTACTTCCCTTTGGTCGGCCAAGTATTACACCTTCACTTTTACATCGGGCAAGGGCTTCTTTTGTGCGTTGGGATATTAGGTTCCGTTCAATTTCGGCTGAAAGTCCAAAAGCAAAGGCTAATACTTTAGAATTTATATTGTTGCCTAACTCATAATGTTCTTTAATAGTAAAAACCATTACGTCCTTTTCCATACAGAGATATAAAATGCTCATTATTTGCATAAGGTTACGACCGAGTCTGGATATCTCCGTAACAATAAGTATGTCACCTTTCTTCATTTTTTTTAGTAGAGCTCCAAATTTGCGATCCTCTAATTTTTTTGTAGCACTAATGGTCTCTTCTATCCATTCCTCAATTATCATTTCCCTACTCTCTGAAAATTTTAAGATTTCGAAACGCTGATTTTCTGTGTTTTGTTTGTCTGTACTAACCCTAATGTATCCAAAAATCATAATCTTGTTGTATAAAAATATTAAATTATTAGTTTTAAAGCAACAAATGTAGTGACTTTTAATGGAGCGTTTATTTTAGACAAAACAAAACGATCTCAACTAACTTTTCAGCGGAATCCGGATGGGTGGTATTAAGCGTGTAAGTAGAAATTACAACTGCGCAGAAAATGGAAAATTAGAATGCACAGAAAATGGAAACAATAGTGCACAACTTTAGGGATTTCAAAAATAGGTTATTTTTCATCATTTTGATTAAATATTGTTTTTTGGTTTTTAATTCGGAAGCTTTTTCCGGATAGATTAATTACCTCACAGTGGAATAAAAGTCTGTCAAGTAAAGCAGTTGCAAGAACTTCATCATCGAGCATCTGAGCCCATTGAGAGGGGGACTTATTGGTAGTGATAATAAATGATGTTTTTTCATAGAGCTTATTAATCAGGTTAAATAAAGCAACAGCCAGTTGTTTTTCAACAGGGAACAACATGATATCGTCAATGACGATCAGATTAGCATTCATAAGCCGTTTGTATTCAGCTTTTGCAGACCGGGTAAAGTCTTTCATTTTAAGCATCCCGATAATATCATCAATGGTTCGGAAGTAAGCTTTATATCCTTTCTGAACAGCATCATTGCAGAGGCCGGCAGCAATCAGCGTTTTACCGGTACCGGAAGGTCCCATCAAGATGATGTTATAGATCTGATCGAGCCAATCAAGCTCTCTGAGCTGTGCTAAACGTGATTTAGAAAGTCCATTCTCAAAAGTATAGTCGTATATGTTTAGATTGCTTGACTTGGGTAAATGAGCTGATTTAAGCCTTCTTTGAGCCTCTTTTTGTTCTCTGTGAATGGCTTCAGCCTGCAAGAGGCTGATGGTATAATCAAGATAACTAACCATTCCACTTTCAGCCTCTCTGAGTGCTTGGTCGAGACCGGCACTCATACCACTCATTCTAAATTGCCTGCAATAAGACTGTATAACCTGTTTCTTTTCCATAATTAAAGTCCCCCTTGCATTAAAAGTTCATAATCGTTAATGCAGCTTTTCTTTGGATAATAATCTGCAATATTGTTTCTCTTTCCATTTAATGGGTTGTTCAATATGGGTTCCAGATCGATGAGATCCTTTTGTGTATTTTTCTTCAACAAGCTTTCTAACACCGATTTAAAATCATAAGCACTGTACACCTTCATTTTAATACAGTATTGCAAAGTCTGATTGACCACTTGCGCGTCAATATTTTCAATTGATGTCTTTATTGAAGAAAGTTGATCCCTTATGTAGCGTGGTTTTTCTTTGTGGATATTTTCCAGGTATTGTATTGCCAGAGCAGGTTGGGAAAACAATAAAGAGATATCATTAATCATTTCTGCAATCATGCCAGACTTATCTCTTTTGTGATCGGTATTACTCACCAATTTACCCTTTTCAAAAGAAATAGTATGCGAACACAGATGGCTTCCAGCGGTGGAAGATATAACAAGTAAATCATCTTCCCTAATCACTTCAACCTGAGTTCCGCGTCCTTTATAAGTTCCCGATGGCAGAGTGTACAAGTTTCCTTTCCATGATATGGTATTATCTTTTCGTACAGTATACAGTTTTGATGGAGGCTGTATGGCGACAGCTACAAATGGGGCTAACGATTCTTGCTCGATACGCCATTCGGTAAAGGGGACTTTCTGCGTACCGGCATGAGGCTTTGCATTGGCTGTACGTTCCAGCCATGCCAACGCCTCGCTATTGAGCTGGTATACATCAGTAAAAGGCCTGTTGTACAGAAAGTTTTGTTTGACATACTTTACTACGTTTTCAACCTTTCCTTTGCTTTCAGGATCAGCCTTTCTACAAAAATGTAAGCGGAATGTACGCTCCCGGCAATAGTCTTTAAAAACATTGGTTAACAATAAATCTCCCTTGTTTTCATCCGAGAGGAACACTTTGTCCTGATCGTAAACCACTTCCTGTGGAATGCCATTGAAAAAAGAAAATGCTTTCTCATGGGCTGCTATAGCGGTATGGCTGGTAAATGGAATATCTGAAAAGAAAATATACTTGTAACGCGAACGCGATAATACCATGGTGAAAAACCAAACTTTTACTCTTTTACCCAATCCGTTACGCATGTTGTACTGTCCGAAATCAACCTGTGCCTGCTGTCCATATGCAAGTTCTTCAACTGCATTGTATTGGCGAATGGGACTTGTTTGTGGCAGGTGATACTTTTGCCTGATCCACATTACAAAGTTATAAACTGTTTTAGCTGTTACTCCCGGAAACTCAGGATAATGCTCCATTAACCAGTCGTGCATTTGGGCAGATGATGTTTCCTGGTACTGTTCCAGTTTGCTTTTGACAAACTCTTCATATGGAGCAAGTTCCTTACTCCTTTGTGTCTGGGACTGAACAAACTCTTCGTATTGGCTTTCATCCATTGATAGATAGAACTTGACGGTACGACGGTTAATAACCAGCTCCTGACTGATTCTTGAATTGGAGAATCCTTCTCGTTTCATTTGGTGAATCTGATGGTACATGATCAACTTGTTTAAATATTTGTTCATTATAGCCGGTTTTTAATATCCCGACAAAGTTGACTTTCTTTTGATTTGGGCATGCCCAAATCAAAAGAAATCTGTGCATCATTGTTACCATTTTCTGTGTATCCTTATTTACCGAATTCTGTGTAGTGTTATTTTCCGATTACAAAGCGATATTGAAAACAGTATAAAAGCAAAAATTGAAAAGATTGGAGTACCATTGAAAGATTGGGATATACAAATTTATCGAGGTATACTTACTGGGTTTAATGAGGCTTTCATTATTGATGGGAAAACAAAAGATAAATTTATAGAATCTTCGCCTAAAAGTGCTGAAATTATACGTCCGATTTTAAGAGGCAGGGATATTTTCAAATTTAGTACAAGTTGGCAAGGTCTATACTTAATTAGCACGTTTCCAAGTTTGAAAGTTGAAATTGATGATTTTCCTAAAATAAAAGATTATCTACTTTCATTTTCAAAAGAAAGGTTAGAGCAAAGTGGAGTAAAACATAATATCAATGGAAAAATAATTTCTTCTCGCAAAAAGACTAGTAATAAATGGTTTGAAACTCAAGACCAAATTGGATTCTGGGAAAATTTTAAAAAACCGAAAGTAATTTGGAAAAGGATTGGTTCAGTGCTAAGATTCAGTTATGACGATACAGGTATTCTCTGCCTTGACAGTACTTGTTTTGCCGTTGGAAATGACATAAAGTACTTGACAGGTGTTTTAAATTCTACACTATGTAAAAGGGAATTATTATTAAATTCCCCAAAAACAGGCACTGGAGATATTATAATTAGTGTTCAAGCAATTGAACCACTGAGAATTCCACAACCATCAAAAGAGCAAAAAGAAAGAATTACATTTATTGTTAATAATTGTATTTCTAGTCTACAGAAAGATATCAATAGTGATATTTCTGATTATGAAAAACAAATTGATGAAATAGTTTTTGATTTATACGGATTGACAGAAGATGAAATCAATTTCATCTTATCAGAAAATAGCAACTCCAAATCATCTTAATAAAATCATTTATATGTAATATGAATTAATTTCCTATTTTATATTTAAATATTCAATTTCTTCTTTTGAAAGATTAATGTAGCTATAAGCAAGCCTATTAATTTGGTCTTCCAGATTAGTAGTATCCTCACCTGAAGTTTTTTTTGCTAATATAGCATCAACTAAAACTATTATTTTTCTCATTTCTTCTTTTGAGATTTTCGGAATTTGAAAATTCTCTACAAATTGATAAAATAGTCTGTATTGCCTTCTTTGTAAAGGCGTAACATGACTTTTAACTATAAATTTCCCAACTTTTGAATTTAAAACTCCTAGGATATATTTTAAGTTAAATTCGTTTCCAACCATGAAATAAGAAGTGTTTAACGAATATGACTCTTCTGTCGTATATGAAAAACAAGGAAAAGAATATCCTTCTTCTTCATTATCAGTCATTATATCAATGTATAGAATTTTTTCTTTTTTAAACTCGTTAAGATAATCGCAAGGACGGAGTTCCCACCAATAATCACCTTGGTCATTTCTATTAAATAAACCTTTTCCTTTGGATGTTAGTTTTGACTTTTCAATAAAATGGTCATAAACTGCAACATATCGTTGCTTAAAATAATTTTCAGGCACTTCTGTTCCTCTATTTCTATTTGTCCAACCATTTGGGATTAAAATTAAAAATTCTTTTTGTTCGAGAATACCATATTTTCTTATATCCCTGCCTCTTAAAATCGGACGTATAATTTCAGCACTTTTAGGAGATTTTTCAATTAGCTCATCTTTTGTTTTTCCATCAATTATAAAAGCTTCATTGAACCCTGTTTTAATTCCATAATTTATTTGTATATCCCAATCTTTCAATGGTACTCCAATCTTTTCAATTTTTGCTTTTATACTGTTCTCAATATCGCTTAATACCACCCATCCGGATTCCGCTGAAAAGTTAGTTGAGATCGTTTTGTTTTGTCTAAAATAAACGCTCAAATTAGTTCGACGGTTATAACTTTTATTTAAGACACATGTTTCTATTTTGTGCTGGTTCTTAGCTTTTTGTAAAAAAAGAATATTTGTATCTACTGTTGCTGTTTCAAAAACCTGGAACCCTCCGAAATCAACTAATTTTAAAGGGTTAGTCTTTTCTGTAAAGAATTTACGTAATGTAACCCCATATCCCGCACGCATCCATTTATTAGAGGTGATAAAAGTGAGAATTCCATTCTCTTTTAAAAGTTTTGTTCCTAGCTCATAAAACAAGCCATATATATCACCCGTTCGGATAAATGTTTCATATCCGGCCTTCTCTAAAATATTGGCATATTCACCTAGCTTTTGAATTTGGATATAAGGTGGGTTACCAATAACAATATCAAATCCCAAATCTGTAGAAACAAGAAATGGATTCAGTATTTCAGGAAAATCAAGTTTCCAATCAAAATGGTTAAAATATTCGTCAGTGTGTTTTTTGAGATCTTGAAGTTTTATAATGGTTTGCTTCCATCCTTGTGTTTGAAGATAAAGTTCTGTTTGCTCTTTGGCTTTCTTACCTAGTCCAGTTGGTTTAGAATCATTTCCATTTGTTGTAACCATTAACTCAAACTGGTTGATTAAAAGGTCTATTTTTAAATTTCGTATTTCAGTAGCGAGATGTTTTTTAGTTTTATTATCAGGATGAAAGTATTGGTTTTGTTTATCGCTTATCTGTTTTAAGAGGCTGATTTTGTTTTGTAATAAAGGCTGACCAAATAACCCGTCTTTTGTATCATTTATACTCCAATCAATTTCAATTACATCACTTTCAAACTTAGCGACAAGGGAATCACCTACTACAATTTTATAATCCAGATTTGGTAATGGTTTTGGAATCTTTTCATCAACAACTAATGATAACCAGAAACGTAAACGGGCAATATCAACTGCACCCTTCTCAATGTCTACTCCATAAATGGAATTTTGAATAATATTCTCTTTTACTTTGGCAGACTCCCAGTTCTCTCCTAATTCGTATGCTATAAGTTCTTTAATTGAGAATATTTCCTGTAATAAACCCATTGGATAAGCTCCGGAACCAATAGCAATATCGCATATTTTCACTGAATCAAGTAAGCTATCGATTCGTTTTAATTGCTGGTGAGTAAGTCCGTTAATGTCTTTTTCCATTACAATCAGTTCCACATGTTCGTGGTTTATTGCGTTATCGCCTAACTTCTCTACATTTGGAGCATGGCTGTTTTGTAGCTTATTATCTAATATTTCAGGAAATCTATTATCTAGTTGTTTGTAAAGTGTAAATTCTTTACTCAAATGAGTTGACAAATATTCTATAAGGCTTTCCTGACACATGTAATGTACTACTTCCTTCGGTGTATAAAAAGCCCCTTTATCTTTGTTATCCTCCAAAAGATTTTCAAAGATATGCCCAAGCATTTCAGGATCAACGGCAATTGTATGTTCTTCAGGACTGTCTTCATAGACAGTGAAATTGAATGCTCCTAGAAAGTCGAAGAAACCTCTAAATTTTGGATCATCATTATTGTCAGGGTTATGAAAAAGTATAGGATCAAAAGTATAGAAAGAATCATCATAATCATCCATGTCGAATAGCCCTCCATTTAAAAATGGAATCTTTACCGTTTTACCCGAGGGTAGTGTAAAGTTGTCATCAACCCTTTTTGAATTGAGCGTATTAAAGAATAAAATAGAGAGCCAACAGGAATAAAAGCTTTCATCACCACCGGAAGTTTTAAATAGAGACATTAAAAAATCAGGATCTCCATCGGTGTAATTTAGATCTGAAGCTCCCAACCAACCTTTCTTTTGGACAAAATATAAAAATACTAATCTACCTAATAATTTCTTGGCATAATCGCGGATTGCTTTTTCATTATTGTTAAAAGCTGATAGTTTGAAATTTGATTGTTCGATATAGTTTATAAATCGCTCATAGTGTATTTTGTACTCATCAAAAAAAACTTTACTCAATCTTTCAACTGAAAAGGCTTTAACCAAGGAGCCGGATGTTATTTCCTTTTCAAATGAAAGTGCTTCAAATCTTTCTGCAGCTGTTTTACAAGTCTCGGCAGTCCCCAATAAGAATGTATATCGTTTAGGATGAGTTATTTTATCTTTAACCCCATTCTCTGTAAGTATGCTATCTTTCGCAACCAATGTCAAACGCCAACTGCTTGGATAGCTTGGAGAAATAAAATTTACTAATGCTGCTTGATCGGAAGTTAAAAGTTTTCGCACATATCGTTGGATGGCTACTTTACTATATTGAATGTGAACACTCTGTTGTAAAGTAATTTCATAGCAATTTATTTGTGAACCGCCCTTTAAAGATATTATTCCATAAACGATAACATCATTTATAACTTTTTGCTCTGTCTCATTTGGCTTTTCAACAACCAAAGAAGGTTGAGAAAACAAATTGAAATTTGAACCAAATACGGGGTTTAAAACTTCTTTTGCAAATAATATTCGATTATAATTTTTTTGCAGTGCGTCTTGTAATTGAATTCTACTGGCCATACTAGCTAAAACTTTGAGTTAATACAATTTTGGGATTGATAATTCCTCTTGGTTGGGAGTCATCTTTTATAGGTCCTTCATCTTTAGCTGATAAATTATATCGATCAAGGACTTGTATAAATAATTCACTAATGAAATTATCAGGATTTGTTATAAGCATATGGTTTGCGGTAAAGAAATTATTTACTGATTTTGGTAACCCTTTTGATGCAAATGTGCCTTTCCTTATTAATTCTAATGTTCGTTGTAATACTATTCGCTTCTGTTCGGTTGGTGCAATTTTTACTAATGAATTAATATTAGAGATTGCCTTATTTTCTGCTGGACTTAAATTTATTCGAGACAAACCTTGCAAATTTTCTTGATTTTTTTCTGATTTGAAATAGTGCATACCTGCAAGAGTCTGTTCATGATGGTAACTGGGCAAGGGTATTGCTTTTTCGTTTTCTTCAGCTTTTAGTATTTTGACTGCCTGTAAGAAATTTAATTCTTTAATTCTTAGCTCAGGTGTGACTAGACAAAATATTCCGGGATGATTATCACTTTTTAAGTAAACGAGAGAAGACCCATTCAACGATAAATTCATCGGTCCACTATCTGATTCATAAATGACATTTCTTTCCGGCACTAAATGTCTCGCACATCTTGATTTATCCGGCAATCGGGATATCTCATCAAACCATTTAGGATTATTCTTTCTGAAATCACGTAGTTCGGTTAAATATTTTAATATTTCACTTTCTTCTTTCTGTATTTTAGGACTGAACAAGGCTCCATCGCCTTTTTCTTCAAGTAATGAGAAAATCTTATTGTCTTCTCCAAATGCAGTGTGAAAGGCTTGAAGCTTTCGTAATGACGTTTTTACTAAATTTATTTGTGCATCTCCAAGAGACGAAGGGTAGAAGTTATAGACATAGATGAATTCAGCCCGAGAACCAATACGATTGACACGTCCAATACGTTGCATTAGTTTTGTAGAGTTCCATGGTACGTCATAATTGACTATAACATTACACCGATGTAGGTTGATCCCTTCAGCGAGAACCTCCGTTGTTATAATAATATCCACATCGTTTTTCCACTTTCCCTCATCAAGATTGGCGTCAAAATTATTTTGAATTTGTTGCTCGGTCGTTTTTCGATTATCGGCACTGACCATTAGAACTTTATTAAATCCTGATTTTCGTAATTGTGTTGTAAGTTCAATAGCAGTCTCTTTTGATTCTGTGAATATTACGAGTTTGCCGCTGTAATTTTTTGAGGGCTGAAAAAATTCATTGTTCATTTGGTTTATAAACTCAGTTTTCTTAGGATCCTTTTCAATCTTCGACCATCTTTGTGCTAGATCATCGATTTTTGCTTTATCATCCAATAAATATTGATAAAATTTTTCATCAAAAGCCTTGCACTTATATTCTTTATTATTTCCAGTTTTATTCTTCCCTCTATTTTGATTGATTTTCTCTTCAATTTGATCATAGCTGTATCCTTCTTCAAGTAGTTTGTTTATGTCAAAGTTAGGTGCAATAAAAACACGATCATTATCAAACATCTCAATCATGTTATCAATAGCCTTTTGTAGTCTTCCAAGAGATTTTTTGAAGGCATAGAAACTACTTTCGAGTCGTTTTACAAGTAATGTTCGCATAATGGCTGATAACCTTATAGAAATAGAACCCACATTACCATAAATGGCCCTGTCTTCTTTTCTAATTAAAAATTCAATGGCCCTATATCGATAGTATCCAAACCCATCAGCAACATTCCCTTTTTCGTCGAGTCCTGTAATTAGACTTACTGAATCAAAGAACAACTTACTAAGATTACTATCTAACTCATAAAATAAAGTAATAGGGTCTTTTACCTTAGGAAAAGTAATTCCCTGCATCTTCAAATCTTCAAGATAGTCTTTTGTATTCTCAATATCTGTGCGGGTACGTCTGATGACAAGTGGCTCAACTACATCATCCCGAAGTTTTTGAAAAAGGTTTTTAAGCTCTTTAATATTTAGTTTTTTTTGGGTCGAAAGCTTTTTATACTTTTCATTTATGGGTTTAAAATAGCTTTGAAGATTTATGTTGAGAGTACTATTTCTCCTGTCTTGAAATAAATATAATTGATTTTCAATGTCCTGAGGTCTATTGTTTAAAGGTGTTGCAGAAATCAAGATGACTTTTTTTCTGGTATCACCGGTTTCTGATGGATGTGAGCGAGGCCTTTTGCAGATTTCCTGAAGTGCAATATACATTTCAGTATAATCATTCCGGAATTTGTGAGATTCGTCTACTACTATTAAATCAAATTTTTCAGCATTGGAATATTCAAAATCATTTTCATCCAAAATTTTATTCAAACTTCCGGTTGTAATATACTCAAAATGGTTCTGGATTTGAAAGTCTTCTGTAGCTTTTTTCCAGTTTTCTTCTAATGCCGGAGGAACAACAATAAGAATTCGGCTATTGGTGCCATTTTCATAAATAAATTTCTTAATAACCATGCAAGCTACAATTGTTTTGCCAAGTCCAACTACATCAGCAAGAATAAACCCGTTATGTTTCATCATCATAGCATAGCCTTGGTTAGCAGCATCAGATTGATACTTCAATCGCATAAATTTATCGGGCAAAAGCAAATCAATATTATAAGAATCATATTCAACACGTCTTCCAAAATACTCGATGAGCATTTTTATGTATAGTTCAAAAGGTTTGAAATCATCTCTTAAATAGGAATTGTCTTTTATCATTGCTGCCTCTGCTTGTAAGATTGGTACCGATTCGTTCCAAAGCCTTTCAAACTCATCGGTTGCAAATTTTACGTCGTCAAAATCCTTCAAACTAACATTGAACTCATAATTCGATTCTGGCTTAGACCCTAATCCAGCGTCAGTGAAATTTGATGAACCGGTTATGACTTCACAGGGGGCATATTCATTAAATGAAGCAGACCGGAAAATATAAACTTTTGCATGAATTGTCTGTTTTGGATGAGCACGTAACTCAATCTTCTCACTGAGCAGGTCGTCAATAAATTGAATAATTCCAGTCTCAGTAGTTTTATCATAATCAGCATCCTCTATATTCTGAATTATCTCTGCCAAAAAGGTCTCTTTTGTTTCTTCGGGATTATCAAGAAAGTATTGCCCTCTATCATGATATTTCTTTATAAGTTGATCAACAGTAATTCCAACTAAAATTCTGATTTTTGGAATTTTATCTAGGAATGGTCGCACTTTGAAATAGCCGGAAGCCCTAAAATATCCGACCAAAGCATCAAAGTGTCTGATACTATCCATGTTGGTAAACACTCCTTCGAACTTTTTTAAAAGACTGTTGCCACTTTGATTGGTGAAAAATTTTGTAGGCATTTAAAAAAAATTAATTAATATACATCAAATCTTTGGTATAGTAAATGTATAGAAAAACTTATTGAAAATCGACTTTTTCACTCTTTTATTGGGCTCTTTTATTATTCGTTTATTTCAAATTATTATTTATCGCCTACTTCACACCTACTGACAGTAAACTGAACCAGAATCATAGCAAATGAAACGAAATAAACTCCTTTATTTTGGAGGTAAAAAAGCTTATTCATTCGGTTTAGCATTGATTGTAATGGCTAAATGATGTTGTAAATTATATTGATGCGGATTACGTATCTACACCGGCATGAATACTTCAGGAAGGCTAGAATTGTAATTTGCCCCTTCCTGAAGTATTAAATTGAATTTGAAATAACACAGAATTAAACAGATTATTTTTATAGATTTGTAATAGTAATGGCATAAATCTATTTCAAAAGAAATTGGTTTTATCAACATGTTGTTAATGATTTGGTAAGAAGGATGATGTCTTGAGCGCAAATTCTTCAGCTGAATCAATATATTTCAGGTATTAATGCTGGAGAGAAAGCTGTTTTTAAATTTGAGATCGATCTGGTGAGGAATATTAGTTTTATTGATAGTGATGAAAAATGAATACTCGAAGAAGTGGCATTATATCCGTGTCAATAATCAAAATTTAAAAATTGAACTTGTGAGGTAGTTTCAGTGAAGTAATTCTCCTAATCAGGTTAATGCATATTTTTAGGGATAATGGATTTTAATGGATGATGACGATGGCTAATAACGTGATTTTCAAGAAGGCATTACAGACTCATGGGATAATGATACATCAGCTGATTGCAGATGTGTTGGATAGTTATCATCTTTTTCATTTTCGCCCTGCTTATGTGGATCGGGATGTGGATGATTTGGAAACGAACTATTTTAACAATAATGGTTATTTTTGGGTTGTGGAAAATGAATTCGGGTCTATTATTGCAACGGTTGCAATTTATAGGATAGATGACCACACCTGCGAGTTGCGAAAAATGTATTTACAGATGCAAGAACAGGGTAAGGGAATTGGTAAATTATTATTGCAAACAGCAATTACCAAAGCCATCGAGTTGGGATATACTAAAATGGTGTTAAAAACAAATTCAAAATTGCAGACGGCAATCGGGATGTACAGAAAGAATGGTTTCGAATTTGTTGCTGCTTCAGAATGTGACAAAAAAGCTGATTGTGATGTGTCTATGTCTAAAATGTTATAATTATATAATGAGGCGAATAAAAATAAGTTCCAATAAATTTATAGGAATAGCATTCTCAATGATGCTATTATGTTCAGGTGTATATGCTCAACATAAGATAAACTCATTGGTCGATTATGTCGATCCTTTTATCGGGGTACTCGATCCGGAGAGTAACTGTGTGATAGGTCCTCAGCTACCCAATGGCTCAATCAATCCGAGTCCGCAAACGCCCAAGGGTTCGCATGATGGGTATTCGCCTACAGAACAGATTCGGGGTTTCGGACAGTTGCATGTGAGTGGAACGGGGTGGGGTAAATATGGCCAGATCTTTATCTCGCCTCAGATCGGACTGGCGATTGGAGAAACCGATCATGACTCGCCCAAAGAAGAAGAGACGGCCTCAGCGTATGCATATACCGTTAAACTAAGCCGTTATAATATCCGAGCAGAGGTGTCGCCTTCATTTCATTCCGCCATCTATCGGTTTACATTCCCTAAAAGTGATAAGGCAAATATTATTTTCGATCTATCACATCACATAGCAAAAGATATCGCTCCTGAATTGGGTGGAAATATATGGGACGGCTCTCTTAGTTTTACTAAATCTTCAAACGATGAAATCAAGGGTTACGGCAATTATTCCGGAGGATTTGGCGGTGAAAAATACAGGGTTTATTTTTGCGCAAGACTAAGCAAGTTGCCGACTGCAACCGGAACATGGTTGAATGGAACGATCAATCCCGGTAAAATAGTTGAGAAACTGCAAAAAGAAAACGATAGGGTAGGAGCTTATTTTCAGTTTAATACGAAGGAGAATGAAGAGATCTACATGAAAGTTGCGGTGTCGTTTAAAAGTATTGATCAGGCTACTACATGGCTTGATACTGAGATTCCCGATTTTAATTATAATAAGGTTCGTGATGTAGCCAAAAAGCAGTGGAATGAACATCTGAATAAAATAGTGGTCGAGGGTGGCTCGGATAGGGATAAAAAGATTTTCTATACTGCCTTTTATCATGCTTCTCTCATGCCACGAAACAGAACAAATGATTCGGAACATTTTGCACCTGGCGTTCCTGTATGGGACGATCATTTTGCAGTATGGGATACTTGGCGAACGTTATACCCTTTACAGGTTTTGATTAATCCGAAAATGGTGAGTAGTACGGTGAACTCTTTTATTGCCCGACTGAAAACCAATCATATGGTGAAAGATGCTTACGTTGCCGGTACTGAAATGATTGAAGAGCAAGGGGGCAATAATATTGATAATATCATTGCCGATGCTTATGTAAAAGGCATTAAGGGCGTTGACTGGAAAGAGGCTTATAAGGTGATGAAATTTAATGCGGATAACGAACGGCAAGGAAGTTATGGCTGGAATAAAAAAGATAACACCAATACCTATAAAACGTTAGGTTGGATTGAAGCCGGCCGAATGAGCAATTCGATGACTCTCGAATATGCTTACAACGATTTTTGTGCAGCAGCGTTAGCGAAAGACTTGGGGACAAAAGCAGATTATAAAAAATATTTGGATCGAAGTAGTAAGTGGGTCAATTTGTGGGATGATAAGGCAGAGAGTGATGGCTTTAAAGGTTTCATTATGCCTAAAAAATCAGATGGTAAATTTGTGGAGATTGATGCTAAAGTCTATCCGGGATCGTGGAACGATTATTTTTATGAAGGTAGCTCATGGACCTATTCTTATTTTATGCCACATCAATTCGATAAGCTGGTTGAACTATCAGGTGGTAAGCGTCTATTTGCGGAAAAGTTGCGACATGGCTTTGAAAATAAGCTGATTGATTACGGCAATGAACCGGCATTCCTTGCTGTTCAGGCTTTTCATTATGCAGACCGGTCAGATCTTGCCAGTTACTATGTGCGTAAGCTGATGAAAGAAAGGTTCAACGAAGAGGGCTATTCAGGCAACGATGACAGTGGAGCTATGAGTTCATGGTATATGTTTTCGGCTATGGGATTCTTCCCGAATGCCGGTCAGGATATTTATTATCTGACAGGTCCTTTGTTTACTAAAGTCACCTTAACATTAGGCAATCAGAAAACGGTCACAATATCTGCACCCAATGCATCGGTGTCCAATATTTATGTTAAATCAGTTACCATTAATGGAAAGAAATGGAACAAGCCATGGTTCTCTCATAAAGATATTCGGAACGGGGCGAAAATAGTATTTGAAATGAGCGATAAACCCCTTGCTCCATTGAATTAGCGTGTGCCTGAATCTTGAACATATAGTGAGTCTTTTTAAGAAATAGGAGAATTGTAAGAAAATGAAAATTGTGGTTCTTGACGGATATACTTTAAATCCGGGTGATTTAAGTTGGGATGAATTGAAAAAAATAGGTGATTTGACTGTTTATGACAGAACGGTTAAAGAAGCTGATGCTATAATTAATGCTATCGATCAGGCAGAAATTGTTTTTACAAATAAGACGCCATTAAGCAAGGAGATACTCGAAAAAGTGCCTACCGTTAAATATATCGGGGTACTTGCTACCGGTTACAATGTGGTTGACGTTGTTGCAGCCACAGCATCTGGCATAACCGTAACCAATATCCCGGCATATAGCACACCGGCAGTTGCGCAGATGACCTTTGCACTGCTACTTGAAATGTGCCTTCATGTGGGAAAACATAATGATGCTGTATGGAAAGGACAATGGAGTAAAAGTCCTGACTTCTGTTTCTGGAACTCACCGTTGATTGAGCTTGCCGGAAAAACAATGGGGATTATTGGATTTGGACGAATCGGTCAGGCTACTGCTAAAATAGCACAGGCATTTGGAATGAATGTATTGGCTTATGCCAGAAGCAAACAGGTTGGATCGGCTGATGAAACCTGCAGATATGTAACGCTAGGGGATCTTTTAGCCCAATCTGATGTCATCAGTCTACATTGCCCTTTGACCGAAACTACAAAAGGCATCATCAATAAAAACACGATTTCACAGATGAAAGATGGTGTGATGATTATCAATACAGCAAGAGGACCATTAGTCGTGGAAGAAGATTTAGTAGCTGCACTAAATAGCGGTAAGATTGCAGGTGCGGCTCTTGACGTTGTATCTTCAGAACCGATAGAAAAGAATAATGCATTGTTCAATGCGAAAAATTGCATCATCACACCTCATATTGCCTGGGCTCCAAAAGAATCGAGAATAAGGCTGATGAAAATAGCGGTAGAGAATCTGATTGCATTTATGAATGGAGCACCGGTAAATGTTGTTAAAGAATAATTATGCTGAAATTGGCATACACTTAGGCTAGGGCGCGAATTGTTCCTTTAACGATTGAGACTATCCCCACAATTTAATCACAATATGGGACAATAGTTGTTCAAATCTGTAATGCAGAGAATGTACAGATACTAAAGGGGGATGTAAGTAAGGATCATGTTTTCTTTGTCAGAAGCTATTTTCCAGCTTAGACGTGGTTTCTGGACATCAATCCCTATCAGATTTGTTTTGTATTCACAAACAAACGAGCTGCTTCACCGTGCTTTTTGTTATGGCTGAAACTTCCAGATTACTAATTGTTAGTAGAATTACGAATAGCATCGTTAATTAAACAACTTTTTTTATAATAATCATATTGAAGTATTTATTCAAGTATGAGTCCACTCCGAAAAGCCTTTTCATACCCATTTCGGCTAAAACATCTACGGTATATCAGTAGATTACAAAGTAATAACTATGGAGAATTGACTTTTCGGAGCGGACTCAAGCATTAAATCATTGTAGATTATTTTGAGAATACCTCTCTAACCGATTCGAGATAACCAAATCCGTTTTTCTTGTCAGGTTCAAGGTAGCTGCCTTCGGCCCATTCGTTCCATGCATTTATAGTAATAAGTTTAGGCTGATTGGGATGCTTGTCAATATATTCCTTGGCTTTTTGGAGAAATATTTTAAAATACTCGGGTTTGTTATTGACAATCAAATCTTGTTTTTGAACAGGAAATCGTGGGTTACTATCCCAACCTATTGAGACATGAGGGCAATATGGAATTTTAAAAGTTGTATCCCATTCGGTCCATTTTTCCATGGCTTTTTCTCCCCAGGGTATATAATCGCCACTAGGTCGAACAAAATGACACCACTGGTAATTGGTCATACTTTTAAACCCGAAATATTCAAGAGTAGAGTTTTGTGTTTCAACTTTATCTCCTGGTACGTCATTCAATGTTGCTGGAATATTGCCCCAAAGTATAGCCTGTAAGTGTAAACCTGGGAAACCTGCTTCTAGGGTCTTTTTACGAAAGTAATCCAGTGCATCCTTTGCTTTTTCCGAACCGCCTATGCCTTTGATAAAAGTAGAAAGTTCGTAAATGCTGAACACTGGTTCTCCATTGATTTTATAATAGTTTGGTTTTTTAAAATAATCTTTGATAATATGATCGACCATTCCTTCGAAGATTTCCCGACTAACTCCACCGTACCAATAGATTTTACTTTTATCCGGATTAGCTGGGTCCAAATATGAGTTATGATCGTGGTTTGCCCACATCAGGCAAAACCTCATATCAGTCGTATTTTTGGCTTTCAGAAAGCCTTTATTCAAAGCATCTTCGAGAAAAGGCTTATTATCATACCAATACCAGTCAAAAATCATGATGTTTACTCCATATTTCACAGCTGTTTTTATCTTTTTCCCCATAACAACAGGATCAGTTTCATCTTCATAACCCCAAAGTGGTACCTTTGGAACTTCATGCCCAACAAATTTTGGTTTAGCTTTATAAATTGCTTCCCATTCTCCTTTACCATCAGGGAATACACCAATATCTTTAAATCGGCTATCCGGATGATAAGCAGGCCAATAGAAGGCAGCGACATCATATTTGTTTGAATTTAATTTCTTTTCTTGTCCTTGTGTATTTAATGCAATTAAAAGGATAATTAAATTAGTAAATATGTTTAGCGAAAGTTTAAGTGTCTTTTTCATAAAATATAAAAATATTGTTTTATCAACCTCGTAAATATAACTTTTTTCTTTTCCCTGGAGTAACGTCAATTCGTCTACTAAAGCCAGTAGTGAAAGAATATCTTAATTTTATTGTTCTGATTTTCTTACTTTCACTCGTTCCGCAACCAAGATCGTCACCGGGCCGAGCAAACCTGACTCTACCAATTGATCATCTTTTTTCAACAAACGACAACTGGTGAACGTGAATCGTCCTGTAGGACTTGGCTTCCCTTCGGTGACCCATGCCGGCCATGATTTCAGGGAGCCGTCAGGATTACGCTCGCTGTCTTCAGGTAGTTGCTCGTCACCGATCATGCGATTGACCCAAAGATTGACGACTTTTATCTCAAGTGAGTTCTTGCCCGTTTTTATGGCATCAGTCACGTCAACACGAAAAGGTGCTTTCCAGAGGATGCCAAGGTCTTTGCCGTTGAGTCTCACTTCAGCCATCACGGCAACTTTGCCAAGATCAAGAAAGAGGCGGTGATGAGCAGGTAGAGGATTGACGAGTGAAAATGTTTTTCTGTAAATGGCTGTGCCTGAATAATAACGAATGCCAACTTCTGTTTGTTTCGACCAGTCTTCCAATTTGTCAAAGGTAAAATCACCGGAGCGCCTGCCTTTAGCGGTGTCAAATGGACCCCACTTCGGATCGAAGCTCACTTCCCATGCGCCGGAAATTTCCTGCAATGATTTAAACTCATCCCAATTTTGGAAACCCGTTGCTTTAAGTGATCCCTGCACCTTGTGCCTGAAAACCACAAAGACTGACTCGGACTGTTCCAACCGTAACGGCACTTGTGTGCAACCATTATTTTCACTGAAATTCGTCACCGGCTCAATTCGTCCTGTTTCAGGCCACCATAATTCCGGCTGAAGGCCCTGTACGCGGAACGTGCATTCCCCGCACACACTGACATCCTGTTTGTTGGCGACAAAGTACACTTCTGTTCCGTCAGTCATGCTGCGGTGGGTAAAACGTATTTTGCCTTTAAGCGCCATATCGGTGGCGAAATCGGGAGCCAGATTCATACCAGCAAGTACATTCTCCGGTGTACTTCCCCAAATCACTTTTCCCTTACCAACAATGTGTTCGCCGGAACCTGAAGTTCCCAATCCCTTGCCCCAGAGTTCATCGGCAAGTTGCTCAATTATAGTATCACATCCGGGATAACCGATCAAACTTGGCGATTTCAACGGTCGTGTTCCAAGTACCGTGGCTCCTGCCTCCACGAGTTCCTTGATCCTGCGAAGCGTTGCTGGAGTCATGGTCTCAAACTTGGGGATGGACCTTTCAAAAACTCCTTCAGTAAAATTACCTTTATCGAAACCTCCATAGATGGAAACAGGCTGGTCATCCACATTGTAGGAAGGTAGCACCAACAAACGATATTGTCCACCTTCCGGCAGGGTCAGTAGGCCGTTCCTGACGGTCATGCGCTGGAACAGTACCTCCGAAGAACAGCCATCGAAGTTATAGCCGGGTCGATCGGGCCACTCTCCGCCGCGTTGCGAGACTGGCAAGGGATAATCAATCTGCACCGGTGCGCCTTCCGGTTCGAGGAAACAAATATCAGCTACGAACACGCCCTGCTGCAGAAGAAACTGGCAGCGTGATAGATAATTCCACCAGGCACGGGATTGCTCCCACCAAGTCTGCGTGCGATCGAAATGCGTACCGATGACACCAAAAGCTACACCAGGCGAGCGGTTGGTCCAAGGTTGCATTACATAGCGGTGACAGACCATGCGGTTGACACCTTCGCAAAACGCCCAGTCAGCAGCAGTTTTAAGCGTTGCCGGATATTCCGTCCATTTGTCGTTCCCGCAAGTGAAAGCTTCAGCAGCGACAATTGGCTTGCCGTAGGTGTGAGCTGCCGAAGCCATGCGCGGAACCCACTCGGGTCCGAACCCAGGAAATTTAATCCAAAACTCGCCCATGGGGATATCCGCCTGACCAGCGTAACGATATTCGTCGCACTGACCATTATAGGCTTCGATGCTCAGCTTCATTCCATGTTGGTGAGCCAGTTCGTGCAGGCGTCCTGCATAGTTCTTTTGCATCAACTGGGCTATGACCTCACGAAAATCCCACAGAAAACGTTCCGGGACTTCGAGGTTGTCAACCACGCGTCCGCTGAGCACGGGCAGAAACGGTAATAGGTCATAATTACACCGTTTACGAAATTCCTGACGTAGCAACGGAGTCCAATTCTGCGTACCTGCTTCCCAACTATCTATATGTATGGTGCCCCAAGTCTTTCCGACTTCCGGCCCCACCACTTTGATTACCTTTTTAAGAAATCCATCGAAATGTGCATCTATAGCAGTTTGGCTAAATTTATCACATTCCAAACCTTCACCGCCGGAAGTAGCTGGGCTATTCATAATGCCTGTTGGCGTGTGACCGATCCGCATGATAGTCCAGTTGCCGGCGGGCACATCCCATCGCAAATGACCATTCACATCAAGCTGACCCTTCAGATCCAGAATTTGGCTCCGGGTCACGCACGAATCGGGCGAAATCACAGGCCAGTTTGGGTTGGTCATTACTCGTCGCGGGATTCCTACCCTACCTGCCCAGTCTTCCTTTCCTCCGTAACTCTTGGTGGATCCAAAATGTTTAATGCGGTAGCCCTCGCCCTTCTCATCCCCCTTAGGGATAGGGAAAGCCAGCATGGCAATGTCGCGGTAGTAATCCAATTTTGTTTCGGGCTGGGGAATGACCTCATCAATCGTTGCCGGACCGGTGACCTGTGTGGTTGTCCAGACCACCCGCTGACAGGAATTTTCAGGTGTATTCCATGGCCCCCCGCTGCCTGCCCAGCCAGCATCATTATTCAGGCTGACCTCCAAGCCAAACCGTTTGGCTTCGGCCACGAGATGTTTGTAGAGCTCCAGCCACAACGGACTCATGAATTTGGCCTGACCAGCCGGGGTATTCTGGGTCGCATCAAAGACCAGTAAGCCTCCGATACCAGTACGCTTCAGCGCCTCCAAATCCGAGGTAATCCCTTCTTTTGTGAGATTGCCATCCACGATAAAGGCATAAATCCACGGTCGGGCCGAGTTAGGCGGATGTGTGAACCCCCGAGCCAAATTATCCTGAGCCATCGTGGCATTGAAATATAAAATACTGATCAATAAGGCAATAAATATTTTTTTCATTAGAGACTATTTCAAGAAAACTTTTTTAACCGCCTCGAGGTATCCATATCCATTCACATTATCGGGCATTAAGTAGCTTGTTTCGGTCCATTCGTTCCAGCTGTTTATGGTAATCAGCGGGGCCTGTTTGGGGTGTGCATCCACATAATCTTTTGCCATTCTAAGCGCGGTTTCAAAGTTATCAGGAGTGTTATTTCTTGTCACTGCGCTGGTTCCCATTCGCGGACTATTATCCCATCCTATGGAAATATGTGGATAGTATGGAATATCAAAGACCGAATCAATACGACTCCACTCTTTCTTTACATCCTTCAAAATATCCAGATAATCCCGGTTCATATCAGTAAAATGGCAAAACTGATAATGAGTTGTGCTTGTAAATCCAAGCTTATTGATAAAATCATTTTGAGGATTTGTTGTTTTATTGGCATCCATCCCACTATAGTTGAGATTTGGTAACCACATAGCAAATTGTAAATCTAAACCGGGGAACCCTGCTTTTTTTGTTTCCTGCTTGAACCAATTAAGCGCATCAACGGTTTGATCCACACCTCCAAGTCCATCAATCAGATTTTTTAAATCGTAAATCATATACACTGGTTTCCCATTTATCTTGTAATATTGAGGTTGTTTGAAATATTTTTCGATGGTTCGTTTACAAATTTTTTCAAATTCAACCCGGTCAATGGTTCCCTGAAATATTGTATTTTGTTCCCTTAA
Source organism: Bacteroidales bacterium (assembly GCA_963663125.2). Lineage (GTDB taxonomy): Bacteria > Bacteroidota > Bacteroidia > Bacteroidales > Cfx3-03 > Cfx3-03. The sequence goes on along the minus strand of CAXXNW010000001.1, from coordinate 444,636 downwards.
TTTATTTATGCGCGTATCCCAGGTATTATCTACATTATGGTTTGCCCACATGAGGTAGAACTTCATTTTGTCATTATTAGATGCCTTTAGAAACCCATTATCAAGAGTGGTTTCCATAAATGGACGATGATCAAACCAGTACCAGTCGAAAATGAAAATATTGACCCCGTGTTTCGTTGCCACATTTATCTCCATCTCCATGATATTAGGATCTGCCTCATTGATGCAGCCCCATATCGATTTTCTGTTCCAGGCATGACCCGGATATCGGGTCTGCATGTTTTCTACAGTTTCCCACTCGCCGATTCCCTTGGGCCAGAATGTACGAAGACGAGAATCATCCGAGGCATAGGCAGGATAAAAAAATGCTGCGACATCGTACTGTTTCTGGCTTTGTTGCTTATCCTTTGTCTGTGCAACAAGATTGCCTGTAAACAGCAATGCAAAAAATGATGCATATAAAATTGTAATAAGTATTCTGATTTTCATGATGTTTGATTAAAATTAATTTAGACCCTGAACATGGAGGTTAATTTGACATTGTTCCAATTATTTATTTTGGAGGTGATAGCAGCAATTCAAGCCATGCCAAGCCAATACTTCGACGCATGTGACTAATACTTTCACCTCCGGGTGCATCATAAAATACTGCCAGTCGGTTTTTGTAACTGACTACTGATGGTAATCCTATGCAACGATGGGACGTCAATTCTATGGTTGGTTAAATGTCCCCGTTCCAAATCAAATCAGAACGGGAACATTTTTAATTATATGTTTTTCACAAATAAATAAGGCCTAATTATATCCAGGATTCTCAACCAATTTTGGATTATTACTGGTTCTTGAAATTGTGATTGGAAAATAATAATTTTCTTGACGGAATTGAGGCACATTTGATGTGCCATCAACATTATCAATCACCTTTAATTGATATTTTCCAGTTTGAACATCAAGGATGTAACGTATACCAGACAATGGTTTTGACAAATCAGTAACAGCAGTCCGCCATCTTCTTAAGTCCCAATAGCGATGACCTTCAAAAGCCAGTTCAACCCGACGTTCATGGCGGATTTTATCGCGGGAAATTGATGTTAATGTTGCAATTCCTGCTCTTTCTCTGATTTGATTAATTGCCTTTAAAGCATCATTGGATTTGCCAAGTTCAAATGCAGCTTCAGCATAATTCAACAATACTTCGGCATATCTGAAAATCTGCCAATCTTGTGATGATGTTGGCCATCCGCTATTTGCACCAGCCATGTTATCGTGGCTTTCATCCAAATATTTTATAATACCAATACCCGTGCCTTCATAATCCTGATCGCCATTAGCGAGTATGCCATTAGCAGATCCATCAGTTTGGATTGTACCATCAGCCAAACGAATTCCCCTGTGAAAGTCAAGTTTTTTGCCTTTCCATGCAGTGTTTTGAGTATAAAAGGTACCGAAGAAACGAGGATCTTTGTTCGCCCATAGTTCTTCAGTTGTCCATAAGCCCTGTTGAATTGCAGTTCTGTTGAGTGTTCCGGGAGTACCGTCGACATGCTCGAAGGCTTCAGCTAATTCCAAATATGCTTGATCGTAAAGGCCACGACTCCATGCTTGTGGACGTGGACAATTAAAGAAGTCTATACTCCACCCATTTCCACCTGTAAAATTATTAACATTATCGTGACGCTTTACAAAAATGGCTTCACTATTGTTCTTGACCAGAAAAATATTTCTAAAATTCATAGCCTTATCGGCGTCAGCATTATAAAGTGCATATTTACCACTTGTCATAATTAAATTTGAAGCATCGTAAGCTGCCTGATAATAGGTATTAGCCTTGGCAGCAGGTATTCCGACTATTCCATCCAATTGAACGGTACCAAATTGTGCTATACTTCCGGCATATAATGCTGCACGACTTTTCAAGGCCAAAGCTGCATATTTTGATGCCCGACCTAAATTATCAGCAGTAACTGTTTCAGGAAGGTCATTTGCAATCGCATCTATTTCAGAAAGGATAAAATCATAAACCTTCTCTTCTTTATCCCTTGGAGGATAAAGCTCTGCTTGAGGATCAGTTGCATTTTGAACTTTTGTAATTAAAGGCACCCCACCATAACGTTTTACCATTGCAAAATAACACATAGCTCTTAAAAAACGTGCTTCAGCAACTTTCGCTTTTATTTCTTCAGTCGAAAAAGGGGAGCTTGGTACACGTTCAATGAATTCATTTATGGAACGAATTGTATTGTAACCCCAATATTCCAATAACCCGCCGTTTATCGTTAGGTTCCCATATTTATATCTGAAGGCGGTACTTGGATTCCAATCTCTCCATTGAGGAAAACACTCGTCAGAAACTTCATTTATTTCAAACTCTGCACAAAAACCATCTCCACTCCAGCCTGCCCCACCAGATTCATTTGCTAAAAAATACATTTCATAATAGATGTGGGTAAGGTATGCATTCACAAGTGCTTTATCACCCCAAACATTAGCATCTGAAATGATGTCAAGGGGTTGCTTGTCTAAGACCTCTTTATTACAGGAAGCCAGCAAGGTAAAGCTAAATAGAAATATTAATAATATCTTTTTCATAATTTCTGATTTAAAAATAATTAAAATGACACATTGACACCGAAAGTGATCGTTTTTTGCTGAGGATAGTAATAGGCAGCGTTACCCGATGGAGCTTCCGGGTCAACATCGTAGTCTTTTAATTTGTTATAAGTCAACAGATTTGTCCCAGCAAAATAAATGCGTAATTCTTGCAATTTGTACTTTGCGATTATGTCCTTTGGTACATTATAGCCAATCGATAGTACTTTTAACCTTAGGTAACCAGCCTTTTTATAAAAATGGTCTGAAATATAATCGTTTGTAGATGAACCTCCCAATCTTGGGACAAAAGCATTTGCAGAATTATTCTTTTCTGACCATCTAAGGTTGTATAATACTTCAGAATAATTAATACCTCCATGTTGAAGTACTATATAATTATAGTAGCCAAATGCACCTTGGAATAATGAAGAAAGATCAAAATTCTTATATTTCAAATTAATAGTTGCACCGACCATATAATGTGGCACTGTTCCTTTCCCGATATTTATTTGGTCTTTCCAGTCCAGTTTTCCATCATTATTTACATCAACATACTTGATATCACCCGGACGTAAGGAGGAATTCCCTGCCGGGTATGTAAATTTCAAATTTGAAATTTCTGCCTGACTGGTGAATAATCCATCTGACTTGTACCCATATTGAATATCGGTCCATTTACCAGATAATTGTAGAATTCTAATTTGATCAGGATCAGTATAATTTTGTTCCTCGTAATGATCCCATTTCGATCTTGACCATGATAGGTTTCCGCTAACTTGATAACTAAAATCATTTATTGTTCCACTAGTACCAAGACTTAATTCAAATCCACGAGTATTCTGACTGTTAAGGTTCTCTTGGGGTAAACTTGCCCCAAAGGTATTTGGCAAACTAAGGATTCTTGTGGCAGGGATGCCGGAGAGTTCCCGGTAAAAAACATCGGCTTCGCCAAATAATTTTCTTTTCCATAAAGAAAAATTGGCTCCCAGATTGTAAATTTTTATTGTTTCCCAAGTCATATTAGGATTGGCAAGTCCGGTAGACACTAAGCCTAACTGTGTACCAGATCCAATCAGCCATTGTCCATCATATTGATAACCCGTTAAATATTGAAAATTACCTACATTATCTAATCCGGAACTACCATAACTTCCTCTAATTTTTAGTTCATCAATGGCAGTAATATCATTCATAAAACTTTCCTTGTTTAATCTCCAACCAAGAGAAGCGCTTGGAAAATATCCCCATCGTTTAGTGGATTGAAATTTTGCCGAAGCATCGGCTCTAAGTGTGGTTTCTAGCAGATATTTATCTTTATATGAATAATTCAATCTGCCAACAAAACTCGCGCGTCCCATTTCTGTAGCGGAGCCTGTAGCTTGACTCGTTTGAACGGCACCTGCAAACAACTGTTCAATAGCAGGTGTTAAAAAATTATCTCTTCCTGCCAGAATATAATTGGTACTGTAATCAATAACTTCATAAAGTGCTAAAGCGGTAACATGATGATCGCTTCCAAAAGTATGATCATAGTTTAAGGATAACTGACCTGTCAAATTCCTATATTTATTATCTTGAAGAGTAAGCTTAGCCTGGCTGCCTGCTGATCCCGCTAGTGAGTATGTTTTGCTTGTATAATCATAAGTATAAAAATCATACGGTTTAGAAAAGTTCTTATCATCCTGATAGTTTTGCTCATAATTAAAAAAAGCTTTTGCACTCAGCCCCTGTATAGGTTTGATTTTATAATTTACAATAAACGTACCCTTTAAATTTTGATTATTATTCTGATCATAACCTGCAATGCCATAGTCTGAATCCAATTTAATACTTCCTACCCCTTGTCCATTTGCATAGGCGTTTTTGGTCGGATCGGGTAATGTGGCAGGATAAATTGGTAATGAGTTCCATAAATCCTGCCATAAGGTATTAATACCCGCACCCTGAGAACGGACTGGGAATTTTTTATTTTCTACCACTGAGGACAAGTCTAATTGAATGGATAAGTTATCGGTAATTTTTGCATCAATATTTGATTGAAGATTGTATCTTTTATAATTACCTCCGTTGGATTTCCACATAGATTCCTGATCAAGGTAACCGAAGAATCCATAATATTTAATTTTATCGCTTCCTCCCCGTACCGATAAATTATGTTGTTGTTGGGGTGCCCAATTTCTAATAGTTTCTTTAAACCAATTGGTATTGGGATATTGGGGATCTGTACCGCTGTAATACTTTTTGATTTGTTCATCAGAAAATGGAGCAGTTAGTCCCTGATTTGTGAATTTTTCATTTTGTAGTTCAGCATATTGACCGGAACTGGTCGGTTGGGACATTGCTGTAATCCCTTGAAGTGTGTAGGAAGAATTAAGCGTAACGATAGGTTTTTGATCAATACCGCGTTTCGTCGTTACGAGGATTACACCGTTTCCGGCACGTGCTCCATAAATTGATGCAGAACCATCTTTCAAAATACTCACTGATTCAATCTGATTGGGATCAATATTGTTAAAGTTGGATTCGATTCCATCAACAATAACAAGAGCACTTCCAAAACCTCGGATGCTTAGAGATGCCGCATCAGAACCTGGTTGTCCGCTTGATTGCAAAGAGATTAGGCCCGGTAAACGGCCTGCTAATGTGTTAGTGGCACTAGCTATAGGCGCTTTTGCAAGTTCGTCAGATCTAATAGAAGAAACCGAACCCGTAAGGTTTCCCTTCTTTTGAGTACCATATCCAACCACCACTACTTCTTCTAATTTTTTAACATCGGTCTTTAATTGTACCGTAATGGTTGATTCCCCTAAAATTGGAATCTTTTGAGTCTCGTAACCAATAAATGAAAAAACCAACACTGCTTTTGTCTCAGGGAAGTCGAGTGTGAATTTTCCGTTAGATCCGGTTATTGTACCTTTTTTTGTACCCTCTATAAATACGCTTACGCCAGGCAATGATTCACCGGTAGTAGCATCAATAACAGTACCGGATATTTTTTTCTGCTGTATTTCTTTTGCAAAAGTTTTCTCCTTGGGTGTGAGAATAATTTGACGATCATACACTACATAACTGATGTCTTCATTTTTGAAAATGCTAGACAGAACTTCTTTGATCGAAGTGTTTTTCATATTCACATTAACACGGCGATTGATATCAACCTGTTTCTGATTTAGGAGAAAGTAATATTCACTTTCGCTTTCGATTGCGTTTAATACTTCTTCTATTCTTGCATTCTTTAGATTGAGTGTTACTTTGGCCGTTTGTGAATAGGTGTTATTCGCAAATACATTCAGTCCGCAAGTTAGTAACAACAAAATTGCGATTTTCATGGGTAGAAGAAATTTGTAATAATTTTTATTCGGTTGTGTAAACCAAATGTTAATAGAAAAAATTTCCATATTTTTGCATTGTTAGTAGGTGAATAAATAAAAATTCTGTTATACACGTAAGAGATTTTTGTTAACCTCTAATTTGAGGGGAAGGTGGTGGTACACTTTCCCTTCTTTTTTTATCATTTCAGATGTCCTTCGTCAAACCATAGGCATTTATGTTTTGTGTTATTTATCTCGTTGCTTTTTTATTTTGAAAAAATAATTATTTTCTTTCTGGGAAAAGAACCGTCAGGTAAAGGATTTCGTTTTACTTCTTTATAATCAATGGGCGCTGATATTTTTAAAAGCTTTAGTATATCATCTAGTGATTCATCTTGAAATGTAGCCCTATATTTGAAATCCTGCAAACTTTTTCCATGTGTCTCAATTTCAACATTATAAATTTGGCTTATTTTTTTTAGAATTTCGCTTAATGGTTCACCACGGAAAATCAGTTTTCCATCTTTCCACGCCACATATCTGTAAACATTTTCATCTTTTAGCTCTTTTTTACCTGATGTTGTATTGTAGACTAAATGCTGGTTAGGTTTTAATTCTGCAATAGTTGAAGAATTATTTTCTCCATTCTGCTTATTTACTAATACTTTGCCTTTTATCAGTGAGATTTGTGTTTCATTTCTACCTGAAAATGCCTGTACATTAAACTTGGTACCTGTAGCTATTACATTGATTGATTGGGCTTGTACGATAAATGGACGTGAGACATCTGCATGAACTTCAAAATAAGCTTCTCCTTTTAATTTTACAATACGTTTCTCATCTTTGAATTTTATGGGATAAGATAGACTGCTTCCTGAATTAAGCCATACCTTAGAGCCGTCAGCCAGTAATAATGTAGAACGTGTGCCATAAGCTGCAAATACTTCATTGTATACTTCTTGATCAGCGACAGCTGTTTTACTAATATGTGAGAATCTTCCCCAAAGAAAACTGCCCAACATTATTGGGATGAAAAGAATAGCGGCTACACGTTGCAAATAGAACCAAAACCCCGGCCTTTGAACTTTTATATCGGTTAATTGTAATACTTTTTCAAGCGCCTCTTTTGTTGAAATGTCAGATGGATTGAAAGGCTTACCATATACTTCCCATACATTCTTAACTTGTAGGTAATAATCATGGTTTTGTGTTGAAGATTTAATCCAGTACTCCAATTGAGAAATCTCCTCTTCAGAAGCCTGTCCTGAAAGATAATTTACAATTTGGGTATTGATTTGATCATGTTCTAATGTGCTCATATTGTCCTGTTTCATGGCAATGACGATTTAAAAATGAAAACCCACATCAAAAAGATGTTTTTTTTAAATTATTAGAAATATATTTTTAACTTAGATTACTAAGTTAAAGATATTGTGATAGATATAAATTTTGTTGAAGTCTGCGTTTCTAAGAGGTTGGTTTACCTTAGCGTAAAAAACAATGCAAAAAAACAAGTATGGTTATTAGATAATCTTTAAGCTGCTCTCGTAATAAAGTTAGTGCTTTACTTATTCGCACTTCTATGGTTCGTACAGATACATTCTGACGTGCTGCAATTTCATTCTGCGTTAATCCCTCTTGCCTGTTCATGCGAAAAGCCAAGGCTATTTCAGGAGGTAATAGGTGGAGCGCTTCTTCGAGGTTGGCTTTCAGTTCACTGAAAAAAATATAATTCTCAGTATTGTTTTCCATTAAACGAAACTGATGGTCAGCATAAGTATTATATTGTTCACGTATTTTTAAATGGCGCAACCAGTCGATGCATCGATTTTGAATCATCTTTAGTAGATATGATTTCAATGATGTTTGGATGATCAATGACTGCCGACTTTCCCAAAAATATACAAATGCATCCTGAACGATTTCCTCACAGGTGTCTAAGTCGCGAATAAAAGTTCCTGCAAACTGAACCAGATCACTATAATAAACTGTAAAAATGAATGAAAATGACGACTGATCGCTTTCTCTCACTTTTTCGAGTAATACCTTTTCATATAGTAGATCCGGCTTTTTAGTCATTCTTTTGATAAGATTTATTAAAAAAACAGGGATTTATTTATGGATTTCAGAATGGATAGTAGCTAATCTATGACGGATGGATTTTATACAATCTTACTTACAGAGATTAAATTTGAAGGTACAATAATAGTGCTTTTTGATAAAATAATAACCCTTTTGACAAAATATCGTGAATGTTTTGGCTTAAGCTCCAAACAAAATTGTTCCATTTAGATGAGAATATGTCGATCTTGACAATCTCTTAATACATGTTGATGTCATAAAGCTGTATTATCCTTTATCAGAATCCACCGAAGGAATGATTAATAAACATTACCTCCAATAAAAGGACCATGTCATATGACTCTCATTTTATAATTAAAGTTATAACTATCCCTCAATTATGATAAATTTGCTTATTAAAATGTTTAAGGGAAATAAAATCATTGTTCTATGAAAGCAAAATTTTTGATATTACTCATTTGTCTTTCCTTTCAGGTAAAAGCGTATAATCCCAAGGGTAATAATGTAATTTGGAATTCACCAAGCAACAATTCAAAAGGTTCTATGCCTTTAGGCAATGGAGATATTGGGATAAATTTATGGGCGGAGGAAAATGGAAATATATGTTTCTATATAAGCAAAACCGATGCGTGGGAAGAAAACGGGAGATTGTTAAAGATTGGACAGGTTAAAATAAATATTTCTCCTAATCCATTTCAAGATAAATCATCTTTTATTCAGACGTTAAATCTTTTTGATGGAAGTATAGAAATATCAGCGGGTAAAAAGGCAGATGCAGTAAAATTTAAGGTTTGGGTTGATGCAAATAATCCGGTTATTCATTTTGATGCTATTGTTCCTGAGAAAACTATAGTTACAGCAAGCACGGAGGTATGGCGAACAAAAGCCGATACCATAAAGAAAATGGAAGTCAGCGATTTAAATTATTATCCCAAGATTTATGGACAAACTATTACTCAACCTGATGTAATAATGAATGTTCGGGATGAAATAGCTTGGTATCATTTAAACCCGGAGGTTCAGGGATTCAGAACTAACCTAATCGCACAAGGCCTTGATGGTTCAGAAATCATGAATCCATTAAAATACAGGATATTTGGAGCGACAATGAAGGGGGATAATTTTGAGAGAAAGAATAATAAAACTTTATACAGTAATATGGGTAAGAACCGAAACCTATTAATTTCTGTTTTAACCCAGCAACCATCAAATCCAGAACGATGGTTCGCATCGATTAATAAAATATCTGAAAAGAAGAATTCGATAAAAGACGAATCCTTTAAGCAACATAAGGAATGGTGGCATAAATTCTGGAACAGAAGCTGGATTAACATATCATGTAATGATACTGTTAGAACGCTACTTGGAAATGAGGAACAGAGCAACGTTTTGACACGAGGTTATGCATTACAACGTTTCATTAATGCTTGCGCCGGAAGAGGAAACTTTCCAATTAAATTTAATGGCTCAATATTTACTGTCGATTATAAAGGAGAGGAAGGCTTCGGAGATTATCGTCGGTGGGGAACTGGTTACTGGTGGCAAAACACGCGACTACCTTATTTATCAATGCCTGCAAGCGGGGATTATGAAATGATGCAGCCTTTGTTCAAAATGTATTTCGCTGAATTGCCATTAGCTAAATACAGGACTAAAATGGCTTTTGAACATGCCGGAGCCTATTTCCCCGAATGTACTTATTTCTGGGGGACTGTATTTACTGAATCATGGGGCGATAAAAGTATAAATGAAATGACTGACCGAATTCAAGCAAGTGGCTATCATAAGTATGAATGGGTTTGCGGTCCGGAACTCGCAAGCATGATGTATGATTATTATTTATACACACAGGATAAAAAATTTGCAAAAGAAACATTCCTTCCTCTTGTCGAACAAGTAATGCTGTTTTTTGAACAGCATTATAAAACCGATGAAACAGGACATTTGAGATTTGAACCCTCACAAGCGCTTGAAACGTGGTGGAAATGTACGAATGCTTTGCCCGAAGTTGCAGGAATGCATTATCTTGTATCGAAAATAAAAGGAATGCCTCAGGATTTATTGTCTATGAGTATTAGAAATCTAATCGATAAAATGGAAAAGATTTTACCGCCCGTCCCTTCAAGAAAATTTGAAAATAAAGAAATGCTTGCTCCGGCTCAGAAATTTGACTTACACAATAATGTCGAAAATCCGGAGTTGTATGCAATATTCCCGTTCAAACTATATGGAGTTGGAAAACCGGACATTGATTTAGCAATAAATGCTTTTAATTACAGAAACCCCAAAGGTTATTTCGGCTGGCGACAGGATGATATATTTGCAGCTTTATTAGGCTTGACAAAAGATGCAAAAGCAGGAATAGTTGAAAGAGCTAAAATATGGGATAAAGCTCAACGATTTCCAGCTTTCTGGGGACCTAATTATGACTGGACTCCGGATCAGGATCATGGAGGCGTTCTATTAAAAACAATTCAAGTCATGCTATTGCAATGTGATGATTCGAAAATACGTTTGTTGCCTGCATGGCCTAAAGAATGGGATGTGGATTTTAAACTTATGACTCCTTACAATACTACCGTTGAGTGCAGTTACAAGAGTGGTAAAATTGAAAAATTAATTGTAACGCCTGCATCCAGAAAGAAAGATATTGTTTTTTCTGAATTTCAAGGTTCATAAAGTATAGGAAGAACCGATTGCTTATTTTATTTTTTTCAATATGGCGGCTGTCATGGGTTTCAGGGTAATGTCCTTTCCTGTTAGTTTTGTGTTGTCGAGCAGATTGATATAGGTTCCGGTTGTTGGAAGGGCTAGTTTTTCAGCTACTTTCTCAAGATTGAAGAGGACTATGATTTGATCCTTGTCATCATATCTTTTGTACACTAATGTCTTCCCTTCGGCTTTTAGAAATTCCAATTTACCGAGTGCCAGTACTGGATTCGCCTTACGGATTTGAATGATCTTCTTGTAAAAATCATAATGCTGTTGGTTGAAGCCAACATTATCGTACTGCTTTTCTACGTTCTGAAAATTGGTACGTGTCTCTTTATCAAACGTGAGCTCTTTCCACCATAAAGGCTTTCGGCAGTCCGGATCATCACATCCCCACATTCCCATCTCGTCTCCATTCCATATACTGGGTGAACCTATGCTGGTGAATTGATGAATGAGGTAAAGCTTTACCCGTTTGTAGGTATCGTCGGACGGTTTACCGGAAATGTAATTCGGGTCATCGTTAGGTTTTGCATGGTATTTATATTTCCCGGGGTTTTCGAAACAGGTGAGCAGTCGCGGTGAGTCATGAGTGGCGTTGACATTCATCTCGGAATAACGGAAAGGCTCTTGCAGACGGTCCCATTGAAATTCCAGACTATCCTTGAATTGTTTGGCATCCAGATCGAAGTTGTTTTTTGCAAAGAAGCTTCGTGCAGGGCGATAGGCTTGGTAGAACATCACGGCATCGAATACATCGCCACTCAAATAGGGAACGGGGTTCATTAACTTATCGGGCCATTGTTCCCACCATATCTCACCGACTAAATAGGCGTCTGATTTTACGGATTTTACATATTTACGATAGTCTCTCCAAAATCCCATCGGGATCTGATCGGCTACATCCAATCGGTATCCATCAACGCCATCAGCCGACTTGCCATCGGGTGCCAGCCATCTCTTTGTGACGGCAAAGATATGCTGTTTGGCGCCATTCGACATGTTGCCTTCGTAGGGTAATCCGGCTACTCTTTGGGTGGTGATATCGATTTTCTTTATCTCGGGAAGGCTTTGTATGTTTAACCAACCGGCATACTTGAATTCATTTTCGGGCGTATTGGGATTGTCGAACGAGAGGATGTTGTACCAATCTTTATATTTTGACTTTTCCTGATTCTTAACTACATCCTGAAATGCCCAAAACTCAACCCCGGTATGATTCCATGAATAGTCGAGCACTACTTTCATTCCACGTTTGTGCGCTTCTTTGATCAATTGCAGGAATAGCTTGTCGGCGGAGGTCCATTTCCATGTTGAAGAATCCCCCGGATCTTCTGATGCCATGATCTTGTTATCACCTTCAGGATCGGGCCCGAAGTTGACATCCACGTGGTGGTAGTTGCGGGCATCATATTTGTGCAATGACGGAGCGTCGTTGATGGGGTTGATGTATAGGGCTGTGATGCCTAATTGCTGCAGATAACCCAGTTTGTTGAGAACGCCCTGGAGATCGCCTCCATACCGGCGGAATTGAAGCGTTGCATCGAAAGATTTGCCACTCTCTTTTGCCCAGGGTTCTTGCGAATACCAGTCCCATGTCCATGGGGTGACAGTCCAGCCTTTGGGTGTCGGATCCGAGCTGGCGGATTGCATATTGAGAGGGGTGGGGTCGTTTTTCTTATCTCCGTTATTGAATCGCTCTACAAAAATTTGATACCAGATCACGTTTTTGGACCATGCGGGAGGTTGATTAAACGGGGTCTCCTTTTGCGCTTCTGTTTTTATTATGGAGCAGAGAAGGAAAAGAATAAAAAATGGAACTAATTTTTTCATTTGTTTTTTACTTAAAAATCATTTGTTGTTGCTGACCTTTTCATCAGTACATTTTTGGAATAACTTATGATTATTTTATAATTAACCGTTGACTCATTATTTTTTCGCCCTGTTGAATTCTTACCAAATATACGCCGGGATTAGGATTCGTAAGACCAATACTTTTCAGGTCGGTCTTTGTTATAGCATTTGCTTGTAAAGAAAGGATTGAGGCTGCTACTTTTTGTCCGGTCATCGCATAGATATCTACGGCGGTGCTTCCGCTCTTTGTGCTGGAGAGTTCGAGAGAGGTGTCGCCATTGGATGGATTAGGATAAATAGATAGATTAAACGCATTGGCTGGTGCTGCCGGGTTATCCTCTATTCCGGTAGTTGTGAAGTTGGTATAGAGACGGTATTCGCCGGGTTGTAGATTAAAGGTTTGTGTGGTTGACGATACGTTCAATGTTTGCTGTGTGAAGTATTCGTAATAAGTTCCGGTTGAAGGAAAGGTGACGGAATAACTTGCACTTGCCACATCGAAATTTCCTATAGCAATAGCATAACTAGCATCTTTTCGTAAGATGATGCTTTTCTGGGCGCCGGTTAAATCGGTTGTGAAGTCGGTTGTTGCAAAGACCGGATAGTTTTGTTTTAATTTGATGAGCTGACTGTAGGTGTTGTAAAGCGCCAACCGGTTAGGATCCGTAAAGTAATCCCATTTAATAGGCTTGGTATCGGTTCTGCAATTACTGCTAATCGATAGATCGCTACAGGTATTGATGGAATAGTCGTATCCTAATTCTCCAAACTGCCAGATCATCTTGGGGCCGGGTATGGTGAAGAATAAGTTGGCACATAAAGCTGCACGCTTCAGAGCCGTTACCAATATCTTGGTATCATAAGATCCCAGTGCATTTCCGTAAGTGATGTCTTTGTATACTTGACGTTCTTCATCATGGCTCTCCATATAGCTTACAAGCGTTGAATTAGTCCATCCACGGGCCTTATAGTTGCCCCATGATAAATCGGACTTACTCGATATATTATAGCCCATAGAAGCCTCGCAATAGCTGTTATTGATATTGCCCCAGATCATAAATCCGGTATTGCTTAGTTCTGTCTCTTCGGTATTAGCACAGAAATGTTCAAGAATTACATAAGCATTAGATTTCCTTAACCAGATTTGAGATCCCATTCTTTTCAAAATAGCAATACGGGATGCATCATATGGAGTGCCCTCTCCGGAAGTATTGGTGAAACCTTTGGTGAAGTCGAACCGGAATCCGTCAACATGGTATTCTTTCATCCAAAAAGAACCCACACTATCTACCAATGCTTTTGTGTCAGGGCTTTCGTGATTAAAGTCGTTGCCATAGATATAAGTTGTATTGGGCGAAGTTACATTATACCATGGATTATTGGCTGCCGGCCTTGAATTGGTTGCATCCCAGTATAACTGAGCGAATGGTGAATTATTATTGGAGTGGTTTAATACTTCATCCAAAATAACTGCAATTCCTTTTTTATGACATTCGTCGATTAATGATTTCAAATCATTCTTCGGACCGTAGTATTTATCGGGCGCAAAGTAAAGGGTAGGATTGTACCCCCAGCTTAAGTTGCCGTCGAATTCATTTATCGGCATGAGTTCTAAAGCATTTATTCCAAGATCTTTGAGATACGTCAGCTTGTCAATAATTCCCTGGTAATTATGGGCGCCGGTGAAATCGCGAACCAAAAGTTCGTAGATAACCAGGTTATTAATTGCCGGTGGGGTAAAGTTGGCAATCTGCCAATTGTAAGGTGTTTGGCCTGTTTGCAATATTGAAACTAATCCGGTAGTTTTTCCGTTAGGGTAGGACTTTAAATTTGGATAAGTTGCTGCCGGAATAGATGAATCATAGGTAGGGTCGAGTACCTTTTCGGTATAAGGATCAGGAATACGGATGGTTCCGTCGACCAGATACTGAAATCCATATTCGGTTCCTTTGGTCAGATTGTTTATGTTCAGCCAGTATGTCTTTCCGTCGGGCGTGACGTTCATTTGGTAATTGGCATCGGGAAGCCAATTGTTAAAATCGCCCAGCACGTAAGCGTTTTGTTTAAAAGGCGCATATAGCACCAGACAGACTGAGTTATCCCCTGTATAGTTTATTCCCGGGCGTATACCTGTTGGCAGTGATGCTGTGGTAGGAGTCCGGGCTACTAAAAACTGGGATGAATCGGAGACAGATGCTCCGGAAGTGGAAAGTGCGATGGCTTTTAAGGTGTGATTACCTTGTGCTATGCCGGTCAATGAATGGGTATAACTGGTACCGGATGTACTGTCTATTTTAGTCCCATCCAGATAAATTCTTAATTTGGAAGCGTTAGATGCATTTACTTGAATGGGAATAGTTGTTCCACCCGAAAAGATGCTTCCTTTTAGCGGTTGGGCTATCGACATGGATAATCCTGCATCGTAAACGGTGTAAAAGATATCAGTGCCACCGGTAGCGCGACCTATTTGGGTTCCGCCACTGTTTCGAAATACAAACGCGAGTTTAAGGATCTTTTCTCCGATAGGAACGCCATAAAATGAACGGATACCTGGTGCTATTTTAAATTGCCATTTATCACCACCTATTGATGTTAATTTAGCTTTGGGGATGTCTGTACCCCAAGGTGAAATGACATAAGCCCATAGGCCTGCACTTTTATCAGTGACAACACCTGTATGCGCATAAACATCGGTACCTGTGTAACCTTTGAGCCCCATATCTCCTGCTGCCGCATCAAAAGTTACCGTTACCTCATCACTTTCTGTGGGTAGGGCAGGTACCGTTGTAACTTGTGAAAATACGGTAAAGACCTGAAAAAGAGAAAAGATTATGAGTAAGAATTTCTTCATGTAAATTGGGATAAATGAAACGCAGGTTTAAAAAAGAAGGGTAATAAAAAAAAGATAGTGGAAGGGCGACCTTCCACTATCTCAAACAACAAGCTGATTAATTTTTAACTAATTTATATCTGTAAATAGGGGGGGCACTAAAATCTAAAGTGATTGTGTAATTCCCTGCAACAGTAACCGGGATATTGCTGGAACTACCCGCTTCGAGTTTTCCAGCTGAAGCTCCGAGGCCATAATTTAAATCCCATGCACCATTAGCTCTGAACTTTATCTCGCCAGCCGTAAGGTCGGTAGTTATTGTCCAAAGTTTAGTTGTCGGGTCGTAGGTCATATTCTGATCACCATTCCAGCCATTTGCGGTGGCGCTACCAATAACTCCCCAAGTAGTTTTTAATAGAGATATGCTTGATTCATTAGTGTTTACATTTATTTTATAATATCCTATAGCAGGTATTACAAGATTTCCACCTGTAGTGCTTAACGAACCTGCAGTGGTGCCGGCACCATAATTAGATCCGTCAACCCAGGCCGGAAACATAGTGATTTTGTATTCGCCGGTAGTTGCAAAGTTTACATATCCTTCATATTTTCCATCACTTTTTAATGATGCAAGAAAAGGAGCTTTGTCGGGAGACCAGTCGCTTGTATAACCACTGGCACTTTGGTATCCACCGGGAACATATATCTTAGCATAAATGATAGGAATATAATACGGTGTGTATGAAGCGCTGACAACCGGAGAATAAATAAGATCAACATTATCATTAATGAAGGCTTTAATCCTGAATTCAACGTCGATAGCTACCGGGTTTTCAGGATCGGCTTGAAATGTTAATAATTTATTGTTGAGGTCGTTGGTTAGCATTGAAAAAGTATAGGTTCTTGATAAAACAGTACTTGAAGGCGAACCCAGATTGACAGCAGAAGCAAAGTTGTTGCCTTTTTTATCCATTTGCAAAGTATAGGTAACGGATGCGTTGAATCCATATTTTGCAGCCGTCCAAACGACATTGATCATGGCATCTTTATTGGCTTTATTAAGGACAACAGTGGAGTTGTTGCTGAGGCCATCAGTGATTATCGGAATCGTGGTACTGGTACTCAGATATGCTTTAACTTCATCTTTTTTACACGAAGTTATAAACGCAATGCCAAGTATTGCTATTAAAAATATTGCAATTTTTTTCATATCTCTAAATATTAATTGTAACCAAGATTTTGTTTTAGCGTAGGATTAGCTCCCATGTCGGCAGATGGTATTGGAAAAAGGTTTCGGTAGCTTTGAGTAGCTGTACCGGCTGCGACATTTCCTTTCCATGGCCATAGATAGGAAGCGGTTGTGAATTTATCGAATCTGATAAGGTCAGTTCTTCTGTAGCCTTCCCAATATAGCTCGCGTCCACGTTCATCCAAAATGAAATCAAGGGTGAGATCTGCACTTGAAATATTGCCGGTTGTGCCGCCATAAGCTCTGGTTCTGATTGCATTTACATAATCGAGTGCGGAGGCTGTACTGCCACCTGTTCCTCCTCTTATTACTGCTTCTGCATACATCAAGTAAACATCGGCTAAACGGAATAATGGATAATCGGTGTCGACGAAGTCGGGATCTGCATGGGGAGCAGCTGCACCGGTCGATGTTAGATTTCTGAACTTTGTAATAGCCCAACCATCCGTAAATTGCCCTATGTCGCTAATCTCCAAGGATTGTCCATCGGTCCAGAAGATCGCTCTGGTATCTTTAGAGGCTCCGCTTTTTAATGCATCGGTTGTGCCTACATCAGCATTCCTTGTGAAAGTCCTTACAAAAGCGCTGGTTGTTCTGGTACCTCCCCAGCCACTACCGACTCCTATCATGGCAGGAGGAATACTTCCACCCAGTGCTGCATGAATGATAAAAGTCATTCCGCCATTAGTTTTGGTATGTATTCCATCACTGGTAATCGGGAAGATCATTTCTGGACTGGTATTATTATCAGCCAGGAAGTTGTTCTGATATTTAGGACTAAGGGCATATTTGTTACTTGCAATAACTTTATTGCAGTATGTGATACAGTCGGTATATCTATCAGTTCCTGTATAAACCTTGGCATTTAGGTACAATTTAGCAAGTAGAGTCCAAGCGGCACCTTTATCTGCACGTGCATATTCGAATTTAGGATCACCAAGTGTGTTTTCAATTGCTTTTAATTCACTTTCAACATAAGTGAACAGTGCGGCTCTGGTGGTCTGCTTTGGGAAAAATGCACCGGGCTTGTCGGCTTCCGTAACGAACGGAGGGTTGCCAAACATATCAATAGCATGATAGTAAGCTAATGCTCTTATAAAGCGAGCTTCTGCATTGTATTTTATAATGTCGGCATCAGTATTACCGGCAGTGGCCCTGATATACTCATTACAAATGGTAACGGTGTACATGATACGGGAGTAGATTGCTGCAATAAAAACGTCGGTAGCAGTCCATGTTTGCCAGTGGAAGTCCTTGATCGTTTTGTCATTCCAAGCCATAACAGCTTCGTCGGTCGTTAATTCCTGACAATCCCAGTATTGGCGAAGATAGATTCCAAAGCCTTCATCAAGACCTGAAATATCGCTATCTCCGGAAGGACCTTGTTGTCCGCTGAGTGTAAATGACCCATAAAGTTTAGCCAATCCTTGTTTATATGCTTCGGGCGTGTTATAAACATTGGCTGATGTAGTAACCTTTGTATTGAGTGGGGTGACATTCAGGTCTTTCATACATGACGTTATCATCAATGTTGAAAGGATGAAGGTTGCTGTTAATATTTTATATTTTTTCATTTTTCTTCCTCGTTAAAGTTAAAAAGTAAGATTTACACCCAATAAAAAGACTCTTGGGCGCGGATAAACATTATTGTCTATTCCTCCATCCACTTCAGGATCTAATCCTTTGTATTTGGTAATTACAAAGACATTCTGCACAGTAAAGCTTAAACGGGCTTTTAATTTTTGACCCAATATATCTCCGAAATTATATCCACAGCTTATATTATCCATACGGAAGAATGAAGCGTTTTCAACATAATAATCTGAAAAGTATTGGGGGTTGATAAAGTTTGTTCCGGATATTTGTTTGGGAAGGTTATTGAAGAACCCGGATTGACTGTAGAAACTACTGTAGTTGGCTTGTGATGAAGCATAATTGTTATACACATAGTTTCCGATGTTTGCTCTGCCTGAGAAAGAGAAATCAAATTTCTTGTACATAAATCTTGAAGAAATACCAAGGGTTTGATCCGGAGCCGGCTTTTTATAGTGATATTTGTTTAAATCATTACCGGTAACGTTGCCACCTAAACCCGTTTTGTCAACATAGAGTCCTTCAATAGGCATTCCGTTTGATCCGTAAACTTGTTGGAATACATAGAATGAATTGTTAGGATATCCTACCCGTACGTTTTGAATTACTTGTCCCACACCACCATTAATGGCACCAAAATCAACACCTGCATAATTTGGATCATCTGTTTTGGTTAACTTGGTGATTTTGTTTTCGTTGTAAGAAAAGTTGAGTCCAATTGTCCAGAAGATGTCTTTCTTAGAAATTGCCTGGAAATTAAGAGTAGCTTCAACTCCTTTATTTTCAAGATTTCCAACATTTGTAGTTAAAAAATTGGAAAAATTACTTCCGGCAGCAATAGGGATATTATTGATAAGGTCTTTTGTCTTTCTGATGTATCCGTCAACAGAACCTGTGATACGATCTTTGAACAGTCCGAAATCAAGACCAATATTTTGAGTAGTTGTTGATTCCCACTTGATGTTGGCGTCATAAGCATTAGGACGAAGGGTACTGTAGAAGGTGTTCCCAAATTGATACTGAGCAGTAGTTTCACTTAATTTATAAACTGCCAAAGCCGGATAATCGTTACCACTGATGTTTTCCTGGCCGGTGATACCATAACCTAAACGGAGTTTTAATTCGGAAATCGCGGTTATATCTTTCAGAAATGATTCTTCTTTGATTTTCCATGCCAGAGCAGCAGATGGGAAGATACCTTCTCTATGTCCGCTGGCAAAACGTGAAGAGTTGTCATCACGAACTGTTACTGTCAGTAAATATTTATCCATCAAAGTATAGTTTACTCTTCCCAAGTATGAAAGGAGGAAATGCTCGGTTGGCGTTGTGATAGGATCGGTAGTTGAGGTCGATGTTCTGAACCAGTTGTAATTGGACTGCCAGAAATGCGACCATTCGTAACCTGCTAATACATCAATCTTACTTTCGATAGATTTAAGATCTTTGGCATATTGAAGGTTAAAGTTAAATAACTGCGTTTTTCCTTTCGAAGTATAATCAGTGAAAGAACCTGTTCCACCTCTTACTGTCCAAGGTGCGTTAACCGGTTGATTGTTGTGCCCCTTGCTGTCATAATAGTCGTAACCAAGATTCATATTGGCACTTAAATCAGGAAGGAAATGAAACTTATAGTCTAATTTCAAATTACCAATACTTCTGTATACGTTGGAAGTGTTATCTGTTTGGTTTAGTAATGCAACAGGGTTGGAAGGTCCGATGCCATTTGGATGTCCATCAGGATTCATTTGTCCGTTAGCCAGATTATCTGTCAGATCAACCCATGTAAAATATCCGCCCCACTTGGTGTTTCCATTGGTGACAGGTTGTGTAGGGTCGAATGATGTTGCTGCACCGATAGCTCCTGTATTTCCAAAGTTTTCTTTTGAATAAACACCTTTTAAGTTCAAACTTGCTTTAAGATGATTATTGAAGAATGTTGGATCTAAAGAGATAGCCATTGTATTCCTTTTGAGATTGGTCGTCTTTAAGATACCATTGTTATCCGTATAACCTAACGATACACGGTAAGGGGTATTCAAGTAGGTCCCGGAAGCACTTAAGTTATGGTCATGGCCAATGGCGGTTCTGTAAATCTCTTTTTGCCAATCGGTATTAGCCGTGCCTAAACGTTTCAATGCATTGGCAGATAGTCCCGAAAGCTTTGAAGCAAGTAGCTGTTGAGCTAAAGCGCGATATTCATCCCCTGTATAAACATCTATGAAGTTAGATGCCTGACCCAAAGAGACATTGCCATTGTAAGTGAGTTCCATGGCGCCACTCTTGCCTTTCTTGGTTGTGATGATGATGACCCCATTTGAAGCTCTTGAACCGTAAATAGCCGTTGATGATGCATCTTTAAGAACGGTGAATGATTCGATGTCATTTGGATTAATGGTAGAAAGAGGATTACTCATTCCGGAGATACTTTTACTGTCGATGGCAACACCATCAATGACGATCAGTGGATCGTTGCTGGCACTCATTGACGAACCACCGCGGATTCTGATTGTAGCGCCTCCACCCGGAGCACCACCGTTAGATGTGATCACAACACCGGAGCTTTTGCCTACCAGTAATTCCTGTGGTGAGGTGATTGCACCTTTGTTGAAGTCTTTCGAACCTATGGCTGAGATAGAACCTGTGGCATCAGTTTTTCTTACTGTGCCATAACCGACAACAACTACTTCGGAAAGCATTTCTGCGGTTGCTGCTAATTGTACGTTTATTACATTTTTTCCTTCAATTGCTATTTCCTGTTTTGTATAACCCATATAAGAGAATACAAGGTAGGAAGCAGTTTTACGTGATACTGCAATGCTATAAGTGCCATCATAATTAGTGATAGTAGCTTGCTGGGTCCCTTTTACAGAGACGGTTACGCCTACAAGAGGTGTGCCATCTTTAACGTCGGTTACCTTTCCCGAAATTTTATTTGACTCCTGTGCCATCAGGCTTCCTGTGCAAAACAGAAAGAAAAACACGAGGAGCGGTAACCTTTTGAATAAATGGTATTGCTTCTTCATTTTTTTTGGTTTGTTTGTTAGTACTTAGCTGGTGTTCTAAGGCTGATTTCTTTTTCAAATATAAAACAATAAAATACGAAAAATACATTTAATGTATTGAAAATCATCGTAAACGACACCGCAAACGTTTGCGATACTTTAATTCATTCTTAAATGTGTAGATTTTTTACATCTGTATAGCTTTAATTAATAAAAAAACAATTGAAAAGGGAAAAAATGAGTTCAAAACGCTCTATTTTTTACACTAAGTCAAAAAAAACAGTTAGCAAAATTTAACAGTATGTAAATTATTTGTTAATAATGTGTTATGCTTTGTATAAATATCGTAACTGTATATTCGTCTGAGTTTGACTAGATCTTTCTTTTTCAATTTCTAAATTCTAATCATTTTTTACTGAAAAAGGATTTTTGCTTTTTTCAGTAAACCGAAGAATTATTTGTATATTTAACTCCAGTCAACATAGCATACCTCATACCGTTTCAATCTATGAAAACGCATCCAGCAACGATAAAAGATATTGCTCGCGAACTAGGTATTTCACCTTCAACAGTGTCGCGTGCTTTAAAAGATCATCCGGATATTAGTCCGGATACTAAGCGGCAGGTCAATGAGCTTGCAACCAAGCTAAGATATAAGCCAAATGCTATTGCACTGAGCTTGAAAAATCGCAGAAGTAATATTGTAGGAGTGATAATTCCTGAGATCGTCCATTTTTTCTTCTCTTCTGTGATCAGCGGCATTCAGGAGGTGGCAAACCAAAATGGTTATAATATTATGGTAAGCCAAACGAATGAACGATATGATAACGAGGTGGCAGCAATAAGCGCTTTTATGGATGGCCGTATTGATGGCTTGTTGGTTTCTGTTGCAAAAGAAACTTCAAATTATGATCATTTCAGGATGCTGGAAGAAGAAGGAATTCCAATTGTATTTTTTGATCGCATTATTGAGGATTATGAATCGGACTATGTAGTGATCGATGATTTTGGCGGTGCGTATGCAGCTGTTGAACATCTGATTAAAACCGGAAAACGTAAAGTTGCTCACTTTTCAGGACCGAAAAACCGTCTGATTGGTAAGAATAGATTTAATGGGTATAAACAGGCGTTAGAAGATTATGGTATAGAGTTTAATGAGGATTTAGTGATTTCTGCCGATAATTTTTATACAGGCATTCATGGTGTTAATCAGTTACTAGATCAGGGAACCGTGTTTGATGGTATTTTTACGGTGAATGACTTTACGGCAATTGGCGTTATCAAAACTTTAAAGGCACGGGGTTTCAATGTACCGGAACAAATTGGAGTGGTTGGTTTTGGCGATGAGAATATTGCCCACATGTTCGATCCTATGCTTACAACTGTTTCTCAACCTGGTGATGTGATGGGGCGCTTATCTATGGAATTATTGATGCGAAAAATAAAGACGGATAATTGGATTGAGCATGAACCGATTGTTTTGCCGACGAACCTTATTATTCGAAATTCAACTGTGCCGATTTATTAGCGGAAATTCCCCCTATTACTAATGGATATGATTTTATAATTAAAACATCTCTTCGTGATTCAAAACAAGTAGAATCACGAAGAGATGTTAATGATTATAGAAAAATCAATATGTTAATTTTATGAATTCTATAGGGCAGATATGATTAGACCTGCAATATTTATAAGCAGAGCCTAATTAGATAATGATAAATTTATCTTTACCGGTTTGGCAGAATGCACATTTTTCGTCAACATTTGCATTATCGTAGGTATTCCCACAAACCGGACAAACAGCATATCCAACTGGTAATGTTTTTTCAGTATTTGATTTTAATGCTTGAAGCGCATTTGTATAGAATTGTAGATGTTTTTTTTCGGTATCGAAAGCCCATGTAAATGACTTCTCTGCTTTTTCTACCTTTTCAGTCTTGGCATCAGCAAGGAATTGAGGATACATTGTCTTTATCTCGTAAGATTCACCATCGATAGCTGCCTGTAGATTTTCAGCTGTCGTTTTTACCTCAAACTCAGGTTTGAAATCTTCCATCTTTTCGCCTAATGATTCCAATGCTTTCTTATGATTTGCAGCATGGATAGATTCGGCTTTGGATGCAGCGTCAAAAAGTTTAGCAATTGAACCATGTTTTTCTTCACGGGCTTTCTGTGCAAATGCAGCATATTTGGCGCTTGCCGTGGTTTCGCCTTTAATTCCTGCTTTCAGGTTTTCAATTGTTTTAACCGGTTTGGTTTGGTTGCAGCCTGCAAAAGCGATCAGGCTTACTAATGCAAAAAATAGAACCTTTTTCATTGTTTTTGTTTTTATTTAAGGGTTAATTTAAAGAGGCATCATGTAACTATAAACAAGAGTCCCACCGTAAAAGCCTGTAATGCTCACAGAAATTGCTGCCAAGCCATACAAAACAAATGCAACCCATTTTAAATTAGAGTTCTCTTTGTCTTTCATCGTAATGAAAATACGTAAAAGAGATGTTGCAAGTAATGTTCCCAAGGTTATCCATGCAAACAATTCGTGCGTTTCCTGAATCTCACCTGCTGCGCCGGACATTTCCGGAGTGAAAAGAATACCGGCAAGAAGTGCTGCAATTGCTGAAAGTGTTCCTGTGATTAACAGGTAGAATCCTAACTTGGTTAGATATACTTCTTTCTTGAAAAAAAGTGAAGCAACCTCTGCAATGAATCCAAGCATAACTAATGCTATTGGGAAATGCACCAGCATCGGGTGTAAGTGGCTTAAAGAAATCATATTGTTATGTTTTATATTCTATAGAAAAACAAAAAATGTGAAAAAATGTTTTGAAAAAAATATTTTTTATGTTTTTAAGGCATTTCTTTTTATCAAAAATATGTATTATGTGTATGGCGCTTTTAATCAGCAAAATATTTTCCTGACACCCTCTATCCTTACTATAATAAGCTCGTCGGCGTAGTAGGTCATTAGTCTATAGTAGTAGATGCTTAAGTTTAGTCTAACTGTTTAGATGAAGTGGGTTCAACAGTCTATTGACTGATTACTGACTTTCTATATCTTCTAAAATAGGCTTATAGGATTGTTTGAATAGGGTGTAGTCTATATTTAAAATGCGAGAGGCCATTCCAATTAAGAAACGGCCTCTCACATTTTCTGAAGTTTTAAAGATTATCAGGTTTTGAAATCACTAAATTTAAGCTACCTGATTAGCTTTGGGTCTGATGGTAAATGCACAAAATAGTAAATATAATGCGCTTAAAAGAATAATTGCAACAGAACCAGCTTGTGATCCAACTGCATCTGATAATAATCCCATTGCGAAAGGAATAATTGCCCCACCAAATACACCTGTAATCATTAATCCTGAAATTTCATTGGCCTTGTCAGGACGTGCCTGAAGAGCCATAGAGTAGATAATTGAGAAGATATTTGCTACTGAGAATCCGATAACACCATAGAGTCCGAAAATAGCAATTTTACCTCCAACAAAGAAAAGTGAAAATATAGCTACAACGGCTACGATGATACTTATTTTAAAGAATTTTACGGATGAATATTTTGCTAACAAAATAGCTCCAATAAATGCTCCGGCTGTACGAAGTGCAAAATACATACTTGTTCCGAATCCGGCATCTATAGAATTCATACCGCAACGTTCCATCAAAATCTTAGGTGCGGCAGTGTTGGTTCCTACATCAACGCCAACTACGAAAACAATACCTAAGAAAAGCAGAAGAATCGTTTTGTCTTTCAGAATTGCCAAAACACTTCCAAATGAAGAAGCTTTAGCCGCAAAAGATTCTTCCTGTATGGGTGTTACCAATAACCAAGCTGTTGAGATTAATGTAATGGCAGCATAAATCGGGAACATATATTGCCAATTGCCTAATTGAGCAGCAGCAAAAGCTGCAATAAATGGTCCGCAGAATGATGAAATTGCTTTAACAAACTGTCCGGCAGTAAGACTACTGGTAAGTTTATCTCCTTTTACAACATTGGTCAACAATGGATTTAAGGAAACCTGCAAAATAGTATTTGCAATACCTAATAAACCGAATGACAATAGCGTCATTGTAAAGGAATATTCGACCAGAGGAATAACCATTGCCACCATAGTGATAATGTTACTCAACAAAACAGTCTTTTTACGACCGATTTTGTTCATAAGAATACCTGTAGGAATTGAAAATAAAAGGAACATAGAGAATAACGCTACCGGAATCATGTTGGAAAGCGTATCTCTAAACTCAGGACTATATGCCCCCAGTAAGTCTTGTTTCACATGTGTAGACGTAATTCCTACAACATCGCAAAAGCCCATGATGAAGAACCCAAATAGGACAGGCGCAATCTTTGAAACTGAATTTTCGTTTTTCATAAGACGAATTAATTTATTTGTTGTTTTAAACTCGATTGGCTAATTTAATACTTCTTGATAAATCAAAATAAGTAAGTGTTCTTGAGAAAAACAGCATCTCCAAAGAACGCTTCATGCTGCTGAATTTTGAAAAGAGGGTTGAACATCTTTACATTTTAGCAAGTAGAGGCTTGATTTTTTCCCAGAAAGAGGGATCGAACATTCGCGCACTTCCTAAAATAGCAGCATCTTCCATCTGGTCGGAGATATAAATCGGAATTGATATATTATGTTCCTTTAAGGTCTCTTCGAGATAAGGGCCAAAGAGGTTATAGGCACCTGTAATATTTCCACCCATTACCAAAGCCTGTGTCTTGAATTTGAGAAGCCATGGAGCAAGAAATTCGCCCATACTTTGTCCGCATTCTATAAATAGGTCTTTTACAATAGGTTCACTGTCAACACGGCTAACAAGTTCTTTTACTCCTTCTACCTGACGGTTTGTTAGCTCTGAATATTTTTTGATAAACCATCTGGTAGAAAAATAGTCGTCTGAAATACCGTCTTTATAAGGCAGGCCACCTAGCCATGCAGATTTCGGCACATCGTCTCTTTCGACAACAACAACACCTTTGTCAACAAAAGCGGAACCAAAACCTGTTCCAAGTGTCAGGCAAACAGCGCGATCCAGATTGGCCGCTTTTCCAACCCAAGCCTCACCGGTGGCAAAAGCAGATGCGTCATTCATAAAACGAACACCTACCCCTTCTTCTAAAGAGAGGATATCTGCGATGCGATTGGCTACGTTGATGCCATATAAATTATCGTATTTAGCAACTCCTTCAAAAAGTGCCACACCAATTTCATAATCAAACGGACCAGGCATAGCAAAGCCTATACCGGCTAATTGATTAGCATCGATGTTCATCAGCGACGTGGCTAATGCAATAGTCCAATTTTTAAGAATGTCATCAGCTGAGGCTTGATTATCCACTTTCTGAGTAGCGTAGGTCTCTTTTAGTATCGTCTTTTTTTCCAAGTCGATCACCGCACAACTAATATGGCTTCCGCCTATATCCGTTCCGATTGCGTATTTTTTCATTTTTTATTAATAGAATGAATATTAAAGTGTTAATAGAAAATTGCTACCCGATTAATTATTATGTTTTTTATTTTATCTGAACTTAAAATATGATTTTGGTAATCAAAAAAGAACAAATAAAATGCATTGTAAAATTCGGTTTGTAAGTACATTCCTCACGGATAAAAGTACAAATTTCTTGAATAAATCAAGTTGTAAATAATAATTTCTTAAAAAAGAAAAACTCCTGTCGTTTTTTTTCGACAAGGTTGCTTATGGTATGGCGTTGATTACCTAAAAAAGTGGTGCTATCTTTTCTTTAACTTCTTGTAATGTAGGATTAAAGTCGAAAATAGCAGCTGGTTTTAAAACGAATAAAGGATGCTCCCTTTTAAATCTATTTTCTCCACATCCTGTTATATTCAACATGATGATAGCCTCTTTATCGACCCGATTTTCGTTTACTGCTTTGATAAGAGATGCAACTGCCACAGCTGACGCAGGATGAATATCGTTTCCTTCACTTTTTTCAAATAGCTGAGATGCTTTATGCGACTCTTCGTTGTTTGCTAAGAAAAATTCACCATCGGTATCAGTGAGGGCATCAAAAAGACCTCCTACTAGGGCGTAGGGAGGTTTGCGGTTTGAAAGTACTTTAGCGGTTATCTCTTCAATCTGTAAACGGGCTTTATTATCGTCCAAAGGTAGTAGTGATCTGGAGTGCTGTTTCCATGCATCGTACATCGGTTGGAAGGGCTCGTTTTGCGAAAGCATCAGCTTCGCTTTTTTGTTACCGAATCGTCCGTCATTAATCAAACGAAGGTTAGCCTCCCAGGCTGCAATGGCTCCGGTACCACTTCCAACGGCCTGAAAGTAATAATCGGGTATTTGTTGGATAAAGGTGGCCGCAGAAAGCATGGTGGTGCCCATTCCATCTCTACGAGCTACATTTTTTACTCCGCCTTCGGGGATAAATCCTTCAAGTTGAGCTGCGAGATTTGATAGATTGATAGCGTCAAAATAATCGCTTCCGGTTTTTGTAGCCGCTAACTTAACACAATCATTCAAAGGAGCGTCAAACCAAAGTGCATCCAGACAATCTTCGGGAACACACAAAAGCAAGGGGATCTGATTATCCGAACAAACTTTTGCAAAAGCTCTGGCGGTGTTTCCGGCCGAGGCAACAATTAAAACTTTGTTATTATCGGGTTTCAACCTGGCACAAACAGTATAGGCTTCGGTTTCTTTAAACGAGCAGGTCATGTTCAATGCCCCCTTTTCGGGCCAATAACCACTAATTGTGAGATAGAGATTAGACAACCCCAACTCATTTGCCAAACCTTCGCTTTTATAAGTGACCGGGGCGGATGAACCTTTTAATGTCCGGTATATTGGCAACCAATCGGCAAAAGTATAGATGCCATATTCGGGTCCTTTTAATGTTATTTGTTTGGCAGGATAGACGGCTCTGATTAAACAAGGTGTTGTTTCGTTGGGAGCGTCAAGCATCCAACCCGAATCATCGAAAATGGTTCCGGTAGCGAGTGATTGCAATTTATACATGATATCGTTCTACATTAAGTTTGGTTGCTGGAAATATATTATAGGGCAAAATTAAACAATCCATTCTTTTGACGACAATCTTATCAGTAAATAATATAATGAATGTTTTGCATTGACGGTATTGCATATAAAAACAGCCGGAGAAAAGTATAAGTCCTCCGGCTGTTGTAAAGTTCAGACTTTTGATTATTCTGCCTGATGTGATTATTCTTTCATTTTTGAACCTACTGTATCTTAAAAGTATAAGAGAATGTAGTTGGTTCAGCAAATATTAGATATTGATCAAGTGGTTTGGGGCCGCAACCGGCAGAACCGACGCCTAACGTTTTGTGGCTAATGCATAAAACAGTAGCGCTGCTTTGCGGCAGATCAATTTTGTATTCAGGTTTCTCAAGTTGTTCATCGGTATAAGGAAGCGCGGTGATTTGCATCAAATCTTTATCACTGGTTACATGGATACCTGTTCCGCCCTTCTGAAATATGGTAGCCCATCTTACATCTTCATGGTTTCCACAATCCATTGGCTTCTCATAAGGGGTAAGTTGTTCCAGTATAGAGCTATTATAAAGTCCAATATCGAAAGCTCTTTTACGATCGCTATAGTTTTCCATAGGTCCTCTTCCGAAGTAGGAAATTTGATCAAGCTGCTTGTTCAACATAATCCGAACGCCCATTCTGCCAACCACTAACTTAGGATTATTAGAGTTAACCCTGTTCGAAACGACTATTTCTCCATCACCGGTTATGGTATAGACAGCATCATGGGTTACCTCGAAGTTGTTATTCCCTTCACCCTTCAACTTAACAGAAATCTGAACGGTATTTGGGTTAACTTGATTTGCGACAGTCTCAATAACGCTCCATTTAAGCTCTTTTAATCCGTTTTTAACCCAATCGCGGTCGGCCCACATGTCGTCATTCTTATGTGCAGCACGCCATAGATGTAAACGTGGTCCGCCTTCATTGGTTAGAATTTCGTGAGTACCTTTTTTGATGCTGCTGAAGGTCCCTTGAGATTTATCAAATACAAGCGTAAAATCGGTTCCTTTAACGATAACTTCTTTTTCGTTTTGGGTTAAGTTGACGGGGACATTTACACTCGCTGTTGGAGTGGAAGCAACTTCTACGGGGACTTTAAATTGCTCGGAAGCAACTTCGAATCCTTTCTTTGCCCAGAGCTTATCGCTATTTTGAACGAACGAGATACGGACAAAATATTCGGCTCCCGGTTTAGGATTGGTGATCTGATAGGGTACTTTCACTGACTTTTCAGTACCGGGGGCCATTTTAGGAAGAATTAGCTTGCCGGAAGCAATTACTTTTCCGTTTTCAGAAAGACTCCACAATGGCGTATAATCATTAAGATTTATGAACTGAAAACGATTATGAATTTTGATGATTCCCTTATCGGGGTTCTCAACAGAAATTCCAATCCATTGGTAAGCCTTTTTCATCTCAGGATAATGAGGTTTAGGCGAACGATCTGAGAATACAGTTCCTTTATGAATGAAATAATGGTCGTTGGGAAATTCTCCAAATCCGCCACCATAAGCAAGAATCGGATGTTTAGGATCTCTTCTGTTCCATAATCCTTGATCCTGATATTCCCAGATGGCACCACCTAGTATTGTAGGATATTTATCGAAAATGTCGTTATATTCACCAATAGCTCCCATTGAGTTGAACATGGCATGGGCATATTCGCAGAGGTAGAAAGGTTTGGTATAACTGGTGTCCGTAGCGATTTTTTCTACTTGTGCGGGGTTCGTGTACATTCTGGAGTCGATGTCGGCAGGATTATCTTTATTGATGCCAAAACGTTCGTAATGAACAAAACGGGTTGGGTCTATTGCTTTGATGGCATTTTCGGCAGCTACGAAATTTGAACCTATTCCCCCGCATTCATTTCCTAACGACCAGATAATAACCGCCGGATGGTTTTTGAAATTTTCGACATTGGTGACGTTACGATCGATGATAGCTGCTTTCATGGTAGGTTCTTCGTCGAAGCGACCATCATAGCCATGGCATTCGCAATTTGCTTCGGCAACCAGCCAGATTCCATATTCGTCGCATAGCTCGTACCAGCGTGGATCATCTGAGTAATGACAGGTTCGAACGTGATTGCAATTACCTTGTTTAATCACTTCAAGATCGCGAATCATTTGTGCCTCGGTAATGGCATGTCCTACTTCCGGCCAATGTTCATGCCGATTGACTCCTTTTAACTTGATAGGCGTTCCGTTAACCATGAAGATACGACCTTTAATTTCTATCTTACGGATGCCGGTTTTTGAAGATAGTATCTCGGTAGGTTTGGTGCCTTCGTTCAGCGTGATTACCGTTGTATAAAGTTTTGGCGTTTCTGCAGTCCACTTGATAGGATTGGTTACCGGAAATTTTAAGGTAACTATTTTCTCTTCTCCCGGATTCAATGCCGGTACAGCGACTTCAGCTTTAGCACCCAAAACTTGTTTGGTGCCATTGAAGAGTGTGGCTATTAGTTTTTGCGCAACTCCTTTTGTAGTTCCGTAGTTTTTAACTTTAGCGGTTACATCAATGGTCGCATTTTTATATTTTGAGTCGAGATCTGTTTTGATGAAATAATCACGAACATGTATACCGGGGGTACTCCAAATTGTAACGTTTCTGAATATTCCACTCAATCTCCACATATCCTGATCTTCCAGAAAACTACCTGCACAGAAACGATAAACCTCGACTGCCAGTATGTTTTTGCCGGGTTTTACATATTTTGTTACATCGAACTCTGCAGCATTACGGCTATTTACACTATAACCAACTTTTTCTCCATTAATCCAAAGGAAAAAACCTGAATCTACGCCATCAAAGGTGAGAAACAGACGACGACCGTTCCAATTTTGCGGAACTTCAAACTCTCTGCGATAACTTCCAACCGGATTGCGTTCTTCATAGGCGGTAAAGTTCTTTGGCGGCTCACTCATTACATGGGGAAAATCTTTCTGGAAGATATATCCCGCGTTCCGATAATAAGGTGTGCCGTATCCCAAAACCTGCCAGTTCGATGGAACCGGTATCTCTTTCCAGCCGGATACATCATATGAGGGTTTGTAAAAATCTACCGGACGATACTCAGGACGAGGAACATAGTTGAATTTCCACAGCCCATTAAGACTTTTGCAGTAAGAAGAGGCGTGACGATTTGCTTTAATGGCTTCTGCTAAATTTCCATAAACCATCAAAGTTGCATGAGCAGCTTCTTTGTTAATCCCCAATAATTCGGGGTTCTCTATTTCTGGAGGAATAGGAGCCCCAACAATAGAATCAGGGTTGGCTTTCATCGCATTCTGATTGATAGTCACACTTTGATTAATCGTTAGCTTTTGTTTTTTGGTCGAATATCCTGCTTGGCTGCTAAATCCTTTAACAGCAAAAAGGAATAGCAGGGCTAGGCTGACGGAAATAATTTTTTTCATTTGGTTGTGAGCATTTGGTGTTAATATTTCAAGTTGTGATGTTTTAAGATAAGAATCAGCTTTTAAACTGCTTTTGCGAAATTAAGAAATGAAATTGATTAATTAAAGTACAAGTCATATTTTTTAATGTGGATATCTATCGATAAGAACAATCCGATAATTATAAAATGATGCATGAATACTTTTTAAAAAAAATTCACATCATTAATAAACTTAGTATATCTTTATCGTGTTTCCCAAATGGATAAATGGATAAAAATTCCAGGTGATCTGATTATACAGAAAATTAATTGCTGTAAAAAATGTAATTCGAAATGATTCTGTTAGTTAACTGAAGATGAAAACGGAAAAAGATATAATCGAAGATGTTAAAACCGGAAAGGCAAGCGCATTCGACGCATTGTATAGAATTTATTGTGATAGATTATATTCCTTTGCTTTTTCTGTCTTGAAATCGAAAGAAGATGCGGAAGAAGTGGTTCAAAGTACCTTTTTTAAAATCTGGGAAAGACGTCAAAGCATTAATAACGAGTATAATTTCAAATCATTTCTATTTACCATTGCATATAATGTGACTGTCGATATTCTCAGGGTAAGACTTAAGGAAAAAAAGTATAGAGATAATATCTTGGATAAAGCGACATCCAATTATAATTTAGAAGAAAAAATTGAATTTGGTGATTTGTTGGATTGCGTTCAGCAAATCGTAAAAGAATTGCCTCCTAGAAAGAAGGAAATATATCAATTGAGTAGAGTTGAACAGCTATCCTATAAAGAAATTGCAGAAAGATTGGGCATTTCTGTCAAGACAGTTGAAAATGGTATTAATTTTTCGATTAAATTTATCAAAAGTCGTTTGGGAAAAGAATCGCTGATTGTTTTGTGTTATACAACGCTATTTCTATGAGAAAGTTTGGAACTGTGTGATGTGAATAAAGATTTCTTCTCCAATTAAACTTGTCTATTCAAACGCTACTACCTCTTCTTGATATTTCTAGGATAATCCTGAGACAAGATTTCTTGATGCCGTATCTTCGCCGTACCTCCGCCTTTTCCAGGCCGTATATGGGTCGTATGTATATATACGTCCAGGTATGGCGAATGCTAGGCGACGAATGTGCGGATGTTTGGCTATGATATTTTTTGTGTTGTGCTCGCATCAGGAGTGTAAGATGTATTAATACTATTTATATCCGGCCTTTTCCGTGTTTGTTTTTCGGTAGCTGGAAAATGTTCTTTTTGCACAAATCACACAAAAAAATATTTTTTTTTCTTTATGGCAGGGGGGGAAACCCTTCTTCTTCGTATTACATATAAGTTTAACAAATTAACAAAAACATTTTTGTTAAGCAAGGTTGAATTCACAAGTAACGAAATTAAACGAAATGACTGAACCCAAAGGAGAATATACAAGAGTTTCATTTCTTTTTAAAAAATACCTAAATGGAAGTTGTTCTAATGATGAAGCAGCGGAGATTGTTGCTTTTTTAGAGGATCCTGCCAATGATGATGTCCTTATGAATGAAGTAATAACTGAATGGTGT
Organism: Bacteroidales bacterium; assembly: GCA_963663125.2. Taxonomy (GTDB): domain Bacteria; phylum Bacteroidota; class Bacteroidia; order Bacteroidales; family Cfx3-03; genus Cfx3-03. The sequence goes on along the minus strand of CAXXNW010000001.1, from coordinate 411,410 downwards.
CTTTTCAATTCCGAACATAAGGATAATTTAATTCCGACCGAGAGCAAGATAATCATGGATAGAATACTTGATCGCTTACATCATCAAATAAACTTAAAGGAAGAAGAGAATGCACGGAATTATTCTGTAAATAAATTTTTTACATTCTTTTCAAAGATTGCAGCAGTACTGATTATTCCCTTGTTTGTTTATGCAATTTATCTTACTTCAAAGACAACACACTCCATGTTGTTCAAAGCTACCGCTGTTGTATGGCAAACGGTTAAAACACCTACCGGAATGCAAACTGATTTTTTACTTCCTGATGGTTCTCATATTTGGTTAAACTCAGGTTCTGTTCTAAAATATCCTGTTCCCTTTACAACGGATAAGCGTCAGGTAGAATTGTCAGGGGAAGCCTTTTTTGATGTTGTGAAAGATCCGTCACATCCGTTTTTAGTAAAGGCGGGAAAAATGAATATTGAAGTTAAGGGAACACGTTTTAATGTTATCAATTATCCCAATGAAATGCGAACGGAATTGATTCTGGAGCGTGGTCGTGTCCGTCTATTTTCCGGAAATTACGAAGATAATAATACTGTTACAAACATAATCCCCGGTGAACATGTCGTTCTTGATAACTCACAAAATAAATTGGAGGTAAGTAAGGTCGATGTAGATAAATATACTGCATGGAAAGAAGGTATGTTGATCTTTAAAGATGACCCAATGGATGAGGTTGTAAGAAAATTAAACAGATGGTTTAATGTAGATATTATTCTTCAGAGCCCGGAACTTAAAGAATATGTATATACTGCCACTTTTAAGGATGAGACGTTAACCCAAATACTTGAATTATTGAAAATTTCGGCACCTGTTAAATATAATATCACTGAACGTAAACAATTGGATGATCATTCATATTCGAAACGAAAAATTATAATAACAAAACAAAAATAAAGATGCCTATGAGAAAATAAAGATTCGCACATGAAAAAAATCAAAGGGATGTTGGCACATCCCCTTGATAATCAAATTTCTTTTCATCTCTGACGACTGAAAAGTTTCCAGTTAATTTAATGTTAAATCAACCATTACAAATGTATGAAAATTAAATTGTACAATAATTGGTTTTCAATAAAATATTGGGCCAATAAAACATTTATGGTTATGCGGATGACAATAATAATTATGCTTTTAAGTATAACGCAGTTATTTGCAGTGGAATCTTACTCGCAAAACGCAAAGATCAGCCTAAATGTAAACGATCAATCAGTTAAAGAAGTTTTGTATAAAATACAAAAGCAATCCGAGTTCTTCTTTATGTTTAACAGTAAACTTGTTGATGTAGAACGAAAAGTTAATATTAAGGTTAAGAATGAAAAAATAAATAAAGTTCTTGACAAACTTTTCACAGGTACTAGCACCACTTATACTGTGATTGATAGACAGATTGTTCTTTCTTCAAACGAAATAATAGTAGATCAACAGCAACAAAAGAAGAAACTTACAGGGACAGTTACTGATAATAAAGGCGCTCCGCTTCCGGGAGCTTCGGTTGTTGTTCAAGGAACTACTGATGGTGGTGTTACAAATGCAGATGGGTTTTTTATAATCAATGTACCTCAGAGTGCAAGGACGTTGACTGTTTCATTCATTGGAATGAAAAAACAAAATGTGGTTATAGGAAACAAAACTTCGTTTGAAATAGCGTTGGAACCTGAAGTAATAGGATTGAATGATGTTGTTGTAATCGGTTATATGTCGCAGAAAAAAGGACTCTTAACAGGTTCTGTTGTTTCTATGAATGTGACCGACGAGATAAAAACTATTCCAACAACTTCAGCGGGGAACATTTTGGCGGGAAAATTATCCGGTGTAAATGTAAGTACTCCGAATGGAATTCCTGGTACTGCACCAAGCATCTCTATCCGAACATCATCTTCATGGAACTCACAACCTGTAACTTATGTTATTGATGGAGTTATCCGTGGAACAGGAGATTTTAACAATTTAAGTCCTAATGAAATTGAGACGATAACTGTTTTAAAAGATGCCGCTTCTGCTGCAGTGTATGGATCACGCTCTGCCGGTGGAGTTATTTTAGTTACTACCAAAAGGGGAAATATCGGGAAACCGGTATTCAATTATTCTGTTAGTGGGGGCTTTGATACTCGAACTAAGAATGCTTCACTGACTAATGCGGTGGAAACCGGAGAATTGTACAACCGTATCAATGGAACTTCCGATCCTGCCGGTTGGGCATGGTCACAGGCAGAGTTGGATCATTATAAAACCGTTAATAATGGTTGGGGGTATAGTCAACTGGATGCAGTTTGGCAAAATCCTTCAATATTACAGCATAATTTAAGCGTTACCGGTGGTTCTGAAAAAGTAAGATACTTCGCGGGAGGTTCCTATATTAAGCAACAAGGTTTCTTGGCTCCGCTTACTTACGACAAATATAATTTCCGTCTCAATGTAACCGTTGATGTCACAAAGAATTTTCAAATTTTTGCAGGTTTGGGGTTGACAAATAATTTGCAGGGTACTGTCACATGGGCTGGAACCCAAGATTTATATAGAAAGTTGCTGGTTTGGCAACCGGATCAACCTGTTTTTACAGACAGTGGACAGCCTATTGATTATGGATGGATTGCGAACGTAGGAGCAACAGTAAAAGGAGATGGTGGTTATGATAAAACTAATTTTTTAAAACCTCAACTTGTCTTCAATACTACCTATAAGTTTCCATTCCTAGACGGATTAAGTGCAAAAGGAGCCTTCAGTAAGAATTATTCCTATAACAAGGAAAAAATCTTTGAGAAAAATTATATAATGAATGTAATGAAAAGAGCAGGCGTTAATAGACACATCATATCAACAGACGATGCATCTATTGTCAGTACTAAAATGTCATCAAATATCTCAAAGGATTATTTACGAACCAATATTGATTGGGGACAAGACTATCAGTTAGACTTACAATTAAACTACGACCATACATTTAATAAACATCACCATGTCCAGGGGGTATTTGCGTATGAAAAAACCGAATCGAATGGCTCTAGCGTTTATGCAGGCAGAGAGACTTTTCCGGTATATTTAACAGACCAATGGTGGGCAGCAAGCGATGCAAGGTCGGATAGTTATGCAGGAGGGAGTTCTGATTGGGTAACTGGACGTGCTTCGTATATCGGCCAATTTAATTATGATTATTCTAACAAGTATTTGGTCAATTTCTCTTTTAGAGAAGACGGGTCAATGAATTTTGCTCCGAGCAAACGTTGGGGGTTCTTCCCTGCGGGTTCTGTTGGTTGGGTAGTTTCTGAAGAACCGTTCTTTTCAAATATTAAAGAAACTATAAATAATTTTAAAATTCGTGCATCGGTTGGCTTAACCGGTAACGATGCCGTAGGCGGGTGGCAGTGGCAAGAGTCGTATACATCAGCTAATTCGGCATATTTTGGAACGACCCCTAGTCCATCTGTTGGAATTACTTATGGTTCTGTTGTTAATCCTAACCTTACCTGGGAGAAAGCGTTGTCTTATAATTTCGGATTCGATGCCAACTTTTATAAACATTGGTCAACATCTGTTGAATATTGGTTCAAGAAGTCTTATGATATTCTTGGAACAAGAAATGCAGCAGTTCCTACAACTTTTAGTTTGACATTACCATCGGAAAATTATGGGCAAATAAACGCTCAGGGTTTTGATTTTAGCTTGGGATATCAAAATAAAACCGGAGATCTTAGCTATTCCGGTAATTTTACATTGTCTTATGGATGGAACAAAACAATTAAGCAAGACTATGCCGAAAATGCACAATGGGTTGATATACCGGTCGGAAAATCAAGATCCTATATTATAGGGTATCAGTTCGATCAAATTCTTAAAACCCAGGATCAATTAGATAAATTTAACGCAGCACATCCGGGTTATCTGATTGGAGGTATTTCTCCGGAATTAGGGATGATGGTTTATAAAGATGTAAGCGGACCTGACGGTAAACCTGATGGCATAATTGATTCATGGGATAGGGGAATCCTAAAAAAGAGTAATTTCCCAATTGTCTTCGGATTAAGTCTGGGAGCTGAATGGAAGGGATTTAGTGTTGATTTAATGTTAAATGGAAACTTAAAGCAACAAAAGTCTTTTGCCGATCTTGCCAGTGGTGTAGAATGGAATAGGATGTGGAGTGAATGGTACGGTAATAGTTGGACATCGACAAATACCAATGCATGGTTACCTAAAAGAATGTCCGCAGTTGCATCAAATACATATAGCTATGCTTCTTCTTTCTGGTATAAAGATGCCAGTTTCGTAAGATTAAAATATGTAAACATTGGATATACTATTCCTAAGAAGTTGTATAGTAATGTTCTGGATAAGGTAAAGGTATTCTTTTCAGGTACAAACCTATTTACTTTAAGCCGATTTACTTATTATGATCCGGAAATCGATAATGGAACTGCTTATCCGGTTATGCGCTCATTTAACTTTGGTATTGATATTTCATTTTAGTGAATCTGTAAATTTTTAATAATATGAAAATATTTTCAAAACACAGTATATCCATATTTTTCAGCGTGGGTTTCATTTTATTGCTAACAGCTTGCTCTAAATTGGATTATAAAAACACAAGTGCCATTAGTCCGGATAATGTATGGAATGATAAAAACTTGATTAATGGATTCCTAACTGATATTCATGGCAGTATGATGCCTGGTTGGACCTATGACAATTCAGCCGATGAAGGCATGGGCACCCCAGGTTCTCTAAGTGACTATATGCGAGGTATAATTAGCGTCGAAAAAAACGGTCAGGGATTGAATTATACCAACATTGACAAGATAAATTATTTTCTAAGCAAAGTTCCGACTGTTTCTACTTCGGTACTTACCGACCTTGAAAAGAACCAAATGATTGGCCAGGCTTTATTCTGGAGAGCTTGGGATTATTGGGGAAAGGTATCTACAGTTGGTGGTGTTCCTCTTATTTTGAAACCACAGGATGCTTCGAAAACAGATTCGCTTTTTGTCACAAGGAATAAGACATCAGAATGTGTTACTCAAATTTTAAAAGATTTGGATAATGCTATTGCGGATTTACCTGCTAAATGGGATGATGCGAATTATGGCCGTATTGACAAAGGGACTGCAATGGCTTTTAAAGGAAGAGTTTTGCTTTGGTATGCCAGTCCATTGTTTAATACTACGAATGACCAGACAAGATGGCAAACAGCTTATGATGCAAATAAGGCTGCGGTAGATTATCTGAAAAGTCAAGGAAAAGGTTTATATCCTTCATATCGTCAGATTTGGAAGCAAGAGCGGAATCAAGAGGTGATCATGGTAAATCAGTTTTACTATCCCGATCATACATTTTTCCAAGCGCCAATACGACCGGAGCCGTTAACAAAGGATGCATCGAACAACAATCAACCGATATTGTCATTGCTTAATGCATTTCCCAAGAAAGATGGTTCCCCTATGCAATTTGACATCGCTCAGCTTCAAAATCCTAATTATAATGCACAGTATTTAAATGATTTCTACATGAACAGAGACGATCGTTTTTACACGACAATCTTTTTTGGAGGTACTAAATATCCGACACCCGATATAACAGGTGAAAATAGAGATTGGCGTGTTTGGAAGAAAGTGTCTGATGCATCATCTCCTTCGGGATTTAAATACGTCTCTTTAGCCAGCGATGAATATCCATCTTGTAATTTTGGTAATACCGGTTTTTTCCAACTCAAAGGATTGGATGAAACATTGACTAAAACGCTTGTTTATAATGCTGCAACAGACTGGATTGAGATCCGCTATGCTGAAGTGTTGATGAATTATGGAGAATGTGCCAATGAAGTGGGAAAATCGGATGAAGCTTTACAGGTGTTGTATAGTATCCGTAATAGGGCAGGTATTCTTGCAGGAAATAATAATAAATATGGCATTACGGCTTCGTCTCAGTCTGAAATCCGTGAATCATATATAAAAGAACGATTTGTGGAATTTGCTTTTGAAAATAAACGATTTGGCGATCTGCGAAGATTAAAAAGATTCGATATTCTGAACAATCAACAGTATCGTGCAGGACTTTATGTCGTAATTAATGACGGGCAAACCGTTTCATGGACTGATGATATTACAGATCCTGCAGTTCGCCAAAAGTTTAGTGCAGTATATATTGAAAACTTGGATGGTGGAACCCAATACAAATATAACTTGAGCTTAAATCACTGGTTTTATCCTATAAGTAAGAATGATATGGATCGAAATTCTAAATTAGAACAAAATAACGAATGGGGAGGGACCTTTGATCCTCTTAAATAATCTTTAAATGTCGTTGCTTTCAATTATCAATAAGGGGGGGCGTAACCCTCCCTTTATTGATAAAAAAATGTATTAGACCATTCATATAATAAATACGAAATAGTTAATAGACCATCAAAAGACAGCGAATTTATTATATGATGCATGAAAACTGAGGTTCCGAAAAAAGTAATCAGCAATCTGCTAAGAGAAAAATATACATTCATAAAACGGCGGGTGAAAAACAGTCAATGGATTTATTCGGATTGTAAGGTGCTTATATTCAAAAAGCAAGTTGAATAGCTTTTGTGGATTTTACAAAAGGGAAGAGAATGGGAACTCGGGAAACCTTATTTTGAATTTAAGTAAGGTAAACTATGTTAAATAAAAAAAGCAATCTTATGATTAAAATACAGGCAAGCGTATCTAAAGGATGGCTTCACAAACAGGGAGGTTTTAATTTTAACCGACAATATTATTTGGACCCTTTTTACCGGATGAAGCAGGATGATGCATGCCATAACTTCATTAGAGAAAAGTTTCCTGATTATCCTATTTATAATATGGAAGACAATCTGGTACAAGCAGAATATGTAGTACCTAATATGATGTTGATAGGAGCCATCCAACCCAATATGATTATTGCTGCAGCTTTAGGTGCGGAGTTTGTTTTTGCTCTTGATAAGGACTCGGATGTAAAAGGTTTTCCGTTGAAGGATTTAAAGGGTGCTGATGAATTACTATCAATATCCGAAGTCTTAAGGCTTCCGTTCATTAAACGTTTGGAGGAACAATACCTTATTGCGTGTGAACAATATCCGAGTTGCAAGATTATACCTCCTTTTTTTTGGGATCTTTCCGGACGAGCCACTATACATGGAATCGTTACTACTTCCATGAAGTTTATCGGGCAGGATATCTTTACCAAAATGATAATGGAACCGGAATTGGTAAAAAGTATCCATGCCTGGATAACAGAAGTTTATATTCATGTGGTTAAATATTTTTCCAGATTAGGCAACCTCCCGATAACTTCAATTCATGTTGGAGAATGCTCGGGTACAATGCTAAATGAGAACTTTTACCGCGAATTTGTAATACCTTTTATCAGCCAGTTAGGTAGGGAGTTTGGTGCAGTTCGTTTACACAGTTGCGGAAATGCCGATCATGTTATCAGCCCCATTTGTGAAATTGAAAACCTAAAAATAATAGATACAGGTTCTAATACTTCTCTAGCAAAAATCAGGCAGAAAATGGGAAAAGATTTTGAAATAAACGTTTTTCCTCCGGTGGAAGTTCTTGTTGAAGGTTCAAAACCTGAATCTATTCAGCAATGGCTTGCACAAACACTAAAAGATAATGGCGGCGGAAATTTAAAGATCGAATACCATTTAGAATCGGATTATAATTTATCAAATTGCCTGTATCTCCATGAAGAATTGAGCCGATTAGGAATTGTTAAAAAGGAACGGCTTTATTAAACTGAGTAATACATATGAAAAAAATATTCGGTTTTCTACATTGAATTCAGCGTATAAATGCATTAAGAATAATTGGTCTCAAAATTTGTATTAATGAATGATTTAAAGAAAAGTAGATATGCATTTGCTATTTTAATCATTGGATTTCTGTTTTTTGTTCTGGGGTTTGCAATAGGGATTAATACTTACCTCATTCCATTTCTGAGGAAAGCCTTTGATTTATCCATCGCGGCATCATACTTAGTAATGGCCGCAACCTTTTCGTCTGTTGTGATATTTGGTATTCCTTCCGGAATAATCATAAAAAAGATAGGATATAAAGGAGGAATCGTTTTGGCATTTGTAATAATGGCTACCGGGATGTTATTATTCGTTCCTTCGGCAATAACAAAGAGTTTTCCTTTTTTCCTTTTGGCTCTTTTTGTCAGCGGAGTAGGTCAGGTACTTTTACAAACATCAATTAACCCATATATCACAATCTTGGGTCCCCAAGAAAGTGCGGCAACCAGAATATGCATAATGGGAATATGTAATAAAGTGGCCTATGCACTTGGCCCCATTATTCTTAGTGCTTTCATGAGTTTACACGATATCAATATTAGAGAAATAATTGTACCGTTTTTCATAATCGCCGGTATATTTTTTACCGGAGCAATAATTTCCTTATTTACATCATTGCCTGATATACAAGCCCCTCTATCAAAAAAGGAACAGGATTCGGAGACAATACAGGATTCCATCTATAAATACCCTCATCTTTTTTTAGGAACAATCGCTGTATTTTTCTACATCGGTGTTGAAACCCTATCATTAGGATCCGTTCTTGATTATGCTTCTCAATTAAATTTGCCTGAACTGAAATTTTTAAATATAAATCTTCAGGTTCCTGAACTGTTTGTTACCTATGCTACACTCTCAATGATTGTAGGATATCTACTCGGTATAATGTTGGTTCCAAAGAAAATTTCACAGCAGAAAGCACTGGTAATTAATTGCATATTTGGTATAGCCATAACTATAATGGTGATACAGTCGCCAAGTAATTGGTCCGTTTGGATGGTAGCCGCCCTTGGTTTGGCGAATGCAATTATGTGGCCCGTAATATGGCCGCTCTCATTAGCTGGTCTGGGAGATCTTACCAAAACAGGTTCTTCGATTTTGATTATCGGATTAGTTGGCGGTGTAGTAATTCCATTACTATTTGGATGGATGGTTGAAATACTGTCTTTTCAGATGGCATATTCGATTTGTTTGCCTTGCTACTTATATATATTATTTTTTGCAGTAAAAGGACATAAAATGAGAATAAAAACGAAGAATACGGTATTGTCTCATTAGTAATCGTTTAAGAATTTATAATTAAAAAAATATAAATGGGAAAAGCTAACGCCACATTAAACGTAGAAATGGATAGACAAATCTTTCTTCCCATTTCTGGAATGGCAGGAGTATTTTATGCTTCTCAACAGTTACTGCATTTTCTTTAATTCTATTGTTATGAAAAAAATAATTTCAATTGGCTTTGTACTTATACTTAGTACTTTATTTTCTTTTGGACAAGACATTACATACGGTACAGGGCAATGGAATCCTGAAGGTCTTGGTAATCATCGTGCCGTTATCCATGTTGAGAAGTTCTCAGATGCAGTAAGCGTGAATGTTCCGTGGCGTAGGTTAGATAATGTTGAGGATAAAAATTTAATTTTAGTTGACGCGCTAACTAATCAAAGGGTAAAAAATATATATTGCATACAAAAGAATAAAGACTTTGGAGAGATAGTCTTTCAACCTATTTCGGGGGAAGGAAACTACTATTTGTATTATATGCCGGGACGAAATACGGGAATGTGGTGGTTCCCGGATGCTAAGTATGAAAAGCTAACCGATACTTATGATATTGATTGGAAAAATCGTACTGCTAATAAAATCGATGATCACTTATCGAAGACGATCGCTTTTGAAAGCATAAGCGATTATCATAGTTTCTATCCAATGGAAATACCCGTAACCCAGAAAGAATTATTAGAAATATTAAGTAAAAATCAGGAGAAAGATTTTTTGATATTTCCTGAAAGCAGGAATAACCCTATTCGTATGACAGAGACAATACCCTATTGCTGGTATAAAAAAGGAGCGAATTATCTGTTTGAAGGAACAGCATTGAAGAATGAATCCTACTCATGGCAATTAGGTGTGTTTGCTGCTTTTAAAGAATTAAGAGGTGTGAAATTGTGCTTTACGGATTTAAAGACAGTAAGTGGTTCGGTAATTTCATCCAGCGCATTTAAGTGTATCAACGTGGGAGGAAAAGATTATGCAGGAAGGCCGTTTGAGAAAAATGTTGTGATACCAAAAGGAGAGATTCGTTCTATGTGGGTCGTAATTGATGTGAAGAAAAATCAAGAAGCAGGAAGATATAAAGGTAAAGTAGAAGTATCGGCTGACGGTACAAAAAAATATTCGATTGAGGTGATAATTGAGGTGATAAATCAAGTAGCTGAAAACAGAGGCTATAATACTCCACAGAATATGAGTCGCTTGAATTGGTTAGATTCTGATATGGGAATAGACGATGAGGTTATTGCACCATATACTCCCATTAAGTTAACCGGGAAAACTATTTCAATTTTAGGCCGTAAATTAACCTTCAATAAATTCGGTTTTCCTGCAAAGATTACGAGTTCTTTTTCAGGTAGTAATCATTCGATAGAGGGTGTGGATAAGAATATCCTTTCAGGATCAATACACCTTGATGTAATGCAAAGGGGAAAAGTAATTAATTTTTCAGCCAATGAACCGAAAATCACCTTTCAATCAAGTGGTGCTGTTTCATGGCAAACAGTTTTAAGTTCGAAAGATCTTGCTGTTACAGTAAAAGCAAAAATGGAATGTGATGGATATATTAATTATGAAACGAAAATAAAAGCAAAAAAAGATCTGAATTTAGATGATGTACAACTAGTGCTCCCTTACGATAAATCGACGGCCAAATACTTGATGGGGATGGGGAAACAAGGAGGTTATATTCCTGAAAAGTTAGAATGGAAATGGCAACAAGAATATGCTAATAACATGCTTTGGATAGGAGATGTAAACGCCGGGATGCAAATAAAATTAAAGCATTTGGTTCCTGATTGGAAATTATATTCTTTTGAGAAGATAGGTCCATATAAAGATTGGAGTAATGAAGGAAAAGGAGGATGCAATGTTTTGAAAACCGACAATGCAGTATCTGTTACCGCTTATACTGGAGAAAAAAATATGAAAGCCGGAGAGGAGATGGTACTGAACTTCGGCTTGCTCATTACTCCATTTAGAACTTTAGATGATAAACATTGGAAAGAACGATACTATCATGACTCTCAAAAGCCCAATGTAAATGCAGCGGTCAAAAATGGAGCGACAATAATGAATATACATCAGGGTAATGTGTACAATCCATATATTAATTATCCATTTTTATCTGTAGATACGTTAATGGCTTTAATAAATGAAGCGAGGAGGCATAGCATAAGAACTAAATTGTATTATACGGTTAGAGAACTATCTACTTATTCTTGTGAATTGTGGGCCCTACGTCATCTTGATGATGAAATATTTTCTCGTAGTAATGTTTTAATGTTGGCTGATACCCATGAGAAAATTGATGATAAAAGTATTTATGGTAAAACAGGACATTCGTGGTTGTATGAACACCTTCGTTCGAACTATGATCCTGCTTGGCATACACCTCCTCAATCAGGTTTGGATTGGGATATGTCTATAAGAACACAAGGTTTATCACGTTGGCACAATTACTATATTGAAGGAATAAACTGGTTGATTACAAAGATGGGCGTACGAGGTCTCTACTTAGATGGTGTGGGTTACGACAGAGAAATAATGAAACGCGTTCGTAAAACGATGGATCGGGCTGCGGATAGTTGCTTGATTGATTTTCACTCGGGAAATGCTTTTGCTCCGGAATATGGCTTGAATAGTCCGGCTAATAATTACATGGAGCTATTCCCTTATATAAATAGTTTATGGTTGGGTGAAATGTATGATTATGATTCGTCGAAGCCTGATTATTGGTTGGTAGAAATTTCCGGAATTCCCTTCGGTCTATATAGTGAGATGTTGCAAGAATGTGGAAATCCTTATCGTGGAATGGTTTATGGAATGTCTTCACGAGTTTATGGCGGTTGTAATCCAACCAACATATGGGATTTATGGAATTATTTTAACATCTCAGGCTCTGAATTTATGGGCTATTGGGATGCTGATAATCCTGTAAAGACGAACAATGATGATGTATTGGCAAGCATTTATCGCAAGAAAGATAAGGTGATGATTGCAATAGGGAACTGGACCGATAAAGAGCAAAATATTAATTTAGTAGTAGATTGGGAGAAAATAGGAATGAATCCCGGATCAGCAAAAATTGAAATTCCAAAAATTGATGGTTTACAAGCTGCCGGAATCTCAAATGTGAAGCAACTAAATATTCCTGCTTCAAAAGGTTTAATATTAATCATTTCTAAATAACTTTAAAAAATATTTTATTGATTTATGAAATCAAAGATGTCGATTTTGAAAATGACTTTATATTTTTTCCTTATTGTTTTTTGCCATTTTAGTGCATATTCACAACAAAAGGTTAAAGCATATTTTAATATGGGGAAAATAGGTACGATCACTTTTGCTGCGGCTCCCAATGAATTAAAGGATCTGAGTGGACATGGATATAACCTGCAAAGAATAGGAACTCCATTGTTTTTTGCAGATGCACCTGTTGATAAAAAATTAAAAGGTGAAGGTTCTTTATTGTTTAAAGATACCGGGGGATACGGTATAAACAAAGCACTAGGTAATGCAAATGAAAAATTTATTTTAGAGATATGGCTTAAGGCAAACTCACTACATACTGATCATGAATATGCTACGGTATTAGCTTATGGAGATAGTAATAAAGGTTACCTTATTGCACAACAGGCTGAGAATTGGGTATTAGTGATAGATGGCACAGCGCTTAGTAAACCTATTGCTAAAGTTTCCACTAATGACTGGATACACATCGCTTTAGTCAGTGACGGCAAACAAGGGACCATTTATGTGAATGGAGAGCGAAGAGATAATTTTAAATTGGCAAAAGATATTGCTTCTGATTTCACCATCGGTTTCAACGGAGAAAACGATGGTTTTAAAGGGCTGGTTTATGAAATCAGGTTGAGTACATACAGTTCTGTAGAATTTGATTCAAAAACTAATTTATTGTTCAATGTTGAAAGGTCAGCGAAGGAACATAATGAGATTACAAAGCAACAAAAACAATTAGTTGCGTCTTTGTCGAAGTTACCGGGGGTAATAAACTGTGACGAATTAAGAGTAAGTCCTGTAAGAGAAGATTGGTTGATTTCTCCCGTGAAACAAAAAGTACAGCTGTTTTTGCAAAAGAGTAACAATGGAGAAACAGCTAAATTATTATTGACAAACGGTTTGGCAAGTCGTACTTTTTATATAGCCGGTAATCTCACCTGTTTTAGTTTAAAAAATTTATCTAACGGTGCAGAATATATCCGTGCAGTTAAACCTGAGGCAAGGGTGATGCTGGACAGTGTTTGGTATAATGTCGGAGGCTTATCAGGACAACCGGAGAAAGCATATTTTTTGGAAAGCTGGTGCAAAGATTTAATTGCAGACTCTAACTCATTTCGCTTTTCAGGAATGGATGTAAAATTGCCTGAAGCCCGATATCACTGGCAGGTGAAATTCAATGCAGCTAAGACAGATTGGCCTCTCAAAGGAGTGCATTTAATTATGCATTATCAGCCACCGGTAGCGCTTACCGGTGTTATGGTAGATGTGCATTATGAAATGTATGAAGGTTTACCCATTATTTGTAAGTGGCTCACTATAAAAAATAATAAGGGAAAAGAGATTGTGGTTAATAAGATGGAGTGCGAAGTGTTAGCTATAGCGCAAGATCAGGAAAATAGATTACAGGTTGAAAGTGATTATTCTTTTGCGTCAGTAAATAATGATCCCAAATCGGGTAGTAATGCACTTTATCCGGCTGGAGAAGTGCCCACTCCGGCCCGTTTTGGTCAGACAACCACCCACTGGGAAACAGATCCTGATTATACGACATGGGCTACACACAACATGGCAGAAGATAATTACTTAAATTTTCCACATTTATGTTTAATGAAAAGCACCTTACTTTTCGGACCGTCGGTTCATGTTGAGGTTGATTCTCTATTTAAATCATTTAATACATTTGAATTATTATATGATAGCGATGATAAGGAATGTCAAACATTGGGTCATCGAAAGTTTTATCGGAAATTAGCGCCACAAGTAACAGAATCACTTATTACCGGAGGAATTACTTCGCATGACCCAGAAAAGCTCAAATTTTTTATCGATCAGATGGCTGAATTAGGTTTTGAACGATTGGATATTCAGGCTTGGCCTGGGATAAGTCATGATGATTTAAGCGATAAAAATATTGCTTTGTGGAAAGACATTGCGGATTACGCTAAAGCAAAAAAAATTATTGTGGGGGGATATGAGTTACAAGTTGCCTCAAGAGGTAGAGGTGCTGAATATGATTGTATTGATGTTAAAACAGGAAAACCTGGTAGCTTCTTTGGACAAAGTGTTTGTATTGCCAGTAAGTGGCAGGACATTTATTATCCCAAAATGTGGCAATTTTTTGATAAAACAGGATTAATGTCTTTGAACTGTGATGGTCCCTATCATGGTGATGCATGCGCTTCCTCTGTTCATCCACATCATCATGGCTATTTTGATTCGCAATGGGAACAATGGAAATTTCAAGTTAGCGTGATACATGAATTGCAACGCAGAAATATGTATGCCCCAATGCCTGATTGGTACTTTCTAAATGGGCAAGCATCCACAGGTATGGGTTATAGAGAAGCGAGTGTCAACCTGACGCCCCAACAACAACTATTGTTGAGTCGACAATATATATATGATGGGACTTGGCATAAAGCACCTACGATGGGTTGGATAGGTTTACAGCTAGTAGGTTTTTATAGTAATGATCCACGCATAGGGCTTGAACCTTTATCTGATAATATTGGCAGGTATGAAATTGGACTATTCCAGTATTTGGCTAGCGGATGTCAATTTACCGTTAGAGGCAATCGCTTGTATGATACTCCGGAAACAAAAATAATGGTGAAAAAATGGATAGATTGGTTTAAGAAATACAGAAATATACTGACATCTGATATTATCCATATTGCCCGTCCCACCGGAAGAGATCTGGATGCTATATTTCATGTTAATGCACTGCTAAAGACCAAGGGTATGCTCATTATATTTAATCCTACGGAAAAAAATATTCAAGAGAAGTTCAAAATTCCACTTTATTATACCGGTCTTCATGGTTCTGCTCGAATTAGAGAACAGGAAGGAATCACCAAAAAATATTTTCTAAATCATAATTATGAAGTGGAGGTACCTGTAAACGTGAAAGCCAACGGTTTTACATGGTTGGTAATTGAATAAATCTTATCTTTTGAAATAACCTGCGTTTAAATTGTAAACCATACAAATAAAAGAAGTTATATGATAAACATGTTGCTGATGATAAGGGGCTTTATAAAGAGATTAACCCATACAATTATTGCAATTTCTCTCATAATCTTTTTTAACAACAAGGCTGAGTGCACTACTAAGTATGCTAACAACCTGCATACTGAAAAAAAAGATTCAATTTCTATAAGTTGGTTACCGGTAAACAATGGATCGAAACTTACCGGGACTATTGGCACAAAAGATGGATTTCAGGCAGTATCCGGACTTAATAGCTTTCTGGCTTCACTCGGAGGTACTTTTCGTCCGCTTGTTTGTAAATATGATCAAGCCAAGTTAGTAACACTTCATGCATTCAGGAGTAATGTAATTGAAACCGAAAGTAAGAATTGGTTATGTAATATAAAAACAGATAAAATACATTATGATTCTGATGCACTTGATGTTACAGTGTCTTTTGAGCTATCAGAAGGCATAGCGGAATCTTCAGGAATAGCAGTAGCATTTGATTTCGCCAATTGGAGTACGGATAATTATGTAATGATCCCTGCTTCGGTTTACAATGGAAATCGCAATCAAATTGAAAATCGCAGCTATGCTTCCGGTCTCAATCGTGAGGATCTGTACAAGAAGGATTTACAGCTTACAACAACAGAATTACCTCAACTCTCTCCTGAATTGGAAAGACCCTCAAGAATTGAAGTTAGTGCTTGTAATGCCACAACTCCTGCAATGTGCTTTTACAATAAAAAAGCCAAACGTGGGTTTATTGTACTTACGGAACAAGGTGTTCGTGTAGGTGAGACTGTGTTGGACAATGGTCTTATTATTGAAGAGAGCCCAGATCGTTCAAGCGCCACGTTTGTCATCAGTGCACCCGGAGTACGGGAAAGAAAACTGGAATTTGTTGGATTTAGTAAAAGTCCCGATCGTGGCATTCGATGGACGGCAGGCAATAAACTTGCTCTTCATTTTCGGATATATTCGTTTGCAACACCGGATATACCGGGCTTTTTAGAGAAATTTATGTCGGTACGGAAAACTGTTACAGGCAAAAATCATCCGCGAAACCTTATTCCTTTCAGTGAAATCACCAAGGTGATGTCTGATAATATCGACAGTCGATTTTATAATGGAAAAGAGTTTAAGTTTTATTGTCCGGAAAATGCTGATTGGATATCCTTCGGTTGGGTTGGTGGTTTGATGAATACCTTCCCGATGCTTGTACTTGGTGACTCCTTACATCTTGCCCGTGTGGCCAATACTTTTGATTTTGCCATTCCCCGTGCGCAGGGGAAAAGCGGATACTTTTACGGCGCGCTTAATTATGATGGAAAGTGTTTTGGACGTGAGGGATATGATGAATATCCTGAGATTTGTCTTACCCGAAAAAACGGGGATGTACTTTTTTGGATGATAAAGCAATTTGAAATACTTAAAGCGCAAGGGAAAAGTAGATTTATTAAGTCTGATTGGGAAATGAATATTAAGCGGTTGGCGCAGGCCTTTGTAAATACATGGAAAATAAATGGGCAGTGGGGTAATTTTGTAAACAATCAGACAGGTGAGGTTGCCGTGTATAATACCTCCGGTGGTGTCAGCGCCATAGGTGGACTTGCATTGGCAGCAAGGTATTATAAGAATCCTGAATTTCTAAAAATAGCAAAGGAAGCTGCAGAATTCTATTATAACCGTGATTTTGTCAACCTTGGAATGACGACCGGCGCTTGTGCCGATATATTACAAAATGCCGATTCTGAAACGGCAGCAGGTTTTATGACCTCGTTGATGGCGTTATATGAATTAACAGGCGAAACGAAGTGGTTAGAGAAATCTCGCAACCTCGCCAATCTCTGTGCTACCTGGACTGTCTCTTATGACTACGAGTTTCCTTCATCTACCGAACTTGGTCAGCTAGACGCCAAACTGACAGGAGCAGTTTGGGCAAGTACACAAAATAAACATGGCGCACCGGGAATTTGCACTTCATCGGGAGATCCGTTATTCAAGATATATCGGGCAACCGGCGACCTTCGTTATGCCGACCTGATGCGAGATATCGTTCATGCTTATGCGGAAGGAATTCAACCCAATGGAAAAATTACCGAACGACTTACATATTGTGATGCTGATAGTCGGGGAAGCCGGGGAATTGGTGGTAAGACAGGTTGGAACGAATTGAACGGAATCTTGATGGCAATGGAACTCCCCGGTATCTATCTGCAAACAGATCGGGATAAAATGTATGTTTTTGACCATGTTGAAGCCAAAGTTTTAAAACGTACCAAAGAAGAAGTAATGCTCTCAATTACAAACCCAACTAAGTATAACGCGAACATTTCAATTTTTGCAGAAACATTGGCGGATTCTAAAAGACCGCTTGGTTACATTGCATTTCTAAAGTGGCCAAAAGTTGAAGTGGCGGGGGGTAAAACAGGATTATTCCGTATTACTAATAATGGGAAGGTTATAAAACCATTACATAAGGAGTAGTTGATAATGGAATGAGCAATGGTGAATTTCATGTTATACTGGATATTCCGGTCAAGGAAGTCCGTTTGATTGAAATAAGCCTAAAACAGTAAATCTGAAATTTTTTATCTGAATTAAATATTCTTTGAATAACGTGAAAAGCTTGTCTGGTAATATTAAAGTCTCTTGTGATGAATAAAACTCAAATCATATTTACTTTATGCTTGCTGCTTGTGATGAATGCAATTGCGCAAACAGATAAAGGTGAAAAGAAGCGAATTATTAATATTGACGATTTTAAGTTTCTGGAAGGACTCACCAAAAACGTACTGGAAAGTTCCCGAATCTATCCCGGACAAAACATTTCACACAGTTTCGGACCAAACAATACGGGTGGTATCCTTATCCGACCGGGTGGCAGAGATTGTTATCCATCGTTTTGGATTCGTGACTATGCGATGTCCTTAGACTGTGGCTTTATTACAAATGATGAGCAGAAGCACATGTTACAACTAACGGCGTCTACACAATGTGACCAAACATGGATTACTAATGCAGGAGGTATGATCCCTTTGGGTGCAATTGCAGACCATATTAGAATTGATGACCGTAAACCGATTTTTTATCCCGGAACATATGATTGTAATAGTCAGGGAGAAAAAACGTGGGGGATGACTCCTCCTTATTGTGATCAATATTTTTTTATCCACATGGCTTATTATTACACCAAAAGCACTGCTTCTTCCAAATTTTTGCATACTGAAATCAATGGAGTGAAATTGATCGACCGTTTGGAAATGGCTTACAGAGTGCCACCAACTCGACAAGATGATGTTTTGGTTTACACAACGGATGATTTCAGAGGCGTTGATTTTGGATTTAGAGATGCTATTTATATTACCGGTAATCTTTGCTTTCCCTCTTTACTTAAATATAGAGCATCTATGGAATTAGCCGAATTATTTGACATGATTAGTTGTAAAGGTAAAGCCGATTCTTATAGAACTATTGCTAAGCGTCTTAAAATTGAAATTTACAAAGTCTTTTCCGATAATCGGGGAATGCTTTTAGCCTCAACCGGAAAAAGCGAGCAGGCGGATGTATGGAGTACTGCGTTAGCCGTATATTTTAATATTTTAGAAGGTGAAAACATGACAAGAACCTGTCAATTTCTTAGAGATGCTTACAAAAGCGGCACTTTAGCAAATAAGGGTAATATTCGGCATGTATTAACTTGTGATGATTTTAATAAATCAACGGTATGGGAGAAAAGTGTAGTTGAAAAAAATACATATCAAAACGGTGCATATTGGGGTACCCCGACAGGATGGGTTTGTTATGCGATTGCTAAAGTTGATCTTGATGCTGCAAAGCAACTTGCTAAAGAATACATTGATGATTTACGTGCCGGTGATTATCGAAAAGGACTTGAATTTGGCGCTCCTTGGGAATGTTATAATGCTGGCTCTACACAAAACGCTGTTTATCTCACAACTGTCACCTGCCCATATATTGTATTTAAACAGAAATGATGATGAGTTTATTTTTATTAACGATTTATAATATAACCAGAAATATCTACATCAAATTTTAATTATATATTAGTGTGAAAAATAATTATAAATAACTATGAGATACATTTTTGTAATAATTCTGATAACTTTAGCAAACTATATTTATGCGGAAATCCCTCAACCGATTAGTTTCCCTGATAGTATAGCGTATAAAGTTCAACCTTTTTACAGATATCGTCCCGATGGCAAACCCGGACGCGAGGTTATACTTACATTCAAAGGCGCAAAACTCTTTGCCACATCAAAACTGGAAATTATTTTTAATAATATCCATGAGACTATCCAATTAGAGGCAGGTACAAAAGGAGTAGATTCCACATTTATTTTACTTCCCCCTGTTGTTGGTGTAAAGCAAGAAGCACAAGTAAATCTGATATTGCGGCAGGGTGACAAAAAATTAAGCAAAACGATCAAGGTGCCGGCAATGCGTCATTGGGAAGTATATATTTATCCGCATTCACATGTGGATATTGGTTATTCCAATACGCAGGCAAATGTTGAATTCATTCACAGGAGAAATATTGATCAAGGTATCAAACTGGCCGAGAAGACAAAGAACTATCCTAAAGATGCACGTTACTTGTGGAATACGGAGGTAATGTGGCCGTTAGAACGATACATGCATACTGCTACAAGTGAACAAAAAAAATATCTTATAGATGCGATTAAACGGAATCAATTATGCTTGGATGCAGCCTATGTACATGTCAATACAAGTACTTGCAGTGATGAGGAACTGTTTCAAATGTTTAATTATAGCCGTAACATTGAAAAACAAACCGGTAAACCAATAGATGTGATGGTACAGGTGGATGTGCCGGGAATTACATGGGGAATAGTTCCGACATTGGCTCATCAAGGCATCCGGTACATAATGATGATGCCGAATAGTACTCGTGGAAACGAGAAGATGACCTATGCGCTTAATCAAAAGCCTTTTTGGTGGGTAGGACAGGATGGTAAATCTAAGGTTCTGTTTTTACAACCCGGTTCATATGGTGTAGGTCTTGGAAAAGGTATGACCACCGGTCGTCCTTGGTTTGGTCAGCAAGATACTTCAAAGATTCCTGAAGTTATTAAAACCGGTAATCCACGTGCCAATTTTCTGGACAATCATTTATTCAGTACACTGCCACAATTGGAACTAGCACATCATCCTTATGATATTTATGTCGTTACATGGGCTATGTGGGATAATGCTTTGTTGGATGCTGATTTACCCGATGCGGTTAATTCATGGAATAAGGATTATGCATACCCGCATTTGGTAATTGCGAGTGCACATGAAATTATGCAGACTTTTGAAAAACGATATGGAGACAAACTTCCGTTTGTAAAAGGAGATTATACAGAATACTGGACCGATAATATGGGTGTAGCCGCTAAGGAAACAAAAATGAATTGTAATGCCAAAGAACGTCTGTTACAAGCGGAAACGGTATGGTCAATGTTGCATCAGGATAAACCTGCGCCTCGTGCAGATTTTGATGAAGCATGGCGATACATAATTCTTGGTTCTGAACACACTTATGCTTCGGAAAATCCTACCGATCCTTTCTTTTTTAACGCTATATGGAAAGTTAAGAAAACATATTTCCGTGAGGCGGAAGAACGCAGTATGACATTACTCGATAATGCTTTGGCACCTGCAACCGACAGGTCAAGTGGTGCTTTGGGACCATCTGATGGCCCATCCAATGGCGGCGTAGCAGTGATAAATACTCATTCATGGAGTCATGGCGGATTAGTTACGCTTGCGCAAATAGAAAGTCAACTTGGCGATCGTGTAGTTGATGATCAGGGAAAGGAAGTAATGTCGCAACGACTTTCTACTGGGGAGTTGGCTTTTCTCGCTTCAGATGTTCCTGCCTTTGGCTCTCGTCACTATCGTGTTGTTCCCGGTAAATGCTCTCTTCCCGGCGTATGCAAAGTTGCAGAGAATGTGATTGAAAACGGATTGATTCAAGTTGAACTTGATAAAAATACCGGCAATATCGTTCGGTTGGTGAAAACTGCTTCCGGACGGAATTTTGCAAATGCCAAAGTTAATGGAGGTATTAATACATTTCTCTGGCAACCTGGTAAAGGTAACGGCAATGCGAAGGCTGATACCAATATTGTGATTTCTCTCAAGGAGTTTGGTCCGCTGGTAGTGGAAGCACAAGTGTCCTCCCAAGCGAATGGTTGCCGTTCGGTTGTTCGCAGCGTGCGTTTAATTCACGGACAACCATGGGTGGAATTTTCTAATACAGTGGACAAGCTACCACTTGTAGCAAAAGACGGCATTCATTTTGGCTATAGCTTTGATGTGCCGGAAAGTAAAACACATGTGGATATTCCATGGAGTGTGATGCGATTGGAAGAAGATCAGTGGCCTGCCGGCAATCGTGCATGGATGGTGACTCAACATTGGTTGGATATATCAAACGACCAACAAGGAGTTACTTGGTGCTCTCTTGATGCGCCCTTGTTTGAAAGCGGTAGCATTACAGCCAACAATACTGCCGGCTGGGATGGAGTTGGTGATGTGTGGCCTTCAAAATTATTGCCCTGTTCCGCAATTTATTCGTGGGTAATGAACAATCACTGGTATACTAATACTCCTTTAACCCAAGAGGGTCCGGTCACATTTCGTTATAGGGTATTGCCCCACGGCGCATATGATGCGGTAAATGCCAATCGTTTTGGCTTAGAACAAGCTCAACCGTTAGTTCATGTTTTGTGCAACAAAAATCCGATTGAAAATCCGATTGTCTCAATAGACAATAATCGCATTTTTGTTAATATAATCAAATCGATGGAAGATGGTAAATCGATGATCTTACGTATGCGGTCTTTTTCCGATAAAGATGAATTGGTAAAACCGACATGGAGTACTCGTAAACCGGCATTTGTGTATTTGTGCGACAGGGGAGAAGAAGCTGGTAAAACAGAAGTAAGCAGGGGCGTTACTGTTCCGGCAATGGGGTTGGTAACCTTGCGTATAGAATGGTAACCTGTTTAATTTGAACTGCATTAACACATTGTTGCAGCATGTGAAATATTTACAATCGTTAGATAATGTGATATTTAAGATAAATCTATAAACTCATGAAATTAACGTTATTCATTTTAGCTATTTTTTGTGCGGTAGCTTTTACCGGTAATCCTGTAAAGGGTCAATCAACAGTGTTTCCCAAAAAGCAGAATTATATCATCAAAAGGCAGTCATTCATAGCATTTCCTGAACTTCGGGAAAAACCAATTAAATGGTATGATTCAATTTCGGATGACAAAATTAAAAATATCCGTCATCCGAAATATTTTATGATGACTGCCCAGCCAGGAGAGTATTACATCTATCAGCTGGGTGTGAAGCCATTTAATTATGAACTAAAAGATGTTCAAATTGTATTCTCTGATTTGAAAGGAAAAAACGGAAAGAGAATTCCTGTTTCCAGAATGACTTGTTTCAACAAAGGCGGTATGAATTTTAAAGGAGTCCCTTTTTCAAAGAGAATCGATATCCCGGTAGGTCGGATACAGGCGCTGTGGATGAGCATTGATTTAGAGGGTGTTGAAGAAGGAGATTATACAGGTTCGGTCGCTGTCATTGCCGATGGAGAAAAACAGATTATCCCGCTTTTGTTAAAAGTTGCAGGTGAAGCTATTCCCAATCATGGATATAACGAAGGTGCACGCTTATCAAGACTTAATTGGCTCAATTCAACTGTCGGTATTGACGAGAAGATCACAAAAGGGTACATCCCTGTAAAGGTTGATAAGAATGTGATAAGTATTCTTGGACGTACGTTAACTATTGCTGCAAACGGTTTACCAGCTTCTATTATAACCTTTTTTGGCCCCTCCAACCAATCGTTAATTGAGCAAGGAGAACCTGTTGTTAACCAATCATTCCGATTTATTGTCGAAAAAGAGAATGGCGAAATTGTCAGACTATTTCCTGGCAAATTAACATTTATAAAACAGACTCCATCTAAGGTTATTTGGAAAGTGTTAAACACTTCGAAAGAGTGTGATCTTGAATGTACGGGACAGATGGAATTCGATGGTTTTGTGGATTACAGGTTAAAGCTCATTGCAAAAACTCCGTTAAAGATAAAAGATATCCGACTCGAAATACCTGTAGTAAAAGAAAAGGCTGAATATATGATGGGATTGGGCCAGGAGGGAGGTCTCCGTATACCCGACTGGAAATGGAAATGGGATTTAACCAAAAACCAGGACATGCTTTGGGTCGGTGCGATAAATGGTGGTCTACGGATAAAGTGGAAAGCAGAGAATTATGTACGTCCATTGGTTAATATTTATTATAGTTTCGGTCCGTTGAAAATGCCTCCCTCATGGGGTAATAAGGGCAATGGTGGCGTCAATATCGCGCAACAAAATAACGATGTTGTAATTAATGCTTATTCCGGAAACCGTGCGATGGATTCCAAAGAAGAACTCAACTATGATTTTGAGTTGCTCATCACCCCATTCAGATTAATTGACAGGCAAAACAAATTTGGCGATCGTTATTATCATGGTGGTGGCACTAATACCTCTGTGAAGATTGCGAATGCAAAAAAAGCAGGAGCCAATATTATCAATATCCACCAGGCTGAAGATATCTATCCGTTTATCAACTATCCTTATCTGGATGCAAATGTCGGGGAGCTTACTCAACTGGTAGCCGATGCCCATAAAGAAAACTTCCGGATGAAGTTCTATTATACAACCCGGGAATTGACAAAGAACCTGCCTGAATTTTGGGCTTTAAATAGCCTGAATGGCGAAATTATCTTTCCCGGTCCCGGCAATGCAAGTCGAACCGAAGCTTTACATCCCAATGGCCCGAATGAATGGCTCATTAAAAATATGAGAGAAAAGTATATTCCGGCATGGTATGATCTTATAAAGGAAGGAAAGTTCAAAGGTCAAACAGACCTTTCGGTTATTACTACTCCTGACAGCCGTCTCAATAATTTTTATATCGCCGGTTTAGACTGGATGGTTCAAAATATCGGTATCGATGGTGTCTATATTGACGATGCTGCTCTTGATCGTTTCACACTCCAACGAGCCCGAAAAGTCATAGACCATTATCGTCCTGAAGGCAGAATGGACTTGCACAGCTGGAACCATTTTTGTCAACCGGCAGGGTTCGCAAGTTGTTTAAACCTTTACATGGATCTATTGCCTTATTTTGATTTGGTGTGGATTGGTGAAGGTCGTGACTATAACCGTTTGCCTGATCATTGGTTGATTGAAGTATCCGGAATTCCGTTCGGTTTAGCCGGTCAAATGCTTGAAGGGGGTGGAAATCCTTGGCGTGGTATGGTTTACGGCATTACGACCCGTGCAGGATGGACCATTAATCCTCCTACTGAAATATGGAAATTCTGGGACGACCACAAGATAAAAGACAAAATAATGATGGGTTATTGGGATAAAGAGTGCCCTGTGACATGCAGCAATCCTATGATCAAAGCTTCGGTTTACAAAAGTACAGATGAAACAATTATCGCTGTGGCTAACTGGAAAGATAAAGATATAGAGACATCAATCGCTATTGACTGGGTAAAGCTAAACATGGACCCGGCCAATGTTAATGTTTATATCCCGGAGTTAAAAGATTTTCAACCAGAACAAACAGCTGTTTCGTTGGATAAGTTAACTATCCCCGGAAAGAAGGGATATCTGATTGTATTGAAAAACAAAAAATAAGAGTAGAATGATTATGAAAAAAACGATCAAACCAATTGCATTACTTGCTTTTTTAGGAATGTTCGGTTTGTCATCTATGGCACAGAATTACGACACAAAATCAACCCTGCCGGATGTTAAATCAGTGATTGATAAGCAAGATGCAAAAAAGAAACTACTTAAGAAATCGAGTGTCGAAAATGTTATTATTGTTTATAAAACACATTTTGATATTGGCTATTCCGAAAAAGTACAACAGGTTGTTCATGATTATCGTACTTCAATGGCCGACCACGTACTTGAGGCTATTGATAAGAACAGCAGTCAGCCTAAGGATAAACAGTTTGTATGGACGGTTTCAGGATGGCCGATGAAGCAGATTCTTTGGGATGGACAAGCGCCAGAACGTAAGAAAAAAATTGAACAGGCAATTATAGATGGCAATCTTGCAATACATGCATTTCCGTTTACGATGCATGCAGAGACTTCAGAGCCTGAGGATTTAGTTCGAGGACTCAATATTTCCTCTACCTTGGCTCGTAAGTATGGACAACCACTTTCAACGAGTGCTAAAATGAGTGATGTCCCCGGACAATCATGGATTATTCCAACACTTTTTACTCACGCCGGAATTAAGTTTTATCATATGGGCGGCCCTGTGGTAAATATGGAGCTTGGACTACCTCCTTTCTTCTGGTGGGAAGGTCCCGATCAGTCCCGTCTTCTTACCCTTTACAATAATGGTTATGGCAGTGACCCGTTGCCTCCCGCTAACTGGCCTTATAAAACATGGGTTTATATTAGTATGACCGGTGATAACCAAGGACCTCCCAATCCGGAGACGGTTGCAAAAGATCTTGCGTTTTACAAAAGCCGTGGAATAAATGCTAAAGTAGGGAAGATGGATGACTTTGCTGAAATGATACTGAAAGAGGATTTAAGTAAACTCCCGGTTGTTCGCAGTGATATTGGCGATCCATGGATTCATGGAGCCATGAGTATGCCTGAGGCAAGCAAACTGGCGCTGAATATCCGGCCTTCCATTGGTGAAATGGATCAGTTATCTACTCTCGAAACCATCTGGGGTATTTATTGCCCCGATTTGCGCAAGATTACTGCTGAAGCATATGAACAAAGTTTGCTGTATAGCGAACATACCTGGGGACTCGCCAATCAACATTATCTTAAAGTGCCGTATGGAAAAGCATGGCAGGAGTTGTGGGAAAAAGGGCTGCCCCCTCAGTATAAATTGATGGAAGAATCATGGAAAGATCATGCTGATTATATCAGCAATGTTCAGAAGCTGGTTACCAACCCGTATCGGGATGCAGTAGCTTCGCTTGCTGATAATGTTAACTTTGAGGGGAATCGTATAGTGGTTTATAACCCTCTTCCATGGAAACGAAATGGAACAATTGAGCTTGATACGCGTCTGATTTTCGGCAACGATTTTAATTCACTTAAACCGGTAGATGGGGGTCCTGCCATTACGGTTTCGCATGAATATCCGGCAATAGAGGATAAAGCTCCGATGTCACGCTTTTTTGTAACGGATATTCCGTCTATGGGATATCGTACCTATGTGTTATCTAATGAGAAAGTAGATAGTCCTGAAATGACTGCCGATGAAAATAAAGGAGTAATAGAAAGTCCGTTTTTTAAAGCTACACTTGATGCGAAAAATGGTAGAATTGTTAGTCTGATAGACAAAAGAACCGGCAAGGAATTAGTTGACGCAAAAGCCCCGCAAGGCTTTGGTCAATATTTTTACGAACGATTTGAATATAAACAGATTTATGATTGGATAGCTAAATCGCTCTATCCGCAGTATCAGGCACACAAATTTGCGTTTACCGCTTACGATATGCCACAAGATGTTGCATACAGTTCGGCATTACCGGAGAATATGTCTCTCTCCATAGAAAAGACAGCAATCGATGTTAAGGCCATAATGACCGGTACGATTCCCGGCCCGGGGCAGCCACAAAAAGTGTCAATTTCCTTGACACTTTCCGGTTTTAATCCCACTGCCGATCTCGAAGTAAGTTGGCAGAAACAACCTGACACATGGCCGGAAACAGCTTGGATTTGCCTTCCGTTTAAGTGTGATAGTCCTAAATTTCGTTTGGGGCGCTTGGGAGCCGATGTTGATCCGGTGAAAGATATGGTTGTGGATAATGCTAATTATCACCTTTGGTGGGTCCATAACGGAGTTTCAATATATGATGGAACGACAGGTGCGGGTGTTGGCATCTGTTCACCGGATGCGCCGCTGGTAAGCTTAGGCGAGCCGGGAGAGTATAAATTTGACAAACGATATGAGCCGAAGACTCCATATATCTATCTGAATTTATATAATAATCATTGGCGTACAAACTTTCCCGCCTGGATTGGTAACGGACAACGCATGAGTGCAAAGGTGCGTATATGGACTTTTGACAAGTTCTCTTCCGAAGGTTCGCTTTATACACCGGGTATGGAGACACGTGTACCATTACAAGTGGCTTGCTCAAAAGTAAAACATGGAAAGTTGCCGGTTACGCAGTCGGGAATAACGCTTTCGCGAAAGGGGGTCGCTGTTACTGCCTTCGGCCCGAACCCTGATGGTGAGGGAACAGTTTTACGTGTATGGGAACAGGGAGGTACGACAGGTAGACTTGAAATTACATTACCCGCAGGAGCTAAATTTGCTACTGCTCAACCGGTATCTCTTCGGGGAGAAAAATATGGAAAAGCAATTAACTTAACAGATGGGACTCTATTCGTTGATCTACACGCTTATTCGCCGGCAAGCTTTATCTTAAAAGAATAAGATAAAGAGATTCAACTTGATCTTTCAGAATATGTCAAAGCTTATTAACTCATCAACAGTTTCCCATTTTAAATATCAAACGGTATGAAAACAAAACTTTTAATTTTTCTAGCGGCAATCTTAATGACATCTCAGGGAATTGCACAAAAAGATTATTTGCACGAAAGTAAGGCAGATAAGAATAATCGAATGGGATGGTGGAAGGATGCAACCTTCGGAATGTTTATCCATTGGGGATTATACTCGGTACCAGCAGGGCGTTATCATGGGAAAGTTTCCAACCACGACAATGCCGAATGGATCATGAATGATGAAAAGATTCCCGTTAAAGAGTACGAAACATTTGCACCTCAGTTTAATCCTATAAATTTCGATGCTAAGAAATGGGTATCTATAGCAAAAAAGGCAGGTGTAAAATACATTGTCATCACCTCCAAACATCATGAGGGATTCTGTCTTTGGGACTCAAAGGTATCGGATTATACAGTCATGAAAGCCACACCTTTCAAGCGAGATATTTTAAAAGAGTTAAGCGATGAATGCAAAAAACAAGGCATTCGTTTCTGCACCTATCATTCCATTATGGATTGGCATCAACCCGATGCGAATGGGAATGACTCTACGGATTGGGCAAGATATAGAGAAAACTATTTAAAGCCACAATTAGCCGAGATTATCCACAACTATCATCCCGGGGTAATGTGGTTCGATGGCGAATGGATTGATAAATGGACAGAACCGCAAGGAAAAGACTTATACAATTATTTAAGGAATTTAGATCCCGACCTTATTATCAATAATCGGGTAGGTAAAGGACGTAGTGGCATGCAAGGCATGAATAAGACAGATGATGCGGTAGGTGATTTTGGAACACCCGAACAGGAAATCTTAGCTAAAGCAAGCGATCTGGATTGGGAATCATGCATGACCATGAACAATTCATGGGGCTTCAAACAAGACGATCATAATTGGAAATCGGCAGATGTACTCATTCATAATATTGTAGAGATAGTAAGCAAAGGTGGAAACTATTTATTAAACGTCGGTCCGACGGCCAAAGGAGAGATTCCGGAAGAGAGTGTTGAACGTCTTGCTGAAATAGGGAAATGGTTAAATAAGAACGGTGAAGCTATTTACGGGAACAAAAAAGGTTTATCCAAAGAAAACTATGAGGGTTATTCCATCCTATCGAAAGACGGTACTTCCTTATACCTTTTTGTTGATTCCAAAACTACTGAGCCTGTTGTGCTGAAAGGATTGAATGATAAGGTCGGACCGGTAAGAATACTAGGAAGTAAAAGCATCTTGCATTCCAATAAATCCGGTGATATCTTGTCGATAACCGTTCCACAGAAAGATTTGGATAAATATGTTACCGTGCTGAAGATTAAACTGAAATGAAAAGTAGAGTGTATCTGATAAGGAAAAAAGAATTAACAAATATGAAATATGTAAATTATGTGATTAACTAAGCATAATCTAGGAGTATTTATTTTAGAATTTTTATCCAGTGAACAACAAAGGAATAGAATTTCGGAGAGTCAGTATGTCTGGCTACTGCAACTGATAAAGAGTAATGTTTGTTATACGATTCAAGAAGCGAAGATACAATGCGGATTACCGTTAATTCAGGATCTATTTCAAAGCACCAAGGTCCTTGAAACAATGGCAAAAGTTAATAAGTCGGGTAAGAGTGGTGTTTATATTGTCGCCGCCATCACTCATCAAAAAATCAACAAGAAAATGAAAGGGATCAATTTATATAAGAACACAAACGGACATAGGATAGCCACGAAGAGAGCTTCGAGAAGCCGGATTCCATTTATGAGCGCATCAAGTAATTATGAAAGAATCGGGAAGGGAAGTATACCCGCGACATATCTGATCGTTCTGTTGTTTTTATTTTCAAGTAATAAAATTCAGGGGCAGACCTATTCGGTACCGGCCAAAGCATGGCCGGAGTCATTCGGGAACCATCGAGCAGTACTTGAAGTCAAGGAAAAGAGTGAAGTCGTGTCACTAGATCTGCTTTGGCGTAGACACGACCGTAATGCTGAGAATAAGCGGTTCATAATCGTAGAGGCAGCTACCGGCGATACAGTATCCAACATATATCGGAGAGAAGTTAACAACGAACGATGCAGACTCGTATTCGGACCTGTAAGAAAGGCCGGGACCTATTATTTTTACTATCTACCCTATAACCCGGTAACCGATCAATATCATGCGGGAAGCTATTTAACCAAAGAAAGTGCTCCTGATGAAAGCTGGGTAAAAAAGTATCAGTTAAAAGTTGCAAAACAAAACTATAAAGAACCGGTTCGGGCATCAGTAAAAGAGATACAAGCCCGGACCGATTTTCATAGCTTTTATCCCATGGAAGTAGTTGCAACAAAAGATGAAGTAACGGCATTTCTAAGCAAAAACAGTAGCGATTACCTAGTCTTTGCAGAAGACCGGTCTTTTCCTATCCGGATGCAGGATGCGTTACCTCTTCGATGGATAGAACAAAAGCCGGGAGCAGATTTTTATGGTACAGCAGAGAAGAATGAATATTATGCACTGCAAATAGGACTGTTTGCATCCCAAAAACCAGTCAAAGGAGTCAGGCTTGAATTCTCAGATCTGAAAGACACCTATGGAAATATAATATCAGGAAAAACATTTACATGTTTCAATACGGAAGGCATAGATACCTGGGGAACCCCCTTTACCAAAACGGTAAATGTTGAACGAAGTAAAATCCAACCGATGTGGATAGGTATCGACATACCCGGCAATGCCATTGCAGGAATATATGAGGGCATTATTACGGTAAAGCCGGATAATCTCAAAGAACAGAAAGTAAAAATACATCTGACGATAGAGAATAAAAACCTTGCAGACAGAGGAGATGGAGAAACCTGGCGACATTCAAGACTTCGCTGGTTAAATTCAACACTGGGAATTGATGATGAACCGGTAACCCCGTATCCCCCGTTAAAAGTTGAAGACAGAAAGATATCATGTCTTGGCCGATCAGTATTGTTAAATGATTACGGCCTGCCTGAAAAGATCAATACATGGGGGAATGATATTCTCTCATCCCCGGTCAACTTTGTGGTTGAGATGGAAAACCGGAAAGTTATTTTTCCTGCCGGTAAATTCATATTCAAAGAAAAAAAGAAAGGCATTGCATCCTGGGAAAGTGTAACCGAAAATAATCTTCTGAAAATTAACTGCCATGGAGAAATGGAGTTTGATGGGCGACTCAGTTATAGATGTGAAGTGACCGCAAAATCCGATATTCTGATCCAGGATATCCGCATAGAGCTTCCGTTAAGAAAGGAGTTTTCGACATATATGATCGGGATGGGGCGGATGGGAGGCTTTACGCCTAAAAATCATCTGTCTAGATGGATGAAAACGGAAGACAGCTTCTGGATAGGCGAAACTACAGGCGGTATTCAATGTGAATTACGGGGAGGATCATATCACGGTCCTTTGCGTAATCTATACCAGCCGGAGCCTTCCCCAAGTTGGAATAACGGCTGGAATGGAGGATTCCGGATAGATTCAGAAAACGACACTGTAACAGCGAGTGCTTTTAGTGGCAATCGTAGAATGAGAAAAGGGCAGGAAGTTACATATGAATTTGCATTATTGATAACCCCGGTAAAAGAATTAAACATGAAGCGTAAATTCTCCGACCGTTATTATCATAATGGAGGTCCGTTGTTAGAACCTCCCCAAGAAGTACAGGAAGCCGGAGGTAATATTCTGAATATCCATCATGCCAACGCATATAATCCATATATCAATTATCCCTTTATTGCACAGAAAGAGTTGAGAGGACTAGTAGATAAGTGGCATGATAAGGGATGGAAAGTAAAAATCTATTATACCGTACGGGAGCTAAGCAACCATCTTACCGAAATCTGGGCGTTACGCAGTCTGGGATCAGAAGTTCTGGCCGAAGGAGATGGCGGAGGGTATCAATGGCTACAGGAACACCTGATTGATAACTATACCCCGCAATGGTATACCCATCTGGGGAATGGTTCGGTAGATGCCGCCATATTAAACGGAGGGGAATCACGCTGGTATAATTATTATGTCGAAGGGCTAGCCTGGTTAATCAAGAATATGGATATAGATGGGCTGTACCTTGATGATGTATCCTTTGACAGGCACATTCTGAAAAGGATGCGTAAAGTGATGGAGCAAAACAAGCCGGGGAGTATGATCGACTTACATTCAAATACCGGGTTTTCTGTTGGCGCAGCGAATCAGTATCTTGAATTTTTTCCGTATATAGATAAAACCTGGTTTGGCGAAGGATTCAATTTTGATCTGATGCCTGCAGATTTCTGGTTGAGTGAAGTAAGCGGTATTCCTTTCGGAGTTCCCAATGATTTATTACTGCATGTTGCAGTGAATACGCATCGTGGAATGCTTTTCGGGATGACCCATCGTGGATTCGCTCCGATGTGGAGATTATGGGACGATTTCGGCATCACAGATTCAAAAATGATCGGGTTTTGGGAAAAACAACCTGTTGTAACAACAGATCATGAAAAAGTGTATGCTACTGCGTATGTAAAAAACGGAAAGACACTTATCTCAATAGGCAGCTGGGTTGATAAACCGGTCAATGTAAAGTTGAATATTGATTGGAATCGGCTGGGATTAAACCCGTCGGAAGTCAAAATCGTGGCTCCTGAGGTGAAGAATTATCAAGAAGGAAGAACTTTTAACGTCGGTGATGCCTTTCCTGTTGAAGCAAAGGGGGATCTTTTATTGATTATTTCAAAAAAATAGGTAAACATCAGCAATATGTAAACCTGAACTTTTTAAAGAAAAAAAATCATGAAATATTTAATCGTAGCACTCATATTCATTTTTTTTGAAGCCCAAGTAGCCGCGCAACAAGCGACAATCAGGGAGAAGAAGGTACCGTTAACCACATATCCGTTTTCTGATGCTAATCCTATACCGGAGGTTGGGAAAATCTTTCCCTATTTCCGGTACGACGGTTATTCAGAGAAAGGCTCCATGCAAGAGTGGAAGATGGTGGAGATGGAAAACGACTATATCAAACTTTGGATTACGCCTGAAATCGGAGGTAAGATATGGGGAGCCATCGAAAAGACTACCGGTAAAGAATTCATCTATTACAACCATGCGGTAAAATTCAGAGACGTGGCTATGCGAGGGCCCTGGACCTCCGGAGGAATAGAGATGAACTTCGGCGTCATCGGTCATGCCCCTACCTGTTCGACACCGGTCGATTATATGATTAGGAAGAACGACGACGGAAGTGTCAGTTGCTTTGTCGGAGCAATCGACCTTCCTTCACGTACCCAATGGAGTGTTGAAATCAACCTGCCCAAAGACAAAGCCTATTTCACCACACACTCCGTCTGGGATAATCCCACAGAATTAGAACAATCCTATTATCATTGGATGAATTTGGGTGTGAAAACAGCCGGGAACCTTGAATACATTTTCCCCGGAAATTACTATCTGGGGCACGATGGGAAGCATTTTCCCTGGCCGGTGAATGAACAGGGCCATAAGATCGATTTTTATGAAAATAATAATTTCGGAAGTGATAAGTCATACCA
The DNA here is from genome assembly GCA_963663125.2 of Bacteroidales bacterium. GTDB lineage: Bacteria > Bacteroidota > Bacteroidia > Bacteroidales > Cfx3-03 > Cfx3-03. The sequence goes on along the minus strand of CAXXNW010000001.1, from coordinate 377,927 downwards.
TATATTCGGAGAAACAACCGATTTTTACGGAGGCTACTGGCACGATGATGATTTCGGTTTTGGGCATTATTCTCCCTATGATGAAAAGCCGGGTAAGAAAATATTTATTTGGGGGCTTTCAGATGAAGGCATGATCTGGGAGAAATTACTGACAGATACCGATGGCCAATATACCGAAGTTCAGTCGGGGCGGTTGTTTAACCAGGCATGGGGTAGTAGCTATACCCCTTTTAAGAACAGAGGATTTACTCCCGGGTTAACTGATGAATGGACTGAATATTGGTTTCCGGTAAAAGAGACACAAGGGCTGAAGAATGCCCTGCCGGTTGGCTCGGTAAATCTTGAACAGCAAAATAGTAAAGTCAAAGTATGGTTTTGTCCGAACGAAACTACAAACGGCCGTTTGGAAGTCCGAAACGATAGAGACGTCATTTTCCAAAAAGAGATTCATCTTAAACCGATGCAGCGTATAGCAGAATCGTTTGAATATGGAGGCGAATATAAGAAATTGAGTGTCTGGTTGGACAATAAACAGCTATTTGATGCCGACAGAGAAAAATATGAGATAAAACGTCCGGTTGATTCCCCATCCGGATTTAACTGGGCAACGGCTTACGGACATTATCTGAAAGGAAAAGAACAGGAACGGCAACGATTGTATAAAACAGCCGGAGAAGAGTATAAAACAGCATTGGAGATAGAACCATATTTTGTACCGGCTTTGACGGGAATGGCTCATCTCGCCTACCGGAAAACCGATTACCATACCTCTCTGGAATACGCTTTAAAAGCGCTCTCGGTCGACACATACGATCCTGATGCTAATATGATCTATGGATTAACGGGGCTCGCCCTTAAGGATACCACCTCGGCTATTGATGGATTTTCCATTGCCGCAGCAAATGTCGCACAAAGAAGTGCAGCGTACAATGCCCTTTCTTCAATATTTCTAAAACAGGGAGACTACAGAAAAGCGCTGGCTTATGCCGAAAAGAGCCTTGATTATAATCAGTTGGGCTCAGAAGCAATTCAGCTAAAAGTTCTCAGCCTTAGAAAACTTGGAATTCAGGAGGAAGCGGGAAAACAATTAGCTAAGCTGGAAGAAAAGAATCCGCTGAACCATTTTATCCGTTTTGAAAGATATCTTACCGATCCTTCTTCTGAGAACAAAACATTAGCTCAAAAATATATTACCAATGAACTTCCCCACGAAACCTATCTTGAATATGCATTATGGTATTTTCGAAATGGACAAATATCCGATGCATTGAAGATAATGGAACTTTCACCGGAAAATCATCCGGTTGTCCTACTTTGGGAAGGTTACCTCAACCATTTGGAAGGAAAAGAACAGCTAGCTTCTGCCGCATTGACAAAAGCACTTCAAATGAGTCCACAGCTTGTTTTCCCATTTAGGATAGAAACCCTGAAGCCGTTGGAATGGGCACAAACGCTATCGGATGACTGGAAAATAAATTATTATGCAGGGTTAGTGTACCTAAATGCAGGCGCAGAAGAAAAGGGGCGGAGTTTATGGAAGAGCTGTGAAAATAAACCCGACTTTTATCCCTTCTATATCGCCCGTTCGCGGGTTTCGGATTCAGGAAGCCGGCAGGCACAGGATGATGTAGAAAGAGCAATAGCAATTGCAGGAAACGACTGGAGAGTTGGCCTGTATGCTTCTAAGTTTTATCTGGAGAAGGACAATATTCTGAAAGCGGAAGAACTGGTTCGGGATTTTTACAAGAAGAACCCTCAAAACTATTATCTGGGCTTACAGTATGCCAAGGTACAGGAACTAAACAAAAGTTATTCATCGTGCATCAACTTACTTCAAAAGATACAAGTATTACCTAATGAAGGGGCTACCGAAGGACGAATGATCTGGCGGAATGCAAATATAGGCAATGCATTGGATCAGATGAAGGCAAAGAAATATCGGGAAGCACTCAAGCGTATAGAACAAGCAAAGCAGTGGCCGACAAATCTGGGTGTCGGCAAACCCTATCAGGTGGATGAACGGTGTGAAGATTTTATAGCCTTGCAGTGTTTTAAGAAATTGAAGAACAATATAGCCGTCGAAAAGGTGCAAGGTAATATTATCGGGCAACCTGAACAACCGAACATCTCGAACAATGTAAACGACTTTTTGACAGCTTGGGTATTAAAAGAAACCGGAAAGAAAGCTGAAGGCGATCGGATCATGAGTAAGTTACTTACTGAAAACCCTTCCTCCAAAAGTATTCAGTGGTGTAATGCTATCTATTGTGGAGACTTGGATCAGGCAAGAAAACTTTCCGAAGAAATTAAAATAAATGACCAAACTTTCCTTTTCTTTGTCAGGATGTTTAATGAATTCATCAACTGATCGGATTGTCTATCAGCAATAAAAAAAACAAGAACAATGGAATCATATGATCGACGTAATTTTTTAATAAAAGCCTCCATAACAGGAGTATCAGCATTGGCTATTCCCGCAATAGGATTAGGCAACGTTCGCGCAAGCGATACAAGCAATACGGTTGATCCGCAAGGTGTAAAACTTCAGGCAGGTGACATAAATAGTGAAGGATTACGTATTACCGGAACCTTTTTAGATGAGATATCAATGGATATTCCTCACCAGAATTGGGGCGAAAAGGAGTGGGATAATGATTTTCGTAACATGAAGGCTATTGGAATAGATACGGTAATCATGATTCGTTCAGGATACCGGAAATTTATCACTTATCCTTCCGCTTATCTTATGAATAAGGGTTGTTATAAGCCATCGATAGATTTACTGGATCTATTTTTACGTCTGGCTGAAAAATATCACATGAAATTCTTCTTCGGTCTTTATGATTCAGGGAGATACTGGGATACGGGAGATCTGACCTGGGAAATAGAAGACAACAAATGGGTCATCGATGAAGTCTGGCAACATTATGGTAATAAATATAAAAGCTTTAACGGATGGTATATCAGTGCAGAAATAAGCCGAAAAACGAAAGGTGCGATTGGAGCTTTTCATGAACTGGGAAAACAATGTAAAGCCGTTTCAGGAGGACTTCCAACGTTTATTTCGCCATGGATAGATGGTAAAAAAGCAGTAGAATCTGCATCGGGTAATTTAACCAAGACAAATGCTATTTCAGTTCAGGAGCATGAAAAGGAATGGGATGAGATTTTTGATGGAATCCATGATGTGGTGGATGCCTGCGCTTTTCAGGATGGGCATATTGATTATGATGAACTGGATGCTTTTTTTACAGTGAATAAGAAATTGGCAGATAAATACGGCATGAAATGCTGGACAAATGCAGAGACATTTGATCGTGATATGCCGATCCGATTTTTGCCGATAAAATTTGATAAACTCAGACTTAAATTGGAAGCAGCGAAACGGGCAGGATATGACAAAGCGATAACCTTTGAGTTTTCACATTTCATGAGTCCTCAGTCAGCCTATTTGCAGGCCGGACATTTATATAACAGATATAAAGAGTACTTCAACCTATAATATCATGAAAGAAAGCAATAAGCAAAACATAGGGTATGTTGTATTCCTATCGGTAGTTGCTGCCTTGGGTGGTTTTTTATTCGGATATGACGCTGCCGTAATATCCGGTACAATAGATCAGGTATCCATTCAGTTTCACCTCAATTCAATGCAACTAGGCTGGTACGTAGGATGCGCACTGGCAGGCTCTATTTTTGGCGTGCTGATTGTAGGAGTGTTGAGTGATAAATTCGGACGTAAAAAGACCATGATGGTATCTGCTATCTTATTCCTGGCCTCAGGAATCGGTTGTGCCATCTCCGGTAATTTTGATCAACTGGTGATTTATCGGATAGTTGGCGGCATCGGCATAGGAATGGTCTCCATTATCTCTCCACTCTATATTTCTGAAGTAGCCATAACCCGATACCGTGGTCGCTTGGTATCACTCTACCAGCTAGCGATCACTATTGGTTTTTTAGGCGCTTATTTAGTAAATTATAAGTTGCTACAGCTTGCTGGAAGCGGGATTTCTTTGGGTGGAGGGTTATTATCCAAAATCTTTATCAGTGAAGTTTGGAGAAGCATGCTAGGTATGGAATCCTTAGCTGCATTTATCTTCTTCATTATCATTTTCTTTATACCCGAGAGCCCACGTTGGTTGATTGCCAGACAAAATGAAAATAAAGCACTGTTTATCCTGTCAGATATCTACAACGATAAGGCTGAAGCAAAAAATCAGATTGCCGAAGTGAAGCAACAGTTATCCAGTGAGCAGCATTCGAACTGGAAGTTGTTGTTTAACCCGCCTTTTTTTAAACCATTATTGATAGGTATGGCCATAGCTATCTTAGGTCAATTTATGGGAGTGAATGCGGTATTATATTACGGTCCCACAATCTTTAAAAACAGTGGAATGTCTAACGGTGACTCTTTGTTTTATCAGGTTTTGGTAGGCTTGGTTAATGCCCTGACTACGATACTGGCTCTTGTAATAATCGACAAGGTAGGGCGTAAGAAACTCGTATATTATGGTGTATCGGGAATGGTGGTATCGTTAATACTTATTGGATTGTATTTTTTAAGAGGAGAGCAATGGGGTATTTCAAGTGTTGTATTGCTTGTTTTTTTCTTATTCTATATTTTTTGTTGTGCAGTTTCCATATGTGCTGTTATTTGGGTATTGCTTTCGGAAATGTATCCAACCTTGGTGCGAGGCGTAGCCATGTCAATAGCAGGATTTGCCTTGTGGATCGGAACCTTTCTTATTGGGCAGTTTACTCCCTGGTTGTTAACCAATCTCACACCGGCAGGCACCTTTTTCCTGTTTGCGTTGATGTGTGTTCCATATTTACTTATAATATGGAAATTAGTTCCTGAAACAGCAGGTAAATCGCTGGAAGAGATTGAACGTTGGTGGATAAATTCAGCTAAAGATCATGGTAAATCTGTAAGATGATCATTACTGACCGACCATAAGGTGAACAAAGGGTAACTTCCTTTTAGCCTCAACCCCCATAATAGATATTATATTCGAGAAGAAAAAGGTTGTTTCAGACCTTTGAGATAGCCTTTTTCTATTTGAATCAATTTGAAGTCATAATGATTTCATATTCTCGTTTTAACCCACATTGCAGCGCTTAGTGACCATTTATGTTAAAATTCAGCTAAATAGAGCTATTATCAGAAGAGCTATTATCAGAGTATTTTTTCGCAATCAATATTCCAACTATTTGATAATCAGTAAAAAATTTTTAATTTGTTTCGGAAAGTGGGTTTGTGTGGACTGCCAGCCATTTGGAATTCAGATAATTATGGTTGTATATTTGCGGAATGTATTTCAAGACAATCAGAAAATATTGCAAAGCAGAAAGTACCACCCATACCTATTTTAGGTTGTGTGAAAGTTATCGTGATGCGAATGGTTTTCCTCTTCAGCGAATAATTTTGGGGCTAGGCCTGTTGCTTGAATTACTGTAGGTAGATCAGAAAATACTTTTTTAGAACGACTGAATGAACTGATACAAGGGATACCAACGCTATTCAATTCATGCAAAGATGAGACAGTAGAGCAGTTGGCACAACATTATTATCGTGAATTAGAAATAAAAAAGAAGATTGACAGGGTTTCTGAGAAGCCTACCGATTTTGACCTCATTAACCTAAAGACCCTAAAGAATAGGAATATACGTGAAGTAGGGGGAGAATCATTGTACTTTCAGGCATTCCGTCAACTAAAGATAGACACTTCCCTCAGAGACAGGGGCTGGAACGAGCAGCAGATTAATCTGGCAGCAAGCCATCTTATCAGCCGGGCCGTTTACCCTGCATCAGAATACAAAACAGTCTCGTGGATCAAGGAGAACTCTGCCATATGCGAACTGACAGGTTATGATGTAGAACAAGTAACCAAGGATAAGCTTTACGGGATAGTGAAACAATTATATCTGGAAAATGAAGGACTGGAGAATTATCTTTCAAAATGCACGAACGAACTATTTAATCTGGAAGAGAAAATCATTTTGTACGATCTGACCAACACCTACTTTGAGGGTCGGATGAAAGACAGTAAGCTTGCAAAATTCGGTCGGAGCAAAGCAAAGCGTACCGATGCAAGGCTGATTGTTTTAACGTTCATTATCAACACGGAAGGTTTTTTTAATATTCTGACATCTTTGAAGGTAATACATCCGATTGTGCCACATTACAAACGGTAATTACAAAGCTCAACAAGAAAGCGGGCGATACAAGTCAAAAGCCCATCATTGTGATGGATGCGGGTATAGCAACAGAAACGAACATTCAATATCTAAAAAAAGAGGGATACGATTATTTATGTGTATTCCGTTCCAACATCAAGAATTATCAGGCAGACATCACTAGCAAGCCGGTACAAATTTATGACAAGAAAAATCAACCCATCGAGTTACTCAAAGTCCGGGTAGCACATGATACGGATCATTACCTTTGGGTTAGGAGTCAGGCTAAAGAGGTGAAAGAAAACAGCATGAATGATCAGTTCTCACAACGCTTTGAGGAAGGTCTTCGGACGATTCAGTACGGCATTGTCAGTAAGGACGGCACCAAACGAAAAGACAAAGTATGGGAACGCATTGGACGGTTAAAAGAAAAATATGCGTCAATCAATCAACACTACTTTAGGTACAGACAACAGTATGATTGCAACAGGTCTGGTTTTCCAGAGAAAGGGGGGAGCCGACAGGGGATGAGACAGCAGGCATTTACTTTCTGCGCACATCGTTGGATAGCAAAGAAGAACAAACGCTCTGGACCATATATAATGCAATAAGAGAAATCGAATATACCTTTAGAGTCCTGAAAAGTGACCTAAATCTTCGCCCTATCTTTCACAAAATAGATAATGCCTCGATGGCACATCTACATCTGGGTTTGCTTGCTTATTGGATTGTATCTACCATCCGGTATCAACTAAAACTACAAGGCATCCATCACGATTGGAACGAGATAGTCCATATTATGAACTCACAAAAAAGTGTGACAACAACTGTTGAAAACGACAAGGGTGCAACAATACAAATCAGACAATGCAGTGCACCCTCAGAGAAAGTCAAACTTATGTGTGATAAACTCAAATATGCTTCAATCCCTTTCACTAGAAAAAAATCCGTGTGGCACACTGATGGGAATTTTAAAAATCCAAAACCAGATTATCAACCTTTTACGGATGGATAGCTGCAATCTGGGTTAAAGCCACAATTAGCCGAGATCATCCACAACTATCATCCCGGGGTAATGTGGTTCGATGGCGAATGGATTGATAAATGGACGGAACCGCAAGGGAAAGACTTATATAACTATTTGAGGAATTTAGATCCCGACCTTATTTATTTTTAAGTGTACTGTTTATTTCTTTTAAATAATATGGAATTTGACCCATAAAAGTTTCTGGAGGAGTTGAATAATTTTGTCCAATTATTTGATTAAATGGAAGAATATAAATATTTTTATATTTTCTTTTATCAGTATTTTCATAACTAATTTCAATCTCAATCCTGCTATTCTCGTCTTCTGTTTTCAATTCGGTCAAAGAATCTATATAGTAACTTAATTCATATTGGGGAGGAAAATTACTAAATCCATTTTTAATAATCCCAATATCAGATAATAATAAATCATTACTTCCAAGTCGTTGATAGTCTCTTTGTGTTTTGATTTTTACGTTTTTTGCTAAACCTTCTCCAATATTTTTTATGTGAAGAGATAAAACATTGTGATTTTCTGTCGATTTAAGATAAGCAATAACAAAAGGACATATTTTTTGTTTTCTTGTTGCTTTACTTTCACACAAGAGCATAAAGTTTATGATTGTGTACAATACTGTGCTAACAGCAAGTACAGTAGATAATACTATTTCGACTTTCATACCTGATTTTATTTTCCCCAAACATTAGCTGTCTTAGCATCAAACAATCTTACACGACACTTAAATTTCTTCTCTATTGATTCTATGTACTTCAAATCGGCATCTGAATACACACCAATGTATATGCTTAATAATTTTTCAAAACCACCATTTTCATTCTGCCTAGGCTTCGAGGCTTTATTAATAGCGGAAATAATATGCTCATCATATTCACCGAAGTTAAAACCGAAACTAACAAGAGAGCCAGTTATTGAAGAAAACTTTTCATAGCAAAATTCTAAATATTTGTTGTGCGTAATATGTGTCAATTTCTCTTTGCCATTACCTGCAGTAACAAATATTGGATATTCCTTTTTATCAAGACGTTCTTTAATATTGCCCAAAAGCCAATTATCGGTAGTGTATTCTTCTTTTATAACTTCGATACCTGTATCGAATAATTGTAGAGCACCGTGTAAATAATGAATTGTTTGACTTGTTTTATTTTTACCCCATCGGAGTTCAGAATAATGTCTTTCATCTTCGGGTATCCAACCATCAGACTCTTCGGCATCTCGACCAAAACCATCTCCCTTGTTTTCAATATCATTTCTTAATAAAACCCAATAAAGAAGTAAATCATAATTTGTTGTAAAGACATTCCCATTATCTTGTAAATATTCACTTAAAAAAAATGCACATGCTTGACTTTTTTCTTCTGGAATTTTAAATACATGTTCTGGGTGCAACTCTTTTATTGCATCTATTAAACTTCTTTTTAAAGTTGCACTTGCCAGATTTACTTTATTAACAACTGTTTGATCTGCACCAAAAACAACTGCTATCTGAGCAGCATTGTCTAGTTGCTGCATCAATAATTCAAAATTGTTTGTTTTTACAATTTCAAAAAGCTTCTTTAGCGTATCATTTTCAAGTTTTTCTATAAACTTACTTAAAGCATTATATGAAAATATTTTAGCATCATAAGCCATACTAAAACCATTTCCTAAAAGCAAATGTATTTGACGCTTTTTAGTTTTTAAAGATTTTAAAACTTCTTCGTATGTAAGTAGCTTTTTCTGTTCCATTATTTTGTTTTTTTTACTCTTGGCTCATTTGTCTGGATTGTGAGATATTATATCTTTTGTTTATATTCCTTCAAAAGAAGATAAGTACTTGCTTTTGCAAACTTTGATGAAACCCTAGATAAGTAGGGGATGGACAATTTATGTTTTAAAAAGTTCAACTTTTACTATATCAATTGTTTTAATTTCTTCATTGTCGTTAAGTAATAGATATGTTGAATTAACAACTTTCCTTTCTGATAAAATCGTTCCATCCTTTAATATAATATTAACTACTTGATAACCCATTCCCTGTTCAGGTAAATCAACAAGTATGTCAATGAATCTTGTGGGTAATCTTTTTCTTGTGACCATTATCAATATGGTTTTCTTTCTAAATAAGTTCCATCATAGGTCCCATTATCAAATAAAGATTCAATTCCACCACCATTATGATCGAATGCTGGTTGAACAATTCCAGGCCTATACTTGTCAAACGGTTTTGGCATAATAAAGTAAGCCCAATTTATTGTTTCATCACTTGGCAATGCATATCTATCAATTGGGTCATCAGAATATTTTTTACAAGTCCAATAATCTTCATTAGTTGTTGTGTATGATCCACTTTTTAATTTCATTTTAACAAAGTCAATTCTTTTATCATCTGGATATGGTGAAAGACGGACAAATAATTCTGTGCCAGTTGCATATGTCGGAAGATTGTCGACTGCACCGGATATACCAGTATGTCTGCCCTTTGTTTTTATACTACTTTCAGACAACGACCGAACATTGCCCATTAAGTTTCGACTAATTAAAGAGGGGTTTTCTAAAGTTAAAAAGTCTGATTTACTAAACATCATTCGATAACTTTCACGTAATATTTGTTGCTTATAAATATTGAATTTACTATCAAGTTCAATTACTAATTCGCTGTTATAAACAACAAATTGTTCAGTGAAATTTCTTCCAGGTCTGTTTGCTTTAATTAATTGATAACCCATTCCTGTTTCTGGTAATGATAGCAGTGATTGAGTAAATTGAGAAAATGCTCTATAAATCATGGTTCGTTTTATTAATTGATATTTTTTTTAATGATACTTCGTAAAGTTCAATCCAATATTTTCAAAAAGCAACAAAAAACATACTTATTGTATGAACACCCCCTTTTTCAGGACGAACCACCCCTGTGGCTGGATAAAGTCACTTTTTTGGTGGCTTCCATTGGTACTGCCACAAGGGAAAATGGATGGTTTTGGGAGGTGAAATTTTGTGTTTAGGGAACTTTTTACGCTGCTTTTTAAAGATTTCTCACTTCGATCGAAATGACGTTGATGAGGTAGTTGATGTGGATTGCAAATCCACATCAGCAATTACTTGTTTCAGATGTTCTCAACTAGTGTGGATTTACAATCTGCACTATTAATTAAATTTAATAAATCATCCACTAATACTCTCAATCTTTCTCTTCATTGTAAATACACCAACGCTGTTGGTATAATGTGATGTATTGGTGTTGCCTTCGATGGAGTAGATGGTGTCGCCTTCAAGAGAAACTATGATTTCGGTATGGCTTATGTCTTTGCCTAGGGTGATGATGGAGATACATCCGGGCTCGATCAATGATTAATAGCCAAGGGCTGTAGCTAATGTGGTCAGGGTGTCTTTGGTTTTGCGCCAGAGGGCTAAACAACCACCAGTCCGTATCAGGAGATCCACCTGGTTGAGATCAACACTGGCTTGCTCGAAGCACCAGTAGACGAAGGTAGCACACCAGGGATATCCGGGTGCCAATCCAATGTCGTACAGGTATTGGTTTACCATGGGCGCTGTTTGTGACGGCGGGGGCTTCCATGAGGCCAATCTTTTTTTGGACCGGCCAGATTTTAAGGTGGATGAGTGGGAATTGAAAATCCCCACCAGTCGGGTTATTTGCTTTTTTGTATTGAAAGGTCGTGTTCTGCTGTCTGGAACAACTTAATGTAAACAAGAAATATTTGGTAATAAATGTAGTTTATTACCAAATATTTCTGATAAGAATGTAGAGCGTATAAACAATGCATCATTTCTGAATCTTTGGTTATCGACAAAGTAATTCTCGCAGCATCAAAAGCGGCTTACCTTTCCGTCTTAATAAAAAACTGATTCTGATACTTTTGTAAAATTAGACAATTCCTGTATTGGTATTGAGTGGATGATACCCGATCCCCATTTCAATAAATTAAATAAACTAAAAAGGGTCAACCTTGAAGCTTTCTTTTACTGGTACAAGACAATTGAGTTGAAAGAAAGTTGCTCATTTAATAGCTTTGATAGAGGTTAAATTCGAGTTAAATCTGGCGTTTATTTTCTTCTGATTATTTCTGTCCAAAACAGATTGACTCTTAGTTATTATAACCGTAATGATATAACCACAAAAACATATTGACTTTTGAAACCAATTGTTGTGATTTTGCATCAAACAGTACTCTTTTTCAATAGATCATTTTTCCGGTTAGATCCAAAACGGGAAATCAACTTTTTTGTTGATCTTTCATTGTAGGATACACGGGTTATGAGGAATTGTCCGGTTGTCTATTTGAAAAAAAATGCCTTCTGTTTTTCTTGATGCAAAGAAATATTTTTGAAGAAAAATAGCAATAGAAAAGATCATCTTTTTATGTGTTATTGCTCATGCGAAACTAGAGAAACCTCGAACCTCTCATAAGCTCTGGCATATAAGACTGCTACATCCATAGACCCATGAGCGATTGTAAATTCAGTAATATATCTCTCTATTTGAATGCTCCTTAGCGTAAAAAGTGATGAAAAATAGAACAATAGCTCCCGATTTTAAATTATTTTCAAAGAAAAGTAAATATTTTTTTTCTCATCGCAAACGTTTGAAATAAGGGTTTGATCTCTAAACACCTTTATTCATAAGGGTTTCTGAAATTATATCATGTAAAATCCTTTATAAAATGTTATATATTTGACCTCAGAATGAATGCTACAATCATTTAACCGCCACATAATAACATGCAACAAAAACCACACTTGTCTTTTTGGCAGATCTGGAACATGAGCTTCGGTTTTCTTGGTGTCCAGATTGGATATTCCCTTCAGAATGGTAATACCAGTCGGATATTGTCCGCATTGGGAGCCGATGTTAATCAGCTGAGTTATTTTTGGCTTGCAGCTCCATTGGCAGGTTTGATCGTTCAACCGATAATAGGCCTTTCCAGTGATAAAACATGGACTCGTTTAGGTCGGCGTATCCCATTTATATTGGGTGGCGCCATCGTTTCAGCTATTGCCATGTTCTTTATGCCCAACTCCGAATTCTTTTCATATCTGCTTCCTGCCATGTTCTTTGGCGGATTTATGCTCCTGTTTATGGACACTTCGTTTAATGTCACCATGCAGCCATTTAGGGCGCTTGTAGGCGATATGGTAGGGGAGAACCAGCGAAACAAGGGGTATTCAATTCAGAGCTTTTTAATTAATACCGGTGCAGTAGTTGGATCATTACTTCCCTTCGTTTTAACATGGTTGGGCGTTTCCAATGAGCCGTCACCCGGTGCGAAAGTAGCGCCCACCGTAGTTTGGGCCTTTTACTTTGGGGGTGCGGTATTATTGCTTACCGTATTATGGACGGCTTTTAGAACGAAAGAGTATCCCCCGGCAGAGTATGAACAGTATAATAATATTACGGCCGAAGAGAAAACACATACTTCATTTGGCTCACTGATAAAAGATATTCCGATTACAATGTGGCGTTTAGCCATCGTTCAGTTCTTTTCGTGGTTCGCATTGTTTATGATGTGGGTTTATACTACCTCTGGTGTTGCTCAGAATGTTTGGAGTACATTGGCTAGTGATTCCAAATCGTTAGCCTTTAATGAAGCAGGAAATTGGGTAGGTGTACTTTTTGCCTGCTATAGCCTGTTCGCGGCACTCTTTTCACTGGTAATGGGAAATATCGCTTCGCGATTCGGAAGAAAGACAACTTATATGGCTGCACTTCTTTTGGGTGGAGCAGGATTGCTTTCAATGTTGTTTATCCACAATCAATACGGATTAATTTTTTCAATGGTCGGTATCGGTATCGCCTGGGCAGCTATATTGGCTATGCCTTATGCTATTCTGTCCGCTTCATTACCTGCAAGTAAAATGGGCGTATATATGGGGCTGTTTAATGCAACCATTACCATCCCTCAAATAGCGGCAGGATTACTCGGTGGAGTGCTCCTCTCGTTAGTAGGCGGAAATGCAATTATGATGCTTGGCGTTGCCGGAGTATCTATGTTAATTGCGGGTTTATCTGTCGTTTTTGTGAAAGAATACAAAGAAAAAGAAATATAAAGATCGTAAGGGCTGATTTCATGGAGGATCAAAAGACGACTGAAGTGGTGTTCCGGCGTTGAGTAGAGCTCCTATTTAATCAAATTACAGAATCCAAGGTTAATGAAAATTCAAGCATGCATTTTTGACCTGGACGGGGTCATTGTGGATACTGCAAAGTATCACTATCTGGCGTGGAATCGTCTTGCAAAAGATTTGGGTTTCGAGTTTTTACCCGAACACAACGAACGCTTAAAGGGGGTTAGCAGAATGCGCTCGCTCGAAATACTGCTGGAAGTAGGAGGTTTAACCTTCTCTGCAGCTGAAAAAGAGCGTATGGCTGCCCGGAAGAATGAGTGGTATCTGGAATATATTCGCAAAATGACTCCTGATGAAATTTTACCGGGCGTACTAAAGTTCCTTTCGGAAATCAGAAATGCCGGAGTAAAAACAGCATTAGGCTCAGCCAGTAAAAATGCACCGTTGATTTTGCAGCAGGTAAAGATTACCCAATTCTTTGATGCTATCATCGATGGGAATAAAGTTAACAAGGCAAAACCTGATCCGGAGGTGTTTTTAAAGGCGGCTGAAGAACTGGGAGTAGATCCCTCGCTCTGCATTGTTTTTGAAGATGCCGAAGCAGGGGTGGAAGCAGCTCTGAATGGCAACATGCGTTGCGTTGGAGTTGGGTCGCCTGAGGTATTAAACAGAGCAAATCTGGTTATTCCCGGCTTTGAAAACTTCTCTCTTGATTCCTTGGAGGCTATTTGTTAATGCCAAAACTACAGACCCTTATGAATGAATATCTAAAGCACGACGAATGGAAGATTGTTGAAGATGAATTTCACTCGGAGAAGACTCGTGCATCTGAAAGTATCTTCAGCCTCGGAAATGGAATGATGGGACAACGGGCAAATTTTGAAGAGACTTACTCGGGCGAAACACTACAGGGTACCTATGTGGCCGGCATCTATTATCCTGATAAAACCAGGGTTGGATGGTGGAAAAATGGTTATCCCGAATATTTTGCTAAAGTACTCAATTCGGCTTTTTGGATCGGTATCAACGTTTCAGTTGATGGAGAAGTACTTGATCTTGCTAATTGTAGTGTTCGCGATTTTCGTCGCGAATTAAACATGAAGGAGGGCCTTTTACGGCGTAAATTTATCGCAACGCTTCCTAACGGGGTTGAACTTAAGGTTTGCACTATGCGCTTCTTAAGTGTTGTTAGCCCTGAAATTGGCGCTATACAATATAGTATCACTTCACTAAACAGAGATGTTAAGATTGAGATGACTCCATATATTGATGGTGATGTTATTAATGAGGATTCTAACTACAACGAGAAATTTTGGGATGAAGTGCAGAAAGAAAGCAGTCCGCTGGAAGGATTTCTGCAAATGAAAACTAAAAAACTCGACTTTCAGGTCGGCTGGCGTATGTTTTGCAGTCTGCAATCCGGAAAAGAAACGATCCGACCTATTTCCGTAGAGACAACTGAAGACGAAAAGTATTTCGGATCTGTCATCTCATTTAACCTGGCAAAAGGTGTTGAGGCCTCTCTTTATAAGTATGTAGCTGTGGTTTCTAATATGAACCATGCGGCAACAGCTTTAAAAAGTGCTTCAAAAACTGCCCTTACAGTTGCGGTAGAGAAGGGGTTCAATCAGCTTTTAGCCGAACATGTTGCTGCCTGGGCGAAGAAATGGGAACATGGTGATATCATTATTGAAGGTGATGTCGCAGCTCAACAAGCTATTCGTTTTAATATCTTCCAACTACATCAAACCTATTCCGGTGAAGATGATCGTTTGAATATTGGACCGAAAGGGTTTACCGGAGAGAAATACGGTGGCTGTACTTATTGGGATACCGAAGCTTATTGTTTGCCCTTTTATATGGCAACAGCCGGCAATGAAGTCGCTCGTCATTTGTTGCTTTATCGGTATAAACAACTGGGTAAGGCAATTGAAAATGCGACAAAACTAGGTTTTACCAATGGCGCTGCCTTATATCCGATGGTTACAATGAATGGAGAAGAGTGCCATAATGAGTGGGAAATCACTTTTGAAGAGATTCACCGCAATGGGGCTATCGCTTATGCCATTTATAACTATGCACGGTATACCGGTGACTACACGTATATTAATGACTACGGTTTGGAGGTACTGTTAGGTATTGCCCGCTTCTGGGCTCAGCGTATTACTTTCTCCGAAACGCGCCAGCAATATGTAATGTTGGGCGTTACCGGACCAAATGAATACGAAAACAATGCCAATAATAATTGGTACACAAGTTACATTGCCCGTTGGTGTCTGCAATATACCATGGAGCAGATAGAAAGAGTAAAAAATGAACTTCCTGAGACGTATGCCTTGTTTGCAACGCGTAATCATTTGAATGAGGGGTTTGAGTTTACTTTGTGGCAGGATATCTGTAACCGGATTTTCCTCCCGGAGGATAAGAAAAGGGGGGTATTTCTGCAACAAGAAGGATATCTGGACAAAGAACAGATTCTTGTAAAAGATCTGAACCCTGCTCAGCGTCCGATAAATCAAAAATGGTCGTGGGATCGTATTTTGCGTTCTTGTTTTATAAAACAAGCAGATGTGTTGCAGGGAATTTACTTTTTCGAAGATGATTTTGACATCAATACCATCAAGCGGAACTTCGAGTTTTATGAAGCCCGTACGGTGCATGAGTCATCACTTTCTCCATGTGTTCATTCAATCCTTGCCGCCAAGATCGGCAACATAGATCAGGCTTATGATTTGTATCTCCGTACTGCCCGTTTAGATCTGGATGATTATAACCGGGAAGTTAAAGAGGGATTGCATATTACAAGTATGGCCGGTACCTGGTTGTCTATTGTTGAAGGTTTTGGAGGTCTGCGTATCAAAAAGGATATGCTCAGCTTTAATCCTTTGATACCCAAAACATGGAAGTCATATTCGTTTAAGATCTGTTTCCGCGATAGGGTAATTCTGATTCGTGTTGAAAAAGATAAAGTTATGATTACCATTGAAGAGGGTGATCCCCTTGATATCTTTGTGGCAGGAGAAAAGTATTACCTGAAAACCAGCCCTTTGGTAGTAAACCTTTAATCCGGAATAGCTGTTTAGCGGTTTATTCGTTCAGCTTCTTATGATAGCATGTTGTGTTATATTATTCCTATAAAAATTATCTTATTTGAATATTCAGAAAGGGAGGCGGAATCTAAGCCGCCTTCCTTTTGATTTAAAAACGTAAAATATGAAAAAATTTACGCTGCTTTTTCTTTTAACTTTATTGGGTATGAGTGTTAGTATGGGACAGTCCCCTTCAATAATAGAACGAATTGAACCGACTTGTTGGTGGGTAGGGATGAAAAATCCTGAAGTACAATTAATGGTACATGGGAACGGTATAGCAGCTTATATGCCTTCGGTTAAGGCGAACGGCATCGTGATATCTAAAGTAGAGAAGGTCGAAAATCCAAATTATCTTTTTATAACGCTTAATATTTCAGCAAAAGCGCAGGCGGGAAAATTCAATATCTCATTTAAAAAGAGTAGTGAAGTTATTTTATATCCTTATGAGTTAAAAGAGCGCAGAAAGAATTCTGCTCAAAGGAAAAGCTTTACCGCGCAGGATGTGATCTATTTATTGATGCCCGACCGCTTTTCTAATGGAAATCCTGCCAACGATTATGTGGCTTCATTGGGTGATTCTCTTGATCGGAGTAAACCTAATGCTCGTCATGGCGGTGATATAGCAGGTATTGAAAATCATTTGGATTATTTTAATGATTTGGGGGTTACGGCGCTTTGGATTAATCCTTTGCTTGAGAATAAAATGAAGGTATTGTCGTATCATGGGTATGCCATTACCGACTTTTATAATGTAGACGCCCGTTTTGGAAATAATCAGGATTATGTTCGTCTCTCCGTAAAGGCTCATGCTAAAGGGTTGAAGATGATTATGGATATGATCTTTAACCATTGTGGCACCGGCCATTTCTGGATGAACGATATGCCCGAAAAGGATTGGTTTCATCAATGGCCTCAGTTTACCCGTTCTAATTTCAGATCGACTATTTTAAATGATCCATATGCAACCAAGGCGGATGCTGATTTAATGACTGACGGTTGGTTTGATACGGTGATGCCCGATTTTAATCAACAAAATCCACGTGTGGCAACGTATCTGATTCAAAATAGTATCTGGTGGATTGAGTATGCCGATCTGGATGGAATCAGAATGGACACCTATCCATACAGTGATAAGGATTTTCTGGCTCGTTGGTGCAAAGAAGTGCTTCATGAATATCCATCTTTTAACATGGTTGGCGAGACATGGACACAGACTGCACCTAATATCTCTTACTGGCAGGCCAATAGTAAATTGGGAAACGGATACAATTCCCATCTTTCTTCGGTAATGGATTTTCCATTAATGTATGCCATTAATCAGGGCTTTAGCGAACCTGAAGGTTGGGATACCGGATTAAACAGAATCTATGGCGTTTTGACGCAGGATTTTGTCTATCCCGATCCTATGAACCTATTGATCTTTGTCGATAACCACGACTTAAGCCGGTTTTATAAAGCAAAGGGTGATTCTCTTGATCGATATAAACTGGCCATGACTTTTTTACTTACTACCAGAGGTATTCCACAGATATATTATGGTACTGAAATTTTAATGACCGGCGAAAAGTCGCAAGGTGATGGTCGTCTGCGTAATGACTTCCCGGGTGGATGGGACGAAGACAAGGTGAATGCGTTTACAAAAGAAGGACGGACAATGATTCAGAACGATGCTTTCGACTTTATGCGTGATTTGCTTAAGTGGAGGCAGCATTCGGAGGCAATCGGTAAAGGAAAATTAATACACTATGTGCCTGAAGATGGCGTATATGTTTATGCTCGTTATACTGATAACGAACGTGTTATTGTTGTCCTGAATAACAGCACGCAACCTAAAAATATTAAATTAGATCGGTATGAGGAAGTCTTTAAAGGTTCAAAATCGTTTTACGATGTTTTGAATCATAAAGAAATCACACTTAATAAGCAGTTAAAGGTCGCATCGCGTTCAGAAGCTGTTTTGGTTGTAAAACTTTAGTCCTTTTTCGAAAATCACTGTAAATAAGCAATTGTTTATGAATGCAATTCGTCTGTTACCTTTTTTACTGCTTGTCTCCCTGATGGCATGTAGAAACGAAAATCTTAAAATTAATGCACCGGATAAATCTGAGATTAGTGGATTAGCTTCTGTCGTTACCATTGGAATAAAGGGTGATTCCATCGATATGGCAGACTTCTTTAATAACCCCAAATCGATTGATTCAATCTCTGCTATTCCCGGTTTGAAGCTCCGCTATAGTGTGTCCACAGGAATGCTTCATACTACTCCGACCGGGTCCCCCATTCCAAGATTATTTGAGATAAAAGTTTGGTCGAAGGGCTTTGCTTATTCCATATTGGGAAAGAAGAATATGAAGCAGGAAGTCGTGATTTCATTTGATCCTAAGGGTGCGAAATATAAATCAGTTGCTGTTAAAGGGCAGATGAATGAATGGAATGTCCAGAAAGGGGTGATGGCTCTGGATAAGGGCATCTGGAAAGTTAAACTGGAAGTGGTTCCCGGTTTATATCAATATGTTTTTATGGTAGATGGCAAAGAGATGCCAGACCCTGCGAATTCTTCGAAGGTCGATAATAATATGGGTGGCTTTAATTCACTGTTATCGGTAAAGGGGGATGATCCATTAAAGAAACCTTCTGTAATAACACTGAAGGCCAAAAATAGGAAAGCTGAAATTGCGATTACCAATACACCTAAAGAGGTTTTTGTTTTCTGGCAGAATTACAGATTGGGCCATCGGTTTGTACGACACGAGGATGATAAATTAACTATTATAATTCCTGATAATGCTAAGAATATGGATCGTTCTTTCGTCAGAGTATGGGCTTATAATGCGTTTGGTTTATCAAATGATCTGCTTATTCCAATTGAAAAGGGAAAAGTCATGGTTAATGCTTCTGATCTTAAACGTTCGGATAAAGAGGCTCAGATACTTTATTTTATGATGGTCGACCGTTTTAATAATGGTAATCCGAAAAACGATCGAAAGGTAAACGACCCGGCTATTCTACCCAACGCCAATTACTATGGTGGCGATATCGTTGGTATTACACAGAAGATTAAAGATGGCTTTTTTAAGGATCTGGGTGTAAATACAATCTGGCTCTCACCGATCACGCAGAATCCTTTGGGCGCCTGGGGCCAGTTTAATGATCCGAAGACCAAGTTCTCCGGCTATCATGGCTATTGGCCGGTAACTACTACGACTGTTGATTTTCGATATGGAACCTCTTCTGAATTGAAAATACTTTTGGATGAAGCGCACAAGCAAAATATGAATGTTTTGCTCGATTATGTGGCTCATCATATTCACAAGGAGAATGCTTTATATAAATTGCATCCTGATTGGTTTACCTCTTTGTATCTACCTGACGGAACAATGAATACGGAACGTTGGGACGATCAGCGTTTAACTACATGGTTTGATACTTTTTTGCCGACACTGGATAATTCCAAGCCCGAAGTGGTTAATCCTATGACCGATTCTGCACTGTTCTGGGTAAAGAACTACTCGTTTGATGGTTTTAGACACGATGCTACCAAACATATTCCCGAGCTTTTCTGGCGTACACTGACCCGCAAAATAAAGAAAGAAATTCCCGATAGAAGCATCTTCCAGATTGGCGAAACCTATGGCAGTCCTGAATTGATCAGTCGTTATGTAAGTAGCGGAATGCTGGACGGGCAGTTTGACTTTAATGTCTACGATGCAGCTATCGGCGCCATCGGAAAGACCGATGGCGACTTCATGAACTTGAACAATACCTTAAACCAGAGTTTAACCTGGTATGGCAATCATAACCTGATGGGTTATATTACCGGGAATCAGGATCGTCCCCGTTTTATCTCACTTGCCGGAGGTTCGCTTCGTTGGGATGAGGATGCAAAGAGAGCCGGATGGGAGAGAGATATTACTGTTGGCGACCCGACATCTTATGATAAATTAAAACTTTTACAGGGATTTATCTTTACCATCCCCGGTATTCCAACGGTTTATTATGGCGATGAGATTGGTATGCCCGGTGGTAATGATCCGGATAACCGTAGGATGATGAAGTTTTCAGGACTCACCCCTAATGAACTTTCGGTTAAGACTAACGTGAAGAAACTGGTTAAATTACGACGGACCTATCTTCCATTGGTCTATGGAGACTACTTGCCATTGTTGAGCGATAAGAAAGTGCTTGCATTTTGCAGAACCTACTTTGGTAAGATTGCAGTTGTTGCTTTTAACGGTTCGGATACGGAGCGGAAGATTGTCATGAAGCTTCCAAAGTATTATAATTCAGTTTCGTTGAAGGCTAATTTTGGTTCATCATTCGCTATGGGAAAAGAGGGCGAAGTGATAATTACGTTGAAACCAAGATCCTTTGAGATTCTAACGAACTAGATTTAGTCTAAAATCCTTTGTCAATAATACGTTCATGATGTCATGTTTATTTTTAACAGGCAAAAAGCACTCACTTTTGAAATTAATTAGTGAAATTACCAGCGACATGGCTTTACAGAAATTAATCTATCTTTCAGTTCAACACATTTCTGAAACATGGTATAAATCAATGAAAAACTAGTTCTTAATTATACAACAGTTATACATCAGAAATGGTAACAGACTCACCAAAATAATGGATAGTTTGTAGTGTAAAGAAGAAATGAGTGTAGGATAATTTACAGAACACTTATAGATTACTCAGGGATAACGCTCCCCAGTTCAATACTAGCCGCCTACCTGTTTAGTACTAGTTCCGTACCTGTTCCGTATAATATAACGGAACAGGTACGGAATTAGCACGAAACAAGCACATAATGGAGCCGGAACTAAGACCATTCATATCCTAATTTTCAGAGGTTATTCTCAGCGTTATATTACGTTTATGGAGCGAGATTTGAAGAATATATGAGTCTGTTCAATAAAGTGTGTTAAAGTAAATAAACGAAAAACCAATAACTTTGGGAGTGTTCAAATGCGTGTATCAGTTTGAAATCAAAATTGATATTACATCTAGAATCTCCTAGAGTGAATTGAATTAAAGTCGTCAAAACAATGTTAATAAATGAATTACCAGTGGCGCTTATTATGATTTTGATTATGATAATCTTGCAACACCAGCTATTTATGAGCATTCTATTCTTGTGCGGACCGATAAGTTTTATATTAGATTGGCGACAAGAAAAGATATAGTAGAATGAAAATTTTACTTCTTGGTGGAGGTGAATATTTTATATTCCCATGGCTCCAGGCTATATTCAGCTTTCTTTATCTTAACTGATTTATTATCAGGAAATATATGATAAGTGCCTGTCAGACCTTTTCCTTCAAGAGTGACTTTTTGTGTTTGGGCCGATAGATTAAATACTGCTACCACCTTATTCGTTTCGTTTTGACGTACAAAGGCATATACTTCCGGCACTGAAGATTTAACCCGAATTAACTTTGCTCCCTTTTCGCCGCTCCATAACGCAGCGTTGTTTTTTCTTAATGTTATTAAATGGGTATAAAATGAGTCATACTCGTTGACAGGAAAGGTGATCGTGTCTTTTTCAAAGAATCTCAATCTTTTGTTGAATCCTGCCTCCTGTCCTGAATAAATTAATGGCATGCCTGGCATGGTAAATGTAAAGGCCGCAAATGTTTTAGCAGCATCTTTCAACCGTTCGAACTCTGACCCGTTCCATGAGTTTTCATCATGATTTGAGGTAAATAACATTCGGAAGTCTTCCGGTTTGAATAAACTATCTTGTTTTAGTAAATATTTGTCAATATCGGCTACGGTCTTCTTGCCTTGGGCTATGTCGTTCATCAGATGATGAAGATCCCATGCGTATGTCATGTCGAATGCGTTTTTCTGAAGTTCAGGTTTTTCCGCTTCGGCCAACATGAACAGATCAGATTTTGTGTTCTTTAGCTGAACATAAGTGTCATTCCAAAAGTCAGTCGGAACCTCTCCGGCTACATCACAACGGAATCCATCAATGCCGGTCTCCTTTAGCCAATAGTCCATGGCTTCAACCATAGCTGCACGCATCGGTTTACTCTTGTAATCCAGTTTAGCTACATCGGTCCAGTTGTATTGGCTTGCTATTTTACCGGTCGAATCTTTTAAATACCATTCCGGATGTTCTGTAATCCAGTTATTATCTCTCGACGAGTGGTTTGCTACCCAGTCGATGATTATCTTGAATCCAAGTTCGTGTGCTTTCTTAACCAGCTGTTTGAAATCGTCAAGGTTCCCATACTCAGGATTGATTTCCTTATAGTTTTTTACTGAGTAATAACTACCCAGATTCCCTTTGCGTTCTACTACGCCGATGGGATTGATGGGCATCAACCAAAGAATCTTTACTCCCAGCTTTTGCAGACGGGGAAGATGTGTCTCGAAGGCCTTAAATGTGCCTTCAGGAGTGTATTGACGGATATTTACTTCGTAAATGGTGGCGTTGTACGACCAGTCGGGATGTTGTACCGGGATGATTTCAGTTGCTTTGACTGCATTTTTACTCGCAATAAGTGTAAAAGTTGCAGTGGCTGCAATAAAAAGGAAGCTGCTTGTTCTTCCTCGCAATCGTTTGAAATAAGGGTTCATGGTTGTTTGGTTTAATATGAAATGCTTTATGTCTCAGGATTTTAAAGATATGATAAATAATCAGCAATTCAAAATTGTTTCTGGGTTGGCAATATAATTATTGCTTTTTATTTGAATAAAATATTTTAATGTTGAATAAAGAAAAGTATTATTTTTATAAAGTCATACAAGCGGCTCTTAAAACTAATCAGTAGGGCGTTTCCTATTTGATTTGATAATAGATCGCTTGCTTTTTCTGAGGTTTAATGATACATTCTAAAAACTATTTGCATGAAATTCTTCCTGAAATTATTGTTGGGGTTCACTCTTCTTATTAGTCTCAATGGTTTTAGTCAGCCCATGACAAAACAAGGACTTCATTTTTCAACACTTTCCACAACGTGGGATGAGGCTATCCCATTAGGAAATGGAATGGTTGGGACTTTAGTTTGGCAAAAGGACGATCATTTAAGACTGTCGCTTGATAGGGCCGACCTCTGGGATATGCGTCCAATGAAAGGTCTTCACCGGACTGAATTTAGTTATAAGTGGATTCAGGAACAGGTTGCGAAGAAAGATTATAGTATTGTTCAACAATATTTTGATAATCCTTATGAGAAAGAACCGGCTCCTTCTAAAATTCCAGGTGGCGCTCTTGAGTTCAATACAGGTAATTGGGGCGCGGTGGAATCGGTAAACCTAACGGTCTCGAATGCGTTGTGCGAGGTTAAATGGAGCAATGGGGCATCACTTAAGACTTTTGTCCATGCCACAAAGCCAACAGGATGGTTTAAATTTGATAATATCGATGCAGATCATTTTGTTCCGAATTTAATTGTCCCCAAATATGAGGGTATCGCAGATAAAAATGCGGGTGGATCAGTTGGTGGAGATGATTTAACACGTCTGGGATATAAACAGGGCACTGTAAAGCGGGAAGGGAATACCCTTATCTATGATCAGGATGGTTGGGGTGGATTTCATTATCAGATAGCGGTTTCATGGAAAAAAGTTAGTGCTAAATGTATTGAAGGTGTTTGGAGTATTTCATCAAAGTATCCGTCTATTCAACCAATGGCGGCTGCATCTGTCGTTACTGAAAAAAGCATACAAAGTTCGTTTGCCGGTCAGTTTGAATCTCATCATCAATGGTGGAACAATTACTGGAATAAATCATCGGTCACTATTCCTGATAGTCTTTTAGAACATCAGTATTACATGGAGATGTATAAGTTTGGCTCTGCTGCACGGCGAGGTGCGCCTCCTATTTCATTACAGGCAGTATGGACGGCTGATAACGGTCGCTTACCGCCATGGAAGGGCGACTTCCATCATGATTTAAATACACAGCTTAGTTATTGGCCGGCTTATGCCGGAAATCATTTGGAAGAGGCCATAGGATATTTGGATCACTTTGATCAGAATAAGAAAAACTATAAGCGATATACACAACAATATTTTGGCAATGATGGTCTTAGCGTTCCTGGGGTGACAACATTAGATGGAACGGAGATGGGTGGTTGGATTCAATATTCGCTATCTCCGACTGTAGGTTCATGGATTGCTCAACATTATTATTTGCAGTGGAGATATAGCATGGATCGTGACTTTTTAAAGAACCGTGCCTACCCTTGGGTGAAAGAGGTTGCTCGTCATCTTGAAAGTGTTACGCTTATCGATGAAAAGGGAAAACGAAAGCTCCCGATCAGTTCTAGTCCTGAAATTAATGATAATAGCCTTCAGGCATGGTTTCCGCAAAC
Organism: Bacteroidales bacterium; assembly: GCA_963663125.2. GTDB lineage: Bacteria > Bacteroidota > Bacteroidia > Bacteroidales > Cfx3-03 > Cfx3-03. The sequence continues at coordinate 353,223 of CAXXNW010000001.1, read as the reverse complement.
TACTAATTATGATTTGGCATTGATGAAATTCACTTTTAAAGTTGCTGCCGAGTTAGCCGGCGAATTAAAACTGAATAACGAGGCCGAGCATTGGGCTAAAATACTCAATGAGTTTCCTGATTTTGCCTTATCCGAAAATAGTGAACTGATGTTTGCTCCAACAATGGCTTATAATCAATCGCATAGACATTTTTCTCATCAGATGGCTATTCATCCTTTGGGATTGATCAAATGGGAGGATGGCGCCGCATCGCAAAAGATAATTCAGAATACTATTCGGCTTTTGGATAAGATGGGGCCTGATTTGTGGTGCGGCTACTCTTATTCATGGTTGGGAAACATTAAGGCCCGGGCTAAAGATGGAGAAGGTGCAGCCAACGACTTACGCATCTTTGCAAAAGCTTTTTGTTTGAAAAACAGCTTCCATGTGAATGGTGATCAAACTCAATCAGGTTTCTCTAAATTTACGTATCGTCCTTTTACGCTGGAAGGTAACTTTGCATTTGCTTCGGGTATTCAAGAGATGCTGATACAAAGCTATTCCGGCAATATTGTTTTATTTCCGGCAGTTCCGTCATCATGGCGTGATATACAATTTACAACCTTACGCACTGAGGGTGCCTTCCTGGTAAGTGCTGCCATGAAGGATAAAAAGGTTGTGGCGGTGACCATACAGAGTGAACAGGGTGGGCTAGCATGTCTTTTGAATCCGTTTGAAGGAAAGGCGTTAAAGATTACTTATCGCTCATCTTCGGGCAAAAAGAGAATAGAAGCTATCAATATTCCGGATAACGAAGCGGTGGTTAAGATTGAGCTCAAAAAAGGAGAAAAGGCTATATTGAATTTGCGATAACTAAGGCCTGCTGAAAAACTCATCATAAAAATTGAATGACGATTTTAGAAAACATCTATAATCGATCATTGGTTCCTTGGATGCCGAATTCAATAGCGCAAAGGATATCCCAAATACTAACAAAAGAGAGGCTGTCTCATGTTTTAGAAACAGCCTCTCTTTAAATGTGAAATCGATTTTATATAGACAGAGTAGTACTCCCGCTATCTTTAAGATCATTCACTCATTAGCCCATTAACGTTAGTATCGTTTTTCCATATCGAATTGAATTCCAACCTTAAATTCTACTCCCTGAATGTTATTAATCGAAATATTTTTGTCACTATTGGTGGCGAAAGAATAATCAACTCCAACAATTAGATTCGTTCTATCGTTTTTCGAAATTCGTATAACTGTTCCGAGTTCTGGCCGTGCCACAACTCCCCATGCGCTTTGCTTATCTTCATAGACACTATAATATTGTGCAAATTGTGTACTTTGGGCTCCCAGTGCAAGGCCTACAAAGGGTTTAAAACGTTGGGTCTGCATAAAATGATAACGGCCAAAGAGGGTCAGCGGAATATTATAAACCGAATGGTACATGTCGGTTGTGATGTCGCCTGCTTCACCTACAAGATGGTAGGTCTTTGTAGGAATATACTTCAATAATGTATTCCAGCCGACATTAAATCCTACAGAGTAGGTCTTATCAATGTAATATTCGGCTTCTATATGTCCTCCCCAAAAACCAGTTTCATTTGTAAATGTGTTACTTAAAGGGTGTGTGATATTATATCCTACTCCAAAATAGAGTTTGTCTTCCTGCTGTGCAAAAACTGTTGATGAAAAGCTGAAAAGATAAAGCAATACTCCAACTACCGACAGTTTAAACAATGATATTTTTTTCATGATGGTGGGCAGATTGTATTCGTTAATTCGTTTTATTGTAGGTATTTCGTTTTAAAATAGGTTGATTGTTTAAACGAGGTGTCAATAGCTCGTAAAATCATAGCCATATTTTCTGAGGCTGATCTATCAAAAGCACCTGTAAGGGTTGCATTCCAGATGATTTTTAATTTCTGGTTGGCTTGGGCATTTTTCAAGTCTACGATCTCGATCAGGTAGGCTGTATTACTAGTACTCGTCACCGTTGCGTAACCATAAGAATATGGATATGAATAGCCCCAGTACATACTTCCATAATAGTAGGAATTATCCCACCAGTAGGGATCATAATAGATACTTTGCTGTATATTTTTTATGAAAGTGACATTCACTGCGATATCGGGCTTATCCACCTTCTTTACTAACGAAAAATGAATATTGGCCATATTTGTTTTTATCTGATTAATGATGGCGGTAGATTGATTGTCCGCCCAATAATTCTTATCCGTAAGATTCGATGCAACGTTGATTGTATCAGAAATAGCATACGTTTTATAGGCCCTGAATATAGTAGAAGAATCATATCCAGTTTGAACTAACAGATTGTTATTTAATTTGTCAAAGTCAGGATCTTTTTTGCATGAAAATAGAAGCAAAGCACCCGCTAGGATTAGAAAAAACTGTTTCATAATGATATGATATTTTTTTGTAAAGATATCAAGAATCGTTCCAATAAGGAATAGGTTAATCAAAAATTATTGGATGTACTTTTAACAACTATGGGTAGGATTGGGGTACTCTACTTTCTGCTAAATATTGAAACATAAGTATTTAAGCATCGAAATGGATCAATCTTAAAACAAAGGACTATCGTAAGACAGAGGGCTGATCGAGTAGGAGGAAAATAAAATAGGTTTTCCTCCTATTTTATTTTCCGACCTCTCACACCACCGTATGTACCGTTCGGTATACGGCGGTTCCTTATTTACGATGCAACTTTACGGTAATAATCCATCAAACATGGATAACCCGCTTTACCAAGACTATCAATACTGATAGCTTCATTCAGAATCGGATTCCCTGCCATACGCCAGTAGCCCTGACGTGCATTTGCATAAGGCAGTGCACGAGCTTTGGCTATACCACAACGAACTAAATTCCGAAAGCGGGTCTTTATTCTTTTCCATGATTTCCATATACACATACGAAGCCTACGGCGCAGCCACTGGTCAAGTTCTTTCAACCGAGTTTGCATATCTGCCAGTTTGAAGTATTCAACCCACCCTCGTATTAATCGATGGAGTGAATCTTTTCGACTTTCGTAACCCATACCGTTACTACGACCTGTAAGCTCTTTTAATCGACCTTTCAGTTTCGTATAACTTTGGGGATGAACCGATAATCGAAAACCTGATTTATTCTTGTAAAAAGAATAACCCAGAAACTTCATGCCCTGCACGTAACCAACCTTGGTCTTCTCACGATTCACTTTCAGATAGAGCGTTTCCTCGATATAGACCACTATGTGGTTCATCGTACGCTGGGCGGCTCGCTTGCTCTTGCAAAATATCATACAGTCGTCCGCATAGCGTACAAATGGATGACATCGGCTCTCTAACTTCTTGTCCAGTTCGTTGAGCATGATATTACTCAATAACGGACTTAGAGGGCCTCCTTGCGGCACTCCCTCTGAAGTATTTACAAATTTATGACCGATAATAACTCCCGAGCCAAGATATTTTTGGATAAGCGAGATAACCCGACTATCTTTTATCATGCGACTAAGAATTTCTATCAGCTTACTTTGGTTGACTGTGTCGAAAAACTTCTCCAAGTCTAAATCTACCGCATATTTGTAGCCCGCATTCTGATAACTCTGAGCGGCTCGAAGTGCCTGATGGGCTCTCCGTTTGGGGCGAAAACCAAAGCTGTTTGCACTGAACTCGCGTTCATAAATTCGAGATAAAACCTGTGATATGGCTTGTTGGACAAAACGGTCTACTACGGTAGGAATACCCAGTGGACGCTTCTTGCCATTGCCTTTGGGTATCTCTACCCTACGCACTGGATTAGGACAGTAACTTCCGTCCTTTAAAGAGATTATCAGATTATCTTTGTGGATTCTAAGGTAAGAAAGTAAGTCTTCCGTTTCCATCTTATCCACACCCCCACTGCCTCCATTGGACACAACCTGCTTATAGGCTTTATTCAAATTGGCAGCAGACAAGATTCGTTCTAATAAATCCTCTTTTGCAAATTGCACTTCCGTGAGGTTGTTTTCAGTTATCCCCATGAAAGTCTGCACTCCCGTATAGCTTTCGGATTCCGTCCTATCCTTTTGCGGGCAGCTATCACTCAGTGTTGATATTTTCTGCATTCTTTCCTTCATCGGGTAACATTCATTGACTACTCACTTTGATAAGGTTCAGACCTTCCCCAATACTTTTGTTTCGGGTATTATGTCCTCGGCTGACTTCTCACGACAACTGTTGTCCGTGCTTCTAAAAAAAATATCCACACGTCCGTGAGATCTCCCGTGGTAAGATTAATAACCTTCGTTCCATATATCTGCATCATCTACTCTGCCGTATCCGTGTAGCTTTAGGACTTCGTTCTGTATGGCAAACTCATCCTACGACTTGAGCCTTATATGATGTTCGTGTTCCTCAGACCGGAACTTTGCCGACAGCTTCCTTCAGATTCCACTTCACAATGGACACCCTTGCCTTGAGCTAATGGTTGGTCGCTACATACCCCCATAGTGGATTTACACCACCAAATTATTAATCATGCACGGCGCACCATATAAAAAAAGCCGGCTCTTATTAGAAAGCCGGCTTTTCGGTATTGTGACGTATCAAGCCATTGGCAACGGCCCTCCACCAAAGTTCATCGGAACATTTCCATTCCCTGAATCTTCAATAGTGCCGTGGATGGCTTCAAATTTATTCACGTTATCTTTTAGTGCCCGTAGTAGTCTTTTAGCATGTGTAGGAGTCAGGATGATCCGCGACTTAACTTTTGCTTTTGGAATACCCGGTAACATTTTGATGAAGTCGATGACAAACTCTGAGTCAGAGTGAGTGATAACCGCCAGATTGGAATAAGTCCCTTCGGCTACTTCTTCAGACAACTCAATGTTAAGTTGGTCGTCAAGTGTTGATTCATTAGACATACGTGATTGTATTATTAATCGTTTTTAGATGCCATCAAACTTGCATAAGCTTCAGCCGAACCAACGATGATGTTTTCGTATTCTCTCAAACCTGTACCAGCAGGAATTAAGTGCCCAACGATTACATTTTCTTTCAATCCGACTAAATCATCACTCTTAGCATTAATAGCAGCGACAGTAAGCACTTTGGTTGTTTCCTGGAAGGAAGCAGCCGACATGAAGCTCCTGGTTTGCAGAGATGCACGTGTAATACCTTGCAGTACTTGTTTTGAGGTAGCTGGCTTTGCATCACGTGATTCTACTAACTTCTTGTCACGACGTTTCAGCATTGAGTTCTCATCACGTAATTTACGTGCAGTAATGATTTGTCCAGCCTTAAAGTTGGGTGAATCTGCCGGTTCAACAACAACTTTTTTGCCGAAGATCCCGTCATTTTCATCCTGAAAGTCTGATTTATTGACTAACTCGCCTTCAAGAAATTTCGTATCGCCCGGATCTTCAATCTCAACCTTACGCATCATCTGGCGAACAATCACCTCGTAATGTTTATCGTTGATTTTTACACCCTGTAGACGGTAAACTTCCTGTATTTCGTTAACAATATATTCTTGAACCTTCATTGGCCCCTTGATAGCAAGAATGTCGCTTGGCGTAGTTGCGCCTTCCGAAAGCGGAGTACCTGCCTTGATATAGTCGTTTTCCTGTGCAAGGATTTGTTTTGAGGTAGGAATGAGGTAGCTCTTCTCTTCGCCGGTCTTGGTTGTGATAATAACTTCACGATGACCTCTCTTCAATTTCTTGCCAAAAGAAACAACACCATCTATTTCAGCTACAATAGCAGGATCGGATGGGTTACGGGCTTCGAACAATTCGGTAACACGTGGCAAACCTCCTGTGATATCTCCTGATTTACCAATGGCACGAGGGATTTTAACAAGTACTTCCCCCGCCTTGATGGTATCGCCATTGTTAACTGCAATGTGCGAACCTACAGGAATATCGTAGTTTTTGATTTCGTCGCCTGATACGGATAGAATCTTAATAGAAGGATTCTTGGTCTTCTGGCGGCTTTCGATAATCACCTTATCATGATAACCTGTCTGGTCGTCAGATTCAACTTTATAAGTTAAACCTTCAACGATATTATCGAAGCTTATTGTACCATTAACCTCTGAAAGAATAACTGCATTGTATGGATCCCATTCTGAAATTAACTGACCCTTCTTTACGTCGCTACCGTTTCTGAAATAGAGGTTCGCACCGTAAGGAATATTAGCCGACGACAAAACGATCTTTGTGTTTTTATCGATAATTCTCATTTCGGCTGAACGGCCAATCACAATTTGATAAGTGTTATTTTCAGCATTGGTATAATCAACAGAACGTAGTTCATCAATTTCGAGTGCCCCATCGTATCGGGCTTCAATTTTAGATTGAGAAGCGATATTTCCACCGGCCACACCACCGACGTGGAATGTACGAAGAGTAAGCTGTGTACCAGGTTCTCCAATGGACTGAGCAGCAATAACGCCAACGGCTTCACCTTTTCCAACCATTCGGCCGTTAGCAAGATTACGTCCGTAGCATTTTGCACAAACCCCCTGTTTAGACTCGCAAGTAAGTACCGAACGAATTTCAACACTTTCAATGGGTGATTGATCAATTTTTTCACTGATATCTTCGGTTAATTCAGTACCACCAGCAGCGATTAATTCACCGGTTTGAGGATGGAAGATGTCATGTAGGGTTACACGACCGAGGATACGATCATACAACGATTCCACAATTTCTTCATTTTTCTTCAATGCAGTGATAGTAAGACCACGAAGTGTACCACAATCTTCTTCAGAAATAACCACATCCTGCGCTACGTCAACCAGACGACGCGTCAAGTAACCGGCATCAGCTGTTTTAAGAGCAGTATCAGCTAAACCTTTACGAGCACCGTGTGTAGAGATAAAGTACTCAAGTACTGACAACCCTTCTTTAAAGTTTGCAAGGATAGGGTTTTCAATAATTTCCTGAGCACTGGCGCCTGATTTCTGAGGTTTAGCCATCAAACCACGCATACCGCAGAGCTGACGAATCTGCTCTTTAGAGCCACGAGCTCCCGAGTCGAGCATCATGAAAACAGAGTTAAAGCCCTGACGGTCTTTGGCTAAGTTCTTCATGAGGACATTGGTTAGCTGTGAATTGGTATGTGTCCAAATATCAATAATCTGATTGTAACGTTCGTTGTTAGTAATGAAGCCCATTTGATAATTGCTCGTTACTTCATCAACTTCTGCGTTAGCATCAGCAATAAGTTTTTCTTTAACGTCGGGAACAATAACATCAGATAGATTAAATGATAGACCACCACGGAAAGCCATCATAAAACCTAACGACTTGATATCGTCGAGGAAATTGGCTGTTTTAGCAGTACCGGTCTTTTTTAATACGTCTCCAATGATATCACGCAACGATTTTTTAGTCAAAAGCTGGTTGATATAACCAAACTCTTTTGGAACCACCTGGTTAAAGATAACGCGTCCAACAGTAGTATCTACCATTTTATTGACCAGCATTCCGTTTTCTTCCACCTGAAGGCGAACCTTGATGTAGGCATGAAGATCGACCGCTTTCTCATTATAGGCAATGATAACTTCTTCTGGAGAGTAAAATCTGAAACCCTCTCCCTTAACTTTGACATCGCCTTCGCTTTTCTTTCCTTTGGTGGTATAATACAACCCAAGTACCATGTCTTGTGAAGGAACAGTAACGGGAGCACCATTCGCAGGATTTAAGATGTTGTGCGAGGCGAGCATCAGAATTTGAGCTTCAAGGACAGCTGCATTTCCAAGTGGAACGTGAACGGCCATCTGGTCACCATCAAAGTCGGCGTTAAACGCGGTACATACGAGAGGGTGAAGCTGAATAGCCTTTCCTTCAATCAATTTAGGCTGGAATGCTTGAATACCCAACCTGTGAAGGGTAGGAGCACGGTTAAGCATTACAGGATGTCCCTTCAAAATACTCTCGAGAATATCCCACACCACAGGATCTTTACGATCGACAATTTTTTTAGCGCTCTTAACGGTCTTTACAATACCACGTTCAAGCATCTTACGGATGATAAACGGTTTGAAAAGCTCGCTGGCCATGTCTTTCGGTAAACCACATTCATTCAGTTTCAGTTCCGGACCTACAACGATTACAGAACGGCCTGAGTAGTCGACACGTTTACCCAATAAGTTTTGACGAAAACGTCCCTGCTTACCTTTTAAACTGTCGGAAAGTGATTTAAGTGCACGATTTGATTCTGTTTTAACAGAATTTGATTTTCTTGAATTATCGAACAGTGAATCTACGGCTTCTTGTAACATACGTTTTTCATTACGCATAATTACATCCGGCGCTTTGATTTCAATGAGTCGTTTAAGACGATTGTTGCGAATGATTACACGACGATATAAGTCGTTTAAATCGGAAGTAGCAAAACGTCCGCCATCCAAAGGAACGAGAGGACGCAATTCCGGAGGAATTACCGGTACCACTTTTACGATCATCCATTCCGGTCTGTTTTCAATTCTATGATTAGCTTCGCGGAAGGCTTCGAAAACCTGAAGACGTTTTAGTGCATCAGCTTTACGTTGTTGCGAAGTTTCGTTGTTAGCCTTATGCCGTAATTCATACGACATCTGGTCAAGATCCAAGCGTTGTAACAGATCGAAAAGCGCTTCAGCACCCATCTTCGAAATAAACTTGTTAGGATCGCTATCGTCAAGATTCTGATTATCTTTAGGTAAGCTTTCCAGAATATCCAGATATTCCTCCTCTGTAAGGAAGTCCATTTGTTTTATTCCATCAGCCTCTTTAATACCTGGCTGAATAACTACATAACGCTCGTAATAGATGATTGCATCGAGCTTCTTGGTAGGCAAGCCTAAAAGAGCACCGATTTTGTTAGGCAACGAACGAAAATACCAGATATGAGCAACGGGAACCACCAATTGGATGTGCCCCATTCTTTCTCTACGTACTTTTTTTTCTGTAACCTCAACACCGCATCTATCGCATACGATACCCTTGTAGCGAATTCGTTTGTATTTTCCGCAATGACATTCCCAATCTTTTACCGGACCAAAAATTCTCTCACAAAATAAACCGTCACGTTCAGGTTTATATGTACGATAGTTAATAGTTTCAGGCTTCAGCACCTCGCCACTTGATCTTTCTAGGATCATCTCGGGCGAAGCAAGGCTGATGGTAATCTTGGAGAAGTTGCTGCTTACGTTATTATCTTTTCTGAATGCCATGTTACCTTGAAAATTATATCTGATAACTAATGCCGTACAACCGGCAGGATACCCTAGCCGGTCGTACTTCATTATGATTGTCTGTTATTATTCAAAAGTGATGTTCAGGCCTAGACCTCGAAGCTCGTGAATGAGTACGTTGAAAGATTCAGGTACTCCCGGTATTGGCATGTTATCGCCCTTGACAATTGCTTCATAAGCTTTTGCACGGCCTACAACATCATCCGACTTAACGGTAAGTATTTCCTGAAGGATATTTGCAGCTCCGAAAGCTTCGAGAGCCCAAACTTCCATTTCCCCAAAACGTTGCCCACCAAACTGAGCTTTACCACCTAGCGGTTGTTGAGTGATTAAAGAGTAGGGACCGATTGAACGGGCATGCATCTTATCATCAACCATGTGGTGAAGTTTAATCATATAGATGTAACCAACGGTTACAGGTTGATCAAATCGATCACCGGTACCACCATCATAGAGGTAAACACGACCGTCTTCAGGTAAACCTGCTTCATGCATGTAGCCATTGATCTGTTCATGGGTAGCACCATCGAAGATGGGAGTCTCAAAACGAAGTCCCAGTTTCTTACCGGCCCAACCCAGAACGGTTTCGTATATCTGTCCAAGGTTCATACGAGAAGGTACACCAAGGGGATTCAACACGATGTCTACCGATGTTCCGTCTTCTAAGAATGGCATATCTTCTTCACGTACAATTTTAGCAACGATACCTTTGTTACCATGTCGACCTGCCATTTTATCACCTACAGTGACCTTACGCTTTTTCGCAACGTAAACTTTAGCCATCTGAATAATACCATTCGGTAACTCATCTCCAACCGTTGCTACAAATTTCTCGCGGTTAAATTTACCAAGGAGCTCTTTGTACTTAATATTATAGTTATTGATGATGTCATGAACGATATCACTCTTATCCTTATCGGTAGTCCACTTATTTGGATTTATGGTCGTGTAGTCGATTGCCATCAATATTTTGTGACTGAATTTGGCTTTCTTCGTGATGATTTCTTCTTTGAAGTTATTAAAAACTCCAATAGAAGTCTTCCCGTTCAAAACCTCCATCAATTTGTCGACAAGCAACGTCTTCAGGTCAAAGGTAGCACGGTTAAAATCGTCTTCAATAGATTTTAGATAGTCTTTCTCTTTGGTTTTGGTCTTGCGATCTTTCATTACCCTGGAGAAAAGCTTCTTATCTACAACCACACCCTTCATTGAAGGAGGTGCCTTCATCGAAGCATCTTTAACATCGCCTGCTTTATCACCAAAGATTGCACGGAGCAGTTTCTCTTCTGGTGTAGGATCACTTTCGCCCTTAGGCGTGATTTTACCAATCAGTATATCTCCTTCTTTTACTTCCGCACCAATACGAATCAAGCCGTTTTCGTCAAGATCCTTAGTAGCTTCGGTACTTACATTGGGGATATCATTGGTGAGTTCTTCAATACCGCGTTTGGTATCGCGAACTTCCATGGTAAATTCTTCTATATGAAGCGATGTGAAGGCATCATTTTTTAGAACACGCTCTGAAATTACAATTGCATCCTCAAAGTTGTAACCCTTCCATGGCATGAAAGCAACCATAAGATTACGACCCAATGCTAACTCACCGTTTTGAGTTCCATAACCCTCGCATAAAACATCACCGGCTTTAACTCTTTGTCCTTTGCGAACAATAGGCCGAAGGTTCATACAGGTATTCTGGTTTGTACGCATCCATTTTGTCAGACTATATCGTTTGATATCATCGTCAAAACTGATCAGCTTTCTTAGCTCATCACGGTCGTAGCGGACTACAATTTCAGTTCCATCTACCCATTCAACAACACCATCACCTTCGGCAATATAGAGGGTACGGGAGTCACGAGCAACAGGCCCTTCAATACCGGTACCTACAATAGGCGCTTCCGGGTTTAGCAGAGGTACAGCCTGACGCATCATGTTCGAGCCCATCAATGCACGGTTGGCATCATCATGTTCGAGGAATGGAATGAGAGAAGCAGCGATCGAAGCAATTTGATTCGGCGCTATATCGATCAGTTGAATATCCTCTTTGGCAACGATAGGATAATCGGCTAACTGACGTACTTTAATCTTACGTTCGGTTATGATTCCCTCGTTGTTCATATTGGTATTTGCCTGAGCAATAATCTTATTTTCTTCTTCTTCAGCACTCATGTATACCGGTTCCTCTTTAAAATCTACTTTCCCTTCAATAACATGTTTGTAGGGGGTTTCGATGAAACCTAGATTATTAATCTTTGCATAAACGCAAAGAGAAGAGATCAGGCCGATATTCGGACCTTCTGGTGTTTCAATCGTACACAACCTGCCATAGTGCGTGTAGTGTACGTCACGAACCTCAAAACCGGCACGTTCACGTGATAGACCACCGGGGCCTAAAGCGGAAATACGACGTTTATGTGTTAACTCAGAAAGTGGATTGGTTTGATCCATAAACTGAGATAACTGATTCGTACCGAAGAACGAATTAATAACTGAAGAAAGTGTTTTGGCATTGATAAGGTCAGCAGGAGTAAACACTTCATTATCACGAACGTTCATACGTTCACGAATAGTACGTGCCATACGGGCTAAGCCCACACCAAACTGATTATATAACTGTTCTCCCACTGTACGGATACGGCGGTTGCTCAAGTGGTCGATATCATCCACATCTGCCTTGCTGTTAATCATGGCGATGAGATATTTGATAATAGATATGATATCTTCCTTGGTTAGCACCTTCGTATTTAAAGGAGTATCCAGTTTTAGTTTTCTGTTGATTCTATAACGACCAACATCACCCAAATCATAACGCTTATCGCTGAAGAAGAGTTTATCGATGATACCGCGGGCGGTTTCTTCATCAGGTGGTTCCGCATTACGAAGTTGACGGTAGATATATTCTACAGCCTCTTTTTCTGAGTTAGCGGTATCTTTCTGGAGCGTATTGAAGATAATGGAAAAATCCAATCCATTATTTTCTTCACGGTGGAGAAGGATTGTTTTAGAACCCGATTCGACAATCAAATCGATATGATTTGATTCAAGAACCGTTTCACGATCGATAATAACCTCTGTACGTTCAATGGAAACAACCTCGCCGGTATCTTCATCGACGAAGTCTTCAATCCATGTTTTGAGTACACGGGCGGCCAAACGATGACCAATATATTTTTTCAATCCCGCCTTACTGACTTTTATCTCTTCAGCAAGGTCGAAAATTTCAAGTATATCCTTGTCACTTTCAAATCCGATAGCCCTTAAAAGGGTTGTAACCGGAAGTTTTTTCTTACGATCGATGTACGCATACATCACGTTGTTTATATCGGTAGTAAATTCCATCCAAGAACCCTTGAAAGGAATAATACGGGCCGAGAATAACTGTTGACCGTTAGCGTGGAAACTTGTTCCGAAAAACACACCGGGTGAACGATGCAATTGCGAAACCACTATACGTTCAGCACCGTTCACAACGAAGCTACCCTTAGGAGTCATATAAGGGATCATTCCCAAATAAACATCCTGAATAATGGTTTCGAAATCCTCATGTTCCGGATCTGTGCAATATAGCTTTAATTTCGCTTTTAAGGGTACGCTATAGGTGAGTCCACGCTCAATACACTCATCAATTGAGTAGCGCGGCGGATCAATATAATAGTCGAGGAACTCTAATACAAAGTTGTTTCTCGCATCCGTTATCGGGAAATTTTCGGCAAATACTTTAAACAGACCCTCATTCATGCGGTCTTCCGGATTCGTTTCCAATTGGAAAAAGTCCTGAAAAGATTTCACTTGAATATCAAGAAAATCTGGATAATCTGCCTTGATTTTTGTGGATGAGAAGCTAATTCTTCCGGAATTAAATGAAGCCAAGGTTTTTATGTATTAAGTTAAATAATAAGAGCAAAACAACCAAAACCGATAAAACCGGCAAAGCCGGCAGAAACCGGAAAAAACAGACGATCACACCCCTGCCTGTGCGAGAGTATGTCGTCTGCTTTATTATGTTTTAATTGTAACTTATTGTCATTAACTTACTTGATCTCAACTTCTGCTCCAACTTCTTCAAGATGTTTTTTCAAAGCTTCAGCTTCGTCTTTGCTTATACCTTCTTTTAAAGGCTTAGGTGCTGAATCAACAAGTTCTTTTGCTTCTTTCAGACCAAGGCTAGTAAGTTCTTTGACAAGTTTTACAACTTGTAGTTTAGCGGCGCCGGCGCTCTTAAGAATAACATCAAATTCTGTTTTTTCTTCGGCAGCGGCAGCACCTGAGTCGGCTGGACCTGCAACCATTACGGGAGCTGCTGCAGCAGGCTCGATACCGTATTCTTCCTTCAGGATTTTAGCTAACTCATTTACTTCCTTAACGGTTAAATTAACTAATTGTTCTGCAAAAGCTTTCAAATCTGCCATTGTATTATGTTTTTTAAATTGTTTTACGAAAAAAGATAAAATTAGTGTTAATTTTTTTTATGCTTGGTGCTTTTTTTTAACCTTATTCAGGTTTTTCGGATAACGTTGTAAGTACACCCGATAATACTTGTCCACCTGATTGTAACGCTGAAATAACATTTTTGGCAGGTGATTGAAGCAATGCGATAATGTCACCAATGAGTTCGTCCTTAGTTTTGAGCGAACAAAGTGCGTCAATTTCATTATCACCGATATAGATCGATTCCTCTACGAATGCTCCTTTAAGGATAGGCTTTTCACTGGTTTTACGAAACTCTTTAATCAGTTTAGCCGGTGTGCTGGCTTGGTCTGCAAACATAATAGATGAATGCCCCTTTAAAACATCATAAAGGTTGTCGAACTTTTTCCCAGAACGCTCCATCGCTTTCGCTAACAGGGCATTTTTAACAACAACTAGTTTAACACCTCTCTTATAGCAAAGCCTTCTGAGTTTTCCGGTGTTTTCTACATTCATATCAGTGATATCAGTGATGTAGAGATAGCTATTGTTACTTATCTGCTCTGTGAGGTTATCGATAAGTTGATTTTTCTCTTGTTTGTTCATAGTTTCAATCGATCAAATTTACCAGATACCTTAAATGCGTTAATTAGTAGCAGATTTTTGTTCTACTCTCACGCCAGGACTCATGGTGCTTGAGATGAATATGCTCTTGATATAGGTTCCTTTGGATGATGAAGGCTTTAGTTTTACAATGGTGTGGATTAATTCCTTCGCATTTTCAACTAATTGTTCTGCCCCAAACGAAACTTTTCCAACAGATGCGTGGATGATACCGAACTTGTCAACTTTAAAGTCAATTTTACCTGCTTTAACTTCTTGGACGGCTTTACCAACTTCCATAGTAACAGTTCCTGTTTTCGGATTAGGCATTAAACCGCGTGGGCCTAATATCCTACCCAAAGCACCAACCTTAGGCATAACGCTGGGCATTGTGATTACAACATCAACATCTGTCCATCCCCCTTTAATCTTGGTGATGAATTCGTCTAGTCCTACGTAATCAGCGCCTGCAGCTCTGGCTTCCTCCTCCTTGTCGGGAGTACAAAGTACGAGAACGCGAACAACCTTACCCGTTCCGTGAGGAAGAGTAACGATGCCTCTTACCATTTGATTAGCTTTACGTGGGTCTACTCCTAAACGAACATCAACATCAACCGATGAATCAAATTTCGTTGTAGTAATATCTTTAACCACTTTAACAGCTTCGTCCAATGCATAAAAAGCGTTCTTATCGTATTTTGATAAAATCTCTTTTCTTTTCTTTGTAATTTTAGCCATTGACCTTTAAATTGTTAATGTTAATGATCCTTTTTTCTTTTACTGCGAATGAATGATTATTCTGCTGCAAAAGGTGATGGACCTGAAACGGTAATTCCCATACTGCGGGCCGTTCCTGCAACCATACGCATAGCTGATTTTACTTCGAAGCAGTTTAAATCGCTCATTTTGCCTTCTGCAATAGTTTTTACCTGTTCCCAAGTAACTGAACCTACCTTATTACGGTTAGGTTCTGCAGAACCACTTTTGAGTTTAGATGCTTCAAGAAGCTGAATAGCTACCGGAGGAGTTTTAACGATGAAATCAAACGATTTATCCTTATACACAGTGATGATCACCGGAAGTAATTTTCCTGCCTGATCTTGTGTACGTGCGTTAAACTGTTTGCAAAACTCCATAATGTTAACCCCTTTCGAACCAAGAGCTGGTCCTACTGGAGGCGAAGGATTGGCTGCCCCTCCTTTAATTTGAAGTTTAACTAATCCAGTTACTTCTTTTGCCATTGTAGTCTTAAACTTAAGTGTTAAGAAATGTGAGAATTCGATGTTAGCTGATAGAGTTTATTCTTTTTCTACCTGCATAAAGCTTAGTTCCACTGGAGTTTTCCGGCCAAATATTTTAACCATAACCTTGAGCTTTTTCTTTTCTTCATTGATCTCCTCGATAACGCCACTAAAACTGTTAAACGGACCGTCAATAACGGTTACCGTTTCACCAATCATAAATGGTACTGTCATCTCTTCCCCTTGTTCTGCCAGCTCATCAACCTTTCCGAGGATACGGTTAACTTCTGACTGACGCAAAGGAACAGGTTCACCTTGAGAACCAAGAAAGCCCAATACTCCGGGAACATTCTTAATAACGTGAGACACCTCACCAGCTAAGATAGCTTCGATCAAAACATATCCCGGAAAATAATTCCGCTCTTTGCTGATCTTTTTACCTTTTCTGATTTGGTATACCTTTTCGGTAGGAATGAGTACCTGTGAAACAGAATCCGTCATTCCTAAACGATTAATTTCACTTTCGATATATTGCTTCACTTTTTTTTCGTTACCACTAACGGCGCGAATAACATACCACTTTTTATTATAATCGCTCATGATGCTGACTGACAGTTTAGAAGTACTACCCGATCAAAATAACACAATATTAAATCTAATTGTTTCGTTGATCGCAATTATTAATGTAACGTGTAAAAAATACTTAACAACTGCTGAAATGTAAGATCCATCAAATAAACCACGAATGCGATTATGAGGGAAGCAATGGATACTACAATAGCGCTTGATTGAAGGTCGCTCCAACTTGGCCATGAAGTTTTCTTTAATAGCTCTTCTGAGCTTTCAAGGATGTATTCTTTGATCTTGTTAGCCATTTGATTTAATATTTTGCACGGGAGGAAGGGATCGAACCCTCAACCAATGGTTTTGGAGACCACTACTCTACCAATTGAGCTACTCCCGTGTATCGAAGGTAAAGGCATCTTTCGATGCCTCCACCTTGGTGTATTTTAGAAAATAAAATTAATCAAGAATTTCAGTTACCTGACCAGCACCTACTGTACGACCACCTTCACGGATAGCAAAACGTAAGTTCTTGTTCATTGCAATTGCCTGAATCAAAGTAACATCGATAGTCAAGTTATCGCCTGGCATAACCATTTCAACTCCGTCTGGAAGCATGATCTCTCCAGTTACGTCAGTTGTACGGAAATAGAACTGAGGGCGATATTTGTTGTGGAATGGAGTGTGACGTCCACCTTCTTCTTTCTTAAGGATATAAACCTCAGCTTTGAATCTGGCATGTGGAGTTACAGAACCTGGTTTAGCAATAACCATACCACGGCGGATTTGTTCTTTGTCAATACCACGGAGTAGAAGACCTGCATTATCGCCAGCTTCACCTTCATCAAGTATTTTGCGGAACATTTCTACTCCTGTAACAACAGATTTAAGTTTCTCAGCGCCCATACCAATGATATCAACTGGATCACTCGTGTGAATGACACCTGTTTCAATACGACCGGTAGCAACAGTACCACGACCCGTAATTGAGAACACGTCTTCAACAGGCATTAGGAAAGGTTTTTCTACTTCGCGAACAGGTTCCGGAATCCATGCGTCAACAGCTGCCATCAATTCGATGATCTTTTCAACCCATTTTGGTTCCTTATTCAGTCCACCAAGAGCAGACCCTTGGATAATTGGCGTGTTATCACCATCAAAACCGTAGAATGTTAAAAGATCACGGATTTCCATTTCTACAAGTTCCAATAATTCCGGATCATCAACAAGGTCAACCTTGTTCATGAAAACTACTAAACGTGGAACACCAACCTGACGAGCAAGAAGTATATGTTCACGAGTTTGAGGCATTGGACCATCAGTAGCAGCTACTACCAAAATAGCACCGTCCATCTGAGCAGCACCAGTAACCATGTTCTTAACGTAGTCGGCGTGACCTGGACAATCTACGTGAGCATAGTGACGATGTTCTGTTTCATATTCGATGTGTGCAGTATTAATGGTAATACCTCTTTCTTTTTCCTCTGGAGCATTGTCGATCGAATCAAATGATCTGAATTCGGACCAACCTTTTTCAGCGAGACACAATGTAATGGCGGCAGTTAGCGTGGTCTTACCGTGGTCAACGTGACCGATTGTACCTACGTTAACGTGCGGTTTCGTACGTGCAAATTTTTCTTTTGCCATATCAGATTAAGTGTTAAGATGTTTACTTCGTTGTAACAAAAAATATTCGAGCCATTGACGAGAGTTGAACTCGTGACCCCTTCCTTACCAAGGAAGTGCTCTACCACTGAGCTACAACGGCTTTTGATAGTGAGCGGAAGACGGGTCTCGAACCCGCCACCTATAGCTTGGAAGGCTATCGCTCTACCAAATGAGCTACTTCCGCAATAATGATTTTAATTCTATTCTTGTGGGGGGAGGAGGATTCGAACCTCCGAAGGCGAAGCCAGCAGATTTACAGTCTGCCCCATTTGACCGCTCTGGTATCCCCCCCTGAAAACATACAATGCCTTTTTTTGAGCCGGTGGAGGGATTCGAACCCCCGACCAGCTGATTACAAATCAGCTGCTCTGGCCAACTGAGCTACACCGGCGCTGCTGTTTTGCGCTGCAAAGGTAGAATAAAGTTTCAAACTACCAAGTACTGCTATGTTTTTTTTTAGATTTATGTCAGATTTTTCAACGAACGTAACTGCTTTTCAGCAAAGCAGTCCCTTTTGTTAAAGGGACTGCAAATGTATGAATCATTTTCTAATTTCCAAATACCTAAATGATTTTTTTTTGATTTTTATAGAATGTTATACTTTTAATTTTTCTTTATACTTAACCAACTGCTTTCGTAATGCTTCAACGGCTGTATCTGTTGCTTCCTCAAATGTTTTGCATTGTTTCTTCGCAAATAGATCGTTTCCACGTATCTCTAATCTGATTTCGGCAATTTTATTATCCGGAGAATCGGTATTCCCTACCTTAAGTACCACTTCACTACCTACAATTCCATCATATAGTGATGATAACTTTTCAACCTTTTCGGTGATGAAATCTTCTAACTTTTTGTCGGTTTTGAAATGAACCGCATTAATGTTGATTCTCATTTGAACCTCCTTTTTTAGGCCTTTGGATGCGCCTGTTTGTAAATTTTTTTTAACCGTTCAATCGAATTGTGCGTGTATACCTGTGTCGCGGCCAAACTTGAATGCCCTAAAATCTCTTTTATCGCGTTCAAATCTGCTCCATTATCAAGCATGTGTGTCGCAAATGTATGTCTGAGAACATGTGGACTGCGTTTTTTTCTACTTGAAACCATACCCAGATATTTTTTTACTATCCGATAAACCAGGAGTGGATAAATTTGTCCCCCTTCCTTAGTAACAAATATAAACTTGTTTTTGTTTGTTACAACCAATTTCGGCCTTATTTCTTCAATATATAATGTTAAAATTTGCAAAAGAGGTGGCCCTATCGGTATATATCTTTCTTTGTTTCGTTTCCCTTTGACTTTTAATGTCATCCGATCTGCATCCAGACTATCGGTTGTCAGGCTGATCAGTTCGGCTTGTCTTATGCCTGTTGCATAGAAAAGCTCCAATATAGTTCTATCTCTTTGCCCTTCAGCTGTTTCTTCAAATTTTACATCGTTAAATAGAAATTCTGTTTTTGATTGATCTAAGAATTCCGGAAGTCTTTTTGATATTTTAGGACTGACAATCTTGGATAAGGGGTTGGTTTTTATGATGTCCTCTCTGATGAGATATTTATAAAAAGATTTGAGTGATGATAATTTTCTATTGATGCTTCTATTTGAAATGTTTTCTTCTTTCAATTGTACAATCCAACTCCGGATCATTTGATAATCCGCATTTTCTACCCGTTCTAATTCGTAAGTATTTAAGAGAAAATCTGTAAATTGATTGATATCTGTCTCATAAGCCAAGACAGTATGGTGCGAATATCTTTTTTCGACCCGTATAAAGTCTATAAATTGTTGTGTCATATAAAAAGAGAAAATTTTACCGTGCCATTTTGGTTTAAAGGTAGAAAGAATCCATCTTTAATGTGGTAAAATTTTCTCTTTTAAACGCAGATAAAGTTTCCTTTATCTGATTATTTATCCTGATCCAGCTGAAGCGCTTGAATATAAACAGCCTTTAAATATGCTTCGCGATTCTTAACTGATGGTTTAGTGAACTTTTGACGTTCTCTTAATTCTTTAACAACACCAGTCTTTTCAAACTTACGTTTTAGTTTCTTTAAAGATCTGTCAATGCTTTCGCCTTCTTTTACAGGAACAATAATCATAAAAATACGCTCTCTTTCTGTTAATGGTTAATAAATTTATTTGGCGTGCAAAATTAATTATTTTAATTGATTAATTTTGTTAATTATAGAGATCTTTTTCACGGATGATTAATTTTATCGGCCATCCCTGAATCTTTTAACGGAAAATGGTGCAGTTGTGATTCCTGCTTATAGCATTCGGTGATCCTCGCTAATCCGCTTTTTAACCTGCCAAAATCGATCAAACAAGTATACATAAAAATGATATAATAGGCCTTTGGCTATCCATAACCATATTCTGCGACAGATTGAACCTCTCCCAAATTTATTTTAAAGTTTCTTTTAAGTAACTTCATCATGCTGTTATTTATCATTCATTCAATGATTATTGATCAATCCGACAGGAGACTGATACACTTATTTGAACACTCCCGCGACAAGTGCTCAGAAAATATAATCAATCAGGAAATATTCTTTTTAATTTAATCTTTATTTTTACGACTGAATAGTTGTTGCTGTTTTGTGCTAAATGTTATTAGCCCTTAAAGGATAAGATGGTTTGATGGATTAAAAAATTGAAATATATACCTGTGTTTAAATATTACAACTTAAAATTTCTCAAATGAAAAATCAAAGATTAATGCGCTTTGCTTTTATTTATCTCGTTTCGTTCTTAATGGTGAGCGGTTTGCAGGCTCAACCGGTTCAGAAACTTGTAAAGGTGTCTATTGCACCTGATCATCCTGATTGGGTGTATAATAAAGGTGAGAAGGTTAAATTTAAAGTAACGGTTACAAAAAATAGTGAACCGTTGCAGAATGTGAAAATAAAATATGAAGTGGGTCCCGAAATGATGAAGGCTATTATAAATGATTCAGCCGTTTTAAAAGACGGAAGCATGATTATTGCCGGTCCCACACTCAAGGAAGCCGGGTTCCTGCGTTGCAAGGTAGTTGCCGAATAT
The DNA here is from genome assembly GCA_963663125.2 of Bacteroidales bacterium. Classification (GTDB taxonomy): domain Bacteria; phylum Bacteroidota; class Bacteroidia; order Bacteroidales; family Cfx3-03; genus Cfx3-03. The sequence goes on along the minus strand of CAXXNW010000001.1, from coordinate 332,487 downwards.
GATGGCGTCAAATATGAAGGGTTGGCTACTGCTGCATTTAACCCTGAATTAATAAAACCGACCAATGAATATCCTGCTGATTTTATCCAGTATTGGGAAACAGCAAAGAATGAACTCGCTACCGTTCCGATGGATGTAAAACTTACATTGTTACCCGATAGATGTACAGCGTTGACGAATGTATATCAGGCAAATATCCAGAATTATAAGCCTGGTATCCGGCTTTATGGCATCGTCAGTATCCCTAAAAAGCCGGGTAAATATCCCGCTTTGCTCTTAGTACCGGGAGCCGGCGTTCGTCCCTATTATGGTGATGTCGCAACAGCTGATTTGGGCGTTATAACGTTTGAAATCGGTATTCATGGCATTCCTGTTACCATGGATGCCGGTGTCTACAATGATTTAGGTAGAACAGCTTTGGATGGATATCCCTTAATGAACCTCGACGATAAAGATAAGTATTATTACAAACGGGTTTATCTGGGATGCGTCAGGGCGATAGACTTCCTGTTTTCTTTACCTGAATTCGATGGCTCTAATCTGGCTGTCACAGGCGGAAGCCAAGGCGGTGCATTATCTATCGTTACCGCCGGACTCGACAATCGTGTCAAATATCTTGCTGCTTTTTATCCAGCGCTTTGCGACCTTACTGGGTATCTTTCAAACCGGGCGGGTGGATGGCCTCACATGTTCCGTGATGGCAAAGCCTCAAAAGAGAAACTTGAAACGACAAAATACTATGATGTAGTGAATTTTGCCAAAAATGTTAAAGTCCCCGGTTTTTACTCATGGGGTTATAACGATGTGACTTGTCCTCCGACTTCCACATTTTCGGCTTATAATTCAATAACTGCACCGAAAGAATTATTTATTGTGCAGGAAACAGGTCATTGGACTTATCCTGAGCAAACCGATAAATCGAAAAAGTGGTTGCTAAATAAGTTAAAAGGTAATCTTCAAAAATAATTTTCTGAAAATTTGATTTGCATTAAAACGCTGCTTCGTTGACTCAACAAAGCAGCGTTTTAGGTTTATAGATTATAAGTTTTCCTTCAAAAAGTTAGTCATTCTGGTATATAAATGAATGGTGGTATTGCCGCCCGAAATGTTGTGGTTACGGTTGGTATAGAGCTGCATCTCAAATTGTTTATTAGCCTGGACTAACTGTTCAACAAATTCAAAGGTGTTTTGGGTATGTACATTATCGTCAGCAGTACCGTGGCAAATCAGGAATTTCCCTTGTAGATTGGAAGCAAACGATAGCGGTGAATTGTCATCATAGCCCTGAGGATTTTCGGCCGGCGTGCGCATATACCGTTCGGTATAGATATTGTCGTAGAAGCGCCAGTTAGTTACCGGGGCTACGGCAATGCCGGTCTTGAATATGCCATTTCCTTTAACCATGCATGAGCATGAAATGAAACCTCCATAACTCCATCCCCATATTCCAATGCGACCTTTGTCAATAAAAGGTAATGTTCCTAAATATTTTGCACCTTCAATCTGATCTTGCGTTTCATATTTTCCGAGTTGCAGATAGGTCATCTTTCGAAACTCTTCTCCCCGTGCTCCTGTACCTCTTGGGTCGATGCTGGCTACCACAAATCCTTGTTGTGCCAAGTAGTCGTCCCAACCGATTCCCCATCTATCCACTACCTGTTGCGAATTCGGGCCTGAATATTGGGTCATTAATACGGGATATTTTTTAGCCGGATCAAAATTGACCGGTTTTAGTATCCAACCGTTTAACGTCACCCCCTGTGAAGTAACGAAGGTAAAGAACTCTTTTTCTTTATACTTGTATTCACTCAGCTTTTTGATGAGCGCCTTGTTGTCTTCAAGTATTCTGATCTGCTTTCCATTAGCATCGTTGAGTGTAACCTGACGAGGCGTGGAGACATTTGAAAAATCGGATATGAAATATTTGAAGCTGGATGAGAAGGTTGCAGTATAGGTGCCCTCGTTTGGTGTTAAGCGTATCTTTTTCTTTCCGTCGAGCGATATGCTGTATACATTACGACGTAAAGGAGAGGTCTCGGCAGAGATATAGAAGAACCGCTTTGTGTGTTCATCATATCCCAGAAAATTGGTTACATCCCATTTCCCTGATGTGATTTGCCGAATCAGTTTTCCTTCCATGTCATAGAGATAGATGTGGTTCCATCCGTCTCTTTCGCTGGTGATACAAAAATGCTTATTATCTGAAAGAAATTGAAGATCATTAAACACATCCTCCGGAATGTAGTATTTATTTTCTTCGGTATAGATGGCTTTTGATTGTCCGGTGGCCGGATCGGCAAAGAGAATCTCGAGTTTATTCTGATGACGGTTTAACCGTAAGATGGCAAGCTTAGAAGGATCTTTTGAAAAACGGATACGGGGTATATAAATATTGGTTTCTGTTCCAATATCCATTTTATGTATTGTAGCCGTTGCTATTTCGTAAGCATGGACAGAAACAATAGAATTTGATTCGCCGGCCTTGGGATATTTAAATGAATAATTTGACGGGTATGTTTTGTTTTCAGGATGAATGGGGGCTGCTCCCGCATACATCGGCATGTTGTACATAGACACATTCGTCTCATCAAAACGGATGAAAGCTAAAAATTTGCTGTCGGGTGACCATTCAAAAGCTTTAGAAAAGCTAAACTCTTCTTCGTAAACCCAATCAGGCGCCCCATTGATGATAGCGTTAAATTTACCGTCTTGTGTCACCTGTGTCTCGTTTTCCGTGATCAGATCTTTGATGAATATATTGTTTTTACGGACAAAGGCGATCTTCTTACCATCCGGTGAAAAAGTGGCCAATTGTTGTTTTCCGTTTTCGCTTAACGGGTTAATAGTTTTTTTAGTCAGATCTACTACATAGTAATTGGCTGTGAATGATCGGCGATAGATGTTTTCTGAATTTGTAGTCAGTAGCAGTTTGGTTTCGTCATTGCTGAATTGGTATTCGGTAATGGTTTTTACATTTGTCTGATTGTAGTCGTTAAGATTAAAGAGGGTATCGATGATATTACCGGTTGAATAATCGTGTTTCACAATCTGCGAACCGTTTTTCTCGATGGTAGTATAATGGATGCCATCCTTCATACTTTGAATGCCATAAACACCAAGTTGCCTGAATATGGGCTTCCCAAAGATATCAGAAAAGGCAATAGGTTTTGTTCCGTTTTGAGCCTGGACCGTTTCAAAATATGAAAACAACAAAACGATGAGGAAAAGTAAAGAAATTTTTTTCATTGATTTGGGTTGATTGATTTGATGCAAATTTAGTAGGAATTTTTGTTACATTTGCCACTCGAAAGAGGGATGTTAGCTCAGTTGGTTTAGAGCATCGCCTTGACAGGGCGGGGGTCACTGGTTCGAGTCCAGTACATCCCACTAATTTGTTGATAATATGACAAAGATTATGCAAATTAAAAGTATGTTTTTGTCATTCCGACCACGGTTAGTATTATCACTAAGATCAAATTCGATACTTCCGGTATATTGTCATAGTACGTAGGAAATACTCTTCTTTAACGCTTATCGCAAATATATTTCGGAGCAGTCGGAAAAGTTGGGGAGAAAAACCATGAAATAAACAATAAGACAAACTGCTCTCACTAATGATCTCCATGATAATAAATGACAAAAGCACAAAATAATCCGATCAAAGAATACATCTTTAGGACAGTCCGAATAGAAAGGAGAATAAAAGGAATATACGAGTCTGATATGACTGATCCATAAGGGCATATTAAAAGGAATCAAACCTATGTCTGAACTAGGTTTGATGTAGGTTTGACCGGGGTACTAGATACCGGATAGACCCACATGAAATTTATTTCAAATCTTTTTTTACATACCGGCGTGTTTATCTCTTATCTTTTTTATCTTCCGATATTATTTAAATATTTATTACGGGATATGTCGCTTATCGATAAACTTTTATCCTCTTCTCCACGACTTTTCGGACTGATCCCTTTTTCTGCGAATCGTTGAACGGTCGGTGGTATGCTAAATATCTTGATCATCTGTAGGCTAGAGTGTTGTCGTTGATTCGGATGAGATAATTTTTGTGAATTATACATTTGAGGCTTCTACAGAGAAATTTAATCTTGAACAAGAAATTTCAATATTTTCTGGCATAATTATTTTCAATAATATATCTTTATCTTGATTTTAAAGTGGAAACATGATGAATAAACAACTTACAGTATTAGTTGTAGAAGATTTTATTTTTAATCAATTTATGATAGAGAAAGTTGTAAAGAGTTTGGGCTATGATGTTATCGTCGCGAATAATGGAAAGGAGGCATTGGTAATCCTAGGCAAGGACCATGTTGATTTGGTATTACTCGATCTGGAAATGCCTGAATTGAACGGAATGGATACTTTAAAATGTATACGGGGCGGTGAAATTCCTGAAGTTACAGAAATTCCGATCATCGCATTGACGGCCAAAGATTTTACACTGCAGGAGAAGCAAGACTTTGTGTCTGCCGGTTTTAATGGCGTATTGGCAAAACCCTTTGAAATTGAAGATTTGAGAAATATCATTTTTTCGAATTTGATTGGAATTGAGGACAATAATATTTTATAAAAAATAAAAACGATGCAAGAGAAAATTAAAATATATGATCTTTCCATTCCGATGGAAGCTTCCGAGGAACCGGAATACCTGAAAGAGATCTCGAAATATTTTGTTGAAAATGCCAGTGAGATGCTTAATAAGCTGGGTATTGCAATTGATTCAAGTGACTGGGATCAGGCGCAACATATCTCGCATAAACTTTCATCCAACTTTTATATGTTTGGTTTAAATGAAGGGGCTGTCGCTTTATCACAGATTGAGCGTCATCTCATGGCGAATGAGTGTTTTGATTTACTTCCTGATCTTTTTGAGACGGCAAAAAAGCAGGGTGATGAAGCAATAAAAGAGTTGAAAAGGGATTTTAGTTTATAACTAAAGTGTTGATCTTTTGATGATTCATATTTGTTACAATGGATTTTTATATGGAAGTTATCGGGTAACGGATGAAGCGTGACGGCTTTGGTGTAATCAAGGTAAAGGCGGTAAGGCAATAGATAAATAGGTAGCTGAAAAACGTATTTAATCCGGGTGAAATTTTTTAAGCTATTCCGTTCGGTGGTTGACTTTGAGTTCTTCACTAAAGAATAGGTATTTGATATTCAATATTTGGATCGGAAGCCAACATTTTTTTATTAGCTTTGCCTTCCAGAAAACAATCCAAAATTATATGACAGAGAAAATTCACAAGTTACTCAGCGAATCTAAGGCCGCCCGCTGGTCTGCACTTGCTGTGGTTGCCTTCACCATGTTGTGCGGGTATTACTTAACCGATGTAATGGCTCCTCTTAAGGGGATGCTTGAAGAACAATTAGGATGGAATAGTGCTGATTATGGCATTTTTACAAGTGCATATGGTTGGTTTAACGTATTTCTATTGATGCTTATTTTTGGTGGTATCATTCTTGATAAGATGGGTGTCCGTTTTACAGGAATGATGGCTGCTTCTGTAATGGTAGTAGGCGCCGGTATGAAGTTCTGGGCTATTTCTACTCATGTACTGGATCACCAAACATTTAACTTTATTATTTTTGAAGTAAAGGCTCAGGTTTTTGTGGCCGCTTTAGGGTTCGCCATTTTTGGAGTCGGGATTGAGGTTGCCGGTATTACTGTTTCTAAAATTATTGTTAAATGGTTTAAAGGTAAAGAAATGGCATTGGCTATGGGGTTAGAAATGGCAACAGCTCGTTTGGGTACTGCACTTGCTCTTTCTACTTCTGTTCCTATTGCAAAAACCTTTGGTACCGTTTCGGCGCCGATCTTATTGTGTTTGATTATGCTCTGTATCGGATTGCTTTCATTCTTTGTCTATACTTTTATGGATAAGAAACTGGATGCTTCTCAGGCTGCCCACGACTTAGCTAATAATACGGTATCTGATGAAGAGGAATTTCGTGTTTCAGACATAAAGCTGATTATTAAAAATAAGGGTTGGTGGTATATTGCCATTCTTTGCGTGCTTTTCTATTCGGCTGTTTTCCCATTCTTAAAATATGCTTCTGATTTGATGGTTCAGAAATTTGGTGTTCGCGAAAGTCTGGCCGGGGCTATTCCTGCACTTCTGCCTTTTGGAACGATCCTTTTAACTCCTTTCTTTGGAAACCTTTATGATCGGAAAGGAAAAGGAGCCACTATTATGATTATTGGTGCCATCCTTCTTATTTTTGTTCACTCCCTATTTACTGTTTCATTCTTAAATAACTATTTAGTAGCCATCGTTCTTATCATTATTTTAGGAATCGGTTTCTCATTAGTTCCTTCAGCAATGTGGCCATCTGTTCCAAAGATTATTCCCGAAAAACAATTAGGTACTGCTTATGCGTTGATTTTTTGGGTTCAGAACTGGGGTTTAATGGGGGTTCCCGCATTAATCGGTTGGGTGCTTGAAAAATATTGTGTAACCGGACATCTTTTGAAAAATGGAGTCTCTGTTACAACATATGACTATACGATCCCAATGATGATCTTTACAAGTTTGGGCGTTTTGGCTCTTATTTTTGCATTTTTGCTTAAGGCGGAAGATAAGAAAAAGGGCTATGGTTTGGAACTTCCCAATATGAAGTAAAAAATTGTTAAAAAAGATATTATGTAACGGGCTGCCTTTTGGTGGCCCGTTTGTATTTAATGTATATTTGCCTTCTCATCTCTCTGTCGTATTAATGTTTTCGCGGAATGAAAAAAGTATTCTTTGCGGTTTTAGTTTTGATTTTTATAATCAACCCTTCTCAAAAAATAGTTGCTCAAATTAGTTATGGTGGTAAACCTTATGCTACGGTCGAAAGATTGTCCCAACCCCCCATCGTTGATTTTTTCGCTCCTGATATAACGCAATTAAATAAAGAGGATGTCATTAATAGTACAAAGCAAAGCCCTTATCGGGTTGCAGTAGCTATTCCGGCCGATTGTAATATTATGGATAAGGCTCAACCTACCCTGTGTGCAAATGGAAAAGTGTGGCGTTTGCAATTACGAGCAAAGGGTGCTAAAGCACTATCTGTCAGCTTTAAGAAGTTTTATATCCCTGGAAATGGTAAGTTGTTTATCTATGATCCGGCCCTGAAAAAGAAGATAGGTGCTTTTACATCAGAGAACAACAGAGAGGATGGTACCATGACGTTTGAACTTCTTCTTGGCGAATCCATTATCATAGAATACTTTCAGCCGAATAAAGAGGTGGAATTACCTCAGTTGATTACCAGTGAATTGGCCTATGTGTATCGGTCACCGGGTTACGATCCTGCCGTCACACTAAAAGATTTCAGTGATGCCGGTTCTTGTGAGATTAATATCAATTGTACCGAAGGAACACCATATAGCAATCTGAAGAAGGGGGTTGTCAAAATATTGATTAAGAGTAATCGTAGTTATTTCTGGTGTACCGGATCGGTAATGATGAATACCAATCACGATTATAAACCCTATATCCTGACGGCGGCTCACTGTAGAGAAAGTGCTCCTTTGACTGATTTTAACCAATGGATATTCTATTTTGATTATGAATCGTCCGATTGTAATAATCCTCTTTTGGAGCCGGTAGGCAAAACCATGACAGGAGCTTCGTTGGTTGGCATGAGTGGCTCCACGACCGATCAGTCAGACTTTATGTTGGTTCAGTTGAACCAGGTTATTCCCATGGATTATAATGCCTATTATTTTGGTTGGGATCGTGCATTGACAAGTTCTACCGGAGATGTGTGTATTCATCATCCGAAAGGCGATATAAAAAAGATTTCGTTTGTTAAAGATAGTCCTGTTTCTGTTTTAACCTATGGCGGATCACCGGGTGATAATGGTAGATGTTGGGAGGTATTATGGCGTTCGTCAACTTCAGGATATGGCGTTACCGAACCCGGTTCTTCAGGTTCTCCTTTGATTAATAGCAATGGTCAGATTATCGGAACCTTATCGGGTGGATCCTCTGATTGTAGTAACTTGGGAGAGAAAGATTATTTTGGTAAGGTCTCGGCTCATTGGACCTCTAATGGTACCACACAAAGTGTTCAGCTTTCACCTTGGCTTGATCCCAAAAACTCCGGAGTCACCAGCTCTATTGGTGGTTATAACGATAATAAAGTGGTGGCTCAATTTAGTGCCGATGCCGTTATTATCCCACCGGGATATGCGCTTAACTTTACCGATCTATCCCTTGGAAGGCCTACCAGCTGGTCGTGGACTTTTACGGGTGGGGTTCCTGATAATTCTACCGATGCTAATCCTCAAAACATCTTTTATGAGAAGACCGGCGAATATACGGTAAGACTCATAGCTAAAAATGCCTTCAGTACTGATTCTGTGACGATGACAAAGTATATTCAGGTTAGAGCAAAGGTCTATCCTAATCCTACGACCGGAACGTGTACGCTTTTTCTTTCTAAAGACCCCGTTGCTTCGTTTAAGGTCTATGTACGAAATCTGGCAGGAGTTACATTGAATTATTTTACAGCAACAAATGTAAATCAGGTAGATCTTAATTTCTCTTCTCAACCCAATGGAATCTATTTTGTCACAGTTATTACTTCGGGTAGTGCTCAAACGTATAAGGTTGCGGTTTTGCGGTAAATAACCTGCAAGTATGGTTAGACAAACTTTTCTTATCTCTTTTTTTCTTCTACTTGTTCATGTCGCTGTTTTTTCACAGGATGAGAAGAGAACGTTTGTGCGGTTTAGTCCGGAAAGCCGGGATGATAAAGGCGTACGGATTGTTTTTTATAATACTGAAAATCTCTTTGATATTCAAAAAGATACTTTGAAAAAGGATGATGCGTTTTTACCCGAAGGAAGCTATCATTGGACAGCTGGAAAATTTCGTCAAAAGGTTCAATCTATTGCAAAAGTATTGTTAAGTACGGGGGGATGGGATCCTCCTGAAATTATAGGATTAGCCGAAGTTGAAAACAGATCGGTATTGAATGCCTTGGTTTACAGACTTCCGTTAGCCCCGTTTGATTATAAAATAGTCCATTATGAATCGAGCGATATTCGTGGAATTGATGTGGCGCTTCTTTACCGGGCTGATAAATTTAAATTGTTATATTCTGCTCCGCTGGTTGTGAAAATAAAGAACGATACAACTTTCAGAACGCGTGATATATTGTATGTGAAGGGGCTGGTCGGTAATAAGACGCCGCTTCATCTTTTTGTAAATCATTGGCCTTCTAAACTAGGTGGAGAAGTTATTTCGTATCCACATCGTCTTGCTGCGGCTCATCGTTTACTGGAGGCTGTAGATTCGATAATAAAGCGTGATGCGGATTCGCGAATAGTAATTATGGGCGATCTTAATGATACCCCTATGTCTGAAGTAGTTCAATTACTGGAAAAAAACAGGCCCTTGGTCAATTTGATGGATGTTCCCATAAGCAAGGAAGACAAAGGAAGCTATAAGTTTAATGGGAAATGGTCTGTCATCGATCAAATTATTGTGTCAAAAGCATTATTAAAGAAGAATGCATTGCATGTTAATGCTGGCGCTTGTATCTTTGCGCCGTCATATTTATTGATTCCTGATGAAAAGTATGGAGGGCTAAAGCCTTTCCGTTCATTTATCGGACCTCGTTATACCGGCGGGTATAGCGATCATCTTCCTGTTTTTATTGATCTTGTTTATCCTAAGTGTGAATAAATTATTCATACGGAGATAAAAATTGTTGACATTGTTGTCTTAATTCTATCTGAAAATCTAAAAGAATAAAATAGCGCAAATGAAAAAAAAGATTCTCTCCGATTTTACGAATTGGTTAAAAAGACCGGTTTTTGCAAGGCTTAAAAATGTTTCTTTAGGCCTTATTGTTATTTCATCCTTATCTCTAGCAACCTGTAAACCTCGTCAAGCCGTGACAAACGATACGAATGATAATACAACGGATGTTCCTTTTAAGAAGGAGGGGCAATTAAATTTTATAAATGGGAAAAGCAATAAATTTATCAGTAAGCTGGATATTGAAGTTGCTCAAACACCCGATGAAACTCAACAAGGTTTGATGTACAGAAGATCGATGGCCGATAGTTGCGGAATGCTATTCATCTTTAAGGATGAGGAGGCACAATCATTCTGGATGAAAAATACGTACATCCCTCTTGATATTATTTATGTAGGTGCTAATAAGGAGATCGTTTCTATTGCCGCTGATTGCCCTCCTTTATCTGAAGCATCGATTCCATCTGAAGGAAAGGCTAAATATGTGGTCGAGATAAATGGTGGTAATGCAGCTAAACTAGGGTTGAAGAAGGGGGATAAAATTGACTTTACGATAGATAAGTAAAGCAATTATTCACTATTGAAGATAAATGCACCGTCTGAGGCTGTGTAGTGACAAGGAATACTATAGTCACTACACAGCCTTTTCCACTTTTGGGCATTATAAACGCTGTTACTGGCATCGAGAACGAGTTGTTTACATCTGTATCGACTCAATAACTCATGTATATTGGGATATGGGTTTCTGGTCAGCAAGAGAATATTTGTAGTCAAGGGCTTTCCTGTGTAGGCGTGTTTATCCCAATACCCATTTTGTACCATCAATCTTTTTCTTCTAAAGAGATAGCATGACCCGGATTTCCAGAACCCCACAGATGCGTCTTTTAACATTCCTTTGAGTAATGATTCTTTTCCGATCTGTTTGATGCCGCAAGCTATTCTGTTCCCATTGATTTGGTAAGAGACTGTTTGGCTTTCGGATTGAGGATAGAACGATTGAAATGAAAGGCAGGTTTGTCCATTAAAATAGTCGATTACAGTATTGCTCCTAATGGAGTATATCGTAATCTTTTGTTGGTGTTTATCGGTCTGCTTATCTGCTAAAAAGCTTGTTCCAAGGAGTGGAAGGCAACAAATAGCACCAAACAAGGGCGCTTTTTGTCTTTGTTTTATCGCCAGATAGAGTAAAAAGATCAAGAGATAAATAACTACTGTTTCATAGAGTGAAAGGAAAATATTTTTGGTGGAAGCATACGGTAGTTGTCCGAAAAATTGAATACAATGATTTAATAGCGCCACAGCACCGAAGAAGAGCAGCGCCAGCTGATGGGATAACCAGATAAAGGGTGAAGCTATCAAAGTTAACATCCCCGCATAGATGGCGATGCTAGACAGGGGGATAGCGAAGTAGTTGGTGAGAATAAAATAGTTCGGAAATTGATGAAAGTAGTAAAGCGATAGGGGACTGGAAGCTATTTGCGCTGCAATTGATACGGTGGTCAGGCCCCAGATTAATTGTACTATTCTGAATTTAGGCTTCCATAATTTCCCGATAAGTGGTTCAATAAGCACAATGCCGGCCACAGCTAAATATGAGAGTTGGAATCCGATATTGGTTAGTTGAAAAGGATCTATGATCAATAAAATGAAGGCTGAGGCTGCCAGTGTATTAATAGTGTTTTGTTCTCTTTCTCCGCACTCGCCCACAATGATGAAGCTCAACATAACCGCCGATCTGAGCACCGCCGGCGATAGTCCTGTTATTAAAGCGTAAAACCAAACGACAACAAGTAGTATGACACCCCTGATTATTCGGGTAAATGGCTCTCTTTTTAATGTGAAAAGCAAAGCCGATAAAACTAAATAGATTACGCCTACGTGCATTCCGGATACACTCAGAATATGTAATGCACCGGTAGTTGTATATGCATTCCTGAGTTCGGGTTCAATATTATTGTCGTATCCTAGAACCAGTGCGGAGGCTACCGACAATTCATTGGGGCTGGGATGATGGATGGCAAATAACTTGATGAATTTTTCCTGAAGTGATGTGCCGATTCTGTATAAATTAAATCCTTGGGCACGTTTAGTCAGAATCCATTTTGAAGAGGAGATGTAGGTGCGATGGTAAATTCCTTGGTTGCTTAGATATCGCTTGTAATCAAAGCTGTTGGGATTCATTGACGATTCGATAGGTGATAGCTTTAGCTGCGCTATTAATTGATCTCCATATCTGAGTTTGCTGGAGTTGCTATCCCGTTGAAAATATGCCATGGCCTTGCCATCGCATTTCAGCTCTTTGTCATGGATTATCCCGGATAGAATTCTTATACAGAATCTGATGGAGTGTGTTTTATAGGCCGGTACATCCTCTATTTTTATTCGATATACACCTGTCAATCCGGTTTGGTTTTCAAAATGAATTGTTTCTGTCCGATGATTATGTAGACCGGTAATGCCAAGTCCCAGACATATTGATAGAAAACAGAGTACCACCCCCTGAACATGTCGCATGCTAAACGGCAATGTCCGCAACTGCAAATAATGGAAGAGAAATAAAAAAGGGATTATCAAAGAGAGTATCCAAAACCCCGATATAAATGAGACATTCAAATAAATACCGGCAACGATACCCATCACGAATGGAATAAATAATCGTAAAAACGGATATCGTTGCCAGTTATTCATACTAAACAACCAAAGGTACTATAAAGTTATTTTTTTATACTGCGTTTTTTTCTAAAAAAAGTTATTTATTGAATAATGATAAGGAAAGGAAAATAATCTGCACAGAAAATTAAAATTATTCTAAAGTTGTTTCTGTAATTTGCTGATTAATTATCAGATAGTCAAAAAAAAGTGCTTGTAAGAAATATTTTTTGTGATAATTGGATGTTTGATATTTTTATTGAAAAGTTACAATTGAACGCTGAAAATAGTAATAAAATATCAAAAAACGGATAGTATTGAAGAAAATTGTAATCTAAAGATTAATACTCTATTAATCTTTAGATTTAGAGTAGAGTCTATTTATAAATTTTCAATTTCAACAAGCAAATCATCTTTTCCTACGGTATCATCGGGTTTGATGATTATGTTACTGATAATTCCTTTTGTATGGGATATTATTGTGTTTTGCATTTTCATCGCTTCGAGAACTAATAAAGCATCTCCACAATTAACAGACTGTCCTTGCGTAACCATTATCTCCAGTATTCTGCCGGGCATAGGCGCTTTTATAATCTCGTTTTTAGTTGTCGGATTCATTGTTGCTAGAAGCTTTTTCCGATTTAGTGAAAATGGAGTTTCTACCGAAAATGAGTAACCGACCCCATTGATGAGAATTTCATAAGCATTTTGTTGTCTCGAAACTATTTCAACAGGATAGCGAATACCGTTGGCAGAAAGTATGGAGAAACCATCAGCCTCTTCGATGATTTCTACTTTTATTTTTTGTTCTTTATAGCTGTATTCATAATTGTTTTTGACTGTAAACGTATATTCGATATTGTCCTTGCTTAATGCTATGAGCGTATTCTCTTCGTTTTTTTGATTCATAATACTTCTTTTACAAGTTCCTAATTCTTTTATTTAACACCCATGGGTTGATAGCAGTCTCCGGACCGATTATCGGTGTGGTTTCGTGGGTATGGGTATAAACGGCTAACAGAGCGGCAAGCAATTCTTCATTTTCTTCCCGGTAAACCAGCGATTTGAGTTGCGTTTCAATAAACGATGTATCAAAATTACCAGACCTGAATGCCTCATTATGTAGTACGGCTTTACAAAAAGGAATTGTAGTTTTAATTCCTTTTATGTGAAATTGATGTAGGGAAGATATCGCAAGTTCGATGGCTTCAGTTCTGGTTTTGCCATGCACAATTAACTTGGCTACCATCGAATCAAACCATGGGTTTATTTCAGTTCCGGGGATGATGCCTGTATCGATACGGATATTATTACCTTGTGGTAATCGAAGGTTTCGGATTATTCCCATGCAAGGGGTGAAATCAGACTGTACATCTTCGGCATTGATCCGACACTCAATAGCCCAGCCGTTAAAATGTACATCTTTTTGGGTGATAGATAGTCTTTCTTTCGCAGCAATCCGAATTTGTAATTCGATCAAATCAAGGCCGGTTATCATTTCGGTTACCGGATGCTCAACCTGAATACGTGTATTCATTTCCATAAAGTAGAAACCTCCGTCTTTATCCAAAAGGAATTCGACGGTTCCGAGATTTTGATAGTTTACAGATTTGGCCAAAGTGATAGCGGCATGGGTCATTTTATTTCGGAGTTTATCATTGAGCGCCGACGACGGGGCCTCTTCCAATAATTTCTGATGCTTGCGCTGAATGGAGCATTCACGTTCCCCCAAATGTATTACATTGCCAAAATTATCGGCTACAATTTGAATTTCAATATGTTTAGGTTTCTCAAGATATCGCTCTATAAAAACAGAGGGATCGTTAAAAGAATTGAAAGCTTCAGACGAAGCTGTTTTGAACATTTGTGCCATTTCAGAGCTCTTGCTTACAACACGCATTCCACGACCTCCGCCTCCAGCAGCAGCTTTTATGATAACCGGGAACCCAATAGATTCTGCTATTTTAAGGGCTTCGTCTGCATTATTTACACAACCTTTGTTCCCTTCTAACAAAGGAATTCCACTTTGAGCTGCAATCTCTTTGGCTCTTACTTTATCTCCCATTGTGCGGATAACTTCAGGAGAAGGACCGATAAATATAATATTTTCCTCCTGACATCGTTTGGCGAAGTTGGCATTCTCGGATAGATAACCATATCCCGGATGAATCGATTGAATATTATATTCTTTAGCAATTTGTATAATATTTTCTATGTCAAGAAATTCTGATGTTTTTATATCTGCTTCCGGAAAATCAATAATCGAATCAACAGCTGATAGGTATGTGGCATGGGGCTCTTTTTGTGTCCGGATGGCAAAAGTTTTAATTCCCATACGTCTTGCAGTTCGAGCAATCCGGATGGCAATTTCTCCTCTATTGGCAATAAGAATGTTTTTTATCATTTTTTTCGATTTTGTTTATAATGGGGTGTTTCCATGTTTGCGGCGAGGAATACTTATTGATTTTTTTTCCAGACTTTTTAAGGCGCGGATAAGTTTCGGCCGGGTATATGCCGGGTCAATTACTTCATCAATAATTCCTTTTTCATCGGCAATGTATGGATTAGCTATTATGTTCCTGTATTCTTGAACGAGTTCTTTTTTTAGAGCGACGGGGTCGGAAGCTTTTGCCAACTCTTTACGGTAAAGAATCGCAATAGCACCTTCAGGTCCCATTACAGCAATTTCAGCGGTAGGCCAAGCAAAATTAAAATCGCCGCCAATTCCTTTACTGTTCATTACAATGTATGCTCCGCCATATGATTTACGGAGTATCACAGTAATTTTCGGCACAGTGGCACGGGTGTAGGCATAAAGTAATTTGGCTCCGTTACGGATGATGCCTGCGTGTTCCTGATCTATGCCCGGAAGGAACCCTGGAACATCTTCGAATGTTATAATCGGAATATTGAAACTGTCACAAAAGTTAATGAATCGTGCGGCTTTTATAGACGAGTTAATGTCAAGCGTTCCAGCCATTATTTTGGGCTGGTTTGCAATTATTCCTACTACATTGCCACCTAGACGTCCCAGTCCGATAATGATATTAGAAGCATGCGCTTCGGCAATTTCAAAAAAATTACCTTTATCGGTAACCAGTTTAATTACATCATGTACGTCATAAGGTTTGTCCGGATCATTGGGAATGATATCGCGTAAAGTTTCTTCTATGCGGTTTACCGGATCATCGGTTGCGACAAAGGGAGGATTTTCGATATTATTTGATGGAAGAAACGAAAGTAGCATCTTTATGCCGAGAATAGCATTCTCATCATCGTTGAATACAAGATCTGCCACCCCTGATTTTACAGCGTGAACGGATGCCCCACCTAGTTCTTCGGGTGTTACCGATTCATTGAGTACTTGTTTTACCACATCTGGACCGGTAACAAACATATAGCTGGTAGAAGCAGTCATGAAAATAAAATCGGTAAGTGCAGGAGAATAAACAGCCCCTCCGGCAGCAGGCCCCATTATAGCTGAGATCTGAGGTATTACACCGGAAGCTAACACATTACGACGAAAAATATTTGCATATCCCATTAAACTATCAACGCCTTCCTGAATACGTGCACCGCCTGAATCGATTAGCCCTACTATCGGGGAACCGGTTTTGAGTGCCATATCTTGTATTTTTACTATTTTTGCAGCATGTGTAGCACCTAATGACCCACCTAATATATTAAAATCCTGCGAGTACGCATATACCTGTTTTCCATTGACAGTTCCGAAACCTACAATAACTCCATCTCCATACATTTGCGTCGATTTCCCAAAAGTAACATCGGATGGACGGGCAAAGGCATCTATTTCTTCAAACGTATCCTCATCGAATAATTTTAAAATGCGCTCGCGGGCAGTAAGCTTGCCACGATTGTGTTGCTTTTCGAAATATTCGATATTATATTGATCTTTCAGTAGTTGCTGTCTTTCGGTGAATTTTTCGTACGCTTTTCTCATATTTAAAGTGTTGTTAATATTAATACCTGTGCAAGCAATACCCGTAAAAACATAGTAAGCGGGTAAACTGTAGCATATACAGTTGATTGCGCTTGAATAGGGGCCATGGAATTGGCAAATTCAAGAGCAGGTGGATTAGTCATCGAACCTGCAAGAAGTCCACATATCTTAAAATAATTGATCTTTAGTAGACGGGCTATAATAGCTACGAACATTATAGGAACAAAGGTAATTACTGTACCATAAAGCATCCATTTGTATCCTCCGTTAACAATAGTTTCCACAAAGCAGCTACCAGACATTAGCCCAACTGCAGCAAGAAATAGGATGATACCGATTTCGCGAAGCATCATGTTGGCGCCGGGAGTCATGTAAAAATCAAGGTGTCCTATACGTCCTTTGTGTCCCAGCAAAATGGCTACAAGCAAGGGGCCTCCCGCCAATCCTAATTTTGCCGGTGATGCTAATCCGGGAATAAAAATAGGAATGGATCCAAGGATAATACCAAGAAAAATACCAAGAAATATAGGAATAGTATTTGGTATTGCCAACTCCTTTACAGAATTACCAAGTTCTGAGCGAATGTCGGACAATATCTCACGTTTCCCAACAATTCGAACGGTATCTCCCCGTTCTACGGTTGTACCTAGTGCCGGCAATATCTCTATTCCCGCCCGAAAAATACGAGTAATGTTGGCTTCGTAACGACGATAAATGCCAATTTGCTCGATGGTTTTTCCTGCAATTTTTCGATTAGTGACTAACACGTGTGCCATTGCCAGATCTCCTGTAATTTCACGTTTTAAGGATATATCTACTTTCCCTACTGTTATTTGAAGGTTCTCAATATGATTAATTGCAGACACACCATAGATAATATCACCAATCCTTAGCTCTTCATTGTCGGTAGGAATAATGAAAATTTTATCACGTTCTATTCTGGAAATAACCAATTCTTTATCGATAACTTTTTTAATATAACTTATTTTTCGCCCGAATAAATTAGGGTTGGTAACCGCTATTGTAACACTCTCTAATTTGTTTTGTCCATTCTCGAACTGATGGTTATAATTATCTACTTCGTTTTGTATCTTAATTCGGAAAATTAACCGGATAAAAATCATTGCCATAAGCACACCAATTACCCCGAAGGGATAAGAAACGGCAAAACCCAAAGCCAATGTATTAATACTTTGAGTTGCCGCCGAACCACTATGTTCGGCTATTACTTGTTGTGCCGCTCCGAGACTAGGCGTATTAAAAACCGCACCACACATGATTCCAGTGATAACATCAGGCTGAATGGTCGCAAGCCTGTAAAATGCATACGAAATTACATATCCGATAAAAATAATCCCGGCAGCCAATAGGTTCATTATCAGTCCTTCGTTTTTAAATGATGAAAAAAACCTAGGTCCAACATCAAGTCCAATCGCATAAACAAACAGGATGAGTCCGAAATCTCTTACAAAGCCAAGAACTTGCATGTCGGGTTGTGCACCGAAATGAGCAAAAAACAATCCGGCAAATAGAACGCCCGCAATCCCTAGCCTTACTTTTTTTACTTCTAGTTTACCGATAAGCACACCTAGAAAAGCAGTGAGACTAATATAGAGAACGGTTGTTGCCGTATTAGAGGATGTAAATAAGATTTTGATAAATTCCATATTTTCTAACGTTTATCATCAATAAAATTTTCTGGCTTCTGAAGATTTTATTGATGAGTCCACTCCGAGAACCCTTTTGTATAGTGCTTTTGCTAAATAATATTACTGAATAACAATATGTTATAAAATGATAATTTAGTAAAACTGACTTTTCGAAGTGGGCTCATTGATTATATATTGATAAACTTAATCCGCATTTTATTTGCTGCTTCGACCATATTACCAATGGCTCTACGGGTTTCATCCCAACCACGTGTTTTGAGTCCACAGTCCGGATTCACCCATATTTGTTTGTATGGGATTACGTTTGTTGCCTTTTCAAGCAAGTTAACTATTTCATCGATAGATGGAACACGGGGCGAATGAATGTCGTACACTCCGGGTCCAATGTCGTTAGGATATTTGAAATGAGCAAAGGCATCAAGCAGTTCCATTTGTGAACGTGAAGTTTCGATGGTAATGACATCGGCATCCATAGCGGCAATGGCCTCAATAATATCATTAAACTCAGAGTAGCACATGTGCGTATGGATTTGTGTACGGGGCTGAGCTCCTGCCACCGAAAGTTTAAAGGCCTTTACAGCCCAGTCAAGATATTCCTGCCAGTCGGTTTTACGCAACGGAAGCCCTTCACGTATAGCCGGTTCATCAACTTGAATGATGTTTATTCCGGCACGTTCCAGATCCAGAACCTCGTCGCGAATCGCTAAGGCAATCTGCATGGCTGTTTCGGAACGTGGTTGGTCATCACGCACAAACGACCATTGCAAAATAGTGACAGGACCGGTAAGCATTCCTTTCATTGGTTTTGAGGTAAGTGATTGGGCAAAGACAATCCATTTTACAGTCATGGGTAACGGACGCGATACATCGCCATAAATAACAGGTGGTTTAACACAGCGTGAGCCATAACTTTGTACCCATCCGTTTTGGGTAAATGCAAAACCTTTGAGCTGCTCTCCAAAATATTCTACCATGTCATTTCGTTCAAACTCCCCGTGCACTAATACATCCAGACCGATTTCTTCCTGCCAGCGGATGGCATCTTTTATAGCGTCTTCAACTTGTTGATCATATTCAACAGGTGTTATTTGCCTTTTTTTTAATTTGGCCCGTAAGCCTCTTACTTTGGTTGTTTGCGGAAACGAACCAATGGTGGTAGTAGGGAAAAGAGAGAGGTTGAGAAGTTGCTGTTGCAGTTCATGACGGATAGAATATGGCTTTTCGCGTTCCAGATCTTTTTCACTTATCTCTTTTAAACGCAGTTGAACCAATGCATCGTGAACTAGTTCTGAGTTGTTACGGGTAGATATATCTTCAGTATTCTTTATTAATACGGATAAATCATTGGCAAAGTCGAAAGGATTCTTGCTTGAGAGCCTTGAAAGTGTAACCGTTTCGATAAGTTTCTGTTTAGCAAATGCCATCCATCGTTTTATTACAGCTGGCAAATCTTTTTCATTAGTTTCCATGTCAAGGTCGTATGGTACGTGTAATAACGAACATGACGGGGCTAACATTAACCGTTTCTCTCCTAGCTTCTCAACAGCTTTATTAATTATTTTCAACGACTTTTCAAAATCGTTTTTCCAAATATTACGGCCATCTACAATTCCCAACGATAGGTTTACATTATCGGGTATTATTGTTAATATATCGTCTAATTGTTCGGGGCACCGTACTAAATCGACATGTAAGGTACATTGGGGCAGTTGTGCTATGATATATTTATTATGGGTTATTGAACCAAAATAGGTAGCCAAAATAAAATGTACATCCGGAAAAGAATTGAACAGTTCGGTTAATACATACCGGTACATGCTTTGCTCTTCGATTGAGAGCGAGGTACACAGAAAAGGTTCGTCTATTTGTAGGTATTGTACTCCTTCGTTTGATAACTTGCCAATAAGCTCAATATATACAGGCAATAAATTGCTTATAAGTGCTTTGATTTCAAAATGCTGGCCTTTTGATTTTCCAAGTTTAAGAAAGCTTAGTGGCCCTACAATAACTGGTTTCGGATTTTTTACTCCGTACTCCTTTGCTTCTTTATATGACTTGACAATGCCATCATATTGTAATTTAAATGTCTGATTAGCTTCAAATTCCGGAACGATGTAATGGTAGTTCGTGTCGAACCACTTTGTCATTTCCATGGCTGTAACATCTATTTCGCCATTTTGATATCCTCTACTTAAGGCAAAGTATAATTCTAGTGGGTTAAGTTTTTCATTAAGGGTCTTAAATCTCTCCGGAATAACTTCAAACATTACAATGAGATCGAGAATCTGATCGTAGAATGAAAAATCGTTACATGGGATAAGGTCGATGCCGGCATCCATCTGGATTTGCCAATTATTAAATCGTTGTTGTTGTCCGACCTCGAACAATTGTTTTTTGTCAATTTTGCCTTCCCAGAAATTTTCACAGGCTCGTTTTAATTCGCGTTGACTGCCAATACGCGGGTAGCCAAGATTGTGTGTTCGCATAATTCTAAACTTTTAAATGAATAAATTATTATTTTAAAAGTTCTCTGATAAACTTCACAATGCTTGCGTACAGAAAAAATGTTACAGAAAGAGAATAATAGACCCCTTGGTTAAAGGCATAGAATGACTGTCTGACACGGCTTTTTCAGCGAAAGCATTGTCAATTCCTATAAGGCAGGTCTCCTGACTTTCACCGTTTTTACCATCCTTCCCATACGTTAAAACGTACAGTGGATATGTGTGGTAAAAACCTTTTTCGGTGTTTACAGTTGCGCGACAGTCCGTGATTCTCACACGGTTCCCTATTAATCCCGGCAAGCCGGGAACCTTAAAGGTTGATAGAAATATAGAAAGAACTCTGAAAGGTGCAAAAGTAATTAAAAATTATTACTTCCACTTTAGTAATAATTAAGTGATAGTATAATACTTCTGGATTAATAAATTATTTGAGACTTGATGGGCGATCTCTGGTTACTACATATTGCAAGTTGAATTCATATATTGCATCCTTTAAAGTTAGTTGTATGAACTTATGATTTGCCCGTCACGAAAATCGTTTACCTTGTAACGTTTGTCATTTCCCACAAGCTTTTGTATGAGCTCAAGCATAACTTTATTGTGGATGCCGGGTATGTTGGTCGTTCGGAATTCCACGTCAATAGAAGTGCTTTTTAACATAATTATTGAAACGATGATTCTTTCGGTTAGATCGGAAACATCAGTTATACCTATGATTTTAGCATACAGACTATCTTCAGGTAATATTTTTATGTCCATGGCAATATAATCGGTCAGCTTTTCTTTGATGATCTGTTCCAACATGTATGGATCAGATCCATTAGTGTCCAACTTTACCAGATATCCCATCTCTTTAATTCTTTTTAGAAATGCCGGTAAGTCCTTATGAATAGTTGGCTCGCCACCAGTAACCACCACTCCATCGAGCCATTTTTTTCGTTCTTGCAAATATGCTAATACTTCATCGACAGAAATCAATGGGTTTTGATGAAATAATTCAGGCAAGACCAACTGAGGGTTATGGCAATATCCACAGCGGAAATTGCAACCTTGTGTAAATACAATAGCTGCAATTTTACCCGGATAATCGATAAGGCTTTGTTTTACAAATCCACCTATTTTCATATTTTAATAATAAATTTTGAGTCCACTCCGAGATCCCTTTTCATGCTTATTTTAATTAAAAATATCTACTGTATATCAGTTGATTACAAAGCAACGACTAAGGAGAATTGACTTTTCGGAGCGGACTCAATTTTAAACTTTATTTTGTTTTGCCTTTTTTTCTGGTCGAATATCTTTATTTTCTATTTTGTTAGGCAGGTTGAAATAGAATGTCGAAAAAATATCCCAGCAAATTAGAGGTCCGCCTTTAATTTGTTTATTCTTGTTTAATCTTTTCATATCCGGTTTTCTTAACTGCGGCTGGAGTAGTATTACTTTTATACAATCCATTATTATCGTATAATTTACGATCTGCAAATTCTTCCTGTTTCCCATCGTTCCATTGTTGCACAGGACGCAAATAACCAACAATACGTGAGAAAACTTCGCAATTTGTATGAGAACCAACCTCGGCACATTTTGGACACTGTTTATGTTCACCGAACAAGTATCCATGTTCAGGACAAATGCTAAAGGTTGGAGAAAGAGTAATGTACGGTAGATGGAAGTTGGCGGTTATTTTTTTAATCAGTGCTTTTACCGATTCGACAGGTAATTGACTTTCTCCGAGAAATGTATGAAAAACAGTTCCTCCGGTATATTTGGTTTGTAAATCGTCCTGTAAATGTAAAGCTTCAAATAGGTCATCGGTATAATTCACAGGGAGTTGAGTTGAATTTGTATAATATGGTTTTGCACCTTTGCGCACGTGTGCTTCATTAGCGGTAATTATATCAGGGTATTCTGCTTTATCAATACGTGCGAGTCGATATGAGGTTCCTTCGGCGGGTGTGGCTTCTAGGTTATATATGTTCCCGGTTTCTTCCTGAAATATTTTAAGCTTGGAACGCATAAAGTCCATCACTCTTAAAGTAAAGGCGTGTCCTTTCTCCTCTGCAATATTACAGCCAAGGAAATTCAAGCAACATTCGTTCATGCCGATAATCCCGATGGTCGAAAAATGATTTTTCCAGTATTTTCCTAATCGCGCCTTAACATGGCGCAAGTAAAATTTTGAATAAGGATACAATCCTTTGTCCGTAAGATTCTCTATTACTTTACGTTTAGTTTCCAGACTTTCTTTAGCTAACTCCATCAACTTATCCATACGTTGAAAAAATTCAGTTTCCGATTTTGATTCGTAACCTAATCTGGGGAGGTTTATTGTAACCACACCTACGCTTCCTGTAAGCGGGTTGGCACCAAAAAGTCCTCCGCCACGTTTTTGTAGTTCGCGCTTGTCCAAGCGTAAACGACAACACATGCTTCGCACATCGTCAGGACTCATATCCGAGTTTACAAAGTTGGAAAAATACGGGATGCCGTATTTTGCTGTGATTTCCCATATCTTTGTGTAAACCGGGTTTTCCCAGTCAAAGTCACGGGTAATATTGTAGGTCGGAATAGGAAAGGAAAATACACATCCATTGGCGTCTCCATCGGCCATCACTTCCGCAAAAGCAATATTGAAAACATCTACTTCCGACTGAAAATCACCGTAAGTTAATTCTTGTGCTTTACCGCCGATTATGACCGGTTGGCTTTTTAGAAAATCAGGTATTTTTAAATCAAGCGTGATATTGGTAAATGGAGTTTGAAATCCTACACGGGTAGGGACATTTATATTGAACATAAACTCTTGCAAGGCTTGCTTTACCTGTGCATAATCAAGTTTGTCGAATCGAATGAATGGTGCAAGATAGGTGTCGAAGTTTGAAAAGGCTTGTGCCCCCGCAGCTTCTCCCTGCATGGTATAAAAGAAATTCACGATTTGTCCCAGAATAGTACGCAGGTGCTTGGCCGGTCGACATTCAATCTTCCCAGTCACACCTGTGAATCCAGAGATTAGGAGATCTTCCAGATCCCAGCCCACACAATACACACTTAAGAAGCCAAGGTCGTGAATATGGAAACGACCTGATTGGAAAGTTTGTTTAATCTCATCGGAATAAATACGTTCAAGCCAGTATTGTGAACTTATAATAGTTGCAATGTGTTGGTTAAGTCCCTGCAGGGAATACGATGAATTCGCACTTTCCTTGATGCGCCAGTCATCGAGATTAAGATACTTTTCCACCATATCCAAGTTTGAGAAGAGCTCTTTTGTGTTACGGATATTCTCATGCTGTTTACGATACAAAATATAGGTTTTGGCTACATCAAACAGTTTGTTATCAAATAATACTTTCTCGACTAAATCTTGCACCTCTTCAACGGAGGGCGTGAAGTCAGTTTTCTCAAATATCCCTAACTGTTTTAGTACATCTAACATGAGATCTTGAGCTAATTGACGGTCTGGCTTACCCGCCGCACGTAAAGCCTTAAAAATAGCGAATGCAATTTTCTCAGCATCGAATGGTACTACCAGACCATTGCGTTTGTAAATAGAAATGTTCTTTAATGCTTCATTAGTTTCCATGGTTTTTGATATTTAATAAAATAATAAACAGGAATAATGATAGCCAAGAATGAAAATAAATGAAAAATAAAGAAGTCTCTTTACAGAAATCTTTACTCTTCGCCTTTCACCCGAAAGCTACGAATTACATTTGCAGGCAGGTCTTCTGGCTCGTCCTGTTTTGACTGCCTTCCCATTTGCCGATAGGCAAACAGTGGCGAAAGTGGGTCAAAACACTTTATTGGACTTACAGCTACGGGGATAGCCCCGGATTTTCACCGGGTTCCCTTTTAATCCTCAGTTTCGATAGAATCGAAACAGGAACCTGTAAATTTGATGAAGCAAAGAAATGAAATTATTTAATAAGATAGCAGTAAATCTTATAAAGATACTAACAGGTGATTGTTGAAAACTGATCTTGTCATTATATATTTCGATACATCAACAGAACCTAATAGATAAATCGAAATTATATATGTTATTTACAGATTTTACAAAGCATCATTAATTAAGCTAGATTTAATTAGGTTTCTTAATGTTATCCGGCTTAAATAGAAATGGATTTTTATAGGTCATATTTTCTCCATCATCCATAAAAACACTTAGATCGGGTTGGTTGAGCATCTTTAATATTTTAGCACCATCTGTTTTTGAGAGAACATATCCGATCGTGAGAAGTGGTTTGCCATCCTGACAAGCCGCTTTAAAATTAACCACTCCTTTATTTCCTGAGATGTGACTCATCAAGTGGGGAATCCAATTAAAATTATCGCCTGCAATTGATTGTCGAAAGTCTAAGGTGAGGTCTTTTATATTTTCCTTTTTATAGGTCTCTTTATCGTTTAAGGCAATATCAAGCGCAGGGTATAATAAATCAATCATTTGTGTGGCACTAATTTCATCCTTTTGATTGCTTGTTGCTGTTTTGAAATTGGTTTGTTGTGATTGTGCCTCACTGTGTTTAAAACGGTAATCCCGATTATTGATGAGGGTTACCAATTCGTTTATGCCGATTAAATGATGATTAAAATAAATGGTTGTTATGACGGGTTCGCCAAATGATGTTGAAAAAGCATAGATGCCTTTGTGGTCTGCAAATCTTTCAGATAAAATGTCCGCATCACCGGGATCGAAGAAATGATCAATACCCAGCTTGACGATGTCCACATTTTGTGTGATCTGTTTTGGAAAGGAGATAATCCGGGTTGAGGGTTCAAATATCTCTTTTTTGATCAGGAGCGCTGAAGTGATTTCCGGATCAAAATAGATTCGGGCATTATGTTTTCCGGCAAAGCATGATACGCCGACAACCCCGTTTATCTCTTGCATTCGGGTTGCAAAACTACTGGCGCTGCCAAAGCAGTTGATGTTCAGGAGCCCTTCCTGCATAAAAGATCCGGCGCGTTGGATCTGCTCAGGTTTCCCCCAATACTGGTTAATTGTGGGTATCTCGGTATAGGCGGAAATGAGTAATCCGGACGAAATCAAAACTACTAAGAGAAGGGAGGGAACCCAACGTATTCTTTTTTTATTAAAGGTGAGCGCGTCTTTTTCAGGACAATGGGTGATGCATTCTCCGCAAAGATGACAGTCGATGTGCGTGACGGTTGTTGCTGTCGATACATTAATATTCATTGGACAGTTCCTGTCACATTTTTTACAGCCGATACATTTTGATTCGTTTCGCACTACTTGAAGGCCGAAGAGTGAATAGGATCTGGTTTTCCAAACCTCGACAACTAATGCAGAGAAGATAATGATAGCCAGAACAATGATCCAGTTAGTTGAGAAAATAGCAAAATAGTTAAGTCCGATAATAAGAATGATGGCTGGAAGCCATATAGGGAGAAGCTTAAAAATATTGGATATCGCTCCGAGCGGACAGATATATTTGCACCAACAGTTGGTTATAAATAGCGGAAAGACAAAGACCAGCAGAAGAGAAACCGAGGCTGTGATCCATAGGATGTCGTTACTGCCGCTATTCATCATGGCGAAATAAGGATCAAACTTTTTACAGAAAAGCTCACTGGAAGAGATCGTGAAATAAAGTGTAGTAAAAAGGAGAATATATTTTATGGCTCGTAATCCTCTGTCCAACCAAATAGGAGGAATCCGGTTCATCTTTTTTGACTTTCCGAACCGTCCTATCCATCCGGAAAGGGTACCGAGTGGACAGATGTAGCTGCAAAAAAGTTTTCCGGCCAGAATGACTCCGAGGATTAGCATGCCTCCTAATGAGATTTGACGGGTTGTCATGGAGCAAGCCAGAGAATCGGATACAATATACCCTAATGATGCCTGGATCCCTCCAAATGGACAAAAAGCTTCAATGTCGGGATTGAATGTGCTGATGAAGAACGGCATGAATAATGCAAACAGTGCAATAGCAAGTATGACGATCTGAAAAGGGAGCCGGTATAAATTTATTTTTTTGTGCATGGCTTTTAGGATGGGTGGTTTCGATAACAAAGTTTAGCGTTATTTTTATCATAGCCTAGCATTGTGAAAGTATTAACAATAAATTAGCAATTGAAGAATATATTCTTTATTTGAGTCTGTTTATTCCTTCCGAAATAGGATTCTCCGTAAACAAGAATGCCGCGAAGATCACCTTGTTAAGAATAATCTTCGCGGCTAATAAATTCCTTTTGCTGTTTTGTTAGATTGAATCTTGGTGCGTTTATAACTCGTCGGGATCAATCTCTCTGTTTGCAATATACCGTTCCCATTTGTCGATTACCTGCTGCATATCAGGAGCCAGTTCCGAATCGAAAAACATGTATTCTCCTGTGATGGGGTGTTTAAATCCTAAAGATTTAGCATGAAGCGCCTGCCGGGGCATGATGTCAAAGCAGTTTTTGATATATTGCTTGTATTTGGTAAAGGTGGTGCCTCTGAGAATCTGGTCGCCTCCATAGCGTTCGTCATTAAACAGGGGATGTCCCAGAAAGCGCATGTGGGCTCTGATTTGATGAGTCCTTCCGGTTTCAAGCACACATTCCACCAGCGTAACGTAGCCAAATCTTTTCAAGACTTTGTAATGAGTAATGGCATGTTTGCCAACGCTTCCGTCAACATAAACCATCATTTGGCGACGATCTTTGGCGCTACGACCGATATTACCGACGATAGTTCCCTCTTCCAGCTCAAAATCACCCCATACCAATGCCATATATTTCCTGTCGATTGTATGGTTGAAGAATTCGCGTGCCAGACGTGTCTGAGCCAATTCTGTTTTTGCGACCAGTATAATCCCGGAAGTATCTTTGTCGATCCGATGGACCAGATAGGGCTTTACGTCCGGTTGATCTCTAAAATGCCAGGCAAGGGCATTGACCAGTGTGCCTGTATAATTACCATATCCGGGGTGAACCACCATTCCAGCCTTCTTATTGATAACGATGATGTCGTCATCTTCATAAGGAATTTCCAATGGAATATCTTGTGCAATGATTTCAATATCGCGGGGAGGATGCGGAAGAACAATTGAAATCAGATCGAGAGGTTTGACTTTATAATTCGACTTTACCGCTTTTTCATTCACCAGAATATTTCCGGCTTTGGCTGCATTTTGAATCTTATTTCTGGAAGCGTTTTCAATTCGGGCCATTAAAAACTTATCGATGCGGAGAAGTCCTTGCCCCTTATCTACGGTAAGTTTGAAATGCTCGAATAGTTCGCCTTCTTCAGTATTATCAGAAGCGTCTCCTATCTCAGGATCAAAATCTTCCAGTTCATCAGATTCATTAAATTGGGTCATAAAGTTGTTTTCGGTAAATGTTTAGATTATGGGTTCTGTTTTAAAATAATGATGGAATAATAAAGAAACCACACTCTCGATTTTTTTAACAGAATCTAATTATATTATTTCTTAAGCGTTTCTTCAAGCAGCATGCTGAAAAGTTTGTCGATGGGGATTCCTTTTGCTGCAGCTTGTTTCGGTACCAGACTGGCTTCGGAAAGACCGGGAACCGTATTTACTTCAAGGAACCAGAATTTATCCTGACTAAAGAAATAATCGAAACGTACAACACCTTTACAGTTAAATTTGTTGTAGAGTAACTCGGTTAGTTGCTGACATTCTTTGGTCTGATCCGTTGTCAGTGGGGCAGGAGTGATCTCGTCAGCCAATCCGGAGGTGTATTTTGCCTCGTAATCGAAGAACTCTTTTTTACTGACAATTTCTGTAATAGGTAATACAATAACCTCGCCATGGTATCTGAAAACGCCACAGGCCAGCTCGCGTCCTTCTATAAATTGTTGAATCAGTACCTCATCATCTTCATTAAATGCATGATTAATAGCTTTTTCTAGCTCAGAAGCACTCTTTACTTTAGAAACGCCACATGAAGAGCCTGCTTTATTTGGCTTCACAAAACAGGGCAGTCCTGTTTGAGCCAGAATCGCTTCGGTATTTATCTTATCGTAACTTCTTAAAAGAACGGTAGCCGGTACATTCATACCGTATTGTATGGCCAGATCGTTGCAAAAGTATTTGTTGAAGGTGATAGCCGATACCGTTAGATCGCACGAAGTATAAGGAATTCGCATCAGATCAAAATAGCCCTGGAGCTTACCATCTTCGCCGGGCGTGCCATGTATAGCAATAAACACGGCATCAAAAACAACTTTTCTCTCTGGAATCTGAAGTGAGAAATCATTCTTATTAATGTGGAATACAAGTCCTTGATCGGTAGTATAGGTCCAGTTTCGCCCTCTGATCAGAATGGGGTAAACCACATATTGATCAGGATCTATGTTTTTGCGGATCATGGCCGCACTCTGAATGGAGACTTCATATTCGCCTGAGTCTCCGCCCATCACAAGGGCAATCGTCTTTTGCATATAAAAAAGCTTTAGCAATAATTCTTTTGCAAAAATACTTTAAATGAATGAATTGATGTCATTGTTTATGAAAATAGACCAAAATCATCTTATGGGGTCATTGCAGATAATTCATATATTTGCAACGGATAGAGAATTCGGATTATGTATCATAATCTTATGATCTGTTTTTTTACAATTGGGTTACTGATTTCGTTATAAATATTTATGGCCATGGGTTTTGGAGAATTTTTAAAATCACGTCTCTTCTTGAGGCATTTCTTAATATCTGTCCTCCTTACTGTCATTATTTTATTTGCAATTTTTAAAATACTGGCAGCATATACTTTTCATGGTCGTGAAGTAACAGTTCCCGACTGTACCGGATTTACCCTTAATGAGATACAAAACTCGCCTGCTTTTGCCGACTTTGACTTTGTTGTTGTAGATTCTGTTTACGATCCTCAAAAGGAAAAAGGAACCATTGTTACACAAGATCCTTTGCCAAAGTCACAGGTAAAAGCGCATCGGAAGATTTACTTAACGGTTATTGCCAGTATGCCTGAAAAGGTTTCAATGCCGGATTTGAAGGATTTGACGCTGCGCCAGGCTATCGCTACACTACAGACTTTCGGACTTATAGTTGGAAAGATGGAGTATGTTCCGGATATCGGGACGAATGCCGTTTTACGACAGCTCTACAATGGCAGGGAAGTCAGGCCGGGAACCATGTTGGAAAAGGGAGCCGTTATTGATCTTGTCCTCGGTATGGGGATAGGCGGAAATAGAATTAAAATGCCGTTTTTGATCGGTATGAGTCGCTCCGAAGCATTACGGGAACTTGCTGCCGATTCATTATATGTTGGTGCCGAAATTTATACCGATAAAAAAGATACGATCAATGCCCGGGTTTACAAACAGAGTCCTAATTACTCATCAGGGTTATTGTTGAATGTAGGGCAGAGCATCGATCTCTATTATAAAAGCGATCCCGGATTTGATTGGGGCACGTATCTGAATACTTTTGATACCACGCGAAAAGCTACTTCTGTTGTCCCAAAACCTGCTCAGAAGTCAAACACAGCGAGAGATAGAGACAGAGATCGAGATGAGTTTTAGTTAGATAAAAATGTGCTAATTTGTCATTGGGGTGATGTGGTAATTATTCGTTGTGATAAGGCTCATTTTTTAAGATGGTGAAGGCCCGATACAATTGTTCTGTAAAGAGGAGCCGTATCATCTGGTGTGAAAAAGTCATAGCCGAAAGAGAAAGCTTAGCCGTCGCTTTTGCATATACTCTTTCGGAAAAGCCAAATGGACCACCAACGACAAATGCGAGATGTTTTATTCCACTATTCATATACTGTTGAATGTTTGCCGCAAATTCAGTAGAACGATAGACCTTTCCTTTTTCATCGAGCAACACAATTTGTTCACATCCCTCAGTAGCCTGAAGAATCAGGTCCGCCTCTTTTTCCTTTTGTTGTAACGGGGATAAACTTTTGGTGTTCTTTAAGGCCGGAATAACCTTTAAAGAGAAATTTATATAGTGTAAAATCCGTTGCTCATATATATTTATCCCCCGTTGAAGATAATCTTCTTCGGTTTTACCGACTACTATCAGACTGATTTTCATTTTGAAAAATCTTTCAATGGTTAAAAATGGATTTCTTTTCTTTTTTGGAAAAGAATAAGTGCAAATTAAGTTATTTTTGTAATAGCAATTGAATACTGTAAGGTTAGAACATTTGTGTGGCTCCTTTTGGAATCATATGTATAAGAATTTTCTAATTTGGTTCGGTTTTTGATAGAAAATGATTAAAAAAGAGAACATGAAAAAAATCATATTCATTCTGCTAACAGTCTTTTCTGTCTTTCAGGCTCAGGCGCAGAGTGAGGAGCAGTCTAAAGTAATATTCGATAACATTGGAAAGGCTTTTCGTGAAGGTGATGCCTCTCAACTGGGATTTTATTTTGCTTCATCGCTCGATGTGATTCTTCCGGAAAATGAGGGAACTTACAGTAGGCAACAAGCAGAGATGATTTTGAAAGATTTTTTCAGTAAGAACCATCCTAAAAGTTTTATTATTAACCATCAGGGAACATCTAATGATGGATCTCGCTATGCTATTGGCACTTGCCGTACAGCTAATCAGAATTACCGCGCCTACATACTTCTTAAAAACAGTGGAGGTAAATTCGTAATTCGTCAACTACAATTAGAGAAGGATTAATTTCTATTATATGACTATCGATCAAATTATTGAAGCCGCCTTACAAGAAGATATCGGCACAGGTGACCACACCTCTCTTTCTGCTATTCCCAAAACAGCATGTGGTAAGTCGCGTTTAATCATCAAGGAGGATGGAGTCCTTTGTGGAATGGATGTAGCCGTTAAAGTATTCGAAAAGGTCGATCCGACGCTTAAAGTCACCCGGCTTTTAAGTGATGGAGATGCCGTAAAATACGGGGATATCGCTTTTATAGTAGAGGGCTCGTCTATCTCTATGCTTACCGCTGAAAGGCTGGTACTGAATTTTATGCAACGGATGAGCGGCATTGCTACCGTCACCGGTCAATATGTTAAGCAATTGGAAGGTACGAATACCCGTTTGCTGGATACCCGCAAGACTACTCCTTTGATGCGTGTATTTGAGAAATATGCTGTTAAAACGGGTGGTGGTGAAAACCATCGTTTCGGGCTCTATGATATGATTTTGATAAAAGATAACCATATCGACTTCGCTGGAGGAATAGAACAGGCTATAACAGCCGTCAAGCTGTATCTGGCTAAAAATAAGCTGAACCTGAAGATTGAGATTGAAGCCAGAACGCTTAATGATGTACAAGAGATCATGAGGATAGGAGGCGTAGATATAATTATGCTTGATAACTTTGCCCCCGCATTAATGAATGAAGCCGTTCAAATGATTGGCGGGCAATATAAAACGGAAGCCTCAGGAGGTATTACGATTGATAATCTACGCGAATATGCTTTAACCGGTGTTGATTATATCTCTGTGGGAGCTTTAACTCATCATATCAAAAGTTTGGATATGAGTTTGAAGGCAATTTCATCATAAACAATGACGACATTTAAAGAACGGGCAGTTACAAGAATACTCGAGAATCGGTTGGTATCGAAAACAATTAGCCGTTCCAGACTGATTGTACTGCCCGGCTTCGATGGTATTCCTTTGTATGATGTTACCGTTTTTTTTTGGAGGGCGTTGCAGAAAGGCTCAATAAACCAAAGAGCTTCCGCTTTTTCATTCAACTTCTTTCTTTCACTCTTCCCGGCTATCATTTTCTTTTTTACTATTATCCCTTATATCCCGATTCCCCATTTTCAGGATACACTACTTGGCTTGATGCGCGATATTATTCCCGAAGGGATCTTTAAATCTGTTGAGGCCACTTTATTTGATATTATCAAACGTCCCCGGGGAGGATTACTCTCTCTCGGTTTTATTTTGGCACTTTACTTTTCTACAAATGGCATCAATAGTTTGATTGAAGCCTTCAACCAAAGTATCCATCAGATCGAAACACGCCCGGCATACATTCAACGTATGATCTCCGGTTTATTGGTTGTCATCATTTCGTTCATCATTATTATTGCTATCAGTTTGATAACATTAGGTCCTCCGGCAATGCGATTATTGGTCAAATACGGCTTTTTGCATAACGAGTTTATCCTCTACCTTCTTTCTGGTGTCAGGTGGCTTATTATTTTGGGCATGTTCCTTTTTGCCTATTCCTTTCTCTATTATCTGGCGCCTGCCGGAAAAAATAAGTTTCGTTTTATCTCTGCCGGTTCCATGCTCTCTACCATTTTAACAATTGCTGCTTCTATCGGATTCAATTTTTATGTCAATAATTTTTCAAAATATAATACACTTTACGGTTCTATCGGAACATTGATGATTGTAATGATCTGGATTAACTTCAACGCCTTGGTTATATTGATAGGTTTCGAGTTAAATGCTAGTATCTTAGGAGCTAAACTCAGCCGGACGAAAATCGAATAATAAAATAATTCATGATTTTTTTTAAATGATTGTGCTTATGCATTGAAAAAAATTTAAATTTGCGCAATCGATTTCATCTACATTCATAAAAAACCTATTGCATAAAGGTATTTAGAGGAAATTCGCTCGGAAACGGTTTTATGTAAAGGAAACTAGTAAGAAGGGCGTTTTTTGACATAAGGTGATGTTTTGTTTTGCAATATTATTGTAAGTAATTTTGATTTCAGAAATATAAAAGTACATGAACAAAAAAGTAGTAACATTCGGAGAAATTATGTTAAGACTGGCCGCGCCAGGCTTCGAACGCTTTAGTCAATCACGTCAGTTTAATGCTACCTTCGGAGGTGGAGAGGCAAATGTGGCGGTCTCATTAGCTAATTATGGCATCAAGGCAGATTTTGTTACCCGTTTGCCAAAGAATGATATAGCACAATCGTGTTTAATGGACCTCCGTAAATATAATGTTGGTACAGATCATATCCTTATTGGTGGCGATCGGATCGGAATTTATTTTCTTGAGACAGGTGCTGTGGCACGCTCAAGCAAGGTTATTTATGATCGTGCAAATTCAGCTATCGCAGAAATTAAACCGGGAATGGTTGATTGGGATGCGGTATTTGAAGATGCTACATGGTTTCATTGGACCGGTATTACTCCGGCAATATCTGAAGGTGCCGCTTTAGCATGTAAAGAGGCTATTGAGATAGCAAACCGCAAAGGAATAACTGTTTCGACCGACTTGAACTTTCGTAAGAATTTATGGAAATGGGGTAAAACCGCATCAGAAGTAATGCCGGAGCTTGTTGCCGGTTGTGATATCATTTTAGGAAATGAAGAAGATGCCGAAAAAGTATTCGGTATTCATCCACAGGGTGTGGATGTGACGAGTGGGCATGTTGATGCTGCCGCTTACGAGTCGGTTTGTACACAGTTAATGGAGCGTTTTCCAAGGGCAAAGAAAGTGATTATAACCTTGCGTGGATCTATCAGTGCAAATCACAACACCTGGTCAGGCGTTTTATATGACGGTTCAAAATTATTCCAGGCTCCAACCTATGACATTACACATATTGTTGATCGCGTTGGTGGTGGCGATAGTTTTATGGGCGGATTAATCTACGGTTTAATTACCTATCCGGGTAATGATCAAAAGGCATTAAATTTTGCTGTTGCTGCTTCATGTTTGAAACATACAATTTATGGTGATTATAATCTGGCTACCGTTAGCGAGGTTGAAACCCTGATGAGTGGAGATGCTTCAGGACGCGTTTCCAGATAATAACTACAATATCATTGCAAAATAAACGAAACTAAAAAACATAAATAATAGGATATGGCAAGGTTTACAAGGATACAAGTGGCAACCAAGATGGCTGAGACCGGAATGGTGCCCGTATTTTTTCACAAAGATGTTGATACCTGCAAGAAGGTTATTATTGCCTGCTATCGTGCCGGGGTGCGCGTCTTTGAGTTTACTAACAGAGGCGATTTCGCCCATGAAACGTTTTCTGTACTGAAGAAGTGGGTAGCTGTTGAGTGTCCGGAACTTATTCTTGGCGCCGGTTCTATTATTGATGCACCTACAGCCGCATTGTATATTCAAATGGGTTCGGATTTTATTGTTTCTCCTTTGTTGAATGAAGATATTGCCCCGGTTGTTAACAGAAGAAAAATATTATGGTCGCCCGGTTGCGGATCTGTTACAGAAATATCGAGAGCAGAGTCGTTAGGTGTTGAAATCGTTAAGATATTTCCAGGATCACAGGTTGGAGGACCGAAATTTGTTGCGGCAGTGAAGGGCCCTATGCCATGGACCAGTATCATGCCTACCGGTGGAGTAGAACCAACCGAAGCAAATTTAACGGAGTGGTTTAAAGCGGGAGTTACTTGTGTTGGTATGGGCTCTCAGTTGATTTCTAAAGAAATAATCAAGAACAATGATTATGTTAAACTAGAAGAAAATGTGCGGAATGCCATGGCTATTGTTCAGAAACTTCGACAAACTTATCCTGTAAAAATATAACTTCACGCTCTAATCTGATTTATTATGGAAAATGTTACCCAGAAGATTGGCCGGTATCGCTGGACGATAGTTGCGTTGCTATTCTTCGCCACCACAATTAACTATATGGATCGTCAGGTAATAGGTTACCTGAAACCATTATTCTCACTGCCGACCGGAGAGGGCGGTCTGGGATGGACAAATACGGATTTTGCCCTTGTCACCTCTTGCTTTACTGCTTTTTATGCCCTTGTTACTTTCTTTGCCGGATTTATTGTAGATAAAATCGGAACCAAATTAGGTTTGGCTTTATCGTTGATCGTCTGGTCCCTCTTTGGCATCTTAAATGCCTTTGCAGGCAGTCTGGCCGCTGTTCATGCCGTAATTCGTTCGCTGTTTGGTATTGGTGAAGCAGGAAACTTCCCGTCTTCTATTAAAACAATTGCCGAATGGTTCCCTAAGAAAGAGCGTGCTTTAGCAACCGGAATTTTTAACTCGGGTTCCAATGTAGGAGCGATGCTCGCCTCGATCATTGTTCCATTAATCGTTTATTATACCGTAGACGGTCAGTCAATCCTTAGAACTTGGTTTGGAGGAGCTATTGCAGGATGGCAGATGGCTTTCATTATTACCGGCGTAATAGGTCTTATTTGGTTGATCTTTTGGTTCTGGCTTTATGAAACGCCTGCTAAGCAAAAACGTTTATCAAAAACCGAATTCAATTACATAAATAGTGATGATTATGCAGCCAATGGTGATGTCATCGAAACGAACACCGACAAAGTCAAATGGTATAAATTGTTAGGATATCGTCAGACATGGTCTTTTGTCATCGGAAAATTTATGACTGATGGTATTTGGTGGTTCCTGTTATTCTGGTTGCCCGACTTTATGAAACAACAGTTTAATATGGTTGGTCAGTCTATCATGATTCCGTTGTTTATCGTTTATGGTATAGCTATTGTCGGAAGTGTTTCGGGTGGTGGATTCTCGATGTTCTTTATGAATAAAGGGATGGAAGCCTATAAGGCGCGTATGACAGCGATGTTGATTATAGCCATTCTTCCTTTGGCGTTATTGTTAACTCCTTACTTTGGTAATGTTTCCCGCTTTGGCGGTAATGCATATATTCTGGCATTAATTGTTGTCTGCATTGGTGCCGCCGCCCATCAGGCATGGTCGGCCAATCTTTTCACTACCGTTTCTGATATGTTTCCCAAGAAGACGGTTGGTTCCGTAACCGGAATCGGTGGATTGGCAGGTGGTGTCGGAGGTGTATTGGTACAGATATTTGCAGGCCGTTTAACGGATCATTTTAAAGCTGTTGGCGAAGCCGCTGCTGCTGCACAGAATCTTGTCGGTGATGCAGCTAACATGGTTGTTCAGGGATCTGTTCAATCAGCCTATGCTATTATCTTCGGATTTTGTGGTTTTGCTTACTTAATCGCTTGGATTATCATGAAAGTATTGGTTCCTAAACACAGTCCGATCACTGATTTATAAACCATTCGATTTATTTGATATAAAATTCCATATTGAAGACAACGAAAGTTTATAAATACATTATTTATTATAAACTTTCGTCCTCATAAGATAGGTTCAATCCGTTGATAAAAGCTTGATGGTGAAAGCAAATTAAAATCAGTATGATTTTAGCCGTGGGGGGATTTCCTCCACGGCTTTATTTTTTTGATTAATTCGGAAATAATTAATTAAACGACTGCTTTTATATGTAATTTTATGTTCAGTAAAAACAGTCTTAAATTAATTCTGTAACCCTTAAATACTTAAAAAAAATGACACCGTCATTAATTACCACTCTTGTTTTTGCCTTTTTGGCAATTATTATTATATCAGCATCCGTAAAAGTGGTGCCTCAACAAACCGCTCTTATTTTGGAACGTTTTGGTCGGTTCCACTCTGTACTGAAGCCGGGTATCAACTTTATTATCCCGTTCTTCGATCGTATAGCCTACAAGATGAGTTTAAAAGAACAGGCTTATGATATTCCTGAGCAGGTGTGTATCACCAATGATAACGTGCAGGTACAGGTTGATGGCGTTGTCTTTCTTCAGGTTATCGATCCTCAAAAGGCTGTTTATGGAATTAACAATTATGTTTTTGCCGTAAACCAGTTGGCTCAAACTACGATGCGTAGTGAGATTGGAAAGATTGAACTCGATCGTACATTTGAAGAACGTATGACGATAAATCATGCCGTAGTACAGTCTATTGATGAGGCTGCTATCCATTGGGGCGTCAAAGTGCTTCGTTATGAGATAAAGAATATCAATCCTCCGCAAAGTGTTTTGCATGCTATGGAAAAACAGATGCAGGCTGAACGTGAAAAACGTGCCAAGATTTTGCAGTCGGAAGGCGAAAAGCAGAGTGCTATTAATATAGCTGAAGGCTTTAAGCAGAAGGTGGTCCTCGAATCGGAAGGTGTCAAGTTACGTCAGATCAATGAAGCGAGTGGTCAGGCAGAAGCCATTAAGGCTGTTGCCATTGCTACCTCCGAAGGACTTAAAGTTCTGGCAGAAGCCATTAACCAACAGGGCGGATTTGATGCTGTTCAATTACGTATAGCAGAAAAATATATAGAGCAATTCGGAAACCTTGCAAAGCAAACCAATACGCTTATTTTACCTGCCAACTTCGGTGAAATGGGTTCGATGATCTCGGCTGCTTTAACGGTGATTAAAGCTCAGAAATAATCTTTTTTGAGATGATATTCTGTCATTGCCCGATATTTTATTAGTGAATTAATTATGTTTAATACAAACACATTATGCTGAAGTTATTAAGTGATCCTCAGCTCTGGATGGCATTGGGGTTGATCTTGCTGATCGTGGAGGTTACCAGCTTTTCTTTCTTCTTTCTCTTTTTGGGTGTGGCAGCGCTACTAACTGCACTGTTTGCGTGGGTAGGCCTATTACCTACAACGGCTTGGCAAATGGTATTCTTTGGCGTTTCGTCACTCATCTTGTTGGTCACTCTTCGCAAATGGCTGAAAAACAAGTTTACCCGTAAAGAAGGTGGGCGAAAATCCTATGTGGAATTTGTTGGCGATCCGGTTGTAGTGGTAAAAGATATTCCCTTGCATGGTGAGGGTCGGATTAGCTATCGCGGATCAGAGTGGATAGCCATCAATATTGATGAGGTAGAACTTAAGGCAGGTATGCAGGCTTATATTCACCACATGGATGGAATAAAAGTCTATGTCACCGTAGCAAAGAGCAAGGAAGCCTGAAAAAAGTCTCTCCCTGTCGATTGAATATTTATCTACATCAAAAAAGGACGCCCTATATATATTAGAGGACGTCCTTTTTTGATGTAGTTGTTTAGGTTACAGATTGAATAAAATAAACGTGTCATATACTGTATTGTAGTGTCATTAGTACCCTGATAACAAGTTGCTAATGTAATTTGTTATCAGGATACTAATAGATATAAATATTTCAAAAGCACTAAAAATTCTTAAATATTTCTTTATCTATTATGTAGCATATGATACTGCTCTTAAATTTGCAAATGGTGAATGATTGAGGACAAGTACCCCTGCAATATGAAATGTCGGATGCATGTTCATGATTCGAATGTTTTTCTGATGAGATTTCTTGTTGTTGAATAGACCCGAAATATGGATGAATTGAAAATAATGCAATCGGTTGTTTATTTTTTTGCTATAGCATCGTAATTTTTTATTAGCTTTGTTACACTGATTCTTAAATCGAAAAATAAAAGCTGAAGTGTAAAAAACAGCGGGAGTGCCACTGCCTCCATACACCCAATGATATTGATGCAAAGGAAAATATTGAATATTATTCGTCATTCTTTTAGTCAGGTACTTAATTTATCATATAACTATAAACAATATAAAAAATAATAAAATGGAAAAAATCTCATTCGACGACCTTAAAGGTAAGGTTTGTGTGATTACCGGCGGATATGGAGTCATTGGCAGTGCTATTGTAAAAGCGCTCGCATCTGTTGGCACGAAGGTTGCTATCATTGGTCGGAATGAAGAGGCTGCCCAAAAAGTTGCAGCCGAAATATCTAAAGCGTATAAAGCCGAAGTGATAGGGGTTAAAGGAGATGTTTTGGATAAAGCCTCTATTGAAGCCGCCAAGACCGTGATTAATGAAAAACTTGGACCTATCGAACTGCTTATCAACTGTGCCGGTGGTAATTCTCCTCTGGCAACTACACAGGTAGAACAAATTGAAGAAGCCGATCTTGATCATTTGGAAAAAACTTTCTATGGACTTGAAATGGAAGGTTTCGAAAAAGTATTTGCACTTAACTTTAATGGTACGATCATTCCTACCATGATATTAACTCGTGATATGCTTGCAAAGAAAAAGGGCGTTGTATTAAATGT
This sequence comes from Bacteroidales bacterium, assembly GCA_963663125.2. Lineage (GTDB taxonomy): Bacteria > Bacteroidota > Bacteroidia > Bacteroidales > Cfx3-03 > Cfx3-03. The sequence goes on along the minus strand of CAXXNW010000001.1, from coordinate 293,123 downwards.
CTCTTCTATGAACTCGTATCATCCATTAACCAAAATTCCTGCTTATTCAGCCGCAAAAGCTGCCGTTAATAATTTCACCGAATGGTCTGCCGTCCATTTGGCTAAAGTGGGAATCAGAGTGAATGCTATTGCTCCCGGTTTCTTCATCTCCGACCAGAATCGTTTCCTTGTATTGGACGAAAAGAATGGCGGTTACTCGGCACGTGGCAATAAAATTGTCAGTAGTACCCCCATGGGTAAATTTGGTGATCCGGAAGATCTTCAGGGCGCAGCGCTCTATTTGCTTTCAGACATATCGTCATTTGTCACAGGTGTTGTCATTCCTATTGATGGTGGATTTAATGCATATAGCGGTGTTTAGTTTAACAAACCAAGCAATACAAATAACCGTACAAATTTTTATCGACTAATTTATTAATGATATGAGCTTACCACTTAAAAAAGATTTTGCTTATTCATTACTGGTCCCAACCAGTATGGGGGTGCGAATTACGCCTCTTAACGGACAACCCGTTTATGCCAGCGATACATTCAAGATGCAGGCAACCAGCGCCGAAACCAATGTCGCAAGTGTCGCATCTTTTTTGGGACTGCCTGTTAAGGTATTGACTACTTTCGTGAAAGACAGTCCTATTGCTCAATTTATCAAGAGTAACCTTCTTAGCCGCCACATGACATACGAAGGACCCGAAGTCCCACAGGGCAACCCTTGGGGCTATCGTCATCAGTTCAATATTGCAGATAGTGGTTATGGTGCACGCGGACCACGTGTACAAAACGACCGTGCAGGTGAAGTGGGTCTTACGTTGAATGCGAAAGACTTTGATTTGGAACGAATCTTCGGAAAAGAAGGTGTTCAGATTGTACATCTTTCCGGATTAGTCGGAGCCCTGTCTTCCGAAACCAGCAATTTTTGCCTGGAAATAGCCCGTTTTGCAAAGAAATACGGCACCCGTATTTCTTTTGATCTTAATTATCGCGCTTCATTCTGGAAGGGTCGCGAAGTTGAATTACGCAATATCTTTACCGAGATAGCTTCCATTTCCGATATTCTCATCGGAAATGAAGAAGATTTTCAACTATGCTTGGGCATCGAAGGTCCTGAAGCAGGGGGCAACGGCATTCAATCTAAAATAGATGGATTCAAAGGGATGATTCATCGTGTAAAGGTGGCATTCCCCAATGCTTCAGTCTTTGCAACTACACTCAGACAGGTTGTCAACACAAACGAACACCTTTGGGGCGCCATTATGCTTGAAGGCAATAACTGGCATGTAATTGAACCCAAAGCAATACACGTACTCGATCGTATCGGAGGTGGTGATGGTTTTGTAGGCGGCATGCTGTATGGTATCCTGAAAGGATGGGACCCCGAAAAGTGGTCACAATTCGGATGGGCTACCGGAGCGCTGGCAACAACATTACAGACAGACTATGCTCAACCTGCCGATGAAGAAATGGTTTGGAGCATCTGGAATGGAAATGCCAGAGTAAAAAGGTAGCGACTATGATGTATTATGAAATCGGTTCCGTTGGCCTCGAATTAAGTGCTGAAGACCTGAAAAGAGGTTTGTTCGAAGCGTTGGATAAAATGGACTGGTGTAACAAGGTATTGGCAATTCCTCCTGATTATACCCGGCTGCCAAGCAGGGCCGGAGAGCTGACCGAGTTCGCGTGGCAATATTTTGGAAAACGTCTTACGGATGTACTTCCTGCATTGGGAACGCACTCCCCCATGACCGGTCAGCAGATTGCACACATGTTCGGATCATTGCCATCCTCATTAATCCGTGTACACGACTGGCGTAATGATGTGGTTACGGTAGGCGAGGTCCCTGCCGCCTTTGTGAAGGAGGTATCAGGCGGCGCCGTAAACTTCCCATGGCCGGCACAAGTCAACAAACTGCTGGTTAACGGACACTTTGATTTGATCCTTTCCATCGGACAGGTTGTTCCCCACGAAGTGGTCGGAATGGCGAACTACAACAAAAACATTTTCGTCGGCACCGGTGGAGTGGAGGGAATCAATAAGAGCCATTTCATTGGTGCTGCGTATGGTATGGAACGCATGATGGGACATGCCGATACGCCTGTACGGCGGGTATTTAATTATGCCTCTGAAAACTTTACCAATCACTTGCCGATCGTTTACGTGCAAACTGTCGTCGGACTTGATAAGACCGATGGAAAGGTGAAAACACGCGGACTATTTATCGGTGACGATTTTGAGGTTTTCGATAAGGCTGCTAAATTAGCATTACAGGTAAACTTCGAAATGCTCGACAAGCCTTTGAAAAAAGTGGTGGTATATCTCGATCCTACCGAGTTTAAGAGTACCTGGCTGGGGAATAAATCAATCTACCGGACACGTATGGCTATTGCCGATGACGGCGAGTTAATCGTGTTAGCGCCTGCTTTGAAAGAGTTTGGAGAGGACAAAGAGATCGACAGGTTGATCCGGAAATACGGTTATTTCGGAACTCCTGCTACCTTGAAGGCATGCGACGAAAACGCAGAACTGCGCAATAACCTCAGTGCTGCCGCCCATCTTATTCATGGCTCTTCTGAAGGGCGTTTCACCGTGACTTATTGTCCCGGAAGTACCAAGGAAAACCTAACGCAGAAAGAAATTGAAAGTGTCGGATTCAAATATGCCGATCTGGATGAGATGACGAAGAAATATGATCCGAAGGTTTTGAAAGATGGTTACAACCTTCTTCCTGATGGTGAGGAGATTTATTATATTTCAAATCCCGCACTGGGTTTGTGGGCATTTAAGGACCGATTCAACTATTAAGCATGAAGATTATAATTGATGACAAAATCCCTTATATCAAGGGTGCTCTCGAACCTTTTGCAGAGGTTCTTTACCTGCCCGGGAGTAAGACGACTCCTGAGGTTGTGAAGGATGCGGATGCGATTATCACACGAACAAGAACCATTTGTAACGAAAAGCTTTTGGCCGGATCGTCTGTGAAGTTTATTGCTACTGCAACCATTGGCTTTGACCATATTGATACCGATTACTGCGAAAGAGCCGGTATTGCATGGACGAATGCCCCGGGATGCAATTCAAAATCGGTGGAGCAGTATGTCGCTTCCGCATTATCGGTAATGGCTCATAAAAAAGAGATGATTCTATCCGACAAAACTATTGGTGTCATCGGTGTTGGAAATGTAGGCTCTAAAGTAGCGCGTATCAGTGAACTTCTTGGATTGAAGGTCTTGCTGAACGATCCACCCAGGGCACGAAAAGAAGGATCCCATGGTTTTGTTGCGTTGGATGAAATACTTGAAAAGGCGGATATCATCACTTTGCACGTGCCTTTAAATATGGAAGGGGTTGATAAAACATTTCATCTGGCCGATGAAAACTTCTTCGCGAAAGCCGGGAGAAAACCGGTCTTCATCAATTCATGCCGCGGCGAGGTGGCAGAGAGAGAATCGTTGAAATCTGTTATCAAAAACCACCTCCTCTCGGGTGTAATAATCGATTGTTGGGAGAATGAACCTGATATCGACACCGGATTGCTGGATATGATTGATCTGGGCACGCCTCATATTGCCGGATATTCGAAAGATGGGAAAGCAAACGGCACCAGTATGAGTGTCAGGGCTGTCAGTAAATTCTTCGGTTTAGGAATCGACAACTGGGAATGCTTACAGGTTGAATTACCTGCAACAACGACCATTGAAATAGATGGATACCATAAAACCGAACAGCAGATTTTAAGCGAAGCCATCTTGGCTACCTACGACATCCGTGATGATGATCAGGCGTTGAGAGATTCGGTCAGGGCGTTCGAAAAGTTACGTGGTGATTATCCGGTACGAAGAGAATTCCCGGTGTTTGAGATTAAGGCCGTCAATCTGGATCAACGAATGATTGACAAACTTCGCAATATCGGATTCAAAGTAAATACCATCTAAAGCTGTTAGATAATCGTAAATTTGTATGTAATTATTTAAACAACGATTTAAAAAATTTCAAGTAAATGAAAAAAGCAGACATTGGCCTCATCGGCCTTGCCGTAATGGGCGAAAATCTCGTCCTTAATATGGAAAGCAAAGGTTTTACGGTTGCTGTATTCAATCGTACGGTCGAAAAAGTTGATAAATTCATTGCAGGACGTGGCGCCGGCAAAAAATTCATAGGCAGTCATTCAGTTGCCGAACTTTGTGCCAACCTTGAACGTCCCCGTAAGGTGATGATGCTTGTAAAAGCAGGAAATGCGGTTGATGATCTTATTGAACAGATTATCCCACATCTCGAAAAGGGCGATATTATCATTGATGGGGGAAACTCTCACTTCCCCGATACTATTCGTCGTACAAAATATGTTGAAAGCAAGGGACTGCTTTATATCGGCACCGGCGTTTCGGGTGGCGAAGAAGGCGCTTTACTCGGTCCTTCATTGATGCCCGGTGGCTCACCTGAAGCATGGCCTGCCGTAAAAAATATCTTTCAGGCCGTTGCCGCCAAGGTTGACGGCGCTCCATGTTGTGAATGGGTTGGCGAAAATGGCGCCGGTCATTTCGTTAAGATGGTTCATAACGGCATCGAATATGGGGATATGCAGATTATTTGCGAAACCTATCAGCTGATGAAGGATCTATTAGGTTTGAGTGATGATGAGATGCACGATGTCTTCGCAGAATGGAACAAGGGTGAACTCGATAGTTATTTAATCGAAATCACCCGTGATATTTTAGGCTTCAAAGATGAAAACGGTGAAGCTTTGGTAGAGAAGATTCTGGATACTGCAGGCCAAAAAGGCACCGGGAAATGGACAGGCGTAGCAGCGCTTGATCTGGGCATTCCTCTTACACTCATTGGCGAATCGGTATTTGCACGTTGTCTCTCTGCACAGAAAGACCTACGCGTAAAGGCTTCCGCCTTTTTAAACGGCCCTGATAAATTGTTTAAAGGCGACAAAGCTCAGTTTATTAGTGATTTAAAAGATGCGCTTTTGGCTGCAAAGATTATTTCGTATGCACAAGGTTATGATCTGATGGCTGAAGCTGCAAAAGAATATCATTGGAAACTGAATAATGGCGGCATCGCGTTGATGTGGCGCGGAGGTTGTATCATCCGTTCGGTATTCTTGGGCAAGATAAAAGAAGCTTTTGATAAGAATCCCAACCTGGAAAATCTGTTACTTGATGATTATTTCAAGGCAAAGATTGAGAAAGCCCAGGCAGGATGGCGACGTGTTGTGGCTACCGCTGTTACTAACGGCGTTCCTGCTCCGTGTCTGGCTGCCGCATTGACTTACTTTGACGGTTTCCGTAGCGAACGGCTACCGGCTAACCTTCTTCAGGCTCAGCGTGATTACTTTGGCGCACATACCTATGAAAGAGTGGATAGCCCGCGCGGTAAATTCTTCCATACCAACTGGACCGGTCATGGTGGAGATACCGCATCATCTACTTATACCGCATAAGTATTGCCTTTGATCAATAAAAAGAGTGCTGCAACCTTAAGTTACGGCACTCTTTTTATTCAGCTTATCACAGCTTTTTGCTAAAAAAGATTTACTGAAAAACCACCCATCAATATGCGGCCCGGCATGGGATATCCCTTCATAATCTGATATTTTTCATCAAATAGATTGTTCCCGGTTACTTTCAATTGCACTCGTCGCATCAGCGGATAGATCAACGCCAGATCAACCACATTGTATTTTGTTAATGTTATAGCCGGATAGTCTGTGTACATTCCACTGATAAATTGGTATTCCATATTGATACACAGTCGTCTGACGGATGATTGAAGCTGAACTGCAAGCTTATGCTTCGGAGAATAGGGGAGAGGCGTATCGTTTTGTTGTAGATACATGTAGTTTATGGAAAGCCGGGCGGCAGAAAAAATACCATTATCCGCAAATAGTAAATTCTGATTGTTTTTGCCCGTTTCGTAGGCACCTGCAGTAGCCTCGTGCTTGTCAACCTGATTATCGGAAGTGTTTGAATTTGGATTCAATGCACCGATAGCAAAATGCGTGGATAGCTCAAGTCCTGTATTCGAAACTTTTTTGGCATTTAGATTCGTAACCGGAGACACGCTTCCGGCAGGTGATGGAACCGTGAAAATAAGGTCGGAAGCCATCGTTGAGAAAAGAGTGAGGTCGATAGACAAGCGGTTTTTGAGCAGGCTGGAAACCAAACCCATTTCAAAGTTTCTGGCTTTCTCCGTTTTTAGTGTTGCATTAGCAGGCGGAAAATAATATAACTCACCAATAGTAGGGTTTCTGAAGCCCTGCGAGAATAATCCCCGTATCGATGTTCCGGTACCAATAGCAAGTGTAGCTCCTACAGCGGGACTGGTTGTATTACCGAATAATTTGTGATGATCTGTTCTTGCCCCGGCATTGAATGAAAGCATCTCACCGGCCTTTTGTTGCATCGTGATAAACGCGCTTTGTTCGGTTTCTTTAATCCATACATCATTAAGCGTTGAAGTTGGAAATCCGACCGGCGAACCCTTCCCTCCGTACCAACATGCTTCGGCACCGGTTAATATTGTATTCCCTTTGAAAAGAGCAAATTGTTCTTCCAGACGGGCGCCTCCCATATAATCCTTAGAATTCCAACCATCCGAAAAATGGTTAATCCCTTCCTGATAATATACGGTAAGCCCACCCTTTAATCCCTGATAGCTATTCATGAGTTTATAAGCAGCCAACGTCCGTTGTACATGGGTAACGGTCAGAAACGGGGTATCTGTTGTTCCGGGATCGTTTGTTGTAGCATTCGAACGGTAGAGGGTGAATGTTTGAAGTAGATTCTTTGAGAGATTGAGTCCGGAACGGAAATAATAATCATCGTTTGTAAAGGCGGAATTTTCTCTATATCCATCTGTAGCATTATGTGAATACCCGGCTTGTATGAAATATTTCTCTTTACCGATAGAGGCTGAAAACGATCGTTTTACGGTGCCATAAGAACCCCACTGCATTGAAGCAGAGAGACTTTGCGTATTAGCAGCCGGATCAGATGCGATGATATTGATAACGCCGGCCAAAGCGCTGCCGCCATATTGCATGGATGCAGGTCCCCTGAGAACCTCAATTCGTTCGATGTTCGATTGATCAATGGCATCAGGTAGCGGATGCCCGAAGAGTCCCATCATCATTGGCACCCCGTCGATGAGAACCTGGGTGGAAGAATTTGAAGAGCTCATCAACCCACGCATTGAAATTTTTCCCGACGACAATGGTCCTGCTCCGGCACCCATGATTCCTTTGCCGGTGATGAAGAGTCCGGGAGTAGCCAGTTCGGCCTCTTTCAACAGATCGGTTTTAGGAGAGATCTGCAGGGTTGCCCGGTTGATGACAGTTAACGATGCGGGTAATAGTTTCCGGCTATCGTTGACACGTTGAGACGTTATAACGACTTCGTGCAGTTTAATTACCGTAGAATCTTTTTTCTCCTGAGCAATTGATGTAAAAGGTACAACGCCTAGGAATATCAAAATAATTGCAGATAACACGTATTCTTTCTTGCCCATTAATGGACCGTTTTGTATGATCATAAAAATCAAAAATAATTACTTCCTGATTAAGGAAGTATGAAGTAGAAACGTTGATTAATTATTTATACTTACCGGAGAAATGTCTCCGATTACCGGTAAAATGAGAATGTCGCCTCATTCATGCCGGATATTTAAAATCATCCTACAAATTTGAATATTGGCTGTCCCGAGAGCGCTTTTGCTTTTATAGCCTCCACTTCTTTCTCTTTCAACGGCGTCAAACTATTTCTCAGTTCCAACGCGATTTTAAACAGTTTACCTTCACCGGGAGGAATAGCAGCCGTTACCGGGTGTGAAAGCGTGAAGCGCAGCCCCATTCTTATATCCTCTTTGTTTGATAAAGGTTCGTACCAGCACTTGGAAAATTGCGAGCGATCGGCACCCTGTGGCCATGGACCTTTCGCCATTGCCTTCAGCGCGAGGATGCCCATTTTCTTTTCCTGAGCGCGTGCAAGTACCTGCGGACCGAAATTTCCTGCATACCAAGTCGTGAAATTTACCGGATATAATATTGTGTCAAAATCAAACTGATCCATAAGTGCAAGGGCCGCTTCAACGGAATGAGCCGAAAATCCGATATTTTTTATTTTCCCCTCTTTCTTTGCTTCAATAAAAGTCTCCATCGCACCACCTTTCCCCATTACTTTTTTGACATCCTCCATTGTGGTCATGGCATGAAGTTGATATAAGTCGAAATGATCGGTGCGCATTCGTTGCAACGACCGTTCCAGTTCTGCTCTTGATCCATCTCTGGTTCTGTCTCCGGTTTTACATGCCAGAAAAACATCCTGTCTATAAGGTTCCAGTGCCGGGCCGAGCATGATTTCCGCATTCCCGTATGAAGGAGCTACATCAAAATAGTTAACGCCTGCATCAATAGCCAGCTTCACATAGGCAGAAGCCTCTTCCGCAGTAGTGTTCTGGACAATAATTCCGCCAAAACCAATCACCGATAACATTCTTCCGGTACGTCCCAATGATCGTTTTTCTAGCTTCCCGGTGTCTAACGTCCTGGCTATGGCAGATAAATCAGGAAAAAAGAGACCCAGCATAGAGGCTGAAATAGTAGTTGCTTTGATAAAATCCCGTCTTTTCATAATTCGATTTTTATAGTTTAAACCTGAATAATTCATAAACGAAAGTTTGTTATTCCACTGACGTATAATAGATATCAGACAACGAAATTTCAAACATCGCAAATAAAAGAATTAACAGAATAAACAACCGGACTGTCGTTTTGATTGAACCGTGAGGACTATATTAGCCATGGAAGCCTGAAGCATAATTCATTATAGAGGCAATAATCGGCATCCCCATTGACCGCAAAAGTTTTAATGAGGCCGGCTTTTGCAAGTAGTTGTTTTGCATAGACAATGGTGGTTCCGGTCTTGATACGGTCGTCGACCAAAAGGATTGATTTTCCTTCAAAGTCAAATTTAATCTCTTCCAATAACTTGGGTGTATCGTAAAGTTTATTTTGTTGGGCATCGCGCAGGTTAAGCTTCAAGAGTTGTATCTCGAAGCCGAAACGCTGATTCAAGAGTGCTGCAGGGATGATACCTCCGTTTGCAATGGCGACGATAAAATCAAAATGCTCATTGAAATGTATCGTACGAAGTCTTTCGACGATTTCGTTCCAGCTCTTAGTTTCCATGTTTGTCGAGCCATTTCAGTAGGAAGAATCCGCCAACTATCTGTATTAATATGCCCGGAAGACCTATTCTGACATCTTGCGTGGCAATGAAGAAGCTGTTTTGCGAAATTCCTTCGATCATCATACCCGGAACTTGATAAGCCAAAACGACAAGCGCCAGTGTCAGCAAAGAGAGTTTACCGGTGCGTTGAGCAATCATGGCTGCCGCAACCGCAAGTAAAATAGATTTTGTAAGGATGATCGGTAACATGGCTGCCGGCGGCATACCGAACAACAGAAAGTTTAGGGTTGGTGAAAGGATGGCCGTCATCAAACCGGTGATCAGACCATACTTATACGCTGCGATGAGTGTAAAGAAAAAGATGGGCAGAAAAATGAATCCGCCATTAGGAATGAGATGACACAGTTGCGGTAGTATAAGATTGCCCGCTATAAAAGCGCCACTTAAAAGATATGTGTTGACATTTGTCAGTCCCTGTTTCGTTTGCGAAAATTGAATTGCTGAATTCATCTTTTATATTTTTTAGTTTTGATAAATCATATGTTGATTTGTAAAAGCTTTTACAATTCTAGATTCAAAGATACTTTAAATCTTATTAAATTTTGAGGACTCTTTGCAGAAATTATTAACAGATATAGGTTAAAGATGTTGACTAAACGTAAGTTTATCAATGTTAATTCTCTCTTTAAAATTTGGCAGAAAGCAATTTTACTCCGATAAAACAGCTAAGGTTTCGAGCTCAAGCTGTTTTAAACAGAACTTATTTTCCTGCCACTCATTTACCCCTTAGATTTTGTTATGGTAAGCGTTGCTCAGGATTATAAAGAAAGCAATGTCAACTTTATTTAAAACATGACAGAGCGCTGAGCCTAACCTAAGCCTAATGTAATTCTATTGTAACTCTAACTTCTTTCTATCGAGCATTAGAAGTAGAATAGGGAGTGTTTAGAAAGACAAGATGCCGGGTTTTATTTTTTATAGGAGTTATTGGATGATCTTACCGGGGATTTTAGTGCGTCATAAGCTTGTTTTGTTATCCTTCCAGTTCACTTCCAAAAGAACCTCTGTTTCAGATATGTTTTAAATCTCCTTCTATTACTGCCTGATCCTTAAATGTGTATACCTATTTCAGTAAGGAACACTTCTTCCATAATTATTCCTGTTGCCGTACCTTCGCCGTATCTGGGCCGTATCTTCGCCGAACATGTAACGTTCACTGTATACGGCATCTGTTCGGCATGGGTTGGACAAAGAATTGGGCTGTTTTAGGTGTTACGAAGTGATGTATCCAGATTATTCCAGCCTTTTTAACCTGATATTGAAATGGAATAGCGCTTTTGAAACCGTTGTGCGAATTGCTATATTCGATATAAAAGGCATGATATTGAAGGGAAATAACGCTTTTGAAATCCGGTTTTGATCATGATCCGGAAGTGATTCTTGCTGAAAAACAACCCGATTTCTTTCAATACAAATTTACTTCAATCATGCTGAAAAATGATTACCACTGCCCGATATTTTCTTTTTTTTCGGAAGAACTATGAAAATGTCCGCGAATGTCTTCCATTGTCCTCCAATGTCTCCTATCGAATTCTTGACTAGTCGGATGCCTGTTTCATAAATTTGTTTTGTTGATCAACTAACCAATCAATGAACAAAATTATGAATGGGTCGCCGGAAGCTGAACTCCAAAAACGAACAGCCGATAGTGATCATAAAAGCAGCTAAAAATGGCAACAATAGAAGGTCCCATTCGCTTCAGCGGAAGCTTGGGAAACATCAGGTCGTATTACGACAAAGATTTAAAAAAATGGATATGCTCAACCAAGGGTGGCGCCAATAAAAACTTAATCAAAAACAACAGAGCATTTGCACGAACCCGTGAAAATAACGAAGAGTGGAAAGGTTGTAATATCTGGTCGAAATTAATACGAAGCGGAACGTTCGACCTGAGCCATTTAAAACAAGGTCGGAATAATTACCGGTTGTTGAAGATAGCCAAACAGCTGCAATTAATGGACCAAGAGGGCTCTCGCGGAAAGAGAAGTATCGAGTCATCGAAATATAACTTTCCATTGATCGGATTTAGCATGAGTAATGCCCATCCCTTCAAGGAAGTATTCTTTGGAATCCCCGACCTCTCAATTACGGATGATCGCAGTGCGGCAACCTTGAGATTGAATAATATTATCACGAATAGAATGTTTTCGTGGCCCGAAAGGATTGGTTACTATCGAGTCTATCTGACTATTGCAGAAATCCCCGATGTGGTCTGGAACGAAGCGGAAAAGGAATATACAACGACAACTCCCTCTTTTAAAAGAATGCATGCTACAAATGTCAGCGAATGGATGCCGATAAATACTGAGCTTGCCGATGTCCAGATTATAACCAATTTCCCCGATGGTTTTGTGCCCCGGGAGAAAACCACTGTAATAGCTGCGATGGGTATTGAGCTTGCCTCATCCCTTCAATACAACACACCCGTTATCGTGAAAGATTGTGGAACGATGGCAATAGTGGGGTGCTTTTAAAATGGGATGAATGATGAAAAATGCAAGTTCAGAATAATTATTGTTTCAGGGCTTGACCTTGTTATGAAAAATTAATGATTTTCGAAACTGAAAACATGTTTTTTGCAGTAAACAAAATATATTCTATTTGCCAAACGCATTATATTTTGTATAAGATTGCAATGAAAACTATTATCATAAAAAAAATAGAATAAAAGGTTGAATGCACAATTAGAAATCAATATATTTGCAATACATGTCAATGTCTTTTAGTAATAAAAAAGTAAATGGATTTGTAGTATCTTTTTTATTAAATGAAATTTAAATTGCAAATAACTGTAAATGAATAAATTATAAAATGAATAATATCATATTTTTTTAATAAAAATGAAATATGTCCATCTTTAGAAACGTTAATTAATATGAACGTTTTATTAAAAGCTGAAGTGAAAAAATTGTTTATTTTTACTATAAATTGAGATTTGTTATGCATGGAGAAAATATCAAGAAGAATACTGAATTATTACCAATAATTCGTGCAGTAGATTTCTTTTGTGGAGCCGGTGGTGTGACTTGCGGCTTTAGGCAAGCTGGAATTAATGTGCTGGCCGGTATTGATATAGATTCTCAATGCAAAGATACTTATGAAAAAAATAATCATGACTCTCAATTCATTATTCGAGATATTTCAAAATTTAATCCCACAGAATTAGAGTCAATTCTTGGAATATCAAAGAATGATAATAGTCTTATTTTTGTAGGATGTAGCCCATGTCAGTATTATACGAACTTAAAAACAGATAAAACTAAATCGGAAGAATCAAGGTTGTTACTTGCTGATTTTAAGACTTTTGTTGATTATTTCAGACCGGGTTTTATATTTATTGAAAATGTTCCTGGACTGGAATTAAAAACAGAAAGCCCATTAGGAGAATTTAAATTATTTCTCATAGCGAGAGGATATTCTTTTGATGATAGTGTTTTAAATACTAAATATTATGGCGTTCCTCAGAATCGGCGTAGATATATGCTAATAGCTACGAGACTTGGTGAAAATTTAAAATTACCAAAAGGAGATAAAGAGAAAATAGTAACTGTGCGTGAAGCTATTGGGAATGTCAATGTCTTTCATCCTATTCCGGCTGGATATATAGATAAAACACCTCTTCAGAATTCAACTGCTCAGTTGCAAAAAAATAATATCAAAAGGATACAACGAGTAGAGCATGATGGAGGTGATAGAAAGGCCTGGGCTAATGACCCTGAGTTGCAATTGAAATGTTATTTAGAGCATGAAGGTCATTGGGATGTATATGGACGTATGTTTTGGGATAAGCCATCTCCGACTATAACAACTCGTTTTTGTAGTCTTTCGAATGGAAGATATGGTCATCCAGAACAAGATCGTGCGATTTCTTTAAGGGAAGGAGCTACGCTTCAATCTTTTCCATTGAATTATGTGTTTTATGCAAAGGGGCAAGGGACAATAGGACGTATGATCGGAAATGCGGTTCCTCCTTTAATGGCTAAACATATAGGCAAAACGATTTTAAATTATTATCAACAATGGCTAATTTCAAAGCAAGAGCAAGAGCATTAGATTTATTAGGAAAACAACAAATAGCTGGAATTCCAACAGCAATAAATGAACTCTTTAAGAATGCCCATGATGCTTATGCTGATAATGTGGAAGTTGATTATTTTAGAAAAAATAAACTTTTCATTCTTAGAGATAATGGTCTAGGAATGACAAAAGAGGATTTTGAAATTCGTTGGTTGACTTTAGGCACAGAAAGTAAATTTGCTAATAAAAAAATATCAGCCCCACCCATTGATCCTGATAAACCTGAGCGACCAATTATGGGCGAAAAAGGTATAGGCCGTTTGGCCATTTCATCTATTGGAAAGCAAACACTTATTTTAACTAAAGCAAAAAGAGGCAATATACTTCATGATTTAGTAATCGCATTTATAAACTGGAGCATATTTGAACTACCTGGTTTAAATTTGGAAGATATTATTATACCAATAAGAACTATTGCTCAAGGTCAACTCCCAGATAGTATTATTATTAATGAAATGAAAACAGAATTAATTGATTCTATAAAAAAATTGATTAAAGATGATGATATTTCTGAACAAAGTGGCAATCAAATTATAAATGAGATTAGTAGTTTTATAGTTGATCCTGCTGAAATAGAGAGAAAATTACCAGGGTTGATTTCTTTGTATGGAATTGGATATGGAACACATTTTTATATTTCACCAACTGATGATTCTTTGAATTCTGATATTGATGGTGAGCCTGACAGTAAAAATGCTACGAAGATTGAAAAAATGTTAGTAGGTTTCACTAATACAATGACTCTCAATCATCCTAAACCTCAAATAGAAGTTGCTTTTAGAGACTACAGAGGGAATGATGAACGTTATTACAGTATATTAGGTAAAGAAGAATTTTTCACTCCAGAGGATTTTGAAATAGCAGACCATCATTTCCAAGGCCGTTTTGACGAATTTGGCCAATTTTCAGGAACCATAAAAGTATATAATGAAAAAAGCTTTAGTCATAAAATAAATTGGGCTGGAAATAATTATAAACTTACGGACTGTGGTCCATTCTCTATTAATATTGCTTATATTCAAGGTGCATTACGTCAATCAATTTTAACAGCTGAAGATCATGCTCGATTATGCGCCAAAGGTGATAAATACGGAGGTGTATATATTTATAAAGATAATATTAGAATTTTGCCTTATGGAAATTCTGATTATGATTTTATTGATATAGAAAAAAATAGGACTAAAAGTGCTTCTTATTATTTTTTTTCGTACCGACGAATGTTTGGTGTGATAAATATTAGTAAGCAGGCCAATTCTGAACTTAAAGAAAAAGCAGGTCGTGAAGGTTTTATTGAGAATAAAGCATATCGGCAAGTTAGAGAGATATTAAAGAATTTCTTTGTTCAATTGGCTGCAGATTTTTTTCGTGAAGCAAGCGGGGGGCCAAAGACTGATTTTTGGCTTGGGAAAAGAAAAGAACGTGAAAAATATTATAAGGCAATTGAAAAGAGAGAACAGCAAAGTAAGATACGAAAAGATAAATTCATTAATGAATTAAATGTTTTTTTTGAACGTACAAGAAATACAACTATAAAAGTCCCTTTTGATAATTTACTTGAAGAAACAGAAGCTAAATTTAGCTCTTTAGCACATATTGAGGATGTCGATGTGTCAGGTCAACAACTTATTGAATATGAGTCTCAAGCACGTAGAAAATTAGAAGGATTGAAACTGTCATTGAATATAACTTTGCCGAGAGGTATTGCATTATCTAAAGATACAAAGCAGGATTGGGAAGCCTATCTCTCCGAATTTGAGAATTTAAATGGAAGTGTTTTTATTCCGACTGCCGATCGTATAGAAGAACTTGTAAATGACTACAAGAATAGATTACATTTGGAAATAAGCAAAAGGAAAAGACTTGAATTGGCCGTAGAACAAATTTCGGAAGAAGCAAAAAAGGTTACTTCAAAAAAGGAAAAAGAAGCAAAAGAAGCTGCTTCAATTGTTTCTAGTAAAGTCAAAGAACTGACTAATGAATTGATGTCTGAATTAGAAGATAAAATTCGAGAGATTAAAGATCAATTTAAAACATTAAAGATTGATGAAGTAGCTGATTTTGATTTAGTATCTGAACGGAAGCGTATGGAAAATGAAATAGATATAGAAAAGAGTAAGAGTACTCAAATTCTTGAAAGCATTATAAAACAACTTGAAGGCATATATTGGGAACGAAATCAGGAAGGAAATATCATTACTAATGAGGAAATTTATCGCTCATTAGAGGAAGAAGTATATGAATTGAAGGATCGTCTTCATGCTGATGTAGAATTGAGCCAACTTGGCTTGGCCGTTGGTGTAATACAGCATGAGTTTAATAGTACAATAAAATCAATTCGAAGTAGTATAAAAGAATTAAAAGTTTGGGCTGATGTAAATGAGCAAATGGATGGGGTTTATAAAAATATTCGTACGAATTTTGAACATCTGGATGGGTATTTGACCTTATTTACCCCTCTAAATAGAAGATTATATCGGGAAAAAGAAGAGTTTTCAGCGATTGAAATAAAGTATTTTTTGTCTGACCTATTTAAAACAAGAATGGAACGTCATAATATTCAGCTAAAACATACAAAAGGTTTTAGTAAAAGAAAGATTATGGGCTATAAATCTACATTCTATCCGGTCTTTGTTAATATAGTTGATAATGCTATTCATTGGGTAAATCAGAAAAATGATGAAGGCGAAAAAATTATTATACTACATTCAGATGAAGAAGCCTTTTATATTTCTAATAATGGACCATCAATAGATATTAAGGATTTTGAAAGAATCTTTGATCTTGGATTTTCTCGAAAACCAAATGGTAGAGGTTTGGGGTTACATATCTCCAGAGAAGTAATGAATAGTGTTAATTATCAAATTGAATTAGATACTCCTAGAGAAGGTTATGCAGTAACATTTAAAATTTCACCTCAAAATTATAAAGATGAATAGCTCTTTTTTTGAATTATCAAAAAGAATTGTAAATGAATTTATTCAAACAATTACCTTCATTGATGATGAAGCTAACTTTAATAGAGAAATAGGGGAACATAAATTGGATGCTAAATCAATAACTAGTGATCTAGCATCCAAAGGTAAAATTTGTGCAATTTATAAAGTTGATAAAGAACAAGATTTGAGCAATGTTGTATCATTATCTATTAAATCGGACGTTTCTATATTAGATTGGAAGATAGAATTCCCATCAGCTATAGATGGATATATTGAAGAGGAAGATACAGATAATGAAAGAGGCGCTTTTACATTGAAAATTATTCAGAACGTTATTGCGAGAGAATTAAATAAACCGAAATTATTTATTATCTATACTGGTGAAATTGATCTTCGTGGAATAACTGATACTTTATATGGCGCACTTGTAGCTAAAATTCCTGGATTAAAAAAAGAGAACTTTAAGCTTAGTAATAAAAACTATATTATATCAGTAGTTGGCAAGGAATCCTTAAGAACAACAGGAAAATATCTTGGCAATGATATAATCGATAGAATTATCGGATATGATCGACTTTTTGAATTTATATCAAATGAGTTCACACATTTAACATGTGGATTAGTTAGTAATATGGCAATTAAGTCATTATCTGTAATAAGGGAAAATACATTTGATATCCTTCATAGGTTTGAAAGCGATCTGGATCCGGCATTTCTTACACATAAAATACTACTCCCTATTCCAGATGATGCTTATGAACAGATGATTGATATAATTGGATCTGATATAAAGACATTAATTTCATCACATATTGAAGAAATTATAGATGATGATTACATAGATAGTTATATTGATTCCTATATTTCTGGTAATAAAAAACAAAAAATCACGAATGGAAATGGAAATGATGATGTTATAATATTATCCAAAGAAATATTAAAGGATCTGCATAAAAAAGGTATTGATAACTATCTAATAAAAGATGAATATAAACTTATAAGAAAATCTCATAAGACATTAACTTCATGTTTTACATTAAATGAAGATTCTGCAAAAAACAGTGACATTAGATTCGCAAAACTTACAACATTAAAAACATTAAGGTACGATGAAAGTTCCCCAGTCTTAACTTTAGGAACTATATTATTATCTCAAAGTAATAAATATTTACTTTGTATTCAACCAAAATGTGATAGTACTCGAATACAAGACCAAAGGGAGTTCCTTTTTCTGAACTTAAAAGCAACATCTTCCTCTGACAGATTTAATATAGTTATTGATAGCAATATCTATCTTCAAATTAATTATAAAATCTATAATTGTCAATATGTTCTTTTCGGGGCTCAACAAAAAGGGGTTATACGATCTGAAAAAGTTAATGAAAAGTTTGTTTTTAAGTCAAACTCTGGTGCTGTATTTAATTGGATTGGTGAATTGAAAAATGATTTTGCTCAAAGTATTTCTAATGATTTTGCGGCTACTTTATCACGAGTGGGGACAAATCATTCCGAATGGCTTAGGCGATCAGCAGAAAAAAAATGAGTGATATTTATACTAAAGATAAGCGTAGTAATATTATGTCTAAAATCTCAGGAAAGGAAACAAAACCTGAGGTTTTAGTACGAAAATATTTGTTCTTAAAAGGCTTTAGGTATAGGAAAAATGTAAAAGGGCTTCCAGGAAAACCGGATGTTGTTCTTTTCAAATATAAAACGGTGATTTTTATAAATGGTTGTTTTTGGCATGGACATTCTTGTAAAGCAGGTAAAATGCCTGATACAAATATCGAATTTTGGATGAGAAAAATAGGCAGTAATGTTGAACGAGATAATAATAATATTACAAAGTTGAAAGAAATGGGGTGGAATGTTATAGTAATTTGGCAATGTGAAATTAAAAATTTGAAACCAAGAAATATACGTTTTGAAAAGCTTTTAACGGAGCTAACTTCACTAAAAGTTAGTTAGATACTCGCCTCAATAAACAATTACAAGTATATTTTTATAAATTTATCTCTAAGAGTAATAAATAAAGCAAAAGAAATGTCAATGTAAATTGCTGAAGATCAATATGAATTGAAAAATTATATTAAAAACAAATTAAACGGTTTGACAAAGTTGGGAAGCTATACATTAAACATGAAATTAGGTCAAAGAGGAGCCTGTAAGCCTGGAACCTGTGAATAATTTTTTTAATTACACAGTGCAGTTAAATAAAAACTCATACTCTGATTGAGTTTAGCCCATTTATCAAACGCTTCTTCTCTATGGTAAAAAGTATTGAATGGTGTTATTGCCGCCGAGATAGAGAAATATTTACTCTTTTCGTTCATCTTTTTGCTTTCAACCCATTGTAGGGTAACCGCAATTTCCTTCGTCTCTTTGTCAAAACAGATGTTATAAGGTTCCAAATCAACTTTAAACCAACCTATATAACCATCTTTTATTTCACATATGATATTTTTACTCACAATTAGATCAGAAGGTAAACCGTTTTCTATTTTATAAAAATTAACTCTGAATTTTATATTTTTAAAATCATTCTGACTAATACGAAAGTTAAAATCTTTGATTCTACAATCGTTTTTCAATTCTAATTTCATCCCCATTTCTTTACTCAATCTATCATCTACATCTTTCTCATAATACGAATAGAAATCTACACTCATTAAACAAAGCCCTCCGGAACTTCTTCCTATTTTTTTGAGTTTAGTTTTTTTTGGCTTTATAATAACCTCACTTAAAGTAGTGGTTTTGGGTTCCAATAAAATAACAGTGTTTTTGTTTTTCAATGAGGAAACCAAGACTCTTTGTGTTTCATACCCGATAAAAGAAAATAATATCGTATCATTCGAAGTCGTTTTTTCGTTTAGCTTCAACTTAAATATGCCATCTTTATCAGATACAGTACCCACACCTTTTTTTGCGATACCGATATTTACGTAACTTAAACCTGTATTCGTCACTGAATCCATCACTTTTCCCTGAATGATTGTTTCTTGTGAAAAGCTACAATAGTAAAATAGTAAAGAAGAGATGATAAAAAATAGTTTTTTCATGGTTATTTAATTCTGAATTGACTTTTTCAATATTACTACTAAACGGTTGGCATTTATATGCTATGTGAAAGATAAAGGTATAAAATTATCACATTGAGAATAAATTGTAATTAAATAGTTTCTAACTTTGATAAAGTCGAATGTAGTATGACTATGTAAGTTATTCTTCAGCACGATTAACCGGAGGTTTACTTGCTCCTAAGATTGCTACTGAGAGCGCTTAGTGATCATAAATATTGTTAAACAGGCGCTGCTCAAATTAAAGAATATGAAGAATGTGTAAATTTACTTTCTAAACTCAAGGCTATATGCGTATTGTGCTAGGATTCTTCTTTATCTTCATAACTTGTTTTACGCTAAGTGCACAGGAACAACAAAAACTGATCAACGTCACGGGGCGTGTCATTGCCCTAAAAGACACCAGCGGTATATCTTATGTGCATGTTTTAAATTTAACCTATCCCTCAGGAACCATTAGCGACCAGGCTGGTAACTTCTCAATTTTATGTCGTTATGGCGACACCCTGCAATTTAGTTCTGTTGGATATGAACGCGCTTATTTTGTCGCAAGACATATAGACTCTGCAAATATTCAACATTCATTACGTATAAGACTTATTCCAGGGATTTATCTGCTCCCCACCGTTACCATTTTCCCTTTCAATACAAGTAAGGGACTTACAAAAGCCTTTCTTGCTATGAAGCGATCTGAAAAAGACAGCATGGAAATGGAGGTGAAAAAAAGATTAAAAATTACGCGTTATGAAATAGGAGCATTCCCCACATCCGGAATATCAATTATCGGCATTGCTTCGGCTATTTACAATTTGTTTAGTAAAGAGACTAAAGGCCGAAAAAAGTATGTGAAGGTTTCACAAGTAGAAAACAAAGATACGCTAATCAACAGGAAATTTAATGCTGAAATTGTTGCAAAGATTATCGGTCGGGAAGATCCCGCCCTGATCAAAGACTTTATGCAACACTGCCATTTCTCTGTTAGCTTTATTACCACTTCAAAAAATTATGATTTATACTTCGCCATTAAGCAGAATTGGCTGAACTATGCTTCCGAACGACATATAAAATAAGGAAGATGGTAAAGACAAGGCCTGAGCCGAACGCTCTTATTGCTAAAAGAAAAAAACATAATGAATACCGGTTTGGCTCTTATGGGCTCAATCGTATCAAAGCTAGGCTTAGAAGAGCCAGAGAGCCATAGGTTGTCTGTATCTTTTAGGTACTTAACGTGGTTAAATTAGCCGGGTTCGTACGCCAGTGTCTCTTATCAAAAATGACATTAGCTTTCTCTGCAAAGGTAATGTGGAAATACAGAGGGAGTTTTATGTCAAAGCATTTTTATCAATTATGCAATTGAATTCTGACAAGAATATCATGAAAAATTCCTGTTGAGCTTTTCAGCAGATTACCCGGATGTTTACATAAATGTATATATATCCGGAAAATATATCATAAATCTTTTGTGGGTCTTTCTGGATGAAATGCTTTATTGGGTAGCAGTTTTTTTTAATTACACAGTGCAGTTAAATAAAAACATAAACTACATGCATTATTTTTAGTCCAAGTATCCATTGCTTTCTCCCTGTAATAACAGGTATGAAATGGTGATATTACACAAGAAATATCAAAAAATTTACTTTGTTCGTTCATCTTTTTGCTTTCAACCCATTGTATGGTAACGGCAACTTCTTTCGTCTCTTTGTCAAAACAAATGTTATAGGGTTCCAAATCAACTTTAAACCAACCTAAATAACCATCTTTTATTTCACAAATAATATTTTTACTCACAATTAGATCAGAGGGTAACCCGTTTTCGATTTTATAAAAATTAATTCGAAATTTTAAGCTTTTGAATTGATTGGCTTTAATATTAAAGTTCAAGTCTTTGATTCTACAGTCCTTTTTTAATTCTAATTTCATCCCTCTTTCTTTACTCAATCTATCATCTACGTCTTTCTCATAGTACGAATAAAAGTTCATAGAGGTTAAACCAACTCCTACTGTACTTCTTCCTATTTTTTTGAGTTTAAACTTTTTTGGCTTTATAACAACCTCACTTAAAGTGGTAGTTTTGGGTTCCAATAAAATAACGGTGTTTTTATTTTTCAATGCGGAAACCAAGACTCTTTGTGTTTCATACCCAATAAAAGAAAATAATATCGTATCATTCGAAGTCGTTTTTTCGTTTAGCTTCAACTTAAATACGCCATCTTTATCAGATACAGTACCCACACCTTTTTTTGCGATACCGATATTTACGTAACTTAAACCTGTATTAGTCACTGAATCCATCACTTTCCCCTGAATGATTGTTTCTTGTGAAAAGCTACAATAGTAAAATAGTAAAGACGAGATGATAAAAAATAGTTTTTTCATAGTTATTTAATTTTGAATTGTCTTTTTCAATATTGCTACTAAACGGCTGGCATTTATATGCTATGAGGAAGATAAAGGTATAAAATTATCACCTTGAGAATAAATTGTAATTCAATAAATTCTAACTCTCCTTGTGTCCACTCCGAAAAGTGGACATGTTAATTAATTATGCAATGTGAAATATTCCCCTATTAGTGCTTTTAACCGATATGGTTCAATGGCTTTTAGGGTTGGCTTAATGTTCAATTCACTATCAAAAGAGATGTTTTGTTTTTAAGATGATAGGGTGGGCTATTCCACATTCTCTTTTAAATATTTTTCAATCCGATCTTTGTTCGGAGTTAAGCTTGAAAATTGCTTTTCGCAGACATCACTGAAACGTGCAAGAACTTTTCTGTTTATAGTTTCCTGATCTTCAAAAATTGCAAGTGACTTGAATTGAAGTCCCCATTTTTCATATTGCAAAAGGCTTATTGTGGTGTCTCTACATTTATCCTCATTTCCAATAGCAAAAACAAAGATAGGTCGTTCCATTTTGTTGATGTGGCAATCAATAGGATATTTCGATTGCGGGTCGTGTAGTCCATCATGAAAATTGAACTTAATCCTGTCTATTGCTACTTTTTGAACCATAAATATTTTAAAGTCTTCAAAGAATGTTGATTTTACTCGCTCACGGCTTAAATAATTTACATCAGTGATTTTTATTAGCCCCTGAATATAATTATAAAAAACATTACCCATATTCTCAATATCCAAAGGCGAAAGTAGTATGCCGTTTTTTTCTGTAATTCCAAAATTATTTAAAACAGTGCTGATGATTTTATCCCTTGTGCCTTTGTCTAATGCATCAATGTCCATATCATAACTCAAGTGCATAAAAGTATGTCCCTCGTCCGATAGAATCCAGTTTCCGCTATTTCTTTTCAATACGATAGCAAACGAATCACCATCGTCAAATTGAAAAGGAGTGAAAACTCTGAACCGGTCAATGCCTTCTTGATGCAATCGAATTTCCTTGCAAACCTTTTCTTTAAATTCTTTTTCTATTTGCGTTATTTCCATTTGTTAAATTTCCAAATTGAGTTGTGAATTTTGAGGTAATACTACATTGCAATCATTTATCAAACAATTCAATGCCTCCTGAACGGTAGAATATCTGTCTGTGACTTCGGCAAAATATTCTTCTTTTACACCTTCTCTTTGATAACGCTCCGTTGCTGTATGTATATGAAAATCATAAAAGCCATTTGTCTTTTCCAGCTTATTTCGGTGTTCATGGCTTTTCCCATTGTACCTCTTTAACAAAAATAGTTTAGTCGATTTTGATGGAATAAAACCTAAAATTGCTGAAAAGTCAAGAAGGTTTTCATTACTTAAGCGAACTTTTAACACAAATGAGCTACCATCCGATCGTTCAATGAAATGTTCAGATCCCTTATGTCCTCTTTTATCTCTCATATTCCGAAACAACTCGTCTGGAGTAATAGTCATTTGCTTTCGTTCGCTGATAAGTTCCTGTATCTCTTTATCTGTCAAAAATACTTCCATTTATTTTGATAATCTTTAACCAAAGTTACAATTGTTTTTTATTCAATTTAATGCAGTAAATACTTATTTATTTTCACTACTGTCCAGTTAAAATAAAAATTGTTCTTTGAAATCATTGAGAATCTATATTATGCAAGCTATTTTGTAGCGTGACGATTTGAATTGATTATGTTCGTTGGAAAATTAATACCCAACAATGAATCAAGGCAAATATGTGTTCGCACAGATAGTTGAATTTCTCCCTCAACGGATTTTCGATCGTATAGTTGAAAAGTATGAAGGCAATAAGTATGTCAAGCATTTCACCTGCTGGAACCAATTGCTTTGCATGCTCTTTGGACAACTCACCAATCGGGATAGTCTTCGAGATTTATTAGTTGCACTGGATGCTCATAGTAACAAATCCTATCATCTTGGTTTTGGTAAAAACGTTACCAGGAGCAATCTGGCTAAAGCCAATGAAAAGAGAAATAGCAAAATATTTGAAGAGTTTGCTTATCATCTAATTGATGTAGCCAGAAGGAACAGAGCTAATGATGATTTTGAGATCAAAGGAACAGTATATGCTTTTGACTCATCAACCATTGATCTTTGCTTGAGCGTCTTCTGGTGGGCAAAGTTTCGTAAAGCAAAAGGAGGAATAAAACTACATACTCTTTTTGACATTACAACTCAAATACCTGCTTTCGTGCATATTACTCCAGCCACAGTGAATGATGTCAACGCAATGGATTATCTCAACTATGAGCAAAGTGCATATTACATCTTTGACAGAGGTTATATCGATTACACGAGGCTATTCAAGATCACACAGCACTCAGCTTTTTTTGTTATCCGTGCAAAATCAAATCTTCAATTTAACAGGATGTATTCCCAAAAGATTGATAAGAGTTCTGGTGTATTATGTGACCAAATTGGAAAACTGAAAGGATTTTACATCTCCAAAAAGTATCCAGACAAACTTCGCAGAGTTAAATTTCACGATGAACAAACCAATCGAACATTCATTTACCTCACCAATAATTTTGATATCACGTCCGCTCAGGTAGCTTTGCTCTATAAAAATCGTTGGCAGATAGAACTCTTTTTCAAATGGATTAAACAACACTTAAAAATAAAATCCTTTTGGGGTACTTCTCAAAATGCTGTTTTGATCCAGATATATTGTGCACTTATTACCTACTGTTTGGTTTCAATCATAGGAAATGAGTTGAAAATATCACGGTCAACCTACGAAATATTACAGGTGATTGGAATATCACTTCTTGATAAAACTCCTGTAAACGAGCTTCTTGCAAATGTAGATTACAAAGATGTCAAAGAACTGAATTGTAACCAACTGTCACTCAGTTTATTTTAACTGGACAGTAGTGATTTATTTTGGCAAATTGAAATTAGTAACTACTACTATAAATGTTATTGCTGGTTCTCACTGTCAATTTCTGTACATTTGTAAATCCTAATAAATGATAGGATAAGCAGGGCCATTAAGACCGGAATACAAGTTAGCTGTAAAATCGAAACCATGCAAGCAGTAGGTTATCGAGAATTGACCCAACTTCAATTAGATGAAATTAAACCGCTTTGGGAGGAATTAAATAAAATACATCTGGGCGATTCTGCGTTTTTCAAAGATCATTATGCGACTTTTACTTTCGAAAAAAGAATTGGCCGGTGGAAATATATGCCGGAAAATGATATTCATGTTCTTGTGGCTGAAACGGAAAAGAATATTGCAGTATGTTATTGTGTATCAGTAATTAAAGAAGATTTATCCGGCGAGATTGATTCATTATTCCTTCAATCTGATTTTCGTGGAAACGGAATAGGAAAAACGCTAATGGAAAAAAGTATGGAATGGTTAAAAAACAAAAATTGCCATACTATAAGGCTTGGCGTTAGTTATGGACATGAAAGTGTTCTGGAATTTTATAGACATTTGGACTTTTATCCCCGCATAACACTTCTCGAATGGAAAGGAACAAAGTAAATAAAAAGCTTGTTTATATATTAGGATTGGCCGGTTTTGTATCTGCGGCCGACAATTGGATTGTCGCACCTATTTTACCTGCCTTGGCGAAAGGATTTAACATTACCATTCCAACTGCCGGCATTATTCTTACCGCTTACATGATTCCTTACGGTTTGATGCAGCCTGTGTATGGTTTTATAAGCGACCGTCATGATAAATCGAAGGTTTTGAGGGTAATTGTGACGGCATTAGCTATCGGAACGCTCGGATGCAGCCTCTCCACATCGTTTCATGCCTTATGCTTGTGGCGTGCATTGACCGGCTTCTTTGCTGCCGGCATCATTGCTGTTTCTCTGGCATTGATCGGAGATAAGATCCCACCCGGAGAAAGGCAGGTTTATGTAGGCAGATTTATGGGAATCGTTTTTTTGGGTCAGGGATTAAGTGTCGGTATTGGCGGATTATTGATTAAATTTTTAAATTGGCGACTTATTTTTGCTTTGTTTTCTTTCATTGCCGTTTGTTCTGCTCTCTCATTGAAGCTATTGCCTAAAACGATCGTACAAAAGGATCATCTTAATTTTCTCAAAGAGGTGAAAGCGGCTTTATGGAGTAAAAAAGGTTCTTTTATCTTTCCGATGGCTTTTATAACCGGCTTTTTGTTATTAGGTCTTTATAGCTATTTAGGTGCATACTTTCATGAAGTTGGCGGCCTGAATTATCTACAGGTCGGTTTAACAGTAATGCTTTTCGGCTTCGCATGCTTGCTGGCCGGATGGTTCGTAGGCAAACTCTCGGTGAAAAAAAGCAGAAAGTATCTATTGATTCTGGGATATACCTTGGGATTAACCTCAGCATTACTACTTATCTTCTTTAATCAATGGCTGATAAGTTGTGTGTTAACAGTTCTGTTGGGAATGGGATACATTTTCATTCAATCTACATTGGCAACCAGCGCTTTTGAAGTTAAATCGGAAGCGAAAGGTTTGCCTTCCGCTTTGATAGGGCTTGGGCTTTTCGGAGGTGGAGGCGTCGGTACTGCATTAGGCGGATTTATACTGTCGCGGACAAATTATAATGTCCTCTGGCTTGCTTTTGCAGTCGTTGTTTTTCTTGTAATTATTTTTTTGATAAAACTAACGCCATCCCGTTTTAAATAACTCACTCCCTTTGGCCTTTTGAACGATTTTATAACGATGTACTGTTATCCCACCACCATCTCATCTACAAAGAGCCATGCCGGAGTGCCTTCGCCGGGATTACCTTTCGGAATATTACCCCAGGGTTCGACAATGATTCTTAAATGGGTTGTGGTGATTGGTGTCCAGGATGCTTCGAATGGACTTGCTCCATAAGTTGTGGGGAGCATTACCTCTTTTTCAAGTATCGGTTTGAAGTTTATACCGTCATCGGATGTTTGTAACGTGACCTTCTTCGCCGTCCATATCCAGCTTGGAGGACGATGGAAGAAACGTGTACGTAATGAACTGATCGTTGTAGGCTTTTCAAAGTTAATGGTGCCTTCAAAGATATGCCCTTCCCATCCTAACCATTCATCATCATTAAAACTATTGTCACCTCCGAAACTTCCATTGACCCATGCGTTATAGCCACCCTTGTTGTAGCTTTGGCTGGGTAAGGTTTTTAATGTCACAGGTTTCCCGGTCGCTTTATTCAATGAAAATGTTTTTTTCATCTGATCTACAACCGCTCCGTCAATCAGAACCGCGGCGGTTAATATTGCATTATTGATGATTGATATGGGCGTATGATAAATGGGGGAGGAGACGTTTGGAATGCTTCCGTCTAAAGTGTAGTGAATATTGTATTCCTTCGGCACGCCATGAATAGAGACTGTTATATGACCTTCATGATTTATCTCTGTTCTGAATTTTAATTCAAACAGATGTTTACTGTAATTTACCTGATGATAATCCAATCTCTTCAGATGAGTTGCCGTTCTTAAAATGAAACTGTCGAAATTCTTTAACTCATTTTTGCTCCAGCCGGTTTCTGCCAGTGCAATGGCTCTTGGAAATATCATATACTCGCAGAGTGCCGGTGTGTTAAAATTTTCAGTCCATAGGTTTCCCTGTACGCCTATGATATATTTGCTTTCTTCTTCATTCAGTTCTGCGGGGATCGGGTTGTAGCTGTACGCTTCTTCCAGTGGAGTATACGCTCCGAACGCTGCAGGTTCTCCTGACTCATTTGATTGATAATGGTCCAGATAGCAATAATTACCGGGTGTCATGATCACATGATGATGTTCTTTTGCTGCTTTGATTCCTCCTTCGATTCCCGTCCAGCTCATCACGGTAGCGTTGGGGGCTAGTCCACCTTGTAATATTTCGTCCCAGCCGATGATATTTCTTCCTTTGCTATTTACAAATTTTTCAATACGCTTGATAAAGTAGCTTTGCAGCTCTTCCACGTTCTTCAATCCTTCGTCTTTCATCCTTTGCTGGCAAATCTTACAGGTCTTCCAGTTTACTTTACTGGCTTCATCACCTGCTATATGAATATATTTCGATGGGAAGACGTTCATTACCTCTTCTAATATATCGGTTAGGAATGTAAAGGTGGAATCTTTGGTGCAGTATTCGTCTTGTATCATTTGTGGATAAGCAAATGGGCGTCCGGTACTGTCTAAACATGCGAACTCAGGATATGAAGCCAATGCAGATTTGGAATGTGCAGGCATCTCTATCTCTGGAATGATGGTGATGAATTTCGTTGCAGCGTAGTTTACAATGTCTTTCAACTCTGCCTGTGTATAATATCCGCCATACAAAGTATCTTGGGGACGGGAGCTATAGTCGTATGTCGTATTTAAAGGCGTTCCTTTTCTATATGCGCCAATCAGTGTGAGTTTCGGATACTTTTTACTCTCAAAACGCCAACCCTGACTATCCGTTAAATGGATATGTAAGCGATTCATCTTTTGCATTGCTAATAAGTCGATCAATTTTTTAATAAATGGTATAGGCTGATAATGACGAGCAACATCCAACATGACTCCCCGATATGAAAATCTTGGCGCATCGGTAATATCAACGCATGGAACACTCCATGTTATCCCATCCTGAAGTGTTTGGGCTTCAATCTCTACCGGTAATAGTTGTAATAGGGTTTGCACACCATAGAAAATTCCGGCAGCGGTCCTGGCTTTTAGCTCAATGTTGTTCTTTGTGACTTTCAGTACATAACCTTCTTCATGTCTGATTGTGTTATCTAAACTAATTATTATAGATGCTCTGTTTTTTGCTTTTTTTGAGATTGCCAGATCTAATCCTGCTGCATCTTTTAGTTTAGTACACAATGGTTCTATTGCATTTAATATCTCTGCATCTTTTGTTTGAAGAAATATTTTCGTTCTGGATGTGAATGTGAATTTTCCTTCCTGGGTCGAAATGGATGCAGGGATAGGAACCAATGACACGTTTGATTGTGCAAAAGATTGGAACGTGAATGCTAAAAGGCAAATGGAGAAGAAAAATGAATACTTCATAAAAAGATTGTTGATTGATTGGTTGATCCGATAAACTTATTCAAAAGTATTGCTTTTTTATTATTCCTGTTTTAGAATTATGTTGGTATAATCATATTATCTCCCCAGAATTCTTGAAATTAACATGCCTTTTTGTTATAATCATATTATCCCTTTGGAATTTAAGGCAAGCGTTCATTCCGAAAAGTCAATTTTGCCAAATTATTATTGTGTAATAAGTTGTCATTCAGCCCCCGTAGTATTTAAAAAACATGGTCCCCAATAGAATAACTTGAGCTAAAAAGTGTTAAATTTAAGCAATGATCCTGTACAGCGTAACCCGAAACTTGCATGATGTATGAGATCACTATTCAGTAATATTATTTAATGAAAATACTACACGAAAGGGTTTTCGGAGTGGGCTCAAATAAGTAACCCCTGAGCGTGTGATATAATTATCGAAATGGTTCCGTTAGAAACTGAATATTGATAGAAAAAGATTCAATAGATCCTGATATTGTCTCGTAGGAGCCAATATTTAATGAAGAATTTCATTCTTTCTACGTACTACGTAACTATTCAGTCTATTAAAAACAATTAAACATGTTGATATTTAGCTAATTAACACATGTAGCAATTAAGGAGACTTAAGGGGGCACTAAGTATGCGCAGACTTTAACAAATTAAAATACAATGCTTTGTATTTATTTTTATTTTTCTTAGCGCTTTTTGTACAAATTTATTTAATTGTTATTCAATGTATTATAATGACTGAATAGTTACCTTTCTACCTGTTATTTTTTTCCTTGGGAAAATTTTTAAGCAGTTTCTTATATTTTGGTTTCAGTGTTATTGGTATAAATCAGCAAAATAAGATGACAGTAACTCTAATTGCTGTTTGATTTTTACAAATATATAAAAAGGCTTAAACCAAGAAAGCCAATATGGGAGCCTTTTACTGTATTATGAATATATTTGTAGCTCGAAATACTAATCTTTTTTTCATGAATGATGTGGCATCGATACTTCTCCGGATGGCTCTTTCGTATGGACTGACCGAACGAGAGGCTTTTATTAATAAGGTAAGTGAAGTTTTGCAGCATGTGATGACGGATGAGGCTCAAACCGAAAAGATTGGTGAGTTTCTTGTCGCTCAGATGGCTGAATTTAAAGAACAGTTGACTGCTGAACAAATTGCTGCCAATGCCTTTGCTAGAAGTGGAAAAGGCAGTAGTAAGGAAATCAAGGAACTGACTGAAGCCATTCGTCAGTTGACTGAGACGTTGAATAAGAAGCAAAATGACTAACTATGCGTATTACTAGAATCTATACCGCTTATTTACAATTGATCAGGGCAAAAGAAATTTTATTCGTCATATTAAAACACGGTTTTCGCGAATGGGTAAGCAGAAGTCGTTGGGGAAAAGGCTTTTTCCCTCCCCGTCCCGGTAGCAAGCGACAAGTTCATACTACGCAAGAACGTTTGAGAATTACGATTGAGGAGTTGGGACCGACTTATATTAAATTCGGACAAATTCTTGCAGACAGACCGGATATGGTTTCCGAGCGATTTAGACTTGAACTGAAAAAGCTACAGTCAAAAGCTATTCCGTTAGATGACGACGATGCTTTCCGATTGATTGAGAAGGAACTGGGAGACTCTATCGAAAATGTATTCGCTGAATTTGACAAACAATGTCTGGCTTCGGCGTCCATAGGGCAGGTCTATCGGGCTCGGCTAATGGAAGGGGAGGAGGTCGTAGTGAAGATTCAACGACCTCATATTGAAAACAAGATTAAGCTCGACCTTTACCTGATGCGTTATCTGGCCCGAAAAGCTGTTGAAAATTATCCGGAATTGGCTGCTATAAATATTGTGGGACTCATTGATGAGTTTGGACAGAATATAATCAAGGAACTCGACTATTATTCGGAAGCTTCTAATATCAATAGGTTTAATGAACTCTTTAAAGGCGATGCCCGGATACATATTCCCAAAGTGTATATGGATTATACTACCAAACGTCTGCTGGTGATGGAGTATATTGATGGAATTTCACCGGATAAAACGGAAGAGATGATTCAAAAAGGGTATGATCTGGATGTGATTGCTCGTAATGGGGCTGATATCATTCTTCAGATGGTTTTAAAATATGGATTCTTTCATGCCGATCCTCATCCCGGAAATATATTTATCTTACCCGGAAATGTATTGTCGTTCATTGATTTTGGTATGACGGGTGTTCTTAAACCGAACCATATGAACTTCCTTGCTAGCTTTGCTATGGGATTTGCCCGTCAGGATTCAAAGGCTATCACTAATGCGCTAATCACTCTTTGTGGAATAAAATTTTATGATAAGGAAGAGGAGCTACTCTTTGAAATTGATGATCTTCTAAAACGACATTCATACGTGCCTTTTGAAAATATGGACTTTACAAGGATTATGCAGGACTGTATCAATGTCATTATTAAATATGAATTACAAATCCCTTCAAATATTTTCTTATTACTCAAGGCGCTTGGAACTATTCAGAAATTTGCTTCAGATCTTTCACCAAACCTTTCGTTAGGTCCCATCATTTTGCCTTATGCGAAAGTATTGGTGGCAAAAAAATATGATCCCCGCAAGATTGCAACTGAATTGTATGATACGGTAGCTGATTATTTCGCTTTGATTCATGACTTTCCAAAGCAGGCTAATGAAATTTTGTATAAGCTGAAGGAGGGAAAGATACAACATGAAATCCATTTAAAAGATTCAAAATTGTTTCGTTCTACCATACTACAATTTAGTCAGCGTATCGCATTGGTATTATTGATATGTGGTATGTTGGCGAGTTCTATTATGCTATTAAACTGGGGTATTGAGCCTTTGTTGGCTAAGATAAGCTTTGGTATCTCATTCTTTCTTGCGGCCTGGATCTGTTTGAAGCTGCTCTTCCGTATAAAAGTTTAAGGGTTTATTATTATTTGATTCAGCAGATTGCCTTATTCTAATCCAATTTATGTCTGGAACACTTTCCCTATTTAAACAGCCTGTGCTTTGGTGCGTATTTTGATGATGATTCGCAGCCGGGTTATTGGATGACTGGTATTTCAGGTATACCGGAGAAAAGCTGGTTGTTGAGTAAACACGATAATATTAGCGAAAATATAAAAATAAACGAGGCTATTCCTATTTCGTGACAGTCTCGTTTGCTTTTAGCATATTGATATACTTAATATATTGATCTTTCGTTCGCAACTTTTACTCTGAATTTCAGTATATTGAATAAAAATAAATTTGTTTAAAAAAATGATAAGATTATTTTTTAAACAATCGTTACAGGTTGTACTTTTACACCGTTTCATGTATGGTCTTTTTTAAAATATAGCGTAAGGTGCACACATTACTGTTTATTATTTTGGTGTTTTCGATTATCTTCTTTGTTTATAAGGATGAAGGAGTCCCCGCTTTTTTATTTCATAATACCCCAACCAACTTTGAAGAACTTTTAAAGGTTATTGAAAAAACAAAAGTTCATACTTATAGATTTAATGAGATATATGATTTGTATTTGCAGCATATTCATGTAAAAGAAAATAGTTGTCTGCTTACGTTTGATGATGGGTATGTTGATAACTATCTTATCGCATTTCCCTTATTAAAAAAATATAAAATCAAAGCAACTATTTTCATTAATACCGCATCTATTGGTCATAATCCGGTTTACTTAAACTGGAATCAAATTCAGGAAATGTATAAAAGCGGTTTGGTAGATTTTGAATTACACTCACATCGTCATGCTTCTGTATTTATTGATACAAAAGTTATCCGGTCAGCTACGGAAGCGGATTTAAAGGATGAAAATTTGCAATATTTATACAGGAACGAACTTAAATTAGGCGATCCTATCTTTAAAACCCGTTCAGGCTATAGTGAAAGAGCCATAAGGTTTGAAGATCAGTTTTATCTGAACCGGGATTTGTCGGCTATTCGATTTGAGACAGATGAAGAAGCTGTTGAGCGAATAACAGAAGACGTTAGTTTAAATAAAGAGCTCATTGAATCGCACTTAAACAAAGAGGCTCATTTTTTTTGTTGGCCCTATGGACATCGATCGGAATTTGGAAAGCAGATTATAAAAAAAACAGGTATTGTTGGATTTGTGTCAACAAAAAAAGGAACTAATCCCAGAAGAATTAACCTGGAGTGTATTCTACGTATAGAACATCGTAATTACACAGCTTTTAAGTTTTGGCTTACCTTAAAGATGTGCCAGAATCTGTTTTTAGGACGTATTTATCAAATATTATCATAATATGAGCTTATCTGTTTGTAGTGTGTCTTTTAATGAAGAATGGATTATTGGCAAAACCTTTAGCGCGGTTAAAGATATCGCTGATGAAATGATTTTGGTAGATAGCGGATCTACCGACCGGACTGTTGAAATAGCAGAGTCTTTAGGCGTTAAAGTATTTACAGTCTCACCTTATAAAGGGTGTGGATTGCAGAAAGACGAAGCCATTCAACGATGTACAGGTGATTGGATCCTTTTTCTTGATGCGGATGAGGTGGTGACTGATGAGCTAAAAGAAGAGATTCGCCGAATAATGAAGTTATCACAGGCTGCTGATGTCTATGAAGTTCGTTTTGAGTGTTATTGTTTTGGTAGATTGGTGAAACATGGTGGTTGGAGCGCGTTTTACAAGGTCAGGTTCTTTAAAAACGGTGCTGGAAAGTTCAGCCCGCATATTATTCATAGCTATTTTGAGACCCGGACAGGTGCGGTAGTTGATAAAATTCATCAGAATATCAAACACTATACGTATAGGGATATCACGCATTATATTAATAAAACAAACCGATATACTAACGAAAAGGCGCTCATGCTTTATGAAAGAGGAAAGCGACCTAATGCTATGAAGCTTTTGTTTTCGCCTTTATTTCGTTTTATAAAAAGTTATTTCTTTAAACGTGGGTTCCTTGATGGTATGGATGGTCTGGTAATGTCTTTGCTTGGATCGTGGTATGCTGTATTGCAATATTTAAAGCTACGCGAAGTGTGGTTGCAGAATAGACGATAATGAAAAGAAGCCTCATGATTTTAACGTCATGGGGCTTCTTTAATAAATTAAGCAACTGTTAAAAGATTTCCCGTAGAAAAGAACTATCGGTAGAATGGTTCAATATTGAGGTCTTATCGAAACCGGAAAATAAAATTTAAACAGTCGCTAAGGTTAAAGGTCCTTTTTTCTAAGACTTGGGTGTGAATTCTTTAATTATATCAGCACATAACCGATTTATATGGCTTTTAAAATAAAACTTCATTAATAATAACCCGGTGGTTGAATTAATTTGGAATATGATCAAAATTAATTGATTACAGTTTTAATGTAGTAGAAATAAAACATGTCAACTGTTTGATGATCTAAAAATTGAAAAAGAATTCAACCAACGGATGCATAGTAATGTTACAGGAGGCTTAATGTATCTTCGAAATCGCATCGATAAATGCTTCAACTGAAGCGGTTACAATGTCTGTATTTGCAGAAAATCCATAGTAAAGGCTTCCTTTGTTTTCAACCTGAACATGTACTTTGCCGAGGTCGTTACTACCTCTGGTAATGGCTTGGATCAGAAATTCTTCGAGTATCACCTTCTTTTGGATGACCTGCTTTACGGCGCTAAATGCTGCATCGATAGGTCCGTTTCCTGTTGCTGAAGAGGTCAAACTTTCACCATCAATGTTCAGTGTGATCGTTGCCATAGGAATAGCAGATTGTCCACAAAGTACCTGAAGATGTTCTAACTTCATTCTTCTACCCAATGCCGATCTTTTTACTCCGGCAAGCACAAATAAATCTTCGTCGGTGATGTCTTTTTTAGAATCGGCCAGCTTTAGAAACTTCGTGTATACCTCATTTAATTCATCGCTATCCAGTTCAATATTTAACAAGTCGAGGTGGTGTTTTAATGCAGCTCTACCACTCCGTGCCGTTAAGACAATCGATGATTCATTGATGCCAACATCTTTCGGATCGATAATTTCATAGTTCTCTCTGTTTTTCAGAACCCCGTCTTGATGGATGCCGGAAGAATGGGCAAAAGCATTACGACCGACAATGGCTTTATTGGGTTGAACGGGCATGCGCATTAATCTGGATACCAGACGACTCGTGTTATAGATGTTTTCGGTATGGATTCCGGTTGTCAGATTAAGATGTGATCTACATTTAAGAATCATAGCGATCTCTTCAAGCGCGGTATTACCGGCACGTTCACCAATTCCATTTATGGTTACTTCAACCTGGCGCGCACCGTTTATCAGACCTGCCATTGAGTTTGCCGTAGCCATTCCTAAATCATTATGACAGTGGGTGGAGAGAATTGCTTTATCGATGTTTGATACATTCTCCATCAGGTATTTAATCTTTTCTCCATATTCGGATGGAAGACAGTAACCGGTAGTATCCGGGATGTTGACCACGGTGGCACCTGCCCCGATAACCGCTTCGACTACACGCGCCAGATATTCATTATCAGTCCGTCCTGCATCTTCGGCATAGAACTCCACATCTTCCACGAAATGTTTGGCATATTTAACGGCTGCTTTGGCGCGTTCAATAATTTCTTCGGGGTTGGATTTGAGTTTTTGATATATGTGATAGTATGAAGTTCCGATTCCTGTATGAATTCGTTTTTTGCGGGCATATTTTAATGCATCGGCTGCTACTTCAATGTCTTTCTCAACCGCTCTGGTTAAGGCACAAATGGTAGGTTCGCACACTGCTTTTGAAATTTCAACAACCGATTTAAAGTCGCCCGGACTAGATATCGGAAAACCTGCTTCGATGACATCGACGCCAAGGGCCTCAAGTTTACGAGCTACTTCTATCTTTTCGATAGTGTTAAGCTGGCACCCCGGAACTTGTTCTCCGTCGCGTAGGGTTGTGTCGAAAATGTACACTCTGTTATTCATATTTATTCGATTTTGATTACATAAAAAAAGCGAGCCCTTTTTGAAATTGGCTCGCTTGAATTTTTTTTTCACTTGTTATGTGAATTCCTTTTTACAAACAGCCATGCTTCCTGCCCAGATTAATGAGGAGTAGGTTCCATAGTAGAAAAGGAAGAAGATAGTTGCTTTGCATAATATTACACTTCTGCTGCAAATTTAATCAGAAATATTTATCAAAAACAATAGTCATGAAAAAAAATCTTTTCAAAACAGAACCGTACCTTTGCCCTTTAATAAATAACATATTATGATGGAACTTGTTTTTGCTACTAATAACAAACATAAGCTCGAAGAGATAGCTCATTTGGCAGGCGAAAAATTTAAATTATTAAGCTTGCGTGATATAAATTGTTTTGATGATATTGCCGAAACAGCCGATACGCTTGAAGGTAATGCAGCCATTAAGGCGCACTATATATGGGATAAGTTCGGACGAAACTGTTTTGCAGATGATACCGGCTTGGAAGTTGAGGCATTGGATGGTCGTCCGGGTGTCTATTCGGCACGCTATGCAGGACCGGAACAAAATTCTGCTGCTAATTTAGCCAAGCTTTTAGTTGAGATGGATGGGAAGGAAAACCGCAAAGCCCGGTTTAGAACCGTTATCTGTTTAATTCTACAAGGTAAAGCGTATTTCTTTGAAGGTATTATTAACGGACATATTACCAAAGATCGCAAAGGTAGTGATGGATTTGGATATGATCCGGTATTTCAACCGGATGGATATTCCCAGACCTTTGCGGAGATGGAATTGAAGGCGAAGAATGAAATCAGCCATAGAGGAAAGGCAACAGCGCAACTGATCACATTTCTGAAGCGTCTTTAAGCTTGTATAAATATGCAAATATTATTGGTGACCCCTCCGTTGACTCAGTTGAATACACCCTATCCGGCATCGCCTTATCTTGCCGGTTATCTTGAAAAATGCGGATATGACGTCGCACAGCTTGATTTAGGTATCATGTTGGTTGATCGGATATTTACCCGGTCGTTTCTTCATAACTTATTTGATGAGGCTTTGACTGAAGAGCGTGTGCCGGTTAGTGAGGTTGCTAAGAACCGATCAACTTATGCAATGCCGGAATCGCAACAAAGGATGCTGGCTTGTCGCTCAGGCTATGAAGATACTGTTGATGCGGTAATACGTTTTCTAAGAGGTCGGGAACCCATGCTGGCGCAACGTATCTGTACGCGTCAGTATCTTCCGGAAGGAGACCGGTTTAAAGATGTGTATGAATTGGATTGGGCTTTTGGAGAAATCGGAATACACGATAAAGCGATTCATCTGGCAACGCTTTTTATTGAAGATATTGTTGATTTTATCAGAACCAATGTTGCGCCCAACTTCGAACTGATTAAATATGCAGAGAAACTCTGTTTGTATCTTCCTACGTTTGATCCATTAATTGTCGAGTTGGAGCAGACACAAAAGAATAGTGTTGATTTGTTGATGCTCTCCATATTTGAAGAACATTTATTAAAAGCAGATCCTCAGGTTGTAGGTTTTTGTGTCCCTTTTCCCGGTAATCTTTATGGTGCATTAAAGTGTGGTGCGCTTTTAAAGCAAAAATATCCTTCGATTCTAACTGTAATGGGAGGCGGGTATGTTAATACGGAACTTCGGCAGCTTTCTGATCCCCGTTTATTTAATTATCTTGACTTTCTTACTTTTGATGACGGTGAATTACCTCTCGAAAGATTGGTGAAAGGCTTTGTAGCATCCGGTAATTCTATTGAACAGCTAAAAGCTTTGGTCACAAAGGGAGAAAGAGAAGGCGAGCCCCTCATCCGAACGATGTTTTGCTATCAGGGCAAAATCGAAGTGGCTCAACCGGACTCCATTCAAAATATTCCGATGGTAGATCGTGGAACTCCCGATTATTCAGGATTGCCGCTTTCGTTGTATTTGGATATGACCGAAGTTGCAAACCCCATGTTGCGGTTATGGAATAATGGACGATGGAATAAACTAACCCTTGCACATGGTTGCTATTGGGCCAAATGTGCTTTTTGCGATACCTCGCTTGATTATATTTCGCGTTACGAAAGCATCCCGGCCTCTATACTGGTAGACCGGATGGAAGCAATGATGGCTCAAACAGGTCAGTCGGGCTTCCATTTTGTTGATGAGGCTGCTCCTCCGGCCGTTTTAAAGCGGGTGGCTATAGAGGTTATCCGTAGGGGTTTGCAGGTCTCGTGGTGGGGTAATATTCGTTTTGAGAAGTCGTTTACCCCCGATCTATGCAGGTTACTTGCCAAGTCAGGATGTATTGCTGTTTCTGGGGGTATTGAGGTTGCTTCCGACCGACTGCTTCAATTGATGAATAAAGGAGTCACGCTATTTGGAGCAACCAATGCTTGTGCTGCTTTTTCGAAGGCCGGAATAATGGTACATGCTTATCTGATGTATGGCTTCCCATCGCAAACTACTCAGGAAACGATAGATTCGCTGGAAGTGGTTCGTCAGCTCTTTTCTCTGGGGCTCATTCAGTCTGCATTTTGGCATCGGTTTGCCATGACGGTACATAGTCCGGTTGGCTGTAATCCTGAACGGTTTGGTGTTAAACGGATTACCGAGCAACCCAACTCTTTTTCAAATAACGAGGTATATTTTAATGATTCCGTTTCAACAGATCACGATCAATTTGGTGAAGGACTACGAATAGCTACCTATAATTATATGAATGGAGTAGGATTCGATAAAAAGGTCTTTACATGGTTTGAGACAAGATTGCCTAAAACGACTTATTCTCCAACGTTCGTTGAATCGTTTCTGGTGACAAACAGAGCGGAGAATACAACGAAAAACAGTAGACTGATCTGGTTGGGTGATGGATTGAGCCAAACAGTTCGGAAAGCTAAATCAGGCGGCGAGGAGTTTGTTTTATCCTGTTATTCGGGAAGTGATATAACAGAGATCATTACAGACCGTAAACAAACCGATTTTGCCTTTGCGCTTATTGAAAAATCAAAACCGAGAAACAACCCTTTTACTTTTGATGAAAGCGAGGTGTTGTTTTCAACCATAACCGGTACGGCATCAGAAAAGATGGTTAAATCACGAGTCTGGAAAGGACTTAGAAGTGCCGGACTGATCGTCGTTTGACAATTATACTGTTCTTATATCCTCAACAAGTGCATTGATTTGGGTATTATCTATTTTAGAGACCGATTCCTTCACTCCTGAAATCTTCTTAATGAGGAATTTTTCAAAAAAGTTCATCTTTTCAAAATTAAATTCACCTCCAATAATCTTTTTGCTCGTGGCATGAGCTCTCAACCAGTCAGGATAAACCGTATTAAATTCCTCCTCTGCTTTTTTTTCTTCCATACAGCATAGAAATAGGGCTACCTTTTTTTGTAGCAAAACATCTTTATTGTTTTTGATCAATGCAGTTACCGCTTTCTGTATTCCGCCTGCATGGATCGATCCACCGATTAAAATGGTGCTATAACCGGTTAAGTCGGGATTTGGATCCTTTTTTAGATTAATGACGATCGGTTTGTGCTCTTCAAGTTGTGTAGCGATTTGTGAGGCTACTTTTTCGGTCGTACCATGGTTACTTGCAAATAGAATAGCTGTGCTCATTATGTTTTTGAATTTAAGATGGGGGATTAATGAAAAGCTTTTGCGATAAATTTAAGTGCTATTTCAAAATGTTTTAATATCGTTTGTGAAATTAATGATTTTTTATTGATTAATTTTAGCTGTGTCTTTTTTTAGGAAGTTTGTCTACCGGACGATTCATGAAAGGATGATCATAGAGCGTTGAAAGAAGATTTGAAGTTATCCGTATTGTTATGAAATATGTATATCGCTTGGTCTTTATAAAGCCGGAAATCAAAGTCATTGATAATCGCTACAACTTTTCTGACAAATTCACGACTTTGTATTGATAGGAATTGAATTTATTTTCAGGGCAAATCCTTCAATAATATGCTTAAAGCCGGTTTCTAAAACCACAATATGATAGCTTAAAAAGCGTCATAAGATTATCCGATAATTCTTGTAAAAAATTAAAATCAGCATGTAGCCAACCTAAGCTCATCCTAATCTACTTCTAATACCTGATAGAAGTAAATTAGAGTTGCAATAGAATTACATTAGGCTTAGATTAGGCTCAGCTACTTGTCATGTCCTAAATAAAGTTGACTATTCTCTTTTTTAATACTGATCAAAGTTTACAATACTATAAACTGTCGGGTAATGGGGAAACGGAAGATAGATTCTGCTATTACAGATATAAGCAATTTCATTGCGGTTGTGTTACTTTGTCCTGTCCTGATAATCCGTAATCCTTCCTTTCAGATTTCACAACAGAGCCAATGTGGATTTAAAACCATGCTCTTTTAAAAGAAAGAGACCGCCTCAACAAGTGTTAAAGCGGTCTCTTCTGAATAATTTATACCTTTAACAAGGATATAAACGTTTGATTAATATTCACTAACCGGAGGACAGGTACAAACGAGATTTCTATCACCGTAAGCATCATCCAGACGGCCAACCGAGGGCCAGAACTTATCATCATGTGGTATTGGGAAGGCAGCGCGTTGACGGCTATAGGGACGGGTCCATTCATCAGCCGTTACAACTTTTGCGGTATGAGGGGCAAAGGTTAATAAATTGTTTCCCTTTTCGGCTTTGCCCTCTTCAATCTCACGAATTTCGTTACGAATGGAGATAAATGCATTGACTAAACGGTCAATTTCACTTAAGGGCTCACTTTCTGTAGGTTCAACCATTAGGGTTCCATGTACAGGGAACGCAACCGTTGGTGCATGAAATCCATAATCTATCAACCGTTTGGCTATATCTGAAACGGATATATCGGCACTCATGCTAAATGCATTACAGTCGAGGATCATTTCGTGAGCACAACGATTATTTTTTCCGGTATATAGAATCGGATAATCGTTTTCTAAACAGCTTTTAATGTAGTTGGCATTTAAGATAGCATATTCAGTTGCTTTCTTTAATCCTTCACCACCCATTAATTTGACATAGGCATAAGAAATAGGAAGGACTAATGCACTACCGAATGGCGCTGCTGCCACAGCTGTAATTGCAGAATGACCACCTGTTTTAACGACCGAATGGCCGGGTAAGAAAGGTACAAGGTGCTCTGCTGCAGCGATAGGGCCAACTCCGGGACCACCACCACCATGAGGAATAGCAAACGTTTTATGTAAGTTAAGATGACAAATATCGGCGCCAATGGTTGCCGGATTGGTCAATCCAACCTGGGCGTTCATATTTGCTCCGTCCATATAAACCTGTCCGCCGTTTTCATGGATAATGTCAACCATTTCAAGGATTCCCTCTTCAAATACACCATGGGTAGAAGGATAAGTCACCATCAGAGCAGCTAAATTCTCTTTATGCTGTTTTGCCTTTGCACGAAGATCGTTCAAGTCGATATTTCCTTCCTCATCACATTTAACTACAACAACCTTCAATCCGGCCATCGCTGCACTTGCAGGATTTGTTCCGTGTGCAGATGCAGGGATGAGGCAGATGTTGCGTGAACCCTCACCACGACTGATGTGATACTGGCGGATAACCATTAAACCGGAATATTCTCCGGCTGCACCTGAGTTTGGTTGAAACGATACACCGGCAAATCCCGTAATGATGCAGAATAGATGATTCATCTCTTCTATTATTTCAAGATATCCCGCAGCTTGATCGGCAGGAACGAACGGGTGAATAGCTCCGAATTCGGGCCAACTCATATGAAACATCTCAACGGCTCCATTCAGTTTCATCGTACATGAACCGAGTGGAATCATGGCACGGTTTAACGAAAGATCTTTCTCTTCCAGTTTTTTGAGGTAACGCATCATTTCTGTTTCAGAATGGTTACGGTTAAAAACAGGATGGGTCAGATATTCACTTGTACGTTGCAGCGCTGCTGGAATGGTAGTTATCAATTCACATTCAGCCGGATTGCAAACAAAAGCGGTGAATGATTTCTGGTTTGCAAGCGCGCAGATTTTTAAAATCATATTAATATCATCTAGCGATGTTGTTTCGTCGATGCTGATACCAAATATGGTTTTATCATCATATCTGAAATTCATTTCAGATTGAATGGCTAACGAGTTAAGTGCCGTTAAAACATTACTGGATGGGGCCTCAACTGTCAAGGTGTCGAAGCAGGTGTCATTCAAAACATTATAACCATACTTGACAATTTCTTGTGCTAATACTCCGGTAAGAATATTGATATGGCGTGCAATCTGACGGATTCCTTTAGGACCATGATAAACAGCATACATCCCGGCCATAATGGCTAATAGCGCCTGTGCCGTACAGATATTGGAAGTAGCACGTTCGCGTTTGATGTGTTGTTCACGGGTTTGAAGTGCCAGACGTAATGCAGGGTTTCCTTGTGCATCAACTGATACACCAATAATACGGCCAGGCAT
Organism: Bacteroidales bacterium; assembly: GCA_963663125.2. Lineage (GTDB taxonomy): Bacteria > Bacteroidota > Bacteroidia > Bacteroidales > Cfx3-03 > Cfx3-03. The sequence goes on along the minus strand of CAXXNW010000001.1, from coordinate 250,962 downwards.
GTGGCGTTTGAATTCATCACGGGTGGCAAGGAAACCGGCATGTGGTCCGCCAAATCCCATAGGAACACCAAACCTTTGGGTTGATCCGGTAACAATATCGGCGCCCCATTCGGCAGGCGGTGCTAATAACGCGAGACTTAACAGGTCTACGGATACTATAACGAGGGCATTTACCGCATGAGCCTTCTCAACAAATGCTGCATAATCTTTAACCTCACCGGTTAAGGTCGGATATTGAACAGCAGTACCGAAGACTTTGTCGGTAAAGGTGAATTCTTCAGCTTTTCCTATAATGAGCTCTATACCAAGAGGGGCAGAACGGGTACGAAGGACGTCAATAGTTTGGGGAAACATATTGGCATCGATAAAGAATTGGTTAGCCTCATTTTTTATTGCTTGGCGGGATCGTGCATTAAAAGACATGATCATGGCTTCGGCAACAGAAGTGGCTTCGTCTAGTAGTGAGCAATTCGACATGGGCATGCCTGTTAAATCGGCAACCATGGTTTGAAAGTTAAGAAGTGCTTCGAGACGACCTTGCGAAATCTCAGCCTGGTAAGGTGTGTAACTTGTGTACCAGCCCGGATTTTCAAGGACATTCCGGATTATTACACAAGGAGTGATGGTGTTGTAATAACCCATGCCAATAAAAGTTTTAAAGATTTTATTTTTTGCGCCAAGTGCTTTGATGTGTTGAAGGTATTCGTATTCATTCAAACCTTTGGGTAGGTCGAGTGGTTTTTGTAATCTGATAGCAGCCGGTACGGTTTCATCAATTAATTGTTCCATTGATGAAACACCGATTTTCTTAAGCATTTGTTCCACCTCTTCAGGTCGTGGTCCGAGGTGACGATCAACAAAATTGTTGGTTATCATTTGGTTATGTTTGTTTGAATTAACGTTTGTTAAATAATGAAATATGCGGCAAAGTTATAAATCTTATTCTTTCTAGCGGCTATTTAACGAAGATTTGTTAACAGAAAAACAATAGACTTGTTAACGTTTCTGACGGTTTATAAATGAGAATGCCCGGCGTTTGTCCGGGCATTCTTTATGGGGTTATCAGAGTTCAAGATCGCCATCGTGAATCTCTACCCATGGCAATCCATTTTGATTAAGTTCGATCATGAATGGATCGGGATCAAATTCTTCCACATTGAATACGCCCGGTTTCTTCCATAAGCCTTTCATAAACATCATGGCTCCAATCATAGCCGGAACACCGGTTGTATAACTTACCCCCTGGGTACCGGTTTCTTTGTAGGCTACTTCGTGACTGCAATTATTGTAAATATAATAAGATTTTTCTTGTCCGTCTTTTATGCCTGTAATACGGCAGCCGATAGATGTCCATCCGGTGTAATTTTTGCCCAGCTCTCCGGGATTAGGCAGAACGGCTTTAAGAAATTGAATAGGAACAATTTCAACACCATTATACATGATCGGCACAATACTTGCCATTCCGATATCTTGAATTACGCGGAGGTGGGTAAGATATTCTTGTCCGAAAGTCATCCAGAATCGTGCACGTTTAAGGGTTGGATAGTGTTTCACCAACGACTCGAGTTCTTCATGATAGATTACATACGACTCTTTAGGTCCGATTTCAGGATAGTTTAACGGTTTATGGATCTGATGTGGTTCGGTTTCAATCCATTCTCCATTCTCCCAATACTTTCCTTTTTGGGTTACTTCACGAATATTAATTTCAGGATTGAAGTTAGTTGCAAAGGCCTTATGATGATCACCGGCATTGCAATCAACAATATCGAGATATTGAATTTCATCGAAATGATGCTTTGCGGCAAATGCTGTAAAGATGCTGGTAACTCCCGGATCAAATCCACAACCGAGAATAGCGGTTAGGCCGGCTTTTTTAAATCTATCCTGATATGCCCATTGCCATTTATAGGCATATTTGGCTTCATCAAGTGGTTCATAATTGGCTGTGTCCATATAATTAACACCTGCTTCCAAACAAGCATCCATAATGTGTAAATCCTGATAGGGCAGGGCAACATTAATAACCAATTCCGGTTTAAAATCATTTAGAAGTTTAACCAGTTGCGGGACATTGTCAGCATCAACAGCAGCAGTACGAATACGTCCGCCACCAATAGCCCGGGCTATATCATCACATTTTGATTTAGTGCGGCTGGCAAGCATGATTTCTGTAAAGACATCAGGTTTAGCTGCTACTTTATGTGCAACTACGGTACCTACACCGCCTGCACCAATGATTAAAACTTTTCCCATTTTTAAGATAAGGTTTTGTTTATCAGTGTGTATTGAACAATAGAAAATAGAATAGCACGATTTTTGTTAGAGGGGCTATTTCCGGCAAAGTTAAACATTTGTAACGTTTTTTCATTCTGTTTTTTATGATCTTTATTAAACTCGGTTATACATGCTTATATTTGTTGAATAATTAATCGTCAAGATGGAGAAGAAGGACTTTAACCCCAATGATACGGCAGTTGCAAATGGTAATTATTTTGGAATGCCTTATACTGTTGATGATGCTTCCGTGGTTTTGATATCGGTTCCTTGGGATGTGACAACATCGTATAGATCCGGTACGTCAAATGGACCTGAAGCCATTATTGCAGCCTCTCCGCAACTCGATTTTTTTGATTTTGATGTGGAAGATGCATGGAAAATTGGTATCGGAACACTGCCTATTGATCAGGAGGTGAAGTTTTTGAACGAAGCAATGCGTCCATTAGCGAAAAAAATTATCTCACATTTAGAGAATGGAGGCGCTTTAATTGATGTGTCTCAAGATCTGGCGACTGTAAACGCTGCTTCTTTATTACTCAATCAAAAAATATATCAAAGTACGGATCAATTATTGAAGCAAGGAAAGCTTGTGGGATTAATTGGTGGAGATCACAGTGTGCCTTTTGGTTATCTATGGGCTTTAGCGGAACGAAGTCCGGGTTTCGGTATTCTGCATATAGACGCTCATGCCGATTTACGTCAGGCTTATGAAGGGTTTATCTATTCGCATGCTTCGATTATGTATAATGTGCTTAAATTGGAAGGTGTTTCAAAACTAGTACAAGTTGCGGTTCGCGATGAATGTGAAGATGAGATTAAACTCATTAACGCTACTGATCGGATTGTTCAGTTTGATGATTATTTATTGGCTGCGGCTGAATTTGAAGGAGAACCTTGGGGTGATTTATGTGTGGAAATAATAAGCCATTTACCCCATCAAGTATATGTCAGTTTTGATATTGATGGGTTGAGTCCTGAATTGTGCCCTAATACCGGCACACCCGTGCCGGGTGGGTTGAGCTTCCAGAAAGCAGTTTATCTTTTACGACAGCTGATAGAATCGGGTAGACAGATTATCGGCTTTGATGTGGTGGAGGTTGCTCCGGGTCAAGATGAATGGGATGCGAATGTAGGCGCCCGAATTATATATAAGCTTTGCAATCTCATGTATTTATCGAATAACGCGAAAATAGAAAAATAATATAAAAGCTATTTTTCAAAATACAGCAAATCTTCTTTTCTGAAAAATAACGGATACTTTATTTTTATGTCTATATTTAAGAAGTAATCCAAACCATTATAAAATGATAAGGTTGTTCAGAAAATGGAGTTGCTTTTTTGCTATGCTGTTTATCTATCCGATATATGGGCAGGAGTATCATTTTGAGCATCTTACCAATGATATGGGCTTATCACAAGGGAATGTAGTCTCTATTACCCGTGATTACAAAGGCTTTTTATGGATAGGAACGGAAAACGGTCTTTGTAAATATGACGGATACTCTTTTATTACCTATCGACATAATCCAAAAGATGCTTACTCTTTAACGAACAATATGATTTTCAATGTTAAAGAAGATAATAAAAAGCGGCTGTGGGTGACGACCAGATATGGATTTCATCTTTATGATCGATTAAATGATCGCTTTATTCATTATAAATTTCAAGGTGCTGGGCGTATTCTGAATAATCAATTCATTAGTGACTTTTATTTTGATTCTGATTCTACCGCTTGGATAGCCTCAGTTTTGGGCCTCATGAAATATGATTTTTCCAATCATAAAATTGAAAACAGATTATCCGATTTTCGGGATGTCCGTCTTATAAAAGGTATGGATATTCATATTATTAAAAGGGATTCTCATTCCAATATCTGGGTATTGGGGAATAAAGGATGTTTTAAAGTAGACTTTCAACAAAAACGTGTCATAGCGATTTTGTTGAAGGGTATCAATGGAGAATCTTTGCAAACAGGCGCATCTGATTTTTATGAAGATAGAGAAGGTAATTATTGGATTGCCACTACAGGACAGGGGATCTTTGTTTTAAATAAGGAAAATAAGATCATTCGCCGGATAAATACGAAGAATGGTAATCTTATTAATGATGATCTTACTTTTATCCGGGCAGATATGAACCATAATATATGGATTGGTACAAATTATGGGTTAAGTATCATTTCGGCTCAAAAAGTTTGGCATCATGATTATAGTTGTTTAAACCTTACGCATAAATTCTACGATAGTCATTCTATATTAAGTGATATACTTACCGCATTCTATGTGGATAATGAAGGTCGTGTCTGGCTTGGAAGCCGGTTTGGGGGAGTTGATTGTTATGATAAAAATATCAAGAAATTTTCGCATCTGTATCTGCAGTTTGGCTCCTCACGATCATTGAGTCATAACAATGCAACAAGTATTGTTGAAAACGAAAAGGGTGAAACATTTATTGGAACAGACGGGGGAGGTATAGATATTCTATCGAAAGATAAAAGCACGGTTACTCCATTTTCTAAATATGTAAGATTTGGAAAGTTGACAAGTAATAAAGTGTTAGCATTGTGCTTTGATCTAAAAGGACGCCTTTTTGTCGGAATGTGGGATGGCGGAATCGATATATTTGATTTTAAACTACGAAAAAAAACACATTTAAAGCAAGGTAACGGCCCCCTCGATATTTCATCAAACAGTGTATTTTGTCTTCTAGCCGATAAACGGGGGTATATTTGGATAGGAACTTCACAAGAGGGGGTGAATAGAATTAATCCTCAGCTGACGCATGTTATTCATTTTCCTAAGAGTGGATCTGCTGTGTATCGGAATTCGGGACTCTCTATCTTGCAACTCTACGAAGATAAGAGCGGTAATATCTGGATGGCTGCCGACCCCGGTGGGGTTGATAAATTCGACTATACTACCGGAAAGATGACTTATCTTTTTAAACGAAAACCTACACAAGAAGCCACTACCATATTTAATGCTTTATGTTTCTTTGAAGACTCGAAAGGACGGTTTTGGATAGGAACCCGTGGCGATGGAATACTTCTTTATAATAAAAAGAAGAATAGATTTATACCGAGATTATTTAATTCCGATGTGATTACTGACGATGTTTATGGAATTCAAGAAGATGGAAAAGGCTTTCTCTGGCTAAGTACAGACAGAGGCTTGTCAAAACTTTCTGCTTTAACAATCGGCGATGCGGTTTCTTATAAAGTAAAGACTTTTGATGTAAATGATGGGTTACAAGCCAACCAATTTAATCTTTGGTCCACTTTTAAAAGTAAAACCGGATATCTGTTTTTCGGTGGAGTGAATGGCGTCAGCTATTTTAAACCCGATGATATTGTCTTTAATGAAAATAAACCCGAAGTCGTGTTTACAGGATTTTCGATTTTTAATAAAGAAATGAAACCGGGTGTTAAGGGGTCTCCTTTGAAATGTCATATTTCAGAATGTAAGAAGATTGTATTAAATCATGACCAATCTCTTTTTTCAATAGAGTTTGCCGCGATGAATTTTACGCAACCCAAAAATAATGAATACAGATGTAAGTTGGATGGGTTTGCGAAGACATGGAGCTATTTGGGCACAGAGAGAAAAGTTACTTATACTAATCTGGATCCGGGAACTTATGTTTTTAGAGTCGTAGCATCGAATAATGATGGATTATGGAGTGATAAAGAGGCTACTTTGACGATTATTATCACTCCTCCCTGGTGGAAGCAGATTTGGTTTAAATTATTGGCTTTAGTCATAATATTATTTTCAATTTCAACTACATGGAATTTTAGAGTAAGGAAATTGAAAAAAACGAATGAAGAACTTGAAAAACGAGTGGAATTAAGAACGTTAGAGATATCAGAGCAAGCTAAAACATTGGAAGTCGTTAATGATCAATTAGTAACGTCTAATACTACTAAAGATCGATTGTTTTCAATTATTGCACACGATCTGAGAAGCCCTTTTAACGGGTTGATCGGGATTTCAAATTATCTGAAGGAGGACTATTCTGCGCTCAGTGATGCTGAACGATTGGAGATGATATCAACGATAGAAAAGTCGTCTAATAATTTGTATAACCTTCTTTCGAATCTCCTGCATTGGTCAATGGCACAGCAAGGTACTTTGAATTTTTCTCCCGAAAAAGTAGATCTTGTAGGGGTCATCAATAATGCTGTTAATGTGATTAGAGGCAATCTGGATGAAAAACATATCCGCTTGGAACTGGATATTCCTGGTATCGTCTTAAAAGCCGACAGTAATCAACTTGAGGCTATAATTAGAAATTTGCTCTCAAACGCTATTAAATACAGTCAGGATGGGGGACTTATCTCAATAATAAGTAGTGAGGTGGCGAATGATCAGGTGGAAATTAAAGTGGAAGATCATGGCGTAGGGATGTCATCTGAGGTAAAAGAACGATTATTTGAGCCGGATAAAGTAATATCTCAATTGGGTACAAAAAATGAGCGGGGTACAGGGCTTGGATTAACGATTGTTCGCGACTTTGTTGCACTTGCTTCCGGAACTATTGAGGTGCATAGCACTTTAGGCGAAGGAACTACTTTTGTCATCCATTTGCCGAAACATTCTGATGAGCTTAAAGAAATATGAGTTTGGGCAAATACAATACTATTTTTGCGGGAATATTTTTTTAAGAATCAATGCTAAGTGTAGGGGGCGTTTTGTTCAAAGGATTATTTTTGTTTTACAGAAAAAGAACTTTTTTACTGACTAAATGAATGAGCAATGGATGATATAATAATGAATCCGGATATTTTACCAAGGGATATTGTTGAACTTTTGATTGAAGCTAAAAAAGTTTCGGTTAACGCGTATAATAAATATTCTAAGTTTTTCGTAGGTGCAGCCGTTAAGACTACTTCCGGCAAAATATATACGGGTACACTTTTGGAGAATGCATCGTACGGCTTATCCATTTGTGCTGAAGCGGCAGCTATTATGAATGCCAATTCCAATGGCGATTACAATATAGAAATTATTGCTATTGTGGGAGGGTATAACGAAGATCCGGAACAACAACCTGTGACTCCTTGTGGAAGATGCAGGCAGATAATATATGAAGCTTCTCAGGTGATAGGAAAAAACATTATTGTATATTGTAGCAATCTTGATCTATCGAAAGTTAGGATTACTTCAATTGACGATCTTTTACCCTATGCGTTCCATTTAAATGAATAATAAGATTCCTATTGTTGAACTTAAAAAATCAAACTTATGGCAATTAAGAAGGTATGGCTTGATGAAAGCGAGAATGAGTGTATCTCTTGTGGCGTTTGTGAGTCTATTTGTCCGGAGGTATTTGAGGTCCCCGAAAAGATGGTTGTAAAACACGGAGCCAATTTTAATGATTACGAAGATGCTATTCTGGAAGCAGTGGATGGGTGCCCTTCGGAAGTAATAAAATATGAGTAGTGCCCCCTCTCAAACGGATAAGACTGTTATAATTATGAATCAGTCGGAATATCCGGGAGCACATTCTTCCATAATTTTTCCATAATTCTTCCTGTTGCCGAACCTGTGCCGAACCTACGCCGTTTCTTCGCCGTACCTGTGTCGTTAAATGCATACGGTATAAGTTCGACGCAGGAACGGCAAATTATTTGATTATTTTAGGCTTAAGGATGAGATGTATCAGAATCATTCTATCCTCTCTCCACTGCTTTTGAGGCTGATCCATAATCATTTTGCCGGATAAAGTATTTTTCATATAAAAAAAGCGACCGCCTCTTTAGGAAGCGGTCGCTTTTTTTATATGAAAATGAAATCGTTACTTCTCAATTCTCATTTTATAGAATGAGCGGTAAACAAAGTAAAGTGCAACTAGCAAAAAGACAGTGCCTATAATTGGAGCAATATTTCTAAATCCATCGGAAATCGCAATTTCCATGGCAAGTGTACCAAATAAAGTGGTGAACTTGATGATAGGATTGAGCGCTACAGAACAGGTATCTTTGAAAGGATCTCCAACAGTATCACCGATTACAGTGGCATCATGAAGAGGAGTCCCTTTTTCTTTCAGGTCAACTTCAACTACTTTCTTTGCATTATCCCATGCACCACCAGCATTGGCCATAAATATAGCCTGGAAAAGACCGAATACTGCAATTGAGATAAGATAACTTACAAAGAAGGATACAGGAGCACTATCGATTCCCAGAGGAGCGTTTACAGATCCTTTAGGTGCGGAGAAGAAGGCAAAAGCCAATGCAAAAGAGAAGATCGCAATGAAGATGTTAAACATACCCTTTTGAGCATATTGTGTACAAATCTTAACTACTTCTTTAGACTTTTCAATAGATGCTTTTTTCTCAGCATTAATATCAAGGTTGATGTTCTTCTTGATATATGCTACAGCACGGTAAGCACCTGTTGTTACAGCCTGCATTGAAGCACCGGTAAACCAGTAAATAACAGCACCACCACAAATGAAACCAAGAATGGTAAATGGGTTTAGTAAATTTAAGATGGTTTCAGGTTCAACACCAAGCTTATGTTTGATAACAAGGATTAAAGAGAAGATCATGGTAGTAGCTCCAACAACAGCTGTTCCGATAAGTACGGGTTTAGCCGTTGCTTTAAAGGTGTTTCCAGCTCCATCGTTTTGCTCAAGATAATCTTTAGCCTTTTCAAAGTCGGGTTTAAATCCGAACTCCTTTTCAATTTCTTCAGAAACATTAGGTACATCTTCGATTAATGAAAGTTCATATACCGACTGGGCATTGTCTGTTACCGGACCATAACTGTCAACAGCAATAGTAACGGGACCCATACCTAAGAAGCCGAAAGCAACCAATCCAAAAGCAAAGATGGAGGGGTAGATCATGACTTCACTTAATCCAAAGGTGCTGGCAAAATAAGCAATAAACATTAAAAGAACGAAGACCATACCTTGCCAGAAAGCACTAAAGTTACCTGAAACCAAACCTGAAAGAACAGTTAAAGAAGCACCACCTTCTCTTGAAGCTGTAACAACTTCTTGAACGTGTGATGATTTTGGACTGGTAAACAGTTTTGTGAATTCAGGAATTAAGGCAGCACCCAATGTGCCGCAACTGATAATTACAGAAAGGATGATCCAAGCATCGGCTTTTAAAGCTGCTACTTCGGTTCCTGGTCCGATTAAGAAATAACTTGCAATGAAAGTACCAATGATTGACATGATTGAAGTAATCCAAATCAAATGCGTAAGGGGTGCTTCAAAATCAAGATCGTCTTTCTTGCTATAAAGAGCAGTACTGATAAAATTATTAATCCAGAATGATACTACTGAAGTAACAATCATAAGAATACGCATAACAAAAATCCAAACGAGGAAATTAGCTTCAAGCGATAGTCTCTGTGCATCAGGGAAATTTAGACCTACTGCTAAAACGATGAAAGAAACCAATGCAACACCTGTTACACCATATGTTTCAAAACCATCGGCAGTCGGACCTACGCTGTCACCGGCGTTGTCACCGCAGCAGTCTGCAATTACGCCCGGGTTACGGGGATCATCTTCACCGATTTTGAAAACAACCTTCATAAGGTCAGATCCAATATCAGCAATTTTAGTAAAAATACCGCCAGCGATACGTAATGCTGAAGCACCTAAAGATTCACCAATTGCGAACCCGATAAAGCAGGCACCTGCTTTGTCGCCAGGCATAAATCCAAGAATGATAAGCATCATGATAAGTTCTACGCAAACGAGAACTACACCAATACTCATTCCTGCATTTAAAGGAATCTGAAGTAATTTTAAGGGCTTACGCTCAAGCGATGAAAAAGCCATACGGCTATTTGCGAGCGTATTCATTCTAATGCCGAACCATGCTACTCCATACGAACCAAGGATACCGACAACGGTCCATCCTAAAATCAGAGCAACACCGCCTACTCCCATATCCTGGAGAAATCCAAAATAGAAAGCAACACATACGGCAATAAACATGAATAAAATAATAAGAAATTTACCTTGTTGGATAAGGTAAGTTTTGCAGGTTTCAAAAATTACTTTTGAAACGTCCAGCATAGATGAGTGTGCCCTGAGTTTTTTTACTTTCAGAAACTGATAGAGTCCGAAAAATAAACCCAAGATACAAATTAGAAACCCCCAGGAAAGCAGATTATGCTGACTGCTTGAAAATTCTGGGATTACCAAGTCTGCTTCGCTTGCAAACATCATAGTTGGCAGCAAAAGGGCAGACGTAAGCGCAATTAGTTTTTTCATGGTATGCGATTAATTAGATATACATTTCACCAAGGTTACAAATATAGGCACTATTCAATTTAGGTCCAAAAAAAATAATAATCTAAGGAAATCGATTGATATCTATGATGAACAGATATTACTAATTGTATTGTTATACTTTTTATAAATTGTAACATGTTGAAAAATAACGGAATTTATATTTTATTCTGTCCCCTTTCATTTGGATAAAACGATAAATTTTGAAATGTATCTTAATTAGACTTACTTTAAATAATAGTAAAGAGAAAGCGATAAAAGATTTTATTCAGCAAAAAACAGAAACAATCCTTCACGAACTTCGTTTTTTTTAGTGGAATTGAAAAATTGGGCTTAATTTTGTATTTATTGAATTTACTTTGTTAGGTTAGTTCATCTTGTATATGTTATTAATAAAAAAATGGATAAAATAAGGCTTGAAGTAAAGGGGCTGTCATACAGTCAGGCAAATAATGGAGCTTACGCATTAATACTACTCGAAAAGAATGGTAAAAGAAGACTACCTATTGTTATTGGCGGTGCGGAGGCTCAGAGTATCGCAATGGAAATTGAAAAAATTAAGCCTGCCCGTCCATTAACCCATGATCTATTTAAAAATTTTGCGGATGCTTTTCATATCCAGTTGGTTGAAGTTGTCATTCATAAGTTTTCGGAAGGCGTTTTTTTCTCAAAGTTAATTTGTGTAACTGTTGGTGATAGGGTTGAAATAGATTCAAGAACATCGGATGCGGTTGCATTAGCAATTCGTTTTGGTGCTCCGATATATACCATTGAGGAAGTCATGAATGACGCCGCAATTATTATAGATGAAGAGGAAGATGAAAAGGAAGAAGAAACTATAGCGGAAACAGACAGTACTTATTCTCCGTTAAGTGAGCTTTCACTTGCAGCACTGAATGAAGAGTTGGAACGAGCTGTAGACGAGGAGGATTATGAGCGTGCTTCCAATATTCGTGATGAAATAAACCGCAGAAAAAGACTTTAATCTTCTAACCCTAATCTATGAACAGATACATTGGCATAATTGGTATCGTAATAATTTTATTTATTGCATTCTTAATGTCGAATAATCGTAAAGCGATAAATTATAGGCTTGTAGTTTCCGGTCTCTTGTTGCAGTTAGCATTTGCGGTTTTTATTTTAAAGATTCCTGCAGGACAAATTATCTTTTCTAAAATTGGATTTGGAATAACCAAGCTGCTTGATTATGCAACTAAAGGAGGCGATTTTGTATTTGGCATTTTGATGGATCATAAAGCATTAGGGAGCGTTTTCGGAGCAGGAAAAAGCATGATCTTTATGTTTACATTGATCCCTACCATTATTCTGGTAAGTGTTCTGGTCTCGATTGCCTATCATATTGGATTGATGCAGCGCATTGTGGCTGTTTTTGCAAAGGGAATGCATTTTGTGATGAGAATCAGCGGTTCTGAAGCGCTCTCAAATGTTTCAAGCGCTTTTGTTGGACAAGTGGAGGCGCAGATTTTAATAAAACCCTACATCTCGTCAATGACGATGTCTGAACTTCTTGCCTCAATGACTGGAAGTATGGCCTGTATTGCCGGAGGAGTGATGGCGGTTTATATTTCAATGGGTGTACCGGCTGAATATTTACTTGCAGCCAGTATCATGGCTGCTCCGGCAGCTCTGGTTATTTCGAAAATCGTTTATCCGGAAACAGAGGAATCCAAAACAAAAGGCATTGTTAAGTTGGAAGTGAAAAAAGCGCATGCCAACTTATTGGACGCTATCTCTCATGGCGCCGGTGACGGAATGAAAATTTCTATCAATGTTATTGCAATGTTGATCGGTTTTATTGCCTTAATTGCGCTTATTGACGGATTATTGGGTTATACGGGAAGGCTATTGGTTCAATGTACAGGTTGGTCTGCCAGTGCTATTGGAATTGACTTGAACAGTCTCAGCTTGAAAAGTATTTTAGGCAGTTTCTTTTCTGTCTTTGCTTGGATTATGGGGGTGCCTTGGGCTGAATCTCATACAGTTGGCTCCTTAATGGGAACTAAATTTGTGATAAACGAGTTTGTTGCTTATTCAGATATGTCGGCTATAAAGGCGACCTTATCTCCTAAGGCTTTAATAATAGCTAGTTTTGCTCTTTGTGGGTTCGCAAATTTAAGTTCGATAGCCATTCAGGTAGGCGGTATCGGTGAACTTGCTCCCAATAGGCGTACAGATTTGGCTAAGCTTGGTTTTACTGCCTTGATATGTGGTACACTTACTAATTATCTTTCAGCTGCCGTAGCAGGCATACTTATGTAAATTATCTATAATCAGATAATCACGTTTTTTTTAAATACAGTGGCTATCAGTGCATAAATAAAATTCTATTTTTCTCCTTTTGTATTAGCATGATTATTGGGCTGTTAATAAATGTTATTTCATTAGTTAATAGTTATCGTGCTAAAAAACCAATAATTTTGTAGGGTAAAAGTTATTTTAACTGTATCTATTAAGTAATACTTTAATCATTTCTCAGAAAAGAAGAAGGTTGATTAAAAAATGATGCTATCGCAGTTGAATGGATGGATACATACTGTCAATTGATATTTAACTATTTAATCATGAAACAATATATTGACCTTCTGCAACATGTTTTGAAGAATGGTGTTGAAAAAAATGATCGTACGGGGACAGGTACAAAAAGTGTATTTGGTTATCAGATGCGATTTGATTTGCAGGATGGTTTTCCTCTTCTTACAACAAAAAAAGTTCATCTTCGTTCCATTATTTACGAACTATTATGGTTTTTGAAAGGCGATACGAATATAAAATATCTTCATGATCATAAAGTTACCATCTGGGATGAATGGGCGGATGAAAATGGTGATCTGGGTCCTATCTATGGGCATCAATGGCGATCTTGGGATGCTGATAGTGGAAGTGTCGACCAGATAAAAGCGGTCATTGATACGATCCGTAAAAACCCTGATTCTCGTCGAATGATTGTCAGTGCATGGAACGTGGGAAAAATACCAGAGATGAAATTGCCTCCTTGTCATTTGCTTTTTCAGTTTTATGTTGCCGACGGACGTTTAAGTTGTCAACTATATCAGCGTAGTGCTGATATATTTCTCGGTGTACCCTTTAATATTGCATCTTATGCATTGCTTACAATGATGGTCGCTCAGGTTACCGGACTTCAGCCAGGCGAATTTATTCATACATTGGGCGATGCTCATATTTATCAAAATCATTTTAAACAGGTTCATTTGCAACTCTCCCGGAATCCTAAATCATTACCCAGAATGATCATTAATCCGAAGGTTGCCGATATTAATGATTTTGTTTTTGATGATTTTGTTTTAGAGGGGTATGATCCATACCCGATAATAAAAGCTAATGTTGCTATTTAAATAAGGTTTATGCCAGAGCTAATAATTATTGCCGCTATAGATGAAAACAATGGTTTAGGTTTTAAAAACCACTTATTGTGTCATCTTCATGACGATTTGAAGAACTTTAAGCACCTTACAAATGGACATACTGTTGTAATGGGGCGTAAGACATGGGAGTCCTTGCCTGTAAAACCTCTTCCTAACCGAAAAAATATTGTATTAACCAGAGATGCTGATGCAACCTTTCTTAATGCTTTTTCATCAACATCATTAAACCAATTGTATGATTTTTGCTCTAATGATGAGCAGGTTTTTATCATCGGAGGGGCAGAGGTTTATCGGCAGGCTATTGACTTAGCTGATAAATTGATTATTACACATATTCATCATCGTTTTAATGCTGATGTTTTCTTCCCTGAGATAAAAAAAGAGTTATGGCTTAAAGTTAAGGAGACCGCACATTCTATTGACGAAAGACATGATTTTGCTTTTGATATTTGCGAATATGTTCATAAAGAAAATGACTTTTAATTTAAATTATAAAATAAAATCTATCTAAATGAAAAAATTATCACTTTATCTGGCCGCTGCGCTTCTTTTAATAGGGCTTTCTTTCTCGGGTTGTAAAAAGGAGTCTACTGCAAACCCAGGATTTAACATTACAGAAGTTGGCACAAATGCAGTCTGGTGTTTGGAACTTCCAATGGATATTTATTTACAAGTTGATCGTGCAATCCGTTCACAAGCCGATTCGATTGCTAGTAATAAACAATCTAATAGTACTTCTTATTCCTATACTATTGGTTATATCAATTATACGGTATCTCCGGCAGATCTTACCACCTATCCCAAGAAGATTACTGTCGATTTTGGAACAACTACTACTAATCCTTATACCGGAATAATGACACTTACATTAAGCGGGGATATGCATGTAGCCGGTTCTAAGTGCGCAATTGTCTATAGTACTTTCAAGGCAAGCAGCTCAACAGTTAGTGGAAATGACTCTATTGTTGCTTTAGGAATGAATTCAAGCGGATCCTATAATTATCAATATAAGCTTCATAGTGATGAGCTTTCCGGATATAATAGTGGAAAAGTAAGTTATAGCGGTAATATCTATCCTAAATTCAATCCAACAACCAAGGCTTATGTTATGGACTCGGTATTACTTAATGCAACCGATGCAAGTTTGAATGGCTATAAAATTTACTCACATACAACCTATAAGCTTACAAAATTAAATACTTGTGACTATTTTAATACCGGTGCTATTAATACTGAAGTTTCAGTGGGTGGTGTAACGGTTGGAAGTATTGCTTTCGATTTTAGTTATAGCACGGGAACAAGTGGAGATTGTGATGCATACGGAGCTTCTTATGTGTATGGTCAGAATAGCTATTCAAATACATATATATTTTATGCGATGAAATTTCAATAAAATTTAACAGTTTAAAACAATAATGTTAAATCGCTTGTTCTATTGGCGTATTAAAACATTTTTGATCTACTTTTGTATCAATCAAACAAAATAAAAAAATGAATTTTACAACTCTGCATCGTCATCATCATACTTGCTTTAGGCGAGCTGGTGTAAGTATGTGCTGAGAAAATCACAATATTATTAAACCCGCCCGTCTGACACTGGCGGGTTTTTTTATTTCCCACAGCATCAGAAGGGCATAAAACAAAAACAAAATGCCATTAAAACTTAAAATTGCTGTACAAAAATCGGGCAGGCTAACTGAAGAGTCGCTTAAACTGCTCAAAGAATGTGGTATCTCCATCGAAAATGGAGGCGATCAGCTAAAAGCTGCTGCCCGTAATTTCCCTGTTGAGATACTCTATTTAAGGAACTCTGACATTCCTCAATATGTAGAAGATGGAGTGGCCGATATTGCTATATTAGGCGAGAATATAGTGATAGAGAAGCGGAAAAATATTAAAATAGTGGAACGCCTCGGGTTCTCAAAATGTAGATTATCAATGGCTGTTCCTAAAGCAGTAAATTATCAGGATCCTTCTTTTTTCGATGGAAAACGAATTGCTACTTCTTATCCTAATTCACTTTCTGATTTTTTAAAAGCTAATAATATTCAGGCCGAGATACACGAGATCTCAGGATCTGTGGAAATCGCTCCTAATATTGGTTTAGCAGATGCTATATGCGATTTGGTTAGTACGGGAAGTACGTTGTTTTCTAATGGACTTAAAGAGGTGGAGATTATACTGAAGAGTGAAGCGTGTTTGGTCTCTGGAAAGAAACTGAATCCGGCGGTTCAAGATATTTTAGATAATTTATTATTTAGAATTAGGGCCGTATTGGCTTCGCGAAATAATCGATATATTTTGTTAAATGCACCTAATGAGCGTATTCCTGATATTATCAAAGTGCTTCCCGGAATGAAAAGTCCTACCATAATGCCGTTAAGTGAAGCGGGATGGAGTTCAATTCACTCGGTTATCGGCGAAACGGATTTCTGGACTATTATTGATCAACTCAAGGCTTGTGGAGCTCAGGGTATTTTAGTGATGCCCATCGAAAAAATGGTTATTTAATTTTATATTGACTACTTTTAAACTGAATCAATTTAAAACGAGATTATGAAAATAATTTTCAATCCTACCCGGGAGTCATGGAATCAATTAGTGAACCGGCCTTCGGTAGATGTTGCCGAGATGGACGAGCTGGTTAGAGGTATTTTTACAGAGGTTAAATCGAAAGGTGATTTGGCGGTTAAGAAATACACTCGTTATTTTGATCGTGCTGAATTAGATTCTTTTTCAGTATCTAAAGCTGAATTTGAAGATGCTGAAAATGCAATAAGTGATGATTTAAAAAATGCGATTTTAACGGCCGCATCTAATATAGAGAAGTTTCATAAGGCTCAACAGCTTAAAATTACACCTATAGAAACTACTAAGGGCGTTTCTTGTTGGCAACAACCCGCCCCCATAGAAAAAGTGGGGCTATATGTTCCCGGGGGAACCGCACCGTTGTTTTCTACCGTCTTGATGCTTGCCGTTCCTGCTAGAATAGCCGGCTGCAAAGAGGTGGTTTTATGCACACCGCCATCTCCTGAGGGTAAAATAAATCCGGCCATTTTGTTTGCAGCTAAGACTGCCGGTGTGACAAAAATATTTAAGATTGGAGGTATACAAGCAATAGCCTCAATGGCTATTGGAACAGCTACAATTCCTTCAGTCTATAAAATATTCGGACCCGGAAACCAATATGTGACTGCGGCTAAAATGGAGGCTTTTCGTTACGGTGTGGCTATCGACCTGCCTGCCGGCCCGTCAGAAGTTATGGTGGTAGCTGATGATACGGCCAATCCTGTATTTGTTGCTGCCGATTTACTCTCACAAGCCGAACATGGAAAAGATAGTCAAGTAATGTTTGTGACCTGGTCTGAAAGTTTGATAGAAGAGGTGGTAAAGCAAGTTGATCTGCAAATAGACACTTTGCCAAGAAAAGAGATCGCTAAGGCATCGCTCGAAAACTCATCTCTTGTGTTGGTCGCCGATAAAAATGCAGCCTTGGATTGTATTAATGGATATGCTCCTGAGCACCTTATCCTTTCAGTTTCGGACGAAGCTTTCTTTTGCGAAAGAATCGTTAATGCAGGTTCTGTTTTTGTCGGAAATTATACTCCTGAAAGCGCGGGTGATTATGCTTCAGGAACAAATCATACCTTACCGACTGCCGGTTTTGCCAGAATGTATAGTGGCGTTTCTCTCGACTCATTTATCAAGAAAATTTCATTTCAGAAAATAACCAAAGAAGGTTTGACTGAACTGGGACCTGTTATCATGAAAATGGCCGCTGAAGAAAAATTGGATGCCCATAAACGGGCTGTTGAAATCAGATTATCAAATCAATAAATTGTCACCTATGTTTGTTTTAGAGAATATCATACGGAGTAATATAAAATCATTAAAGCCCTATTCATCAGCCAGAGATGAATTTAAGGGAGTTGCTGATGTCTATATTGATGCAAATGAAAATCCGTTTCCGAATGGAAAAAACCGATATCCGGATCCATTACAAATGAAGCTTAGAACAAGGGTAGCTTCGATCAAAAATGTGGATCCGTCTAATGTCTTTTCGGGGAATGGTTCCGATGAGGTGATTGATCTTTTGATTCGTATATTTTGCAATCCCGGGATTGATAATATCATAACCCTACCGCCTACTTATGGAATGTATGGGGTAAGTGCTGCGACGAATGATGTTGCTGTTAAAGAGGTTCCATTAACAGCAGAATTCCAACCTGATGTGAAAGCCATTTTAAGAGCAGCAGATGATCATACAAAATTGCTGTTTATCTGTTCTCCGAATAATCCTACCGCAAATTGTATTGATCATGATATTATTATTGAATTGCTCAGGTCGTTTAAGGGATTGGTCGTTGTGGATGAGGCCTATATTGATTTCTGTCCCGAAAAAAGTATTGTAGCGGCGCTTGGAGAGTATGAAAATCTTTTTGTGATGCAAACACTGTCAAAGGCATGGGGCCTTGCAGGAGTCAGAATTGGACTTGGACTTGGACACCCCACTTTGATAAATATTTTTGATAAGGTAAAACCACCCTACAATATTAGTGTCTTAAATGCAGAGGCTGCGTTGAATGCACTGTCAAATATCTCTTTAATGCATCAACAAGTTGCCGTTTTAATTAATCAACGAAAAAGATTAGCTGAACAACTATCCGTTTGTCCGATTGTTGAAAAGATATATTCGTCTGATGCCAATTTTATTCTGGTTAAGGTCGCTAGTGCTAACTTGGTTTATCAAAAGCTGATCAATTCCGGTATTGTTGTTCGCAACCGTTCGAATATAGTGCTTTGTGAGGGGTGTTTACGAATTACCGTCGGTACGCCCGAGGAAAACAGCAAATTGCTTTCGGCACTTAATAAAATTGAATTATGAGGAAAATATTATTTATTGATCGGGATGGTACATTGATATTGGAGCCGGAGGATTATCAGATTGATCAGATTGAGAAGCTGGTATTTTGTCCCGGTGTTTTTAAATATCTTGGGAAAATAGCCGAATGGCTCAATTATGAACTTGTAATGGTTTCTAATCAGGATGGATTGGGAACGGCAAGTTATCCTGAGGAAACCTATACTCCGATTCAGAATCTCATCATGCGAACACTCGAAAGCGAAGGAATTAAGTTTTCGAAAGTACATATTGATAAAAGCTTTCCCGAAGAAAATCTGGATACCCGAAAACCCGGAACCGGAATGCTGACGGAATACTTTTCGGATGATGTGGATTTATCCCATTCATACGTGATCGGTGATCGGCTGACAGATATCAAGCTGGCTCAAAATTTAGGCTGTAAGGCTATTCAGCTGATATCGCCCAATGGCGCTTCTGTTAATGATCTCATCCCTGAAGATTCTTTGCCGGTTTTAGCTCTTTCGACGGATAGCTGGCAGAATATATGGAAATTCCTGTCTGGACAAAGAAGAGTAGCTGAGGTAGTGCGAAAAACCAAAGAGACCGACATCCATGTTCATATAAATTTAGATGAAGCGGGTCCATCCGTCATTAATACAGGATTGGGGTTCTTCGATCACATGCTTGATCAGTTGGCTCTCCATTCGGGTGTGAAAATGGAGGTGATAGTGAAAGGCGATCTGAATATTGATGAGCATCATACCATAGAAGATACTGCCATTGCTTTGGGTAGTGCGTTTGCCGAAGCAATCGGTTCGAAAAAAGGCATGACCCGATATGGCTATTGTCTGCCGATGGACGACTGTCTGGCGCAAGCAGCTATTGACTTTGGCGGGCGCCCATGGTTGGTTTGGAAAGTGAAGTTTAAGCGTGAGTTTATTGGTGATGTACCTACCGAACTGTTTTATCATTTCTTTAAGTCGTTTAGCGATGCCGCCAAAATCAACCTGAATATTAAAGCAAAGGGTGAAAACGAACACCATAAAATCGAAGCAGTATTTAAAGCGGTAGCTCGTTCAATTAAAATGGCATTAAAAACTGATTTCGAGCGTACCGGATTACCTTCAACAAAAGGAGTTTTATGAAAAAGGTTACAATTATTGATTACGGAGCAGGCAATTTAGCATCCGTGATGTTTGCCTTAGAGCGAATGGGGGTCGAGTCTTTGTTGACCTCTGATCCTGAAATACTGATGAAGGCAGAGAAGGTTATCTTTCCCGGTGTAGGTCATGCTGTTGCAGCAATGGATGCACTGAAAGCAAAGGGGCTCGATGTAGTAATACCGAAATTACAATGTCCGGTATTAGGGATTTGTTTAGGTATGCAACTAATGTGCGCTCACTCCGAAGAGGGTGATGTAATAGGGTTGGGCGTTTTTGATGAAAACGTACTGCAGTTCGAGCAAAAACGAAAGGTCCCACACATGGGCTGGAATGCTATTTTTAAACTTTCAGATCCGTTATTTTCCGGTATTCAAGAGCATTCTTCGGTCTATTTTATTCATAGCTATTATGTTCCTGTGAATAAGTATACCTCGGCAGCCTCTTTTTATGGAAGAGCATTCAGTGCGGCGTTGCAGAAAGATAATTTCTATGCGGTTCAGTTCCACCCTGAGAAGAGTGGCATAATAGGCGAACAAATTCTTAAAAACTTCATCGGATTATAAGCTTTTAAGCACGGAATCGGTAATATTTAAAAATGATAAAATGATTGAAATAATTCCTGCCATTGATATCATTGATGGAAATTGCGTTCGTCTTGAAAAGGGAGCGTTCTCCAGTAAAAAAGTCTATTATACAAATCCTGTTGAGGTTGCAAAATTGTTTGAATCCAATGGATTGAAACGATTACATCTGGTCGATCTTGATGGTGCGCGTACAGGGGAAATTGTCAATCTGAAAACGCTGGAAGCCATTGCTTCGGCAACGGCACTAAATATTGACGTCGGAGGGGGCATTCGAACCGAAGAAGATGTGGAACTCGTTCTCTCTGCCGGAGCAGGCATGGTTAATCTGGGAAGTATGGCAGTGAAAAATCCCGATGTGGTTTTTAAACTATTATCCCGATATGGTCCGGAAAAGATTATCCTTGGAGCCGACGTAAAAAATGAAATTATTGCTGTGAGTGGTTGGACTGAAGGTTCTACGCTTTCTTTATGGACTTTCCTGGATCAGTGGTTGGCTGCCGGAATTCAGAAGGTATGCTGTACCGATATCTCCAGAGATGGAATGCTTTCCGGTCCGGCTTTCGATCTCTATACCTCAATGAAAAAACAATATAATCAGATCAAGGTGATTGCCAGTGGCGGAATTAGTAATCTGGATGATGTGATCCGGTTAAATGATTTATCCATTGATGGCGTTATTATTGGGAAGGCTATTTATGAGGGACGGATTGCTGTAGAAGAACTTGCGAAGAAATTTTTATAAATTATTTGTAGGGTTTTCACTCATTATTTGAATTGATAATACTTAAGTTATAATAACCATGTTGTGTAAGAGAATAATTCCCTGTTTGGATGTGATGAATGGCCGGACGGTAAAAGGGGTGAAGTTTTTGAATTTGAAGGATGCGGGCGATCCTGTAGAGTTAGCTGCCCGATATGCTGTTGAAGGAGCTGATGAGTTGGTGTTTCTCGATATCACTGCAACACACGAAAAGCGCAAGACGCTTGCAGAGCTAGCTTCAAAAGTGGCTCAGGCTATTAATATTCCGTTTACCGTTGGGGGAGGAATCAGTTCGGTTGACGATGCCCTTGTGCTATTGTACGCTGGGGCAGATAAAATTTCTGTTAATTCAGCAGCTGTTCGCAGGCCCGAATTGATCAGTGAGTTGGCTTCACGCTTCGGATGCCAGTGTGTGGTATTAGCTGTCGATGCCCGTCAAACGGCAAAAGGCTGGGAAGTCTATTTAAACGGGGGAAGAATTCCGACAGGCATAGATCTTTTTGAGTGGGTGTCGGAAGCTGTCGATCGGGGAGCTGGTGAGATTTTGTTTACCTCTATGGACCATGATGGGACCAAGAACGGTTTTGCCAATGAAGCGCTTGCCCAAATGTCGGAGCGCTTTCATGTTCCCTTGATTGCTTCGGGTGGCGCAGGTACAA
Organism: Bacteroidales bacterium; assembly: GCA_963663125.2. Taxonomy (GTDB): domain Bacteria; phylum Bacteroidota; class Bacteroidia; order Bacteroidales; family Cfx3-03; genus Cfx3-03. Next base: position 228,989 of record CAXXNW010000001.1, on the reverse strand, counting down.
AACAGCATTTTGTGGATGCTTTCAAGATAGGGAAAGCTGATGCGGCACTGGCGGCAGGAATATTTCACTATGGCGAGCTATCTATTCCCGAACTAAAACGATATATTTATGATCAAAAAATTCCGGTTCGGATTCTTTAATCACATCTATTATCGTTAGGTAAGACGCAGTTCAATGTCTCGTGGCAGACTCATAAAATAAAACGATGTAATTTATAATTTATAATTAAAAACGATGAAAGATATAAAATATGATGCGATAACCGGACTGGTTCCGGCTATTATTCAGGATGTCAATACCAGCCAGGTTCTTATGTTGGGTTATATGAATGCCGAATCCCTTAAAATCACCCTTGAGAGTGGTTTTGTTACATTCTACAGTCGCTCGCGACAAGAATTATGGAAGAAAGGGGAAACTAGTGGCAATTTTCTTCATTTTATAAGCTATGCTACAGATTGTGATGGGGATACACTTTTGATAAAAGCTAATCCCGATGGTCCGACTTGTCATACCGGCAGCTATACATGTTGGAATGAGGCTAAGCTTGAACCGAAGAATGTTAAAGATGAAGAGGCTAAAGAATCCGGTTGTTGCAAAGAAAATAAAAACGAGAATATCTCTTCTCTTGCTTTCTTGACGAAACTTGAGTCTGTTATCAAACAGAGAAGGACTCAGTCACCTGAGGTATCGTATACTGCCCGGCTATTTTCTAAGGGAATCAATAAGATAGCACAGAAAGTGGGGGAAGAGGCTGTCGAAGTTGTGATTGAAGCGAAAGATGAGAATGATGATTTGTTTCTCAACGAAGCAGCCGACCTTGTTTTCCACTTAATGGTATTGCTGGAAGCAAAAAACAAGAGCCTGGGTGACGTTGTTGAGGTACTAAAAGGACGTGCAAAATAATATATTAGAATGGCGTGTCGTACGAATCGTCATTCATTTTGCTTGGCATGGTAATGGTGTTTGGAATAGTTTGATTTCCAATGCCAGCCATACCTTGCGAAAGGTCAAAGTTTTGATTTGATGGGATCGACATATCCGGCATCCCTTCAATCCCTCCGAAAGTCGTATCTTCAGGGTCTATAAATTTGGCATACTTACCGATAAAACGAAGTGGAATATCGGCTAAACTACCATTACGGTGTTTTGCAACAGATATTTCGGCCATTCCTGCAGTTGAATTACCGGATTCATCTTCATCCAGCTTGTAATATTCCGGACGATAAATAAAGATTACCATATCTGCGTCCTGCTCAATAGCTCCCGATTCACGAAGGTCGGAAAGTACAGGCTTCTTAGTCCCTCCACGTTGTTCAACAGCTCGACTTAACTGAGATAGTGCAATAACAGGAACGCTTAACTCCTTGGCTAAACTCTTCAGCGATCGTGATATCATACTGATCTCTTCAACACGGTTTCCTTTCATATCCGTACCCGATGACATGAGTTGCAGATAGTCGATCACCACCATGTCAATATTGAACTGTTGCTTCAACCGGCGGCATTTTGCACGTAGTTCGAAAACGGTAAGAGAGGGAGTGTCGTCAATATAGATTTTAGCATCTTCCAAACTTTTCATTTTGGAGTAAAGTTGCTGCCACTCATAGCTTTCAAGATTACCGCGACGTAATTTTTCAGCAGGAATTTCTGATTCACCCGAGATGAGACGGGTTACCAATTGGACGGCCGACATTTCCAACGAGAAGAAGGCTACAGATTTATTATAATCAATACAGGCATTTCTAGCGGTAGTAAGTACGAAAGCCGTTTTCCCCATACCGGGCCGGGCAGCTACAATAATTAAGTCTGAGGGTTGCCAACCCGAAGTGACTCTGTCCAGCTCTGTAAATCCGGAGGGAACCCCGGTAAAACTTCCATCTTTTTTACTGGACGCCTGTACCATTTTGACAGCTTCCTGTACCAAGGTTGGCATGTCAAGATAACTGCGCCTGAGGTTGGTTTCACTTACAGAGAAAAGACCACGTTCAGCTTTATCCAACAGATCGAAAGCGTCCGAAGTATCTTCATAAGCATCTTTGATGATCTCGGTAGAGATACGGATGAGTTCGCGTTGAATAAATTTTTCAACAATGATTCTGGCGTGATACTCCACATTTGCTGCCGAAGCAATTCTGTTCGTTAATCGGGTAATATACCAGGGGCCGCCCACTAACTCAAGCTCACCACTCGTCTTTAATTCGTTTGTTACTGTCAGAATATCAACAGGCTCAGATTTTCTGAACAAGTTGGTTATGGCCTTGAATATTCGTTGATGAGCTTCTTTATAAAAAGCTTCGGGTCTTAAAACATCAATAACTTCTGTCAATGCATCTTTCTCCAGCATTAATGCACCAAGGACCGCCTCCTCTAGGTCTATAGCCTGAGGAGGGATCTTTCCGATCTCAGATATAGTCTGCGACGATGGTTGTCTCCTTCCTGATTTCTTCTTGTTATCAGCGTATTCGGAAGCATTATTGCCGGTTGATTGTATCATTTCATCCATAGCCCAAAAGTACAAAAATCCCCTCACAGCATGAAGGGATTTTTGTACTTAAAAAACAATTAACAAATTGATAAAACTTTTTTAGAACATAGGACCGCCACCACCGGGACCGCCAGGACCACCGGGACCACCACCGCGCATACGAGGAGGCATCATACCCGGAGCGCCACGTCCTTCTTCTGGTTGTCGTTGATTAGCAAGAAATTTGTTGAAGTTATAAACAAGACTTACCATGAAGTAACGGGTTAATACCTTCGATTGAACATCTTCTATGTAGTTTTGGCTGGTATTTCTACGAATACTTTTATTCTGTCCTAAAATATCATAGACCTGTACTTTAATTTGTGCACGTTTGTCTTTGAAGAAGTCTTTTGTGATATTTCCATTCCAGATAGTGGTGTTTTGGTTATATCCGGCCGATAATCCATTATTGGTAGCATACGAAATATCACTGGCCAGTCTGATCGTCTTCAATAAAGTAAGACGGGCATCTATCGTTCCCGAGTAATTGGTGTATTCAGTATTTGGTACGGTCTGAATAGTATAGAGCGCGTTATTATAGGATACACGTCCGGATGAAATTAAGGTAAATGTCTTCCAGTTTATGGTGAACATAAGATTATACGTTCCATTCATCGTCGTTGTAGTGTTTTTTGGCGGCAAAACATCAGTACTTGACTGAGATGATGCATTGCTGGCAAAACTGATATCTTTGCTATACCTGAACATTCCAAATGAATTGATCACATATTTATTCAGGCTAAATGGCCGGCCCATTCCCATCATAAGAAAACTGGTAAATCCACCGTTTACGTTTACAGGAACACTCGTTTGAACACCGCCCTTTCCATACGTATTCATACTGGTGATTTTGTTCATCGTATTACTTATCTGGCCATTGACAAAGATGTTTGTATAATTGGTCATGTCCATGCTATTGAAATTCATGTTGATACTATTGTAAAACTCAGGTTTTAAGTTTGGGTTTCCTTTTGTTATCAACAATGGATTAGAGTTATCTTCAATAGGCTGTAACTGGGTGATGTCAGGTTGGTTTGCCTGTCCTCTATATTGCATACTGAAGCGGCTGTTTTTGGAGAAAGTATAGTTGAAACTGGCCATTGGCGAGAAGTTTACGACATCTCTTTTAGGATAGCGCATGGTATCGTTTATCAACATTTTACCTTTAATGGTTGACGGTTCAAATCCAACCCCTAAAGTATAATCAAACTTCTCTTTTTTTGTTTGAATACTTACTCCGAACCGTTGATTAATGAAGGTATTTTCGTAGTGACTCGTGTATCTCTTGTTAAGTAAATCATATTGATTTTGTGTATTATCAAAATCATAGGTCTTTTTATCCGAATTATTGTTGTTTAGGTTGTATGAATAATTCACTTCCAAACTGGAATACTTATTAATAGGTTCGGTATATGATGCACGAAGTCCAAAGCCATTACTCGATGTGGAGGTCTTGTTATATTGATTGACGATTATTGTTGAATCCAAGTGATTGGCTGATTCAAATGTTGTGAAGTATTTTGTATTTGAATTATTGTATACGTCAGATCCGGTAGAACTATAACTTCCCGTGATATTAACAGAGAGCGTTCGTCGTGGTTTCTTAAACTGTTTTCTGAGTAATAAGTTTCCCGATGCATACATATTGTTTCCATCAGATGAGGTACTATTCGTTCCGTCATTAATTTTGAACCCTGCTATCTTACCATAAGTATTAATGTCTTTTGACACATCGGAGCTCGTATTACCAAAATTTATATTAGGTGTAAATCGGATTGAGAAAGTAGAGTCGACCTGATAGTCCATCTGCATGTTGAAACGATTATTCCTGTTTACAGTCCGGGTAAGCGTTTTTTGGTCAGTTAAAAAACTACTGTCGCTTAATAAAGTTTCTTTATGGCTGGACTGATCATTACTATTATCTCTGTTATTGAAAAAATAGCTGGCAGAGTAATCAAGTTTTCCGACTTTATCTTTTAAGTTAACACCTATCGCGTTGGTGGTATTGATTCCGCTTACACCATAACCGAATGATCCACTACCGCTGCGGTTTCCACCACTACCACTACGGTTGTTACTCATAGTGGATGTCATATCGGCAGTAAAACGGGTGATATTGGCATTATTCGACATTCCTATGATTGATAGTTGGCGGTCGTCTTTAAATGAATTGAACATACCGCTTTCATCAAAGCGATCATCGGCTCCAAAACCAATTGACTTTCCGCCTCCTAAAGAGAGTTTACCAAAATTTCCATGTTTATAACCCATCTTGGTAATAATGTTGATGACCTTTTCAGTCTGTCCATCGTCGATTTTGGTAAACTGAGCCTGATCTGACTTCTGGTCTATGATCTGAACCTTATCAATCATCTCTGCCGGTAGATTTTGGGTGGCCAGTTTCGGATCGTTTCCAAAGAATGGTTTCCCATCCACCAATACCTTGGTCACATCTTTTCCGTGAGCCTGTATATTTCCCTCTTTATCTACATCTACTCCCGGTAATTTTTTTATCATCTCTTCAACAACATCATTTTTTTCTGTCTTGAAGTTTTCAGATGTAAATTCAACAGTATCCGTTTTAACAGTAACCGGCGCTTTCTGTCCGTAAATCGTAACTTCTTTTAACGTAGTACTGTTTCTTGGAAGTTGAAAGGTTCCGAGTGTTTGTACTTTCGTTGTAGTTAGTTTTATCACTTTTCTAAGGGTTTTGTAGCCCAAAAAGTTGATTCTTAATTTATAATTGCCTGGATGCGCGTTCGGAAATTCAAATGTTCCTTCCGTTGTTGTAATTCCGCCTGCGGCTACGGTGGAGTCTTTGGCGTTTAATAAAGCAACGGTTGCAAATTGTAGCGGTAGATTAGTGGTACTATCTACCACTATTCCTTTGACTGTCACAACAGCGCTTCGGGTTTGTGCGAGAGTAGGTAATGTAGCGATGATTAGAAATAACATTGCCAGGATGAGCTTGCTTTTTTTCACTTTTTATTTTTGTTTTGTAAGGGGTTGCCTATTAATTTATTGATGAGTAATTATTTAGAAATAGCATTTCATATCTATTTATCTCTTATTGATTAACCGTTTTAAGATATCATTAATATAAAATAACAAGTGCTTTTTAGACTTAAAAGCCTCTCTAAAGTTTAATTAGATACTCGAATTATATGTTAAATTATTGTTAACCGAACTGTTATTGTACCCTTTCTTTTGAAAACGAGACTGTTTTATTTAAGGTATTTATTTGTTAATCAGCGTTATATTAATTGTGGAAGTGTTCTGCTCACATTTCTAAACACGTTCATTTTTAAATTATCTTGTTGAGATTAAATTTTCCTCATTGTGATATCATATATATGTGGCAGGGTTTTCAGATTGCGCCGAAATCATATATGAAATTCTTTTTAACAAAATCATCTTCTTTCAACGTCATAGTTTTACTGATAAATAGTTGTTGTATATTTTCGACTATCTAGCGAAAAGCTAATTCAACAGCTTTCCATAAAGTTTCCTGATTCTCTTCAATCATTGTTATAAATAGGTGGTATTTCTTTCCTAAAATTCACCTAACCAGGAGGGGTAAGCCTAATCTAAGCCTAATGTGATTCTAATGTAACTCTAATCTGCTTCTATCAGGCATTAGGATAAGATTAGAATAGGGTTAGGACAATATAGTGATGACTTTTATGATAGATGTGGATTTTATCATCATGATTCCGAAATATTGGGGGAATAATAAAGAAATAACCGGGATAGTTGTGGTGCCGGAAATAGAACCGTTTAATAGAAACTGAAATAAAAAAATCCGGTAATAAATCTACGAAATATCACCGGATTATATATCGAAAAAGGAAGAAATTATTTTTTTACGGTAGCTTTTACAGCGGTTTTAGCAGTAGAAGCCTTAGCAGCGGTTTTAGTAGTCGTTTTAGCTTTAGCTTTTGCAGCAGGAGCTTTCGTCTTGTCTGTAGCAACACCGGCTTTATCAACAGGTTCGGCAGGTGCCGGAACAGCCTTTAACAATTCAACTTCGAAGATCAATAATGAACCGGCAGGAATAGGACCGGTTGCCTTATCACCATAAGCCAAGTCGCTGGGGATGTACAGGTTTATTTTGCCACCAACTTTACATTTCTGTAATCCTTCGGTCCAACCCTTAATCACTTTATCCAATGGGAAAGTGATAGGTTCGCCACGGTCTATAGACGAATCAAAAACAGTTCCATCCATTAACGTTCCCTTGTAATGAACAGTAACGGTATCACTTGCTTGTGGATAAGCACCTGTACCTTCTTTCGTTATTTTGTACTGTAATCCACTGGGTAACTCGATAACACCTTCTTTTGCTTTATTGGCTGTTAAGAAAGTTTTTCCGGCTGCTTTTGCAACATCAGCCAACTCTTTTTCTTTTGCCGCTTCAGCTTCTTTCTTAGCTTGGAAAACCTTCATCATCTCTTCCTGAAAAGATTTCATGATCTCGGTTACCTGCTTTTCGTTGAAGATGGTATCTTTTTTATCCATGGCATCAGTGAAGCCTTTAAACATCTTTTCGCTGTTTACCTTCATTTCATTTTTCATGAAACTTTTTGCAATGTCAGCACCTAATATATAGCTGATGGTATCCATGCGATTTTGGAACATAGGTGCCGGAGCAACAACTACGACCGGTTGAGGTGCGGGTTGAACCTCAACATTTTTTTTCTTTCTCTGGGCCATGGCTGTGCTGCTAATTACAATTGCAACAACCATTAGAGATGTAAATAAAACAGTATTTTTCATATTTGCGGTTTAATTCTGGGCAAATGTAGCATAAAATAGAATTCAATTTCCAAATGACGTAGCTTTCTGAGATACCAAAGTGATAGTCTTTTATGAAAATTTAACCGTTTCATCCATTTGTGTTTGTACTTTTGCATCATGGAAATAGAACTTCGTTTGTGCGAAGACGGTTCGCATACGCTCTTTTCACCAATAAGCGGAGAGTGCTATCATAGCATTCATGGCGCCTATACAGAGAGTAATCACATCTTTATACAGTTGGGACTGCTTGCTCATAAAAAGAACAGAATTAATGTCTTAGAGGTTGGTTTCGGAACCGGGTTAAATGCTTTTCTTACAGCTATAGAGGCCCTACTTCGGAATATCCATGTTTCGTATGTCGGCTTAGAACCGTTTCCTATCTCTCTTCAATTACAACAGGCATTAAATTATTCGGAATACATTTTGGACAGAAAATTGGCAGAATTGAGAGTTGATGGAGTTCATGCTATTTCTTCAAAAGAGCATGATTTGAAACTCTTCAACGAAAAAATTAATATCCATTCACTTAATGATCTCTTTAATTTTATTCATCAATCCGAAGGGTCGGTTCCGTTGAGGTTTGAAGAAAACTTTTTATTTGAAAAGCGATTAGAGGGAATTTTAGAATCGCCATTAGCCAATGATTCTTTTGATGTAATCTATTTTGATGCTTTTTCGCCAGAGGCACAAGCAGAACTATGGACACCGGTAGTATTTGAAAAATGCTATAGGCTATTGGCTAATGATGGAATACTGGTTACTTATTGTGCAAAAGGTGTTGTTAAGCGGGCGTTGAAGGCGGCTGGTTTTGTAGTGGAAAACTTACCGGGTCCTCCCGGAAAACGTGAAGTCACCCGGGCCATAAAAAAGAGTATCAGGCCTTAACCGAATGGAAAGGAATGTGAACATTGATCGTGTCGGATTAATGACGGGCGGATTAATACGCATTGAATCCGACCAGATCTTCTATGTTACTGATGCTGACCTTCACGTCAAGCACATGAGCCCACCCGGACCCCTGATGGCACCAAAGTACAAATTCGTCTAACGCCACACTGTCGCCTTCTACTTCTATGTATACACTTTCGTCGTACATGTTTCGTGCAAACCCACTCAGTCCTAGCATGTCTGCCTGCCGTTTTGCATTGTGTCTGAAGCCGACTCCCTGAACTCTTCCTCTAACGGTTATATTATAGTGCTTTTTCATTTTTAAATATGTGTCTAAGTAAAATTAGTGGGTAGTTGTTTTGTAATGTGATTGTTGACAATGTGATAGAATTGTGTGGGAGAGAACCTTCTCCAGGGAATGCTATTCAGTTTGCCGCCTAACATAATATAATAATCAAGGTGCGCTTCAATGAAATCGCGGATTACATGCTCTCTGAAATTAACAAAGGCAATCCATCCTCCTTCTACCTCATCGAACCACTCTTCGTAGTATGAATCGTCATCCGAATGAAAGACTAAAACATTTTCGCCGATAAAGATAAATTTATTGATACCTGCACTTTGCAGATACTCAACCACATTTCGTTTTAGAAACATGATGTCGTTATAAAGCAAATCGTTCCACTCTCCGATCAATTCGATGATACTGAAATTCTCAACATAGTTTACGTATAATATCTTAAGATAGAGCGTGTCTGATCCAAAATAATCCCATTGAGGATGAATAAGATAGTTATAGATTTGATTTGTGAACTCAAATTCGCTATAAGTTCTTTCGTAGAAAGGAGATTGTTCGTCTTCAGAAGCAATATACAAGTGCCTCCAATTATAAAAGGGTTCGAGTGTATGCACCTGAATGATTATTTACGATAGAGGTTTAATAACGATTGAGACAAAAAGTATCCAATAAAAACAAGAATGATTCCGACGATATTAGTAATAGCCAGATAGCTGAAGGCTGTTCGGAGATCACCGTTTCTTATCAGGTGAAAATTTTCAAGTGCAAAAGAAGAAAAGGTGGTAAATCCTCCAAACACGCCAACAAAGAGAAAAGCTTTAATTTCAGGGCGAATGTTTTCCTTACCGAATAATCCCCAGGAGAGTCCGATCAAAAAACTCCCTAATAGATTAACGAGCAGCGTCCCTATTGGTAAACTTCCTGACGTCCAGCGTGAACCTATTTCAACTAAAGAATAGCGCAACAAGGTCCCGATGGCTCCTCCTGTCATTAATAATATAACTTTCATTCCTTATTTTAATGAGTGAAAATGGTTATCCAAGATAACAACTTATGTTAATAGATTGTTCTGTTTGAAATTAGCAATGCCCAAGATGAATCTGATCAAAAATACCGTGCAAAATTATGGATTTATCCAATACACCTTTATCTTTATAGGTTGAAAGGAATTAAAGAACCTGTCTTTAACTATCTTTGTGTTAAATGCTTTTAAAGCGCCCAAATCTTGCGTAAGAAAAAAAAGATTATTAAATTTTGTATTATGGTTGAAGGATTAATGAAAGCAGTGACTTTTGACATACCGGGAGAGACCGATGTATTGAAGTTTACGACTATGCCTGTGCCTACCCCCGGTGAAGAACATATACGGATAAAAGTAGCAGCTGCGGGTGTTAACAGAGCGGATATAATGCAGCGTAGAGGAAAATATCCACCTCCCGCCGGTGCCAGCTCTATTTTAGGATTAGAAGTTTCGGGTATTGTTGAATCGATTGGTAAGGGCTGTTCAAAATGGAAAGCCGGTGATAGAGTAATGGGGCTTCTTTCTGGTGGAGGTTATGCCGAATATGTGGTGATGCACGAAGATATGGCTATGCCGGTATCTTCAAAGATTCGTCTGGTTGATGCGGCTGCTATTCCTGAAGTTTTTCTGACGGCCTATCAATCGTTGGTTTGGCTTGCACACACTCAGCCACGCGAAACAGTGCTTATTCATGCCGGAGCCAGTGGTGTTGGTACCGCAGCTATTCAACTTGCATTGGCTTTGGGTGCGGTACCTATCGTGACAGCATCTAAAGAAAAGCACAACTTATGCAATCAATTAGGTGCCAAATTTGCAATTGATTATAAAACGGAAGATTTTGCAGCTGAAATAAAAAATATTACCGACAACAGAGGAGTCGATGTAATTATAGATTTTATAGGCGCTCCTAATATTAAAAGAAACCTTGAGATTCTTCGTACCGATGGTCGGATTGTTTTATTAGCTACCATGGGTGGGTATAAAGTTGACGGGCTTAATTTATTAAGTATTCTTACAAAACGGGCTTCTATAATGGGATCGACACTGAGGGCACGATCTGTTGATTATCAAATTAAATTAACACACGATTTTTGTAGCTTTTCAAAAAATCTCTTTATGGAAGGGGCTCTTCATCCGGTTATTGATCGGATACTACCTTTCAGCGAAGTAGCGCAGGCACATCAGCTCATTGAAGAGAATAAAACTGCAGGAAAAATTATTTTGAAAATTAATGAAGGATTATCGGAAAGCTAATGGTTGATGTAAAACCGTTTTCACATTTCGATTTTATCTGTTTTGGTGCAATCTTTGCTTGATGCACTAGCAAATATCTTTAACCTTACGAAAAATTATTTCAGATGTTGTTTACAATCTTGCTTCAGGTATTGAATAATACGGATACTGTTGCCAATTCAGCAAAACAGGTTACACAATCCCTTCCGGTGGTGGCACAAGCTCCTACGGAGTCGTCTATTTCGGTTTTGGATTTAGTATCGAAGGGAGGCCCTTTAATGTGGCCGCTGGCCCTTTTAACAATTATAGCGGTATATGTTTTTATCGAACGTTATCTGGTTATTCGTAAAGCCTCAAAGGTTGAATCCAACTTTCTGAATAATATTCGCGATAATATCTATTCGGGTCGGATTGATGCCGCTATTGAACAATGTAAACGCTCTACCACTCCTTCCGCCCGTCTTGTTGAAAAGGGAATAAAGCGACTTGGAAAACCGATAAAGGAGATTGAAGACTCTATCGAAATTGTCGGTAAGTTCGAGGTTTATAAACTTGAAAGAAACATGGCGATTTTATCAATCATTGCCGGGATTGCTCCTATGTTTGGTTTTGTAGGAACGATAATTGGTGTTATCCGTATTTTTCATGATATCTCTTTAGCCGGCGATGTTAGCATCACCAGTGTGTCATCGGGATTGTATGTGAAGATGGTTTCGAGTGCCGCCGGCTTATTGATCGGTATGTTTGCTTTCGTTTGCTATCACTGGTTAAACATTATGATAAACAGGGTAGTTCAGAAGATGGAACAGGATACGATGGAGTTTATTGATTTACTACAGGAACCCGTAAAATGAACTTTAGAAAACAAAATAGATTTAAGCCCGAGGTAAATACTTCTGCAATGAACGACATCATGTTTTTTTTGATGTTATTCTTTCTGATAATCTCTACTTTGCTAAATCCTAATGTGATCAAACTGACGTTACCCAGTTCTAGAAATAATCAGGCTATTCATCATAAGGAGATTGTACTATCCATCACAAAGGAATTGCAATATTTTATTGATAATAAGCCTGTCCAATCAGCAGAACTGGAATCGGTTCTCCAACAAAATATCAGTCATAGTCAGGATGCAACTATTATCATTCGTTGTGATAATAGTTTATCCGTTCAGGATCTGGTTAATGTTTTGCAGATAGGCAATAAGTTAAAGGTGAAAATGATTCTTGCAACAAAGACTCCAAATGGCACAGCAGGTAATAAATAGTAACCGGGACGAGATTCGAAACAGGATAGTCGCCACTATCGGGACTATTTTGTTTAGTGTTGTGCTGTTTCTTGTCTTGAAATATACCTTGCTGGTTACACCTATTCCACCGTTCCCTAAAAATCTATCGGGTGGAATGGAGATAGAGATAAATCTTGGAAATTCGGAAGAGGGGATCGGAAATATACAACCCGATCAACCCATGGCGGCTGTAACCAAGACAACAAAACAAGCAGCTGTCTCTACTCCACAACCTAAAACGAGATCGGTAAAGGCTATTGGCGAAGATGTGCTTTCAAATGAATACGGAGAACAAACTAAACTAAGGCCTATTGAAAAAGCAGTTTCTAAGCCGGTAGTTTCCAAACCTGTCGATGTTATAAATCCAAATGCATTATATAAAAAGTCTGTTAGGCCGGGTGGAAGTCAGGGAATAACCGGCCGTCCGGGTGATCAGGGAGTAGCCGGTGGAACCGTTGGCGCGAATGTCTATAAAGGTGTGCCTGGACACGGCAATGGAGGACAGGGTACCGGAACTGGTGGAGGAGTAGGTGCGGGTTCTAATTCGGGTATATCATATGATTTAACCGGGCGAACTTCGCGAAGCCTTCCAAAACCTTCCTATAACTCGGTAGAGCAGGGGAGGGTGGTCGTTTCAATCTGGGTAAACCGCGAAGGAAGAGTTACACGGGTAAGTGCCGGCACGAAGGGAACTACTGTGACAGATCCGAACTTAATCAGACAAGCCGGATCGGCAGCCCGACAGGCTCTTTTCTCTGCCAATCCCGATGGTCCTGAAGAACAGATTGGAAAGATAATCTATAACTTTATAAAGCTAAACTAATTTGAGGACGCTGTTGATGAATGCTGTTTTGTATTGACCTTTCACAGGAGAAACAGTTTGATAACAGCTATGGAATGATCCTACAAAAAGAACGGTTGTCTTTGTGTAATGAAAGACAACCGTTCTTTTTGTAGAATATATGATGATTTGAATACTTTTTTTAGCGCATATCTACCACTTCTACTTTAGGATAATTGCTAGCCTTAAAGGTGAATTCAGCGTCTGAAATAGATTGATTGGTTATAAATCGTTCGATATTATAGGTAAATACTCCCCCGTTCTTATCAAAAACCTGCATGCTCTTAACTTGTTTTTCGGCTTTATCCAGTGTCAGTCTTACTTTTGATAACTTACGACGATTTTTGATGGGAACCATCTCTATCACTTGTTGGTCTCCTTTGTTTTCTACCAACTTAGACTTGTAGTTATTCCCGTATGAGGTCATAAATTTGGTGGGAGTAAACGAATCCTCTTCACCGGCTACATTATTAATAGTAACCTCATTGGCATCTTTCAAGTAAGTCCATGCTGTTTTTCCATCACAAAAAACCTGTTGTTCGCTGATGTTAAGTTTATACTTGTCACCTTTGGCTGCTAAAGTTCCCTTAAATGTTTCTCTGATTTTTTGCCCTTTATTTACCATACTGTAAGTGAAATCGAGCTTCATTGTTCTGTACGATTTCATTTTAGCGGTAACTTCTTCAAGAAGGGCCATCGCTTTTTTTTCTGCCGATTGAGCTTTTAGCTTCACGGGTGAAAAGGTGATTACAGTGACAGATAATGCTACTGCAAGTGTTCTGAATAGTTTCATACTCATTTATATATTGTTTTTATGTTCAGAAGTTGTTGTCTTGATGATTCCCTTCCCTTGAATATAGGTCATTCAAAAATTGTTCCAAAGCCATCTCACCTGCAACTTTTACTTCACGGGCTTTCGAACCTTCGAAAGGACCTACTATACCTGCGGCTTCAAGTTGGTCAATTATACGACCGGCACGATTATAACCTAACTTCAATTTGCGTTGCAATAAAGACGTTGAACCTTGTTGCGTTTGAACAATAATCTTGGCCGCCTCTTCAAAAAGAACATCGCGATCGTTAGGATCAAGATCTGAAACGGGTTCACTGTTTTCATCAAGGTATTCCGGTAGTAAATATTCTTTTGGCGCACGCTGTTCGCCAATAAACGATGTTATCCTGTCAATTTCCGGGAGGTCGATAAATGCACATTGCAGACGTATCAGGTCGCTTCCTGTTGATAATAGCATATCGCCTCTGCCGATTAGCTGATCAGCGCCTGATGAGTCAAGGATTGTACGTGAGTCTATCTTAGAGATAACTCTGAAGGCTATACGGGCAGGGAAGTTGGCTTTTATTGATCCTGTAATGATATTAACAGAGGGTCGTTGTGTCGCTATGATAAGATGAATACCAATGGCACGGGCCAGCTGAGCTAGACGGGTAAGAGGCATCTCTACCTCTTTTCCGGCGGTCATGATTAAGTCGGCAAACTCATCGATCACCACGACGATATAGGGTAAAAATCGATGACCGTGTAAAGGATTTAATTTCCGGCTTTTAAACTTTTCGTTATACTCTTTAATATTTCTTACTTGCGCATCTTTCATTAAATCATAACGATTATCCATTTCGATACATAGTGAGTTGAGGGTGCGTACAACAACACGCGTATCTGTAATAATAGCCTCTTCGCAATCGGGAAGCTTGGCCAGAAAGTGACGCTCTATTTTTGAAAAGAGTGTTAGCTCTACCTTCTTTGGGTCAATCATCACAAATTTGAGCTCTGTAGGATGTTTCTTATACAGCAATGATGTGATGATAGCGTTTAATCCTACGGATTTACCCTGACCGGTAGCTCCCGCCATAAGAATATGGGGCATTTTGGCTAAGTCGGCGATAAATGCCTCGTTTGCGATATTTTTACCCATCCCGAAAGGTAACTCGTAATGCGTGGTTTGAAAAGCCTCTGACTCTATAATCGACTTCATGGAGACGATATCCGGTTTTTGGTTCGGAACCTCAATACCGATGGTCCCTTTTCCGGGGATAGGGGCAATGATTCTGATCCCTAATGCAGAAAGACTCAGCGCAATATCATCTTCAAGATTCTTTATTTTGGAAATCCTGACGCCGGGGGCCGGAATAATTTCATAGAGCGTAACTGCTGGCCCAACCGTAGCCTTGATTTTATCAATTTCAATCGAATAATTTCTAAGGGTGTCGACAATACGACCGCTGTTGGCTTCAATTTCTTCGCGTTGCACCTGACTACGACCACCATAATCATTCATCAGGTCGATAGTGGGAAAGCAATAATCTACCAACTCGAGGGTCGGATCGTAAGGCTCGTCAACAGCATAACGCTCTTTTATAGTATCCAGTCCCTTACGCTCTTGCGGTGCAGGTTCCACTATATTATTTTCAATGGTCAATTCTACTTTTCTATCTTTTTGTGAGCGATCTGTTTTTGGAGGTTCTTGCGGCATATAAGGAATGTCGTTAATGGCAATTTCTACCTCCGGATTTTTTTGATAGGTGTTCCGTTTTAAAACCGGTGGCTTATAATCTTCATCCGGAATATCCTCCTCTTCCTCCTCTTCTTTAAATTCGGGGTCCTTGACTGAATATTCCACCGTATTATAACGATCTTCACGTAGTTTCCGATCAGTACTTCTACGATTGTTATTTGAATTGATGATTTCGCCGGTTTCTTCGTCAACTACCATCGACTTACGTTCTTTCCGTTTCTTTATCAGTCTCAGATTGAGATTATAGACTAAAACTAAAAAACTTATCAGTGTGAAAAAGAGGATTATTCCCAAGCCGGGCTTTCCAAAAACACCTTGCATCCATAGTGTCGTTTGGTATCCAATGGTTCCCCCCAGAATTAATAATTCAGAGAACGACTGAAAAACAAATCCAAAGGTGATAGCGGTCCATAGAAGGCCGAAAAGGCAGTACCAAAAGGTGGCAGTGAGCGGGAGTATTTTGACTTTTAATAGTTTAAGCCCTATAGATAAGAATATCACACTAAAAAGAATCGATGAGATGCCAAACCATTGTTTAACCAGTAGATCGCTCAGAAAGGCTCCGACACGCCCCATCCAGTTATGGATCTCTTCCGGATATTCAACAAATATTTTTTGTATGTTAATTTGACTGATAAAAGCATCATCAGTGGTGTAGGTGAAATAATTAATCAGGTAGCTGACAATGGCAAGTGCAATATAAGCCCCAAATAAGATAAAAAAAAGGCCTGCAATTCGTTGGAACTTTTCCCCTTTAAAAAAATCAAGTTTAAAAACGGGACTTGATGTACCCTTGCTTTTTGTCTTTTTAGCGGTTGGCTTGGGTTGGGCAAGTTCGTTTTTTAACGTGTTCTTATGTTGGGTAGTATTGCTTTTTGCTTTTATCATTCGACATGTAAGTTTCGCCTTGCAAAGTTAACAAATTCTCTATGGATTCGATAACTAACATGTTATTACCAACAGACTAAAGATATTAACACTTTTATAAAACAAAACAACCTCCTTTAAGGGGAGGTTGTTAATAAGTAGGGTGTGGGTTTATTGTTCACCACCGCCACCACCGAACATATCACGGAGTTCATCCATGGTGACCTGTTTGTAGTCGGCTGCAATGTCAAATTCTGATGCCGGAATGCTCTCTTTTTTAACTGAACGTGCCTTCAGTTTAAACGACATTGGCCCATTCTTCATGGTGAATTCCAATGGTAGTCCATTAATTTCAGGAAAAGAGTTTGAAAATTTAAATCTGGAAACATCCAGATCGTCCGTATAATATACATCAATATCGATGGTTGATCCATCTTGTCCTTTTTTCGAAACAACAGCTTTTTTACATAAAAAACCGGCAATAGTGGCAGTCTCAGTAGTGAATTTAACACCTAACGATTCACCTTCTTTTTTTCTCATCTCATTAATTTGCGCTACATTGTTTTTAATGAGAAGCTTTTGCCCCATTACATTCATCATCATGTTAGCTTCTTGTTTAGCTACATCATAGATCGTCTTTTGCTCCATCATTCCAAAGTTCATCACCATCGATTGTTTATCAGGTGAAAACTTTGATTTCATCTCGGTAGGCATCATTGACTTTGCCTGCTCCGGAATATCACCATCAGCTGTTACATCATAAATAACAGTCCCTGTAAAAGCAGCTTTTTGTGCTTTTGCAACAGGCATGGAAATCACCATAGCTGTTAAAAGCACGGTGAAAGCAATCATTAATTTATTCATACTTTTTAGGTTTAAAGTGATGCCTCAAATATATAAACTATTTTACGCTTCTAAACATTCTGCTCCACCTAATTTTTCCATCGAGGAATGATTTATTTTTATCAAGAGATAGCCATACATAGGATGCTTTACCAACAATATGATCCTGAGGTACAAATCCCCAGTAACGTGAGTCGGCTGAATTATGACGATTATCTCCCATCATCCAGAAATAGTTTAGCTTAAACGTATATTTTTTAGCCTCTTTTCCGTTGATTAAAATCTTTCCGTTTTTTACCTGAAGAGAATTACATTCATAGTTGCGTATAATCTTCTCGTAGAGTGCAATGTTTTTTTGCGTTAGAGAAACCGTGACGCCGGCTTTGGGAACCCAGATAGGACCAAAGAAGTCCCTGTTCCATTTATAAGTCGAATCGTATGGGAATATGTCTTTACCGTTTAATCCGCTGGAATCTACCTCTTTTTGAACCATATGAACAAATGGGAGTTTTTTAATGATATCGGCTGACTTTTTTGTTAACGTAAGAAGAAATATCCCATCCTGAACATCGGGTAAAACATCCTCTGTGATATCGAGTTCTTTTAATAACTTTGAATTAAACCTGCTTCCGTCTGTTTTTACTCTATAAGTGTATTGGGCGTGCTCGGGAGTGGTTTGTGGTTTCCCATTGATATAAACCTGCTGATCTTTAATTAACAAAGTGTCTCCGGGTATTGCAATACAACGTTTAATATAGTTTTCTCGTTTATCAACCGGACGGCTGACAATCTCGCCAAATTGTTCGGGTTGGGAATTCACCGTTTTCCAACCGTATTCGCGAACAAGTCTGTAATAGCTGTCTTCCTGTGCTTTTAATGCAACTGTATCGCCATCAGGATAGTTAAATACCACAACATCACCTCTATGAACCGAACGGAACCCCGGAAAACGGTAATAAGGCAATTTAATCCATTCTACAAACGATTTTGTGTTTTCAGTAAGCGGAAGCGTATGGTGAACAAAGGGAAATGATATTGGCGTATTAGGAACTTTCGGACCATATGATATTTTGCTGACTAAAAGGAAGTCTCCAACCAACAATGATTTTTCCATAGATGAGGTTGGAATAGTGTACATTTCGAAAATAAACATACGGATAATGCTAGCAGCAATGACTGCAAAAATAATAGCATCCACCCATTCTCTTACCGGTGTTTTAATCACCTTAGGGCGTTCGCTTAAATGAATAAATTTTTCATCAGATGAAAACCCTAAGTATGGCAACATTATAAATGGAAACACAACCGCCAAAGCTTGTTCTCCTAAACCGTTTTTTCCATAGGTTTTCACCAGCTCTACTATCATCAGCATCACCATGAAAGCATTGAAAAACGGTATAATTAAGAAAATATACCACCAAGTCGGCTTCTCAATTACCTGAAGCCAAACGAAATAGTTATAGAAAGGAACTGCAGACTTCCATCCCGGAAGCCCGGCATTTTCAAAATTTTTCCACGCTAGTACAGGGAAAAATAGAAAAATGATGATCAAAATAAGATTTAAACTCATTGGATTATGTTAATTCGTTTGGGATAATTATCTCAAAGACGTTAAAAATTTAAGCTTATTGTATTGAAGATGTTAATCATTGTTAATGTTAACTCTTCTTGAATTATTTTAAATTCAGTAAATCAGTCATAGTGAAAATTCCTTTTTTGCCTTGTAACCATTCGGCAGCGATTACAGCACCAATTGCAAATCCTCTTCGTCCTTTGGCTGTATGTTTGATTTCAATAGCATCAACTGCCGATTCCCAACACACGGTATGTATTCCCGGAACGTTTCTTTCCCTGATGGGGTGAATGTAAAGCTCCTCTTTTTTTGCAGGGAGGTTAATGGACCATTTGTTTTTTAGTGTACTGTTTTTTAAAATATCTTCGGCCAATGTAATAGCTGTTCCACTTGGTGCATCTGCTTTGTAGATATGATGCGTCTCCTCCATCATTACATCAAAGTCTTGGTGATGATTCATTAACTTGGCTAAATAACGGTTTACAGCCATAAAGAGATTTACGCCGATGCTGTAATTTGAAGCATGAAAAAATGCTCCGTTTAAATCGTTACAGGTCTTTGTGATTTTTGCAAGTTCTTTATTCCAACCGGTAGTCCCACAAACCAAAGGCATTCCATTTTCCAGTGTGCGCAAGATATTTGATAGCGCTACGGAGGGATTAGAAAATTCGATGGCTACATCAGCCGATTGAAACAGACCTAACCGTTCATTCCATTCGGTTTCGTTATCAATAGTGACAATAATTTGATGGCCACGTTCAAGCGCTACCTGCTCAATTTCGTGTCCCATCTTTCCATATCCGATAATAGCGATCTTCATTTGTTAATTTGTTATGATATTTAGATTTGAGGGAGTAGCCTTAAAATAAGTCATCCTGTGAAGGAGCAGATTCTTTGAGTCTGGCACTCTCATTTTTTTTTGATAATCAGCGACAAATATACTAATTCTCTTTTAAAATGAAAGGGAGAAAGTAAGGCCGGCTACTCCGGGAATCTGATTGGAGCGAGGTTGAATATAAGGCTGAACATTAAATGTTATCTGGTCACTTACATCGAAATCAAAAAATTGCGCATCAACTTGTGCATCAACAGCAACCAGAATATACCAAACGCCGGTCAGAATATATGTTAACTCAAGATTCCTGCGATAATAGTCCCGTCCGTTTTTTAAAAGATCAGAATTGTAGTGATACCGGGTGACATAATCATTTACGGGTGTAACATTATTTCCTTCTGTATTTCCTGCGGTTACAAATTTATAAGCGTTTTTAAATTTTATATATTCTCCATGGTTTGCTTGGAAAAAATATGCCATGGTACCGTAACCTGCATATACAATCGGCAGTTTCCAATATCTATGGTTGTAAATTTGTCCAAGTCCCGGACAGAGCATAGAGTAGAGGGTCGCTTTTCGTGGAGAGTGTTTTGGAAATAAGGATGCCGAATCGGCAACAACTTTTTTTAAAGCATTCGCTTTTTTTAGAAAAGCAATACTATCAGCTTTTTTTACTTGGGCAATGCTATCGGTATTTTTTGAAAGGCTCAGACTATCGGTCTTTTTTACCTGTTGACCGAAAGTGGCTTGCGAAAGAGAAAGACCAATCAAAATAATGAGCGAAGTTTTGTATAGAAACATAACTTCGCTTAAAGTATGAAAGTGATATCTTGAAAATTTAATCATTCGATTTAGTCGTTGCCTTCGCCCAGCAAAGTTAATATCCTGTTCAGATCGTTATCGCTTTTAAATGTAATGACAATTGAACCTTTACCTTTTTCATTCCGATTTAGATCAACTTTTGTGCCGAACTTTGATGTCAGATAATTACGTGACTTCTTTAATGGCTCAGGTAATTCAACCGGTTTAACTTCCTTTTTTCCCGATTGTTTATTGAGATTTCTAACAATCTCTTCAACATCACGAACCGATAAATCTTTATTGATGATGTTTTTAGTGATCGCGAGTTGGGTTTCTGCATCTTCAATGCTGATCAATGCACGGGCATGTCCCATACTGATTTTCGCATCGCGGATGGCTACCTGAACTTCAGGAGCTAACTTCAGAAGACGGATGTAGTTGGATATAGTAGTTCTGTTTTTCCCTACCTTATCACTTAACTGTTCCTGTGTTAAATTGCATTCATCCAGCAAACGCTGAAAACTAATAGCAACCTCAATCGAGTTTAATTGTTCGCGTTGAATATTTTCTACCAGCGCCAGTTCCAACATCTGTTGGTCATTGGCTATTCTGATATAAGCCGGTATCTCTTCTATTCCTGCCAGTTTGGAAGCACGCAGACGACGTTCTCCCGAGATAAGCTGGTATTTATCATAACCTAATTTTCGAACGGTTATAGGTTGAATAATACCTTGCTCTTTGATGGATGCGGAAAGTTCTTTCAAGCCATCTTCCTCAAATTGATCACGGGGTTGAAACGGATTGGTCTCAATTAAATGAATCGGGATATTGGCTATAGCCCCGGCTACAAATTCACCGGAAATATCCTTAGAGGTAATATCTGTTTCAGGACTTTCAAGAATGGCACTCAAGCCACGACCCAGCGCTCTTTTCTTATTAGCATTCATCATCAGGCTTCAATTTTTTTATCAGATTCTTTTATTTTAGTCAGGTTGTTTTTTTGGAGTATTTCGCGAGCCAGATTCAGATAATTAATGGCTCCGGTGCTATTAACATCGTGCATAATAATCGATTCGCCGAAACTTGGAGCCTCACCCAATTTTGTATTTCTATTAATGATGGTATCAAATACCATTTGTTGAAAATGGGTCTTCACCTCTTCAACAACCTGATTCGCAAGCCGTAATCTTGCATCATACATCGTTAGTAAAATGCCCTCTATTTCTAATTCCGTATTTAAACGAGATTGAACAATCTTAATAGTATTAAGCAATTTGCCAAGTCCTTCAAGTGCAAAATACTCGCATTGTACAGGTACAATTACAGAGTTAGCTGCTGTTAATGCATTAACGGTAATTAACCCCAACGAAGGTGAACAATCAATGATTATAAAATCATAATCCTCTTTTACTTTACTAACCACACGTCGCATCATTTTTTCTCTGTTGGGTAGCCCAATCATTTCAATTTCGGCGCCGACAAGATCAATATGGGCAGGAAGTAATTCAAGATTTGGAGTTCCGGTTTTTAGAATAATATTTTTAGGATCAAGATCTTCAATAATACACTCGTAAATACTGGTTTTTATGTTATTGGGGTCAAAACCAACACCTGATGTAGCATTTGCTTGAGGATCGGCATCGACAAGTAGGGTTTTATATTCTAATACAGCGAGTGAGGCTGCAAGATTAATTGCTGAAGTGGTTTTACCCACGCCACCTTTTTGGTTAGCGATCGCGATGACCTTTGCCATGATTTTAATTGATTATTAGAATGTTATTGAAAATGGGTCAATTTATCCTTTTCTCATTTTCATTGTACAAAGGTACTACTTTAGGCTTAACCTATAATAGTTCAGTATAAAAAATGGCTGATTGTTGATAATTCGAAAGATAAAAATCATCATTATAAGGTGGTTCCCTTTAACAACGGGTGTTTTGTATTAAAGGTCTTTCTTAAATGAAAGATCATCAAAATCAATATTTACTGATTGAGGTTCGCAAGTGACTTCTTTAGCAAGGGGAATATTTCCTGTTTCGATGAATTCAATTACATCACTCAATCCGTTTGCGAATTTTTCAAAATCTTCTTTGTAGAGAAAAAGTTTATGCTTATCGTAAGAAAAAGTTCCGGTTTCTTCGTTGAATTTTTTTTTGCTTTCTGTAATGGTGATATACTGGTCATCATATCCGTTCATTTTTACATCAAAAAAATAAGTACGCTTACCGGCCCTTACCGTTCTGGAAAAAATCTCTTCTTTACGTCCTTTATTCCCAAGCTCTTCCATTGATTGTGGTGTTTGTTATGATTTTACGCTATTTATAGAATAGTCAAGATATATCTGTATGACAAAAGTAAAAATTTTATGCCGCTTTGCAACTTTTTGCAACTATAATTTGTTGCTGTCATTGAAAATAAGATCATTTTTGTTGATCTAAAAGCAGTATTTTATGAAAGGATTCTTAACTAATAGTAAAAAATACTACCTTTGTGGCCTTATTTTTTGTTTAATCTTATTGTTCATTTCCATACGATATGCTGACCAGAAGGCAATTTAGAATTAAAGTTTTACAAGCAGTTTATGCTTTTCATCAGAGTGAGGGTGAGAGAATTGATCAGGCAGAAAGACAACTCTTAAAAAGCATCGACCGTATTCACGAGCTCTATATTTATCAGCTCTCGCTTTTGGTTGATATCGATAACTTCTTTAAAGTCAGGACTGAAGAAGCTAAGGCAAAACACATTCCTTCAGCAGAAGACCTGAATCCTAACACTCGGTTTATTGATAATTTCTTCATGAATCAAGTGGCTTCTAATCGCAATTTTATTAAATATCGTAATCAGTATAAGATATCTTGGGTCGATAATAATGAACTGATTCGTAAATTCTATCAAACTATCCGTGAATCTGAAGCTTACAAGGCGTATATGGTTTCTTCCGAATGTGGGTATAAGGAAGACAAAGATATTATTTCTACTATATTTAATGAGATAATTGTTCCTAACGAAAACCTGCAGGAACTTTACGAGGAGAAGAGTATTTACTGGATCGACGATTATGCGTTAGCCAATTTTATGGTGAATAAAACTATAAAAGGATATCGTGCCGCTTGGGATGATTATGCTTCATTGCCCTCTATTTATAAAGAAGGCGATGCCTTGGATCCTGATAGCGATAAAGAGTTTGTTGTTCGCCTTTTTAGAAAAACTGTTTTTAACAATGCCGAATTAGAAAAGTTAATTGATGAGAAGGCTCAAAATTGGGAAGTTGAGCGTATTGCTATTATGGATATGATTTTGCTGAAAATAGCACTTGCCGAATTAATGGAGTTCCCTTCAATTCCGGTAAAGGTGACATTAAACGAATACATTGAACTGGCAAAAATATATAGCTCGCCCAAAAGTAATATCTTTGTGAATGGAATTCTCGATAGACTAATCATCGAGTTAAAAGAATCCGATCGAATCAAAAAAACAGGTAGAGGTTTAATGGAGTAGCTGTTGAACAATGGAATCTTTTTCAATCAGAGAATATACTTCGTCCGACTATTTTGAAGTCAATAAACTTTGGATGGATGTTGGAATTGGAGGTGTGGAACGAGGAGATGACGATACCGTCATTCTTCGTACAATATCTTTAGGCGGAAAGCTTTTCCTGCTTTTAGCGCCGGAAGGAAAAATTATCGGCACCTCTTGGTTATCAACTGACGGAAGGCGAACTTATATCCATCATTTTGCAATCGCTAAAGCATACCAAGGCGCTGGTTTGGCCAATCAATTACTCCGTTATTCACTTGTACATGCAAAAAAAGAGGGGCTACAGATTAAACTAGAGGTACATCGAAACAACCTGATAGCATTAAATCTCTATAAAAAGTTTAAATTCAAATCTTTGGGTGATTTAAAAGTATTAATCATTCGAAATTTAAATGATTTGGAGACAATTTTGATAGGCTGATTAGTTATTTCTCTAAATTTGTATCAGAAATTCGATTTAATATGCGTACAACGTTTAAGCTTTCTCTGATTTTATGTCTGATTGTTTTTGTGTTTTCTTGTAAACAAAGAGTTGCAAATAGCAATACGGAATCAACTTCGGTTGTGGAGAGCGGTCTTCCTCAAGTTCGGTTTGAATCTGAGATGCATGATTTTGGTGAAGTTGTTGAGGGTGAAAAGGTCTCCTTCTCGTATAAGTTTACCAATTTAGGTAAAGGCCCTTTGGTCATTAAGAGTGTAGCCTCTTCATGTGGTTGCACGGTAGGTGAATATACCAAAGACACCATAAAACCGAATGGGCAGGGTGATGTTACGGTTAGTTTTGACAGTTGGCATAGAGTTGGTTTCCAACAAAAATCGGTTACTGTTAATATGAATACGAATCCCCCATCTGTTATATTACGTTTTAAAGCCAAGGTGGTACCTTCAAACCAAAAAGAAAATTAATATTAATTGTAAATCCTAAAACAATAAGAATAATGAACCTTTTAAGCATTCTTTTGATGTCTCCCCAAACAGGAGGAGCACAACAGGGAAACCAGTGGAGCTCACTGATTTTTCTTCTCTTAATTATTGTAATCTTCTATCTTTTCTTTATTCGCCCACAGGTAAAACGCTCTAAAGACCAGAAGAAATTTAGAGAAGCAATAAAGAAAGGCGATAAAATTATCACTATCGGTGGTATTCATGGTAAGATTGTAGAAGTTCAGGAAACTACCTTTACTATTGAAGTTGAAGGACAAAATCGTCTTCGTATCGAAAAGAGTGCAGTTGCAACAAGTGTTGCTGATCAAATTACACAACCTGCAAACTAATTAGTCTACGACCTAAAAAAATCAAATAGTGAAAGCTGATAGCGTAAATAGGGAAAGACCTCCTCATACGATGGTAACTGCCCGTTTACGGTATCAGTTTTTTGTTTTTATTATCAGCTTTATCATATCGTTATCATTATGGATAATGATAAAGTTGTCGAATGAATATACGATTTCTTTTAAGATTCCCTTAACGGCCGTGAATCCACCTGCCGGTCGGATCATCACTAGTGTTTCCGATACAACAATTCAGATATCTTTAAAGGCACAGGGCTATAAGCTGTTCGTATTACGGTATTTTGAAAACCCAATGCCGATAATGGTCGATTTTAGCAAAAGTGCCTTCCCGAAAAGTCACGCTGAAGAAATTTCGTATAATCAATCGTTAATTACGATCGTTCGTAAATATTCTGCCGCATTGGGTTTCTCTAATGAGGTGCATTCTATTCATCCGGAGCAAATCAATGTTAAACTTAATAAGTTATATCATAAAACGATTCCGGTAAGAATTTTTACCGATTTTACTTTTAGACCCCAATATCTTCAGTTTGAACCCTTGCAGGTAAATCCTGCGCAGATAGTTGTATATGGAACAAAAGATGTTGTCGATTCGATAAAAAGTGTCAATACGGCCTCATTAAAGTTGCATAATATTGATGATACCGAGACTCGACTTGTTAATTTGGTGGTTGGAAAGGATTATAGAAAGATGTATTTCGTTCCTTCTCATGTAGTGGTTACTGTTCCCGTACTGAAGTTTACCGAAGCCAGTATTGATGTACCGATATCACTCGCTGAAAATCTTGCAAACCAGAAAATATCCACTTATCCTGATAAGGCGGTTGTCTCATGCATCGTGCCAATGAAAGATTATGCCAAGCTGGAATCGCGAATGTTTACTGTTACTGCTTCAGCTTCGGGTAGTGATGACATGCTTCATCTGGATGTGACCGCTTTTCCTTCTTTTGTGAAGAATATAAAAGTGACGCCTGCGAAAGTCGAATACCTTGTATTACGCTAGCAAATGATAAAAGTTGGTTTGACAGGAAATATCGGAAGCGGAAAAACAACCGTTACCCGCTTATTTGAGATAATAGGGATCCCGGTATATAATGCCGATCTTCGTGGTCGTGCAATCAGCCAGTATCCCGAAGTTATTCATGAAATCAAGACTACGTTTGGCTTCGGTGTTTTAGATATTGACGGCCTCATAAATCGAAAAGCATTAGCCGCCATCGTATTTAAAGATCCCGACAGACTTCAACAACTTAACGCTATTATCCATCCAAGGGTAAAAGCTGATTTTATAGATTGGTGCAATACCCATTCCGTTGAACCTTATGTTATTCAGGAATCCGCTATCCTCTTCGAATCAGGTTTAAATACGATGTTTGATAAAACGATCATGGTGACCGCTCCCGAAAAGATTAAATTAGAACGAGTGATGAATCGTGATAATGTCTCGGAAAGAGATGTCTTAAACCGCATGGCTAATCAATGGTCCGATTCCAGAAAAGTTCTCCTTTCGGATTTCGCAATCATAAATGACGGCAAAACATCTTTGATCGAGCAGGTGCTTTCTATTCATCGTATACTAATATCCGGTGATTTTATATCCCAAAGCGTCCAGTAACTTCTCATTCAATTTCCGGTTCTTTCCTTTAAACGGATGACAATGTATATGAATAGCCGGATTAAAATTCAGTTCAATGATTGCGTAATTGCCATGTGAAGCATCCTTGGCCGGATCTGGGATGATCATGTCAAGTCCTGTTATTTTCACATTCAACGCTTTCGCAGCCTCTACCGCAATTTGTTTATGTGAATCAGGGATGTCATCTGTAAAGTCAATGCTGTCTCCACCTGTACTGATGTTTGAATTTTCACGTAGATATACAGTTTCCATAGGAGCGGGGACGCTATCGAAATTCTTATGTTGTGCTTCTAAAAACATAGCTTCAGCTTCACCCAGTTGAATTTTTTCCAATGGGGTATGGTAACCTTTCCCCCGTAAGGGATCTTGATTCTTGATTTCTACCAACTCACGGATTGATTTTAAACCATCCCCTGTAACATTGGCCGGTACACGATGTAGTATACCTGCCACCTCATCATTGATTACAAAAACACGGAACTCTTTACCTTCTATAAACTCCTCGATGAGAATGGTCGAATCGTGTTCAAAAGCAATATCGATGGCTCGATAGAAAGTAGCTTCATCCTTATTTTCTTTGAGGATGGTGATGCCTGTGCCGAAGTTAGTTTGGTTCGGTTTTATCACAACCGGCTTTCCCTGAAATAAAATAAAATCGGCTTTTGCCATATCTGCACGGGTATAGTTGTCCCCCTCCGGAACCCTTAACCCGTGCTCTTTGAGAATCTTCTTAGTTACCAGTTTGTTTTCCATAGCCAGTATACTGGCATAATTGTCAAGTGAGGTTTTGGTTGCCTGTTTCACGTATTGTAGGTTCTCATTCTTTTCCAGCCTTATGAAATTCTCTTTTCTATCCATAACTTCGAATGAAACACCCCGTCTTACTGCTTCCCGCAACAATAATTGAGTGGATAGTTCCATATCTTCCAGCCCAATGAAATTATAATTCTTTTGCTGACTTAACGTAAGATATTGATGCGCTTTTTCCAGATGATAGGGGATATAGCCCATTTTCAAAATTCCTTCGAGAAGCTTGTAAACGTTACGTTCTTTGGGGTTCCTAATTAATTCCAATGCATTCAGCAACGATGCAGTATATTCTTCTTTGTTGATTTCCAGCTTTTCAAATAATTTCATTATTTCCTGAACCACGGTCTTTGCCTTTTCCCAGATATTCAACTGGTCACTATTTTCGGTAAACAGGCAAGGGGATGTATTGAGTCCGTACAAAGCTACACCTCTGTGATATTTATTGGCTAGTGCCTGATCGGTAGCCTCAAAATTATCCGGTTCTTCACTTAATAATCCATACAGGGCCAATGCATGTAAAAAAGATAATGCTTCTTCGGTAATTCCCGCCTTGGTCAATGGATCGATATCGATAAACCGTAATTCGATGTATGAAATATGATCGACGCTTTTTACAAACTTTGGCCGTACTGAAGAATACAATTCTTTTGGAGCAGCCAGCTTCTTTTCTTTCACCATTTGAGCCAGACTGCTCTTGAAGTTTTTCACAGAACTATAATCCGGATATAGGTCCCCGATATTATGATAGCCATAGCAGCTATTCCGGATGGAAAGTGCAATTATGTTTTTATCTATAGTATAGGGCGGCAGTTTACACTGAAGTTCCATAGAGGAATCGACCACCGGACTATTTCCGTATAGCAAAATATATAACCACCTCATTCGCATTAACTGCCGAACGGTCTTCAGATAAGCCTCATCTTTGAATTCGTCAAATGATAACGATGGATTTATTTTACGATAGAGCAGTTCCAATAACCTGTCACTATACGAGATGTTGAAATGAATGCCTGAGAATAATTGATTTTTCGGACCGTATTTTTGAGCGAGATATTCACGGTATTGCTGATCTTTTTTGCCATCTTCGTCGTATTGAGCAATGGGAATATTGCCATCATTATCAGGCAATATCGGCGGAATGCTTTGCGGCCACAGGTATTCATCGATCAGTTCCAAGCTAACGATATCGTGAATGGTTTCCAGAAAACCTATTGATTGCTTGATATCGGGTAGTGGAGGCGTGATCATTTCTATTTGACTTTCCGAAAAATCAGTTGTGATGTAGGGATGTTTCAGCTTATTACCAAATACTTTGGGATGAGGTGTCTGAGCCAGTCTTCCTGTTTTATCCACCCGGATATTCTCTTTTTCGATGCCAAACAAGGCGTCGAGCCAGCTGTTTCCTTTTAATAAATCTACTGCGGATTGAAAGATATCATTTGTCATGACTTAATGTTCTGTTTTTCTTTTAATAAATAATTTAAAGAGAATAATATATAACGATACAAGTATTATGCCTTTTGCCATACTGCTGATACTGATGCTCCACCATACCGATGAAAGATCGTTCTTCCAATAATTGATAAACAAGAGCGCCATGGGAACCCTGATTACTGTCAGAACTATTCCTGTAATGGCAGGGATATTAGTTCGGCCCCAACCGAAGAAAGCTCCTGTAGCCATTAGTTCCATACACATAAAAAGTTGTGAGTATCCAAGGATGATCAGATATTCTCGGCCCATTGCAATGCTTTTCGCATCATTGATAAAGATGGAAAACAGGGGGCCGGGAAAAGTAATTAATATGGAAGAAGTTATAATACCAATCACAAGGGCCAGCAACATACCTGAACGGAAAGCCATCCATTGTCTCTGGTAGTTTTTAGCTCCATACGCTTGTCCGGAGATTGTTGATAAGGCTGTCAAAAAGCCTCCTGCTGTCATGTATGATATCGCTTCAATCTGTACCCCTACCTTTTGAACAGCTATGGCAGTCGCACCCCAGTTACTGATAATACGGGCCATCATGATGGCAATAACGGTAAACGAAACCCTTTGAAGTGTAGGACTAATCCCCAGCTTCATAATCTGCTTGAGATGTGAGCTTCGGTAAGTAACGCCGATCGGCTTCAACTCCGGAGTTCGATTTAGCTTGATATAAAATAGTAAAGTAGCCGTCGCTTGTGACAGTATGGTGGCAATGGCTGCTCCATTAATTCCTAAACCAACCGGAAAGATTAGAATGTAATCCAATAGAATATTGAGCGCCAGAGCAGTTGAGTTAATACGAAAAGGTGATTTAGTATCACCATAACCTATAAAAGTACTGGTGAAGAACAGGTTTTGAAATGAGAAAAGAATACTCACCCCCACGATAAGCAGATAGCTGGTTGCCGCTTGTTCAATTGCAATATTGTTAAGTTTAATTAACCCGATTAGGTAATCTCTGGAAATGGCCATTAGAAAATAGTAAACTACAGCAAGGAGTATTACTGCCAGAATTCCACTCCGCACATAGCTTTTAGACAGTAATGTATTTCCTTCTCCGATGGCATGTGATATTTTTATTCCTGCTCCTACCGTAAGAAGCGATGAAAATCCCCAGCTCAGGTTCATGTAAAATCCGGCAGATCCAACAGCAGCAACCGCTCCACTTCCAAGTTTACCAACAAAAATGATATTTATAAAATTATAAGCCATCGACATAAATGACGAGGCGATAACAGGTAAGGCCATTCGGATCAGCTGATTTAATATTGAATCGGACCGAAAGTTGTTTAATGCTCCTGAAAAAACATTTTTTTGAATTGCCATACTTGTTGAAGAATTACCTTTAGAGATAAAGACGTAAGTTAATCAAAAAAAGCACAATATCTTACCGGAAATTATTAAGGTTATTATATCTTTTTTGATGATAGAGCATCTATTCTGTAAAAATACCATTATTTGCTAAGCGACATCTTACAATAATAGACTATGCGATAATTTATTTCGTAGTTACTATAATGGGTGGTATCACAATTATTTGGAAGAAATAGTTGTAGAAGAAATACTTGTATTAAACAGATCTTTCGGTCGGAATGATAGCTTGTCTTAAATCAATTTTCTTTTTCTTGCTTTTGGGTCAGTTTGTACGGATAGGTTCAGTGATAGAAGCGATATAGATTTGCTAAACTTATTTCGTGCAAAGAAATAATTCTTTTTCTGAGAAAACAATAAATATCACGTTTTATGTGCAGAAAATGTGTACAGATTCACAAAATCAGCACTTATTTCGTGCGAAGGTGATTATGCGCCATGTTGGGATTATTCATCATCAAATCCTTGTTTAAATCACCATTACCGGATACACACCATTTTTCTGCGGCGCTGTTGTAATAATAATAAAAAATTCCGATTTTTTCCGGATTGATATTGTAATTTTTATCCGGTGCGTGTATAAAAGAAATTATTATGTAAGTTTGCGATCAAAGAAATAGACGGATGAAAGAAAATAATACGACATTCATATCATTACCTGATAAAGAAGATCGGAAGGCTTTCGACTGTTTCTTTCGACAATTTTATCCTCGACTTACTGCATATGCCTGCCTCTTTCTTGAAGATGAAGTAGCGAAAGATGTTGTGCAGGATCTATTTCTTTACCTTTGGGAAAAATCTGATTTTCTTGAAATACATACTTCTTTAGATGCTTACCTATTTAAAGCGGTTTACCAACGTTGTTTAAATCATTTAAAACAGTTTAAAACCAGAAATTACCATCATCAGCTCATTGAAGAGCATTTGCACGAATTGGAAACTCAACTTTTTGATCCTGAAAAGAATGAATCAATTCGAAGATTATATATGCAAGAGTTAGCGGCCGATATAAAGGCAGCAATAGATTCGTTACCTGAAAAATGTAGGGAGGTTTTTATGCTCAGTTATTTGTACGATCTGAAAAATAAAGAGATAAGTGAGGTGTTGGGAATTTCAGTAAGTACTGTTGAAAATCATGTTTATAATGCCTTGAAGGTACTTCGTAAAAAGCTAGCGAAGCATGCACATGTTTTTTCAATTATCTTTCCATTGTAAAGATTGCTCTAGAAGAGTTTTAGTGGTTCTTTTATTGAGTTAGTAAAGATTTAAAAATTCCTTTAGGTATTTTTATCTTTTCAGTTGTCTTTATAGCATACTAAAAAGGAGAAGTATGCTAAGTTTTAATGAAGAGTTTATTATTAAATACATAGAGAATAAATGCACTACTGAAGAGGTAAAGTGCCTTTTAGAGTGGCTTTTATTGTCCGATGAAAATAAAGAACATTTTCTGACCATAAAAAAACTATATAATTTAAAAAAGATAAATCACTATTCTCAACCACTTCAACTTAATAGTGCCCTTGAAAAGTTTAATGAACAAATAGAGAGTAGTCAAAACAAACAAAAACGTCAATTTATCTTAAGGGTTACTAAATATGCAGCTTTAGTTGTATTCCTTTTTGGAATTTCATTTCTTTTTTGGTTGAGAATGGATAAAAACGTTGAGCAATCCACTGAATTATATACTTTAAATGTTGCCAAAAGCAGTCCTGTAAAAGTTGTTACACTACCCGATGGTACTAAAGTATGGTTGAATAATGGTAGTTCCTTTCAATATCCTGCCTCCTTTAGTAAAACAGAACGTAACGTTAAGCTTACTGGTGAAGCATTTTTTGAAGTAAAAACCGATTCTCTTCATCCATTTATTGTTAATGTTGATTCTCTGCGAGTTAAAGTTTACGGAACCTCCTTTAATATTAATACTGATACTTATGATAGAACCATAGAAACAACATTAGTAACAGGTTGTGTAGCCGTTCAAAGTTCGAATGGAAAAGATTTAGCTATTTTACATCCGGATCAAATGGCAACATATAACAATCAAACCGGAAATATTGAAATAGATCGGGTAAATGCCAAATTATACACTTCATGGCGTTCAGGACTCATTATGTTTGAAAAGGCAAGTATCAACGAAATAACAAATAAATTACAGGAGCTTTATCAAGTGAATATTATCATCAATAAAGGACGAAAGATTGATAATAAGTACAATTTTGTTTTTCGCAAAAATCAATCTATTGATCAAGTGTTGGAGATGCTCAAATTTGTAACACCAATCAAGTATAAAAAATATGACAATACAATTTATATTAATTTGAAATAAGGGGTGAGAATAATCAATTATAAACTAAAAAATTATGTTATGAGTCCATGAAAATCAAAAAAAAATCGGAGAACTGTTACCAGCATTTCTCCGATCTAAGCCGATTCAATTAAAAAATGAAGTGAAGTATTATTAATTAAATCAATCAAATGTATGAAAAAAACAATTACAAAAGCTATTGCTTTTGATAAACAATTTCTAAGAAGAGCATTGATTATGGCAAAAATTTACATTTTTATTCTTCTCTGTTCAATTTATACCGTTAAAGCCAGTGATTCTTATGCCCAGAACGTAAGAGTTAACTTAGAGCTTCATAATGTTCATTTGAGCAATGTAATTAAAGCAATTAAAGAACAAACGGAGTTTGAGTTTGCTTACGATGCCAACCTTGATCAGTTAATCATGAATAAGGTGTCTATTAATGTGAAAAATGAAAAGATTGACAATGTTCTCGTTAATTTATTAAAAGGAACAAATATTAATTTTAAGGTAATTGACAGGATTATTCTTCTTTCAGCAAATTCTTTAAAAACGACTTCAGGAATTGAAAATGGGAATCTTTTGCAGCAGCAAAAAATAACAGGCGTCGTGACTAATGCAGCCACAGGCGAATCTCTTCCTGGCGTAACTATTTTTATCAAAGGAACCTCAAAGGGAACGGTAACAGATATACAAGGAAGATTCAGTTTAGCAAGTTCAAATCCTAGTCCTATTCTTATAGTTTCATATGTCGGATATGAAAGGCAGGAGATTGCAGTTGGCAATAATAGTCAGTTAACAATCAAGCTTGTAGAAAGTGTTAAAACACTTGATGAAGTTGTTGTAGTTGGTTATGGCACACAGAAAAAATCCAATTTGACAGGTGCTGTTGGGCAAGTTACAAGTAAAGTATTAGCAAATAGAGCCATGCAAAATGCAGGACAGGGCTTACAGGGGACTATAGCTAACTTAAATATCGTCACAAACCCAGGTGATCCGGGAAAAATTGGACAGGGTGCAAGTTATCAAATACGTGGTCAAGGCAGTATTAATGGTGGTGGTCCACTTGTGCTTATTGATGGTGTTCAGGGAGATATAAACCAAATTAACCCCAATGATATTGAAAATATTTCAGTATTAAAAGATGCTGCTTCCGCTGCTATATATGGCGCGCGAGCTACTTTTGGTGTTATGCTGATTACTACAAAAAAAGGCTCAGCTCGTAAAACAACAGTGTCAATAAATAGCTCTTTATCAAGTAATTCGATAACAGTTTTTCCGAAAGTAGTAAATTCTTTGAAGTACGCAGAGGTTATGAATGATGCTTCACGTAATGCTGGTATAGCAGATTATTTCGGAGCGGAACAGATTGAGCGAATAAAAAAATACCTAGATAACCCTGGAAGTATACCTACGACAGTTCCTGATCCTACCGATCCGTCTAAATGGAGCTATGCTTTGGGTAATGATAATATAAATTACATGAAAGTATACTACAAGGACAGAATGCTAAGCCAAAAACACGATATAGCTGTAAGTGGTGGTTCAGGAACAACTGATTATCGGTTTTCAGCAGGGTATTTAGACCAAAATGGTGTCTTTGCTTTTGGTCAGGATGTTTATCAGCGTTATAACATTTTGGGTAATGTTAATACAGAGCTAAACAAGTGGTTAAAGTTTAGATTTCAAACTATGTATAACAGTGGAATAACTAATGAACCTTATGAATATTCAAATAGTATGGGTAACTATTTTCATACTGCTTATACACGTCAGCCGCAGTGGGCGTTTTATGACCCTAATGGAAATCCAATGTGGACATCGCAAAAACAATATTTTGAAGGTGCAAGACGCAAAACCCAAGATGATGAAATAAAGCTTGTAGGTGAAGTAGTAATTGAACCGATTCCCGGATGGAAAATCAATTCAAGATACTCTTACGATAAACAATTGGAAAACGGTAGTGCACACGAGGCAAAATTATATGCATGGAATGTTGATAATACACCATATGAAATATACAGTAATAGTTCAGTAACTAAATCTTATGAAGCAAAAGATTATAAAAGTTTAGAAGTGTTTTCTTCTTATGATAAACAATTTGGTGAACACTCCATAACAGCTCTTTTGGGTGGGCAGATAGAGAATTATTATGATTCCAGTGTGGGTGGCTATGTGCCGAATTTGATATCTGACGAAATACCTTCATTAAATACAGGTACTGGAAAAAAGAACACATGGGATGGAACAGACGAATGGATGAATATGGGCTGTTTCGGTCGTCTGAATTATAATTACAAGGAAAGATATTTATTTGAAGTAAATGCAAGATATGATGGTACTTCAAAATTTCCAAAAGGAAAAAGATGGGGATTCTTTCCATCAGTATCAGGTGGATGGAATATTGCTAAGGAAAATTTCTTTGAATTTAAACAGATAAGCACTTTGAAGTTAAGAGCTTCATACGGTTTATTGGGTAACCAGCAGGTTGATAATTACCTCTTCTTTTCTAAAGTACCTATTAATGCTAATTTGGGCTGGATAATAAACGGTGACACGCCTTATTATATTGGTGCACCCGGGTTGGTTAGCAATAATCTGACATGGGCAACTGCAAAAACTCTTGATTTCGGTTTGGATGTTGCTGCCTTGAATAATCGTTTAAGTTTCAGTTTTGACTGGTACAACCGTAAAACTATAGATATGATTGGTCCTGCAAATGCATTACCGTCAGTATTAGGTGTAGCAGTACCTCAAACAAACAATGCCGATATGGTAACACGAGGGTTTGAAGCAACTATCGGTTGGACCGATAGAATTGGTGATGATTTTCAATATAATATTCAATTTAATTTGTCTGACTATAGTACTGAAATTACTAAATATAATAATCCAAATAAACTTCTTTCTACTTATTATGAAGGACAGAAATTAGGCGAAATATGGGGGTATGAAACTGTAGGAATTATTCAGACAGATGAACAATTAGCTAAAATGGCAGATCAAAGAACCTACATTAATAACAATCCATGGAAAAAGGGTGATATTGAATATAAAGACTTAAATAAAGATGGTAAAATTTCTAGTGGAGATGGTACATTGAAAAATCCTGGAGATAGAAAAGTGATTGGTAATAGTACTCCAAGATATGCATTTGGCTTAATTTATGGTTGCAATTGGAAAGGATTTGACTTTAGTATGTTTTGGCAAGGTATACTAAAAAGAGATTATTGGTTAGGTGATATACCTTTCTTTGGTATTACGGGAAGTTGGACACAACAAGTATATCAGACAACAACTAATTATTGGACTCCAACCAATACCGGTGCATATTTCGCACGACCTTACGCTTCTTCAGAAACACAAAAGAACCAATTAGTTCAAACAAGATTTTTACAAAATGCAGCGTATGCACGTTTGAAAAATATTCAAATAGGTTATACACTTCCACAGAACATTCTTAATTATATAAAATTGAAAAAAGTAAGAGTATATGTTAGTGGAGAAAATCTTTTCTATATATCACCTATAGATGAGAACTTTGATCCTGAAAGAATTGGAGGAAGTTGGGGTAGTGGGAAGACTTATCCTATCTTCCGAACTTTCACAGCTGGTGTAAATATTGATTTGTAATAATAAGTAAAAAAAATCTATTATGAAAAAAGGAATATTCATGATTAGCTTAATGGCTATATTGGTAGTTATGCTATCTTGCGAAAAACTTTTAGATATTCAGCCAAAAGATAGTATAACTGATAAAGGTTTGACCTTTTCAAAAACAGAGATGGAAATGTATAGTAACCAATATTATACTATATTACCTGGATATTTATCAGCGTGGGCATGGGAATCCGATGCGGCTTCAGATAATGATGTGCCTGCAAATTATGGCTGGAATGGATTGACATCAGGCACTCAAACAGTCCCTGGATCTGGTGGTGGCTGGGATTTTAGCGGTATTCGTAGTGTCAATTTTTTCCTTGAAAATTATGAAAAATCTAAGGAGCCATTAGAGGTAAAACGTAAATATGCTGGTGAGGTATTATTTTGGAAAGCATGGTACTATTTTAGTATGATGAAAAATTTTGGAGCATTACCATGGCTCACAAAAACTTTGGATGTTAACTCTCCAGAATTGATGGGCGAACGTATTTCACGTTCGATAATTGCAGATTCAATACTTAACATTTTAGATAAGTCAATTGCAATGCTTCCTTTAAAAGTACAGACAGATCAAGGTCGTTTGCATAAGGATGTCGCATTACTTTTCAAAGCAAGAGTTGCATTATACGAAGGTACATGGGAAAAATATCATGCTAATGATGTATTTAAAGGCGATGGCAGAGATGTTAAGCGTTTCTTTACTCAAGCGAAAGCAGCAGCAGAAGCTATTATAGAAAGTCATAGATATAGAGTATATACTGATTATGCAGACCCTGCATTACCGGCAGGCTTTAGCTATTGGCGTTTATTCTCAAGTCCAAGCTCAGAAATTAAAAATAATCCTGAAGTATTGTTAGCAAAAGAATACAGTTATTCTCTGAATATGACTTACTGGGGCCAACAAATCAGGACCACCGGAGGTCCTGATGGACATGGCATTTCTAAGTCATTAGTTGATTCTTACTTATGTAAAGATGGCTTGCCCATTGCTTTAAGTCCTCTCTATAAAGGAGATGATTCTTTAGTCGCAGTTTCAACAGACCGTGATCCTCGCTTAAAGATGACAGTACTAACACCTGGAATGCCTATCAAAATATTTAAAGGTGTTACAGATAAATTTCAATTACCGCTATTAACATTAACTCCTTGGCCTAACACGACCGGCTATCAGATATATAAATGGCTAAGTCCATTTATTACGAATGAAGATGAATCCGGTAATAGTACAAGTAATGGAGTTCCTGTGTTCAGATATGCTGAGGCATTGCTTATAGCAGCTGAAGCAAATGCCGAATTAGGTACCTGTACACAAGAAGTATTGGATAAAACGATTAATGAATTACGTAATAGAGCTGGTGTTACAAAACTTTCTTTGGTTGGAGTAAATGGTGTTGGTTTTATTGATCCCCAATGGGATTTTCCTACACTCTCTCCGCTTCTTAACGAAATTCGTAGGGAAAGAAGAGTCGAATTGGCATTTGAAGGCTTCCGAACAGATGACCTATTCCGTTGGGCCGCCACCGATTTGTTACAGGTACCAAAGTTAGGTTCAAAAATTGAACAATGGAGGAATAAACCATTTTCACCCTCCTACAATGTAGATGAAGTATCAAAAACTAAGAAAAATGCTGCTGGTTATATATCACCTTATTTTGACAAAAGAGGAGAAAATAAATTAGGGTTTGACCCGACTAAAAATTATTTGTACCCCTTACCAATAGACCAGTTAGTATTAAATAAAAATTTAAAACAAAATCCGGGATATTAAACAGTAATTATTTAGTGAAAATGTTAAAAAACTGCTGTCTGCCAATAAACAGTAGATAGCAGTTTTTTTAATAAATAATGGAATTAGTAATTTCTTGTGTCGTAAACAAATCCATAGTGATAAACATATTGGTTTGTAACACTTATGTCCGAATTGATGTTGGAGTCTTGCGGCAGAGAAACGGTTCCTTATATTTATCAATAAGTGAATGGCTATAAACCAATAGTGGAATGGCAAATGTAAGCCATGCATTACTGTAATTGCTTCTAAACTCTGACTCTTTTCGTGTTTGTAGCATGCTTTGTCTTGTTTCTATTAGTGGCTTGTACCTTCGCAATGGGAACAAACAATACCATTATTATCGAGATACTCTTTAAACTTGGTTCTACAACTTGTTTCGTCTGGATGTTTTTCCTAAAATTTAATAATTACATACCTCGTCCGATTTGTTTTACTATAAAAATCATTATAGGATATATGACACATAATTATAATTTTTTATTTAATATATGTGTATGAAAAATGATTTATGATAAAATTGCGAATGATAAAAAATAAATGATAATAATAATGAAACATAAAGATATAAGTATCACTTCGTATTTCGTACTTATGATATTACTACTATTTGCTTTTCAAACGGGATTTTCGAAAAGCCATAGTAATATCATTATAAGTTGCAAAAAGGATAATGACCTATATAGGACGTTAAAGAATAACAACGTAGGGTGTGTTCGGTATGACACGCCTCAAGAGGCGATATCCAAAGCAAAAGAGGGAAGTGGCGTATTGATTTTAGCCGATGACTATCCTGCAAATACTACCAAAATGGATACACTCCTGTATGAAAAATCCAGAAGAAAGAAACTTAGAGTTTATATCGAATATCCATCATGTATTCCAGAACTGGCAATAGGAGAATGTCGTTCTACATTATTAGAACGAGTTGTGGTAACTACAAACGCTATTGAAAATTTATTAAAGATGCAAATATTGGTTTTGCATGATTGTAAATTTATTTCAGTTAAGGTTGAAAATCCACTTCTCGCGGTAGGCAAAGTTGTGGGGTTCGACCGAGCCGTATATGGACTAGATCAAGATGCAAATGCCAGTGCTATTCTATTCGAGCAAAGCGAAAATGGTTTGTTGATATCGACTACAAAGTTGAGTCATTTTATAACAGCACGTTATGCTCCAAAAGATGCTATGCAGGCATTATGGACGTATATTTTACATTGGGTCGAAGGTGATGAATCGCAAAAACGTCATTTAGATTGGACTCCTACCGTTCGTCCTTCTTTTACCCGTGAAGAAAAGCTGCCAGTAAATGTAGCACATTTAGCTATTCAACGAGGGATTGATTGGTATACGAATGCAAAGATGCTGCTAAGTGAACAAGGTTGGAACGAATATAAACAGTTATGGAGGTTAAATGATTCAAATATGCATAAAACAATCCCTTCTGTGAATAGTGCAGTACCAATACCCAAGTCTGTAGTTGGAGATGGCAAGTTCGGTGTTCTAGAAGGAATCGCTTCGCAGGTTTATTTAAATGGAAGTCAACCGGGGCGATGGTGGCTTAGAAGTGATGCGAATGGCGAAAGCTCGTTAGCATTTGCACTCAAATGGAAAATAGATGGAGATAAACGGAGCAAGGCAATTGCTGAAAATTTGTTAGATTGGGTTTATTTCAATTCTGGTTTATTTCAAAAAGATCCGAAAAAAGCTAATTATGGACTTATAAATTGGGCTCCGGGTAATGACCAAGCTCTCTATCAAGATAATGATGTAAAGGTAATTCTCGGTTGTATGGGAACATCAGGAATACTGCACACAGACAAGTGGGACAAAGTCTTAATTGAAAATATCTTGGGAAATTTCAGAACAACGGGCAAAAATGGATTTAGAGGTTGCCGTTTAGAAAATCCAGATGTGCTTCGTAAAGGTTGGGAGTACTATTGGAATAGAGATATTATTCAATTGCAACCCCACTATGAAGCGTGGACTTGGGCTTCTTATCTTTGGTTATATGATAAAACCAAATGGACACCACTTTTAGAAAAAACCCGTAAAGCAATAAAACTGATGATGAAAGGATATCCTAAAGACTGGAGATGGACAAATGGAATTCAGCAAGAGCGAAGCAGAATGCTTTTGGCTTTATCTTGGTTGATTCGGGTTGAAGATCGTCCTGAATATCGTGCATGGTTAAAACAAATAGCAACCGATATGGAAAAATGCCAAGATAGATCAGGGGCAATAAGGGAAGAATTAGGAGCACTAGATCATGGCGATATGGTTCCACCTACGTCTAATGCTGCATATGGAACAAATGAAGCTCCATTGATTCAAGAGAATGGGGATAAAGTATCAGATCTATTATATACCTGTAATTTTGCATCTTTAGGGCTTATTGAAGCTTATGCTGTAACAGGTGATGAACAATACAAAAGAATGGCGGACCGACTTGCGGAATTCTTTATTCGTGTTCAAGTACGTAGCGAAAAGCATAAAGAGCTAGATGGCGGTTGGTTTCGTGCTTTCGATTATCGACAATGGGAATATTGGGGATCAAATGCCGACTCGGGATGGGGCGCATGGTCTATTGAAGTGGGTTGGACACAGGCATGGATACCTACAATGCTTAGTTTGATATATTTAAAAACAGATCTTTGGAGTCTTACGCAGGACAGTAAGGTTGCTCAATGTTTTGAACAAATTCAAAAACAAATGATACCTGATGAGACCCTTTTAAGAAACTATAAGTTCAACGAAATTCATTAGATATAGTGGAATATAGATCCCTAATCTACATAAACGCTAATAATTAAAAAGTATTATTTAAATTTGAATGAGATGATTCAGAGAAATTTGAAAAAAAAATCATGTTATATTTTTATAACAATTTTATTATTTACTTTTCAATCAGGTACATTAAAGGCACAAAAGAATATTATTCTTAGTTGTAAAGAGAACAATGATCTTTACTTAATATTAAGAGAAAATAAGATAAGTTGTATCCGGTATAATACTCCGGAAAAGGCGATAAACAAGGCAAAAGAAGGTTCCGGTGTTATGATATTAGCCGATGGATATCCTGAGAAAACCACTATAATGGATTCTTCTCTTTTTGTAAAGGCATCTGAAAAGAACTTGCGATTATATGTAGAATATCCTTCGTTTTTGCCTGGAGTGAGACTCGGAATACCTCGTGGAACACATTGGGAAAGAGCGATCGTAGCCTCGGATGTGTTTGCTCCTGAATTGCAAAAGCTACGTATTTTAGCTATTCATGGCTGTCGTTTTGTGCCGACTAGAGCCATCAATTCATTTATTGTAATGGGGCGGGTTGCAGGTTTTGATAGTGCCGTATATGGGTTACCCAATGAGACGTTTCCTATTTTATTTGAAATGTCTAAACAAAATGGTAACGGAGATTTATTAGTATCCACCACTAAACTTAGTCAGTTTATTACTGCTCGCTATGCTCCTGTGGATGCATGGAAATCGATATGGAAAAATATTTTAGCATGGCTTCAGCCGAATGAAAGTGCACTTGACTTGAAATGGACACCCAGTGTACGGCCTAGTTTTAGTATTGATGAGCAACTACCTGAAGATGTTGAACAACAGGCTTTAAAACGTGGGATTGAATGGTATTTCAATTCTAAGATGATTTTGAGTCCCTCTATGCTGGCAAAATATAATCAACCAGCAAACGCACCTGAGCTTACCACGACAAATCCAGATCTTACTCAAAATTGGCCTTATGGTCATCGTATAGGATTAAAACCCGAATTGAATACTCCTAAAGGCGATGGAACTTTTGGAGTAATGGAAGGTTTTGATGCCAGAATATTTGCTGATGGGACTCAACCAGTACGATGGTGGAATAGAGGTGATTGTAACGGGGAAACCGCGGGGGCTATGTCTGTGGCGGGTATCGCATTACAAAACTCTATTTATCAGAAAGTAGGTGGAAATATAGGTGATTGGCTTTATTTTCGCTCAATGATATCATTGGGAGACCGTGCCAATCCGAATCATCCAGCTTATGGTCTATTAGGTTGGACAGATGTACCTCAATATTGCGGGCCCGGTACAATTAATTGTTATGATGTTTATTACGGCGATGACCAAGCCCGAAATATGTTAGGAATTATGCTTACGGGGGCAACTCAGAATACTACTAGATACAACGATCGACTATTGAAAGGTCTATTAGCGAATCTTCGGGTTACTGGGCGGTCAGGATTTCAGCCAGACCGCATTGACCAAGATTCTTTATTAAAAAACGGATGGCAATACTATTCCAATTTGAATAATGTTAGTTATTCTGGTAATTTTCAGGCTTTTATGTGGGCGTGCTATCTTTGGGCATATAGACAAACCGGCTTCGATCTGTTTTTAAAGCGGGCAAAAGCCGGTATTAATACTATGATGGCAGCTTATCCCCATCAATGGGGAGTTACTGGTATACAAATGGATAGAACGAGGATGTTGTTACCTTTGGCATGGTTGGTACGAATAGAGGATACACCCGAACACCGTTTGTGGTTGCGTACGATGGTGAACGATATGACTCAAGATATAAATACGGGAACTATTCCCGAGCGAATAGAAGCAGCGGTAAGTCGTTATGGTATTGGACATTATAAGTCTCCGAAATCTAATGAAGCTTATGGTACTACTGAATCTTTGATAATTGAAAACGATGGCGACCCTTGTAGCGATCTTTTGTATACTGTGAATTTTGCGTTTATAGGACTGCACGAAGCCGCTGCCGCAACAGGCGACAGCTTCTATCGAGAAGCTGAGAATAAATTGGCGAAATTTCTTTGTCGCGTGCAAATTCGTAGCGAAACACATCCTGAACTGGATGGAGGATGGTTCCGTGCTTTCAATTTTAAACGTTGGGAATACTGGGCTTCCAGTACAGATACGGGCTGGGGTGCGTGGTGTATTGAAAGCGGATGGTCACAAAGTTGGATTACAACGGTACTAGCTCTGCGTCATTTAAATACTTCATTTTGGGACATTACTGAGACTAGCGAGATGAAAAATAATTTCGACGACTTGCGAAAGCAATTTTTTTCTGATGAGGCACTCAAAAATGTTAGGTGAAACATAATTTTAAAATGAAAAACTTGTCCTATTATCAAATTCTCTTTTCTCGGATATTACTTTAATTGATGTTATTAAGTTTCCATTAAACAGTAATGAGAAAACTTCGAACTTAAGAGGAGATAGATTAATCGGTGATAAAAACAACCTTTGTGAATTTTTTTGCAAATTGTATAAGGAGTGAACGTTATGAGAATCTTTCAGAGGTTAAAGGCATCGATTTTTCTGTCTCATCCTAATGCTGTAATTTGATTACCACAAAAAAATCATAAAATGGACAAAATGACGAAATGGAATTTGTTGAATAGCCGATTTTCTAACAAATACTTTGACTGATCGGTTTAATAAGTATAAAACAACTGGTGACAAGAATAGAATCGATTATTACTATGAGGCATAAGACATGAATTCTTGACAAAGAGGAATTTCAGCTCAAATCAGCAAACTGTTTTTGCTTTTTTACTAGGGCAGTTTTTACAAAAAAAATAATTGATTATTATGTACTTATGGTGATAAATCATTCTTTTCACATTTTATTCGGCTAACAATAAAAAAATGATTATGGAAAATAAAAATAATATGCGGTATATAATTTTTATATCAGCTGTTTCTGCTTTAGGGGGAATTTTGTTTGGGTATGATACTGGCGTTGTATCGGGAACCATTTCACAAGTTGCAAGCCAGTTCGGCTTAGATACTATGCAGCAAGGATGGTATGTGAGTTGTGCTTTGCTTGGAGCTATCATAGGAGTTGCTGGAGCCGGAGTGTTGAGCGATTATTTTGGAAGAAAGCGTATGCTCATTATTTCTGCCATTCTATTTACTATATTAGGTATTGGCTGCGCTATAGCCAATAGCTTTTATGAATTAGTTATTTATCGTATTATAGGAGGGTTAGGCATAGGTATAGTTTCCATCATCTCTCCTTTATATATTTCGGAAATGTCTATTCCAAAGTATAGGGGGCGCTTGGTTTCTTTATACCAGCTTGCTATTACGATAGGTTTTTTAAGCTCATATATAGTCAACTATCTACTCATACATTTTGGACAATCCTACATCTTTAATGCCACTCTGCCCCATAAAATATTTAATGTCGAAATTTGGCGTGGAATGTTAGGTATGGAAGCTGTTCCTTCCACCCTTTTTCTTTGCGTACTTTTTTATATTCCTGAAAGTCCTAAATGGCTAATCTTAAGGCATAAAGAGTTACAAGCATTGACTATACTTAACCATATATATTGCAC
Organism: Bacteroidales bacterium; assembly: GCA_963663125.2. Lineage (GTDB taxonomy): Bacteria > Bacteroidota > Bacteroidia > Bacteroidales > Cfx3-03 > Cfx3-03. The sequence goes on along the minus strand of CAXXNW010000001.1, from coordinate 184,408 downwards.
CAAAGATAAGGCAGAAAAAGAGTTAAGCATCACCAAAAATGTAATTGAAGCTAAAGAAAAATCGGAATGGAGATCCTTATTTCAGCCGGGCATCATTAAGGTTGTGCTTATTGGCTTAAGTTTAGCTATACTCGGTCAGTTTATGGGGATAAATGCTGTGATGTATTATGGACCAACCATTTTTCAGGAAAACGGATTTTCTGATGGGGATTCACTGTTTTATCAAGTGTTGGTAGGATTGGTAAATGTGCTGACCACTATACTGACATTATTAATTATAGATAAGGTAGGCAGGAAAAAGATGGTTTACTATGGGGTCAGTGGTATTTTTCTATCCTTATTGGCAATTGCTTTTTACTTTGAATATGGTAAAATATTTGCTATTTCATCTGTAGGATTACTCATATTCTTTCTTGTCTATATTTTTTCTTGCGCAATTTCAATTTGTACTGTAATATGGGTGTTGCTATCTGAGCTATTTCCACTAAAAGTAAGGGGCCTCGCCATGTCTGTAGCTGGTTTCTCACTCTGGGTGGGTACTTATCTAGTGGGGCAACTGACTCCATGTCTGCTCGAGACTATCACCCCTGCGGGAACATTTTTGCTATTTGCAACAATGTGCGTACCTTACATTATTATTGTTTGGAAATTAGTTCCTGAAACAAGCGGAAAATCATTGGAGGAGATTGAGAAATTCTGGGAGTAATTTAAAATTTTTTAAAAAATTAAAAATGAGTTGTGAAATAAAAAATGCACATCTATCTGGAAAAAACTATTTCATTCACCCCTCATTGTATTTCCTCTCTTTTATTTCAGAAAAAAATAATTAAAAACATATATGGAAAATTTTGAACAATTAGCAAAGCAATACAAAGATGAATTGTTGAATAATGTTCTCCCTTTTTGGTTGAACAATTCTATTGACAAAGATTATGGAGGCTATTTTACTTGTTTAACAAGAGAGGGTAAAGTGTTCGATACCGATAAGTTTATCTGGTTACAAGGACGACAGGTTTGGATGTTTTCAATGTTGTATAACAAGGTGGAGAAAAAGAAAGAATGGCTCGACTGTGCCATATACGGGGCAGAGTTCTTAAAAAAACATGGACACGACGGAAACTATAACTGGTACTTTTCGCTAAATCGCGAAGGGGAGCCGTTGATTGAGCCATATAACATTTTTTCTTACACTTTTGCTGCAATGGCATTTGGTCAGTTGAGCCTTGCTACTGGTAACCAAGAGTATGCCATAATTGCTAAAAAAACTTTCGAAAATATTCTTTCGAAAACAGATAATCCGAAAGGTAAATGGAACAAGGTGTATCCCGATACGCGAAATTTAAAAAACTTTGCCTTGCCAATGATTCTTTGTAATCTTTCGTTAGAAGTTGAACATTTGCTTGATGCTTCGTTCTTACAAAAAACAATAAATACTTGCATACACGAAGTAATGGATGTTTTCTATCGTCCGGAATTGGGACTTGTTGTTGAAAATGTAACCATAGATGGACAACTTTCCGACACTTTTGAGGGGCGCTTACTGAACCCCGGACATGCCATCGAAGCTATGTGGTTCATTATGGATCTAGGTAAACGTTTAAATCGTCCTGAACTTATTCTAAAAGCTAATGAAGTTGCACTTCGCATGGTAGAATACGGTTGGGATAAGCAAAACGGCGGCATATTTTACTTTATGGATCGTTTAGGACATCCGACTCAACAATTGGAATGGGACCAAAAGTTATGGTGGGTTCACATTGAGGCTTTAATTACGATGATTAAGGGTTATCAACTCACGGGGTCGAAAGAAAGTTTAGCATGGTTTGAAAAAATTCATGAATACACATGGAAATATTTTAAAGACAAAGAATATGATGAGTGGTTTGGTTATCTCAATCGTCAAGGTGAGGTTCTACTTTCTTTGAAAGGAGGAAAATGGAAAGGTTGCTTCCATGTTCCACGAGGCTTGCACCAATGTTGGAAAACTTTAGAATTGTGTTCCGATAAGAAATATAATATTCCGAAATCAAATTAAAATGGACAAAACATATATAGCACTTGACATCGGGAGAGCTTGGGTGAAAGGTATTGCTTTTACAATTGAGAACGGAATGCTCTTTTCTGAAATTCCGGCTATGATTAAGCGATTACCTTATAAAAAAGTAAAGAGTCGATTGGATATCCATGCATCTGTTGAAGATTTTATTGAAGATTTAGGGAAATTAATGCTTTTATTAGTTGATGCAAAAGATGTTGTTGGAGGAATAGGAATATCAATAGCAGGAGTAGTTGATTATGCCGGCAAAAATGTTACAATAACAGCAAAGCATTTGCAAGTTCTTATAAACAATGCGTGGATTGCTTATTTACAGAGAAGGTTTAATGCCCCCGTCACAATAATAAACGATGCTGATGCTGCTTCTATTGGTGCAGCTGCTTTAGGGTATTTAACCGGGTTTAATACAATAGGCGTGATGCCTGTTGGAACCGGTCTTGGATTTACAATCTGGAGAAATGGGCGCAAATGGGCACCAAATTATATGCTTCCTTTATTAGGTTGTGTTTATACCCCTTCTGGTTGCTATGATAAATTAGTTAGTGCTTCAGACTTGGCAAAACATGATGCTGAAAATAATCTTTGTAATATTTTTACGAAAGCTGAGTATCTGATTAGAAAAGAGAAATATCTCAATGATTTAGCGGGTATTATACGTACAGCATACATTATTTACAATACAAATAAAGTTATGATCTGCGGGGACTTAGCGGATGCGGTAACTGCAATTAATTATCCATTAGCCTGGGAATTGAAGAAATTGTTAGACAAAATTCCTTTACTTTCGAGCAGCAAAGTTGAAATAGAAGTTATGTCTGAAGGAAACTCTCTTTTGCTCATTGGAGCTGCCTTGATTGCAATTGGCGAAGAAAAAGCACAATCCATGAGGGACAGAAAATCCTATTCCGAATTAACGACAGAGGCTTCATATGATAACACTATTCATTTAGAACAATTGGAATTAAATAATTTAGTGCATTTACTATGGAAGACCGAACAGGAAGCCGGAGAGCATTTGAAAGAATCCCTGCAATCAATAGTTGAAATAGCCAATGAGATGGCGACCCGCTTACAGTCGGGCGGACGAATAATTTATGTAGGAGCTGGAACAAGCGGGCGACTGGCTGCAATAGATGCAGTTGAGATTGCCTGTACTTTTGGCTTTTCGCGCCATCGAGTAATAACTCTTATTGCTGGAGGCATTGCTGATGCTTCAATTGAAATTGAAACAAATTTCGAAGAGGATGCAAGTTGTGTACCTGAACTATTACTCGCTAATGTCACTGAAAAAGATATTGTTATCGGTATCTCAGCAAGTGGTTCGGCATACTATATCCAATCTGCATTGGCTTTAGCAAAATACATCGGAGCCTATAGTGTGATTATCCAAGAAGAAGAAAAAGAAGCTCTGGCATTTTGTGATAAAGTAATTGCTCTCCGGAGCGGACCCGAAGTATTAGCCGGGTCAACAAGAATGAAAGCCGGCACAGCCACAAAAAAAGTATTGAACTTCCTTTCTACTACTACAATGGTTAAATTAGGGAAGGTACATGGTTGCTATATGACTGAGGTGGAATGTATAAACGAGAAATTAATAAAAAGAGCTCAGAATATTCTTAAAGTTTTATTTAATATTGGTGAAAAAGAGTCATATATAGCACTTGAAGAGAATGATTTTGTTTTGAATCGTACTATAAACTCTATAAATATAAAAAATAAAAAAATGAAGGAGAATAATACGTAAAATATAAATTGAATTTTCTTAAAAAATATATTTAAATTTATATTAATATTTTATTGTTATTTAGTTCTACCATTGCATTTAGCAATGAGCTTAGTAATAAGTAAAGAGTTTCTATTGCTTTTAATAGCAGAATCGATAATCAATCTGATCATAGCAAAGGCTTCAGCACCATCAAATGATTTGAAAAAAACACTAACCTTTTCAAAACTGTTCCCTTCGAGAAGCAGTGATACGAATAATTTATTGATATCGGCCATATATGTTTATTCTGAAAATAGTTTCTTAACATTGTCGAGGTTCTCCTTTGGAAGCAGGACTTTGTCAAATTCATTCAATCGTCCTAAAAGGTGCATCAATTTCAGCAGTGAATCCAGCGATATTTTCCCAGTGTTCTCAAAACGCTTTAAACTGCCCAGGGATACGCCCGAACGTTCAGCCATTTCCGTTTGCGACATTTTTAGCTGCTTTCGCAAAGTGCGATGTTTTTCAGCCAGTACTTTACTTACCTCCAGCGGAGTTGGTTCTAATGAATACATCGTGTTTGGTTAAAATATTATCCAAAAATAATCAAAAATGTTATATATAGCTAATATTTTATCTTTAAATACCTTCCTGCTTATTTTTATACTAGGGTTCAATATGTTGTCTGAATTTCTTATGTCCCGGCATATTTACCTCACCTCGCTTAATCTCCGGGTCAACTTTGGCTTTTGCAAATTTTCCCTACCTCATTTTTTGCACTTGCAATCAGGCAAATCAAACCTGAATTGCTGATAAGCCACATACAGTGATTTTTTAACAACATTTTCCTCATGTTTCTGTTTACTCATTAGCATCTTTGAGCTCTAATTTCGGAGGTTAATGCTGTTGTAGTTTGCAACTGTTTGTAAAAAAATGTCGATATTTGTTCTATAATCACAATTGTTGGCTTGTTATTTATTCTTCTAAACCGAGAAATGTTTTTTAATTAAAAAATTCATATTATGCCTTTTGATCTTAACTTAATTCAATCTGTCTATCGGAAAATGCCTGCGCATGTTTCTGATGCACGTAAACTTTTGGGTAGGCCCTTAACGTTAGTTGAAAAAATTCTCTATTCTCACCTTTTTGATGATGAACTAAAAGAGTATTCGAGAGGAGTGGATTATGTTAATTTCGCTCCCGACAGGGTCGCCATGCAGGATGCGACAGCACAAATGGCGCTACTTCAGTTTATGACTGCTGGTCGCGACAAGGTAGCGGTTCCCTCTACCGTTCATTGCGACCATCTCATTCAAGCACAGTCGGGCGCCGATGCCGATCTTAGTGTTGCACTTGATCAAAATCGCGAAGTATATGATTTTCTTCAAAGCGTATCGGCTCGTTACGGTATTGGCTTCTGGAAACCCGGTGCCGGTATCATCCATCAGGTAGTCCTCGAAAACTATGCCTTCCCCGGTGGAATGATGATTGGGACCGACTCGCATACTGTCAATGCAGGCGGTCTCGGAATGGTAGCCATTGGTGTTGGTGGTGCCGACGCGGTTGACGTGATGGCGGGTATGGCCTGGGAATTGAAAATGCCTAAATTGATAGGAGTTAAACTAACCGGCAAATTAAGCGGTTGGACTTCTTCTAAAGATATCATTTTAAAGGTTGCCGGTATTCTTACTGTTAAGGGTGGTACCGGAGCTATTCTTGAATATTTCGGCGAAGGTGCCGATAGTCTCTCAGCTACAGGCAAAGGAACTATTTGTAATATGGGTGCCGAAATAGGGGCTACCACCTCTGTCTTCGGATATGATGATAAGATCGCTGCTTATTTACGCGCTACCGAAAGAGCGGCTATTGCCGATTTGGCCGATGGTGTTCGCGAACAGCTTCGTTCGGATGAGGAAGTATATGCCCATCCTGAAAAATATTTCGATCAGGTTATTGAAATCAATCTTTCGGAATTAGAGCCTTATGTTAACGGCCCTTACACTCCGGATGCCGCTTATCCCATCTCTGAATTTGTGAAGGTGGTTAAAGAGAAAAATTATCCTGTGAAGTTGGAGGTAGGTTTAATCGGCTCGTGTACCAACTCTTCATATGAAGATTTAACACGTGCAGCCTCTGTGGCTGCACAGGCTAAACATAAAAAATTGACGGCACAGAGTGAATTTGTAGTAACCCCCGGTTCAGAAATGATCCGTTTTACTGCCGAACGAGATGGACTGCTTGGTCAGTTCGAAGCGATAGGCGGTGTGGTGATGGCGAATGCCTGCGGTCCTTGTATCGGACAATGGAAACGTCATACAGCTGATCCGAATTGTGCAAACTCTATCATCACCTCTTTCAATCGTAACTTTGCAAAGCGGAATGATGGTAACCCGAATACCCATGCCTTTGTGGCTTCACCTGAAATTGTAACGGCTTTTGCCATTGCCGGGCGCCTTGACTTTAACCCGCTCACCGACACATTGGTTAATGCCGATGGAAAACAGGTTAAACTGGATGAACCGCAAGGTGTTGAATTGCCTTCCAAAGGTTTTGGAGTAGAAGATGCCGGTTATATTGCACCTCCGACCAATCCTGAAATCATTGATGTTAAGGTTAGTCCCACCTCTGAACGTTTACAACTACTTCAACCTTTTGCTCCGTGGAATGGTAAGGATCTGACCGGTCTTGCCTTGCTGATAAAGGCCAAAGGGAAATGTACAACCGATCATATTTCGATGGCGGGTCCCTGGTTACGTTTTCGCGGACACCTTGACAATATCTCAAACAATATGTTGATTGGTGCCACTAATGCCTTTAATGATAAAGTCAACTTTGTGAAGAACCCTTTGACGGGAGAATATGATGCTGTTCCTGCCACCGCCCGCGCTTACAAGGCTGCCGGTATCAGTTCTATCGTGGTTGGTGATGAAAATTACGGTGAAGGATCGTCACGCGAACATGCTGCAATGGAGCCTCGTCATCTGGGCGTTAAAGCCGTCTTGGTTAAATCGTTTGCCCGTATTCATGAAACCAATCTGAAGAAGCAGGGTATGCTTGCGTTAACCTTTGTGAATAAAGAAGATTATACAAAAATTAAGGAAGACGATCGTATCGACATCATAGGCTTAACCCATTTCGCACCAGGTAGTACTTTGCAGTTAATCTTACATCACAAAGGCGGTAGTGTAGATCAATTCCCGGTACAACATACCTACAGTGAAAACCAGATTGAATGGTTTAAAGCCGGGAGCGCCTTAAATTTGATTCGTTTGCAACAAAAAGTGTAACCTTTTTCCTCTTGTGGTGTCAAATAATCTAAAAACATAAAATTATGATCCGCTCAATCTTCTTTTCAGCAATTATTCTTTTTCTGGTGACTTCATGCGATTTTGATTGTATTGAAGGACATGGTGATGTTAAGTCGCAGACTCGTACGATGAAACCATTTAAGAAAATATCGCTTGGCGTTGATGCCAAGGTTATTCTTGTCAAAGATTCTGTTCAAAGTGTCAGAATTGAAGCTCAATCTAATTTGTTGGATGCTATTGATACCGAAGTCTCGGGCGATTGTTTGAATATTGATACGGAAGGGTGTATCAGTACCCATAAGCCAATTGTTATTTACGTTTCAATGACCGACCTGGAAGGTGTGGAGGTAAATGGTAGCGGAACTATTGAAAGTCAGAGTAATTTCCCTGCCGAAGATGTGGAATTGAAAATAAACGGTTCGGGTACAATGACGCTTGAGTTGAGTGCGAAAACAATTGATGCCGTAATTAATGGATCGGGAGATGTCAATTTGAAAGGATCTACCCGTGAATTTAAGGGTGAGATTGCCGGCTCAGGTAACCTTAATACGGATAAGATGCCTGCCGATGAAAGCAAAGTGGAAATCCATGGTTCCGGTAATGCCTATGTATTTGCAATCCGTAAACTGGATGTAGATGTTGCCGGGAGTGGAAATGTATATTATAAAGGTACACCTGATATATCTACTAATATTTCCGGATCAGGTAGACTTGAAAAGAGCCATTGATGCTTAACTTTGCTCAATGCAGCAAATAAAAAAACTACTCATCTTATTTATTCTGCTTCCTGTAGGCGCTTTAGCGCAGACAGGAGGCAGAACTGTTTTTGACTTTCTGAATAATAGCTCTTCGGCCCGTATTGCCGCACTGGGTGGAGCCATCCCTTCCATTGCCGATAATGATTTATCCATTGCCTTTTTTAATCCCTCGCTCATATCTCCCGAATTGAGCAATCATCTCTCTTTGAATTTTACCGACTTCTATCAAACAATTCAATATGGCGATGCTGCCTATTCCCGAACCTACGATAAGTTAGGTAGTTTTGTGGCAGGCATGCAGTTTGTAAACTACGGTAAGTTTACTTCAACCGATGAAGCCGGAAACGACACAGGCTCTTTTGGTGCCGGCGAATATGCATTCTCACTAGGGTGGGGCAGACGGCTCGATTCTCTTTTTTCTATAGGTGCCGATCTGAAATTTATCTACTCATCGCTTGAAGTCTATCATTCATATGGTATTGCTGCCGATATATCGGCAACCTGGTATCCGGATCCGAGTTCTTCTCTTTCATTTATTGTCAGGAATGCGGGCCGACAGTTAGCTCCCTATCAGGGAAGTTCCATTCAACCGATTCCTTTTGAACTGCAGCTTGCTTATTCCCACTTGTTAAAACATCTTCCTTTACGCTATTCTCTTGTTTTACATGATCTGCAACGATGGGATTTAAGATATAATGATCCTTCAACCGAAAATAGCGACATTACTACGGGTGAAACGACAAAACAAGACCGGCTGACAAATATTCTGGACGAGGGCATGCGCCATCTGGTGGTTGGCCTTGAATTTATGCCGGTAAAGAACTTTACCATCAGGGCTGGGTATAATCATCAGCGAAGAAAAGAGATGAAGTTGGAATCGAGAGCATCTACCGTAGGATTCTCCTGGGGGTTCGGTCTACGGGTGAAAAAGATTAACATCAATTATGCCCGTTCGACATGGCATTTGAACGGATCACCCAATTATATTTCCGTCACAGCCAACCTTTCAGATCTCTTCTGACGGCATCAATTCTTCTCAATCCACTAACTATTTCGTACCTTTGTTCAATGCAAATCACGATTGACAATAAATCAGGTTTTTGTTTCGGCGTCGTTAATGCCATACGTATTTCCGAAGAGGAACTGGCTAAAGACCAGTTGGCCTGTCTTGGAGATATTGTTCACAATAGCAAAGAAGTAGAGCGTCTTTCGAAATTAGGACTTCATATTATTTCGCATGACGAGCTGCCTAATTGGTCGCATAGAAAAGTACTGATTCGTGCACATGGCGAACCACCTTCTACCTATAAAACTGCCAGGAATCTCAATTTGAAAATCATTGATGCTACCTGTCCTATTGTCTTGAAGCTTCAGGAACGGATTCAGAAGAGTTATCAGGAGATGGAAGCGGTAAACGGACAGGTGGTGATCTTTGGTAAAGAAGGTCATGCCGAAGTAATCGGACTGCTGGGTCAAACCGATGGGAAGGCCATTCTGATTACAGGTGCCGATGATATTGAAAAAATAGATTTCAGCTGTCCTGTCCGGCTCTATTCTCAAACCACGAAAGATCTTAATAAATATAATGCCATCGGTGAATTGATTGAACAGCGAATGCATCTGGTGAATGGAGAATCGATCGATTTTAAGAAATACAATACCATCTGTGGACAGATGTCAGGCAGAGCGCCACGATTAGAGGTCTTTTCGAAAGAGCATGAGGCGGTGGTCTTTGTTGGTGGAACGAAAAGCTCGAATGCCGCAGTACTCTTTAGTGTTTGCAAAGCCGCTAATCCCAATAGTCATTTTGTCCCCGATGCTTCTGCCTTAAAAGAAGCGTGGTTTGAAGGGATAAATGATGTGGGCATCAGTGGTGCCACATCAACACCCATGTGGCTTATGGAAGAGGTAGCCGAAGCAATAAAATTGATCACTAAAGAAAAATAGCGCGATGTATTTGCAACGGATAGCACTCAGTAATTTCAAGAATTACGAAGAGGCGGAAGTAGCTTTCTCCTCTAAAATCAACTGTTTTGTAGGTAATAACGGCGTAGGGAAGACCAATATTCTTGATGCTATTCACTATCTTTCTTTTACCAAGAGTTATTTCAATCTCTCAGATAATCAGAATATCCGTCACGAGGCACCCTTTTTTGCCATTCATGGCACCTATGTTTCGGGCGAAGAGTCACAAGATCTGGTGAGCTGTATTCAGCAACGCAGTCAAAAAAAACAGCTGAAAGTCAACAAGAAAGAGGTCGATCGCATGGCCGATCATATTGGCCGGTTTCCTGTTGTCATGGTGTCACCGTATGATAGCGACCTGATTAATGACGGTAGCGAAGTGCGCAGAAAGTTTCTGGATAGTGTTATCTCTCAGTTCGACAGAGCCTATCTGGATGATCTGCTTACGTATAATAAGGCTTTAACGCAGCGGAATGTTTTACTGAAATATTTTGATGAGATGCGTTATTTTGATGAGACACAGCTTGAAATATGGGATCATCAGTTAGATCTCACCGGAACCCGGATCTTTGAAAAAAGAAAATCGTTCCTGAACGATTTTGTCCCGCTGTTCCGCCATTACTTCAGCTTTATCAGTAATGGTCAGGAAGAGGTTGATATTGTTTACGTGACGCAACTTGAGTCGATTCCAATGAGTAAACTATTGACTGATAATATTGAACGTGATCGTTATGTCCGATATACTACCGTCGGTATTCACAAAGACGATCTCGACTTCAGGATCAGCAACTATCCGGCCAAGCGATTCGGATCGCAGGGACAACAGAAATCATTTCTGGTGGCTGTGAAGCTGGCTCAATTTCACTTTATCCGTCAAATCAAAGGATTTAAACCTATTTTGCTGCTCGACGATATCTTTGATAAGCTCGATGCTTTGCGGGTGGAACAAATCATTAGGTTGGTCGGTGAAGATGGTTTCGGACAAGTCTTCATCACCGATACCCAACGTGAACGCATTGCAGGAATATTCTCAAAAATCAATATAGACCACCGGATCTTTGAGATTGATGCAGGAGTGGTGCACGAAACCGTTACGCTTTAACGGGACTACCCCAATTATCTAATACTTGTTATTATGGCCGGATCAAACGAATATACATTAAAGCAAGCCATTGAGGCTCTTATCAATAACTTCAAAATTGAAGAGCGACTCAATGAAACCGCCATTGTGAGTGAATGGGAAAAGATTGTCGGCACGATGATAGCACGCCACACCTCTAATATTTATATTAAGAATAAGGTATTGTTTGTAGAACTCGATAATGCCGCCCTGCGCAATGAGTTGGGGTATGCTAAAACAAAATTAGTAGCATCAATTAATGCAGCCATTAAGGCGAATGTGATTAATGATATTGTGTTCTCTTAGGGTTTTAACCAAGTCTCGTCATTTTTGGTTCTAAGGAAAAATTTCGTTGATGGGTCTGACAAGCCGGAAAGAATGAAATTTAAACAGGTTTGGATGATACATCGGTAACAGCTCAAATCTCCTTATACGATTGTCCCATGAGGCTTATACAACTTATCCTTACGCTATATTTGACCTGGGTTTGACCTAGGTTCGACCTATGTTTAATCTAGGTACAGGATACGGATTAAATATATTTCAAATATATTTCAAATTTTTTTCAAAGAACAGACAGGGAAGACTCAAGGGAGAATAAAAGGCCTTAGATAGGACGACCTTTAAGCAGTCATGGATTGGCTATGCAAGAAAGCAAATTAGCGGTAACAATGAAAGATAGGCAAGGTTGTTAAATGGCATTGTATTCGTTACTTTACATTGAAATCCATCATCTTTTTGTTGTCAAGATAGACTTCAAGCCGGTCGTTAATCTGAACCGGTCCTACACCTGCAGGCGTACCGGTGAAGATCAGATCTCCGATTTTGAGGGTGATAAATAGAGAGATATAAGCGATGATTTTATCGAAGGTGAAGATCATATCTTTTGATGTCCCATCCTGAACTGTCGTGCCATTGATATCCAGTCGGATAGAAATATTATTCAAGTCTTCAAACGATTCTTTCGGGATGAACTCGCTGATAGGAGCGCTACCGTCGAAAGCCTTTGCCTTTTCCCAAGGCAGCCCTTTCTCCTTGCACTGTTGCTGAATGTCGCGGGCCGTAAAGTCGATGCCCACTCCAATTGCATCATAATAGGTATGGGCAAACCGTTCCTGAATATGTTTTCCTACTTTGCCGATATGCAATACGATTTCAGCTTCATGATGAATTTCTTTGGAGAATGCAGGATAGAAAAAGGGAAAGTTATTTCTGATGATGGATGCTTCTGACTTCATGAAAAACACGGGCTCTGCTGGAACGGGGTTGTTCAGTTCTTTAGCATGTTCAATATAGTTGCGGCCTATACAAATAATCTTCATCTCGCTTGATTCAATAGATTTTAGATTTTTCTATTTTTAAGAAGTAAACAGATTTTATGGATTTAAGGGGAGGATAAAAGCTTATCCCATTTTTACCGAGTTGTTATTAAATCCTCTCAACTTGATTTCTGTGATCACCTTTTTAGTCGACAAGGGAAAATCAGCCTTCATCATCCAATCATAATAGGCCGGTTCGGTTTTGAAAACGTCAACAACAGCTTTGCCTTTATGTTTACCGAAATTGAATACCTCAACATTCTGTTGATTAAAAATAATCTGTCCTACAAGGTCTGCATTCTGATTATAATAGGAAAATTCAGAAAGCGCCTGAACGTTATTTTGAATCGGTTGCGAAATCTTTCCGTTTTTGTCTTTATAGGTTACATCTTTATAGCGATCGATCTGTGCTTTCATGACCTCATAGGTAGCCAATGTATCGGCTTCAGCGCTATGGGCATTGTTAAGTTCCTGGTTGCAATAAAAGAGATAGGCAGCGCTTAATGTACGTTGCTCCATTTTGTGGAATATATTCTGAACATCAACCAGCCTTCTTGTCCGTAAATCAAAATCGATATCGGCTCTTAAAAATTCCTCAACCAATAAGGGAAAGTCGAATTTAATGGCATTAAAACCGGCAAGGTCAGCATTCCCGATAAATTGAAAATAGATAGACGCTACCTGCGCAAAAGTCTTGCAATCTTTTACATCTTCATCTGTAATGCCATGAATGGCTGTAGAGGCAGCAGGGATCGGAATAGTCGGATTGATACGTTCGGTTTTGATTTCTTTTTTCCCGTCGGGAAGAATCTTTAGTAAACTGATTTCAATAATTCTATCGTTAGCAATGTTGATACCGGTTGTTTCAAGGTCAAGAAATATAATTGGTTTTGTAATATTTAATTCCATAAGGTAATTGATTTTAATAAAATGAGCTTTGCATCTCCAAAAAGTTGGTTCTGCAAAGCTCGTAAATTTTATAACGGGATTCTTAAAACTGTTTAAAAATTTCCCGTAAGGAAAGGATATCGGTAAAAGGTTGAAGATTATCATCGGTTTTTTCCCTGTAAGGGATCGTATAAAATCAATGAACCGCTGTTTTTGCCAATATCCGGTTCCTAACGGAATCGTAAAATTGAATTTAACCGATTCTTTTTTTAAATCGTTTGAGTTTCGTCGAAATTTTCAAGTATTTCTGCAACTCTTCTCAGAAACTTTCCGCCTAATGCGCCATCAACAATTCTATGATCGAATGCAAGTGATAAAATCATCCGATGACGGATTGCAATGACATCACCTTCGGGTGTTTCAATGACAACAGGTTGTTTATGAATTGTACCCAATCCCATAATGGCTACCTGTGGTTGGTTGATAATCGGTGTTCCCGTTAAACTTCCAAATTGCCCGAAGTTGGTGATAGTAAATGTACCACCCTGAATATCATCAGGATCTAACTTGTTACCACGAGATCTGTTGGCCAGGTCGTTTACCGTTTTGGTAAGTCCCAGCAGGTTCTTCTGGTCGGCATTTTTTATTACCGGAACAATTAAGTTGCCGCTAGGCAGTGCAGCTGCCATACCGATATTTACATTCTTACGCAGAATGATGGAATAACCGTCGACAGAAGCATTTACTCCCGGAAACTCTTTCAGTGCCTTGGCTGCGGCTTCAACAAAGAATGGAGTGAACGTAAGCTTCTCGCCTTCGCGTTTCAATAATCCATCCTTCATTTTGTTACGCCAGTTAACAATTTTATTCATGTCCACTTCATGGAACATAGTGACGTGCGGCGAAACATGTGTAGACATCACCATGTGATCTGCAATCAGTTTACGCATACGGTCCATCTCAACTATCTGATCGCCGGCCGAGCTGGTAACCACAGGAGCTTGTTGTTTAGGCGGTGCCACCGGCTCAGCAGGCTTAACCACAGGAGCGGCTTCGGCAATCGTTTTAACCGCTACGGGTTGCGACTTCCTATTTGCTAAATATGCCAGGATGTCTTCTTTGGTAACCCTGCTATCTTTACCGGTGCCGGCAATTGATTCAAGTTCTTCAAACGGGATATTTTCTTGCTTTGCAATACTTTTTACCAGTGGCGAATAGAATCGATCGGATTGACCTACAACCGGCGCAAAAGTTTCTGCTATGGTAGCAGGTGAATCCACGGTTACAGAAGTCACGGCAGGTGCTGCTTCTACAACAGCATTTTCGCCATCAAGGTCGATGACTGCAATTAATTTTCCAACCGGAACAACGTCGCCTTCCTTATAAAGCAGTTGTACTAATTTCCCTTCAACAGGTGATGGAATTTCCGAATCTACCTTGTCGGTAGCTATTTCACAAATCACCTCGTCTTCAGCTACCATATCTCCCACCGATTTTGCCCAGCGGGTTATTGTTGCTTCTATAATACTTTCGCCCATTTTGGGCATCACAATATCAAACTTTGCCATGTGATTTAATTTATCAAGTTGTTTTAGAATGTGTGAGCCTGAAATCGAAAACACCTTTTCATAAACTGTAAACAATAGGAGTTTGTTGACCGATGATTTGCTTTGCCGTTTTGGTGATAATTTCTAAGCTCGCAAAAATTAACAACTGATACTAGAAAATGTTTCCCACGATCCTAATTTGCATCTAAAACATAACCATTTCTGATTATTATTTTTTTATCGGTATCGGCAATGTAATGTCGAATTGATAAATCCTTTGTCATCTCCATGATATCTATCATCATGGTTATCGTTGTCTCTTTTGCACTATAGATAACAATATCGACTTCTTTGGGAATAAGTCTTTCAAGACGACGTTGAGATTTACAGGAAATAACAGCATCGGGAGAAACCGTATTTATGATTTGGAGGTTGAAGAGTCTCTTTATCTTTTCTCCTTCTTCCGGGCTGCCGACTATTAGGATCGTATATTTATCACCCGGTATTGGGTGAAGTCTCATGTCTTCACTATTAACGATATGTGTTTTGTCGATAGTGATTTGTTGGGATTCTTTAAAAATAGGGTGTAGTAATTTTTTTAATAATCTGTGGAGGTAGGCGCTACAGGCTCTCAGATAAACGCCGGGTAGAATAATCAGTGCCATGAGTAGCTTGTTTTTTGTTGCAAAATGTTTTCGGGCAAATATTAACATAGACCCATAAAAAATCTTCACATAGTTTAAGCTACTCTTCCGTGTACTTTCTCCTTTGTAATGGATGATGCGACTGACAGGAAAGTAGTAGTTGTGAAAGCCCGCCTGCGTTATTCGGTACGACAGGTCGATGTCCTCACCATACATAAAGAAATCTTCGTCCAGAGAGCCGATGGTATCCAGCACCGATTTTCTCAAGAGCATAAAAGCGCCGGCCAGCACATCGATTTGGTGAATCTGGTCTTCAGGAAGAAAGCCCAGATGGTATTGATTAAACCATCTGCTGTGCGGAAAGAGTACAGAGAGAAGGCTCATTTTACAAAAGGCAGCCCATGGAGTGGGTAATCCTCTTTTGCTTTCGGGCAAAAACTTCCCCTGACTATCTATCATCTTTACCCCCAGTCCTCCGGCATCCATATGTTGATCCATGAAATGCATCGCCTTATGGAGGGAGTCCTCTTCCAGGAGCGTGTCGGGGTTTAATAACAGGATATACTCACCCTTCGAAAGCTTGATGGCTTGGTTATTGGCTTTGCTAAAACCACGGTTTTCACTGTTTACAATGAGATGTACGGCAGGGAATAACGATGAAACCATCTTTACCGAGTCGTCGTCAGAGTGGTTGTCGACCACAAATACTTCAGATTCAATGCCGTTTAATGCCTTCGTCAGAGCGTCGAGGCATTGTTCGAGATAATATTTAACATTGTAGCTGACAATGATGACCGAGAGCTTCATATAGACAAAGGTAGCATTTTGTTGCAATAGCTTCTCTATGTTTTGCGCTTTGATTCCCCCTAATGCCGGCAATGGGAGAAGGAAAATGAAGGTAGTGCGCATGATTTTTGTTTACTTTTGTCGATTCTTAAAACGGATTCATAATACCCTATGGTAAGTTTAGTTAAAACAAAAGAGTACTTCAAGCTTTCGGTATTATACACACTAGTTGCGGCCTTTCCTAATGTGCTTCAATTAATTGTACAGCCACTGATTGCAGGGAAGGGACGTTTGGGTGCCACTGATTTTGGACAGATCAATATCGTTGAATCTATCATCACTCTTTTATTTATTATATGCATCTTCAGCATGGAAAGTAGTATCTCAAGATATTACTATGATGTGCGTGACAATAAACATAAATTTAATCAGTTAGTATCGACCATCTTTACGGGCATTCTGCTACGGGGTGCCGTTCTGCTGGTATTTGTTTATTTTGCATCGCCTTTTATGGGGCTTGTTTTTAAACAAGAGGCATTACGTGATTTTGGTGTCTATGGTATTGCCGCAACTATATCTGCCATCAACAGAGCTATTATAACCACTGCTGTTTCGCTATACCGGAATGAAAAGAAAATCAGCTCTTTCGTCCTGGTCAATCTTAGCTCCGGAATCTTTAGGGCACTGTTTCAGGTATTGGGCGTGTTCTTCTTCAGCATGAGTTTTTTGGGATATGTTTATGGTACGGCTATTGGAGGTTCAATCGTCTCCATTGCCGTGATTATTTATGTTTACCGTAGAAGCGGATTCCATTTTGTGAAGTCTATTAACAAAGATCTCTTTCATTTTGCCTGGCCGCTTTTAGAATATACGGTTGTAGGATGGGGGCTCATGTGGCTCGACCGTTTCTTTCTGGAAAGGGGTGATCCGAAAGAGTTGGGTATTTATACAAATGCGATGACATATGCTGTTGGAATTCAGCTGGTCATACAGGGCTTGGTGAGCGCTACACAGCCTGAATTGTTTCGTTATATGGCTGATGGAATTAACAAACGTGTGGAAGAGATTAAACAGATCTCCAACATGTTTATCATTCAATCATTGATCATTATTATCGGGGCCATCATTCCGGTTATACTTTTTATACAAATCTTTTTTACCGGAGACCTGCGTGTTTCCGCATCCATCATCTCTATTGTCTTTGTTCGTTATATCTTACGATCGCAATATCAGGTCTTTGCATTGCCTATTATGTTTATGAAACGAACACGTATCTTTTCAACGGTCAACTATATTGCTTTGTTTGTAAATCTGATTCTCAACTGGTTATTGATTCCTTCCCTTGGCTATTATGGGGCTATCATCGCTTTTATAATGGCAAATTCTATACAGGTTCTCATTGTATATAAATTTCAACAAAAGATTATACCTATTCCTTGGAACTTGAAGAAGATAATGATTTTCCCGTTTATCGTACTTCTGGTTTCTGTCGTTTGCGAAATCTGTAAATATTATCTGGCTTTGCCCGTAATAATGGGTGCAATTATCATTACAGTTGTTACCTTTGTGGGAATTGTCTTTCTATACAAGAATGAAGTTCATCAACTTTTGCAAAAACATCTTAAATTTTTAAATAATGCCTGAACATTTAACCATCGGAATGGTGGTCGACAATGAGTTTTATGGTGATCCCCGTGTTTACAATGAAGCCAAAGTATTGGTTCAAGCCGGGCATTCTGTTAAGGTCCTTTGTCTGAATTTCGGTAAATATCCAGACCGGGAACTTGTTGACGGTATTGAGATTGTAAGGGTGAAAATGGCCCGTAAAACTAAAAAGAGACTATCTGCATTAATGCTTACGCTACCTTTTTATCGTTGGTTTTGGCGTAAAGCTATTCATCAGTTTATAATGAGTGAACAGATTGAGGTACTGCATGTTCACGATCTTTATATGGCCCGTATGGCTAAGGAGGGAATCAGTAGAAATTATGTCCATTTGATACTCGACCTTCACGAAAATTATCCGGCTGCCATCATGGGCTATAACTGGGCTACCCGCTTCCCGGCCTGTCTTTTGGTTCGTCCGTGGCATTGGAAAAAGCTCGAAGATGAATACCTGAGTTATGCTAATAAGATTATTCTTATCAGCAACGACTTTAAAACTGATCTGTTAAACCGCTTCCCTTATTTAAATGATAATAATTTAGTGGTCTATCCCAATGTACCTGATCTGAATGAATTACTGGCCTACCCGGTGGATACCGCTATTGAAGATAAGGCAGGCCGATTCTTCCTCTTTTACTTTGGAGGAATCGCGGAAAGGAGAGGTATTTTTACCTGTTTTGAGGCATTAAAGCTTCTTGCAACCAAATATCCTGACATTACCTTATTGTTGATCGGTCCTGTTGATAAGGCCGATAAGTCCCGATTCAAGCATTATATGAATGACCCTTCGTTGGTTCGTCATGTTATACATTACCCGTGGAAAGATATCTCCACATTACCTTCATACATTACGATCAGTGATGTTTGCTTATCTCCTCTGGTGAGAAATCCTCAACATGAATCAGGAATTGCCAATAAAGTATTCCAGTACATGTTGTTTGAACGACCGGTTATCGTAAGCGATTGCAAACCACAACAAGAGGTGATTGAAAAAGAGCAATGCGGACTTGTATTCCACAGTGAAGACCCTTCTGATCTGGCTCGTCAGATAGAAAATCTATACACCCATCCCGAATTGATCAGACAAATGGGCGTTAATGGACGGCAAGCTGCGCTGTCTAAATACCATATGGGGGCCTTCAGTGGAAATCTGGAGGCACTTTATGCTGAACTTCTTATAAATGAATAAAATGAATAATCAGTAAAGCTGATGAAGAAATTTTGTTATTGCAGGAAATTCTGTCGCCCTTCGTATTCGTCCACCTCGTCAAAGTGAAGTCGAGCTAACTTATTCCGAAATACTTCAAAAGAATTTCCCTGATATACTAATCATAAATAAAGCAATAGGGGCAAGGGTTATGCCTCACGAAACGAATAGTATTGATGATTTGATCGGTTATTATGCCGATTATTATATTCTGAACTATGGCGTTGTTGATGCTTGTACAAGATCTGTTCCCCTTTGGATGTGGAACTTTATCAATAATGATAATCCTCAGAGTGGATTAATTAAAAAGGGTTTTCGCTATCTTTGTTATCGTTTTGAGGCAGCTTTTAGGAGAATACTTACCGTTATCAGAGGAAAACGAGCTTGGACCAGCCGAACGGCATTCGCCTATAAATATGAAAAGTTCTTAAGGCTGTTACAAAAAGACACTGCCGGCAAGATCATCTGTATTGGAATAAACAGACCTTCGTCACGTATTGAGCGTTCACTACCCGGAAGCGTACGTAATGTGCAACGATACAACGAAGTAATCCGACAATTAGCCAATAAATACAATGCTGTTTATGTTGAAACCTTTTATGATTTTGATGATTTGCTGAGCCCCGATGGAATCCATTTCAATGCCGAAGGGCATCATAAGCTGGCAACTATGCTACTTGATGTGATCAACCAACAGTAAACGTTGATACACAAAACTGAATTTTTAACCGATTTATTATCCTTAAAAAATGTTGGAAAAACAAACTATTGTATTTGGTGGGGCAGGTGCCATTGGCACCTCTATGGGAAATATCCTTGCAGCCAAAGATAATCTGGATGTCACCTTGTTAACTATTGAAAAAGATGTAGTTGAAAGTATTAACAATTGTAATGTAAATCATAAATATTTTCCTAACATACCACTAAACAAAGACCTAAAGGCGACATTTGATAGCAATGTTCTGAATACTGCCGATATTGTATTTTTAGCTATTCCGTCCGTTGTAACTGTAGGTTACGTACTCAAGTATCAGAAGATTCTCAAGCCGGGAGCTGTTTTGGTAAATCTTGCTAAAGGATTTTCTGATGATGGAAAAACCATTGCCGAGAGCTTGATTGAGAAAGTAGATCATCCCGTATGTTCACTTAAGGGGCCCACCTTTGCACGGGAGCTGATGAATAATATACCAACAGCCTTTACGTTGGCTACCCCTGATCCTGAGTTGTATCCTCGCTTTAACGAGATGTTTAACGATACCAATATTTTTATCGATTATTCATCCGATGTAAGAGGCGTTGAGCTGTTAAGTATCCTCAAGAATATCTACGCCATCGTTATCGGTATGGTTGATGCGCAGTTTAACTCGCCCAACCTCCGTTTTCTGGTCTTTACCAGGGCCTTCTCTGAAATCAAAAATATCATGCTCCGCTTTGGCGGAAATCTGGATACCATCTTTAACTATTGTGGTATCGGCGATTTCAGTCTTACCTCATTAAACGACTTAAGCCGTAACCGTACGCTGGGATTGCTGATTGGCAAAGGATTCTTTACTCCCAACATCTCGGATAAGGTTGTCCTTGAAGGAAAGATTGCAACCATAGTATTTTATGAAGCATTGTCGAAAATGGATATTCCTTTGTCTGAATATCCTATTATCGCCGAGCTGTATAAAGTCTTTGGAGAGGATTATGATGTATCCGGTTTTGTTAATCGGTTATTGAAGATCTTCCATCCGTAAATACTATCGGTCTCAGCAATTCTTTCATCCGATCATTGTTTCGTAATTATTTCATGACGCCTTGTCTTACTGACCGGGTTAAGTGGATGGTTTTGTCTATATAATATAATTCTGAAATACACCTAATAATAGAAATATCCAAGAAAGAGTTCTCGGAGAGGACTCTTTCTTTTAAGATGTAGTGTCTACCTAAACAATCTTACTAATAGAAATAAATCACAAAACGATGATTTAGTAAAATCGACTTTTCGGAGTGGACTCAAGAATTAAAATTTTACCGGAAAAGAAACTATAGGCCGATGGCTTAAAATGTCTTTATCAAATGAACGGATGACGGGTGTTTAACTTATCCGTTTTTTTAAGTTATCAAGAGAAATAGTAATTATTCTTCCAATAGGTTTTCCATCTTTATAAGTAACAACCCTGAATGTATCAGCATCTTTTGGAATTGTTAGTTCTTCACCTTTTTTATACAACAGGCTATGGTGATCGGGATAGGTGTTATTGAATGTGTAATAGATGTCAAGTCCTTCAATTTCCGTACTCAGTTGTATTAGTAAATCTCCTTTCTCATCTTTTGAAGGCGTAATGGTTGCATCATAAAAGCTGCGGGCATAATTGATATCGGCTTGAGATAATCTTTGCAGATTTGCTTCGGTTCGACGAATAAATCCATCCCAATTTCTGGCGGATTTTGGAGACCATAGTACCTCGGCCAAGGCAAATGAACGAGGCCAAAGCATATATTCTGCATGACGGAACGTTGGTACACTTTCTGCCCATAGGTTACCTTGTCCTCCCAGAATAAATGAGGAATCAATACCTTCCGGTACCGGTTCGAAAGCATATACTTTGTTTAAACGCAACAGACTATATGTTGGTGGCTCGATGGCAGGATCGCCCTGATATAGGTCTAGATACGCAAAATCGTTGGGGCTCATCACGACATGATGGTTTGCTTTTGCTGCAGCGATACCTCCACTCATTCCTCTCCAACTCATTACTGTAGCATTTGGGGCTAACCCTCCTTCTAAAATTTCATCCCATCCCATTAACTTTTTTCCTTTTTCCTGTAACATCTTCTCTAAACGTTTAACGAAATAACTTTGTAATTCATTGACGTCCTTCAATTCGTTATCATTCATTCTCTTTTTGCAATCTTCGCTTTTCTCCCAAAATCCTTTGTAACATTCGTCTCCTCCAATATGAATGTATTCGAAAGGAAATAACTCAGCTACTTCGGTAAAGACTTTATCCAGAAATTCGAAAGTAGATTCTTTTCCGGGACAAAGCGAGTTATCCTCAATTCCATAAAACTTACTGCCCGGATTAACTTTGTATATCGAATCGGTTGACGATAAATAAGGGTAAGATGCAATAGCGGCTAAACTGTGCCCCGGAACATCTATTTCGGGCAGAATTTGTACAAAACGTTTCGAAGCGTATTCGATAAGCCCTTTGATTTCTTCTTGCGTGTAGAATCCACCATAAGTAGCTTCTTCTCCTTCTTTCGGTTTTTCTCTATCCCACCATAAACCTGTACGGGGCACTCTCCATGCCCCTACTTTTGTGAGCTGGGGCAACGCCTTTATTTCCAATCTCCATCCTTGATCATCTGTTAAATGCAGGTGCAGAAGGTTGAATTTATACACAACCATTTGGTCAAGAAGCCGTTTTACTTCATCAATGGTGAAAAAATGTCTACTGACATCAAGCATCAACCCTCGCCATGCAAAGCGGGGCTCATCCTTAATTTCCAAGGCGGGAATTTTTCTATTACCATCTATGGGTAAGAGTTGAACCAGGCTTTGTATTCCATAGAATAGACCTTGCGATGTACGGGCCTTAATATTTATTGCTTTCGGAGAAACATTTAAAATGTATCCTTCTTTTGCTGTATTTATTTTTGAATTAAGTATTAAATTGATGGACTTTAAATTTGACAGTGTCCCGTTTTTGCTTTTAGCAAGCAATTGTAATTTATTTAATGATTTTATGGTCGTTGAAGTGTAGTCGGCAAGAAACCTTAATTGCTGATCATTATAATAAATAGGGGTCTTATCGTTTAAGATAAAATATCCTGTTTTCATTTCAACCTTTTGTGGCTGGGGAATGATGTTAATGTTTTGTGCAGCCAGAAGGACATAAAAGGACAATAAAAATATTGTTGTTGAAATTCCTTTGTAATTCATGATCGGAAAGGTTAAAAAATATACCTGTTGGCTGAATTAATCTGGAGTATGATCAAAATTAAATTGATCACAACTTTGCGGTACCAGAAATAAAACGTGTTAAGTGTTTTAGAATCTTGGAACCTAAAAAGAATTCAGTCAACAGGTAAAAATATTGTATTGTTTTATTTCTTCAGTTTTATTTTCAGCACGGTAACATATTTATCCAAATCTTTCTGTGGAACGGTTATCGACAAGATATCACCGGATTTATTGGAATGCAAGATGCTTTTACTTCCTAGTATTCTTACCGGTCCGACCTTATCATTCAATCCTTTCAGCACAACAGGCTCAGTAGTTTTGGAATCAACAAAAAGGTATAAGGAAGTACCGTCTTTCGATAGGATGGAATAACCCTCATAGTTTTCTTTGGATAAACCTTTTTTGTTCCCGTAAATAGCTTCACCGTTCTTATTTAACCATTTCCCTATTTCAGCAAGACGTTCAACACTCTCTTCCGGAATCTCTCCTTTGGCCGTCGGACCGACGTTTAATAAATAGTTTCCACCTTTGCTTACTATCTCTACAATATTATGAATGAGTACATCTGCCGATTTCCAATTATGATCGTCTTGTTTGAAGCCCCATGAATTGTTCATGGTCATGCATGATTCCCAATCCAGATCGCTTGCTTTAGCTAAGATTTCCTGTTCGGGTGTTCCAAAATCACCTACCGCATCATCTGTCTTATTCATGCCTTGCATGCCACTACGTCCTTTACCTACCCGATTATTGATAATAAGGTCGGGATCTAAATTCCTTAAATAGTTATATAAGTCTTTCCCTTGCGGTTCTGTCCATTTATCAATCCATTCGCCATCGAACCACATTACCCCTGGATGATAGTTGTGGATGATCTCGGCTAATTGTGGCTTTAAATAGTTTTCTCTATATCTTGCCCAATCCGTAGAGTCATTCCCATTCGCATCGGGTTGATGCCAATCCATAATGGAATGATAGGTGCAGAAACGAATGCCTTGTTTTTTGCATTCATCACTTAACTCTTTTAAAATATCTCGTTTGAAAGGTGTGGCTTTCATGATTGTATAATCCGATACCTTTGAGTCCCAAAGACAGAATCCCTCATGATGTTTGGAGGTGATGACAATGTATTTTACACCTGCCTTTTTTGCTATAGATACCCATTTCTTGGCATCGAAATTTACCGGGTTAAACTGAGGTGCAAATGTTTCGTACTCTTTAACGGGAATCTTTTCATCATTCATGATCCATTCGGCATTATCGTGGTTGGAAACTTTCCCATGATAACGCCCTGCTGGTACCGAGTATAATCCCCAATGGATAAACATTCCGAAGGTTGCATCCTTCCACCATCCCATTCGATTATTCTTATCTGCCTTACTTTCGTGCAAATAATCTTTTTGTGCAATTCCCTGAGATGTCATTAAGATTGCCGCTAGAAGAATTAGTAATTTTGATTTCATTTTGTTATAAATTTTTAGTAAAAATTCCATAAACCATTATAATAAAGACAATATTTTGAGTAGAATCTGTGACAACGCGGTGGAAAGAATCAATTGTATTTTGATTGATTTTTGTTCGAAGGAAGTTTGAAATCCTTCGCAAGATAGTTGAGACCGACAGAATCAGGTGCAGATGCATGATCTCTTTTGGTTATTCCCATAGGGCCTTGCAATTGGTTGTTCAAATATCGTCATAAATCATATTCCAATCTAAGTTTTTTGCAGAAAAGTTTATAAGTTTCTATTCTTTAGCCTGTAACATTCTTAAAGAATTAAGTATATTTGGTAAAACTATACGAATCATGCTGACAGATGAAGAATTACTAGAGGCTGCGGATAAATTCAACCTGCCTGTTTCGACGATTCATGCGGTGTTAGATGTGGAATCCGGAGGAAGTGGATTTTTAAAAGACGGTAGGCCAAAGATCCTTTTTGAAGGGCATGTCTTTTGGCGCGAACTCAGGAAAGCCGGATTGAGCCCTCAAAAGCTCGTGCCGGGAAACGAAGATATCCTTTATATGAATTGGACCAAGGCTCATTATGTCGGTGGGGCGGGGGAGTATGCCCGATTGGATAAGGCGATAAAGATCGACCGTGAGGCAGCGTTGAAATCAGCAAGCTGGGGACTGTTTCAAATCATGGGAGGCAATTATACACTAACTTGCGATAAGGATATTGAGGCTTTTGTCGAAGGAGAATATGCTTCAGAATTAAATCAGCTGAATGATTTCCTGAACTTCGTGTCCAGTACTAAACTTATTAAATACTTGCGAACGAAGAACTGGGCTAAATTTGCTGCCGGCTATAATGGCCCCGGTTATAAAGCAAATAAATATGATCTCAAATTGCAGGCAGCTGATGCAAAATACGCAAAGGCGTAACAGCTATTTCAACACAATGTATTTTTCTTCAATACCCTGCTTACGACCGATTCCTAAAACCCTATTATGACGACACACAAAAAAACATAAGATTATCCCATAACGCTCACGAAAAATAAAAATCAGCTTATGGCCTTTCTAACCTCATCCTAATTTGTTCCTAATGCATGATAGAAGAAGATTAGAGTTATATTAGAATTACATTAGGCTTAGATTAGGCTCAGCCTACCTGGTTTGGTGAATTACAGGGGAGATTTAGGCCTCTCATATCATGAATCTATGGATGTATTTGATCCTGTTTTAATAATGGATAACAAAATAGAATTATCCCGAAGTTAATCTTAAAATTGTTGTATGCTGATTATTAGCTGTTTACTATTTGCTGATTTTTACTTTCAATAAGCTTACAATCAACAATACATGTATTCTAATGACCGATTTGGAATCGTTTATTTTTTATCCGATATCATCTCATCAAGGAGGTTCGCTAAACGACGGGTAAGCTCAGGACGTGAAAACCGATGGATCTCTGCCGGAGCTACTACAAGTTCATGCTTTTTATAAGCCTGATAGAACCCTGTCAAATGGTCTGCTATTTTATCGGTTTCTTCAAATCCTGCCGTTTTACCGCATCCGGTTTCACGGATGACGGTAGCTGCATCGCCGTCTTCGGGACCAATACACAGGATAGGGCGTCCCGAGGCCATGTACTCGAAGAATTTACCGGGCAAAATCATCCGGGCATTGGGTGTATTATTAATTTGTAGCAACAACAGGGCCGAACGCTTTTGAAGATCGACTACTTCATTATGCGGTAGATAGTTGATACGGTTCAGATTATGGGTCAGTCCATATTCGGCAAGACTATTTAGAATGATAAGGTCTACATTGCCGGTCAGGCAGATTTCCAGATCGTCAGAAAATCCGTCAATACGGACGCATAGTTGCTGAAGTGCTTTCCATAAAGAGACGGGATTACGCGATGCTGCCATGGTGCCGATGTGTGAGATGATGAACTTCCCTTCAGGCTGCTCAAACGAAGGCGTTCCGGTGTCATCAGGATCAAAACCGTTGGTGATGATCTGGTAAGGGCGATCCAATAACCGCTTAAAGTCGGTTGCCATATAAGGGCCTATGACGGTGATACGCGAGGCTTCTTTTAAAACCTGTAATTCCATCCGGTGATGGATAAAGTCGGCCGGAGGTGTCAGATGAAGCTCCTTGTAGAAGTCTATGTTGGTCCATGGATCTCTGAAGTCGGCCAGCCAGGGAATTCCGGTGTGTCGATGCAGCTCCTGTGCAATGCGATGCATGCTGTGCGGAGGTCCCGTACTGGCAATGGCATCTACCGGATGATCTGAAAGATATTTTTTGAGATATTTAACGGAAGGTTTGATCCAGAAGCAACGGGGGTCAGGAATCAGGAAGTTGCCTCTGATCCAGAGAGAGAGTTTCTTGAACTTTCCGGGTTTCTTTGAGGTGTTGACAAAACCGGCACCCAGCTTGTCATCCTTCTTCAAACCGGCCAGTCGTTTATAAATAAGATAAGGCTCCCATATTGGACGCCTTATAATTTCGATTCCGTCAGGAATATCTTTTTGAAGTGAGTTGTCAGCCTCAGGCAGTTCAGGGTTCTCTGGTGTGTATACAACCGGTTCCCAGCCAAACTGCCTGAGGTATTTGACAAATTTTAACCATCGTTGTACCCCTGAGCCTCCGCTTGGAGGCCAGTAGTACGTAATGATCAGTATGCGGTTCATGCTTTTGTTTCTGCTTTTTTTACCGGACAATCTTTCTTGAACTCAACAAAGAGCGCTCCAGCTACCAAAAGTAATAGGAGTATCGATGCGGCCAATGAAAGCTTGCTACCCAGAATGTATGAACGAGGTTCGAATTTGTATTCGATGGTGTGCTTTCCGGCAGGAACTACCATTGAGCGCAATACGTAGTTTGCTCTGAAATAAGGCGCCTCTTTTCCATCTATCATAGCCTTCCATCCCTTATCGTAGTAAATTTCGGAGAATACAGCCAGCTGGTCTGTTTTGGCATTCGATACGTAGGTCAGGTGATTCGGTTCGTAGGTGGTTAACTTGATCGTATTTCCAATAGTATCGTTGGGTGAGAACTTGAAGCTGGCCAGATCCTTTTCAAAACGACTATCAATGATGGCCGTCTGGGCAGCTTTGAAGTTGCTCAACGCGTTTAATTCAGCATCGGCATTCGGAACTATTTTGTAGTTGCGTACAAACCACGCATTACCTAGCGCTGTGAAGTTAATCTGAAGTGTTGGCGTATTATTTTGACCGGGGACAATCAGATATTTTGTATTTAGCATATTCAATACCTCTTGATTGTTTTTTGTTATCTGATATTCGATCAACTCATCATATCTTTTTAGCTTGGCAGCATGGTATCCGCCAATTGACTTATGAAAATATGATGTACCGGCATCAGCAAACGGATTCACGGTCATGTTCAACACTCTGTAATCAGGATCTTTATCTTTCATGATAAATTCATCCACATCAGTAGGTTGGAAGGGCGTTTCAATAACTGATTTGCGATCATAATTTTTAGATCCAAGGTAGCGTGAGTCAACCGTTGACATGTCGGCTAATATCAATATAGCAAGAAGCGCGATTAAAACATTTGCCTTTATCATCTTACGAGTGTATACCCATATAAATGCCGCACCAATTATGATAAACATGAAGCTGCGCAATGCATCGCCTGTGAGGATGGTCCGACGTGCCGCTTCCAGATTGGAAACAAAATCGGATAATTGTGCGGCGGGAGCTCCTTGTTTGCGGTATGTCTCGAGCTGTGCAAATTCCGTATTACTGATTAAGCCGAATATTCCGGGGAAGAGGTAGATAATTAAAGCTACACCGGCTGTAAGACCTAAGCTGATGTAGACGTAGGTCTTTTTTATCTTGAAGATTTCAGGCTTTTCGATGATCTTTTTTAATCCCAATATTGCAATGACAGGAACTACCAATTCGGCAAGTACCAAAATCATTGAAACAGATCGGAACTTATTATATCCGGGGAAATAGTCAAGGAAAAGATTGGTCAGGAAGGCGAAGTTATGTCCCCATGCCAGCAAAATGGATATCACAAAGGCTGTAAACAGCGGCCACTTGATACGGTCGTCCACAATAAACATCCCCAGAATGAACATAAAGACAATGAAGGCTCCCAGATATACCGGTCCTGAAGTAAACGGCTGATTTCCCCAATAAGCGCTCTGTTGAGATATGGCGGTCTTCATCTCTTCTTTAACCTCTTTCATTGCTTTTGGGTTGTTCCCAAGATAATCCGAAGCGCCACCTTTCATGTTTGGAATCAGGAGGGTCATGGTTTCGTCTATACCGTAACTCCATTGCGTGGCATAGTCTTTATCCAATCCGCTTGTTTTAAGATGTGCTTTATCGGTGAGTTCTGATTTTCCACGGTTAGAGGCTGCGGTGTATTCCATGGTCGTCCATAAATTGGAGATATTCGGGCCAAGGGCTAACAGCGCGCCAATAAATAGTACGCCCACGGCTTTAAAGAAATGTGGAAGTTGTTTTTCTTTATAGCTGTTTATAAATTCGAATATTCCGATAATGAATGCGAGCAGCGCCAGATAGAACGTGATCTGAAGGTGATTTGCATTAATCTGTAATGCCAGGAAGAGGGCCATCAGGGCGCCGCCTAACAGGTATTTTTTCTTGAAGGCAAATATCATGGATGCTATCACGGGAGCCATATAGGCAATGGCATGCGCTTTACTGTTGTGCCCGGCATCGATGATGATGAAGAAGTACGATGAAAAGGCAAATGCAATGGCGCCGGTTAAACTTAACCATGGGCTTACTCCCATCGCCATCAACAATAAGAAGAATCCAAGAAAATAAAGAAATACAAATCCGGCAGGACGTGGAAGATCTAATTGCAATATTCTATCAACATAAGTCATTAGATTGCCTTTGTGCTGTACCGAGATCTGGTATGCAGGCATTCCACTAAACATAGAGTTGGTCCATAAGGCCTCTTTTCCGGTTTTAGCACGATAGTCTACAATTTCTTTCGACATTCCTCTGAATTGAGTGATATCACTTTGACGTAGACGTTTACCCTCAAGTAGAGGATGAAAATAGACAGCCGTCATAATCAGGAATGCAGCAATTGCTGCAAGCACCGGCCATAATTTCTGGAAAACTGGATTCTTCATACGGAATAGTCGAGTTAAAAGTTTGATTGGGTTATTTTATATCTTCGTAATCAACATAATCGCCATCATCTTTTATCTTCGAGCGAGTCTGTTTTACATTTTCGACGGTAACTTTTCCTTCAGGTTGCTTTTTATTCGGAGCAAAATCAGGGTTCTCCTGATAAAATTCCTGCTTAAAATTATGCATCTGCCTGTTTACAATAGGAGGCAGAAAAAGCCGAACGGTCCATCTCAGAATCAAATAGATTCCAATGATGATAATAATTGCTTTTATCATGATAAATAACAGTGTTGCTTCTTTATCCGGTTGTATTAATTTTTATTGGCTGCGAAGTTAGGGCTTTTTGTCAAATAGTAACATGGTTTCACGCAAAAAAGGAGGCATTGCCTCCTTTCATGTTTCTTTATCTTTTTGAATCTTTATTATCAGTAGCTTACTTTAAAGACTTCTCATCAGAAGTAGTTAGTTTGCTTCTACCTTTAGCGCGACGGGCAGCTAATATACGGCGGCCATTTGCTGATGACATCCTTAAACGGAAGCCATGCTTATTAGTTCTCTTTCTCTGCGAGGGTTGGAATGTCCTTTTCATTGCTTTATTCTTTTTTGGGAGTGCAAAAATAGAAAATAAATTCTATAAATCCAACCCTCTCTGAAATTAAATCGATAAATTATTATTTAACTGGAATTGCTTTTAATGTTTCGAGCAGGAAGTTCCAGAATTTTTTAACGGAAGCGATGTTTACCTTTTCATCCGGTGAGTGAGGATAAGAGATGGTTGGTCCAAATGAGATCATATCCAAATTCGGATAAACACCACCTAATAAACCGCATTCCAGTCCGGCGTGAATAGCCATGGTAGTAGGCACCGTACCATATAATTTGTGGTAAACATTCTGCATTGTCTTCAGTATAGGCGATTCCATGTTAGGCTTCCAACCGGGATAGCTGCCTGTTAATTCAACCTCTGCTCCGGCTAGCTCAAATACGCTGGAGACCATCTCTCCCAAGGATTCTTTGGCCGAGTCGACTGAGCTACGTAGTAAACATTGAATGATAATATAACCGTCTTCTGATTTTACACGGGCAAGGTTTGTAGAGGTCTCTACCAGACCGGGTACGGCAGTACTCATACGCATAATGCCGTTAGGACAGCCATAAACAGATCTCAGCAGTTTTTTTGTGCTGTCATCATCCATTACAAATGAAGGTAATGTTGTTGATTCGACTGTAAAACTTAAGTTAGGTTCGACAACTTCAAATTCTTTTTTGAGGGTAGCTTCATAATTGGCAAGACATGATTTTGCTTTTTCTACATTTTCTTTTGGCAAGGTAATGATAGCAACCGACTCACGAGGAATGGCATTACGGAGTCCTCCTCCGTCAATAGATGCCAAACGAATACCGAAATTCTTTTGGGCTTTCTTAAGCCAACGGTTCATCATTCTATTGGCATTACCACGTCCAAGAATGATTTCCATACCTGAATGTCCGCCTTTTAGTCCTTTAAGAAATAGTTTTAAAGCAACATGTCCGGCAGGAACAGCCTCTTTCTTGAAGGGAAGCTTAATATTTGCATCCGTGCCACCTGCGCATCCTACATAGAGTTCTCCTTCTGTTTCGGAGTCCATATTCAGAAGAATATCGCCTTTCAAAACGTTTGGTTTCAGGCCGAAGGCACCCGTCATACCGGTTTCTTCATCGCAAGTAAACAGTGCTTCAATAGGACCATGAGGAATATCTTTTGATTGGAGAATAGCCATTGCTGCTGCTACGCCCATACCATTGTCGGCACCAAGAGTGGTTCCGTTAGCAGTAACCCATTCACCGTCAATATAAGCTTCGATAGGATCGGTTGTGAAATCGTGAACCGTGTCGCTATTCTTTTGCGGTACCATATCAAGGTGTCCCTGAAAAATAACCCCCATACGGTTTTCCATACCCGGTGTGGCAGGTTTACGAATAATAACATTGCCTACTTCATCCAGAATTGTTTCCAAGCCGAGGCCTTTACCAAAAGCCACCATGAATTTCTGAATTTTTTCTTCGCTTTTTGAAGGGCGAGGAACTTGAGTAAGACTGTAGAAATTTTTCCAAACAGCCGTAGGTTGTAGATTGAAGATATCTTTATTCATTATCTTGTAAGTTTAATTCTTGTAAAAGATCGAATATATTGTGGTGTAAAAATAGAGTTTTTTTATGTGATGTGATAATGAAACAGAATTCTTTTTACAGCAGATCAATAAACCACCCCGGGAATATCCCCATGGCGAGTGTCATAAAGGTTGCGAATAACAATGTGATCATCACAACGGGCTGAACTTCAACTTTAGGCAGTGTTGAATCAGATTCTTTGAAATACATGGCGACAATGACACGAAAATAGTAATAAACGCCAATGAGTGCAGCTATAATTCCAATGATTATGATCCAGATAAATCCATTATTAATGGCAGTGAGGAATATGTAATATTTTGCAAAGAATCCGGCTGTAACAGGTATTCCGGCCATGGAGAGCAAGGCAATGGTCATGATCAGTGCCAACAATGGATTCTTTTTTGCCAACCCGTTAAAGATGGCAAGATTATCTGATAATTTCAGGTAGTTTTTAATGCTGATCAATACGCCAAAGGCTGCTATAGAGGCAAACGAATAAGCTATAATATAAAAGAGTAAACTGCCTGCGCTGTATTTGCTGATCGCCAATATGGCAATCAACATAAATCCGCTATGCGAAATAGAGGAGTAGGCCAGCATTCGTTTGGTCCCTTTCTGATTTAGTGCGGCAAGGTTGCCAACGATAAGGGTTACCGCAATGATCACCCATAATATGTCTTTCCAGATTGGACCAACCGGTCCAAATGCCACAAAGAAACGGTAGAAGGCTGCAAAACCTAATGTCTTTACCACTGTGGCCATAAAGAGGGTGACGATAGTGGGGGCCCCTTCATAAACATCAGGTGTCCAAAAATGAAAAGGAATCGCAGAAACCTTAAATGCAAGTCCTACCATCACCAGAATAATTCCTATGTGAAAAATTCCGGGATATATTCCCGGAATGTTCGGATACGTTGCAGTCGCCTCTTTAATCATAAGCGCGATCTTATCGAGATGGAATGATCCGGTAGCTCCATAAATCAATGCAATCCCCATTAAAAGGACGGCACTCGAAAAGGCGCCCAGCACAAAATATTTGAACGAGGCCTCGTTAGAACGAAGCGAAGTTTTTTTAGAACCGGCCAGTACATATAAAGGGATAGAGAGTGTTTCAATGCCTATGAACAACAGCACCAGATTGGTGAACCCGGTCATAAGAAATCCTCCGAACAGGGAAAAGATCATTAAGGCATAGACTTCGGCTACATGTTCTTTTACTTTTTCATAATAGAAAGCAGAAAGCAACAAAATAAGGATAGTACTTACGATTGCTACTGTATTGAATGCAACTGAAAAATTATCGATAAGCGCCATCCGGTTATAGTAGGAAACGGGATGATCCCAGGCCTTCAGTGTAAAGCCCAGTGTGACAAGCAATCCCCCGACTGCTATCGGAACCAGTAAACGGTTATTTTTGGTGAGACCTACATAAAGCAGGACGATTCCCAAAACGGCTAATGCAATAAATGGAAGCATAGTTCTTTATTTCAACTAAACAATAGGTTCATTTCAGATTAAATTGACAATTTCAGGATTTGATCAATAACGCCTGAAGTTAAATCAAGTATTGGTTGCGGATATACGCCAAACAGGATGACCAATGCTGCCAATGGAACAAGTACGGCCAACTCCACACCTTTTATGTCGGTAAATTTTTCAGTAAGCGTATTCGTTTCGCCTAACATTACTTTTTGGAAGAAATACAACATATATATAGCTCCAAAGATGAGCGTGAGGCCTGCTAGAAGCGCATACCATAAACCGGCATGGAAGATTCCCGTGATCAACAGAAACTCTCCGACGAATCCATTGGTAAGCGGTAAACCGATACTTCCCAGCATGATGATCATAAACAGGAAGGCAAGCTTTGGCGCTTTTGTTTTGATACCTCCCAGCAATGAAATGTCACGGGTATTGGTTCTGCGTTCAATGAGTTCAATGATATAAAACATGCCGATCACATTAATACCATGTACCAGCATCTGGAAAGCTGCACCCTGCAAAGCATGTGCAGAATTTGCAAACAGACCGGCGGATATGAGACCAACGTGGGCAATGGATGAATAGGCAATCAGTGTTTTCAGATCTTTCTGTTTAAGGGCCAGTATGGAGGCATAGATGATACCTGTTATTGAAAGAATCATTGCTATTGTTCCCCATTGTTGTACTCCGGATGGAAGAACCGGAAGCAACCAGCGCATCACACCAAAGATTCCCATCTTCAACATGATACCCGAAAGCATCATTGTACCTTGCGCAGGTGCGGTAGTGTAAGTTGAGGGTTGCCAAGTATGAAATGGAAAGACCGGCATCTTAATGGCAAAAGCCAGAAACATAAACCAGAAGAGAATGCCTTGAGAGGCTGGAGAAAGTTTATTTTGAATAAAATGAGCCCATTCCCAGTCGCCAAAAGGTGTCACAACATAAATGAATATAAAGGTGAAGAGCATGAACAATGACCCCAGCAATGTATAAATGAAAAACTTGAGGGTGATCACTTGTCTGCGTTCACCGCCCCACAATAAAATGATGAAGTATATGGGTATCAGCGAAAGTTCCCAGAAAATATAAAACAGAAAAGCATCGAGTGCTGTGAAGACACCCAGCATGGCTCCCTGCATAAACAGCATCAGTGCATATAGCATCGCTGTTCGTGGTTGCTCTTTATTCAATCCGCTCAGATAAATAAAGGGCGCCAGCAGATTGGTCAATAGTACCATCAACATGGAGAGGCCATCCAGACCGATATGAAAATTTACACCGATAGATGGTATCCACGAGGCCGTATAGTTAAAGTCACCCACACCTTTGGTAAAGAGCGCCAACACATATAGGGTATAGGCCAGACCAATAAAACCACCTGTAATAGCAACTCGTTTTGCCAGCGCCTGATTCTTGATGAACAGAACGGCTAACCCGGTTAGAAATGGCAGAAGGATCAGAATTAATGTCAGCATAATTTCTTATTTATTTGCGTTATGGCTGTTTGTTTTTTTGAACAGTTATAAAGCGATAGTTAGATAGATAAGCATCAAAATAATACCGGCAACCATAAAGAAGAGGTATGACCCGGTATTCCCGTTTTGTACTTTCCTGTATTGAATTCCAAGCCAGAGCGCAAGCGATCCGGTGGTGTTGACCAGTAAGTCGATTACATTTTTCTCTATCCATGAAAAAACAGTGGTAGAGAGGCAGGTATAAGGTTTGACAATAAGGAAGTCGTAAATCTCGTCTACATAATATTTGTTGTAGAGAACTTTTGCAAAACCTTTCAGTTGCTTTTCATCGGCTACAGGTAACTGTTTCTTCACTAGGTAGATATAGCGGGCGGTAAAGATAATGATCAGCAGTCCTACAACGGATATACTGATGAGTAATGCTTCTGTAGACGAAGCGGTTTTTATGATTTCACTTTCTTGTAAGCTGCTCAGTGAAGGAGCCAGATAGTGGTGAAGCTTTTCGGTCCCTCCAAATAAGGAAGGAATATTCAGAAAACCTCCGGCAAGCGATAAAACAGCCAGTATAATTAAAGGAAAGGTCATTACCTTAGGTGATTCGTGAATATGCCGGGCTTGTTGCTCCGTACCGCGAAAGTTGGTATAGAATACCAGATAAACGACTCTGAACATATAAAAACAGGTGATGAGGGCTGTAATCATTCCCAATATCCATATATACGGACTCTTTGCCCAAGCCGCTGCAAGGATCTCATCTTTGCTGAAGAACCCGGAGAAGGGGGGAATACCTGAAATCGCTAAAGCTGCAATGACAAAGGTGATAAATGTGACGGGTAGTTTTTTTCTTAAACCTCCCATTTTACGGATGTCCTGTTCTCCGCCCATTGCATGAATAACACAACCGGCCCCCAGGAACAGAAGCGCCTTGAAAAATGAATGTGTGGTTACATGAAATATCGATGATGAGAAGGCGCCTAAACCAAGCGCAAGGAACATATATCCAAGCTGACTGACGGTAGAATAGGCCAAAACCTTTTTTATGTCGTTTTGTTTGAGTCCGATAGTTGCGGAAAAGATGGCTGTGGTTAAGCCAATGATGATAATCAACGTCATGGTAGTAGGCGCCAAAACATATAATGCACTACTACGGGCTATCATATAAATACCGGCTGTTACCATGGTCGCTGCATGGATTAATGCGGAAACCGGAGTAGGACCGGCCATTGCATCGGGTAACCATGTGTATAATGGAATCTGAGCGCTTTTTCCCAGAGCGCCGACGAGCAATAACAGGGTGATCAGCGTAATGACCGGACTGCCGGCACCTGATGCAGTAGCCTTGCCGAATACATCTGCAAAGTTTACAGATCCGAATTGATAAAACAAAAGAATAATACCCAGCAAGAAACCAAGGTCACCAATTCTATTCATGATGAAAGCCTTGCGGGCGGCATAGTTATAGTCGTTATTCTTAAACCAGAAACCAATCAGGAGATATGAACATAAACCGACACCTTCCCACCCGATAAAGAGGATGATGTAATTAGAA
This sequence comes from Bacteroidales bacterium, assembly GCA_963663125.2. Lineage (GTDB taxonomy): Bacteria > Bacteroidota > Bacteroidia > Bacteroidales > Cfx3-03 > Cfx3-03. Next base: position 148,228 of record CAXXNW010000001.1, on the reverse strand, counting down.
CCCATCACCAACAGGAGCATGAAGAAGATAAAGAGATTCATGTACTCGAAGAAGGTATTGACATTCTCATCATGCTCCATATAGCCGATGGAATAGACGTGGATTAAAAATCCGACGCCGGTAACGATGAGCATCATAGTGATGGAAAGCGGGTCGATCAGAAAAGAGAAGGGGATTTGAAGTGTTCCGACTTTAATCCAGTTGAAGAGTTCAATATCTTCACTTTTCAGTGTTCCCCATAGTGTTTGGATATAAAGTCCGCAGACAATGGCAAATGAGAGAAAAACCGCCAGACTGGCCAATATCCCGGAGCTCTTTCGGCTAATGGTTTTCTTTCCAAAAGCATTGATTATAAAACCAAGTAGCGGAAAGAGTGGTATCATCCACGCGAATTGTATCATATTTTAGTTCTTTAGTCTTTTTTTGATAAATTACTTTTCGTCGCTTAATCTGTTTAACAAGTCGATGTCGATTGCATGGTTATTACGTTTCATCATCACGAGTATGGCAAGTCCCACCGCTACTTCCGCAGCAGCCACTACCATGATGAAGAACACGAAAACCTGTCCCGCCGGGTCGGCATGATAAGCCGAGAAGGCTGCCAGCAATAAGTTTACTGAATTTAACATCAATTCGATGCACATGATAACGATGATGGCATTGCGTCGGGTGAGTACGCCGATAATACCAATGGAAAACAAAATCAGGCATAAAATAAGATAATGCTCAATAGGCACAACCTGAATAGCATTTGTGATCTGTTGCATGGTTTATATATTTTTCTTATCGGTTTTTGTTAATAGAAGTGCGCCTACCATGGCTGCCAGAAACAAAACAGAGGTAGCTTCGAATGGGAGTAGAAAATCTTTAAACAATACTTGTCCCAATTGTTGTGCCAGTCCTATTCCATCATTTACCGGTTGCTGTCCTGGCATCAGCGAAAGCTTTTTAATAGCTGCCAGTAAAACCAACAGCAATAATCCGCCGGAACTTACAGCCGCAAGCTTAATCGAAAGCTTTTTGTGCTTTTCATTTTCTTTGCTCATATCGAGAAGCATAATCACAAAGAGAAGAAGTACCATAATGGCGCCGGTGTAAACAATGATATGCACTACTGCCAAAAACTGGGCATTCAATAGAAGATAATGTCCGGCTATGGCAAGAAAAGTGATAATCAGCGCAATGACACTGTTGATAGGACTCTTTGAATAGACCATCACCAGTGCACTTATTATGGCAATTGCCGCCAGAATATAAAATATCAAACTCATAGTAGTTTATTTAAGTCGGATTTAATTACCTGTTATGTCGATATTGTTTGTTTTTCTTAAAATCAAGTACCTCTTTTGTTTGACGTTTGGAAACATCAATTCTGTTTTCCATGGTCTCGACTAATTTATCTTTTCCATAGATAAACGAACCTCTTTCGTATTCGGATGAAACCAGTTGATCTGTTAGAAAGATGGATTCTTCGGGACAAGCATCTTCGCAGTCGCCGCAGTAAATACAACGGAGCATATTGATTTCGTAAACTGCTGCATATTTTTCCTCCCTGTAAAGATTCTCTTCACCGGGTTTGCGTTCGGCAGCAACAATAGTAATCGCTTCGGCCGGACATGCTACAGCACAAAGTCCACAGGCAGTACAGCGTTCGCGCCCCTCATCATCCCGCTTTAAAACGTGATGTCCTCTATAGACCGGACTAATTTCGCGCTTCTCTTCAGGATAATTATAGGATGCTTTTTTCATAAACAAGTGCTTCAGGGTAATCCCCAATCCCTTTAGAATAGCAGGGAAGTAGAGCTTATCTGCAAGCGACCTCTTTTTAGTCGAAACAACCTTTGATCTATTGGTCAGATTTTGCATAGCTTCAGATTTCAAGCATTATAGAAAAATAATTACGGCTCCGGTAATGAGTATATTTAAGATAGAGAGCGGCACAAGTACTTTCCACCCCAGATTCATTAACTGATCGTAACGAAAACGGGGCAAGGTCCAGCGAACCCACATGAAGAAGAAAATAAAGAAAAGTATCTTCACGAAAAGGAAGCAGGTACCCAGCAGTGTTACTACATTTGGCGACAGTCCGAGATTATTGATGAACGGCATGTCATACCCGCCAAAATAGAGCGTAGAGATGACAGCCGATGAAATAAACATATTGATGTATTCGGAAAAGAGATAGAAACCCAGTTTCATTGAACTGTATTCGGTGTGAAACCCGCCAATCAGTTCCGAATCGCATTCAGCCAGATCAAATGGCGCACGGTTGGCTTCTGCAAATGCAGTAATCAGAAAGATAATGAAGCCAAGTGGTTGAACCAACACATTCCATACACCGTTTTTCTGATGATCAACAATATCGGTAAGACTCAGCGATCCGTTGACCATGACCAGTGCAATGATGGCCATCCCCATGGCCAGTTCGTAACTGATCATCTGTGAGGCCGCACGAATAGTTCCTAGTAGCGAAAATTTATTATTAGAAGCCCATCCGCCAAACATGATTCCATAAACCCCCAGCGATGTAATGGCAAAAACATATAAGATACCGATATCCAGATCGCCAACACATAATGAATAGGTCTTGCCTCCGATGACTAAATCGCCTCCCCAGGGTATTACCACGCTCGACATACATGCCGTGAACAAAGCAATACTGGGGCCAAGAACGAAAATGTTCTTATTGGCAGCCAACGGAGTAAACTCTTCTTTCATAAACATTTTTACACCATCGGCAAAAGGTTGAAAAATTCCCCCGAAACCTGCACGATTGGGGCCGAACCGATCCTGCATATATGCAGCTATTTTGCGTTCGCCATAGGTGCTATATAACGCAACGACCAGCGATATGGTAAAGATGATGATAAGCAATACAGCCTTAAAAATAATTACGCTTAATTCCATTGATAACAGTATTTATGGATTAATCCTCTTTTGTAGTATCTTTCAGTTTGTCGATGTTCTCGTAATGGTTTAGAGATATAACCGATGTACGGCTGATATGTCGTGGCCCTTCAAGAACCCAGTCGGAAATATGTTTTTTCTCAAAGCGACAATCATTACAGATAAAGTCTTCCACCTCACCAAATTCATCTTTTCGACCGGTAACGCGAAGTATCTCATCTCCCTTTGCCCAAACTACCACCTTACCGCTACATTTCGGACAGTCACGGTGGGCATCATATGGCTTTGTAAACCATACGCGGCTTTTGAAACGAGCAGTACGGTCGGTAAGAGCCCCTACCGGACAAACATCGATCATATTTCCGGAGAAATCGTTGTCGATTGCTTTTTCGATATAGGTAGATATTTCTGCTTGGTCGCCTCTGAACAAAACACCCTGTGAACGGCCGTCGGTAATTTGGTCGGCTACATAAACACAACGATAACAGAGAATACAACGATTTTTATTTAATTTGATATAGGGCCCCAGATCTGTAAGCTCATGTGTTCTGCGTTCTTCCTCATAACGGGTTTCACCATCACCATGAGCATATGAGAGATTCTGAAGATCGCACTCTCCGGCCTGATCACATACGGGGCAATCGAGGGGATGGTTGGTGAGCAGAAACTCAACAATTCCCTTCCGTGCTTCGAGAACCTCAGGTGAGGTTTGATTCTCTACCACCATTCCGTCCATTGCCATGGTAGAGCATGATACAACCAGTTTGGGCATGGGGCGCGGGTCGGCCGTGGATCCTTTTGTCACCTTCACCAGACAGGTGCGGCATTTTCCTCCCGAGCCTTTCAGCTTGGAGTAATAACACATCGTTGGAGGAACTACTTTGCCACCTATCTTACGGGCTGCATTGAGAATGGTTGTTCCCTGTTCAACTTCAACTTCTATATTGTCGATTGTTACCTTAATCATCAGTTTTCATTTTTATTGTTTCCGATTAATTAAACCAGCAACCTTTACGGTTAACGTGTTCAATAAACTCTTCACGGAAATGGCGGATGTGGCTGGCTACCGGCCAGGCTGCGGCATCACCGAGCGGGCAAATGGTTTTGCCCTCAATGTTTTTCGAAATGTTTACCAATAGGTCAATGTCATGCATTCTTCCTTCTCCGTTTTCGAGGCGGAACAATATCTTCTCCATCCAACTGGTTCCTTCGCGGCATGGGCTACATTGTCCGCACGATTCATGACGATAGAAACGGGTAAAGTTATATAGATTTCGTACGATACATGTGTTTTCATCCATCACGATAAAACCACCCGAACCCATCATGGTACCGGTTTCGAATCCCCCGTCAGCGAGCGACTCGTATGATATAAGACGGGGTTGGCCCGCAGCTGTAGTTAAAATAAGGTTGGCAGGAAGAATAGGAACAGATGATCCGCCGGCTACAACAGCCTTTAATTGCTTTCCATCTTTAATTCCTCCACAATATTGATCGGAGTAAATAAATTCTTCAACAGGAAGTCCCAGTTCGATTTCATACACACCGGGATTTTTGATGTGCCCGCTTGCCGAAATAAGTTTGGTACCGGTGCTCCTTCCAATACCGATTTTGGCATAATCATCTCCGCTATTATTAATGATCCAAGGCACTGTCGATAATGTTTCAACATTGTTTACAACGGTTGGGCAACCGTATAATCCGGCGACAGCAGGAAACGGAGGTTTCATTCTGGGGTTTCCACGCTTCCCTTCCAATGATTCGAGCAGGGCGGTTTCTTCACCACAGATATAAGCTCCTGCACCCGGATGGCAATAGATATCGAGAGAATAGCCGGTTCCTAAGATATTCTTTCCAAGGAATCCATTAGCATAAGCTTCTGCAATAGCACGTTCCAGAATACGGAAGATATAGAAAAGCTCGCCACGGATATAAATGAATGAAGTGTGAGATCCCAATGCATAACTGGCAAGGATCATTCCCTCAATCAGCGCATGCGGATTGCGTTGCATGAGGTACCTGTCTTTAAAGGTGCCCGGCTCGCTCTCATCTGCATTACATACAAGGTAATGCGGATTGGGCGTTTTCCGGTCGAGAAAACTCCATTTTAACCCGGCAGGGAATCCGGCTCCACCGCGACCTCTCAGTCCCGACTTCTTCACCTCTTCCATCACCCCATCGGGCGACATTGATTTGAGCGCTTTCTCAACAGCAGCATAACCGCCGGTCTTTCTGTAAACCTCAAACTTATAAAGTTCGGGTTCCTGAATGTGTTCAGTTAATATCTTGATACCCATTTATCGTAAGTTCTTTGGGTTAATCTTTATAAGGATTTACATGCGACGATTTGCCACATGCACACCAATGATCAATCAATGTGTCGACTTTTTCGTTGGTAAGGTTTTCGTGATATTCGTCGCCTACCATCATCACAGGAGCGGTGCCACATGCTGCAAGACATTCGACGGCTTTCAGTGTGAATTTACCATCGGCTGTTGTTTCGCCAACTTTAATATTAAGCTTCTCAGAGATATGCTTAATAATCTCACCGGCACCATTTAACATGCAGGGGCCTGTCTGACAAACTTCTATCACACAATTTCCAACAGGCTTGGTGTTAAACATTGAGTAAAATGTAGCCACTTCATAAACCTCAATAGGTTGAATGTTTAACAGTTGGGCCACATAGTCCATTGTCTCCGTACTGAGCCATCCGCCAAATTCAGATTGGGCAATATGCAATATCGGAAGCAGGGCCGACTTCTGTCGTCCCTCCGGATAACGTGCAATAACATTCCTTACCAGATCAAGTGTTTCAGCAGAAAATTTAACTTCATTATTATTCATTGCAAAAAAATCAAAAGGGTAAAAATAAATTAAGCATCAAGTTCGCCTGCAATCACATTCAAACTACTCATCGTAATGATTGCATCCGAAAGGAGACCACCTTTAATCATTTCGGGATAAGCTTGATAATAAATAAAGCAGGGACGGCGGAAGTGAACCCTGTAAGGGGAGCGACCGCCATCGCTCACAATATAAAAACCAAGCTCTCCGTTTGCAGCCTCCACCGCACTGTAAATCTCGCCGGCAGGAGGTGCTGTTTCGCCCATTACCTGTTTAAAGTGGAAGATAAGGGCTTCCATATTATTATAGACCTTTTCTTTTGCAGGTATCACGAATTCCGGAGCATCAGCATGAAATGTTGTTTTGTCTTCCATGGCGTCAAGTTTGGCAATAGCCTGATTGATGATACTCAAACTCTGCCACATCTCCTCTTCGCGTACATTAACCCGGTCGTGGGTATCACCTTTGGTTCCAACAGGTATTATAAAGTCGAACTCATCGTATGAACAGTATGGATTAGCAATGCGAACATCATAATCCACGCCTGCAGCTCTTAAATTTGGACCTGTTAATCCGTAATTTAGTGCTTTTTCAGCAGAGATAGAACCTACATTATCAATTCTATCCCAAAAGATAGGATTCTTAATCAGGAGTGTTTCAAATTCCTTCAGATGCGCAGGATGTTCTTTCATGAAGGCCCTTAGTTTCGTCCAGGCTCTCTCTCCCCAGTTACGTTCAAAACCACCAATACGTCCAATACTGGTCGTAAGACGTGAACCGCAAATCTCTTCAAATATTTCATAAATCTTTTCGCGTTCTTCGAATACGTAAGTAAAGCCTGTAAGAGCGCCTGCATCCACACCGACAACCGAATTGCAAACCAGATGATCGTTAATACGAGCCAATTCCATAATGATTACACGCATATATTGTACACGTTTCGGAATTTCAATGGCTAACAGCTTTTCTACAGCCATTTGCCAACCGATATTATTGATAGGAGAAGAACAATAGTTGAGCCGATCGGTGAGGGAAAGTATCTGATAATAGGCTCTATGTTCGGCAATCTTTTCGAAAGCACGATGTATATAGCCTATAGTTTGTTTAGAGTCGACCACATACTCTCCGTCCATCGTCATCACATTCTGGAAAACGCCATGTGTGGCAGGATGGGTTGGACCTAAATTCAATGTCATGAATTCGTGTAACTCTTCTCCTGCAATATCTGAAGCGTCAATTTTATTTTGTGTATCCTCTTTCATTTTCAAAAGTCAATAAGCAGTTTCGAAATCCAATAAATAGAAAAAATGAACCGACTGTTAACGTCCGAAGAAATCATCGTTTTTATCGTCGCGGGTACCATCTTCAAGGGGGTATTCTTTTCGTAAAGGAAAATAATCCATCTCCGGAACGTTTAGAATACGAACCAGATTCGGATGCCCTGTAAAGATAATTCCATAAAAATCGAAAGTCTCCCGTTCCATCCAGTTGGCTGCGTTAAAAACAGTAGTAGCGGTTGGAATTGTTATATCTGTTAAAGAAGTGAATACTTTTAAGCGGATACGCTGATTGTTTTCAAGACTATGCAGATGATAGATCACCCCGAATTGTAGTTCATTATCCGGATAATGAATTCCGCACAAGTCTGTCAGAAAACGATATTTCAGAGTCTCATCATCGTAAAGAAAACGTAGAACATCGGCAATACATTCTTTTTTCAGTGTAAATGCCGGCATGTCCATATTGATCTCTTCAGAAAGAACAGACTCTCCAAATTTATTCCTGAGTTTTTCCGATGTCAGGGATACAATTTCGTTATTAAGTGCAAACATTATTCGATACCGTATTTAGCGAGTAACTCTTTATATTCTGGTGAATTTCTTCTTCTACCCGATTCGTTATGAACCAGATCCTGTATTTTCATGATACCGTTAATAATTTGTTCAGGGCGTGGAGGGCATCCCGGGACGTAAACATCAACCGGTATTATGCGATCTATTCCCTGCAAAACACTATAGGTATCGAAAATCCCACCACTCGAAGCACAGGCTCCAACAGCAATCACCCAACGGGGCTCGGCCATCTGGATATATATTTCTTGTAAAACAGGCGCCATTTTTTTTGCGATAGTACCCATTACCATCAGTAGATCGGCCTGACGAGGTGAAAAGCTCATACGCTCCATTCCAAATCTGGCCAGATCATAGGTGGGCGACATAGTAGCCATGAATTCGATACCGCAACATGAAGTAGCAAAGGGGAGGGGCCATAACGAATACATCCGTCCCAATCCTATTGCCTTGTCAACACTGGTAGCGAAATAACCTGTTCCCGATACTCCTTCGGGGGGCTCTACAATTGTTATTTTGTGATCTGAAGTCATCGGTTTAACTTTTTTATTCGCCTTCCGGCTTATTATCACTATTCCACGTGAGGGCTCCTTTTAATAAAACATAGAAGAAACCGGCGAGTAGAAATCCCATAAATACAAGCATTTCCCAAAATCCAAAAGCACCAAGATCTTTAAAGTTGATAGCCCATGGATACATAAAGATTACTTCCACATCGAATAGAACGAAGAGAATAGCAATTTGAAAATACTTGATAGAGAATGGAGTACGTGCATTTCCTTGTTGCTCGACCCCGCATTCGAAGTTCTCGAGTTTACGTTTGGAGGAATGTTTGGGTCCTAAAAACGGTGACCCTAGCATCACAGCTCCAACAAACCCAAGTACTACTAAAGCCTGCATAATAACAGGCAAATAATCAATTGGTGTGTGTTGCATAGAAGCTAACATAGTTTATCCCTTTGTATTGCTCGTAAATAAATGGATTGCCTCTGTTCTGTGTGGAACGACCAATCCGTAATGATTGTTTTTGAAATAACAGAATGCACAATAAACCCCATATACTTACTTTTTGTTTCGACGAAATTAAAAAATATTGTTAGCATGCTAACAGAAAGATTATCGCTATTAACCATTAGAAAACATTGAAATATGAACCAATTTTTTTGTTTCGAAAAAAGGTTCTTCAAAAATATCTTTCAGACAGAATACTTTCCAATAATATTTCAAGAGAGTGAGTTCTGCATCAAGGTCTCCACCCTTTAAGTACAAAACGCCGTTTTCCAGCTCATTGATCCCCTTCTTTTTTATTTTTCCCGATACCCATCCCATGAATTCAGGCAGGGCTGCAACCGCTCTGCTGACAATAAAGTCGAATTTATCATCAATTTGTTCGGCTCGTGCTTGTATTCCTTTTATATTTTTGAGCGACAAAGATGCGGCAATTTCATTCACCACCTTAATTTTTTTTCCAATGGAGTCAACCAAAACAAATTCAACTTCCGGAAATAAGATAGCCAGAGGAATGCCGGGAAAACCGCCACCTGTTCCAACATCCATAATCTTTGATCCGTCGGCAAATGTGATGATTTTGGCAATGGCCATAGAATGAAGTATATGCCGTTCAACCAGATGCTCGATATCTTTTCTGGATATGACATTTATTTGTGCATTCCATGTTGAATAAAGTTCTGGCAGAGCAGCAAATAACTGTTGTTGCTGAGCAGTGAGATTCGGGAAATATTTGAGTATGACATCCATAATAGAACACAAAAGTAATTATTTTCATTCTATGTTTTTGACTTTTAAACATCAATTTGAATAGTTATATTGATTTAAGTACTCCATTGCTTGATAAATTTATAAAATAATTGTACAATGGGTAGTAAGTTTTTCTAAATTTGACCTGCAATTTCAGGCTACTTCTTTCGTTTATCGAATAATCGCCTTTTTGATTTTCAAGAATAATATTCAGGAAACATTTATCTCAATGACAAATCGATCAAACTTTTTAATTGCACTGCTGCTTAATAGCTTACTCTTCATTTCCTGGAATAGTGTGGGTCAAACAACGACACCTAAAAAGGCAATTTATCTTGATTATATCAATAAATATGCTCCGGTGGCTATTCGTGAAATGAAGGATAATAAGATTCCGGCAAGTATAACGCTCTCGCAGGCTTTGATTGAATCGGGCGCCGGAAAGAGCAGTTTGGCAATTTATGCAAATAATCATTTTGGAATAAAATGCCATCAAGGGTGGACTGGTGAAACTTACACGCTGACGGATGATGCTCCTGACGAATGTTTTCGAAAATACAAAACGGCTGATGAGTCGTTTCGCGACCACTCGCTCTTTCTTAAAACCCGTCCGCGTTACACTTTCTTATTTTCTTTAGATATCCATGACTATAAGGCTTGGGCGATGGGCTTGAAAAAGGCCGGTTATGCTACCAACCCCCGGTATGCTGATATTTTGATTAAGACCATTGAGGATTATGAACTTTATAAATACGATCGGTTTGAAAAGAAACTTCCGGTAAGAGAGCGGAAACATCCGGTATCCGAGATAAAAAAGTCTTCTTTATATGTTTATTTTCAACCCGACTATGTTCAGCCTACAGCTGATGATTTTACCTTCGTAGATACGGATAAGAGTGGGAGAAAGATATATATCAACAATGGGATATTGTTTGTTTTTGCCGAAAAGGATGATTCATTTCTCTCTATTGCCAGCGCTTTGAACGAAAGGGTTGGACGTTTAGCGCACTATAATGAAATGAAACGGAAAGATGATCTGGCTGAAGGGCAGATCGTCTATATTGAGAAAAAAAAGCTTAATAGTATTCGTAGCCAATATATCGTTCAGGCTAATGATACATGGTTTTCTATTTCTCAATATACGGGCGTGAAGATAAGAGCGCTGAAAGAATTGAATCCGATGTGTGGTGATAAATTACCCAATCCCGGAATTCCACTCAATTTGAAAGGGGAAGTGAAACATTCATTTTGGAACAAGCTTTTTGGACGATAACCCTTTCGGTAGATTTTGCAAGATTCGTATCGTTTTCTTGTTCGGCTTAATGGTCGAGCCATTCTTTGAACTCTGCTACTTTCTGCCGGCTTACAATAACCTCTTGTGATGATGCCGGATTTAATTCTATTTTCAGCTTATAATTGAAATAGTTGTGAATCTTGTGAATGCTGCGCATAGCCACGATAAACTGACGGTTCACGCGAAAGAAATTGACGGGGTTAAGCTGTTTCTCTAATTGGTCGAGGCTATAATTTAGCATAAACTTGCGATTATCACGGGTAATCAGGAAAACCACTTTGTCTTCAGTATAGAGATAAGCGATATCCTCTGCAGAAATCGGAATCATACTATCTGCCTTATTTACCAGAAAGCGATTTCTATACGATTTATTTTTTTCATGATAATCCAGTATCATGTTTTGTAGTTGCTGAGAAATCTGATCAGGGGTAAATGCCGGTCTAAACTTGTCCAGCTTGTCCAGGCTGGCCTGTAGACGTTCCAGCTTAATAGGCTTTAGCAAATAATCTATACTGTTTAGTTCGAATGATTTGATAGCATATTCATCATAAGCCGTAGCAAATATCACGGGACTCTTGACTTCTACCTGGTCAAAAATAGCGAAGCTCAATCCGTCAGCCAGTTGAATATCGAGGAAGATTAAGTCAGGATTCGGATTTTCTCGTAGCCATTTGATCGACGATTCTATGCTATCCAGTGTTTCAAGAATATTTATATCGCGACCCGTTTCGTTGAGCAGGTTCATTAACCTCTGAGTGGCATGTTGTTCATCTTCTATAATGAGTATGTTCATGATCTTTCATCTTTTTTTAGAGACTTTCTTTGGATGAACCGAGTGTCGATCAGTTCGTTTAAAGAATGTTTAAATTATTGTTTCTGTTTAGTCGATTCAAATTCTATCAAAGGAACAGATACTTTAAATTTGGTTGACGACTCAATGACAACCACCTTTTTTACGGTGAGGTATAGGTACCTGTTGACAATGTTTTTCAATCCGATTCCCGTCGATCTGCCCGGTTCTATCTTTTTTTGGAGGTTGTTCTCAACGGAAAGGTAGTTGTTGTTTGCCATAAAAATATTAATCGTCAAAGGTTTGTCTTTCGAAATAATATTATGTTTTATGGCATTCTCAACAAGCATCTGAAGAGCTAGCGGCGGCACATACATGCATTGGTTTTCTTCGGGTACATCCACCTCAATTTCCAGATTATGTCCAAAACGGGATTGCTGAAGGTATTTATATTTTCTGATCATTCGGAGTTCTTCACTGAGTGGTACCAATTCTTTGCTGGTGTTGCTCAACGAGTATCTTAAGAAATCACTTAGATTTTCAACAAATGAAACCGCATTGGGATTGTCTTCAACCTGTGCCGCCAGTGTGTTGAGGCTATTAAATAAAAAATGTGGATTTACCTGACTGCGGAGGTTCTCGTACTGGGCTTCGTATGTTGATTTCTCAAGGTCTTCAGATCGTTTAATGTTATATCTCCATTGCAAATAAAAGAAGACCCCTTCGTGTACTGCGGTGATAAAAAAGGCTATCAAATTGGAGTTAAAGATAATTTGCCATACCAGAACAGTCATTTCAAACTCCTTGTGGGAGATAAATGTAAATATCCACCAGAAAATCAATATGTTGAGTAAGGTGATATAGATTAGAATGGCAGGAATTTCAAAACAAAGGTGAAGTACGGGGCGTTTGTCCCATGGAAAGATTCTCCAGAGAGTGAATACAATATAGCGACAACCAATCCAACAGATTGCGGAGAAGATAATGCTGACTGCAATCCTGAACCAAAAATTATTAGTGGTTATATTATTTTTTTCTATGAGAAAAGGCAATACTGCTAACAGTAAACCGAGCAATGGAATTCCCAGCAATAACAGCCACTTATCGTTAAAATGATATTTTTTTAATGTTCTTGAGCAAAGTAAAAAATGCATGTATTCTGATTTGATTGCAAAGATCAAACATAATTTGAAATTCTGACTTTACAAAATGATGAAGTGGAAAGATTGGATGCTGAAACGAAAAAAAACGAAATCAAGAATGTCATATTTTGAATATGTTTTGACATTAGGCTGAAAGAAAGGCGAAAGAAACAAAGGGTAGGGTAGGGGTGAGATTATTCCTTTAGGAGGTAGAAAATAGATTATAATATATATACGCATGAAGTGTAGAAGGCATAAATCCCATCCCTACCCCCTCCCTTTCTGATAATACCAATTTAAAATTAGCATCATTCCTGGACATATTCCATATTCCAAAAGTTTGGTTGTAATAGTAACGAAGATTTTCGATTTTTTCTCTAAGATGAAAGAGGCTTTTTATATTTACCATGATAATTAAATTTAACAAAAGTTACACGATTCAGTAAAAATCTAAATTCATGCACTATATCAGTTAAATAACTATCCTGGATAGTTTATCGATGAGCGGCATTTCATGAAACAAATATACGAATAATATTGGAAAACAAAAAATATAAAAAATAAATATAAGTTTTCTTTGAAAGAGATTTTACATAAGTCAGAAGTAGGATTATTCTGTGTCCTTGGGTACGGGTCAAACAGATATCGACCCTATTTCAGACATAGGTTTGATACCTGTTAATATCCCCTTATGGATCGGATATATAAGGCTCATGGGAGCCTTATATAAGATTTTTCGATTGGATAGACATGTCTTGTAAACAATACAGCGTTGCATAAATAATAATAAAGGGATGATTATGATCAATTACATCGGGCCCTTTCCACACAACTGATAAAGAAGGAGAATAAAAAGCATCCAGATATGCCATTGGGTAGGTGAGGCTAACACAATACATACATACTGACTAAATAGGCTAATTGAAAAATCATTCTACCAATACCAATCGTCTTTTTTGTTACATTCCAAATATATCTAGAGGCACATGTTAATGAAATAATTTTCTTTTATATATTTGGTGGGGATTTTTTTTAATATTGTACTTTTGTTACTCAGTGTGGTCATTATTTTCAATGAAATAGTGAACTTTACTTTTCTGATTGAGTAATCTGGATTAAATTAATACAGAGATTAATTGTATATTTCTTGAAGCTGATGTATCGTGAACAATCAAAAAACTGGACGGATATAATGTTGTTGCAGAAACTGCAGCAGGGCAATGAGTCTGCTTTTACTGATTTGTATCATCAGCACAGTAAAACATTGTATCGCAAGATATTGTGGATGGTGAATGATGAAGAAATTGCCAAAGAGTTGCTTCAGGACTTATTTATGAAGTTATGGGAAAATAGGGAGAAGGTTGATGCATCTAAATCATTCCGTTCATACCTCTACACCATAGCGGTTAACTTGGTGTACGACTATTTTCGTAAGGCTACAAAGCGAAAAGAAGTGGAAGCTCATTTACTGGCTATGGCAGTGGATGATTATACTGATACCGAAGAAATATCAGAAACAAATGAAAATATCCAACTGATCAATGATATTATTAATAAGCTATCCCCACAGCGTAGAAAGATTTTCATGTTATGTAAGGTAGACGGCAAAAGTTACGAAGAGGTGAGTAAAGAACTGAATATCTCTAAATCAACAATCCATGACCATATGGTTAAGGCGAATCATGTAATCAAAGATTATTTGAGAAGGAATCCCAATATAGCTATTTATTTAGTGATTTCCTCTGTCTTAAGTTATTTAAAATAGGACCGTTTTACATACCGGATTGCCATTGTTAGGCGAAAATTAAAAAAAAATTAAAAAAATTTCAGCATAGAGCCGACTATAATTTTTTCTGTATCGTATTATACAGAAAAGAATCTACGTTGGAAACAAAAGAACAACTCTGTACCCTGTTGATTAAATACCTCGATAGGAAATGTACAAAAGAAGAGATAAGTCAACTACTAAAGCATTTTGAATTGCCGCAAAATGAAACAGCACTAAAAGCTGCCATTTTGCAATACTTCGAAAATGCAGAAGCAGCAATGCAAGGTGATGAAAGAAAAGAAGAGATTGCTCTCCGGGAAGTGTTTACTAAGCTGAAATCGGAAATCAGAAAATATAATCCGTCTTCAAGAATTAAATATTTTCAATGGTTTAAAATATCTGCTGTTGCTGCGGTTATTCTGGTATTGTTTTCCATATCCATTTATTTCTTTTTGAATTACCAAAATAACCAATCGCAACAAGTATCGCAGATTATTAAGCAAGATATTAAACCGGGCGGGAATAAAGCTATACTCACTTTAGCTAATAATCAGAAGATTATATTAACCGATGTCAAAAACGGTCAACTTGCCCAACAGGGAAATATAATCATACACAAAACCAAAGACGGACTGGTTGTATATAGTGTTTCGGCAGCTACTTCACAAACAGGCAGGGTATCATCAGCAAAAGCTACAGCATACAACACCATCAGTACACCGCGTGGAGGCCAATACCAAGTTATCCTGCCCGATGGAAGTCACGTTTGGCTCAATTCCGCATCCTCCATAAAATACCCCATTACCTTTGCAGGAAATAACCGCGAGGTGAAAATTACCGGCGAAGCCTACTTTGAAGTCGCTCACAATGCAGCAAAGCCATTTAGTGTAATTACAAAGGGACAAACAGTACGAGTGCTGGGAACTCACTTCAACATTAATGCATATGGCGATGAACAGATGATCAAAACCACGTTGCTGGAAGGAAGTGTCCGAGTGACAGCAAATAACAATATACACATACTTAAGCCGGGTGAGCAATCGAGACTTACGCTAGATGGCGATCTGAAGGTTAACGAAGCAAATTTAGCAGAAGCTGTAGCTTGGAAAAACGGGTTGTTCTATTTTGAAAACACCAGTCTACAAAACGTTATGCGCCAACTTGCACGTTGGTATGGCGTAGAGATTGACTATGAAGGAAAAATACCTAACCGAACCTTTACCGGTGCTATTCATCGTGATGTAAATGTATCGGAAGTATTACAGATACTGAAATATACAAAAGTGAATTTTAAAATAAATGGTAAAAAAATTGTTGTAACACCCTAAAAATAAGTGCAAGGATACAACTATAAAGTCACCGAATTATTAATTTCAAAAAAGAAAAAAGATGGAACGACATTTACAAACTTAGAGCTAGATAGAGCCGACCGGTTAAACGAAAAAAACCGTGGATGTGAGATGAAGCACTTCCACGGCAACCTTTGGATTAACCCTTTCTCCAACTTGTGATTGGAAGGATAAACAATGTGATACAGCGTTTACAGTAATTAACCCAAACAGTACAAATGTAATGAAAAAAAATGCAATAGAAAGTGCATCGCACAATTATGCCGGGTATTCGCTAAAACAGTTTTTATTGGTTATGAAACTAACGACTCTTTTGTTAATAATTACGCTTGTTCAGGTAAGTGCAAGTGGATTTGGCCAGAAGATCAGTTTGAATGAAAAGAATACGCCAATAAAAGAAGTGATTCAAACCATTGAGAAACAAAGCGGATATACTTTTTTTTATGACACTAGAGATTTACCGAAAGTCAGAGTCACGATCAGTCTCAAAAATGCTTCCATTGATGAAGCACTAAAGGAGATATTTAAGGATATTCCTTTGACAACTTATAAGATTGTTAAGAATAATGTAGTTATAACCAAAGTTATAGCCAAAGCAGAGCCAATAATACTAAAAGAGGTAAAACCTGAAGTAAATAATGTTATCGAAGTGGCTCCCCCTATATATGTAACAGGCTCCGTTATTGATGCCAAAACCGGTGAATCTATAGTTGGAGTTACCGTAAAAATAGAAGGTACAACTAATGGTGTCATAACCGATGTGAACGGAAAGTTTGCACTGAAAATTCCAAAACCAAATGTGGTCTTAGTCTTTACATGTGTTGGCTATGATGTTCAACGTGTAGTTTTAAAGGGACAATTGGTTTTGAATATCAGGCTTATACCAAGTCTTTCAAAACTCGGCGAAGTTGTAGTAGTGGGTTATGGAATTCAAAAGAAAGTATCGGTCACAGGAGCTGTGACATCCGTACCGATACAATTAATGAAGCAGAGTTCGGTACCCAGTTTAGCAAATGCTCTTGCCGGCAGGCTTCCCGGTTTAACTTCCATTCAGTCGGGTGGGGGGCAGCCAGGCTTTGATGATGCCACAATGTATTTACGTGGTGCTGCCACATTAAATGGCAGGAGTCCGCTGATTCTCATTGATGGTGTTACTCGTGATAACATCAGGACTATTGACCCCAATGAAGTAGCATCTATTTCTATTCTAAAAGATGCTTCTGCTACAGCAATATTTGGAGTACGTGGGGCTAATGGTGTTATCCTGATTACTACGAGACGTGGTGTTGAAGGTAAACCGGAGTTAACTATTGATGCTGTGCAAAGTTACTCGTCGTTTACACGTGAACCCGAGCGTCTTCATTCTTTGGAATATATGAAACTGCGGAACGAAGCTTCTGCTAATGATAATATATCCCCGCTTCCTTTTAGTCAGGCTATGATGGATCAGTATAAAAATCCCCTTGCAGGCCTTGATCCTAAAGATCCTGACTATGCTACAAAAGCGAAAACTTTAAATTACATGTATCCTGATCATGACTACTATCGAGAATTAATCAAACGTTTTTCTCCACAGACACGTGTAAATATGAATGTAAGTGGAGGAACCGATAAAGTCTCTTATTTTGTAAATACATCTTACCTTCATCAGGGCGGTAACCTGAATACCGAATCAAAATCTGTATTGGGTTATGATCCTGCTTACAAAATGGATCGATTTAACTTTAGGGCCAATTTAGATTATAAAGTTACAAAATCACTTAAAGCTTTTCTTAATATCGGCAGCTACATTGAGCAGGTGAATATGCCATCGACGTATCAGCATAATAATGATATTAACTTTATGAATACTTTGATTTTCGTACAGGCGCAGTCAATTCTTCCCATTACACCCGGCCCAACTACAATAGCTGGATTTGGTGTTGCTCCGGGGCAAATTGTTGATCCCGGATATCAGCAAAATGGTATAACATTCGATATGATAAACAGACAGGGCTACCAGAATGAGGTTCGGACTAACCTCAACTCATCCTTCGGTTTGGATTGGGATCTTAGTAATACCATTACAAAAGGGTTAAGTGTGAAAGGTATGATTTCTTATGATACCAAAGCAATTACGGACTTGCAGGGAAACAAGAGTGAACGCAAGTATTTAGCTGTAGTTAATAATGGCGTGTTAAGTTATAGTATTGAGAATCCAAACGAGACTTTAATTTCGATGGTTAAGAGCGCTAATTCACGTTATAACATCAATATGCAGGGCTTTATTAATTACAACCGCACTTTTGGAGCGAAGCACGACGTGAGTGGTATGATTTTGGCTCAACGTGACAATTGGGAGTCGACTATCGGTGAAATACCCTATAATGTAGTAAGTTTTTCCAGTCGATTCACTTATGGTTATGATAACCGTTACCTCGCTGAGGTAGACATGGGATATAATGGTTCTGAGCAGTTTGCCCCCAGTAAACGCTATGGTTTCTTTCCAGCGGTATCTGGGGGGTGGATAGTAAGTAATGAAGATTTTCTAAAAAACAATCCTGTTATTACCAATCTTAAATTAAGAGCATCTTATGGAAAAGTGGGCAATGATCAAATAGGTGGTGCACGTTTCCTTTATCAAAGTAATATTACGCTGGCTAATAATGGAGTTATCCCTAGTTTAGGCTTGGGCCAGACAATAAATCAGGGACTTTTGGGAAATCCAGATATTTCTTGGGAGGTTTCAAGAAAGCAGAATTACGGTATGGATCTACAATTATTTAAAGATTTAAATGCATCTTTTGACTACTTCGTTGAACACCGGAGCAATATTCTGATCTCCCGTGGTACAATTCCTGAATTTCAGGGAGTTCCGTTGGCGAATCTTCCAAAAGTGAATATCGGGAAAGTTGACAATAGCGGTTATGAACTTGAACTAACATACAACAAATCCTTATCCAAAGATTTCTTCCTGATGGTTAAAGGTAGCTATAGTTATAACCATAATATCGTTAAGTTTTGTGATGAGCCAATTCGTGATTCAACATATACTTACAGATACAGATCAACAGGTTATCCAATTAATCAGAATTGGGGCTACAAAATTGATTACAGTAACGGTAATGGTTATTTTAATTCTCAGAAAGAATTGGATGATTATCTGGCAAAGACTAAATATGCTTTTGGTTCGCCCCGTGTCGGAGACTTTAAATACATTGATCTTAATGGAGATGGCATTGTTGATGACAAAGATCAGGCGCCAATCGGTTATTCCAATATTCCAAGAGTGACCTATGGAATCACATTGAGCTTACATTATAAGTCGTTTGACTTTTCGACGTTTTTCGAGGGTGTAGGTAAATATTCCGGTGTCTATCAGGATAATAATGTGTATGAATATATAGGGAAGGGGACTTACTATGATTATCAAAGAACAGCTTGGACTGCAGAACGTTATGCCAATGGTGAAAAGATTACCTATCCAGCATTGAGCACTTCCCAGACGACCAATCATGTTTCCAATAGCTTCTTTATTATGGATCGCTCGTATATTCGGTTAAAGAATATTGAATTGTCTTATACGTTTTCGGCTGGTGCCCTTAAGAAGGCAGGAATCAATAAGTTGCGAGTTTTTGTCGGTGCTGATAACTTGTTTACATGGGATCATATGCGAATGGGTAATGTTGATCCTGAAAATAATGATGCAACGGGTTATCCTGTAACCAAGATGGAAAACTTTGGTGTGAATATTACTTTCTAATTCTTAAAAAAGAGAAACTATGAAAATTAAATTTATATATATTTTACTAACGTTATTCATATTAACCTTAAGTTCATGTAAGAAGGCATTGGATCTTGCACCTGAAGGAAAGTTGTCAATGACTGATATTTTTACTGATAATAATAAGGTAGGAGCCTTTTTAAATAGTCTTTATACCAATATGCCCATGAAAGGGGTACAGTATGAAAGTTGGGAGAGAGCGCCGGTGGAAGTAAGTGATGAAGCGTGGGGGACAATGGATCAAGGTTATGGAATGTCAACACTAATGTACAATGGTAGCGCTTCTGCAAGTTGGCATCCATTTTTAAATTTCGGAAATGCTACTGATAAAGATTATTGGTCAAGATACTGGACTTCAATTCGTAATTGTAACTTGTTTATTAGCAATGTTAATAAAGCTACGATAACTAATGAAACTGATAGAAAACGTTGGAATGCTGAAGCACATCTGCTCAGGGCATATTATTACTCTGAATTGTTGAAGTGGTTCGGGGCTTCAATTCCTATTGATAGTGTTTCCTACAATTTTACAGATGACTTTTCCAAAATTAAAAAGGCGAATAGTTATTACGATGTTGTGAAATTTATTATGAGTGATTGCAATTTTGCATTGGCCACGGCCGAATTACCTTGGAGAATAACTTCTGATGGAGAAGAAGGACGAGTCAACAAAGCTATGGCTGAAGCTATAAAATCGAAAATGATCCTTTTTGCTGCCAGCCCACTCAATAATGCTGGGAAAGACTATTGGCAAGAGGCTTATACAGTCAACAAAGCTTCTTTGGCAAATCTTAAAGCAAACGGTTATGCGCTTTATAACAAGGTGAATTTTCCACAAACCTATCTCTCTGATATAGCTTTTCTTGGGCCTAATAAGGATATTCATACTGCACTTTATAATGAGTATTTCAACGTTTCAATGAGCTATTCGTCTAATCCTGTTGATATGGAGACAATCTTCCAAGGCAGAAATAATCAAAATCAGTCGATGATCTTTTTTATTGATGGGATAGGGATTGGTGGCGACAGAACCGGAACATGTCCTTCGCAGGAGTTGGTTGATGCTTATGAAACAATAGATGGACAGCCAATTCTTGATTTAAAGAAACCTTATCTGGATGATAAACATACACAACCTAATTACAATAAAGCAAATACATTGTATGATCCTAATGACCCATATAAAAACAGAGATCCACGTTTTTATGCTACAATCTATTATAATGGTTCCAAAAGAAATTGCATGTGGGGTTTTGCCGAAACTCCTGCTTGCTATGAAAACTACCCTGCTCCAGCCGGTGTTCGAACCAGAGTTATTTCAACTTATGTGAATGAACCTATGACAGGAATTAGTAATACTAACTCAAGATTAACCCGAACTGGTTATTTTGAACGAAAGTTTTTACATCCTAATTCAAGTACTCTTATGTGGCTTGATGGAGCTCGTTGGAAATTTTTTCGCTTGGGTGAAGTTATTCTCGATTTTGCCGAAGCTGCTGCTGAGGCGAATAAGTTAGCGGAGGCAACTGAAGCTGTGAATGAAATAAGAAGCAGGGCAGGTATGCCAGACATACCTGCATCATTGCCTAAAGCTGAACTTATTTTGCGCATTCACAATGAACGAAGGGTAGAGTTAGCATTGGAAGAAAATCGTTACTTTGATATTCGTCGCTGGTCATTACCTACAGATGATCTTTCTAAAACTGATCGTTGGGTTACAGCTATGTCAATTACCAGAAATTCGGATGGCACCTTTACGTATACTCGTATTCCGGTTCGTCCTAATGAACGTCTGTGTTATGCCAATAAATTCCTCTGGTTACCAATTCCATTGGATGAGGCTAATCGTCTGAAGGCGATTACGGGTGTGAACTGGCAGAATCCAGGTTGGTAGCAGTAATAGTTTTTTAATGGATTTAAAATGATAAATAAGATGATACATAAATTAACGATTAATATAACATTGCTGTTGGCGTTTATACTTATGTTCCCTTTTTGGACAACAGTTAGTGCACAGAACCTATCAGTGCCAATCAATGGTATGGTAACTGATGTGTTCGGAAATCCTCTCGCCGGTGTAGAAATTAATGACGAAAGTGGGAAAATCGGAACCTCTACTAATATGAAGGGTGAATACATCATAACGAGTGCTGGGATTGAACAGCTTATTTTTTCTTATTCTGGTTATGCCACACAAAAAGTGACCGTTGGAGATAAGAAGCGGATTGACGTTAACCTTAAATGGGATGCACATAGTAAAGATGAAATTATTCAGTTGGGTTATACCTCTCAGTTTCGTAATGATATATCCGGATCGATTGCAACTATTAGTGGTAAGGAACTTGAAAAATCACCTGTCGCTAATCTAACCCAGACTTTTGCAGGCCGTCTTGCTGGATTAACCACACAGGAGACTTATTCAGAATTATCAAGGGCAAATACCAATTTATATATACGCGGTCTTTCGGCTGCCAGAGGAAATGGCCCATTGGTTATGATTGATGGAATTATTGTTTCATATAACAGTAACGAGACACTGGATTACATAAGTGCAAATGAGATTGAATCCGTTACTATTCTCAAGGATGCTTCAACAGAGGCACTCTATGGCATTCAAGGTGCTAATGGGTTGATAGTTATTACTACTAAACGGGGCAAGAAAGGTGGGGTCCAGATTAAAACCAGTTTTGATCAATCTTTTCAGCAGGGAACCACTAAACCAACTTTTTATAATTCTGCTGATTACGCAGAGATGCGAAATCAGGCTGCTTACAATGATGGACTTGGCCTGAATTATTTTTTTAGCGATAAGCAAATTGCAAACTACCGCTCAGGAGATAACGTAAATTATCCCAATAATAACTGGTATAATAAGTATATGAAAGATTATGCATTAATGCAGCGAGTTGGTGTTAATGTAACCGGGGGAAACGATAAAATACAATACTACTCCAATGTTAATTTTATGCATCAAGGTGGTCAGTTTATAACAGATCAAACTAAATATGATGCGGGCGCAAACAATATTTGGTTAAACTACAGATCTAATGTTGATATGAATTTGAATAAATATCTAAAAGCCTATGTCCGGTTAGCGGGTAATATTAAAAGAGAGAGGACGTCCGGTGTAGATAATGCAACAATTTATAGTAGTCTGTTCCAAATACCATCAACCATTTACGGACCTTTAACTCCAAATGTTCTTGATCCAAATACAGGTGATGTAATTACTCCTGGGCAAGTGATTACTACTGAACAAGTAGACTCACCTACCTACGGAATGTTAAATCGTACAGGCTATAAACGTGCTACAGTAACCAATATTACATCACAATTTGGTCTTGATCTGGATATGAGTTTTCTTACAAAAGGATTAAGTTTGAGTGGCGTTTTAGCCTATCAGACTAATGCTGTGAGCATTTTAAATACCACAAGTGATTATGAGCGCTGGTTAAGAACGAGTAATACAGATACGCTTTTATTTACAAAGAAAGGGGCACAAATGAATACTCCTTTAGCTTACGGCAAGAGTGCTCTTTTCTATTACAACCTTACTTATAATGGCAAGTTAAGCTATCAACGTGATTTTGGCAAACACAAGGTTGGTGGTATGGCTTATATGTTCTATCAAAACTTGACTAAAGCGGATGTTTCATCCCCTTGGTTGCTTCCTTATAACAGGGTAAGTTCAGGGGCAGAGGCTACTTATGGTTATGATAGTAAATATTTACTGAAATTTGATGTAGGTTACTCAGGGTCTGAGCAGTATGCTCGTAGCGTTCGTTATATTGCAACGCCTGCTATTTCAGGTGCATGGGTTGTATCTAACGAGGATTTTATGAAAGAAATGAATTGGTTAAGTAATTTAAAGTTAAGGGCATCTTACGGCAAAACTGCCAATGACCAAAGTGGACTTGCTCGTTTTGCTTACCTAAATAATATAACAGCTTCTATTGGCGGTCCGATAGGATATCTTCAATATATTGTTAATGAAAACCAGGTAGGCAATCCTAATATTCAAGCTGAAGTATCTACGAAGCGAAACTATGGTGTCGATTTAGGGCTTTTCAATGCAATTTCTGTTTCAGCAGATGTTTTCAAAGAGCGCATGAATAACATGGTAGTTAGTGCCGTCTCTACGGTACCACTTTATCAGGGTGTTCCTTTAGCCAACTATCCCCAAACTAATACGGGTACATTCGAGAACAAGGGTTTTGAAATAGCTGTAAATTACGACAAGGTTATCAATCGTGATTTGGCTATCACTGCTGGAGCTCAATTTAGCTATGCTAAAAATACTGTTGTTATGGTAAATGAAGCCCTTAAGACCGCAGACTATGCCTACCGAAAATGGCAGGAAGGTTATTCTTATGGACAGGAATTTGGTTATTTGGTTGATTATAGCAATGGAAACGGATTCTTTAATACTAAAACAGATCTGACTAATAATAAATTGGAGTATAGTTTTGGTACTCCACGTTTGGGCGATCTTAAATATCAAGATTTGAATAAGGATGGTAAAATTGATGAGCGTGATAAAGCTCCAATTGGCCATGGCGCCCTACCTCTGCTAACATATGGCATATCAGGTGGCGTAACGTATAAGCACTTTGAATTAAATTTTCTATTTCAGGGCGTTGGGAAATATTCTTCGATATATGGCGGACAGGGTGTTTATGAAACGTCTTATGATGGTGATTTTGGAGCATTGCATCGCAATGCCTGGACACAAGCGCGATACGATAATGGGGGGAAAATTACTTATCCTGCACTTTCTTTAGCTCAAACAGTCAATCATCAACCAAGTAATTTTTTTAACTATAACAGATCTTATGTACGCCTCAAGAATCTTGAATTGACATACACACTTCCCTCGTCTATATCGAATGCTATTTCTGTCGGAAAGATAAAATTTGTACTCAGCGGACAGAACTTGATTACATGGGATAACATGAAGTCTAAAGATTTTGGGCCGGAAGGCAGCTATGCATCATTCCCTGTTTATAGGGTTTACAATATTGGTGTAAATGTTGTTTTCTAATCAATGAGGTATATGTATAATTCTGAAAAATTATTTAGTATGAAAAAATTTAAAATATTATCAGCTATAATTATTACGTTCTTCCTCCTCTCATGTAATAAGCAGTTGGATTTACAATCTGATGGACGTATCACTATGGATCAGGTCTTTAGTGATTATAGCAGGACCCGTGGATACCTAAACTCTTGCTATGGATATTGTCCTGCTCCTTATATGGATAGGGCTTCATTTACAGATGAAGCGCAGAATGCGGATGATATAACGCCAAGTTCTACATATAATAATTGGTATGCCGGCAATATAACATCAACAACCTTTGCAGCTAATTCGACTGATGGAAGTCCTTGGGGAAGTCTTTATACAGGAATCCGTAAGTGTAATGTATTTCTTCAAGGTATCCAAACCGCTACAGTATATGTTCCTGATGCAGAAAAAAGGACATGGATTGCACAGGCTCTTACCTTACGGGCCTTATATTATTTGCAATTGATTAAACGCTATGGAGGAGTACCTATTTTTGATAAGCCATTAGAAATAAATCACAATTTCGCCAACGATAAGAGAGCCAAATTCTCCGAAGTTGTGAAGTTTATTCTGGCAGATTGTGATAATGCATTAGCTATGCAGGATGGTTTATCATGGAATATTTCTGACAATCAATTCGGTATCATGAGCCGTGGGGTAGCCTATGCTATTAAGTCTCAGGCAGTGACTTATGCTGCAAGCCCACTTTGGTCTGATGGTACTTATACTTGGGCTATGGCAACAGATATCAATAAAGAAGCTTTGTCACAATGTTTAACGAATGGAGGATATAAACTTTTTAACGCAGTGCCTGCAGCTAATATCGCACAGAATTCTTATGCGCTCTATTTCTTTACCAGTTCTAATGATCAAAGGTCTTCTGACAAGGAAACAATTTACCAGTGTGGCAATAATATGGCGGTATGGCAATGGGCAGGACTACCTACTAATCCGGGTATGAATAGATCCGGACCATGTCCTACACAAGACTTGGTTGATAGCTATGAGATGACAAATGGAGAGGCTCCTATTATAGGATATTCTGATCCCGAAAGGTTAGTTCCTATTGTAAATAGCGCTTCAGGTTATGATCCAGCGAATCCTTATATTGGCCGTGATCCAAGGTTTTATGCCTCTATTTATTATAATGGTGCGGTGAGATATTTAAATGCTCCTACCGGTAAAAAAGTGGAAACTTTTGTAGGAGGAATGGAACAGATATCAGATATTGATCGTAAGTTTACCAGAACCGGATATTATTTGCGTAAATTCAATAACTGGCAATCTACACAAAATAGTAATTCCGATGGTGCTGTCAGATTGTTCCGTTTGGCTGAACTTTACCTGAACTTTGCTGAATCTGCCTATCAATCAGTTGGCCCAGATGTGGCTGTTACCACAACAGGTTTTTCAATGAGTGCCAGAGATGCAGTAAGTGCTGTTCGTGCTAGAGCAGGTATGCCGGCATTCCCTGTTGGTATGTCTAAAGAAGCTTTTGAGAAAAAATATCGTAATGAGCGCCGTATTGAATTAGCATATGAAGAGCATCGTTTCTTTGATGTCAGGCGTTGGAAAATTCTGGATCAGACGGATAAGTTTGTTACAGGTATGCGAATTACGAAGTCTGGTACCGATTTTATTTATACTCGTTTTAAGTTCCCAGATAGAAACTGTTCATCAACTAAATGGTTGATGTATCCAATCGATCAGAGCGAAGTTGATAAGGTTATCAGTTTTTCCGGTGAAAATTGGCAGAACCCGGGATGGTTGGATTAATCCGTTATATGATGATAAACCTATTTAAGGTTTATTGAACCTAGATAAAAGATTTTGAGTTTTCAGATCAGCGTTTCTGAAAACTCAAAATCTAGATATTCTTGACTAATATGCTTTTTTTGTTTCTTAAGCTGTAAAATGTAATAGCTGCAATTGTCTGGAATTTTATTGACTGGTCCTTTGGCTTTTGGTCTTCCGATAAGTTCATAGGCGGCCACCTACCAGACAATATTACCGGTATTTCTATCTTGATCGGGAAAGAGCAACAGCTTGTTTCCGGAGAATAAATGATTAAAATGTAAATAAAAAATCGGAATGACACATTCATTAAAAAAAATCCGCATTGTTGGAATTATTACTGTTGTTGGTTGTCTGTTAGTATTTGCAGGCTGTAAAACCATCAATAAAAAATCATCAACAGATCTATCACAAAAGGAGGTGGAAATCATACAGGATAATAATTTTTCCAATGGAATTGGGTTAGCAGGACTAACTTCTGCTGATCCTTCAATAATTGACACTTTATTTCCATTTGGACGAGGAAAAGATGTCCCTTCATGGAGGTTAGCCCAATGGGGAAGCAAACATAATTTAAAAGGGAGTGCTCCTATTATACGGAACGATACGGTTATTTATGGGAATGTTGGCAAACGGATAACGTTTTATAAAATGCCGGGCACAGTTCAGGTTGAGTTGGCCATGTATACCTCCAATGAATATTTGTGTCCTAGAAAAGAAGGTGAAGGTTGGCCTCATTTGTTATTGGAACAAAAAATGACAAACAGTCTAAAACTAGATCGTATAACAAAATTGAATTACAGTATTAATGCCCACTTGCTTTATGATAGTATAAAAATGAACAGCAGTGTTTTTAATCCCCACCTACATACTTCCCAGATTACTTTATATTTCGTAGTACAAAATGTGAATAAAGAATCATCTTTTTATGGCGATTACTTCTGGTTTGGATTACCGTTATACGATTACAGGTATCGATATATCTCCGAGTTTGCAGCACAGGATTTAGGAAAAGAAGATGCCACCAAAAAATTTATATTTAGTGTCTCTTCAAACCAATTATTTAAAGGAAGCTTGCACGATAAAACATGGATCAGTATTTCGCAAGATATATTCCCATTGTTGAGAGATGCTTTTCAAAAGGCGCAGAAAAATGGATATCTAAAAGGTACCACTTTTCAGGAACTTGGAATTTCAAGCATAAATATTGGATGGGAAGTTCCAGGAATCTTTAACTCTGCTATACAATTCAACAACCTTAAATTAACTGCATTGGTTCAAAACTGATCAGTATTAATTATTTGTTGTACACTTTCATTAACCTGTTGGCTGAGTTAATTTAGAATATGATCAAAATTAATTAATTACGGAAAATCAGTTGTAAAAAGGCATAACCTTAATATTATTGATAAAAACTTAAAAGACCCCACCACAGGTCAAAACGGTCACTTTGTCTTTGGTTTTGACAACACAGGCCTTCGGACTTTTCACAGAATACCAGTACAATGTATGACTGGAGCTGGCATAAATTCTCTGTGCCAAATGGACAAAGCCTTGCCGATTTTAAAGGGTGGAAATGGAATATCCGGAGATATTTATGCAAAGTACTGCCTATTACTTGCGTAAGCAAATAATTATTCAAATAAAAATGATTGTTCTATCGCTTTTGATATAAAAACAACGGGATAAAACTTGATGAAACATACAATTAATCTTAACACATGAAAAATATTACAACATATTTAAAATTAGCAGCAACTCCCTGTTTAATGATTATTTTATTTTCATGCAGTTGCGGAAAGGAATTACATTCTATTTCGAAAAGCGGAAGTACCGAAATTATGCGAGATATCATTTTCGAAAAAGGTTTCACCTTAACCCCGGTAGACCCAAAGACGGTCCAGCAGGGAGGTGGTTTTGAAAAAACTTATGTGGACACGTTGAATTTTGGAAAGGAGGATTCCCATCCTGTTTGGCAGTTGGCACAATGGTGGAGCAAATATACTTTAGCAAAATGTCAGCTCGAAAAAAGCCCAGATGGTAGTTTCTTTTACGAAAATGCAGGTAAGAGTAAAAAGATAGCTCTTTATCCTGATTCTTCTCTACTGCTTGAAGTGGATGCCAGTCGTGAGTACGACAGCCCAAGAGTTAATGGACAAAATTGGCCGCACCTACTTATTGCCCAAAACTTTAACGATCAAAGCCCCAATGTAGGGCAGGCAGAACGGCTTGATTTTACGATGGAGATTATGCTGGTAAAAAACGAAAATAAAATGAAAGAAGGAACGTTCAATCCATCCCTTCATACAGCCCAGACTCCCTTCTATTTTGTATTAAAGAATGACAATAAAAACTCAATAGATTATAATCAACAAATATGGTTTGGGATTCCTTCGTATGATTACAGAAATATCACACTGAGTGATAAAGAAGAGATCGCATTGGATCTTGGGACTAATATGTATATGTATGCTGTACCACCACAAAAAATATGGGGCAATGTAAACCTCCATGATGGTTCGTGGCATAAGGGGCAGGCAGATATCAAGCCGATAGTGCTAAGAGCCATTGACGCGATGAAAGGGCGAGGTGTCTTTTTGAACACTAAACCAGAAGATCTGAAGATTACAGGGATGAATTTTGGCTGGGAAGTTCCTGGAACCTTTGATGTAGCTATCCGGGTAAAGAACATTCATCTGAAAGTTGAAAAATGATAAGTTAACCCTATATAAAAAATATCATGAAAATAAAGTTTTTAATGATTTTCACTTTCAGTATTTTAGCAATACTTGTTTGTGCAAAGCCGATCCCTGATTATAAAAAGTATAGCGGAATCATCAAAAAATACATTTATAAAGATTACAAGGAAATGTGTCGGGAATCTGGAGGTTCCCTGAAATATCCTTTTCTGACCCCAGGCAGTGCTGCATATGCGGATGTGTTGTGGGACTGGGATTCATGGCTCAGTGATGTAGCTTTACGTCAAATACTACAGGATATAGGTTCTGAAAAGGATAAAAAGGACGCTGCTAAATATGAACAGGGCTGCATTTTAAATTATCTTTCTTTTTCCAGTATTGATGGCTGGATCCCGATAACGATAGGAAGAAATACAGATTTAACGTCACTGAAGCCGAAAAATATTTATGAAGAGAATATGCATAAACCCTGCCTTGCACAACATGCTGCTTTTCTTACAAAGATCAATAATGGGAATGCAGAATGGCTAAGGGAAGCGTTTTCTAAATTGCAATATTTTATAGGGAATTATAGAAATCACCAAAGAGATGCTGCTACTGGACTTTACTTTTGGCAGAATGATGTAATGATTGGAGTTGACAATGATCCATGTACATTTTATCGTCCGCCAAGGAGTTCTGGATCCATCTACTTGAACTGTCTGATGTATAAGGAATTGGAGGCCATGGTCTACCTTAGTAAACAATTAAACTACACCGGAATTGCACCCGAATATCAAAAAGATGCGGATGAACTGAAGCAGGCTATACAAGAGTATTGTTGGGATGAAAGGGATGGTTTTTTTTATAGTGTTGATTTAAACTTGCTTCCTGTGGATAATTTCAAATGGGGTTATCACAGTGGCGCTCCCAGAAATTATAACTGCCTAATTCAGCGCATTGGTGTATGGTCAGGATTTATGGCAATGTGGGCTGGTATCGCTACACCGGAACAGGCAAAACGTATGGTAGAAGAACATTATATGAACATGAAAACATTTAATGCACCTTATGGTGTGAGGACACTATCCAAAATGGAAAAGATGTATAATCTTAAAGCAAGCGGGAACCCCTCTTCCTGGCAGGGTCCAATATGGGGAATTTCCAATTATATGACTTGGAAGGGGCTTGTTAGATACGGGTTTAATAAAGAAGCCAAAGATCTGGCTACCAAAACCATTTCTTTGTTTGGCAGGGATTTTGAACGATTTGGAACCCTGCATGAATATTATCAGCCGGAAAACGGTGAACCAATATTAAATCCAGGATTTCAAAACTGGAATTACCTGGTATTAAACATGCTGGCATGGGATGAAGGAAGGTCTGTTATTGAAGAGTTTTAAATTAATTACATGTTTTACCTTCTGGATTACTTGGACCCGTGATAACTAAGTCGGATGTTTTCAAAATCTGATGATTCATTAATTGACAAGGGTAGGGTGACAGATAACTAGGAATATGGTTGGCCTTTATTCCAATAATAATTAGAGAACATTTTATAACTTTTCTAAAAAATAAGTTAACACAATGAAGAGAACATTTTATTTTTTTATAATATTTTTCTGTCTCAACATCAGTTGTTTTGCAGGATTTTCAGGGATAGCCAATGAAGAAAAAGTTTCCTTATGGACTGAAATGCTTGGAAACTGGAATATTTCTAATCAAACAATATCTCCTGATTTGAAGAAAGCCGGAACTGATTTCCAGTTTGTCCTTTCCAAAAGTGATATGGAAACTGCATCCAGATGGTCTGAGATAAGCGTTAATTTTAAAATTGATGAACGTATATCGCAATGTTCTGCTGGATTTGCTTTAAATACAAAGGATTCCAGCGATTTTGGTGTTTTAAGGATCTGTAAGATGTCCAATCAATCGTTTTTGCAGGTAGGTTGGTGGCAATATGGATACTATCGTCCATACTTGAGTGTAGAATTGAGACAAAATATCCATTCAGGTGAATGGTATAATATCAGTATTCATCCAACCATGGACATAAAAGAATGGAGGCCGTGGACCATCACGTTAAAATCTTGTCAAAATGGGGCGATACTATTAGAACAGGGAATTGAAAATGAATTGCCGTTATTTGGCAGAGGGATTACAGGTCTTTATGCTAAGGGAGGTGAAGTATCTTTTAAGAATTTCCAGATTTATACTGATTCCTCCCTTTCGCGTCATAGATATTTGAAATTGGCTCCTCTTTTTACAGATGGAATGGTCATTCAGAGAAATATGTTAGTGCCCATATGGGGACGGACAAAACCATGTGAGATGGTAAAGGTGAAAGTTAATAACCATGTTTTTACTACTAGTTCAGATAGCTTAGGAGATTGGCGAATTGACCTAGCCCCGATGAAAGCTTCAAACTCAGTCGGTATATTGGTTGTGTCTGCAAAAGATAGTATCATTCTCCGGAATGTAGCAATCGGCGAAGTTTGGTTGGCTTCTGGCCAATCTAACATGAACATGAAAGTTTGGCAGAGTGATATAGATTCACTTTCAAAGAAAATACTTAATGATACAAGTTTAAGAATGTTCATTCAACCTCAATGGCCTTCTGATACTCCCATTTTTGAAAGCGGGGGAAAATGGGAATATGCAGAATCTGAAAACACAAAAAATTGGTCCGCTGTAGCCTATGGGTTTGCATTACAGCTACGTGAAAAACTAAAAGTACCAGTAGGTATTATATGTTCCTATTGGGGAGGAACGGCTGCCGAAAGCTGGTTTCCACGGGAGGAATTGGATAAGGATACGATAACAAAGCCGATTTTGGAAAGCTATAACAGGGCACAGACAGCTTTAGAAAATAGAAGACCACCAGTAAACATTCATTCCTGGAATATTCCTGGACAAAGTCATGCTCCGGGCTATTTGTATAATGGGATGATCCATCCACATATTCCTGCAGCAATAAGAGGTGTAATCTGGTATCAAGGAGAGTCTAATGCCGAACGGGCAAAACAATATGAAGTTCTGTTCCCGATGTTAATCCATTCATGGAGACAATTATGGGATCATCCGGATATGTATTTTTTCTTTGTCCAATTGGCAGGTTATGATGGTAAACAATCGGGTTCTAATATCGAATCAGCTTGGCCACAGTTACGCGAAGCACAACGTTTGACATTACAAAAGCTTGACCATACGGGGATGGTCGTAACGATTGACATTGGCAATATTATGAATATCCATCCTATACATAAAAAGGAAGTAGGTGAAAGATTGTCACGCATAGCACTACATGATGTTTATGGCTTTAAAGATATTGTAAGATGTGGCCCCTTGTTCAAATCGGCAACATTCAAAAGGAATTATACTTCCATTTATTTTACTGAAACTGCTTTAGGATTACAAATAAAAAATGGGAAAATAATTGAGGGGTTTATGGTTGCAGGAATAGACGAAAAATTCTTTCCAGCTTATGCTCAGATCAATACTGACGGGAAAAGTGTCCGTGTTTGGTCTGAAAAAGTCGATAAACCTGTTGCTGTAAGATATGTCTGGGAAAACTATTCAGGTAATTTGAATCTAATTAATAGTGCAGGTCTTCCTGCATCGCCATTCAGAACAGATGCATGGTCCCTGCCTACGGATAAAAACCGGTAGAAAATAAATTCTATAAATCGGTTGGAAATAAAAGTAAATTTATTAGTAATCGTTTCTTTAACTACGGGAAATAAAAGGAAAAAATGAGAAATATAAATAAAGCCATACTACTAATTACTTTCATTATGTTTTGTGTTACAATATCAAGATCTGAAATCTTTCCTATAAAGGATGACCTATTGTTGAAACACTGGAAAGCTCAATGGATAACATTTAGTGGCCCCAAAATAAGTTCATGGGGAATATTTGCTGATTCCTCGCTCAAAAGTTACGGTGTATATACATTTCAAAAGAATTTTTATCTTTTAGATAAACCTGCTAAATGTGAGGTGCATGTTTCTGCGGATAACCGCTATAAACTATCAGTAAATGGGCGTCTTGTATCACTTGGCCCCTTGCGCGGATCTTTGAGTTTTTGGAATTATGAAACGATTGACATTGCCCCATACCTGAAAACAGGGAAGAACAATATTTCAGCTCTTGTCTGGAATATGGGAAACAATAAACCATGGGCACAAATTAGTATTTTAACAGCTTTTATTTTGCAAGCTGATAATGAAGCGTATAACTATTTAAATACTGATACATCTTGGATGGTTAGAAAAGAAAATGCATTTTCGGCTTTACCTACTACCGGAACACCATGCTTACCCACCGGAGGAGGCGATTTTGTGGACTTCAGGATGAATCAGACCACAGATACATGTTGGCAGTGTCCCAGAACGTTGATACATGGTGTCCCAAAAGCTGCCTTCAATGATGATTGGGGCTGGATGCTGGTGCCTTCTCCATTCCCTCAGATGGAGCTAAAAAATCAGAGGCTTAAAGAAATACGTAAAACAGAGGGTATTACAATTGTGGATGGAAATGATTTTTTGAAAGGTAAAACACTAAGCATCCCATCAAATAGAAAAGTTAAATTATTGATAGATCAGGGAAAACTCACAAATGCTTACCCATATATCATGTTTTCTAATGGAAAAAATGCATCAATTACATTAGCCTATGCTGAGTCTCTTTATATTCAAGATGGTAAGTCAACTCCTCATTGGAATATGCCTAAGGGAAATAGAAATGAGATAGACGGAAAGTTTTTTGCCAGGGGAAAAATGGATAGCTTGATCTCAAATGGAGGCGAAAGGCAAAGTTTTACCTCACTATGGTGGAGAACTTTCCGCTACATTCAGTTAACCATCGAAACACATGAATATCCTTTGGAAATACACGATTTTTATAGCACTTTTACCGGTTTCCCTTTTGTTGTAAAGGCCAGTTTTGAATCTACCGACCCTTTACTCAATAAAATATTGGATGTGGGATGGCAAACTGCCAGGCTTTGTGCTGTAGAAACATATATGGATTGTCCTTACTACGAACAATTACAATACGTTGGTGACTCACGTATTCAAGCCATGATAAGTTTGTACTACACCGGTGATGATCGAATGTTTAAGAATGCTCTTAATATGATCGATAACTCACGTATACCGGAAGGTATCACCCAGTGTAGATATCCCAGTTTTCATGATTCGTTTATTCCAACCTTTTCCCTGTGGTATATTGGTATGCTACACGATTACTGGCTATACGGAAAAGACCCAAAGTTCGTAAAAGGAAAAATGGCGGGAGTGAGAAGCATACTTGATTATTTTTTCAGGTTAGAACAAGCCGATGGATCTCTAAAAAATATTCCATATTGGGCTTACACCGACTGGGTCAAGGATTGGGAGAAAAATCATGGAGTTCCCCCAATTGGTAAAGATGGCTGCTCTTCAATTTTGGATATACAATGGTTATGGATACTACAGGAAGCAGCTGAACTTGAAGGTGATTTGGGATACCCGGCACTTGCACAAGACTACCTGAGAAAAACAACTCTGCTAAAGCAAACAATTAAGCAAAAATATTGGGATGAGAAGAATGGACTATTTGCCGATACAGAGGAACATAACAGTTATTCTCAGCATGCCAACTCACTTGCTATTTTGGCGGGGCTAGTGGATGAAAGAGCTGGCAAAAGCATAGGACGAAAAATGGTTGATGATAAAAGTCTATCACAAGCCTCCATTTACTTTAAGTATTACCTTAATCAGGCTTTATGTAAGGCTGGACTTGGTAATGAATATCTTAAAAATTTGAATATTTGGAAAGAAAATTTAGATATGGGGTTAACGACATGGGCTGAAACTTCTGATGTGTCTACCTCAAGATCTGACTGTCATGCATGGGGGGCCAGTCCAAATATTGAGTTTTTCCGTATTGTACTCGGAATAGAATCGGTTGGTGAAGGATTTGGACGAGTAAAGGTTACGCCACATCTTAGCTATCTGGAAAACGTAAGTGGTAGTATTCCCCATCCCAAAGGAACTATAGTTGTCTCGTACAAAAAGAAAGATGGAATATGGAATATTTTGATTAAGATACCGTCAGGAGTATTGGGAACCTTCGCTTGGGAAGGAAAAGAATACCCTATAAAGGGGGGAACAAATGTGTTTAGACTGTGAGTGAAATTGTGATAACAACGATAACCAAAGTGAGAATAAATGAAACCCACACAACCAACTTTAATCTTAATAAATGAGAAAAATTACAATACATTTAAATTTAACAGTAACCCTGTGTTTAATGTTTATTTTGTTTTTTTGTGGTAAGGAGTGTGAGATTTTTCCAGAGACGAAACGTCCAAAGAACATCATCAACAATGCTGCACTGACTCCTCCCTACAAGTCCGATGTTGAAGTGAAAATGGAGGGGATGTCTCCGGATTGGGTGAAAACTCTTATCATGGCTGAGTTTCGTATCGAAACTGCCACACCCGAAGGAACATTTGCTTCCGCAACAAAAGTTTTAAACCATTATGCGGAGATGGGTGTCAACGGGCTATGGATCAATCCTATCTATGAACGGGGTTCGAAGGGAAACGGGTATGGCAATTACGGTCCGAATACAATAGAGCCATTGTTAACAGGAACCAGTATCACCGAAGAATCTTTTGCCGTTGTTAAGAACTTCGTGTCCGAAGCACACCAGAAAAACATCCGTATCATCTTCGATATCGTTGTCTGGGGAACCACTAAACAATCTCCTTTGGTTGTCGCTCATCCGGAATTCTACAAACATAATCCAGATGGTAGTTTCGTAGGAGCTTGGGGCGGGTGGGGATTCGATTGGAACAGCTCCGCACTGAAATTGTGGTTTAAGAATGAAGCAGTTAATTTTATATTGAAGACCGGAGCTGATGGCTTTCGTGTGGATCTAGCACCTGACCAATCAGGATATTTCTTCAAGGAGGTCAGGGATGCCTTATATGCTAAGGGACGGAAAATTATCGTGGTTTCTGAGATAGAGAATGAACGGCTTAATACGTTCGATTTCGAGCAAGTCGGGGTAACTGGTTGGACGGAAGAACCCAATTATAACAACAAGGAAAAATTCGAGGAGCAGAAAATCAGATACGGGAAACATAATGACTACCTGTTCAAGACCGATGTTAATATCATCGATGTGGTACGATCAGGAATCGGTATTGGTAAAGCAACCTTGCAGGGACAAGGTAATGGTGGAATGTTTCGCTTCTACACCGCCAACATGCTCCATCATGACGATGAGAATACATTCGTGAAGGGTGATCGTATTCGATTTGCCTATACACTATTTGCTCCGTATATTCCCATGTGGTGGATTGGTGAAGAGTGGAATAATCCTAGAAACCTCCTTCAAAATGGTGTCATATTCTTCAATAAGATCGATTGGACCAAACGGGATACAGGTGACGGAGCAATATTTTTCGAAGATGTAAAACGGTTCATCCGAATTAGACGTATGTTCCCTGATATCTTTGAAAATTTTACCGACAACGCTCGGAATGCGAATATCACCAAAATCGATACTAGGTTGAACGACGGTCATAATCCGCTGCAGGCTTATGCACGTCTGGGAAAGGAACAGGCCATACTGATAGTCCCCAATCCTCAGCCGTCTATTGGAACGGTTGAGGTGAGGATCCCCCTCCAGACGTTGTTCAGTAGAGCTTCAAGTTCTTGCGTGATTACCGATCTGCTGAACGGAAACACCTTGACGGGAGTACAACGGGAAGGGTACAAGTCACTCACGGTTGTTTTGTCAGGGAGGAGTCTCGGGCTTTATCTCGTTAAACTTAGGTGAGAGAGTATGTTTTGCACTTCTTAGAAGAAAAGGGAAACTACATTAATTTATGAGATAGCAAAAAGATAAAAACAATTGCCTAAAATGTATTGTATTATCTGATAATTTGACATGAAACTAGTAATTAAAGCCAGAAAAACATTACTTTAAGTGACTAATAACCAGCTTGATCAGGTTTATCCAGTATAGCGGAAAGGAAATATAAATCTATTATTTATCTCCTTTTTTTCCGGTTGTCGCTATTGAAATATCCTCAAGCAAGTGTAGGAAGGCAATAAAGATATATGTAGGAAGAATACATCGTTTCCTGAGTTCATTCTGTTAATGAATTTACAAAATCACCGAACCGTAAAATTTTCTCACTGTTTCCCTTATTGAAAAGAAGATGTTCAAAATCTTTTTGTTTCTTTTTCAAATCAACAGTTCCAAGAATTTTGTTGGTAGCTTCCCTAAATTCCTCCAAATTGCTTATTCCACATCGTTTTAATAGAAAATCATAATCTGGTTTAGTCTGTGACAATAAAAACATCAGATCATAAAAATCACGTCCTTTTGCACGGGCTAACATAGCTGCTATTTTCATGCTGCACAAAACACCATCGGAAGGAATTGGAAACGGAAAAAAGAAACCACATCCTTTAATATCAGCGATTACAGGTTCATATTTGATTCTCTGATCCTGACTCTCTATTTTAATCAGGAAACGCTCTTCTCTATATCCACTCAATCTCAAATCGAATAGTAATTCAGGAAAATGGATATTACGTCTGAATGCCGTCAATTTCGGATTATCTTTATCTCTTGTTTCAACACGAAACCCAGAACGTCCAAGGAATTGAATTATACCATCTGTCATTTCAATAAATTCGACTTTAGAAAGTTCTTTGCAATCAAAATCCAAATCTTCGGAGAAACGATCAATTCCTTTGACCAAACGCAGGTTCGTACCGCCGATGAAGATAATCTTCTGTATATAGGGCGTTGAAGATAGATAATCCATAATCATTATTTGCAGATATTCTTTCAATATGTGCTTGTCAAAAATAGATTTCTCCCGCATTTGAGCGGGGAAATAATTCTTTATTTGCTCTATCTGTATCATAAATCGTATGTCTTAAATAATAGTTTTACTCTTTGGTTAAGCGCTTTACTTTGGAACTTTTCAGCATACTCCATCAACACCTCTAAATTCAAATCATTATGTAAATAATCTTCGTCCAATCGTAATTCTTCCATTTCTTGTTCATCGTCATAAAACGGATAAAGATAGAGTAGATCGAGCAAGGCTTTCTCTGGCGTTGCAAATTGTATTATCCGATTATCAACCATTGGCTTCAAATCATATCCGAACATCAAATTCTCTTTTACCGTGTTATAAGAATATTCTCCAAAATCATTTGTAATATAGGCTGTTTTTAGTGAAGCTATACTGGTAATTTGCACAACAGCTTCCGGTATCATTCCATAGAAGGATAAAGCTGTATGCAGACTAATATAAGAAGGTTTATAAATCCGATTGGCAAAATAGAGTGAATAATCCGGCTTAC
This sequence comes from Bacteroidales bacterium, assembly GCA_963663125.2. Lineage (GTDB taxonomy): Bacteria > Bacteroidota > Bacteroidia > Bacteroidales > Cfx3-03 > Cfx3-03. Next base: position 109,843 of record CAXXNW010000001.1, on the reverse strand, counting down.
TCTTATATTCGGGAAATGCATAATAGCTTTGTCTTAACCGAACAAGATAGCCTTTCTTTACCCAGCGGGTTATGTTATTTCGGTCAAAATCCGGTTTCCATGCAAATACCTGATAAATATTAAAGCATGCCAAATCAAACATTCTCTCTTTAAATTCTAAGAAATTCATGTATTCTGTTTCTATTATTCTACAAATATACAGAATAATAGAAACAAAACATGTAATTGGATGTAAAATATATTTTCCTTTTAATAGTTCTTTTTGATGAAAAAGGATACAACCAAAGAATAACTCAACTTAAATATCAGTATCTTGTCTGTTTGCAAAAATAAAGTAAGGCTAAATCTCTCAGTAGATGAAACATGAGCGTAAAATAGATAGTAATTATTTTGTATCTTCTTTTCAAAAACTTTACTGATATTTGCATGAATTGTTGATACGATAAGTCGAAATCAATACCATGCAAATATTTGATAACATAACGAATAAGCTCAAAGATGACTTTTCAAAAACTATTATTCAGGGCAATCGCATTTCCATTGCTTCGGCATGTTTTTCCATTCAAAGCCATCAGCACCACTGAGGTGAAATACGATGTGGTGAATAGTTATGCGGATTTAATGAATTTGGTTAAATAACAGAAAAAATGGATTCTATCAAAGATGTCAAAAAAGGGTTAAAAGCACTTAGGGAAAGCTACCATAATTTTGAAGTATCGGCATTGGTGGGTGCTGGTTTTTCAAAGAATGTCTATGGTGACTATCCATCATGGGATGAATTGCTGCATGATATGGTTGCAGAGTTGTATAAATCTGAAATAGAGTTAAATTCTAAGATTAACGGACATATTATGCGTCATGACTTCAGATCATTCGAATGTTATGAAAAGAAAAAGATCAAAGAAATAATTGAGCGGGAAGGCTATCTAAACATCGTATCCAAATATATTGAACGAAAAAGCTGTAGGGAGGCGATTGAAATCTATATTGAAGATCGTATTCCATACATTGATGAGGATAAAGGAGAATTGGTTTTTCCCAAAAATGGAGTCCATGTAAAAATAAAGGACGAAGATTTATCCCTGCATGAAAAATTATTGGAGGGGTCTTGGGACAAGATTTACACAACAAACTATGATTCTCTGATTGAATATACAGTATCAAAGAAAGAAAAATATTGGAACCCAGATCCTATTGTCAGGAGGGCTGATTTATCCTTCAGTAAAAATAAAAAGTCAATCATAAAAATCCATGGGAGTCTCAGAAATCCTAACAAGAACGAGGATTTTGAATTTGACGGAAACCACAATCAACGGTATATCATTTCAAAAAAAGATTACGATGACTTTCCAACCGATCATGAAGCGTTTACTCAGTTGATGAGAATTTCTCTTTTACAAGGATGTTTTTGTCTGATTGGTTTTTCGGGAGACGATCCCAACTTCATTGCTTGGATTAAGTGGGTTCGTGACATTTTGGCCAAAGATCGGCGTGATAATAAAGATCTGGATGGCAATGAAGGTAAAAAGGCAAAAGTTTATTTGATTACGGTCGATGACAAGACTCCTTCTCCCGAAAAACAATTGTTTTATCAGAACCATCAAATTTGCACTATTTCATTGAAAAATCAAACCGTTAAGGAAATACTTGGTGTTTCGGATAAGATCGATACAAAAAAACTGCTTGAAGCTTTTTTAGATTATTTATATAACAAACCAGACTATCAGAAATTATGGAAGGAGGTTTTTTTATCAAATAATAAAAGTGTTAATGAGAAAACCCTAAACGATATATTAGAATTAAAAAAAACAAATAGAATTGTTAAATACACTCATACTCAAGAACGCATACTTTCAGAATTATATAACAAAGAAAGTTTTGACAATCAAGATATTGAACTACTATTGGTGGCATTGAAGGACACATCTTTCTTACCACAATACTACCCAGGACTTGTTGAAAAAATTGATAATTGCAAAAAAACGGATGAGCAAACCAAACAATTTGAATTACTGAAAGAACGTTGCAATACACTGCATTTTTACCCATCAGCGTTGGTATCAAAGAATGATGCTTCAATCTATGAACGAATTTTACGCATCGCTTTTGCATTGGATTTTGAAACATTTCACGATGAACTAACTAAATGGGCTCCAAAGGATAGTTGGCTGCAGAAAAAAGCGTCAATGATTTCTCTTTTCGATAAAGAGACTGCAAAAAACATTTTATTGAATTACATTGACGATAAACCGGAAATTAAAGAAAGATATTATGCAACCCAACTCTTGAATCTGGTAAATGGGGTTTTCCCTGTTCAATATTCAACCGTCAACTATGAAAATCAGAATCTTGACGGACTTTTTGATTTGAAAGATGCCTTAGTAGAGCAAGCTACCCAAGAGAAAGATGACATAAAACCTTATGGCGATAGTAGGAAAACATATACGCTCGGAGGGGAAAATGTTAAATATGGGTATCCACTGAGGGTGTTACAGTTTTTGATTGAGTCGGGTACGATGATCAATTTCTCATTCTGGACTTTTATAGATGCAAAAGAATGGTACAGAGTTTTTTATGTGTTGTTTGAAGAATATCCTTATCCGACACTCTATTACAGCATTCAGTGTTCCAATAATGATATTCTTCAACGCATCGGTCAGGATTATGCCTATTCCAGCAAGCTGTACGAAAAAGAAGTGCCAGATATATTGGATAAACTGTTAACCTGCATATTGAGTGATGAGACTCCAGTCTTTTTAACGACACATATTTTGGTTATAGCGAAAGAGTTGTTTGTGTCTGTGAAGCCAACCAAGTGGGAAGCAAAGTTTATGAATATCTGGGGAAATATCATTTTACCTCATTATCAAGATATAGAAGTATATGATGAGTATTATAAGTTTGTTTGCCGGGGGCTACCGTTCCTATCAAGAAAAAACAATAAGATAAGGGTGATTCTTGATTGTATGACTAATGCAAAAGCAAAGCAGGATACTACAATCAGCTATTTGTATTTTTTGCATATTAACCGTATTAAATTGACTACTGAGGTGTCGTCAGCAATTGATAAATTTGTCAATGAGATAGATGTACCGAATGAATTTACCATAGCTGGAAATATTCATTTATTGCTATCTCCGGAAAATCTAACTTGCATAACAAAAAAAATTGCCGGGATTATATCTGGTAACGATATGCCGGAAATTGCTTTAACATCAACTTCCCATTTTGCAAAAGATAGTGAGGAAGAGCTGTCTGTTATAAAAACGGCTATCGTTAACAACCGTTTATTGTGGGATAATGGCATAAAAGATCAATCGGCATCTCCAGCGGATTTTATTCATTTTTCTAAATTTGGGAAAAAATTGAATTGGACGAAAGCTGAAATCGAAGATGTCTTTGAAAAACTAAAGACAAAATACGATCAATTGCTGAAGAGTCACTGGTATAAAGAAGATGGTAAAGACTTATTTTTCCCGATGGGATATGAACCTTTATTGGAGGAGATGTCCCGTTTTCTATGCGATTATGAACAATTTTTACGCGACCGTAACGATTATCAGGAGATTAAAGCGTCCGTATTGGCGGAACTGAATAAAAAATTCAAACACGGAGATGTAGAAAGATTAATCATTTCTGATAATCCTTCAGAAGTGATTTCCGGATTAAATCAACTCTATCGGGAAATTTTAACTTCAAGCATCGAAGAGCATCTATCATCTATTTATCTGATCATTGATAGAATGATTTTAAAAAAGATGGAGGGACTTTTGGGATGTTTCGATTACATCGCTTTTTATTTAAATGAGTATTATCCTAATAAAGCACTTCCTTTAGAAATGAAGCAAAAACTATTGATTGTCATGGATATATATTCACAAGAGGTTATTCAGAATTTGGGGCTTGATGTACCAAAAGTCACAAAATATCTAATTGCAATTTCTGACTCACTCAAAAAACATCACATTTCGTCTGAGTCAATCATTAGATGGCAGGAATTAAAGAGATCCAAAAGATTTCGATGGGACGGAATAAAAATTTAATATGACCAAACTTGAAAAACTTTACAGCCCCATCCAGCACCTGAAAAAATTAGGTTTGGATTTAGGCGAAGACCTGCTGAAATCGACGAGTGAGTTGGTGCAAGATCTCATCAAGAAAGAGATATTCCTTGTTCTTAGTGAAAAGATCGAATCTGTAGTCCGTTTGATTCACAGGAAGTTGGTTCTATTTGCCGGAACGGAAGTTTTCAGAGCATGAGACAATAGATTCTATAAACCCCATTAATATGAATAATCTCATTAAAAAATATTTAACAAGCATTGGAAACTACTTAATATAATCTGCCATGATTCTTATCTGTCTCAAAAGATCGATAAAAACCGTTAAGCTACAATACAAATAATTATGCATATACTTATTGCACCTAATGCTTTTAAAAACAGCCTTACTGCTTGTGAAGTTGCGCAAGCAATTGAAAAAGGTCTAAAGCAAAGTAGACTTGTCTGCACATGTGAATGTTTCCCTATTGCTGATGGAGGTGATGGTACAGCTGAGTTAATCATTAAAAAATTCGGAGGTAACCGAATAATAAGAAAAGTAAAAGATCCCTTGGAAAGAATAATCTCTTCTTCATTTGGATTGATTAATGAAGGCCGAACTGCAGTGATCGAAATGGCAGATGCATCAGGTCTACGACTATTAAATAAAGATGAGTTAGATCCGCTACATGCTTCTTCATTCGGCACAGGTGAATTGATAAAATCTGCCCTTGATGAAGGGGTAAGCAGGATTATCATAGGGTTGGGAGGTTCAGCCACGGTAGATGGTGGAATGGGGATTCTCAAAGCGCTAGGCGCTCGGTTTTTTAATTCAGAAGATGAGGAATTATCAAATATGCCGGAAAGTTTGGTTTATCTAAACAAAATTGACCTTTCAGGATTTGATTCAAGGGTTTTTGATTGTGATATAATCGTATTATGTGATGTGGATAACAGAATGCTTGGACACAAGGGGGCTGCAGCAATTTTTGGACCTCAAAAAGGAGCAAGTACAGAGGATGTATTAAAGCTAGAGGCATCACTAGCCAAATTAAGGGATATCGCTTTAAAAGAAACGGGTAAAGATATGGGCGCAGTAGCGTGTGGGGGTGCTGCCGGAGGCTCTGCCGCTTGTTTATATGCTTTTCTTAATGGAACGCTTGTTAATGGTGGAGATTATTTTTTAAAGCTTACAAGGTTTGAAGAAAGTTTGAAAATATCAGATTTAGTTATAACCGGTGAAGGATGCATTGATGAACAAACCCTCCAGGGTAAAGGGCCTTTTGCTGTTGCATATATGGCCAAGAAAAGAAATTTAGCGGTGATCGGATTGGCGGGAAAAGTTCCAATGAGTGAAAATGAGACGTTAAGGAACTATTTTGATGTGTTAATGGCCATTGGTCATGAACCTACTGATGTTGCTACTGCAATGCAATTTACCTCTGATAACCTAATACGAACTGCTCTTGAAATAGGTAACTTATTAGCTTTAGTGAAATAGTATAAATATTTAGGTTTATTCCAACTGGAAAGTGTTTCTACGTCACTTAAGATGATGGTTCGCTAGCCTTAATATTAATAATGATTATTAAAAGACACAGCGATCAATGCCTTATAAATACTTCGGAAACCGGCGTGGTTACTTATTTCCATTATGTACTAGAAGCCAAGCTGGTAACATCAACAGGCTTGTCCATTATGGCACCATATCTGTCTGGCTAAAAGTACAGTTCATTAAATGAAAACTGTTGCGGAAATACCCCATTCCTGAATCTGGAGTTAATCAATACTAATCAAAAACGGAGGTACAACCTATTGTTACCAATAGTTACTGCTTTGCCTTTATCCGATTAACTTTTACTAATGACCTTAAAAAACTTTACGCTGAATTGCTGGCAATTCAAAGGATTAATGAAAAATATAATTACTTTTACCGCACTGGAGAGTGCGGTTAAAAGTTGAACGAAGGAAAAAAACCTGTATTTTGATTAATGAAACCTTAAATAGCGATAATTCACTGTTGCAGTTGATTGCACAGGATGATCGGCAAGCATTTGAGATGCTCTATCGTCGATACTGGCTTGATCTGTTCGATAGTGCATACCAGCGATTAAGAGACACGCAACAGGCCGAAGATATTGTACAGGATATCTTTCTTAAGCTCTGGGCGCGAAGAGTTGATTTAAAGATTGACAATCTTCCGGCTTACCTTCATACTGCCGTAAAATTCAAAGTGTTTAATTATGTGGAACGTAATATTGCGCATAAAGCTTTCTATGAGCCATTAGAAAAGATGACCATGCGTTATGCTCCCGATGCTGATGGTTCACTAATTGAAAAAGAGCTTAACGAATTATTAATTGCATATATACAAACACTATCTCCTAAGAAGAGGGATATCTTCAATCTCTATTTTAAAGAGAATCTCTCCACAAAAGAGATTGCCGAACGATTAAATATTTCAAGGAAAACCGTTCAAAATCAATTAAGAACAGTGTTACAGGACTTTCGTGCACATGTACTTTCCGTACTTATTTTTCTCTCAGGTACTCAGTTATAAGGACTATTTTTCTCTATAATTTCATTTTTTTAATTTTTTTTTTTCCTTTTTTATGGGACTTTTTGTGTTCCCTGTGACATATTATAAACACTACTTAAATACTATATACTAATGGGCACGCTAAAGAACAAAAAAAGGCTGATAGGAATAATCAAGAAATACCGTAGAGGCCGTGCTACGCCTGAAGAAATTGCTTTTATAGAAATGTATTATCAATATTTCGACAAAGAAACGAAGTTTTCAAATACACTCTCTTCTGATGAAAAAGAGAGCCTTGAAAACAATTTAGTGCAGAAAATATTGGTAAAGTTAGAAAAGAAAACAGACTTATCTATTTCCCCCTTTTATACTGCTAAGAGATCTTTAATCAAGTTTGCTGCCGCCGCGGTAATTTTATTATTGTCAGGCATAGGTTCTTATCTGGTTTTCTTTAATAGATCCCCCGAACCTCCTGTTATTAGTGGAAGTCAACAGCTTTTAAAACATGATGTAGCTCCTGGTGGAAACAAAGCTATACTTATGCTGGCTGACGGAAGTACCATAGCCTTAGATGATACGCAAAATGGAGTATTGGCTCAACAAGGAGGCACTAAGGTCTTAAAACTAAGTAATGGTCTGCTGGCTTATGATTCGAAAACTGAAAATAAAAAGCAAGAAAAAGTCCTTTATAATACCATATCCACCCCACGTGGTGGCGAATACACTATTACACTACCCGATGGTAGCCGTGCATGGATCAATGCAGCCTCATCATTACGTTTTCCAACGGCATTTACAGGGAAAGACCGCAAGGTAGAGATAACCGGCGAAGCCTACTTTGAGGTTAAAAAAGATGCTTCAAAGCCATTTATCGTGCGTGTAAATAATAAGGTTGATGTTAAAGTATTGGGTACTCACTTTAACATTAATGCATATGCTGATGAACCTTCAATAAAAACCACATTACTAGAAGGACGTGTTAGTATTTCTAGAGCTGTTTCCTCTTCATCTGCTATAAATTCCTCAACTGTGATAACTCCGGGACAGCAAGCTCAACTTGATGCTCGTGGTATTCGTGTAATAGCGGCTGATGTTGAATTGGCAGTAGCATGGAAAAACGGTTTTACGTCTTTTAAAAGCGCAGATATTAAAACGATTATGCGACAAGTGGAAAGGTGGTATAATGTGGATGTTGTTTATGAAAAGGATATTTCGCTCAGAACATTTACCGGTGAGATATCAAGAAACTCAAACTTGTCGGAAGTATTACGTCTACTTGAAGCTAGTAATATACATTTTAAAGTTGAAGGGAATAAGATAATTGTAACATCCTGAATTTGAATGTAAAAAATAATTGATAATTACGTTATTGGATTACTATAAAATCAGATGGACAGTATAAGTTAGAGATATCGAATGTAAATAAAAACAGAAACAACGGAAGGAGGGAAAAAAGAGGAAAAAAGACTACGATTATCACAGAATTACAGCTTGGCAAAAAAAACCAGAACCCCGCTGGAACGGGATTCCGGCAATGAGCTGAGTAAACAAAAAAAACTAGAACAGACTGATTTTAAATGTTTAACTCAAACTATGCAAAAGTATGAAAAAAGAGGATACGCGATGTGAGGTACATTGTTATTCACCGTGTATAAAACAGAACTTCAAAAAAATTCTATTAGTTATGAAGCTAACCACTGTTTTATTATTCGTTTTCAGTATGCAGATATATGCTACTGGATACTCACAAAAAATAACATTGGCTGAGAAAAACACTTCATTGGAGAAGGTCTTTCAGCAAATTAAAAAACAAAGTAGTTATACATTTTGGTATGAAGATAAGTTGGTAAAGGATATAAAGCCTATATCTATAAATATTCATGGCGCCACGCTTGCGCAAACACTCGATCAGGTACTCGCTACACTTCCGTTGACCTACGAAATTATAGGAAAAACGGTGGTAATAAAAGAGAAACCGGCTGTTAAGGCGGTACTTCCCGAAGTTGCCCCTCCACCCATCACTATTGTGGGCAGAGTATTCGATAATAATGGTGCAGTTCTGCATGGTGTCTATATTGTAATTAAGGGTACAAAGAAAGGTTTTGTTACCGATCCAAACGGCTACTTTCGTCTACAGGTCACTTCCACTAAAGATGTACTGATCTTTTCATGTATAGGCATGAAAAAACAGGAAGTTCTGGTCGGGGATCGTAGGGAGATAAATGTGATAATGGAGCAGGAGGTCTCAAAACTTGACGAAATAATCGTGATATCTACCGGTTATCAAACTATAGATAGAAGAAAGTTAACAAGCGCAATAACGTCCATTAAAATGGATGATATCAAGACGGCCGGAATCAATAACATCGACAAGATGCTTGAAGGCCGTATCCCGGGAATGATATTTATGCAAAACTCAGGACAAGTGGGGGCGACTCCCAAACTGAGAATCCGGGGAACCTCTACAATTCTTGGTAATCAGGAACCCTTATGGGTGTTAGACGGGATTGTATTAACTGATCCTGTGAATGTTGACCCGCAAAGATTGAATGATTTGGACTTTGTAAATCTGTTAGGAAATGCGATATCAGGACTTAATCCTGAAGATATAGACCAAATCGATGTGCTTAAAGATGCATCAGCAACAGCGCTTTACGGTGCCAAGGCCGGTAATGGCGTCATTGTCATCACTACAAAGAAAGGAAAGGGGGGAGAACCTACTTTTTCCTATACAAATACGACAAGCTTTACGCCCCGACCTCTATACTCAACCATGAATATGATGAATTCACAAGAGCGTATGGATGTGTCCCGGGAGATGTTTGAGCGTGGGGTGCGATATGATAATGTAACCCAATGGGCCGGATATGAGAGTGCGTTGCAGAGTTATTATGGGGGCAAGATTGACTACACCGGGTTCAAAAAAATGACCGATTATTATGCCAATGTGAATACGGATTGGTTAAGTTTATTAACTCAAAATGCGCTTTCACAAAATCATACTTTAAGCCTTTCAGGTGGTGCCAACAATATGAAATATTATTCCTCCCTTGGTTATATGGATGAAAACGGTACTATAAAGGGGGAAAATAATAAGCGTTATTCCGCTATGATGAATATCACTGCTGATTATAAGAAATTTACTGCTCAATTTTCTTTTAACGGTAACCTTTCAACAAAAGCCTATACGCCGGCTGGTCTCGGTCTGATGAATTATGCCTATAACATGAGTCGTACTTTCCCTGCTTATGAAACGGATGGAAGTTTATTCTATTACCCGAACTATAACGGATCATCATATTATCAATATAACATCCTTAACGAAAAGGACCATTGCGGCGATAATACGAACGCCAATCAGGCAAATATCAAAGGGTACCTCAAATATAAAGTGATACCAGGGTTGAATCTGGAAGGTACGTTTGCTTATGGCCTCAGCAACAACGACCATGAGGTTTATTATACTAAGGACACCTACTATGTATCCAAACTTCGTGCGGATAAAACAGAAAGATGGGATCTTTGTCCGGTTGGTGGAGAGCTTCAAAAGACAAATATCCGTAGCAGAAATTACACTGCACGTCTCCAGTCAAATTATTCTACTTTATTAGGAGAGAGTAAAAAACACCTAATAACGGCTTCTGCCGGTATTGAAGCAAATTCAACCCAGTATAATACCTTTAATATTACAAGAAGAGGATATTATCCTGAAATGGGAGGCTATTTCGATGCTGTCCCTACTACGTATACGGGTTATTACGACCAATGGATGTCACAATCAAAAGACGCATTGGGTAACTATAATCGTCAATTGACCAATGAACTGGCGTGGTACGGTACTGCCGGCTATAGCTGGAATGATCGCTATATGCTGAATTTGAATATTCGTGGGGAGCAATCCAACTTGTTCGGGTCGCACACGAATAAGGATTTTTTGCCTATATGGGCCATTTCCGGACGCTGGAATATGAAAAAAGATATCGCAAAAAACACGACCTGGATTGATGATTTAGCTTTTAGAGGTTCATGGGGATGGCAGGGAAATATGTTGCCGGGACAATCCAGCTATATGGTTATTAAGGGAAGTACATTAACAGATCCATATTATAATTCTTCGTATGCAAATATTGTAAATTATCCCAACCCCAATTTGAAATGGGAGAAAACATCGTCCAGCAATGTAGCCGTTGACTTTTCTCTCTTTAATAATAAAGTCACGGGATCTGTTTCATACTTCTATAAACGGACCCGCGATGCCTTTCTGAATAAAACAGTATCAGAAGTTAATGGTATAACACAGTATGTTATCAACAACGGAACGCTTGAAAATAAAGGTGTAGAAGTCAGTCTCCGGTTCACACCTATTGATAATGCAAATGTTAGCGGTTCGCGCAAAGGATTTGTATGGCGCATTGATCCTCAGTTAGGTCAGGTGCTGAACAAGATACTGAACAGCACTATTAATAATCGCAACAATGTTTTGGTCGATAATATAACATACAATGATTTCTTAGAAGGTAGTGCTCAACTATCGGGTAAAGCTATTAACACTTTTTATTCCTATAAGTTTAAAGGGTTAAGTCCCGTGGATGGTTCCCCCATATTTTACGGAACCGAAGCAGAGCTTGCCAGCCAGTATCAAGCCAAATATTCGCAAATGAAAAAAGAAGATGTTTACCTGGCGGTAATGACAGAATCAGGACGTCGTGAGCCAGTGGTTCAGGGGGGATTAGCCAACTATTTTGGATGGCGTAACTTCGGCCTATCGTTCAACTTCACATATTCATTGGGTAATAAAATTCGATTGATGAAGATTGCTTCCGGCTATGGTACGACTTATGCTTATCCACAGCAAAATCTTAGAAAAGAATTTGTTAATCGTTGGCGTCGTCCGGGTGATGAAGCTTACACCAATATACCGGGGCTGAATATTAATAATGCCAATGACCCATGGTGGAAAATGTATCCTGCATCAGCCTATGCATTTGGCGGATCACCTTATGATATGTATGATAATTCAGATATTCGTGTAGTTAGTGGAAATTACCTGAAGTTGCAATCCGTTTCGTTCAGATACAATGTTGACGAAAAATATGCTAAATCAGTTGGTTTTAAATCAGCTTATATCAGCTTTACAGGAACTGATCTTTTCACCATTGCTAATAAAAAGTTGAAAGGTCAGGATCCGACTCAGTCCGGTTCAACACCGAATATAAATCTTGCTTTGAGGCCTGTTTACTCATGTAGCATTAATTTTTCATTTTAAACCGAAATATGATATGAAAAAGATATATGGTTCTTTAATATTATTGCTATTTATGTCATTATTTATGTCATCTTGCAGTAAATTTCTAGAAGAATATTCAACCGATCAGAAGTATGCCACAACGACACAGGATCTCAATAACTTAATGATTGGGGAGGCTTTCATGAATAGTGCTAACCCGTCAATCAATAACCAGGCTACCATGTTGTATCTTACATCTGATAATGACATTACAATGCCTTGGTTACATGTGATGGATGATGACTGTGCACAGTTTGCTGTAGATTATGTAGCTACCGACCAAGTTACGCCTTTATATATGCTCTCTGGATTTCATAATTGGCAACAGACCCCCACTATTAGTGTATTAAACCAAACATGGGTAGATGTAGCATGGCGTAAAATTTATAAACGTATTGGTGCATTGAATGCAATCATTTTTCAGGCTGAAAAATTGGCAGCTCCGGTCTCCGATACTTCACAGTTGCATCATATTCTGGGCGAAGCTTATTTTTTACGGGCAGATTATTATTTCACCCTTCAGAATGTCTATGGTTCTCCATATCGTTTAAGTACAGCCGGTTCTGATAAAGGCGTTCCGCTTAAAGTATCTGAAAGCGTAAGCGATATATACTTTTCGCGTGACAATAATGAAGTTGTTTATAACCAGATTATCGCTGATTTGAATCAAGCTGCTCATTATCTGGGTGGCTATAATCCCGCAACTAAAATAAGAGTCGGAATCGCAGCCGTTAGAGCCTTGCAGAGCAGAGTTTATTTATATACAGAACAATATGATAATGCTATTAAAGCTGCGGATGCCGTAGAATCGATGGATGGATACGCCTTGCAGGATCTTAACCAGTATGTTCAGAATACCAATTTTACATATCGAAGCTCTCCTGAAACAATTTTCACGATGGGGTCGAATGAGATCCCCGCTGTATTTCTGAACGATTCTCTTTCCTCTTGGAATGGTGATGATAATAGGGCATCATCTTTCAAGGTTTCCAGTGATTTGATCGACCAATATGATCCCAGCGATTTACGGCTCAAAGCTTGCTTTATCCGATCTGCAAAACAGAAGGCTTGGCTACCGGCAAAATACAAGACTTGGCGTACATATAACGATCCTGAACAAACTTCGTGTTTGTTTTCTTTCCGTTATGCCGAGGTGATTTTAAATCGTGCGGAAGCACTGGCTATGAAAGGTTCGGATGCCGATGCACGTACCGAGTTACAAAAACTACGTGCGAGACGTTTTGCAAATGCTAGCATTTCAAACCTGCCGCAAACCAATGAAGCACTTGTCAATTTTATTCGGGCAGAGCGCCGTCGTGAATTATGTTTCGAAGGCCAGCGTTGGTTTGATCTCAGACGTTATGAAGTAAACTCCAAATATCCGCTACCTGCTGGTTTTACTATCCGTCATCCCAGTTACACTTATGATGCGAGTAGTAATACATATACCCAAACGGGCTATTATGAATTGAAATCTATAGCACAGGACGCTCCATGCTGGCAGGTACCAATTCCTGATTACGCGATAGAGTTTAATCGTGGCGCTTTAACCAACCCTGTTCGCCCTGTTCGTAATGTTACACAATAATACTTTTGGACATGAAAACGAAATTAATCACCATAATACTACTTGTATTTTTAGGTACTTCTTCCTGCAAGAAGGAACCAGTTACCATTTTTCCCGATTATGACCGTAACTGGCTTATTGTCAACGATAACCCCAATGATGCGGTAGTTCATGCTACCTACCTTTTTTACCAGAATACCGGCATTCCTGTTTATTTCAATGATACGATAGGAACGCAGCAAAGAGTAGATGTGTTTGGACATGCGTATACCTATTATGCGAAATTATCTCTTACCTATTCACTTGGTGGGGTGCAGGCAGGGGCCACTCCCTATGTGACTGACTTCAGCCTTTGTGCGAAGTCAGATGTACCGGTCGCGCTTGATTATCTGAAAAATAACATTTTTTCTGAAATCCCCAAAGGTATTTATGTCCCTAGTATACTTTTAGTGGAATCATTGAATACTAATGCATTCGGTTCATACGCCTATAAAGGATTGAATACGATAGCTATTGGTCAGGTATCGAAGATTCCAACCATGGATGATACCACTAAACAAAAATACAAGGGGGCTATTTTACGTGCTATTCTAACAAATGCCGTACTTGACGATAAATATAGCGACCTCTTAAACAAGTTTTACAATGAATCCAGAAAATATTCGTCCACGAAAGATCTTTATGGACTGAACACGTATTATCTGAATTCATCCTACGTCACAGGGCTACCGGATGATCAAATTAATATTAAAGGAGTAGGATTTTTGGATACAGACCCTCGCAGTTCCTATTCCACGCCACTGTCTACCTGGATGGATGCTTGTATGTACATAGAAGCAATATGTGGAAGTACAACAACCCAATTCCAAAGCTTATATGGTTCATACCCTGTCATCATGACCAAGTATGGATATATAAAACAGATATTACATGGGATCGGCTACCAGATTCAATAACTTACCCTTAACAAAATTTGTATAAAGAGTATTGTAATAAAAAGTGTGTCTGGGGAAATATCCAGACACACTTCTAAAAACGGTAAAGAATAAAATGAACAAGAATCGGTCTTGTTTTAGTGCTAATATAATTTTCATAATCTTCTAAGTTAAACTGTTTATCTAATTTTTAAAAAAATAACATGAAAAGAATTCTTTTTTTTATTGGCATGTTAACCATGAGTGTCCAAATAATGGCTCAAAGTAACGTGATCAGAGGTTCATTCAATAAAATGCTAACTAAGTCGGTAATTGCGGACAAGGTTTTTCTTTACGAACAAGGAAAAGGAGCATTGGATGCTCTTAGCATGGCCAATTTAGCCAGGGCTGATCAATCTTTCAAAATTGATTTTAAAAAAGATGATAATGGCGCTATACGATATCTCGGTTTCGATGATGAGTTTTATCCTGTATATCTACGTGAAGGGGAAGAACTTCATATGGATATTAAGGACGGAAATATTGTTTATTCCGGGCACATAAGTGCAGAAAATAAAGTTTTTTCTGATTGGTATAAGCTTGTTGGGTCGATGAGAAAGCTCGGTTATTCGGAAGAAGGTCGTAAATTAGCACCCAGTGATTATGTTAAGACGCTGGAAAGCTTAATAAAACCTGTTAATAATTTTGTAAAGAAGATTAATACGGGAAACAAAAAGTTTGATAGATATGTAAAATATATGTTGCCCTATAGTTTTAAGAGTGATATACTAAAGCCATTTCTGGAGGGTTTCGGATTTGAAAAGAAAAATGATTATCCTGAATATCTCGTAAAAATGATCACATCTGAAAAATTTAACGATAAAAATATATGGTCTTTACCATTCGGTAACAGCTTTATTATAAACCTCGGGTTTGTAAGACACATTGTTTACAACGGGGAACAGGGCTACATTAGCGATCTGATAACTCCTGAAATTTCGTCTCCGGAGTTAAAAGCAGAATTTATTCTTGATCAGGTGGAAAACAACTATCCGCAGAAATTAGGCGAGTTTATAGCGAAAAATAGTAAATATATGATCACCAGTTCTCAGAAGGAGAAGATGAAAACTTGTGAGAGACGCTTTAAAATGAAACAGCCGGGGGGAGAATGGATCGATTTCGCATATCCTGACGCAGAAGGTAAAATTCATCACCTGACTGATTATTTAGGAAAAGTTGTTGTCCTAGATGTATGGGCAACATGGTGTGCACCCTGTGTTAAAGAACAGCCTTTTTTGGAGGAACTGGAAAAATCATTCGAAAATCAAAATGTTGTTTTTCTCAGTATTTCAATAGATACAGATAAAGAGAAATGGGCAGAGATGGTTAAAAGTAAGAAATTGTCAGGAATTCATTTGCTTTCTAAAAATAGAGGGCCTATAGTCGAAGACTATGGAGTTGACGCGGTTCCAAAATTCATCGTATTTGATAAAAATGGTAAAACTGTTTCGTTTGAGGCCCCACGTCCGTCTGATCCGAAACTCAAATCATTAATCCAGTCGAAACTTTAACATCAATTATGAATCTTTACATTAAATGAAACTCATGGAAACTAAGTTCTGTATGCAGACGCACTTCTTAAAACGCTCCTACATTAATATAAAAACGTTTATTTTAGCTGTACTATTCAGCACCTTCCTAACTGGTAAGGCATTCACACAAGATCAGGGCGTTAAATTTGAAAAGATAACGCTCTCACAGGCTATAGCTAAAGCTGCCGCGGACAAGAAGAATTCTACAATGGTCTTCGTTGATTGCTATACCAAATGGTGTGTTCCTTGCATGGAAATGTCTCGTAATGTGTTTACCCAAAAAGTTTGCGGAGATTTTTTAAATTCCGGCTTTATTTCTATTAAGCTCGACATGGAAGACAAAGGAGAAGGTAGTGATGTTCAGAAGAAGTTTACAATTACTGCATTTCCGACCTTTTTAATCCTCAACTCAAAGGGGGAGGAAGTTAATCGAATCGTAGGGTCAGCTAAAGCAGAGGAGTTCATAGAAAAGGTAAAGGCTGCCATCGTTCCTGCAAATTCATTGAACGGTCTCAAAGCGGCATTCGAAGCTAATAAGAACATGTTAACCGGACTGCCATATGCAAAGGCCTTACTTGAGCACTCCATGGATGCTTCGCCGGTTTTTATCTATCTTTTTGAAAACTCGCAAGACTTCGAGAGATTCAGTAAAGATTATCTTGAGTTGGTCCTTTCTTCTATCAGATTCACCGATCCTCTGTTCAAAAGAATTATGCTTGAGAAAACACGTATAAATAAATACATGGGTACAGATGAAATCAATAGACTGATATTTGATATGGTCAGAAAAAACATGTATTGCATTGCTAACGGAGTTGATAAACGATACAATGTTAAATATTCTGCTGAAGAGGTTCAAGAAGTAGCTTATACAATCGCATTACTTGGACTGCCATTGGACGAACCGGAAACACATATTTGCAGGATAGCTTTATACGTTGTCAATAAAGATATTGACGGGATGATTGAATATTACAACAAATATATCTGGAATTTATATCCATCAGTATATAAAGGAATTTTGGAAGGCATTTTATCATCTAAAATTCCGCAAATGACAGATAATCAAAAAAATGCCGTGAAGAAGTACTATGAATCTGCTTCAAAATCACTCGGTTCTGAGGCCAGGCAATATGGAAGTAATGCTGAGAATGTTAAGTAATTATTGATTTGAGCAATCAGCGAAAAATAAATGCCCCGGTTGGGTTGGGGCTGTAAACAAACCGGATGAAGTTTGGCGAAGGTCGAAACCTTCGTCAAACATATCCTTACAGACTTTACCGGCAGAGGAAATAAACAAAGTTCTTTAATAATAAAGTGGATCAGTCGGGACAGTTGGAAAAAAAGTTTAAACACAACAAATGAAAAACCAGGACCCTTAAAATTGTGGATATTTCCATTCGTATATCGATAAGATAATATGCAACTTAAGTGTTGGTCTTAATTTCCTACCGCACATAATCAATTCAAAGCGTCACGCTACAAAATAGTTTGCATAATGTAAATTCTCAATGATTTCAAAGAACTATTTTTATTTTTTAATGGACATTAATGATTCTATCTATCTATTAACTCTATCAAATGAAAAACATGAATTTAATTAAAACAACAAAACATTGGCTATTCGCCTGTTTTACTATATTAGTCACATTCTCTTTTTATTCTTTTACCGATGTGAAACCTCCGGTTTATCGGATTAAAATTAAAATGGAGCAAGTGAAGCCGGATGTAGCGGTCGCTTATTTAATCTGGAAAGATAATGGCGTAATGCATGCTGATACGGCTTATTTGAATGCGACCCATGAATTTATATTCGAAGGAGAAATTCCTACTGTTGGCCGCGCACTATTAACCTTAATGCACGAAAAGATGAACTCTCAAACCGGACCTAAGACAGGTGACGGTATACCGATCTATTTGGAAGAAGGTGAATTGCTGATAGTTGGGAAAGATTCACTTTTAACAGCAAAAGTTTCAGGTACGCCTGAAAACGAAACGCAACAGGCATTTAGCGCTATTGTGAAGACCTATGCAAAAAGAGGAAAAATAATTGATGCGGCCTATTCTGTGGCAATGGAAGCTAAGGATAGCGCAAAAGTTGTCGAGCTTACAGATAAGTATAACACGTTGATGGATGAGAAAGCAGCAAAAGAAAAAGAATTCTTTTTGGCACATACCAATTCGATTGTATGTTTAGACTGGCTTCGACAGAATGTAAACGTCATTCAGGACCGGAATAAGGCTGTTGAATTATTCAACAAATTGACTGATAATGTAAAGAAGTCACCGGCCGGGTTAATCTATTCCAATGTCCTGAAACAGATAAAACCTGCTGATATTAATTGTGAAGCACCTGACATTGCTGCAAAAGAACCCAATGGCGAAAGTTTAAGTCTTCGCTCATTACGCGGTCAGTATGTTCTCCTCGATTTCTGGGCTTCCTGGTGTGGTCCTTGCCGTAGGGAGAATCCGAATATGGTTAAGACTTATAATAAGTTTAAAGATAAAAACTTTACTATCCTTAGCTACTCACTGGATGGCGGAAACGACGGATTGGTTCAATGGACCGCAGCAATCGAAAAGGATGGATTAACATGGCATCATATTTCTGACCTGACTCAATGGCAAGGTTTGGCAATACAGCTTTATGGTGTCAACAGCGTACCAACCAATTTCCTTATTAATCCTAATGGTATTATTATTGCCAAAAATTTACATGGCGACAAGTTGGAAGCAAAGTTAAAAGAAGTTTTAAAATAATTTTGTATGGCAAATAAGCAAATATTCTTAATCTTTTTACTGCTATTTTCGGGCTTCTTTGTCAAAGCTCAATCTGGGGCTAAGTTTGTTAATTATGACAAATACCCTGACATGATTATGGAAGCCTTACAAAAAGAGCAAGCAAAGCAAACCTTTGATGCGCTTAATATTTTAAAAGAACGCTGCGGACAGGCAAAGGAATCTGTTAATCTTGGTCTTCATAATCTACCTCGATCAGCTAAGAAGAGCCTATCGAACAGGAGACTTATCGAAAAGATAAAACCGTCGGTTTTAATGATCTGTAAATACAACCGGGGCTTGGGTGCTTATAAGGATTTTATTTTGATTAACGCATCCGCGGTTGCTTTAAGCGAAGATGGTCTATGTGTCTCCAATTATCATGTATTTGAACCGATGATTAATCAGGGACAAGGCCTGATGCCTCAGGATAGTTTATTCTTTGTGGCCGATGTGAACGGAAATGTTTATCAGATTGAAACTGTTCTGACCTACAACAAATCTGCCGATCTGACTGTATTTAAGATAGACACGCGCAAAGCAAAACTTACTCCTGCTTCGATGGGTGAAGATGGAGATGTGGGGGATAAGGTTCATGCCATGACAAACCCTGCACATTTTCCGTATTACTACAGTCAGGGGGTTATTGCCCGTAATGCAGCTTATGATAATAATCCGTGGGAGAATCGGACGGAGATATCTGCCGACTTTGGTGTTGGTTCAAGCGGTGGACCAGTATTTGATGATTGCGGGAATCTGGTTGCCGTTGTTTCGTCAACCCAGGGTGTCTATGCCGAGAATACTAAAGGTGACGAGTTACAGATGGTAATTAAAATGACCATTCCGGTTAGTTCATTAAAAAAACTAATTTTAAAATAAACATTACATCTTGTTCCACATATTGAGTTAGTTGTAGTAATTAAACAGCAAATTGGCCATTATAACTTCCTTCTATGTGGAATATCAATACGTTTGTATTTATTTGTTTGTGTTAAATATCCCCAGGCTGAGCTTAGTTAGAATCCTCATGTATAAGGTATTTGGGTCTCTTGAGTGGTTTGGTTTTGTCTTAGCTGGGGTGATGTTTAAAGATTGTAAAATTTATTCTTGCTTACTTTCATGAGTGCTTTCAATAAATCCAATCAACAGTCAATGAATTTACCGAAAAAATAGTAGTTAGGACAGTTATACAATATTTCAATGAATAACGTTCCTATTGGTCGAGTTAAATATGTACTAACTTAATTCAGCCAACGGGTAATATTTATTATTTTCTTAAACAAATTCAACATTTTATGAAAAAAATCAGTTTATTGAGTTTTATCTTGCTATTATGCATAGTTTTTTCAGGATTTGCACAACAAGCACAAACACTACCGCTCGATCCTAAGACAAGGATTGGAAAACTTGATAATGGTCTTACCTATTACATTCGAAAGAATGAATTACCAAAAAACAGAGGAGAATTTTATATTGCTCAAAAAGTAGGATCAATCCTTGAAGAAGAACCTCAAAGAGGTCTGGCCCATTTTTTGGAGCACATGTGTTTTAATGGAACCAAGAACTTCCCCGGAAATTCATTAATCAAATATTTGGAAAAGATCGGGGTGAAATTTGGTGAAAATGTGAATGCCTTCACTGCATTTGATGAAACCGTTTATAACCTATCAAATGTACCGCTAACCAGAGAAGGTGTTTTAGATTCCGCTCTTTTAGTATTACACGACTGGTCAGGTTTTGTTTCATTAGAAAATAAAGACATCGACGATGAACGTGGCGTAATTCGTGAAGAATGGCGCTCCCGTAATACCGGCAGCCAGAGAGCTATGGAATCGGGAATTCAGGAGATGTTAGCTAACTCACAATATGCTAATCGTATGCCCATTGGCAGTATTGATATCATTAACAATTTCCCTTATCAACTCATAAAGGATTATTACAAGAAATGGTATCGTCCCGATTTGCAAGGAATCATCGTTGTAGGCGATGTAGATGTAGATAAAGTGGAAGCTAAAATCAAACAACTTTTTTCTGATATTCCTGCTCCTGTAAATCCTGCTTTCCGTACTCGGTTCCAGGTTCCGAATAATACTGAGCCCATCGTCTCCATACAAACCGATCCTGAAGTTCAACAAACACAGATTGCTATCTATTGTAAACATGACATCGTTCCGGTTGAGGCAAAGACAAGTGTTAATTATTATTTCATGTGTGTAATGAATAATCTGATTTCAAACATGTTTAATACCCGGTTATATGAATTGTCAAAAAGTCCCAATCCGCCTTTTGCCGGTGCACAAGGTGGTTATGGTAATTTCATTGTCGCATCAACAAAAGATGCTTGGCGTGTAGCAGTTGCCCCCCGTAACAATAATGAAACCGACATAGCACTACGTGCAATTATTCGTGAAAATGAAAGAATGCGTAGATTTGGATTTACGGCATCAGAATTCACCAGAGCAAAAACAGATCTGCTTCGTAATTATGAGACTGCTTATAACGAAAAAGATAAACAGAAGAATGATGCTTATGTAAAAGAGTGCCAGGAGCATTTTGTTAATAATGAGCCTATGCCGGGTATTGATTATGAATTTAATCTGGTAAACAAAGTACTGCCTCAACTCCCTTTGGCGGTCATCAATAAAATGGTTCAACAGTATGTTTCGGATACTAATATTGTCTTCTCTTTTATCGGACCTAAAAAAGAAGGAATCAACACCCCAACCAAAGAACAGATCTTAAATGTATGGAAAGAGGTTAAACAGGAAAACATCACTGCTTATGTTGATAAAGTTTCGAATAAGCCCTTAATTGATAAAAAACCTGCCGGCGGAAAGATTGTAAAAACAGAGCCAAAGCCTTTTGGTTATTTACAATGGACATTATCAAACGGTGTTAAAGTTCTAGTGAAAAAAACCGACTACAAAAAAGATCAGGTGATTATGAATTCATATAGTCCGGGTGGTTCTTCATTAGTAAGTGATGCAGACTATCCTTCATCAACTGTGATTAATGAACTTTCTACTTTGGGTGGTGTTGGACAATTCACTTCAGTTGAATTAGCAAAAATGTTATCCGGAAAGTTAGTGTCGGTGGGTCCTTCTGTTGGTACACTTAGTGAAGCAATGAATGGTTCAGCCTCACCAAAAGATTTCGAGACCCTAATGCAATTAACTTATCTTTACTTTACGCAGCCCAGAATGGATCAGAATGCCTTCAATTCATGGATGATACGCAAGAAGAATCAATTGGGAAATGCATCACTAGACCCAATGAATAGCTATTCGGATAGTGTGGTAAACATTATTACAAACAAAAATCCTCGTGGTAAACGGCTGAATTTAGAGATGCTTCAAAAAGTTGACTACAATAAAGTAATGGAAATTTATAAAGATCGTTTTGCTGATGCAAGCGACTTCACCTTCTTCTTTACCGGAAATGTAGAACCCGATAGTATCAGAAACTCGGTTGAACTGTATCTAGGAAGTCTTCCTGCAAAAAACAGAAAAGAGAACTTTAAAGATAGAGGCGTCTATCCTCCAAAAGGAGTTGTGAAAAACAATTTCAATAAAAAGCTCTCGGTTCCAAAGACTACTGTTTTTATAGCTTATACAGGAGAAATACCTTACACCCTAAAAAATGATATTCTAATCGACTACGTAAAAAGTGTTCTTGAAATTGTATACACAGAGAACATCAGAGAAAAAGAGGGTGGATCTTATGGCGTTAGTGTTTCAGGTAACTTAAGCCGACTTCCAAAGCAACGTTTTGGTTTCCAGATTAACTTCGATACCGATCCTGCAAAGAGAGAGAAACTGACCGGCATTGTTTATGATGAAATCAAGAAGATCATGACGGAAGGTCCAAGTGAAGTGAATCTGGATAAGGTAAAAGAAAATATGCTAAAAACATATCAGGAGCGCCTTAATGAAAATGGCTACTGGGCAAGTGTTATTTACAACCAGATAGTTAATGGAATGGATATTAATACTGATTATGAAAAGCTCGTCAGAGCAGTCACACCAATTCAGGTTCGTGACTTTGCTAAGAGGATCTTTTCACAACATAATATTATTGAAGTCTCTATGAGTCCTGAAAAATAATGTTTTAGAAATATGAGATCAGAGCAAAAATTTGTTCATGAACTCAGAATTACAAAAATGATGAATGCACCAATGTGTTTAGCCTTATCTACTATAATGGTGAAATGAATAAGATAAGATGGTGAGGTTATGGTTGAGTCTGTAAAAAAGTTGATCTTTTAAGACAATCATTTTTTAGACTCTACATGAAAGTAGCTATCTTATAAATGATAAAAGCATGAAATGAAATCTCTAGTGTTGTAAGTGTTGCGTAAAATATCCCTTGGTTGAGCTTGACCAGAAACCAATACATCCGAAAATTGGATACATTAAGGTGATTTGGTTTTGTCTCAGCCAGGGTGATATTACAATTTTTATTTATGACTAATACTGATTAGGATCGATCAATTGGTAAACAACTCACCAACGAATAATTGTATATCTTTAAATCCAAAAAAACATATGTTGGCTTATGACGAGTATACATTCCATCTTTTATCATTGAGAATGGATATTCATAACCATATAGCTTTCTTTTTGATCATTAATAAAGTATAAGTTGCTTAGATATTAACTGTTCTTTTAATTACTCACTATATTATCCGTTTATTTTTTATGAAAACACTTGTAGCATTTATTCAAGAGCAACAAGCTCATATTCCTACCGCCACGGGAGAATTCTCTCGTCTGATGAATGATATTGGTATTGCGGCCAAGTATGTAAATCGCGAAGTGAATAAGGCAGGTTTGGCCGATATTCTAGGTTTTGAAGGTAATCGGAATGTACAGGGTGAAGATCAGATGAAACTGGATGTCTTTGCCAATAACCACTTCATCAATGCACTTGAACATGGCGCCCAGTGTTGTGCCATGGTTTCAGAAGAAACCGATAACCTGATCACCTTTGGAAACTCCTACTCCAATCGTGGAAAATATGTAGTTGCTATCGATCCGATTGATGGCTCATCAAATGTGGATGTAAATGTGCCTATTGGAACAATCTTTTCGATTTATCGTAGAAAATCTGAATCGGGACCGGGAACTATCAGCGATGCATTACAACCCGGTAATCAGATGGTAGCTGCTGGATATGTGATGTATGGTTCGTCAACTATTTTGGTCTATTCGGCCGGACAGGGCGTTAATGCTTTTACTTATGAGCCTTCGCTTGGGATGTTCCTTTTGTCGCACACCAATCTTCGTTGTCCGATAGATGGAACCATCTACTCAATTAACGAAGCTAATTATATTTATTTCTCCGAAGGGGTAAAACGTTATATCAAATATTGCCAGGAAGATGACAAAACAACAAACAGACCTTATGTGACTCGTTATATTGGATCATTAGTATCCGATTTTCATAGAAACTTGATTCGTGGTGGTATCTTTATCTATCCCGGCACAAAGAAGAATCCTAATGGAAAACTTCGTCTGCTTTATGAATGCAACCCAATGGCGTATCTGGCTGAACAGGCTGGAGGGATGGCTACAGATGGATTTCATCGAATACTTGATATTCAGCCTGAAAGCCTGCATCAACGTACACCAATTTTTATCGGTTCACGAAATATGGTGAATAAGGTTGGAACGTTTATGAAGAACTTTGGGTGATTTTAATTCGGCATTCAGTTGGAATAATTTCAATCTTTTGAGACTATAGTATTTGAACGATAGAGGGGGCTTCCCCCTTATTATTAAAAATATGATACCCAATAGAATAACTTGATAAAAGGCATTAAACTTAAGTAATGATTCTGTACAGCTTTTGGCCTGCAGCCTCCCTTTATTTAGAAGAAGTATATTCATCAACTTTTGGTGCATTGTGCTGATTCTTTCAATTAAATAGCGCCACCTATTGAGGATACTGGTAGTGATTGGACTGAAGATACAGG
This sequence comes from Bacteroidales bacterium, assembly GCA_963663125.2. GTDB lineage: Bacteria > Bacteroidota > Bacteroidia > Bacteroidales > Cfx3-03 > Cfx3-03. The sequence goes on along the minus strand of CAXXNW010000001.1, from coordinate 85,152 downwards.
CAAAGTTAGAAATATGTATATAGGCTATTATACCGATATTTATAGTTTATCGGGAATAACACCTATAAATACTATTTATAGGTGTTATTCCCGATAATAAATTTATTATATTTGTGGCAAATCGTTACAACATGAAAAATGCTCTTATTTCGGGAGATATAGTTGCTTCAACAAGTCTTAATGATGTTGATAGAAGAAAGATTGGTGAAAGTCTTAAGTCACTGGCAAAGGAACTAAGTGAGAAATACAATGTCTATAGTCGTAGCACAGAAGGTGATGATAGCATTGTTTGTTATGTTCCCCATATTCCGGATGCTTTACGTGTGATGTTAGCTATTAAATGCTTTATCAAATCAATTCCGATAAGTGATAATGGCCTTAATAATAAGGGAAATAACAGGATAAAGTTTTTTAAAATGCATGGGATTCGTTTAGCCCTGGGCATTGGAGAGTTAAGTCGACTTGACATTGAAAAAGGCATTTTTGATGGAGAAGCGATTTACTTTTCCGGACGATTATTGAGCGAGAATAAAACTTATAATAAGGAGAAGGTTATTATAAAGAATACTCTGTTTTTAAAATCAAGTGATCAGGAATTTGATGATGAAATGATACCACTTTTGGCTCTTTTAGATGTATTGATCAGTAAATGCACTGCAAAGCAATGTGAAGTTCTATATCTCAAGCTAATGGGGAATGACGAGGCTCTTATTGCCGAAATGCTTAATAAATCGCAACCAACCATTAATGAACACTCAACTCTGGCAGGTTGGAATGCTATTGAAAAGGCCGTAACACGATTTGAAGAAAAAGTAAGGATTAAATAATCATGGTCATGACAATCTACGATCTGTTTTTATTGCAAATCATTGCTCATTTACTGGCTGATTTTACTTTTCAAAGTAAAAAATGCGTAGAGAAAAAAAGTGAATTTGCTTTCCACTCGAAATATTTATATCGGCATGTTCTGGTTGTCTTTCTATTTTCAATTTTATTGGCTGGTCAATGGAATTTTATATATTTTTCAATAGTAATTGCAGCTAGCCATTTGGTAATTGATGGATTAAAAAACAGTCGAAAAGAGTGGAAATACACTTTCTTTATTGATCAGGTTTTACATATCGTCATAATAGCTTTGTTGGTAATGACTTACAATCATTATTTCCCTTTTGCTCCGATCATTGTTTTACCAATAAATATAAATACGCATCTGTTATTAATAATCACCGGGTACCTGATTTGTACAAAGCCGGCCAATATTTTAATCAAAAAGATATTGGAATTGTACAATATCAGTGTGCCAAAAGATCAGGAAACAGAACAGTTAAATGCCGGTAAATTAATTGGTGTTATGGAGCGTCTTTTAATACTTACGTTTCTGCTTTATAATCAATTCGAGGCTGTAGGCTTCTTGATAACTGCCAAATCTATTTTGCGTTATGAGGGTGCAAAGCCATCGAAAACTGAATATGTGCTTATCGGCACAATGCTAAGTTTCGGAATTGCATTTATTGCCTTCGTGGCTATTAGTCAAATTAAAATTTAATCATTACGCTTTGATGTTACAGACATAATTCCAAATGCAAAGCGGTAAGCAAAAAGCTAAGTCCGATTCACCCTCCATTTTGAATCTCCTTTGTTACCAAACCGTATTTATTCCTGCTCTAAATTAGCACAAAACCGTACGACATGGGGATTTCAATGCAGGTTTGATTTACAAACTTTGAAATTTCTTTAATAACTTCATTACCTTGTCCTTTTACCTTTTGATAAAGTTCCTCATAGTCGGTAAAGTATTGACAGGTATCGTAAGCTTGGTATTTCCTTAAATTAAAGTTCTTAATAGCATTCCAACTATTGGCAACTTTTCGCTTTTCACCGACAATAAATGCCCACTCCGAATTGGGTAAATGGTCGCTTATCAGCACTATGGGTGCCATGGTTAAAGCTCGTTCAATTGCTACTCCTGCATCTTTCATTTCATGAAGGCAAAATTCAAATAGCACAACATCTCCCGTCAAATTTACCTGTTCAAATTCTGCATGAATAAGCGTAAATTTATCAGCCAGATTGGCTTTTATCAAACTGTCATTCAGTTTATTTAGCGCCTCATTATTATTATCAACGGCATACACTTTTTGAGCAGCCCTTGCATATTCAATAAATTGTCCACCACCAGCCCCTACTGATATAATTGTTTGATTTTCGAAATTGTAAAACGATAATAAGTTCGCAATGATTGCTTTTACGTTGGTTGCCATGTTACCATTTTTTTAAAACTTTTTACAGATTCAATAAAGTGCCAAAGTACGCTGTTAAATTTTAGAGCGTCTTCCATCATTATTTTTTTAAGGAAACTTACTTTTACAAAGAAATAATGATCACCTTAAAAAGTCATAAAATACACAATACAAGTAGAAATGAGTGTATTTATGTGCCTAACAGACTTGAATGGTGAATATACAAACGCGAGTATCAAATATACGTAGAAGCAAAACATAATATACGATAAATCTGTCATAATGACTAAAAAGGTCCTCTAAATAGAAACCTATGCAAATCAAATGACAATTGATATTGCAAAATCGAAAAACTTGCCGGTACCTGCCCATGGGTTTAAAGATTCATTGCAATTGCCGCTTGGGAATAAAGTGATTAAATGTTATTATTTGGGAGCTGCTCATGCGCTGGATAATATTGTTGTTTGGATTCCATCAGAGCAGATTTTGTTTCCCGGTTGTATGGTTAAATGTTTAAATTCTAATGATCTAGGAAATACTGCCGATGGGAATTTAATTGCTTATCCAAAAACAATTGATAAGCTGATTCATAAATTTCCAACAGCAAAAATTGTTATTCCCGGTCATGGACAATTTGGCGGATTAGATTTGATAAACCACACAACAGTATTATTAACTCATCCATAGTTTTAGAAGCCTAATTCATAACCGGTACATTGTTAATAGTTTTATTCTTAATATAATAGCATTAGAATTGACTATTTCACCACTTTTTCTTCACCTAGATTGAATCAAAATCAAATGAGGCGAAATTGACTTTTCGAAGTGGACTCATCTTTAAAATAAGTATGTGACATTGAACATAATCCGACTACTAAAAGTTATATAGAACTAAACTTTGTTGATTTTTCCACCACTAAAGCTTATTTGTCTTTTTAATTTTTTTTCCGGTGAATAGAACAAGTGTGCGCTGCTGTTTATGCAGGCCTACACAAAGGATTATTCATTTTGGCTTTTAAAGAATTAGAATCAAAGAACATTATACCATAAATTAAAAATTTAATATGAACACTACAGACACGATTTTAAAAAGTAAGATTACAGGTGTTAGTTCGGAATGGAAATATTTTCTGCTAATCTGTTTATATAGTCTTTTCTTTCCGGTTGTCGCACAATCGCAGATAAAAAGAATGGATATTAATCTGGGAAATTATGAATATCCTTTCCCGGTGAAGTTTATTGGTCTTCATATTCAAAAACAGCATTACCGGATGGCTTATATGGACGTAATACCAAAGAGCCCCAATGGAAAAACGATTCTGTTGTTTCATGGAAAAATTTTTAATGGAGCCTACTGGAAGCAAACAGCAACTACCCTGTCAGAAAATGGGTATAGGGTAATTATTCCCGACCAGATTGGGTTCGGAAAATCTTCCAAACCTGAATATTTCCAATATTCATTTCAACAACTGGCAGCTAATACTAAAAAACTTTTAGATACATTGGGTATTAAGAAGACGGCAATACTTGGGCACTCAATGGGTGGAATGCTGGCAGTTAGATTCGTATTGATGTATCCTGAAACTGCGACAAGACTGATTCTGGAAAATCCTATCGGATTGGAGGATTATAAAACAAAAATTCCTTATCAATCACTGAATGACTTATATAAAAAAGAGCTAACTCAAAATTATGAGACCTTAAAAAAATATCAACTCCTATTCTATTATGATAATAAGTGGAAGCCTGAGTATGATGAATGGTTAAATATTAATGCCGGTTTGACCTTAAATGAAAATTATCCTTTGGTTGCATGGAATAATGCATTGACTACCGACATGATCATTACTCAGCCGATAGTATATGAATTGGAGAATATTAAAGTGCCTACTTTATTAATTATCGGACAACGTGACAGAACTGCTTTGGGTAAAGATTTAGTATCGCCTGAAATAAGGAGAACGATGGGCAATTATCCTGAACTTGGGGTGCAAACACAAAAAAAGATTGCAAATAGTGAACTTGTGAAAATAGATGGAATAGGGCATCTTCCTCACATTGAATCGTTCAGTCAATTCATCATACCCGTCCTGCAATTTCTGAAGAAATAGTTTTACATGTATCAAACATGTGGGGAATTGATAGTATTCGATAATTACAAATGTATTAATATTTTAGCAGCAAAATATATTAATACAGACCATAAATAAAGTGTATCTTTACAAGGCATAGATTTTTAATATTCTATGTACAATGATGCAGCATAAAATCACCCTCCTCTCTTTTTAAGGATACACTATGTATATATTGCCTTTGGAGCGAAATACTTCAAAGTATTTTCGTTTACAAACGTTTTCAAATGTATTTTAATTATTTATTATGATTCCTGAACCAGAACTTGCTCCTCTTACTATTTTGCTTGCAGATGATGATACTGATGATTGCCGCTTTTTTGAGAAAGCATTAAAAGAATTACCAATTGCAACACATCTTACAACTGTTTATGATGGAGAACAACTCATGAATTATCTTTTTGAGCATTCGGACCATCTTCCTGATATCCTTTTCCTGGATCTTAGTATGCCCCGTAAAACCGGATTCGAATGTCTCTCAGAGATAAAAGAAGATATTAAGTTGAAAAAACTTCCCGTGGTTATGTTTTCAACATCATTCCCGCGTGACCTAAATTATGAGCAGGACATGATAAAAATGCTTTACTCGATCGGTGCGAAATATTACATTCGAAAGCCTAATGATTTTACAAAACTAAAACAGTTCATTCATAAAGCAATTATTATTGTAACAGAAAATAGATCGCTTGATGAACCGGCGGAGAATTTATAATCGATATGCCGGAATGATAAAATATTATAGAATATCCTATTTATCAATACATTCAGCTTATGAGTATAAATAAATTGAACATTCTGCTTGCAGATGACGATACGGATGATTGCAAGTTTTTTAAAGATGCATTAAAAGAATTGTCGCAATCCACACAGCTTACAGCTGTACATGACGGAGAACAACTGATGAATTATCTTTTTGAAAATTCTGATAATCTCCCGAATGTGCTTTTTCTAGATCTTAATATGCCCCGTAAAAACGGATTAGAGTGTTTAGCTGAGATCAAACATGATAAAAAGTTGAACGACCTTCCCGTGGTTATATTTACAACCGCATATTCCCCGGACACAATAAGTATGGCTTTTAAGAAAGGAGCTCATGTATATATTCATAAGCCCAATGATTTTTCTAAACTCAAGCAGGTCATTCAACATGGACTTTCTATGGCGGGTGAGAAAATGTTTTCAAATGGCCGAATAAAATATATTCTTAACGCATGAATATAAGACAATTGAATGTGCTGCTTGCAGATGACGATATTGACGATTGCATCTTTTTTAAAGAAGCATTAGGCGAATTGTTACTGTCCACTGACCTTACCGTCGTGCATGACGGAGAGCAACTGATGCAACTACTCTCTAATGATACAATCGAACTTCCGCATATTCTTTTTCTCGATATCAATATGCCTCGGAAAAACGGATTAGAATGTTTAGCTGAGATAAAATTAAATGAAAGGCTGAAAGATTTTCCCGTAATCATCTTTTCCACGTCCTTTGAACAGGATATTGTAAACGTACTTTACGAAAGCGGGGCGCGATATTTTATTCGAAAGCCTTCTGAATTCGAGCAATTCAAAAAAGTGATTTTACATACGCTTACACTTATCATGCAAGAAAATGATGCACAACCATCTAAAGAAAATTTTATACTCAAAGTATAAAACAGTTTTTGCTCTTCAAAAAGAAGAGAATGAAAAGCTGGAGGCTGAGTTAATTACAGCTCGAAAAGAACTAGCTTTTCTAAATGAGGAAAAGGGAAAACGGGCCGCAGAATTAGGAATTGCTAATATTGAACTTGCTTTTCAAGATGAAGAGAAAGTAAAACGAGCTGCAGAACTAGGGATTGCCAATATAGAACTTGCCTTTCAAGATAGCGAAAAGGGGAAGCGAGCCGCCGAGTTGAGTATTGCTAATAAGGAGCTTGTCTTTCAAGACGGAGAAAAAGAAAAACGAGCTGCCGAGTTGAATATTGCTAACATAGAACTTGTTTTTCAGGATGAAGAAAAAGAAAAACGGGCTGCAGAGCTAATTATTGCAAATAAGGAGCTTGTCTTTCAAAACGATGAGAAAGAAAAACGAGCTGCTGAGTTGATTATTGCGAACAATGAACTGATCTTTCAAAACGAGGAAAAAGAGAAACGGGCAGTTGAATTAATTATAGCAAACAAAGAATTAGCCTTTCAAAATGAAGAGAAGGAAAAACGGGCTGCAGAGCTGATCATTGCGAACAAAGAGCTATTGGCTTTCACGTATGTTTCAAGTCACGATTTGCAGGAACCGCTACGCAAAATACAAACATTTGCCACAATCATTCTTGAAAATGAAAAAAACAATCTCTCAGAAAATGGTAAATATAATTTTCAGCGAATGCAATTAGCAGCTGGAAGAATGCAACAACTTATTGATGATTTACTTGCCTTTTCTCGCATTAACACTACTGAACTCAAGTTTGAAAAAATAGATCTCAATATAATTATAGATGAAGTAATAACCGAATTAAAAGATACCATTCAGGAAAAACATGCAATTATTGAAGTAACTGAACATTGTTCGGCCAATATCATTACTTTTCAGTTTCGCCAACTCATATACAACCTCATTAGTAATGCACTCAAATTTTCAAATCCCAGCCGAATTCCGCATATAGTAATACAAAACAGAATTGTAAAAGGTAGTAAACTAAAGAATGAAAAGCTTTCGCCCGAAAAAAATTATTGTCATATCACCATTAACGATAATGGTATCGGTTTTGAACCACGTTTCAGCGAACGTATTTTTGAAGTGTTTCAAAAACTTCATGGTAAGGATGTATATGCAGGTACCGGTATCGGGCTTGCTATTGTGAAAAAAATAGTTGAAAATCACAATGGTATCATCATCGCTACAAGCGAATTAGATAAAGGGGCTATGTTTGATATTTATTTTCCTTCAAACTAGAAAAATAAATTCCAATGAGAAAACTCTACGGTTCCAATTCGTAGAGCCAATGCCTTAATATATTGTATAAGGTCAGATAGCAACCTTCAAATAATTATATTAAGACGAGTCCGATATTCCTTTTATAATTGGAATATCGGACTCGTTGAATATCACAATCAAACAGTGTCACCCAATACACTACATTAGAGTGTAATATTTGGACTAGTTTTTAAAACCCTAGTACGTCGACTACAGCTTTATAGATTCTTTCATTGTTAGGCAGAATCGCTCTTTCAAGAATTCTGTTGAAACCTACCGGGGTGAAGGTTGATCCCACTCTTTTAACAGGGGCATCCAGACTGGTAAAGGCTTCTTCGGTAATCATGGCCGCTACTTCGCCACCGAATCCACCAAATACCTTATCTTCATGAACAACCAGTGCACGACCGGTTTTACGGACCGATGCAAGAATGGTCTCTTTGTCGAGCGGTAATAATGAACGGAGATCGACTACTTCAATACTTTTCCCTGACTCCTTTTCAACTTGCTCGGCTACCTCCACGCACATGTGCGTAGTGTTTCCATAAGTAAAAATGGATAGATCGGTTCCGGTACGACGGATACGCGCCTTGCCGAACGGTACTTCAAAATCTTCAGGAACATATGCTTCGGCAGCCGGATCATTATAAAGCGATTTGGGCTCCATAAAGATTGTAGGACCTTTCGATCGTATTGCCGTACGTAGTAACCCGGCTGCGTCATCTGCATAACTTGGATAGACAACCCGCAGCCCGGGGAAGGTCGTCATTGTGGCTTCAATGGATTGCGAATGGTATAATCCACCACCGATATATCCGCCCGAGGCCAGTCGGATGACCACATTCGGTACAAATTTTCCATTTGAACGCCAGTAGTCATGCGATAATTCGACCACCTGCTCCATGGCCGGCCAGAAGTAGTCGGCAAATTCAGCACCTTCAACAACGATCCTGATATCATCTCTGAAACGACTCATTCCGTTGGCGGTGCCCACAATGAAATCTTCGGCGATAGGCGCATTAAATACACGTTCTTTTCCAAACTCCTGTTGCATTCCTTTGGTGACGTTAAAGATGCCTCCCTTTTCTTTATAGGCCACATCTTGTCCCCAGATAAAGGTGTTGGGGTTATGTCTGAATTCGGCTTTCAGTGTTTCATTAAGCGCTTTGATTAACTTCCATTTCTCTCCGGATGCAACATTGTGCAATCCTTCGGGATATTTGGTTGAAACATAAGGCTCAGCTGTTACATAGTCGAAAATAGTAGCAGGGTCAGGATCCGCAGCCATAATGACTTTCTTATGTGCTTTCGATACTTCGGCTTGTGCTTCTTTATCAATTTCGTTTAATTCCTCTTCTGTAAAGGTGTTCGATTTGATTAAAGTGATTCTGTAACGGTTTAACGGATCAGAAGCCAAGGCACTGAAGCGCTCGTTATCATCGCGATAAAGATCATGACGGTCGGAATTAGAGTGCGAATGCATTCTGATGGTGCTGGCATGGACAATAACAGGCTCTTGCATTTCAATGGCATGGTACTTTGCTTCTGTCATCGCATTCATCGAATCGAAAACATTCTTTCCGTCGCAATAGATGATTCTGAGGTTCTTTATTCCCTTATAATTTTCAGCGGCAAAGTAATTAGCTGTCTGGTCGCGTTTCGGGACCGAGATGCCATAATGATTGTCCTGAATGACAAAGATTACCGGTAGTTTTTCATTGGAAGCGCCGTTGATGGCTTCAAAGACATAACCTTCGGAAGTAGACGACTCACCCTGCGAGCTGATGGAAACGCCTGGAGCATTGTATTTCTTTATCGCCCGCGCCACACCCACTGCATGGAGTGTATGATTTCCGGTGGCTGATGATACATTGTGTATATTCCATTCCGGCTTTGCAAAGTGATTCGACATGTGCCGACCTCCGCTTGATGGGTCGGCTGCTTTCGAAATTCCATTTAATATAATCTCTTCGGCTGTAAGCCCTGCCGAGATTACGGTAAGCATATCACGATAATAAGGGAACAGGTGGTCTACATTTTTCTCGAAAACCTGCCCGATAGCAAGTTGTATCCCGTCATGACCTGCATAGGGAGCATGATATGACCAACCTAAGGCTTGTTTCAAATAGTTGGGAGCCCTATCGTCCAGCTTACGACCAAGGGTCATTAGATAATACCACTTCCGCAGTGTCTCTTTGTCTGTTGTTTGAATACTATATTCTTTCCTTTCCATTCGTAGTATCGTTAACTGGATATTTTAGATTTTAGACTTCTAACAGTTAACAAAAGGGTTTGTTCAGAATATAGGTTCTATAATCAATTCATTCCTTCGGAATTCTTTGGATGTTATTTAATTTCTGATAATGATGAATTCACCATTTTCGAATAACCGGATGATAGTAGAGGGCTTAGAACTGTTCATCTGGTCGCGGTAAAGATTTACCGTATAACTCACTTGTGAAATGAGATCCTTTGTGATCTCACGAAAAACGATAGGACTTGGATCTCCGGAGATATTGGCGGAGGTGGAAACGATAGGTTTGCCAAAACGCCTGACTAGTTCGCAGCAAAATGGGTCGCGGGTAACTCTAATCCCGATCGTTCCGTCTGCCGCAACAACATTCGATGCCAGGTTTTTTGCATTGGAATAGATGATAGTGGTTGGCTTGTCCAAATTTTTTAAGAGATCGAAAGTAATCTCCGGTAGATTGTCAACGTATTTGTAGAGGTTAATCTCGTCGTCTAATAATATAATCAGACTTTTACTTTCCTCTCTGTTCTTTAACCTGAAAATTTTTTCAACAGCCTTTGGGTTAGTGGCATCACATCCCAAGCCCCAAATGGTATCTGTGGGGTAAAGTAGAGTTCCGCCGGTTTTCAAAATTTCAACAGCTTTCTCTAATTCTTGTTCGTATTGATTAAGATCGTTCATATAAAGTTTTCAACAAGCTTTCAGTAGTAATTGTTTGAGCACATTTAAAATGTTTCTCCGGACACTCAGCATGTCCATGAATACCGCAAGGACGGCAGGATAACTTAAGATCGGTTTGTATGATGGTGGCGCGGTCGGATAACGGACCGAAACCGAACCCGGGAATTGTAGAACAGAATACAGCCGTCACCGGGGCATTCATTGATGATGCCAGATGTAAGGGCGCTGAGTCGTTTACATAGTTCATTTGCGCATCTTTTATCAAAGCCGAACTCTGTAATAAGGATAACTTTCCCGAGAGATCAACAACCCTGTTTCGCTTTGCTTCCCGGATTATTTTCGTACAGAGCTCCTTGTCTGATGGTGCTCCTAATAAATACACGATCAAGTCTTTCGGTAGCTTCCCGATTAACTCAATCCATTTCTCAACCGGGTATTGTTTGGTATACCATAATGAAGCAGGAGCAATACAAATGTATCGACTCGTTTTATAATCCTTAACAGCTTCGTAGTCTTTTGCTTCGGGGTAAAGTCTTGGCGGCAGAGCCTGTTTGTCCGTGATGGAAGCAATTAGTCGTTGGTTACGTTCCGTTTCATGAAGTCCGAGGGACTCTTCTCCGATAAGGTGTTTAATTCGGGGATGAAATAAAAAGGATAAAGGGTTTTTATCGAAACCACTTCTGAAACTGGCTCCGGAAAGTCCTGTGAGGAGTCCGGTTGCCAGAAAGCGTTGAATATTGATGACCGCATCATATCGTACCTGTCGAATTTGTTTCAACAGTTGAAACAAATTCCGATATTTTTGATTCTTTTTATCCCAAACAAGCACTTTCGTGATAAAAGGGTGGCCGCTAAACAGTGATTCCATTCCTTTTTTTACCAGAATGTGTATTAGGGCCTCCGGATAAAATTTATGAAGCTTCTCTGCCAGTCCCGTGGAGAGAATCACATCGCCTATAGAGGCTGTCTGGATAATCAGAATTTTTTTCAAGTAGATGTATTATTAGGATCGCATTAATCGGGTTGAAGACTATTTATTAAACTGAGACTCCAAATTCTCTCAAAGCTTCATTTAATGTTGTCTTCAGATCTGTTGACGCTTTACGTTTCCCAATGATTAATGCACAATTAACATGGTATTCTCCAGCGGGGTATTGACGGGCATAGGAGCCGGGAATCACTACCGATCTGGCCGGAACGGTACCACGATATTGAATAGGTGTTGGACCGGTGACGTCAATAATCTTTGTGCTCTGTGTAAGAACAACACCGGCACCAAGGACCACTTCTTTTTCAAGGTGTATACCTTCTACAACAATACAACGTGAACCGATAAAGCAATTATCTTCAATGATAACCGGGGCTGCCTGAACTGGTTCGAGGACACCGCCAATACCTACGCCACCACTCAGGTGAACATGTTTTCCTATCTGTGCACACGAACCTACAGTCGCCCATGTATCTACCATCGTACCACTCTCTATATGTGCTCCGATATTGACATACGAAGGCATCATGATGACACCCGGTGCAATATATGCTCCATGACGGGCAACTGCGGGAGGTACCACACGAACACCCAATGTTGCATAATCTTTCTTAAGAGGAATTTTATCATGATATTCAAAAGGACCTACTTCGGTTGTCTCCATTTTGCGAATAGGAAAATACATGATGACTGCTTTTTTTACCCACTCATTTACTTGCCAACCACCCTCAACAGGTTGTGCTGTGCGTAGGGTACCTTTGTCAAGTAGTTCGATGACTTCAAAAACGGCTTCCTGAACATCTTGATTTTGTAATAGGCTGCGATCATCCCAAGCCTTTTCAATAATTTCCTGCAATTTTGTATTCATACGATTTTTTTAATGCTACAAAATTAGGTTGAATAAGTTTAAAGTCAAAAGTCAAAAGAGGTTTTGTACCTTTGTAGCCTTAAACTAATTTGTTTTTTTACAATGGGACGCATCCTTGCTATTGATTATGGACAGAAAAGAGTAGGTATTGCCGTGACAGATGAGCTACAAATCATTGCAACCGGACTGACTACTGTTCATTCGAAAGATGTGTTGGCATGGTTAAAAGAATATGTTCAAAAAGAGAAGGTTGATTGTTTTGTGGTAGGGCAGCCGAGGCGAATGAACAATACCGATAGCGATTCAGCTCGGTTTATAGAACCATTTGTCAAGCAGTTACAAAAACAAATACCTTTGATTCCGATTGTTCGGATTGATGAGCGTTTTACCTCGAAGATGGCTTCAGCGACTATATTAGAGGCAGGACTAAAAAAGAAAGATCGTCAAAACAAAGCACTGGTCGACACTGTTAGTGCTACAATTATTTTGCAATCGTATCTCCAAATGAGATCCGGTGGATTTATTTAAAAAAAACAGCGTAAGGAATGATTTTACCGATTATTGTATACGGCCATCCTATACTGAAGAAGGTGGCCGAGGATATCACCCCTGATTATCCGGGATTAAAAGAATTAATCGAAAACTTGTGGGATACCATGTATTCTGATGAGGGCATCGGACTAGCCGCTCCTCAGGTTAACCACTCTATTCGGATTTTTGTTATTGATGCTTCCTCTCATGATGACAATAAACCAAAAGATATGTCGATGAAAAAGGCATTCATCAATGCACATATCATAGAGGAAGAGGGTGAAGAGTGGCCCTTTAACGAGGGGTGTCTCAGTATTCCCGATATTCATGAAGATATAATGCGAAAACCAAGAGTCAGAATACAGTATGTGGATGAGAACTTCACCCCGCATGATGAATGGTATGACGGTGTGTTTGCCCGCGTAATTCAACATGAGTATGATCATTTGGATGGTAAGTTGTTCGTTGATAAATTGAGTCCTCTGCGCAAGATTATGCTGAAACGAAAACTTAGCGATCTGTCGATGGGCAAGATTAAACCCAAATATAAAATGATATTTGCCGCTCAGCCCAAAGGTAAGCGGTAGGTAGATAATATAGCGGATGTTTTTTCGAAATGATGGTTTGTAAGCAGAAGATAAGGGTCTGTTAATTCACTTTGATCAATTTGCTTGTTCCTTCTTTGATCACAATATCATTTAGTTTTGTAGTGCCGCTATTCTTTAAGGTAAACGATGAAAGTGGGAGTGAACCATGTATTACCTGTAAGGTTGCTTGTTTCCCTTCCACCCTGCAAGTACCCCATGCATATCCATTTGACCAAAAATAACTTCCCGGTTTTGCCGTGATAGTCATGCTTTTGGTTACTCCTGAATAATGAAATTCGCTTAAGGCCAATATGCCTGCCCAACTGGCCATGGCTCTTGCATAATGATGACCACACTCCGGCTCATCAAATGGATTTCGTTTTCTTCCGTCAAATCGATCACGAATACTCTTAATACAAGTTAAGCCATTTGCTGTTTGGCCTTCATAAAGCATTCCGATAGCTGCAACGTATTCAAAACCGGTCATCGACTCCGAAAAATAGGGGAACGGAATCTTCAACTTTCCTTTTGGCCAACTAGCCATTAATAGTCCTGATTCATTTCCCATCACATACGATCGCATATTATTGAAATGATCTGAGAAGTCACTCAAATAATTATTTTTCATAATGGTTTGAAGGGTCGTCGTAATATTTTGCGGTTTCACCAGATAACCTAATCCACAGATATGTGCCATATATTGTCCAACCAACTGGTCTACCAGACATCCTTCGCCTAATTGAAAAGATGGATTTATCAAATCCTTAGAACCCATGCCGGCACTTAGTCCTTTGGCTATATCATTAATTGATGCGGGAACTGTAATCTTCTGGAAATAATAGTCTCCGTTAAAGATATTAGCATCCGTCCATTTGCTGCCGTTTAAAAATAGCTGATGACATTTATCTGCAAAGGCATCATCTTTTTCAAACCTGGCCATCTCTTCTCCGGCTCGTAAAGCTCCCAGATACCATAATTCCATCTGTGGATTGGGTCCAAAGTATTCTACATCCATGGTATTGTGTTGACAACCTTCCATTACGCCATCTTGATTGCCGTCCCAACCATTTTTAATCCAGGCGAAGGACAGCGCTTTTTTCACGTTGGGCCAATAGTCATGCAGCATTTTATTATCTCCGGAAAGTTGCCAATCGCGATACATCTTCATGATACAACCCATCTGTCCATCGGCAGCAGCTATTCTGGAAGCCCTTGCCTTTGAAAGGGGAAGCGAAGCCCTGAAGCTCATCAATCCTGAAGTATCGGTAGCATAATTAAATTCCACATCACGCATAGTCTTAGCCATATCGCCAAACAAAAAAGCGGTAGCCTGTTCATAGTTCCAGACATGTGTACACGAGCCCATGCACGAACCAAAATTATCCATTACACCTTCCCATCCCATCATGTGGCCGCTTTTGATCCGAAATACAGTTTGTGTTCGCAAAGTACTCAGGTTGAATAGTGCAGCCTCTTTAACCACTTGCGGGTAATCTGATGAAGTAAGGGCCTTCACAAACTGAATAGTCTTTTTTTCTAATGCCGGTATTTGCGGAATGATTTTTTCAGCAGCATCCAATGCATTCTCATATTTGGTGCTGTAATAATTTCCTTCATTCTCCTTGGACCACGCATAGCGATTCGGAAAATCCCATGTGATGTAAAACTTAAAGACCTTTTTTGAATGAGCGCTAATTTCTTTTTTAACAGCCAATGAAGCCATCGGATCATTATCTACCTGCCGGTCCTTTTCAGTTAATTCACCATCTTCACTAAAATCGTTCCAGAAATCAAGTATGGAATTTTCCCAGTTGTTAGGTGTTGAAGAGGTTCGATAAGTCACGCCATTGGTCGCATCGGTCACTAAAGCAATAGACCCCATGGCGGGATCGTTAGCCTTGATGCTGTCCGAATAGAGATAGATCCCATTAAGTGTGCCTTTTGAAAAAAAATGATTGATATTATTTTTTGCTCCATAGGGTATATTATCGCCTTTCCAATCTATGTTATATTTGCTGCCGTCTTCTCCAACAAAGTTACGCATGGTGCCACATACCGAAACAGTTATCGGTATGTCGGAAGTGTTGGTCACTTCGTAATACAACACTGCTATCGGCAATCCACTGGCATCTGCATCACCCGGTACAAGCGGGTTAAATCCCATGATGCGTACTTTAACAGGCATCTGCTTATCCGAGAGGTTTACAATACCAAAGGGGTAAGCTGCATCGAAAGAGGCATCGGTGAAACGAGGTAATCCATGATGATTAACAGGGCGTCCTTCATAATGTGAATATTCATTATCATCAACAGGACCGATTAAAGCCTTGGTGATTGGCTTTTTATCTTTAGGTTTCACATAGATAGAAAAGAAGGGCGCATTATTACCCATTGTCACGGTGCTATAACCCTTAGCCGGTCTGTTCATGATCTCCCAGTCACGCAGTTCTCCGCGCCCACCTAATGAAACGGTTCCAGTGCCAATACCACCTAATGGAAGTGCAATCCGCATAAGATGATCCCTGTCATAATGTTTTAGAATCGGCCAACCATCTTGGGCCCAGCCTGTAAGACTAATGATCAGGAAGAGTAAAACAAATATTTTCTTTCGCATGATCTTATTTAATTGATGATAAATAATCCGTATGTTTTTAGATTGCCTATCAGTTGTTTATAATTGGTCTTTTGACTATCCATCCAACCGAAACTCCCGTTCTAAAACCTGCTTTAGTTGGGCCGGTTCGACATTCGGATATATTTTCCCCTTCAAGCTATATGCAATCTTTCCTGTTTGTTCTGAGACGATGATGGCTAAGGCATCACTTCGTTCGGTTAAGCCGACTGCTGCGCGATGTCTTAATCCCATGTGAGATGGTATATCAGGATTAGCAGATACCGGTAAAATAGAACGGGCTGTTTTCATCCTGTTATCTACAATGATAAGTGCACCATCGTGAAGAGGACTGTTTTTATAGAATATATTCTCTATCAACTGATCTGATATTTTTGCATCTATCAATTCACCTGTTTCGGTGAATTCATCAAGTTGATTATGACGGGCCATTACGATCAAGGCTCCGGTCTTTGATAATGCCATTCTTCTGCAAGCCTGAATAATCGGATCTATGTCGGTCGGTGCATCTCGATAGGTGAATTTCCAAAATAGAAAACGGGGACCATTTCTATGAATAAACGATGGAGTCCCCAGCAGCAAAAGAAACCTTCTGAGTTCAGGCTGGAAAACAATGATTAAAGCAATAAATCCCACACTGATGAATGCACCTAAGATTTCGGTTAATAACTCCATCTCAAGGGCTTTTACTATCCGCCATAGAATAAATATCGAAGCTATTCCTAGTAAAATATTAATTGCAGCTGTTCCTTTTAAAAGCATATACATCTCATAAATCAACAGAGCTACAAGGAGAATATCGAGTATATCCAAGAAACGGATATGTAGAAAATCGGTTAGCGTTGTGAGCAATAGCATAATCGGGTAGGGGTGTTTTTATATTAGTCTTTTTAACCTTATCGCATTTTTTTATCTGTTCTCCGATGTGCCTTACCTGATATGTATTTTTTAAAGACATCGGGTTGATCAGGCATGGCTATTTCAAAATCGATAGACAATGAGGCATCATCAATTGATTTGTAGGTCAGTCTGAAACGTGGACTGTTTTGTTGGGGCGCACTGGTGAATACTAATGAATGATCGGCTTG
Source organism: Bacteroidales bacterium (assembly GCA_963663125.2). Taxonomy (GTDB): domain Bacteria; phylum Bacteroidota; class Bacteroidia; order Bacteroidales; family Cfx3-03; genus Cfx3-03. The sequence continues at coordinate 68,199 of CAXXNW010000001.1, read as the reverse complement.
ATTGAAAGATACCGCATAGTTAATCACATGCTTCTCATTATCAAAATAGATAGCTTTAGTTAAAGCACCGGTATTGTCGAGATAGGTCACCATTAAGTCGGAGTGCGTCGTCTCCGGTTTCCCGTTAGCTGCCGGAAATATAGTTTGGCTCTTTCGGATAAGCACATTTCCATCCAGATCTTTTTTAAAGGTAAACCACCCTTCGCCTTCTCCCGGATTGCCTGATCCTTCTCCAAGCCAATCACCTAAAACAAAATTCCACTCTGGCCCTGGTCTACTTTGTTGTTGGGCAAAAGAGTATTTCGTATTCAAAAGAAGCAGTGATATAATAGCACAAATAAAAATGGACCTCTTTTTCATAAAACGGGATTAAGGGTTAAGTATAATTAAATTAAGATTAGAGTTCTTACAAAAACAGATTCAATCATTGGACCATGAAAACAAAGATACAATATATTCAAGAAAAGGGTGCATTAGAGAGATGACAAAAGCCATCTTATTCTGAATGCACCCATCTTAATACTTTATTTGATAATTATCTCAGCCGTTTGGCGAATATCTTTTGACGAAGCACCTATCATTATCTTATAGGTTCCGGGTTCTATTACCCATTGGTTGCTGCTCTCATCAAAATAGGCCAGATCATTAGTATTGATCTGCATTTTTACCAGTGTCTCTTTCCCTGCATCAACCGATACCTTCTGAAAGTTTCTCAACTCCTTCTCGGGTTGTAATACAGCTGAATTAAGATGACCGACATAGAGTTGAACAGTCTCTTTACCTGCGACTTTACCTGTGTTTCTGACCTTTACGGTAACGGATATTTTCTCTCCCTTACCGTAAACGTTCTTATTGGTTTTGAGTTTGGAATAGGCAAAGTCAGTGTAGGATAGACCATAGCCGAAACAGTAAAGCGGCTCAATTTTTTTTGTATCGTACCATCTGTAACCCACTAAGATTCCCTCTTTGTAATCAGCTGTGTGATTAGTCCCCGGAAATGTTTTTAATGCATGAGCCGGCGAATCGTCTAACTTAACCGGAAATGTAAATGGAAATTTACCTGAGGGGTTCACTTTGCCGGTTAGTACATCCGCTAAAGCATTTCCACCTTCTGAACCGTTGAACCATGACCATACGATCGTATGATTATTCTGTTTGATTTTATTCAGATCATAGGGAGCTGCCGCAACTATTACAACTATCGTATTAGGATTGACGGCAGTTACGGCATCTACAAGCGCCTGCTCGTTAAAGGGAAGTTCAAGCGAAGTACGGTCTATCCCTTCTTCTTCCCATTTACGATTAGAACCGATCATTAAAATGGCAATATCACTCTTTTTTGCCAGTTCTACTGCTCCATTGATTAATGAAGGATCAGAATCAATCACATCCTTTCCTTCGCTCATCTTAGCCGAATAGCCTTGCGCAAATTGAATCGAAACTGATTTACCGAATTTGTTTTGAATTCCTTTTAAGGCAGTGATTTCATATTTAGTCTTCACTCCGGCTCCATAACCACCATCGGCGAATTTTTTTGTGGCATTGTCTCCAATCACAGCCACACTTTTTATTTTGGTTATATTCAATGGTAGAAGATGCTTGTCATTCTTCAACAGAACAATAGATTCTGATGCAACGTCATAGGCTGTTTTATAATGTTTAGGTGTGTTGAGCTCACCGGCTGTACGATTTTCTTTCATTGAAGTCTGTAACATAACACGTAATATACGAGCAACCTTTGCATCAATGGCCGTCATTGAAACCTTACCGGCTTTCACTGCTTCCAGAAGAGGTGTTGACATAAACCATTTATCGTAACTCCCGTTGGATCCCATCTCAATATCTAATCCGTTATTTCCGGTACCTATGGTGCTATGAACGCCACCCCAATCCGATACGACCAAGCCTTTAAATCCCCATTCTCCTCTTAATATTTTATTCAGGAGATAATCGTTTTCGGCACAATAAGTGCCTCTGAACTTATTGTAAGCAGCCATAATCGTAAGCGCCTTTCCTTCTTGTATAGCAGCTTTAAAAGCAGGAAGATAAATTTCGCGAAGCGCTCTTTCACTAACCTCAACATTAACTTCTCCACGATCTGTTTCCTGGTTATTCAGTGCAAAATGTTTTACACAGGCAGCCACGGGCTGGGTTTGAATTCCCTTTATGGCGGCGACAGCGAGGTGACTATTCAGTAAAGGATCTTCCGAAAGATATTCAAACGTCCTGCCACCCAATGGGGTTCTGGTAATATTGATGGCTGGAGCGAGCAGCATATCTTTTCCACGGGCGCGGGCCTCTTCACCCATTGACTCGCCATATCTGAATGCTAACGTGGAATTCCACGTGGCAGCTAATGCGCTTCCATTCGGAAAGAAAGTCACTGAGTCGGTAGTCCATCCGGCGGGCGTCCATTCGTCATTTGAAATTTCTTCGCGAATACCCAATGGTCCATCAGCAGATTTAAAATCAGGAATGCCTAAACGTTTTACACCTGATGAGGTGAATTTTCCTGTTCCATGCAGCATGGCAACCTTTTCTTCCAGTGTCATTAGGTGTAGAAGACTATCAATTTTCTTTTCGATCTTCACCTCTTTTGATAAAGGTTTCGATTTTGTTAACGGTGCATTCCCTTTAGCCGATGTGATGCCGAAAACTGCAATAAGGGCTAAAGAAAAAACTGTAATAAATTTGATTTTCATTATGCTATTTTAATTTAAAGAAGTTTCAAAGTTAAAATCTCTTTGACAAGAAAGATAATATTTTTTTGTTTATGATAATAATGACTTTTTTATCATCATAACACGCTCTTCAGTTCAGTGATTTATTTGTTTTGAATCACGAAGAGGTAATATGATGATAGCAAGTTTCATGTATTTATTTTTAGACGTCTGACGGGTTGATATTATTATGCCATATTATTTTTTATTGAAGACTGAATTCTGTAAAGCTTCAATACTATTAGCCAAATAAACCGGAGGTACATTCCAGTTGATGGCAATTTCATTTGATGCGTAATTTTCATATTTGTCTAAATAGGCTAATTCTGGATCGGTAAAAGGGTAGTTGCACTTAAGCCTGCATGCCGGAATTAGAACCGCCTGCCAGTAATTCCGGAAGAATTGTCAACTTTATTTAGAATGTGACGCTAGGTTCATCAATCATGTTGCCGTACTTTCGCCGTACCTTCGCCGTATCTTCGCCGAATATGTACCGTTACATATATACGGCATACGTTAGACAAAGGTTCGGCAATTCATTTGATTATTTTAGGCTTTAGGATGAGATGTATCAGAATCATTCTCCTCTCTCCACCGCTTTTCTGACTGATCTCCTATTAAATCAAATTTCTTCTGGGGAAGCAAACAAAAATAGGAAATTACTGTGTAGTTACAAACTTATGGTTGAAAAATAATTATAATTCTATATTGAACGGTTGTAATCGTTATCAATCTTTTCAATGAATAAGTTTTATCTGCCTTAGCATGTATCTTTGTCGAATATTAAATGATATCAGAATTCAAAAAAGATATAAATTATTAATTCCAATGCTTAAAATGCAAAAATCTGCTGTTTTGGCTCTTTCAGGAGGCATGGACTCAACTGCTCTTCTGGTTCATCTTTTGGCAAATGAGTATGATGTAAAAGCCTATTCATTTAATTACGGACAGAAGCATAATATAGAACTTGAGTTAGTGAAAAGGAATATTCTGCTTCTGCAGACAAAGGGATTTCCTATCGTTCATCAGATTATCGACATCCAAGCCGTTTTCGATGATTCCGTATCCTCTCTTGTTGATGCAAAACTATCTGTTCCTGAGGGTGATTATAAAGAAGAAAGTATGAAGAGTACGGTAGTTGAAAACAGAAATGCTGTTTTTGCCGCAATCCTATATTCAAAAGCGCTGGCATGGAGTGGTCGTACCGGACATGATACCTGCATTAGTCTGGGTATCCATAAAGGGGATCATGCAATTTATCCCGACTGTACTCCAGCATCGAGAGATGCACTCGAATATGCGTTTAAAATTTCTAATTGGGGGTCAGAGAAGGTGTCATATTATACACCTTATATTGATACGGATAAAGCTGGGATTTTGATAGATCTGAAGGATTGTAGTGAAAAACTGTCGCTATCGTTTGATGAAGTGCTGAAAAATACTAACACGTGTTATAATCCGTCACCTACAGGCGTTGCATGTGGTAAGTGCGGCTCCTGTAGAGAACGACTGGAAGCTTTCGGTATATTGGGTTTGAAAGATCCGGTAGTGTATATTGGTTGAGATAGGATACAATTAATGATTAGCTCTTCATACTTAATGGAGCTACTCCTGTTTTGTAGACTTTAATCCATTTCGGAATGGCTTCTGCGATAATTGTTAGTACGCATCCCAAAATGATAATGGTTAATACCATATTAATGGTTCCCTGCACTGTTGTTTTATCTCCAAGCATTTGAGGAATATAAATGTTAAGCATATTCATAACGCCACCTGTAATGGTTGTTACACCTACAAAGAGCATAGGGATAATGGTAATCCAGCAATATTTTATCATCCCACGGTTGATGAGGTATGAGGTTCCGATAGCTAAGGCAAGCGTAGCCAGCAATTGGTTGGCCACACCAAACATCGGCCAGATGGTTGTAACGCTGCCGGTATAGATAAAATAGCCCCAGGCGAAAACAACGACGGAACTGGTGATGATATTTCCGATGAGCCAATTTGTTTGTCCGAAAGGCTTGTATACTTTGCCCAGTACTTCTTGCAAAATAAACCGGGCAATACGTGTTCCGGCATCTACGGTGGTTAAAATAAACAGTGCTTCAAACATGATGGCAAAGTGGTACCAATATGACATCAGATTTGCTAATCCGGGGATGCTTGAGAATATTTGTGCCATTCCTACTGCCAGAGATACCGCACCACCGGGGCGACCGGCGATCTTCTCTCCAACCTCAGCCGAGAGTTGCGGAAGGTTGCTTTGGGTAAAGCCTAATGAATGTAGTTGAGGAAGTATTTCCGTAAACTTCTCAGGCGATACATTAATCTGAAAATAATCGAGTGGAAATAAGCTGGTGGCTGCAATGAGTGCCAGTATGCTTACCATTGCTTCAGCAAGCATAGAACCAACGGCAATGGGTTTGATATGCGACTCTTTCATCAGCATCTTTGGGGTAGTACCCGAACTCACCAAGGCATGAAAACCTGAAATAGCTCCACAGGCAATCGTGATAAAGAGATACGGAAATAGGGTGCCGGGGATAATTGGTCCTCCTCCATGAATAAAAGGAGTAAAGTTGGGCATCTTTATTGTTGGCGCTACCACAATGATACCGATGGCAAGCATTCCAACCACGGTAAGTTTCATAATTGAGCTGAGGTAATCGCGGGGTGATAATAATAGCCAGACTGGCAATATGGAGGCACATAATCCATATATAGCAAGCAGAATAGTGAGTGTATGTTTGTCGAATGTAAACCAGGAGGCAAAGGGTGATCCGGGGATATATTTGCCGAAGATAACAGCCGAAGATAACAGGATGACTCCGATAATGGTTGCTTCAACGGTTTTTCCTTTTCTGAAGACAAACATCCATAATCCCATCAACAAAGCAATAGGAATGGTTGCTGCAATGGTAAAGGTGCCCCAGGAGCTTTCGGCAAGTGCATTTACTACCACAATACCCAACCCCGCCAGTGCGACGATCAGGATGATGAAAACAGCAATTGAAGCCACTCCACCACTAAATTTATTAATCTCTGTTTTGGCGATTTCGGCAAGAGACATGCCATCATGCCGTGTCGAGGCTGTTAAAATCACAAGGTCGTGTACGGCTCCTGCCAGAACAGCTCCAACAAGCATCCATATAAAACCGGGCATAAACCCGAATTGGGCAGCTAATACCGGTCCAACTAGGGGGCCTGCACCTGCAATGGCAGCAAAATGATGCCCAAATAGAATCCATTTTGGCATCGGATAATAATTTTGTTTATCAAACAGTCTTTTGGAAGGCATGTCATGATCATCGTTCAGCATCAATACTTTTGTGCAGATAAAGCTGTAATAGAACCGGTACGCTAATGCTAAAATAGCCAGCGCACCAATTACAAAAGGCATTGCATTCATCGGTCGGTTATTTGGTTCGTGGTGTGAGTTTCATGTTGGGTAAAGTTTCGGTCATTGCTGTCCGGGAAAGTTTGACAGCGTCAATTTATGAACATAAATCAACTTACCTGCTCATTAAATCATTCCCCGTCATCTTAACTTCGACTTTTTCATTCTTTTTAAGATTGACTACATATGGAATACCCGGAAGAAGGTCAAAACAATTGTCGCTGACATCTGATTCTCCATTGATATCAAGACAAAGCCCCCACACATAAACGGGAGAAGTTATGATGGCCTTGTCACCGCTTTGTTTGATTGAAACCTGAGGTTTCAGCAAAGCAAGGTCTTTAAATTTAGCCAAGAATAACCTATGTTGTGAAATAACTGTCTCTTTCTCTTTTAAAACAGCAAATGCTCCATGGTTTTTGATTCCTGCTTTTTCAAAAGCACTTTTTTCGAAAGAAGCGATTATTGTTGACGCATTTGGAGGTAAGGTGACGTTTTTGAACTCATTAACAGGAAACTTTCCGCTGGTTTCAAACAGACCATATTGAAGTTTACCTTTCCACGGTTGCTGTTTCTCGTTTATTCCGTAGATGTTTATTTTATTGCCTTCCTCTGCCACTACTACGCAAATTTGTTCAAATGATCTCCTAACCGGATGGAAAGCAAGTTTCTTACGGAGATAATAATCAACAATAGTCCATCCGTGAGTAACCGGCCATGAATCGTTGTACATCCAGAATATGGCACTGGAACTGCTGTACATTCGCCTGTGATAATTATTGATATACTCCATTAATCCTTCCGACTGAAGTAATGCACTGGCAAAGACATAATCATCAAAACTCATTTTTGTATAATCTTTGCCAAGCCAATCTTCTATAAATTTATAGGTGACACCTTTTTTGTCAGTTGTGAAATTCATCAAGTTATCATGCAAATCCCATGAAAAGGACCGGATAAATTGCTCATTCGGCGGCAGAAACTGACGTAACGAGGCTGGAGAACTTGCACCAAGGACTCCTCCTTCGTTCGGAAAACGGTCTACATAATTTCTGTAAGCCCAGATATTAGTGCTATCCTTTTGAAGAGAAACGCCCCATGGATGCTGATCGCCTGTTATGGGGCTATTGGGGAATTCAAAGTTTTCTGAATAGGGGGAACTTGGCCAATAAAAACGGTATGGATCTTCTCCTTTTATTATGACCGGCATCAAATGGTGATAAATGAGATAATCAGGAACTATTTTTCCACTGTTTGTGTAACCCCATCCCCATGTTCCCCATTCCAATTCATTATTACCACACCAGACAATTAAGGACGGATGATATGCAAATTCTCGTACTGCCCAAGTTATTTCCTGTTTCACATTATTATAAAAATCCACATTATCACCTGGATATTTTGAGCATGCAAACAGAAAATCGTGCCATACTACCAATCCTTTTTCATCACACAACCGGAGTAGATCATTCCCTGCAAAAGGACCTCCCCCCCAGATTCGAAGAATGTTAAAATTTGCATCAACCGCCATATCTACCAGTTTGTTCAGTCGTGTGCTGTCGACTTTGCTGTAGATCATATCAGCGGGTACCCAGTTGCCTCCCTTCATAAAAACAGAACGATTATTTACCTTTATGGTAAAGTAACTTCCCTCAACCGGGTGTTGGGACCGGTCAACTTCTATTTTTCTAAAACCAATTTTCCGAGAGCCGGAATCTATCACTTTTCCGTCTTTTTTTACATCAACCCTCAACGTATATAAAGTGGGATCTCCTTGTCCTCTGGGCCACCATAACTTTGGCCTGTCGACTCTCATTTTTAGTTCATACGGATTGATTCCTTTAGATGCAGCTATTTGTGCGGAAACATGTTGGTTCGTTTCAACCAATGTTGCTTCTAGCGTAAGTCCGCTCGTATCTTTCGTCCCTTCCAGAAATGTTCTTATTGTAATATCTGCTGCCGATAGGTCATCGGTCATTTTTATCCAAGGTACAATATTATCTAATCTGACTTCATCACGCCAAATGAGAGAAACATCTCCGGTAATACCAATGTTGATCATCTGTGGGTTCCAGTCCCATCCGAACTGGTACTGAGGCTTGCGCAACCAGTGCCGTTTGTTGAGATGAACACTAAGGTCCTTCGTGTAATCAGACAAATTCTTGTCGGCTACATCATATAATCCACTCTCAATAGCAATAGTCAGGATATTAGCCCTTTCTTTCAATTTTCCTGTAATATCAATAATACAAGGTATAAAAGCATTATTGTGCATTCCGATGGGTTGGCCATTCAAATAAATTTTTGCCGAATAATCAAGCTTATCAAATTTCAACCATACCGATTTGTTTAAAGCTTCTACCGGAACATCGAACTGTTTGTAATATTGCCAGTATTGTTCACTCACCCATCGTGACGATAAGTAGTTTATTCCATAGTTCAGATCACCAAACATTCCTTTTTTTTGCATCGCCAAATTCAGATCCATCGGTACATCAACATCCATGTATCTTGAGGTGTCATTCAATGGATTGGTCCTTATAAACCCCTCTATATCGTTCGGCCCATGATTACTATCATTCCAGGTCACTTTCCATTTACCTGACAAATTAAGTTGATTGAGAGCCTGACCATAAGTTTTGAAGGAAATCAAAAATCCCAACAAAACAAATAATAATAGTGGGTTGATTGTCTGTATCCTTTTCATTTGTAATGCTTTAATAAAAGGTTATATTTGTTTACATGCAAAAATAATAAGTATTATTATATAAAATACTGTGCACTCTATAATAAACAACAAGATTTTACTTCGGAAATGGTCACCCTGTACAGAGAAGAATATGATCCACTCATCTATTTTCTAGCGTTCTTCAAAACCTTAGGTCAGATTTAATTCGGATTCTGGTCAATATTTTTAATGACTTATAATTGAGTCCACTCCGGGAACCACATTTACTCAACTGAATGAGAAATGAATGTAAGTCAATGATTTATAAATCAAATTAATGAATTTACTCCGAAAAGTCAATTCTCCTTAGTTGTGACTTTGTAATCTACTGATATACAGTAGACGTTTTTAGTCGAAATGGGCATGAAAAGGCTTTTCGGAGTGGATTCATTAATACATAATCAATAGAAAAAAATCAGAGTACAACTCTTTCCCAATTTTTAATCTGTAATTTTTAATTCTTTCTCCGATTTAGTTTGTATATCTGCTTCCTCATCTCCTCCAGCGTTCCGATCAGGATGTAATATTGAAATTCGTAAACCGAATTTTTGTACAAGATCTCTTTTTTCCCCGGTGCAATATAAGAGGTAGAATTATCCGTTGCTTCTTTGCCGGTCACACCGAATAGCCCGGCAAAAAAGTCAACACATTTGGGGTTATAAACAGCCATTCCCCAATTTGCATCATCTGTGAATGCCATCCAGTTTTCAGATACATTTTTGTAGGTTCCCCAGAATCCGCTCGAAAGGTTCACTACCGGAAGCTGCTGAACCGGAGCATTGGTAAACGGAGCATCTCCTTGGTAAGTATATAAATTTTTCAATGCAGATATGGGATAAACTGCGGGCAACTCCTGGCCGCACAAGAGACTGTCACCATAGATACTATCGGTTCGGTGGCAGGTTAGTCGATTTCGAACCACCAGTGTATTGCCTTTCAGGGTGGTCCATTGCTCCATCTCAGCCTCCGCCGGTTTATTGTTCATGTCCCACTGCATAGGAATACACTTCACATACAGCTCATTTCCGGTCTTTTTGAAAGAGAGGATTTGTGCCCTGTTCCGGAAGGCATCCCCAACCTGAATCGGATTCCAGCACCAAGGAGACCAGTTAGGTGCCTGACCTTCTGCTTTGCGGTCTAGTGATTTTCCGGCATAATATGATTGTTGAATATATCTGCCCTCATCGGCAATGTTCACTACACTGTGTGAGGACCCGGATAACGAAAGCCAGGAGATGGCTCCGCCACGGGTCAAATCCAGTTTTAATATGAGCTTGCCGTTGTCGGCCACCAGTTCGGTGGGAGAATTGGGCTCCAACTTGATTGAAGTCTGACAGATACCATGAATATTGAACAATATTACAAAGGAAAGTAGGAATCTTTTTTTCATAAGTCGATTGGTTGAACTTCGTTTTTTATTCAATTAATCCCTGAACAAATTGCTTTTGAGTCATAACCGGGATCAACGATGTTTTAAAATCTCTGATGCTATTGTTTATTATTAAATCACTTTTGAACCAAGTGATTATAATAATATTCCCGATAATCATAATTGTCAGGCAAATAATGTATTATTCCGCACATTTGAATGTTATATTTCAATTTTTTCTTCACCTAAATTGATGAAGAACCACTTTTCAGTTGAAATAAACATTTACCACGGTTAATTTTCCTAATTCATAGAGGATACTAATTTGGCTGAAGTTATCTTATTCAATTCCCCAATTTTTATTAGGTTGGCTTCCCATGAATAGGATCAAAGTTCCACCCGACGATATATCTGTAAAGTCCAAAAAGCATTTATCATAAGGTTTTCCGTTTAGCTCTGCTTTCTGTATGTAGATGTTCACGGAAGAATTGTCCCGTGCTTCAATAGTAAATGTTTTACCTCTGGCATATTGAGGATCAAGAGAAAACGTTATTTTATGAAATATCGGACTAGTGATTTCGTGTCGGGGATCACCCGGACATACCGGATGTATTCCACTTGCGGCCAGGACATACCATGCAGACATCTGCCCAACATCTTCGTTACCGACCAACCCTTCGACCGAATTGTGATAAGCTCTTTTGCATATCTGACGGCTCCAGTATTGAGTTAGCCACGGCGTACCTAAACGGTTGAACAAAAAAGGAACATGGTGCACCGGCTCGTTGGCATGATTGTAATAATCGTTCCAAAGCAAGTTTTCAGGCGTCTTTTCGAAAAAAGAGGACAGGTCTTCGACTACTTTTCCCTTTCCACCCATCAGGTCTACCATGCCGGATATGTCGTGCGGAACAAACCATCCCTGCTGGTACGGGTTGCTTTCGGCACAACCATATTCCTGAGTGAGTCGGCCATTCTTTGGCCAGTTTTCCCATGTCCCATCAGGTTTACGAGGCCTGAACCAATTGACCGACCTGTCGAATATATTTCGGTAACTTTGTGCTCTGTTTGCATACAATTTTTCGTCATCTGGGTTACCCAGAAAATGTGCCAGACGCGACATACACCACTCCGAATAAGCATTTTCCAGCGTATGAGAAATACTACCACTGGTATATCCTTTATCCCCATTACCGAATTTTTCCACTGTTTGCCTACTATATTTATAGGCTTTGTTTATATCGAAATTTCTTATTCCCTTGACATATGCATCTGTTATTACTGAAACAGCCGGATTTCCAAGCATGCATCCACTATAAGCATTGAGAAACTCCCAACGTTCAAGATAATCTTTTCCGCTTTCTTCTGCCAGTTCGACGAACGAGTTGATCATGTCGTTCACAACTTCAGGGTTGATGATATCTTGAAGCGGAAATTGGCTCCGGAAAACATCCCATCCTGAGAAGATGGTGCGCTTCACAAATTTATCCGTTTTATGAATCTTGCCGTCACCACCCGGATAGCTCCCATCAACATCGGTAAAACTGCGCGGATCAATCATCGTATGGTAAAGAGCGGTATAAAAAACCGTTTTTTCATCCTCACTGCCACCTTCAACTTTTACTTTTTTTAATGCATCATTCCATAACCGGGCTGCATTCGTTTTTATGCGATAAAAATTAAAATCCTTAATTTCTGAAAGCAGGTTATTTTTTGCTCCATTCATGCTGACAAAAGAAATACCGGCTTTAAGATACACCTTTTCTTCTCTTTTGGTATTGAATTCAGTATAGAAACCCAAGTGTTTCCCCTGTTTTTCTTTGCAACCTTTTTCAATCGTGGCTTTTGCTACCAGTTCGCGGTAGCGATCGCTTGTAACATCCTCTCTCTTTCGGCCCCAGTCATCAGGAATTGCAACACTCCAGACTCCAAAATTTACTATGGGCTTGCTAAACTGTGCATAAAAATAGACGGTGTAGTTCGGTTTGCCATCACCGTTTCCCCAGCCGCCACCCTCAGGTGTACATTTCATCCAGCCCTGAATAGTATGATCATCCAATACTTTAATATACTGCTCCGTGGAAGTTCCGCCCACCCTTCTGGCCAGATCAATCTGAATACGTGATTGGTTATTCTTCGGAAAAGTGAAACAAAGCATGCCGCTATGAGGCGCAGCTGTAACCTCGGCCCGGATTTGGTAATCAATTAAAGTGGCCGCATAATAGCCAGCCTTGGCAACTTCATCACCTTTTGAATACCGCGAACGATATCCTTCGTCGGGATGCTCAATTCGCCCGGAGGAAGTTTTCAATTTGCCGGTCGTAGGCATTACAAGGAAATTACCCAGATCGCCGTACCAACCTACTCCACTCATCTGGGTAAATGCAAAACCTTCAATGGTCGTGTGTTCATAACTATACCCAGATCCATTATCTCCACCCGTAATGGTATTCGGACTCAGCTGTACCAGTCCAAAAGGCGTTGATGCGCCAGGAAATGTCTTTCCCAATCCGTTAAGCGTCGTTGCACCGATAAACGGATTAACGTAATCAACAGGTTGTAATGACTGACTAGAGCAATTTATTTCTGTTAATGTCAATATGATTATGAAAAAAACTTTTATCTTCATTCGGAATTTTTTTAATTTTATTATTTAAACAGTTTTTAAAATCCATCTACCTGCATTAAATAATCCTATCCACTTCGTGTAAGCATATTAAAACGACAGTTCTCAAAGAGCTTTTGGTCACTTAATTCTTCGGCTTCTTTTAGTATTATCATTGCAATTAATATACGTGCCAGTGCATTGGGTATTACCTACTTTAATTTATAGTTTATTCTTTACCTCCGGTAAGCTTTGATAGTAAAGTCCGAAAGAGGAAAGGGTTGGATTTAATCTCGACTTTAGAATTCGCAACCTCACTTTATCGGTAGTAATCGTATTGAATCTGATCAATCGTTTATATCCTACCGTTGTGCCTTCTGTTAACTTTTGCCATGATCCCTTCACCCATCCTTCCAATACAAACGATTCTATCCGCTGACCTATCCTGATATTCTCCTGAAGTTTTAATACATTAAAAGTCTTGAGACCATTCAATTTTACATCCAAGGTCGCCGTAGTCCGATCCGAGGCGGCTTCCCAACATGTCGTATTATCGTTATCTATACAAAATTTAGCCTTTTGCTTCCCTTGTTGCGTATCGGCATTAATTTTTGCATCACTCAAATAATTCGTCGCAAAAATATCATCTACTGCCTTCTTGAACAACTGTAAGTTACGAATGTCATTCTCATGCAACAATCCACGACGATCTGGTGGAATATTCAGCAATAATAATGAGTTCCTCCCAACACTACTAAAATAGATATCCAACAGAGTCTCAGGAGTCATCACACTGTTATCTCCCGTACTGTGATAAAACCATCCCGGACGGATAGAGACATTTACTTCCGAAGGATACCATACCAGTCCTTTAGCTGTGGAGATAGCTACACGACTTCCTAAATCCGCTCTTTGCATATCGCCTGTTGGAATATACGTACCATCACCTGCTTTTTGTTGTGAATTGGCTGAGATATCTTCTACATTTTGTGCCGATGTCGGAACAACACTCCATTCAGTTTCACGACCATATCCACTTTCTGTTCCTACCCATCTTATATCGGGGCCCATTACTGCAATTACTGCATTAGGTTGTAACTTACGAATGATTGAATAGTACGATTTCCAGTCGTAGATTTGTTTCTTCCCATTGGGGCCTTCTCCACAAGCTCCATCAAACCAAACTTCGGCTATATCGCCATAGTTGCTGAGCAGTTCTGTCAACTGATTTTGAAAATATTTATTGTACGCAGGGGAATCACCATAACTCTTTTCATGACGATCCCATGGAGAAAGGTATACTCCGAATTTCATACCTTGTTCTTTACATGCCTCAACTACTTCCTTCACCACATCGCCTTTTCCGTTTTTATAGGGACTGTTCTTTACACTATGTTCCGTATATTTACTAGGCCATAGACAAAATCCGTCATGATGTTTACAGGTTAAGATAACCATTTTTATGCCGGCTTCTTTTACGGTCTTCACCCATTGTCTAGCATCCAGATTTGTTGGATTAAAGACTGATTCGCTTTCTTTTCCATCTCCCCATTCCCTATCGGTAAATGTATTCACGGTAAAGTGAAAAAATGCGGTAAATTCCAGCTCTTGCCACGATAACTGTCGTGGGGAGGGAGCTACGTTAGCTGCCAGATTTACAATCTGGGCCTCTGAGGCTGCCGCAGGTATAAGCGTGGAATTATGTCCAAGATTAGTTTTTGTGGGCGTTTTACAGCCTGTAATGCTTAACGCCAGTCCTAATATTCCTATACGGAACAATTGTGATTTTACCATTTTACTTGTGCTTTTATTCATTTTCATAAATAATTATAATGAATTCATGATGTATTACCTAAACTGATTTTTGTAAGTAACCGAAACGATCATAAGCCGATTAAATAAAGTATCTCCAAAATAATTATTGTAAATATTAATAACCGGGATTCTGAACTAAACTGTTAATGCTGGACTGAATCACCTGAAATGAGAGTAGTAAGAACTATTTTTTTTCATAATGGTTTGCTTACAAGGCAGGTTTGAGTCTCTCCCATTTTACTACCCATGATCCGTCCTTTGGAAAGCCTGGTGAATTATAATTTGATGCTCCATCCCATCCCGCTGCCATCATGGCTACAGCATATAATAATCCCCCATTTCCTGGAAAGTAAGGAAATGGTCCTCCTCCATCGACCAAACCATGTTCTTCGAGTTTAAAGCCAGAATAGTTTAATAAATAATCAATCGCCTTATCACCGTGGCCGAGCCTTGCAGCACACATAGCTAACATCGGGAAATCCCAGCCCCATGTACGATCAAAACGCCATGTTTCTCCAACTTTATTAAATGTCCTTTCCATCGTAGGGATATCCACGCCATCTCCCGGCAGCATACCGTAAGCGCCTATCAGTGCCGGATGGTCAAAATTGTATTTAGTCCACATTGAATTAATATTTTCCCATGATACATATTTCCCATCCTCAACAGGCAATTTTGAAAGCTTTGCAAGTACTGTAGCATATTTTGGATTTGCAGGCAATTTTAACCGCTTCCTCCATTTTTTGGCAAGTATTAAGCCGGTACGCCAATAACTTAATTCAAATGTTGGATTGATTGTGCTACGGGGATTTGCATTTTCAGATGCAACCTGCAATGGATAGCCTAATATGTAACGGTCTTCCTGCTTATTATAATAGGGATAGGAAGCCATAAAATCGGCCGTCTGAACCACCACTTTTCCCCATTTCGTCAATGTTTCTTTAGTAGGGTGGTTTCTGTATTCTAATTCTGCAAAAAATATTGGGTGCGGCTGTTGCCAAATCAACAGCGGATTTATTTCATTAGGCCACTCCCAATGCTCATAATCGCCCACTGTTTTTGGCCACCGCACGCCTTGGTAGCCTTGTTCCTTTGCTTTACTCTTGTATATATTTAAATCACGTGCATAAATCCCGATACATTTATCCATCAGGGGCAAACGTCCCCAAAGTGCATAGTGAGCTTCGTGCCACCAGATCATTTCAAAGTGATACTTTCCAAACCAACCATTATTAACCAACCCGCTTTCCTGCGGTGGTAAGGAACCGACTTCGTTAACCGCCATAACATATTGCGATAGCACGATCCTTCTTTCCAATTCCATCCAACGGGGGTCTTTGCTTGACGAAAGATCTATAGCGCCGCCGCTGTTCCAGAATTTAGCCCAACTTTTTTCACTTTCCTTTTTGGTTTCACCGAAAGTTGGCAAGATGGTTTTTAAGGGCGTTTTAGAAAATGACAATACAATATCTATCTGGTTTTTATTTACTGGCATTAGTTCATACCTGTGCGGTTTAGTGTTTTTGATTGTTGCGCCCTTTTCCCATCTTAAGTTCACATCAAACCTAGTATCGTCAAGTGTACGGTGAAAAACAGCACTGTTACTTTTTAAGTCGGTCTGTGTTTGGTGTTTACCAGGACTATCCCAATTTGCTCCGTTGCCGAAATAGGCAAGTGATGCGTACGGGAATTCTAAAAAGAACCCTATTTGACCATTATTAAGATCCGGTGCTTCTACATGTATGGCGATAGCATCTTGATTGGGATGGCATATGGTGGTTACTTTTACCGGTTTTCCATCCACTTCAAACGAGCTTGTGGCAATTCCTGTCCATAGATCCAGTTTTTGAAGCGAGTTTTGCAGATCATTCAGCACAACTGCTGAACCATCCTTTTTCTTTAGTATAAAGCCAAAACGCCCAAGATTAAGCCGCTGCGGGTTTGCTATCATCCAATCAGTCAGTTCCTGCTGCTTTGGATTCTGAATATCATACCTCACCATTCGTCCCTGGGTATCCCATTCCTGTCCTTTAAAATCGGCAGGGCTTTGTCCATTTGGCTCAGAAAATTTATGCCAGCCCCAGTCAGACATTGTATTGGCATTTTGTAAAAAAGTCTGGAGACCGGTGATGTCAAAACCAAAAGCAAAGTGACCGTTCCCGACTTGTGTAGGGCCTTTTAAGTTTTTATCAGTGATATAAAGGTTGTGCCTTGTTACAACTGATTTGCGGTCAATCTTTTCATTCGACTGCCCGCCTGCAGTTAAACTTAAAAGAATTAGTGATAACAGCAATGGGACATTTACTTTTGCCAACTTCTTTATAAAATTAAAGCTATATTTTAAAAGATAATCCATTGTTTTTTGAATAAACATCTTTAATTGAATTTTGGATAGAAGCAGATATAACCCTGATTATACTTGTTCCCCAGTTAATAATTGGTGAATTTACCCTAATAATGAGTCCGCTTCGAGAACCTCAATTTCTCAACTGAATAAGAAATGAATATTTTCGGATGACCAAAAGTGATAATGGCAATATTGCTGCTACAAATGAATTAAAAGCGAAATGGAGTTCGCTAACAAGAGTTTTGAGTGTATATTTTGCCGAAATGGTAGTTCTTTGACATATTTGAGTTATGTATTTTAGTATTCTTACAAAGTTTACCCATAAACAACGGATATTTGCCCACATTTGATGTTTAATCAGCCCCTGATATCTACTCTTGTCGTTTGAATAAGGATAACCTAACTGAAAAATAGTAGCTTCAACATTGTTCCTGAATTGTAATGTTTTAACTGGCGTTCCTGCTATTTTCCTTCTAATCTGATAGGTATCTACTTCTTTTTGCGTAAAGTAACGATACCCATTTTCCGTTTCAATACGCCATTTAGGAATACCGTTTTTACAGATTGACTTGTAGGGTTCAATGAGCCGGTTTGTTTTTGTATCGAAAATAGCGTGTTCTCCATTTTCCATAACAATGAATTGATATCTGCCTTTTGTTACTTGTATGGTATGAAGATATAGATTCATTTGGTTATCCTTACAAAACAATTGATTACTATGCCATGCTGTTTTGTCTTCATAAAACTTAAGTGCATTTCCTGAAGACAATGTCACCGGTGAGGTGAATATGTTAAATTGGACTGTTTTGACTGTCTTTCTGAACATAATTTATTCCCTTAATGATAACACTGAAATATATTTAATAATTCAAATATGCAAGTAATTGTCTGATTAATAAATAATTAATTAACATGTCTGCTTTTCGGAGTGGACTCTTTTATTATGTTTAAGATTTATTGGTAAAAAAACAAGTTAAAGAATCACACCATTTCTATATTTATTTTTTTTCCTGAAGATAAAACAACCATCCTTTTTCAGGTTCAATGGGAATTAAGTCGTTTGGATTAAAACTAGAATATTTTTGAAAATCTTTTATATCGGGAGCAATCAAGACTGCCTTCTTCGGGTCGATACCAAGTGTTTTCCAATCAAACTGGAAAGAAAACCCGGTTGATTGTTCAGCCCAGCTTGCAACAGCAATCAAAGATTTACCCTCTTTTTGATAAACAGTTGCATGGATGTCGGGATTATTAGATTTCACAGGACACCCGTTTTGCCAATATCCAATCATCTTGGCCGATTCGATTCCGAATTCATCCCATATTTTCCAGACAGGACGCGGATCACACTTTACCTCCTCTGTTGTCCACGGGTAACGAACCGTCATTCCATAAACCATTCCTCTCCACCGATTTCCTCCACCTTGTAACATATCACCCATCAATCCGAAAGGAATACCCGATACCTCAACAAGCCAGTTTTCAGGAGGCATCTTATTATAGAGGAAACTTTCGCCAAACCAGATTTTATCAATATAAGGGAAATACTCGGCATACTGATTCGCCGGACCTTTTGAAAATTCCGTATTGGAATGCAGGTCGAGTAAACACCCAGGTTTTTCATTATCCAATACCTTTCTGATTCGTTTTACCGTTCTCCTGTCGTAAGAAACATCATCCAGGTAAAGCCCATCGATATCTACATTCCTGACCAGCCATGCCAGTCCTTCGATGTAGTAATTGTACCAGCGTGAATCACCGGGAGCATTAACAATTGAAGCATCAGCACTTTTATCATTAAAGTGCTGATACCACTGTGGTGTATACCCATCAATAAGATGCTCGCGTAGCCAAGGATAACCTCCACCGTTTCCATCTCCCAATATCTCATCTCCAAGACTCCGAAGCGCCCATATTTCGGTAGCATAATTGGTAAGTTCGCGAATTGTGTAATAGATCTTTACCTTTTGCCCTTTATTGTGCAATTGCTTGACAAACCATTTCATTGAATCCACCGCAATAAACGGATAATTAATGTGTGGGTTGTAATTGTTGGCATGATGCAGATTTACTATTTTGACACCACAGGCCAGGTCAGCATCCGAAGGCATGGGATTACTGCCATTGTGATAGTATCTGTCGATAAATTGACTTCGGTAATTAATCCTCTTCACTGGAGTAACAAGTAATGACCACTCAAAGTCAATATTTTCACCGGCTTTCAATTCCCGTTTGCCACTATAGACAACTGCTTTTGTTTCGTTTGTGCCTTTCTCAATTCTAAAACCACCTTTGTCATTGTTATACCATGATTTCGGAGGAGCCGGATGATAAAGATTTAACAACGGACCATGATAATTGGCGCCTCTTAATTCACACCATATTCCCGCATCGGTATTCCCAACCCAGAAACTGTCGTATGGTCCCCTCCATTTCGATTGATGATTTTCAGGAACGAAAGTTCCGGGTAAACCCATTCCCATCATACATTGAGCTACATTGGCAACAAAGGGTATTTCAAGTCTGATATCATTTACATTAATGTTGTTCAACATATTTAAATGAATCTTATAATTGATGTACCCGTCGGTTTCTATTGTGGCGATACCTGATAAATCTATATTCTCTGAATGACAATTCCACGTCCCACTCATTACTCCCGGTTCATTTTTCAATAAAGCAACATCTTCCGGTAAAGAAAACTTTTCAGTACCGCTATTTGTTTCGACAACAAAAGAGAGTGGGCGTGTCAATAACTCATTTCCAATAACCTGAATAGATTCCGGCAGACCTGTTGCCTGATCAATCTTCAATTTCTTATCGGTGAGTCCATAAACATAATCACCCAAAGACTCAATGGGGTTATAAGGCTTCGTGGGGTTATCGTCGATGCCCAATGAGGAGTTCAGCCAACGTAGTCGGGAGTGTCTCCATGGCTCACTATCACCTCGATCAGCCAAAACCTTCTCTCCGATTTTAAGGGTGACCTCCACCGTTTGTGGGTCTGCATTTTCAGGATTTATTGTGATATATCCTTTATAAGTTCCGATAGGAATATTTTCAGGAATATCTATTCCGATCCAAAGCGGTTGAACCGCTCCTTTTGTTACATCAACCCGTTTCTCAAAAGGTTGTCCGTAAGGATTAGTTCCACCGGTATTGAAACAAGTAAGACTTGAAGCAAGAATTTTATAACTGCCGTTTTCAAGAGCCGAGAACTTGACTTTAATATTCTTCAATTCTATTCTAGAGGCATAAACGCCAACCTGAAAAGCATAATATTCATTTCGGCAAGCTTCGCCCCTGAACTTTCCGAGCGGACCGGTTTGTACCCATTTTAACGGTATTTCATCTTTCATGCGGATAGGATAAGTTCTATCTTCTGGAAAGATCAAGTAGGAATTATCGGATTTTGAAAGGAATCTCTCCTTCTCGGAAGCTAACGGAATCACTTCCATCGGATAAAAGCTATCGAAGACCGACCGTGATTGAAATCCAACCGGCTTAGCCATAGAAAAATATTTGAATTTTGACGGAGCACTCACTTTATTTTTATTTACCCATTTTTCCAATGGAGCTTTTTCCGGTTTTAGATAATCTTTTCCATAACCCCCACAACCCTCCTGAACCTCATACGGTAAATAATAGAAATAATAGGTCCCTGCTTTCCTTACCGGTCCGAAAGCAAGTTTACAGCGTTCATTATTTACTTCATAACGATAGATATTAGATACAGTATCTCCTGTTGCAGCTGATACAATAATGAACCGTTTATTATCAGGTTGACGGTCATGCCGTCGCCATAGCAGATCAAGAGTAACAACATCAGCTTCTTTTGAGATTTCAAGCACTGCTCGATGATTACCGAATGATTCGGGCCAGAGGGACTTTGGAACTGTATACTCCGTAATAATATTGGAGGCCTCACAAAAACATGTGAGGGTTACACAGGCAAAAAGAAGGGAATAAAATACTTTCATTTTATGTCGTTTAAAATTTTAATTTTAATATTTTCCCATAAAAAATTATCGTGTTTCAATAATAAGAAGCCAGCCTTTAGTAGGTTCAATAGGAATAGATTCGTTTAATTTGAATTCTCTTTCCGGTTGAAAATCCTTAATCGCCGGTGCAGTAATTTTGATATTATCCGGACTTAATCCTGCACGGTTAAAATCAATTGTTAGATTGATATTCGTTTTTTCTTTCGCCCAGCTCGCTATGCTAACAAGCATTTTCTTATTTTCGGAGTGGACTTAAATTTTATTATTATCCTTAACTTGGTACAAATTTTCTTAGTTTGCTGGTTTACCCAAAACTTCAACCTCGCTAACCGATATCGGTTTATTTGCCGAACCTACAAACGTTATCCGCAAAAAACGTCCAACGATTTGGATGTTTGTCTGGAGCCGATGAAATTTTTCACTTGCACTGCCCTCTTTCCGAGCACCAATGACTTCCCACTTCTGATTGTCTTTCGACAATTCAATTTTATATAAACCAGCCTCTTCTGAAGGAAACAAGATACTCACTTCTGATACTGTATAAAAGCTTTCCAAATCAACCTGCCACCATTTTTCCAGATCGCTCGTGTTGGCCTCCCAACTCGTTGAATTATCTCTGTCATTAGCCCGGTTGGCGGCCATTCCTGTCATTTCGCTGCTTGCACGGGTTGGTTTCTGATAGGCAATATTTATTTTCGAGTTATCTTTATTTGCTTCCTGTTGAACAGTGTAGCGAACATAAGGCCGGTCAGCGACTTTGGGTGTTTTCCCTTCAACATAGGCCGGGGTTCCTTTGGTCTCAATGACGATTTCGTCGGTTTGCAATCCTGCCGATGTCGCTTTAATAATAGTTTTTCCGCCATAATAGGAACGGAACTCGATGGCTGCTTTCCCGTCACGAATGTAGATGTCCGAAACATTGCTAAACGTTATTGACGTTCCGGTTGGGAATTCGCCCGGACCTGAAACAATCTGTAAGGTCACATCGGGGGAATTACTAAGCTGTTTTCCGGCTTTATCCAATACGGAAACAATTAGGAAAACATCGTCGGTGCCATTGGTATTTGAAATCGTTGTTTTATCTGCAGTAAGCTTCAGTTTGGCAGGAGTTCCTTCCAATGCCGGTTCTGGTGGCGTCGCAATGTGTTTGTACTCGTTGCGGTACCAAAACCACATATTTTTAGGCATACGAAAATAGTCAACCATTCCCATCAAGCCGAAATCGCCGAGGCGGGTGCCATAATCAAATGCACACCAGAGCGCTTCCCCGCTTCGCCAAGGATATTTTTCTTGCTTAAAATCGCCCAAACCCGGTTCATATTTTCCCGGACGACGGGCAACGGTTGAACCATATTCGGTAACTACACTGGCTACGCCCGGATTTATATACAACCTTGCCCCATCGCCGTTGTAACCGGCAATGTCACCCAGCTTGTCGATCTCCCCTCTTTGGCAACCGCCAATGCCTACCGGTCGGCTGGGATCTAATTCGTGCGTTAATTGTGTCAACTCTTTCAGGAATTCACGCACCCGCTCAATGGTACCCCGACCTGTAAAAAATGGTTCGTTACACATGCTCCAGACGATAATGGAAGGATGGTTGCGATGAATTCGGATCATCTCACGCAAATCAGATTTCACACTTTCATCAAAACCAGGCTGATCTTCTTTGTTCATCGGATAAGCACCGCCACCTTCATACCAGTTATCAGTTTCTTTCTGAGTACCTCCTGAACCCCAAAAATCATTTTCCTCCCAAAGTAAAATACCCAGTGTGTCGCAGGCATCAGAAAACGACGGGTCATGCGGATAGTGGGAACCGCGAATGAAATCCATGCCACAGTCTTTAATCATCCGCACATCGCGGTGGATAGCTGCATTGGTAACAGCATTAGCCCACCCGGCATGGTCCTGATGCACATTGGCTCCATGGAAATAATAATGCTCCCCGTTTAGGAAAAAGCCTTTATCGGCAGTCCATTCCATCCATCGGAAACCAAATGGTGTTTCGTAGGTATCCAATACGGTTTTCCCATCCATTATGGTACTGATTGCCTTGTACATGAATGGATGTTTAGGATGCCAGAGCTGTGGTGCTTTTATGGTTGGCGTTGTTTGATTGAACTCAACTGTCGTATTGGATGCAATTGACTGTTTTTCAGTAGTTGAAGCGACAACCTTTCCTGCAGGATCGGCAATATCGGTTTTCAATGTGTAATTTTTCGATACTTTGCCATCATTCCGCACTTCTGTTTTGATATTTACCATGCCCGATTCGGTGGAAAGTTTGGGCGTTGTAACGTAGGTACCATACCATGTTACATGTACAGAATTGGTAACCAACAGGTAAACATCGCGGTAGATGCCGCCGATAAAGTTGTGGTCACCGTTACGTGGTGCCAAGCGACGACTATAGTTGTTGTTCAACCTTACGGCCAACACATTCTTGCCGGTTTTCAGTTGATCAGTAATATCGATTGAAAAACCAGTATAGCCGCCCTTGTGAATTCCCACTTGATGGCCATTCACGAATATTTGGGCATCACGGAATACTCCTTCAAATTCGATGAATATGCACTTTGATTTCCATTTTTCGGGAACATCGAAATACTTACGGTACCAGCCATATCCGGTGTACCACTGTGCCGATTGGAAATAAGGAATGCTGAAATTATGAGGCAAATGAATATTGCTCCAATCCTTATCGTTGTATGATTCTGCCTCTGCCCCGGAATAGTCGCCCAATTGGAATTTCCATTCACGGTTGAAATTCATTTTTACACGGTTCCTATCCTGAGCAATCAAGTCATGACTGTAAATAAGAAGAGGAAAAAATAAAAGAAACAATAATTTTAAATTCTTCATTTTTATATTTTTAAATATTAGATATTAGCCTATTATCCCAATGTTTTATAAGTTTTTTCAAATCTTTATTATCCGAGCTGTTCCCACAAAATATTTCATAATCACCTGGAATTACAACCTTTTTACCACTTGACCGGTCATAAAATTCGAATGATGAATAAGGCAAATCAATAACTACTTCTCCGATTTTTCCGACAGCAATATTTACCCTTTGAAAGCCTTTCAAAGTCACGGGCGGCCCATTAATATCATCGACTTTTTGTACATAAATATTTGATTTAAAGTTTAGGATATACGGTCTTTTATATTATTCTTTCTCTTTTAAGATAAAGCTTGCCGGGGAATAAGCGTGTAGATCAACGAATAGAGTCCCATCTGTTAAGTTAATTGCTTTTCCATATTTTTCTCCCCGAAGAGATACCGGTTGAGCAGTAGCAAATTTAGCTCCTGCGGGTAATGTAATTTCAAGTCTACCTGTCGTACCTCCCTGTTCCCATACACGTAAAACTGTTCCCTCACCATCAGGGTTCGGGCCGAAGGCAGTAACAGCGACCCCCTTTCGCGAAAGCGTTATTCCCGACTGCGTAACCGGCAACTTTCCATGTTTTACTTTTGAACAAGCCACTTGTAATGGTACACGTGTCTCCATACCCGGTGTATAAAGCGAACCTTCGGAAGAGAACTTGTCAAAAGTCCATATACGCACCTTTGCACTCATGCGTTGTCCGTTACCAATCCAGGCGGGAAAGTTTGTACGCCAATGGTTATTATATAAATTCAGATAGATATATGGCGTCTTCGGCTCATATCGTTTGTCGAATTTATACTCTCCCGGCTCTCCCAAGCTCACCAGCGGCGCATCCGGTGAACAGATGCCAATACCCGCACCTGTCGTTCCATCATATATTGAAACTCCGTTATGGACCCACCAAAGGTGATAATTAGCATTATCCACAATCATGTCTTTCACCGGATCAACATCGGCTCCCAAGCGTCCCAAACGAAATTTAGGACTATCACACTTAAACGGAAGGCAAATCCAAGCTGTTTCCGGCCATGTGTCAGGTTGTTTCTGCCAACTTACTTCGAGATCGGCAGTGGGATTAGAACCCGAAAGTGTCAAGGAAATTGACACTTTTTGTGGCTGCCCAGGGCCGGGAATCGTACCGGTCATTACAGCCTTAACATCGATTGCTGTCTTTTCTATGGAGAGAGACATATTCTCCGGTAATGCCGAACTGTATGCAACATCTTGTGGCATATCGTAAGCGGTAAAGTCAAATTTGTGCGCCTCATACTGCGGATAGAGAGATTTAGCTATCCAATCATAAATCTGTTTATATCCAAATCGTTCGTAAAAATATTGACCAAAGCCCTGCGGGGCTTTTGCGTCAACTAATTCCTTGCCGGTTCTTTTGTCTATCAGACTAACAATTCTACCATTTTTTGCATCAAGTGTAGCTTTAAAAAACGGACTTTCTATTACTCCTTTATTTTCATCGGCAGTCATTTCAGGACTATCTACTTTCTCATTAGATAACACATAGGTACGATATCCCATAGACGGAATATCCGTTACAAAAAAGCGTGACATCGGAGCTTTATCCTCTATTGCCGGATATTCATGCGAAACCGTAATGGCAGGACCCCCATCTACCGGTTTAAGTGAATTAAAATCGTTGCCGAAAATCAGACGCGTATCAAGCTCAATTGTTCCATTTCGTTTCCATGGAAGAGGGTTATAAACCACTATACGATTCCCCTCAAAGTTAACATTATCAGCAAGCGAAGCTACTGCATCCCGATACGGGTTGGTAACCAGCTTCTGAACATTGCTGATATAATCAGCATGATCTTTCCATGATTCTTCCATCAATTTATACTGAGGGGGCAGCCCTTTTTCCCATAACGCCTGCCATGCTTTTCCATACGGCACTTTAAGATAATGTTGATTGGCGAGTCCCCAGGTATGTTCACTATACAGCAAACTTTGTTCATATGCTTCAGCAGTAATCTTGCGCAAATCGGGGCAATAAATACCCCAGATGGTTTCGAGAGTAGATAACTGATCCATTTCACCAATGGAAGGCCGGATATTCAGCGCCAGTTTGCTTGCCTCAGGCATACTCATGGCTCCATGAATCCATGGATCGCCAATATCACTGCGAACAACCGGGAGTTTACTTAAATCCTCTTTCAGTATCATTTCAGCAAAGTCATCCATCTTCCCTACTTTAGCATTTATTCCACGGCTTTTGTAAAACGCAAGATCTTTTGCAACCGTCTCCGGATTGGGAGGTCCTTGGTTATCACCGGTCATACTAATATAAACCCATGTTTTATAAGGCCAGTTAGCGGGAGGCAACGGGTCACTGCCATAACCATTATTGTAAAGGGTAAGAAGACGGGACTGATCGGGACCTTCCCACCAGAAGAAAGGAGGTAGTCCAAGCTCCATATTTACCACAGGGCCGCCCATATGATAAAACTTAATTCCGGCGTGAGTAAAAAGTGTTGGAATAATCCATGATTGTCCGGGGACATCACTCATTTTAGCACTCGTTGAAAGTGGTTGTCCATACTTACGAGCCAAGGTAGAGGAAATATTGAGTCCTCGAACTAAATCCTCAGGCTCTGAAGTCTCTGCATGCATCGTAAACGGAAATGCATGTATTGCAAGATTGCCATCTATAATTGCCTGTTCAATTTTTTTCTTACGTTCTGGCGCTTGTCCATCCCAAAGAATCTGCTTCATCGGCCATCCTGAAACCGTCCATACAAACTGTTTATCCTTAGGCTGACTGCTGTTCTTATCAATAGCCTCAAGTACGTGGTCGGCCATTGAAGTACGATAATCATGAACAACCTGTTGTACTTTTTCGGAATAGCCAATATCAAAATGTGTTTTATAAACAATAATAACATTTTCGACACTCGATTTCTTAAGTAGTTTCTTTTTTGCATCTTGCTTATCAATCACTGATTTAACATCCGGCAGGGTTGATTTTGCGTCGTAATTCTGTGCTTTAGATGAAAAGGCAAACATCAGAATAAGTATCAATAAATTAATCGGAATATTTTTCATGCTTATTCAATTTTATTATTGGGTCCGGCATATTTACTTGGCCATAGACAAAATCCATCGTGATGTTTTGCTGTGATGATCACCTGTTTTATCCCTGCATCTTTACAAACTTTAACCCATTGACGAGCATCAAGCTCTGTCGGGTTGAATAAATTCGGGTCTTCATCCCCTTTACCCCATTCACTGTCGGTAAAAGTATTCATTCCGAAGCGGAAGAAGGCTGTAAACTCAAGTTCCTGCCTGTGCAATTGGCGCTCAGAAGGAGCGATGTTTGCAGCAATCCGGATGATCTCCTTTTCAGCTAGTCCTGGTTGTATCACAGCGTACTTATTGCCAATATTGTTTTTAACTTTTTTGCCACATCTGACAATCACGATAAAACACAAAACACAGATCAGTTTTTCCATTTTGATGATCGTTTTAGCGGGTGGATTTTATTTTTTGGAAAAGATCCCGGTACTTTACTTCCAGCCCGGATTCTTCCATGATTTTCTTTGCCTCTTCGGGCCATTCATCATTTTCGACATCGACATTGTCCTTAATCACCGTATAGGGAGCATACATATTATTCCCTTCGGTAAAGTATAAAGCGGTATTGGAGTAATTGTTTTCGACCCTGAAATGCCCCTTAAGCCCATAATCGCTCACCTTAATCAGTGACCATGGAAGATGGTTGAAAACATTATTCCTGAAAAGAAAATATTCTGCCCCGTTGTCGGGATGGATTCCGGCACGCGTGACACCACCAAAATCATAAAGATAGTTGTTACAAACAGGAGTCCATAATTGCCTTGTTGTATCTTTTATAAATGCAGACTGTCTGCCCAAAAGGTAGATTCCTCCGCCATCGTGCAAGGTCTGTAACACATGCCCGATTTTGTTGCATGTTATCGAATTATTCCTTAATGACAACGAAGGTTTCCCTTTCGAACGTTTGTTGGTCCCATTCCATTCTTCCCAGCCCCAGCCCAAATCTATTCCGGAATATGGTGCAAATGCAATATCGTTGTGTGTAATATTTATACCATGCCCAAAATAAATCATAATCACCACGCTGGGCTTATGCTCAACTCCGGTTTCCCTGATCAGGTTATTTCCTACTAAAACATCGGTGCACAAACCTTCTACTTGTTCAGTCCATTTATCGCGACTGTTGTCGATATGATAGGGACCGAAGCCCTCATTGTCGCCATTTTGTTTGCCAATGTAAACATGCTGGGAGTGACCAATATTAATCGCAACTCCTCCGATATACTGAAAAACATTCCCTTCAATACGGCTTGCAACCACATCATTTTCAAAATTCAGGCTCATAGATCCGTTCAGTTTGAAAATATTGCGTTCAAAAACGATATGATCAGCTGAATTTACTTCAACAACTGCAACAGGCAGATCTGTAGATTGATACAAATTATCATGCCAGTCTTTTTCTCCATATTTAATACTCAGACAGTTCGATTGGCTGCCACAGGCTCCATAACTGTCATCTACCCGCATTAACTGCCATGATGTGTATGCAAAGGTTAGGCCTTCAAACTGAAGATTGGAAACATGCGTTTGTAAATCTTTTCCTCTTATTTGGATAAGCGACTCAATTTGGGGAACAATGATTTTTGCGGTCAGCATGTCTTCACCATCCCTTGGCTTATAATAAAGTGTATTTGTTGATCGGTCATAATAAAACTCACCTGAATCTGTTAAGAATTCTTTGGCATTAAACAATATGCAATCAGCCTTTGAACTAAATGCCGTTCCCGATCCAAATGCTTGAGAGATGGCTGCAAATGGCTGCGACAGAAGCAATGCCCATTGATTTCTTTCATCCTTCATCTCTCTTACACACAGCCGGTTGGTCGTCCAGGTAGTTTGACTAAGTATTTCCAAATCTTCGGGATGTGCAACTGCGGGCATGTCGGATTTGTTTACCAGTATTCCATCAATTTCTTCTCCCGCATGATAAGCCCAAGGCTCATCTCCTTTTACCGCAAACTTCCCGTATCCGCCTTGTCCCTTCACATTCTTTTTATATTGGGATAATGTGGCCGGGCGATCATTAACGTAAAGTTGACGGAGTTTTTCAGTTCGGTCAAGTTTGGCCTGCCAAATACCGTTCTCCCCTTCTTTCCATCCCCCAACCTCAATACCGCCATTTAGAACAGGCTGCTCTTCACCGAATGCTTTCCAAACTATCGGATGCCCCTCTTTCCCCGAATCTTCAGTGCCAAAAACCAAGGTCCTACTGATGGGATAATTACCACCCCGAAGCAAAACGGTAATATCCTGATTCCCTTTTTTCTTTAGTAAACGGACTTTGGCCTGGGCTGCAGAAATAGTCAGCAGCGGGTGATTGATGGAACCGTCAAAACGGTCATTCCCGGAAGGGGAGAGATAGATGACTTTTCCTCCCGTAATAGCAGGATTGCCGTGTGAGGTCACTTTTTCCCCGCCATAGGTCATAGAAACGCAGAAACATAATACAATTAAACAGAATGGTTTTATTTGATTCATTGATGCTAATATTGATAACTTATTATTTTGAATACTCATTTCAAACAATTTATGAAAGCAGTTCAGATTAAAATCCATCTACATTAAACAATCCTATTGCACTTCGTGTAAGCATATTAAAACGACAGTTCTCAAGAGCTTTTGGTCACTTAATCCTTCGGCTTCTTTTAGTATCATCATTGCTATCAATACACGTACCGGTGCATTGGGTATCACATTATTAGTACAATAACCTAATTAATCCATATGATCTCTGATGCGAAATTGCCGCTCATCCCTTTTACTTCAATACCTATATCCATAAGTTCAGCCCCCTTCTTTATTCCATTTTGCTCTTTTCTATCCTGGAAGGTAAGCGTGTAAGTTGCCCGTCTGTCAAGTCCTTTTAATTTGATGACTTTTGAATCGGAAACTGCCATCGAAGGTTTAAACAAAAGAACTGAACCTTTATTAAGAGATGTATTAAAATATTCTATTCCATCCCAGTTAATGCCATCGGGTATTGGAAGTATATGATATACATCAGCAGGTGCATCCCCTACTTTTAATCCTCTTAAAATCGGGCGTTGTTTGGTTTTGTACAAAGGCCAATGTTTTTTTACCCCTTCAATCTGATTCGGGGTATAAACGCACCAATTGGTTGCCATATTGGCTCCCATAAACCCTGTTCGCAGGACATAGTTTACCCATTCCGGAGAATCATTAATGGTACCACCAGTGGGGGAATACCCCCCATTATTGGGAACCTCTCCGTGTGGGCCAAGATTCATGCCTATGTCTGTTTTTATCTGAACCGGATTAATCATAAAAGAACAGGAATAAAAGGATTCGCGCTGATACTCGGGGCCTCCTGAATCTTCATTGGTAAACACGGAGATTCGTTGCAGGGTCGTAAAATCCTTTAACAATCCCCCATTTCCGCAATGCTCGTACCGGAAGTTTGGACGGTTCTTAATCATAAAGTCAAGTATCTCCAGCAGGCCTTCATGACTCAGGTAATTGAATTTTGCTTCAAGGACCATATCGCTTCTCCAGTAATCGTAATGCCAGTTGTCATATCTTGTTAGCAGCGCTTGCGTCTCTTTCTCTCTTCCCTGCTCAGTTCCAATATCGTTACCTTCAAAAGTGAAATTCATATAAAGAGAAAGCTTTTGTTTATTGCGGTGGACAATATCTCCGGCGGTCATGCCATGAGGCCATTTTAAGGAATCAGGTTTCCAGAACGTATACCTTTTAAAATTTCCTTTTGTCCAGTCCGTACCCGATCCATCTAACCAGTCGATGTCAATTTTCCCTAATTCAGCCCCCCATTCAGCCACAGGATATTTTTTGTAGTATTCAGTCAATTGCGATTCATTACCAGGAATACAATATTCGATCAGCGGTTCATCCGGATTATTTTTAATTGTTGGGGTAATTTTGTAATTCCAGAACCACCGCTTCATTTTATTGCTGCCATCATCAATATTACCGGTATAAGTTCCAACGAAAACAGCCGGCACTTTAAATACTTTTCCTGACTGAATCGTTACAGATGTATTATCCCATAAATAGGATTTATAATGAATAGTTCGCGGATCTGGTCCGGTCTGATTTTTAAATACACCAAAACTCCACTCATATCCGATGTAAAGGCCATGTTCTGAATTTATATCAAAGATCTGATAGGGGAGATGACTGTTGATCCCTTCGGGGGAAGAGCCGTTGGCATCATTCGAGAGGTAATAGGTGATTGTATCGTTTATCCCGATTTTGTCGAAATTTACGATTGGCTTATCCTTTTGGAATTTCGTTCCGAGGTACCTTCCTTTATTGAAACGCCAGAGGGTAGCTGTTGCATCGGCAGTAAGATTGATGTTTGCAGCGATCACATCGGCATCCTGAAAAGTAATGCTGTCCCCTGAATTGTTTTTAATCGAAACTGAATTTTCAACCGGTCCGACACCGGATCTGGCTTCCCAGACTGATTCCAACAGCAGATTTGGAGTTGTACTGAAAAAACGCAGTATAAGCTTTGTACCATTAGATTTTTCAACAATAGCATCTTTGTATTTCCAGTTTGGCTGATATGAAACACCTTCTGTAAGAACTTTTTCAGGAAATGGCATTGGTGAGAAATTCTTAATCCAGTTCCATTTATTCCTAACATTTTTAAGTTCACAGATAACTGGACGATTGTCGACAACTGCAATTGTTACTTGAGTATCTTTTGTTTTTAAGTGCCAGTTTGGGTTTGGTACCTGATTCTGTGATAATCCCACCTGAGATATTACAGTCAACATGATGAATAAGAATTTTCTCATATCAAGATTGGCTAATTTCTATTTTAAAACTTCAAAGTTCACCTGTTGGCGGATGTCTTCCGAAGAAGCCCCTATCATCAAATTAAATATTCCAGGTTCAAGCGTAAACTCGTTTTTACTATTCCAAAATGACATTTCCTCGCGGGACAGCATAAAGCTAACGGTTTGTTTTTCATTGTGTTTCAATGAAATTCGTTTAAACGCCTTCAATTGTTTAATTGGCATGGGTTCCGAAGCGTTCGCATGGTGCAAGTATAATTGTACCACTTCATCGCCGTCATATTTCCCTGTATTCTGCACGTCAACCGACACTTTGATAGTGTCCCCGGCATTTATCTGCTGCCGGTCAACCCGAATTGCGCTGTAATTAAAAGTGGTATAGCTCAATCCGTAGCCAAAAGCGTATAGTGGTTTTTTACCGGAATACATATACGTACGGCCGTTGAATACTTCGTAATCATCAAATGCGGGGAGATCGTTGATTGATTTGTAATAGGTAAGCGGAAGCCTTCCTGCCGGGTTATAATCACCGAATAGCACCTCAGCAATAGCCTTTCCTCCCTGTTCACCCGGATACCATGCATTAACAATGGCTGGAACGTTATCCTGCATCCAGTTGATGGTCATTGAACTTCCGGCTACCAAAACCACGATGGTTTTTGGATTGGATTTATATATTTCTTTGATAAAATCCATTTGGTCGACAGGAAGATCCAACGATTCACGATCAAGTCCTTCGCGTTCAATAGACCTGTTAATACCTACCACAGCAATCACTACATTACTGTTACGAGCCAATTGTTTTTCTTTAACAAACTTCTCGTTGCCTTCCATCGTTGGTGTCTTCCATAAGAGAGAGGCAAACGCGTTTCTTCCACGCTTGCAATATTCAACCTTTATCGGATATCGTTTTCCGGCTGTAAGTTCAAAAGCAATCGTATCGCTCGAATCATTGTTCTCCCATCGGTCAATGACCAATTTATCATCCATGTACAAACGAATACCATCCTCATTTTTTACAGCCACTGTATATTTCCCCGAAGTTTTGGGCACAATATAACCTGTCCAGCGAACCGACATAGGCGTTTTGGGCACTATTGGGTCAGGTGGTTGGTTGGTAGGATCAAATAATATCTGGTTGTCAATCCTGACTTTGGGCGAACCTTCTAGATTGACATTGTCAAAATACTCAGCCTTCAACCCATTTTGAATTTTACCGTTAGTTTCATTTGCGAGGAAATTAACGGGTATAGGTTCAAATTGTGACAATTTGCCTAACCAAATAATTGTTTTTACCTGTGCATGGTCACCAACCCTATTTACAATACCCCTAAACGGTGAAATAGGATCGTTGATCGGAACGCCACTGTAATCGCCAAGCTCACAGACATTGGCATTGATGCCCAACACTGCAATGGTTTTAATCTTTTTAAGGTTTAATGGCAATATATTGTCCTTGTTCTTGAGTAATACAATTGATTGACGGGCGGTTTCAAGCGCCAGTTGCTGATGTTCCGCACAACCTACTGTTGAAGGGGAAATTTGTGTATAGGGATTCAGACTGGGGGCATCAAACAATCCAAGTTTAAAACGTGCCCTCAACACTCGGAATGCTGCGGTGTTGATTTCGGATGCAGTAACCTTACCCATTTCGTATGCTTTTGGCAGATAATCACGGAAAATAAAACACTCACTGCAATACCCGCTGCATTCAAGATCCAGTCCTGCCTTCATGGCCATGGCAGCGGCATCTTCGAGAGTAGGAGCGTATTTTTGGTCTGTATATAACAACCCGGGTGCACCGCAATCAGAAACAATATACCCGTTAAAACCCCACTCATTTCTCAGGATATCAGTAAGCAGCCACTTATTTGCCGTACATGGAACACCATTAATAGCATTATAGGCTGTCATGATCGATTGTGCCTTGCCCTCAGTAATTAATGCCTTGTAAGCGGGAAGATAATAGGATCTTAGTGCCCGTTCCGACATCACTGCCTTACAACTGAAACGGTTGTGCTCCTCGTTATTTCCAGCAAAATGTTTGGGCGTTGAAACTACCTTCAGGTAATAGGGGTCATTACCTTGTAATCCTTTCACAAATGAAACTCCTATTCGTGAAGTGAGATAAGGGTCCTCACCATACGTTTCGGGTGTGCGACCCCATCGGGGATCACGGG
This sequence comes from Bacteroidales bacterium, assembly GCA_963663125.2. Taxonomy (GTDB): domain Bacteria; phylum Bacteroidota; class Bacteroidia; order Bacteroidales; family Cfx3-03; genus Cfx3-03. The sequence goes on along the minus strand of CAXXNW010000001.1, from coordinate 34,276 downwards.
CCATATTAACAGTTGGCGACCAAAATGTAAGTAGGTCGCTGTATTTTGCAAGCTGAAGCTTTCCTTGTTCCAATTCGTTCCAACGAGCACGGGCTTCATCGGAAATGGCAGTGGAAACATTAAAAATCAAATCAGGGTTCCATGTGGCTGCCAGTGCTATAGCCATGGGGAAAACAGTAAATTTTCCGGGACGGACTACGCCGTGCAATGCTTCATTTCCATGATCGTATTTGGTGATCCCAAGTCGGGAGATTGCCGGAGCAACTTCATGCAGTAACTGGATTTTTTCATAAACCGTCATTTGGGAAAGCAGATCGTTGACCCGTTTATCGGTTTCTGCATTCGGATCTTCGTATATATCCCTCCGGCCATTGTTGTTAAAATCAATCCACGGCTTTTGTTGTGCTCTACTGGCCAAGCTTATTACCGATAATGTTATTGTCAGATAGAAAAATAGTTGCTTCATTTTATCCTTAGTTTTGAGATATGTTTATTAATGATGGTTTTACTGTTTGTCAAGTATTGCCAAGGTTAATCTTACTAGTTCTCAGTGATTATTAATTTATCTTATTCAATTCCCCGTTTTTTTTATTAGGCTGGTTTCCCATAAATAACACCAAAGTTTCTCCTTCTGAAGTATTAGGATAATCCAAATAGCATTTGTTATAAGGTTTTCCATTCAGTTCAGTACTTTGTATTTGTAACGACTTTCGAAAGAATTGTCCCGTACTTCAACAGTAAATGCTTTGCCTTTTGTTTGAATGCAAGAATTATTTTCGGTCATCGTCTACTATTATCTTTGAAAAGAATGGTTGCAATTCATTAAGCATTTATAATAACCAAACATGTTATAAGCTAATTTATTTTGAATTTTTTTTTCTTCGAAAAGATTAGTAAAAAGAGGCTGCTTTAATACAGCCTCTTTTTAATCGTTAAGTATATCCTCGAAAATAAATTATTGGTTAAAAATTACCAAACTAAGATCAGAATATTTCACAAAATGAATCTTATTTTCCTAAGTTTGGATTTAGAAGCACTTCAGCTGCAGGAATTTTCTGAAAATAACTCGCCTTTGTAGGTGGAAAAGGAATTACATTGTCATTTGGATCTCTGTTTGAAGCTACTTGTTCGACACGTTCCAAACGAACCAGATCAAACCATCGCGTAAATTCTCCTGCAAGTTCCCATCCGCGTTCATTAAAAACTGAATCACGAAATGCTGTCGCTGATAATCCAGCTGAAAGATCCGTCAATCCCGCTCTTTCACGCACAGCGTTAACAGCGGCATACGCTGAAGCATCGACTCCTGAAGACATCGCTTTGGCTTCAGCATAAGTCAATAACACTTGAGCATAACGAATGTATTGAATCAATTTATCATAGCTGGAAATGTCTTGACTACGATACCATGGCTTGCTATTAGGATCGAGAATATCCATTTGATTCGTAGCTATCATTTTTTTGTAAAAGGGGTTTTTAATATGCGTTGATTGAGTCCAGTCTACCAAACCGTCTTTAGTTCTAAAGACGGTTTCGAAAGTTGCATCTTTACGAGCTCCTGCAGGGAAGTCATAAAAGAACTTTCGCTCTGAATACAGGATGCCCCAACCTAGGTATTCATTAGGAAGATAGCAAGTTACAAGCTGGCTCCCTTCGTTAATTGGGTTACTATTAGTATAGCGAAAAGCCAATCCGTAAATAACTTCATTGTTAGAGAAATCCTTAGACCATAATTTAGCGAAAGGCTCCAATTGATAACGACCCATATCAATTACTTCTTTAGCTTTTGTTGCAGCTAATGCATATTTACTAGCGTCTTTAAGTGGGTAACCTGCCATAGCCAAATATACTTCAGCCAACAACGATTTTGCAGATCCTTGTGTAACTTTAACTAACGCTTTATCGCCACTCCAACTAACAGGCAACCATTGCTCTGCTTTTTCCAAGTCAGCAACAATAAGTTTATAAGTATCTGTTGGACTTGATTTCATCGCATTAGAATTCACATTCACATCTGTTATAAGTGGAATCTCGTTGAATATCCGTACTAGCACAAAGTATGACCAAGCTCTCAAAAAATAGGCCTGACCGGCAGCCTGTTGCTTAATTTCGTCAGAGACCGGGGTTTTCCCGTAGTTTAAGATAATGTTGTTACATTGGCGAATTGTAGCATAGGTATCCTTCCAAAAAACTCCAGGATAGTATGATGCTGAAGTTGATGCAAATACATCCATTTCCATGAATGGAGAGAATTTTGTTCCAAGGTCATCGCTACCCATGAGGTTACTTGAAAAATTACCATCAAGATAATTCTGAACTGCAGTTCTATAAAGACCATTGATAGCTCCCTCAAGTTCATCAGCACTATTGAAGAAATTTTCAGGTGTTAATACCCCCTTTGCATCCTCCTTAAGAAACGATTGGCATGATGATAAAATGAATAAACTTAATAAAAATATAATTGACTTTTTCATTTCTCAGCTAATTAAAATTTATAAGACAAACCTATTGTATATACTCTTGGCATTGGATATGTTCCATAATCAATTCCACCATTGAAATCATTTCCAGTACTAGAGCTTGAAGCCTCTGGGTCACAACCCTTATAGCGGGTTATTGTAAACAGGTTTTGTGCACTAAGTGAAATACGCAATTGTCCTTTTAATAATGTTTTCGGCGTGGTATACCCAATGCTGATATTTCTCAACTTAACAAAGCTACCATCTTGTATCCATTTAGTTGAATTTGCTTTTTCTTTTCTTGTTGAGCTAGTAGGGACAGCCCATATGGTATTTTGATTTGTGGGAGTCCAATAATTTTCAGCGTCTTTCAAGGTAATTGAACTAGACTCACCAATTACAGTACCGGCTAACATATAGCTAAGGTTCAACACATCGTTACCGTGAACACCCTCAATCAATAAATTAAAATCAAAATCTTTGTAGGTCAATGATGTATTGAAACCCCAGGTAAACTTAGGCAAGTAGTTGCCAATGATCATTTCATCATTTTTGTCGAGTACATAATCTTTATTGACATCCAGGTACTTATTATCGCCAGGTTTTTGACCATATTTCGCTGCTTCAGTCGCTTCGTTTGTCCCCCATAGTCCTAAAAATTTATAACCGTAGAAAGAGCCTAAACGCGCACCTTCTCTAACGATCATTGGGCTATTAGATAATTCAACTCCTACAACTGACCCACTGGGGATAAACTCAGTACCTAAGTCACCTAAATCAATTACTTTATTATGAAGTATTGAGAGATTAAACGTCGTCGTCCACTGAAGACTCTTTGTAGTTATCGGAATGTAAGTGATACTACCATCAAAACCTGAGTTCGCCATTTCACCCAAGTTTATCATAGTTGTACCTCCACCACTATACCATGGCAATGGCTTAGCTGTCAATAAATCGGTTGTATGCTTGTTAAAGTAATCCAATGTAACAGAAAGTTTATTTTTCAACAATGTAGCGTCTAGACCTATGTCAGATTGAGCAGTCTTCTCCCATTTAAGACCAGGGTTTGCCGGAGAACTAATAATATAACCCGGATAATTAGTAGTTGTACCGTAATTGTAACCATAAGAACTCATGCTAGCGTTAGTGCTATAGGGACTAATAGCCTGGCTACCGGTAATACCCCAGCTCCCTCTTAACTTCAAGTGATCGAAGAAGTTCAAATCTTTGATAAATCCTTCTTCTGATGCTAACCATCCTGCAGCAACAGCAGGAAAATACCCAAATTGGTTGTTGCCCCGGAACTTAGAAGATCCGTCGGCACGCATACTTGCTGTTAAATAATATTTTGAATTGAAGATATAATTTGCTCTGGCAAAATACGATGCCAGTGATGACTCCGTGTAACCTGAACCGGTGCTCTGGTCAGTACCGCTTTGAAGACTATACCACAATACACTGTTATCGGAAAAATTGCTTGAGTAGGCTGAGAAGTTATTGTTTTTGTTTGACCAAACCTCAGAACCCAAAACAATATTTAAAGCATGTTTCTCTTTGAATACTTTATCATAGGTCAACAAACCGGTAATTTGCCAGGTTATATCTTCAGTACATCCACGCGTAGCACCCGGATATCCCTGAGTAATAACATATTGGTTTTCAAACTTCCGAAGTTCACTCGAACTTTTTTCGATTGCCGGCTGAACAGAAATTTTCAATCCGTCAATGATATTGTAAGCAAAAATACCATTAGCAGAAACGTTGGTGTTATATTGATTAACATTGCGTTCTATTGCTAACATATAAGGATTATAGGACTTTGACCCAATCGGGTCTAAAATATTATAACTTCCATCTGCATTATAGATGGGGGCCGTTGGGGACCACATCAAAGCGTTTGTAGTTGAATATTTGTCTATGGTTGAACCTGTACCGGCGTTAAGCACTTTACTAGAATGTGCAGCAATATCAATAGTTGCAGTAAATCTGTTGCCAATCTTTAAGTCAACGTTTGATCTTATTCCGTAACTATTGGCATTGTTATTTTTCAATGTTGCTGAATTATTAATATAGTTACCGGCTATAAAATATTTCGCTGTTTCAGAACCCCCCGATACAGAACCTTGATAGTTCTGGCTGATTCCTGTCTGCATGATTGCCTTTTGCCAGTCAGTCCCTCCCTTTGCCTTGAAGTTGCTTATCTGATCAGCAGTAAAATACGAAGTACCAGTGTATTTATTATAAAACTCAGCATATTCTGCGGCATCCATCAAATTTAAACTTTTTTGTGCATTGCTAAAGCCTTGTGTAACTGATAATTCAACCGTAGGGGCGCCAACTTTGCCACGCTTAGTAGTAATCAAAACAACACCATTTGCACCACGGGAACCATAAATAGCCGTTGCTGAGGCATCTTTCAAAATTTCAATTGAAGCAACATCATTGGGATTGTAAGAACCCATAGGAACACCATCAACAACGTATAAAGGCGCATTGTCCCCGTTAATTGAGTTATTACCACGAATACGAACTTTCGTAGTGGCTGCCGCATCCCCCGATAATGATGTAACAGTTACTCCGGCTGCACGACCTTGAATCATATCCGACAAGTTCTGAACCGGTCGAGCTTTGAAATCATTTGAAGATACTGACATAACAGAACCTGTAAGGTCCTTCTTCTTGGTTGTACCATAACCGATTACTACAACTTCGTCAAGATTTTTAATACTAGGAACAAGTGCAACGGTGATGTTTTGTCTCCCATTAAGATTTATTTCTTGTGTGTCATATCCTATAAAAGAAAACACCAGCGTAGCATTCGGATTTGTCGATATAATACTAAATTTACCTTGTCTGTCTGTTATAGCAGCTTTTGTGGTTCCCTTGATAAATATACCAACACCCGGTAATAATTCACCGGTTTTTGCATCTGTTACTGTTCCTGTTATAGTGCTTTTCGCTTGGTTATCAATAGGAGCTATTACAACTAAATTATTCTCAAGTACTTTGTGCGTTACATTGGCATTCTTCAAGATGATGTTCAGTACCTCATCAACCGAAACGTCATTAGCCTTAAATGAAACTTTTGAATCGAGATCAACAAATTGATCATTATAGAAAAATCTGCAAGGTGTTTGCTTCTCAATTATTTTAAAAACCTCTTTTAGAGAAACTTCTTTTAAATTAAGGTTGACTTTTGCAGATTGAGAATAAACTGTTGCCTGAACAGATAGCGAAAACAAACAGATGAGTATAACTGTTAGCTTCATGATAATTAAAATTTGGTGTTTTTGGAGAAAATATCGAACGTCTTTCTCCCAATAATGTATTTTTTTCATACATTTGTGAATTAAAATGAATAATTAGGTTTTTAACGGAACTTAATTTGATAGGAGTAGTTCTAACCTGCTCCTATTTTTTTATGACTAATAGTAGATGTGTTTTATTTTTCTGTTTCCCTCCTTTCCTGAAATAGATTATTTTTCATAATGTTGTTTTATTTTCCGATCTAACTCAAAATTTATAGTATCCTTTACTATTTTGTAGTTGATCATAGGTGTAGCTATTTTTATAGCTTGCAGTATCTGTTCAATCGTCTCTTTTTGGATGGTTGCAGAGAATTTGTAATCTTTAATCTCTTCATCTTTAAAGTGAATGACCATATTAAATCTTCGTTCGATTTTCGGTGCAAATGTTCTTAAGGTTTCACTCTCTATTACCCAGTTCTCCTCACTCCATGAAGTATAAAGCTCGGTTTTAACATTGTTGTATACTTTGTAATTATTTAAGTTCTCATCATTGTTTTTCACTGATACCTGATTTGGGTAAATGATATTTTGAGGAGAAGGATTATCTTTTACATCAGCTTTATAAAATACAAAACACTGTTTGGGTTTTAGTTCAATTCTATTGCTGTTTGTTTGGGCATTTGTATTTCGAATATCAATTTTTCCTTCTACGAGTGTAGCCGTAATTGAACTTTCGTTAGGGTAAGCTTTTACATTAAATTTTGTTCCCGTGGCTCTAACTGTCAGGAAAGAAGTAATTACTTCGAATGGTTTTGATTTGTTAGTAGCAACATTAAAATAGGCTTCACCTGAAAGATACACCAGACGTTTTGTTTTATTAAAATCCTGATTGTAAATAATAGTACTTCCTGCATTGAGATATACTGTAGATCCATCAGGCAATTTTGCAGTTGTTTTTGTGCCATAAGGAACCGTGATTTCAGTTTTGAAATTTTGTGTTACTCTGTTTGAAGAAACAAGATAGGTAATGAAACTTCCAAGTCCAAAAAATAGAAGCCAGATTGCAGCGGTACGGAGTTTTTTGAAAATTATAATTCGTTTAAGGTTGGATTCTTGTTCTGAATCGTTCATCTCGAAGTCTAATTTTTTCTGAAGATTTCCCCATGTTTGATTTACAAAGAATTTATCTTTCGTGTTTGTCATTCCAGAAAGTATCCATGTTGATTTGAACGTGTTGAATATCTCTTTATGATCTTCACTTTCATTCATCCAGCGATTTAGTTCTTCGAGTTGAGCACGATCAATATCACCCGTTAAGTAACAGGTGATTAATCCTTTAATTTTGTCGTTTATAGAATTTGGGTTTAGCATAATTATCTTCTTAATATTAAGACAAGATTTGATACCGGATTTGTTACAAATAGAGAGAAAAAATTCACTATTTTTTATAGTCTCTTCATTATTATTTTAATAATCTCTCGCTTATTCTATCTAAGGCTCTATATATCTGAGTTCTAACGGTGCTAACCGAAACGTTTAACATTTCGGCGATTTCTTGATTTGATTTATTTTCAAATCGGCTTAACGTAAAGATTTCACTACAACTAGCAGGAAGACTTTGAATAATTTGTTTGATAATTTGTTCTGTATCTTCAGCCTCTAATTTCTCAAGCAGAAATGAATTAATCTGTGTAGATTCTTGAATAATTTTCCAAGATTCTTCTGAGAGGAAAACATTGTTTATGCTTTTCTTGCATCTTTTCTGTACAAGGGTATTTATGCAGGAATTATGAACTGTTTGAAAAATATAAGCTTTAATTGATTTGGTTGGGGTGATATTCTCTCGATTCTGCCATATCTTAATAAAAACATCCTGTACAATTTCATCAGCCAAGAATCTATCCGAAGTATATTGCAACGCATAGCTACATAACTCAGCATAAAGCTCTTTAAACAGGGACTCAAATGATTTTTCGTCACCTTCTTTCATTTTGCTCCAACAGTTTTGCAAAAATACTGACATATAACCACGTTTATGAGAACTTAAAAGTAAATGAAAATCTGAATGTAAATTAGAAATCGCAGATTAATTTTTACATTTTATAATTTGGAATCAGTTATCTTTCTGAATTTTAATTTGTTGGATTACTACCTATGCAATAGTTTTCAATATCAGCTTTGAACAAACATTGCTTTTAGACTTTGAGATTAGTCGGAAAAGTAGGAGCGGATACATTTTGAAGAATTGATTCAAATGGGTTATTCCCTTAATTAATAAAATATACCCAATATAATTCTGTCTGATTCCTAAATATCCATTAATCCTGAAACCTTGACAATACATGTATAAGCAAGTGATGAAATCAGGATGAAGCTTTGAAAAACAGTACATACAATTAGGGTATCACGTAAGAGTTGAATATATGTTTCGTACATGTACAATACCTATTCCGTAATAATATATGGAACTCGTACGGAACATGTACAGAATATGTACGGAAAATGAGCTAAACAGGGGGGAGACATCTTAGGATCATCCGAGGAAAATTTGTGAGTGATATTGACGTTATCTTTTGAGTGCCTATGAATTTTTTAATTCCATCACTATCTTTACTGCTTCTACAGCTTCTTTTACATCATGTACTCTTAAAATATCTGCTCCGTTTAGTAACGCAATGGTATTTAATATTGTGGTTCCATTTAATGCTTCGCTAGGTGTAGTGTTTAATAATCTATAAATCATCGATTTTCTTGAAATCCCAACTAAAAGGGGATATCCCTTGGCTTTAAATTCTGCAAGATTATTCATCAGTGTGTAGTTGTGTTCAATGGTTTTTCCGAATCCGAATCCTGGATCCCATATCACCTGCTGAATACCCGCCTTTATAGCCTTTTCAGTCTGCTGCTCCAGAAAAAGGATCACCTCCTTGGTTACGTCATTATAAAAAGGATTTACCTGCATGTTTCTGGGCGTACCCAAAATATGAGTTGCTATATAAGGTATGTTATTTTTTGCTGTTACATCAAAAATCAAGGGATCAAAAAGACCTCCCGATATATCATTAATCATGAGGGCTCCCTCCGAAATAGCAGCGTCGGCTACAACAGAACGGTAGGTGTCAACAGAAATTATGCACTCGGGATAGTTCTTTATAATACTTTTTATGGCGGGAATTAAACGTGTCAATTCCTCTTTTTCATCCACTTCGCTAGCTCCCGGGCGCGTTGAAATTGCACCTATATCTATGATGCCAGCCCCCTCGTTTAATGAGACATCCACCTTTTGGAGCCAGCTCGATTCGGTCATGTTCTTACCTCCGTCATAGAAAGAATCAGGAGTGATATTCAATATTGCCATTACCACTTTATGACTTAAATTGATATCTTTGTTTCCACATTTGAGTGTCGGAGTGGTGGTTTTTGTACTATCTTTACTCATCATTTCGGTAGTTTTATCAGATCTAGCCAGATCTGAATTCAAAATTGCTAAATTAATAAAATCAATGATTACGAATACGTCTAAACAATTTGATGCTGAAACAGCCTTCTGCAAAGAAATTTTTATGAAAAAGATGATAGACTATGGTACTGCCTGGCGCATACTACGGCCTGCCTCATTAACCGATCAAATATACATCAAAGCCAATCGGATTCGAAGTATTCAAGAGCTAGGTTCTCAAATGGTTGACGAGGATATTCGTGCCGAATTTATCGGTATCATCAACTATTCGATAATGGCATTAGTTCAACTTCAAATGGGTACTTCCGCTAATGCTTTCATGCCTGCCGAAGAGGTAGAAACACTTTATTCAAATTATATCAATAAGGCGAAAAGTCTGATGGAATGTAAAAACCACGACTATGGTGAGGCATGGCGCAATATGCGTGTGACTTCTATCACTGATATCATACTGATGAAGATACTTAGGGTAAAGCAGATCGAAGACAATGAGGGCAAAACAATCATCTCTGAAGGTATCGATGCCAATTATTTTGATATGATTAATTATGCCATTTTTGCATTAATTCTACTTGACGAACAAAAAAATAAAATCATACAATGAGAAGAGTCGCCAATATCAGTAGGGTCATAACTGGCCTTGTTTTTTTGTTTTCCGCTTTCGTAAAGGGGGTAGATCCTCTTGGAACATCTTATCGCTTTGAAGATTATTTTCAAGTCTGGCATTGTGATTTTCTCCTACCCGCCGCATTGTTCTTTGCCATATTACTTTGTGTTGTAGAGTTTACTTTAGGAGTGATGCTTATTTTTAATGTCAGAATGAAAATAACATCTTGGGTATTGCTGGTAGTAATGACATTCTTTACCATTATAACCTTGGTAGATGCTCTTACTAATGCGGTGGCTGAATGCGGATGTTTTGGTGATGCATTGAAATTAACTAATTGGCAAACTTTTTATAAGAATCTTGTATTAATGGTTCTCACCGGAATCATCTTCTTCTGGAAACGACGTTCAGTTCCCTGTTTCCTTCCTAAGAATGAAGTCCGGGTTACCGCCATTCTGACTACCATTTTTGCAGCTTTCTGTGTATATTCATACGCCATGTTACCTGTCATAGATTTTCTTCCTTTTAAAACGGGTACCCGTCTGGTATCAGAAGTAGCGGCTACTCCTCAAATCTATCTAAAATATAAAAACAAAAAAACAGGACAGACAAAAGAGTATATATCTCCTAACTTTCCATGGAAAGATTCTGCTTGGATGGCTCAATGGGAGTTTGTAAGTCAACGAGTTGTAAATCCTGTTGTGGATGTTCCGCTCTATGTTCAGAAAGAGTTCGGAAATGATGTTTCACGGGAAGTATTAGGCAACAAGGATGGCGTTTTGTTGATTATATGCTATAATCTTAACAAAGCAAGCCAAAAAGCATTGGCAAAGACTGTTGCTTTTGGAAATAAGGTAACTGAGGCGAAAATCAGTACCGTCATGTTGACCGCTTCACTGGGACGTACAAATTTTATTTCTACTCCGGTTCCCATGAACTTTGATTTTTATAATGCCGATGAGATTCAGCTTAAAATGTTGGTAAGGGCAAATCCGGGTTTGGTTTTAATTAAGAATGGTGTCATTTTAAAAAAATGGTCAGCCTATAAATTACCAACCATTGAGGTGCTTAAAAAAAATCTTAAGCAACAGCCTGTTAAACCTTAACTACATTTTATTGAAGGATGTACAGTTTTATCATTAAACGGATTTTATATGGCTTATTGGTGCTCTTTGGGGTGGTAACGCTGGTGTTTGTGCTTTTTAATGTGCTTCCCGGTGATCCTGCCCGGATGATGTTGGGTCAACGAGCCGATATAGCTACCGTTGAGGCCATCAACAAAGACCTTGGCCGTGATAAACCACTCATGACACAATATCTGAATTTTTTAAACGATTTATCCCCAATATCATTACATAATAGGGTTGACAAAGAAAGCTATTGGTATCTTGATACCTTGAAATACGGGAGTTCTCTTACGCTAATAAAAACGGGAAGTGATGTATTAGTCCTCAAAAAACCTTATTTACGCCGATCATATCAAAGCAAACGCAAGGTTACTCAGATACTTTACGAGGCGCTGCCAAATACTTTTTTATTGGCATTGGTTTCTATCGTTTTTGCTATGATTTTAGGTGTAGTGATTGGTATATTTGCAGCAATAAAGAAAGGTACATTGTTTGATCATCTCTCATTGTTCTTTTCGGTATTGGGAATGTCTCTACCTTCATTTTTTGCCGCCATACTTTTTGCTTGGATTTTCGCTTTTCTATTGGCTGATTATACAGGATTGAGTATGTTTGGTAGTCTCTATTCGGTTGATGACCTTGGCCGAGGCGAGTATCTTGATTTGAAGAACTTGATTTTACCCGCTTTTACGCTTGGTATTCGTCCGTTAGGAATAGTGGCCGAATTAACCCGGAACTCTTTGCTCGATGTGATGTCGCAAGATTTTATCCGGACAGCCAAAGCCAAAGGATTGAGCAAGGTTACCATTGTCGCAAGACATGCTTTGAAAAATGCATTGAATCCTGTGGTTACTGCCGTAACCGGTTGGTTTGCCAGTTTAATGGCAGGAGCAGTGTTTGTTGAATACGTTTTCGACTGGAAAGGAATGGGGGTGGTCATTGTTGACGCTCTCGAAAAATACGATTTCCCGGTTGTTATGGGAGCGGTACTTACCGTGTCGGTTATGTTAGTAATCATCAATATCTTTGCTGATGTTGTATATGGATTACTCGACCCACGGGTACGTTATGATTAATAATGATTTACACATAAATTAATAACGCTTAACAATTTCTATTATGAGAAAAAAGATTGTTGCCGGTAATTGGAAGATGAATAAGAGTTTCGAGGATGCTGAAGTACTTATCTGTGATATTCTTGAAGAATTGGATGGAATGGACAGTCACCTTGCTAATGTTGTCATCTGTCCTCCTGCGGTTTATCTCGAAATGGCTGTTGATCTTGCCCGCGAAACATCTGTTAGTATTGGCGCTCAAAATATGAGTCAGTTTACTAAAGGTGCGTATACCGGAGAGATCTCTGCTACAATGTTGCAGTCAATGGATGTACAATATTGTATTCTGGGCCACTCAGAACGCCGTCAGTATTTCAACGAAACCGACGAAATTATTGCAGCCAAGGTTAAAGCTGCGCTGGAAAATATAATAAAACCAATCTTTTGTTGTGGCGAAGCATTGGCACAACGCGAAGCTGGTAGTCATTTCGATGTAGTGAAGAGCCAGATTGAAAATGCTCTCTTCTCATTAACCGAAGAGGAATTTTCTGAAGTGGTTGTTGCTTATGAACCCATTTGGGCTATCGGTACCGGTGTAACAGCTTCACCTGAACAAGCTCAAGAGATGCACGAGTTCATCCGTGGTGTGATTGCCGGTAAATATGGCGTTGCAGTTGCTGAAGAAACTACTATTCTTTACGGTGGTAGTTGTAATGCTAAAAATGCAAAGGAACTCTTTGCTAAACCTGATATTGATGGTGGATTGATTGGGGGCGCCTCTCTGGTAGCTGCTGATTTTGTTACTATTATTAAAAGTTTCTAATTCCCACTAATGGAATATATTGAGATTTCCTGCACTCTTCCTCCTGACGAAGGGATGCAGGAACTTCTTATGGCTCGTCTCGATGAGATCGGCTGTGAGAGTTTTGTTGAACAGGAAGAGGGACTGTTGGCCTACATTCAAAAGCGTCTTTTCGACGAACAGGCTGTAGAAGATGTATTTTCCGAAGAGCTCTTTAAAACCATCCCCCATAAAACCAAGCTAATTCCCGAAACCAACTGGAATGCCGAGTGGGAGAGTAACTACCCCTGTGTGCTGGTTGCCGGCCGTTGTATGGTTCGGGCCCCTTTTCATGAAAAGGATCCGAATGCGGAGTTCGACATTGTCATTGAACCTAAGATGTCGTTCGGAACTGCCCATCATGAAACCACTTCTCAGATGATTGAACTTCTTCTCGATGAAGAGGTGAATGGTTTGACCATGTTGGATATGGGGTGTGGAACCGGTGTGCTTGCTATACTGGCTTGGATGAAGGGCGCTAAAGAGGTCACTGCTGTCGATAACGATCAGTGGGCTTATGAAAACTCGGTTGAGAACCTCCAACGAAATAGTGTGCCGGTCGATAACGTTCTATTAGGTAATGCTACTAATATCGAAGGAAAAACATATCAGCTTATATTTGCCAATATCAACAGAAATATATTGTTAAACGACATGCATTACTATCGTGCATCACTTGAAGAAAACGGAAAACTGTTTATGAGTGGCTTTTATGAAGCCGATCTGCCTGCTATTACTGCTGAAGCTGCTCGTCTTGGAATGCACTATGTAAAACATTTGTCTCGCAATAATTGGATTGCAGCAGTCTTTATACGTTAATTTAATCTTCTCAAAGATTGTTGCTGTTATGAAACTATTGTTACATTTTATTGCACAATTTTTGTTCGTTTTTTTAGTGTTGATCTCTTTTGACGTCAAGGCACAACAACTAAAGAGTTTCACACCTGATTCGGCTAAATTTACTTCCGAAATAGTTCAATATGGCTCCTCTTCATTCGATAAAGAGGGGCTGCAAAAGTTTGAGGCTCTCTTTCAATCTGTCTGGACCGACAAGCGATTGCGTGCTGTAAACCGTCAACAAATCTATAAGCTATCCAACTACATGCTTCAGATGCGTATGCGGCCCGATCCTAACTATACCTCCCTTTTTAATGCGCTTATCGTTTTTCTGAATAGTAATCAGCCGGCAAGTAGTGTGACGAACTGGTTGAACGGACTTCAACTGATAGCCAATTCTAAGAAGTCGCGGCAACTGATGCAAGTTATCGATGCCACGATTAGATTATTTAATTCAAACATTCTATATAAATCAGTCAACAACCAATGGACTGCCCACAAGGGTACCTTTACTTTTGAAGTTGACAGTGTCCCATACGCTGTCTATAAGTCGGTTGATCTTGTTTGTAAAGGCAATCGGGATAGTACGGAAATCTTTCAAACCTCCGGTAAATATTATCCATCCTCAGATTACTGGAAAGGGAAGGGGGGTACCGTTTATTGGGATCGTGCGGGATTTGCTCATAACGAAGTCTATACAATCCTCAATAACTATGCATTGAATCTTCGCTTTTCTAATTATAAGGCAGATACGGTTAAACTGATCAATAAAAAATATTTTAAAGCACCGCTTGAAGGAAAATTCGAAGAGATGGTTCAATCCTCAGCCATAACTCCAGATCGGGCGGTATATCCTAAATTCGACTCTTTCGACAAGAAACTCTTTCTTGATAAAATATTCGATAACATTAATTATGAAGGTGGTTTTATGCTTGAGGGAAGCCGTTTTATCGGAAATGGTTCCAATACACAGGATGCACGGCTCGTGTTTCATAATGCAGGGAAACCATTTGCTACTGTAACATCCAAAACTTTTGTCATCCGTCCCGACCGTCTGGTCTCATCACGTGTTGCAGTTACGGTAAACTATGAAGGCGATTCTATCTATAATGGAACTGTGCAGATGCGTTATGTACATGCACAGAAAGAGGTGGCATTTACCCGCACCGAAGATGGTCTTCCTTCAGGACCATTTTTCGATTCATATCATAAACTCGATATGCAGGTAGAAGCAATGTATATTAAATTTGGAGAGAATACCATTCGCTTTGAGGTATCCAGAGGCCTATCAAAAGAAAGTAACGCCTCTTTCCAATCGTCTAGTTTCTATTCCCCATTAAAATACAATAGATTGCAGGGTATTGATGAGGTTAATCCTATCAATACGGTCTATTTCTATACCCAAGCCATGAAAGTAAATCGGTTTCATGTAAACGATCTGGCCGATCAGATAAAAAAGCCTGTCGAACAGGTACGAGTTATGTTGGCCATTCTGGCAGCCAATGGGTTTATCCTTTTCAATCCTGAAACCAATATCGTTGTTGTAAAACCACGTTTAAGCGAGTTTATGGCAGCTCGCAGCGGCAGAAAAGATTACGATGTTATTCAGTTCCGTTCACAAGTGGTCTCGGCCCCCAATGCCGTCATGAATATGAAAAACGGTGATCTCACTATTAATGGGGTGTCGGATATATCCGTCAGTGATGCTCAAAATGTTCATATTTATCCATCCGATAAAAAGTTATTGGTTAAGAAAGGCCTCGATTTTGTCTTTACCGGTCGCGTTCATGCGGGCTTATTTGATTTCTATGCAAACAAAAGTTCTTTTGAGTATGAAAAGTTTAGACTGAATATGCCCACTATCGACTCTATGACATTTATGGTAAAGAGTTTCGAACGCGATGCGCAGGGAAATCACCCTCTGGTTCCAGTTAAAAGTGCTATTGCAAACCTGAATGGAGATCTGTTGATTGATAAGGCCGATAATAAGTCTGGATTGAAAAAATACACCCAATATCCGATTTTTAACTCAAAAGCCGATGCCTTTGTTTACTATGATCGAAAAGATATTTTAAATGGTGCCTATCCTAAAAATAAATTCTTTTATACTGTAAAACCCTTTGTACTCGATAGTCTTAATAATTTTTCTACCGATGAGTTATCGTTTAAAGGAACCCTCACCGCCGGCGATCTGTTTCCAAAAATAGAAGAACCCATTAAAGTGCAAAAAGATTACTCTCTTGGATTTATAAAGAAGGTATCCGATGTGGGGTTACCTGCCTATGCCGGTAAAGGAAAGTTTTATGATAAAATAAGTTTAAGTAATAATGGTCTTCGTGGTGATGGTCGTCTTTCGGCTTATGCGTCAGAGAGCGAATCAAATAACTATATTTTTTATCCCGACTCATTAACCGCACCCACTCGTAAGTTCCTCATTACCGAGCAAGGACAACCTGTTGCCTATCCATCTGTCAGGGCCGAAAATGCCTATCAGAAATGGTTACCGGCAAGCGATATTATGTTTGTTACTAATGCTAAAGATAAACCGTTCAATATAATGAATAATAAAGTACTTTTGAATGGGTTATTGAAGCTATCCTCAAAAGCTTTAGTTGGGAACGGACATCTAACATTCGATCAAGCTGACATGGTCTCTAAACTTTATGCATTCAGGCAAAAAGGATTCATGACCGATACCACCAGTTTCAAACTAAATGCTGCAGATGGGAGTGGTATTGTATTAACAACAACAGTTGCAAAATCGGATGTGGATTTTACAAAAAATTTAGCCAACTTTGCAACGAGTGGAAAAGGTGCTAAAATTGAGTTCCCGGTTAATCGGTATATTGGTTCTATGAACCAGTTTACATGGATGATGGATCAATCTAAAGTTGTGTTGCAGAACAATATAGCTCAACGGATTCAGAATTTCAATAAATTAAGCAAGAAGGAGTTAATTGATATCGATTTAAGCAGTTCAGAGTTCGTCTCTACTCTCCCCGACAAAGATCCGTTGCGGTTTTCGTCGTTACAGGCTCTTTACGACCTGAAGGAGAATATTCTTTATGCTGAAGATGTCAAGATCATCAAGGTGGCCGATGCAGCTCTTTTCCCAACCAATGGACAGGTTACTATTTTGAAAAACGGTTCGATGAAAGCATTCAATGATGCAACAATTATAGCAAACAGACAGAACAAATCACACACCATCTATGGGGCGAAAGTTACTGTTCTGAATGCCCGTAGCTATAATGCGTCTGGTATCTATGATTATGCTGATGAATCCGGACAATCGCAACAGATCCGTTTTTCAAACATAGGAGTAGATACTACGGGCCAGACTTTTGCTCATGCTACCATCAGCGACTCTGCCGAATTTAAACTCAACCCGGCTTTTGGATTTATGGGTGATGTCGATCTGAAAGCGTCCTCAAAATTTTTGTCATTCAATGGTGGGTTTATGATTCAATCTTCCTGTTTAACCAAAAACATGCCGCAGTGGACAAAATTTAAAGCGGAGGTCGATCCGATGAATGTTGTATTGCCTATTACTTCTGATCCTCGCGATATGTCTAACAGTAAATTAATGACATCCATAGCCTTCTCCATCACCGAGAATCTAATCTATGCTCCCTTGTTTGCAAAGCCTGCAGCTTATAGCGATCTGGCTATGACACCCATTTCCGGTTTCATCCGTTACGATAAGAAAGATCAGAGTTATATCCTCTCAACCGAAGAGAAGGAGACCAAAAATAGTACGGCAGAAAAACTTGTTCTCGACAGTCGCCGATGTGTAGTTACATCTACAGGAAAAGTTCTCACAGGGGCCGACTTTGGTCGTCTGAAAATGGACTTAATAGGCTCTACAACTTATTCCATGATTCCCGATTCATTGAAGATGGATGTGCTCACTTCACTTGATTTCTTCTTTTCCGATGCTGCCTTAGAAAAGTTCAAAGACGAACTGCAACTTGCCAACCTTAAAGGAATTAATTTGAATGGCGCCGTTGTGAATAAAGCGCTTAAATTGACGTTGGGTGAAAGCGATTTTAGACAGATGGCAGAGGATCTTAGCTTATTTGGAACATCTAAGAACTCATCAGAGAAATTGAATAAAACTATGCTACTTACTGATGTAAAGTTAAACTGGAATCCTGATCTGCGTTCATTTGTAGGAAAGGGCCCCATTGGTATCTTTAGTCTGGGTAAGTATCCTGTAAATAAATATGTAAATGGTTATATCGAAATAAGTCGTCGGCGTTCAGGTGATATATTAAATATCTATTTTGAGTTGGGCAAAGGAAATTGGTATTTCTTTAATTATGCTTCAGGCATCCTTCAGTCCATCTCGTCGAATGAAGAGTATAATACAATCCTGACCGGGTTGAAAGACGACAAACGGATTCTTTCAGTGAAAGAGAATGAACCTCCTTATCAGTTCATTGTTTCTACACCTGAAAAACGTTTGGCCTTTACACGTAAAATGCAACAAATCTTTTCACAAATTACAAAATAAATCATGACACTAAGTTTCTTTCTGGGTATTTTTCTAGCTTATATGTTGGGTTCAATTCCAACAGCAGTATGGATTGGTACAATCTTTTTTCACGGAGTGGATGTTAGAGAGCACGGAAGTGGTAATATGGGTGCTACCAATGTTATTCGTGTTTTAGGTCCAAAGGCAGGCTTACCTGTTTTACTTTTCGATGTCTTTAAGGCTTGGTTAGCTGTCTATTTGGCTAATTTCTTTGCTCCCGATTATTATTCTGAGAATCAGATTGTCAATTTTAAGATTGCCTGTGGAGCGCTTGCTGTAGTGGGGCATGTATTCCCGCTTTTTGCCAATTTTAAGGGAGGAAAGGGTGTTGCTTCATTGGTAGGTGTTATTCTAGCCATGTATCCTATCGCGTTCCCCATTATCTTGGTATGGTTCATTCTTGTTCTTATTTCAACCGGATATGTTTCGGTAGGATCTATTACCAGCTCAATTTTGTTACCCTTAGTAGTTATTTTGATTTTCAGAGAGAAAGATGTGAGTCTCATCATTCTTTCCATTCTGGTAGCGATCTTTGTTCCGTTAACCCATCGGAAGAATATACATCGTTTAATAAGAGGTGAAGAATCAAAATTCAGGCTGTACAAAAAATAATTAAAAAAAATAGCTTAAGTTTTTATAACTTTACAAAGAAAATAATAAGGAAAATTCTTAACGTATGAGATTTATTATCAATAGTGCAGCATTACTTAAAGGTCTCCAGTCCATCAGTGGTGTTCTCAGCTCAAATAATACCTTGCCCATCCTCGATGATTTCTTATTTGAGGTGGACGAAACATCACTAAAAGTAACCTCATCGGATTTGGAAACTACCATGACGGTAGAACTCGAACTGACCAAATCTGAGGAACCAGGCACCATAGCCGTTCCTGCAAAAATTCTTCTTGAAACATTAAAAACCTTTTCGGATATTCCAATCATTTTTCATATAGATGAAGAGACTCAACTAGTAGAAATTTCAGCTGGAGATGGTAAATACAAACTGACAGGTCATAAGGGAGATGAGTATCCAAAGTCTCCACAGCTTGAAGATACTACCTTTATCTCACTTGAGTCAGCTGTTTTGGCTAATGCCATCCAGAAGACCATCTTTGCAACCGGCAATGATGAAATACGCCCTGTAATGTCAGGTGTATTTTGTGAACTGGAACCCGATTCCATCACCTTTGTAGCTACCGATGCCCATAAGTTGGTTCGTTATCGTCGTAAGGATGTTCAGGCCGAAGCTTCAGCAAGTTTTGTTCTTCCAAAGAAGCCATTGAATATGTTGAAGAATCTTCTTTCTAATGATGAATTACCTGTTCGTATTGAATATAACCAGACTAATGCTTTATTTGTGTTTCGTAATTTTCAATTGATCTGTCGTTTGATAGATGGTAAGTACCCAAATTACGAAGCAGTCATACCATCGGTCAATCCCAACAAGCTCTTTATAGAACGTATGCCATTCTTGAGTTCTATCAAGCGTGTAGCTATTTTTGCCAGTCAAAGTACACATCAGATCAGACTTAAGCTATCCGGCCAAGAATTGATCCTTTCTGCTGAAGATATTGATTATTCGAATGAAGCTAAAGAACGGCTAAATTGTAATTATGAGGGGGATGATATTGAAATCGGTTTCAACTCTAAGTTTCTCTTAGAGATGTTGACTAACCTCGACACTGATGAGATCAGAATGGAAATGTCTGCACCTAATAGAGCCGGCATTATTCTACCCATAAATGATGATAATAAAGATGAGGATATACTCATGCTCATCATGCCTGTCATGCTAAATTCATAAGATCATTCTTTTTGATAAAATAAAAAAACCGACTCATTTAGGTCGGTTTTTTTATTTTATCAAAAATATCTTTTTTTTATCCAGTATCCGTCATTATAAGATTTATATTGCTGATTATAAATATATTGTGATTTATTACAGTATGTTTATAAAATGATAATTAATGCTTAATATTATAATGACAGATCCGGGTTTATTCTACTTTGAGTAAGTCCAGTTTGAACCAGATATTAATGGATTGATTCGTTGATGATCTGTTAGTACCATTCATATCACCAGGTCCACCACTCCTGCCACCGGGTCCACCGCCCATTCCACCAGGTCCGCCGCCCATTCCACCTTCCATTCCGCCGCCACCCATTCCGCCGGGTCCGCCACCTTCCATGCCACCGCCAGGCATTTCACCTCTTTTACCTTTCGACATACCTTCGGGTCCACCCTTAGATGATGCATCACCCTTTCCCGAGATAATACCTACCGATAACTTTGACAATGAAGAAATTCCATCTTTTGAAATTCTATTTATCGGGATGAAGAAATCATAGATTAGTTCAGCCTTATTTATAACTTTAATGAAAACCTTAATATCGGATTTCGCTGACAAAATATGAAGTTGTTCTATTTCCCCATTTTTACTAAATAAAGCCTCATCCGAAATCTGGGCTGTTAATTTATTTAAGTCAAATTTTGCACCCGGACCATCTCCTTTTTGAGGCATATTTTGTCCGGCTTTAGCCATATCACGACCCGCTTGCGGCGTACCACCTTCAGGAAAACGTTTTGAAGGAGCAAGCGGATATTGAAAATATATACTCTCTTTCTTTTTCCCTTGCAGATTAAAGTTGATTTTTAATCCTGTTCTAATGATCTGATTGATAGTTGTAAAATCTGTTGTGCTTAACTTTATGTGTATATTTTTATTATCATTCGCGATATTATACCGAATCTTACTATTCGTGTCGGAATAGGTATACTCATTCGGTTTAATATTCGACTCACGAGTGCTTTCTACATTGTTAAGCGACGTACAACTACATAGCAAAATGAATGCTAGCAAAGGTAATTTGTTCATAATGTTAAATAATTTGAGTTAGTCAAATTTATTAGACTAATCAAAAGTGTAAAAGTTAGTTTTCTGTGGCCATTTTTAACTTTTTTAACAGATAGTAGAGAGTGAAAACGAATATTCATACAATATATCTGATTTTGTTTGCTATTATAAAGAAATCTTTCCACTTTTACAGTATAATCAGCTTCAACGGTAATAAATAAAAATGAGACTATCTGTATTTATTCTCACCATTGCACTTTTATTCAGTGTTCTTAAAGTAAATAGCCAATCTTTAGTGGTGAAAAGCTTTAGAAAGATGGACGCTACCCGGATAGAAAGTACACTTTCAAAAGCAAATAAGCCTACTCGGTCAAAAGTAACACTCATCAAAGTGTTAACCGATCAATTGGGGTTCGTTTTTACCTTTAATCCTAATAAAAGTATAATAGCAACGGAACAATACAATGGTGTGCAGATGTATCTCATCCCTATTGGTGCTAAATCAGTGACTATAACAAATAAACAGTTAGGAGTGGAGTGTACGTATTCATTCGGTACCGAGCTGGAAGAATGGATTTATGAGATGGCATTGAAAATAGACGGCGCCAAATCTGGCGGAAATGATCAGCTAAACACACAATGGGTGATCATCAAAAGTATCCCGACAAGTGCAAAAATATTTATAGACGACTATGCGGCCGGATTTACACCTTATAGTGGGAGTCTTACTATCGGATCTCACAGGGTGAATATCGAAAGTTTCGGCAAAACAGCAGAGAAGACCATTGACATCGTTCAAGGAAAAAATCCTACTATTAAGATGACATTAGAAACTCCCGATTACAAAATTATGGAGCCAATAATAAATGAGACAGATGATCGGCTTCCTGAATATAAAGGTGGCATGAAAGCTTTGCTAAAATTTTTAAAAGATAATGCGCAATATCCCTCTTCTGCCAGAGAATCGGGTATTCAGGGAACCGTAACCATGCAGTTTACTATCGGCGAAACCGGTAAAGTTTCTGATGTGAAAGTTTTAAAAGGAATAGGTGGGGGATGCGATGAAGAGGCTATCCGTTTGACGAAAATGATGCAGAACTGGAAACCTGCGCAGTCAAAAGGAAAAGCTGTCCAATGTACGTTGGAAATTCCGGTTAAATTCCAACTTCCGTAAAAGAAATGATCATAATGCTCTTTTTGTAGTTTATTGGAATTTACTTTCGATTCGTATGCAATACCGGGATAAATAATCTAAATTACCTGTTTTATTATGCTTTACTTTTGTTTTTATTAAACTAAGATTAAAGAAAATGGGAAATCCAAAAACATGGCACGAAAAGCATCAGGAATCTTTAAGCTTTGGCGATCGTATTGCCAATTTAGTCGCAAAGGGTATGGGGTCGTGGAAATTCATTATCTTTCAAACAATTCTGGTTGCGCTTTGGATGGGACTAAACCTTATAGGCTATGTTTATCATTGGGATGTTTATCCTTTCATTTTGCTCAATCTTGTTTTCTCAACACAGGCAGCTTATGCAGCACCAATTATTATGATGTCGCAAAACCGACAAAGTGAAAGAGACAGAATACAAGCACAAGATGATTATAAAACAAATATTGACTCAAAACTGGAAATTGAAGCTCTAACACGTAAGTTGAATTCGATTGATGTAGATAAATTAGATAAAATCATTAAAATGTTGGAAGAGGTTAATGATAATCCATCGAAATAATAAGTAAACCTGTCGGATGAATTCTTTTTGTATTTCAAGATTATCAAATAGTTAGCATATTTTTTTCTATTAGCTCAAATCTGTAATCAATTAATTTTGAGCATATTCAAGATTAATTCAACCAACGGGTTAAATAATCTTTTTTTATGAAAGCTGTTAAAATCTCTGTCTCTTCTGATTAACATGGTGTCTTTAGAAGTCGGCACTCAGAATATTACTGTTAATTCTCCTGATAAAAATATTTCAGTTGCAGTTAATAATGGGATAAGTTAGGGTATTCGATTGAAGCTTAACGATCGGGTAATTATCAATCTTTCTCCAATGGGTTTCGAGCTAAAAGGCGAACCGAGTTTAGATTATAATATAAGTAATAAGCAATAAACAATGTCGCATTTCTCTCTTTGCTTATCTATATTCAGGTAGATGTACCAGAATAGAACAAGCATTGAGAATACGACAATAAATTATTTCTACTACTTATGTTAAACAAATTCGAAGTCAGCGTTTAATGTTTTTTACTTTTGCTGCCAAATTTGGGCTAATCATACTATTGATAAATTTCAGCCTATCTTATTTCGTATTTTATTTTTAATCAACCTTAAACTATTGCTTTTCCATTATGTTACTTTTAATGCTATGAATTGTCGTGCCATAGACGATTTGTTCTATCATTCATTATGCCATAATTTTTCTTTACTATGAAATCGAGCAGGAATGTTATTCTTTATATTGCAATGAGCCTGGATGGATATATTGCAACACCAGACGAGGACTTGTCTTTTCTATCCATTGTACAGCAGGAAGGTGAGGATTATGGTTATTCTGACTTTATGGAGTCGATCGATACGGTTATTCTTGGTCGTAAAACATATGACTGGGTCATGAAACATGTCGATGTTTTCCCTCATGCCGGTCAGGAGACTTATGTTATTACCCGGACACCTCGTGCATCTATTGATAAAACCTGCTTTTATACCGGAAATCTGAAAGCGTTGGTATCAAGACTGAAAAATGTAAAAGGAAAAAATATATTTATAGATGGTGGGGCACAAGTTGTGAATGCATTGTTAAGCTATGATTTGATTGATGCGTTTTATATCTCAGTGATTCCTGTGCTACTGGGTAAAGGTATCAAACTTTTTCAAACAGGATACCCCGAACTTCGGTTGAAGTTGATGGGGGCACATTCGTTTGAAAAGGGGCTGGTTCAGTTGCATTATGTGCGTGATGGTAGAGTTTAACGTTAATCAAAATCCGTCAATAGAAAGCTTATATTATTGATTATTAGCTTATGCGTATTAACTGCATGCATATAAAACAAATTGATAATCAGTGCTTAATGCTAGTAATGACAAATCTGGAATTATTAATTCAGTCAACGAGTCATTTATATTACATTCCAATACTGATGCCAGCTCGTATGATAGGGTTCTGATAAGGCGAAAAATCGGTTTCATTGAGATTGTAGAGCAGCATAATATTGAAAGAGACTCTGTTTCCAAGCGGTTGGCGATATCCACCACCTACTAAAACACTCGTTACACCAACATTATTACTCGTTTTACTGGGCTCTGTGCCGTTTACGGAAGTATAATTATAATGTATCTGTAATTGCTCTAATTCTGCATGTGCAAAGAAGTTCTCAATAATATGATATCTAGCCCAAAGACTTCCTCCTATAATGTTACTTGAATAATCGTACCATCTGTTCGTATTGGGATCTAGCGTATAATCCTTTATCTGATTATATTTATATGAGATACCGCTTCCTATCGTAAACTGATCGGTTAAACGGTAGCCAATGGTCGGCGATAGGTCTATTAATGTCTGACTCCCAAATGCAAGTCCAAAACTACCACCATAAACAAGTCTGTCTGAAAATTTTAAAGTGTTGACAGGTGACTCTTCATATGATTGTGAATAGGCGTTGAAGCTAATCATGATCGTAAAACAAGCTAAGAGTGTGTAGAATTTCATGGTTGGTTCTTTTTGAAAACAAAATTAATTCTTTTCGATATTGTATGATAATTATTGATAGTGCTTTTCTAAAATAAAATTTGAATGTGTTTTTATTGAAAATTGATATCCCGGTTAATTGGTACTCCTCTTTTTAAGTGTACCGTTCTTTTGAATAGTGTAATCGAAAGTTAATACTGCACAGATATTGAATTCTGTTTCAAATCAGGTGTGCGTGTGCGTTCATAAATAGGAATCAGTTTGAAAAGTTGGGGGATGAGAATAAAAGTTTATCGATAAACAGCATATCCCGTAATAAATATTTAAATAATATCGGAAGATAAAAAAGACAAGAGATAGACACGAAGGTGTGTAAAAAAAGATTTGACATAAATTACATGTGGGTCTATCCGGTATCTAGTATCCTGGTCAAACCTACATCAATCCTAGTTCAGACATAGGTTAAATTTCTTTTAATATGCCCTTATGGATAAGACATATCAGGCTCGTATCACCTTAAAACAATTCTTTACAGCCGAGCATACTGCTATAATCGACTTCCTATTTGAACAAAACCTAAAGATTCAGACATCCTGACTCACCTCGAAAAACTAAGGGTTTTGATGATTAGTGCCACAAAACTAACACTGTCGGATATGTCAGATATTCGACGCATACACCCATGCAAAAAGTTGATATACAATATTATTTATTGTTATTTGCTGTGTTTTAGTAATTATTCCGATACTTAAATATACGAGAGATCAGGAAGGAAGTCTGAGATTTATTCTTTGATCGGATTATTTTGTGGTTCTTTTTGTGGTTTTCTTATTATCAGGAGCATTCTGAGATGTGAGATGAGAGAAGAGAGCATAGTAGCGTTGCGCATTCAAGATAACAGTAATTTGCTCAATTGGTAGCAGCAAACAAAAATTAGCTGACAAATTATCAATATCTGTTGTCTGAAGCATAGGGGAAAATGATCAAAATAAATAGATTACAGAATTGAAATAATAGAAAAAAATATGCTAACTGTTTGATAATCTAGAAATATAAAAGAATTCATCCAACGGGTTAGATTACAGCTTAGTGGTAGTACAAATAAACATGATAAGAGCCTGTTTCAATTTCAATAAAAATCTTATAGCAGCAATTTTGACCATTTCCTCAGCAGAATCAAATGTTAATTCGTAGTTGAGTCTTCTGTAGTTGTCAAACCACAAAAAAGTTCTTTCTATAACCTATCTTTTATGTGCTGGTCTGAATCCGTTTATATTATCTCCACTGATAATAACTTTGATGATATAACCAGATCAGTTCTTGACCCTTTCGTTTTCTTTCTTGAATGGACAGTTTTTTCCTTATATATTGCCACTGTGTTTCCTTTAAATCAGTTCTATGCATTCTGTTTTAAGTTTGGTACCTCAAAATAAATGCTTTACGGACTAAAAGGATACACTATTATCTTTTTTCTGATTTGATTTTTAAACAGGTTCTTATACTTTTCAATTTTCCGATTGGTCTGTAAAGATGCGGCATGCGGTATGTGGTTATTTCTGCAAAGGCATGTCGTCCGGATAGGACCGTTTGCTTCGGCAAAGCAGGCATGAAAAGTATAAAATAAGGTTGTAAAAAGTTTGGGAAGGGGCGAAAAGGTTCTACCTTTGCCGGCCCAAGCGGGGCCTCCAGCGCTGTAAGGGATAAAGCAAACAGAAAGCGGGGGCGGGAGGTCATTAAGGATAAGAGAGCAAGCGGGATTGGAGAAAAGGATAATAAAGAATTAAATTTTTTTTAAAAGACTTGGAAGTAAAGAAAAAGTTACTACCTTTGCACACCCCAAACGAGCGGAGCGAAAGCGAAGCGAGAAGCAGGGGAAACGTTCATAAAAGGTAAGAGAAAGCGAGTTAAGATTAATAAAATAAATATTAAAAATAACTTGGAAGTAAAGAAAAAGTTCTTACCTTTGCAACCTCGAACAAAGCGGCGTAAGTCAGGATGGATGAGGGATTAAGAAGGGAGAGAGCGGAGGAAGTGCTGATCGAAAGAAAGGTGAAAAAAAAACTTTCAAAAGCTTGCAGGGAATAAAAAAGTTCATACCTTTGCACTCCCAAAAGAGAGAGAGCAATAAGAAGGCATATAAGAAAAAAAGGAATACGAGTTCTTTGAAGATAATGAAGCAACAACAACAGCCTAGCGAGAGAGACGAGGAGTCTTGATCAGCGTTTCTTGGAAGAGTTGAGAAACTAAAGAAGAGAAGCGGAAGAACTTTGAGTGAGTCTAGAGATATTAAAAACTTTCTAACAATGGAGAGTTTGATCCTGGCTCAGGATGAACGCTAGCGGCAGGCTTAATACATGCAAGTTGAACGGGATTTATGTTGTAGCAATACAATATGATGAGAGTAGCGCACGGGTGCGTAACACGTATGCAACCTACCTTTAACCGGGACATAACCTTGAGAAATCGAAGCTAAAATCCCATGTGATTATCATGTGGCATCATAAGGTAATTAAAATTGAGATGGTTAAAGATGGGCATGCGTCCCATTAGCTAGTTGGTAAGGTAACGGCTTACCAAGGCGACGATGGGTAGGGGTTCTGAGAGGATGATCCCCCACACTGGTACTGAGACACGGACCAGACTCCTACGGGAGGCAGCAGTAAGGAATATTGGTCAATGGACGGAAGTCTGAACCAGCCATGCCGCGTGCAGGAAGACGGCCCTATGGGTTGTAAACTGCTTTTGTACGGGAAGAATGGCCACTACGCGTAGAGGTTTGACGGTACCGTAAGAATAAGGATCGGCTAACTCCGTGCCAGCAGCCGCGGTAATACGGAGGATCCGAGCGTTATCCGGATTTATTGGGTTTAAAGGGTGCGCAGGCGGGTATATAAGTCAGAGGTGAAAAACCACGGCTCAACTGTGGTCCTGCCTTTGATACTGTATGTCTAGAGTATAGTTGGAGTGGGCGGAATGTAGCATGTAGCGGTGAAATGCTTAGATATGCTACAGAACACCGATCGTGAAGACAGCTCACTAAGCTATAACTGACGCTCAGGCACGAAAGCATGGGGAGCAAACAGGATTAGATACCCTGGTAGTCCATGCCGTAAACGATGATTACTCGCTGTTGGCGATACACAGTCAGCGGCTAAGCGAAAGTGATAAGTAATCCACCTGGGGAATACGATCGCAAGATTGAAACTCAAAGGAATTGACGGGGGCCCGCACAAGCGGAGGAGCATGTGGTTTAATTCGATGATACGCGAGGAACCTTACCTGGGCTCGAACGTAGTTGGACTATGGGTGAAAGCCTGTATTTCTTCGGAACCGACTACGAGGTGCTGCATGGTTGTCGTCAGCTCGTGCCGTGAGGTGTTAGGTTAAGTCCTGCAACGAGCGCAACCCCTATTCTTAGTTGCCAGCATGTAATGATGGGGACTCTAGGAAAACTGCCTACGCAAGTAGAGAGGAAGGCGGGGATGACGTCAAATCAGCACGGCCCTTACGTCCAGGGCTACACACGTGCTACAATGGCCGGTACAGAGGGCAGCTACACAGCGATGTGATGCGAATCTCGAAAGCCGGTCTCAGTTCGGATTGGAGTCTGCAACTCGACTCCATGAAGTTGGATTCGCTAGTAATCGCATATCAGCCATGATGCGGTGAATACGTTCCCGGGCCTTGTACACACCGCCCGTCAAGCCATGGGAGCTGGGGGTACCTAAAGATCGTGACCGCGAGGAGCGACCTAGGGTAAAACCGGTAACTGGGGCTAAGTCGTAACAAGGTAGCCGTACCGGAAGGTGTGGCTGGAATACCTCCTTTCTAGAGAACAAACTGAAAGAGAAGAGAGAGACAGCAAGGATTAATCGCTAGGTATTGTTAGCTTCAAAATCAAGAGAAACCAGACAACCCAAGGGGCAAGGGGTATGTTCTGCCGCAAAGAGCGAAAGGAATGAACACTCAGTCCCGTAGCTCAGTTGGTTAGAGCACTACACTGATAATGTAGGGGTCAACAGTTCAAATCTGTTCGGGACTACGCATTAGGAAGTCTTTTGGGGAATTAGCTCAGCTGGCTAGAGCATCTGCCCTGCACGCAGAGGGTCAACGGTTCGAATCCGTTATTCTCCACACACCCCTGAAAAGGGGGTAAAGTTCATTGACATATTGGAAGGAAATACACAAGAGCAATAATTTGTTAGCATTATTGAGAAATAGTGCAGACATGAGAAAGTTAATAAGAGCGTACGGGGGATGCCTTGGCTCTCAGAGGCGAAGAAGGACGTGATAAGCTGCGAAAAGTATCGGGGAGCGGCAAATACGCATTGATCCGGTAATGTCCGAATGGGGAAACCCGTCAGGTTGAAGGCCTGACACATCGAAAGATGAGCAAACGCGGTGAACTGAAACATCTAAGTAACCGTAGGAGAAGAAAACAAAAGTGATTCCCCAAGTAGTGGCGAGCGAACGGGGAGTAGCCCAAACCAAGGTTGTTACGGCAAACTTGGGGTTGTAGGACTATGTTGTGGACTATAAATAAATAGCCGAATAGATCTGGAAAGGTTGACCAAAGGGGGTGAAAGTCCTGTAGGCGAAATTTATTTATTACCTAATAGTATCCTGAGTACCGCGGGACCGGAGAAATCCTGTGGGAAACAAGCGGCACCATCCGCTAAGGCTAAATACTCCTGAGAGACCGATAGTGAACCAGTACTGTGAAGGAAAGGTGAAAAGAACCCCGAACAGGGGAGTGAAATAGAACCTGAAACCGTGCGCTTACAAGCGGTCGGAGTCCTGTAAGAGGGATGACGGCGTGCCTTTTGCATAATGAGCCTACGAGTTACTTTTACTAGCGAGGTTAAGGGCAAAGATGTCCGCAGCCGAAGCGAAAGCGAGTCTGAAAAGGGCGTTTAGTTAGTAGGAGTAGACGCGAAACTTTGTGATCTACCCATGACCAGGTTGAAGCTTCGGTAAAACGAAGTGGAGGACCGAACCAGTTGATGTTGAAAAATCTTTGGATGAGTTGTGGGTAGGGGTGAAAGGCTAATCAAACTGAGAGATAGCTCGTACTCCCCGAAATGCCTTTAGGGGCAGCCTCAGGGTCGAGTGTCATAGAGGTAGAGCTACTGATTGGATGCGGGGGCTTCACCGCCTGCCAAATCCTGACAAACTCCGAATGCTATGACATATACCTGGGAGTGAGGCTATGGGTGCTAAGGTCCGTGGCCGAGAGGGAAAGAACCCAGACCATCAGCTAAGGTCCCCAAATGTATGTTAAGTTGAAGCAACGAGGTTCGATTGCATTGACAGCTAGGATGTTGGCTTGGAAGCAGCCATTCATTTAAAGAGTGCGTAACAGCTCACTAGTCGAGCGATTGAGCGTGGATAATAATCGGGCATAAAACATACTACCGAAGCTATGGATTGTAGAAATACACTGGTAGGGGAGCATTCCGATCAGCGTCGAAGGTGAATCGTAAGGTTTGCTGGAGCGTTCGGAAAAGCAAATGTAGGCATAAGTAACGATAATGCGGGTGGGAAACCCGCACACCGAAAGACCAAGGGTTCCTGATCAACGCTAATCGGATCAGGGTTAGTCGGGTCCTAAGGCGAAGCCGAAAGGCGAAGTCGATGGACAAATGGTTAATATTCCATTACTAGGATATACTGCGATGGAGGGACGAAGGAGTGAAAGATCTGCGTACTTACGGAATAGTACGTTAAAGGGTGTAGGTATAGGAGATGCAGGGAAAACCGTATCTTTTGCTAAAGCCCGATAGTACCGCGAGTCTTCGGATGAGTGGATAATGATCCTAAACAGACTTCCGAGAAAAACTTCTAAGCTTCAGGTATATGCTACCCGTACCGTAAACCGACACAGGTGGTCGAGGAGAATATCCAAAGGTGCTCGAGTGATTCACAGCTAAGGAACTAGGCAAATTAACCCTGTAACTTCGGGAGAAAGGGTCCCTACGGGAGTAGGGCGCAGAGAAATGGCCCAGGCGACTGTTTAACAAAAACACATGGCTTTGCAAAATTGAAAGATGAGGTATAAGGCCTGACACCTGCCCGGTGCTGGAAGGTTAAGAGGAGGAGTTAGTCGCAAGGCGAAGCCCTGAATTGAAGCCCCAGTAAACGGCGGCCGTAACTATAACGGTCCTAAGGTAGCGAAATTCCTTGTCGGGTAAGTTCCGACCTGCACGAATGGTGTAACGATCTGGGTACTGTCTCAGCTGTGAGCTCGGTGAAATTGAAGTAACGGTGAAGATGCCGTTTACCCGCAACGGGACGGAAAGACCCCGTGAACCTTCACTACAACTTAACATTGACTTTGAATAAATGATGTGTAGGATAGGTGGGAGACAAAGAAGCAGGTGCGCTAGCATTTGTGGAGTCAACGTTGAAATACCACCCTTTGTTTATTTGAAGTCTAATCCGGTAAAAATCAGAGACAGTGTTTGGTGGGTAGTTTGACTGGGGTGGTCGCCTCCAAAAGAGTAACGGAGGCTTTCAAAGGTACCCTCAGCACGCTTGGTAACCGTGCGTAGAGTGCAAAGGCATAAGGGTGCTTGACTGCGAGACCTACAAGTCGAACAGGTACGAAAGTAGGACTTAGTGATCCGGTGGTTCCGCATGGAAGGGCCATCGCTCAAAGGATAAAAGGTACTCCGGGGATAACAGGCTGATCACTCCCAAGAGCTCATATCGACGGAGTGGTTTGGCACCTCGATGTCGGCTCGTCACATCCTGGGGCTGGAGAAGGTCCCAAGGGTTCGGCTGTTCGCCGATTAAAGTGGCACGCGAGCTGGGTTCAGAACGTCGCGAGACAGTTCGGTCCCTATCTGTTGTGGGCGTTAGAAGTTTGAGAGGAGCTGACTCTAGTACGAGAGGACCGAGTCGGACGAACCGCTGGTGTACCTGTTGTTGTGCCAACGGCATCGCAGGGTAGCTACGTTCGGATGAGATAAGTGCTGAAAGCATCTAAGTACGAAACTCGCCTCAAGATGAGACTTCTTTTAAGGGTCGTTAAAGACGATGACGTTGATAGGCTGCAGATGTAAAATCAGAGATGGTTGAGTCGAGCAGTACTAATTACCCGTAGACTTTTCATGAACAGGTTATAAACCAAGTGTATTTCCTTCACAGATATGTCATAAGATATTTATAAGAATATAAAAGATCTTAAGGTGACTATAGCGGCGGTGTCCACCTCTTCCCATTCCGAACAGAGAAGTTAAGCCCGCCTGCGCCGATGGTACTGCGTTTTGTGGGAGAGTAGGTCGTTGCCCTTCTTTATTTATTTTCACCCGGAAACAGTTTTGAGTGATAAAAGAGGTGATTTTTTTTGAAAGAAAAAAAAATCATTTTAAAGAAGGAAAATGTTTGCACAGTAAGAAAAAAGTCTTAATTTTGCAGCCCTGTTTTACCTCAAGGTAAAGCAAGCAGAAGAAAGAGAATAAGAGAAAACAAGAACAGCATACAAGAATAAGTAATACGAGTTCTTTGAAGATAATGAAGCAACAACAACAGCCTAGCGAGAGAGACGAGGAGTCTTGATCAGCGTTTCTTGGAAGAGTTGAGAAACTAAAGAAGAGAAGCGTAAAATAACTTTGAGTGAGTCTAGAGATATTAAAAACTTTCTAACAATGGAGAGTTTGATCCTGGCTCAGGATGAACGCTAGCGGCAGGCTTAATACATGCAAGTTGAACGGGATTTATGTTGTAGCAATACAATATGATGAGAGTAGCGCACGGGTGCGTAACACGTATGCAACCTACCTTTAACCGGGACATAACCTTGAGAAATCGAAGCTAAAATCCCATGTGATTATCATGTGGCATCATAAGGTAATTAAAATTGAGATGGTTAAAGATGGGCATGCGTCCCATTAGCTAGTTGGTAAGGTAACGGCTTACCAAGGCGACGATGGGTAGGGGTTCTGAGAGGATGATCCCCCACACTGGTACTGAGACACGGACCAGACTCCTACGGGAGGCAGCAGTAAGGAATATTGGTCAATGGACGGAAGTCTGAACCAGCCATGCCGCGTGCAGGAAGACGGCCCTATGGGTTGTAAACTGCTTTTGTACGGGAAGAATGGCCACTACGCGTAGAGGTTTGACGGTACCGTAAGAATAAGGATCGGCTAACTCCGTGCCAGCAGCCGCGGTAATACGGAGGATCCGAGCGTTATCCGGATTTATTGGGTTTAAAGGGTGCGCAGGCGGGTATATAAGTCAGAGGTGAAAAACCACGGCTCAACTGTGGTCCTGCCTTTGATACTGTATGTCTAGAGTATAGTTGGAGTGGGCGGAATGTAGCATGTAGCGGTGAAATGCTTAGATATGCTACAGAACACCGATCGTGAAGACAGCTCACTAAGCTATAACTGACGCTCAGGCACGAAAGCATGGGGAGCAAACAGGATTAGATACCCTGGTAGTCCATGCCGTAAACGATGATTACTCGCTGTTGGCGATACACAGTCAGCGGCTAAGCGAAAGTGATAAGTAATCCACCTGGGGAATACGATCGCAAGATTGAAACTCAAAGGAATTGACGGGGGCCCGCACAAGCGGAGGAGCATGTGGTTTAATTCGATGATACGCGAGGAACCTTACCTGGGCTCGAACGTAGTTGGACTATGGGTGAAAGCCTGTATTTCTTCGGAACCGACTACGAGGTGCTGCATGGTTGTCGTCAGCTCGTGCCGTGAGGTGTTAGGTTAAGTCCTGCAACGAGCGCAACCCCTATTCTTAGTTGCCAGCATGTAATGATGGGGACTCTAGGAAAACTGCCTACGCAAGTAGAGAGGAAGGCGGGGATGACGTCAAATCAGCACGGCCCTTACGTCCAGGGCTACACACGTGCTACAATGGCCGGTACAGAGGGCAGCTACACAGCGATGTGATGCGAATCTCGAAAGCCGGTCTCAGTTCGGATTGGAGTCTGCAACTCGACTCCATGAAGTTGGATTCGCTAGTAATCGCATATCAGCCATGATGCGGTGAATACGTTCCCGGGCCTTGTACACACCGCCCGTCAAGCCATGGGAGCTGGGGGTACCTAAAGATCGTGACCGCGAGGAGCGACCTAGGGTAAAACCGGTAACTGGGGCTAAGTCGTAACAAGGTAGCCGTACCGGAAGGTGTGGCTGGAATACCTCCTTTCTAGAGAACAAACTGAAAGAGAAGAGAGAGACAGCAAGGATTAATCGCTAGGTATTGTTAGCTTCAAAATCAAGAGAAACCAGACAACCCAAGGGGCAAGGGGTATGTTCTGCCGCAAAGAGCGAAAGGAATGAACACTCAGTCCCGTAGCTCAGTTGGTTAGAGCACTACACTGATAATGTAGGGGTCAACAGTTCAAATCTGTTCGGGACTACGCATTAGGAAGTCTTTTGGGGAATTAGCTCAGCTGGCTAGAGCATCTGCCCTGCACGCAGAGGGTCAACGGTTCGAATCCGTTATTCTCCACACACCCCTGAAAAGGGGGTAAAGTTCATTGACATATTGGAAGGAAATACACAAGAGCAATAATTTGTTAGCATTATTGAGAAA